>OY970156.1:5015000-5036327 GCA_963706195.1 uncultured Pseudomonadota bacterium | reverse complement strand
CGGCGTCGAGGAACTGGGCGCGCGCGACCGCCGCATCGTCGCCCGCGCGCGGCGGCTGCAACGCTTCCTGACCCAGCCCTTCGCGGTGACGGAAGCCTTCACCGGCCTGCCCGGACGGTCGGTGAAGCTGGCCGACACCCTGGCCGGCTGTCGCGCCATCCTGGACGGGGACGCCGACGAGTGGCCGGAGAACGCGCTCTACATGATCGGCGCGCTCGACGAAGCGCGGCCGGCCGCCCCGGCGGCAAAGGCTGTCGCATGAAGCTGCTGATCACCGAGCCGACCCGGCTGGTGGCCGAGCACCCCGACGTGGTGAGCCTGCGCGCCGAGGACGAGAGCGGCGGGTTCGGCATCCTCGACGGGCACGCCGATTTCCTGACCGTGCTGACCCCCTCGGTGCTGGCCTGGCGGCACGCCGATGGCCGCCGCGGCTACTGCGCCGTCCGCCAGGGGGTGCTCAGCATGCGGGGTGGACGGGAGGTGGCGGTGGCGACGCGCCAGGCCCAGCTCGGGGCCGACCTCGAGGCCCTGGAACGCGCGGTGATCGCGCGCTTCCGGGCGGAGGACGAGGCCGAACGCGCCGCTCGGGTCGCCGCCACCAAGCTGCACACGCAGGCGATCCGCCGGATCATCGCCGCCCTCTACCCCGACCGCGCGCCGGCGGGGACATCCGCATGACCGGCGAGCCCGACCGCCTGCTGCATGCGGTGCGCCAGCGCCGCGACCGCCAGCGGCGCTCGGGCGAGCCGTCCTTCGCCTTCTACCTGGCGCAGATCGGCGTGCTGGGCTGGACCATCGTGCTGCCGACCCTGGTCGGGCTGTTCGTCGGCCGCTGGATCGACCACCGGCTCGGCACCGGCATCTTCTGGACCGGGCCGCTGCTGCTGCTCGGGCTGGCAGCCGGCTGCTGGGCCGCCTGGCGCTGGATGCACCGGCAATGAGCGGGCTCGCGGATGGCGGCGGCCTGATCGCGGGACTGCTCGCCGGCGGGCTGCATTTCGCGTTGCTGCGGCGGAATGCCGAGCTCTATTTGCGCCCGCGCGGGCTCGGACGGGGGATCGCGCTGCAGGCGCTGCGGCTGGTGCTGCTTGCCGGGGTGCTGGTGGTGCTGGCGCGGCAGGGCGCGCTGCCGCTGCTGCTCGGCGCGCTCGGCGTGCTGGTCGCGCGCCGGCTCGTGCTGCGCCGCGCGACCGGGGTGGCGCCATGATCGCCTCGCCGCTGTCCGTTTCTGTCCTGTTCCGGATCGGGCCGGTGGCGATCACCGCGCCGGTGGTCACGACCTGGGCGATCATGGCGGGGCTCGCCGCGGGCAGCCGGCTGCTGACCCGCCGGCTGGCGGTGCATCCAACCTCCCGGCAGGCGGCGCTTGAACTGGTGGTGGATGCGATCACGGCGCAGATACGCGACACCATGCGGGCCGATCCGGCGCCCTACCTGCCGCTGATCGGCACGTTGTTCCTGTTCATCCTGACTGCGAACTGGTCCTCCCTGTTGCCGGGAATCGAGCCGCCGACCGCGCATCTGGAAACCGACGCAGCGCTGGCGCTGATCGTGTTCTGCGCCATCCCCTGGTTCGGCATCCGCGCGCGCGGCCTGCGCGGCTACCTGGCCACCTTCGCCGAACCGAGCCTGCTGATGATCCCGCTCAATCTGGTGGAAACCCTCACCCGCAGCTTCTCGCTGCTGGTGCGCCTGTTCGGCAACGTGATGAGCGGCGTGTTCGTGATCGGCATCGTGCTGTCGCTGGTGGGCTTGCTGGTGCCGGTGCCGCTGATGGCGCTGGAACTGCTGACCGGCACCGTACAGGCCTACATCTTCGCCGTGCTGGCGATGGTGTTCATCAGCGCCGTCGTCGGGCCGCCGGCGCCCGCCGGGCCGGACGTCGACGCTTCGGACAAGGCAACGAGGGAATCCACGCCATGAACCTGATCCAGATCGCCAGCATCCTGGGTGCCGCACTGGCGGTTTCCTTTGGTGCCATCGGCCCCGCGCTGGGCGAGGGCCGCGCCGTCGCCGCGGCGATGGACGCCATCGCCCGCCAGCCGGAAGCGGCCAACACGCTCTCGCGCACCCTGTTCGTCGGCCTCGCCATGATCGAGACGATGGCGATCTACTGCCTAGTGATCGCGCTGCTGCTGCTGTTCGCCAACCCGTTCGTGCACTGATGCATCTCGACTGGTCTACCCTGGCCCTGCAGACGATCAACGTCCTTGTTCTGCTCTGGCTGCTGCAACGCTACCTGTTCCGCCCGGTGACGGCGATCGTCACTGCCCGGCGGCAGGCGGCGGAGGCGCTGCTGGCGGCGGCGGCGGCGCAACGGAGCGCGGCAGCGGCCGCCGCCGCCGAGCTCGCGCGCCGCATCGCGAGCAGCGCGGCCGAGGCGGAGCAGGTGCGCGCGACGGCAGTCGCACACGCGGCGGCCGAGACGACGCGGCTGCTGGCCGAAGCCCGCGCGGACGTCGGCCGGATTCGCGCCGAAGCCGCCACGGCGATCCGGCGCGACCGCGCGGCGCAGCGCGAGGCCCTCGAATCCCAGGCGCGCACCCTGGCGGTGGCGATTGCGGCCCGCCTGCTCGCCGGCGTGCCCGGACCGGCGGTGACCGCGGCGATGCTGGGCACGCTCGACGCCGACCTGGCGGCGCTGCCGCCGGAACAGCGGCACGCGCTCGCCGGGCCGCTCGAGGTGGTGAGTGCCGCGCCGCTGTCGCCGGACGAGCAGGCGGCCTGCGGCGCGCGGCTGGCCGCGCGGCTCGATCCGCCACCGGCGCTGCGCTTCCGCGTCGATCCGGCGCTGCTCGCCGGGATCGAGCTGCGGGGCACGCACGCCGTGCTGCGCCGGAGCTGGCAGGCCGAGCTTGGCCGGATCGGCGACGACCTCCGCCTGGATGACGCCGATGCCGGCCCGATCCTGGCTTGACCGCGCCGCCGCGCGCGTCGCCGCCGCCCGGCTGGCGCCGGCGGTGGAGAGCTTCGGGCGGGTGGAGCACGTGGGCGACGGCATTGCGCTCGTCTCCGGCCTGGCGGATGCGCGGCTCGACGAGCTGGTTCGTTTCGATAACGGAGCGCTCGGCTTCGTCCACACCCTGGACGCCGACCTGCTCGGCTGCGTGCTGCTCGACCCGGCTGCGGGCGTGGCCGCCGGCGACATCCTGCGCGGCACCGGGGAGGTCGTGCGCACGCCGGTCGGCCCCGGGCTGCTGGGCCGGGTGATCGATCCGCTCGGCCGACCACTCGACGACGGCCCGCCGATCGCGGCGACGGCGCACGAACCGATCGACCGCCCGGCGCCGGCGATCATCGCCCGCGACCTGGTGACCGAACCGGTGCAGACCGGCATCCTGGGCATCGATGCCCTGTTCGCGCTCGGACGCGGCCAGCGCGAGCTCATCATCGGCGACCGTGCCACCGGCAAGACCGCGATCGCGGTCGATGCCATGATCGCGCAGAAATCCTCCGACATGATCTGCGTCTATGTCGCGGTGGGCGAGAAATCCGCCGCCGTGGCCCGGGCGCTGGCGGCGGTGCGCGCGCATGGCGCGCCGGAGCGGACGATCTTCGTCGTCGCCTCGGCCGCCGCCACGCCAGGGCTGCAATGGATCGCGCCCGCTGCCGGCATGACCATCGCCGAGTATTTCCGCGACCGCGGCGGCCACGCGCTGATCGTGATCGACGACCTGACCCGCCACGCCGCCACCCACCGCGAGATCGCGCTGCTGACCCGCCAGCCGCCCGGGCGCGAGGCCTATCCGGGCGACGTCTTCCACCTGCACGCGCGATTGCTGGAACGAGCGGCGAAACTTTCCCCCGCCGAGGGCGGCGGCTCGCTCACCGCACTGCCGATCGCAGAGACCGACGCGGGCAACCTCAGTGCCTATATCCCGACCAACCTGATCTCCATCACCGACGGGCAGCTCGTGGTGAACACGCGGCTGTTCCACGAGGGGCAGAAACCGGCGATCGATATCGGGCTGAGCGTGAGCCGCGTGGGCGGCAAGACGCAGGCGCCGGCGTTGCGCGACGTGACCGGCACCCTGCGGCTCGACTATGCGCAGTTCCTGGAGCTTGAGCTGTTCAGCCGGTTCGGTGGTGTGTCGGATCCGCGGGCGCGGGCGCAACTGGCGCGCGGCGCGCGACTGCGGGCGCTGCTGACACAGCCGCAGTTCGCCCCGCTGCGGCTGGCCGACGAGGTCGCGCTGGCGCTGGCATTGCAGGAGGGGCTGCTCGATCCCCTCCCGCCGGAGCGTGCGGCGGATTTTCGCGCGGCGCTGCCGGGCTGGCTCGACCAGGAGGCCGGCACGGTCGCCGGAACGATCGGGCGGACCCGGCGGTTGGCGGCGGAGGATCGCGCCGCTCTGCGCCCGGTGCTCGCCGCGCTCGCCGACCGGATCGCTCCGGTCGCGTCATGACCGAACGCCTGACCGACATCACGCGCCGCATCGCCAACGTGCGGCAACTGGAGGCGGTGGTGACGGCGATGCGCGGCATCGCGGCGAGCCGCGCGCAGCAATGCCGGGCGCGGCTGCCCGGCATGCGCGCCTACGCCGAGGTGATCGCCGGCGCGATCGGGCGTGCGCTGCCGCTGACGACGCCGGACCCGCCGGACGGGACGCGCGCGGCCAGGTGCGCCGGCGTGATCCTGTTCGCCGCCGAGCAGGGTTTCGCCGGCGCGTTCAGCGACCGGATGCTGGACGCCGCGGCGCCGCTGCTGCCCGGGGCGGTGTTGTTCCTGGTCGGCACGCGCGGTTTCGTGTTGGCCGAGGAACGGCGTCTGCCGGTCGCCTGGCGCAGCGTCATGGCGCCGCATGTCGATGCGGTTCCGGCGGTGGCGGGTCGTATCGCCGATGCACTGTACGACCGCATCGCCGCGACCGGGCTCGACCGCATGACGATGGTGTTTCCGACCTGGTCCGCCGAGGCTGGCCTTGCCGCCGAGACCCGCGTGCTGCTGCCGTTCGACTTCCGCCGCTTCGCCGGCCCGCCCGCCGCGCAGCCGCCGCTCACCACCCTACCCACCGGCGTGCTGCTGGCCCGGCTGGCCGAGGAATATGTCTTCGCCGAATTATGCGCGGCGGCAATGTCGGCCTTCGCTGCCGAGAACGAGGCGCGGGTAGCGGCGATGATCGCCGCCAAGGCCAATATCGAACGTGTCCGCGCCCGACTCGAAGGGCGCGAGCGGCAGACCCGGCAGGAGGAGATTACCGCCGAGGTGGCGGAGCTTGCCGGCGCGATGGCGACCACGTGACATCGGGTCGGACTCCCGCGCCGGCCCGCCGATCCGTCCCGAGGCGATCGTAAATGTCGCACGGATCAACAAAGCAGGATCACGGCTCCTGCGCGACGTAGGTCCAGAACCGCACCGACCCGTCCGATCCGGTCTCGCGGTAGATGCCCTGGATCTCCGTCTCGAAGCCGGGGAATAGGTTGGCGGCCCGCTCGAACGCGGCCAGGTAGGCCAGCATCGGCGCGGCGCGCGCGTCCAGCCGCTCGCCCGGGATGATCGCGGCGATACCGGGCGGATAGACCACCCACAACGTCGTGGCGATGCGCCCGGCCGCCTCGCTGACCGGCACGTAATCGACCGCGTTGCGCACCAGGCGCTGCATCGCCTCGGCGGGCAGCAGCGCCGGGGTGGGGAAATGTTCCGCGCGGAACTGCGCCCGTTGCAGTGCGCTGATGCCGGCATCGCGGAAGAAGCCGTGCATCTCGGCGCACAGGTCGGCCAGCCGCACGCCGCGATAGCGCTGCGGGCGGGCGTGCACGAATTCCGGCATCGCCTCCTCCAGCGACACGTTGTCGTCGTGCAGCCGCTTGAAGAACACCAGCGCGCTGATCAGGTTGCCCGCCTTGCTGCTCTCCACGCCCGGGGTGAGCAGGAACAGGATCGAGTTGAGGTCGTGCTTTTCCGGCACGATGCGGTTCTCGCGCAGCCAGGCCGCGAGGATCGGCGCCGGCACGCCGTGTTCTGCATAGGTGCCGGCCGGGCGGTCGAAGCCCGGCGTCAGCAGGGTGAGCTTGTTCGGGTCGGTCATCGCCCAGCCGTCGGCCACGTGGCGAAACCCGTGCCAGGCGGCCCCCGGCGCCAGCGCCCAGAACGCGGGGTCGGCGGCCAGGGCGTCGGTGGGCACATCCTCCCACGCCACCTCCCGCGGCCCGTCCGCGCCGGCCAGCACGACCGTATCGGGCACGAACGGGTCGAAGAACCAGCGCCGCGCCGGGTCGGCCTCGCGCTGCTCGAACTCGCGGCGGATCGCGCGCAGCTTCTTGCGCAGTTCGATGCCCAGGCGGATGGTATCATCCCACAGCACCTCACCGCTGCGACCCTTCATCATCTGCGCGCCGACATCGAGGCTGGCGAACAGCGGGTAGAAGGGCGAGGTGCTGGCGTGCATCATGAACACCTCGTTCAGTCGCCGGTGTTCAAGCCGCCGCTGCTGGCCGTGCAGGTGCGAATCGCGGACGTGGATCTGGCTCGCCTGACTGAGGCCGGCGAGCTGCTTGTGGGTCGACTGGGTGGCGAAGATGCCGGGCGCGCGCGCATCGAGATCGCAGAGGCCCATGGCGAACCGGCCACGATAGAGCGGATGGAATTTCATGAAGCCGGCCCAGGCCTCGTCGAACAGCACGTAGTCGCAGAGATGGCCGATGCGATTGATGATGCGGTCGGCCGCGTAGATCGTGCCGTCGTAGGTGCATTGCTGGATCACCGCCGCGCGGAACGGCCGCTCGCGCCGCCATGCCTCGGGGTCCTGCACGAGGGGATGGGTACGGATATGTTCGCGGATCGCGGCTTCGTCGAGCGCCTCGGGGTCGATCGGGCCGATCAGTCCGTGGGCGTTGCGGTCGGCCGGCAGGTAGATCGGGATGCCGCCGCCCAGGAACAGCGCACCGTGATGCGCCGCCTTGTGGTTGTTGCGGTCGAACAGAACAAGGTCGCCCGGCGCCACCAGCGCCTGCAGGACCACCTTGTTCGACATCGAGGTACCGTTGAGTACGAAATAGGTGCGTTCCGCGCCGAACACCTCCGCCGCGGCGCGTTGCGCGGCCAGCGCCGGGCCCTCGTGCACCAGCAGGTCGCCCAGCTCGACCACCGAATTGTCGAGATCGTCGCGGAACAGCGCCTCGCCGAGATGATCGACGAAGATGCGCCCGATCGGGCTGCGCGCATAGAACATCCCGCCGTTGTGGCCGGGGCAGGTCCAGAGCTGGTTGCCTTCTTCCGCATAGTCGACGAGCGCGCCGAAGAAGGGCGTCTTCAGGCTCTCCGCATATTGGCGCAGCCGGCCGGCCAGGGTCTTGGCGATATACTCGGGGGTTTCCTCGGCCAGGAACACGTAGCCGTCGGCCTCGTGGATCACGTCGGTCGGGATGTCCTCCAGCCGATGATGGCGGACCAGGATGTAGATCGGCGTCTCCAGCCCGCGCCCGCGGATGAACTGCACGAGCGCCGCCATCTTGCCCTGCGGCCCGCGCTTGCCCCAATCGAGCAGCACGCAGCCGATCGCGGAGTCGGTACGGATCACGAGCTCGGCATCGTCGGACTTGCGCGCCTTCACCACGGCGAAGCCGATGCGTCCGATCTCCTCGATGATCTGTGCGAGCCGCTGGCCCTCCAGATCGTCGGCGTCGAAGGCGGGGGCACAGACCAGGAACTTGAACCGGCGCTCGTATTCCATCGCTGTCCCTGCCTTTGATCCGCCGCCGCCATACCGGAAAATCCGTCCGACGTTTGTGTCAGTTCGATGTCAACGCGATACCGCGTGCCAACCCGACGGCCGTCTTCTATAGAGGCGCCGCCATCGTCCGGCACGACAGCAGAAAGAGGATGCGATGAAGCACGTCGCCTTCGGCGGCCGACTGGTCATGGTCGGCTGCGGCAGCATCGGTCAGGGGGTCCTGCCGCTCCTCCTCCGCCACATCGACATCGCGCCGGAGCGGATCACCATTCTGACCGCGGACGAGCGGGGGGCCGCCGTCGCGGCGGAGGCGGGCATCCGGCGCATCGTCGCGCCGCTGAAGCGCGGGAATTACCAGGCGGCGCTGCGGCCGCTGCTCGGACCGGGGGACTTCCTGCTGAACCTGTCGGTGGACGTGTCCTCGGTCGCGCTCATCACGCTCGCCCGCGAGCTTGGTGCGCTCTACCTCGACACCTGCACCGAGCCCTGGGCGGGCGGCTACACCGACCTCGCGCTCAACCCGTCGCAGCGCTCCAACTATGCGCTGCGCGAAAGCGCGCTGGCCCTGCGCGCCGGGCCGGGGCCCACCGCAGTCCTGACGCACGGCGCCAATCCGGGCCTCGTTTCGCATTTCGTGAAGGCGGCGCTGCTGCGGATCGCGCACGACACCGGCACGCCGGCGACGCTGCCGGCGACGCGCGGGGACTGGGCGTTGCTCGCCGAGCGGCTCGGCATCAAGGCGATCCATATCGCCGAGCGCGACACGCAGGTCGCGAACCGGCCGAAGGCGCCGGACGAGTTCGTCAACACCTGGTCGATCGACGGCTTCGTGGGCGAAGGCTGCCAGCCGGCCGAGCTGGGCTGGGGCACGCACGAGCGCGCGCTGCCGCCGGACGGGCGGCGGCACGACTTCGGCTGCGACGCGGCGATCTACCTGCTGCGCCCAGGCGCCTCCACGCGGGTGCGCACCTGGACGCCGCTCGCCGGGCCGATCCACGGCTTCCTGATCACCCATAACGAATCCATCTCGATCGCCGACTACTACACGGTGCGGCGGAACGGCGCTCGTCCGCTACCGCCCGACCGTGCACTACGCCTATCACCCGTGCGACGACGCCGTGCTGTCGCTGCACGAACTCGCCGGGCGCAACTGGAACCTCCAGCCCCGCCAACGGCTGATGATGGACGAGATCACTTGTGGCATCGACGAGCTGGGCGTGCTGCTGCTGGGCCACGCGAAGGGTGCATTCTGGTACGGCTCGCGGCTGTCGATCGCGGAGGCGCGGCGTCTCGTGCCGCACAACAACGCCACCAGCCTGCAGGTGACCGCCGCCGTGCTCGCCGGCGTGGTCTGGGCGATCGAGCACCCCGGTCTCGGCGTGGTCGAGGCCGACGAGCTGGATCACGCCAGGATCCTGGAGATCTGCCAGCCCTATCTGGGCGAACTGGCCGGCGTCTACTCCGACTGGACGCCGCTGGCCGACCGCGGCCGTTTGTTCCCCGAGGACATCGATATCACCGACCCGTGGCAATTCCGAAACGTAAGGGTGGTGTGACGCTCCGGAAGCAGGTCCGGAAGCGCTGCTCCGGACGTCGCGACAGGTTCTGCCGGTGCAGGCAATCGCCCGGCCCGTGCCGGCGATCACGCTGGCGGTGCCGGGCCTGAAGCTGCCGGCTGGCCGTCTGCGCGGCACGCCGGACCCGCCCCTTCCGTGCAGGCCCCGACACTGCAAACGGGGGGCGAGCCATATGTTGCAATTTCGTGACGTCGCGGCGACTGCTTGACCTGGATCATCGCGCCTGGCGCCTGATCACCCCAAATTACTCATCCGCAGGATGACGGGGCCGAACCGTGAAGACCAAGGTGCTCGAGGCGATCGGCGAGACGGAATTGCAGCAGGCCGCCGCGGTGAACGCGGCACTGGCCGCTAATGATCGCATTAAATACTATTTCTCCCTGCTGCAGATGGCACAGAGCCATGCCGAGCAGCCCGGCCAGAGCGTCGCCGCCCTGCGCCGCGAGCGGCTGGCCAGCGGCGTCCAGAACGCCGCCTTCGACAAGGTGGCGGCTGAGGCGCGCCTGCAGGCAGGTGGTCGGGTCATGCTGCCGGAGTGCCGCCGCCTGCTGGCGTGCATTGCCGAGGATGCGCGCACCATGGCGGCGCCGGTGCTGGCCGCGCCGACAGGGGGGACATTCGGCAAGCGGCTGGAAACGCTGCTGGCCGCTCTGCCGGCGGCAGAGGACGACGTGCTGGGGGCCGACGACATCGGCCGCATCACCCGGGCGGGGCATGGGCACGACGACAGCCTGCACCAACTGGTGATGGACCTGCACAAGGCGTTGAATGCGCTGCAGGCCGGGCTGGCGCGCGAGACCCTCGAAGGGGCGGCCGTGTACCACCTCGATCCGGCCGACCGACCGCTGGTGCTCGCCTTCATGGCCGGGCTCAATCGAACCGCACCGCTGAAATTCGACCATCCGGGCCTCGCCACCACGGCCACCCGCGCCGGCTCCCGACTGGTGATCCAGAACGACATCGGCACCACCGACGCCCATGTCATCGTCATCCATGTCGAGGGCATGGCGGTGCAGCTCACCTACACCGACGTGCACCTGGAGCGGCTGCGGTTTCTGCAAGCGATGCTGCAGCGCTTCAAGCTGTCGTGGGGCGCCGGCCAGACCGGCCAGGTGGCGACGCTCGCCGACGGCGAACCGTTCCACCTTGTGGTCGGAAGCTACGTAGCCACCGATGCCGCGGACCTGTCGGCCTGCCTCGAATACCTGGCCTCGCGGCTGGTGTTCCTGATCGACTGGAACCGCGCACGCAAGCAACTGCGCGGCTTCCTGCGTGGCGGCCAGCGGGGAGCGCTGCTGCAATGGGCCGCGGCCGAGGAACTTGGCCACCGCGCGTTCCTGCAACTCGGCGGGGCGCGGCTGGTCAACGAAGCGATCGAGGCGACCGCCGGCTCGGCCATGCATTTCGGCGACCGGCTGTGCGACGTGCTCGGCGACGCGCCGACCGAGGAGCTGCTGCGCTTCGTGCTGCGCATCACCAGCGAGGGGCTGCGTGCCGGTCAGTCGCAGGGCCTGATGCGCGACCGCATCCGTGCCGAACTGCAGACGCATTTCAGCAACGAGGGGAAGCGCCTGCTGCGCCTGGCCGGCGACCATGCCGGGCTGGTGTTCGAAATCGCCACCCTGGTGCGCGAAGGCATCGCCGGGGGCGGCGCGGGCGAAAACGAATTCTCCAAGCTGGCCCGCCGCGCCCGGCGTTTCGAGCACGATGCCGACCTGCTCGTCATCGCCGCCCGCGAGGCGGTGCGCCGCCGGCCGGACCACCAGGTGCTACTGCAGGTGCTGGAATCCGCCGACGATGCCGCCGACCAGTTGGAGGAGGCGGCGTTCCTGCTCGAACTGCTCCTCAAGACCGACGTAAAGACCTGGGCCATCGAGGCGCTGGGCGGGCTGTCCGAGCTGCTGGTGGAGGACGCGCAGGAGTGGATCAAGGCGCTCGGCCACGCCCTCTACATCGACGGTCGTGCCCACGAGGACGCCGACGATTTCCTGGTGGCGATCGATCGCGTCGGCGCCCTGGAGCATCAGGCCGACGACGCCGAGCGCGCGCTGCGCTATGCCGCCGTGCAGCATGCACAGGATTTCCGTCAGTTGCATCTGTATTCAGAAATCGGCCGCAGCATGGAAGCCGCGGCGGACGCGCTGAAGCGGTCCAGCCTGATCACGCGCGACTACGTGCTGGGAGCCGTGCTCGGTGGCTGACGCGCTGGAGCCGTTTGCCATCGCCGCCGGCGCGACCCTGCCGCCGGGCGGCGCCGAGGCGGTCGGGAACAAGGCGTTCAACCTGGCGCGCATGGCCGTCGCCGGCTTGCCGGTGCCGCCGGCCTTCGTGCTGCCGACCGCCTGGTGCCGTCGCCGTGCCACGGCGGACGACCCTGCGCTGGCGGCTGCGCTGGATGCCGGGATAGGTGGGTTGGAGGCGGCGACCGGGCTGCATTTCGGTGCCCCGCGGCGGCCGCTGCTGGTGTCCGTGCGCTCAGGGGCTGCCGTTTCCATGCCGGGCATGCTTGAAACGGTGCTCGACGTCGGCCTGAACCCCGACAGCGTGGAGGGCCTGGTTCTCATGGCCGGCAATCCGCGACTGGCCTGGGACTGCTATCGGCGGTTCGTGCAGGGCTATGCCGAGGTCGTGGCGGGGCTGCCGCCCGGCCCGTTCGACGAGATCATGACGCAGGCGATGGCCGAGGCGGGGGTGGAGGCCACTCGCGAACTGGACCATCGCAGCCTGCGCCGGGTGAGCTTGGCCATGTTGGAGCGGTTCCACGCACTCGCCGGCGCGCCGTTTCCACGCGATCCGCGCGTGCAGTTGCGGACAACGGCGGAGGCGGTGTTCCGCTCCTGGGACGCCCCGAAGGCAGCGACCTACCGGCGGCTCAACGGCATCGCCGATGACGCCGGTACTGCCGTGACGGTGCAGACAATGGTCTTCGGCAATGCCGCCGGGGGCTCCGGCGCCGGGGTCGGCTTCACCCGCGACCCGGCCACCGGCGCGCGCGAGCTCTATTTCGACTTCGTCTTCAACGGCCAGGGCGAGGATGTCGTGGCAGGACGGCAGGTGTTGCCCGACGGCGAACGGCTGCGGCGGCGGCTGCCGTCGGTGTTCGCCGAGCTGGCGGGCGTGTGCCGTACCCTGGAGACGCTGTTCGGCGATGCCCAGGACTTCGAGTTCACGCTGCAGGCGGGCACGCTGTGGCTGTTGCAGACCCGGCGGGCCAAACGGACGCCCTGGGCTGCGTTGCGGATCGCCGTGGACATGGTGCAGGAGGGGCTGGTGACACCGGAGGTCGCGTTGGCGCGGCTGGCCGATGTCGATCTGGCGGCGGTGGCGCACACAAGCTTCGCCGACGCCGGCACGGTGCCGCTGGCGCGCGCGCTCGTGGCCGGAAACGGCGTGGCCTGCGGCGCCATTGCGCTCGACAGCCCGGCCGCCGAGCGTCTCGCGGCCGACGGGCCGGTGATCCTGGTGCGAGCGGAGACCGCAACGACCGACATCGCGGGCCTCGCCCGGGCGGCGGGCATTCTGACGGGATCCGGGGGACGCACCTCGCACGCCGCGGTGGTGGCGCGACAGCTTGGCAAGGTCTGCCTGGTGGCCTGTCCGGCGCTGTCCATCGATCTCGAGCGTCGCGTCTGCCGGATCGGCAGCCAGACCTTTTCCGAGGGTGATCTCCTGTCGCTGGATGGCAACGACGGCGCCATTTACGCGGGCCGGTTGCCGGTGGTGACGGAGCGGCCGGACGGCGCGCTGGCGGTGGTCGAGTCCTGGCGCGATCGGCGTCGCACGGCACGGCCTGCCGGCTAATAGGCGAAACCGCCTGATCTCGGCGCCAGGCCGACCGCCTCGCCCGCCGCCAGGATCTGTGACCCAGGTCATACAATGCTGCGGCGTAGGCCATTATCCTGCCCACCAGTACAACAGGCGGAGGTCGACATGGCGCGCGCTCATTTCCTTGCGGCCGCGGGACTGGCGCTGCTGCTGGCGATGCCGCCGGCGGCACGCGCCGCCGATCCGGCGCCCGCCTCGGGTATGACGACGCACGGGATGCAGATGAACGGGGCGGCGACGCCCATGGGGACCGCGCCGGCCGGCCCCGCCGGCCCGATGGTGCCGACCGAGCCCGGCCAAGGCGCCTTCGGCGCCTTGCAGCAGATCGTGCAGATCCTGGAAGCCGATCCGCACACCGACTGGTCGAAGGTGAACCTCGACGCACTACGCGCGCACCTGATCGACATGGACCGCGTCACGCTCGATGCCCACGCCGTGGTGCGCCACATCCCGGGCGGCATCCGCGCCACCGTCACCGGCACCGGCCGCACGCTGGTCGCGATCCAGCGCCTGCTGCCGGAGGAGGCGATGCACCTCAACGGAATGCGCGGCTGGCGCATCGCTGCAACCCGGCTACGGGACGGCGTGATCCTGACCGTGACGACCGGCGATGCGACACAGGTCGCGATGATCCGCGGGCTCGGCTTCGCCGGCATCCTTGCGAGCGGGGATTTCCACCCGCGCCACCACCTGGAGATCGCACGCGGCGAACCGATGCACTGAACGCGGCGGGGCACCGCGACCGGAGTTGATCCAGGTCAACGACGGACGATGCTGTCGGGAACAAGGCGCGTCGCGTCTTTCCGAGACAAGGCCGATGGTCCGCCATTCGTTCCGGCTTCCAGGCTGCCGTCGCGGAGTTCCGGCGACGAGACCTGTCGGACCGCTGGGCGTAGGGCGTGATGGCCATAGCCATTGCCCCCGCTCGCCCCAACAACGCCATTGCCAACCGCCCCGCCCCCTACGGCCGAAACTCTCCGGTGACCGGCCAGCCACACCTGCCAGGCGTTTCTCATTCAAGCCGGTCCGGTTTTCCGGGCTCGGGCCCGTCAGCTCCGTCCCGCAGCAACCCGCAGCAAGGTGGCGGCGATCCGCCATCCGGCGCGCAGGGTGCCGGTGAGTGAGCCGGCCACTTTCGAGTGTCCGCCGGCCCGGCGGCGATAGGGCAGCGCTACCTCCAGGATGCGCAGTCCGGCGCGGGCGGCCAGCATCTGCATCTCCAAATTCCAGCCGTAGCCCATCTCCCGCAGATGCAGGCGGGTCAGCGCGTCGCGGCGGATCGCGCGGAAGGCACACATGTCGGTGTACGGCACGCCGTAGAGCAGGCGTATCGCCGCCCCAGCGAGGCGGCCGGCGAGCACCTGGTGCCACGCCATCGCACCCGGCTCACGCCCGCCCCTTGTACGGGTCGCGAGGACGAAATCCTGCGCGCCGGCCGCGATCGGCGCCACCAGGCGGGCCATCAGATCGGCCCGGTCGGCGCCGTCGCCGTCCAGGAACACCAGGATCGTACTGGCCGGATCGGCCGCCGCGGCGCCGGCGGCGCAGGCCCGGCCGTAGCCGCGCCCGGCGGCCAGCACATGCGCGCCGGCCGCCGCCGCACGCGCCGCCGTGCCGTCGGTGCTGCCACCGTCGGCCACGATCACCTCCCGCGCGAGCGGGCGCGGGACGGCGGCGATCACCGCGGCGATCGTTTCCGCCTCATTCAGCGTGGGGATCACGACGGAAACGATGCCGGTCAGGGCGGCGGGGTTCGTGTCCCGCGCTGTGCTGAGCGCGTGCGGCCTGTCAGAATGGCCGCCATGATCGACCACACCTCTCCCCCGCCCATCCTCAGCGCGAAGCATCCCGCCGCCCCCTCCGTCTTCCGCCCGGAAAACCTCCTGCGGGAGGCCCGGCGGCAGAAGAATCTTCCTGCGACCGCCGTCCCCGAGATCTGCCTCCTCGACCCCGACGGTGATCTCGAGACCGAGCTCCGCCGCGCCGGCCGGGCCGTCCCCGACCCAGCCTGGCCCTGCTACCACACCACGCTCAGCCGCTTCTCCCTCGGTCCGGAGCAATTCGGCCTGATCCCCCGCGCCGTCGGCGCGCCGTTTGCGGTCCTCGAGGCCGAGCAGTTGTTCGCCACCGGCTGCCGCCTGCTGCTCAGCGTCACCTCCGCCGGCCAGATCGCCGATCTCGGCCCCCCACCCTATTTCATCCTGATCGATCGGGCGCTGCGCGACGAGGGCACCAGCTACCACTACCTCCCGCCCTCCCCGTTCGCCGCCGCCGACCCGGCGCTGGCGGACGCCGTCCAGGCCGCGCTCCGGCGGCTGCCGTTCCCGGTCCACCGCGGCGCCAGTTGGACCACCGACGCCCCGTTCCGCGAGACCGAAGCCGCGATCGCCGCCGCGGCCGCGGCCGGCGCGTTGGCGGTGGAGATGGAAGCCGCCGCCCTCTACGCCTTTGCCCGAGCAGCCGGACGCGATGTGCTATGCTTCGCCCACGTCACGAACCAGATGGCCCGCACCACCGGCGATTTCGAGAAGGGCGAGGCCAACGGCACGACCGACCTGCTCCACCTGCTCGCCGCCACAGCCGAGGCCTGGCGGGGGCATGCGCGAAAGGCCCGCCATGCGACCGAACCCGGTTGACGACGCGATCGCCTTCCTGACCAAACCCGCCTGGACCACACCCGTATTCTGGCTACTGCTGCTCGGCAGCATCGCGATTGCGCTGCGCGCCTGGCGCCATGTGCCGAGCCGCCGCAGCGCGCGCGAACCCGCCGTTTGGCTGCTCCGCCTGCTGGTCGGGATCATGTGGTGGCAGCAGAGCCTGTGGAAAATCCCGCCCGACGAAGGCGGGCTGATCTACTGGATGAAGCAGGAAGTCGCGCACGCCGCGATCGGTCTGCAATCCGCCTTCGTGGCCAACATCGTGCTGCCGAACATCGCCGTCTTCGGCCCCGCCGTGTACGCAATCGAGGTCGGGATCGGCGCCTCCCTCATGCTTGGCCTGTGCACCCGCGGTTTCGCCCTGCTCGGTCTCGCCATGGCCGCCAACCTTTGGCTCGGCCTCTACTCCGCCCCCGGGGAATGGCCCTGGACCTATATGTTCCTTGTCATCCTCATGGCCCTGTTCGCCGTCGATCCCCCCGGCCGCAGCCTCGGCATCGACGCCATGCTGCGCCAGCGCCTGCGCGCAGACCGGCTGCTCGCGTTGGTGACATGAGACCGAAGGGCGCGGACCGGAGGGTCCGTCGACACGGCCGTGCGCGGGCGGGCTCGTGGCCCTGCACGCAACACCGCCGGGTTGCGCCGCCCACATGATACCGCCGCCCGGGTCCTGCGCGGTGGCGGTGATGGCGAAGACCCCCCGCCCCGGTCACGTGAAGACCAGGCTCGTTCCGCCGCTATCGGCCGAGGAGGCGACCGCGCTCAACGCCGCCTTCCTGCGCGACATCACGGCCACGATCGCCGTGGTCGGGCGGAGCCTTCCGGTCGCGGGCTTCGTCGCCTATGCCCCGGCGGGGGGAGAAGCCTTGTTCGACGGACTGCTGGCGCCGGGGACTGCGCTCGTGCTGGCGGACGGGTCGGTGCCCCTGCCGCCTTCCGTCGCGGGCATCGGCCGGTCGCTGGTGCACGCCACGCACAGCTTACTGGCCCGCGGGTTCGATGCGGTCTGCCTGGTGAACTCCGACAGCCCCACCCTGCCCGGCGCGATCCTGCGCGACGCGGTGGCCGCGCTCGCCGACGGGCGGCGGGTGGTGCTGGGGCCGGCGGATGATGGCGGCTACTACTTGATCGGCATTCCTGCTGCCCTGGCCACGAAAGCCGAAGCCCTGTTCCACGACATTCCTTGGAGCACGGCGGGCGTGACTGCCGCCACATTGGCGCGCGCGGCCGAGGTGCCGCTTGGGGTGCTGCGCCTGCCGCCCTGGTATGACGTCGATGATCCGCCCTCCCTGCGTCGGCTGGTTGCCGACCTGGCGGTGGGTGGCGACTCCACATCCGGTCCGGCGCCAGAGACCGCGGCCTTCGTGGCGCGTGCAGGGCTGGCGCGGCGCCTGGCCGATCCGGACGTATGACGGCAAAACCGGAGCGCGCGGCAATGCTGCGGCTCTGCACGCTCGGGCTCGGGCTGGTGGGGCTGACCGCGCTCGGGCTGGCGATGGTATCCGGGCGGCCGGTGGGTAATCCGGGGCCGGGGCGCACCCTGGACGTGGTGCTGGTGCAGATCGCAGGCGGGCTGCTGTATCTGGCCGCTGCGGCACTCGTCCTACGCGGGAAGGTGCCGGCGCGGGCGCTTTGGGTGGTGCTCGGGGCGGCGCTGGCGATGCGGGCGCTGCTGCTGCCGATCGCCCCGCCGTTGTCGTCGGATTTGTATCGCTACGTCTGGGACGGGCGTGTGCAGGCGGCGGGGATCAATCCGTATCGCTTCGTCCCGGCCGACCCGCGGCTGGCGTTCCTGCGCGACAGGCGCGTGTTCCCCCACATCAACCGGGTACACACCGCACGGACGATCTATCCGCCGATGGCTGAGCTGGTGTTCCGCCTGGCCGCCTGGCTTGCCCCGGGAGTGGGCGGGATGAAGGCGGTGATGCTGGGCTGCGACCTGGTGACGATCGGCGGCCTGCTTGAGCTGTTGCGCCTTGCCGGCCGACCGGCGGCGCAGGTGCTGCTCTATGCCTGGGCACCGATGCCGATATGGGAGTTCGCGGGCAACGGCCATGTCGATGCGGTGGCCGCGGCACTGGTGACGCTGGCGCTGCTCGCTGGCGCGCGGGCGCGGCGGGGGCTCGCGGGCATGCTGCTGGCTGCTGCCACTTCGATAAAGTTCCTGCCGGCCGCAGTCGTCCCCGCGTTCTGGCGCCGATGGGACTTTCGGCTGCTCGCAGCCTACGCGGCGACGGTGGGCCTGCTCTATGCGCCCTATCTCGGCGTGGGCGCGCGGGTGCTCGGTTTCCTGCCAGGATATGCGACGCAGGAGGGGCTGCTGTCGGGGCACGGCGTGTTCCTGCTCGACCTGTTGCGCCTTCTGGCACCGCTGCCACGCTGGACAGGACTGGCCTACGCGGCGGCGCTGGCGGTGGTGATGGCGACGCTGGCGCTGAGCTGCGGCTGCGGCCCGCCGCTGCCGACGGCGCCGCAGGAGCGGGTGCCGGTGCTGGCGCGGCAGGCGGTCGGTACTGGGGGCGGTGGCGCTGGTCGGGATTTCGCCGCATTACCCGTGGTATCTCGGCTGGCTGGTACCGCTGGTTTGCCTCGCACCCAGCCCGGCACTGCTCTACCTTGTGGCGGCCAGTGTGCTGCTCACGCTCGATCCCGTGCACCACCTCGGCATCGCCGCCCTGGTCTATGTGCCGCCCGCCGGACTGGCGCTGTGGCAGTGGGTTGCCGCGAGGAGACGCCGATGACGCCGCTCGATCCGCGCCGCTACTTCGAAGCCGTCGGCACGCGTGCACCGCAGGCCGAGGCGATGCCGGTCTGCCTCTATCTGGAGGTCACCAATCGCTGCAACCTGCTGTGCGAAACCTGCCCGCGCACCTTCGAGGCGCTGGAACCCCCGGCCGATATGGACTGGGCGCTGTTCACCCGTATCGTCGATCAGGTTCCGGGTCTGGCGCGGGCCGTGCTGCATGGAGTAGGTGAGCCGATGCTGGTGCGGGCACTGCCGCGCATGGTCCGCTACCTGAAGGATCGCGGCGTCTATGTGCTGTTCAACACCAACGGCACCCTGCTGTCGCCGCGGCGGGCGCGCGACCTGATCGAGACCGGGCTCGACGAGTTGCGGGTGTCGCTGGATGCCGCGTCGCCGGAGGCGTTCCTGCGCGTGCGGGGCAAGCCGCTGTTCGGGCGCATCCTGGCCAATCTGCGCGCCTTCATCGCCATGCAGCGTGAGATCGGGGCGGACACGCCGCGGGTGTCGCTGTGGCTCACCGGGGTACGCGAGACACTGGCGGAACTGCCGGAGTTCGTCCGCCTGGCCGCCGATCTTGGCGTGCGGGAGGTCTATCTGCAACGCCTGGTGTACGACGAGTCCGGCCGCGGCCTCGCACGGCCCGACCAGGCGCTGTTCGCCCGCGTCGCGTCGGAGGAGGAAGGGGTGATCGCGGCGGCTACTGCGCTGGCGGCGCAACTCGGCGTGCGGCTCGATGCCTCGGGGGCGACCGAGCCGGGGCTGTCGCTGCAGGCCCGGGAGGATCCGCAGCCGTGGTCGGGCTGCCGACGGCCATGGTCGCTGATGTATATCACCGCGCATGGGCGAGCGCTGCCCTGCTGCATCGCCCCGTTCTCAGCCCGGGGTTATGCGAGCTACACGCTGGGGAATGCGACGCAGCAGACCCTGCGCGAGATCTGGAACGGGGCGGCATACCAGCTGTTCCGGACGGGGCTGCTTGGGGAGGTGCCGCCGGCGCCCTGCTCGGGATGCGGGATGCGGTGGAGTCTATGAGGGGCGGGCCACGATCCGTCCGAGCCTGACGACGCCGCCCGTCCGCGAGCGAAGGCTGCCCGCTGTCGCGTTTGTCCGGCAGCGCGGCAAGCCGCCCCTCGTCACGGACACCACGCGGACACGAAGAAGCCGCCTGCGGGCGGGTTTCCCGAGGCGGCTTGTATCCAATTGATATGGTGGGAAGATTTGGTTGCGGGGACAGGATTTGAACCTGTGACCTTCAGGTTATGAGCCTGACGAGCTACCGGGCTGCTCCACCCCGCGTTGGTGGTGGTAGGGAGGGATGGGTTGGAAGACCTGGCGGCGACCTACTCTCCCGCGGCTTAAGCCGCAGTACCATGGGCGCTGGGGGTTTTCACGGCCGAGTTCGGGATGGGATCGGGTGCGGTCTCCCCGCCATGGCCACCAGGTCGTCCAGCCCATCCCTGTTGGGGATCGGGGTGGCAGGTTCTGGTTGGGTGGTTGTGTGCGGCGGGGGCTGGGGATGATTTCTGTGCATGGAGGGTCTGAGCCGCCGCTCGTGAGAGCGGAGGTTTTGACCGATGGTATCGAGCCTATCGGGCGATTAGGACCGGTTAGCTTCGCGCGTTGCCGCGTTTCCACATCCGGCCTATCGACGTGATGGTCTATCACGGCCCTCGGGGAGACCTGGTTTAGAGGAGGGTTTCCCGCTTAGATGCTTTCAGCGGTTATCCCGTCCATACATAGCTACCCGGCGGTGCCACTGGCGTGACAACCGGTACACCAGAGGTATGTCCATCCCGGTCCTCTCGTACTAGGGACAGCGCCTCGCAAGTCTCCTTCACCCACGGCAGATAGGGACCGAACTGTCTCACGACGTTCTAAACCCAGCTCACGTACCACTTTAATCGGCGAACAGCCGAACCCTTGGGACCTGCTCCAGCCCCAGGATGTGATGAGCCGACATCGAGGTGCCAAACCTCCCCGTCGATGTGGACTCTTGGGGGAGATCAGCCTGTTATCCCTAGAGTACCTTTTATCCGTTGAGCGATGGCCCTTCCACGCGGGACCACCGGATCACTATGGCCGACTTTCGTCTCTGCTCGAACTGTCGCTCTCGCAGTCAGGCGGGCTTGTGCCATTGCACTCAGCAGCCGATGTCCGACCGGCCTGAGCCCACCATCGCGCGCCTCCGTTACTGTTTGGGAGGCGACCGCCCCAGTCAAACTGCCCGCCATGCAGGGTCCCGGACCGGGCTGACCGGTCTCGGTTAGATATCAGAAGAGTTCAGGGTGGTATTTCAAGGGTGGCTCCACCAAAGCTAGCGCCCCGGCTTCAAAGCCTCCCACCTATCCTACACAGCACTCTCCTAATACCACTGCAAAGCTGCAGTAAAGGTTCATAGGGTCTTTCCGTCTGACCGCGGGTACCCCGCATCTTCACGGGGAATTCAATTTCGCTGAGCCGATGCCGGAGACAGTGGGGAAGTCGTTACGCCATTCGTGCAGGTCGGAACTTACCCGACAAGGAATTTCGCTACCTTAGGACCGTTATAGTTACGGCCGCCGTTTACCGGGGCTTCAATTCAGTGCTTGCACACCTCCTCTTAACCTTCCGGCACCGGGCAGGCGTCAGACCCTATACGTCGTCTCTCGACTTCGCAGAGCCCTGTGTTTTTACTAAACAGTCGCTACCCCCTGCTCTGTGCCACCCGCCACTGGTTGCCCAATGACAGGTCTCGCTTATCCCGAAGTTACGCGAGCAATTTGCCTAGTTCCTTCGACATCGTTCTCTCAAGCGCCTGGGTATACTCTACCTGTCCACCTGTGTCGGTTTAGGGTACGGTCTCGTCGCTG
>OY970156.1:3605000-5010000 GCA_963706195.1 uncultured Pseudomonadota bacterium | reverse complement strand
CCCCGGCCTGCGCCGCCAGATGCACCACCACCTCGACCGACGGCTCGGCCGCCGCCAGCGCCGCCATCCCGGCGCGATCGGACACGTCCAGCCGGTGGAAGGCGAAGCCGGAGTGGCGCGCCAGCCGGGCCAGCCGCGCCTCCTTCAGCCGCACGTCGTAGTAGTCGTTCACGCAATCGACGCCGATCACCCGTTCCCCACGGGCGATCAACGCCTCGGCGACGTGATAGCCGATGAATCCCGCGGCCCCGGTGAGCAGGACCGGCGGCATTACGCCGCGCGCGCCAGCCGCACGCCGCTTGCGTCGAAGGCGGCGAACAGGGCGGCCTCCTGCGCTGCGGTCAGCTTCAGATGCGGCGGGCGGATATTGGTCCAGCGTGGATCACCGGTGTTGCGTGCGACCAGCGACTTGAGGCCGGGGATCAGCGGCACCGAGGTTACCGCCTTGCGGGTCGCGGTCAGCGCCACTTGCGCCTCCGCCCCCGCCGGGCTCGCCCAGTTCGCATACACCGCCGCCCCCACCGCGCAGTTCACGTTGGCCGCGGCGGTGATGCAGCCGGCGCCGCCCGCTTCGAGCATCGGGCGCAGCAGGCTGTCATCGCCGGCATAGACCTCAAACCCGTCCTTGGCGAAATGGTCGGCATAGGCGCGGCTGTTGGCGAAATCGCCGCTGCTGTCCTTGATCCCCTTCACCACCCCGGGGAACGCGGCGAGCAGCCGCCCGATCAGCGCCACCCCGAAGCCCACCACCGCCTGCTGCGGGAAATGATACAGGTAGATCTTGATATCGCCGCCGGTGCGCTGGATCACCTCGGAGAAATAGGCGAACAGCCCGTCGTCCGACGGGTTCTTGTAGTAAAATGGTGGCAGCAGCAGCGCGCCGCGGCAGCCAAGCTCGGCGGCGCGGCGGGTCAGCAGCACGGTATCGGGGATCGCCGTCGTGCCGGTCCCGGGCAGCAGCTTGCCGGCCGGGATGCCGCGCGCCACGAGCCCTTCCATCACCGCTATCCGCTCGCTGATCCCGAGGCTGTTCGCTTCCCCGGTGGTGCCCAGGATCGCCAGGTTGTTGCAGCCATGCGCAAGCAGCCAGCGGCTGTGCGCCGCCATGCGATCGAGATCGACCGACAGATCCTCGTTCATCGCGGTCAGCACGGCGGCGTTGACGCCCCCGAAAAGCGCATCCTTCATTACCTTGTCTCTCCCTTGCTCCGTCCGCCGTGCCCGCGGCATCCGCCCGGGCCATTCGGCGAGGTGATGTTCCAATGGTCCCGCCTGCCGCTCGCTGACCGCCCGCCCGCGCACCGAGACGCCGGCCTGATGGACCGTCTCGGGATCGCCCGAGACCAGCGGGTGCCACCAGGCCAGGTCCTTGCCTTCGCCGAGACGCCGATAGGCGCAGGACGGCGGCAGCCAGTCGACCTGGCGGACCTCCTCCGGCGTCAGGCTCACGCAGTCCGGCACGCGATTCTGGCGGTGTGCGTAGTCGCCGCACCGACAGGTCTGCAGGTCCAGGAGGTGGCAAGCCACGGTCGTGTAGGACAGCGCGTCCGTGTCCGCATCGCGCAGCTTGTGCAGGCAGCACCGGCCGCAGCCGTCGCACAGCGATTCCCACTCCGCCTTGGACATCTCGTCCAGGCTCTTGGTCTTCCAGAAGGGTGCGGGGGCGGGCATGGTGGCGTCAACCCTACCCCGCCCCGGGTGGGGACGGAAGGCCGGCCGAGTGTCCTACCCCTTACCTTCGCTGCCCTTCGCCGCGAAGGTAAGGGGGCAGCAGGCCGGCAAAAACAAAGAGCTCGTGTGCCGATCCTGACCGCTGACGACGGCAACCAGCGTCGGGATAAGTACACTAGCGCCCGGGCGGCGGCAGGGATTGCTGCTCGATCGGGCCGCTCGGCGAGAGCTGGACCGGCGCCCCACCCGCCGGCGGATAGCCCGGCTGTCCACCGCCGGGCTGGTCATAGACCGGCGCACCGCCGGCGGGGGGGCCGCTGTAGGTCTGGGATCCCGGCGGCGGATAGCCCGGCGGCGGCCCCGCATAGCCGCCCGGCTGCACCGGCGGGGGTGTCGGCTGCGTGCTGCCGTAGCGGGTCAGCAGCGCCCGCAGCGGGTCCGCCCCAGGGTTGCTCGCCGCCATCTGCAGCACGATCGCCCTGGTATCTACCGGGCGCCCGTAATATGCCGCATCCCAATCCGACTTCGCGCTCAGCACGCTGCCGCCCAACGACACCCCCGCAAATGCCCCGCGGGACTTGGTGAAGGCGACGATATCCGCGCCTACCGCCGTGGTGGTGGCCCCTTCCACTCCGCCGCCGATGGTGGCAACCACCGCCGAGGCATCGGCGCCGAACTTGAAATGGCTCGACAACAGCGCATCCAGCCCACGGTTGGTCATCACCATCATCACCAACTCG
Source organism: uncultured Pseudomonadota bacterium (assembly GCA_963706195.1). Lineage (GTDB taxonomy): Bacteria > Pseudomonadota > Alphaproteobacteria > Acetobacterales > Acetobacteraceae > JAJZVS01. Next base: position 5,007,589 of record OY970156.1, on the reverse strand, counting down.
CTGTCCTTCAGCCCGAGCTGAAACCCGACACTGGCACTGCCGATGGTGAAGAATGCCGGGTACGACCATGTGCCGTTGGCAGCCCGCGCGGCCATGACGCATTGTCCGCCGGATCCGCCGACGATGAATCCCGCCTCGAACACCCGCGGACAGATCAGGACCGCGCGCGCGCGCTCCAGCATCGCCTGCGCCTGGTCCGACGCACCGGGTTCCATCATGCCCTGCAACGACAGGGTGGAGCGATCGACCAGGGCCTGAATGTCGCCCTGGGCGCGGGCGGCTCCCGGCGAAAGCACCAGCAGGACGAACCCAAAAGCCGCCAGAATACGCTTCATGCAGACCCCCTGTTCGATACCGCGGCCGGGCCGGGCGAAGCCGGGACCGGTGTCAGGCATCCCGGACCGGTACCGCACCCCGTTCGGCCACGCAGCACGTACCGGCGCCGCCGCTAGCACACCATCCGGAGTCGGCCCGAATGACGAAAGCTCAATATCCGGGGAGCTCATTGACCGACACCACCCGCCAGCCGTCCGGATGGCGCTCCATCCGGGTGAGCGAGAGGTTCTGCACGGCCAGATGCAAGGCATTGTCCGGACCGATGCCGAGCGCATGCGCCACGGCCGCGCGGATCGTGCCGCCGTGGCTCACCGCCACCACCTCCTCCCCCGGATAGCGGATCGCCAGCGCTTCCAGCGCCGCGCCGGCGCGGGCGATGACCTGCATCATGCTCTCGCCGCCCGGCGGACGCTCATGGCCGCCCAACGGCCAGAATGCATGCGGCTTCAGGCTGAGCCGGGCGGGCAGTTCGGCGTGCGGCAGGCCCTGCCATTCGCCCAGGTGCTGCTCGATCAGGTCGGGCTCCTCGATCAATTCCTGACGGGGATACCCGGCGGCAAAGATCGCTTCCGCGGTGCGCCGGGTGCGCGACAGCGGCGTCACCACCCAATGCGCCGGACGCGGCAAGCGGCTCGCCAGGGCAGCATACATCGGCGCCTGTTCGAGCAGGCTGGTGGGGCAGAGTTCCACGTCCAACGTGCCGTAGAGAACCGCGCGTGCATTCTCGTTCACGATCGCGTGTCGAATCAGCCAGAAGCTGGTGGGCAGGGCCATGCGCTCGGGTCCTTGAGGCGGGAGAACATCATATAGCGCGGCAAGGGCCGTCATGGCGCCAAGCCCGGGGCCCAGCCCGGGGCGGCATCCCATGCGCGCGGCACTGGGCAGCCTTCGCACGGGCCGGATCAGGCCGCGGCCTCGGCCGCGCCGATCGCGCGCCACCAGGGCCAGGTGATCGCCAGGGCGGCCAGCGCCTCGATCCCGGTCGCCACCGTCGCCCCGCGTGCGCCGATCGCATCGGCCGTCAGACCGATCAGCACGAAGCCGACCGGTCCCAGGCCGATGCATACCGACAGCACGCCGAGCATGCGGCTGCGCATCTCCACCGGGGCGAACAGATAGACGAGCGTCGCCTGCATCACGCTGAACCCGGCGCCACCGAAGCCGGCGGCGATCAGCGCGCCCCCGGCAAGCCACGGATCCGGCACCAGCGCAAACAGCGTCAGCAACACGCTATATGAGATCACGCCGCCCATGTACGCGGCGGCGAAGTGGCGGCGCCGCACCAGGGCCGCGAGCAGCAAAGCGCCGACGAACGCCCCCACCCCGTCCATGCTCGCCAGCACCCCGGTGGCGGCGGAGCCGAGGCCCAGGTTGGTCTCTGCGATCACCGGCACCATGCTCGTGAAGGGCCAGGCGAAGATGTTGTAGATCACGGTCACCAGCAGCACGCCCACCAGGCGCGGGTCGCGCCGGGCGAAGGCCAGGCCTTCGACGATCCCGGCCAACACCGACCCGCCGGCCACCGCCGCATGGACGTTGCGGCTCCGCACCGCAAGCGTGGCGGCGAAGGCGGTCGCATACAGGGCCACGCTCAGGGTGAACACGGCGCCGATACCCCCGGCGGCGAGCAGAGCCCCGCCGATCGCCGGCCCCAGCATGCGGCTGCCGGTGGTGGCTGCGACATCGAGCGACATGGCCCGGCCCATCCGCTCGGTACCCACCGCTTCGCCCATCATGACCCGCCGGACCGGATTATCGGCCGCCCAGCCGATGCCGTTGACGAAGCTCGCTGCCGCGATCTCCCACACCGTAAGCCGCCCGGCGACGGCGAGCAGGGCGATCATCGCCGAGCTCGCGCCCATCACGGCGATCGTCAGCAGCAAGGCGGCGCGACGTTCGAACCGTTCCGCCCAGGCGCCGAGGAAGGCGCCGAACAATCCCATCGGCAGCAGCCGCAGCATGGTCATCATGGCGACCAGGAACGGCGAATGGGTGCGCTGGAACACAAACACTGCCGCGGCCAGGGTTTCCCCCCAGCGGACGGTGAAGGTGCCGAGCCCGACATAGAGCAGGCGCCAGAAATCGGCGCCGGCGAACAGCCGGCCCGCGGCAACAGCCGGGGCGCGGCGGCGATGGGTGGCTGACAGGACGGTCCTCGGAGTTTTTATGGGTCTCTGCCGGCGATCCTGCCGGGGAACGGAGAGGGGGACAACGGACGCCCGACGGACCAGCCGCCACGCGAGGCACCGCGCACCGTGGGGCGGCGCCGACAGCCATCCCCGCCGCCGCGTGATCGTTTCGGAACCGGCGCATCCGGCAGACGCTATCGCGCCTGGGCGCTCGCCTCCGAGCGCGTGGCGCCGACCCGCGCCGCCAGCGCCGCCGCCATGAACGCGTCCAGATCGCCGTCCAGCACTGCAGCCGGATTGCCCTTCTCCACGCCGGTGCGCAGGTCCTTCACCATCTGGTACGGCGCCAGCACGTAGCTGCGGATCTGGTGGCCCCAGCCGATGTCGGTCTTGGCGGCCTCTACGGCGGAAGCCGCTACTTCCCGCTTCTGCAATTCCTGTTCGTACAGCCGCGCCTTCAGCATCTCCATCGCGATCGCGCGATTGCGGTGCTGGCTGCGGTCGGTCTGGCAGGCGACGACGATGCCGCTCGGCAGGTGGGTGATGCGGATCGCGCTTTCGGTCTTGTTCACGTGCTGGCCGCCGGCGCCCGAGGACCGATAGGTGTCGACCTTCAGGTCGGCGTCGCGGATCTCGATGTCGATCGTGTCGTCGACTACGGGATACACCCATACGCTGGCGAAGCTCGTCTGCCGGCGGGCGGCGGCGTCGAACGGGCTGATGCGGACCAAGCGGTGCACGCCGGCCTCGGTCTTGAGCCAGCCGTAGGCGTCCGGGCCGCTGATTTGCAGGGTGGCGGATTTGATCCCCGCCTGCTCACCCTCGCTCGCTTCTAGCAATTGGACTTTGTAGCCGTGCGCCTCGGCCCAGCGGGTGTACATGCGCATGAGCATCTCGGCCCAGTCCTGGGCCTCGGTGCCGCCGGCGCCGGCATTGATTTCGATATAGCAGTCGTTGGCGTCGGCTTCGCCCGACAGCAGGCTTTCGATCTCGCGCCGCTTCGCCTCATCGGCCAGCGCGCGCAGGCTCGCGAGCCCCTCGGCCGCCATCGCCGCATCGCCGTCGGCTTCGGCGAGCGCCATCAGTTCCATGGTATCGGCAACATCGGCTTCCAGCTTCCGCACGCCGTCCATCCGGCCGGCGAGCTGGTTGCGTTCGCGCATCACCTTCTGCGCGCGCGCCGAATCGTTCCACAACGCCGGATCCTCGGCGCTGGCATTCAGCTCCGCGAGCCTGGCTTCCGCGACATCCCAGTCAAAGATGCCTCCTCAGCAGCGCGACGGACTGCTTGATCTGTTCGTTCAGGGCGTCGGATTCAGCGGACATGGGGGCGCTCGGCGAGGTTCGGATGCGGAACCGGCTGCGAGAAGGGGGCGGCGGAAGCGGCGGGTCAATACAGCCCGCCAAGGGAACTGTCCACGCCGGCCGGGCTCGGTTGGGCGGCGGGGCCGGTACCGGGGCCGGGCGCACCGGAAGGTACCGCGGCCACCGCCGTCCCCGCCGCCGGCGGCATGGTGGAGGCCCCGGGCGCCTGGCCCGGCTTGAACGCGTCGGTCACCATGCCGGAGCCGCTATCCCAGGATGCCATCGTGACCCCTTGCGGTGGCGGGAAGGGCAGAGCCGGCCGGCCCTTCAGCGCCGCCGCCATGAACTGGTGCCAGATCGGGCCTGCCACCACGGCGCCCGCCTGCCCGTGGCCGAGAGTTCGAGGGCGTGTCGTACCCCACCCAGACGACGGTGACGAGTTGCGGGCTGAAGCCGGCGAACCAGCCGTCCTGGAAATTCTCCGACGTTCCGGTCTTGCCGGCCAGCGGACGGTCGAGACCCTTGCTGACCGGCGCCCCGGTGCCGCGGGTCATGACCCCTTCCATCATGGTGACGAGCTGGAACACGCTGTCCGGATCGGCAAGGCGTGTACGGTCATCCACGATCTGCGGCGGGGTCGCGAGCACGTCGCACGCACAGACGAGCCCCGACGGCCGCCAGACCACATGGCCCTCGGGATCCTGCACGCTGTCGACCAGGCTCGGCACCACCCGCCTGCCGCCGTCGGCGATGCTGGCGTAGGCCCCGGCCTCGCGCAGGACCGTCGTGTCCACCGCGCCCAGCGCCGCCGGCAGCACCTGCGGCATCTGCTTCACCATGCCGAACGATTCCGCGGTCCGGGCCACCGCCGCCATGCCGACCCGCCGCGCGACCCGCACGGTGACCAGATTCAGCGACTGCTCAAGCGCGACGCGCAGCGGCGTCGGACCGCCGAAATTGTCCTCGTAGTTGTGCGGCCGCCACATTCCCTCCGCACCGAGGTCCACCACGATCGGTGCGTCGAGGAAGCGCGAACTGGGCGAGTACCCCTGCTCCAGCGCGGTCAGGTAGACCATCGGCTTGAAGCTGCTGCCGGGCTGACGCGCCGCCTGGGTAGCCCGGTTGAACTGACTCGCGCGGTAGCTCCATCCGCCGACCATGGCGAGCACCCGGCCCGACGTGGGGTCGAGGCTGACCAGCGCGCCTTGCACCTCGGGAACCTGGCGCAGCAGCGCCGCCGATGCGCCGGGCCCGGGCGGGCGTACCATGACGACGTCGCCGGGGCGAACCATCTGCGCCAGGCCGGCGAAGGCAGGCTGCACGTATCCTGCCGGGTTCATCGGATGGCGCCAGACCTCGCCGCCCAAGCTCAACGTCCCCGTATGCGGCAGCGGCTGCTGACCTTCGGACTGCTGACCGGGTTGCTGACCGTCACCTGCAGGGTCGAGCCAGCCGACGCGTGGCGCGTCGGGCGTCCCGCCCGGCAACACGATCGCCAACCGCCAGTCGGACAACATGCCGGCCGGCGGCGCCACCTTGCTCAGCGGACCGATCCAGTCCGCCTCGCCGGATGCGGCCAGGCGGGCGACTGGGCCGCGCCAGCCGCCCATGCGGCGGTCGTAGGCCATGAGCCCGTCGCGCACCGCCCGGTTCGCCGCCGCCTGTAGTCGCGGGTCGAGGCTCGTCGTGACCGTGAGCCCCCCTTCCATCGTGAGGCTGGTCCCGAACCGGTCGAGCAGCGCGCGCTGTACGTCCGAGGCGAACCATTCGGCGCCGGGGACGGGCGTCGGGCTCGGGCGGGCCGCCGGCAGCAGCGGCGCGGCCTTGGCGGCCGTCGCCTCGGCGCGGGTGATGGAGCCGTCGTCGGCCATGCGATCGATCACCCAGTCGCGCCGGGTCAGCGCCGCCTTGGGGAAATGCAGCGGATTGTAGTTGTGCGGCGCCTTCGGCAGCGCGGCCAGCGAGGCGTCCTCGGCGATGGTGAGCTGATCGAGCGACTTACCGAAATAGGTCTCGGCCGCCGCCGCCACCCCATAGGCGCCGTTCCCGAGGTAGATCTCGTTCAGGTAGATATCGAGGATGCGCTGCTTCGGCAGGCTCTGGTCGATCCTGACCGCCAGGATCGCTTCCTCGATCTTGCGCACCAGGTTCATCCGGTGCTGCAGCAGCATGTTCTTGGTGAGCTGCATCGTGATGGTCGAGGCGCCGAGCGGGCGGTGGCCGCTGCCCAGATGCAGCAGGTCCCACACCCCTGCGCGCACGATCGCCACCGGGTCGACCCCCGGATGGATCCAGAAATTCTGGTCCTCCGCGGCGAGAAAGGCATCCTGCAGCGGCTTCGGAATGGAGGAAAACGGCACCAGGATGCGCCGCTGCGTCGCCAGCTCGTCCAGCAACTGGCCGTTGCCGGCGTAGACCCGCGTCATCAGCGGCGGCATGTAGCTGCGCAGCCCGGAGATGCTCGGCAGGTCGGCGGCGAAGCGCATCCAGGCGAGCCAGACCACCGCCCCGCCCGCCAGCACGAGCAAGGTGGCGGCCCCGAGCAGCCCGCCCATCAGCTTGCGCAGCCAGCCTGCGCGCCGCGGCGGCCGAGCGGGATGGTGCGGCCCGTTCCGGCGGCCGGTCGGGGCGGTGAGCGGGGTGCCCGCTGTAAAGGGACCAGTCATGGCCGCGAGATATGGGGCCTTTGAGCGCAAAGAACCAGCGCGCCAACGCGTCCGGCGCGGGTGCCCGAGCAGGGCTGACGTGTGGGTCCCTGTCGGGGACCTGCCGAAACCACCCGGACCTCAGCCGGCCATCTGGTACGTGCCGGCGACGAAATAAGCATCGACCGCCCGCCGCATCGCCGTCGCCACCGCCAGCCGATGCGTCGGACGCCGCAGCGCGGCCTCATCGAGCGGGCTCGACATGAAGCCCATCTCCACCAGGATGCTCGGGATCTTCGCCGATTGGAGCACGACGAACCCGGCATGGCGCTCCGGGTTCGCGAGCATGGGTGTGACGTCGGCCAAGGAGCCCACCATCCGCTCGGCCAGCGCGCCGGACAGGGTGCGCGTCTCCCGCCGCATCAGGCTGGCGAGAATGCGTGCGACCTGCGGTGACAGGCCGCGATAGGCCTGGTTCACATAGCCGTCAGAGGCGTTTTCGCTCGCCGCGATCACCGCGGATTGCGGGTCGGACGCGTGGGAAGCGAAAGTATAAACGCTGGCTCCGCGCACTGCCGCGTCGTCGTGCAGCGCATCGGCGTGCATCGATACGAACAAGGACGCGCCGGCGCGTTGTGCCAGCTCCACGCGCTGCTCGAGCGGGATGAACACGTCCCGCGCGCGGGTCATCGCCACCCGGTAGCGCCGGTCGGCCTCCAGCAGGCGGCGCAGGTCGAAGGCGGCGTCGAGCGCGATGTGCTTTTCATAGGTGCCCGATACGCCGATCGCCCCGGGGTCGCGGCCGCCGTGCCCGGGATCGATCATGACCAGCGGCGGCAGGCCACCGGACAGCGGGGGTTGCCAGGGCGGCGGCTGCCAGAGCGGCCGCCGCCATGCCGGCCGATGCGATACCGAGCGGCGCCACGCCGCCTCCGCCACCCCGAAGCCGCCGGGCAACAGGAAAGTGCCGAATACCCCGAGCCCGGTGCCGATCCGGGTCAGCAGCAAGCGACGCGCGAGGAAGGAACGCGAGGACATGGTCACGGACGTTAATACTAAACATCCAGACTTGCACCTTAAATATTGATAACGCCCGGTTCTGGATCGTTAACCATTCCGCCGCCCGGGGGAGCCGGCGAGGGTTCCGATCCGCGGCAGGACCTGATCGATCAACCGGCGCGTCTGCGCCAGCATCTCCGTCTCTCCGGCGGCCACCGGACGCAGGACAAACTTGCTGACCCCGGCTGCGACATAGGCGGCCATGCGGGCGAGGATCGTCGCCGCATCGCCGACGGCGAAGATGCCGGCCGGGTCGCGGCCGGTGCGCGCGCGGTAGGCCGCGGCGGCCGCGGCCACGGCAGGGTCGTCAGGCGTGCCGAAGCGGAACGGGATGCCAGCGCCGTAGTGGTCCGGCTCGATCGTGCGGCCGGTTGCCGTGAGCGCGTCCCGGATCGCGGCGATCACCGCCCCCGCCTGCTCCGGGGTCTCCGGCCCCGCCTGCCAGCCGGTGCCGAAGCGGGCGGTGCGGCGGATCGCGGCCGGGGAGCCGCCGCCGATCCACATCGGCAGTCCCGTCTGCGCCGGACGGGGGACGATCTGCGCCCCGGTCAGGCGGAAGTGCCGGCCGGGGAAATCCACCTTCTCGCCGGTCCACAACAGGCGGATCACCTGCAGGGCCTCGTCGGTGCGGCTCCCGCGGGTCGCCTGGTCGATCTGCAGCGCCGCCCATTCCGGGGCCTGCGGACTGCCGATGCCGAAGGCGGGCAGCAGGCGCCCCGCGGACAGGACGTCGATCGTGGCGCATTGCTTGGCCGCCAGCACCGGGTCGCGCAGCGCCAACGACAGCACGTTCACGCCGAATTTCAGCCGCCGGGTACGCCCTGCGACGGCGGCGAGCGTGGTCAGGCTTTCCAGGATCGGGGTCGCGCCGAGCAGCCGGTCGGTCTGCCAGAACGAGTCGATCCCGCCCTGTTCCAGCAGGTCGATCCAGCGCCAGAACCCTGCCGCCGTCTCGAACGGGAATTCCGCGAGCCCGACGCCGAGGGCGATCTTGCGTGCCATCCCGCCTGTCTCCTTCTGCCTGGGTCCTTCCGCCTGTGTCCTTTTGGCAGCCTTGACGGCGAGCGTATCCGGGACGCGGCGTGCGCGCGAGCGGCGCCGACGTGCCGGGGGATCAGGCCGGCGGCAGCCGATCCAGCACGGCTTCGATCTGGCGAGTGACCTCGTCGATCTCGGCCATGCCGTCGACGCTGAAGAAACGGCCCTGGCCCTGATAATGCGGCAGGATGGGCGCGGTCTGGCGATGGTAGGCGTCCAGCCGGGCGGTGACCGTCTCGCGGTTGTCGTCGGCGCGCCGGACGAACTGCTGCCCGCCGCAGGCGTCGCACACGCCCGGCACGCGGGTCGGGCGGAAGCGGTCGTGATAGCCGGCACCGCAGGCCGCGCAGGTGAAGCGGCCGGCGATCCGCTCGACCAGCGCCGCGTCGTCGACCTTGAGCTCGATCACCGCGTCGAGCCGCAGATGCTTGGCCGCCAGCAGGCGATCGAGCGCCTCGGCCTGCGGCACCGTGCGGGGGAACCCGTCCAGGATGAACCCGCGCGCGCAATCGGCGCGATCGAGGCGCGCGCCCAGCATCCGGATGATGATGTCGTCGGAGACGAGCCCGCCGGATTCCATCACCGCCTTGGCTTCCCGCCCCGTAGGGCTGCCGGCGGCGACTTCGGCACGCAGCATGTCCCCGGTGCTGATCTGCGCGATGCCGTAGCGTTCGGTCAGGCGCTTGGCCTGGGTGCCCTTGCCGGCCCCCGGTGGCCCGAGAAGGATCAGGTTCATCGTCGGCCCTTCGCCCGGCTTTTGCGGATCAGCCCCTCGTACTGGTGCGCGATCAGGTGCGACTGGATCTGCGTGACCGTGTCCATCATCACCGACACCACGATCAGGATCGAGGTGCCGCCGAAATAGAACGGCAGCCCGTAGTCGGTGATCAGGATCTGCGGCAGCAGGCAGACCGCGACCAGATAGAGCCCGCCCAGCACCGTGAGCCGGCTGAGCACGAAGTCGAAATAGTCCGCGGTCGCGGTGCCGGGTCGGATACCGGGGACGAAGCCACCGTATTTCTTCAGGTTGTCCGCTGTCTCCTGCGGATTGAACACCACCGCGGTATAGAAGAACGAGAAGAACAGGATCATCGCCGCGTAGATGATCATGTAGACCACCGACCCCGGCGCCAGGGTCGCGCTGATCGTCTGCAGCCAGCCCCCGCCGCCGCCGGAGAACCCGGCGATCGTCGCCGGGATCAGCAGGATCGAGCTCGCGAAGATCGGCGGGATCACGCCGGCGGTGTTGATCTTGAGTGGCATGTGCGTCGAATCGCCGCCGAACATCCGGTTGCCGACCTGGCGCTTGGGGTATTGCACCGGCACCCGCCGGTAGGCCCGCTCCATGAAGACGATGAAGCCGATCACCGCCACCGCCAGGATGAAGAACCCGATGATGAACACGGTCGACAGCGCGCCGGTGTGGCCCAGTTCCAGCAGCGAGGCGAGCGCGCTCGGCAGGTTGGCCACGATCCCGGACATGATGATGAGGCTGATCCCGTTGCCGACCCCGCGCGCCGTGATCTGCTCGCCGAGCCACATCAGGAACATCGTGCCGCCGGTCATGGTGACCACCGCGGTGAACAGGAAACCGAAGCCCGGATGCACCACCGCCTGGCCCGCCCCGGCATGCATCGATTCCAGCCCGAGCGAAATCCCGTAGGACTGCACCAGCGCGATCACCACCGTGAGGTAGCGGGTATACTGGTTGAGCCGGATGCGCCCCGGCTCGCCTTCCTTCTTCAGCGCCTCGAGCGAGGGGATCGCCGCCGTCATCAACTGGATGATGATGCTGGCGCTGATGTAGGGCATGATCGTTAGCGCGAAGACGGTCATCCGCCCCAGCGCGCCGCCCGAGAACATGTCGAACATGCCGAGGATGCCGCCGCCGTTCTGGCGCATCATCTCCGCCATGACGGACGCATCGACGCCGGGTATGGGGATATACGTCCCCAGCCGATACACGATCAGCGCCCCCAGAGTGAACCAGATGCGCTGCTTGAGCTCGGTGGCCTTCGACAGCACGCCGAGGTTGAGGTTCGCCGCAAGCTGTTCGGCCGCAGAGGCCATGGGGATCGATCCCTGATGCAGGGCGCCGGCGGCAGGACGATCGCCCCCGCCGTCACCGGCGCGGTTCTACGGCGCGGTCCCCCGCCCGGCAAGGCGCCCGGCGGGGTGGGGGGGGGTTGCCCGAGGTAATTCAGCCGGGCGCGGCGGGCGCTTCCTTCGGTGCCACCGTGGTGGTGACCGTCCCACCTGCCCCCTGCACCGCCGCCACCGCGGCAGCCGACGCACCGGCAACGGTGATGTTCACCGCCCGCGTGATCGCGCCTGTGGCCAACAGCCGCACGCCGGCGATCTTGGCGCCGCGCACGAGTCCGGCGGCGCGCAGGCTCGCTTCGGTGATCGGCTGGGCGGCGTCGATCCGCCCGGCTTCGATCGCCTTCTCCAGCGCGCCGAGGTTGACCGGGGCGTAGACCTTGCGGAACAGGTTGTGGAAGCCGCGTTTCGGCAGGCGCCGATAGAGCGGCATCTGCCCGCCTTCGAAGCCGTTGATCGCGACGCCTTCGCGCGCTTTCTGGCCCTTCACGCCCTTGCCGGAGGTCTTGCCCTTGCCGGACCCGATCCCGCGCCCGAGCCGCTTCGACTTCAGACGCGCACCCGGACGGTCGCGCAGCTCGTTGAGGTTCATGTCAGGACAACTCCTCCACCTTCACCAGGTGGGCGACGGCGCGGAGCATGCCGCGCACTGATGGGGTGTCTTCCAGCTCGCGCGTGCGGCGGAGCTTGTTCAGGCCGAGGCCGACCAGGGTCTCCTTCTGGCCGGGCTTGCGCCCGAGCGCGGAGGCGGTCTGGGTGACCCGGATACGCTTGCCGACATCAGCCATTGGCCGGCGCCTCCGTCTCGGGCGTCGGCGCCGCGTCACGCCGCGGGCCGAACAGGTCTGCCACTTTCTTGCCGCGCCGGTTGGCGACCGACCGCGGGCTGGCCGAACGCTGCAGGGCCGCAAAGGTCGCCTTGACCATGTTGTGCGAATTGCGGCTGCCGAGCGACTTCGCCACCACGTCGCCCATGCCCAGCGCCTCGAACACCGCGCGCAGCGGGCCGCCGGCGATGATGCCGGTGCCCTGGGTGGCCGAGCGCAGAATCACCGACCCGGCGCCGAAATGCCCTTCCACGTCGTGGTGCAGGGTGCGGCCTTCCTTCATCGGCACGCGGATCATGCCGCGCTTGGCGCGTTCCGTGGCCTTGCGGATCGCCTCCGGCACCTCGCGCGCCTTGCCGGCGCCGTAGCCGACCCGGCCTTTCTGGTCGCCCACCACCACGAGCGCGGCGAAGGCGAAGCGTCGGCCGCCCTTCACCACCTTGGCGACGCGGTTGATGGTGACCAGCTTGTCGATGATGCCGTCTTCGGAATCGCCGTCGCGATCGCGGCGCCGCCCGTCCCTCGGTTCACGTGCCATATGTCAGGTCCCTCAGAACGACAGGCCGCCCTCGCGGGCCGCCTCGGCCAGCGCCTTGACGCGGCCGTGATAGAGATACGAGCCGCGGTCGAACACCACCTGGGTCACGCCGGCCGCCAGCGCCCGCTCGGCGACCAGCTTGCCGACCGCCGCCGCGGCGTCCTTGTCGGCGCCGGTGCGCAAGTCCGCGCGCAGCCCCTTGTCGAGCGACGAGGCAGCCGCGAGCGTGCAGCCCTGCCCGTCGTCGATCACCTGGGCATAGATATGCTTGCCGGAGCGAAACACCGACAGGCGCGGCCGTCCGCCGCCCTTCTGCCGGAGCGAGAAACGCAGGCGCGAACGCCGGCGGTCCCGCAGGTCCTGAACTGCGCTCATGCTATTTCTTCTTGCCTTCCTTGCGCCGGACGATCTCGTCGGAGTAGCGCACACCTTTGCCCTTGTAGGGCTCGGGCTCCCGGAAGCCGCGGATCTCCGCCGCGACCTGGCCCACCAGACGGCAGTCCGTGCCTTCCACCTTCACCGCGGTCGGACGTTCGCAGGTGATCTTGATCCCCGGCGGGATCGGATAGACCACATCGTGCGAATAGCCGAGGTTCAGCACCAGGTTGCTGCCCTGCACCGCGGCACGATAGCCGGTGCCGGTGATCTCCATCGACCGGGTGAACCCGGCGGAGACCCCTTTCACCATGTTCGCCACCTGCGCGCGGGTGGTGCCCCACATCATGCGCGCCTGCCGCCCCGTGCCCTTCGGGCTGACCGAGACATGGTTGCCGTCCACCTTCGCTTCCACCTGCTCGGTGAGCGACAGTGCGAGTTCGCCCAGGCGCCCCTTGGCGGTGAGCCGGCCGCCGGCGATGGCGACCTGCACCCCGGCGGGGATCTCGACCGGGTATTTGCCGACGCGTGACATCTCGCGCTTCCCTCAGAACACGCGGCAGAGGACTTCGCCGCCGACATTGGCGGCGCGGGCCTCGGCATCGCTCATCACGCCGCGCGGCGTGGACAGGATGGACACGCCGAGGCCGGCATAGACCCGCGGCAGCTCCTTGATCCCCGAATAGACGCGGCGGCCCGGCTTGGAGACCCGGTGGATCTCCTTGATGACCGGCTCGCCCTCGTTGTATTTCAGCTCGATGCGCAACTGCGCGACACCGGGGCGGAGTTCCTCGGCGGCGAAGCCGCGGATGTAGCCCTCGCGCTTCAGCACGTCCAGCACATGGGCGCGGAACTTCGAAGCCGGCGCCACGCAGGAACTGTGCCGTGCATGCTGCGCGTTGCGGATGCGGGTGAGCATGTCGCCCAGCGGATCGGACATGGACATGGCGCGCGCTCCCTACCAGCTCGCCTTGACCATGCCGGGGATCTGCCCCGACGAGGCCAGGTCGCGCAACGCAATGCGGCACAGCTTGAACTTGCGGTAGTTGCCGCGCGACCGTCCGGTCAGCGCGCAACGCAGCCGCACCCGTACGGCCGCACCGTTGCGCGGCAGTTGCGCCAGCTTGAGCGAGGCGTTGAACCGGTCTTCCACCGGCAGCGAGCGATCCATCATGATCGCCTTCAACGCCGCCCGCTTGCCCTTGTCGCGCGCCGCCATCTTCGTCCGGCGGTCGTTGCGATTGACCTGGGAGGTCTTGGCCATTCTCTGTCCTTGCCTACGGAACCTGTCAGGAAACGCCCTGGTGGTCTTCCAAAACTGTCAGCCTGCGAACGGAAGATCGAACGCCTTCAGCAGCGCCTTCGCTTCCGCATCCGTCTTCGCCGTGGTGACGAAGACGATGTCCATGCCGCGGACCTGGTCCACCTGATCGTAGTTGATCTCGGGGAACACGATCTGCTCCTTCATGCCCATGGCGAAATTGCCGCGGCCGTCGAAGCCCTTGCCGGTGATGCCGCGGAAGTCGCGCACCCGCGGCAAGGCGATGGTGATCAGCCGGTCCATGAACTCGTACATGCGCGCCTTGCGCAAGGTGACCTTGCAGCCGATCGGCAGGCCCTTGCGGATCTTGAAGCCGGCGATCGCCTTCTTCGCCACCGTCTTGATCGCCTTCTGGCCGCTGATCGCGCCAAGCTCCGTCACCGCGGCGTCGAGCATCTTCTGGTCGCCGCTCGCCTCGCCGACACCCATGTTGATGACGATCTTCTCGAGCTTCGGCACCTGCATCGGGTTCTTGTAGCCGAACTCGGCAACGAGCTTCGCCCGCACCTCGTCCTGGTAGCGCTTCATCAGCCGCGGCGTCTCGGCCGGCGAGGCCGCCGGCGCGGGCGCGTTGGGATCGATCGGGGCGGCCCGCTCGCGCGTTTGGCGCGGCAGCGGGGCGCCGGCGCCACCGCGTGCGGCCCCGCTCTTGCCCTGTGCCTTGCCGCCGGGTGCCTTGCCACCGCCCGCCTTGCCGCCCGGACGCGCGCCGCCCTTGGCGGGGCCGCCCTTCTTCGCGCCTGATTTCGTTCCGCTCATCTCAGCCCTCGATTACCTGGCCGGTAGCCTTGGCCACCCGCACCTTCCGCCCGTCGTCGAGCAGGCGGAAACCGACCTTGGTCGGCTGCTCGCTTTTCGGGTCGACCAGCTTCAGGTTCGACAAGTGGATGCTTGCCTCCTCGTCGCTGATCCCGCCCGGCTGGCCCATGCCCTGCGGCTTGCGATGCTTGCGCACCATGTGCACGCCGGCGACCATCGCCCGGTCGGCCTTCGGGAACACCCGCAGCACCTCGCCGCGGCGCCCCTTGTCGGCACCGGTGATGACCACCACCGTGTCGCCCTTGCGAATCCGCGCGGCCATCAGATCACCTCCGGTGCCAGCGAAATGATCTTCATGAACTTCCGCCCGCGCAGCTCGCGCACCACGGGTCCGAAGATACGGGTGCCGATCGGCTCCTGCTGCTTGTTGATCAGCACCGCCGCATTGCGGTCGAAGCGGATCGCGCTGCCGTCCTGCCGGCGCACCGGGAAGGAGGTGCGCACGATCACCGCCTGATGCACGTCGCCCTTCTTCACCTTGCCGCGCGGAATCGCTTCCTTCACCGACACCACGATCACGTCGCCCACGCTCGCGGTGCGCCGGCGGGTGCCGCCCAGCACCTTGATGCACTGCACCCGGCGCGCGCCCGAATTGTCGGCGACGTCGAGGTTGGTCTCGACCGAGATCATGCCGCCACTCCCTGCTCAGCACCGGCCACGGGTGCGCTGCCCGTGCCCCACAGCGGGGTGCCGTTGCGCTCGACCACCAGCCAGGTCTTGCGCTTGCTGATCGGGCGGCACTCCTCGATGCGCACCATGTCACCCACCTTGCACAGGTTGGCCTCGTCGTGCGCCGCGTATTTCTTCGAGCGACGGATGAACTTCTTGTACAGCGGATGCATCACGCGGCGATCGACAAGCACCGTCACGGTCTTGTCCATCTTGTCGCTGGTGACCCGGCCGGTCAGAACGCGCCTCGGCATGATTGTCGGACCCTATCTCTACGACCGCGTCGCGGCGGCTTCGGCGCCGCGGCTGCGTTCGCCCATGATCGTCTTCACCTTCGCGATCTCGCGCCGGACGGTGCGGATCCGTGCCGTGCCCTCGGACTGGCCGGTGGCGCGCTGGAAGCGCAGATTGAACTGTTCCTTGCGCAGATCGAGCAAGGACTGCTTCAGCTCGTCCGGCGTCCGGGTACGCACGTCGGAGACCTTGGTCTCGGGGTTCTTCGCCATCACGCGTCTCCCATCCGCTGCACGATCTTGGTGCGGATCGGCAGCTTGGCGGCCCCCAGCGTCAACGCGTCGCGCGCCACGTCCCCAGCCACACCGTCGAGTTCGAACATGATCCGCCCCGGGGCCACGCGGGCCACCCAGAACTCCGGCGTGCCCTTGCCCGAGCCCATGCGGACCTCGGCCGGCTTCTGCGAGACCGGTACATCGGGGAAGATGCGGATCCACACCCGCCCGGTGCGCTTCATCGCGCGGGTGATGGCGCGCCGCGCCGCCTCGATCTGGCGCGCGGTGATACGCTCGGGTTCCAGCGCCTTCAGCCCGAAGGTGCCGAAATTGAGCTGGGTCCCGCCCTTGGCGTTGCCGTGGATACGGCCCTTGTGCGCCTTGCGGAACTTGGTGCGCTTGGGTTGGAGCATCGATGCCTACCGTACCATCTACCGTTGCGGCGCCTGTTCGGCGGCGCGCCGGTCCTGCGCCATCGGGTCGTTCGCCAGGATCTCGCCCTTGAATATCCACACCTTCACGCCGCAAGTGCCGTAGGTCGTCTTCGCGGTCGCCTGGCCGTAGTCAACATCGGCACGCAGGGTGTGCAGCGGCACGCGGCCTTCGCGATACCACTCGACCCGCGCGATTTCCGCGCCACCCAACCGGCCGCCGCAGTTGATGCGGATGCCCTGG
Source organism: uncultured Pseudomonadota bacterium (assembly GCA_963706195.1). Taxonomy (GTDB): domain Bacteria; phylum Pseudomonadota; class Alphaproteobacteria; order Acetobacterales; family Acetobacteraceae; genus JAJZVS01. The sequence continues at coordinate 4,991,244 of OY970156.1, read as the reverse complement.
GCGCCGAGACGCATCGCCGACTGCACGGCCCGCTTCATCGCCCGACGGAACGCAACCCGGCGTTCCAACTGCTGGGCGATGTTCTCGGCCACCAGCACGGCGTCGATCTCGGGCTTGCGGATCTCAACGATATTGAGCGTCACCTCGGCTTTGGCCATCTTGCCGAGGGTCTTTTTCAACACCTCGATGTCCTGGCCCTTCTTGCCGATCACCACCCCGGGCCGCGCAGCATAGATGGTCACGCGCGGCTTCTTCGCCGGACGCTCGATCACCACCCGCGACACGCCGGCCCCGCGCAGCTTCTCGCGCAAGTGCCCGCGCAGCTTCAGGTCCTCGTGCAGCAGGCGGGAATAGTCGGCCCCCGCGTACCAGCGCGAATCCCAGGTTCGATTGATGCCGAGCCGCAGCCCGATCGGATTGACCTTATGACCCATTACGCAGCCTCCCGCCCCGGCCGCGCCGACCGCTTGTTCTCTGCGCGCTCCGTCGTCCGCTTTCCGGCACGCTCCGCCGCCCGGTTTCCCGCGCGCTCCGCCACCCGGTTTCCCGCGCGCTCCGCCACGACTTCCTGCGTGCGCTCCGCGACGACGATCTTGAGATTGCTGAACCACTTCTCGACGCGCGACGCACGCCCGCGGCCGCGCGCCTGGAACCGGCGCATGACGATCGCGCGCCCGACCTCGGCGCGGCTGACCACAAGGCGATCGACGTCCAGCCGATGGTTGTTTTCGGCGTTGGCGATGGCACTCTCCAGCGCCTTCTTCACCGCGCCGGCGATGCGCCGCTTGCTGAACGCGAGCGTTGCCACCGCCTGCTGCGCCGGCAGGTTGCGAATCAGCCCCGCCACCAGATTCAGCTTACGCGGCGAGACCCGCAGGTTGTTCACGATCGCCTGTGCCTCGGTATCGGGCAGGCCGCGCGGATGATTGGGCTTGCTCATCGTCTCAGCCCCGCTTCGCTTTCTTGTCGCCCGAGTGGCCGGTGAAGGTCCGGGTCGGCGAGAACTCGCCGAACTTGTGGCCCACCATGTTCTCGTTCACCTGCACCGGCAGGAATTTGCGACCGTTATAGACGCCAAACGTCATGCCGACGAACTGCGGCAGGATCGTCGAGCGGCGCGACCAGATCCGAATGATCTCGTTGCGGCCCGACGCGCGCGACGCCTCGGCCTTGTTCAGCAGATACCCGTCCACGAACGGGCCCTTCCAGACGGAACGTGCCATCCTACGTGCCCTTCGTCACTTGCCGACCTTGCGGCGGCGGATAATCAGACTGTCGGTGCGCTTGTTGCCGCGCGTCTTGTAGCCCTTGGTCGGCTGACCCCATGGGCTGACCGGATGCCGCCCGCCGGAGGATCGGCCTTCGCCGCCGCCATGCGGGTGGTCGACCGGGTTCATCACCACGCCGCGGTTGTGCGGGCGCCATCCCAGCCAGCGCTGCCGGCCCGCCTTGCCGATCTTCTGGTTCATGTTGTCCGGGTTGGACACCGCGCCGATCGAGGCCATGCACTCGGCCCGCACCAGCCGCACTTCCCCGGACATCAGCTTGATCTGCGCGTAGCCCGAGTCCTTCCCGACCAACTGCGCGTAGGTCCCGGCCGAGCGGGCGATCTTGCCGCCGGCGCCAACCTTCATCTCGATGTTGTGCACGATGGTGCCGACCGGCACCGAAGCAAGCGGCATCGCGTTGCCCGGCTTGATGTCAGCGCGCTGCCCGGCCACCACCATATCGCCGACGCGCAGCCGCTGCGGCGCCAGGATGTAGGCCAGCTCGCCATCGGCATATTTCACCAGCGCGATGAACGCGGTGCGGTTGGGGTCGTATTCCAGCCGCTCCACCACCGCCGGCACGTCGAACTTGCGGCGCTTGAAATCGACCGCGCGATAGGCCTGCTTATGGCCGCCGCCGCGAAACCGCGAGGTGATCCGGCCGTGGTTGTTGCGCCCGCCGGTGCCGCTCTGGCCCTCGGTCAGGCCCTTGACCGGCTTGCCCTTCCACAGCCCGGCGCGGTCGATCAGGACCGTGCCGCGCAGGCTCGCCGTGACCGGGTTGAAACTTTTCATCGGCATCGTTCGTCTCTCACGCCAGCCCGGTGGTGAAATCGATCTGCTGGCCGGCGGCGAGCCGGACCATCGCCTTCTTCACGTCCGACCGCACGCCCGGCCGGCCCTTGAACCGCTTCGTCTTGCCCTTCTGCACCAGCGTGTTCACCGCCAGCACCTGGACGCCGAACAGCCCCTCGACCGCCGCCTTGATCTCCGGCTTGCGGGCTTCCAGCGGCACCCGGAACACATACTGGCCGTGTTCGGAGAGGCCGGTCGCCTTCTCGGTGATCACCGGGTTACGGATGATCTGGTACATCGCCTCGCGCGAAAGCTGCGGCCGGCGCTTGATCTTCGTCTCGCTCATGCCGCCTCTCCCTCGGCCGCCGCGGCGCCGTGGCCGAGGCGCGCAGCGAGGCCCGCGAGCCCGGCCGCGGTGATCGCCAGAACGTCGTGGCGCAGGATGTCGTACACGTTCGCCCCGATCGTCGGCAGCACGTCGATCTCGCGCATGTTGCGGCTGGCGCGCAGGAACCCCGGATCGACCGCGCCGTCGACGATCAGGCAGGACCGCCAGCCCAGCGCCTTCACCTGGCGCGCCAGGTCCTTCGTCTTGGTGCCGTCGCCGGCCTTCGCCGCGTCCAGCACCACCAGCTTGCCCTCGGCCTGCTTCTGCGACAGCGCCGAGATCAGCCCGAGCCGCCGGACCTTCTTGTTCAGGCTGTATTCATGCGAGCGCACCACCGGACCGTGCACCACACCGCCGGTGCGGAACTGCGGCGCCCGCAGGCTGCCTTGACGGGCGTTGCCGGTGCCCTTCTGGCGATAGGGCTTCTTGGTCGTGCCCTGCACCTCGGAAAGGCCCTTCACCTTGTGGTTGCCACCGCGGCGTTTCGCCAACTGCCAGTGCACCACGCGCGCCATGATGTCGGCGCGCGGCGCGGCGGCGAAGATCGCCTCCGGCAGCTCGGCGATGCCGGCCTCGGCGTTGTCCAGGGTCTTGATCGGAACTTGCATCGCTGTGTTTCCTCAGGCCGCCGCCGGCGCGCGCAGAGCGGCCGGATAGGGCGCCTCGGCCGGCCGCACCCGCTTCACCGCGTCGCGCACCAGCACGAAGCCGTTCTTCGCCCCGGGCACCGCGCCCTTCAGCATCAGCAGCCCCTTCTCCACGTCCACGGCCGCCACTTCGAGGTTGAGCGTGGTGATCCGCTCCTGCCCGAGGTGCCCGGCCATCTTCTTGTTCTTGAAGGTCTTGCCCGGGTCCTGCCGATTGCCCGTAGACCCGTGGCTGCGATGACTGATCGAAACGCCGTGGCTCGCTTCCAGGCCGGAGAAGTTCCAGCGCTTCATCGCCCCGGCGAAGCCCTTGCCCTTGCTGGTCCCGGCCACGTCAACCATCTGGCCCGGCACAAAATGCGCCGCCGACAGCGCCGCGCCCGATTCCAGCACCGCATCCGCCGCCACCCGGAATTCCGCCAGCTTCGCCGGCGGCTCCACCTTGTGCTTGGCGAAATGGCCGCGGTTCGGCTTGGAGACGTTCTTCACCTTCGCCCGGCCCCAGCCCAGTTGCACCGCGCTGTAGCCGTCCTTCTCCACCGTGCGCGCCAGCACGACGCGCACATCGTCGAGATGCAGCACGGTCACCGGCACATGCGTGCCGTCGTCGCGGAAAATCCGCGTCATCCCGAGCTTCCTGGCGAGCAATCCGGTTCGCATCGTCCCCGCCCTTTAGATCTTGATCTCGACATCGACGCCGGCAGCGAGGTCGAGCTTCATCAGCGCATCGACCGTCTGCGGCGTCGGCTCCACGATATCGAGCAGCCGGCGATGCGTGCGCATCTCGAACTGCTCGCGGCTCTTCTTGTCCACGTGCGGCGAGCGGTTCACGGTGAAACGCTCGATATGCGTGGGCAGCGGGATCGGTCCGCGAACGCGGGCACCCGTGCGCTTCGCCGTGTTCACGATCTCGCGGGTGCTGTTATCCAGCACCCGGTGATCGTACGCCTTCAGGCGGATGCGGATATTCTGGTTGTCCATCGTTCGCTTTCCGTAGCGGCAAAACGACCGCCGGCGCCCCGGAGACCGGGGCGCCGGCGCCCGAGCAGGTCCTAGGCCGTGATCTTCGCGACGACGCCGGCGCCGACCGTCCGCCCACCCTCGCGGATGGCGAAGCGCAGGCCTTCGTCCATCGCGATCGGCGCGATCAGCTCGACATCCATCGAGACGTTGTCGCCCGGCATCACCATCTCCGTCCCTTCCGGGAGCTGCACCACACCGGTCACGTCGGTGGTGCGGAAATAGAACTGCGGGCGGTAGTTGGTGAAGAACGGCGTGTGCCGCCCACCCTCTTCCTTCGTCAGGATGTAGGCTTCCGCCTTGAACTTGGTGTGCGGCGTGATCGAGCCGGGCTTGGCCAACACCTGGCCACGCTCCACTTCCTCGCGCTTGGTGCCGCGCAGCAGGGCGCCGATGTTGTCGCCGGCCTCCCCGCGGTCGAGCAGCTTGCGGAACATCTCGACGCCGGTCACCACGGTCTTCACCGTGTTCTTGATGCCGACGATCTCGACTTCGTCGCCCACGTTCACCACGCCGCGCTCGATGCGCCCCGTGACCACGGTACCGCGGCCGGAGATCGAGAACACGTCCTCGATCGGCATCAGGAACGGCCGGTCGGTCGCGCGCACCGGCTGCGGGATATACGCATCGACCGCGTCCATGAGCTGCAGGATCGCCTGCTCGCCCAGTTCCGGATTGCGGTCTTCCAGCGCGCACAGCGCCGAGCCCTTGATGATCGGGATGTCGTCGCCGGGGAACTGATAGGAGCTGAGCAGCTCGCGCACTTCCAGTTCCACGAGCTCCAGCAGCTCGGGATCGTCGACCATGTCGACCTTGTTCAGGAACACCACCAGCGCCGGCACGCCGACCTGGCGGGCGAGCAGGATGTGCTCGCGGGTCTGCGGCATCGGGCCGTCGGCGGCGGAGACCACCAGGATCGCGCCGTCCATCTGCGCCGCGCCGGTGATCATGTTCTTCACGTAGTCGGCGTGGCCGGGGCAATCCACATGCGCATAGTGGCGCTTCGCGGTCTCGTACTCCACGTGCGCGGTGGAGATCGTGATGCCGCGTGCCTTCTCCTCCGGCGCCTTGTCGATCTGGTCGTACGCCGTGAAGGTGGCGCCGCCCGTCTTCGCCAGGATCTTGGTAATCGCGGCCGTCAACGACGTCTTGCCGTGATCGACATGCCCGATCGTGCCGATATTGCAGTGCGGCTTGGTGCGCGCGAATTTGGCCTTGGCCATCGTCTTGTCTCCGTGGACCTCTGGTCCGTCCAGTTAGAGCCCGTATCTACCAGCGATAGTGGCTGAACGCCTTGTTGGCTTCCGCCATCCGGTGGGTGTCTTCCCGCTTCTTCACCGCCGAGCCGCGGTTGTTCACCGCGTCCAGCAGCTCGTTCGACAGCCGGTCTTCCATCGTGTGCTCGCCGCGCTTGCGAGCGGCGTCGATGATCCAGCGGATCGCCAACGCCTGCCGCCGCTCGGTCCGCACTTCCACCGGCACCTGGTACGTCGCACCGCCGACCCGGCGGGAGCGGACTTCGACCGCCGGCTTCACGTTGTCCAGCGCCTCGTGGAACATGCGCACCGGATCGGCCTGCGAGCCGCCGCGCTTGCGCAGCACATCGAGCGCCGAATAGACGATCGTTTCGGCCGTTGACTTCTTGCCGTCGTACATCAGCACGTTCATGAAACGGCTGATGACGACATCGCCGAACTTCGCGTCCGGCAGGATTTCGCGCTTGACGGCGCGGCGGCGGCGAGACATCGCGGGATCTCCTTACTTCGGCCGCTTGGCGCCGTACAGCGACCGGCGCTGGCGACGCTTGGCGATGCCCTGGGTATCCAGCACGCCGCGCAGAATATGGTACCGCACGCCGGGAAGGTCCTTCACCCGCCCGCCGCGGATCAGCACCACCGAGTGCTCCTGCAGGTTGTGGCCCTCGCCGGGGATGTAGCTCACCACCTCGTAGCCGTTGGTCAGCCGCACCTTCGCCACCTTGCGCAAAGCCGAGTTCGGCTTCTTCGGCGTGGTGGTATAGACGCGGGTGCAGACGCCACGCTTCTGCGGGCAACCCTGCAGGGCCGGGACCGTGTTGCGGCCCTTCTGCGGTTCGCGCCCGTGGGCGATGAGCTGATTGATGGTCGGCATGGACCTCGGTCTCGATGTTCGCTGCGGTTCGCCCGACCTTACCCCCCACCCGAGGGCGAGCGTCGTCCACGGGCGAAACCCGCGGGCGCGGGGATATCCCCCACGCGGGCGGGTTGAAACACGGACCTGCGGCCTGGGTCTTCGGGCACATCCTGCCGAAGACGGCGCCGCGGGCGGGGCTTCTGCCTGCGAAGACGACGACCGCCGGAACGTGTCGGGGGTCGGCCGAGGGGGCGGAACCTAGTGGGGGGTCTCCCGGGTGTCAAGCACCCGCAGGCCGGGGACCTGCCTGGTCCCCGGAGGCCGGTTGCCCCGCCCGTTGCCGGCCCGGCGCACGCGGCGTAAAGCCGCCCGTCCCCACCGTGCCCCAAAGGGGCGATACAAAAGAGGTGCCGCATGGCCCCGAACACCAGCCGCGTGTTCTACGTCAACGCCGTTTCCCACCCCGTCTTCCTGGAAATCCTCGGCCGCCGCCCGGATCTCCACGTCGACCGGCTGCGCAACGACAGCCCGGGGGCGGAAGCCGAGCCTGTGCTGGCCCAGGCGCACGCATACCAGATCGGCGCGACGCGGGACGAGCTGCCGCTGCGCTTCCACGGCACCGAGGCGCTGCTCGCGACGATGCCCAACCTGCTTGCCGTCTCCTCCAACGGCGCCGGCTACGATACTGTCGATGTGGCAGCGTGCACCGCGGCGGGCGTGGCCGTCGTGAACCAGTCGGGCGGCAATAAGGAAGGCGTCGCCGAGCATGTGCTCGGGCTGATGCTCGCACTGTCCAAGCGCATCGGGGAGACCGACCGCTTCATGCGCGCCCGGCCGGACATCCCGCGCACCGCATACATGGGCCACGACATCCTGGGCCGCACCGTCGGCATCGTCGGGATCGGCAATGTGGGCTCGCGGGTGGCGGAGCTGTGCCGCGGCCTGTTCCGCATGCGCGTGCTCGCCTACGACCCCTATCTCAGCGCCGAGCAGATCGCCGCCCGCGGAGCGGAGAAGGCCACGCTTGAGGACCTGCTGGCGCAGTCGCACTACGTCTCGGTGAACTGCCCGCGCAACAAGGAAACCCTCGGCATGATCGGCGCGCGCGAATTCGCGCTGATGCAGCCCGAAGCCTATTTCATCACCACCGCGCGCGGCGGCATCCACGACGAGGCGGCGCTGGCCGAGGCGCTGGCGGGCAAGCGGATCGCCGGCGCCGGGCTCGATGTGTGGGCCAAGGAGCCGCCGGAGCCGGACCATCCCCTGCTGCGCTTCGACAACGTGCTGGCGAGCCCGCATACCGCCGGCGTGACGCATGAATCGCGCCGCGAGATGGGCCGCTACGCCGCCGAGCAGATCCTCGACATCCTGGACGGCAAGCGCCCGCCGCGGTTGATCAACCCCGAGGTGTGGCCGGTCTACCGCGAACGCTTTGCGCGCATCCGCGGGTTCGCCACGGCGGCGTAGCGGACCGGCGGCCAGGGCGCGCGGGGCGGAACCTCGCGCGCCCCTGGCCGCGACTGCTATGCCCCGGAGCATCGGCCTCACCTAGCCGCGCCGCCCCAGGTGAAGGCGAATACCCGCCCGTCCCCGGCCAGGTAGATGCGCCCACCCGCCACCAGCAGGGTGACGAAATGCCGCAGCCCCGGCAGCGGCGCGCGGCTCGTGAACACCCGCCGGCCGGTGTCGCCGCGGAACCCGTGCAGCCGCCCGTCCCCCTCGGCTCCGGCCACCCAGACGATCGGGTCGGCGTCATCGACGCCCGAGGTCGTGACGATCGGAATGCCCCGCCCATCCAGCGGCGCGCACCAGACCGGGCGCAGGCCCGCGGCGCTCACGGCCAGGGCCTCCACCGCGGTCGTGCTGGACCCGTCCGGGCACAGCACGGCCGGCGCCCGGTAGGCGAGCAGCACCTGCCCCCCGCTCCGATAGACCACCGGGGCGGTGATGATCGGACCCGCCGCCACCTGGCGTACCGCCAGCGCTCCGCCGATCCCGCCGAGATCGCTGCGGTCGAGCAGATAGGCCTTGCCGTCCTTGCCCATCGCGACCAGCCGCCTGGTCCCGTCGGGCAGGTCGATCGGCACCGGCACCGTGCCGCCGAGGTCGAGGTCCTGCGTATTCAAGGTCCGGTAGTCGCCGGGGGCGAAGAAGTCGCGCTTGTCGGCGCCGCGCGGCAGGGCCGGGGTCTCGCGGAACACCCCTTCCCCGTCATCCCAGGACGCGGCCGGGTGCGGGCCGACCGGTTCGTCGGGCGGGTCGGTATTGCCGATGGCGAAAAAGAGCCGTCCGCCCGCGACGCTGATCCCGCCGGGCGACCAGATGCCGCCTTTCTTCCCGCGCGTGACCCAGGCTGCCGTCAGATGCGGCGACGCGGTGGCAACGCCCAGCACCATGCCATGGTACTGCCCGCAATCGCCTGCCATGCCGCCATAGCCCAGGAAGACTTGGCCATCGAGCAACGCCAGCGCCGTGCGCTGATTCTGGTTGGCGGTGACGAACGGGATTCCGCGCGCGGCCAGTGCCGTGTGGACGTCGATCGGCCAGCCGGGCAGCACCGCCCCGTCGGCCAGCCGCAGCCCGAAGACCTCCTGCTGCGGGCCTCGCGGACCGGAGATCATGGCATCGAGGTAGATCGCGCCGGCGGCCGGATCGATCACCGGCGTCCCGGTGATACCGAGCGGGTCGATGTTGGAGCACGGCAGCGCCGCGGCCGGCACCGGGGTACCCAGCCGCGTCTGCCATACCGGCCGGCCGGTGACGGCATCGAGCGCCATGACCACGTTGTGCTCGGTCGCAACGATCACCCATCCCGGCCCGCCGCCGGGCGGGTTCCAGAACAGCGGCTGCGCATAGACGGCGCCCGGAACGCGCCCGTCGAAGCCGCGGTCGCGGTGCACATCGGCGGCGGCGGCCCAGGTCAGGCCGGGCGCGAGATAACGCCCGGTGCGCGCCGCATCGGCGTGGTAGGTCAGGACGGAGGGCGCGGGCGCGGGCGCACGGCCGGCCGCCGGCACCGCAAGCGCCAGGAGCAGCAGCGCGCCCGGCAGCACGCAGCGCCACCCGCGCCAGGGCCGGACCGCGGGGCGCCGATGGCGGGATCGACTCATGCAAATGCTCCTGCGGGCGGGATGTCCGCCCCGTCGGACGCGGGAACGGCAGAGCGGGACGCCGCCGCTGACGGCACGATCCGCTGGCCGCACGATGCCATACTCGGCGTGATCCCGACGACAACGGAGAGAGCCGGCGCTTCCCGGCTGCTGCGGACGATCCGCTCCGGCCGCCGGTATTGAGGCTTTGGCAGGCGGGCGGCGGCCGGGCGTCCTCGGCCCGGTCGCAGGTCGGTAAGGCGGGAGGTTTTCTGCGAACCAGCCCCGACCTTCTGCGACCTCGGGCTTCCTTGCCCTTCTTCTCGGTGACGGGATCGAAACCTGCCCGCGGCCCGAAACCCGCAATCCGACGCACCTGGGCCTGCCTACGGCCGCTGCACGCGAAGCCGCCTCCGGAACGGAAGGTTTGCATCGCCGGCCCCGGATCGAGGCCGCGCACGCGTGGCACCGCGCTCAGGCAGCTCGCGGTGCTACTTCGCGCTCCAGCCGTTCGCCCGACGCCAGCGCGGCGGTTTCCAACTCCCGGTCGCGTTGCAGGTTCGGTCAGACCTCCGGCGTGGTGCGGAGGTAGCGCGCCAGCCGCAGCGCGGTCACGCCACCCCAACCCGCTTCTCGATCGCCGACCGCAGAAGCGCCGCCCCACGGTACACCCCGTGCACCATCTTCGAATACGGCAGGGTCACGAACAGCGCCAGGATCACCCCGAGGTGCACCGCCAGCGCCACCCCCATCGCCCCGGTCCCGCGCAAGCCGAGCAGCGCCAGCCCGGTCAGCGCGGCGAAGAACAGCAGGCCGAGCAGCGCCACGTCCGCCCCCAGCAGCTCGCGCGCCGCCGGCATCGGATCATCCACCAGCTTCATCGCGAACAGTCCGAAGGTGCCCGCCAGCAGCCCGATGCCCGCCGATCGTGCCCAGCAGCACGGGGAGGCTGAAGAATGGATACGGCGCCGCCCAGCCCATGAACGAATCGTAGAAGAATCCGACGCAGGTCGCCGCGAAACACAGCAGGAACCCGTACATCATCGCGTGGTGCAGCCGCCGCCGGCGCATCGAGAAGCGTTCCGAATTATCGTTGCAGCCGCCGCCCCCACCGCCGAGGTTCTTGCAGGGTCGCGACATCATGCAGCGCCGCCGCAACGGCGGGAAAGGTGATCTTCCCGTGCCCCCCCGCATCCCGCCAGAACCGCCGCGCACCCATCCCCAGCGCCAGCAGCGAGAACAGGAAGGTGACGAGCCCCACCACCTGCATCACCCAGAGCGGGATCACCCGGTAGAACGCCCCCGGCACCACCGCGTGCGCGCCATACAGCGCCGCATCCGGCACCAGCCCCACCGTCAGCAGCAACAGCAGCGCGATCCCGCGCGGCCACCGCCCCGGCCATCACCACCCCGTTGCGTTCGAACGCGCGCGCCAGCGCCGGCGGCCACGCATATTCGGCGTAGCTCTGCGCGCGCACCTGCGCGAGCCGTGCGCGGCACGTTGATCCCCCATTCGTGCGGCGGCGCGTACTGGCACGCGTAGTAGCAGCCGCGGCAGCCGTGGCAGAGGTTGGCGAGATAGCTCAGGTCGCCGGCCGAGAACTCCCGGCGCAGGTTCACCGCCGGGAACACCGCGCAGAAGCCCTCGCAGTAGCGGCAGGCGTTGCAGACCTCCAGCTCGTGGCGCGCGTCGCGCAGCGCGTCAGTTTCTTGCATAGCGTGCCGCCTCCTCCCCCGCGATGCGGCCGAACACCGTGCCGATCGTCATTCCGAAACCGGCCAGATAGCCGCGGCCGAGGATGTTGCCCGCCATGATCTCGCCGGACGCGAACAGGTTGGCCGCCGGGCCGCCCGTCCTCCATCAGCACCTGCGCGCGATCGTTCACCCGCACGCCGAGATAGGTGAAGGTGATGCCCGGGCGCAGCGGGTAGCCGTGAACGGCGGCGTGTCGATGCGTGCGCGCCCAGTTGGTCTTGGGCGGATCGAGCCCTTCGGTGCGCGCTGCCGTCCAGCTTCGTGTTGTCGAACTTCGCCCGGCCGCACGGCCTGCGTTGTAGCGCGCCACCGTCGCGCGCAGCTTCGCCGGATCGAGCCCCAGCTTCTCTGCCAGCTCGCCCAGATTGTCCGCCTCCACCGCCGGAAAGACGGACGGCATGAACAGCGGCACCGACTTCGCGTCGCAGATGGAATAGGCGATCTGCCCCGGCTGCTGCGCGATCAGCCGTCCCCAGATGGCGTAGCGCTTGGGCCAGACGTCCTCGCCCTCGTCGTAGAACCGCTCGCCGTCGCGGTTGACCACGATGCTGTACGGCACGCGAATCGAGACGGGTCGTGATCCCGCCGTCGAACTTGGGTGCCCGTGCGTCCAGCGCCACCGCATGGCACTGGGTCGGATCGCCGACCGACGCGACTTTCTGGTCGAGCAGGTTGCGCAGCAGCCGGCCGCGATTGAACGGCGTGCCGCGAATCACGAAATTGTCGACCGCGTCGCCCCAGTACTGCCGCATCCAGTCGAGATTGGCCTGGAATCCGCCGCAGGCCGCGACCACGCAGCGCGCCGACACGGTGCAGGGAAAGCCCTTGTGGGTGATCTCGACCTGCCGCACTGCGCCGTCCCGCATGGGCAGGGCGACCACCTCGCTGTCGTACAGGATATCGACCCCGAGCCGTTCGGCGGTGAGGTAATAGGCGTTCACCAGCGCCTTGCCGCCGCCGAGGAAGAAGGCATTGGTGCGCGAGAGGTTCAACGTGCCGGTGAGCGACGGCTGGAACTGCACCCCGGCCTGCTTCATCCAGCCGAACACGCCGGAGGAGGCGCGGATGGTCATGCGCGCCAGGTGCTCGTCGGTGTTGCCGCCGGTGACCCGCAGAGGTCGTCCCAGTACTCGTCCTCCCGGTAGGCACTCGGTGAGCACGTCGATCGGCGCCTCGTGCATGGCGCGCAGGTTGCGGGTGTGGCGGGAGTTGCCGCCGCGCATGGCCCGCGGGGCATGTTCCACCAGCAGGACGGAGGCGCCGTGCCTGACGCGCGGTGATCGCTGCGCACAGGGCCGCGTTGCCGCCGCCGGCGACCAGGACGTCGTAGGGCTTGCTCAGGTCGGGCATGCGTGCTGTGTACGAACCAAGCGGCAGCGGCGCAAGCCGGGCCGGCCCAACTAAGGACCCCCCGACCCGGCGCCCGCGATCCGCCGGGGGCAGGCTGCGGGCGGTCCGCGTCCAGGAGTTTTCCTCATGCCAGATCCCGCCCCCTGGTACCAGACCACGGTCGAGGTGCTGAAGCGCCACGACGTCCGGCTGGTGACCTATGTCCCCGACAACGTGCTGCGCCCGCTGATCGAAGCGGTACACGCCGATCCGTTCTTCACCCCGTTCGTCGCGACCCGGGAAGAAGAGGCGCTCGGCATCGTCGCCGGCGCCTGGATGGCGCGGCTCGCGCGGCATCCTGCTGATGCAGACCTCGGGCTTCGCGACGTTGCCGAACGTGATCGCCTCGCTCGCGGTGCCGTTCCAGATCCCGGTGCTGATGATGGTCTCCGAACGCGGCACCTTGGGCGAGTTCAACCATGGCCAGGCGCTGGTGGCGCGACCATGCGCCCGGTGCTGGATGCGCTGGCGATCGAGCACCACACCATGACACGGGCCGACGAGGTGGACTTCATCCTCGACCGCTCGATCCGCCAGGCGGTGGCCACGCGGGCGCCGGCCTGTTTCATCCTCTCGCCGCTGCTGACCGGCGGCAAAGTGTTCGCGGCCTGAGGGGGACGGGATCATGTCATTCGCAGCCAACCATCCGGGGCACCGGAACAGGCCAAGGTGATGAACCGTTTCGATCATCACCGCCGCGCCTGGTCGCGCGCCTGCACCATGAGGAAGCGGTGATCGGCGGCATCGGCTACACCAATTTCGACCTCTGGGCGCGCGGGGCACCGACCGCAGAATTTCTACATGCTGGGCAGCATGGGGCTGGCGGTGCCGATCGCGCTCGGGGTGGCGATCGCCCAGCCGGCGCGGCGGGTGGTGGCGCTGGAGGGCGACGGGTCGATCCTGATGCAGCTTGGGAGCGCTGGCGACGGTGGCCGGGCTGCGGCGCGGCGAACCTCGTGATCGTGATCTGGGACAACGGCGCCTATCAGATCACCGGCGGACAGCCGACCGCGGCGGCGGCGGCGGCCGATATCGTCGCGATCGCGCGCGGGGCCGGCATCGCGCAGAGCGCCTGGGCGGCGGACGAAGGCGCATTTCGAGGAAATGATCGCCCGCGCGCTGACCGAGGACGGGCCGTGGCTGATCGGCTGCCGGATCGATGCGGCGAAGCCGACCGCGACGACGGAGCGCGATCCGGCGCGGATCCGGGATCGGTTCATGCATGGGATCGCGGTGGGGGGGTAGGGCGGGCAGAGTTTGGGACCGGACCGGCACCTCCGCGTGCCGGTCTCGGCGGACCGCCGCCCTGCCGATCCGGCCGTGCATGGTGGTCGTTGGGCTTCAACAACGCCATTTGTAAGAGGGGCAAAACCCCGGGCGAGTTATGGAAAGTCAGCCCTTGTTGCGATAGCCGCCACCGTAACGGCGCCGGATTTCCGCCATTCCGTCCTGGCCCTCGTTCATGCTGCACTTGCGTGCCCGGGGTTTTGCCCCTCTTAGAGGCCGTCTCGAAACGCTCTGGCACGGGCTTGAAATCGGGGGAAAGCAGCGAATCTAGGGCTTCCCCAACTCTCGCCTTTGCCCCGGAGCCGACAATGTGGACCCCCGACACCCGGTCGGAGCATGACCGGGACGAGCTGCGCTACCCCAGCGACCTGACCGATGCCGAATGGGCGATCCTGGAACCGCTGCTGCCGCCACCATCCAAGACCGGCCGCAAGCGCGGCTGGCCGATGCGCGAAGTGGTCAACGCCATCTTCTTCGTCCTGCGCGGTGGCTGCCCATGGCGGATGCTGCCCGAGCACTTCCCGCCGCATCAGACCACCTATGCCTGGTTCGCCCGGTTCCGCGATGACGGCACCTGGCAAACCATCAATCATCGCCTTCTGATGCTCGACCGCGAACGGGTCGGCCGCGAAGCCACGCCGAGCGCCGGGGTGATGGACAGCCAAAGCGTCAAGACCACCGAAGCAGGCGGTCCGCGTGGCTATGACGCGGCCAAGAAGACCAGGGGGCGCAAGCGGCACGCCCTGGTCGATACCGGCGGCTGGGCGCTGTTGCTGCAAGTCGGCCCGGCCGACGTGCAGGATCGCGACGGTGCGGTGCCGCTGCTGCGAACATCTCGCGGCTGGTTCCCTTTCGTCGAGCGGGTGTTTGCCGACACAGCCTATGCCGGCGAGTGGGTGGCCAACGCCACGCGCATCATCGTCCAGATCGTGCGCAAGCTGCCGGATCAGGTGGGCTTCACCGTGCTGCCGCGCCGCTGGGTGGTCGAGCGCTTCTTCGCCTGGCTCGGCCGCAACCGCCGCCTGGCCAAGGACTTTGAGGGCACGCTCACCTCGGCAACCGCGTTCCTCTATGCTGCGGCTGCCATGCTTCTGCTCCGCAGGTTGGCTCGTTCGGGATGAGATTCGAGTCGGACTCTTACCGCCATTTACCTTAACTTGCCGAATTTGTTTGACGCACCGTGCCGGGCTGGGTACGATGCAGCTTGGTTAGTGGCACCATCGACCTGTCGCCGGGTCAGACGCCGCAAATATGCGACCATCCTTTGTGCGGTCCCCTTACCCGGGCCGTCGCGTAATCGGCGAACGACGGCTCCTGGCTCAAGGGAACCGAAAGTGAAAATCATCATCTCCCCCAGCTTCATCAGGTCCCTCAAGGGCGACCTGCGGTCGTCGTTGCCGGACATCAAATCGTCTCACCGCGTCGAGGCCATCGCCCGCGGTCTGGGATGGGCCACGAACGCCGCCATGCAGGCGCGCTTGGCTACCGGCGCCATCGAACGAGAGCCGTCGTCGGATGCGTTCGCAGCCTACCTCGCACAGCACGGTACCGCGGTCCAACCCCGTGCTCTGTCGCATGCCATAGGCCGGGTTTCGGTTCGCGTCGTGTTGACCGCGCATGAGTCTTTGACACCGCATGGTTTCGGCATCTATCGAGGCGATCGGCTCTCGGTCGTCGAATGGCATCAACGCTACGCCGAAGCCCGAAGCAAGATGCTGAGCCCGGAATGCATCGAGCAGTTCGAACGTGCGATCGAGTATCTGTCCTGCCTCGACACGACCAAGGGGCTGAATCGCAAGGTAACCAGCTATAATCTGAAGCACTCCGCAGAGCGGTGGCATGACGGGCGTGGCATCGAGGGGCGCTGGGATCGGGAATACGTGTCGAACGGCATGCTTATCGCAGCCGCGCATCACCTGGGATTGCAAGTCAAGCGAGTGTCGCCGGGGTCCTTCACCGCCAACCTCAACGTATCAAGTCGCAGCATCCAGGCGCTCGAGGACGAAAGGAAGCCCGTTCCGCCGCAACCGGACGCGGGGCAACTGTTCCGCGTGCTTGGCAACAATAGCGGGAAGGTGTTCTATGTCCTAACCGACGAGGATCGCATGATAACGCTGCGCGCCGATGCCCATACCCCGGCAAATCTGCTTCGGCTGGCTCCGGTGGCATATTGGAGCGAGCGGTTTCCTCCGCTAACCCGTCGGGCGGCGTTCGAACTCGTTGGCCGCCGCTGCCTATCTCTTCCGTCAGGCATCCGATGCGGGGATTACTTCGGTCGAGGGAGCGTATCGGCAGTCGCGTACCTGACGAAGCTTGGCAGCCGGCGCGGACTATCTTTTCAAGCTGCAACGCTCCGGCGGTGACACCTCATCCCCCCCCTGAACCGCGCCGACCTCCGGGGGCGACGGGTCCGGTCCCACCGCCGTTGGGCACGCCCCCACCCCGGTGCCATACTCCCCCGCCCGACTCGCACCGAACGCCCACCCCAAGGGAACGCCCCATGGACATCATGCCCGGCTTCACGCTCACCGACATCGAAACAACCGGCGCCCGCATCCGCCTGCGCCACGGCGGCAGCGGCCCGCCGCTCCTTCTGCTGCACGGCAATCCGCTGACCCACGTCGCCTGGCACAAGGTAGCCCCCGCCCTGGCCGAACGTTTCCACGTCGTCGCCGCCGACCTGCGCGGCTACGGCGACAGCTCCGCCCCGCCCGAGAACCCGGACCACGGGAATTATTCGTTCCGCGCCATGGCGCAGGACCAGGTTGAGGTAATGCGGGCGCTCGGCCACGATCGCTTCTACGTCGCCGGCCACGACCGCGGCGGACGCACCACGCATCGCATGTGCCTCGACCATCCGGACAAGGTGATCCGTGCCGCGATCCTCGACATCGTGCCCACGCTCGACATGTGGGCCGCGATGGACAAGGACGGCGCGATCAGCGGCTGGCACTGGCCGTTCATGGCCCAGCCGGCCGATTTCCCCGAGCGCATGCTGGGCAGCGTTTCCGCCGACTGGTTCATGCGCAAGAAACTCCTGAAACTGACCGCCGATCTCGATCACATTCCCCCCGCGATCTGGGACGAATACGTCCGTTGCTTCAACGAGAAGACGATCCGCGGCTCCTGCGCCGACTATCGCGCCGCTGCAACGATCGACTGCGTGCTCGACACCGCCGATCTCGACCGCAAGCTCGACATGCCGATCCTGGTGCTGTGGGGCAAGACCAGCAGCGTGGGCAAGCGGTTCGCGGATCCCATCGGCCTCTGGCGGCAGCGCGCGACGGACGTACGCGGCGAAGCGCTGCCGAGCGGCCATTACGTGAACGAAGAAGCTCCCTCCCAGGTACTCGACTGGTTCCTGCGCTTCTTTTCCGGATAGGCCGGAGCGCGCAAACGCGCGCCACGGCTACGGCGCGCCGGCCCCGAAACGAACACCCGTCAGTGCCTCCGACACCTCCCACAACCGCGCGCCCAGGCCCGGATCGCGCGCCCGCGCCGCCACAAACGCCGGCCCCGGCGGTCCCGTGAACTCCTGGAACCCCACCGGCCCATAATACCCACCCGCGCGCGCCTCCGCCGCGGTCGCCGCGAACAGGACCGGCCAGGCCCCCGCCGCGGCCGACTGGGAGAAGAACGGCGCCGCCAGCCCGATCAGCCGCCGCGCCAGGCCGCTGCGCCCGTCCGCCCCCGGTCCCTTGTCGAACAGCTCGGTGCGCGCCCAGCCGGGATGCGCGGCGAGGCTCGCGATCCCCCAGCCGTTCGCATCGCTGCGCCGTTGCAGTTCGAACGCGAACACCAGCATCGCCAGCTTCGACTGCGCATAGGCCCCCCAGGGCGCATAGGTCCGTTCTGCCATAAGATCGTCGAACCGGATCCGGCCGCGCCGGTGCACGAGGCTCGCGAGATTCACCACCCGCGCCCGGTCGCCCCGCCGCAGCAACGGCAACAGCCGCGCGGTCAGCGCGAAATGGCCGAGGTAGTTGGTGCCGAACTGAACCTCGAACCCGTCCGCCGTCAGTCGCCGGGTCGGCAGCGCCAGCACCCCGGCGTTGTTGACCAGCAGGTCGATCGGCGCTCCCTCCGCGGCCAGCCCGTCGGCGAAGGCGGCGATGTCGGCGAGGCTGGCGACGTCCAGGTGCACGAAGCGCGGATCGGCGCCGGGATGGATCGCGCGGAGGCGCGCCAGCACGGCCGCGCCCCGCGCATCGTTCCGCCCGGTCACGATCACCGAGGCCCCCACCCCGGCCAACGCCAGGGCGGTCTCAAAGCCGAGCCCTCCCGTCGCTCCGGTAATCACCGCACGCCGGCCGGACTGATCCGGGATGTCCTTGATCGTCCACGCGGCCATGCAACCCCCTCCGGCCCCGGTTTCACCCCCTTCCGGCGCTGTACGCCGCCGCCCCAAACGCCCCAGCCGCCGTACAAAACCCCCGCCAGCAGCCGTGCGCAACCTCGACCGTGCGCAACCCCGCAGAAATCCGCGCCGATCACCCGCCTCGCCGCCCCAAACGCCCCAGCCGCTGTACATGCCCCTCGCACCGAAAGGAGACGCCCCAGGATGCCTGGCCAACCTGCTCTGCGTCGGCCTGTCGCTGGTGGCGGCGACCGGACCGGACATGCGGCGACACAGCCGGCCCGCCACCCCGCCCCCTGTTGCCACCCACCGCGGACAGGAGGACGCTGCCCCCAACCGTTCTCCCCGGGAGGAAACAAGCCATGCCCCAGTTCCGCATCGCCGTGGTCCAGCCCCACACCGCGCCCCCGCCAGACGACGCAGCCAACGTCGCCGCTGCGATCGCCTGGATCGCCCGTGCTGCCGCCGAGGGCGCCGATTTCGTCTGCTTCCCGGAAACCTACCCCGGCCCCTGGCGCATGCCCGCCACCTTCGACCCGATCCCGCCTCTCGCAGAAGCCGCCGCGCGGCACGGCCTGCACGCCGTCTTCGGCACCATCGCGCCGATCGACCCCGCGCGCGCCACCGCGCACAACCTCATCGTTATGGCCTGGCCGGACGGGCGCGAGCCGGCCCGCTACCGCCGCACCCACCCGAACGGCCCCTGGCTCTACACCGGCGGAAAATACTGGGAGTTCCAGTACGTCCCCGGCGACGACTTCCCGGTGTTCGACACCGCGCACGGCAAGGTGGGCCTCGCGATGTGCAGCGAGGTCTACATGCCGGAAGTGACGCGCGCCCTCGCTCTGCGCGGCGCCGAGCTGATCTTCATGCCGGCCGGCGTCAACAAGCGTCGGCTGTGGGAAAGCTGGCGCACGCTTCTGTATGCACGCGCGATCGAGAACCTGGCGCTCGTCGTCTCCACCCAGAACATGGTGGCAGCGACCGATCGCGGCCTCGCCCTGGTCGCGGCGCCGGAGGAGATTCTCTACGAAAGCACCGCCCCCGGCATGGGCGTGGTGGAGGTCTCGCTCGACCGGGTACGGGCGCTACGCGCCGGACGCGACGGCGTCGGCTCATCGGCCGACTGCGCCGCCAAGCAGGGCGTGCTGTCGGAACAATGGCAGCGGCCGGAGCTATACGACACGCTCCTGCCCCGCAAGCTGCCGCGCGCCGCGGAATAGGCTTCCGGCCAGGCTCGTTCCGGCGCTGGACGAGCGCGTGCGAGCCTGGGTCGCATCGGGGCCGCCGCCCCCCTTCTGCGCCGCCTATCCCAGCAGCCCCGCCCCGGAAAATCCCCCGAACACGCCGAGGACGCAGGTCACCGCCGCCACCGCCAGCACCAGCCCGTAATACCACCCGCGCAGCCGCCACGCCGGCGGCAGCGCCCGCCGCGACAGGGCGATGAGAAACCCCAGCACCACCGGCAGCAGTAGCGCGTTCATCACCTGCACGCCCACATTGAGCGCCACGAGGTCGGGCCAGAACCCTACCACCAGGCAGCCGCCCACCACGCAAACCGCATAGACGCCATAGAACCACCGCGCCTCCAGCGGCCGGTATTCCAGCGAGCGGCGATACCCCGATACCTCGCCCAGCCCCCAGGCCAGCGCCAGCGAGGCGACGATCGCCGCCACCATCCCCGCCCCCAGCACGCCGGCCCCGAACACCGCGTTACCCACCGCGGTGCCGAGGAACGGGGTCAGCGCCCCGGCCATCTCCCCCACCGTGTTCAGCGAGGCATCCGGGCTCGCCCGCCCGATCGTCGCCGCGCAGGCGATCAGCACCGCGGCCATCACGAGCTGGGTGATGACCGCGCCCACCGCCGTGTCCCAGCGAGCGGCCGACAGATGCTCGGGCCGCAGCTTCTTATCGGCGACGGCCGACTGCTGGTAGAACACCATCCACGGCATGATGACCGCGCCGATATTGGCCGCGACCAGGTAGAGGTAGGCCTTGTTGGCGAACGGGATCGACAGCGTGCCGGCCGCCAGCGCGTGCGGATCCGGATGGGCCGCCCAGGCGACGAAGAAGAAGGCGAACTCGAACAGGCCGACGAAGATCGCGGCCCGCTCCACCCGGCGGTAGGACCCGGTCAGCACCACGGCGAGCAGCGCCACCGCGGCGATCGGCAAGGTCAGGCCGCGCGGCAGGCCATAGAGCTCCCCCACGCCGGCGACGCCCGAGAACTCGGTCAGCAGCGCGCCCACGGTGGCGACGCCGAGCCCGGCAGCGGAGACCCAGGCCCAGGCCGGTCCGAAGGTCTCGCGGATCAGTTCGCCGTGGCCGCGGCCGGTGAAGATGCCGAGCCGCACCGTCAGCTCCTGCACCACGTAAAGGATGGGGATCAGGACGAATTGCAGGGCCAGCAGCCGGTAGCCCCATTGGACCCCGCTCTGCCCGGCGGTAATGACGCTGCCGACGTCGGTATCGGCCAGCATGACGACGATGCCGGGGCCGAAGACGGCGACGAACCGGGCCAGGCGGCGGGCTGTCGCACTGCGGTCGGCAGGATCGCGCACGGCCGGGGCGGAGGCGTTCATCGGTTTGCGGTCCGTCATCTCGGATGGGGCGCCGGCGTAATTGCGAAGTATTCTTAGTTGCGGCTACCCTCGGCCACTGCCGGCTGTCAACCCATGGCGGGGACGAAGCTGCCATGCCGGCCCCCGAGAGCCGGCGTGGGTGCGGCATCTCGGCGCCGCCGCGCCCGCGCGGCGTTGAAAACCCGCCCCGGATAGACCAGAACCCGCCCATGCCCGAGCTCGTCCTGCACAACAGCCTGACCCGGAAGCGGGAGCACTTCGTCCCACTCGATCCCACGCATGTGCGGATGTACGTCTGCGGACCGACCGTCTACGACCTCGCGCATCTCGGCAACGCGCGCCCGGTGGTGGTATTCGACGTGCTGGCGCGGCTGCTGCGCCTTTTGTTCCCGCGCGTGACCTACGTGCGCAACATCACCGACGTCGACGACAAGATCAACGCCCGCGCCGCCGAAAGCGGCGAGCCGATCGCCGCCATCACCGCGCGGACCATCGCCGATTTCCACGCCGACATGGCCTCCCTCGGCGCCCTGCCGCCCGACGAAGAACCCCGCGCCACCGACCACGTGGCGGAAATGATCGCGCTGATCGACCGGTTGATCGCCTCCGGCCACGCCTATGCCGCCGACGGCCACGTGCTGTTCCAGGTCGCAAGCTTCCCCGACTACGGCCACCTGTCCGGCCGTTCCCCGCGCGAACTGCTCGCCGGCGCGCGGGTGGAAGTGGCGCCGTACAAGCGCGATCCCGGCGATTTCGTGCTGTGGAAGCCCTCCACCCCGGACCTGCCCGGCTGGGACAGCCCCTGGGGCCGCGGCCGGCCAGGCTGGCATATCGAGTGCTCGGCGATGTCCTGGCGCTACCTCGGCGAGAGCTTCGATATCCACGGCGGCGGCGCGGACCTGATCTTCCCGCACCACGAGAACGAGCGCGCGCAGAGCCTGTGCGCCTTCCCGCACGGCGGCTTCGCCCACGTCTGGGTGCACAACGGCATGCTGCTCGTGAACGGGGAGAAGATGTCGAAAAGCCTCGGCAATTTCCGCACCGTGCGCGACGTGCTGGCCCTGGCGCCGGGCGAGGCAATCCGACTGCTGCTGCTGAAGACGCACTACCGGGCCGCGCTCGATTTCACCGAGTCCGGACTTGCCGAGGCGCGCCACGAGCTGGACCGGTTCTATCGCGCGCTGGACGCGGCGCCGGACATGCCCCTGGGTGCCCCCCTGGGCGCCCCCCCGGCTGCGGAGGTGCCCGAGCCGGTGCTGGCCGCCCTGTGCGACGACCTCAATACCCCGGCCGCGCTGGCCGCGCTGCACGCGCTGGCGGACGCCGCGCTGGCCGGCGATCCGGCGGCGGCGGGCGGGATGCGCGCGGCAGGCGCCGTGCTCGGCCTGCTGGGGCAGGCGCCGCAGGTCTGGTTCCAGGGCGGAGCTGAGGCAGGCGGGGTTGACCCGGCGGCGATCGAGACTGCCATCGCCGACCGCAAGGCGGCCCGCGCCGCGCGCGATTTCGCCCGCGCCGACGCGATCCGCGCCGCGCTGGAGGCCGAGGGGATCCTCCTGGAAGACGGTCCGGGCGGCACGACCTGGCGGCGCAAGCCTGTCGTCGCGACGGTCGCAGCCACCACGCCGCGCCTCACGGCAGCCGTCAGGATTGATACCGGCACGGCGGAGCCATGACCGGCCGCGAAGGCGGCGCCGACATCGCCCCGATCGGCAATTCCCCGGTCGTGATCCTGGTCCGCCCGCAGCTTGCCGACAATATCGGCGCAGTGGCCCGCGCCATGGCCAACGGCGGGCTGTTCCACCTGCGGCTGGTGGCGCCGCGCGACGGCTGGCCGCAGGAGAAGGCCTGGCGCACCGCCTCCGGCGCCGACCGCATCCTGGACGCGCTCACCCTCCACCCCACGGTTGCGGACGCAACGGCCGACCTGCACCACGTCTTCGCCACCTGCCCGCGCCCGCGCCATATCGTCAAACCCGTGCTCACCGCCCGCGGCGCCGCCGCCGAGCTGCGCGAAATCTGCGCCCGCGACCTGCGCGCCGGCCTGCTGTTCGGGCCGGAACGCGCGGGGCTCGACAACGACGACATGGCGCAGGCGGACGCGCTCGTGCGCTATCCGCTGAACCCCGCCTTCATGTCGCTCAACCTGGCGCAGGCGGTGATGGTGATGGCCTACGAGTGGTGGACCGCCGCCGAGACCACCCCGCCGCGCAGCCTGATGACCAACGAGACCCGGGTCGCGACCAAGGCCGAGCTGGAGAACTTCCTGACCCACCTGGTGGCCGAGCTGGACGCCTGCGGCTTCCTCGCCAACCTCCCGAAACGCCCCGGCATGGTGCGCAACATCCGCCACTTCTTCGGCCGCGGCGAGGCGACCGAGCAGGAACTGCGCACCCTGCACGGCGTGGTGACCGAGCTCGCCCGTGGACGCCGCCGGCTGGGCCGACCGGTGCCGGCCGACACGGACTCGGAGGTCGCCGCGAACCCGAACGCCGCCCTGATGGACGCGGGTCCGCGGCTCCCTGACGGGACGTGGCCCCCTGACGGGACATAGGCGCCGGCGCCCAGGGGGCGTATGCTGCGCTCATGCAATGGGCGTTCCTGGTTCTGGCGCTGTGGGCGGCCCTGCTGGAACTGCACAGCGGCACGTTCTATCTCGCCGCGATCGCCACGGTGGCGCTGCTCACCTTCGTGCTCGGCTTCTGGGTGCGCGAGGACCTGCTGCTGATGGTGTTCGTCGCCGGCTGCCTCGGCGGGCTCGGCCTGATCTGGGTCTGGCGTCGCAGCCTGCCGCGCGGACGCGGACTGCCCGACCTCGACGCGGGCGGGGAGGCGATCGTCACCGCCATCGGGCCGGAGGACAATCGGCTGGTCGTGACCTATCGCGGCACCCGCTGGGACGCCGTCATGGAGCACGGGCCGCCACCCGCCATCGGCACCCCGGTCCGCATCACCCGCAAGACCGGCAGCCTGCTGCATCTGGCCGCACCAGCCGGTGCCGCCCCATCCCCGACCGCCCCATCCCCGCCGGCGCAGGAGCCCCCATGATGCCGCAATACCTCGACTCGCTCGTCGTCCTTGTTCTCCTGCTGCTGTTGCTGTTTTCCATTCTCCGCTCGGCGCTGCGCATCGTGCCGCAGCAGCAGTCGTGGGTGGTGGAGCGGCTCGGCAAGTTCCACCGCGTGCTGCCACCGGGGCTGAGCTTCGTCGCCCCGTTCCTCGACCGGGTGGCGTTCCGCTTCGATATCCGCGAAATGCCGACCGAGGTGGCGCCGCAGGTCTGCATCTCGCTCGACAATACCACCCTGACGGTGGACGGGTTCCTCTATTTGCAGATCACCGATCCGGTGAAGGCCGCCTACGGGTCATCCAGCCCGATGAACGCGGCAATGCAGCTCGCGCAGACCACCATGCGCTCGGAGATCGGCAAGCTGCATCTCGACCAGGCGCTGTCGTCGCGGCAGTTGCTGAATGCGGCGGTGGCGACCTCGGTCGATGAAGCGGCGGTAAACTGGGGCATCAAGGTGCTGCGCTACGAGATCAAGGACATCAACCCGCCGCCGGAAATCCTGCGCGCGATGGAATTGCAGATCACCGCCGAGCGGGAGAAGCGGGCGACGATCGCGCGGTCGGAAGGCCAGCGCCAGCAGCAGATCAACACCTCCGAAGGCCAGCGCCAGCAGGACATCAACGTCGCCGACGGCCGTCGCCAGGCCGAAGTGCTGCGCGCCGAGGGCGAGGCGAAGGCGATCGAACTGGTGGCCGCCGCGACCGCGGCAGCGATCCGCATCATCGGCGAAAGCGCGGTGACGGACGGCGGCATGGCGGCGTTGCAGATGCAGCTCGCCAAGGATTTCATCGGCCAGTGGGGCAACCTGGCGCGGCAGGCGACGACGATGATCATCCCGGCCGATCTCGGCAATATCGGCGCGGTGGTCGGCACGGCGTTGCAGATGGTCCGCGGCGAGCCGCGTTCCGGCGGGGGGATGGCGGGTGCACCCGCGACGCCAGGAGGCGCGGGATCAGGGGCCGCGGGGTCGGGGGCCTCGGCGCGCACGGGTCTTGGCCCCATGGCCTTTGGGATCGCGGCGGGCGGGCCCGTGACGTCGGTGCCGCCCGCCGGATAGGAGCCGGACCGGCGGCGAAGCGCCACCGCCCGCCTTCACCAGGATGTTGCGGGCAGGCCGTTCCGGGCGGGACGTCCCGGGTCAACCGCTGAAATCGGCCAGCAGGACCGTCGGAATTGCCGTCCCCACGAGCTTGCGCAGCAGCCGCGCGTCCGCGGTCACGAAGGGCCGCCCTGTCGTCTCCGCCAGCGCGAGATAGACGGCGTCACAGGCCGGATGATCGCGCGCGATCGCCAGCGCCAGCGCCCGATCAAGCAGCCGGCGCATCGGGATCAGGTCGATATCCACCCGCTCCAGCAGCCGCGCCGCCAGGGACGCCTCGCGCGGCGCGCGTTCACCCAGCCGCACCTTGCGCCACAGGATGTTGGCGCATTCGGCCACCAGCAGGTCGGGCGCGCAGAGCGCATGGCCGCGCAACCGAAGCGCCTGCTCCGTGCCGTGTTCGGCAACCACCCATTTGATCGCGACGCTGGCGTCGATGACGTATGCGGCGCCGGGGACAACCATCGGGGCGGGAGTCCGCGGCGGCGGCCTTCTCCGTGCCGCCCTGGCGCAACCTTGCTTTTGCGCTTCGCCCGCCCCTTCGCCGGCAAAACGAGAATTGCCGCCGGATACCGACCCAAGCTCCCGGGGTGGATCATTAGATTCGATATCGAAACGATAAGGCCGCGCGTCCGCCGCACCCGCTCAGCCCGGAATTTGCGTCCCATCCGCCAGCGCCAGCCCCGCGCACCCGCGCCAGACCGGCCGCCGGTCCCGCCTACTCGCGGCGGGCAGGCACCACAGCGCGATGATGTCCGCCACGGAAACGCCCTTCGCCCGGGCGCTGGCATAGTCGGCCGCCGCCGCCTCGGCCTCCGCGCGCCCGCCGGGCACCAGGATCACCGGCCGGCGCTGCCGCCGCGCGGCGGGCAGCAGCGCGCGATCTACCCCGAGCATCCAGCCGAGCGGGCGCAGGATCGGCCCCAGCCGGGGATCGGCGGCCAGCAGGTCGGCCATCGCGGGGTCTCGCAGCAGGTCTTCCATCTGCGCGCGGCCGGCGGCGGCTTGCGGGACCAGCCGCAGCAGCCAGCGCCAGGACCGCGGCAGCCCAGGGCGCTCGGGCGGCGGGTCCGCTAAGGCGAAGCGCAGGCTGTGGGTGGGAACGAATCTCGGTTCGGGCGGCTTGGGGGCGGGCTTCGGGGGCGGGATCGGGGTGCCGGCGACGGCGCGGAACCGGGCGGCGAGATGACGCAGCCGGGCCAGCAGGGCGCCGGCGTGCCCGGGTTCCAGGCCCGCCTGATGGGCCTCCGCCTGATCGCACAGGCCGCCGATGCGGTCGGCCAGCCAGGCGACGAGGCTGCTAAGGCGGTCGAGGAGGGGGGTGGGGGTCATGGGTTGCGAACATATATAGAACATACGCCCGGGGCGAGGCAACAGGTTTGTGCGGGCGGCAGCAATTCCCGCTTTGCCAGGCACGCGCGCATGCCCGGGGCGCGCGGCAGGAAGCAAGGTCCACCACGGAGACACGGAGACACGGAGAAGGGTAGGGAGTCCGCGGCGGCGGCCTTATCGCGGTAGGGACGCGCATTACTGCGCGCCCCCCGCACAGAACCGTACGGGCGGGATTCCCGCATACGGCTCCCACCTTGGGTATTTGACGGCGAAGCGTGCGCCTGGCCACGGATGCGTGATGCGCGGTTTCGGAAGCCACCGGTCGGCGAGCACGGTGATCCGTTCCCACGACGTCCGGTCCTTCTGGCTGCGGCGCCGGAGCGTCCGCTGCCAGAGGCGCCGCACATGGTGGCGGAACGCCGCCAGGGCGGCGGAGTTGGTCGGCACTGCGTGGTAGGCGAAGAACCCGCCCACCACCTGCCGCACCCACGCGCCCTGTTCGTCGACCGTGGTGTGCAGCCGGCGTCGCAACCCATCCCGGATCGCCCTCAACCGCGCTTGCACCCGATCGCGCCGGGACTTCCGCCGTAGCTGGAAGTCCCCGCATCGGCTGCGCCCGCAGATATGGGTGAACCCGAGGAAGTTGAACGTTTCCGGCTTGCCTTCACCACGCTCCGCCCGGTTCAGCGCCGCAAAGCGGCCGAACCGGATCAGGCGTGTCTTCTCCGGATGCAAGGTCAACGCAAACCCTGCCATCCGGTCCCGCATATCCGCCAGGAACCGCACGGCGTCGGCCTGGTGCTCGAAGCCGACGACGATGTCGTCGGCGTAGCGCACCATGATGACGTCCCCGTGGGCATGGCGCTTGCGCCATCGATCCGCCCACAGGTCGAAGACGTAATGCAGGTAGATGTTCGCCAGCAACGGCGAGATCACCGCACCTTGCGGCGTGCCCACCGTCCCAGGCGTCACCACCCCGTCCTCCGCCACCCCGGCCTTCAACCATTTGCGGATCAGGCGGAGTACCCGCCGGTCACCCACACGGTGTTCCACGAAACGCAGCAGCCATTCGTGGCTGACCGCGTCAAAGAAACCGGCGATGTCGGCGTCCAGGACCCAGTTCACCTTGCACCGGGTGATCCCCACCGCGAGTGCGTCCAGCGCATCGTGCTGGCCGCGCCCAGGTCGGAACCCGTAGCTGAACCCCAGGAAATCCTGCTCCCAGATCGCGTTCAGCACTTCCACCAGCGCCCGCTGGACGATCTTGTCCTCCAGCGCCGCGATCCCCAACGGCCGCCGCCGTCCGTCCGGCTTCGGTATGAACACCCGCCGCGACGGCTGCGCTCGGTAGGCACCGCGATGGATGCGCTCATGCAGGTCTGCAAGCTTGCGCTCCAGACCGTCACCATACGCATCCCACGTCACCCCATCCACACCCGCCGATGCCTCCCGCCGCAGCCAGCCATAGGCGGACCGCAGTAGATCGACATCGATGTGGTGCAGCAGGGCGGTGAACCGTTCCCCTTTCCGCTCCTTGGCCGCTTGCCGTACACGATCCAGCCCGTGGGACATGCTTGCCCGGCCCGGTGTCCGGCGCATGCCGTGCCCGATCGTGTTCCCCTCGGCCCCTTCCCTTGGCTCCACCAACTCCGCGGGCGGTTGCCCAGCCGCGTTCGCCGGCTTCACAGCTACTATGGAAGGGTCTGACTTCTCAGCTCCGTGCATCACCGGCTTCGGCCCTCCGGCCTTCCCGATGCGGGCCGTCCCTCGCGGGGCGGCCGGACCTGAGATCTCCCGGTTCCCGGACAAGAGGTTTCGCCGACGTGCCAGGGTCTCAGACCACGCGGGACCGGCAGGGCACTCGCGATAACGCGCCCCACCGTGCTGCCTTCCGTCACAGAGACAACGTCGGCATCCCGGAACAAGAGACTTTCGCGGCTCAATACCTGGCCCAGCGGCGCCCCTGTCAACGCTTCGCCCCGCACCTCGCGGTGGGAGGCGCATGAACTCGGGGCCGATGTGGTTCGCTCTACCTTTCATCGTGAAGGACTTGCACCCTCTCCTCTTGCCGGTCTCCCGGCGCACCTCTGCGATCTCTGGCCCTCTGCGATCTTCGCGTCGAAACAGCGCGCTCCATCCATCCCGAGCCCAATGGCTCGCCGACCATCGCCCCCGAACGGCTTCCGAAACGCTAAGCGCCCCCCGAGAATTGGCGAACCGGACGGCTTACCTGGGCAGACGCGCAGTGCGACGGTGCACAATTGCAGCGATCGTTGTCGGGCGTCGCCGCAGCCTATGCCGGCGAGGTCCTCGGCCGCGCCGGGCCGTTGGCGTTCACCCTTTCGCGGAGTTCCTTGCCTGCCTTGAAGAAGGGTACGGATTTTTCTTCCACCGGCACGGCTTCGCCGGTGCGCGGGTTGCGGCCGGTGCGTGCTTCGCGGCGCTTCACCGTGAAGGCGCCGAAGCCGCGCAGCTCGACCCGCTGGCCGCGGGCCAGGGCATCGGTGATCTCGTCGAACACGGTGGCGACGATGCGTTCCACATCGCCGGCGCGCAAATGCGGGTTCGCCGTGGCCAGCTCGGCCATCAGCTCGGATCTCGTCATGGCGGTGCCGGCCTCCCCCTGCCGCTCCAGGCTCAGCGAATGGAACGCTGCCAGAGCGACCACGCCCCGTCAAGAACAACGCTTTGGGAAAGAACGCTTTTCCAGAAGCCCTGGACGATCGGCCCGAAGGTGGCGGCCAGCGCCCGCTGGGCCAGGCCTTCGGGAACGGTCACCGGCCGCACCGGCAGGCTGGCCGGGACGCCGCGCGCGGTGGCAAGCCAGCGCCGCGCCGCGTGCTCCCCGCCGAGCGCATCGATCAGATGGAGGTGCAGCGCCTGGGCGCCGGTATAAGGCCGCCCGTCGGCCAGTTGGCGCACCACCGCCGGGTCCAGGTGCCGCCCTTGCGCGACCATCGCCACGAACTGGCCGTACAGGTCCATGACCAGGCCTTGCAGCATCTGCTTGCCGGCGGGTGTCAGCGGCTCGGTCAGGCTGGGCTGGTCCTTGAGCGGGCCGGACTTCACCACCTCGGCGTCGATGCCGAGCCGGGCCAGCAGGCCGGAGAATTCCACGCTTTGCAGATAGACGCCGATGGAACCCGTCAGCGTGCCGGCGCGGGCGAAGATGCGCGCCGCCGGCACCGCGATCATGTAGCCGGCCGAGGCGGCGACGCCGCCCATCACCGCGACGACCGGCTTCTTCGCCGCCACCGCGGCGATGGCGTCGTGCAGCCCCTCCCCGCCGGCGACGCTGCCGCCCGGGCTGTCGATCGCGACGATGAGAGCTTTGACCTTGGGATCGTCCGCCAGGTCGCGTACCCGCGCGGCCAGGCGGTCGTCGCTGCCGATGATGCCATCGACCGTCAGCCGGGCGACGTAGGGGCCGCCGCCGAACGCCCCGCCGCCGGCGTGCAGCCCGGCCAGCAGGGCGGCCAGCACGGCAAGCACGGCGATGCTGCGCCAGACGACCAGGTGCCGTTTGAGCCGCCGCCGGTCGATCAGCAGGTCGGCATCCAGAGACACGGGCAAACCTTACGGACGGGGAGGCGTCCTGCGATCGGAGCCGAACCCCGACCGCAGGACGCAGGCACTGTTGCGGCCCTCAGTTTTCCGTCTGGGCCTGCTGGTTGCGGCGACGGATCGCCGCACCCAGGATGTCGCCGAGCGAGGCGCCCGAGTCCGAGGACCCGAATTCCGCCATCGCCTGCTTCTCCTCCTCCATCTCCTTGCCTTTGATGGTGAGCTGCAGGCGCCGCGCGGCGCGATCGACCGCCGTGATCTTGGCGTCCACCTTCTCGCCCACCGCGAACCGGTCCGGCCGCTGGTCGGACTTGTCGCGGGCGAGTTCGGAGCGGCGGATGAAGCCGGTCAGCACGTCGTCGACCTTCACCTCGATCCCGTTCGCCTGCACCGCGGTCACCACGCAGGTGACGACGGTGCCCTTGTGCACGGATTCCAGCACGGAGGCGGCCGGATCGTCCTTGAGCTGCTTGATGCCGAGGGAGATGCGCTCCTTCTCCACATCGACGTCGAGCACCTTGGCCTTGACGATCGCACCCTTCTCGTACGGCGCCATCGCGGCTTCGGTCGCGTCGTCCCAGGAGATGTCGGACATGTGGATCATGCCGTCGAGGTCCGCGGTCAGGCCGATGAACAGGCCGAACTCGGTGATGTTGCGGATCTCGCCTTCGACTTCCGAGCCGATCGGGTGTTCCTCGACGAACTGCTCCCACGGGTTGCGCTGCACCTGCTTCAACCCGAGCGAGATGCGACGCTTGGCGCCGTCCACGTCCAGCACCATCACCTCCACCTCCTGGCTGGTGGCGACGATCTTGCCGGGGTGGACGTTCTTCTTGGTCCAGGACATTTCGGAGACGTGGACCAGGCCTTCGACGCCCGGTTCCAGTTCCACGAAGGCGCCGTAGTCGGTGATGTTGGTCACGCGGCCGGTGTATTTCGCGCCCGGCGGGTATTTCGCGGTCACACCCTCCCACGGGTCGGCTTCGAGCTGCTTCATGCCGAGGCTGATGCGCTGGGTCTCCGGGTTGAAGCGGATCACCTGCACCTTGACCTGCTGGCCGATCGACAGCGCCTCCGACGGGTGGTTGATGCGCCGCCAGGCGATGTCGGTCACGTGCAGCAGGCCATCGACGCCGCCGAGATCGACGAAGGCGCCGTAGTCGGTGATGTTCTTCACCACGCCGTCCAGGATCTGGCCTTCCTTGAGGCCCTGGATCAGCTCGGACCGCTGCTCGGCGCGGGTTTCTTCCAGCACGGCGCGGCGGGAGACGACGATATTGCCGCGGGCGCGGTCCATCTTCAGGATCTGGAACGGCTGCGGGCTGCCCATCAGCGGCGTGACGTCGCGCACGGGACGGATATCGACCTGGCTGCCGGGCAGGAACGCCACCGCGCCGCCGAGATCGACGGTGAAGCCGCCCTTCACCCGGCCATAGATCGTGCCGGTGACCCGCTGCTGGGTCTCGAAGGCTTTTTCGAGGTTGGTCCAGGCTTCCTCGCGCCGGGCTTTCTCGCGCGAGAGCACGATGGAACCGTCGCGGTCCTCGTAGCGTTCGACATACAGCTCGACCAGGTCGCCGGGCTTGATCTCGGGCTTGGCGCCGGGCGGGGCGAATTCCTTCATCGCCACCCGGCCTTCGGACTTCAGGCCGACATCGACCACGGCGAAGTCGTCATCGATGCGGACGATGCGGCCGGTGACGACCGAACCCTCGAAGCCGGAATCGCGGCCAAGGGTTTCGTCGAGCAGGGAGGCGAAGTTCTCGCCCATGAAATGGTCGTCGGCGAGGCCGGCGTCGTACGCTTGGACAGAAGCGGAAGCTGCCATGAGGATGTTGTGTTCCGTGACGGACGGGCCGCGCGCGAGCGGGAGGGTCCGATGGGTCTGCGCGTTCCGGGGCGGAACACGGCTTGCCCGCGACGACGCGCGGACCGGTTGCGGATGAAGGCGGATATGCACGCCGAGGGCGGGCTGGCGCAGGAGATACGCGCCGGCGCGCGGAAGTCAAGCGCAGCACCATGACAGGCGCGGCCGCACGGACCGGATGGCTACCAGATCACCCGCACATCGCAGCCCTGGAAGACGGCATCCCCGCTGACCAGCGAGACGCCCTGGTCGCGTGTCTGCGCGAGCAGCATGCGGTCGAACGGATCCCGGTGCGCCCAGTCCATCGCTCCGGCGAGCCGGGCCTGGGTCGGGGTGATCGGCAGCGGCGCGAAGCGGGAGCGGCGGAGGAGATCGTCGAAGCCATCGACCAGCGGCGCCACCTCCTCCCATCTGCCGAGCCGGTGTTTGGTTGCGATCTCCCAGGCGCTGACGGCGCTGACCAGGACGACGTTGGCCGGGTCGGCGATGGCCGCGCGGGCGGCGGCGGTCAGGCGCCGGTCATCGGCCCACCACCAGACCAGCGCGTGGGTATCGAGCAACAGCCGCACGCCCGCGGCGTCTACCTGTTCGGCCGTTTCGCCGGGCATCGCCGTCCCGACGGTCCGCCTGCCGGGGAGCCTTCCCGCGGGGATCACTCCCGCGAGGATCACTCCCACAGGGCCGCTTCGTCCGCATCGAGCGGCGCGAACAGCGCATCCGGAACGGCGAGGCCGCGCAGCAGTCCGGGCTGGCGCGGCGCGGCGCCCTCCAGCGCCACCAGCCGCGCGACCGGCTTGCCGGCACGCGCGATCAGGATGTCCTCCCCGGCGGCGGCACGGTCCACCAGGCGGGAAAGCTGGGTCTTGGCGTCGTAGATGTTCACGATGTCGGTCATAGCCGGGTCCGGTTGCCGCAGGGTTAACGCGCCCGCGCGACAAATTAGGTCAGACCAGATGGTCTGGTCAACACCCAAGCCGCGCCCGCACTTCCCGCAAGGCCGCGGCGAATGCCGCGTCGGGGTCGAGCGCGGTGGTGTCCAGCAGCACCGCGCCCGCCGCCGGACGCAGCGGCGCGGCGGCGCGCGCGGCATCCATCGCGTCGCGGACCCGCATCTCCTCCTCCACCTGGGCGAGCGGATGGTCCACGCCCTTGGCCTCCAGCTCCGCCCAGCGGCGCCGGGCGCGGGCAGCGAGGCTCGCAGTGACGAACAGCTTCACCGGGGCCTCGGGGAAGATCACGGTGCCGATATCGCGCCCGTCCAGCACGGCGCCCCGGGCGGCGGCGAAGCCGCGCTGGAAATCGAGCAGCGCGGCCCGCACCGCCGGGATGGACGCGACCGCAGCCGCCGCCGCATCCGCGGCCGGTCCGCGCAGATCGCCGCGCCGCACATCGTCCGGATGCAGCGCGGCGGCGGCGGCGGCAGCGGCAGCGGGGTCGGCCGGATCGGCGCTGGCGTCCAGCACGCGCCGGCCGACGGCGCGATACAGCAGACCGGTGTCCAGATACGGCAGGTCCAGCGCCTCGGCGAGGCGGCGCGCCAGAGTGCCCTTGCCGGCGGCGGCCGGACCATCGATGGCGATCACCGGCGGTCGCGAGGCGGTGGGGTCGCCCCGACGGCCTTCGGACGTCCCACGGAGCGCCGCCTGCGGCCCTCGCCGGGGCTCTTCCCGAGCCCCTCCTCTCTCGCGTGTTCTCTGGGGCGTCATGATCAGCCCGGCCCGGACGGTGCGAGCGTCGCGCCCAGCCCGTTCATCAGCGCGATGAAGCCGGGGAAGCTCGTGTCGATGAACCCCAGGTCGTCCACCGTGACCGGCGCCGCTGCTGCAAGTCCGAGCACGACGCCGCTCATTGCCATCCGGTGGTCCATCTGCGTGGCGACCATCCCACCGCCGGGCGGGGGGGCGCCGGTCCCGTGCACGATCAGATCGTCACCCTCGATTTCCACCCGCACGCCGTTCGCCGCCAGAAATGCCGCGGTGCCGGCGAGGCGGTCGCTTTCCTTCACCCGCAACTCCTTCAGCCCGCGCAGGCGGCTGACCCCGGCGGCGCAGGCCGCCGCCACCGCCAGGACGGGATATTCGTCGATCATGCTCGGCGCCCGCCCGGGCGGCACGTCGATCGCGCGCAGCGGACCGCAGCAGGCCGTGAGGTCGCCGAGCGGCTCCCCGCCCTCGATCCGCTCTCCGGTCACGGTCAGGTCCGCCCCCATCTCGCGCAGGCAGTCGAGCAGGCCGGTGCGCAGCGGATTGAGCCCGACGCCGGCGATCGTCACCGCCGAGCCCGGCACCAGCAGCGCCGCCACCAGCGGGAAGGCGGCCGAGGACGGATCGCCCGGCACCACCACGTCCGCGGCCAGCAGTTCCGGCTGGCCGACGAGGGTGATCACCCGCCCGGCGCCCGCCGCTTCCACCGTCACCGTCGCGCCGAAATGGCGCAGCATGTTCTCGCTGTGGTCGCGGGTCGCCTCGGGTTCCTCCACCCGCGTGATCCCGGGGGCGTTCAGCCCGGCGAGCAGCACGGCGGACTTCACCTGCGCCGAGGGCACCGGCACGCGGTAGTCGAGCGGCAGGGCCGCGTGCACGCCCTCGATCGCCAGCGGCAGCCGGCCGCCGGCGCGGGAGGCGAAGCGAGCGCCGGTGGCCGCCAGCGGGTCGGTCACCCGGCGCATCGGCCGGCCGCGCAGACTCGCGTCCCCGGTCATCACCGCGAAGATCGGATGGGTGGCGAGGATGCCGCAGAGCAGCCGGGCGGCGGTGCCAGAATTGCCCATGTCGAGCACGTCGGCGGGTTCGACCAGGCCGCCGACGCCGCGGCCGGCGACCAGCCAGGCGCCGTCCGGTGCGCGCACGACCTCGGCGCCGAGCGCGCGCATGGCGGCGGCGGTGCGCAGCACGTCCTCGCCTTCCAGCAGGCCGGTGATGCGGGTCTCGCCGACCGCGAGGGCGCCGAACATCAGGGCGCGGTGGCTGATCGACTTGTCGCCGGGGACCATGATGCGCCCGGCGAGCGGCCGGGGTGGAGCGGCGGCGCGGAGGCCCGCGGAGGACGGGGTGTTCATGGGCGCGCGATTATCACGCCGGGCGAGGTCTGGCGATGGCCGCGCGGGGGCGGCGGCAGGGCCATCGCGCGTCCGCTTCTCCCCTCCCCTTGCGAGAGGAGAGAAGCGGACGGCATCGGCTCCCACGACGCCGCCGCCGTCCGATTTGACACCGCATCGCCGAGGTGGCATGCGGCCCGGCTTCGCGCCGCGCCCAACCCAAACGAGGCCCCTCTCCGATGGCCAAGCCAGAACTCGGCACCAAGCGCGTCTGCGTCAGTTGCAGCGCGCATTTCTATGATCTGGGCAAGACGCCCGCGATCTGCCCCAAATGCGGCACCGAGCAGCCGGCCGACCAGCCGCGCGTGCGCCGCCCGGTCGGCAACGTGGTCGAGGACAAGCGCCCGAAGAAGCCGGTCCCCGCCCCGGGGTTGGAGGACGCGGACGTCGAAGTGGAAGTCGTCGGCGACGAGGCCGAGGAAGACGTGATCGAGGATACCGCCGACCTCGAAGACGACGCCGACGCCATCGGCCCCGATATCGAGGTGGAACCCGACAGCGACGAGACCGAACGCTGACCTTCCCCCTCCCCCTTGCGGGGGCTTGGGCCGCGAGGCGGACCGAGCGGGATGGGCGTGCGGCCCCATGATGCTTCGGGGGCCGCCCCCCTACCCCAACCCTCCCCCGCAAGGAGGTAGGGAGACGGCGCTCCTACCGCGCCTTCTCCCGCGGCAGGGTCAGCCCGATCGCCACCGGCATCGCCAGCAGCACCAGCGGGAACTGCAGCAGCAGCCCGGAGATGATCGCGATCGCCAGCGGCTGCTGCATCCCCGACCCCGCCCCGAGCGCGAGCGCCAGCGGCAGCAGGGTCAGGATCGCGGCCAGGGTCGTCATCGCGATCGGCCGCAGCCGGTTGCCCGCCGCCGCCGCCAGCGCCTCCCGCGCCGGCATGTGGCGGGCCAGCTCGACGTATTCCGACACGTAGAAGATCGCGAGCTCGGTCGAGATGCCGATGATCATCGTCATCCCCATCAGCGCCGTGATGTTGAGCGCCACGCCGGACACCCAGAGCCCGGTGAACACCGCCGTGGTGGACAGCAAGGCCGAGCCGATGATGATCACCGGCAGCCAGAACCGCTGGTACAGCACCAGCAGCAGCACGAACTCCGCCACCAGCGCCGCGAGAAACACCCGGATCAGCCCGGCGAAGGCGATCTGCTGCTGCTTGTACAACCCGCCCAGCGAGAACCGCATCCCCGGCGGGATCAGCCCCGGCCGCGCCAGCACCGTCCGCACGTCGGCGACGGCCGCGCCGAGGCCCCGCCCCTCGATCCGCCCGGTGACGGCGACCATCTGCTGGAGGTTGTCGCGGTCGATCTGCGGCTGGCCGGACACTTCCCGTAGCCGCGCCACCATCCCGAGCGGGAACAGGTGCCCGTCCGGCGCCCGGATCGGCAGGGCGTCCAGATCGCCGGTGTACTGGCGGAGCCGCGCCGGCACCCAGAGCCGCACCCCCTCCATCCGATGCGCGGTCGGGATCTCGGTCACCACCGCGCCCGTCAGATAGGTCTCGAGCGCCTGGCGCACCGCTGCCGGCGTGACCCCCTGCAACGCCGCCTTCACCGGATCGACCCGGATGTCGAGCGCGTCGCCCGCCAGCACCACCCCGCTGCGCACCTCGACCACGCCGCGGAGTTTCCCGATCGCCGCCGCCACACGCTGCGCGGTCGGGATCAGCGCCGCGGTGTCGTCGGGGTCATAGAGCTTGACCTCGATCGGCTGCGGCACCGCCGTCAGGTCGCCGATCAGATCGCTCATCAACTGCGCCGTATCGACGGTGACGCCGGGCACGTCGCGGTGGATGCGGCGGCGCACGTCGGCCATCACCCGCTCAATCGGCGGCCGATCACCCTGGATCAGGCGGACGAAGAAATCACCCTGGTTCGCTTCGTTCAGATCGCCGCCGAGGCCCATGCCGGTGCGGCGGGAGAACGTATCGACTGCCGGATCGGCGCGCAGGATCGCCTCCACCTGGCGCAGCTCGCGATCGGTCTCGGCGAGCGAGGTGCCGGGCAGGGTGTGGTAGTCCATCACGAACCCGCCCTCGTCCATCGCCGGCATGAACCCGGTCGGCACCCGGTGCTCCGCCACCCAGCCCAGCACCAGCAGCGGGACCAGCACCAGCACGATCACCCACGGCCGGCGGATCAGCCGGCCCAGCACAAG
This sequence comes from uncultured Pseudomonadota bacterium, assembly GCA_963706195.1. Classification (GTDB taxonomy): domain Bacteria; phylum Pseudomonadota; class Alphaproteobacteria; order Acetobacterales; family Acetobacteraceae; genus JAJZVS01. Next base: position 4,954,362 of record OY970156.1, on the reverse strand, counting down.
CTGGTGCGCGCGCCCGATGCGTCCCAGGCCCGCAGCGCCGGGATCCTGCCAGCGCCGGAAATCGACCAGCCCGCGCGCCAGCAGCGGCACCGCGAACAACGTCAGCAGCATCGAGATCACCAGCGCCGAGCCCATCGTCAGCGCCAGCGCGCGCGAGAACGCGCCGGTAACGCCGCCGAGGAACGCGAGCGGGATGAACACGATGATGGTGGCAAGGCTCGATCCGCCGAGCGGCACCAGGAACTCCCGCCCCGCGGGCAGTACCGCGTCGCGCCCACCGCCCGCTGCCTCGGCCGCGCCGGCACGGCGGGCGATGTGCTCGATCATCACGATCACGTCGTCGATCACGAGGCCCACGGCGGCGGCGATCCCGCCCAGGGTCATGATGTTGAAGCTCTGCCCGAGCAGGGCCAGCACCAGGATCGTGATCGCCAGGGTCGCCGGCACGCTGAGCATGGCGACCAGGGTCACCCGCCAGCTCCGCAGGAAGCCGAGCAGCACGAGCCCGGCGAGGCCGAGGCCGATCAGCACCGCGTCGCGCACGCTGCTCGCCGATTGCGTGACCAGCACCGACTGGTCGTACCAGCTCCGCACCGCGATCCCGGGCGGCATGGCGAACGCCGCCAGGGTGGCCCGCACGGCGGCGGCGATGCGCACGGCGTTGCCGTCCGGCTGTTCATAGACGTTGAACAGCACGGCGGGCTTGCCGTCCTCGGTCACCCGCACCCATTGCGGCACGACGCTGCTGGTGACGCGCGCGATGTCGCCCACCGTCACCACGCCGCCGGGGCCGGCGGAGACCACCGTGTTGCGGATCTGCGCCAGCCGCGCGATCGTGTCGTTCACCAGCACGAGGTAGAGCAGGTCGTGGTCCTGCAGGCGGCCGACCGCGCTCAGCACGCCGGCGTTGCGCAAGGCGCTCGCCACGTCCGACAGCGCGAGGCCGCGGGCGGCCAGACGGTGCGGATCGACCAGGACGTGCACCTCCGGCGTCTCGCCGCCCTCGACGCCGACCCGCTTCACGCCTTGGATGGCGGAGAGCAGCGGAGCGAGCTGGTAGCGGGCGATTTCACGCAGCCGGGTCGGCGGGACGGTCTTCGAGGTCAGGCCGTAGGAAATGATCGGGAAGGTGGTCGGGTCCATCCGCAGCACGGTGGCGGTGGTGCCGGCGGGCAGGGACGGCATCACCTCGTTGATCGCCTGCTGCACCTCGAGCGTGGTCTGGATCATGTCCCGACCCCAGCCGAAATCGAGCTGCACCTGGGCCGAGCCGCGCGAGGTGGTGGAGCGCACGGCCGTGAGCCCGGGTACGCTGCGCACGGCCTGCTCCACCTTGCGCGTGACCAGCAGCACCATCTGCCGCGCCGGCCGGTTGCCGGCCGACAGCTCCACCCGCACGCGCGGGAAGGAGACCTGCGGGAACAGCCCGACCGGCAGGCTGGTGGCGGCATAGAGGCCGGCGAGCGCGAGTGCCGCCATGACGAGCAGGATCGCGCGGCGATGCCGCTCGACCACATCGGTGAAGCGCATCAGCCGGCCCCGGAGCCCGGATGCGCGTCGTGCGCGGCCGGCGGCGGTACGGGCGCGTCGCGCACCGCCATGCCGGGCGCGAGCTGGTAGTTACCGGAGACCACGATCGGCCGGTGCGGATCGATCGGCCCGGCCACGACCGTCTGCCCGCCCGCCTCGCCCACCACCCGCACCGCGACCCGGACGGCGTGGCCGTGCGCCACCTGGAACACGGCGGGACCATCGGCGCCGGTCAGCACCGCGTTCCGCGGCACGATCCAGCCGTGGTCCTGCCCGACCTCGATCGCGGCGCGGAAGCCGGCGCCGCCGAGCGGATCGCCGGCGCCGAGAGTGATGGTCGCGTCGACCAGGTGCGTCTGCGGATCGAGCATGCCGCCGACGCCGCCCACCGTGCCGGCGATCGGTTCGCCGCCGTCCAACGGAGTGAGCGTGACCTTCTGGCCGGCCCGGACCGCGCCGGCCGCCGCGGGATCGATCCCGACCGAAACGACCAGCGCCTGCTGCCGCGCGAGGCCGAGCAGCGGCGCGTTGGCGGCGATCGCCTGGCCCGGCGCCACGGCGATCGTCGTCACCACGCCGGCGAACGGCGCCCGGACCGTCTGGCGCGGATCGGCCCCGCCTTCCCGCACCAGCGCCTCCAGCGCCGCCGCGGCGTCCGTCACCGCCTTGTCCGCCTGCGCGAGCTGGTCGCGCGTCGCCAATTGTTGCGCGCGCAACTGCGCCATGTGCGTGCGTTCCGAACGGGCGAGCGCCAGGGCGGTCGCGGCCTGGTGGTACTGCGCGATCACCGCCGGCGCGGCGGCGACACTGACCAGCGCCATGCCCTGCTTCACACGCTGGCCCGGCACGACGAACACGCGCCGCACCATGCCGGCGTGCTGCACGCCGAGGGTGATCGTCCCGTACGGGGCCGGCCGCGCGGTGCCGTAGGCGACCACGGTGCGCGGCAGCGCGCCCGACTGCGGCGTCTCGGTGCGGATCAACACCGAAGGCGAGGGCACCGAAGGCGCGGGCGTGGCGGCCGTCAGCGCCAGGGCCAGCAGGGGCAGGAGGCGCCGCAGGAGCGGCGGGCGCCGACAACCGATCTCAGGGGAGGCCGGCGCGGGCCAGCCTGCGGCCGCCCGCGCCAGGAATCGCGGCCGCGGCGTCAAAGACCGCAGCGCCAGTGCCCGCCGCGCCCGGTCACCGCCCATGCAGAGCCAGCGTTGCTTCACGCCCAACCTCGCGTCACGATTTCACGTCCATGACCGGGCGCCCGGACGCCGGCAGACGGACCGCCGGCATCCCGGCGCCGACCAGGGTGGCCATCGCCACCTGCTGCTCCGCCAGGCTCTGTTCCAATCCCAGCACTTCCTGTTCCTTGGCGATGCGCGCGGTGACGAAGTCCACATAGGCGCGCTCGGTCAGATTGCCGGCGCGGAAGGCCGCCGCCGCAGCGTTGGCGACCCGCCGCGTCTCCGCCAACTGCCGGCGCGCGCGACGCAACTGGCGCCGGAGCAGCGCCGTATCGGCCAGCATCGCCTGCACGTCCCCGACCGCGGTGTCGAGCCGCGCGACATATTCCGTCCGCAGCCGGCGCCGGGTCGCGCGCGCGATGGCGATCGGCCCCTGGTTGCGGTCGAACACCGGCAGGTCGAGCGTCACCTGCGGCCCGAAGCTCCGCACCCCGGTGGTGTCCGAGGCGTCGGTGAACCCCACGGTCAGGCGCGGGAACTGCCCCAGGATCGCCGCGCGCAGCCTGGCATCGGCCGCGCGGTAGCCGAGGCGCAGCGCGAGCAGGTCCGGCCGCCGCGCCGCGATCCCCGGCAGCAGGCTACGGACCAGGGAGGCCGGAACCGGCGGCAGGTCGGGGCGGGCGGCGAGCGGCAGCGGAACCGACGGTTGCAGCCCGAGCAGCGCCGCCAATTGGTGCCGGCGCTGCTGCTGCAGCCGATCAAGGGCGTCGATCTGCTGCTGGATGCCGGTCAGCGCCGCGAGATCGGGGGAGATCACGGCGAGGCTGGCGTTGCCTTCGGCCACCGCGCGGCGGGTCACCGCATAGCGCTGCGCCAGCAGGCCGTGCGCCTCATCGAGCAGCCGATGCAGCCGCGCCCCCTGCATGAGGTCGACCGCGAGCAGCCGCGCCTGGCCGATCACCTGCCACTCCTGCCACAGCAGGCTCGCGTTCACCGCGCCGGCGGCGGCGCGGGCGGCGCGGGTGCGGGCATGCAGGGTCACCAGGGCCTGGAGGTCCTCGCCCAGCCCCACGCTCCAGCCGGTGGCGGTACCCGGGCCGCCGATCACCGGGGTGAGGGCGGCGGAGAGCGACGGGTTGGGCAGCACGCCGGCGGCGAGCACCTCGGCCCGCGCCACGCCCATGCGCGCGCGCGCGGCGCGCAACGTCGGGTCGTTCTCCACCGCCAGGTAGGCGACGTCCTGGACGGTCAGCGGCGTCTCGCTCGCCACGCCGGCGTGGCGCAGCGTGGCGAGCGAGTCGGCAAGTCCGGGCGCGGCCGGGAGCGGCAGCGGCCGGTAGATGGCGCAGCCGGCCAGTACCACCAGCAGGCTCGCCGCGCCGAGGCGACGTGCCGCGCGGCGCGGCTGCACTCTTTCCGATGACATGGCGTGACCATAGAAGGCGCAGGGTTGCCGAATGGTTGGATCAATCTTCCCGATCGGTAATCCGATATGCACGAACCCGTTCCCGCCAGCCAGACGCGGGGCGGCCGGCGCGTTCGGGCCACATGCGATCGCCCTGGGTGCCGGGCTGCCGTTACGAGTTGATCGACGGAAAGCAGGGGGGAATGACGTCCCCGGGCGCTGCGGACCAGCCCCGGCCCTCCGCGTAGCCCAGGGTTTCCAGCAAGGGACCGATCAACGGCTCGAGCGCCGCGCACTGCGCCGCGGAAAGCTCGCCGCGCCAGCGCCCGATCGCATCGGCGGCGACGGGGCCGGCGGCCCGGCGCGCATCGGCGTCGGCGCCGGTCTCCGCCGCCACCAGCAGGCGATCACTCCACGGCAGCTCGAGAAAGCCCAGCAGCGCCCGCAGGACCGGCTCCGGACGGCGCACCAGGTCCTCGTAGCGCAGCTCCCAGTAGCCGGGGTCGCCGCGGTGGCTGAGGCCGGCGCGCACGCAGGCTCGCCACTGCACCCCGCAGCGCAGCGCCGCGGCCGGGCTGTCCCAGGCGGCCCCGTCCAGCTTGGCGAACGGCTTGTGGCGCAGCGAGCAGGCGACGTCGCGGCCGTCGCGCAGGATGTGCACGAGCTTCGCCCGCGGGAAGGCACGGCGGGCGAAGCCGAAGCGCAGCACGTTGAGCGGCGTCTTCTCGGCCCAGACCGGCTTGCCCGACCGGGCGCGGACTTCCGCGGCCAGCCGCTCGATGAACGCCACCTGCGACCGGCTGGACCGCTGCCAGTGCGCGATCTCTGCCGCCGGCCAGCCGAGCCGGCGGGCAATCTCGGCGGGCGGGGAGATGCGGCGCAGGAACACCGTCGTCTCCGGCAGGCTGGCGATCGCCGGATGGCGGCCAAGCAGGGTGCGCAGCAGAGTTCGTACCACTGCGCGGCGCGCCGCCGATGACGACCAGCCCGTCCTGCGCCGACCGATGGCGTGCCAGCGGAGCCTGTACGATCCAGCGACCGCGGTAGCCGAGCCGCTCCAACGGATCGGGCCGGTGCGATCGCGCCGGCGCGGCAGTCCGGCGGGACGCCACCACCGGCGCGGGCGCGGCTGTCGCAGGGGTGGGCGGAGCACGATCGCCGCACCCTGGCCCCGCCTCCCCGGCTTGGCGGCCGTCCTCGTGGCCCGCCGGCATCCGTTCGCCCGCGCTGGGCTTCGTCACGGGCGGCGCGGCCACGGCAAATTGCCGAAACGTTCGTGCGATCCGCCGCCCCCAGATGAGCCGGCGTGCCAGCACCTCGGCCCGCAGCAGGCGCCGCCACCCGACCGGGCGTCGGGTCCAGCCGTACCCCGCCATGCCGGCCGCGTGCCATGCGCGCGGCCGCCCCAGCCGGGCACCGACGAAGCGATGGCCGGCGAGCGCGAAGCCGGCCAGCAGCCCGACGCTGCCCGGCAGTTCGTCCAGCATCGGATCGTGCCCGGCGACGAGCACGTCGATCATGCCAAGGCTCAGCAGGCCGCCGGCAACGAGCAAAAGCGGCAGCATCCAGCTCCCCCACGGGATGCCGGACGCCGACATCGCGGCACTGCCCGTGCCACGCCCCTGCCCGTCTCGTTGTCGCCCCGCCATGCGCCCCGCCTCGTGCCCCAAGCACGGCGCCGTGTGGCGCCCGGGGCGATTTTGTGACGGGGCAGCGGATCTGCGGGTGACGAGGTGTTGCAAAGGGTAACCCCGCGCCGTGCGAGCCCTCCGCGCCGGGCGCCGCGACCGAAGCATGTCCGTCCGCGCCGGCGACGCCGCCGGCGCGCCGAAAGCCGCCCCCAAGCTTGGCGATCCTTCATTTGACCTGGCCGGCGTCCCGCTTTCGTAATGGCGGCAGGGCCGGCGTACACTCTCGCCGCTGGCGGACCGGAGCGACGCGCCGCGATGCCTGCTGTTCCTCCCTCGCCCGCCCCTCGCCGGGCGCATCGCCGCCGCGGATTGGCGACGGTCGTGATCCGGGGGGCCGCAGTGCTCCCGGTCGCGGCCGGGCTGCTGTGCGGCGCCGGCCTCGGCGCCGCCCGCGCCGCCGGGCCTCCGCCGGTGGCGGTCACCACCGCCGCGGTCGTCGAAGCGCCGGTGCCGCACGTGCTGCGCGCCCTGGGCGAGGTCGACAGCCTCGGCCGGACCACGCTCGTCGCACCCGTCACCGGCGCCATCGTCGGCCCGTTCCTCGCCGCCGGCGAGGTGGCGGCCGGCGCGGTAGTGGCGCGCAACGTGCCGGCGGCGTTGCAAGGCGCGCTCGCCGGCGCGCGGGCCGATGCCGCCTATGCACGCGCGGCCGCGGCGCGCACCCGCCAGATGGTGGCGCAGCGGCTGAGCACGCAGATCGCGCTCGACCAGGCGCAGCGCAATCTCGCCCAGGCCGAGGGGCGGCTGGACGGGCTGACGCGCGAAGCCGCCCAGCAGGTGATCCGGGCGCCGTTCGCCGGCACTCTGCACTACCTGATCGCGCCCGGCGCGGTGGCGTACAAGGGCACGCCGATCGCCACCATCAGCGGCCGGGCGACGCCGTGGATCGATGCCCGGGTGCCGCCTGCCGCCGCGCGCGGGGTGGCCGTCGGCGCGGCGGCGCGGATCGCGGCCCAGGGTTGGTCCGGCACCGGCCGGGTGGTCTCGGTCGGGCGGGACGCGCGCCCGCTCGGCCTCGTGCGGGTGCGGGTGGACCTGCCGCGCGGCAACCCGTTGATCCCGGGCGAATGGGTGTGGGTGCGGCTCGACCGGCCCGGGCCGCCGGCGCCAGCCGTGCCGGCCGGGGCGCTGCTGATGCGGGGTGCGCGCACCACGGTGTTCGTGCTGCGCGCCGGCCACGCCCATGCGGTCGCGGTCCGGGTGCTGGCCGAGCAGGGCGGCCGGGCCTGGCTCGCCGGCCCGCTGCACGCCGGGGAGCGGGTGGCGGTCGGGCACGTGACAAGGCTCGCCGAGGGCAGCCCGGTCGCCCCGGAACCCGACCCGCCCGGCCGCGCGCGATGAGCCACGCGCAATGACTGGCCGCCTGCTGCGCGGCCTCTGGACCAACCGCTTTTCGGTCCTGCTGCTGGCCGCCCTGGTGCTCGGCGCGGGCGTCGCCGCCCTGCGGACGCTGCCGGAGACGGTGTTCCCCGACCTCGCCTTCCCCAAGGTCGTGGTGCTGGTGAGCGACGGCCAGGTGCCGGTGAAGCTGATGCTGCTGCAGGTCACCCGGCCGCTGGAGCTGGTGGCGCAGGGCGAGCCCGGGGTGCGGCTGGTGCGCTCGCAGACCGGCAACGGGCTGTCGAAGCTGCATGTCTATTTCACCGCGGGCAACGATCCGGAACAGGCGTTCCTGCTGTTGCAGGCGCGCCTCGCGCAGGTGCGCCTGCCGCCGGGGGCGAGCATGACGGTGCAGTTGCAGACGCCGGAGGTCTATCCCTTCGCCGAATACGCGCTGGTGTCCGACCGCATCGACAGCGCGGCGATGCAGGCGCTGTTCGCCTTCCAGCTTCGCCCGGCGCTGATCGGTGTGCCGGGCGTCTACAAGGTCTCCGGCACCGGGCGCGGCTGGCCGGAAGTGGAGGTGCGGCTATCCCGCCGCCGGCTCGCCGCGCACGGGCTGACGGCGGCGCAGGTGGTGGCGGCCTTGCGGGCGGCGCAGGGGCCGTTCTTTTCCGGCATCCTGACCGCGCGCCACCAGCAGTTCGTGGTCGCGACCGATCCGCGACCGGCGACGCCGGCGGCGCTGGCGCGGCTGATGCTGCCGCTCGGGCCGGCGGGGGCTGACGGGCACCGGCTGCCGCTGCCGCTCGGCGCGCTCGGCACGGTGCGGATCGGGTCGCCGCCCCTGCTGCGCGACGCCGCGGTGGGCGGGTGGCGGCACGCGCTGGTGGTGGATATCCAGCCGCAGGCGGGGGTGAACCAGGTGGCGCTCGGCCACGCGGTCGCGGCCCGGATCGCGCAACTGCGCCGGCGGCTGCCGCCGGACGTGCGGCTGGTGCGGATCTACGATCTCGGCGGGCTGATCGCGCACAGCCTGCACGACGTCTGGGTGGCGCTGATCCTGGGCAGCGCCATCGCCTGGCTGGTGGTGCTGGTGTTCCTGCGCCGCCCGGCCGCGGCGCTCGCCACCCTGCTCGTGGTGCCGCTTGCCATCGCCGCCACGGTGCTGGTGTTGCGCCTGCTCGGCCTCGGGCTCGACATCATGACCCTGGGCGGGCTGACGGCGGCGATCGGGGCGCTGGTCGACCATGCGATCGTGGTGATGGAGCGCGGGCTGCACGCGCCCGGCGCCGACCCCGCCGCGCGCCGCGACCGCGCCATCGCCGAGGCCGCGCGCATCCTGCCGGCCATGAGCCTGGCCACCGTCACCTCCTGCCTCGTGTTCGCGCCGCTGATCGCGCTCACGGGGACGATCGGGCTGCTGTTCCGGCAGATGGCGATCGCGATCGTGGTGGCGCTGATCGCTTCGCAACTGGTGGCGCTGGTGGTGACGCCGGTGCTGGCGGTGTGGCTGGCCGGGCGCGGCGGGGCGATCGCGCCGTCCGGCTGGGAGGCGCGGCTGCGGCGGTGGTACCTGCGCCATCTCGTGCGCGGGATGCGGCGACCGTGGCCGGCGGCGGTGGCGGTCGTGCTGCTCGGCGGGCTCGGGGGGCTGTGCCTGGCGCGGCTGCCGACCGCGTTCCTGCCGCCGTGGGACGAAGGCGTGGTGTCGGTGCCGTTCCGCACCCCGGTCGGCAGTTCGGTGGCGGAGACGACCCGGGTGGGGCGGACCCTGATGCGGGTGGCGCGCGCCGATCCGGCGGTGGCGCACGTCTCATTGGTGGTCGGGCGCAGCTTCGCCAACCCGCGCGCGACGCCGAACAAGGGCGCGCTGGCGGTGGTGTTGCACCAGCACCGGAGTGTCGGCACGGCGGCGGTGATGCAGCGGCTGCACACGGCGTTCCGCGCCGCCGATCCGGCGCTGCTGGCGCTCGGCGGGGCGCAGGTGATGGTGAACCGGCTGGGCGACCTCGCCGGGTCGCACGCGCCGCTGGAGGTGTTCCTGTTCGGCGCCGACCCCGCCGCGCTGCGCACCGCGGGCAAGCGGCTGGCGGCGGCGTTCCGGGCCTCCGGGCGGTTCCAGTCGATCGTCTTCAAGTCGCCCTCGGCCGGGGCGGAGATCACGGTGCGCCCGCGCGCGATGGCGGGGCTGGACGGGCTGACCGCGCCGGCGCTGGCGGGCGTGCTACGGCGGCGGCTGTGGGGGGAGCGGGCCGGGTTCCTGCTCAGCGGCGAGCAGATCCTGCCGATCCGGGTCCGCACCGGGGCGGACCCGCCCGGGCTGCGCGGGATCGCCGATGTGCCGGTGCGGCTGCCGGGAACCGGGGGGACGGCCTTGCCGGGGGGCGCGGCGCCGCCCGCCTACGCGCCGCTCGGCAGCCTGGCGCGCATCGGGCGGCGCGGGACGGTGCCCTACGTCACCCACCAGGCGCTGGTGCCGGACGCCTATCTGTGGGTGCGGCCGATCGCCGGCGAGGGCCTGTCGGCCGCGGCGGCGACGGCGCGCGCCCTGATCGCCCGCGCGCGGCTGCCCACCGGCATGACCGCGGTGCTGGGCGGCTACTACGCGCAACAGAAGCGCAGCTTCCGGCAGATGGCGCTGGTGCTCGGCGGCACCCTGCTGATCCTGCTGGTGCTGTTCGGGTTCCAGTTCGGCGGCCAGAGGATGGCGCTGCCGGCGATGGCGGCGATCGCGCTCGCCGCGCCGGGGGCGTTGGCGGCGCTGCTGGTGGCGGGGCTCGGATTGGACAGCACCGCGTTCCTCGGCATCCTGATCGTATTCGCGATCGCGGTGAACAACGTGATCCTGGTGTTCGCACTGCGCGCGCATCCCGGCGCGGCGCACGGGCCGGCGCAGGTGGCGCTGGCGGCGCGCGCGCGGCTGCGGCCGATCCTGATGACGATGCTCGCCGATATCGGCGGGTTCCTGCCGCTTGCGATCGGCATCGGGCGCGGCACGGCGCTGCTGCAACCGCTGGCGGTCGCGGTGATGGGCGGGCTCGCGCTCGCGGTGTTCAGCTCGCTGTGGCTGGCGCCGCTGCTCTACGCGATGCTGGCCCCGCGACGCCGCGCGCCGGCGCCGTGATCAGGCCGCCGCGCCGAGCTGACGCGGGCGGTAGATCGCGACGTGGCGGATGCGCGCCAGCGGGCGATCCGCGTCGGCGATCACCAGCGCTTCCAACTCCACGAACCGATGGCCCTTGCGCTCCAGATTCGCATCGACGCGGGCGCGCACCGAGATCGTGTCGCCGATCCGCGCGAGCCCGAGATGGCGCACCGTGCTGCCGACATGGATCCACGGGCCCAGTCGCACGTTCTGGCTCAGCGCCCAGTTGCAGGTGCGCAGAATGAGGCCGGGATGGGCAAGCCCCTCGCGCTGGTACAGCGGATCGGTCTCGCGCACGTCGCGCAGGTACTGCGCCGCGAAGGCGGCGGTGAACGCCAGCGGACGCATGCCGAGCAAGGTGCCGACCGCAAGGCTCGCTTCATCGGCGGCCGGCCGCGCATCCGGCGCCGGCGGGGCCGGCGGCGGCGCGAAATCCCCCGGCGGCACGACGTCGCTTGCCAATCCGGCCTGGCCGGTGGCGCACACCGCGCCATGGCTCTCCACCCGAAGGGCCAGCCCGGACGCATCCTCCGTCGCGAAAACCTCGGCCGGGTCGCCGTCGTACACCGGCTGCGCGAAGCGGCAGGCGGCGGCGCCACGCTCCAGCCAGGCAAGCCCCCAGCGCGCCACCGCCGGATGGGTCATGTAGGCGTAGACATCCACGCCCGGCACCAGGCCGGCGGTAAAGCCGAAGCGGCGGGCAACGTCGTCGTCGTGGATCTTGTTCTCGGAGTCCGGCACGGAATTGTAGGCAGTCACACGATACGATCCGGTCTCGGCCATGACGTTGCTCCCCCTCTGCGCATGTGAAGAAATCGAACTTGCGAAAGAACGCCCGTTGAAAATGCCCGGGTTTTCGGGCGATTTTGGCGGCCGGCGGGCATTCTTTCACAAACTCTCTGCGCGACGACGCAGAATGGCACGATCCGCCGGGGAAGGCATCGGCGTTCGGGGGCAAAGGCCAGGGATCGCGGCCCTGCCTGGTCGGCATCATTCCGCCGGCATCGTGGCGATGCGGCGGGCATGGCGTTTCCCGAAGCCGGAGAGGGCCAGATAGACCGCCGGCGTCGTGTACAGCGTGAGCGCCTGGCAGACGATCAGCCCACCGATCACGGCGATGCCGAGCGGCCGGCGCATCTGGTATCCGGTACCGACCGAGAACGCGAGCGGCAGCGCGCCCAGAAGTGCGGCGAGGGTTGTCATCATGATCGGCCGGAAGCGTTCCAGGCAGGCTTCCCGGATGGCCTGCGCCGGCGGCAGGTCGCGTTCCCGTTCCGCTTCCAGCGCGAAGTCGACGAGCATGATGCCGTTCTTCTTGACGATGCCCATCAGCAGGAAGATGCCGATGATCCCGATCACCGACAGCGGCGTGCCGGTGAGCAGGAACGCCAGCAGCGCGCCGGCGCCGGCCGACGGCAGGGTGGACAGGATGGTCAGCGGTTGGCTCAGGCTTTCGTACAGCACACCGAGCACGATGTAGATGGCCACCAGCGCGGCGAGAATGAGCAGCGGCTCGGTTTGCAACGAGGCCAGGAAATACTGCGCGTTGCCGCCGAACGCGATCTGCACGTCGGCGGGCAGATGCATGGCGGCGATCGCGCTCTGCACCTCCGCCACCGCCGGGCCGAGGCTCGCGCCGGGCGCCAGGTTGAAGCTGATCGTCCCGGCCGGCACGCCGTTGAGATGCGCGACCTGGAGCGGGGCGGTGGCGCGCACCAGGTGCGCGACCTGGAGCAGCGGCACCGGCCCGCCGCTGCCGGGAACGAAGATGCGGCTCAGGTCGGCGGGCGTGCGCGCACGCGCGGCGCCGACGGTGAGGACCACGCTGTACTGGTTCTGCGCCTGATAGATGCGCGAGATCTGCCGCTGTGCGAACGCGCTGCCGAGTGCCGTGTCGATCGCCGCGATCGTCACGCCGAGGCGCGCCGCGGCGGTGCGGTCGATCGTCACCGTGATCTGCGTCTCCGCCCGGTCCTGGTCGGAGGAGACGTTGCTGATCGTCTTCATCTGGCGCAGTCGCGCCTCGATCTTGTTCACCACGCTGTCGAGGGTATCGAGCGAGGGGTCCTGCACCGAGAAACTGTATTCGCCGCCGTTCGACTGGCCGCCGAAGAACAGGTCCTGCGCCACCTGCATGTAGGCGCTGATCCCCGGGATCCGCGCGAGCTTCCGGCGCAGTTGCACGATCACCTGCTGCGCGGAGACGCCGCGCTCCGACAGCGGCTTCAGCCCGATGATCACGTTGCCGCGGTTGGCGGTGGAGAATCCGTTCACCACGCCGATCCGCGAACTGAGCGTGGCGACGGCGGGATTGGCCTGGATCACCTTCACGACCCGTTCCTGCAAGCGCTGCATGCGGTCGAACGAGACATCGGGGGAGGCGATCGTCTGACCCATGATGAGGCCGGTATCCTCCTCCGGGATGAACGCCTTCGGCACCTTGACATACAGCACGAGAGTGATCGCGATGGTCAGCACGAACGCCACCAGGGTCAGCCAGTTGTGCGCGAGCGCCCAGTCGAGGCTGCGCGCGTAGCCGTCGAGCGTGCGCCGGTAGAACCGGTCGATCGCCCGCGACAGTCCGGAATCCCGTCCGAGCTTCGGCGTGCGTCCCATGAAATGCGCGCAGACCATCGGCGTCACGGTCAGCGACACGAGACCCGAGATCGCGATCGAGACGGAGAGGGTCACGGCGAATTCGTTGAACAGGCCGCCGATGACCCCGCCCATCAACGTGAGCGGCAGGAACACCACGATCAACGAGGCGGTAATGGACATCACGGTGAAGCCGATCTGCTTCGCCCCCACGATCGCCGCCTCGATGCCTGACAGGCCGCGCTCGTGGCAGGAGACGATGTTCTCGATCATGACGATCGCGTCGTCCACGACGAAGCCGACCGAGATCGTCAGTGCCAGCAGCGAGAAATTATCGAGTGAGAAACCGAACGCCCACATCGCGGCGAGCGTTCCCGCGATCGACAGCGGCACGGTGATGCCGGCGGCGATCGTGGGCGTCAGCCGGCGCATGAACACGGTGACCACCAGCAGGACCAGCACGATCGTGAGCAGCAGGGTGACTTCGATGTCGGTGACGCTGGCGCGGATCGTCGTGGTGCGGTCCGTCAGGATGCGGAAATGGACCGAGGCCGGCAGGTAGCGGGCGATCTCCGGCAGCCGCTGGCGGATCCCCTGCACGGTCTGCAGCACGTTGGCGGTGGCGGTCTTGGTGATCGCCACGACGATCCCGCTATTGGTGCCGTCGGTGGCGGAAACCTGCGTGTTGGACACGCCGTCGATCACCGAGGCCACGTCGCCGAGCCGCAGCACCGCCCCCGGCGCGGTCTTCAGCACGATCTGCCGGTACTGCGCCGCGGTCGACAATTGCCCGTTGATGGCCAGGATGGAGCCGCGGTGCGGGCCCTGGATCACGCCGAGCGGGGCGAGGACGTTGGCGCTGCGGACGGCGTTGTAGATGTCGTTCGGCGTGAGCCCGGCGGCGGCCAGCGCGTGCGGGTCGAACCGGATGCGGACCGCGGGGGACTGGCCGCCGTACAGATCGACCTGCGCCACCCCCGGCACTTGCGAGATCATCTGCACGATCACGGTGTTGGCGAAATCGTACACGTCGCGCAGCGGCATGGTGCGCGACGAGAGGAACATCGTCAGCACCGGACGGGAGGCCGGGTTGAAGACCTTGTAGTACGGCAGACTCGGCATGCCGGACGGCAGGTTGGGCAACGCGGCGTCGATCGCCGCCTGCACCGCGTGGGCGTCGGCGTCGATGTTCGATCCGCTGTCGAACAGCAGCACGATCGAGCTCGATCCGTTCGAGTTGACCGAGCGTACCTCCTGCACGCCCGGGATCACGCCGAGCGTCTGTTCCAGCGGCGCGGCGACGGTGCTCGCCATGGTGGCGGGCTCGGCGCCGGGGTCGGAGGCGAACACCACGATCCCCGGCACCGGCACGCTCGGTACCGCGGCGACCGGCAGCGCGTTGAAGGCGATCACGCCGGCGAGCAGCATGCCCATCGCGAGCAGCGCGGTGGCGATCGGGCGGCGGATGAAGAGCTCGGAGAAGCCCATCGCTTAGTCCGCCGCACCCGGGGCCGCCGCACCCGGGGCCGCCGCGCCGGGCGCTGCCGCCGGCGCGCGCCGCGGCCGCAGCCGGTCGAGCGCCAGGTAGATCGCCGGCGTGGTGAACAGGGTCAGCGCCTGGCTCAACAGCAGGCCGCCGATGATGGTGATGCCGAGCGGCGTGCGCAGCTCCGACCCCGCGCCGCGTTCCACCACCAGCGGCACGGCGCCGAACAGCGCGGCCATCGTGGTCATCATGATCGGGCGGAAGCGGAGCAAGGCCGCTTCGGTGATCGCCGCCTCCGGCGAGACGCCGCGGGTGCGTTCCGCCTCGATGGCGAAATCGACCATGATGATGCCGTTCTTCTTCACGATCCCCATCAGCAGCACGATGCCGACCAGCGCCACCACGCTGAATTCGGTCCCCGTGAGCATCAAGGCGAGCAACGCCCCGATCCCCGCCGAGGGCAGGGTGGACAGGATCGTCAGCGGATGGATCGTGCTTTCATAGAGCACGCCGAGCACGATGTAGATCACCACCAGCGCCGCCAGGATCAGCCACGGCGTATCGGCGAGCGAGGACTGGAATTCCGCTGCCGCGCCCGAGAACACCGCCGCTGACGGACCCCGGTACGCCGAGCTTGGCTTGCGCCGCGGTAATCGCCTGCTCCGCCGCGCCGAGCGAGGCGCCGGGGGCGAGGTTGAAGCTGAGCGTCACCGAGGGGAACTGGTCCTCCCGCGTGATCACCAGCGGTCCGTGCCGCTCTTCGATCCGCGCGACCTCGTTCAACGGGATCTGCGCGATCGCAGTGGCCGACGCCGCCGTCGCGCTGGTGGTGGAGGAGCCGCTGACCGCCGAGCCGGGGCCGCCGGCGGCGGTGGCGGCGGCGCTCGTCAGGCTGCCGGCGGGAACGTAGATCCCCGCCAGCGCGGCGGGCGAGACGGCGAGCTTCGGGTCGATCCCGAGCACCACCCGGTACTGCGCGTTCTGCGCATAGATCGTCGTGATCTGGCGCTGGCCGAAGGCGTCGTAGAGCACGTTCTCGATCGCCGACATGGTGACGCCGAGCCTTGCGGCGGCGGCGCGATCGACGTCGATATAGGTCTCCAGCCCCTCCTTCTCCTGATCGCTCGCGACGTCGCTGAGCTGCGGCAGGGAGCGCAGCGCCGCTTCGATCTTGCCGGCCCAGGCGTCCAGCTCCTGCTGGCTGGTACCCGTCAGCGTGTACTGGTACTGGGTCGGCGAGACGCGCGAGGACAGGGTGATGTCCTGCACCGGCTGCATGTAGAACGTGAGGCCGACCACATGCGCCAGCGCCTGTTGCAGTTGCGTCATCACGCTCGCCAGCGCCGGCCTGGTGCCGAACGGTTTCAGAACGATCGTGAGCTGGCCGGTGTTGGGCGTCGGGTTGGCGACGCCGGCGCCGAGCAGGGACGTGACCCCGGCCACCGCCGGATTGCGCCGGATCGCCGCGATCGCCTGGCCCTGCAGCCGCTGCATCGCATCGAGCGACGCGCTCTGCCGCCCTTGCGTGACGGCGACGATCTCCCCGGTGTCCTCCTGCGGCAGCAGCGCCTTCGGCACGACCACGAACAGCGCCAGGGTGATCGCGACGGTTGCGGCGAAAACCACCAGCATCAGCCGCTCGTGGCGGATGCACCAGGCGAGGCCGCGGCCGTAGGCGTCGCGGGTGCGGGTCAGCGCCGCCTCGGCGCCGCGCGCGATCCGCCCCGGCGTCGCCTCGCCCGCCGGGCGCAGCAGCCGCGCGCTCATCATCGGCGTCAGGGTCAGCGAGACCACCGCCGAGATCACCACCGCGACCGACAGGGTGACGGCGAATTCCGAGAACAGCCGCCCGACGATGCCCGGCATGAACAGCAGCGGGATGAACACCGCGATCAGCGAGACGGTCAGCGAAACGATCGTGAAGCCGATCTGGGCGGCGCCGAGATAGGCCGCGCGCAGCGGCGGCTCGCCCGCCTCGATGAAGCGGACCACGTTCTCGATCATGACGATCGCGTCGTCGACCACGAAGCCGGAGGCGACGGTCAGCGCCATCAGCGACAGATTGTCGAGCTGGTAGCCGAGCTCGCTCATCACCGCGAAGGTGGCGATGATGGACAGCGGCAGCGCGACCGCCGGGATCAGCACCGCGCGCGGGTTGGGCAGGAACAGGAAGATCACCAGCACGACGAGCAGCGCCGAGGTGATGAGAGTGATCTGCACGTCGCGCACCGAGGCCTCGATGGTGCCGGTGCGGTTGGCGACGACCTGGAGGTCGATCCCCGGCGGCAGGGCGCCACGCTGGGCGCCCAGCGCGGCTTCGATCCGCTGCACGGTGCTGACGATGTTCGCGCCCGGCTGGCGCTGGATATCCATCAGCACGGCCGGGGTGCCGTTATAGCTCGCCAGTTCCTGGTCGTTCTCCAGCCCCGAGGTCACCGTGCCGACCGCCGACAGCCGCACCGGCGCCTGGTTGCGGTAGGCGATGACCAGCCCGCGGTATTGCTCCGCCGCCGTGATCTGGTCGTTGGCGCCGATCGCATAAGCCTGGTGCGCGCCCTGCAGCCCCCCTTCGCCCCGGCCTGGTTGGCGTTGGCGACCGCGTTGCGCACGTCTTCCAGGGAAATCCCGTAGGCGGCGAGCTGCACCGGGTTGACGTTGATGCGGATCGCCTTGCGCAGGCCGCCCTCGATCGTGACCTGCCCCACGCCGGCGACCTCGGCGAGCTTCTGCAGCAGCATCGTCTGCGCGGTGTCGGCAACCTGGTAAAGCGGGATGGTCTGCGACGTCAGCGCAAGCGTCAGGATCGGGGCGTCCGCCGGGTTCACCTGGTTGTAGACCGGCGGATACTGGAGATTGGGCGGCAAGGTGCCCGACGCGGCGTTGATCGCCGCCTGCACGTCCTGCGCCGCCGTCGCCTGCGGCATCGAAAGTTCGAAGCGCAAGGTGATCGTGCTGGTGCCCTGGCTGGAGATCGAGTTCATCGCCGCCAGCCCCGCGATCTCCCCGAACTGGCGTTCGAGCGGCGCGGTGATCGAGCTTGGAGACGGTGTCGGGCGACGCGCCGGGCAGTTGCGTCACCACCTGGATGGTCGGGAAATCCACCTGCGGCAGGGACGAGACGGGCAGCGCGCGGTAGCCGAGCACCCCGATCAGGAGGATCGCCACCGCCAGCAGGGAGGTCGCGACCGGCCGGGCGATGAAGGGAGCCGAGATGTTCATGCGGGCGCGGGCTTCGCCGAAGCTGTGGGGGCCGGCGCCTGGGGCGGGACGGGCGCGGACGTCGGTGCGGGCCCAGGGGTCGGCGCAGGGGTCGGTGCAGGCGTCGGCGCCAGGGCGGGCGGGGTCGTGCTCGTGGCGGCCGGCTTCGGCGGCGGCATGATCCTGACCGGCGAGCCTTCGCGAAGCTGGGCGCTGCCTTCGGTGACGACCTGCTGGCCCGCCGCCAGACCTTTGGTGATGACGGTGGTCGTCGCATCCGCGTAGCCGACCGTCACCGGCTGCAACGCAACCGTCGGGGCGGCTTTGCCCTTGGCCGCAGGCTGCACCAGATAGACGAAGCTGCCCTGCGGCCCCTGCTGCACGGCGACCGGCGGCACCGTCACCGCACCCTCGATCGTCCGCACCTGGACCACGATGTTGACGAACGCCCCCGGCCACAGATCGAGCTGCGGGTTGGGAAAGCGGCCTTTCAGGGTCAGGGTGCCGGTCGAGGCGTTCACCGCATTGTCCAGCACCGACAATACGCCGTGGTCGAGCACCGGCGCCGTCGCCGGGTTGCCTTGCGCGGTCGCCAGCAGCGGCACCGGACCGGCCTTGCTCGCCGCCAGCAGCTCCGGCAGGTTCTGCTGCGGCAGGCTGAACTGCACCGAGATGGGCTGCAACGTGTTGATCGTCACGATCCCGTTCGTGAGAGTGGGATTGACGATGTTGCCGGCATCGACCTGCAGGATCCCGGTCCTGCCGGCGATCGGCGCACGGATCTCCGTATAGGCGAGGTTGATACGGTCGGTCTGGATGCTGGCCTCGTCCTGCTTGACCAGCGCCGCGTCCTCGAGCGCGGTGGCCTCGGCCGCCGCCGCCTGCTGCTTGGAGGTATAATTCTGTTTCACCAGGGAAGCGTACTGGCGTGCCTGCAACTGTGCATTGACCAGGGTCGCCTGGTCCTGGGCGAGCTTGGCCTGCGCCTGCGCCAACGCCGCCTGGTAGGGAGCCGGATCGATCTCGGCAAGCAGCGCGCCCTTGGCGACGAACTGGCCTTCATGGAACAGCACCTTGGCGAGCGGCCCCGTGATCATCGGCTGCACCGTCACGGTCCGGTAGGCGACGACCGTGCCGAGCGCGTCGAGCGTGACCGGCACGTTGCGCACCTCGGCCGCCGTCGCCTCGACCAGGACCGGGACCGGACCGGCGGCCTTGCGCGCGCCCTGCGGGGCGACCAGCCGATAGACGATGAGCGCGGCGATGACCGCCACGATCCCCATGCCGATCACACGCCTGCGTCTTCTCATCAGCACTTACTTATTGCTCCTGGTTGCCCGGCGACTGCCACCCGCCGCCGAGCGCCTTGTAGAGATTGGCGGCGGCATCGAGGCGGGTGAGCCGGGCCGAGATCAAGGTGTTCTGATCCGACAGCAGTGTCTGCTCGGCGATCAGGACCGTGCTGACGTCGACCACGCCGGCCTTGAGCTGGGCTTCCGCGGCGTCCAGCGCCTGTTGCGCCAGGGCGACGGCGCGCGCCTGCAACCGCTCCTGCCGGGTCGCGTAGTGTAGCGCGGTCAGCGTCGTCTCGACATCGGAGAAGGCCTGCACCACCGAGGCCTCGTAGGCGGCGACGAATTCCTGATAGGTCGCGCGGTTGACGCGCAGGGTCGACAGCAGGGTGCCGCCGTCGAAGATCGGCTGGGCGAGCGAGGCCGCCGCCGACAACACGGACGCGCCCGGGGAGAACAGCGTGTTCAGCGCCGCGCTCTGCCAGCCGGCCGACCCGGTGAGCGAGATCGAGGGGAAGAAGGCCGCGATCGCCTCGCGCACGCTGGCGTTGGCGCTGACGAGGTTCTCCGTCGCCTGGGCGATGTCGGGCCGGCGCGACAGAAGCTGCGAGGGCAGCCCCGGGCGGATCACCGGCACCCGCAGTTCGTCGAGCGAGCCGCCGTGGACGGTCAGGTATTCGGGCGCCTCGCCGGTCAGGATGCCGAGCGCGATCACCTCCTGGCGGTAGAGCGAGATGAAATTGGGGATCGTCGCCGCCTCGGACGCGACCAGCGCCGCCTGCTGCGCGACCGTCGGCGCATCGGCGACGCCGGCCCGGAATTCCCCCTGCAACTGCGCGAGCAGGCCACGCGCGGCGGCGAGGTTCTGCCGCGCGGTGCGGAGCTGATCGGCATAGGCGAGCGCCTGGAAATAGGTCGTGGCGACCGCTGCCTCCTCGGTCAGCGCGACGGTCGCTGCGTTGAACCCTGCCGATGCGGCGTTGGCCTCCGCCGCTTCCAGCGCGTCGCGGTTCTTGCCCCAGAAGTCGAGCTCGTAGGAAGCATTGAAGCTGGCGGCGTAGCTGTGCGTGTCGATGTTCCTGCTGCCGCCGGAGCTGCTGAAATGCGAGCTGCCGGAAGAGCTGCTCGCCGCCCCGGTTCCGAACTGCGAGAAGCTGCCGCTGCCCGAGGCGCTGATGTTGGGCAGCAGGGGCGCGCCGGCGCCCAGCACCTGGGCATTGGCGATCTCGAGCTGGGCGATCGCCTCGCGGACCGAGAAATTATGCTGCCTTGCCGCCTCGACCAGGCTGCTCAGCTCGGGGGAGCCGAACGCCCGCCACCAGCCGGGCTTGGGCCAGGTCGGCGGCGCGTTCGCCGGCGAGGCCGCCGCGAATCGGGGCGGCACGGCGAGGGTCGGCGAACGAAAGGCGGGACCGACCTGGCAGCCCGCCAGCAACCCTGCCGCGACCATGGCGGCGATCCGCCCGAGCTTCGGTCCCGTCACGCGCAAAACCCCGCTGCCGCCGCCATCATCGTCCCTGTGCCGCCCCGGCTTCAGTGCTGAACGCCGCGGCCGGTCCGGGCGGAACCGGGGGCGCGGGGGCAGCGCGTGCGGCCGGGACGTACCACGTCCGGGAGTGGCCTGATACCGTCGGGGCCGCCGCCGCCCGGCAGCAGGACAGGCGCGCGGGCGGGGCGAAGGGGGCAGGGGCGGAGCGTCATGCCGCCCATATTGGCAGGATTTGTAACTGCGGTGTTGCGGCGCAGCCGCCGCCGCGTTCGGTTGATCTGCGTCAACGACCCGCCTATGGCCTAGCGGGGATACTGCGGTTGCGACCCGAGAGGAGGCTGCCGATGAACGCCGGTGATATCATGTCCCGCTCGCTGCTTGCGGTGCGGGAGGAAGCGCCGCTCGAACAGGCGGTGCGGCTGATGATCGACAACCGCATCAGCGGCCTGCCGGTGCTGGACGCGGCCGGGCGCGCCGTCGGCATCCTGACGGAGGGCGACCTGCTGCGCCGGGTCGAGACCGGCACCGAGGGCAAGCGCCCCGGCTGGCTCGAGATGATCTTCGCCCCCGGCCGGCTCGCCGACGACTACATTCGCACGCATGGCCGCCGGGTGGCGGAGGTCATGACCCCGGACGTGCTGACCGTCGACGCCGCCGCCCCGCTCGACGAAGTGGCGCACACCATGCGCAGCAAAAGGGTGAAGCGCCTCCCGGTGACCCGCGGCGGCCTGGTGGTCGGCATCGTCAGCCGCGCCGACCTCGTGAAGGTGCTGGCCGAGAAGCTGGAAGCAGCGACGGAGACCGCCGACGACGCGACCATCCGCGCCGTCATCATGGCCGAGCTCAAGGGCCAGAGCTGGGTGCCGCTGCGCTCCATCACCGTGTCGGTGAGCGGGGGCGCGGTCGCGATCGACGGGGTGGTGTTCGACGAGCGCCAGCGCCAGGCGATCGGCGTCGCGGCGGAGAACGCGGCCGGGGCGAAATCGGTCGACAACCGGCTGATCGTGGTCGAGCCCAACACCGGCATCGTCATGGTGGACCCGCTCGCCGAGGCCGAGCAGGCAGCCGCCACCCAGCGCGGGCCGCAACCGGCCCCCTGAGAATTTGTGAGAGAATGCCCGTCGGCCGCCAAAACCGCCTGAAAACCCATGCAATGACCATGGGCGCTCTTTCACAAGTTCGATTGCTTCTCACGCTCTGAGGGCTGGTGCAAAGCGGCCGGCCGGGCTTTCTTTCCCCGGTTCACGTGATCCACAGGTCCTGACCGGGGAAAGACGCACCGCATGGCACGCGACGCGATTCTGGCGCTCAACGCCGGCTCCTCCTCCGTCAAGTTCGCGCTGTTCGGGGGGGACCGGCTGGAGCTCGCCTCGCACGGCGAGGTCGAGGGGATCGGCGGGTCGCCGCATTTCCTCGCCCGCGACCCGGGGGGCGCCAGCCTCGCGGAGCGGCGTTTCCCGCAGGATACGCAGTACGAGGCGCTGCTGGACGCCCTGCTCGGCTTCGTCGCAGACCATCTGGGGGGTGATCGGCTGGGCGCGGTCGGCCACCGCGTCGTGCACGGCGGCACCAGGTTCGACCGGCCGGTGCGGATCACGGGCGAGATCCTGGCCGCGCTCGACGCCCTCACCCCGCTCGCGCCGCTGCATCAGCCGCACAACCTGGCGCCGATCCGCGCGATCGCCGCCAGCCGGCCGGACCTGCCGCAGGTCGCTTGTTTCGACACCGCCTTCCATCACGGCATGCCGGTGCTCGCCACCCGCTTCGCCCTGCCGCGCGACCTGACGGACGCGGGCATCCGCCGCTATGGGTTCCACGGCCTGTCGTACGAATTCATCGCCCGGCGGCTGCGCACGCTGGCGCCGGAGCTTGCCAAGGGACGGGTGATCGCGGCGCATCTCGGCAATGGCGCCAGCCTGTGCGCCATGGCGGGCGGGCGCAGCGTCGATACGACCATGGGATTCACCGCGCTCGACGGCCTGATGATGGGCACCCGCTCGGGCAGCCTCGATCCCGGGGCGGTGCTGCACCTCATCAGCCAGCGCGGCATGTCGGCGGCGGCGGTGGAGGACCTGCTGTACCACCGCTCCGGCCTGCTCGGCGTGTCGGGCCTCTCGAACGACGTGCGGGCGCTGCTCGCCAGCGCCGACCCGCATGCGGCGGAGGCGATCGCTCTGTTCGTGTTCCGTATCGCCCGGGAGGCCGGCGCGCTGGCGGCCTCGCTTGGCGGGCTCGACGGATTCGTGTTCACCGCCGGCATCGGCGAGCACGCGGCCCCGGTGCGGGAGGCGGTGTGCGCCCGGCTCGGCTGGCTCGGCGCCCGGCTCGACCCGGCGGCGAACGCGCGCGGCGAGGGGCGGATCAGCACGCCGGACAGCAAACTCGCGGTGTGGGTGATCCCGACCGACGAGGAGGCGATGATCGCGCGCCACACGATGGAGACGGTGCATGGCTGAGCGTGCGCGCCCGCCGACCCATCTGCGCGGCCGGCTGCGGCATGTCCTTCGTCGCAGCGGGCGCATCCGGGGCCTCAGGACCTGGCCCGACTAAGGCTTCTCCATCCTGACCACGGACCTCGCACCATCGTCGCAGAGCGCGAGCGGCTGGATCGATACCGATCAGCACACCACCGGCAGCATCGAGCAAAGCCTCGCGCTCGTGCGGAACTCCCTGAAGTCATTGCGGCCGGGTGGGATTGCCGTGCATACGACGGAATTCCACTATCTCTCGGACGACGCAACGATCGATTACTGGAGAACCGTCCTGTTCCGCAAGTCGACGGATTTCCGTCCACCTGGTTCGGCCTGGTCATTCGTAAACCGGAACCGAGATAGCCGGCTCCGGTCGTAGGTCGCCGCGGACGGCCGCACGAGGCCCCACCCCCGGCGGAGGCGGGGCGCCGGTTCAGCCGGCGGGCCGGGATCATATGCCGGTGAGGTGACGCACCGCGGCCGCGCCGACCGCCACATGGCCCTTGGTACGCCGGCTGTCCCGATTATCTCCAACGGTGAACGCTTTCCGGTTTTCTCCCGCGTGCAGCCCGGGCGAAACGGGAATTCGCGATGGCTGACCCGCAGCAGCCTTCATGTGCTGTGGTCGCGGTCGGATGTGCAGTGTGCTGCGCGCCACCGGTCACGCCATCTGGCCACTCCATCTGGTATGACACGATAGAGGGCGTCGAGCATGGTTCAACAATCATCGGCAGGCGGAACGACAACCTACGTCACCCGCGAAGTGGTCGGCGTCTTTCCGGATCCCGAAGCATTGCAGGCTGCGGTCGACGCGCTGTTGCGCGCTGGCTTCGATCGCGCGGCGATTTCGGTGCTCGCGTCCGATACGGCATCCCAGGACCGATTGCGACGGCTGTACGGGACGACCGAAGTGGCGGCGGACGACGCCAACGCGCCGCACGCGCCGCATGTGACGAACGAATCGCGGAACGAGGGCAAGGCGGCCGCGATCGGCATCCCGTTCTATATCGCAAGCGTCGCCGGCGCCGCAGCGGTCGTGGCGTCGGGCGGTGTGCTGGCGGCAGCGATCGCCGCCGCGCTCGCCTCCGGCGCGGCCGGCGCCGGGGTCGGTGCCGTGCTTGCCGGCGTCCTCTCGAAGCAGCACAGCGACGCCGTCGCGGACCAGTTGGCCCGCGGCGGGCTGCTGCTCTGGGTCGGCGTGCCGGACGCGGCGAGGGAAGAACGGGCGCTCGCGGTGCTGCGCCAGTGCAACGGGGACCAGGTCCATGTGCATGCCGTGGAGCGCCAATGGGGCGCCGAGGACAAGCCGCTCGGCACGGTGCAGCCGGATCCGTTCCTCGAGAACCGGCAGGACGCGACGCAGGGCTGACGGCGCAGCGCCCTCCGGCAGCGCGGACCGCCTCGCCCCTACTCCGCCGCCGCGATCGCCATCGGCACCCGGCGCGCCGCCGCGCGGGCAGCGGCGACGCAGCCGAGGCTCAGGAGCAGCAGGCCGGCGGCCAGCACCAGGATCAGTTCCGGGTGGCCGCGGTCGATCAGGAAGCCGAACGGCACCGGCGTCAGCGCGCTGCCGAGCGGCAGGCCGGCACTGACGAAGCCGAACACCTTGCCCATTTCGCTGGGCGGCACCGCTTCGCGCAGCATCATGTCGCGCGGCGTCCGGGTGCAGCCGATGGCGAGTCCCGAAGCGAACATGGTTCCGATCGCGACCACCACCGGCAGGCCGATGCCGTTCACCGTCAGCATGAGGGCGGCGGAGACCAGCGAGACGGCGACCGTGAAGCGCAGCAGGTGGCGGCCGAACGCGTCGGCGAAGAAGCCGCCGACCAGCACGCCCATCGTTGCGCCTACGGTATAGCCCGTCAACGCCCCGGAGGCATCGGCCAGTCCGATGCCGTGCACCCGGTGCAGCACGGTGATCAGCCAGGCCTGCACGCCGGACCCGGCCATGGAGCCGAGCGCGTAGAAGCCGAAGAACAGCAGCATCGGCGGGCTGATCAGCAGCTTGCGGCCGGAGACGGCCGGGCCGCTGCGCGCGGGATGGCGGATCTGTTGTTTCAGGATGCCGCTTTGCGGCCAGGATTGCGCCGGCAGCCGCGACGCCGAGCAGCCCCAGGGTGATGACGCTGGTACGCCAGCCGATCGTGACCATCAACACCGCCATGACGGGCGGCGCGGCCGAGAAGCCGACGTTGCCGGCGAAGGTGTGCAGCGCGAAGGAACGTCCGATCCGTTCCTTCTCCACCGACCCGGACAGGATCGCGTAGTCGGCCGGGTGGATCACCGAATTGCCGACGCCCGATGCCACCGCGCAGACCATGATCTGCCAGAACGCGGTGGCGAAGCCCATCGCGGCGATGCCGGCCGACATCAGCACGACGCCGCCCACCAGGAAGCCGCGCGCGCCGTGGCGGTCGACCAGGAAGCCCACCGGGGTCTGCAACAACGCGGTGGTGGCCGACATCAGGGCGAGCGCCAGGCCAAGCTCGGCAAAGCTCACGTGGAACGTCGCCTGCCAGGCGATGAACAGCGGCGGCAGGCACAGCACATAGAAATGCGCCAGGAAATGCCCGGTGGCGATCAGCCAGTTCACGCGGGTGGAGTGACGCAGCGCCATCGGTCCGGCTCCTTCGACCGGACGACAACGATGCGATCGGTCGGCGGTGGCGTCAACCGATGCGCGCGCAGGTCAGCATAGGCCGCGCAGCTCCCTCCCGCGTGCGAGGGAGGGAGCGTTCAGGCGGCTTCGCGGAACAGGATGGAGGCGTTGGTGCCGCCGAAGCCGAAGCTGTTCGACAGCGCGATGTGGATGCGCCGCTCCTGCGCCACCTTGGCGACCCGGTCGATCACGCTGTCACGGCTCGGCGCTTCCAGGTTCAGGGTCGGCGGCGCCACGCCGTCGCGCACCGCGAGGATGGAGAAGATCGCCTCCACCGCCCCCGCCGCGCCCAGCAGGTGCCCGGTGGCGGATTTGGTGGAGGACATCGCGATCCCCCGACCGGCATCACCGAACAGCCGCTCCACCGCTTCCAGTTCCAGATCGTCGCCGAGCGGGGTGGAGGTGCCGTGCGCGTTCACGTACTGCACGTCCTCGGGCCGGATCCCGCCGTTGCGCAGCGCGGCCTTCATCGAACGGAAAGCGCCCTCGTGGTGCTCGGCCGGGGCGGTGATGTGGTGGGCGTCGCCGGACATGCCGTAGCCGGCGATCTCGGCGTAGATATTCGCCCCGCGCCGCTTCGCGTGTTCGTATTCTTCCAGCACCAGCACGCCGGCGCCTTCGCCCATGACGAACCCGTCGCGGTCCTTGTCCCACGGGCGGGACGCGGCGGGCGGGCTGTCGTTGAAGCCGGTCGACAGCGCACGCGAGGCGCAGAACCCGGCGATGCCGATCTCGCACACCGTCGCTTCCGCCCCGCCCGCGACCATCACATCGGCGTCGCCGAGCATGATGAGGCGGGAGGCATCGCCGATCGCGTGCACGCCGGTGGCGCAGGCCGTCACGACGCAGTGGTTCGGTCCCTTGAACCCGTATTTGATCGAACACGTTGCCGGAGGCGAGATTGGCCAGCGCCGAGGGGATGAAGAACGGCGACAGCCGCCGTGCCCGCCCGGAGGCGACCAGCAAGGAGGCGTCGTAGATCGTCTGCAGCCCGCCGATGCCCGAGCCGATCATGACGCCGGTGGCGCAGCGGTCGTCCTCGGTCTCCGGCGTCCAGCCGGAATCCTCCACGGCCTCGGTCGCGGCGACCAGCGCCAGATGGATGAAGCGATCCATCTTTTTCTGGTCCTTGACCGGGATCCATTCGCCGATGTCGAGCCCGCCCCCGGCGCGCGTGCCGGGGGGCACCTGGCCCGCCACCTTGCAGGGCAGGTCCTTGGTATCGAAGCTCTGGATGGCGCCGATGCCGGACTGGCCCTCGATCAGCCGCCGCCACACATGCGCGACCCCGAGGCCGAGCGGGCAGGCGATTCCCATGCCGGTGACGACCACGCGCCGCATGGCTCGTCCCTCGCCCCGCGCGCCGCTCAGCCGGCCTTCTGCTTTTCGATGTAGTCGATGGCGTCCTTCACGGTGCTGATCTTCTCCGCAGCGTCTTCCGGGATCTCGACGCTGAACGCCTCCTCGAACGCCATCACCAGCTCGACCGTATCGAGGCTGTCGGCGCCGAGGTCGTCGATGAAGGACGCCTCGGGGGTGACCTTCGCCTCCTCCACGCCCAGATGTTCGACCACGATCTGCTTCACCCTGTCGGCGATCTCGCTCATCGGCTTGTCAACTCCTGGCTGTCGTGCCCCCCACGCGGCGGGGGATGGTGGAAACTCAGCGATCGGACCGGAGACCGCACCCGGGAACTCGGGCCTGGCGGCAGACCGGCCTCACGGGGGCGGTCGGGCCGCTTAGCATGGTTGTGCGGCCCCGCCAACGGCACCTGATGGTGCCGTCATGCTTCGCCCCCCGGGTTGACGGTCGGACCTTCCCCTGTACCTTCCCTCGGGCCTCCCGCCGGGCGGCCGGTCCAGCGTGCCGCCAGCGCCTCCATCCGCGCTGCGCGCGGGTCACGCGACCGCGGCGCCGCCTCCTCGGCCTGGCGCAGATGGGTCAACACCACGAGCAGTGCTATCACGCTCATCATCGCCGGCGGAATCCAGATCACCATGCCGCCCACCAACTGGTCGTACAGCGGGCTGATCGCGGGAAAGAACCGCCCGCAATAATTGTAGTAGGGGTAGATGTCGTCGCGCGCGAACACGATCAGCGCACCGATCAGGATCTGCGGGAAGATCACGCCCACCGCCATCGCCGCCCGCGCTCCGTACCCCACCCGCGCCGGGGGCTTCGCCCGCGGATCGAGCACCTGGCACCAGAACAGCAGCCCATCGAGCACCATGCTCCAGTTCATGATCCAGAACAGCCGGTGGTCGATCATGGCGGGGAAATGCACTGCGGGGATCAGCCACAGCGCCACCAGCCCCACGAACAGGAACGCCGCCACGAACGGCTGCTGCAACGGCGCCAGCGCGCGCATCACCCAGCGATGCCGCACCAGACGCGCGACCGGCCGCGGCATGCCGCGCCGGATCGCCCCGCCCGCCAGCCCGAGCGCGACCAGGAACGGACCCAGATGATGCAGCACCACGTGCTGGATGCGGTTGAGGAAGAACTCGTGCTCGGCCAGGTACAAATACCGGGTCTGCAGCACGCCCCAGATCGTCGCCATGCCGAGCAGGAACGCCACCCGCCGCCACGGGCCCGGGCGCTCGGCCGCGGGCAGCAGCGCCAGGCCGCGCAGATACCACCACAGCGGCAGCACGGTGCCGAGCCAGGCGAACCAGGAGAAGTCGAACGGCAGCCAGACCGGCATCGACGCCGGGACCGTGGTGGCGGCCCAGTCGAGCAGCCCACCGAGCGCCACCAGCGCCGCCGGCACGGCGAGCGCGCAGCGATCGCCGCCGAGGCTCCAGGTGCGCCGCTCCGGGCCTGCGTCGATCGGGATCGAAACCGCCATCTCGTCTCCGTGCCCCGGCCGGGAACGCCCGGCCGAGGGTTCAGAACCGCCGGACCAGCCGGTCGAACCAGCCGCGTTCGCCGCTTGCGCGCAGCAGCCGCCTGAGGTCGGCCGTCGTGCCGGCCAGATCGGGCGTGGTGCTGGCGAGCGAGGGGATCAGCAGGCGGCCCGCCCCGGTCCGGTCGAACACATAGACGGCGGCCGAATGCGTGACCTCATAGGGGTGCGATCCGGTCGCCGGGGACACCGAATAGGCCAGCCGGTAGCGCCGCGCCAGCCGGGCAAGCTGGTTCGCGTCCGGCCGCAGCCCCACGATCTGCGGCGCGAACAGCGCCGTGTAGGCGCGCAGCACCGGCAGGCTGTCGCGGTGCGGATCGACGGTGACGAACAACACCCGCACGTCGTCGGCCGATTTGCCCAGACGCTGCAGGATCACCGCGATGTTGTGCAAGGTCAGCGGGCAGACGTCCGGACAGTTCGTGTAGCCGAAATAGAGCAGCACGATCCTGCCGCGGAAATCCGTCGCCGTGACCGGCTTGCCGGTCGCCGCGTCGGTCATGTCGAACGCAAGCGGCGGCACCGAGCCGCGCACGTCGATGTTATGCCAGGCCGCGGCCTGCGCCGGCGCCACCGCCGCACCGGCCAGCGCCGCCGCCAGGGCGAGCGCGACCGCGCTCCGGCCCAGCCCGCGGCGGCCGAGCGTCCGGACCGGCCCCTGCCCTGCCCCATCCGGAATGCGATCGTTCCGCCCGCTACGCGTTATCGTTGCCATTCCCGTTCTCCGTCGCTGGTCCGCCGCACCCGCTATCCGCCGCGCCCGCTACATGTGCATCTTCGGCCCCGTCCCGTTGGGCATCGTCCCGCCAGGCGCCGGCGCGCCGTTTGCCCCGCGCACCGCAAAGCGCACGGTGAGGCGGCTGCCGTCGGCGAAGCGCAAGGTCACCGGCACGGCCTGCCCCGGGTGCATCTTCGGCTGCATGCACATCAGGTGATAGCCGCCGGGGGCAAAACGGAACTGCCCGTGCCCGGGGATGGTGATCCGCTTCACCCCGACCATGCGGTCGGTCCCGCCGGCCGTCTCGCTCCGGTGCAGCATCATGGCGCCGCAGGCGGGCAACTCGGCGCCGGTCAACACTGCCGGCGCGACGCCGGAGTTCTCCAAAGTCAGATAGCCGCCGGCCGGGATGCTCGCCAGCAGGTAGCGGAACCAGGGCGCCCGCACGTGCACCGGGCCATCCGCCCGCGCCG
The DNA here is from genome assembly GCA_963706195.1 of uncultured Pseudomonadota bacterium. Lineage (GTDB taxonomy): Bacteria > Pseudomonadota > Alphaproteobacteria > Acetobacterales > Acetobacteraceae > JAJZVS01. The sequence goes on along the minus strand of OY970156.1, from coordinate 4,924,807 downwards.
CCCCCGGCGCAAGCAGCGCGAGGGCGAGGCCGAGGCATGCACCCCATCGCCGGCGTGCCGCAGCCGTGCGCTCAACAGGCGGGTGGTCGGTCATGGGCAACTCCTGAAACCTGGACCTCTGAGGAAGCCGCCGGGCGTGCGAACCACAGCGCGCCGGCGATAGCGAGAACGACGATCAGCCCGGCCGGCAGCCAGGGCCAGAACCGCGCGCCCGCAGCCGCCTGATCCGCCCCGGGCGGCAGGCCCGCCAGCCAACCCGCGGCGAGCACGATCGCCAGCCCCAGCCCGGCTTCGATCGCAACCGATCCGCGCAACCGCGCCCGCGCAACCGCGGCACCGACGCCGTCAAGCCGCGGTATCAGCACCAGCCGGTTCACGGCCGCCAACGTCAGCGCCGCGACGAACAGGGCGGTCTTGAGCAGCACGACCCGGCCGTAGCCGGTGCCGCTCAGCCGCGCCAGCCCGCCGACCAGGAACCATCCCTGCGCCGCGCCACCGGCGGCAATCGCCAGCACCGCGCCGAGGCTGACCGTGGAGAACAGCCGCAACGTGCGGCCGGCGGCCGCGTCCGTGCCGTGGCGCAGCACGACCAGCAGGGCCGGCAGTCCGCCGAGCCACAGCCCGACGCCCGCCAGGTGGATCAGCTCGGCGCCGGGCAACGCCGCGCCGGCGGCCCCGCCTGCCGCCCCGGCATGGCCGAGCCACGGCTCGATCCCCAGCGCCGCACCGGCCAGCACGAACAGCACCCAGAACCGCCATCCCCTCAGCCCCTCCGCGGGTCCCAGGGCCGCTCCGGCCAGTACCAGCACGAGCAGCCCCAGGCGGGTCAGCAGCCAGCGGGCGAAGCCGAGATAGTCCAGCATCGCCGGCAGGGTGGCGATCGCCTGGCCCAGGCTGCGGGCATCGCCGAGCAGGGCCGCCTCGGCCAGGAACCAGGCCGCGCCGCAGCCGAGCGCCACTGCTGCCGCCACGAGCTCGGTTTTCCGCAGCGCGCGCCCCAGCGCCGGCGTCACCGCCCGGCCAAGCATCCAGGCGCGGAACGCCAGCGTGCCGAACAGCACCAGCAGCGCCGCCACCTGCCCGGCTCGCAACAGCGCCAGCGCCGCCGGGCCGGTGAGGGTCACGGCGCCCTCCCCGCCACGGTGAAGCGGAACCGCCCCTGGGTTCGATGCGTGTCGGTCGACACGGCGTGCCACGTCACGGTGTAGCGTCCGGGCGCCAGATGCGGCAGCCGCACCAGCAGCACCGCCGGATGTCCCGACGCCGTGTGCGGGCGGCCGGCCGCCACCGCAGCGCCCCCCGGTCCGGTGATGCTCACCCGGCAGAAATGCGGCACGACGCCTTCGGTGTAATAAAGCGTGAGCTGCGCCGGGGCGGATGCCACCGTGCTGCCGACCCCCGGCACCGCGCGGACCAGGAAGGCGTGCGCGAATGCCGGCGCCGGAGCGAGCCAAAGCCCCGCCAGCACGAGACTGGCGAGCCGCAAGGTGGCGAGCTTCAGGATGGCCCGGCGGGCGACCGGCAGGCAGGGGCGGCGAACAGGATGAAGAAAGATGCGCATTGGGGTCACTATGACAGGAGGGTGTTGACGAAGGCCCGAACGCCCGCCGCCGCATGGGCACAGACGGAGCCCGCCGGGATCAGGACGGCGGAACAAAGCGCGGCGGCGAACGGCGCCGAGGCACGCAGGCCGGCGGCGCCACGGGCGCACGGGCCGGCACGAAGGGACGGGATCCGCATGGATCGAAACTCCACTGGCATGGGTCCGGGCGGCGCGCGTGAACGCGCCGCAGCGAGCAGCGGGGACTCAGGCCAGGGAAGGCGGGCCGCGCGGCGCGGCGGCGAGCGGGAACAGCGCCGGCGGCGCAGTAGCAGGCGGCAGCCGCACCGCGACCCGCACCACCACCCCGCGCGGGGCCGGCAGCGGCGGCGCGGCGGCGAGCGGCGGGGTGGGCATCGCCACCGCCACGCATAGCGGCGAGACCGCCCCCGCCGGCACATGCTTGCCCGGCCGTCCCGGCGCATGACCGCTGCTGTCGGTATGGCAGATCGTGCCGAAGGCCAGCAGCTCCAGCACCGGCTGCGGCACCGTCGCCGCCCAGGCCACCTGCGCCGCCAGCGCCAGCAGCGCGGCGACCAGCCCCAGGCGCCGGAGTCGAAGACCACCCGGACGACGGAAACCCGGACCAAGGAAACGGGCGCACACCATTACGCGCCACCGCATACCGGCAGCCGCCGGCCCGATCAACCACCCAGACCCGCCGCCACGTTGACAGCCCCTGACGGCGCCGTTACCCCGCCCCGCGGCGCCGCCGTCCCCCTGTTCCGGAACCCCACGCCATGCCCGTCACCGCCTTCGTCTTCCCCGGCCAGGGCAGCCAGACGGTCGGCATGGGCCGCGACCTCGCCGCCGCCTTCCCCGCGGCGCGAGAGGTGTTCGAGGAGGTCGACGAAACCCTGAAGCAGAAGCTCTCCCGGTTGATGTTCGAAGGGCCGGCCGAGGAGCTGACCTTGACCGCCAATACCCAGCCGGCGCTGATGGCCGTCTCGCTCGCCGCGCTGCGCGTGCTGGAAAAGGAAGGCGGCTTCACCTTGGCGGAGAAGGCGGCGGTCGTGGCCGGACATTCGCTCGGCGAATACAGCGCGCTCGCCGCCGCCGGCAGCTTCAGCGTCGCCACCGCCGCCCGCCTGCTGCGCCGGCGCGGCGAGGCGATGCAACGCGCCGTGCCCCCCGGCGAAGGCGCGATGGCCGCGCTGATCGGCGCCGAGCTCGCGGACGCACAAGCCATCTGCGACGAAGCCGCCCCCGTCCCCGACAGCGACCCGCCGGAACGCCAGGTGATCGATCCGGCGAACGACAACGGCGGCGGCCAGGTGGTCATCTCCGGCCACCGCGAAGCCGTGGAACGCGCGGTCGAAATCGCCAAGGCGCGCGGCATCCGACGCGCCATGCTGCTGCCGGTCTCCGCCCCGTTCCACTGCGCGCTGATGGCCCCGGCCGCCGCAACCATGGCCGAAGCCCTCGCCGAAACCCCGCCAAGCCCCCCCAGCGTGCCCGTCATCGCCAACGCCTCCGCCGGCAAAGCCACCAACCCGGACGACATCCGCACCCTGCTGGTCCGCCAGGTCACCGCGACAGTCCGCTGGCGCGAAAGCGTCACCTACATGACCAGCCTCGGCGTCAACCGCTTCATCGAACTCGGCGCCGGCAAAGTCCTGAGCGGCCTGATCCGCCGCATCGCCCCCGACGCCACCACCGCCAGCGCCGGCTTGCCCGCCGAACTCGAAACCGTGCTGAAATCGCTCTAGGGTGCGGGGGGAATGAGGCAAGCAAGCAAGGCCAGGGGGGCGCTGCCCCCTGGACCCCCCGCCAGGGAACTCGTCCCCTGGACCCCATCATCTGGTTCCGTGCCGGTGGGGGGTGTCTCGGGTCCGGGCCGGGGCTGGCTGGGGCGGGCGGGTTTGGGCAGGGACAGGGCGCCATTGCGCCCTGTCCCTGCCCAAACCCGCCCGCCCCAGCCAGCCCCGGCCCGGACCCGAGACACCCCCCACCGGCACGGAACCAACGGAAGGGTTCCAAGGGCGAGCCCTTGGCGGGGGTCCAGGGGGCAGCGCCCCCTGGCCTTGCTTGCTTGCCTCATTCCCCCCGCAACTAGAAGGATATCCGCAATGTTTCGGCTCGACGGCAAGCCGGCGCTGGTGACTGGGGCTTCGGGGGGGATTGGCGCGGCGATCGCTCGGGCGTTGCATACGCAGGGGGCGGTGGTGGTGCTTTCGGGCACCAGGCGCGATGCGTTGGAGGCGTTGGCGAGGGAGTTGGGCGAGCGGGCGCATGTGTGTCCTGCCGATCTGGCCGATCCGGCTGCGCCGGCTGCGTTGGTGGCGGCGGCCGAGGCGGTTGCGGGTCCGTTGCATATTCTGGTCAACAATGCCGGGTTGACGCGCGACATGCTGGCGTTGCGGATGGAGGATGCGGACTGGCAGGCGGTGTTGGACGTTGATTTGTCGGCGCCGTTCCGGTTGGCGCGTGCGGCTCTGCGGGGGATGCTGCGGCGGCGGGCGGGGCGGATCGTTTCGATTTCCTCGATCATCGGCGCCACCGGCAATGCCGGCCAGGCGAATTATGCTGCCGCCAAGGCGGGGCTGATCGGGCTGACCAAGGCGCTGGCGCAGGAGGTGGCGCCGCGCGGCGTGACGGTGAATGCCGTGGCGCCCGGTTTCATTGCGACCCCGATGACCGACAAGCTGTCCGAGGCGCAGCGGGAGCGCATCATGGGGGCGATTCCGCTGCCGCGGCTGGGCCAGCCGGAGGATGTGGCGGCGGCAGTGGTCTACCTGGCCTCCGACGAGGCGGCCTGGGTGACCGGCGCCACCCTGCACGTGAACGGCGGGATGGCGATGCTGTGAGCGGGCGCGCGCCCCGGCCGGCACGCGGCTATGCGCTGGTGGGCGTGCTGCTGGCGCTGCTGCTGTTCGCGACCGGCGGCTTCCTGTGGTTCGGCGGCCATCGAGAAGCGGGGGTCGGCGGGCCGTTCACCTTGGTCAACGGGCAGGGGCAGACGGTCACGAACCGGACGTTCCAGGGCAAGTACATGCTGGTCTATTTCGGCTATACGCATTGCCCGGACGTGTGCCCGACCACGTTGTCCGACATTGCCGTCGCACTGCAGAAGCTGGGGCCGAAGGCGGCGCGGATCGTGCCGGTGTTCATCACCGTCGATCCGGCGCGCGACACGCCGGCGGTGGTTGGGCATTATGCCGCGCTGTTCTCGCCGCGGATCGTGGGACTGAGCGGCTCGGCGGCGCAGATTGCCCGGGTCGCGGACGAATACCACGTCTATTACGCCAGGCACGTGACCGGGCCCGGGCCGGACGATTATTCGATGGACCACAGCTCGGTGCTGTATCTGATGGGTCCGGACGGGCGTTTCGTCGCGCCGATCGCGGCGGAGGGCTCGGTGCGCAGCCTGACCGACAGTCTGGCGCGGCTGGTGTCCTGAGAGTTTGTGAATGAATGCCCGTCTTCTGCCGAAGGCGCCCGGAAACCCGAGCATTTTCAACGGGCATTCATTCACAAGTTCGATTTCTTTTTCACGCTCTGAGCCGGGGCTACATGATCCCGGTCTTCTCGAACACCGCGGCCGTCCGTTCGCCGCGCAGGATCATCTGCCGCACGTCGTCCTCCCCGGCAACCTTCGCCACCGCCTGGCGCACGATCTCCGCCGCGTGGTCCTGGGGGATCACCAGCACGCCGTCGATATCGCCCACGATCACGTCGCCGGGCGCGACGCGGGTGCCGTTGCGGAAGGCGATCGTGCAGCGGAAGTCGATCACCCGCCCGCGCAGCCGCTGGTCCTGCGCGTAGGCGCCGGCGGAAAACACCGGGAAGCCCATCGCGCGGATCTCCCGCGTGTCGCGGTGGAACCCGTCCAGCACCGCCCCGGCCGCGCCCAGCGCGTGCGCACGGGTGCTCATGAGCCCACCCCACAGCGCGTAGGTGGGGGAGGCGCCGGTGCAGACGTAGACCTCGCCGGCGCGCAGCTCGTCGAGCGCGCGGAACATCAGGCCGAAGGAATGGGCCTCGCCGGTATGGGCGATGGTCTCGCCGCAGCAATCGGCTTCCAGCACCGGCATGGCGCGGCCGACCAGCACGGCGTCGGGATCGAGGCCGCGGATCTCGGGCGGCAGGAACTGGCGGGTGAGGCCGTTCGCGTCCATCACGTCGCCGATCGCCGCGGTGAAGAGTTTGTCGCGGATGGTGGCGAACAGGGTGGCGTCCTGGTCCATGGCGGTTTCCTTCCCGATGGCCGCTCGGCTTTCGCGTGCGACCGGAGGGCAAGGATAGGGGCGGGACACAATCGCCGCCAGCCATGGACGCGGCAGGGAGGGGAGACGTGGCGTCCGCGCCTGCTCCGCCCCGGCGGGGCCCTGACCGACGAACCGCTTCCGGTCCCCCGGTTCCTCCTGTATCAAAGCGTGTCCGTCGCCCGCTCTCCGCCCCGAAACGCTGAGGTACCCCGCACGCCATGGCCACCTACGTCCTCGAAGGCGCCACCGGCCCTTGGGAAATCGTGATCGGCCTCGAAGTCCATGCCCAGGTGATCAGCCACGCCAAGCTGTTCTCCGGCGCCGCCACCGACTTCGGCGCGCCGCCCAACACCCAGGTGAGCTTCGTCGATGCCGCCTTCCCCGGCATGCTGCCGGTCATCAACCGCGAATGCGTGGCGCAGGCGGTGCGCACCGGGCTCGGGCTGAACGCGCACATCAACCTGGTCAGCCGTTTCGATCGCAAGAACTACTTCTACGCCGACCTGCCCGCCGGCTACCAGATCAGCCAGTTCACGCATCCGATCGTGGGCGAGGGCAGGATCGAGATCGAGCTGGCCGACGGTGCCACGAAGGAGATCGGCGTCACCCGCCTGCACCTGGAACAGGACGCCGGCAAGTCGCTGCACGACCAGCACCCGACGCAAGTCGCTAATCGACCTCAACCGCGCCGGCGTGGCGCTGATGGAGATCGTCAGCGAACCCGACCTGCGCAGCCCGGAGGAAGCCGGCGCCTACCTGCGCAAGCTGCGCACCATCCTGCGCTACCTCGGCACCTGCGACGGCAACATGGACGAGGGCTCCATGCGCGCCGACGTCAACGTATCGGTGCGCAAGCACGGCGAGCCGTTCCGCACCCGGTGCGAGGTGAAGAACGTCAACTCGATCCGCTTCGTCATGCAGGCGATCGAGGCGGAGGCGAAACGGCAGATCGAGGTGTGGGAAGCGGGCGGCACGGTCGGGCAGGAGACCCGGCTGTATGATCCCGGCGCGCGGCACCACGCGGTCGATGCGGTCGAAGGAGGACGCGCACGACTACCGCTACTTCCCCGATCCCGACCTGCTGCCGCTGGTGCTGGACGAGGACTGGATCGCGGCGCTGAAGGCGCAGTTGCCGGAACTGCCGGATGCGAAGAAGGCGCGCTTCGTGCGCGACTACGGCCTGCCGGTCTACGACGCCGGCGTGCTGGTGGCCGAGCAGGCGACGGCGGATTTCTACGAGACGGTGGCGCGCGGGCGCGACGCCAAGCTCGCCGCCAACTGGGTGATGGGCGATCTGTTCGCCGCGCTGAACCGCACCGGCCGGACGATCGAGGACAGTCCGGTGGCGGCGGACGCCCTCGGCGCGCTGCTCGACCTGCATGGCGGACGGCACGATCAACGGTCGCATCGCCAAGGAAGTGTTCGAGGCGATGGTGGAAACCGGCGACGGTCCGGACACGATCATCGCCGCGCGCGGGCTGCGCCAGGTCACCGACACCGGCGCGATCGACACGGCGGTGGCCGCGGTGCTGGCGGCGAACGCCGACAAGCTGGCGGAATACCGCGGCGGCAAGGACAAGCTGTTCGGCTTCTTCGTCGGCCAGGTGATGAAGGCCATGGCGGGCAAGGGCAACCCGGCGCTGGTGAACACGGCCCTGAAGCGGGTGCTCGATGCGGGGTGAACCCTGGGTGCACCGCGCCGCCTGTGCCTGGGCCCTCGCGATCCGGGCGCCGGCGATGTGGGCGCTGGCAATGTGGGCGTTGGCGATGTGGGCGTTGGCGATCGGCCTGTTCGCCGCCGCCCCTGCACGGGCGGGCGAACTGCCCTGCCCGCCCGATCCGCCGATGCCCGCGCTGGCGCTACCGCACCTGCGCGCGGCGCTGGCGGCCGGGGAGCCGGCGGTGATCGTGGCGCTCGGGTCGTCCTCCACCGAGGGCGTGATGGCATCGGGGCCGGAGGAGACCTATCCGGCCGAATTGCAGGACATGCTGGACGCGGCGCTGCCCGGCCGGTCGGTCCGCGTGGTGAACCGCGGCATCGGCGGGCAGGACGCACGGCGCGAGGTGGCGCGGATGGGACCGGACGTGCTGGCGCTGCACCCGGAGGTGGTGATCTGGCAGGTGGGCGCCAACGCCGCGCTGCGGGGCGGCGATCCGCTGGCGTTCCGCCGGCTGGTGACGGCCGGGGTGAGCCGGATGCAGGCGCACGGGATCGACGTGGTGCTGATGGACAACCAGCGCTCGCCTCGGCTGCTCGCCTCGCCCGAGGATGCGGTGTTCGATCGCACGCTGGCGGAGATTGCGTGGGACACGGGGGCGGGGCTGTTTTCGCGCGACCGGTTGATGCGGGGGTGGGCGCGGGCGGGGGATCCGCCGAGGCTGTTCATTGCGGTTGACTCGCTGCACCACAACGATCGCGGGTATGCGTGCGTGGCGCGGGCGCTGGCGGGTGCGATCGAGGCGGGGTTGCGGGGTGGGACGCCGGAGTTGTCGGCGCGGCGGTGAGGGGAAGCCGTTCGTCGCCGGAAACGAAATCATCCACCGTCGTCTTTTCGAGAACACCCGCCACCGACACAGGACGCAAGAATGGCCCGCTCCCCGCGACATGCCGAACACCACGTCATGGAGCGTCTGGGCTGGCTCCGGGCCGCGGTGCTGGGCGCCAACGACGGCATCCTTTCGACGGCCAGCCTGATCATCGGGGTTGCGACCGCGCACGGCACACGCACCAGCATCCTGGTGGCCGGCGTCTCGGGGCTGGTCGCGGGCGCGATGTCGATGGCGGCCGGCGAATATGTTTCGGTCAGCTCGCAATCGGATTCCGAACACGCGGATATCGCGCGCGAACGCAAGGAGCTGAGCACCAATCGCGACGGTGAGCAGAGAGAGCTGGCCGGGATCTACGTCAAACGCGGTCTGGACGCGACGCTCGCGCGCCAGGTTGCCGAGCAACTCATGGCGCACGACGCGCTTGCCGCCCATTCCCGCGACGAGCTCGGCATATCGGCCGCGACCGCAGCACGGCCGATCCAGGCGGCGCTGGCGTCGGCGGCATCCTTCGCGGTCGGGGCGGCACTTCCGCTGGGCATGGCGCTCGTGACGCCGACCGGCTTCGTGCCCTGGACGGTCTCGATCGGATCGCTGGTTTCGTTGACGGTGCTCGGTATCGTCGGGGCCAAGGCGGGCGGCGCCGCCATGCTGAAGGCGGCGATCCGGGTCACGTTTTGGGGCGCGCTCGCGATGGCGATCACGGCCGGGATCGGCGCGGTCTTCGGCACGCACCTCTGACCCTGCGGACTGGCCCCGGGCGCGGGTGGCCGGATCAGCACGTCGGCGTCCACCAGGTAGAGCGTCATGCGGCGCGTTGGCGTTCGGCCAGCAGCCGGTCCACTGCGGTGGGGGTCACGCCCAGGATACGGGCAGCCTTGGTATGGGTCAGCGTGTCGGCCTGGAGCGCCCGGCGCACGATGTCGAGCAACCCCGAGCCCAGCCGAGACCGTCGAACGATGTCGTAGCCAGGCCCCGTCTCGTCCGGCTCCCTGGTGTGCCGGGCCTGCTGGCGCTCCATCCGCCATCGCTCGGCAAACATCCGGAACAGCGCCCCGCCGACCGCCTCGGAGAGCCACCCGTTCGCGAGCAAACGATAGGTGACGACACCTTGGGACACGTTCCAGGCGCGGGCGACCTCGTCCGTCAGTGCCAGCGCGCGCGCGACGTCCGCCCCACGGGCCGCAGCAAGCCCGGCCACCGCATCGGCGGGCAGCAGGAATTCGCCCGCGACCTCGTTGCAGAAGCGCTCGACCGCATTCTCCGGCACCCCGCGCAGCGGACCGCTGACCCCGGTGGCGCCGATCCAGATATGGGCGAGCTCGTGCACCAGGGTGAACGCGCGCGCCGGGGCGGCATCGTTGTCGTTGATGACCACCAACGGTGCCAGATCGTCGGCAAGCGCGAAGCCGCGGAAAACGTCCTCCCCGATATCGGAATGATAGGACCCGAGGTCGCCGAGCAGCAGCACGAAAACTCCCGCCCGTTCCGCCGCCGCCCGGAGGCGGGAAAACAGCCCGGCGGACTCCTTTGCCCGCCGCTGGTCGGCGACGGCAACGCCGAGCGTCGCGCGGATGGAAGCCGCCACGTGCGTCGCGCCCTCGTCCATGCGGCAGGAGGCGACGAAGGGCAGCGCGCGCGCGTCCTCGTCGTCGGCCAACACCTCGCGCAGCATCTGCTGGCGGGCGCGCACGTCGCGGAGCAGCGCGTCGAGCAGCGCCTCGTCGCGCGGAGACACCGCGCCGCTGACGGTGCGGAAATCCTCGCCGCGGTCGCCGCGGACGGGAGGTTGCGGCAGATAGAACGCGATCAGGGGGCGGCGGTAGGCGGCAACGGAATTTTGCAACAGGCCGCGGGTGACGGCCCGAGTCCCGGCCTCGACCTGCCGGAGCTTCTCCGCCGCGCTGACCTTCGCGGTGGTCTTCAGGCCGAGCATCGCGGCGGCCTCCGCGACGGACAGCCCGGCGGTCTCCCTGGCCCAGGTCAGCATCCGGGGATTGATCTGCACGGTATGCGTCATCGCGGCCTGCTCAGCCCTCCTCGGTACCATAGACCGGCGCCCGACCGAACGGAATCCGTCTGTCGCGACCGTCCCGCAGACCGGAAACCCCTCCCCTCCCCGGCCCCTCCCGCAAGGGGAGGGGAGAAGGTGGTCGCCGGTGTTTCAGCCAAGGCGACGCGCATCCATGGCCGCCGCTGGTTGAGATGTGCGCCGATCGCCGATTTCGGCATGGCGCCCCCGCCGCAAAATTAGGCTCCGGCGCAAAATCAGCTTGACACGGCGGCGGATTCATGTTCCTGTTATGTTCGTGTCCGCCGCCGCTTCCCCCCTCCGCACCAGGGACCCCCTGACCACCAGCGCCTGGGCCCTCGCCGGGCGCTTCGCCCGCTTCATCAACGGGTTGCGCGAAGCGGTGGCGGCCGGCGCGGAGAACCACCCGGCCGTGATGGATCTCGCGGCCCGGCTATGGAACCGCCTGACCGAGGCGGCCGAGCGCTTCGCCGCCATCGCCGCCCACCCGGTGGCGCGGTCCCGCCGGCGCCCTGCCGCACCCGCCCCGCTGCCGGAAGATGCGGTGCCGGAAGATGCGCTGCCCGCCCATACGATGCCGGCCCGCCCCGCCGCCCCGCGCCGGCCCCTGCCCCGAGGCCTTGGCTGGCTGGCACGGATGGCGCCGGAGACGGTGCCCTCCGGCATCGAATTCGCCTATCTCCTGGCCCAGCCGGAGATGATGGACCTGCTGGCGGCCGCGCCCCGGCTGTGGCGGGTGCTGCGCCCGCTGTGCCGGATGTTCGGCATCACACCACCCGAGGCCCTGCCGCCCGCGCCCCCGCGGCGCGCGCCGGAGGCAGGCCACGACCCCGACCGCAAGCGCCGGCAGTCCGAAGCAGCGGCGATCCGGGAGCATGGTCCGCTCGGCTATCGCCCCCCCGCTTTTCGGCCGCTAGACCGGGGCCGGCAGCCGCACGCCCATATCGTTACAATATAACAACGAAATCGCCCCCTACGGCAGCAACCGCGCCCGCCCCGCAGCCTCCCCCGCCGCGTCCACCACCGCCTCCACCGCCAGCCGAGGCAGCCGCCGCAGCAGCCCCGGCGGCCGAGGCCGGAACACCCGCGCCCGCGCCTTCTCCCCGCCCAGCTCCCGCACCAGCCCGTCCACATCCGCCAGCCCGTCGATCAGCCCCACCGCCACCGCCTGCTCGCCCAGCATGAAGCTGCCGTCGAACAGCGCCGCATCGTCCGCCGGCAGCCGCCCCGCCCGCCGCTCCCGCACCCAGGCCTTGAACCGCGCGTGCAGCGCATCCAGCAGCCCTTGCGTGAACGCCACGTCCTCGGCCTGCTCCGGCAGGAACGGATCGAGCCGCGCCTTGTGCGCTCCCGCCGTATACAGCCGCCGCTCCACCCCCAACCGCGCCAGCAGTTCCGGAAACCCGAACCCGCCGCCGCGCACGCCGATCGATCCCACGATGCTCATCGGGTTGGCATGGATCCGGTCCGCCGCGCAGGCGATCCAGTAGCCGCCCGAGGCGCCGACGTCGCCGATCACCGCATGCACCTCCGCCTTCGCCTTCGCGGCGCGCCGACGGATCAGGGTGGCGATCAGGTCGGACTGCACCGGCGACCCACCCGGGCTGTCGATATCCAGGATCACCGGGCCGCCATGCGCGGCGGCGAACGCCTTGTCGATCAGCGGCCCCATCGCGCGCAGGTTCACCTGGCCCATCCGGGGCGCGATCATCCCGTGCAGCTCGATCACCGGGATGCGCGGCCCGCGCCAGAACAGCAGCCCGCTCATGTCCGCACCGCAAGCAGCGCGTGGCCCGCCGCGGCCTGGCCGCTGAGCCAGGCGCCGGCCAAGGTCCCGGCCAGCCCGTCGTGGCACGCCTCCCCGGCGAAACTCAGCCGCCCGCCCGCCAGCGGCGCACCCAGCCGTGCCCGTGCGTCCGCCCGCCCCGGCACCACGTAGGAATAGGCGCCCCGGATCAGCGGGTCGGCGTCCCAGTGCGAAACGAGCCGCGCCCCGCCGGCGAACAGCCGATCGACCCGGCCGCCGAACATCCGCCGCAGTTCGCCCAACGCGAAATCCACCGCTTGCGCCTCCCCCGCGCGCGCCAGCTCCCACGCCGGGGAGCCGCCGATCCAGCCCTGCACGTAGTCGCGTCCGAACGGCCAGCACTGGAACGCCATGAAGGGCTCCCCGCTCCGCCCGACCTGGTGGTCCAGCGAACAATGCCCCGGCAGGTCCAGCCGGTCCGTCCCGGTGGCGCGCAGCACCACCTTCACGGCCAGCCCCATCGGCAGCGCGGCGATGTCCTCGGCCACCGCGGCTGGCAGGGCCGGGTCGAACCCGATCGCCCCCGCGGCGAGCACTCCGGTGGACACGGTCACGATCGCCGCCCCCGCCTGCACGGTGCCGACCGGCGTCTCCACCGCGACCCCGCCGCCGGCCCGGTCCCAGGCAATGCGGGTGGCCGGGGTATGCAGCCTGATGTCGAGCCCGGTGCCCAGGTGGCGGGCGACGAAGGCGCCGATCCCGCCCTCGGGCAGCAGGTTGCTGCCCGACAGTTGGTTGCGGTGCCAGTCGCGCAGGCTGAACCGGTCGGCGTCGACGGCGCAGATCACCGGGCCTTCCCAGGTCTCGATCGTGCGCGCCCAGGGATCGTCGGCCAGGCGCTGCGCGACGGCCGACAGCGGCGGGTCGGCCTGCGCGGGCGCCAGCAGTGCCTCGGCCGCCGCCGCGTAGCGATCCCAGGCGGCGGCGTAATCGGCCAGCTCGGCCGCAGTGGCGGGGCGCGATCCGACGAAGACGCGTTCCTGGCGGAGCCGGTCGGAGCGCAGCAAGGTCGCGCCGGCGGCCTCGGCGAGCGGGACCAGCGGGTTCTGCTCGGCGTTGTGGAACCAGATGGCGCCGAGGTCGAACCAGGCGCCGCCGAGTTCGGGCGCGTGGACGGTGTGGGCACGCCCGCCGATCCGGCCGGCGGCTTCCAGCACCACGGCGCGCGCACCCGCCTGGCGCAGCGCCGCCGCGGCGCCGAGGCCGGCGAGGCCGGCGCCGATCACAACGACATCGACCTCGGTCATCGCATCCTCTCGTTCCCCCGGCATCCTGACTGCGCGGGGGAGGTGCTGGCAAGCGATCGCCGCGCTCGGCGGGCAAAGCCCGGGCACCCTGCGTCACGTCGCGGAGCCGGAGGCAGGCCCGCTGCCCGGCACGGCCGCCCGCGGATCCGGTAGGGCCGCCGTGCCGGTGCACGCCAGGCTGTTCTCATATTTCGTCCGTGTGTCTTATATATGTGTATATTCTTATTATTGAGTGTTGCGTAATGGCGTAAGATGTCACATATGATGCGAATGCGGATAACGATACGCACGAGGCCGCAAATCCGGCCTCGCCGTTCGTTCATGGGAAACCGAAAATGAGACTTGTTACGAGAATTGCTCTTGCCTTGGCGCTGTCGGCTCCCCTGGTGGGGTTGGGAGGCCACGGCGCCCGGGCGACCGCGGCCACGTTCGACGGCTCGTTCACAAATCCCGCGTCGTCGCAAACCGATACCGCCGAGGCCGTGTTCAGCGTCTCGGGTCAGGAACTGACGCTCGTCCTGACCAACACCTCGACATTCGGCCAGTATCAAAACCCGGATGTGCTGAGTGGCTTGTTCTTCAATATCAGCGGAAGCCCCGCGCTCACGGGCGTATCCGCGACCGCTTCCGGCTTGGTCGACCCCGCGACGGCGGGCCCGCAGGATGTCAGCCATGCATGGGCATTCGAGCAATCCGCCAGCGGCTACACCGGGGGCGCTGCCACGTTGCAGCAAACGCGGTACGGCGTAGCGGCCGCAGGGTTCAGCTCCCTCAGCCCGAGCTTCGGCAAATCCGGCTTCGGATCGGGAAAAGCGGACAACACACAAGGGCTTGATTATTCCATCGTTGGCCCGGATTTCCGCAGCATAAAAGGCAACGGCGCAGGAACCCTGGTCGAAGATTCCGTCACGTTCCTGTTCAGCGGGCTGCCCCAGTCGTTCAGCCTCTCGGACATCAGCGACGTCGTATTCGCTTACGGCACGGCCCCGGACTATACGGTGGCGGCCGCCAGCACGACGGGCACCAGCATGAGCAGCGCGGCGGTGCCCGAACCCGCCAGCCTCGCCCTGCTGCTGCCGGGCCTGATCACGCTCGGCCTGTTCCGTCGGCGCGCGGCCGCGTAGCCCCCGCTCGAGCCGGACTGTATCCGCCGCCCATCCGCCAACCCCGGGCGCACGGGTGGCCGACGGCGAGAGGCCCCCGTCGAAGGCCCGGCATTTCCAGCCTGGCGCCGCCCGCCATAAAATGTCTGGCCGGGCCGTCGGATGGCCCAATTCAGGGCGGGGGGGCGGTCAGCCAGCCCGGCCGATCCATCGGATCGGCCGCATGGCGTATCGTCAGATTGTCCTCCACCGCCCGCACTCCGTCCGTGCTCCCCGCCGCGGCGACCACGCCGCGCCGCAGCTCCTCCGACCGGACACTGCCCCACAGATGCACAATCCCGTCGCGCACGACCACGGACATCTCCGCCGGAGCCGGCGCCCAGGGCTGCGCCCGCAGTTCGGCCAATACCGCCTCTCGGATGCGCCGGTCGTCCACCCCGACCGGCAACGCCAGCCGCAGCGCCAGCGCCCGCATCAGGTCTGCGCGGGCCACGATGCCCACCAGCCGGCCATCGCGCAGTACCGGCAGCCGCTTGACCCGATGCCGTTCCATCAGCGCCGCCACGTCCTCCACCGCCGCGTCCTCCGCCACGGTCACCACGGGCGCGCTCATCACCTCGCCGGCGGTGCGGCCGTGGGTCCGGGTGTAGGACACTGCCGCCCGATCCGGGAAGCCGAGCATCAGCAGCCAGCGCGGGCGCGCCGGGATGGTGCCGAGCTCCGGGCGGCGCAGCAGGTCCCCCTCGCTCACGATCCCGACCACGCTGTCGCCGTCGACCACCGGCACCGCGCTGATCCCGTCCCGCAGCATGATCTGCACCAGCTCGGACAGCGGCGTGTCCGGGCGCACGGTGATCACGTCCGGCGTCATGATGTCGCGGGCTTGCATGGACGCGGTCTCCCGGTCGGAGGTTTCGGAAGGAAGCGAAGCTGCGCGTGAAGCCCCGCCGGACGTGCCCGGGGTGGTGCCCGGCTGCGGTGGCTGGCGAGCGGTCATGCGCACACGCTCAGACCCTGTGAAGAAATCGAACTTGCGAAAGAATGCCCGCCGGAATCATTGCGGTTTCATTCGAGAGGTCGTGCGCTGCAGGCATTCTTTCAGAAACTCTCAGGCGGGGTGCGGCAGGGCGGCGGCCTCGGGCGGGACCCGCACGGCGGGTGGCGCCACGGCGAGCGGGGGCGGCGCGCGCACGGCGCGGGCCAGGGTGTCCAGCTCCGGCCCGGCCAGGGTCTCGTGCGCGAGCAAGGTCGCCGCGCCTTGGCGGAGCAGCGCAAGGTTCGCCTCCAGCACCCCACGGGCCAGCAGGAAGGCGCGCTCGATCAACATCTTTACCGCGAGGTCGATCGCCGCCGCGGTGGTATCGCTGTAGCGCCGCGGCTCCCACGCCATCCCGCCCGGCGCTTGCAGGAACTGCTGGCGCTGCGCCTCGTAGGCCACCTGGCCGAGCCCGGCGTCCATCCCGAAGCGGGCCACCATGCCGCGGGCGATGTCGGTCGCCTTCACCAGGTCGTCCTCCGCGCCGGTAGAGATCTCGTCGAAGATCACGCTCTCCGCCGCCCGCCCGCCGAGCAGCACCGCCATGCGGTTCATCAGCTCGGTCCGGGTCATCAGGAACCGGTCCTCCAGCGGGCGCTGGATGGTGTAGCCCAGCGCGCCGACGCCGCGCGGGATGATGGAGATTTTCTGCACCGGATCGACCCCCGGCAGCGCCATCGCCACCAGCGCGTGGCCGACCTCGTGATGCGCCACCACCTCCCGCTCGTGCTTGTTGAGCAGGCGGGAGCGCTTTTCCAGCCCGGCGATCACCCGTTCGATCGCCTGGTTGAAATCCTCCAGGGTCACCTCGGTGCCGTCGCGCCTGGTGGCGAGCAGCGCCGCCTCGTTCACCAGCCCGGCGAGGTCGGCGCCGGTGAAGCCCGGGGTCATAGCTGCGATCTCGCCCACATCGACCCCGGTGGCGAGGTGGATCTTCTTCAGGTGCACGGTCAGGATCTGCACCCGCCCCGGCCGGTCCGGCCGGTCGACCAGCACCTGGCGGTCGAACCGCCCGGCGCGCAGCAGCGCCGGATCGAGGATCTCGGGCCGGTTGGTGGCTCCCAGCAGCACCACCCCGCTCGACGGGTCGAACCCGTCCAGCTCGGCGAGCAACTGGTTCAGGGTCTGCTCCTTCTCGTCGTTGCCGCCCTGCATGGCGCTGCCGCTGCGCATCCGGCCGAGCGCGTCCAGCTCGTCGATGAACACGATCGCCGGCGCCTGCTCGCGCGCCTTGGCGAACAGGTCGCGCACCCGTGCCGCGCCGACGCCCACGAACATCTCGACGAATTCGGAGCCGGAGATGGAGAAGAACGGCACCCCGGCCTCCCCGGCCACGGCGCGGGCGAGCAGGGTCTTGCCGGTGCCGGGCGGGCCAACCAGCAGGATGCCGCGCGGGATATGCGCGCCGAGGCGGCCGTAGCGCTCCGGGTCCTTCAGGAACGTCACGATCTCCTTCAGCTCGTCCTTCGCCTCGTCGACGCCGGCGACGTCGGCGAAGGTCACCTTGACGTCGTTCTCGACATAGATGCGCGCCTTGCTCTGGCCCACGCTCATGAGCCCGCCGGCGCCGCCGGCCATCGGGCGGATCAGGAACATCCACAACAGCACGAAGCCCGCCGCGGGCACGATCCAGGCGAGCAGGGTGGCGAGCGGTCCGGGTCCGGGCGCGCCGGAATAGCTCACGCCGGATTTCGCCAGGTCCCCGGCCAGCCGCGGATCGACCCGGAAGGTGCTGAACTGGTCGGGCTTGCCCGCCGGCGGGTGCACGTAGGTGCCGGTGATCTCGTGATCGCCGATCACGAGGTCCTTCACCTGATGACGGGCCACCAGGTCCTGGAACGTGCTGTACGGAATCTCGGTCGTGGGGGCGAGCGCGATCACGTTCTGGATCAGGATCACCGCGAGCAGGGCGGCGACCACGTACCAGAAGTGGATCTGATGCTCCTTGCGAACCTCCATCGGACCCTTCCCTTCAAGCGATGTCGGTTTTCATGTGGTGCCGATCTTCGGGCGACGCCGGCTGACGGCGATGCCGGGCTTCAAGCGCTCCCGGTCGCGGCGGGAACATCTTCCGTCGCCACGGCGCCAGCCGCAACCGGGGTCGGGGGTGGCGAAATGTCGTGTCACGATATATATGCCGCCGCAGAGCTGACAGGAAAGAACGTACCATGCACGGCGTTACCCTGCCGCGGGCCGGCGTTGCGGCGTCCGGCGATTTCACCACCCGGCCCCGGGTGCTGGTTCTGGCCGCGATGGCCATCCCGGTCGGCTTGTTCGGGGTTGCCGCCGCCTGGGTGCTGCTCCACCTGATCGCGCTGGTCACCGGGCTCGCCTATTTCGGGACGTTCTCCACGCGGCACGGCATCCTGATCTCGCTCGACCGGCTGGGCGCCTGGTCGGTCCTGGTGCCGATCGTGGGCTCGCTCATCATCGGGCTGATGGCCCGCTTCGGCTCCGAGAAGATCCGCGGCCACGGCATCCCCGAGGCGTTGGAGGCGATCCTGATCGGGCAGAGCCGGATCGACGTCCGGGTGGCGTTCTTCAAGCCGCTGGCCTCGGCCATCGCGATCGGCACCGGCGGGCCGTTCGGCGCCGAGGGGCCGATCATCATGACCGGCGGCGCGCTCGGCTCGCTGTTCGCGCAGTGCTTCCACATGACCGGCGCCGAGCGGAAGACCTTGCTGGTGGCCGGCGCCTCGGCCGGCATGACGGCGGTCTTCGCCACCCCGATCGCGGCGGTGCTGCTCGCGGTCGAACTGCTCCTGTTCGAATGGAAGCCGCGCAGCTTCATCCCGGTGCTGGTGGCCTGCATGACGGCCGCGGTGGCGCGCGGCATCGTGCTGCCGGTCGGGCCGCTGTTTCCGCATCACGGCGGGATGCCGCTCGATCCGCTCATGCTGCTCACCTGCGTGGGGCTCGGGCTGCTCTGCGGCGCGCTCGCCGGCCTGCTCACTGCCATGGTCTACGGGGCGGAGGACCTGTTCCTGAAGCTGCCGATCCATTGGATGTGGTGGCCGCTGGTCGGCGGGCTGGTGGTGGGCGTGGGCGGGCTGGTCGATCCGCGCGCGCTCGGGGTCGGCTATGTCTATATCGACGCCTTGCTGCATGGACACATGACCGCCGGCGGCAGCCTGCGGCTGCTCGCGGTGAAGGCGGTGATCTGGGCGGTGGCGCTCGGCTCCGGCACATCGGGCGGGGTGCTGGCGCCGCTGCTCATCATGGGCGGCTGCGCCGGGGCGGTGATCGGCCTCGTGCTGCCGCACGCCTCGCCGGGCGACTGGGCGCTGATCGGCATGGCCGCCACCATGGGGGGCACGATGCGCGCGCCGCTCACGGCGATGATGTTCGCGGTCGAACTGACCGGCGACGCGGCGCTGAGCGTGCCGCTGCTCGCTGCCTGCGGCGCCAGCACCGCCTTCACGGTGCTGGCGCTGAAGCGCTCCATCCTGACCGAGAAGGTGGCCCGCCGCGGCCATCACATCGTACGCGAATACAGCGTCGATCCGTTCGATCTGGCCCGGGTCGGCGATGTGATGGTGTGCCCGGTCGATACGCTCCCCGCAACGATGACCCTCGGCGAGATGGCGGCGTTCTTCACCGACGGCACGCCGCGCCACAAGGCGTATCCGGTGCTGGATCCGGCAGGCCGTCCGGTGGCGATGGCAAGTCGCGCCGACGCGCTGCACGTCATCGGCACGCCGGCGCACCATACCCTGTCGCTCGCCGAGGCGCTGGGCGGCCAGCCGCTGGTCACCGCCGCTCCGGACGAGACGGTGACGGCCCTGGTGAACCGGATGGTGGACCACGACCTGGGGCGCGTGCCGGTGGTGCGGCCCGCCGACGGGCGGCTGGTAGGACTGGTGGCACGCAAGGATCTGCTGGCCGTGCGTGCGCGGCTATTGCAGGAGGAACGCGGGCGGGAGGCGTTCTTCGGGGCGCGCCTCCGCCGTCGCGGCGCGGCGCCGGCAGAGGTGCCGATTCCAGTCCAAAGATAGACCTGCGCGGCAGATGAGGGCGGCGGCGGGTGCATCCGGCTCGCATCCGGACTGCCCGGCGCTCAGTGCCGGGACGCGCAGGCCAGCGCCTGCAGCCCCGCCGGGTCGCGGATCGTCACCTGAGCCCCGTTCACCGACCGGTCCATGCCGATCGTACCCTCCTGCCGCAGGCTGCTCAGCACGCGGCAGACCGTCTCCATGGTGAGACCCAGATGGTCAGCGATATCGAGGCGGCCCATCGGCAGCACCACGAGATCCCGCCCGCCGCCCGGCACGCGGTCGGTCATTTCCAGCAGGAAGCTCGCGATACGCTCCACCGCGGTCTTGCGCCCGAGCAGCATCATCCGTTCCCACGCGGCGCGCAGGCCAGCCGCGCTCAATACGCGCAGCCGGCGGGCGATGGCCGGATCACTGTCGGCCAGCCGTTCCACCGCCCCACGCCGGTAGCGGTGCAGCACCACAGGGCTGACCGCCTCGGCGCTCAGGTCGTAGGTGCCGAGCGTGTCGAGCCCCAGCAGGTCACCGGGTAGCAGGAACTCCACCACCTGGCGGCGACCGTCCTCCATCAGCTTGACCATCCGCACGCATCCGCAGACAATCCGGAAGCAGAATTCGGCGGGGCTGCCCTCGGCATAAATGGTCTGCTCCTTGTCCATACTCACTGTCGTCGCGGTGGCGGCCAGGGTTGCCAGGGGGTCGGCCGCGGGTCCGCGTGCAGCCATCGTGGTCGCGCGGGGCTCGCGGGCCATCAGGCCCGGATAGGCCGTGCCGGTACGATGATTGGTCCCGGTCGTCAGCGATGAAGCGAACATCTAACCCTCCTGGCCTGCTTGCAGTCTCCGACCGCTTCTCTAGCCAGCCGGCGGAGGCGGCGGAATTCGGGGCGCTGCGTACGGAAAATCCCGTAGCCTGCGGGGTCGTATCCCTGGGAGCCATGTCCCCGGGGGCCGCGTCCCCCGGTGCGGGCGGCGTCGTGCACGTCGTCGATGACGATGGCGCCGTGCGCGAGTCGCTGGCTTTCCTGTTGGAATCCGCAGGGTTCGAGGTACGTGCGCATGCTTCGGCGGAAGACGTGCTGGCCGCCGCCGACGAACTCGCCCCGGGCTGCATGCTGACGGACGTGCGGATGCCCGGGCTCGACGGGCTGGGACTGCAGCGCCGGCTCGGGGAGCTTGGCCTGCACTTCACCGTCGTGGTGATGACCGGACACGGGGACGTGCCGCTCGTGGTGCAGGCGATGAAGGCTGGCGCCGTAGACTTCCTGCAGAAGCCATTCACCGAAGCGCAACTGCTCGCGGCGGTGGGCCAGGCGGTGGCAGCGCAGCGGCGCATGGTCGAGGCGGCCGCCGCCGCTGCGGCGGCCGGCGCGCTGCTCGCCAGCCTGACGCCGCGGGAACACGAGGTGCTGCTCGAGCTGGTGGCCGGGCACCCGACCAAGGTGATCGCCCAGACCCTGGGCGCCAGCCCGCGCACGATCGAGGTGCACCGCGGCCGGGTGATGGAAAAGCTCGGGGTGCAGAGCCTGCCCGACCTCGTGCGGCTGGTTCAGGCCGCCGGATGAGCCGCCGGTCGCTGGACACGCCGTCCGCCCACGAACGGGCGACCCTGCTGCGCTCGATCCTCGACACCGTGCCGGATGCGATGGTCGTCATCGACGTGGCCGGGCGGATCGAGCAGTTCTCGCGCGCCGCCGAACGCCAGTTCGGCTGGACCGAGGCCGAGTTGCTCGGGCGCAACGTCAGCCTGCTGATGCCCTCGCCCTACCGCGAGCAGCACGACGGCTACCTGCGCCGCTATCAGGCGACCGGGGAACGCCGCATCATCGGCATCGGCCGGGTGGTGGTGGGGCTGCGGAAGGACGGCAGCACCTTCCCCATGGAACTTGCGGTGGGCGAGGCGAAGGTCGGCAAACGGACCGTCTTCACCGGCTTCATCCGCGACCTGACCGAGACGCAGCAGAGCCGGGCGCGGATGCAGGAGCTGCAACAGCGCCTGGCACAAGTCACCCGGCTACGTGCCATGGGTCAGATGGCGGCGGCCCTGGCGCATGAGCTGAACCAGCCGCTCACCGCCATCGCCAGCTACCTCGGCGCGGCCGATCGCCTGCTTGCCGAGGCGGCACCCGTCCCGGCCCGGGTGCGCGAGGCGGTGGCGCAGGCGCGCGCGCAAACCCACCGGGCCGGCGAGATCATCCGCGCGCTGCGCAGCTTCGTCGCCGGCGGTGAGGTGGTTCTGCGTCCCGAACCCCTGGCGCCGCTGGTCGAGGAAGCCTGCGCCCTGGCGCTGGTCGGCGCCCGGGAAGCCGCGGTGCGCGTGCACCTCGACCTGCCGCCCGATCTGCCGCCAGTCCTGGCCGACCGGGTGCAGGTGCAGCAGGTGCTGCTCAACCTGATCCGCAACGGCATCGAGGCGATGACGGACAGCCCGCGGCGAGAGCTTGCGCTGTCGGCCGCGCGGCAGGACGGCATGCTGCGCATCGCCGTGGCCGACAGCGGCACGGGCATGCCGGCGGAGGTGGCTGCGCAATTGTTCCAGCCCTTCGTCACCAGCAAGCCCGAGGGCATGGGGATCGGACTCTCGATCTGCCGCGGCATCGTGGAAGCGCACAACGGCCGGCTGTGGATGAGCCCGAACCCGGGGGGCGGGACGGTGTTCTCGTTCACCCTGCCGGCGGCGACGCCGTGAGGCCGCCGGCGCGCGCGACGAAGCCGGCGATCTCCGCCACCCCCTGACCGGCGCGGACGTTGGCGAACACGAACGGCCGCTCGCCGCGCATCCGCCGCGCGTCGCGGTCCATCACCTCCAGGCTGGCGCCGACATGCGGCGCGAGGTCGATCTTGTTGATCACCAGCAGGTCGCTGCGGGTGATGCCCGGCCCGCCCTTGCGCGGGATCTTGTCGCCGGCGGAGACGTCGATGACGTAGATCGTCAGGTCGGCCAGCTCCGGGCTGAAGGTGGCGGCGAGGTTGTCGCCGCCGCTTTCGATCAGGATCAGGTCGAGCGCCGGGGAAGCGCCGCTGCAGCTCGGCGACGCCGGCGAGGTTGATCGAGGCGTCCTCGCGGATCGCGGTGTGCGGGCAGCCGCCGGTCTCGATCCCCAGGATGCGTTCGGGCGGCAGCGAGCCGGCGCGGGTCAGGAACTCCGCGTCCTCCTTGGTGTAGATGTCGTTGGTGATGGCGGCGATGTCGTAGCGGGCGCGGAACTGCTTGCACAGCGCGTCCATCAGCGCGGTCTTGCCGGAGCCGACCGGGCCGCCGATGCCGACGCGGAGCGGGCCGTGTGGGATGGGTCATGAGCGGAACAGCCTCGTGTACTGGGTTTCGTGGCGCATGGCGGCGAGGTCGGAGCGGAAGGCGCAGCCGCCGATGTCGTCCGGGCGCGGCGATGCGCGTGGCGTCGGTCACGTGGCGGATCGTGGGTTCGAGCGCGGCGAGCACGCGCAGCCCGGCGGACTGGCCGAGCGGCACCAGACGCACGGCGGCGGAGATCAGGTTGGCGGCGAAGGCCTGCAGGGCGGCGGCGATGGTGGCGTCCTCGTCGATCCCATGCGCACCGGCGAGCGCGCCGACCGCGACCGGATACGGCGGCGCCTGCGGCAGGGGCGGGCGGCGACCAGGGTGCCGCGGCGGCGGCGAAGGCGGTGCCGTGGTCGGTCGTTTCGCTGCGGCGTTCGCGCGGCGGGTGCGGTGGCGCGGGCGAGGTCGGCGAGGGCTTCGCAGACGCTCGGGATCATGCGCGGCGCGGTGGGCGTGGCGCAGCAGGATGGCCTCCGTGCGACCCGTGCCATGGGCGCAGTACGTCGTCGAGCCAGGCCATGCAGGCTGGCCTCGTCGATGACGTCGCCGGCCTCGACCGCCCATTCCAGCCCGTGCGAGCAGGCGAAGGCGCCGGTCGGAAAGCCGGGGGAGAGCCAGGCGAGCAGGCGCAGCAGGCGCACCGCTGTCAGTGCTGGTGGTCATGGTCGTGGTGCGTGATGGTGCCGCCGGCATAGGCGCCGGATTCGGGATCGAACGGCGCCATCGATGCGCCGCACCGTGCCGCCGAGTGCTTCGACCATGTCGGCGATCACGTGATCGGCCCGGATGCGCAACGCGGTCGTCCAGCACCTGCACCGGCAGATGGCGGTTGCCGAGATGCCAGGCGAGGCGTGCCAGCTCGCCGCGTCGTGCGCGTGGTCAGTTCCAGCAGCGGCTCGCGGCGCGCGTGCACCCGCACGACGCCGCCGTCGTCCAGCGCCAGCCCGTCGCCGTCGCGCAGCCGCGCCGCCTGCGGCAGGTCGAGCAGCAGGTCGCTGCCCCGCTTCGGTGTGCAGCGGTGATGCGGCGGCGGTGGCGCCGGTCGAAATCGAGCAGCACGCTGATCGGCTTCCCGTGCCGGGTCCCAGCCGCCGGCCGGCAGGACGCGATGCGCGCGCATCAGAACAGGAAGTAGCGCTGCGCCATCGGCAGCACGGTGGCGGGTTCGCAGGTCAGCAGCACGCCGTCGGCGCGCACCTCGTAGGTTTCCGGGTCGACCTCGATCACCGGTGTCGCGTCGTTGTGGATCATCGATGCGCTTGCCGATGCCCCCGCGCGTGTCGGCGACGGCGACCAGCCGGCGCGACAGGCCGCAGCCTGCGGCCGATCTCGGCGTCCAGCGCCGCGGCGGAGACGAAAGTGACGCAGCTCTCCGCCAGTGCGCGCCCGAAAGCGCGAACATCGGCCGGTAGTGCACCGGCTGCGGCGTCGGGATCGAGGCGTTGGGATCGCCCATCGCCGCGCAGGCGATGCTGCCGCCCTTCAGCACCAGATCGGGCTTCACGCCGAAGAACGCCGGCGACCACAGCACGAGATCGGCCAGCTTGCCGGCCTCGATCGAGCCGACCTCGCGCGCCAGGCCCTGCGCGATCGCCGGATTGATGGTGTATTTGGCGACGTAGCGCTTCACCCGCGCGTTGTCGTGCCGCGCCGTCGCCGGGCAAGGCGCCGCGCTGCGTCTTCATCTTGTGCGCGGTCTGCCAGGTGCGGATGATCACCTCGCCGACCCGGCCCATCGCCTGGCTGTCCGACGACATCATCGACAGCGCGCCGAGGTCGTGCAGGATGTCCTCCGCGGCGATGGTCTCGCGGCGGATGCGGCTTTCGGCGAAGGCGACGTCCTCGGGAATGTTCGGGTCCAGGTGGTGGCAGACCATCAGCATGTCGAGATGCTCGTCGAGCGTGTTCGACCGTGTAGGGCCGCGTCGGGTTGGTGGAGCTGGGCAGCACGTTGGGCAGGCCGGCGACCTTGATGATGTCGGGCGCGTGGCCGCCGCCGGCGCCCTCGGTGTGGAAGGCGTGGATGGTGCGGCCCTTGAAGGCGGCGATGGTGTCTTCGACGAAGCCCGATTCGTTCAGCGTGTCGGTGTGGATCATCACCTGCACGTCGTAACGGTCCGCCGACCGACAGGCAGCAGTCGATCGCCGCCGGCGTGGTGCCCCAGTCCTCGTGCAGCTTCAGGGCGCAGGCGCCGGCGCGGATCATTTCCTCCAGCGCGGCGGGGCGCGAGGCGTTGCCCTTGCCGGCGAAGCGCGAGGTTCACCGGCAGGCCTTCCGCCGCCTGCAGCATGCGCGCGAGATGCCACGGGCCGGGCGTGCAGGTGGTCGCCGCGGTGCCGGTGGCCGGGCCGGTGCCGCCGCCGACCAGGGTGGTGACGCCGGAGGCGAGCGCTTCCTCGATCTGTTGCGGGCAGATGAAATGGATATGCGCGTCGATGCCGCCGGCGGTGAGGATCTTGCCCTCGCCGGCGATGATCTCGGTGCCCGGGCCGATGATGATGGTCGACGCCGGGCTGGATGTCGGGGTTGCCCGCCTTGCCGATCGCGGCGATGCGGCCGTTGCTGATGCCGACGTCGGCCTTGACGATGCCCCAGTGGTCGATGATCAGCGCGTTGGTGATGACGGTATCGACCGCGCCCTCCGCCTGCGAGGCCTGCGACTGGCCCATGCCGTCGCGGATCACCTTGCCGCCGCCGAATTTCACCTCCTCGCCGTAGGTGGTGCAAGTCGCGTTCGACCTCGACGAACAGATCGGTGTCGGCCAGGCGCACGCGGTCGCCCGGTGGTGGGGCCGAACATGTCGGCATAGGCGGCGCGGGGGATGCGGGCCATCAGTCGAGGGCTCCCATGACGGCGCCGCGGAAGCCGTGCACGACGCGCGCTGCCGCGATAGGGGATCAGCGTGACCTCGCGGGTCTGGCCGGGTTCGAAACGGACCGCGGTGCCGGCGGCGATGTCGAGCCGCTGGCCGCGCGCGGCGGCGCGGTCGAACGTGAGCGTCGGGTTGGTTTCGGCGAAATGGTAGTGGCTGCCGACCTGGATCGGGCGGTCGCCGGTGTTGGCGACGGTCAGCGTGGTGCGGGGCAGGCCGGCGTTGAGGTCGATGTCGCCGGAAGCGGGGAGGATTTCGCCGGGGATCATGATGCGATTCCTCGCCGTGACGCCTTGGTTTTTTCTTCACCGGCCCCAGGCAGGATGGCCGAATGGAACAAGATCGCACGCTGCGCTCCCCCTCCCCTTGCGGGAGGGGGCCGGGGGGAGGGGGCACGCGCCCCCGTCGGCTGGACCGTGCTCGCACCATGCGCCGCGAACCCACGCGCGGGGAAGCGATGCTGTGGCGCGCATTGCGCACCAGGCAGATCGACGGGCTGAAATTCCGCCGCCAGGCGCCGATCGGGCCGTATATCGCGGACTTCTTCTGCCCCTCGGCCCGCCTGGTGGTGGAGATCGACGGGGCCACGCACACGGATCCCGCCGCCGACGCCGCCCGGGATCGCTGGATGCGCGCGCAAGGCTTGCGTGTGCTGCGGTTCTGGAGCGATGACGTGGGCGGGAATTTGGACGGGGTGCTGGAACGCATTCGGCAGGTGGCCACGGGGCCCTGAGAGTTCGGTTGGCGGCGGACAATGACGCGCGTTCTCGCGGTTTGCCCCCTCCCCCCGGCCCCCTCCCGCAGGGGAGGGGGAATCATCGGATCGGCTCATGCACGGTGACCAGTTTGGTGCCGTCGGGGAACGTCGCTTCCACCTGCACGTCGTGGATCATCTCCGCGACCCCTTCCATCACCTGGTCGCGGGTCAGCACCGTGGCCGCCGGCCTCCATCAGATCCGCCACGCTGCGCCCGTCGCGCGCGCCTTCCACCACGAAATCGGTGATCAGCGCCACCGCTTCGGGGTAGTTCAGCTTCACCCCGCGTTCCAGCCGCCGACGCGCGACGATCGCGGCCATGGCGATCAGCAGCTTGTCCTTCTCGCGCGGCGTCAGGTTCATGCGTGGTCCTTCCTGCTCAGCAGCAGCCATACGCGCGGCAGGCGCGCGTCGCCGCGCAGCACCGCGCAAGGCCGCGGTGACCAGCCGGCGCAAGCGTCGCGCCATCCGCCGCCAGAATGCGGGCGAGCAGCATCCCATCCCAGGCGCTGGCGCCGGCGTCCGGCCGCCCCTCCAGCGCCAGTCGCGGACGGCGGGCCAGTCGCGTGCCTCCGGCGTCCGGCGCCACGTGCACGATCGTCGCCACCGCGCGCGCGCCGGCGGCGATCGCGGGGCGGGCGCAGGGTGGCGGCCACGTCGCCCTCCAGCCGCACCGCATCGTGCAGCAGCAGCCGCCCGCGCGCGGCGCACCCGGATCAGGTCGCGCAGCGATGCCCGCTGACGCAGCGCTCGCCCATGGCGGCGCGGCCGAACACCAGGGATTCCACGCCGAGGAACCAGCCGTCCGCGGCACAGCTCCACCTCCAGCCGGCGATCCAGCGCGCGCCGTCGAACAGGATGGTCTCCTGCGGCAGCCACTCCGCCGCCGCGCCCGGCTCCACCGCGATGCTTGCGTGCGCACCCGCGCCGGCGCGCTGTCCGGCAGCGCACGATAGAACCGCTCCGCCGCCTGCGCGGCCAGGCAGGCGCGCGCACCCGGTCGCACGCCGAAATGCAGCTGTCCAGCCGATCGCCGCCGGCGATGCCGCCCGAGCTGTTCAGCGTCACCACGTCGCGCCATCCCGCCGCACCGCCGCGCGGAAAGCGCGCCTTCAGGCAGCCGTCCTGGCGCAGTCCGGCGAGCACGGTTGCCTCGCCCGCGCCGGCGCAGGCTCACGTCCAGCGCGCCGCGCGGCGCGTTGCAGGCGTCGGGGCGGCATCAGACGGAGAGACGGCGTCGAACATCGGCTTCGTCCAGCTCCTCCCTGCCGTCCGGACAGCACGATGTCGCCGCGGTCCATCACCGCGATGCGTCTGCGCCAGCTCCCGGGCGAAGTCGAAATACTGCTCGACCAGCAGGATGGCCATGTCGCCGCGCGCCGCGCAACAGCGCGATCACCCGGCCGATGTCCTTGATGATGCTGGGCTGGATGCCCTCGGTCGGCTCGTCCAGCACCAGCAGGCGGGGCTGCATCACCAGCGCGCGCGCGATCGCGAGCTGCTGCTGCTGGCCGCCCGACAGATCGCCGCCGCGCCGGCGCAGCATGGTCTTCAGCACCGGGAACAGCTCGAAGATCTCGTCCGGCACCCGGCGCTGCGCCGCGCGGCAGCACGGCGAAGCCGGTCTCCAGGTTCTCCCGCACCGTCAGCAGCGGGAAGATGTCGCGCCCCTGCGGCACCCAGGCGATGCCGCGCCGCGCGCGCTCGTAGATCGGCAGGCGGGTGATGTCGTGCGCCTTCCCAGCGGATCGCGCCCGCGGCTGATCGGGTGCGCGCCGACGATCGCGCGCAGCAGGCTGGTCTTGCCGACGCCGTTGCGGCCGAGCAGGCAGGTCACCGCGCCCGGCTGCCGCGGTGATCGACACCTGGCGCAGCGCGATCGCCGCGCCGTAGTGCAGATCGACGTTGTCGACTTCCAGCATCGTCAGCGCCCCAGATACACTTCGATCACGCGCGGATCCTCGCTCACGTGGTCGATCGAGCCTTCCGACAGCACCGAGCCCTCGTGCAGCACCGTCACCTTCACGCCCAGCGCGCGCACGAAGGCCATGTCGTGCTCCACCACCACCACGCTGCGGGTCTTGTTGATCTCGCGCAGCAGCTCGGCGGTCTGCTCGGTCTCGGCGTCGGTCATGCCGGCCACCGGCTCGTCCACCAGCAGCAGGCGCGGCTCCTGCGCCAGCAGCATGCCGATCTCCAGCCACTGCTTCTGCCCGTGCGACAGGTCGGCGGCGCGGCGGTGCGCGATGCTCGGTCAAGCCGGGTGGTGACCAGGATCGCCTCGATCCGTTCGCGTTCTCCGGCGCGTCTCGCGTGCCCACAGCGTGAAGCGCGGGCGGCGATCGCCGGCCAGCGCCAGCAGCAGGTTGTCCCACACCGACAGCGGCTCGAACACGGTCGGCTTCTGGAACTTGCGCCCGATGCCGAGCGCGGCGATCGCCGGCTCGTCGAGTTGCGTCAGATCGGTGTCGGCGCCGAACACCACGCGTCCGGTATCGGGCCGCGTCTTGCCGGTGATGACGTCCATCATCGTCGTCTTGCCGGCGCCGTTGGGGCCGATCACCGCGCGCATCTCGCCCGGTTCCAGCACCAGCGACAAGTCGTTCAGCGCGCGGAAGCCGTCGAAGCTGACACCGTGACGCCGTCGAGATAGAGCAGCGTGCCGTCCATCAGCCCGTCACCTCGCGTGCCGCCGCCACTGCGGCCGGTGTCGGGGCGTCGCGCCTGCGCCGGCGCGCGGCCAGCCCGATCAGCCCGCGCGGCAGGAACAGGGTGACGACGATGAACAACCCGCCGAGCGCAAACAGCCAGACCTCCGGCAACGCGCCGGTCAGCCAGGTCTTGCCGAGGTTCACCAGCACCGCGCCCAGAATCGCGCCCGACAAGCGTGCCGCGCCCGCCGACCGCGACCCAGATCACCGCCTCGATCGAATTGGCCGGCGCGAATTCCGACGGGTTGATGATGCCGACCTGCGGCACATACAGCGCCCCGCCGATCCCGGCCAGCACCGCGGAGATCACCCACACGACCAGCTTGTAGTGCTCCGGCCGGTAGCCCAGGAAGCGGGTGCGCGATTCGGTATCGCGCACCGCGATCAGCACCTTGCCGTAACGCGAGATGCACCAGCGCGCGCGACAGCAGATACGCCGCCGCCAGCACCACCGCGGTGACCAGCATCAGCCCGACCGTCGTGCCGTCCCGGCCGATCGGGAAGCCCGCGATGTCCTTGAAGTCGGTCATGCCGTTGTTGCCGCCGAACCCCATCTCGTTGCGGAAGAACGCCAGCATCAGCGCGTAGGTCAGCGCCTGGGTGATGATCGACAGATAGACGCCCGACACGCGGGAGCGGAACGTGAGCCAGCCGAACACGCCGGCCAGTATCGCCGGCACCACCATCGCCGCGATCAGCGCGACGCCGATGTGATCGAATCCGAACCAGTACCAGGGCAGGTGCTTCCAGCCCAGGAACACCATGAAATCCGGCAGCAGCGGATTGGCATAGACGCCGCGCGCGCCGATCTCCCGCATCAGGTACATGCCCATCGCGTAGCCGCCCAACGCGAAGAACGCCGCGTGCCCCAAGGTCAGGATGCCCGCGTAGCCCCACACCAGATCGACCGCCAGCGCCAGGATCGCGTAGCACAGGTATTTCCCGGTGAGCCCGATCACGAAGCTGGACACATGCAGCGCACCGGTCTCCGGCACCGCCAGGTTCAGCACCGCGAGCAGCGCCGCCCCGCCCAGCACGCAGGTCAGGGTGATGACGGGCTCGCGCATCACGCCTCCACCGCGCGGCCCTTGAGCGGGAACAGCCCGCGCGGCCGGCGCTGGATGAACAGGATCAGCAGCACCAGCACGATGATCTTGCCCAGCACCGCGCCGGCGAAGGGCTCGACGAATTTATCGACCACACCCAGGATCATCGCGCCGAACAACGTGCCCCACAGATTGCCGACGCCGCCCACCACCACCACGATGAAGCTGTCGATGATGTAGCTCTGCCCGAGGTTGGGCGAAACGTTGTCGATCTGGCTCAAGGCCACGCCCGCCATCCCGGCGATCCCCGACCCCAGGCCGAAGGTCATGGCGTCGATCCACGGCGTGCGGATGCCCATCGCCGCAGCCATGCGCCGGTTCTGCGTCACCGCGCGGATCGACCGTCCCAGCCCGCCCCAGCGCAGCACCGCCATCAGCGCCGCCAGCACCAGCAGCGCGAACAGGATGATCCAGAGCCGGTTCACCGTCAGGGTCAGCCCGCCCAGCTTCACGAACCCGCTCATCCAAGCCGGCGAGGACACATCCTGGTTGGTCGCGCCGAAGA
Organism: uncultured Pseudomonadota bacterium; assembly: GCA_963706195.1. Classification (GTDB taxonomy): domain Bacteria; phylum Pseudomonadota; class Alphaproteobacteria; order Acetobacterales; family Acetobacteraceae; genus JAJZVS01. The sequence goes on along the minus strand of OY970156.1, from coordinate 4,893,983 downwards.
TGCTGCGCACCGCCTGCTGCAGCACGAGGCTGAGCCCCCAGGTGGCCAGCAAGGTCTCCAGCGGCCGGCCGTACAGAAAGCGGATCAACGTGCGCTCGATCACCACCCCCAGCGCGCCGGCGACCAGGAAGGCCGCCGGCACCGAGAACAGCAGCCCGTATTCGTTCAGGGCCGGGGCGGCGGCGGCGATCGCCTGCTGCACGACGAAGGTCGTGTAGGCGCCGATCATCACCATCTCGCCATGCGCCATGTTGATGACGCCCATCACGCCGAAGGTGATGGCAAGCCCGGTGGCGGCGAGCAGCAGCACCGCGCCGAGCGAGATGCCGTAATAGATGTCCTCCACCAGTTGCCACATCTGCAACTGCCGGTCGATCTGCGCGATCGCCGCGGTCGTCGCCGCGGCCACCGCCGGCGGCTCGCCTTGCAGCGACGCAAGCAGGTTGCGGCTGGACAGATCTTCCCGCGCGGCGAGCACCTTGATCGCGGCCAGCCGGTCGGGGATGCCGGCGGTGGTGGATTTCAGCTCCGCCGCGGCGCGCGCTTCGCGCAGCACGCGGGCGACGCCGGCGTTCTTCTCCTGCGCCAGCGCGCGTTGGATCGTCGGCAGGGCGCCGGGATCGGCGGCCTGCAACAGCGCCTCCGCGGCGGCGCGACGCCTGGCCGCCTGCGGGGAAAACAGATCGAGCACGCCGGCGGCGGTTTCGATCGCCGCGCGCACCGTGTCGTTCAGGATCACCGGCCGCAGGTTCACCGGCATCGGCGGGTCGGCCACCGGCGCACCGGTGCGCGCATCGACGTAGCCGTTGGAGGTGCGAATGAACAGCGGCGCATCCGGCCGCGGCCAGCGCCAGGCGACGAGTTTGCCGGCCTCCAGCGCCGCCATCACCGGCTTCGCGCGCGGGCTGCCGGACACCGCGAGTTCGCGGATGCCGCGGGCCACGGTATCGATATTGGTCGACGCCAGATCGGCGAACGGATCGCCGGCGGCGAAGGCACGTGGCAGGAACAGCAGCAACAGCGCCAGCACGGCCGGCAGGCAACGCCAGGGGGACGAACCGCCCCCCGGCGCCGCGGTGCCATGCCTGGGATCACGCCTTGCGCTTGCCGAGGCATTTGCCGGCCACCACGTCGTAGTTGCCGCAGGACATCGGCGGCAGCCAGTCGCCGATCAGGTTCTTCAACTCCGGCAGATAGGGCGACCACGGCTGCGCGACCACCAGGCCGGAAGTCTGCCAGACCACGTTGAACTGGCCGTTCGCCTGCACTTCGCCGATCAGCACCGGCTTGGTCAGGTGGTGGTTCGGCATCATGGTGGCGTAATCGCCGGTCAGGTTCGGGTGCGCCACGCCGATCATGGCGTCGATGACCGCGTCGGGCTTGGTGGTGCCGGCCTTCTCGACCGCCTTCACCCACATGTTGAAGCCGATGTAGTGCGCCTCCATCGGGTCGTTGAACACGCGCTTGTCGTTCTTCGTGAACGCCTTGAACGCCGCGACCGTTTCCTTGTTGGCAGGGGTATCAACGCTCTCGAAATAATTCCAAGCCGCGAGCTGGCCGACCAGCGGGGCGGTGTTCAGCCCGGCCAGCTCCTGCTCGCCGACGCTGAACGCGACCACCGGGATATCGGTCGCCTTGATCCCCTGGTTCCCGAGCTCCTTGTAGAACGGCACGTTGGCATCGCCGTTGATGGTGGACACGACGCCGGTCTTCTTCCCGGCCGAACCGAAGGCCTTGATCTTGGCGACGTTCGCCTGCCAGTCCGAATAGCCGAACGGCGTGTAGTTGATCATGATGTCGGCGGGCTTCACGCCCTTCGACTTCAGGTAGGCTTCCAGGATCTTGTTGGTGGTGCGCGGATAGACGTAGTCGGTGCCGGCCAGCACCCAGCGCTTCACGCCCACCTGGTTCATGAAGTAGTCGACCGCCGGGATCGCCTGCTGGTTCGGCGCCGCACCGGTGTAGAAGATGTTGCGGCTGCACTCCTGGCCCTCGTACTGGACCGGGTAGAACAGGATGCCGTCGAGCTGCTCGAACACCGGCAACACCGACTTGCGGGAAACCGAGGTCCAGCAGCCGAACACCGCCGAGACCTTGTCCACCGACAGCAATTGCCGCGCCTTCTCGGCGAACAGAGGCCAGTTCGAGGCCGGATCGACCACCACGGCCTCGAGCGGCCGGCCCATCACGCCGCCCTTCTTGTTCTGCTCGGCGATCAGCATCAGCATCACGTCCTTCAGCGGCGCCTCGCTGATGGCCATGGTGCCGGAGAGCGAATGCAGGATGCCGATCTTGATCGGTCCGGTCTCGGGCGCCGGCGCGGCTTTGGCTTCGGAAATGAGCGACGGCACGGCGGGCAGGCCGGCTGCGGCGGCGGCGAGCCCCGCGCCGAGCAGGCCGAGACTGCGGCGGCCCAGAGTGTAGCCATCGGATGACATGCGGAGCTCCCCAGCTGTCTGTTGGCGCACCGGGGCCGACGACGGCTGCCTCCCCGGGGCACAAGCGCGGCCTCCCGCGCTTGTGATGACCAACGCAAGCCGCGTGCCAGGGCATTCCAGAGGGTATCAGCCCCGGCGCCGGGGGTAGCTCCGCCGATCGCCGCGCCAAATCACGGCATTTGCCCGAATCGCGGGCAGACCGGCGTGGAGTCTCGCGCGGCGCTACAGCAGGTCGGCCACCGCCGCCTGATAGCGGCGCAGGGCGTCGATATGGTCGGCCAGGGTCCGCCCGGCGATGCGCGCGTGCCCGCCGCGGCCGTGCGTGCTCGCCACCGTCACATGGCTCACCCCGGCACGCTTCCAGAACAGCAGCTCCTGCCGCCAGTCCGCTTCCGCCCCGTTGCCGGTGGAAGTCCAGATCTCGATGCCGATCGCCCCGGGATCACGCCCCTCGGCCTCGGTCAACCGGCGTAACGTGTCGAACGCGGCCTGCGCCTCGGCGCCGGCGGGATGCGCCAGCATCATCCAGCCGTCACCCCATTTGGCGATCCGGCGCAACGTGTTCTCGTGATGCCCGCCGAACCATACCGGCACACGACCGCCAGGCGGCAGCGGGTTGATGCCGGCATCCTCGATGCGATGCCACTTGCCGGTGAAATCCACATGCGGCGACGCCCACAGCGCCTGCATCACCTGCACCTGCTCTTCCGAGCGCCTGCCGCGGTTGTGGAAGTTCTCGTTCAGCCCGGTGAACTCCACCGGGTTCCAGCCCACGCCGACGCCGAAACGGAATCGCCCGTCACACAGCACGGCCAGCGACGCTGCCTGCTTCGCCGCCAGCACCGCCTGGCGCTGCGCCAGGATCAGCACGCCGGTGGCGAAGCCGAGCTTCGTCACCCCGGCCAGGAAGCCGAACATCACGAACGGGTCATGGAAGAAATCCGCCGAGGTGTTGCGGTCGCGCGGCCAGTCGGGGCGGGAGACAGTGTTGACCCCCAGTACATGGTCCGCCGCCAGCAGGTAGTCGTAGCCGTATTCCTCCGCCGCCGCGGCAAAGCTGCGCAGCGCCGGGGCGCTGCCGCCGATGTCGTTCTGCGGGATCATCGCACCGAGTTGCATGCTCGCGATTCCTTATTGCGCGATGGTCAGTTCGAAGCGGGTGGTGGTCTCCAGGTCGTCGTCGTACCACGCAACGATCGCTGCCTCCCGCTTGCCGACAAACACCGGCTTGCCGTCCTCCAGCACCATCGGCATGTCGTGGCCGGGGACCAGCAAGGTGCCCGGGCGGCGGCGCCACAGCTCCCACATCGCCTCGATCGAGCCGGCCGTCACCGCGGGATCATACGTCATGTCGGCCGCGCGGGTCAGCAACTCGACCCGGTTCTTCGCCGCGTCGCCGGTGAAGATCACGTCGCGCTCGGTACCCGACAACACGAACATCATGTGGCCTGGGGTGTGGCCGGGCGCATCGTAGGCGACCAGGCCGGGCAGCACGGTCTGGCCGTTGCGCATCGGCTTCATCTGCGCCGAGCCGGCCAGTTCGCGCACGTAAAGCTCGGGCACCGGCGTGCGGCCCCAGGGCTCCTTCACCGACCACGCCAATTCCTCGGCGCCGATCCAGATCGCAGCCTTCGGGAACAACACCCAGTTGATCGCGTGGTCGTGGTGCGAATGGGTCAGGATCACGTCGGTGACTTCCTCGGGCGAAAGCCCGTGGCGCGCCAGGCCGGCGATCAGGTTGGCGCGGTGGCTGAAGGTGCCGACGTCGATCAGCGCCACATGGCCGTTGCCGCGCAGCAGCACGATCGTGCTCCAGCCCAGCCCGCCGTGGCAGACCGACTTGCCGGGATAGCCCTGCACCAGAATGTCGAGCTGGTAGTCTTCCATCACGGTTCCCTCCGGTTCCATTGTCCCGCGCATGGATAGCACGGGACGCGCGCGGCGGGACGACCCGCCGGAACTGCTCACGCCGGCCGAGATGGGGCGCGCCGATGCGCTCGCCCCAGGCCTTGGCGCCCCAGGCCTTGGCGCCCCAGGCCTCGGCATGTCGGGATCGGCGCTGATGGAAGCCGCCGGGCGCGCGGTGGCGCGCGCGGTGCGGGCACGGATCCCGCCCTGCCGCACCCTGGTGCTCTGCGGCCCGGGCAACAACGGCGGGGACGGCTACGTGGCGGCGCGGCTGCTCGCGCACCAGGGCTGGCCGGTCGCCGTGGCGGCACTCGCACCCCCGCGCGCCGGATCGGACGCCGCCACCGCAGCGGCGCGTTGGCACGGACCGATGGTGCCGTTCCTGCCCGAGGAAGCCGCCCGCGCCAGCCTCGTCCTCGACGCGGTATTCGGCGCCGGTCTGGCGCGCGACGTGGATCCGGCGGTGGCCGCGGTCCTGGCCGCCGCGCCCCGCGTGGTCGCGATCGATGTGCCGAGCGGGATCGACGGCGCCACCGGCGCCGTGCGCGGCTTCGCCCCCCGCGCCGCCTTCACCGTCACCTTCTTCCGCCGCAAACCCGGCCACCTGCTGCTGCCGGGCCGCACCCACTGCGGCGAAACCCTCCTGGCCGACATCGGCCTGCCCGCCGCGGTCCTGGCATCGGTCCGCCCCACCGCCTTCGCCAACGGCCCCGCCCTCTGGACCCTGCCGCACCCCGGCGCCGCCAGCCACAAATATACCCGCGGCCACGTCACGATCCTGGGCGGGGCGGCCATGACCGGCGCGACACGGTTGGCGGCCGATGCGGCCCGCCACGCCGGCGCCGGCCTCGTCACCATAGCGGCCCCCGCCGCCGCGGCGGCCATCTACCGCGCCGGATCGCCCGGCACGATCGTGTCGGACGACCCGATCCAGGCCCTGCTCGCCGATCCGCGCCGCACGGTCTGGGTCTGCGGCCCCGGCCTCGGTCCGGAAGCCGCCGCCGCGGCGCTGCCCCTGCTGCTGGCCGCCGGACGGCACGTCGTCGCGGACGCCGACAGCTTCACCGCCTGCGCCGGCCGGCCGGAGGCCCTGGCAGGCGCCGCCGTCCTGACCCCGCACCTCGGCGAGTTCACCCGTGTCTTCGGCGCCCCCGGCCCCGACCGCCTCGCTGCCGCGCGCGCCGCAGCCACCGGCACCGGCGCCGTGGTCCTGCTGAAAGGGGCAGACACGATCATCGCCGCCCCCGACGGACGCGCCGCGATCAACGCGAACGCGCCGCCGTGGCTCGCCACCGCCGGCGCCGGGGACGTGCTCGCGGGCATCGTCGCCGGGCTGCTCGCACAAGGAATGCCGCCATGGGAAGCCGCCGCCGCCGCCGCCTGGTGGCACGGCGCGGCAGCCAACGCCGTGGGCCCAGGCCTGGTCGCCGAGGACTTGCCGGCGGCGCTGGCGGGTTCGGTGCCGGTCGACATGTAAGGCGAAAGGGGCTTCGCCTCCCCGGCCTTGCTTACGGACCGGTCCGCCTACGCCGGCACCGCCCGCTGGCGGGTAACGGCGCTCACTGCGATCAGCACGACGACGTTTGCCGCCAGGGCGATGATGCCGACATTGAGGTCGCGGATGGCTTCCGGCAGTCCGGGGAGGAGGCTGCCGATCGTCGCGTGCGTGAAAGTGAGGACCGTGGCCACGACCACGCCGGTCAGGATGCCCGCAAAGGCGCCGGCGGCGGTGACCGGGTTGCGCGGCATCAGGCTGGCGACGACGGTGGGGAACAGTTGCGTGACGAAGCTGTAGCCGACCAGCAGCATCGTGACGATGGTGGAGCTTCCCGTGATGGTGAAATAGACCGCGATCAGCATGATCACCGGCACCAGCCATTTGGCGAGCCCCACCGTCTGGTCGTCGCTGGCGTCCGGACGCATCAGCCCGACCAGGTTCTTCGACAGCAGGGTGGCGGCCGTCATGGCGATCAGCGATCCCGGCACCAGCGCGGTGAACACGCCGGCGGCGCCGATGATGCCGACCACGGCCGGGGAGAACTGCTGCGTGACCAGCTTGAACAGCGCGAGGTTGGTCGCCGCGCCTTTCAGCCCCGGCACGGTCAGCACCGCGGCGAAGCCGACAAAGAACACGAACAGAAGGATCAACTGGTAGATCGGCAGGACGATGGCGTTGCGCCGGAACACCCGTGCGTCGCGCGCCGTGTAGCAGGCCGCGAAGGAGTGCGGCCACATGAAGAAGCCGAGCGCGGTCAGCAACACGGTGGAGACGAACCAGGCGACGCTCATGCCGGTCGGATGGAACACCAGGAAGCCGGGCTTGGCGGCGGCGATCTTCTCGAACATCGCGCCGACGCCGCCGTAGAGGTGGATCGGCAGGTAGAGGCCGAGGAACACCACCACGAACAGGATCAGGACGTCCTTCACCACCGCGGTCCAGGCCGAGCCGCGGATGCCGGAGACCATCACGTAGGCGGTGACGATCGCAGCCCCCACCCAGATCGCCGCGTCCTTCGGGATCGCCCCGTAGCCCGCGGCCTGCACGATGATGCCGAGGCCGGTGAGCTGCAGCACCAGGTAGGGGATCAGCGCCACCAGGTCGACAACCGAGACCAGCGCACCGAGCGCGCGGCTGTCGTATTTGCGCACGAAGAAATCCGGCTGCGAGTGCAGCCCGTGCAACTTGGCGTAGCTCCAGATCGGCGGCAGCAGGAAATAGGCGATCACGTAGGCGAGCGAGCCGTAGGCGATGATGTAGTACGCCGGCGCGCCGAGCCCATAGGCGAAGCCGGAGGCGCCGAGGAAGGTGAAGGTGGTGTAGATCTCGCCCGCCAGCAGCAGGAAGACGAACACCCAGCCGAAGCCGCGCCCGCCGACGGTCCATTGCTCGAGCCCCATGTCGCGGCCCTTGCGCGCCAGCACGCCGAGCACCAGCGCGCCCAGCGCCGCCAGTCCGATCAGGATCAGGGCGGCGCTCATGGCGTGTCGTCCCCTCGGTTCGCCGGATCGATCGCGTAGACGATCGCCATGACGACCGCCGTGAGCACGACCCAGACCGTGACCCAGCCGAGCGGGAACGGCATGCCGAGGATCAACGGGTGCACATGGTTGTGCACGACAGGACCGATCAGCATCCCGATGAAGGGAATGAGGGCAAGCCAGTGGATGAGCCGCATCGCGCCCTCCTGAAGTTGTCTCCGACGCTCGATGACTATCCGCGGGCCACCCCTGGTGCAAGCGAGCCGCCCGGCGGTCAGCCGGCGGCAAGCTCCGCCAGGGTTGCCGCCAGCACCCGGGTTCCCGCCGCCAGGTGTGCGGGCGCGGCGTATTCGGCCGGGTTGTGGCTGATCCCGCCGCGGCAGGGGACGAAGATCATCCCGCTCGGGCAGAGCGGCGCCACGAACTGCGCGTCGTGCCCGGCGCCCGAGGGCATCCGGCGCTGGCGGAACCCCAGCGCCGCCGCCGCGCGTTCGATCAGCGCCACCACGGCGGGGTCGAATGCGATCGGCAGGGCGTGCGAGGTCTGCACGACCTCCGCCGTGGTGGTGCGCAGCGCGGCCTGCACCACACCCGCCACCGCGTCGCCGCGCGCGGCCAGCACCGCGGCATCCGGATGACGGAAGTCGATGGTAAAGCGTGCGCGATTCGCCACCGAATTGGGCGTGTTCGGCGCGACCTCGATCCGTCCCACCGTGAAGCGCAGCACGTCGGCGGGGTCTTCCATCAGCGCGTTCAGCGCGGTGAGCGCGCGCAGCATGTCCTGCACCGCGTCGCGGCGCAGCACGCGCGGGGTGGTACCGGCATGCGCGGTCTCGCCGTGGATCGCGACCGAGAACCAGCGGCTGCCCTGGATGCCGGTGACGACGCCGATGTCGTCCCTCGGCGGCCTCCAGCAGCGGACCCTGCTCGATATGTGCTTCCACATAGGCGGCGGCACGCGGGTCGGGGCCGAGGGCGCGGCGCGGCAGGTGGGCTTCGGCGGCAAGCTGTTCGGCGAGCGCGTCGGCGAAGCGCAACGCCGTCGGGATCGCGTTGCGCAGCGAAGTCCGCGAGCGCAGCCGCGCCGCTCCAGGCCATGGAGCCCATGCAGCCGGGGGCAAACCGGCCGCCTTCCTCGTTGGTCCAGGCGACCACCTCGACCGGGCGGCGGGGACGGTGGCCGGTGGCTTCCATCGCCGTGAGCACTTCCAGGCCGGCGATCACGCCGTAGATGCCGTCGAATCGGCCGCCTTCCGGCTGGCTGTCCATGTGGCTGCCGGTCAGCACCGGGGCGGCGGACGGGTCGGTGCCCTCCCGCCGCAGCCACAGATTGGCCGCGGCATCGACCGAGACGGTGGCGCCGGCTGCCTGCGCCCAGCCGATCAGCAGCCGGCGGGCTGCGCGGTCGAGCGGGGTGAGGCAGGCGCGGTTCACGCCCTCGCCGGGGATGGCGCCGAGGCACGCCATCGCCATCAGCCGCTCCCACTGGCGGGCCTCGTCCACGGCGGCGGCCAAGGGCGCGATGTCGGCGGCGAAGTCAGCGGTCATGGCACGACCTCAGCCCGCCGTCGGAAGCCCGGGCGGGCGCGGCCCGCCGGCCATCCAGTCCAGCAGTTCGACCGTGTGCACGACCGGCAGCCCGCCGCCGGCGAGCTGCGTGATACAGCCGATATTGCCGGCCGCGATCAGATCGGGCTGCGTTGCGCGCAGGCTGTCGAGCTTGCGCTCGCGCAGCCGGCTGGCGATCTCGGGCTGCAGCAGGTTGTAGGTGCCGGCGGAGCCGCAACAGAGATGGGAGTTTGCGGGTTCCACCACGGCGAAACCTGCCGTCGCCAGCAGTGCCTTCGGCTCGACGGTGACCTGCTGGCCGTGTTGCAGGCTGCACGCGGAATGATACGCCACCGTCAGCCCGGGCGCCGGGCGGGTCGGCGCGTAGCCGATGCGGGTCAGGAACTCGCTGATGTCGACCGCCAGTCCCGCGACCTGCGCCGCACGCGCGCGCAACGGTTCGGCTGCGGTGCGGAACATGAACCCGTAGTCCTTCACCATGGTGCCGCAGCCCGACGCGTTGATGACGATCGCATCCAGCCCCGCGCCGTCGATCTCCCGCCCCCAGGCGTCGATATTGGCTTGCGCGCTCGCCATCGCCGGGTCGTGCTTGCCCATGTGGTGGGTGAGCGCGCCGCAGCAGCCGGCGCCCTGCGCGACCACGACCTCGACCCCAAGGCGGGTAAGCAGGCGGATGGTGGCGGCGTTGATTTCCGGCGCCAGCACCTGTTGCGCGCAGCCGGCGAGCAGCGCGACCCGTCCCTTGCGCGTCCCCTCGGCCGCATGGACGCCGGGCGGGATGGCCCCGCCGGCGGGCAGCCGCGCCGGCGCCAGCGCGAGCATCGCCCGCAGCCGCCGCCCGAGCGGATGCGTCGCCGGCAGCAGCCCGGCGAACGCCCGCCCGGCGCCCGCCGCCGCCAGCGCGGCGCGGAACCGGCGCGGATGCGGCAGCACCGAAGCCAGCACCGCGCGCAACAGGCGGTCGTGCCACTTGCGGCGATAGGTGCGCTCGATGTGCGTTCGCGCGTGATCGACCAGGTGCATGTAGTGCACGCCGGAGGGACAGGTGGTCATGCAGGACAGGCACGACAGGCAGCGGTCGATGTGGAGCGCCACGTTCTCGGTCGCCGGGCCGCCGGATTCCAGCATCTCCTTGACCAGGTAGATGCGCCCGCGCGGGCTGTCGAGCTCATCGCCGAGCAGCAGGAAGGTCGGGCAGGTCGCGGTGCAGAACCCGCAATGCACGCAGGTGCGCAGCACCTGGTTGGAGGCGGCGACGTCGGGATCGCGCAATTGTTCCGTGGTGAAATGCGTCTGCATCGGGTCAGCCCAAGGTCAGGTGCCGGTAACGTAGCGGCGCAGCAGCAGCAGTGCGACGGCGAGCCACACCATCGCCAGCGGAAAGCAGGCGAACGATACGATCGGGAAGAAGCCGCTCAGGACGATTTGGATGAACATCAGCAGGACCGCCCCGGACGCCATCAGGAAGCGGGTATTGAGCAGGTAGTTCTCCGCGTTGCTGCGCCATTGCAGGTAGGTCAGCACCACGAAAGCGGCCAGCAGCGGCGGCACGACGAAGTAGGTGGGGATCCGGGACATGCGCCTCACAGCCCCGGATAGAGCCGGCCGGGATTGAGAATGCCATGCGGATCGAACGCCGCCTTCACCCGCCGCGCGATGGCCGCGAGCGCCGGGGCTTCCGGCGGGATCACCGCAACCGCGGCAGCGAGCGGCTCGGGGCTGCGGAACAGGGTCCAGGTGCCGCCCTGCGCGGTTGCCGCCGCGCAGACCGCGTCGTGCGTCGCCGTGGTGGCCGGCCCGGCGAGCCAGACGAGCCCGCCGCCCCAGTCCAGGAAGCCGCGCAGCCCGGCCGGGGCGAGGCCATCGAGCACGGCAGGACCCATGGAGGGGCGCACCGACACCCGCCAAACCGCGTCGGCGGCCCCGGCCGGCAGCGGCACGGCGTCGCGCACCGCCCGCCACAGGGGGCGGGAGGCGGCGTCGTCCAGGATGTCGGCGGCGCCGAACGCCGCAAGATCGCTGCGCAGCCGGTCGGTGCGGTAGGCGACGGAGGGCAGGAACTCCTCGATCCGCGCCAGCGCCACGGCATGCGGAAAACCGACCCGCGCGGCGGCTTCGGCGGGGAGATAGGCGGCGGCGGAAACGCCGTAGGGGGAGCCGAGCGCCGCCGCCAGCGCCGCCACGCCACGCCTGGCGTCCAGGCCGGGCAGCACGACGGTGCCCACCGCTTCCGGCGCCGGCAGCACTTTCAGGGTGACCTCGGTGATCACCGCCAGGGTCCCGTTGCTGCCGGCGAGCAGCTTGCAAAGATCGAGGCCGGTGACGTTCTTCAGCACCCGCCCGCCGCACCGCAGGACCTCGCCCGACCCATTCACGGCGCGGAGGCCGAGCACATGGTCACGCGTCGCGCCCCAGGCGACCCGCCGCGGGCCGGAAAGATTGGCCGCCACCGTGCCGCCCAAGGTTGCCGGCCTGGGGGGGGCGGGCGTGGTGGCGCCGAACAGCGCGGCGGGATCGGGCGGTTCGGCGATCAGGTGCTGGCCCTGGGCGGCAAGCGCGGCCTCGATCTCCGGCAGTGGCGTGCCGGCGCGGGCGCGCAGCACGAGCTCCTTCGGCGCATACAGCGTGATGCCGCGGAGGTTGGCGGTGGAGAGCAGGCGCGCAGCCTGCACCGGACGCAGCATCGCGTGTTTCGTCCCGTTGCCGGCGATTGCCAGCGGCTCACCGGCGGCGGCGGCCGCGGCGATGGCGGCGGCAACCGCGGCCTCGTCGGCCGGCACGAGCACGGCGTCGCTCACGCGGGCGCGCCCACCCGGCACGACGGACGCGTACGCGCGCGACAAGGTTCCGGGGATTGGGGCATGGGCACGGCGGCGGCCTTTGCTCTGGGCGCGGGACTGTATTGCCGTGCCGGGGGCAAGACCAGGGGGCGACGCGCCTGGTGCCGGGGCAATCGCGCGACGGGCCGCGAACCGGATGCCGTGTCGTTTCGCGCGATCGTCCTGCGCCGGGCACGTGGCGCGCAGGCGCGTGCCACGCCACCGTTCGCGGGGCGTCCGTCCCACCGGCACACCCTGTTTCGGCGCCGCATCCCGCGGCCTGCGCTACGCCGGATGCCCCGCCGGTTCCCGGGCTCTCTGCCGCGCCGCCACCTCCTCGTCGGTCAGGCGTGCCTCATAGATGGAGCGCGGCTCGATGCTGCGGGCGACCAGGGTGGCGGTGACCACCGCGAGCAGCAACGGCACGATGAACGACCGGTCGCGCCCCGTCAGCTCCATGATCAGCACCACGGCCGAGATCGGCCCCTGCGTCGTCGCGGCCAGCACCGCCGCCGCGCCGCACACGGCGTAAAGCCCCGGAGGCGCTCCCGGCCACAGCAGCGCCCAGGCGTGCCCAAGCACCCCGCCGAGCAGCGCGCCCAGCGCGAGCGACGGCGTGAACAGCCCGCCCGGCGCGCCGCTGCGCATGCACAGCACCGTCGCCGCCGGCTTGAGGAACACGAGCGCGAGCAGCAGCACCGGCGCCTCCCGGCCCACGAAGGCGAGCTGCGCCACGTCCCGCCCGTTGCCCAGGAGCTGGGGAAACGGAATCGACACGAATCCCAGCAGCCCAAGCGCCAGCCCCGGGTACACGAGCCGCCGCCAGCCGCCGGGCTTGTTGGCGTCGGCCCAGGCGATCGCCCGCACATACAGGACCGAGACCACGCCGGCGATCGGCCCGGCCAGCACCGCCCACACGATCACCGGGGCGGCGCTGGGATAGGCCGGGATGATGTAGGTGGGCGCGTCGGGCAGCACGGTCCAGGCGACCGCGGTGGCGATCAGGGAGGCCAGCAGCGCCGGCAGCACGAGCCGCAGCGCCAGCACCCCGCGCAGCACCTCGACCGCGAACAACGCGCCTCCCAATGGCACGCCGTAGGCCGCGGCCATCCCGGCGCCGGCCCCGCAGGCCACCAGCAGGCGGCGCTGCTCGTCGGACAGACGGCCGCGGTCGGAGACGAGATTGGCAATGACGGCGCCGGCCTGCTTGGGCGCGCCCTCGCGGCCCAGCGACATGCCCATGCCAACCAGAAGCACCGACAGGGTAGCGCTGCCCAGAGTGCGCCAGGCCGGCAGGCGGCCGGAGCGGAACCAGATCGCCTCCGTGATGTCGATGCCGTTGCCGCTGGTCAGGCGGCGCAGCACGATCTGGCCGGCGCCGGTGAGCAGCCCGGCGCCGAGCAGCACCAGGATGTGCCGCCAGGCCCCCGCCGCCTGCGCCGCTTGCAGCAGGGTCCCGGGCGCCGGCCACATCAGATGCTGCACGAAGTCGAGCAACCGGGTCAGCACCGCCGCCCCGATCCCCGCGCCGATGCCGGTCAGCGCCACCGCGAGCCAGAACGTCGGCGCAGCAGGATGGGCGAGGGTGGCGGGAATCCCGGCAAGCGCGCGCCTGTCCTCCGGCAGGCTTTCAGGATCATCCATCGGCGGCGCCGGCGTTGCCGGTCTGGCGCGGGCTAGGCCGCCGGGAGCAGCGGAAACACCTTGTGCGGGTTGAGCAGCCAGCCCGGATCGAAGGCAGACTTGATCCGCCGCTGCTGGTCGAGCTCGGCGTCCGTGAACTGCACGCCCATCAGGTCGCGCTTCTCCACCCCCACGCCGTGCTCCCCGGTGAGACAGCCGTCGACCTCGACGCAGAGCTTCAGGATGTCGGCGCCGAACGCCTCGGCCTTGTGGAAGCTGTCGGGATCGTTGGCGTCGAACATGATGAGCGGGTGCAGGTTGCCGTCGCCGGCATGGAAGATGTTGGCGACCTGCAGCCCGTAGGCTTCCGACATCGCGCCGATCCGCGCCAGCACTTCGGGCAGGCGGGAAGTCGGGATGGTGCCATCCATGCAGAGATAGTCGGGGCTGATCCGTCCCACCGCGCCGAACGCACCCTTGCGGCCCTTCCAGATCGCCGCCAACTCCGCGGCCGATTGCGAGACCTTGAGGCTGATCGGGTCGTGGCGGCCGCAGATCGCGCGGATGCGCCCGAGCAGGTCATCCTGTTCCGCCGGAGAGCCTTCCACCTCGATGATGAGCATCGCTTCGGCATCGAGCGGATAGCCGGCGTGGGCGAAGGCCTCGCAGGCGTGGATCGCCGGGCGGTCCATGAATTCCAGTGCCACGGGGATGATGCCGGAGCCGATGATCGCATCGACGCAGGCGCCGGCCACTTCGTTGCTGCGGAACGCGGCCAGCATCGCGCGTGCGCCCTCCGGCCCGCGCAGGATGCGTACGGTGACCTCGGTGATGACGGCGAGCTGGCCCTCGCTGCCCGTCAGCAGGCCGAGCCAGTCGTAGCCCGCGGCATCGAGATGCGCGCCGCCGATGTCGAGGATCTCGCCCTCGATCGTGACCAGCTTCAGGCCGAGCAGGTTGTTGGCGGTGACGCCGTATTTCAGGCAGTGCGCGCCGCCCGAGTTCATGTTGACGTTGCCGCCGATCATGCAGGCGAGCTGGCTCGACGGGTCGGGGGCGTAGAAGAACCCGTGCGCAGCGACCGCCCCGGTGATGCCGAGGTTGGTCACCCCCGCCTGCACCACCGCGCAGCGGTCGAGGTAGTCGATATCGAGGATGCGGTTCATCCGCATCATCCCCACCACCACGGCGTCTTCCAGCGGCAGCGCCCCGCCGGAGAGCGACGTGCCGGCGCCGCGCGGCACCACACGCACGCCGTTCTTGTGCAGGAAACGAAGCACCGCGGCGACCTGCTCGGTCGTTTCCGGCAACACGACGGCGAGCGGGGGCTGGCGATAGGCGGCGAGCCCGTCGGTCTCATAGGGCTTGAGCATGTCCGGCTCCGCGATCACCGCGTCTTCGGCCAGCAGGGCGCGCAAGCCTACGATAATAGCCAGCCGGTTGGCGAGCACATCGGGCTTGGGGGCGGGCTGGCGGAGCATGGCGGTCCTCCCGGGGCGGAAAGGACAATGGGGCGGCGACGCCCGGGGGACAAGGGCGGCGGCAAGCGTGCGCCGCGCCGGGATTGGCCGGGGACTGGAGCCTGTCGTCGAATTGGTGGCTAGAGCGAAGCTCGGGTCGTGCTTCCCGTCCTGGCCGGCACAGGGCCGGCCACGACATAGCGATCCTCTCAGAGTCCGTCCGGAAAGAGATCTAATTGTTTCAATGACTTGCAGACAACGCCCAGTCTGGATCCTGGTGATTTCAAGAGGAAGCCCGGCCACTTTCACGGGGACGACTACGCTAAACTCTTGAAGCTGCCTGGTTTCTTTCCGGACGGACTCTCAGGTTAACTCGGGCGCCAGTTCGGCGACCACCTCCAGCTGGCCGACCGTTTCCTTGCCGAACAGCAGCGGCACGAAGGCACCCAGGAGCGCCACGACAACGATCGTGCCGAAGAATATCGGCGCCGAGCCGGTGTAAGGTTCCACCAGGAATGGCACCAGCACGCCGGCAAAGATGCGACCAAACGCCTCGCCGAAGATGTGGCCTCGGCCGCGCAGCGCCGTCGGGAATTGTTCCGACAGATACACGCGAGTCGCGGGGAAGGCCGAGAGCACCGTGAACCCGGTGATCATCGCGCCGGCACTCATCAGCACATCTGCCGAGGATCCTGCACGATGCGCGGTCGCCATGAGGATCAGCCCTGGGAACGAGCCGGCGAGCGAATAGGCGATCGTCCAGCGCCGACCGATCACCTCCATCAGATAGGCGGTGAACGCCTTGCCGGGGATCGTCGCCATGAACACCAGCGTGCTGATGCCGAAGCTCATTGCCACCGCGGCTCCCTGGTCGTGCAGTGCCTTCGGCAGCAGGACCGCGATCAGATAGTACGCGGTGCTCGCGGCGGCGGCGGCGATGATGCCGACGGCGGTCCAGCGGAACTGGCCGCGCCCGAACAACGCCCAGAAGGATGGCAACTCCTCGCGCGTCGTGCATAGGTCCGGGCCGAGCGCCTCGACCGTCAGCAACGACACACGGTTGCCACACCGCCGGATGACCTGGTTGACGGTGGACAACGCTGCTTCGACCTGGCCGCGGCGCAACTGCCAGCGTGCACTCTGGGGAATGACGAAATGCACGATCACCGGCACGACGAACAGCGCCAGCCCACCCGGCAGCGCCGCCAGCCGGAAGCCGTTCGGCTCATTGGCGAGCAGGAAGCTGACGAAGGGCAACAAGGTGAATGCGCTCGCCAGCATGACCTCGTAGATCGCCCCGTAGGTGCGACGGTGCTGCGCCGGCATCAGCTCCGCCGCGATCGGGAACGCCGCCGAGATGGCGAATCCGACGCCGATGCCGGTCGCCATGCGGATGGCGATCAGCTGCGCGCCGGTTTGCGCCAGTGGGATCAGCAGGGTGAAGAAGGTCGTGACGATCACGCCAATCTGCATGATCACCTTGCGGTTCAGGTGGTCTGACATGCTCGCCGCGATGAATCCGCCGACGACGATCATGATGGTGGGCGCGACGGCCAGCCAGCGGATTTCGGGGCCGGTCAGGTGCAGCGGCCCCTTGGCGAGCACGAGCAGCGTGCCGCTGAGCGCAAGGTCATAACCCTCGACGAAGCCGACGAGACCGAGCGCCAGGATGATGAGGACGTGGTAGCCGCCGAATGGAATGCTATCGAGCTTGTTGCCGAGCACCCGGCTGGCCGGGCTGCCCGACGGTCTGCCGACGGATGACTGAGGCATGGTTTTTCCTCCCAGGTTGGTGAACCCGGGGAACCGAGCCGATCACGAACGCGGCGAGGCCGTTCCGATTGGCGTCACGTATCTCAGCGAATCAGGTCGCAGATGCTCCGTCCGTTGGTCTGCCGTCGTCGTGAGCGGCATAAGGTGCCGCCGAGGTGACGAGATGCTTTCCGAGACGTTGCGGGAACGGTATCCCGTTCTCCATCTGCCGTGCGATCCGTTTGTCGTACGCCCGGTCACTGTACGCGGGCGACCGGCGTTTGTCACGCATCACTTTGTGTCGTGGCCGGACTTGCAGTACCGCCCGGCTGTGATTTGGGGGCAGGTAGCGTCAGCCGTCCGGCGGAATGGATGAGGTAGGCGTCCACCGAGGTTCGCCGCCCCGGACCGAACGCGTCGGTCAGCACCGGATTGACCGCAGACCCTAGCCCTGACGGGCCTTCATCCGCGGGTTCTTCTTGTTGATCACATAGACCCGCCCGCGCCGGCGCACCACGCGGCAGTTCTTGTCGCGGGTCTTGGCGGAGCGGAGGCTGTTGCGGACGCGCATGATCGGGGCTCTGGTTCGGGCTGGCGGCGGAGGCGGGGGAATAGGGGGGCGGGCCGGGCAAGTCAACCCGTGGCCCAACCCGCCTCCGGGGTCGGCCCGCCTCAGTGCGCCCCTTCCGCGGCGAACTCGCCCGGGGTGAGCTGGAAGCCGACCCAGATGGTGTAGAGCGCGCCGGCCTCGTTCGAAGCGATCGGCATGGTGATCGCGATCGGCGCGCTCGTCATCACCACCCGGCTCTGGTCGGCAGGGAAGGCGACGTGGGTGGCGAACACCTGCTTCGACAGGATGTGCGCCCCCTGCGCCACGGCGATGAAATAGGGCACGTCGATCCCGCCCGGCGGCGCAGCCGGGCCGCGGTCGAGCTGCATCTGCACCTGCATCGTCGCCGCCAGGGTGCCCTTCTTGTCGCCGGGCCGGCATTTGCCGGTGCTGCCGAGCAGCAGCCCGTCGACGACCATGTCCGACGGCCCCTCCGCGCCGGGGCGGGCCTCGTCGCGGTAGCGCCGCAGGTGCTCCGCCTCCGGCAGCGGGCGGGCGACGGGGCAGGCCGGGGCGAACTCGTCGCGCCCCGGTCCGCAGCCGCCGAGAGCAGCGAGCAGCGGGAGGGCCGCGCCGAGCTGGAGGGCGCGGCGAAGGGAGGCGCGACGGGGACGGCGCATGCGGCGGGGCTCCGGTGAGGGGCGGACGACGACCGCCGGGTGAGATGCGATTGTGCGGCGGACCGGCCCGGGGGCGCAATCCGGAGCCGCACGGCGGCAAGATCGTCGCATTTCGGATGAACGCTCCGCCTCCCATGCCATCCCGCACTCGGCGGCACGTTCGCCCGGCGCGACCGACGGCCCGGTTTGCCGCAGCGGCGGTTCAGCCGGCTGCCAGCCAGGGCGGCACCGGCAGGCCCTTCTCTCGCAGGAACGCCGGGTTGAAGAGTTTCGACTGATACCGAGAACCCCCGTCCGCCAGCACCGTCACCACCGTATGTCCCGGCCCGAGCGCCTTCGCCACCCGCACCGCCGCGGCGATGTTGATGCCCGACGAGGTTCCGACCGACAGACCCTCATGGATCAACACGTCGTAGATCTGTTCCAGCGCCTCGGCGTCGGCGATCTTCTCCGCGTCGTCGATCGGCGCGCCCTCCAGGTTGGCGGGCACGCGCGACTGGCCGATCCCCTCGGTGATCGAACTGCCGGCGGCCTTCATCTCCAGCCCCTTCACCCAGGCGTACAACGCGCTGCCGTCGGGGTCGGCCAGCACGATCCGCACCTCGGGTTTGCGCTCCTTCAGCGCCAGCGCGACGCCGGCGAGCGTGCCGCCGGTGCCGCAGGCGCAGGTGAAGGCATCGATCGCGCCGCCGGTCTGTTCCCAGATTTCCGGGCCGGTGCCGGTGCGGTGGCCTTCCCGGTTCGCCAGGTTGTCGAACTGGTTGGCCCAGAAGGCGCCCATCTCCTCGGCCAGCCGGCGCGAGACGTGCACGTAGTTGCCGGGATCGCGATACGGCTTCGCCGGCACCAGCCTGAGGTCGGCGCCGATCATGCGCAGGAAGTCGATCTTCTCTTTCGACTGCGTCTCCGGCATCACGATCACGGTACGGTAGCCGCGGGCGTTGCCCACCAAGGTGAGGCCAATGCCGGTATTGCCGGCCGTGCCCTCCACCACCGTGCCGCCGGGTCGGAGCGCACCGCGCGCCTCGGCGTCCGCGATCAGGTAGAGGCCGGCGCGGTCCTTCACCGACCCGCCGGGGTTCATGAACTCCGCCTTGCCGAGGATCGTGCAGCCGGTCGATTCGGATGCGCGCCGGAGGCGGATCAGGGGCGTATGGCCGATCGCCTCGACCAGGCCAGCCTGCCAGCCCGTGCCGTGCCCCACTGTCCCGTGCCCGGCCGTCCCGTGATAGGCTTGCGTCATCGCCGTTTTCCCCCGGAGGAATGCACCCATGGTCGAAGATGTCCCGCCCGCCCAGGCCTGGGAAGCCCTGCGCGCCGACCCGCAGGCGCAACTGATCGATGTCCGTACGGATGCGGAATGGAATTTCGTCGGCCTGCCCGATCTCGTCGCCGCCGGCAAGCAGGCGGTGCTGATCCCCTGGCAAATATATCCCTCGATGGCGGTGAACACCCGGTTCGCCGAGCATCTGGCCGAGGCTGGCCTGACGCCCGAGCACCACGTCTATTTCATCTGCCGCACCGGCGGGCGCAGCCTGGCCGCCGCGCGGGCCGCGCAGGCGGCCGGCTTCCCGCATGCCTACAACGTCGCCGACGGGTTCGAAGGCCCGCCGGATGCCGACGGCCACCGCGGCACGATGGCCGGCTGGAAGGCGACCGGCCTGCCGTGGCGGCAGAAATAGGCCGCCCTACCCGGCATGGCCGGCAGCGAGCGGGGGCTCCAGCGACGCACCGCGCATGCGGGCGATCTCCAGCAGCACGTCCGCTTCCAGCGCCTTCTCGTCCAGCCGGTATTTCACCAGATCGCCGATGCTGACGATGCCGACCAGCCGGCCCTGATCCACGACCGGCAGATGGCGGATCTTGTTCGCCGTCATCACCGCGAGCACGGCCTCGATCCGGTCCTGCGGGCGGCAGGTGATGACCGCGCGGGTCATCACGCCCTGCAGGCTGCGGCCAAGCACCGCCGGGCCGTCCTTGGCGAGCAGGCGCACGAGGTCGCGCTCGGTGAAGACGCCCTGCATCTTCTGCCAGCGGTCCTGCACGACGACAGCGCCGATGCGGCGCTCGGCCAGGACACCGACCGCCGTCGCCACGCTGTCGTCCGGCAGCAGGCTGGCGACACTGCGGCCCTTGCTGTCCAGAACATGGGAAATCACCATTGTGGCCTCCGTTCGGCAGTTGTCCTGGGCTCTATATGGGCAGCCGCCGCGGCAGCACGATGGGGCGGCGGCGACCAGGGCGGCAACCGGTTGCGGCAACCGGTTATTTACGAACCCCTGCCAGCATGCCGGGCATGAGCGAGACGCGCGTTCCGGTACGACCCACGAGCCGCCTGCCGGCGCCGGCCTCGCCCGCGCCGGAGTCTCCGGCCAGCCTGCGCCCGCCTGGCAGCCATCCCGATCCTGATCCCCGGGCCCGTGCGACCGGGTTGGAACCGACCCCACACGATGCCCGGCCGTGTGGCCCCGCCCCGCCCCGCGATCCGGGGCCGACGCCGGTGTTCTCGGTGGTCGTGCCGGCGTTCAATGAGGCAGCCGGGCTGACGGCGTTCCATGCCCGCCTGGCGGCGGTGATGGACGGGCTCGGCGCGGCCTGGGAACTCGTGATCGTCGACGACGGTTCGTACGACGAGACCGCCGCGGTCGCCGCCGGCCTGCATGCGGCTGACCGGCGGGTGGCGCTGCTCCAGCTCTCGCGCAATTTCGGCAAGGAGATCGCCGCCACCGCCGGACTCGACCACGCGCGCGGGGAAGCGGTGATCCTGATCGACGCCGACCTACAGGACCCGCCCGAGCTGATCCCACGCCTCGCCGCCGCCTGGCGCGCGGGCTACGACATGGTCTACGCCGAGCGTCGCGACCGCACCGGCAATTCCTGGCTGAAGCGCCGTACCGCCGCCGCCTTCTATCGGCTGATGCGCCGCTGCGGACCGGTCGAATTGCCGCCCCAGGCCGGTGATTTCCGGCTGATGAGCCGCGCTGTCGTCGACGCCCTGTTGTCGTTACGGGAACATCACAGATTCATGAAAGGCCTGTATGCCTGGGTGGGTTTCCGCAGTTGCGGCGTGCCGTACAGCCGCGGCCCGCGACTCGTCGGGCACAGCACATGGACCTACTGGAAATTGTGGAACCTGGCGCTGGAGGGAATCACCGGATTCAGCGTACTGCCGCTGAAGCTCGCAAGCTATCTTGGCCTGGCAGTCGCCGTGTTCGCCGCGCTGTTCGGCGGCCAGTTGGTTCTGCGCACCCTTTTGTTCGGCAATCCGGTGCCCGGCTACCCGAGCCTGATGGCGGTCGTGCTGTTCCTGGGCGGCATGCAATTGATCACGCTCGGCGTGATGGGGGAGTATCTCGGCCGGGTCTTCAACGAAACCAAGCGCCGCCCGCTCTATCTGGTGGCGCGGTTCGAACCGAGCGAGCTGCCCGTGCTGGCCGCGGCCGGAACGTTCGGCGCGGCGGCGTAGCCGCACGACGGCGCGACGCGGAAAATGAACGCCGCCCGGGGGAGGAATGTCCCCCGGGCGGGTTCCACGTCGATCCGTTGGGGAGCCGCGCTCCCCGTCCGTCCGTCAGCCGGCCGCGGCGACCGCGCCCGCCGCCTCGCGCACGCCCTTCACCGCCGCACGCGCCGCCTGCGCCATCAGGCCGCTGTCGTTGGCGATCGTGACGAAGCGGAATCCCATCCCGATCATCCGCGCCGCATAGGCCGCCGTGCCGTTGTGGACGCCGGCGAACAGGCCGCGCTTGCCCGTTTCGCGCACCAGCATCTCGTAGATGCCCAGGATTTTCGGCTCCTCCCGATCCAGGATCGGCACCAGGCCGAGCGAGAAGCCGAGATCGGACGGACCGACATAGATGCCGCTGATGCCCGGCACGTCGAGGATCTCGCCAATGTTGTCGATCGCCTCCTGCGTCTCGATCATCGGCATCACCAGCACCTCGTCGTTGGCGATGGTCTGGTAGCTGCTGGCTTCCCCATAGGCGGCGGCACGAATCGGCCCGTTGCTGCGCTTACCGGCGGGCGGATAGAGGCACGCATCGACCAGCCGCTGCGCTTCGGCCTTGTTGTTCACCATCGGACAGATGATGCCCCAGGCGCCGCCGTCGAGCGCCTTGCCGATGATGCCGGGCTCGTTCCAGGGCACGCGCACCAGCGGCGTGACCGGCTGCGCGCCCATGCCGTGGAAGCATTGCACCATCGAAAGATAGTCCTGCACGCCGTGCTGCATATCGACGGTGACGCTGTCCCAGCCGCACTGGGCCATGACCTCGGCGGAGAAGCCGGAGGGGATGGCGAGCCAGCCGTTGACGACGGCTTTGCCGGATTTCAGGCGATGCTTGGCCTTGTTGACCATCGGTCAGTTTCCTTCCGTGAAGAGGGCGGACGCTAGGCTCGGGTGCCGGCAAGGTCAATCGAAGCGCAGCCCCTGGCGCGCGCACGCCGCCTGGCAAAACCGCCTGCCGGGACTGCAATGTTTCCGTCCCGCGCGAGGCGCGACGCAGCCCCGCCGCCGCAGGCTGGCGGCATGCCTTGGGGGCAAAGGCCAGGGGAGCAAAGACCCAGAGGAACAAAGACCCTGGGGAGCAAAGACCCAAGGGGCAACGGCCACGGGGCGCCGACCGTCAGGCGCCCGCCGGCGCCAGGGGCAGGTCGATCCGCTGCCGCGGCCAGGCTTGTGGCGGGGGCGTCGTCCAGGGACGGTTCCCGCGGTTGCCGCGCACCGTTTCCACCCATCCGCCGTGCCGGTCGAGCCAGATCGCCGTCGCCCCGTCCCGGCGCAGGCGGCTCCGGTCGATGCGCGTCGGCGCGCGACAGGGAACCGCCGCGCGGCCGTGACCCGGCGGCGGGGCCGCTCCGGTGGAGGGCGCCGGCTGGCCCGGCCGCAGCCCGAGCGCGACCGGCGCCTCGATCACCGCCGCCACGCAGGCCGCCGCCACGCCCTGGCCTGCGCGGGGTGCCGTCCCCGTCAGCAGCACCGCCGCTGCGCCGGCGCGCGGGCGCAGCAGGCAGGATCCGACGCCGCAGACGACCGCTCCGCCGGCCTGCGTCCGGTCGCGTTCGATCTGCCCCGCCGGGGTGGTGGCCCAGGTACCGGCCCCACTCGTCCAGCGCGAAGCGCGAGGATCCGCGCCCGCGTGCCACGAACACGCCGTCCGCCGTGCGCACCGCCACCATCGCGCCGTCGTCCGCCACCAGCACATCGGCCGGCCGGATCAGCGCCGGCGAGACCACCCCGACCGCGATCGCGAGCACCCCGGCCAACCGCCAGTGCCCGCGCCACAGCCCGAGCCAGGTCATACCCAGCGCCAGCACCGCGAGCCCCCAGCCCGGCATCGGCCCGACCGCGATCACCGCATGCGGCAGCGCGGTGGTGGTACGCGCCACCCACAGGATCGCGCGGATGCCCCAGCCCATCGGCACCAGCGCCAGCCGCTCCGCCCCGAGCGGCAGCACGGCCAGCGCCACGAGCCCGGCGGGCATCACCCAGAGCGCAGTAATCGGCACCGCAATCATGTTCGCCAGCACGAAATAGACCTGCACCCGCCCGAAATGATACGCGGCGAACGGCGCTGACGCCCCGCCGGCGAGCAGGCTGGTGAGCCCGAGCCCGGTCACGTGCAGCGCCGCCCGCCGCCACCAGGCGCCGTCGCCGTGCAGCGCCGTGAGATGCGGGCGTAGCGCCTCGTAGCCGGCGATCAGCGCCAGCACGGCGGAAAAGCTCATCTGGAACGAAACCCCCGGCACCTCCTGCGGCGCCACCAGGATGAGCACCGTCCCCGCCAGCGCCAGGCCGCGCAGCGAAATGGCGCGCCGGCCGGCGAGCACCGCCACTGCAACGAGGCAGGCCATGGCGAAGCTGCGCACGATCGGCACGTGCATGCCGGTCAGCAGCATGTAGAATCCGCCGGCGGCGAGCGCGAACAGAGTGGCGATCGGCTTCGCCGGCCAGCGCAACGCCGCGTATTCCCACGCTGCCAGCAGGACCCGCACAGCGCCGAACACGAGACCCATGACGATCCCGATATGCAGCCCCGCGACCGCCAGCAGGTGCGCGAGGCCGGAGCCGCGGAACGCCTCGCGGTCCGCTTCCGGGATGGCGTTCTGCTCGCCGGTGAACAGAGTGGCGGCGATGGCGCCGGGCGCACCGGGCAGCGCGGCCTGGAAGCGCACGGCGATGGTCTCGCGCAGCCGTTCGAGAGCGCCGGCTACCCCGACCGGGGGGTGGTGGGCGAGCACCTGCGCCGGGCCGATGGCAAATCCGTAGCCCGCCAGGCCGGCAAAGAACGCCCCGCGCTGCAAATCCCACCCGCCCGGGTAGAAGGGCGGCGAGGGCGCGCGGACCAGGGCACGCACGGAAATCCGATCACCCTCGGCGATGATGGCCGGGTCGGTATCGCGCAGCCGCACGCGGACCAGCCGACGCAGGGGCGGCGCGTTACCGAGCTGCACCCGCGCCAAGGTCACGCGCCGGCCCTGCGGCAGCAGCTCTACCAGGCGGACCGTGCCGGTCAGCACGACCGCGCGCCGCGGCAGCGCCTCCGACGGCGGGGCGCGCGCGGTCGCCAGTTGCGCCGCGGCGAACCCGACCGCACCGGCGGCGAGCAGAAGGAGCACGACGCGCGCCACGACGGCCGGCCAGGCCTCCTGCCGGCGGAGCAGTGCGAGGCCGGGCAGCGCCGCCGCCGCGACAGACCCGCCGAGCCATCCCGGCGGCTCAAACCGCAAGGCGAAATACACCAGCACGCCGGCGCCCATCGCGACCGGCAACCAGAGCACCAGACGGTCCCGCGCCAAAAGCGTCTCCGCTGCATCCCGGTCGAGGCATGCACCGGGCGGGTCCGCGCATAGCGGGCGCGGATTTAGGTCCGGTGAACGCGGCGGAAGGCGGGACTGAGGGAGAAGGGGCGGGACGTCTTTCCCCGCACGGGGGTTGGGAGGCTCTTTCGGCCTCCGCGAACCGGGGCGCCCGGCTCAGTCGTCTCCCGCCGCCTGGGCGAGCCGGAACGGTGCCGCCGGGTAGACGCCGAGCACTCGCACCTCGGAAGAGAAGAACGACAGCTCCTCCAGCGCCCGCCGCAGCGGCGGCTGGTCCGGGTGGCCATCGACATCGCACAGGAACTGGGTAGCGGTGAACGCGCCCTCCAGCATGTAGCTTTCCAGCTTCGTCATGTTCACGCCGTTGGTGGCGAAGCCGCCGAGCGCCTTGTAGAGCGCCGCCGGCACGTTGCGTACCCGGAACACGAAGGTGGTGACCGTCGGCCCCGCCCCCGGGTCCGGCGCGCGCGGGCGCGGCGCCATCACGTAGAAGCGGGTGGTGTTGTGCGCCGCGTCCTCCACGTTCGCCCGCAGGATATCGAGCCCGTAGATCTCGGCGGCAAGCGAGGACGCGATCGCCGCGTCCTCAGGATTGTTCCACTCGGCAACGAGTTTGGCCGCCCCGGCGGTATCGGCCTCCACCACCGGCGTCAGGCCGGCCGCGCGCAGGAAATGGCGCACCTGGCCCAGCGCCACGGTATGGGAGTGCGCCCGCTTCAGCCCCGCGGCCGTGGCGCCGCGCGGCGCCAGCAGGCAGTGCTCCACCCGCTGGAAATGCTCCCCGACCACGAACAGGCCGGAGCCGGGCAGCAGGTGGTGGATGTCGGGCACCCGCCCGGCCAGGCTGTTCTCGCAGGGCAGCATGGCGAGCTCGGCGCGACCTTCGCGCACTGCCTCGATCGCCGCTTCGAACGAATCGCACGGCAGGGTGGGCAGGCGGGGAAACGCGGTGCGGCAGGCGAGGTCGGAATAGGCGCCGGCCAAGCCCTGGAACGCAATGGGGCCCTGGAACGCACTCGGTCCCCGCAACGCACTCGGTCCGGCGCTCGCTTCGGTCATGTGCTCTCCCCGTCGGCCAGGATGCGGCGCGCCCGCTCCAGGTCGGCCGGGGTATCGACCCCGAACGGGCCGTGCGCAATCCGCGCGCAGCCGATTCGCATGCCCGCTTCCAGGGCGCGCAATTGTTCCAGCCCTTCCCGCCGCTCCAGCGGGCTTTCCGCCAGGGTGACGAAACGCGCCAGCGCCGCCCGGCGGTAAGCGTAGATGCCGATATGATGCCAGCGCGGCCCTTCCCCCCAAGGGATCGCCGCGCGGGAGAAATAGAGCGCGGGCGCCACCGCGGCGCCCGGCAGGAAAGCGCAGGCGGCCTTGACGAAGGAGTCGGTGGCGGCTTCCGCATCATCCGCGATCGGCACCACCAGGGTGCCGATATCGATCGTCGGATCGGCCAGCGGGGCGAGGGCGGCGCGGATCACCGCCGGATCGATGGTCGGCACATCGCCCTGCAGATTGACCACGACGTCGAATTTTCCGTCGGGATCGAGGGTCGCGAGCGCCTGCTGCACGCGATCGGACCCCGAGGGGAGGTCGGGATCGGTCAGCACCGCACGCCCGCCGGCGGCCTCCACAGCGGCGACGATCGCGGCGTCGCCGGCCGCGACCACGACGGGGCCGATGCCGGCCTCCAGCGCGCGCAGCATCACCTGCACGATCATCGGCCGCCCGGCGATATCGGCGAGCGGCTTGCCCGGCAGGCGCGAGGAGGCGAGCCGGGCCGGAATGACGACGATCGGGGTCATGCGCCCGATCTCATGCGTGGCGTCTCATGCGTAGCCTCATTCAACGCCCCGGCGACGGCGCGGCGCACCGCCTGGGCAGCCGATACGGCGGCGAACGGGGCGGCGGATCGGGCGGATTGCAGGCCAAGGTTCGTTTCCCTATGGTGCGACACAGCTTAGGTAGGCATAAGGCCGGGCGCAACGGCGCGCGGGCGGTTTGCCGCGCCCGGGCCATCAGAACTCGGCGGGGAAGTCGCGTCGCATGGACAGTATGGACGTCAACAAGGGGGTGGCCGCGGTTCTGGTCGCCGGCATCGCGTTCTTCATCGCGGGGATGATCGGCGACAACCTGATCTCGCAGTCCCCGCCGACGAAACCGCCATTCTCCATGGCGGGGATGCAGACCGCCGCGACCGGCAGCGCCAAGCCTGCGGGGCTGCCGCCCGTTGCGCCGCTGCTCGCGAGCGCGGACGTCGCCAAGGGCAAACAATTCGCCGGACAGGTCTGCGCGGCCTGCCACAGCCTGAACAAGGGCGGCAAGCCGATCGTCGGGCCCAATCTCTGGGGCATCGTCGGCGACCCGCACGACCACGAGGTCGGCTTCGCCTATTCGGACGCACTGGAGAAGTTCAAGGGCAAGCCCTGGACGTACGCGGCGCTCAACAAGTGGCTGTATAAGCCGGCGGCCTACGCGCCCGGCACGCACATGACCTTCGCCGGCATCCCGGATCCGAAGCTGCGGGCCGACGTGATCGCCTATCTGCGTACCCTGTCCGACAGCCCGAAGCCGCTGCCCAAGGTCACGGCCGCCGCCGCGGCGCCGGCCAAGGCCGCACCCGCCGCCGGTGCATCCTCGGGTGGCGCGCCGTCCGGCCTCGACGCGCGGCTGGCGCAGGCGGACGTGGCGAAAGGCAAGCAGTTCGCGAGTGGCGTCTGCGCCGCCTGCCACAGCCTCAACGAAGGCGGCAAGCCGATCGTGGGACCCAATCTCTGGGGCGTGGTCGGCGGCCCGCATGACCACGAGGCGGGCTTCGCCTATTCTCCGGCGCTGGAGAAGTTCAAAGGCCAGCCGTGGACCTTCGCCGCGCTCGACAAATGGCTGGCCGATCCGGCGCATTACGCGCCGGGCACGCACATGACCTTCGCCGGCATTCCGCAGCCGCAACTGCGTGCCGACGTGATCGCCTATCTCGACACCTTGTCCAAGCAGCCGGTGCCGCTGCCCAAGGCCGCCGCGCCTGCCCCGGCGGCCGCCGCACCAGCCGCCCCCGCGCCCACGCCAGCAGCCCCCGCCGCGGGAACGCCAGCACCTGGAGCACCAGCCCCGGCCGCCGCCCATGCCGGCCTCGATGCGCGGCTGGCGAAGGCCGACCCGGGCAAGGGCAAGCAGTTCGCCAGCGAGGTGTGCGCGATGTGCCACACGCTCGACAAAGGCGGGAAGCCCGGCATCGGCCCCAACCTATGGGGCGTAGTCGACGGCCCGCACGATCATGAGGCCGGGTTTGCCTATTCGCCGGCACTCGAGAAGTTCAAGGGCCAACCGTGGACCTTCGCCGCGCTCGACGCCTGGCTGACCGACCCGGCGCATTACGCGCCCGGAACGCACATGACCTTCGCCGGCATCCCGCAGCCGCAGCAGCGCGCCGACGTGATCGCCTATCTCGATACCCTGGCCGACCACCCCGTGCCGCTGCCGAAGGCGGGAGGCGCGAAATAGCGCGAGCGATGGACGCACTGGTCGCGGCCGCCGAGGCCGCGGCCGACGTCGCCGGCGCGGTGATCCGCCCGTTCTTCCGGGCCCACCTGCCCGCCACCCTGAAGCACGACCGCAGCCCCGTCACCATCGCCGACCGCACCGCCGAACAGGCGATGCGCGCCGTGCTCGCCGAACGCTACCCCGACCACGGCATCATGGGCGAGGAATTCGGCACCGACCGGGCGGATGCACGCTTGCGCTGGGTGCTCGACCCGATCGACGGCACCCGCGCCTTCATCACCGGACGGCCGGTGTTCGGCACCCTGATCGCGCTGCTCGATGACGGCGTTCCCATCCTCGGGGTCATCGACCAGCCGGTGACCGGGGAACGCTGGGTCGGCGTCGGCGGCCGGCCGACCCGGTTCCGCGGTCCATTCGGCGGTGCCGCCGGCACGCGGCCCTGCGCGGAACTGGCAGCGGCCGAGCTCTCCGCCACCAGCCCCGAGATGCTGGGACCGCACCGCCCAGCCTGGGACCTGCTGGCCGGCGCGGTGCGCCGCGTGTCCTGGGGCGGCGATTGCTATGCCTACGGCCTGCTCGCGCTCGGCCAGATCGACGTGATCGCCGAGGCGGACCTGAAACCCTGGGACTGGGCGGCGCTGGTGCCGGTGATCGAGGGCGCCGGCGGACGCATCACCGACTGGGCCGGGCAGACGCTGCGGGTTGATCTGTCCGAGGCGGCGCTCCGCGGCGATTCGTCCGAAATGCCGCTCCGCGGCAATTCGTCCGAAGTGGCGCTCCGCGCCGGGGGCGACGGACGGGTGCTGGCGGTGGGCGACCCGACACTGCTCGCTCCCGCCGTCGCGCGGCTCGGCGGCAGGTGATTCTTCTGCTGCCGCCCGTGTCTTGCAGCGATTTCAGTTTCCACGCGGGGGGCGAAACGGGCATCACAGAGTCATGAGGTCGGTCCTTGCCCTGATCGCGCTCCTGCTGCTCGCCGCGCCCGCCGCGGCGAGCAACGGCGGCGCCCCAGGCCCGACCGTAGCCGCGGCAGCCACGACCACCCCGGCGGCCCCCGCCACCAGCGCCCCGGCCGCCCCCTCGCCGGTGAGCGTGAGCGACGGCATCACCGTGCTCGGCACGCCAAAGCTGCCGCCCGACTTCCCCTATTTCCCCTATGTCGATCCGCATGCCCCCAAAGGCGGCACCGTCACCCTGGCGGCCATCGGCAGCTACGACAGTTTCAACCCGTTCATCATGCGCGGCACCGCCGCCTGGGGGCTGGTCGGCCCGTGGGTGGGACTGCCCGGCGGCACCGGTGCAGGCGGCAGCGTCGGGCATGTGTGGGAAAGCCTGCTTACCCCGTCCGACGACGAGATCGCGACCGGCTACTGCCATGTCTGCAAGACCGTGGAGATGCCGGCGGACCGGAGCTGGGTCGCCTTCACCCTGCACCACCGGGCGCGGTTCTCCGACGGCCATCCGCTCACCGCCGCCGACGTGGCCTGGACCTTCCGCACCCTGAGGAAATACGGCCGCCCCGGCTACCGCATCCAGTTGGCCGGGGTCCAACACGTGACGGTGGAGGGCAAGTGGCGGGTCGTGTTCCACCTCCGCGCCGATGCCAACCGCGCGCTGCCGCTGATCCTGGGCGAACTGCCGGTGCTGCCGCGGTTCTGGTTCAAAGGGCGGGACTTCAGCCAGCCGCTGCGGGCGGCGCCGCCCGGCTCCGGCCCATACATCATCGCCCATTTCGAGCTCGGCCGCAGCGTCACCTTCGTACGCGATCCGCACTGGTGGGCGCGCGACCTGCCAACCTCGATCGGCACCAACAATTTCGACACCGTGCGCATCGAATACTACCGGGAAGCCGCGGTCGCGCTGGAAGCCTTCAAGGCCGGCGACGTCGACCTGCGCGCCGAGAACATCTCCAAGACCTGGGCCACCGGCTACGATTTCCCGGCGGTCCGCCAGGGGCTGGTGATCAAGGCCGACATCCGCCACCATCTGCCAACGGGCATGCAAGGCTGGGCGATGAACACCCGCCGCGCCGTGTTTGCCAACCCGCTGACCCGCGAGGCGATGGCCGAAGCGTACGACTTCCAGTGGGCGAACCGCAACCTGTTCTACAACGAATACAGCCGGATTCTCAGCTATTTCAGCAACAGCGACCTGGCCGCCACCGGCCTGCCGGGACCGGGGGAGCTCAAGCTGCTCGACCCGTTCCGCAAGGAGTTGCCGGCGGCCGTGTTCGACCGCCCCTTCACGCTGCCGGTCACCGACGGGCGCGGCGACGACCTGGCGGAGCTGAAACGCGCGCTCGCGTTGCTGGAACGGGCGGGCTGGCGGGTGCGGGACATGAAGCTGGTCGATGCGCAGGGCAGGCAGATGCGCTTCTCGATCCTGCTCCCCGATCCGTCCTACGAGCGGATCGCGCTGCCCTACGCCGACACGTTGAAGCACCTCGGGATCCATGTCGACGTGCGCGTGGTCGATCCGGCCCAGTACGAACATCTCACCGATGACTTCGATTACGACATGACCATGCTGGTCTACGGCGAGGGCGACATCCCCGGCAGCGAGATCGAGGAATACTGGTCCTGCGCCGCAGCCCAATCCGTCGGCAGCATGAACCTGCCCGGCGTGTGCGACCCGGCGGTGACCGCGCTCGTCCACGACGTGCTGACCGCACCCGACCGCGCGACCTTGCGCACCGCGGCGCATGCGCTGGATCGGGTGTTGCTATGGCGCTGGTACCTGGTGCCGCAATGGAGTTCGCGCGACTTCCATATCGCCTATTGGAACCGCTTCGGACAACCGGGCATCCCGATCCGCGACGGGTTCGATTTCGATACCTGGTGGGTCAATCCCGCGCTCGCCGCCCGCACCGACGCAGCCCGGCGCGCCGGCGGATAGGGGCGAGACATGGGAGCCTACCTGCTGCGCCGCCTGCTGCTGGTGATCCCGACCCTGTTCGGCATCATCGCCATCAATTTCGCCGTCGTACAGCTCGCCCCCGGCGGCCCGGTGGAACAGGCGATCGCCGAATTGCGTGGCCAGGGCACGATGTCGGTGATGTCCGGCGCGTCCGCCGACATGGGTGCCGGCCTCGGCCAACCAGGCGCCTACCGCGGCGCGAGCGGGATGGACCCGCACATGCTCGCCGAGATCCGCAAGATGTTCGGCTTCGACAAGCCGCCGCTGACCCGATTTCTGGACATGGTCGGCGGCTACCTGCGCTTCGACTTCGGCCGCAGCTTCTTCCGCGGCCAGAGCGTGCTGGCGCTGATCGGGGAGCGGCTGCCCGTGTCCCTGTCGCTCGGCCTGTGGTCCACCCTGCTGATCTACGCGATCTCCATCCCGCTCGGCATCCGCAAGGCAGTGCGCGACGGCTCGCGCTTCGACACCGCAAGCTCCGGTGTGATCCTGGTGGGCTACGCGATCCCGAGCTTCCTGTTTGCGATCCTGCTGGTCGTGCTGTTCGCCGGCGGCAGCTACTGGCATCTGTTTCCGCTCCGCGGGCTCTCCAGCACCGGCGCCTCCGCCTGGCCCTGGCCGGCGCGGTTCGCGGACTACGCCTGGCACCTCGTGCTGCCCATCGCCTCGGTCACCGCGGGGGGCTTCGCCAGCCTGACGTTGCTGACCAAGAACAGCTTTCTGGAAGAAATCCGCAAGCAGTACACGGTTACCGCACGGGCCAAGGGCGCGAGCGAGCGGCGCGTGCTGTACGGCCACGTGTTCCGCAACGCGAGCCTGCTGCTGGTCGCCGGCTTCCCGCAGGCGTTCATCACCATCCTGTTCAGCAGCCAGTTGCTGGTGGAAATCGTGTTCTCGCTGAACGGACTGGGCGAACTCGGCTTCCAGGCGGCCATCCAGCGCGACTACCCGGTGATGTTCGGCACGTTGTATATCTTCACCCTGATCGGTCTCGTGATGCAGATCGTGGGCGACCTGCTCTACACCGTCGTCGATCCGCGGATCGACTTTACGGCGCGGCGATGAGGCTCTCCCCCCTTACCCGCCGCCGCCTTGCCGCGTTCCGCGCGCACCGGCGCGGCTACACGGCGTTCTGGATCTTCCTGGTGCTGTTCACGCTCAGCCTGTTCGCCGAATTCATCGCCAACGACAGACCGTTGCTGATACGCTACGATGGCCACTGGTACGTGCCGGTGCTGCATGACTACACCGAGAGCACCTTTGGCCGGAACTTCCTGCCGACCGAGGCCGACTACACCATGCCGGCAGTACAACAGGCGATCCATGCGCGCGGCTGGATGCTCTGGCCCGTCATTCCGTACTGCTACGACACGATTGCCAAGGACGTGGGCCAGCCCTCCCCCGCCCCTCCCTCCTGGCGCCACCCGCTCGGCACCGACGACGAGGCGCGCGACGTGCTGGCCCGCGTGATCTACGGCTTCCGTACCTCCGTGCTGTTCGGCTTCATGCTCACCGCCGTCTCCTCCATGGTCGGCGTCGCCGCCGGCGCGCTGCAAGGGTTCTACGGCGGGCTGACCGATCTTCTGGGACAGCGCTTCACCGAAATCTGGAACGGCATGCCGCAACTCTACCTGCTGCTGATCCTCGGCAGCATCATCACCCCTGGGTTCTGGGTGCTGCTGCTGTTCCTGCTGCTATTCTCCTGGATGACCCTCACCGGCGTCGTGCGCGCCGAGTTCCTGCGCGGCCGCGGCCTGGAATACGTCCGCGCCGCCCGCGCGCTCGGCGTCTCCGACCCGATGCTGATGATCCGCCATATCCTGCCGAACGCAACCATCGCTACCCTCACCTACCTGCCGTTCATCCTCTCCGGCTCCGTCACCGTGCTCGCCAGCCTCGACTTCCTCGGCTTCGGCCTCCCCCCAGGATCAGCCTCGCTCGGCGAACTGGTCTCCCAAGGCCGCAACAATCTCCAGGCCCCCTGGCTCGGCTTCACCGCCTTCTTCGTCCTCGGCGGCCTCCTCACCCTCCTCGTCTTCATCGGCGAAGCCGTCCGCGCCGCCTTCGATCCCCGCCGGATCGTCGAATGATGCCGGGAATCGGGGGGCAGGACAGACAGGAAGCAAGGCCAGCGGGCGCTGCCCCCTGGACCCCCGCCAAGGGCAGCGCCCTTGGAACCCTTCCGTTGGTTCCGTGCGTGTGGGGGGTGGCGCGGCTGGGCGGGCGGCGGCGGAGCGGTATGGGCGGCGGAGGGACCAGGCGCCTTCGCGCCTGGTCCCTCCAACCGCCCATACCGCTCCGCCGCCGCCCGCCCAGCCGCGCCACCCCCCACACGCACGGAACCCAAAAGAAGGGGTCCAGGGGGCAGCGCCCGCTGGCCTTGCTTCCTGTCTGTCCTACCCCTCGGTGCCCGGCATGACCCTGTTGGCGGTGGAGGGGCTGTCGGTTGCGTTCGGCGATCGGGCGGTGGTGCAGGATGTGTCTTTCACGTTGGATCGTGGGGAGACACTGGCCTTGGTCGGCGAGTCCGGCTCGGGCAAGTCGCTGACGGCGTTGTCGCTTCTACAACTGCTGCCGCCGGGAGCGGTGCATCCGTCGGGGCGCATTCGGCTGGATGGGGAGGACGTGATCGGGGCGTCGCCGGCGGTGCTGCGTGGCTTGCGCGGGGCACGGGTGGGGATGGTGTTCCAGGAGCCGATGACCAGTCTGAACCCGCTGCACCGCATTGGCCGCCAGGTGGCGGAGGCGATCACCTTGCACCGGTCGGTGCCGCGCGGCGCGTTGCAGGCGGAGGTGATTGCAGCACTGAGCCAGGCCGGGTTCGCGGATGCGGCGCACCGGCTCGATGCCTATCCACACCAGTTGTCCGGCGGGCAGCGGCAGCGGGTGATGATTGCGATGGCGCTGGCGAACGATCCGGCGCTGCTGATTGCCGACGAGCCGACCACGGCGCTGGACGTGACGATCGAGGCGCAGATTCTCGATCTGCTGGTGCGGCAGAAGGCCAGCCGACGGCTGGCATTGTTGCTGATCACCCACGATCTGTCGATCGTGCGGCGCTATGCCGACCGGGTGTGCGTGATGCAGGCCGGCGGGATCGTGGAGCAGGGCCCGGTTGCCGGGGTATTTTCCGCGCCGGCACATCCCTACACGAGCCGGCTGCTGGCGGCGGAGGCGAAGGGTCGTCCCGAGCCGCTACCGGCCGACGCGCCGACGGTGGTGGAGGCGCAGGGCTTGCGGGTCGGCTTTGCGCTGCGCCGCGGCTGGTGGGGGCGCCACCGGGGGGAGGTGCGGGCGGTCGACGACGTGTCGCTGACCGTGCGGGAAGGCGAGACCTTGGGGCTGGTGGGCGAATCGGGATCTGGCAAGACCACGCTCGGCTTTGCGCTGCTGCGGCTACATCCGGCGGCGGGGCGCATCGCTTTCGCCGGCCAGGACCTGGCCGGGCTCGATCGTCGCGCACTGCGCCGGTTGCGGGCGTCGATGCAGGTCGTGTTCCAGGATCCCTTCGGCAGCCTGTCGCCACGGCTGACGGTGGGCGAGATCGTCGCCGAGGGGCTACGGGTTCACGCTCCGCATCTCTCGCGTGCCGAACGGGAAGCGAAAGTCGCTGCCGCGCTTGAGGAAACCGGCCTGCCGGCCAGTACCGTCGCGCATTATCCGCACGAGTTCAGCGGCGGCCAACGGCAGCGCATCGCCATTGCCCGGGCCATGGTGCTGCAGCCGCGCTTCGTCGTGCTGGACGAGCCGACCAGTGCGCTCGACATGTCGGTGCAGGCGCAGATCGTCGCGCTGCTGCGACGGCTGCAGCACGACCACGGCCTCGCCTATCTGTTCATCTCGCACGATCTGAAGGTAGTCCGTGCCCTGGCGCATCGTATTGCGGTGCTGCGCGCCGGGCGGATCGTGGAGATCGGGGAAACCGAAGCGTTGTTCGCGCACCCGGAG
This sequence comes from uncultured Pseudomonadota bacterium, assembly GCA_963706195.1. Classification (GTDB taxonomy): domain Bacteria; phylum Pseudomonadota; class Alphaproteobacteria; order Acetobacterales; family Acetobacteraceae; genus JAJZVS01. The sequence continues at coordinate 4,859,027 of OY970156.1, read as the reverse complement.
TCTCCCTACACAAGGGCACTGATGGCAGCGGCCTTCGATCACACCGCCGACGTGCAGCCGGGCGAGATGCCGGTGCCGACCTGATCGCGCCTGTCGCCCGCCCGGGGAGCGGGAAATTGACGATGAGGCGCGTCGTCATGGCGGCCGGCGGTCCGACAGAACGCCCGCGCCAGGGGGACCGTCCGGACGTCAGCCTCCCAGCGGCGACCAGGCCGGATCGGACGCCTGGGTGGAGGTGGGCTCGATCCGCTGGTTGAAGCCGGTGATATCGATCGTCATCAGTTGCGAGCTGAACCCCTGGCCCTGGCTGCCCATCGCCCGGCTCTGGCTGAAATACATGATCACCCGCCCGTTCGGGCAGAAGGTCGGGCCTTCCACGTCCCAGCCGTCGGCGATCGCCCGTTCCCCGGTGCCGTCGGGCGCCATCACGCCAATTGAGAAATTGGCCTCGTTGCCGCCGTAACGGGTGAACGCAATCAAATCCCCGCGCGGCGACCACACCGGGCTCGTGTAGTTGGCGTGGCCGAAGCTGATCCGTTTCACCCCGCTGCCGTCGGCGTTCATGATGTAAAGCTGCGGCGTGCCGTCGCGGTCGGAGTTGAACACGATCTGCGATCCGTCCGGGCTGTAGCACGGGCTGACGTCGATCGCGTTCGAATCGGTGATCTGCTGCGTCGTGTGGGACGCGAGGTTCACCGTGACGATCGACGACCCGCTGCCATGCGCGACTGCCATGACCACGGTCTGCCCGTCGGGCGAGAAGCGGGGGGCGAAGGTCATGCCGGAGAACTCGCCGAGGATACGCTGCTGGCCGGTGGCAAGGTTGAACAGATAGACCCGTGGCCGCTGATTGGCATAGCTCATGAAGCAGATCAGGTCGCCTTTGGGGGCGAAGCGCGGCGACAGCACCATCCACGTACCGTCGGTGAGGAAGCGGTTGTTGGCGCCGTCCTGGTCCATGATCGCGAGGCGGTGCACCTGGTGCGCGCGCGAGCCGGTGAGCGAGACGTAGACGATGCGGGTGTCGAAATATCCGGGCTCGCCGAGCAGCCGCTGGTAGATCACGTCGGCGATGATATGGGCGATTCGGCGCCAGTTCGCCTGGCCGGTGGTGTAGGCGGTGCCCTGGAGCTGTTTCTGCGCCAGCACGTCCCACAGGCGGAACTGCACGCTGATCGTGCTGCCGGAGGCCTGCACCTGACCGGTCACCAAGGCTTGCGTGCCGATCGCGGCCCAGTTCTGGAACGCCGGCACCGCCGGCGCGCTGCCTGCCGCGGCCCCAGCCGGCTGGATGAAGGCACTGGGGGCGATCGGCCGGAACAGCCCACAATTGCCGAGGTCGTTGGTGATCACCTGGGCGATGTTGTGCCCGAGGGTGGCGGAGACCGGGTCGGCGCCGACGAAATCGGGGATCGCGATCGGAATCGGGGCGGCGCGCGCGCGGTTCACGTCGATCACCGCGCTCTGCCCGCCTGCGGGCGCGCCGGCCGGCGCCCCAGCCGGCGCCCCTTGGGCGAAGGCGCCGGCACCGCCGAAGCCGATCAGCCCGGCGCTTCCGGCCGCGCCAACGAGCATGCGGCGCCGGCCGAGCGGGAACATGGAACGGTGCAGGAAACGGGTACGTGCGTCGGTCATGCGTGTCTCTTCCACGGTTGTCGGCCACGGCGCAACGCGGCGGGGAGCGGCTAGCGGGATTGTCATCGCGGCGCGGTCCTACGGGCTGAACCGGAAGCTCAGCACGTTGATCTTGCCCAGCATGTGGTGCGGCAGCGGCAGGTTGGCGCAGGTCGGGTCCAGCACCGCGCGCCGGGCGCGGTCGGCGAAGGCCTGGAACACCGGATCGGCGTCCATCCGTGCCCGGTCGGCCGGCGCGAACTCCACGATCCGCGCCACCCCGTCGGCATCGGTCGTCACCACCAGCATCACCTGCATCTTGTCGGCGTTCAGCGCTCCCGGGTCATAGGTCCAGCAGCGCCGCACGTAGGCGCCGATCGCTGCCCGCTGGGAGGCGCTGAGTGCCGCGGTGTCGTTGCCTTCCGGACTGCCGCCGCCCTCCGGTGCGCCGCCCTGGTTGGGGTTGTAGCGCGCGGTGGGCGGCACTTGCTTCACCTCGGCGCGCAGCTTCTGCAAGGTGTTGAGCAGGGCGTTGGTGTTGGGCGCCGGGTTGGTGGTGGCGTTGGGCTGCGACGTGCTGCTCGGCTCCGGCGGCGGTGGCGTGGGCACCGGCGGCAACGGCAGCGGCGGCGCCGGCTTCACCGGCGGCTTGGGCTGGGGCGGCGCAGTCGTGGTGGGCGGTGTCGGGAAGGCGGGCGCCGGGGTGGGCGAGGGCGTGGGCGGCGGCGTCTTCACCGGCGGGGTTGGCGTCGGCGGCGTGACCGCCTGCTGCGGCGGGGGTGGCGGCGGAGGTGGCGGGGGCGGCGGCGCGAATTCGTTCGGGTTGGGCTGCGGCTTCTGGAACGCGGGCGGCGCGGGCACCGGCGTCGCGGTCTTCGCCGGGGCCGGCACCTTGCCCGGCGCAGGGGCCTTCATGGTCGTGCCGACCTTGCCCTGGAACATCATGGACACCGTCGTCTCCGGCGGCGGCGCCGGCACCGGGAACAACGGCAGGCCGAGCAGCACCAGCAACAGCACAGCCACGTGCAGCACCGCCGACGCCGCCACACCGCGGCGCAGGTCCGGCGTCACTCCCGGAGGGACCAGCCGATCGAACATCGTGCGCGGTTCAGCCCCGCTTGCCCGCGGCGGCCCCGGCGGCAGGGACGGCCGGCGCACCGGATGTCGGGGCTGAAGCGGCCGGCACACCGGCCGGCGGCTGCGCCAGTAGCGCCACCTTGGTGAACCCGCCCTGCGCGATCGTCGCCATCACCTGCACCACCAGCCCGTAGGAGATATCCTTGTCGCCGCGCACGAAAATCCGCCGGTTCGCATCCCCCGCGGCGATCGCCTGCAACTTGGCCACCAGTTCCGGCAGTTCCACCTGCTGGTTTTGTAGGAAGATCTTGCCCTGGGCGTCGATTGACACCGAGAGCGGGGTGCTGTCGGAGTTGAGCGGCTTGGCGTCGGTCTTCGGCAGATCGACCGATACGCCGGAGGTCATCAGCGGCGCCGTGACCATGAAGATGATCAGCAGCACCAGCATCACGTCGACCAACGGAGTGACGTTGATCTCGGCCAGCGGGCGGTAGCGCCCCCGCCGGCCGACCCCGCCGTTGCGTCCGCCGAGGCTGGACATCGCCATGGTCAGACCCGCTCCTCACTCTGGCGCGACAGGATGGCGCTGAACTCGGTGCCGAAGGCTTCCAGGCGGGAGGCGAAGCGCGCCAGATCGGTGCTGATCTTGTTGTAGGCCAGCACCGCCGGGATCGCCGCCACCAGGCCCATCGCGGTGGCAAACAGCGCCTCGGCGATGCCCGGCGCCACGACCGCCAGGTTGGTGTTGTGCATGGCCGCGATCGCCGAGAAGCTGTGCATGATCCCCCACACCGTGCCGAACAGCCCGATGAACGGCGCGGTGGCGCCGACCGAGGCGAGGAAGATCGTCCAGCGCTCCAGCCGGTCCATCTCGCGCTGCACCGTGACCCCGATCGCCCGATCGACGCGCTCGCGCACCCCGGTGCGGCTCACGTCGGCGCCGGCAACGCGGACGGTGCGGCGCCATTCGCCCATGGCGGCGCCGAAGACCGCGGCCATTGGGTGCGCCGGCTGGGTGCCTTCCTGGTCATAGAGGTCGTCCAGGCTGCCGCCGGACCAGAACCGGTCCTCGAACGTATCGGCTTCCTTGTTGACCCGGCGCAGGCTCGACCATTTCTCGAACACCACCGCCCAGACCCAGACGCTGGCGAGCAGCAGGCCGATGATGACCAGCTTCACCAGGATGTCGGCCTGCAGGAACAGGCCCCAGAGCGACAGGTCGCTCCCGGCCGCCCCGAGGTTCACCGCATCGACAGCGCGATCCACCGCGTACTCCCTTGTTCATCCCCGGCGGCGGCGCCGCCTTCGTTCATCCCGACGGCGGAGCCGTCCTGGGTTCGTCCCCGACGGCAGCGCCGTCCTTGTTCGTCCCCAACGGGTTCGCCCTCAGGGCGACGCTCGCTTCGGTCATCCGCCGCCCGGAGCCGCCTGCAATCCCGCCAGTGCCTCCCGCCAGGCCGGCGGAATGCGGGCCGGGCGGCCGGTGTCGGTCCGCACGCAGGCAAGCTCGATCGCCGCCGCCGCGCACATACCCTCAGCGCCCACGATGTCCTGGCGCAGCCGCACCGAGGCCGCACCCAGGCCGCGCTGGTCGGTCAGGACCGAAAGCCGCTCGTCCAGCCTCGCGGGGCGCAGATAGTCCAATTTGACGCGGCGCACCACGAACATGCGCTGGTGGTCGTGCACGAGCGCCGCATGGGGCACCCCCAGCGCGCGCAGGGCTTCGGTGCGCGCCCGCTCGGCGAAGCGGAGGTAATTGGCGTGGTACACGATGCCGCCGGCGTCGGTGTCCTCGTAATAGACCCGCAGATCGTAGCGATGCGGGACTTCGGCGAGGATGGCGGGGGGATTGCCGATCATTGAGCCTCCGCCGCAGGATCTGTACCACGGTCATCCGCACCGCCGTCGCGACCCAGCAGATCAAGCTGGCCCGGTTGACCGGCAGGCGGCGCCAGGCCCAGATGCTGCCAGCCGGACAGGCCCAGCACGCGGCCGCGGCTGGTGCGTAACACGAGGCCTTCCTGGATCAGGAACGGCTCGATCACGTCTTCGAGCGTATCCCGCGCCTCCGACAGCGCCGCTGCCAGGGTCTCCACCCCGACCGGGCCGCCGGCGTGGTGTTCGGCGATTCGCCGCAGGTAGCGCCGGTCCATCGCATCGAGTCCGCGCGCATCGACCTCCAGCCGGGTCAACGCCGCGTCCGCCATGTTCCGATCGACCTCGGCCACGTTCTGCACGGCGGCAAAATCGCGCACCCGGCGCAGCAGCCGCCCGGCAATGCGCGGGGTGCCGCGGGACCGCGCGGCGATCTCGGCGGCCCCGGCCGGCGTCAGCGCGAGGCCCAGAATCGCGGCGCCGCGGCGGACGATCACCTCCAGTTCGGCCGGTGTGTAGAAGATGAGCCGCAGCGGGATGCCGAAGCGGTCGCGCAGCGGCGTCGCCAACAGGCCCGCGCGCGTGGTCGCGCCGACCAGGGTGAACGGCGGCAGGTCGATGCGCACGGACCGCGCGGCGGGCCCCTCGCCGATGATGAGGTCGAGCTGGAAGTCCTCCATGGCCGGGTAGAGGATTTCTTCGATGGCAGGCTGCAAGCGATGGATCTCGTCGATGAACAGCACGTCCCTGGGCTGCAGGTTTGTCAGGATTGCGGCAAGATCGCCGGCGCGCTGGATGACCGGGCCGGAGGTGGCGCGAAACCCCACCCCCAGTTCGCGCGCCACGATCTGCGCCAAGGTGGTCTTGCCGAGGCCGGGCGGGCCGTGCAGCAGCACGTGATCCAGCGCCTCCGCCCGGCCCCTGGCGGCGGCGATGAACACCGCGAGGTTCTCCCGGCTCGCCTGCTGGCCGATGAACTCGCCCAGGCGCTGCGGGCGGAGCGAGGCCTCGGCCGCGTCCTCCACCCGTCGGACGGGGGAGACTTCGCGATCGGCGTCGTCGGTGCCGCTCACGTCGCGAGTTCCTTCAGGCTGTCACGGATCACCGCGTCCAGCTTCGCGTCCGGTCCGAGGCGGTCGAGCACCCGCGCGACCGCGGGCTGGGCTTCGGGGCGGCGGTAACCAAGGTTGACCAGGGCCGAGAGTGCGTCCTCCGCCACCCCTGCCGGCCCGGTTTGCAGGGCGGGGAGACCGGCGGTGGCCGGCATGGCGCCGGCTTTATCGCGCAGTTCGGTGAGCAGACGCACGGCGAGGCGCGGCCCGACACCCTGGGCGCGTGTCAGACTGGCGCGGTCGCCGGCGGCGATGGCGGCCACCAGCTCGCGCGGGGCGAGGGCGGAGAGCACGCCGAGCGCCACCTTGCCGCCGACCCCCTGGACGGTGGTGAGCAGGCGGAACCAGTCGCGTTCGGCGGGGTCGGCGAAGCCGTAGAGCGTGATCGCATCTTCCCGCACCTGGGTTTCGATCAGCAGCCTTGCCGGGGCGGGCGCGGGGGGCAGGGCCGCGAGGGTGCGGGTGGAGACGTGCACCAGATAACCGACGCCACCGACATCGACCACGCAGGTGCCATCTTCCAGCGCCGCGATGCGGCCGGTCAGCAGCGCGATCATGCCGCGGGGGCGCGGTGCTCGCGCCCGACCCAGGCCTGGCGGGTGGCACGGTGGTGGGCGTGGCAGATGGCAACCGCGAGTGCGTCGGCGGCATCGGCGCGGCGGACGGTGGCGCCGGGCAGCAGACGGCGGACCATCATCTGCACCTGTTCCTTGGCGGCCCCGCCGGTGCCGACGACGGCACGCTTGACGGTCTTGGCGCCGTATTCGGCCACGGGAATCCCGGCGAGCGCCGGGGCCAGCAGCGCGATGCCGCGGGCGTAGCCGAGCTTGAGCGTGGCGGCACCGTTGCGATTGACATAGGTCTCCTCCACCGCCGCCTCGTCCGGACGGTATTCGGCGATCAGCGCGGCGAGCGCATCGTGCAGGAGGCGCAGGCGGGCGGGCACCGGGGTGGCGGCGTCGGTGGCGACGATGCCGTCGGCGATATGACGCAGACGGTTGCCGTCCACGGCGATGAGCCCCCATCCGGTGACGCTGAGGCCGGGATCGAGGCCGAGGAGGGTGAGCATCTGGCGAATCGGGGGTTGGAGGGTGGCGGGTGCGCAGCATAGGATGCTTGGGGAGTGGCGCGAATCCCGTCCTCGGATCGTCTTCGCCGTGGATGACGGGGTGTGGTGAGTGTCGCCAACGCGCACGAGCCCCCGGGACTGCATGCGGTGTTCGTGATCCGGGGCTGCGGCCGGCGGCCGGCCTGACTGCCATGGTTGGTGCTGGAATGGCATGCCGTGAGGCGCCCGACGTACGGCTTTCGATGCCAGCCTGGCCGCTCAGGTCGCGACGGCGATACGCGGCGGACGACGGCGCAATCGGCGCAACAGCGGCTGTTCGACCAAGCGGGAAAACACCACGCCGCCCAGTATCGCGATCGCGGCGATGACAAGAAAGGTGACATCGCGCGGCAGCGGGACGTGAGAGCGGAGTCGCAACAGAGCCTGTTCGAGCACCATGATCGTGATCAGGTGCGTGAGATAGACCGAATAGGACGCCGACCCGAGCGTGACCAGCGGTCCCGGCACTGTGAGCGTGCCGGCTCGCTCTGCCCCGACCAACCCGTAGACTGCCATCGCTGCACCGAGTGCGTAGGGGAGTTGCCGCGGCGGCCACTCGGGAGGCACGTGGGGGCCAAACGATTCGATCAGGCCGTTGCCGAAGAAGATCACCACGCCAAGCAGGAGCCAAAGGCGTGGGCACCAGGCCGTCCCTCGGTTGAGGAGCAGTGCGACGCCCATGCCGAAGAAAAATTCGATGTTGAAGATACGGAACGGAATACTTCCGGCGAGACCGTGGAAGAATGGGCTGCCGGTGGTCCAGAATATGGCGATGTTCCAGCCGATGAGCACCGCCCACGCGACAAGCACAAGCCGACCGGCGGCACGGTTCAGCAACAGCACGCAGAACAGGGTATAGAACATCACCTCATGGCGGAGGGTCCAGGCGACGCCGAGAACGGGCCACTGCACCCGCGGCAGTAGCAGCACGCTGGCGAAGACATTCGCCGGGCTGGTGACGGCGGGATTTTTCTCGGGACTGTAGAGCAGTATCAGGCCCAAGCCTGTGAACACGATCCAATAGATAGGATAGATGCGGACGAAACGCTTCCAGGCATATCCGGGGACGCGGGACGGCCTGCCGATGTCCTCCCGGTGCACGTGGTAGATGATGAAGCCGCTCAGGACGAAGAAGAAGTCGATGCCGGCATTGCCGAATATGAACAGGCCGCCCAGCGGCCACGTACCGAAGTATTTTGGCACCGCGAGAAGGTCCGTTGCGTGGCGCAAAACCACCAGCACCGCCGCGATCCCCCGACTTGCCTCGACACCCCGGAGCTTCACTGCCGTTGCCGTGCCTCGGGTGGGGCGGACAGGAGTGACGCGCCGTGCGCTGTTGGCCTTCATGTTGCGGGACCACCGGCATGTCGAAGGACCACCAGATGCCGGTCCGGCATCGCGGATGGATCCACGGCGACGATCCCGATCGACCGTGCGACGTGCCGTTCGATCAGGGCGCGACGCCATCGCGCAACCTCCGCATCCGGTGCATGAAACTGTGCGGAAAGGGATTGTCGACCCCACTACGCTATAACTATGATAGTGAATGCGTCGAATTCAGTCAAACGGGCTGCGCTTCGTATCTCTGCCGCGCGACGACGCGACGCGACAGCGGTCCGGATTGCGTCGTGGCAGCGCCGGCAGGTCGCTGGCCGGGGCGCCGCGGCGGCACGCATGTTACCGATGCACAGGCCACCGGCGCGCATGTCCCGGGCACCCATGTCCAGCGTGACCGATCCGGGACCGGTCGCGGTGCCGCCTGTCGGGCGGCCGCTCGGATCGGGCCGCTCGCGTCAGGGCGCACCGCTGCGCATCGCGGTTCTGATACCATGTTACAATGAAGCCCTTTCGATCGCCGAAGCGGTGGCCGGTTTTGCGACCGCACTGCCCGCGGCAGCGATCTACGTCTATGATAACAATTCCGATGACGACACCGCGACGATCGCCCGTCGTGCCGGGGCGATCGTGCGCCACGAAGGATTGCGCGGCAAGGGCAACGTCGTTCGCCGCATGTTTGCCGACATCGAGGCCGAGATCTACATCCTTGTGGACGGGGACGGCACTTACGATCCCGCGGCGGCACCGGCGATGGTGGAGCTGCTGCTCGATCGTCGGCTCGACATGGTCACCGCAACCCGGGTACCCGCCGCCGCCGGTGCCTACCGGGCCGGCCACCAGTTCGGCAACGCGCTGCTGACCGGCGTCGTGCGCACGATCTTCGGCCGCGGCGTGTCGGACATGCTGTCCGGCTACCGGGCGTTCTCGCGGCGCTTCGTCAAATCGTTCCCGGCCCTGGCCGCCGGCTTCGAGACCGAGACCGAGTTCACGGTGCACGCCCTCGAACTCCGGATGCCGATCGGCGAAGTGCCGACCCGCTACGGGGAACGGCCCCCGGGGTCCGTCTCCAAGCTGCGCACCTACGCAGACGGGCTGCGGATCCTGCGCACCATCCTGGTCCTGGTGAAGGAGGAGCGCCCGCTGCAGTTCTTCTCCGCCACCGCGGCGCTGCTGCTGGTGGCAGCGCTGGCGTTCGGCGTCCCCGTGATCAGCGGGTTCCTGCAGACGGGCCTGGTCCCGCGCCTGCCGACTGCGGTCCTCGCCACCGGGCTCGTGCTGCTGTCCTGCCTCTCGGCGACGTGCGGGCTGATCCTCGATTCCGTCACCCGGGGGCGGCGGGAACTGAAGCGTCTCAGTTACCTCGCGATCCCTTCGCCGGCGGGCTGCGACGATGCCTGGCCGACGGAGGCGCCGCCCGCCCCCTTCGCCAGACGGGCAGGCGACTGACGTCCACTCCGCTTGTGGCTGCTTCCAGGGCTTCCGTGGTCGTCTGTTCAGATGCCCGATACCCTCGTTCCGCCCGCCCGCGCCGGGGCCGCGCCGGGGCCGGATCGCCCTTCATGTCGAAGGGCCACCATATGGTGCTCGGGCGCGCGGGATCGCGGATCGTCCAAACGACCAGCCAGGGGACCAGGACGAGCGTCAGGAGATAAAGAACGCCGCTCATGGCGTCTGCGCACCGCGCGGCAGCGAGCCCCCCGACCGCGCCAGCCGTGTGGCTACCGCCGGCCCCGGCACGTGGACCTGCCCCCGTCCCACTGCGCGGATCCGTACCCCGCCCGGCACCTGAGCGCCCTGACGGAGCTCTCGGCGGACCAGTACCAGGGCCATCTGCAGCGCCACCAGCACGGTGAAGTAGATATCCCAGTAGGCGATCGGTAGGAACGTCCCGGTCACTGTGTAGGCGACGATGGAGACCTGTACCATCCGCGCCAGGTCGTTCGCCCAGGCGAGGTCCGGGCGATCACGCGTGAGTTGCATGAGGCGGCGTGCGTTGAGCACGCCGACCAGGGTGATACCGACCCAGACGAAGAACACCGGGAACCCCTGCTCGCCCAATGCCTGGAACCAGATGCTATGGATCTCGATCGTCCATTTGACAGGCGCCACCGTCTGCACCACGGCAGCGGAGGTGGTGGCGCCGAAGCCGACGCCGGTCAGCGGGTGGTGCAGCGCCAGCAGCCAGGCCACGCGCCAGATGTACAGTCGCGATTCGGCCGAGTTGTCGTGGTGGTAATGGTCGATCGTGTGCATGCGCGCGACCCAGTCGGCCGGCATGAACATGATCGCAGCCCCAAGGGCCGCCACCAGCACGACCAACCCGAGAGCCTTGCTGCGACTGCGCCACCATAGCACGACGGCAACCGCGAAAATGCCGAGGAATGCCCCGCGCGAATAGCTGGCGAGGACCGCCAGGAAGCAAATTCCCATGACGAACAGCAAACTAAGCCGCACGATTTTGTGGCGCGTCTGCAATCGCAGGTAGTTCAGCAGCGGCAGCACGACGAGCAGCGCCGCGGCGAAGATGTTGTTGTCCGTGATCATCGACGAGGGCGGCCCCATCGCCTTGTGCGCGCCCAGGGTCACCACCGACGCGCCACCCTGATACAGGATCCAGAAGCCCATCGAGATCGCGATGATCCAGATCAGCGCGTCGATCCGTCGCTTGTCGGTGAGCAGGCAGGCAGTGATGATGAAGAACAGGAACATCTTCAGGACCCGGAGCCATTCCGGATACTCGGTCCACCAGCCCGCCAGCGCGAACGGCAGGTTCGCGGTCACACCGAGCGCGAACAGAAACATCAGCACGGTGGTGGGGTTCACTGCGATGCGCTTCGGCTCGCGCGAAAGCGCCCAGCCGATCATCGTCGCCAGGAACGAGGCCAGCGCCCAGGGCCAATGCGCCCCGAACCCCCACACCATCTCATGCGGGTTCATGAACGCAATCCAGTCCCACAGCAGCACGCCGACGAACGGCCGCGCCACCGCGACGGGCAGCAAACACAGCATATCGAGGACAAACAGCAGAGAGCGCATACAGGGGCCGCCAGGCGGTTCTCGGTCAATGGCAACGCAGGACACCCGACGGTGCCACTGGCACCGGACGGCAGGCTCCCCCTCTCACTCCTGGATACGCCTTCCGCTCCCTCCGCTGCAAGCACGCGATCGCTTGCGCCGCCGCTTCCCTCCATCCCGTCTCCGCCGCATGATCCCCTCGGACCTCCAGAAGACGGGCGCCATGACCCCAGACCCGATCGCCGCCGACCTGCTTGCAGCCGACCTGATCGCAGCCCTGGCGCGCGCCGCCGGCCTCGACAAGGCGCTCGCCGCGTTCCCCGAGGATGTCGCCGCCGCCGCGGCCCAGGCGCTCGCCACCACGGGCGCCATCCGCGTCCCCGTCGACCCCGCCGCCGAACCCTGGCCGCCGATGCGCCCGGGGATCGGGCTGTGACCGCCCCGGCGCCGCACTGGCTCTCCGCCAGCGAAGCCGCGCGCGCCTTCGCCGCCCGTACCCTCTCGCCGGTCGAGCTGCTCACCGCCCTGCTCGCCCGCATCGACGCCCTGCAGCCCACCTTGCACGCCTTCATCCGCCTCGACGCCGAAGCCGCGATGGACGCCGCGCGCACCGCCGAACGCGAACTCGCCGCCCGCCATGTCCGCGGTCCGCTGCACGGCATCCCGATCGGCGTGAAGGACATCATCGACGTCGCCGGCCTGCCGACCACCTGCCATTCGGCCATCCTGCGCGACAACATCGCCACCGCCGACGCCACCGTGATCGCCAAGCTGCGTGCGGCCGGGGCGATCATCCTCGGCAAGAACGCCACGCATGAATTCGCGATCGGCGGGCCGAGCTTCGACCTGCCGTTCCCGCCGGCGCGCAACCCGTGGAACCCGGCGCACCATCCGGGTGGCTCCTCCTCCGGCTCCGGCGCCGGGGTCGCGGCGGGGCTGATCCCGGTGGCGCTCGGATCCGACACCGGCGGGTCAGTGCGCAACCCGGCGAGCTGCTGCGGGATCGTCGGGCTGAAGCCGACCTACGGGCTTGTTTCCCGCCGCGGCGTGTTCCCGCTCTCCTACACGCTTGACCACGTCGGCCCGCTCACCCGGACGGTGGCCGACGCCGCGTTGATGCTGGACGCGCTCGCCGGCCACGATCCGGCCGATCCCGCCAGCGCACCCAGCCAGGCCCGGCTGTTCGGCCGCGAGCTCGACCGCGGCGTGCGCGACCTGCGCATCGGCTTCGTCCGGCATTTCCACGAGACCGACCTGCCCGCGCACCCGGAAATGACCGCCGCGCTCGAAGAGGCGGCGCGGGTGCTGCAAGCCGAGGGCGCGGAGGTCCGTACCGTCACACTCCCCGACCTGACGGAGTTCGCCGGCGTGAACCGGGTGATCCTGACCTCGGAGGCCTGGTCGATCCACGCCCCCTGGCTACGCGCCCGGCCCGGTGACTACGGTCAGCTCTCCCGCCGTCGCCTGCTCCCCGGCGCCTTCATCCCGGCGGGCGACTACGTCGGCGCGCAACGCCGGCGGACACAGATGATCGCCGCGGTGGAGGAGACGCTCCGCGACGTCGATGTTCTGCTTTGCGCCAGCTCGATGGACCCGGCCAGCCGGATCGAGGACGCGGCGGAGACCGCCCGCACCTATCCGCGCCAGGCGCGCACCCCGTTCAATGTCACTGGCCACCCTGCGCTCGCGATGATGGCCGGGCTGTCGCGGGACGGCCTGCCGCTCTCGCTCCAGTTCGTCGGCCGCTATTTCCAGGATGCGACAGTGCTGCGCGCCGCCGCTGCCTACGAGCGCGCCACCGACTGGCACATCCGCCGCCCGCCCATCGGCTGACGGAGGAACGCCCGATGCCCGCCGCCCCTCCCCCTCACGTCCGCAACCGCCCGGTCGTCGCCCCGACCGGCATGGCGCACGGCGACGTGGCGCGGACCAGCCGCCCGAGGCCCCCCGCACGATGAGCGCCGGCGTCTCATCCGCGCTGCTGTCGCCCCCGCCCGGGGGCCCGGTCTCCCGCGTCTATTTCTCCCAGCGGCTGCGGCTGCACTACGTCGACTGGGGCAACCAGGGCGCGCCGCCGCTGATCCTGCTGCACGGCGGGCGCGACCATGCGCGGAGCTGGGATGTCGTCGCCCAGGCGCTGCGCACGGAGTACCACGTGATCGCGCCCGACCTGCGCGGCCACGGCGACTCCGCCTGGTCGGCCTCGGGCCATTATCCGATGGCGAGCTACATCTACGACCTCGCCCAGCTCATACACTCGCAGGCGCTGGCGCCGGTGTCGGTGGTGGCGCACTCGCTCGGCGGCAATATCGCGCTGCGCTACGCGGGGATCTACCCGGACAATCTCCGCCGCCTGGTCGCGATCGAGGGCATGGGCCCCGGCCCGCGCGGCGCGGCGGAGCAGGACGCCAAGCCGGTCCACGAGCGCATGGCCGACTGGATCGCCCGCCAACGCGCCCAGGCGGCGGAAGTGGCCTGGCGCTACAAATCCCTGGACGCCGCGCTCGCCCGCATGCAGGAGGCGAACAAGCATTTGTCCGAACCGATGGCGCGGCACCTGACCGAACACGCGGTGAACCAGAACGAGGACGGCACGTTCTGCTGGAAGTTCGACCCCTACGTCCGCGTCTGGCCGCCGAATGACATGACGCGCGAGGAGATCGCCTCCCTCTGGTCGCGCATCGCCTGCCCTACCCTGCTCGTGTACGGCCGCGAAAGCTGGGCCACCAGCCCGGCCGCGGACGGCAGGCTGGGCTATTTCCGCAGTGCCAAGGTGCTGGAGGTGGAAGCGGCGGGCCACTGGGTGCACCACGACCGCCCGGAGTTGTTCATCGACGCAGTGCGAAAATTCCTGGCCACGGCCTGACCGCACCCGGGAGTTCTCGCGGCGATCAAAAGTCGATGCAGCGTCCCTTGCGTTCCCAATCGCCGTAGCGGGTCGGGTCCGGTCCCGGCGGACCGCCGATTTCCTTCACCGGCGCCGCAGGCGGCGGCGCCTTGGGCTCCGGGGCAACCGGCGGGGTCGGTGGGATGGCATCGGTTTTTTCGGACATGCGAGGCGAGATAGGGGGCCGGGCGGGCTCAGGCAACCGGCCCGGACCGGGCCGCAATGCCCCCCTTCGTCGCGGCCGTTGCGCAACGCCGGCCCGCATCCGCGGGACCGGGGCTGGACGCAGGCGGCCGGATCGCCGCCACCATCACGCACCAGCCCCCACGTCCCGCAACCGCGCACCTGCCCCTGCGCCGCCGCCCCTGTCTCTGCCCGCGCCGGCGGGGCAAACTGCGCGCCGGGACCGAAGCAAGCAGCAGAAGGCAGCGCATGAGCGACGGATTGGAAGACGTGATCGTGGCGGACACCGTCCTGAGCTTGGCCGATTCATCGGCCGGCCGGCTCTGGGTGCGCGGCGTGGAACTGCCCGAACTCGTGGCGCGCCACGGCTATGAGGGCACCGTGGCGTTGCTGTGGGAAGGCTTCGCCGGCGACGGACTGACCCGCGCCGGCGTGGAGCAGCGGCTCGGCGCGGCGCGGGCGGCGGCCTTCGCCCGGCTGGGAAGCTGGCTGCCGGCGGCGACGGCGCTGCCGCTGGCGGTGGGCGTGCGGCTCGGCCTCGCGGGACTTCCCGACGACAGCGCGCCGGAGGCGATCGTCGCCACCCTCGCAGTGGGTGTGCCGGCGCTGCTGCGTGCGGCGACCGGCGTCGCGCCGCTGGCGCCGGACCCGGCGCTGCCGACCGCGGCCGACCTGCTGCGCATGCTGCACGGGACCGTTCCCACGCCGGCGGCGGCGGGCGCGCTCGATACGTATTTCGTTGTCATGGCGGACAGCGGCATGAGCCCGTCGAATTTCACCGCCCGCATCGTCGCCTCCACCCGCGCGAGCCTGCCCGCCGCGGTGCTGGGCGCCTGGTGCGCTTTTACCGGGCCGCTGCATGGGGGCGCGCCGGGACCCACGCTCGATCTGCTCGATGCGCTGGCGGCGGCCGAGGACATGGAGGCGTGGGTGGAAGCCCGGCTGCGCGCCCGCGAACGGCTGATGGGATTCGGCCACCGGCTGTTCCGCGGCAACGATCCTCGTGCGGCGGCCATGCGGGCGGCGCTGGAACGGATGGGCCCGGCCGCCGGACGGCTCGCGCTCGCCGGGCAGGCCGAGGCGGCCGTGGCCGCGGCGGCGGCGCGGGTGAAGCCGGGGCTGCGGTTGCCGGCGAACGTGGAGATCATGGCCTCGGTGCTGCTGGAGGCGGTGGGAATCGATCGCCAGGGCTTCACTGCGGTGTTCGCGGTGGCGCGCGCGCCGGGCTGGATTGCGCATGCGCTGGAGCAGCAGGCGACGGGGCGGATGTTCCGCCCGACGTCGCGCTACGTAGGTCCGCCGATTGCGGAACCGTGCCGTGACGCCGCCGCGCCGGGCGGCTAGACTGCGCCCAACAGCAGGAGGCGACCATGAAAGTCGGCATGTTCATCAATACCCAGTTCCCCGAGGGCGATGACGTCGCCGCGCGGATCCCCGAGCTGGTGGAGCAGGTGCGGCTTGCCCGCGCATCGGGCTTCGCTTCGCTGCTGTTCCCGCATCATTACCTGACTGCACCGTTGCAGATGCTGCAGATCGGCCCGATGATGGCCTATCTGCTGCCTGAGGCGCAGGGCATGACGATCGGCGGCAACATCCTGCTGCTGCCGTTGCTGAACCCGGTGCACGTGGCGGAGGAAGCGGCGACGCTCGATGTGCTGAGCGGGGGCAACTTCGTGCTCGGCGTCGGCCTCGGCTACCGGGCGGGCGAGTTCGATGCGTTTGGCGTGTCCTTGAAGGAGCGTGCGCCGCGCTTCGCGGAAAGCATCGCGCTGATGCGCCGGCTGTGGACCGGGGAGCGGGTGACGTTCGAGGGCCGGTTCTACCAGGTGAAGGACCACGGCATCAGCCTGAAGCCGGCCCGCCCCGGCGGTCCGCCGGTCTGGGTCGCGGGGCTGGTGGAGGCGGCGGTGAAGCGCGCGGCGCGTATCGGCGACGCCTGGCTGATCGCCAACGCCACCACGTTGGGCGCGACCGAACCGCTGATGGCGATCTACCGCGCGGCGCTGGCCGAGGCTGGTCGGGAAGTCACGGAGTTCCCGATCGCGCGCGAGTGTTACGTCGGCACGAGCCACGCGACGGCGTTGGAGGAGTGCCGGGAGGCGTTGGAATACAAATACAATTCCTACGCCGCCTGGGGGATGGAAAGCCCGACCGCGCACATGAGCTTTGAGGAAATGGCGCGCGACCGGTTCATCATCGGCGATAAGGTTTCGGTGAAGGAAGAGATCGCGCGCTGGGCGGAGGTGCTGGGTGTGAACCATTTCGTGATGCGGGTGCAATGGCCGGGACTGCCGCAGGAGAAGGTGCTGGGGTCGATCCGACGGCTGGGGGAGATTTTCGGCTAAGGGTGGGATGCGCGGCCGCGGTCGGCGTATAGCTCCGTTGCTGGGACTTCGCGCCGATCCGGCGTCACAGACTATCCGGCCAACGCTGTCTCCCGTGCAGGACGCGGAGGATTTCGATGCTGTCGGCGCGCAAGCGATAAGCGACGAGGTAGGCGGTTCGCCCGACAACCAGCTCCCGGGTGGTCGGGCGGCGGCCAGGGCGGCCGAGCTCGGGAAACCGCAGCAGGCCGCCGACTGCCGCCAGGACGCGCGCGATCTGGCGGTCCGCTGCGGGGAGGTTATCGGTGGCGATATAGGCTCGGACGGCGGTCAGATCGCGGAGGGCGGACACGGTCCAGACTATCCGCATTCGGGCATGGGCCGCTCGTCGGACTGGCCCCAGGAGTGGACCCAGGCGACGACGTCCTCATGGGCGACGACGCGGCCGGCATCGGCTGCCGCGATCCCCTCGTCGATCGCTGCGAGCTGCCACTGCTGGACGGCGACAAAGTCGCGCAGCGCCTGATCAATCACCCAGGATTTCGGGCGGTCGAGGGCACTGGCGATCGCGTTGAGCTGGTCGTTGAGAGCGGGTTCCAGGCGGACGCTGACGGGAGCGGTTTTGCGCGTATCTGATGTGGTCGTCTTCATAGACGCTACATTGCACTACAACGTAGCGACAGTCAAGAGCGCTATCACATCGTCCAGCACCGAACCCAGAGCGCCCGCCCCGTGACCCTATTGGTCCACCACCGACCCATCCACATGCGGACGCATCCGGATCGGCCGCGGCCGCATCGGGAAGCGCCGCTCGGCATCGGGAACGAGCTCGACCCCGATCCCCGGTCCGGATGGAATGGCGATGAACCCGCCCTCCTGGTCCGCGAGACCCGTCGCCAGCGCCGCCCCCAGTAGGTCGGTCCCGCCATCCAGCTCCGGCGTGCGGGACGGGTATTCCTGGATCGAGAAATTCGGGATGCAGGCCGCGATCTGCAGGCAGGCCGCGGTGCTCACCGGTGATAGCGGATTATGCGGCACCACCTGGGCATCGTGCGCCTCGGCGATCGCCGCGATCTTCTTCGCGCCCGTGATGCCGCCGCACAGGCACACGTCGGGGCGGAGGTATTCCACCGCATGCCGCGTCAGCAGGGTCTGGAACTGGTACATGCTCGTGAAACGCTCGCCGGTCGCGATCGGGATACCGATCTTGTCGGCCACCCAGGCCATCGCGTCGAAACTGTTCGGGCGCAACGGGTCCTCGAAGAACATCGGCGTGTATTTCTCGATCCCCCGCCCCAGCGCGATCGCCTCCGGCGGCGTCATCCGGCGATGGATTTCGATACAGAGGTCGACCTCCGGCCCCACCGCTTCGCGCAGGCGACGGACGTTGTCGATCGCCTCCTCGATCTTAGCGGCGTGCGGCTTGTAGTACGGCTGCGTCTCGTCCTCATCCAGCAACGGATTGAGATGGCCGAGCGCGGAGAACCCGTCCGCCTTCAGTCGCTTCGCCTCGGCCACCAGAGACGCGATGGAACGACCCTTCACATGGCCATAGAGCCGCGCCTTATGACGCATCTTCCCGCCCAGCAGTTCATAGACGGGAACGCCAAGCGCCTTGCCCTTGATGTCCCACAGCGCGATGTCGATCGCCGACACCGCACCGGTGATCGCGCCGCCGGTGAAATGATTGGCGCGCAGCATCACGTTCCAGTGATGTTCGATCGGCGCGGGGTCCTTGCCGACCAGATATTCGCCGTATTTCGTGATCGACGCCGCCGACGCTTCCAACTGGCCCCACGCGCCCGACTCCCCGATGCCGGTGATGCCGGCATCCGTGCTGATGCGGACGAACAGGAAGCGGTCGATCAGCAGCGGCTCGACCTTCGTGATCTTCATGGCGCAACTCCGTGGCGGGTCAGTCGGGAACGCGCTCGAGCTTGCCCACCACGAAGATGTAGGAGCAGGCGCCGAGCAGGGCGACGGTGGCGATGAACGCCAGCGGCAGGGTGAAGTCGTTGCGGCGCAGCAGCAGCCCGATGATGATCGGCGCGGAGATGCCGGCCAGGCCGCCGACGCCGTTGAACACGCCGCTGGTCAGCCCGATCAGTCGTTCCGGCGCGGTCGCCGAGACCACCGACCAGTGGATCGAGGCCAGGCCGTTGGCGAAGAACGCGAGCGAGAGGAACAGGATGATCGCCGCCGGGTCGCTGACGAAATTCGCCCCCACGATGCTGGACGAAAGCGCGAGGCCGGTGATGATCGGCGTCTTGCGCGCGACGCTCAGGCTGCAGCCGCGGCGATACATCCAGTCCGACAGAGCGCCGGAGCATAGCACGCCCACGAACGCGCCAAGGAACGGCAGGGAGGCGTAGAACCCTGCCCTGATGAAATCGAGGTGGCGGTAGGTAATGAGGTAGGTCGGGAACCAGGTCAGGAAGAACGTCGCCGTCGTCCCCCAGGCGAAATGACCAAAATAGATCCCCCACAGCTTGCGCCGCCCCAGCACGACCCGCAGGTCGCGCCACACCGACCCACTACGCGCGGTGCGCCGCCCGGCGATCCGGCCGGACAGGTCGGGAATGCCACCGCTCGATCGGATCAGCTCGATCTCGGCAGTGTTCACGCCGCGGAATTCCGCCGGGTCGCGATAGCTGCGGTAGAAGACGAACGACCAGACGAGGCCCAGCGCGCCGGTAAAGAAGAACACCGAGGGCCAGCCGAACCGCACCTTCATCCAAACCAGCACCGGCGTGAGGAACGCAAGGCCGACGAACTCCGCAGCCGTGTAGACCGAGATGCAAGTGGCCCGCTCGCGCTCACCGAACCAGGTGGTGGCGATCCGGTTGTTCATCAGGAAGCTCGGCACCTCGCAGACGCCGACCAGCATGCGCAGCAGAATCAGCATGGCAAGCCCGGTGGAAAGGCCAAGGCAGAGCGAGGCGATGGACCAAAGAAAAATGGTCGCCGGATACAGCACCCGGGGATGTATCCGGTCGACCAGCCAGCCGCCCGGGATCTGCAGTGGCGTGTAGGTCCAGCCGAACGCCGAGAACACTACGCCCATCTGCACCGGATGCAGCCCGAACGAACCGGCGATGCTGGGTGCGGCGATCGAGAGGTTGCTACGGTCGAGGTAGTTGATGACGGTGGTCACGAACAGCAGCGCCATCACCACGAAGCGCCGGTTCGATGCCGCTGCGGACGCCGCAACCGACATTGCAGAAGACCGAGCCAGGGCCATCGCCGCTTCCTCCCCCCGTTTCCCGCTTCAGTGTCATGCCCGACGGCGGGGCGCACCAGCGCGCGGCGGGCATGGCGGCATTGCGCTACCGGCCGAGGGGAAGAAACGATCGCGGCATCACGCCAGGCGTCGCCTGCTGCCCGCCTCCGATCCGGTTGCGTTTGCAACCAGGATACGGCCTCCGGCCGCCCTATTCCAACGGCCGCGCGACATGCGCCCGGTACGCCGGCCGCGCCAGCAGCCGGTCGTACCACGCGCGCAGTCCCGGCACCTCCGGCCGCTCGAAATCCATCGTGAACCAGCGGTGCACATGCACGCCCCACGGGATATCCGCCAAAGTGAACGTATCTCCTGCAATGAACGCGTGCCGTGACAGCTCCGTCCCGATCAGCCCGAGCGCCTTGGCCGTGTCCGCCACTCCCTGCGTGATCGCCGCCGGGTCGCGCTTTTCCGCCGGCGTGCGCACGAGGCCCCAGAACACCACGCTCATCGGCCGGTTCAGCACCGTCTGCTGCGCGTCCATCCAGCGGTCGATACGCGCCCGCGCACGCACCTCCTGCGGCCACAGTGGCGACCCTGGCGCGTGTGCGGCACAGAGGTAACGGCAGATCGCATTGCTCTCCCACAGGGTGAACTCGTCCTCCTGCAAGGTCGGCACGAGCCCGGTCGGGTTCATCGCGCGATACGCGGGCGTGTCCGTCTGGCCGAACTTGCCGCCTACGTCGTGCCGGTCGTAGGGCAGCCCCAGCTCCTCGAGCGTCCAGACGGACTTCATCACGTTGCTCGACGTGGCGCGGCCCCACAGGATACGTTGCATCGCCGGTCCCTCCCTGACTGTCATCTACCGTCGGCAGGCTAGCCCGGTTGCACCGGTCCGGAAAGCGAGGCACAGGACGCACATGCGCACCCGGTCGCACCGCCCCGCTGCCCTGTTTGCCATCCTCGCCGCCGCCGCCGCCCTCGGCGTGGCGCTCGGCTCGGAGTATTGGGGCGGCCTCGTGCCCTGCGCGCTCTGCCTGCTGGAACGCTGGCCCTATCGCGTCGTGATTGCCCTCGGCGTATTGGCGCTCGTGCTGCCGTGGCGGCCCGGCCGGGCGGTGCTGATCCTGACGGTGGCCGTGTTCCTGGCCGGCGCGGTGCTGGCCGGGGTGCATGTCGGCGTCGAATGGGGCCTCTGGCCAAGCCCGCTGCCGGAATGCGCGGCCCCGCATTTCGTCGCCGGCACGATCGCCCAGCGCCTGGCGGCGATGCCCGCCCTCCCGTCCAAGCCGTGCGACGCGCCGACCTACCTACTGCCCTGGCTGCCGATGTCGATGGCGACGATGAACCTGCTCTATGCCCTGGCGGCGGCGGCGATCCTCACCATCTCGATCCCCGATGGCACGCGGAGACGGCGATGAGACTGCGCGGCGATCCCTCCCCCCACGCCCGGACGGCGCGGATGATCCGGGTCGATCACGCCGGCGAATACGGCGCGGTGCGGATCTACCAGGGCCAGCGCGCGGTGCTGGGGCACGGGCCGGCGGGCCCGGTGCTCGCGCATATGCAGGCGCAGGAGGATGCGCATCTGGCGCGCTTCGCCGCCTTGATCGCCGAGCGCCGGGTGCGCCCGACCGCCCTGCTCCCGCTGTGGCACCTGGCCGGTTTTGCCCTGGGCGCGGCCACCGCTGCGCTCGGGGAGCGTGCCGCGATGGCCTGCACCGTCGCCGTGGAGGAAGCGATCTGCGACCACTACGCCACGCAGGAAGCCACCCTCCCCGCGACGGAGGCCGATCTGCGCGCCACGATCGCCGGCTTCCGCGCCGAGGAGGCGGAGCACCGGGACATTGGCCTCGACCACGGGGCGCGCGAGATGCCCGGCTACCGGCTGCTGACCGCAGCGATCAAGACCGGTTGCCGGGCGGCGATCGCGCTGAGCGAGAGGATCTAGTTCGGGTCCGCCGAGATCAGCCGCGCAGAGCGGCCCCCGCCTCGGTGGTTTCGAACCAGTCCAGGATCTGCGCGCCGGTCCAGAAATGCACGCCCTCGAACCGGCGCACATAGTCGTAGATCGCCTCGAGATGCCCGATCCGGTGCGGCTGGCCGGAGATATAGGGATGGATCGCCAACGCCACGATCTTGGCGCGGTCCCGGCCCTCGGCATAGAGCCGGTCGAACTGGGCTTTGGCGCGGTCGAACAGGTAGCGCCCCTCGTGGTGCTGCACGATCATCATGGTGATGTCGTTCAGCTCCACCGTATAGGGCAACGTCGCCAGCGGGCCGTGCGCAGTGCGGATCACGGTCGGCTCGTCGTCGTAGACCCAGTCGCCGATGTAACGAACGCCAGCGGCGGCGAGCAAGTCCGGCGTCTCCATCGTCTGCGTCAACCCCGGCCCGAGCCAGCCCACCGGGCGGCGGCCCCAGAAGCTGCCGAGCGTGTCGAGCGAGCGGGCGATCATCGCCGCCTGGTCCTCGATCTTGTGGATCGGACCCTGGTCCCAGGCGTGGCCCATCGGTTCCCACCCGAGCGCGCGGGCTTCCTCGGCGACGCGCAGGTAGTCCTCGCACACGCGCGCGTTGATCGACAGGGTCGGCGTGATGCCGTAGCGGCGGAACAGGTCGAAGAAGCGCCAGACACCGACCCGCATCCCGTATTCGTGCCAGGACCAGTGCGGCACGTCGGGCAGCAGCGGCTGGCCGGTGGGGGCGGGCAGCACCTGGCGGGCCATGGGGCGATGGATATCCCAGACTTCCAGGTTCACGATGGACCAGAACACCACGCGCGCGCCGTCCGGCAGGCGCAGCTTCGGACGATCGACGATCGCGGAGAAGGGCACGCGTTCGCGCGGGATCATCGGGTCCGTCATCGCAGGTCTCCGCTCTCGTTGCCGCGCGGCAGGATGGCGGGGGTGGGCGCGCGGCGTCAACCGGATGGTCAGACCGCAAGGCGGAATGCCGCGCCGTCGCGTACGATGCGCCCCGCCGTGACGCTGGCGAAATGGGTGCCGAGCACCAGGACAGGGCGATCCGCCAGCGTCGCGTACATGCGCTCGCGGGTCGCCCGCGCCTGGTCGGCATCCCAGTCGGCGGTGGAAGACCATTCGGGATGGGCGATCTGGCAAGGATGGTGCAGGAAATCACCGGTGATCAAGGCTTCCTCGCCTTGCGAGACGATCCGCACGCTGACATGGCCGGGCGTGTGGCCGAAGCTCGGCACCAGGCTGACTTCTTCGCAGAGGACGTGGTCGGTTTCGACCAGATCGACCACCCCGGCGTCGAACACCGGCTGCACCGAATCGGCGAGCACGGTGCGGACGTCGTCGCGGTCGTGCGGGCCGGTCCAATGGGCGTGCTCGATCCGGCCCATCAGGTAACGGGCGCGCGGAAACGTCGGCACCCAGCGATCCTCCTGCCGCATCGTGTTCCAGCCGACATGATCGACGTGCAGATGGGTGCACAGCACGGTGTCGATGCTCTCGCGCGAATAGCCGGCAGCGGCGAGATCGGCGAGGAACGGCGTGTGCAGGTCGTTCCAGCCGGGGATGCGGCGGCCCTGCTTGTCGTTGCCGAGGCACGTGTCGATAACGATCTGACGTGCCGGGGTTTCGATCACGAAGGCGTGGATGCTCATGCGTAAGCGGCCTTCGTCGTCCGCGAAATGCGGGCGCAGCCAGGCGATCGGCAGGATCGTCTCCGGCGTCGCCTGCGGCAGGAGGAAGCGGCTGCCCCCCGTGACCTCCAGCTCCACCACTTTGGTGATGGTGACCGCGCCGACGTTCCATCGCATCATGCTGTTCGCTCCTGCCCTTGCGTCGAGGTTAGCGTGCGCGGCCCGGTCGGCGCTATAGTGGGGGCGCATCCCGAGCTCCGGAGGCCGCATGCCCGACGCCCATGAGTCCGCCGCCATCGCCGCCCCGCGGGAGACGCGGCTTGCCGATTATCGCCCGCCGGCATTCCTGGTGGAGACGGTCGATCTCGCGTTCGCGCTCGATCCCCAATCGACGGTCGTGCGCTCCCGCCTTGCGCTGCGCCGCAATCCCGCGGCGGCCCCGGATGCGCCGCTGCGTCTGGATGGGGCGGGACAGCCGGTGCGCGCAATCGCGATCGATGGGGTACCACTCGGCGCCAATCACTGGCGGATCGAGGACGAGGCGCTCATCGTTGCCGATCCACCGGATGCCGGCGTGCTGGAGATCGAGACGGCGATCGCGCCGGCGGAAAACACGGAACTTTCGGGCCTCTATGTCTCCGGGGGCGCTTTCTTCACCCAGTGCGAGGCGGAAGGGTTCCGTCGCATCACCTATTTCCCCGACCGGCCGGACGTGATGGCGCGGTTCACCGTCACGCTCACCGCCGACGCGGCGGCCTGCCCGGTGATGCTGTCGAACGGCAATCCGGGACCGATGGAGACATTGCCCGACGGGCGGCATCGGATCGTCTGGACCGATCCGCATCCGAAGCCGTGCTACCTGTTCGCGCTGGTCGCGGGCGGTCTGGTCGCAGTGCGCGATCACTTCGTCACGCGCTCGGGACGCGAGGTTGCGCTGGCGATCTGGGTGCGGCCCGGGGACGAGGACCGATGCGCGCACGCCATGCGATCGCTCAAGAAGGCGATGGCGTGGGACGAGCAGGTGTTTGGGCTGGAATACGATCTTGACGTGTTCAACATCGCCGCTGTGTCGGACTTCAATATGGGGGCGATGGAGAACAAGGGACTGAACGTCTTCAACACCAAATACGTGCTGGCGAAGCCGGAGACCGCGACGGATGCTGATTACGAGGGCATCGAGTCCGTCATCGCACACGAATATTTCCACAACTGGACGGGCAACCGGGTTACCTGCCGGGACTGGTTCCAGTTATCCTTGAAGGAGGGACTGACGGTCTATCGGGACCAGGAATTCTCGATGGACCAGGGCTCGCGCGCGGTGAAGCGCATCGGCGACGTGCGCGGACTGCGTGCCGCGCAATTCCGCGAGGACGCGGGACCTCTCGCGCATCCCGTCCAGCCGGACCGCTACGAGGCGATCGATAATTTCTATACCGCCACGGTCTACAACAAGGGCGCCGAGGTGATCCGCATGATGGCGACCATCATAGGGCGCGACGCGTTCCGCCGCGGCATGGATCTCTATTTCGCGCGGCACGACAACCAGGCGGTGACGATCGACGATTTCGTTGCCGCCATGGCGGATGCGTCGGGGGTCGATCTCGCCCGATTCAAGCGATGGTACCATCAGGCCGGCACGCCGGAAGTGACGATCCGGGACGACTACGACCCGGCGACCCGGCGCTACAGCCTGAGCGTCGCGCAGCGCACGCCGCCGACACCGGGCCAGAACGACAAGCAGCCGCTGGTGATCCCGCTGGCGCTCGGCCTGCTGGATGCGGACGGCGCGGCGCTGCCGATGCGGCTGGCAGGGGAGGCCGATGCGCGCCCGGGCACGCGCGTGCTGCTGGCGGAGGCGGCGGAGACGGAGTTCGTGTTCGAGGACGTGCCCGGGCCGCCGGTGCCGTCCCTGCCGCGCGGGTTTTCCGCCCCGATCCGGCTGTCGGGGCTCTCGCCCGAGCGGCTGCGCTTCCTGGCCGCGCATGACAGCGATCCGTTCGTGCGCTGGGATTCGTTGCAACAATATGTGACCGGCGTGCTTCTGGACATGGCGAAGGCGTGGCGGCAGGGGGCGCCGGTGACGCTCGATCCCGGGGTGATCGACGCCGCTTCCGCCGCCCTCGCCGGGGCCGATGCCGATCCAGCGTTCGCGGCCGAGGCGCTGAGCCTGCCGGGCGAGACGTATCTCGCCGACCAGCAGGAAATCGTCGATCCGGACGCGATCCATGCCGCGCGGGACGCGGCGCGCAGCGCGATCGGCCTGGCGCTGCATGAAGACCTGCGCGGCTGCTACGCACGCCTGGACGATCCTGGACCGTACCGGATCGATGGCGCGGCGATCGGGCAGCGGACGCTGCGCAACACCTGTTTGTCCTATCTGGTCGCCGCGGGTGATCCGGACAGCGTACGGCTGGCGAAGGCGCAATTCGACCACGGCGCCAACATGACCGACGTGCTGGCCGCCCTTGCGGTGCTGGGCAACGTGGCATGTCCGGAACGGGAGGCAGCTCTGGCGGCGTTTCATGCGCGCTGGCGGGGGGATGCGCTGGTGCTCGACAAATGGTTCGCGATTCAGGCGATGTCTTCGTTGCCGGCGACGGGGGCGGCGGTGCGGGCGCTGGCGGCGCATACGGATTTCGATTTGCGGAATCCGAACCGGGTACGGGCGCTGGTGGGGAGCTTCTCTGCCGGCAACCCGGTGCGGTTCCATGCAGCGTCAGGGGACGGCTACCGGTTCCTGGCGGACACGATCCTGGCGCTCGATCCGATGAACCCGCAGGTGGCGGCGCGGATGGTCTCCCCGCTCGGGCAGTGGCGGCGGATGGACGCGGGGCGGCAGGGAGTGATGCGAGGGGAATTACAACGGATTCTGGAGGCTGCGGGGTTGAGCCGAAATACGCGGGAGATGGTGGGGCGGAGCCTGGCGGAATGAGGCTACGGGCCGAGATCCTGCACCAGCGGTCTTCACCGTTCCGCGCTTTCCAGCCTTCCGCGGCCAGGAACCGGCCAATACCAAGCGACGTCACGCCACCGAGCCACCAGGCGCCGGTCAGGCGTTCGGTCACAAGGCCGACCACGACGACGAGGGACAGCCGGCAAGCCCCGCTCTCTCTATCGCGTCGGCGCGCAGCGAGCGACGGCCGAGCGCCACGGCGACCGTGATCTGGCGCCGCGCGAGCAGATACATCACCGACATCGCCAGCGTCGGGACGATCATCGGGTTAGGGAAACGCCGTGCCGGTCTGCATCCGCAGCGTCCAAGCCGCTGCGGACGCCAGTAACTCGCGGTGCCCACCCCGCCGCGACCCATCCCGCCTCGGCTGGCGCAACCGTCTGCCCCGGCACACGCTGGTTGCCCCCGGAGACCGCGTCCCGTGACCACCCCAGTTCACGGCCATCCATCCGGCGGACTGCTGATGCACAACCCTTTTCGGGAGGCCCCCAATGAAATTCGGCCCGCACCGCCGGCCGTGATCCGACAGCAATCGAGATCACCATCAGCGCCCCGGACGACCTCGCCCACATCCCCGATCTGGCGGCAGCCGGGATCGGGCGCGTCCTCGTGCCGGTGACGGCGAATACCGCCATCACCCGCCCGATCTCCGGGCCGGAAGACCTGCTGGCCTGGCGCGACGTGATCGCCCGCTACGCGGACTGACCCGCCGCGCCCGCAGCCCGCATCAGGCGGTGAGGTTCACCGCCCCGGAGGAACCAGCGCTGCCGGCCGAGGACTGCGCCTTGGCCGTGGACGATGGTTCCACCCCATGGTCCCCGTCACCGTCCGGCTTGCTGCTTTTGTTGGCGGCGGGCGGCGGGGCATGCATGGCGATGCCGGAAGACACGGCGCTGATCGAACTCATGGGGGCGATTCCTGTCCTGTGAGAGCGACGTTTTGCCGCAGGTATCCCGGCCGCTCGGCCGCGGGTGTCCGCATCATGGATTTGGATGGTTACCGCAGTGCTAACGCCGATCGGCAAAGCCACGCACGCGATCAACCTGCGCTGCCGCCCGGTGCCCCCCAGACCGGCGGCGCCACCGCCCCCACCTGCCCGGTGATCCGGTCGTACGCCTCCGGCCGCCGGTGCCGGTCGAACGCGAAGATCGTCGTCCGCCCCAGTTCGCACATCCCAAGGTCGCATTCGGCGGTGATCACCTCGTCGTCCCATGATCCCGCCTGGGCAATGATTTCGCCTTGCGGGTTCACGATGATCGAATGGCCGAACAGCTCGCAGCCGTCTTCGGTCCCGGCCTTGGCGGTGGCGACTGCGAAGCAGGCATTCTGGTAGCAGCCGGCCTGGATCGACAGATGGGAGTGGAACACGCGCAGGTGATGCGCCTCGAACCCGCCCCCCTCCTGGTTCAGGCTCGGCGTGTTGTAGCCCAGCGCCACCAGCTCCGCGCTCTGCAGCCCGAGCATCCGCCAGGCTTCCGGCCAGCGGCGATCGTTGCAGATCAGCATCCCCATGTTCACACCCGGGAGAGCGCCCATCGGCGCGCGGATCACCGGGAAGCCGAGGTTGCCGACCTCGAAATAGCGCTTCTCCAGATGCTGCACCTTGCGGGCGGGGTCGAACTCGGCGTGGCCCGGCAGGTGCACCTTGCGGTATTTCAGCAGGATCTCGCCCGCGGGGCTGACCAGGATCGCGGTATTGAAGCGGTGCGGGCGTGCCACGCCGTCCGCGTCGGATTCGACGATCAGCTCCGCGTAGCCGAGATGGAAGCCCATGCCGTAGCGCCGTGCTTGCTCGAACAGCGGCGCGGTGTCATCCGACGGCATCGCGGTTTCGAACCAGGTATCCGCCTCCTCGATCCGCGCGCAGTAGTGACGGGGGAAGAAGGTCGTCAGCGCGAGCTCGGGAAAGACGATCAGCTCCGCCCCGCGCCGGTGTGCGCGCTCCATCAGCGCCAGCATGCGTGTCACCGCGACGGCGCGCGGCTCGGCGCGCTGGATCGGGCCCAGTTGTGCGGCGGCGACGATCAGGCGGCGGTCGGTCATTGGGCGGGTCTCCAGAATAGCAGAGGAAGGATACGCACCGTCACCGAAAGCCGCCGGTCCGGTCCGACCAGGCTGGTGACGTAGTGTACGCTGCCGGGGCGCGGGCCGGGCGGCAGCGGGGCATGGCGCAGGCCACCCAGATCGGCGGCGCAGACGAAACGGAACGCCAGGGGGCCGCCGGCGCTCATGCTGATGTTCTCGATCCGTACTGTCCGCGGCAGGCCGAATTGATCGCGCAGCGCCTGCTGCACGATCGCCAGGACCCGTGGATCGCGGCAGCCGGGCGGCACCACGGTGCGCCGCACGTGCACGACGATCGCGCCGATCGCGGCGAGCAGGACGACGCCGGCCAGGAACATGCCCAGCCGCACCATCTCACCGCGTCTGCCGCGGCACGAAGCGGCCGGTGCCGGGCACGGTCAGCACGTGCGCGCCGTCCCACACCGTCTGTCCGCGCAGGATGGTCGCCGCCACCCGTACACGCATCGGCCTGCCGTGATAGGGGGACCAGCGCTGGTCCTCCCGATCCACGATGGCCGATTGGTCGAACCTGAAATCGCCGCGCTCCAGCACCGCGAAATCGGCGTCCGAGCCGATCCGGATCGCACCCTTCTTCGGCCACAACCCGTGCAGTTGCGCGCTGCGCTCGGCGCAGTAGGTCGCCATCAGGGTCGGCGACAGGCCGCGCTCGTCGAGCAAGGTGAACATCAGCGGCGCGAAGCTCTGAAGCCCCGTGAGCCCGGCGGCGCAGACGAAGATGTCGGGATCGGTCTTGCGCGCATGCGGCCAGGGCGCGTGATCAGTGGAGACATAGGCGATGCGCCCCGCCAGCAGCGCCTCCCACATGCGCGGGATTTCGTCCGCCGAGCGGAACGGCGGGTTGCATTTGCCGAAGCCGCGCAGCCGGACCACGTCTTCCTCGGTCATGCAGAGATACTGGATGCAGGCCTCGCCGGTGGCCTGCCCGCCCATGGCACGGAACGCCTGCGCGATGTCGAAGCCGCGCGCGAGGGAGGAATGGGCGATGTGCACATGCGCGCCGGTGGCAAGGCCCATTTCGAAGATTTCGAGATCGGCCATGGTTTCCGCCAGCGGCGGGCGGGTCCGGCAGTGCATGATGGGATCGGTGCGGCCCGCCGCGCGCGCCTCAGCGGTCAGGCTCTCCACCAGCTCCTGGTCTTCGTTATGGATCGCCACCGGCAAGCCGGTCTTCGCAATTGCAGCAAACGCCGCCAGCATGGTCGGGTGGTCGATGCGCGGGAAACGGACCCCGTCGTATTCGTAGGTGGAGAGCTTGAAGGCGGAAATCCCCGCTGCCGCCAGCTCGGCGATCGCGCCGAGTCCGCCGGTCTTGGCGATGGTGCCGTACAGCGCGACATCGACATGCGCGGTGCGATCCACCCAGCCGATCTTCTCGGCGAGCTTGCCCGCATCGGTTACCGGCAGCGGCACGTCGTACGGCATGTCGCAGCAAGTGGTGACGCCGCCGGCGGCAGCGCTGCGCGTCGCACCCTCGATGCCGGCCCAGCCCAGCGCCGAGGAGGTGTGCATGTGCCCGTCCACCAACCCGGGCAGGATCAACCGCCCGGAATGATCGAGCGTTTCTCCCGCGGGCGGCGGTACGCCTTGGCCGATCGCGGCGATCGTCTCGCCGCGCAGCGCGACATAGCCGTCGCGCAGGATGGTCTCGGTGGTGACCACGTCGCCCCGGATCACGCGATCGAACGGCGTTGACATATATATAAGTGTCCTTTCGTCGCAGCGGCCCGGCGCGCGCCGGCTTGCCCCCGGTTGGCGGCGACCTTACGAAGACGCGACCGCATCGTCCACAACACCCGTCGGGGAGCGTCCGCATGAAGCTGCACGAGGTTCGCGTCCATCCTTCCAAGGCGGCGCTGCCGCGGGAAGAACAACTGGCCTGGAAGATCGCCGCCGTCGCCGCCGATCGGGTCGCAGTGGAGCGCGACGTGACCGCGATGATCATCAACCGCATGATCGACAACGCCGCGGTCGCGATCGCCTCGGTGAACCGCAGCGCCCCCACGTCGGCGCGCGGCGCGGCGCTCGGCCATGCGCGGCGCGAGGGAGCCACCGTGTTCGGCGCCGCGCCGCGGGTGCGCGTCAGCCCGGAATGGGCCGCGTGGGCGAACGGCACCGCGGTGCGCGAGCTCGACATGCACGACACCTTCCTCGCGGCCGATTATTCACATCCCGGCGACAACATCCCGCCCATCCTGGCGGTCGCGCAGACGACGGGCCGCTCGGGGCGCGACCTTGTTCGCGGCATCGCCACCGGCTACGAGATTCACATCGACCTCGTGCGCGCGATCTGCCTGCACACGCACAAGATCGACCACATCACCCATCTCTGCGCCGGCCAGGCCGCCGGGATCGGCACGTTGCTGCGCCTGCCGACCGAGACGATCTACCAATCGGTGCAGCAGGCGGTGCATGTGAGCGTGACCACCCGCCAGTCGCGCAAGGGCGAGATCAGTTCCTGGAAGGCGTTCGCGCCCGCCCACGCCGGCAAGCTCGCGGTCGAGGCGGTGGATCGCTGCATGCGCGGCGAAGGCGCACCGAGCCCGATCTACGAAGGCGAGGACAGCATCATCGCCTGGGTGCTGGACGGGCCGGACGCCGTCTACCAGGTACCGTTGCCGGAGCCGGGCGAGGCCAAGCGCGCCATCCTGTCGAGCTACACCAAGGAGCACAGCGCCGAATACCAGGCGCAGGCGCTGATCGACCTCGCCTTCCGCGTGCGCGACCGCATCGCCGATCTGGAGCAGGTGCAGAAGATCACCATCCACACGAGCCACCACACCCACTATGTCATCGGCACCGGCGCGGGCGACCCGCAGAAGATGGACCCGAAAGCGAGCCGGGAGACGCTCGATCACTCGATCATGTACATCTTCGCCGTCGCGCTGCAGGACGGACGGTGGCACCATGTCGACAGCTACACGCCGAAGCGCGCCGCGCGAGCCGACACCGTGCGGCTGTGGCACAAGATCGAAACCCAGGAAGACCCGGCGTGGACCGCGCGCTATCACGCGACCGATCCCGACCGCATGGCGTTCGGCGGCCGGGTGGAAATCCTGCTCGCCGACGGCAGCACGATCGTGGATGAGCTGGCGGTCGCCAACGCGCATCCGAACGGCGCCCGGCCGTTCGGATGCGACGACTACATCCGCAAGTTCCTGGCGATGACGGACGGCATCATCTCCGCCCGCGAGTCGAACCGCTTCCTGGAGGTGGTGCAGGACCTGCCGCGCCTGCCGGCCGGCGAGCTCGGCGGATTGAACGTCGCGTTGCCCGCCGGACGGCTTGCCGACAGCAAACCCGGGATTTTCTGACAAGGAGAGCAAGACCCATGAGCGAGACCCAGGCCCCGGCCAACCGGCCGAAGAAATCCGTTGCCCTGTCCGGCGTGCCGGCAGGCAACACCGCGCTGTGCAGCGTCGGGCGCACCGGCAACGACCTGCACTACCGCGGCTACGACATCCTCGACATCGCCGAGGCGGCGGAGTTCGAGGAGATCGCCCACCTGCTGATCCACGGCACTCTGCCGAACGCCGCCGAGCTGCACGGCTACAAGGAGAAGCTGCGCAGCTTGCGCGGCCTGCCGGCGGCGGTGAAGGAGGTGCTGGAGGCGTTGCCCGCCGCGGCGCATCCGATGGACGTGATGCGCACGGGGGTGTCCGCGCTCGGCTGCGTGCTGCCGGAGAAGGACGATCACAACCATCCCGGCGCGCGCGACATCGCCGATCGGCTGATCGCCTCCCTGGGCTCGATGCTGCTCTACTGGTTCCACTGGGCGCATAACGGCCGCGCGATCGAGGTGGAGACCGACGACGCCACCATCGGCGGGCATTTCCTGCATCTGCTGCACGGGCGGCCGCCGTCGGCCAACTGGGTGCGGGCGATGCACACCTCCCTCAATCTCTATGCCGAGCACGAGTTCAACGCGTCGACCTTCGCGGCCCGGGTGGTGACGGGAACGGGATCGGACATGTATTCCGCGATCACCGCGGGCGTCGGCGCGCTGCGCGGGCCGAAGCATGGCGGGGCCAACGAAGTCGCCTTCGAGATCCAGAAGCGCTACGACACGCCGGACGAAGCCGAAGCCGACATCCGCAAGCGGGTCGCGGCGAAGGAAGTGGTGATCGGCTTCGGCCATCCAGTCTACACGATCGCCGATCCGCGCAACAAGGTCATCAAGGAGGTCGCGCGGCGACTGTCGGCCGACGCCGGCGCGATGAAGATGTTCGCGATCGCCGAGCGGATCGAGGCGGTGATGGCGGAGACGAAGAAGATGTTCGCCAATCTCGATTGGTTCAGCGCGGTCAGCTACCACATGCTGGGGGTACCGACGGCGATGTTCACGCCGCTGTTCGTGATCTCGCGCACCGCAGGCTGGTCGGCGCATGTGATCGAGCAGCGGATCGACGGCAAGATCATCCGTCCCACCGCCAACTACATGGGCCCCGAGGATCTGCGCTACGTGCCGCTGTCGGCACGCGGCTGAGCCTGTCCGATCGCGCCTCGCACACCGCCGCGGCGACACCGCCGCGGCGGTATTGCGTACGGCACTGCGCTCGCACGGTCACAACGGACGAAAATTCCTGCACCGGAACGCGGCAAAACGATTTCTTTTTGTTGACAGACCGGCGTCAGTCGCGGATAGCGGGTTGACATGCATGCGCACGATTCGCGCGCGAGTCGCGCACGTCCGGTGCCTGCATGTGAAAACGGAAGGACGGTCCATGGACCGCGGCCTTGGCCAGGCATTGCAGAACCGGTTCGGTATCGCGCGCACGTGGCGCCATACCGCGGTTTTTGCCGGAAGCCGGACGCGCGCGGGCCTGTCGTGCGGAGACCGTGTTCTCCGCACGGGATCACGCGATCGCCGATCCCCTGAGCCTGGTCCCGGCACGCGGCGGCGCCGCGCACTCCGGACGCTTGCGGCTCCGGCCGCATCGGCGGCGGGCGAAAAACAACCCGACCGCCTTCGTACCGAACCCAGTAAACACGCCAGAACAAGGAGTTTCCTCAGGTGAGCACCGAGGACAGCAACACGGAAACCACCCGCGCACAGCCGATGGCGATGCGCGCCGGTACCCGCAAGACCGGCGGCCGCAAGGCCGCGGCGAAGAAGACGGGCACCCGCAAGACCGCTGCGAAGAAGGCGGGAACGCGCAAGACTGCGGCGAAGAAGGCCGCGGGAACGCGCAAGGTCGCTGGTACCCGCAAGGCCGCCGGCACACGCAAGGTCGCCGGCCGCAAGACCACGGCGAAGAAGGCCGCCGGCACGCGCAAGACCACGGCCAAGAAAGCTGCCGGCACGCGCAAGGCGGCGGGTCGCAAGACCGTGGCGAAGAAGGCCGCGGGCACGCGCAAGACCGCTGCGAAGAAGGCCGTCGGCGCGCGCAAGACCGCGGGCCGCAAGCCCGGGCCACGCAAGGCGGTCGCCGCCACGCGCAAGACCATCACCCGCCGTCCGCGCAAGAGCGCCGCGATGCCGGCAGTCGAAACCCCGATGAACGAGACCTCGACGAACGAGTTCGATGGACTAGACCGGTCTCTTTCGGCACCAAGTGAAGGGCGCCCTCGGGCGCCCTTCTTTTTCGCGGTTCAGCCGAAGGTGGCCAGCAGATCGTCCACCTGCGCGCCCGTCAGCAACCGCGGC
Organism: uncultured Pseudomonadota bacterium; assembly: GCA_963706195.1. GTDB lineage: Bacteria > Pseudomonadota > Alphaproteobacteria > Acetobacterales > Acetobacteraceae > JAJZVS01. The sequence goes on along the minus strand of OY970156.1, from coordinate 4,824,982 downwards.
GCCGCGCCACGCAGCAGCAGCGCGAGGCGCGCGGCTTCCTCCAGTTCCTCCGCCGCGTACACCGCATCGGTCAAGGTCTTGCCGGAAACCACCGGGCCGTGGTTGGCGAGCAGCACCGCACGCGCATCGGTCGCCGCCTGCGCGATCGCCGGTTCCATCGCCGGATCGCCGGGACGGTAGTACGGCACCAGCGGCAGTCGCCGGCCGACGCGCATGACGAAATAGGGCGTGAGCGGCAGGATCGGGTTCGCCGCATCCGCCTCCGGCAGGCAGGCGATCGCGGTCGCCATGGTGGAATGCAGATGCACCACGGCGCCGGCTTCGGCCCGCACGCGGTAGAAGGCGCGGTGCATGAACACTTCCTTCGACGGCTTGTCGCCGCCGATGTGGCGGAAGTCGGCATCCAGCCGCGCGATGCGCGCGGGATCGAGCCGGCCGAGGCAGGAATTGGTCGGCGTGATCAGGTAGCCGCCGTCCTCCAGCCGCACGCTGATGTTACCTGCGGAACCAACGGAGAAGCCGCGCGCGAACAGGCTTGCGCCGAACTCGGCCAGCAGGGAACGGATGTCGGCTTCGGTCATCCCAGCACCTCGAACGCTTTGAGGAAGAAGTCGCGGGCGCCGAAATTGCCGGATTTCAGCGCCAGCAGCAGCGGCGCGTCCCCGCCTTCGGCACCGACGCCTTCCGCATAGGTCCAGGGCACGCCGGGATCGATCTCGGCGCCGATGCGCAAGGAGCGCACGCCGAGGCGCTGCACCACTGCGCCCGCAGTTTCGCCGCCCGCAACGATCAGCCGGCGCACGCCACGCGCCACCAATCCCGCGGCAATCTGCGCCAGCGCCTGTTCAACGAGCGCGCCGGCCGCCTCGCGTCCCAGGCGCTGCTGCAACTGCGCCACGGCATCGGGGGGCGCCGACGCGGCAATCACGATCGGCGTCGGCCCGAGCTTGTCGGCCGCCCAGTCGAGCGCCTGCGCGGCAAGCGTATCGGCATCCGGCGTGGCCAGCGGATCGAGCGCCAGGCTCGGCAGATGCTCGCGCGCGAACGCAACCTGCCCCAATGTGGCACGCGAACAGGAACCGGCCAGCACGGCTGCGGGACCTTCCACCATCGGCAGCGCGCCGGGGTCGCTGCGCAGCGGCAATAGCCCGGCACGGCGGAAATTCTCCGGCAGACCCATCGCCACGCCGGAGCCGCCGGTGATCAACGCATGACCCGCAGCGGCCTCGCCGATCGCGACCAGGTGGCGGTCGTCGACCGCGTCGACGATGGCGTAGCGCCGCCCCTGTTCCTTCAGCACGGTCATGGCCCGGCGGATCGCGCCCGCGCCTTGTTCCACGGTGGCGTAGGGCACCAGCCCCACGGTGCCGTCGGTCTGGCGCGACAGCACGCGCACCAAGTTCGCGTCCGTCATCGGGGTGAGCGGGTGGTGCTCCATCCCGCTTTCGTTCAGCAAGGTGGTGCCCACGAACAGATGGCCCTGGAACACGCTGCGCGCGTTGGCCGGAAAGGCGGGGCAGGCGAGCGCGAAGCCGGCGTCGAGCGCGTCGAGCAGCGCATCCGCCACCGGGCCGATATTGCCGTGCTCAGTGCTGTCGAAGGTGGAGCAGTATTTGAAGAACACCTGGCGCGCCCCGGCGGCACGCAGCCAGGCGAGGGCTGCGAGGCTTTCCGCGACCGCTTGCGCGGCGGGTGCGGTGCGGGATTTGAGCGCGACCACCACGGCATCGGCGTCGGGCGCAGCCTCGCCCGCCGGGGGGACGCCGATGCGCTGCACGGTGCGCATGCCGTTGCGCACCAGCATGGAGGCGAGGTCGGTGGCGCCGGTGAAATCGTCGGCGATGGCGCCGAGCAGCATGGGGTTTCCTCCGCGGACAGGGGCAGACGCCACTGCGGCGACGCCGACGGATCCGGCAGCACGACGGTCCGCCGCACGCCCGGAAAACCGCAGTGTACGCCGCTCCACCGGATCGGGCGAGTGGGCGATCCGCGGAAGACGGCTGCGCCAGTGCACACGATCGATGTAGCGCGCAAGGCCGAAGCGTGGCAGACAGGATGAGCGACGAAACAGGAACATCAGCCGTGACGAGTTCGACTCGCACACAGCAGCATTCCGCTCTGGGAGACGCTGGACCCGCCGGCACAAGACCCAGGCGCGGCGCTGCTCGCTGCGGTCGGCGCACGCCGCTTCGCCTGCATCCTGGCTGACCCTCCGTGGCGGTTCGCGAATCGCACCGGCAAGGTCGCGCCGGAGCATCGGCGCCTCTCGCGCTACGGCACCATGGATACGGACGCGATTGCGGCGTTGCCGGTGCGGGAAATTACGGCCCCAATGGCGCATCTCTATCTGTGGGTGCCGAACGCGCTGCTGCCCGAAGGCGTACAGGTGATGCGTGCCTGGGGGTTCCAGTACAAATCCAACCTCGTCTGGCACAAGATCAGGAAGGACGGCGGCAGCGACGGGCGCGGCGTCGGCTTCTACTTCCGCAACGTCACCGAACTGGTGCTGTTCGGGGTGCGCGGCCAGAACGCGCGCACCCTGGCGCCCGGCCGACGGCAGGTGAACTACCTGGAATCTCGCAAGCGTGAGCACTCGCGCAAGCCGGACGAATTGTATCCGATCATCGAAGCGTGCAGCCCCGCCCCCCGGCTTGAACTGTTCGCCCGCGGCGCTCGGGAAGGATGGTCGGTCTGGGGCAACCAGGCGGACGACGCCTACGAACCGGACTGGAAGACCTACGCACACAACTCCGCCGCCGAGCGGCGCCTGGTAGCTGCGGACTGACCCGGCGGCTGGTGCCTATCGGTTCTCCCCCTCGGCGGTGGGGCTGCCAACAGCGCCGGCCGCACCTCCGTTGCCACGCCTCCTGGCGCGACGCGCCGTAGCCCGCTCGGCCTTGCGTCGCAGGGCAGCCTCCAGGGCCTCCGGCCCGTCATCGACATAGAGCGCGCGCGTGATCGCGAACGTCAGGATGGGACAGCCCCCGCCCCCACCGCCCTCCAGCCGCGGCCAGAGCTTCTCGTGGTGCGTCGTGCTGTTGCCGTAGCTCTCCGCCTTGCCCAATTCGACGAACAGCTCCTGCAGTTCGGAATCCCGGGTCAGGATGATGCCTGCATCGATCGCCCGCAGGTCGAACAGGAGGCGAAAATTGTTCAGATCGCGGTCGAAGAACGGGTCCTTGTTGTTCCATTCCAACTCGAGGGCGACGCGCCCCTTGAAGCAATCCACCGCATGGGTCGGGCTGACGTATTCGGTGGCATCGACGACGATCCGGGTGGCGAAACTCTTCTCGCGCCAGCCACGGGTCCGGAATGCCTCGTTGACCTGTTGAGAAATTGGCGACAGGCCACCGCCGGCGGTCAGGATTTCCGACCGCAAGAGCCGGAATCCCTTCAACACGTCGATGATGTCCCGCCACTCCTCGGGACAGGCGGTCGTCAGCACGCCCGCAGCGTTGCGCCATTCGCGGACGCGATAGCGCTCGCGCACTTCGGTGGGAACGAGATGTTCGGTTGTCATCGCGATCGATCATGGATCCAACCGATCCATCCAGGAAGCCCGAACACGGCCGCTCGTGTATTCTGCTTCGGCCGCCGACCGCTCCGGCCTCCCGCGGTGCCAGGGGCACCACCGCACACCGGCACTGGACCATGCCCGCACCCCGCGCCATCTTCCGACGAATCAAACCGCCAGACCGCGCGCCACCCAAGGCCGCCAAACACCAACGGAGGAAACCCACATGAAACTCGGCATCATCGGCCTCGGCATCATGGGCTCTGCCATCGCGCGCAATTGCGTTCGCGCCGGCTTCTCCGTCACCGGCTTCGATACCGATCCGGCCCGATGCCGGGAGCTGGAAGCCGCCGGCGGCACGCCGCGCACCTCGGCCGCCGAGGTCGCCACGGCGGCCGACGTGGTGCTGACCAGCCTGCCCAGCATCGCGGCACTCGACCAGACCGCTGCCGCTCTCGCCGCGACTGCACGCCCCGGCCAGATCGTCTGCGAGCTCAGCACCCTGCCGATCGAGGTCAAGCAGCGCGCCCACGACGTGCTGGCGAAGGCCGGCATTGTCCTGCTCGATTGCCCGCTCAGCGGCACCGGCGCGCAGGCGGTCAACGCCGATCTGGTGGTGCTGGCCTCCGGCGACACGGCGGCCTGCGAGAAGGTACAGGCTGTGTTCGCCGGCTTTGCGCGCCTCACCCGCTACGTCGGCCCGTTCGGCAACGGCATGAAGATGAAGATCGTCGCCAACCTGCTGGTCGCGATCCACAACGTCGCCTCGGCCGAGGCCATGGTGCTCGGCATGAAAGCCGGGCTCGACCCGCAGGCGATCGTCGACGTGGTATCGAGCGGCGCCGGCAACTCCCGCGTGTTCGAGCTGCGTGCGCCCCTGATGGCGGCGCAGACCTACGAACCGCCGACCATGAAATGCGACATCTGGCAGAAGGACATGGCGATCATCGGCGCCTATGCGGCGAGCCTCGGCGTCGCGGCGCCGCTGTTCGCCGCCTCCGCGCCCATCTACAACGCGGCGATCGGCCAGGGGCGCGGCGGGCAGGACACCGCCGCCGTCTGTGCCATTCTGGAACAGATGGCCGGGCTCGCGCGCTGATGGCGACGGCGACAAGACCCCGGTCCGCGCCCTGGCGCCCGCCAGTCCGCGCCTACGCCACCTTCGCCAGCTCCGCCGCAAACGCCGCCGCCTGTGCGGGCCAGCCCGGCAGCGCGCGGCCGATGCTCCACGCCGCTGCCGCCATCTCCCGCCGCAGCGCCGCATCGAAGATCAGCCGCCGCAGCGCCTTCGCCAGTTGGTCAATCTCCCCCGGCGCGCACACCACGCCGGCGTCGGGCGAAACGAGCGCCGCCGCCGCACCGCCGCTCGTCACCGCGACCGGCAGGCCGTGCTTCAGGGCTTCGGCGACTGCCATGCCGTAGCCCTCCCACCAGGATGCCAGGGCGAACAGATCGGCCCGACGCCACAGCGCCTCCAGCGCGGCATCGTCCGCCTCGCCCGCGAAGCACACCCGATCGCCGACCCGCAGCGCCGCCACGAGCCCGCGCAGCGCCGCCGCGTGCGCCGGATCGCGTTCGGGCCCCACGATCGTCAGGCGCCAGTCGAGGTCGAACAGCCGCGCCAGCGCCCGGATCAGCACGTCGTGGCCCTTGCGCGGGGCGAGCGCTCCGACCGACAGGATCGCGCAACCAGGTCCGTCCGATCCCTCGCTGCGCGGCGCGTCGTCGCAACCCGGCACCACCACCGCGATCCGCGCAGGATCGACGCCGAAATCATCGGCGAGCCGGCCCGCCGTCGCTTCGCTGGTCACCACCACCCGGACGAGCCGCGGCAGCAGGCGCAACTCGGTGTTGCGCAGCCCGGCGCGTTCGGCCTCGCCGCGCCCGGGTTCGAGCGCGGTGGGATGGTGGATCAGCCCCACCGTCGGCCGCGCGGCCAGCGCATCACCGTGCCCGGCGAAGGCGGGCAGCACGAGGCCGTCGATCACCGGGCAGGTCCCCGGGGGCACTGCCGCCAAGGCCGCGAGCGCGGCAGCGCGCGCCGCTGCGTCCGGCAGCGGATGCGCGCCCGGCAGCATAACCAGTTCCACCGTATGGCCGCCCGCGCGCAGGGCCGCGATCAGCCGCCGCCCATAGGCATGCCCGCCCGACGGCGCGGCGAAGGAGGCGGCGGCGAACAGCGATATCTCCATCGCGCGGTCAGTCCTGCAAGACCCGAGGCTGCGACCAGTCTGCGCGCCCGGCCGGCCCGGCTCAACCCGGCGCAGCATCCGCCATCCGCCGTGGCGGCGTCAGAGCGTGAAAAGCAATCGAACTTGCGAAAGAACGCCCGTTGTCATTGCTCGGGTTTTCGGGCGGTTCCGGCGGCTGACGGGCATTCTTTCACAAACTCTCAGGGCACGCCGATAGTGCGGTCGGCGGTGAGCGCCGGCACGGCCGCTTGGCTGGCGGTCAGCACCATGGTGACGTCGCCGAACCAGTCGGTCTGGAAGCGCAGCCGCACCGGCCAGAGCGGGCCGCCGGGAACCAGCGGGGCGAACCAGGCCGAGCCGTGCAGCGGCCGGCTGTCGTGCTGCTGCTGGCCATACAGGAACCCCGCCAGCATGCGCCCGGTGAAGTCGCAGCGCAGTGCCGGCCCGGCGAACACCGCCCCGGAGCGGCGCGGCAGCACCGTTGTCCCGGCGTCGCGGGCGGCGATCACGCTGAGTCGCCGGCCGTCGAAGGTGCGCACGCGGTCGGTGCAGCCGCCGGTGCTGGCGATCTGGCGTAGCAGGTCGACCAGCGCGCTCAGGGTATCGACGGTGCCGCGCTGCGCGGCGGCCGGAACCGGCTCGCGCTGGGCGCGAATCGGCGGCAGTACGGTGCGCAGCTCCGGCCGGCCATCGTCATAGGCCATCGTCAGGCGGTGGGGCGTACCGTGCCAGACTCCGTCGGCGCGGTACAGGCGGGGTGCCGGGCGGCCGTCGTGCCAGACGCCGGCCACCTGGTCTTCCTGCCCGCCGCGGTAGAAGAAGCCGACCAGGCCGACCGTCCGATACCGCAGCCGCACCTGATAGCCGCCGGGCCACAGCGCCAGCGCGACCTGCATCCGCAGCACCGGCAGCCCGTGGGCGTAGGCCTGGTAGTCGAGGCGTGCATCGGCCACCGCCGGTACGCCGCCGCGGGCGACGGCCGGCAGCAGTGCGAGCAACAGGACGAGCACGCTCCGCATCAGGCGCACCTGACACGCCGCGCACGTGTGTGACAAGCAAAACCGGGTCACGCTCCCGCGAACTCTGCACGCACGGCAGTGATCCGAGATCGGCCCGCGATCGGGGCAGGATCCGCGGCGCGCCGGGGATCACTGGACGTGAGAGCCATCGAGCCATGTCGCCCGTGCGCCGCCCGTGGGCAGGGTCCGCCAGCTATCCTGGCAGCTTGGCGGCCAGCGCACGGATCAACACAACGCCGTGATCGCACTGGGCCATGGCAAAGCCGCGCACTACGGCGACGAGTCAGTTTCCGCCCGCGGCCGACCGGCGGAGCCTCGCGCGGACAGGCTCTCGTTGGATCGGTGCCGATGCCGGCGGGACAGCTTCGGACGCCGAAATGGAGGGCGGGAACGGCGGTTTCGTGCCGGCGCTTCTCCCAGCCCCGCAAATCCTGCCATGATAGGAGGCAACCGCCGCGCGAGCGGCGACGACAACGCAGGAGCGTCCATGTCCACCACGTTCCGTTCCATCCGCCCGCCGTCTTGGCTCAGCGAGTTCAAGGCCTTCATCATGCGCGGGAGCGTGGTGGATCTCGCAGTCGGCATCGTGATCGGCGTCGCCTTCACCGGAGTGGTGAACAGCTTGGTGAAGGACATCATCAACCCGCTGATCGGCGCCCTGGTCGGCGGGATCGATTTCTCCAACGTGTTCGTGGCGCTGAACGGCCAGCACTATGCCACCATCGCGGCCGCCAAGGCGGCGGGGGCGGCAACGATCAATGTCGGGCTGTTCATCAACGCGATCATCCAGTTCCTGATCGTGAGCTTCGCGATCTTCTGGGTCATCAAGGCGCTCACCCGGCTCAAACTGCACGAGACGCCGGCGCCGAGCGGGCCAAGCCCGACCGAGGCCCTGCTCGCAGAGATCCGCGACCTGCTCAAAGCGAAGCCCGTCGCTTGAACCCGCTGCGCCTCTGGCGGGCGGCGCGGGACATGCGCCGATCGTCGCCCGGGCCGCACCGAGTTCGCGCGCATGACGCCGCACGCCGCATCGTGACCGAGGCGCGGCGCGTATGCCGGCACACCCGCCGGGCCGGAGCGGCGGCGGTGCTCGCCGCGCTCGCCGGCTGCACCGCGCTGCCGGGCGGCGGCTATCGCGTCGGCGGCGGGTCGGGGCCGGGTTGCGCGCTGTCGCGCGTCGCCATCGTGCCGGTGACGGCGTACGACGGGCTGCTGTTCGTCACCGCGCACGTGGATGGCAAGCCGGTACGGCTGGTGCTCGACACCGGTGCGCAGCGCAGCCTGCTGACCGAGGCCACGGTACGCCGGCTCGGCCTGCCTGCCGACCGGGATCACGGCACCCGTACCTGGGGCATCGGCGGGCCGACGACCTCGTTCGATGCGGTGGTGCGCCGCTTCACTCTCGCCGGCGTCGCTTTCACCATGCCACGGATCACCGTGGGGCGGTTCCGCCTGGCCGCGCTGCGCGGCGGCGCGGACGGAATGCTCGGGGCGGACGCGCTGACCCTGTTCGGCATCGACCTCGACGCCGCGGCCGGGCGCATGGTGCTGTACCGCGATCCCGCCTGCCGGCTAAGCCGACCGCCCTGGGACGGCCCGGCGGTGGACCTGCCGGGCGTCCAGGCCGGGGGCAATCGGCTGCGACTGCCGATCGCGGTGAACGGCACCCAAGGCATGGCCACCCTGGATACGGGCGCGCAAACCACGGCGATCGGCCTGGGGCTCGCGCTGCGGGCCGGCGTTACGCCCTCGGCGCTGGCGGCCGACCGCTACGCCCTGGCGCGCGGCGCCGCCCCTGCCGCGGTGCATGTACGGCTGCAGCAGTTCCGCTCCTTGCAGGTCGGGCCCTGGCTGGCGCGGGACCCCGTGTTGCCGATCATTCCCCTGCCCGCCGGCGTCGGCGACGGGCTGGTGGGCGAGGACTTCCTGCTGCACCGGCGGGTCTGGCTCTCCTTCGCCGCGCCGCAGGTGTTCGTCGCCGTGGCGGGGGCGAAAACACCGCTGGCTTCCCGATAGGCCGGGGGGTAGTTGCTGGGAGGATGCGGCGCATGAGGGAGCCTGCGGTGCCGTCTGCCTCTCCGACGCCGCCACATCGACTGCCAAACCACCTGCCATGGGGCCGGACATGTGCGGAATCACGGGCATCTTCGATCTGGCCGGACAACGGCCGATGGATCGTGCGCTGCTGCGACGGATGACTGCGGCGATCGCGCATCGCGGACCGGATGGCGACGGATTCCATGAGGAGCCGGGGGTCGCGCTCGGGCACCGCCGGCTCGCGATCGTCGATCCGCACGCCGGCCAACAGCCAATGTACAACGAGGACGGCGCGGTGGCGATCGTCTTCAACGGCATGATCTACAATTTCCAGTCCCTGCGCCCCCGACTGGAAGCCGCCGGACACGTGTTCCGCACGCATTGCGATACCGAGACGATCATCCACGCCTGGGAACAGTGGGGCCCAGACTGCCTGGACGAGCTGGACGGCATGTTCGCCTTCGCCCTGTGGGACCGGACGCGTGGCGAGCTGTTCCTGGCGCGCGACCGAATGGGGAAGAAGCCGCTCTATTACGCGGTGCTGGACGACGGCCGGTTCGTCTTCGGCTCCGAGATGGCGGCACTCCGACCAGTGCCGGATCTGTCGCGGCGGCTGGCGCCGGAGGCGGTGGAGGATTTCTTCGCCTATGGCTATGTGCCCGACCCGGACACGATCTATCGCGACGTCCGTCGCCTGCCGCCGGCGCACGCGCTGCTGCTGCGGCGCGGCCAGGGGATGGTGGCGCCGCGGCGCTACTGGCGCGTCGCGACCGCGACCAGGCCGATGGACGAGGCTGCGGCAGTGGCCGAGCTCGGCCGCCGGCTGAACGATGCGACCGCGGCGCGGCTGATCGCCGACGTGCCCCTCGGCGCGTTTCTCTCCGGCGGCGTCGATTCGAGCGCGGTGGTCGCCACCGCGGCGCGGTTGCGCACCGGCATCGACACTTTCACCATCGGCTTTCCCGGTGGCGAGGACGAGACCCCGTTCGCGCAGATGGTGGCGCAGCGCTACGGCACCACTCAGCATACCGAACAGGCCGCGGCGATCGATTATATCGACGCGGCGCGCGCCCAGGGGCGCATCTTCGGCGAGCCTTTCGGCGATCAGTCCGCCGTGCCCACCTACCACGTCTGCGCGCTGGCCCACCGGCATGCGAAGGTCGCGATCTCCGGCGACGGCGGCGATGAAGTCTTTGCCGGTTACCGGCGCTACCGCTGGCACGTGCTGGTGGAGGCAGCGCGCGGCTTCCTCCCCGCTTCGGTGCGACGTGGCGCCATCGGACGGCTGGCTGCCATCTATCCCAAGCTCGATCGCGCGCCGCGTTGGTTGCGGGCGAAACACACTCTGACGGAACTCAGCCTCGACAGCGCGCTCGGCTACTACCGCACTGTCGCGCGGGTACACGCCGAGGCGCGGCGGGCGCTGTTCGCCGCGCCACTGCGCGCAGCACTCGACGGCTATGACCCGACAGCGCGCATCGCGTCACTGATGGAGGAAAGCGGCAGCGACGACCCGCTGACCCAGGCGCAGTACGTCGATCTCGCGACCTGGCTGCCCGGCGCGATGCTGACCAAAGTCGATCGCGCGAGCATGGCGAACGGGTTGGAGGTGCGGGCGCCGTTCCTCGACCACCGCTTCGTCGAGTTCGGCCTTTCGCTGCCGTCGGCGCTGAAGCTGCGCGGGAGGGAGGGCAAATACGTGCTCAAGCGTGCGCTGGAGCCGCTGCTGCCGCGGGAGGTGCTGTACCGGCCGAAACAGGGGTTTGCCATGTCGCTCACCGGCCTGTTCCGCCGCGAAGCACCGCGGCTGCGCGCGCGACTGCTCGGCCCGGCACTGCTCGACACCGGCCTGTTCGAGGCAGGTGCGATCACGCAGATGCTGGACGAGCACGCGTCCGGGCGCTTCGATCACAGCTTGGCGCTGTGGCACCTGCTGGCGTTCGAGGGATTCGCGGCATCGGAACTGGACGGTGCCGCCGTCGACACCCTGGCCGCGGCCTGAGCGCGACGTGTTGCCGATAAAAAGGCGCCAGGGGGCAGCGCCTTCCTGGTCTTTTTCTTCAGGCGCAAGCTCCGCGTCATGCGCCATCGCACGACGCTGATTCGCCAGCGACCGGCGCATCCAGCAGCAGGCGCGACCACGCAACATCGCGCGCGGCTGCAGCGGGCATCGGCCGGCCCAGCAAAAACCCCTGCGCCCGACGACACCCGAGCTCGCCCACTCGACGCAGTTGCTCTACCGTTTCGATCCCTTCGGCGGTGGTCGCCAGGCCGAGATGTGTGCCGAGCGAGCTCACCGCGTCGACGATCGCCGCGCATTCCGACCGGTTCGCCATATCGCAGATGAACGAGCGATCGATCTTGATGGTGTCGAACTTGAACCGGGTCAGGAAGCTCAGCGACGAATAGCCGGTGCCGAAATCGTCGAGGGCGATGCGCACGCCGCGCGCCTGGACCTCGCGCAGCAGGGCGAAAGCCGCGTCGGGGTCTTGGATGATGGCGGTCTCCGTCACTTCGAGCTCCAGCCGCGCGGCGGCCAGCCCAGCCTCCCGGAGTTCGCGATCGACCTGCGCCGCCAGCCCCGGACGACGCAGTTGCTGCGCCGACAGGTTCACCGCGACGCCGACGGCCTCCGGCCAACCGGCGGCCTCGGCGCAGGCCTCGACCAGCACCCAGGCGCCGATCTCCTCTATCAACTGGGTTTCTTCCGCCAGACCGATGAACTCCGTAGGCAGGATCATCCCGCGCTGTGGATGATTCCACCGCAGCAGCGCCTCGAAGCCGACCAACCGGCGCGACGGCAGCGCCCGGATCGGCTGGTACCACAACTCGAACTGCCGCTCGGCCAGGGCGCCCTGGAGCGCCCGTTCCAGTGTCGCACGCCCGGTCAGCCGGTCCTCGATCTCGGGCCCAAAACTCTGCACGGCGTTGCGCCCGGACGCCTTGGCCGCATAGAGCGCGAGATCGGCGCGGCTCATCAGCCGGTCCGGATCCGCTGCATCCCCGGGCGCCAGGGCGAGGCCGATGCTGGCGTGGACCCGATACGGCTGGCCGGCGATCTCGCAGCTCTGGTTGAGCACGCGCAGGACCCGTCGCGCCAGCCGCTTCGCCTCCGGCGCGCCGACGCCGACCAGCACGACGGCAAACTCGTCGCCGCCGAGACGGTAGGCGGCGCCGTCGCTCTGCCGCAGCGAGCGGCGCAGCCGATCGGCGACGGTGCGCAACAACTGGTCGCCGGCCGGGTGGCCGCGGGTGTCGTTGAGCTTCTTGAAATGATCGAGATCGAGCCAGAGCAGCGCAAGCGGTCGCGCGTCGGTGGCGTGCGTCACCTCGTTCGCGAGGCGCGCGGCGAACGCCGCCCGGTTCGGCAGACCCGTCAGCGGATCGTGCTCGGCCATGTAGGCGATCTGCTCCTGGGTCCGCAGCCGTTCGGTAATATCGGCACAGGTGACCAGCCAGCCGCCCTCGGCGGCCGGGCAATAGACCACCTCGATGATGCGGCCGTCGTGCGCCTCCTGCTGTACCTTCATCGGCCGCCCGGCCGTGATGAAGGCATGCCGCTCCGCCACGACCTCGGCGGCGTCGCGGCCGCGGTGATTTCCGACGGCGATGCTCGACGCCAGCAGCGCGGGATACGGCGCGCCCCGCCACACCGCCCCTGCCGGCAACCCGAGGATGGCGGAGAACTGGCAGTTGAACACCGTCACGCGGTCGTTGCGATCGAACACGCAGAGACCGTCCGTCATGTGGCCGAGGGCAAGTTCAAGCTCGGCCTTGGCGGTGGCGAGCCGCGCCTCGCGCCCTTCGAACTGGATGCCGAGCCACTGGCTGACGCCCACCAGTGCATAGCCGAGCAGGATGAGGGTCAGCAGCGCGGTGCCGATCAGCCCGTCGCGCTCGGTCGTCGCCTGCGCCTCGAGCGGCCCGGCGGGAATCGCGAGCAGTAGCAGCCCGGAGCGGGGGGCGGGCACGGTTCTCGTCTGCGGGGGAGCGACGTCGATCGGCGTGTAGAGGGCGAACCACCGCTTGCCGGCGACCCATCGCTCGCGGAACAGCGGCTGCCCCGCGGCGGCGATCTGCCGTGCCAGGGAAGGCGGCAGAAGGTCGGAAAACGGCCCGGCTGCGATCCGCCCGTCTGCGTCGGCCGGTAGATAGGCAAGCCGGCCCGCGAAGCCGCGCGCCAGGGCGGCGATCCGGCGACGCGGTACGCCCGTGGCGCCCCCCTGCGCGATCATGACGCGCACCAGCCATTGTTCGCTGGTCAGCAGATCCTGCGCCTGCACCCGGACCGAGCGATTGATGAAGCTGGAACCGTTGAGCAGTGTGAGCCCGTCGGACGCGACGGCGACCGCCATGATCATCCAGCCGAGGATGAGCCCGGGCCGCGGTCGCATGAGAAGCTTGCGCCATCGCAGGCCGACGGCACAGAGACGCCGCCAGGCCGCGGCGGCGCCAGACCGCGGAACACCGGCTGCGGGCAGCGGGCATCCGGACAGCGATTCGGACGTCGGAACATCCTCCGGGTTTCTTGTATCGGCGGCCGCACGCGATTTGTGATACTGTACAGGTTACGATACGGTTACCCGGCGGCACGTCTCATCGTGTAACCGGTATTTAAGGTCTCGTCGACCAGACTGCGGCGCTGCGCGCACCCGCCCCGCGTCGCGCCGCCGGCCGATGGAGGCTTCGATGGAGGATCACGATGTGGATGCTGCTCCTGCTGCCGTTCATCGCCCTGCTCTGGGTGCCGTTCTACGACGCGACCGAACCCACGTTTCTGGGTTTCCCGTTCTTCTACTGGTACCAGTTCGCCTGGATTCCCCTGAGCTCCTTTCTGATCTGGCTGGCGTACAAGGCGCAACCGCGTGACGATGCGGATCAACCCGATTGAGATCATCGTCTGCCTGTCGTTCCTGAGCCTCGCCGCCGCCCTCGGGATCTCCGCCCGGTGGTGGAAGCGCGGCGAGCGGCCGATGGCCGAGCTGGGCGAGTGGGGATTGGGGGGAAGGCAGTTCGGCACCTGGATCACTTGGTTCCTGCTGGGCGGTGATTTCTACACGGCATATACCGTGATTGCCGTACCCGCATTGGTCTATGGTACCGGTGCCGGCGGGTTCTTTGCGCTGCCCTATACGATCATCGTCTATCCGATCGTGTTCGCGGCGATGCCGCGACTTTGGGGCTTCGCGCATCGGCATGGCTGCGTCACGGCCGCGGACGTGGTGCAGATCCGGTACGGTGCGCGCCCGCTCACCCTTGCGGTGGCGCTGTCCGGCTGCATCGCCACCATGCCCTATATCGCGCTGCAACTCGTGGGGCTGGAGATCGTCAGCCGCGCGCTTGGTCTGTCGGGCGAGCTGCCGCTGCTGATCGCCTTCGTTGCGCTGGCACTGTACACTTATTTCTCCGGCTTGCGCGCGCCGGCCCTGATCGCCCTCGTCAAGGACCTGATGATCTATGTCGTCGTGCTGGCGGCGGTGGCGGTGATCCCGGCCCGGCTCGGCGGCTACGCCGCGGTGTTCCATGCCGCCGGAAGGACGCTCGCCGCCCGTGGCGCGGGCGGTCTGCTGCTCGTGCCCGGGCAGGTCGTGCCGTATGCCACCCTCGCGCTGGGCTCCGCCCTCGCCGCCTTCCTCTACCCGCATACCTTGACCGGTGTCTTTGCCGCGCGCAGCGCCGGGACCATCCGACGGAATGCCATCCTCCTGCCGGCGTATACCCTGGTGCTCGGGATGATCGCGCTGATGGGCTACATGGCGCTGGCCGCCGGGATCACCGTCGCGCAGCCGAACGAGGTCGTGCCGGCACTGCTGGCGGCCATGTTCCCGCCGTGGTTCGTGGGCTTCGCGCTGGCCGCGATCGCGGTCTGCGCGCTGGTGCCGGCCACCGTCATGTCGATCGGCGCCGCGAACCTGATCTCGCGCAACGTCTGGCGGGCCTACGTCCGCCCCGCCGCGACGGCCCGGGAGGAGACCGAGGTCGCCCAGATGGTCTCGCTGCTGGTGAAAGTGGGCGCCCTGCTCTTCGTCATCTTCCTGCCGGTGAAATACGCCGTCTATCTGCAGTTGCTGGGCGGGGTTTGGATCCTGCAGACCTTGCCGGCCGTGATCCTTGGCCTATTCCTTCGCGGGCTGAGCCCGCCGGCGCTGATCGCCGGCTGGCTGGCGGGCACCATCTGGGGAACCGCAACCGTGTTCGCCGATGGCCTGGCCCCGGTGCACCGGGTGACCCTGATGGGGACACGGTACGGCGTCTACACTGGGCTGCTTGCCGTGGCCCTGAATGTGACGGTGACCTTGGCTGGCACCGCCTGGTTGCGGATGCCGATCGCGGGCCGTCGAGACCGCCTGGCGGCGAAGGCAGCGGAACGGAGCACCGGCGACTGACGGCGACGAAGCACCGCGGGCACGGGGCGTCGGGGGTCCGGTAAAGGATCTGTAAGCCGACCGGGACCAGGCGCCGGCCTATTGGAATGCGCAGCCCGCCTTCAGACCGAGCGCCTTGAAGGCGCGCGCCGCCGGGCAGAATCCGGTGATGCCCGCCTGCAACAGGTTCAGGCCCACGAAAACCGTGAGCAGCAGGAACCAGGGGCTCACGAACCAGCCCAGCGCGAGGCTCGCCAGCACCATGATGCCGGCGAAGGAGAAGACGGCCTTGTCGATCGTCATCATCGGGTTTCCTTTCGGTTCAGGGATCAGGCTGCCTGCACGTGGCGGCGGGCGAAATCGACGATGGCACGTGCATCCATCGCCCCGGCGGTCTGTCCCAGGACCTGGCCGCCTTGCAGCAGGAACAGCGCCGGAATGCCACGCACGCCGAGGCGGGCGGAGATGTCCAGGCGCCTCGTCGGCGTTGAGCTTGAGCAGGCGGAAATCCGGCTCCAGCGCCGCGGCGGCGCGTTCGAACTGCGGCGCCATCGCCCGGCACGGGCCGCACCAGGGCGCCCAGACATCGACCAGCACGGGGATGTCGTTGGCGCGCACATGCTTATCGAACCCCGCAGGATCGACCGCAACCGGTTGGCCCGCGAACAGCTTGCGATGGCAGGCGCCGCACTGCGCCGCGGCGGCGGGGCGCTCGCGCGGCACCCGGTTCACTGCGCCGCAATGCGGGCAGACGATATGCGGACGGTCATCCATGGGCGGCTCCTACCGGCATGTCCTCGACCGGCTCCTTCAGCTTGGCGATGTTGATCTGGTTCATCAGGAAACGTTCGTAGAATGGCTCGCTCACGCCGGAGCGGACCTTGCGCAGGAAGTATTTCTCGAACCCGACCTTTGCCAGATGCACCCAGGCGCCCTGCGCCGCCCAGTTGACGTTGCGCGGCGGGATCTGCGGCTGGGCGACGAAGGCCACGCCGCCATCACCGAAATCGGCCAGGCACACCGCGTTCCAGGTGGCCCGGCTCCGCGGCGTCTCCCCGCGCAGCAGGGCGCCGACGTTGCGCGCGGTGGCGGTGACCATGGATTCGATCATGAACCCGGTCTTCGGCACGCCGACCGGCACCGGCGTGGGTCCCACCGGCGGGATCGCCACGCAGACGCCGACGCCGAAGACGTTGGGGAAGGCCGGGTTGCGCTGATAGGCGTCGATCAGCACGAAGCCGCGCGGGTTCACGAGCCCCTCGATCCCGCGCAGCGCCGGGATGCCGCGGAAGGCCGGCAGCAGCATGGAGAATTTGAACGTCAAGGCGTGCGTCGCCGCCACACTACCGTCGGCCGCCACTTCCTCGGCAATGACCTTGTCAGCTTCCACCGACGTCACCCGTGCGTTGGTGATCCATTTGATGTGGCGCTGGCGGAATTCGCTTTCCATCAGCGACTTGGTGTCGCCGACGCCATCAAGACCGAGGTGGCCGATATAGGGCTCGGCGGTGACGAAGGTCATTGGCACCCGGTCGCGCAGGCGCCGCTTGCGCAGTTCGGTATCCAGGATATAGGCGAATTCATAGGCCGGCCCGAAGCAGGAGGCGCCCTGTACCGCCCCCACCACGATCGGGCCGGGGTCGGCGCAGAACGCCTCGAACGCCGCCCGTGCCTGCTCGGCGTGACCGGTCTGGCAGATCGAAACGGTGTGGCCCTGCGGCCCGAGGCCGGGGATCTCGTCGAATGCGAGATCGGGACCGGTGGCGATCACCAGGTAGTCGTACAGCACGCTCGCGCCGCCCGTGATCTCCACCCGGTTCTCGGCCGGATACACGCGCGCCGCACCCTCGGTGAGCAGACGGATTTTCTTGCGTTGCATCACGCGCTCGAGCGGCACTTCCACGTCCGCGCGGCCGCGCCAGCCAACCGCGACCCAGGGGTTGGAGGGGGTAAACTGGAACGTGCCCCCCTGACCGATCAGGGTGACCCGATCCTCCGCACGCGCCTGCCCGGCCAGCTCGAATGCGGCCAACGTACCGCCGAGACCGGCTCCCAGGACCACAATCTCTGCCATGACGTTCCTCGTTCGCTCCAGGTTGTCCGGCCGCGGAGTGGCACCGCACCGGAAGATACAGGCTGCGGCGGCACCCCCGATTGATCCTGATCAACGCGCCCGGTCGGCGGTTGCCGGTAAATTCAGGGGTGTTTCGCCGTCGCCTGGATTGACAATATATTCGGAATTGCGTAAGTTCGCAAGTATGAAACTCGACCTCGACGCGATGCAGGCGGCGGCGGACCAGGCGAGCGACCTCCTGAAGTCGCTCGCCAACCGGCACCGGTTGCTCATCCTCTGCCAATTGCTCGACGGCGAGCGGTCGGTGGGGGAACTCGTGGCGTTTCTCGGCATCCGCGACAGCGCGGTGTCCCAGCACCTGGCGCTGTTGCGCAAGGACGGGCTGGTGGCATCGCGGCGGGAAGGCCAGACCATCCACTATTCGATCGCGAGCGCACCGGCGCGGGAGATCCTGGCCGCCCTGGCCCGGATCTACTGCGCGCCGGCGCCGATCTGTGCCGATCCGCCGGCACCCGAACGGAGCAACTGACATGCACAAAGGCCACCCGCTGCGCGAACTCTCTCCGGCCGAGGTGTGGGACGGTCTGCGCGAACGCACCCTTCTGCTCGTCGATGTGCGCGAGCCGGCGGAATTCACCGCCGAACGCATCCACGGTGCGGTGCTGTTCCCGCTTTCCACCTTCGATCCGAACGCACTGCCCCGCGATCCGACGCGCCCGGTGGTGTTCCAGTGCGGGTCGGGCAAGCGTTCGGCGGTCGCGGTTGCGAAGTGCCAGCAGGCCGGCGTGCCGGCACATGCGCATCTGAGGGGCGGCATGATCGCCTGGAAGGCGGCGGGAATGCCGGTGGCGACGATCGATCCAGCGACCGGCGATCCGGCGACCGGCGATCCAGCGACCGGCGATCCGGCCACTGGTGCCGTGGTCGATCGGCGCTGAACGCGGAGCGGACCGATGGCACGCTGGGCGCGCTGGCTTTGGATGACGCGTCGGCGGTGGATCGGCCCCATGCTCCCCGCGTTGTGGCTGCTGGCCGCCGCCCCGGCCGTGCAGGCCGCCCTGCCTGCGACCTTCACGGTCGTCGCGCGCATGGTTCCGGATGAGAAAGCCGTGTTCGCCACGGTGGAAAGCCGCAACGTGGTGCCCGCGCGCAGCCGCATCGGCGGCACCGTCACCGCGCTATCAGTGCAGGACGGCGACCGGGTCGCCGCCGGGCAGACGATCGCCACCGTGCACGACGAGAAGCTGCAATTGCAGCTCCGTTCGCTCGACGCCGAGATCGCCGGCCTGCGTTCCAGCCTGGCCCAGGCGGAGATCGACCTGTCGCGCGCGAATGCGCTGGCGCACAGCGGAGCGGTGTCGCGCGAGCAGCTCGATCGCGCGCGCACCGCGGTGCAGGTGGCGACCAGCGCGCTCGACGCCCGCATCGCCCAGCGCGCCGTGACCGCGCAGCAGCAGGCGGAGGGCGCGGTGCTGGCGCCGATCGCCGGGCGGGTGCTGACGGTGCCGGTGACCGACGGCTCGGTGGTGCTGCCGGGCGATCCGGTCGCCACCGTCGCCGAGCAGGATTTCGTGCTGCGGTTGCTGGTGCCCGAACGCCACGCGCTGGACCTGAAAGCGGGCGCGACCGTGCGGCTGGACGGCCAGGAGTTGGGCGAGACCGGGCCCGCCTTCGGCACCGTGACCCTGGTGTATCCCATGATCGTCGGCGGGCAGGTGCGCGCGGACGCGACCGCGCCCGGGATCGGCACCTATTTCGTGGGCGAACGCATCCGCGTCTGGGTTCCGGCCGGCCAGCGGCGGGCGATCGTCGTTCCCGCCGGCTTCGTCTTTACCCGGTTCGGGCAGGACTATGTGCGGGTGCAGCAAAAGGACGGGACGGTGAACGATGTCCCGGTGCAGCGTGGGCTGCCCCTGCCCACACCCGCCATGCCCGACGGGCTGCAGATCCTGGCAGGCCTCGACCCCGGCGAAATCCTGGTCCGGCCATGAAGCTCGGCATTTCCGGCCGGTTGACGCGGGCGTTCATCCGCTCTCCGCTCACGCCATTGTTCCTGCTTGCGACTCTGGCCGCCGGGCTGGTCGCGGTGCTCACCATCCCGCGCGATGAGGACCCGCAGATCCACGTGCCGATGGTCGACGTGATGGTGCAGGCCAACGGCCTCAAGGCGGCCGACGCGGCCGAGCTCGTCACCAAACCGCTGGAAACCATCCTGAAAGCGATCCCCGGCGTCGAGCACATCTACAGCGAGACGCAGGACGACCAGGTGATGGTGACCGCCCGCTTCGTGGTGGGCACCAACGAGGACGCGGCGGTGCTGCGGGTCAACGACAAGATCCGCGCCAACATGGATCGTATCCCGGTCGGCATCCCACCGCCGCTGATCGTCGGGCGGGGGATCAACGACGTCGCCATCCTGGCGCTGACCCTGACGCCGAAACCCGATGCGGCGCGGCACTGGAACGAAGGCGACCTGTCGCAGCTCGCCACCAAGCTGCAGGACCAGCTCATCAAGGTGCCGAACGTCGGGCTGAGCTATATCTCCGGTGACGATCCAATGCAGATCCGGGTCGAGCCGGAGCCCGACAAGCTGCTGCTGTACGGCGTGACGTTGCAGCAGCTCGCATCCCGCGTTGCCGACGCCAACCGCAGCTTCGTCGCCGGGTCGGTATTCGACCAGGGCGGGCTGCGCGGCGTCGCGGCGGGGCAGACCCTGTTCGGCGTGCCGGACATCGGCCTGCTGCTGCTCACCACCCGCGACGGGCGGCCGGTCTATGTGCGCGACGTGGCGCAGGTCGTGGTCGGCCCGGCGCCGACGCAGAGCCAGGTGTTCAATATCGGCCGTGATGCGAAGGGCTCCTGGCGCACGACGCCGGCGGTGACCGTGGCGCTGGCCAAGCGCGCCGGCAGCAACGCGGTGGTGGTCGCCGCCGATGTCCTGGCGCGGGTGAAGACGTTGGAAGGCAGCCTGATCCCGCCCGACGTTTCGGTGCAGGTCACCCGCGACTACGGCCGCACCGCCGACGAGAAAGCGAACGAGCTGCTGTTCCACCTCGGCGCTGGCGACGGTCTCGATCGTGGTGCTGATCGCGCTTGCGGTGGGCTGGCGGGAGGCAGTGGTGACCCTGGTGGTGATCCCGACCACCATCCTGGCCACGTTGTTCGCCTCCGAGCTGATGGGCTACTCGATCAACCGCGTCTCGCTGTTCGCGCTGATCTTCGCCATCGGCATCCTGGTCGACGACGCGATCGTGGTGGTGGAGAACATCGCCCGGCACTGGGCGATGCCCCAGGGGCCCTTGGGCGCGAGTCCCGCCGGCGGGCGGCGATCGAGGCGGTGGCGGAAGTCGGCAATCCCGACCGTGGTCGCCACCCTGACGGTGATCACCGCCCTGCTGCCGATGCTGTTCGTTTCGGGACTGATGGGGCCGTACATGGCACCGATTCCGGCCAATGCCTCGGCGGCGATGCTGTTCTCCTTCTTCGTTGCCATGGTGGTGGCGCCCTGGCTGATGTGCCGGCTGCGCCGGCAAGGAGGCCTTCGCGGGCGAGGCGGAGGAGGTGGAGTTCCTGGAACTCTCGACCCCGGCACTCGAGCACGAGGCGGGAGCGCGCGGCGGCGCATCCGGACCGCCTGGGGCGCATCTACCGCGCGGTGGCGGCGCCGCTGCTGGCCACACGTCGGCGGGCGCTGGATGTTCCTGATCCTGGTCGGCCTCGCCACCATCGGCGTCTGCGTGCTGTTCTACACCGAGAACGTCACCGTCAAACTGTTGCCGTTCGATAACAAGTCCGCGCTGAACGTGCTGATCGACCTGCCCGCCGGGGCGCAGCGTGCAGCAGACCGAGCAGACCCTGTTCGCCGCCGCGCGCATCACCCGCGCAGATGCCCGAGGTGCGCGGGATGCAGGTCTACGCCGGCACGCCGCAGCCGTTCGATTTCAACGGCCTGGTGCGGCACTACTACCTGCGCACGCAGCCCTGAGCTGGGCGACCTGCACGTGCTACTGAGCCCGAAGGGCGAGCGGGCGCGCCAGAGCCACGCGATCGCGACTGCGATCTGCGGCTGCGGCTGCTCAGGAGCTGAAGCTGCCGCCAGGGCGCGGTGCTCAAGGTGGTGGAGGTGCCGCCGGGGCCGCCGGTGCTGGCAACCCTGCTCGCCGAGATCTATGGGCCGAACGAGGCGACCCGGCTCGCGGTGGCGGAGGAGGTGAAGAAACTGTTCCGCAAGGTGCCGTACATCGTCGATGTGGACGATTCCTACGGCCACCGCGAAGCGGCTGCGCATCTGCGATCGACCAGGACCGGCTGGAGTTCTTCGGCGTCGCGCCAGTCCGACGTCTACGACACGATCCAGGACGCTGTTCGGCGGCGTGCCGGTCGGCTACTCGTACCGCGGCGAGGACCGCCTGCCGATCGCCGATCGTGGTCGGCCTGCCGAATGCGCGATCTGAGCTGGAACCAGCAACTGGCCGCGACGCCGGTGCCGGCGAACACCGTGCCCGGCAGCAAGACGGTGGTGGAACTGGGCGAGGTGGTGCGGGTCGACCCGGACCTCGGCTCGCGCGTGCTGTTCCGCCGCGACGGGCATTTCGCCGACATGGTGACGGGCGAGCTGGCCGGCGAATTCGAGGCGCCGATCTACGGCATGCTGGCGGTGGACAAGCGATCGCGCGACCACGACTGGGGCAAGCTGCCGCGGCCCGACGATCAGCTTCCGCGGCCAGCCGACCAGACGAAGCGCACCCCGACGCTGCTGTGGGACGGCGAGTGGGAGATCACCTACGTCACGTTCCGCGACATGGGCGCGGCGTTCGACGTGGCGATGCTTGGGCATCTACATCCTGGTCGTGGCGCAGTTCGGCAGCTTCAAGCTGCCGCTGGTGATCCTGACGCCGATCCCGCTGACGCTGATCGGCATCGTGCCGGGGCACTGGCTGTTCGGCGCGCCGTTCACCGCCACCTCGATGATCGGCTTCATCGCGCTGGCCGGGATCATCGTGCGCAACTCGATCCTGCTGGTGGACTTCATCCGCCACGGCGGCGCGGCCGGGGCATGACGCTGCGCGAGGTGCTGCTGGAGGCCGGCGCGATCCGCTTCCGGCCGATCCTGCTCACCGCGCTGTCGGCGATGATCGGTGCGGCGACGATCCTGACCGATCCGATCTTCCAGGGGCTGGCGATCTCGCTGCTGTTCGGGCTGGCGTCGTCGACGCTGCTGACGGTGCTGGTGATCCCGGCGATCTACGTGGTGCTGCGGGATGCGGACCGAGTGGTGTCGTGAAGCCAGACCCGGGAAACGGGCGACCCACGCACGCGAATGCCGGGAGCACCAATATCTCCGTCGGACGGCCCATGACGAAGAGCCGTGGGAAGCCGGTGCCTGACAGCACCCATCCGCGCCCCTGCAGCGGTCGATGGCCAGCCGGAACCGGTCAGCTTACCTCGTCATGCAGCCCCTCCCTGATGATGCCATCCACGGTTTCGATCGGCCGGAGACCGTAATTCCGGTAGCCGGGAAGCGGCCGTTCGTAGTTATAGTGCAGAAGCCACACGTCTATCTGCCGTTGTATTCCCGTTATATCGAGACCGGGCTTGTTGCCGGCATGGCTGGGACTGAATTCCGCCAGTATCGTGCGCCGGAAGCGTTCCACGAAGCCGTGCATCCTGACCCTCCGGTTCCCGGCCCAGGAATGGGCGATATGCCCCTCGGTCAGGTAGATCTGCAGGTCGCTTGGCTGGACGCGCTCCGATTCCGTATGGTTCCCGATAAGGACGACTTTGATGGAGCGGCCACGCCGGCCATAGAAGGGTACCACCGTCTTGCGGAAAAGGGACGTCCATTTTTCGCCTTCGCCCGGCGCCCCGACCGCACAAAACGCGTAACCGCCGTAGGAGTTGACCACCACGAAAAGATGGACGCCCCCCCCCAGGCCGGCGCTGCGAATTGGAAACGCGTCGGCACACAGCATTTCGCCCGGGGCGCTGCTTTCGACATTGCGTTCACGGAAGCACGGATTCTGACTTTCCAGGAAGGCGATCTGCTCGTTCGTCAGCTTCTCCGGCTCGTGAAGGAAGAGCTCCTCGACCGCCAGCCAACGCCGATGGCGACTCCCGAGGTTGTGCGCGTTCAGCAACTTTTGCAGGGTCACGGCGGACCTCCGTATACCCTGCTTTGCCAGGATCGCCTCCAGCCGGTTGCAGCCGGCTGCGGGCTTTTCTAGCGCGAGATCAAGCACGCGCTGCAGGATCCTGCAGGCGTCGTGTGCGGATGGAACTTGTGCTTTGGAGGCAGATTGATCAGCCCGTCAATCCCGCCCGCCTGGTAGCGACGCCGCCAATCGTAGAACGTCGAGCGACCTACCCCGCGCCGGCGGCACGCCTCGGCCACGCTGCCCAGCTTCTCGGCCAATTCGAGTACGCCGAGCCGCCACCGCGCTTCCGAGATCGAATCCATACCTCATGAGCCCCCCAAAATAGGACAGAAGTCCTGCAATGTAACCGATTTGATAGTCTACGTTAACGAATGCGCGGCAGGATGGTTAAGAGATCAGTCGTTGATTATCACTTTTTTGTGCGATAGCGTCGGTTGCATACGGTGCGATATCCGCCCGGAAGCACGTCCAACGAGAGGTCATGGCCGATGGCTGACTGGTCAAATCTGGCGTCTATGAAGTCAAGGCCCTTGACAACGTCGGTACTACCGTGACGTCGGACTCGCTGGCCGGGACCGACATCGGGTGGCGTGTCGGGGCCGGGTTGGGACACGCGCCCATTCCGCCGCCCTCATGCCGATTCCCGCTTCCGCCTTCGCAAATCTCTCGCAGTCTGCCGCAGCCAATCGTGCCGCGAGGAAGAACGTTCGCCATGTATGATCGTGCCACTCTCTGCCCTCTCCCGCCCCTCGCGGAATTCCTGCCCGAGCCGGCAACGCAGACATGTACCCCTGTCGTAATGGTCATCGAGGACGAGCCTCGCCTTTCCGATGCCATCCGGGAGCTGTGCGACTGCTTGCATATCCGCATCCAGCCGGTGCGCGACGCCGACGCCTTTCCTGAACTCCTCCGCGAGCACATCCCGATCGCGTTGCTGGCCAGGCTTGATGGTGTCGAACAGGATGGGTGCCACGTCATGATGCGTGTCGCCGATTACGACAGGACGCTTCCCATCATGATGGTGACGGGCCCCGACCCCGCCCTGATCGGCGCGGCTGAGGCTGTCCAGGATCTTTGGGGCCTGTCTGCGGTACTGATGGTGTGCGACCTCCCCGGACCGGGCGAGCTGGCGAACTTTCTGTGCCATGCGGCACGTGACGGAGGCTGGCTGGCCGCCACGGAGCACCACCGCGAAACGGCACCGGCACTGTAGTCTGGCAGCCACGCCGTTGTCGGCAATGACGGCGTTCATGCGCGGCGACCGCGGCCGAACGCACACATCGCACCATAACACGGAACACATGGAGCCAGCGTTGTCCGCCGAGATCATAGAGTTTCCTTCGGACGCGAACAGGCATGGCCTGAGCGAGCTCGACATCGCCTCATTGCGCCGATGGATCTCGTGCCTGCCCGAGGAGTGGACGATCGAGACTCGCGTCGGGGGAGAATTTTCCACCATGTGGGTCCGACTGCGGAACTCCTGGACGGATGACTGCCCGGTATTCGGATTCACCAGGAAACGCGGCCTGATCTGGATCGTCGTTCAGATCGACGGCCTGGACGACTCCCCAGAGGAGTGGGAGGCACCGTACCCCACGGTCGACGCCGCAATGACGGAGTTTCTTGCGGTGGTCGACATACTGCACTCGAGCAGGCGGACGCCCGACCGTCCCGCGTGCTGACCTCGGACGCGCTGAGCCAATGGTCGAGCCATCCGATCGGACCGCGTACCGGGCCAGTCGCGGCCGGAACGACGGAGATACCGCCGCGTCACGCCGTGCCTGCGCCAGGCCGCGAGCTCGCACGATGGATCATGCCCGATGAATGCCGAATGGAACGCCCTTTCCGACGACACCCAGTTGGCCATCACCAGGGCGGCGCTCGACTGGGCGGCCGATCTGCTGGCCGGCCGCGCTGAGGTGCTGGCGGCAGAGATCGACGCCGGTTCTCTTGCGGATCGGGGCGGACCTGATGCGCTGCGACTGTTCGCCGCCATCACACGCACCCACCGTTGCGACGGGTCGGACGCCTGCGGGCGGGGGTGACGTTGCGGGACGTGCTGCTGGAAGCGGGGGCGATCCGGTTCCGGTCGATCCTGCTGCCGGCGATGATCGGGGCGGCGACGATCCCGCCCGATCCGATCTTCCAGGGCTGGTGATTTCGGTGATCCATGCGGTGCCACGGGATGCGGGGCGGGTGGTGATATCATCGTTGCGTCGCACCGGCTTTGCGGGCGTACTCATTTCCCCCGACGAGCCAGGTCCGATGCCGCCGGCCGGGCAGCGATCATGTATGTTACGATATAGTATTGAAATGCGGACGCCGACACCTGGCCGCGCGCGTCCGCGGCCGTATCCGCTTGACGGCCCGACCCGGCGCTGGTGCTGTGCCGCAACGCCAGCACAGAAACGGACACGCCATGACCCGCCTTCCCGATCTTTCCCCCGACGCCATGACCGCCGAGCAGCGCCGGGTGCACGACATCATCGCCTCCGGCCCGCGCGGGCTGGTGCAGGGCCCGCTGCGGGTCTGGCTGCACAGCCCGACGCTGGCGGAGCGCGCGCAGGCGCTCGGCGCCTTCTGCCGCTACAGCTCCTCGTTGCCGCAGAAACTTTCAGAGCTCGCGATCATCGTCACCGGCGCGCACTGGCGGGCCGGGTTCGAATGGCACGTGCACGCACCGATCGCGGTGAAGGCGGGGCTCGACCCGGCGGCAGTGGAGGCAATCCGCACCGGCGGCGAGCCCGGCTTCACGCAGGAGGACGAAGCGGCGGTCCACGCCTTCGCCACCGAGCTGCTGCGCACCCGGACCGTGAGCGAGGCGACCTTCGCCCGCGCCCGCGCCGCGCTGGGCGAAGTCGCGGTGGTCGATCTCGTGGGCGTGCTCGGCTATTACGGGTTCATCTCGATGACGATCAACGCCTTCGCCGTTGCGCTGCCGGACGGGGCCGCGGACCCGTTCGCGGGGTAGACCGGGCTTCTCCCTCCTCCCCTCCCGCAAGGAGAGGGGGAAAGACGTCGTTCCAGCTTCAGGCGGCCAGCGCCAGCACCGCGCCGATATCCGGCTCCGCCTCCAGCGCCACCAGCCGCGCGGCCAGCGCGTCGGCCCGCGCCTCCCCCAGCACCGGTGCCGCCAACACGTGGAACTTGGCGCCGAGACGCCGCCCCTGCTCGTCCAGATCCGCCGCCGGCACGCCGGAATCGTGCCGCGCGGCAAGCCGCGTGCCGTCGTCCAGCACAAGCTCCAGATCGGCCAGCGTATGCGCGCGGTCGGGACGGAAATCGAACGTCACCTTGTCGCGCAGCGACACGAGCTGCGGATCGGCGGCGGTCGTTTCCGAATAGCTCGCCAGCGCCCCGGTCTCCACGCCCGCCAGCGCCATCGCCGTCGTCAGGCGCAGGCTGAACTTCGCCTCCAGCCCGGTGCGCGGGGCAGGAATGTTGCATACCCGATCGCAGGCCTCCGACAGGGTCAGGCGCACGGCAGCGATCCGCTCCGGCGCCACCCCGGGGCGGGAGGCGAGCACGCGCGCCGCCTCGATCGGCGCATGGGTCAGGTAGCAGGCGGCGTGGTATTTGAACAGGTTGGCAAGGATATGGAACCCGCCGGGGGCCGGATCCGCCGCCCGCCCGGGATGGAAATCGGGGCTGTGGGTGGCGGCGAAGCCCTGCGCACACTCGATCGCATCGCTGCGCGCGGTGAAGCCCCGGGAAGCGAGCTTCGCCGCCAGCAGACCCGTGCGCGCCGCCGCGCCCGCGTGCAGCGGCTTGCAATCGGTGCCGAACATCGACTTCAGGCCCGCCGCCTGGGTGGCGGCGATGCCGAGCGCGACCGCGGTCGTCTCCGCATCCAGCCCCATCAGCCGCGCGCAGGCTGCCGCCGCCCCCAGGCAGCCGAGCGTCGCGGTGGCGTGGAACCCGAGCCCGTCGTAATGCCCCGGCGCCATCGCCCGCCCGACCCGGCAGGCGAGCTCCGTCCCCGGCCACCAGCGCCGTCAACACTGCGGCTCCGGACGCGCCGCGCGCCTCCCCCAGCGCCAGCAGCGCCGGCAGGATCGCGACCGAGGGATGGCCCGGCATCGCCATGTTCACGTCGTCGAAATCGAGCGCGTGCCCCGCCGCCCCGTTCAGCAGCGCCGCCGACGTCGCCGGCAGCCGCGCCGCGCGGCCGATCGCGCCCGCACCAATCACGCCCGCCTGCGGCGCGCCACCGGCCTCGGCGAGTTCGGCGAGCAGGGCCTCCGCCACCGGTTCCCCGGCGCCGGCCAGGTGCAGCCGATCGTGTCCAGCACCGCCTGGGCGGCGACCTGGCGCGCCGGTGCCGGCACGTCCTCCCACCGCAGCGCCGCCGCGGCGGCGGCGAGCCGGCGGGTGAACCCTTGTGCCCCGATCTCCGTGATCGCGTTCATCTCGTCCCTCCCCTGCGTGATACCCTATTCGCCGCGGAACACCGGCTTGCGCTTCTCGTTGAAGGCCAGGATGCCCTCGCGCCGGTCCGCGGTCGGCACCATGCGGTTATAGGCCTCGATCTCGAACATCATGCCGCTGGCCAGGTCCATGTTGAGCCCGGTGTTCACCGACTGCTTGATCTGGCGCACCGAGATCGGCGCGTTGGCGCGATCCGTGCCGCGGTGGCGAGTGTCTCGGCGAGCAGGGTCTCGACCGGGCAGATGCGGTTGACCATGCCCCATTCCAGCGCTTCGGCCACCGTGAAGGTCGCGCCGGTCAGCATGATCTCCTTCGCCCGCCGTGCCGCCCACCGCGCGCGGCAGGCTCTGCGTGCCGCCGGCGCCAGGCATGATGCCCGAGCGTCACCTCCGTCAGCGCAAAACGCGCATGCGGCGCGGCGTAGATGAAGTCAGCGGTACAGCGCGATCTCCAGCCCGCCCGCATAGGCGGCGCCGTTCACCGCGGCGATCAGCGGCACCGGGCAGGCGATCAGGGCGCGGATCGCCCGCTCGAAGATCAGGTGCTGATCCTGCCACTGCCGGTCGGTCATCCCGTTGCGCTCCTTCAGATCGCCGCCGGCGCAGAACGCACGGGTGCCGGCGCCGGTGAGCACGATGCAGCGCTGCGCCGCAGGATCAGCGGCAATGGCGTCGAACAGCGCCAGCAGGTCGCGGCCCAGCTGGGTGTTCATCGCGTTCGCCGCCTCGGGGCGGTGCAATGTGACCAGCAGGGTGTGTTCCTGCGGCGTTTCGGTGCGGAGGGTCTCGAAGGTCTGCGGCATAAAAAGGGGCCCGGTAGTGGAAGAAGAGCCAAAGTCTACGGCAGACTGCCGCCGCCTGTCACATCGGGGCGATCGAATCGGCGATTCGATCCGATTCGCAGTTGACAGATGCATGACAGTGACTACCGTCAAGAATGGGAGCAGCCGCAACGCGAGGGCGAGTTGGTCGACGCGGACCGCCACCAGCAAACGGAGCGAGAAGGTGAAGGGGCATCTGACCACCACGGCGCTGGCAGGACTGACGATCGCGCTGCTCGGCGCGATCGCGATCCTGCAACTGACCGTTCATGATCCGGACCATGTGTTGCTGACCGCGGTAGCCAGTTGGGGACTGCTATCGCTGCCGGTGGGTCTGCTGGTCGGACATTGTGCACTGGGCAGTGGCAGCGGAGCGGGCGAGGAAGACTAGGCGGGCCGGGCAGGATCGCCCGCCGCTCCTCCTGCCTGCGCAGGCCCGGGCCCCTCAGCGCGTGGGGCGCGGCGGGTTCTGGCTGTAGTCGTAGAACCCACGGCCGGTCTTGCGTCCCAGCCAGCCGGCTTCCACGTATTTCACCAGCAGCGGGCAGGGCCGGTATTTGCTGTCCGACAGCCCCTCGTACAGTACTTGCATGATCGACAGGCAGGTATCCAGGCCGATGAAATCCGCCAGTTCCAGCGGCCCCATCGGGTGGTTGGCGCCGAGCCGCAGCGACGTATCAATCGCACTCACGGAACCCACCCCCTCGTAGAGGGCATAGACCGCCTCGTTGATCATCGGCACCAGGATGCGGTTGACGATGAAGGCCGGGAAATCTTCGGCGACCGCAGTGGTCTTGCCGAGCTTGCGGGCCAGCGCATCGACCGCCTGGAAGGTCGGTTCGTCGGTGGCGATGCCGCGGATGATCTCGACCAGTTTCATCACCGGCACCGGGTTCATGAAATGCATGCCGATGAATTTCTCGGGCCGGTCGGTGGTGGCGCCCAGGCGGGTGATCGAGATGGAGGAGGTGTTCGATGCCAGCAGGCAGGACGGCTTCAGGCGCGGCACCAGGGTCTTGAAGATCGCCCGCTTGATATCCTCCTTCTCCGTCGCCGCCTCGATCACGAGGTCCGCGTCGGCGAAGGACGCGTAGTCGGTGCTGGTGCTGATCCGGCCAAGCGCGGCATCCTTGTCCTCGGCGGTGATCAGCTTGCGGTTCACCTGCCGTTCCATGTTGCGCGCCATGACCGACATCGCCTTGTCCAGCGCCTCGGCCTTCACGTCCAGCATGGTGACCAGGAGCCCGGCCAGCGCCGCGACATGGGCGATGCCGTTGCCCATCTGCCCGGCGCCGATGACGCCGAGCCGCGCGATCTCCGGCGCCGCGGCGAGCAGCGGTGCTGCCGCTGGCGCCGTCGTGACTTCGACATTCATTCAGGAGCGCTCCAGTTCCGCCGCCAGTTCGGGCAGCGCGGTGAAGAGATCGGCCACCAGACCATAGTCGGCGACCTGGAAAATGGGCGCTTCCTCGTCCTTGTTGATCGCCACGATCACCTTGCTGTCCTTCATCCCGGCCAGGTGCTGGATGGCACCGGAGATGCCGACGGCGATGTAGAGCTCGGGGGCGACGATCTTGCCGGTCTGTCCCACCTGATAGTCGTTGGGAACAAAACCGGAATCCACCGCTGCGCGGGAGGCGCCGACAGCAGCCCCCAGCGCGTCGGCGATCGGTTCCAGCAGCTTGAAATTATCGCCGCTCTGCATGCCCCGCCCGCCGGAAATCACCACCCGCGCGGCGGTCAGCTCGGGCCGCTCGCTCTTGGACAGATCGGCGGAAACGAAACGCGATACCCCCGGATCGGCGACGTCCACCGCCGGCTCGATTGCCGCCGAGCCGCCATCGGCCGGCGCCGGGTCGAAGCTGGAGGCACGCACGGTGACGACCTTCTTCGTATCCGACGATTTCACCGTCGCCAACGCGTTGCCGGCATAGATCGGACGCACAAAGGTGTCGGCATCGACCACGCCGGCGATGTCGCTGATCGGCTGCACATCCAGCAGCGCCGCCACGCGCGGCATCACGTTCTTGCCCACCGCTGTCGCCGCGGCGAAGAGATGCGTATAGCCGGGCGCCAGCGCCACCAGCAGCGCGGCCAGCGGCTCGGCCAGGATATGCGCGAAGGTTGCGGAATCGGCCACCAGCACTTTCGACAGCCCAGGCAGCTTCGCCGCCGCCTCGGCTGCGGCGCCGATGCCGCTGCCGACGATCAGGCCGTGCGCTTCGCCGAGCTTCGTCGCAGCAGCCAGCGCGCTGCGCGACGGCTGCTTGATGCCGGCCTGGTCGTGTTCCAGCAGAACGAGAGTCGTCATCTGTCGTCGTCCCCCAAGGGCTCGGATTATGTGCGGGCTCAGATCACTTTGGCTTCGGTGCGCAGCTTCGCCACCAGTTCGGCGACCGAGCCGACCTTCACCCCGGCCTTGCGCTTCGCCGGCTCCGCCACCGACATCACGGTCAGCCGCGGCGCGGGATCGACGCCGAGATCTGCCGGCTTCATTGTCGCGATCGGCTTCTTGCGCGCCTTCATGATGTTAGGCAGCGAGGCATAGCGCGGCTCGTTCAGCCGCAGGTCGGTGGTGACGATCGCCGGCAGTTTCAGCGCCACCGTCTCCAGCCCGCCGTCCACCTCGCGGGTGACGGCGACCGTCTCGCCCTCGATCGCGACCTTGCTCGCGAACGTTCCCTGCGGCCAGCCGAGCAGGGCAGCCAGCATCTGGCCGGTCGCGTTCATGTCGTCGTCGATCGCCTGCTTGCCGAGAATCACGAGCCCCGGATGCTCCTGCGCCACGATCGCGGCCAGCAGCTTGGCCACCGCCAGCGGTTGCAGCTCGACGTCGGTTTCCACCAGGATGCCGCGATCGGCCCCCATGGCGAGCGCGGTGCGCAAGGTCTCGGCACACTGGGGAACGCCGAGCGAAACTGCCACGATCTCGGTCGCGACACCCTTTTCCTTCAGGCGGATCGCCTCTTCGACCGCGATTTCGTCGAAGGGGTTCATCGACATCTTCACCCCGGCCGTCTCAACGCCGGTGCCGTCGGTCTTCACCCGCACTTTTACGTTGTAATCAACCACCCGCTTGACGGGGACCAGTATCTTCATGGGGAACCGTGTCGATTGGAGGGAACGGGCGCAAACCGGTGACGCCGCCGCGGCGGCGTGTTCGCACCTGCAATAGAGCGCCGGACCATAGGCAAGGCCAGCCTTGGGTGTCAAACCCGCCTACCCGCGGGTACCGGCCCCGATGCCGAGGCCACATGCAACCATGCAGCCCGCGCGCCTGCTAGGCCGCGACCGGGACCGGTTCGGCGGCGACGAACGGCTCCCACGCGCTGCGATCGGCGAGCAGCACGCGCAGCAGCGCATTGTTCAGCGCATGGCCGGAGCGATGGGCAACGAAGCGGCCGGCGATCGCCGATCCGGCCAGCGCCAGGTCGCCGACCGCGTCCAGCAGCTTGTGGCGGGCGAATTCCTGGTCCATGCGCAGCCCGCCCGGGTTCAACACCCGGTCGCCGTCGACCACCACCGCGTTCTCCAGGTTGCCGCCGCGGGCGAGGCCGGCGGCATGCAGGGCGGCGATGTCCTCAGCCAGGCCGAAGGTGCGCGCGCGGGCGAGCTCGCGGCGGAAGCTGTCGGGCGAGAGGCGTAGCGCGATCTCCTGCCGCCCGATCGCCGGGGCGGCGAAATCGATCGACAGCGCCATGTCGAGCGCGAAGCTGCCCCGGCCGTGCGCCGCACCCGTCGGGCGCAGTTCGGCGAAGCCGTCGCCATCGGCAACGCGCACCGGCCGGCGGACCACGATTGTCTCCCGCGGCAGGTCCTGTTCGACGATGCCGGCACAGTCGATCAGGAACACGAAATGCGCCGCCGAACCATCCAGGATCGGCAGTTCGGGCCCATCCACCGAGACCAGCGCGTTGTCGATGCCCATCCCGGCGAGCGCGGCCATCAGGTGCTCGACGGTGCCGACCCGGACCTCAGGCGCCTGCGGCAGCGCCAGGGTTGTGGCGAGCCGTGCGTCCGCGACGTGGTCGAACCGGGCCGGGACATCGCGGCCGAGGTCGGTGCGCCGGAAGACGATGCCGTGGCCCGCCGGCGCCGGGTGCAGGGTCAGCGATACCCGCCGTCCGGAATGCAGCCCAGTGCCCACGCAGCCGATCGGCGCCTTCAGCGTGTGCTGCCGGGCCGAGGCGAGAAGCGCGGGAAGGTCGGGCGGCAATCCATCCATGGGCTGCATGGTCCTTGTAACGCCGATCGCTGCGCCGCAATAAGAAAACGGGCGGTCCCTACGTAGGAGACCGCCCGGGGCTTGTGCCAGTCACTCTTTATTTCTCAGTGTTTCTCAATAGCCTATTGATATTATGCGGTTATTCCGCGCCGCCCGCTGCCTCTTCGTTACGACTGCTGGCGCCGGAGGAAGGTCGGAATCTCAAGCCCCATCTCCTCCCCCGCCACCGGACGAACCGAGGCGCGCACCGGCTCCGGCCGCGGCTCATGCGGCAGAGAGCCGCGGGCCGGGGCCAGCGCGGGATCCTGCCGCGGCGCCGCACCTGGCTCGGACGGCGCCGCCACCGGGGCGCCCGGCACGCGGCGACGGAAGACGCCGGTAACAGTGCCGAACAGGCTGGAACGGCCCGACTCGCCGGCCGGCTCCGGCGCTCGCGGCGCGGCGAACAGGCCGGGACGCGGACGCGGCGCATGGCCGGCAAAGCCGCCGCGCGCGGGTGCCGGTTCGCCGCCGTGCGTGGCGGCCTCGCCTTCCGCCCCCGGGAAGCTGCCCTGCGGCGGGGCGGACGGACGCAGCGCAACGGCCGCCCCGCCGGCCCCCATGCCGGACGCCTCCGACGCGTGCGGATGCACCGGACGGGTCGGGTAGGCGCCGGCCTGCTGCGCGCCGGGGATGAAACCGCCTTGCTGCGACGGCGCGGACATCGGCGTCATCCCAGCTCCCATCGGGCCTGCTCCCATCGAACCTGCCGCCGCCGTCGCGATGGCCGGCTGGTCGTGCGGGCCCTCCGCCATCGCGCCGCCGCCGACCGCGACCAGCCGCGGGCGCTGCTGCTCGATCCGCATCGGGCGTGTCGATGCCGGTGGCGACCACCGACACGCGGATCCGGCCGGTCAGGCCCTCGTCGATCGCCGAGCCGAAGATGATGTTGGCGTCCTCGTCCACCTCCTCGCGGATGCGGTTGGCGGCCTGGTCGACCTCGAACAGCGTCATGTCGTCGCCGCCGGTGATGTTGATCAGCAGGCCGCGCGCGCCGGACATCGAGGTGTCTTCCAGCAGCGGGTTGTTGATCGCCGCCTCGGCGGCGCGGATGGCGCGGTTCTCGCCGTCGGCCTCGCCGGTGCCCATCATCGCCTTGCCCATCTCCGCCATCACGGTGCGGATGTCGGCGAAGTCGAGATTCACCAGGCCGGGCGCCATCATCAGGTCGGTGACGCCGCGCACGCCCATGTACAGCACCTGGTCGGCCATCTTGAAGGCGTCCTTCCAGGTGGTGCGCTCGTTCGCCATGCGGAACAGGTTCTGGTTCGGGATGACGATCAGCGTGTCGACGTACTGCTGCAGCTCCTCGATCCCCGCCTCGGCGGCGCGCGGCGCGGCGCTTGCCCTCGAAGTCGAACGGCTTGGTCACCACGCCGACGGTCAGGATGTTGCGCTCGCGCGCCATGCGCGCGATCACCGGCGCCGCGCCGGTGCCGGTGCCGCCGCCCATGCCGGCGGTGATGAACACCATGTGCGCGCCGTCGAGGTGGCGATACAGCTCGTCCGCTGCCTCCTCTGCCGCCGCGCGCCCGATCTCGGGCTTGGCGCCGGCGCCGAGGCCCTGGGTGATATGCGGCCCGAGCTGGATGCGCCGGTCGGCGCGCGAGTGCATCAACTGCTGCGCGTCGGTGTTGGCGACCACGAACTCCACGCCCTGCAGATTCGCCGGCGATCATGTTGTCGACCGCGTTGGTGCCGCCGCCGCCGACGCCGATCACCGTGATCCGCGGCGTGAAGTCGGTGTGGATCTGTTGCGGGATGGTGAGATTGAGCGTCATGGCGACTTGTCCCTCAGGCCACTTTGTTGGTTGAAGCTCTTGTCCGCGATTCGGGGCAAGAGCGCAGTGGTATTCCTCACAGCCGGTTGCGAATAAAATCGACGACGCGGCGCAGCATGCCGGCGGCGGCGCTCGAGTTCGAGGTCGATGTCGGGCAGCGTGCGGCCCGCGCCGGCCGCCCAGGCGAGCAGCCCGGCAGCGGTGGCGAAGGCCGGACCGGAGGCGGCGTCCGGCAGCCCGCGCAGCGCCGACGGCCGGCCGAGCCGCACCTGCTTGCCCAGCATGTGCGCGGCCATCTCGCGCACGCCCGCCGAGCTGGCAGGCGCCGCCGGTCAGCACCACGCGATTGCCGGCCGCACGCGTCAGGCCGGAGCGTTCCAGCCGTTCCTTCACCAGTTCGAAGGTTTCCTCGATGCGCGGGCGGATGATGTTCACCACCATGCTGCGCGGCACCTTGGCGATCTGGTGCTCCTCCTCGCCGACCAGCGGCACCGGCAGCAGCTCGCGTTCGTCGTCGGTGCAGGCCTGCGGCGTTGCCGTACAGCGTCTTCAGCCGCTCCGCATGCGCCACCGGGGTGGACAGCAGCCGGGCGAGATCGTTGGTGACGTGCACGCCGCCGACCGGAAGCTGCGCGGTGTGCAGCAACTGGCCCTCGGCGAACACCGCCATGCCGGTGGTGCCGCCGCCCATGTCGATCACGGTGACGCCAAGCTCGCGCTCGTCCTCCACCAGCGTCGCGAGGCCGGCCGCCATCGGCGCGGAGACCACCTCGGCGATCTCGAGGTCGCAGCGCGCGACGCAGGCGCCGAGCGAGCGCAGCGCGCGCGGTCGCGGCGTCGATGATGTGCAGCCGCGCAGTCAGAGTGGAGCAGAACAGGCCGCGCGGATCGGCCACGCCCTCGGTCTCGTCGGCCGAGAAGGTGAGCGGCAGGGCGTGGATCGATCTCGCGGCCGTCGCCCTCGGCGCGGGCGCGGCCCTCGGCACCACGCGGCGGATGTCGCTCTCCTCGACCGCGCGGCCGCCGACCGGCCATTGCACGTTGAACAGCCGGCTTTCCGGCTGGCCGCAGGTGAGATTGACGGTGACCGCGCGCAGTCGGGTGTCGGCCATGTCCTCGGCCTGGCCGACGGCGGCGCGGATCGCGCGCTCCGCCTCCTCCAGGTCGACGATGCCGCCGCCGCGCACGCCGCGTGCCGCGGTGCCAGCCGAAGCCGAGCACGCGCAGGCGGCCGTCGGCTTCCGGTGCGGCCGATCAGGCAGACGACCTTGGTGGTGCCGATGTCGAGCACGCCGAACGGACCGGAGCGGCCCAGGCGCGGGCGCGGCGGATCGTCTGCCCCGGACTCGGGCGGCGGCAGCAGGCGGCGCGACATGTCGTTCAAGATACCGCTCCGCTCATAAGGGTTTCCGGGCTGGTCATGTCGGCTTCCGTGCCGGACCCGGCTGCGGATGCGCGCCGGGCTTGCCGGCATCCGGCGTGGCATCGGCCTCGATCGGGCGCACCACCAGCAGGTTCGGCAGGCGCAGGTCGACGAAGCGCAACGGCCGGTCGAGCAGCGCGTGAGTTCCTGCTCGAGCTGCCACCAGCCGCGTCGAGCGCCGCCACCTCATGGCCCTCCGGCAGCAGCACGGTCAGTGCCGTTCTTCAGCTGCAGGTTCCAGCGCCGCTCGCCGACGCGCACCGCCGCGACCATGCGCTGCCTCGATATCGCCGGCGCCGCGTTCAGCGCGTCGATCAGCGCGCGCCGCCG
This sequence comes from uncultured Pseudomonadota bacterium, assembly GCA_963706195.1. Taxonomy (GTDB): domain Bacteria; phylum Pseudomonadota; class Alphaproteobacteria; order Acetobacterales; family Acetobacteraceae; genus JAJZVS01. The sequence goes on along the minus strand of OY970156.1, from coordinate 4,788,580 downwards.
CCTCCGGCGCACCGGGACCGACCACCAGCGGCAAGGCTGGCGGAAATCGGCGACGTCGCGGTTGGTGACCACGTTGCCGTCGCGGTCGATCAGCGGAACTTGCCGTGGTCCTGCCAGATCGCGAACGGCCGCCGCTCGATCAGCCGCACGACGATGGTGCCGGGCAGACGGCGCTCGACCGTGGCGTGATCGACCCAGGACAGGCGTCTCGATGCCGCGCTGCGCGCCGCTCCGACCGAGAAGCCGAGGATCGGATCGCCGATGCCGCACGCCGAGTGCGGCGCGCAGCAGCGGTTCCGGCGTGTTGGCGCGGCCCTCGATCACGATGTTGCTGACCCGCAGGCCGGCCGCGCCGTCGCATCGCCGCAAGGCCGCTCGCGCAACCGGTCGAGCCCTCCGCCGGGTGCGGCGGAGCGCAGCAGCGATGCACGCCGACCAGCACGCACCAGCACCGCGAAGCCGCCCCAGGCCGGCCGGACGCAGCAGTCCAGCGCTGCCGGCGCAGCAGCAGCGGCAGCCGGCCCGGCCGGTCGCTGATCGAATTGCGCGGCGGGCGCGGCCGCTTCACCCGCGCGGCATGCGCCTGCTCCACCATCCAGGCGCAGAGCGCGGGAAACCCGATGCCGAGATGCGCCGCCTGTTCCGGCAGCAGCGAGGTCGGCGTCAGGCCGGGCTGCGTGTTGACCTCCAGCAGCACGAGCCGGCCGGGTTCGCCGCGCGGTGTCGTCGTAGCGGAAATCCGCGCGCGTGGCGCCGCGGCAGCCGAGCGCGCGATGCGCCGCCAGCGCCATGTCGCAGCGCGCGCGCATAGGTGTCCGGATGCACGCGCGGCCGGGATCACGTGGCGCGAGCCGCCGTCGCGCGTATTTCGAATCGTAGTCGTAGAAACTGCCGGCCTCGGCGATGATCTCGGTCACCGCGAGCGCGCGTTCGCCCATCACGCCGACGGTCAGTTCGCGGCCGGGGATGTATTCCTCGACCATCGCCGCCGGGCCGAAGCGCCAGGCGCGCGCGACGTCGGCGCGGCGGTTGTCGCCGCAGCGGATGATCTCGACGCCGACCGACGAGCCTTCGTTGACCGGCTTGACGACGTAGGGCAGCGGCAGCGGATCGGCCGTGCGCCAGCTCCTCGACGCCGACCACGCGGCCGCGCGCGCACCGGCAGGCCGGCGGCGGCGAACACGGCCTTGGCCGCCGTCTTGTCCATCGCCAGCGCCGAGGCGCGCACGCCGGAATGCGTGTAGGGAATGCCGAGCCAGTCGAGCACGCCCTGGATCGCGCCGTCCTCGCCGAAGCGCCCGTGCAGCGCGTTGAACACCGCGTCCGGCGGCGGGCTCGAGCGCGGCGAGCAGCGCGCCGAGATCGTCGCCGACCTCGATCGGCGTCACGTCGAACCCGGCCTCGCGCAAGCGCGGCGATGACCTGCGTCGCCGGACGACGAGGCTGACCTCGCGCTCGGCCGAGATGCCGCCGTAGAGCACCGCGACGCGCATCACGCCCCCTCCCCTTGCGGGAGGAGGCTGCGGCCTCCTCGATGCCGGTGCCGCTCGCACCCCTCCCGCTGGCCCCCTCCCGCAGGGGAAGCGGGAGCAGGCGGCCGATGCGGCGGATTTCCCATTCCAGCGTCACGCCGGTGGCGGCGTGCACGCGCCGGCGCACCTCCTCGCCCAGCCCTTCGAGGTCGGCCGCGGTCGCGCCGCCGGTGTTGATCAGGAAATTGCAGTGCTTCTCGCGACACCTGCGCGCCGCCGCGGGCCAGGCCGCGGCAGCCGGCGGCGTCGATCAGCTCCCACGCCTTCATGGTCCGGCGGGTTGCGGAAGGTGGAGCCGCCGGTGCGCGCGCGGACCGGCTGCGCTCGCCTCGCGCGCGGCGCGGATCTCCGCCATGCGCGCCGCGATCGCCGCCGGCGCGCCGGGCCGCGCGCGCAGCCGGGCGCGCACCACCACCGCGCCGTGCGGCAGGCGCGCGTGGCGATAGGCGAAGGCCGAGATCGGCCGCCGACAGCCGGACGCAGCTCGCCGGAGCGCGTGACGACCTCCGCCCAGTCCAGCACCGCGGCGATCTCGCCGCCATAGGCGCCGGCGTTCATCGCCACCGCGCCGCCGATGGTGCCGGGAATGCCGCACAGGAATTCCAGCCCGGCCAGCCCGGCGGCGGCGGCATGTTCGGCCACCGTCACGTCGAGCGCGGCGGCGCCGGCGATCACGCCGTCCGCCTCGACGGCGATCGCGGTGAAGCCGCGCGCCAGCCGCACGGTGACGCCCGGCAGGCCGCCGTCGCGGATGATCAGGTTGGAGCACGCGCCGATCACGTGCACCGGGATCTCCGGCGGCAGCGCCGCAAGAAAGCGCGCGAGATCCGTCGGCATCCGCCGGGCGCACCAGCGCCTCCGCCGGGCCGCCGACGCGGAACCAGGTGAACGGCGCCAGCGGCGCGCGTCGCCTGCACGCGCCCGCGCAGCGGCGGCAGCGACGTCGACAGACGTCGGCATGCGCGCCGCTGCCATCATGCCGCACCGTCCGCCGCGGCGCTGGCCCGCTTGCGCCTGCAACGCCGCCAGCTCGGCCGGCAGGCTGGCGGCCCATTGGGTGATGTTGCCGGCGCCGAGGCAGACGACGAAATCGCCCGGCTTGGCGATCGCGTGCACCATCTCGGCGAGCCGTGCCGGGCTGGGCAGCGGCACGACGCTGCGATGGCCGCGCGCGCGCAGCCCGTCCACCAGCGCGTCGCGGTTGACGCCCGGGATCGGCGCCTCGCCGGCCGGATAGACATCGGCGACGATCACCGTGCCGGCGTCGTTCATGCAGGTGCAGAACTCGTCGAACAGCGATTGCAGGCGGGTGTAGCGGTGCGGCTGCACCACCGCGATCACGTCGCGCGCGCCGGCCTGGCGCGCCGCCTTCAGCACCGCGGCGATCTCCACCGGATGATGGCCGTAATCGTCGATGACGGTGATGCCGCCGGCCTCGCCGGTCTTGGTGAAGCGCCGCTTCACGCCGCGGAAGCGCGGCGAAGGCGCTGCGCAGCGTGGCGTCGTCGATCTCCATCTCGACGCCGACGGCGACCGCGGCGAGCGCGTTCTGCACGTTGTGGCTGCCCAGCATCGGCAGCCGGAACGGCCCCATCTTGCGGCGTGCCGGTTGCGGCCGCGGTCGGTGACGATCACGTCGAAGGTCGCGCCCATGCGGTCGGCCATCACGCGTTCCGCCCGCACATCGGCCTGCGGCGAGAACCCGTAGGTGACGATGCGACGGTCCGACAGGCGCGGGATCATCTGCTGCACCGCCGGATGGTCGATGCACAGCACCGCGAAGCCGTAGAACGGGATGTTGGCGACGAACTGGTCGTAGCCGGCGAGCATCGCCTCGGCGGTGCCCCAGTGGTCGAGATGCTCGGGGTCCATGTTGGTGACGACGGCGATCACCGCGGGCAGGCGCAGGAAGCTGCCGTCGCTCTCGTCGGCCTCCACCACCATCCACTCGCCGGCGCCGAGCCGCGTGTTGGTGCCGTAGGCGTTGATGATGCCGCCGTTGATCACGGTGGGATCGAGCTTCGCCGCTTCCAGCACCGCGGCGATCAGGCTGGTGGTCGTGGTCTTGCCGTGCGTGCCGCCGACCGCGATCGACCATTTCAGCCGCATCAGCTCGGCCAGCATCTCGGCGCGCCGCACCACCGGGATGCAGCCGGGCGCGCGCCGCCGCGACCTCCGGGTTGTCGCGCTTCACCGCCGAGGAGACGACCACCACCTGCGCGTCGCCGAGATTGCGCCGCGTCGTGGCCGATGGCGACCGGGATGCCGGCGTCGCGCAGCCGCTGCGACATTGGCTGACTTCGGCGATGTCGCTGCCCTGCACGCTGATAGCCGAGGTTGTGCAGCACCTCGGCGATGCCGGACATGCCGATGCCGCCGATGCCGACGAAATGGATGGTGCCGATGGACAGCGGCAAGGCCCTCATGCGCGCGCTCCCCCGCCACCCGGGCCGGCATTCACGCCGACTGGTTCGCGTTTCATGATGCTTTCGACCAGATCGGCGAGCCGCGCCGCGGCGTCGGCTCGCGCCACGCCGCGCGTCGCCGCGGCCGCGGCGGCCAGTCGGGCGGGATCGCCGAGCCAGGCAGCCAGGGCCGCGGCGAGCCGCGTCGGGGTGAACGCGGCCTGCGCGATCGCTTCGGCCGCGCCGGCGGCGACGAGCGCGCGCGCATTGGCGCTCTGGTGGTCGTCGATCGCGCCGGGCAGCGGCACCAGGATCGCCGGCCGCCCGGCCACCGCCAGTTCGGCCACGGTGGAGGCGCCGGCACGCGCGATCACCAGATGCGCCGCGGCGAGCCGGCTCGCGACATCGGCGAAGAACGGCGCCAGCTCGGCGGCGATGCCCGACCGCGGCATAGGCCGCGCGCACGCGCGCCAGGTCCTCCGCCCGGCACTGCTGCACGACGCGCAGTCGCGGCGCGCAGTCCCGGCGGCAGCGCGGCGAGCGCCGTCCGGCACCACGTCGCTGAACACCCGCGCGCCGAGCGAGCCGCCGAGCACCAGCAGCCGCACGCTCCCGTCGCGTCGGGCGGCGCGTAGCCGGCGCCGGCCAGCGCGGCGATCGCCGGGCGCACCGGATTGCCGGTCACCACCGTGCGCATGCCGGCGCGGCACGAGCGCCGTAGCGGCGAAGCTCAGCGCCAGCCTGTCGGCGTGGCGGGCGAGGAAGCGGTTGGCGCGGCCCAGCACCGCGTTCTGCTCGTGCAGCACCACCGGCGGGCGGCCGCCGCAGCAGCGCGTGCGCCGAGCACCGGCGCGACCGACGGGATAGCCGCCGAACCCGACCACCGCCGCGGCATCGAGCCGCGCCAGGATGCGCCGCGCCTGCACGGTGCCGACCGCCAGCGCCAGCGACCGCACGGCGCCGCGCGCAGCGCGCCGCGCCCGGCGATGCCGGCGCCGCGGCAGCACGAAGCGCTCCCGCCCCGCGAACACCGGGCTGTCCAGGCCGCGCGATCGTGCGTCGGTCATCAGCGCCACGCGCTGGCCGCGCGCGACGAGTTCCGCCGCCAGCGCCTCGGCCGGGAAGAAATGCCCGCCGGTGCCGCCGGCGGCGATCACGACCGGTTTCACCGCGGGCCCCCTCATGGCAGCGTCCCCCCGCGCCGCGCCGGCGGGTCAGCGCCAGCAGCATGCCCATGCCCGAGCGCCACCGCGATCACCGAGGAGCCGCCATAGGAAATGAACGGCAGCGTCATGCCCTTGGTCGGGATCAGCTGCAGCGAGGAGGCCATGTTGACGAACGCCTGCAGCCCGAAGCCCGTCAACAGACCGGTGCAGGCCAGCACGATGAACAGGTCCGGCTCGTGCAGCAGGCGCAACAGGCCGCGCAGCACGATGAAGGCGAACACGCCGACGATGACGGCGCAGATCACCATGCCGAACTCCTCGCCGGCGACGGCGAAGACGAAATCGGCGTGCGCGTCGGGCAGCACGTCCTTGATCCGGCCCTCGCCGGGGCCGCGGCCCGAGCAGTCCGCCGTTGCCGAAGGCTTCCAGCGCCGTCGTCACCTGGTAGGTGTCGCCGGACCGTGCGGGTGCAGGAACTCGCTCCACCCGCGCTCGCACGTGCGGGAACATCAGGTAGGCGCCGACGCCGCCGCCGACCATCATCAGCACGACCGACGCCGGCGAGGAACAGGTTCAGCCCGCCGACGAACAACTGCACGAAGAACACCGCGGTGATGACCGCGATCATGCCGATGTCCGGCTGCGCCTTCAGCAGCAGCACGATCAGCAGGAAGATGCCGCCAGGCGATCCAGCGTGCCGGGGAAGCGCGGCGTGCGGCGGTGCCTCGGCGAGCAGCCAGGCGGTGACGACGGCGAAGCAGGGCTTGAGGAACTCGCTCGGCTGCACCGAGAACCCGGGAAGCGCGATCCAGCGCCGTGCGCCCTTGATCTCCACCCCGATCACGAGGGTGGCAGCGGTGAGCAGCAGCGCCAGCGATGCCGCCGAGCAGCGCCACGCGGCGGATGCTCGCGCGGCGACAGCAGGGAGACGCCGATCACACCACGCCGGCGACGGCGAGGAAGAACACCTGCTTCACGATGAAGCACGTCGCGCGCGTCGCCGATCCGCTCGGCGACGGCGGGGAGGCCGCAAGCATCATGATGTAGCCGAAGCCGATCAGCAGCGCCGACCGCGCCCAGGGTCCAGCGGTCGACGGTCCACCACCAGCGGCCGAGCACCGAGGTGTCGGCGCGGGAGACGGCCATCACGCGCCCTCCTCGGTACGCGCCGGCGCGGCGGCGGCCCCGAGAGCGGTCCCGGGGACGGCCCCAGAGGGGGCTCCAGAGGAAGCCCCAGAGGCGGTTCCGGAGGCGTCCCCCGACGACGTTGCCCGGCAACCGAGGCCGGCGACGAGGGCGGCGAAGCGCGTCGCCGCGCGCGTCGAAGCCGGAGAACTGGTCGAAGCTGGCGCAGGCGGGCGAGAGCAGCACGACCGGGGCGGCGGCAGCGCGTGGCGGCGGCGAAGGCGGCGGGCACGGCGTCCTCCAGGGTTCCGGCGATGACGTGCGGCACGCCGGCGGCGGCCAGGGTGGCGGCGAGCGCCGGCGCGTCGCGCCCGATCAGGAAGGCGTGCGCGATGCGCGGGAAGAACGGCGCGAGCGGGGCGATGCCGCCCGCCTTGGCGATGCCGCCGGCGATCCAGACCAGCCGCGGATAGCAGCCGAGCGCGCGCGCCGCAGCGTCGGCATTGGTCGCCTTGCTGTCGTTGACGAAAGCGACGCCGTCGATGTGGGCGATCGCTGCTGGCGATGCGGCAGGCCGGGGAAGCTTGCGATCCCGCGCGCGACTGCGGCGCGCCCGACGCCGAGGCCGAAGCGCCAGCGCTGCCGCCGCGGCGGCGTTCTGTGCGTTGTGCGCGCCCGGCAGTGCCGGGGCCTCGGCCATCGGCAGGATCGGCCCGGCGGTGTCGCGCAGGATGCCGTCCGCGCACCAGACGTCGGCCGCATACCCGATTTCGGCCGGCGCCGCGCCGGAGACCACCACGACCGGCGCCGAGCGGGTGCGCAATTCCGCGGCCAGGCGACAGGACAGCGCGTCGTCGGCGCCCACCACCGCGAGGTCGCCCGCCCCCTGGCGGTCGAAGATCGCGCGCTTGGCCGCGGCATAGCCCGCCATGTCGCCGTGCCGGTCGAGATGGTCAGGGGAGAGGTTGAGCATCGCCGCGGCATCGAAGCGCACGGTTTCGATTCGCTCCAACATATAGCTCGACATTTCCAGCACGTAGATGCCGTCGTCGGGCAGCAGCGGCAGCGCGAGCGCGGCCGGTCCGAGATTGCCGCCCGCCGCCGCCGGCACGCCGGCACCGGCCAGGATATGGGCGAGCAGCGCGGTGGTGGTCGATTTGCCGTTGGTGCCGGTGATACCGACGAAGCGGGCGCGCGATCCGGCGGCGCGCACGGCGCGGAACAGCAATTCCACGTCCGACAGGATCGGCACGCCGGCGGCGCGGGCGCGCGCGGCGACCGGATGCGGCGCCGGCAGGACATGCGGGATGCCGGGCGAGAGCACCAGCGCATCGAAGGCGAAATCGGGCGCAAGCGGGTCGCGGAGGACGAGCGATCCCTCCCCAGGAACAAGCGAGCGGCGTGCCGCCGGGTCGTCGTCCCACGCCACCACCTCGGCCCCCATCGCGGCCAGTGCCAGCGCCGCCGGCGCGCCGTTGCGGCCGAGGCCAAGCACGGCATAGCGCCGCCCGACGAACAGATCTGGGGGAAAGCCGCTCATCGGATTTTCAACGTCGCCAGCCCGACCAGGGCCAGGATCATGGAGATGATCCAGAACCGGATCACGATCGTGGGTTCCGCCCAGCCCTTCTTCTCGAAATGATGGTGCAACGGCGCCATCAGAAACACCCGCGTGCCGGTGCGCTTGAACCAGAACACCTGGATGATGACGGAGACGGTCTCGACCACGAACAACCCGCCCACGATCGCCAGCACGAACTCGTTCTTGGTCACCACGGCCACCGCGCCCAGCGCGCCGCCCAGCGCCAGGGATCCGGTATCGCCCATGAACACCGCCGCCGGCGGCGCATTGAACCACAGGAACCCGAGCCCGGCGCCGATCAGCGCTGAGCAGAACACCGTGAGCTCGCCCGCACCCGGAACCGGATGCAGTTGCAGATAATCCGCGAAGATGCGGTTGCCGACCAGATAGGCGATCAGCGCGAACACCCCGGCGGCGATGATCGACGGCACGATCGCGAGCCCGTCCAGTCCGTCGGTCAGGTTCACCGCGTTCGAGCTGCCCATCATCACCAACGCGCCGAAGGCGGGGAAACCCCAACCGAGCGGGATCAGCAGGTTCTTGAACACGGGCAGCGCGACCGCCTCGCCCAGGGTGCCCCCGGTGGTGTGCATGATCCACGCCGAGGCGGCGAGGCCGATCACCGCCTGGCCGAGCAGTTTCAGCCGCCCCGCCAGCCCCTTGTGGCTGCGGCGCGACAGTTTCAGCCAGTCGTCGGCGAAGCCGAGCAGGCCATAGCCGAACGTCACCCCCATCACCGCCCAGACGTAGCGGTTGCGCAGGTCGACCCAGAGCACGGTCGAACCCAGGGTAGCGAGCAGGATCAGCATCCCGCCCATGGTCGGCGTGCCGGCCTTCTCGATCAGGTGGCGTTCGGGTCCGTCGGCGCGGATCGGCTGACCGAGGCGCTGACTCCGCCGCAGCCAGCGAATGAGGCCGGGGCCGATCAGGAAGCTCATCACCAGCGCGGTCAGGCAGGCCGCGCCGGAACGGAACGTGATGTAGTGCAGCACGTTGAAGGCGGAGACATCGCGGGCGAGCGGGCGAGCGAGGGCGAACAGCATCAGGCCGCCTCCGCCAGCCGCTCGAGCGCGGCGACGATCAGTTTCATGTTGCTCCCGAGGCTGCCTTTGACCAGCACGGCATCGCCCGGGCGGATCGCCGGCACGACGAGGGCGGCGAGGGCGGCGGCATCCGCGGCGTGCCGGGCGGGCAGCTCCGCCGGCAGCGCGGCGGACAGATGACGCATCAGCGGGCCGCAGGCAAACACGCAGTCGGCCGCAGCGACGACCGCGGGGGCAAGGGCGGCGTGCTCGGTCGGGCCATGCGCGCCGAGCTCCAGCATGTCACCCAGCACCGCCACCCGCCGCGCCGCCGGCGTTGCCGCCAGCACCGCGAGGGAGGCGCGCATCGAGGCGCCGTTGGCGTTGTAGCTCTCGTCCAGCAGCAGCGCTGTGCCGCCCGGGACCGCGAGAGGGCGCCTGGCGCCGCGCCCTTCCATCGGCGCGAACCCTGCCAGCGCGCGTGCCGCCGCCGTCGGCGCCACGCCGAGCGCCAGGGCGGCGGCCAGCGCCGCGAGCCCGTTCAGTGCCATGTGCCGGCCCGGAGCGTGCAGGCGAAAAAGGATGGTTTCGCCGGTGACGGAAACGCGCACCAGGCTGCCCGCGGAATCGCCGACGGCCGTCTCACCGCTTACGCCATCAAGCCGGACATCGGCCGCCGGATCGGCGCCGAAGGTCACCACCCGCGCCACGCCGGCAGCGCGTGCGGCCGCAAGCAACTGCGGCAGATGGTCGCTGTCGGCCGGCAGTACCGCCACTCCGCCCGGCTGCAGCCCGAGCAGGATCGCCGCCTTCTCCTCGGCGATCGCCGCCAGCGAGCCGAGATGGCCGATATGCGCGGCGGCGATCATGGTGATCACCGCGACATCCGGCCGCGCCAGCCGGGCCAGTGGTTCGATCTCCCCGGCGTGATTCATGCCGAGTTCGGCGATGCAGAACGCCGCGTCCGCCGGCAGCCGCGCCAGGGTCAGCGGCACGCCCCAGTGGTTGTTGTGGGAGGCGCTGGCGGCGTGCGTCAGGCCCTGCGCGGTCAGGATGCGGCGCAGCATCTCCTTGGTCGTGGTCTTGCCGACGCTGCCGGTGATGGCAACCACCCGGCCGGCAAAGCGGGCGCGCCCGGCCGCACCCAGCGCCGTCAGGCCGGCCAGGGTATCTCCCACCAGCAGCAGCGGAGCCCCAAGGGGCAAAGACTGCGGGGGCAAAGACTGCGGGATCAAAGACTGGGGCGCCAACGATTGGGCCGCCAAATTCCTTTCCCCCACCTCGCCCGCCACCATCGCGCCGGCGGCGCCGCGCGCCAGGGCATCGGCGACGAACGCCTCGCCGTCGCGGCGCTCGCCGCGCAGGGCGACGAACAGGTCGCCGGGGGCCAGCGTGCGGGTGTCGATGGCAACGCCATTGGCGTCGAACGGCACCGTGAACCGCCCGCCGGTCGCCGCCGCAAGGTCCGCCGCGGTCCAGAGCACGCTCATGCGCCGCTCCCCGCCAGCCCGCGGATCACCGTAGCGTCGTCGAACGGGATCACCGTGTCACCGACGATCTGGCCCGGCTCGTGGCCCTTGCCGGCCACCACCAGCACGTCGCCGGGGCGCAGCAGGTCCATCCCGGCGGCAATGGCGGCCGCGCGGTCGCCGATCTCGCGCGCATCGGGACAGGCCGCCCGGATGGCGGCGCGGATCGCGGCGGGGTCCTCGCTGCGCGGATTGTCGTCGGTGACGATGGCGATATCCGCCCCGACCGCCGCCGCCGCGCCCATCAGCGGACGCTTGCCGCGGTCGCGGTCGCCGCCGGCGCCGAACACCACCACCAGCCGCCCCGCCGCGTGCGGGCGCAACGCGGCGAGCAGCCGGGCCAGCGCGTCCGGCGTATGTGCGTAATCGACATAAGCCGCCGCCCCGCCCGGCAGGCGCGCCGCCAGTTCCAGCCGGCCGCGCACGCCGCGCAGGCCAGGCAGGCGGGCGAGCGCATCCACCTCGCCCAACGCCTCGGCGAGAGCAGCGGCGAGCAGCGCGTTCTCCGCCTGGAACCGACCCGGCAGCGCCAGCGGCAGAACGCGGCGGGCCCCGTCCGGCCGCGCCACCTCGACGTCCTGCCCGTCCGGGCGCGGATGAGCGGCGCAAAGGCGGAGCATGGTTCCCGCCACGCCCACCGTGCGCAGATCGAGCCGGCGATCGGCTGCGATCGCACCCAGCGCCTCCAGGGTCGCCCGGTCCATGTCGGCGTTGACCACGGCGGGGGCGCCGGCGGGCAACAGCTCGGCGAACAGACGCAGCTTGGCGGCGCGATAGGCGTCCTCGGTGCCATGGTAGTCCAGGTGATCGCGGGTGAGGTTGGTGAAGCCGGCGGCGGCCAGGCGCACGCCGTCCAGGCGGAACTGGGCGAGGCCGTGCGACGACGCCTCGATCGCCACATGCGCGATCCCGCCGCGGGCGAGGCGGGCCATCGTCTCGGCGAGGGCGACTGGATCAGGCGTGGTCAGGCTGGCGCCGGCGGGCGGAACCGACACTGCGCCCTCGACCTCCAGGCCCAGGGTGCCGAGGCTCGCCGCCGCCTGTCCGCCGGCAGCCCAAAGCTGGCGGAGGAAGGAGACGGTGCTGGTCTTGCCGTTGGTCCCGGTGACGGCGGCGATGCAGCGCGGCTGCGGCCCGGCGAAGCGGGCGGCGAACTCGGCCAGGCGGCGACGCGGTGCCGGATCCTCGATCAGCGGGCGGGGCGGCACGCCGGCGGGCCAGGCGGTGCCGGGCGGAGCGAGCACGGCGACGGCGCCGCGCGCCACCGCCTCGGCGATGAAGCTGCGCCCGTCGGCGCGCGCCCCGGGCAGTGCTGCGAACAGGAAGCCCGGGGCGATCTGGCGGCTGTCGGCGGTGACACCGGTGAGGTCGAGCTCGCCCAGGCCCCGGGCGACGGCCTGCGCGGCAGCCGGGTCGATCAGGCCGGCGAGGAGCTCAGCGCCGCGCACCCTGCGCCTCCGCTGGCTGGCCGGCGGCGGGGAACGGCAGCGGCGGCGGCAGTGCTACGGCCACCGGTCCGGTGGGCAGGCGCCCCGTCACCGGACGCATCGTCACCGGGCGCACCGGCAGGGCTGTGCGCAGCGCGGTACGATGGACGGGCAGCGGCGCAGGCAGCGCGGCGCCGTCCGACCGGCGCGCAAGCACGTGCCCGGCGGCGTCGGCGCGGCGGGGCGCGGCGCGATAGGTGCCGGGCGCGGCGGCGCCGGCGGGATGCAGGTAGCTTGCCGGCGTGACCATCTCCGGCGGGCTGCCCACCGGGCTGTGCAGCAGTTGCGGCGCCCCGGGCGGGATCGCCGGCGCGAGCGGCAGATAGAGCGCCTGCTGCAGGGCCGGCAACTGCGACGGCGTCGCCGGCAGGATGCCCAGCATCGGCCCGATGCGCGCGATGGTGCGCTTGATCGCCGGCCCCGCGGTCCAGCCGCCGGTCGAGAAGCCGTAGGTGCTCTTGTTGCCGTGCGGGCTGTCGAGCATGGCGTAGATGATGTAGCGCGGGTGGGTCATCGGGAAGGCGGCGAGCATTGAGCTCAGGTTGGTGTGCAGCCGGTAGCCGCCGCGGGAGACTTTCTGCGACGTGCCGGTTTTGGCGCCGATCAGGAAGCCCGGCACGCGGGCCGGCTCGCCGGTGCCGCTGGTGACCACGACCCGCATCAGCTTGCGCATCAACTCCGACACGTCCGGGGTGATCACGCGCCGGCCCGGCGGGATATCCCCGCGCGGCAGGGCGAGCAGGGTGGGATCGTGATAGACCCCGCCGTCGATCAGGCTGGCGGTGCCGGTGATGAGCTGGATCGGCGTCACGGCGATGCCGTTGCCGAACGAGACAGTCATCACCGTGGCGTCGCCCCAGACCCGTTTCGGCTGCACCTGCGGCGGTGCCGATTCCGGCAACTGGATCGGCGCGGCGGCGAACATGCCGTTGCTGCGCAGGAACGCGCGCTGGCGGTCGCGCCCGACCAGCAGCGCGATGTGCGAGGCGCCGATGTTGGAGGACTGGGCGATGATCTCCGGCAGCGCGTAGTCGCTGCGCGCCGGCTCGAAATCGGTGATGGTGAAGCGTCCGATGTGGATCGGGTGCAGGGTGTCGAAGCGGTCCCAGATATGGATGATGTGGTCGTTCAGCGCCATCGCCGCGGTCTGCAGCTTGAACGTGCTGCCCGGCTCATAGGTGCCGCTGGCAGCACGGTTGAAGCGCGCGTCCGGCGGCGCGGTCGCGAAGTCATTGGCGTCGTAATCGGGCAGGCTGACCATCGCCAGCACCTCGCCGGTATCGACCTTCATCACGATGCCGGTGGCGCCGACGGCCTGGAACTCGTCCATCGCGCGCGCGAGCTCGTCGCGCAGCACCGCCTGCACCCGCACGTCGATCGACAGGCGCAGCGGCTTGGGATCGGTCATCAGGCGCTTGTTGAAAAACTTCTCCGCCCCGGCGAGGCCGTTCTCGTCCACATCGACACCGCCCAGCACCTGCGCGGCGAGGCGGCCCATCGGGTAGCGACGGATCTCGGTCGGCAGGAAATCGAGCCCCGGGATGCCGAGGTCATTGACCGCCTCCTCCTCCTCCGGGGTGATCGCGCGATCGAGATAGACGAATTGCAAATGGCTGGCGGCCAGCCGGCGCGCCACCACCGCCGGATCGAGGTCGGGTAGTACCTGATGCAGCTTCGCGGCCACCGCGGCGGGATCGACGATCTGGCGCGGATCGGCATAGAGCGCCGCCGAGGGCAACGAGATCGCCAGGATCTGGCCATGCCGGTCGGTGATCATGGCCCGATGCTCGGGCAGCGGGGCGGCGAGTTCGGCCGGATGATCGAGCAGGCTCGCAACCCGATGGCGTGCCGGCGGCGGACGCAGCGGGGTGAGCACGGTGGCGAGCGAGAGCTTCACCAGCAGCGCCGCGAACAATGCAATGAAACCGCCGGTGGTCGCCACCAGCCGGGTACGGGTCCGCTGCTGCAGCGCGCGGCGGCGCAGGTCGGGCGCGGTGACGCGCACGGTTTCCATGCGCGGCACGGCGTCCGCCCGCGCCGCGCCGCGGCGGGTGCGCGGGATGCCGCCCGGCACCGCACCCGGCGGCGCATCCGGGGGCGGCGCGTCGGGCGGCGGTGGGGTATCCCAGCCGGACGGCGGAGCATCCTCGTCCGGCCGCACGCCGCCCCGCCCATGCGGCGCAGCCGTCTCCCGTGCAGCGCGGCCCGGTCCGCCGGGGAGGCGGGGGGTGTCGCGCGGGTCCTGTGGCGGGCGTGCCATCGCCAGACCTAGCCTCCGCCGCCGCTGGCGGCATACGGCATTGGCCTCGGCGCCGGCGGCGCCAGCGGGCCGGTTGCATAGGTATGGGCCATGCCGAGCAGCGACCCGCCCGCCTCCGGCCGCGGCGACGAGCGGTAGGCCGGAGCGCGATAGCCGGCCGCAACCAGGCGAACGGGTGCGGGGCGGGGCGGGGCCCAGGCCCCGGGACGCTGCGCTGGACGCAGCGACGCGGTGATCAGACGCGGCCGGGCCAGCGGGGCATGGCGCGGGGCAGTGCGCGCGGCCTCGGCGACGAGGCGCGCGGGCGACGGGTGCGCGGGGGACATCGGCGCAGCAGCCGGCGCAGTAGCCAGGTGGACCGTCGCAGCCGGAGGCGGACGCGCCGGCTGCGACGATGCGATGGCGGCCCCCCCGGGTGAAGACGGCACCGCCGGCGCGACTGCCGCGGCCGGCGCACCGGCGGGCGCCGGCACCGCACCCTCCGTCGCACCCGTGCCGCTCGTCCCGCCCGCACCGGCGGGGCCGACCCCAGCGACGCCGGTGCCAGCGGCGATCATGCCCACGTCCGCGGCGCCGTCCGCGGAGAGCGGACCGCCGGCCACCGCCGACTCGGCTGCCGGGGCGGCCGGGGCTGCTGGAGCCGGGGGCGGCAGCCGGCTCGCCAGATCGGCCAGGGCCACGAACTGGTCCGGGCGGGTCGGCTCCAGCGAGAGATACTGGTCGGTCAGGCGCTGCAGCCGCTCCGGCCGGTTCCGGACGGTCCATTCCGCGTGCAGCATGCGGATGCGCTCGCGAATGGACCCGGTCTGCTGCAAGGTCTGTTCGATCTGCCGGTCGAGCAGACTCACCTGGTGGGAGACGTCGTAGACGTAGTACCCGGTGGCGCAGGCCATCAGCACGGCGACGCAGGTGATCGGGCGGATCATGGCGCGCTCCCCACGGACGGCTGGACAGGATCGGCGGCGGCCAACCGCTCCATCGCCCGCAGCCGGCCGCTGCGGGCGCGCGGGTTGGCCGCCATCTCCGCCGCGCCGGGCCGCAGCAGCGGAGCGCCGCACAGGCGGAACCGCGGTGGGTCCCGCGCCAATAGCCCGCGCGGGTCGTGCCGCGACGGCGCCGGCGCGCGACCGGCGGCTTCGGCCATGAAGCGCTTCACCAACCGGTCCTCCAGCGAATGGAAGGCGACCACCACCAGCCGTCCGCCGGGGGCGAGCAGCGCTGCGGCGGCGGCGAGCCCGCGCTCGATTTCGCCCAACTCGTCGTTCACACGGATGCGCAGCGCCTGGAAGCTGCGCGTCGCCGGATCGATTCCGGACCGATCCGGCGGCAGCACGGCGCGGATGATGCCGGCAAGCCGCGCGGTCGTTTCAATCGGTGCCACCGCACGTGCCGCGACGATCGCGTGCGCGATGCGCCGCGCCGCCCGCTCCTCGCCCAATTCGTGCAGCAGGTCGGCAAGTTCGCGCTCGGGAAGCCGGTTCACGAGGTCGGCCGCGGTTGGCCCGGCCCGGTCCATCCGCATGTCGAGCGGCCCATCGGCGCGGAACGAAAAGCCGCGCGCCGGATCGTCGAGCTGGAAGGAGGAGACGCCGAAATCGAACACCACGCCGTCGAGCGCACGCACCCCGTGCGCAACAAGCCAGCCGTCCGGCGCCAGCGCCTCGGCCAGTACGTCGCCGAAGTGACCGCCCAGCAGATGGAGCCGGCCCGGAAAGCGGGCGGCGAGCGCGGCACCGCGCGCAAGCGCGTCCGGATCGCGGTCGATCGCGAACAGGGTGCAGGCGGCAGCCGAGAGGATCGCCTCGGCATAGCCGCCGCCGCCGAACGTGGCGTCGAGATAGATGCCGCCGTCGCGCGGCGCGAGCACGGCCAGCATTTCGGCGCACAGCACCGGAATATGGCCGCCGGGCACGTGGCCGCCGGACGGGACGGGGGCGGTCATGGCGCGGCCACGCCACTATCGCCGGACATCGCGGCGGCGGGCACAGGAGGTGCAGGCGGCGGAAGCGCCGTGCCGGGGAGTGCATCCCCAGGGAGTGCACCCCCAGGGAGTGCACCCATCGTCACGGTCAGGCCGCGGGCATGGGCGCGGGCACGCGATTCGGCACGCTGGCGCGCCCCGACAGTCGGATCCCAGATGCGGAAGATGTTGCCGTGGCCGACGAATTCCACCACCTGCCCGAGTCCGGCATGGGCGATCAACAGGTCGGGCAGCACGATGCGGCCCTCGCGATCCGTTTCTGCTTCGAACGAATCGGCATAGAGCGCGCTGGTAAGGTCGTCGTGCTCGTCGCTGAACAGCGCCATGCGCTCGAGCGGGGCGGCGAGCGCGCGGAACGCCGCTTCCGGCCAGACCTCGATGCAGCGGAACTTGTGCGACGGGCGCAGGACGAAGCGGAAGGCGGGCGCCGGCTCCTCGCCGCCGGCCCCGCGCAGCGCGGCGCGGAACGGCGCGGGCACCGAGACGCGGCCCTTGCCGTCCAATTTGTTCTGGTGGGTGCCCAGGAATTGGGTCATCCGACCGGCCCGCCCTTCGCGCTCGCTCCGATCGGCCCCGCCCGCCGGGATCAGCGCCTCTGTCAGGAACGCGCGGCGGGAGAGCGGAGGTTGGTGGTTGGCCCGTTAATGGGAGGTCATGGGATAACATGGGCAACCATGGGCGTCAAAGGGAATTGCCGCGACCGCCGCGGTAATTCCGCGGGATTCAGCGGCGCCGGACTCACGGCATACGCAGGCGTGTAGGACGAGGCGCCGTGATCGGGTCAAGGAAGATTCGACGGAAGTTCCGTATTCCTGATTTGTTCCGAAATCGGGCCGGAGCGGACGAAACTGCCGGGAAACACCGCCCGCCGCAGGTGCCGAAACCGCCCGCGGCGGCAACGCCGGGTCTGCTGGCGCCGAAATGCCAAACGGGCCGAAAATGCCAGACGGCCTGTAAGCCGGGTTCTGTCCGCCGCTTCCCGGTTGCCCGGAAGGCGGCGGGACGACCATTCCTCTGGGACGCGCCTCGCGACGCGCCTCACGCGACCAACCCGGGCAGCGGAGCGGGAATGCCCCTGGTGCCCGCGACGCCTGCGCATCGCGGCACCGGCCGCCCCTATTCGGTCTTGCTCCCGGTGGGGTTTACCCTGCCGCCCCCGTTGCCGGGGGCGCGGTGCGCTCTTGCCGCACCGTTTCACCCTTGCCCGCTGCGTCCGGCGCGTCATGCCGGCGGAACGGGCGGTTTGTTTTCTGTGGCACTATCCCTGGGGTCGCCCCCGCCGGCCGTTGGCCGGCACCGTATTCCCGTGGAGCCCGGACTTTCCTCCACCGCGCGACGGAGAGGCTCCGCCGGCAGCAGCGGCCGTCCGGCCGTCTGGCGAGATGGAGATGGGCCAGCACCGCAGGCAGGTCAAGCGGCGGTACCGCCGGCGACCCCCCGCGTCATCGGCTCGATCGATCGGTAATTGTAATGTCTCTGCAGGGCCCGGGCCCTGCCC
The DNA here is from genome assembly GCA_963706195.1 of uncultured Pseudomonadota bacterium. Taxonomy (GTDB): domain Bacteria; phylum Pseudomonadota; class Alphaproteobacteria; order Acetobacterales; family Acetobacteraceae; genus JAJZVS01. Next base: position 4,770,993 of record OY970156.1, on the reverse strand, counting down.
CCCTCCCCCTTGCGACGCCGGGTCGGGGTGGGGTGGGGACCCGTGCCGCGCGGGTTGCTCAGCGCACCGGCGGATCGCGCGACAGGCCGCGGGCGGCGAGTTCGTTCAGATAGCGTTCCCAGCGCGGCCCCTGCTCGCGGCCGAGCTCGTGCAGGTACTCCCAGGAATAGATCCCGGTATCGTGCCGATCGTCGAACACGAGCCGCACCGCGTAATTGCCGACCGGCTCGATGGCGGTGATCCCGACGTCACGACAGCCGGGCACGATCGTGCGCTGGTCGGGGCCGTGGCCCTGCACCTCCGCACTCGGGCTTTCCACCCGCAGGTATTCGATCGGCAGGGCGAACCCGCTGGAATCGTCGAAGGCGACGTGCAGCACCCGGGCGGCGCGGTCGAGCCGGAGTTCGGTAACGGTCCGCATCATTCCTCCAGCTTGCGCGCTTCATCGGCGAGCATGATCGGGATGCCGTCGCGCACCGGGTAGGCGAGCCCGGCCTTGCGGCTGATCAGCTCGCCGGCTGCGCGATCGTATTCCAGCGGCCCCTTGGTCAGCGGGCAGACCAGGATCTCGAGCAGCCGCGGGTCGATCGGCACAATGGGCGGCACGGCAGGGTCGGCGGTCGGTTCGGACATGACGGGAACCCTCAGTGCGTGGGAAGAAATCGGATCGGCGCAGGCATGTCATCCGGCGAAGATGGCGGCAACCGCGCGGCGCGCGTGCGGCTGCCGGGCGTGCCCGCAGGCACGCTCAGCTCAACCGGCCGCCGCCGGCAGGCGTGTCGGGTTCGGCGGCGCCCATCTGCAACAGCGCGAGCAGCGCGCCGGCGCGCGCGGCCTCGTCGGGCGCCTCCAGCAGCGCCTGTTTCTCCGCCGGTTCGAACGGGCAGACCATGCAGAGCGTGCTGACCAGCACCGGATCGGCCATGCGCCGGATCGCATCCCAGTTGGCGTCGAAGCCGCGGCGCGTAAAGTAGCCGCGCAGCGCCGTGAGCAGTGCTTCGCGCGGCACGCCCACCGGTGCCGCAGCCGTGTCGAGATCGGCGAGAAACGGCACATAGGCAACCTGCACCCGGCGGTAGCCGCGGCGCGGCGGCAGCTCCGATTCGATACGAAATCGCACCAGTCCGGTCAGGGTGACGAGGTAGCGGCCGTCGTCCGTCTCGCTGAAGGAGGAGATGCGCCCGAGGCAGCCGATGCGATAGAGGCCCGGCTCCCCATCCGTTCCGGCCTGATCCGAGCCGGCCTGATCCGTCGCAATGGGGGTCGGGTCAGGCTGCACCATCCCGAACATCCGTCCCAAAGCCAGCGCGTCTTCCACCAGCGCCAGGTAGCGCGGCTCGAAGACGTTGAGCGGCAGCTTGCCGCCGGGCAGCAGGAGCGCCCCGGCAAGCGGGAACACCGGAATTTCGGCCGGCAGGTCCTGCGCGCGCGGGTCGACGCCGGCCATCAGGCGAACAGCAGCGCCGACAACCTGCGCCGCGCCGCCATGGTGGCCGCATCGTCGAAGCCCCAGGCCTCGAAGAACTTGAGCAGCAGCAGCCGCGCCGCGTCCTCGTTCCACGCGCGCTGGCGACGGATGATGTCGAGCAGGTGGTCGGCCGCCGCGTCCCGTTCGCCGAGTGCGTTGAGCGCGGTGGCGAGTTCGTAGCGGGCCTGGAAATCGGCCGGGTCCGCCGCCACCCGCGCTTCCAACGCGGCACGCTGCGCCCCGGCGGCGCGGCCCTCGCGCGCCAGCGCCAGCGCGCTGCGCGCGCCGGCAATCTCGGCGTGCTCGGCGATCGCCGCCGGCACCTGGCCGAGCGCTTCCTCGGCCTGGTCCTCGTCGCCGAGCGCCATCAGCGCACGAATGAGCCCGCCCCAGGCGGCAGGGTTTTCCGGCTCCTCCTGCAGCACGGCACCATAGAGCTCGCCCGCGCCCTGCGCATCACCTGCGTCCGCCGCCGCCTTCGCCTCGCCGAGCAGATCGGCCGCCGGCATCGCGCCGCCGGCCTGTTTCAGCAGCGTCTCGACAAAACGTTTCACTTCCGATTCCGGCAGCGCACCCTGGAACAGGTCGGCCACCTGACCCTGCCAGAACGCGGCGACCGTCGGTACCGATTGCAGCGGCAGGCCAAGCTGCACCAGTTGCTGGACCAGCGCCCGGTTCTTGTCGATGTCGATCTTGACGAGCTTCACCCGCCCGCCGGCCGCGCGCACGACCTTTTCGAGCGCCGGCGTCAGGGTCTTGCAGGGGCCGCACCAGGTCGCCCAGAAATCGACCAGCACCGGAAGCTGACGCGACGCCTCGATCACCTCCTGCATGAAGGTCTTCTGGTCGCCCTCGACGATCACGGCGGTGCCGGCGGCGGCGGGCGGGGTCTGGCCGATAAGCGCATCCATATGCGGGGGATCCTGGGGCATCGCCTATGTGTGTCTGAAGGTGGTGTGTCTGAACGAGATATGTGGACCGAGGCTGGCACCGAAGCTGGTATCTGCGGACGCGGCCGGCAAGCGCATCGCGGCCGGAACCGACCATGCCGTCCGCGCGTGCCGCCGTCCAGGGTGGCCGCGCCCGGTGACGGCGGTCCAGGGGCACAGAACAGGAATGCGCAGACCTCGGGGCGCACGGAACCGGGGCGCACAGAATGGTTGCACTCGCGCCGGCATCCGGCCCATGCTGGCCAATGTCACCGCGCCGCGGAGGGACCGGAATGGCGTCCCGCCTGCAACCGGACGGAACGAGGCCGACCGCCACGCAGCGCCGCGGGGCGGCGTCACCGCAGCGCGCGCCGGACGGGCTGCCGGGCTGGCGCCCTCTGCTGGCAGCGGTCGGCGTGGTGCTGGTGCTCGCCATAGCGCTGCACCTGCTCTACCGCTGAGCCGCGCGACATCGTGACCCCGTGGCGCCCTCCCGGCGGAGACGGCCGGCCCGCCTCCGGTCGGTTTTTGCTGACGGGCGGCTCCCCGCCCGGGCATAGTGCCGCCATGCTGAAATCCAGGGACCTCCCGGCGTCGCCGACCCCGGGCGCGACCCTGTTGTCGTTGGGTGTGCTGACCTTGCTGCTCGTGCAGCCCGCATGCGCACCGGCGGCATTCGGGCAGCCGGCATGGAGCGGGCGCGCGGCCGGATTCGCCGCCTGCCGGAACGCGATCGCAGCGGCGTCGCGCGCGGCGGGATTGCCGGCGGGGCTGCTCGCGGCCGTTGCGGTGGTGGAAAGCGGTCGGCCGGACGCGAGCGGCCCGGCGCGCGGGCCGGCGCTGCGCGCCGCCGGACGCAGCCTGCTCGGCGCCACCGCGGATGCGCCACCTGCCACCTGGCAGCCTTGGCCGTGGACCATCAACGCCGACGGCGTCGGACAGTTCTTCACCACCCGCTCGCAGGCGATCGCTGCGGTCGCGGCATTGCGGGCGGCCGGGGTGAGCTCGATCGACGTCGGCTGCCTGCAAGTGAACCTGCACGACCACCCGCGCGCCTTCCGCAGCCTGACAGAAGCGTTCGATCCGGCGATCAACGCCCGCTATGCAGCCGGTTTCCTCAACCGGCTGTTCGGCCGCCTGCATGACTGGCCGGCAGCGGTGGCGGCCTACCATTCGCAAACCCCGGCCCTCGGGCTCCCCTATCGGCAGCGGGTGTTTGCACGCTGGCGGGCCGTGGCGGCGACGGCGTCGCCGCGCGCTTACGCCGATTTCCTGCCGCGCACCGACAAATACGCTGATTTCCCCGGCCGTTGATGCTGCCGAGGGCGACTGCACCGGCGCCCCGGCCGACGGCGGCGGGTGCATCGCCGCTGTCGATGCCCATATCGATACAGATGTCGATCCCGATGACGATCCCGGCGCGGATGCCCGTGAAGATACCGATGCCCGTGCCGCGCCGCCGGCCCGCTTCGGCGTCCCACCCTGGCGCCCGTCGCCGGGCGGCAAGCGAACCAGGCCTCTTCGACCCGGCTCCGTCCCGCTGGGCCCGCCGCCGTGTGCCAGCCCTCCCCGACCGCCGCACGCTGGCGCCGGTGCCATGTTCCTGGCGCTGAGCCTCGCGCGGCGCGGCCTGCGCGCCGGCACGCGCGGGCTGCTGTCGGTGGTGCTCTGCCTCGCCCTCGGCGTCGCCGCGATCGCCGCAGTCGGCAGCCTGCGCGCGGCCACCGAGGCGGGGCTCGCCGGCAACGGCCGCACCCTGCTCGGCGGTGACGTCGCGGTGGGCACCGGCGCCGAGCCGCCGCCGCCCGCCCTGCGCGCCTGGCTCACTACCCACGGCGCGAGACTCTCCACCACCGTGCAGATGCGGACCCTGCTGGTCGGCCCTTCCGGTGCGCGGCAACTGATCAGCCTGCGTGCGGTCGGACCCGGCTGGCCGCTGCTCGGCGCCCCGGTGCTGCATCCGCCGATGTCGCTGGCCCGCGCGCTGGGCAAGCAGGACGGGCGCTATGGGCTGCTTGCCGACCCGTTGGTGCTGTCCCGGCTTGGGCTGCGGCCGGGCGGGACCGCGCGTATCGGCATGCAGACCTTTATCTTGCGCGCCGCGCTGGTCAGCACCCCGGACCTCGTCTCCGGCCCGGCGCTGTTCGGCGCCCCGGCGCTGATCGCCGCGGCGGCGCTGCCGGGCACCGGCCTCGTCGTGCCGGGGGCGCTCGTCAGTTATACTTTGCGTGCCGTGATGGCTGACCCGGCGGGAGGCCCGGCGCTGCGGGCGGCGCTACGGGCGCGCTTCGCTGCGCAGGGCTGGCGCATCCGCGGGCCGTCCGAGGCCGCGCCCGGCGTGACCCAGTTCATCACCCTGACCACCCGCTTCATGGCCCTGGTCGGGCTGACCGCGCTGCTGATGGGCGGCATCGGCGTCGCCGGCGGCGTGAGCGCCTGGCTCGCGGCGCGCGCCGAGACCCTGGCGATCCTGCGTTGCCTGGGCGCCCCCGCGCGGCTGGTGTTCGCCGTTTGCCTGCTGCAGGTGGCTGCGCTCGCGGCGGCGGGGATCGCGCTCGGGCTGGTGACGGGGGGCCTGGTGCCGGTACTGGCGGGACGCTGGCTCGGGTCAGTGCTGCCGGTGCCGGTGGCGGCGGGAATTTTCCCCGGGCCGCTGGCGCTGGCGGCGGCCTACGGGGCGCTGACCGCGGGGGCGTTCGCGCTCTGGCCGCTCGGCCAGGCGGCGCAGGTGCCCGGCGCGGCGCTGTTTCGCGGCGCGGCGACCGGAGGAACGTTCGGCGGCCGGCCGGCGCTCGCCTTCTGGCCGGCCGACCGGCGCCCGCGCGGCCGACGTGCCGCGCCGGCCGTGGATGGCGACGGAGGGACCGTTCGCGCCGCACCGACCGTCCGTGGCGGACCGGTGGAGGCCGGTGCGTTCCTGCCAAATGCGATCGCCCTGCCGGCGGAGGCCTCCGGCCGGCGCCTGGCGCGCGCGGTGCTGCTCGCCATCGCCCTGCTCGGCGCCGCGCTGGTCGGGCTGGCGGTCGCGAGCACCGACGACCGGCCGCTGGCGCTGTGGTTCTGCGCCGCCGCGCTCGGTGCGCTGGGCCTGTTCCGCGTCGCGGCCTGGATCCTTGCCCGGGTGGCGCACGCGGCGCCGGCGCCGGCGCGTCCCTGGGCACGGCTCGGCCTCGGCAATCTGTATCGCCCCGGGGCGCCGACCGCGCCGATGCTGGTCTCGGTCGGCCTCGGCCTTTCCACCCTCGCCGCGGTGGCGCTGATCCAGGGCAACCTCAACCGGGTCGTGCTGGCAGCGCTGCCCGACCGCGCGCCGAGCTTCTTCTTCATCGACCTCCAGCCGGACCAGCTCGCCCGCTTCCGGGCCCTGGTCCGCGCCACGCCCGGACCGCACCGCATCGACACCCTGCCCACCCTGCGCGCACGCATCGTCGCGGTGAACGGCGTGCCGGCGGCGGACGTCCACGCCGCCCCCGGCACCGGCTGGGCGCTGCGCGGCGACCGCGGCCTCACCTACGCCGCCACCCCGCCGGAGGGCACCAGACTGGTTGCCGGCCGCTGGTGGGCGCCCGATTACCAAGGGCCACCGCTCGTCTCGCTCGATGCACGGCTGGCGCGCGGCTGGGGGGTGCGGCTCGGCGGGGTGATCCGGGTGAACGTGCTCGGCCGCGACATCGACCTGCGGGTGGCGAGCCTGCGCGACATCCAGTGGATGCGGCTCGGGCTGAACTTCGTCCTGGTGGCAAGCCCCGGGCTGCTCGGCCAGGCGCCGCACACCGAGATCGCCACCGTGCACGTGGCGCGCGACCAGGAGGGCGGCCTGCTGGCCCGGGTCTCCGACGCGCTGCCCAACGTCACCGGCATCGCGGTGCGCGGTGTGCTGGCGGAGGTCGCGGGCCTGCTCGACCAGATCGCCGCGGCGCTCGCGGCGACCGGCGCGGTCACCCTGCTGGCCGGAGCGCTGGTGCTGGTCTCGGCGGTGGCGGCGGGGCAGCAGCGGCGCGTACGCCAGGCGGTGATCCTGAAGACGCTCGGCGCCACGCGGGCGCAGATCCGCGCCGCCTGGATGGTGGAGTTCGGCACCCTCGGCCTGACGGCGGGGCTGCTCGCCGCCGGGGTCGGCGGGCTCGCGAGCTGGGCGGTGCTGCACTTCCTGATGCACCTGCCCTGGGTGTTCCTGCCCGGGCGGCTGGCGCTCGGCCTGCTTGCCGCGCTGGCGATGCTGCTCGGTTTCGGCTATGCTGGAACGGCACGGGCGTTGCGGGTGCCCCCGGCATCGCAGTTGCGCGATGAATGACCGAAGTCTCATTTCGGCCCCGCTTGAAGCCAGCCTCGCGGCGGTGCATGTTCCAGCCGCACGGGTTTCCCCCGTCTGAGAGAGATGAGAGCACCCATGGCGTACAGCCCCGACTACCGCGCCTACCCCGCCGCCCCCAGCACCGCCGCCTCCGCCGTCCTGGACGCGGGGCTGCGGGCGTACATGCTGCGGGTCTACAACTGGATGGCGTCGGGCCTGCTGGTGACCGGCATCATCGCGACCCTGATCGCCCACACCTCCGCGATGAACCTGTTCTACCCGCTGGTGCAGACGCCGTACGGCATGGCGCGCACCGCCGGACCGCTCGCGATGATCTCCATCTTCGCCCCGCTCGCCTTCGTGCTGGTCCTCAGCCTCGGCGTGAACAAGCTGTCGCGCAGCACCGCGCAGACGCTGTATTGGCTGTTCTGCGCCGCGATGGGCGCCAGCCTGACGAACATCTTCCTGATCTACACGAGCACGTCGATCGTGCGGGTGTTCTTCATCACCGCCGGCACCTTCGCGGCCATGAGCCTCTACGGCTACACGACCAAGGCCGATCTCAGCCGCTGGGGCAGCTTCCTGATGATGGGGCTGATCGGCGTCATCCTGGCGAGCGTCGTGAACATGTTCATGCACTCGACCGCGATGCAGTTCTTCATCAGCATCGCCGGCGTGCTGGTGTTCACCGGGCTCACCGCCTACGACACGCAACGGATCAAGGCCACCTACCTGCAGTTCGCCTATGCCGAAGGCACCGACCAGGCGGCGAAGCGCAGCGTCTATGACGCGTTGAGCCTGTATCTGAACTTCATCAACCTGTTCATGCTGCTGCTGCAGTTGCTGGGCACGACGAACCGCCGCTGAGCCGCGAGGCTGCCAACCATCAGGCTCCGGGGTCCGCCCCGGAGCCTTTTTCTTGTCCGCGGCTACAGCTCCACCTCCAGGCGCGTCGCCCCCCAGTGCCGCCTGCGCGCACCCGGATCGGCGCATCGTCCAGATGCGCTTTGCCGCGGTCCGTACGCTCATGGTACAAGGGCTGCCGTGGGCTACTGGGGCAAGATCATCGGCGGGATGGCCGGCTTCGCGGTCGGCGGACCGATGGGGGCGGTGTTCGGCGCCGCCCTCGGCCACGCCGCCGATTCCGGTGCGGTCCCGCACCTGCGCCTGCCCTTCTCCGCCGCAGATCCCCTGTTCGCCTCCGCCCGCATGGCCGCCCTGCTCGGCCGGCGCGACCAGGTGTTCGCACTCGGCGTGGTGACGCTCGCAGCCAAGCTCGCCAAGGCCGACGGCCCAGTGCGACGGGAGGAAATCGCCGCCTTCCGCCGCCAGTTCCGCGTCCCGCCCGAGGCGGTGCACGACATCGGCCGCCTGTTCGACCAGGCGCGCGAAACCCCGGACGGCTACGAAGCCGTCGCCGCCCAGTTGGGCGAGAGCTTCGCCGACAGCCCGGCCGTGCTGGAAGACGTGCTTGCCTCTCTGTTCGGCGTCGCCCGCGCCGACGGGCCGGTGAACCGGGCGGAGCACGAATTCCTGTCGCACGTCCACCTCGCCTTCCGCCTCGACCAATCCGCCTGGGACCGCGCCCGCGGCGCCGCACCACCGCGCGCAGCCAGCGGGGAGCCGGACCCCTACGCGGTGCTCGGCGTCCCCGCCGGCACCAGCAACGAGGCGTTGCACGCGGCCTGGAAACGGCTGATGCGCGAGCACCACCCGGACAGCCTCGCGGCCCGCGGCGTCCCGGCCGACATCATCGCCCGCGCCGGCGACAAAGTGGCGCGTATCAACGCCGCCTGGGACCGCATCAAACGGGAACGCGGGCTGTGATGCCGCTCGCCCCCGGCCTCGTCCCGTCGCCCGCACCGCCAGGCGGCGCACGCCCGGGGCCGCACCCGTGACGCCGCCACACGACAGGTCGCCGGTATGAACCTTGCCATTCGCGACTTGCCCAGCCCGAACCAGGACGCCCGACCGGAAGATGTTACGATCGATATCATCGTGCTGCATTACACCGGCATGCGCAGCGCGCACGAGGCGATCGAGCGGCTGCGCGACCCGGCCGCCCGCGTCTCCTCCCACTATGTCATCGACGAGGACGGCGCCGTGTTGCGCCTGGTCGCCGAAGAACGCCGCGCCTGGCACGCCGGCGTGTCATACTGGCGCGGCCACCGCGGGCTGAACGACCGCTCGATCGGCATCGAAATCGTCAACCCGGGGCACGAATGGGGTTACCGGGACTTCCCTGTGCTGCAACTCGCCGCCGTGTGCGACCTCTGCCTCGCGATCTTCTCCCGCCACCCGATCCCCCAGCGCAACGTCGTGGCGCACAGCGACATCTCCCCCGACCGCAAGGAAGACCCCGGCGAGAAATTCGACTGGGAACAACTGGCCCTGAGCGGCGTCGGCCTGTGGCCGCACGGCACCCCCGACACCGGCACCGGAGCGCCCGTGCGCGACGCCGCCAGCCTCGCCCCGGTGCGCGCCGCCCTGGCAGAAATCGGCTACGAGACCAGCCCGCACGGCGCCCTCGACCCCGCCCTCGCCACCACCCTGCGCGCCTTCCAACGCCACTGGCGCCCCGAAGCCATCACCGGCCAGGCCGACACCGGCACCCTCCTGCGCCTCGCCGCCATGACGACGCTGCTCCGCGGCCGATGAACCGCGCCCGCCGCACGAACGGGGGCGGGTAAGCAAGGCCAGGGGGCGCTGCCCCCTGGACCCCCGCCAAGGGCTCGCCCTTGGAACCCTTCCGTTGGTTTCCGTGCGTGTGGGGGGTGTCTCGGGTCCGGGCTGGGGGCTGCCTGGGGCGGGCGGTTGGGCCGGACAGGGCGCGACTGCGCCCTGTCCGGCCCAACCGCCCGCCCCAGGCAGCCCCCAGCCCGGACCCGAGATACCCCCCCACACGCACGGAAACCAATAGACCGGGGTCCAGGGGACGAGTTCCCTGGCGGGGTCCAGGGGCAGCGCCCCTGGCCTTGCTCGCCCGCCCCCCGTTGCGCAGCCGGTTCGGCTCACATGGCCATGTAGCCGCCGTCGACGTTGTAGCATGCGCCGGTGACGTAGCTGGCGCGGTCGGAGCAGAGCCAGGCGACCATTTCGGCGATTTCTTCCGGTTCGCCCATGCGGCGGGCGGGGACCATGGCGAGGATGGTTTCGCCGCGGCGGGCCATCACTTCCTCGGTCATTTTGGTGCGGATGTAGCCGGGACAGACGGCGTTTACCCGGATCTTGTCGGCCGCGTATTCGATTGCCGCAGTCTTGGTCAGGCCCAGCACGCCATGTTTGGCGGCGACGTAGGCCGACGATGTGGGCAGACCGACCAGGCCGGCGATCGAGCCGGTGTTCACGATCGCGCCGCCGCCGTTTGCCTGCATGTACAGGAGTTCGTGTTTCATGCAGAGCCACACGCCTTTCAGGTTGACCGCGATCATGCGGTCGAAGGCGTCGTCGGACCATTCGGCGGTACGTTTGCCGGCGGCGTCCACCTGGTAGCCGGCGATGCCGGCATTGTTGAACGCGCAATCGAGCCGGCCGTAGGCGCCCAGCGTATCGCGGATCAGCGCCTGCACGGCGCCGCTGTCGGTCACGTCGCCGCCGAGTGCGAGCGCCCGGCCGCCGATGGCGTTCACCATTGCGACGGTGTCTTGGGCGGCGTCGCGATTGGCGTCCGCCAGCGCAAGGCGCGCGCCTTCCCGCGCGAAAATCAGTGCCGCGGCGCGGCCGATACCGCCGCCGCCGCCGGTGATGAGCGCGGTTTTCCCGTCGAGCATGCCTGCCATGGCCGTCCTCCCGTTCTTCTCGCGCCGGCGAGGATGCACGAGGGCGTGGGCCGGGGCCATGGGGGCGTGTGGACGAGGGATGCGGGGAACGGATGGATCGACGGATGGAATGCGGCATAGTGCGGCGATGGGTTCCGGCGCGGCGCGGGGCCGGCCCGGCACGGCAGGGATGGCAGGAAATGGGAAGGCGGACCGACGCGGCGGAGCCGAACGCCGGGCGCGCGGAACCGACATCGCGCGCGCCGGGCCGACCATGATCCCGGCCATGATCGCCATTTTTGCCGGGCGGCGCGGGGGCAGCGCATGAACACCGCCGCCGCGACGCCGCCCGCTGCCGCTCCGGCGGGCGATCCGGCCAGCGATCCCGGTCTGCCGCCCAACTGGGCGCTCACCTTGTGGACCATGGTGGGGATCCAGCTCGTCATGAGCCTGTCGTTCACGATCCTCGCCCCGATCATGCCGCTTTACCTGCCCGACCTCGGCGTGCACCGGGCGGACCTGATCGACCTCTGGGCCGGCGTGCTCGCGTCGGTGACCTCGTTCGTCGCCACCTTCACCGCGCCGATCTGGGGCCGCATGGCCGATCGCTACGGCCGCAAGCTGATGGTGCTGCGCTCGTCTGTCGGCATTGCCGTGTTCACCGGGCTGATGGGCATCGCCACCAGCGTGTGGCACCTGCTCGCGTTCCGCATGGCGATGGGGCTGTTCGCCGGTTTCAACTCTGCGGCGATCGCGCTGGTGGCGAGCCAGGTGCCGGACCAGCGGCTGGGCTATGCGCTGGGCTGGCTGTCCACCGGGCAACTGGTGGGCTCCCTGATCGGGCCGATCATCGGCGGCCTGGTTGCGGACGCGACCGGCAGCTACCGGGCGCCGTTCTTCTTCGCCGCGGCGATCTCGCTCACCGGCTTCGTCCTGGCGTGGTGGCTGGTGCCGGAGCGTTTCGTGCGCCCGCCGACACCGGCCGGGCGGCGCGGCAAGTCGATCCCGGCGGCGATGACGCTGTTCCGCGCCACGCCGGGGCTGGCGGCGCTGATGCTGGTGCTGCTGCTGGCACAGTTCGCGGTGCAGGCGGTGCAGCCGATCGTGACCCTGTTCGTCCAGCAGCTCACCGGGCCGGTGCCGCAACTCGCTACGTTGGCCGGATTCGCATTCTCGGTGACGGGACTTGCCGACGTGATCGCCTCCCCGTTCCTCGGCAAGCGCAGCGACGATCTGGGCTACCGGCGAGTGTTGCTGATCAGCCTGTTCGGCGCGGCGGCGATGACCGCGCCGCAGGCTCTCGCGCACAGCTACTGGGTGTTCGTCGCGGAACGTTTTGGTGTCGGCTGCTTCATCGGCGGCATCCTGCCGACCGCGAACGCGCTGGTGGGGCGGATGGTGCCGGCCACCTCGCGCGGGTTCGTCTATGGGCTGAGCTCGTCGGCCTCGTTTCTCGGCATCGCGCTCGGGCCGCTGACCGGCGGTCTGGTGGCGGCGAGCGCCGGGCTGCGTTGGGTATTCGTGGTCACCGCGGTGCTGCTGATGGTGAACCTCGTGTGGGTGCGCATCGCGGTGCCGGCGACGGTCGATCGCTGACGCGGCGCCCCTGCCCGGGGTGGACCAACGCCAGGTCCGACCGCGCGCATAACTGCTGTGCCGCCGGCGACGGTAATCGACGCCCGCAAACAAGCCATTTCCGCCACACCGGACGGTCGCCCGACCTGCCCGATCAGGAGACGCATGCATGGACGGATCTCAGCTCGTCGGTCCCGCGGGACCGGAGGCAGAGGTAAGCGCGCCGGCGCGCCGGCGGTCGTGGCCGTTGCGCCAGATGGCGATCGCGCTCGGCGTGCTGGTCCTGCTGGCGGGGCTTGGTGATTACGGCCGCTACTACTGGACCACCGGGCGGTTCCTGGTCTCCACCGAGGACGCGACCGTGCAGGCCAACTCGGTGATCGTCAGCCCGCGCGTGTCGGGCTACATCGCCGCCGTGCTGGTGCACGACAACGAACCGGTGCGGGCCGGCCAGGTGCTGGCGCGCATCGACGACCGCGACGATCGCGCCGCCCGCGCCGAAGCGCGCGCCGACCTCGCCGCCGCCACCGCGGGCATCGACAATCTGCGCCAGGAGATCGCCCGCCAGCGGCTGGTGGTGACCGAGGCGCGCGCCGGCGTCGCCGCCGACGAGGCGGCGCTCGCGTTCTCGCGCCAGCAAGACGGGCGCTATGCACGGCTGGCGCGCAGCGGCGCCGGCACCGAGCAACAATCGCAACAATGGCAGGCCGACATCGCCGAGAAGCAGGCGGCGCTGGCGCGCGACACCGCCGGCGTGGGCGTCGCCGTGCAGCAGATCGCGGTGCTGCGCACGGCGCTGGCGCGGGCGCAGGCGACGCGCGCGCAGCGGCAGGCGGCGCTGCGCCAGGCGGACCTGACGCTCGGCTACACCACCATCACCGCGCCCGTCACCGGCACCGTCGGCGCCCGGACCCTGCGGGTCGGCCAGTACGTGCGGGCGGGCACGGCGCTGATGGCGGTGGTGCCGCTCGCCGCGGTGTATGTGACCGCCGACTACAAGGAGACGACGCTGACCGACGTCCGTCCCGGCCAGAAGGTGGCGATCGCGGTCGACATGTTCCCCGATGCGACCGTGCACGGCGTCGTCAACAGCATTGCCCCGGCGAGCGGGGCGGAGTTCGCGCTGCTGCCGCCCGACAACGCCACCGGCAACTACACCAAGATCGTCCAGCGCATTCCGGTGAAGATCACGCTCGATCCGCACGATCCGCTGCTCGGGCGGCTGCGGCCCGGCATGTCGGTCGAGCCGACGATCGACACGCGCCCGCACGCATGATCGCCGTCTGAGATGGCCGACATCGCCCCTGCCGGGGAGGCTTCCGTCCCGCTGCGCACCTGGATCGCGGTCGGCGGCGCCATCATCGGCGCCTTCATGGCGGTGCTGAACATCCAGATCACCAATGCCTCCCTCCCGTATATCGAGGGTGGCATCGGCACCGGGGGCATCAACGGCGCCTGGGTGATCACCGCCTACCTAATCGGCGAGATCATCGTCATCCCGATGACCGATTTCCTCAGCCGGGTGTTCTCGCTGCGCCGCTACCTGATCACCAACACGGTGCTGTTCCTGGTCTTCTCGGCCGCCTGCGGGCAGGCGCACACCTTGCCGCAGATGATCGTGCTGCGGGCGCTGCAGGGCTTCACCGGCGGGGTGATGATCCCGCTCGCGTTCACCATCATCGTCGCCATGCTGCCGTCCTCGAAGCGGCCGATCGGCCTGGCGGGGTTCGCGATCACGGCGACCTTCGCCCCGGCGATCGGGCCGACGGTCGGCGGCTGGCTCACCGATACCTACGGCTGGCCGACGATCTTCTATATCAACCTGGTTCCGGGCGCGATCATGGTGCCGGCCTTGATCTATGGCCTGCCGCGCTCGCCGATGCAGTTGGGCCTGCTGCGCCGCGGCGACTGGTTCGGCATCGCGCTGATGGCGGTGGGGCTCGCCGCATTGCAGACCGTGCTCGACGACGGCAATGTCTACGACTGGTTCGGCTCGCCCTTCATCGTGCGGCTGAGCCTGCTCGCCGCGGTGATGCTGAGCGCCTTCATCGTCGTGGAGCTGTGGCGGCGGGAGCCGCTGATCCAGCTTCGCCTGCTGGCGCGGCGCAATTTCGGTCTGGGCACACTGGGGAATTTCCTGCTCGGCTTCGCGCTGTACGGCTCGGCCTACCTGCTGCCGCAGTACCTGGCGGTGGCGCAGGGGTTCGATTCGGAACAGATCGGGCAGGTGATGGCCTGGACCGGGCTGCCGCAGCTCGTGGTCATTCCCTTCGTGCCGATGCTGATGCGGCGGGTCGATCCGCGGTTCCTGGTGGGATTCGGGCTACTCGTGTTTGCGGTCAGTTGCTTCATGAACCTGCATCTCGACGCGAATTACGCGGCCCCGCAACTGCTGGTGCCGGACGTGACGCGCGCGTTGGGCCAGGCGCTGGTGATGACGCCGCTCGCGGCCATCGCCATGGTCGGCATCACCTCGACCGAGGCGGGCAGTGCGTCCGGCCTGTTCAACATGCTGCGCAACCTCGGGGGCGCGATCGGCACGGCGGCGCTGGAGACGTTCTTCACCCGGCGCGAGCAGTACCATTCCTTCATGATCAACGCCGATGTCTCGGTGCTGCAGCCGGCAACCCGGACGCGGCTCGACCTGTTGCAGCAGTATTTCATGGCGCACGGGACGCCGGATGTGGCAGGAGCGATGCACCGGGCGATGATCGCGGTCGGGCAGGCCATCCGCGCGCAAGCGACGTTCATGGGCTACGCGGATTGTTTCGCGATGCTCGGCGCCGTGCTGCTCGCGGCCGTGCTCGCGGTCGCCATGCTGCGGAAGGGCGTGGCCGCCGGCGGCGGCGGACATTAGGCTGCGGGGATCAGACGCGCGGCCGGCCGGCCCGCAGCACGAGCGTGGTCCACGGCCCCTCAGCCAGCCGCGCCGCCAGCACGAGCCCCGACCGCCGGTGCGCCGCCAGCACCGCCCGCGCCTGGGTGGCCAGCAGCCCGGCAAGGATCACGTGCCCGCCGGGCGCGAGATGGTGCGCAAGGTCGTGCGCCATCCGACACAGCGGCCGGGCCAGGATGTTCGCCAGCACGAGATCGTAGGGTCCGCCGGCCCGCACCACCGGGCTGCGCCATCCATCCGCCCGCCGGCACGCGATCCGCGGCCCCAGCCCGTTCTGCCGGGCGTTGCGCGCCGCGACCCGCACCGCCCAAGGGTCGATGTCCACCGCCAGCACACGTCGGCCCAGCAGCCGTGCCGCCGCCATCGCCAGGATACCCGACCCGGTGCCGAGATCGAGCACACGCCGGGGCCGACACCGCGCCACGCCCTCCAGCGCGCGCAGGCAGCCGCGGGTCGAGCCGTGCTCGCCGGAGCCGAACGCCGCCCCGGCGTCGAGGGTGAGGGTGATGCGCCCCGCCGCCGCCGGCCCGCGCAGATGCGTCCCGCGCAGGACGAAGCGGCGGCCGACCCGCTGTTCCGGGAAGCCCGCGTAGCTGCGCTCCAGCCAGCCCTCCGCGGCCACCGGCTGGCGCGCGAGCGGCACGTCGACCCCGGTCAACGCCGCCGCCAGCGCGAGGCCGGCGACCAGGGCGGATTCGTTCGCGCCGACCTGCTTCACGCCCTCCAGCCGCCAGATGCCGGTGGCCTCGTCAAGGAACAGGCCGACGGTCGCGCAGGCGTTGCGCAGCGCGGCCTCGTAAGCAGGCGTGGCCGGGTCCGGCACGTCGACGGACACGGTTTCCAGCGGGATGGTTCGGGAGGTCATGGAGGCGGGACGTATCGGCTCCGGCGCCGCAAGGCCAGAGGAGCGCGCCATATGGGGGGCACCCCTTTCCCTCGCGGGTGCGATGCGGGCATGCTGCGGCCCCGAACACGACCCAGCCGGAGACTGCCTGCCATGACCAAGTTCGGCCTCGCCCAGCCTGTCCGTCGCGTGGAAGACCCGCGCCTGCTGCTCGGCCACGGGCGCTACACCGACGACATCCGGCTGCCGGGCATGCTGTACGGCGTCGTGCTGCGCAGCCCGCACGCCGCCGCCACGATCACGTCGATCGACACCACAGCGGCGGCGGCGCTGCCCGGCGTGGCGGCGGTCTATACCGGCGCCGATCTGAGCGCGGACGGCATCGGGCCGCTGCCGTGCGCGGTGGCGCTGGTCAATCGCGACGGCTCGGCGATGGCGACGCCGCCGCATCCGGTGCTGGCGCAGGGCGCGGTGCGCCATGTCGGCGATCCGGTCGCCTTCGTCGTCGCCGACAGCGTCAAGGCCGCGCGCGATGCGGCCGAGGCGATCGTCGTCGAATACGACAACCTGGCCGCGATCACCGACACCGCCGGCGCGCTGGAACCCGGCGCGCCGCTGGTCTGGCCCGACGTCGCGGACAACCGCGCGTTCGACTGGGAGATCGGCGACAAGGCCGCCACCGACGCGCTGTTCGCCAAGGCCGCGCATGTCACCCGGCAGACGGTGGTGAACAACCGGATCATCGTCTCGTCCATGGAAGCGCGCGCCGCGCTCGCCGATTACGACGCTGCCGCCGGGCGCTGGACCCTCTATGCGAACACCCAGGGCGGCTGGCTGGTGAAGGGGCTCATCAACGGCGTCTTCGGCGTCGAGGCGGACAAGTTCCGCATCGTCACCCCGGACGTGGGCGGCGGGTTCGGGATGAAGCTGTTCCTGTATGCCGAACACGTGCTGACCTGCTACGCTGCGCGCAAGCTCGGCCGGCCGGTGAAATGGGCGGCGGACCGGGGCGAGGCGTTCCTCTGCGACACCCAGGGCCGCGACAACGTCACTTTGGGCGAGCTCGCGATCGACGCCGACGGCCGCGTGCTGGCGCTGCGCACGCGCAACATCTCCAACATGGGCGCGTACTACTCGTCCTTCGCGCCGTATATCCCGACCTATGCCGGCACCGGCGTGCTGGGCGGCGTGTATGCCGTGCAGGCGGTGTATGCCAACGTCATCGGCGTGTTCACCAACACGGTCCCGGTGGACGCCTATCGCGGCGCCGGCCGGCCGGAGGCGAACTACCTGGTCGAGCGGCTGATGGACCAGGCGGCGCGCGAACTCGGCCAGGACCGCGCCGAATTCCGCCGCCGCAACATGCTGCGCCCGGCCGACCTGCCGCACGCGACGCCGGTGGGCAAGACCTACGACAGCGGCGATTTCCCGCGCGTGCTCGACACCGCCCTTGCCACCATGGACTGGGCCGGCTTCCCGGCGCGCCAGAAGGCCGCGGCGGCGGCCGGCAAGCGGCGTGGCATCGGCATGGCCTACTACCTGGAGGCGACCGGCGGCGATCCCACCGAACGCGCCGAGATCCGCTTCGCCGAGGACGGCGGCGTGGATGTCTATGTCGGCACCCAATCGACCGGCCAGGGCCATGAGACCGCCTATGTGCAGCTGATCTCCAGCCGCCTCGGCATCGATGCCGAACTGGTGCGCATCCGCCAGGGCGACACCGACACCATCCCCGTGGGCGGCGGCACCGGCGGCGCGCGCAGCCTGTATTCCGAGGGTCAGGCGATCCTGGTCACTGCCGACACGGTTATCGATAAGGGCCGCCGCGCCGCGGCCGAGGAACTGGAAGCCGCCGTGGGCGACATCGTGTTTGCCGACGGGCGTTTCGCCATCGCCGGCACCGACCGCGGCATCGACATCGTCGCCCTGGCGGCGAGCCAGCGCCGCAAGGCCGCCGCCGGGCAAGCAGCGATCATCCTGGATGCGGCGGAAGTGGCCGAGATCAAGGCGCACACCTTCCCCAACGGCTGCCACATCGCCGAGGTGGAGATCGACCCGGACACGGGCACCATCCGCCTGGCCCGCTACACGGTCACGGATGACGTGGGCAAGGCGGTCAACCCGATGATCGTGCGCGGCCAGGTGCACGGCGGCGTTGCGCAGGGCTTCGGCCAGGCGACGATGGAACGCACGGTCTACGACCCGGAACTCCGGACAGTTGCTGTCCGGAAGCTTCACCGACTACGCCCTGCCGCGCGCGGCCGACATGCCGGAGATCGAGGTGGCGTTCGTGGAAGTGCCGTGCGTGACCAACCCGCTCGGCGTGAAGGGGGCCGGCGAGGCGGGCGCGGTGGGCAGCCCGCCCGCGGTGATCAACGCGATCATCGATGCGCTGGCCGCCGACGGGGTGCGGGAGATCGACATGCCGACCACGCCGGAACGGGTCTGGCGCGCGCTGCATGCGGCCTGAAGCGGGCGGCCGATACGCTCCTGCCAAATCCGACCGCCCCGCTGCCTTGACGCCGGCGCCCCGGCGCGTGTTAGCGTCGCAGCAAGCACCTGCACGAACATCCGGAAGGCCCCCCGGCCGCGCCGGAGCCTGGGAGGATACGGAATGCGTCGTGCCATCGGCCTGCTGGCCGCCGTCCTGTTCGCGTTCGCCGCCGGCGCGGCGCATGCCGCTACCTTCGACTGGCAGCGCTACAAGGGCCACACGATCCACTTCCTCAACGAGAACAACCCCTGGGCCAACGAGCTGCGCCGCGAGCTGCCCGCCTTCACGAAGCTCACCGGCATCAACATCGAGGTGCTGACGTTCGAGGAACAGCAGATGCGCCAGCGTCTGGTGACCATCCTCCAGTCGCACGATGCCGGCGTGGACGAATACATGTCGCTGTCCTCATTGGAAGGCCCGCTGTTCGCCCATGCGGGCTGGTATGCCGATCTCGGCCCGATCATGGACGCGCCCGGGGCCACCATGCCGGGCTACGACGTGAAGGACTTCAGCCCGCCGCTGCTCAAGGCCGTGACGTTCGGGGGCAAGCTGGAAAGCATCCCGGTCAACATCGAAGGCCCGGTGATCTACTACCGCAAGGACATCTTCGCCCGCTGCGGCATCGCGCTGCCGAAGACCTTGGCCGACCTGCGGGCAGCGGCGGCGAAAATCCACAAATGCGATCCCGCCATCATCCCCTGGGTGACCCGCGGCCTGGCGCCCGCCTTGCCCTACACCTTCAGCAACGTGCTGCATAATTTCGGCGCCGACTATTTCTCCGCGCCGCGCCATCCGGACCTCTGCGCGCCGCAGGCGATCACGGCGATCGCCTGGTACGCCGACATGCTGCGCGACTACGGCCCGCCCGGGGCGGTGAACGACAGCTTCGTGCAGATCGCCGACCTGTATGGGGCCGGCCGCGCCGCGATGGCGTTCGAATCCAGCAACGAATTCGGCCCGATCATGAAATTCCCCGGCCGTGCGAAGGACACCGGGCTGATGCTGCTGCCGCCCGGCCCGGGCGGGCAGAAGCCGACCGTGATCGGCTGGGGACTGGCGATGTCGGCCTTCTCGCAGGCCAAGCCGGAGACCTGGTATTTCATGCAATGGGCGACCAGCAAGGCGATGCAGACCAAACTCGCGCTAGGCGGCATCGCCCCGCCGCGCCGTTCGGTCGCCGCATCGCCCGCCTATCGCGCCTGGCTCGCGCAGGACCCGGTGCGTGCGCAATGGGCCAAGCTCATCGACGTCATGGCCGCCACCGGCACGGGCGAGGTCGGACCGCCGGTCCGCCGCCAGGCCCAGGCACGGCAGATCATCGGCGAGGCGGTCGACAAGGTGCTGCTCGGCCAGGCCAAGCCGCAGGCTGCGGCCTGCTCGGCTGACAAACAGCTCACCGCGATGCTGGCCACGCCCTAGACGGTGGCGCGTTCCCGAACGGCCGCGCGACCGATGCGCCGGCGCCGCTTCGTGTGGATGGTCGCGCCCGCCGTCGCTTTCGTCGCAGTGATGGTGGGGTTTCCGTTCGTCGATACGCTGTGGCTGTCGGGCTTCGCCTTCCATTTCGGTGCCGCCCCGCACGCGGTGGGGCTCGACAACTACCGCCTGCTGCTCGGCGATCAGAAATTCTGGAACGGCCTGTGGGTCACGTTCTATCTCTACGTGATCGCGCTCGCGGCCCAGCTTGTCCTCGGGCTCTATCTTGCGCTGCTGCTGAACCGGGTACGGCGGTTCCGCAGGTTGCTGCGATCCCTGCTGATCTCGCCCTTCGTGCTGCCGCCGGTGGTGGTGGGGTTGATGTGGCTGGTGATCCTGGATCCCTCGATCGGTGCGGCCAACTACCTGTTGGCCGCGCTCGGGCTGCCGCCGTCGCTGTGGCTCGCCTCGCCCGGGCTTGTGGTGCCGACGGTTGCGCTGATCAACACCTGGCAATGGACGCCGTTCATCGCACTGATCCTGCTGGCCGGGCTGCAGGCGCTGCCCGCCGATGTGTTCGAGGCCGCGGCGATCAACGGCGCGCACGGGTTCGCGCTGCTGCGCCGGATCACCTTGCCGCTGCTGGCGCCCAGCATCGTGACGGCCGCCACGTTGCGCAGCGTCGACCTGCTGCGCTTCTTCGACGTGATCTACGTCACCACGCAGGGCGGCCCGGGCGACGCGTCGGAAACGCTGAACATCTACGGCTTCCGCCAGGGGTTCGTGTTCCTGAACATCGGCTACGCCTGCGCGCTGATGGTGGCGCTCACGGTGCTCGTGCTGGCGATGGTAGGGCTGCTGGCACGGCTGCGGAGGACGGTCGCGTGGTGACGAGGGGCCCCGGATGGTAAACGCCCCGCTCCGCGCACGCGTGCTGGCCGCGTTGGATGGCGCGCAGGTGATCGTTGCCGCGATCATTCTGCTGGCGCCGATCCTGTGGATGGTGGCCGCAGGGTTCAAGACGTCGGCCGCGGTCACCGCCTATCCGCCGCGCCTGCTGTTCCACCCCACGACCGCGAACTACGCGACCCTGTTCGCGCGCATGCCGTTTCTGCACTATGCCCTGAACAGCCTGGTGATCGCCGGCGGGGCCAGCGCGATCGGCCTGCTGCTCGGTGTGCCGGCGGCCTTCGCCGTGTCGTGGAACCGGATGGCCTGGCCGGCGGTCGCGATGCTCGCCGCGCGCATGGCGCCGGGGGCGCTGTTCCTGCTGCCGTGGTTCGTGATGTTCTCGGCGATCCACGCCGTCGGCAGCTACTGGGTGCTGATCCTGGCGCACGCGGTGATCACGCTGCCGCTCGCGCTCTGGATCATGCTGCCGTTCTTCGACGCGCTGCCGCGCTCGGTGATCGAGGCGGCCATGATCAACGGCTGCTCCGACCTCGCCGTGCTGTGGCGGGTGGCGTTGCCGCTGGTGGGACCCGGGCTCGCCGTCGCCGCCATCCTGAGCTTCGTCTTCGCCTGGAACTATTTCCTGTTCGCGCTCGTGCTGTCCGGCTTCTCCACCACGCCGCTGGTCGTGGCGGCCTTCAATTTCGTGGGAGAGGGCGTGACCAACTGGGGCGCGTTGATGGCGGCTGCTACCTTGATCGGGCTGCCGCCCGTCGTGCTCGCCTTCTTCGTCCAGCGCCACCTGGTCGGCGGGCTGGCGGCGGGAGCGGTGAAGGAATAGCGCCCGCCGCCGCAGCCGGGGTGGCGCGGAGAGGCAAAGGGGACCCCATGACCCGGAAGACAGCCCTGGTGACCGGCGCGGCCCGCGGCATCGGCGCCGCCATCGCCGCCCGCCTTGCCGCCGACGGCTGGCGCGTGGTGGCCGCCGATCGCGACCCGGCCGGCGCGTCCCCGCCCGGCGGGCGGGTCGCGGCCTGCGATGTGGCCGACGAGGCCGAAGTCGCCACGCTGATCGCCGGCATCGCGGCCGAGGAGGCCCGGCTCGACGGGCTCGTGTGCAACGCCGGGATCATGATCCGCAAGCCGCTCGGCGAGCTGAGCCTCGCCGAATGGAACGCCGTGCTCGCGACCAATCTCACCGCCGCCTTCCTCCTGGCCCGCGCGAGCGCGCCGCTGCTGCGCGTCGCGCATGGCGCGGTGGTCACCATCGCCTCCACCCGCGCGCATATGTCCGAGCCGGATACCGAGGCCTATGCCGCCTCCAAGGGCGGGCTGGTCGCGCTGACCCACGCACTGGCGATCAGCCTGGGACCTTCGGTGCGGGCCAACGCGATCAGTCCCGGCTGGATCGCCACCAAGGGCCCGTCGCCGCGCCCCGAGGACCACGCCGACCATCCCGCCGGCCGGGTGGGCGTGCCGGCGGACATCGCCGCGCTAACTGCCTGGCTGCTGGGACCGGAGAGCGGCTTCGTCACCGGCGCCGAGTTCATCGCCGACGGCGGCATGACGCGGAAGATGATCTACCGCGACTGATGCGGCCGCAGCGGTCCCGAACCCGCCCGGCCACATTCCGGTCGCGCACACGTGACCGCAGCGGGCATGCGGTCGGCCCGCCCCGACGCCTCCGCGCAACGCCAGGGGTCGCGCCGGACTGCGCTTTTTCCTTGCCCGCGCGAGCGCCGCCGCGGCGCGTGCCCATCGTTTGGCCCTTGCCGCGCCCGGATGCCGCCATGATCTCGGGGCTCTCTTCAATGGCGCCGCGCGCAGCGGCGCCGGACAGGAGGATAGCCACATGCGTTCGTTGCGCCTGGCCATATTGGCGCTTGCTCTGGCGGGTTCGGCCGTACTGGTTGCCGCCCCGGCCCACGCCGACCGGGACGACTGGCATCATGGCTGGCATGGCCACTGGCACGGAGACTGGCATCACGGCTGGCGCCGGCCGTGGGGGGTCGTCGTGGCCCCGCCGCCGGTCTACTACCCGCCGCCGCCGGCGTATTACCCGCCGCCCCCGGTGTATTACGCGCCGCCGCCGGTGGTCTATGCGCCCGGCTTCAACATCGGCATCGGGGTTCGATAGATGAGGGGGCGCGGAATGCGCGGCACCCGTCTCGCCGGTCTGGGCGCAGCGGGAGTGGGCCTCACCTTGCTCCTCGCCGGCTGCACAAACCCCTATGATCCGGGTCAGCGCGCGCTGGGCGGCGGCTTGCTCGGCGCCGGCGCCGGGGCAGCGATCGGCGGCCTCGCCGGCGGGGGACGCGGCGCGGCGGCCGGAGCCCTGATCGGGGGAGCCGTGGGCGCTGTGGGCGGCGCGGCCACCACGCCATCGCCGCCGCCGCAGAACGGCTACTACCGGGAGCAACCCGGCTACCCGCCGCCGCCGCCCGGCTACCGCTAGTGGTCCGATGCCAACGCCCCCTTCCGGGCGTTGGCCGAATCGGCCCACGAAATCAGGCTAATGCTCTGACGCATCTCAAATCATCTGTTTATGTCAGAGCATTAGCGACGCCGCGGCGCGCGATCGCGCGAAGGTCGACCGCGGCAGCGGACCTGATGCCGGGGAAAGCCTCCCCGCATCGGGCGGCCGATGCGCCACGGGGGATGAAAAAGGTGGGGGAAAATCGCGACCGCGAGCCGACGCCCGGCGAAAACGCCCGACGGCCGGCAGGCACGCCGTCTCACCCGCGCGACAGGTCCCGCGTCTTGCGCTGCAGGCTGGCCATCAGCGCCGTCGCGCCGCCCTGATCGAGCAGATGGCGGAAGTCCGAGCGCTGCACCGCCACCCGGCTGATCGCGCCGTCGGCCAGCACGTCGACCGCCTTCCAGACCCCATTCTGCTCGCGCATGACGTAGTCCAGTTGGTGCGAGTCGCCGGACCGGGCGACGATCTTCGTCACCACCACCTGCTCGCCGTCCGGCAGCGCCCGGGTGGACGGCTGTTCCTCGAAATGCTGGCCGTCGAACTCGTCGAAATTATCGACGTAGGACGCGACGGTGTAGCGCCGGAACGCCGCCAGCAGGCTCGCTTGCAGGGTCGGGTTCAATCCGGGCCAGGCCGCCCCCACCGAGATGCGCAGGATATGCGGCAGATCGAACGCGAGATCGATCGCAGGGGCCAGCATGTCGAACCGCTTCTCGAACGGCGCCGTCCTGCCGGCACGCATGATGCCGAGCAGCGCTTCGTCGAGTGCATGGATCGGCACGATCGCTGCCTGGGCAACATCCGTGCCCGGCGCGGCGCCGGCGGAAAAGTCAGCGCCGGAGGAAGAGTCTGGCGACAATGCCGCGGTGGCGGGCGCAGGCAACCCGGCGGCGACCAGCAGCGCCGCCGCCAGCGACAGGCCCACCACGCGGCGGCGCGACAACAGGGAAAACTCCATCGACCTTCCTTCGGCTCGGACTGTCACACGGTCCACGGCCAGCCCATCGGCCGCCCCGCGCATTCAAGGGCACGGCACGGACCAGGATACGCTTTGATACCGCCAATATAGGCCGCAACCACCGACGGTCGAGTCCATCGCCGTCGGTGCCGGGGTATCTGCGCAGGTCACGATTTGTAACAAGCCCGCGCCGCGCGGCCCACCGGGCTGCAATCACCCTCTCGGTCCCCTATCTCAGCGAAGTCGTTCCGTGCCGTGCTGCCGATCGGAGGCCCCTTTTGTCCCTCCCCGCCGCCCTGCGTCTCGCCGATCGTGTTGCCGGCGGATGCGGTTATCTCCGTCGGCCGCTGCGGCCCGAGGCCCTCATCGCCCTGGCGGTGCGGCGCGCCGGGACGGAAGATTTCGGCGATATCCCGTTCCATGAACCATTGGCCCGCCTGCTCGAGGCCTGCGCCGCCAGCTCCGACCCCAGCCTGGTCGGGCGCATCGCCACGCGCTGGGATGTGCTGCAATTCCTGGGCAACCTGTTGCGCCTCGCCGCCGAGGAAGCGCGCGACCCCGCCATAAACGACGAGCCGATCGCCCAGCCGATCTTCATCACCGGCCTGCCGCGCAGCGGCACGAGCTTTCTGCACCGGGTGCTGCTGGAAGACGCAGCCAATCGGGCGCCGCGGGTCTGGGAGACCATCGCTCCCTATCCACCCGCTACCGGGCCGGACCGCCGGATCGCGCGGGTGGATGCGCAACTGCGCGCCTTCGCCCGCCTCGCGCCGGAGTTCCCGGGGCTGCACCCGCTGCGGGCCACCTCGCCGCAGGAATGTTCGGAGATCGCGGCGCATGTGTTTCGCAGCCTGCGGTTCGATACCACCTATCGCATTCCCGCCTACCGAACCTGGCTCGACCAGGCCGGCCACCTGCCGGCCTACCGGTTCGAACGGCGGTTCCTCCAGCACCTGCAGCACCAGGACCGTGCCGTCACGGCGGACGCGCCACGCCGCTGGGTGCTGAAATGTCCCGATCACGTCTTCGCGCTGCGCGATCTGCGCGCAGCCTTTCCGGATGCGCGCATCGTGTTCGTCCATCGCGATCCGGTGAAGGTGCTGCTTTCGGTCGCAAAACTCACCGAGGTGCTGCGCCGCCCTTTCACCCGCACGACCGATCCGCTGGCGATCGGCCGCGGCGAAAGCGAGCGCTGGCTGCTCGGCACACGGCGCATGATGGAAGCCGGCGATCGAGACGGCTTCGCCGCGCCGATCTGCCACGTGCATCACTCCGCGCTGATCGGCGACCCGCTCGGCACGGTACGGCGGGTCTACCGCCATTTCGGGCTGGCGCTGGAACCATCGGCGACGGCCGCCATGGGCCGTCTGATTGGCCGGCACCCGCGCGGCGAATACGATCACGATGCGTACCGCTTCGCCGATCACGGCCTCGATCCGGCGATGGAGCGGGAGAAGTTCCGCGCCTACATGGAATATTTCGACGTCACCCCGGAAACTGCTCCGCCCCGGGCGGTCCACCCGGCGCTCTCGCGGGCGGCGTAGCCGCGGGAGACGCAGTGAGGCGGGTATCGGCGCCGGGCATCGGCGCCGCTGATCGGCCGCCGATTCGCATATCCCGCCGGGGCAGTGCCTGCCCCCGCTCGAAGATCACCTGGCTGTCGTAGAAATGCATGGACAGCGTCGATCGGGTGAACCCGGTCGGCGCCACCGCCCCGCGCGACAGGTCCGCATTCAGCTCGTCGACCAGGGTCTTGGCCAGCTCGATGAATGTCCCCTCCCGCCGCAGCCCGCCGCCATATTCGGGCCAGTAGGCGGTGTGCAGGTCCTCGACCGCATAGATGCCGTTGCGGTCGAGCCGCGGGTACAGGAAACGGAACAACGCCACCGTGGGCACGGCGAGGTGGCCGCCGTCGTCGAGCACCACGTCGGGGGTGCCGAACTCCTCGACCACCCGGGCGAGGAAGGCGGGGTCCGCCTGGTCGCCGATGCGCACCGCGATCTGCTGTTCCTCGAAGGCGGCACATTCGGGTTCGATATCGAGGCCGACGATCCGCGCGTGCGGCCCGAGATAGCGCTTCCACATCTGCAAGGAGCCGCCCTTGCCGCAGCCGATCTCCACGAACAGCAGCGGGCGGTTCACGTAGCGGCCGAAATGGCGCTCATAGACCGGGAAGTAATGCGCCCATTTCTGCACCAGCCGGTCGTCGTGGCGGAGGAACTCGGCCCACAGGCTCATCAGCGGAGTGCCGTATCGAGGGCGTCGCAGATGCGCGCCAGTGCCGTCTCGGTGAGGTCGGGATGGATCGGCAGCGCCAGGATGCGGTGCGCCAGCGCCTCGGCCACCGGCAGGGCGGCGCCATCGTGCGCATCGCGATACGCCGGCTGCAGATGCAGCGGACGCGGGTAGTAGATCGCGGTGGGCACGCCGGCCGCGCGCAGGCTGGCCTGCACCCGGTCGCGCTCCGCGGCGTCGGCCAGCAGCACCGAATAGATCGCCCAGGCGCTGGTGCTGTCGGGTACGCGGGCCGGGATTTCGACCAGGTTGCCGAGGCGGCGATCGTAGAACTGCGCGATCCGCTCGCGCGCCGCCAGTTCCGCGGGGAAGACCGACAGTTTCGCCAGCAGCACCGCCGCCTGCAACGTATCGAGCCTGCCGTTCATCCCGGTGCGCAGCACCTCGTAGCGAGTAGTGCCCTCGCCATGGGTGCGCAGGCTGCGGAACAGCGCGGCGCGATCGGCGGATTCGGTGAACAGCGCGCCGCCGTCGCCATAGGCGCCGAGCGGCTTCGAGGGGAAGAAGCTGGTCGCCGTCGCATCCGCCGCGGCGCCGAGCGCGCGCCCGTGCAGGGTGCAACCGAAGCTCTGCGCCAGGTCGTCGACGGTGAACAGGCCCTCCCGCGCCGCAATCGCGGCCAGTGCCGGCCAGTCCGCCGGCTGGCCGAACAGATCGACGCCGATCAGCGCCCGTGGCCGCAGCCGTCCCTCGGCGCGCACCCGGCCGATGCGGTCGGCCAGATGCGACGGGTCGATCTGGAACGTGCGCGGATCAACATCGACGAACACCGGGGTGGCGCCGAGCAGCAGCGGCACTTCGGCGGTCGCGGTATAAGTGAAGGCCGGCAGGAACACGGCATCCCCGGCGCCGATGCCTTCGGCCATCAGCGCGATCTGCAACGCATCGGTGCCGGAACTGACCCCCACGCAATACGCCGCGCCGCAGAACGACGCCAGCGCTGCCTCCAGCTCCGCCACTTCCGGGCCGAGGATGAACTGACAATGCGCCAGCACCGCATCGAGCCGCCGGCGCAGCTCCGGCGCGATGCGCGCCTGCTGCGCCTTGAGATCGAGGAAGGGGATCGGCTCGGGCGCGGTCATGGCGTACCTGTCATCGGAGACGTTGCGGTCATCGTCTGGCCTTCGGCGTTATGGGCGAACTCGGGGATCAGCCGGCCGAGCAGCGCGAGCGCAAGCCGCGTGTGCCCGCCGCGGCAGGCGGTCGCGATCTCGTCCATGGCGCGCCCGACGATCGCCGGGTCGGCGGTGCGCGGCGCGGCCATCAGCAGGCCGGGATAGCCGGTCGGCACCGGCGGTTCCTGGCCGTGGAACAATTCCTCGTAGAGCTTCTCGCCCGGGCGCAGGCCGGTGAAGCGGATCTCCACGTCCTCGTCCGGGCGCAGGCCGGCGAGCCGGATCATCTGCCGCGCGAGATCGGCGATCTTCACCGGCTCGCCCATGTCGAGCACGAAAATGCCGCCCTGCTCGCCGACCGCCCGCTCGCCTGCCGCCTGGTCGCGCAACGGCAGCGGCGCGTCGGCCAGCCCCACGACGGTGGCCTGCAACACGAGCCCCACCGCCTCCCGCACCGTCATGAAATAGCGCCGCATGTCGGGGTGCGTGACGGTCAGCGGGCCACCGCGCGCGAGCTGGCGCTGGAACAGCGGCACCACCGAACCGGTGCTGCCGAGCACGTTGCCGAAGCGGACGGTGATGCAGCGCATCCCGTCGCGCGCGTCCGCGCGCAGGGGCATCCCGCCTTCGCGCCCGGGCGCGCGGGACGGCTGATCGCGCTCCGCGCGCGCGGCAATATCGAGCGCCTGGCAGTACATCTCGGCCAGGCGCTTCGACGCCCCCATCACCGAGGTCGGGTTCACCGCCTTGTCGGTCGAGATCAGCACCATCGCCCGCGCCCCGGCGGCCCGCGCCGCGTCGGCCACGTGGCGCGTGCCGGCGGCGTTGGACAACAGGCCCTCGGCCGGGTTCGCCTCCACCATCGGCACGTGCTTGAGCGCGGCGGCGTGGAACACGAGGTCGGGGCGTTCGGCGGCAAACACCGCGCGGATGCGCGCCTCGTCACGCACGTCGGCGATCAGCGCGAGGCGCGGCACGCCGGCGTGCCGCTCGGCCAGTTCGAGGTCGATCTGCCACAGCGCATATTCGCCGTTGTCGAGCAGGATCAGCCGCTCCGGCCCCAGCGCAGCGATCTGGCGCGCCAGCTCGGAGCCGATGGTACCGCCGGCGCCGGTCACGATGACGCGACGTCCCTGCACCAGCCGCGCCATCGCCTCCCGGTCCAACGGCACCTGGGCTCGGTTGAGCAGGTCGTCGATCTCCACCGGGCGCAGCTCGATCGGGCGGCCGGGCGCGGCAACCGGGGCGGAATCGAGCGCGGTGAGCTGCGGCGCGCGGCGGACCAGCACGCCGAATCGATCCGCCTCCTCCAGCAACGACGCAAGCGCCGGACCGGGGAGGTCGGCGCTGACCACCACCAGGGTGCGCGGCAGCCTGCCCTCGGCGGCCAGGCGGGCCAGCACCACCCCGGCCTCCGCCACCGTGCCCAGGATCGGCTGGCCCAGGATGCGCCGCCCGGTCTGGCGCGAGCCGAAGCCGAGCAACCCGATCACCCGCAAGCTCTGCCGCCGGTCCTGTGCCAGCGCACGGAGGAACAGATCGGCGTCCTCCCCGGCGCCGGCGAGCAGCGCGAGCGCCGGGTCGGCCGCCGGCTCGGGGGCGACGCGCGGGCGAGTACGGGCTTGGCGATAGAAGATGCGCGGGGCGGCAAGCAGCACGGTCTGCACCAGAGCAAGCACCACCGGAAACGCCGGATTGGGCGAGAGCCGGGCGAACGGCAGCACCACCGCGGCCAGCAGCGCAGCCCCAAGCACCGCAGCCCCGCCCACCGCCGCCAGATCGCCCAGCCCGGCAAAGCGCCAGTGCTGGCGCGACAGCCGGAAGGGAATCCCGGCCGCAAGCAGCGCCACCGCCCCGAGCGGCGCAGCCCACAGCAGCGGCACGACGCCCGCAGCGGGATCGGCGATCCAGCCGGCCAACGGAACCGCCAACGCCGCCAGCGCGAAATCGAGCGCGGCATTCACGGCGATGCGGGTGAGCGATCGGGCAGCGGCCATGCGATCCCCTCTATAGCCCGCAGCGCCGCGCGGCCATAGCGTGGCGGATGGAAGCAGGATTGACCATCGCGATGAGTGCCCGTCTGCCGCCCGCCGCCCGCCGCCTGCTTGCCGCACGCACCGTGATCAGCCTTGGCCAGGGAGCGATGGGGGTTGATTTCGCGCTGTATGCCCGGGCGCTGCATTGGTCACCGGGGTTTCTTGGCGCGGTGGTTGGGGCCGGAATCCTGTTGGGCGGTGTGCTGACCGGGGCGGCCGGGCCGCTGTCCGACCGGTTCGGGCGCAAGCCGTTCCTGCTCGCCTATCTGGCGGCGGTCGTGGTGGCGGCGGGCCTGGCGGTGGTCTCGGCGCACACGGCGGTGGTGGCCGGGGCGGCGATCGTTGCCGGGTTCGGACGCGGTGCGGTGGGAGTCCCGGGGCTGTTCGGGGCCGTGCAACAGGCCTGGCTGTCCGACCAGGTGGACGGGCCGGCGCTGAGCCGGGCGTTCGCGCGCAACGCGGCGATGGGGTTCTTCGCCACCGCCGTCGGCACCTTCCTGGGCGGCCTGCCGCATCTGTGGCGCCACTTGCTGCCGGGAGCGCTCGGCTACCGGCCGCTGTTCGCGCTGGTGGCGGTCACCACCCTGCTCTCGCTCGTGCTGCTCGCCCTGGTCCCGGAGCGGGTGCGCGCCGCCCGCGCGCCTGCGCCGCCGGCCGAGGCGGCGCGCGACCAGGCGACCGAGAACCGGCTGCTGATCCGGCTGGCGGGGATCAACGCGCTGAACGGGGTGGGAATCGGCCTGTCCGGACCGCTGCTGTCGTGGTGGCTGGCCGAGCGGTTCGGCGCCGGGCCCGGGCAGATCGGGCCGGCGATCGGGCTGGTTCTGCTGGCTTCCGGGGTTGCGACCCTGGTGGCAGGGCGGCTGGCGACGCGATTCGGGATGGTGCGGGTGGTGGTGGCGATGCGCACCGCCGGGCTGGCGCTGATGGTGGCGATGCCGTTCGCGCCGGCATTCGGTTGGGCGATCGGGGCCTATGCGGCGCGCACGGTGCTGAACCGCGGCACCGCGGGGCAGCGCCAGGCGCTGGTGCTGGGCGCGGTGCGCGGGCATCGGCGCGGGCTGGCGGCAAGCGTGAGCGGGGTGTCGACGCAATTGCCGCGGGCGGTGGGACCGTGGCTCGCGGGGCTGATGTTCGGGTCGGGGTGGTTCGCCGCGCCGTTCCTGCTCGCCGCGGTGTTCCAGGGGGGGTACCTGGTGCTGTACCGGATGGTGTTCGCGGGGGCGGACCGGACGTAGGGACATCCTTCTCCCCTCCCCCGGCCTTGGTCCGCTTTGCGGCCGGAGCCTGCCAGGGGAGGGGATGAAGGGGGCGCGGCGATCCGGGAGGGATCGACGACGCGCCGGTCAGGCCAGCTCCACCACCACGGGCACGTGGTCCGAGGGTTGCGCCCGGTCGCGTTCGGCGCGGTCGGGGCTGGCCGCAACCAGACGCTCCGCCAGGTCTGGCGAGAGCAGCACGTGGTCGATGCGCAGGCCGAGGTCGCGCGGCCAGGCGCCGGCCTGGTAGTCCCAGAACGTGTACATCGGCTCGCGCGGGTGCAGCGCGCGGATCGCGTCGGTGTAGCCCTGCCAGAGCAGGCGGCGGAAATGGGCGCGGGTTTCGGGGCGCACCAGGGCATCGGTGGGGGAGATGGCGCCGGGGGCGGCGTCCTCCGGGGCGGGGCAGACGTTGAAATCGCCGGCGAGGATGGTGGGACGGTCGGCTTCCAGCAGGGAGGCGGCGCGCTCGGCCAGGCGGTCCATCCAGGCCAGCTTGTAGGCGTAGCCCGCATCGCCGCCGGAATTGCCGTTCGGGAGGTAGAGGTTGGCGACGGTCGTGCCCTCGGTCTCGATCTCGATGTAGCGGGCCTGGGCGTCGTCGGGCGGCAGGCCGGGCAGGGCGCGGTGGGTGACGGTGAAGGGGCGGCGGGCGAGCACGGCGACGCCGTTGTAGGATTTCTGGCCGATGGCCTCCGCGGTGTAGCCGAGGGCGCGGAAGGCGAGCGCGGGGAAGGCGTCGGTCTCGCACTTGATCTCCTGCAGCAGCAGCAGGTCGGGTTCGGCGCGTTGCAGCCAGGCCAGCACGTGGGATTCGCGCTGGCGGATGGAGTTGACGTTCCAGGTGGCGAGTTTCATCGGGGTCCTTGCAAGGCTGGCACCGTGAGGCGGGCCAGGAGGGCGGCCGGCAGCGGCGGCGGGACAGTATCACCGGTGGGGCGGGCGATGCGCCTGGGCGATGTACATCTGGTGGGGCGTCCGGGGCGCGGTCTGAGCGGGGGATCGGCCTTGCTCCGGGCGGAGAGGCGGGTTGGCCCGTGAACCCTCGGTTTCGCGACGTGGTGGGCGGCCGCGCGAGACCTGGTGGCACCCGGACCTCGACCCGGGCCGGGCGATCTCGGCGTTTTGATTCTATATCGGAACGATTAGGACGCGCGTCCGCCGCGCCCGCTCAGCCCGGAATTTGCGTCCCATCCGCCAAGGTCAGCCCCGCGCACCCGCGCCAGACCGGCCGCCGGTCCCGCCGACCCGCAGCGGGCAGGCACCACAGCGCGACAATGTCCGCCATGGAAACGGCCTTCGCCCGCGCGCTGGTGTAGTCGGCCGCCGCCGCCTCGGCCTCCGCGCGCCCGCCGGGCACCAGGATCGCGGGCCGGCGCCGCCGCCGCGAGGCGGGCAGCAGCGCGCGATCCACGCCGAGCATCCAGCCGAGCGGGCGCAGGATCGGCCCCAGCCTTGGATCGGCGGCCAGCATGTCCTGCATCGCGGGGTCGCGCAGCAGGTCTTCCATCTGCGCGCGGCCGGCGGCGGCTTGCGGGACCAGCCGCAGCAGCCAGCGCCAGGAGCGCGGCAGCCCGGTACGTTCGGGCGGTGGGTCCGCCGGCACGACGCGGAAGCTGTGGGTGGGAACGAATCTCGGTTCGGCCGGCTTGGGAGCGGGCTTCGGGGGCGGGATCGGGGTGGAGGCGACAGCGCGGAACCGGGCGGCGAGATCGCGCAGCCGGGTGAGCAGGGTGTCGGCATGCGTGGGCTTCAGGCCCGCGTGACCGCGCCCCGCCTGACCGCGCCCCGCGTGATCGCCCCCGGCCTGATCGCGCCCCGCCTGATCGCCAAAACCGGCGATGCGGTCGGCCAGCCAGGCGATGAGGCTGGCAAGACGGTCGAACAGGGTGGGGGACAGGGGGGCGGGGGACATGGGACCAGGAACATATATAGAACACATGCCCGGAGCGAGGCAACAGATTTGTGCGGGCGGTACAGGACGATCGCATTTGCCGCGCGCAGCCGACCTGCCGGTGCAGGGAAGCGCCGGCGGGCTTTACGTCCCCCCGGGCCGCCGCCCGTCGGGCCGATAACCGGTTGATCTTCACCACGGAGGACGCAGGCGAGGGCCACGGAGGACGTCGTACCGGCGGCCGTCGCGTACGTCATCGCGATGCACCGGCACACGCGGGCGACGGCGAGGACGTTATGAGATCTTGCGGAACGCACGCGCGCTGCGCCGACGCACGGCTCCGTGGCCCTCCGTGGCCCTCGCCTGCGTCCTCCGTGGTGGAATCAGCGGGATCGCCCGCCGCCCGGACCCCACGACCGGCCCCCGCGCCACCGGTCGCGTGCCGGAGTGCATCGCATGGGACGACCGGCGGCCACGTCGGCGCGCGAGACGACATCCACCCGGTTTCCGTACCCGCGGCCCGCCTTGGCGCGCCGCGGGTGCGCCGAGCGCCATCCCCATGCCCTTGCTTGTCGTGGCATCGCCCGCGAGCGGCCAAATGCGATTGCCCTGGCGGGCGAGCGGGTCGTCGTGCGACGCACGCCTCCGCGCCGGCCATGGCGGGCCACAGCGGACGAAAAAGGGCGCGCTTGTCGCAAAGTCTGTTGCGGGGTGGGGCGCTGGGTTCGGCGGCGGCTACCGGCCGAATGCGGCAGCCGGCGGTCCGTGGCTCCGGCAGGAAGCAAGGAAGGTTTTAAACGCAAATAACGCTGATGGCCGCAAACAGGCGCAAATGCCGCGTGCCGCTTCGGCGCCCCTACCCTGTCCCGTGCGGCAGCGCAGGCCGCTTGCCCGGGCCGGTGCCGCCGGCCGGCCATTCCGCTCGGTCCATTTGCGCCTGTTTGCGGCCATTGGCGTTCATTTGCGTTTCAGCCCTTCTTCTGCCGGCCGCGCATCGACAAGGTTCGTGATATGAGCGAAAAAGGATCCCGGGCCCGGGGCCGGGCACCTGACCGCGCCGGGCCGGGTCACGCAGCGCGGCACCATGGGTCGGGACGGACGTGGCGGGCGGGCCAACGGGGGCCTGCGCGGATGCGGGGCCGCCACCGCATCGGGCCGGGGGATCAGAGGGAATGGGGGCGTTCACGCGACTGGCCTGCGGTGACCACCGCTTGTCGTCGCCAGGCGGCCCGCCAGGTGCTATAAGACCGCCATGGCAGAGCTTTCGCCCCATGTCTCGGAATTCGCCACGACCGACGAGGCCGAGGCATACGACCGTTGGTTCCGCGCCAAGGTGCGGGCCAGCCTGGGCGATCCCCGGCCGAGCGTGCCTCATGATGAGGCGATGACACGGGTCCGGGCGACGATCGAGGCGGCGCGGCAGAACCGTACGCCGGCGTAATGCTGCCATGGAACGCGACGCAGCCATAGCCAGGCTGAAAGAACACGAGGCCGAGTTGAAGCGGCTTGGCGTTGAACATCTTTTCCTGTTCGGCTCCACGGCGCGCGGCGACGCGCGCGAGGATTCCGACGTTGATCTTTTCTTCGATTATCCGCGCGGGAAGTTCGGGCTTTACGAGCTGATGGATGTGAAAGAGACGGCCGCGCGCGTCCTCGGCCGCAAGGCGGACATCATGACGCGCGACAGCATCCATAAGGCGCTGCGCGCGCGTGTCGAAGCGGACGCCATACCGGTCTTCTGATGCCGGGGCGGTCTGTCTCGCTCCGGCGCGACGACATGATCGAAGCGGCCGAACCTGTCCGTGTGGTGCTGGGCGATGTGTCGTTGGACGAGCTGGAAGCCGATTGGCAGCGGCAGTGGCTTGTTCAGCGCGGGATCGAGATCATCTCCGAAGCCAGCCGTCACCTGCCGGACGACGTCAAGGCGCGGCATCCGGAATCATCACGCACTAATCCGAGGCCGCCACATGGCACCGCCGTATGCCTCAGGAGATGCTATCAAGTCGGTTCGTCGCAACTGGCGATGTAGGCCCCCGCCTTCGCTCACTTGCGGAGAGTTGCGACCGATACAGTGGAGCTGTTCGGGACTTGTCCGGAAGCAGCCGGCGAGCCTTTTCATGTCAGGCCGTGGAATTCGGAGATTTTCGGCGTGACCCGTATCCCGGTCGCCCCAAGTTGCATAACCAAGTTAAGCCCTGTTTCGGCCTCCATGTCCTTTCGGAACTCCTCGAAGGCTGAAGGCTCAAGATCAATGACGCTGACCTGTCTGAGCTTCATCTGACTGACCTTGATTGTCTTTAGGGCAGAATCTCCGGATATCGTCGCCACGCCAATTGCGCAGAACGCAATCGCTGCATCATGGAATTCGATTAGGCCTATTATGAGCGTTTCGACCTCTGACAAGTTGTCCGGAAATTCCTTGGTAGGAATTATGTTGACCGAAGCGGTGCTAGAGCTACTCGGATTGGCAATCAGGTCGTGCACGTATCTGATTGCTCCGAGTTGGGAATTGACATTATCGATAGAAAAAAGGACGTCGTCATCGCCCGCTTGATTCACGATGGCCTTAATCTCACTCAGTATCTCGCGGTTAAAAGCAAGGTAGTCTGCTCCCTCTTTGGGCGACGCACTGTCAAACGCACCGAAATTGATGCGCCTCCTTCCGTTCCGTAGCTCCATGTTCCCCCGCCCACTAAAGAATATTCTCATCGTTTTGTTCAGGGCGATGTGCTCGCTTAGCAGGAGAAGCTGAGACTCTTTTGGTTCCACCCCAATCGAGCAACCAGACTCGTCGCGTTCGATGGTAAATTCTAGGAACCTGTTGAACATTCGGCTTTTCATATAGCTCTTATCCGACACTGGCGGAATTGCTGGCACTACAATATTTACCTTCAGGCTGACCGTTTCTCCCAAAGAGGCACAGCGCAATATAATTTCCGCTGGGTGCGGCTTCGGTGTTATCAATATCTCTGTCTCGGCGCTCTTGACGTGCGGAAGAGGGATTCCCCACCGCATTTCGTTCACCTCAAATCCTTTAGCCTTTCCCTTTTTCAGACCAAGCATAACATCGGCTATCTCTCGTTCGTTACCCGCAACGAGAGTGAAGCGACCTAAATACCGATGCCCGGTAAATCCGAGATTGGCAATCTGATCGTTTTTCTTTTGGCTGTATGTGTTTCCGTCTGCGCCCCAAGCTACCTTTATAAATTCCTTCAAAGCCGTCCCTGAAGCGGGAATCCTTTTGCCCACTGCCATGTAGTTGAAGCTGATCGTCGTCTTGTTGACCTTCGTAGCATCCGTGGCCTGGCATTGACGAAGGCTCTTCAAAATATCTGACAAAACCTCGTCGATGACATGGATGCAGTATATGCTATCGAATTTGATGTCATTTTCGCGGACGACCATAACGAAGATACATGCTAGCTGGGGATGCTTTGCTAACCGTTCAGCCGACGACAGTCTTAGCTTTACGTTTCGGCTTCTACTCCACACGGTTTTTATTTGCGCCCGACATTCAGGCGGCTGAAGCCGTTGATCTAAGAAGTTTTGGGCCGTTGGTGATGAAAACGGGAACTCTACGATGAAATCCCAACCTGTCCGATCACGCCCAACTTTGTTGCAGACCAATCCAGCATCCACACAGAGTTCCGGGAACCGGTGTTCGCCCTTGTCCCCAAGCTCGTCTGAATTCATCTCGTGTTGCATGTCGCCAACCTTGAAATCGTCGAACGGCCCACGTTGCAGCTCTTGGCCAATTCCTTGAGCGTCGCGCCCTCGGCGCGTATTCGATCAACGACGCGAAGTCGCTTTGCGCTCCAGGGCCCCCGCCCGCTTCGCTTCCAGGCGAGCAATGCTTTCCTGCAGTTCGCGGTGCACCACCTCGCTCGGCACAGTCGGAACCCCGGCGGCAAGCTCCGCCAGGCTCCGGTCAAGGGCCTCGGCCCAACCCGGCGGCGCGTCCAACGATGCAGGTGTGTCGGTCATGGCAAGAGACTAGGCGCACCCGGCCCGGCGTTCCAGCCTGTCGCAAGAGCGCATGTCAACGCACTCTCTGACTCCCTGGCCGAAACCGAGGCGGGAACTTGGCGGCCCTTGTCCCGGCGAGTTACCGGCGGCGGGCAAGGGCGCGGCGAATCTCGGCCGACATGGGGGCGTAATCGCCCCCATGCGCGGCACGGGACGCGACAATCCAGCCCTGCGGGTCCATCCGGGCAAGGTCGAGCTTGTGCCCGGCCTGCTCCGCCAACTGTGCCAGATAGAAAAGCTGGGTCCGTCCGTTCCCCTCGCGGAAGGGGTGGACATAGTTCACGTCGCCCATGATCCGCCCGGCCGCCGTGGCGAAGTCCGCCCGGTTCAAGCCACGCAGGAAGGCGGCGCGGGCAAGGCGCTGGTGAACGTCCTGCATGCCGGTTTCGATGAACCGGCGAAATTGAAACTGATGCTCGCCCTTGGCAATCTCCACGGTGCGGAGCGCGCCCGCCCAATCATAAACGTCTTGGAAAAGGTGCCGGTGAATGGCGCGAAGGTGGCCGAGGTCGAAGCCCCCGACCGGGATGCCTTCGGCAGCCCGCTGGGTGACAAGTCGCCGCTCCAGGCGGTCAAGCTGCACCGCGTCGCTGAGGCCCAGCTTGTTCCGTAGGACGGTCGAGCCGGGATAGGTGTAGGGATCGGCCTCGCTCACTCCGCCGCCAGCTTGGCGGCCCCGGCAAGGATGTAGGCGCGGCGGCGCTCGTGCGGCCAGCCTTCGCGCTCGAACATCTCGAACATGGCGAGGTCGGCGGCGTCGAGCGGGTTGCCCTCGATCTCCTGCAACCGCGCGGCGGCAAGCCGCCGGTCGCGGGACGCGACGGCTTCGCCTGCCAGCGCGGCGCGGGGTGGGGTGGTGTTCATGGCAACAAGATAGGCGCACCCGGCCCGGCGTTCCAGCCTGTCGCAAGAGCGCGTGTCAACGCTCTCCCCAGCCCGTCGGGCAGGCGCGACGTGGCAACGAAGCGGTGCCCGTGCCGCACCGCGCCCCGGCCGCAAGCGACCGCTCCGGCAAACCTCATGGCCGAGGAAATCCACGACGATCTGCCGAGCTCTCTCAGGAACGCCCGCCGATCGAAAGCCGGCACGGGCAGTCCCTCCGCTCATTCCAGGAGGGTCGAGAGCCTGGCCATCACCTCATCCACGATCGCCGGCAGCACGCTTTGCGGCCGGGTGAACGCGTCCCCCTGACCACGAGCGATCACCCCCCGGTGTCCGCCAAATGTCATGGTCCGGACATGGCTGCCGATGCCGCTGAACTGCCGGTCAACGGCGGGCGGTCGCTTCGCGCTGCCGCACCGCGACCTTCGCCTCAAGCCGGGCGATGCTGTCCTGCAGTTCGCGGTGAACCGCCTCGCCAGGCACGATCCGCCCGGCCGCAAGGTCGGCCTCGCTTCTGGCCAGGGCTTCCAGCCATTCGGCCGGGGCGGCGGTGCGCTCGGTGGTGTCGGTCATCGCAAGAGAATTCCTCATTGCGGAAACCCAGCGGTCGTCCGCGGGCGGGGCGGTAACCTGCCGGCCCAAGCCAGCATACGATCAATCGCCGACCCGCGCCCCCTCACTCCACCGAAAAACTCGTCCCGCACCCGCAAGCCGATGTCGCATTCGGGTTCCGCACCGCGAAATGGCTCCCCATCAGCTCGTCCGTGTAATCCAACTCCGACCCGGCCAGCAGGTCCAGACTCGCCGGATCCACCACCACCCGAGCCCCCCCGCGCGCGATCACCAGATCGTCCGCCTGCGCCGCCGTCTCCAGGTCGAACCGGTACTGGAACCCGCTGCACCCCCCCGCCAGCACGGCCACTCGTAATGCCGGGGCCTCCCCCCCGGGGGCGGCCTGGGCGCCGGCGATCTCGGCGATACGGGCGGCGGCGCGCTCGGTCAGCGCGAAAGCGGGTGCGGTGTCCATGGCCCCTAGATAGCACCGCACCGGTCCGAATTGAAGCACCACCCCGCGCGGTGTAAGCCCGCCGGCATGCGCGTCCCTCCGCCCTCCCCCCGCCAGGCCGCCGACCGCCCCGCCCGCACCCGGCGGGACCGGCGCGCCCGGCCATGACCCCATCCGCCACCGCCCCCTACGCCGTCCACCCCGCCACCTCGCGCGGGCGGCTGCATCACGAGCCGGAGGCGCCCACCCGCTCCCCCTACCAGCGCGACCGCGACCGGGTGATCCACTCCACCGCCTTCCGCCGCCTCCAGTACAAGACCCAGGTCTTCGTCAACCACGAGGGCGATTTCTTCCGCACCCGCCTGACGCATTCGATCGAGGTGGCGCAGATCGCCCGCTCCATCGCCCGCGCGCTCGGCCTCGACGAAGACCTGACGGAAGCCGTGGCGCTGGCCCACGACCTCGGCCACCCGCCGTTCGGCCACGCGGGGGAGGAAGCGCTGAACCTGGCGATGAAGCCGTTCGGCGGCTTCGACCACAACGCGCAGAGCCTGCGCGTGGTGACCATGCTGGAAGCCCGCTACGCCGCCTTCGACGGCCTCAACCTGACGTGGGAAACCTTGGAGGGCCTGGTCAAGCACAACGGCCCGCTGCCGAAGCCGCCCGCCTATATCGCCGAATACGACACGCGCCAGAAGCTCGACCTCGGCACCCACGCAGGGGCGGAGGCGCAGGTGGCCGCGCTCGCCGACGACATCGCCTACCACAGCCATGATCTGGACGACGGGCTGCGCGCGCGGCTGTTCGGCGTCGAGGAGATCGGCCACCTGCCGGTGGTGGCCGAGGCGCTCGCCGCCGCCCGCCAGTCCAGCCTGGACGTGCCCCCGCCGCGGCTGCGCTTCGAGACGATCCGCCGCGTGATCGATGCGCTGGTGAGCGACGTGATCGCCGAGACGCAGCGCCGCCTGGTCAAGCTCGCGCCGCAGGACGCCGACGCGATCCGACGATCGAAGCGCAAAGTGGTAGGGTTCAGCGAAAAGATGGCCGAGGCGAACCAGGCGATCAAGGATTTCCTCTACGCACGCATGTACCACCACTGGCGGGTGAACCGCATGACCAGCAAAGCGCGCCGGCTGACCGGGGAGCTGTATCGCCTGCTGCTGGCCGACCCATCCCTGCTGCCGGACGACTGGCGCGCCCGCGCCGGGGAAGCCGGTGCGGCGCGGGCCGCGACCACGGTGGGCGATTACGTGGCCGGCATGACCGACCGTTACGCGATGGACGAATACCGACGGCTGACCGATCTGTCGGTAACCGGATGAGCACGGCGCTGCGACAGTTGCGCCGCCAAGGGGATATGTTTCGATGACCGATCTTTTTGCGCACATGCGCGTGCGCGTGCTCGATGCGCTGCACCGGATCCTGCCCGACCTGCCGGACGACATCGCCGCCCGGGTGGAGGTTTCCCCCGCGCGCGACCCCGCGCATGGCGACATGGCGACCAACGCCGCGATGGTCGCGGCCAAGATCGCGCGCCGCAAACCGGCGGAGCTGGCCGCCGCGCTCGCCGAAGCGCTCGCCGCCCCCGTGGGCGGCGTTCCGGAGATCGCCGAGGCCGCCACCGCCGGCCCCGGTTTCGTCAACCTCCGCCTGCGTCCGGATACGCTGCGCGCGGTGCTGCCGGCGATCCTGGGGGCCGGCGTTGCCTACGGCGACAGCACGAGCGGCGGGAACCTGCCGGTCAACGTCGAATACGTCTCCGCCAACCCGACCGGGCCGATGCACATCGGACATTGTCGCGGTGCCGTGGTGGGCGATGCGCTCGCCAACCTGCTCGCCAAGGCGGGCTACGCGGTGACCAAGGAATACTACATCAACGACGCCGGCACGCAGGTCACCGCGCTCGCCTGGGCCGCCTACTGGCGCTACCTGCAAGCGATCGGCACGCCGTTGTCGGAGGAGGAATTCGCCGCCGAGGTGCCGGGCGGGCTGCAATACCGCGGCGACTACCTGGTGGCGGTCGGCGCCGAACTTGCCGCCGCACACGGGACCGCGCTCGCGACCGAGGCGGGCGGGATCGCCGCACCGGAACGCTGGATCGATATCGTCCGCGATCATACCATCGCCGCGATGATGCGCGCGGTGCGGGAAGACCTGGCCGCCCTCGGCGTGGCGCAGGACGTGTTCACCTCCGAACGCGCGCTGGTGGAAACGGGGGCGGCCGATGCGCTGATCGAACGGCTGCGCAGCGACGGGCTGATCTACGAGGGCGTGCTGGAACCGCCCAAGGGCAAGACCCCGGACGACTGGGAACCGCGCCCGCAGACCTTGTTCCGCGCCACGCAATTCGGCGACGACGTCGATCGGCCGCTGCGCAAGTCGGACGGGTCGAACACGTATTTCACCAACGACATCGCCTACCACGCCGACAAGATCGACCGCGGGTTCAAGCTGCTGATCGACGTGCTCGGCGCCGATCACGGCGGCTACGTGTCGCGGCTGAAGGCCGCCGTCGCCGCCGTCTCGCACGGCGGCGCGGCGCTGGAGGCGGTGCTGTGCCAGATCGTGCATGTGGTGCGCGCCGGCGTGCCGGTGCGCATGTCCAAGCGCGCCGGCAGTTACGTGACGTTGCGCGATCTGATCGACGAAGTCGGCAAGGACGCGGTGCGCTTCACCATGCTGACCCGCAAGGCGGACGCGCAGATGGAGTTCGACCTCGATGCGGTGCTCGCGCAGACCCGCGACAACCCGGTGTTCTACGTGCAGTACGCGCACGCCCGCTGCCGCTCCGTCCTGCGCGCCGGGGCGGAGATGTTCGGCGCCGCGGCGACCGCCGATGCAGCCCTGGCGGTGGTGGCGCTGGACAGCCTGACCGCCGATCCGGAATTCGCCGTGATCCGCCGCCTGGCGTCCTGGCCGCGCACGGTGGAAGCCGCCGCCCTGGCCCGTGAACCGCATCGTATTGCGTTTTTTCTCTATGACTTGGCCGCCGATTTTCATATGCTGTGGAACCGAGGCAAGGACGATGCGGCGCTGCGCTTCCTGCAAGCCGAACGGGGGCCGGAAACCCTCGCCCGGCTCGCGCTGGTGGCGGCGACGGCGGTGGTGATCCGCTCCGGCCTTGCCGTGATGGGGGTGGCCCCGGTCGAAGAGATGCGCTGACCGCAAGCCGCCCCGCCCAATGGTTGCGCGAAAGCGAGGCGTTCCGTGTCCGACGACATCCCCCTCCGTACTCCCGCCTACCGGGTTCCCCGCGCGCGCGGCATGGACCCCGCGA
Source organism: uncultured Pseudomonadota bacterium (assembly GCA_963706195.1). Lineage (GTDB taxonomy): Bacteria > Pseudomonadota > Alphaproteobacteria > Acetobacterales > Acetobacteraceae > JAJZVS01. Next base: position 4,729,201 of record OY970156.1, on the reverse strand, counting down.
CCCGCCGGCTGGCGCTGATCGCAGCCGGGCTCGGGGGGGCGCTGCTGGTGCTGATCGGGGTCTGGTCGCTGTCCGGCGGCACCAGCGGGGGCGGCAGCAGCGTGCCGGTGATCGCGGCGCCGGCCGGGCCGGTGCGGGTGAAGCCCGCGAACCCGGGCGGGCTGACGGTGCCCGGGGCGGATCAGGCGATCTTCGATCATTCCACCGATGGGCGCGACGCCGGCCAGGGCAGCCTGATGCCGGGCCCGGAGCGGCCGGATCTGCAGGCGCTGCGGGCGCCGGGCGCGACCGCGGTTCCCGAGGGGGCGGCTTCGGGCGGGACGGGTCCGAGCGGGGCGGGACCGGGCGGGGCGGCCACGACCGGATCGGTCGCGACGCCGACCGGTGCCGCGGCGTCCGATCTGCCGCTGCCGCCTGCGTTCCAGCCCCCGCCCGCCGCGGCGGAGCAGACCGCCGCCCTGCCGGCCACGACCGTCCTTCCCCGCGGCGCGAGCCAGCCGGCCCCGACGCCGCCGGCGCGCCCGGCCGCCGGCGGGGGCACCACCGTGCAACTCGCCGCCCTGCCCACCCGCGCCGCAGCCGAGGCGGAGTGGCAGGCGCTGCGCCGGCGCGCGCCGGGCCTGCTCGCCGGCCGTCAGCTCATCCTCGCGCAGGCCACCGTGGCCGGCCGGGTGTGGTGGCGCGTGCGCACCGCGGGTTTCACGAGCCCCGCCCAGGCGCGCGGGTTCTGCACCCGGATGCGCGCCGCCGGGGCGGCGTGCGACGTGACGCCGTTCTGATCCGGCCGCGTCAGCCGGCGCGTGGGGTCCTGACCCGCGCGGTCCGGCTGCGTGGCCCCTGCCGTACCAGCCGGCCGTGGCGAGATCGGCGGCCGGGACGCCCGCGCCCTTGTACAGCAGGGGCAGGTCGCGCGCCTTCGCCAGAGCGTAGGGACGCGCCGGCGCCGCGAGTGAGTCCGGCGGGGGGCGCCTCTTGCCATAACGGAGTGGTGTCCCTTGCCGCTTGCGCCGGCACCGCGTCCTGCCGGACCACCTCCATCCCGGCCTGGGCGACCAGCGCGTCGCGCTCGGTCCGGGAGCGCGCGTCGCCGCGGCAGTCGGCGGGTGCCAGGCTGGTCTCAACCAGGCTGATGGATGCGAGCAGGCAGCGGTCCGCTGCGGCGATGATGCGCAGGAAGGCGTCTGCCTCCGGCGCGCGCCGCAGGATTGCGGCCAGGGCCGAACTGGCAACGACGATCACGGGGGCAGGCCGTTCTCGTTGGTGAAGTCAGCGTCGGTGAACAGGTCGCGGTCTTGCTGCCGTTCCGCGCTGCGCAGGCTGATGGCGCGGAATACGTTAAAGCTTGCGTCGGCCGCTTCCAAGGCCCGGTGCACGCCGTTGCGCGTGACCTGGGTGACCCGCTTACGCCCGCGCCCCGCTTCGAGGCGGCGGATGGTGATCACGGACACGTGGGCCGGGCGGGCGAGGTCGGTCTGTTCGAGGCGCAGGAGCGCGCGGGCAGCGCGGATCTGTTCGGGCGCGATCTCTATGAGTGGAAGATATCTTCCGGACCGGTTCCGTTCAAGGGCGGGGAGAATGCGGTAGAAGAGCTCTGTCACGTCCTGTAACGTCACTGCACTGCTCATGTAGTTCGTCCACGAGGTCGCGCTGCGATGACGCGTGCGGCAGGCAGCTTGCGGGAGTTCCTCGGCTGCCCGGAGCGACGCCAAAGATCGGGAGCGATGAACGACATCCGAATCAGCATTGTGATAACACAGGCCATCCAAAATCCTTCTTGCTGCCAGGCGCTGCTAAACAACAGACCAGCCAGGAGCCAGTGCCACCATCGGCGGCGGCGGGCTGGTGCTTTCACGCGTGGTTCATCCTGCCCCTCCGGCTGAAACCCATGCTCTCTTCCGCTCCACCAGTGATAAACTTGCTGACCCATCATGTAGTAACCAAGCACCGCCAGGGCATTCCAGAAACCCACAAACACCATGCCCGAGAGCATCGAGGCGAAGAATAGAATCCCTCCTGTCAGAAACGGAAAGTTATGCGCCGCGCTCGCCATCAGTAGGTTATACTGGATATTTATGGATAATATCGCCATTTGCAGCGACTGGCTCGACCAAACCTCGCCCGCGGCGGCTAGGACTGCGGCTACCAGCAGCGAGGCGCCGATCCAGCGCGCGACGATTGCGGCCTTGGCGACGCGCTTCGGCGCAGCCGACGCTCGCGCCGCGCCGGCGGCGGGCCGCCCGACGGCCAGGTCGGGATCCGTCATCCGCCGAGGGTCTCCACGGGTTGCGGCTGAGACAGCCGGGCCAGGCCGCGGAGGTAGCACCGCTGGGCGGGACGTGATCGACGGAACGGAAGCCGACCTCCCGGATGGGGTGCGCCCCGGCTTTCCCGGTCGATCGCTCCCTCAGGCTCGGCGGGTAGGGGCGGCGGACGCGCGATGTGTCGAGGCATTCCGGGACGTTCTGATATCGGGTCTATCTTGTTGTTGCGAGAGAGACGAACGGCACGATCCATCAATGACCGATGGTGCCGCGAAGTCCTTACTCAACCCTTAACGACATAAAGACGTCCTGCCGCGTGGAGTACACGCCTCGTCCTGGTCGAGGCCGCCTCACCGATCGCGGATCGTGGCCACGCGCTTAAGGCGACCACCTCGCGATTGCACAGGCGCCCGTTTCCAGCCAACCCCATGCCCGCGGCGCCCGAAGCTGCTCCGTCGCGCCCGCCGCGCCTATGTCGCCAGCACGAGCCGCCCGAAGACGCCGCGCAGCGCGACCCGTTCCGCGGCGATAAGCGTCGTCTGTCCATGAAAGGCGCGACCGGTCGGCAGCAGGGCGCGGTCCTGCTCCGCCGGCACCTGGGAATCGGTCGCGAACCGCGCCTTCCGCGCGGCAAGCTTGGCCGGAGGAAGCGTGGCGATCAGCGGGGCAACCACCGCATTCAGCGCGGTGTTGCTGGGAGCCTCGACTATTGCGGACGGTACCACTGGCGGGGTGCCGGACAGGAACGCCCGCACCGTCGTCGCATTTCATTCCGAGTATGGTATTGGATTTCCATCGAAACGATTGGCTCCGGTTGGCGCGGCCGGGTGCGATGCCTGCCAGATGCGTACGCCGAACCGCCGCGCGAGCACGACGCCCACCCAGACCTCCGCATCGTCCGAGACCAGCGCGGCGTCGGTCACCACGTGATTGCAGGCAAGACCGGCCCTGCCGGTAACGATCAGCACTCCCCCGTCTGTTCGCCGGCCAGACTGGCCTGCCTGAACCAGACCTCGATATCGGCGACCGACCGCTGTTCCGCGCGCAGGCTCTACAGGCAGGCGCCAGGTACGTCGGCCCGCGGGTCCCGGGCGGCGGGCAAGCTTCGATTTCAACACGGAGAAGAAAGGCGAGGAAGATCGAGGTTGCAGAGAGTCGGAGCCTGGTTCACGCAAGTGCCTCCCCTCCAACCGACCCGCGGCCCACCGAGGCCGCACGGCCGCTGCCCCGCCAACCGAAGCCCCACCCCGCGCGCAGCTCGCGCCGGATCGCCGTGCCAGGGGCCGCATCCGGCCGCGGAGGGCGAGGGACCCTCTACGACCCCGAGCATCCTCGCCTTTCTGCCCCGTGCTGAAATTGAAGCATGCCTTGCGCACCGGCCCCGGCTCCCTCCCGCGGCGAGACACCGCGTCGGGCCACGAAGACCGTCGTCGCGCCACGGCACGCCCTCAGGCTGGCGAGATCATCCGAAGGCCCGGAAAATAAGTCCGGTACCGCGCCGCATCACGCGTCAACAACCGGTAGCCCGCGATCGCGGCATGGGCACCGATCAAGAAATCCGGCAGCGGCGATTGTTTCGTCCCGCCGCGCTGCCGATAGGCCAGGAATACTTTTCCCGCCAGAAAGGCCGCCGCACAGGGAATCGTCTCGCGTTCGATCATCGCATTCGGCAGCGCCGCTTCCAGGTCCTCGATGCGCGCATAGCGGACCGAGACCTCGGCATAGACGATCGCGTTGATCACCAGGCGCGCGCGATCGGCCGCGTTTGCCACCGCCGCCGCCGACCAGGCGAACCAATCCGGATCCTCGGTCATGAGATCGAGCAGGACGTCGCTGTCGATCAGAACGGCGGTCACTCAGTCGCCCCGGGTCAGCGCCATGATGGCCTCGGTCGTCATCGCGACATCGCCGCGTCCCCGCAAATGGGCAACCAGGCGCGCGCCTCGGCTCTCCTTGCGCCCCCGGGCGGACGGGACAATCCGTACGACCTTGCCGTCAAACTCGAAATCGACCTCGGTGTGCGGCATCGGGCCGGCCTGTTCGCGGATTTCAGCCGGGATCGTGACCTGGACCTTCGACGTGATGCGCATGCCCGTCTCCTTACTTTACTGGTAGGAGTAAGGCCGAGTGCCCCCCGGGTGACAAGGCAGCAACGGCTAATTGCACCACGCGCTCCCCCGGCCTGTCGCCGCCCCCGCCCCGCCATGCTACGCCTCCGAAATCGCGCCCGGCGCCTACGCCCCAAGAGCCGCACCCCGGTGCCTCCTCACCCCAACTCCCCTCGCCCGCCCATGCAAGCCGCCATCGTCGGCCTCGCCGGCCCCACCCTCCGGCCCGAGGAAACCGCGCTGCTCCGCGCCCACCCGCCCGTCGGGGTGATCCTGTTCGCCCGCAACATCCAGGACCCGCCGCAACTCGCCGCCCTCATCGCCGCCCTGCGCGCCGTCCTCGCCCCCGAAGCCCACCTGATGCTGGATCAGGAAGGCGGCAGGGTCGCCCGTCTCCGCCCCCCGCACTGGCGCGCCCACCCCGCCGTCGCGGCCATCGGCGCCCGCTACGCCGCCACCCCCGAGGCCGCCACCCGCGCCGCCTGGCTGCACGGCGCCCTGATCGGCGCCGAGGCCGGCGCCGGCCGGCTTCGACATCGTCACCGCCCCGGTGCTGGATCGCGCCGTCCCCGGTGCCTCCGCCGTGATCGGCGACCGTGCCTTCGGCCCCGACCCGCAACGCCGTGGCCGCCTGGGCCGCGCGATGGCCGAAGGCCTGCTCGCCGCCGGCGTGATCCCGGTCGCCAAGCACATCCCCGGCCACGGCCGCGCCACCGCCGACAGCCACCTCGCCCTTCCCGTGGTCACGCGCGCCCGACCCGGAACCCGACCTGCTGCCCTTTGCCTTGAACGCGGACCTGCCCTGGGCCATGACAGCGCATATCCTGTTCCCCGCCTGGGACCCGACGCTGCCGGCCACCCTGTCCCCGGCGGTGATCGGGCGGATCATCCGCGGCAGGATCGGCTTTGAAGGAGCGTTGGTGACCGACGATCTCGCCATGCGCGCGCTGACCGGCGCGCCGGAAGACCTGGCCCGAGCCGCGCTCGCCGCCGGCTGCGACGTCGCGCTCTATTGCAGCGGGGAGTACGCGCCGACCGCGACGCTGCTCGCCGCCTGCCCGGAGCTGACGCCCCAGGCCGCCGCCCGGCTGGCCGCGGCGCGCCGCCGCGCCGCCGCAAGCCGCCGCCCGCTCGACCCCGACGCGCTCGGCGCCGAGCGGGATCGGTTGCTCGCGTGATCGACACCATCGGGACGATCGCGCTGGCGGCGATCGCCGCCATCCTCGCCATCACCCTGCACGAGGCGGCGCACGGCTACGCCGCGCTGGCGCTGGGCGACACCACCGCGCGCGATGCGCACCGCCTGTCGCTCAATCCGCTGCGCCATATCGATCCGGTGGGCACCCTGCTGCTGCCCGGGCGTGCTGCTGGTCGGCCAGTTGCTGACGTTCGGGCGGGTGATGTTCATGTTCGGCTGGGCGAAGCCGGTGCCGGTGGCGGCGTGGAAGTTCCGCGATCCGCGGCGCGGCATGATGGTGGTGGCGGCGGCCGGGCCGGCGATGAACTTCCTGCTGGCCATCGCTGGGCGCGCTGCTGCTGCCGCGCGCGCCCGGAGCTGTTGCCGGGCGTGTTCGCCTACCTGGATCGCGCCGCCGCCGCCCACCCGATACTCAGCGCCTTCCTGGTCCCGTTCATCCTCTACAATCTGGTGCTCGGCCTGTTCAACCTGCTGCCGATCCCGCCGCTGGACGGCGGGCGGATCGCGGTCGGGCTGCTGCCGCTGGCGCTGGCCCGGGTCTGGGCGCGGCTGGAACGGGCGGGGATCGTGATCGTGCTGCTGGTCGTGTTCCTGCTGCCGGCACTGCTCGGCGAGTTCGGCATCCGGTTCGATCCGTTCCGGGCCGCGCTGGGCCGGGTGCTGCCCTGGGCGCTGCGGCTGGTGCTTGGGCTGACGGGCCACCACATGGGCCCGCCGATGCATGAACAATTTCTCTGACCCAGGCCGGACCGCGGGCGGCCGAGCCTGCGTCGGGAGCGCCGATCCCGACCGGCCGATGCCGGCAGCCCCCGGTGACCGTGCCGGTCGTCGGCGCGGACACACCGGTCACGGTGGAAGCCGCCGGGGGCTGATCCTGCACCTCGACGGCTTCGAGGGGCCGCTCGACCTGCTGCTGGAACTCGCCCGGGCGCAGAAGGTCGACCTCGCGCGCATCTCCATCCTGGCCCTGGTCGAACAGTATCTGGCGGTGATCGAGGGGCGCACGGCGGGTGCGGCTGGAACTTGCCGCCGACTGGCTGGTGATGGCCGCCTGGCTCACCTGGCTGAAATCGCGCCTGCTGCTGCCTGCCGGCACCGACGCGGCGGAGGAAGCCGAGGATGCGGCCGGCGTCCTGGCGGCCCGCCTGGCCGACCTGCTGGCGATGCGCGGCGGCGGCGCAGTGGCTGGGCGCGCGGCCGGTGCTGGGCCAGGACGTGTTCGCGCGCGGCGCGCCGGAGGATCATACGGAGATCGACCGCTCCGGCCTGCTGCTCGGAATGCCGGGGCTGCTGCGGGCCTATCTCGCGGCGCTGCGACGGGGCGGCGGCACAGCGGCGCTACCGGCCGCGCCCGCTGACCGTCTGGACGGTGCAGGACGCGCTCGGCCGGCTGCGTGCGCTGCTGGGCAGCCTGCCCGACGGGGCGAGCCTGGAGCGCTTCCTCCCCGACTTCGCCGCCACCGCCACCGAACGGCGGGCCGCGCTGGCGAGCACCCTGCTCGCCGGGCTGGAACTGGCGCGCGACGGTGCGGCGCGGCTGCGACCAGGAGCGTCCGTTCGGCCCGGTGCTGCTGCGCCCGGCCGTGCCGGTGGAAGGTCGGACATGAACGATCCCCCGACCCGCAGCCCCGTCGCCGGGGTCGCCGCAGCGACACCCCCGGCCGAGGCGGCGGCCGGCGACCCTGCCGCGCCGCCCGCGCACACGCCGCCCGCGCCCGCGCCACCCGCGCCCACGCCACCCGTGCCTGAGCCGCCCGTGCCACCCGCACCTGAGCCCCCCGCGCCTGGGCCGGAAGCCGTCGCGGTCCCGGGACCGTCGGCGCCCGCGCCGCTGTCTGATCCCGCGCCCGCGCCGCCAGCCGATCCTGCGCCTGTCCCGCCCGAATGGCTGCGCCTGGCCGAGGCCGCGGTCTTCGCCGCCGCCGCACCGGTCGCCCCCGCGCACCCTCGCCGCGCTGTTGCCCGAGGGCGCGGATGTCGCCGCCGTGCTCGCCGCGCTGCGCGCCAGCTACCGCCGGCCGCGGGGTCGAACTGGTGGAGGTGGCCGGCGGCGTGCAGTTCCGCACCGCGCCCGACCTCGCCCCGGCACTGCGCAAGATCGTGGAAATCCCCCGCCGCCTGCCCCGCGCGGCGATGGAGACCCTGGCGATCGTCGCCTGGCACCAGCCCGTCACCCGCGCCGAGATCGAGGAAATCCGCGGCGCCAGCCTCTCCCAGTCGACCCTGGACGCGCTGCTGGAAGCCGATCTCGTCGCCCCGCGCGGCCGGCGGGACACGCCGGGCCGGCCCACCCTGTGGGGCACGACGCCCGCCTTCCTGACCCGCTTCGGCCTGCGGGACCTGCGCGACCTGCCGCGGCGGGAGGAACTGCTGACGGAGTCCACGGTGCTGCCCGCCGAGTCCGCGCCCGCCAGCGCCGACGACCCCGAGGGGGACGAAGCCGCGGATGAGCCCAGGGCCCCGTCTCCCGAGCGGCCCGATCCGCCGGCCTGAGGCCCACCGCAGGGCAATCGGGTGAACCGAAGGATTGCCGCGGGCAATTGCCGCGGCGGCGGCTGCTTCACCTCTCCCGCACTGCGGGAGAAGTGGCACGCCGGAGCTTCGCTCGATCACCCGCGGCCCCGCCGCTACGCGTGTTTCCGCGGCGCCGTTTCCTGCTAGCAAGCCGCCCGGAGCCGCATCCCCCCCATGTTCGACTTCGCCTGGTCCGAGACTGGCCGTCATTGTCGCCGTCGCCCTGATCGCTGATCGGGCCGAAGGACATGCCGGTCGCGATCCGGGCAGTCACCGGCGCGATCAAGAAGGCCCGCCGCATGGCCGGCGAGTTCCAGAGCCATGTGGACGAGATGGTGCGCGAGGCGAATCTCGAGGACGTGCGCGAGCACGATCGACGACATTCCGCAGCCTCGACCTGTCGCCGACGATGCTGGAGCGCCACGGTCGATCCGGACGGCAGCCTGCGCGGCACCTTCACCGACGACCGCGCTGGCCGGAGCCGCCGCGGGGCACGGAGGCCGAACCGGTCGGCGAGCTCTCGGTCGCCGACATGCCGCGCCCGGACGACGCCGACCCGGTAGCGCGTCGGCGAGGCGCCGGCCTTCATCCCGCCGACCGCGGCCGGCACGACGCCCGACGCGCCGGCCGCCGCCCGCTTTCGTTCCACCCGCGTCGCCCCGCCCGCCTTCGTCCCCCCGGACATCGCCGCCCGCGGCGCGCGCTGACCTCGCCCCACCCGAGCACCCGGACCCGCATGTGGACCAGCACGCACCGATCGAAGACCCGATCAACGACAAGCCGATGCCGCTGCTCGAGCACCTGATGGAGCTGCGGCGGCGGCTGATGTGGTCGATCGTGCGCGTTCATGATCGCCTTCGGCGTCTGCTACTACTTCTCCGGCGACATCTACTACTTCCTGGCCGAACCGCTGGCCGACGTGCTGCGCAAGGCCAGGGCGATGCACGCGCCGCATCTGATCTACACCCAGCTGTACGAGGCGTTCTTCACCAAGATCAAGGTGGCGATGTTCGGCGCCGCGTTCAGTCGCCTTCCCGATCATCGCCTCGCAGCTCTGGCTGTTCATCGCGCCCGGGCCTGTATCGCAGCGAGAAGCGCGCGCTGCTGCCGTTCCTGGTCGCGACGCCGGTGCTGTTCCTGATGGGCGCGGCGCTCGCCTACTACTTCGTGTTTCCGTTCGCCTGGAAGTTCTTCGCCAGCTTCCAGATCGCACACCGGCGGCGGCGGCGTGCCGATCGAGCTGCTGCCGCGCGTGTCAGCGAATATCTCGACCTGGTGATGAAGCTGATCTTCGCCTTCGGCATCACCTTCCAGTTGCCGGTGCTGCTGACGCTGCTGGCCAAGGTCGGGATCGTCATCGTCGAAGGGGCTGAAGCGGTTCCGCCGCTACGCCTATGTCGGCGATGTTCGTGGTCGCGGCGATCCTGGCGCCGCCCGACGTGATCACCCAGATCGGCCTCGCGCTGCCGCTGATCGCGCTGTACGAGATCTCCGATCCTCGACGGCGCGGATGGTCGAACCGAAGCCGGTCGAGGTCTGAGCCGATGCATGACATCCGCGCCATCCGCGCCGATCCCGCCGGCGTTCGATGCGGCCATGGCGCGCCGCGGCGCTGGCCGCCGGTCTCCGCCGCGCTGCTGGCGCAGGACGCCGACCGCCGCGCGGCGCAGACCGCGCTGCAGGAAAAGCAGGCGCGGCGCAACGCGCTGGCCCGCGAGATCGGCGCAGGGCAAGCGGGCCGGCGCGGACACCGCGGCGCTGGAAGCCGAGGCGACCGCGCTGCGCGCCGAGATGGAGGGCCTGGAAGCCGCGGGCCGCCGCGCTGGATGCGGCGATCCGCGGCGCGCTGGAGGCGCTGCCCAACATCCTCGACCCCGACGTGCCGGACGGCGCGGACGAGACGCGCCAACATGGTGCTGGCGCAGCACGGCGACGCCGCGCGACCTCGGCTTCCCGCCGAAGCAGCATTTCGAGCTGGGCGAGGCGCTGGGGCTGATGGATTTCGCCACCGCGGCGAAGCTCGCCGGCGCGCGCTTCGTCGTGCTGCGCGGCGCGCTGGCGCGGCTGGAGCGCGCGCTCGGGCAGTTCATGCTCGACCTGCACACGCGCGAGCACGGCTATACCGAGATGGTGGTGCCGTCGCTGGTCAACGACGCCGACGGTCTACGGCACCGGGCAGCTGCCGAAATTCGCCGACGACCTGTTCCGCACCACCGACGGCCGCTGGCTGATCCCGACCGCCGAGGTGCCGCTGACCAACACCGTGGCCGGGCGAGATCGTGCCCGGAGGCGAGCCTGCCGATGCGGCTGACCGCGCTGACCGACTGCTACCGCAGCGAAGCCGGCGCGGCCGGGCGCGACACGCGCGGGATGCTGCGCCAGCACCAGTTCCGCAAGGTGGAGCTGGTCTCGATCGCCGCACCCCGACGCCAGCGCGGCCGAGCACGAGCGCATGACCGCGCTGCGCCGAGGCGGTGCTGCGGGCGCTCGGACCTGCCGTTCCGCCGGGTGGTGCTGTGCGCCGGCGATACCGGGTTCGGCGCGGCGCGGACCTACGACCTGGAGGTCTGGCTGCCGGGCCAGCAGGCGTGGCGGGAGATCTCGCTCCTGCTCCAACTGCCGCGACTTCCAGGCGCGGCGGATGAACGCGCGGTTCCGCGGCGCGGACGGCAAGCGGCGGGGTTTGTCCACACGCTGAACGGATCGGGCGTGGCGGTCGGGCGGGCGCTGATCGCGGTGCTGGAGACACACCAGCAGGCGGACGGCTCGGTGCGGATCCCCGAGGTGCTGCGGCCCTACATGGGCGGGATCGAGCGGATCGGGCCGCGCTGACCGGAGCCCCCGCCGCCCGGCATCAGGCGGGGAAGAACTCCCCGAACGCCGCCAGCACCAGGTCCGGACGGTGTTCGGCCGGGTAGTGCCCGGTCGGGATCGCCCAGCCACGGTAATCCGCCAGCCACGGCGCCCAGGCTTCCAGCGGGCGGAAGTGGCGGCCGACGTGGCTGTTGCTGCCCCACAGCACCAGGGCCGGACATTCGATCCGCTTGCGGCCGAAATCGGCGCTGTCCATGGCGAAATCGAGCGTCACCGTGGCGCGGTAGTCCTCGCAGACCGCGTGGATCTGTTCGCGCGTGGTGCAGCGGGCGTATTCGGCCATCGCCTCGGGGGCGAAAATCTGCAGCCCGACGCCCTGCTTGTTCAGCTTGTACTGGATGTAATACTCGAGGTCGGCGCAGATCAGCCGTTCCGGGAACGGCGCCTTCTGCGCCATGAAGAACCAGTGGTAGGATTCGAGCGCCCAGCCGAGCGGCGGCGCGCTCAACACATGGTGCGTCGGCACGATGTCGAGCAGCGCCAGCCTTGCGACCGCGCCCGGATGATCCAACGCCATGCGGAAGCCGACCCGCGCGCCGCGGTCGTGGCCGGCGACGCCGAAGCGGTCGAACCCCAGCGCCGCCATCACCTCGACCCCGTCCTGCGCCATGGCGCGGAACGTATAGGCGGCGTGATCCGGGCCGCCGTCCGGCTTGGAACTGTCGCCGTAGCCGCGCAGGTCCATCGCCACCACGGTGAAGCTGCGCGCCAGCTCCGGCGCCACCTTGTGCCACGCCACATGGGTCAGCGGGTTGCCGTGCAGCAGCAGCAGCGGCGGGCCTTCCCCGCCGACCGCGAGGTTGATCTCGGCGCCCGCCGTGGCGATGCGGCGATGCGTGAAACCGGGCAGCAGGTCCGCGGCGCTCATCGGCTTGCCCCGTCGATCAGCGCGATCGCCTCCGCATCGAGCTTGATCGTCGGCGCGGCCATCAGCTCGGCCAGTTGCTCAGGATTGGTCGCGCTCGCGATCGGCGCGGTGATCGACGGCCGGGCGATCATCCAGGCGAGCGCCACCTGCCCCGGCTTCGCCCCCACTTGCGCCGCCACCGTATCGAGCGCGGCCAGCACGGCGAGCCCCTTCGGGTTCAGGTATTTCTCCGCCCGCGAGCCGCGGGTGCGGCCCACCGCGTCCGCCGCCGAGCGATACTTCCCGGTCAGGAAGCCGCTCGCCAGGGAATAATACGGGATCACGCCGATCTGCTCGCGCAGGCAGAGCGCTTCCAGTTCGCCCTCGAATGCAGTGCGCTCGACCAGGTTGTACAGCGGTTGCAGGCTCTCGAACCGCGGCAGGCCGAGCCGGGCGGAGGTTTCCAGCGCTTCGGCCAGCCGCGGCGCGGTGTAGTTGGAAGCGCCGATCGCGCGCACCTTGCCCTGGGCGATCAGGTCGGCGAAGGCGGCGAGCGTCTCCTCCAGCGGCGTTTCCGGATCGTCGCGATGCGCCTGATAGAGGTCGATGTAGTCGGTCTGGAGACGCTTCAGCGATGCCTCGACCGCCTGCATGATGTAGCGCCGCGACAGGCCCTTCATCCCCGGCCCCATCTCGATCCCGCATTTGCTGGCGATCACCACCCGGTCCCGCCCGCCGCGCGCGGCGAGCCATTCGCCGATGATCGTCTCCAACTCGCCACCCGTGTTGCCGGGATGGAAACGCGAATAGACGTCGGCGGTATCGACGAAGTCGAAGCCGGCGGCGAGGAACTGATCGAGCAGCCGGAACGACATCGCCGCATCGGCGGTCCAGCCGAACACGTTGGCCCCGAACGCCAGCGGCGCCAGGGTGATGGCCGAGCGGCCCAGCCTGCGCTTTTCCATGCCTGTATTCCCTTGCGCGGGCCGCGTTGCGCCGCGGCCTCTCCGGCCCCAGACTGCCCGGCAAACAACGAATGAACAAGGCGGAGGCGCGTTTCCATGGAGTTCGGCATCTTCCACGAGTTCCCGGCGCTCGGCGCCACTGCGGACGGCGCGGCCCTGGCGCAGGGCTTCGACCTGATCGACGGGGCGGAGCGCTGGGGGCTCGATGCGGTGTGGCTGGCCGAGCTGCATTTCGATCCCGAACGCTCTGTGGCCTCCGCGCCGCTCTGCCTCGCCGCCGCGGCCGCCGCGCGCACCGAGCGGCTGAAGATCGGCATCGGCGTGCAGGTGCTGCCGCTGTGCCACCCGCTGCGGCTCGCCGAGGAAACCGCGACGATCGACCAGATCAGCCGCGGCCGGCTGATCCTGGGGGTGGGCCGCAGCGGCGTCGCGCGCACCTACGAAGCGTACGGCGTGCCCTACGCGGAAAGCCGCGACCGTTTCGCCGAGGTGCTGGAAGTCCTGCAAGGCGCCTGGACCCGCACCGACTACAGCCACGCCGGTACCTACTACCGGTTCGAAATCCGTGACCGTCACGCCGCGCCCGTTCCGCCCGTCCGGCCCGCCGATCCGGGTGGCCGCGACCAGCCCTGCAAGCTGTGCAACGATCGGCCGCCAGGGCTTCCCCGTCTTCGTCGGCGTGCGGCACGAGCCGGCCAGCTCGCTCGCACCGATGATCGCCGCCTACCGCGCCGCCTGGCGGGAAGCGGGCCACCCCGGTCGCGGCCAGGTGTTCATCCGCTTCCCCGCCTACCTCGCCGCCACCGAGGCGCAGGCGCGGGCGGAGGCGGAGGCGAGCCTGATCCACTACTACCGGGCGCAGGGCGCGCTGCTCGCCGACAGCTCCCGCCGTGCCGGCGTGGCGGAAGCGGAGGAGCGGGGCCGCCAGGCAAGGGTGCTCGAAGAGATCACCTTCGAGGAAGCGCGCCGCGGCCTCGTGCTGATCGGCACGCCGTCACACGTCGCCACCCGGCTGGCGGAGGTACGGGAGGAACTGGGGATCGACGGCGTCCTGGCCGAGATCAACACCGGCGGGCAGATCCCGCACGCCCGGGTGATGACCGCGCTGCGGCTGCTGTGCGAGGAAGTACGGCCTCAGTTCCAGTGACCGTAGGTTCGGCCTACGGGCGGCCCTCCCGATGGTAGGGATGGCCGGCGGCGATGGACCGCGCCCGGTAGAGCTGCTCGGCCAGCATCGCGCGCGCCAGGAAATGCGGCCAGGTCAGCCGCCCGAGCGACAGCGCGTAGTCCGCGCGGGCGAGCACGGTGGCGTCCAGCCCCTCCGCGCCGCCGATCAGGAACGCCACCGGGCGGCCGAGCGCCAGCCAGCGTTCCAGCAACCCTGCCAACGCCGTGCTGTCGGGCGCCGCCCCGCCGGGATCGAGCGCCACCGCGAAGGCCCCGGCCGGCAGCGCGGCGAGCAGCGCCGCCCCCTCGCGCCGTTTCACCTCCGGGGCCGCGCCGCGCGCCTCGGGGAGTTCGGTCAGGATCGGGGGAGGGCGGAGGCGCGCGGCGTAGCGGGCGAACAGCGCGGCCTCCGGGGCCGCGCGGAGGCGGCCGATCGCGATCACGTGCAACGTGGGCATCGGCCGGGGTCCCGATCAGCGATGCGCCCGGCAGGATGCGCACCTGCAACCAAGCTGTTACGAGCGACGGCCGTCAATGCAAAGACAGAAGACATGGGGGAAGAAGGCATGGGCCAACATTCTTTCCGGATATCCGTCGAAAACGTTCTTGTTGCGAAGCCTGTTGCCTGCTGGCGGCGTCGGGCCGGGCGGCAGAGGGCCGCGCTTGGTTTCCCGTGCCCGGTGGCGGCGCAAGGAAGCAAGGAATTTCAACCGCAGATGTACGCGGATGCACGCAGATGCACCGTGCCGCCGCAGCCATCCCACCCAACTTCGGACGACCGAGGATGCCGCCGGCCGCTCGCTCCGCTCGGTCCATCTGCGTGCATCCGCGTACATCTGCGGTTGAATCATTCTTCTGTCCGGCTTCTTTTCGACGGAATTCGCAATAAAAGCGGTCGAAAACCATTTCCACGGCCTTGGTGTATCCGGTCTAACTCAGCGCCGCGAGCCGACCGGAAGCGGACCGGCGTCTGCCGGTCCGGAAGGCTGCGTCGCGTGGCCGGCGCCGGCATCCTGCCTCTCCAGCCGGACCGTCGCCGCATGACCGATCACCGGATGTTTATCGACCCTCACCTGAATGTCGCGTAATCACGAGCCCATGCGCGTCCCGCGCAATCACGAGCCCATGCGCGTCCCGCGCAATCACGAGCCCATGCGCGTCCCGCGCAAGGCTGGACGGCCCGGCCCGGAGCAGACCATGCCAGCAGCAAGCCAGCCGGTGCGAATGCTGGGGATCGCCCGACGCGGACGCCGGGCACTGCTGCTCGGAACCGCCCTGCAGGCGACCGGCGTGCTGGTCCTGACGCTGCCGATCCACCCGGCCCAGGCCCAGCCGGCGCCCGGCGCCCAGCCGATGGGCGGCGTCGTGGTCGCGGGGACGGCGAGCATCAACCGGAGCGCGACCACCACCACCATCGACCAGGCGACCCAGCGCGCCGCGGTGAACTGGCAGAGCTTCGACGTCGGCGCGCGCCAGTCGGTCGACTTCCAACAGCCCTCGGCGCAGGCGGCGATCCTGAACCGGGTCGTCGGCCCCAACCCCTCGCAGATTGCCGGGCGCATCACCGCCAACGGTCAGGTCATCCTGCAGAACCAGGACGGGATCACCTTCTACAAGGGCGCGCAGGTCAACACGGCCGGGTTCCTCGCCACCGCGGCCGGGATCACGAACCGCAATTTCATGGCCGGGCGGATGGTGTTCGACCAGCCGGCCGCGCCGGGCGCGCGGATCGAGAACCAGGGCCATATCACCGTCCGCGATGCCGGACTCGCCGCCCTGGTCGCGCCGCAGGTCGCCAATTCGGGGGTGATCACGGCGCGGCTCGGGCGGGTCGTGCTGGCGGGCGCGAAGACCTACGCGCTCGATCTCTATGGCGACGGGCTGGTGTCGATCGATGTCAACGGCGCGGTGACGCAGGTCCCGGTCGGACCGGACGGCAAGCCGGTCGCCGCACTGGTGACGAATAGCGGAACGATCGTCGCCGCCGGCGGGGTGGTCGAACTGACCGCCCGCGAAGCCGCCGGGGTGGTGCAGAACCTGGTGACCGCGGGGGGAACGATCGCCGCCCCCACCGTCGGGGCGAGGACCGGGGAGATCGTGCTGAATGGCATCGGCGGCTCGATCGTGGTCGCGGGCCGCCTGCTGGCCAACGGCCGGGCGCCGGGCGAGCAGGGCGGGCAGATCGAGATTGCACCCGATGGCGGCGTATCGCTGGCCGCGACGGCGCGGCTGGAGGCATCCGGCGCCGCCGGAGGCGGCGTGATCGCGCTAGGTACGACACTCAACCGTGCCCGTGGCGGTCCGGGCGTGACGCCGGCGATGACGTCGCAGAGCGTGACGGTGGCACGGGGAGCGCGGATCGCGGCCGATGCGACGGTGAAAGGCGACGGCGGCCGGATCGCCATCTTGTCCGCAGACAACACGTCGATGGACGGCGCGATCAGCGCCCGCGGCGGCCCGCTGGGCGGCGATGGCGGGTTCGCGGAGGTATCCGGACATACGCTCGGCTTCGACGGCACGGTGGACCTCGGCGCGCCGCTGGGGAATCTGGGAACGATCCTGTTCGACCCGGGCACGCTCGACGTCGTGGCTTTTGGGAGCAACAGTCTCGACGGGTTGTTGCCGACCATCCCGTTCACTGCCGGCGGAACATACAATTCAGTGACCAACACCGCGATCGAGGCCGCCGGGTCCCTCTCCAACGTCATCCTGCAAGCGACGACCCTGCTCGACGTGTTCGCCCCGGTGAGCGTGACGCACGGCCTGACGCTGCAATCCGGCGGTGATTTGTCCATTCAGGCCAGCGTGTCGGCGAGCGCGCTCACCGTGGATGCCGGCCGGAATCTCACCGTCGGCAATATCAACTCGCCGGTCGCCGTAACGGCAACCGGCAACGTCGTCATGGCGGCGGCCCAGACCGATGCAACCGGCGTGATGACCCTCTATGGCCCGGTCGCCTCGCAAACCGGCGGCGTCTTCCTCTCTTCGGGCGCCGGCGGCAGCATCGTCGTCAATGCGGCCGTCACCGCCAACCAGGGGGCCACGTTCCCGGCCGCCTCCGACGCGGTGGTCGGCCTGCGCACCGACAATCTCAGCTTCGGTGCCGGCGGGACCCTGCAAGCCAATTTCGGCAGCATCGAGCTGGCGCCGGCGACCCCAGGCCTCGCCATGACGGTCGGCGGATCGGTGGCCGCGACCGGTCCGGGCCTCGACGTGGCTAACCTGCCGGTGGCGACCGTGAACGGCACGCCGAACCTCGTGCTCGGCGCCACCACCGATCCGACCACCGGCGTCGCCACGACCACCGCCGGCAGCATCACCCTGGCCGGCTCGCTCTACCAGGGCGGATTGGCCTTCGCGAACCTCACGCTGGACTCGACCGGGCCCGTGACCCAGACGGCTCCGCTGACGGTCGGCACCCTCAGCGGTACGACCGGACCGGTCACATTGACCAATCCCGGCAACGAAATTTTCACGCTTGGGCCGTTCAGCGCGACCGGCGATTTCCAACTGGCCGATCTGTTCGATCTGACCGTTGCGGGCGACGTCGCCGCCAATGACATCCTGCTCGAAGTGGGCGCGCCGAATGCCAACAATTTCCTCTTCCTGGGGAACGGCGGGACCCCGACCGCGCTCGCCGTGCCGCAAGGCGGGCGCATCTCCCTGATCGCGGACAATCTTTTCGTCTTGCAACCCGCGGCGATCATCGCGCCCGGCGGCACGGTGGAAATCGCCCCGCGGACGCCGGGGCTCGATACCAGTTTCACCGAACAGACCCTGGCCGCCGATCCGGTCATCAGCGCCGCCGACCTCGCCGCCCTGCAACCCGGCATCGCGGTGTTGCGGATCGGCAGCATCACCGGCCTGCCGGGCTTCGATACGACCAACATCACGTTCGACGAGCCGGTGAACCTCACCGGCATCGTCGGCCGGCTGGAACTCGACGCCACCGGCACGATCAGCCAGGTCAGCGGGGCCACCCTGGCCGTCGGCGCGCTGAGCGGCCAAGCCGCAACCATGACGCTGAATGAGGCCAACGCGATCGGCACGCTCGGGGCCTTCGCGGCTACCGGCGCGGTGATCCTGAACGATACCGGGCCGCTCGTCATCGCCGGGCCGATCAGCGGCACGGCCGTCGCGCTGTCCTCGGTCGGCACCATGACGCTCGCCGGCAACATCCTGTCGCCGGGCGCGATCCATTCCGACGTGCTGTTGCAGGTCGCGGCGGACACGGGTGGGAACGCGCGGTTCCTCCAGACCGGAGCCGTCACCGTCGGTACCGGCGGCACCTTGGCGATCGCCTTGCCCGCGACAGGCGGAAGCGCCACCCTGGCGGATCTCCAGGCGGCGGGGATGCAGGTCGATCTGCTGCTCGGCAGCGGCACCGCCGCCGGCACCTTGGCGGCGGGGGGGCTGCTGGTCGCGGGGGCGGGCGGCAGCGCCACCTTGTTCGGCAGCGTCGCCGGCAACACGACGCCGGGAGCGGCGCTGATCGCGCAGATCACGCCGCAGCCCAATCCCGCCTACACCTTCAACGGCTGCGAGATCGCCGGCGCATCCTGCCCGCAGTCGCCATTGCTGCAGACCGGGTTCACGGCGAGCTTCGGCAGCCTCGTCCAGCTTCTTCCCGGCTGGCTGCCGCCGGTGCCGAAGCTCACGGGGCTCGGCCTCGTGGTGCTCGGCGCGCCGCCGGTGCTGCCCGACCGGCTGACCGACCCGGACGTGGTGCCCCCCAATATCGCCGCGGTGGACTACTGAGATGCGCTGGTGCCTCGCCTGGCTGGGGTGCCTCCTGCTCGCGGCCTGCGCCGCCCCCGCGCCGTCCCAGTATGCGGGCGGTGCGCCCGGCAGCGGGGCCGGCATCGCGCTCGGCCGCGACGGCGCGGGCGAGTCCTGCGTGCAACTGGCCGGCGCCGGCCCGCAGAGCGCGGAGATCTACTGCGGCGGCTGGACCGAGCCGGCGGCGCGGGTCGCCGCGTCCGGCCCGGCGCCCGCCTCCCCGCAGGCGCTGCAAGCACTGGCGTTGACCGGCCCATGGCGGGTGCAGCTCGACCAGCGCTTCGCCTGCGGCGCGCCGGCAGCGACCACGATCCTGGGCGGGGCGCCGGCGCTGGTGCTGCGCTGTGCCCGCCGGGTCGGCGGCTGGCCGCAGGTCGCGCTCGTCGCCGCGGTGGGTGAGCGGACCTATGTCGCCGACGGCATCACCCCGACCCTGCCGGTGATGCAGCGGGCGATCGGCGTGCTGTCCGGCCTGGCGCCGCGCGCCGCCGCCGCCCTGCCGCCCTCGGCGGCGGACAGCCTGCTCGCCGGCGTGCTCGCCGCGCAGGCGTTCAGCGCCGGTGACATGGCGCAGTACCAGCGGCTGATGACGCTCGGGGCGCACGCCAACCTGGCGGAGAACTTCGCCGCCGCCGAGACCGCCTACCGGGCCGCGCTCGCCCTGCAACAACGGCTGCTGGGCAACGACAACCCGAACACCGTGGCGCCGTTGATGAACCTGGCGCTGCAGATTTCCGACCAGGGGCGCTTCCCGGAGGCCGAGGCCTTGTTCCGCCGCGCCGGCACGCTCGCGCCGCTCGCCGCCGATCCCGCCGCGCCCGCCCGCCTGCTGCACTACCGCGCGCTGGACGCGCTCAACCGGGGCCGGAACGCGCAGGCGCTGGCGCTGCTGCGCCGGGCCGGGGCCGCCTACGCCGCCCTGTTGCCCGCCGGCACCCTGGTGGCCGCCACAGCCGCCCCACGGTCCATGGTCGCAACCGCCGGTCCGGGCCTGGACCTGACGGGCGCAGCGCTGTCCGGAGACCCGACGGCGCAATCCGCGCTGATGGGGCTGATCGAGACCCTGCGCTATCAGGCCGTGGCCCAACGCCGCCTGGGCAACCTTGCGGCGGCGCGGACCGCCGTCGACCGGGCGCAGGCGCTGGCGCTGGCGACCGGCATGGACGTGCCGCTGGTCACCGCGCGCCTCGTGCGCACCGCGGCCGTCACCGACGAGCAGCAGGGACGGCTGGCCCCGGCCGAGTCCGGCCTCGCGCAGGCGGTCTCCGGCTTCGGCGAGATCCTGCCGCAGACCCGTCCGGTGGCGGAAACCCAACTGCTCCAAGCGGCCGACGCGCTGCGCCAGGGGCAGCCGGGGCGCGCGGTGCGGCTCTGCCGTGCCGGGACGAAGCTGCTGCGGGAGCTGGAAATCGGCACCAGACCAGAGCTGCTCGCCCCGTGCCTCGCCGCCCTGGATACCGAGGCGCAGCAGGACCCCGCACATCGGCAGGCGCTGCGGGCGGAGATGTTCGAAACCGCCGAGCTCGGCCAGGACAGCGTCACCAGCCGCCAGATCGCCGAGGCGGCGGCACGGCTCGCCGCCCATGCGCGCAATCCGCTGGTCGCGGCGGCGATCCGCCGGCGCCAGGACGCCGCGGTCCGGCTCGATACGCTCTATCGCCAGCGTGACGCCCTGGCGCGTGGCCCGACCAGCGGGACCGAGCCGGCCGGCTCCCTGCCGCAAAGCCCCGCCGCGGTCGATGCGGCGATCGCCAAGGCCCAGGCGGACCTCGCGGAGGCGAGTTCCGCGTTGCAGGCGGCGGCACCGAATTATCGCCAACTGGTGCAGCAGGTGGTGCCCGCCGCCGCGGTGCTGAAGGCGCTCGATCCGCACGAGGCCTTCGTCGCCATCACCCTGACCGCGCGCGGCGGCTGGACCTTCCTGCTGCGCGACGGGCGGATCGCGGCCGCCCCGCTGGCGGTCGGCACCGCGCAGATCGGCCGGCTGGTCCGGGCGGTGCGCGCCAGCATCGAACCGAACGACAACGGCGTTCTGCCCGCCTATGACATCGCGGGGGCGGCGGCGATCTACCGCGACGTGCTCGGGCCGGTGGCCGGGCGGCTTGCCGGCGCCTCCGACCTCGTCGTCGCGCCGTCCGGCCCGCTGCTGTCGCTCCCGTTCGAAATCCTGCTGACCGGCCCGGGCCGGGCGGACGATCTGGCGGCGGCGCCCTGGCTGGTCCGGCAGTTCCCGATCGCGCATGTGCCGGCGGCGGCGAATTTCGTCGCCCTGCGCAAGCTGGTCGGCGGGTCGCACGCGCTGCGGCCCTGGTTCGGCTTCGGCGACCCGGTGCCGGTGACCCTGGCGCAGGCCGAGCGCAGCTTTCCCGCCGGGGCCTGTGCGGACAGCGCCCAGTTGTTTGCCGGCCTGCCGCGGCTGCCCTTCGCGCTGCGCGAGCTGACCGCGGCGCGCGAGCTGCTCGGCGGCGCGCCGGACGACCAGCTCGTGGGGCCAGCCTTCACCACCGCGGCGGTGGCGCGGATCGACCTCAAGCGCTACCGGGTGCTGCATTTCGCCACCCACGCCCTGCTGCCGGCGGAACTGCGCTGCGAGAGCCAGCCGGCCATCGTGACCTCCGACCCGGCGGGTGCGGCGAGCGCCAACGGCGCCCTGCTGACCGCCGGCGAGGTGCTGGGGCTCGACCTCGACGCCAACGCGGTGATCCTGTCGGCCTGCAACTCGGGCGGGATCGGGGCGCACCCGGGCGGGGAAAGCCTGTCGGCGCTGGCGCGCGCGTTCTTCTTCGCCGGGGCGCGGTCGCTGCTGGTGACGCATTGGGCGATCAGCGACCAGGCCTCGGCGTTCCTGGTCGCCGAGACGTTGCGGCGCTATGCGGCCGGTGCGCAAGGCGGCCTGGCGGGGGCGTTGCGGGCGGCGCAACTGACGATGGTTGACGGCGCCGGGCACGCCCTGCCGGCCGCGCTGGCGGACCCGTTCTACTGGGGCGCCTTCGCGCTGGTGGGCGAGGGGCGGATCGGCGCCACCCACGTCTCGGCCGGAGCGCCCATCGTGCGGGCATCCCGCCACCAAGGCGGCGCGCTGCACCTTGTTGCGCAGCGCGGCCTCTGACGTCCCCACCCGCTGCGCGCCATCGCGCCAGCGACCGTGGCATCCTTCCCCTGGCGTCCCTCGTGGACCTGCACACATGACCGCCGGGCCTTGCGACCATCCGCCACCCCCACCGGGTGAAGCGACGGAGCAGACAAGCCCGCCAGATGGACACGGGTGGGCGGCACGGGCGGCGCGCATGAACTGGAATGCCTTCGACCTCAATCTCCTGGTCGTATTCGACGCGGTGATGCAGGAAAAGAACCTGACCCGCGCCGGGCGGCGCCTCGGGCTCAGCCAGCCCGCGGTGAGCCACGCACTGGCGCGGCTGCGCCACATGCTCGACGACGAGCTGTTCGTGCGTACCCCCGAGGGGATGCGCCCCACCCCGCGGGCGGAGCGGATGATCGGGCCCACCCGGGCCGCGCTGCGGGAGCTGGAGGCGAGCCTGGCTCCCGACGCGTTCGATCCGGCGCAGCAGGCACGCAGCTTCGCGATCGCCGCCAACAACTATGCCGCCCGGGCGGTCATCCCGGCGCTGGCGCGCCGGGTCGCCGCGCTCGCCCCGGCGGTGGTGCTCGACGTCCGGCCGCTCGGCATGCTGCACATGCTCGATCAGCTCGACGGCGGTGCCGTGGAACTGGCGCTGAGCACCCTGACCGAGGGCGGCGACCGGTTCAAATGCGCCGCCCTGCTCGAGGATGAGTACGTCGCGATGCTCGCGGCCGACAACCCGGTGGCCGCCGGACCCGAGCTCACGATCCGGCAGTTTGCCGAGCTGCCGCATATCGCCGTCACCTCCAGCGGCGACGACACGCATTTCATCGACGACGCGCTCGCCGAACGCGGCCTGGCCCGGTTCGTCTCCGCCAGAGTGCCGCTGCATTCGCTGATCCTGATGCTGATCGGCTCCAGCGCGCTCGCCGTGGTGCCGCGGCGGGTCGCCGCCGACCTCGCCGCGATCTGTCCGCTGACCCTGCGCGCGCTGCCGTTCCCCGCGCCGCCCGTGCGGCTGTCCATGATCTGGCATCGCCGGCTGGACAACCACCCGGCACACCGTTGGCTGCGCGCAACATTGCGGGCCTGCGTGGCCGGAACGTAGCGCAGGCCCGCAGGCAGCACCATTCGCCGCGGACATGCGGGAATAAGCAGAGGGAATGCGCACCCGTCGCGCCGGCGCCCATATCCGGGCCGGGACGAGACACGCGCGCCGATCGCCTGGCCGTTTCTCCGTAACCGACCGTGAACCCGATAGGACCTTGCGATGAAGGCGAAGCGCATGATTGTCGGCCTTGCCGTCGGGACCGTCTGTGCCGTCGGGCTGGCAGCCTGGCGCGTGCAGGCGGTCGAGCCGCCACGGCCGCCGCAGGCCTCCCTCCCCGCCCCGGTTCCGGTGGTCGCAGCCCCCGTCCAGGTGTCGCATTTCCCGCTCGTGCTGACGGGGATCGGTACGGTGATGCCGTACAATGTCGTGGACATCCACGCCCAGGTGACCGGGACCATCGAACGGATCGGCTTCGTCGAGGGCCGGTCGGTGCATCCCGGCAGCCTCATCGCCCAGCTCGACCCGCGGCCCTACCAGGCGGCGCTCGCGCAGGCGCAGGCGAATCTCGCACGCGACACCGCAAACCTCGGCAACGCGCGGGCCAACCTCGCGCGCTACGTGCCCCTGCTGCGGCGCGGCTTCGCCTCCGGCCAGCAGGTCGCCGACCAGGCGGCCACCGTCAGCGAGGACGAGGCCGCCGTCGCCGCCGATCGTGCCGCGATATCCAACGCGGCGACACAGCTCAGCTACACCACGATCACCTCCCCGATCGACGGCGTGACCGGGATCCGCCGCGTCGATGTCGGCAATATCGTGCAGCCCGCCGCAACCACGCCGATCGTGACGATCACGCAGATCCAGCCGATCGCGGTCGTGTTCACCCTGCCGCAGAAGGACGTGCCGGCGGTGCAGAAGGCGATGGCGAAGACAAAGCTGACCGCAATCGCGTACGGGGAGGACGGGCGCAGCAAGCTCGGCACCGGCGCGCTGCTGCTGATGGACAACACGATCAGCCAAAGCTCCGGCACCGTGCAGTTGAAGGCGATCTTTCCCAATCGGACCCGCGCGCTCTGGCCGGGAGAATTCGTCAACGTGCGGCTGGTCGTCGGGGGCCGCCGGCACGGGATCAGCGTGCCGCTCGACGCGGTGCAGCAGGGCCAGCAGGGGCCATTCGTTTTCGCGGTGCGAGCAGACGGCACGGTGCAGCAACGCACGGTGACGGTGGCGGAAACCCTCGACGGCCGCGCTTTGGTGAGCCGTGGCCTGCAGGCCGGTGACCGGGTTGTCACGGCCGGGCAGTATCGCCTCAGCAACGGCATCAGGATCGCAGAGGTCTCGCCCGGCAACCCGCAGGTGCAGAATTCCACCGAAGCTGCCGCGGGCATGCTGTAGTGAGTCTCTCAGCCCCATTCATCCGCCGGCCGATCGCAACATCTTTGCTGATGGTCGCGATCGTGCTGCTGGGCGGCACCGCCTATCGGCTGCTGCCGGTCGCTGCGCTGCCTTCCGTCGCGTATCCCACCATATCCGTCACGGCCGAACTGCCGGGGGCGGATCCGCAGACCATGGCCTCCGCGGTGGCCACGCCGCTCGAGAAACAGTTCGGCCAGATTCCGTACCTCACGCAGATGACCTCGACGAGTTCGCTGGGCTACACCCAGATCATGCTGCAGTTCGCGCTGAACGACAACATCAATGCGGCGGCGCAGTTGGTGCAGACGGCGATCAACGCGGCGGCGGGCCAGCTTCCCAAGGACATGCCGACGCCGCCCACCTACCGCGAAACGAACCCGGCCGATGCGCCGATCCTGGTGCTCGGCGTCACCTCGAAGACCCTGCCGATCACGACCGTCGACGACTACGCCGAGAGCATCCTGGCGCAGAAGCTCTCGCAGGTGCCGGGCGTCGGGCAGGTCGGCATCGGTGGCGAGCAGCATCCGGCGATCCGGCTTGAGTTCAACCCGAGCCAGCTCGCGGCAGATGGGCTCGACCTCGAGGATGTGCGCACCGCGCTGACCAACGTCAGCGTCGATCAGCCCAAAGGCAGCCTGTACGGCACTAGGCGCGCCTACACCTTGCAGACCGACGACCAGATCCTGACGCCGGCCGAATGGGACCGCCAGATCATCGCCTATCGCAATGGGGGCCCGATCCGCCTCGAAGACGTCGGCAAGGCGGTGATCGGGCCGCAGGACAGCACCTTGATGGGCTGGGTCAACGGCCGCCGCGGCATCGTGCTCGCGATCCAGCGGCTGCCCGGGGCCAACGTGATCGGCACTGTGCAGGCGATCAAGAAGGCGCTGCCGCAACTGGAAGCGTCGATCCCGCCCACCATCAGGCTCTCGGTGATCTCGGATCGCACGACCACGATCCGCGCCTCGGTCGCCGACGTGCAGTTCACCCTGCTGCTCACCATCGGCCTGGTGGTGGGCGTGATCTTCCTGTTCCTGCGCAGCGCCTGGGCGACGATCATTCCCGCCGTCGCGGTGCCGGTCTCGATCGTCGGCACCTTCGGGGTGATGTACCTGTTCGGCTACAGCCTGGACAACCTGTCGCTGATGGGGCTGTCGATCGCCGTCGGCTTCGTGGTTGATGACGCGATCGTCATGGTCGAGAACATCGCCCGGCATATCGAGATGGGCAAGACGCCGATGCAGGCCGCGCTTGATGGCGCCGGTGAGATCGGCTTCACCATCCTCTCGATCTCCGTCTCCCTGGTGGCGGTGTTCATTCCGTTGCTGCTGATGAGCGGGATGGTCGGGCGCATGTTCCAGGAATTCGCCGTCACCGTGACGGTCGCGATCGCCGTCTCGGCGCTGGTGTCGCTGACCCTGACGCCGATGATGGGCGCACGCCTGCTCGCGCAAGCGCATGAAGCGCCCCCCGGGCGCCTGTCGCGCGGCCTGGAATGGTGCTTCGATGCGCTGCTGGCCGGCTACGACCGCATCCTGGTCAAGGCGGTACGGCATCGGTTCGTTACCCTGATGGTGATGCTCGGCACGGTGGCGCTGACGGGATTGCTGTTCGTCGTGATCCCGAAGGGCTTCTTCCCGGAGCAGGACACCGGGCTGATCCTCGGCGTCACCGAGGCGGCCGAGGACGTCTCGCCGGCCGGCATGGCCGTCCTGCAGCAGCGGGTCATCGATCTCGCCCTTCGGAATCCGGCGGTCGAGTCGGTCGGTGCCTATATCGGCGCCGGCGGCGCCACCTCGACCGAGAACCAGGGGCGCATCTTCATCGCCCTGAAGCCGCAGGCGCAGCGCGCGCCGATCACCACGGTCATGGCGCAGCTCGACCATACGATGCAGAGCGTGATCGGCGTGCATTTGTTCATGCAGGCGGTGCAGGACATCAATATCGGCGGCCGCCTGACGGCGACGCAGTACCAGTACACGCTGACGGACGTCGATCTGTCCGAGCTCGGCCGCTGGGCGCCGATCGTGGAACACGCGTTGTCACGCCTGCCGCAGGTGACCGACCTCACGAGCGATCAGCAGTCGGCCGCGCCGCAGCTCGAGATGACGATCAACCGCAGCGTCGCTTCCCGCCTCGGCATCACGCCGGCGACCATCGAACTCGGTGCTGTACGACGCGTTCGGGCAACGGCCGATCGCACAGCTCTACACCAGCCTGAACCAGTACTACGTCATCATGGAGGTTGCCCCCCGCGACCAGCGCGGTCCGGCGGCGCTGCAGCGGATCTACGTGCAATCGCAGACCGCGGGGATGGTGCCGCTGAGCGAGCTGGTCACGAAGCAGACGGTGCTGGCGCCGCTGTCGGTCAATCACCAGGGGCAATTCCCTTCCGTCACCCTGAGCTTCAACCTCAAGGGCAACGCGCCGCTCGGCCCGGCCGTCACGGCCATCGACACGGCGGTGCACGCGCTGCACCTGCCGCCCACGATCCAGGCGAGCTTCCAGGGCAGCGCACAGGCGTTCCAGTCGTCGCTGTCGAGCACGCCGGTGCTGATCGTGGCGGCGCTGATCACCGTGTACATCATCCTCGGGATGCTGTACGAAAATATCGTCCATCCGCTGACGATCATCTCCACCCTGCCCGCAGCCGGCCTCGGCGCGCTGCTGGTGCTGCTGCTGTTCGGCTTCGGCCTCGACGTCATGGGGATCATCGGCATCATCCTGCTGATCGGCATCGTCAAGAAGAACGGGATCATGCTGGTGGATTTCGCGCTGGAGGCCGAGCACGCGCGCGGCCTGTCGCCCGAGGAATCGATCGTCGAGGCCTGCCGGATCCGCTTCCGCCCGATCCTGATGACGACGATGTGCGCGCTGCTGGGCGGGCTGCCGCTGATGCTGGGCTCGGGTACCGGGTCGGAGCTGCGGCGGCCACTCGGCTACGCGCTGGTCGGCGGGCTGCTGGTGTCGCAGGTGCTGACGTTGTTCACCACGCCGATCATCTACCTGTACATGGCCCGGCTGGTGCGGCTCATGTCGTCGTGGCGCGCACGCGGGCGGGCACGGGTGCCGGCACCGGCCGAGTGACGCCGCCCCACCGCAGCGGATTACCATGAAACGCTCTTGCGTGCGTCCCGCGGCACCACGAACAGGGCCAAGTGTTACCATGGGGTGACGCACAGGGGGGGTGACGCACAGGGGGGCGACTTCTCAAACAATCTTTCCATGAATGATCGGTTTGTTGATGCGCCCGGCAGGACTCGAACCTGCAACCAAGCCGTTATGAGCGGCCCGCTCTGACCAGTTGAGCTACGGGCGCCTGGGCTCCGGATGTGCCCCGAGACGCGCTTGTGTGCAAGCGATATCCGGGACCGAACCGGCAAGCCTATCCGTGGCCGGTCGGCGGCGGCGGGACGCGAACGATACGGCCGCCCGGCGAGACGCCCGGCGTCAGCCCCGCGGGCGGCACCAGGCTGATCGCGAACAATGCCAGCACCAGCAGGGCGAACGCGATCGCGCTGTTGCGCAGGCATTTCTGCGCATTGGAAAGATGCAGGAACCGCCAGGTATTCAGGATCGTCGCGGTCCGGTAGTTCAGCAGGGTTCGGAGCGCGAGTTCGCGCACGATGTCGTCGGCCCCACCCGCCGCCTGCATGATCTCGCGCAGCTCCGACGAGCCGATGGCCGGATAGCCAAGGCCGCCGATGGCGCGCAGCGCACTGACCGTCAGCAGCACGGTCTGGATCACCAGGTAGAACGCCAGCCCGGCCAAGGCCGCACCGCGCCAACCGGCGAACATCCCGAGGTGGCCGAGCGCCGCCCCGCCCAACGACAGCAGCGCGCTCAGGAAGGCCTGCGCCACCAGCAGGCCCTGCCCGCGCGACAGGATCAATTCCTGGCGTGCGCGCTCGGCAGCCAGGTGCTCCTTCGCCTGCGCATGGATCAGGTCGGCGCTGTCCCGCGGCAGCAGCCGCAACGCCGCGGTCAGCCCCGCGGTATTGGCGATGTAGGTGGGATCGGCCTCCGCCGCGGTGCGATAGCGCCGGTCGTCCGCGGCCGCGAGCGACAGCGGGAAGATGGCGGCGAGGATGCGCCGGCACATCCCTCAGCCCCACGCCCGGTCGCGATCGTCGAGCACCCCCGCCAGGGCTGCGGCGATCGGCAGACCAACGCCCAGTTCCAGCCATCCCCACTGGCCGGCCGGGTTGGTTTCGAGGAAACAGAACGCGCCGGCGGGCGTTTCGATCAGGTCGTGGGTCGCGAACACGAGGTCGCTCCGGGCGCAGAGGGAGAGGATCATCCGCCCCACCTCGGCCGGCAGCTCGGCCGGCTCGAAGATCGTGTCCGGAGCTTCGCTGCGCCGCCAGTCGATCGGATCCACGGCGGCCCCGTCGCGGGTGCGGGCGGCGAATACGCGCGCGCCGACGGTCGTGAGCCGCCACTCCCGCCGCTTCGCCACGCGCTCCTGGAACAGGCCTGGACAGATGGCGAGACCCGTCCAGTCGGCATCGAGGCCCACCGCACTGGTGTAGGCAACCTGCCCCGCCGGATCGCCCAGCGCCCCGAAGGAGATCGCCTTGGTGACCACCGCGCCGTGCTCCAAAACGAACGCCCGCGCCACATCCGCGTCCTGGGTGAGGAGAGTTTCAGGCACAAGAAACCCGGCCTGCCGCGCCCGGGCAGCCTGCAGGAGGCGATTCCCCGCGAGGCGGTCCGCTTCGAAGCGGTTGACCTGAAGACCGGGGATCGATTCCAGGAAGCCGTCCAGGGCCGCCGCAAGCTCGCGTGCCACGAAGTCCCGATACGCCGGCGCCACGGCCTCGAGCACCACCGGAGGGGCGAAGCGGCGGTACCAGACGGAAGCGATCCCGGCGGCGGCCACGTGCCGTCCCCGGCAGGCCAGCATCGGGCCATCGGCGCCCACCGAGATGCGGCAGGGCGGCGTTCCGAGCTCATCGGTGTTCAATCGCAGATAGGCCGCGCCTCGCCGCTGCAAATGCCGGATGACCGGATCGGCGCCGAGATCCTGGCTGTGGGTGACCACCAGGATCATGGGAGACCAAGCCGCCCGGCCTCACCGCGCACGCCGGACTGCGAATCGGATGACGTCGGGATCGGGCGCGACGGTCACGATGTCGGTGCCCAGCCCTGCCGCCCGGCGCGCAGCCCGGCCATTCGCTCCACGAACAACGTCGGGGTCCGGCTGATCCGCGTCCGCCTTGGTGAGGATCGTGGCCAGGGTCCCGCCAATCCGGACACCGTCGTCCAGTGCCGGCTGATCGGCGCCCGCTCGACGCAGCAAGCCGGCGTCGTCCTGGACGTAACGGACGCAGGGCGGCACGTCGGTCGCTCGAGCGAACTGCGCCAGGAACGGAGCGGCGAGCCGGGGCATGGAATCCTCCATGGATCGGTGGCGGCTATTCCGGAGCCGAAGCCAGAGCCGCTTGCGACCTTGCCCGACCCTCCGCCCCACACCCGACGGCATCGGGCCCGGAGCCTTCAATCACCCGCAGCGTGTCGGGCGCTGCCCGGCCTGTCAAGCTCGGAGAGCAAATCCGACATGCGCCGGAAGCATGGATCAACGACGCCGGCACCCGCGGGGCGGCGGTTTGCCTGCCCGTCCGGGTTCTGGCATAGGCTGGCAACCTTTCGTTCCGTCCGGCTGGCCTTGGCGCCCCGACTTTCTCTCCATGGGGCGCTGCGGCAGCCGTCGCGCCGACCACCAGGGGAACATTTCGGATGGGCTTTTCGTTCGTCATCATCATCATCTGCGGCGTACTGGCGCTGGTCTACGGCCTGGTCACCGCCCGGCAGGTGCTGGCCGCCGATGCCGGCACCGCACGGATGCAGGAAATCTCCGCCGCCGTGCAGGAAGGCGCCCGCGCCTACCTGAACCGGCAGTACACCACCATCGCCATGGTCGGCGTGGTCATCGTCATCTTCCTCGGCCTTACCCTCGGCATCCACGTCGCCATCGGCTTCCTGATCGGCGTCGATCCTGTCCGGTGCAGCCGGCTATATCGGCATGAACGTCTCGGTGCGCGCCAACGTGCGCACCGCGCAGGCGTCGCGCCACGGGCTGGCCGCGGGGCTCGACATCGCCTTCAAGGCCGGCGCGATCACCGGCCTGCTGGTGGTCGGCCTCGGCGCTGCTCGGTGTCACGATCTATTATATGATCCTGCGCAGCACGATCGCCGGGCCGGACCTGCGGCCGGTGCTGGAATCGCTGGTCGGGCTGTCGTTCGGCGCCAGCCTGATCTCCATCTTCGCCCGTCTCGGCGGCGGCATCTTCACCAAGGGCGCCGACGTGGGCGCCGACCTCGTGGGCAAGGTCGAGGCCGGCATCCCCGAGGACGACCCCCGCAACCCCGCCGTGATCGCCGACAACGTGGGCGACAACGTCGGCGACTGCGCCGGCATGGCCGCCGACCTGTTCGAGACCTATGCCGTCACCATCGTCGCCACCATGCTGCTGGCGGCGATCTTCTTCACCGGCGCGGTGCGCGACGACGTGCTGATGCTGCCGCTGGGCATCGGCGGGATCTGCATCCTGACCTCCGTCGTCGGCACCTATTTCGTGAAGCTCGGCCCCGACAACGGGATCATGAAGGCGCTGTACAAGGGGCTCGCTGGTCACCGGCGCGCTGTCGGTGGTCGGCATCGCCATCATCATCGCCTGGTTCGTCGGCTTCACCACGCCGCTGACCGATGACCGGCGGCCGCGTCGGTCACCGGCTTCGACCTGTTCGTCTGCGCGCTGATCGGGCTCGGCCGTCACCGGCGCGATCGTCTGGATCACCGAATACTACACCTCGACCGAGTACCGCCCGGTGCGCAGCATCGCCAAGTCCTCCACCACCGGACACGGCACCAACGTGATCCAGGGCCTGGCGATCTCGATGGAAGTCGACCGCGCTGCCGGTGGTCGTGATCTGCGATCGGCATCATCCTGTCCTACATGATCGCCGGGCTGTTCGGCATCGCCATTGCCGCCACCACCATGCTGTGCGCTGGCCGGCATGATCGTGGCGCTGGACGCCTACGGCCCGGTCACCGACAACGCCGGCGGCATCGCCGAGATGGCCGACCTGCCGCAGGAGGTCCGCGTGACCACCGACGCGCTCGACGCCGTCGGCAACACCACCAAGGCGGTGACCAAGGGCTACGCGATCGGCTCGGCCGGCCTCGCCTCGCTGGTGCTGTTCGCCGCCTACACGCAGGACCTGAAGCACTACTTCCCGAACCTGCACGTGAGCTTCCAGCTCGCAGGACCCGTACGTGGTGATCGGCCTGTTCATCGGCGGCCTGCTGCCCTACCTGTTCGGCTCGATGGGCATGACCGCGGTGGGCCGCGCCGCCGGCTCGGTGGTGGTGGAAGTGCGCCGGCAGTTCCGCGAAATCCCCGGCATCATGGAAGGCACCGCGAAGCCCGAATACGGCAAGCGCGGTCGACATGCTGACCAAGGCGGCGATCCGCGAGATGATCGTTCCGTCGCTGCTGCCGGTGCTGGCGCCGGTCGTGCTGTGGCTGGTGATCTGCGGCGATCGGCGGCAAGACGCACGCCTTCGCAGCGCTGGGCGCGATGCTGCTCGGCACGATCGTGACCGGGCTGTTCGTCGCCATCTCGATGACCTCGGGCGGTGGCGCGTGGGACAACGCGAAGAAATACATCGAGGAAGGCCACCACGGCGGCAAAGGCTCCGACGCGCACAAGGCGGCGGTGACCGGCGACACCGTGGGCGACCCGTACAAGGACACCGCCGGCCCGGCGGTGAACCCGATGATCAAGATCACCAACATCGTGGCGCTGCTGCTGCTGGCGATCCTGGCGGGCTGGCTGCACTGAGTCCGGCCGCGACCTGAGGGGGCAAGCCTGCTAGTGTGCGGGTCCGGGGCGCGCGTCCCGGACCCGTCGCTACAGGAGACCAGACTTATGGACGTCAGCAAGATCCCGATCGGCCAGGAACCACCGCACGACATCAACGTGGTGATCGAGATCCCGCAGGGCTCGGCCGTGAAATACGAGGTCGACAAGACCTCCGGCGCGCTGTTCGTCGATCGTTTCCTGTTCACCGCCACCGCCTACCCCGCCGCCTACGGCTTCATCCCCGGTACCCTGGCCGAGGACGGGGATCCGCTGGACGCGCTGGTCCTCATTCCCTCCCAGGTCGTGCCCGGCGCCGTGGTGCGCGCCCGCCCGATCGGGATGTTGCGGATGGAGGACGAAAAGGGCCCGGACGAAAAAATCATCTGCGTGCCGCACGACCGGGTGCACCCACACCACAGCGCGGTGGAATTGGTGGACGACCTGCCGCCGATCACCCGCGCGGCGATCGAACACTTCTTCGAGCGCTACAAGGATCTCGAAGCCGACAAATGGGTGAAGGTGATGGGCTGGGAGGGTCGGGTCGCCGCCGAGGCCTGCATCCGCGCGGCGATCGCCGCCGCCAGGCACTGATCCGGCCGCGCATCGACCCATGCAAGCAGGTGTGCTCGTCATGGTGGTCGGCCCGAGCGGGGCCGGCAAGGACACGGTGATCGACGCGGCGCGCCGGGCGCTGGCCGCCGAACCCCGCTTCCACTTCCCCCGCCGGGTCATCACCCGCCCCGCCGACGCCGGCAGCGAGGACCACGAACCGGCCACCGAGGCCGAATTCGCTGCCCGCGCCTTCGCGCTGCAATGGCAGGCGCACGGCCTGCGCTACGGCATCCCTGCCGCCATCGCCGACGAGCTCGCGCGCGACCGGGTGGTGGTGGCCAACGTCTCCCGCACCGTGCTTGCGGAAGCCGCGCGCCGCTTCCCCGCCCGCGTGATCCTCGTCACCGCGCCGGTCGCGGTGCTGGCGGGTCGGCTGGCGGCCCGCGGGCGGGAAGCCGCCGCCGCCATCGCCGCCCGCCTGGCCCGGGAGGTGGCGCCGCCGTCTGGCCTGCCGGTGGAGACGGTACTGAACGATGCCACGCCGGAGATCGGCGCGGCACGCTTCCTTGCCGCGCTCAGCCGCGCAGCGGCAGCCGGGCCGCCAGGCGGAACGGTGTCCCCGGCCCCGCCTGGGTGAACAGGCAGATCGCCCCCACCCGCCGCGGCACAGCGAGCGCCGATGCCAGATGCCCCTCCGCGGCGGCGCGCCAGCGGTCCCGCTCGGCCGGTTGCAGTCGCCGGGTCAGGGTCAGGTGGAAGAACCAGGTGCCGAAGACATACGGGTAGCCCCAGCGCAGCAGCATCGCGTCCTGCGCCGCACTCAGCCCGGCGCGACGCCGGCGGGCCAGTTCGTCTTCCCCCGGCGGGGCACGGAACGCGTCCAGCCCCGCCACACACACATCCGCCAGCGCCTGCAAGGGCGGGCACGGCGCTGTCTCGCGCAGGGCCAGGAACCCGTGGACATCGGCCACCGCCAGCGGCGGCAGGTCGAACGGAGCAACCTCCCGGGCCAAGGCGCGCACCGCCGCTTCGAAGTCCGCCCCGGTCGTGCCGGGCGCCAATCGCATCGGCGGCTTCAAGGTGGCGTGGAACCCGTAAAGCCGCGGCTCAGCCGTCACCTCTGCAATGCCGTCGCATGGCGGCTGCGCCACCGGAGCCCCGGTCTCGGCATCGCGGCCCAGCCACCGGGCCGCCGCCTCGGCCAGCGGATCGTCCGGCTCGGGCGCGTAATAGACCGCGACGCGGCGCGTCATGCCACGCGTTCGCCCGCACGCCAGACGGCCCGGACGACGGGCAGGCCTTCGTGGACGCGGACCTGCACCAGGTCGGCACGCAGGCCCGCCTCCAGCCGTCCGCGATCGGCGAGGCCCGCCAGGCGCGCCGGGCGGTCGGTGACCAGCGCCACCGCGTCGGCCAGCGCCACCGGGTCGAGCAGTGCGCCGGGGGCA
The DNA here is from genome assembly GCA_963706195.1 of uncultured Pseudomonadota bacterium. GTDB lineage: Bacteria > Pseudomonadota > Alphaproteobacteria > Acetobacterales > Acetobacteraceae > JAJZVS01. Next base: position 4,695,073 of record OY970156.1, on the reverse strand, counting down.
CGGTGGAACGCGGCTTCGATCAGGCTCGTCGGCACGTAATCCGATGCGAGCGCATCGACCGCCCCGGCCTCCAGCAGAGCGACGACGCCGACGTTGCCGGAATGCGACCCGCCGCGCACCAGGTTCGGCGCGCCGGCGATCACGCGCATCCCGTGTGCATGCGCGGCCAGCGCGGCGGCCAGGGTCACCGGGAATTCGCTCACCGTGATGCCGTCGGCGGCGTTCTCCGCCACCTCGGCCTCGGTGCGGTCGTCGTGGCTGGCCACCGCGATGGCGCGTCCGGCGAGGCGAGCGAGCAGTGCCTGCCGGTTCGGTCCGCGCAGCCGCCCCCGTTGTGCCTGCAACTCGACGATGCGCGCTTCGACCTCGTCGGCGCCCGTGCCGCCGTCGCGCCGCAGTTTTCGGTAGCGGTCGAGGTCCGCGTACTGGCCGACGCCGGGCGTGTGGTCCATCAGGCTCACCATCCGCACCAGCGGATGATCCGAGACCGGGTCGAACAGGCCCAGCATGTCGGGCGCCGGAACTTCGCAGCGCAGGTGCAGGAAATGCTCCGCCCGCAGCAGCCCGGCGGCGGTCAGTGCGTCGAGATCGGCGATGCCTTCGCGGAACGTCCGCACGCGGTCCTTGTCGAAGCCAAGGTCGCCGAGGCAGAGCGCGTCGAACACTGTCGTTACGCCGGCGACCGCGCATTGCGCGTCGTGCGCGACCATCGCCGAGCGCGACGGCCAGCGCGCATTGGTGCGCGGCTGCACCTGGCGTTCCAGGTTGTCGGTGTGCAGATCGATGATGCCGGGCAGCAGGAAATCGCCATCCAGCGCCAGCGCGCCGGGGGCTGCGGAGGGGCCGGGCATGATCTCGGCGATGCGCCCATCGCGGACCACCAGGGTACCGGGCAGCACGGCGTGCGGCAGGACCAGCGTCGCCCCGGTCAGGGTCGTTTCACGTCTCATGCGGCTTCCTGCAGGGCGGTCATCGGGAATGCGCGGTCGGCCGCCGCGGCCAGCGCGGCGGCATCGTGCAGGATCGTCACGATCGCCGCGCCGCGCGCTTTCGCCTCCGTGATCAGCGCCAGCACCGTCGCGCGGTTCGCCGCGTCCAGCGCCGCGGTGGGTTCGTCGAGCAGCAGGATCGGATGGCCGGCGACGAAGCCGCGCGCCAGGTTCACCCGCTGCTGCTCCCCGCCGGAGAAGGTGGCCGGCGGCAGGTCGTGCAGCCGCGCCGGGATGGCGAGGCGCAACAACAGCGCTTCCGCCGCCGCACGTGCGGCCGCGGGCGCATGGCCACGCGCGATCGCCGCTTCGGCCACGATCTCGCGCGCCGGCACCCGCGGCACCACGCGCAGGAACTGCGAGACGTAGCCGAGGGTCTCGGTGCGCACGGCAACGATGGCGCGCGGATCGGCCTGGGCCAGGTCGAGCAGCGCACCGCGATGGCGGATCAGGATGCGCCCGCCGTCGGCGCGACAGGTGCCGTACAAGCTGCGCAACAACGTGGTCTTGCCGGCGCCGGACGGACCCGTGAGCGCGACGCATTCCCCCGTGCGCACGGCGAGATCGATCCCCGCCAGCACCGACAGCCGCAGCCCGCCTTGCAGATGCAGGGTGAAACCTTTGGTCAGGCCCTCGGTGCGCAGCATTACGTCGGGCATGGCAAGGCTTCGTTCAGGTCTGGCGGCGTAAGCCGGAAAATGCGGCGGCCCCGGATGACCGGGCGTCCTGCCCGGTCGCTCAAGGCGCCGCCGCCATCGGAGGTGACCCATGCATGTGCGCATGGTACTCGCTTTCCGGTGGGGTTGGCGGCGGATCCGAATTGAGGTCGTGATCCGTCTCTGACCCGCCGGGAGCCGGAGCGGGGACGGTCATCCCCGCTCCGGTATCCCGCATACCATGCACTCGTGGCCGGCGGCAACGAAATCCCCATTCGCATACAGGGCAATCGCATACATTCGTAAGCGGTCATGCCTGCAACACCGAGCTGACCAGCAACTGCGTGTAGGGATGCTGCGGATCCTCCAGCACCTGGTCGGTCAGGCCGGTCTCCACCGCCAGGCCGCGGCGCATCACCACGATCCGTTGCGCCAGCAGCCGAGCGACCGCGAGATCATGCGTCACCAGCACGACGGCCAACCCGTGCCGCGCCACCAGCCGGCGAATCAGGTCGAGCAACCGTGCCTGCACCGAAACATCCAGCCCGCCGGTCGGCTCGTCCATGAACACGAGCCGCGGGTGGGTCGCCAGGGTGCGCGCCACCTGCAGCCGTTGCAGCATCCCGCCGGAGAAGGTGCGCGGCAGGTCGTCGATGCGCGCGGGATCGATCTCCACCTCGGCCAGCCAATCGAGCGCGCTGGCGCGGATGCGGCCATAGTGGCGCGCGCCGGCGGCCATCAGCCGCTCGCCCACATTGCCGCCGGCGCTCACGCCCATGCGCAGGCTCTGGCGCGGGTCCTGGTGCACGAAGCCCCAGTCGGAGCGGTGCAGCCGGCGCAACAGCGGCGCGGCCATCGCGTGCACGTCGTGCAGCGCGCCGTCCGGATCGCGGTACCAGACCACCCCGGCATCCGGGCGCACCCGCCCGGACAGTACGTTGAGCAGGGTGGTCTTGCCCGACCCCGATTCGCCCACCACCGCCAGGACCTCGCCCGGCCAGAGATCGAGATCGACGCCGGCGAGCGCGGGGATCGCGCCGAACGCAAGCCGCAGGCCGCGAGCAGAGAGCAAGGTCGGATCGCTCATGCCGCCGCCCCTTGCGTGCCCTCGTGGCCCGCGGCGCGGCGGGACGCGCAGTGATCGGTATCGGAACAGACGAACATCCGCCCGCCGCGATTGTCGATCACGACCTCATCGAGATAGGACTGCCGCGATCCGCACAGCGCGCAGGCCGCGTCCGCGCGATGCGGGCGGAACGGATGATCCTCGAAATCGAGCGAGCGCACGTCGGTATAGGGCGGGATCGCGTAGATCCGCTTCTCCCGCCCGGCGCCGAACAATTGCAGCGCCGGCATGCGGTGCAGCTTCGGATTGTCGAAGGCGGGGATGGGGCTCGGCGAGGTCAGGTAGCGCCCGTTCACCATCACCGGATAGTCGTAGCTGATCGCCACCTGGCCGAGCCGGGCGATGTCCTCGTACAGTTTCACATGCATCGCGCCATATTCGGCAAGCGCGTGCATCCGCCGGGTTTCGGTGCGCGAGGGTTCCAGACGGTACAAGGGCTCCGGCTGCGGCACCTGATAGACCAGGATCTGCCGCTCGGTCAGCGGCGCCTCCGGAATGCGGTGGCGGGTCTGAATCACCGAGGCGTCCTCGGTGCGGGTGGTCGTCTGCACGCCCGCGGTGGCGGCGAAGAAGCGGCGGATGGAGACGGCGTTGGTGGTGTCGTCGGCGCCCTGGTCGATGACCTTGAGCACGTCGTCCCGCCCCAGGATCGACGCCGTCACCTGGATCCCCCCCGTGCCCCAGCCGTAGGGCAGCGGCATCTCGCGCGAGGCGAACGGCACCTGGTGACCGGGGATCGCCACCGCTTTCAGGATGGCGCGGCGGATCATGCGCTTGGTCTGCTCGTCGAGATAGGCGAAGTTGTAGCCGTTCATTCCGCCGCCTCCGCCGTTTCCGCGCCGGCAGCCTCTGCGTCGGCTGCCTCCGCGTCGGCCGCCATGGTGCGCAGCCGGCGCACCGCCTCGATCTCGCTTTGGAAATCGACGTAGTGCGGCAGTTTCAGATGCTCGACGAAACCGGTCGCCTCGATGTTGTCGGCATGCGACAGCACGAATTCCGCATCCTGCGCCGGCGCGGTCGCGTCTTCGCCGAGCTCGCGCGCCTGCAACGCCCGATCGACCAGCGCCATCGCCATCGCCCGCCGATCCGCCTGGCCGAAGGCGAGGCCGTAGCCGGTGGTGAAGCGCGCCGGCTCGGTCTTCGTGCCCTTGAACTGGTTCACCATCTGGCATTCGGTCAGCACGATCTCGCCGATGTCGATGGCGAAACCCAGCTCCTCCGGAACGATCTCGACCGCGACCGCGCCCATCCGGATCTCACCGGCGAACGGATGGCTGCCGCCGTAACCGCGCTGCGTCGAATAGCCGAGGCCGAGCAGGAAACCCTCGTCGCCACGCGCGAGGCCCTGCAGCCTGGCGTCGCGCGGCGGCGGGAAACCGGGCGCGGCGCGGGTGATGTCGGCGGGTTCCGCCGCGGACGGCGGATCGGGGCGGATCAGGTCCTCCGCGGCCAGGATATCGGCCACCCGCGGCATCGGCGCATGATTCGGGTCCGCGACCGGCGCGGCCGGTGGTGCCTGCCCGTCCAGCAGGCCGAAATCGAGCAGCCGGTGGGTGTAGTCCGTCGTCGGTCCCAGCACCTGCCCGCCCGGCAGATCCTTGAAGACCGCCGAGATGCGCCGGCGGATCGCCATCGCCGCGGTGTCGAGCGGCAAGGACGCACCGAAGCGCGGCAAGGTGGTGCGATAGGCGCGCAGCAGGAACGCCGCCTCGATCAGGTCGCCCTCGGCCTGCGCGATCGCCAGCGCCGCGAGCTTGCGGTCGTACAGCGAGCCTTCCGCCATGGCGCGATCGACCGCGCGGCCGAGTTGGCCCTCGATCTGTTCGGGGTCGAGCGCCGGCTGGGCCGGATCGCCGCGCCGCGCCTCGGCACGCCAGGCGTGCGCCGCCGCGATCGCCTGCTCCCCGCCTTTCACCGCGACATAGGCCATCAGAGCGCCTCCACAGTGACCGAACGCGGCAGCGCCGCGAGCGCGGAGCCGGCACAGAGCAGCAGGTCGATCCCACGCGGGAACAGCGCCCGGTTCGCCGCCCAGGCAGCGACGAATCCGGCGCCGAGCCCGGTCGCGGCGAACGCCGCCGGCCCGGCAAGACCGGGTCCCGACAGGCGGACCCGCGGCCCGGTGCCGAGTGCCGCGAGTTGCAGGATCACGCTCGCGCCTGCCTCCGGCGCCTCGTCGCTGCCGGCGGCCAGGCGGTCGAACGGCGGCAGCGCGGTGGTCACGACGAATGTTGCCGCGCCCGGGTCCGCCACCAGCGGCGCGCCGCAGTGGAACACGATCCAGCCCCGCGCCGGGGCGAGCGCCGGGTCGAGCCAGAGCGGCGTATCGGGATCGGCCAGGGTGAGCAGCAGCGCCGCAGTGGCCGGGGCGAGCGGGGCCGGCGGTTCCAGCCCCGCCCCCGCCGAATGGATGCGGCCGGGGCGCGCCATGGCGTCGAGCACCGCCCGGAACGTGGCCTGGGCGCCGGCCACCGGATCGGCGAAGCCCGGCCGGTCCGGCGGGACGATCGGGGAGATCGGATCGGGCGCAACGGTCCCGGGCTGAGCGGCGGTCATGTGCGCATCGTCTGCAAGGCGAAGAACTGCACGCGGGTTGCGGCGGCGCGGGCGGCGATCGCATCCCGGGCAGCCGCCTGCTCGGCCGCCAGCGGGGCGATCAGGTCGGCATGCAGGCGATCGTGGCGGGCGGGGTCCTGCAGCAGCGCATCGGCCAGCGCGGCAAGCTCGGCGTGGCGCGCATCCTGCCCGACGATGGTGGCGTGCCCCACCTCTCCGGTGGCCAGCCGCAGGGTGCAGCGGGTGACGGTCATTTCCGCCAGGTTGAACGGGGCGCCGGTGCCGCCGGTGCGGGCGCGGAGCATGATGAGCCCGGAGTCCGGACCGCGCAGCAGGCGCCAGGCAGGCAGGCCGTCGGCCGGTGGCAGGCGGGGGGCAATCGCTCCGGCGCCGGCGCGGGCGAGGATGGCCATCCAGCGCTGGCGCGGGGTTTTCACGACGGAGGCCGATGTGGGGGCAGGGACCAACATGTCTAGACATCTAGATGATCAACGACGTCTTGTCAACCCTGAGCAGTCCGCCGGCCCGCTGCTGCCCAGGCTCGACCAAGCCGGGCGGGCGGCTTCCATGGGACGAAACCCCGGCTGCCCGATCACGATGTCACCGAGCCGTGATGACACGCTCACCTGCATCGGTCGCGGTGCTGCGCGCCTGACTGCCAATCGCCCCGTCATCGCTTACCGCACTCGTGATCGCCGCGTCGCCGATGGTCTGATGATACACGTCCCTACTGCCGCCCGGCCTCGCGGCCGTGACTCTTCACCGACCCGTCATACGGCACCACCGCACCGGCATGGCTGTTCCGCGCCGCCGCGCCTTGCTTGACAACCCCTCCCCCGGCTTCATCATCCCCACGAGGGGCGCATCCGCAAAAGGATCGTCCCGAAGGGGACACGATGCCCCAAGGGGAGAACGACGCCGATGACCGCGCTCGACCGCTGCTACAACGTGAACGACCTGCGCGCGGCGGCAAAGCGCCGGCTGCCCCGCGGCGTGTTCGAATTCGTCGATCGCGCCACCGAGGACGAAGTCGCGCTCCGCAACAACCGCGCCGCCTTCGAACGCATCAGGCTGCGCCATCGCGCGCTGGTCGACGTCTCCGGCCGCAGCACCAAAACCACCCTGTTCGGCAAGGAAATCGCCCTGCCGATGGCGATCGCGCCGACCGGAGCCGCCGGCCTCTGCTGGCACGAAGGCGAGCTGGAACTCGCCAAGGCCGCCGCAGCAAGGCGAAAATCCCCTTCACGCTTGCCACCGGCGCGATGACGTCGATGGAGAAGATCGCCGAACAGGAGGGCCGGATTTCGGCGCTGTGGTTCCAGCTCTATGTCTGGAAACAGCGCGAACTCTCCTACCAGCTCATCGAGCGCGCCAAGAGCAACGGGTTCGAGGCGCTGATCGTCACGATCGACACGATCGTGCCGCCGAACCGCGAATACAACGCGCGCAACGGCTTCCTGCTGCCGTTCCACCCGACGGTGCGCTTCACGGTGGACATCATGCGCCACCCGACCTGGTTCGCCACCGTGCTGATGAAATACTTCACCACCATCGGCATGCCGCGCAACGAGAACTACCCGGAACCGTACCGCCGCCCGATCGCGCACCGATCCCGGCACCCGCGAAGTGATGCGCCAGGATTCGCTCAACTGGGACGACATCACGCATCTTCCGCGACAAATGGCCCGGCATCCTGATGCTGAAAGGCATCAACCGTCCGGACGACGCCCTGAAAGCCATCAGCTACGGCGTCGACGGCATCATCGTCTCCAACCATGGCGGCCGCAACATGGACAGCGCCGCCGCCACGCATCGACGTGCTGCCGGAAATCGCCGAAGCGGTGGGCGACCAGGCAACCGTCATCCTCGATTCCGGCGTGCGCCGCGGATCCGACATCGCCAAGGCGCTGGCACTCGGCGCCAAGGCGGTGCTGACCGGGCGCGCCACGCTGTACGGCACCGCGGTCGGCGGCGAGGCCGGCGCCGCCAGGCGATCGACTTCATCCGCACCGAACTCGACAAGACGATGGCCTACACCGGCTGCCGCAGCCCCGAGGAAATCAGCACCGACATCTTCTTCGGCGAGCGCGAGGGCAACCGCCTGCGCGCCATGGCCGAGGCATAGCCCGGCAGGCGAGCGGTCTCGGCAAGCTAGCAAGGCCAGGGGGCGCTGCCCCCTGGACCCCATACTGTTTTGGGTTCCGTGCGTATGGGGGGTGTCTCGGGTCCGGGTTGGGGCCGCGTGAGGCTCGCGGGTTGGGCCGGGACACGGCGCGGTGGCGCCGTGTCCCGGCCCAACCCGCGAGCCTCACGCGGCCCCAACCCGGACCCGAGACACCCCCCATACGCACGGAACCAACGGAAGGGTTCCAAGGGCGAGCCCTTGGCGGGGTCCAGGGGCAGAGCCCCTGGCCTTGCTAGCTTGCCTGGATCATCCGCCCACCGGGGCCTGCGCGGCCGGGGTGCGCAGGTGTTCCACCGCCTCGGCGACCAGGGGATCGAGGCTTGCTTCGCCGCGATCGACGCCTTCCAGGATCGCGTTGCGCATGCGCTTGTCCCAGAACTTGCGCAGGTGGTCTTCGATCGCCGCCACGGCCTTGTCGTGCGGCTGGTGGGCGAAGAACTTGCCGATCTGGTTGGCCATGTAAGCCAGTCGGTCAGGCGACATGCTGCGTGGCCTCCGCCGGCAGCGCGATCCGCTGCTTATGAGTGAAAATCTCGAACCCGTCGTCGCGCGCCACGCCGACCAGGGTCAGCCCCGCCGCCTCCGCCACCCGCACGGCGAGCGCGGTCGGCGCCGAGACCGCGACCACCACCGGCGCGCCGATCGCGGCCGCCTTCTGCACCAGCTCGACGGACAGCCGGCTCGACAGCACGACGATCCCGTCCGCCGCGCCGCGGCCGGCGCGGGCGAGCGCGCCGGCCAGCTTGTCGAGGGCGTTGTGCCGCCCGACGTCCTCACGCAGGGCCACCAGCCCCTCGGCCGGGGTCCAGAACCCGGCGGCGTGGGTGGCGCGGGTGGCCGCGTTCAGCCGTTGCGCCGGCGCGAGTGCAGCGCTTGCGGTCGCAATCTGGGCCGCCGTGAAGCGCGCAGCGGCGCGCACCGACGGGGGCGTGCGGATGGCGGCGGCGAGGCTGTCGATCCCGCACAGCCCGCAACCGCCGGGCCCGGTCAGCCGCCGGCGGCGCACCTCCGCCGCCGCGGCACGCGCCTCGGTCAGCCACATGCGCAGTTCGACGCCGGCCGGCACGGCGACGACGGCCAGTTCCTCGATCTCCGCCGGCGCGGTGACGACACCTTCCGTCAGACTGAAGCCGACCGCGAAATCCTCGAGATCGGCGGGCGTGGCGAGCATCACCGCCAGGGTCGCACGGTTGTAGCTGAGCGCAACGGGCGTTTCCTCCGCCAGCACACGCCGCCCGGCGGTGGCGGCGCCATCCCGCCAGGCGGTGCGCGCGACGGCGCGGGTAGGGGCAGGCGGGACGGTCATTTGGCCGGAACGGTCTCGATCCGCCGGGTGCGGCTGATGTGAGCGCTGTACGTCTCCTGCCATTCCGTCGGACCGTTGGCCGGCGAAACCTGCACCGCTGTCACTTTGTACTCCGGGCAGTTGGTCGCCCAATCGGAATAATCCGTCGTGACCACGTTGGCCTGCGTCTCCGGGTGATGGAAGGTCGTGTAGACCACCCCGGGCGCCACCCGATCGGTGATCTTCGCCGGCAGCGCAGTGGCGCCGGCACGGGACGCGAGCCGCACCAGGTCGCCGTCCTTGATGCCGCGTTCCTCGGCGTCGTGCGGGTGCATCTCCAGCACGTCCTGTTCGTGCCAGACGGAGTTTTCCGTGCGCCGTGTCTGGGCGCCGACGTTGTACTGGCTCAGGATGCGCCCGGTGGTCAGCAGCAGCGGGAAGCGCGGACCGACGCGCTCGTCGGTCGGCACGTATTCGGTGACGACGAACAAGCCCTTGCCGCGGACGAAGCCGGCCTCGTGCATGATCGGCGTGCCCTCCGGCGCCGCCTCGTTGCACGGCCACTGCACCGAGCCCAGCGCGTCGAGCTTGGCATAGGTCACGCCGGCAAAGGTGGGCGTGGTGCGGGCGATCTCGTCCATGATCTCGGACGGGTGGCGATACGCCCAGGGCTCGCCCATCGCGTTGGCGATCAACTGCGTGACTTCCCAGTCGGCGTAGCCGTTCTTCGGCGCCATCACCCGGCGCACCCGGCCGATCCGGCGTTCCGCGTTGGTGAAGGTGCCGTCCTTCTCCAGGAACGAGCAGCCGGGCAGGAACACATGCGCGTAGGATGCGGTCTCGTTCAGGAACAGGTCCTGCACGACGACCAGTTCCATTGCCGCGAGGCCTGCGGTGATGTGGCGCGTATCGGGATCGGACTGCACGATGTCCTCACCCTGGATGTAGATGCCGCGGAAACTGCCGTCGAGCGCGGCGTCGATCATGTTGGGGATGCGCAAGCCGGGCTCGGGGTCGAGCGCCATGCCCCATTCGCGCTCGTAGATCGCCCGCACCTCCGGCCGGGAGATGTGGCGGTAGCCGGGCAGTTCGTGCGGGAAGCTGCCCATGTCACAGGAGCCCTGCACGTTGTTCTGGCCGCGCAGCGGGTTCACCCCGGCGCCCGGCTTGCCGACGTTGCCGGTCGCCATCGCCAGGTTGGCGAGCCCCATCACCGCGGTGCTGCCCTGGCTGTGCTCGGTGACGCCGAGGCCGTAGTAGATCGCTGCCGCGCCGCCGGTGGCATAGAGCCGCGCCGCAGCACGCACCTGCGCCGCCGGCACGCCGGTGAGGGCTTCCACCGCCTCCGGGCTGTTGCGTGGCTCGGCAATGAAGGCCGCCCAGTCGGCGAACGCCTCCGCGTCGCAGCGCGCGCGGACGTAGTCCTGATCGACCAGCCCCTCGGTCACGATCACATGCGCCAGCGCGTCCAGCATGGCGACGTTGGTGCCAGGCCGCAGCGACAGGTGGAAATCCGCCTGCACGTGCGGCGTGTGCACGAGGTCGATCCGCCGCGGGTCGATCACGATCAGCTTCGCCCCCTGGCGCAGCCGGTGCTTGAGGTGGGAAGCGAACACCGGATGCCCGTCGGTGGGATTCGCACCCATTACCAGCACCACGTCGGCATGCTCGACCGAATCGAACTCGTTGGTGCCGGCGGAGGTGCCGAAGGTGGTGCTCAGCCCGTAGCCCGTGGGCGAATGGCAGACGCGGGCACAGGTGTCGGTATTGTTGTTGCGGAACACCCCACGCGCCAGTTTCTGCACCAGGTAGGTTTCCTCGTTGGTGCAGCGCGAGGAGGTGATGACGCCGATCGATTCCCGCCCGTGCGCGGCCTGCAGGCGACGGAACTCGGTGGCGACATGCGCGATCGCCGCGTCCCAGCTCACTTCCCGCCAGGGGTCGGTGATGCGTGCACGCAGCATCGGCTTCAGGATGCGGTCGCGGTGCTGGGCGTAGCCCCAGGCGAAGCGCCCCTTGACGCAGGAATGGCCGTGGTTGGCCTTGCCCGATTTCGCCGGCACCATGCGCACCACCGTCTCGCCCTGCATCTCGGCGCGGAAGGTGCAGCCCACGCCGCAATAGGCGCAGGTGGTTTCGACCGCGTGCTCCGGCTGGCCGAGGGCGACGACCGATTTCTCGATCAGCGAGCCGGTCGGGCAGGCCTGCACGCAGGCGCCGCAGGAGACGCATTCCGACGTCAGGAACGGCTCGTCCATCCCGGCGACGATCTTGGAGGCGAAGCCGCGGCCTTCGACCGTGAGCGCGAACGTCCCCTGGGTTTCCTCGCAGGCGCGCACGCAGCGCGAGCAGACGATGCAGCGCGCCGGATCGAACTGGAAATAGGGGTTCGACCCGTTGATCGCCGCGTCCAGATGGTTCGCGCCCGCGTGGCCGTAGCGCACGGTCCGCACGCCGACGAGGCCCGCCATCTCGTGCATTTCGCAATTGCCGGCGGTGGGCGCGGTCAGGGTTTCGACCGGATGGTCCGAGAGGTACAGTTCCATCACCCCGCGCCGCAGCCGCCGCACCCGCTCGGACCCGGTGGCGACCTTCATCCCCGGCGCGACCGGCGTGGTGCAGGAGGCGGGGGTGCCGTTGCGGCCTTCGATCTCCACCAGACACAACCGGCAGGAGCCGAACGCGGTCAGGCTGTCGGTGGCGCAGAGCTTGGGGATCTTGATCCCGGCCTCCATCGCCGCGCGCATCACGGAGGTTCCCTCCGGCACCGTGACCGCCTGGCCGTCGATCGTCAGGGTCACGCTCGTTGCGGCGCCGGTCTCCGGCGTGCCGTAATCGGTCTCGGCCAGCAGGGTCATCGCGACCTCCTCACTCCGCCGCCAGCGCGGGACGGCGAAAATCCTCGGGGAAATGGGTCAGCGCGCTCATCACCGGATAGGGGATGAAGCCGCCGAGCGCGCAGAGCGAGCCGAATTTCATCGTTTCGCACAGATCGCGCAGAAGTTCCAGGTTCGCATCGACATCGCGGCCGGCCAGCACGCGATCGATCACCTCCATGCCGCGCACCGAGCCGATCCGGCAGGGGGTGCACTTGCCGCAGGATTCCGCAGCGCAGAACTCCATGGCGAAGCGCGCCTGGTGCAGCATGTCGACGGTATCGTCGAACACCACCACCCCGCCGTGGCCGATCAGCCCGTCGCGCGCGGCGAAGGATTCGTAGTCGAACACGGTGTCGAACAGGGCCGGCGGGAAATAGGCGCCGAGCGGCCCGCCCACCTGCACCGCGCGTACCGGCCGGCCGGTCGCGGTGCCGGCGCCGAGATCCTCGACGATCTCGCCCAGGGTCAGGCCGAACCCCGCCTCGAACAGCCCGGCATGGCGGATATTGCCGGCAAGCTGGATCGGTATGGTGCCACGCGAGCGGCCGTAGCCGACACTGTGGTACGCCGCGGCGCCCTCGGCCAGGATGAACGGGACCGAGGCCAGGGTGATGACATTGTTGATCACCGTCGGCTGGCCGAACAGCCCCTTGATCGCCGGCAGCGGCGGCTTAGCGCGTACCTGGCCGCGCTTTCCTTCCAGGCTGTCGAGCAGGGAGGTTTCCTCGCCACAGATATAGGCCCCCGCGCCGACCCGCTGCTCGATGTCGAACACCGTGCCGGAGCCGAGCACGTCCGCCCCGAGCAGCCCGCCCGCGCGCGCCGCTTCCAGCGCACGGTCGAACGCGGCGATCGCGTGCGGGTATTCGGAGCGGGTGTAGACGAAACCTTTCGTCGCGCCGACGGCGAGCCCGGCGATCGCCATGCCCTCGATGAGGGCGAACGGATCGCCCTCCATCAGCATGCGGTCGGCGAAGGTGCCGGAATCGCCCTCGTCGGCGTTGGCGACGATGAACTTGCGCGACGCGACCGCGTCCGCCGCGGTCTTCCACTTGATCCCGGTCGGGAATCCGGCGCCGCCGCGGCCGCGCAGGCCGGAAGCGGTGACTTCGGCGATGGTGGCCGCCGGACCGATCTCGAGCGCCCGCCGCAGGCCTTTCAGCCCGCCCGCCGCGCGATAATCGTCGAGCGAGGTCGGGTCGACCACGCCGCAGCGGGCGAAGGTGAAGCGGGTCTGCCCGGCGAGGAAGGGAATGTCCTCCGGCCGCCCCAGCCGCAGCGCATGCGCACCGCCGGACAGCATGCCGGCGGCGAGCAACCCTTCGACGTCCGCCGCCCGCACCGGGCCGTAGGCGATGCGCCCGGCGGGTGTTTCCACCTCCACCATCGGCTCCAGCCAGAACATCCCCCGCGAACCGGTCCGGACCACCTGCGCCCCGGCGGCAGCCAGGCGCGTCGCCACCGCCTCCGCCCCCAGCGCCAGCGCGCCGGCATCGCGCGGGACGAAGATGCGGGTCATCGCGTGCCCTCCAGCGCCGCATCCAGCCCCGCGGCATCGAGCCGGCCGAGCGGTGCGCCATCCAGCATCCCCGACGGCGCCACGGCACACAGGCCGAGGCAGAACACAGGCTCCAGCGTCACCGCCCCGTCCGCCGTGGTTTCGTGCCAGCCGATGCCGAGCCGCCGGCGCGCCACGTTGTGCAACCGGTCCGCCCCCATCGCCTGGCAGGCCTCGGCGCGGCACAGGTGCAGCACGTGCCTTCCCGGCGGGGTGCGGCGGAACTCGTGGTAGAAACTGGCGATGCCATGGACTTCGGCGCGGGTCAGGTTGAGCGCGGCGGCAACCAGCGGGATCGCTTCCGCCGGCACATAGCCGAACGCCTCCTGCAGCGCATGCAGGATCGGCAACGCCGCACCGTCACGATCAACGTGCCGGGCAATGACGGCGGCGGCCCGATCTGCGTTCCATGGCGCGTGCTCGCCCATGCATTCCTCCCGGCGGGGTTCGGTCATAGGGCAGAATTCGGACCTTTGGCGGGAAATGCAAGCGCGGCCGCCGCCGCGGGGCAGCCCCGCCCGGGCGACACGGGCCGCCGGCCGGGCGAGCCTGCCTATCCCCCGGTCATGCTCATGTGCCGCCCCACGGACGGCCGCTCGTGGCGACGGTCGATGATGAAATCATGCCCCTTGGGCTTGCGGGAGATCGCCTCGCGGATCGCCGCCGCCAGGGCCGCATCGTCGGCACCGGAGCGCAGCACCGCGCGCAGGTCGGCCTGGTCATCCTGGCCCAGGCACATGAACAAGGTGCCGGTGCAGGTCAGCCGTACCCGGTTGCAGCTTTCGCAGAAATTATGCGTCATGGGGGTGATGAAACCGATGCGCTGCCCGGTTTCCCGGACGCCGAAGTAGCGCGCCGGGCCGCCGGTGCGGTAGTCGGTCTCGTCCAGGGTCCAGCGCCGGCGCAGGCGCGAGCGCACGAGCGACAGCGGCAGATACTGCTCGGTGCGATCCTCACCGATTTCGCCCATCGGCATGGTTTCGATCAGGCAGAGGTCGAAGCCCTGCTGGCCGCACCAGGCGATCAGCTCGTCGAAATCATCCTCGTTGACGCCTTTCATGGCTACCGTATTGATTTTCACGGCGAGCCCGGCCGCCTTCGCCGCGGCGATCCCCTCCAGGGTCGGCCCGATCCGGCCCCAGCGGGTCAGCAGGGTGAACTTGGCCGGGTCGAGCGTATCGAGCGAGACGTTGATCCGCCGCATCCCCGCCGCCGCCAGCCCGGCCGCGCAGCGGGCAAGCTGGGAGCCGTTGGTGGTCAGGGTCAGCTCTTCCAGCCCCCCCGCCACGCTCGCGCCGGCCGGACCGGAGCCGAGCCGGGCGCCAAGCCGCTGCACCAGCCGCATCACGTCGCGCCGCACCAGCGGCTCCCCGCCGGTCAGGCGGATCTTGCGCGTGCCAAGGCCGATGAAGGCCACCGACAGCCGCTCCAATTCTTCGAGCGTCAGCACATCCTTCTTGGGCAGGAAGTGCATATCCTCGGCCATGCAATAGACGCAGCGCAGGTCGCAGCGGTCGGTGACCGAGACCCGCAGGTAGGTGATCGCGCGGCCGAACGGATCGAGCATGGGCGAGGGCAAGGGGCTCATGGCGTATTCACTTGCGCTATCCTTTGCCCCGCTTCAAGCGGGCGCCGAATGTCAAGGCAGCCCATGGGCGTACCGGCCCGGGTTCAGTCCGACGGCTCCTCACAGAGATCGAGCTGCACAACGGCGGTGTTTACCAGGACCTTCCCGGCGTGCAGGAAATTGACCGTGACCCGCGCCCCGATCACCGACTGCACCTGGCCAGGGCCCCAGTCCGGGCGGCCCGGATGGCGCACCCATTGCCCGGGTTCGATGGCGGTGTCGGGGGATGGGGACATGACAGACTCCGATATAGCTGGAAAGATACACGGGAAGGCCAACGGTAAAATTGATGACCGTCTCAAACTATCGATATTTGTCCGTCGCCGGAGAAGGATTGAGACTGTGCGCGATTGCCTCCGCCTTACCGAACTCATGTGCGCCCGCATGTGCCACGATCTCGGCGGCCCGCTCGGTAGCCTGACCGGTACGATCGAACTTTCGCAAGGCCACCCGGAGCCCACCGCGCTGACGGAGGCCGCCGCCGCTGCGGAGGAGCTGTCGCGCCGCCTCCGCCTGCTGCGCGCCGCCTGGGGCGGGAACGGCGGACGGCTCGACCTGCCGCGGCTACGCGAGCTCGCCCGCGGGGCGCCTGGCGCCGATCGGATGGAGGTCGATCTCACTGCACTGCCGCGGGGGATGGTGTTCGCGCCGGGCATCGGCCGCATCCTGCTCAACCTGCTCCTGTTCGGACCCGAGACGCTGCCGCGCGGCGGCAGGCTCAGCCTGTCGGCGCTGGACGAAAGTGGAATCGTGGTGCGGATTGCCGGGCCGCGCGCCGCCTGGCCGAGCGGATTTGCCCTCTACCTGACAAATCCCGATGCCGCATTCGCCGCGCTGGGCGGCCCTCGCTCCGTGCTCGGCCCGTGGATCGCGTTGCTGGCGGCGCAGCTCGAGGTGCGGGCCGCATTGCTGCTGTCAAGCGGCACCGGCCGGGGCGCCGGCCCGGCGCCGTTGCTGTTGCAACAAGCGGCGCGCGCGTAGAGCAGATCGCGCCTGAGAGTTTGTGAATGAACGCTCGTCTTCCGCCGAAGCTGCCCGGAAACCCGAGCATTTTCAACGAGCGTTCATTCACAAGTTCGATTTCTTTTTCACGCTCTGACCGGAATTGCGCAGCGATCCAGGGGCGCGTGAGTTTGCTCGTGACAAACGAGCCGGCGCGGCCTGCCGGCTGCCCGGCCCGCGACTCCTCGCAGTGTCTTCCCAGGTCGTCATCTCCGACCCCGCACCCTTGCGCACACCCTGACGGGATCATGTGCCGTGCGCCGGGCCGGCCGGGAGCACGATGCTCGCCCGCCCGCGCAGCAGCAGCCGCCCGGTTGCCGCCCGCAGCATGAAGCCATAGACCATCCCCCCAGGCTCCGCCCCTTCCAGCCGCGCCGAGACAGCAAGCGGGCCGAACGCCGTCACGTCCAACCGCTCCACGCAGAGCTCGGCCCGGCGCAATGCAGCGAACCAGCCGGGCGGCGGCGGGGGTTCGCCCGCGTCGAGCGCGCGCAGCGCCCCGTGCAGGGCCGCCGCCTGCAATCCGTATTCGATGCCGCAGGCCGCGCCCAACCGCCCCTCCCGCCGCAGCGGATTGTCGGGCGCCAGGTGGGAGGTGGCGCGGCACAGAATGTTTGCGCGATCCCAGCGCAGCGCCGCCTCCAGCAGGCACATCGCCCCCTGGTGCGGGATCAGCGCGCGGATGCGGCCGGCGCCGAGCATGGTTTCAGCTCCACATCCACCCGCCCGGCGAACAACGCGAGCGACATGCGATCTTCGCGACCGGCCGCAAGGGCCTCCAGCAGCCGCAGCGACCGTGCCGCCGGATTGGCGCCCGCCAGGTCGTGCAGCTCGCGCCGCTGCGGCAGCGCCCATGCCGCTGTCGCCGGCGCGGCGGCGAAGTCGAGCCCGAACTCGGCCAGGATCGGGCCACCGGCACGGCATGACGCAGTAGACAGCGACGACCGCTCCGCGGGGAACGGCAATGGCCGCTCCGCGATGGGCAGCAATGGCCGCTCCGCGGAGGACAGCAATGGCCGCTCCGCGGCGGGCAGCAATGGCCGCTCCGCGGCGGGCGCGAGCACCAGAGCGGTCGCAAATGCGAAGCGCGTGCCGCGCAGCGCCATCATCGGCGGCGGCACCGGCAGGTCGAACACCACCAGCAGCACCGGCCCGCCGGCGCTGCACACCTCCGCCGTCGCCCGCAACAGGCCGGCGGCGAAACTGCCGTCATGCCCGCTCAGGCAGGTGACCGGCGCCCGCGAGCCGGTCGCGATCGTCCAATAGCCGGCCGCCGCGTTGTGCACCGAATTGTGGAACTGGGTAGGCGAGACCTGCGGCGCGTCGCTCGCCAGGGTTTCGAGCAGCGCCCCCACCACGGCACCGTCGCCGTTCGAGGTCGCGAACACACCCGGGATGCTGCCGGCGGCAAGACCGGCCCCGGCGCAAGCCTCCGCAGCGACGGTCAGCGCCAGCCGCGCCGCCGCGCCGGCGCGCCGCCGTTCCGCCGGGGGCAGCAGCATCGGCGCGGGCGGCAGGTGGGCGTCCGGCTGCCAGGGCGCTGCCCCGGCGAGGACCGCCCGCGCCGCGGGCCAACCGGCGAGCCCCGGCCCCCATACGCCCACCCCGCGAATCGCCGCCCGGATCACGCCGCCCCCAGCACGAGGCTGCAATTGATCCCGCCGAACCCGAACGAATTGCTGACCACCCGGCGCACCGGCGCCGGCGCATTCGCGGTCAGAATGCGGGCGCGCAACGCCGGATCGGGCGCCTCGAGACCGAGGCAGCCGGGCAGCAGCCCGTCGCGGATGCACAGCGCCGCGATCAGCGCCTCCAGCACCCCGGCCGCGCCCAACGTATGTCCGGACCAGCCCTTGGTCGCGCTGCACGGCGTGTCAGTCCCGAATACCGAGACCACCGCCGCATCCTCCATCGCATCGTTCTGCGGCGTGCCGGTGCCATGCAGGTTCACGTAGTCGATGTCCCCCGGTGCCAGCCCGGCGGCGGCGAGGGCCGCGCGCATCGCCGCCGCGGCGCCGATGCCCTCGGGGTGCGGGGCGGACATGTGGTGGCCGTCGCTGCTGGCGCCGCTGCCGAGCAACGCGACCCCCTCGCCGGTTTGTTCCAGCAGCACGAAGCCCGCCGCCTCGCCGACCGAGAGCCCGGCGCGATCGGCGGCGCACGGCCGGCAGGGCACCGGGGAGATCAGCTCCAGCGCCGCGAACCCGCGCAGGGTCATACCGCACAGGCTGTCCGCGCCGCCGACCACCGCAGCGTCGGCGAGCCCTGCGGCGATCAGCATCGCCGCGTCGGCGAACGCCTTGGCCGAGGAGGCGCAGGCGGTGGAGACCACGAAGGCCGGGCCTTCGAGCCCGAGCGCAGCGGCGACAAACCGGGCGAGGGCCGCCATGTCGTAGGTGTGTGCGTAGTCGAACCAGGCCGGCAGCGCGCCGGTCACGGGATCGCGGTCGCGATACGCCGCCTCGCTGGAGAGAATCCCCGAAGTGCTGGTGCCCAGCACCACCGCGATCCGCGCGGCACCATGGCGGGCGCGGGCGGCGGCAACCGCGTCGGTGAATCCGTCGGTGCGCAGCGCGAGATCGGCCAGCCGGTGGTTGCGGCAGTCGAAGCGGGCAAGCGCCGGCGGCAGGGCATGCGTTTCGATCCCATCGACCTGGCCGACATGGCCGAAATCGACGCCCGCGAAGTTACACGGGCGCAGCCCCGAGCGGCGGGCGCGCAACGCGGCGAGCGTCGCGTCCGTGCCGCGCCCCATGGCGCTGACCACGGTGGAGGCCGTGAGGAACAACGGGCGCGCGCGCGCGTTCACCCGCGGCCCGCTCCGGCGACGATCCTGTAGACCGGTCCGGCCATTCAGCCTTCCTCCCCGCTGCGTTCCGGCCGCCGGCCGGCGAACAGGAACGCGGTTAGCATGGACGCGGCGGCCCCGACGACAACCGCGACGCCGATCTGGCGCAACAGCGGCGTGCGCGCGGTGGCGAGCAGGCCGAACGTCAGCAGGGTCATGGCGTTGCAGGTCATCAGGGTGCGCAAGGTGCGCGCCCGCTCCTCGGCGTCGAGCTGCGGACGGGCGAAGAACAGAGCGTAGTCCAGCCCGACGCCGGCGGCGAATTGCAAAGCGACAATCTGCAACAGGGAGAACCGCACGCCGGCTGCGGTCAGCAGCGCCACCGCGAGCAGCAGCGCCGCCAGCACGGCGCCCGCCACCCGCAGCACATGCCGCGGATCGCGCAACACCAGCATCAGGAGGATGACCGCCGCCAGTCCGCCCCAGCCCAGCCGACGGAGTGCCGCGGCGGTGGACCCGGTGACGATCCGGCTGGTCTCCGCCGCCACGTCGACATAGAGCACCCCCGCCGCCCGCAGCCGCGCGGCCACGAAGGGCGGGTCTGTCACGCCTTCGGGCGCAATCAGCCCGTACCAGCGTTCAGCCCTCGGACGCACAGCCTCTGGGCGCGCACCCTCTGGGCGTGCAGCCCCCTGGGGCCCTTCGGCTTGACCGTCGCGGCGAAACAGCAGCGCCGCCAGCCTGGCCGCCAGCACGGGATCGCGCACCGCCTCCGGTCCGAGCGGCGCGGCGCGGCGGGCGGCGGCCACATCGGCGAGGAAGGGCGTGAACGCCGCGCTCCGGAAACCCAGGCCAACCGCCGCCGTCCGCAGCCGCCGCGCCAACATCTCGGGCGGCGGCAACGCCGCCTGGCGCGCCCGCTGCGTGGCGCGGCTCGGGAACAGCCGGGCGGCATCCTCGACGCCCGCGATCTTGCCGGCCGCGCGCAGCCCGGCGAGCACCGGGGCCAGGCGTTCCTCGGCGCGCAGGACCGCCTCGGCGCTCGCGCCCTCGACCAGGCCGAGCTGACCCGCGTCCGGAGCACCGACCTCGGCGCGCAACTGCGCATCGGCGGCCAGCGCGGGGGCAGGCACCGGGCTCAACGCCGCCAGGTCGTGCGCGGCGTGCGGGCCGCCGGCGACCACCAGGACCAGCGCGGCCACGGCGCAGGCGGCGAGGCCGAGCGGGCGAAAGCGCCGCCAGGGCTCGATCCGCCGCACCAGCCCGGCGTCGCCGAAGGCCGAAGGTGCCAGCTCCGCCGCCACGATCAGCGGCGGCAGCAGGAACCCGGTGGCGAGCGCCGCCACAGCCAGCCCGGTCACGGCGAACAGGCCCAACTGGCCGATCGCCGGAAATCCCGCGAACACCATGCCGGAAAGGCCCAGGATCGCGGTCGCCGCCGCCAGCGCGAAGGCCTGGCCGATGCGGCGGAAGGTGGCTGGGGCCGCCTCGCCCGGCTTGCGATGGCCGACCAGCAGCACCGGGTAGTCGACGCTGACCCCGAGCATGGTCATGCCGAAGCCGAATGCGATCCCCTGCACCGAGCCGTAGACCGCCTGCACCACGAGGGCCGCCGCCCCGAGCCCGAGGACGATCGGGATCGCGATCGCGGCAATCACGAGCGGCGCCCGGAACCGCCACAGCAGCAGCGCGGCCACGATGAGGACGGAAAGGATCGACAGAAGCTCGGCATCCGCCCGCACTGCCTGCGCGGCGGCGGCGCTCAGGATCGCCGTGCCGCCGAGCACCAGGCGCGCGCCGGGGGGTGCCACCGCGGCGAAAGCGGCATGAATGGCGGCGATCACGCGAGCCTGGGCGGTGAGGTCCGTCCCGCCCGACCGCGTTTCCGCCAGGATGAGCGCGCGCGGCCGGCCCGCGGGGCGGTCGGCGGCGAACCACACGCCGTCGGCAACGCCGATACGGCTGCCGCCCAGCCAGACCCGGGCCAACGCCAGGAACGCTCCGGTCGGGTCGGCCAGCCCGAAGCGCTCCACCAGCGGCGCCGCGGAGGACCGCAGGCCGGCGAGCAGCCGCTGCAGATCGACCCGCAAGGCCGTGGTGGTGAAGGCCTCCGGCGTGACGGCCGGAGAAAGCAGATAGCGGTGCGCGAACAGGAACCGGGCCTCGGGGGAGGCGGCCAGGCTGCCGGCGCCGTTGCGCACCAGGGTGAACGCCCCGGTGGCAACGAGCCGGGCGGTGAGCGCACGGCTCGCCTGGGCAAGCTGCTCCTGGCTCAGGTGCAGCGGGTCGAGCGGCGTCTGCGCCAGCTTCGTCCGGTCAGGCTGCTTGTGGTCAGGCTGCGTTTGTTCGGGTCGGGTCTGCCTCGGCTTCGTCTGGACAGCTTGCGTCTGGACAGCTTGCGTCTGGACAGCTTGCGTCTGGGCGGGCTGCATCTGGGCGGGCTGCGTCTGGCCACGTCGGGTCTGGGCGGACTGCGCTTGAGCGACCCCGGAAGCGGCAGGCCGGGCCGGCTGCGGGCCCTCGATCCCGATCAGGATCAACCGGTTGGCGGCGCCGGAGCGAAGCTCGCGCAGCATGAAGCGGGCGGCCGGATCCTGCCCGTGCGGCAGCAGCGCAGCCATGTCGGTGCGGATCCGACAGACGCTCAGGGCGAGGCCGGTGAACAGCAGGGACGCTGCCAGCGCGAGCAGGATCGGCAGTCGGCGCGGCCGGCGCGGCGGCGCGGGGCCACCAGTCGCGCCCACGGGGCCGGCCGCGACCGGCGGCCCGACGACGGCAGTCGGAGAGGATCGGGTCACGCGCCGGCGCGGGCGGTCATGCGATGCCCGCGATCATGCGGGGGTGATGGTCATCACGGAGGTGTCGCCGTTGGCCTCGACCATGCGCAGCCGGGTCAGCCGCGCGCCGACACCGTGGATCACCGCCTCGCGGATGAATTTCGCGAGCGCGGCGGTGCGCGGGCGCAGGGTCAGACGCCAGGCCGCCTGCGTGCCGGTCGCAGCGACGTGGTACCAGCGCCGCAGCCCGGGCAGGTCGCCGGCGAGGGTGCCGAGGATCGCTTCCACCAGCGCGCCGATCGCCGGCTCGGCGGCAAGCACGACGGTGCGGGTGGCGCCATTTTCGGTAAGGAACAACTTTCCGCCGCGGACCACCAGGACCTCGGTTTGCGGCCACTCGGTGATCTTCTCCAGCCGGTCGGGCCGGCGATAGGCGAGCCGGCCGGAGCTCTGCAGCGGCATGCGCAGGGCGGCGAGGGTCTTCTCTTCGGTGAACCGGGCGCGGCTCTGCGGCACCGCGGCGAGGCGATGCATCACCATCGCCAGCAAGGTGGCGTCGGACGGAACGTCCGCAGAGATAACGTCGGACGGAACGTCCGCGGAAACAACATCATACGGAACGTCCGCGCGGATAACGCCGGAGGGGACGGCGGCGGCGGGCCCGCCGGACCGGACACCGGCGGCCGTCCCCCTGGCGGCGGCGTCATCGGGGGCAGGCCCGCGCCCACGGCCCGGCCGGCGAGCCAGGTCGTTCCCGCCTGCCGGCGCCGACTCAGTCGCCCGGGCCAGCTTCGGCCACACGAACGGGCCGAGCAGCAGCAGCAGTCGCAGACGGGCGTGCATCCGCCGGAGCCTCCCAGGTTGGACCCCACAGATCGTGGAAATTGAACCATTGGAACGGATACGCGCGCGCCCGCTCCGCCAGCCGGTCGGCATAGCACAGGACCGCCCGGCGCAGCGCCGCGGCCCGGTCGGCACGCGGCAGGTCGAGCCGCGCCGCGAACGGCTCGAACCGCAGCTCGTAGCGCCGCGGCCCGGTGCACAGGCCGAAGAACAGCAGCACCGGCGCCCCGAGGCCGGCGGCGAGCAGGAAGGGCCCGGCGGGAAAATCGGCCTCGGCGCCGAGGAACGGCACCCGCACCCGGCGGAATGCGCCGCCGTCGCTCCCCCTCCCCTCGGGCCGCACCGGCGGTTCCGGCGCGCGGTCGGCGAGGATGCCGACGATCTCCCCGCGCAGGATCGCCTCGCGCACGGCCAGCATCGCCTCCGGCGCACCGATCTCGATCACTGAATCGGCGAGCGTCGGGTCGAGCTTTTCCATCGCCTGGCTGAACCCGCCCCGGTTGGCGCGATACATCAGCATCCGCACCGGCACCGGCGCGGTGCGGCCGAACGCGCGCAACGCCTCGAAACTGCCGAGATGACCGCCGAGCAGCACCACGCCTCGCCCTTGCGCGATCGCCGCGTCGAGATGCTCCAGCCCCGCCACCGACAGGCTGAAATCCCCGGTCCGGCCGGCGAGAAAGAACGCCCGGTCGAGCAGCATCGCGGCGAAGCTGTACAGGTGGCGAAACACCCGGACCGCACCCGCCGGCCGGCCGAGGATGCGGCCGAGGAAACGGGCAGAGGCGCGCCGCGCGGCCGGGGCGGCAAGGAAGAAATAGGCGGTGATCGGGTAGAGCAACAGCCGCCCGGCGCGCCAGCCCAGATGCAGCGCGAGCCAGATCATCACCCGGCTCAGCAGGGCGTTGCCGCGCTCGGCGCGATGGTTCCAGGCTGGCGGAGACTGGGCCGCGGGAGACTGGGCCGCGGGAGACTGGGCCAGCGGAGTCTGGGTCAGCGGAGTCTGGGCCAAGGCGGCGGTCACGGCAGCGGATCCGCCGCCGCCGCACGCCAGGTGGCGCGGCCGGCGAGCACCCGGTTGCCGTCCGCCTCCGCGTGGAAACTGGCCCGCCCGGGGGCGGTTTCGCTCCAGCGCAGCGCCACCACCTGGCCGGGCCGCACGGGGGCGGTGAATTTCACCGCCTCCAGGACCAGGCGCGCAGGCGGCACCGGGCGCAGCGCGACGGCCAGCGCATCGAGCAGCAGCACGCCGGGCAGAATCGGCTGGCCGGGGAAATGCCCGGCGAGGCAGGGATCAGCGGGGTCGACGCGCAGCACCACCTCCCGGTCCCGGCGCTGGTCCGCACCGGCCCCAGCCGGATCGGCCGCCCGGCGGATGCCTCGCACCGGGTCGGTCCCCCGCGGTTGCGACGGCGGGGCAGTCACGCCGGGTCCCCTCCCGGAAGCCGCGCCCGCAGTCCGGCAAGTGCGCGGGCCGGCAGCTTGCCGAGCGGATCGCGTGGCAGGCGGTCGAGCCGGATCACCCGCCGCGGCAGGAACAGCGGGTCGATGCGGGTGCGCAGCTCCGCCAGAATCGCCTCGGCCGGCAGGCCGGGCGCCACCGCGAAGACGAGCAGCCGGGCGGTCGGGCGTGTCTCCAGATCGTCCGGGGCGACGAAAATCCCGTCCTCCACCCCGGCGATTCCGGTCAGGACGCGGGTGAGGCCGGCGAGCGAGGCGCGGCGGCCGCCGAGCTTGACGAGATCGCCGTTGCGGCCGAGCAGGCGGAAGCGGGTCGAATCGAGCAGGTCAAGCCGGTCGTTGAGGGCAAAGGGGACGCTGAACGGCGCTCGCACGACGACGAGGCAACCCGGCGCGCCGGGCCCACCCGCCTGCGGACCGTCCGCCGCTGCCGCCGTCGCCCGGTCCCGGTCCCGGTCCAAGGCCGCACTGTCCAAGGCCGCACTGTCCGAGGCCGCACTGTCCGAGGCCGCACTGTTCGACGCCACGCTGCCCGACCCCGCCCCGTCCGGCGCCCCCGATCCTGACGCTCCCGATCCTGACGTCCGCGGCTCCTGCGTCCCAGTCTCCGACGTCCGAGGCTCCGGCATCCCCGACTCCGGCGTTCTCGGCTCCGGGTCCGGCATCGGATCGAGCCGCACCCGCGGATAGCAGCGCCAGGTCGGCCCGGCGACGGTGCGGCGGCTGGCGATCGAGCCCACCTCGGTGGCCCCGAAAATCTCCCACACCTCGGTGCCCCAGCGCCGCTCGGCCTGGTCGGCCATCGCCGGGTCGAGCGGCGCCGTCGCGGAGATCACCCGCGCCAACGGCGGCGGCGCGATATCGGCGCCCAGCAGCGCGCGCAATTGCAGCGGCGTGGTGACGAGCACCCGCGGGGCCGCACAGGCCGCCAGCGCGGCGGCGACATCGACCGGATAGAAGGCCGGGCCGCACCAGCTCGATGCCGCGGCGTGGAACGGCAGCAGCACGGTCGTCTCGAACCCGTACATGTGCTGCGGCGGCACCGTACCGACGATGGCGGCGGGCTGCACCGCGGTCAGGCCGAAGCGGCGCCCGGCGTCGCGCGAGCGCGCCGCCAGTGCGCCCCAGCGCTTGCGGTGCCCGACCGGCTCGCCCGTGCTGCCCGAGGTGAAAACGATGGCGGCGAGCCGGTCCGCCGGGATCATCGGGAGCGCGGCGACAGGCTCGCCGCAGCGCGCGGGCTGCGCCGCAACCGCCGATCCTGGCATCACCGACCCAGGCAGCACCGGTACGGGCAGCACCGATACGGGCAGCACTGGCACGGGCGCCGCCACAGCCGAGTCGCTGAGCGCGATCAGCCCCGGGAAACGCTCCGCCAGCCCCGCCAGCCAGGCGGGCGAGCGGTCGCCGGTAAGCAGGCTCACCCGCCCGCGCAGCAGGCAGGCGGCGAAGCCGAGGGCGAAGCCATAACGATCCGCGCAGAGGTTGAGCACCGGCCCCGGCGTCCGGTCCGGCAACGGCGCCGGCAAGGTCGCGGCCAGGCGCACGGCCTCGGCGAGAAACGCGGCGGCGGTCACCGGACCGGTGGGGCGATGGAACAGGACCGCCTCGGCCGGGCGGGCCAACAATGGGACCGCGGGTCCCGAAGGCACCGGCATCCGAGGCTACCTGGCCCGCGTCTCGTCGATATACGCGACCAGGCTGCGCAAGGAGGCGAACACCTGCCGGTTGCGCGCGTCGTCCGAGCGGAGTTCGAGGCCGTATTCCCGCGAGATGGCGAGCGCGAGTTCGAGCGCGTCGATCGAATCGAGTCCCAGCCCCTCGCCGAACAGCGGCGCGTCGGGCGCGATCGCCTCCGGCGTAAGGTCGAGGTTGAGCGCCTGGACGATCAGCCGGGCGACTTCAAGCTCGGACGTGGCGGAACGGGCGCTCATCTGGCGACGGCGGCGGAGGGGCGCATAGCAGTCTGGGTATCGCAAGACGTGGGGCAAGTCCACTGCGCGCAATCGCGCGAACGTCCCCGCGCGCCGCCTCTCCCGCGCTGCGGGAGGTGGCGCGCGCAGCGCAGCGGGTGAGGGTGCGGGGCACGGTTCCCTCGCCCGGGCCGCTCCGCGAACCAGCCTCTCCCGCGCGAGCGGGAGGGGTAAGAAACCCTGTGTCCGCGCCGATTTTCCGGTGCGAACGATGGCCCTGACAAGCCCGCCGGGGCGAGGCGGATGCCTGCATGCCCCCGCGTCACGCGCCCGCCGGCCGGCCCCCGCCCGGCCGGCGCGAGGCCACCAGCGGGAAGCTGAACAGCCGCGGCGCGCCCAGCAGGAACACCCGCCCGCCATGCGGGAACAATCCCGCGATCGCCGGATCGGAGACATCCAGCCCGCCGGTATAGGCACCGAACGCCGGCAGCAGTACCCGGCGCGCGTCAGCGACGAAGCATGGCCGGCGCACCGGGCCGGCACGCGAGGGGATCGTGGCCTTGGGGTGCAGATAGCCGCAGACCTCGCCGGGCGCGCCGGCAGGCGCCGGCTGGTGGCGGAACAGCAGCGGGCCGGCGGCGAAGGCTTCGGCGCTTTCCCCGCTCAGCCCCTCGGACGGGGCCGGGTCGTGGTTGCCGGTGACCCACACGAAGCGGTGTGCGGCCGTGATCGCGCGCAGCCGCGCCGCCTCCGCGCCCGGCAGCCGGCTGGCGCCGGCGCGGTCGTGGAACGAATCGCCCAGCGCCAGCACGACCGCGGGACTCCAGCGCCGCAGCAGCAGGATCAGCCGATCGAGCGTCACCCGGCTGTCCCACGGCGGCAGCAGCGTGCCCATCCGCGCGAAGGTGGAGCCTTTTTCCAGATGCAGGTCGGCCACCGCGAGCAGCCGCGCCGCCGGCCAGAACAGGGCACCGGCAGGATCGAGCATAAGCCGCTCGCCGGCCAGATGGATCGGGGCGGCATTCATGCCGGAAACAACGATCCCTGATGGGCGACGTCCTGGCGCGCCCGGCGGTTGGCGGGCGTATCGCCGGTGCGGGTCTCGCTCGCGATCGGCAGGTCGAGCGCGCGCATCGGATCGAGCAGGTTGCGCGCGATATCGGTGGCGAGCGCCTTGAGCGGGTTGAGGGAGAGCGTGTGCAGCCCCGGCCGCGGCGCGCCGGCGAGGTCGATCAGCGAGGGCAGGAAGCCCGCGAGCGTCTTGCCCCCGCCGGTGGGCGCGATCAGCCGCACGCTGTCCCCGTCCCGCGCGGCATCGCACATCGCGAGCCGATGCGGGTGCGGGGTCCAGCCGCGGGCGGCGAACCAGGCGGCGAAGGCGGCAGGCAGGGGGGCGACCGGCATGGGGGGAGTGTATCGCGACAAGGGCTTTGGTCGCGATCGGGGCGGCAAATCCGACCGGGTGGAAGTTTTTGCCCGGCATCAATCCCTGGTTAAGGATTCGGACGGAATTTGAGATGGCAGAGACGCGCTGCCCCTGCCGGTCCCGCCGGCAACGGATCCTCAACCCAGCTCGAAGGAGCATCGACCATGATCGAATACCTGAAGCTGCTGCGGGTGCTGTATGGCGACCGGCGCGGGGTGACGGCGTTGGAATATGCGCTGATCGCCGGGGTGCTGGCGACGGTGCTGGTGACCGCGTTCACTGCTCTGGGCACCAGCCTCAGCACCGCCCTGAGCAATCTCGCCAAGGAGATTCCCTGAGCGCGCTCGCCAAGCAGATTCCTGGCTTCTGATCTCGGCCGTGCGGGCGCGAACGAAACAGGGGCCGGCGCCCGATCGGGTGCCGGCTTCGTGCGTACCGGGGCCGCGCCCGCGGGATTCATCGGTCCGAAAGGATTTGGCGGCATGGTCGGATCCGGTCTCGGACGCAGCTCATGTCGTTTCAACCCTTCCTTAATGAATGCAGAAGATTTTGAGACGACGGAGACACCGCCTTGCGCCAGCGATGCTGCCGCGGTCGCCGTACCCCGGCTCGAAGGAAGCATTCGGCCATGAGGCATTTTCGGATCCTGCCGCGCATGCTGCACGCCGATCGGCGCGGGGTGACGGCGCTGGAATACGCTCTGGTCGCCGGCGCGTTGAGCGGCCTGCTGGTTGCCGCGTTCACCTTGCTGGGCACCGACCTGCAGGCCGCGCTGGCCGCGGTCGCCGCCCTCATTCCCGGGGGGTGACGACGGCGGCCGGCGGGACGGCGCGTGCGCAGGTCGCGCGAAACGGAGCCGTGACCACCCGCCGCCCACCAGGCCCGGATCGCGCCGCTTCCTCCAGCCAAGGCATGCGTCGATGACCCTGTTGCTCGGCCTCGCCGGCTTGCTGCTGATCGTCGCCGCCGCTGCGCACGACGTGATCGCCCGCACCGTTCCCACCGGGCTCTGCCTCGCGATCGCGGCACTGGGGCTGACGGCGCGCATCGCCACGGGGGAACTGGCGGCGGCGGCGATGGCCGCGAGCCTCGTGTTCGGGGCCGCGGCGCTGTGCTGGTGGCGCGGCTGGCTGGGCGGCGGCGACGTGAAGCTGCTCGCCGCCTGCGCGCTGGTGGTGCCGCCGCATGCGGTGCCCGGGCTGCTGGCCGGCACCGCGATCGCCGGCGCCGGGCTGGCGCTGGTCTTCGTGGCGGCCCGGCGCTGGGTCCATCCGTCCTACGGCACCCGCCCGATGGGTCTGCTCGCACGCGCGACGCGGGCCGAGCGCTGGCGGCTCGCCCGTGGCGGACCGCTGCCCTACGCGGTGGCGATCGCGGTCGGCACCGCCGTCGCATTGCTGCCCGCCCATAGCCACGCGGCGGCAGTCCGCACGGCGCCGATGCCCGCCGTCCGGGCGCCGCGCCCGGCACCGGCCGCCGCCACGTCCGGCCCGGCGGTCGCCTGGGCCGCACGGCCGACGGATCGCGCATGATTCTGCGCCTGACCCTGGTCGGGCTGATCGCCGCCGGTCTGCTGGGCTTCGGCCTGCTCGCCTGGGTGGCGACACACCCTGCCGTCGGCAAGGCCGAGGCGCCGCATGTGGTGGTGCTGGCCGCGGCGCAGGCGGTGCAGGCGGGTGCGCTGCTGAAGCCCGATGACCTCGCCGCACGCAAGCTGGCCGGCCCGGCGCCAGTCGGCGCGCAGATCGACACGCCGAAGGCGCGGCGCGCGCTGACCGGGGCGATGGTGCGCCGGACGCTCGGCGTCAACGAGATCATCCTGCCGCCCGACGTGCTGCGCCCGGGCGATCACGGTTTCCTCGCCGCGGTGCTGAAACCGGGGATGCGGGCGATCACCGTCGGCGTCGATATGGTGAGCGGCACGGCAGGACTGATCTGGCCGGGCGATCGGGTCGACCTGATCCTGACCCAGGCCACCGCCGATCCCTCCGTGCCACCCGATCGGCGGGTGTCGGCCGAGACGGTGCTCGCGGATGTGCGGGTGATCGCGATCGACCAGCGCCTGGTGGAAGGCGCCAAGCCCGGCAGCCCCGCCGGCCGCGCCGCCCATACCGTGACCCTGGAAGTGACCGCCGACGAGGCCGAACGGGTGGCGGTGGCGACACGGCTCGGCCGGCTGTCGCTGTCGGTCCGTGCCGCCGAACCGGGACCCGACGCCGCGACCGGCGGCGGGCGGACGAGCAAGCCCGCGGCGGTATGGGCAGGTGACGTGGCGCAGTCGCTGGCCGTGCGTCGGGCGCCGGCCGCCACAGGCGCGGTGCGGGTCTGGCAGGGCGCGGCCGACAGCAAGGAGATCCGGTTCTGATGCGCGTCTGCGGGGCAGCATGGCCGGTGCTGGCGTTGCTGGCACTGGTGGCATGGCCGTTTTCCGCCTGCGCCGCCACCCGCTCGATCAGCCTGGAAGCCGGCGGTGGGCAGGTCGTGGCGCTGTCCGCGCCGGTGACGAACGTGTTCGTGGCCGACCCGAAAGTGGCGGACGCGCGGCCGGCCAGCCCGACCAGCCTGTTCATCTTCGGGGTGGGCCCCGGCCAGACCGTGGTCGCGGCGCTGGACGCGGCCGGGAATCCGGTGGCGATCGTGCATGTGTCAGTCCGCGCCTCCGGCTTCGCCGCGCGCCAGGCGATGGCGGCGTTGGCGCCGCTGCTGCCGGGCGGGCAGGTGCACATCGCGCAGGAAGCGAACGGGCTGCTGCTGACCGGCACGGTCGCCACGCCGGCCGATGCGGCCCGGGCCGTCGCGGTGGCTCAGGGCTATGTGCCTCCCGGCCAGACGGTCGACAACCAGATCGTGGTGCGTGCCTCGACCCAGGTGACGTTGCAGGTTCGGATCGTGCAGATGGCGCGGAGCATCAGCGACAAGCTGGGGATCAACTGGTCGGCGCTGGGCACGATCGGCAGCATCGCGAAGCTGCCGGCGCTTAATCTCTCCGCCAACGGGCTGACCGCGGTTCCCTGCGTCGCCGGCGCCGTGCTCGAACTCAGCGTCGCCTGTCAGGGGGCAAGTCTGGCCGGCGCACTCGATGCGCTGGCGCAGGACGGGCTCGTGCGCATCCTGGCCGAGCCGAATCTTACGGTGATGAGCGGAAAGAAAGCCAGCTTCCTGGTCGGCGGCGAATTCCCGGTGCCGATCCCGGCCGGAACGACGGGCGGCGTTTCCATCACCTACAAGAATTTCGGCGTGTCGCTCAATTTCCGTCCCACCGTGTTCAGCGACGGCCGCATCTCCATCCACGTCGCCCCGGAAGTGAGCGAGATCAGCAGCGCGAACGCGGTGACGATCTCCGCTGGCCAGGGCAGCAACGCGACCTTCGTCGTTCCCTCGCTCACGGTCAGCCGGGCGGAAACCACGGTGCAGCTCGGCTCCGGTCAGAGCTTCGCCATCGGCGGACTGTTGCAGGACAGCATCAACGACGGCGCCAGCGGCGTGCCGAACATCAGCAACATCCCCATCCTGGGCGCGTTGTTCCGCGATGACCAGTTCACCCGCCAGCAGACCGAGCTCGTGATCATCGTCACGCCGATCATCGTCCGCCCGGTGGACAACCCGGCCGCCCTGCACGTGCCGGCGGAGCATTTCAAGGCGCCGTCCGATCTCGACCGGCTGCTGCGGATGCGCCAGATCGAAACGAAAGACCCATCTTTGCCGCGGCATATCCCCGGCGACGCAGGGTTCATCGTGCAATGAGCGCCCGCGCGTCCGCCCGGCTTGCCCGCCCGCTCCGCGCCGCAGCCGGCAGCCTGCTGCTGCTCGGCTCGCTCGCCGGCTGCGCCGCGACGGACACCTACAGCCGGCCCGGCACCTGGCACCCGGACGCGGCGAATGCGGCCAACATCGCCGCCATGGCCGCGAACCCCGAGGACCTCGTGCACGGCCGCGGCAGCCCCGGCAGCGACGGCACCCTGGCCGTGGGCGCGATCGACCGGCTGTGGGACGCCGCGCAACCGAGCCCCGTCGGCACCGGCGGTCCGGCCGGAGGGGGCGCCACAGGCGGCGGGACATCGGGCGGCACGACATCGGGCGGGGCGGCGGGTGGCGCCTCGGGCTTCGCCGCCCCCGTCCTGCCCACCGCCGGCGGATCGGGCGGCACCTGATGGCCGACGCCCCGATCGCGATCGCCGCCGCCTCCCCGGGCCGCCCCGACCGCCCGCCGATGATCGCCTTCGCCGCCGACGGCCAGACTGAAATCGCGCTGCGCGACGGCCTCGCCGAAGCCTTGCCCGAAGCGCTCGACATCCGCCGCGGCGGCATCCGCGCCGCCATCGCCGCGATGCAGAAATCGGCCACGCCACGGGTGCTGATCGTCGATATCGGCGGCCAGGACGAACCGCTCGGCGCGCTCGGCGCGCTCGCTGAAGTGACCGAACCCGACGTGGTCGTCCTGGTGGTGGGCGAGCCGGGCGATCTCGATTTCTACCGCGCCATCACGCGCGGGCTCGGCGCACGCGAATACCTGCCGAAGCCGCTCACCCGCGACAAGGTGGCGCTGCATTTCGCCCCGGTCGTCTCCGGCCAGGCGGTGTCTGAACAAAGCGTGCTGGGCAGCCAGGTCATCACCGTCACCGGCGCCCGCGGCGGCGCCGGCGCCAGCACGATCGCGCTCAACCTCGCCTGGCATTTCGGCGTGCTGGCGCGGCGGCACACGGTGCTGCTCGACCCCGATCTGCACATGGGCGTGGCCGCGTTCCTGCTGAACCTGCGCCCCGGCCCCGGGCTGCGGCTGGCGCTCGAAGCACCGGAACGCATCGATTCGCTGCTCGCCGAACGCGCCGCCATCCCGGCGGCCGACCGGCTGCACGTGCTCGCCGGCCACGAGAAGCTCACCACCGAGCTCACCTACGCCCCGCACACCGCCACGGCGCTGCTGGAAGCGCTGCGGCGGCGCTATAATTTCGTCGTCGCCGACGTGCCGTTCCGCCCGGAACCGCTGTATCGCGAGTTGCTCGATCTCGCCAACCAGCGGGTGGTGGTGATGGAACCCACGCTCGCCTCGGTGCGCGATGCGCTGCGGCTGCTCGCCTTGCCCGCCACCCTGGGCCAGACGCGGCGGGCGATCGTGGTGCTGAACCGCGCCTCCAGCACCGGCGGGATCACCCGCCGCCAGGTGGAGGAGGCGCTGGGCCTGAGTGTCGATATCGCGATCCCGAACCTGCCGCGGCAGGTCGCCGGCGCCGCCACCCTGGGGGAGCCGGCGCTCGGCCGGCACGGCGGCTTCCGCGCCGCGATCGGCGAACTGGCGCGCCAGGCGGCGCCGGTGCGCCTGGCCGACATCGCGCCCGCGCCGCCGGCCGAACCCGGCCGCTTCAGCCTGCGCCGCCTGCTGCGCCCCGCCGCATGAAAACCCGCCCTGCGATGCCCCCTTTGCGACCGGACCTCGACCCATGAGCGGTGTCGTCACGCTGCCCGCCTTCGGCCGCCGCCGTGCCGACGAGGCCGCCGCATCGGGCGGGACGCGCACCGCCCCCGCGCCGCCCCCCACCGCCGCGCCGCCGGAGGCGATCGCCGAACTCCGCGCCCAGTGCCTCTCCCGCCTCGAACCCGCTGCCGTCTCCGCCCTGCCGCCCGACCGGCTGCGCCCGGAGGTGGAACGCCTGCTGTCGGACATCGCCACCGAACGCCGCCTGCAGCTCAACGCCCGCGAACAGCGCGCGCTGGCGGCCGAGCTGGTGGCCGACATGCTGGGGCTCGGCCCGCTGGAAACCCTGCTCGAAGACGACGCGATCGCCGACATCATGGTGAATGGCCCGCACCGCGTGTTCGTCGAGCGCGGCGGCAAGGTCACCCTGTCGGACGTGCGCTTCCGCGATTCCGCGCACCTCACCGCGATCTGCCAGCGCATCGCCGCCGCAGTCGGCCGCCGGGTCGACGAATCGAGCCCGATGGTCGATGCGCGCCTGAAAGACGGCTCGCGCGTCAACATCGTGCTGCCGCCGCTGGCGCTGGACGGCCCCTGCGTGTCGATCCGCAAGTTCGGCAAGAAGTCGATCGATTTCGCGCGCCTGATCGGCTACGGCGCGCTGACCGAACCGGTCGCGCAGGTGCTGCAGATCGCCGCCCGCTCGCGCCTCAACATCGTGATCTCCGGCGGCACCGGATCGGGCAAGACCACGCTGATGAACGCGATGTCGCGCCTGATCGACCACGGCGAACGCATCGTCACCGTCGAAGACGCCGCCGAATTGCAACTGCAACAACCGCACGTCGTGCGGCTGGAAACCCGCCCGCCCAGCCTGGAAGGCAAAGGCGAGGTCACGCAGCGCGACCTCGTGCGCAACGCGCTGCGCATGCGCCCCGACCGCATCATCATCGGCGAGGTGCGCGGCGCCGAAGCCTTCGACATGCTGCAAGCCATGAACACCGGCCACGACGGCAGCATGTCCACCATCCACGCCAACACCGCCCGCGACGCCCTGACCCGCATCGAGAACATGGTGCAGATGGGCAACATGGGCCTGCCCGCCGCCGCCATCCGCACCCAGATCGTCGGCGCCGTCGACCTGATCGTGCAAGTGGAACGCCAGCGCGACGGCGGCCGGCGCATCATCCAGGTCACCGAAATCTGCGGCATGGAAGGCGACGTCGTCATCATGAACGACGTCTTCCGCCTTGAGACCACCGGCGAACGCCCGGACGGCCGCCTCGCCGGCCGCTACATCGCCAGCCGCGCCCGCCCGGGCTTCGCCGACCGCCTCGCCTACTTCAACCTCGTCGAACCCTGGATGGCCGCGCTCGCCGCGGCAGGCAGCGCAGGATGAGGGGGGTCATGCGGCGGAGGCTTCGGGGGCGGGCAAGCAAGGCCAGGGGGCGCTGCCCCCTGGACCCCCGCCAGGGAACTCGTCCCCTGGACCCCGTCTACTGGTTCCGAGCGTGTGGGGGGTGTCTCGGGTCCGGGCTGGGGGAGGCGGGGCGGGCGGGTGCGGCAGGGACAGGGCGTGGTTACGCCCTGTCCCTGCCGCACCCGCCCGCCCCGCCTCCCCCAGCCCGGACCCGAGACACCCCCCACACGCTCGGAACCAACGGAAGGGTTCCAAGGGCGAGCCCTTGGCGGGGTCCAGGGGCAGCGCCCCTGGCCTTGCTTGCTCACCCCCAAGCCCCCGCCGCATGACCCTCTCATCCCACGCCGCCCTGTTGCTGCTGGCGCTGGCCGTTCCGGCGTTGGCGGCGTTGACGTTGACGGGGGTGTTGGCGGCGCGGGCGCAGGAGGAGCGGCGGCGGACCGGGGAGCGGCTGGCGGGGGTTGCCGATCCGTTGGCGCGGGTGCGGGGTGCAATTCCGGTCAGCATCGCGCGGGTGGATGTGACCGATCGGCCGCCGCTCGGGGTGCGGCTGGCCAGGGTGTTCGGGTTCGATCCGGCGAAGGCGGCGCGCTATCCGTTGCGTTGGTGGGTGGTTATTCCGGTGGCGCTGGTCATGGCACGGGTGGGGGCCGGGTTGGCTGCGGGGCTGGTCGGCCCCTGGGGGTTGCTTGCGGTGCCGCCGGCGTGGGTCGTGCTCTGCCGCTCCTTCTTCGGCTGGGCGGACGGCCGCTACCGGCAGCGGCTGCTGGAGCAGTTGCCGGATGCGCTGGCGATGATCGTCCGTGCCGTGCGCGTCGGCATTCCGGTGGCGGAGGCGGTGCGTGCGGTGGCGCACGAGGCCCAGGCGCCGACCGCGACCGAGTTCACCCGGCTGCACGAGGCGGTGCTGATCGGCGTTCCGTTGGAGCAGGGGTTGCGCGAACTGGGCGCGCGCAGCGGCCTCGGTGAATACCGTTTCTTCGCCACCGCGATCGCGCTGCAGGCGCAGACCGGCGGCGGGCTGACCGAAGTGCTGGAGAACCTGGCCGACGTGATCCGCAAGCGGGTAGCCCTGCAAAGCCGGGGCCGGGCGCTGTCGTCGGAGGCGCGGACCAGCGCGCTGGTGCTGGCGGTGCTGCCGCTGGCGACCGGGGGCATGATCGGGGTGCTCGATCCCGACTACATGGCGGTGCTGTTCACGACGCCGATGGGCCACACCCTGCTCGGGGTGGCGGCGCTGTCGCTCGCCGTCGGCGTGGGGTCGATGCGGATGATCATACAGAAGACCCTGGCCTGAGAGTTTGCGAAAGAATGCCCGTCAGCCACCGAAATCGCCCGAAAACCAGCGCAATTTCAACGGGCGTTCTTTCGCAAGTTCGATTGCTTTTCACGCTCTGACATGGGGGGCACGGGAATGAACCTCACTCTGCTGGCTCTGGCGGCGCTCGGGTGGCTGGCGGCGGCCGGCGGGGGGACGATGCTGGCGCTGGCGGCGGCACGGCAACGGCGGGTGCGGCTGCGGCTCGACGTCGCGCGCGGCCGGGCACCGGACGCGCAGCCGCGCGCGGCCGAGGAATTGCGCGCCCTCCCCGCGCGTCTGGTGGCCGGCCTTGGGCGGCTGATCGCGCAGAGCGGGGTGCTTCCCGGGCGCACCCTGGCCGAGCTGGACCAGACCTTGTCGGCCGCCGGGCTGCGCGGGTCGAACGGGCTCGCGCTGTTCGTCGGCGCAAAGATCGTGCTGCTGGTCGGGCTGCCGATGGTCGCCTTCGTGGTGCTGCACGGCGGGACGATGCGCCCGGCGCTCCGTTTCATGGTGCTCGGCGGGATCGCCCTCCTGGGGCTGCTCGCGCCCGACTACGCCGTCAAGCAGGTCCGCGCGCGCTACCTGACGGCGTTGCAGCGCGGGTTGCCGGACGCGCTCGACCTCATGGTGATCTGCACCCAGGCCGGGCTGGGACTCGAATCCGCCATCACCCGGGTCGCCGAGGAAATTCGCGCCGCCCATCCGGCGATCGCGCGCGAGCTGGAAACGACCTCGCGCGAATTGCAGATCACGGCGGAAAGCCGGCTCGCGCTCGAAAGCCTGGCGCGGCGGACCGGGCTCGACAGCCTGAAGCGGCTGGCCGCCACGCTCACCCAAAGCCTGCAGTACGGCACCCCGCTGGTCGCAGCGCTGCGCTCCCTGTCGTCCGAGCTGCGCCAGGAGGCGCTGACCCGGTTCGAGGAACGCGCGGCCCGACTGCCGGTGATGCTCACCCTGCCGATGGTCGTGTTCATCCTGCCTTGCGTGTTCATCATCGTCGGCGGTCCGGCGGTGTTACGCATCATGGCCGCGCTGCATCACGCCTGACCCGAGGAGACCGGACCATGTTCCCGCGTACCTGGCTGTCGCCGCTGCTGCTGGCGTTCCTCCTGGGCGGATGCGCGATTGCCCCGCGGTCGGCGGCGCACGATCCCGACCTCGCGGTGGCCCGGGCAATGCTGGCCGCCGGCGATCCCGCGGGCGCGCTGCATGCCAGCGCCCGGGCCTTGGCCGATCATCCGGGTGACCCGGCGGCGCTCACGGTGCAGGGGGAGGCGCTGGCGGCGCTCGGTCAGCGCGGCCGGGCCGAGGCCAGCTTCCGCCAGGCGCTGACGGCCGACCCGGCGGCGCTTCCCGCCCGTATGGGCCTCGGCCGGGTCCTGCTGCGCACCGACCCCGCGGGCGCCGCGGCGCAATTCCGCGCCGTGCTGGCGGCACAGCCGGCCGATGCCGCCGCATTGAACGATCTCGGCATCGCGCGCGACCTGCGCGGACGTCACCTGGCGGCGCAGAACGCATATCGCGCCGCGCTGGCGGCCACGCCCGACCTGCGTGCGGCGCAAGTGAACCTGGGGCTGTCGCTGGCGCTCAGTGGCCACGCGGCGGAGGGCGTGCGCATGCTGCGACCGCTGGCGACCACCGGCGCGGCGCCGCGGGTGCGCCAGGACCTCGCCGCCGCGACCGCGATGGCTGGGCATCCGGCAACGGCGGCGGCGCTGCTGGCCGCAGAGATGCCCCCCGACCAGGCGGCGGCGGCGGTGCGGGGTTATGCCGCGCTGGTCGGACCGGCGGAGGCATCCGTCCCGGCGGTCCCTCCTGCCCGACGGACCGGCGGCTGATCGCCCGGCGTTTCCCCCGGCAGCACGATCGTCAGCATCAGCGCGCTCAGCGCCTTGCCGTGCGGATCGATGCGCAGGGAACGGGTGACGCCGCCACCCAGCACCCCCTCGATGACGAAGTTCAGCGCGCGCAGCTTCGGCAGCTCGTAGCGGCGGACCGGCCCGTCGGTCAGGTGGCGGAACGCGGCCAGCACGCGCTCGGGCGTCAGTGTGCCGCGCAGGATGTCCCAGCCCGCCTCGGTATAGGCCGTCACCGAAATGTTCGACGTGTTGCCCTTGTCGCCGGCGCGGGCATGGGCGAGGTCGTAGACTTTCATGGGCCGCGCTCCAGCAGGATCTCCGGGTGCACCAGCGCGCGATCGAGCAGCACGGATTTCACCGCCAGTATCTCCCGCGCGCCGAGGTTGATGCCGCCGCCCGCCATCCCGGGGCCTTGCATATGAAGCGCGCGGACCTCGGCGCCCACCGCCTCGGCGGCGCGGCGGTTCTCGGTGCGGGCGGCGATGCGCAGGCGGACTTCGTAGGGTTCGGGCTTGGGAGAGCCGTCGTCGCCGTGCAGGCTCGTCATGCCGATCAGGTCGACGCGGTATCTCGGAATAGGTGAAGCCGCGCCGGCGCAGGCGTTCGGCCACCACCTCGCCCGCCAGCCGGGCGCGGGCCACCGCGTTGGGGCCGGCGTAGCCCATCTCGCCCGACCCGATGTAACCGTCGAAATACCCGACCACGACCTTGTAGGTCGGCGTGCGCGGCCGTCCCGCCGCGCCCAGCACCGCGACCCGGTCCGTCGCGTCCTGGCGGAACGTCACGCCGGTGATGTCCAGCACGCAATCGGGGGTGATGTAGGCCGCCGGGTCATGGATTTCGTAAAGGATCTGTTCCGTGCAGGTAGCGCGGTCGAGCCGGCCGCCCGATCCCGGCGTCTTGCCGAGCGTGATCGCTCCGTCCGGCGTGACATCGACGAACGGGTAGCCGAGCCCGGCCAGGTCCTCCACGTCCTTCATCCCCGGATCGGCGAAGCAGCCGCCGGTGAGCTGGCCGGTGCATTCCAGCATGTGCCCCGCGAGCGTCCCCGCCGCCAGCCGTGCCCAATCGTGCTGCGTCGGGGCGTCGTAGGACCAGCCGAACGCGTGCAGCATCGGGCCGAGGAACAGCGACGGATCGGCCACCCGCCCGGTGATGACGACCTCCGCCCCGGTCGCCAGCCCCGCCGCCACCACGTCCGCGCCGAGGTAGGCGTTGGCCGAAGCCATGCGCGGCAGGATCGATTCCAGCGGCGTGCCGTCTTCCATGATGGCGAGTCCGGGCATGCCGCGGACGATCTCCGTCACGTCGTCGCCGAGCACCACGGCGCAGGTCGTGTCCGGACAGCCCCAGCCGGGTGCCGCCTCCAGCACTGCGCGGGCGGCGCCGCGCGGGTTGGCCGCGCCCATGTTGGAGACGATCCGCACCCCGCGGGCGTGCGCCGGCGGCAGGATCGCCGCCATGCGTTCGAGCAGGGTCGGCGTGAAGCCGCGCGCCGGGTTGCGGGCGCGATCCAGGGCTTCGCGGGCAATGGTGCGCTCGGCGAGGCACTCGCAGCAGATGTAGTCGAGTTCGCCGCGTTCGATCAGCTCGACGGCGGGGGGAATCCGGTCGTCGGACATGCCGCAGCCGGCACCGATTCGGATCATGGCTGGGGTGGGAATGGCGCGTCTCCTGCGGACGGTGGTTTCCGAATCATCCGATCACAATCCCGTGTGCGATTTTACGCAAGAATGACGTCAAGCCCACGGTAACGACTCCTCAATGGTGAAAATATCCGCTCGTCAGGCCGACGCCGAGGTGCCGGCAAGGAACCGACAAGTAACTATCCCAACCAATCCAGACAAAAGGGGCTGTTGCCATGTCCGACTCCACCCGCTCTGTTGCCGTTGTCCTGTCCACGACCGCCGATGCCGGCAAGGTTCGTCTGGGCGCGTTTGCGCCGACATTGGCGCCGAGCACGGACGCGGGCAAGGTCCGCCTCGGCGCCTTCGCGCCCACCCTGGCCCCCACCACCGACGCTGCCAAGGTCCGGTTGGGCGCCTTCGCCCCGACCCTGGCTTCCACCGCCGACGCCGGCAAGGTGCGCCTGGGAGCTTTCGCCCCCACGCTCGCTCCGACGGGCGATGCCGGCAAGGTCCGGCTGGGCGCCTTCGCCCCGACCTTGCCCACCGCCCGCACGTAAACGCGCGAACCCCGATCTTCCTCGGCCTGGCGGGCGGCGCGACGCCGCCGCCCGCTCTGTCCGGTGCTACGCGGACGGGCGCGCCTGCGGACGCCGCCGCATCGCGGCGGGCACATGCCGGAAGTTCAACGTCGCCGGATCCGCCACCACCGGCCCCGGCGCGATCGCCACCAGCACAGCTTGCGCGATCGGACCGAAATCCGCCCGGAAGTGCACCGAGGACTTCAGCGCCAGGATCGGGCACGCCGCCGGCTCGATCCCGACATGGCGCAGGATCGCCTGGTCCAGCGCCTGCATCTTGCGGCTGACCACGATCACCCGCACGCCGCCGATGGCGATCAGCGCGGTCGGTCCGAGATCGGCCGGATTGCCCGCCCCCATCGGCCCCGTCAGGGTGAAGCGCCCGTCGGTCAGAAGTTCCACCGTCGCGGTGCAGGCAAACGGCATCCCGTCCGACCTGCCGCCGAGCGACAATGTCACCGCCGCCCCCTCCCCCGCCGCATGGCAGGCCCGGGCGCTTTCGGCGTCGTTGATCAGGCAGAGCACCGCGCCGGTCGCCCCCTGGCGGACCAATTCGGCGAGCAGGCCAGTGGTGTCGCCATGCCCGCCGCCGCCGGGATTGTCCTGCGTATCGGCCAGCACCACGGGGCCGCCTGCACCGGCGCGGCGCAGCGCCTCCGCCACCGCCTCGGCCGCCGGCCAGGTCTCCTGCACGAACTCGGCCTCGCGCGCCGCGATCAATCCCGCCAGCGCGTCGGCCGCTGCCGCGGCGGCCGCCTCGGTCTCGCCCCAGGCCGCCACCGCCGGGCCGCAGCCGGGGAAATCCGCGTAGGGAAAGCCGAAGCACCAGGCGAGTTCCGCGACGCCCGGCGCCGCCGCCAGACGCGCCCGCTCCGCCATCACACCTTCCATCGGCTCCATCAGAGTGCACTGGCTGCCGAGCGGGATCCAGAACCCGAGCGGGCGGAACGCCCGCGCCCAGGGTGCCCCGCGGGCGATCCGCGCGAGCAGCAATTCCATCGCCCGCGCCCCGGCCGTTTTCATATCGATATGCGGATAAGTGCGGAACGGCACCGCCACATCGGCCAGCCGCACCATCTCCGCCGTCAGGTTCGCATGCGGATCGAGGCTGATCGCCACCGGCACCGCGGCGCCCACGATCGCGCGCACCCGGCGCAGCAGTTCGCCCTCGGCATCGGGGAAACTCTCGGCCAGCGCGGCTCCATGCAGATCGAGATAGACGCCGTCCAGCGGCCCCTCGTCCAGCGCCGCCGACAGGCCGGCGCCGAGCAGCGCGGCGATGCGCTCGAACGCTTCGTCCTCGATCGGACCGGCGGGATTGGCGATCGTCCAGGCGAGCGGCACCAGGCTCACCCCGGCCGCTTCCGCCGCCGCGATCGCGCCCGCGATCGGCACCGAACTGCCGCGCACCGCCGCGATCAGCGCGTCCCCGCGGCACAGGCCCGGAAATCCGCCGGGCTGGACGAACTCCGCCCAGGTGGTCGGGCGCGGGGCGAAGGAGTGGCTTTCGTGCAGGAACCCGCCGACCGCGATCCGCCGACTCATGCCCGCACCAGGTTGGACGGCGTGCGACCTTCGAGCAGCGCGGCGATCCCATCGAGCGCCAGGAATCCCATCGCGTCCCGCGTCTCCCGCGTCGCACTGCCGAGATGCGGAAACAGCACCACGTTCTCAAGCGTGCGGTACTCCGGATGCAGGGCCGGTTCGTTGTTGTAGACATCGAGCCCGGCAGCGGCGACCTGGCCCGAACGCAGCGCCGCGATCAGCGCCGCGTCGTCGATCAGGCTACCGCGCGCCGCGTTGGCGACGATCGCCCCCTTCGGCAGGCGCGCGATCCGTTCCGCGTTCAGCCAGGCGCGCGTGCCGTCCCCACCCGGCGCATGCAACGACAGCACATCGCAGACTGGCAGGAACGTCTCGTCGGAGGAATGGAAGGTCGCCCCTTGCTCCAGCTCCGCCGGCAGGCGTTGCTGATCGAGGTAGTGCACCTCCATCCCGAAGCCGCGCGCCATGCGCGCCAGTTCCCGCCCGATCCGCCCCAGACCAAAAATCCCGAGCCGCCGGCCCGAAACCTGGGTGCCGAGCAACTGGGTCGGCGCCCAGCCGGTCCAGCCGCCGGCGCGCACCAGCCGCTCGCCCTCGGGGCCACGGCGGGCGGCGGCGAGGATCAGCAGCATCGCGGTCTCGGCGGTGGCGACGCTCAGCACGTCGGGCGTGTTGCACACCCCGATGCCGCGCGCGGCGGCGGCCGGCACGTCGACATGGTCGAAGCCGACGCTGAACGTGCCGATCGCCCGCACCTTGGCGGGCAGTGCGGCGATGGTGGCGGCATCGAGCTTCTCCGCCGGACAGCACAGCACCGCGTCGGCGCCAGCGGCGAGCCGCACCACGTCGGCGCTGCTGCGCGGGGAATCCTCCGGGTTGAACCTTGCGTCAAACAATTCCGCGGCGCGCGCTTCGACCGCTTCCGGCAGGCGTCTGGTGATCAGCAGGACGGGCTTGGCCATGATGTGTCAGCTCCAGAGAGGATCGATCGGCCCGCGTCCGGCGAGCACGGCGGCAATGTTGTCGAGCGCACGGAACCCCATCGCGCAGCGTGTCTCCTCCGATCCGCTGCCGATATGCGGCGACAGGATCACGTTCGGCAGCGCGGCGAAGCGGCGGTCGAAATCGGGTTCGGAACGGAACACGTCGAGCCCGGCGGCGAACAATCGGCCTGAGGTCAGCGCTGTGAACAGCGCGTCCTCGTCGACCAGGCCGCCGCGGGCGACGTTCACGAGCACCGCGCCGCGCGGCAGCAGCGCCAGGGTTTCGGCGTTGACGATGCGGTCCGTTTCCGGCGTCGCCGGCG
This sequence comes from uncultured Pseudomonadota bacterium, assembly GCA_963706195.1. Classification (GTDB taxonomy): domain Bacteria; phylum Pseudomonadota; class Alphaproteobacteria; order Acetobacterales; family Acetobacteraceae; genus JAJZVS01. Next base: position 4,652,950 of record OY970156.1, on the reverse strand, counting down.
CGTGCAGCGACAGGAAGCGGCAGTGCGGCAGCATGGCGCGGAAGTCGCGGAACCAGGTGGCACCCTGTTCCAGCTCGGGCGGCAGACGCCGGCGCGAATGATACAGCACCCGCATGTCGAAGCCGCGCGCGCGGCGCGCCATCGCCTGGCCGATGCGGCCCATGCCGAGGATGCCGAGGCTCGCCCCGCTCACCCGCACGCCGAGCAACTCGCCCTGGCCGATCCGCCGGCGCCAGCCCGCGCGCATGATGGCATCGTATTCGTGCGCGCGCCGGGCGGCGGCGAGCAGCAGCATGAAAGCGAAATCGGCGGTGCAGTCGCTCAGCACGCCGGGCGTGTTGGTGACCGCGATGCCGCGCGCCCGCGCCGCCGCGACGTCGATATGATCGAAACCGACGCTGCAGGTGGCGCCGATGCGGAGGCTTGCCGGCAGGCGGGCGATCAGCGGCGCGCTGAACTGCAAGGTATTGACGAACAGGATCGCCTCCACGCGGTGCGCGGAGGCGGCGGAGGCCACCTCGTCGGCGGTCATGTCGGCGGGGCCGGGATGGACGAGGGCGGCGAACTCGCTCCGTGCCCGCGCCACCACCGCGTCCGGCAGCAGGGCGGAGACCAGCAGGCGTCCGGTCATCGCCCCGCCGCCACCGGCGGCCAACATCGCCCCGTCGCCACCGGCGGCCAGCATCGCCCCGCCGCCGCACCTGGGTCCCGTGCCGCCGCCGGGCCCGCGTTCCGTCGCGCTGCCACCATGCCTCGCCTCTCCCGCTGCCGCCGACATGTTATGGCCAAGCCGGCCGGGTTGCGGAAGGCCGCGTGGCCCGCCAGCCTGACCTTATCCGCGGAGAATGAAGATGCGCCCCAACCTCACCCCCGATGTCGCCCTCGCCGCCCGCCTGTTCGAAGGACTGCACGAACGCAGCTTCGACGGGATCGGCGTCACGCGGGATGCCTACGGCCCCGGCGAGCAGGCGGCGCACGATTTCGTGCGCGCCACCGCCGAAGGGCTGCGGCTGGAAACCGACATCGACGCCGCGGGCAACCTCTACATGACCCTGCCGGGGACGGACCGGGCGGCGAAGCGAATCGTGCTCGGCAGCCATCTCGATTCGGTGGCACACGGCGGCAATTACGACGGTGCGGCGGGCGTGCTCGCCGGGCTGGCGGCGGTCGCCGGGATGCAGACGGCAGGCTTCGCGCCGACGCGCGACATCACCGTGCTCGCGATCCGCGCCGAGGAGGCTGGCGCCTGGTTCCCCACCTCCTACCCCGGCAGCCGCGCCGCGCTGGGGCGGCTGCCGGCCGAGGCGCTGGACGTGCGTCGGCTCGACACCGGCCGCACGCTTGCCGATCACATGCGCGCCCAGGGTTTCGATCCGGAGGCGGTGCGCACCGGCGCCGGCCGGCTGGGGCCGCACAACACCGCGGCCTACGTGGAGGTACATATCGAGCAGGGGCCGGTGCTGGATTCGGAACGAATCCCGGTCGGCATCGTCACCGGCATTCCCGGCTCACGCCGGCTGCGCGACGCGCGGGTGGTGGGGGAATACAACCACTCCGGCGCCACGCCGCGGCGCTACCGGGCGGATGCGGCGATCGCGCTGGCCGAGCTTGCGCATCGGCTGGACGATCACTGGGCGGCGCTGGAGACACAGGGGCACAGCCTGGTCGCCACCTTCTGCGTGCTGGCAACGACGGCGGAGGCGGGGTTCACCAAAATCCCCGGCGAGGCGCGGTTCCAACTCGATGTGCGCAGCGTACGGCCGGCGAGCGTCGATGCGATGATGGACGAACTGCACCGGCTGGTGCCGCGGATCGAGGCGCGGCGCGGGGTGCACTTCGCGCTAGGGGAAGAGACCGTCAGCGCGGCAGCACCGATGGACCCTGCGGTGCAGGCGGGGCTGGCGGGCGCGGCAACGGCGCTCGGGATTGCGTGCAAGCCGATGGCTTCGGGCGGCGGGCACGACGCGGCGGCGTTCGCGCAGGCCGGAGTGCCGGCCGGGATGCTGTTCGTGCGCAATCAGAACGGCAGCCACAATCCGCACGAGGCGATGCGGATGGAGGATTTCGCTGCCGCCTGCGCCGTGCTGACCCGTTGGGCGGCCGAGGCGGCGGGGTAGGCGGCAGGGGGACTCCGCTACCGGAACAACCCGCCCAGCGCCGCCAGGCGCGCCAGGTGCTGGTCCGCATCGCCGAAGATCTGGTCGATCATCGTCAGGCGCTTGAAATAGTGCCCGGCGGCGTATTCCATCGTCATGCCGATGCCGCCGTGCAACTGGATCGCCTCCTGCCCCACCAGCCGCGCGGAACGGCCGATCTGCGCCTTGGCGGCGGCGATCGCGCGGGCGCGTTCGGTGGGATCGGGTTCCTCGGCCATCATGGTGGCGAGCAGGGCCATGCTGCGCGCCTGCTCCACCGCGGTCAGCATGTCGACCGCGCGGTGCTGCAGCGCCTGGAAACTGCCGATCGTGCGGCCGAACTGGGTGCGGGTCTTCAGGTAGTCCAACGTGAGCTGCTGCAAGGCGGTCATGGCGCCGACCGCCTCGGCACACAGGGCGGCGATGGCGGCGTCCACCGCGGCCTCGATCAGCGGTAGGGCGTGGCCGGGTTCGCCGAGCACGGCTTCGGCGCGGGCGCCGTCCAGCACAACCTCGGCGGCGCGCAGGCTGTCCTGCGTCGGGTAGCCGCGGCGGGTGACGCCGGGCGCGGCGGGGTCCAGCAGGAACAGGCCGATCCCGTCGCGGTCGGTGCGGGCGCCGGAGACGCGGGCGGTGACCAGCAGGCGATCGGCGGTGTCGCCGTGCAGCACCACGCCCTTGGCCCCGTTGAGCACCCACGCGCCGGCGTCCTGGCGCGCTTTGGTGCCGACATCGGCGAGATTCCAGCGCGCCTGGCGTTCCAGATGGGCGAAGGCGAGCCGCAAGGTGCCGGCGACGATCGCGGGGACCCATTCGGCCTGCTGGGCCGCACTGGCGAGCCGGCGGACCAGGCCGCCGCCCAGCACGACGGTGGCGAAATAGGGCTCCAGGATCAGCCCGCGGCCGAAGGCCTCCATGACGATCATGGTCTCCACCGGCCCGCCGCCGAACCCGCCCTGGGCTTCGGGGAACGGCAGGCCGAGCAGGCCGAGCTCGGCGTAGCGCGACCAGAGAGGGGAACCAGCGGGGGTGGCGCCGGGGGCAGCCCCGGGGACCGCAAGATATTTCTTGCGCTGCTCGAAGCCGTAGTGCTCGGCGATCAGGCGATCGACGCTGTCCTTGAGGAGGCGCTGGTCGTCGCTGAGATCGAAATCCATCGCGGCGGTTCCTTCCCTGGATTGAGGCCACGATAGCGGCGGGGGGCGAGGCGACAAGAGCGCCGTCCGGCCGGCGGTGGTGGGCGATCGGCCGGCGCGCAACCAGCCGCCGCGCGTCTCGATCCGCCGCCGGCGTCATCGCATGATGCTTGCGGCGCGCCCGCCCGCGGTGGCAGCCTCGTGGGCGGAGACAAGCAAGGGAGGCATGGTCATGACAACGATCGAAGGCGGCTGCCTGTGCGGCAAGATACGCTACAGCGCGGAGGCCGAGCCGGCCTTCGTCGGCATCTGCCACTGCCGCAACTGCCAGCGCGCCACCGGCGGCGCCTTCGCCGTGGTGGCCGGCATCCCGGAGGCGGCGCTGACGATCACCGGCGCGCCGAAGACGTTCCGCGACACCGGCGACAGCGGCAAGGCGCTGTTGCGCAGCTTCTGCCCCGACTGCGGCTCCACCCTGTTCGACACGGCCGAAGCGATGCCCGGCGTAATGATGGTGATGACCGGCACGTTGGACGATCCGAGCTGGGTGAAGCCCGCGGTGGAAATTTTCTGCGACAGCGCCCAGCCCTGGGTCGCGCTTGGCGGCGAGATGCAGCGCTTCCCGCGGATGATCGGCTGATCGCGATCGCCGCGACGCCAACCTCCGTCACGGCAAGGCACGCGGCCTCACGGCAAGGCACGACCGGGCACCGCGGCGCGGCGCCGGAGCGCGGGGTGCCTCGGCGCAGTAGGGGCAAATCAGGTGCGCCGTGATATGGGCGCGCCATGCCGCCCCCCCTCCTCTCCCTCCAGGACATCGCCCTCACCTTCGGCACCGCGCCGCTGCTGGCCGGCGCCGCGCTCGCGGTCGGCGCCGGCGACCGCATCTGCCTGGTCGGGCGCAACGGCAGCGGCAAATCGACCCTGCTGCGCATCGCCGCCGGTCTGCTCGCCGCCCGATGCCGGGACCCGCTTCGCCCAGCCGGGTGCGACCATCCGCTACCTGCCGCAGGAACCCGACCTCGCCGGCTTCGCGACCACCGCTCGCCTATGTGAGGCCGGCCTCGACCCCGACGCCACCGAGGCCGACCACCACGCCGCCGCCACCTGCTCGACGCCCTCGGCCTCACCGGCGCCGAGGACCCCGCGACCCTGTCCGGCGGCGAGGCCCGCCGCGCCGCCCTGGCCCGCACCCTGGCGCCGCGCGCCCGACATCCTGCTGCTCGACGAGCCGACCAACCACCTCGACCTGCCCGGCATCGAATGGCTGGAGCGGGAACTGGCCGGCCTGCGCTCCGGCATCGTCGTCATCAGCCACGACCGGCGGCTGCTGGAGCGCCTGTCGCGCACCACGATCTGGCTCGACCGCGGCATCACCCGCACGCTCGACCGCGGGTTCGCCGCCTTCGAGCCCTGGCGCGACGAGGTGCTGGAGCAGGAGGAAACCGACCGCCACAAGCTCGGCCGCAAGATCGCGATGGAGGAGGACTGGCTGCGCTACGGCGTCACCGCCCGGCGCAAGCGCAACCAGAAGCGGCTCGCCGACCTGCACGCGCTTGCGCGAGCGGCGCCGCGAGCACCGCGCCGCCGCCGGCAAGGTGCGGATGGAGGCCGCCGGCGCCGATCTCTCCGGCCGGCTCGTCGCGGTCGCCGAGAACGTTTCGAACTCCTACGGCGACCGCCCGATCGTGCGCGATTTCTCCACCCGCATCCTGCGCGGCGACCGGGTCGGCATCGTCGGCGCCGAACGGCGCCGGCAAGACCACGCTGCTCAACCTGCTGACCGGCGCGCTGGCGCCCGACAGCGGGCGAGGTGCGGCTCGGCACCAACCTGGCGCAGGTCACGCTTGGACCAGCGGCGCGAGACGCTCGATCCGGCGCAGACCCTGCGCCAGGCGCTGACCGGCGGGGCGGGCGACACCGTCACGGTGGGCGGCGCAGACCCGCCACGTGGTCGAGCTACATGAAGGACTTCCTGTTCGCCCCCGAGCAGGCCAACACGCCGGTCGGCGTGCTGTCGGGCGGCGAGCGCGGCCGGCTGACCCTGGCGCGCGCCTTCGCCCGGCCGTCCAACCTGCTGGTGCTGGACGAGCCGACCAACGACCTCGACCTCGAAACGCTGGAACTGCTGCAGGAGCAGCTGGCCGAGTATGCCGGCACCGTGCTGCTGGTCAGCCACGACCGCGACTTCCTCGACCGGGTGGTGACGTCGGTGATCGCGGCCGAGGGCGACGGGCGCTGGATCGAATACGCCGGCGGCTACACCGACATGCTGGCGCAGCGCGGCCCGGCCGCCGTCGCACCGGCCGTCAGCGCCGAAGCCCAAGGCCGCGCCGCCGCGCACGCCCGGCGGCGATCGTCCCGGCGGATGACCTTCAAGGACCGGCACGCGCTTGCAGACCCTGCCGGCGCGGATGGAAGCGTTGCAGGCCGAGATCGCCCGGCTCGGCACCATCCTGGCCGACGGCGGGCCTGTACGCGCCGCGACCCGGAGCGCTTCGACGCCGCCGCCGCGGCGCTGACGGCGGCGCAGGAAGCGCTGGCGGCGGCCGAGGAACAATGGCTGGAACTGGAAATCGCCCGCGAGTCGCTGGAAGGCTGAGGCGACGCGCCCTCTTCTCCCCTCCCCTTGCGGGAGGGATTGGGGGAGGGGTGCGAACCGCTCCGAACCCCGTGCGGTGGGCACCCCTCCCCCAGCCCCTCCCGCAAGGGGAGGGGAGAAGAGGGCGCGCGGCATCCCGGACCGCGGCTTGATTTTTGGCCGGGCCGCGCCCTAGTTCGGGACACCGGCAGGCGGCATCCGGTGGCGGATCGCCCTCCGTCCAGGCCGCTTGCCGCCCACCCTCACCGCACGGTCCATGGATCCGCTCAGGCTGTTTCACCCCGCCGTCGCAGCCTGGTTCGCCGGGCGCTTCGCTGCGCCCACGCCGGCGCAGGCGGAGGCATGGGCCGCCATCCAGGCCGGACGGCACACCCTGGTCGCCGCGCCCACCGGGTCCGGCAAGACGCTCGCCGCGTTCCTCGCCGCGATCGACGCGCTGGTGCGCCAGGGCGTGCGAGGGCCGCTCACCGACACGACCCAGGTGCTGTATGTCTCGCCGCTGAAGGCACTGTCGAACGACATCCAGCGCAACCTGGAAGCGCCGCTGGCCGGCATCCGGGCGGAGTTGCAGGCGCGCGGCCTGCCCGACGTCGACATCCGCACCTGGGTGCGCACCGGCGACACCCCGCCGGCCGAGCGCAACCGCATGCGCCGCCGGCCGCCGCATATCCTCGTCACCACGCCGGAGTCGCTCTACATCCTGCTCGGCTCCGCCTCCGGCCGCGCCATGCTGGCGACGACCCGTGCGGTGATCGTGGACGAGATCCACGCCGTCGCGCCGAGCAAGCGCGGCAGCCACCTCGCCCTGTCGCTCGAACGCCTCGCCGCGCTGTGCGGCGACCGGTTGCAGCGGATCGGGCTGTCGGCGACGCAGAACCCGATCGAGGCGGTCGCGCATTTCCTGGTCGGCGCCGGGGCGGACGGCGCGCCGGCGGCGGACGCGACGATCGTCGATGCCGGCCACCAGCGGCCACGCGACCTCGTGCTGGAAGTGCCGGGCCAGCCGCTGGAAGCGGTGATGTCGGCCGAAGTCTGGGAACAGGTCTACGACCGGCTGGTGGCGCTGATCGCCGCGCACCGCACCACCCTCGTGTTCGTCAACACCCGCCGCATGGCCGAACGGGTGGCGCGGCAATTGTCCGATCGGCTCGGGCCGGAGGCCGTGACCGCGCACCATGGCAGCATGGCGAAGGAACAGCGGCTGACGGCGGAGCAGAGGCTCAAGTCCGGCGCGCTGCGGGCGCTGGTGGCGACGGCGTCGTTGGAACTCGGCATCGACATCGGCGATGTCGACCTGGTCTGCCAGATCGGCGCGCCGCGCTCGATCGCGAGCTTCCTGCAACGGGTCGGCCGCTCCGGCCATGCCATCGGCGGCACGCCGAAGGGACGGCTGTTCCCGCTCTCGCGCGACGAGCTGGGCGAATGCGTCGCCCTGCTCGACAGCGTGCGCCGCGGCGAACTCGATCTGCTGGCGATGCCGGACCAACCGCTCGACGTACTGGCGCAGCAGATCGTGGCCGAGGTCGCGGCACAGGACTGGCCGGAGGCGGCGCTGTTCGAACGCTTCCGCCGCGCCTGGCCGTATCGCACCCTCGATCGCGCCGACTTCACCGCCGTGCTGCGCATGCTGGCCGAGGGCTTCGCCACCAGCCGCGGCCGGCGCGGGACGCTGATCCATCACGACACGATCAACCACATGCTGCGCGGCCGGCGCGGCGCGCGGCTGACGGCGCTGACGTCCGGCGGCACCATCCCCGATACCGCCGACTACCAGGTCGTTCTGGAACCGGAAAGCCTCGTGATCGGCAGCGTCAATGAGGATTTCGCGGTCGAGAGCCTGGCCGGCGACGTGTTCCAGCTCGGCAACACCGGCTATCGCATCCGGCGCATCGAGCGCGGCATCGTGCGGGTGGAGGACGCGCACGGCCAGCCGCCCAGCATCCCGTTCTGGCTCGGCGAGGCGCCGGCCCGCAGCGACGCCCTGTCGCACGCCCTCTCCCGCCTGCGCACCGCGATCGCCGCGCGGCTGCGGGTCGATCCGACCGGCGCCGGCGTGCAGGACTGGCTTACCGGCGATCTCGGCATCGCCGCGCCTGCCGCGGAACAACTGGTCGCGCATCTGGCGTCCGCCTTCGCCGCGCTCGGCTGCCTGCCGACCCAGGACGTGCTGGTACTGGAACGGTTCTTCGACGAAGCGGGCGGCATGCAGCTCGTGATCCACGCCCCGTTCGGCAGCCGGATCAACCGCGCCTTCGGCCTCGCGCTGCGCAAGCGCTTCTGCCGCAAGTTCAACTTCGAACTCCAGGCGGCGGCAACCGAGGACAACATCGTGCTGTCGCTCACCGCGACGCATAGTTTCGAGCTGGCCGAGGTCGCCCACTACCTGCGCGCCGCGACCGTCCGGCCGCTGCTCGTGCAGGCGCTGCTGGACGCGCCGATGTTCGCCACCCGCTGGCGCTGGGTTGCCGGCGTCGCGCTGGCGCTGCCGCGCTTCCGCGGCGGGCGCAAAGTCGCGCCGCAGATCGCGCGCATGGAGGCGGAAGACCTGGTCGCCGCCGTCTTCCCCGACCAGCTCGCCTGTGCGGAAAACCTGGTGGGCGAGCGCGAAATCCCCGACCATCCGCTGACCCGGCAGACCATCTCCGACTGCCTGCACGAGGCGATGGACATCACGGGGTTGGAAACCTTGCTGGCGCGACTGGAAGCCGGCGCGATCCGCGTGGTCGCCTGCGATCTGACCGAGCCCTCGCCGCTCGCGCGCGAGGTGCTGTCGGCCCGTCCTTACGCGTTCCTGGACGGCGCACCGTTGGAGGAGCGGCGGACGCAAGCGGTGATGAGCCGACGCTGGCTGGCACCGGAAACCGCGGCGGAGCTGGGCCGGCTCGATCCCGACGCCATTGCGCGGGTGCGTGGCGAGGCCTGGCCGGACGCCGCCTCGGCCGAGGAACTGCACGAGGCGCTGCTCTGGCTCGGCTGCCTGAGCGTGGAGGAAGTTCAGGCACAGCCCGACTGGGGCGGCTGGCTGGCGGCGCTGGCGCAGGAAGGCCGGATGGCGCAGGTACACACCCCCGCGGCCACGCTCTGGGTCGCCGCCGAACGCCTGAGCCTGTTCCGCGCCGTCTGGCCGGCCGCGCCGGTGCAGCCCCCGATCGTGCTGCCACCCGACGCGGCGCCGCGCGTGTGGTCGGCCGACGAAGCGCTGGTGGAAATCCTGCGCGGCCGGCTGGAAGGCCTCGGCCCCGTCACGCCGGCCGTGCTGGCCGCCCCGCTCGGGCTGGAGCCGGCGGGGATCGCCGCGGCGCTGGCAGCACTGGAAGTCGAGGGCTTCGCCCTGCGCGGACGCTACACCGCCGGGACCAACGCCGAGGAATGGTGCGACCGCCGGCTGCTCGCCCGCATCCACCACTACACCGTCCGCCGCCTGCGCGCGGAGATCGAGCCGGTGGCGGCGCGCGACTTCCTCCGCTTCCTGTTCGCCTGGCAACGCGTCACGCCGGAGGAACGCCAGGAAGGCCCGGACGCGGTCGCCGCCGCGGTCGCGCTGCTCGAAGGGTTCGAGGCGCCGGCCAACGCCTGGGAGACCGAGCTCCTGCCGGCACGGGTTGCCGACTACGAACCCGCCTGGCTGGACGATCATTGCCTGGCCGGGCGCATCGCCTGGGCCCGGCTGACGCCGTCCGCCGCCGTCGGCCGCGAGCGCGCCGCGAGCCCGGTGCGGTCAACTCCGATCGCCCTGCTGGCGCGCCGCCATGCGCCGCTCTGGGCCCTGCTGGCGGGCAGCGCGGAGCCGGCGCGCCAGCCGGGGCCCTGGGGACAGGCGGTGCGCGATGTGCTGCAGGCGCAGGGCGCCTCGTTCTTCGACGAGCTGGTGGAAGCGACCGGCCTGTTGCGCAGCCAGGCGGAGGACGCGCTCGGTGAACTGGTGGCCCTCGGGCTGGTGAACTCGGACAGTTTCGGCGGGCTGCGTGCGCTGCTGGTGCCGTCCGATCGGCGCAAAGCGTCGGGCGCGACCGGGCGGCGGCGCCGTGCCCTGACGTTCGGCATGGAAGATGCCGGCCGTTGGACGCTCACGCGCCGCCCGCCGCCGCCGGCCGCGGGGATGCAGGCCGGGGCGCCCGCCGTGGAGCACGTGGCGCAGACCTTGCTGCGCCGCTACGGCGTCGTGTTCTGGCGCCTGCTCGCGCGCGAAGCCGCGTGGCTGCCGCCCTGGCGCGACCTGCTGCGCGTCTATCGCCGGCTGGAAGCACGCGGGGAGATCCGCGGCGGACGGTTCGTCGCCGGGTTTTCCGGCGAGCAATACGCGCTGCCGGAAGCGGTCGGCCTGCTGCGCGAACAGCGCCGCCGCCCGCCCTCCGGCGCCTTTGTCTCGCTGTCGGCGGCCGATCCGCTCAACCTCGGTGGCATCCTGACGCCGGGGGCGAAAGTGCCGGCGCTGACCGGCAACCGGGTGCTGTTCCGCGACGGCCTGCCGATCGCCTGGCTTGCCGGCGGGGAGGTGCGGTTTGCCGGCACGCCCGATGCGGCGACGCAATGGGAAGCCCGCAAGCATCTCCTGCGGTCCGCCGCACCGGCGCAGTTGGCCGACCTGGCCTGAATGTTACGAATCTTGTCTGAACGGCCGCTCTCCGAGGGCCGGCGGATCGGGTCCGTGCAGCCGCGCTGCCGGTAGCAGGGGGCGGGCAGCGGGTCCGGCCGGAATCGTTGATCGGACGGGCAACCACCGCATAGACTTTCCGGCATGGCCGGCTCCGGGCAAACGCGCGAGGATCACGCCGCAACGCCGGAGCCCGAACAAACGGCCGGCAGTTTCGGCGTGGCGCTCGTGCTGGCCGGGCTCGCGGGATGGGTGGACGCGATCGGCCTGACCCGGCTGGGTGGCACCTTCGTCTCGTTCATGAGCGGCAACACCACGAGCTTCGCCGCGGCAATCGTACACGGCAACCGCACGGCGCTCGGGCTCGGCATCGTCATCGCGCTGTTCGTCGCCGGCGTCACGCTGGGCGAATGGCTGTGCCGGACGGCGCGGCACGACGGCAGGCGCCTCGTGCTTGCGGCGGAGACGTCGTTGCTGGCGGGCGCCGCCTGGCTCGCCTGGCGCCAGGGTCCCGGCATCGAGGTGCCGTGGCTGCTGGCACTGGCGATGGGCACACAGAACGCGTCGGTGCACCGGGCCGGCGGCATCAGCGTCAGCCTGACCTACGTAACCGGCACCCTCGTCCATGTCGGCGCGGCCCTGGCGCGGGCCCTTCGCGGCGCCAGCCTGGCCGCGGCGGGACCGTACGTGGCGCTCTGGGCGGCACTCGCCTGCGGGGCGGCGCTGGGCGCCGAAGCGGCATCGCTTTCGCTGTCGGCAGCCCTGGCTGCCGCGGCGGGTTGCGCGTGCGTGTTCGCGATCATCGGCTAACTCCGCCTGGACGGAAAAGCCTCAGCGCGTGAGAAGCAATCGAACTCCTGAAAGAACGCCCGTCGTCATGGCTCGGGTTTTCCGGCGGTTCTGGCGGCCGACGGGCAGTCTTTCACAAACTCTCAGGCCTCGGCTTCCAACTTTGCGCGCGCCGCCGCCAGCGCCGCCTCGGCGGCCGCGTCCAACGGCGGGATGCGCAGGTCGAGCCGGTCCAGCGCCTCGATCAGCGCCGAGCTCACGATCAGCCGGGCAAACCATTTGTTGTCCGCCGGCACCACGAACCACGGCGCCCAGGGTGCGGCAGTGGTCTCGATCGCCGCCTGGTAGGCCGCCTGGTAGGCGTCCCAGTGGTCGCGCTCGGCAAGGTCGGCGGTGCTGAACTTCCAGTGCTTGTCGGGCTCGTCCAGCCGGGCAAGGAAGCGGCGCTTCTGCTCCTCCCGCGAGAGGTGCAGGAAGAACTTCAGCACCACGGTGCCCTGGCGCGCCAGATAGCGCTCGAACCCGGCGATCGCGCGCAGCCGCTGGTCCCAGATCTTCTTGCCCACGAGCTCGTGCGGCAGACGCTGGCGGGCCAGGATTTCGGGGTGGACCCGCACCACCAGCACTTCCTCGTAATAACTGCGGTTGAAGATGCCGATCCGCCCGCGTTCCGGCAGCGCGCGCACCGAGCGCCAGAGGAAGTCATGCGCCAGCGCCTCCGGCCCGGGAACCTTGAAGCTGGTGACTTGCACGCCGGCGGGATTCACGCCGGACATCACGTGCTTGATGGTGCCGTCCTTGCCGGCGGCGTCGATCGCCTGGAACACGCACAGCACCGACCAACGGTCCTGCGCTGCGAGCTTTTCCTGCAACGCGGCAAGCCGGTCGGTCCCGGCGGCGAGCAGGTGGTGCGCCTGCTGCGGGCTGATCAGATGTCCCGCGGTGTCGGCCGGATCGTGGTCCTTCAGCCGGAAGTCCTTGCCGCGGGTGACGCGGAAACGATCCAGCAGCTTGCGCACCTGCTTGCGCGACAGTTCGAGCGTCTGGGCGACGTCCTCCAGGGCATCCATCTCCGGGGCATCCATGTTTCGGAGTATGCACACACGAGGCGCGAAAAGAAACCGGACGCCCCTGCGGGCGCTGCCGGCGCCGGACCGGCATCCTGGCAGGAAGTCTCATCCCGGCGGTCGGAACCGCACCGAGACCGGGCAATGGTCGGACAGGCGCTTCTCCCACACCCGCCCGCGCTCGCGGAACACCAGCACGCGCAGGGTGTGCGGTTCCAGCCAGAAGCGCGCCGCGCCGCCGGCGATGATGTGGTCGATGAACCGCTCGCCCCCCAGGCACGGGCTGGCGTAGCCCGCGGTGGCGCGGACCAGCGGCGCGGCGGCGGCAAGTCGGGTCCAGAGCCCGTCCAGACGGCCGCCGCGCGTGTCCATCCAGCGGTTGAAATCGCCCAGCACGACGAACGCCTCGCCCGCCGCCGCCCTGGCGCGGATCCAGGCGGCGAGCGCGGGCACCTGGCGCGCCAGTTCCACGCACGCGGGGCGATCGCCGCGCAGCGAGGACCAATCGCAGCCCGCCTTGAGATGAACCGCCAGCACGCGCAGGTCGCCGCCCGGCAGGTGCAGGGTGATGTCGGCCCCGCTGCGCAGTCCGGAGTGGGGGGGCACGAGCGCCGTGTCGTCGGGATTGACGGTGAACGGAATGCTGCGCCGGACGACGAGCCCGACCCGCTGCACCACCTTGTCGTGGGTCATGTGGATCACGTAGCGATCGGGCGGGAAGACCTGGGCCGCCATGTGCGCCCCGTCGACTTCCTGGATCGCGATCACGTCGGCGCTCATCTCCGCCGCGTAGCCGCGCAGTGCAGCGATGTCCGCTGGGCGCTTCGGCCGGACGTCGGCGGGCAGGGACGGGCTGCCGGCCGGCCGGTCGGTGAGCCATTCGAGGTTCCAGGTCGCGAATTTCAGGCGCGCCGCAACCGCATGCCGCGCCCCGCCCGCGACCAGCACCAGCGGCAGCACCAGCAGGAGCGTGCGCGCCAGCACCTTCCCCGCCGCTACAAGGCGGTAGCAGGCTGCCGCTATCGGAGAACCCCGCAGGCAGCCAAGGTGCCGGCTCCTGCCGTGGTTCATTCTGTCAGCCTCGCCCGCTGTCAGCCTCGCCCGGACCTCCTGCCACCGCCATGGCCGCAGCCTGCGCGCCGGCGGTAAACAACCGATGATCGATCGGCCGCGTTGCCCGCGGACGCGGTGGCTTGTAGCGTCCGCCGCGATGACCGCATCCCCGACCGACCCTCGGCCCGCGCCGTGCCTGCCCCGGCGTGCACCGTTCCGCTCGTTGCTCGTGCTTGCCCTGCTGGCGGCCACGGCCGGCCCGGCAGCCGCCCGCGAACTGACCCTGGCGGTCCGCTCGCCGGCGCGGCTGGCCGCGGTGCAAAAAGCCTTTGTCACCCCGTTCCAGGCCGCCACCGCGATTCCGGTGCTGGCGCAGAGCTGGCCGGGGGGAATGCCGGCACTCACCACCGGGCTCGCCGGCAAGGATCCGGCCTGGGACCTCGTGGAGGTGAACGGCGTCGAACTGCTCGACGGCTGCGACAAGGGGCTGTTCGCGAAGCTTGATCCGGAGCAGATCGGCGGCGCGGCGCACTACCTGCCGATGGCCATCTCCCCCTGCGGCATTGGCGCGACCGTGGCGAGCACCGTGCTCGCCTGGGACCGCGACAAATTCCCCGGCACGCCGGACTGGGCGGAATTCTGGGATGAGGCGAAATACCCCGGCAAGCGCGGCCTGCGTCAGGGCGTACGCGGCAACCTGGAAATTGCGCTGATGGCGGATGGGGTGGCGCCGGGCGACGTGTACAAGGTGCTCTCCACCCCGGCCGGCGTGGACCGTGCGTTCCGCAAGCTCGACCAGTTGCGCCCCTACATCGTGTGGTGGAAGACGCCGGCCGAGGCGGCGCAGATCCTCGCCTCCGGCGGGGTGCTGATGACCAGCGCGCCGTCGGCGGCGATCAGCCTCGCCGCGCGTAGTACGCACCGCAATTTCGGCCTCGGCTGGTCCGGAAGCCTGTATGACGTGCTGAGTTGGGCGGTGGCGAAGACCAGCCCGAACCAGGCGGCGGCGCTGCAATTTCTCTATTTCGCCGGCACGCCCGCGATCGAGGGCCAGCTTACCGACCGCTTCGCCGAGGGCGGGCTTGCGGTCGGCGCCAACGACGATTTGCCGCCGGCCATCGCCGCCGATTCTCCCACCACACCGGCCAACCTCAAGGGCGCGCTCAGGATCGACGATGCGTTCTGGCGCGCCAACCTGGCAAAGCTGCGGCAACGGTTCGATGCCTGGCTCGCACACTGAACGGGAGCCTCCCTTGCCCCTCGTGAGGGCCTGGGCCGCGCGCACCGGCACGGCAGCATGAAGCCAACTCCGCCAGCCGAGCTTGCCCCCGCCGCCCTGACGACGCAGGCGACCGCCGACGGGACCGTTCTTGCCTTCTCCGGCCGGCTGGATGCCACCGGCGCGGCGCGGCTCTGGCGCCCGGCGTTGCGGGCCGCCCGCGCCGCCGGCGCCGGCCCACTCGGGTTCGATCTGCATGCGGTGAGCGGGATCGACATGCTCGGCGCCACCCTGCTCGCTGCGGCCGAGGCCGCGCACGGCAGCCCCGCCGCGATCACCGGCGCCGATACGAAAACCAACACCTTGCTCGCCCGCGCCCGCGCCGCCGGCACGTCGCCCAAGGCGCCGCCGCGGGCGCCGCGCATCACCGCGCGGCAGATGCTCGCCGCCGGCACTGCCGTCGTCACCGGCGCACTGGCCTTCCTGGGCGAAGCCGTGATCGCCGTCGTCCGCCTGCCCGCCCGGCGGCGGATGTTCCGCCTGCAGGACGTGCTGCGCGAGGCCGACCAGGCCGGCTTCCGCGCCCTGCCGCTGGTGCTGATGCTCGGCTACCTGATCGGGCTGATCCTGGCCTTCCAGTCCTCGATCCCGATGCGCCAGTTCGGCGCCGACCTGTTCGTCGCCAATCTCGTCTCCATCAGCCTGCTGCGCGAACTGGGCCCGCTGCTTGCCGCGGTGATTCTGGCGGGGCGCACCGGTTCCGCCTTCGCCGCCGAGATCGGCACGATGAAAGTGAACCAGGAGATCGACGCGCTGGTGGTGATGGGGATCGACCCGATGACCCTGCTCGTGCTGCCGCGCATGCTCGCGGCCCTGCTGGTGATGCCGGTGCTGACCTTGCTGCTCGATTTTGCCGGACTGCTGGGCATGACCACGGTGATGGCCGGATTCGGCTACTCCCTGCCGGCGATCCAGGCGCAGGTGCAGTCCGCCGCCACTGTGCACGACCTCGCGGGGGGGTTGGCGAAGGCCGCGGTGTTCGGCGCCGCAGTGGCGGCGATCGGCTGCCGTTCCGGGCTCGGCACCGGAATCGGGCCGCGCGCCGTCGGCTTCGCCGCCACCGCAGCGGTGGTGGGCGGCATCGTCGCCACCATCGCGATCGACGGGCTGTTCGCCGTGATGTTCTACCGGTTGGGACTGTGACCGAGGCCCCGCCGTTGCTGCAAGCGACCGGTCTGGCGCAGCGCTTCGGCACGCGCACCATCTACCGCGACGTCTCCTTCAGCGTCGCCGCCGGCGAAGTGTTCGCCATCCTGGGCGGCTCCGGCTCCGGCAAATCGACCGTGCTGCGCCAGGCGGTCGGGCTGCTCGCCCCCACCGCCGGCAGCATCGAGATCGCCGGCCACATGATGACCGGCCGCGCGGGCCTGGAGGGGCGGCGCGCAGCGCGGCGGCTGATCGGGGTCATGTTCCAGTCGGGCGCGCTGTTCGGCTCGCTCTCTCTGCTCGGCAACGTCACCCTGCCGCTCGAGATCTTCACCGACCTGCCGGCGGAGGCGCGCGAAGCCGTGGCGCGGGTGAAGCTCGGCCAGGTGGGGCTTGCCGATGCGGTGGCGCTGTTTCCGGCCGAGATTTCGGGCGGCATGGCCAAGCGGGCGGCGATCGCACGGGCGATGGCGCTCGACCCGCCGCTGCTGTTCCTCGACGAACCGTCCGCCGGTCTCGATCCGATCACTTCGGCCGAACTCGACCGGCTGATCCTCGACCTGCGCGACGACCTCGGCGCGACCTTCGTCGTAGTGACGCACGAGCTCCCTTCGATCATGGCGATCGCCGATCGTTGCCTGATGCTCGACCGCAACGCCTACCCCGACGCGGGCGGGGTGATCGCGACCGGCGATCCGCGTGTGCTGGCGGCGGAGAGTACGCACCCGGTGGTGCGCGCGTTCTTCCGCCGCACCTTGTTGCCGGCGACGGCGGGGGAGCCATAATGGACGGAAGCGGCGTCTTCCTGCGCGTCGGCGCACTGATCGTGCTCGGTCTCGGGCTGCTGCTCGGGATCGTCTGGTTCCTGGGCGGCCAGCGCTTCCGCCACGGCGACCTGTTCGAGAGCTATTTCCACGAATTGGTGCAGGGGCTGGAGGTGGGCGCGCAGGTGAAATATCGCGGCGTCACCGTGGGCCGGGTGACGGCGGTCGGGCTGGTCAGCGCCGAATACGGACATTCGGCGACCGATATCGACCGCAGCGCCTATCGTCAGGTGTTCGTGCGCTACCTGGTCGATGTCGCGAAGATCGGCCCGATGCCGAAGCTTTCGACGGCGATCCGCCTCGGGCTTCGGGCGCGCATCGTCTCGCAGGTGCTGACCGGCGTCGGTTTCATCGAGCTCGATTTTTCCAATCCGATTCTGTACCCGGCGGTGGCGCCGCCCTGGGTGCCGCGGGCGCAGTATATCCCCTCGATCCCGAGCACCTTCACCCAGGTGCAGGACGCGGCGCAGGCGCTGCTCGCGAAGCTCGACAAGATCGATCTCGACCGGCTGTCGCGTTCGTTGCAAGGCCTGATCGATGCCCTGAACGACGACCTCACCACCGGCGACGTCCACAAGACCCTGGGCGACGCGCAGGCTTTGCTGGTGACGACCCGCAGCGCCGTGCAGAAGGCCGATCTGCCCGGGCTTTCGGCCGAGTTGGGGCACACCGCAGTGGCGCTGCGCGCGGTGGCGACGAACCCCGCGCTGGCCCGGACGCTCACCAACAGCGCCGCGGCGAGCGGGCGGCTGGTCAGCCTCGCGCGGCAGATGAGCACGCTGGTCGTCAACCTGCAGACTGCGGTCGAGACCGGTACCGCGAGCGCACGCACGCTCGATGCGCGGCTGGCGCCGATCCTGCGCGACCTCCGCGGGACGGCGGCCAATCTGCGCGCCACCACCGACAGCCTGCGGCAATATCCGGCGCAACTGCTGACCGGGCCGCCGCCACCCGAGCGCAGCCTGGCGCGCTGAGGTGACTGCCAGTCGAGGAAGCAAGGCCAGGGGCGCTGCCCCTGGACCCCGCCAGGGAACTCGTCCCCTGGACCCCATTGACTTGGTTCCGTGCCGTGGGGGGGTATCGGGGCTGGGCGGGCGGCAGCGGCGTGGCGGCGGCAGGAGGCCAGGCGCGACGGCGCCTGGTCTCCTGCCGCCGCCACGCCGCTGCCGCCCGCCCAGCCCCGATACCCCCCCACGGCACGGAACCAAAACGGAAGGGTTCCAAGGGCGAGCCCTTGGCGGGGTCCAGGGGCAGCGCCCCTGGCCTTGCTTCCTCAATCGCGCACGGCAACCCGAGCCGAGCCCGGCAGCGTGACGTTCGTCACCGATTTTGCCGACCAGGCCGTGGTGCTGCCGTTGATGCTGGTACTGGCGCTCGTGCTTGCCACGCTGGGTTGGCGCCGCGGTGCGGCGGCCTGGCTGCTGGCGACAGGGGGAACCCTGGCCGCGATGCTGGTGCTGAAGCTGTTCACCATCGCCTGCGGGCCGCCTCTGCTGCGCAGTCCGAGCGGGCACACCGCGGCGGCCGGCGTCGTCTGCGGCGGGATCGCCGTGCTGGCGGGACTGGGCGCGCCGGCTGTGGCCTTGGTAGCCGCGGTAGGGGCGATAGTGATCGGGCTGACCCGGATTGCCCTTGGGATGCACTCCTGGGCGGAGGTGATGGCGGGCGGGGTGATCGGTGTGGCGGGAGCGCTTGTGCTGGCGCGCGTGGCGGGACGGCGGCCGGACGGGCTGCGTCTGCGCTGGGTCGTGGCGGGCGCCGTGGTCGTGGTGGCGTCGCTGCACGGGCTGCGGCTGCCGGCCGAGACGCATATTCGCGTGGCGTCGTTCGATACCGCGCGATGGATGGGGCTGTGCCGGGGGGCGCGCCGGTAAGATGGCCCCGCTCCGTCTCCCGGCGCGGGAGACGGGGCGGGACGCGGGATCAGTCGCCGACGGCGCGCAGCAGCGGGCGGCGGCCGACGATCAGGTCTTCGTAGACGTCGAGGTAGTCTTCCGCCATGCGCCGCGCGGTGAAGCGGCGGTCGAAGGTGGCGCGCACGGCCCGGCGGTCGAGCTTGTCGATGCTGCCGACCGCGGCGATGGCGGCGGCCTCGTCGGGGACGATGAAGCCGGTCACGCCGTGGTCGATCACTTCCGGCACCGAGCCGCGGTTGAACGCGATCACCGGCGTGCCGCAGGCCATCGATTCGATCATCACGAGGCCGAACGGTTCCGGCCAGTCGATCGGGAACAGCAGCGCGTGGGCGCCGGAGAGGAAGGCGGGCTTCTGCGTGTCGTTGATCTCGCCGATGAATTCCACGTGCGGGCTGGCCGCGATCAGCGGCGCGATTTCCTGTTCGTAGTAGGCGCGGTCGGCGTTATCGACCTTGGCGGCCATCTTCAGCTTCACGCCGGCGGCGGCGGCGATGCGGATCGCCTTGTCGGCGCCCTTCTCCGGCGAGATGCGGCCGAGGAAGGCGAAGTAGCGCTGCGCCACCGGTTGCGGCGTCAGCAGCCGCGCCGGCATGCCGTGCAGCACCGTGCGCACCCAGTTCAGGTCGGGGATCGGCCGGCGCTGATGGTCGGAGATGGAGACGAACGGCGCATCGGGGAACGTCTCGTAGACCTCCTTGAACTCCGGCAGGTCGAGCCTGCCGTGCAGGGTGGTCACGAACGGCGTCGGCTGGCGGGAGAACAGCGACAGCGGGAAGTAGTCGGTATGGAAGTGCAGCACGTCGAACTCGTCGGCCCGGCGATAGACCAGTTCCATCATCCGCATGTAGTAGGCGATCCAGTCCTTGACGGCGGGATCGAGCCGGATCGCCTGGTCGCGCATCGGCGCCAGGGTCGCGGAGGTGACGGAATCGCCGCTGGCGAACAGGGTCACGTCGTGACCCATGGCCACCAGCTCTTCGGTGAGCGAATACACCACCCGCTCGGTGCCGCCGTACAGCTTCGGCGGCACCGCCTCGAACAGCGGCGCAATTTGAGCGATACGCATAAACGAGACCCCTTTTTACTTGGCCTGCGGGAACGGATACTGTCCGGCCATCCGGCGCGACTTGCCCGCCGCTCCCACTTGTCACCGATCCGATATAGAAATCGAATGTGGCGAGAATCCGGCACCTTTGCCTCACGATTGCTGCGATTGCGCTCCAGATAGCCAGCGTCATCCCCTTGCCGGTTGGAAGGCGCCTATCCCGATGGGTTCAGTCCACAAGTTCACGCCCCCCGCCCCGCCCGACGCCGCACTTGGCGCGCTGCGGTCGCGTCCGCTCGGTTTCCTGGCGCACTACGCCCGCCGCCACGCGCTCGGCCACGCCGTCATCTTCGCCTCCGTGCTGGCCGCCGTGGGCGCCAGCGTCTCCACCCAGTACGGGCTCAAGAACCTGATCGACGTCGTCGCCGCAGGCCCCGACGCCGGCGGCAATGTCTGGGGCGCATTCCTGATCCTGGTCGGCTTCATCGCGGCCGACAACCTGCTGTGGCGGGTCGGCGGCTTCACCGCAGCCAGAAGCTTCGTCGCCGTCACCGGCGACATCCGCCGCGACCTGTTCGCCCATTTGTCCGGCCACTCCCCGGCCTGGTTCGCCGATCGGCTGCCCGGCACACTGGCCGGGCGCATCTCGGCCACCGCCGCGGCAGCCTTCACGGTTTCCAACACCGGCGCCTGGAACGTGCTGCCGCCGATCATCGCCGTGCTGTTCTCGATCGGTTTCATTGGCTCGGTGAACCCGGGGTTGGCGGCGGTGCTGGTGGCCCTCGCGCTCGGCCTCGGCGCGCTCATCTACCGCCTTGCCCGCGGCGGCACGCCGTTGCACCGGGCCTACGCGGCGCGCGCCGCCTCGGTGGACGGCGAACTGGTCGATATCGTCGGCAACATGAACGTGGTGCGTGCGTTCGGCGCCACCCTGCGCGAACGCCGCCGCCTGGGTTCGCGCATCGACGAGGAAATGGACGCTCGCCGCGCCAGCCTGTTCTACCTGGAACGGCTGCGGCTGCTGCACGCCGTGCTGACCGCCGTGCTGACCGCCGGCGTGGTCGCCTACGGGATCGTGATGTGGCAGCACCACGACGCGACCGTGGGCGACATCGTGCTGCTCACCACCCTCGCCATGACCATCCTGAGCGCAACGCGTGATCTCGCAGTGGCGCTGGTCGCCCTGACGCAGGACGTGGCGCGGCTGGAAGAAGCGATCGGCGCCGTGCTGACCCCGCACGACCTGCCGGACCAGGTCGGCGCGAAGCCGATCGTGCCGGGCGAGGGCGCGGTCGCGTTCGAGGACGTGCAGTTCTCCTACCCCGGTCGCGGCGCGGTGCTGCGCGGCTTCGACCTCACCATCCGTCCCGGCGAGCGGGTCGGGCTGGTCGGCACCTCGGGCGCCGGCAAATCGACCGTACTCGCCCTGTTGCAGCGCTTCCACGACGTCGACGGCGGCCGCATCCTGTTCGACGGGCAGGACATCCGCACCGTGACGCAGGACAGCCTGCGCCAGTCGATGGCGGTGGTGCCGCAGGACATCAGCCTGTTCCACCGCACGGTGCTGGAGAACATCCGCTATGCCCGGCCCGATGCGACCCGCGAACAAGTGCTCGCCGCCTGCACCTCCGCCCACTGCCGCGATTTCATCGAGGCGCTGCCGGAAGGCTTCGACACCGTCGTGGGCGATCGCGGCGTGAAACTGTCCGGCGGGCAGCGCCAGCGGCTCGCGATCGCGCGGGCGCTGCTGAAGGACGCGCCGATCCTGCTGCTCGACGAGGCGACCAGTGCCCTCGATTCGGAAAGCGAGCACGCGATTCAGGCGGCGCTCGAGAAGCTGATGCGCGGGCGCACCGTCGTCGCCATCGCCCACCGGCTGTCCACCCTCGCGCATTTCGATCGCATCATCGTGATGGATGGCGGGCACATCATCGAGGAAGGCGCGCCGGAGGCCCTGGCCCAGCGCCCCGGTGCCTATCGCGAGCTGCTGCGCAAGCAGCAGATGGACCCGGTCCCGGCCGCGGCCTGACCCGCCCCGGCGGCGGCCGCCCGCCATGTCGCGCCTGGTCGTCGTCTCCAACCGGGTGGCGCCGATCACCGAGGGCGAGCCCGCTGCCGGCGGGCTCGCCGTCGGCGTGCTCGACGCCCTGCGCGCCGAGGGCGGCGTGTGGTTCGGCTGGAGCGGGCGAGGTCTCCAACGACGCCGAGACCCTGCCCAATCCCGGCCGCGACGTCGGCCGGATCACCCTGCGCACCATCGATCTGTCGCGGCGCGACTACGATGAGTTCTACCGCGGCTTCGCCAACGGCACGCTCTGGCCGGTGCTGCACTACCAGATGGGACTGGCGCGCTTCGACTGGGGGGAGTTCGCCGGCTATCGGCGGGTGAACGCGCTGTTCGCCTGCTCGCTCCATGCGGTGCTGCGGCCGGACGACCTGATCTGGGCGCACGACTACCACCTGCTCGGCCTTGCCGAGGCGCTGCGGGAAGCCGGGGTCGGCAACCGCATGGGGCTGTTCCTGCACACGCCCTTTCCGGAACCCGGCGTATTGATGACCGTGCCGGCCCACGCCGAGGTCGTGCGCGCCATGACCGCTTACGACGTGATCGGCTTCCAGACCGAGCCGGACCGCACCGCCTTCACCGACTACATCCTCCGCCAGGCCGGCGGCGAGGCGCTGCCCGGCGACCGGCTGCGCGCCTTCGGCCGCGTCTTCGCCACCGGCGTCTATCCGATCGGCGTGCACGTGGACGAGGTGCGCGCCGAGGCCGAGCTGCCCGCCAACCGCCGCCAGGCGCTGCGGCTGCGCACCAATCTGCACGGCCGCAGCCTGATCCTGAGCGTGGATCGGCTGGACTACGCCAAGGGCCTACGCCAGCGCTTCGTTGCCTTCGAACGGTTCCTGGCCGACACCCCCGCCGCGCATGGCCAGGTGATCTTCATGCAGATCGCGCCGCCGTCGCGGTCCGACATCCAGACCTACCGCGAGATCCGCCACGAGCTGGAAGCCGAGGCCGGGCGCATCAACGGCCGGTTCGCCGATGTGGACTGGGAGCCGCTGCGCTACCTCAACCGCAGCTTCCCGCGCGCCGCGCTGATGCCGCTGTACGCCGAAGCCCGGGTCGGGCTCGTGACGCCGCTGCGCGACGGGATGAACCTGGTGGCGAAGGAATACGTCGCCGCGCAGGACCCGGAGGACCCCGGGGTGCTGGTGCTGTCGCAATTCGCCGGTGCGGCGCGCGAGCTGACCGCGGCGCTGATCGTCAATCCGTATGACGAGGCCGGCATCGCCGGCGCCCTCGACCAGGCGCTGGCCATGTCCATCGAGGAACGCCGCGGGCGCCACGCCGCCATGCTGGACGTGCTGCGCGCGAACAGCCTGGATGCCTGGCGCGACCGCTTCATCGCCGACCTGCGCGCGGCGGTCGGCTGAAGCGATCCGCGGGGGCAGACAGGCGCCGCCGGCGCTTCTATGGTCGCCAAAACGTTCAGGAGGATACGGTCGTGGCCCTGGCCATCCAACCGCTGCAGCCCGGTTTCGCGGGCGAAGTGTCCGGCGTCGACCTGACCCGTCCGCTGTCCGCGGACGCGGTGGCCGCGATCGAGGCGGGCATGGACCGCTACGCCGTCCTGGTGTTCCACGACCAGCACCTGACCGACGAGCAGCAGATGGCGTTCACCCGCAATTTCGGCGCGATCGAGAACGCGCGCGGCGGCAACGTCACCAAGCCGGGCGAGCACCGCCTGCCGCAGGGCATGAACGACGTGTCCAACCTCGGCCAGGACAACCGCCCGCTGGCGCGCGACGACCGCCGGCGGCTGTTCAACCTCGGCAACCAGCTCTGGCACTCCGACAGTTCGTTCCGAGCCGTGCCGGCGAAATATTCCATCCTGTCGTGCCGGCTGCCGGCCAATCGCGGCGGCAACACCGAGTTTGCCGACATGCGCGCCGCCTACGCCGCGCTCGACGCCGCCACCAGGGCCGAAGTCGAAGGCCTGATCTGCGAACATTCTCTGATCTACTCGCGCGGCACGCTCGGTTTCACCGAGCTCACCGAGGAGGAGAAGGCAATGTTCCGCCCGGTGCGGCAGTCGCTGGTGCGGACGCATCCGGTGAGCGGGCGGAAGTCGCTCTATCTCGCGTCCCACATCGGCACGATCATCGGCTGGCCGCGGCCGGAGGCGATGGCCTTCATCCGCGACCTGACGGAGCACGCCACCCAGCCGGCGTTCGTCTACGTGCACCGCTGGCGGCAGTGGGACCTCGTGATATGGGACAACCGCCAGACCATGCACCGGGTGCGCCGGTTCGACGACCGCGAGCCGCGCGACATGCGCCGCACCACGGTCGCCGGCGACGCGCCGACCACGGAACAGGTCGCGGCCTGATCGGCGGCGCGCCGGCCGTGCTCAGCGAGGCCCCTCGCGCGCCTCGGGTCCGGCCTGCGCCTGCCGCATGGATTGACTGCTGGCCGACTCATGATAACGCTGCTTATGATAAGCGTTCGTCCCGGAGAGCAGCCAAAACCGTGCCCGACTCTCGTCGAGACCTGCTGTTCCTGCTGCACGACGTCGCCCGCCTGCTGCGGGTCGACGCCGATAAGCGCGCCCGGACCCAGGGCATGACCCGGGCGCAATGGGCGATCCTGATCTGGCTCGAACGCCAGCCGGGCCTGTCGCAGAAGGAACTCGCCGAACTGCTGGAAGTGGAGCCGATCAGCGTCGCCCGGCTGATCGACCGGCTGGAGGCGCGCGGCATGGTGGAGCGCCGCGCCGATCCGCGCGACCGCCGCATCTGGCGCCTGCACCTGCTCTCCCCCGCCGCCGCCGTGCTGCGCGAGATCGACGTTCAGCGGGCGGACATCACCCGCATGCTCGCCGTCGGGCTGGACCCGGCTACCCTGCAAACCATGACGGATGCCCTCGTGACCATGAAAGCCAACCTGATGGCTGCGCGTCGCGCCGAACCCGACCCGCCTGCGGACGAGATCGGCGCAACGCCCGCCGGCGCAGAAACGGAGACGGTGTGATGTCGCAATCGGCCGCAGCACCCGCCCCCCGCGACGTCGGCGCGGACGTCGCCGGGCGCCCGTCGCGGATGCGGGTGAGCCGCCATGCGCTCGGCCCGATGCTGATGGTCGCCGGCATCGTCGTCGTCGCTGCCGGCGCGCTGGTGTTCTGGTTGCAGGGCGGGCGCTATGTCTCGATCGACGACGCCTACGTGCACGCGGCGAAGGAGGCGCTGTCGACCGATGTCTCCGGCATCGTGCAGGACGTGCCGGTGAAGGACGGGCAGCACGTCATCAAGGGTCAGGTGCTGGTGCGGCTGATCCCGAGCCACTTCAAGGTCGCGATCGCCGAGGCCCGCGCGAACCTGGCCGAGACCGAGCTCACCCTGCGCGCGATGCGGCGGGACTACGCGCGGATGGTGCGCGACGCCGATGCGAAGGCGGCACAGGTCCGCTCCGACCAGGCGAATTTCGACCGCTACGCCAAGCTGGTGAAAAGCGGCGGCATCACCCGCGCCGAATACGACGACGCCAGGTTCAAGCTCGCTTCCGACCAGCAGGCGGTCGCGGCGGCGCGGCTACAGGCGGAAGTGCAGATGGCGAAGCTGGGCGGCTCGCTCACCTCGCCGATCAGCAGCCTGCCGGACTACCAGGCGGCAGCGGCGAAGCTCGACCAGGCGGAGCTCAACTACGGCGACAGCATCATCCGGGCACCCTTCCCCGGTGTGGTCACCAATGTCGACAGCACCCAGCCGGGCATGTACCTGCGCGCCGCCACCGCGGCCTTCGGTCTCGTGTCCACCGAGCATGTCTGGGTCGAGGCCGATCCGAAGGAGACCGAGCTGACCTGGGTGAAGGCGGGCGATCCGGTCACCGTCAGCGTCGATACCTACCCGGGCCGGGTCTGGAAGGGCGAGGTGGAGAGCATCGCGCCCAACTCGGGTTCCGAGTTCTCGATCCTGCCGGCGCAGAACACCTCGGGCAACTGGGTGAAGGTGGTGCAGCGCATCCCGGTGCGCATCCGGGTCGATCGCAAGCCGGGCGACCCGCCGTTGCGCGCCGGCATGAGCGTGGAGGCGGATATCGACACCGGCCACGTCCGCCACCTCTCCGACCTGTTCTGATCTTGTGACGGAGGCCGCGGGGACGGAACGGGTTCCGTACCGCGGCATCATCACCGCCTGCGCCATGGGCGCAACCTTGATGCAGGCGCTGGATCAGACCATCGCCAACGTCGCGCTGCCCTATATGCAGGGCAGCCTGTCGGCGAGTTTCGACGAGATCACCTGGGTTCTCACGTCCTACATCACCGCCGCGGCGATCATGACCGCGCCGGTGGGGTGGATGGCGCAGCGCTACGGGCGCAAGCGGCTGTTCATCGCCTGCCTGATCGGTTTCACCGTCACGTCCATGCTGTGCGGGGCGGCGCAGTCGCTGGCGCAGATGGTGGCGTTCCGGCTGCTGCAGGGCATGTGCGGCGCGGCGCTGGTGCCGCTGTCGCAGGCGACCATGCTCGATATCTACCCGCCCGAGCAGCGCGGCAGTGCGATGGCGCTCTGGGGCGTCGGCGTGATGATCGGGCCGATCCTGGGGCCGACCCTGGGCGGGTACCTGACCGAGATCTACAACTGGCGCTGGGTGTTCTACATCAACCTGCCGTTCGGCATCCTGGCGAGCCTGGGGCTGCTGTTCTGCATGCCGCGCGGGCGCGGGCAGGAAAACCTGCGCTTCCACTGGGTCGGCTTCGGCGCGCTCGCGCTCGGCATCGGCGGATTGCAGATGATGCTGGATCGCGGCCAGGACCGGGACTGGTTCAGCTCGGGCGAGATCGTAACGGAGGCGGTGCTGGCGGGCCTCGGGGTCTATCTGTTCCTGGTGCATCTCGCTTCCTCGCGGCGGCCGTTCATCCGGCCCGACCTGTTCCGGGACGTCAATTTTTCCGCCTCTCTGGCGATGATGTTCGCGATGGGGACCATCCTGGTATCGACCTCGGCGCTGATGGCGCCGTGGTTGCAAGGGTTGGGCAACTATCCGGTGGATACGGCGGGGCTGGTGATGGCGCCGCGCGGCATCGGCACCATGGCGGCGATGATGATCTCCGGCCGGCTCGCCTCGCGCACCGATCCACGCAAGCTGATGGCGCTCGGCGTGCTGCTGCTGTGCTGGTCGTTCTGGGAAATGACCGGCTGGACGCCGGACGTGTCGGAGGAGCGGCTGATCCTGACGATCGTGGTGCAGGGCGTCGAACTCGGGTTCGTGTTCATTCCGTTGCAGGTGCTGGCGTTCGCCACCCTGGCGCCGGAGTTGCGCACCGACGGCGCATCCCTGTTCGCGCTGTTCCGCAACATCGGCGCGGCGATCGGCGTGTCCATCACGTCCACGTTGCTCGCGCGCGAAACCCAGGGGCTGCACGCGATCATCGGGGCGAACGTGACGCCGTTCAACCGGGCGCTGGGGATGGGGGCGGCGCACGCGCTGCTCGATCCGGCGACCGCGCGCGGGGCGGTGCTGCTGGACGGGATGATCAACCGGCAGGCGCAGATCATCGCCTATGTCGATACCTACCGGCTGATGATCTTCACCACCCTGCCGGCATTGCTGCTGTTGCTGCTGATGCGTCGGCCGCGCGCGGCGGCCCCGGCGCCGGAGGGGCACGTGGCGCTGGACTGACCCGCGGCCGGATGCGGGCGGTGCCCGTGACCGCCCCCTGGGTGTTCCGGCTGCGATGTTCTACCAACGCCGGCCATGCGCTCCGCCTCCGCTCCCGTCGTGTTGCAGGTCCTGCCCTCGCTGGTCACCGGCGGGGTGGAGCGCGGCACGGTGGAGATCACCGCGGCGCTGGCGGCGGCGGGCTGGACCGCGCTGGTGGCCTCGGCCGGCGGGCGGCTGGTCGGCGCGGTGGAGCACGCCGGCGGGCGGCACATCACCCTGCCGCTGGATACGAAGAACCCGATCGCGATCTGGCGCAACGCCGGGCGGCTGGCGCGGGTGATCCGCGAGCACGGGGTGAGCCTGGTGCATGCGCGGTCGCGCGCGCCGGCGTGGTCCGCCTGGCTTGCCGCGCGGCGCACCGGAGCGCGGTTCGTGACCACCTACCACGGTGCTTACGGGGAGGATTTGCCGCTCAAGCGCCAGTACAACGCAGTGATGGCGCGCGGGGAGGTGGTGATCGCCGCCAGTGCCTACATCGCCGAGCTGATCGTGGCGCGACATGGGGTCGATCCGCGGCGCATCCGGGTGATCCCGCGCGGGATCGATCCTTCCGCGTTCGATCCCGCCGCGGTGTCGGGCGCGCGGCTGGCGCGGCTGGCCTTGGGGTGGGGGCTGCCGGACCATGCGCCGGTGGTGATGCTGCCGGGGCGGCTGACGGGATGGAAGGGCCAGGCGGTGCTGATCGCGGCGCTGGCGCGGCTGGCGCGGACGGATGCGGTGGGCGTGCTGGTGGGCTCCGACCAGGGGCGCGCCGGCTATTCGGCCGGGCTGCGGCGGCAGGCGGAGGCGCTGGGAGTAGCGGGGCGGCTGCGCCTGGTGGGCGAGTGCGCCGATATGCCGGCGGCGCTGCTGCTGGCGGATGTGGTGGTGCACGCCTCGACGGCGCCGGAGGCATTCGGGCGGGTGGTGATCGAGGCACAGGCGATGGGGCGGCCGGTGATCGCGGCGGACCTGGGCGGGCCGGTGGAAACGGTGGAGGCGGGCGTGACGGGGTGGCGCGTGCCGCCGGGTGATCCGGCGGCGCTGGCGGCGGCGGTCGATGCGGTGCTGGGGCTGCCGGGGGAGACGCTTGCGGCGGTGGGGGCGGCGGCGCGGGCGGCGGTGCTGAGGCGGTGCACGACGGCGGCGATGCAGGTGGCGACGTTGGGGGTTTATCGGGAGGTGTTGGGGGTGTGACGCCCGCACGCCCCATCGGAGGTTTGTCGCCGGGTACTGATGGTGAATGTACGTGTCGGTATCCGATCCCGCAGGAGCCTGGCCAAGCTAGCCCACCCGAGAACCGCCGGCACGCTCATCGACGCGTGTGATTTTCACTTGTCGCGCTGGACGCTGTACGCTCCCGAAAAGGCTAATTCCAACGGAAACTGGCCTCTGAGCAGCTTGGCGAAGCCTACCCCCATAGCTAATGACCGCCCGCGCCGGTCTCATACATGCCAGTGTGGCCGCACGGATTACGCGCGTGGCGGAGACGGCCAGTCACCTGCGCCCACGCAATCCAATAGTGCGCCATAGGGCGTGGATGGCTGGCGCTCTTAAAGCTCACGGCTTACTTCGCGTTGCAGAAAGAAGAGCAAGCCTCTCGATTATGGCAGCGGCTTTCTGGAACTCCTCGACTGCACGCTGGAAATCTCCCGCTCGGCCTGCTTCCCAAAGCCAACCATAGACGGTGCCTTGTGCCGTGGATGACGTGTTGGCAACCGACATGCCCTCGGTGCCGTCCCTGACAGCCTGTATCTTCGCGGCGATTGCCGCGACACGACATTTCCGATATGGCAACTTTGGTTACACCGCCCTGAGACGTAGGCACGTTGAAAGTCCGCAGCTTCTCCCGAGCCGCTTGAAAATCTGCGTGCAGCGCTTTATTGCGAAGCTCGCGGCATACCGCGAAGTCTTTCTCGGCGTCGGTCAGGGAGGCGTGAAAGTGCGCCATCACGGCCCCTTCGACGTTCGCGAGCTCGCGGTCTAGGGCGCGGCTCTCCAATACGGGAACGCTGCCGACAAGCAGGCGCAGTTTGAGTTCTAGGGCTACGCCTTCTGCGGCAGCAGCCTTGAACGGTTCCAAAAATAGGTGCATCGCGAGCGACTGTTCTGGCATCGGCCTTCATTGGCTGCCCCACCCGCGCCCGCGCAATTCCATTTTGCGCCGTAGGGTGTGGGCGATTCGCGAACCCTCATATGGCTAGGTGTGTTGTCGCAATATCCAATTCCGAATGTGCTCACTGGCCTCAGACCTCCGAGCCTTGCGAGCAAATCTTTCGGCAAGCTCCTTACGTTGTGCGGCCAGCCCCCACGAGTTGGTTCCATTGCGTATAAGGGACATATCGATTTCCGCATCAATTTGCGCGTCCGTGCGGCCCTTATACTCCGAAAGCTCCACCAGATAGTCGGCGCATTTCTCCATCATGTCATCATCGCTTAGCGGCAATGGAGGGTGAGGAGGCGCAAGCTTCCCTACTACATCCCCGACAATAGCATTCACGACATCCGGCATGCAGAACTCGTATAGGTGCGAACAGGCCCCGTTGAATGAGGGCATGCAGCACCTCGGCTCGGTTCCAATCGCTTGGCGCGACGATGGCCTCCACATGGTTATAAACAAACTCATCCAGCCGGATGGATACTCCGTGCCCCCCTGTGCGGGGAGGGGTTTGTATTCCGGATCGGGGCGGCGTTCGAGCGCGTTGCGCAGGCGCAATCACGAAGGCGGGGCCGGTCATGGGATTAACGCGGGTCAAAGGCACCTGATCCTACACGGACAACAGAGGCTGGCACCGTACGTCAGTAAAACGCAATTCGATATCAACCGCATTTCGCACGCCAGATAGAGGTTGCAAAAATCAAGAATTTCGCACCAGCCGAAATCAACCAATCTCTGCCGTTCCTCCGCCGAAGGCCAGCCCTAAAAGTCGCCGACCGTTCATCGCCCGAGTGTCCAGAAAACGACCGGGTGTGTGGGAATACACTGGCGCGGCACCCCGACGAGATACGAGCTAGAGGGCGACCAGCTCGGCGAGCTTGGCCGCGACGTCTGCCATCGGCTCTTCTGCAGTGCTCAGGCCGCTTCGCGAGCCG
Source organism: uncultured Pseudomonadota bacterium (assembly GCA_963706195.1). GTDB lineage: Bacteria > Pseudomonadota > Alphaproteobacteria > Acetobacterales > Acetobacteraceae > JAJZVS01. The sequence continues at coordinate 4,622,569 of OY970156.1, read as the reverse complement.
AGCAGGGGGCTGACTTCGCGGAGAGCTTCATACGTCGTGTCGTGCACGATGGGAACGAGCAGGTCACGCGCCAGGAGTGCCGAAAGCTCTTTGTCGGCGATGCCCTCTCCTTGGGAGGCGGCGCAGCAGCGCAGGGGTCACCAGCACGATCCCGACTCGCGACTTCGCCAAGTCCCTTGTCGATTTCGCGGAGCAACGGCGTGCCGAGGCCGACGTCCTTCTCGCTGAACCAGACCGAGACACCGCGTGACTCGAGCAGATCGTGCAGCTCCTTGGCGGCCCCCTGCCGGTCGTCCCACGCGTGGCAGAGAAAGACGTCCCGAAGGTCAGGCAGGGACGCTCGCTTCTCGACGCTTTCGCGGACCGGCGTGAGTGCCCGCACCTCGGCAGGCGTGTACAACACGGACGAACCGGCTCGCGACCAGCGCGGCCTTGCGCTGCTGCCGGACCCGCCGCCGCTGCTCCGGCCGCCCCCGCTGCTCCCCGACGAGGAGTAGGACGGGGACGAGTACGACCCGTAGCTGCTGTAGCCGCTGTAGCGGCCATAGCGGCCACCGCATGCAGGGCAGGCCGCTGCACCGCTCGCTGTGCGATGGCCATATACTGGTGCTGTGCATCTAGCCATGTCGCCGATGATACCGGATACCATCGCCGCTCTCAAGCGCTAGCGCAAAGCGACTTCGCCCCCCCTCGGCTGTGGCCCCGGCCTGATCTCCGATCCGGTCGACCAGGCCAAGTCGGTGGCGTTCAGCGTCGAGGGCAATGCTCATTACCAGAAGCTGCCCGATCGCTTTCCACCCATTGCAGACAATGTTAGTTCAGAATTGAAGAATTTCGTGTCAGCTCGGATCCATTGATCTGATTGAACAATTCCGTTGCATAAGTCCGGTGCGGAACACCGCTCTTCGGTGAGGCTGACCCATGGGATTCCGCCCCCCTCTCCGGGGCCGGATCCTGGCAGGGTGTAACGAGGCGCGAATCGGAAAAGGAGTTACCCTGGTGACCACGTCCAAAGAGTGGGCCGGGAAGCCGCCAAGCCGCTTCGAACCTCGAAATCCAAGACCGTTCGGTCGGTTGGCCGGATCGGCGCTTCGGCAGGAGCGCAGGTCTCGGAAGCGGGCCAAGAGGAGGTAGCCGACCGCCCCCGCCGGAGGCGAGCCCCTGCCCTTCATGGCCCATTCCCACGCATGATAAGGCGACGCGCACCAATAACCGACTTGGGTCGAGATGTCCGCCGATCGCCGATTCCGGCGGGACGCGGCGCCCCCGGTGCACAATCAGCTTGACACGGCGGTGGATTTGTGTTCCTGTTCTGTTCATGTCCGCCGCCGCTTCCCCCCTCACCACCAGCGCCCGCTTTACCACCAGCGCATGGGCCCTTGCCGGGCGCTTCGCCTGCTTCATCAGCGGGCTGCGCGAAGCGATGGCGACCAGCGCGGGGAACAACCCGGCCGTGATGGATCTCGCGGCCCGCCTATGGAACCGCCTGACGGAGGCGGCCGAGCGCTTCGCCGCCATCGCCGCCCACCCGGCGGTGCGGTCCCCTCGGCGCCCCGCCAAACCCGCCCCGATGCCGGCCGATGCGATGCCCGCCGATACGATGCCGGCCCGCCCCGCCGCCCCGCGCCGGACCCTGCCCCGAACCCATGGCTGGCTGGCGCGGATGGCGCCGGAGACGGTGCCATTCGGCATCGAATTCGCCCATCTCCTGGCCCAGCCGGAGATGACGGAGCTGCTGGCGGCCGCGCCCCGGCTGTGGCGGGTACTGCGCCCGCTCTGCCGGATGTTCGGCATCACGCCACACGACGCCCCGCCGCAAGCGCCGGACACGCCCCCGCGGCGCGCGCCGGACGCGGGCCACGACCCCGACCGCCTGCGTCGGCGGTCCGAAGCCGCGGCGATCCGGGACCACGGTCCGCTCGGCTATCGCCCACCGCTTTTCGGCGACTAGGTCGGGGCCGGCTTTCGTATGTCCATATCGTTGCTATATCGGAACATATTCGCCACCCAGAGGCGCCCCAGCGCCAGCCCCTCCGGGACGGCGCGGGGACCGCAGGGACCGCGCCAGCAGACAGCGCGCCGGGCCGCAGCCGGTACGACGGCTCGGACGGTGCGACAGAAACGCAGCGGTTATTCCGCCGCGACCCCTAAACATCCGCTGCCCACTGACCAGGACCGAAGCCCATGCGACCCGCGTCGCCAGTCGAAGATTCGACGCGACACACGACTCCCCGTCGATACCCTTGACACATATACAGCAATGCTGTATTCAGCCCCAGGCTGCACGCGGTCCTGGAAACCTCGATCTTCTGCCGCCGCGCCGACGCCCTGCTGTCGCGCGACGAACGGGCGGACCTGATCGCCGCCCTGGCCGGCAACCCCCTCGCCGGCGACGTGATGCCCGGCCTCGGTGGCGTGCGGAAGCTGCGCTTCGCCCCGAAGGGCCGGGGCAAGAGCGGAGCCTTCCGCGTGATCTACTACCTGCTGACGAAGGACCAACCCATCCTCGCCCTGCTGATCTACGGCAAGAACGAGCAGGCCGACCTCAGTCCGGCGCAGCGCAAAATCGTGGCCGATCTGGCGGCCGAAATGAAGCGGAGCCACCCATGAACAAGATCCCCGACCTCGGCCGCGACCTCATCGCGTCCATGCAGGAAGCCGCCGCCATCCTGCGCGGCGAGCAGGAACCCGCGCGCGTCCACCTCCCGCCCGATACGCCCGACGTACGCGCGATCCGCGCCCGGCTCGGCCTCAGCCGCCCCGCCTTCGCGCAACGCTTCGGCCTCGCCGCCACCGCCGTCCGCGACTGGGAACAGGGCCTGCGCCGCCCTGATCCCGCCGCCCGCGTGCTGTTGCTGGTCATCGCCCGCAGCCCGGACGTCGTCGCCGCCGCCGTCGCGGACGCGCACGCCGCCTAGCCGCCCGCCGGCCAGTTCACGAACGGCGCAACAAGTCCGCCAACCCAACCCGCACGTGCCCGTTCCGCCCCTCGGTCGTCTCCGCCCCCGCCAGCGCGTCCAGCACCGCCTCCTGCGTCGCCTCCGCCGTCGCCTGGAACAGTCGGTCGATCCGCCCCTCCACCAGCACCCGCCCGTCGTGGAAATCCGCGTCCGGCTCCTGCGGCACCGGTCCGCGGTGGTGAACGCGAGCGCGATGTCGCCGCGCCGTTGCCCCAGAAGGACCCGCACCACGCCAGCCCCGCCCCCGCCCGCCGCGCCACCCGCCCCAACTGCCGGCAACTCCAGCGGGATGTCGGTGCCGATCACGACGATGCAGGAACCTTGCTTCCTGCCATCGACGCCTGACTCCGGGGTCCACCCGCCGCCCATCCGGCAGTCGCAGATCCCCGGCGCGGCCGAAATTCGCCAGCACCAGCACGCCCAGATGATACGTCGCCCCGTCCAGCCGCAGCCGGCGCGACGCGCTGCCGATGCCGCCCTTGAAGCCGAAGCAGCTCATGCCGGTGCCGGCGCCGACCGCGCCGAGCGCGAATTCCTCCGCCGCGGCATCGATCGCCGCCAGCGGCGTGCGCCTCGGTCACCGCCATCGCCTGGATGTCGTTCAGGTAGCCGTCGTTGCACTCCAGCACGACCGGATTGACCGTCGCGGTGCTGCCGGCCGATCTCCGGATCGGCGGCGCATCGCGCGGCGGATCAGCGCATTCGGCGCACGCGCCCACGGCGAACGTGTTGGTCAGCAGGATCGGCGTCTCCAGGTCCGCCGAGCTCGTTCACCTGCACCAGCCCGACGCTCTTGCCGAACCCGTTCAGCGACGCAGGCCGCGGCGAGCGGCTTCGGTCGGGAACAGGTCCCCGTCATGCGGCAGCACCGCGGTCACGCCGGTCAGCACCGCGCCGTCGGCGAGCGTGCATGACCGACCGTCACGCCCGGCACGTCGGCGATGGTGTTGCGCGCACCCGGCGGCAGCGCGCCACAGGCCAGCCCGAGGTCTCGTGCGCGCATGGATGCTCCGTGCTCCTTCGCGATATTCCGCTTCCCATCGCAGAGCCGGCCCGGCGGCGGCAAGCAGGAATTCAGCCTGCCCGGGTTCGCCGCCGGGATGACCGTGACCGGACTCTGGGCTAGAAAGCCGGAAGGAGAAAGCCCGGGGCAACGGAAACGCCCCGGGCCCAGAACGGCCCGAACAGCCAGGAGGACCCCGCCCATGCGCGAAATCGGCCATTTCATCGCCGGCAAGCCGGTCGCCGGCACCAGCGGACGCTACGGCGACGTGTTCAACCCGGCCTCCGGCGAGGTGACCGCGCGCGTCGCCCTGGCCGGCGGCCGCCGAGGTGGACCAGGCGGTCGGCCACCGCCGCCGCCGCCTGGCCGGCCTGGGCCGCCACGCCGCCGCTGCGCCGCGCCCGGGTCATGTTCAAGCTCAGGGACCTGCTGGAGCGCGACCGCGCGCGACTGTCCGCCATCATCACCGCCGAGCACGGCAAGGTGCTGTCCGACGCCGACGGCGAGGTGCAGCGCGGCCTGGAAGTGGTCGAATTCGCCTGCGGCATCCCGCACCTGCTCAAGGGCGAGTTCACCGAACAGGTCGGCACCGGCATCGACGCCTGGTCGATGCGCCAGCCGCTCGGCGTCGTCGCCGGCATCACGCCGTTCAACTTCCCGCTGATGGTGCCGCTGTGGATGATCCCGGTGGCGCTCGCCTGCGGCAACTGCTTCATCCTGAAGCCGTCGGAGAAGGACCCGTCCGGCCAGCCTGATGCTGGCCGAACTGCTGGCCGAAGCCGGCCTGCCGGACGGCGTGTTCAACGTGGTGCAGGGCGCGCGCGAGGCGGTGGAGGCGATGATCGCGCATCCCGACATCGCCGCGATCAGCTTCGTCGGCTCGACGCGCGATCGCCGAGACGATCTATCGGGGCGGCACCGCGCACGGCAAGCGCGTGCAGGCGCTGGGCGGGGCCAAGAACCACCTGGTGGTGATGCCGGACGCCGATCTGGACGACGCGGTCGATGCGCTGATGGGCGCGGCCTACGGCGCGGCCGGCGAACGCTGCATGGCGGTCTCGGTCGCGGTCGCGGTCGGCGACGGCCGGCGACCGGCTGGTGGAGCAGCTGGAGCCGCGGGTGCGCGCGCTGAAGATCGGCCCCGGCACCGACCCGGAGGCCGAGATGGGCCCGCTGGTCACCGCCGAGCATCGCGACAAGGTCAGCGGCTACGTCGATCTCGGCGTGAAGGAAGGCGCCAAACTGGTCGTCGACGGGCGCGGCCTGAAGCTGCAGGGCTACGAGAACGGCTTCTTCCTCGGCGGCTGCCTGTTCGACGACGTGCGGCACCGACATGCGCATCTACCGCGACGAGATTTTCGGCCCGGTGCTGTGCGTGGTGCGCGCGCCGGACCTCGGCGCGGCGACGCGCGATGATCAACGCGCACGAATACGGCAACGGCGTCGCGATCTTCACCGCCGACGGCGGCGCGGCGCGCGACTTCGCCAACGCGATCCAGATCGGCATGGTCGGCGTCAACGTGCCGATCCCGGTGCCGATGGCGTTCCACAGCTTCGGCGGCTGGAAGCACTCGCTGTTCGGCGACCACCACATCTACGGGCCGGAGGGCGTGCGCTTCTACACGCGCTACAAGGCGATCACGCAGCGCTGGCCCGCCGGCGCGCGCCGCGGCGCCGAGTTCGTGATGCCGACGCTCGGGCGCTAGGCTTGCGCGCCGCGGGCTTCCCCGCCGTCTCCTTCGCCACCGTTTCTTTTACGGAATGGGACTTCGTCGGCGACGCCTTCGTCCGTCCTGGTTTCGCGAGCTCGGGGTCGTTCAGATAGTCGGGCACGGCATAGGCGGTGAGCTTGGGGATGCTGTGCAGGATGACCTGGGCGCCATGCGTTTCCACCCCGTAGTCGCGCAAGGTGGCGAAGGCGCGCGACAGGTTCTCCTGTCGGCAGCCCAGCCTGGCGGCGAGCAGGCCCTTCTCGAACGGCAGGCGGAATTCGGCCCGGCGGGCAGCGGGGTCCTCCACATGCGACAGCAGGAACGCCCCCAGGCGCTGCGCTGCGGTGCGCAGCTTGAGGTCGCGAATATGGCGCACCAGCCCGCGGACGTCGCGCGACATCGACTGCAGCAGCGGCCCGGCGAGCGCCGGCTCGCGTTCGATCAGCTTGCGCACCACCGCTGCGTCGATCGCCACCAACCGGGAGCGGGTGACGGCGTGCGCGGATTGCAGATAGGGCAACGCGCCGATCACCGAGGCAAGCACGAGGTCGCCCATCGGCCGCACCACGTCGACCACCGCGGTGCTGCCGTCCGACGTCGCGCTCGACAGCGCCATCAGCCCGTCGAGCAGGAAATACAGCACGACCGGCAACGCGCCCTGTCGGAACAGCTCGGCCCCGCGCTCCAGGCTGATCATCTCGCCCGCCGCATCGAGTTCATCTACCGCCGCATCGCGCAGCCGCGCGAACACCGGGATGCCGCGCAGGGTCTTTGCGCCAGGTCGCATCGAATCGCCTCCTTGCCGGTCGTACCGGCAACAGTCTGGGCCGCGTCCGGCACAGCGGCAAACGGCGAATTGCTTATTGTGCAATTTGTAATGTGCCAGCACACATGGGAGACAGGAACACCATGAAAGCGATGGTCTGCGAAGCGTTCGGCGGCCCGGAGGTGCTGGCGCTGCGCGAAGTGCCGGACCCGCCGCCCCCCGGCTCGGGCGAAATCCAGCTCCGCCTGCGCGCTCGGGGGGTGCAATATGTCGATGTACTGATGCTCGCCGGCAAATATCAGTTCCGCCCGGACCCGCCGTTCATCCCCGGCAGCGAAGCGGCCGGCGAGGTGCTGGCGGTCGGGCCCGGCGTGACCCGCTTCCGCCCCGGCGACCAGGTGATGAGCCGCCACCGGCTCGGCGCCTTCGCCGAACGCGCCAACGCGCCGGAAGACGCCTGCGACCCGGTGCCCGAGGGACTATCGCTGGAACAGGCCGGCGTGTTCCGCGCCGCCCATGCCACCGCCTATCACGCCCTGCTGCAACGCGGCCGGCTCGCCGCCGGCGAAACGGTGCTGGTCCACGGCGCCGCCGGCGGCATCGGCATCGCCGCCATCCAGGTCGCCAAGCTGTTCGGCGCCACGGTGATCGCCACCGCCAGCACTGAGGCCAAGCGAACCGCGTGCCTGGAGGAAGGCGCCGATCACGCGATCGACACCCGCGGCGGCTTTCTCGACCAGGTGAAAGCACTCACCGGCGGGCGCGGCGTGGACATCGTCTACGACCCGATCGGCGCCGGCGTGACTGAGGAATTGCTGCGCTGCCTCGCGTGGGCCGGACGGCTGCTGATCCTCGGATTCCTCGGCGGCGGACCCGCGACAATCCGCAGCAACTACCTCCTGATCAAGGGCATCGATGCGGTCGGCGTGCGCATCGGCGGCTTGGCGGAGGCCAACCCCGCGCTCGCGGCGGCCAACGCGCAGGCCCTCGCAGGTCTCGCCGCGGCCGGCAAGCTGCGGCCGCGCATCTCGCATCGCTTTCCGCTCGACCAGGCCGCCGCGGCTCTGCAGGCGGTGATCGACCGCGCCGTGATCGGCAAGGCCGTGCTGGTCGGGTAGGGCAGGACACCGCGCCGCGGGCGCCACGACCCAGGGGGCGATCCGGGGGACAATCCGGGGGGCCGCTTAGCGCCCCTCCGCCCGATGGCCGTGCGCGATCAGAGCGGCGCGCACGGTCGCGATCAGCGGCTCCCATTGCCGATCGGGTGCCTGGCGGAACAGACGGGCGGTGGGGTACCAGGGGCTGTCGGTCCGGTTTCGCAACCACCGCCAGTCGGCGCTGTGGCGCAGCATGATCCAGGTCGGGCGTCCGAGCGCGCCGGCCAGATGTGCCACCGACGTATCGATCGTGATCACCAGCTCGAGCGCGGCGAGCAGGCCGGCGGTGGCGTCGAAATCCGTCAGCGCCTCGGCGTGGTCGGCCAACAGCGCCTTCGTGTCGAGCCAGGCGCGATGCGCCGGGTCCATCTCCTGTTGCAGCGCATGGAAGGTGAAACCCGGCAGGCGCAGCAGCGGTTCCAGCGCCGGCAGCGGGATCGAGCTGCGGCGCGAGTGCGGCGACCCCCACCAGCACACCCCGACATGCGGCCCCGGCCCGTGCGCGTCGAGCCTTGCCCGCCAGTGCGCCACCGCCTCGGGCCTGGCGGCGAGGTAGGGCACCGCAGCCGGAATGGTATCCGGGGTAGTGCCGAACACCAGCGGCAGGCTGGCGAGGGACACGGCGACGTCGTGCTCGGGTTCCCCGGCCGCCTCGTTCGATCGTGGCGGCGAGGCCGGGCATGCGTCCCAGCAGCGCCGTGAGCTCGGGGTAGACGAGCAGGGTTACGGCGGCAGCGTGACGAGCGAGCAGCGGGGCGTAGCGGGCGAACTGGATCACGTCCCCCCTGCCCTGCTCCCAGCGCAGCAGCACTCGCTTGCCGGCGAGTTCGGCCAGGGTCGGCACCAATGGCGGCGGGGCATCCGCTGCCCGGGCGGCGCGGGCTTCGGGCAGCTCCCAGCGGCACTCATAGCGCGGCCAGGCCTCGGCGTAGCGGCCGAGCACCAGCAGGGACAGCGCTTCGTTCCATTCCGCGCGCCAGGCGCCCGGGGCCAGCACCTGCCAGGCGCGGCAGGCCTCCACCGCCTGGTCGTGGCAATTGACTTCCACCAGCGCGGCGGCCAGCGCTTCGCACACGTCCGGATAGCGCGCCGCCTCCCCGGGGCCGGGCGGGCGGGCAAGCACGCTGCGGTAGCAATCGATCGCGGCGGCGTATTCGCCGAGCTCCGCCAGCGCCAGGCCCATGTTGTACAGCGCGGGCGCGTCGCCCGGCCGCTGCGCGAGGACGGCGCGGTAGCAGTCGAGCGCCGCCAGCGGGCGTCCCTGCCGGCGCAGTGCGTTGCCGAGGTTGTTGCGCGCGGTCGGCAGCGCCGGATCGCACGCCAGCGCGCGGCGGTAGGAGGCTTCGGCGTCGGCGAAGCGCTCCAGCGCGAGGTAGACGTTGCCCAGGTGATAGTGCGCGCGGGCGTCGTCCGGCGCCTGTTCGGTCGCGCGCAGCAACGGGTCGTAGGCGCCGACCGGATCGCCGGCGGCGGTGCGAACCACGCCGAGCAGGTGCAGCGCGTCGAACGCGTCGGGCTGCTCGGCCAGGATCGCCTCGCAGCCGCGCGCGGCCTCGTCCAGCCGCCCGGCGGCGTAGTGGGCCGAGGCCGCCGTCATGCGCGGATCCGGCGACGGCGCCGCGGCGGGCGCCGGCCGGCCTGCGGGATCGATCCGGAAGCGGTGGCTCAGCCGGTACTGCATCGCCGCAGTGGCCGGTTCAGGTGAACGCGACGGACCGGCGAGGAAGGTCCGCCCGCCATCGCTCAGAGCGTGAAAAAGAAATCGAGCTCGTGAATGAACGCTCGTTGAAAATGCTCGGGTTTCCGGGCGATTCCGGCAGAAGACGGGCATTCATTCACAAACTCTCAGGCCCGGGTGCCCGCCGGCTTGCCGCGCGCCGCGCCGGTCGGGCGCGCCGCCGCCGCCGGGGTACGCTTCGGTTTCGCCGCCGGCTTCGGCGCCGCCCGGCCGGCGCGCAGGTCGGCGATGGTGGCGCGGGTGGTAATCTGCTCGGGGTCGACCGCCAGCTCGATCACCGCCGGCCGGCCGCTCGCCACGGCACGCTGGAAGGCGGGCACGAAAGCCTCGGTGGTGGTCACCAGCTCGCCGTGGCCGCCGAACGCCTCGATGAACCTGACGAAATCGGGGTTCGTGAGCGCGGTGCCGGACACGCGGGCGGGATAGGTGCGTTCCTGGTGCATCCGGATGGTGCCGTACATCTGGTTGTTGAACACCAGCACGATCGGCGCCACGCCGTGGTGGAAGGCGGTGGCGATCTCCTGGCCCGTCATCAGGAACCCACCGTCGCCGACCATCGCGACCACCATGCGGTCGGGGAAGGCGATCTTGGCGCCGATGGCGGCCGGCACGGCGTAGCCCATCGCCCCGTTGGTCGGGCCGATGTAGCGCTGGTCCTCGGAGAAATTGATGAAGCGCGGCGCCCAGGTGGCGAAATTGCCGGCGTCGGTGGTGACGATCGCATCGCTCGTCAGCACCCCGTCGAGCGCGCGCATCGTGGTGCCGAGGTTGAGCGGGCCGGCGTAGTCCGGCACCTCCCGCCCCGCCTCGCGCAGCCGGCGCAACTCCGCCGTCCAGCCGTCCCACGGGTGCGGCGCGGCCGGCGCGGGACGACCCGCAGCGGCGATGGCGAAGGCATTGAGGTCGGACACGATGCCGAGCACCGGACGATACACCCGCCCGATCTCCGCCCCGTCGGGATAGACCTGCACGATCGGCACGTCCCCCGGGGGGGTCGAACAGAGAATAGCCCTGGGTCACCGCATCGCCGAGCCGGGAGCCGATCGCCAGAATAAGATCGGCGTCGCGCGCCTTGGCGAGCAGCGCCGGGTCGGCACCCACGCCGAGGTCGCCCACGAAATTGTCGCGCGTCCCGTCGTACACCGCCTGGCGCCGGAACCCGACCGCGACCGGCAGGCCACGCGCGGTCGCGTACGCCGTGATCGCCTCCCGCCCCGCCGCGCTCCAGCCCGAGCCACCGAGCACCAGCAGCGGCCGGCGCGCCTGGCCGAGCAGCGCCTCCAGCCGTGCCAACGCCGCCGGATCGGCGACCGAAGCCGCGACCGGCGCGCGCGGCACGTCCGGGACTTCCACGACGTCGCGCTGCATTTCCTCCGACAGCGCGATCACCACCGGGCCGGGGCGGCCGGACAGCGCGACGTCGACCGCGTGCGCCACCACCTCGGGGATGCGCGCGGCCTGGTCGATCTGGGTGGTCCATTTCGCCAGCGGGGCGAACATCTGCCGGTAGTCGACTTCCTGGAACGCGTCGCGGCCGGTGTCGGCGAGCGGGATCTGGCCCACGAACAGCAGCAGCGGGGTGCTGTCCTGCATCGCCACATGCACGCCGATCGAACCGTGGCAGGCGCCCGGCCCGCGGGTGACGAAGGCCGCGGCGGGCCGGCCGGTGAGCTTGCCGTAGGCTTCCGCCATGTGCACCGCCGCCCCCTCGAACCGGCACGTGACGAGTTTCAGCTTCTGGCGGTTGTCGTACAGACCGTCGAGCACGTCGAGGAAGCTTTCGCCCGGCACGGCGAACACGTGGTCGATGCCCTGCGCGACCAGCGCGTCGGCCAGGATTTTCCCGCCCATGCGGGGCGCGAGGCGCCCCTTGCGGGCCTGCGACAGATCCATGCGGCTCTCCCCCCCCAAGGGACTGGATGCCGCGGAACGCGTGCGGCGGAACGGATGCGGCGCGGCGGGCAAGACAGGCGAAGCCGACCGCCCTATCGTGTCGAAGCACCGCGGGAGAAGGTTCATGCGAGCGATCTTCGTGATGATCAAGTGCGAAATGGGGCGCGCCTACCAGGTCGCGCAGGACGCGGCCGATCGGATCGAGGAATTGTCGGAGCTGCATTCCACCTCCGGCCAGTACGACCTGCTGGGGAAATTCTACCTCGATCCGGCGCAGGATACCGGGCGGTTCGTCACCGAGCGGGTGCAGTCGCTGCCGGGGGTGCGCGACACCTACACCCTGATCGCGTTCAACGCCTTCACCGCCGGCGGGGGATGAACCTGTGGGGTGCCGCATGTTGCAAGGGTCAAAACCCCATGGTAGACGCGCGCCGCTGGCCTGGACCGCCGTCGGGTGCCCGATGCGCGGACGGGGCTGGCCGGATTTCTCGTCCGCGCGCCGCGCGGTTCCAACCGGTTCGGGAACACCTCACTCGTGGCCTCAGCTTCCACGTCATCGGGCGGCCAGACCACGTCTGCCGCCCCCGCCATGCCAGTGCCCGCGGCCTCCGGCACGCAAGTACCCGCGGCCTCCGGCACGACAGTCGCCTCCGGCGGTGGCCTGACTGACCGTTATGCCGCGGCACTCTATTCGTACGCCGAGGATGCGCATGCGCTCGACGCGGTGGTCGCCGAGATGGAGCAGCTCGGCCGCATGATCGACACCAGCGCCGATCTGCGCCGGCTGATCGAATCGCCCTTGATCGATGTGCAGCAGGCGAGCCGCGCCGCCTTCGCGGTGCTGGAGCAGGCCGGTTTCGGCAAGCCGGTGCGCGATTTCGTCGGCGTCATCGCGGCGAACCGCCGTCTGCGCAGCCTGCGCGCCATCATCGCCGCCTTCGCCGCCCTGGTCGCTGCCAAGCGCGGCATCGTCACCGCCTTCGTCGAGTCCGCCCATCCGCTGTCGGACGTGCAGCGCACCCAGTTGCGCGCCCGCCTGATCGAGGCCGGCTACGGCAACGTGAACATCGTGGAGCAGGTGCAAGCCGACCTGCTCGGCGGCCTCGTCGTGCGCGTCGGCGCAAGGCTCTACGACACCAGTCTCAAATCCCGGCTGCAGCGCCTGCAGTACGCCATGAAGGGAGCCGCCTGATATGGAGATCCGCCCAGCCGAGATCTCGGAGATCCTGAAGAAGCAGATCGCCGCGTTCGACACCGAAGCGAACATCGCCGAGACCGGTCAGGTCCTGTCGGTCGGCGACGGGATCGCCCGCGTGTTCGGCCTGCAGAACGTGATGGCCGGGGAGATGGTGGAGTTCCCCGGCGCCGGCTTGCGCGGCATGGCGCTCAATCTGGAAACCGACAACGTCGGCGTGGTGATCTTCGGCGACGACCGCCAGATCCGCGAGGGCGATACCGTCGCCCGCACCGGCGCCATCGTGGAAGTGCCGGTGGGCGACGCGCTGCTCGGCCGGGTGGTCGATGCGCTCGGCAACCCGATCGACGGCAAGGGCCCGCTGGTCGGCGTGACCCGCCAGCGGGTGGAAGTGAAAGCCCCCGGCATCATCCCGCGCAAATCGGTGCATGAGCCGATGCAGACCGGGCTGAAGGCGATCGACGCGCTGATCCCCGTCGGCCGCGGCCAGCGTGAGCTCATCATCGGCGACCGGCAGACCGGCAAGACGGCGGTGATCATCGATACGATCATCAACCAGAAGGGCATCAACGCCGGATCGGACGAGAAGAAGAAGCTCTACTGCATCTACGTCGCGATCGGGCAGAAGCGCTCCACCGTGGCGCAGCTCGTGAAGACCCTGGAAGAGAACGGCGCGCTGCAGTACTCGATCGTCGTCGCCGCCACCGCGTCGGACCCGGCGCCGATGCAGTTCCTGGCGCCCTACACCGGCTGCACCATGGGCGAGTTCTTCCGCGACAACGGCCGCCACGCGGTGATCTTCTACGACGACCTGTCCAAGCAGGCGGTCGCCTATCGCCAGATGTCGCTGCTGCTGCGCCGCCCGCCGGGCCGCGAGGCCTATCCGGGCGACGTGTTCTACCTGCATTCGCGCCTGCTGGAACGCGCGGCGAAAATGAGCGACGCCAACGGCTCAGGTTCGCTCACGGCGCTGCCTGTGATCGAAACCCAGGCGGGCGACGTGTCGGCCTATATCCCGACCAACGTGATCTCCATCACCGACGGGCAGATCTTCCTGGAAACCGAACTGTTTTTCCGCGGCATCCGCCCGGCGGTGAACGTCGGCATCTCGGTCTCCCGCGTCGGTTCTGCCGCGCAGATCAAGGCGATGAAGCAGGTCGCGGGGCGGGTGAAGCTGGAACTCGCGCAGTACCGCGAAATGGCGGCGTTCGCGCAGTTCGCCTCCGACCTCGATGCCTCCACCCAGGCGCTGCTGGCGCGCGGGGCGCGGCTGACGGAACTGTTGAAGCAGCCGCAGTACCGTCCGGTTCCGGTGGAGGAGCAGGTGGTGGCGATCTTTGCCGGCGTGCGCGGCTACCTGGACAAGATCGACGTGGGCCGGGTCGGTCCGTTCGAAACCCAGTTCCTCGCCGAGCTCAAGGCGCGCGAACCGGGCCTGCTGGAGGCGATCCGCACCGATCTGGAAATCAAGCCGGAGACGGAAAAGAAGCTGATCGCCTTCCTCGACGGCTTCGCCAAGTCGTTCGCCTGAGCGGGGTGCGCCGATGCCCAGCCTGAAAGCGCTCCGCACAAGGATCAACAGCGTCAAATCGACGCAGAAGATCACGTCGGCGATGAAGATGGTGGCGGCGTCGAAGCTGCGGCGCGCGCAGGCGCAGGCCGAGGCGTCGCGGCCCTACGCCGAACGGATGGAGCGGATGTTGGGCGCGCTCGCGGCCTCGGTCGCCGGCAGCCCGGCGGCGCCGAAGCTGCTGGTCGGCACCGGGCGGGACCAGATCCACCTGCTGATCGCGGTCACCGCCGACCGCGGCCTCGCCGGCGCGTTCAATGCCAGCATCGGCCGCGCCACCCGGACCCTGACGCGGCGGCTGGAATCCGAGGGCAAGACGGTCAAGCTGCTGGCGGTCGGACGCAAGGGGCGCGACTTCCTGCGGCGCGAACTGTCCAGCCGGATGATCGGGGACGTGTCCTACGCCGGCAAGCGGCGCATCGAATTCACCGACGCCGAAGACCTCGCGCTGCGCGTGACCGCCATGGTCGAAGCCGGCGAAGCCGACGTGGTGACCCTGGTCTACAACCAGTTCCGCTCCGTCATCTCCCAGGTCGTCACGGAGCAGCAACTGGTGCCCGCGCCGATCCCGGAAGGCGCCGGCGCGGCCGACGCGCTCGGCGGCGCCACCTACGATTTCGAGCCGGACGAGGAGACCATCCTGTCCCGCCTGCTGCCGCAGAACCTGGCGATCCAGGTCTATCGCGCGCTGCTGGAAAGCAGCGCCGGGTTCTTCGCAGCCCAGATGACCGCGATGGACAGCGCGACCCGCAACGCCGGCGACATGATCAAGCGGCTGACGCTCAACTACAACCGCGCCCGCCAGGCGAACATCACCAAGGAACTGATCGAGATCATCTCCGGCGCCGAAGCCGTCTGACCCTCACCCGCCCCGCTTGCGCGGGGCGACCTCTCCCGCAGGCGGGAGAGGTGTCGCTGCAAGGAACTTCGAGTCATGGCAAGCAACATCGTCGGCCGCGTGACCCAGGTGATGGGCGCCGTCGTGGACGTGCAGTTCGACGGCGACCTGCCGTTCATCCAGAACGCGCTGCTCACCAAGATGCCGGACTACACCCTGGTGCTGGAAGTGGCGCAGGAACTCGGCGAGCGCACGGTGCGCTGCATCGCCATGGACAGCACGGACGGGTTGGTACGCGGCCAGGAAGTGACCGACACCGGCGAGCCGATCACGATGCCGGTCGGCCCCGAAACCCTCGGCCGCATCCTGAACGTGATCGGCCAGCCGGTCGACGAGCGCGGCCCGATCACCACCAAGCAGCGCTACCCGATCCACCGTGCCGCGCCGAGCTTCGAGGAGCAGGCGACCTCGTCGGAAATCCTGGTCACCGGGATCAAGGTGGTCGATCTGCTCGCCCCCTACCTGAAGGGCGGCAAGGTCGGGCTGTTCGGCGGCGCCGGGGTCGGCAAGACGGTGCTGATCCAGGAGCTCATCAACAACATCGCCAAGGCGCACGGCGGCGTGTCGGTGTTCGCCGGCGTCGGTGAACGCACGCGCGAAGGCAACGATCTGTATCACGAGATGATCGACGCCGGCGTCATCAAGCTGGGCGAGAACGGCTCCACCGAAGGCTCGAAGGTGGCGCTGGTCTACGGGCAGATGAACGAGCCGCCGGGCGCGCGCGCCCGCGTCGGCCTGTCCGGCCTGACGGTCGCGGAATACTTCCGCGACGAGGAAGGCCAGGACGTGCTGTTCTTCGTCGACAACATCTTCCGCTTCACCCAGGCCGGCGCCGAGGTCTCGGCGCTGCTGGGCCGCATCCCCTCCGCGGTGGGCTACCAGCCGACCTTGGCCACCGACATGGGTGCGTTGCAGGAACGGATCACGTCCACCAACAAAGGCTCTATCACCTCGGTCCAGGCGATCTACGTGCCCGCCGACGACCTCACCGACCCAGCGCCCGCGACATCGTTCGCCCACTTGGACGCGACCACGGTGCTGTCGCGCCAGATCGCGGAACTGGGCATCTACCCGGCGGTCGATCCGCTGGATTCCACCTCCCGCTCGCTCGACCCGCGCATCGTCGGCGACGAACACTACCAGGTGGCGCGCGAAACCCAGCGCATCCTGCAGACCTACAAATCGTTGCAGGACATCATCGCCATTCTCGGGATGGACGAGCTGTCGGAAGAAGACAAACTGGTCGTGGCCCGCGCGCGCAAGATCCAGCGCTTCCTCAGCCAGCCGTTCCATGTGGCCGAAGTCTTCACCGGCTTCCCCGGCGTGTTCGTCCCCATCGCCGACACCGTGCGCAGCTTCAAGGCGATCTGCGCCGGCGAATACGACCACCTGCCGGAATCCGCGTTCTACATGGTCGGCACCATCGAGGAAGCGGTGAAGAAAGCCGAATCCCTGAAGGCCACCGCGTAATGCCGGTCGCACTGGAAATCGTCAGCCCGGAGAAACTCCTGCTGTCGCGCCCGGTGGACATGGTCGTCATCCCGGCCAGCGAAGGCGACATGGGCGTGCTGGAAGGCCACACGCCCATGATCGTCATGCTGCGCGGCGGCCCGATCGACATCTACACCGGCGAACAAATCAGCGAACGCCTGTTCGTCGCCGGCGGCTTCGCCGAAGTCACCCAGGAACGCTGCACCGTGCTGGCAAACGAAGCCATCCCGGTCGCGGGCCTCTCCCGCGCCGAAGGCCAGCGCCGCCTGGCCGAAGCGGAAGCCGCCTATGCCGCCGCCGATACCTCCGACCCCACCACCGAAGACACCCTGCTCGACCGCATCCAGTCGGCCCGCGCGATGGTGGAGGTCGCCGAGGCGTAGGAAGCAAGGCCAGTGGCTCTGCCCCTGGACCTCCACCAAGGGCGAGCCCTTGGTGGAGGTCCAGGGGCAGAGCCCCTTGGGTCTTCCTATCTCTCCCGCAGTGCCGCCTCGCGCGCCGCGAGCGCGCTCAGGTTGACGATGCCGCGCGCCGTCACGCTGGGCACCAGCACGTGGATCGGCTTCGACATGCCCAGCAGCATGCGGCCCGACCGGCAGCCCGTCGGCCGCGGCCTTCAGCAGGGTGAAGGCGATGTTCGCCGCATCCAGGGTGGGCATCACCAGCAGGTTGGCCGTGCCGCGTCAGCCGGCTGTCCGGCACCGCGCGGTCGCGGATCGCCTCCACCAGCGCGGCATCGGCGTGCATCTCGCCGTCGACCTCCAGGCCCGGTCGCGCGCGCGCGGATCAGCGCCAGCGCGCTGCCGCATCTTGCGCGCGGAATCGGAGTCGCTGGCGCCGAAGTTGGAATGCGACAGCAGCGCCACCTTGGGCACGATGCCGAACCCGCGCGACCGCCTCGGCGGCGAGCAGCGTCATCTCGGTGATCTGTTCCGCGGTCGGATCGACCACCATGTGGGTGTCGCACAGGAACAGCGTGCCGGTGGGCAGGATCAGCGCGGACAGCGCGTAGACGCGGCTCGCCGCCGGCCGGCGCGGGATGATCGGCAGGATGTACTGGATCTGCCGCCACCAGTCGGCGGTGCCGCCGCAGATCGCCGCGTCCGCCAGCCCGGCATGCAGCAGCATTGCGGCCGCGACGGTGAGCCGCGTGCCCAGCGCAGCTGCGCCGCCGCCGTCGGGCGGCACGCCGCGCCGGCCGGCCAGGCGCTGGTAGTCCGGCCACCAGCGGCGCGAACACTCGCGTGTCCTCGCCGGGTCGAGCACCCGCACCGCGTCCGCCGAGGTCGAGCCGCAGCCCCATCTCGCGCACCTTCGCCGCGATCACCGTCGCGCCGGCCGAGCAGGATCGGCCGGGCGATGCCGTCATCCACCAGCGTCTGCGCCGCGCGCAGCACCCGCTCGTCCTCGCCCTCGGCATAGACGATGCGCTGCGGCGACTTGCGCGCCGCCTCGAACACCGGCCGCATGAGCTGGCCGGAGCGGAACACGAAGCGTTCCAGCTCGCGCCGGTAGGCGTCGAAGTCGGCGATCGGGCGGCGCGCCACGCCGCTGTCCATCGCCGCGCGCGCCACCGCCGGCGCGATCTCCAGGATCAGCCGCGGATCGAACGGCTTGGGGATGATGTAGTCGGGGCCGAACACCGGCGCGGCGCCGCCATAGGCGGCGGCGACCACCTCGCTCGCCTCCATGCGCGCCAGGCCGGCGATCGCCTCCACCGCGGCGATCTTCATCGCCTCGTTGATCGTGCTGGCGCCCACATCCAGCGCGCCGCGGAAGATGAACGGGAAAGCACAGGACGTTGTTGACCTGGTTCGGATAGTCGCTGCGCCCGGTGGCGATGATCGCGTCCGGCCGGGCCGCGCGGGCCGAGCTCCGGCAGGATCTCCGGGTCCGGGTTGGCCAGCGCCAGGATCAGCGGCTTTCCGCGCCAGCAGCGGCCAGCCATTCCGGCTTCAGCACGCGCGGCGCCGACAGGCCGAGGAAGATGTCCGCGCCGTCCAGCACCTCGGCCAGGGTCGTCGGCGTTCGTCGTCGCGCGCGTAGCGCGCCATGTTGGGCAGCATGCCCGGCCGGCCGGTGCGCACCACGCCCGTTGATGTCGGTCAGCGTCACGTTCTCCGACCCGCAGCCCCATGCGACACCAGCAGATCGACGCAGGCCAGCGCGGCGGCGCCGGCGCCGGAGGTGACCAGCTTGCACCTGGTCGAGCGTCTTGCCCTGCAGCAGCAGCCCGTTGCGCACCGCGGCGGCGACCGTGATGGCGGTGCCGTGCTGGTCGTCGTGGAACACCGGGATGCCCATGCGCGCGCGCAGCGCCGGCCTCGATGGCGAAGCACTCGGGCGCCTTGATGTCCTCCAGGTTGATCGCGCCGAAGGTGGGTTCCAGCGCGGCGACCACGTCGCAGAACCGGTCCGGGTCGGCGGCGTCCACCTCGATGTCGAACACGTCGATGCCGGCGAATTTCTTGAACAGGACGGCCTTGCCCTCCATCACCGGCTTGCCGGCCAGCGCGCCGATATTGCCGAGGCCGAGCACGGCGGTGCCGTTGGAGATCACCGCCACCAGGTTGCCGCGCGACGGTGTAGTCGCGCGCGGTGTCGGGATCGGCGAGCGATCGCCTCGCAGGCGGCGGCGACGCCGGGCGAGTAGGCGAGCGCCAGGTCGCGCTGGGTGGCCATGCGCTTGGTCGGCTCGACCGCCAGCTTCCCGGGCCGCGGCAGGCGGTGGTAGTCGAGCGCCGCGCGGCGGAAATCGTCGTCCATGGAGGCTTCCCGTATCCGGCCATACCCGGGCGGGATGGCAATCACCAGGCGATTGTCCTGTATCCGCACGCATCGATCAACAAGAGGCCCGAACATGACTGCGCAGCGCGCCAGGCTTGTCGGGCGCGAGAGCTGGGCCACGCGACCCGAACGAACGCCACCCCCGGATCGTGCCTGGGCCGCGGCCGGCCCGACGGCGCGCGGATGTGCCTGGTGCGCCGCGGCGCTCGCCGTCGTCCCCTTGCAGGCGGGGGATGTTTCCGCACTTATCCCCGATCGATGTCCCAGGCCGCCTCCCCTTCCCTCACGACCCCCACCCTCGCGGCGAACGTCATGCACTTCGCCCGCCTGCTGCGTCGCGCCGGCCTGCCGGTCGGCCCGGCGGAGACCCTGGCGGCGCAGCAGGCGCTCGGATTGGTCGATATCGGCAGTCGCGAGGAAGCACGGACCGCGCTCCGCGCCGCCATGATCCATCGCCACGAGCACCAGGAGGTATTCGACCACGCCTTCGCCCTGTTTTGGCGCGATCCCGCCGCCGGCCGCCAGGCCGCGGCGATGGCGCTGATGGAGGCAGAGAAGACCCGCAAGCCCGAACGCCCGCCGCCGGCCGCCCGTCGGGTCGCCGAGGCGATGGCCCCGCCGCGCAATGCGAAGCCCCGCGACGAACCGCCGCCCGAGCTCGACGCCACCTTCGCCGCCAGCGCCGGCGAGCGCCTGCAACGGATGGATTTCGAGTCCATGTCGGCCGCCGAGATTGCCGCGGCGAAGCGGGACATCAGCCGCCTCACCCTGCCGCTAGATCTCCGCCGCACCCGCCGGGTCCGGCCCGACCCCACCGGGCCGATCGCCGACCTGCGCCGCACCATCCGCACCAGCCTGCGCCACGGCGGGGAGATATTCGACCTCGCCCGCGCCCGGCGGACCACCCGCCCGCCGCCGCTCGTCGTGCTGTGCGACATCTCCGGCTCGATGGGGCGCTACGCCCAGGTGCTGCTGCATTTCCTGCATGCAGTCACCAACGACCGCGACCGGGTGCACGTGTTCCTGTTCGGCACCAGGCTCACGAACATCACCCGCCAGCTCCGTTATCGCGATCCGGAGGTGGCCTTCCAGACCATCGCCCATGTGGTGCCCGACTGGTCCGGCGGCACCCGCATCGGCGAGGCGCTGGCGCGGTTCAACCAGCTCTGGGCGCGCCGGGTGCTGGGCCAGGGGGCGGTCGTGCTGCTGATCACCGACGGGCTCGACCGGCCGCGCGAGCAGGACGGCACGCGCGAGCTGGCGGAGAACATGGCGCGGCTGCGCCGGTCCTGCCGGCGGTTGATCTGGCTCAATCCGCTGTTGCGTTGGGCGGGGTTCGAACCAAAATCCCAGGGCATCCGGGCGATGCTGCCGTATGTCGACGAGTTCCGCCCGGTGCACAATCTGGACAGCCTGCGCGCGCTGGTCGCGTTACTCTCGCGCCCGGTGCCGCGCCGGCCCATAGTGTCCCCGGCAGACCGGGGCTAGGAGCGGCGCAAATGAGTGGCGATGTGGAAGACGTGCTGGCCCAGGCGGCAGCCTGGCGCGACGCCGGCGAGCAGGTGGCGATCGCCACCGTCACGGAAACCTGGGGCAGTTCCCCGCGCCCGGCCGGCAGCCAGATGGCGGTGACGAAATCGGGCCGCATGGCCGGCTCCGTCTCCGGCGGCTGCATCGAGGGCGCGGTGGCCGACGCGGCGCTGCGCACCATGGAAACCGGCGCGCCGCAACTGCTCGATTTCGGCGTGACGAACGAGCGCGCCTGGGAAGTGGGCCTCGCCTGCGGCGGCAAGGTGAAAGTATTCGTGGAGCCCCTGGCGTGACGCCCGCCCTGCTCGCCGCGCTGGCGGAAGCCCGCGCGGCCAAGCAGCCGGTGGTGCTGGCGACCCGCCTGCCGGACGGCGCGCAATGGCTGCTGCCCGACCCGGCCCAGCCGGCGGCGCTGAATGCCGCGGCGGCGCACGCGCTGGTAGAAGACACCAGCGGCACGGTCAAGCTGGACGGCACCGACTGGTTCCTGCACGCCTACACCCCGCCGTTGCGGCTGATCGTGGTCGGCGCGGTGCATATCGCCCAGGCGCTGGTGCCGTTCGCCTCCGAGGTGGGGTTCGCGGTCACCGTGGTCGATCCGCGCCGCTCGTTCGCCTCCGACGAACGGTTCCCGAATGTCGCGGTGCGCACCGACTGGCCGGATGAGGCGATGGCAGCACTGGCGCCGGATTCGCGCACCGCGGTGGTGACCTTGACGCATGACCCGAAGCTCGACGATCCGGCGCTCGATCGCGCGCTGCGGTCGGACGCATTCTACATCGGCGCCCTGGGCTCGCGCCGCACCCATGCGGCACGGCTCGGCCGGCTGGCCGCGCTCGGCCACGATCCGGCGGCGCTGGCGCGGATCAAAGGCCCCGTCGGACTCGACCTGGAAGCAGTGACGGCGCCGGAGATCGGGCTTTCCATCGCTGCCGAGTTGGTCGCGGCGCGCCGTGGCTCCCCGCTCGCCCCCGCCCGGCCGGCGGCGCGTGCTGCATGAGATTCGGCCCGGTTCCGCTCGCCGAGGCGAAAGGCGCCATCCTCGCCCAGTCGCACCGTCTTTCCGACCGCATGATCCGTAAAGGATCGGTGCTGGACGAGGCGGCGCTGGCCGCGCTGCGGGCGGCCGGACATACCGACGTGGTTGCCGCCCGACTGGAACCGGGCGACGTGCCGGAGGACATCGCCGCCGACCGGCTGGCCGCGCCACTCGTGGCACCGCTGCTCGGGCGCACCCGCGCAGCGACCGGGCGGGTGAACCTGGCCGCGGAGGCGGCGGGCGTGCTGCGGGTCGATACCGCCAAGATCGACCGGCTGAACGGGGTGGACGAATCGCTCACCGTCGGCACCCTGCCGGATGGTGCGGTGGTCGCGGCGCGCGACCTGGTGGCGACCGTCAAGATCATCCCCTTCGCGGTGCCCGGCACCCTGGTCTCGGTGGCCGAGGCGGTGGCAATGCATGGCGACCCGGCGCTGCGGCTCCATCCGTTCCGCCCGCTGAAGGTCGGCCTGGTGGCAACCCAGCTTCCGGGCCTCAAGGAAAGCGTCACCGAGAAGACGATCGCCGTGACCGAGGCGCGGGTGGTCGCGCTGACCGGAACCCTGCTGCCGGCGCTGCGCACGCCGCACGAGACCGCGCCGATCGCGGCGGCGCTGGAGGCGCTGATCGCCCAGGGCGCGGACCTGCTGCTGATCGTCGGCGCCTCGGCGGTGGTGGATCGGCGCGACGTGGGGCCGGAGGGCATCGTGCGGGCGGGGGGCGAGATTCTGCATTTCGGCATGCCGGTCGATCCCGGCAACCTGATCTGCATCGGGCGGATCGGCACCCGGCCGGCGCTCGTGCTGCCCGGCTGCGCGCGCAGCCCGAAGCAGAACGGGATCGACCTCGTGCTGCCGCGGCTGTTTGCCGGACTGCCGGTGGGCTCGGTGGAGATCATGCGCATGGGGGTGGGCGGCTTGCTCAAGGAGACCGATCTGCGGCCGCTGCCGCGCGAGAAAGCCACCGCCGAGGCCCGGGTGGGGCCGGCCCCGCGCAGCGCCCCGGTTATCGCCGGCGTCGTGCTGGCCGCCGGACGGTCGCGCCGGATGGCACCGCTCAACAAGCTGCTGCTGGCGGACCGCGCCGGCAAGCCGATGGTCGCGCGGGTGGTGGACAACGTGCTGTCGTCCAAGGCGCATCCGATCGTGGTGGTGACCGGGCATCAGGCCGAGCAGGTGGCGCATGCGCTGGGCGGCCGGCCGGTGCGGGTGGTGCAGGCGCCGGATTACGCCGACGGTCTGTCAGCCAGCCTGCGCGCCGGCATCGCCGCGGTGCCGCCGGACGCCGCTGCGGCCATCGTGTGCCTCGGCGACATGCCGCTGGTGACGGGCCGGATGATCGACCGGCTGCTGGAAGCCTACGACCCCGACGAGGGCCGGCTGATCGTGCTGCCGACGTTCCGCGGCAAGCAGGGCAACCCGATGCTGTGGGACCGCCGCTTCTTCCCCGAGATCCTGCGCATCACGGGCGATTCCGGCGCCCGCTTCCTGCTCGGCCAGCACATGGAGAACGTGGCGGAGGTGGAGATGGCCGACGACGCGGTGCTGCGCGATTTCGACACCGCGGAATCGCTCACCACCCTGCCGCCGCGGCTGCGCCCGGCCGCCCCGGGCTGAGGCCGATGCCGATCTGCGAGGCCGATCCCTGGCGCCTGCAGTATTTCGCCGCTGTCGCCTGTCCGGACGACGTGCGGATTTCCACCGAGGATGCGGATTCCTGGGCGTGGTATCCGGCGCATCGCTGGATCTACGACAAGCTGGCGGTGGCCTTGTCGCAGGGGCTGGAGGCGGCGCCGCACGGGGTGACGCCACCGTTCTTCCCGGTGTTCTCCAAGCCGATCATGAACCTGCGCGGGATGGGGACGGGGAGCCGGGTGATCGCCTCGGCGGCGGACTACGCGGCGGCGCTGACGCCGGGGCATTTCTGGTGCCGGCTGCTGACCGGGCGGCACGTCAGTTCCGACGTGGCGCTGGTGGACGGCGTTCCGCACTGGTGGCGCCACGCGACCGGCGCGGCGGGCGAAGGCGGGATGTTCGACCACTGGCATATCCACGCGGAGGGGATGGAGGACGTGGAGGCGTGGTGTGGCGCCTGGGCGCGCACGCACCTGGCGGGCTACACCGGGATGGCGAATTTCGAAACGATCGGCGGGCGGATCATCGAGGCGCATCTGCGCTTCGCGGACCAGTGGCCGGACCTGTACGGGCCGGGATGGGTCGAGGCGCTGGTGCGGTTGTACGCGTCGGGCGCCTGGCAGTTTGCCGATGCGGAGCGGGCGGACGGATTCAGCGTGGTGTTGTTCGCACCGCATGGGCGCGTCTACCGCCATCCCCCGGCCTCGGTGGTGGAGCGGGTGCGGGCGATGCCGGGGGTATCGAGCGTGCAGATCACGTTCCACGAGGATCGGGAGCCGGGACGGCACCCGATGCCGCCGGGAGGGTTCCGAGTGGCGATCGTCAATGCCGCGAGTTCTGGCCGCGGGGGTGGCGGGGCGGGAGGCGCTGGCGCGGGTGATGGTTGAGGGGATGACGGACGCTGCTGCCCCACGCGGGGCAGGGCCTCGCGCCTGAGCGCCAGGCGGGCGGGCGGTCTCCCGATCGCGGCGTCGCGACGGACGCCCGGTCGTCGCCAGGGAGTGTTGCCAGAAGCGGGTCACTTGAAGGGCCGGTAATGACCGGGCACTGTGGGCGGATTGGACAGGGGGCCCGGGATGCAGGAGAACGTCGCGCCGCAACAGCCCGGGCCTGGGTTGCAGACGGCGCCACGGGCCGCCGGCGCGCCGGTTCCGGGCGATGGCGGGACGCAGGGCTATCTCGCCCTCGCCACCGGGCCGCGGAAATATGTCGAACTGGCGATGAATCTGGCTGCCTCCATCAAGGTGGTCGATCCGTCGCGGCGAGTCTGCCTGGTGCACGATCGCAACACGGAGGTTCCCAAGGAGGCGCATCGACTGTTCGACGACTTTGCGGTGCTCAGCGACGATCCGGCCTATCGTCCGATTTTGAACAAGCTGCGCCTGTTCGACTTCTCCCCATATGACCGATCCATGTTCGTCGACGCCGACTGCCTGTTGGTGCGTCCCGACGTGTCTGACTACTGGCGGCGCTGTGCCGGCCAGCCCTTCGCGATCACCGGCGAAGTGCTCACGGAAGGCGTCTGGAAGGGCAACCGGGTCAGCGCACTGATGGCGGACTATCAGGCGTCGTACATCGTGAAGATGAACAGCGGTGTCTTCTACTTCGACAAATCTTCCGCCGCGCAGCACTTCTTCCGCGAGCTGAACGCGTTCTACCGGGAGCACAGCGAGAACTCTCGTGGCCCTCGATGGCCCTTGGAAGTATGAGGACGAGTTGTTCTTCGGCGTGGTGATGGGCCGCCTGGGAATGCCTCCCCTGCTGCACGGCGAGGGGGCATATAACACGATCATGGCAACGACCTGGCGCGCGCCGATCTGCCTGGTCGATCCCGATCGCGGTCGCTCCGTGCTGTACAAGCCGACCGGCTTCTACTTCGACATTCCCGTCCTGCCACGCGGGTTCGACCGCCTGTCGCCGACCTTCGTGCATTTTGTCGGGCTGAAGCCGAAGCGACTGTACAACCGCCTGTCCCGCCGCTTTCGCGAGACCGTGGCCGCGCGACGAGCCGGGTGAGACCTGCGACCTATCGCGCGATCGCGATGAGGTTCTGCAACCTCCCCACCGCCCGTTCTCTCCAGAGGGGCCAAGCATTACAGATCATACCCGCTATCGCCCCCCCGCCGACTCAGGTCAACCTGAATGCGCTGGACTAAAAGTCGCGGTCTCGCACCCGTACTTTCGCAGCGCCAGCCAGAACGCGCATCGTTTCGTCTGCCTCGCGTACATAAAGCGTGTTAAGGCTACCTTGGTTAAATGTAGCGAGCGCAATAAGCCGGCGCGTGCAAGGATCGTAGCGATGAGGCATGAAACCTTGGCTCGTGATTTCCTGATGTACGCTCGCGTCGCTATAGCCATAGCGCTCACCCGAACCATTTAGCTCAACGATCAGGGCCGCGAGGTGCGGGTTGGCAAGCGTCTTTCTTGCGCCACGCAGAATATTCATCTCAAACCCCTCGGCATCCAGTTTCATGAGCCTACAATTAGTCTGGCCAATCACGTCATCCAGGCGACGTACCGCAACTTCTACCGTGGCGCCTTTCCACTGCGTGGCCACAACATGGTTGAGGCCGCCGCGATCGGCGGTCATTGACAACGTCTGTTCGGTATCGCCAAGACCGAGCTGGTGGCCCTGTGCCAGATCCTCGATTCCGTTGACGCGAATATTGCGTAGCAATTCTGCATATGTGGCGGGGACAGGCTCAAAGGCGATCGAACGGGCGCCGGCCACCGCACTCGCCAATATCGTATAGCCGCCGACGTTAGCACCGATGTCCACGAATAGGTCATCGGGGCGGAGCAGATGCGTCAGGAACAGCATCTCCTCAAAATCCCAAAGTGCACAAGTAAAGCTCAGCGTGGCGTAGTTCTGACGATCTGAAAGAATGATAACTGCATCGTTCGCCATTGGCAGCACGTAATCTGCGCGAAGCAGTCGCCGCCCAATGTTCCAACGCAAATAGTCACCGATCGCGCGCCATGTTCGATTGGCGTTGAGCGCATGCCCGGTAACCTCCCTTATCGCCCTGGTATAGCCCGCAATGCGCATGACAGCTCTTTCGCTTCTACTCGTTCAGCCGATTAGTCGAAGTCCCTGGATAGCCATCGAAGTCAGCATGTACAACTGCCCGCCAGAAATCGATTCAAACAGATACCGAGGAGGATTGGCCAGGAGCGCGTCCATCACGCACCTTGCATGCCATAGCTAAAGCACGCGACACCCTAAGCCTTTGATATCCGCCTTCAGAAGGTCGATTTCCTTATGTCGTTCTGGTCCATGAAGGTCTCCGGCACCATATACTTCATAGCGCGCGCGTTTGGCGCCCGATGCCGTAAATGGCTTTAATGGACTGTCGCGTGGCCAGCCAGAAATAAGGACGGTCGGTTCAGCAGGTAGAAAATCGGCAACGTGACGGCCGCCGCCAGCCGCTTGGCGGGGCTGTCCCGCCATTCGGTCATCTGCGCCACCGGGTCGGCGGCTGTCGGCTCGTCCATCAGGGAATCCTTCGTGCGACCGGGGCGCGGCAAAGTAGCCACGCCAGGTCGTCCGGTCCAGGTGCCGCGGGGGAAAGGTGCAGCCGCCGACCGTTCAGGCGAAACGCGCCCGCGGGCGGAAAATCAGGACTCTCGCGTGGCCGTCGCCCGCAGGCCCGTCAGTCGCTCGAACCGGAATGCATCCGCAAAGAAACGCTCCCCGAGCCATGTCCGGTCGTCATCGGTCAGCGCCGGTATGTCCTCCGTGATGGCCCGTTTGACGTGGCGCTGCAGCCGGCGCGGCAGCAGCCGGGACACGACCCGGGATGCGAGCCGGAGCCCACCCTCGCCGAGCCGGTCCTGGGCGAATCGCCCGAAGCGATTGTACCGGAAGCCCTGGTTCTTCGGCCCCGTGTCGCGAAACTGGAAATCGGCCGGCGTCGCCCCGAGGAACCGGGCACACTCCCCGGCGACCGCGGCCGGATCCCGGATCAGGTCGTTGAAGGGGACAAACAGGAAGCGCTCCAGCGGGAAATAATGAAGGAATCGGCTGAGCTGGCGGTAGTAGTAGCTTGCGTGCGAATAATACGCCTGCTCGGCCACTGCATCCCGCAGGCTCCGTTGCTCCCGGCCCGCCCGCACTTCATGCCAGTAGGCCGAATGGCAGCGTTCCGCCGGATCGCGCACAAGATAGATGAAGCGCGCGCGCGGCTGGAGCGCGTGGATCCGGGCGGGAATCGTCTCCGCCTCGCCATTCGGTTCGTGCTCGAGCGAAGACATGGTGTAGCTGGGCGACGCGTCGACCAGGATGTCACGGGACTCGCGAAAGCAACTGCGGTACCAGTCGATTCCACGGTCCCAGTTCACGTGGAAAAAATCCGGCTCCTTCGGCCGCGCCACCGCGATCTGGGGATGCTGGTCGAGCATGGCGGCCAGGGTGGTGGTGCCGGCCTTCTGGGCCCCGATGATGAAGCCTTCGGGGGGAAAGCCGCGCCATTTGGCAGGACGGGGGCCCGCCCCAAGCCACGGTGCCGAGGCCTGCGTCGCCACCCCCTCGTGCCCGGTCCCGACAAGCAGCGAACGCACCGGTCGATAGCCGGAGAGGCCGCTGGCATCGTTCCCCATCCGACCGGGCACGCTCCCGGCGACCCTGCTGCTCACCATCGCTTGGTCCCGTCCCGTCCGGTCGCCCGTCACTACCGGACCGTGCATGTGTTAAGTCAGTATGCACTTGTACACAGGCGGTGGCAATGTCATTCGCGACGGCCGGACGCCCGCTGCGCGTCCGCCGTCACGACCCGAAGCGCGGTCCCGGTTCGGCGCATTGATCCGGATCTACCCCAGCCGGCACGCCCGGTTCGGGGATCGTGCTGTACGCCGATCGCGTGACCGCGCCGGCCTCTGCTGCCTGGCGCGGCGGAAGGATCGGCAGCCGGATCGCCCCGGTCCGTCCCCCCGCGCCGTACTTCGGCTGCCTAGGACAGCACGTCGTTGCGGTCCGGCGGCCGCCGGGAGTACGCGCGTCCGGCCGCCGGCCCGACCGCCGCCTCGGCCCGCATCTGCCGGGCCACGGCAACCAGATTTTCGAGCGCCGGCCGGACCTCCTCCCAGCGGCGGGTCTTCAGGCCGCAGTCGGGATTGACCCAGATCTGCCAGTCGGCCAGCCGCGCCCGCGCGCGACCGAGCAACTCGACCATCTCCGCCGCGTCCGGCACCCGCGGGCTGTGGATGTCCCACACCCCCGGTCCGATCTCGGCCGGGTAGCTCGCCCCGCCGTCCGCCGTGCGCAGCGCGAAGGCGTCGAGCAGTTCCATCCGGCTGCGGCTCGCTTCGATGGAGATCGCGTCGGCGTCCATCGCCGCGATCGCATCCATGATGTCGTTGAACTCCGCATAGCACATGTGGGTATGGATCGCGGTCGCGTCGGCCACCCCGGCCGTCGCCAGGCGGAAGCACGCCACCGCCCAGCGCAGGTAATCGGCCCATTCGGCGCGACGCAGCGGCAGGCCCTCGCGGAACGCCGGCTCGTCCACCTGGATCACCGGGATGCCGGCCGCTTCCAGGTCGGCAACCTCGTCGCGGATGGCGAGGGCGATCTGCCGGCACACCGCCTCGCGCGGCAGGTCGTCGCGCACGAACGACCATTGCAGCATGGTGACCGGGCCGGTCAGCATGCCCTTCATCGGCCGGGCGGTCAGCGACTGGGCGTAGGCGGACCAGCGCACCGTCATCGGCTCCGGCCGCGACACGTCGCCCCAGATCACCGGAGGGGCGACGCAGCGGCTGCCGTAGGACTGCACCCAGCCGTGCTTCGTGAACGCGTAGCCGTGCAAGCGCTCGCCGAAATACTGCACCATGTCGTTGCGCTCGAACTCGCCGTGCACCAGCACGTCGAGGCCGACGTCCTCCTGCCAGCGCACCGCCTCGGCGATCCGGTCTGCGATCGCCTGGTCGTAGCCGGCCGCGGTCAGCGCGCCGCGGCCGAGGTCGGCGCGCAGCCGGCGCACCTCCGCGGTCTGCGGGAAGGAACCGATGGTCGTGGTCGGGAACGCGGGCAGACCGAGCCGCGCCTGCTGCGCGCTGCGGCGGGCGGGGAACGGGCTGGAACGGCGCTCCATCGCCGGGGCCAGCGCCGCCATGCGGGCGGCGACCTCGGGCCGGTGCGCGCGCGGGCTGGCGCGGCGGGCGCGCAGCGCCGCGTCGCTTGCCTCCAGCGGCCCGCGGATCGCCGCCTCGCCCTCGTCGAGGCCGCGCGCCAGGGCCGCCACCTCGGCCAGTTTCTGCACCGCGAAGGCGAGCCAGCTTGCGATCTCCGGATCGAGCGCGGTCTCCTGCGCCAGATCGAGCGGCACGTGCAGCAGGCTGCACGACGGCGCGACCATCAGCCGGCGGGTCCCGCCGCGCGCGCTGGCCACACGCTGCGCGGTCGCCAGCGCGGCGCGCAGGTCGGCACGCCAGACATTGCGGCCGTCGATCAGGCCGAGCGACAGCCACTGCTCCGGCCGCGCCGCGGCCAGCACCGCCTCCAGATCGGCCGCGCCGCGCACCAGGTCGAGGTGCAGCCCGGCCACCGGCAGGCGCAGCGCGGTGCCGAGATTGTCCGCCAGCGGCCCGAAATAGCTGGCCAGCAGCACCTCCGGCGTCGGCCCGCGCGCCAGGGTGGCGTAGGCCAGCGCCAATGCGACGCGCGCCTTCTCCGCGAGGTCGAGCGCCAGCACCGGCTCATCGATCTGCACCCAGGCGCAGCCCGCCTCGGCCAATTCGGCCAGCATCCGGGCGTAGAGCGGTAGCACGCCGTCCAGCAGGTCGAGCGGATCGGAGCCGTCCGTCGTCTTGGACAGCATCAGGAACGAGACCGGACCGAGCAGCACCGGGCGGGTCCGCGTGCCCGCCGCCAGGGCTTCACGGAACAGCGCGAGCGGGCGGTTCCCGGTCAGCACGAAGCGCTGCCCGGCGGCCAGGCGCGGCACCAGGTAGTGGTAGTTGGTGTCGAACCACTTGGTCATCTCAAGCGCGGGCAGGCCGGGCGCGATGCCCGCGTCCCGCTCGGCGTCGGTGCCGCGCGAGCCGCGGGCGAGCGCGAAGTAGGCCGGCAGCGGGACCGGCCCGGCCGTCCAGCCATACCCCGGCGGCAGCGCGCCCAGCAGGCAGGCGGTGTCGAGCACGTGGTCGTAGAGCGAGAAGTCACCGCTGGGGACGTGGCTGATGCCGGCGCCCTGCTGGGCGCGCCAGTGCGTGGCGCGCAGCCCCGCCGCGGTCTCGTGCAGCGCCGCGGCGTCGCACTCGCCGGCCCAGTGCCGCTCGAGGGCGAATTTGAGCGCCCGGCGCGCGCCGATGCGGGGAAAGCCGAGGCTGGCGGCGACGGTCATACCCGGCCCCCATCACGGCGGGCGGACAGATCGGCGGCGAAGGGGAATGGGCACGCGGCGGCGCCGGTGCGACGGCTTGTGCCGTGGAAGAGGGCGGTCATGGTCGTCTCCAGCCCCCGGTGCACCCCGCCCGGCGGCGTTGCTCGTGCGACGACGGCAGGTCTCCTGGCTCACGGGTCATCGCTGCTGGCCCTGCCTTCCCGGACCTTGCTGGTCCAGTGGCTCGCCCGCGCGCCCGTT
Organism: uncultured Pseudomonadota bacterium; assembly: GCA_963706195.1. Lineage (GTDB taxonomy): Bacteria > Pseudomonadota > Alphaproteobacteria > Acetobacterales > Acetobacteraceae > JAJZVS01. Next base: position 4,591,613 of record OY970156.1, on the reverse strand, counting down.
GCGGGGCCTGCGGGACAGAAGGGCCAGCGGCTCGCCGCTGACAGTTGCGGGGGCAGCCGCCGACTTGCCCCCGGACCACGAAGGCCCAGCCGGGACGCACGGCGTTCCCTTTTCACCCGCTCGCGCGGGACCGACGACGCAGGGAGGCTAGGCGGAACGGCGGGTTGCGGCAAGCGGGGCGCTACCGGGACCCTACCCCGGCTCGAACGCCACCAACCGCCGATACAGATGCCAGGTCGCATGCCCCAGCACCGGGATCACCACCGCCAGCCCGAGCAGGAACGGCACCGACCCCAGCACCAGCCCGACCGCCACGATCAATCCCCAACCCGCCATCGCGCGCTTGTTGGCCCGCACGGCGCGCAGCGAGGTCTGCATCGCCAGCTCGACCGATACCGCGCGATCCACCATCATGGGGAATGACACCACGCCCAGCACCAATGCGGCCACGGCGAACAGGAAGCCGACACCGTTGCCCACCGCCAGCAGGATCCAGCCGCGCCAGGTGAACAGCACCGCATGCAGCAGCGCGGCCAGCGAGGCCGGCGCCAGCGGGCCGACGGTCAGCAGGAAAATCCCCTCGGCGGCCACCAGCCACAGCACGAACAACCCGGCAAGCAGCAGCCCGAGCTTCAGGATCCCTCCGAACGCGGGCGAGTCGATCACGTCGAACGCATGCCACCAGGCGATTTCCGCGCCCGCCTCGCGCCGACGGCTGAGCTCGTACAACCCCACCGCGGCGAACGGCCCGAGCAACGAGAACCCCGCCACCAGCGGAAAAATCAGCGGCACGGCGTGCACGCCGGAGGCAAGCCGGGCAAGCACCAGCCCCAGCACCGGATACAACGCGCAGAGAACCACATAATGCGTGGGATCGGCGCGGAAGTCCGCGATGCCCCCTGCCAGCGCGGCGCGCAGGTCGGACGCACCGATGCGGCGGATCTGCGGCACCGCGACGCTGGGCGCGGCGGGCCGGTGATGCGCCGCCTCCATCCCCACCAGGGCCGACTTGATCTGATCCCATCCCCAGACCACGGGGTTGCGTGCCGGATTGCCGACGGTCATGGCCGCCCTCCTCCCGAACGTTGCGTGCGGGACACGGGCAGGGGCGACACGGAACAAGCAGGCGCCGGTCACGTCCAGCCGCGACCTCACAAGTGTCAAACATAGCACGGGGCGGGCGGCCGACGCGGAACTTTCGCCGTCCGGTCGCGCGGTTCTGATCGGAACCGTCCTTCTCCCTCCCGCCTTGCGGCCCGGGACCAAGGTGGGAGTACAACGCCGCCCCAAACCCCGTGCGGCGCGCATCCCCGCCCTCCGCCGCAGAGGGGAGGGGAAGGGAGAAACGCCCTACCCGGCGCCGAACCGGGGCTTGCGCTTCTCCAGGAAGGCGCGCTTCGCCTCCATCGCGTCGGGCGTGCGGCCGAGCTGCATGGTCATGTCCTGCTCGAACCGGTAGCCGTCGCGCAGGCTCATGGTCTCGATCGTGTTCACCGAGTGCTTGGCGAGCTGCACCGCGGTCGGGCTCAGCTCGGCAATGCGCGCGGCGATCGCGCGGGCCGCCGGCAGCAACCCGGCCTGCGGCACGCAGGCTTCCACCACGCCGCGACGGTACAGCTCCGGGCCGCTCAGGCGCTCCCCGGTGAACATCATCCGCCGCACGGTGGAATGGCCGAACAGGCGCATCGCGTGCCGGCACCCGCCCATCAGGCCGACGGTGACTTCCGGCAGGCCGAGCTCCGCCTCCTCCGCCGCCACAAGAATGTCGCAGCTCGCCACCAACGCCAGGCCGGCTCCGAGAGCAGGGCCGTTGATCGCCGCGATCACCGGCTTCCGGCACTCCATGATGGCATGATAGCTCTCGCGCGCACTGCGCAGATGCTGGCGATCGCCGCCCGGCACGGGTGCCGCCGCAACCCGCGCCTTGATGTCGGCACCGGCGGAGAACACCCGGCCCGCCCCGGTCAGAATCACGGCACGCACCTCGGCCAGATCGGACAGTTCGTCGAAACAAAGTGCGATCTCGTCCTGGGTGGCGCGGGTCTGCGCATTCACCGGCGGCCGGTCGAGGGTGACGACGGCGATGTGATCCGCAATCGACAGGCGCAGCGCGTGGAACGCGGTCTCACTCATGGCAGCCTCCTTCCCGGAACGAAGCGGCAGCATACCCAGGTCCGGGCGCGCCGCTACCAACCGGCCCAAGCTTCGGCCGTTCGAAGACAAGGCCAAGAGGCGCACCCCACGGCGCATCCCAGGGCGCTGCCCCAGGGCGTTGCCCCAGGGCGTTGCCCCCTTGGGGGGCCTCGCTTGCGAACGTTCAAACGCTGCCGGAGGCCGGGGGTGCCAGGCGGACGGGGATCTCGCCGTAGGCGGTGCGGTCCTTGCCGCCTCCTTTCGCCACGTACAGCAGCCGGTCCGCGGCGACCAGGGCTGCCACCGAATCGGCCGGCGGACCGGCGAACACGACGGCGCCCAGCGAGGCCGAGACCGGAGCGCCGCTGGCCGTGGTTGCCCGTCGGATCAACAGGCGGATGCGCTCGGCCACCGCATGCACCTCCCGACCGTCGCCGCCGACGACCAGGACGGCGAACTCGTCGCCGCCGATGCGTGCCACGACATCCTCGCGCCGGGTGCAGGCCAACAGGGACCGGGCGGCGGCGCCCAGCACCGCGTCGCCGGCGCCGTGGCCGTGCCGGTCGTTGACGGATTTGAAACCGTCGAGGTCGACGCAGACCAGCCCGAACCCCCCGGCGCCGCGGCGCTGACGGGCGATGGCGCGGTCCAGCGCGCCGAAGAACGCCGGGCGGTTGGCAAGCCCGGTCAGTGCGTCGGTCAGCGCCATTTCGCGCAACTGTCCCGCCGCTTGCCGCAGTTCCAGGGTGGACGCCGCCGCGCGCGCGAGCGCGGCCAGGCCCTCCCGCTGCTCGGCGGGCAGCTCGCGCGGCTGGGTGTCGATCACGCACAACGTGCCGAGTGCGTGGCCGTGGCGGTCAAGCAGTGCGGCGCCGGCGTAGAAACGGATTCCGGGTGGCCCGCTCACCAGCGGGTTGGCGGCGAAACGCGGGTCCGCCGCGGCGTCCGGCACCACCAGCAGCCACCCTGGTTGCAGCAGGGCATGGGCACAGAAGGCGTTCTCGCGCGGGGTCTCGCGGATGTCGGCGCCGAATCGCCCGCGGAAAGACTGCAGGTCGGTATCCATCATCGAAACGAGCGCGATCGGGCAGCCGGTCAGGCGCGCGGCAACCGAGGCGAAGTCTTCGAGCCCCGCGTCGGCAGCCGTATCCAGAACGTCATAGGAGCGCACCGAAGCCAGGCGCTCGGCCTCGTAGGCCGGGAGGGCGATGGGTTTCATGATCGGGCCTCCGGGTTAGCCTCGTGCTGGTAACCGAACGGTTGCAATCCGGCCGGCCGAGTCGCCCGTCTGCGTCGCCGGCGTGCTATACGACATGCTGGAGGGGGAGCGGACGGCCGTGCCCCTGCCGGAACGGCGCCGTGCTGCGTCGGCGCTCCCCTGGCCTGGGGCGCGCCGGTTCGGAAGCGGTGCGTACCGCCACAGGAGGAAACCACCATGCAGATGCGTCCTTTGGGCCGAACCGGGCTTTCCGTCTCCATCCTCGGCTTCGGCTGCGGCGCCGTCGGCGGGCTGATGGTCCGCGGCACGGCGGCCGACCGCGAGCGCGCGGTGGCGATGGCGCTCAACGCCGGCGTGACCTATTTCGACACCGCGCCGCAATACGGGGACGGCGTCTCGGAGACGCATCTCGGCCAGGTGCTGGCGACGCTGAAGCCGGACGTACGGGTCGGCACCAAGGTGCGGCTTGCCGACGCTGACAGGGCGGATATCGGCGCCGCGGTCGCGGCGTCGCTGGAGGCCAGCCTGCGCCGGCTGGGGCGCGACCATGTCGATCTGTTCCAGTTGCACAATCCGATCACCGAAGCGGACGCCCCCGGCACCCTGGCGGCGCAGCGTGTGCTGGAGGAGGTCGTGCCGGCGTTCGAACGGCTGGTCGCGGCCGGCAAGACGCGGTTCTTCGGCATCACCGCGATCGGGGAGACGCCGGCGGTGCTGCGGGTGGTCGAGTCCGGGCGGATGTTCACCGGGCAGGTGAGCTACAACCTGCTCAATCCCTCGGCCGGGTACCGGCTGCCGGCGAGCTATCCCGCGCAGGATTACGATCTGCTGCTGGCGCGGATGGCGGCGGCGGGGATGGGCGCGATCGGCATCCGCGCGCTCGCCGGCGGAGCGCTGAGCGGGGAGGCGGAGCGGCACGCGATCGCCAGTCCGCCGCCGGCGCCGATCGGCTCGGCGCAGAGCTACGCGGCGGACCTCGCGCGCGCGGGTCGACTAGCCCCGCTGGTGACCGAGGGGTATGCGGCGAGCCTGGTGGAAGCGGCGCTGCGCTTCGTGATCGCGCAGCCGGCGATCAGCACGGCGCTGATCGGGATCGCGACGGTGGAGCAGTTCGCCGCCGCCCTCGCCGCGGTAGCCAAGGGCCCGCTGCCGCCGGCCGCGCTCGATCGGGCGGCGGCGCTGTGGGCGGGCTTCGCCGGCGAGGCGCGGTAGGTTTCCTTTTCCCCCTCCCCTTGCGGGAGGGGAAAAGATACCCGCGCCGCTCAGGGCATGAGCGACTTAGGGCATGAGCGACTCATACCAACCTGCGTTGAGACCGACACTCCGGTTGGCAATAAAGTCGCGTGTTATCAAAGGTATGACCGCTCAGACAAGAGTCGGACGTTGCGCCGGTTGGTATCAGGGCATGGGCGACGGGACGTCCACCTCCCGGCCGGCAGCGTTCAGCAGGTCCAGGAACGCCCGCGGTGCGGGGTCGGCGGGGATCGGCTCGGCCCCCGCGGCGGCCGCGTAGGCCACCACCAGTTCCCAGCACAATTCCGGTCCGGCGAGCTCGGCCACGCCGACCGTGGACCGGCGGGCGCGCGCGATCGCCTCGGGGATCAGGGCGATGCCGAGGCCGCGGCCGACCAGGTCGAGCAGGGTCTCCAGGTCGCTCACCTCGAAGGCGATACGGCGTTCCACCCCGGCCTCGAGGAAGCCGCGATCGACCAGCCGGCGGGTGCCCCACTCCGGCTCGAAATCGACGAACGCCGCATCCCGCAATGCGGCAAACGTCACGTCCCGCCGCCCGTCGAGCGGATGGCCCGGCGCGCAGGCCACCACCAGCGCCTCGCAGGCGATCAGCCTGGTGGCGACGTCCGCCGGCGGCTCGCCGAGCGGCAGGAAGGCGAGATCGAGCCCGCCGCTGCGCACCCTGTCCAGCAGGTCCGCGGCGCTGCCCTGGCAGAGCCGGACCTCGACCTCGGGATAGGCGGCATGGAAGCGCGCCAGCAGCGGCGGCAGGTCGAGGAAGGCGGGCAGGCTCTGCACGGTGCCGATGCCGAGCGTGCCGCGGCGCAGCCCCTGCACCGCGGCGACGGCGCTGCGCGCGTCGCGCACCGCCTCCAGCGCCGCCCGCGCCTTGCCGAGCAACGCCTTGCCCGCCGCCGTCAGGCGCACCTGGCGGGTGGTGCGCACGAACAGCCGGGCGTCGAGGTCGGTTTCCAACTGGCGGATCGAGTTGGACAGCGCCGACTGCACGATGTTCACCCGGCGGGCGGCGCGGGTGAAATGCTGCTCCTCGGCGACCGCCACGAAATGCTGCAACTGCCGGAATTCCATGGAGCATCGCCTCTATTGATCTGCCCGATCGCTGAATGTCATCAATATATTCCACTTGCGCGCTGGACAACCGCTCTCATGTGGCCGTGCGACAGAGGAGTTGTCCCATGGACCAGACCATCGCTTCCCGCCCCACGTCCCTGCCGACACGCCGGCTCGGCCGCACCGATATGGAGATCACCCGCGTGGGCTTCGGCGCCTGGGCGATCGGCGGCCCGGACTGGGCGGTCGGCTGGGGCGCGCAGGACGACCGCGAGTCGGTCGCCGCCATCCGCCATGCGCTGGCGCGCGGCATCAACTGGATCGACACCGCCGCGATCTACGGCCTCGGCCATTCGGAGGAGGTGGTACGGCAGGCGCTGGCGGAGCTGCCCGCCGCCGAGCGGCCCTACGTGTTCACCAAATGCGGCCTGGTGTGGGACGAGAACGATCGCCAGGCGCCGCCGCGCCAGGTCGGCGCGCCGGCCAGCCTGCGGCGCGAGGTGGAGGCCTCGCTGCGCCGGCTGGGGGTGGAGCGGATCGATCTCTACCAGATGCACTGGCCGGCCGAGGACGGCACGCCGCTCGATGCGTACTGGGAAACCCTGCTCGACCTGAAGCGGGAGGGGAAGGTGCGCGCAGTCGGGCTTTCCAACCACAACGCGACGCAACTGGAAGCGGCCGAGCGGCTCGGCCATGTGGATACCTTGCAGCCGCCGTTCTCGGCGATCCGCCGCGCCGTCGCCGCAGCCGAGCTGCCGTGGTGCCACGCGCACGGGACCGGGGTGATCGTCTATTCCCCGATGCAGTCCGGTCTGCTGACGGGGCGCTTCACGAAGGCGCGTGCGCGCGCCCTGCCGAAGAACGACTGGCGGTCGCGCAACGCGGAATATGCGGGCGAGAAGCTGGCGCGGAACCTGCGGCTTGCCGAGACGCTGCGGCCGATCGCCGAGCGGCATGCGACCAGCGTCGCCGCGGTCGCGGTCGCCTGGACCCTGGCCTGGCCGGGGGTGACCGGGGCGATCGTCGGTGCGCGCAGCCCGGCCCAGGTGGACGGCTGGCTCGACGCGGCGCGGCTCGTGCTGACGCAGAATGACCTTGACGAGGTCGCTTCCGCCCTTCAGCAGACCGGTGCCGGCAGCGGACCGTTCGCACCGGCGCGTTGAACGCCTGCGCGCGGCCGCACGTCGGCCGCGGGGCAGGTGTTCCGAGTGTGGTACGTTTCACGCTCTGCGCGGCCGGGCCGGTCCCGGCCGCCGCAGGACCAAGGGGGGAATGGCACCGATGGAGATGCCGATCGCGCGCACGCGGCTGCTCGGCCTGTGCGGCAGCCTGCGCAGGGATTCCTATTCGCGCGCCGTCCTGCATGGGCTGGAGCCGAGGCTGCCCGCGGGGACGGTGCTCGACCGCCACGACCTGCGGCTGCCGCTGTACGACGAGGACGAGGACGGGCCGGCGACTCCCGATCCGGTGCGCGCGTTCCGGCAGATGATCGCCGAGTGCGACGGGCTGCTGGTTGTCACGCCGGAATATAATCACGGCATTCCGGGGGTGCTGAAGAACGCGCTCGACTGGGCGTCGCGGCCGTACGGGGAATGCGTGCTGATCGGCAAACCGGCGCTGATCATTTCGACCTCGCCGGGCTTCGTCGGCGGCGCGCGGGCGCAGGCGCAGGTGAACGAGACCTTGCTGTCATGCCAGGTGCGCATCGTGACGGGGCCGCAGGTGGTGATCGGCAACATCGCCGGGAAGATCCGCGACGGGCGGCTGGTCGACGAACCCACCTTGCAGTTCGCCGCCGCGGCGGTCGACCGGCTGTTGGCGGTCTGTCGCGAGATACGCCGTTCCGTCCCGGCCTGATCGGAATGGGGACGCGCGCCGGTGCTGTACGCCTGCCGGCGCGTTGCGAATACATGCAAAACGGGTCGATTTTTCGTCACCTCCCGCAAAACCCCGTGCTATAGGGGCGCCGATCCGGTCACTTTGGAGGAAACTGCCCGTGCGCGCGTTCGTACCTGTCTCTGCTGGCCGCACCCCTGGCGCTGGCGACGGTGCCCGCGCTGGCGCAGAATGCGCCGTCCGCGAGCCAGATCATCGACTCCCTCAAGCCGCATGGCGACCTGACCGCCGGCGGCACCCGCGGCATCCGTCTCGTCGCACCGGGTCAGTCTGCGGCGCAGCCGGTGGCGATGTCGCAGGCGCCGGCACGGATGAATTCGGGGACGCACATGGCGCACCATGCCTCGGTGGCGAGCGGCGCGTCCGCCAGTGCGCCGTCGGTCAACCTGACGGTGGATTTCGCCACCGGCTCGGCGGAGCTGACCCCGCAGGCACGGCAGACGCTCGATCAGCTCGGCAAGGCCTTGAGCAGCCAGGATCTCGGCAAATACCGGTTCCGGATCGAAGGCCATACCGACACGGTGGGCTCGGCGGCGACCAACCTGACCTTGTCGCAGCAGCGGGCCCAGGCGGTGGCGGCGTATCTGGAAAGCACCTACGGCATCGCCCCCGCCCGGCTGCAGCCGATCGGCATGGGCGAGCAGGGTCTGCTGGTCCCGACGCCGCCGCAAACGCCGGATGCACGCAACCGGCGGGTCGAAGTGATCAATCTCGGAGCCTGACGGCCCTCCGGACCCCGAACGCGTGCGCGACCCGCCAGACCCGGCCGACGCGCGCCTGATCCGGCGCGCGGGCAGTGCGGCGCGGCCGCGGGTGCCGTCCGCTGACCCGGAGGACGACACCGTGCGGCTGAAGCGGCCGTTCGGGGCGGCTGCGGCCGGTGTCTCTCCGCTGTTGCCCTGGGTCGGGGGGGGCGCCCTCGGGCTGCTGCTGGCCGCGGCGCTCGCCTGGGTGCTGTGGCCGGGGCCGCGGCACGTTGCCCCGTCGCCCCTCCGCCCACCCTCCATCGCCGCGCCGCCCGTCGCTGCACCACCTGCCGCGGCGCCGCCTGCCGCCGCGGGCCGCATCGGCGGATCCGCATCGCCGGCCGCGGCACCGCCGACGACCGCGGCGCCGGAATTTGCCGTCAGCACCGCCACTCGGCGGCAGATCCTGGCCGCGACGCCGACCGCGCTCACGGTGTTCCGCTACGCAAGCAATCCGAACATCGTGGTGCTGGACTTCCCCACCCTGCGCGAACAGGGGCTGATGCTCGACCGGGTCGCCGCGCTGGTGGAAAAAGCCGGCCTGCCGCGCGACCGGGTGGTGTCCTGGTCGGAGCTGGAGGCGGTGATCCATGCCCATGGCGACACCGTCGCCACCTACTATTACGGCCACGACTATTCCGCCGCCGCCCTCGCCCGCTTCTTCGCGCTGGCGGAACGGGACCACCGCCGGCTCAATCCGGAGGAACAGCGGCTGCACGCGCTGATCGACCAGCTCGGCTGGCTGCGGCCGGGGGTGGTCGCCGGGCTGATCACGCTACCGCGGGAGGGCATCAACCGCTACGTCACCGCCGCCGCCTGTGATGCCATCCTGACCCACGAACTGTCGCACGGGGAGTTTTTCAGCAACCCGGCCTACGCCGCCTATGTGCAGCGATTCTGGGATCGGGAGCTCACCGCGGCGCAACGCGCGGGCGTGCGCAGGTTCCTTGCCTCGGAGGAATACGACATCCACAGCCACGAGGTGGTGGTGAACGAAATGCAGGCCTACCTGATGTTCACCCGCAATCCGGAGTTCTTCCGCGCCACCGATATCGGCATCACCCCGGCCGAGCGGGTGCGGCTGGAAAAGACATTCCTGGCCGGAATGCCTCCGGGCTGGCTGCGCGACCGGCTGGCGGTCCTGAACGGGGAACGCTGAGGGGCCGTCGAGGGGCCGGCTTTCGAAAGCGTGGCCAAAGGGGTCACCGATCCGGATATCCCGGCCGGAACGAATCCCCTGCCCTGCGGGCGATGCGCCCGACCTTCGGACCTCGGCATTACCGGCTCGCCAGCGCTGCGGCGGCCACCAGCGCCGCAGCGGCGACGATCGACGGGACCAGGAAACTGCCCAGTCGATCGGACAGGGCGCCGGCGAAGCTGGGGCCGAGGATCTGTCCCAGCCCGAAGGCGCTGGTCATCAGCGCCAGCACCTGCCGCGCATCGCCGCGGGCGAGTTCCCGCCCGCGCACCAGGCCGAGCGCCGTCAGCCCCATGAAAGTCCCGCCCACCAGGACAGCGGCGAGGAACACACCGGCCGCGCTCGGCCAGGCGACGCTGGCGAGCACGCCGAGCGCCTCGGTCAGCGCCGCCAGCGCGAACGCCCCTGAAATGCCGATCCGGCGCGCCAGCGCGGTCCACAGCGCCACCGAAGGCGCCGCGGCCAGGCCGAAGACCACCCAGACCACCGGCTCCAGCGGGCGCAGCGCCGCGGTGCCGCGGACGATGGCGACCAGGAACGTCGCGGTGATGACGTAGCCGAAGCCGAACAGCCCGTAGGCAACCGCCAGGCGGACCAGCCGCCGATCGACCGGGGCGGCGGCGGCCACGGCAGCCGCCGCAGCGGCGGTCGAGGGCGGGCCCGCGGCGGCTGGGATCAGCCATGCCGCGGCGAGGGCGCCGAGCGCCGACAGCCCGCCGCTCGCCAGCCACAGCACCGACCAGCCGCCCCCGGTCGCTTGCAGCACCGAGACCAGCAGCGCCGAAGCGGCGACGCCGCTGCCGACGCCGGCGAACAGAAGAGCGGAAAGGTCGGACCGCCTGGCCTCGGCGAGACATTCCAGCACGATGGCGGAGACGAGGATCAGCACCACCGCGCTCGCGACCCCGCCGGCGAAACGCAGGGCCAGGAACGCGGAGAGCGCCCGGGTGAGACCCATCGCCCCCGTCGTGACGGCGCTGGCCCCAAGCCCGGCCAGCAGCCAGACACGGCGTCCGCCCGGCAACCGCCCCCGGGCAGCGAGCAGCGCACCGGCCAGGTAGCCGGCGAAATTGGCCGAGGCGATCAGCCCGGCGGCGAATGTCGACAACCCGAGCGCCGCCATCATCGGCGGCAGGATCGGCGTATAGACGAACCGCCCGATGCCGATCCCCACCGCCAGCGCCAGCAGTCCTCCGAGCGCCGGCCGCAGCGGCGCGACGGGGCGAGGGGCGACGGCGGCGATGGCGCGCGGGCGGGTCATGGCGTAGCTTTCCTCGGTCGGATGGGGAAGGTGGTCTCTCTCGCCCATCCCGGGAAGCGATTGTTTGTGATCCCGGCAATCGTCGGGGGAGATGGAAGCATGGATGCCGCCGACCTGCGTCTGTTCGAAGCGGTGGCCCGCCTCGGCGTGATGGGGCGGGCGGCGGTCGAGCTGCACACCGTGCAATCCAACGTCACCGCCCGCATCCGCGCGCTGGAGGACACGCTGGGCTGCCGCCTGTTCGACCGCCACGCCGGCGGCGTGAGCCTGACCGACGCCGGCCGCCGGCTGCTGCCCTACGCGCGGCGCATCCCCCGCCTGCTGGCGGACGCCGCACGGGCGGCGTGCGACGACGGCACCCCGCGCGGGAGCCTGGTCATCGGCGCGCTGGAAACCACCGCGGCGCTGCGCCTGGCCCCGCTGCTCGCTGCGTATGCGCAAGCCTACCCGGAGGTCGACCTGGTCCTGCGCCCGGGCACCACCTGCGAGCTGGTGGAAGCGGTGCGCGACGGGGTGGTGGACGGCGCCTTCGTCTGCGGCCCGGTGGCCATGCCCGGGCTGGAAGCGCGGCCGATGTTCCGCGAGGAACTGGCCGTCCTGGCCCCACCCGGCACGCGCTCCTTCGAGGCGCTGATCGGCGCCGGGGGCGTGCGGATCGTCGTGCTGCGCGCCGGCTGCTCCTACCGCCAGCGGCTGGAGGCGCTGCTCGCGCGCCGCGGCGTGCCGACGCCGCGGATGATGGAGTTCGGGACCCTGGAGGCGATCTTCGCCTGCGTGGCGGCGGGGCTCGGGATCACCCTGCTGCCGCGGGCGCTGGTCGGCGGGGTGTGCGCCGCCGGGCGCGTTGCCGTGCTGGCGCTGCCGCCCGGCGAGGCGCTGGTGGAGACGGTGTTCCTGCGCCGGCAGGACGCGTTCGCGTCTTCGGCGCTGGCGGCGTTCCTCGATCGGGCGGGGCAGGCGTCCGCATTGGCCGCGGCGGCGTAGCGTCGCCACCAATGCGGCCTTCGACACGCGGCTGCGCCCGGGACAGCTCGTCCCGGCTCTGATCGTCGCGGACCGACAGCCCGACGTCGGGCGGCATCACATCCACACCAGGCTCAGCACCACGAGCACCGGCACCAGCAGCGTCGCGGCCCAGGCGGCATAGACGAGGAATCCCGGCATGCGCACGCCGCGGTGCGAGGCGATGGCGCGCAGCATCAGGTTGGGAGCGTTGCCCAGGTAGGTCAGGCCGCCGAAGAACACGGCGCCGCCGGAAATCGCTTCCAGGGCATGGTCTGCGCCGCCTGTCAGAGCCTCCGGCCGAATGCCGGCCACGCCCCAGGCAACCAGGTAGCTCGGCGCGTTGTCGAGCACGGCGGACAGGCCGCCGGTGACCCAGAACAGGACGGCGGGCCTCGGCTGCCCGGCGGGGTCCGTGGCGAGGGCGAGCAGGGGGGCGAACGGCCCCGCCGGTCCGGCTGCCAGCATGCGCAGCACCGGTTCGAGGGTCAGGAACAGGGCGAGGAAGAACCAGGCGACCTCGGCCATCGGCCGCCAGGAGAAATCGTTGCCCTGGTGGACGGCGCGCGGAGTGAAGCCGGCGGAGAGAGCCGTGGCCACCAGGAAAACCCCCGTGGCGGCGAAGCGCGCCGTGGGGATGGTGGCGCCGGCGACGCGGAGCGTGCCGGCCTGGATCAGCGCCTCGGCGAACACCGCCGCGCCGACCGCCAGGATCAGCACCAGGTTGCCGGTCCCGCGCAGGCGGAACCGTTCGCGCGGGGGCGCGGGGAGCGGCTCGTCGCGGGCCAGCCGGCGATCGATCGCCCAGACCGCGACGAGGACGAAGCCGGCCATCAGCGCCAGCGGCGGCCCCAGCCGCAGCGCCGGCCAGAAGAACCCGACCCCGCGGAGGAAGCCGAGGTAGAGCGGCGGGCCGAGCGGCGACAGCGCGCCGCCTGCGTTGGCGACCAGCACGATGAACCCGAGCACGAGGTGCAGCTTGTGCTGGCGGTGCGCGTTGGCACGCAGCAGCGGGTGGATCAGCACCATGGCCGCCGCGGTGGTGCCCATCACCCCCGCGGCCAGGGTGCCGACCGCCAGCATCGCCGTGTTCCCCGCCGGCGTGCCGCGGAAGCCGCCGCGGACCAGCACGCCGCCGCCGGCCGCATACAGGGCGAGCAGCAGGGTGATGAACGGCAGGTACGAGCCCAGCACCTCCTGCCAGGCGAGGGCCGCCGCCGCGACCGGCCCGGCGCTCGCCGCCTGCGGGAGCAGCCACGCCAGCGCCCAGCCCGCGGCCACCCATCCCTGCCGCTTGTGCCACCAGCGCGGCGCCACGATCGGCAGCAGCGCGAAGCAGGCGAGCAGGCCCGCGAACGGCAGCGCCCAGATCAGCCCGGGCACCGGCGGCGTCGCCCCGTGGATGGCAAGCCCCTGGATCGCGCCCCCTGGAATTGTGCCCCCTGGAATTGTGCCCCCTGGGGCGGCGAGACCCTGGGCTGTGGAAACCGCGGCCGTGCTCGGTTGCATGAAGGGGACCCTGCAAGTAACGTCCGCCGCGCGCAACGGGGACCCTGAACGGATGGACATGAGCGGTGAGCGGCGCCTCCCGGCGCCGCGGCAGAAGGTGTGGGACGCGCTGAACGATCCTTCGGTGCTGAAAGCGGCGATCCCGGGCTGCGAGAAGCTGGACGCGTCCTCCCCGACGGAAATGGCGGCCACCGCCGCCGTGCGTATCGGCCCGATCGCCGCGCGGTTCAACGGCAAGGTACATCTATCGGACATCGACCCGCCGAACGGCTACCGCATCAGCGGCGAGGGCCAGGGCGGCGTCGCCGGCTTCGCCAAGGGCGGCGCGACCGTGCATCTGAAGGATTCCGACGACGGCGGGACCCTTCTCAGCTACGAGGTGCAGGCCCAGGTAGGGGGCAAGATCGCCCAGCTCGGCGCCCGGCTGATCGATTCCACGGCCAAGCAGATGGCCGACGCCTTCTTCGACAATTTCGCCAAGGAGCTTGCCCCCCCGATGGTCCCGACCCCAGAAGCCGCCGCCCCGACCCGCGCGCCCGCTCCGGCGCCGAGCGTGAACTGGTTCGCCATGGTGCCGCGGGAGCCGATGGGGCTGCCGCTGGCGCTGTGGATCGGCGGGCTGATCTGGCTGGTGATCCTGTACATGATCGTGGTGCCGCTGCTGTAATGCCGCTCGATTCGCTGCCGGCCTCGGTCGACGACACCGCCCGCTTGCTCGCCGACCAGGGCTATATCGCCGACCGCGCGCTGGCGACCACGGTGCACCTGGCGCTGGTGATGCGCCGGCCGCTGTTCCTGGAAGGCGAGCCGGGGACCGGCAAGACCGAGATCGCCAAGGTGCTGGCCGCCGGGCTGGGGCGCCGGCTGGTGCGGCTGCAGTGCTACGACGGGATGGACCTCGCCGCCGCGGCCTATGAATGGGACCACGCGCGGCAGTTGATGGCGATCCGGATGGCCGAGGCGGCGGGGCAGACCGACCGCGACGAGCTGGCGCGGGATATCTACACGCGCGAATTCCTGGCCGCCCGGCCGCTGTTCTCGGCGATCGATCCCGACCTGCCGCCTTCGGTGCTGCTGATCGACGAGCTCGATCGGGCGGACGAGCCGTTCGAGGCGTTCCTGCTGGAATTGCTGGCGGATTTCCAGATCACCGTGCCCGAATACGGGACCGTGCGGGCGGCGGTGGCGCCCGTCGTGGTGCTGACGTCGAACCGGACGCGAGAGGTGCACGACGCGATCCGGCGGCGGTGCCTGTACCATTGGGTGGACTACCCGGACGCGGTGCGGGAGCGCGCGATCCTGGCTGCGAAAGCCCCTGGCGTGCCGGCGGCGCTGGCGGCTCAGGTGGTGGCGTTCGTGCAGCGGCTGCGCGGAGAGGAGCTGTTCAAGCTGCCTGGCGTGGCGGAGACGATCGATTGGGCGAACGCACTGCGGGCGCTGAACCAGACCGAGCTGACCCCGGGGGTGGTGGATGAGACCCTGGGGGCGCTGCTGAAATACCAGGACGATATTGCGAAGGTGCGGGGGGCGGAGGCGGCTCGGTTGCTGGGGGAGACGGAGGAGCCGGGGGGGACTTAGGCGGGCTGATTCGTGTTGTGCGTCAGCCGGTTTTGGAGGCCGTGGCGGCTGGGCGGGCGTGCACGCGGGCTGGGGCCTCTGGGGCCGAATGCGGTTCCGCTGCCGTAGGTCCTGAGGTCCCCGCGCCTTCCCGGGCTGTTTCCGGCGTTGGGTGGATGGTTACGTTGCTATATCGTAACAATATGGGCGCACGAACGCCAGCCCCAGTCTAGCGGCCGAAAAGCGGTGGGCGATATCCGAGCGGACCGTGGTCCCGGATCGCCGCGGCTTCGGACCGCCGGCGCGAGCGGTCGGGGTCGGGCGCTGCCTCCGGCGCGCGCCGCGGGGCCGTGTCCGGCGCGGGCGGCGGGGCTTCGGGGGGCGTGATGCCGAACATCCGGCAGAGCGGGCGCAGCACCCGCCACAGGCGCGGCGCTGTCGCCAGCAGCTCCGTCATCTCCGGCTGCGCCAGGAGATAGGCGAACTCGATGCCGAACGGCACCGTCTCCGGCGCCATCCGCGCCAGCCAGCCATAGCCTCTGGGCAGGGTCCGGCGCGGCGCGGGGGACCAGGGCGGCGCCGCATCGGCGGGCACCGCATCGGCGGGCATGGGGGCGGGTTCGGTGGGGCGGCGGCGGGACCTCGCCACCGGATGGGCGGCGATGGCGGCGAAGCGCTCCGCCGCCTCCGTGAGGCGGTTCCACAGCCGGGCCGCGAGGTCCATCAGGACCGGGTTGTGCTCGGCGCCGGCCGCCATCGCTTCGCGCAGCCCGCCGATGAAGCGGGCGAAGCGCCCGGCGAGGGCCCAGGCGCTGGTGGTGGTGGTGGTGGGGGGCGAAGCGGCGGCGGGGGACATGAACGAAACAAGAACATAAATCCGCTGCCGTGTCAAGTTGTTTCGCGCCGAGGACGCCGCGGCCCGGGCAGGCATGCTGGCCCGGCGGGGATCGCGCGGGGCGGGGTCCGGGCCCTAGGGGGCACATGCGTCGTTCGATCGGCCCACGGGGTGCACATGACCTAAACCACGCTTTAACCGACTGGGGGGTATGCGGGAGCGCGTGCCGGTGGCCCCGCGTCGTTCGGCGGAGGGCTGTCGAGCATCATCTGCCACATCTCAGCAACATGTTCGGTGAGTTGATAGAGTAGCCACGTGTTGTCCTCGTCTATGAAGACATAGGGTCTGGATGACATGGGGAACCCGCATCGCATTATGCCGCAGACGGCGGGATTTTCGAGATGAAGATCAACGAATTCTTGACGGGCATGTTTGGTACCGTTCGCTACGTCGATGACTTTGGCAAATGCCTTATTTTTCTCGCAGAGGCCCTCATTGAACTTTTCGATCTTCCTACGTTTTTGCGCTCTGGTCATTCCTGGATCGACAAGTCTATGGGCAACATAGTGGTCGGCCATCGACTGCAAAACTATGCATGCAAGCACACCCCGTCGGACGTCCCCAGGATCTTTGGAGAATTCCTCGACAGTTGGTAAAACAATCCGGAGGAAGAATTCTGCGTCGGTCACGACAATGTTCCACCCGGCCTGTCGGTGATTAAGGGATAAGCGTCTCGCTGCCGGACGATACGTCGCCGATCGTCTCCTTGATGGTCAACAGAAGCCATGAGGTAAACAACTCCCCTACTCATACAGCAGTGCTTTCGTTCGTACAGGAGTCACGTCCTCTGACAATTTCAGCGCGGGCGCGGTTGAGGGCGACGAGCCGGCCGAGCACTTCGTCATCGGGCAGATCGACCGGCCAGCCGTAGGCGCTCGCGACGGCGGCATCGAGCGTGCGGTGCAGGGTGTCGAGCCAGGTGCCCTCCGGCGTGCCGCGGGTGTTGTAGAGGTTGGTCAGGGTGCGGGTCTTGAGGATCGCGGCGGCGCGGGCATTGCGTGGGACGATGCGGTCGGGAAAGCCGGGGACGACTTCGGGGACGCGCTCGACCAGATCGGGCGGGTTCAGCCAGGCGTCGCGTTTGGCGACGAGGTCGCGCGCGGCGGCGGCAATGGCCTGGGCGTGGGGGTTGGTGGCGTAGGTGGAAGCGGGGAGGTTGGGGGTGAGGCCGGCGGGGAAGGGGAAGGTTTCGAACGTGGTGGAGGGTGTATAACGGGGACGGTCTT
Source organism: uncultured Pseudomonadota bacterium (assembly GCA_963706195.1). Classification (GTDB taxonomy): domain Bacteria; phylum Pseudomonadota; class Alphaproteobacteria; order Acetobacterales; family Acetobacteraceae; genus JAJZVS01. The sequence goes on along the minus strand of OY970156.1, from coordinate 4,574,667 downwards.
CGAGCGAAGTTCCCAGATGCAGCGCCCATAATTCGTGAAATCGACTGTGCAGGATGCCGAAGGTGGTATCGTCATCCCGCGCAAACACGATCAGATTTTTGTCGGCTCCAGTGGACTCGGGAAGCCATAAGAAGACGCGGTGCTTCGATACCTCTGGTGTCACAATCGCTCGGCTCAGCCCGATAAGGGCGGAATGCATCTTTGGTCTGGGACGCCAGTGCCTCCACCAAAACGCTCTCAGCGGTTTGAGCTTATTTAGCTCCCGAACCGGCTTTATGACGGTCGAAGCGTGTGAGTAGGGACCTATATATAAGGCCGCTTCCGCCTCTGACATGTCAGCACCGAAATCGATGATCCACGAATCGCGAGGGCGCCGCGTGGCGTCGATTCCATTCCAGTATGGCCGAATAACATCCGAATTATTTCGTCCATTAGGATTGCTCGGCGCGCTCAGCCAGCACCGCGCTGTGTCCCCATCAACCTCAAACGGGCCGGTCTTTTGGATTCCGTTGAATGCGGTCCCTTGGTTTTCAGCCAATGCTGACGCCTGGGTCAGATCCGAGTCTCCAGCGGTAAGATCGGCAAAAATGCGATCAACTGCCCCCCCATTCAGCCTGATTCTCCCACTCGCCCGGGCGAAGCAGATTAGCGACACGCGAACTGCGGCGCCGTCAACGGTCCACGGCTCATCGGCCCACGCTTCGAAGATAGTGCCTGCTGCGCAAAGCGCGTCGAGAACCCGACGATTGGCCCCGCCCCGAATACTGTTCGTCGAAACAAGGCCGAAACTGGATACACGCGAAGCAAGAAGCGTCTGTCGGGCCAATTCAAACCAATAGCAAACCAGGTCTGCACCGCTTGGAACCCGACCCATGTAAGCCTGGCGCAATCTTGCAACGTACTCGTCCCCCAGCACCCCAATCATCGCCTTATCGCCCAGAAACGGCGGATTCCCCACAATCACATCCACTTGCGGCCACTCTGCCATCTTCCCCTCCGGCGTCAGCACCGCATCCCGGCACTCGATCGTCTCCAACGGCTGCAACACCGGATTCGACGGTGCCGCGAACCCGTGCCGCCGTGTCCATTGGATATGCCCAATCCACACCGAGACCCGTGCCAGCTCTGCCGCATAGGGATTGATCTCGATCCCCAGCATCGTCTCCGGCCCCACCTGCGGAAACTCCCGCTGCAAGCCCAGCGCCTCGGCCTCCACGCTCGCGTGGTGTTCCAGGTCCTTCAGCGCCTGCAACGAGAGATACAGGAAATTGCCCGATCCGCAGGCCGGGTCCAGCACGCGGAAGCGCCGCAGCCGTTCCAGGAACCCTTGATACAGCGCCTGTGCCTCCGCCTTGCCCCCGTCGCTCCGGCGGCGCCCCCGCGCGGGCGCCGTCAGCGCCGCCACGATCTTCGCCTTCGCCGCCTCCCATTCCGCGGCCAACGGCCGGCGGATCACGGGATCGATCAGCATCTCGATCTTGGCCCGGTCGGTATAGTGCGCGCCAAGCTGGCTGCGCTTGTCGGGATCGAGCCCGCGTTCGAACAACGTGCCCAGGATCGACGGGTCGATCTCCGCCCAGTCGAGCTTCCCCACCCGCAACAGCAGGTCGATATCCGCCTCGTCCAGCGGCAGCGCCGTCGCATCTTCGAACAGCCCGCCGTTGAACCAGGGGACGGCGATGAAACCGACTTCCCCGCCACTCCTGGCCATCGCCCCGAACAACTGGCCGGCATACTCCGCCGACCGCGCCGGGCGGCGCTTCGCGAGGGTCAGCATCTGCACGAACAGCCCGTCCGGCAGCAGGCCGACGTCATCGGCGAACATGCAGAACACCAGGCGGTTGACGAAATGCGCCACCACCTGCGGATCGTGTCCGCGCACGCGCAGCCGGCGCGCCAGTTCGGCGAACTCGGCCGCCGCCTCTTCGGTCAGTGCCTGGCGGGTGCGGGCCGGGCGCAGTTGATCGGGATCGGTGAAAGCCCATTTCAGCAACCGCAGGCGCAACGGATTGGCAAGCTCGGCCAGTCCGATCGTGTGCGTCTCGGTGATCGTGTTGGTGAAATTGGTGCGGATGACGATCCGCGCGATGTCGGAGACGATCAGCAGCGGCGGATTGCCGAGCGGTCCCGCGTACAGCAGCAACTGCCGGTGCGCCGCATCCAGGTCGCCGCGCTTCTTCTTGTATTCCCAGGCGAAGCGGTTGCGCCGCCACACATCGGCCCAGCCGTTCTCGCCGGTGAATTTGGTCGCGCCTTTCTCGAAGGCGTAGTCCTCACCGGTCGAGTCGCTGTTCGGCGTCGGCTCGCCGAGCAGGGCGCAAAGGTCGATGAAATGCTCCTGGCACGCGGCGCGTTCGTTGCGCGTGCTGGCCGTCCATTTCGCGATGAAATCCGCCGGGGTCATGGGCGGAGGCTAGGCGCGCGGGGCGATTCGGGAAAGCCGGCGGGAACGCCGAGGTGCAAATACGCCGCCCCCCCAGCCCCCTCCCGCAAGGCGAGCGGGAGAAGGAACCTACCGAACCCCCGCGGTCCGATACGCCGCGCGCAGCGGGGCGGCGAAGCCGATGCTGTCGAGCCGCAATTCACCCTCGGCACCGATCATGTCAGCCTGTTCCGGCCAGGTGCCGTCCGGCCGCCGCCGCAGCACCTCGGCGGCCACCGCGCTGGACCGCAGAAGCGCAATCTCGGCCACGGTCGGGATCGTCGTGTAGGCCCACACATTGGCCCGCGTCTCCGCCTCGTTCGACGGCGACAGGATTTCGATCAGCACCACCGGGTCCGGCAAGGTCTTCGCGCCCGAGGGCGGTGTGCACGTGATGCCGAGATCGGGGATCAGGCAATTTTCCGCAGACCGCACGCGCGGGATGACGCCGGGGGCGACAACGACGCGACAGGCGCCGCCACGCGCTTCCAGATGCGTCATCAGCAGATGCGCGACCTGTGCCTGGATCAACCCATGCGCGTCCGAGGCCGGCGCCATCATCTCCGGCTCGCCATCCCGCAACTGCCAGAGCGCGCCCGTCCGGTCGCCGGAATCCCAGTTCAGGAACTCCGTCACCGTCATGTGCCGCGGCGGCAGTTTCAGGGCGGTCGCCATGCCCGAACAATGCTCCCTTTGTTGCCCCGCCCGCAACCGCGATCACGAGCCCCCCTACGCCGCCGCCTTATGCCGCTCCCGCAGGAACTGGAAGAACTCCACCCCCTCGCGCAGCCGCCGCTTCATCATCTGCGGGCTGCGCACCATCTCCCCCACGATGGAAGCGATCTTCGGCGCGCGGAAATAGAACCGTTTGTAGAACGTCTCCACGTTGTCGAAAATCTCCGTGTGCGACAGATGCGGGTAGTGCAGCGGCGCGATCTGGATGCCGTGGTCGTCCACCAGCTCCGCATGATCCGCGTCCAGCCACCCGTTCGCCAGCGCCTGGTCGTACAGGAACGTCCCCGGGTAGGGGGCCGCGAGCGACACCTGGATCGTGTGCGGGTTGATCTCGGTGGCAAACCGGATCGTCTCCTCGATCGTCTCCTTCGTCTCCCCCGGCAGGCCGAGGATGAAGGTGCCGTGGATCTTGATCCCCAGTTCGTGGCAGTCCTTCGTGAACTGCTTCGCGACCTCGATCCGCATGCCCTTCTTGATGTTGTGCAGGATCTGCTGGTTGCCGCTCTCGTAGCCCACCAGCAGCAGCCGCAGCCCGTTGTCCTTCAGCACTTTCAAGGTCGCCCGCGGCACGTTCGCCTTCGCGTTGCACGACCACACCACGCCCAGCTTGCCCAGTTCGCGCGCGATCGCCTCGGCCCGCGGCAGGTTGTCGGTGAAGGTGTCGTCGTCGAAGAAGAATTCCCGCACCTGCGGGAAATACGACTTCGCCAGCCGGATTTCCTCCGCCACATGCCCGGGCGAGCGCACCCGGTAGCGATGCCCGCCCACCGTCTGCGGCCACAGGCAGAAGGTGCAGTGCGACTTGCAGCCGCGCCCCGTGTACAAGGACACGTAGGGGTGCATCAGGTAGCCGATGAAATAATCCTCGATGCGCAGGTCGCGCTTGTACACCTCGGTGACGAACGGAAGCTGGTCCATGTCCTCCAGCACCGCGCGATCCTTGTTGTGCACGATCGCGCCGGCGGCGTTGCGGAACGAGATACCGTCGATGGCGGTAAAATCACGCCCCTCGGCGACTTCCTTCACCGTGAAATCGAACTCGTTGCGCGCCACGAAATCGATCGGCGCGCCCTGGGCCAGGCTTTCCGCCGGCTGCACCGCGACCTTGGCGCCGACGAAGCCGATCTTCAGCCCCGGATTGGCGTCCTTCAGCGCTTGCGCCACCTTCACGTCGGACGCGAAAGACGGCGTGGAAGTGTGCATCACGCACAGCTCATAGCCCCGCGCGGCGGCCAGCACCGTCTCCAGGCTGGTGCCGGCCGGCGGGGCATCGATCAGCCGGCTGCCTTCCACCAGGGCGGCGGGCTGGGCGAGCCAGGTCGGGTACCAGAAGGAGCGGATTTCCCGCTTCGCCTGGTAGCGGGAGCCGGCGCCGCCGTCGAAGCCGTCGAACGAGGGGGGATGCAGGAACAGCGTCTTCATCATCGGGGCGGGGATCCCTGGTCTCGGGGGCGAGGGGCTCGGGGGCGATCGGCGGTCAGGCGGTGGCCACGCCACTCCACCCGGTTGCCGGCGAAGGCGGCGAGCAGCACAGCCATGGACATAAGCTCGCGCAGCGGCAGAAGCCAGAGCGGCAGCGGAAACGCAAGGGGCACGCGGCATCCGCGCAACGCCCGGTCGATCCCCCGCCCCGCCGCCGCGCGCGCGACCCAGGCGCATGCGAGCACGCCCCAGGCCCACCCCGCGCCCGCGGACAGCGCCACCGCGGCCAGCGCCCAGGCGATCCCGTATTGCAGCGCGGAGGCGGCAAACGGCCCCGGCGCCAGCGCGCGGATGGTGCGCGCCCAGCGCAGCTCGTGCCGCCACAACGCGCCCGGCGTCGCTTCCCCCACGGTCGTCAGCGGCACGGTGGCGGCCAGCGCCACCTCCAGCCCCAGCGCGCGCACCTTCTGGCCGAGCACGTTGTCGTCGGCGAGGTGGTCCACCAGGGCGGCGAACCCGCCGATCCGCTCCAACGTGGCGCGGCGCAGGACCATGGTCGCCCCCAGGCAATCCTGCCGCCCGAGCGCGCGGGCGAGCAGCGCGCCAGGGAGGAAGGCATGGGTGATCTGCTCGGCCCCCAGCCGCTGCACCCATCCCCGCTGCACCCACCAGCCGTCCGCCGGCAGCCCGGCATAGAGCGTGGTGACCAGCCCGGTCCCCGGGGGCACCAGCGCCGCGGCCAGGCGGTCTAGCCAGTCGGGCGCGACATGCAGGTCGGAATCCGCGATCGCCAGCACCGCGTGCTGCGCCGCCGGCAGCATGTTCATGAGGTTGGCGACCTTGCGGTTCGCCCCGTGCGGCGTCGGGTCGACCACCAGGACCAGGCGGCGGCCGGGGAAACGCGCCTGCAGGCGGCGGACCACGGCGATGGCGGGATCGGCCGGGTCCTGCACGCCGAACACGACCTGGAAATCGGGATAGTCCTGGCGGCAGAGGCTGGCGAGCGCATCCTCCAGCAACGGCTCGTCGCCGTGCAGCGGCTTCAGCACGGTGATCGGCGGGCGATGCGCGAGCGGGGGCGGCGGGCGGGCGGCGAAGCGGGCGACCGCGCGCCAGCCGGCCAGCGCCTGCGCGGCGCCGATCGCCGCCAGCGCCGCCGCCAGGACCGCGAGGATCATTGCGGCAAGGCTCATCCGTCCCGGCGGCGGGCCGCCGGCGGCTCAGCCAGGGGCGACGGCATCAGGAGCGACGGCGTACTGGGCGTCGCTCACCTTTTCGAACCACTGCGTCGAGCCGCCGGTATCGGTGCTCTCCGACATCGCGATATGCGCGAACAGCCGGTCCGGCGCGGCGCCGTGCCAGTGGCGGGTGTCGGGCGGGATCACCACGGTATCGCCGGGAAACAGCGCCTGCACCGGCCCGCCGGCGAACTGCACGCGGCCCACGCCGGACAGGCAATAGAGCGTCTGCCCGACCGGATGCGCGTGCCAGGCGGTGCGGGCGCCGGGGGTGAAGGACACCACCGCGGCGCGCATGCGCGACGGCGCGGTGGGCGCCACGATCTCGTCGTTGAACACGGTGCCGGTGAAATGGTCGGCGGGGGCTGATCTGCTCGCCCGGGCGGCGGCGCGGAGCACGGTCATGGACGGGGCCTTTCTGATGCCGGCGGTTGCTTCGCCCGGCATCATGGGAGCGCGCGCGGTGCGGCGCAAACGCGCCCCGAGCAGGCGGACGCGGGTCGTCACGGATCGGGAGCCGGATCCCGTGCCGGCGCCGCCCTGCTCAGGTCTTGATCTGAGCGCAAACCGCCAGACGTTTGCTTAGCGTTCCGGTCCCAGGTCGCGCGCCACCTCGGGCCGGTGCAGCAAGGTCTCGATCGCCGCCGCCTGGTCGATCGTATGGTCCGGCTGGAAGCTCAGCGCCGGCGCGACGCGCAGCGGCAGCGCGTGCGCCACCACCCCGCGCAGATAGGCCGCCGCACGCGCCAGCGCCGGCAGCAGCGCATCGATATCCGATCGCCCCAGCCGGGCGACGAACACCGTCGCGTTTTTCAGGTCCGGGCTGAGCCGCACTTCGGTCACGGTGATGTCCGCCGACGCAAGCTCCGGGTCGCGGAACTCGTGGCGGGCGAACACGCCGGCGAGCACGTGGCGGATTTCCTCCGCCACGCGCAATTGCCGCTGGGTCGGCGGCCGCTTGGCCGGCGCGGCCCGAGGCGGCTTCTTCAGGCCGGGACCAGTTCGGTCTCGAAGCATTCGACCACGTCCCCTTCCTGCAGGTCGTGGAAATTGGCGAAGCTCAGGCCGCATTCGTAACCGCGCGCCACTTCGCGCACGTCGTCCTTGAAGCGTTTCAGTTGCGACAGCTCGCCGTTGTGGATCACCACGCCTTCGCGCAGCACGCGCACGCCGGCGCCGCGCTTCACCACGCCTTCCGTCACCATGCAGCCGGCGACCTTGCCGACCTTGGTGATGCTGAACACCTGGCGCACTTCGGCGTAGCCGAGGAACTTCTCGCGCGCTTTGGGGGCCGTCTTGCCGGTGACCAGCTTCGCGATGTCGTCGGCGACGTCGTAGATGATGGAGTAGTAGTGGATCTGCACCCCATCGCGGGTCGCCATTTCGCGCGCCTGCGCGGTGGCACGGACGTTGAAGGCGATCACCGCGGCGGACGAGGCTTTCGCAAGCTGCACGTCGCTTTCGGTGATCTGCCCGACGCCGGCGTGCAGCACGCGGACCTTCACTTCCTCGCTGGCCTGTTTCAGCACGGTGGAGGAGATGGCTTCGGCGCTGCCCTGCACGTCGGCCTTGATGAGGACCGCGACTTCCTTCTGCTCGCCGGCCTGGATGCGCGCCAGCATCTGATCGAGCGTGCCGCGCGCCGCCGTGGTGCCGGCGGCGGCCTTGTCGCGCAGGCGGCGGGTGCGGAACTCGGCGATCTCGCGCGCGCGGCTTTCGCTTTCCACCGCAACGAACGGCTCGCCCGCGGCCGGCACGCCGGCGAGGCCTTGCAGTTCCACCGGCACCGACGGCCCGGCGTCCTTCAGCGCCTTGCCCTTGTCGTCCAGCATCGCGCGCACCCGGCCCCATTCGGCGCCGGCCACGACGATATCGCCCTGGTGCAAAGTGCCCTTCTGCACCAGCACGGTCGCCACCGGCCCGCGCCCGCGATCGAGCCGGCTTTCGATCACCGTGCCCTCCGCCGCGCGCTCCGGATTGGCGGTCAGGCCGAGCACTTCGGCCTGCAGCAGGATCGCTTCCTCCAGCGCATCGAGCCCGGTGCGCTTGGTGGCGGAGACCTCGACGTCCTGGGTTTCGCCGCCCATCGCTTCCACGACGATCTCGTGGCTGAGCAGTTCCTGGCGCACCCGGTCGGGGTTGGCGCCGGGCTTGTCCATTTTGTTGATCGCTACGATCAGCGGCGCGCCGGCCGCCTTGGCGTGGCGGATCGCCTCGATCGTCTGCGGCATCACGCCGTCATCCGCCGCGACCACCAGCACGACGATGTCGGTGACGGAGGCGCCGCGGGCGCGCATGGCGGTGAACGCCTCGTGGCCCGGCGTATCGATGAAGGTGATGCGCTGGCCGGACGGCAGGGCCACCTGGTAGGCGCCGATGTGCTGGGTGATGCCGCCGGCTTCGTGCGCGGCGACGTCGGTCGCACGCAAAGCGTCCAGCAGGGACGTCTTGCCGTGATCGACATGGCCCATGATGGTGACGACCGGCGGGCGGACCAGCAACTCGGCATCGCTATCGACCGCGCCCTCCAGGCCCAGCTCGACATCCGATTCCGACACGCGCCGCACGCGATGACCGAACTCGGCCACCACCAGCTCGGCGGTATCGGCATCCAGCACCTGCGTCACGGTCGCCATGATGCCGAGCTTCATCAGGGTCTTGATGACCTCGGGCGTGCGGGCGGCCATGCGGTTGGCCAGTTCCTGCACGGTGATCTGTTCTGGCAGAATGACGTCACGCACGACTTTCACCTGATCGGAGCGCAACCGCTCCAGTTCCGCCTGGCGGCGTTCGCGTTCGCGCTGGCGGCGTACCGAGGCGAGCGAGCGGACGCGTTCGTCCTCGCCCTCGATCGCTGCCTGAACGTCGATGCGGCCGGGACGCCGGCGGTCGTCGGTGGTGGGCTTGCGGGGGGCGACCACCGGGGGCTTGCGCGCGGCGGCGCCGCCGGGGCCGGTGCGGCGGACGGGACGGGAGTCGTCCTCCTCCTCCCCGCCACGGCGCAGGCGCAGGGTTTCCGTGGGCGTGGGCGGCGCGGCAGGCGCGGCGGCGGTGCCGGGGCGGCGGCGCGCGTCCTCGCCCGGTCGGGCGGTGGCGGTGCGAGCGCCCGCCCCCCGCGCGCGGCGGCACCGGCACCCGGTGCGCTCGCGGCAGGCTGGGCGGCGGCGGCATCGGCCCGGGCGACCGGTTGGGCTGCACCGGGTGCGGGTTCGGCACCCGGGACGGCTCCGGCGGACACCGCAGCCGCGTGCTCGGCACCGGCCTCCCCCACGGGGGGAGCGGCGGCGGCCAGATCGGCCGCGTTCTCGGCCTCCTCCCGTGCGGCGGCTTCGGCTTCGCGGCGGGCGAGGTCCTCGGCTTCCGCGGCACGGCGGGCTTCTTCCTCGCGCCGGCGCGCTTCCTCGGCGGCGGAGAGGATCGAGATCTTCTCCTGCTCGCGCCGTTCGGCATCGCGCCGGGCGGTTTCCTTCTGCTGCTCGACCAGCGCGCGCTGGCGGGCGGCCAGCTCGGTCGCGGTCAGCGCGCGCGCGGGGCCGGCGGGCGGACGACCGCCGCCCTGCGGACGCGCGCCACCCGACGCACCCGAACCGCTCCCCGGCGCGGGCGGCGGCGGGGCTGCGCCCGGGGCGCGCTTCTTGCGCACCTCGACCTGCACCACCTTGGAGCGGCCATGGCTGAAGCTTTGCCGTACCGAGCCCGCATCGACCGTACGCCCGATTTCGAGCCGTCCTGCCGGCCGCAACGAAAGCCTACCCTTGCTCGCGTCCTGATCCTTGCCTTCGCTCATCACCCCGCCTGTCGGGCTATGCCCGTTCGCCTGTCTGTCGGGCCATGCCCGTTCGCCTGATCTGCTTCGCCGGCGCCGGTCCCGCCGAGCCGCCCATCCTGCCGTCGGCCGTCGTGCCGCTGGCCATCGTTCCGGGCCGCGCCCGCGGATCGGGCGGGCGGACCCGCCTGCCGGGCCGCGCGCCCGTGCGCCGCTTCGCCGCCGTCCGGAGCGGCCAGTCCGGCCAGCCGTTCCGCCTCGATCCGCAGCGCCGCGGCGAGCTTGCCCGGCGCTACCGCCACATGCACCGCGCGATCGCGGCCGAACACCGCGCCCAGCGCCGACGCCGGCAAAGGCGCCACCGTCGGGATGTCCCGCCCGGAGAGGAAGCGTCGTCGCTCCTCGGCGCTGCCGTCCGCGGCCTGCACGACCAGGGCGGCCCGACCGGTCCGCACCCACTCCCCGGCCTTGTCGAAGCCGGCGACCGCCTGGCCCGCGCGGCGGGCCAGCCCCAGAAGTTCGGCAATCCGTCTTTCCAGCCCGGCGCGCAACCGTGCCAACAAATCGGGCGGCACCGCCACCACGCCGCGCGCGGCCCTGGCAAAGGCCCCACGTGTGCGCGCAGTTTCTACCACATCGGCCCGCGCGCTCAACCACATTCCCCGGCCGGGCAGCCGTGCGGAAAGATCAGGGACCAGCGCTCGGTCCGGACCCACCACGAAGCGGATCATGCGCGCCTTCTCGGCCCGCGCGCGGGTGACCAGGCAGCGCCGCAGCGGGCCGGTCTCGGGCGCGTCGTCGTCGTCGCCGTCGGGGACCGACGCAGGATGCCGTTCCGGTACCGACGCGGCACGCGCATCGCCGGCCGGCGATGCGCGATCGGCGGCAGCGGGCGGGGCGTGCGGGTCGGGGGAGATGGGATCGGGATCAGGCGTCGTGACTGTCCTCCTCGGCCGCCCCGGACGCACCGGCGTGGGACGCATCGGCGTGGGAGGCTTCGGTATCGGGCGCTTCATCGCCGGCCGCTTCGGCCTCGTCCCCTTCGGCATCACCCGCCTCGGCCTCGGCGCCGACCGTGGCCTCACCGTCGTCGAACCAATGCGCGCGCGCGGCCATGATGACGGCGTTGGCGGTGTCCTCGTCCATATGCTCGGCGCCGACGATCTCGATCAGCTCGTCGGAGGCGAGGTCGGCGAGGTCGTCGAGCGTCTTCACGCCCTTCTCCCCCAACGCCACCAGCATCGCCGGGCTCAGCACTTCCATCGCGGCCACCTCGTCGCTCACGCCGAGCGCGACCCGCTGTTCGCTCAATTCGCTGTCGCGGCGTTCCAGGAAGACCTCGGCGCGGCGGATCAGCTCGGCGGCGATGTTCTCGTCGAAGCCCTCGATCGAGGCGAGCTCCTCCAGCGGCACCGCGGCCAGTTCTTCCACCGACCCGAAATCCTCGGTCACCAGCAGGCCGGCGATGACGTCGTCCACATCGAGCGCTTCCACGAACGTGCCGCTGCGGCGGCGGAATTCTTCCTGCCGGCGTTCGCTTTCCTCGGCCTCGGTCAGGATGTCGATGTCCCAGCGGGTGAGCTGGGAGGCGAGCCGCACGTTCTGCCCGCGCCGGCCGATCGCCAGGCTGAGCTGGTCCTCCGGCACCACGACTTCGACCCGCCCGGCTTCCTCGTCCATCACCACCTTGGACACTTCGGCCGGGGCGAGCGCGTTCACCACGAAGGTCGCGGCCTGCGGCGACCAGGGGATGATGTCGATCTTCTCGCCCTGCAATTCGGCCACCACCGCCTGCACGCGCGAGCCGCGCATGCCGACGCAGGCGCCGACCGGGTCGATCGAGGAATTGCGGCTGATCACCGCCATCTTCGCGCGCGAGCCGGGATCGCGGGACACGGCCTTGATCTCGATGATGCCGTCGTAGATTTCCGGCACTTCCTGCGCGAACAGCTTGGCGAGGAAGCCGGGATGGGTGCGCGACAGGAAGATCTGGGGCCCGCGCATCTCGTCGCGCACGTCGTAGATATAGGCGCGCACCCGGTCGCCGTTGCGGAACGATTCGCGCCCGATCAGCTCGTCGCGGCGCAGCAGCGCCTCGGCGCGGCCGAGTTCGACCATCAGGTTGCCGTACTCGGTGCGCTTGACGACGCCGTTGATGATCTCGCCGACCCGGTCCTTGAACTCGTCGTATTGTTTCTTGCGTTCATACTCGCGCACGCGCTGCACGATCACCTGCTTCGCCGTCTGCGCGGCGATGCGGCCGAAATCGATCGGCGGTAGGGGATCGACGATGTGTTCGCCGACGTTGATGCCGGGCTTGAACTTGCGCGCGATGTGGACGGGGATCTGGGTTTCCTCGTTCTCCACCGTCTCCACCGCCTCGGTCCAGCGCGACAGGCGCACGTCGCCGGTCTTGCGGTCGATGGTGGCGCGGATGTCCTTCTCATGGCCGTATTTGGCGCGGCCGGCCTTCTGGATGGCCTGCTCCATCGCCTCGATCACTTCGTCGCGGTCGATGTTCTTTTCGCGCGCGACGGCATCGGCGACCAGCAGCAGTTCGGGGCGGGCGACGGCGGTATCCATGGCGGTTCCTCAGTTCATGCCGTTTTTTGGCGAATTGTCCGGCGATGGCGGCGCAGTGGCGGCGATCAGCGCGTCGGTCAGCACGAGGCGGGCGCGGCGCAGGGAGGCGAACGGCAGCGCCACCTCCCGCCCGTCCTCCAGCCGCAGGCGGGCTTCGGTCGCATCGGCGCCGAGCACGATGCCGGCAAAGCGCTTGCGGCCGTCGATCGGCACGTCGGTCTCGGCGCGGGCCTGGTGGCCGGCGAAACGGTTCCAGTCCTTCGTCCGGGTCAGCGGACGGTCGATGCCGGCGGAACTGACCTCCAGGTTCCAGGCGCCGGGCAGCGGGTCTTCGACGTCGAGCAGGGCGCTGACGGCGTGGCTGATCGCCTCGCAATCCTCGACCGCGATCAGGCTGCCGTCGGCGCGGTCGGCCATCACCTGCACGGTGGGACGGTCGCGGCCGAGCACGGCGAGGCGGACGAGTTCATAGCCCATCGCTTCCAGGGACGGGGCGATGACGGCGGCCAGGCGGACCTCCAACGGGCGGACTTCCTGGCCGGGGAGCAGGCGGCTGGATCGGCGATCGGGTTCGGACAAACAAAAAAGGCGGCCGGTTAAGGCCACCCCTCCGTAAGCGCGGCGGAGATGTGAAGTTGGAGGGGAGATAGCTTGTCGGGGCCGGGATTGCAAGCGGGGGGCGAACGCTCCCCGCGGGACAAGCGAAACGACACCTCGCCCCCGTTCCCGTTCCCTTGCAGGGGAGCGAAAGGAGGGCGCGCCCCCTTGGCACGGCGGCCTTCACACCCCCTGCGTGTGCCATTGCGATGCCGATCACGTCACGGTAGAGTGGGCTCGCCAACCGGGGAAGACACCGGGCCAGCGGAAAGCTCAGTGGAAAGCGTGAAAATGAGCGGCGCGATCGAGGCGAGGAACGACTGGGTGCGGCGGGTTCTCGGCGTGACCTTACCCGCGGGCGCCATGGCGCGCCAAGGCAGCGCGACCGCCGGCACGAGACCCGCCGGCACGGCGGCCCGGGCGCAGGACTGGGCCGCGGTGCGCGCGACCTGGCAGGCCGCCAGCGACGCGGTGGACGCGCAGATCGCCGCCCTGCAGGCGGCGCTGCGCGCGGACGGCGACGACACGCTGAAACAGATCGCCGAGTTCGGCATGAATGGCCTGACCGGCAACCACAAGGTGCCGCTGATGGCCGCGCTGGCGGAGCTTGTCGGCGGCGACCCCGCCGTGATCGCCAGGACCGGTCCCAAGGCGCTCGGGATCATCCAGGCGTTCCGCGGCTTCCTCGACGGCGACGAGAAGGTCGCCGTGTGCGACGACAACCCGTTCGGCGTGCCGGTCGCCATCCGCGCCACGCTCGGCGCCGCGCTGGCGCAGATGGCGGCGACGCTGACAGCCGCGCCGGTTGCGGCGGCGGGCGGCCCGTGACGTTTTTCCCCGCCACCGGAGAGCATCGATGCCCGTGAAACTGTCGCGCTTCGTGCGGGTGATGTCCGGCGGGAGGATCGTCACCGACGAACTGGTGGGGGTGCGTGAGGCGAAGGTGAACGACGCCCTCGATCTGGTGCAGGCCGAGATCGACCGCCTGGGCGCCGCCGGGCTGCGCATCCCGGCGCTGTCGGACCGGCTGCGCACGCTCACGGCCGACCGCGACGCCGCGCTACGCGCCGGGTCGAACAAGGACGTCTGCGAGGCGCTGGAAGACGTGAAGTTCGATGCCCGCGACGCCGCCCGCGACGCGGCGGCGGAGGTCGATGCGGCACTGCTGGTCGCACAGGCGAAAGCGGACCGGCTGGGCGAGGTGGATGCCGCGCTCGTGACCCTGCGCCGGGCCGAGGCGGCGATCACCGCGCCCGCCTGCAAGGGTCCGGTCACGGCTTCGATCGTGCCGCTCCAGCGGCGGCGCGATGCGCTGGCCGGCGCTTCCGAGCTTGCCACCGTAACCACCCAGGTGGGACTGGCGCCGGCACTGGTAGCCGACATCGGCGTCGCCACCCGGGCGGCGGCGCAGGCCGGCCGCGACGCGGCGGCGTTCGACAAGGCCGTGCAGGACGTGAACGCCGCCCTGGCGGCAGTGGTGCACAAGCAGGCGGCGATTCCGGTGGCCGCCTACAAGTCGCCGCTCACGGCGGCGATCCAGCCGCTCGCCGCCCGCCGCGACAGCCTGGTCGGTGCCGCCGACCCGGGCGCGGTGGCGACCCAGGTGGGCTTGGCGCCGGCGCTTTTGAACGACATCGGCACCGTCCGGGTGACGGTCGATCAGGCCGATCTGGATGCGCGGGCGTACGCCACCGCGAAAGCCGACGTCACCCTGGCACTCGGCGCGCTGCGCCTGGCCGAGGCGGCGATCCCTGTGCCGGCCTACAAGGGGCCGATCACGGCGCTGGTGGGCCCGCTCGCGATCCGCGCCGATGCGCTGACCGGGGCTGCCGACGCCGGCGCGATGGCAACGCAGGTGGGGCTGGCGCCGGCGCTGCTGGCCGATCTCGGCAACGCCGAGGGCCGGGCGAACGCCGCCAAGGTGGCCGCGGAACAGTTCCTGACCAGGACCGCGGCAATCGACAGCTCGATCGCCAATTCCAGCGGCTGGATCGGCATCCTCAAGGCCGGCACCGATACGCAACTGAAGCTCGACCGCGACAAGCTGCTGGCCGACCGTGCGGCGCTGGATACCACCGCACCGGCCGCCATGAACGCCGCGCTGACCGCGATCGAAGTGGCGATGAACAAATTATATACGGATGCGACTACTGCATCGGCAAACCAGAATAAAACAAACGCCGATGCGTGGCCGCCGGCCTTCGCGGGATGGAAGAGCCGGATCGGCAAGATCACGGCGCATAATCCGGTGGACGCCGAAGTGGCGGCCCTGCTCCAGGAGAAGGCCAACGCGGAGGCCGTGGTCGAGCCGGGGGCTCGATCGAATGCGCTGAACGCCTTCATGACCCATGCGGCGGCCCTGCAGACCAAGGTCCAGGGCATGGAGCGGGCCAAGAAGGAGGTCGAACAGGTCGGCATGACGATCGTGGCGCTGTTGACGATGAAGCCGCCGCCGGTCCCTGGGCCCGACGCGCTCGCACTCGAACGGTTGAACGAGCTTGCGAAGATGCCCGCCGCCTTCAACCAGGCCACCACCGACCTCGTCATGGCCCAACTCGGCGCGCTGAAGGTGGCGATGGCGACGATCAAGGGAAAGGCCGAGGACTGGCGCGCTGCCCAGCTCGGCCTTGTCAAGCAGAAGGCCAGCGTGGCGCAGTCGCTCGCCGAGGCCCGTGTCGCGGTGGACGCGCTTGCCGACGGCGACCCCAAGACGCAGCTCGACGCCGAGCTGAAGGCGCTGGTGGTGCGCAAGACCGCGGCCGATACGATGGCGGAGGCGGCGGCGAACAAGGCGTTGTTCGCGCTCGGCAAGGACGCGCTCGCGCTGCTGGAACGGGCGCACAAGGAGGCATTCACCGCGCAGCTTGCCGCGCCCGACGGCAAGACGAAGATCGACGATCTCATCAAGGCTCTGGGCGATACCGCCGCCGATCCGCAGGCCGAGGCGAAATGCCGCGCTGCGCTGGCCGCGCGCTTCAAACTGCAGGTCGATGTGCTGGAAGGACTTTCCGTCGAGCGGCTGCCGCAGCTCTATGCGATGTTCGCGCTGGTGCCGGAAGCCCATGTCGGGCACAACAAGCTGACCAAGCTGGAATACAATACAGACGCCAGCCTGAGCGCGAGCTACTACCAGGGTGCCGACGACAAGATCGTGCTGTGGATGCCGGGGGCGGAGACGGACGCGCCGTACCAGCCGCAGGACGGCGTCGGCGCGGTCGAGAACCTCAACTACTTCAAGGCCACCGCTTTGCACGAGATCGGCCACGCGGTCGATACCAAGCAGGGCATCATGTCCGACAGCCGCATGGCCGGTCCGGACCTCGGCGGGTGGAAGAAGGAAACCGTCGAAACCGTGGCGGCTGCGTATTATACCAACGCCTTCGCGTCCTTCGTCGCCGCCAGCGGCCCGACCGAGGCCGACCTGCGGAGCTTCATCAAATCCGTGCTCGAGACGGGCGATTGCGCCAAGCCGGCCTCGGCCGGCGTGGCGCTGGGATCGCTGTTCGCGAAGTGGGACGAGATCTACGCCAGCGCCGGCTGCACGAACTGCAAGAAGATCCGCAACGCCGACCTCAGCCCCTGGGACCACCCGGTGCCGGTCGGCGACCGCGCCTATCACGAAGGCTACGGCGGAAGCTGGTTCAGCTACCTGGTGAGCGCCCGGTCCAAGGGCGTCAGCAACTACCAGTGGCGCGCGCCGCCGGAATGGTTCGCCGAGCTGTACGCCTACCATCACATGACCAAGAAGGACGTGCCGGCCAGCGTCAAGGGCTACATCATGGGCACCGAGACGGCCAGTTGATCGTCGCCCGCGCCCCCGCGGCAACCGGCGTCGCCGCCGGCGGATAACAGGAGCACGCATGTCGCTGTTCAACCACGCCAAGGTCACCTGCCCGCGGTGCAGCGCCGCGTTCGACGTCGATGTCGTCGCCAGCGTCAACGCCGACCGCCGCCCGGACCTGCGCCGGCAGATACTGGATGGCGTGTTCCAGGTAGAGACCTGCGCCGCCTGCGGCACGGTCTTTCGCCTGCCGCCCAGCTTCTCCTACATCGATGTCGGGCGCAGCCAGTGGATCATGGCCTATCCGGCCGCCGAGCTCGTGAACTGGACGGCGCTGGAAGCGCAGGCGGCGGATATTTTCGCCAGCGCCTACGGCGCCGCGGCGCCGCCCGCCGCGCGCGTGATCGGCGCCGGGCTCGTCGCGCGCATCACCTTCGGCTGGCCGGCGATGCGCGAAAAACTGCTCTGCCCGGAACTCGGTTTGGACGACCTGACCCTGGAACTGCTGAAAGCGGCGGTCATGCGCACCGTGCCGAAACCGCCCTTCGCCGACAGCACCGAATTCCGGCTGCTCGGCGCCGCACACGGCGCGCTCAGCCTGGCGTGGCTGAACAGCACGACGGAGGCGACGCTCGCCGCGGTCGACGTGCCGCGCGACATCTACAACGACATCGCCGGCGACACCGCGGCGTGGGCCGCCATGCGGGCGCGGCTCGCAGACCACAGCTTCACCGACCTCAATCGGCTGCTGGTGCCGTCGCTGGCGGCCTGAGGGGACGCGCCGGCGGGGGGGCTCGCTCCCCCGCCTCACATGCGCCCGCAGCCGCAGCGGCAAACCGTGCCGCGCCGGTTGTCACATCCGTACCGACCTCCTCATTCCCCTCGCGGCAGGGGGCCGCGGGAGGACGACCTTCCGTGCCCTCGACGCGCCCGGCACCCGGACGTAAGCTTCCTCCCACGGCGTAAGACCGGTTCTGGAGGAGTGACGGCAATGGCGTCCAATGAGGCGGCGACGGGCGGCGCGGAGGCGGGCGGGGCGGAAACCTGCCTGACGGGCGTGAAGGTCCTGGACCTCACGCAGTTCGAAGCGGGTCCGTCCTGCACCGAGGCGCTGGCCTGGATGGGTGCGGAAGTCGTGAAGGTCGAGAACCCGAAATTCGGCGACCCCGGCCGCTCCATCAACCCGCCGCCCGGCCAGGACGCGCATTATTTCCTGCAATACAACGCCAACAAGAAGTCGCTCACCGTCAACCTGAAGGACAAGCGCGGCCTCGATCTGGTCAAGCAGCTTGCCGCCAAGGCCGACGTGTTCATCGAGAATTTCGCCCCCGGCGCGATCGAGCGCCTCGGCCTCGGCGCCGACGTGATCCGCGCGCTCAATCCATCGATCGTCTATGCCCAGGTGAAGGGGTTCGGCGCCGGCTCGCCGTTCGAGAACAACCTGGCGTTCGACATGATCGCGCAGGCCTGCGGCGGCACCATGAGCATCACCGGGGAGGCCGACGGCCCGCCGCTGAAGCCCGGCCCCACCCTGGGCGATACCGGCACCGGGATGCTGCTCGCGATCTCGATCCTCGGCGCGCTGTTCCGCCGCGCCCGCACCGGGCAGGGCGAGCACCTGCAGGTCGCGATGCAGGATGCGATGCTGCAATACATCCGCGGCGCCTTCGCCACCCAGACCCGCAGCGGGCGCGCGGCGCACCGCGCCGGCTCGGGCAGCGTGCTGGCGAAGAACCCGCCGATGGGCACCTTCCCCTGCAAGGGCGGCGGGCCGAACGATTACGTCTATGTCTATACCTCGCGCGCCAACCCCGAGCACTGGCGCCGCCTGCTCGGTGTGATCGGGCGCGAGGAGCTGATCGGCGATCCCCGCTACGACAGCCCCGCCGCGCGGCTGGAGCACGAGGCGGAAGTGAACGCGATGGTCGCCGACTGGACCAGCCGGCACGACAAGCAGGAGGCGATGCGCATCATCGGCGCGGCGGGGATTCCCGCCGGCGCCGTGCTCGATACGTCGGAGCTGATTGCCGACCCGAGCTTCGAGGCGCGCGGCATCATGCAGACGGTCGAGCATCCGGTGATCGGCCCGTACAAGATGACCACCTGGCCGGTGCGCTTCTCGGGCCGCCCGCCGCAGGCGAAGCCGGCGCCGCTGCTCGGCCAGCACACGGGGGAGGTGCTCGGCGACTGGCTCGGACTCGGCGCCGATCAGGTGGCCGCGCTGCGGGGCGATAGCGTGATCGGCTGAACGATACAGAGAAGGAGGAAACGACCATGGCGGAACTCACGGGCTCGGAAATCCTGGCCAAATGCCTGAAGAAGGAAGGGGTGGAAGACCTCTTCTTCATCATGGGCGGACCGATGCTGCTGGCGGAGGCCACCTGCGTGAAGGAGGGCATCCGCATGATCGACGTCCGCCACGAGCAGGCGGCGGCGTTCGCCTGCCAGGCCTACAGCCGGTTGTTGCAGAAGCCGTCGGTCTGCATGGCCGCCAGCGGCCCGGGCGTGACCAACCTGGTCACGGGGATCGCCAACGCGCTGGTCGATTGCTGCCCGGTGGTGGCGATCGGCGGGTCCTCGCCGATCAGCCAGTTCGGCCGGCAGGTGTTCCAGGAGATCGACCAGGTCGCGATCATGCGTGGCTGCGTGAAATACGCCGACCGCATCCATAACCTGAAGCGTATCCCGCAGCAGGTGAACTTCGCGTTCCAGAAGGCGATGTCGGGCAAGCCGGGGCCGGTCTACCTCGATTTCCCGGGCGACATCCTCTACCAGAAGATCGACGAATTGCAGGTGGATTGGTCGTTCGCGGGCCGGCCGCTGCTGGATGCGCGCCCGCTCGGCAATCCCGCCCAGGTGGCGAAGCTGGTCGAGGCGCTGGCGCAGGCGAAGCAGCCGCTGCTCGTCTCCGGCAGCGGCGTAATTTGGTCGCAGGCGTGGACGGAGATGCAGGCGCTGGTCGAGAAGATCGGCATCCCCTTCTACACCACCCCGCAGGGCCGCGGCGTGGTGCCGGACGATCATCCGTGTTCGTACCTGGCGATGCGGTCCTCCGCGTTCCGCGACGCCGACCTGATCGTCGTGCTGGGCACGCGCATGAACTACATCATCGGCCACGGCGCGCCGCCGCGGTTCGGCGGCAATGCGACCATCGCGCGCATCGATGTCGATCCGGACGAGATCGCCACCGCGGCGCGCTATGTCGACATCCCCATCGTCGGGGACTGCAAGATGGTGCTGCAGCAGGTGCTGGACGGCATCGGCGGCAAGATCACCACCGACAGCTACAAGGCCTGGCGGCAGAAGCTCGCCGAGGGCGAGGCGGCCAAGCGCGCCGGCGCCGGGGCCAACAAATACGCCGAGGACGGCGACATCCATCCGGTCCGCCTGCTGGAGGAGATCAAGAACTTCGCCAAACGCGACGCGATCCTGTGCGTCGACGGGCAGGAGATCCTGAATTTCGGCCGCCAGACCCTGCCGACCTTCTCCCCGGGCCACCGGCTGAACTCGGGGCCGTTCGGCACCATGGGCGTCGGCTTGCCGTTCGGTGTCGGCGCCAAGGTGGCCAAGCCCGACACCCAGGTGATCGTGGTGCACGGCGACGGCAGCTTCGGGCTGAACGCGATGGAACTCGACACCGCCGTCCGCCATAAGATCCCGATCCTGGTGGTGATCAGCCTGAACGGCGGTTGGACCGCCGACCCGAAGCGGGAGAAGCCGGGACGCGACCTCGGCTACACGCGGTTCGACAAGATGTGCGAGGCGCTCGGCGGCTACGGCGAATACGTGGTGCGGCCGGAGGACATCCGCCCGGCGCTGGAGCGCGCCCAGGCGAAGGTGGACGAAGGCATGGTCGCGCTGGTGAACGTGCGGACCGACTACCGCGCGCGCTTCGCCGGGGCGGCGTTCTCCGACTACTCCACCTGAGTCGCGACTCGGCCTCAGCACCCCGGATCGGTGAGGCGGCGGGCGGCCCCGGAAACGCCGCCGCCTTCCGCCCTGACCCGGGGGCGGGAGCGGACCGTCACCTAACCGTCACCCCTTTGTGAAATCGTGATGGCGGTCGCTTCTTTCAGCCACCGCGCGTCTCGACGAAGAAGCAATTCCAGCGCAGTATGAGGCGTTGGCAGGCGGGACCGCCGGGTGTAGAGGGCGCGATCCGTTATGGGGCGCGCCTGCGTGTTTCGACGGCTGAGTACGGGAACGGGGTCGGGCTGCCGTGTTGCAGGACCGCAGATCGAGATTGGCGGACCACCAATTTGCGCTGAAAGCCAGCCTGGCTCCGGGCGGAGGCGCCTCGGCGCCGCGGGTCGGCGCCGACCTGGCGCTCGCACGCGAGCGGCTGGGCCGCACCCTGCCCGAGATGTCGCACCTGCTGCGCATCCGCCTGCCGTATCTGGAGGCCCTGGAGCAGGGTCGGATCGACACCCTGCCCGGCCGCGCCTATGCGCTGGCGTTCCTCCGCACCTATGCCGCCGCGCTCGGCCTCGATGCCGACGAAGCGGTGCGCCGCTTCAAGACCGAGGCGGCGGAAGTCTGCGACCGCACCGAACTCGACTTCCCTGCCCCGCTGCCCGAACGCGGCCTGCCGACCGGCGCGCTGATCCTGCTCGGCCTCGTGCTGGCGGTGGGGGCCTACGCCGGCTGGTACCGGCTGTCCGGCGAGGGGCGATTGCCGGCCGAAACGGTGATGCCGGTGCCGGCACAGCTTGCGGGGCTGACGGCGCCGGCGCCGGGCGCTCCCGGCGCGCCCTCGGCGGCTCCCGGCGCTCCGTCGGGTGCCCCTGGCGGGACGGCTGCGAACCCCAGCGGGACGGCAAATCCCGGCGGGACAGTGGCGCAAGCCGCGCCCGGACCGGGTGGTGCGACGAGGCCGGGCGCTCCTGCGGCGGCGCCCGCAGAGGCCGCGGGTGGGAATCTGGCGGGTGGGACTTCCGTCGCCGCCATGGGCACGCCGGGCGGGCCGGCCGGTGCCGGCGGGAGCGCGATCGGGACCCTGGCCGGCCCCCTTCCGGCGGCGCCGGTGCCGGACGTCGCCCCCGGGTCGGCCGCCGCCGCGACCCCCACGCCGGCGCAGGACGCTGCCATGCTGGCCGCCGGGACCCCGGACGCCTCCGGACTGCTGGTGCTCGCCACTGCCGATGCCTGGGTGCAGGTGCGGAGCGACAGCGGGACGGTGGTGTTCAGCCGCCTGTTGCACGCGGGGCAGAGCTGGCCGGTGCCGACGGGACCGAACCTGGTGCTGACGACCGGCAATGCCGGGGGGACAGTGCTGGTGCGGCGTGGCGTCGCCTCGGCTCCGTTGGGTGGACCCGGGGTGGTGCTGCATAATGTGGTGCTCGACCCGGCGGCCGGCGCCCCCGCCGCGGGGACGCCCGCTGCCGCGGGTCCAGCCGCTGCGGGGCCGGGCGCCGGAACGGCCGCCGCCGGCGTGAGCGCCGCGCACTGAGCAGGGGTGTGCGGTGCGTGATACGAACCGCGCGTCTCGCCTCGGCGCCGAGATGACACCAAACGGGCGCATTGGCGCCCTGCGCCGGCCACCCCATCTGCCGACTGCCCCATGTCAGGGCCCTGAGGCCCACCGACGGAGACCATGATCCGATGAGCAGCTACCGCCCGTACCAGGACATCACCCGCCGCAAATCCCGCCAGGTCATGGTCGGCCGGGTGCCGGTCGGCGGGGACGCACCGATCACGGTGCAGACCATGACCAACACGCTCACCACCGACGTGGCGGGCACGATCGCCCAGATCCGCCGCGCCGAGCTGGCCGGGGTCGATATCGTCCGTGTCTCCTGCCCCGACCGGGAGAGCGCTCTGGCTCTGAAGGAGATCGTGCACGAAGTGAACGTACCGATCGTCGCCGACATCCATTTCCACTACCGCCGCGCGATCGAGGCCGCCGAGAGCGGGGCGGCCTGCCTGCGCATCAACCCCGGCAACATCGGCAGCGACGAACGGGTGCGCGAGGTCATCAAGGCGGCGCGCGACCACGGCTGCTCGATGCGGATCGGCGTGAACGCCGGCTCGCTGGAGAAGCACCTGCTGGAAAAATACGGCGAGCCCAACCCGGAAGCGCTGGTCGAAAGTGCGCTCTATCACGCGAACATCCTGCAGCAGCACGATTTCCACGATTTCAAGATCAGCGTGAAGGCGTCGGACGTGTTCCTCGCCGTCGCCGCTTACCAGCAACTGGCGGAGGTGTGCGACCATCCGTTGCATATCGGCATCACCGAGGCCGGCGGGCGCCGCATGGGCACGGTGAAATCGGCGATCGGGCTCGGCTCGCTGCTATGGGCCGGGATCGGCGATACGTTGCGGGTGTCCCTGTCCGACGAGCCGGAGGAAGAGGTGCGGGTGGGCTGGGACCTGCTGAAATCGCTCGGCATCCGCCATCGCGGGGTGAAGGTGATCTCGTGTCCCTCCTGCGCCCGCCAGGGGTTCAACGTGATCGCGACGGTGCAGGCGCTGGAGGAGCGGCTGGCGCATATCGAGACGCCGCTGACCCTGTCGATCATCGGCTGCGTGGTGAACGGGCCGGGGGAGGCGCTGATGACCGATATCGGCGTGACCGGCGGCGGCGCGGGACGGCACATGGTGTACGCGGCCGGCAAGACCGACCACACGATGGAGGCCGGCGGGATGGTCGACCACATCGTGGAACTGGTGGAGGCGAAGGCCGCGGCGCTGCGGGCGGCGGCGGAGATGGAGAAGATCGCCGCGGAGTAAGTGAGCGTGAGCTTAGTGCGGTAATTCTAGGTATTTGAATCAATGATCCACATGTTCCGGCAACATTTCAGAGACGGAGGCAGCCATGCCGATTGTATTCCGAGATGGAAATATTCGCTTCCATTTCTACTCGAACGAGGGCAGCCCGCAGGAGCCCATCCACATTCATGCCGACCGCGGCAATGCAGAGGCCAAGCTATGGCTGTTTCCGGACGTACAGATCGCGGAAAGTACGGGATTCACCCGGCGCGAGCAGGCGGACCTCGTCCGCATCGTCGCCGCGCGACGCGAGCAAATCGTGAGGTCGTGGCATGATCATTTCGGCTGAGGCGGTGCGCTTCGACGACGACAGCATGTGGGTGGACCTGTCCGACGGGCGAACAGTCGGCGTTCCGCTCGCCTGGTTCCCGCGCTTGCTGCATGCAACCCCGGCGCAGCGTGCGCACTGCCGCATCGGCGTGAGCGGCCGGGGCCTGCACTGGGAGGAACTGGACGAGGATATCTCAGTGCCGGGGCTGCTGGCCGGCCGCGGCGATATGACCCGCCGCCAGCCGGCGGCCTCCGACGCGGGGCCGTGATGCTTGATCACGGCTGCCGCCCGCGCGGCAGGTGCTGAGCCAGGGTAGGTCACGCGCCCGTTCGGGTTCAAAGTCTATACGGTGCCGTACACGAGCCGAGGCGCCGCACGCCTACTGGTCCTGTGGCGACGTTGCTGCGAGTAATCGACGCCGCCCCCCCGAGGGGCGTTGCGTCACGTGCTCGATCCACACCAGGATGGCGGCCTGGGTCGTCATACGTGACCGGTCGCTGACAGGGCGCGCGCCCCAGACTTCCGCGCTGGCCCGGCGTCGTCGTTCACGACCGCGACAGCGACCGGGAGATCAACAAGGCGCTAATGCTGCGATCCATCATGAAATACACCGCCCAACTCATTGCAAATACGTTGGGCGCACCGCGCTCTTCGTCACCGCCCCGAGGGCCGCACCCACCCCCGCCCCTCCCCGCGATCAAAACCTGCGTACCGGCCCCTCGGGACGATCGATTCAGTTTAGAGATGGCACGATTTTTGTTCAGACCCCTCGCGGCGGTTGACCGCCCCTCTCGCCCGGCGGATACACTGCCCCGCACCGGGTAAAGAACTCGCCGGACCGTCATGCGCGCCGCCTCGCCTCTCTCCCTCGCCATCCGTCCCGCCGCTCCCGTCGCCGGGAACGCCGAGCGTGACGTCGCCCGCGCGGTGCTCGCCACCGAGGCAGCGGGGATCACCGCCCTTGCCGCCGCGCTCGATCACCGCTTCGCCGCCGCGGTCGCGCTGCTGGCCGGCGCCACCGGGCGGGTGGTCGTCTCCGGCATGGGCAAGTCCGGGCATGTGGCGCGCAAGATCGCCGCCACCCTCGCCTCCACCGGCACGCCCGCGCTGTTCGTCCACCCGGGGGAGGCCTCGCACGGCGACCTCGGCATGATCGTCCCCGGCGACGCGGTGCTGGCGCTCTCCAACTCCGGGGAAACGCCGGAACTCGCCGACCTGGTCGCGCATACGCGCCGGTTCGGGATCGGGCTGGTGGCGATCACCGCCGGGGCGGACTCGGCGCTGGCCGGCGCCGCCGACGTGCTGCTGCTGCTGCCGCGCGCGGCCGAGGCCTGCCCGCTGGGCCTCGCCCCCACCACCAGCACGATCATGCAGATGGCGCTCGGCGACGCGCTGGCGGTCGCTTTGCTCACCCGCCGCGGTTTCGACGCCGCCGATTTCCGCCGCATCCACCCCGGCGGGCGGCTCGGCGCGCGCCTGACGCGGGTGGGCGAGCTCATGCACACCGGCGCCG
Organism: uncultured Pseudomonadota bacterium; assembly: GCA_963706195.1. Taxonomy (GTDB): domain Bacteria; phylum Pseudomonadota; class Alphaproteobacteria; order Acetobacterales; family Acetobacteraceae; genus JAJZVS01. Next base: position 4,549,571 of record OY970156.1, on the reverse strand, counting down.
CGGTGCCGCTCGTTCCGCCGGGCGCGCCGATGCACCAGGCGCTGCTGACCATGACCGAGAAGCGCTTCGGCTGCCTCGGCGTGGTCGATGCCGACGGGCGGCTGGTCGGCGTGGTGACGGACGGCGACCTGCGCCGCCACATGGGCCCCGACCTGCTCACCCGCCCAGTGGCGGAGATCATGACCGCCGAGCCCCGCCACATCGGCCCCGACGCCCTGGCCGGGGAGGCGCTGGCGCTGATGAACGCGCCGGCCCGCCCGATCACCAGCCTGTTCGTGCTCGACCCTGCCGGCCGCCCCGTCGGGGTGCTGCACATCCACGACCTCCTGCGCGCGGGCACGGCATGAGCGGTGCCTGGCGCCCCGAATCCCCGCCCGGCCGTCTGGATACCGGTCGGGCCGACACCGGCCGACGCGTCTTCGACCCGCCACCGCCGCCGCGCGGCGAGCCGGGTCCCCCCCTGGGCGCTCCTCGGGACATTCCCCTGGGGCCGCGCCGGCCGATCGGCGTCGCTTTCACCCGCCTGCGCCGCGCGCCCAACCCGCGCTGGCTGGCCCGGCGGCGGCGCACCATCCGGCTCGCCAAATTCGTGCTGCCCAGCCTCGCGCTGGTGCTGCTGACGGCGCTCGCGCTGTGGCCGCAGATCGCCGGCGACCACGTCGCGGCGCGGCTCGATTTCCGCACCATGGCGCAGGTCGCGCAGGGCGATACGGTGTTCGGCGCCCGCTACCACGGGGTAGACCAGCAGAATCGTCCCTATACCGTCACCGCCGCCGTCGCCCAGCGCATCGGGCCCGATCGGGTGAACCTGCGTGCGCCGCAGGGGGAGCTGCTGATGCATGCCGGCGGCGCCATCATCCTGGAAGCGCAGCGCGGGGTGTACTGGCGGGCGGCGCGGGCGCTCGACCTGTCGCGGGACGTGACGCTCAGCCGCGACGACGGGACCACCTTGATCACTGCCAGCGCCGCGATCGACCTGAAGCATGGGGCGGCGGCCGGGGCGGCACCGGTGGACGCCACCGGGCCGTTCGGCACGCTCCACGCGCACGGCGGGTTCACCCTGCTCGACAAGGGCGCCGACATCGAATTCATCGGGCCGGCGCGGCTGGTGCTCAGCGGGGTCACGAAATGAGCCGGCCGAGGCACCCTGCCTGGTGGCGGGCGGCCAGGCCGGGGGCGGCGGTGCTGACGCTGCTGCTGTTCGCCGTCACACCGGCGGCGGCGCAGGGGCTGGACCTCACCCAGGGCGGCCCGATCGCGATCACCGCGCGCGACGGGATCACCTGGCTGCGTGCGGAGCGCGAGGTGATCGCTCGCGGCGACGCGCAGGCGGTACGGCAGAACGTGACCGTCACCGCGAACCGGCTGATCGCCTGGTACCGGCCGAAGGCGGCTGCGCCCGGCAGCACCGCCGCTGCCACGCCCGGCGGGGCCAAGCCCGCCGCGACGACGCCGGCCGGCACGCCTGCCGCCACCGCCGTTCCGGGCACGGGCGGCGAGGAGGACGAGGGCGGCAACGAGATCTATCGGCTGGAAGCCGAAGGCAACGTGCACATCTTCACCCCCACCGAGCGGGCCCGCTGTGACCGGGCGGTCTACGACCTCGACCAGGCGGTGCTGGTGATGACCGGGCACGACCTGCGGCTGGTCACCCCGAACGAGGTGCTGACCGCCAGGCAGGACATGGAATACTGGTCCGCCAAGCACATGGCTGTGGCACGCGGCGATGCTGTGGTGGTGACCCGCGACGCGCGCCGCATCTCCGCCGACGTGCTGGTGGCCTACACGACGCCGGCCGCGCCGGGGGCGACCCCATCCGGTACGACCCCGGCCGGCACGACCCAGCCAGGCCCGACGCCGCCGGGCACGACCTCGGTGGCAGCGACACAAGCGGGCAAGACGCCTGCGGGCAAGACGCCGGCAGCCGCCACCGACGATCCGCTCGCCGCGACCGGCAAGCTGCGGCGGGTGGAGGCGTTCGGGCACGTCGTGCTGCGCACGCCGACCGATATCGTCACCGGCGACCGCGCCGTCTATGTTCCGGCCACCGGCATGGCGCGGCTTCAGGGCAACGTGCGAATCACCCGCGGCAACAACCAGTTGGCGGGTCAGGCAGCGGATGTGAACCTCAAGACCGGTGTCGCCACCCTGCTCTCCGGCCGCAGCGCCCGGGTGCAGGGGCTGATCGTCCCCGATCGGCAGACGTCCCAGGCGCTGACGGACGAACCGGCGGCCGGGCCGCCAGCCGCAAAGCACTCCGCCCCCGCAGGGCGGGAACCAAAGGCACCCCACGGATGAGCGCGACGAATCGCGGACAGACGCCGCGCGGGCCCGGCGCCGACGCCAGGCGCACCGACCTGCGCGTGCTGCCCGGCGGCGGCGGGCTCGCCGCGGTCAGCGTCGGCAAGACCTACAACAAGCGTCCGGTGGTGCGGAACGTGACCATCACCCTGCGTCGCGGCGAAGCGGTGGGGCTGCTCGGCCCCAACGGCGCCGGCAAGACAACGACGTTCTACATGATCGTGGGCCTTGTGCGCCCCGACACCGGCGCGATCAGCCTGGACGGCACCGACATCACCGCCCTGCCGATGTACCGCCGCGCCCGGCTCGGCATCGGCTATCTGCCGCAGGAAGCCAGCGTGTTCCGCGGCCTCAACGTGGAACAGAACATCATGGCCGCGCTGGAAGTGGCCGAGCCGGACGCCGACAAGCGCGAGGCGGTGCTGGACGAGCTGCTGGCCGAGTTCGGCATCGGCCATCTGCGCCGTACCCCGGCGCTGGCGCTGTCGGGCGGCGAGCGGCGGCGGGTGGAGATCGCCCGCGCGCTGGCGTCCCAGCCCTCCTACATCCTGCTCGACGAACCGCTGGCCGGGATCGACCCGATCGCAGTCGGCGACATCCGCGATCTCGTTTCGCACCTGAAGCATCGCGGCATCGGCGTGCTGATCACCGACCACAACGTCCGCGAAACGCTCGAGATCATCGACCGCGCCTATATCCTGCACGACGGCCAGGTGCTGATGGAGGGCCGGCCGCAGGAAGTGGTCGCGCATGCCGATGTGCGCCGGGTCTATCTCGGCGAACGCTTCACCCTGTAGCGGGTCCAGGCATGGCGATCGGGCCCCGGCTGGAGCTGCGGCAGAGCCAGTCCCTGGTGATGACGCCGCAACTACGGCAGGCGATCAAGCTGCTGCAGTTCACCAACCTCGAAGTCGCCGCCTTCGTCGAGGAGGAGCTGGAACGCAACCCGCTGCTCGAACGCGGCGCGCCGGCGTCCGATGTGCCCGAGCCGGAACGTCCCGCGCCCGACCAGCTCGGCCCCCTGCCTGCCGGCGACAGCGCCGATCTCGCCCGCGCCGAGACCCTGCCGGACGCCGCAGCCGATCCGCTCGATGCCGAGCACGCCGAGAGCTACGATGCGGGCGGCGTCGCCGACGGCGGCCCCGGCCGGTCCGAACGCGGCGGGGCGCAGGATTTCGGCACCGACGAACGCGGCATCGACAGCTTCGCCGCCGCCCGGCCGAGCTTGCGCGAGCATCTCGGCGAACAGCTTCGCCTGAACATTGCCGACCCGGCGGACCGGCTGATCGGCGCGCATCTGATCGCGCTGCTGTGTCCCGCCGGGCGGCTCACCGCCGAGCCGGCGGCGATCGCGCAGGCGATGGGCGTCAGCCTGGAACGGGTGGAGGCCGTGCGCGCGCGCATGCTGCGCTTCGACCCGCCCGGCCTGTTCGCCCGCAGCCTGAAGGAGTGCCTGGCGGCGCAACTGGCCGAGCGCAACCGGCTCGACCCGGCGATGGCGGCCCTGCTCGACAACCTCGACCTGTTGGCCAGGCGCGAGACGCGGCGGCTGATGGCGCTGTGCGGCGTCGATGCCGGGGACATGGCGGAGATGGTGGCGGAGCTGCGCGCGCTCGACCCCAAGCCGGCCTGGAGCTGGGAGGCGGCGGACGTGCCGCCGGTGATCCCGGACGTGCTGATGCGCGCCGCCCCCGACGGCGGCTGGCTGCTGGAGCTGAACCCGGAAACCCTGCCGCGGGTGCTGGTGAACCAGCCCTTCTATGCCCGCATCGCCCCGCGCGCGGCGAAGGAGGACCGCATCTTCCTCGCCGAGCGCCTGGCCGTCGCCACCTGGCTCGTGAAGTCGCTCGCCCAGCGCAGTCACACGATCCTGAAGGTGGCGAGCGAGATCGTGCGCCAGCAGGACGGCTTCCTCCGCCACGGCATCGAGCACCTGCGCCCGCTGATCCTGCGCGACATCGCGAGCGCGACCGAGCTGCATGAGAGCACCATCAGCCGGGTGACGGCGAACAAATACATCGCCACACCGCGCGGCACCTTCGAGCTCAAGTATTTCTTTACCACTGCGATCGCAGGAACGGATGGGATCGCGCACAGCGCGGAACGGGTGCGCCACCGCATCCGCACCCTTGTGGAGGCGGAGCGGGCCGACGACATCCTGTCCGACGACGCGCTGGTCGCGGCGTTGCGGGCCGAAGGCGTGGACATCGCGCGCCGGACCGTGGCCAAATACCGGGAGGCGCTGCGCATCCCGAGCTCGGTGCAGCGCAAGCGCGAGAAGGCGGAGCCGGCCTGACGGCCGACACTGCCGGTAGCTCGGTCGATGGTGCGCCGCGTCGGGCTCGCCCGGCCGGTCGGCCGAAGGAGAAGGCAGGATGGAGATCACGGTTTCCGGCAAGCAGGTGGACTTGTCCGATGCGCTGCGGACCCGGGTGGCCAACCATCTGGACGCGATCGCCGGCAAATACTTCGACCACGCGCTGGAGGCGCTGGTCACCTTCAGCCGGGCGCGCAGCTTTTTCACCTGCGACATCAACCTGCACGCCGGCCGCGGCCTGAGCCTGCGCGGCGAGGGGGAGGCGGCGGACGCGCACGGCGCCTTCGACGACGCCGCCGAACACATCGCCAAGCGCCTGCGCCGCTACCGCCGCCGGGTGAGCGACCACGCCCGCGACCTCGCGCACCGCAAGCGCCCCGAAGCGGCGCGGCTCTATGTCCTGGGCCAAACCGAGGAGGGTGCGACCGAGCCGGTGGTGGAGGCGAACGGCGAGATCGGCGCCTTCGCCACCGTGATCGCCGAACAGGCCGCCGAGATCAGCCTGCTGTCGGTGGGCGAGGCGGTGATGCGCATGGACCTCGCCGACCAGCCGGTGCTGATGTTCCGCAACAGCGCCTCGGGCGAGTTCAACGTGGTCTATCGCCGCTCGGACGGCAACATCGGCTGGATCGATCCGGGTTCGTAAGCCGGACGATGGCGGCGGAGACCGCGCGAGTGGCGATGCGCGACGGCGTGCGCCTCGCCACCGACATCCACCGCCCGACCGGCGCCGGGCCGTTCCCGGTGGTGCTGGAGCGCACGCCCTACGGGCGGCATCTGGCCAGCCGGAGCGAGATCACCGCGGCCGATCGCACCCCCGCCTCCCGCGCCGCGCTGGCCGCGCCGTTCGTCGCCGCGGGCTATGCGGTGGTCTATCAGGACACGCGCGGTCGCTACGGGTCGGAAGGCACATTCGAGAAATACCTGGCGGACGGGGAGGACGGGTTCGACACCTGCGCCTGGTTGCGTGCGCAGCCCTGGTGCGACGGGCGGATCGCGACCATGGGGCTGTCATACGCGGCGCATACGCAGGCGGCGCTCGGCTGCCTCGATCCGCCGGGGCTTGTTGCGCAGGTGCTGGATTGCGGCGGGTTCGCCGATGCCTGGCGGTCGGGGATCCGCCAGTCCGGCGCCTTCGAGCTGAAGCAGGTCACCTGGGCGTTCAAGAACGCCCAGGTCTCCCCGGAGGCGGTGGCCGATCCGGTGCTGGCCGCGGCACTGGCCGCGGAGGACATCCGGGACTGGTTCACCCGGCTGCCCTGGCGCCAGGGCCAGTCGCCGCTGCGACATCATCCCGATTACGAGGCCTATCTGTTCGCGCAGTGGACGCACGGGGCGGACGGACCGTTCTGGCACCAGCTCGGCATCAACATGGCGGACTGGTACGAGCGCTACAGCCGCTGCGCGATGGTGCACATGTCGTCCTGGTTCGATCCCTACACGTTGACGGCGGTTGCCAACTATACCGGATTGCGCCGCGCCGGGCGGGGACCGCAGCGGCTGATCCTGGGGCCGTGGACGCACGGCGACCGCAGCGACCGGGTGTTCGGCGATGTCGATTTCGGGGCCGATGCGCCGATCGACACCTGGGCCGGCGACTGGCGCGCCTACCGGCTGCGCTTCTTCGAGCACGTGCTGCGCGGGGCGGCGTTCGACGAGCCTGCGGTGCGGGTGTTCGTCATGGGCGGCGGGTCGGGGCGGCGCACGCCGGCCGGGCACCTCGATCACGGCGGGCGCTGGATTGCCGCCGCCGACTGGCCGCTGCCGGGGACCGCGTTCACGGCGTTCCATCTGCACGGCGACGGGAAGCTCGATCCCGCGCCGCCGGCGGCGGACGCGGCACCCGTTGCGTTCGATTTCGATCCGTCCCGCCCGGTGCCGACGATCGGCGGCGCGTTCAGCAGCCTGGAGCCGCTGGCCGCGGCTGGCGCCTACGACCAGGTGGAGGGCCCAGGCTTCTTCGGCTGCACGGCCCCGTTCCTGCCGCTCGCCGCGCGCCCCGACGTGCTGGTGTTCGAGACGGCGCCGCTCACCCGCGCGGTGCAGATCGCGGGCCCCGTCGAGGTGGAGCTGCTGGTCGCGACCGACGCGCCGGACACCGATTTCACCGCCAAGCTGATCGACGTGCACCCGGCGTCGGCGGACTATCCGCGCGGCTACGCGATGAACCTGACCGACGGGATCCTGCGGCTGCGCTACGCCGAGGACCCGACGGCGCCGCGGCTGCGCCGGGACGGCGAGGTCGTGGCCGCACGGATCACCCTGTTCCCGACCGCGAACCTGTTCCTGCCCGGGCACCGCATCCGGCTCGATGTGTCGTCGAGCAATTTCCCCAAGTTCGACGTGAACCCGAACACCGGCGAGCCGCCGGGGCGGGAGCGGCGGCGGCGGGTAGCGGTGAACACCGTGTTCGTGGACGCGGCGCGGCCGAGCCGGGTGGTGCTGCCGATGGTCGCGCCATGATTGTTTGACATCGAATAATATAGCATGTTATTTACGCATATCTCATATTGACTCCAGGCATGACTCCTCTCTAGCCTGCCTCTCGGGTCACGGCTGCGCCCGTGCCGGACCCTGCCCGCCGCGCGGGCGCAAGGAAACGTTTCATAAACCTTGAGGAGGCAGGGAAAATGGCAACGATCCAAGAGGCTGCAGACGCACGCCCGTGGTGGCAGGAACCCACCAGGGATCAATGGATGGCCTATGTGGCCGCCTGGCTCGGCTGGACCCTGGATGCGTTCGACTTCACGATCTTCCTGCTGATCATGGTGCCAATCTCGAAATATTTCGGCGTGCCGCTGCTGGCGGTCACCGCGGTGTTCACCATCACCCTGTGGATGCGGCTGTTCGGCGCCACCGCGTCGGGCTGGCTCGCCGATCGGGTGGGGCGGAAGCTGCCGTTGATGATTTCGATCCTGTGGTACTCGATCTGCAACTTCCTCGCCGGGCTGGCGCCAAGCTTCTGGCTGCTGTTCCTGTTCCGCGCGCTGCTCGGGATCGGAATGGGGGCGGAATGGCCGGCCGGCGCGGCGCTGGCGATGGAATCCTGGCCGCCGCGCTCGCGCGGGTTCATGAGCGGCATCCTGCAGGGATCCTGGGCGCTGGGCTTCCTGCTCGCAAGCGCGGTCTACGGGCTGCTCTTTTCAAGCTGGGGCTGGCGCGGCATGCTGCTGATCGGCGTGCTGCCGGCGCTCGTCGTGCTGTGGGTGCGCAAATACGTGAACGAGCCCAAAGTCTGGGTGGAGAACCGGCGCAAGCAGCGCGAGCAGCATCACGAGGTCCACACGCCGCTGTTCGAGATCTTTCGCCCCCGCGTGCTGGGCAACACCCTCACTGCGTGCCTGTGGATGGCAAGCGGTTTCGTGATCTACTACACGGTGTTCGGCCTGTTCGCGACGCATCTGGAGAAGGACCTGCACTTCAGCCCCGGCGCGGTCGCGCTGCCGCTGGCGCTGACCAACATCGCGACGTTCCTCGCCAGCGGATTCTGGGGCATCGTGTCGGACCGCATCGGCCGCCGCTGGGGCATGATCATCCCGGCCGTGCTCGGCGTCGCGATCACGCCATTCTACCTGTTCCCGTCGAGCTACATGATGCTGGTGGCAACGTTCACCCTGCAGGGGTTCTTCCTCGGCGCGATCTACGGCCAGAACCCGGCCTACCTGTCGGAACGCTTCCCGACCGAAGTGCGCGCGACCGCGGCAGGCTTCTGCTACCACCAGGGCGCCGTGTGGGCCGGCTTCGCCGGGCCGCTGCTGACCGCCTGGGCGGCCACGCAAAGCAGCGGGTTCGCGATGCCGATGCTCTACACGACGGTCGGCGCCGCGGCGGTGTTCGTCGTCGCACTCCTGCTCGGACCCGAAACGAAAGGCAAAGTACTGGTCTCCGACCTCACCTTGTTCGCGGAACTCTGACACCAACCGCGGAAACGCGGACCGCCAAGGCCAGGGGGCTGCCCCCTGGCCTTGGCCGCGGTCAGATCACCCGGTTCGCCCGCGCCAGGACCGCCCCGAACAGCACCTGTCCTCCTGCCTCCGCCTCCTCCGGCTGGATCTCTTCCGCCTCGTTGTGGCTCAGCCCGTCCTTGCAGGGGGTGAAGATCATCGCCGTCGGCACGTGCCGCGCCACGTACACCGCGTCGTGCCCAGCGCCCGAGACGATCTCGCGCGCCGGATAGCCGAGGTGCGCCGCGGCCTGGCGGACCAGGGCGATGCAGTCCGGATCGAACGGCTGGGCCGGGATGCGAAAGAGCCTGGTCAGTTCCAGCTTCACGCCGCAGTCGCGGGCGATGAAGCCCGCCTCACGCGGGAACTGCGCATCGATACGCTCCACTTCGGTTTCGTCCGGGTGACGGAACTCGACCGAGAACCTGACCTCGCCCGGAATGACGTTGCGCGAGTTGGGCAGGACGACCATCTGCCCCACCGTGCCGCGCCCATCCTCGCCGCGCGCGCGCATCATCCGGTCCACCAGGTCGACGATCCGCGCCGCGCACACGAGCGCGTCCTTGCGCGCCGAGGGCGGCGTCGTTCCGGCATGCGAATCCTGTCCGATTACCACCGCGTCGTACCACACCTGCGCCTGCGCGCCGGTGACGATGCCGATCGTCTTGCCCTCCCGCTCCAGGATCGGCCCCTGCTCGATGTGCAGCTCGAAATAGGCGTCGGCCGGGAAGGCCGCGGCCGGCGCATCGCCGCGATAGCCGATCCCGTCGAGCGCGGCGCCCACCGAAATCCCCTCGGGATCGGTCAGGGCGCAGGCGTGATCGAGCCCGAACACCCCGGCCCAGACCCCTGATCCCATCAGGCTGTGGCCGAACCGGCTGCCCTCCTCGTCGGTCCAGTTCACCAGTTCCACCGGCGCCTCGGTGACGATCCCGAGGTCGTTCAGGCTGCGCATCACTTCGAGCCCCGCCATGACGCCGAGTGCCCCGTCGAATTTGCCGCCCGAGGGCTGGCTGTCGAGATGGCTGCCGAACAGCACCGGCTTACGGGTGGGATCGCGCCCCTCGCGCCGGGCGAACATGTTGCCGATCGCATCGATCCGCACCGTGAGGCCGGCCGCCTCGCAGAGCGCGCGAAACCGGTCCCGCCCGCGCTTGTCGACCTCGGTCAGGGTCAGGCGGCGCACCCCGCCCTTGGGCGTGGCGCCGATCTCGGCCATCGCCATGAGACTGTCCCACAGCCGTTTGCCGTCGATGCGGAGGTTGTTGCGGGGCAAAGCCGGGTCGGTCATGCTGGATCACCTGAGGCAAGGGGAAGCGGTGGGAAGAAGCACCGGCTGCATCTTGCCCCCTGCTCCGCTTCCTGCAAGTTTCCCGGCCGCAGCGGAGACCGCACGGTGCCGAGCCCCTTTTCTTCCCGCGCGCCGGTGCGCGCCCGCCCGTCCGCAACGATCGCGGTCCAGCGCCCCACCGGGTCGTTCCCCGATCGGCGACGGCACGCGGCGGCACCGCGCAGGGTCGGGTTGCTTGCTCTCCTCGGGGTGCTCGCGCTCGCCGGCTGCAAGCTGGTCGATCAGACCACCTTCGCCCCGGCGCCGGCCGCCGCCACGCCGCCCCGGGCCGCGCCGGCGGCGAAGGTCGATGCCCGCACCCCGCTGCTTACCATCGGTCCGGACACGCCGGTCTCCGGGTACCGCCCCCTGCTCTCGTTCGCCGTGCGCGCGGCCGAGCAGCGGGACCGAAACGTGCGGTTCGATGTGACCGCGGTGGCCCCGGCGCACCTGGCGGCTGCCCGCCAGACCGCGGAGACGGACGCCGCCGAAGCGCAGGCGACGCAGGTCATGCGCGCGATCGTGCAGGCCGGCGTCCCGGCCGATCGCATCCTGCTGCACGTGGTGCTCGATCCGGCCACGACGCGCCACGCCGTCCAGGTCTACGTCCGCTGAGCATGGCCGCCGATCGTGCCCGTTGACCAGGACGGCTGACCATGCCCGCTGATCCGGGGCCGGGCGCCGTATCCCCCGCCGTTCCGCCGCGCCGCCTGGCGGGCGGGCGGATCGAGGGGCTGGCGATGCTCGCCATCACCGCCTGCTCCTGGGGCTTCAACTGGCCGGTTTCGAAATACCTGCTGTCCGAGCTGCCGCCCTTCGCCATGCGGACCTTGTGCTGCGGCGCCGGCGCGGCCTTCGCCTTCGCCGTCGCGCGCGCCCGCGGGGAGACCTTGTGGCCGCCCCCGCATCAATGGCGCCGCCTGGCGCTGTTCGCCATGCTCAACTACGGGGCCTTCACGATCCTGACGACCCTCGCGCTCTACTGGCTGCCGGCGTCGGAGGCCGTCATCGTCACCTATACCCTGCCGATCTGGGCGGGCGCGCTCGCCTGGCCGATGCTGGGGGAGCGGCCGACCCTCGGGCGGGTGGCGGCGATGGTGCTGGGCCTCAGCGGCGTCGCGCTGCTGGTCGGAGCCGGGATATCCGCCTCCTGGACCCAGATCCCCGGCGTGCTCTGCGGTTTCGCCGCCGCCTGGGTGTTCGCCCTCGGCACCGTAATCGCCAAGCGGGCGCCGCTCGCGATGCCGCCGGTGGCCGGCGTCGGCTGGCAGGCGCTGATCGGCACCGTCCCGGTGGCGCTGCTGGCCCTGACCGAGCCGGTCCGCTGGAGCGCGATCACGCCGCTCGGCTGGGGGGCGGTGACCTATGTCGCGATCCTGCCGATGAGCCTTGCCTACCTCACCTGGTTCCGCGCCCTGCGTCTGCTGCCGGCGGGAACGGCAGCGACCGGCGTGCTGGTGGCCCCGGTGGTCGGCGTCTTCGCCTCGGCCGCGCTGCTGGGCGAGCCGCTCGGGCTGCGCCAGCTTGCGGCGCTGGCGATGACCCTGTGCGGCGTCGCCCTCGCCGCGCGAAGCTGAATTGGCGTCCATACGGGATTCCACGCATTGCCGCCCCCGCTGGCGGAGCGTTAAACGAGACTTATAATAACGTGCGGCGCCCCCGCTTCCCCTCTCCCGGCGCCCAGCCCGGACCTGACCATGCACCCTTTCCACGACCTCTGCCGCCGCGCCCTCGCCGATATCCGGACCCAGGGGCGTTACCGAGAGTTCACGCCGCTGCAGAAGCAGGCCGAGGGGTTCCCGCTCTACCGCCGGCCGGACGGGACCGAGATCCTGGTCTGGTCGTCCAATGACTACCTGGCGATGGGCGGACATCCGATCGTGATCGAGGCCGCCTGCGCCGCCGCCCGCTCCATGGGGGCCGGCGCCGGCGGCACGCGCAACATCGGCGGCACGAGCCCGGCGCACGACGCGCTGGAAGCCGAGCTTGCCGACCTGCACGGCAAGGACCGGGCGCTGCTGTTCACCTCCGGCTTCGTTTCCAACCAGGCGGGGCTGTCGACCATCCTGAACGCGCTGCCGGGCTTCATCGCGTTCTCGGATGCGAAGAACCACGCCTCCATGATCGCCGGGATCAAGGGATCGAAGGCCGCCTGCCAGATCTTCCGCCACAATGACCTGGCGCATCTGGAAGCGCTGCTGCGCGACGCCCCGGCCGAGGCGCCCAAGCTGATCGCCTTCGAATTGGTCTATTCGATGGACGCGGATATCGCGCCGATCGGCGCCATCTGCGACCTGGCCGAGCGCTACGGCGCCCTGACCTACCTCGATGAGGTGCACGCGGTCGGGCTGTACGGTCCCCAGGGCGGCGGCGTGGCCGAGCGCGACGGGGTCGCCCATCGGGTCGATCTGATCGAAGGGACCTTGGCCAAGGGCTTCGGCTGCCACGGCGGGTATATCGCCGGCGACGCGACGGTGATGGACTACATCCGCTCCTGCGCGCCCGGCTTCATCTTCACGACCTCCCTGCCGCCGATGGTCGCCGCTGCGGCGCTTGCCAGTGTCCGCCACGTCCGCGCGGACAGCGAGCGCCGCGCCCTGCTGTTCGCACGGGCGGAGGCGCTGAAGGCGCGTTTCGATGCTGCCGGGCTGCCGCGCATTCCCTCCGTCAGCCATATCGTGCCGCTGCATATCGGCGAGGCCGCACTCTGCAAGGATGTCAGCCGCCGGCTGCTGGCCGAGCACGGGATGTACGCGACCCCGATCAACTACCCCACCGTGCCGCGGGGCGAGGAACGGCTACGCTTCACCCCCACACCGCTGCATACCGAGGCGATGATGGACCGGTTGGTGGACGCGCTGGTCGCGTTGCTGCGGCCCTCGGCCGTGCGCGCGGCAGCCTGACCGACAGTCGGGCCGGCGAAGGTTGGACGGTTCGTAAGCAAGGCCAGGGGGCGCTGCCCCCTGGACCCCCGCCAAGGGCTCGCCCTTGGAACCCTTCCGTTGGTTCCGTGCTTGTGGGGGGTGTCTCGGGTTCGGGTGGGGCTGTGCGCGGGGTGGGCGGCGTGGGATGCCGGGGCAGGCGGCAGGGCGCGTCCGCGCCCTCGCCGCCTGCCTCGGCATCCCACGCCGCCCACCCCGCGCACAGCCCCACCCGGACCCGAGACACCCCCCACAAGCACGGAACCCAAACAGTATGGGGTCCAGGGGACGAGTTCCCTGGTGGGGGGTCCAGGGGGGCAAAGCCCCCTTGGCCTTGCTCACGAACCGTCCAACCCGCCGTCAGGCCGGCTGCAACCGGGCCACGGCGGGGGCGGTGTCGTTGCGCAGCCGCCCGACCAGGGTTTGCAGCGCGGCGGGTCCCTGGAACCCTTCGATCAGCCCGGCTGCCGACACGAGGGCCGGGGTGCCGTCGATGCCCAGGCCGGCGCCGGCGCGCAGGCTGCGATGCAGCAGTCCGATGACATCCGGCGCGGTCGCGTCTTTGGCCAGGCGCTGCGGATCGGCGCCGATCGCCGCCGCCAGCGGGGCGGCCATTTGCAGGCTGTAGGTTCCCTCCTGGCGCATCAGCCACTGGTGCGCCGGCCAGTAGTGGCCCTGGCGCGCGGCGGCGAGGGCGAGTTGCGCGGCGAGGGCGGAATCCGGGGCCAGGATCGGGTAGTCGGCGAACATCAGCCGCAGGTCGGGATTGGCGGTGGCGAGGGCCGGCAGGTAGGGGTCCATCGCCCGGCAATAGGGGCAGTGGTAGTCGAAGAAATTCACCACCCGCAGCGGCGCGGCGGCGGCCCCGAGGCCGGGCAGGCCCCATCCGGGCACGGCGGCCAGGAAGCGCGCCTCCGCCGGGGAGGCCGCGACCGGCATCACCCTCGGCGCCGGCAAGGCGCGCGCGAGCACGCCGCCGCCCGCCACCGCGCCGGCTACGGCGAGGGCGAAGTCGCGCCGCTTCACGCCGCCGCCTCCGCGACGAGTTCGGTGACGACGTGGGAGGGGCGTTGCAGGGTGCGGCTGACCGGGCATTTCTCGGCGATTTCCAGCAGCCGCTGGCGTTGTTCGGTGGTGAGGGGGCCGGTGAGCGCGATCCGCCGCTCGAACCGGTCGATCGGTCCGGCGGGGCCGGGTTCTGCGACGTGGCGGAGGGAGACGCTGATCTGGCGGACCGGCCAGGCGTGGCGGTCGGCGTACATGCGGATCGTCATGGAGGTGCAGGCGCCGAGGGCGGCGAGCAGGTATTCGTAGGGCGACATGCCGGTGTCGTGGCCGCCGGCGCGCTCCGGTTCATCGGCGCCGGTGACGTGGCGGCCGGCGAAGACGATCTGGCCGTAGGGAGCGTTGCCGCTTTCGCGAACCACGACCTGGTCGGGGGCGGCGTCCATGGGTGGTCTCCGGGCGGGGGGCTGCCGCGGGGGCGCTTGCGCGCCCTGCGCGGGGGTATGGATAGCAGACAACCGAGCGAGGGGGCAGCCTCCGTCTGGGCGTGGTTGTGGGTCGGTTTGAATGTCGCCTACCGACCCATGTCGGGCATGGGCTGGCTCATGGCGCAGTCACAGGAGCGGACATTCAGCGTCGGGGAGTGCCGACAGCAACGCGCCCATGTCCGCCACCTGTTCAGTCGGAATCACTTTTAAAAAAGCGCACCCCGTTTGTTGGTCCGACGGGCCGTGATTGCTTGAATGCGAACGATCGTCCCCAGGCATCACCCGCGGCAAGAGAGTCCTGGCGCGCTGTCGGGGACGTTCCCTTATCCCTTTTCGTTCCGTGACAGACGGCCCGTTCGCGGGTCTCACCCGGAGCTTTCGCATCTCGGGCCGCGCCGCGATCAATCCAGCAGCCAATCAACCGCCAGATGGCCCGGAGCAAGGATGACGGTCGCCCAAAGCACGGCCGACACCACATTTGCACATTGGAACGCGACGAAGGGCATCGAGCAGATGCCCGCAACCAGCGGCATGATGCACCTGAGGGGACCAAAGAACCGGCCGAGTATCACGCCCGCCGCCCCCCATTTTTCGAAGAATGCTTGGCCACGCAACAGCAGCTCGGGGTGCCTCGACAGCGGCCAGGTCCGGCCGATCGATCCCTTGTAATGATGGCCCAGCCAGTAGGAGAGCCAGTCTCCCAGGATCGCTCCGAGCACCGCTCCGCCCCAGACGGGCCAAAAGCCAATTCCCGCGGCACGGATGATGCCGCCGCTGCCGACCAGCACCACGGTCGCCGGCAACAGCAGCGAGATGAAGGCGAGCAACTCCCCGAAAGCCAGCGCGCACACCACGACCGGCGCAAGGGCGGCGTGCGCCTTCACGAATTGCAACAGTGCTCCGATCAGCGGTTCCATCGTGACGTGTGGATATCTATCGCACGAGCCGGGCGCGCCAGAGACGTTTGAGGCCTTCCAGCGCCATCATCAGAGCCGCGACGATGGAGAGCACGAGCAGAACATCGTCCGCGTGCAGCGGCCCGAAGCGGAACAGCTCACGCCCAAGCGGCAGGGCGAAGATCACCCCCAGGATCAGCAGAGTGACAATGCTGACCCACAACAATGCACCGTTGCGGTGACCGACGATCTCGCGCAGCGAGGTCCCGTAGCTGCGATTGACCAGCACCAGGCCCAGGTCGATCAGAACGAGCGATACGAAGGTCAGCGCGCGCGCATCCCCTTCCGGCAAGCCGTTATGGAGAGCGAGCACATACAGCACGGCCAATGCCAGGAAGGCGATGGTGCCCTGCACGAGGCTCCATGCAATCAGCGAAGCCGAGAAAAGGGGCGTGCCGACCGCGCGGGGCGGCCGGCGCATGACGTCGGATTCCTCGGCCTCCGCTTCGAACACCATGGAGCATACCGGATCGATGACCATCTCGAGGAAGGCGATATGCACAGGTCCGAAGATGAGCGGCAGGCCCGTGAGCAGCGGCAGCAGCGCCAGTCCGGCGATCGGCACGTGCACCGCGATGATATAGGCCATGGCTTTCCGCAGGTTGTCGTAGATACGCCGACCGAGCCGGACGGTTCGGACGATCAACCCGAAATCGTCGTCAAGCAGGACCAGCGACGCGGCTTCGCGCGCGACGTCGGTTCCCCGCCCGCCCATGGCAATGCCGATATCGGCCGCCTTCAGTGACGGCGCGTCGTTGACGCCGTCGCCCGTCATCGCCACCACCGCGCCGGCCGCCTGCAGCGCGCGCACGATGCGCAATTTCTGCGCCGGTACGATGCGGGCGAACACGCTGACCGAGCGGACCGCGTCCTGCAGTCCGGCATCGTCCATCTGCGCGACCGCGGCCCCGTCGACCACCGCGCCGTCGTCGAGCCCGGCTTGCCGGGCGATGGCGCGGGCGGTCACGGCGTAGTCCCCGGTGATCATCACCACGCGAATGCCGGCCGCGCGGCATTCGGCAATCGCTCCGGGCACGGATCGTCGCAGGGGATCGGCGAAGTCCTGCCAGGCCGAGGAAGCGGCAACGGAAGGCGCGTGGATCTTCGGGCAGAGTGCCGACCGCGGTCGCGTCCGCAATCGCGAGAACCCGCATGCCGGATTCGGCAAGCTCGTTCACATCGCGCAGCAGCGCATCCCGCGCCGCCCTGTTCATGCCGCACAGCTCCGCGACCGCCTCCGGTGCGCCTTTGACAGCCACCGTCAACGGGCCGGCTGCCGCCGGCTGCCACACCTGGGTCACGGCGAGCAGATCGGGTCGCAGGCCGTAGACACGCAGCAGGACGCCGGCATCCGTGGGCTGCAAGGCGCGGCGCGCGAAGTCGCGGAAAGCCTGATCCATCGGATCATAGGCGTCCGGTGCGCTTGCCAGGGCCGCCACCTCGGCCAGCGGACGGAAGGAAGCCGGCAGCGCAGTGGCGGCCTCGGCCGATATGGTCGTTCCGTCTGCGCGCAGCGCCGCCACGGCCATGCGGTTCTCGGTCAGCGTGCCGGTCTTGTCGGTGCACAGAACGGTCGCTTCGCCCAGCGCCTCGATCGCAGCCGCACGGCGGGTCAGGACACGCGCCCGGGACAGGCGCCATGCCCCCATGACCATGAACACGGTCAGTACTAACGGGAATTCCTCGGGCAACATCGACATACCCAACGCCACGCCCGCCAGCAGCGCGTCCAGCCAGGAGCCGCGTAATACGCCGTACAGCAGAACGACGAGGATGCAACAGACCAGCCCGGCGCCGGCCGCAATCCGCACCAGACGGGCAGTCTGGCGACTCAGGTTCGCAGGTGCCGTGTCGATGGCGCTCAGCGCCTGGCCGATGCGCCCGATCTCGCTTTGCGGCCCCGTTGCGACCACCTCCGCGAGGCCCTGCCCGCGCACGACCAGGGTGCCGGAGAAGACATATGGTTGATCGTCGCCGCCTGGCTGCGCGGCCGGCGCGGCGTTCCGGTCGGCGGCACGTTTGCTCACCGGCAGGGATTCGCCGGTCAGCAGCAACTCATCGGTTTGCAGGTCACGTGCCTCGATCAGCCTGGCATCGGAGGGCACGCGGTCCCCCTCCGCCAGCAGAACCATGTCGCCGCGCACCACCTCACGCCCCGCGATGCGCTGCCGCTCGCCGTCGCGGATCACCAGGGCACGGGGACTGGTGAGATCGCGCAACGCTTCCAGCACATGCTCGCTGCGGGCTTCCTGGAGCACCGCGATGGCGATGGACAGCGAGGCAAAAACAAGCAGGAGCAGCGCCTCCAGCCTGTCGCCAAGCAGGAGGTAAATCAGACCGGCCCCCAACAGCAGGGCAAACATCGGCTCCGCGAGCACGTCCCGCAGGATGCGCAGGGGGTTTCGGGTGCCGGCGTGAGGCAGTTCGTTCGGCCCATCGCGATGCAGCCGCCGGACCGCCTCCGCAGACGACAAGCCCGGAGTGCGCTCCGGTTCCGCGATCGAGGGCCGGCGCACGCCCGCCTTGTCGCTGTCGCCGGGATGCGCCGCCGCGGATCGGCCCATCTGTTCCTCCGGAGACGACCCGGGCGTTCGCCGGGCATCGATGTCCACCGCATCTCTGTAGCGGGCATGCACCCCGGCTGGCGATGATCGAGATCAATCAACGCCGGAGGCGGAATTGGGGAATGGAGACGCGGCCTGCCCGTCTCGACGGCTCCCGTGGCACAGGAGTCCGGCGCGAAGCTGCCCGTGGGCGGCAGCAGCCGGCGCGTTCGACCAGACATGGCGGCTGCTTCGGACGGCTATGCGCTCCGAAGCTGGCTGGCCGCTCCTGGCCAGGCGTCGCCATGCGGTGAATGTCCGGTATCGGCTTTCGCCGGCTGGCCACGCCCCAGCCCCCTGCAACCAATACGGCGCGCCGAGGTGCGCCTCCCCCAGTTGCCAACCCGCCGTCCCGGTCGTAGCGCATCACGCATAATCGCACGCGGCGACCTGCCGTAACTGGGGATCGGCGCCGGGCTGGCCGGCGGCCTGGTGGGCGGCGCGCTCCCCGGCTGGGCGCTGCTGGTCGCCTCGGTGCCGCTGTCGGCGGCGCCCGGCTGGGTGCTGGCGCTGCGGCTCGCGCAGCAACAACCCCCGGAATAGGCCGCCGATGGCTTCGGAATCACCCTCGCCAACCGCGGCGTCCTGCTGGGCCTCGCCACCCCGCGCGCGCTGCTCGCGCTGGCCGATGCGGTGGAAGCCGCCCCGGTGTTCAATTCCGTCTGGATGGGGGACGCGCTGTTCGTCAACCGCCGGCTGGACGTGCTGACCCTGCTGGCCGCGGTCGCCGGATGGACCGAACGGGTGCTGCTCGGCCCGGCCTGCACGGGCTCCATCGCGCTGCGCGATCCGCGGGTGTTCGCCTACGAATGGGCCGAACGAGCCGAAAGTCCTCCGGACTTCGGCGATTTTCCGCAACCTGCTGAGCTGAGGAGGCGCTACCCCGTAATATGATTGACTCGGGGCAACAGGCAGGTTCGCAAATTGCCTACATCCCCCCCGTCAAAGGCCATTGCGAAGTTTTTCGACGTCGTCGGTCTTTATCAAGACAGCGCCCGGCTCCTCGACAGGCCAGGTAAGATATTTGACTCGGAGCATGTTTTCAAAAGTCTCGCGGTTCTCCCGAAACTTCATAACGCGCCCTTCCTTGTCAAGCCGGTCGGCGCCGAAATGGTCGTCCAATGCCTCGCGGCTTACCGAGCAGCGGACCCGCAAATCACCCGCTTCCCCGTAGAATGTTACAACATCGCGGTCGAAATCGTATCGTGCGGGTGGCGCCGAAAACCGCAGGTTCAGACCCGGTATCATCGACCGCGTCGCGTCAACGGCTTTAAGCATGCGGTCCCGGGATTCAGCCGAAACAAGGCCAAGAGCTTCACCAAGAAGCTGGCGCCACGTTTTTCCCCTGGCATACGCCTCTTGCCACGCTGCTCTCAGCTCGCGTGGACGCTTGCTGGTCAATGCGTCAAAAAGAGCTTCCGCCTGCCGTATGTCCTTTCCGCGTTTGACGTTCCCTGTCCGTCGCCGACGAGCGACGATCAGCTTGTGAACGGCATATCTCTCCGGAGCGGGAACCAGGACATGAACTCCGGTCCCGTGCAGCAGCACGGCCGGCTCCGGATCCCTGATCAAGAAATCCAGAAAGCGAAGCGGCTGAGCATCCGTACCGAGCGCTGGCAGCGCTTCCGGCGCATCCTTTTCGGGGCCGCGGTTCGGCGTCAGAAAGTCCACGCGAATCCCGCTTGCGGTTTCGTACGTCGTCACCCTGCGATCGTCGGCGACGGACGAAATCGGCCGAAAAGACGGATCCACTTCCTTGAGCACGTCCAACATGACGGGTATGCTGTCCTCGACCGCGATCGACACTCCCGAGAACTGGGCAATATCGACGTCTCCGGTTTGCAGGGAAGCGGTGGGCAACCTCGTCCCAAGCATTGCCGGATATGTCTGATAGGCGACCGTTCCAACCAGAACGCCGCGCAAGCGGAACACCCCGGCTTTTGCAAGTGCCGCAATGATATCGCCGATCTGCGGGAGTGGTCGTGGCAGATGCGCCGACCTCACAAGCGTTGAAACAAGTGCGCTCCGGCCATTTCGATCGCCGCGGGCCTCTCGATGGTGCGCGATGCGCTCCATGAGCTCCGGGGTTTCCGCACCGACATAGCGTTGTTTACGTCCGCTCTCGGCGGGGAGCTGGAAATACCAATAGCGCCGACCGCGAACAGTTTTGGAAACAAACACCCCTTCGTCCGGGAATGCGTCTTCAAACGCCGCAGAGGCCGCCCGGTCCAGCAGGTCCGCGTATGCCGTTTGCAGCACTATCGGGATTTCCGACGCCATCGGTCACTCTACTTGAGTTATACGCATTCAGCGGAGAGCGTATAACATTGATTGGACCATCGCAAAACCACCCGCTGCCGACCCTCAAATCGTCCCCCCTCCCCATCCCGCCACACCCCGTCCCGGCGGTTCCCCACACAACCCCGCCCGCAACCGATACGGCCCGCCCAAGCGCGATCCGCCCCCCTGTTGCCAACCCGCCGTCCCGGTCGTAGCGCATCACGCATGATCGCACGCGGCGACCTGCTGTGGCTGGGGATCGGCGCCGGGCTGGCCGGCGGCCTGGTCGGCGGCGTGCTGCTCGGCATCGGCATCGCCCTGATCCTGAACGGCGCGCTGCCCGGCTGGGCGCTGCTGGTCGCCTCGGTGCCGCTGTCGGCGGCGCCCGGGTGGGTGCTGGCGCTGCGGCTCGCGCAGCAACAACCGCCGGGATAGGCCGCCGATGCGCTTCGGAATCACCCTCGCCAACCGCGGCGTCCTGCTCGGCCTCGCCACCCCGCGCGCGCTGCTCGCGCTGGCCGATGCGGTGGAAGCCGCACCCGTGTTCGATTCCGTCTGGGTGGGCGACGCGCTGTTCGTCAACCGCCGGCTGGACGCGCTGACCCTGCTGGCCGCGGTCGCCGGGCGGACCGAACGGGTGCTGCTCGGCCCGGCCTGCATGGGCTCCTTCGCGCTGCGCGACCCGCGGGTGTTCGCCTACGAATGGGCCTCGCTCGACGTGCTGTCCGGCGGGCGCACCAGGCTCGCGGTCTGCGCCGGCGGCGGCGCCGGCCCGGTGTGGGAGGGCGAAGAGCGCAGCGATGGGCATCCCGCCCGGCGAACGCCGCGGCGCGGATGATCGAGAACATCGCCGTGCTGCGCCACCTCTGGACGCCGGACAACGAACCCTTCGCAGGCCGGTTCCTGCAATTCCCCGGCGTCACGCTGGAACCGAAGCCGCTGCAATCGCCCTGCCCGATCTGGCTCACCACCAACGCCGGCCGGCTCGGCAACGGCCAGGACGACGCCGGCGGCGCCCCCGCCGCGCTGCGCCGGGTCGGCGCGCTGGCCGACGGCTGGATGACGCATTCGGTCAGCCCCGAGGGCTTCCGCCGCGCCTGGGCGGCGATCGTGGCCGCCGCCACCGCCGCCGGCCGCGATCCCGCCGCGCTCGACAACGTGCTGTGCCACCACGTGAATATCGGCCCCGACCGGGACGCGGCGCTGGCCGACGCGAAACGCTACCTCGATCTCTATTACGGGGCCAACTACACGCGCGAGCGGCTGGAGGCCTGGCTGGCCTACGGCTCCCCCGCCGACTGCATCGCCGCGCTGCGACGCTACCGCGACACCGGCTGCCGGCGGATCACGTTCCGCCTGGTCACCATGGGCGACGCGGCCGAGCAGTTCCGCCGGCTGACCGAGGAGGTCCTGCCGTTCGTATGACGGCAGCGGTTGACCGGCGCATGCAAGAATATAAGGGTAAAGTCTCTTCCTGCGCGCCTTGATCGACTTGCCCCAAGACGAACTCAGCCTATTGACCGAGCTCGATGCCCTACCGGCTCTGGAGCGGCACCGGTGCGGGTACGGCCCCCTCCGGCGGGACTACGGCGACGCGCAGCAGGAATCCCGCCAGTCCCAGCGCAAAAAGCGGCGACACCGAAAGCCCGAGGAAGGCGAAGCGCCAGCCGACCCAGCCGATCAGCGCGCCCCCCAGCGCGTTGGACAAGGACGCGCCGACCCCCTGCACCGTCATCACCGCCCCCAGCGCGGCCTGGGTCCGCCCGGACCCCCAGGACAGGTCGGCGACCAGCGGTGCGGTGATCACCCCGAGCGTGCCGGCGCCCAGCGCGTCCAGAAGCTCGATCGGCACCAGCCATCCCGGCGCCAGGCCGAACGCGGCCATCATGCCGCGCAGCGGCAGCACGAGGCAGGCCGCGAACAGCAGCGGGCGTTCCCCGAATCGTTGCGCCAGCCGCCCGGCGCCGATCGCCACCCCGACCATTGCTAGTTGCGACACGATCACGCAGGCCGACATCCACTGCGTCGCCGCCCCGCCGCCGTGGCGGGCGAGCCGCAGCCCGAGCAGCGGCAGCATCGCTGCATTGCCGAGGTGGAAGCACAGCAGGCACAGCGCGAACAGCACGAGGCCCGGCTGGCGCATCAGCCCCAGGAGCCGCTCGGGCTTCGCGCCGGCGCGCAGGCCAAGCCGACGGGTCGGCCCGCGCGGGCCGGTCAGGAAAAGCAGCGCCGCCAGGGTCACCGCCGCCATCGCCCCCAGCACCAGCAGCGGCGCCCGCACGCCAAGGGCACGCGCACCGAACAGCACCAGTACCGCGGCGCAGACATCGCCCGCATTGCTCCAGGCCGCGTTGCGTCCCTGCTGGCCGGGAAAACGCTCCGGGCCGACATAGGCAAGGCTGGCGGCCGCGATCGACGGCCCGATCACCGATCCGCCGATCGCGGTGAGCCCCAGCCCCGCCAGCACGCGCACGAGCGTCCCGCCGGGTAGGAACACGCCCCAGACCATGAGCAGGGTGCCCCCGAGGATCAGCGCCGAGGCCGCGCTGATCATCGCCCGCGGCGCCCCGAGCCGATCGACCAGCGCGCCGGCCGGCAGGTTGCAGACAAGCCCGGCGATGCCGCCGAAGGTCATGGCCCAACCGATCCGCTCCGGCGGCCAGTGCAGCGCCGTCGCGAGCCAGGTTGGCAGGAACGGGCCGAGCCCGCCCGCCACGTCGGCAAGAAAGAAGTTCACGACGTTGAAGCCGCGCGGGGCGGCGGCGTCACCCGGCCGTACTGGGGAGGACCCGGACATTCCCCCCCGGTATCAGTCCTGCCGGATCGGCCGCAGCCCCCGGCCGAGGAATATGTCCACCCGCCCCAACACGACGCCGCGATCCATGATCGTCGCCGGCGGCAATGCCGTCACGGAGTCAAAATATCCGGCGAGGGTGCGCGCCGCCCCGGCACCCGGCGCCAGCACGAGGAGGGTGCGCCCGGCGAAGCGCGCGGCCGGTGCGTCGAAACCGAACTGCCGCGCGTCTGGGTTGAGGCAGACCACCCGCACCCCCGGTCCCAGCGCGTAGGCGATCTTGCCGCCGACCGACCAGCTCGGCACGCCCACCAAGGTGCCGGGCGGGAGCAGGCCGCGGGCAGTCAGTTGCGTGCGCAACGACGTCCAGTCGATGCCGGCGAGGTCGGGATCGTGGCGCGCGAAGGCGGCGATCACCGGGTGCATCCAGTCCAGCCGGATCTGCGTGCCGACGATCGCGACGACGGCGACGGTCGCGACCGCGGTGCCCACGATCCATCGCCGCACCGCGGCCAGCCGCACCCGCGGCGCCAGCGCGGCACCGAGCAGCGGGAACAGCATCAGATAGCCGGGCGCGGCCCAGTGGAACAGCACCCGGTCGCGCGACACCACCGCGATCAGCGCGAAGGCGAGGATCGGCGGGAAGCCGAGGCAGACGAGCAGCCACGCGCGCCAGTCCGCCGGCCCGCGACGCAACGCGGCGAGGAACGCCGCCATCATCGGCGCCCAGATCCAGGGCAGCACGAACAGCGCCTCCCCGCCCAGCACCACGAAGAGCTGCAACGGGCGGAAGCGCAGGCCCAGCGCGCGATCACCCTGGAAGGCGAACGAGGCCCAATGATGCGTCGCGTTCCACACCAGCACCGGGGTGAACACCGCGACCGCCAGCAGTCCGGCGACATAGGGTTCGGGCCGGCCCAGCCAGCGCCGGTGCATCGGACTGGTCAGCAGATAGACGAACGCCCCGCCGATCGTGAGCACGGCGGTGTATTTCGAAAACAGGGCGAGGCCGGCGCAGATGCCGGTGCCGATCCACCACAGGCTGCCCGCCCGCCCGCGCGCCGGCAGCGCGTGCACGAGGCAGAGCGCCGCGCCGAGCAGGGCGAGATCGAGCGGCCCGTCCGGCAGCACCCAGCTTGCGGTCGTCAGTCCGAAGACCGGCGACAGGGTCAGCGCCACCGCCGCCCACAGCCCCGCGCGCCGGTCGAAGACCGCGGTGCCGAGCCGGTACATGAGCCAGGTCGCGAGTGCGAAGGCGGCGACGAAGGGCAGGCGCACCGCGAGCGGGGCGTCGGTGCCGAACAGATGCGCGCCCGCCCACTGCATCCACCATGACGCCGGCGGATGGTCGAAATAGCCGAGCCGAACACTGCGGCCGGTCGCGACCATGTAGGATTCGTCGACGCCAAGGCCGAGCGCCCAGGCGAAGCCGATCCGCACCAAGCTCGCGGCCAGGATCAGCCAGAGGACGCGGGTGGTTTCGAACGCGACCGCCCCCTCTCCCCGCGATCGTGCGGGGAGGAGGGACGTGGCGGGTTCAGGCCTCGACAACGCGCTGGGTCTGCACGCCGAGGCCTTCGACCGACAGGCGCATCACGTTGCCGGGGCGGAGGAAGACCGGCTCGGGCTTCTTGCCCATGCCGACGCCGGGCGGCGTGCCGGTGGCGATCACGTCGCCGGCGTGCAGGGTGATGAAGTGGCTGACGTAGCTCACGAGCTTGCGCACGCCGAAGATCATGGTGCGCGGTGGTGCCGTCCTGCATGCGCACGCCGTCGACCTCGGTCCAGAGGCGGAGCTTCTGCGGGTCGGGGATTTCGTCCGCGCGTCACCATCCAGGGGCCGATGGGGCCGAAGGTGTCGCAGCCCTTGCCCTTGTCCCAGGTGCCGCCGCGCTCGATCTGGTATTCGCGCTCGCTCACGTCGTTGCACGACGCAGTAGCCGGCGACATGGTCCATCGCCGTCGTTCTCCGGCACGTAGCGCGCGGTCTTGCCGATGACGATGCCGAGTTCCACTTCCCAGTCGAGCTTGGTCGAGCCGCGCGGCAGGCGCACGTCGTCGTTCGGGGCCGGAGAAGGCGCCGAGCGACTTCAGGAACACGATCGGCTCCTTGGGCACCGGCTGCGCCGGTTTCGGCGGCATGGTCGGCGTAGTTGAGGCCGATGCAGACGTAGTTGACGGGGCGGGCCACGCAGGGGCCGATGCGCGGGTTGCCGGTCACCTTCGGCAGCGTCTTCGGGTCGATCGCGCGCGATCATGTCGAGCGCGGCGTGCGACAGCGCGAAGCCGTCGATGTCGCGCACCACCGCCGGCGAGGCAGCGGATGTCGCCGGCGGCGTCGAGCAGCGCGGGCTTCTCGGCGCCGGCGGGGCCGTAGCGCAGCAGTTTCATGCGATTTCTCCCTCTGGTCTGGTCGGATGCAGCGGCGGCGCAGCCGTTCGTTACAGGGTCATGCCGCCGTCGATCACCACCGCCTGGCCGGTGATGAAGCCGGCGTCGTCGGACGCGAGGTAGACCGCGAGCGCCGCGATCTCCTCGGCGGTGCCGAGCCGGCCCATCGGCTGGCGGGCGACGAAGGCCGCGCGCGCCGCGTCCAACGAGCCGCCTGCGGCGGCGTTGGCGGCGATGCGCTCGTCGAGGCTCGGCGTCTGCCACCGTGCCGGGGCAGATGCAGTTGCAGCGCACGCCGCGCGTCACGTAGTCCGCCGCCACCGATTTCGTCAGGCCGATGACCGCCGCCTTGCTGGCGCCGTAGAGCGCGCGGTTCGGCACGCCCTTCACGCTGCTCGCGACCGAGGCGATGTTGACGATCGCGCCGTTGCCGCGCGCCAGCATGCCCGGCAGGAAGGCGCGCATCGTGCGGAACATGGAACGCACGTTGAGGTCGAAGGCGAACGTCCATTCGTCTTCGGTGGCGTCGAGGATGCTGCCCTGGTGGACGAAGCCGGCGCAGTTGCAACAGGATGTCGATCGGCCCGGCGTCGGCGGCGGCGCGGGCGATGTCGTCGGCGCGCAGCACGTCGAGCGTCGCGGTGCGGATCGGCCCGCCGGCGATGTCGCGCAGCTTGGCCTCGGTCGACGTCGGTGGCGATCACCGCGGCGCCCTCGGCGGCGAGCGCGCGGCGCGATGGCGCGACCGATCCCCTGCCCGGCGGCGGTGACGAAGGCGGTCTTGCTGGCGAGCGCGGAGCCCATGGCGACGGCACCTGTCCTGTCCCTGCCCGCGCTTTGCCCGCTCCGGCCCGGTTCCGCAAGGGGCGGGGGGCGTGCGTACACGTGCGGGCGCGCGGCCGGCCAGGCGTACCCTGCGCGCCGACGTCCCGTTCAGCTTTGCGGGCCGGCACGGGGCGACGGCGGGTTTACCCTTTGTTGGTGGTTCCCCGCGCAGCATCGACCGGCCCGAAGCCCCACGAGGACGCGCGATGGACGACCTGCTCGCCGAGTTCCTGACCGAGACCAACGAGAACATCGCCGAGCTCGACGTGGCGCTGGTGCGGCTCGAGACCACGCCCGAGGACGGGGAGACCTTGTCCGGCATTTTCCGCCTGGTGCACACGATCAAGGGCACCTGCGGCTTCCTCGGCCTGCCGCGGCTCGAAAAAGTGGCGCACGCGGGCGAGAACGTGCTGAGCCGGATGCGCGACGGCAGCCTGCGCGCCACCCCGGCCCTGGTGAGCCTGGTGCTGGAGGCGCTGGACCGGATCAAGCTCATCGTCGCCGACCTCGCCGCCACCGGCACCGAACAGGCGGGCGAAGACGGCCCCCTGATCGCCGCCCTGGACCGTGCCGCCGAGGGCGAGACGCCGGCACCGGCCCGCACGGAACCGTCTGCCACCTCCGTGCCGATCACGACGCCCGCCGCGGCGGCCCCGAAGCCGGAGGCGGTGGTAGCGGGGGCGCCGGAGCCGGTGGTAGCGGGAGCGCCCGAGGCAGCGATGCCGGAGGCGCCAGCCGAGGCCGCGGAGCCGGCGGCCGGTGCCAGCCCGCGCGCCGGCGCCGAAGCCGCCCCGGCCGCCGCCGCCGCGCCGGTCGGAGCCGCACAGACCATCCGTGTCGGCGTCGACGTACTCGACGACCTCATGACCCTCGTGAGCGAGCTCGTGCTCACCCGCAACCAGCTCCTGCAGCTCGCGCGCACGCAGGAGAACAGCGCCTTCACCGTGCCGCTGCAGCGGCTGTCGCACATCACCTCCGATCTGCAGGAAGGGGTGATGAAGACGCGGATGCAGCCGATCGGCAACGCCTGGAACAAGCTGCCGCGGGTGGTGCGCGACCTCGCCCACGAGCTCGGCAAGAAGATCGACCTCGTCATGCTGGGCGCGGAGACCGAGCTCGACCGACAGGTGCTGGAGCTGATCAAGGACCCGCTGACGCACATGGTCCGCAACTCCGCCGACCACGGGCTGGAATCCACGGCGCAACGCCGGGCCGCCGGCAAGCCGGACGCCGGGCGGATCACCTTGACCGCCTTCCACGAGGGCGGGCACATCATCATCGAGATCGCCGACGACGGCCGCGGGCTGCCGGTCGATCGCATCCGCGCCAAGGTGGTGGCGCAGGGGCTCGCCACCGAGGCCGAGCTTGCCGGCATGACGGACGCGCAGATCCAGCGCTTCATCTTCCGCCCCGGGTTCTCCACCGCCGCCGCGGTCACCGCCGTCTCCGGCCGCGGCGTCGGGATGGACGTGGTCCGCACCAATATCGAGCGGATCGGGGGCACGATCGAGCTGCGCAGCGTCGCCGGCGCCGGCACCACCTTCACCATCAAGATCCCGCTCACGCTCGCGATCGTCTCCGCCCTGATCCTGGAAGCCGGCGGGGAGCGGTTCGCGATCCCGCAAACAAGCGTCGCCGAACTGGTGCGTGCCGGCGTCGCCGCCGCGGCGGGGGGGGCGGCGGCGGAACAGGGAGGCGTGATCGAACGGATCAACGAGACCCCGGTCCTGCGCCTGCGCGACCGGCTGCTGCCGCTGGTCAGCCTGAAGGAGCTGCTGCAGCTCGACGGCGGGACCGCCGGCGGGGAACCGCCGACGATCGTCGTGACCCAGATCGGCGCGACCCTGCTCGGCCTGATCGTCGATCGCGTGTTCGACACCGAGGAGATCGTGGTCAAACCGGTGGCGCCGATCCTGCGCCACGTGACGATGTTCAGCGGCAACACGATCCTGGGCGACGGCTCGGTCATCATGATTCTGGACCCGAGCGGCATCGCGCGCGCCACCGGCGCCGGCGCCGCCGACAGCCGCGTGGGCGCCGCCGCCCCGGTCGAGGCGGCGCAACATTCGAACGAGCGCAATGCGATCCTGCTGTTCCGCGCCGGCGATGCGGACGCGCCGCCGATGGCGGTGCCGCTCGCGCTGGTCGCGCGGCTCGAGGAAATTCCGCGCGAACGGATCGAACGCTGCGGCGACGCACTCGCCACCCAGTACCGTGGCCGGCTGATGCCGCTGCTGCCGCTGTCGGGCGCGGTCAATCCGGACCGCGCGCAGCACCCGGCGCTGGTGTTCGCCGACGGCGACCGCAGCATGGGGCTGCTGGTCGATGCGATCATCGACGTGGTGGAGGACAAACTGACGATCGAGCTCGGCGCCGCCCGGCCCGGGCTGCTCGGCACCGCCGTGATTGCCGGGCACGCGACCGACGTGATCGACACCGGCTACTGGCTCACCCGCGCCTTCGGCGACTGGTTCCGCCCGGACGCTGCGCGCGGCGCGCCGCCGCGGCTGCTCGCGGTGGAGGACAGCGACTTCTTCCGCGCCCTGCTGGTGCCGGCGCTCGCCGCCGCCGGCTTCGAGGTGGTGGCCGCCAGCTCGGCCGCCGAGGCGCTGCGCCTGCGCGATGCCGGCGCGCGGTTCGCCGCCGTGGTGTCCGATATCGAGATGCCGGACATGAACGGTTTCGAACTGGCCCGCACCCTGCGCGCCGGCGGCGCCTGGGCGGGCCTGCCGCTGATCGCCCTGTCGGGCCGGGCCACGGCCGCGGACCGCGCCACCGCGCTGGCCGCGGGGTTCACCGATCACGTGGCGAAATTCGACCGCGACGCACTGCTCGCCACCCTGCGCGCCGCGCTGGCCGCGCCCGATCCCACCAACGGGGCGGCACATGCCAGGCAGCCGGAGCCCGCCGCCGCGCCACGCCCCGGCAGGGAGATCACGGCATGAGCGAGACCGTTCTCGACCGGCGCCCGGCGGCGACCCCCACGGCGGCCCCCGGGGCAACCGAAGATCCGCAGAACGAACGCCAGTTCCTCACCCTGATCCTGGCCGGCCAGCTCTGCGGCATCCCGGTGCTGGCGGTGCGCGACGTGCTGGGCGATCAGGCGATCGCGCGCATCCCGCTCGCGCCGCCCGACGTCGCCGGCAGCCTCAACCTGCGCGGGCGCATCGTGACCGCGATCGACCTGCGGCGCCGGCTGCGCCTGCCCCCGGCGCCGCCGGAGACGCGGCGGATGTCGGTGGTCACCGAACAGGGCGGCGAGCTCTATGCCTTCCTGGTCGATCAGGTCGCCGAAGTGATGAACCTGCCCGCCAGCGCCTTCGAGCACAGCCCGCCGACCTTGCCCGCCGAATGGGCCGAACATTGCCAGGGCGTCTATCGCCTGGAGGGCCGGCTGCTGGTCGTGCTCGACGTGGCCCGGCTGCTCGCCGTGGCCGTTCCGGCGTGATCCGTCCCGCCGTTATCCGCCCCGGCACGATCCGTCTTCCGGAAGGAACAGGCACGGTGCGAACATGAGCCGGAGCTGCCTGGTGGTCGATGACAGCCGCGTGGTGCGCAAGCTCGCCCGGCGCATCCTGGAGGCGAACGACTTCACCGTGACCGAGGCCGAGGACGGAGCCAAGGCGCTGGACGCCTGCCGAACCGCACTGCCGGACGGGGTGCTGCTCGACTGGAACATGCCGGTGATGAACGGGCTCGAATTCCTGCGCGCGCTGCGCGCCGAATTCGGTCCCGACCATCCGGTGGTCCTGTTCTGCACCACCGAGACCGAAATGAGCTTCATCGCCCAGGCGCTGGAAGCCGGCGCCCAGGAATACATCATGAAGCCGTTCGACGCCGACATCCTGCTCGGCAAATTCGCCGAGGCCGGGCTCGCGTGACCACCCCTTCCGTCGTGCCGTCGGCTCGGGTGATGATCTGCGACGATTCCGCGGTGATCCGCGGCGCCATCGCCCGCGCGCTGGAAGCCGATCCGGCGATCCGCGTGGTCGCGCGCGCCGCCAACGGGCGCGACGCGGTGGAGAGCCTGCGCCGGACCCCGGTCGACGTGATCGTGCTCGACATCGAAATGCCGGTGCTGGACGGGATCGCCGCGCTGCCGCTGCTGCTCGCGGTCGATCCCGGCGTGCGGATCGTCATGGCCTCCACCCTCACCACCCGCGGGGCGGATATCGCGCTGCGGGCGCTGCGGCTGGGCGCGGCGGACTACATCCCGAAGCCCTCGGCGATCGGGCCGCTCGGCGATGCGGTGTTTCGCGACGAGCTGGTGGCGAAGGTGAAGGGGCTCGCGCGGCTGCGCCGGGCCGCCGCTTGCGGGCCGCAGCCGCGCGCCGCAAGCGCCCCCGGTGCCCCCCCCGCCCCGCCGCGCCCGCCGCCCGCCCGCACGCCGCATCTGCTCGCGATCGGCAGTTCCACCGGCGGGCCGCAGGCGCTGCTCGCGCTCATCACCGGGCTGGGACGCGACGTGCCGGTGCCGGTGGCGATCACGCAGCATATGCCGCCCGCCTTCACCGCCATGCTGGCCACCCATATCACCGCGCTCGGCGGCCTGCCCTGCACGGAGGCCACGGACCAGGCGCCGATGCTGCCGGGCCGCATCTACCTGGCGCCGGGCAACCGCCACCTCCTGATCGAGGCCGGCCCAGCCGCGGGCCTGCGCACGCGGCTTTCCGACGCGCCGCCGGTGAACTACTGCCGTCCCGCCGTCGATCCCATGCTCGAAAGCGCCGCCGCCGCCGCCCAGGGACGGGTGCTGGTCGCCATGCTCACCGGCATGGGCCACGACGGCCTGGCCGGCACGCGTGCGGTGGTCGCGGCCGGCGGCACCGCGGTCGCCCAGGACGAAGCCACCAGCGTCGTCTGGGGCATGCCCGGGGCCATCGCCCAGGCCGGGCTGTGCCATGCGGTCCTGCCGCTGCCGCGCCTGGCGCCGCGGCTGCTCGAACTCCTGCGGAGCGGGCGGCCGTGAGCGCCGCGAACGTCGGCGCCTCCTTGCCGCAGGCCGCGTTCGACACCCTGGCCGAGCTGTTGCGTGCGCGTTCCGGCCTCGTGATCGGGCCCGACAAGATCTATCTGCTCGATTCCCGGCTCGGCCCGATCGCGCGGCGGGAGAAGCTGCCCAACCTGGCCGCCCTCGCCGCCAGGCTGCGCGCCCCCGGCGGCGAGCGGCTGGTCCGCGACGTGGTCGAGGCGATGACCACGAACGAGAGCCTCTTTTTCCGCGACACCAAGCCCTTCCTCCATTTCCGCACCCTGGCGCTGCCCCGGCTGCATGCCGCGCGCCCGGCCGGCACGCCGCTGCGCGTGTGGTCCGCAGCGGCCTCCACCGGTCAGGAAGCCTATTCGCTGGCGATGATCGTGGCCGATCTCCGTCCCCTCCTGGGCGATCGGCGGGTGGAGATCCTCGGCACCGATCTCGCCCGCGAGCCGCTGATGCGCGCCCGCGAGGGGCTCTACTCGCAGTTCGAGGTGCAGCGCGGCCTGCCGGTGCAGATGCTGGTCCGGCATTTCCGCAAGGAGGAGCAGAACTGGCGCATCTCCGAGGTGCTGCGCGCGGCGGTCACGTTCCGCGAATGGAACCTGCTCGACGATCCCGGCCCGCTCGGCCGGTTCGACGTGGTGTTCTGCCGCAACGTGCTGATCTATTTCGACCCGCCGACGAAGGCGCGGGTGCTGGCGGCGGTTGCGCGCCAGCTTGCGCCGGACGGGGTGCTCTATCTCGGCGGGGCGGAGACGGTGCTCGGCGTGACGGACCGGCTGGTGCCGCTGCCCGACCAGCCCGGAACCTACGGGCCGGTCGCGCCGGCACGCAGCTTGGCCTGACCTGCGCCCCCCTTGGCCGCAAGCCTGATCCGCGCTCTTGTGCGCGCCGTAATCGCAGCAGGAGTACGAAGCGTGGCGCGCACACACCGCATCGCCGTCATCCCCGGCGACGGCATCGGCAAGGAAACCGTTCCCGAAGCCCTGAAAGTGCTCGACGCCGCGGCGTCGCGGTTCGGCTTCGTCCTCGACCTCGCCCCCTACGACTGGTCCTGCGAGACCTACAAGAAAACCGGCGCCATGATGCCGGCCGACGGGATGGACCGGCTCCGCCAGTCCGACAGCATCCTGCTCGGCGCCGTGGGCTGGCCCGACGTGCCGGACCATGTCTCGCTCTGGGGCCTGCTGATCCCGATCCGCCGCGGCTTCGACCAGTACGTGAACCTCCGCCCCTGCAAGCTGATGCCGGGCGTGCGCACCCCGCTCGCCGGCCGCACCGAGGCCGATATCGACTTCTACGTGGTGCGCGAGAACACCGAGGGCGAATATTCCTCGGTCGGCGGGCGGATGTTCGAGGGCACGGACCGCGAGTTCGTCACCCAGCAATCCGTGTTCACCCGCCACGGCGTCGACCGGGTGCTGCGCTTCGCCTTCGAACTCGCCGCCTCCCGGCCGAAGCGCCACCTGACGTCGGCCACCAAGTCGAACGGCATCACCTTCACGATGCCTTACTGGGACGAGCGCTTCGCCGCGCTGGGCCGGGCCTACCCCGGGGTGCGCACCGACCAGTACCATATCGACATCCTGACCGCGCATTTCGTGCAGCACCCGGACTGGTTCGATGTGGTGGTGGGATCGAACCTGTTCGGCGACATCCTGTCCGACCTCGGCCCCGCAGTCGCCGGCTCGATCGGCATCGCCCCTTCGGCGAACATCAACCCCGAGCGCATCTTCCCCTCCATGTTCGAGCCCGTGCACGGCTCGGCGCCGGATATCGCGGGCAAGCACATCTGCAACCCGATCGGCCAGATCTGGTCGGCCGGGCTGATGCTCGAACATCTGGGAGAAGCCGCTGCGGGTGCTGCGATCGTGGCCGCGATCGAAACCTTGCTGCGCGAGGGCGGTCCGCGCACCCGGGACATGGGCGGCCAGGCCGGCACCGCGGAAGTGGGCGACGCGCTCGCAGCCCTGGTCGCGGGCGGCTGATCGCGGGACGCGCGCGGAACGCCAGGCACGAGCCTGGCGGCCCGCCCCGGCGGGATGGGGGTCGGGCGTACCCGACGGCGCGCCGCCCATCCGCCGACCGTCGCGGCCGGCGTGTCGGCAAGCACGGGCGGTCAACGGGCCGGTGACCTCGCAGATGGGTTCGCCAGCATTTCCGATGCCGGACGCCGCGGCCGTTTGGTGTTGCGCGCGACCGGGAGTATCGGGACCTGCTGCGAGCCGCCGGGACTGCACCGGCGCGGGCACGCTCACGAGCCCGCGTGGGCAATAAAATGGCGTTTCGATGCGTCGGAGGCGCTGATCCTTGATCTGTGTCAACGCGCAGGCGGTACGAAATGGCGTTGCCTCATCCTTGTCGCCCCCTCTCACCGCCCGTCTCGTTGGAACCCGGCCTTGGCTGACTCATCTCGCATCGGAACCTGGTCTTGACCGCCCTGCCGCCCGAGGGTCCCCCGCAGCACGTCGTTCGCCACATCGGGATCGTCGATGACGATCCTGCGGTGCGCGACTCGCTGCACTTCCTGTTGGACGTCTCGGGCTACCCCGCAGCCACGTTCGACTCGGCCAAGGATTTCGAGGCCCGCCGCGATCATGCCGGTCTGGCCGGGCTGATCCTCGATCATCATATGCCGCTGGTGACCGGACTTGAACTGGTCGCACGGCTGCGTGCGGCGGGGGACAGGCTGCCGGTTTTGCTGATCACCGGCTCTCCCACGCCGGCGATCGCGGCGCAGGCCGCGGCACTGG
Source organism: uncultured Pseudomonadota bacterium (assembly GCA_963706195.1). GTDB lineage: Bacteria > Pseudomonadota > Alphaproteobacteria > Acetobacterales > Acetobacteraceae > JAJZVS01. The sequence continues at coordinate 4,515,685 of OY970156.1, read as the reverse complement.
GGGTCGCGCGGACAGTGGAGAAACCCCCAACCGAAGACGACCTGCTGCGCTTCGTCGCCTCCGTATTGGGCTGACGTCGCTCCACGCAGCCGGCCGTTCCGCCCACGGCCGACTGGGCCGGAGCCGACTGGGCCGAAGCCGACTGGGCCAAGGCCGCCACGATGAGCGCGATCCCCTCCTTGTGCCAGCGCTGCACCGCCTTGTGGTCCGCGCCCAGCACCCCGCCCAGCCGGCGCCAGGGGAACAGGTGGCGCTCGGTGATCGGATGCACGAGGCTGCGGGCGCCGACGATGCGGCGCAGCACGTAGCGGTCGAGCGGGATATGCGCGATCCACCCGAGGGCCACGTCCATGCGCGTGATCTTGGCCGCCGAGGGCACCGGCGGGCGCAACCTCCCCTCGGTCCAGCCATAGCTCTCGGCGGCGCTGCGCACGATGTCGAGCGTGCTGGAGCGCAGCCCGGTGGACCAGCCGGAGGCCGGCAGCGCAAGCAAGGTGGCCCCGGCCTCCTCCAGCCGCCAGATCACGTAGGCGGCATCGATCGCGGGCAAGGCGGCGCTGTCGGCGTCGAAAATCTGCTGCATCTGAAGCGGGTCCTGTGGCTGGGGAAATGGGGAAAGAGGCCGGTCGGGGGCGCTCAGGGGACAAAAACCGGCAGCGGGTAGGGCACGCCCTCGAGGACGGTGCCGGCGGTGATGGCGCCCCAACTGTGCGGGTGGCCGGGGGGCAGCGGATCGCGCCCGGGGTCTTCGGGCGAGGGGACGAAATCGGCAGGCGGCAGGCGGGCGCCGATGCGCCGACCACGTTCGATCGCCGCCCAGCAGGTGACGCCGAAGAGGGCGGCAATGCTGTCCCAGTTGGCGCCTTCCGCACGGAGGCGGCGGAGCTGGGCATCCTGGGCGTCGGTCCAGGCGAGTTTCTTGGGCATGGGGCATGGCCTCCGACGTTCGAACAAAACAGGAACTAACGTCTGTCTGTTATTCCTTCTGACGTTGTGATGTCAAGCTCTATAACGTGGAGCGCGGATTTCCCTTGCTCTCGTTAGTCATTCTGACGTATGGGGAGCCTATGGACATGCAGGTCGACATCGGCCGCCGTATCCGATCTGCCCGCCAGGAGCGCGGCCTGACCCAGGAGGCGCTGGCCGCCGCCATCGGTGTGTCGCGCAGTGCGGTGGCCCAGTGGGAAACCGGGCGGGCCGGTCAGCTCACCACGCATCTGGCGGCGATCGCCGGTGCGCTGGAGGTTGGCGTGGAATTCCTGATGCACGGCGACGACAAACGCGCCCCGGCGCTGGCGGCAAGCGGGGACGAGTTGGCGCTGCTGCGGCTTTACCGGGAATGCGCGGACGAGGACCGGCAGTTCCTGCTGCGCACCGCCCGCCGGATGGCGCGGCTCGGCGCGCATCCCGAGGTCGCCTGAGAGTTTGTGAAAGAATGCCCGTCAGCCGCCAAAATCACCTGAAAACCCGAGCAATGACAACGGGCGTTCTTTCACAAGCTCGATTGTTTTTTCACGCCCGGAGAGGAAATATGCCTGCTCCTGCCCTGACGCGAACAGATGATTCGAGATGCGTCAGAGCACCGGCCCGATTTTGCGGGCCGCGGATAGTCGCCCGGATGGGGCGATCCGCAGGTGCGGTCGGGCGCTGATCCGGCGGTTTCGGTGCCGGGCGGCTGCGGCTACCGGCTGCGGCGGGCGAACGGGTTCCTGGCGCCGGCCTTGCCGAACATGCGGGTCCAGGCGGCTTCGCGCAGCAGGCGGCGCATTTCCTCGTCGGGCCCGGGGGGAGCCGCGGCGACTGCCCGCGGCAACGATTTGTGAGCGGCTGTGGCTGGACCGGGTTTCGTTGGTGACGCCATGGCTGGCCTCCCTCGGGCGCACTGCGCCTGCGGCCGATCCCAGCATTGGCCGCCGGTTTTGTCCACTGGTTTGCGCGGATCGGCCGTCGGTGCGCCGGGTTCGCCCAAACAAGTGGCAGGTACCGCTTCGGGACCGAGCGATTGCCGCCTGCGATGCGGGGCACGGCCGCATCGGTAGAAACGACCGCAAGCCTGCTGTCGGAACTGCGCCGACCGGGCGTCCGGTTAATCAATTTTTAGGAATGCGATCGTAGTCTTGCCATGGGAGCGGCATTTCATTCCATGCCTGCCACCCGTCCCGGAGACGCTCCGTCATGCAGCGCCGTCCCCATCCCTCCGCCGTCGTCCGCCCGTCCGCCTGCGCCGCGGGTTTCCCGCGCCGGCCGCGGCCTGCACGCCACACACAAAAAAAACTCTCGCGACTCCGGGTCAATCAGCTACGTTTGCGCCCATCTTGCATGAAGGCGCGAGGTGTTTCCCTCATACACGGAGCGGCCGATGCACTCGCTCGATGACGTTTTCGCAACCTACGCGCGCAACTTCGAGGCGCACCGCGAAGCCGACCTGACGCTCGCGGAGTATCTGGAAGCCTGCCGCGACGATCCGATGATGTACGCCACCGCGGCCGAGCGCATGCTCGCCGCGATCGGCGAGCCGGAGATGGTGGACACGCGCAAGGACCCGCGCCTTGGCCGCATCTTCGTCAACCGGACCATCCGGGTCTATCCCGGCGTTCGCCGAGTTCTACGGCATGGAGGAGGCGATCGAGCAGATCGTCTCCTTCTTCCGCCACGCCGCGCAGGGGCTGGAGGAGAGCAAGCAGATCCTCTACCTGCTCGGCCCGGTGGGCGGCGGCAAGTCCTCGCTCGCCGAGCGGCTCAAGGCGCTGATGGAGAACGTGCCGTTCTACGCGCTCAAGGGCGCGCCGGTGAGCCCGATGTTCGAGCCCGCTCGGCCTGTTCGATCCCGAGCGAGGACGGCGCGGCTGCTGGAGGACCGACTACGGCATCCCGCGCCGCTACCTGACCGGCATCATGAGCCCGTGGGCGGTCAAGCGGCTGCGACGAGTTCGGCGGCGACATCACCAGCTTCCGGGTGGTCAAGCTGCATGCCCTCGCGTGCTGCGCCAGATCGCGCATCGCCAAGACCGAGCCGGGCGACGAGAACAACCAGGACATCTCCTCGCTGGTCGGCAAGGTCGACATCCGCAAGCTGGAGACGCTACGCGCAGAACGATCCGGACGCCTACAGCTACTCCGGCGGCCTGTGCCTGGCCAACCAGGGCCTGCTCGAATTCGTCGAGATGTTCAAGGCGCCGATCAAGATGCTGCACCCGCTGCTGACCGCGACGCAGGAGGGCAACTACAAGGGCACCGAGGGCTTCGGCGCCATCCCGTTCGACGGCATCATCCTGGCGCACTCGCAACGAGGCGGAGTGGCAGACGCTTCAAGAACAACCGCAACAACGAGGCCTTCCTCGACCGCATCTACATCGTCAAGGTGCCGTACTGCCTGCGGGTCACCGAGGAGAGTCAAGATCTACGAGAAGCTGCTGCGCAGCTCCGTCGCTGGCCGAGGCGCCCTGCGCGCCCGGACACGCTGGAGATGATGGCCCAGTTCTCCGTGCTGTCGCGCCTGAAGGAGCCGGAGAACTCCACGCATCTATCTCCAAGATGCGGGTCTACGACGGCGAGAACCTGAAGGACACCGATCCCGAGGCCAAGACCTGCAGGAATACCGCGACTACGCCGGCGTCGACGAAGGCATGAACGGCGTCTCCACCCGCTTCGCCTTCAAGATCCTGTCGCGACGTCTTCAACTTCGACACGACCGAGATCGCCGCCAACCCGGTGCACCTGATGTACGTGCTGGAGCAGCAGATCGAGCGCGAGCAGTTCCCGGCCGAGACCGAGAAGCGCTACCTGGGCTTCATCAAGGGCGAGCTGGCGCCGCGCTACGCCGAGTTCATCGGCAAGGAGATCCAGACGGCCTACCTGGAGATCGCTACTCCGAGTACGGCCAGAACATCTTCGACCGCTACGTCACCTACGCCGACTGCTGGATCCAGGACCAGGAGTTCCGGACCCCGACACCGGCGAGATGCTCGACCGCGAGCTGCTCAACGAGGAGCTGGAGAAGATCGAGAAGCCGGCCGGCATCGCCAACCCGAAGGACTTCCGCAACGAGGTGGTCAACTTCGTGCTGCGCGCGCGGGCCAACAACGACGGCAAGAACCCGTCCTGGACCAGCTACGAGAAGCTGCGCGCGGTGATCGAGAAGAAGATGTTCTCCAACACCGAGGAACTGCTGCCGGTGATCAGCTTCGACGCCAAGAAGGACGGCGACGACCGAGAAGAAGCACGAGGACTTCGTCGAGCCGCATGGTCGCGCGCGGCTACACGGAGCAGCAGGTGCGCCGGCTGGTGCGAGTGGTACATGCGCGTCAAGCAGGCCGGCTAGTCCGGACCCAACCCGCAGGGGACCCGCGCGCCTTATGCACATCGTCGATCGGCGGCTCAATCCCGGCGGCAAGAAGCCTCGCCAACCGCCAGCGCTTCATGCGCCGCGCCAAAGCGCAGATCCGCAAGGCGGTGCACGAAAGCGCCGGCCAGCCGCGGCATCAAGGACGCGGACGAGGGCGGCGAGGTCGTCGCTGCCCGCGCAGGGCGTGCACGAACCGGTGTTCCGCCGCGGCCGCGCGGGCGGCGTGCGCGACCACGTGCTGCCGGGCAACAAGGAGTACGTGCGCGGGCGACACGATCCCGCGGCCGCCCGGCGGCGGCGGCGGCGGCGGAGCGGAAGGCAGCCCGGACGGCGAGGGCGAGGACGATTTCGGCTTCGCCCTGTCGCGCGACGAGTTCCTCGACCTCTTCCTCGAAGACCTGGAACTGCCCGACCTCGCCAAGCGCCGGGTGGTCGGATGCCGAAAGCGCTGAGCTGGGACCGCGCCGGCTATTCGGTCGACCGGCTCGCCGGCGAACCTCGCGCTGCTGCGCACCGTGCGCAACGCCTGTCGCGCCGCATCGCGCTGCGCCGGCCGAAGCCGGAGCGAGATCGCAGGCGCTGCGCGAGCGAGATCGCCGCGCTGCGCGACGACGGCCGGATCGACGAACGGCGCATGGCGCTGCGAGGCAGAGCTGCAGCGCAAGCTGCGCCGCGCCGAGCGCTGATCCCCTACATCGACCCGCTCGACGTGCGCTACAAGCGGTTCGAGCGCGCATCCGAAGCCGGTGGCCCAGGCGGTGATGTTCTGCCTGATGGACGTCTCCGGCTCGATGACCGAGCACATGAAGGACCTGGCCAAGCGCTTCTTCATGCTGCTCTACCTGTTCCTGACGCGCCGCTACGAGCACGTCGACGTGGTGTTCATCCGCCACACCCACCAGGCGCAGGAGGTGGACGAGGACACGTTCTTCCACTCCCGCGAGACCGGCGGCACCGTGGTGTCCACCGCGCTGGAGGAGATGCGCGGAGTGGTCGACGCGAGCGCTACAGCCCGGACGCGTGGAACATCTACGCCGCCCAGGCCTCGGACGGCGACAACACCGCCAGCGACAACGAGCGCACCGCGCGAGCTGCTGACCGACGCGATCCTGCCGGTCGTGCCAGTACTTCGCCTATCTGGAGGTCGGCCGCGAATGCGGAACATTTCCCGCCGGGCTTCATCCGCCGCGACAGCGACCTGTGGCAGACCTACGCCGAGATCGTGCGCAGCGGCGCGCCGATGGCGATGCGCAAGGTCAGCCACCGGCGCGACATCTACCCGGTGTTCCGCGAGCTGTTCGCCCGCAAGCAGGCCGCACGCCGGAGCCGATCCCGCATGACCGCTCGCGACCCCGCACCCGCCCGCTGTTCGAAGGCGCCGACTGGGAATTCTCCACCGTCCAGCGCGCCTACGAGGCGATCGAGCAGATCGCGCTCGGCGAGCTCGGCCTCGATGTCTATCCCAACCAGATCGAGATGATCAGCACCGAGCAGATGCTGGACGCCTATTCCTCGATCGGCATGCCGCTGTTCTACCAGCACTGGTCGTTCGGCAAGCAGTTCGCCCGCAACGAGGCGCTGTACCGCGCGGGCATGCAGGGCCTGGCCTACGAGATCGTCATCAACTCCAACCCCTGCATCTCCTACCTCATGGAGGAGAACACCGCGACGATGCAGGCGCTGGTGATCGCGCACGCGGCCTTCGGCCACAACCACTTCTTCAAGAACAACTACCTGTTCCGGCAGTGGACCGACGCCGACGGCATCCTCGACTACCTGGTGTTCGCCCGCGGCTACATCGCCGAATGCGAGGAGCGCTACGGCGAGGCCGCGGTCGAGCGCCTGCTGGATGCCGCGCACGCGCTGATGACGCCACGGCGTCCACCGCTACCCGCGCCCGCGCGCGATCGACCTGCGCGGCGAGGAGCGGCGCGAGCGCGAACGCCGCGCCTACGACGAGTCCGTGTTCAACGACCTCTGGCGCACCGTGCCGGGCAAGAGCAACGCGCACAAGGACCCCACCGCGGGGGAACGCCGCCGCGCGCTGCTGCAACTGCCGCAGGAGAACATGCTCTACTTCCTGGAGAAGACCGCGCCGCGCCTGGCAGCCCTGGCAGCGCGAGATCCTGCGCATCGTGCGCCAGATCGCGCAGTATTTCTACCCGCAGCGCCAGACCAAGGTGATGAACGAGGGCTGCGCCACCTTCGTGCACTACCGGATCATGAACCGGCTGCACGAGAAGGGCCTGCTCACCGACGGCGCGATGGTCGAGTTCCTGCACTCGCACACCAACGTGGTGTTCCAGCCCGAGTTCGACGACCCGCGCTACTCCGGCATCAACCCCTACGCGCTCGGCTTCGCGATGATGCAGGACATCGCGCGCATCTGCACGAGCCCGACCGCGGAGGACCGCAGTGGTTCCCCGCCATCGCCGGCAGCGGCGACGAGATGGCGGTGCTGCGCGACGTCTGGGCCAACTACCGCGACGAAAGCTTCATCCTGCAGTTCCTCAGCCCGCGCCTGATCCGCCAGTTCGGCCTGTTCCACGTGCTGGACGACGCGGAGGACCCGCACCTGCACCGTGCAGGCGATCCACGACGAACGCGGCTACCGCAAGATCCAGCGCGCGCTGGCGCGGCAATACGACGTCGCCTGGACCCTGCCGGACATCCAGGTGGTCGACGTCGATCTCGACGGCGACCGCAAGCTCGTCCTGCACCATCGCGCGCTCAATCGCGTGCTGCTCGAGGAGAAGGACGCCCGTGCCGTGCTGCAGCACCTGGCGGACCTCTGGGGCTACGACGTGGTGCTGAAGGAGATCGACCCCACCGGGGAGCAGGTGCTGAAGGAACACGCCGTTACGCCCCGGCCGGGAATCGTGCGCCCGATCTGATCGCCCCCTTCTGACTGCTACGGCGCACCGCCGCGGGCGCGCATGATCTCGCTGAAGCCGAACAGCAGCATCAGCACGCCGGCCACCACCTCTACCCCGGTCAGGGCGCGCACCAGCGGCGCCGCCGGCGTGATGTCGCCGATGCCGAGCGTCGTGATCGCCGCCACGCTGTAATAGAGCGCGTCGGCGAAATCGATCCGCGCCGGTGCGCCGTGCAGCGCGAATTGCGGCAGCGGGGACGTCAGGTCGGCAATGCGGTACAGGCAGCCGAACACCACCACCAGCAGGCCGTAGAAGGTCAGGAACGCCAGCATCGGGATCAGCAGCCGATCCAGCCTTGCCGTCACGTTCTCGAAGATCACCGCCACGTCGCGCAGCACCACCACCACGTCGCGCACGGACACGGCGACGAACCCGGTGATCGCCGCCATCGCGCCCACCAGCAGCAGTCCCTGCGCGCCCGGCCCCAGCGCGAACCGCGGCAGAGCGAAAGAGAGCGCGCCCACCGCCAGGGTGCCGCCCAGCCACCGCATCAGCCGCGGCAAATGCGCGAAGTCGCGCGGCCGGCGGGTGCGGATGATCGCCAGTATCTGTCGCCGCCGCGCCAGGCAGCCGATCAGGAACCCACCCACCGGCAGGATTAGCCCGACGATCGAGGCGGCATGCGAGGCGGCGGGAAAATTGGCCTGCCGGAAGAACACGAACAGGCAGGCATAGACGGCAAGGAAATTCGCCACCGTCACGCCGAAATGCGCCCCGCCCGGAAACAGCAGGTAGAAAAAGCCGAAACCCACGCCGAAGACCGCGAGCGCCGACAGGGTGAATCCCCAGCCGCCGCCGATCGCGCCGGCAACCAGCGCGACCAGCCCCAGGGTCGCCAGCACCGAGCGCAGCCAGTGCCGGTCGAGCCGCAATGGGGGCTGACCCGCGGCGCCGGGCCGCGGCTGGCCGGGGTCGTCCCGGTGCTGCTGCGCCTCGTGAACCACGCCGCAGCATAGCAGGCCGCCGCGGTCCGGTCTGCGCCGCCCGTCCCAGGTGCGCCCGCGCGCCGGGCCCTCTATGAAGTACGGTACATGAGCGAACCCGATCCCGACGCCGCACTACGCCGCACCCTGATGCGCCACAAAGCCTTCGCCACGGCGCTCCTCCTGCTGATGGCCGCGCTTACCTTGGGAAGCTTCGCGCTGCCCGCGCACTGGGGCGGCGGCTGGCCCGCCGGCTTGCTCGGCAACGCCGCGCGGGCGGGGTTCATCGGCGGCATCGCCGACTGGTTCGCGGTGACGGCGCTGTTCCGCCACCCACTCGGCCTACCGATCCCGCACACCGCGATCATTCCCCGCCAGAAGGAACGCCTGGGCCAGGCGCTCGGACGCTTCGTCGCCAGCCATGTGTTCACCGACGCGGAAGTGTCGGGCGTGCTGCGCCGGCTCGATCTTCCGGCCATCCTCCACCGGTTTCTCGCCGACCCCGCATCGGCCGGCCCCGCCGCCCAGGCGATCGCCGCCACCCTGCCGCGGCTCCTGGCTTCCCTGGAGGACGGGCGTGCCCGCCGCCTCGCCGCGCGGCTGCTACCGCGGGTTCTGGGCGGCCCCGGATCGGGCCTGGTGGTGGCCCGGGCGCTGCGCGGACTGGTGGAAGGCGGCCGGCACCAGGAGGTGTTCGGCTTCCTGCTCGGCCAGATCCGCGACCTGCTCGCCAGCAAGGAGGAAACCTTGCAGGTCGCCATCGCGGAACGGGTGCGCGAGCAGGGCGGCCGGCTGGTCGGCTGGGCGCTCGGCGCCTCGATCGCGCGGCGGGTGATGGCAACCCTCTCCGCCGAGCTCGACAAGATGAGCCCCGACGGCTCCGAGCTCCGCGCGGCCTTCGACGAATGGGTCCGCCGCGAGATCGCGCACATGGAGGAAGATCCTGCCCGCGCCGCCGAGATCGGCGCGGCGATCCGCCGGGTGGTGGCGCACGAGACGGTGCTCGCCTGGCTGTGGGACATCTGGGCGAGGCTGCGGCTGGCACTGGAGGCGGACGCCGCCCGCCCCTCGGGCCGCACCGTCGCCACGATCCAGGGCGCGCTCGCGAACCTCGGCGACCTGCTGGAAGCCGACCCGGCCGCCCGCCTGCGCGTGCAAACGGCAACGGAGAGCATCGCCCGCGGCCTGCTGCCCGCCGCACAGGCACAACTGTCCGGCTTCATCGCGCAGGTGGTGGGCGGCTGGGACGCCGCCACCATCACCGACAAGCTCGAACTCCGCGTGGGCAAGGACCTGCAGTTCGTGCGGGTCAACGGAACCCTGGTCGGGTTCCTGGTGGGCGCCGTGCTTTACGCGCTGCTCCGCGCCGGGTTCGGTACCGGGTGAGCAAGGCCAGGGGGCGCTGCCCCCTGGACCCCCGCCAAGGGCTCGCCCTTGGAACCCTTTTGTTTTGGTTCCGTGCGGATGGGGGAGCGCGGCGGGGCATGACCACTCCCCCGCTCTAGACCCCGAACAGCTTGCGGGAGTTGCCGCCGGCGATGGCCGCGGCGGCCGTGGCGTCGAGGGAACGGGCGGAGGCGATGTGGCCGATCGGGTCGTATTCGCCCATGTCGAACGGGTAGTCGGTCCCCATCAGGATGTGGTCCACGCCGAACAGGGCGACGAGGGCTTCGAGCTGGTGCGGGGTGAACACGATCGTATCGAAATAGACTCGTTTCAGGTAGGTGGTGGGGGCTTCCTTCAGCTCGCCGTGGCTGTCGCTGCGCGCACCCCAGGCGTGATCGATGCGGCCGGAGTAAGCCGGCAGGTAGCCGCCGCCGTGCACGGCGACGATTTTCAGTTTCGGGTGCCGGGCCAGCACGCCGTCGAAGATCAGGTAGTGCAGCGCCATCGTGGTATCGAACGGATTGCCGATGACGTTGTTGAAATAGTATTTGCCGAACCGGCGCGCTTCGGTGAAGCCGGCGGGGTGGACCATCACGACGGCGCCGAGTTTTTCGGCCTGGTCCCAGAACGATTCCAAGGACGGGTCGGAGATTTCCTTCTCCCCCACATGGGTCAGGATCTCCACGCCTTTCATGCCGAGCTTGCCCATGCAGCGCGCGAGTTCCTCGGCCGCCGCCGCGCCGCCCGCCTGCAAGGCGACCGTGCCGAGGGCGGCCAGCCGATCCGGCCGGCGCGCGCAGAATTCCGCCACGCCGTCGTTGACGACTTGCGCGGCCTTGATGCCGATCTCGGGGGGGACGGTGTAGTAGCACTGCGGCGGGGCGGGCGAGATGATCTGCATATCGACGCCCATCTCGTCCATCACCGACAGGCGCAGGTCGAGATCGATCTGGTGCTTGTGCCGATCCTCATCCTGCTTGCGGGTCAGGAAGCGGGTTTCCTCGGTGTAGAATTTCACCCGCGGATCTTGCGGCATGTGCGGCGCGACCAGCGCGGCGGCGGCGTCGACCAGCATGTGGGCGTGCATGTCGATCGTCATGCTGGCGGGGCGCAGTTCGCGCCCGGGCTTGCCGTGTTCGCGCGCGGCGGTGCGCTCGTAGCGGTTGGTGGGTTCGGCCATCGCTTCCTCCTTGGATCGTCTCTTGCGTGCAGTCTCGCCGCCCCGGCGCCGGCGTGCAAGCGGGGCGGTCAGCGCCCGTGGCGATGGATGAACTCCTGCACCCGTTGCAGCGCGGCGCGGGAATTGGGGCTGGTCGGGTGTTCGCGCATGAAGGTGTGGCGCTCGCCTTCGTACAACGCGAGGTCCGCGGCACCGCCGGCGCGGCGCCAGGCATCGGCGAGGCCTTCGGCCGTTGCGGTCGGCACCCATTCGTCCGCGGTGCCCTGGAAGATCAGTGCCGGCGGCAGGGAGACTTTTTCCCCGCGCGCAAGGATGTGCGGCGGGCTGCCTTCCTCCATCGCCGCGACGTCGCCCCAGAATTTATGGTGGTTGTCGAGCATCGCCTGGTTGCCGCGCGCCTGCGCCAGCGCATAGCGCCCCGGCGGATCGATCACCCCCCAGGCCGAAATCACGAACGCCAGGCTGGCATCGACGCCCACCGGCCCCGGCAGCGCCGCGTAGCGCGCATCGTGCGGGCGCAATGCGGCGAGCAGGATCTGGTGTCCCCCGCTCGATGTTCCGAACCCGCCCACCTGCGCGGGCGTGGTGCCATACTCCGCCGCGTGCGCCTTCAGCCAGCGGATGCCGAAGTTGATGTCCTGCGCCGAGGCCGGATACCCCGCCTCCGGCGGCATGCGGAAATCGAGCGACAGCACCACGATCCCGCTCTGCGCGAGTTCCGTCATGGAGCCTTCGTTGTTCAACCGGTCGCTGTTGACCCAGGCGCCGCCGTGCACTTCGACGATGGCGGGAAACGGCCCGGCGCCGCGCGGCTGATACAGACGCGCGAGCAGCGCGTGATCGCCGTGGCGCAGGTATTCGATATCCTCGATGCGCAGATCGTAACGGGCGTCGGCCATGGCGTGATGTTTCCCTTCTTGGGTCAGATCGTTCCGCCGCGGCGCAGCTCTTCCAGCGCCTCCGGCCCGACATCGCACAGCCGGCCGAGCAGCGCCGCGGTGTGCTCGCCGAGCAGCGGCGGGCGGGTCACGGCGACCGGGCTCGCCGACAGCTTGATCGGGCAGCCGACGGTCTGGTACTCGCCGCGCCCCGGGTAGTCGATATCGACGATCATTTCGCGCGCGCGCAGATGCGGATCGGCGAGCACTTCGCCGGTATCGAGGCAAGCGCCACAGGGCACGCCGGCGTCGCCCAATATCCGCATCACTGCGTGCTTGTCGCGCCCGCGCGTCCAGGCGCCGACGATCGCATCGAGCGCCGCGCGGTTTTCCCACCGCGCGTCGGGCGTCGCGAAGCGCGGATCGGTGCCAAGCTCCGGCTGCTCCATTGCGGCGATCAGCGCCGGCCACATCTGCGGCTGGGCAAAGATATAGACATAGTCGTTGGTCCCGCCCGGCGCGCAGGGGTAAGTCGTGCCCGGAACGTTCCGGCCGAGCTGGTTGCCGACCCGCGGCGGCGGATGGCCGAAGCGCTGGTGGTCGCGCAGGCTGACCCGGATCAGGTTCACCACCGCGTCCTGCATCGACACTTCGACATGCTGGCCCTGCCCGGTGGCATGGCGCTGCTGCAACGCGGCCAGGATGCCGATGGCCATGTGCATCCCGGTCCCGGAATTGCCGATCGCGGGGAAGGTGTAGGTGGGCGGGTTCTCGGGGAACCCGGTCACCGCCATCGCGCCGCCCATCGCCTGCGCGATCGGCTCGAAGCTCTTGAACCCGCTGTATGGCCCGTAGGTGCCGAAGCCCTTGATGGTGGCGTAGATCAGGCGCGGATTGCGCGCGTGCAGCGCCGCCCACCCGAGGCCCAGCCGGTCGAGCGCACCGGGGCCGAAATTCTCCACCAGCACGTCGGCCTGGTCGATCACCTGACGGAACAATTCCTTGCCGGCCTCGGTCTTCAGATTGAGGGTCAGGCTTTGCTTGTTCGCGTTCAGCACCAGGAAGAACAGGCTGTCGCCGTCGCGGTCGGCCATGTTGCGCCGGGCGATGTCGCCGCCGCGCGGGTCTTCGAGCTTGATGACCTCGGCGCCGAGGAATCCCAGGATCTGGGTGCAGGCGGGGCCGGCCTGGTTGTGCGTCATGTCGATGACGCGGATGCCCGACAGCGCCTGGTTCGTGCTCATGTGCGTTTCCCCTTGGCCGTCCGGTCCGGCCGGCGCGGGGACGGTATCCGGGCGGGCCGGCCCCGGCAATCCCGCGGTCAGCGCAGCGCGAAGCCGAGCGCGGTCAGCGCCGCACGCAGCCGGTCGCGCCCGCGCAAGGCGTCGACGTCCTTCACCCGGGCAATGCACTGGGCGGTCCAGTCGACCTCGCGCATGCCCTGCTCGCGCTGGAAGCCGTGCAAGGTCGTGTCGTAGCTGGCGATCGCTTCCGCGTCGGGGGCGGCGCGGTACTGTTCCCGGTGCAGCACGACCTCGACCGGCAGGCGCGGCTTGACATCGCTGCCGGCGGCAGGGTCGGGCCAGCCGATCGCCATGCCGAACACCGCGAACACCTGCGGCGGCAACGCCAGTTCCGCCGCCACCTGCTCTGGCAGGTTGCGCATCGCCCCGACATAGACGCCGCCGAGGCCCAGCGATTCCGCCGCGGTCAGTGCGTTCTGCGCCGCCAGCGCGGCATCCACCACGCCGACGACGAATTCCTCCAGATACTGCGTGCCCTCCACCGCCGCCCCGCGCGCGCCGGCGAGCGTTTCCAGCCGGTGCAGGTCGGCAAGCCAGACCAGCAGCAGCGGCGCCTGCGCGATAAACGCCTGCTGGCCGGCAAGCTGTGCGAGCCGCGCCTTGCGCGCCGGCTCGGCCACCGCCACCACGCTCCAGAGTTGCAGGTTCGATGAAGTGGGGGCGGACTGCGCCGCCGTCACCAGCAGTTCCAAGGTGCCCGGCGGCAGCGGGTCGGGCCGGAAGTGCCGCACGGAACGATGCGCCAGCATCGTGGCCAGCACGTCGTTCCAGCCCGGCGGCGGGGCGGCCGGGACACGGTGGCGCCGCCGCAGCAGGTCGGCGGCATCGAGCGGCGGGGCGAGTGGGATCGTATCGGGCACGTGCGGCTCCGGGGTCATCGGCGGCGTGGAGTGTGCGGCCCGCACGCCGGCCTGTCCACGCTCAGAAATAATGCCACACGTTCGACGCCCGCGCTTCCTCCGGCAGCCCTTCGAACACGATCCGCCCGTTGTTCATGATGACCACCCGGTCGGCGAGCCCCATCGCCGCGGCGACGTTCTGCTCCACCAGCACCGCCGCCATCCCGTGCGCGCGGCAGACGTCGCGCACCTGGCCGAACAGCCGCTCCACCAGGTTGGGCTGCAAGCCGATCGAGGGCTCGTCCAGCATCAGGCAGCGCGGCGTGCCGAGGATCGCGAGCCCGAAGGCCAGCATCTGCTGCTGCCCCCCGCTCATGCTGCCCGACCGTGTGGCGCGGCGTTCGTCCAGCACCGGGAACAGCGCATACACGTCCGCCGGCTTCAGCATCGCCCCCTGTGCGCCGGTGCGCGCGGCGACGACGTCGATATTCTCGGCCACCGTCAGATCGGGGAAGATGCCGCGCCCTTCCGGCAACAACCGGATGCCGCGCGCCACCCGCTCGGCCACCGGCATCCGCCCGAGTGCCTGGCCGTCGAACCGCACTTCCCCCGCGCGCGGCGCGATCAGCCCCATCACGGTTTTCAATGTCGTGGTCTTGCCCGCCCCGTTATGGCCGAGCAGGGCCACGATCTGCCCCGGTTCCACCCCGAACGACAGGTCCGACACGACGGTCTTCGACCCGTAGCCAGCCGCAACACCCGCAAGTTCCAGGATCACAGCGCACCACCGAAATAGATTTCCGCCAGCGCCGGATCGGCAATGATCTGCGCGGGCGTGCCTTCGGCCATCAGATGCCCCTGGTGCAGGAACAGCACGTGATCGGCGATCTGCTGCACCACCCTGGTATTATGTTCCACTACCAGCAAGGTCTTGCCTTCCCCCTGCAACCGCCGCAGCAAGGCCATCACCTGATCGAGCGCGCCGGCCGCCAGCCCGGACGCCGGCTCGTCCAGCAGCAGCAGCTCCGCCCCGGTCGCCAGCAGCCGCGCCACGGTCAGCAGTTTCTGTTCGCCGTACGAAAGATTGCGCACCTTCTCGGCCGCGCGATCGGCGAGCCCCACGTGCTCCAGCCGTTCCATCGCCTGCGCCCGCCGCGCGCGATCGAGCCGCGCGGTATGGAACGGGCGGAACAGCGCGCCCAGCGGCGCCTCCCCGAAGCCGGACGGCAGGCCGACCAGCACGTTCTCCAACGCCGTCAGGTCGACGAACAGGCGCAGGTTCTGGAAGCTGCGCGCGATTCCCGCCGCCACGATCGCCTGCGGCCGCAACCCGTCCAGCCGCCGGCCGCGGAACGCGACATGCCCGGTGTCGGGGCGCAGGAAGCCGGTGATGACGTTGAAGATCGTGGTCTTGCCCGCCCCGTTCGGCCCCACCATGCAGGTAATGCCGCCCTGCGCGATCGCGAAGCCGCAGTCGTTCAGCGCCTGCAACCCGCCGAAGCGCTGGTTGACGCCGGAGACTTCCAGATAGGCACTCACAGCCGCTCCCCCGCCAATCCTTGCGGGCGGAACACGGCGAAGGCGATCAGCAGCACCCCGTACAGCAACTGCCGCGCCGACGCCGCAACGGTCGTCGGGATCGCGACCAGTTGCAGCAGTTGCGGCAGCGCCAGCAGCACGACGGGCCCGACGATGGACCCCGCCAGGGTGCGCGCTCCGCCCACCACCACCATCGTCAGCAGCAGGACCGACGCATCCAGATCGAACGACGACGGATCGATGAAGCTCATGTATGTCGCGTACACGCCGCCGGCGACGCCGGCGAACGCGCCCGCCAGCGCGGCGGCCGAGACCTTGGCGCGCAGCACGTCCTTGCCCGCCGCCGCCACCGCCAACTCGTCCTCGCGGATCGCTTTCAGCAGCCGCCCGTACGGCGCGCGCATCGACAGCCAGAACGCCAGGCACCCGAGCCCCGCGGCGACCGTGGTGAAGCCCAGGATCTGGCGCGTCTCCTCCAGCGGAAAGCCGAACAGGTCGGGCGGCGGCACGCCGGGCAGCCCGTTCGCGCCGCCGGTGCCGCCGGTCCAGTTGGTGAACACCGCGGTGGCCAGCAACTGGATGCCGAAGGAGGTGACGACGAAATAATCCCCCGACACGCGCAGGCTCGGCAGGGTCAGCAGCACGTTCAGCACGATGCAGGCGACCGCCGCCACCGCCAGCGCCGGCAGGAACGACAACGTGCCGCTCAGCAGGAAGTCGCTCACGATATACGCGCCGACGCCGAACACCGCGGCCTGGGAGACCGAGAAGATGCCGACCACGCCGACCAGCAGGTTGGTGGACAGGCCGAGCAGCACGTAGATCTCGGCCAGGATCAGGTAGCTGTAGAAATAATCCATCGCCGTTTCCCCCTCACCCTGCCGCGAACAGCCCGCGCGGGCGGAACAGCATGAACACGACGAAGATCGCGAACGTGACGCCGATGCTCCATTCCCCCGGCATCACGAGCAGGGACAGGTTCTGCAGCACGACGATCACCACCGCGAACAGGAACGCGCCGCCCAGGCTGCCGACCCCGCCGGCGATCATGGCGATGGTCGCGGTCAGCAGCGGCGTCACCCCGCCATAAGGTTGCAGCCCGAGATCGAGCGGCACCAGCACGCCGGGGATGCACACCACGGCGGACGCGATGGCGATCACGGTGACATAGACCGCGCGCGGCTCCAGCCGCGTGAT
This sequence comes from uncultured Pseudomonadota bacterium, assembly GCA_963706195.1. Lineage (GTDB taxonomy): Bacteria > Pseudomonadota > Alphaproteobacteria > Acetobacterales > Acetobacteraceae > JAJZVS01. Next base: position 4,499,158 of record OY970156.1, on the reverse strand, counting down.
CTCGGCCAGGAACGGGTTCGACGCCACCGCGCGGATGCGCTTGCCGAGCAGGGTCCGATGCGCGAACCACAGCATCCCGACGAAGGCGGCGAGGCTGAGCGCCAGGGTCGCAAGCTGCGCCCCGGTCAGCCGTAACCCGCCGAGCGTAACGACCGCGCTCGCCCAGGGGATGGTGAATTCCAGGATGTCGGACGAATAGACGGCGGCGATCAGGTTCTGGATGACCGCCAGCGCGCCGAGCGAGGCGATCAGCACGATCAGATGCGTCGCCCGCCGCCGTTCCAGCGGCGCATACAGGAAGTGCTGGATCGCCGCCCCCAGCACGGTGCAACCCGCCATCGCCCCGAGCAAAGCCAGCGGTTCGGGCACGCCGTGCGCCAACAGGGACCAGGCCAGATAGCCGCCGAGGGTGTACACGCCGGCGTGGGCGATGTGGAAGATGCGCGTGGTGGCATAGACCAGCGCAAAGCTCACCGCCACCACGCCGAGCGCGCAGCCCGTCACGATGCCGTTGACCAGAAGTTGCAGCAGCAGCATGACGGGCCGGCCCGATCGGAGGGTGGGACTATTTCGCGACGCTGTGCGTGATGGTGACCTCGGTGCCGCCTTTCATCTCCTCGATCGCGATCGGCACGATCGCGGTGTTGGAGGTGAAGGTCATCGGCACCGGCGTCGCGAACGTCTTGATCTTGAACAGCTCGGTCCGCATGTTCGCCCCGGTGATCGGCATCTTCGCCTTGATCATGTGGTCCAGGATGATGAAGACCATCTGCGCCGAATTGTAGTACTGGCGCGAGAAGAAGCCCATCTCGACGCCCATCTTCTTCTGGAACGCCGCCATCAGCGCGGGGCTGACGTTCGCCTCCACCTGCGTATGGATCAGCCCGGCCGCATTCGGATCCGCGATCACCTGCGGATTGTTCATGAAGGTCGTGCCGGCGACCAGCCATTTGTGGTTCATCTCGTGCAACTGATCGGCGAGCGGGACCATGCCGACCGTCGTCACCACGTACAGCACCTGCGGCTTCGCCGATGCGAGCTTGAGCAGCGCCGGGCGGAAATCGGTCTGGCCGAACTGCACCGGCTCCTGCGCCACGATCTTGCCGCCGGCGGCCTTGAAGTCTTGCACGAAATCGTCACGGCCGCCGATGCCGGCGGCGTCGTTCTCGTACAGCACCGCCGCGGTCGATTTGCCGTGCGCGCGCAGGTATTTCACCATCACCTTCACCTCTTCCTCGGTGGAGGGAAGGGTGTTCACCAGATAGGGGGAGGCCTTCTGCAGCGCATCGGACTGCGCGCCCGAATTCAGGATCAGGATGTGCCGGCGGGTCGCCAGCGGCGCGGTGGCAAGCGTGGGGCCGGAATAGGCGAGCCAGATCATCGGCACGTGCTGGAGGCTCACCAGCTTGTTGAAATCGAGCACCGCCTGGTCGGACTTGGCCTGGTCGTCGTCGTAGATCACGTGCACCGTGTCGCCGTCGATGCCGCCCTTGGCGTTCAACTCGTCGACCGCGAACTGGATGCCGCGCATCTGCTCGGTGCCGATCACCGCGCCCGGGCCGGTCAACGGCAGGAGGGCGCCAAGCTCGATGGTCTTCGCCCGGGCCGGCGCCGCCGCCACCCCCAGGAGTGCGCCGGCCGCAACCGCGGCCAGCCAGAAGCGCCCAGCGCCTAACCGTCGAGACGTACGCATTATGGTTCGTTCCTTCCCCATTGACCGGATGCGCGGCTTGTTGCAGCGCGGCGTCGGCGGGGTCAAGAGCCGGACCGGCGAACGACCCGTCGCCGTACCGCCGCTGCCCCAACCGCCCCGTCACACGTACGGTCGTTCTGGCCTGTTGTACACTTGCGCTCTGCCGCGCCGCGCGCGCAGCAGCAGCGCGAACACCGCCGGATCGTCGCGCAGGTAGCGCCGCGCGAGCCGCACCGGGTCCTGGCTCAGCCGGTGCAGCCACTCCAGCCCGGCGCGCTGCATCCACCCCGGCGCGCGGCGCACCCGCCCGGCCAGGAAGTCGATCCCCGCCCCCACGCAGAGCCCCAGGCCCCGCGCCCGGCCGCCGGCCGCGATCGCCGCCGCCAGCACCTCCTGCCGCGGCGCGCCGACCGCGAGAAAGACGAACCGGGCCGGATGATCCTCCACGAACCGCACCACCGCGGCGAGCGCGGCCGGGTCGTGCTCGAACCCGCGCGGCGGATCGCAATGCGCCGGCGAGGCGATGCCGGTGCGCCGCACCAGCGCCGGCAGCCAGGCGGCGGGCAGGCCGATAAGGGTGATCCGCTCCCCAGGCGGAAGCGCCGCCAGCACCGCGGCAACTAGGTCGCTGCCCGGCAGCACGGGGGGGGCGGGCAACCCCAGCGCCCGAGCTGCCCGCTGCACCACCCGCGAATCGAGCAGCCGCAGCGCCGCCCCGTCGTACACCGCCCGCAGGCCCGGTTCGCGCACCAACCGCACCAGGTGGTCGGCATTCGGTGTGACCACATAGCCGAACCCCGCCGTGGCCGGCCGCGCCAGCACCCAGTCCAGCACCGCCCCCGGCGCGGCGGCGGCGAACTCCAGCCCGAGCAGCCGGATCGTCGGAAGCGTCACAACCCGAAGCCCAGGGTGAGCAGGCTGACGCTGCGCGTCACGGACCCGCTGCCGGGAACGGCGGCGTTTGCCGGGCCGTGCAGGGCGGTGACGGTCTCGGCCGCGGTGATCCGCATCCGCCGGTTCAGCAGCCAGGTGGCCGAGGCGCCGAGGCTGCTCCCGGTCTCGCTCCCGCCGCCGTTGGTGAAGGCCGCGCGCTGCACGCCGGCCGCGACCGACAGCAGCAGGTTGCGCCGGACCTCGCGGTCCATCCGCAGGCCGGCGGCGGTTTCGGTGTAGCCCGCCACGCCCTCCTGCGCCGCATCCTCAATGCGGCGCGAGAGGGTAGCGGTGAGCGTGGTCATGCCGCCGGGTTGCCAGACCGCCTGCGCCTCGGCGACCGGTGCGGCGTGGGTGCCGTAGGGGCGGGCGGCGAAATCCCGCTGCTCCCAGCCGGCCAGGATACGCAGGTGCAGGATGCCGTCGCCGGCCTCGGCGCCGATCAACGCCGCGATGCCGGTGGAATCGCGCGAGGGCGCCCCCGCCTGCGGCGTCACGTAATGCGATTGCGTGCCGCGCAGCACCAGCAGCGAGATCCCGGCGCGGCGCCAGCGCGTAGCTGGCGGTGACCTCGCCCTGCACCACGTCGCGGTCGCGGTAGGCCTGCGAGACGGACACCCCGCCGAGGCGCGCCGCATCGTAGCGCCAGGCGGCGAAGCCGAGCGCGGGGGTGAGCGACAGCCGCGCGCCGCCGATCCGGTATGCGGCGCGGAGCGTGGTGATCCGATAGGGCAGCGGCCGGTCGGTGGGCAGCGCACCGATCTCGCTGCCGTCCTCGTGCAGGCCGCGCTCGGCGGCATCCAGGGCCAGGCGGTCGGGGCCGATGCCGAGCCGCAGCCCGGCCGCGGCAGCCCAGTCGGTACGGTCGGCAGCCGGCACGCCGGGCGCGCGCACGTCGTCGGCACCGAGCGCGATCCCGATCGTGTCCTCGCCCCGCCCGGTGCCGAGCGTGAGCGAGGGCGCGGTGCGCCAGACGAAGCCGCCGGCCCCATGCGGCAGCCCGGTCGGATCGCTGTCGTAGCCAAGGCCGAGATCGATCCGCGGCTGCGCCTCCAGCAGGCCGAGGCGCAGGCCGCGCGGGGCATAGAGCGGCCGGGCGCGCGAGAACACCGTGACCCCGGGGGCGGTCCCCGGTGCTTGCGTGTCGGCGGGAAACAGGGTGGCGATGTCGGCCGCCGGCAGCGCCTCCTGCCCATGCGCCGCGGGCACGACGAGGCAGGTGGCCGCGAGCCACGCCGCTGCAAGCCGGGCGGCCCGAAGCCAGGCGTCCCCAAGCCAGGCGAGCATGGCGGGAAGCCCCGAAGAGGTCGGCCGGCAGGGTGTCGCCGGTTGCGGGGACCGCGGCCCACGACCTGCCGGATCAGGGGAGAGACGCCCCGCATCGGGCGGCCGATGCGCCACCGGAAATGAAAAAGGCGGCGGTGCCCTTCCCCCTCTCCCCCGCGCTTGCGGGGGGAGAGGGGGAGGTGAGGGGGGCCGGCTCGCCCCCCCGATCCGCATCTCGTGCCGCGCGCCCCTCTCACCCCGACCCTCTCCCCCCGCAAGCGCGGGGGGAGAGGGAGACGTACGGCTGGGCGGGTCCGCATGGGGGCGTCCATGCGGCGGATCAAACGGCAAACCGGTTAACGGATTATGGTATGCAGCTCGCGTCGGTTGCCTGCGGGACCGGGCCGTCTGCTGCGGGGGCGCCGGCGGCGATCGCGGGACCGCCCGCCACCGTCGTCCGTGTCCCCCGCCCAACGAGGGCCGCCAGGACCGCCGAATGCAAGCGATTTCCTTCCGCCTGCTGTGCGGCCTTGCACGCGGCGCGAAACGCCGTCATATCGCCGCCGCCACTGAATCGCGCGGCCCCGGCCTGCGGGCGCCGGGTTTCTTCGACGAGGGATCGCCATGACCTACGTGGTCACCGAGAACTGTATCAAGTGCAAGTACATGGACTGCGTCGAGGTCTGTCCGGTCGATTGCTTCTATGTCGGCGCCAACATGCTGGTGATCCACCCCGACGAATGCATCGACTGTGGGGTCTGCGAACCCGAGTGCCCGGCCGAGGCGATCGTGCCCGACAGCGACGACAAGGCCGCCGCCTGGGTCGAGCAGAACCGCACCTACGCCGCGCTGTGGCCGAACATCACCCGCAAGGGGGAAGCCCCGGCCGACGCCGATGCGTGGAAGGACAAGCCCGGCAAGGCGGAGCTGTTCGAGCCGGAGCCCGGCACGCCCTGATCCACGGACCGGCCCGGGACACCTCACCCCGGCCCACGGCTCCGACGCCCGGGGCGAGAGCCGACCGCGCGCGTCCGGCCCCCCATGACGATCCCATGTCGGCGTGCTATATAAGTGCGAGCAATCGCGCGGCTGCGGACCGGCGCCTCAGGGCCAGCCGGTCGTTGCGCGCAACCGCTCCGAGGGGAAGCCGGTCCATCGCGGCAGTGACGCCGGGCGTCGCGCGTCGGCTGCGCGTATGGAGATGTGAACGAGGTGTCTAGCATGAAGGCAACGGCCGCAAGCGCCGGATCGGCAAATCGGAAGGCACCGGCTGCAGGGGCGGTAGCCGGGGCGGCGCCGAAAGCGCCCGCCCCGGCGCGCTCGGCGAGCAAATCGCCGTCCGTACCGGTCGCGGCCGGCACGCCGCCCATAGCGGCCACGGCCCGTAAGCCGGCCGCGCCGGCGTCGCGCCAGGCAGCGGTCCCGGCGAAGGTCAGCGCACCCCAGGCCGCTCCGCCACCGACCGCCCCACGACCGATCGCCCCACGATCGGCCAATCCACGACTGGCCAATCCACGACCGGCCGCCTGCGCGGCGGCCGATGGGCTGACGGTCGACAAGGTGGTGGGCCAGCCGTTGGCATCCGCCGCATCGGCCGATGCGCCCGGGCCCGAGCCGCAGCGGCCGGACGCGACCCGCCCGGCCATGGGTTCGGCGTCGAAACCGGTGACCACGCCCAAGCCGGTCGCCGCCGCCAAACCGACCGTCGCCAAGCCGACCGCCTCGCCGCCCCCGGTAAGCGAGCCCGTGGCCAACGCGCCCGCCCCGCTCGCCACCGACGGTACGCCCGCCAAGCCGGCCCGCACGGCGACGGACCCCGCCGCCGGCACCGGCCAGGCCGGGAAAGCCAAGGCGCTGGCCGAAAAACCGCTCGCCGCAGCCCACGCCGAGGGTGGCGACGAGCCCCAGGCCGCGGCGGCAACCCGGCCCGGCGGCCCTTCCGCGTCGCCGGCCTCGGCTCCGCGCCCGCCCGCTGTGCGCGGCCCAGGCCTCGCCGCCCCGCCGCAGGCGCCCGCCCCGGCGCCGGCCGACAGCCAGGGTGCCACGACCGAGGCCGCTACACCCGGGGCCGTCGCTGTCCCCTCCCCGGGGCAGGCCCCTGCCCACCCGCGCCCGATGCAGCAATCCGGCCGGCCCATGCCGCCGCCGCGTCCGCTCGCCAAGGCGGAAAACTTCGTCCAGGGCGACCATGTCGTCTATCCCACCCACGGGGTCGGCAAGGTCGAACGCATCGCGGTGGAGGAAATCGCCGGCCACAAGCTCGAACTGATCCACATCACGTTCGAGGAAAACCGCATGACCCTGCGCGTGCCGGTGGCCAAGGCGCGCACCGCGGGCCTGCGCAAGCTCGCCACCCGTTCGCTGTTCGAGGAAGCGCTGGCCGTGCTCAAGGGCAAGGCCCGCATCAAGCGCACCATGTGGTCGCGCCGTGCGCAGGAATACGAGGCGAAGATCAACTCGGGCGATCCGCTGGCGATCGCCGAGGTGGTCCGCGACCTGCACCGCAACGCCGGCCAGCCCGACCAGAGCTTCAGCGAGCGCCAGATCTACGAAGCCGCGATGGACCGGCTGGCCGCCGAGCTTGCCGCGCTCGATCAGACCGACAAGCCGACCGCGGCGATCAAGCTGGCGGAGTTCCTGAAGACCGTCTGAGCCCCGCCCCCACCGCGTCTTTTCGGGTCCCGCGGGGGCGGAAAATGCCCTAACCTGGCGCCATGTCCGACATCCGCATCACCGCCGGCCCCTACGGCTTCCTCGCCCGGTTCGAAGACGCCGCCGCCCCCGTCACCTGCGCCATGTTCCGCGCCCTGCTGCCCTACCGCGAGCGCATCATCCATGTGCGCTGGAGCGGCGAGGCGTGCTGGATCCCGCTCGGCGCCACCGATTTCGCGGTCGGGTTCGAGAACCATACGAGCTACCCCGCGCCCGGCCAGATCCTGCTCTATCCCGGCGGCATCAGCGAGACCGAAATCCTGCTCGGCTACGGCGCGGTGCGGTTCGCGAGCAAGGTGGGCCAGCTCGCCGGCAACCATTTCCTGACGATCACGGAGGGGCAGGAGAACCTGGCCGCGCTCGGCAAGCTCACGCTCTGGTCCGGGGCGCAGCCGATCACGTTCCACCCGCCGGAAACCTGAGCGCGGGCGACAGCGGCGGCGCCCGCCCTTCTCCCTCGCCTGCCAAGCGCACGGTCGGGCCGGGCGCGATGGGTTGTGGCCGATCAGGCGGGACAGAATCGCGGACATGGTGGCTCCCGGATCGCCGCAGACGTGACCGGCACGTGATGCGCGCGGGCGCCTTCGTCCAGCGTGCCCGGAGCTTGCCCGACCCGCCGCCCGCGGCCCACACTCTCCCCCGACCGGGACGGCAGGATCCCGGCGCCAGCCCGGGGGAAACACCGATGACGTCCAGCCCGCCCACCACGCAACCCGGCCGCTTCGCCGGGCTGACGCCGCTTCTCGCCCCGCGTTCCATTGCGATCCTCGGTGCCTCCAACGATCCGGCGCGCATCGGCGGCCGGCCGATCGCCTACATGAAGGCGCAGAACTTCCAGGGCGCGATCTACCCGGTGAACCCGAACCGGGCGGAGGTGCAGGGCCTGCGTGCCTATCCCTCGGTCGCCGACCTGCCGGAAACGCCCGACGTCGCCATCGTCGCCGTGCCCGCAGCGCTCGCGGTGCAGGCCGCCGAGGACCTCGGCAAGCGCGGCACCAAGGCCGCCCTGGTGTTCACCGCCGGCTTCGCCGAAGTCGATGCCGAGGGCCAGGCGGCGCAGGACCGCATGGTCGCCGCCGCGCGCGCGCACGGGATGCGCATCCTCGGCCCCAACTGCCTCGGCGTGTTCGACGGCGCGCACCGGCTACTACGCCACGTTCTCCTCCTCCTTCGATTCCGGCTGGCCGGTGCCGGGGCGGATCGGCATCGCGTCGCAGTCCGGCGCCTACGGCACGCATCTCTATACGCTCGCGCGCAACCGCGGCATCGGCGCCTCGCTCTGCATCATGACCGGCAACGAGGCCGACGTGACGGTCGGCGAATGCATCGGCTGGCTGGCCGAAAACCCCGAGGTCGACGTGATCGCCGCCTATATCGAAGGCATCCGCGAAGCGCCCGGGCTGATCGCCGCGTTCGAAGCGGCCCGTGCGGCGAAGAAGCCGATCGTGATGATGAAGGTCGGGCGCAGCGCGCTCGGCAGGCCAGGCGGCGAAGTCGCACACCGCCTCGATCGCCGGCGACGACGCGGTGACCGAGGCGGTGATGGCCGAATTCGGCGTCGATGCGCGCCCGCACACTCCGAAGAAATGCTCGACATCGCGCAGACCGCGACGCGGCGCATCTACCCGGTGCGCAACACGCTGGGCGTGATCACCGTCTCCGGCGGCGCCGGCGTGCTGATCTCCGACGTCGCCGAGCAGGTCGGGCTGGCGATGCCGGCGATGCCGGACGACGCGCAGGCGCGGCTGAAGGCGCTGGTTTCGTTCTGCGCGCCGCGCAACCCGGTGGACGCCACCGCGCAGGTCGGCAACGACCTCAATCTGCTCGGCACCGTTCATCGAATCGGTGGTGCGCGACGGCGGCTACAGCTCGGTGCTCGGGCTTCTTCACCATGGTCGCGTCCTCCCGCCGCTGGCCGGCGATGCGCGAGCAGCTGAACGATGGTGCGGCGCGAAATACCCCGACCGGCTGTACGTGCTGTCGGTGATCGCGCCGCCGGAAGCGGCGTGCGCGAGCTGGAAGCCGACGGCTGGGTCGTGCCACGAGGACCCGACCCGCGCGGTGGTCGCGATCGACGCGATGGGCCGCTTCGGCGCCGCCTTCGCCGCGCCGCCGCCGGCGCCCGCCGCCGACGGTGCCGCCGGTCGCGCTGCCCGCGGCGACGCCGTCGCGAGGCGGAGGCGAAGCGGCTGCTCGCCGCGGCCGGCATCGCCGTCGGCGCCGGAAGCCGCCTGCGCCAGCGTCGGCCGAGGCGGTGGCGGCGGCGGAACGCTTCGGCTTCCCGGTGGTGCTGAAGATCCTCTCGCCCGACATCCTGCACAAATCGGAGATCGGCGGCGTGCTGCTCGATGTCGCCGACGCGGATGCGGTGCGCGACGGCTTCGCCACGCTGCTGGCGCGCGCGCACGCGACGCGGCGCCGCAGGCGCGGATCGAGGGCGTGCTGGTCGCGAAGCAGCTCCGCGGCGGCGTCGAGTGCATCCTCGGCATCCACCGCGACCCGGTGTTCGGGCCGGTGGCGATGTTCGGCCTGGGCGGCATCTTCGTCGAAGTGCTGCAGGACGTGGTGTTCCGCCGCTGCCCGTTCGGCGACGACGTGGCGGCGACGATGATCCGCTCGATCCGCGGCTGCCCGCTGCTGACGGGCGCGCGCGGCCGGCCGAAGGCGGACGTGCGCGGCGCTGGCGGCGATGCTGGCGCGGCTGTCGGCCTTCGCGGTCGCGGCGGGGCCGCGGCTGCGCGTCGATCGATCTCAATCCGGTGTTCGCGATGCCGGAGGGCGCACGGCGCGTTCGCGGCGGATGCGGTGATCGAAGTGGGATGACGCACCGGCCAGGCTGCGCGCTGCCGGGCGCCGACACGACCGATCCGTAACGGACTGGCGTGTGCGCGACCCGGGCGATCGTCCCCGCGCACCGGCCCCGGCACGCCGCGCCCGACCTGCCCCCTTCTCTTGACGCGCGCGACGCGCGATCCTTGGCTGAGCGGAATCGAAAAGGGGAAGAACGTCATGCAGATCGGATTCATCGGCCTCGGCACCATGGGTGCCAGCATGGCCGCCAACGCCCAGAAGGCCGGCCACCAGCTCGTGGTGACCGACCTCCGCCGCCAGGCCGCCGCGCGCCACCTGGCCGCCGGCGCGATCTGGGCCGACACGCCCGAAGCGGTGGCGGCGCAGGCGGAGGTGGTGTTCACCTCGCTGCCCGGCCCGCCGGAGGTGGAGGCGGTGGCGCTCGGGCCGAACGGCCTGCTCGCGGGCATGCGCCCCGGTACGGCCTGGTTCGACCTCTCCACCAACTCGCCCAGCACGATGCGCAAGATCCACGCCGCCTTCGCCGAAAAGGGCGCGCACGCGCTGGATGCCCCGGTCAGCGGCGGCCCGAAGGGCGCGGCCAGCGGGAAGCTGGCGATCTGGGTCGGCGGCGAACAGGCGGTGTTCGACCACTGCAAGCCCGTGCTCAATGCGATCGGCGACCAGGCGCGCTATGTCGGCCCGATCGGCGCCGGCTCGGTCGCCAAGCTCGTGCACAACATGTTCGGCTACATCATGACCACCGGGCTCGCCGAGGTGTTCACCATGGGGGTGAAAGCCGGCATCGAGCCGTTGGCGATCTGGGAAGCGGTGCGCCAGGGCGCGATCGGCCGGCGCGGCGCGTTCGATGCCATGCCGGACCAGTTCCTGCCGGACCAGTACGATCCGCCGGCCTTCGCGCTGCGGCTCGCGCACAAGGACGTCTCGCTCGCCTGCCAGCTCGGCCGTGAGATGGGCGTGCCGATGCGGCTCGCGAACATGGTCCACGCCGAAATGACCGAGGCGATGAACCGCGGCTGGCAGAACCAGGACTTCCGGGTGGCGATGAAGCTGCAGGTCGAGCGCGCGGGGGTGGAGATCAAGGTCGATCCGCAGCGTCTGGCCGAGGCGGTCGAGGGGATGAAGCGGTAGCCCGGCCGGTGAACGCCCCGCGCGAACGCGCGATGGATTCCCCGCACGAACGCGCGATGGATTCCGCGCGCACACGCGCGATGGACCTGCCGCAGGCGATCGCGCTCGAGGGCATTTCCAACCTGCGCGACCTCGGCGGCTGGCCGGTCGCCGGCGGGCGGGTGCGGCGCGGGCGTATCTTCCGCGCCGCCGCCCTGGCGGGGATGACGGCAGCGGATGCGGACGTGCTGGCCGGCCTCGGGCTGCGCACCATCTGCGATCTGCGCGGGCGGGAAGAAAGCGCCGGCGCGCCCTCCCCGCTCGCCGCCCTGGGCGGGATCCGCCTGCACGCGCTGCCGATCGAACCGAGCGTCGGCGCCAGCCTGCGCGACATCCTGGCCACCCGCGACGCCACCGGGACCGACGCGCACGCGCTGATGCGGCAGGCCTACGTCGCCTACACGATGGAATGGGCGCACCAGTACCGCACGCTGTTCGACCTTCTGCTCGATCCGGCCGGGCCGCCGCTCTTGTTCCACTGCTCCGCCGGCAAGGACCGTACCGGGTTCGGTGCCGCGCTGATCCTGACCGCGCTCGGCGCCGACCGTGCCACGGTGATGGCCGACTACCTGGCGACCCGCCGGCACTGGCGCGGCGACGCCGCGATGGCCGCCGCCCTGCCGGCGGACGCCGCCGCCGCTTTGCTCGGCGTGGCGCCCGAGTTGCTCGATGCCGCCTTCGAGGCCATCGAAACCCAGGGCGGCGGCTTCGCCCGCTACGCCGCCGACCGGCTCGGCCTCGACCCGGCGCGCCTCGCCCGCCTGCGCACCACCCTGATCGAGCCGGCGTGAGAGCGGGGGATGCGCGCCGGGCGCAACCGATCGCGGCCCCCCGAGGCGCCCATTACCGCCGGCCGCCTCCGCCGCCGGAAACCGATCCGCCCGGGCGCATGTTTTTTGCCCGCGGCGCCCGGTTCCGCCGGCTTGACTTCCCCTCGCGGGCGGGTCTGATCCCCCCGCCCGCCGTACCGGAGTGGATCGGATGCCGAAGCCTGCCGCGACGCTCGCCCGCGCCCTGCCCCTGCTTGCCCTGCTCGGCGGCTGCACGGTCGGGCCGAATTTCCACCGTCCCGGCTGGGCCTCGCCGGTTTCCTGGCTGACCGGCGAACCGAAGCCCGCCCGCCCGTTGCCCAGCGTTCCGGTGGTCGCGCCGGTGCGTGTCGCCTGGTGGTCGCTGTTCAACGATCCGATTCTTACCCGGCTGGAAAACCAGGTGGCGGCCGATAACCTCGACGTGCGCACTGCGACCATCCGGCTGGCCGAGTCGCGCGCGGAGCTCGGCATCACCGGCGCCGGGCGTTACCCGATGTTCAACGCCAACGGCAGCTACCAGCGGCAGAAGGCGAGCAACCTCGGCGAATTGTCGCCGCTCAGTTCGTTGGCTGCCGGCAACTCGGGCTCACCTTCGCTGGCCAACGGCGCCTCGGGCGCGTCTGGCGCGTCCGTCGGCGGCTTCACCACGCCGCCGAATTTCAAGCCGTTCGACATTTTCCAATACGGGTTCGATGCCTCCTGGGAACCCGACATCTGGGGCCAGGTTAAGCGCGAGATGGAGGCGGCGCGGGAGAATGTGCGCGCCTCGGCCGACGCCAGGCGCGGGACGCTGCTGATCGCGCTCGCCGAAGTGGCGCGCGACTACATCGACCTGCGCGGCACCCAGGAGCAACTGCGCATCGCACGCGAGAACCTGCGCACCGCGAACCAGAGCCTGAAGCTGACCCAGGAACAGGCCGCCGCCGGCGTGACCACCGATCTCGACGTCGCCAACGCCTCCGCCCAGGTGAGCATCACCGCCGCCCAGATCCCCGCCCTGCAGCAGCGGGAACGCCAGGAGATCAACGCGCTGTCCCTGCTGCTCGGCCGCCCGCCGGGCGCGCTGGAAGCCGAGCTCGCGGTGCCGCGCCCGGTGCCGCCGGTGCCGCCGGAAGTCCCGGTGGGATTCCCCTCCGAACTGGTGCGCCGCCGGCCTGACATCCTGCAGGCGGAGGCGAAGCTGCACGCCGCCACCGCCACCGTCGGCGTCGCGGTGGCGAGCTTCTATCCCTCGGTTACCCTGTCGGCGAGCTTCGGCTTCCAGGCGCTGACGTTCGGCAATCTGTGGAAATGGGACGCGCGCCAGTACGACGCCGGTCCGGGCTTCACCATCCCGATCTTCCAGGGCGGCCAGTTGAAATACACCCTGCACCTGCGCAAGGCGCAGCAGCAGGAAGCGGCGATCGCCTACGTCAAGACGGTGCTCTCGGCCTGGCACGATGTGGCGAACGCGCTCATCGCCTACCAGGACGAGCAGTTGCGGCGCGCCCAGTTGATCAATGCGGTGACGGAGAACCGCCGGGCGCTGGTGCTGGCGCAGAGCCGCTATCGGGAGGGCGTGGCCGACTTCCTTACCGTGCTCGATACCGAACGCAACCTGCTGTCGGCGGAGCAGCAACTGGCGGCGAGCACCACCACCGTCTCCACCAATCTGGTGGCGCTGTACAAGGCGCTGGGCGGCGGCTGGCAGAACAGCTTCCCGGTGGCCGGGCCGGATCAGTCGGCAGCGCCGGCGAAAATCGAGGCGGTGGCTAGTCCGCCAGCGTCTCCGGCGGCACGAACGACCGCCAGCGCGCAGTGAACGGCGGCTGCACGGCGTAGCTCTGCTGCGTGTCGGCGGCCCGCCCGATCAGCGCCCCGAAGGTCAGGCCGCGGCTCGTCAGCAGCGCTTCGAGCTCGGCCAGGATACGGGCCAGCGCGCCGAAACCGTCGCGCATCACCACCGACAGCACCTCGACGGCCGACGCGCCGGCGAGCGCCAGCCGCGCCACATCCGCCCCGGAGCGTGCCCCGTTGGTACCGAGCAGCGGGAACGCCGGCCCGACCGCGCGGCGGCTGTCGGCGAGGAAGCGGCAGACGATCGGCAGCGCCCACGGCCCGCCATAGGCCCCGGCGGTGCCGAGCACCGGCGCAAGCGTGTCGAGGTCGGGGACCAGGGCCATGAACCGGCCCATCATCACCACCGCGTCTGCCCCGGCCTGCGCCGCCGCATGCGCCAACACCGGCAGATTCGCCGACAGGCCGGTGAGCTTGACCCAGAGCTGCATGCCCGCCGTCGCGGCGCGCACCCGGCCCACCAGGATGGCGAGCGCCGCGGGGTCGGTTTCCTGGGAGATCGCGCCGGCCGCCGCCTCGCCAGCATGCGGGGCGCCGACATTGAGCTCGAAGACGCGCAGCCCGGCGGCGCGGGCAAGGCCGGCAATGCGCACCGCACCGTCATGGCCCGCGAGCACCACGCTGGCGGCGACGAAACGGCCGGTGGCCGCTGCCTCCGCGTCCAGGGCCGCGAGCCGTGCGAACCAGGCCGCGGGGTCGTAGGGCGCGAGGCCCGAGCGGCAGAACAGATCGGCCCCATCGGGAACGACGCGGTAGTCGGCGGCGAGGAAGGCGTAGTCGGCGCGGTCGAGCTGGGCCGCGCCCTCCGGCCGTTCGTTGACCGATTTGGCGATCACGCCGGCCGCGCCGGCGGCCAGCGCCGCGCGGATACCGGCGTCCGTGATGACCGGTTCGCCGGAGCCGCAGATGAGCGGGTTGGCCAAGGGGAACGCGCCGATGGCGGTGGCGAGACGGTTGGTCATGAGCGCAAGAGTGCCGCGTGCGCCGGCAGCGGGCAAGCCTGCCCTGCGCACTGCGCATGCCGCTTCCCCTGGGCGGCCCGCACGGGCTTCCCTCCGGCGCCGGGACGCCGCATGATGCAGGTCAAGATGACCGAACGCGACCCTTGGGAGGGGACAACCAGATGGCCGACGGCGGCAGCCTCGATACCCGTACTGCGCGCATCTCCGTGGAGGAGGCGCTGGCGCTGCACGCGTCCGGCCGACCGGGGAAACTCGAAACCCGGATCAGCAAGCCGATCACGACCGCGCGGGATTTGTCGCTGGCGTATTCGCCCGGCGTCGCCGAACCCTGCCTGCGCATCGCGGCCGATCCGGCGCTGGCGTACGACTACACCACTAAGGGCAACATGGTGGCGGTGATTTCCAACGGTACCGCCGTGCTGGGGCTCGGCAACCTGGGCGCGCTGGCAAGCAAGCCGGTGATGGAGGGCAAGGTCGCGCTGTTCAAGCGCTTCGCCGATATCGACGGCATCGACCTGGAAGTCGGCACCGAGGACATCGATGCGTTCGTAGGCGCGGTGCGCTACCTCGGGCCCGGCTTCGGCGGCATCAACCTCGAAGACATCAAGGCGCCCGAGTGCTTCGTGATCGAGCAGCGGTTGCGCGAGCTGATGGACATCCCCGTCTTCCACGACGACCAGCACGGCACCGCGATCGTTGCCGCCGCCGGCCTCATCAACGCCTGCCACCTGACCGGGCGCGACCTGCGCGGGACGAAGCTGGTCGTGAACGGCGCCGGCGCCGCGGCGATCGCCTGCGTCGAACTGCTGAAGGCGATGGGACTACGGCCGGAGAACGTGATCCTGTGTGACACCAAGGGCGTCGTCTACCAGGGCCGGCGCGAGGGCATGAACCAGTGGAAATCCGCGCACGCCGCCAACACGCGGGCGCGCACCCTGACCGAGGCGCTGGACGGGGCCGATGTGGTGTTCGGCCTGTCGGCCAAGGGCGCGCTGACCCAGGACATGGTCAGCCGGATGGCCGATCAGCCGATCATCTTCGCGATGGCCAATCCGGACCCCGAGATCACGCCGGAGGAAGCGCGCGCCGTCAGCCCGAAGGCGATCATCGCCACCGGGCGCAGCGACTATCCGAACCAGGTCAACAACGTCCTGGGATTTCCTTACATCTTCCGCGGCGCGCTGGATGTGCGCGCCAGCACCATCAACGACGCGATGAAGATCGCCGCCGCCGAAGCGCTCGCGCGGCTCGCGCGCGAAGACGTGCCGGACGAGGTGCACAATGCCTCCGCCGGGGAGCGGCTGTCGTTCGGACCCGAGTACATCATTCCGAATGCGTTCGATCCGCGGCTGATCTCCTGGGTGGCGCCGGCCGTCGCCAAGGCGGCGATGGACAGCGGCGTGGCGCGCAAGCCGATGGCCGACCTGCGCCGCTACGCGCGCGAATTGTCGGGGCGGCTTGATCCCACCGCCGGCGCGCTCGATCGCATGCAGGAGAGCGTGCGCGCCAATCCCAAGCGGGTCGTGTTCGCCGAGGGCGAGGAGGAAAAAGTCGTGCGCGCCGCGGTCGCGTTCCGCAACGCCGGCTACGGCACGCCGGTACTGATCGGACGGGAGGAACGGGTGCGCGCGACCATGGCCGGCCTCGGGCTCGGGCTGATCGAGGGGATCGAGATCCACAACGCGCGGCTGTCCGGCGCCAATGCGAAATACATGGAATTCCTGTACGGGCGGTTGCAGCGGCAGGGCTTCCTGGCGCGCGACTGCCAGCGCATGGTCAACCAGGACCGCAACGTGTTTGCCGCCTGCATGGTCGCGACCGGCGACGCCGACGCGATGGTGACCGGTCTCACCCGTTCGACCCAGGTGTGCCTGGAAGATATCGGCCATGCGATCGATCCGCAGCCGGGCGGGATCGCGTTCGGGCTGTCGATGCTGGTGGGGTTGCGCGGCCGTACCCTGTTCATCGCCGATTCGATGATCCATTTCCGCCCCTCGGCCGAGCAACTGGCCGAGATCGCAATCGGCGCCGCGCGCACCGCGCGCCATCTCGGCCACGAGCCGCGGGTGGCGCTGCTGTCGCACACGACCTTCGGCGCGGCGATGCACACGGCGGCGGCGGTAATGGCCGAGGCGGTGGAAATCCTCGACCACCGCAAGGTGGATTTTGAATACGATGGCGAAATGAGCCCGGATGTGGCGCTGGAGCCGGAATTGCGTGCGCTGTATCCGTTCTGCCGGCTCACGGGACCGGCGAACGTGCTGGTGATGCCGGGGCTGCATTCGGCGCACATCACGGCGCGGCTGGCGCCGAAGATGGCGGAGGGCAGCACGATCGGGCCGGTGCTGATCGGGCTGACCCATCCGGTGCAGATCCTGCCGATGAATGCCTCCGTGAGCCAGGTGGTGGATATGGCCTGCCTGGGGGCGTACCAGGCGGCGGCGCGGTAGGCGGCGATGACGGTCGGTCCCCGCCGGGGATCGACCGGACCTCACACCGGAACCGGACCGCCGGCGCTGCATCGGCGCCGATGGAAGGGCGCGGCGACCGTCGCCCCGCGCCGCATCGCATCGCATTCGTCCCGCAGCAGGCAACCCGTCCGCACCGCGCTTCGCACGCGCAGCAGGGTTGAGCGAACGGGTTAGCCGATCCATGTTGCAGTGCGGTAGGGTCGCGGATAGCGGAAGTGTTCCGCTCCGTCGTCGCCGCGTCGCGCGCCCGACGGGCGAGCGCAGGCGATCGCGCCCGCCACCGGGCGCCGACGATGGAGCGGGGACAGGCATGGAGACGACGGCGGCGCGGATCGAGGATGCGGCTCCGACGCGGTTCACGCACCAGCAGATTCTCACGGTCCTGAGCGGCATCCTGCTCTGCATCTTCCTCGCCGCGATCGACCAGACGGTGGTGATCCCGGCGGTGCCGGCGATGGCGGCCGACCTGCACGGCTTCAACCATCTCGCCTGGATCGTCTCGGCCTATCTGCTGACCTCGACGGCGATGACGCCGGTCTACGGCAAGCTTTCCGACATCTACGGCCCGCGCAAGCCGCTGCTGGTGGCGCTGGCAGTGTTCGGCCTCGGCTCGGTGCTGTGCGCGCTCGCCGGCACCCTCTGGCAACTCGTCGCCGCCCGCGCAGTACAGGGGATCGGCGGCGCGGGGCTGATGGCGGTGGCGCAGGCCTCGATCGCCGCGGTCGTCAGCCCGCGCGAGCGCGGGCGCTACCAGGGCTACATGGCCTCCACCTGGGGCGTCGCCTCGGTCGCCGGGCCGATCGTCGGCGGCTGGATCACCGATGCCCTCACTTGGCGCTGGATTTTCTGGCTCAACCTGCCGCTGGCGCTGGTCGCGATGCTGCTCTGCTATCGTGCGCTCCGGCTGCTCCACCCGCACGCCGGCAAGGCGCGGATCGATTGGATCGGCGCGACCCTGCTCACCGGCGCGGTGAGCGCGCTGCTGCTGGTGCTGAGCTGGGGCGGGGTGGAGATGGCGTGGACGGCGCCGCCGCTGCTCGCCACCGCCGCGCTCGGCCTGGTGCTGTTGGCCGTGCTGACGCAGCACGAGCGGGGAGTGCGCGATGCGCTGCTGCCGCCGCGGCTGTTCGTGAACCCGGTGTTCGTGCGTGGCGTTTCGATCGCGTTTTTCGGCGCCTTCGCGCTGTTCGCAGGCACCTTCCTGCTGCCGCTGTTCTTCCAGTTGGTGCGTGGCGTCGACGCCGGCGTTTCGGGGTTCCTGGTGGCCCCCTTCCTCGCGTCGAACTGCGCCGGTGCCTGGTTCGCGGGCACGCTGGCGCGCCGGCGCGGCAAGATGAAGGCGATCATGGTGATCGGCGTGAGCGCGGCGTTGCTGGGCTTCGTGCTGCTTGGGCTGGCCGGCACCGGCACGCCGCGGGTGCTGCTGGTGACCTTCCAGCTCGTGCTTGGTTTCGGCATCGGCATGGTGATGCCGAGCAGCCTGGTCTGCGTGCAGAACGCCGCCGATCGGCGCGATGTCGGCGCCGCCACCGGCTGCATCCTGTTCCTGCGCTCGATCGGCGGAGCGTTCGGCATCACCCTGGTCGGCACGTTGCTGGCGAGCGGCTTCGCCAGCCGGCTCGCCGGCATCGGCATCACCGCGCATATCGACCTCGGCGAGATGCGCCAGGGCGGCGGCGCACTGCCGGGCGTGACGCCGGCGATGCTGCCGCATGTGCAGGCAGCGCTGGCGGGGGCGTTCCATATCGCCTTCTTCGTGTGCGCGCTGGCGATGGCCGCGGGGCTCGTCATCATCCGCGGGATGCACGACCTGCCGCTGCGCACGAGCGCGGCGGGCGAGCCGCCGCCGGAGCCGGCGGCGCTGGCGCATTAGATCAGGTCGGAAAGAGGATCGGGGCGTAATCCATCGCCCCATGTAGGACATGGATCACGACAATCCTGTCGTTTTGACTACGATAGAAGATCAGGTAATTCCCATGTGCGCGGCGACGGATGCCGCGACGTTCGTAACGCGGGACAAGCGGGAACGCATCAGGCATATCCGAGAGGTCCATGCACTTCGCGCGCAGCTCCTGAACGAAGCTCACGGCCCGCGTGGGGTTGTCCCGCGCGATGTCATCGCGCGGTACTTGCCTTCGAGGCGGTCAAAAACCTCGTCCGCGGGCTTGGTGCGGCCGGCGTCGGCATCGGCAATGCCGCGCGCAATGGAGGCATCCAGCGCAGCCAGCCGGGCCTCCCGGTCCTGAACGAGCCGAACGCCTTCCCGCAACACTTCGCTTTTCGAGTTGTAGCGGCCAGACTCGACCATCTTCACGACGAAGCTTTCAAACTGTTGTCCAAGGTCAGCGCTAATCATCATCGATCCTCCAGTTGCCCCAGAGCGGCAGGCTTGATAACAGTTATCAAGACCGACCTTCGGGGAGCGCCTTCGGTTACGCGCGACCCTGCCAGGGATCGATCACCGCCACGCCGCAGTCGATGAAATCCGCAACGTTGCGGGTCGCGAGGCTGGCGCCGCTGGCGCGCGCGATCGCGGCGATCTGAGCGTCGGCCGTGCCCACGGGACGCCCGGCCGCCCGCCGCGCCGCGGCGATTCCGGCATAGGCCTGTGCCGCCAGCCGGTCGAACGGCAGGATCCGCCCGCCGAGCCCTTCGGCGAGCAATCGTTCGACCGCAACGGTCAAGGCAGCACGGCGCGCCCCATCCGGTAGCAACGCAAGGCCGAAGCGGAGTTCAGCCTCGGTGATCGTCGTGCTCGCAAGGTCGGATCGGTTCCGGGCGGCGATCCAGGCAAGAACGGCGGGGGATGGCGCCGGGCGCGCGAGTTCCGAGAGCACGTTGGTATCGAGGAGGATCACGCCGGAAAGAGGGGCGGCGGACGCGCCGGGTCGCGCGGAACCTCGGGCAGGTCGACCCCGCCCAGAGGGGCGAACAAAGCCCGCGCGAAATCGGCCAGGTTCGGCTCCGCCGCGGCGGCGGTGTCGGTCAGAGCGGAACGCAGGATGACGCGGGCTTCCTCCTCCATGGAATGACCGGCGCCGGCCGCCCGGAGGCGCAGGCGCGCTTTCAGCCGGTCGTCGAGATTCCGGATCGTGAGGCTCCCCATGGCGCGCTCCCGCGTAGAAGTTGCGTCGGGAGGATATGGGACTGCGTGCGTTGCATGCAATGCGCGCAACGCGCTGCGGGACGTTCCGACGCCGTGCGGCGCGCGCGCCAGGGCCGCGTCGCTCCCCTTGTCCGCGCGCTACACTCGCCCGTCCCGCCGAGGCCGCGCCCGATGCCAACCCTGCTGATCGTCGTCCACTCCCGGACCGGCGGTACCGACCAGATGGCCGCCGCCGCAGCGCGGGGCGCCGCCGACGAACCGCGGGTCCTGACCCGCCGGCTGCGCGCGCATGAGACGAACCCGGACGATGTACTGGCCGCCAACGGCTACCTGTTCGCGACGCCGGAGAACCTGGCCGCGATCGCCGGCGTGATGAAGGAGTTCTTCGACCGCTGCTATTATCCGGTGCTGGACCGGATCAACGGCCGCCCCTACGCCAGCCTGATCTGCGCCGGCAGCGACGGGGCCAACGCGGCACGGCAGATCGCGCGCATCGCCACCGGCTGGCGGCTGCGCGCCATGGCCGCGCCGCTGATCGTGTGCACGCAGGCGCAGACGCCGGCGGCGATCCTGGCGCCCAAGGTGATCGGCCCGGACGATCTCGCCCGCTGCGCCGAGCTGGGCGCGGCGCTGGCCGCGGGGATGGCGATGGGGATTTTCTGATCGGGTGGTGCGGGGGCACAGATCGGGCGCGAGCAACCCCTGCGGGCGTGCCTGGCTTCCTTCCGTGCCTTGGGTGGCAGGGGGAGAGCACGCGCACCCCGCCCTGTCGCGCCCGCGCGCTCACCCGTCGAGCAGGCTCACCTTCCCCGACCCCACATCGTAATACGCCGCCACCACCCGCAACCGCCGCTCCGCGATCGCCCCGGCCAGCACCGGCGAGGCCTGCGCCAGCAGCCCCGCCTGCATCGTCGCATTGATCCGGATCGCCTTGTCCACGTCCGTCCCCGCGCGATCCACCGCCGGCCGGATGAACGCATACAGCGCGGAAATCTGCCCCGGCGCCGCCGTGCGCGCCATCGTCGCCTTCACCGCCCCGCAATTGCCGTGCCCGAGCACAACGATCGCCCGCGTCCCCAGCACCGCCACGCCATATTCCAGACTGGCAATCATATCAGGTGCGGCGATGTTCCCCGCCACCCGGACGACGAAAATCCGCCCCACCCCCTGATCGAACACCAGTTCCACCGGCACCCGGCTGTCGGCGCAGGACAGCACGGCGGCAAACGGCGCCTGGTGGTGTTCGGTCTCATGCCGCGCCGCCTGCAGATCCTCCCGGCACACACCGAGCCGTGACGCCGCATAGCGCCGGTTGCCCGCCATCAGCGCCGCCAGCGCCGCGTCGGGCGAGACGGGCGAAGGCGGTGCCGCCGTCGCGGCCTCCGCGCGTGGCGCCACGCCCGCCATCCCGGCGCCGAGCGCGGCCAGCGCACCGATCCCGATCGGCACACCCAGCAGGCGCCGGCGCGTCGCGGCCGGACCGACGGCCGCCACCGACGGGCAGCAGAGGCAACCGGGGGCGTGCGCCGGTGCGCCCTCGGGTTCGACAGCAGATAGCGTCATGTCTGGTTCTCCTGACGGATCGGTCTTTCAGTACCCCACGGCACGGTCCACCACTTCCCGCATCGGCTGCCCAGCCACGAACCGTCCCAGGTTCTCCGCAAACAGCCGCGCCACCACCTTGTCCCGCTGCGGGTGCATGCCGCCGATATGCGGCAGCACGGTGATCCCCTCGGTGGTCCAGAACGGATGTTCCGGCGGCAACGGTTCCTGGCGGAACACGTCCAGCATCGCGCCGGCGATCCGTTTCGCCTGCACCGCGGCGATCAGGTCGGCATCCGCGATCAGGTGCCCACGCCCGAAATTCAGCAGCCAGGCGCCGGGTTTCATCATCGCCAGCCGCCGCGCGTCGATGAAGTTCTCGGTCTCCGGCGTCGCCGGCAGCAGCAGCACGACGAAATCGGCCGCGGCCAGCACCGCGTCGGTCCGTTCCGGCGGCAGCACCTCCGCCAGCCCCGGCAGCGGGGCGCCGCCGCGACGGGTGCCGATCACCTGCATCCCCACCGCGCCGGCGAGGCGGGCCAGTTCCTGCCCGATCGCGCCCAGGCCCAAAATCCCGAGCGTCTGGCCGTTCAGCGGCGTCGCCACCCGCCGCGCCCAGTGCCGCCGCTTCTGGTCCTCGGCCGCCGCGGCGAACGGCTTGGTCAGGTAGAACAGCGCGCCGAGGATGTTCTCCGGCATCGATTCCCGGTGCGTCCCGCGCGCGCAGGTCAGGGTCAGCCCCGCCGGCAGGTCGGGCAGCGCGAGCCAGCCCTCCACCCCCGCGGTCAGCGCCTGCACCCAGCGCAGTTTTTCCATCCGCGGCAGCAGCCCCGGCGGCGCGCCCCAGCCGAGCATCGCCTCGATCCCCGCCATCTGCGCGGCGGACGGCGTTTCCCCCCGCCCCAGGGTCTCGACCGCGACCCGGCCGTCGAGCCCCGCCGCGGCGATCGCGGCAAGATAGGCGGTCGGGGTGTCGGTCCACAGCAGAACACGGGTCGGCGCGGGCATGGCGGGGCTCCTCGGAAGTTGCCGCCACGGTACAGACCGCCGGCCGCGAAGGCCATACGGGTCGCCCCGCCGCACCTTCCCCCTTGCCCCGACGCCCGCCGCGCCCTAACCACCGCGCGCACACCGGTCGGAGGGCATCCCCATGGCGGACGACGCATCCATCATCGCGGCACTGAGGCACGTGTCCTCGGCCACCATCACGACCTTGCTGCTCAAGAAAGGCCTGCGCAACATCTGGATGCGCGGACCCGAAGCCGCTGCGCGCCGACCAGCCGCGCCTGATCGGCCGCGCCTTCACGATGCGCTTCGTCCCGGCGCGCGAGGACCTCGCGACCCCGGAATCCTGGTCCTCCCCGCGCTCCACCCGCGCCGCGATCGAGGCGATGCCGGACGGGGCGATCGCCGTCGTCGACGCCATGGGCGTGACCGACGCCGGCATTTTCGGCGACATCCTGTGCGCGCGCATGGCCAAGCGCGGCATCACCGCACTGGTGACGGACGGGGCGGTGCGCGACCTCGCCGGCGTGCTCGGCACCGGCCTGCCGGTGTGGTGCGCCGGCGCCGCGGCCCCGCCCTCGGTCGCCGGGCTGACGTTCGTGAACTGGGACGAACCGATCGGCTGCGGCGGCGTCGCCGTGTTCCCGAACGACCTCATCCTGGCCGATGCCGACGGCGCCGTGGTGATCCCGGCGGCCTTCGTGGACGAGATCGCCGCCGGCGGCGCCGAGCAGGAACGGCTGGAAGCCTGGATCATGGAGGAAGTGGGCAAGGGCCTGCCCCTGCCCGGCCTCTATCCGCCCAACGCGGAACACAAGGCGCGCTACGAGGCCTCCAAAAAGCGCTGACCTACGCCGCCGCGCGGGCGGCGCGCACGAGGTCGGCGCCCTTCTCGCCGATCATGATGACGGCAGCATTCGTGTTGCCCGAAACCATGGTCGGCATGATGGAGGCGTCGATCACGCGCAGCCGCTCGATCCCGTGCACACGCAACTGATCGTCGACGACCGCCATCGGATCGTGCCCCATCTTGCAGGTGCCGACCACGTGGTAGGTGGTCTGCCCGTTGTTGCGGGCGAACTCCAGCCACTCGGCGTCGGTCTGCACCTGCTCGCCCGGGTTCATCTCGAACGCGCGGTAGCGGTCCATCAGCGCGTTGTCGATGATGCGCCGGCCGAGCTTCATGCCGGCGACGACGGTCTGGCGGTCGACCTCCTCGGCCAGGAAATTGGGCCGGATGGCCGGCGCGCTGGTGGGATCGGGCGAGGCGGCGTGGATCGAGCCGCGCGATTCCGGCCGGCACTGATAGACGGTGAGCGTCATGCCGGGGGTCGTGTCCAGCACGCGCTTCGCGGCGGTGGCGTAGCTCGCATGGGCGAAATGATACTGCACGTCGGGTTCGGCCAGCTCCGGCCGCGTCTTGACGAAGCCGTAGACGATCCCGGCGGTGAAGGTCAGGATGCCGCGGCCGAGGGCGAAATACTTCACGATCTCGCGGGCGAAATTCAGGCCCCGCACCTGCTCGTTCAGGGTGATCGGCAGCTTCACCCGCCAGTTCATGCGCGGGGCGAAATGGTCGCGGTAGTTCTCCCCCACGCCGGGCAGTGCGTGCGCCACCGGGATGCCGAGCGCGGCCAGGCGCTCCGGCTGGCCGATGCCGGAGAGTTCGAGCAGATGCGGCGACTTCACCGCGCCGGCTGCCAGCAGCACTTCCCCGCTCGCCCGGGCTTCATGGACCTGGCCGCCTTGCGTGTAGCGCACGCCGACGGCGCGCGCCCCGTCCAGCAGCACGGCGGTGGTCAGCGCCTCGGTCTCGATGCGGAGGTTGGGGCGTGACCGGGCGGGGTCGAGGAAGGCGCGCGCGGTCGACCAGCGACGGCCGTTCTTTTGCGTCACCTGGTAGTAGTTGAACCCTTCCTGGGTGCCGTTGTTGTAGTCGGGGTTGGTGGGCCAGCCTTCCGCGGCGGCGGCGGCGATCACGGCGTCGCAGATCTCGTGGCGCTCGCGCATCGGCATCACGTTGAGCGGGCCGCCGCGCCCACGCGTTTCATCGCCGGCGCCTTCGTAGTGCTCGGATTTGCGGAAATAGGGCAGCACCGATTCATACGACCAGCCGCGGTTGCCGAACTGCGACCAGGTGTCGTAGTCGAGCGGGTTGCCGCGCACGTACAGCATCCCGTTGATGGAACTCGATCCGCCGAGCGTGCGCCCGCGCGGGATCGGGATGCGTCGGCCGCGCACGTTGTCCTCCGGCTCGGTCTCGAAGCACCAGTTGTAGCGGGTGTCGTTCATCAGCTTGTTGAAGCCGACCGGGATCGAGATCCAGAAATTGTTGTCCCGCGGGCCGGCTTCCAGCAGCAGCACGCGGACCGAGGGGTCCTCGGTCAGCCGGTTGGCCAGCACGCAGCCGGCCGAGCCGGCCCCCACCACGATGTAGTCCCACGCCGTCATCGGTTCGTTTCCCCCGCGTCGTCCCCGCGCGCCTGTGCGCGACTGTCCCGATCAGGGCGGAAAACCGGGACCCGCGCAAGCCCGCCACCGGCCGCACCATAGCCGGCCCGCATCGTCACCATAGGCAAACGGCATTTCCGCACGGAATCCCCGCTGCGTAGGGTGCACCCGCAGCCAGCCAACAGGAGGACTTCATGCTGAACGCAACCAAGATTTTCGCCGCCGCCGCCCTCGCCCTCGGCGTCGCGGTCGGCGCCCCTGCGCCGATCGGCTTCGTACCGGCCGCCTTCGCGCACGGTATGTCGCAGCACACGATGTGGCATACGAGCCGACTCATCGGCACGCCGGTGTTCAACGACCAGCACCAGCAGATCGGCACCGTCACCGATGTGCTGGTCTCGCCCACAGGCACGACCGCCGAGGCCGTGCTGTCGGTCGGCGGCTTCGTCGGCGGCCGCAAGCAGGTGGCGGTGCCGCTCGGCCACCTGGCGATGGTCCAGGGAAGCGCGATGGGGCACGACAGCATGATGATGCACGGTGCGACCAAGGCGATGCTCCAGGCCCTGCCCGCCTATGTCGGCGGCGGCAGCGGCTGATCCATGCGCCGGAGCGGGGAGGTGCCTCCCCGCTCCCCGCCGCGCCGATCAGGCGGGCAGCAGCTCGATCCCGTCGCCCACCGCGAAGCGTCCGCCCTCGATCACCTCGGCATGCACGCCGAAGTCGCTGTGCCCGTACAACTGCCGCAGCTCGGCCACCGGATCGGCGTCGCGTTCGGTGGTGTGCGGGTTCACCTCGGTCGCCTTGCAGCGAGCGATACGCTTGACCACCCGCAACACCGCGCCGCCGACCTGCAGCTCCCGCCCCACCCAGTCGAGCTCGGCCCAGGCGGGAGCGCCGCTGAACCACACATTGGCGCGGAAGCGGCGGCGGTGCCGGCGCGCGCCCACTCGCGCCTCGAAATCGCGCAGGCTGGCAAGGCCGATCAGGCTCACCACCGGCCGCCGCTGGTCGCCGAAGACGAAGCCGGGGATATGGTGGAAGCGCGGCGCACCGCGGGCGTCCGCCCCCAGGAAGTCCACCAGGAAGCGTTCGATCTCGGCGCGCCCGGCCATGGACAGCGCGTCGGCCGTCACGCCCCCGCCGTCCGGCGCCGTGATCGCGAGCCGGCCGGAGCGCGGGTCGAACAGGGCGCGCAACCCGGCGATCCGCGCGTTGCGCATCTGGCACATGAAATGCGTCTTCGGCAGCCAGGCCGGATGGGCGGGATCGAAGGGCGCGTCCCCCTGGGCCAGCGCGAAGGCGCGGTCCCAGGGGATGGCGCCGCCCTCCTCGACCTCGGCCGCGTCCAGCGCCTCGGCGGACAGGCCCTTCACCGGATACCGGTAGAGATACTCGATACGCATCGGCGGTTTCCCTCTTGAGCGGCAGTCTGCCCCCTCCCACCTGTTTTGCCAAAGGTCCATGTTTCCGTCGCCTCAGGGAGGGGCGGGCGCAGGGCCGTCGCCTGAGAGAAAGGGACACCCATGGACATCGAGAAGTTCACCGAACGCAGCCGCGGCTTCCTCCAGGCCGCGTCCACCATCGCGATCCGCGAGTTCCACCAGCGGATCACGCCCGAGCACCTGCTGAAGGCGCTGCTGGACGACGAGGAAGGTGCCGCGGCCGGCCTCATCCGTGCCGCCGGCGGCGACCCCCGCCCCGTGCTGGCGGCGGTGGAGACAGAGATCGCGCGCCAGCCCAAGGTCCAGGGCGGCGGCGCCGGCCAGCCGCAGATCACGCCCGACCTGGTGCGCGTGCTGGACGCGGCGCAGCAGGCGGCCACCAAGGCCGGCGACGAATTCGTGGCGCAGGACCGGCTGCTGGTCGCCATCGCGGCCTCCGGCACGCCCGCCGCGCGTGCCCTGAGTGCCGCCGGCGCCACCGCGCAGGCGCTGGAAAAGGCGGTCGCCGACATCCGCAAGGGCCGCAAGGTCACCAGCGAGAACGCCGAAGCCGGGTTCGAGGCGCTGAAGAAATACGCCACCGACGTCACCGCCCGCGCCCGCGACGGCAAGCTCGACCCGGTGATCGGCCGCGACGAGGAAATCCGCCGCACCATCCAGGTGCTGGCGCGCCGCACCAAGAACAACCCCGTGCTGATCGGCGAGCCCGGCGTCGGCAAGACCGCGATCGTGGAAGGCCTCGCCTTGCGCATCGTCAACGGCGACGTGCCGGAGGCGCTGAAGGGCAAGCGGCTGCTGGCGCTCGACCTGGGCTCCATGGTGGCGGGTTCCAAGTACCGCGGCGAGTTCGAGGAACGGCTGAAGGCGGTGCTGAAGGAGATCGAGTCCGCGGAAGGCGAGGTGATCCTGTTCATCGACGAGCTGCACACCCTGGTGGGCGCCGGGCGCGCCGACGGGGCGATGGACGCGTCCAACCTGCTGAAACCGGAACTGGCGCGCGGCGCCCTGCATTGCATCGGCGCCACCACGCTCGACGAATACCGCAAGCACATCGAGAAGGACGCGGCGCTGGCGCGGCGCTTCCAGCCGGTGTTCGTGGGCGAACCCTCGGTTGCCGACACCATCAGCATCCTGCGCGGGATCAAGGAGAAATACGAAACCCACCACGGCGTGCGCATCACCGACGGCGCGCTGGTCGCCGCGGCGACCCTGTCGAATCGCTACATCACCGACCGCTTCCTGCCCGACAAGGCAATCGACCTGATCGACGAAGCCTCGTCCCGCCTGCGCATGGAGGTCGACAGCAAGCCGGAGGCGCTGGACGAACTCGACCGCCGCGTGATCCAACTCAAGATCGAGCGCGAGGCGCTGCGCAAGGAGAGTGACGCCGCCTCCCGCGACCGGCTGGAAAAGCTGGAGCACGAGCTCGCCGAGCTGGAAGAGAAATCCAACGCCATGACCGCCGCGTGGAACGCGGAGAAGGAAAAGGTCGCCGAGAGCCACAAGCTCAAGGAACAGCTCGACCAGGCCAAGTCCGAGGTGGAGGTGGCGCAGCGGCGCGGCGATCTCGCCCGCGCCTCGGAGCTGATGTACGGCGTGATCCCCGACATCGAGCGCAAGATGGCTGCCGCCGCCTCCGACGGGAAGCTGGTGAACGAGGAGGTGACGGAGGAAAGCATCGCCGGCGTCGTGTCGCGCTGGACCGGCGTGCCGGTGGACAAGATGCTGGAAGGCGAACGGTCCAAGCTGCTGCGCATGGAAGACCAGTTGCGCCATCGCGTGATCGGCCAGGAAGAAGCACTGACCGCGGTTGCCAACGCTGTGCGTCGCGCGCGCGCCGGATTGCAGGACCCGAACCGGCCGATCGGCAGCTTCCTGTTCCTCGGCCCCACCGGCGTCGGCAAGACGGAAACCTGCAAGGCCCTGGCGCAGTTCCTGTTCGACGACGAACGCGCGATGGTGCGCATCGACATGAGCGAGTTCATGGAGAAGCATGCCGTCTCCCGCCTGATCGGCGCGCCGCCCGGTTACGTCGGCTACGATGAGGGCGGCGTGCTGACCGAAGCCGTCCGCCGGCGCCCGTACCAGGTGATCCTGTTCGACGAGGTGGAGAAGGCGCATGAGGACGTCTTCAACGTCCTGCTACAGGTGCTGGACGACGGCCGGCTGACGGACGGCCAAGGCCGCACGGTCGATTTCAAGAACACCATCATCGTGCTGACCTCGAACCTCGGCAGCGAGGTACTGGCCGCGCAGCCCGAGGGCGAACCGACCACGATGGTGCAGGGTCAGGTGATGCGCGTCGTGCGCGCCCACTTCCGCCCCGAGTTCCTGAACCGGCTGGACGAAATCATCCTGTTCCGCCGCCTGCAACGGGCCGACATGGCGGCGATCGTGCAGATCCAGGTGGACCACCTGCGGGCGCTGCTGGCGGACCGCAAGATCGGGATCGAACTGGATCGTGCGGCGCTGGAATGGCTGGCGAACGAAGGCTACGACAGCACCTACGGCGCCCGGCCGCTGAAGCGCGTGATCCAGCGCAGCCTGCAGAACCCGCTGGCGCAGATGATCCTGGAAGGGAGCATCCGCGAAGGCGACACGGTGCACGTCTCCGCCGGCACGCAGGGCCTGACGATCAACGGCCAGATGGCCGCCGCGGCCTGAGGCACATCCGTCCCCCCGCCCCCTTGTGAGCTAACGCAAGGGGACCCGTCCCTTCTCCCTCTCCCCCGCAAGCACGAGGGGAGAAGGAGAAGGCCACTCGATGGCCATCGCATCCGGTGCTCAGCGATCGAAGCCCGCAAGCAGCCGCTGGGCCCGTCCCGGCCGGTCCGCGCCGACCAGGCGCAGCGCCGCGAGATCCGCCGGCGTATCGATATCGAGTCCGATACCCGCCAGGGGCACCACGTTCGGTTCGATCCCGACCCGTCGCGCCGCATCGAGGTGGGGGAAGAAGCTGTCGTCGCCGAAACGCAATGGCACCGCCAGCGGCGGGGCGAGCAGGACGGCGTTCGATCCGAGCTCGTCGCGCGCCGGGGCGATCGTGAAGGACGGCGCCGGCCCGGCGGCGTCGCACAGCGCGGCGATTTCGGCCGGCGTGACGCGGGGGATGTCGCCGGGCAGCGCGAGCATGGCGGCCCGGCCGGCGCAAGCAAGGTGGCGCGCCAGGGCCGCCACGGCGCCGGTGTGGCCGGTGGCGGCGTCCTCGGCGATCACCTCCGCGCCCCAGGCGCGCGCCAGCGCCGCGGCCTCCGGATCGGCCGTGTTGACCAGGATGCCGTCCAGCGGCGCGGCGGCCAGGGCTTCCAGCACGTCTTCCAGCATGGCCGCCGCCAGCGCCCGCCGCTGCGGCGGGGTGAGCACCGGGGTAAGGCGCTGTTTCGCGCCGGCGAAGCCTTTCACCGGCAGCGCCGCCCAGACCCCGATCATCCGCCGGTCCGGAGAAGCGCCGCATCGGCCGGGATGCCGGCGGCGGCGAGGACGGTGCGGGCCAGCGCCTGCTTGTCGGCGAGGCTGCGCATCAGGGTGGGGGCGGCGACCACGCGTGCCTCGATCCCCGCGAGGGCTGCGGCGTCGTCCGGGTCGGCAACGAAGAGGTCGAGCAGGCCGGCGTAGTGTTCGGCCACCGCGCGGGCGGTGACCGGTAGGCCAAGTTCGGCCATCATCTTCGCCGTCGGGCCCTTCACCGCGCGCCCGCCGATGAGCGGCGAGACCGCAACGACCGGCGCGCGCGTGGTCGCCAGCGCGGTGCGCAGCCCGGGCACGGCCAGGATCGGGTCGATGCTGATGAACGGGTTGGAGGGGCAGATCACGACGGCCTCGGCCGTTGCGATGGCGTGGATGACCTCCGCCAGCGGGCGGGCCGTCGCGGCGCCGGCGAAGGCGATCGCGCGCACCGCGGGGACGCAGCGGCGGTGGACGAAATACTCCTGGAAGTCGAGCGTGCCCTGGTCGGTGTCGAGCCGGGTACGCACCGGATCGTCGCTCGGCGGCAGGATGCGCGGCCCGACGCCGAGGCGGAGGCGCAAGGTGTCGGTGACGGCGGACAAGGTTCGCCCGGCGCGCAGCAGCTCGGTGCGCGCAAGGTGCAGCGCGAGGTCGCGGTCGCCCAGGCGGAACCAGGTTTCCCCGCCCAGCGCCTGCAAGGTTTCCATCGCTGCCCAGGTTTCGTCGCGCCTTCCCCAGCCGAGTTCCGGGTTGTCGAGCCCGGCCAGGGTGTAGAGCAACGTGTCGATGTCGGGGGAGATGGCAAGGCCAAGATGGGTGAAATCGTCCCCCGTGTTGGCAACGATCAGCAGGTCGGCGGGGTCGTGGACCTGGGCCAGGCCGAGCGCCAGCTTGGCCCCGCCGATGCCGCCCGAAAACGCGACGATCATCGGAACAGATCCTCCCCCGGCGGGCGCACCAGGGCGGCGGCGGGGGCGTCCGGGGCGGACCAGGCGAGGCCACGGAGCAGGATCGCGGGCTGGCCCTCGGGACCCTGGCCTTGCAGGAGGGAGGCGGCGGCGGCGATCTCGTCGGCGAGCCCGACCAGGGTCACTTCCAGGGTGCGGCCGAACAGGTCGGGCGTGCCGCGCAGATCGACCAGCGCGGGCAGTCCGGCGGCGCCGATCGCGACGCCGGCGCTGCCGCGCCGCCAGGGGCGGCCGAAACTGTCGGTGATGACGACGGCAAGGCGGACGCCGAAGCGCGCCTCCAACGCCGCGCGCAGGCGTGCGGCGGAGGCATCCGGGTCCCGCGGCAGCAGCAGCACCTGATCGGGCGCTCCGGGGGCGACGAGGTTGGAGTGATCGACGCCGGCGTTCGCCATCACGAAGCCGAGCCGGTGCTCCATGATGAGCAGGTTGGGGCGGTGGCGGACCACGCGGGTCGATTCCGACAGGATCGTTTCGACCAGGCGCGGGTCCTTGCCGACCTCGGCGGCCAGCGCGATGGCGCGGGCGGACGGGGTGACGGTGGCAAGGTCGACGATGCGGCCTTCGGCCTTGGACACGATCTTCTGGGCGAGCACGAGCACGTCGCCGTCGCGCGGCGCGAGCCCGGCGACGATCAGGCGATCGGCGAGCAGGGCGGCGAGGTCGTCGCCGGGACGGACCAGGGGGAAGTCGGGCAGCGCGGCGAGGGTGAGGGTGGATGTCCTGGGCATACGGCCGGCCGGGTCAGTGGGGCGCGCACCCTAGCCGCGCGGCGAGGGGATCGCCACCTCCGGCCGCCGGGGTCCGGACCCCCGTATCCGGGAACGCTCCGGGCCTTTTGGTCGGGCGCAAGGGCGACGCGACGCCCCCTACCCGAACCGCTTGCGCAACCGCGGCAGCACCTCCGCCCCGTACAGCTTCAGGAACCGCGCCTGGTCCGGCCCCGGCGCATGGAACACCAGGTGGCGGAACCCGAGCTCCACATAGGGCCGGATCTTCTCCACATGCTCGTCCGGATCGGAGGAGACGATCCACCGGCTGGCGGCGCGTTCCACCGGCAGCGCGGCGGACAGGCGTTCCATCTCCATCGGATTGTGCACCGAGGTCTTCTCCTCCGGCGACAGCGCGAGCGCCGCCCAGTGCCGCGTGTCCTCCATCGCCCGCGCGTGGTCGGTATCGAACGAGACCTTCATCTCGATCATCCGGTCATAGCCTGACCCGTCGCGCCCCGAGGCGGCCAGCCCTTCGGCGACATTGGGCAGCAGCGTGTCGGTATAGAGCGCGGTGCCCTTGCCGCTGGTGCAGATGAACCCATCACCCTGCCGCCCGGCGTATTTCGCCACCAGCGCGCCGGCGGCGGCGACGTAGATCGGCACCGGGCTCGCCGGGCGGTCGTAGATGGTGGCGTCACGGGTGCGGTAGTACTGGCCCTCGAAGCTCAGGCGCTCCTCGCTCCAGAGGCGGCGGATCAGGGTCACGGCCTCGCGCAGCCGGGCGAAGCGCTCCTTGAACTCGGGCCAGTCCATGCCGGTGGCGGGCACCTCGTTCAACGATTCGCCGGTGCCGATGCCCAGGATCACCCGGGTGGGGAACATCGCCCCCAGGGTGCCGAAGGCCTGCGCCACGACGGACGGGTGATAGCGGAACGTGGGCGTCAGCACCGAGGTGCCCATGACGATCCGCTGCGTCCGCGCCCCCAGCGCGCCGAGCCACACCAGCGCGGACGGCGCATGCCCGTCGGTGTGTTTCCAGGGCTGGAAATGGTCGCTGACGAACACCGAGTCGAACCCCACTTCCTCGGCGAGGGTCGAGAAATCGAGCAGCGGGCCGGGGGCGAATTGCTCGGCCGAGGCCTTGTATCCGAGCTTGAGCACGGGATGGGCTCCGATCCTGGGAAAGAGATGGCCGCAAAGCCCCTTCGCCCTGCGGGGCAGGAAGAAGGAGAAGGGGCCAGGACTGAATACTGCAATAGGAGGGGGCGAACCCGCGTTCAACCCGGGTTGACTTTGCCCCCGCCCCTCAGCATGTTCCGCGCCCTTGGCGACGGAGTGGGGCTGTAGCTCAGCTGGGAGAGCGCCTCGTTCGCAATGAGGAGGTCAGGGGTTCGATCCCCCTCAGCTCCACCACTCCCCCTTCGCCGATCCCTGCCCCGGTGGCCGCCGGCGTGCCCCCCCCTCACGCCGCAGCCGCTGTCTCCGCCGGGTGCAGCAGCCCCAGGATCCGCACCAGGGTCGCGCGCAGCTCGGTGCGCTTCACCACAATGTCGATGATCCCGTGCGCTGCCAGGTATTCGGCGCGCTGGAACCCCTCGGGCAGCTTCTCGTGCACCGTCTGCTCGATCACCCGCGCGCCGGCGAAACCGATCAGCGCACCCGGCTCGGCGATCTGCACGTCGCCCAGCATGGCGAAGCTCGCGGTCACGCCGCCGGTCGTGGGGTCGGTCAGCACGGTCAGGAACGGCAGCCCGGCCTGCTTGACCATCCTCGTCGCCAGCACCGTCTTCGGCATCTGCATCAGGCTCAGCGCGCCCTCCTGCATGCGTGCCCCGCCCGAGGCGGTGAACACGATCAGCGGCGCCTCCTGCAACACCGCGAGTTTGGCGGCAGCCACGATCCCCTCGCCGACCGCCGCGCCCATGGAGCCGCCCATGAAGGCGAACTCCATCGCCGCGACCACCGCGCGGCGCCCGCCGATCGTGCCGTGCGCGACCGCGACGGCGTCGTCCAGATGGGTCTTCTCGCGCGCCTCCTTCAGCCGGTCGGCGTAGCGCTTCTGGTCACGGAAACGCAACGGATCGGCCGCCACCTTCGGCAGTTCGATCCGGGTGAAACTGTCCGGGTCGAAGGTCCAGCCCAGTCGCTCGACCGCGCCGGCCCGCATGTGGTGGCCGCAATGCGTGCAGACCTTCAGGTTCGCCGCCAGGTCGGTGGCGAAGATCATCTGCTGGCACGCAGGGCATTGATGCCAGAGGTTGTCCGGCACCTCGCGCCGGGCGAACAGGGTGCGGATCTTCGGGCGCACGAATTCGGTGAGCCAGCTCATCGCCGTTGGTCCCTTGGTTCGGTCAGGTAGGTCGTCCCGTCCCGCGCGCGGGGGCCGTCATCGCCTCCGCGGTCGGCAGGCGGTAGTACGCGCTGGCAAAGGCGCCGATGCCGTGCGGTTGCAGTCCGCGATGGTCCGGATGAAAACGGAACCAGAACGGCACGGTCGTCGACGGGCAGTAGTGGGTCACGCAGGACAGGCGGCTCGTCTCCGCTGCCAGCCGGCGCGGATGGCTGCGGTGCACGAGGTCGGCGGTCCAGAAGAACGCGTCGCCTTTTTTCGCGAGCAGGGTGCGGTAGGCGAAGCCCTGGGCGCGGCACGCGGCGTCCAGCCCCGCGGCATAGGCGGCGCCGTCGTCGCCGGCACCGAATCGGCGCGAGCCGTCGGCGAACACATGCGGGGCCAGGATGTGGCTGCGGTCGTACCAGCCGAGCTCGCCGCTGCCCTCGACCACGTCTTCCAGCGCGATCCAGGTGGCGGTGAGCAGCATCGGCTCCTCGACCGCGACGAACGCGGTGTCCTGGTGTACCTGGTGGCCGTTGCTGCGCTGGAACAGCAACTGCTGGAACGCGATCGGGCGGGCCTGGAACACCAGCGCGAGGAAGCGCGCGATGCGCGGATGCAGGGCCAGATCCCGCGCGGCGGCGGAATTGACGTAGAGGTCGAACAGGCTCTCGAACGCATCCGGCGCGGTGCCGGACAGTCTCAGCACCGAGGTATCGTTGCGATGATCGGTGGTGACGAACATCCCCGGATGGCGATGGTGGCCGCGCACGTCGGCGACCAACCGGTCGATCAGCGCCGGTTCGATGGCGCCGGGCCAGAGCACCCAGCCGTGCGCAATCAGATGCGCGAGGTCGGCCGCGGCCGCGGTCGGCACCAGCCCCTCGTCGAGCCGCCGACGCAACTGCGCCGGGGCGTCCGGCGCGTCGGTCCAGAGCGTGACCGGCGCCGCGGTCACCCGCCCGTCCGTGCCGCACGCACCGCGGCGGCGAGGCCGCGCACCTGGTCCAGCACCCGGTTCACGCAGCCCGGCGTCGCATGGCCCTGCGCGTCCAGCCCGGCGGCGAGCGTGTCGATCAGCGCCGAGGCCACCACCGCGGCATCCGCCACCCGCGCCACCGTCGCCGCCTGCGCCGGCGAGCGCACGCCGAACCCCACCGCGATCGGCAGGTCGGTGAAGCGGCGGATGCGGGGGATGGCCTGCGCCAGGTGCTCGGCGGTCGCGGTGCGGGTGCCGGTGATGCCGGCAATGCTGACGTAGTAGACGAAGCCGGAACTGCCGGCGAGCACCTTGGGCAGCCGCGCGTCGTCGGTGGTGGGCGCGATCAGGCGGATGATGTCGAGCCCGTGCGCCGCGGCGTGCGGGGCGAGTATCTCCGCTTCCTCCGGCGGCAGGTCGACCACGATCAGGCCGTCGGCGCCGGCCGCCGCGGCGTCGACGCAGAAACGCTCCGGACCGTACGACAGGATCGGGTTGAGGTAGCCCATCAGCACGATCGGCGTGGTCGCGTCCTCGCGCCGGAAATCGCGCACCATCGCCAGGATGCGCGCGGTCTTCGACCCGGCCTTGAGCGCGCGCCGGCCGGCGGCCTGGATGGTGGGGCCGTCCGCCATCGGGTCGGTGAACGGCATGCCGATCTCGATCAGGTCGGCGCCGGCGCCGGGCAGGGCGCGCAGCAGCGCCATCGAGGCGGCAGGGTCGGGATCGTAGGCCTCCAGGAACGGAATGAGCGCGCCGCGGCCTTCCCGGGCCAGCGCGGCGAAGCGGGCCTTGATGCGGCTCACAGGCGCACCCCCAGGTGCTCGGCGACGGTGAAGATGTCCTTGTCGCCGCGCCCGCACAGGTTCATCAGGATGATCCGGTCCTTGTCCAGCATCGGCGCGATCTTCGCCACATGCGCGAGCGCATGCGCCGGTTCCAGTGCCGGAATGATCCCCTCGGTCTGCGTGCATAGCGTGAAGGCGGCGAGCGCCTCCCGGTCCGTAGCCGAAACGTATTCCACCCGGCCGATATCGTGCAGCCAGGAATGCTCCGGCCCGATGCCGGGGTAGTCGAGGCCGGCGCTGATCGAATGCGCCTCGATGATCTGGCCGTCGTCGTCCTGCAGCAGATAGGTGCGGTTGCCATGCAGCACCCCGGGCCGGCCGCCGATCAGGCTCGCCGCGTGCTCCCCGGTCTCGATCCCCTTGCCGCCGGCCTCGACGCCGATCAGGCGGACCGACGGATCGTCCAGGAACGGGTGGAACAGGCCCATGGCGTTCGAGCCGCCGCCGATGCACGCCACGGCGATGTCGGGCAGCCGACCCTCGGCTTCCTGCATCTGCGCGCGGGCCTCGGTGCCGATCACCGACTGGAAGTCGCGCACCATGGCGGGATAGGGATGTGGGCCGGCGACGGTGCCGATCAGGTAGTAGGTGTCCTCCACATGCGCGACCCAGTCGCGCATCGCCTCGTTCATCGCGTCCTTCAACGTGCCGGCGCCGGAGGTGACGGGCTTCACCTCCGCGCCGAGCAGTTTCATCCGGAACACGTTGGGCTTCTGCCGTTCGACGTCGGTCACGCCCATGTAGACGGTGCAGGGCAGACCGAACAGCGCGCACATGGTGGCGGTGGCGACGCCGTGCTGGCCGGCGCCCGTTTCGGCGATGATGCGGGTCTTGCCCATGCGGCGGGCCAGCAGGATCTGGCCCATGCAGTTGTTGGCCTTGTGGCTGCCGGTGTGGTTCAGCTCGTCGCGCTTGAAATAGACCTTGGCGCCGCCGAGGCGGCGGGTCAGCCGCTCGGCGAACCAGAGCGGGCTGGGACGGCCGATGTAGTCCTTCAGGTAGCGATCCAGCTCGAGCTGGAAGCCCGGGTCGGCGCGCGCGGCCGTGTAGGCCTGCTCGACCTCCAGGATCAGCGGCATCAGCGTCTCGGCGACGAAGCGGCCGCCGAAATCGCCGAAGCGGCCGCGCGCGTCGGGGCCGCCGCGCAGGGTGTTGGCGCCCGTCGGGGTGTTGGCGCCCGTCTGGGCGGGCGGTGGGCTATGGGTCACGGGGTCGCTCTCCGGTTCGCCGCCTGAGTAGCGCAGGCGGGCGGCGGGGTCACGCCCGGAGGTGGGTAAGGCGGGCAATCTTCCTTTTATCAGCCAGGGCGCGCATGACCCGGGCGCGCGGCAGGAAGCAGATTTCACCACGGAGGCACGGAGGCACGGAGAAGAAGCCGGGTTCGGCGGCATCGGCGGCGTGCGTCGGCCTTCTCCGTGCCTCCGTGTCTCCGTGGTGGAATCTGCTTTTGCGTTCCACCCGCCTCTTCGCCGGCAAAATGAGAACTGGCCGGAGGCACGAGGCGGGGAGGCGACACCTGTTCACAGACGCGTGCGCTGTGCCCCGCCGCCCGTGCGCCTGGCGGGACCCAGCCCTACCTGAGACGGACCGCCGCTGCCCGTTCCCCTTCCCCAGGTCGGCCATGCACCCTGCAATGCCACGCCGCGATATGGCGCAATGACGACGCGTCCTGCGGCATGCAGGTCCGGATCGCATTCCGGCGCGCTGAAGAGCGCGCCACGTGACGTACCACCGATCGGTATGCACCGTGCGTTCGACCCGCGCGTGCGCTGTACCCTTGGCGTCCGAATGCACCGCACGCTCTTCCGTGTGCAGCGCACAACGCATTCCCGTGTGCAGCGCACAACGCATTTCGCACACCGGAACACCGATCATGTGCACTGCACAATGAAGATTGCGAGCACATGGGTGACGAAACCCCGTGCGCCCCGTGCGCATTTTGCGCTATGGCGAACCTTTCCATGACACGCATCGAAGGAGCCGACCCCCAGTGACACCGGAGCTCGACCCCACCACCGCCGCCGCGCTCGCCGGCACCGGCGTGCACGCCGGCCGCGCCGTGCACGCCAATCTTTCCGCCCCCGCGCTGGTCGCCCACAGCCTGCGCCTGCACGAGGGAAGGCTGTCCGCCGACGGCGCGCTGATGGTAACGACCGGGGTCCACACCGGGCGCTCGGTCGCCGACAAATTCGTGGTCGACGAGCCCGGCGTGCGCGAACACATCTGGTGGGGCAAGATCAACCAGCCGCTGTCGCCCGAACGCTTCGCCACCTTGCAGGCCCGCGTGCAGGCCTACCTGCAAGGCCAGGAACTGTTCGTCCAGGACCTGTACGCCGGCGCCGATCCGGCGCACCGGGTACGCGTGCGGCTGGTCAGCACCGGCGCCTGGCAGGCGCTGTTCGCGCGCAACGTGTTCATCCGCCCCGAACCGCAGGACCTGGCCGGCTTCGAACCCGACTACGTCATCCTGCACGCGCCGCATTTCCAGGCCGATCCCGCGATCGACGGCGTGCGCAGCGGCACCGCCATCGCGCTGTCCTTCGCGCAGAAGCGCATCGTCATCGCCGGCACCGAATATGCCGGCGAGATCAAGAAATCGATCTTCACGGTGATGAACTGGCTCGCGCCGGACCGCGGCGTGCTGCCCATGCATTGCAGCGCCAACATCGGCGAAACCGGGGACGTCGCCCTGTTCTTCGGCCTGTCCGGCACCGGCAAGACCACCCTGTCGTCGGACCCCCACCGCAAGCTGATCGGCGACGACGAGCACGGCTGGAGCGAGGCCGGCGTCTTCAATTTCGAGGGCGGCTGCTACGCCAAGGTGATCAACCTCTCGGCCGAGGCCGAGCCGGAAATCTGGGCCGCCACGCATCGTTTCGGCACGGTGCTGGAGAACGTGATCGCCGACGCGCACGGCCGGCTCGACCTCGCCGACAAATCGCTGACCGAGAACACCCGCTCCTGCTACCCGGTCGACTACATCCCGAACGTGGTGCGCGAAGGCCGTGGCGGCCAGCCGCGCAACCTCGTCATGCTGACCGCCGACGCCTTCGGCGTGCTGCCGCCGATCGCCCGACTGACACCGGCGCAGGCGATGTATCATTTCCTGTCGGGCTACACCGCCAAAGTGGCAGGCACCGAGAAAGGCCTGGGCGCGGAACCGGAGGCAACCTTCAGCACCTGCTTCGGCGCGCCCTTCCTGCCGCGCCCGCCGGAAGTCTACGGCCGGCTGCTGGAAGCGATGATCGAGCGCTACGGGGTGACCTGCTGGCTGGTCAACACCGGCTGGACCGGCGGCAAATACGGCACCGGCCGACGCATGAGCATCCGCCATACCCGCTCCCTGCTGCACCACGCGCTCGACGGCTCCCTGGCGCGCGGAAGCTTCCGCACCGATCCGTTCTTCGGCCTCGCGGTGCCCGAGGCGGCGCCCGGAATCCCAACCTCCGTGCTCGACCCGCGCCAGGCCTGGGCGGACAAAGCTGCCTACGACCGCACGGCGCAGGACCTGCTGGCACGGTTCGAAGCGAACTTCGCCCAGTTCGGCGAAAGCGTCGGCGAAGCCGTCAAAGCCGCCGCCCTCCGCGCCGCCGCGTAGATATCGACCGGGGATATCCGGGAAAAAAGGCCAAAGGGGCAGCGCTCCCTGGCCTTTGCCTCCGGGTCTCCCCGGTCATTGCCTTCAGCGCCCGCGCCACACCAGCGTGGCGGAGACGGCGTAGTTCCAGACGACCCCGACTGCGGCGCCGGCCAGGCCGGACAGGGTCCAGCCGAGGCGGTCGGCGAACAGGCTGCGGGCGATGCCGATGTTGGCGAAGGCGCCGACGCTGCACACGGCGAGGAACAGCAGCAGGCCGCGCCAGAGCGCGGGACCGCGCAGGCGCTGGTCGCGGTAGGTGACGGCGTTGTTGAGGGCGAAGTTGGCGATCATGGCGATCAGGGTTGCTGCCGTTTGTGCGGCGCCGAACCCCATGCCCAGAGCGCGACCCGCGAACAGGGCGGCAACGTTCACGCCGACGCCGATGGCGCCGACCAACGCGAAGGAGATGAAGCGCAGCGGCAGCATCCCGCCCAGCATCTTGTCGAGCAGCAGGCCGGCGAACTGCATCAGCACGAGGACGTCGAGTTTGCTTTCCCCGGCCTCGCGGGCGTGGAAGTGCACCGGGACTTCGGCCACGCGCAGCGGGGCGGGGGCAGAGAGCAGCAGGTCGAGCAGGATCTTGAACCCCTGGCCGGTGAGCTTCGGCGCCAGGCGCTCGAACAGCGGGCGGGGCAGCATGAAGAACCCGCTCATCGGATCCGTCAGTTTCACCGGCAGGGTGATCTGGGCGAGGCGGATGCCGGTATCCGACAGGCGGTGACGCCAGGAGCCGGCGAGACCCTCGTTGCTGCCGCCGGCGACGTGGCGGCTGCCGACGGCGAGGTCCGCGCCGCCTTCGCGCAGGACGGCAAGCATGTCCGGCAGGCGGGTTTCGTCGTGCTGCAGATCGCCGTCGATCACTGCGACGTAATCGGCCGAGGACGACAGGGCGCCCTCGATCACCGCCGAGGCCAGGCCGCGGCGGCCGACCCGGCGGATGGCGCGGATGCGCGGATCGTGGCGGGCGATGGCGCGGACGGCCTCGGTGGTGCCGTCGGGGCTGTCGTCGTCGACATAGACCGCTTCCCAGGCGATGCCGGCGAGCGCGGTTTCCAGCCGCGCGACCATCGGGGCGACGTTGGCGCGCTCGTTGTAGCAGGGGATGACGACGGTGAGTTCCGGCGCCCGGGCGGGCGCCGGTTCGGGCCCGGGCTCGGGGCCGCGCAGGGGGACGACGCTCATCGGCGCGACCCTCCCCCTTTGCGGGGTGGAGCAATGGGTCCGACCATCCTGCCCTATCCCAGGGCTTCGGCGAGCAGCGCCAGCGCGCGGGCGGCAAAGATGCGCATGTTCGCCTCCCGGTCGGCGCTGCCGGTTTCCAGGGTAAGCGCGTGCGCGGTGGGGCCGGCGAGCGCGAGGCAGGTGTGTCCCGCGGCATCGCCGTAGCGGTTGCCGGTGGGGCCGGTGGCGCCCGTCTCGCCCAGGCCCCAGGTGGCGCCGCAGCGGGTGCGCACGGTGGTGGCCAGCAGGGCGGCATAGGGTTCGGTGGAGGCGCGCATTCCGCCCGGCAGCGGATCGGGGATCTCCAGGAACGCCGCGCGGGCGAACCGCGTGTAGATCACGCTGCCGCCGAGGAAATACGCGCTCGCCCCCGGCACCGCGAGCAGGGCGGCGGAAATCAGGCCGCCGGTGGAGGATTCCGCGATCGCGATCGTCTCTCCGCGGGCTTTCAGGCGGGCGCCGATGCGCCCTGCCGCCGGCAACAACTCCTGCATGGCCCGGTCCCTTCCCTGTGCCTGCCCGCGCTCAGCCGCGGGCGCCGAAGATCGCCGAGCCGACCCGCACCCAGGTCGCGCCGCAGGCGATCGCGATCTCGAAATCCGCCGACATGCCCATCGACAGCACCGGCAGATCATGCGCCCGCGCGCAGGCGGCGAGCCAGGTGAAATGCGGGCGCGGGTCCTGGCCCTGCGGCGGGACGCACATCAGGCCGCGGAGCCGGGCGCCGAAGCGGGCCGTGCAGGCATCGATGAAGCGGTCGGCGTCGGCGCGGGGAATACCGGATTTCTGCGGCTCGGCGCCGGTATTGACCTCGATCAGCAGCTCCGGGCGGCGGGATTCCTTGTCCATGGCCGCTTCCAGCGCATCGGCGAGGCGCGGGCGGTCCAGGGTCTCGATGACGTCGGCGAGCCGCACCGCGTCGCGCGCCTTGTTGGTCTGCAGGCCGCCGATGAGGTGCAGACGCAGGTCCGGATGAGCGGCGCGCAGGGCGGGGAATTTGTCCGCCGCTTCCT
Organism: uncultured Pseudomonadota bacterium; assembly: GCA_963706195.1. Taxonomy (GTDB): domain Bacteria; phylum Pseudomonadota; class Alphaproteobacteria; order Acetobacterales; family Acetobacteraceae; genus JAJZVS01. The sequence continues at coordinate 4,457,785 of OY970156.1, read as the reverse complement.
GCACCCGGTTTTCCCCGAACACCGTCTGCCCGGCGGCCAGCGCGGCGGCGACGGCGGCGGCGGGCTTGGTCTTGGACACGGCGACCAGGGTGACGGCATCGGCCGGCCGGCCGGCGGCGGTCGCGGCGGCGGCGATGCGCGCGCGCACTTCGCGCAGGCGGCCGGCGATCGCGACGGCTTCGGGGTCGGTCATGGCGCGCAGGCTTATCGGGCCGGGAGCCGACGTCAAGCGTCCAGCGCGGCGGCGACGGCACCGATGACGCTCTCCCAGTCGCCCGCATGCGGCTGGCGGAACTGGCGCAGGGTCGGGTACCACGGGCTGTCGACGCGGTCCCGCCCCCAGCGCCAGTCGGTGTCGAAGCGGTTGAGCAGCCATACCGGCCGGCCCAGCGCGCCGGCCAGGTGCACCACCGCCGTATCGACCCCGATCACCAGATCGAGCGCCGCGACCAGCGCCGCGGTGTCGGCGAAATCGGCCAGCTCGGCGCTGGGATCGAACAGCCGGGGGACGGGCGGCCCGTCGTGGTTCGGCGGTGACGACACGCCGGGCGCCGCCCCGTCCGCCCGTCCCCCGTCGGCCGGCCCTTCGGTGAACGGCCACACTGTGGGGGCCGGTTTCTGCAAGGAGATCCAGGAAATCCCCGGCACCGCGGCCAGCGGCGCCAGCAGGGCCGGCGGGACGGAACGGCGGCGGTCCATGCGGAACCGCTCCGGATTGCCGGCCCAGACGAGGCCCACGTGCCGGCCCGGCAGTCCGGCCAGCCGCGCCCGCCAGGCGGCCGCCGCGGCGGGATCGGGCGCGAGGTAGGGCGGCGCCACCGCGCGGTCGGCGGTGGCGGCGATCGGCAGCCGTCCGGGCAGGCTCATCATGGCGCAGCGCAGGTCGAAGCGCGGCAGCGGAGCGCCGAGCGGGACCACCTGCGCGACGCCGGGCAGATGCTCCAGCAGGCGAACCAGGGGGGCGTGGACCTCCAGGATCACCCGCCCGCCGCGCGGCAGCAGCGGGACGAAGCGGGCGAACTGCAGCATATCGCCGATGCCCTGCTCGGCGTGGATCAGGAGGGTGCGGCCGGCGAGCGGCTCGCCCTGCCATTCCGCTCCGGGCAAGTGACGGTCGGTGACGGGTTCGGCGCGGAAGCGCCAGTCCCATTCCGGCCAGGCCTCGGCCGTGCGGCCGGCGAGCAGCAGCAGGATGCCGAGGTTGAAATGGGTCAGGGCGTCGCCGGGGGCGCGGGCGAGCACGGCGCGGTAGCGGACCTCGGCCTCGTCCAGGCGGCCGAGGTCCTTGAGCACGCTCGCCAGGTTGTTCTCCGCCACCGGATCGCCGGGGGCGCGGCGCACGGCCTCGGCGAGCGCATCGGCGGCGTCTTCCAACCGGGCCATGTCGTGCAGGGCGAGGCCGAGGGCGGTGTGGAGATCGGGCAGGCGCGGGTTGCGGCGCAGTGCTTCCCGATAGGCGGCCACGGCTTCAGGCGCGCGGGCCTGATCGGAGAGCGCGTGGCCGAGGGTGGCCCAGGCTTCGGCGGCGGCGGGCTGGTGACGGAGCGCATCGCGGCAGGCGGCCTCGGCCTCGGCGGCGCGGCCGAGGGCGAGCAGGGCGTTGGCCCGGTTGGCGTGGTAGAGCGCGCTGCGGGGGGAGCGCTCGATGGCCGCTCCGAAATACGCCAGCGCGTCGGCGGGACGGCCGGTCTGCAGCGCGAGCACGCCGAGCAGATGCATGCTGTCGGCGTGGCCGGGGGCGGCATCGAGAATGCGGCGGCAGCCCTGCGCGGCCTCGGCCAGGCGGCCGGCGGCGTGCAGCCGGACGACGCTCTGGTAGGCCGTGTCCAGGGCCTGCGATCGCTTGCTCATGATGGGCGAGGAGCTAGCAGGAAAGCCGCCTCGGGGACAGGCGGCCGGACGCGAAGGATACAGCGTGCCGCTGCCGAGCGGTACCCCTTCGCGTTGACCGCTCGTCGACGCCTCGCCCCCGGCGGGTCAGCGGGTGACGGTGACGTGGACCGGGATGTCCCAGGGCTCGGGGCCGGCCATGTAGACGGTGAAGCGGTCCGTCCCCGCGAATCCAGGCGCGGGCCGGTAGGCGATCCGCATGCTGCGTCCGACCGAGCCCACCTCGGCCTCCCCGTGCGCCGGCGGGCGGCTGACGCGGAGCGGCGCGATGACCGGGATTTGGCCGCGGACCGCGAAGTCGAAGTGGATCATGCACCACCCGCCGTCGTTGCCCATCGCGATCTGCGCATCCGGCGGCACATAGGCGTCGCTGCCGGCGCCGGCCCCGGTCGGGAAGCGGCCGAACGTCGGCAGGCTGGCCGAGCACGCCCGCGCCGGATGCAGCGCCGTGAGCACGGCGGCATTCTGGTTCGGGGGGACGAAGGCGCAGGCGGACAGAGCAAGGGACGCGGTGCCCAGCACGGCCCAGCGCAGCACGGAGCGGGACATCGGCGGCCTCCTGTCGTTGCCGGTGAGACCGCTCAATTGGGCGCGGGCAGAGGCGGCACAAGGCCGGCGGCATGCCGGGCCCTGCATGGCTGCCCGCCGTTTGTCGGGTGGTTCGTTGCGCTGTCGGTGATATCCCGGCGGCGCCGGCAGGGCGGTGGTCGCGTATGCCCGATCGCGCGCATCATGGGCGGGCGGTACGCAAGGGGAAGCGGAGGATGGACGGCGGACTTCAGGCCTGGGCGCGGGCAACCACCGCCCGGGGCGGGCGGTGGCTGCCGGCGCTGTGGCTGTTCACCGATGCGGCCCGCCTGGCCGATCCGCGCGGCGCCGTGGCGCGGCTGCCGCGTGGAGGCGCCGGGGTGGTGCTGCGCCACGATGCCGATCCCGGGCGGGCGACGCTGGGGCGCGACCTGGCGCGGCTGTGCCGGGCACGGCGGCTCGTGCTGGTGGTGGCGGGGGATACGCAACTGGCGGCGGCGCTCGGCGCCGGGGTGCATCTGCGCGGCGGGCGCTGGCCGGACGTGCGGCGGCTGCGCCGCGGAGTGGTGACGAGCTCGGCGCATGGCGCAGCGGAACTGCGGCGGGCGGGGCGGACCGGGGCGGCGCTCGTGTTCCTGTCGCCGGCCTTCCCGACGGCGAGCCACCCGGGCGCGCCGGCCCTGGGCCCGGTGCGCTGGGCGGCGCTGGTGCGGCGCGCGCCGCCGGTGGCGGTGGCCGCGTTGGGCGGCGTGACGGGGATGAGCGTGCGGCGGCTGCCGCGGCACGCGTGCCGCGCGGTGGGGGCGATCGGGGCGCTGGGCTGAGAGGCGCTATGCCGCCGCCGGGTCGGGATAGCGCCACGGCCGCGCGGGCTGCGCCGCACCGGCGTCCAGCGTCCATTGCGGCAGCGCAAGACCCTCGGTCACATCGCGTGAACACCATGCGCACGCGCGAGCCGATGCCGACCCGCGCCACCATCCTCGGGCGGCGCCAGCTTGCCGTCCGGCGTGACCAGATTGCCGACCACGCGCAACGCCTCGTGCCGGCGTCGGCTGGCCCTTCTGCGTGTCGAGATCGACCAGCAGCACCAGGTAGGGCGTGTGCGCGCTTGAACGCCGGCTGGATGGCGTGGTGCACCTCGGTATAGGAATGCACCGCGCCCTTGCCCCTCCACCGGGGTCCAGTGCGCGTGCGGGCTGGCGCACCACGGGCAGGCGGTGGTCGGCGGGTAGCGCAGCAGCGCGCAGTCGTCGCAGCGCTGCAGGTGGAAGTCGTGCGCCGCGCAGTGGCGGAAATACTCCAGGTTCTCGTGGTCGAGGTCGTCGATGCTGCAGCGACATGCCCGAGATACTCGGCCTTGATCGCCATCGATCGCTGCTCCCCCTCAGCCGCGCCGCATGACCATGGCCGAGCCGGTGCCGGGATTGGCCCAGCCGAGGTTGGCGCGTCACCTCGACGTCGCGCACCTGGCGGCAGCCGCCCTCGCGGTAGTCGTAGGTGTGCTGGCGCTTGCCGTCCGGTCCGATCGGGCAGGTGTCGTCCACGTCGTGGCGCAGCTGGCGCACGTTCTCGATCACCATGTTCATGCCGTGCGTGTAGCCCTCGCACAGATGCCCGCCGGAGGTGTTGTTCGGCCGCCTGCCGCCGAGCCGTGATGGTGCCGTCGGAGACGTACTCGCCGCCCTCGCCCTTCTTGCAGAAGCCGTAATCCTCCAGCTGCAGCATGGTGGTGAAGGTGAAGGCGTCGTAGGCGCCGGTGACGTCGACGTCCTCCGGCCCGACCCCGGCGTTCGGCCACAGGATGTCCTTCGCGTAGTGGCCGGCGACGGTGGAGATCGGCCCGTGCTGGTAGTGCATGTCGATGCGCGGCTTGTTGCAGCGCCCGACCACGCCGCGGATCAGCGCCGGCGGCGTGGCGCAGGTCGCGCGCCCGGTCGGCGCCGGTGACGATGATCGCGGTGGCGTTGTCGGTCTCCACGCAGCAATCGAGCAGGTGCAGCGGCTTGCAGATGATAGCGGCTGTTGAGCACGTCCTCGCACCGTATAGCGCTTCCTGTATAGCGCCTTCGGATTGTTCGATGCGTGCTCGGAATGCACCACCTTCACCATGCGCCACCTGCTCCGGCGTGGTGCCGTAGTCGTACATGTGGCGCATGAAGGTCGGCGCGAACATCTGCCCCGCGCTCTGCCAGCCATAGGCGCGGCTGTGCAGCATGTCGCCCGACGACCGGCGCGGCCGAGCGCGCGCCGGTGCCGCCGATGCGCACCTGCGAATAGCCGTTCATGGAGCGGAAGATCGCGACCGTGCGGCACATGCCGGCCTCGATCACGCCGATGGCGATGCCGATCAGCGCCTCGGTCGAGGAGCCGCCGCCGAACACGTCCATGTAGAAATTCAGCCGGATGCCGAGATCGCCGGCGATGAACGGCGCAGAGGTCGAGTCGCCGCTCTGGTACGACAGCATGCCGTCGACGTCGGCCGGCTTGCAGCCCGGCATCGGCGATCGCGTTGCGCACCGCCCAGGTGCCCAGCGCGCGGGTGGTCATGCCGGAGCCGCGCGCATAGGCGGTCTCGCCCACGCCCACGATCGCATATTTGTCGCGCAGATATTTCGGCGTGGTGGCGTCGGTATCGGCCGGTAACGGCATGGTCTCCTCCCGCGGGCGCTCGGCCGCGAGCCTAGCCGCCCCGGGCCCGGCGCGCTACCGCCGGGTAGCGGTGCCGCGCGGGCGCAACGGGGTCAGAGCCAGCCGAGGCCGCGCGCCAGCATGTTCAGGGCGACCAGCACGATCACCGGCACGAACACTTTCTTGAGCCACACGTTGGACATGCGGGTCAGGGTCATGGCGCCGACCGTGGCGCCCAGCAGGACGCCGAGGGCGACCGGTGCGGCGATCGCGGGATCGATGTCGCCGCGCTGGAAGAAGATGCCGGCCGAGGCGGCGGCCGTCACGCCGATCATGAAGTTGCTGGTGGTGGTGGACACCTTCATCGGCAGGCGCATGGCCGTGTCCATCGCCAGCACCTTGAACGTACCGCTGCCGATGCCGAGCAGGCCGGAGATCAGGCCGGCCACATACATCATACTGAAGCCCCAGCGGATGTGCGCGACATGATAGCTCACGTCCTGGTGCGTCCGCCGGTCGGGGTAGCTGCTGGGGAGATGCAGCTTCTCGGCCCATTTGTGATTGGCCACCCCGGCCGGCAGTTCCTCGCCCATCCGCATGATGAGCGGTGCAGCCGAGATCAGCAGTACCACGCCGAACACGATGAACAGGATGGTGGGATCGAGCAGGGTGGAGAGCAGCGCGCCGCAGATCGCGCCGAGAGTGGTTGCGACCTCCAGGAACATGCCCACCCGCAGATTGGTCATGCGGTCCTTCACATAGGCCGCCGCAGCGCCCGAGGAGGTCGCGATGACCGAAACGATCGACGCCCCGATCGCGGCCGTGAACGGGACGTGGAAGACGAGCGTCAGGATCGGCACGATGAACACGCCGCCGCCGAGGCCCACCAGCGCGCCGACGAAGCCGGCGAAGGCGGAGCTGAACAGCACGAAGAAGAAGAACGGCAGGGTGTCGCCCTCGACCACCGCCGGTTCCGGCCGGCCGAGCCAGGCGCCGATGCCGAAGATGCTGAACAGCAGGATCGCCAGCACCAGGCTGGTGATGATGACGTAGGTGCGATCCTCCTCCAGCGCGAAGGCGATGATCGAGACCGCGACCCGCAGGACCGGGGTGGCGAGCAGGATCAGCAGCCCCAGCACGACGATCGCCAGCGGGGCGCCGTGCAGCAGCCCGGTCACCACCGCCGGCAGGGTATCGGGAAAGGTTGGGTGCGGCAGTTGGCCGGCGAACCGCAGCGCGTAGAAATAGCCGATCCCGCCCAGGATCACGGCCACGCTGAGCAGCACGCCCCCGCGCAGCACGTTGCTGATGATCAGTTCGGTCTTTCGGACAACATTATCGTCGGGGCCGAGGGGAATGACTTTGCCGTTGAAGGTCTCGCTTGCCATGTCGCTTCGGTCCGTCCGGTCGTGACAGAATCCGGCCCTGTTGGCGGGCAGTGGTGGCTGCTCGCTCCAGGCCGGTCGCAGGGGAGGAAATCGTCCCTGGCGGTGACTGAAATATGGCGGATTCTGCCCGGTAGCATCGATTATCTGAAAATTCATAGCAGCCCGGCGTTCGTCGCATCAGTGCCGGCGCGAGCGGCCCGGACTCAGGTCTCGTCCTCCAGGAAGAACTGCTCCGCCTCCTCGTCGTAGCCGTAGAGTTCGGCGTAGCGGCCCCAGGCGATGACCGAGCGCAACGTGTCTTCGGCGTAATCCGGCGACATGTGATCTTCCAGCTCGTCGCGGAAGCGCACCGCCGAGGCGCGGTGGTTCCAGCGCTCCTCCAGCACCTGCCGGATCGTGCGCCACCAGCGGCACGTGCGTGCGCAGCGCCTCGGCGAACAGCGCCTTGCGCGTCGTCGGTGTCGGCGGCGACGAAACGGCGGCCGGGCTCGGTCAGCAGGATGTCGCCTTCCTCCAGCACGCGCGAAGCCGCAGCAGTCTGCAGCGTCTCGCCGAGCGGCAACAGATCATCCAGCCTCCATCTGCAACGCCGCGGCCAGCGCCGGCAGGTCGGCGCGGCCGTTGTACGGCGCGGCGGCCAGGGTCTCCAGCAGCCCGGCCATCAGGTTGGTGCCGACCCGGTGCAGCGGCAGCACCGCCGCCGGCGCCGCGGGGCCGGGTGCGGCCGGCGGCGCCGGCGCGGGGCGGCGGGTCATCAGCGCGTAGATGTCGTCCACCATCTGGCGGAACGCCGGGTCCTGGCGATTGCGCGGATGCGGCGAAGGGCACCGCCAGCTCGTGCGCCACCCGGCCGGGGTTGGACCGCGAACACCAGGATGCGGTCGCACATCAGCACCGCCTCCTCGATGTTGTGGGTGACCATCAGCACCGACTTCACCGGCAGCTTGCCTTCCGATCCACAGGTCGATCAGGTCGGTGCGCAAGGTCTCCGCGGTCAGCACGTCGAGCGCGCTGAACGGCTCGTCCATCAGCAGCAGGTCGGGGTGCACCACCAGCGCGCGCGCCAGCCCGACGCGCTGGCGCATGCCGCCGGACAGCTCCTTCGGGTAGGCGCTCTCGAAGCCGCCGAGGCCGATCAGGTCGATCGCCTCCTCCGCCCGGCGGCGCGCGTTCGGCGCGCGGGACGCCGCGCGCCTCCAGGCCCAGTTCCACGTTCTCCTGCACGGTCAGCCAGGGGAACAGGGCGAAGCTCTGGAACACCATCGCCACGCCCTCGGCGCGGGCCGTCGAGCGCGCGCCCGTGCCACAGCACCTCGCCCGGCGGTCGGGCGCAGCAGCCCGGCGACGATGCGCAGCAGGGTCGACTTGCCGGAGCCCGAGCGGCCGAGCAGGGCCACGATCTCGCCCTTCCCGCAAGGTCAGGTCGACATTGTCGAGCACCAGCAGATCGGCGCTCGCATCCTTATGGTACGCCTGGCGGCAGCCGCGGACGTCGAAAGCAGCGGCGGCGGCGCGACGGTATCGGCCATACGACGTTTCCCTACCCGAACGTCAGGCGGCGGCTGGCGTAGCCGTACAGCGGCCGCCACAGCAGCCGGTTGAACAGCACGACGAACCCCGACATCACCGCCACGCCCGAGCACGACACGCGCCATGTTGCCCTGCGTCGGTGGCCTGCGGCGATGTAGGCGCCGAGGCCCGTGCGCGGTCAGCGTGGTGTTGCCCCAGGACGCCACCTCGGCGACGATCGCCGCGTTCCACGACCCGCCCGAGGCGGTGATCGCGCCGGTGACGTAGTAGGCGAAGATCCCCGGCAGCATCACCCGGCGCCACCACAGCCAGCCCGCCACGCGGAAATTGTCCGCCGCCTCCCGCAGGTCGCCCGGGAAGGCGGCGGCGCCGGCGATCACGTTGAACAGGATGTACCACTGCGTGCCCAGGATCATCAGCGGCGTCAGCCAGATGTTCGGGCTCAGGTGGAAATAGACGATGAACAGCACCACCGGCGGGAACAGCAGATTGGCCGGGAAGGCGGCGAGGAACTGCGCCAGCGGCTGCACCCGCCGCGCCCACACCGGGCGCAGCCCGATCCAGACGCCGATCGGCACCCAGATCAGCGCTCGCCAGCACGATCAGCACCAGCACCCGGATCAAGGTGTAGACGCCGAGCAGCAGCACATGGCGGCACCTCGCCCCAGGTCAGCGAACCCGCCAGGAAGCCCAGGATCCAGCGCAGGCCGAACGCCAGCGCCACCGCCAGCACGCCCAACCACAGCGCATCGACCAGCCGGGACGGCGGCCGCACCGACTGCGCGGCGGACCGCACCGGCAGCGCGAGGCGCAGGCCGCGTGAGCGTGTTCGCCGCCGCGCCCACCACGTCGCCCAGGCGCCGCAGCACCTCGGTGCGCCGGAACAGCGCGCAGCAGCCACGGGTCCTCGGTCGCCGCCGCGGCGGTGGTCTCGAAGCGGAAGCTTCGCCGACCAGGCGACCAGCGGGCGGAACAGCAACTGGTCGTAGAGCAGGATGACCACCAGCATCGTCAGGATCGCCCAGCCGACCGCAGCGATGTCCCGCCGCTCCAGCGCCGAGCGCGACGTAGGAGCCGATGCCGGGCAGCTTCCAGGTGTGGTTGCCGACCGTGATCGCCTCCGACGCCACGACGAAGAACCAGCCGCCCGACATCGACATCATGGTGTTCCACACCAGGCCGGGAACGGCGAACGGCACTTCCAGCCGCCAGAACTGTCTGCCAGCCGGTGAGGCGGAAGCTGCGCGCCGCTTCCTCCAGGTCGCGCCGGCACGGTACGCAGCGACTGGTACAGGCTGAAGGCCATGTTCCAGGCCTGGCTGGTGAAGATCGCGAAGATCGCCGCCAGCTCCAGCCCCATCACCCGGCCGGGGAACAGGTTCATGAAGAACACGACGGTGAAGGTCAGGAACCCCAGGATCGGCACCGACTGCAGGATGTCGAGCAGCGGGATCAGCACCAGCGCCGCCCGCCGGCTTTTCGCCGCCGCGGTCGCGTAGGTGAAGGTGAACAGCAGCGACGCCGCCAGAGCCGCGAACATGCGCAACGTCGTGCGCACCGCGTAGTCCGGCAGCCGCGCCGGATCGAGACTGACCGTCAGCGCCCGCGGCGCAGCGATCGGCAGGAACGTGCCGGCCGCCACATGCGCGACGCCGATCAGCGCGCCGAACACGACCACGATGGCCGCGAGATCCCACACGTTGGGCAGCCGCCTTGCGGCTATGAGACCGGGTGCGACGGGACGGGGCATCTTGAGTTAAGGACAGGAAGCAAGGCCAAGGGGCTTCGCCCCCTGGACCCCCACCAGGGGACAGTCGTCCCCTGGACCCCTCGGTGGGTTCGGAGCCGTTGGGGGGTGTCGCGGCGGGCGCGGGCCGGCGGGATGGCGTGGGCGGTGGGCGGGGCGCAAAAGCGCCCCGCCCACCGCCCACGCCATCCCGCCGGCCCGCGCCCGCCGCGACACCCCCCAACGGCTCCGAACCAAGTGAAGGGTTCCAAGGGCAATGCCCTTGGTGGGGGTCCAGGGGGCAAAGCCCCCTGGCCTTGCTTGCTTCCTCATCCCACGCCCCCCGTACTGCCGAACCCGCCCTCACCGCGCGAGGTGGTATCCAGGCTGGAGACCTCGTGCCAGATGGCGCGGATGACGGGCGCAAGGATGGCCTGGGCGATGCGGGTGCCGCGGGTCGACGGTGAATGCGGCGTCGCCGGCGTTCATGACGATGACCTGGATTTCGCCGCGGTAGTCCTCGTCGATGGTGCCGGGGCTGTTGGGCAGGATGATGCCGTGGCGGAGCGCGAGGCCGGAGCGGGGACGGATCTGCAGCTCGTAGCCCGGCGGCAGGGCGACGGCGAGGCCGGTCGGGATCAGCGCGCGGGCGCCGGGAGCGAGGGTCACCGGGTCGGTGACGGCGGCGAGCAGGTCCATCCCGGCCGCGCCGGCGGTGGCGTAGGCGGGCAGCGGCAGGTCCGCGCCGTGCGGCAGGCGGCGGACGGGGATTGGCACGGTCATGCGAGCGCGGCGGCGATGCGGGCGGCGAGGCGGTGGGCGACCTCGGCCTTGGGCAGGCGCGGCCAGTCCTCGATGCCGGTCGGCGGTGACCAGGTGCACCGCGTTCTCCTCGCCGCCCATGATGCCGGTCGCGGGCGAGACGTCGTTGGCGACGATCCAGTCGCAGCCCTTGCGCGCGCGCTTGGCGGCGGCGTTGGCGCACAGCGTCGTCGGTTTCCGCGGCGAAGCCGACGACCAGGCGCGGGCGGTCGCGGGCCGGGTGCGGCGAGCGGTGGCCAGGATGTCGGGGTTGGGCACCAGCTCGAGCGCGGGCGGCGGCGCGCCGGGCGGCTTTCTTGATCTTGCCGCGTTGCCGCGCTGGCGACCCGCCAGTCGGCCACCGCGGCGGCGCAGACGGCGATGTCGGCCGGCAGCGCCGCCTGGCAGGCGGCCAGCATCTGCTGCGCCGTTTCGACCCGGGCGCACGGTGCACGCCGGCGGGGTCGGGCACGGTCGACCGGCCCGCTGACCAGCGTGACGCGCGCGCCGAGCGCGGCGAGCGCCGCGGCGATCGCGTGGCCCTGCCGGCCGCTGCTGCGGTTGGCGATGTAGCGCACCGGGTCGATCGGCTCGTGCGTCGGTCCGCTGGTGACCAGCGCGTGCTTGCCCGGTGAGCGGGCCGGGGCGGGCGCCAGCAGGGCGTCGATGGCGGCCAGGATCGCGGGCGGCTCGGCCAGCCGGCCGGGGCCGTATTCGTTGCAGGCCATCGGCGCCTTCGTCGGGGCCGACCACCTGCACGCCGCGCGCGCGCGAGGGTCGCCATGTTCGCCACGCGTCGCCGGATGCTGCCACATGCGCACGTTCATCGCCGGCGCGACCAGCACCGGCTTGTCGGTGGCCAGCAGCAGCGGTGGTGGCGAGATCGTCCGCCAGACCCGCCGCCATCTTCGCCAGCAGGTCGGCGGTGGCCGGCGCGACCACCAGCAGGTCGGCGGCGCGGGAGAGCTGGATATGGCCCATCTCGCTCTCGTCGGTCAGCGAGAACAGGTCGGTGTAGACCTTCGCCTCGCTGAGCGCCTGGAGCGACAGCGGGGTGACGAACTGCGCCGGCCGCGCGTCAGCACGCAGGTGACGCCGCAGCCGCGCGCCGCGCAGCAGGCGGATCAGTTCCAGCGCCTTGTAGGCGGCGATGCCGCCGCGAGACGATCAGCAGGACGCGCTTGCCGAGCAGGCTCATGCGCGTTGGGTCCGGTTACGGGGGCCTGCTTCTCCCTCCCCTTGCGGGAGGGGTAGGGGAGGGGTTCACGCCCCTCCCAACTTCCGACCAGGCCCGCCCCCTCCCGCAAGGGGAGGGGAGAAGACGTACGGGGGGCCGCATCACAGCCGCCATCCGGAATGGATCGCCGCGATGCCGCCGGAGAGGTTGCGCACCTCCACCCGCGCGAACCCGGCCTCGCGCATCATCCCCGCCAGGCGTTCCTGGTCGGGGAAGGTGCGGATGCTTTCGGCCAGGTACTGGTAGCTGTCCGCATCGCCGGCCACCCGCGCGCCCAGCGCGGCAGCACCTTGAACGACCAGGCATCGTAGACGCGGGGCGAAGGCGGCGACCTGCACGCGGCGAGAACTCCAGGCAGAAGAAGCGCCCGCCGGGGCGGCAGCACGCGGCGCGCCTCGGCCAGCACCGCGTCCTTGTCGGTGCAGTTGCGCAGGCCGAAGGCGATCGAGACGCGGTCGAAGCTGCGGTCGGGCAGCGGCAGATGTTCCGCGTCGGCGACCAGGAGCTCGATCCCCGCCACCATGCCGCGGTCGATCGCCCGGTCGCGCGCCACCGCCAGCATCGCCGGGTTGATGTCCGACAGCACGCACCGGCCCGCCGCCCATCCGCCGCCAGCCGAAGCTGATATCGCCGGTGCCGCCGGCGAGATCGAGCAGGGTGCGCGTCGGCCGCGGGTCGAGCGCGGTGAGCAGGATGCGCTTCCAGACCCGGTGCACGCCGAGCGACATCAGGTCGTTCATCAGGTCGTAGCGCGGCGCCACGGTGGCGAAGACCTCGCGCACCAGCCCGGCCTTGGCCGCGGCGGGGACGCGGCGGAAGCCGAAATCGGTGTCCGGGGAGGGGTTGGCGCTCATTCTTGCTACCCTATACCCTGGCACATTGCCTCCGGAAACCGGTCAGGGTCCGCGCGTGCCCGAACTTCCCGAAGTCGAAACAGTGATGCGCGGCATGGCCGCCCGGCTCGCGGGCCGGCGGCTGGTGCGGGTGGCGGTGCATCGCGCCGACCTGCGCTGGCCGCTGCCGCCGGGGCTGGAGCGGCGGCTGACGGGGGCGGAGGTTCTGGGGTTCCGCCGGCGCGGGAAATACATCCTGATGCGGCTTGCCGGCGGGGACAGCCTGCTGCTGCATCTGGGCATGTCGGGGCGGATCGTGATCGGGCGGGCGGGGCGCCAACGCGGTCACGCCGCACGAGCACTTCGTGGTGGAAACCGACGACGGCTGGCGGGTGGGGCTTCGTCGATCCGCGCCGGTTCGGGTTCGTCGACCTGGTGCCGACGGCGGCGGAGGATCGGCACCGGCTGCTGGCGGGGCTGGGGCCGGAGCCGCTGGAGGCCGGGTTCTCGGCTGCGGTGCTGTCGGCGGCGCTGGCGGGCAAGCGGACGGCGATCAAGGCGGCGCTGCTGGACCAGGGCGTGGTGGCGGGGCTCGGCAACATCTATGTGTGCGAGGCGTTGTTCCGGGCGGGGATCAGCCCGTTCCGGGTGGCGGCGACGGTGCCGGGGGTGCGGGCGGAGCGGCTGGTGTCGGCGATCCGGGCGACGCTGACGGAGGCGATCGCGGCGGGGGGGTCGAGCTTGCGGGACTACGTCGCAGCCGAATGGGGAGCTGGGGTATTTCCAGCACGCGTGGAAGGTGTACGGGCGGGAGGGGGAGGCGTGCGAGCGGTGTCCGGGGGCGCCTTGCGCGGGGATACGGCGGGTGGTGCAGGGGGGGCGGAGTACGTTTTATTGCGGGAGGACGCAGAGGTAAGGAGGGCCCGGTCCACATGATGTGATAAGGGAATTTTCTTGTTAACGCGTCGTTATGGCTCAGGACGATGAGTGAGGGGTAACCTGATCTGATGTCTAGGTGCTGTCTGCGTCTTTTGCTTGTTTCTGTAGCCGTGTTTTCCGTCTCAAGCCGCTGTATTGCGGCGGCGCCGCCTGATATCGACACTTTGGCCAGCGTGGGAGGTGTATGCCAGGCGATGCAGTTGGCCGGCCGGGCGGTTACCTGCCAAAAGGTGCGCGGGATCATTTATACCCATTATCGGCACGGAACCGTAATGCTTAGTATTGGCCTCGACGATGGACGAATAATGGGATTCGTTGCCGATCGAGACGACCAGCCGCGTCCGGAAGACTATTGGCTTTATCTTTCTCGTATCAGGATAGTCGGGAGAGCTGTTCAGAAGCTTATTAAGGTAGCCGGAACATGCAAGATTTCCATGTCAGAAAATGGCATGACGTGGAAGTCAGTTAAATGCGATGCAGAGGATGCGAACGGGGCATCATATAGCCTCCAATTTGTTGGAGAAGGACCGGTACAAGTCAAGCACTTTGACCAAAACGGCCAACTTGTGGGGACAAGTGAACATGTAAGTGCAAATGTGGTCGTCGAAGTGTCGGAGCGCCTTAAGAAGGTGCTTTCATCCCAAGGTATTGGCGGCGTAAGCACCGACGTTCAAAGATGCTACAACTCTGCAAGCGTCAGCGACATCGCAGCGATCCGCAAATGTCTGCTGTACGACATTAGCGCCTTTGAGCTAGATCAAGGAATGATGACCGTATTTGCAGCGCGCGGCATGAAGCCTCCGTCCGCGAGTACCCCCTTCTTGACCAAGAGAGCATTCAAAGCCCGTATGGGGATCTACTCCCGCTTTGCCTTCCACGGGGCACCGCAAGTCGCCTATTCCTTTTTCGGCAATGCTCCAAGTCGGATTCTAAATTCCCTTGGACACCATTAGCAAATGCGCGACAGTCTGGCGCCACCACGTTCGTCAGCAGATTGAAGTGGAATGAGACCAGTCACCCATCTCCTGTTCTCCGTGTCCTCAACTGCCCGCCCTACGCGATCTCCAACCGATCGTTCTGCGAAAACGGGTCAATCTCCACCCGCAGCCGGTGCACCGCCGCCGTCGGCACCTTCCGCCGTTCGACGCGGCGCATCCGCACAAACCCGACGGCTTCCAGCTTCGCCAGGGTCCGGGTCAGATTGGGTTGCGCCCGGCCGCTCATTTCCGCCAGCTCCGCGATCGAGCGCGGCTTGCGGTCGCGAATCGTCGCCAGCAGCTCCCGGTTTTCCGGCGTGAGCAGCCGCATCACGGCCTCGACCGAATTGAAACTAGGCATGGCCGCGTCCCTGGGCGCGGGCTGCTCGCCGCGCGCGACCGAAATCATCTCCCGCCGCAGGCTGGCATGGCTTTGCACCTTGTAGTCGGTCATCTCCGCACCCTCCTCACGCGCTATGGACGATATCGACCGGGATTCCCCGGCTTTCGAGGACCCGCCCGACCTCGTCCAGGAAATCCTCGACAAGCCCGGCCGCGTCCCTGAACGCATAGGGCCGGCCCGGATCGTCGCCGCTGCGATGCCAGTGGTCGGCGCTCGCCTGGCGTCGGTTGAAGCGCGATCCTGCCGCCGCGACGCCATGCGCATTGTCGAAGCCCATCAGCCGCTTCCCATCAGGCCCGTGCAAGGTGAACGCATAGCGCAGGCCGTGCGGTCTCTCGGGCGTCGGCGGCACGCGCCTGATCTCGAACTTCACGAAATAGCCTTCGGGATACCCATGTACACGGCCATCGAAGGCGAGCAGAAATTCGAGGGTGTGTTCCTGGGTATCCCGCATCTGTCCCTATCATGTCGGCATATGGATGGTCTTATCAAGAGGGCTCCGTGCCCACTGATCGCCCTCGCCGGACAGCCCCGATACCGCCCGCGAGCGCTGCCCCGGAGACGGCACGCCCGTCCGCGGGCAGCCGGGATCAGTCATCGTCTCTCTACCTTGAACGATAGCAACAGGAATTCCGTCACCGTATCGGCAGCAGTTCTCGTTTTGCCGGCGAAGGGGCGGGCGCAACGCAAAAGCAAGGTCCCCCACGGCGGCACGGCGAAGGCCGCCGCCGCCGCGGACGCCCGACCCTTCTCCGTGCCGCCGTGGTGGAACCTGCTTCCTGCCGCGCGCCCTGGTCATGCGCGCATGCGCGGCAAAATGAGAATTGCTGCCGCGCGCAAAAACCTGTTGCCTCGCCCCGGGCATATGTTCTATATTTGTTCGCGTCCCATGACCCCCATTCCCCTCCTCGACCGCCTTACCAGCCTCGTCGCCTGGCTTGCCGAGCGCATCGGCGGCTTGCGCGATCCGGCGGGGCGCGACCAGGCGGGGGCGCATCAGGCCGGCCTGGCACCCGCGCACGCCGGCGCCCTGCTGGCCCGGCTGCGCCATCTTGCCGCCCGGTTCCGCGCCGTCGCCTCCACCCCGATCCCGCCCCCGAAGCTCGCCCCCAAGCCGGCCGAACCGAGATTCGTTCCCACCCACAGCCTGCGCTTCGCCTTAGCGGCCCCGCCGCCCGAGCGCACCGGGCTGCCACGGTCCTGGTGCTGGCTGCTGCGGCTGGCCCCGCAAGCCGCCGCCGGCCGCGCGCAGATGGAAGACCTGCTGCGCGACCCGGCGATGCAGGATCTGCTGGCCGCCGATCCCCGGCTGGGGCCGATCCTGCGCCCGCTGGGCTGGATGCTCGGGGTGGATCGCGCGCTGCTGCCCGCCTCGCGGTGGCGGCGCCGGCCGGTGATCCTGGTGCCCGGCGGGCGCGCGGACGCCGAGGCGGCGGCGGCCGACTACGCGTGCGCCCGAGCGAAGGCCGTTTCCGTGGCGGACATTCTCGCGCTGTGGTGCCTGCCCGCCGCTTGTGGGCGGGACCGGCGGCCGGTCTGGCGCGGGTGCGCGGGGCTGGCGCTGGCGGATGGGACGCAAATTCCGGGCTGAGCCGGGGCGGCGGACGCGCGGCCTTATTGTTACGATATCGGACTGAATATCCCCAGGGGCCAACATCCCCCAGGGCTTGGGTCGGTATCCGGCCGCATCGGCAGTGAACTTGACGTCGAGCAGACCCAGATCGGGCGGCAGGTGAGAGACGTCCTGCCAGATGCGGTGATCGGTGCACGCGGTCATCAATTTGCAGAAATGCGACCGCCGCATGGACCGGATCGTGGAGACCATCTCCACCCGCCCGAAACCGAGCGCGGCGCCCCCTTTTGACAGCCGTCCCGGTGGCACGGAGCCGGTCCGGACTACGGAGCGCCGCCCTGAAGGCATCCAGGTCGTAGGTGGCTTCCGCTTCCCGGTCACCGACGCATGTCACACCATTATGGTGTGACTTCAGGGGAACGACTTCGCCCCCCTACCGCCGCAGCTCCATCTGGATCGGCCCGTCCCGCCGCCCATGGGTGAACTGGTCCACCTCCGGATTCCCGCTCTCGAACAACGACGTCGCCGGCCCCGACCAGATGATCTTCCCGCGATGGATCATCGCCGCTGCATCCCCGATCCGGGTCGCGCTCGCCATGTCGTGCGTGATCGCCACCGCCGTGCTGCCCAGACGCTTCACGCAATCGACGATCAGCCCGTCGATCACCGCCCCCATGATCGGATCCAACCCCGTCGTCGGCTCGTCGAAGAACAGGATGTCCGGCTGCGCCGCAATCGCACGCGCCAGCGCCACCCGCTTCTGCATCCCGCCCGACAGCTCCGCCGGTGACAGCTCCCCCACCGCCGGCGCCAGCCCCACCTGCGCGAGCAGATCGTCCGCCCGCGCCCGCGCATCCCGGCGCGACACCAGGCGGCGGGCCAGCAGCCCGAAGGCCACGTTCTCCCAGACCGGCAGGCTGTCGAACAGCGCCCCGTTCTGGAACAGCATGCCGATCCGCGCCCGCTCCGCCGCCCGCGTCCGCCGCGGCAGCGCGAGCAGGTCCCGCCCGTCCAGCTCGATCGAGCCCGCGTCGGGCGCGATCAGCCCGAGGATGCATTTCAGCAGCACCGACTTGCCCGACCCCGACCCGCCGATCACCACCATCGACGTGCCGGCCGGCACGTCCAGGTCAATGCCGTCCAGCACCGTCTTGTCGCCGAACGACTTGCGCAGGCCGCGGATCCGCAGCCGGGGAAGGACACCGCTCATCGGCTGAAGAACAGCACCGTCAGCACGTAGTCGAACGCCAGGATCAGGATCGAGGCGGTAACCACCGCGCCGGTCGTCGCCGCGCCCACGCCCTCCGCCCCGCCGCGGCTCGTGTAGCCGCGATAGCAGCCGAGCAGCGCGATCAGGAACCCGAACACCGAAGCCTTCACGAGGCCGGACACCACGTCCGACGTCTGCATGAAGCTGAACGTGTTGTGCAGATAGGCCTCCGGCGCGAACCCGAGCTGCACGACGGACACGACGAACCCGCCCATCACGCCCAGGATGTCCGCCACCACCACCAGCAGCGGCAGCGCCACGATCCCGGCGAGCAGCCGCGGCACCACCAGGTATTTCATCGGATCGGTCGACAGCGTGGACAGCGCATCGATCTGGTCGGTGACCCGCATGGTGCCGATCTCGGCCGCGGTGGCCGCGCCGATGCGCCCTGCCACCATCAGCCCGGCCAGCACCGGGCCGAGTTCGCGGGTGATCGAGATCACCACCACGTTGGCGATCGCGCTCGCCGCATTGAAGCGGGAAAATCCGGTGTAGATCTGCAACGCCAGCACCATGCCGGTGAAGATCGCGGTCAGCGCCACCACCGGCAGGCTGAAGTAGCCGATCTCCACCAGCGCGCGGCCGAAGCGGCGGGCATAGAAGGGCGGGCGCACCAGGTGCGACACCGCCTCCAGCGCGAACAGGCTCACCGCGCCGGCCTCGCGCAGCAGCCCGATCGCCGCCCGGCCGATCGCCGCGAGACTGTCGAGCAGCGCGTTCACGCGGGCCGGTACACCCGCCGCATGCGCGGGCCAAGCGCGGTCAGCACGTCATAGCCGTTGGTCCCCGCGGCGGCGGCGACCGTGTCCACATCCTGTCCCGGCCCGATCAGGTCGAGCCAGGTGCCCGGGACGATCCCCGGATGGTCGGTCGCGTCGAAGGTCGTGAGGTCCATGGACACACGCCCTACCAGCGGGACCGGGTGCCCGTCAAAGACCGCCGTCGCCGCGATTGGACAGCGCCCGCCGCCAGCCGTCGGCATAGCCGATCGCCGCGGTGGCGATGCGGCTCGGCCGGGTCGCGGTGCAAGGTGGCGTTGTAGCCCACGCTCTCGCCCCGGCCCGATGTCGCGCAGCGCCAGCACGCGCGCGCGCAGCCGCACCACCGGCCGCATCGGATTGGGCTGGTCCGGCGTCGGGTTGATCCCCCACAGCGCCGCGCCCGGGCGGGCGAGGTCGGAGCCGAACGCCGGCCCGAGGAAAATCCCGGACGAATTGGCGAAGCTGCGCGGCGCCGGCGGCAGCAGCGCGCAGGCTGCGGCGAAGCGCTGCGCCTGCGCCGCGTTCAGCGGGTCCGCAGGCAGTTCGGCCGACACGAGGTGCGTCATGACGTAGCGCAGCGCGATCCCGCCCAACCGCCCCGGATCGTCGCGCAACGCCGCCAGCGCCGGCGGGTCCAGACCGAGCCGCGCCATGCCGGTATCGACATGCAGCAGCGCCGGCAGCACCCGGCCCGCACGCCGCGCGGCGGCGCTCCAGGCGTCGATCTCGGCGAGCGAATTCAGCACCGGTGTCACGTCGTGCGCCAGATACTCGGCCTCGGTCGCCCGGCAACGGCCCGCCGAGCACCGCCAGCATCCCGTCTGGCGGCATCCTCCCGGGGAGCAGCGGCCGCAGCGCCAGCGCCTCATCCAACGTGGCCACGAAGAAATGCCGGCACCCGGCCGCGGCCAGCGCGGGCGCCACCGCAGCCGCGCCCAGCCCGTAGGCATCCGCCTTCACCACCCCCGCCACCGGCCCGGACGGATGCCGTGCCGTCAAGGTGCGCCAGTTGGCGACGATGGCGCCGAGATCGACCTCCAGCACCGCGCCTGCGCGCAAGGAAGGGTCGCTGCGCCCCGTCTCAGTCATACCCGCTATGGACGATATCCAGATCGCCGAACCGCGTGAACTCCCCTTCGAAGAACAGATCGATCTTGCCGGTCGGGCCGTGGCGCTGCTTGGCGATGATCACCTCGGCCTTGTTGTGCGCGCGCTCCATGTCCTGCTGCCATTTGTCGATCGCGCGCCTGGAACTTGTCGCCGTTGTCGAACGCCATCTCCTTCGGCATGCTTCTGCGCCAGGTAGTATTCGTCGCGATAGATGAACATCACCACGTCGGCGTCCTGCTCGATCGTGCCGGATTCGCGCAGGTCCGAAAGCTGCGGCCGCTTGTCCTCGCGGCTCTCCACCGCGCGCGAGAGCTGCGACAGCGCCAGCACCGGCACCGCCAGCTCCTTGGCGATCGCCTTCAGCCCCTGGGTGATCTGGCTGATCTCCAGCACCCGGTTCTCCGGCCGCGTGCCGGCGGACGGGCGCATCAGTTGCAGGTAGTCCACCACCACCAGCGCCAGCCCCTTGGTGCGCTTGAGCCGCCGGCAGCGCGTGCGCAGCGCCGACAAGCGTGATCGCCGGCGTGTCGTCGATCTGGATCGGCAGGCGCGGCGATCTCGCGCGACTGACCTGCACGAAGCGTGTCGAAGTCCTTCTGGCCGATGTCGCCGCGGCGGATGCGATCGCCGGAGATGCGCGCTTCCTCCGCCAGCAGGCGGGTGGCCAGCTGTTCGGCGCTCATTTCCAGCGAGAACACCGCGACCTGCGCCTTCGGCAGCGCGTTCGGGTCCGCTCGCGCGCGCCTCGGCCAGCAGCGCCTTCGCCGCGCCGAAGGCGATCTTGGTCGCGAGCGCCGTCTTGCCCATGCCCGGCCGGCCGGCCAGGATCAGCAGGTCCGACGGATGCAGCCCGCCGATCTTGGCGTCCAGGTCGCGCAGCCCGGTGGTCAGGCCGGAGACGTGGCCGGAGCGGTGGAACGCGCGCTCGGCACCCTGGATCGCGTCGGTCAGCGCGCGCTCGAAGCTGACGAAGCCGCCGCTGCTGCCGCCGTCGGTGGCCAGGTCGAACAGCGCCTGCTCCGCCGCCTCGATCTGCTGGATGCCGTCCAGCTCCGGCTCGGCGCCGAAGGCGTTGTTCACCACCGTCTCGCCGACGTCGATCAACTGCCGGCGCAGCCAGGCGTCGTGGACGGCGCGGCCGTATTCGCCGGCGTTGATGATGCCGACCATGGCGGTGAGCAGCTGCGCCGAGATAGGCGGTGCCGCCGACCTCATCGAGCACGCCGGAATGCTCGAACTCGGCCTTCAGCGTCACCGCGTCGGCGAGCTGTCCGGCCTCGACCCGCCGCGCGATCGCCTGGAAGATGCGGCCGTGGATCGGGTCGGCGAAATGCTCGGGGACCAGGAACTCGGAAACCCGCTCATAGGCCTTGTTGTTGGCGAGCAGCGCGCCGAGCAGCGCCTGTTCCGCCTGCAGGTTGGCGGGCGGCAGGCGCTGGGACAGACCGAGCAGGGGCGAGTCGATGGTGTTCATCGTGCGGGGGGAGTGTAGCCCGGCGGCCCCGGCGGCGGCAGGGGCGCACCCTGTGGATAACCGCAGGTTAGCGGGGACGAAACGCAGACGCAGCGAGTCCGCGCCGGCGAAGCCGCGGGCAGACGCCCCTGCCGGACGCCTCGCAGCGCGTTTCCGGGCCGCGCACCGGCCTCAGAGCGTGAAAAGCAATCGAACTTGTGAAAGAACGCTCGTTGTCATTGCTCGGGTTTTCAGGCGGTTTTGGCGGCTGACGGGCATTCTTTCACAAACTCTCAGGCCACCCCCGCTGCCGCCAGCGCCAACGCCACCACCACGCCCAGCACCACGTCCGGCGCCATCACCGCCGCGGCGAGCAGCCCGGTGGTCTCGAGCGCCAGCCGGATCGCATACCATTCCAGCCACAACGCCCAGCCCTGGCCGAGCAGCGCCGTCGTCTGCGCGAGCCAGACCGGCGCGCCCGCCAGCGCCGGCAGGACGCCGGCCAGCAGCAACAGGTACTGCACCACGTTGACCCAGTTCCAGACCGCGATGAAGCGCGGCCAGCGCGCCGCCTTGCCCAGCGCCGCCACCAGCCGGTGCGACAGCACCGCGATAGCCCGCCCAGGAGATAACGTAGCCCAGTAGTTGCAGGATCAGCACCGGCGCCGTGAGCGCAGGCCCGCCCTGCCGCGCGCCGACGGCGAGCAGGATCAGGAACGGCGGTACCCCGATCGCCGCGGCCCAGAAGCTGCGCGCCGCGCCCGCCATGTCGGCGGGCATGTCGCGCAGCCCCTCCGGCCGGCCGCGTGCCAGCAGCAGCGCCCCGCGCAGCCCGGCCAGCGCGGAGGCGCCGGGCTTCACCCGGCGTGCCCCGCCCCCAGGGCGAGCAGCCGCGGACCCAGCACCAGCACGCCGGTCACGACATTGACCACCACCACCAGCACCACCGCCCGCAGGCGCGACAGGGACAGCCCGTGGCGGGCGAGGAACCAGTGCAGCCACAGCGCGTAGCCGCCGATCGCGATCCCCACCAGGCCGAGCGCCAGCCGGTCCGACAGCGCCGCCGCCGCAGCGGATAGCCCACCAGCAGCAGCACGGACGCGAGCACCGGGATCACCCACTGGCTCCAGTTCAACGCCGTGGCGAAGCGCAACCATAGCGCCTGCCGCCGCCACAGCTTTGCCAGCTCGTAGGACAGCACCGCCGGCGCCAGCAGCGCGCAGATCGTGGCCAGCAGGTCCGACAGCGCGCCGAGTTCACCGCCGGCCCGCGCCGGCTCGCCGCCATGGGCGGCGAGCAGCAAGTAGCCGACCACCGGCACCGCGATCAGCGGCGCCAGGCTGGAGAGGAACGCCTGCAGCGTATAGCCGAACTGGTCGAACCCCTCGGCCTTGCCGCGCGCGAGCAACAGCATGCCGAGCACGATGTTGCCCCGCCGCGGCCCCCGCCTGCGGTCCGGCATCCCGCTCACGCGAGTGGCCCGATGCCGACGCCCGGTTCCCGGCGGCGGCTCAATCGGTCCACAAAATCAGGCCCGATGCCGACGCCTGCTTCCCGGCGGCGGCTGAATTGCCCCGCAGGATCAGGATGGTGCTCAGACGCATTGGGACTCATCTGTTTGTGTCAGAGCCCTAGGCGTCGAACCCGGCGAGCACCGCGCGATAGATGCCGGCCAGTGCGCGCAGCTCCGCCACCGGCACGCGCTCGTCCGCCTGGTGCATGCGTGGCGCCGACCAGGCCGAACTCGGCCACCGGGCAATGACCGCGCGATGAAGCGGGCGTCGGAGGTGCCGCCGCCGGTGTCCAGCGTCGGCTCCACCCCGGTCGCCGCCGCCACCGCCGCGCGCAGCGTCGTCCACCGCGCGGGCCGGGCTGGGTGAGGAAGGACTCGCCGCTGATCGACACGTCGAGGTCGAACCGCTCGGCGTGCTGCGCCAGCGCGGCGCGCAGCCAGGCGGCCGAGCGACGCGCCGGTGTGGCGGTCGTTGAAGCGGATGTTCAGCGCCGCGCGGGCCTGCGCCGGGATCACGTTGGTCGCCGGGTTGCCGACGTCGATGGCTGGTGAGCTGCAGGGTCGACGGCTCGAACCAGTCGCTGCCGGCATCGAGCGGCGCGGCGGTCAGCGCCGCCAGCGCGCGCACCAGCCGGTGCACCGGGTTGTCGGCGCGCTGCGGATAGGCGACGTGGCCCTGCGTGCCGTGCACGGTGATCTTGGCGTTCAGGCTGCCGCGCCGGCCGATCTTGATCATGTCGCCGAGCCGGCACCGGGCAGGTCGGCTCGCCGACCAGGCAGAAATCCGGGATCTGGCCGTGCGCCGCCATCCAGTCCAGCACGCGCACGGTGCCGTCGACCGCCGTCGGCCTTCCTCGTCGCCGGTGATCAGCAGGCTGATCGAGCCGCGCGCGGCCGCGCGCCCGCCGCCAGATGCTGCGCGCACGGCGGCGACGAAGGCGGCGATGCGCGCCCTTCATGTCGCAGGCGCCGCGGCCGTACAGCACGCCGTCGCGCACCTCGGCGGCGAACGGATCGTCGGCGCCAGGCGCCGTCGCCGGGCGGCACCACGTCGGTATGGCCGGCGAAGCAGAAATGCGGCGCCGCCGGTGCCGAGGCGGGCGAACAGGTTCTCGATCGCGCCGTAGCGCAGCCGCGTGACGGTGAAGCCGAGCCGCTCCAGCGCCGCGGCCAGCACGTCCTGCGCCCCGGCATCCGCCGGGGTGACCGACGGAGCAGCGGATCAGCGCCTGGGCGAGCGGCAGCGGGTCGGCCAGCGGTCGATGCGTCGGTCAATCGCGCAGCAGTTCGTTGATCGAGGTCTTGGCCCGCGTGCTGCGCGTCCACCCGCTTGACGATCACCGCGCAATACGAGCGACGGCCCCGGCGAGCCGTCCGGCAGCGGCCGGCCCGGCAGCGTGCCCGGCACCACCACCGAATAGGCCGGCACGCGGCCGACGATAGATCTCCCCGGTGGCGCGATCGACCATCTTGGTCGAGGCGCCGATGAACACGCCCATCGACAGCACCGCGCCGCGCTCGACGATCACGCCCTCGGCCACCTCGGAGCGGGCGCCGATGAAGCAGTCGTCCTCGATGATGACCGGGTTGGCCTGCAGCGGCTCCAGCACGCCGCCGATGCCGACGCCGCCGGACAGGTGGCAGTTGGCGCCGATCTGCGCGCAACTGCCGACCGTGGCCCAGGTGTCGACCATGGTGTTGCGCCCGACATGGGCGCCGACATTGACGAAGCACGGCATCAGCACCACGCCCGGCGCGATGTAGGCGGAGCGGCGCACGACGGCGCCCGGCACGGCGCGGAAGCCGGCCTCGCGGAAGCGGTTCTCGCCCCAGCCGGCGAATTTCATCGGCACCTTGTCGCACACCGGCGCGCCGCCCGGGCCGGCCATCGGCGCCGAATTCGGTCAGGCGGAAGGACAGCAGCACCGCCTTCTTGAGCCACTGGTTGACCCGCCAGCCGCCCGTCCGGCGGACCGGCTCGGCCACCCGCACCTTGCCGCCATCGAGCGCCTCCAGCGCCGCCTCCACCGCCGCGCGGGCCGTCCCGCCGGTGGCCGGCGGACAGCGTGTCGCGCCGCTCCCAGAGCCGGTCGATCTCGGGCTGCAGAGCAGGATCGGGCATGCGTCGTTCCTCGGCAGGGCTTGGGTTCCGCCGGCCCGTCGGGGGCCGGGAACCGATGGCGGCCGGACCATGAAGAGCGCCCTGCGGGCTGTCAACGCGGGTGCGGCGTGCAACCCGGGAGATCGCTCGCACCGCCACCCCAGCAGGGGGAGAGGGAGAATGGCAGCACGCCCACCGCCGGCCCGGCCTGCGGCCATGGAACATCGGGACGGATCGGGGTGCCGAAGCCCGCGGAGATGCCGGCCTGATGCGAGAGGCCAGCCGGTGGGCCGCTCAGGCCCGCCCGGCCGGCGGGTCGCAGGGTTCGGTGCCCATCTCCGCCGGGACCGAGATTTCCAGCAGCTCGAAGCTGGCCGAAGCGCCGGTTTCATTGTGCGGCGTGCCGCCGGGGATGAACACCGAAATCACCGGCCTCCAGCCGCACCGTGCGGTCGGCGAATTCGAGGTCCACCCAGCCGCTGAGCATATAGACGAACTGGCCCTCGCAGAGATGCACATGCCACCCTGTGGGCTGGGTCATGCCGTCCCGCGCCATGGTGACCTGGGCCCTGATGCGGCCCTGGCTGCCCTTGGTCACGCCGAGGTCGCGATAGGTGAAGAATGCGCGCCGCCCGGGCACCAGCACCGGATCGGTGGCGGAAGCCACCGCGACGGCGGGGGCGGGCTCGGTGGTGATGGACATGGGCTGGTCTCCCTCTTGTGGCGCCGGTGGACCCGGCGCGCGTTGCGCGCGTCGATCATGCCGGCGCGAACCGGCCGGGCGCTCGGAAGGGGGCCGGGGTCGGCCGGCCCCGGATCAATCCGCCGCTGCGGCCAGCCCGACCCGGCCGCGCACCGCGTCGGCAAAGGCTTCGAAGATGCGGCGGGACAGGGCGTCGGTCTGGCAAGTCGTATTCCGGGTGCCACTGCACGCCGATGGCGAAGCCCGGGCGCATCGGCGACCCGCACCGCCTCGATCGTGCCGTCCGGCGCGGTGCCTTCCGCCACCAGGCGCGGGCGCGAGCCGGTCGATGCCCTGGTTGTGCAGCGAGTTCACCGCGATCTCGGTGGTGCCGGCCAGCCGGTGCAGCCAGCTTCCCGGCACCACCCGGATCGCGTGCGCCTTGCCGTGTGCGGACCTTGGAGATTGGCTGCATCGGCGTCGAGTGGTCGAACCGGCCGGGCAGGTCCTGCAGCCGCTGGTGCAGGCTGCCGCCGAGCGCCACGTTCAGTTCCTGGAAGCCGCGGCAGATCGCCAGCACGCGGCACGCCGCGCGCGACCGCGGCGCGGATCAGCGGCAGGGTGGCGGCGTCGCGCGCCGGGTCCTCGGGCGTGCCCTCGGGGTGCGGCGGGCCGCCGTACAGGCTGGGCTGCACGTTGGAGCGGCTGCCGGTGAGGATGATGCCGTCCAGCCGGTCGAGCAGGGTCTCGATATCCGCGTCGGCGCCGTTGGCCGGGATCAGCACCGGCACGCCGTGCACCACCTGGTCGGTGGCGCGGACATAGGTGTCGGAGGCGGCGTGGTTCGGCATGCCGAAGACGCCGAACTGCTTGGTGCAGCAACTGATGCCGATAAGGGGTTTCACCGTATCCCCGATCCCGCTCGTCCTGGTCCCCGTTGGACCTGATGGTTCTGGCCCGCCGGGCATGATTCCGCTCGCCGACCAACGCACCTCCCGGCAGGATGGCCGGGATTTGCGTCAGCATCATGACGCAGTGCGGCATCATGCGCTTGAGAGATCGGAAATCAAAGTGGCGTGCGCAAGGCCCGGCGACCTACCCGCCTCCGCCGCGGCCTTGCGGCAGGGCGCGGTTTGCTCCATGGTTCCGTCCGCTCCGGTGACGCGACCGGGGGCGCGGTCTGCCGCGGCCTTCGCAGGCGACGGCAACCCAGGGTTGAGCGCGGCGTATCGACGCCAGCGCCCGCCATGGTCCGGAAAGGGGTTCCGGCCCCGCCGCCACGCCGTGTCATCGCCCGCGCCGCGCATCGCTCGCGCGCCGGGGCGGCCCATGCGGGGCCGCAAGCGCCGTTCCGTCTCACCACGGCCGCGTTCCTTTTTGGAACCCCGGCCTCCAATCCCGAGGACCCATGCGCGCCAGCCCGTCCGCAGCGACCGAACTCGGGGGCCTTCTTCCCCGTTGCGCCGGATGACCTGCCGCGTTGCCAGCTTCGCCGCCCCGCCCGCCACATTCCGGCACGGGCGCGGCTCCGGGTCCTGTCCGCCCCCTTCACCCTGTTCCGTCGCCCGCCGGCGCCCGCCCCCACCGGGCCAGCGTCGTCCTGCCGGGCGCGCCATCGGAGTTCCCGACTAGATGACCAAGCGTATGCTCATCGACGCCACCCACGCGGAAGAAACCCGCGTGGTGGTGCTGGACGGTAACCGTCTCGAAGATTTCGACGTCGAGACATCCACCAAGCGCCAGATCAAAGGCAACATCTACCTCGCCAAGATCGTCCGGGTCGAACCGTCCCTGCAGGCCGCCTTCGTCGAATACGGCGGCAACCGGCACGGGTTCCTCTCCTTCGACGAAATTCACCCCGACTATTACCAGATTCCCGTCGCCGACCGGCAGCGCCTGCTGGCGATGGAAGCCGAGGAAGCCCGCCGCGAGCAGGAAGAAGACGACCGCGCCGCCGAACGGGGACCCGGCGCGCGCGTCCATGCCCCGGCCGAGGAAGACGCCGCCCCCGCCGGCGCCTGGAACGAGGCGGCCGACATGGCGGAGGCCGTCCCGCAGCACGAGGGCGGCACCGAGGCGTCCGAAGCGAACGAGGCGGCCGGCGGCCCGCTGATCGAGCTTGTTCCACCGATGCAGGCGGACGGGGCATTTTCCGAAGCCCCGCCAAGCCCGGCCCCGGCGACACCCGCGCCAGTGGCTCCCGACCCGGTGGCGCCCGACCCGGTGGACGCCGCCGTCGACCCGTCCCCGGCGAACCCGACCGGTCCGGAAGCCCCGACCCGCGGCCCGGCGGAGGCGCCGGCAGGAACCCCGGCGGAGACCCCGGCGCAGCCACCGGCCGAGACCCCCGCCGGAGCGCCGGCGGAAGCCCCCGCAGGGACCCCCGCCGAAATCCCGGCCGGCGCCCCGCCGCAGCTCCCCGGCGGTCCGGTCGCCGAGGCCGACGCCGCGACGACGGACGACGATCCTGCCGGCAGCCCGCGCGCCCAGGCGCTGGCGATGCGCGTCGACCGCCGCAACGGCGAGGCCGTGGGCGACGACACCGACGCCGACGACGACCAGATCCCCGAGGAGCCGCCGCCGGAAATGCTCGGCGGCGAGAACGACACCACCGACGAGCCGCGCCCGCGCCGCATCCCTTCGCGCATGTTGCGCAGCTACAAGATCCAGGAAGTCATCCACCGCCGGCAGATCCTGCTGGTGCAGGTGGAGAAGGAGGAACGCGGCACCAAGGGCGCGGCGCTCACCACCTACATCTCCCTCGCCGGCCGCTACTGCGTGCTGATGCCCAACTCCCCGCGCGGCGGCGGCATCTCGCGCAAGATCACCGCCCCGGCCGATCGTCGCCGCCTGAAGGAGGTGATGACCGAGCTCGACCTGCCGGACGGCATGGGCCTCATCGTCCGCACCGCCGGCGCCAACCGCCCGAAGCCCGAGATCAAGCGCGACGCCGAATACCTGCTGCGCCTGTGGGACGACATCCGCGAGCAGACGCTGAAGTCCGTCGCGCCGGCGCTGATCTACGAGGAAGCGAGCCTCATCAAGCGCGCCATCCGCGACGTCTATTCGCGCGACATCGACGAGATCGCGGTCGACGGCGAGGACGCCTGGCGCGCCGCGCGCGACTTTATGCGCATGCTGATGCCGAGCCACGCCAAGAAGGTGATGCTCTGGCACGATCCGTCCGCGCCACCCGGCACCGCCGGCCAGCCGCTGTTCGCGCGCCACCAGGTCGATGCCCAGCTCGACGCGATGCTGAGCCCGAACGTGCAGTTGCGCTCCGGCGGCTACCTGGTCATCAACCAGGCCGAGGCGCTGGTGGCGATCGATGTGAACTCGGGTCGTTCCACCCGCGAGCGCGGGATCGAGGAGACCGCGCTGCGCACCAACCTCGAAGCCGCCGAGGAAGTGGCGCGCCAGTTGCGCCTGCGCGATCTGGCGGGCCTGATCGTGATCGACTTCATCGACATGGAGAGCCGGCGCAACAACGGCCTGGTGGAAAAGCGGCTGAAGGAGGCGCTGAAAGCCGATCGCGCGCGCATCCAGCTTGGCCGCATCAGCCATTTCGGCCTGCTGGAAATGAGCCGCCAGCGGCTGCGCCCGTCGCTTGCCGAAACCTCGCTCGTGGTCTGCGCGCATTGCGGCGGCACCGGGCATGTGCGCTCGACCGAGAGTGCGGCGATCCATGTGCTGCGCGCGATCGAGGAGGAAGGCGCCAAGCGGCGTGCCGGGGAGGTCCTGGTGCACGCGGCGATGCCGATCGTGCTCTACATCCTCAACCACAAGCGTGACCGGCTGGGCGAGATCGAGGCGCGCCACGGGCTGCGCGTGGTCTTCGCCGGCGACGACAGCCTGATCCCGCCGCAGATCCGCATCGAGAAGCAGCGCCCCTACACGCCGCCCGAGGCCGGCACCGCGATCACGCAGGAGACCGCCCGCGCGGCGGCGATGCTGCCTGCGCCGACCCAGGCCGCCACCCAGGCCGCCACCCAGGCCGCCCCTGGCCCGGCGGCGCACGCGCTCACCACCCCCGAGCCCGAGGCGGAAGAACCGGAGCAGGACGAGGAAACCACCGTCACCGTGACGGCCGAGCCGGCAACCGCGGAAGGCTCCGCCGAGGACGAGGAACGCCGTCGCCGCCGTCGCCGCCGTCGCCGGCGCGGCGGACGCCGCGAGGAAGGCCCCGTCGCGGGCACATCGGAAGAGACCCCCGAGGCCGGTCCGGGCGCCGCGCCTGAGCCGGCGGAGCTGGTCGTGACGGCGGAAGCCGCGTTCAGCGTCTCCGCCGCCGCACCGGCAGAGGCGGAAGCGGAAGCGGCAGACGCGAATATCGAAGGCGTGCCGGAACATGCCGAACCGACCGTTGCGGAAGATGCCGAAACCCCCGCCCGTCGCCGCGGCCGGCGCGGCGGTCGGCGCCGCCGGCGCGAGGACGATGTGCTGCCGAGCGTGGCCGCGCCCGGCGCCGAACAACCGGACCTGCCGCCGGTCTATGCCGGCCCCACCCCCGCCAACCCGTTCGGCGGGCAGATGTTCGACATCTTCGACGTGCTGGAACAGGCCGAGGCCCGTGCCATCGCCCCGCCTCCCGCCGTGATGCCCCCGGCCGCCGCCGCACCGATCGCGTCCCTCGCGCCGGAGGCAGCCGTCGTCCCCCCGCCGGCACCCGAACCGCAGCCCGCAGCGGATACCATGGAAGCCGCAGCCGCTCCCCAGACGGAAAGTGCGGCCTCGCCGCCGACCGTCACCGCGCCGGAGGCGATCGCGCCACCGATCGAGTATGCCCCGGAGACGCCCGCCGCTGCACCGGAGCCGGAGCCCGAGCCGGCGATCAAGCCGATCGTGATCGGCGCCGAACCGGAACCGCCGGCCGAAAAGAAGCGCGGCTGGTGGCGCCGACCCGGGTAGCGCCGGCCGCAGGCGGTACGATCGATCGGAAGCAAGGCCAGAGGGCGCTACCCAATGGCCTTGCCATCGATCGGGTCCGAACGTCCCCGGGCTTGCGCAGCCACCGGATTTCCCATCTGATCCCGCGCACGGGCGCCGCCCGGCCGTGACCGGCGCGCCCGCCCCCCACCCCAAGGGTCGCGGAGCGTCATGTGAGCCAAAGTCAGTCCCGCCTGTCCGTCCTCCTCCGTCGCCGCCCGAGCGGCGCACCGCGGCAGGAGGATTTCGAACTCCGCCACGACCCGATCCCCACGCCCGGCCCGGGCGAGGTGCTGACCCGCACCATCTTCCTCTCGATCGACCCCTACATGCGCGGCCGGCTGTCCGATCGCCCGTCCTACGCGCCCGCCGGTCAAGCCCGGCGACGTGATGACCGGGGAGACCGTGGGCGAAGTGCTCGCCTCCAACGATCCGCGCTTCGCGCCCGGCGACGTCGCCGTGGGCGCGCGCGGCTGGCAGACGCCATATTGTCTCGCCGGCGGATCGGCTGGCCAAGGTGGACCGCGCACGGCGCGCCGCTATCGGCCTATCTCGGCGTGCTGGGCATGCCCGGCACCACCGCCTATTCCGGCATGACCGACATCGGCCGGCCGAAGACGGGCGAAACGGTGGTGGTCTCCGCCGCCTCCGGCGCGGTCGGTTCGGTCGCCGGGCAACTGGCCAAGCGCGCCGGGGCGCGGGTGGTGGGCATCGCCGGCGGCGCCGACAAATGCCTGTTCGTGCAGGAGGACGCTGGAATTCGACGATTGCGTCGACCACCGCGCGCTCGACCTGCGCGCGCGAACTGGCCGCCGCCTGCCCGAACGGCATCGACGTCTATTTCGAGAATGTCGGCGGCGCGGTGCAGGAAGCTGTGTTCGACCTGCTCAATCCGTTCGCGCGCGTGGTGATGTGCGGCATGGTGTCGCAATACAACGAGGCGGAATTCCCGCCCGGCCCTAACCTCGGCTTCGTGGTCGGCAAGCGGGTGCTGATCCAGGGCATGATCGTCTCCGACAAGCCGGAACGTTTCGCCGAATGGCGGGCGCTGGCCGGCCCCTGGGTGCGGACGGCAGCCTGCGCTACCGCGAGGACATCGTGACGGGGCTGGAGAACGCGCCGGACGCGCTGGCCGGCATCCTGGGCGGGCGTAATTTCGGCAAGCTGCTGGTCCGCGTCGGGCCGGATCCGGCCTGACGGGGCCGCGCGCAATGGACCAGACCCTCCCGACACGCTCACCACCTGGCGCCGCCACCTGCACGCCCACCCCGAGATTTCGTTGCAGGAGCAGGAAACTGCGCGCTTCGTCTGCGCGCGGCTCGCCGAACTCGGCATCCCGTTCGAAGCCGGCATCGGCGGCCACGGCGTGGTCGCGACCCTGCGCCGCGGCAACTCCAACCGCGCGGTCGGGCTACGCGCGGACATGGACGCGCTGCCGATCGCCGAGGCGACCGGGTTGCCCTACGCCTCCACCTCGCCGGGCGTGATGCACGCTTGCGGGCATGACGGCCATACGACCTCCCTGCTCGGGGCTGCGGCCTTGCTGGCGCGCGATCCGGGCTGGACCGGCACCGTGCATTTCGTGTTCCAGCCGGCCGAGGAAGGCAGCGGCGGCGCGCTCGCGATGCTGGCCGACGGGCTGCTGGCGCGGTTTCCCGATGGAACGGATCTTCGGCTACCACAACTGGCCCGGCCTGCCGCCCGGCACCGTCGCGGTGCACGACGGCCCGGTGATGGCCGCCGGCGCGCGGCTGGCCTTCGAGGTGCGCGGCCGCTCCGGCCATGCCGCGCTGCCGCACGAGACGCGCGATCCGATGGTCGCCGCCGCGCATCTGCTACTGGCGCTGCAAGCCATCGTCTCGCGCGAAACGAGCCCGCTCGATGCCGCGGTGATCTCCATCGCCACGATGGAGGCCGGCAGCGCCGCCAACCAGATCCCCGACCTTGCCGTGATGCGCGGGACCATGCGCACCCTGCGCGAGCCGGTGCGCGACGCGACCGAGGCGGCGCTGCACCGCATGGCCGAAGGCGTCGGCCGCACCTTCGGCGTGGAGATCGGCGTGACGATCCGCCGCGGCGTCACCGTCACGATCAACCGGCCGCAGGACGCCGCGCTGGCGGCCGAGGCCGCGGCCGGCGCCGGCCTCGCCGTTCGCCGCGACCTGCCGCCGGCGATGACCGGGGAGGATTTCGGCTGGTTCCTGAAGGAAATCCCGGGCGCCTTCGTCTGGATCGGCAACGGCGACGGGCCGGGGCTGCACAACGCCGGCTACGACTTCAACGACGCGATCCTGCCGGCGGCGTCGGGATTCCTGGCGGCAACCGCGCGCCGGGCGCTCGGCGGCTGAGCGGGACCGCGAACGGGGGGAAACCGATGATCGGCATCGATTGGGGCACCAGCCGTTTCCGCGCCTTTCGCCTGGCAGCGGACGGCGCGATCCGCGACCACCGCAGCGGCACACGCGGCATCCTGGCCGTGCCCGACGGGCGTTTCGCCGACAGCCTGCGCGAGGAGATCGGGCCCTGGCTCGCCGCGGGCGAGCGCCACGTGCTGATGTGCGGCATGGTGGGCAGCCGCCAGGGCTGGGTCGAAGCGCCCTACCTGCCCTGCCCGGTGGGTCCCGCCGAGTTGGCCGCGGCAGTGATCGACGTGCCGTTCGACTGGGCCGAGGTGAAACTCGTCCCCGGCGTGGACGGCGCCGATCCGGACGGCGTCGCCGAGGTCATGCGCGGGGAGGAGACGCAGCTCGCCGGCGCGCTCGCCGCCTTCGATCGGCTTGGAGCGGGGCGGATCGCCGCGGCCTGCCTGCCCGGCACCCATTCCAAATGGGCGCGGGTTTCGGGCGGGCGGATCACCGGCTTCGCCACCCATATGACCGGGGAGGTGTTCGCCGCCTTGCGCGGCCACACCATCCTCGGCCGCACCATGCAGGACGGCGCCGCCACCGACCTTGCATCGTTCGATCGGGGCGTCGCGCGCGCGGCGCAGGCGGGCGGGCTGCTGCACCATTTGTTCGGCGTGCGCGCGGAAGCGCTGGCCGGGCGACTCGCCCCCGCGGCCGGCGCCTCCTACCTGTCCGGCTTGTTGATCGGGCACGAGGTGAAGGCGGCGCTGGCCGATGTCGCCGCCGATGCGGTGGTGCCGGTGATCGGCGCGCCGGAACTGACCGCGCTCTACGCCCGCGCGATCGAGGCCGGCGGCGGCATCGCCGAGCGGATCAACGGCGAGGCGGCGGCGCGCGGCCTCGCCCTGATCGGGGGACTGATCGGATGGCGCTGACCGCCTGGCTCGCCCGCTGCCCGCTGATCGCGATCCTGCGCGGGGTGCAGCCGGAGGAGGCGGAGGGGATTGCGGCGGCGCTGGAAGCCGCCGGTATCGCGATCGTCGAGGTCCCGCTCAATTCGCCGCGCCCGCTGGAGAGCATCGCCCTGCTGGCGCGGCAGTTCGGCGACCGGCTGCTGATCGGCGCCGGCACCGTGACCACGCCGGCGGAGGTCGCGGCGGTGGCGGACGCCGGCGGCCGGCTGCTGGTGACGCCGCACGCCGATCCGCGCCTGGTGGTGGCGGCCAGGGCGCGCGGGATGCTGGCGGTGCCCGGGTTCTTTACCCCGGCGGAGGCGTTTGCCTTGCTCGCCGCCGGTGCCGACGGGCTGAAACTGTTTCCCGCCGAGGCGGCGAGCCCTGCCGTGCTGCGCGCCCTGCGCGCGGTGCTGCCGTCCGGAACCCTGGTGCTGCCGGTGGGCGGGATGGACGCGGCGACCATGCCGCCCTGGCGGGCCGCGGGGGCGGCGGGGTTCGGGATCGGCTCGGCGATCTACCGCCCCGGTGACGATGCCGCGACGGTGGCGGCCAAGGCGCAGGCTCTGCTGAAGGCCTGATCTCCCTCCCCCCTCGCGGGGGCGGGACGCCGTACCACATCTCCCGGTTGAGCCGTCCCCACCCCTCGCCCATCTAATCCACCGTCCCCCCGGACGCCGGTCCCCGGCCATCCCTGGGCACGACCCGCCAGCGGAGGCCGCCATGCCCACCACCCGCACCGAAACCGACAGCCTCGGCAGCATCGAGATCGACGCCGCCCGCTACTGGGGCCCGCAGACCGAGCGCGCCCGCCGCCTGTTCCGCATCGGCGACGACCGCTTTCCCGCCCGACCTGATCCACGCCCTCGGCCTGCAGAAACAGGCCGCCGCGGAGGCCAATCTGGCGCTCGGCGAACTGCCCGAGGCGATCGCCCGCCCGATCATCGCCGCCGCCGCCGAACTGGCCGCCGGCCGGTTCGACGCCGATTTCCCGCTGCCGGTCTGGCAGACCGGATCGGGCACCCAGACCAACATGAACGCCAACGAGGTGCATCGCGAACCGCGCCAACGAGATGCTGGGCCGCCCCGCGCGGCGCCCGCGCCCCGGTGCACCCGAACGACCACGTGAACCGCGGCCAGTCCTCCAACGACAGCTTCCCCACCGTCATGCACATCGCCGCCGCGCGAGCGACCGAGGCGCTGATCCCCCGCCTCGATCACCTGCGCGCCGCGCTTGGCCGCGCGCGCGAGCGAGTGGGCCGGGATCGTGAAGCTCGGCCGCACGCACATGATGGACGCGGTGCCGGTGACGCTCGGTCAGGAGTTCGGCGCCTGGGCGCGCCAGGTGGAACTCGGCATCGACCGGCTGCACGCCGCCCTGCCGCGCCTGCTGTCCCTGCCGCAGGGCGGCACCGCGGTCGGCACCGGGCTCAACCGCCATCCCGATTTCGACCGCGTCTTCTGCGAGCGCATCGCCGCGCTCACCGGCCTCGCCTTCACGCCCAACCCGAACAAGTTCGAGGGCATGGGCGCGCACGACGCGCTGGTGGAACTGTCCGGCGTGCTGAACGTCATCGCGGTGTCGCTGAACAAGCTCGGCAACGACATCCGCCTGCTCGGCTCCGGCCCGCGCGCCGGCGATCGGGGAGCTGATCGTGCCGGCGGACGGCCTGTCCAGCTCCATCATGCCGGGCAAGACCAACCCGACCCAGTGCGAGGCGCTGACCATGGTCTGCGCGCAGGTGATGGGCAACCACGTCACCGTCACCATCGGCGCCGCGCAGAGCTTCCTGGAGCTCAACGTGTTCAAGCCGGTCATCATCCAGAACGTGCTGCATGCAATCCGGCTGCTGGCCGACGCCGCCGACAGCTTCGCCGACAACATGGTGGAGAAGCTGGAGCCGGACCGGGCGCGGATCGCGCGAGCATCTGGCCAATTCGCTGATGCTGGTCACCGCGCTCAACCCGCACATCGGCTACGACAAGGCGGTGCGCGATCGGCAAGCTGGCGCTTTGGCGAAGAACATGTCGCTGAAGCGACGCCGCAGCGGAGCTCGGCTTCGTTTCGGCGGAGGATTTCGACCGCTGGGTGCGCCCCGAGGACATGACCGCGCCCGGCGCGAGCCTCGGCGACTGAGCGATGCTGGTCAAGCGCAGCCTCGGCACTGTCGGGCCACCGCACCTCCGTCGCGCTGGAGCCGGAGTTCTGGGCCGCGCTCGGCGCCATCGCCACAGCGCGCGGGCAGACCCTGGCGGGGCTGGTCGCGTCGGTGGACGCGTCGCGCGCAGCCGATCGGCCGCTCGCTTCGGCGCTGCGCGTGCTGGCGCTGGCCGAGGCGAGTCAGCGGGCAAGCTCTTAACGCTTTCGTAAGCACACACGGGCATTCTGTGCCGCGGTCGAAAACGCGCCCGCCGAGGAGTCCAGGACGATGCTCCATCTTGCCCCGCCCGAGCCGGCAGTTCCGGCCGCACCCACGCCACTCATGCTGTCGGACCGGCTGATCTCGCTCGCCGAGGCGGCGGAACACGCGGGGCTGCGCGCCACCGCGACCCGGCTCGTGCGGCTCGCCTGCACCGTGCTCGACGAAGCGCCTGTCATCCGAATGAATCGGCCTGTCCTGTGCCGGAAGTCGGGTCTGCGGGGCACGGGGAGCGGCCTGCCGGGCAAAGCCCGGGTTACTGCCCCAGCGAGAGGGGCAGTGACCACGCATGGTTGTTCACCGAGGTAAGTTCCAACGTGTAGCGGCCCGGCGCCAAGGTTACGCCATTCGCTGCCGCCGGCAGGGTGATCGTCGCGACCGCGCCGACGGGCCCGACCAGCCCGAATTTCCCCGTGTGGATCCTCTGGTAGGCGAAATCGTTGCGCATGGCGCTGCCGGGCAGGGCGGCCAGGGCCGCACCGTTCCAGGTCTCGATGACCCTGCCGGCGACGTTCACCAGGCGCGCCAGGACCATGTTGGAGGGCTCCGCCGGCGTGCCGGCATCGACATAGGCCCGGAAGTGCACCGTGCCGTCGGCGCCGATCGCACCCTCACCGAGGCCCCAGTGATGCCGCGACGGGCTGACCGGCCCGCCGTG
Organism: uncultured Pseudomonadota bacterium; assembly: GCA_963706195.1. Taxonomy (GTDB): domain Bacteria; phylum Pseudomonadota; class Alphaproteobacteria; order Acetobacterales; family Acetobacteraceae; genus JAJZVS01. The sequence goes on along the minus strand of OY970156.1, from coordinate 4,421,140 downwards.
GAACGGCGTCACCACGGACCCGCGATAGTAGTTGTAGGTCAGCACCGAGAAGGCGACGCCGATCCAGAACAGGATCAGGGCGAGCCGCTTGAAGGCGATATCGCCCAGCGGCAGGGGCAGGCTGCCGGATGTCCAGCGGAACCAGGCCCTGTCGGCCAACGCGGGATTTCGCCGCAGCAGGACGTTGTCCACCGCATAGGCGCCGCTGCCGGCCAGGAACAAGGTGATACCGATCCCGAAATTCGCCGCCGCCATCGTCCATTCGTCGATACAGGTGGCGCCCTGCCAGCCGAACAGCAGCATCAGCACGAAGGAAAGCCCGATGGTGACGGCCCCGGCCGCACGGGTGAACAGGCCGATCATCAGGAACAGGCCGGCGAACAGCTCGACCGCGCTGAACAGGATCACGCCCGGATAGAGCAGCCAGAAATGGTGCAGCATATAGGCAACCAGCCGGTCGGTGCCGAGCAAGGCGCCGGGCATCGCCGTCTGGAACTTGTAGGCCATCCAGTGCGCCGCATGCGGGTCGAGCTTGCTCGGCGCGTAGATGAAGCGGCGGGTACCGCCGCCCCAGTAGATGAAGCCCTGGACGAAGCGGGCCGACAGCAGCGCCAGCGCGGCCGTCGTCCCTACCGAATCAACTTTGGTCGCAGTATCGGCACGGACGGTCCGTCCGTTTCCTGCCGTCGCGATTCCGCTCATCTCCGTTCTCCTTGGAAAACCGCGGCCGAAGCCCGGTCGCATCAGCGCGGCATTACCGGCCCGTGTATGGCTTGAATCCGTATCGTTCGAAGATCGACAGCGCCGCTGGCGAGCGGATGAAGTCGAGCCACGCCCTCGCCGCTGCCGGATGCGCCGCACCGCGGACCATGGCGCCGGCGTAGATTGCGGTCGTGTTGTACCGGGCAGGGATCGACACATCCGATATCGGATGGCCCGCCTGTTCCTGGAAGATCGCTTCCGACTTCCAGGTGATGCCGGCATCCGCAAGACCCTGAAGCAGAAAGAGCGGTGTCTGCCGATGGTGAATATGCGTGAGAATGGTGATGCCGTCCTTCACGCCGGTGTCGTACACCTTCGCTTCGAGCGCAGGACCGCCGGCTTTCACGAGCGATGCCTTGATCTGCCGGGCGATGCCTTCATAGGCGGGGTTCGGCATCACCAGCCGCACACCGGGTCTGGCAAAATCCTTAAGGTCGGTGACATGCGCCGGGTTGCCCTGCGGCACCATGATCGTGAGGTCGTTGGTGACATAGGGAACGGCAGGTCCGGCAAGCACGCCCGAGGCAATCAGGGCATCGACCTTCTTGAGCCCCGCAAAATAGGCATCGGGCTTCGCGGTGAAGGTCATGTTGCCCGAGGTGAAGGTGCCGCCGTCCTGCATGGCGGCGACCAGCATCCCCGGCGGGATCGTCACGTAGAAGATGTGTCCGGCATACGCCGGATGCACCGCCTCGAACGCCCGGATCAGCGGTGCCATCGCGAAGTAGTAATTACCGCCGACATACAGCACGAGTGCGGGATCGTTCAGATCGCCATGAAAATCGGCCATGGAGTTGACCTCGGGCACGGTGAACACGAAGCCCTTGTCGACGGCATCGTTGTTCGCGCCCTGCTGCCACGGCGGGAAGATCCGCTCCTTGTACTGCGGCGTCGCGGCCTTGCCGTGCCAGCCGGTGTCGCCGGCGCGGACGCGAGGGATCGTGCCGGCGGCGAGCACCACCCCCGCGAGCAGTGAAAGCGCGGCCGCAAGCCGCCGGCGTTTCGGATGCCGCATCACCTGGTTTCCTTCTGTCCACGCCCCCGACCCGCGCCGATGGCGGGCGGGGCTGCGCGCGGTGTCATGTCATTTCGCTGTACTGGTAGCCGGCGAGCTGGAACTGCGGGATCGTGCCGACCACGCCAGGGGTCAGAACCACGCCCGAGATCAAATGATTGGTGAACTCGGCCGCCATTGCCGGATGCGAGAGCCGGTCCGGATTGATCCCCTTCTTCAGGAGCCCGGCGGTGAGTTCCCAGACCTCGTTGTGGCAGCCGCAGAAGACCACGCCGCGGCGCTGCAGGACGGCGATGCTGTTGGCCGCGGCCGAGAAGGCGCCGTTCGGGTTCTCGTAGTCGGCGGGGTCGGCATTCCCGGCAACCGGCGTCCTGATCCAGGTATTCGCCGTGTGCTTTCGGTCGGTAAAAGCGGCGAGGTATTTCTTCCAGATATAGTCGTCGTACAACGCGAGATGGGCGCTCCCGTGCGTGGCCGAGATCGCCAGGAAGTCCGGGTGAGCCCAGGACCAGATCTGCGCATTCATCGCGTTGCGCATCAGGTTGAGCCAGGGGCTGTCCAGCTCGGTATTGTCCCACACCTGCTTCGGCCCGCCGTCGTAGGTCAGGAGCAGGGTGAGCGCGGCGCTGTCCCACTGTGTCCGCTCCGTGAGGGTCATCGGCACCGACCTGAACGCCCGCATCCGTGGTGCGGCCGTGAGCGCGACCGTCAGCGCCCGCAACTTCGCTGCATTGGCCGGCACGAGGGATCGAGCGGTCATCGCGGCAGCCGCACCCGGGGCCTCCGCGACCGCGCCACCGACCAGACCGGTGCCGACGAGGCCCGCGAGCGAAAGGGACACGGCCCGGCGTCGGCCGAGAGAAAGATCGTCCATGGCAAGGTTTCCAGTCTCGTTCTTGAAGATCGGAGGGCGGCAGTCCCTGCCCGGTCCGCGCGGGCGAGGCGGACCGGCCGCGTCACGTGGAGCGCGGCCGGCGCGACGCGGTCGAAAATGGGCCGGGAAGGGACAAGCGCCAGAGCGGTCATCACAGAATCTTCCAACCCGAAGCCGGTCTCCGGCGGCGGTTCCGCCGGCGGGCTTCGATGCCGGAAAGGATGGGAACGCGCAGGCAGATGCTCCAACGCATTCTGGCGCACGGTATGATCGCCGTTCGCGATCGATCACGACGACATTCGCCCGACGAGATACGCCCTTTGGGGAGCGCCCGCCGGCGCGGGCTACGTCGTGCCCTGCTGGCCGGTCAGGCGAATTCCCGCGCCCGGCAGAGCTTGACGAAATGCGCCACTGCCGAGCCTTGCGGCCGGCCGGCGACCAGGGTCAGCAGCACGGAGCGGTGCAGCGACGGCTGTGCCAGCGGGCGTGAGACCAGTCCGGCGCCGATCGGCAGCGCGTCCGGCAGCAGCGCCAGCCCCAGCCCAGCCGCCACCAGGTCGAGCATCTGCACCCAGGACCCGCCGCAGCGGCGCACGGTGAACGTGCTCCCGGTCGCCTCGATCAGCCGCAGCGCGAACCCACCGCAACGCTCGCCCACCAGCAGGGTCTCGTCGGCGAGATCGGCGACGGACAGGCTGTCCTGCGCCGCCAGCCGGTGGCCGGCGGGGAGCACGACGACGCAGCCCTCCTCGCACAGTTTCCAACGATGCAGCCGGTCTGGCAGGTCGGGACTGTCGGGCAGCAAGGCGCAGTCCAGCATGTCGGACAGCATGGAATCGACCAGCGCCGGCGTGCCCGCTTCCTCGAACTGCACCAAGAGCTCGGGGCAGAAGCGGATGAGCCGCCCCACCACGTCGGCCACCCGCGCCGCCGCGATCGCCGGGCCCAGGCCGACGCGCAGGCTCATCTGCTGGCGGCCGAGCTGCTCGTCGGCGATCCGCCGCGCGGTCTCGGCCGCCGTCAGCATCGCTTGCAGATGCGGCACCATGGCGCGCCCGAGCGGCGTGAGCTGGGTCATCGCACGCTCGCGATACAGCAGCGGGCCGCCCAACTCCTCCTCCAGTCGCTGGATCGCGCGCGTGAGCGCCGGCTGGGTCACGTTGCACTCCGCCGCCGCGCGCGTGAAATTCAGGGTGCGGCAGAGGGTCACGAAGTAGCGGACCTGATGCAGCTCCATCGTCGGCGCCCTCAGGCCTCGGACGCGGCGAGTGCGCGCAGCGCGGCCAGGATGTCGGCCGGCTCGGCACGCTCGGTGAAATCGACAGTGACGAAGCGCCAGCGGATGACACCTTCCCGATCGACCACGAAGGTCGCCGGCACGGGCAGGAACCAGGCCGGGTTGCCGTGCCGCTCGGCCAGGTCGGTGCCGTATTTCAGCAGCAACAGGCGGTACGGTTCGGGCGCGCGGAACACCACGCCGCAGCTCAGCCCGACGCCGCAATCGACGTCGGAGAGCACCTCGAACGCAGCGTGATGGTTGCGCTTGGCGACCAGCGCCCGCCCGCCCGCCTCCGGCGTGATCGCCACCAGAGCGGCGCCGGCAGCCTGGAAGTCGGGCAACGCCGCGGCCAGCGCGTCCAGGGTCAGACGGCAATAGGGGCACCATTCGCCGCGGAAGAACGTCACCACCAGCGGGCCGCGGCGCAACAGGGTGGTGATCGCGAGCAGGTCGCCCTCGGCATTGGGCAGCACGAGGTCGGGAAACCGGTCGCCGACCTGCAGCACGCGCTCGAGGAAGCCGGTCCGGCGCAGCTCCGTCACCGTCGCTTCGTAGGCGAGGCGGACCTCCTCGGACATCGTTCGTCGCTTGGCTTCGAGCTGGTCGCGAAGGCGCGGCATGCACAGGTCTCCTTGCCCGACGGTGCCCTGCCGGCGGGTGCCGGGCAAGCGGGGCGATGGGGGGCCACGGCAATCGCACGAGCGACCGGCCGTCACCTCTCCCGCTGCGCGGGAGAGGAGCAGAAACCGCCGCCTGCCCGGCGCGACGGCGGTGGTTACTTCTGGCCGGTCGTGGTCGAGTGACCCATGCCGTCGTGACCCATGCTACTGTGGCCCATGGCCGACGGATCCGTCGCCGGATGGCCCATCGTATCGTGGCCCATACCGCCGTGGCCCATGCTGTCGTTGCCCATCGTGCCGTTGCCCATGGTGTCATGGCCCATCGCCGTGCCCGACGGGGTCGTGGTGTCGGACGCGGCATGCCCCGGGAGGCTGCCGGCCAGGGCAAGGCCAAAAGCCAGCGCGCAGGCGTATGCGAAACGCTTCATTGTCAGTCTCCTCGACGGTGAAAGCGGGCGTCACGGGAGCGCCCGACCGACACCAGGATCGCGAACCGCAGCCGCGGCGGCCAATGCCGAGTGGTTATCGTCTTCATGCGTGGACCCGGCAGGGTGGCCGGACGCACATCGCCGCCGCACGCAACGCGGAGGCACGCCATGCCGTACCATCCAGATCGAGGGCCAGATCCAGGGCCCGATCCGGGGCGCACCCACCCCATCCATCCCTGGCCGCTGCGCCTGATGCACTGGCTGAACGCCACGGCGATCGTTGTCATGATCATGAGCGGCTGGCAGATCTACGACGCCGCGCCACTGTTCCCGTTCAGCTTCCCCGGCCGGATCACCCTGGGCGAATGGCTCGGCGGCGCGATCGCCTGGCACTTCGCCGCCATGTGGCTGCTGGTGCTGAACGGGGCCGCCTACCTGATCTGGGGCAGCCTGAGCGGGCATTTCCGCCGCCGGTTGCGCCCGCCCGGTCCGCGCGAGGTTTGGCACGACACCCGGCTGGCACTGACGTTCCGGCTCGATCACCGGCACGGGTCGTACAACGCCGTGCAGCGGGCGCTCTACCTGGCGGTGATCGCGCTCGGCGTGCTGGCGGTGGTCTCCGGGCTCGCGGTGTGGAAGCCGGTGCAACTTTGGTTCCTGTCCGATCTGTTCGGCGGCTTCCGTGCCTCCCGCTACGTGCACTTCTTCGCCATGGCGGGGATCGTCGGCTTCCTGGCCGTGCATCTCGCGCTGGTCGCGCTGGTGCCGAAAGTGCTGCCGCCGATGATCACTGGCGGGCGCCTGTCGGAGGACGCGCCATGAGCCGCGACCTCGACCGCCGCCGGCTGCTCGGCCGGGCGCTCGCCTTCGGCGCGCTGAGCGTGCTGCCAGGCTGCAATTACGACGACCTGCAACACCCGGATTTCGCCGACCGCGCGCTGCGGGTGGTGTCGCGCTGGAATGACCGGGTGCAGGCGGCGCTGTTCGACCCGCACACCCTCGCACCCACCTTCCCCGCCAGCGCCATCACCCGTCCGCCACGCTTCAACGCCTTCTACGACGAGGCCCATGTCCATGTGGTCGACGGCGCGAGCTGGCAGTTGGAGCTGTTCGGCAACATCGCGGAGAAGCGCCCGTGGCGGCTCGCCGACCTGCGCGCCGCGCCGCAGGAGAGCCAGATCACCCGGCTGATCTGCGTCGAGGGCTGGCGGGTGGTGGGGCAATGGGGCGGCGTGCCGCTCGGCTGGTTCCTGCGCCGCATCGGTGCCGATACGAAAGCGCGCTACGTGTCGTTCCGCTGCGCCGACGGCTATTACGAAAGCATCGACATGGCATCGGCGCTGCACCCGCAGACGCTCCTGGCGCTCGATTTCCTCGGCCAGCCGCTCACGCCGCCGTTCGGCTTTCCGTTGCGGCTGCGCATCCCGACCAAGCTCGGGTTCAAGAACCCGAAGTCGCTGGTCGCGCTCGGGGTGACCAACGTGTTCCCGGGCGGCTACTGGGTCGCGCAGGGCTACAACTGGTTCAGCGGGTCCTGAGCCCCCGGGGCGGGCGCGGGGCCGTCCTGGGGGGGCGCCGCCGCGCGCTGACGGCTTCGGCCGGGGTGCGATCCGGGGGCGGGATCAGGCGGTGCGCCAGGCCTCGTCGTCGCGGATGACCTTGCCGTCGGCGTGCAGCTTCATCAGGTGGGCGAGCACGTTGCGCTCGGCGGCGCGTTGCAGGCGGGGGTTGGTCTGCGAATAGAGCGCGTCGCGCAGAGCTGCCGTCGTCATGCCGGCTTTGCCGAGCCGGGCGAGGATCGCATGCTCGCGCTCCATGCGATGGAACAGCAGCGCGCGGGTCAGCTTCTGCGGCTCCGGCAGGGCCGGCCCATGGCCGGGGAGGAATACGTCGTCGCGCCGGTCCTGCACCCGTTTCAGGCTGGCGAAATAGGCGCCCATGTCGCCATCGGGCGGGCTGACCACGCTGGAGCTCCAGGACATCACGTGATCGGCGCTGAACAGCACCGCGGTGCCGTCCCGGGCGGCGAGCGCATAGCACAGGTGGTCCGAGGCATGGCCCGGCGTGTGCAGCGCGGTCATCCCGGCGATGTTGGCGTTGTCATCGAGCTTGATGTCTGGGGTGAAGCTCGCGACCGCGCTGGCGCGGAAGCCGGCGGTGCGCGCGCCGGTGGCGGCGACGAGCGCCGGCGTCGCTTCCAGGTGGTCGTGATGGGTGTGCGACAGCAGGATCAGGTCCACCTTGCCGCCGGTGGCGCGGAGGATGGCTTCGACGTGTGCCGGCTCGTCGGGCCCGGGGTCGAGCACCACGAGGCCGTCCGGCGTGTCGATCAGGTAGGTGTTGGTGCCATGATAGGTCATCGGTCCCGGGTTGGCGGCGACGATGCGCCGGATGCCGGGCAGCACCGGCAGCACCGCGCCGCGTTCGGGCTCGGGTTCGGTGAGAAAGGCCATACTGATTCCTCGCGTCCTACCTCATGGTAGATGGAGGAAAGGCCGGCGTGTGGCAACGGCGGGCGGGGTAGCGCCCGGCCGCCCGACATGCCGGCAGACCGGCGGGACCGTGGCTTACGCCGCCGCTCCTGCGAACGGGCACGCCCCGCGCGCCCGCTTGCGCGCCGCCACCGCATAGCTGCCCGGCGCCCGCTCCGGGTCGGCCGCCGGCGCCACGATCGTGCGATGGTAGTCGTCCCAGTCTGTCGCGGTCAGCCCGCCCATGTCGGGCACGAAGGCGCTGGCGGCCAGGGTCGTCTCGGCATAGGCGATGCGCGGCACCGGCTGGACCAGCAGCAACGGCAGGTCGGCCGCCAGCATCACCGGGCGGTCGGTGCGGGTCAGCCGCAGGTTGGTGAACAGCGGGCCGAACCAGCGGTCGGTCTCCACGATCCCCTCCCACAGCGCATAGCCACTGGTCGCGGGCAGGTTCGCCGGCGCGCGGGCAAGCAGGCTCCAGCCCGGCGCGGTGCGCGCCATCAGCCCGGTCCAGATCTGCACCGCCCCCGGCTCCGGCAGCACGGTCAGGAACGGCGGCGAGCAGCCGGCCAGGCCCGCCGGCGCGGCGGCGTCGAACCTTGCGGCCTGGTGCGGGAACTGTGCGGCCGGCGCCAGCGCCAGCCACGCGTCGAGCCCGGCGCAGCGCCAGAAGACGTCAGCCCCGTCCCAGCGCAGCGCGAGGTCGATCGGCGGGAACACCCACCAGCCGTAGCCGGTGGCACTGGTGACCGCTTCGCAATACCGATAGGCGCGGGTGGGCAGAGTGCCGGCGGCGGACCGGTCGGCGCGCTGCGGCGGCCGGGCCGCCTCGATCAGGCGATAGAAGCGGGCGATCGGTCCGGCGGCGGGCGCGTCGGCGGCAACGGTTGCGGGGGGCATGGGTCTCGGTCCTTCTGATCTCCGGTCGCACCGGCGGGGGCGGGCCGACCGGCGAGGGAACGCAGATCTGGACGCTGCCGGCGGCCCGAACGGCGCAGGTCGCCGCCGGGCGGCTCGGGCGCGCCCGGCGGAAGGGGCCGACGGCAGCACTTGCCCTCGGCCCCGGGCACGCCGCGGCGTTCAGCCGTGCCGGCGGCCGGGCACGCGCATGCCGGCGCCGAGCCGGATGCGGCCGGTGTCGGCAACACTCGCCGCGGAGGCGGCGGGGACGGCGGCGGCGGTCGCAAGGGTCGGACGGCGCATGCCCGCGCCCAGGCGGATGGTGCCGGCATCGACGGTCTCGGCCACATCGATCGCGGCCGGCAGCGGGGTGGTCTGAATGTTCATTGCGAAGGCCCTTCGCGTGCAGGAGGAATGTCAGCCCGGCCGGCAGCGCCCGGCGGACTGCACAACGCAAACGGCCCGGCCACCTGAATAAGGTGGCCGGGCCAAAGCGTGCCCAGATCGCGCGGGGCGCAGTTCGCCCGTTGACCCGGGTTTTTTGCCCTATCCTCGTGCCGAAGTCAAGCATATTTTCCTATTGTAGGCGAAAGTTCCTTCTGGACGCCTCGGTTCGGGTGGCATCGTTACCCAGATTCTCGCTCCGCGACTGCAGCGTAGCGATTGCACCAGCGACGATGCACGTTAGGGTTGCAATGCCGCGCTGCCATACGTTAGTATTTTGTCGATCCCTTCGTCCCGAACGGCCGGAGCCCCCCGGTCCTGCCCCAGGAAAGGCCTTCGGACCCTGAGCACCCAGCCGGAGCTCGCCCTGAGCCCCGAACCCCTGTTCTCGCCCGGCTTGCCGGCGTTGCTTGCGGTCCATCTGTTCGGGGCCATGCGCGCCGCCGACGCGGCAGGCCGACCGGTCCTGCCCCGGGCCCGCAAGGCCCGTGGGCTGCTGGCGGTGCTGGCGATGCACGCGCCGTTGCCGGTCCTGCGCACCCAGCTCATCGCCCTGCTCTGGAGCCGGCGGGAACCGGAACAGGCCCGCGGCTCCCTGCGCCAGGCGCTGCACGAGCTGCAATCCGCCCTGGGCCCGCTCGCCGCTTCGCTGGTGCGCGCGGACCGCCGTGAACTCGCCCTCTCCGAGCGCGGGCTCTGGACCGATGTCGGCACCTTGACCCGGGCGACCGCAAACCAGGCGATGGTGCTCGCGCTCCACCGGCCGCTGCTGCTGGCCGACCTCGCCGGGGTGGACCCGGCGCTCGACGCCTGGATCACCGGTGAGGCGCGGCGCCTGCTCCGGGTGGCACACAGCCTGGCGCGCGCCGCGCTCGCCCCTGCGACGCACCCGATGGCGACGATCGCCGCCGCCGAGCACCTGGTGGCGCAGGATCCCGCCGACGCCGAGGCCTGGACCGCCCTGATCGCCGCCCTGGCCCGCAGCGGCGACTCTGCTGCCGCCACCGCCGCCGAGCACCGTCGCCGCGACGCGCTGGAGGCGCTCGCCCTGGCTGCGACATCGCCCGCCGGCCCACCCGGCACCGCCGTGCCGGCGGCTGCTCCGGCGCCGCAACCGGCGGCACACCACAGCGAACCCGCCCCAACCGGATCCGCCCTGGTCCGATCCGCGTTCGGCGCCACCCGCGCCACCTGGATCGGCGCCGCCACCCCGCGCGGCCTGCGCATCGGGGTCATCGGCCTGCGCGCGCTCGCCGGCGCCGCCGAGGCCAGAGCACTGGCCGCCGGCCTGTCGGAGGAGTTGATTGCCGCGCTCGCCCGCTTTCGCGGCATCTCCTGCATCCCGCTTGGCGTGGTCGGCGCCCTGGCCGGCGATGGCATGGACGCGGCGCGATGGGAACGCGATCTCGACTTCCTCCTCGACGGCATGATCCAGTCGAGCGGCGAACTGGTCCGGGTCAGCATGCGCCTGCTCGATTTCGCCGCCGGCGGGGAAGTGGTCTGGGCCACACGGTTCGACCGCCCGCTCGAGAACCTGTTCACCCTGCAGGACGAGATCGCGGGCGAGACGGTGGCCCGGCTCGAATCCCGCCTGCTGCTGTGGGAAGAAGGGCGCAGCCGCGCCGGCGCCGATCCGACCGCCCGCCGCCTGCTGCGCGAGGCGCTGCCCGGGCTGCTGCGGCTCGATCGTGCGGCCTTCGCCCATGCCGGCGTGCTGCTCGACAACGCGCGCCGGCTCGATCCGGAGAACGCCTCGGTGCACGCCTGGCTGGCGCACTGGCACCTGTTCGCGGTCGGCCAGGGCTGGACGGAAGACCCGGCCGGCGCGGCGCGGCAGGTGCGCAGCCTGGCGGATGCGGCGGTGACGCTCGATCCCGAGGACGCACGCGGCCTGGCGCTGGCGGCACACGTGCGCGGCTTCGTTGATCGCGACGCCACGGCAGCCGAGCCGATGCACGCCCGCGCCGCCGATGCCAATCCGAACCTGCCGCTCGGCTGGTCGCTGTCGGGGCTGAACGAGGCCTATCTCGGCCGTCATGATGAGGCGATCCGTCGCGCCGGACTGGCGCGCAAGCTCTCGCCGCAGGACCCGCTGCGCTATTTCTTCGACATGGCGCTGGCGGTGCCGCATTTCCTGCGCGGCGATGATGCTGCGGCGGTGCGGCTCGGCGGTGAGGCCATCGCCGCCAACCCGGGGTTTTCCTCCGCCTACAAGACCCAGCTCGCCGCGCTCGGCCACCTCGGGCAGCGGGCGGCGGCGGCGGCGGTCCGCGCCCGGCTGCTGGGGCTGGAGCCGGGGTTCTCGGTGGGCCAGGCGCTGGAGCGCTCGCCCATCCAGAGCGCGGAGGGGCGCGCGCGCTACGCGGAAGGGCTGCGGCTCGGTGGGCTGGACTGAGCGGCGCTGCGTCCGCGACGGCGCGATCGGCCAGCCTGACCGGGCAAGGACTGGACGGCTCGGGCGCCGTCAGTGCCGAGGCCTGCGGGGCCGCTCAGAGCGTGAAAAACAATCGAACTCGTGAAAGAACGCCCGTTGTCATTGCCCGCGTTTTCAGGCGGTTTTGTTGGCCGGCGGGCTTTCCTTCACAAACTCTCGGGCCCCGCAATCGCTCAAACCTGGGCAGCGCGTTTGGCCTGGGCGCGCAGCAGGCGGCGCTTGATCGTCTGCACCTCGGCCCCGAGCCGCCGGTTGGGCGTGGTCAGCAGGAAGGCGTCGATCCCGCCCTTCGATTCCACGGTGCGGATCGCACGGGTGCAGAGCCGCAGCCGGATCGACGTGCCCAGGGTGTCGGACAGCAGCGAGGCCACCTGCATGTTGGGCAGGAAGCGGCGGCGGGTCTTGTTGTTGGCGTGGCTGACGTTGTTGCCCGTCAGCACGGTCTTGCCGGTGATCCGGCAGCGGCGAGACATCGCGGAACCTCTCGTACAGCGCTCCGCCCCCGGAAAGCGGGGCAGGCGAGGCGGGCTTATGGCCAAGCCGGCGGGCGGCGTCAAGGCGCCCGCCGGCCTTCAGTGCGTCCCTTCGTGGTCCGGCGTCCGGCGTCCCGTCCGGGCCTTCACCCATTCGCGCGACGTCTGGAACGTCACGTACAGCATCGGGATCAGGAAGATCCCGACCGAACTCGCCGCGATCATGCCGGCGAACACGGCGGTGCCGACGTCGCGCCGGCTGAGCATGGCCGCCCCCTGTGCCAGCACCAGCGGCAGCAGGCCGGCGACGAAGGCGATCGAGGTCATCATCACCGCGCGGAACCGCATGCGCGCGCCCAGCACGGCGGCTTCCTGGATCGGCATGCCGGCTTCGCGCTGTTCCTTCGCGAACTCGATGATCAGGATGGCGTTCTTCGCCGCCAGCGCGATCAGCACGACCAGCCCGATCTGCGAATAGAGGTCGAGCGACAGGCCGCCGAGCTCGATGCCGATGAAGGCGCCCAGGATGCCGACCACGACCGACAGCAGCACCGGGATCGGGATGGTCCAGCTTTCATACAGCCCGACCAGGAACAGGTAGGCGAACAGTACCGCGATCCCGAGGATGGCGCCGGTCTGGCCCGCCGCCAGTTCCTGCTGATAGGCGGTGCCGGTCCATTCGAAGCCGTAGCCCGGCGGCAGGGTCTTCGCCGACAGCTTCGCCATCTCGGCGAGTGCGGTGCCCGACGACACGCCCGGCGCCGGCCCGCCGTTGATGACGACGGCGCGGTAGTTGTTGTAGCGGGTGATGACCTGCGGCCCGGTGACCACGTGCAAGGACGCGATCGAACGCAGCGGCACCATCTGGCCCTGGTTGTTGCGGACGAAGATCTTCCAGATCGCGTTGATGTCGTTGCGGTCGTTCGGCTCGCCCTCGATGTTCACCTGCCAGGTGCGGCCATACAGGTTGAAGTTGTTGACGTAGATGCCGCCCAGGGTGGCCTGCAGCGCGGTGTACACATCCGCCAGGTTGAGCCCGAGCGCCGCCGCCTTGGACCGGTCGACGTCGAGGAACAGGGACGGGTTGCTGGCGGTGTAGGTGGAGAACACGCGCGAGAGCAGCGGATCGCGGTTCGCCGCCGCCACCAGCCCGCGCATCACCTGGCCGTTCTTGACCGGATCCTGTCCTTCCAACGCCTCCAGCACGTACTGGAAGCCCGAACCAGTGCCGAGGCCGATGATCGGCGGCAGGTTGAACGGGAAGATCACGGCGGATCGGATGCGGCTGACCGCACCGAAAGTGCGGCCGATCACGGCCTCCACCGAGTTCGCGACGCCTGCGCGGTCGGCGAACGGCTTCAGGTGCACGACCACGAAGGCGGAGTTCGGTTCCTGCACGCCGCCGTCGAGCAGGGAGAAACCGATGATCGCCAGGGTCGCGTCGACCTGCGGCATCTTCTTCAGCATGTCGGTAACGCGCGTCGCCACCGCCGCCGAGCGCGCGACCGAGGCGCCGTCCGGCAACTGGATGGAGACGAAGAACGCCCCCTGGTCTTCTTCCGGCAGGAACCCCGTGGGCGTGCGCGCCGAGAGCCAGCCTGCGCCGACCGCGACCACGCCCACCAGCACGAGGCCAAGCACCGCGAGGCGCACCAGCCGCGTGACCACGGAGGCGTAGCCGCCGCGCACCCGGTCGATCCCGCCCATCACCCAGCCGAGCGGTCCGCGCGGCGTGCCGTGGTGACGCAGGAACACCGCGCACAGCGCCGGCGACAAGGTCAGCGCGCAGATCGCCGAGATCAGCATGGCGAAGGTCATCGTGACGGCGAACTGGCGGAACAGGATGCCCGACAGCCCGGGGATGAAGCCCACCGGCACGAACACCGACAGCAGCACGAGCGAGATCGCGATGATCGGCCCGGTGATCTGGCGCATCGCCTTGTCGGTCGCTTCTGCGGCGGTGAGGTGCGGGTCCTCGCCCATCACCCGCTCGACGTTCTCCACCACCACGATCGCGTCGTCGACGACGATGCCGATTGCGAGCACCATCGCGAGCAAGGTGACGGTGTTGACCGAGAAGCCGAGCGCCGACAGCCCCGCGAAAGTGCCGATCAGGCTCACCGGCACGGCGATGATCGGGATGATGGTGGCCCGCACGTTGCCGAGGAACAGGAACACCACGATCACCACCAGCCCGAACGCCTCCAGCAAGGTGGTCAGCACCTCGCGGATCGTGTCGGAGACGAAGGTGGTGGTGTCGTACAGCACCGTCATCTTCATGCCCGGCGGGAACTGCGCCGAGAGCTTGGCCAGGGTCGCGCGCACGGCCGCGGCAGTGGAGACGGCGTTGGCGCCGGGCGAGAGGTAGATGCCGATCGGCACCGCCGGCTCTCCGTTGAGCCGGGCCTCGCTGTCCATGTTCTGCGCGCCAAGCTCGACCGAGGCCACGTCACGCAGCCGCAGCACCGAGCCGTTCGGGTTGGCGCGGATGATGATGTTGCCGAACTGCTTGGCCGTGATGAGCCGGCCCTGGGTCTGCAGGTTGAACTGGAACTGCTGGTTATCGCCGATCGGCCGCGCGCCGATGCGTCCGATCGGCGCCACCACGTTCTGCGCGTTGATCGCGTTGACGATGTCGGTCGGCGTCAGCCCGAGGCTCACCAGCCTGTCGGTGTGGAACCACACCCGCATCGAGTAGTTGAGCTTGCTGAACAGGTTCGCCTGGCCGACGCCGGGGGTGCGGGAGACCGCATCGAGCACATGGATCAGCACGTAGTTGGCGACGTAGAGCGGCGTTTCCTGCGGCGTGCTGCCGGAGAACGCCACGAACATCAGCACCGCCGAGGATTTCTTCTGCACCGTCAGGCCTTCGGCCTGCACCTCCGGCGGCAATTGCGACAGCGCCGCTTGCACCCGGTTGTTGACGTTGACGGTGTCGATGTCGGGGTTGGTGCCGAGCGCGAAGCTGACTGCCAGGGAGTAGCTGCCGTCGTTGCCGCTGGTCGACTGCATGTAGATCATGTTGTCGACGCCGACCACCTGCGCCTCGATCGGCTCGGCGACGGCGGCTTCCACCGTCTCGGCGGAGGCGCCGGGATAGGTGGTGGAGACGATCACCTGCGGCGGCACGATGTCCGGCAACTGCGCCACCGGGATGCGCGTCATCGCGATCGCCCCGGCAATGGTGATGACGATGGCAATGACGATGGCGAGCCGCGGCCGGCGGATGAAGACCGAGGAGATCATCGCGCGGTAGCCGCCCCGGACAGGGAGGCCGGCGCCGCATGCAGCGGGGCGCTGGCCGGGCCGGGGGCCACCACCTCCCCGGGGCGGACCTTCTGCAGACCGTCGACGATCACGTCCTCGTCTTTGGTAAGGCCGGTGGTGATGGTGGCGACGGTGGCGGTCGACTGGCCGAGGGTGACGCGGGTCAGCACCACCTTGTGCTGCGCATCCACCGTATAGACGTAGTCGCCCTGCTGGTCGGTCATGACGGCCGCACGCGGGATCGCGAGCAGGGAGATCGGCTGCGCGCCTTCCAGCAGCACGGTGACGAACTCGCCGTCGATCAGCTCGCGCTGGGTGGCGCCGCCGACCTTGAGGTCGCTGATCGGCGGATTGGCGATGGTGCCGCGCAGGATGACGGTGTCGGTGCTGGTGGAGACGGTATTGTCGACGAAATCAAGCTTGCCGGTCTGGTCGTAGACCCGCCCGTCCGGCAGCTCGATCCGGATCAGCACCGAGCCGAACCCGCCGGCGCCGGCATAGCGGTGGCGCAGTTCCAGCTCGTCGGTGAGCGAGACCGGGAACACGACGTACATCGGGTCCTGGCTGACGATGGTCGCGAGCGTGCCGGAGCTGGGCGAGACGACGTTGCCGACCGAGACCGCGCTGAGGCCGATCTTGCCGGCGATCGGCGCGTGGATCTCGGTGTAGCCGAGGTTGATCTGCGAAGACCGCACCTGCGCCTCAGCCGCCTGCAACTGGCCGGCGTCCGACAGCATGGTGGCGCGCGCGGAATCGACCAGGGATTGCTGGCCGGCGGGGGTCTTGATCAGCGAGGCGGCGCGGCGGTAGGCGAGCGTGGCGTTCTGCAACTGCGCCTGCGCCTGCGCCACCGCCGCCTGTTTCGCCGCCAGATCGGCCTGGAACGGCGGCTGCTCCAGCTTGTAGAGCAACTGGCCCTGCGTCACTTCCGAGCCTTCGACGAAGTCGCGCTGTTCCAGGAACGCGCTGACCCGGGCGACCAGCGCCACCCGGTGCTGCGCCTGGATGCGCCCGACGTATTGCGAGGTCTCGGTGATCTGCTGCGGTTCCGCCTGGGCCACCCCGACCGATGGCGGGCCGGGCGGGCCGGGCGTTTGCGCGCGGGCCGGGACGAGACCGGCGGCAAGCAGGAACAGAGCGGCCACCAGGACGATGGCCGGAACGCGTGGTCTCATCGGCGGGCATCTCCGGCCGGGCAGGGGACAGGCGCGCGACGCCGCCGCGTGCCGGGGGGACATAGGAGCGGTCGCGGGTTTCTCAAGCGCGCAGGGGTAGGGCCTGCCGAGGTTTGCGGTCAACTGCATATATGCGCCGCGCGGCCGCAAGGCGCCTGCCCCGGGCTTGAGGGACGGGGCATTCCGGCGCCAGACTGGCCGCCAATGCCAACGGGGAAGGAAACGCCGCCATGCCAACGGCCACATTCGAGAACCATGCCCGCCGCCGGCTTGCCGCCGGGGAACTCGTGCTGTGCATGGGGGTGAACCAACTGCGCACCCCCAACGTTGCGCTGATCGCCGCCGCCTGCGGATTCGATGCAATCTACATCGATCTCGAACACAACCCGACGTCGCTCGAGACCGCCGCGGCGATCTGCGTCGCCGCGACCGGGCACGGGGTGACGCCGATCGCGCGTATTCCCTCGCACGATGCGCATGACGCGGCGCGCATCCTCGATTGCGGCGCCCAGGGGGTAATGGTGCCGCACGTGAACAGCGCGGAAGAGGCGCGCGCGATGGTGGCGGCCTGCCGCTTCGCCCCGCTCGGCCATCGCTCCGCCGCCGGCACGGTGCCGGCGCTGGGCTACGCGGCGCTGCGCCAGCCGGAGATCAACCGGCGGTTGAACGCCGAGACCTTGGTGATCGCGATGCTGGAAACGCCGGAGGCGATCGAGGCGGCCGACGCGATCGCCGCGGTGGCGGGGATCGACATGCTGCACATCGGCTCCACCGATCTGAGCACCGAGATGGGGATTCCGGCGAGTACAAGCACGACCGAATGCGCGCGGCGTACGAGGCGACGGCGCGCGCGGCGCAGGCGCACGGCAAGAGTTTCGGCGTCGGCGGCGTGCGGGAGGATACCGAATTCCAGGCCTGGCTGCTGCGGCTTGGCGTGCGCTACCTCACCGGCGGGTCGGACGTGGGGTATATTCTCAGCGCGGGGCGGCGGGACGTGGCGGCAATGCGGGGGATTGTGCTCGGATAGGCGCGGGTCGGTCGGCGTCCCGACCGCGACAGGCGGGCGCGCACGCACGCTGGCCCGCCGATACGCACCGCTGCCGCTCCCCCGCTTGACCACCGCCCCCCCACCCGACCATTCTCCGCGCCGAACCGGCCTCCGGCCCCAGCCGCGCGCGCGGCAGCGGGACCCGGCGGCGGACACGGCTTCATCCACACGACGCAACCCAGCGGACAGAAGGGGGACAAGATGCCTCAGGTATCCCTGACGGTGAACGGCACGCACCATACGGTCGAGGTGGAAAACCGCACCCTGCTGGTGGAACTGCTGCGCGAGACGCTCGGCCTGACCGGCACCCATGTCGGCTGCGACACCAGCCAGTGCGGCGCCTGCGTCGTGCACCTGGATGGCAGTTCGGTGAAATCCTGCACCATGCTCGCGGTGCAGGCCGAGGGCGCCAAGGTCACCACGATCGAAGGCCTCGCCGCCGCGGACGGCACCTTGCACCCGATGCAGGAGATGTTCCGCGAACACCACGCCCTGCAGTGCGGCTTCTGCACGCCGGGCATGGTCATGAGCGCGGTCGACCTCGTGCAGTCGCACCCCGAGGGGCTGAGCGAGCACCAGATCCGGGAAGGCCTGGAAGGCAACCTCTGCCGCTGCACCGGCTACCACAACATCGTCAAAGCCATCGCCGCCGCCTGGCCGCTGATGCACGGCAAGGCGCTGCCGGTCGCCGCCGAATAACCAAAAAAAACCGCAGGGAGGGGTAGGGTCATGGGCTTCGAGGGCATCGGCGCCGCCGTCCGCCGCAAGGAGGACCTGCGGTTCCTGAGCGGGCGCGGCCATTACACCGACGACATCAACCGGCCCGGCCAGCTCTACGCCTCCATCCGCCGCGCCGACCGGCCGCATGCGCGCATTGTCGGAATCGATACCGCGGCGGCAAAAGCCTCCCCCGGCGTCAGCGCAGTGTTCACCGGCGCCGACATGGCGGCGGAGAATATCGGCGGCCTGCCCTGCGGCTGGCAGATCCACAGCAAGGACGGCGCACCGATGGCCGAGCCGCCGCACCCGGTGCTGGCCGTGGGCAAGGTGCGCCACGTCGGCGATCCGGTCGCGGTGGTGATCGCGGCGACGCGTCAGCAGGCGAAGGACGCGGCGGAAAAGCTGGTGATCGACTACGAGGACCTGCCCTCGATCTCCGGCCTGCGCGACGCGATTGCGCCCGGTGCGCCGCTGGTGCACGACGAGGTGCCCGGCAACATCTGCTACGACTGGCAGATCGGCGACAAGGCGCTGGTCGATGCCGCCTTCGCCCGCGCGGCCAAGGTCGTGAAGCTCGAGCTCGAGAACAACCGGCTGATTCCGAACGCCATGGAGCCGCGCGCCGCGGTGGGCGATTTCGATTCCATGTCGGGCGACTACACGCTGTACACCACCAGCCAGAACCCGCATGTGATCCGCCTCCTGATGGGCGCCTTCGTGCTGCACATTCCGGAGAACCACCTGCGCGTCGTGGCCCCCGACGTCGGCGGAGGGTTCGGTTCGAAAATCTACCATTATGCGGAAGAGGCCATCGTCACCTGGGCCGCCGGCAAGTTGAAGCGGCCGGTGAAATGGACCGCGGACCGGTCCGAAAGCTTCATGTCGGACGCACATGGCCGCGACCACGTGAGCACGGCCGAGATGGCACTGGACGCGGAAGGGCATTTCCTCGCACTGCGCGTGTCGACCCTGGCGAACATGGGCGCGTATCTGTCCACCTTCGCGCCCTGCGTGCCGACCTACCTGTACGCAACCCTGCTGGCGGGCGTGTACAAGACCCCCGCGATCTATGCCGAGGTGAAGGCGGTGTTCACCAACTCCGTCCCGGTCGACGCCTATCGCGGCGCGGGGCGGCCGGAGGCGACCTACCTGCTGGAGCGACTGGTCGACGTGATCGCGCAGGAAACCGGGATCGACCGGGTGGAGCTGCGGCGGCGCAACTTCATCCCCAACGATGCGTTCCCGTACCAGACTCCGGTGGCGCTGCAGTACGACAGCGGCGACTACACGGCCACCCTGGACGCGGCGCTGAAAGTCGCCGACTACGCGGGGTTCGCGCAGCGGCGGGCGGCAGCGGCGGCGCGCGGGAAGCTGCGCGGCATCGGCGTGTCCACCTATCTGGAGGCCTGTGGCATCGCGCCGTCGGCGGTGGTCGGTTCGCTCGGCGCGCGCGCCGGTCTGTACGAATGCGCCAACATCCGCGTGCACCCGACCGGCAGCGTGACGGTGTTCACCGGCTCGCACAGCCACGGTCAGGGGCACGAGACGACCTTCGCCCAGCTCGTGCACAGCCAGCTCGGCGTGCCCATGGACCAGATCGAGATCGTGCACGGCGATACCGACAAGATCCCGTTCGGCATGGGCACCTACGGCTCGCGCTCGCTCGCGGTCGGCGGTTCGGCGATGGTGAAGGCGATGGACAAGGTCATCGCCAAGGGCCGCAAGATCGCCGCCCATCTGCTGGAAGCCGCGGTCGACGACGTCGAGTTCAAGGACGGCAAATTCACCGTCGCCGGCACGGACCGGAGCAAGGCACTGGCCGAGATCTCGCTCGCCGCGTACGTGCCGCACAACTACCCGATCGACGAACTCGAACCCGGGCTGGAGGAAACCGCCTTCTACGACCCGAAGAACTTCACCTATCCCGGCGGCTGCCATATCGCGGAAGTGGAGATCGACCCCGACACCGGCGTGACCACGGTGATCAACTTCACCGCGGTCGACGACGTCGGCCGCGTCATCAACCCGATGATCGTCGAAGGCCAGGTGCAGGGCGGAGTCGCGCAGGGGATCGGTCAGGCGCTGCTGGAAAGCGCGGTGTACGACAAATCAGGCCAGCTTCTGTCCGGCTCGATGATGGACTACACCATGCCGCGCGCCGACAACCTGCCCAACATCAAGGTCGGCACCGAGGTGACTTTGTGCACCCACAACCCGCTCGGGGTGAAGGGGTGCGGCGAGGTGGGCGCGATCGGCAGTCCGCCCGCGATCATGAACGCGGTGGTCGACGCGCTGCGCGACTACGGCGTGCGGCATATCGAAATGCCGGCCACCGCACCCAAACTCTGGTCCATCATCCAGGCCGGCCGGCCGCGCCTGGCGGCCGAATAGCTCAGGGGACAGCACACGATGTACGATTTCGCCTATCAGAAGCCCGCCTCCGTCGCCGACGCGGTGAAGGCGCTCGGCGCCGACCCCGAGGCCAAGGCGGTGGCCGGGGGGATGACCCTGATCCCGGTGTTGAAACAGCGGCTCAACCGGCCCTCCGTCGTGGTCGATCTGGCGAAGGCGGGGCTGGTGGGGATCACGGCCGGCGCGGGCTCGGTCACTATCGGCGCGATGACCACCCACGCCGCGGTGGCGCACTCGGCCGACGTGCAGCGGATCATTCCCGCGCTGGCGGCACTCGCCGGCATGATCGGCGACGAGCAGGTGCGCCATCGCGGCACCATCGGCGGCAGCCTGGCCAACAATGACCCGGCGGCGGACTACCCGGCGGCGGCGCTGGCGCTGGGGGCGACGATCACCACCACCAAGCGGGCGATCAAGGCGGACGACTTCTTCCAGGGCATGTTCACCACGGCCCTGGAGCCGGACGAGCTCATCACCAAGGTGGAGTTCCCGGCGGCGACCAAGGCCAACTATCAGAAGTTCCGCAATCCGGCCTCACGCTACGCGATCGTGGGCGTCTTCGTGGCGCAGACGGCGGCCGGCGTGCGGGTCGCGGTGACAGGCGCGGGGCAGGGCGGGGTGTTCCGGCACACGGCGATGGAACAGGCGCTGAGTGCGAACTTCTCGCCGGATGCGATCGCTAATGTAGTGACGCCGGCGGACGATCTGAACAGCGACATCCACGCCAGCTCCGAGTACCGCGCGCACCTGGTCGGGGTGATGGCGCGCCGCGCGGTGGCGGCGGCGTAAGAGTGGGGGGCGCTGCCCCCCACACCCCCGGCCAGGGGACAAGTCCCCTGGACCCCTCGGACGGCTTCGCCCGGGTGGGCGGGCGGGTTCGGGGGGCAGGGCCCCCCGATCTTGCCCCCATGACCGACCCCCAGGACATCCTGCGCCGCGTCTTCGGCTTCCCCGAGTTCCGCGGCCTGCAGGAGCCGGTGATCCGCCACGTGCTCGCCGGCGGCGACGCCCTGGTGCTGATGCCGACCGGCGGCGGCAAGAGCCTGTGTTACCAGGTACCCGCGCTCTGCCGCCCCGGTACCGCCGTGATCGTTTCGCCACTGATCGCGCTGATGGACGACCAGGTGGCGGCGCTGCGCCAGCTCGGCATCAGTGCCGGCGCGCTGCATTCCGACCTCGATCCGGCCGAGGCGCGCGACACGATGCGCAGCCTGGTCGAGGGCGATCTTGATCTCGTCTATGTCTCTCCCGAACGCCTGCTGGCGAACGGGACGCTCGATCGGTTGTCGCGCCTGAAACTGGCGCTGATCGCGATCGACGAGGCGCATTGCGTCTCCCAATGGGGCCACGAGTTCCGCCCCGAATACCGCCTGCTCGCCAGCTTGCCCGATCGGTTCCCGGGCGTGCCGCGGATTGCGCTCACCGCGACCGCCGATCCGCGCACACGGGCCGACATCCTGGCCGCGCTCGGCGATGGGCGGGGCGAAAGTATTCGCCGCCAGCTTCCATCGCCCCAACCTGTTCCTTGCGGCGCAGCCGAAGGCGTCCGAACTGGCGCAACTGACGGAACTGCTGGACCGCCAGCCCGGCGCCTGCGGCATCGTCTATTGCGGCTCGCGCGCCAAGACCGAGCGGGTGGCGGCGTCGCTGGAAGCGCGCGGCCACCCGGCGGTGGCGTTCCACGCCGGGCTCGATCCCGAACACAAGCGCGCGGCGGCGGCCCGCTTCCGATCCGGCGAACCCCTGGTCGTGGTGGCAACGATCGCGTTCGGGATGGGCGTCGATCGCCCCGACGTGCGCTTCGTTGCGCATCTGGACATGCCCGACAGCCCGGAGGCGTGGTACCAGCAGATCGGCCGCGCCGGCCGTGACGGCGATCCGGCCGAGACGCTGCTGCTGCACGGCGCCCAGGACATCGCGCAGGCACGCCACTGGCTGGCTCAATCCACGGCGCCGGAGACGCAGCAGCGGGTGATGCGCACCAAGCTGGAACAGATCATCGCGCTATCGGAGACGGTCGGCTGCCGGACCCGGACCTTGCTCGCCTGCTTCGGGGAGGAGCTTGTCACCGACTGCGGCCATTGCGACAACTGCCGTGCCCCGCCGCGCACGTTCGACGGCACGGTAGAGGCGCAGAAGCTGTTGTCCGCAGTCTATCGCACCGGCCAGGTGTTCGGCGCCGTGCATCTGGTCGCGGTGCTGCGCGGCGAAGCGACCGAGGCGGTGCTGCGCCACGGCCACGACCGGTTGCCGACTTTCGGCGTGGGCGCGGACCGCCCGGCTGGGTTCTGGCGCGGCCTGGTGCGGCAGTTGATCGCGCGCGGCGTGCTGGACGTCGATACCGCCGGTCACGGCGGCCTCTTCATGGTGCCGGAGGTGGCGCGGCCGATCCTGCGCGGGGAGGTCCCGGTGCTGGTGCGCGAGGACGCGCCCCCGACGCCGCGGCCGGCGCGGGTGCGGCGGGAGCGGCGCGGGTGGGCGGCTCCGGTCGCCCCGGGAGCCGCCCCAGGGACCGTTCCGGCGTATCGGGCCGGCCCCGCGGCGCCCCTTACCGCGAACGGTATCGCGCCCGTCACGCGCGAGGACGGCGCACCGGCGGCGGAACCCGTCGCGCCGGCAGCCACGCCCCCCGCCGCGGATCTGTCCCTGTTCGAGGCCCTGCGCGTCTGGCGCGCCGGGGAGGCCAAAGCCCAAGCCGTACCGCCCTATGTCATTTTCCACGATACCGTCCTGCGCGAGATCTCCGCCGTCCGCCCCGTCGGGCTGGACGAATTGGGTGAGATCAAGGGGGTCGGCGCCTCCAAGCTTGCGCGCTACGGGACCGCCGTGTTGGCGCTGGTGGCCGCCGCGCCGTGAGTGATGGGCCCCCTGGCGGCCCCGCCGCGCCGTTCGACCGCGCCGCCGTGCGCCGCCACCGCGACCGTGCCGCCGCGCGGGTGGGCGCGGTCGCCGACCTGCTGGGCGGGCTGGCGGAGCGGTTGCTCGACCGGCTGGACGACACCACGCGGCGCTTCACCACCGCGCTCGACCTTGGTGGACGCGGCGTGGTCGCTCCCCTGCTCGCCGCACGCGGCATCGGTTGCGTCAGTTGTGACCTGTCTTTGCCGATGGCCGCGCGCAATCCGCGCCCGGCGGTGGTCGCGGACGAAGAATACCTGCCGTTCGCGCCCGGCAGCTTCGATCTGGTCGTGGCCAGCTTGTCCTTGCACTGGGTCAACGACCTGCCCGGCACCTTGATCCAGTTGCGTCACACATTACGTCCCGGCGGATTGTTGCTGGCGAGCCTTCCGGCGCTCGGCACCCTCGGCGGACTGCGTACGGCGCTGACCCGGGCGGAGGCGGCCGTGAGCGGCGGCGCCGCACCGCGGGTCGCGCCGTTCCCGGACCTCAGCGACTGCGCCGGCCTGCTGCAGCGCGCCGGCTACGCGTTGCCGGTTGCCGACGTGGAAGACGTGGACTTGAGCTATGCCGATCCGATGACGTTGGTCTCGGATCTGCGCGCCGCGGGGGAGACCAATGCCCTGGCCGAGCGCGACCGGCGCATCCCGCCGCGCGCGCTGTTCGCCGCCGGCCTGGCGGGTGCGGCGGGGACGGACGGGCGGGTGGCGGTACGGCTGCGGCTCGCGGTGCTGACCGGCTGGGCGCCGGAATAGGGCCCGCTGCCGAGGCTCGCATAACCGCAATATGAAGAAAATTGCCGGTTGACGCAACTCGGGGTGTCTGTCAACCTCGTTTCCTATACTAAAAACGGGTGGCTCCATTGTGCGGAGCACACACGAGACCATCTAGGGAACAGGAGACGAACCATGAACGGCGTTGGCCGGAGATCGGTGATTCGCGGCTCCCTCGGATTGGCGGCGGCCGGGGCGTTGGCGCGTCCATATATCGCCAACGCCGCAGCCAAGACCGCGACGGTATGGTGGGCCCAGGGGTTCGTCCCCGAGGAAGACGCCTCGTTCAAGCAAATGGTCGCCGACTACGAGAAGGCGAGCGGCAACAAGATCGACTACAGCATCCTGCCGTTCGTGGCGCTGGGCCAGAAGATGGTCTCCGCCTTGCAGACGGGTGACACGCCGGATGTGATCTCGTACGACGGGATCCAGACCACCCTGGTGCTGAACGCCTGGAACGACAAGCTGGTCGACGTGAGCGACGTGGTGGCGACCCAGCAGGCGCATTTCACCAGCACCGCCCTGCTTTCGACGAAGCTTTACAACAAGACCGAGAACAAGCGTGCGTTCTATGCGGTCCCCTACAAATGCGCCTCCGAGCCGTTCCACGTCTGGTCCGACCTGGTCGAGAAGGCCGGCTACAAGATGTCGGATATCCCAAACACCTGGGATAAGCGCTGGGATTTCTTCAAACCAATGCAGGCCAAGTTGCGTGCCCAGGGCATGCGCAATGTCTATGCCTTCGGCCTGCAGATGACGACCAACGGGCCGAGCGACGGCAACAACGTGTTCCATGGCTTCCTGATCGCCAACGGCGGTCAGGGGCTGGTTACCCCGGACGGCAAGATCCATCTCGCTGATCCGCAGGTGAAGGAGGCGGTGATCAAGACGATCACGTATATCACCACAGCCTACAAACAGCATTACACCCCGCCGGGGGCGATCAGCTGGAACGACGCCGACGACAACAACGGGTTCCACTCCAAACTGTTCGTGATGGATTTCGACGGCACGATCTCCACCGAGCTCGCGATGATCCACCGTCCGAAGGACTACAACGCGTGCGTCACCATGGGCCTGCCGCTCGGCAACGACGGCAAGCCGATCCCGGCCATGGTCGGCGTGATCGGCGGCTTCATCCCCAAGGTCGCGAAGAACATCGTGGTTGCCAAGGACTTCATGAAATTCGTCATCCGTCCGGAGGTCAATAACAAATACCTGAAGGCGGGGCTGGGCCGCTGGGTGCCGGTGTTCCCAGAACTCACGCAGACCGATCCGTTCTGGCTGCACTCCAAGGACCCGCATCGCGCTCCCTACATCGAGGAGACGCTGACCGGTCCGTCGATCCCCGATTACCTCGCCTATACTCCCGCCTATGCCGAAGTCGAGGCCCAGCAGATCTGGGGGCAGTCCTACGCCGACGTGTACAAGAACGGCATGACACCGACAGCCGCGGCGGAGAACGCGTTCAAGCAAATCGAGGCAATCTTCGCCAAATACCCGATCGCCTAGGAGGGGCGAACGTCATGGATGGCAGCAGCGCCCGAGTTATCGGGATCGGCCAGCCGATCGTCGGACGGTCCGTCGTTCGGTATACTTGGCGGGCCGGTCTGCAAGGACCGGAGCTGATCTGGGCGCTGGCCTTCCTGGTACCCTATTTCGCGATCTTCCTGCTCTTCGTCGTCTATCCGATCGCCTACGGGCTGTGGATGGGCAGCAATCCAGCCCTCTATACCCAGTTGTTCTCGGATCCGATCTACCAGGAGACGGTAGTCAACACGCTGATCTTTGTGGTCATCGGCGTGAACCTCCGAAGTGCTCCTGGCGCTGGGGCTGTCGGGATTCTTCATGCGCCGCGAGTGGTGGATCAAAGGCCTGCTGATGGTCTTCATCTTGCCCTGGGCCGTGCCGGCGCTGCCCACCTTCCTGTCGATCCACTGGATGCTGAACGGCGACTGGGGGCTGCTCAACAACCTGATCTGGGACGTGTTCCATGTGAATGGTCCGTCCTGGCTCGATCAGCGCTGGCTCGCGCTGTGGTCGGACGTCATCGCCTATGTCTGGAAATGGCTGCCGTTCTGGACCGTGATCCTGCTCGCCGGCCGGATGGCGATCCCGAAGGACCTGTACGAGGCGGCGGAAATCGACGGGGCCACCGGGCTCGCGCCGCTTCGCGCATATCACATGGCCGCTGCTGGCCAATCTCTATCTCGTATGCACCCTGCTCGGGCTACCTGTTCACGCTCGGTGACTTCACCACCGTCTATTTCGTCTCCGGCGGCGGGCCGGCAAACTCGACCCAGGTGCTGGCAACGCTCGGGATCCGCGATGCGTTCGTCATGTCCCAGCCGCGGCTCGGCGTCGCGGCGGTGATGTCGGCGATTGCCGGTCCTGATCCCGCTGGTGATCATGGCTGATGCGGCGGGTGCGCGCCGCGGGGGTGGAACGATGAGCGCCGCTCTCACGACTGCCCGCAAGCCGAACTACCGGCTGCGCGGCTTCGCGACGGAGACCGGCGCAGTGCTGCTCGGCATCGTGCTGGTGATCTGGTCGCTCGGACCGATCTATCCGATGGTGATGGTGGCACTCGATTCCCACGACGACGTGTTCAGCACCCACATCTTCCCGCCGTCGCCCACCTTGCACAGCTTCTGGATCGTCGTCACGCAGGGCTACTGGTACCTCTCGTCTTTCTGGCACCAGTTCGCCAACAGCTTCTATGTCGGCTTCGCCACGACGGCCCTGACCTTGCTGATAGGCTCGCTCACCAGCTTCGTGATCGGCCGGATGCGCCTCCACGGCGGCTGGGTTGTGAGCAACATGGCGCTGGTGACCTATGTCATCCCCGCCTCCTTCGTGGCGATCCCGTTCTACCGGATCATGCAGATCTACGGCTGGGGCAACAGTCTGTGGTCGGTGATCGCGGCCTATGTCGCCTTCACGACACCCTATGCCATCTTCGTCTTGCAGCAGTATTCGGTATCGATTCCGATCGAGCTCGACGAATCGGCACGGATCGACGGCGCGTCTCCGTGGCAGGTCTATACGCGGATCTACCTGCCGTTGATGGCGCCGGCCCTGGTCGCGGTGGGCACGTTCGCCCTGCTGCTGGCATGGAACGACTACCTCTATCAGTTCCTGCTGCTGTCGTCGAAGCGGAACATGACGGTGGCGGTAGTGCTGGCGCAGTTCCTCAACAGCGACGAGGCTCCGTGGAACTACATGATGGCGACCGCCATCATCTATTCGATCCCGCCGATCGTCGCCTACTATGCCTTCCGCCGCTACATGACCTCGGGGCTGACCATGGGCGGGGTGAAGGGCTGACCTACAGCAACTGGATCAGTTGCGCCTTCAGATACGCGGTTTCCGGCAACGCCGGATGCACCGGATGATCGGGCCCCGCGCCGGTGGTGGCCAGGATCCGCCCCGGCCGGCGCGCGCGCTGCAGCCCGTCCGCGATCCGTGCCGCCCACGTATCGAGCGGCGCATGGTGGCTGCACGAAGCGACGAACAGGAACCCGCCGGGCGCGACCAGCGCCGCCGCCAGCCGCGCCATCCGGCCGTAGGCGCGCAGCCCGGCGTCGGCATCCTTGCGGGTGCGCGCGAAGGCCGGCGGATCGCAGATCACGATGTCGAACCGGTCGCCGGCGGCCGTGTGCGCGGCCATGATGTCGAACGCGTCGCCCCGGCTGGTCGCGACCGCCGCGCCCACCAGGTTCAGCGCCGCCGCGGCCTCCGCCTGCGCCAGCGCGGGCGCGGAGCTGTCCACCAGCCGCACGGACGCCGCACCGGCCGCGGCGCAGCGGACCCCGAAGCCGCCAGTGTGGCAGAACACATCCAGCACCGACGCGCCGGACGCGAGCGCCGCCACACGATCGCGGTTGCCCCGCTGATCGAAGAACCAGCCGGTCTTCTGGCCTGCGAGCAGATCGACCGGGAATCGGACGCCCGCTTCCTGCACGATCACCGGCCCCGGTTCGCCGTGCAGGACGCAAATCACCTCGTCCAGCCCTTCCAGTCGGCGGGCGCCGCTGTCGTTGCGGGCGACGATCGCGCGCAAGGGCAGCTCGGCCAGCAGCGCCTCGCGCAGGGTGTCCAGCAGCCGGTCCATGCCGGCGACGTTGGCCTGCACCACCGCCACGTCGTCGTAGCGATCGACGATCAGCCCGGGCAGGTAGTCGGCCTCGGCGTGCACCAGGCGGTGGAACGGGCTGTCGCAGATCCGCGCGCGCAGCGCGATCGCGTCGCGCAGCCGGGCACGGAACCAGCCGGTATCGATCGCGGCGTCCGGATCGCGGTCGAGCAGGCGCACGGCGATCAGGCTATGCGGGTTGTACATCGCCACGCCGAACCGCAGCCCGCCGTCGCCTTCCAGCCGCACCAGGCTGCCCGGCTCCAGCCTTTGCGGCACCACTTCGTTGCTGTAGGCCCAGGGCGCGCCCGCACGCAGTCGCCGCCCCTGGCCGGGGTGGAGCTTCAGGACCGGCCGGGAACTGCTCACACCCGTTCGAAGATCGCGGCGATCCCCTGCCCGCCACCGATACACATCGTCACCAGCGCGTAACGGCCCTCGATACGGCGCAGCTCGTACAGCGCCTTCACCGTCAGCATCGCCCCCGTCGCGCCGACCGGATGACCCAGCGAAATCCCCGACCCGTTCGGATTGGTCTTTTCCGGATCGAATCCGAGTTCCTTCGCCACCGCGCAGGCCTGCGCCGCGAACGCCTCGTTCGATTCGATCACGTCCATCTGATCGAGCCGCAGTCCCGCGCGGGCCAGCACGCGGCGGGTCGCCGGCACCGGCCCGATCCCCATGATCCTGGGATCGACCCCGGCATGGGCATAGTCGACCAGCCGCCCGAGCGGCGTCGCGCCGCGTTTGGCCGCGGTCGTACCCTCCATCAGCACCACCGCCGCGGCGCCGTCGTTGATGCCCGACGCGTTGCCCGCGGTCACCGTGCCGTCCTTGCGGAACACCGCGCGCAGCTTGCCGAGGTCTTCGGCCGTCGTCTCGGGGCGCGGATGCTCGTCGGTGTCGAACACCGTCTCCCCCTTGCGGGTCTTCAGGCGCACCGGAAGGATCTGCTCCTTGAATTGCCCTTCGCGGATCGCTCGGCCGGCGCGGCGATGCGATTCCACCGCCAGCGCGTCCTGCGCGTCGCGGGTGATCTGGTGCGATTCAGCAAGGTTCTCGGCGGTCTCGCCCATGTGGATGTGGTGGAACGGGTCGTGCAGCGCAGCCAGCATCATGTCGACCATGGCGGTATCGCCCATGCGCGCCCCCCAGCGCACGCCCTGCGCCAGGTAGGCCGCACGGCTCATGCTTTCCGCCCCTGCGCCGACGGCGATCTCGGCATCGCCGAGCAGGATGGATTGCGATGCCGACACGATCGCCTGCAGTCCCGAGCCGCACAGCCGGTTCAGGGTCAGCGCCGGCGCGGCCTCGCTCACGCCGGCGCCCAGCGCGGCGACCCGGGCGAGGTACATGTCCTTGGCTTCGGTATGGATCACGTTGCCGAACACGACGTGATCGACTTCGTTCCCCGCCACGGCGGCACGCGTCAGCGCCTCGCGCACGACCTGCGCGCCGAGTTCGGTGGGCGGCACGTCCTTCAACGCGCCGCCGAAATCTCCGACCGGGGTGCGTACGCCGGAAACGACCAGGACTTCGCGTGCCATGTGGGTCTCTCCTGCCGCGGATGGAGCGGGTGCTGTGACATGGCGCCCGGGCGGAGGCAAGCGGCGGCCGGTGCGTTCGGGCCACATGCGATCGCCCTGGGTTTGACACCCCGCGGCGCCGGCGGCGATGCTCTGCCAGGCCGCGCGCCTGCGCGGCCGGGGGAAACGCGGAACCGGGCCATGACCAGCGGCACGCTCATCACCATCGCCGGCCCCGTGCGTGCGGGCGGCTCCGCAGCGCCTGCCCGAACCCGCGGCCGCCGCCTCCCGCACCGCACCATCGGAATGGCATGA
Organism: uncultured Pseudomonadota bacterium; assembly: GCA_963706195.1. Taxonomy (GTDB): domain Bacteria; phylum Pseudomonadota; class Alphaproteobacteria; order Acetobacterales; family Acetobacteraceae; genus JAJZVS01. The sequence goes on along the minus strand of OY970156.1, from coordinate 4,391,171 downwards.
CCCAGCACGACGACGACACCTACGACTTCATCGTCACCGGCGCCGGCTCGGCCGGCTGCGCGGTGGCCGCGCGGCTGTCGGAATCCGGCCGCTACCGCGTGCTGCTGCTGGAGGCCGGGATGCGCGACCGCAATCCGTGGGTGCACATCCCGCTCGGCTACTCCAAGCTGTTCAACGATCCCACCCACAACTGGATGTTCGATTCGCGAGCCGGAGCCGAACCTGAACGGCCGCGTGATGTACCAGCCGCGCGGCAAGGTGCTGGGCGGCACCAGCGCGATCAACGGCATGGTCTACATGCGCGGCAACCACGCCGACTACGACGAGTGGCGCCAGTGCGGCTGCGAGGGCTGGGACTGGGACTCCGTCCTGCCCTACTTCCGCCGCGCCGAGGACCAGGCGCGCGGCGAGAGCGAATTCCACGGCGTCGGCGGCCCGCTGCACGTGTCCGACCAGCCGCAGCGCTGGGAACTGGCGGACGCGCTGCTTGCGGCTTGCATCCAGGCCGGCATCCCGCGCCAACAACGATTTCAACGGCGCCACGGCAGGAAGGCGCCGGCTATCTACCAGACCACCACCAACGACGGCCGCCGCTGGAGCAGCGCCACCGCCTATCTGCTGCCCGCGCGCAACCGCGCCAACCTCGTCGTGCAACCCGAAGCCCACGCCACACGCCTGCTGATCGAGGACGGGCGCGCCGTCGGCGTCGAGTATCTGCACGCCCGGGCGGCCCGCGCACCGCGCGCGCGCCGCGGCGAGATCATCGTCTCCGGCGGCGTCTACGGCTCCCCGCAACTGCTGCTGCTGTCGGGCATCGGCCCGGGCGCGCATCTGTCGGCGATGGGCATCCCGGTGCGTGCGCGACCTCGCCTCGGTCGGGCGCCAACCTGCACGACCATTTCAACACCTACATCACCTACCGCTGCACCAGGCCGATCACCCTGAACGAGCTTGACCGCAGCGCCTGGCGCAAGCTCAAGGCCGGCGGCGCAATACATGCTGTACCGGAAAGGGCCGATGGCGGGCAACGGTCTCTATGTCGGCGCCTTCGTCGCCAGCGATCCGGCGCTGCGAACGGCCCGACCTGCAGATCAACACCTTCGCCTGGAGCGTGCTGGAACGCACGCGCCACGGCATCATGTCCCACCCGTTCCCCGGGCTTCTCGATCAGCCCGGTGCATCTGCGCCCCGAGGGCCGCGGCACGGTGCGGCTGAAATCGCCCGATCCGCTGGCACCGCCGGAGATCCGCTTCAACTTCCTCGCCACGCCCTACGACATGCAGGCGATGCTGGCCGGCATGCGCTGGGCGCGGAAGATCGCGCAGCAGCCGGCGCTCGCGCCCTATATCGCCGAGGAGACCCTGCCGGGGCCGCAGGTCGCCTCCGACGCGGCGCTGGAGGCGGACATCCGCGCGCGCGGCGTCTCCAACCTGCACCCCGTCGGCACCTGCCGGATGGGCCACGGCACGGACTCGGTGGTCGATCCGCGCCTGCGCGTGCACGGCATCGCCGGGCTGCGCGTCGCCGACGCCTCGATCATGCCGCAGATCGTCGCCGGCAACACCAACGCCCCCTCGATCATGATCGGCGAGAAGGCCGCCGCCATGGTGCTGGAGGACGCGCGCGCCGGCACGCGCCCGCTCGTCACAGCAGGCTAAGCTGCGCCGGCGCCCCGGCCACGGCGGCCCCGGGCACCGCGAAGCGGGAGCAGTCGAGCCCGGCGCGAGCATTGGACAGTTTCCACTGCCGTGCGGCGCGGGCGAAGCGGCGGGCGAGCAGGTCGGCGTAGACGCCGGAGCCCTTCATCCGCGCGTGGAACCGCGGGTCCGACAGCTCGCCGCCGCGGGTTTCCCGGATCAGGTTCAGGACGTGGCGCGCGCGGTCAGGGGCGTGTTCCGCCAACCAGTCCTGGAACATCTCCCGCAGCTCGTGCGGCAGGCGCAGCAGCACATAACCGGCGGAGCTGGCGCCGGCCGCCGCGGCGGCCTGCAGGATGCGTTCCAGCTCGGCATCGTTCAGTCCGGGGATCATCGGCGCGGCCATCACCCCCGTGGGCACGCCCGCCTGCGCCAGGGCCGCGATGGCCGCCAGTCGGCGCGCCGGCGTCGCGGCGCGGGGTTCCATCCGCCGCGCCAGGCCGGCATCCAAGGTGGTGACCGACAGGCACACCCGCGCCAGCCCGCGCGCCGCCATCGGCGCCAGCAGGTCGAGGTCGCGCAGCACTCCGGCGGACTTGGTCACGATCGTGACCGGATGGTTGAACCGGTCCAGCACCTCCAGCACCGAACGCGTCAGCTTCAGGGTGCGATCGACCGGCTGATAGGGATCGGTATTGGTCCCGAGCGCCAACGGAAGCGGCGTGTAGCCCGGCTTGCGCAGCTCCTTTTCCAGCAGCGCCGCGACGTCCGGCTTGAACACCAGCTTGGTCTCGAAATCGAGGCCGGGCGAGTAGCCGAGATAGGCGTGGGTTGGCCGCGCGTAGCAGTAGATGCAGCCGTGCTCGCAGCCGCGGTACGGGTTCACCGCGCGGTCGAAGCCGATGTCCGGCGAGGTGTTCCAACTGATCGCCGAGCGGGTGGCGTCGCGGATCAGGGTGGTGGCGAGCGGCGGCAGACTCTCGGTCCCGGCCTCCATCGTGTCCCAGCCGTCGTCGAACGGGCTCGCCGTCGCGCTGTCGTAGCGGCTCGGCGGGTTGGACACGGCGCCGCGGCCGCGCCGGGCGAGCGGCGGGAGCGGCGCGTCGGGCGCCGGATCGGGCAGACCGGCCCGCTCGAGCGCGGCCAGCGCCTCCCGGTCCAGGCCGGCGGCGTCATCGACCAAGGAAGCGTGAGACGGCACCCGGCGTCCCTGCCCCGGCGGGGCCACGGGCGGCGTGGGCGGACGGCTGGCTGTCTGGGCGTGTGGCATGACGAGGGTCCTCGCCGGTTCGCACGCACTGTGCCGCGCCGCCGCTCCGCCGTCAAGAACAATTAGGGAACAAACGGGAACAATCAGAGAGGGGCCGGACCATTCAGCCCTGGGTGGACAACGAATCCCCCAGCAGCGGCATCATGCTGCGGTGCCCGACCCCGAAGCCGCCCGCCGCGGAGGCGAGCGAACCGAGATCCCCGCCGCTCAGCAGCAGCACCGCACGCGGCCCGCAATTATTTGGACCCGTGCTGGTGGGGCCGCCCGCCCAATGGGCGCGGTAACGGTCGTGCTCGCCGGGCATGGCAGCCTCGACCACGAGGCTGCCATGGGTCTTGGCCATGATACGTGAATCGAGCTGGCAGGCCGTCGTGCCACCCGGACCGACCCTGGTGGCGGTGAACGCCACCTCCGGCGCCAGCGCCGGGCTCGGGGTGGCAAAGCTCACGATGTCGCCGACGCCGGGGCCCCAATGATCCGCCGCCTGTGCCAGGCGGATCATGCTCAAGGTCATCACGCCCAGTGCAAGCACCAAGCCGTAGGCCCACAAAGGCGTGGGCGCCGTCGTTCCGTTCCGCTTCGTACTCATCGTCCGTTCCGCACCTGCTCGCAGCCCAACCAACCAAACACGAATGGCGGTGGGGCGCGTTGATCTCGATCAAACCGGTTGGCGATCGATCCCGGTGCTGGAAGTGAAGGCCTCCACGTCACCCCGGGTCGGCAGCGATGCCTGCGCTCCTGGACGTGTCGTAGATAGGGCGGCGGTGGCGGCGGCGTAACCCATCGCCTGCACAATCCTGCCTCCCGCTGCAAGCACGGAGGCAAGAGCACCGAGGAACGCATCCCCCGCGCCGGTGGTATCGAGCGGGCGGACTGGCACCGGTGGTTGCATATGTAGGCTATCGGCGTCCGCATACACCGCCCCGGCCGCGCCGAGCGTGATCAGCGCCGCCCGCGCCCCCGCCGCCACCAGGGCGCGCGCGCCGGCGGCGGCGTCCTCGGCCGAGCGCAGCGGACGGCCGAGCAGCGCAGCAGCCTCGGTCTCGTTCGGCGCGATCAGGTCGATCGCGGGCAGAAGCCCGGCGGGAACCGGGCGCGCGGGGGCGGGATTGAGCAGCACGAACCAGCCGGCAGCACGGCCGGCACGCAGCGCGTGCGCCACCGAAGCGGGCGGAATTTCATGCTGCACCAGCAGGATCCCGGGACCGGGGATGGCAGCGAGCGCGCGATCGATCAGCGCCGGCCCGGTTGCAGCGTTGGCACCCGGCACCACGACGATCTGGTTGGCCCCGGCGGCGTCGACCGCGATCAACGCGGTTCCGGTCGGCCCGGGGACCTCGGCGAGCTGCGTGGTGTCGACCCCGGCGGCGGTCAGCCCGGCGCGCAACCCAGCCCCGAAAGAATCGACGCCCACACAGCCCGCCATGAACACCCGCGCGCCCAGCCGTGCCGCCGCCACCGCCTGGTTCGCCCCCTTGCCGCCGGGCAGCGCGGCGAAGCCCGTGCCGGCCACCGTCTCTCCCGGCGCGGGAAGCCGGTCGCAGGTGGCGACCAGGTCCATGTTGAGGCTGCCGATCACGAGCACGGGACGGGGCGGTCGGGTCATGTGGCCTCCGGGATCGGGCTGCACGTAAAATGGGGGTGCGATCGGCAGCCCGGGTCAGCGGCGCATGCGGCCGATGGTCTCCACCAGCTCGTCGACCTTCTGCCGCTGCTCCTCCGGATCGCCGGAGGCGAAGGCAGAGGCGACGCAGGTATCCACGTGGTCGTGCAGGATCTGCGCCTCCACCTTCGCCAGCGCGGCGCGGACCGCGGCGATCTGGGTCAGCACGTCCACACAGTAGCGGTCGGCCTCGACCATGCGGGACAGTCCGGCCACCTGGCCCTCGATCCGGCTCAGCCGTGCGGCCACGGCGCGTTTTGTTTCCTGGTGCATGGGTTGATCATATACCCACAGGGGGTATATGTGCAAGTGCCGTATGCGACGCCCCGATGCGTCGGCACGGAAATGGAGACCGGCATGGACCAGCACGCCCCCCCCCATCCCACGGCGGACGATACCGCCGCGGCCACCGATCTCGTCTGCGGGATGACGGTCGATCCCGCCACCGCCCGGCACCGCGCCACGCACGGCGGGCAGACGTTCTTCTTCTGCTGCGACGGCTGCCGGACCAAGTTCGTCGCCGACCCGCACCGCTACCTGCACCCGAAGCCGCAGGCCCACGCGCCAACCCACACGCACACCCATACCCACGGCACTCCTCACGCCCCTGGCGCCCCCCCTGCCCCCCCCGGCACCATCTACACCTGCCCGATGCACCCGGAGGTACGGCAGATCGGCCCCGGCGCCTGCCCGCTGTGCGGCATGGCACTGGAGCCCGCCGAGCCCACGGCCGAGGCCGGCCCCAACCCCGAACTGGTGGACATGCGCCGCCGCTTCTGGATCGGCGTCGTGCTCGCCATCCCGGTGGTCGTGCTGGACATGGGCGCGCCGCTGTTCCGCCATCTGCTGGCACCTTCAGTGTCCAACTGGGTGCAGCTCGTGCTTGCGACGCCGGTCGTGCTCTGGGCCGGCTGGCCGTTCTTCGTCCGCGGCGTCGCCTCGGTCCGCGCGCGCAGCCTCAATATGTTCACCCTGATCGCGCTCGGCACCGGCGCCGCCTGGCTCGACAGCGTCGTCGCGACCGTGGCGCCCGGCGTGTTCCCCCCGGGCTTCCGTGCCGCCGACGGATCGGTGCCGGTCTATTTCGAGGCCGCCGCGGTCATCACCGTGCTCGTCCTGCTTGGGCAGATGCTGGAACTGCGTGCACGCGAACAGACCGGCGGGGCGATCCGCGCCCTGCTCGGCCTGGCGCCGAAGACCGCCCGCCGCCTCGGCGCCGACGGGGCGGAGGAAGACGTGCCGATCGAAACCGTCGCGATCGGAGACCGCCTGCGGGTGCGCCCGGGCGAGGCGGTCCCGGTCGACGGCACCGTGCTCGAAGGCCGCAGCACGGTCGACGAATCCATGCTCACCGGCGAATCCATGCCGGTCGCGAAACATGAGGGCGAGCGGCTGATCGCCGGCACGATGAACGGCACCGGCAGCTTCGTCATGGTCGCCGACGCGGTCGGCGCCGGCACCGTGCTCGCCGGCATCGTCGCGCTGGTGGCGGAGGCACAACGCTCGCGTGCGCCGATCCAGCGCCTGGCCGATCAGGTGGCCGGATATTTCGTGCCCGCGGTCCTGGTCGCGGCGGGGCTTGCCGCGATCGCCTGGGCGGTCTGGGGGCCGGCGCCCGCGCTCGCCTACGCGCTCGTCGCTGCCGTCTCCGTGCTGATCGTCGCCTGTCCGTGCGCGCTCGGCCTTGCCACCCCGATGTCGATCATGGCCGGTATCGGCAAAGGCGCACAGGCCGGGGTGCTGATCCGCTCGGCCGAGGCGCTGGAACGGCTGGAGCGCATCGACACCCTGGTGCTCGACAAGACGGGCACCCTGACCGAAGGCAAGCCGCAGGTGACCGCGGTGGTGCCCGCCCCCGGCCGCAGCGAAGCCGATGTGCTGGGCCCCGCCGCCGCGCTGGAACAGGCGAGCGAACACCCGCTCGCCGCCGCCGTGCTGGCCGCCGCACGCATCTCGGACATCACCGTGCCCCGGGTCGGGGATTTCGTTTCGATCACCGGCCAGGGTGTGACCGGTACGGTGGCCGGCCATCAGGTCGCACTCGGCAACGCCCGGCTGATGGAAACGCAAGGGGCAGCCGGCGCCGAGGCCGCGGCGCAGGCCGAAACCCTGCGCCGGGACGGTGCCACCGTGCTGTTCCTGGCGATCGACGGCGCCCCCGCCGGGCTGATCGCGGTCGCCGACCCGATCAAGCCGACCACGCCGGCCGCCCTCGCCGCCCTCGCCGCGCGCGGCCTGCGGATCGTGATGCTGACCGGCGACAACCGGACGACGGCGGAAGCGGTGGCACATCGCCTCGGCATCACGGAGATCGAGGCCGACGTGCCGCCGGACGGCAAACACGCGGTCGTGCGACGGCTGCGTGCCGAAGGCCGCATCGTCGCCATGGCCGGCGACGGCGTGAACGACGCCCCCGCGTTGGCCGCCGCCGATATCGGCATCGCCATGGGCACCGGAACCGACGTCGCCATGCGCACCGCCGCCATCACCCTGGTGAAAGGCGACCTCGGCGGCATCGTGCGCGCCCTGGTCCTGGGTCGCGCCACCATGCGCAACATCCGCCAGAACCTGTTCTGGGCGTTCTTCTACAACGCCGTCGGCATCCCCATCGCCGCCGGCGTGCTCTACCCCGTGTTCGGCATCCTGCTGAGCCCCGTGGTCGCCGCCGCGGCGATGTCGTTCAGCTCGGTGAGCGTCATCACCAACGCCCTGCGCCTCCGCAGGCTGCGGTTGTAAGAGCCCCCCACCAGGGCGATCGCATTTGGCCCGAACGCGCCGGCCACCACGCCAATGCCCCCTCCCCCGCTTGCAGGAGAGGGGGCGTTGGGGTGGGCCTTGCTCTCGCCTCAGGGGCTCATCAGCAACGGCAGGAAGCTGTCGTGGATCAACCGGGTGGACGTTCCGGGTGCGAGCCAGTTCAGGATCTCGCCGCGGCGGAAGGCGCCCATCACGAGCCCGTCGGACTGGCTGGTGCGGGCTTCGTCCAGCAGCGCGTTCGCGGTGCGGCGGCCGGCGGCGGCAATCAGGCGGTAGGTCGCTGCGGGGGCGATCGGGTCGATCACGCTGCGCGCCAGGTCGAGCGAGGCCTGGTCCTGTTCGACCGCCACGACGTCGACCTGCTCGGCGGCCGACAGGAACGGGGCGAAGGCGCTGATGGCGCGGCGCAGCGGCGGGACGTCTTCCCATCCGATCATCAGCCGCCGGCCGAAGGCGCCGGTCCAGCCCGGCGGCACCATCACCACCGGATGACCGGTGCGCAGCAGCGCAGCGCGCAGGGTCTCCCGATGGCCGACCGGCTGCGTGTGCGGGGAGGCGAGGATGACGAGGCTCACTTTACCGCGATAGTGGCGCATCACCCGCCATTCGTCGCCGCGGAACACGTCGATCGTGGCCGGGGTGCCGCTGCTCTGGTTCCAGGTGGCGACCAGGGCGCGGATCGCTTCCGTCTCCGCCTGTTCGCGGTCGGACAGGTGCTCGGCCTCATACTCCGAAAGTTCCTCCTGCGAAGGCAGGATGATGGAGCCGGGGCCGACCTGCACATGCACGAGCTGGATCGGCCGGCCGAGGGTCCGGCTGACCTTCGCCGCGACGCTCAGGCATTCCGTCGCCCCGGTGGTGGAGGCGAGCAGGACCAGGACAAAGGGCGCTTCCATACGGCCGAGACTAGCCAGCGCGCCCGGCCGTTACAAGCACCGCGCGAGACCCCGCCGCAGGGCTCGCGCGGACGGTGCGGATCAGCCGCCCGGGGCTTTGTGGATCGGATCGATCCAGGCCACCGCCTCCGGCTTCTCCACCGGCGCGATGTCGAGGTTGACCACCACCGCCTCGTTGTCGCTGCGCACCAGCACGCATTCCAGCGTCTCGTCGCTGCTGGCGTTGATCTCCTGGTGCGGCACGTAGGGCGGCACGTAGATGAAGTCGCCGGGGCCGGCCTCGGCGACGTATTCCAGCCGCTCGCCCCAGCGCATGCGGGCCTTGCCGCGCACGACGTAGATCACGCTTTCCAGCGCGCCGTGGTGGTGCGCGCCGGTCTTGGCGTTGGGGTGGATGTGCACCGTGCCGGCCCAGAGCTTCTGCGCGCCGACGCGGGCGTAGTTGATCGCCGCCGCGCGGTTCATGCCCGGGGTCTGCGCGGTGTTGGTGTCGAGGCGGTCGCCGGGGATCACTTTCACCCCGTTGTCTTTCCAGTCCATGCGTAAGGTCCTTCTGCTGCTGCGGTCGTCGTTGGAGTAGAGAAGGCCCTTATCGCCGCGGGGCAAGGGCGTCCCGGAGAAAAGAGTCTCCCCGCACGCGGTGCTTGAAACCCGGGTTTCCTTGCTATCGGGAAGACCGGCTGCACCATCCCGCCGGCGGGATGGTGCAGCCGTGCACGCCGCCTGTTCCGCTGCCGGCCAATCCCTGATACCTGCCGCCTTGCGATGACCGATGATCCCCCGCCCAATCCCGCGCTGCTGCCCTCCGGCCTGCGCGACCTGCTGCCGCCCGAGGCCGCCACCGAGGCGGCGGCGGTCGAGGCGTTGATGGAGGTGTTCGCCGCCCACGGCTACGACCGCATCCGCCCGCCGCTGCTCGAGTTCGAGGACAGCCTGCTCGCCGGCTCCGGCGCCGCCGTCGCCGATCAGACCTTCCGGCTGATGGACCCCGACAGCCAGCGCATGATGGGGCTGCGCGCCGATACCACGCCCCAGGTGGTGCGCATCGCCACCACCAGGCTCGCGCATGCGCCGCGCCCGCTGCGGCTTTCCTACGCCGGGCAATGCCTGCGGGTGCGCGGCAGCCAGATCGCGCCGGATCGGCAGGTGCCGCAGGCCGGGATCGAGCTGATCGGCCGCAACTCCCCCGCCGCCGACGCCGAAATTGTGCTGGTGGGGGCCGAGGCGCTGGCCGCCGCCGGGCTCGCGCACGTGAGCTTCGACCTGACCCTGCCCACCCTGACCCCGGCGCTGATGGACGCCGCCGGCATCGACGGTCCGGCGGGTGCGGCGCTGGCCCGCGCGCTCGATCGCAAGGACGTCGCCGCCGTGACACGGCATGGCGGCGCGCTGGCGCCCGTGCTGACCGAGCTGCTGCTCGCCGCCGGCCCCGCCGATCGCGCCCTGGCGGCACTGCAAGCCGCGCCGCTGCCGCCGCCGGCGCGCGCGCTGGCCGACCGCCTGGCCGCGACCGTGACCGCAATCCGGGAGCGCGCGCCCGCCCTGCGCCTGACCGTCGACCCGGTGGAGTTCCGCGGCTACCGCTATCACACCGGGATGTCGGTCACGATCTACGCCCCCGGGCGGCACGAGGAAATCGGCCGCGGCGGGCGCTACCTGTGCGGCGACGATCCGGCCACCGGCCTGACGTTGTATCCGGACGCGCTGCTGCGCGCCGCGCCGGCCCGCGCGCCGCGCCCGCGCCTGTTCGTACCCGAGGGTGCGGACGCCGATGTCGCCGCCCGCTTCCGTCGCCTGGGCTACGCGACGATCGCCGCGCTGGACGCGGCCGCCGACCCCACGGCGGAGGCCCGCCGCCTCGCCTGCACCCATCTGCTGCGGAACGGCGAGGCCGTGCCGCTGCCCCCCACAGACTGACCCGCCGGAGAACAGGATGGCCAACGTCGCCGTGATCGGCGCCCAATGGGGCGACGAGGGCAAGGGCAAGGTGGTGGACTGGCTCGCCAGCCGCGCCGGGATCGTGGTGCGGTTCCAGGGCGGCCATAACGCGGGCCATACGCTGGTGGTCGGCAACCAGACCTACAAGCTGTCCTTGCTGCCTTCGGGCCTGGTGCGCGGCAAGCTCGGCATCATCGGCAACGGCGTGGTGGTCGATCCGGAGGCGCTGCTGGCCGAAATCGCCCGGGTGGAGGCGCAGGGCTTGCGGGTCACACCGGAGAATCTGCGGATCGCCGACAACGTGCCGCTGATCCTGCCGCTGCATGGCGCGCTGGACCGGGCGCGGGAGGCGGCGCGGGGCGAGCATAAGATCGGCACCACCGGGCGGGGGATCGGCCCGGCCTATGAGGACAAGGTGGCGCGCCGGGCGATCAGGCTCGCCGACCTGGCGGAGCCGGAGACGGTGGCGGCGAAGCTCGATGAGCTGCTGCTGCACCACAACACCTTGCTGGCGGGCCTCGGCGCGCCGGTGTTCGCCAAGCAGGCGCTGTTCGACGGGCTGATGGCGCTGGCGCCCCACGTGTTGCCGTTCGCCGAGCCGGTGTGGGAACGGCTGGACGCGGCCCGGCGTGCCGGCACCCGCATCCTGTTCGAGGGCGCGCAGGCGGTGATGCTGGACGTCGATCACGGCACCTACCCGTTCGTGACCAGTTCCAACACGGTGGCGGCCACGGCCGCGTCCGGTGCCGGCGTGGGGCCGGGGGCGGTGGGGTTCGTGCTCGGGATCGCCAAGGCCTATGCGACGCGGGTGGGCTCGGGACCGTTTCCGACTGAGCTTTCGGACGCCACCGGGACGTTGCTCGGGGATCGCGGGGCGGAGTTCGGCACCGTGACCGGGCGGCGGCGGCGCTGCGGATGGTTCGACGCGGCGCTGGTGCGCCAGGCGGTGAAAGTGGCGGGGATCCAGGGGCTGGCACTGACGAAGCTCGATGTGCTGGACGGGCTGGTGGAGTTGAAGATCGGCGTCGGCTACCGGATCGGCGGGGAGGTGGTGCGGCGGCTGCCCGCAGCGCCGGGGGCACAGGCAGCGGCGGTCGCGGAATACGAGACGATGGAGGGCTGGTCGGGCTCGACCCGCGGCGCGCGGTCCTGGGCCGATCTGCCGGCGCAGGCGGTGAAATACGTGCGCCGGATCGAGGAGCTGACGGAGGCGCCGGTGACCCTGCTGTCGACCTCGCCGGAGCGGGACGACACGATCCTGGTGCGGGATCCGTTCGAGGGCTGAGGCGGGGGGTTTTCTCGCGCGGCCGGGCTTGGTATAGGGCGGCGGCCCCGGTCGGGGGGGTGGTTGGTCCCGGCAGCGGTGGGCGCATAGCTCAGTTGGTAGAGCAGCTGACTCTTAATCAGCGGGCCGTAGGTTCAAGTCCTACTGCGCCCACCAACATCCTCCCGAAAATCAGGCTCTTACAAAATAGGCTTCAGCCCCGGGGCACGATGCCCCTAAGCGCGGGCCCCCGTGGGCATGCGCTCAGAGCGATGCTACGAGAAATTATGGGGGGCCATCGGCGCACCGTCCTCAAAAACGGGCTTGGCAAGTTACGGGTCGACTGGATCAAGGAACCTCGACATCCGCCGCCGGCCCACGGCCGCCGATAGCGGCGAGGCTTTTCTTTCACGCAAAGATTGTGCTGCGTTGCGACCATGAAGGCCTTCCGAGTCGCCCCCGCCCATGAAGCGCCCTGTTTGGCCCATTCGGACCGCCCGGTCCGGTGGAGAGGATGCGCAAATCGATTCTGCTAGGCGCGTCCACGAATGCGGGGATGTATTTCATGACCGCATCGACAGGCAGGAAGCGCCCTTCCTCCCATAGTATCGTGGCGAGGTCTGGAACGATCGGCTTGGTTATCGAGCAGATGCGGAAGATCGCGTCCTCGATCGTCGGATCGGTTGCCCCCGGGTCGCGCCGTCCGAAAGCGCGCAGGTAGCCAATCCACCCGCGGCGGTCGATCGGCACCACGGATGTGGCCGGAATCGATGCGCGCTTGCAACACGGCGCCCAGACGATCGAGGCCGGCGGCGGACGTCCCGGCTTCCTCGGGCAAGACGATCAACAGGCCAGGTGCGGGACACACGCCCTACCGCCATCCACCTGCCCGCCACTGGCGCCACGCAGCCCGTCCCAAGTCGCGGCGCCGACATCGCGCCCGACACAGACCGTCGTGCACGCCCAGCGCGATCTCGATCATGCCATCCACGAAGGCCGCTTGCCCGGTCGGCTGCATTGGCGACGTAACCGAACACGGTGTCGGTTCCAATGTGAGCTGCACCGGCAGGAACCGTAGACCGGTGACAGGTCTCAACACGCCGCGCTGAACCTGCCGCCGCCAGTTCCACAACAGCCCGGCGCTCACCTCATGGCGCCGGGCCGCCTCGGCGAAGCAGGTTCCCGGCTGCTCGACCTCCGCGACAACGCGAAGCTTCTCCTTCACGCGCCAGCGCCGCCGCTGTTCAACCCCGGTGAGGAACTCCACCGCCATCCCGGCTCCTGTCCTTTGTAGCATCCGTACAAGCGCCACTAAATTCGGAGACAAAATTCACCGCAACAACGCAGTCGTCGCCGGACGGGTACATCGCGAAGTGCCGGTGGCGCTTCTCACGGATTGCTTTCTTGGTGCCCGCACGCAAGCAACCAAAGCTCGCTTGGACTCGGCATCTATGGCATGTAATGCAGTTCCATTCGTTACGCCAGGAAGTCCGATGAAGATCGAAGATTCGGTTTCCGTCGGGTGGATGTTGGTATATGACTTATGACAGCTAGATGACAACATGAGACCGTTGGAGCACGCGACTTGTCTCTGCGTTCGCCAGTGAGGGCTGGTGGAGACAATGAGCGATCCAGGCAGGGGGGGGTTGAAGATGACGTCCAGCGGTTATCATAGCTCACAGGAGCTGCCGGGCCTCGAAGATAGCCATCCCCTGAATGGTCTCTCCGTTTTGGTCCAGGAAGGCGGGGCCGCTCGCTCCATGACCCTTGGCGCACCACGGACGGGCGTCACTATCCGCGGCGGTAGCCGGAGAACACAAACCACGAAGCTGCCTTCGCTTACCGTCGGGGAGAGGGTACAAGTCACTCCACAACGAGCCGCCGAAGCAGTGGAGGCACCCGCAAAAGCGCACCCGACAAACACCGACTCCGTGCCCCGTGTGCCGCGTCTTCTGATCGGGGTGGAACGGCGCGCCTTCTTCCAGGGTTGCCTGTCGCTTTGGTTTGGCGGATTTTGCCCTGATTTCGAGGGCCTGGTCGTGGACGACCTCAGGAACTCCGCCTCGGCAACAGTCCTTAGCCAGGCTGCAACCATGATCATCGGTATCGCCCCTGTCTCGGCGGACGACGGCTGGCTCGAAGAGCAAATCAACTGGCTGCGCAGTCGGCACCCCAAAATGCCGATCCTCGCGATCGTGGACGATGCCGATCAGGCCGCGACGGAGAAACTGGTCCGCCGCTTCGGGATCCAGGGATATATACCGGCGTCGACCAATTTGGAGGTCGCGGCCGCTGCGGCGCGGCTGATCGTGGCAGGAGGCTCCTACTTCCCCCGCGTGACCGAACGAGAGCCCGTGCTATCACCCACGCCGCCGATGGCTTCCACGAATATCGTGGTGGCATCAAGGTATCCTGATGCAGAAGACAAGCTTACACCCCGCGAAACGGCAGTTCTTGAACTGTTGAGCCGAGGGACCCCGAACAAACTCATCGCGTACCGGCTTGGTATTTCCCTGAGTACCGCAAAGGTGCACGTGCACAATATCATCCGGAAGCTGCATGCGCGCAACAGGACCGAAGTCGCGCTGGCCGCACAGAAGTCGCGCCATTATTCCCACCAAGGCACACAGGCCGAGCTTAGGAGCGCGCCCGGCGAAGCAGCGGCGCTCTGAAGCAGAAGCCGCCGGCGGGCAAAGACGGGTCCAGGCAGATATGGCCGATCCGGAAACCTATGCCGCGTCGCCGGCGAGATCAGGCACGAGCGGCAAGGACCCTGGAGCGCCAATCGGGAAAGGCGAAGCGACGCCTGCAGTCTCGGTCAGCGTGAACGTGTTCTGGAAACAAGCCACAGTCTGGCCTCGGCGCAAAAGGCACCTGGCCAGGCTCTGCTCCTGGTCACCGGCCACACGCCGGGAGCCAACCCGACACGCAGCCGGATGAAGACGGCCATGCCCACGTTCCATGCGATCAGCGCCGTCGTGGCGGCAATGGCGGCGCCGGTCTGACCCATGCTGCCAATCAGCAGAGCGCTCAACAACGCGTTCAGCATGGCGACAAAAACCAGTATCAGCGCACCAGCGCGTTCGTGACCGGTCATCGTCAGCACGAACATCTGCGAGCCCGCGCTTGCAGCAACCACCTGACCGACCAGCAGAATCCGGATGGTCTCCAGGCCGCCGGCGAAGTCCCTGCCGAACCATCCGAGCAGCGGCCCGGCAAGAATGCCCAGCGGGACCGCGAGGCCGATGGCTCCGATCAGTGTCCAACCTGCGGTCCTGGAAACCAACCGCTGCAGTGCCGCATGATCGTTGAGGGCATATAGGGCAGAAATGGTCGGCGCGAACCACGCATTGACGGCCGTGCGCGGCAGGGCGACGACAAACGCCAGGTTGAAGGCCAGAGCGTAAATTCCGGCTGCCCGCGTATCGCCAGACCAGCCAAGCAGGACAACGCCGGTGCGATTCATCACAACCTCGCCGATCGCAATGCCGACCAAGGGGAGGGCGGTGCGACGCCATCTCGGCGCCAGGTATTCCGCTCGGACATGACGCGCGCTGTCGGGCCATCTGCGGTAGGCAGCAACGCTTGCAAGACCGAGCCCCAGAGCCGCGGACAGCACGGTCGCCAGCATGGCGATCGGTGCGTCGACGCGCCAGCGCAGGACGAAGCTTGCAATGCCCAGCAGGACAACCAGCATTCCGTCGCGGACAAGCCGGTCCGGCAGCAGACCGGCAACCACGCCGCCGAGCGCGCGTACGGTCGAGCAGCGCACCCATAGCAGTGCCCAAATCGGAACGAGCCCGATGCCGGCCAGGAACGTCATCCGCAGCCCCTGCGAGAGCGCGGCGGGCCGCGCCAGGATCAGCGCAACACCGAATGCGACGACGCCAAGACCAGCCAGCGCCACCCGGCGCTCGGCATACTGGTTGACGCCGCGCAGCAATGGCCATGCCCCCTGGGCCCGATAGACGGGAACGAAGCGCAGCATCGAAATATCGAATCCGAGGGCAGACGCGTAGGCAAAGATGGTCATCCAGGAGAACACGTAGGCGTACATGCCGTAGCCTTCGGAACCCACCAATCGGGCAATCATGAGCTGCGCGCCATAGGTGACGCCCGCACCGGAGAGATATATTACAAAGGCCACCAGGCTGGTGCTCGCGAGCCGACCTGCCCTCCACGCGCTCGTGGCGGTTCCGGATACGATCAGTGAGATGCGGGAACTGCGGCTGCTCATGCCGGGGTCATTTGCCGTATGTGCCACGCGGCGCTGGCCGCGCGGGCAATCCGACCGGCCCCTTCGTGCAATGTCTCCCGGTCGGCGCACCCGATCCGCATTGGGCTCCGGCCCTGTGCCGTCAACGCCGCATCGATGAGATCAGTGACCGGGACGAACGCCAGGTTTTTACCGATGTCGAGCTCGAGCAGGCGTTCGAGCCGCCCCTGGCCCTGGCGGCGGTCGGTCAGTCGTGCGGTCAGCACAGACATCGGCGCGTCGAGGCGGACAAGCAGATCAGCCGGCGGTATGATCGTGAGGGCGCGCGCCAACGCCGCGGAGCCATCGCCCTCCCCCAGCACGATCAAGGAGCAGATCGCCTGCACGAAGCCCTGGTCGCAGACGACGATCGCCCGGCCCTGCACCGCGTCATGCCACGCCAGTTGAAGCCGCACCAGATATTGTCGAAGGCGGATCTTCCACATGATTTCCCGCGGTGGGAGCAGCGCCAAAAGGTCGTAGACAGGCCCACCGCCGGGTTGGTCGCGAGAGTACCGGCGTGTCGCGCCGATCAGCTCGACCATCGGCCGACCAAGCCGCTGCAACACGCTGTCGGCCCAATCGCGCGTTCGCGCCGGGGCGTCGCGCTGCTCGGCGGGGCGATCGCTCAACAGGAACCGGGTGGCGATACCCGCTTCCTCGAAACGGACCCCAAGCGCGCGGGCGAACGTGGTCTTGCCGACGCCTGGAGGACCGAACAACTCGACGATCATTTGCCGCTCCCAGATGTGGTCACAGCAACCGCCAGACCTCGGCCTTCACGGCACGAATCACCGCATCCAGCGGCTGGGACGCATCGATGGTGACGACCCGCGCGCCCGGAAACGCCAGTTGGTGCAGATGGCGGGCGCGATCCTGGATCAGCCGCCGGTCCATCGTCGGCTCCCGCTGCGCGAGCGTCTCCGCCGGCGTCGCCAGCTTGAGGACCAGGTCAGGCGGCAACCGGTTGGCCAGCGCGTAGGCGCCCGCCTCGAACCGTCGCAACCAGCGCGGCACCCATCGCAGTCGCGGCAGCAGCGGTCCGTCGTTGAACCCGGCGATCTGGTTCTGCGGATACCGGTCGGCGATCACAACCATGCCACGATTGGCCGCACGGCGCGCCGCGAGCAGCTTGCGACGCTTTTCCATCGCCAGCACTGTCGCCCACACCATCAGCAACGCACTGTACAGTGGCCCCGGCGCACCCGTGACAAGCTCCCCGTGGGAGGCCCCCTCGGGTCGTGTCGGCAGCAACCGGGTGATGAGCGGGACCAACACCTTGAACGGAAGCAGCAGAAGCGAGGGTCGGCCGTCACCGGTGCCGAAATACATGGAAAGCACGTCCACCTCGCCGCCCAGCCAGCGACGCATTTCCCGCGTGATCGTCGTCTTGCCGCTGCCGTCCACCCCGAGCGCGGCGACCACGATGCCGCCCCCGGGCGCACGCCGCGCCCAAGGTCTTGGCAACCGCAGGTATTTGCGATTCAAGCCGCCCGCCGCCCATGCGAGACCACGCCAGGCACCACGGAGCATGGCCTCGTCTGTGTTGAAGCTGCGATAAGGGGCGAACGCGCACCGGACGCGATGGCGCAGCAGGACCTGATGCGCAAGCTCTCGGTCACCGAAAAGCGCCGCAGCCACCGGATCGGCCAGGGCCTCGCCCAACAACGCGGCCGCCCGATCCCGCACTGCGGCGGGCGCGACGGCGGCTCGGAGTGCCGCGCGATCCGCCTCGAATTTCGCGCGCGTGTTGGCCCAGTGCAGAAGCGTCACCGGATCGTCGCGGCGCAATTCGAGGCATGCCCGCACCACCAGCAGCACCGCCTCGGAAAGCGGATCAAGCATGAAGAGGGGCAGGACAGGGTGGGAAACGGCGTGCGCCAGGATCTCGCTTTCCAGGGGAGGCTGGTAATTCTTGAGGAGCCGTGCCCCAAGCACCAGGCGAAAATGTGCGTGGACATGCACAATCCGGCCGCTGTGCGCGTCGTAGCCGAGGAAGCTCTCGAGCGCAGGATGCACGCGCCCCGTCGCGGCCGGAAACGCCTTGAGTCCGCTCGCCGCCAGGACCTGTCGGGCCGCGTGCTGGTCCGCTCGGGCAATGAGCAGGTCGAGGTCGGCATCGCCCGCCAGCACGGCCGCCAGGCGGCGAGTGCTCTTCCAATAGCAGCAGCGCACTCCTGCCGATTGCAACGACCGCAGGACGTCGCGAATCAATGGGAGCACCGCGGGGCTGTCGGTGTCGACGTGGTCCTGCGCGGGAGGTGGCGCCTGGGCCGGATATCGGGAATCCGCCCGGCTGTCGACAAGCATTGTCATCGACCCGATCCCGTCGCCTGGCCGTAGTAGTGCCCATACCGCACCAGCGCCTCCGCCACGCCGCCGTCATGGGAGCGGGCATGTTTCCTGAGATCGATCTGGGTAAGGACCGCGGCAACCGCGCAGGACTCCTGGTTCACCTTCACCCCGGCCTGTCGCAACTGATCGAGAGCGCTGCGTGCTACCCTTCGATCCGTGCTTCCCCATTTCAAGGCGAACAGCACCTTGTCGGCCATGGTTGCAAGCAGCCTGGTCTCGGTGCTCGCGAGCAACGGCGCGCTATCGGCGACGATGCAGTCGTATTGTCCGCGCAGCCGCTGCAGCAGGTTTGCGATCTGGTTGCCCGCGAACAACCGCATCGGATCGCCGTGGCTATGTCCCATCGGGAGATAGTCGAGGTGCAATGGCGGAATGCGCTGAATAACGTCGCGAACTGGTCGGTCCTCAAGTAGCAGTTGGAGCGTCCGATCGTCCGGCGCGCAATCGAATTCCCGCGATGTGGTGGGGTGGCGAAAGTCCAGGTCGAGCAGGATGGTCCGACGTCCGAGCCGGGCGGCATAGATCGCATAGCTGACCGCGAGGGCCGTTTTGCCCTCCCCTGGTACACTGGAGGTCACGAGCACGACGTGCGGCCCGCGCTTCGCCGCGACGAGCGACGTGGCAACGATAGAGCGGATTGCTTCAACGTACGGTCCATATGTATCCCTGAGCAAGGTCTGGTGGCGGCGCCCACGCTTGAACCGACGCACGCGCGGCATGAAGCCGATGCAGGGAATGCCCAATGCGTCTGCAATATCCCCTTCATGGCGAACCGTGCCATCCAGCCGCTCCGCGCCGATGGCGATGAAGCCGCCGCAGGCGGCCAGAAAGATAAATGCCGGCGGACCGAACAGCAGCGGGTTGGGCGAGCTGGGTCGATCGGGCGGAACCGCGCTGGAGACCAGCTCAAACCCTGACCACGCCGTCTCCAATTGTTCGAGCAAGCCCTCCCGGCGCTGCAACAAGGTGTCGTAAAGCTGGCGGGCGACGCCGGCGCGCCGATCGAGCTCGGCGCGCTGCATGTCGCCGCTTGCATCCTGCAGGCTCGCCAGTTTGCGGCTCAATGTCGCGACCTGGGCGGCCTCGATGTGCGCCCGTTCGCGCAGAGCCGCCTCGGCACGGCTCACCTCGGCACCGATCCCTTGCCGCACCTCGCGCAAGGCCCCGCGAATCCGCAACATCGCCGGATTGTTGGGACCCATGCTCGCGGCGAGACCTGCCTCGGACTGCCGAAGGGAGGCCTCGCGCGCACGCAGTATCTCCAACGTCGGCGTATCGCGGATATCTGCGAGGGCCGAGGCTCCTCCGGCCGTCCGCATACTTTCGAGGCGGCTCCTGTCGGCAGCAAGGGCGGCCTCGGCCGCGGCAATGCGTCGATCGAGCTCGGCGAACTGCTCGTCGCTGACCGCAGTCGGATTGACATCCGCCAGACCGTGCGCGTGCCGGTAGGCGACCACCTCCGTTTCCAGCGCTTCCATCTGTGATTTTGCGACCGGCACGCGCCTGTCGAGCCACGCGAGTGCCCGTCGTGCCGTGGCCTGCTTGTGCTCGGTCTCGCTCCGCAGATAGAGCGTCGTCACCCGGTTCGCGATCAGTGCCGCCAGCTCGGGGCTGGTGGACGTGTAATGCACCGCGATCACGTGTGAGCCCGCCTCCTGCTCCACCTTGAGGTGCCGGCGCAGCTCCACGAACTCGGAACCGACGGCAAACCAATCCCTGGTTCCAGGGAAACAGCCAGCCCGGCATGCGGCGTCGCAGAAACCCGCGCACGAGATCTCCTGGCGTGCGCGACTGGCGCATCGCCCGATCCTCATCGGCCTGAAACTGCGGATCCCGCGAGAGGTCGTCGACCGTTTGCCGCAGCAAGGATCCGGAAGAAAGCTCCGTGACCTTGGTAAGAATGATCTGCTCGTTCAACAGGGCCGCAGCGTTGCCCACCTGCGTAGGGACAAGCACGATCTCTGCGGTCGCCGTATAGCGGGCCGGGATGAGCATGGCGCCGAGCAGGATGAGGGCGGTTCCGCCAAGCGACACCACGACGATCATCCACCGCCGCTGGTTCAGGGTGCGAAGGAGATCGCCAAAGGGGCGCGGCGTGGTCACGAGATGCCACCACAGAAATTGGTCGTCCACGATGGGCCGTCGCCTGCCGGTGCCATCGGTCGGGCCGCAGATGTGGCAGCCATGAGCAATCCCTCCGGCCCGGTGCTGGCTCGGGTCGGCAGCCTGCCCGCGCCCGCGGCGGCATCGGACAACCACGCCGAAACCATCAGGGCTGCCCACAGCGCATGCGCACAATCGGGGCGCCCACTCAGATGCTGCCGCCATTGCACACCGACGCGCGCCGGGTCGAGGAACCCCTGATCCCGAAGCCGTTGCGGCGCCAGCAGGTCCTCCGCCCAGTCCCGGAGCGGGCCCGAGAGCCACGGCCCGATGGGGAGGTCGAACCCGTGCTTTGGCCGGTCGACCAACGCATCCGGCACGTAGCGACGCAGCACCTGGCGCAGCAGCCACTTTCCCTTGCCATGGCGCAGCTTGGCCGATGCCGGCAGCCGCCAGGCGAATCCGATCACCCGGTGATCCAACAGCGGACAGCGGGCCTCCAGTCCAACGGCCATGGTCGCGCGGTCGAGCTTTACCAGGATGTCGCCCGGCAGATAGTTGATCGTGTCCCGGAACATGAGCCGGCTTGCAAGGTCAGGCAGGGCGGGAACGCGACCGTCGCATCGCGTCCCGGGGTCGTCCGCCAGCGGATCGGCGCCAAGACCCACCAGCTCGTCATAGAGTTCTTCCTCGTCGTGAGCGGCGAGGGCGCCGGCGAACTTGCTCCAGCGCGACGCGCCGCGCGCCTGGCGCGGGACGAGCCCGGCCGGTAGCGCAGCCAGCACGTCCGTCAGGTTGTCTGGGCGCAGCCCGCGCAGGGCCGCGGCGCCACCGCGTCGCAGCCACCCCGGCAACCCGAGCGTCCACTCCAACAGGACCGCCGCGGAATGCCGCCGGTAGCCGCCGAAGCTCTCATCCCCCCCGTCCCCCGACAAGGCGACGGTGACGTGCTGGCGGGCGAGACGGGAGACCAGGTAGGTGGGAATCTGCGATTCATCGGCGAACGGCTCATCCCATATCTGCGGAAGCGTCGGGATGACGGCGCGCGCCTCGGCTGCCGTGACACGGAACGTCGTGTGATCGGTGCCAAGATGATGGGCGATCTGCGCCGCGTGATCGGCCTCGTCGAAGGCATGCTCCGCGAAGCCGATCGTGAACGTGCGCACCGGTCGGGCAGAGTGCGCCTGCATCAGCGCAACGACCGTCGCACTGTCGATGCCACCGGAGAGAAATGCGCCCAGCGGCACGTCGGCGACCATGCGTTCGCCCACCGCCGTCCGCAGCAGGTCGTCGAGTTCCTGCTCGAGCTCGGCATCGTCGGCCGCAAGCGGGGCGGCCTGCCCAAGGCCCGCCACGTCGGACAGCGACCACCATCGGCGCGCGCGGGAGCGCAGCGCCTGGATGTCGCCCGTCTGCACGTCTTCGGCACGGACGGAAAGCATCGTGCCCGGTGGCACCTTGATCACGTCCCGCCAGATGCAGAGGTCGTCGGGGATCCACCCACGCCGCAGGACCATTGCGATCGCACGGGGGTCAACCGTGGGCCGGAAACCTGGGACTGCGGCAAACGCCTTGAGCTCCGAGGCGAACAGCAGCGCGCCGCCCACGAGCGCCACATGCAGCGGCTTCTTCCCCAATCGGTCGCGGACAAGGTGAAGAACCCGGCTGCCGCGATCCCACAGACCGAGCGCGAACATGCCGGCGAACCGATGCAGGGCCGCCTCGACGCCGTACCGCTCGAATGCGGCCAACATCACCTCGGTGTCGCTGTGACCGCGAAATCGGTGGCCGCTGCGCTCGATCTGCGTGCGCAGGTCGCGGAAGTTGTAGATTTCGCCGTTGAACGTCATGACCAGCCGGCCACTCTCCGACAGCATCGGCTGGTGGCCGGCCGACGACAGATCGACGATCGACAACCGGCGATGCGCGAGGGCCACCGCAGCCTCCGGATCGGACCAGCAACCGCCGCCATCCGGTCCGCGGTGCAGCAGCCTGCTCGCCATGGCGCTCGCCGCGCTGAGGCGGTCCGGGATGGCCGCGCGAGGCGCCAGGAGGATGCCTGCGATCCCGCACATCGGTCAGCTCCGATACCCTGTCGGGAGCGCCCGGCCAGTGGCCTCTCCCGCGACCAGGCAGAGGGCGATCCCGAACCAGAAGGCCGGCTCGCGAACGATCAGGTTCGTCGACGCAAAGATTACGAGGCTGCTCAGCAACGCGGTCAATCCGGCCATCCGCGCTCGCCACGTGCGAACAAGTGCCATGCCCGTCAGCCACAGCAGGCTCGCGTCCGCAAGCACGCCGCCCTGGGTAAAGAGGTCGAGCAGCGTGTTATGGGCTTCGAAGTCCGGTGTGCCATTCACGGGGGGATGGCCGGCGCCCTTGTCCAGGGTCGGTTCGGTCTCTCGCGCCGCGACCAGGTCCGGCGGGATGGGCAGATGCGGACCGGGGCCGAGACCCAACATGCGCGCCTCCAACCCGCGGCTGATCGCTTCGCGCCAGAGAGCGAGGCGGAGGTCGGTTTCCTGCGTCGCTTCCTTTCCGCCATTCTTCAGAAGGCCCTGAGCCAGATGGCCGGAATCGGCGGCAGCACGTACCGCAAACGGCACGCCGGCGACGAGCAGCAGCGGCACTGCGATCATCAGCATCCATGCGAGCGCAGGCCGCAGGCTCGGCTGCGGGCTGCTCCAGGTGATCCATATCCGCATTTTGCCGAATCCATAGACCGCAGTTGCGCCGATCAGGGCGAACGTAAAGGTGTCGGTTTTGGTAAGCCTGCCCACGCAGAGCGGAACCACCATGCAAGCCAGGCTGATCATCCGCGCCCGCGTCGTCACCGCAGTGTCGGCCAGATGCATTGCGGCAAGCACCAGCAACGCGCACAGAAACGCCAGCTGATTGGGATTGGTGGACCAGCCTTCGAGCCGGTCGCCGAACCAAGGATCGAACAAAGGCATCTGGATAAGATGCCATCCCGCCGCGAGTTGGGGCGCGAGCAGCACCGTACCCCACGCCGTCATCGACCGGGCAGTTCGCTGCAAGCGGGCCTCGGCGTCGCTTCCGAGCACGGCCATGCATGCCATGGTGCCGACCAGCGGATAGGCCATGACATCGTGCAGGAACAGCCCGGTATCGTGCTTGTCGCCGATCACGAGCGCAGTCATCGTGCCCAGGGATTCCGCGATGGCAAACAAGGTCCAGAAGATCAGCATATGGCGCAGCGCCGGCGTGAGCAGCAACCCGGGCTGCCTTATCTCGCGCACCAGCGTGGCCGCGATCCAGACGACCAGAAGTATTTCGCCGGGCCCGACCGGCGCGCCGGACAGGCGCAGCTTCGTTGCCGTCGTCAGTAGCAGCCCAAGTCCGAGGATGGTCTCCAGAAGTCACGTGCCGAACTCCGCCTCACGCGCGGGTGCCTGGGATCGCCAGCCTGCCCGTGGTTCGCGTGCCCGTACCCCCAGAACTTGCGCGTAGAGATCGCAATAGCGGGCTACGGTCAGATCGAGGCCAAACTCTTCCATGACCCGTTCCTTCGCTCGCTGCCCCATGGTCCGGGCTGCCTCGCGACAGGCCAGAAGCGCGAGGATCCGCGCCGCCAGGACGCGCGGCCGGCGCGGCGGAACCAGGTATCCACTCCAACCGTCGCGAATGACGTCATTGCAGCCGGGCATCCTCGTGGCCACGATCGGCAGGGCCGCCAGGCCCGCCTCAAGCAGGGCGCGCGGCACGCCTTCTCGGTACTCCGTCGGAAACGCGAATGCGTCTGCGATGCCAAGCAGCGCCGGAACGTCCGAACGCTGGCCGATCGCCATCACGTAGGGCGCATGACGATCGATCTCCGCCTGGCTGACGGCAAGCGGACCTTCGCTTTCCCGTGGTCCTACCAACAGGAACCGTACCCCGGGCCGGACCGAATGCACGAGTGCCGCGGCTTTCAACAGGGTCGGGATCCCCTTCTGCCGGGTAAGACGCGTGACGGTGAGCACCACTTCGTCCGTGCCCAGACCCAGCGTCATTCGCAGCGTCGTCGCCGGGCCAGCCGAGGCCGCAGCCGCCGCGAAGCGCCCAATGTCGATGCCGGATCCCGGTATCAGACGCGCAAGGCTCCGCCCAAGCATGCCGTGCCGCCTGAAGAAGTCCATGTCATCGCGGTTCTGGAACACGGTCGCCGTCGTCGTGCGCGCCGCCAGGCGATGCAAGACCCTTTGTACCGGGCGCAATCCAAGGGCCGTCGGCGAGCGCGACGAGTACACCCATCCCAGGCCATTGATGGTGCGCACAACGGGGACGCCCGTCATGCCCCGGACCGCCAATGGAACCAGGAGGTTCGGTTTGGTGTCGAACGTCTGCACGAGGTCTGGATTCTCCTGGGCGAGCAGGACACGCAGTTCGCGTAGCGCATTACGATCCGAGCGTGGGCCGATAAAGCGCCCAAATTCGAAATGGCGATAGGCAATGTCCGCATGCAGGAACGGTGCCGGGTTGCCGCTCGCCGCCGCCGTAACACGGAAGCCTTCAGCAGCGAGGGCGCGTAGAAACGGGATGCGGAGATGGTGATCCTCGCCGCCGATGCATAGCATGTGCAACCGGCAGGGACTATCCACCATCACACGGATCCCGGACCCGAGCGACATCGCTCGTGGCGCAACGATACAGCAGCTGCCGAGAAGAAGAAGCGTGGGCAGCGCAGGCCGTACGCAATGGCATCTCCCTCTGGCGCAAACCTCGCACCAACCGCTGTGTGCAAAATGGATCGGTGGCTTCAAGCGGAATAACGCACCATCCTCCGCATCTTGGCGACTTGGTCGAGAGGTTGAGACAGGATTAGTCCCTTCGATCTATATTGGGAGCTCGAGCCAACGGGCGCTCATGAGGGCAATTCGCCATCCGGACGCCTGATCCGGCTCTGAAGTATGGTAGACCTTCGGCGCAAAGCTCGGGGTTCACCGCATATCGACGGCACCATATGAGACCGGCATGAGCCATAATCCCAGGCTTTGGTCGTACGCCGCTTTGCTCGTTTCATCCGGGACCCGGATATGAAATGCTTGGTCTCAGATGGAGGAGGTCGACTCCGTCGGGTATACCGTTTTGTACCATTATCCGACCCCAGGAGAGCGGAGAATGAAAGCAGTGATCCAGGCGGGCGGAAAGGGCACGCGCCTGCGGCCCTATACGAACATCCTCCCCAAGCCGCTGATGCCGGTCGGGTCGAAGCCGGTGCTGGAACTGCTGCTGGGATGGCTCCGCCGCAACAATATCGAGGAGGTCTTTGTTACCACTGGGTACCTCGGGCACCTCATTCAAAGTTTCTGCGGCGACGGCGGGCAGTGGGATATCCGGATCACCTATACGCACGAGCATGAACCGCTGGGCACCATCGGCCCGCTGACGATGCTGCGCGAGCAGCTCGATCGTCCATTCCTGGTGTTGAACGGCGACGTCCTGACCGATCTCAATCTCAAGGCATTCATGACCGCGCACAGCCGGAGCGGCGCCGGGGTTACGATCGCGACAGCCCGGCGGGAGGTCAGCATCGATTTCGGCGTCATCGAGACAGAGAACGACCGCGTGATGGAATTCGTTGAAAAGCCCCGGATCAGCCACCTCGTAAGCATGGGCATCTATTGCATGCAGCCGGAAATGCTCGAGCACATTCCATCGCGAATTCCGTTCGGCTTTGACGATCTGATGCACAGGATGCTCGAACGCGGCATTCCGGCACACACCTTCCTGCATCGCGGGTTCTGGCTGGATGTGGGGAGAGTAGAGGATTTTCAGCGGGCGCAGGAAATGCAGTGGGACGGCGACGTGCCCCCGTTCGAGACCTCGGCAAGACACGCGATGGCTGCCGAGTAACGCGCCTGCACCATCGACGATCTTGAGCGGAGCGGTCTGCAATGTTGTTGGTTTCTGAGCCAAGCATCGGCAGCGATGAGAAGCACGCCCTTGCCGAAGTGATAGACAGCAACTGGATCACCATGGGAAGCCGGGTGGAGGCCTTCGAACGTGCCTTCGCACAGCAGCACCAGGCGGACGAGGCAGTCGCTGTCAACTCCTGCACTGCGGGTCTGCATGCGGCGCTGCAGGCACTGGGCGTCGGCCCGGGCGACGAGGTGCTGGTTCCCTCCCTGAGCTTCGTCGCCACGGCGAACTGCGTGCTTTATGTTGGGGCGACGCCCGTCTTCGTCGATATAGAGACCGTCGAAGTACCTCTGATCAGCCTGGATGACGCCACGGCCAAGCTCACGGCACGGACCAAAGCCGTGATCGTCATGCATTATGCGGGCTACATGGTGGATGGCCTTGCCTGGCGGAATTTTGCCGACAAGCACGGATTGCTTCTAATCGAAGACTCTGCCCATGCGGTGGGAGCCGCCCGTGGACCGGTTTTCGGAGACGCGGCTGTATTCAGCTTCTACGGCAACAAGAACATGACCACGGCCGAGGGCGGCATGGTTATCGCGTCCGATGCGGAGGTAGAACGGCGGATCCGCCGTGCCCGTGGCCATGGCATGACCAGCGGGACGGCGGAACGTCTACAGAGCCGCGAGCCGACCTACGACGTCACCATGCTCGGATTCAACTACAGAATGTCGGAGCTGAATGCTGCCATCGGCCTGGTGCAGTTGCGCAGTCTTGATGCCTGGAACCGCCAGCGCGAGCGGCTTGCGCGCGCGTATCGCCGGCGCCTGAGCCAGCAGTGCCCGACCGTATCGGTCCCTTTTCCCGAGCCAAGGCCCGCGGCCTTCCACATTCTCCCGGTACTGCTGCCGGCGCTTGCAGAGCGTTTTGCCGTCATGGAGCGAATGCGCGAGTCGGGCATACAGACCACTTTCCATTATCCGCCGATTCATCTCCTCTCGTACTATCGCGACCTGTTTCCGTTGCTTAGCCTGGCACACACGGAGACGTTCGCGGCGCGGGAGCTGACCCTGCCGCTGCACCCGAAGCTCACTGAGCTCGATGTGGAGCAAGTGGTGGGCTCGCTGGCTGCCGCGATCGCAAGCTAGTTCAGAGGGAGTCTCATGAGCCACATGGGCCGATCCCTCGGACACCGTCCGCCTGCGCAGGCCTGGTGGCGTGCTGCGGCCGTCCGCGTTCTCGACCTTTCCATCGCTGTGTCGGGTCTTCTGTGTCTGGGCACGATCATGGGCTTGGTTGCTCTCTCGATCTTGCTGGAGGACGGGCGACCGGTGATCTACACCCAGGCCCGAATAGGCCGATACGGATACGCCTTCCGCTTATATAAATTCCGGAAGTTTCGCGTGGCCGACGGCACCGGACCGCGGCTTACAGTGAAGGACGACCCCCGCCTTACACGGGTGGGCCGGCTGATCGAGCGGACGAAGCTCGACGAGCTGCCCCAATTATGGAACGTTCTGATCGGCAGCATGTCGATCGTGGGGCCGCGGCCGGAGGTACCCGAATTCGCTGACTGCTTTGACCGTGGGTGCCAACGTCTGCTTGATTTTAAACCAGGCATTTTTGGGCCGGCTCAGGTGGCGTTTCGCCGCGAAGGGGAACTCTACCCCGACCATGATATCGAGTTCTTTTATCGCGAGGTTCTTTTTCCTGAAAAGGCTCGCCTGGACCTGGCCTACTATCCGAACCGCTCGGTAAGCGGCGATATCGTGTGGATCTGGCGCGGCGTCGGCGCGGTCCTTGATCTCGCCGCTCCCGCAACGGTCCCGCCGCGCGGTGCGGCTTTTGCGGCATTGGGTGCGGCGATAGGCGGCCCCTCAGACCAAAGTCTCGACCTTCAGGAAAAGGGGTGAACGGTGGGCTACGAACGCACTCGAGTTCTCGTGACCGGCGCTGACGGCTTCATAGGCTCGCACCTGACCGAGGCCCTTGCCAATGCTGGAGCCGAGGTGACAGCGCTTTGTCTGTACAATTCCTTCGACTCACACGGTTGGCTGGACGAGGTACCCGAACAGATTACGCGGCGTCTCAAGCGCGTGCGCGGCGATGTTCGCGACGCGGGCTTGGTCCGCGCGCTCGTTGCGGGGCATGATATCGTTTTTCACTTGGCGGCCCTCATCGCGATCCCATATTCCTACCGGGCTCCACATTCATATGTTGAGACGAACGTCCTGGGCACATTGAATGTGCTGGAGGCGGTGCGTGCCTGCGCCACCAATCGCATGGTGCACACATCCACCAGCGAGGTCTATGGATCAGCCATCACGGTGCCGATCACCGAGGAGCACCGGCTGCAGGGCCAGTCACCGTACTCCGCTTCGAAGATCGGCGCGGATATGATGGCCGAGGCCTTTACACGTTCGTTTGAGGTGCCGGTAACGGTACTGCGGCCGTTCAATACCTTCGGGCCGAGGCAGAGCGAGCGCGCCGTGATCCCATCGATCATCCGGCAAATGCTAGACCGCGATTGCCCGACAGTGAGGGTAGGCGATATCAGGACCGTGCGGGACTTCAGCTTCGTCGAAGACACTGTCGCCGCATTCCTGGCCGTGGGCCTTGCCGGGAAGACCGACCCCGGTCGCGTCTATAACGCCGGAAGCGGAAGGGCGGTCGAGATTTCCGAGGTGATCGACCTGCTTGCCGGGATCACCGGATCGGACAAGCACGTCGAGCAGGACGAGACGCGCTTCCGTCCCCCCCAGTCCGAGGTGCTGGCCCTGCTCGCGGACGCAAGCCGCCTAAGCGCCGACACCGGATGGTGCCCACAGGTGGATCTGCGTGAGGGGCTGCGACGGACTGTCGACTGGTGGCGCGATCGACTGGCGGCCGGCCGTGTGCGGCACGGCACCAGCTTTATGACCTAGTACAGCGATTCGGAATTGGCGATCACAGAAGCCGCCCCCGCGCCCGGAGGCGCGCGCAGCAGCCGAGGCACTGCGGGCCCTTGGGTGCGATTTGGCAATTCGCGAACGCTGTACCAGGTACTGCGTTTGCGAATTGGCGACTCGAATCAT
Source organism: uncultured Pseudomonadota bacterium (assembly GCA_963706195.1). Lineage (GTDB taxonomy): Bacteria > Pseudomonadota > Alphaproteobacteria > Acetobacterales > Acetobacteraceae > JAJZVS01. The sequence continues at coordinate 4,362,097 of OY970156.1, read as the reverse complement.
GCCGCCAGAGCCTGAGGGTCGGTAGCGATACCGTAACGCCAGCGCGGGAGCACAGGTGCGGCGTTGCACATCCCGATGTAGCGTCGGATCCGATCGACCAGCTCCGCCTTACTGGCGACGCGAATGCGCCGCAGCACGGAGCGGGCCACCTTCGAGAAGAAGGTCTCAACATAGTTGAGCCACGACGCATGGGTCGGGGTGAATACCAGCTCGAACCGGCCCGGCCTGCTGGCAAGGAAGCGCCTGGTCTCGCGTGAGCAATGTGCGGAGTGGTTGTCGAGTAGCAGGCAGATCAGCATCCCTGTCGGATAATGTGCATCCAGCCGCTCAAGGAACGCGATGAACTCGCGCGAGCGATGCCGTTCGGTGACGACGTGATGCACGAAGCCGCTCACCAGGTCGACCGCCGCGGACAAGGTAACCGTACCAAGCCGCTTGTACTCGTGGTCGCGATGCATCGTGGCATGCTTGCCCGGTTTGGGCGGCAGATCGGGTGCCGTTGTCGCGATCGCCTGAATGCCGGGCTTCTCATCGTACGAGAGCACGGCAACGGGGCGGTCGGCTTCCGGCATCTGTCGCAGCATCTCGGCCGCGGCATAGACTTCCAGCACCTCGGCCTTGCGCGCTTCGAAGTCCGGGTCGCGTCGTTGCAGATAATAGCGTACCTTGTGCGGCTTGACCGGCTGGCGGTTCAGCACCTCGTGCACCGTGCTGGGCGCGCGTTCGGCCAGGCAGGCATGACCGGCGGCCGGCCCGTGTTCGCGGGCGTGCACCGCCAACAGGCGCAACGTCCATAACTCCTGCGGATAGCCGCGTTCTTTGGCTTTGACGCAGGCCTCGCCGATCAGCCAGGTGCGCGCCGCTTCGGTGATGTCCGGCCGCCTCCCGGAGCGCGGCAAGTCGTCAATCACCGCGAGCGGTCCCACCGCCATGACCCGGCGCAGGCAGCGGGCGACGCGCTGGCGATCGATGCGCAGCCTGACAGCGACCGCGCTGACATCGTACTGATCCGCCAGGTGCAGGATGATGGCCGAGCGTTCGACATGATGCGCCGGGGCGGTGCGCGAGCGGGCGAGCGCACTCAGTCTGGCGCGGGTTTCTTCGGTCAGGCACAGCGCCAATGTGGCGGCTTTGCGCGGCATGCGATGTTTTCCGGAATTGCAACCAACTGCCGGCTGGTTGGCGCAACGTCCGTGGTCAGGTCAACACGGCTGGAACCACGGCTCGCTCGCGATCCGATCCAGCGCTTCCGTCAGCGACAAGCGCTCGCCCATGCAATGCCATTCGCCGGTGTGCCGGTGCCACATGAGATCGAAGCAGTCCCGGCTGGCATAGTCCAAACGGGCGAACGGGACATCGAACTCGGCCTTCAGCGATGCCGGATCGTCCGAGCGGTAGCGCGTGAAGAACCGGTACTTGTTGCCGAGCCATTTGCCCTCGATGGCAACCGGGTAGTTGATCATGGTCGAGGGGCGTATCTCAGGGAGAAAGCGCGGCCGCAGCTGCTCGGCAATCAGCCTCTCGCAGGCTGCCGTGATTGCTGCCTTCTCGGCCGGCGACGGTTTGTTCCCAGCCCGCCCACCGACATACATCCAGACCCGCTTCGCCACCGCCGCCCCGAGACTTGACCCGGCTCTTCTACCCCGCCCTTCCTACCCGCTGCCAGCCGCTCCTGCCCGCTCCAGGCTTCGATCACCAATTCCGAATCGCAGTACTAGGGCGTGTCGTCAATTGAGCCAAATGGCTGTGGCGGCCAAGTGGATGGCGGCGAGGAAATTTCGGGCAGTTTTGTCGTAGCGAGTGGCGATTGCGCGGAACTGCTTGAGTTTGGCGAAGAAGTTCTCGATCAGGTGGCGCGCTTTATAGAGGTCTCTGTCGAAGTCGCGCGGCAGGCGGCGATGCTCTCTGGGCGGGATGACCGCTGTTTTGCCGGCGGCTTGCAGCGGTTCGATGACGCGCTGATCGGCGTCGAAGCCCTTGTCGGCGATCAGGGTGTCGGCCTGCATCCCGGGCAGCAGATGATCCGCTCCGACCAGATCGTGGGCCTGCCCGCCGGTCAGGTGGAAGCCGATTGGGTTGCCGAGCGCATCGACCAAAGCGTGGATCTTGGTGCTCAATCCACCGCGGGATCGTCCGATCGCCTGGTCCTCGCCGGCTTTTTTTTGGCGCCGGCACTGTGCTGATGGGCGCGTACGATGGTGCTGTTGATCATCGCGTATTCATTGTCGGCATCCGCGGCGAGCACCTTGAACACGCGTTCCCAGACCCCTGATTTGGCCCAACGGCTGAAGCGCCGGTGCACCTGCACCCCATCACCAAAGCGTTCCGGCAGGTCACGCCAGGGAATGCCAGCCCGATAGCGATAGAGCACCGCCTCCACAAACAGGCGATTATCCGCCGCCGTGACGCCCACGTGGCCCTCCCGGCCTGGCAGCAGATCGCGAATGCGGTCCCATTGATCATCACGCAGGGCATAACGGCGCACAGGTCAACCTCCGAATCGGTTGACCGCCTAGGAATCACGCGATTCCCTTCGTGGGAATCCCCTAAATGACGACACACCCTAGTCGAGCGTGTAGCCCAGGCGTGAAATCGTGGAGAGCAGGATCGGTAGGACAGGCTCGAAATGTCGCATATAGTTCCGGTACCGGAATACGGAGTGCTCATACAGTGGCTTAGCGACCTGCGCGTAGCTTGCAGTGCGGGCGTATCGCCGGTTCTCGTGAAAGGCAAGACAGGCAGGCGCGAATGATTTGCCTATGAAGTCGAGCATGCGACGGACGCCCGCTTCCTGCGCACCAACGAGCTCCTCGTACCGGAGCGGAAGGTAGTGCAAGTCCATCTGGGACCTGTAGCGTTCGACCAATTCCATGATCAGTGCATAGTGCCGCGCGATAGTCTCAAGCTCGAAACCACAGAAAAAGCCGTGGGTGAGCTGGTTCGAGAATACGGAAAGCACGACGTCCAGCGGATGCCGCAGCACATGGAGCAACGGCGCTTCCGGGAACAGAAGAGCGATCAGACCCATGTGCATTTCGTTCAGCGGCATCTTGTCAGTGAACCACGGGGCCGCATCGTCGATCGCCCCGAGTTGGCGGGCGCGGCGAAAGTAGTGGTCACGCAAGAGATCAAGATCATCACAATGATCGCCCATCCAGAGCTCTGCCAATGCTTCCGGATAGGCCAGCGGGCTCTCCAGCACGCGCGGCATCAGTCCTACGATTTCGCTGATGGTTGGCAACTCGTCGCCGGCATGGATGCGCGAATGGGCCGACAGGATCTGCTCGATCAGAGTGGTTCCCGAACGGGGAAAACCCAGGATGAACACTGGTTGCGCGATGTCCAGGCGTCTTCCGGCACGCGGCAGGAGCCGAAGGCGCCCCGCGGTGAAGAAGGCGGCCAGACGGGTGGCGAGGTCGCGAGCGTAGTCGGCAAGATAGACGTGCCCACTTAATGTGCGGGACCTGTGCTTGCCCGCGGTGAATGCAGCGAAGGCTGCATCGTAGTTGCCCAGGCGGTCGAGCAGGCGTCCCTTCATCAGCAACTCGTCGGGCCCGAGTTCGCCGTCTGTAGACATGCAGGCCATCGCATCGAGAACCCCCAATGCCGCCTCGTATTGCCCCATCCGGCCGAGCAATACCGCGCGGCTGAGTTGAACGGAGGCATTTACGGGCGACACCGCTTCGGCGCGATCGAGCAGCGCGGCTGCCGCCTCGAATTCACGGTCGGCCTCTTCCAGCCGGGCCCAGCCGAGAAGGGTTTGAACGACGGACGGAGCGGCTGCCACCGATTCCTGGTAAAGCGCACGGGCCTCCGTCATGCGTCCCTGATTCTTGAGATTCCATGCCAGGTTGGCAAGCACGATGGGATCCGGGCGCGACGAGAGTGCCAGAACGCGACGATAGTGATACTCGCCCACCTGTGGCCGGTGCAATTCCGTCATGACCATGCCCATCAGGTTCTGGGCCTGCGGGCTTTCGGGCGCGAGCCTCACGGCATTACGGGCATGGCGTTCCGCCTGGTCAAACGCACCTCGGGCGAGTAGCAGTAACCCCAACTCGATCGTTGCCCACGCATTGTTCGGGTTCAGCGCGACGAGACGCCCTGCCAGCGCTTCGGCCGCACGGGCCTCACCGGCGGATTTGCGGAGTTCGTACAATAGCGCAAGTGCACGGGTTTCACCCGGTGCCCTTTCGAGCACAGCCAGACATAACCGCTCGACTGTCTCCCGGGCGCCCCGTTTCTGCGCCTCAACCGCATGTTCGATCAGAGTCTGCAGCGGCCCGCCCGCGTCCGCAGCAGCAACGACGGTTGGCTCAAATGCGCAGCAACGGATCTGGCGAAGTCCGCTGCCGCAGGCACATAGAAGATGCTCCTCCGTTTCGAGTTTTGGTGACATCACCGACCCAGGCTTGAATAGGGCATTCCAGTCGGCAATATGGAAACAGGCTTGACCGCTGTCATGGCTGCTCTCGGGCGATGGGATATGCCGCTGGAGAATCCCTCAGCATCGGATGCCGTCGGTGCTCAGCAGTGGGGCTGCCCTTGCGTGTTGCAGGCAAGGATATGCGCTGGAAGGTCAGGCGCGGAACGTGCGGTGCTCCAGCTGAATGCACCCCCGACGTGATTGTGCCGATCGAAGACCGTGCGCAAAGCAACCGAGTTTTCGAGCGAATGATCTGCCCGCTGCGAGCCCCAGCTATAGGCGTAGTCGAACTTCGGGTGCCGCAACAGGCTCTGCCAGCGCTGTAGGATCCGCCGCTCCTGCTGCGCACTCGGCAGAGCATACGTTCCTCCGGCTCCATCGGGCCAATCGCCGCCGCCAAATGATTGATACACCGGCACTATCTGAGCCGGCCTGAAGCCCGCCGCCTCGACGGCAGCGACATAGCGGTTAATGATGCGGTAATCGCACGCTTTCAGTTCTGTCCGGCACGGGTAGGGGGCCACCCCGACCAGGTCGACGTGCAAGGTAGTGGCATCGTACCCCTCGATGTAGGAGGGGTGTATCGGTGAGGAGAGGTTCATCAGAACGACGAAGGTTATCGCGCCCGGCATTCTGCCGTGGATCCACGCGGATTCTTCGTTGAGATGCTGCGCCGTGCAGAGCCGCTGAAGCCCGTGCGCTGTTATGCGCAACCGAGGATCGGGATCGTCCATCAGGTAGAAGCCAAAGACGTTGGCGTGACCAATATATGGCGCTACAGACTGTCGAAACTTCGCGGTTACGCCGTCGCACTGCCCGACCCAAACGAGCGCCCGGACCCCTGCGGGCAGCGCGGTCAGCAATTCCGGGCTGCTGACGTCGGCGAGATTGAAGCCGATATTTCCGGGTACATAGTGGCCGGCAGCGTCGAAATTCGTATTCGGCGCGTAATGGAGAGCGGTCACGGGGCCGGCATGCCGGGCCTGGACGAAGACTGCTCCTCCGGCGAGCAATGCTACAGACACCACGATGACGAGCCCCCATCGGCCGACCATCATCCGGACCATCCGCATAAAGCGCCTCTCCGTCCACATGGTTGCCTCCCTCCCACCTTGACCGACCCGCAGCCGGGCAGCCGGGCGCCGTCAGCTATGCGTGATGAACGTACCGGCCGCGCCGTCGCCAATGGCATGGAAGGTGCCGACTCCGAGACTGGCGGTCTGGAACTGCAAGCTGGCAACTTGCCCCGAGCCATTTGCGAGCTGCAGGAGGCCGGTGGCGGAATTATAGCTCTGCGATTCGCCTGCGAAGACGAACTGCTTCAGGTCGATCGTCGCCCCGGTGCCGAAGCTTTCCAGCAGTGGCCCTGCGTAAGACGTGCTGCCGACATTGATACCGAAGGACCCTGCTGCCTCGATCGCCAGCTTGCCACCACCGACGAACTGCATCTGGGTCTGCGTTCCGAGCGCGGCGGCAATATCCAGAGAGCCTGTGGCAGTGATCTGGAACACCCCATCGCTCCCGGGATCAACTGCGGACGTTATGCCGAGCGATCCGTTCACCGCGAGCTGCCCGTCGTTCGTCACGGATGCGACTGCATTCGCGCCTCCCAGAGACCAGGAAGCCGACCCATCGACGACCAGGCTTTGGAAGTTCAGGAAGGAACCCGCATTGATGCCGCTGATAGACCCGGCCCCGGCAGCCAGTTCCATGGTGGTGGTTCCACCGCCTCCACCAACGGCGCCAACGAAAACGGCCCCGGGGTCTACAATCAGGCGATCGTTACCGCTTCCGGAGAACTTGATCGAATAGCTTGCGCCGCTGATCGTTCCGGCATTGGTGACCGTGCCCGCGCCCCCGGTCAGGAACACGCCAAAGGCGCTTCCTGCAACGGAACCGCCGGCGAGGTTGCTGATCGTCCCTCCGCCCTCGATATCCAGCCCGGCGGCACCGGTCGCGGAAATGCTGCCGGCATTCAGGATTGTTGCCGAGCCTCCGGTGGAAAAGATCCCAGCCACCCCGCCCTCGATTGCGGCACCGGTTCCGTTGGTCACCGTACCGCCGGCCTCCAGGGCAATCCCGTGCAGACCACCAATGACGCCACTATTGGCGACCGTCCCCGACGTCCCGGTCACGAACACTCCGAATCCCGGTCCGAAGATGGTGCCGCCCGAGGTGTTACTGACGCTGCCGCCAGCGCCCAGGGCGATCGCTGCTCCCCCGGCCGCCGTGGCATTGACGCTACCGGAATTGGTTACCGTCCCTGTCGCGGCGTTTTCGATATAGATGCCATTGCTGCCGCCGGAAATCGTCGCACCGGCAGCATTGGTGACGTCGCCACCTCGCGCCATAGCAATTCCATCGTACGTGGCGCCGACGATCCGCCCATTGTTCGTGACCGTCCCGGCGGCACCGGTGATGAAGACGCCGAAAGCGCCACCCGTAATGGCGGCGGAAGGGAAATTTGCGACCGACCCGCCGTCTGCGAGATCGATTCCGGCGCCGTTCGCCGCCGTACCGCCTATGCTCCCGGCATTGGTGACATCGGCCGGAGCGCGGTATTTGGCATAAACACCGTTTGAACCACCGACAATGGTGCCGCCCACGTTGTTCAGGATCACGCCGCCCAGCCCGAGGACGACCCCGTCATAGGTAGACGCAACGATCTGTCCGGAATTGCTCAGAATCCCCTGGCCGCCCTCGATAAAGATACCAAACTTATTGCCGAACACTTTACCGCCGGCGGTGTTCGTGACGGCGCCGCCATCTTCCAGATATACGCCCGAACCGTTGATACCGGTGGCGCTGATGCTGCCGCTGTTGGTCAACGCGCCGGGAGCCAGCTCGAAGAAAACACCCGTGTCGGGACCCGAGATCAGGCCTTCGGCGGCATTTGCGAGGCTCCCGCCGGCGGCGATAAGAACCCCGATGTGGTTGGGACCCTCTATCGTGCCGTGGTTCGTGATCATGGCGTTTCCGCCGGTAACAAATACGCCTGCCCCAAGCGTGCCAGCACCCGAAATCCGGCCCCCAACGGCATTGTTGACGGTGCCCCCGGCATCGAGCGCGACCCCATCGTCCACGGTGGCGACGATGCTGCCGGAATTCGCAACCGAGCCGATGGCGCCTTGGATGATGACACCATCTTCGCCGCCCAGTACGGAAGTAAGGTTGGTTACCGTGCCGCCTCGCCCGAAGGCGACGCCATAGGCACCCCCGGAAATCGTGCCGCTGTTGGCCAGGGTTCCGGCCGCACCGGTAATGTACACCCCCGCGCCAGACGTGAAGCCGGATCCGAGCGTGCCCGTGCCCGAGATTCGACCTCCAGCCTGATTTGCGACGCCTCCGCCCGCGGCGAGCCATATCCCATCGGCACCCGAGATGGCGCCGGCGTTGACGACACTGCCCACACGACCCAGCACCGTGATACCGGCGCTCGCGCCCGAGATCGCGGCGCTTACAGCCCCTGACAGTCCGTTGTCGATCGGTACCGCCATTCTGAAGCTTGATGCCGACGCCCCCGGAGCTTGCCACCACGCCGTCGTTCACGATCGTCCAGGCCATGAGGCTCGATCCGTCCACGCCATCGGCTCCGGCCGCCAGTGAGGTGATGGTACCGGTGGCGGCGATGATCAGCGGGTCCTGGCTGCCGACCGTGAGAACGACCGGTCCTGCTGTCGGGGCATTGATGAATTCGGTCATGTGAGTGCCCTCCGATACGTTTGTCCGGGTTTGAGGTCGGCGCGGGCCTGAAGGCTTCCGGGAGTGGTTCGGCCATCCCCGTTCGTGTTGGTCCGGTCGGCCCACCGGCAACGAAGATCGCGCATTGTACAGCGTCACTTCAGATCTCTCAGAGCACCTTTGGACCTAAACCCTTGGATTGAATATCGCCGATGGATCTTTCTCGTGCGTTTGCATCAACCGCCTCTTCCGATATCGGCTTCGTTTCCGCGAACGGGCCGAATTCAGAAGAATCATCGCCATGCAATGGATTTCGCACCAGCGCCGGTGCCCGAAGGTTTTCAAAAGCCGGATGTCTGAACTGTTCCGCTGGCTTTGTTCCAGGACAGTGATGGGATGGATATGCAAACGGTCGCCCACACGGATATCAGACCGACATCGACGAGCGCGCGCAGAATACAGCGATCAGGGTACGGCCGGTTGCGGTATCGGCACCGTGATGCAGGCAATCCGGTCATCTTCCAGCACGGCGCAGGATAGCCCCCCACCCAACCCTGCCCCGGTATCCAGCCCGATCCGCCCGCCCCCGATGAATGGCTCCGCCACCACGCTATGGCCATGCACCACCACCGCGCCGAACGCCGCCGGTTCGGACAGGAACGGCTCCCGGATCCCCAGCACGTCCTCGCGCCGCTGCCGCGCCAGCGCTACGCCCGGCCGGAGCCCTGCATGCACGAACAGATACCCCCCGGCGCGATACGACAGCGCGAGGCCGTCCAGGAACGCATGGTGCGCCTCCGGCACCAGCCTCGGCCACGCCGAGCGCGACGTGCCAGGTGGAATGCCCCAACTCGCCAGGCTCGCCCCGCCCCCGGCAGCCAGCCAGTCCGTCGCCGCCGGTGCGTCCCCGGCCAGCGCATCGAGCAGCATCTGCTCGTGATCGCCCCGCAGCGCCACCATCTCCGCCGCCGCCACCGGCGGCGGCCCCGCCAGGCAGTCGAGCACGCGAGCGCTGCCCGGACCGTAGTCGATATAATCGCCAAGCAGAACAATGCTCGCCTGCGCCACCGGTCGCGCCGTGAGGTCGCCGCGGATCGCGCCCAGCAACACCTCCAGCGCCGCCGCGCACCCATGCACATCGCCGATCGCGTAAACCCGCCGCTCCGCCGGCAACCACCCCGGCGCCGCCCGGAACACGAGCGGCGCGTCCAGGCCGGAGGACACGCGCGGCGGCGCCCACTCCGGCACCGCCGGCGGCGCACGCAGCCGGCGCCCCGCGCGCCCTACCGCCATCCCGCCGCCCGCCCCGGGCCGCGGCCGAAAGCGCGCCGAGGGCACACCTGTTCCCCGCCGCCCCGGCCTGATAGGCTCGCCCGCATCAAGAACCGGACCCGGAGGACAGCGTTGGGCACGATCACCTTCCCCGTCGAAGCCTCGCACATCATGATGTTTGCGCGCGCCGTCGGCGATACCAACCCGGTCTACCACGACGCGCAAGCCGCACGGAAAACCGAGGTCGGCGGCGTCATCGCTCCCCCTACCTTCGGCCAAGCCGTCGCCCAGTTCGACCCCGACTACCACCTGCGCCCGAAACCCGGCCAGCCCTGGTTCGGCTCCGGCAAAACCCCGTCGGGGGTCGAGAAAGCGCCCTCCGCCGGCGGCCTGCACGCCGAGCAGCATTTCGAATATCATCGCCAGCTGCGCCCCGGCGACGTGCTCACGGTCGAGCTGAAACAAGGCAAGACGTGGGAGAAGGAAAGCAAGCGCGCCGGCAAGCTTACGTTCCGTGAACGGATCGTCGAATACCGCGACCAGTCCGGCGCACTGGTCCTGACGGCGCGCGGCGTCGGCGTGACCACCGAACGTCCCGTCGATCAGGGTTGAAGGAGGCACCCATGGCCCTCAGCGCCAGCCATTTGAAAGTCGGCGACAGCCACAGCGAAACCGTGGTGGAAAACCTGACCCGCACGCAGATCGTGCAATACGCGGGCGCCTCCGGCGACTACAACCCGATCCACACGGATGAAATGTACACCACCAAGGTCGCCGGCTACCCGAGCGTGTTCGCGCACGGCATGCTGACCATGGGTCTCACCGGCAAGATGCTGACGAACTACGTCGGCGACGGCCGCCTGACGAAATTCGGCGTCCGCTTCACCAACCAAGTCTGGCCGGGCGACACGCTCGTTGCTACCGCAACCGTCATCGCGATCGAGAACGGGCTGGTCTCGCTCGACCTCGCTACCACCAACCAGGACGGCAAGGAAGTCGTCCGCGGCAACGCCGAGGCGCGCATCGACCCCTGAAGCGCACGATGGGGGCGATCACGCCCCCGGCCGCGGCCTCAGCCCGTCGCGCCGAGTGCCCAGGCGAGCACGCCCTTCTGCGCGTGCAGCCGGTTCTCCGCTTCGTCGAACACGACCGATTGCGGCCCATCGATCACGCCGGCGGTGACTTCCTCGCCGCGGTGGGCCGGCAGGCAGTGCATGAAGATCGCGTCCGGCGCGGCCTGCGCCATTAGCGCTTCGGTCACCTGATACGGGGCCAGCAGGTTGTGGCGACTTTCGTTCGGGTCGTCTGACATGCTGACCCAGGCGTCAGTCACCACGCAGCGCGCGCCGGCGACCGCGACCGCGGGATCGTCCGTCAGCTCGATGTGCCCGCCCTGCGCGCGTGCCCAGTCCAGCAGCTCCGCCGGCGGGCGCAGCGCGTCCGGGGTAGCGAGCCGGAGGGTGAAGCCGAAGCGCACCGCCGCCTCGATCCAGCTGCGCGCGACGTTGTTGCCGTCGCCGCACCAGGCCACCACCTGCCCGGCGATCGGGCCGCGGTGTTCCTCGAACGTCAGCACGTCGGCCATCAACTGGCACGGGTGGGACGTATCGGTCAGCCCGTTGATCACCGGCACCGTCGCGAAGCTGGCGAGCTCGTGCAGTTTCCCCACCTGGTCGGTGCGCAGCATGATCGCATCGACGTAGCGCGACAGCACCCGCGCGGTATCGGCCGGGCTTTCGCCGCGCCCCGACTGCATGTCGCGTGCGCTGAGCACGATCACGTCCCCGCCCAGTTGGCGCATGCCGACCTCGAACGAGACGCGGGTGCGGGTGGAGGGTTTCTCGAAGATCAGCGCCAGGGTGCGCCCGGCGAGCGGGCGGGACCCGGGACCCGGCAGCGGTCCGCCCGGTCCCGGATCGCGCGCCCGCTTGAACCCGGCGGCGAGGTCGAGCATCCGCCGCAACGTGGCGGTATCGAAATCGCGCAGATCGAGGAAATGCCGCGGACCGGCGGGGGCTTGCGCCCCCGGTCGATCCTCCGTCGGCGCGGCGCGTCGTAGCGCCGCGCTCATTTCGCCGCGACCTTGGCGGTCGAGGGCAGGCAGCGCCGCGCCGCGCGATCCAGCATCGCGATCGCGGCGTCCACGTCGGCGTCGGTGAGCACGAGCGGCGGCGCGAGCCGCAGCACATTGTCCCCGGCGGTGATCGCGAGCAGCCCTTCGGCGACGCAGGCGGCCTGCACCTCGCCCGCCGGCAGCACGCATTTCAGCCCGAGCAGCAGGCCCATCCCCCGCGCGTCCTCGAACACCGCCGGGTAGTCGCGCGCGATCTTGTCGAGCGCGCTGCGCAGGCGGCGGCCCTTGCGATCGACGTCCTCCAGGAATCCCGGCGCCAGGATCACGTCCAGCACGGCGTTGCCGGCAGCACAGGCGAGCGGGTTGCCGCCGAAGGTGCTGCCGTGCGTGCCCGGCACCATGTTCTTCGCCACGAACTCCTTCGCCAGCACGGCGCCCAACGGGAAGCCGCCGGCGATGCCCTTGGCGAGTGACATCACGTCCGGCACGATGCCCGCCCATTCATGCGCGAACAGCTTGCCGGTGCGGCCCATGCCGGACTGCACCTCATCCATGCCGAACACGAGACCGTATTCGTCGCAGACGGCACGCAGATCGCGCAGGAACTGCATGTCGGCCGGGCGCACGCCGCCCTCGCCCTGGATCGGCTCGACGATGATACCGCCGGTGCCGGGGCCGATCGCGTTGCGCACCGCGTTCATGTTGTTGAACGGGACGTGGTCGAACCCTTCCACGACCGGACCGAATCCGGCCAGGTATTTGGCGTTGCCGGTGGCGGCGAGGGTGGCCAGGGTACGGCCGTGGAACGCGCCTTCGAAGCAGATGATCCGGAACCGCTCCGGCTTGCCGGCTTCCGCCTGGGTCTTGCGGATCATCTTGATCATGCCCTCGTTCGCTTCCGCGCCCGAGTTGCAGAAGAAGACGCTGTCCGCGAAGGACGCATCGACCAGCCGCTGCGCCAGGCGTTCCGCCTGCGGGATGCGGTACAGGTTGGAGACGTGCATCACCTTGGCGGCCTGCTCGGCGATCGCCTCGGCCAGGTGCTTGTTGCCGTGGCCGAGGGAGGCGGTGGCGATGCCCGACCCGAAATCGAGGTATCGTCGCCCGTCGGCCGTCCACAGCCAGGCGCCTTCGCCCCGCTCGAAAGCGAGGTCGGCACGGGCGTAGTTCGGCATCAGGGCGGAGATCATCGCGGGGGGGACCCCTCATTGCGGTGGGCTCCCGCCGGATCGCCCGGGCGCGGAGGCTCCGCGCCGGGTCCGGGGGAAGCGAGCAGTGTTGGCCGACCGCGGGACAGCGGTCAAGCGCATGGCCGCCGGTGCATCTCCCGCCCGGCGAGACCTGCCGGCGGAACGTGGTAGACTGGCCGGCGATTCGCCAGCCACCGGAGCCCCGCCATGACCTCACACCCCGCCGCCGGCCTGGAGCCGGGCTTGGTCACCGACCGCAACCTCGCGCTCGAACTGGTCCGGGTGACGGAAGCCGCCGCCCTGGCCGCCTCCCGCTGGATCGGCCTGCGGCAAGAAGAACGAGGCCGACGGTGCCGCCGTGGAAGCGATGCGCCGCGCCTTCGACACCGTCGCCATCGACGGCACCGTCGTGATCGGCGAGGGCGAGATGGACGAAGCGCCGATGCTGTTCATCGGCGAGAAGGTCGGCGCCGGCGGACCCGAGATGGACATCGCCGTCGATCCGCTGGAAGGCACCACCCTCACCGCCAAGGGCGGCCCGAACGCCATCGCCGTCGTCGCGCTGGCCGAGCACGGCAACTTCCTGCACGCGCCCGACATCTACATGGACAAGATCGCGGTCGGCGGCGGCCTGCCCGACGGCGTGGTCGACCTCGACGCACCGGTCGCCGAGAACCTGCGCAACCTGGCGCGCGCCAAGAAGTGCGAGGTGTCCGACCTGGTCGCCTGCATCCTCGATCGCGACCGCCACAAGGAACTGATCGCGAAGACGCGCGAGGCCGGCGCGCGCATCATGCTGATCAGCGACGGCGACGTGGCCGGCGTGATCGCCACCGCCACGCCGGACAGCGGCGTCGACATCTACATGGGCTCCGGCGGCGCGCCGGAGGGCGTGCTGGCCGCCGCGGCGCTGCGCTGCATCGGCGGGCAGATGCAGGGCCGGCTGCTGTACGAGGACGACGCGCAGATCGAGCGTGCGCGCGAGCATGGGCGTCACGCGACCCGCAACCGCAAATTCACCGTGACGGAAATGGCCCGGGGCGACGTGATGTTCGCCGCCACCGGCGTGACCCCCGGCGCCGATGCTGCGCGGGGTGCGTCGGTTCGGCCACGGCGCGATCACGCATTCGATGGTCATGCGCAGCAAGTCGGGCACGGTCCGCTTCATCGAGGCGCACCACAACTTCACGCACCAAGACCTGGGTCGGCTCCTGAGCGCGGCGCACCCGTGCGCCGGGTACGCCGCGCCATGGCCTCCCGGGCCAACGTGCAAACGAAAAATGTCCTGCCCGTCACCTCTCCCGCTCGCGCGGAAGAGGTGAAGCGTCTCCCATGATCCCCCCGATCGGCGCTCGCCCGCAGCCTGACCGGCCGGCGCTGGATCTGGCGCTCGGCCGAGGACCGCGTCGGTCTCGGCATCGCCCAGCGCGCTCGGCGTGCCGGAGATCGTCGGGCGCCTGCTCGCCGCGCGCGGCATCGGCGTCGAGGCGGCCACGCGATTTCCTGGAACCGACGCTGCGCGCGCTGCTGCCCGACCCGTCGCGTGCTGGCCGACATGGACGTCGCCGCCGAACGCCTGGCCGACGCCGTGCGGCGGGGCGAAACGGTCGGCGTGTTCGGCGACTACGACGTGGACGGCGCCTGCAGCGCGGCGCTGATGGCCGCCGCTGCTGCGCGACGCTCGGCTGCACCGTGCACACCCACGTGCCCGACCGCATGACCGAAGGCTACGGCCCGAACGCCCCGGCCCTGCGCGACGCTGGCGCTGCGCGGCGCCAGCCTGATCGTCTGCGTCGATTGCGGCACCGCGGCGGGCGACGCGCTGGCGGCGCTGCGACGGCCGCGCCGACGTGCATCGTGCTCGACCACCACAAGGCCGAGGGCCCGCCGCCGCCGATCCTGGCCACGGTCAATCCCAACCGGCTGGACGACGGCTCCGGCCTCGTCGCTGCTGTGCGCCGCCGCGGTGGCGTTCCTGACCGCGGTCGCCACCGTGCGCGGCGCTGCGCCGGCGCCGGGTTCTTCGCCGCGCGCGCCGAGCCCGACCTGCTTGGCCTGCTCGACCTGGTGGCGCTGGCCACCGTCTGCGACGTGATGCCGCTGACCGGCGTGAACCGCGCCCTGGTGGCGCAGGGGCTGAAGCGTGATGGCGCGGCGGGCGCGGCCGGGCATCGCCGCGCTGCTGGACGTCGCGCAGACGCGCGACGCGCCTGACCGCCATGACCTGCGGCTTCGGCGCTGGGACCGCGGATCAATGCCGCCGGACGCATCGCCGAGGCCGACCTCGGCCTGCGCCTGCTGCTCTGCCGCAGGACCCGCGTGGAGGCCGCCGCGCTCGCCGAACGCGCTGGACACGGTGAACCGCCAGCGCCAGGAGGTCGAGGCCGTCGATGCTGGACGCCGCGTTGCGCGACGGCCGAGGCGCCAGGCCGCCGCCGGGCCGCGCGGCGCTGCTGGTGAGCGGCGCCGGCTGGCACCCCGGCGTGGTCGGCATCGTCGCCGGACGGATCAAGGAGCGGTTCAACCGGCCGGCCTGCGTCGCCGGCGTGGCGGACGGGGTCGCGAAGGGCTCCGGCCGCTCGGTGCCGGGGATCGACCTGGGCGCGGCGGTGATCGCGGCGCGCCAGGCCGGGTTGCTGCACGACCGGCGGCGGGCATCCGATGGCGGCGGGGTTCTCGCTGCCCGCCGCCGGCCTCGCCGCGTTCCAGGCCTTCCTGGACGAGCGGCTGGCCGCAGGCGGCCGACCTGCCGACTGCGGCGGACCTGCTGGTGGAGGGCGCGCTGGCGGTGCCCGGCGCCACCACGGACCTGGCGCACCAGGTGGCGCGGCTGGCGCCGTTCGGTGCCGGCAACGAGGAGCCGGTGCTTCGTCCTGCACCGCGCCCGCGTGCTGCGCGCCGACCGGGTCGGCCGCGAAGGCACCACGATCCGCAGCCTTCGTCGAGGGCGAAGGCGGCGGCCCGCGGCTGAAGGCGATGCTGTTCCGCGCCCGTGACGGCGCGCTGGCCGACGCGCTGCTGGCACGCAGCGGCGTGCCCGTGCACCTGGCCGGGCAGCTGCGGCTGGAGGAATGGAACGGCACGGCCGGCGTCGGGTTCGCGATCGTGGACGCGGCGCCGGTGCTGTGACGTCGAAGGCCAGGGGGCTCTGTCCCATAAACGCTAGGATAAGGGGCTCTGCCCCTGGCCTTCGCCTTCACCCCAACGGCAGGCGCACCACGAAGCGCGCGCCCAGCACGGCGCCCCCCGCGTCGCGTCGGTTCTCCGCGCTGATGCGTCCGTGCAAGGCATCGACGATCTGCCGGCTGATCGCCAACCCGAGGCCGGAGTGCTGGCCAAACCGCTCTTCGCTCGGGCGTTCCGAGTAGAAGCGGTCGAAGATCTGGTCGAGCTTGCCGTCCGGGATTCCGGGGCCTTCGTCTTCCACCACGATCTCCGCCATCCCGTCAGCCGCCGTGCCGCGGACCGTGATCGTGCCCCCGGGCGGGCTGAAGGATTCGGCGTTGCCGATCAGGTTGCGGAACACCTGCACCAGCCGGCCCTCCACCCCGCGCACCAGCAGCCCGGTGGCCGGCAGGTCGAGTTCCAGCCGCGGATCGGCTTCCGCGCGGGTGGCGTCGTGCATGTCCTTCAAGGTGCGCAGCATCGCCGCGACGTCCACCTGTTCGGTCAAGGTGCGCGACAGTTCGGCATCGACACGGGAGGCATCGGACACGTCGCTGATCAGCCGGTCGAGCCGGGTCACGTCGTCGGCCATGATGGCGAGCAACTGCTGCCGCCGCGCCGGATCCTCGATCCGCCGCAGGGTCTCGATGGCGCTGCGGATGGACGAGAGCGGGTTCTTGATCTCATGCGCGACATCGGCGGCGAAGCGCTCGATCGCGTCCATCCGGTGCCACAGCGCCACTGCGGAATTGGCCAGCGCCACGGCGAGCGTGCCGATCTCGTCGCGACGCACGAGCAAGGAGCGCGGCACGCTGCCGGTGCGGCCCTCGCCCTCGCGCATTTCCGCCGCCGCCGCGGTCAGCCGCAGGATCGGGCGGGTCAGCGTGAGCGAGAGGTACCACGAGAGCAGCACCGTCAGCACCAGCGCCAGGCCGAACAGTCCCAGGATCGACATGCGGATCGCGAACAACGCGGCATCGACCTCCCGCGCCTCCCGCGTGAGCAGGATGATCCCGACGGTCTGGCGGTCCCGCTGCACCGGCTCGGCGACGGTGACGAGCAGACGGTTGTCCTCCGTGCGGCGGATATAGGGCGGCATCTCGCGCGAATGGTCGGAGGAGATCTTGAGCTCGGTCTTCACGTTCGGCTGCCATTCGGCGCCGGCCCCGCCGCGTTCCAGGTCGATCTCGCCGGGCGAGGGATGCGGCAGCAGGGCCTGCGCCTTGTCGTACAGCCAGTCGATCGCGCCGAGCAGCCAGCCCCGCTGCGTCCCGGGCGGCAGGTGCTCGCGCGCGGCGGAGCCGGTACCGGTCAGACCCAGCGCCGAATCGGCAATCACCGTGCCGTCCGGGCCATAGAGCCTCGCCTGCGCGTCGGGCGTCGGTTCGGTCAGCCGCCAGAGCAGCGGGCGCGCGAGGTCGGGGATCAAGGTGACCTGCTTGCCGTCCACCCGCACCGCGCTCTGCGCCAACGCCCCGGCGTATACCCGCGCCTGTTCGCGCAGCGCGAGGACTTCGCCTTCCAGCAGGCCGTTCTGGTACTGGTCCAGATAGAGCAGCGCCGCCAGCAGCAGCGCCAGCGGCACGGCGTTGACGAGCAGCACCCGGCGCATGAGCGGGGAGACCCAGCGCGGCCGGAGCGCCGCCCGCCTGGCGTCCGGGCGCGACATCGGCGCCGGGGCGCCGTCCTTGCCAGGGCCGGTTTCGGGGGCGATGCGCATCTCACGCCCCCGCGATGGTGGCGGGAGACGTGCCGCGCGCGGTCACCGCACCTGTGGCGATCTCAGTGCTCCTTGTAGCGGTAGCCGATGCCGTAGAGCGTCTCGATATGGTCGAACGTATCGTCGGTGGCGCGGAACTTCTTGCGCACGCGCTTGATGTGGCTGTCGATCGTGCGGTCGTCGACGTAGATGTTCTCGCCGTAGGCCGCATCGATGAGCTGGTCGCGGCTTTTCACCATCCCCGGACGCGCGGCCAGCGCCTTCACCAGCAGGAATTCGGTGACGGTGAGCTGGATGTCCTCGCCCTTCCACAGGCACTGGTGCTTGGTCTCGTCGAGCGACAGATCACCGCGCACCATGATCCCGCCCGGGGCGGCGCCGGACCCTTCCGCGCGCGAGGCCTCGTTGCGGCGCAGCAGGGCGCGGATACGCTCCAGCAGCAGGCGCTGACTGAAGGGCTTGCGGATATAGTCATCGGCGCCGAGGCGCAGGCCCATGAGTTCATCGACCTCCTCGTCCTTGGAGGTGAGGAAGATCACCGGCATGGCGCTGCGGGCGCGCAGCCGTTGCAGCAGCTCCATCCCGTCCATGCGTGGCATTTTGATGTCGAGCACCGCGAGGTCGGCAGGGCGGGACGTCAGGCCTTGCAGGGCGCTTTCGCCGTCCGTGTAGGTGCGGACCTGGAAGCCTTCCTGCTCCAGGGTCATGGCGACAGAGGTCAGGATATTGCGGTCGTCATCGACGAGGGCGATGGTCTGTTTCATCGGCGGGGGGGTTCCGCTTGGGGGGCCGTGTCGGCTCAGGTGGGGCGGCGCGGGCCGGAGGATCAGGGGGGGCCCGGCATGTGGAGGACAGTATGACGGCAGAGGCGACCGCGGACCACCCCGAGCCTTCGCCGGCGCTGGCGGCGCGGCGGTTGCTGCGCGCGGCGCGGGTGGCGTCGCTCGCCAGCGCGACCGACGGCCAGCCGTTCGCGTCCCTGGTGACGCCGGCGACCGCGCCCGATCTGTCCTTGCTGCTGCTGCTGTCGGACCTGGCGGCGCACACGCGCCACCTGCGTGCCGAGCCGCGCTGCGCGCTGCTGGTCGTCGGCGCGGCGGCGGAGACCAATCCACAGACCGCGCCACGGGTGACGGTGACGGGCCTCGCCGCGATCGTGGACGACCCGGCGCTAACGGCGCGCTACCTGGCGGTGCATCCCTATGCGGCGATGTATGCCGGCTTCGCCGATTTCCACCTGTGGCGCATCCGGCCGGAGGGCGGGCTGTTCGTCGGCGGCTTCGCCCGCGCGGCGCGCCTGCGGGCGGCGGATTTGCGGCCCGATCCGGCGGCGGTCGCAGCGGTCGCGGCGGCGGCGGAGTCGATCATGGAGCACTGCAACCGAGACCATGCGAACGCGCTGGCGCGGATCGTGGATCGCCCGGGGGCGTGGCGGATGGTAGCGGTGGACGTCGATGGGTGCGACCTGGCCGCGGGGGAGCGGGTCGCGCGGGTGGCGTGGGGTGCGCCGGTAGAGGGGTCGGAGGGGGTGAGGGCGGAGCTGGTGCGGCTGGCGCGCAGGGGCTGACAAGCCGCCATGGATCGGGGTAGGCGAAGCTGATCGACCGCCGCGCCGGCCACGGCCCCGGATCGGTGCATATAACGAACATGATCCCGGAACGACCCTGCTGCCGCCCGGATTTCCCGGTGCTGCTTGGCTACCCATTTGACAGTTTGCATCGGAACGCAGACAATTGGCGCCTCCGGGCTTGGCGTGCGGGGGCGAACAGGTTGCCTGGCAACCCGCAGAACACCGCGAGATCCCGCCTCACACTGAGCGTCGGACGATAGGCATGACCGGCAGCACGATCACCGCGACCGTCACGTCTGGCGTCACGCTGGGAAGCGGTAGCTATCCAAATCCCCTGACCGTCACGTCCACCGGCGATATCGCGCCGACCGGCGATGGTGCGGTCGGCCTCTTTGCCGACGTTGCTTCAGGCTATGTCCTGAACCAGGGCACCATTGCCGGCGGCGCGGACACGGTCAGCGTCGGCCCCACAGATGTCGTGGGTCTCGGTGTCTATCTCGGCACCGGCAGTCTGACCAATGAGGGCACGATCTACGGTGGCGCAGGCGAGGTCGCCGCAGCTCAGGCGAGTTCCGGCATCTATATGACGGATGGCAGCCTCACCAACACCGGAGCGATCATTGGCGGAGCCGGCGAGGGGTATCCGCCGCCTGAGACAGCTGATTCCGGCACCCTTCTTCGTCTACCTCCTGGCAATGGTGGCGCCGGTGTTGTCGCGTTCGGCGGCAGCCTGACCAACGTCGGGACGATTACAGGCGGGGCCGGTGGTTCTCCTGGCGTCGGTGGCGGCGCCGGTGGTGACGGCGTCGATCTCTTCGGCGGCAGCCTAACCAACACCGGGACGATTGTCGGCGGTGTCGGCGGTGCCGGTGGCTTCGGTGTGGCACTAATGTACGGTGGAACGCTGATCAATACCGGGTTCATCGGCGAGGGCGACAGTGAAGGCGTCGTCCTCGGATGGGGCGACGCGATCTATTTCGGCACCGCGGCATCGCGGCTGGTACTCGGAACCGAGGCATCGCTCAACGGCGGCATTATCGCCAGCGGTACCGTCGGCAACGTCCTGGAACTTGCATCCGGCGGCGGTGTCGGCACGATATCCCATCTGACCGGGAACGTTCCGGACGTCGTGACGGAACAGGATGGAATCACCGGTTTCAGTACGATCCAGTTCGATTCCGGGGCAACATGGCTCGTTGCGGGAGACACGCTCGGACTTGCCGCCGGACAGACGATCGACGGCTTCGCATATGGCGACACGATCGAGGTAACCGGCGTCACCGTCACCGGATCAAGCTATGCCGGCGGCGTTCTTACGTTGGACGACACCGCCGGGTCGGTCGACCTCAACCTTTCAGGCAATTTCATCACCAGCGACCTCGTGGTAACGAACAATGCCTCGGGAGCCGAGATCACCCCCGCTGCGGCCGTGCCGTGCTTTGCGGCCGGGACCCGGATCGCCACGGAGCGAGGGGCAGTGGCCGTCGAACACCTTGACGTCGGAGACGTGGTCCTGACCGTCTCGGGGGGCAAGCAGGCCATTCAGTGGATCGGCCACCGCCGCGTGGATTGTCGCCGACACATGAACCCGACGCTGATCTGGCCGATCCGCATCTCGCCGCACGCATTCGGCCAGGGGCGACCGGAGCGCGCGCTGCTTCTTTCGCCCGGCCACGCGGTGTTCGTCGAGAACGTGCTGATCCCGATTCAGCTTCTGATCAACGATCGTACGATCAGGCAGATCCGGGTGGACGATGTCTCCTACTATCATATCGAGTTGCCGCGACATGACATCGTTCTGGCCGAAGGTCTGCCGGCGGAGAGTTACCTCGAGACCGGAGGCCGTGCCGCCTTCGCGAATTCCGGAGTCGTGCTGGACCTGCATCCGGACTTCGTGGCGGACCTGAAGCGTGTCGCGATGGTCTGGGCATGCTTTGGTTATGCGCCGCTGACGGGCGGCGGGGAGCACCTTGTTCGGGCGAGAAGGAAGCTGCACTGGCAGGCCACGATGCTCGATGCCGAACACCAAGTGTCGCAAGCCGCGCCTTAAGCCGCCTGGGCCCGCGGTCTCTCCCATCGGGCGCGGGTCAGCCCTCCCCCGCCGCGAACCGCACCGCCTCCTCGGCCGCGCGGAACAGCGCGCGCGCCTTCTGCCGGCACTCCTCCTGTTCCGACGCCGGATCGGAATCCGCCACGATCCCGGCGCCGGCCTG
This sequence comes from uncultured Pseudomonadota bacterium, assembly GCA_963706195.1. Lineage (GTDB taxonomy): Bacteria > Pseudomonadota > Alphaproteobacteria > Acetobacterales > Acetobacteraceae > JAJZVS01. The sequence continues at coordinate 4,340,786 of OY970156.1, read as the reverse complement.
CACGTACATCACGCCGTCCTTCACCAGCGCGGTGCGCAGCCCGATGCAGGTGTCCATCGTCCCGTTGGCGGCGAAATAGCCGATGCAGCCGGCGTAGATGCCGCGCCGCGTCGGCTCCAGCTCCTCGATGATCTCCATCGCGCGGACCTTCGGCGCGCCCGACAGCGTGCCGGCCGGGAACCCGGCGACCAGCGCATCCAGCGCGTCCAGCCGCCTCGGCCAGCCGCCCTTCGACGTTGGAGCGAGATGTGCATCACGTGGCTGAACCGCTCGACGACGAAGCTCTCCGTCACCTTCACCGACGCCCAGCTCCGCCACCCGCCCGACATCGTTGCGGCCGAGATCGAGCAGCATCAGGTGCTCGGCCCGCTCCTTCGGATCGGCCAGCAGCTCGGCCTCCAGCGCCTGGTCCTCCTCATAGGTGGCGCCGCGCCGGCGGGTGCCGGCGAGCGGGCGGATCGTCACCATGCCGTCGCGCAGCCGCACCAGGATTTCCGGGCTGGAGCCCACCACCGCGAAGCCGCCGAACTCCAGGTAGAACAGGAACGGTGCCGGATTGATCCGCCGCAGCGCGCGATACAGCGCGAACGGCGGCAGCGCGAACGGCAGCGGAGAAGCGCTGGCTCAGCACGATCTGGAACGCGTCGCCGGCGGCGATGTACTCCTTCGCAGCGCGCCACCGCCGCCAGGAAGTCCGTCCTTGCGTGAAGTTCGATGCCGGCGCCGGCGGCGTCGGGCAGCATCACCGGCGGCGCCGGATGCGGCAGCGGGCGTTCCAGCGCCGTCCTCGGCCTCGGCCAGCCGCGCCTGCGCGCTCGCCCAGGCCGCCTCGGCGGTGACGTCGGCCTGCGCGGATAGACCGGCGCGACCAGGGTCAGCTCGTCGTTCACGTTGTCGAAGATCGCGAACAGCGTCGGGCGCAGCAGCAGCGCGTCCGGCACGCCGATCGCGTCGCGGTTCTTCGCCGGCAGCCGCTCCATCAGCCGCACCATGTCGTAGCCGAGATAGCCGACCAGCCCGCCCGCCATCGGCGGCAGGTCGGCCGGCACGTCCAGCCGCGTCTCGGCGATCAGCGCGCGCAGGCTGTCCAGCGCCGGCCGCGGTCGTCCGCCACGAAGGCGTGCGGCGCGGACGCGCGCGTGCGCGGTTGACCTCCGCCCGCCCGTCGCGGCAGCGCCAGATCAGGTCGGGGTCCATGCCGATGATCGAGTAGCGCCCGCGCGCGGCGCCGCCCTCCACGCTTTCCAGCAGGAAGGCGTTCGGCCGCCCTTGCGCCAGCTTCAGGAAGGCCGCCACCGGCGTTTCCAGATCGGCCACGCCGCGCCACGTCACCAGGGCGCCGCGTCCGCTGTCATAGACCGCGCGGAACCCGGCAAAGCCGGTGGCAAGCGGGGCGTTCATCGGGGGACCTCGTTCTATTGGCCGCTGTTGACGAAACTGTCGAATTCGGACTGGTCGATCCGCGGCTGCGCGCGGGTGCGCAGCGCATCGGCGAAGCTGGTCGCGACATCGCCGGCGATCGAGCGCGTGAGCACCGTCCGGAGCGCGTCATAGCCCCTGCGGGTCCTGTTTCGGATCGGGCCGGACGATCTGGTCCGGCACGGCGAGCAGGAACGCATCCGCCGTCTGCACCATGGTCGGCTGGTTCGGCTTCAGGGTCGAACAGCACCCGCTGCAAGACGGCCGGCAGGCCGCCGGTCGGTCCGGCGCGGCCAATGAGCGGGGTGGGATGCACCCCGAGACCGGCCGCGGCGGCGGCGGTGGCGAAGGTCTGGCCACCCTGCACGGCGACCAGCACGCCGGCGGCGATCCGCTCCGCCGCCTTGCGCCGCTGTGCCGCGCTCCAGTCGCGCCGCCACGGCGTCATGCACCGCATCGAACGGCTTTTCGCGTCGGCGGCGTTACCTTCTCCACCGTCAGCGCGTAGTAGGCGGAGCCGCCGCCGGGGATCGGCACCTCGGTCAACTGCGCCGGCGGCTGGCCGGGCGCGGTGGCGAAGGCGTCCTTCACGATCGCCTGGCGCAGCGCGGCCGGCCCGGGGATCGGCGCCGGCTTGCCCTCCGGGGTGGTGCCGGCGGCGTCCAACGTGCCTGCCACGCCCGACCAGCCCGGCATCGCTGGGCAGTCTCGTCCAGCCCGGCGCCGGTGCCGAGCACGTTGTCGATCCGGTTGGCGACGTCATAGACGCGGCTGGCGGCCGGTCGGCCTGCACGCGTGCGGCAAGCTCGTTCTGCACGTCGGTCGAAGCTCTTGGCCGCGCCCGGGACGATCTTCGTCACTTTCAGCACGTCGGTGCCGAGCCCGGTCGCGACCGGCCCCACCACCGTGCCCTGCGCCGCCGCGAACGCGGCTTTGGCGAGCGCCGGATCGGGCAGGCCGGCCTGGGTCGTGTCCGGCAGTTCGACCGCGGTAGCCGCCGGCCGCCTTGGCCGCCGTCTGCATCACCGGCCAGTCCGCCCCGCCCTGCCATTGCTTCGCCAGCGCCGTCGCCCGCGCCGGATCGTGCATCACCAGCACCTGCAGGCTGCGCCGCTCCGGGGTGACGAAGCTTGCCGCGTGCTGGTCGTAATAGGTGTGCAGCTCCTCCGGCGTGACGGTGATCATCTTCGCCAGGGTCGCCGCGGTCAGCACCACGGCCTTGATCTTGCGATAGGAGGGGACGCGGTAGAGCCACGGGTGGTTGGCGTAATAGCGATGCAGCGCCGCCTCGCTCGGCGCCGGCGGAGGGGGCGCGACGGCGAACGGCACCGGCGCCACCAGGGCGGAGCGCCGCTCGGCGCTGAAGGCGAACAGGCGGTTCAGCAGCAGCGCCGGCGGCGCCACCCCGGCGGTGAGCGCACCCACCATCTGCTGCTGGGCGATCTGGCCGCTGACCATGCCCAGGAACCGGTCCTCGGAAATCCCGTTGTTGGCGCAGCACGGCGTTCAGCTTCGTCCGATCGAACGCCCCCCCCGGACCCTGGAACGCCGGCATGGCAAACACCGCCTGGCGCACCGCCGTGTCCGGCACGGCGATGCGCAGCCGGCGGATTTCCGCGTCGATCGCAGCCTGGGCGATCGACCTGGTCAAGTGCCGCTTGCGCGACCTGACGGCGCAGCGCGGCGGTGACGTTCTGGCCCTGCGGCAGACGTTCCTCGGCCACCGCGAGGTCGCGCTCGAACACCTCGTTGAACTGCGCTGGCGCGATCGTGCGTCCGCCGACCTTGGCGACCCAGGTCGAGGTGCCGATCTGGCGTACCACGTCGCCCACGCCCCAGACCACGAAGGCGATCACCATGAGCCCGAACAGCAGCCGGACAGGCCAGGTTTCCAGGGCGCGGCGGAAGGCGGCAAGCATGGGCGGATCCGGCCAAAAGGGGGAAGATGCGGCGGGCCTTCCTATACGGGCGCCCTGCGGGCTTTGCCAGCGGGCCGGGGTTCATGGGCGGCCCGCCGAAACGGGCGATGGGCGCAGGTTGCCCGGCGCAGCGGCGGTAGGCCATGCTGGCCGCCGATATCCTGAGAGTGAGCGCAAGGCTTCTTGGGTTTCCCCTTGGGAGCTTGCCGACGGAGGACACCGATGCGCCAGCTGATCGCCGGGAACTGGAAGATGCACGGGCTGCGCGCCGAGGCGGTGGCGCTCGCCGCAGGCGCTGCGCGCGGGCGCCGCCGGCCGGCGCGGCCGAGCTGCTGGTCTGCCCGCCGTTCACCGCGCTCCCGCCGTGGCCGAGGCGCTGGCCGGCAGCCGGATCGCGGTCGGCGGGCAGGACTGCCACCAGGACGCGCAGGGCGCGCACACCGGCGACATCTCCGCGCCGATGCTGCGCGACGCCGGCGCGAGCTGGGTGATCCTCGGCCATTCCGAGCGCCGGCAGAACCACGGCGAGACCGACGAGCTGGTGCGCGAGAAGACGCTGGCCGCGGTCACCGCCGGCCTGACCCCGATCGTCTGCGTCGGCGAGACGGCCGACCAGCGCGGCGGCGGACGGAGACCGAGGTGGTCGGCTGGCAGCTCGCCGGCAGCCTGCCCCAAGGCTTCGCCGATGGCCGGCGGGCGTGGTCGCCTACGAGCCGGTCTGGGCGATCGGCACCGGCAAGACGCCGACCGAGGAGGAGGTGGCCGACATGCACGCCTTCATTCGCGCCGAGCTGGTGCGCCAGTTCGGCGACGCGGGGGCGGCGATGCGCATCCTGTACGGCGGGTCGGTGAAACCCGGCCAACGCCGCGCGCCCTGCTGGCGGTGCCGGAGGTCGGCGGCGCGCTGGTCGGCGGCGCCAGCCTGGCGGCGGCCGACTTCCTGGCGATTGCCGGCGGCGGCGGCGGGCGGGGTAAGAGCCTGCGCAGTCAGGCCGGCGCGGGCACGCGCTCCCCGCGGCCTTCCCGCGCGCGAGGATGGTCCGCCCCCATGATGGCGATTCTGATGGTGATCCAGGTGTTCGTCGCGATCGCGCTGATCGGCGTCGTGCTGATCCAGCGCAGCGAGGGCGGCGGCCTCGGCATCGGCAGTTCCCAGGGCATGGGCGCGTTCATGTCCGGTCGCGGCACGGCGAATCTCCTGACCCGTGCGACCGCGATTCTTGCGGCGGTGTTCCTGGGCCTGTCGCTGACGATGGCGGTGCTCAATCGCGGCGCGTCTTCTGCTGGCTCCGGCATCCTGTCCGGACCGCCGGCCGCCCCGGCCCCCGTGATGCCGGCGCCGGGCGCGCCCAGCGGTACCGGGAGCCCGGCGCCGGTGCCCACGAGCCCGAACGGGGCCGCCCAGGGGGGCGCCCCAGGGGCCGCCGCACCGGGTGGTTCCGCGGATGGCACTGCGACGACCGGTACCGCTCCGGCGGGCAGCGCCACCACCGGCACTTCGGCGTCGGCGCCACAGGCCCCCCCCGCTCCGTCCGCACCCGCGGTCCCGCACTGACGGCCGCACCATGCCCGCATGGCAACGCACAGCGGAAGCGCGTGCGATCCCTGGTGCTGCGTCCGTGCCGCCATCGCGGCGCGATGCGGCCGTGAGCGGGACGGACCGGCCCGAGGCCGGCCGCAGCGGGCGCCCCGGGACCGACCGCGGTGGCAGCGAAACCGCCGACCTGGCAAGACCGGGCTTGCGTCGCCCCGAATTCGGCTTTCTACAACGGCGGTCCATGACCCGGTTCGTGTTCATCACCGGCGGCGTGGTGTCCTCCCTTGGCAAGGGTATCGCCTCGGCGGCGCTCGGCGCGCTGTTGCAGGCCCGCGGCTACACGGTGCGGCTGCGCAAGCTCGACCCCTATCTGAACGTCGATCCGGGGACCATGAGCCCCTACCAGCACGGCGAGGTGTTCGTCACCGACGACGGGGCGGAGACCGACCTCGACCTCGGTCACTACGAACGCTTCACCGGCGTGCATGCCGCCCGCGCCGACAACGCCACCACCGGACGCATCTACGCCGACGTGATCGCGCGCGAGCGCCGCGGCGACTACCTCGGCGCCACCGTGCAGGTGATCCCGCACATCACCGACGCCATCAAGGACGTCATCGTCGCCGGCACCGAGGCGTTCGATTTCGTGCTGGTGGAGATCGGCGGCACCGTCGGCGACATCGAAAGCCTGCCGTTCCTGGAGGCGATCCGCCAGCTCAGCAACGAGCTCGGTCCGGAACGGTCGATGTTCGTGCATCTGACCCTGGTGCCCTACATCCCGTCGGCCGGCGAGCTGAAGACGAAGCCCACCCAGCATTCGGTGAAGGAGCTGCTGAACGTCGGCATCCAGCCGCAGATGCTGCTGTGCCGCTGCGACCGCCCGATCCCGGAGGCCGAGCGGCGCAAGATCGCGCTGTTCTGCAACGTCCGCCCGGAAGCGGTGATCGCCGCGCTGGACGTGGATACGATCTACGCCGTGCCGCTGCGCTACCATGCCGAGGGCATGGACCGCGAAGTGCTGCGCCACTTCGCCCTGCCGCACGACCACGCCCCCGACCTGTCGCGTTGGGAACGCATCGTCGAGATCGTGCGCGCGCCGGAAGGCGAGGTGCGCATCGCCGTGGTCGGCAAATACACGAACCTGCTCGACAGCTACAAGTCGCTTGCCGAGGCGCTGGTGCACGGCGGCATCGCCAACCGGGTGCGGGTGAAACTGGACTGGATGGACAGCGAGGTGTTCGAGCAGCCGGGCACGGTGCAGCGGCTGGAAGGTGTGCACGGCATCCTGGTTCCCGGCGGCTTCGGCGAACGCGGCACGCCCGGCAAGATCGAGGCGGTGCGGTTCGCCCGCGAACGCAACGTGCCGTTCTTCGGCATCTGCTTCGGCATGCAAATGGCGGTGATCGAGGCGGCGCGCAACCTGGCGGGCCTGGCAGATGCGTCCTCCACCGAGTTCGGACCGTGCGCGACGCCGGTCGTGGGCCTGCTCACCGAGTGGGCGCGCGGCAACGAGATCGAACGCCGGCGCGCGGGTGGGGATCTGGGCGGGACGATGCGGCTCGGCGCCTTTCCGGCGGTGCTGGCCGAGGGCAGCCTGGTGCGCGAGATATACGGCGGGGCGGCGGTGATCGAGGATCGCCATCGCCACCGCTACGAGGTGAACGTGCACTATCGCGACGTGCTGGAAGCGACCGGCCTGCGCTTCTCCGGCATGTCGCCCGACGGGGTGCTGCCGGAGATCGTGGAACTGCCGAGCCATCCGTGGTTCGTGGGCGTGCAGTACCATCCGGAACTGAAGTCGAAGCCGTTCGCCCCGCACCCGCTGTTCGCGGGGTTCATTGCGGCGGCGGTGCGACAGATGCGGCTGGTGTAGACGGGGCCGGCGAGCAAGCCGGCGCGGCAGCGCGGCGCTGGACGGCATTGCCGAAATTGAGCAGCAGCACCAGCCCGGCCCCGGCCAGGACAAACCCGAGCTCCCGGGACCATTCGGCCTTGTTCGGCACGACCTTCTTCGGGAAGGTCTGGATCACGACGTAGCTGAGAATGCCGGCAGCGATCGCGACGTCGAGCGAGAGGGTCACCGACGCCAGAACAACGGTAGTCGCGGCAGGTATGAACGTCAGGGCAGGGGTCAGGTCGCTGCTGCTGCCCGAACGCGACCCGGAGGCACCGGCGGTAGCGGGTGGCGCCGGCATCACGAACGATTCCGCCACGACCAGCAGGCCGACAAAGAAAACCGTCGGCATGGCGGCGATGCGCGGGATGGCCTCGACGATCGGCCACCCCTCCAGGAGGGAGACGAAACCGAAGACGGCAAGCAGGGCGAAGCCGATCGTGACGACGACCATCGCCCGCCCGCTCCGTCCGCCCGCCTTCCATCCGGCATGGTTCTCCGCGTAGTAGGTGATCGGCGTGACGCCGGCCAGGGACGCCACGATATTGAAGAACGAATCGATCTTCAGGCTCTGATCCTTGATCGAAGCAATTCGCTCGTCGGTCATCGACTGCGCGATTTCCGGCTGGCGGACATATTCGATCGGACTTCCGGCGATATCGAGGGTTATGATGAACAGAACCGCGATACCGAAGCCGATACAGCTCTCAAGGGTAGAAAGATGGATCTGGGCGAGCACGCCAGTACCGTTCCAGGACCAGAAGATGGCTTTCTCCGGGCTCGACATGATCGGCGCATGGCCATGCCAGACCCAGATCCACACGATGGCCATGACCGTGACGATAGAAATGGTGAACGCCGCGGAATCGAGCAGCTCCAGGGTCTTGAGCCAGCGCGGGCCGACCGTGGAATCCTGCGAATACATATAGGCCAGCTTGAGACCAACGATGACCGCGAGGCCAATGAAGAACAACGAAAATGCCCATACGCGGCCGGGAGGATGGCCGATGCCGCCGCCGTGGCTCGCGAAACTGTCGATCTGGGTCACGGCAACGGTCGTGAGAATGGCGCCGACCCCGGCCTTGATAGCATAGAATATCTGGTCGGGAACCGACGCGATCAGGTTGCGGCGCCACGGTCCAAGCGATGCAAGGAAAATTGCGATCGATACGATACCGGTAACGACGAGCAGGTCGGGCCACGGAATATGGTTGAGCTCAGCGAAGCTTGCGGTAAAAACGTTCAGCCCCATCCCGCATGCCAGCGCGGCCGGAATGCCGAGCTTCCAGCCCGAGACGGCGGAGGCAAGCGCCGCAACCACGCAGGTTGCCAGGAAGACCGCCCCCGACGGCATTCCCATGCCGTTTAGAATCGACGGGTTGAGGAAGGCGATGTACGCCATCGCAAAGAAGGTTGCGAAGCCGGCGAAATACTCCCTCATTCGGTCCTCCGTCGGCCGCGCTGATGCTGCGCCGGGCGGCAGCCCGGTCATTCTGCACTCAGCAGAAAAGCATCAGAGATGCCTGCCGACAAGCGACATGAGGCGGGCACGCGCGGCACCCGGCCAAACCGCACCTGGCGCGCGCCGAGATGTCATGGAGCACCGGCCCGTCCCGACCGGGCCGGGATGACGACCTGCCTTACGCGTCTTCGTGGTAGATCGGCGGCCCCAGCTCGCTGAAGCGGAACAGGTCGAAGATGTGGTGGCCGTCGAAATCGAGCACCCGCAGGTCGTCGGTCTGCGCCAGGTCGTCCTGCACCACGGTATAGTGCCCACCGTAGCGCCAGCGCACCTGTTCGAGCGGCAGGTCGAAGGCGATGAACTTGCGGATTCCCTTGCCCTTCAGTTTCTCCAGCAGCGCCGGATGCAGAGGCGAGGCGAAGGACGTCAGGATCGCGATCGGACCGCTGGCGGTCAGCAGCAGGATGGCTTTCATGGCAGGCTCCTCCGGCCGGTTTGCGGCGCAGAATGGCGCGGCGGCCGGGCGCGGCGCATTGATCGAGATCAAGCGCCACGCGCGGCTTGACGCGCCGCGGACCGGCTTTCACCTTCCGCCCGGCCCGAGCCGCAGGAGGATGCGTGTCCAGAGGACCCCAGGCCGACGTGCGCCCCGCAGCGGACAGCGTTCCGCTCGACTGGGCGCGCGTGTGCAGCCATCTGGCGGCGCACGGGCTGCGGCTCGACGACGACCCGCCGCCGCGGCAGTTTGCCGGCGGGCTTGCGAACCTCAACTACCTGATCGGGATCGACGGACAGCCCGCCGTGCTGCGCCGCCCGCCGCTCGGCCCCGTGCCTCCCGGCAGCCACGACATGGCCCGCGAGCATCGCATCCTCAGCCGGCTCGCCGGATGCGCTGCCGGTCGCGCCGCGCAGCCTCCATCTCTGCGCCGACCCGGAGGTGATCGGCGCGCCGTTCCAGATCCTGGAATACCGGCCCGGTCTTGTCATCCGCGCCACCCTGCCCGAACCGCTGGTCGGCCGGCCGGAAGCCGGGGCGCGGCTGTCGGAGGTGCTGCTGGAGACCCTGGCCGCGATCCATGCGGTCGATACCGCGGCGATCGGGCTCGACGACCTGGGCCGCCCGCAGGGTTTCCTCGCCCGTGCCGTGGCCGGCTGGCGCAAGCGCGGCCTGGCGGCGCAGGAAGACGGGACGGAGGCGCTGCATCGCGACATCGGCGCCTGGCTGGAACGCCACGAACGCCCGGACGGGGCGCCCACGCTGCTGCACAATGATTTCAAGCTCGACAACCTGATCCTTGACCCGCGCGACCTCTCCGCGGTCGCGGTGGTGGACTGGGACCAGGGCACGCGCGGCGATCCGCTGTTCGATCTGGCCACCTTGCTGAGCTACTGGGTGCATCCCGACGACCCGCCGGCGATGCACGACATGGCGCAGATGCCGGCCGACCAGCCGGGGTTCCTCACGCGCACGCAGGCGGTGGAACGCTACGCGGCGCTGACCGGGCGTGACGTGTCGGACTTCCTGTTCCATCGCGTGCTCGGCGATGTACAAGCTGGCGGTGATCTTCCTGCAACTTGGCCTCCGCTGGCGCACCGGCGCCACCACCGATCCGCGCTACGCCGCCTTCACCGGTATCGGCAGCGGCATCCTGGACTTCACCTTCGAGATCGCCCAAGGACGCGCCTTCTGATGGATTTCTCGATCCCGCCGGACCTCGCCGAGCTGCGCGACCGCACGGCGCAGTTCATCCGTGACCGTATCATTCCGCTGGAGGCCGATCCGCGCCAGGGCCGGCACGGACCGAGCGACGATTTCCGCCGCGAGCTGAATGCGCTGGCCGCCGACGGCGGGGTTGCTCGCCCCGCATGTCGGGACCGAATGGGGCGGGCTCGGCCTGTCGCATGTCGGCAAGGCGCTGGTGTTCGAGGCAGCCGGCTATTCGCTGCTCGGCCCGCTGGCGATGAACATCGTCGCACCCGACGAAGGGCAACATGCACCTGCTGGAGGCGGTCGCCACGCCCGAGCAGAAGGAACGCTGGCTGCGTCCGCTGGCAGCGGGCGAGATCCGGTCCTGCTTCTGCATGACCGAACCCGCGCCCGGCGCCGGCTCCGATCCGGCCGCGCTCGCGACCACCGCGCGGCGCGACGGCAACCACTGGGTCATCAACGGCACGAAATGGTTCATCACCGGCGCGGACGGCGCCGGTTTCGCCATCATCATGGCGCGCGGGCGAGGACGGCGCGCCACCATGTTCCTCGCCGACATGGACAGCCCGGGGATCGAGATCGTGCGCGCGATGGACAGCCTGGATCAGGGCGTTCCCGGGCGGGCACGGCGTGGTGCGGTTCAACGACCTGCGGGTGCCGGCCGGCGACATACTGGGCGAGCCGGGCAAGGGCTTCCGCTACGCCCAGGTGCGGCTGGCGCCGGCGCGACTGACCCATTGCATGCGCTGGCTGGGCGCGGCCGGCGCGCGCACGACGATCGCCGCGGGCTACGCCGCGAAGCGCGAGGTGTTCGGCCAGGTGCTGGGCAACCACGAAGGCGTCGGCTTCATGCTGGCCGACAACGAGATGGACATCCGCATGAGCCGGCTGGCGATCTGGCAGACCGCGTGGGTGCTGGACCAGGGCGGGCGCGGCGGCACGGAGTCCTCGATGGCGAAGGTGGTCTGTTCGGAAGCGATCTGGCGGGTGGTCGATCGCTGCGTGCAGATCCTGGGCGGGCAAGGTGTCACCGGCGAGACGTTGGTGGAACGCATCTTCCGCGAGGTGCGCGGCTTCCGCATCTACGACGGACCGTCCGAGGTGCACCGCTGGTCGATCGCGCAGCGGGTGATGAAACAGGGGCCGAACTGGTGAACCGGACGCTGTTCGACCTGACGGGCAAGACTGCCGTCGTCACCGGCGCCGGACGAGGCATCGGGCGCGGGATTGCCGAGGCGCTGGCCTCGTTCGGGGCGTCGGTGCTGCTCGCCGGGCGCACGCCGGGGACGTTGCAGGCGGCGGCCGATGCGATCGGCGAAGCGGGCGGGACCGCCGTCGTGCAGGTGGCGGATGTGGCGCGGGAGGACGACGTGCTGGCGCTGCGCGATGCCGCGCTGGCCCGCTTCGGGCGGATCGACGTGCTGGTGAACAATGCCGGGATCAACCCGATCTGGCGCACGATCGAGAAGACCTCGCTCGCCGACTGGCAGGCGATCCTGGACGTGAACCTGACCGGGACGTTCCTGTGCTGCAAGTATCTCGGCGCGGCGATGGCCGAACACGGCGCCGGTTCGATCGTCAATATCAGTTCGGTCGCCGGGCATGTCGGGCTGACCCGTTCGGCGGCGTATTGTGCGTCGAAGGGCGGGGTGGAGATGCTGACGAAGGCGCTGGCGCTGGATTGGGCGAAGCGGGGGGTGCGGGTGAACTGCCTGGCGCCGGGGTATGTCGATACGGAGTTGACCGCGGGGCTGCTGCACCATGAGACACTGAGCAAACCGTTCCTCGACCATACGCCGATGGGGCGGTTCGGGGAGACGCGCGATATCGTCGGCGCGGCGGTGTTCCTGGCGTCGGATGCGTCGGCTTACGTGACGGGGCAGAGCCTCGTGGTGGATGGGGGGTGGACGGCGCATTGAGGCGTGTGGGTCACCCCAGCCGCCCCAGCGCCGCCGCCAGTCGCGCCGCCTCCGCCCGCGCCGCTTCCAGCCGCTCCCGGTTCTCCGCCACCACGTCTTCCGGCGCCCGAGCGACGAAATCCGTGTTCGCCAGCTTGCGGGCGACCTTCTCCGCCTCCCCCTCCGCCTTCACGCGATCGCGGTCCAACCGCGCCCGTTCGGCATCCAGATCGATCAGCCCGGCGAGCGGCACCACGATCGTCGCCTCGTCCAGCACCGCTCTGCGTCGCCCCGGCCGGCAGCGTCGCCGACCAGCGGCCCCACCGCCTCGGCGCGCGCCAGTCGACGGATCGCCTCGTCCCAGCGCGCCGCCCGCGCCAGGCTCTCCGGCGCCGCATCGCGCAGCAGCACCGGCGCGCGCACCGAGGGCGGCACGTTCATCTCGGACGCGCACCGCGCGCACCTCGCCGATCAGCCGCACCACCCAATCCAGCTCCGCCCGCGCCGCCTCCGGCGTCTGCCACCGACGACTGGCACCGGCCAGGGCGCGCGGATCAGGCTGCACGGAGCGCCGTAGCCGAAACGGTCCCACAGCTCCTCGGTCACGAACGGCATCGCCGGGTGCAGCAGGCGCAGGATCACGCCCAGCACGTAGGCCGCGGCGCCGCGCACCTCGCGGGCCGCGTCGGTATCGCCCTCGGCCAGCACCGGCTTGGCGAATTCCAGGAACCAGTCGCAGAACGTGTTCCAGGTGAAACGATAGCAGGCGGCGGCGTACTCGTCGAAGCGGTAGGCGTCCAGCGCCGCGGTCGCCTCGCAACGGTCGCCGCGTTGGCCGCGTCCAGCAGCCAGCGCGTCAGCGGCAGCCGCGCCGCGGCGGGGTCGAACGCCGGATCGGGGCGCGATCGCCGTTCATCTCGCAGAACCGCGCCGCGTTCCACAGCTTGGTGACGAAGCTGCGGTAGCTCTCCACCCGCGCCGCGCCGAGCTTCACGTCGCGCCCCGGTCCCGGTCAGCGCGCAGATGGTGAAGCGCAGCGCATCGGCGCCGTACCGGTCGATCAGTTCCAGCGGGTCGATGACGTTGCCCTTGGACTTCGACATCTTCTGGCCGCGCTCGTCGCGCACCAGGCCGTGGATGTAGACCGTGCGGAACGGCACCTCGCCCATGAAATGCAGCCCCAGCATCATCATCCGCGCGACCCAGAAGAAGATGATGTCGAAGCCCGGTCACCAGCACGTCGGTCGGGATAGTAGCGCGCCAGTTCCGCCGTGTCCTCCGGCCAGCCCAGGGTCGAGAACGGCCACAGGCCGGAGCTGAACCAGGTGTCCAGCACGTCCTCGTCCTGGCTCAACGCGACGTCCTGTCCGTACTGCGCGCGCGCCGCCGCCGCCGCCGCCGCGGCGTCGTGCGCGACGAACACCGCCCCGTCCGGCCCGTACCACGCCGGGATGCGATGCCCCCACCAGAGCTGGCGGGAGATGCACCAGGGCTGGATGTCGCGCATCCAGGCGAAGAACGTGTTCTCCCACTGCTTCGGCACGAACTGCGTGCGCCCGTCCTCCACCGCGGCGATCGCGGGCTTGGCCAGCACCGCGGCGTTGCAGAACCATTGCGTGGTCAGCAGCGGCTCGATCGGCACGCCGGAACGATCGCCGTGCGGCACCTGGTGCGTGTGCGGCTCGGTCTTCTCCAGCAGGCCCAGCCGGTCCAGCTCGGCCACGATCGCCGCGCGCGCGTCCTCGCGCGAGCGTCCCTCCAGCGCGCGGACGAAGCCGGGATCGGCGACGCCCTCCACGGCTTCCAGCGCGTCGGCGATCTCCGCCAGGGTCACCAGTGCCTCGCGATCGAGCACCGACGGCATCGGCAGATCGTGCCGCTGGCCCACCGCGAAATCGTTGAAATCATGCGCCGGGGTGATCTTCACCGCGCCCGTGCCCTTCTCCGGATCGGAATACGTGTCGGCAACGATCGGCAGCCGCCGCCCGACCAGCGGCAGCACCGCGTGGCGCCCGATCAGGTCGCGCCAGCGCGGGTCGTCGGGATGCACCGCCACCGCGGTGTCGCCCAGCATGGTCTCCGGCCGCGTGGTGGCGACGGTGATGAAACGATCCGGCTCGTCCGCGATCGGATAGCGGATGTGCCAGAGATGCCCCTTGATCTCGCGGTTCTCCACCTCAAGGTCGGAGATCGCGGACTGGAACTTGGGATCCCAGTTCACCAGCCGCCGGTCGCGATAGATCAGCCCCTGCCGGTACAGGGTGACGAACACCTCCCGCACCGCCGCCGACAGGCCGTCGTCCATCGTGAAGCGCTCGCGCGGCCAGTCGAGCGAGGCACCGAGCCGGCGCAACTGCCGCGTGATCGTGCCGCCCGACTCCGCCTTCCACTGCCAGACCCGCTCGAGGAACGCATCGCGCCCGAGCGCCTGGCGCGATGTCTGCCGCTCGGCCAGCAGCCGTTCCACCACCATCTGCGTCGCGATGCCGGCATGATCGGTGCCCGGCTGCCACAGCACGTCGCGGCCCTGCATGCGGCGCCAGCGCACCAGCGCGTCCTGCACGGTGAAGGTCAGCGCATGGCCCATGTGCAGGCTGCCGGTGACGTTGGGCGGCGGGATCATGATGGTGAACGGCTGTGCCGCCGAGGCGGGATCGCAGGCGAACGCGCCCGATCGCTCCCAGCCCTCGTACAGACGCGGCTCCGCCTCGGCGGGCAAAAAATTCTTGTCCAGCATGGGTATCACTTCTCAATTCGCGGGCGCCGCATAGCACACAAGCGACAACGGTGTCTGCGCATGGGCCGGGCATCTCTCCCGCGTGCGGGAGAGGTCACCGTGCGCGGCGCGGCGGGTGAGGGCGGGTGAGGCACGGCGCGCCCTCACCCGGTTCGCTGCGCGAACCGACCTCTCCCGCAGCGTGGGAGAGGTGCAGGAGCCCGCCGGCGCCTATCGGCGGCGATAGACGCCGGTCTCGAACGCCTCCAGCAGCCGCAGCACCGTCGGATCGCCGAACGGCAGCACCTGGGTCATCAGCACCCCCGCCACGCCGGCGTGCGGATCCAGCCAGTAATAGGTGTTGTTCAGCCCGGCCCAGGCGAGGCTCCCGGCGGCGCGGCCGCCCGGCACCGGCTGCGTGTTGATCATGAAACTCAGCCCCCATTTCTTCACCATGCCGGGGAAGGCTTCGAAATCGTTCGACGCGGCCGGCGTGGTCGTCCGCATCGGCTGCACCTCCACCGCGCCCATATGGTTCTGCCCCATCAGCGCCACCGTCTCGGGCGCCAGCACGCGCACGCCGTCCAAGGTGCCGCCACCCAGCAGCATGCGCAGGAAGCGCAGGTAGTCGCCGGCGGTGGAATGGAGCCCGCCGCCGCCCGGGTAGAACTCACGCACCGGGTTGCTCTCGACACGCAACGGCACCAGCGCCCCGTCGTGGCGCGCGTGCACGGTGGCAAGCCGCGCCTCCATGTCCGGGCGCACCAGGTAGCTCGTGTCCGGCATGCCGAGCGGTTCGCAGATATGGCGGCGCAGATAGGTTTCGAGGTCGAGCCCGCTCGCCGCCTCCACCATCCGCCCGGCCCACTCGATATTGATGCCGTATTGCCAGGCGGTGCCGGGATCGAACGTCAGCGGCATGCCGAGCGCGGCGAGCTTGCCGGTGCGCGCCGGCGGGATGTCGCAGGCCTTCGCATAGGCATGCAGATCGGCGTTCCAGGTGTCGTAGCCGAACCCGGCCGTATGCGTCAGCAGGTGGCGCAAGGTGATCGGCCCCCGCGCCGGGCGCAGCCGCGGCTTGCCGGCCGCATCGAATCCCTCCAGCACCTGCGGCGCGGCGAGCCCCGGCACCACCTCGCCTGCCGGCGCGTCGAGCGCGAGCTTCCCCTGCTCGACCATCTGCATCGCCGCCGTGGCGGTGATCGCCTTGGTCATCGAGGCGATGCGGAACACCGTATCCAGGCTCATCGGCGCCCCGTCCGGCAGCGCGCGGCGCCCGTGTGCGGTCTGGAAGAAGGTTCCGTCCGCCGTCGCCGCCGCGGCGACCACGCCCGGAACCTCGCCCGCGGCGACCGCTGCCTGAAGTACCTCGTCGATCCGGTCCATGCGTATCCGTCCCCCTGCTGCGTCCTGGCGGCCATGATAGGCCGGCGCCGGCGGAAGGCGAGGGTGCCCCGCATGGACACCGCGCCACCACGCCCCATCCTAACGGGGCATCTATCCGCGGAGCTCGCCCCCATGCTGCTCGGCCTCTTTTCCCTCCTGCTGTTCCAACTGATCGGCGAGGTGATCGCCCGCGGCTCCGGCCTGCCGATCCCCGGGCCGGTGATCGGCTTCGCGCTGCTGGCGTTGGCGCTCGCCGCCTCCCCGGAGCTGCGGCGGGAGGTCGATCCCGTCGCCTCCGGCCTGCTGCGGCATCTGTCGCTCCTGTTCGTGCCCGCCGCGGTGGGGGTGATCCAGCAATGGGGTCTGTTGCGGGTCGCGGCGGTGCCGATCGTCGCGGCGCTGCTGGTCTCCACCTGGGCGGCGCTGATCGTCACCGCGCTGGTGTTCCGCTTCGTCTCGACCCGGCTCGGCCTGTCCACACCGGACGGGGAGGCGCGCTGATGGACGGCGTATTCGAGCTCTGGGTCTATCTGTCCGCGAGCCCGCTGCTGTGGCTGACCGTGACTCTCGGCGCCTATGTGCTGGCCGAGCGGGTCGCGCTGGCGGCGCGCTATGCGCCGATCGCCAACCCGGTGCTGATCGCGGTGGCGCTGATCGCGGGGCTGCTGCACGTCACCCGCACCGGCTATCCGACCTATTTCGCGGGGGCGCAGTTCGTGCACTTCCTGCTCGGGCCGGCGACGGTGGCGCTGGCGGTGCCGCTGATGCGGGAGGCGGCGCGGGTGCGGCGGCTGATCCTGCCGGTCCTGGCGGCGCTGCTCGCCGGGTCGCTGACCGCGATCGTGACCGCGGTCGGCACGGGCTGGGCGCTGGGAGCCGATCGGGCGATCCTGATGTCGCTGGCGCCGAAATCGGTCACGACGCCGATCGCCATGGGGATCGCCTCCGCCAGCGGTGGCGTGCCGGCGCTCGCCGCGGTGTTCGTGATCGTCACCGGGGTGATCGGCGCCATGTCGGTGACGCCGCTGATGAACCTGCTCGGGCTGAAGGACTACGCCGCGCGCGGCTTCGCGGCAGGCCTGGCGGCGGGCGGCATCGGCACCGCGCGCGCGTTCCAGGTCAACCCCCTGGCCGGCACCTTCGCCGGGCTGGGCCTGGCCCTGAACGGGCTCGCCACCGCGCTGCTGGTGCCGCTGCTGCTGGCGTTGTGGCGCTGAGGGCGGCGTTGACCGTCCCGCCGCCGGCACGGCATGGTCGCCGGCGTGAGTGCCCCTGCCCTGCCCCCGGTATTCGTCATCAACCTTGCCCGCGACACCGACCGTCGCGCGCACATGGCGGCGTTGCTCGCGCGCATCGGCCTGCCCGCGACCTTCGTCCCTGCGGTCAACGGGCGCAGCCTGCCGGCGGCAGAGCGCGCGCGCTACGACCCGGCCCGCGCGCTGCGTGTCTACGGCAAGCCGATGCTGGATGCCGAGATCGGCTGCTACCTCAGCCACTATCGGCTGTGGCAGCGGCTGCTGGACGAGGGGTTGGAGGCGGCGCTGATCCTGGAAGACGACATCGAGATCGATCCGGTGCTGCCTGGCCTGCTCGCGGACCTGTTGGCCTGCCCCCCGTGGCTGGTGGTGCGGCTGCACTCCATGCGCGGGCGGGTGCTGGCGCCGCGCCGGGGGGCATTCCGGGGCCGCCAGGTCGCCGCTTTGCGCGACGGGGCCGGGCTGTTCCGGCTGCGCACGCATACGCTCGGGGCGGCGGCCTATCTGATCCGGGCGGAGGGCGCGCGCCGGCTGCTGGAGTATGGGCGGCGCATCGTGCTGCCGGTCGACCAGACGATGGACCGGTTCTGGGAGAACGGGATCGTTCCGTATGTGGTGCGCCCGTTCCCGGTGCGCCAGCGGGCGGAGTTCGCCTCCAGCATCGGTGCGCGCGCGGCGGGACCGCAAAGTGAACTGCCGTTCGGCGCGCTGCTGCGCCGGCGGCTGCAGCGGGCCGAGGACGGGCTGCGCAAGCGGCTGCATCTGCTGGCCTCGTGAGCGCATCGGGAGCGCCCGGCGATCCTCGCCCGCTCGTTGCCATGGTGCTGCCGGGCGGGGAGGGATTCAGCCCGGCGGTGGTCGGTGCGATCGGGTTGATCGTGCACCGGCTGGCGGGCATTGCGGGGTCGTTTCGGAGCGTGGTGCTGGGGCAGGCCGGTCCGGCGGCCCCGTTCGCCGATCGCGCCTTCGTTCCGGTGCAGGCCTGGCCGTTGCCGCGCCTGGGCGCGCGGGCGCGCTATCCGGGTGCGGTGCTGCGCGCGCTGCGCCGCCTGCGGCCGGCGCTGGTGGAGGTGCACAACCGCCCGGTGATCGCGCTGATGCTGGCCGCGCGGCTGCCGGAGACCAAAGTGGTATTGGTGCTGCACAACGATCCGCAGTCGATGCGAAACGCGCACACCGCGGCCGAGCGGTCCCGCCTGCTGCACCGGCTGGCCGGCGTGATCGCGGTGTCGGAGTGGGTGCGCGGGCGGTTGCTGGACGGTGTTGCGGGATCGTCGCCGATCCCGGTGGACGTGCTGCCCAACTGCATCGACCTCTCTGCCTTGCCGCCCGGCCTGCCGGCGGCGGCGCGCGAGAAGGTGATCCTGTTTGCCGGCCGCACCATCGTGGAGAAGGGTGCGGATCTGTTCGTGCACGCCTGCGCCGAGGCGCTGCCTGCCCTGCCCGGCTGGCGCGCGGTGATGCTGGGCGCGCGCGGCCATAACCCGGTCGACGACGCCATCGGCTATGCCGCCGCCGGCCCGACGCCGGCACAGGCCGGCGTGCAGATGCTGGGCTACCAGCCGCATCCGGCGGTGCTGGAATGGATGGGCCGTGCCGCGATCGTGCTGATGCCGAGTTGGTGGGAGGAGCCGTTCGGCCTCGCCGCACTGGAAGCGCTGGCGATGGGGGCGGCGTTGATCTGCTCGCGCCGCGGCGGACTGGCGGAGGTGGCGGGCGAGGCGGCCGTCTATGTCGATCCCGACGACCCGGCGGGGATCGTGCAGGCACTGCTGGCGTTGGCGCGCGACCCGGCGCGGCGTGCGGCGCTGGCGGCGGCCGGCCAGGCGCGGTCCGCGGGATTCGACGTGGCGGCGGCCGGCCAGGCGCTGGAGGCGATCCGCCGGGGCGTGCTGGGCGATCCGGCGCCCGCGCGTCGGTTCCCCCGGGCTCATCTCAACGGTCGCAATGCTTGATCCTTCGGCAGCAGCGTCCCCTGGCGTTGCTTGCGAAGAGTCCGAACCTTCGGCCGGTTGGTTTCAGCCGATCCCCCGCTGGTCCAGCACCCGGCGCGCCTTGCCGATCGAGCGCTCGATGCTGCCTGGGCGTTCGACGGCGATGCGCAGGGTCAGCCCGATCGTATCCTTGATGCGCCGGGCGACGGCCAGCGATTCGGCGGCCAGGAGGTCGGTGTCGGTGACATGCGGCTGGTGCTCCACCTGCACCGTCACCTCGTCCATGCGGCCCACGCGGGTGAGCAGGATCAGGTAGTGGCCAGTCAGCACCTCGCTCGCGAGCAGGTGTTCTTCGATCTGGGTTGGGAACAGGTTCACCCCGCGCACGATCAGCATGTCGTCCGACCTTCCGGTCACCTTCTCCATCCGCCGCATGGTGCGCGCGGTGCCGGGCAGCAGGCGGGTGAGGTCGCGAGTGCGGTAGCGCACCACCGGCATGGCTTCCTTCGTCAGGGTGGTGAATACCAGTTCGCCGAACGCGCCCTCCGGCAGCACGGCGCCGGTGTCGGGGTCGATGACTTCGGGGTAGAAATGATCCTCCCAGATAGTCGGGCCGTCCTTGGTTTCCACGCATTCGTTGGCGACGCCGGGGCCCATCACTTCCGACAGGCCGTAGATATCGACCGCATCCATGGCGAACCCGGATTCGATCTCGCGGCGCATGGCGTTAGTCCAGGGTTCGGCGCCGAACACGCCGATCTTGAGTGACGACGCGCGCGGATCGAGCCCCTGGCGGCGGAATTCGTCCAGGATCGACAGCATGTAGCTCGGCGTGATGCTGATCGCGTCGGGGCGGAAATCGGCGATCAGCCGCACCTGGCGCTCGGTCATGCCGCCGGAGACGGGGACCACGGTGCAGCCCAGCCGTTCCGCCCCCGCGTGCAGGCCGAGGCCGCCGGTGAACAGCCCGTAGCCATAGGCGTTGTGCAGCAGCATCCCCGCCCGCACGCCGGAGGCATACAGCGACCGCGCAACGAGATCCGCCCAGGTGTCGAGGTCGCGCGCGGTGTAGCCCACGACGGTAGGTCGCCCGGTGGTGCCGGAGGAGGCATGGATGCGCGCGAGCTTCTCCCGCGGCAGCCCGAACATGCCGAACGGGTAGTGCGCGCGCAGGTCGTGCTTGGTGGTGAAGGGGAATTTCGCCAGATCGTCCAGAGTGCGGAAATCGTCCGGATGTACGCCGGCGGCGTCGAACGCTGCGCGGTAGTGCGGTACGTTGGCGTAGGCGTGGCGCAGGGTCCAGACCAGGCGTTCGGTCTGCACCGCGGCGATCTCGTCGCGCGAGGCGGTTTCGATCGGATCGTATCCCTGATCGTGTCGCTGATCGTATCCCTGGCCGGCCACCTATCCCTCCGTCTCGAAGAACCGCCCGCCGGTCAGGCGGGAGTTGCCGCGCAGCTCGGCGACCACGCTGCCGTCGCCGCCCGTCACGCGCACGTCGGTGATGCCGGACCGGCCGGTGCGGATGCGTTCCACCGCCTCCGCGCGCAAGTGCTCCCCACGCCGGCCGGGGCGGAGGAAGCTGATCGCGCAGTGTTGCGCCACCGCGCGTTCGCCGTGGCTGTTGCAGGCGAACGCGAAGGCGGAATTGGCGAGGATGAAGATGAAACCGCCGTGGCAGATACCATGGCCGTTCACCATCGTTTCGGTCACCGTCATGGACAGCACGGCGCGGCCGGGGCCGACGCTTTCGAGCTGCATGCCGAGGCCGGGGCTGGCGCGATCCTCCGCCCACATCGCCTCCGCGCAGGCGCGGGCGAGGGCGTCGGGATCGGTGCTCATCCCGTGCGACCAGTAAAGACAGGTGGGGGAAAGACGGGCGGGGGGAAGACGGGAGGGCGCTTGTCCAAGAAGGCGCGCACGCCTTCGGCGAAATCCGCCCCGCGTCCGGCCGCGCCTTGCAGGCGCGCTTCCAGATCGAGCTGCGCGGCGAGGTCGTTGCTGGGCGAGGCGGCGAATGCCTGCTTGATCAGCGCATAGGCCGCGGTCGGGCCGGCGGCGAGTTTCGCCGTCAGCGCCTCGGCCTCCGCGGCCAGCGCGGCGTCGTCCACCACGCGCCAGATCAGGCCCCAGAGTTCGGCCTGGGCGGCAGGGACGGGATCGGCCAGCAGCGCCAGCGCGCGCGCCCGCGCCTCGCCGATCAGGCGGGGGAGGAAGAAGCTGGCGCCGGAATCGGGCACCAGGCCGATGCGGGCGAAGGCGATCACGAAACTCGCGCTGCGGGCGGCGAGCACGATGTCGCAGGCGAGCGCGAAGCTCGCCCCGGCGCCCGCGGCGACGCCGTTCACCGCGCAGACCACCGGGATCGGCAGCGCCCGCAGGCGGCGGATGACTTCGTGATGGTAGCTGGAGGCGAGGCGCTCCAGATCGGGCGGCCCGTCGGGGCCGGGCAGGACCGCGGGCCCGAGCTCCTGCCCGGCGCAGAAGCCGCGGCCCTCGCCGGTCAGCAGCAGGGCGCGGCAGGCAGGATCGGCGGCGGCGTCATCGAGGGCGGCGAGCAGGGCGGCGAGCATCGCCTCGTTCGCCGCGTTCAGCTTGTCCGGCCGATTGAGGGTGATCCGGTGCCAGCCGTCGCGCCGGTCGATGCGGATCGGGTCGGTCATGGACCTACATATCCTCCGCGCCGACTGTGCGCCGCGCGTGGGTGGCGGTTCAAGGGGCAGCCGCGCCCTTCGCCAACCGGTCGAACGCCGTCAACCGCGCCACCAGCGCCGGCATCTCGCGCAACGGGATCATGTTCGGCCCGTCGCTGGGCGCGCGATCGGGATCGGGATGCGTCTCGATGAACACCGCCGCGCACGCCGACCGCCAGCGCCGCGCGCGCCAGCACCGGGGCGAACTCGCGCTGGCCGCCGGAGGACGTCGCCCTGCCCGCCCGGCTGCTGCACCGAATGCGTCGCGTCGAACACCACCGGATAGCCGGTGCGCGCCATGATCGGCAGCGACGCGGAAGTCGCTCACCAGCGTGTTGTAGCCGAAGCTGGCGCCGCGCTCGCACAGCAGGATGTTGTGGTTGCCGGTGGAGGCGATCTTCGCCGCGACGTTGCGCCATGTCCCAGGGCGCGAGGAACTGGCCCTTCTTCACGTTGATCGGCTTGCCGGTGGCGCCGGCGGCCAGCAGCAGGTCGGTCTGGCGGCAGAGGAAGGCGGGGATCTGCAGCACGTCCACCGCCTCGGCCGCCGGCGCGCACTGGTCGGCGTCGTGCACGTCGGTCAGCACCGGCAGGCCGGTGCGCGGCGCGCACCTCGGCCAGGATCGCCAGGCCCTCGGCCATGCCGATGCCGCGCGCGGCGCCGAGCGCTGGTGCGGTTGGCCTTGTCGAAGCTGGATTTGTAGATCACCGGCACGCCGGTCGTCGCGCGACAGCTCCGCCAGGGCGGCGGCGACTTCCAGCGCGTGGGCGCGCGATCTCGATCTGGCACGGGCCGGCGATCAGCACGAACGGCAGGTGGTTGCCGACGGCGATGTTGCCGACGTGGACGATGCGTGGGGCGGTCATCTTGGGTCACCTCGGCGGTTGGATGGGCACGGCAGGGGCGGACGCGGCGCGCCGGCGCGGGCAGTCTGGCGCGACCGTGCCCGGTCGCGGAGGAGCGCTGCCGCCGTCAAGCCCAGGATCGTCAGGCCCGGAAGCCATCGCGCAGATCTCCGGGCACGTTACCTCTCCCACGGTGCGGGAGAGGTAAAGAAGCCGCCGCGGGTGCTCACGCGTCCGGCCCGAGAAACACCGCGCGTTCCGCGGCATTCGTGATATGCGTTGCCAGCCGCCGGCGCAGATCGGCCTCCGATCCGCCTTGCACCGCGGCGCGCGCGACCAGCAGCCGGGCGATCGGGCCCACCACCTGGGTCAGCTCGCGCTGCACCCGCTCCAGCACTGCGGCCGGCAGGCCGGGCGCGGCGGCAGACCGCACCACGGAGCCGGTGCCGGAGCCCGTCCCGGTCCCCGGGCCGCGCAGGACCGAGCGCAGGAACGCCTCCCGCTCCTCCGCGCGCTCGATATTGCGTCCCAGCCGCATGCACAGGTCTTCCAGCGAACCGCCCTGGTGCACCGCCTCTCGCACCAGATGCCGCGCGATCGGCCCGACATGGCCGGCCAGCCGGCGCTCGATCGTGGCCAGGGTCGCCGGATCGAGCGTGCCCGCATCGTCGGCAAGCGGATCGGTGCGCACCGGTCCGCCGGTCCCCGGACCGCGGCGCCGCGAATCGAGCGTCGTGTCCCCGCCGACCATCAGGGTGACGTCGCCGGCCGGGAAGCCGTCCGTCCCCACCTGCACGGCCCGCAGCGCCGCCGCCATCGCCGCGGCCGAAGCGAACCGCTCTTCCGCCCGCTTGGCCAACGCCCGCCGCACCACCGCCACGAGCGCCGGCGGCTGCCCGGCGAGCCGCGCCCCCGGCTCGATCGGCGCCGGGTCCATCAGCGCCTGCGTGATCGCGGTGAAGGTGCGGCCGGGGAATGGCCGCTCGCCGCTCAGCAGTTCGAACAGCACCGCGCCGGCGGAAAACAGGTCGCTGCGCCCGTCCACCGGATCGCCGCGGCACTGCTCGGGCGACATGTAGCTCGGCGTGCCGAGCACCGTGCCGGCCAGGGTCATCCCCGCGGTATCGATGCGCGCGATGCCGAAATCCGTCACCTTCACCCGGCCGTCGGCCAGCAGCAGGATGTTCGCCGGCTTGATGTCGCGATGCACGATCCCGAGCGCATGCGCCGCGCCCAGCGCATCCAGCACCTGCGCCATCACCGCGATCGCCGCCGCCGGGGTGAAGCGTCCCGTCCGGCGCAGCGCCGCGGCCAGGCTGTCGCCCTGGACGTATTCCATCGCGAGGAACGGGTTGCCGTCGTGCAGCGCAAAATCGTGGATGGTGACGATGTTCGGATGCATGCAGCGGCCGGCGGCCTGCGCTTCCTGGCGGAAGCGGGCGAGGAACTCCTCGCGCTCCTCGCCCTCCAGCAGGTCGGCGCGGACGAGCTTGAGCGCCACGGTGCGGTCGATCACCGGGTCATGCGCCCGGTAGATCACCCCCATGGCGCCGCGGCCGAGCACCGCTTCCACCCGGTAGCGGCCGATCGCGGGGGGAAGAGGTGCGTCGGGATGGGAAATGTCCTCAGCCTTCCAGCATCTTCATGGCGTTCACCAGGCTGCGCCGCATGCGGTTGAACGACTGCGCGAGGGAGCCGATCTCGTCATGCCCGCGCACCTCGAACTCCGGCGCGTCGGCGTTGCCGAGGCTCACTTCGCTCGCGATCGCCGCCATCCGGCGCACCGGACGAATGATAACATAGTGCAGCAGCAGGTTCAGCAGCAGGAGGGTCAGGGCGAACACCGCCGCCAGCCCGACCAGGTAGAACAGGAACAGCCGGTTGGCGCGGGCGAGCGCAACCCGCATCGGCACCGAGACGATCTGCGCGCCCTGCACGCTGCCGAGCGTCCAGCCGAACCCGTTCTTGCTGCCGTACAGATCGATCATCGCCGGCGGCGCCGCGGCGGGGGTGGAATGGCAGGTCAGGCAGTCCTTGGTGTCGATCCGCACCGGATGCGCGAGCGACAGGATCGGTCCTTGCGGCGTGTCGCGGGTGCTGACGAATTTGGTCAGGGTCGGGTTCTGGCGCAGCTCGGCGATGATCGCGGCTTCCCACTCGGTCGGGCGGTCGGCCGGATTGGTAGGATCGAGCGCGGCTTCCTTGAAGGTGTAGTCGGGGAATTTCTTGGTCAGCGCGCGCAGGTTGGCCTCGGCGGCGAAGAACGGCACGCTTTGCGGCAGGAAGCGCAGCTTCTGCTGGTCGACCAGCAGCGGCTCGATCTCCTGCGTGGTATAGTCGATCACCGCATCGGCCTGCGCCATCATGATGCCGGCCTCGGCCAGCACCTCGCGCCGTGCGTTGCGCTGCACGATCCGCCAGGAGACGAAGGCGGCGAGCCCCAGCCCGATAACGAAGGCCGCCAGTAGCATCAGGTTGAACTTTGCGCGCAGGCCCATGGGGGGATTACCGAAGGTTACGGGTGACGAGGGTCGTGGCTTGCCCGGCGGTGAGGATGCCGGTCATCGGCGCGTGAAGCTCGTGCTGGAAGCGGCGGATGGCGGCACGGGTGTCGGGGCCGAAAATCCCGTCCACCGTGCCGTCATAATAGCCGAGGCCGGAGAGCGCGGTCTGCACCTGCCGGCGCTGCGCATCGGTCATATCGGCCTCCGCCGGCAGCGGTGCCGGCGGCCGGGGTGAGGCCGGCTGGGATGAGGCCGGCTGGGATGAGGCCGGCTGGGATGAGGCCTGGGCGGACGGCGCGGGTGTCGTGGCCGGGGGCGTCTGCGCCGCTGTTTTCGCCGCGGGCGGCGCCGGCACGGGGGCTCCGGCCAGGAAATCCGCGGGCGTCGGCGGATGCAGCGTCACGACGATGGCAGCGGGACCGGCCTTGGCAAGCCGGGCGTCGAGCCCGGTGAACAGAGCATCAGTCCCCACCTGCGGTCCCGCCAGCCCGGCCACCAGGCCGGTGGCAAGCGGCGTGGGCGCGTCGGCGGCGGCCGCCTCGCGCACCACGATCAGGCCGAGCGGCGCGGGCACCGGCCCGGTCCCGGAGATGCCGAGATCGGGCGGTCCCGGCACGTCCGGCCGCGCCGCGAGGTCGAGCGCCAGCACGCCGGCGCGCGAACGCGACGCCAGCACGCGCAGCAGCGGCGCGACCAGCACACCCTGGGTCAGCACGTCGGTCGGCCGTGCCAGGGTGGCGGATGCCGGGAGGTAGAAGCTGCGCCCGCCGAGGCCGACGGCATAGCCGCACAGATAGGCGAAGGCGGGCGCAGCCGGGGCCGCCGTGAGCCGGCTGGAGAAGTCGCCGATCACGCCGTCGACCTGGCCCAGTGCCCCATCCTCGCGTTCGATCACCTGGAAGCCGAGGCGGCGCAACGCCGCGGCGACGGCGTGGGCCGACAGCGCGCAGGCGGGCAGCGGCGGCAAGGCGGAATAACTGGCGTTGCCGATCACCAGGGCGATGCCCGATGCAGGCGGTGCCACGGGTGGGGCGGTTGGCGCGGCTCCGGCCGCCGGGGCCGCCGCCGATCCTGCACCCGCCAGCACCAGCGCGGCCGGCAGGACGCACCGCAGGGTGCATGCCGCCCTGAGCAGGTTTCGATGCAGAACCATGATACGTCCCCGCCGTTCCCGTCACACGCCCGAAATGGCCGGACGGCTTCCGTCTAACCGAGATGGGGCGCCCTGGGTAGACGGTTGTCGATACCTCCGGTTGCACGCACCCGGTGCGGCTGCCCGCGCCATCCCGGCTAGACGGCCAGGAATCCGACTGTCGTCCCCTCCAGCACCACTGCGGTCAGCTTGCCGCCGAACACCACCCCGGTGTCGATCCCGATCCGATTGTCCCGCACCACCGGGGCTTTCACCGGCGTGTGGCCGTGCACCACCACCGCGCCCAGCTTCTGTTCGGTGTAGAGGAAGGGCTGGCGGATGCGCAGCAGGTCCTCGGGCGCCTGCGCGTCCAGCGGGACGCCGGGACGGACGCCGGCGTGCACGAACAGATAACCCCCCTCGGCGCGCCGCAGTGCGAGGCCGCGGAGGAACGCGAGATGCTCCGGCGGCAGGCCGGGCGCCCAGGCCTCGCGCGGGCCATCCGGATCGATGCCGTAGCTTTCCAGGGTTGACCGGCCGCCCTGGAACAGCCAGTCGGTGCCGGCGGCGCGGTCGCCGTCCAGCGCGTCCAGCATGGTGCGTTCGTGGTTGCCCATCAAGTTCACCACCTCGACCTCCGCCGGCAGGACGGGGCCGGCGAGCAGGCAGGCTATGACCCCGGCGCTGTCCGAGCCGCGATCGACATAATCGCCGATATGCAGCAGCAGCGGCGACGCCACCGGGCGGTGCGCCAGGTCCTCGGCGATCGCGGCGTGCAGCGCGGCAAGTTGCCCGGCACAGCCATGCACGTCGCCCACCGCGTAGACGCGCCGCCCTGGCGGCAGCGCGGCGGGGGCGGGGAAGAGGTCGATCATCGGTGCGGGCATCGGTGCGGGACGCCTGTTGCGGGCCACCGGTGTCGCCGGCCGGCCGCGGCGGCGTCAAGCCCGCCGGCCGAGGCAATCGGTTGAACGGGCAAATCGGCGCGAACGGGGCGGAACGCATCCGGCAACGTCCACGGGGCAGTGCGGTTTCTTTCTCGCCGGCCAGGCCCGGCGCGTTCAGCCGAGCGGATATTCCGCCTCCGCCATGTAGACCGCCTGCTCCTTGCCGAGGCGGGAGCTGAACAGGGTGAAATGTTCCACTGCGACCGGCTCGGCGCGGAACAGGTTGTGCTGCTGCACGAACGCCGCCAGCCTGGTCTCCGCCGCATTGTCCAGCCGCGCCAGGGTGATGTGCGGCACGAAGCGCCGCCGCTCGGCCGGCAGCCCGACCCGCTGCAACGCGGTCTCGATCTTGGCGCGCAGGTGATCGAGCTGCGGGCTACGCTCCACCCCCACCCAGAGCTGCGTGGCGCGCCCGGCCTTGCTGAACGTGCCCACCCCCGCCAGGGTCAGCGGGAATCCCCGTCCGCGCAGGGCGGCGAGCGCGTGGTCGATCTCCTCAGCCTGCCAACTCTGGATCTCGCCAATGAAGCGCAAGGTCAGGTGGAAATTCTCCGCCTGCACCCAGCGCGCGCCGGGTATGCCGCGCCAGGCGAGCAGGGCCAGCCGCTCGCGCAATTCCCACGGCAGGTCGATGGCGACGAACAGCCTCATTCGCGCGCCGTCCTGCCGGCGGTGGGGGTTTCCGCGCGCGCAATCAGGCGCTGCACATAGGGCAGAACTTCCGCCACCACGCGGTGCACGCCGGCCGGATTCGGATGCAGCCCGTCTGCCTGCACGAGCCCCGGCACCCGCGCCACGCCGGCCAGGAAGAACGGTTCGTAGATCACCCCCGGACGCGCGCCGAGCGCGGCGTAGACCGCCCGGAACCGCTGCTCGTAGCCCGGCCCCATGTTGGGCGGCGCATACATGCCGGCGAGCAGCACCGGGATGTGCCGCGCCGCCAGCCGGTCCAGGATCGCGGCCAGGTTGCGCCGCATGTCGGCCACCGGCAGGCCGCGCAGCCCGTCGTTGGCACCGAGTTCCACCAGCGCGGCCAGCGGCCCCGACCCGTCGCGCAGCCCGTCCAGCACCCAATCGAGCCGTGCGAGCCCGTCCGCCGAGGTATCGCCCGATACTGCCGCATCGACGATCCGCACCCGCGCGCCCTGCGCGGCGAGGGCGGCCGCAAGCTGGACCTCGAAGCTGTCGGCATGCGGCAGGCCGTAGCCGGAGGACAGCGAATTCCCCAGCACGACCAGCCGCACCGGTGCGGTCCCCACCGTTGCGGTCGCCTGTGCTGTCGCTGGTCTCGCCCCCGGCGCTGGTCCCGGTGCTGCGGCCCCTGGGGGCGTCGCCCCTGGCGCGGCTGCGGCGGCCGGCCGGAAGGGCACCAGGCAGAGCGGGGCCACGCAGAGCACGGCCAGACAGAGGGCGGTGCACCATCTGGCGCCGAGCCCGGCCCCGGCCTGCGCCAGCATCGAGCCGATCCCTAGGCTGCGCACGACCTTCCGTCCGCCGGCGCGGGGGCCATATGCTGCCGCCATGGAGCCAACTCCGCCGTCCACGTCCCCCGCCGCGCTACTCCTGCGCGCTCGGGGCCTGTGCCTGACCCTGCCCGCCGCGGCCGGACCGGTCAATATTCTCCGCGGCGTCGATCTCGACCTGGCGGCTGGCGAGACGGTCGGGCTGGTGGGACCGTCCGGGTCCGGCAAGAGCAGCCTGCTGATGCTGCTCGCCGGCCTGGAACGGCCGACTTCCGGCAGCCTGGAGTTCGCCGGGCGGGAACTGACCGGGCTCGACGAGGATGCGCTGGCGCGCTGGCGACGCGACCACGTGGGCATCGTGTTTCAGTCTTTTCACCTGATCCAGGGCATGACCGCGGCGGAGAACGTCGCGGTGCCGCTGGAACTCGCCGGCCGGCGGGACGCGGCGCAGGTCGCGGCGCGGCTGCTGGACGCGGTGGGGCTGGGGCACCGGCTGCGCCATCTGCCCACGCAACTCTCGGGCGGCGAGCAGCAGCGGGTGGCGCTGGCTCGCGCGCTGGCCTCGCGCCCGGCGCTGCTGCTTGCCGACGAGCCGACCGGGAACCTCGATCAGGAAACCGGCGACGTGGTGATGGCGCTGCTGTTCCGCCTGTGTGCGGAGGCGGGGGCGGCGCTGCTGCTGATCACCCATGACCCGGCGCTGACCGCCCGCTGCGCGCGGGTGGTGCGGCTGGCGGACGGGCGACTCGGGGCGGGGGACGCCGATCCCCGCTTGTGAGCGACTGCCGGCGATGGCAGGTTGCCGGCGGTGCGGGAGGTGCGGCATGGCGGTCAACAAGCTCTATCCGGACGCCACGGCGGCGCTGGCGGGGGTGCTGCGCGACGGCATGACGATCATGTCCGGCGGCTTCGGCCTGTGCGGCATTCCCAGCGCGCTGATCGAGGCGATCCGCGACAGCGGGGTGAAGGACCTGACGGTCGTTTCCAACAACGCCGGGATCGACGACGTCGGGCTCGGCCTGCTGCTGCAGACACGGCAGATCCGCAAGATGATCAGCTCCTATGTCGGCGAGAACGCAACCTTCGCGCAGCAGTACCTGGCCGGCGAGCTGGAGATCGAGTTCAACCCGCAAGGCACGCTGGCGGAGCGCATCCGCGCCGGCGGCGCCGGCATCCCGGCCTTCTACACCGCGACCGGCGCCGGCACGCAGATCGCCGAGGGCAAGGAGACGCAAGGTCTTCGACGGCCGCGACCTACGTGATGGAGCGCGGCCTGCGCGCCGACCTCGCGGTCATCCATGCCTGGAAGGCGGACCCGGAGGGCAACCTGATCTACCGGAAGACCGCGCGGAACTTCAATCCGATCATGGCCACCGCGGCGAAGGTGACGGTGGTGGAGGTGGAGGACGCTGGTCGAGCCCGGCCAGATCGATCCCGACCACATCATCACGCCGGGCATCTTCGTCAATCGCATCGTGCTGCTGGAGACCGTGGACAAGCGGATCGAGCAGCGCACCGTGCGCAAGCGGTACTGACGGAGGAGACGAGCATGGCCTGGACCCGCGATCAGATGGCCGCCCGCGCCGCGCGCGAGCTGCGGGACGGCTTCTACGTCAACCTCGGCATCGGCATCCCGACGCTGGTGGCGAACCACATCCCCGACGGCATGTCGATCCAGCTGCATTCCGAGAACGGCATGCTGGGCATGGGCGCCGTTCCCGTTCGAGGGCGAGGAAGATGCCGACCTGATCAACGCCGGCAAGCAGACGGTGACCGAGCTGCCGACCACCAGCTTCTTCGACAGCGCCGCGAGCTTCGCCATGGTGCGCGGCGGGCACATCGATATTTCGATCCTGGGCGCGCTGCAGGTGGCGGAGAACGGCGACCTCGCGAACTGGATGATCCCCGGCAAGATGGTGAAGGGGATGGGCGGCGCGATGGACCTGGTCGCCGGCGTGCGCCGCGTGGTGGTGCTGATGGAGCACACCGCCGGCGGCAAGCCGAAGCTGCTGCACCACTGCACCCTGCCGCTGACCGGGGCCGGCGTGGTCGATCTGGTGATCACCGAGTCTCGGCGTGTTCGCGGTCGGGCCGGCCGGGGCTGACCCTGATCGAGCTGGCGCCGGAGGTGACGCTGGAGGAACTGCGCTCGAAGACCGAGGCCGCGGTAGCGATCGGCCCAGACGTGCGCGCGGCGGCCTGAACCGCCTTCTCCCTCCCCCCTTGCGGGGGCTTGGGACGCGTAGCGGACCGCGCGGGGTGGGTGGAGGCCGCGCGGCACGATCCCGCATGCGGCGTCTCCCGCACCGGGGGCGACGTGCGTTTCGTCCATTCAGCGAGACTCAGCGCCCCGGCATCGGGTCGCGAAACACCGCCCGCTCGGCCGCCGGTCGCGCGTGGACCGGCGACAGCGGGTTGCCCCACCAGCGGTCCCCGGCCTGCGCGAGCAGCATCACGTCCGGCTTGATCCACGCATAGACCCGCGCCCGCGCCGCCGGGGCCATCGGGCCGCCGAGCGCGATCACGCTGCGCAAGGCCGCGAGTTGCGGGCGGTCGGGGCGGGGAAACGCGGCCTCGGCGATCCAGCCGGCGGGAGCGGCGAGCACGGTGGCGCCGGTCTCGGCGGCGAGCGGCAGCAGGCGGGCCGGGGTGGTGGTGGCGACGATCAGGGTGGTGCCGTCGGCGAGCGCGGGCAGCCAGGCGTCGGGGGGGACGCCGGCGAGCAGCACGATGTCGTCCGGGCGCAGGTCGGCGTGCAGCAGCAGGGCGGCGCGGGCGGCGAGCAGGCGCGCCGGGTCCCATGGGCGGGCCAGGGCAGCGGCGAGCGCGGCGGGGAGGTTGGGGGGCGGGGGGCACCGGTCCGTGGCGGCGACGGCGTGGTCCGTGGGTGGGTGCAGGACCAGGGCCGCGGCGGGCGGCAGGGCGCGGCGGGCGGGCGCGGCGGGGCAGTCGGCGAAGGTGGCGAAGGCGGCGGCGGTGGCCGGGGGATCGGCGGCGATCGCCGCGCGCAGGACCGCCCAGACCGCCGGGCCGTCCGTGCTCGCGGCGGCGGTGGGGGCGAGGCGGCGGAGGAAGGCCCAGGCGTTGGTGGTGGCGATGCGCTCGGGATTGGGGGCGAACAGAGGGGCTGGCATCGGGGCGGTGGGTTCCGGGGCTGGAACTTGGGCGGGCGGATCGCACGGCTGCTGCCTGCCGGACGCGGGCGGAGGGGGGATTGATCGGCCGGAGGGGGGCGGGCTATATGCCGCCTCCCGGCGCGATGGGGCCATAGCTCAGTTGGGAGAGCGCCTGAATGGCATTCAGGAGGTCAGGGGTTCGACTCCCCTTGGCTCCACCAGCTTTGCGCTCGTGCCATTCGGCATTGAAGCGGTTAGAGATTTTTGGTCCTCTCGCCAAGTATGCCACCCATAAATGCCACCCGCCTCCTGTGAGGTTCTATGCCCGCCGATGGTGACTTGGCCCGTAATCCTCCTGCCGAGGTGAGGCGGCAGACTGCGGCGCGAGACGGGGTTTATCTGCGCCCACCCCGGCTGCACGGACCCCTACCTCGAATACCATCATTTCGACCCACCCTGGCACGTTGAACACCACCATCGGCCGGACGGAATGATTGCACTCTGCGCTGGGCACCATAAGCGTTCCGCAGCCTTCGATGTCGCGGACTTGCGGGCATGGAAGCAGCGCGGGCCGAAGGGGTCGTCCGTAGCGGGACAGGTTGAGTGGAAACGCGATTGCACTGTCTTTGTTGTCGGTGGCAATATGGTAGTCGGATGCCCGGTGGTTCTCCAAGCGCAGGGCGCGCCGGTGATCTGGATTTCGGAGGACACGCAGGGGCGATCCTTATTTAACTTCTCAATCCGCGGCTTGGACGGCCGCCAGACGTTCGAAATGCGGGACAACGACTGGATCGCACATCCGGGATGGGAAGATGTCGAGATCGGGTCAGAGGCACGATCGCTCTTCTTCAGTGCGGACAAAATGGGTGTGCGGCTGCGTATCCATTTCCGCGAAGCGGCAATCGGCGACGTGCTAATGCCTCATGTTAGACCTATGATCCCGGGCGAGGTCGACCAATTGGTGAGCCATTTAGGCTTTGGCGCGCCGTCGGAAAATGCGTTGGTCTGCACGGTGACGGGGCGGATTGAGGCGCTGCATGGGCTGGTCATGAACGAGACCGAATCGAAGGTGCGCGGCTGCACTATGGGAGGCAACTTTATGGGCAGATGCGCCGTCGCAATCTCCATCTAGGCCCCGCGGGGACCCCGGAAAAACAGACCGTGCCTTCTAGAAATCCACCAGATACCCCCCGCGCCCATTGCAAGCCCAGGGTGGGCTCTAAGAACAACACAGTCCCTCAGCCAAATTTTTGAAGCCCGGCATTGCTACCCCCGCCCCCTCTACCGCGCGGTCGGCTGTTGTCTTGGGTGCGAGTTCGTGCGGTGTTGCGGTGGCTCATGTCGATCAGCACCAGTGGTAGCGACAAGCATGCAGTGATCAATACGGCACGGCACGCGGCGGCGTTGACTGCATGGTCGTAGGGGATGGTGTCGGCTGGCAGACCCGCGACCATGGGCACATTCAGGGTCATACGGAAAACCCCTCCGGAACGCAGCCCGAAAACCCGGAGAAATCGGTGGCCCGAAAGCAGCGGTTTGGTCCATACGACTATCATGGGACTAGCGCCGAAGGAGCGCACCATGCCCGACCTGATCCCCCGCGCCGCGCTCGCCACCCTCGACCTCACCGGCGCCCCCTCCCGAACGTCACCCCCGGCGAGGTCCTGCGCGCCGAATTCATGGACCCGATGCACCTCTCCGCCCGCTCCCTCGCCCGCGACCTCGCCGTGCCGGCGAACCGCATCACCGCGATCGTCAACGGCACCCGCGCGATCACCGCCGAGACCGCCCTCCGGCTCGCACGCCGCTTCGCCACCAGCGCCGAGTTCTGGATGAACCTGCAAACCGCGCACGATCTGGAAGCCGCCCGCCACAAGCCGGGCCGCGCCGCGTGATCGCGCGCCGATGATCACCACCGTCTACGATCCGGAAGCCGATGCCTTCCACCTGCGCCTCGCCCCCAAAGGCCGCGCCATCGCCGAGACACGCGAAGTCGCCCCCGGGGTGCTGCTGGACATCGATCCGAGCGGCCAGGTCGTCGCGATCGAGGTCCTCGGCGTGCGTGCCCGAACCGCCGCAGCCGCGACCTGAACGCCCCCGCCCCGCCGCCGGCGGACCAGTTTCAGGCCTCGCGCGCCGTCCGTTCCCCCAACCCCTGCGCCAGCAAAGTGACGGCCAGAGTATTGAGGCTCACGCCCTCCCGTCACGCCCGCTCCGCCAGATGCCGATGCAGCGATTTCGGCGTGCGAAGCTGACACTTGCCGCTGTAGCCCTCGGCCTCCGCCGAGGGGGGCGGGCACCGGTCGACCGGCCTCGCGCATCGCCGCAATCCAGGCGCGCTGCGCGTCGCTTCCGTTGCCGATCGCCGCCGCGATCGTCGCCCCGTCCGACATGCAGCCCGGCAGGTCGGGGTATTCGATCAGGTAGCCGCCGCCCTCGTCCTCGGTCAGCGGTCGGATCGTGAAACGGTATTCGGGATCAGCCATCATCGCCTCGCACGCTCTCGATCAGCCGGACGAACCGCCGGATGTAGATCGGCTTGATCGGCCGGCGCGCCGGGACGGTCAGCGCACGCGCCACCCCCCCTACTCCGCCGCCCGCGGCACCCCCTCCCCATCCCGGAACCGCGTGCGCAGCGCGTCCCACTCCCGCGCCCCCACCCGGTCGAACGCCTGCCGCACCGTCATGTCCGTCGGCCCCTCCGGATGCCGATGCGTGGCCGCCAACGCCGCCAGCGCCGTATCGCACGCGGCAATGGCGGCCTTGAACAGCAGCCCCGGCACGATCGCCACCCGGTACCCCATCTGCGCCGCATCCCGCAGATCGAGCGCCGGCGTCTTGCCCCGATGCACCACGTTCAGCAGGCACGGCCCGTGCACCAGGCGCGGCACCGCCGCCACCTCCTCCAAGGTCTCCGGCGCCTCCAGGAACGCGAGGTCGGCGCCGGCCTCCAGCGCCGCATTGGCGCGCGCCACCGCTTCCTCGAACCCTGCCACCGCACGGGAATCAGTGCGCGCGATCACCACGAAATCGGCGTCCCGGCGGGCGGCACAGGCGGCGCGCAGCTTGGCGATCCAGTCCTCGCGCGGCACGATCTCCTTCTGGTCCAGAAGGCCGCAGCGCTTGGGGGACACCTGGTCCTCGATATGGATGCCCGCCACGCCGCGGCGTTCGTATTCCTGCACCGCGCGGAAGGCGTTCAGCTCGTTGCCGTAGCCGGTATCGGCGTCGGCGATCACCGGGATGCGGACGGAGCGGGCGAGGCGGGCCGCGTTCTCCACCATTTCGGTCATGCTCAGCAGCCCGAAATCCGGATAGCCGGCGGCGGCGGCGGTGCCGGCGCCGGTCATGTAGACGACGGGAAAGCCCGCCTGCTCCACCAGCTTCGCCGTCAGCCCGTCGTAGGCGCCGGGGGCGACGATCATCTCCGGCCTCCTGAGCAGGGCGCGCAACTGGGCCGCTTCGGTCATGGCTGTTTCCTTCCGTGCCGGTCGAGCGATGCTAGCCCCGTCGCGACGGGGGGAGAAGCCGCGGCGACGCCCTCCGTCCCTTCCGGCTCCGGCCGGATTGGCCTAAGAACGGGCTGGCGCGGGATGTCTCGCGCCGGGGTCGGCGCGCGCCCCGCCCTGCGTCCGGCTTCCCCGCGCGCCGCCCGGCGCCCCTCCCACCCGAGAGTTTCCCATGCCCGAAGAGTTCCACCGCATCCGCCGCCTGCCGCCCTACGTGTTCGCCGAAGTGAACACCGCCAAGGCACGCGCCCGGACCGCCGGGGAGGACATCATCGACCTCGGCATGGGCAATCCCGACGGCCCCACCCCGCCGCATATCGTTGCCAAGCTGATCGAGGCGGTGCAGGACCCGCGCACCCACCGCTATTCCGTGAGCAAGGGCATCCCCGGCCTGCGCCGCGCGCTGGCCGCCTACTACCGCCGCCGGTTCGATGTCGATCTCGATCCGGAAACCGAAGTGATCGCCACCCTCGGCTCGAAGGAAGGCCTCGCGAACCTGGCGTCGGCCATCACCTCCCCGGGCGATACCATCCTGGTGCCGAACCCGTCCTACCCCATCCACCAGTTCGGCTTCATCATCGCCGGCGCCGCGGTGCGCTCGGTCCCCGCCGCGCCGGATGAGGACATGCTGCGCGCGCTCGATCGCGCCGTGCGTCATTCGGTACCGAAACCGACTGCGCTGATCGTGAACTTCCCATCCAACCCCACCGCCTATCTCGCGGACCTCGATTTCTACCGGGAGATCGTGGCCTTCGCCCGCCGGCACGAAATCTGGGTCATGTCCGATCTCGCCTATGCCGAGATCTATTTCGGCGACACCCCGCCGCCGTCCCTGCTGCAGATCCCAGGGGCGAAGGACATCGCGGTCGAGTTCACCTCGATGTCCAAGACCTATTCCATGCCGGGCTGGCGGATGGGGTTCGCCGCCGGCAATCCGCGCCTGATCTCGGCGCTGGGGCGGATGAAATCCTATCTCGACTACGGCGCCTTCACGCCGATCCAGGTCGCCGCCACGGCGGCGCTGAACGGGCCGCAGGACTGCGTGGCGGAGATGCGCGCGCTGTATAAGGAACGGCGCGACGTGCTGATCCGCGGCCTCGCCGCCGCCGGCTGGGACGTGCCGTCGCCGGAAGGCTCGATGTTCGCCTGGGCGCCGATCCCGCCGCGCTACGCCTCCCTCGGCAGCGTGGAATTCAGCAAGCTGCTGCTGGAACGGGCCAAGGTCGCGGTCGCCCCGGGATTGGGCTTCGGCGAGCACGGGGAAGGCTTCGTGCGCATCGCCCTGGTCGAGAACACGCACCGGCTGCGCCAGGCCTGCCGGTCGATCCGCGGCTTCCTCCAGGCCGGATCGAACCAGGCGGAACCCGCGCTCGCGCACACCTCGGCATGAGCCCGCCACTGCGGGTCGGCCTTGCCGGCCTCGGCACGGTCGGCGCCGGCGTGCTGGCCCTGCTCGCCGCCAATGCCGACGTGGTGACGGCGCGGGCGGGGCGGCGGATCGCGGTCACCGCGGTGTCGGCGCGCACCCGCGACCGTGACCGTGGCGTGTCGCTGGCCGGCCTGCGCTGGCACGATGATCCGGTGGCGCTCGCCGCCGACCCGGACGTGGATGTGGTGGTGGAGCTGATCGGCGGCGCCGACGGTCCCGCCCGCGCCCTGGTCGAAGCCGCGCTCGCCGCCCGCCGCCCGGTGGTGACGGCGAACAAGGCGATGCTCGCCGTGCATGGCGCCGAGTTGGCGCGCGCCGCCGAAGCCGCCGGCGTGGCGCTCGCGTTCGAAGCCGCTGTCGCCGGCGGCATCCCGGTCATCAAGGCGGTGCGCGAGGGCCTGGCGGGCAACCGGATCTCCCGCATCAGCGGCATCCTGAACGGGACCTGCAACTACATCCTGACCCGCATGCGCGCCGAGGGGCGCGACTTCGCCGAAATCCTCGGCGATGCGCAACGCCTGGGCTACGCCGAGGCGGACCCGTCGTTCGACATCGACGGCATCGACGCCGCGCACAAGCTCGCGATCCTGGCTGCCCTGGCGTTCGGCCGGCCGGTCGCGTTCGGCGCGGTGCATATCGAGGGGATCCGCGGCATCTCGGCGCTGGATATCGGCTTCGCCGGGGAACTCGGCTACCGGATCAAGCTGCTGGGCCTCGCGCACGCGACGTCGGACGGGATTTCGGCGCGGGTGTATCCGGCCCTGCTCGCCGAGGACGCGCCGCTGGCGCGGGTCGACGGCGTCTACAACGCGGTCGTGACGGAAGGCGATTTCGTCGGCCGGCTGATGCTGGAAGGGCGCGGCGCCGGAGCCGGGCCGACCGCGTCTGCGGTGGTCGCGGACCTGATCGACCTCGCGCGCGGACGCGCCACACCGGTCTGGGGGGCCGCGGCGGGCGCGCTGTCGGACGCGCCCTCGGTGCCGATCGCGGCGCATGTCGGTTGCTACTACCTGCGCCTGATGGTGGTCGATCGGCCCGGCGTGATCGCCGACGTCGCCGCCGTGCTGCGCGACCACGGGGTGTCGCTGGAGAGTATGCTGCAACGCGGCCGGGCGCCGGGGGAAACGGTGGCGGTGGTACTGGTCACGCACGAGACGCGGGAGAGCGCGATGCGCGCCGCGCTCGACCGCATCGGCGCGCTCGATGCCGTGCTGGAACCGCCGACGATGCTGCGGATCGAGACGGGGTAGTGGTCCGATGCCAACGCCTGCTTCCGGGCGTCGGCTGAGTCCGCCCACAAAGTCCGGCAACGTTCAGAACTGGTAGGCGATCGTGAGGTCGAGCACCCCGTTGGTCGCGCTTTCGGTGATCGGGCTGCGCGCGGCGCTGCCGACCAGTTGTTCGACTGCGACGTCGGCGTTCAGGAACCAGTGCTTGCGGAAGAACCATACGCCGCTCACGCCGAATCCGAACGACCTGAGCCCTGCGTCCGCCTTGTAGGGGGCGTAGCCGGACAGCACGGATTGTGCCCGGGTGATGCCGAACCAACCATTCATGTCGTTGGCATCCGCAAAAGTCGCAGTAGGGCCAGCGAACCAGAAGAAGTCCCGCGAGCTGCCCGGCATGGGCATATAGGCGCCCACATCGCCGATCCAGCCGTCGGCCCCGCCGAGATCGCGCCTTATGTCGGCGCGCAGCACCAGCGGGAATTGCTTGGAGATCACATATTCACCGAACAGTTTCGCCACCGACGCCGGCGAGATGTTGCCGAGCCCGTGCAGATGGCTGGCGTAATCGGCTGCCCGGCGTCCCAGATCGTAGGTGAGCGCGATGCCCACCCGCCAATTCCGGCCGCGCAGCAGGTTCGCGCCGATGCCTTCGCCGGTGGAAGCGAAATACCGGTCGCGATAGCGGATATCGATGGTGGGACCGCCCATCACCCGGTAGCGCTGCGCGCCATCGTACAGGGGCGCGACCGAGGTTGCCGCGCCAAGCTCGATTTGCCACCGAGGCGCCGTCGGCGTGAACAGTTCGCGCAGGGGAACCCCGGCGGAATACTGCCATTCGGCGAGCGGCGACGGGGTTTGTGCCCGGGCTCCCCGCGGCAGGGCGGCGCAGCCGAGCAGCACCATGACGATCAGCAGCAAGGTGCAGGGCGGCCTGTCGGGATGCCAGGATACGAACAGGGGACGCTGCGGAGGATGAATCCCAGGCATTCCGTTCCGATCTCAGGTCAGTTCCACCGCGCACGCCGGCTCGTCTGACGAGGGCCTCGGCCACGACAGGAAATATGGGCCCCGGGTAAGGCCGTGAGACTACCCGGCTCCGATGTAGCGATTCCGATGAAACTCTACTATGAAGGTGCCGCCGCTTGACAGAAAAGTGACGCCGCACCGTAATGGTGCCGTTCTGTCCTGTCCGGATTCGGAACATATCGGACGGAGACGGGAGTTCGGTCGGGGCAGGACCGGCTCCCGGCAGCGTCAACGCAAGGGGGCGCAGGCCGACCGTCTTGATCCCGCACCATACCGGGGCGACGGCGCTTCCCCGCCGGCGGCCTGTAGCTTCATGCTCACGGGTACGTGTGGTCGATCGCGTCGCCCGCGGCATCTTCACGATATCGGGAGCCGGCGACGCCGCTGCCAACGCCCCCGCGCCGTGCCGCGGCGCAGCGCACGTTACCGGCAGATATCCGGAATTTCACGTCCCCGCGAGGTGGCGCCCTTTGCCGCACAAAAGGCGGTAGGTTGCATCCGTTGCGACGTACGGGAACGGCGCTGCCAGCCGCTGTCGGGCAACGGCCTTGAGGACGGGTGCAAAAGACGGACGCAGAGATGCGAATCCGCAACGGAGGAGATTGTTCGATGCACAACACACGGCGCTTGCGGCGCAGCCTGCTGCCATGGGCGGCGGGCTGCCTCGGCGTGCTCGGCCTCGGGGCCGTTCCCGCCCTGGCGGTACCCTATAGCCTGCTCACCACCATCGACATCCCGGCCACCAGCAGCAACACAACAGGGGGTCAACTGACCGCCTTCGATATCAGCTACTTCGACGGCAATACGCAGAACTACTACCTGGCCGACCGTTCCAACAACACGGTCGACGTGCTGTCGTCCGCGACCAACTCCGTCGTCACTCAGGTCGGCACGGGCTCGTTCTCCGGGGCGAAATCAAGCCCCGATATCTCCGGGCCAAACGGCGTTCTGGTCGCGAACAACCAACTTTATGCAGGCGACGGCGACAGCACGGTGCACGTGTTCAACGTCAGCGGCACGACCTATACGCCCGCAACGATCATCTCCACCGGCACCCCCTCCAATTCACGCGCCGACGAGATGGCTTTCGACCCGACCGACAACCGGTTGATCGTGGCAAACGACGCCGCGACACCCTCCCCGTACGTCAGCCTGATCAACGCGTCGACCCATACCGTGGTGGCGCAGACCGTGCTCAACGGAAGCAGCGGCACGCCCAACGCGACCGGCGGCATCGAACAATCAGTGTGGATGCCGAGCAACGACAAATTCTACACCTCGATCCCGCAGATCGGGGCCACCGGTGATCCGGGCGGTATCGCCGAGATCAATCCGCT
Organism: uncultured Pseudomonadota bacterium; assembly: GCA_963706195.1. Taxonomy (GTDB): domain Bacteria; phylum Pseudomonadota; class Alphaproteobacteria; order Acetobacterales; family Acetobacteraceae; genus JAJZVS01. The sequence continues at coordinate 4,300,426 of OY970156.1, read as the reverse complement.
CACCGGCGCGGTGATCCAGACCTTCGACCTGGCGAGCTTCCATATCGGCGCCTGCGGCCCCACAGGTCTCGTGAAGGGGAACGGCAACCAGCTCCTGATCGGGTGCGGCGCCGCGGGCAGCCAGACGATCGTGTTTGACCCCACCGCCAACGGTGGTGCGGGGGCCGTGATCGCGACCATTCCCTTCAGCGGCGCCGACGAGGTTGCCTTCGATCCCAGCAACAACCTGTTCTTCGTCACCGATTCCGCCGCTGGGCAGCTCGGCATCATCAACGCTGCGAACGACGCGTTCCTCGGCAGCATCACCACCGCGACGGGCGCACATTCGGTCGCGGTCGATCCGGTGTCGAACGAGCTGTTCGTGCCGCTGGGCGCGGGCGCAGGCAACTCGATCTGCCCCGGCGGCTGCATCGGGGTGTACGCCGCAGTGCCGGAACCCGGGTCCGACTCGCTGCTGGTGGCTGGGCTGATCGGGCTTGCCGGCGTGACCAGCTTCGGCTGGCGGCGGCGCCGCACCGCGCGGCGCTGAGTGCGGCAACCGGCGGACGGTCGCACGGCGCGCGACCGTCCGCCGGGCTTGCGCCGGTCCGGCAATCCGGGGCCTGATCCGCGTGCCCCATCCCACGCTCGGATCCCCCGCCGCCGATGCCGCCTGTCCGCCGGCTAGCACCGCTGCTCCTGCTCGCGGCACTCGGTGCCTGCGCCGTTGCGCCCGATGCCCATGTGCCGCCCTTCGCGCGGCTCCCCTACCAGCCGATCACCCGGCGCACCATCGTCGCGATCGCGCTGCGCGAATGGCGGCTCTGGGGCGACCCCGTGGATGACGCCCCGCCCGGCACCTTGCCGCCGCAGGCCCCCGACGCGATGCCGGAGCGGATGCCCGGCCTGTGGCAACGGGTCGGTGAATACTGGTGGTTGGGGATGAACGCCGGCACCCCGGAATCCCGCTGGACCGGCAAGCACGACGCCGCCGGCCAGGTGTTTCCCGCCGCGGTGAACGGCACCTACGCCTGGTCCGCCGCATTCGTTTCGTACGTGATGCGCATCGCCGGCGCCGGGTCGCGCTTTCCCTATTCCGACGCGCACGCAACCTATATCGACATCGCCAAGGAGATGGCGGAACATCGGGCGCACGGCTGGCTGGTGGTGGCGGAGCGCCCGGACGCCTACGCCCCGCACCGCGGCGACCTGATCTGCCTGGGCCGTGACCGGGCGTCCGGGATCACCTACGATCAGCTTCCCGCCGGGCGCTTCCCCGCCCATTGCGATTTCGTCGTGGCGACCGCACAGCCGGGCGCGACGGCGCCGGAGATCGCCGTGCTCGGCGGCAACGTCGACAACGCGGTGACGATGAAGCACGTGCCGGTGACCGCGGACGGCAGGCTGGCCGGGCCGGACAGGGTGGTGCTGGACACGCGCTATCCCTGGATGGTGGTGCTGCGGGTCCGCGCGCCGTGGCGCTGAGTGTGGAGCGCTTAACCAAGGGGGCGCTAAGCCCCCGGGGTTGGGCCGTCCGCCCCGCTGCGCTATGATCGCCGGCAAAACCATCAGGAGGATCCGATGTCCGCCTCCACGATCAGCCGCCGACAGTCCGCGTTCCGCGCCGATTTTCGCGCCCGCATCGCCCGCGCCTATTCCGGCTGGGTGCATGTCGCGTTGATCTTCGCCATCGGCGCCGGCGTGATCTTCGTCGCCGCCCGCCAGATCGCGCATCCCGCAGGTTACGAATTCCTGGTGATCCCGGCCGCCTTCGCATTGTCGAACGTGTTCGAATGGTGGATCCACCGCTTCATCATGCACCGCCCGGTGCGCGGTTTCATGGGCATCTACAAGCGCCACACCCTGGCGCACCATCAGTTCTTCACCGACATCGCGCCGAGCTTCGACTCCAGCCGCGATTTCCGCATCGTCTTCTTCCCGCCCTACGCCCTGGTCGCGTTCATCGCCCTGTCGCTCCCGCCGGCGGCGGCTCTGATGGCGCTCGGGCTGCCCAACGCCGGCTGGCTGCTGCTGATCACCAACGTGGCGCTCTATCTGAACTACGAGCTGTTCCACTATTGCTGCCACGTGAAGGACGACCGGATCGTGCGGCAGATCCCGCTCGTGAACTCGATCCGCCGGCACCACATCGCCCACCACAATCCGGCGCTGATGATGGAGCGGAACTTCAACCTGACCTACCCGGTGGCGGACTGGTTCTTCGGCACGTCCGACCTCGCCTGCGGCCTGCTGCGGCACGTGTTCAACGGAACCGATATGCGGTTCGTGCGCACCGACCTCAAGCGCGTGCGGGCAGGCGCGGACGATCCGGCAATCGGCCACGCACGGACAGCAGCAGTCGAGTAGCTGCGATGGCGCTCCTGCTTCCCCCCGCACGCATCAAGCGCGGCCGCGCCAGCCTGATCGGCGGCCTGGCGACCGGGGCCTGCGTGCTGGCCCTGTGGGTCGCCGCCGCTTGGGAACTGGGATTGGGCGGCCCCACCGCCGCCGCGAGCGGGCTCGTCGCGGCAGCGGTAGTCGCAGCCTGGGTGCGGCTCGCGGATCTGTAGGCTAGAGGGCGCTGCCCCCTGGCCTCACCCCCAAGAGTCGAAGCCCCCGTCCGAGGGATTCAGGCCTTCAGCAGCGGGCAACCAGTCTCCGCCAGCGGCTGGAACGCGTCCTTGCCTGGTGTGGTTGCCAGGTGCTTGTAGTAGTCCCATTTCGCCTGGCCCGGCGCCGGCGGTTTCACTTCCCACAGATACATGTTGTTCAGCACGCGTCCGTTCGGCTCGATGCTCACGTCGGTATTGTAGAAATCGTTCACCTTCATTTCGCGCATTTTTGCTGCCACGGTCGGCCCGTCGAGGCTGCCGGTTGCCTTCACCGCCTTCAGCCAGTGCAGCACGCCGGTATACAGCGCGGCGTGCTGCTGCACCGGCGGCTGGTTGATCTTCGCCTCGAACCGCTTCGTCCAGGCCCGCGTCTTGGGCGACAGGTCCCAGTAGAACGAGTTGGTGAGCACCAGCCCCTCGCAGTTCTTCTGCCCGACCGCGATCACGTCGACCAGCGCCATCAGCAGGGTGGCGAGCCGTTGGCCGCCCTTGGTGATGCCGAATTCCGCCGCCTGCTTGAGGCAGTTCTGCAAATCGGTGCCGGCGTTGGCGAGCCCGATCACCTGCGCGCCGGAGGCTTTGGCGCGGATCAGGTAGGAGGAGAAATCCGCCGTCCCGAGTGGGGCGCGCACGTCGCCCAGCACCTTGCCACCGGCCGCCTTGATGAATTTCTCGGTATTGTCGCGCAGCGAATAGCCGAACTCGTAATCGGCGGTGATGAAGAACCAGGTCTTGCCGCCCTGCTTGGTCAGAGTGCCGCCGACGTTCTTGGCCAGCGCATAGGTATCGTATCCGAAGTGGAAGCTGACCGGCGAGCAGAGCTTGTCGGTGAAATCGGTCGCCGCCGGCCCGGTGACCAGGTAGATCACCTTCTTCTCGGTCGAGACCTGCTGGATGCCGAGACCCGAGGACGTTGCCGCCCCGTCGCCCAACACGTTCACCCCGTCGGAATCGATCCACTGCCGGGCGATGGCGCTGGAGACGTTCGGCTTGTTCTGGCAGTCCGCCTGCAGGATCTCGATCGGCCGGCCGAGCACGGAGCCGCCGAAATCCTCGATCGCCAGTTGGGTGACGATTTTCGAGCCAGGGCCGCCGACCCCGCGGTAGGGCCCGTTCATATCGGACAGCAGGCCGATCTTGACGGGTTTGGAGGTGCTTTGCGCGCGCACGATGGCCGGTCGGGCCAACGGCGCCGCCGCCAGCGCGCCAAGCGCGGCGCGACGGGTGATCGGGTTCATGAACGGATGCCTCCCTCGGGGCGTGTTGTTACAGGGCCAGTGTGCCCAATTCCGCGCCAGGAGGAAAGCGGCACGGGGCCGGGGCGGGGGTTCCCGCTCCGGCCCCGCGACGGTCAGGGCTGCATGTAGCCCTGCACCTCGTTGTCGGCCCAGGACACCACGTCCTTGATCGAGCTGCCGCCCTTGAGCTTGGCGAGCATCGTTGGCAGCACGGCGCCGTTGTAGATCTGCACCGCGATGTCGGCCGGGGCCGGCGCCGCGGCAAGGCTCGGGATGGCGTCGTGCCAGGGGCGGATCGGATAGTTGTAGACCGTCCCCTTCGGCGGCTCCACCGTCTCCCAGATCTTGAAGTCCATCATGCTGTTCTGGGGCGGAATGTCGTAGCCGACGGTGTAGGGCTCGCGCTGCTCCACCGAGGAGCGTTGCATCAGGAACGTGATCAGCTCCTTCGCCGCGCTCTGCGCCTTGCTGAAATGCCACACGCCCCAGTAGTAGCCCAGGAACGGGACATAGCGCCCTTTGGGGCCGGCCGGGTTCGGGAAGGTCCAGCAATCTTCGGCCACTTTCGGCGCGTCCCGCTTGGCGACGGCCCAGGCCGACGGCGGGTTGAAGATCAGCGCACCCTGGCCGGAGATCAACGAGCGGTTGTTCGACGCATCGTCGTAGCTGACGGTATCGGGCGGCAGGAACTTCACCAGCTTCTGCGCGTATTCCAGCACGGTGTTGACGGCTTCGGACTTCACCTGCGACTTGCCCTGCGCGTCCACGAGATCCGCGCCGTAGGCGTGGAACAGCGCGCCCACCCAGTCGATGCTGTCCGTGGTCTGCCCGAGGCCGAGCCCGAACGCGTGCTTGTCTTTGAATGCCGCCTCCGCCGCCTTGATAAAGGTGCCGTCATAGGTCCAGTCGGCGCCTTCGTTGGCCTCCTTGTGGTTCGGATACATCTTCGTCACGTCAACGTTGATGTATTTCTTGAACAGGCTGATGCGCGCGCAGGACGGCTTGGTCTGCGTGCCCCAGGACGTCGGCACCGACATCCAGTGCCCGTTGATCTTGGCAAGATACTCCGACACCTTGTTGAAAGGACCGCCCGTGGAGGTCAGCTCCTTCACCACGTCGTCCATCGGCGCGAGCTTGGCGTGGTAGTTGTGAGTGTCCCAGGTGAAGAACGACATCAGGTCGTGGCCGGCGCCCGCCTGCGCCTCGGCCGCCGCGGTCACCTGCAGCTTATTGCCGTTGCTGGTGATGAAGTCGACCTCGACGTCGACATTGTTCTTCTTGCCCCACTCATCGACCTGCTTCTTCAGGATCACGTCGGCGCCCGGAACCCAGTGGTCCCAGAAGCCGACCTTCAGCCTGCCGGCGGCGTGGCCGCTACGGATATGCACGAGAGGCAGCGCGGTGGCGGCGGCGCCGAGCTTGAGCGCGCCGCGTCTGGTCATTCGCCAGGATGTCGTCATCGGGTATTGACCTTCTCTGTTTCTTTGGACGGCCGGAGCATTGCTCCGGATGCCGCCGACCGGGACGTTCTCGGCCGGGGGGCGGCACGACATTGCCCCCTCGTGCGGGTTTGGTCCAGCCGGAGCGCACCGCGAACGGGGGATTAGCGGGACGCGGTTAACGCCGCTCTAAGGTTGCCACGCTCCCGCGTTCCGGCCACCTTGCGGCGTCTGTGCGCCGCCGGGGAAGGAAACGCCTGCCATGCCGTCGCTTTCGGGAAAGACCGCCCTGCTCGAACTGCTGAAGCAGGAGGGCGTGCGGGTCATGTTCGGCAATCCCGGCACCACCGAATTGCCGCTGATGGACGCGCTCGCCGTGGAGACAGGAGCTGCGCTACGTGCTGGCCCTGCAGGAAGCCCCGGCGATGGCGATGGCGGACGGCTATGCGCAGGCCTCCGGCGGGCTCGCGGTGGTCAACCTGCACGTCGCGCCCGGCCTCGGCAACGCCATGGGCATGCTGTACGACGCGCAGAAGGCCGGCAGCGCCGATCCTGGTCACCGCCGGCCAGCACGAGCAGAGCTTCAACTTCACCGAGCCGCTGCTGTGGGCCGACCTGCCGCCCATCGCGCGGCCGTTCGTCAAATGGTCGGCCGAGGTGCGCCGGCTGGAGGACCTGCCGCGCGCCATCCATCGCGCCGCCAAGACCGCGCTGGCGCCGCCGACCGGGCCGGTGTTCCTGTCGCTGCCGGGCGACGTCCTGACCGCCGACGGCCGAGCTCGATCTCGGCGCGCCGACGCGCGTCGGCGCCGGGCATGCGCGGCGACGCGCGCGGCGATCGCCGCGGCGGCCGCGCTGATGGCGCGGGCCGAGCGGCCGGTGATCATGGCCGGCGACGCGGTGCCGCAGAGCCGACGCGCTGCGCCGAACTCGTCGCGCTGGCCGAGGCGCTCGGCGCGCCGGTCTATGACGAGGGCATGGCGAGCCGGGCGATGTTCCCGTCCTCGCATCCGCTGTATCGCGGCGCGCTTCGCCCGGCTGCCGGCGGCGATCCGCGGCATGCTGGCCGAGCACGACCTGCTGATCTCGGTCGGCGCCGACCTGTTCACCCTGTCGCTGCCCGGCGAGGTCGATCCGATGCCGGAGGGGATGCCGATCATCCATCTCGACACCGATCCGTGGGAGCTGGGCAAGAACTACGCCGGAGCAGTCGTCGATCCTCGGCGATCCCAAGGCGACGCTGCCGGAACTGACCGCGGCCGTCGCCGCCGCCTACGGCGCGGCGGGCGCCGCGACGGGCGCGGCCCGGCGCACGGCGGCCGAGGCGGAAGGCGACGCGCGAGCCTGGCCACGTCTGCGCGCGCAGCGCCGAGGCCGCCGCCGGACGCACGCCCGATCGCAGCCGCTCGCGCTGATGCAGCGCGATCGGCCGCGGTGCTGCCGGCCGAATGCGGTGGTGATCGACGAGACGATCTCGTCCGGCGCCGGGCTGCGCCGGCTGCTGACAGCGACGATGCGCAGAGCTTCTTCGGCCTGCGCGGCGGCGGCATCGGCTGGGGCCTGCCGGCGGCGATCGGCGCCAAGCTCGCGCTGCCGGACCGGCCGGTGGTGGCGCTGATCGGCGACGGCTCGGCGATGTACACCATCCAGGGGCTGTGGACCGCGGCGCACGAGAAGCTGTCGATGGTGTTCGTCATCATCAACAACAGTTCGTACCGCATCCTGAAGCAGCGCATCAACGCGATGAAGGCGGCTTTGCGGCGCAGACCGACCGCTACGTGGGCATGGACCTCGACAACCCGGCGGTGGATTTCGTCACCGTCGCGCGCGGGCTGGGCCTGACGGCGCACCGCGCGCGCACGATCGCCGAGGTGAAGGAGCTGCTGGCCGCCGGCCTGGCCGCAGACGGGCCGACCCTGATCGACGTGACGGTGGAACGGGGCTGGAAGCCGGTGTAGCCCCCGCCCGGCCCTCCCCCGCAAGGGCGGAGGGAGAAGGGTCTTTCCTCATCCGGGCCAGCCATGGGGCAGAAAATTCCCCCGTTCGCCCCCGCCGCATCATAGACGTTGCATCTGAGACCGTCGTCTTGCGGGGCCGGCACGGATCGGCCTACAGACCGGCCGCCCCGCCGCCCCTCCGGGCGGTGTCGTGCGCCACCACGGGAATGCCACGATGCCGACCGACCACCTCCCCGTCCCCAGCCGCCGCCAGATGCTGCTCGGCGCCGCCGCGGCTTGCGCCCTCGCCGTGCGCCCCGCACGCGCCGCCACCACCTTGCGCGTGGCCACCATCCCGATCCTGGCGATGGCGCAACTGTTCGTCATCGAGGCAGAGGGCTGGGCGAAAAATCCGGCCTCACCCTTGCCACCACCAGCTTCTCCTCCGGCCCGGCGATGGTGCAGGCGCTCGCCTCCGGCCGGTTCGACGTGGCGTATATCGGCATCGGACCGGCGATGGTGGCGCGCGCGCACGGGGTCGATCTGAAAGTCGTCGCCGCCAACGGGATCGACCAGACGGCGCTGCTCGGCCGCGGCGGATTCGCCGCCGCCTGGGCGAAGGCGGCGTCCCCGGCGGCGGCCTTCGCTGCGTTCCACAAAACGGCCGGGCGGCCGGTGCGCATCGCCACCCTGCCCCGCGGCGCGGTGCCCGATACCGTGCTGCACTACTGGCTCGACCGCATCGCCCATGTCGCGCCGGCGGACGTGCAGGTGCTGGGCTTCGGGGAAAATCGGGTGCAGCAGGCGCTGCTGTCCGGCTCCGTCGATGCCGCCTCCACCCTGGAACCGGCCCTGACCCTGGTGGCCGAACGTGATCCCACCGCGCGGGTGCTGGTGCGCGGCGGCGCGATGTTCCCAGGCCAACCGGGCGCGGTGCTGGCGGTGCCGGCACGGCTGATCGCGTCCAACCGAGCCGCGGTGCAGGCCCTGGTGGGGCTGCACGTCCGCGCCACCGCGCTGCTGCGCGCCCATCCGCATCGCGCGGCGGCCGATCTGGCGGCGACCCTCGGCAAGGGGTTGCTGACGAAGGAAACCTTGTTCAAGGCGGTGACGTCCCCATCGATGAACCCGATCGCCGATCCGCGCGCCATCATCGCCGCGACCGAGAAGCTGAACGACTACCAGGCGCAACTCGACCACATGGCCAAGGTCGCCGACGTGGCGGGGATGTTCGATCCCTCGTTCTTCCTCACCGCGACCGCCAAGCAGGCGGGATGATCCGCGCCGGACCGCGCCATCCGGCGCTGCTCTCGGCCGCCGGCCTCGCCGCCTTCCTCGGCCTGTGGGAGGCGCTGGTCCGTACCGGCCTGTTGCCCGCCGCCTGGGTACCGGCGCCGAGCGCGGTGCCGGGGGCGTTCCTGCACGAACTCCAGGACGGCATCTGGTTCGCCGCGGTGGGCGACAGCCTGAGCCATTACGCCACCGGCGTGATCCTCGGCAGCCTGCTCGGCATCGCGGTCGGCACTGCGGTCGCGTTGCTGCCGCACTTCGACGCCGCGCAGGCCTGGGTGGCGCGGCTGCTGCGCCCGATCCCGCCGCTCGCCTGGATCCCGTTCGCGCTGATCTGGTTCGGCGCCAGCGAGACCGCGGCGGCGTTCATCATCGGCATCGGCGTGTTCTGGCTGAATTATTTCGCCACGCAATCGGCAGTGCGTGCGGTCGATCCCGGATTGCTGGAACTGGCCGCCGCGTTCGGCCAGGGCGGGTTCTTCCGCTGCTTGCGGAAAGTCGTGCTGCCGGCGGCATCACCCGGAATTCTGTCGGGTGTGCGCGCCGGCCTCGGCCAGGGCTGGATGGCGGTGGTGGCGGCGGAACTGTTCGGCATTCCCGGCATCGGCCAGCGCATGACGGAAGCGGCCGGGCTGCTCGCGACCGACGTGTTGGTGCTCTACATGCTGACGATCGCGTTGCTGTACGGGCTGACGGATCTGGTGTTCGAAGCGGTCACGCAACGGGTGCTGGCATGGACGCGGCCGTGACGGGCGAACCCAGGCCGGGCGCATCCGCGGCGCTCGGCGAGCCTATCGTCGCGCTGCGCGGCCTCGCGTTCGCCCATCCGGGCGATGCGACCGGGCGCGACGTACTTGCCGACCTCGACCTCGACCTGCCGCGCGGCGGCTTCACCGCGATCGTCGGGCCATCCGGGGTCGGGAAATCCACCCTGCTGCGCGTCGTCGCCGGCCTGGTGCAGCCCACCGCCGGGGAGGCGCGGCTGCTCGCGCGCCCGACACCGGACCGGCGGCCGGCGGCGCTCGTGTTCCAGGACGCGCGGCTGATGCCGTGGCGACAGGTGGCGGCGAACGTCGCGTTCGGGCTGGAAGGCCTGCGGCTCAATGCGGCCGAGCGGCGCCGGCGCGCGCGCGCGGCGCTCGACCTCGTGGGGCTCGGCACTGAGGCGAACAAGTGGCCGGCGCAACTCTCCGGCGGCCAGCGCCAGCGGGTCGGGCTCGCGCGCGCGCTGGCTGTCGCGCCCGATCTGCTGCTGATGGACGAGCCGTTCAGCGCGCTCGATGCCATAACCCGGCACACGTTGCAGGACGAACTGTTGCGGGTGTGGCGGGAAACCGGCGCCTCGGTGCTGTTCGTCACGCACGATCTGGACGAAGCCGCCTACCTCGCCGACCGGGTCGTGCTACTCGCCGGCAGCCCCGCGCACGTGGCACACGACATCACGATCGACGTGCCGCGCCCCCGCCCGCGCGCCGGCCTGGCCAGCCAGGTGGCGGACCTCCGTCGCGCGTTGGAGGAGAGCTTCATCGGCGGGGCTGGGATCTGAACCGGCCACCAAGGAGAGTCCCGTCGTTATCCAGCAATGGCCGCCACTGGCCCGCCTCGCCGTGGTGGGGATCGCGGCGTTGGGCTGGCAGACCTGCGGTCCGGATTTGACTTCGGCGCCCCCCGCAATCATCGCGCCAATTGTGCACCTCGCCCTGCGCGTCTGCCCAGGGGAGGGCCGTGCCGCCCGGTTCGTTCATTCCCGGCTGTTGCCTTGGCGATTCGGAAGCCGTGCGGCGCCATGGTCGGCAAGCAACCGGGCCCGGGACGGATGGAGCGCGCCGATTCAACGCAGAGGTCGCAGAGGGCCAGAAATCACAGAGAAGGAAGCGATGCGGGCGGATCATTCGGTCGGCCCGACCCGGGACTGCTGGAATTGGTCTATGCAGCCTGCCCGTGCCGGGAGCTGGAGCCGGTGAATCTGGCGTACGAGCGACAGGCCTCGCTTGCGGTGTACTACGAGGATGTTCGTCTGGCCTGTGGCTACCGCACGGATATCATCGTTGCGCAGGACGTGATCCTGGAAATCAATTCGATCGAGCATATTCTGCCGCTATGCGAGGCGCAGGTGCTGACCTATCTCCGTCCGAGCAGTTGCAAACTCGGGCTGCTGCGGAATTTCAACACCGTGCTGCTGAAGAATGGGCTGCTGAAGAATGGGCTGCGACGCTTCATTCCATAGGCATCTTGCCTAATCGCGGTAGGGACGCGCATTACTGCGCGCCCCCCGCACAGAACCGTACGGGCGGGATTCCCGCATACGGCTCCCACCTTGGGTATTTGACGGCGAAGCGTGCGCCTGGCCACGGATGCGTGATACGCGGTTTCGGAAGCCACCGGTCGGCGAGCACGGTGATCCGTTCCCACGACGTCCGGTCCTTCTGGCTGCGGCGCCGGAGCGTCCGCTGCCAGAGGCGCCGCACATGGTGGCGGAACGCCGCCAGGGCGGCGGAGTTGGTCGGCACTGCGTGGTAGGCGAAGAACCCGCCCACCACCTGCCGCACCCACGCGCCCTGTTCGTCGACCGTGGTGTGCAGCCGGCGTCGCAACCCATCCCGGATCGCCCTCAACCGCGCTTGCACCCGATCGCGCCGGGACTTCCGCCGTAGCTGGAAGTCCCCGCATCGGCTGCGCCCGCAGATATGGGTGAACCCGAGGAAGTTGAACGTTTCCGGCTTGCCTTCACCACGCTCCGCCCGGTTCAGCGCCGCAAAGCGGCCGAACCGGATCAGGCGTGTCTTCTCCGGATGCAAGGTCAACGCAAACCCTGCCATCCGGTCCCGCATATCCGCCAGGAACCGCACGGCGTCGGCCTGGTGCTCGAAGCCGACGACGATGTCGTCGGCGTAGCGCACCATGATGACGTCCCCGTGGGCATGGCGCTTGCGCCATCGATCCGCCCACAGGTCGAAGACGTAATGCAGGTAGATGTTCGCCAGCAACGGCGAGATCACCGCACCTTGCGGCGTGCCCACCGTCCCAGGCGTCACCACCCCGTCCTCCGCCACCCCGGCCTTCAACCATTTGCGGATCAGGCGGAGTACCCGCCGGTCACCCACACGGTGTTCCACGAAACGCAGCAGCCATTCGTGGCTGACCGCGTCAAAGAAACCGGCGATGTCGGCGTCCAGGACCCAGTTCACCTTGCACCGGGTGATCCCCACCGCGAGTGCGTCCAGCGCATCGTGCTGGCCGCGCCCAGGTCGGAACCCGTAGCTGAACCCCAGGAAATCCTGCTCCCAGATCGCGTTCAGCACTTCCACCAGCGCCCGCTGGACGATCTTGTCCTCCAGCGCCGCGATCCCCAACGGCCGCCGCCGTCCGTCCGGCTTCGGTATGAACACCCGCCGCGACGGCTGCGCTCGGTAGGCACCGCGATGGATGCGCTCATGCAGGTCTGCAAGCTTGCGCTCCAGACCGTCACCATACGCATCCCACGTCACCCCATCCACACCCGCCGATGCCTCCCGCCGCAGCCAGCCATAGGCGGACCGCAGTAGATCGACATCGATGTGGTGCAGCAGGGCGGTGAACCGTTCCCCTTTCCGCTCCTTGGCCGCTTGCCGTACACGATCCAGCCCGTGGGACATGCTTGCCCGGCCCGGTGTCCGGCGCATGCCGTGCCCGATCGTGTTCCCCTCGGCCCCTTCCCTTGGCTCCACCAACTCCGCGGGCGGTTGCCCAGCCGCGTTCGCCAGCTTCACAGCTACTATGGAAGGGTCTGACTTCTCAGCTCCGTGCATCACCGGCTTCGGCCTTCCGGCCTTCCCGGTGCGGACCGTCCCTTGCGGGGCGGCCAGACCTGAGATCTCCCGGTTCCCGGGCAAGAGGTTTCGCCGACGTGCCAGGGTCTCAGACCACGCGGGACCGGCAGGGCACTCGCGATAACGCGCCCCACCGTGCTGCCTTCCGTCACAGAGACAACGCCGGCATCCCGGAACAAGAGACTTTCGCGGCTCAATACCTGGCCCAGCGGCGCCCCTGTCAACGCTTCGCCCCGCACCTCGCGGTGGGAGGCGCATGAACTCGGGGCCGATGTGGTTCGCTCTACCTTTCATCGTGAAGGACTTGCACCCTCTCCTCTTGCCGGTCTCCCGGCGCACATCGCGGTAGGGACGCGCATTACTGCGCGCCCCCCGCACAGAACCGTACGGGCGGGATTCCCGCATGCGGCTCCCACCTTGGGTATTTGACGGCGAAGCGTGCGCCTGGCCACGGATGCGTGATACGCGGTTTCGGAAGCCACCGGTCGGCGAGCACGGTGATCCGTTCCCACGACGTCCGGTCCTTCTGGCTGCGGCGCCGGAGCGTCCGCTGCCAGAGGCGCCGCACATGGTGGCGGAACGCCGCCAGGGCGGCGGAGTTGGTCGGCACTGCGTGGTAGGCGAAGAACCCGCCCACCACCTGCCGCACCCACGCGCCCTGTTCGTCGACCGTGGTGTGCAGCCGGCGTCGCAACCCATCCCGGATCGCCCTCAACCGCGCTTGCACCCGATCGCGCCGGGACTTCCGCCGTAGCTGGAAGTCCCCGCATCGGCTGCGCCCGCAGATATGGGTGAACCCGAGGAAGTTGAACGTTTCCGGCTTGCCTTCACCACGCTCCGCCCGGTTCAGCGCCGCAAAGCGGCCGAACCGGATCAGGCGTGTCTTCTCCGGATGCAAGGTCAACGCAAACCCTGCCATCCGGTCCCGCATATCCGCCAGGAACCGCACGGCGTCGGCCTGGTGCTCGAAGCCGACGACGATGTCGTCGGCGTAGCGCACCATGATGACGTCCCCGTGGGCATGGCGCTTGCGCCATTGTTCCGCCCACAGGTCGAAGACGTAATGCAGGTAGATGTTCGCCAGCAACGGCGAGATCACCGCACCTTGCGGCGTGCCCACCGTCCCAGGCGTCACCACCCCGTCCTCCGCCACCCCGGCCTTCAACCATTTGCGGATCAGGCGGAGTACCCGCCGGTCACCCACACGGTGTTCCACGAAACGCAGCAGCCATTCGTGGCTGACCGCGTCAAAGAAACCGGCGATGTCGGCGTCCAGGACCCAGTTCACCTTGCACCGGGTGATCCCCACCGCGAGTGCGTCCAGCGCATCGTGCTGGCCGCGCCCAGGTCGGAACCCGTAGCTGAACCCCAGGAAATCCTGCTCCCAGATCGCGTTCAGCACTTCCACCAGCGCCCGCTGGACGATCTTGTCCTCCAGCGCCGCGATCCCCAACGGCCGCCGCCGTCCGTCCGGCTTCGGTATGAACACCCGCCGCGACGGCTGCGCTCGGTAGGCACCGCGATGGATGCGCTCATGCAGGTCTGCAAGCTTGCGCTCCAGACCGTCACCATACGCATCCCACGTCACCCCATCCATACCCGCCGATGCCTCCCGCCGCAGCCAGCCATAGGCGGACCGCAGTAGATCGACATCCATGTGGTGCAGCAGGGCGGTGAACCGTTCCCCTTTCCGCTCCTTGGCCGCTTGCCGTACACGATCCAGCCCGTGGGACATGCTTGCCCGGCCCGGTGTCCGGCGCATGCCGTGCCCGATCGTGTTCCCCTCGGCCCCTTCCCTTGGCTCCACCAACTCCGCGGGCGGTTGCCCAGCCGCGTTCGCCGGCTTCACAGCTACTATGGAAGGGTCTGACTTCTCAGCTCCGTGCATCATCGGCTTCGGCCCTCCGGCCTTCCCGATGCGGGCCGTCCCTCGCGGGGCGGCCGGACCTGAGATCTCCCGGTTCCCGGACAAGAGGTTTCGCCGACGTGCCAGGGTCTCAGACCACGCGGGACCGGCAGGGCACTCGCGATAACGCGCCCCACCGTGCTGCCTTCCGTCACAGAGACAACGTCGGCATCCCGGAACAAGAGACTTTCGCGGCTCAATACCTGGCCCATCGGCGCCCCTGTCAACGCTTCGCCCCGCACCTCGCGGTGGGAGGCGCATGAACTCGGGGCCGATGTGGTTCGCTCTACCTTTCATCGTGAAGGACTTGCACCCTCTCCTCTTGCCGGTCTCCCGGCGCACCTCTGCGATCTCTGGCCCTCTGCGACCTCTGCGTTAAAGCGAGGAGTGGGGCAAAGTGGAGCCTCACGGGGGCGATACGATACAAGCGGTCATGGCGTCGAAGCCACGCCATCGACCCCGCCACGTCCACCGGCCCAAGCGACGTGTTTCCCGCGCGCCCGACCAGCCAGACCCGCGAAATGTCCTTCCTCGCCGCTTGAACCGCGCCAGCCGTCGAGAACGAATGACTCTCATTTGCCCCGACGGCGGTTGCGACACGATGCTGAGAAGTCCGGCTATCTCTCCGCCCGCGGCAACATGTCCGCTACCGCGCCCGGCGCATGCGCATCGAGCAGCGCGGCCGGCAATTCCATCACCTCCCCGGACTCGGTCCACACCATGAACCCGCGCACCGGCCGCCCGGGAAGCGCTTCGCGCAGCACCGCGCGATAGGCGGCCATCTGGCGCAGGTAAGCCACCGGGGTCCGCGCCGCATCCGCCGGCGGCCGGCGGTTGGTTTTGTAATCGGCAACCAGCACCTCGTTCGCCAGCACCGCCAGCCGATCGACCAGCCCGCCGATCACCATGCCGCCGATCACGCCCGACAGCGGCACCTCGGCGCGGCTGTCCGGCCCGAACAGCGGTTGCAGCGTGGGGTGCCGGAGGATCGCGAGCACCTGGTCCGCCAGCTCGGCGGCCGCGGCCCCGCTCAGGCCGGTCCCGGCGCGGGCGAGCCAGGCGCGCGCGGCGGCGGCGCGCTGCGCGGCCGGCAGGTTCGGCAGGTGCTGCAGCAGCGCGTGCAGCAGGCGCCCGCGCCGTAGCGCCCCCACCCCGCGCGCCGCCAGCGGGGAGAGCGCGGGGGTACTGGACCGAAATCGACCCCCTCCGGCCGGCTCGGCGCGAGCGGCTGCGGGCGCGGCGGTTCCGTGGGCGGCAGCACGGCGGTCCACCCCGGCGCGGCACCGAGCCACGGGGGCGGCGGCGACGCGGGGGGTACGATGGCGTCCATCTCCCCCTGCGGCGGTGCGGCCTGCGCGCTGGCATGGCGCAGCGCCACGCCCGACCAGGGCGCGAGCGGCGGGCCGAACGGCTCCGCCTGGGCGGGCAGGGCGGCGAAGCCCTTCGCGACCAGGCTGTACCAGCACGTCTCCGGCAGGGTCCGCGCCGGCGCCCAGCCGCAGACCAGCAGCCGGTCCTCGGCCCGGGTCAGCGCGACATACAGCAGCCGGTTGTGCTCCTCCGTCCGCCGCGCGGACAGCATGGCGCGCAGCCGCTCGGCTGCGCCGCAGCGTAGCGCCTTGCGCGGCGCCCAGAGCGGGACCGAGACGCCGGTGCGCGGATCGTCGCCCCAGAGCAAGGTGCCGTCGTCGGGCGGCAGCGCGGTGGTGTCGGGCAGGATCACCAGCGGCGCCTGCAAGCCCTTGGCGCCATGCACCGTCAGGATCCGCACCGTCGCGCCGGCGGCCTCCTGCTCGCGCTTCACCTCGGCGGCGGAGCGGCGCAGCCAGTGCAGGAACCCCTGCAACGCCGGCGGATGGGCGCGGCCGTAGTCGAGCGCGGCGGCGAGCAGCTCGTCCACCGGCTCCCCCGCCTCCGCTCCCAGCCGCGCGAACAGCAGCGCCCGGCCACCGAGCGCGCCGAGCGCTTCGGCGAACAGCGCATGCGGGGTGGCGTAATCCACGCGCGCGAGCAACGTCGCGAAGAACCGCCACGCCGCGCCCCACACGGGCCGCTCCTCGGCACGCGCCCGCAGCGCCTCGGCCAGCGACCCCGGCCGATCGATTGCCAGTTCCATCAGCTCGGGATCGGAAAGCCCCCCGAGTGGGCTGGTCAGGAAGCACGCGAAGGTCAGATCGTCGTCCGGCAGCAGCAGCGCGTCGCCCAGGGTGAGCAGGTCGGCGACCGCCGGCTGTTCGGTCAGCACCATGCGATCGAGGCCGGCCGCCGGCACGCCGGCGGATTTCAGTGCCCGCAGCAGGGCGCGGGCGAAGGCGTTGCGCCGGCGGACCAGCACCAGTACGTCGCCCGCGCGCAACCGCCGGCCGCGGGCCGGAAGCTCCATTGTGCCGATCTGCGCCGCGATCCAGCGCGCCAGGGTCTCGGCCAGGGCCTGCGGCGCGGAGCCTTGCGCCAGGTAGTCCACCGGCACGGTCCAGGGCGGCGGGTCCTCGGCCTCGGGCGGCGGGGCGAGCGGCCATAGCTCCACCGTCCCCGCGTGATCGGCGCGATCGGCGAAGTGCCGCAAGGTCCCGGGCGGGGCGACACCGGCGGCAGCGAGCGGATCGGCGAACACCGCATCCACCAGGTCCAGCACCGGGGCGGTGGAGCGGAAGGACACTTCGAGCGGCCGTTCCTCCCATCTGAGCCCCGCCGCGCGCACCCGGGCGCCGAGCCGGACCCGGGCGCGGTCGAACTCCGCCGCGTCGGCGCCCTGGAAGGAGAAGATGGATTGCTTGCCGTCGCCGACCGCGAACACGCCGCGCGGGGCGGTGTCGGCCCCCGGGCCGGGCGGTTCGCGCGCACCGATGCCGGCGAAGAACTCGCCGGTGATCGCCTCGGCAATGCGCCACTGCGCCGGCGCGGTGTCCTGCACCTCGTCGAGCAGCAGGTGGTCCAGCCCGCCGTCCAGTTTGTACAGCACCCAGGCGGCGGTGCCGGGAGCTTCGAGTAGATCCCATGTACGGACAATCAGGTCGTCGTAGTCGAGCCGTCCGGCGGCGTCCTTGCGCGCGGCGTAGGCCCGCGCCACCGGGGCGGCCAGGCGCAGCAGCGCGGCCGACAGCGCCGCCATCCCGAGTGCCCGGCGCTGATCCTGCACCGCGGCGACCCGCTCGGCCTCGGCGCGGCAGGCGGCGAGCAGCTCTGGCTCGGCGGTGGCCAGGTTCTTGTTGACGAACGCCCCGTCGGCGCGCGGTTCGTCGCCGTCCTTGAGGAAGCCGTTCACCCAGACCGCCCAGTTGGCGGCGCGATCCTCGGCGTCGCAGTTGAGCCAGTCGCGCAGCGCGATGGCCTTCTCCTGGATTTTCGGCGACCCGCGGGCGGCGATCCGTCGCAGGGCGGCGCGCAAAGCGGCTTCCGCCGGCCCGGTCACGGCGGCGGCAATCACCGCCGCCTCGTCCGTCACGGTGACGCCGAGCACCCGGCGCTGCGCCGCTTCCAGCCCTTCCGGGCCGAGCGCCAGCGCCGCCTCTAGCCGATCGCGCCGTGCCAGCAAGGCGGCGAGCAGCCCCTGGAACTCGCCGGCACCGACCAGGCCGGCCATGGTTACCAGCGCGTCGCGCCGCGGGCCGAGATTGGCATCGCGCAGCATGTCTTCCCGCGCTTCGGCGAGGTCGTCGGCGGCGTCGCGGTCGTCGAGCAGTTGGAAATGCGGGCTGATGGCGGCTTCCAGCGGAAACCGGCGCAGCAAGGACTGGCAGAAGGCATGGATGGTGCCGATCCGCATCCCGCCCGGCAGGTCGAGCACGCGGGCGAACAGGGCGCGCGCGGTGCGCCGGGTGGCCTCGGTCGCCGGCACATCGAGCTCGGCGAGCTTCTCCCCCAGCGCCGCGTCGTCCAGGATCACCCAGGCGCCGAGGCGGCGTTGCAGGCGCAGTGCCATCTCGGCCGCGGCGGCCTTGGTGAAGGTCAGGCACAGGATGCGCTCGGGCGCCGCGCCGCCGAGCATCAGGCGCAGCAGGCGATCGGTGAGCAGCTTGGTCTTGCCCGAACCGGCCGAGGCGGCGACGAAGGCGGACACGGCGGGATCGGCCGCGGCGCGCTGGTCGGCGTTGGCGCGGGCGCGGGGGGTGAGGGCGTTCACCCCCCCGCCGCCCACGGGTCCACCACCGGCACGGACAGACCCGCGAAATGCCGCATATTCCCGGTCGCGATCGTCGCCCGGCACGCCTCCGCGATCCCCGCGATCATCGTATCGCGCAGCTCCGCCGGGCGCCCGCCCCGCCCCCGCGCCGCCAGCAACTCCGCCGCCCGCTCCGCCGCCGCCGCATCGAACGGCGCCACCCGGCGGTCCAGTAGCGTATCGACCAGCCACGCGAACCCCGCCGCCAACACCTCCCGCCGCCGCCCCGCCGGCAGCAGCGCCAGACCGTGGCGGATTTCGAGCACCGTGACCGCCGTCGTCCACACCGACACCCGCGGCTGGCGATCCAGCCAGGCCACCACCACCGCGTCCGGCTCGGTCCGCATCAGCGCCGAGAGCACGTTGGTATCCAGCAGGATCATGCCCCGAGATCGGCCGGCCGCACCGGATGGCCACGCAGTTCCGGAATGTCGCCCTCCAGCTCGCCGCCGGCGAACAGCGCCGCGATCGCCGAGCCCAGCCCGCCGCCCGCCACCGCATCCCCCGGCGCCGCCGCGCGCAGGATGTCGCGCACTTCCGCTTCCAGGCTGCGGCCATGGGCCGCGGCGCGCCGCTGCAACGCCGCCTTCACCCCGTCGTCGAGATTGCGTACCAGAATCTGGGTCACGGCTGGCCCTCCTTCAGAATGCTATCACGATATCATACCTACCCGATCCCTCGCAAGTCATTCCCCGTCCCCCTCCCCCGCCGCCTCGCGCTCCGCCACCCGCGCCAGTTGCGCATAGGCCGGGAACCGCGGCGCCCGCCCCGGATGCGGCTGCGACAGGTAGGCCCGCGCCGGGTTGTCGAAGGCGTCGATCAGCGCCCCGAGCGCGCCTGCCGCCTCCGCCACCGCCGTGGCGATCGCTGCCGGATCGCCGTTGAACAGGCTGACCGCCTTCCCCGGCTCGTAGCCGCCGCTCACATGCCAGTAGGCGAGCTCCGCCACGGTGCCGATCCGCTCCGGCCCGAACCCACCCGCTTCTGCCATCGCTGCTTCCAGCAGCAATTGCGGCGCGAGGCCCGTGGCCACCTCGCCCGGCGAGGGCGGCCGGCCGGTCTTGTAGTCCAGGATCGCCAGCCGTCCGTCGGCCCAGCGCTCGATCCGGTCCGCCCGTCCGCGCAACTCGAACCGCCCGCCGGGGCGCAGCAGGTCCCATTTGCCGGACAGTTCCGGCCACAGCGCCGCGACCGGGTGCGGGGCGCGGCGATCGCGCTCGGTCTCCGCCACCCAGTCGGCGATGCGTTCCAGCCGCGGTGCCCACCAGTTCGCGAGTGCGGGACGCAATCCCGCCCGGTGCAGCGCCGCCAGCAGGTGATGCCGCAGCCGCGCAGCCGCGCCCGGCGGCCAGCGCGTGCCCGCCTCGGCCAGGAACGCGTGCAGGCCGCGATGCACCAGGGTGCCGTAATCCGCCGCGTCGGTCTCTTGTTCCACCGGATCGAGCGGGACCAGCCGCAGCACATGGCGCGCGTAGATCGCGTAGGGATCGCGCAGCCAGGTTTCGATCTCCGTCACGCTCAGCCGGCGCGGCCGGCGCGCGACCGGCGGGCGCGGCGCCGGCGGGACAGCGGCGCGCGGCGGGCCGGCGGGCTGATCGAGCGCGCGCGCCCAGCCGAGCGCCGGATGGGCGGCCAGCGCCGCGCCGCGTCCGTTGAGGAAAGCCTCGATCCGCGCCAGCCAGCGTGCCGGCACCGCGGGCGCGCCGTCGCGGCGGCGCGGGCAGGACAGCACCACCTCCGGCGCGGCGCAGGCGGCGGCGACGAAATCATACGCCGCCTGGCCAACCGCTTCCTCCGGCGACGGCAGGCCGATCGTCGCGCGCATCGGCCGCGACAGCCACGGGCCGGGATCGACCGCCGGCGGCCACACGCCTTCCACCAGGCCGCCGAGGACCATGGTGTCCGCCTGCTGCAGTCGGGCTTCCAGCAGGCCCCAGATGAACACGCGCGGATGCTCCACCCCCTCGCGCCCACGCAAGCCACGGCGGGAGCGCACGACCGGGCCTTCCAGCATCGCATCGAGCAGAGCGGGGAACACCGCGCGGCGCTGGTCGGGCAGCAGCGGCAGGGCGTCGCGCAGCGCGCTCAGGTGCTCGGCCAGCGCCGCGCCTTCCTCGCCGGCCCAGAGCCGGGCGGGACCGTCCGCGTCGTCGGTGGCGGCCAGGTGTTCGGCGGCATCGATCAGCCCGTCCAGCGCCTCGGCCGGAGCCGCGGCGACGCCGGCCTCCATGCGGAGCGCGGGGGCGAGACAGGCCTCCACGCGGGCGAGGAAAGCCTCGTGGGGCGCGCGCGCATCCGGGGCCAGGCCGGCGATCGCGGTGCGCAGGCCGGTCAGGCCCGGCGGCGGGCGCGGGCCGCGCAGGATCGCGATCTCCAGCGCCCGCGCGGCAGCGCGGCAAGCCGCCGGCGCCAGCGCCGCCGCGGCGAGCGGGTGCTTGAGCAGCGCCAGCAGCGGCACCGGCGCCAGGTCGTCGGCCACCGCGCGCACGAGCAGCCGGAGCAGCACGGCGGGCGGGGTTTCGGCCAGCCTCTCGCCGGCGCTGTCGTCGGCGATCACGCCGTAACGCAGCAGCTCCGCGGCCACCCGTGCGGCCAGCGCCCGATCCGGCGTGACCAGCGCCGCGCGCGCGCCGGGCCGTTCCAGCGCGCCACGCAGGATGAGCGCGATCGCGGCGGCTTCCTCGCGCGGGTCGTCGGGGTCGAGGCGGAACAGGCCGGACAGGGCGTCGTCCGCGTCCGCCGTCCGGTCCTGCCAGTCATGCAGTGCCGTCCCCGGCAGCAGCGCCCGCCGCAGCAGAGCGACCCGACCCGCCGGCACGCCGGCGCCCGCCCGTCCAGTGGCATCCGACCCACTGGCACCCGACCCAACAGCGTGCGGCGCATCGCCGCCGCCCGACAGCGGCCAGAGCCGCACGTCCGCCCGGGTCGCGCCCAGCCGGTCCAGCAGCATCCGCAGCCCGGCCTGCGGATGCTGCGGGTCCAGGGCCGCCCACGCCGCCTCGTCCAGCGCGAGGTCCAGACCGGGCAGCACCACCGCTCCCCCCGGCAGCCGCGCCACGACCCGCGCCAGCCGCCCCACCGCCGGGATGCCCCCCGTGCTGCCGAGCAGCCAGACCGGGTCTTCCGGCGCCTGCCGCTCCCACGCGTGCGCCTGGGCATCGAGCAAGGCCACCGCGCGCGCCGTCGGGTTGGCCAGCCCCTGCTCCTCCAGCCAGCGCGGCCAGGTGGCCGTCACGATGCGCAGGAACTCCACCGTCACCGCCCAATGCGCCGCGAACGCCGGATCGGCGGCCCCCGGCAGGCGGGCGGCGAGGTCGATCTCCGCCCGCTCGGCCTCGTCCATCAGCGCGGCCAGCTCCGCCGCCAGCGCCCAGGCCCGATCGGCGGTCTCGGGCGCGCCATAGGTCCCGCCCATCCCGAGGATCAGCCGCGCCAGCGCCGCCAGCCGCAGGGAGGGATCGACCGGAGGCGGCAGATCGAGCACGCCGGAAAGTTCCAGCGGCGCCTCGTCCAGCGCCCCGATCGCGGTGATGCGCGGCAACACGAGGGCGCGCCCGCCGGAGACGCGCAGGAACGCCTCCGCCAGCGCCCGCGCCGCCCGCCGTGTCGGCAGCAGGATGAGCCCGCGTGCGCTCGCCAGCGGCTCGTCCGTGCCAGCCCAGTCGAGCCAGGCGCCGGCGATCGCGTCCAGGAACGGAGCGTCCGGCGGCAGGGTGAACAGGTTCATCGCGTCTCGCCGGTGCGGCTCTCGTGCAGCACCGCCTCCGCCTCCGCGAGATCCGGCGGGGTCGAAAGGTGGAACCACAACCCGTCGTGGACGATCGCGCGCAGGCGCCCGGCGGCCAGCGCGCGGTCCCAGGCGAGGTTCATGCTGAACCTCCCCTCCGGCATTCCGGCCAGCAGGGCGGGCGCGATCACCTGCACGCCGGCGTAGATATACGGCGCCACTTCCCGCTCCTGCCGGCGCCGCAGCCCGCCCCAGGGATCGAGGACGAAATCCCCTAGGCCCACGTCGGCATGCACCTGGCAGGTGCGATGCACGAGCAGCACGGCGTCCAGCACCGCCGGATCGAACGCTTCAGCAAGCCGCGCCAGGGCCGGCCGCGGGCCGTCCAGCCAGAACGCATCGCCGTTCACGACGAAGAACGGATCGTCTCCGAGCCGCTCAAGCACCGCGCGCACACCGCCCCCGGTGTCGAGCAGCTCCGCTTCCCGCACCACCTCCACAGTCGGGTCCCGCCGCTCCGTCAGAGCGGCCACCACACGATCGGCCTGCCAAAAGGCGTTCACGACAGCAAATTCGACGCCCACCGCCGCCAGCCGGTCCAACGCATGGTCCAGCAACGATCGCCCCCCCAGCGGCAGCAGCGGCTTCGCCGTCGCCTCGGTGAGCGGGCGCATCCTGGTGCCGAGCCCGGCGGCGAGTACCATGGCGGTGCGCGGGGATCCGGGGGAAGGCAAGCAAGGCCAGGGGGCGCTGCCCCCTGGACCCCCGCCAAGGGCAGCGCCCTTGGAACGCATCCATTGGTTCCGAGCGGGTGGGGGGTATGGCGGCTGGGCGGGTGGCGGCGGGGGCGGCAGCGCCGGCAGGAACAGGGCGCGTGCGCCCTGTTCCTGCCTGGCGCTGCCGCCCCCCCGCCACCACCCGCCCAGCCGCCATACCCCCCACCCGCTCGGAACCCAACAGAAAGGGGTCCAGGGGACGACTGTCCCCTGGCGGGGGTCCAGGGGGCAGCGCCCCCTGGCCTTGCTTGCCCGCCCCTGGATTTCCACGCATCGCCACCGGCACCCACCGGTCGAGCGCAGCCGCCAGCGGCGCCGCGGCCGGGTGGCGCAAAGCGGTCGCGAGCAGGCGCCAGGTATGCGGCCCATGGGCCAGGTACTGGGGACGCCGATCGCGATGGGCGAGGCGGACCCATTGGGTTGCCACGCGCAGGTGGCGCTGTGCGGCGCAGGCGGCGAAGGCGGTGCGAAAGGCGGCCGGATCGAGTTCCGGGCAGGCGGCGAGCAGGCGGGCGATGGCGTGCTCCGTCAGGCCAGGGGGAAGGTCGCGGCGCGCATCCTGGACCAGGGAGACCAGGTCATAGGCGGGATGGCCCAGGGCCGCGCCCTGGAAATCGAGGATGCCGACGCGGCGCGGGCCGGCCCGCTCGGCCAACCAGAGCAGGTTGCCGGCGAAGAAGTCGCGATGAACGAAGGTCTTCGGCGCGTCTTCGAGGGGCGCCAGGGTGGCGGCCAGCGCGTCCGCGATGTCGGCGCGAGCGGCTTCGGGCGGCGGCGCGCCGAAGGCGGCGGGCCACCACCAGGCGAACAGCGGGTCTAGCGTGGTAGCCGCCATCGCTCCTGGATCCCAGAGGGGCAGGTCTGTCGGCACGGCAGCGCGTTGCAGCACGGCAAGCATGTCGATCGCGGTGTCGAACAACGCGCGCACGGCGGGCGGCAGCGGGGCGGCGTTCGGAATGGCATCGAGCCGGGCGGCGAACAGGCTGTCGCCCAGGTCCTCCTCCAGCACCAAGCCGGCGGCGGGATCGGCGGCAAGGATCTCCGGCGCCGACAGGTCGAGACCGGCGAGATACGCGGCGATGTGCAGGAACGGGCGCACGTCCTCCGGCGGCGGCGCATCCATCAGCACCGCGGGGCGCGGGCCGCCGACGAGGCGAAGATAGCGGCGGAAACTCGCGTCCTGCGCCAGCGGCAGCGCGCGCGCGGCGGCGAAGCCGTGCCGGGCGAGGAAGTCGGCGATCACCGCGTCCCGGCTCATGCCAGCGCCCCAAGGCGGTCCGGCCAGCCGGACAGTACCGCAGTCCGCGCGGTGTCCCCGGCGGGGGTAAGCGCGATGGTCAGCGCGTCCGCCGGGCGCAACGGTCCGAGCCGGTCCGGCCATTCGACCAGCACGATGTCGGCCCGCGCGTCGTCCCAGCCCAGTTCGGGCAGCGCGGCAGGGCCGTCGAGCCGCCAGAGGTCGAAATGATGCACCATGCCGAGGCCGGTATCGTAGCTCTGCACCAGGGTGAAACTGGGGCTCGGCACCTCCAGCGCCGGGCTGGCGGCGCCGGCGCGTAGGAACCCGCGCGCGAACGCAGTCTTGCCGGCACCGAGCGGCCCTTCCAGCAGAATCGCATCGCCCGGGCGGGTGAGGCGGGCGACGTCAGCCGCCAGCGCCTCGGTGGCGGCCAGGGTGGGGAGGGCGCGGGCGACGGTGTCGGGCATGCGGGGCCAGTGTGCCGGAGGAGCCGAGTCGGGAACAACCGCCCCGGGGAACAACCCGAGGGCAATCGCGTGAACGCCCCCTGCCCTGCACCTCGCCCGCTCTCGCGGGAGAGAGGCCCCGCATCGGCGTTGCCCGCATCGGTGTTGTTGGACGGTCGGGTGGTCGGGACACGCTCCCGGGGAACAACCCAGGGCACTGGCCTGAACGGCCTACATCTCCGGCCGCCGCCCGCGCGTCCCCGCCGCCTGCTCGAACTGGTGCCCGACCCGCAGGACCGTCGCATCCCCCCAGGCCGGCCCCATGAACTCGATCCCGAGCGGCAGCCCGCCGGCGCTGAACCCGCCGCACACGACCAACGACGGCACCGCCGCCACGTTCGCGACCATGGTCGCCATCGGGCGGGCGAAGCCGTCATCCGGCCGCTGCTCGGCCAGCAGCGGCGCCGGCCCGGCGACCGGGGCGGACACCAGCACGTCGAAATGCCGGAACAGCCCGGACATGGTGGCGATCAGGTCGGTTCGATGGCGCTGCGCCGCCAAGTAATCCGCGGCACTGATCAGCGCACCGCCCAGCACCCGCACCCGGAACGCGCGCGAGTAGTCGGCGAGCCTGGTCTTCAGCCGCCCCTCGTGCAGCGCATAGGCCTCGGCCGAGATGATCACCCGCCCGACGGCATTGAAGTCCATCAGCGGCGGCGGCTCCGCCTCCTCCACCCGGCAGCCGAGGTCGCGCAGCAGGCACAGCGCGTCCGTCATCATGCGCTGGGTTTCCGGCGCGGCCGGGGCGTCGCGCTCGAAAAAGCGGCGTAGCACCCCGACCCGCAGGCCCTTCACCGGCTCGCGCAGCCCCTGGGCGTAGGACACGCGCGGCCCGGGGACCGAGGCCGGGTCGGCGGGATCGTGTCCGGCCAGGGTGTCCAGCAGGATCGCGCAATCCTCCGCCGTCCAGGCCATCGGTCCGGCGGTATCGAGGCTCGGCGCCAGCGGGATCACCCCCCGGCGCGAGACCAGGCCCGCGGTCGGCTTCAGCCCGGCGATGCCGCAATAGGCCGCCGGCAGCCGGATCGACCCGCCGGTATCCGACCCCAGCGCACCGAGCGCCAGCCCGGCCGCGACCGCCGCACCGGAACCGGAGCTCGATCCGCCGGTGAAGCGGCGCGTATCCCACGGATTGCGCGCCGGCGGCCAGGGCAGGTCGAAGGCCGGGCCGCCGATGGCGAATTCATGCGTGGCGAGCTTGCCCAGCATCACCGCGCCCGCCGCGCGCAGCCGATGCACCGTCTCGGCGTCCCGGGTCGGCACGTTGTCGGCGAGCAGCTTCGACTGCGCGGTCGTGCGGATGCCGGCCGTCTCGTAGATGTCCTTGAACGCCAGCGGGATGCCGAGCAGCTTGTGGCGGACACCGCTCGCCAGGGCGCGCTCGGCGGCCCTGGCCGCGGCAAGCGCCGGACGCTCGGTCACGGTGATGAAGGCGTTCAGGGCGGGATCGATCGCGGCGATGCGGGCCAGCATGGCGCGGGTCAGCTCGACCGGGCCGAGCTTGCGTGCGGCGATCAGCCCGGCGGCCTCGGCGATGGTGAGAAAGGGCGACGTCGTCCCCGTCATCGCCTCGGCCGGGTGGGTTTTCGGGGCGATCGGGGCCCGGATGCGGGCGAGGCGGCCGGTCGGCTGCGGGCAGCCAGGCCAAGAGCCGTTTTGGGTGCCGACGGTTTGTTGGCTGCGGATTTGCCGCGCGGTGGTTTGCGGGACGGTGCCTTCGGCCGAATCGATTTGGCGGTCGGTACTTTCGCCGGGACCGGTTTGGCCGCGGGAGGGGCGGCGCGCGCCGGTCGGGCGGGTACGGGCCTGGCCGCCGGGGGCACGGCACGGCCGGATGACGCCCGCTTCGGTGCGCCGGAGGACTCGACGGGGGCCGGCAGGCGGAAGGTGAAGGCCTGGTCGTCCAGCATCGGCCGTTCCCGCGGCAACAACGCGATCAGCCCGGCCAACTGCCGCCAGACCAGCACAAGGTCCGCCATCTGGCCCGGATTGAGCGCGAGCCCGGCGCGCGCCATCAGCATCTGCATTTCGGCCGGACTGAGAGAGGCGGAAGCGTTGACCGGGGCCACGGACATGCGGGGGAACGCCTTTGCCGAATGACAGGCAAACCCTATCGGCCCATCCCCGGCGGGGCAAGCAGCCTGATTGCGCGACCGGATGGTTTGGGGGACGACCCAGGCCCCGCCACCCCGGATCCGGTTGCCCTCCCGAGCGGCGACCATCCCCGCGCCACCTGCCCGGGCAGCGGAGGGGGGGCATTGGGACCCCGGCGCCACGGACGACCAAACCGGAGCGCTACCCCGCCCGCTCCAGCAGCGACCGGCGCGCGGCCAGAAATTCCTCCACCGCCGCCGCCAGCTTGTCGCATTCCGCATCGCCGATCGGCAGGCGACAGCGTCATCATGCCGCGCCGCGCCAGCCAGATGCCCTGCGCCAGCATGTCGAAGAAGAACAGCTCCTTCAGCTTGGCATCGCCCTTGCGCCGCGTCCGCCGGCGAGCGGACCGGCGCCGCGTCGTCATGTGCACCGCCAGCATGGAGCCGATGCCGGTGAACTGCATCGGCGCGTCCGCGTCGCGGCACAGCGCGTTCAGCCGCGCGCGCAGCGCGTCGCCGCGCGCGTTCAGCGCCGCCGCGGCGGCCGGCGTGTAGACCTCGGTCAGCCCGGCCAGCCCGGCCGACATGGTCAGCACGTTGTTGTTGAACGTGCCGGCGTGCGGCAGCGCGTCCGGCCGGCGCGGGTCGAACAGGTCCATCATGTCGCGCCCGGCCGCCGAACGCGCCGAACGACATGCCGCCGCCGATATACTTGCCGAGCGTCGTCAGGTCCGGCTGCACCCCATGCACCGCTGCAAGCCCGCCGGGCGCCAGGCGCGAGGTCATCACCTCGTCGAGGATCAGCAGCGCGCCGACCCGCGTGGTCGCCGCGCGCAGCGACGGCGAGGAACGCCGGCTCGGCCGGCGATGCAGCCGCCGCCGCCCATGCATCGGCTCCAGGATCACCGCCGCGAGATCCGCGGCCGTGCCGGTCGATCAGCGCGCGCGTCGCTGTCGATGTCGTTGTACGGCGCCACGCACGAAGTCGAACGGCGCGTTGATCGGGCTGCCGCCGCCGGCGAAGGTGAACACCGCGCCGTGGTAGCCGCCGTCGAACACCATCACCTTCGCGCCGGCCGGTGAACGACGCGGGCGGTGACCAGCGCCATCAGATTCGCCTCGGTGCCGGAATTGGTGAAGCGCACTCGCTCCAGCCCGAAGCGGTCGCACACGGCGCGCGGCGAAGCGCGCCTCCAGCAGGTTGTGCGGCGCCGAAGTTGATGCCGCTGATCCAGCGCGCGATCGACCGCGGCGCGGATCACCGGGTGGGAGTGGCCGTAGAGCCCGGCGGTGTATTCGCCGAGGAAGTCGACGTACTCGGCCCCGTCCAGATCCCACAGCCGGCAGCCCTGCGCCGCGCGCCATGGCCAGCGGGAATGGGTCGTAGTGCAGCACGGTGCGCGTGTTGCCGCCGGGCATCACCGCGGTGGCCTCGATGAAGCGCGCACGCGAGCGCGGGTTGCGCGCGACATAGGCCTGGCGGGCTTCGTCGAGCGCGGTATCGAGGTCGGTATTGGCGCGGGTGGTCTGGTTCATGGCGGCGTCACACGCTGCGGTCGGGCGAGGGGGGTCAACGCATCCTTCTTCCTTCCCCGTTGCGGGGGAGGGAGAAGGGTGCCCCGCCTCAGAACGGAATTTCGTCGTCCAGATCCCCGCCCTTCGGCGCGTCCCACGACGGCGCGCCGCCACTACCGCTGCCGCCGCCCGAGGCCCGCGCCGCCGCCGCCGGTGCCCGCTCGCTCCGATAGCCGCCGCCCTCGGCCGCCCCGCCGGCGTCCTCGCCGCGGTTGCTGTCGATCAGCACGAGCTCGCCGCGGAAGCGGCCGATCACCACCTCCGTCGTGTAGCGCTCCTGGCCCGACTGGTCGGTCCACTTGCGGGTCTGCAGCGCGCCTTCCACATAGACCTTGCGGCCCTTGCGCAGATATTTCTCCGCCACATCGGCAATGCGGTCGTTGAAGATCACCACCCGGTGCCACTCGGTGCGCTCCTTGCGCTCGCCGGAGGCGCGGTCGTTCCAGGTCTCGCTGGTCGCCAGGGTGAAATTGACGATTTTCGTGCCGTCCTGGGTGGTTCGCACCTCCGGGTCCTTGCCCAGGTTGCCGACCAGGATGACCTTGTTGACGCTGCCTGCCATCACACCAAATCCTATGCCAAGGGATCGAGACTAGCCGATCCCGCCCATCCGTGTCTCGCCAGGAACGCGGCCGGACGCCCACCGCGCCGGCCCGACCACCCGCTGCCCCATCCCGCCTTATATCTCCGCTTATATCCCTGGCACCCTATCCCGGCGTCCGTTAACAGCCCTTCCATACCCCACCGATTTTCCCCTATAACCCAGGAACATCTCGGGAACAACCGGATTCGTGCCGACCGCATCCCGCCGCGCCCTGCCTGCCCGGCCAGGCCCGGACACCCAAGGACCTCGCCTGCATGACCGGCTCCATCCACGTCCGCGGTGCCCGCGAACACAACCTCAAGAACGTCGATGTCGTCATCCCGCGCGACAGCCTGACCGTCATCACCGGCCTCTCCGGCTCCGGCAAATCCTCGCTCGCCTTCGACACCATCTACGCCGAGGGCCAGCGCCGCTACGTCGAAAGCCTGTCCTCCTACGCGCGCCAGTTCCTGGAACTCGCCGGCAAGCCCGACGTCGATTCGATCGAGGGCCTGTCGCCCGCCATCTCCATCGACCAGAAGACCACCAGCCGCAACCCGCGCTCCACCGTCGGCACGGTGACGGAAATCCACGACTACATGCGCCTGCTCTGGGCGCGCGCCGGCGTGCCCTATTCACCCGCGACCGGCCTGCCGATCGAGGCGCAGACCGTTTCGCAGATGGTCGATCGCGTGCTGGCGATGGCGGAAGGCACGCGCCTGCTGCTGCTTGCCCCGGTGGTGCGCGACCGCAAGGGCGAATACCGCAAGGAGCTGGCGGAATTGCAGCGCCGCGGCTTCACCCGCGTGAAGGTCGACGGCAAGCTGTACGAAATCAACGAGGTCCCGGCGCTCAACCGCAAGACCAAGCACGAGATCGAAGCGGTGGTCGATCGCCTGGTCGTGCGCGAGGGCCTCGGCCAGCGCCTGGCCGACAGTTTCGAAACCGCGCTCGCCCTGTCGGACGGCATCGCCTACGCGGAAAATGCCGATACCGCGGACCGCACCGTCTTCTCCTCCCGCTTCGCCTGCCCAGTCAGCGGCTTCACGATCGAGGAGATCGAGCCCCGCCTGTTCAGCTTCAACTCTCCGCACGGCGCCTGCCCGAAATGCGACGGGCTCGGCACCGAAAGCTTCTTCGACCCCGCGCTGGTGGTGCCCGACGAACGCCAGTCGCTCGCCGGCGGCGCGATCGCGCCCTGGACCGGTGCATCCTCGCCCTATTACGACCAGACGCTCGCGAGCCTCGCGCGCCATTTCAAGGTCAGCACCCGCACGCCGTGGGACGAGCTGCCGCAAACGGTGCGCGACGCGATCCTGTACGGCACCACCGACACGCCGGTGGAACTCACCTACAAGGACGGCGTGCGCGCCTACAGCGTGAACAAGCCGTTCGAAGGTGTCATCCGCAACCTGCAACGCCGCCACCAGGAAACCGACAGCGTCTGGGTGCGCGAGGAACTGTCGCGCTACCAGGCTGAACGCCTCTGCGCCGTCTGCCACGGCGCGCGCCTGAAACCGGAAGCCCTGGCGGTGCGGGTGGCGGGCAAGAACATCGCCGAGGCCTCGGAACTTCCGATCGCCGCCGCGCTGCCGTGGTTCGACCGCGCGATCGACACGCTCACCCCGCAGCGCGCCGAGATCGCGCGCCGCATCCTGCGCGAGATCGTGGAACGCCTGCGCTTCCTGGTCGATGTCGGGCTGGATTACCTCACCCTGGCGCGCGGGTCCGCCACGCTTTCGGGCGGCGAAAGCCAGCGCATCCGGCTGGCGAGCCAGATCGGCTCGGGCCTGACCGGCGTGCTGTATGTGCTCGACGAACCCTCGATCGGCCTGCATCAGCGCGACAACGACCGCCTGCTGGTCACGCTGCGGCGGCTGCGCGACCTCGGCAACACCGTTCTGGTGGTGGAACACGACGAGGAAGCGATCCGTGCCGCCGACCACCTGATCGACATGGGACCGGAAGCCGGGGTCAACGGCGGCAACGTGATCGCCGAGGGCACGCCGGCCGAGGTCGCCGCCAACCCGAACTCGCTCACCGGCGCCTATCTGTCGGGCCGCAAGCGGATCGAGGTGCCGCGCCGGCGCCGGCCGGCACAGCAGGACCGGGCGGTCACGGTGGTGGGCGCGCGCGGCAACAATCTGAAGGACCTGACGGCGGCTTTTCCGCTCGGCACCTTCACCTGCGTCACCGGCGTCTCCGGCGGCGGCAAATCCACCCTGGTGGTCGATACCTTGTACCGCGCGGCGTCGCGCCGGCTGATGGGCTCGGGCGAAGCGCCGGCGCCGCACGAGCGGATCGAAGGGCTCGACCTGCTCGACAAGATCATCGACATCGACCAGTCCCCGATCGGCCGCACCCCGCGGTCCAACCCCGCGACCTACACCGACCTGTTCGCACCGATCCGCGACTGGTTCGCCGAGCTGCCGGACGCCCGCGCCCGCGGCTACAAGCCGGGTCGTTTCAGCTTCAACGTCAAAGGCGGGCGCTGCGAGGCCTGCCAGGGCGACGGCGTGCTGAAGATCGAGATGCACTTCCTGCCCGACGTGTTCGTGACCTGCGATACCTGCAAGGGCAAACGCTACAATCGCGAAACACTAGAAATAAAGTTCCGCGACAAGTCGATCGCCGACGTGCTGGCGATGACGGTCGACGAGGCGGTGCCGTATTTCTCCGCCCAGCCGCGCATCCGCGACCGGCTGAAAATCCTGCAACAAGTGGGGCTCGGCTACATCAGCCTTGGCCAGCAGGCAACCACGCTCTCGGGCGGTGAGGCGCAGCGGATCAAGCTGTCGAAGGAACTCGCGCGCCGGGCCACCGGGCGGACCCTGTACATCCTCGACGAGCCCACGACGGGGCTTCATTTCGAGGACGTGCGCAAACTGCTGGAAGTGCTGCACGCGCTGGTGGATCAGGGCAACACGGTAGTGGTGATCGAGCACAACCTGGAAGTCATCAAGACCGCGGACTGGCTGCTGGACCTGGGGCCGGAGGGCGGGGACGGCGGCGGGCGGATCGTGGCGGAAGGCACGCCGGAGGACATCGCCGCCTGCCCCGACAGCTATACGGGACAATTCCTGGCGCCCATGCTGGCGCCGAGGCTCGCCGCGCCGGCCCCGGTGCGGACGAAGGCACGACGGAGGGCGTAGGGATGTCGGAAGCGTCGAAACGGACTTCGGCTAGCCGGCCCTGCCCAGCCCCGACGGGCTAAACCGGGCCACCCGCTGCCACCGGCCGCTGGAGACCCAGGATGGAGGCTACCGCCAGCCAGCCCGCCGCGCGCCCCGACCTCGCCCCCCTCGCCCTGCTGGCGCTGCTCACCCTGATCTGGGGCCTCTCGGTGCCGCTCACGAAACTCGGCCTGCGCGACGTGCCGGCCGCGGCGCTGGTGGCGTTCCGCTACCTGGCCGCCGCGCCCTGCTTCGCCCTGATGCTGATCGGCCGCAAGCTGCCGCGGCGCCGCAACCTGGCGGCCATGGCCGCGCTCGGCCTGTTCGGCATCGATGCCGGGCAGTCGGCGCAGATGTTCGGCGTGGCGCGCTGCTCGGCCGCCGTCGCCACCATGATCACCGCCATCATCCCGGTGCTCACCGTCCTGCTCGCCAGCCTGCGGCTGCGCCAGCCGGTGCGCCTGCCGCACGCCATGGGGTTCGCGCTGGCCCTGGGCGGCGTCGCGCTTGCCATCTCCGCCGCCCCCACCAGCGGCCCGACCGCCTCCACCCCGGCGGGCGAGATGCTGATGCTGCTCTCCTCCGTCTGCGTCGCCGGCTATTACGTGTTCAGCGTGGAAGTGGCGGCGCGCGAAGGCGTGATCGCCACCGCCGCCTGGAGCTCCCTGTTCGCCGCCGCCGGCCTGCTGCCGGGACTATGGCTGACGCCCGCACACGCCATCCACGTCACGCCGACCGCGATCGGCGTCGTGCTGTACCTGGGCCTGATGGTCACGGTGTTGGGAATCTGGATCTGGCTGCGCGCGCTCGGCCGCCTGCCGGCCCGCATCGCCGGGGCCTCCCAATACGGCCAACCCCTGATCGGCATCGCCGCGTCGGCCGCTATCTTCGGCGACCGCCTGGACCTGCGCTTCCTGGCCGGCACGGCCCTGGTGCTGTGCGGCATCGGCCTCGCCGCCGTCCCGGGACGTGGTCGAAACCGGCCGAAGGCGTGATAGAAAGGCCAGGGGGTTTTGCCCCCTGGACCCCCACCAGGGAACTCGTTCCCTGGACCCCGTCACTTTGGTACGGTGCGGTGGGGTCCAGGGGCGGAGCCCCTGGCCTTCCTATCAAGCCACCGCGGTCGCGACGCTACGCCGCCGGCGGCCGAAGGTCAGCACCGCGTCGAGCAGGGTGGCAATGTCTTCGGCGCGGGTGCGGTGGTTCACGATCGCGGCGCGGATGGCGAGCCTGCCGTCGATCGTGGTGGTGGAGGGAGCGGCGATGCCGGCTTCCTGCAGGTCGGCGACCAACTCGGCGTTGTGTGTGTCGCTGTCGGCGACGAAACGATAGCGGAAGCAGACGATGTTCAGCGCCACCGGGGCGAGGCGTTCGAGTTCCGGTTCGGCATCGACTCGTGCGGCCAGGTCCTGTGCCAGGGCGCAGGTATGGGCGATGGCCCGGCCCAGGTGTTCGGCGCCGAAGGTTTTGAGGGTGAACCAGACCTTCAGCGCGCGGAACCCGCGCGAGAGGTCGGGGCCAAGGTCGCAGGGCCAGGGGGTCCCGCCGGCGAGGCCGCGGACTTCCCGGCGCAGGTAGGCGGCGGGGGCGGCGAAGGCCTGCTCGGCCAGGTGCGGGTCGCGCACCAGAATGCAGCCGGCGTCGTAAGGCACCTGGCCCCATTTGTGGAAGTCGAAGGCCAGGCTGTCGGCGGCCTCGATCCCGGCCAGCAGCGGGCGCAGGTCGGGGGCGAAGGCGGCGAGCGCACCGAACGCGCCGTCCACATGGAACCACAGCCCCTCCCGCCGAGCCAGCGCGGCAAGGGCGGCGAGATCGTCGATCGCGCCGATATCCACCGTGCCCGCGGTGCCGACCAGCAGGAACGGCTGCACCTCCGCGGCGCGGTCGCGGACGATCGCCGCCTCCAGCGCCGCGACGTCGATCCGCCCCAGGGCGTCGGTCGGGATCAGCCGCAGCGCGTCGGTGCCGAGGCCCGCCATGTCCATCGCGCGCGGGATGCACCCGTGCGCGGCGGCGGAGGTGTAGGCGGCCAGCCGCAGTCCCCCACCCCGTCGCGCCGCACGGCGGGCCCCGCGGCGGCGGCGCGGGCGATCAGCACGCCGATCAGGTTGGCGATCGAGGTCCCGGTGACGAGCAGGCCCCCGGTTTCCGCCGGCAGGCCGAACAGGGACGCCATCCAGCCGATCACCTGCCGCTCCACCAGGATCGGCGCATGGTCGCGACCGCCCAGATTGGCGTTCAGCCCGGCGGCCAGCATCTCGCCGAGCAGGCCGGCGACGTTGCCGCCGCCGTGCACCCAGCCCATGAAGCGCGGGTGGGTATTGCCGGTGGCGTAGGGCTGGATCAGCCGTTGGAACTGGTCGAGCACCGCGGCGATGCCCTCGCCCTGGTCCGGCAGGCCGGTCCGGAGCGCGGTGCGCACGGTCTCCGGCGTCGGCTGCCAGACCGGCTGGTCGCGCAGGGTGGCGAGGTGGTCCAGGATGCCGTCGAGCGCCTGGTGCGCAGTGGCACGGAAGGCGGCCCAATCGGCGGGATCGAGGTCGCCAGGGTCGTGAGTGACTGGGTCGGGGGTGATCGGGTCGGCTGTTCCGGCATAGGCACCCGGCCGGAGCCAGGGCAGCGGCAGGGCGGTGTCGTGCTGATCCGGCATGGTGCGGTTCAATCTGTGGCGGTTGGGCGACGGTGTAGCCGAAGTACCGCGCCAGGGTTCATAAAGAAAGTGAAAATCCGGTTGCCCCCTCCGGCACCGCCCAGATGACCGGCGCCGCCTAGATGAACTGGGTCCCACCGTTGAGCTGCACGGTCTGGCCGATCATGTAGGGATTGCCGATCACCATCAGCACCGCCTGCGCGACCTCCTCGGCCGTACCCATGCGGCCGAGCGGGATGCGTTTCACGTACTCGTCCCGCCGCGCCGCCATCATGTCGGTCTCGATCAGGGACGGCGCCACGGCGTTGACGGTGATGCCGTCGCCGACGAGGCGCGCCGCATAGCCGCGGGTGAGACCCTCCATCCCCGCCTTCGACGCATTGTAGTGCACGCCGATGCCGCCCGCCCCGCGCGCAGCACCGGACGAGATGTTGACGATGCGCCCCCAGCGTTGCGCGCGCATGTGCGGAAGGACGGCCTGGGTGCAGAGGAAGGCCGATTTCAGGTTCACCATCAGGGTGGTATCGAAATCGGCTTCCGTCAGCTCGTCCACCGAACGGATCAGGGCGATGCCGGCGTTATTGACCAGGATGTCCACCGGGGCGAGCTGGTTCGCGACCGCCTGCACCATTGCCCCGACGGCGGCGCTGTCGGAGACGTCCGCGCCGATCGCGATCGCGCGGCGGCCCATCGTGCGGATCGTTTCGACGACGGCGCGCGCCTCCTCCGCCCGCGCGCGGTAGTTCACGGCGACATCGGCGCCGGCTTCGGCGAGCATGAGCGCGATGGCCCGACCGATGCTGCGCGAGGCGCCGGTGACGAGTGCGGTGCGATTGCCGAGGTTCATGGTGATGGCCATCGGGATAAGCCCCTCCGTTCTGCGCGCATGGTCAGGTGGCCATGACAGCAGGATGTTCCCCCAATCCGCGCTTCGTCGCACCACAAGCGCGGTCCGCAGCCGAGGTCCGGGGTCACGCCTGGCTACCGATCCACAACGACACCTGCAGCACGACACATGATGCTGCAATCTCTCCTCAAGGGACTTACAGACACGTCGGGCAGATAAAATCAACAGCGTCCGCTACCAGAGCCGGCATCCCCGTTTCGCTGACGTGCGAAGACCACATGGCCGGAAGGGCGACACGATAAACGTGAGGATCGCCGGGCACGCGGCACGCCGGGAGGGCCTTTCACGCTGGGTTCACGCTGCGGGCGCCATCGGAGACCGCGTGCACCCGGGCACGGGGAGGCACGGCAAACGCGACGCAGCAAGGGCAACGAGAGGAGGGCAGGGCATCATGACGACGTCAGGCTATGGAGACTCAGGCTATGGAGTCTACGGGGTAGGCGACTATCTGAACTGGGGCCGGCTGGTGAAGACCTGGGCAACCGGCGATGACCACGTCGGAGATGGGAAGCCGTACCCACGCCCCGGCAACCTCGAGGAATTCAAACGGCAGACCCTGCAGGCCAAATGCGGCGTGGTGATTCCGGACGGAGTGACGAAACTTGTGATCGTACAGGGCGACAGCGACACCTTGGTGCTGCGGTTGCCGTCCGCCGAGATGATCGATGCGACCGAACGGCAGATCCAGGAGCTTGCGGCGGACCGCAGCGGCGCGCCGTACCCGTTGCCGGGCTTCTACCTCGATGCCTGGGGCAGCTACCCGCAGAAGACCTTCGACCGGGACGAGCTGTTGATGTTCAACGATCGGCGGGTTGGCGAGTACACGATCAACAACTGCGCGTAGGCTCACCCCACCAGGCTCCGTATTGCGTGGTGCCGGGCGGCAGCCCGGCACCGAGCAGACCGTCGCGAAGCCGCTCCCAGTTCGCGCGATGGCTGATCGGGTAGAGATGCAACAGCCATCCCATGATGGCCGCGTCGGTCGGCGGTCCGGTGGCGCACCATGACCGGCGGATCGTCGCCAGGAACTGTGCGGCATGCGCGCGCGCCTCGTCGTGGCGCCCAAGCCTGTAAAGCGCAGCCGCCCGCCAGGCCGGCAACGTCTTGATGGTGTCCATGGCGTGGTCCGCTGCCCGAAGCACGCCCTCATCGTCGCCGCTGAGATAGGCGATACTGACCTGGTAGGCCCAATGCGCGAAGCTCGGTTGGAGCGCCCGGTCAAGCGCCCGACGCGCCAACGCGCCGGCTTCGTCAAACCGGCCACGGAACGCATCGAACAACGCCACGGCGATCAAGGTCCAGGGGTCCTGCGGATTGAATTCGCATGCCAGGCTCATATGCAGATCAGCCGCCTCGTACTGGTCCGCCATGGCATAGGCCCATCCCATGCAAAGTTGCGCACGGGTGTCGATCGGATCGATCTGGACCGCCTTGCGTGCCAGATCGAGCGCGCGCTGCGCGCGTTCCCGGCTGCGCATGACGCCAGGATGCACGATGTGATCGATGTTGTGCATCTGCACGAGGCTGCAATAAGCGGCGGTGAAGTTCGGGGCTGCCGCGATGATGCTTGCGAACTCCCGCTCCGCCCGCTTCCAGTCTTCCGGGCCGAAGGTCAGGATCTGCCGTTGGCACCGCAGCCATCGGTCGTAGAGGCTGAGCGAGACATCAGGCTTGCCGGCGAGGCGCATGATCCGTTCAGTGGAGAGATGCACTTGCAACGCCGCGGCGATTCGCATCACGATCCGCGACTGGACATCGAGCCAGCCCTCCAGGTCCAGTTCGAATGCCTCGCTCCAGACGAAGATGTTGCTGTCGATCTCCTTCAAGGTCAGCATCAGCTCGATGGCACCGCCAGCCTGCTGCGCGAGAATGTTGATCTCATAGCACGCCCCTGCATCGGCCGGCTTCGCGGCCGCGGTCGCCGGCAGCGACTGGTCGGTGACATACCACTCGCGGAACCGCACCAGACAGGCGATCAGATGCTGGCGGAAGCCATCAACCAGATACGGCTTGTCGGCATCCAGGCCATGCACGTCCGCGGCCCGGACCGATAGCAGGAGCCTGCTGCTGGACCCGGCACCCGCGGCCGGGAGTGTCGGGGCTGGGTCCGTCGCAGGTTCCAGAGCACCCGACTTGATGTCCGCGACAAGATGCTGGGTCGGCTGCGACGGTTCCATGCCGTACTCGTCATCAAGCAACTGCCAAAGCTGCTTGTACACCTTCAGCGCGCCGCCGATGTCACCCGCCTCGGCACGTGTCCGCATCAGAAGCCGGCATGCCTCCTCTTGCGTGGGGTCGAGATTGATGGCTGCTTCCGCAAGATGGCCGCGTGTCTGACGGCTGAGGTCCTCGCGTCGCATGCCGGCTTCCAGCGCACGCAACAGCCGCTCCTGCAAACCGTGGCGCTTCGCCAGCAACCAGACGTGGAATGCCGGATCGATATCGTCGAGATCCTGCAGCAGCGTATCGGCGAGTCTCGGCTGGTGCAGCAGCAGCGGATGCGCGCGGCCTTCTTCCGCATCTTTCAGCACGGCGGCGACGTCGAGCTGCGGCCCATCCTCTCGAGCCCGATCGCAAGCTTGTCAGCCCGAAGGCCGTCATAGCCGGCGTCCGCGAACGCCTGCCGGATCTCGCGCAAGGTCTGGCGCAGCGACGCCCTGGCGCGCGCCTCATCCGATTCGCTCCACAACAGACCAACCAGGCGCTCGCGGGTTTCGTACGGGCCGTCGCTCAGCAGCAGGTAGGCAAGCGCAGCGCGCGCCTTGCGCCCGAGCCTTCGGAGCGGGCGACCGGCAAAGACGAACGCCGTCGGTCCCAGGAGCGAGGCGACAAGGCACCCATCGGCCGGGCCTGCAACCCCGCCGGCCTGACCAGCCGTCCACCCGAACGTCGGGGCGTCCGCCATCGGCGCCACTCATCGTAATTTGACGAATGATATGTCTAGCCGGGTGCCTGGAACAATGCAACGCCGCCGGTAGATGTGTCTCCGCCCCCGGTGCGGGCAATCATCCGCGTGAGGCGTTCGGTCGCGATCGCGCAGGGATCAAGCTGCAGCGCAGGGGCGATGACCCGGACCACCGGAACCCCGAGTTCAGGATGGGTCAGGTCGATCGCGTAGGCGTCGATCTCCCGGCTTGCCAGCCACGCGACCAGATGGTGCAGCGCGGACTCGTCGCCCGCCGTCGCGGGGCCGGTCCAGGCAGGGCGGCCCGGCGCAGTCGGATGCAACAGCGCACAGCGCGCCACATCGATGAGGTCGGCACGGTAAAGGTGGCCGCGGTCGCCTTCGGTGAGTGCCGCGTCGCCCTGCTCCTGTCGCCTGCGCGCGGCCAACCGGTGACCAAGTTCCATCTGGCAGAGTTCGAACACCGCTGCCGCCGCCGCCGCGACGCGGGTCAGGCGGCACGCCACCCCGTAGGTGAAACCACGCCCGTCGAGGCGCGCCGAAACAGCGGCGACGACCGGGATGCCGAGGTCGGTGGTGATGTCGAGCAGCCAGGTCTCCCGGCCCCTGGCGTCGCCGCGCAGCCTGCGGACGAGTGCGATCGCATGACACGCGGCGGCGCTCTCCGCCGGCAGCAGGCGCCCGCGAGCGCCACCGCGCCACCAGAGCGCAGCGGCGTCGCGCTCCACCAGTTCCAGCAGCGCGTGCAGGGTCGCGGCCGCGACCGATGGGCCGGCCGCGCAGCCGGTCCCAAGCCTGAGCGGCGGCGTGAAGTCACGTTCGGCCGGACTGCGCCGCACGCAGAGATCGAGCGGGAAACGACCTTGCGCGCGGTCACGCAGCCGCAGGGTTGAAGTCCAGCCGATCGGGCGCTCTGCGGGCACGCTGCAATGGTCCAGCACGGCTGCGACGTAGAGCTGCGACGCCGGATCGAGCGACGCCATCCCCTCCGATGATGCCACAATTTCCTCGTCGAGATGCGTCGGGCGGATCCCGGCAAGATACTCGATCCCCTCGCCGACGCAGCACTCGAAGGCGGTTCCCCAGCTCAGCCCGGAGCCCGCGGAACGCACCAGCGGCAGTCCATCGCCGGGCACTCCCAACGCCACGAATGTCGCCGGGTCGACTTCGGCACCGAAGAAGCACAGGCCGGGCGCGTCGTGCACGGCGAGGCGGAACAGGCGCCGGAACCGGGCGGCCGCGCGCAGCAGAGCGGCGCGGTGCGGCGCTGCGATCGGATCCGCATCCCGATAGCCAAGCAACCCGAGCAGCCCTGCGACATCCGGGGGCGGCATCGCGTCCCCGGATGCGGCCTCCACTGTTCCGGCCGCGTGCTCGAAGAGATCGCTCAGAAACTCCATCCGGCCGCTCGTTCCCTTGCAAGGTGGCTGGCATGAATTCCAGTCGGAGCGTGAAGTCAGCGTGACCTGTTCTGACGCCGCGGCATGACGCTCGGGTCACACCGAGCAGTCCACGGTGCAGCCGGTCCACCGCACAGAGGCCATCTCTCGCGACTGCCGGACGGCGAGAGAGCTTCGATCGGTGGACTGGCCGATGTGCAATCCCGCTCGTCGGCACGGCGGTGCAAACCCGCTTCATGCGCGGCACCGCGACGCAAACAGGAGGAGGTCACGATGAAGAAGTTCGTTGCAGCCATTCTGATGCTCGGCCTGCTGGTCTCGGCCAGCGCCAAGGTGGCATCGGCCCAGCAGCCGGCCGACCAGAGCAGCTACTCTTCCCCGGGTGGCAACGGCTGAGCCGTCGCTCTGATCCAATCACCAGGCGACATCCGGACTTGTCCGCGCCGGTAACGGGAGGAACCGTTCCTCCCTGCCGCGCGGACCGGGGCGGGTCCCGGCGGAGATAGCCAGGTGTCGTTCAAGCCTGCGGAGCGGGTCCTCGCAGGGGCCCGCTCCGTCATTTGTACGCCGACCGTCGCTGTAATGGCAACCACGTCGAGGCGGGCGATGTACTGGCCCCCGAAATCGCGCCCCGTCGCACGGCTTGCCGAAAATGCATGGTCGACGGTGGGCGCAGGGCCCTAGGGTCCGTACACGCGCGGCAACGGCCCCGTCCGCTTCGGGCCGCAAAGGATTGAATCATGAGCGAAGCCGTCGGGGAGCCAGGCCTGGCCAGGGCGTCCACGCACCGGTCGCGTCGTCCGTCGGCGATCTGGTTGCTCCCCCTG
The DNA here is from genome assembly GCA_963706195.1 of uncultured Pseudomonadota bacterium. GTDB lineage: Bacteria > Pseudomonadota > Alphaproteobacteria > Acetobacterales > Acetobacteraceae > JAJZVS01. The sequence goes on along the minus strand of OY970156.1, from coordinate 4,259,689 downwards.
ATCGCCGCCGCGATCGCAGCATGGCTCGCCTGGGACACCGTGTCGAAGCGGGGGCCGACCATCACGATCACGTTCGAAACTGCCGAAGGGCTGCAGGCGGGCCAATCCCAGCTCAAATTCCGCGACATCGTCCTGGGCACCGTCAAGGCGCTCACGCTTTCGGCGGATCATGCGCATGTCCTGGTCACCGTCGATACCACCCGGCAGGCAGAGCCCTTGCTGACCGCGGACACCCAGTTCTGGGTCGTGCGCCCGCGGCTGTTCGCCGGCACCATATCCGGGCTGGGAACGCTGGTATCCGGCTCCTATATCGGCATGCTGCCCGGCACCGCATCCGGCACGCGTCCGCGTACTTACGCCGGGCGGGAAGATCCGCCGGTTCTGGTCTCCAACGTGCCGGGCCGCACATTCCTGCTGAAGACAAAGCGGCTGGGCTCGGTGACGGTCGGTTCGCCGGTCTTTTTCCGCGATATCTCAGTCGGCGAGGTGCTGGGCTGGAATATCGGCGCCCTGGCGGAAAGCGCGACGATCCACGTCTTCGTGCGCGCGCCCTACGACAGGTATGTCACGGATCAGACCAGGTTCTGGGACGCTTCGGGCCTGTCGGTGGAACTCGGCGCCGGGGGGGTCCAGCTCCGGGTCGAATTGCTGCGCGCCCTGCTGCTCGGGGGCATCGCCTTCGAGAGCCCCGTCCGCCCCCCTGTCGCCCCTCGGCATGAAGTCCCGAGCGCCGCTGGCCATGTCTTCCCGCTGTTCGCGGACAAGGCGACTGCGGACGCCGCGTCGTACACCCGCCAGATCCACCTCGTTGCCTATTTCCCGGGGTCGGTGCGCGGCCTTGCCCTCGGCGCGGACGTGACCCTCCATGGGCTCAAGGTAGGACAGGTGACCGATGTCCGGCTCACCTACGATGCCGCCACGGATGCGATCCTCGCGCCGGTCCACTTCGAGGTCCAGCCGGAGCGGCTCGTCGGAATCGGACGGCACGTGTTCAAGGACAGCGGGGCGGCCGTGGATCTGCTGGTCGGTCGCGGACTGCGAGCGACCTTGCAGAGTGCCAACCTGCTGACCGGGCAGATGATGGTCGCGCTCGAATTCGTGCCCGACGCCCCTGCTGCGACCGTTACCAGAGAGAATGGCGCCTTCGTCATTCCCACCGCGGACAGCGGAAGCGTCAGCGGTCTGGAGGCCGCGGCCGGCGAGTTGCTGCGCAAGGTCAACACGATTCCGTTCGACAGCCTTGGCCAGAATCTGGACAAGATGTCGAAGGGGTTGAACGACCTCGTCAACGGCCCGCAACTTAAGCAGGCACTCGCCTCTCTCAATGCGGCCCTGGCGGACACGCGCGACACGCTGAAGAACGTGGACGCCGGCCTGACGCCGGCGATGCGACGCCTGCCAGCCGTGACGGCGGATCTGGAGAAGACGATGGCAAGCACGAACCGCCTGGCCCTGTCGTTGCAGGAGGGCTACGGGGACGATACGGCTTTCAGCCGCAAGCTTGATCGGCTGCTGGTCCAGTTGAGCGACGCCGTGCGCTCGATCCGCTCGCTCACCGATCTGCTCGCCCGCCACCCGGAAGCGCTGATCAAGGGGCGGCCGACCGGCGGTGCGCAATGATGGATCTCCGTCGCCTCGTGCGGGTCGCGATCATTGCGCTCCTCGCGGCACCAGCGGCCTGCAGCTCGCCCGCCCCGAATCTGTACGTCATAGCGCCCATCTCGGGTCCGGTCCAAACCGGCGCACCGAAAGCGATCGAGCTGCGCCAGATCGGCCTCGCGCGATATCTTGAACGCAGCGAGATCGTCCGCTCGTCGGAGCATTATCGCCTGGATGTGATGTCCAACGATTGGTGGGGCGAGCCGCTTGATGCGATGCTGGCGCGCGTACTGGCGGAGGAATTGGGTCAGCGGCTGCCGGGAAGCACGGTCTATACCGACACCGGCGCGCTCACCCTTGCGCGCGACGCGACCGTCGCAGTGGACGTTTCGCGCCTCGACCAGGATGCCGCGGGGACGCTGGTGCTGCAAGCGGAGGCGGCGACGACCGTCGTGGGCCAAAAGAAACCGCTTGCACGCGCCTTCCGGTTCGCCGTCGTGCCACCCGTTCCCGGCACCGAGGGGAGCGTTGCCGCGATCAGCACCGCGGTCGGCGAGCTTGCCGACGGCATCACCCTCATGCTGACGGAAGGACGGTGATGCCGGCGGTCCGCACGCGCCCCGATCCCGACTTCACGCAGCCCCGGCTGAGCGAATGTCGGGGCTGCGGGTTGCTGCAGCACGTGCCCGCGCTCGGACCTGGAACCGCCGCGCACTGCGGCCGGTGTGGCACCACCCTGCACCGGGTACGACGCCATCCCCTCGAACACAGCCTGGCCCTGACGGTCGCGGGAACCATCCTGCTCGCGGTCACCTGCGCGACCCCGCTCATGAGCGTGGAGAGCGCCGGGATCATCCACGATGCCGGTCTCTTCTCGGGACCGGAGGAGCTGGTTCGCCGGGGCATGGGCGCACTCGGGCTCGTCGTCATTGTTGTGACCGTGGCGGCGCCGTTCGGCAAGCTGCTGGGAACGCTGTACGTTCTCGCGGGCCTGCGCATGGCCAACGCCCCGGGTCATCTCCGCCGTGTTTTCGTGCTGGTGGAGCGATGGTCCCCCTGGGCGATGATCGACGTCTTCGTGTTCGGCGTCTTCGTCGCCTACGTGAAACTGGGCGACGTCGTAACCATCCGCCTCGGCGCCGGCGTCTTCGCCCTGATGACGCTGACGTTCGTCATGGCGTGGTTCGACGGCGCGCTGGACCGGGAGGCGGTGTGGGAGGCTCTTGGACACGCCACCCCGGCGGGCACGGTCCCAGGCGGCGGGGAGGTGCGCCGGCCGGCGGCGACGCTCGTCGGATGCGAAGCCTGCGGCCTGGTGACGGTTGCCCCGCCGCCGAGGGGCAAGTGTCCGCGCTGCGGCACGAGATTGCACGCGCGCAAGCCGGACAGCCTGTCCAGGACCTGGTGCCTGGTGATCGCCGCCGCCATCCTCTACGTGCCGGCAAACCTGTATCCGGTGCTGACCGTGGTGCAGCTCGGCGCCGGCTCACCCAGCACGATCCTGGGCGGCGTGCGCGAGCTGATCACGTCGCGGATGTATCCGCTCGCCGCCCTGGTGTTCTTCGCGAGCATCGCCGTGCCGATGCTGAAGCTGCTCGGGCTGAGCCTCATGCTCATCGCCACGCAGACGGGCCGCGCGGGCTGGCTCCGCGACCGGACCCGGCTGTATCACGTGGTGCGCTGGGTCGGGCGTTGGTCGATGATCGACATTTTCATGGAGTCGCTGCTCGGCGCGCTGGTCCGGTTCGGGAGTGTGATCACCATCGAGCCGGGGATCGGTGCCGTCGCGTTCTGCGCCGTGGTGGTTCTCACCATGATTGCGGCCGAGACCTTCGATCCGCGTCTGATGTGGGATACGGCTGCGCAACAAGTGGGTCCCTCCGCCGTGCAATCCGGGTGACGAGACGACGCTCCTTGCGGCGCCGGCGGCGCGCGACCCGGCGACGCAGGGATTTTGTTGGCGCCCGGACAGCGAACGCCAATGCCGGAATCGCATAGCCGAAGTCGGCGGCCGGGCGCACGGTCGTGTCGTTGCATTGAGTACGCCGGAACCGGCAGGTTCGATATGAGTGCCGCCAAACATGGCAGGATGAAAGGAGACACTATGCTCTCGGTCAAAAGTCTTATCGCCGGTGCGCTCGCCATCGCAGCCACCTGTGGCGTGGCGTCCGCCCAGGTTGCGCCGACCCAGATACTGCCAGAAGGCAGATTGTACGTCTTCCACTCGCGGGCCAACGACACATGCCCGGAACTCGACTGGCACATCGTGGTCGGCACGGATAATACGCTGGCCGGGATGATCGCGTGGAACGACATGAAGGACATGGCGAGAGCGTCCGGCACCATCAGCGCAAACAAGACCTTCCAGATGACCGCGACGGAGGTCGGCGGCATGGCCCGCCATGCGCAGATCACCGGGGTGATCAACGCGCTCGGGTGGTTTATCGCCGACATCGACGGGCCTGGCGTGAAATGCAAGCGTGTCACGGTCCCATTCTACCCTGGCAATTTCGGCGGCGGCGGCGGTTAGTCCAGGCCATGGCGGAATGCCCCCCGGTGGCGGCGCCACGCGGGGGGCCTCCCGAAGCGGCCGATCTTCACGTGGGCTGGCCTCCGCAAGCCGCGACCCGTCGGTCCAATGAATGCCGGATGGCCGGTCGGCGAGGAATGGGCGCACCCGCTGCGACGGCAGGTGTGCCGCAAGCTGTCGCCGACGTCGGCATGTGGATGCGCCGCTATTCGAGCGGCCCCACATGGTAGATCATGCTGACGATCGCAACGATCCCTAGGCCAAGCAGGATCACCGCGGTGATCAAAGTGAATGACGGCGGGAAAGGGCTCTTTCCGCGAATGAGGCCATCGGCGATCATGCGCCTTCGCGCAATGCGCAGGGCCAGCATGAATTGCCCATGATAGACGATGCCCAGGACGAGCATCAGGATGCCGATCGCGACCAGCACGGCGCCGAAATGGCGGACCGAACCGCCGCTGTTGCGCAGCACGCCGCTTTCCCGGAGCCTCTGGAACAGTTGGGAGATCGTGAACCCGAAGCTGATCAGCGAAAGAGACGTGCGTATCACCGACATCAAGGTTCGGTCCGCGCTCAGACGAGTGCGCTGCATCGCAAGACCGGTATTCCGCGAAGCCAGCTCGAATGACACCTGCGCGGGAGGCGACGTCGCTGTCGCGGGGGGGTCAGTCATGTCGATGTCCTTCCCGTTATGGGAATGGCAGGGCCTTCAGGCCTGCCGGGGTCTCGGCCGCCGGCATGCGACCGCCTGCCGTCATTTCATCGTCAGGTTGGGGGTGCTTGCGCAGCGTCTCAGTGGACCTCGTCCGCCGGGGCATCGCCGCGCCGCCAACGGGCGATGCGCGCGATCGGTCCGCGCAGAGCCAGATACGGCAGGAACGCCAGCGTAGCGGCGACGATCACCGCCTCACCCGGATAGTATGTTCGGAACACGATGACCTGATAGATCGTATCCATCGCGAGCCCCAGGAGGATGATCCGGGCCGTCGAGATCAGTCCTTCACGCAGGCGGCCGCCACGGTCGGTCCGGCTGGTGAGGATCACCCAGAGGTAGGGAGAACGTCCCGTCCGCGCGTCCTTGATGCCGTCGTGCAGCGCCGCGATTGCGGCCATGGCTGGCTGGAGAATGAAGCGGAATGTCATCGGCCCCCCGGGACGATCGAGGATATTCCGCCAGCCGCGAAGGAGAACGTCCCGGGACACGCCGTGCAAGGTCGCGCCGGCAATGAGCAGGCCGATCACGAGCAGGATGGCGAGACGAGCCATCAGTATTTGCATCTTCGATGGAGTCTCGGTCATGACGCGACCTACTTCTCACGCCTGGCGCGCGCAGGCGGGATGCGCCGCCGTCGGCCGATACGGCCTTGTCAATCTCCCCCGGGCATCTGCAGCTTCGCCAACACCTCATCGATCGTGAAGCTCGCCGCCTTCTGCCGCGGCGGGAACTCGCGGAACGTCGCCAGGAACTCGCCGACGATCGCCTGCACCGGAACCGCCATGAAGGCGTGGTCGATGAACCAGTCGTAATAGGTGTTCGAGGTCACGTCGGCGCGTTCAAATGGATCGGTCCGCAGATTGAAGAACTTCGGAACCCGCAGGTGAACGAACGGCTCCGCCCAGAGCCGAAGGGTGCCTTCGCAACGTTGCTCGACGAACACCACCTTCCAGTTGTCATAGCGCAGTGCCAGCAGATCGCCATCATCCGAGAAATAGAAGAACCCCGGGCGCGGGCCGCGGCTCTCCTGGCCCGTCAGGTAGGGCAGGAGGTTGAAGCCGTCGATATGCACCTTGTAGGTGCGATCACCGATTGTATGGCCGGCACGCAGCCGATCCATGATATCGGGCATTCCGGCCGCCGCCAGGAAGGTCGGCAGCCAGTCGTGATGGCTGACGATTTCGTTCGACACCGCACCGGCGCTGATCCTGCCGGGCCAGCGCACTAGCCACGGCACGCGGAACGCGCCCTCCCAGTTGGTGTTCTTCTCGCTGCGGAATGGCGTCGTCGCACCATCCGGCCAGCTATTCGCATGCGGGCCGTTGTCGGTGCCGTAGATCACGATGGTGTCGCCCGCCAGCCCGAGTTCATCCAGCTTGGCGAGCACGGTGCCGACGTTGCGGTCATGGTCGATCATCACATCATGATAGACGCTCTGCCACCGCCCTGCCTGGCCGACGCTTTCCGGCTTCGGATGAGTGCGCAGGTGCATGTGCGTGAAGTTCACCCAGATGAAGAATGGCTTGCCTGCATGGTGCATCCGGTGCATGAAATCGACCGAGCGTGCCGCGATGTCGTCGTCGATCGTCTTCATGCGCTCACGGTTCAGCGGACCGGTATCCTTGATGACCTGCTTGCCGACGCGCCCGTACTGCGGGTCACCGGTCGGATCATCGACGGTGGTCGCCTTGCAGTCCATCACGCCACGCGGGCCGAAGCGCTTCCTGAAATTGGGGAATTCGGCCTCCTTGGGATAATCCGGCAGCTCGGGCTCTTCTTCGGCATTCAGGTGATAGAGATTGCCATAGAACTCGTCGAAACCATGCACTGTGGGAAGGAATTCGTTCCGGTCCCCCAGATGGTTCTTGCCGAACTGGCCGGTTGCGTAGCCCAGCGGCTTGAGGAGATTGGCGATGGTTGGATCCTCGGCGCGCAGCCCGAGAGTAGCACCCGGTAGACCCACCTTCGACAGTCCGGTACGAAACACACTCTGACCGGTGATGAAGGAGGAACGGCCCGCAGTGCAGCTCTGTTCGCCGTAGCAGTCGGTGAACAGCATGCCCTCCTTCGCTATGCGATCGATGTTGGGTGTCTGGTACCCCATCAGCCCCCTCGAGTAGCATGACAGGTTCGTCATACCGATATCGTCACCCCAGATGACGACGATGTTCGGCTGCTTCGGTTTTGCCTTGGTGCTGCTCATGGTGTGCTTGTCTCCCTGCCTTGTGGGGTGCGCGCGATGCAGCGAAAGCCGATATGGCTCATCGCGCTGTCGATCATCTGTGGCTGGCGCGCGGCCGGCCGGTAGCGGCGGCAATAGCTCGGCGCGCACAGGAACGAGCCGCCCTTGACGACTTTGCGCGGAATGCGAATACGTGGCTGACGCGGGTCGAAGCTGGCGTCGACCGGTCCGCCGCGCGGGTTCGCCGGCACGCAGCAGGATTTGGTCACTTCGCACGGATGCCGTGCGGAGTACCAGTTGGTGGTCCACTGCCACACATTCCCGGCCATGTCGTAAAGGCCGTAGCCATTGGGCGGATAGCTCGCTACCGGCGCCGTGCCCTCGTAGCCGTCAAGCGCGAAATTCCGCCACGGGAACGGACCTTGCCAGGTGTTCGCCATCGGCTTCCCATTCAGTTCGAACGTGTCGCCCCAGGCGAACTCCGCGCCGTCCAACCCACCACGCGCCGCGAACTCCCACTCGGCCTCGGTGGGGAGCGTCTTCCCGGACCACGCGGCATAAGCCTCGGCGTCCGCGAAGGCGACGTGGACCACGGGGTGATCCTCACGTCCGGCGAGGTCGCTACCGGGGCCTTCGGGACGATGCCAGCAGGCGCCCGGTACATAGCGCCACCAGTTGCTGAGGTCGTCTTTGTCCACAGGACCGCTGGTCCTATGGAACACCAGCGCGCCGGGCGTCATCAGGTCCGGATTGGCGCCAGGATACTGCATCGGATCGAGCGGTTGCTCGGCCAATGTCAGGTAACGGGTCGCCGCCACGAACCGCGCGAACTCGGCATTGGTGACGGTGCACGAGTTGATCCAGAATCCATCCACTTTGACACGGTGAGCCGGCCGTTCTTCCGGATAGTGGCGATCAGAGCCCATGAGGAATGTATTGCCCGGGATCCGGATCATGCCGACATGCGGTCCGGTTCCGGAGATAATCGCGTTGTACCCGGGCGCTTCGTTGCCGCATCCAAGGGTGGCCGAGGTTGACATGCCTGCGGTTGCCAATGAACTGCTCCCGTCTGCGACCATAGCTTTCATCGCGAGTCGCTCGGCGATGGCGAGGTGGGACAGGCCGCGCGCGGCACGCTCACGGTGCACGTCGCATCCGCGCGTGCGGTCTTGCGCCGCCGCGTCGTCGCTTCGGGCTCACGACGCTCGGCAGCACCTGACGCAATCCGTAGCGCTGCTCCCCAAGCCATGCTGTACTCTCCGGGATTGACGCTCTGGTGCCGAAGAATTGCGATCGGCATGGCATCCATGGTTGCCATTGCACCGAACAGTGTACCCACGGTTCGGATGCGGCTGTAGCCGCCGGCGGACGCGGGCGCTATGCAATTCCGGCCAGAACCAGATGTGAGTTGGCCGATGGTGCGACAACACCGGCCGCTTGGCTACCGGTCGTTCTCGCCTAGCGAGACATGGAAACGACCACTGCATCCCCCCCGAGGCTCAGCATCAGACCGGTCCGCCTGGCCCTGAGGTGCATCACGACGCCATTGTTGTTCTGCAGCCAGAGGTCGCCGATGCTCGCCGTGCCGGCCACGGCGCCATAGCGCACCTGGCCATAAGCTCCGGGAAACAAGGCCACGTTGGTGAGGCCAAAGACATCGCCCCGAGCGTCGATGGTCGACACGCCGATTCCGCCGACACCCAGTCCGGCAACCCGGAACGGGTAGGACTGGCCGCGGAAATGGAGCGTCCCGGTACCGCCTCCGCCGCTACCGATGAAGGCGGCCTGGACCTGTCGCATCTCAACGGTGCCGGAAGGCGGCGTGCCGGCAACATCCGGGGAGGCTCCTGCGGCGGGCGCCGGTCCGCTCGCGCAGCCGCTCAGGCCCAGGGACAAGGCTGCGGCGATGGCCGTGAGGCACACCTCGTGACGCCGGGCCTGGCCGGAGGCCGCGTTTTCGACTGTCATCTTTCTGCTCCAGGTGGATCGCTTCGAGACGAAGCCGGATAGGTACCCGGCCTGACACTGTCCGGGCACGCTGCGGACGAAGCGGGCTCGCTCCGGTCGCCATCCGCTTCGGGGACACCCCCACCGAGATCGTCGATCGATCGCCGCAGCGTGGCCGAGGGGCATTCACCGAATCGCCTACGGTATGTCACCGCGAACCGCCCGAGTTCGAGGAATCCGTAACGCAACGCGACCTCGGTGACCGTCATCCCTTCGCCTGCCGCGCGGCGGAGGGCCTGCTGCGCCATCGTCAGGCGCAATAGCCGAAGATAGCGCATGGGCGGCATGCCGACGCTCGCCGCAAATTTGCTGCGAAGGGTTCTTTCGGTCATTCCCATTGCGGCTGCGATGTCGCGGAGCCGCACGAGCCCATCCGAATTCGCTTCCAGACCGGCGAAGGCATCCTCAACGGCGAGAACCAGGCGGGTTTCTGTTGCGAGCGATCCCATCGGTTGCGACTCCTGCTTCCTGAGGAACCCTGGAGTGATACGTACGTTGCGTCCGATACGGACTGGGGAGGGTATAGGGTGAAGCCGGCAGTGGCAAGATGATATAGATCAATGATGTCGGCCGGTAGTTTTGTAACCGGCCGTCGGGGTAGATTTGCAGCGCCGTGGGCATGCCAGGCAGCAGCGGGTTGACCGGACTGCGGCGCGGCGCCGTGTCAGGTGTATCATCCCGATGCCTTTTCGGAACGGCCGCAGCATCGTGCCCAGCGGATCATCTGCGTGGCTGAACGGGGTCGCCGGCGCCAGCGCAGCCCGATCCGGATGGCCCCCGGCGTCGGCACCATCCGCGGTCGCATCCGACCTTCCCTAGGGGACGACGATAACCATAGGCGGTTGGTAATAGGGGGGTGGAACGGCATAGGCCTGCGCCGCGGCGGCGCCCGTCGCGGCACCGGCAGCGAACCCGACGGCGGCAGCGCCGGCCGGGGCATAGGCCGGCGGCCGATAGTACCCGCCGGGATGCCCGTATGCGGGCGGACGATACGCGGTCGCCCCGGCCGGGCCACGCACGGCCACCCCTCCCATCGGGCCGCGATAGGCGGCGCCGCCATATGGTCCGCGGGCCGCGCCCCAGCCGAACGCGCACGGAGATGCCAGCGCCAGGGCCAGCAGCGCAACCACCGGCCCGAGGACGGGCGGCTTCATGGCTTCTTCTCCGGCGGGAGTTCGATCTTCGTCGCGCCGGCCGGCACATGCAGTTCGAACGCCGCGTCCGTCGGCCGGGCGCTCATGTTCCATCCCCACATCTCGGCAATGAAGCGCGGTTCGCCGGGAAGAGAACGATAGGTGACGATCAGCCGCCGCGGCACCGCGGCAGCGTTCTTTTCCACCCAGAGCTCGAGCTCGATGCCAGGCGGCTGCATGAAGAACAGATGGCGGCACGGAACGCCGTCGATCGGCACCGTGCCGACCTCGTAGCCGGACGTGACCCCAGTGAGGAAGGCCTTGTCGGGCGAGGTCGCCAGGAAGTCGGCGAGCGGAAAATCCACGCCCAACCGATCGATTGCCACCTTGAGCATGGTCCCAAGATCGCCCGAGACCGGGATGGTGGCATATTTGTTGAGGTTCGCGCCGTAGATGGTGAGGGACTCGCCATCGTAGGCGATCCTGGTCGTTCCGTCGTCGCCACGCAGGACCACCGCCAGGTGATCCGGGCGCCGCACGACGATGGTGGCGTGATGGAAAATATGCAGCGGTTGGCCACCCCGGTCCATATATTCCCGGATCGTCCTGTCCTTGAAGGAGAACTCTGGGGCTTCCAGGCTCTTGCCCATCGCGACCACGGCGCTTCGTGCCGCCTCGCTGATCATCGGCGGCCGGTCTTCCGCCCGCGCGACGAACGGGACCATCACCCCCACGGTCAATGCCAGGACAACCGGCAACGATAGGAATTTCATGTGGCCCTCACGTGTTCCGGGAACGCAGCGTCGGCGCAGGCCAGGATCCGTGTCGATACCATCGGCCGGCCTAGAATCTGAATCCGACGCCGAGTATGGGTCCGTACGCAACCATGTCGATCGAGCGCGTGGCCGGCAGGAATGCCCGCGTCGTCTCCTCGCTGCGTGAGCTTCTGAGCGCGCGGAACCCGCCGGTGATCACCAGCCAGTCGTTCACCGCATAGGATACCAGCGCCGAAGCGCCCCACCCCCACGAACCGCCCCCGACGCCGAAACCCTGCACCAGCGCGCCCAGCTCGACACGCCAGCGATGCGCCGGGTAGATGGATATCCGGGTTCCGAGCCAGGGCTGCACGAAGGCCGAATTGCCGCTGATGCCCCCGAGCAGGTCACGCTCGCTGCTGATGGACGCGCTCCAGGTGAAGACCGCGAACCCCGCGCGGGCGTCCATCGTGACCGGCGTTCCGCCAACATATCCGTTCAGTACCTCATAGCCGAATCCCGGGGCAATCCGTACGATCGAGGCGCTGGCGTTCAGGTTGACCGATCTTCCCAGGGCCTGCGCGGTGACGGTGTTGTGGCCGCTGGCGGATACCCAGTCGATATCGAGTTCCGCCGACCATGGCCCGTAGCGCACCAACCCGTAGCCCATGAAGGCGCCATGCAGCGAGTTGGCAAGCTGTTGCGCGTTCGGGATGCCCGTGCTGACGCCGCCGCTCACGCCGCCACGCGGGCCGAGCGTGTAGTTGGTCTGGCTTGCGGGCAGCCACAGGTACGGTGTGAGTTCGATCTGTACTCTGTAGGAGCCGTCGGCGGCATAGCCGTCCCCGGCCGATAGCATGTCCGCCTGTGCCGATGCGCACATGAAGCCGAGCGCGATGCCCATCAGCGCGCCGACCGCAATCCGCCCGATGGTACCAAGCGCAAGGCATTTCGGTCCGCACGGCTGCATGATGAGCCCAGCCCGCCTTCATGGAGGGGGACTCGGGATCGCCCAGCCCCCACCCTGGCCGCGTAGCTGCGATATCCTCCGCCGACTATGCAGATTCGGCGATTCCATTCCGGTGGTGTGGTTGCGGACGGTCCTTGCAATGGGGTGGCCGTATCTCGCGATAGCGTTCTCACGTGTCCGTGATTGGAGGCGTGCCGGTTCTGCATAGTGGGTGGATGGCCCCTGCGCCACGCTAGCCGGAGCGCCCAGCACCCGAGGATCTCCGGCCGTGAACACGCGCGTCGTCGCCTGTTGTGTGGTCATGACCGCCGCGGTCCTCGCCGTGGGGTCGCAGGCGGGCGCACAGCCGATCGACGGCCTCTACGTCGGTGCCGGCCTTGGCGCGAACTTCATGCAGAGCAACAATGTCCGGGTTGCTCCCGAGGTTCCGGTCCCCGGGTCCGTCGGAACCGGATCGACGAACATGTTTTTCAGTCCGGGTTTCGCAGGCCTTGTCAGCGTTGGCTGGGGCTTCGGCAACGGGCTTCGGACGGAGGCCGAGTTCGGGTATCGGAACAATAGCGTCGGCAGCGTGCAGGGAACCGTCAACGGCCTCAGCATCCATTCGGGCGGGACTGAGCAGAAGTTCGGGCTGATGGTCAATGTCCTCTATGATTTCGACAACGTCGCACCCTGGGTCACGCCCTATCTGGGGGCCGGCATCGGGTATCAGTGGGCGCAATGGTCAGGCGTCAACGCCGGCGATGCGATCGGGGATCGGTTCACCGTCAACGACACGCAGGGTGCCTTCGCCTATCAGGCGATCGTCGGCGTCGCGTTTCCCATGAAGGAAACGCCGGGGCTGGCGATCACGGCCGAGTACCGATTCATGGGACTCGCCGGGAACCGCAATTACGGCGCGACGTTCACCGGACCGGCGGTCGGCTCCATTCCGACAGCGGTCAGGGCGGGAAGCGAGTTCAACCATGCCCTGCTGGTCGGGATCCGATACGCCTTCAACGTCCCGCCCCCACCCCCGACTCCGGCGCCGGTGCCGGTCGCTGCGCCGGCACCGGCGCCGGCCCGCTCGTACCTGGTATTCTTCGACTGGGACCAGGCGACCCTCTCGACCCGTGCGCGGCAGGTTGTCAGGGAGGCGGCGGAGAACTCTACACGGGTCCAGTACACACGGATCAACGTCAGCGGCTATACGGACACGTCTGGTTCGTCCCGATACAATCAGACCCTGTCGGTGCGACGCGCGGACGCCGTCGCCGCCGAGCTGGTGGCGGATGCCGTGCCTCGGGAGGTCATCACCGTCCGGGGTTTCGGCGATACGCATCTCCTGGTTGCGACAGGCCCGGGCACGCGCGAGCCGCAGAACCGCCGGGTCGAGATCGTGCTGCAATGACTGCCGCAGTGCCCGGCGGGGTATCATCCTCGGCAAGCTGCGGTTCGCACGCCGAACGTGCGGAGGTTCCGCAAGCCCAGGCCGCGCGCGGCGCAACCGGCCTGCGCGCACCCTGGCCCCATGGGCGTGATCGCCGGCGGTCCCGGCACACGACCGGCCAGGGATGACCGAGTGGCTCTACACGACGAACGAGTGGGGCCTCCTCGGGCTGCTGCTCCTCCTCACGGTCGGCTCCGTGGAATGCGGAGCGGTGCTCGGCCGGCGTCATCGCGCGCGCGGCGCCGGCGAAGCTGCGGGATTCGTCTCCAGCCTGGCGGCGCCGTCGATGGGCCTGCTCGCGCTGATGATCGGCTTCACCTTCGTGATGGCCGTGGCCCGCTTCGACGCGCGCAAGGCAGCCGTTCTGGAGGAGGCCAATGCGATCGGGACCGCAGCCCTCCGCGGCCGCATGCTGGCGGAGCCGTGCGCCGCAGCCGTCGCGCCTCTTTTCAAGGAGTACGCGCAGCTTCGCGTCGCCAGCCGGGGGTTTCGGTTGACGTCTGCCGCGGCGGTTCAGGGGCTGCGCCACACGGCCGGGATCCAGGAAGAATTGTGGCGGGACGCCATGGCGGCGGCGAAAGAGAACCCGAACGTCGTCCCGACCGGCCTGTTCATCCAGGCCCTGAACACCATGATCGACGTGCATGCGAAAAGGCTGATGGTCGCACGCGATACCGTGCCGGCGGGCGTCTTCCTCATGCTAGCGGGAATCGCCGTCGTGGCGCTGGGCTTCTCGGGCTACGGAGCCGTGCAGGCGGCCGGGCAGCATCGCATTGCGATGCTGATCGTAGCCGTGATGATCGCCGGCGTGATCATGTTAGTCTTCGACCTCGACAATCCGCAAGCGGGCATCATCAGCGTGAGCCAGCAGCCGCTGTTGGACCTGATTCGCAGCATGCAATGATCTCCCTGTTCGCAGGCAGGCGCGCGGCCGATCGGCTGGGTCCGCTGGTCCGTCGCACGACCGGCGAAAACCTGTGCGAACTCCGGCGCGGCGTGCATCTTGGAAACGTGCCCGCCGCGCCGGTTCTTCGCTTGCCTGGCGGTTCGCGGTTCGCGCGTCGGGAACCTCGTTCGGGACGCCTGACCATGTTGCGCACGTCGCGGTTGAGCACACGAAGCGCCGGCCTGCTCGCCCTCCTGGTCATGTCGGGCGCGGCGCTTGGACAATCCTCGGCACCAGGCCCGATGCCGGCCGGCGCCGGCACGGACGACACGACGGCACTGGCCAAGAAGCTACAGAACCCGATCGGCGATCTCTACAGCTTCCCGTTCCAGAACAACACGAACTTCAACTATGGCCCGAACAGGGGCACCCAGGACATCCTGAATGTCCAGCCGGTGATCCCCATCCACCTCAACGAGGACTGGAACCTCATCACCCGTACGATCCTGCCGCTGGTCTGGCAGCCGTCGCTGCAGCCGGCACGGACCGTGCCGTTCGGCACCGGCCCGACCACGTTCTCGGCGTTCCTCTCGCCAAGCAGGCCGGTCAACGGCTGGCTCTGGGGCATCGGGCCGGTGTTGCAGGTGCCGACGATCAGCGACAAGAGCCTCGGCTCCACCGTGTGGGGCGGCGGTCCGACCGGAGTGCTGGTGTATATCAAGGGCCCCTGGGTCACAGGCGTTCTGGTCAATGATGTCTGGTCGTTCGGCGGCACCTCCGGACCCACCGGCACGCGTTACAACGTGTTCCTGATGCAGCCATTCGCGAACTACAATTTCGGGAAGGGGTGGTATGTCGGCAGCGCACCGATCATCACGGCAAACTGGCTGACCGCCGGCAACAACGCCTGGACCCTGCCGCTGGGCGGTCAGTTTGGCCGCGTCATCAGGATCGGCGGCAAGTTGCCGATCAATCTCGCGATTGGCGCGTACTACAATGCCCTGCGGCCGGAATTCGGCCCGACCTGGCAGTTGCGCGCGCAGATCACGCTGATTTTCTGACCGACGAACCGGGCAACGAGCACGTGTATGGCCCGATGCGGAAAGCGATCGACGATCTGCGTGCCAATGGGTTCCGCACCTCTATCGTCACCGGTGACGATCAGGCGTTCGTACGCGCCTGTGCCGAGGGCGTGTACGGCATCTCGCCCAAGCGATGGGCATCAACCTCGCGATCGGCAAGCGCCCCTGCGCCACGTTCGGGAACTCCGACGAGGACCGCGGGAGGCTGGACTTGGACCGGTAGCGGCGGCGGCGCACGGCCTCGGTCCCGCTCCTGACGGAGCACTCGGGCATCCCGCCCGGCCACGGCGGGTAGTCGTTGCCGGAAGTGCATAGCCGCCGGCCCTCGTCATGTGACTTCATGCGCCGTCAAGTTGATCGGAATTCGCGATCCGGAGACCTCTGCCCAGTACCGATCAGCGGAATCTTCGGCCCAGGCCATGCAACACTGAGGAGTCACGCCTGTGAACACCCCAAACAAATCCTTCCTCATCGCCGGATCGCTGGTCTCGGCCATGGTCCTGACGGGATGCGTCTCCCAGAGCCAGTACGACGCGCTGAAGTCAGAGAACCAGGGTCTCCAGCAGCAGGTTACGTCGCAGTCGGCGGAGCTTGCCGCCGCGCACGCGCAGATCAGCCGGTTGCAGGGCGCCATCAAATATACGGTCAACAGCGACTTGCTGTTCCAGCCGGGCGGTTGGCACCTGAGTGCGCGCGGGCAGCAGATCATCTCCAGGATGGCGGCAAAGCTCGCCCCGACCCAGGAACAAAAGATAGAGGTGAACGGCTATACCGATAACACTCCGATCGGTCCGGCGCTTGCGAAGCAGGGCATCACGTCGAACCAGATCCTGTCGCAGAAGCGCGCGGATAACGTCATGCAGTACCTGATATCGCAAGGCGTGAAGCCCGATCTGATCTCGGCGCATGGCTACGGCGACTCGCAACCCGTGGCCTCGAACAACACGGCGGCGGGCCGGGCACAGAACCGACGCGTGGAGCTTACGCTGGCCGCCGGCTAGTGTCCTGCTCCTGAAATGCCTTCCCATATCAGGGACCAGCAGGCCACTGAAAACAAAGAGCTAGTGTCCCGACGCATGATGACGCTATTTGCGAGTCGGGACACTAGGGCGTGTCGTCAATTGAGCCAAATGGCTGTGGCGGCCAAGTGGATGGCGGCGAGGAAATTTCGGGCAGTTTTGTCGTAGCGAGTGGCGATTGCGCGGAACTGCTTGAGTTTGGCGAAGAAGTTCTCGATCAGGTGGCGCGCTTTATAGAGGTCTCTGTCGAAGTCGCGCGGCAGGCGGCGATGCTCTCTGGGCGGGATGACCGCTGTTTTGCCGGCGGCTTGCAGCGGTTTGATGACGCGCTGATCGGCGTCGAAGCCCTTGTCGGCGATCAGGGTGTCGGCCTGCATCCCGGGCAGCAGATGATCCGCTCCGACCAGATCGTGGGCCTGCCCGCCGGTCAGGTGGAAGCCGATTGGGTTGCCGAGCGCATCGACCAAAGCGTGGATCTTGGTGCTCAATCCACCGCGGGATCGTCCGATCGCCTGGTCCTCGCCGGCTTTTTTTTGGCGCCGGCACTGTGCTGATGGGCGCGTACGATGGTGCTGTTGATCATCGCGTATTCATTGTCGGCATCCGCGGCGAGCACCTTGAACACGCGTTCCCAGACCCCTGATTTGGCCCAACGGCTGAAGCGCCGGTGCACCTGCACCCCATCACCAAAGCGTTCCGGCAGGTCACGCCAGGGAATGCCAGCCCGATAGCGATAGAGCACCGCCTCCACAAACAGGCGATTATCCGCCGCCGTCACGCCCACGTGGCCCTCCCGGCCTGGCAGCAGATCGCGAATGCGGTCCCATTGATCATCGCGCAGGGCATAACGGGGCACAGGTCAACCTCCGAATCGGTTGACCCGTTAGGAATCACGCGATTCCCTTCGTGGGAATCCCCTAAATGACGACACGCCCTAGAACGTCGGCGCGATCTGCCCAGCCGCTTCGCCCCCGGCATGACCCTCGGTCCGGCGACAGGACCGACGGCGGGTGAGGCGGTGCTTGTGGGTGAGGCAGGCAGGGTCTCGGTATCCTCGATACGCCGTTGGCAGGCGCCGAGTTGCCGTCGGCGCCCGGCGCGAAGTCCCGGCGGGTGGGCTGAGCGGATTCCTTGGATACCGGCGGGCAGGAGATGGAGATCGCAGATCGTAGGCGACGCACGTTGCAAGATTACGCGTCGCGTTACAGCTGTAGGGTGACGTATAACCACGCAATCTATAGTAAACTAAATCAGGTACTTATTCTGTAGATCGGCGTCGAAGTTTGACCCGACCCGCATCGTGACATAGGGCCCTGATGTGGCTCGATTTTTCGGTAGCTCGGAGGGGTCAGGATCGGCGCCCAACCTTGACCCCGGCTGACTGCCGATCCTTCAAATCTTATCAACGCATTGGAGTCAGATCGAAGCGGGGTCAAAGTTGGGCGCCGATGCACAAGCGCGACCGCAGCCTCCTGGATGCCATCGCCCAAGGGCTGCTTGAGCAGGGTCTGCTGACCGGCGACGAGGTGCAGGAAATCCTGGCGGGGCCGAACGCCCATACCGTGCGGAGGGCAGCGCCATGAAGGTCTGGTTCACCGCCGACACCCACTTCGGTCACCGCAACATCCTAAAGCACTGCGACAGGCCGTTCGGCAGCGTCAAAGAAATGGACGAGGCACTGATCGCCATGTGGAACGCAGTGGTGGGCCTGAACGACGACGTGTGGCACCTGGGGGACTTCGCATATCGAAGCGCTCAGGCACCGGAGACCTACCTGCAGCAGCTGAACGGCTCCAAGCACTTGATCGTGGGCAACCACGATAGCGAAGCGACGCGTTCGTCCCGGCTGTGGGCGAGTTCCCAGCCGATGGCGGAAATCGCGGTCGAAGGCCACGGCGTGGTTTTATTGCACTACGCGATGAGGACGTGGCCGAAGAGCCATCACGGATCGCTGCACCTCTACGGCCACAGCCACGGGGCGGTGCCGGGCGACCGGCAGAGCTGCGATGTCGGCGTTGACTGTTGGAATTTACGACCCGTCGGCCTGGACGAAATCATCGCCCATCTCGGGACACTGCCGGAGCGCGGAGGCAATCAATGAAGTATTTTGTCGACTTCGAGGCCAGCAGCCTGGAGCCCGACAGCGTCCCTATCGAGGTCGCCTGGGTGGACGAGAACGGCCACGGGGAAGCGCACCTGATCCGCCCGGGGGAGGGTCGGGATAACTGGAGCATCGCCAGCGAGTTGGTCCACGGCATCAGTCGGGGCTGCATCGCCAGGGATGGTCGCGACGCGGAATGGGTCGCAGCCCGGGTTGTGGAAGTCCTGGCTGGCAACGAAACCTACTCCGATACACCTAGTTTCGATGGCGCTTGGCTTGCCGAACTGCTGGCGGTGCTGCCCCATCCCCCAGCTATCGCGCTGCGGCTGCTGGATGTCGACGCGCTCTACCGCCAAGAGATCCTGACACTGCTCGGCCGGGAGCCGTTGCCCGAAGGCGAGCGCGCCCTGGCGCGCCGCGCGGCGACAGTCGAGGCCGTTGGCAGCCGCATCTTGATTCGCGCCAGGGCCGAGGAGGCGCGGCGCGCGGGCGCACCACCGGGCGCTGCCGGACGCGGAGAGCTTGTGGCGAACTTGGACCGACATCCGTCAGCGCGTGGCCAGTGTCACCATTTGAGGACGGGTCATCGCTCTCCAACGCACTGAGGAATGGTACTGGCAGCGACCCATGTTCAGGCGAACCAGGTTCCTGCCCCAAGCTTCGCCAATCGCGCAATCTCATCGGAGAGCGCCCTGATTCTCGGGACCGCCCGCTGGTCTTGATGGTAGACGAGCCACGCCTCCAGGGTCACGCCAACATCGACCGGGACCGGCACCAGAAGTTCGGGCTCGATGAGAAGGACGTATTCAGGGAGCAATGCGATCACCCGCCCGCCCTTTATTATGCTCGGGGTGAGAGTGCTGTTCCCAAGCCGCACCGACGGGCCGATCCTGTGTACGAGAGCGTTCCAGCGGGTGAATGCCGGGTTCCTCTCGTACGCATCGAACTGCAGAAACGAATGCGCGTCGAGTTCGTCCACTGAGCGCGGGATGCCGAACTGCTCCTGGTACTCTCGTGTCGTAAACAGAGAGAACCGTACATTCCCGAGCTTCCTTTGAACAAGGTTGCCATCCTTGGGGCGCCACCACCAAATGGCCATGTCTGTCTGCTGCCCGGGAACCAGGTACTCCTGGTCCATCGTCTGCCAGCGGATAGCAATTTCGCAATGATTGCTTAGGAAAGGCCGCAGGCTTGGGATCAGCCAGTAGCTGGCCAAGCCTTCGCTCACGTTTAAGGACACCTCGCCGCGAAGCCCCCCTGTCTGAGCGGCCTCGGCCATCAGGTCCCGGGCAGCGGCTTCCATGCGCCGCGCGTGGGCAAGGATTGCATCGCCATCAGGAGTGAGCTCCAAACGCCCTCGCCGCCGCTCGAAAAGCACAACATTAAGGCGCTGCTCAAATGCTCGCAGCCGCCGCCCCACCGTGGTATGATCCAGCGTAAGCATTTGAGCTGCTCGGTGGGTCGACCCATAGTCTACAATTGCGAGAAATACGCGAACGTCGTCCCAGGCCGCTGGTATCGTCTTGGATTTCGCGCCACTTTCGTTCGTCATCGCTACAGACCCGAGCCGCTCACTGGTGCGCCGACGCCTTCGCTCGGCACAAAATTGCACTAGCGCACCCTCGAATGGAGTGCAACACATGCCGCCCGGGCGAGCGCCTTGGCGCCGTCTACTTCCTTTGACCAACGAACTTCCAGGCGATGATCACGAGATCCGCTGCCACGAGATTCCGCTGAGTGGTGACTATGAAGGTCCTTGATCAGCGGTCGCTCTCGTTTGTCCGCCACTCGGGCGGCGAGAAGGATGAAGCTCCACCACTGCCGCTCTTCGGCCGCTGTCCCTCAGCGGTCGGTGTAGGGCAAGACGAACCAGACATGAAGGAACGGCCATCTTCTCCCGAGCCGAGACACCCGTGCGCCATCGCCGGTGCGTCGTGCCTGTGGGCACCGTGACACAAGGAGATGGTTCGCTGTTCGCTCGTAAGGCCCGTGGCGACGCAGGTCGCAGTCCGGTTGAAGTCGTTCCATCACAGCCGGAGGCTTGGGCGGATATCCTGGCGGTAGGCACGCTCGCAAACGACGGACGGAACCGCGGTTGGGGACCGCTGGCCGACGTACTCACCCTACAAAATTTGGGCCCGGGCCGCGGACCATCATGGCAGGCCACGTCTTTGCGGGCGCTCGCACGGCAACCTGCCGGAGCAATGGCGATGGCCGCGGCGCGGGGTGGACTGCAGGAACGTCCGACACCTCGAGATCACGAGGTTCGCCGTCCGTCCAAGGGAGCTATTGGAGCGCTGATGCGACCAATGAAGTACTTCGTCGCCATCGTAGCGAGCAGTCCCGAACCGGATGGCGTTCCGATTGAAATCGGATGGGTGGACGAGAACGGCCACGGGGAGGCGCACCTGATCCGTCCAGCGAAGGGGTGGGACAACTGGAGCATCGCCAGCGAGCCCGTCCACGGCATTTCCCGTGGGCGCCTCGCCCAGAAGGGCCGAGACGCCGTATGGATGGCGCAACGCGCGGTCGAGGTCCTCGCGGGAAGCGAGGTGTATTCCGATGCACCCGACGTCGACGGCGCGCGGCTTCGCGAATTGCTGGCCGTCCTTCCCGAGCCTCCGGCCATCTGCGTGGGGATGCTTGATGTCAACCTCTTATACCGCCAAGAAATCCTGACCCTGCTCCGCCGCGACCCGATTCCGGAAGACGAGCGCGCCGTGGAGCGCCGGGCGTTCACTGTGGAAGCAATCGGAAGACGCATCCTGAACTTGGTCCAAACCGAGGGGGCAGCGCGTCCCCGCACGCGCCACCGGGCCGCTCCGGATGCCGAAAGCCTGTGGCGCGTGTGGCTTGATCTCAAGCAGATGGTCGAGGAAGTCAGACTTCTGAACTCTCGCACCTTATTCCGCCACATTGTATCGGAGGAACACCGTGCCCATGGGCGCGGGACAGCGATGATGGTTCCTTGCAAGCACGGTCGCTACCTTCTGAGCAACTGAAACGCACGACCAAAGGAGGGGATCACGCGCGCATTCTTTGCCCGGTTGGCGGAGACCCTTTTCGGCGTGCTGCAAGCGGGGTGGAACACTGTCATGCTGCCGCTCGCCCTGGTCCGGAGACTCTTCGGCCTCGATCGCCACGGTTTAGGCGGTGACGAACAGCAGGCCGCGCAGGAGGTAGCCACACGCGCGAACGAAGCCGAACTCCGGGCCGACGTTGCCGCGGACGAACGTACGCAAATCGCGGCGTTCCGACGTTGCACCGCAACGCGTGGTGGCGGCGAGCGGATGCCGGAGGAGGCCATCGAGGCGCTCTCCCAGGAGCTCCGAGCCTACCTCCGGGCGCTGACCGACGAGGAGTGCAAGGTCTTGGCACGCATGCGAACCGACAAGCTGCGCGACATCATTCGTGGCGTGGGCTTGCCAAGGGACGTACGCTCGCCGGACGAGCTGAGGCAGACGGGGCCGTCCACCTTGGGGTTCCTGTCGGACCGCATCCGCAAGAGCCGTGTTGCACGAGGCGGGCCGCTCGTTCACGGCGAGGAAATCGTCAGCGGCTGGGCTGCGCGCTGGGTCGCGTAGGACAAGCTGAGGTCTCGACCGTAAAGCCGCCAGGAGGCCCTGGCGGCTTTACCTTGTCCTGCGTTGCCGGCTCGTCAGACTGAACGAAGTCGTTGACCATGGCGATCAGAACGTACACTGACACGGCGATCCAGATTTGCGTCTTCACCGCGTTCTCCGATGTGCCATAGAACCACTTTATCCGAAGGTGTAGATCGGCGTCGAAGTTTGAACCCGCTCGCATCGTGTAAGAGGGGCAAAACCCCGGGCAAGTTATGGAAAGTCAGCCCTTGTTGCGATAGCCGTCACCGTAACGGCGCCGGATTTCCGCCATTCCGTCGCCTGACCCTCGTTCATGCTGCACCTGCGTGCCCGGGGTTTTGCCCCTCTTACAGCATCGTGACATAGGGCCCTGATGTGGCTCGATTTTTCGGTAGCTCGGAGGGGTCAGGATCGGCGCCCAATCTTGACCCCGGCCGACTGCCGATTCTTCAAATCTTATCAACGCATTGGAGTCAGATCGAAGCGGGGTCAAAGTTGGGCGCCGATGCACACGGCGGACATTGCGAAGTTATCTGTCGCGATTGCAGGATTATGTGTCGCTTTACAACAGCGGCGCCTACACGTCCAGATTCGCCACTTTCAGCGCGTTGCTCACGATGAACTCCCGCCGCGGCTCCACCACGTCGCCCATCAGGGTGCTGAACACCTGCGCCGCATCCTCCGCGTCCCCCACTTTCACCTGCAACAGAGTGCGCGCCGCGGGATCGAGCGTGGTGTGCCAGAGCTGGTCCGGGTTCATCTCCCCCAGCCCCTTGAAGCGCTGCACCGTCAGCCCGCGCCGCCCATGCGCCAGAATGCGGTCGTACGCCGAGGCCGGCCCGTTGGCCTGCGCTTCCTGCGCATCGAGCTTCATCCGCGCCGGCGCGGCGAAGCGATCGGCCAGCGCGCCGGCGCGTTCGGCGAGCCAGCGTGCCTCGGCGCTGCGCAGCGCGGCGGCATCGAGCGTGTGCTTCTCGGTCACGCCGCGCACCACGCGCCCCAGGGTCAGCCCGGTGCCGTCGGCGGAGACCACCCAACCACGTTCCGTCGGCGCCGACACCGCATCCAGTCGCGCGGCCAAGCCCTGCGCCGCTGCCACCGCCCGCGCCGGATCGGCCGCCAGCGCGCCGGCGATCGCGGCCTGTTCCAGCAGCGCCAGCGGGATGCCGCCGGCCAGGCGCCGCAGCCGCGCGGCGGCTTCGCGCAGCCACACCACCTCGGTGCGCAGCTCCGACCCGGCGAAGCTGCGGCCGTCCGCGTAGATCAGGGTCGCGCCGGCCAGCGCCTTGTCGAGCAGGAATTCCTCCAGCGCCCGATCGTCCTTCAGGTAGCGATCGTCGTTGCCGCGCTTGGCGCGGAACAGCGGCGGCTGGGCGATGAACAGATGCCCGCGCGCGATCAGCTCCGGCATCTGGCGGAAGAAGAACGTCAGCAGCAGGGTGCGGATGTGCGAGCCGTCCACGTCGGCGTCCGTCATGATAACGATGCGGTGGTAGCGCAGCTTGGACGCATCGAACCCGCCCTGCTCCGGCTCGCCCTGGCCAATGCCGGTGCCAAGCGCGGTGATCAAGGTGCCGATCTCGGCGCTGCCCAGCATGCGGTCGAAGCGGGCGCGTTCCACGTTCAGGATCTTGCCTTTCAGCGGCAGGATCGCCTGGAACTTGCGATCGCGCCCCTGCTTGGCCGAACCGCCGGCGGAATCCCCCTCGACGATGAAAATCTCGCACTTGGCCGGATCGCGCTCCTGGCAATCGGCGAGCTTGCCCGGCAGGGACGACACATCGAGCACGCCCTTGCGGCGGGTGAGTTCGCGCGCCTTGCGCGCCGCCTCCCGCGCCGCCGCCGCGTCCATCACCTTGCCGACCAGGGACTTGGCTTCCTTCGGATGCGTCTCTAACCAGTGCGACAGCGCATCGGCCACCGCCGCCTGCACCACCGGCTGCACTTCCGAGCTGACCAGCTTGTCCTTGGTCTGGGAGGAGAATTTCGGGTCCGGCACCTTCACCGACAGCACCGCGGTCATGCCCTCGCGGATGTCCTCCGGCGCCAGTTGTAGGCTGTCCTTCTTGCCCATCCCCTCGGCATATTTGGACACCACCCGGGTCATCGCGGCGCGGAATCCGGCCAGGTGGCTGCCGCCGTCGCGCTGCGGGATGTTGTTGGTGAAACAGAGCATCGTCTCGTGGAAGCTGTCGTTCCACGACAGCGCGAATTCCACCCGGATGCCGAGCGCGTCGTCGGCGGTGCGCAGGCTCACGGGCGGGACGAACACCGGCGTCTTGGAGCGGTCGAGCCATGCGACGAACGCGACCAACCCGCCGTCGTAGCGCAGCACGACCTGCTGCGCCGGCGTGTGGCGCTCGTCGCGCAGCACGATCTCCAGCCCGGAATTGAGAAAAGCGAGTTCGCGCAGCCGGCGTTCCAGCAGCGCGTAGTCGAAGTCGGTATGGGTGAAGGTCGCGGGGCTGGGCTTGAACGTGACCTCCGTGCCGCTGATCCGCGTGGTAGGGCCGGCGATCATCAGCGGTGCCACGGCGTCGCCGTTCTCGAAGCGGATGAAATGCTCCTGGCCATGGCGCCAGATGCGCACCTCCATCCATTCCGATAGCGCATTGACAACGGCTGCGCCCACGCCGTGCAGGCCGCCGGAGACCTTGTAGGAGGTCTGGTTGAACTTGCCGCCCGCGTGCAGTCGGGTCAGCACGACCTCGGCGGCGGAGACGCCTTCCTCGGCGTGGATGTCGGTCGGGATCCCCCGCCCGTCGTCGCGCACGGTCACGCTGCCGTCGCCGTTCAACACGAGCTCGACATGGGAGGCGAAGCCGGCCTGGGCTTCGTCCACCGCGTTGTCGATGATCTCGAAGGCCATGTGGTGCAGGCCGGAGCCGTCGTCGGTGTCGCCGATATACATCCCCGGGCGCTTGCGGACGGCGTCGAGGCCGCGCAGGACGGAGATGGAAGCGGCGTCGTAGGCGTCGTTTTCGGGGGGCGTGGCGGCGGGTTCGGACATGCCGAGGGGTCGCTCCGGGAAGCTGCGGGATACTCTAGATATATAACCGCTACAGCCGCGTCGCGACAGGGGGCGGGCGGGCGCCGTGTCACCCGGACGCCGGAATTTCCCAGGCGCCGCGGAACCTCGGGTCCCCGGTCAGGGTGCCGCCGCCGACGGCGAGCCCCTCGGCGACCGCGGCCAGCGGCAGGAATACCTCGGCATCCGTCCCGGTCAACAGCACCTGCGCCGGCAAGGCGGCGAGTGCCGCGAACAGCGCCTCCCGCCGGGCGGGATCGAGATGTACGACCGGCTCGTCCAGCAGCAGCAGGGGCGCGAAGCCGCGCGCCGCGGCGATCAGCCCGGCGTGGGCGAGCACCAGCCCGACCAGCATCGCCTTCTGCTCCCCGGTGCTGGCGAGCGCTGCGGGCCGGCCGGCGGCGTCGTGCAGCACGAGGTCGCAGCGCTGCGCCCCCAAGATGGCGGTGCCGGCCGCAGCATCGTGGTCGCGGTTGGCGGCGAGGCTGGCACGCAGCCAGTCTTCCACCGCGATCGCCGGCGCGCCTGCCAGCCGTGTCGCCACCGCCGAGTCCAGCCCGACGCGGACGCGGGGGAACCCCTCCACCAGCCCCGCCGCCAGGATGGCGTCCAGCCGTGCCGCCAGGGCGGCGCGGGCGGCGGTGGCGGCGGTGCCGTGGCGGGCCATCGCGTCCTCCAGCGCCGCGAGCCAGGCGGGGTCGGGCCGGCCGCGCCGCCCGGCTTGCGCGAGCAGCCGGTTGCGCCCGGTCATCGCCGCGTCATGCGCCGCCACCTCCCGCGCGTGCCCCGGCTCCAGCGCCCAGACCAGGCGATCGAGGAAGCGGCGGCGGCTGGACGCGCCCTCCTGGAACAGCCGGTCCATCTGCGGCGTCAGCCAGACGGCGGCGAGCCTGGCGGCGACCTCGGCCTGGCTGCGCGGCGGCGCGCCGTCGAGGCGGAACACGCGCCGGTCGGCGGGACCTTCGGGCGGGCAGCCGGTGCCGACATCCAGCGGCCCGTCCAGCGTGGCGAAACGGGCGGCCACGGCCCAGGCGGGGGGCGCCTGGGCCGGGTCGGCCGGATCGGGGCGGCGGGCAAGGTCGGCGGTGCGCGCCCCGCGCAGCCCACGCCCGGGTACCAGGAGGGAGACCGCCTCCAGCAGGTTGGTCTTGCCGCTGCCGTTCGGCCCGAACAGCACGGCGATGCGCGCCCCCGGGCGCCAGGTCAGCGCCGCGTAGCTGCGGAAGCCGGTCAGGACCAGCCGGAGCAGGCGAAGCTGCGCCGCGCCGGGCGCGGCCCCAGGATAGTCGGCGCCAGGGTCATCGGCCCCAGGGTCGCCGGTCTGGGGGTCATCGGCCCGAGGATCAACCTGGGCGACATCGTCCGGCGCGATCGCGCTCACGGGCGGGCGCAGTGCGCCGGCCGGGGCCGCGGGCAGGGCAGGGTGGGGCACGGAAGCCGCATGCCGCAAACCTGCGCAGCTTTGCCCCGGCGTGCAAACCGCGGTGTGCACGGCCCCTCGTCCGCTGCTAGCCTGCTCGCATACGACCGCGGGGAGTTGGACATGCTGGAACTGCGTCCTGGCTGCGAGTGCTGCGATCGCGACCTGCCGCCTTCCAGCGCGGAGGCCCGCATCTGCAGCTATGAATGCACGTTCTGCGCCGACTGCGCGGACGGGGTGCTCGCTGGTATCTGCCCCAACTGCGGGGGGAACCTCGTTCCGCGACCGATCCGCCCACAAGCGATGCTCGCGCGTCATCCGGCGTCCACCAGGCGGGTCGTCAAGGCCGCGGGCTGCGCACCCGCCGCGGCCTGAAGGCTGTGCCGCCCCCGGGATTGCGCGCCCCGCCGCCGGCGCGGATGCTGCGCCCCGACCGCCACGGGAGGATCCGCCATGCCCCGCCGCCTGATCGACATCTCCGTCCCGCTCGAAGCCGGGATCGCCAGCGATCCGCCGTACATGCTCCCGCAGATCGAATATTTCGACCACCACCAGACCGCCGGGCAGATGGCCGAATATATGGGCGTGCGGGTGGCCGACCTGCCGGACGGCGAATACGCCGCGGTGGAGAAGGTGCAGATCAGCAGCCACAACGGCACCCATCTCGATGCGCCGTACCACTATTTCTCCTCGATGAACCACGCCCTGAAACCCGGCGGCGAGAAGTCCTGGCGGATCGACGAGGTGCCGCTCGACTGGTGCTTCCAGCCCGCCCTGAAACTCGACTTCCGCCACCTGCCGGACGGCTACGTCGCGACGCCCGGCGATGTGGAAGCGGAACTGAAACGGATCGGCCACACCCTGCGCCCGCTGGAAATCGTGGTTGTCAACACCGCCGCCGGCATGCGCTACGGCGAAGCGGACTACGTCGATCGCGGCTGCGGCATGGGCAAGGCCGCCACGCTGTGGCTGCTGGAGCGCGGCATCCGCCTGGTCGGCACCGACGCCTGGAGCTGGGATGCGCCATTCAGTTTCACGCGCAAGAAAGTGGCCGAGACCGGCGACGCCGGCCTGATCTGGGAAGGCCACCGCGCCGGGCGGGAGATCGGCTATTCGCACCTGGAGAAGCTGCACAACCTGGAAGTGCTGCCGGCGGACGGGTTCGAGGTGGTGTGCTTTCCCGTGAAGCTGCATCGCGCCTCGGCCGGATGGACGCGGGCGGTGGCGATCGTCACGGAATAGGCGAGGCTGCTCCGCCTCGGCAGCCACCGACCCCTGTCCGCCCCCCGACGCTGCGCCGAACGCAGACACATGACGCGCTGCCAACGGTCGGCGACGATCCGCTTGACCGCGCGTTGGGCGGCCGCTAGCGTACCGTCCAACTAAATAGCAATGACAACAGGCAGGCACGACCTGTCGAAAAGGGGGAAACGATGGCCCAGACGATCGAGGGCTACGTCGGCGCGGCGATGGACGATGCGCAACTCAGCCCGATCCACTACCGCGTCTTCGCGCTGATCGCCGCCGGCTACTTCTTCGACGTATCCAATTTCATCGTGCTCGGCGCGCTGGTGCCGAACATGATCCATAGTAACTTCCTGACCGCCGGCCAGGTCGCCACCGTCGCCAGCGCGCAGACCTTCGGGCTGTTCGTCGGCACCGTGGGGCAGGGCGAGTTCACCGACCGGTTCGGCCGCAAGGCGGTCTACCAGTTCAACCTGCTGCTGTTCGGCGTCGCCACCGTGCTGTCGGCCTTCACGCCCAACTACGCCTGGTTGGCGCTGCTGCGCTTCATCGCCGGCATCGGCCTTGGCGCCGAGCAGCCGTTGTGCTTCGCCTATGCTGGCGAATATGCGCCGAAGCGCATCCGCGGGCGCGTGCTGGCCGGCATCCAACTGATCGGCGGGGCGCTGGTCTGGCCGTTGTCCACCCTGTTCGCGCTGTACGCGCTGGGGCCGATCGGCTGGCGCGGCATCTGGATCGTGCTCGGCATCGGCGCGCTGATCGTGTTCGTCCTCCGCTTCTCCCTGCCGGAATCGCCGCGCTGGCTTGCCACGCACGGCCAGGGGGAGCGCGCGCTCGGTCTGCTGGAGCGCATGGGGCTACCGCGGCCGGCGCCGGGGGTGGTGCTCTCGCACGACGCGGCGAGCGATACCCACCGCGATCCCTTCGCGGTCGTGTTCCGCGACTACCGCGGTCGGGTGCTGGCGGGCATGTTCTGCTTCGTCGCCTTCTTCGGCGTGGCGATCGGGCTCGGCGTCTGGCTGCCCAACATCATGGCGCGCAGCGGCATGACGATCACCAAGTCGCTGACCTACACGCTGATCATCCAGCTCGCCTTCCCCTGCGCCAGCCTGTTCATGATGTTCGCCCTGGAACGGTTCGGGCGGAAACCGGTCTCGGTGATCGCGTTCCTGCTCGCCGGTCTGTTCGCCGCCGCCTTTGCCAACGCAACCAGCGCCACCATGCTGCTGATCGTCGGCTTCTGGATGATGTTCTTTATCCAGTTGGCGGGCAATTCGGCGCAGATTTTCGCCTCCGAAGTGTTCCCGACCAACGCGCGCGCCTCCGGCTTCGGCGTCGCCGCCGGCACCGGGCGGCTCGCCACCGCGTTCATCATCCCGGCGATCCTGTGGATCGAGAACGGTTACGGCGTCGGCGCGGTGTTCGGCTGCGTCGCCGTGCTGCTGGTGATCGCCGCCTGGACCGTGACGTTGCTGGGACCGGAGGCGCGCGGGCTATCGCTCGACGTCATTGCGCCGCCGACCGGCTGAACCGGAGACCGAAACGATGGCCAACGAAGCGCGCCTCCGTCTGCTCGGCCGGTCCGACCAGGGCGGCCGGCCGGATGGGGTGCAGGTGATGGCGGCGCGCGGCCACGCCTATGTCGGGCACATGCTGTCGGGCGGGGTCACCACGCTCGACGTGTCCGACCCGCGGGCGCCGCGCGCGGTGCATTTCATCGCCTGCCCGCCCAATACGCGCTCGCACCACATCCAGGTGCACGACGGGCTGCTGCTGGCGGTGAACGCGCCGGCGGTATGGGCGCAGCCGGCGGCGATGAAAGGGGATTATTTCGGCCAGTCGCTGACCCAGACTCTGGCCGGGCGGACGCGCGACTTCACCGCCGGCATCCGGGTATTCAGCCTGGATGATCCGGCGAGCCCGCGCGAGATCGGCTTCCTGCCGATAGACGGCCTCGGGCCGCATCGCATCTGGTGGGCGGGCGGGCGCTACGCCTACGCCTCGGTGCATTTCGAGGGCTTCACCGACCACATCCTGGCGGTGATCGACCTCGCGGATCCGACGCAGCCCCGGGTCGCCGGGCAGTGGTGGCTGCCGGGCATGCATGCCGCCGGCGGCGAGACGCCGATGTCCCCGCCCGGCCAGCGCTGGGCGCTGCATCACATGATCCCGGCCGGCACCCTCGGCTACGCCGCCTGGCGCGACGGTGGCTTCACGGTGATGGACCTCGCCGATCCGGTCGCCCCGAAACTTGTTTCGCACCGCCGCTGGGCGCCCCCTTACGCCGGCGGCACCCATACGCCGCTGCCGCTGCCCGGCCGCAGCCTCGCGGTGGTCGCCGACGAGGCGACCGCGCCCCGCTGCGCCAAAGGCATGGCCTACACCTGGGTGATCGACATGCGGGCGCCGGAAAATCCCGTCACCATTGCCACGCTGCCGAGCCCCGCAGAGGAGGATTTCTGCTCCAAAGGCGGCAAGTTCGGCCCGCACAACCTGCACGAAAACCGCCCCGGCTCGCTGGTGAGCGAGACCCTGATCTTCGCCACCTATCAGAACGCCGGCCTGCGCGTGTTCGACCTCGCCGACGCCTATGCCCCGAAGGAGATCGCCCGCTACGTGCCGCCGCCGCCGGAACGGATGATGGATCCCAAAGCGGAACAAATTACCCAATCGTCGGACGTGTTCGTCGCCGCGGACGGGACGCTGTACCTGACCGACAACAACGGCGGGCTGTCGATCCTGGCGTTCGAGGGGTAGGGCGGCGCACGCCGGTAGAGCATTCGTCCGCCGCGATCACGCCCGGGGAACCATCTGCCCGGCAGAACGTATGAAGCCGCCGGGCCCCCGTTGCGTAACCTCACCCACGCGCCCTGGGCTTTGCACCGCCGCTCAAGCTATATGACCCGGATGAACGGAAGCGGGATCGCCCCGGTGGAATTCCAGCAGGCCCGCGCGCTGCATCGCCAGGGTCAAACGGACGCCGCCGCCCGCGCCTATGAACAGATCCTTCTGGCCGAGCCGGCACATCTCGATGCCTTGATCCACCTCGGGGCGCTTCGCCTGAGTCAGGGCCGGGCCGGCGAGGCGGAGGCGTTGCTGCGGCGAGCCGTCGCCTTATCGCCCGACTCCGCCGAAGCGCTCGGCAACCTCGCTGCGGCGCTGCAGGCGCAGGGCCGCCACGAGGAGGCCGCCGCGCACTACGAACGCGCGCTCGCACGCAAGCCGGGGATGATGGACGCAAGTTTCGGCCTGGCCGCCTGCCTGCAGGCGGCTGGGCGCGCCGACGCGGCGATGATCTGTTACGAGACCATTCTGGTTGCCGCGCCGGCTCACCCGGAGGCGAATTACGGGTTGGCAACGCTACTCGCGCAGGTCGGCCGGGCGGACGAAGCGGCAGTGCGGTATCGCGCGGCGCTGGCCGCCGATCCGGACTTTGCCGAGGCGAGCTACGGGCTGGGCAAGCTGCTCGCACGCGGCGATACGCAGGAAGAAGCCCTGGCGTGCTTCCGCCAGGCGCTCGATGTCGATCCCGATTATGTGGAGGCACGCGCGGGGCTCGGCGCCGCGCTGTCCCGGCTGCACCGTGACGATGAGGCATTCGCCGCGTTTCGCGCGATGCTTGCGGTCGACCCCGAACATCCCGACGCGCACAACGGGATGGGCATCCTGCTGGACCGCCAGCGACGTCACGCCGACGCTATCGCGCAGTACCGCACCGCCCTGGTCCGCGACCCGGACCATGTCGACGCCCTGGCGGGCCTGGCCAACGCCTTGAAGAACATCGGCCGGCATGAGGAGGCGCTGGCGACGGCGCGCCGTGTGGTTGCGTTGCGGCCGGACCTCCCGCCGGCTGCCGGTCTGCTGGGGTCCGTCCTCGCGGAAATCGGATCGATGGACGAGGCTCTGGCGCAGTTCCGGCGCGCGCTGGCGCTCGCGCCTGGGCGGCCGGAATTCCTCTACCATCTCGTGCAACTGGCGAAGGTCCGGCCCGGCGACGACGTGCTGCGTGCCCTGGAAGCGACGTTGCCGGGACGTGAGTCGCTCCCGCTGCGGGAGCGGTGCCTGCTGCATTTCGCCATGGCCAAGGCGTGCGACGATACCGGGGATCGCGATCGGGGCTTCGGCCATCTGCTGGAAGGCAATGCACTCAAACGTTCCGAAACGACATACGACGAGGCGGCGACCTCGGCGGCGATGGCCCATATCCCACGGGTTCTCACCACCGAGCTGATGGCGGCCCGCCAGGGCCTGGGCGAGCCGTCACCTGTCCCGGTGTTCATCGTCGGCATGCCGCGTTCCGGCACCACGCTCGTGGAACAGACCCTGGCCAGCCACAACGCGGTGTTCGGCGCCGGAGAGCGGCCAGACCTGTCGCAGGCGATCGCCCGCCTGGGCGCGACGCGGCTCGGTGCGGCGGCGTTTCCGGAAGCCGTGTGGACGATGGCCGGCGCCGAGTTCCACGCGATGGGAGCGGACTATGTGGCCGGGCTGCAGGCGCTGGCCCCCGGTGCCGCCCGCATCACCGACAAAATGCCTGCCAACTTTCTTTTCGTCGGGCTCATCCGCCTGATCCTGCCGAACGCGCGGATCATCCATGTTCTGCGCGATCCGATGGATACGTGTCTTTCCTGCTTTTCGAAGCTGTTCACCGGCGAGCAGCCGTTCGCCTACGACCTCGCGGAGCTGGGCCGCTATTATCGCGCGTATCAGCGCCTGATGGCGCACTGGCGGTCGAGCCTGCCGGCGGGCGCGATGCTGGAAGTGGAGTACGAGACCCTGGTGGCGGACTTCGACGCGCAGGCGCGCCGGATGGTGGCGTATTGCGGCCTGGAGTGGGACCCGGCGTGCCTGGAATTCTACAAGACGTCCCGGCCGGTGCACACCGCGAGCATGACCCAGGTGCGTCAGCCAATCTATCGCAGCTCCGTCGGGCGGTGGCGACCGGATGCCGCGTTGCTGCGGCCGTTGCTGGAGGCGTTGGCGGACGGCTGAACAACGGGATGCCCGCCCGCCGCCTTCGGTCTGTCGCGCCGATCACGCGGCCGTCGGACGCCTAGGCTCTGACACAAACAGGTGATTCATCATGCGCCAGAGCACTGGCTTGGTTTTGTGGTCCGACGCCAACGCGTTGAAGCGGGCGCTGGCGTCGGACCACTAGCGCGGGTTGGCGGCGGCAGGCTGGCGCGTGGCCGGTTCCGGTTGCGCGCGAAACGGGTAGATCAGTTGCCCGGCCAGCGAACGGGGCAGCTCGGCATCGATCCCGTAGGTCGTCGGCCATTGGTTGCGGGGCAGATAATGGGTTCCGAACAGCCGATCCATCCACGGCAGCATCGACGCATAGTTGCGGTCCCGCGGTTCGGCGCGTGTGTGGTGCCAGTGATGGAAGGCGGGGGTGGAAACCAGCCATTCCAGCGGGCCCAGCCGCCAACGGACGTTCGCGTGGATGAAGAATCCCCACACCGTGACGAGCAGCATGACCAGAGTGGCCACGAGGGTGCCCTGGACGCTCTGCGGGGCGCCCAGGCCAAGGATGTAGATGGGGATCAGGCCGCACAGGCGGATGAACACGAAGTCGACCGGATGGGCGCGCGCGCTGATCAGGAAATAGACGTGCTCGGGGCTGTGGTGGATGGAGTGGAAGCGCCACAGCAGGGGGATTTCGTGAGTCCAGCGATGGCCCCAGTAGAACCCGAGGTCGCCGACCACGAACGCCGCGACCCCGCGCAGCCAGAGCGGCCAGGCCGCGACCGCGGCGTGGATGCGCCACGGAACGAAATGGTAGGCGACGTAGGCGGCGAGTGCCAGCGGCACCGTCAGCAGCAGATTCGGCACCAGTCCACTGATGAAATAGAACCCGAGGTCGCCGAGGACCGAACGGCGCAGGATTTTCTGTGGCCGGACCGCGAACAGCCGTTCCAACGGCAGGAAGATGATGGCGATGATCAGCAGCCAGAGGGAGAGCCGGATCACGCTCAGCGTATAGGCGAGCAGATGCGGATGGTGATGCAGGAATGCGGGCACCGGGGCGGTCCTGATCGAGCGGGCTTGGACCGAACCGGCCGCCGCGCCCTTAGGCGTGGCGGCCGGTCCGGCTTGCCGCATCTCATAGGCGGTTCAGGCCATCGTGGCGACCTTCTTGCGCCGGCGCCGCACCACGCCGCCCAGGCCCGCGAGGCCGACGGCGAGGATCGCGAGGCTCGCCGGCTCCGGCACTGGAGCCCCGAGGCCGTTCGCTGAATTGACCCCGGCGAGGAAGGCGATCGGCGGCAGGTTGACGGTGCTGCCGTTGTCGCCCCAGGCGAGGAAACTCAGGATGTCGGTGGTACCATCGGCCGTGAGGTTCATCGAAACGAAGTTGAATCCGACGGTGCCCTGGTAGGGAACCGTCATCAGCGGCGAGGCTTCGATGCTCGCGGTCGCGTCCGCGTTGGAATAGGTTTCCGTCGGGCCATAGGTCGGGTCCGTCGGACCGGACCCGGGTCCGTTGAGGGTGAGTCCCGAGGTACCCAGCGAGACGATCCACTGGTTCGTGGTGGGGATAGGGTTCCCGTTGATCAGGCCGTAGCCCGTCTGCTCGCTGGCCCCCTGGTAGAAGGTCAGCGTGTAGGTCTGCCCCTTGGTCAGACCAGTCACGGTATAGTTGAAGCCGCTTTCGAACGTGGGATTGCCGTCGGCTTCCACATAGTTCCCGGTATAGGAGCCGCCGGGATTGCCGTAGGTCTCGATGCCGCCGGGGTCGGTCGCCTGCGCGCCCGCCGTCGTGCTGTCGATGGAGATCAGCCCGGTGCCGCCGGTCCAGCCGACCGGATCGACGTTCTGGAACGAGTTTTTGGGCGCCAGGCCAGTGTACTGTTGGAAATTCAGATTGACCAAATTCGGTAGCGCAGGATACGCGTACGCTCCGTGGGCGAAGCCGGATAGCGCAATGGCCGACACACCCACCGCCAGAACCCGTCTGAATGACATGGAAATTTCCTTTACACCCGACAACCGTTAACATTGAGTAAGCTGCAACCGCGACGGACGTCAAGCTTCAATTTCAAGACGTTTGTCTCTTTTTTTGTGTGCGTCCTGGTGCGACTCTCCGCGCGCCCTCGGGAGGATGTTTTTTGGTTCGGCAGTCGACCCGCTCCGCCATCCCGGCCCTGAACGCCCCCGGCCCCGCGCGCAGCCCCGATCAAGGAGGCCCACCCCCATGGCAGGCCGCAGGCAGGGTAATCGGGCGAACCTCCGGCGCGTCACCTTTCGCGCGCTGCGGGTGAAGGCCGGAGGCACGGTTCCCTCACCCGGTTCGCTCTGCGAACCGACCTTGGTCCGCTTCGCGGCCCAAGCCCGCAGCGCGGGTGAGGTGAAGGAGACGCGGTCACGTGCCGTCACTCCGCGCACGATCACGCTGGACAGGAATCCGGCCTGCCCACAGGGCGGCGACGAAGACGGAGCGAACCAGCGGCTGCAATCCAGCCCTATCTCTCCCGCCGCAGCAGAAACAACGCCTGCTCCCCGAACAGATTCGCCAGCCGGGGAAACCGCCGCCACGGCGCCCGCCGCCCGGCGTCGTCCGCCGCCAGCCAGCGCTCCACCGCATAGCCCTCCGCCGCGCACAGATCGAAGAAATCGCGGATCGTGCACGGATGGATGTTCGGCGTCTCGTACCACATCCGGTCCCACGTCGCGGTCATCGGCATCCGCCCGCGCCGCAGCAACTGCCAGCGCACCTGCCAATGGCCGAAATTCGGGAAACTGACCACCGCGCGCGCGCCGATGCGCAGCATCTGCGCGCAGCACCTCGCGCGGCCGCTCCACCGCCTGCAACGTGCGCGACAGCACCACATAGTCGAACGCATCGTCCGGGTAGTGCGACAGATCGGAGTCGGCATCGCCATGCATCACCGGCAGCCCGTGCGCCACCGCCCGCGTCACCAACGCCATGTCGATCTCGATCCCGCGCGCGTCGCAGCCCTTGGTGCGTGAACAACTCATCGATCAACGTGCCGTCGCCGCAGCCGATGTCCAGCACCCGCGTGCCCGGACGCGATCATCTCGGCGATCAGCCGCAGATCGACCCGCAGGTTCTTGGCGACGAACCGAACCGGATCGTGCGAACTCATGCAAATCGAACCCGGCGGCAAGCAAGCAAGGCCAGGGGGCGCTGCCCCCTGGACCCTCGCCAAGGGCAAGCCCTTGGAACCCTTCCGTTGGTTCCGTGCGTGTGGGGGGTGTCTCGGGTCCGGGGTGGGGCTGCGCGAGGCGGGTGGGTTTGGGCGGGAGCAGGGCGCTTAAGGCGCCCTGCTTCCGCCCAAACCCACCCGCCTCGCGCAGCCCCACCCCGGACCCGAGACACCCCCCGCACGCACGGAACCCAATAGAAAGGGGTCCAGGGGACTTGTTCCCTGGCGGGGGTCCAGGGGGCAGCGCCCCCTGGCCTTGCTTGCTTGCCGCCCGCCCCGGTCACAGCGCAGCGTGCACGGCGCAGCCGGCCAGGAAGCCGGCCAGCGTGCGGTGGAAGTCCGGCTCGTCCAGCAGGAACGCGTCGTGGCCCTTGTCGGATGGCGATCTCGACGAAGCTCACGTTCGCGCCGGCGCGGTTCAGCGCGCGCGCGACGGCGCGGCTCTCGGCGGTCGGGAACAGCCAGTCGGAGCTGAAGCGAGACCAGCAGGAACCGCGTCTTCGTGCCGCGGAACGCGGCGGCCAGGTCGCCGCCGTGGTCGGCCGCCGAGATCGAAATAATCCATCGCGCGGGTGATCGTCAGGTAGGAATTGGCATCGAAGCGGCTGCACGAAGG
Organism: uncultured Pseudomonadota bacterium; assembly: GCA_963706195.1. Classification (GTDB taxonomy): domain Bacteria; phylum Pseudomonadota; class Alphaproteobacteria; order Acetobacterales; family Acetobacteraceae; genus JAJZVS01. The sequence goes on along the minus strand of OY970156.1, from coordinate 4,223,199 downwards.
TGCTGCCCTGGTGGTGCAGGTAGCTCTCGACCTCGAACATGTCGCCGAACAGGCTGATGGCCTCGTCGGCGGTCCTTCGGCGCGCCTTGCAGCCGGCGGCCGAACTTGCGGGTCAGCGCCTGCTCGGACAGATAGGTGATGTGCGCGCACATGCGCGCCACCGCCAGGCCGCGCGCCGGCATCGTGCCGGCCTCGCCAGTAGCGTCCGCCGCGCCAGTCCGGATCGGCGAAGATCGCCTGCCGCCCGACCTCGTGGAAGGCGATGTTCTGCGCCGAGTGATACGACGCGCGTGGCGATCGGCAGGGCGGCGAACACCGCGTCCGGGTAGCAGCGCCGCCCATTCCAGCACCTGCATCCCGCCCATCGAGCCGCCGAGCACCGCGAACAGCCGGGCGATGCCCAGATGGTCGATCAGCCGCTTCTGCGCGCGCACCATGTCGCGGATGGTCACCGGCGGGAAATCGGTGCCCCAGACCGTCGTCGGCCGTCGCCGTCGCGCGGCGCTGCGCGGGCCGGTCGAGCCCATGCAGCCGCCCAGCACGTTGGCGCAGATGACGAAGAACCGGTCGGTGTCGACCGGCCGGCCCGGCCCCACCACCGCGTCCCACCAGCCGTCCTTGCCGGTGATCGGGTGCGGCTCCGCCACGTACTGGTCGCCGGTCAGCGCATGGCAGACCAGCACCGCGTTGCTGCGCGCCGGCGTTCAGCGTGCCGTAGGTGCGGTAGGCCACGGTCAGGCGCGGCAGGCGCGACGCCGCAGTCGAGCGCCATGCCGTCGGCGAACACGACGTGGCTGGTGCGCGACATCGCGGCGAGGTGGCACGATCTGATCCATGCGTCAGCCGCACTTAGGCGCAGGTGCGGCTGCCCCGCAACCGGCGGGTTTGCAGCCCGGCTTCGCTTCCTGCTATCTGTTCCGCCCCCTGCTGCGCTGCCTGCGTGAGTGCGGCGCCGCGGGGAGGCCCGAAACCTGCCCCCGAAGGTTCATGTCCAGCCCCTCCCCCATTGCGCCTGACGTCCCCCGTGCCCGTTCCGGCCGGGGCCGAGCCGCCGCCGCCGCCGGATCGCTGGCGCGGCGATCTTGCGGCGCTGCGGGCCGAGCTCGACCGGATCGACGATGCCCTGCACGACCTGCTGATGCGGCGCGCCGAGGTGGTGGAGCATGTCGGCGCCGCAGCCGGCAAGCGCGGGCCAGTGCGCTGCGCCCGGGGCGGGAGGCCGCGATCATCCGCCGCCTGCTCGCCCGCCACACCGGCCCGCTGCCGGCGCAGGCGATCGTGCGCATCTGGCGGGAGCTGCTGGCCGGCACCACCGTCGATGCAGGGCGCCGTTCAGCATCGCGGTGTGCGAGCCTGGCCCCGGCGCGGCTTCACCCAGGCCGCGCGCGAGCATTTCGGCGCGCTGACGCCGCTGCGCGCGCATCGCAGCCCGGCGCAGGCGATCGCCGAGGTCAGCGCCGGCCGCGCCGCGGTCGCCGTGCTGCCGCTGCCGTCCGAGACCGAGCCGCCGCGCGACGCCTGGTGGACCTGCGCTGCTGCACAAGGACGAGCCGCGCATCCACATCGTCGGCCGCCTGCCGTTCTGGGCGCCGCCGCGCCGGAGGGCGCGCCCGACGTGCAGGCCCTGGTGGTCGCCGCGGTCGCGCCCGACCCGTGCGGAGCCGACCGCTCCCTGCTCGGGCTGGAACTGGACCGCGGAGATGAGCCGCGCGCGGCTCGCCGCCGCGCTGCGACCGCGGCGGCCGGGCTCGGCCAGCGCCAGCCGGGCGGGTGATCCTGCGCCGCGACCCGGCTGCGCCGGTGGCGCAGGCGCTGGTGGAGGTGGACGGCTACGTGGCCGACGACGATCCGCGGCTGGCGCGGCTCGCGCGGCGCTGCGCCCGCCCGGTGGTGCTGGGCGCCTATGCCGTGCCGTTCGAAGGAGCCGAGGCATGACCGGCCCCGCGCCCGCGCCCGGAAATCCTGCGCATCTCCCCCTATGTCGGCGGCGAGTCGACGCTGCCAGGGCGTGAACCGCACCATCAAGCTGTCGTCGAACGAGGGCGCGTTCGGCGTGCCGCCCGGCGCGCAGGCGGCGTATCGCGCGCGTGGCGGAGGAGCTGTACCGCTACCCGGACGGCGGCGCGGTCGAGCTGCGCGCGCGCGATCGGCGCGCGCTTCGGGCTGGACCCGGCGCGGATCGTCTGCGGCGCCGGGTCGGACGACCTGATCTACCAGCTCTGCCTGGCCTATGGCGGGCACGGGGCGCGACATCGTGATGTCGGCGCACGGGTTCTCGATCTACCAGATCGCCGGCGACCTACGCCGGCAGCCGGGTGATCAAGGCGCCGGAGCGCAACCTGACCGCCGACGTGGACGCGCATGCTGGCCGCGGTGTCGGCCGTCGACCCGGCTGGTGTTCCTGGCCAATCCGAACAACCCGACCGGCACCATGCTGCCGTATGAGGAGGTCGCGCGGCTGCGCGCCGGCCTGCCGCCGGACGTGCTGCTGGTGCTCGATGCCGCCTATGCCGAATACGTCGACCCGGCCGGACTACGACGCCGGGCGCGCGGCTGGTGGATGCCAGCGACAACACGGTGATGACGCGGACCTTCTGCAAGGTGTTCGGCCTGGGCGGCATGCGCATCGGCTGGGCCTACGCGCCGCCTGCGGTGATCGACGTGCTGAACCGGGTGCGCGGCGCCGTTCAACGTCTCGATCGCCGCGCAGGCCGCCGCGATCGCCGCGCTGGCCGAGCCGGGCTGGGTGGAGAAGGGCCGCGCTCACAACCTGCCGAATACCGGCCGAAGCTCGCCGCGCGGGCTGGACCGACGGCGGGCATCAAGGTCTGGCCGAGCGAGGGCAATTTCGTGCTGGCCGATTTCGGCGCGCCGGAGCGGGCGCAGGCGGCGGATGCGTTCCTGCGCACGCGCGGCGATCATCGTCCGCGCGGTCGGCGGCTACGGGCTGCCGCACTGCCTGCGCATCACCGTCGGCACCGCCGAGGAGGTGGGGCTGGTGGTCGAGGCGCTGAGCGCGTTCATGCACCGTCTTCCATGCGTCAGTCTCCGGCGGCCGCGTCCCGTGGCTGAGTTGCCTGGCGCCGAGCCGCTGTTCCGCCGGCTGGCGCTGATCGGCGTCGGGCTGATCGGCAGCTCCGTGGCGCGCATCGCGCGCGAGCGCGGCGACCTCGCGGCCGAGGTGGTGGCCTGCGCACCGACCGCGCGGACGCTGGACGCGGGTCGCGGAACTCGGGCTTCGCCGACCGGGTGGAAGAAGACCCGGCGCGCGCCGTGGCCGGCGCCGACTGCGTGATGCTGTGCGCGCCGGTGGGCGCCTTCGCCGCGCTGGCGGCGACGATCGCGCCGCACCTGGCGCCGGGCGCGATCCTGACCGATGTCGGCTCGACCAAGCAGTCGGTGATCCGCGACGTCGGCCCGCTGGTGCCGGCGGGCGTGCATTTCGTGCCGGCCCACCCGCTGGCGGGGACGGAATATTCCGGCCCCGACGCCGGCTTCACCACCCTGTTCCAGGGCCGCTGGACCCTGATCGACGCCGCCGCCCGGCACCGACGAGGACGCGATCGAGCGCGTGGCCGAACTGTGGCGCCGCTGCGGCTCGATGGTGGAACGGATGGAGCCGGCGCACCACGACCGGGTGCTGGCGATCGTTTCGCACCTGCCGCATCTGATCGCCTTCACCATCTGCGGCACGGCGGACGATCTGGCGGACGAAAGCCGGCAGGAAGTGCTGCGGTTCGCCGCCTCCGGCTTCCGCGATTTCACCCGCATCGCCGCGTCCGACCCGGTGATGTGGCGCGACGTGTTCCTGAACAACCGCGAAGCGCTGCTGGAGATGCTGGCACGCTTCATGGAGGACGCGCAGGCGATGGCGCGCGCGGTGCGCTGGGGCGACGCGGCGTATATCGAGGACAAGGTGGAACGCGGGCGGAAGATCCGGCGGAGCCTGATCGAGCTGAAGCAGGCGTAGGTTTCCCAACCGAGGCGGCACAGGATTCCATCAGGAGCGAGATCGCGACCGGAGCCCGGGCCACCGTTACCGCCGGGCGTCGCTGGTGTCGTCCCCTACGTATCGAACCACGTCCGCCGCGTCCCCAGCATTTCCGGATGATCCTCGCGAACGGCAGCCAGGCCGTCCGCAGTCGGCGTTGACTTCGATGCGGTTGCGTCCCCGCTCCTTGGCCCGGTAGAGGGCGATGTCGGCGCGGGCGAGCGGCTCGTCGGTATTGGCGTTCGTCCCATCCATGGTGGTGATGCCGATACTGACGGTGAATGCCATCGTGTTGCCGTTGACAACGGCAGGAGTCCCGTCGAGTTCAAGCTTTGTCCGCTTCGCGAAGGCGACGGCCTCCCGCAGCCCCGCGGAGGGCAGGACGACGGCAAATTCGTCGCCGCCGAGGCGGCCTACGATATCATCTTTCCTCAGGTTTTTCCTGAGCGCTTCGGCAAAATGCCGGATCACCGCATCGCCGACCGTATGGCCGGAGGTGTCGTTGACCGTCTTGAAGCAGTCGATATCCATCATGATGACCGCGGTTCGGTCATCGTCGTCCAGCTTCAGCCTGCGCAGTTCGGCTTCCATGCGATCCCGGAAATGACGCCGGTTCGGCAACTGCGTCAGGTCGTCGATCCTGGCGAGTTTCTTGAGCTCGTTCTCCATCTGCTTGCGTTCGGTGATGTCGGTGATCAGGCCGTGCCACACGGTGCCGCCGTCGGGGAGCCGCGTCGGTTGGGCCGCCGCCTGCCGCCAGCGGATGCCTTGCACCGGCAGCACGGTCCGGAACTCGAGATGCCAGGGCGTCAGGCCGGCAGCGGAGACGGTGAGGGACATCTGGTAGCGCGCACGATCTTCGGGATGAATGCGGTCCAGGATGAGCGCATCGCTGTCGGCGATCTGCTCGGGCGTGACCTCGTAGATATCCCACAGGCGGACACTCGCGTAGGAGAAGCCCGCCCGGCCGCCGGCGCTGCGGCGATACTGGAACACCAGGCCGGGGATCTGGTTGGTGAGGTCGGTGATCAGGGTGACGCTGCGCTGCAGCGTCTCCGATAGGGTCCGCGTCGCGGTGACGTCGGTCGTGGTGCCGATCATCCGGAGCGCGCGCCCGGTGGTATCGCGGGAGACGACCTTGCCGCGGGTCAGCACCCATTTGTAGCTGCCGTCCTTGCAGCGCAGCCGATGCTCCACCTCATAGCTTTCGGTCTTGCCGTCGAAATGCGCCTGGATCGTCGCCTGGACGTAGGCGAGATCGTCGGGATGGACGCGCGTGTAGCTCACTTCGATGCGGTTGGAGAGTTCCTGGTCCGCATAGCCCAGGATCGCGTGCCAGCTCGGCGAATACCAGAATCTCGCCCGTGACGGCATTGCGGTCCCAGACCCCCGTGCCGCTGCCCGCGATCGCGGCGGCCCAGATGTCCGGCGCGGTCGGCCCGGGCGCCTGGTGCGGGGCGGGCGCATCCTGCTGCGCCCGGCACGTGTCCTCGGCGTGGGGGGCGGCGTGCGTGTCGGCCGGCCCGGCGCCGCTCGCGAGCGGGAGATCGGGCGCGGCGCCGCGGGCCATCGGGGGCTCCTGCCCCGGGCACGTCGGGTCTGCGGTTCGCGGGCTCCGGTCGGCCGCGCAGGACGCGGCGCCGGGCGGGCGAGGAAAATCCACCTGAGCCTCCCTGGGTCCTGGATCATGGGGCGCGCCTGATCCTCGGCTGCAGGGTTTTCCCGCAAGGCTTTGAGCGGTCGCGGCACCGGTCGGCCGGAAGCTGCCGAGGGTAGTTTCGGACAGGGGGCGACCGGAGTCCATCTTGCCTTTCTTCTCGATCGTGTGCGACCCGGACGGCGCTCCGAACGCGGGTTTGGGTCGATAGGAACCGGGCGCGCGGGGGACGGCAGCCGGGATTGTCTTGCTGCGCGCCGGCCTGAGGCTCGGTGCGGGGCGGCGGGGAGGGCAGGTTCACTTCCCTGGCAGAGGAAACGACGGATCGGTGTGTAGGGGCGAGGTGGTTTCAAACCTCTCGCACGGGGCGCCGCCGGTCCAGGTCGTGGGTCTTGCCGAAATCGACCAGGCCGCGGACCAGGAAGCCCTTCAGCAGCTTCTCGGCGGCCTGCTGGCAATGGAACGCCGCCACACCGCACAACGACGGATCGGCCGTGAGGCCGAGGCGGGCGGTGCGCTGATCCGCCTGCGCCACGCGGAGCCAGCCGCGGACCTCTTCCCACAGTTCCGCGGGGTCAGGGTCGTTCATAGACGACCACGCCTTCCAGGGTGGCGGCGCGGGAGAGTGTGCCGGGGATGCGGGATTTGCGGCGGAACGTCGCCTCCCGCACCGGGATCACGTCGGCCGGTTCGTGGTAGGCGCGGCGGGCTTCGTAGCCGGCTTGCAGGGTGAGCTTCTCCGCCGGCGTGTCGTCATCGACCACGACCAGCAGGTCGATGTCGCTGTCCGGGCCGGCCTGACCGCGGGCGTGGGAGCCGAACAGGATGATGCGGCTTGGGTGGAAATAGGCCACCACGGGGTCGAGCAGGGCGGGGGGGACGCGGGGCGGGACCATGGCGATTTATACCACCCCGCGGCGGCTTGCGGCAGCCGGATCAGGCGGCGCGGATGGGGGACACCGGCAGGGCGACGGTTTCCAGGGAGGTGAGGTCGAGGCGGGTGGAGGCGTGGTCGATGTCGAAGCCGACCACGTGGCCGGCGGCGTCGAGATCGACGTTGAGGCCGTTCGCGATTTCCCGCACCTCGGTGCCTGGGATGGGTTTCAGCTCGATGTAGAGGCTGTCGGTTTCCGGGTCGTAGTGGAGCTTCATGGGGGGAGCCTCGCGGTAACCTCGGTCGAAGAAGGCGTTGTGCGCGCTCATCTTGCCTCCGCCAATTCGGTCTCCAATTCGCCGCTACTCGTCGGGGCCGTCGGTTCGGCGTCATAGACGGCGGCCTCGAACGCGCACCAAGCACCGGCTCGTGCGCCGGCAGCTTCGGCCCGAAGACCGACGGCTTCGGCACGCCCGGAGTTCGAGTGCGTTCATAAGCGCGTTCTGTACGTCGATGGGCGGGAGCGGAAGTGGCGCGTCACGAACAACCGTCGAGTTGATGGTCCCAAGGCCGCTGGTCGTCTTCCCCTCTTTGAAAAAGTGCGCCCGGCCTGCATCAGAGTTAAACCAAGCCGCGACAAATCCGGCCGTGGCTCGCTCCAGGTCCAGACGAGCGCGGATCAAATGGTTCTGATGAATGCATCCTTCGATCTCGCCGTGCCAGATTGCGACCCGTCCTAGGTTTGCGCGACTTCCATTTCCTTCAACGAATAGCAAATCGTCTTTGATCAAATTCAATCGTTTGAAAGTGGCGTCATCAACATCGATTTTCTTCATCTCATCGATGTTTATATTCCCGCGCTGCACATTCGCGACGCGAAGATAGGGTCGGGCATTCAATCCAGGCCGATTACCAGGGTGTTTTTGCAAGCCGTAAACGACTTCTGCAACGTCGGAGAGGCAGATTTCTGGCCATTTTGATGTGCTTGGCTCTTCTGGGAGGAGACGCCGCAGCACGCCGTCATGGCTCCAACGATCGAGATCTTTGAACGAAGCGACGAAGATCGGGCGGTCGGGCAATGGCACTGGCGGAGCGAAACCGAGTGCAGCCTCGAAGTCAGCCATCGCTTTTGCTTCCGCCGCGTCCGCCACCTTCTCCTTCTCGGCAGCGTTCGCCAATGCAGCGTCGTAGGCGGCGACAATCGCTTGCTGTTCGGAGATGTGTGGCAGGGGAATCTTCAAACTCTCGAAGAACGCGGTCCGGATGCGTTGTTTCGTCGTGTTCCCTGAAGCCGAGCCAGTGAGGCGCCGCATGAATTCCGGCGTGCGCAGCACCATTGCGAGGAAGCGTGGCAACACTTGCGATGGATCCGGAATGTATATTGGATATTCCGGGCTGACAGCCACATGATCGACTGTATGGTCGATCACGCAAAACGAGCCTTGTCCGACCCTGATCTTTGAGATAATTAGATCGCCCGGCAGTGCCTCGAATAACGGCCCCCTGTATCCGTGCTTTTCCTTGTCGCCGCGAAGGAACAACTCGCCGCCGAAGGTGACTTTCGCGATGACGTTGAGCGTATCGAGCGGTCGCGTCACCTTGTCGATTGGGGCGACACGGCGCGTGAATAGGTTCCGCAGGGCGACGGTTGTATGAGAGTAGCCCTGTGAGGCGGCCTCCAAAGTTTCGATCCAGGGCTCAAGAGCCCTCCACTGACGGATCAGGCAGCGGAGGGCAGGTGAAAAACCGGGATGTCCTTGGGCTTGGCCCCGGTCGCCGCCCAGGAATGAAAATGTCGGAAAGCGGTCAGCACATCGGGGAGGTCGTTGGGCACGTTCTCCCCGGTCTCACCCGTCGAGGTGATGCCAACCGATTTGGGCGCGGCGACGAAGACGGGGTAATCGAATGCTTCGCGGACATGCGCCCACAGCGCCGCGTTGTGGCGCTCGTCCAGCGCCCGAAGAGAAGCTGCCAACTCGCGAGTCAGCAAATCGGCGGTCTTTCCCACCGCCTCGGTGAACGCCGCTGTGTACGCCTTCTTCAAAGCCGCGACCTTCGGCCGATCCTTGGCGTCATCGTGCCACGCGACGCGCCTCAGCTTCGTCGCACCGATGCTTTTGGGATAGGGTGGCGGATCGGCCGAAAGCCATGCCGGCGGTATCCGCTTCACGCCGAGCACCGCCAGTTTGGTCAGAATGCCGGCGGCCTTCTTATCGTCGCCGGAGACGATCCTGGGGCCATAGGTCGCACACAGCGTGTCGCGCTCGGCGTCGAAGGTGGCGTCGTGCGCGGCATAGGCGGCGGTCCATGCCGCATCCCACGCCTTCTGATCCTTCTTGGTGAACCGCTTCAGGAAGACAAGCGATGCTTTCACGGTGGCGTCGGCAGATCGGAAAGTCTCTTCCGGCAGGCTGACGACGGCGAGAAGTTTGGCCTTCCCCTCGCACCAGCGACGTAGCCAGGTGAGCGACGGATTGTTGAGATTGCCGTCCGGCAGCACGATCCCGATGCGCCCGCCCGGCTTCAGCAGGTCGAGGCAGCGCTCCACGAAGACGATTTCGGTAGCACGATTGGCCTTGCCTTTGCCGATCTCGAAGAGGTCGAGAATGTTGGTCTTCGCCGTCGCAGCGGCGAGCATCCGGTCGTGGCTCTCCTGCCAGGGCGTGCCGTAGCGTTGCGCGCAGCGGGCACGATAAGCAGGATCGTTGAGGACTCGTGTTTCATCGCTGCCGCCGACCTTCTGGTCGTCGCCAACGTTGGAGCCGAATGGCGGGTTGGTGATGACGACATCGAACCGACCCGGGAAGATGCCGTTAATGTCGACAAGGCCGTCGTGGTAATGGATACCACCGTGCCCGTCGCCATGCATGATCATGTTCATCTTGGCGGTGCGGGCAGCGCGCGGTTCGGCGTCGCAGCCGAAGATGCAGTTCCAGGCGAGCCGTCCGACGCGGGTATCGACGGGCCGATTTTCGTGGTCGGAGGGCAATAGCTCCTTGTTGAAAGCGGCGAAGGCCGCGTTCACTTGGCGCTCTTCCTCTTCGGGGTCCAAGCTCCGCGCTTCGATCTCGGCGCGGGCCTTGTCCTTCTCTTCTTGAATCGCTGCGCCGATCTGGGCGCGCACATGCTCGAAGGCGCGGATAAGGAATCCGCCTGACCCGGCGGCCGGATCGCAGATGAGGTCACCCTCTTTGGGGTCGAGAAGGCTAACCATGAAATCCACGACCGGGCGTGGCGTAAAGAACTGGCCGAGTTCGCCACGAAATGTACTTCCGAGGAACCGCTCGAACGCGAGGCCTTTGATGTCGTCCCCCGTCTTCGAAAGGTCGAACCGCTCCAGCTCCTTCACCAGCCGGCGGAACGTCTCCTCGGAGATTTCAAGGCGGTCGTTCGCCGTGAAGAGGTCGTCGGTCTTATAGTAGTTCTTTGTCTGCTCGAAGAGGCCGTCATGTACGGGGGGATCGGTCGGCATGCGCGTGGAGGCACGCCGATCGAGAAAGTCCACCGTGAAGGTACCGTGAAGGCCCGAACGCTCGACGTACATCTTGACGAACAGTATTTTTGAGATCGTATCAAACGCCCGGCCGGGCTCCATTTTGTGCACGTCGCGGAGGATCGAGTGGCACTTGAAGAGAAGGTCCTGAAACTCCTTGCGGTTGAACGCCCGGAGTCTGTTCTTGATCTCTTCAATCCGCTTGGTGTCGCCCCAGTCGGTCGCCCTGGCGATTTCGTTGATCTGGACGAAATCGCCGGGCAGACCCGGAACAAGCTTGAAGACAGCCGTGAAGCGCGTGTTGTGGGCGATGAAGAACTCGCCGCCGACTGCGCGCGTGTAGCTTTCGCCCTGATAATAGTCCTTGATGTTGATATCGACGCCTTCGGCCTTGCATTCAACGATGAGCACCGGGGTATGGTTGTTCGCCTTCTTATTCGGCGTCTCCCAGATGACGATATCGGCGCGCGGGCTCTTGTGCCCGTGCATTGTGCGCCGCTCCTGATCCATCTGGGCCAGGATGTAGCCGTAATTGTCCACGAGATGGCGGATAAATGCCTGCCGGACGATCTCCTCAGGCTTCGCCGAAACGTCCCGCCATTCCTCCCGCAGCGGTATCCAGAGCCAGTTTCCCTCGCGATGGAGCGAGGCGGGAGCAGGCGGGAAGGGCGAGGACGGCTTCGCTTTCGGGCGGTTACGCGGCGTTTTCGGCATACTCTTCCCCAGCGGCGCAGGTCGGATACCATTAGGGTAGTCGTTGGCATCGCGCTTGGCTACCGCCGCCCAGAGCGGCCCACACTCGGTCGCTGGTCACTGGAGGCTGCCGTTCTATCCGGCGTGGTCACCATTTGGCTGCGGAATACCGCAGGGCAATCGTCGTTGGGATTGAGCACGGGCATAGACTACCAGTGCTTGGCCCACACCGCCGGATGGTTTGAGATTCTTGAACCGTGGAGTTGGTGCGACCTCTGGAACGGCTGCACGATAGTCGGACATGCGCCCGTGCGCGAAGCCTACAATCGCATCCACCGCCCGCAGCACGTCCCAGAGAAACGCCCGCGGATCATGCTGCATAGTACGGCTGCCGCGAGCGCTCGATCCCTGCCCGGACAAAGGGGTTTTCGACCGCCCCGTCCTTGAGGAGATCAACCGGCCGGCCCAGCAAGGCGGCGAGCGCGTCGCGCAGCGCGAGATGCGCCCAGATCGTGGGCGCGTGCTCCGGCTGGTACGTCACCAGCAGGTCCACGTCCGACCGCGCCGGATCGAAATCGTCCCCACGCGCCGCGGAGCCGAAAAGATCGAGCCGCCGCACGTGGAACCGCCGGCAAAGCGCGGCGATGTCGGCGCGGTGGGCGTCGAGGAGCGGGATCATGGCAGGTCTCCGATCGCGAGATTACCCCACGGGCGCGGCGGCGCCTATCGCGGCAACGCCCACCGCCTCATTCCCACGCCACCGGCACCATCCCCGCCCCCACCCGTTCCCGGAACCCGGCCTCCGCCGTCCGCCAGTCCACCACATCCACCTTCCACGCCAGATCGCTCTCGGAGAACGCCTCCCCCAGCGCCGCCAGCGCGTCGATCCCGAGCGCCCGCCCCGCGTCGATCGCCAGATCGAGGTCCGAAAACGGCTTCGCCCGCCCGCCCGCGCGTGACCCGAACGCCCACACGCGCGCCCCCGGGGGCAGATGCGCCCGCAGGATGGCGCGCACGATCGCGAGCGCGTCGGCCGGTACGTCCAGCGTGCCCGCAGCACTCATATCCCGCGCGCGGCCAGCGTGTCGCGCAGGTGCTCCGCCTCCCGCAGGAAGCCACCGATCCCGCCCACCACCTCCAGCGCGACTGATTCGTCCGCGCGCGGCCAGCGCGTCGCGCAGGTGCTCCGCCTCCCGCAGGAAGCCACCGATCCCGCCCACCACCTCCAGCGCGACTGATTCGTTATCAGAATGGCTTGTCCGCGCCCGCATGTCGCGATACGTGCGCCACTGCGGCCAGTCGCCCGGCAGAAATCCCTGCTCATTGCCCGAACGTATTAAATCCGCAAAGCTCATCCGATCGTACTGCTCCGGCGAGGCGAACGTCGTCTCCAGCGCCCGCTTCAGCATCTTGTGCGCCACTTCGTAGGTAAATTCGAACCGCTGCACCAATCCATCGCGGATCAATGTCTGCGACGGATCCCGCGCATAGATGTCCAACGCCTCCGCCAGGCGTGCAATGGAACGATCCAAAGGCGTCAGGTCCAGCCTCATGAAACCCAATCTGCCGCATCTGCCCCGCCCGCGCGAGACCCCTCGCCCTCTGCTATAGCTCCCCCCACACGCAGCGGACAGAGACCCCCATGCCCCTCCCCTACGACGTCATCGTCATCGGCGGCGGCCACGCCGGCACGGAGGCCGCCGCCGCTGCCGCCCGCATGGGCGCGCGCACCCTCCTGCTCACCCATCGCCGCGCCACGATCGGGGAGATGTCCTGCAACCCCGCCATCGGCGGCATCGGCAAGGGCCACCTGGTGCGGGAGATCGACGCGCTGGACGGCCTGATGGCCCGCGCCGCCGACCGGGCGGGGATCCATTTCAAGCTCCTGAACCGCAGCAAGGGCCCCGCGGTCCGCGGCCCGCGCGCCCAGGCCGACCGCGCCCTGTATCGCGCCGCCATCCAGGACCTGCTGGCCGAGACCCCGAACCTCACCATCGCCGAAGCCGCGGTCGAAGACCTGGAACTCGCCCCGGATGGCAGCCTGGCCGCGGTCCGCACGGCCGACGGCGCCCGCCACCCCTGCGCCGCGGCGGTCCTGACCACCGGCACCTTCCTGCGCGGCATGGTCCATATCGGCACCACCCAGACCCCGGCCGGACGGGTCGGCGAGGCCCCATCGATCGGCCTGGCGCACACCCTGGCCCGCCTGAACCTCCCGCTCGGCCGCCTGAAGACCGGCACCCCCCCCCGGCTGCACCGCGCCAGCATCGCCTGGGACAGCCTGCCCGAGGACCGCGGCGACGACCCTCCCGAGCCCTTCAGCCCCCTGACCGAGCGCATCGCGACCCCCCAGATCGCCTGCCGGGTGACCGCCACCACCGAGGCGACGCACGCCCTGATCCGCGCCAACCTGCACCGCTCCGCAGTTTACGGCGGCGCGATTTCCGGTCGCGGCCCGCGCTACTGCCCCTCCATCGAGGACAAGGTGACGCGCTTCCCCGACCGCGCCCGCCACCAGATTTTCCTGGAACCCGAGGGTCTGGACGATCCGACCGTCTATCCCAACGGAATCTCAACCAGTTTACCGGAGGATATCCAGCGCGCGCTGCTGCACACCATCCCGGGCCTGGAGCGGGCGCGAGATGCTCCGCCCCGGCTACGCGGTCGAGTACGATTATGTAGACCCCCGCGCCTTGACGCGGTCGCTGGAGGTCCGCGCGGTCCCCGGCCTGTTCCTCGCCGGCCAGATCAACGGCACCACCGGCTACGAGGAAGCTGCCGCCCAGGGCCTGATCGCCGGCATCAATGCCGCCCGCCGCGCGGGCGGCACGTCTCCAGTGGGTCTCGACCGGTCGGAGGCCTATATCGGCGTCCTGATCGACGACCTGACCCTGCGCGGGGTGACCGAGCCCTACCGCATGTTCACCTCCCGCTCCGAGTTCCGGCTGACCTTGCGGGCGGACAATGCCGACCACCGTCTCACCCCGATCGGCTTGGCCTGGGGCTGCGTCGGCCCCGAGCGGGCGCGCCATTTCGGCGCCTACGCCGCCGCCGTCGCCGCCGCGAAGGACCGCGCCGGCGTCGAGGGCGGCCTGCCCACCGACCTGGCCCGACGCGGAATCGAGGTGCGGGCCGACGGCCGCCGCCGCTCGGTCCTGGACCTGCTGGGCTCGGACGCCGTGCCCCAGGCGGCGCTGGCCGCCGCCTTCCCGTGGTTGCGGGACCTCCCGCCACGGGTGGCCGCCCACCTCCGAACGGAAGCGCTATACCAGGGCTACCTCCCCCGCCAGATCGCCGAGATGCGAGCCTTCCGGCGGACCGAGGACCTGTCCCTCGCCGCCGTCCCGTTCGAGCAGGTGCCCGGATTATCGGCGGAGGTCCGGGCACGGTTGATCCAGAGCCGACCCGCCTCCCTCGGGGCGGCATCCCGGCTGGAGGGGGTCACCCCGGCGGCCCTGGCGACCCTGGCCGCACACCTCCGCCGATGGGGTGTCGCGGACCGCTTCACGTGAAGCATTGTTCGATATCGAAGAATGCTTCACGTGAAGCGGTCGATTCGCGGCGGCCCTGATAGACTTCTCGCGCCGCCGTTTGCCCCCAACCACCGGGGCGCGCCGATCCCGCCAGCGGCCATCCCGGAGCGCTTCACGTGAAGCATTCTTCGATATCGAACAATGCTTCACGTGAAGCATTCGCCCCCTATCTGGCGCTGCTGGAGCGCTGGAACCGCACCATCAACCTGATCGGCCGCGGCGATATCGCCCACGCGGCCGACCGCCACCTGGCGGATGCGCTGCAACTGGTGCCGCTGATTCCGGCGGGGACCACCCGGGGGATCGACCTCGGCTCCGGCGCCGGGTTCCCTGGGCTGGTACTTGCCGCCGCCACCGGCATCCCGTTCGACCTGATCGAGGCGGACCAGCGCAAGGCGGCGTTCCTCCGCGAGGCCGCCCGGGTCCTGGGTGCTCCGGCCCAGGTGCACGCGGTCCGGATCGAAGCCGCCGCCCTGCCCCTGGCCCCCCTGGTCACCGCCCGCGCCCTCGCACCCCTGCCCCGTCTGCTGGAACTGGCCGCCCCGCTGCTCGCCCCCGGCGGGGTTGCGCTGTTCCCCAAAGGCGCCGGAGCCGCCGCGGAATTGACCGCTGCCCGGGAAGGATGGCACATGCACGTCGAGCAAATCCCGAGCCGCACCGCCGCCGGAGCCGTCATCCTCCGCATCACAGAGATCGCACGTGCCCCAGCCCGCCCCTGACCCGGCCGCCGCACCCACGCAGATTATTGCGATTTCGAATCAGAAAGGCGGAGTCGGCAAGACCACCACCGCCGTCAACCTGGCCACCGCGCTCGCCGCCAGCGGGTGCACCGTGCTGCTGATCGACCTCGATCCCCAGGGCAACGCCTCCACCGGGCTCGGCATCGGGGCAGACCAGCGCACCTTGGGCAGCTATTGCGTGCTGATCCTGCATACCCCCCCCGAGGATGCGGTGCGGCCGAGCGGGATCCCCAATCTCGATGTCATTCCGGCGGAACCCGACCTGGCGGGGGCGGAAATCGAGCTTGTCGCGCTCGATCGGCGCCAGACCCGGCTGCGCGACGCGCTGGCACCGCTGCGAGCGGGCCAGCCACGTTACGACTACGTGATCATCGACTGCCCGCCCAGCCTCGGGCTGCTCACCGTCAACGCGCTGGTTGCCGCCTCCGCGGTGCTAGTGCCGCTGCAATGCGAGTTCTACGCGCTGGAGGGCATCTCCGGCCTCATGCGCACCATCGAGGCGGTGCAGCGCGGCTACAACCCCTCGCTCCGTCTCTCCGGGATCGTGCTGACCATGTATGATAAGCGCAACAACCTGGCCGACCAGGTGGCCGCCGACGCGCGCGGCTTCTTCGGCACGAAGGTGTTCGAGACCGTCATCCCGCGCAACATCCGCATCACCGAGGCGCCGAGTTACGGCAAGCCCGTCCTGCTCTACGACTTCCGCTCTCCCGGCGCACAGGCCTACGTCCGGCTGGCGGCGGAACTGCTGCGCCGCGAACGCGCTGCGGGAGCCGGCGCATGAGCCCGCGCGAGCCGGCGCAGCGGCTGGGGCGGGGACTTGCGGCGCTGCTCGGCGATTCCGCGCTGGCCCCGGACCCGGCGGCGGGAGGGGTGCGGAACCTGCCGCTCGACCTGCTGGAACCCGGGCCGTTCCAGCCGCGCGGGGCGATGGATCCCGGCGCGCTGCACGAACTGGCGGACTCGATCCGCGCCCGCGGCATCCTCCAGCCGCTGCTGGTGCGGCCCGACCCGGCGGACGCGGGGCGCTACCAGATCATCGCCGGCGAACGGCGCTGGCGGGCCGCGGCGCTGGCCGGGCTGCACGAGGTGCCGGCGCTGGTGCGCCCGCTTGCCGACGGCGACGCGATGGCCGCGGCGCTGGTGGAGAACCTGCAGCGCGCCGACCTCAATCCGCTCGAAGAGGCCGAAGGCTATAACCGGCTGCTGGACGAGTTCGGGCTGACGCAGGACACGCTCGCGCTCGCGGTCGGCAAGTCGCGCGGGCACATCAGCAACACCATGCGCCTGCTGGGGCTGCCGGAGCGGGTGCGCGCCGCGCTGCGGGCGGGGTCCATCTCCGCCGGGCACGCGCGGGCGCTGATCGCGCACCGGGCGCCGGAGGCGATCCTGGCGCTGGTGCTGGAACGCGGGCTGTCCGTGCGGCAGACCGAGGCGTTGGCAATGCGGCTGGGGGCAGGGCTGGTCGAGCCGAAGCGACGGCCGCGGCTCGATCCGGATGTGCAGGCGCTGGAGCGGGAGCTGTCGGAACAGCTCGGGCTGCGGGTCGATCTGCTGCCGTCGGGGCGGGGGGGGATCGTGCGGATCCGGTATGCGGATCTCGGATCAGTTGGACGGGCTGCTGGCGGTGCTGCGGGCGGGGATGGCGGCGGGGGAGCCGGAGGGGGAGGGGTAGCGGGTCAGGCCGCGTCCCAGGGGTTCACGACAGGGACACCGGCGCTCGTGAACGGGGCGGTGCGTGGGTAGTGCCCGCAGAGATTGGCGGGATGGACATCCGCTGTTGCCGTCCACATGGCCCGCTCATGACTTATTTTCGCCGTTTAGCACGCCGGCAGGCTCAGCCGTGTTGGACGGCGCTATTTGGCCGGGAGCGGGCTGTCCGCTTGCGGACACGTAGCACGGCAAAGCGGACGATAACCTCGGGGAATAGGCCCGCAAGACACCGAAGCAACGCACGAAGCCTGCGGCCCTCTGGACACGAACCTGCCGTGATCGCCAAACTCTCGTCGCACAAGGGAGCGTCCGCGATGACCATCATCGATTCGCAGGTCCATGCCTATGAGGCGAACACGCCCAAGCGGCCCTGGGACAGCGTGCCGAACTGGCCCGATCACGTCACGGGTGACGAGATGGTGACGGCCATGGACAAAGTCGGCGTGGACGGCGCGATCTTCATCTCCTCCTTTTCCATGTACCGCTACGACGCCAGCTATGCGGTGGAAGTGCAGCAGGCGCATCCCGACCGGTTCGCCATCGTCAAGCCGGTCGACCCGGACGATCCGGCGGTGGCCGATGTCATCGCCGACTGGAAGCGGACGCCGGGCGCGGTCGGAGTCCGCATCATGCTTCGCAAGGAGGCACCGCGCGACCCGAACGATCCGGGCCTCGGCCGGATCCTGCGTGCGGCCGTTCGTCACGATTTTCCCGTCAACATCCTATGCTGGGACAACTTGGACGCGGGCACTGCGCTGATCGATCGCCATCCCGACGCGCGTTTCATCATCGACCATCTGGGCATCCTGCAGCCGCGCGTGCCGCCGGCGCCGCCGCAGCCCTGGGCCGACCTGCCGAAGGTGCTGGAACTCGCCAGGCGCCCGAACGCGGTGATCAAGGTCAGCGGCGCCTGCACGCTGTCGCGGGAGCCGTATCCCTTCGCGGACATCTGGGATCCGCTTGCCCGCGTGTTCGATGCCTGGGGTTTCGATCGCTGCTTGTGGGGCACGGACTGGACGCGCGCGTTCGCTGTCGTCAACTACGAGCAGGCCGTCGGGCCCTTTCTTGGCACCGACCGCCTGAGCGACACGGAGCGGGCAATGCTCATGGGCGGCGCCTGCGCCAAGGCCTATCGCTGGTCGCCGCGGACTCCCTTGTAAGTCCATCGGGGCGGCACGGCGGCATCTGCGAATATCGCTGTTCGCTGCGGCCCCCGACAGTCGGTCTTATGATGGCCGAGAGCGGAACGCCCGCTTTGGGGTGAACAACGACGAGAACCAGACCTTCTAACGAATTTCTCTGTGTCGCAGGAGGGTAGGTGCAAGCCGGGTCGGCGGGTCGCGCTCGGGGGCCGGAGTGTCGATATTAGGGCGTGTCGTCAATTGAGCCAAATGGCTGTGGCGGCCAAGTGGATGGCGGCGAGGAAATTTCGGGCAGTTTTGTCGTAGCGAGTGGCGATTGCGCGGAACTGCTTGAGTTTGGCGAAGAAGTTCTCGATCAGGTGGCGCGCTTTATAGAGGTCTCTGTCGAAGTCGCGCGGCAGGCGGCGATGCTCTCTGGGCGGGATGACCGCTGTTTTGCCGGCGGCTTGCAGCGGTTTGATGACGCGCTGATCGGCGTCGAAGCCCTTGTCGGCGATCAGGGTGTCGGCCTGCATCCCGGGCAGCAGATGATCCGCCCCGACCAGATCGTGGGCCTGCCCGCCGGTCAGGTGGAAGCCGATCGGGTTGCCGAGCGCATCGACCAAGGCGTGGATCTTGGTGCTCAATCCGCCGCGGGATCGTCCGATCGCCTGATCCTCGCCGGCTTTTTTTGGGCGCCGGCACTGTGCTGATGGGCGCGTACGATGGTGCTGTCGATCATCGCGTATTCATTGTCGGCATCCGCGGCGAGCACCTTGAACACGCGTTCCCAGACCCCTGATTTGGCCCAACGGCTGAAGCGCCGGTGCACCTGCACCCCATCACCAAAGCGTTCCGGCAGGTCACGCCAGGGAATGCCAGCCCGATAGCGATAGAGCACCGCCTCCACAAACAGGCGATTATCCGCCGCCGTCACGCCCACGTGGCCCTCCCGGCCTGGCAGCAGATCGCGAATGCGGTCCCATTGATCATCGCGCAGGGCATAACGGGGCACAGGTCAACCTCCGAATCGGTTGACCCGTTAGGAATCACGCAATTCCCTTCGTGGGAATCCCCTAAATGACGACACACCCTAGAGACTGGCGGGAGCTTCCTGACCTTCGGCAGATGGCAGCGAAAGCGGAGGCACCTCCGATTTCCTTCTTTTCTTTGGTTCTACGACGAGCCTAAGCGAGTCCTGCACTGGCACGACCGGTACCTTAGCGAACTCTTCGATTGCTGCCTTCATCATGGGGGAGTCGATCAGCTTGGCGTGCAGCGTAAGCATCCGGGCCTGTGCCCGATTGACGAATTCGCTGTAGAGCATCGGTTGGACCCTGACATTTTTACCGTAGGTCCGGTCTTCCTGCTCCTGAGGGTGTATCCGGTCACCCAGCACGAAGCCAATGACATTGGTTGTGTCGGTTACGAGACCCAGCTCTTTTAACTCGCGCACGTACTTCCATATCTGCTCCTTTTCTTCGGATCCGATCTGCACGCCGGGTCGCTTGAGTTCGACGATGACGAGAGTTGCAGTTCCGCGTTCGACGAAATCTTTATCCCAGGCGGGCATTGAATAGCACCCGACGGTACTGTCCGGAGTGACGGCGAAGTCGGGCCGATTGTTCGAGGCCTTCATCCTTTTGTCGTAAATCTTCTTCACGACCGAGTTCATTGTTTGGTTGGAGGTGAATTCTATCGCCTCGAACTGAGGGCCGAAAATCCAGAGGCCGCTTTTGAACAGGGGTTGAAGCTGCTGTACCTCGTCGCTGTTCGGGTCTGCCGCCCTCGCACGTATTTCCTCGATTAGTCGTAGACGGTCTCGAATGACGTCCAGCGCAACCTTGGCGGCGTGGATCGTCCACGACTCCAGGACCGAGTTCCACCCGTCAAATTCACCCGATTTGAAACCATGAAGTTTTTCGAGGATGGCGTACTGCGACTCTGAGGTTTCTAACGTCGCCAGGATACCCATCAATTGCATGATCTGCCGCTCGCCCATGCCGGGACACTGCACGACCACCTGTTCAAGAAACTTCTCCCATCTCGACCGGCTGATGAGCGGCATCGCTTCGACCTGACGGCGATAGGTATTCCGGACGTATGCGCTCGTCTCCGCCCGGCGCTTGGCGGTAAACAGGCCGAATTTTTCCCGCACGGCTGCTTGCACGAGCGGCTGCGTAGCCCTCCAGGCGGCATCGTCTTCCCTGAAATCCGACCAATCCGCTTCAACGGAGTCTTCCAGGAAGTCGGCTTGCACGATGAACGTGAACCGCTTTGCCTCCTCCGTGCGACCGTCGACGATCTTCTCGTGGTCGGATCCACGCCAACCAACCTGTCCGACCAGTCGCCGGTTCACCCACCAAGCGAGTCCGTGCTGCTTCACGGTCCGATCGGAGGTCTGGCTGTCGATGACCTGGAGGTGCGCCGTCCCGAAGTCGGGTACGGCGACGTCCATCTCCGCTAAGCATTCGACCGGGACGTCATTGAATGTTACTTTAACGCCGTTCACAGACACGGAAAAAGCGGGATCAGTTAGGAATCGGGTGCTCAAGGCCGACCGCGCTTGCTCCGCGGACATGAGGATGCGGCGGGTTTCGATCCCAGATATGTGGGTACCGTGTCCCTGGACCTCGTCGCGCTCCTTCTCTAGCTTTGGATTTATCGGGTCAGTCAGACCCTGTTTGACCAGAAAAGTGGCCTCGCGACCGTCGCGCCAGGTCCGAACACGGTAAGACGACGAGAACTGGAATCCTGCGGTCCGCCCCTTGCCGTTCCGGCCGTAGACATGCCGGATGGGTCCATTCGGGATCTCGGGTGGCGCCTTGACGGTCAGCCCCTGCCAGCTGGCGCGGTCGTAGTAAATCGTACGCCAGCGTTGTTCGAACTCCTTGGGGGTCATGCCGATCCCGTTGTCCAGGATCTGGAACACATCGCCGGTCTCTCGCTCGGGCCACGTGATCTCGACCTTGGTCGCGTAGGCATCCCACGAGTTAGCGACCAGTTCGACCAGGGCGGTGGTCGGGTCGGACATGATCGGACCGGCGTAAAGCCCGAGGAAACGGCTGTCGAAGAACGTCCCCTGGCCGGACGGCGACATCTCTTTTCCTGTTGCCACCGTCGCCGCCCCCTGTTGACGGCGAACTATTCCACCCCCCGACCCTTTCGTCTAGCAGACCAACTCCGGCAGGACTCGATTTGCCTCGCAATCACGGCCGAGGCGTCAGTGCATGCTGGTATTCATTGCTGCTGGTCCCGCTGCGCCGGGTAAGCGACCAAACCGACATCCGCTTCTGGGCGAAGCTCCGGTTCGCGTGAAAGACGGAGATGGGCGCTGGGCAGACTGAGAGTGGCCGGATGCGGACTGGCTGCTTGCGGGTCATCGGTCCGAAAGGCAGACGGACGCTGGGCCGCGCCCGCAGCCCCCCGTGATCGACGGCAGGGCCACGTTGCCGATGAAGAAATCATGCGGGGCCAGGAACACACCCGTCGGCAGCACGGCGAGCGCCGCCCAGCGGTTCAGGTCAGGCGCGCCGGGATAGCCCGCTTGGGACCGTGTTATGAGCGCGCGCCCCGCCTTCACTGCGCCGACTTGCCGCCGTCCACCGACAGGATCTGCCCGGTGACGAACGACGCCTGGTCGGAGGCGAGGAACACGATCGCCCCCGCGATCTCCTCCGGCGTCCCGGACCGCCGGACCGGCACGCCGGCGATCAGCCCGGCCTTGCGGTCGGGGCTGCCGGTGAAGCGGGTCAGCATCTCCGTATCGACCGGCCCGGGAGCGACGGCGTTGACCCGCACGCCGAAGGCCGCGCCTTCCAGCGCCGCCGCCTTGGTCAGGCCTTCGACCGCATGCTTGCTGGCGGTGTAGATCGAGGCGCCGGACGCAGCACTGTGACCCATCGTGGACGACAGGTTGATGATGCTGCCGTGCCCCTGCGCCGCCATCACGCGCATCTCGTGCTTCAGGCTGAGCACGGTGCCGAGCACGTTGGTGTCGAACGTCGCCGCGTAGCTCTCCGCGGTTTGTTCCGTCACCGGGCCGGGCGTGCCCTCGGTGCCGGCGTTGTTGACGGCCACATCCAGCCGGCCGAAGCGCGCCACGGTCGCCTCGACCAGGGCGCGCACGTCGTCCTCATGGCGGACGTCGGCGCGGATATAGTGCGCCGCCCCGCTGATCGCGTTCAGTTCGCGCGCCAGCGCCGCGCCGGCCTCGTCGCGGCGGCCGGAGACGACGATCTGCGCGCCCTTGCGGGCGAAGGCGAACGCGGTGGCGCGGCCGATGCCGGTCAGGGCCCCCGTGACGAGCACAACCTGGGATGTCATGGCGATCGCTCCTTCGATAGCGCCGGGGTATCGCACCAGGGTGGTGGGACCTGCCGGCCCGGCGCGCGCTGCGCCGGTGCAGGGCGGCATCTAGGGGTTCCTGGCGCGGCGGAAAAAGACTTTGTAGGCTGAGCACCAGACCGCAAAGGCATGGCATGCATGGAACTCCGGCACCTGCGCTACTTCGTCGCGGTCGCGGAGGAAGGCAGCTTCACCCACGCCGCCGGGAAGCGGCTGCACACCGCCCAGCCCTCCCTGAGCCGGCAGATCCGCGACCTGGAAACGGAGCTGGGCACGCCGCTGATCCTCCGCGGTCCGCGCGCGATCGAACTGACGCCGGCGGGACGCGTCTTCCTCGACCATGCGCGGATGATCCTGCTGCAGGTCGAAACGGCGCGGGAGGCGGCGCGGCGGGCGGGCCGGCCGGCCAAGACCTCCTTCACCGTCGGCTTCCTCACCGGCTACGAGCTGGAGTGGCTGCCGAAGGTCCTGGCGATCCTGCGCGAGGCGCTGCAGACCACCGATCTCACCATCCATAGCGCGTCCTCGCCGGAGCTGACGCACGCGCTGCTGGAGGGACGGATCGACATGGCGTTCCTCCGTCCGGACCCGACCGCGCCGGGCCTCGCGTTCCGGCCGGTCGCCGAGGAAGCCCTGTTCGTGCTGCTGCCGGCGGACCATCGCCTGGCATCGCGCCGGTCGCTCCGGCTGGAGGAGATCGCCGATGCACCCTTCATCAATTTCCCCGCGGCCTATGCCCCTGCGCTGCGGCGGGTCATCGACGACTACCTGGCCCGATCGGGGCTCCCCGTCGCCTCCGCGCATGAAGCGGAGACCCTGCCGATGGTGATCTCCCTGGTCCTCTCGACCGGCGGATTCAGCTTGCTGCCGGCCTATGCGCAAAGGCTGTTGCCGCCGTCGGTGGTGGGTCGGCGGCTGCACGGGCGGGCACCCACGATCACGCTCGCACTCGGCTACCACGGGTCCAACGGCTCCCCGGTCCTGCAACGGGTTCTGTCCGACGCCGACGGTTTCATGGCGCCGGCACCGGGGATCCTGCGCCCGGACACGGGGCAGGCGTAGCCGCACGCGGGCCGGGTCGTGCGCGCTTCGTCCCGGCCCATGTCTCGCGTTCCGGTGGCGGCTGCCCGCCCTCCGCATACGATAAATTGGTTTCAAATTGGGCCGGCTTGGTATAGATTACTGCGTGAAGCTTGGCGATCAGCCCGATCAGGCCGCGACGCGACAGGCCCGCGCGCATCCTGGACCCGGCCAGAAAAGGATGCACGACCCGGTGCATCCGGGAGGATTGCATCATGCCCCGAAAATTCGCCGCCGAGTTTATCGGCACGTTCTGGCTCGTCTTCGGTGGATGCGGCAGCGCCGTGCTGGCTGCGGCGTTCCCGGCCCTCGGCATCGGCTTTGCGGGGGTGGCGCTGGCCTTCGGGCTCACCGTGCTGACGATGGTCTATGCGGTCGGCCACATCTCGGGCGGCCACTTCAATCCCGCCGTCACGGTCGGGGTGTGGGCTGGCGGGCGCATTCCTGCCTCCGACATCGTCCCCTACTGGGTCGCGCAGGTGCTGGGCGCGATCGTCGCCGCCTCGGTCCTTTATGTGATCGCCGCCGGCAAACCCGGTTTCGTCGCCGGCAGCTTCGCCGCGAACGGGTACGGCGTGCTGAGCCCGGGCCATTACGGGCTGCTCGCCTGCCTCGTGTGCGAGGTCGTGATGACGTTCTTCTTCGTGACCGTCATCCTCGGCGCGACATCGCCGCGCGCCCCGGCCGGCTTCGCCGGGATCGCGATCGGGCTGTCGCTCACCCTGATCCACCTGGTCTCGATCCCGGTGACCAACACCTCGGTCAATCCGGCGCGCAGCCTGGGTCCCGCGCTGTTCGCAGGCGGGCCCTGGATCGCCCAGCTCTGGCTGTTCTGGCTGGCACCCCTCGCCGGCGCGCTGCTGGCGGGCTGGGCCGCGCGCCTGTTGCAGGTGCAACCGGAGCCGGAGTTGCAGGCGACCGCGGCGATCAGCCTGCCGGTGGCGGGCAGCAAGGCCTGAGGGTTCCCTACGGCATGGCGGAGGGGGCACCCTTCTTCGCCGCCGGCCCCCCGGAGCGGCGCGTCACGCCGCTCCCCCCTCACCATACATAGCGGACGTCGGCCGTGAAGGTCTCGGCCGACGTCCCGCCTCCGTACTCACCGCCCCACCGGATGCCTGCGTGAACCGTGGTTCGCTCAGGCCTCGGTCGGAGCGTGGTGCTCGGCGTGGCCCTTGGTGGCCTCTGCGGCGTGATGCTCGGCGTGCAGGGCGTGGCCGTGCGCGGTGTGCGCATGTTCGGCGGCTTCGGCAGGATTGCCGTCGCGGTGCTGTTCAGCGGCGTGACGATGGTGCGTCGCGGCGTGCTCGTGATGCTCGGCCGCCTTCTCGTGGTGGTCGGCGATCGTTGTCGCGTGTTCCATGTGGCGCTCCTGTGCTGCGAACCGTTCGTCCGCGCGCCTCATGTAGGGGCGACCCCAGGGTTCGTGCCTGCCGCGGGCAGTGATGGTTGCATGACAGCTTCGGGGCGATCCCGTTCAGTCCGTGCGCACCCAAAGCGCCGCCGGCCCGTTGAACGGCGGCGCCACCTTGTGCGTCACCGGCCGCTCCGGATCGAGCCGCAGGCGGGGGAACCGCGCCAGCAGCAGCGGGATCGCGATCTGCGCTTCCGCCCGCGCCAGCGGCGCGCCGAGGCAGAAATGCGCCCCGCCGCCGAACGCCGAATGGGTCGTATCGGCGCGTTCGATGTCAAACCGTTCGGCATCCGCATGCACCGCCGGGTCGTGCCCGGCGCCCAGGATCACGCAATCGAGCGTCTGCCCCGGCGCCACCGTCACCCCGTCGATCTCGCGCTCCACATGCGTGATCCGCAAGGTGGAGGCGACCGGCGGATCGAAGCGCAGCACCTCCTCGATCGCGTTGCGGATCAGTTCGGGCCGCGCGCGCAGCTTCTGCATCTGGTCGGGATGGCGCAGCAGGCAAAGTGCGGCATTGCCGATCAGGTCGGTGGTGGTGACGTTACCGGCCGCGAGCAGCAGGTTGGCGGTGTTGATGACCTCCTGCTCGGTCAGCTTCTCCCCGTCCTCCTCCGCCGCGACCAGCGCGCTGATGAGGTCGGTGCCGCGTTGCGCGCGCCGTTCCCCGATCACCCGGCGGAAATAGGCGCCGAGATTCTCCCGGCTCCAGGCCAGCGCCGCGTCCTGCTCGGGCGAGCGGCGCGGATTGAGACACATCACCAGCGCGTCCGACCAGCGCTTGAAATCCTTCTGATCGGCGGTGTCGACGCCGAGCATCTCCGCGATCACGATGGTGGGCAGCGGGCCGGCGAATTCCTCCACCAGGTCGAAGCTCGCGCGCCCGGCGAGGCCGTCGAGCAGGCTGGTCGCGACCGCGGCGATGCGCGGGCGCATCGCTTCGACCGCGCGCAGGTTGAAGCCCTGCGCGACCAGGCTGCGCAGGCGCTTGTGCTCGGGGTCGTCGGTGTTGAGCATGGTCGGCTGGTAGGTCTCGTCCACGATCTGCGCCATGCGCACGAACGAGCCGGGGCGGGATTTGCGCGGATCGGCGCCGAGCGAGCGATCGCCCAGCACCGCCTCGATGTCGGCGTGGCGGGTCAGCACCACGCGATCGAACTGGCGGTCCTGGTGCACCGGCTCGGTGGCGCGCAGCCGGTTCAGGACCTGGTGCGGGCATTCCCGGAATTCGGGGTTGAACGCCGATAGTGCGATTCCAGTGGGAGCGATCCCAGCGGGGGCAACCCCAGCGGGGCTTTCGCTGCCGCCCGGCCCTGAACTCTGCTCGTCCACGTCCGACCTCCGGCTGGTTTAATTACGATGGCACCGGAAGGTCGCAGACCGGGCGCGCCGATGCAAGCGATGTGGGTATCCGGCCAGGGCAATCGCCTGACCCGGAACATCGGCGCGGCCTCACGCCTCGGCGCGCGCCTGCGCGTCCGTGTTCTGCTTACCCAGCCAGTCGCCGATGCGGCCGACGGCCTCCTTCAGCGCGTCCAGGCTCGCCGCGTAGGAGAAGCGCAGATGCCCATCGCCGAGCGCGCCGAAGCTGGTGCCCGACACCGTGGCGACGCCTGCCTCGTCCAGCAGCCGCGATTGCAGGGTGCGCGCATCGAACCCCGTCGCCGTGACATTCGGGAACGCATAGAACGCGCCGCCCGGCGTCGCGCAGCGGAAGCCGGGCAGCGCGTTCAGGGCCGGAACGATATAGGCCCGGCGCTCGGCAAAGGCCGCCATCATGCGCGCAACGGGCTCGCGCGGACCGGTCATCGCGGCGATGCCGGCATATTGCGCCGACGCATTGACGCAGGAGTGCGAATTGATCGCCAGCCGTTCCGCATACGGGAACAGCGCCGCCGGCCACACCCCGTAGCCCAGCCGCCAGCCGGTCATCGCGTAGGTCTTGCTCCAGCCATCGAGCAGGATCAGCCGGTCCTCCAGCTCGGGATAGCTGGTCAGGCTGACGTGCGTGCCTTCGTACAGCATCTCGCCGTAGATTTCGTCCGACATGACCGCGACGTCCGGATGGCGCGCGAGGCCGGCGACCAAGCGGTCGATCTCGCTCCTGGGCGCGACGCCGCCGGTCGGATTGCCGGGGCTGTTCAGGATCAGCAGCCTTGTCTGCGGCGTGATCTGCGCCAGCACTTCGTCGGCATCGAAGGAGAAGCCCTTGGCCTCGTGCAGGCGCATCGGCACCGGGGTGGCGCCGGAGAAGCGGATCACGCTCTCGTAGATCGGGAAGCCGGGGTTCGGGTAGATGATCTCTGCGCCGGGCTCGCCGAACATCATGATGGCGAAGAACATCGTCACCTTGCCGCCCGGCACCACCAGCACGCGATCGGGGGAGATGCTTACGCCGTGGCGGCGGTGCAGGTCGGCGGCCACCGCCTCGCGCAGCGGCAGGATGCCGTTCGCCGGCGTATAGCCGTGATGCCCGTCGGCGAGCGCCTTCATTCCGGCTTCGACGATATGCGCCGGGGTGGCGAAATCGGGCTGGCCGATGCCGAGGTTGATGATGCTTCGCCCGGCGCGGGCAAGCGCATTGGCGCGCGCCAGCACCTCGAAGGCGGATTCGGTGCCGAGTTGGCTCATGCGCCCGGACAGGATGGGCATGGGGGATGTCCTTCTGGGAGGGGGACGCCGGCGCGGTCGGCAGTCTCGCCCGGCGCCCGCGACGGGGGCCGTAAGCTATGGGTCCGGGTCCGTTTGTCAAATCCCCTGGAGGTCCCGCCAGGACCCTCGCCCGCCCCGCTACCCCTTCCGCAGCGCGGGAGGGGTGAAGGAGCAGCCCACCCCACGCCGCGTCACCGCCAGCAGGACGATCCGAGCACGCGGCCCCACCCCGGCGCGACCGGCGGCAGGGGGGCGGCCCCGAACCCGATCTCGCGGGTCGTGCCCGCCTCGTCGCTGCGCAGCGCCCGCCTGACCCGGTGCATGAGCGCCACCAGGTCGGCCTCGGCCACGCCATCGCTCGCCATCACTAGCCGCACCAGCGGGTCCCGGACGATCGCCCGCAGGCCGCAATCCGCATGAATCTCAGAAGACATGAGCGCAACCCACCACTGTTGGACGCCCCATATTGGGTGCCTTCATGTGGCATCCGCATGCCCGACATGTGACGATTTGTGGCAACCGCCCGAGCCGCAGACCGCCGTCGTCGTCTAGCCGGGGTCCCGCGTGGCGCCGTCCAGCGCCGCCGCCACGCGCGCGACGATCGTGCCGATCTGGTACGGCTTGCGGATGAACCCCGCATATCCCGGCGCCCGCTCGGCGACCGTCGCTTCCGGCAGGGAGCTCGTGACGATGACCGGGATATCCGCGAGCTTCGGGTCCTCCCGCATCGCCTTGAGCACGCCGGCGCCGTTGAGCACCGGCATCATGTAATCCAGGATCACGAGGTCGGGCCGCTCCGCAGCCATCAGTTCGAGCCCCTGCCGGCCGTTGATCGCCAGCCGGACGGCGTGGCCCTCCTCGTCGAGCACCTCCCGCAGCAATTCGCCGACGCCGAATTCGTCGTCCACGACGAGGATCCTGGCCACGAGCCTAGGCGCCCCGGCGCCGCCAGTGCTGCGCGCCCCCGGGCCGCGCTCCCTCGGGCCGCGCTCCCCCGGCCGGCGGCCCGTTGTCCCCATCCGGCTCGCCCAGGGCATCCCCCAGGGCATCCCCGGGGGCATCCCCCGGGGCTTCGCCGAGCACGGCCTCGGCTCGGTCCGGGGACGGGTCGATGGCGAGCCCGTGCCGGCCGATCTCGAACAGCCGCGTCCGGTCGTCGATCCGGCTGTCGCGCGCCTTGAAGGTGGAGACCGTGCGCCAGAAGCGGGACCGCTGCCGGACCACCTGGAACAGCAGGATGTTGTCGGCGATGTCGGACACGCTGCCGCCGGCGAGGCCGCTGCCCGGCGCCGACCACGGGCTGCCCAGCAGATCCTCGGTTTCCTTGGTCACGACGCTTGCCACCCGATGGCCGCGCAGCTCGTTGAACAAGGCGGTCAGCACGTAGCCGACCCGATCGGGGTCGTCGGCCAGCTTCAGCAGCCCGCCGATCCCGTCCAGGAACAACCGGCGCACCGTGCGGGCGCGCACGGCGGCGAGCAGTCGGGCGCAGGCCTCGTCCAGCAGCGCCTCCGTCGTCGGCTGCCAGAGCATCTCCACCGCGCCGGTCGCGAAGTGGCGGGCGAGCGGCAGGTCCAGCGCCTCGGCCTTGGCGCGGATCACGCCGGCGGTCTCGTAGAAGCCGAAGAAGAGGCCCGGCTCCTCGGCGCTGCACGGGCTCAGGAAATGCAGGCCGAGCGTCGTCTTGCCGCTGCCCGGGGGACCGAGCAGCAAGGTGCTCGAATTGCGCGGCAGGCCACCGTCCAGCATGTCGTCGAGCGGCGCGAGACCGGTGGACGCCCTGGGTCCGTCCGCCCGCTCGCCGCGGTCGCCGCCCGCGGGCGCACCCAGCAGCGCCTCGAAGCGGGGGAACACGACGATGCCGTCGTCGTCGATGCGGAACGCATGCGCCCCGCGCAGGTAGCCGTCGCCGCGGCGCTTCAGGATCTCGAGCGTGCGCTGCGCGCGCCAGCCGTGCAGCCGGCTTCTCAGCTCGATGACGCAATCGACCATCGTGTGTTCCGGCGCCACGTCGGCGCGGTCGCCGCCGCTGCCCGCCAGCAGAAACATGGTGCAGCCGGCGACGGAGGCCAGCGTCTGCAGCTCGTGGATGAACTTCTTGAACGCCATGTTGGACCCGGCGGCCTGCTCGGCGGCGGCCAGCCCGTCCAGCACCAGCAGGGTCACGTCGCGGCGCCGCATCTCTTGGCGCAGCAGGGTGAGCAGGCCGCCCGTGCCGTCGCTTTCCAGCACTGGGAAGGCGCTGACATAGGAGAGCTGGTCCGGGATGACCTCGGCGCGAAAGAAGCTGAGCCCGCCGATATGCAGCAGCATCCGCGCGTGGCTTTCCGCGAGCAGGGTCACATAGAGCGCGCGCCCGCCGGCGATGACGTGGTTGAAGCAGAGCTGGTTGCCGAAGATGGTCTTCCCGCTGCCCGGCCGGCCCTGGATGATGGTCATACCGCCTTCGAGGAACCCGCCGCGCAGGATCGCGTCCAGGCCGCCCAGCCCGCTCGGCACTTTATCCAGCCGCCGGGCCGGTTCGGACGGGTCTGACGTCACGTTCATGCGCCCCCGGGTGCAGTCCGCAGCGGAATCCGGACCGTGAAGATGGATCCCCCGCCGTCGCCCGCCTCGACCGCGATCGTGCCGCCCATCGCCTCGGTCAACTGCCCGACGACCCAGAGGCCGAGGCCGAAGCCGTTGGCGGGCCGGGTGCCGGCCAGGCGTTCGAAGCGTTCGAAGATGCGGCCGCGGTCGTCGGCGGAGACGCCGGGGCCGTGATCGCGCACCTGCAGGCGGAGCGCGCCGCCTTCGCGCGCCACGGTCACGTCGATCGGCTTGCCTTCGCCGTATTTGACCGCGTTCGAGATCAGGTTCTCGGCGATCTCCTCGATCGCGGTGGGATCGAACATCCCGACGATCCCGGGTTCGATCGCGGCCGCGACGACCGAGCCGGCCAATTCCGCATGCGCCGCGAAATCCTCCACCAGCCGGGCGAGCACGGCGGAGACGTCGATCTCGGTCGGATCGAGGGCGAACCGGCCGGAGGTTAGGCGGGAGATGTCGAGCAGGGTGATCGTGCGGCGGACATAGCGGCGCAGGATCACGTCGAGCTGGCGGATGCCCTGGGCGACCCTGGGCGGCACCTTGTCGCCGGCGCGGTCCACCTGCGCCTGCAGCAGGCTGATCCGGCCGACCAGCGGTGCCATCGGGTTGCGCAGCTCGTGCGCGGCGACGGACATGAAGATGTCGCGCGCACGCACGGCCTCGCGCAACTCCGCGATTTCCGCCTGCAGACGCTCAAGCTCCGCCTGCGGATGCTCAAGGCCGGTGGGCGCAACCGAGGCGGTGTGTTCGTCCCCGTCCACTCAACCTGCCTTGATGCCACGTGGAGATATGGAGAGCCGCGCATGGTTGCCGAGCGCCCGGCAGGAAACAAGAGGGTACGGCGGCAGGCACAGCTTCGTGACCAAACCGTGTCAGTCGGCGCGCCCGGGGTCCCTGCGCTGGCACGTGCGGCATCGATGCGGGACGTCCGCACCGGAGACAACGCGATCTCCCCGATACAAGGGCAGGCTGATCGCGCCGCGCGGCCAGGCGGCTCCAGACCGCTTTTCTCCGCGCGGGGAGGGAGACCGCTGCCCACGTCATGCACCGCCGGCCGCAAACGCCCGCAGCAACGCGCGCAGGGCCGCCGGGACGGGGGCGATGACCGGCACCTCCCAGCGCTCCGCGAGCGCCCTGGCCGCCGCGCCGAGCGGGCCGCCGCCGATCACGACCGCCGCGGCGCCGTCGCGGCGGATGCAGAGTTCGACCGCCGCGGCGAGCGCCGCCTCCAGCGCCGGCGGATCGGCGGCGAGCGCGGCCGGCGGCTCCGGCGTCAGGCGGATGCCGGCGTAGAGGTGGGCAAGCCCGAGGTCGCGCGCCCGCGCGGCGATCGGGCCGGCGAGGCCCGGTGTCACGGTGGCCACCCCGAAGCGGCGGCCGCCGGCGGCGGCCTCCCGCATCGCCGCTTCGCAGAGTCCCGCCACCGGTACCGTCGTCCGCCTGCGCAGCGCCACGAGGCCGGGATCGCCGAAGGCGCCGATGACGATCCCGTCCGCGCTGTCCGCATGGCGCAGGCCGATTTCCACCACCTCCGCCGCGGCCGCGGCGAGTTCCGCCGCCTCCAGGATCATCGGCACGCCCCGGCGCGCCGTCGCACCGATGATCCCGACCCCGGGCGGGGCGGCAGCCTGCGCGATCCCGACCATCATCGCCGTCGTGGCCGCCGACGTGTTGGGGTTGATCAGGACGATGCGGATCATGGCTGGGCGGATCATAGCCGGGCGGCGGTCGTGGCGAAGACGCCCGCCGCCACCGCCGCCGGCGTGGCGGGCAGGCGCAGGTCCTCCAGGGAGCGGCCGAAGGTCTCCGGTGCAAGCTGCACGCTCAGCGCGAACACCGCGTACATCGCGGCGATCAGGACGAACACGGCGCCCATGCCGAAGCTCTGGAACAATCGCCCGGAGATCAGCGGCATCAGCGCGCCGGACGCCGTGCCGACGGCCAGGATGAAGGCGGTGCCGAAGGCACGGATGTGGGTCGGATAGAGTTCGGGCGCATACATGAACACCGTGGTGTTGAGCAGCAGGACGAAGAACTGGAAGGTGGCGCCGAAGAACAGCACCAGCCCGACGTTGGCGCCGAGGAAGCCGAACCCGAGTGCGGCCAGGCACGCGAGGATCGCACCCGCGGTCAGCACCGGCTTGCGCGGCAGGTGGAAGCCGAACACCGAGGCGACTGATGTGCCGAGCAGGCTGCCCGCCTGGATCACCATGGTGAACACCAGGCTGCGGGTGATCGTGTAGCCCTCCGACACCAGCACCGTCGGCA
Organism: uncultured Pseudomonadota bacterium; assembly: GCA_963706195.1. Lineage (GTDB taxonomy): Bacteria > Pseudomonadota > Alphaproteobacteria > Acetobacterales > Acetobacteraceae > JAJZVS01. The sequence goes on along the minus strand of OY970156.1, from coordinate 4,191,037 downwards.
TCAGGGTGAGCACGGTGATCTGCGCGCCGTACGTCATCCAGGTGGCGATCGAGACCGGAATGGTGCGCCGGGCGAACGGGCCCCGGAAGATCTCGCCGAGCCGGGTGGGCGGCGCGGACGGTTCGGCCGCGGCGGCGCCTGCGGGAATGTAGTCGTGCACCGTAACCTCGCGCGCCGACAACCGGCCCGACGCCAGCACGGACAGCACGCGATTGGCGCCGCGCACATCGCCGCGGGAGAGCAGGAAGCGCGGTGTTTCGGGCACGAAACGGCGGTAGAACACGACCAGCACCGCCGGCAGCACCAGGACGGCGAACAGGAAGCGCCACCGGTCCGGGCCGGGGAACAGCGCGAACACCAGCAGGCCGAGGGCAGGGGCGAGGAAATTGCCCACCCCGCCGGCGCCGACATTGATCAGCCCGACCGCGGTGCCGCGGAAGCGCGCCGAGCAGAACTCGGCCAGCATGGTGACGGCAATGGAAATCTCGCCGCCGAGGCCGAAGCCGACAATGGCGCGCCCGCCGGCAAGCGTGCCGAAATTCGGGGCAACTGCACAAATGATGGCGCCCAGGGTGAACAGCGTCAGGTCGATGGTGAGCATCGTCCGCCGCCCGTAGCGATCCCCGAAATAGCCCGACAGCAGCCGGCCGACGGCGGCGGAGGCGAAGGTGACGGTGTTCAGCAGGCCGATCGCGGCGGCGCCGATGCCCCAGGCCTGGTGCAGCACCGGGCCGACGATGCCGATGGTGTTCTGCTCGAAACTGTCGAACACGCAGCCGGCGATCACCAGCGCGAGGATGCTGCGATGGGCGCCGGTGGTGCCGATGCTGTTCAAGGCGCGCTCGAGCGCGCGCAAGCGCGGCGGGTCGGGCGGCGACGCGGGGTCATGGTCGGGCATTTATACCTCCGTGATGTGGCCCCGGGGCGTGGCTGCGCGGGGGTTGCGGAGGGCATGAAAAGCATATTTCGTGCAAAGTGGTATAGAAAAGCTGATTTCTGTGGATCCGGGGGCTGCCCGTTCGAGGAGCGATGGGGCGGCTGCCGTGCGATGGCCGCTTGCGTCGTATCGGTTCGCCCGGGAGGTTCGTCCCCGTCGCTTCTTGCGTTTCAACGCAGAGGGCGCAGAGGACCAGAGGTCGCAGAGGTGCGCCGGGAGACCGGCAAGAGGAGAGGGTGCAAGTCCTTCACGATGAAAGGTAGAGCGAACCACATCGGCCCCGAGTTCATGCGCCTCCCACCGCGAGGTGCGGGGCGAAGCGTTGACAGGGGCGCCGCTGGGCCAGGTATTGAGCCGCGAAAGTCTCTTGTTCCGGGATGCCGACGTTGTCTCTGTGACGGAAGGCAGCACGGTGGGGCGCGTTATCGCGAGTGCCCTGCCGGTCCCGCGTGGTCTGAGACCCTGGCACGTCGGCGAAACCTCTTGTCCGGGAACCGGGAAATCTCAGGTCCGGCCGCCCCGCGAGGGACGGCCCGCATCGGGAAGGCCGGAGGGCCGAAGCCGATGATGCACGGAGCTGAGAAGTCAGACCCTTCCATAGTAGCTGTGAAGCCGGCGAACGCGGCTGGGCAACCGCCCGCGGAGTTGGTGGAGCCAAGGGAAGGGGCCGAGGGGAACACGATCGGGCACGGCATGCGCCGGACACCGGGCCGGGCAAGCATGTCCCACGGGCTGGATCGTGTACGGCAAGCGGCCAAGGAGCGGAAAGGGGAACGGTTCACCGCCCTGCTGCACCACATGGATGTCGATCTACTGCGGTCCGCCTATGGCTGGCTGCGGCGGGAGGCATCGGCGGGTATGGATGGGGTGACGTGGGATGCGTATGGTGACGGTCTGGAGCGCAAGCTTGCAGACCTGCATGAGCGCATCCATCGCGGTGCCTACCGAGCGCAGCCGTCGCGGCGGGTGTTCATACCGAAGCCGGACGGACGGCGGCGGCCGTTGGGGATCGCGGCGCTGGAGGACAAGATCGTCCAGCGGGCGCTGGTGGAAGTGCTGAACGCGATCTGGGAGCAGGATTTCCTGGGGTTCAGCTACGGGTTCCGACCTGGGCGCGGCCAGCACGATGCGCTGGACGCACTCGCGGTGGGGATCACCCGGTGCAAGGTGAACTGGGTCCTGGACGCCGACATCGCCGGTTTCTTTGACGCGGTCAGCCACGAATGGCTGCTGCGTTTCGTGGAACACCGTGTGGGTGACCGGCGGGTACTCCGCCTGATCCGCAAATGGTTGAAGGCCGGGGTGGCGGAGGACGGGGTGGTGACGCCTGGGACGGTGGGCACGCCGCAAGGTGCGGTGATCTCGCCGTTGCTGGCGAACATCTACCTGCATTACGTCTTCGACCTGTGGGCGGAACAATGGCGCAAGCGCCATGCCCACGGGGACGTCATCATGGTGCGCTACGCCGACGACATCGTCGTCGGCTTCGAGCACCAGGCCGACGCCGTGCGGTTCCTGGCGGATATGCGGGACCGGCTGGCAAGGTTTGCGTTGACCTTGCATCCGGAGAAGACACGCCTGATCCGGTTCGGCCGCTTTGCGGCGCTGAACCGGGCGGAGCGTGGTGAAGGCAAGCCGGAAACGTTCAACTTCCTCGGGTTCACCCATATCTGCGGGCGCAGCCGATGCGGGGACTTCCAGCTACGGCGGAAGTCCCGGCGCGATCGGGTGCAAGCGCGGTTGAGGGCGATTCAGGATGGGTTGCGACGCCGGCTGCACACCACGGTCGACGAACAGGGCGCGTGGGTGCGGCAGGTGGTGGGCGGGTTCTTCGCCTACCACGCAGTGCCGACCAACTCCGCTGCCCTGGCGGCGTTCCGCCACCATGTGCGGCGCCTCTGGCAGCGGACGCTCCGGCGCCGCAGCCAGAAGGACCGGACGTCGTGGGAACGGATCACCGTGCTCGCCGACCGGTGGCTTCCGAAACCGCGTATCACGCATCCGTGGCCAGGCGCACGCTTCGCCGTCAAATACCCAAGGTGGGAGCCGTATGCGGGAATCCCGCCCGTACGGTTCTGTGCGGGGGGCGCGCAGTAATGCGCGTCCCTACCGCGATAAGGCAAGATGCCTATGCGATGATGCGGTGCAGCCCATCCTTCAGCAGGACGGGTTAGAAATCCAGCAGCAGGCCAGGTCGGGAGCCGCCCCGGAACCCGCTTGCTTATCCGCCATCGTCCGCGCGGTTGCCGACATGCCAACGCAACACGCCGGCAACGACCAAAGACCCGCACCCGAAAAGACGCGCGGCCCGACGACGCACCCAGCCTCGCTTCGGCGCAAACGACGGTGCCTCGCTCAAGGCTTCTCGATCTCCTCCAGCGCGTCGTGCGCCGCCTCGATCGCGCTCAGCCGCCGCCGCCCGGGAGCGCCGGCTGCGCGCAGCACGCCGGTCGCGAGCACGTCGCACAGCGCGGTCACGGCGGCGTGGTCATACAGCGGGCCGGGCGCGCCGGTCTCGCAGCGGATCAGCCACTCCGGCCGCGGCGTGGGATCGTCGCGCCGGTCGGTGATGCAGAGCGTGCGCGCGCCGGTCGCGACCACTGCCTCCAGCACCGCGCCGAACCGCACGACCCGCCGGTTGAGGCCGAACAGCACCACGCAATCCCGCCGCGACATCGCGGGCAGGTATTCGCCCAGGGTCTCCCCGGCTTCGGGAACGACGCGGGTGCGCTCCACCACTTGCAGGATCTGCCAGCGGAGGTAGGTCGCGAAGGGCCGGCTGCTGCGCTCGCCGCAGATCCAGACCTGCTCGGCGGCGACGATCGCCCGCGCGATCGCGCCGATCGCCTGCCCGGACACGCGGTTGAAGGTGGCGTCGATATTGCGGTGGACCTGCTGGCGATGCGCGTCGAGCCCGTCGGCGCGCGCGGGATCGCCCGGGGTCGCGAGCAGCAGCGCCGCGCCGCCCTGCTTCTCCAGTCGCACCACCCGCCGCGCTGTCTCGAAACTGTCGTAGCCGAGCCGCTTGATGAAGCGGCTGACGGTGGCGTTGGAGACATTGGCAAGACCGGCAAGCTCGGAGGCGGTGTAGCTCGCCAGTTCGCCGGGGAAGTCGAGCAGGAACGCGCCGAGCCGCCGTTCGGTCGGCGGCAGGTCGGCGAGACCGTCGCGGATGCGGGCGACGAAGGAGCGCGCGGCGCCGCGCGGCATCGCGCCCTATCCGTCCTCGTGCCAGGTGCGCCCGTCGCGCTCGATCAGCCCGATCGCCGCACTCGGTCCCCAGGTGCCGGCGGCATAGGCGCGCGGCGTGTCGCCGCGCGCGGCCCAGGCCTCCAGGATCGGCTCCACCCAGGACCAGGCCGCCTCCACCTCGTCGCGGCGCATGAACAGGGTGGCGTTGCCGCGCACCGTGTCCATCAGCAGCCGCTCGTAGGCGTCCGGGTAGCGCAGGCCGAACGTCTGCTCGAAGCTGATGTCGAGCGCGGTGGGCGCGAGGCGCAGCCCGCCCGGCCCGGGCTCCTTGGTCATCATCGCGAGCTGCATGCCTTCCTCCGGCTGCAGGCGGATCATCAGGCGGTTCGGCTCGCAGCCCGCCGCCGCCGGGGAACAGATCGAGAGCGGCACGGCGCGGAACTGCACCACGATTTCCGAAACCTTGTGCGGCAGCCGCTTGCCGGTGCGCAGGTAGAACGGCACCCCGGCCCAGCGCCAGTTGCGCACCTCGGCCTTCAACGCGACGAAGGTTTCCGTGCTGCGCTGGCCGTCGCCGTCGCCCAGGTCGGCCAGGTAGCCCGGCACCGGCCTGGCCGTCGATCGCGCCGGCGTCGTACTGGCCGCGCACGGTCAGGCTCGCGGCGTCGCTCCGGCGTCATCGGCTGCAGCGCCCGCAGCACCTTCAGCTTCTCGTCGCGCACCGCGATCGGCGTCGAGCGAGACCGGGCGGCTCCATCGCGATCAGGCAGAGCAGTTGCAGCATGTGGTTCTGCACCATGTCGCGCAGCGCGCCGGCGCCGTCGTAATAGGCGCCGCGGCCCTCCAGCCCGACCGTCTCGGCGACCGTGATCTGCACGTGGTCGATCACGTCGGCGTTCCACAGCCGCTCGAAGATCGTGTTGGCGAAGCGCAGCGCCAGCAGGTTCTGCACCGTCTCCTTGCCGAGATAATGGTCGATGCGGAAGATCTGCGCCTCCGCGAACACCTCGCCCACCTGCGTCGTTGATGGCGCGGGCGGACGCCAGATCGTGGCCGATCGGCTTTTCCAGCACGACGCGGGAGGCGGGCGCTCGACCAGCCCGGCGGCGGCGAGGTTGCGGCAGATCGGGCCATAGAGATCGGGCGAGGTGGCGAGGTAGAACACCCGCACCCGCTCGGGGTCGAGCCGGGCCGCCAGCCCTTCCCAGCCGCCGTCCGGCCGGGCGGCATCGAGCCGCACGTAGTGCAAGTGCCGCCAGGAAGCGGTCGACCGTCGCCGGCTCCCGCGCCTGCTCGGGCACGTGCGCGGCGAGCGCGTGGGCGGCGCGGTCGCGGAAGGCGGCGTCGTCGAGGTCGGATCGCGCGGCGCCGAACACCCGCGCGCCGGCCGGCATCTGGCCGTCGCGGAACCGCCAGTACAGCGCCGGCAGCAGCTTGCGCAGGGTCAGGTCGCCGGTGGCGCCGAAAACGACGGCAGTCGAACAGGGCGACGGGGATGATCGTGGCGGCCATGATGCGCGCTCCCGCTGTGCGGGCCGCGGCCATGCCGCGGCCGGGAGAACCCCTATCGGGTTGCGGCGCGGCCCACAACCGCGGCGGACGTTACAGTCGTATATGATTTACAGATGTCGCGCTACAAACGTTCCCAGAACGTTCGGACCGGCGGACGAGGCCGCGCCGGCGCGTCCCGTGAAATGGGGATAGGACACAAATAAAGACGCGCGCCGGCCCCGTCCGGTGGTATAGGCGCCCGCCGCCGCGCGGCAGAGGGGCGGGGTTGTCATTCGTTCGCAACCCCGGTGGAACCATCCTGGGGCCCTGCCACGCCCTTTCCGCGCACCACCGTCGCCTGCCCGCCGTGCCACCCCCGGCTTCGCCCCAGGTTCTCCGCCGTTTTATGGTCGACATCACGCTTCCCGACGAACACCTGATCCTCATCGGCATGATCGCCATCCGTGCCGAAGTGGGCGAGCAGTTGCTCGACATGCTGCTGGAAGGCTGGTTCCGCGAGCTGCCGCACGGCATGATGCAGGATGTGCAGGAGGTCGGCATCGAGCGCAAGGCCGACATGCTCCGCGAGGCGTTCCAGCGCGCGCTGCCGGCGGAGCACGAGGCCATCGCCGGCCTGTTCGCGCGGCTGCTGGACGCGAACGACGACCGCAAGGCGATCCTGCACGAGGCGTGGGTCTTGGCGGAGGCGCCGGACGTGCGTGCGACCGGCCGGGCGCTGCTGGCCGGCGAGGCGCCGCGGCGGCGGGTGACGACGCGGACGCTCAGCCGGCTCGATCGGACACTCGCGTCCCTGTTGCTGGAGCTGACTCTGCTGTTCGCACGGGCGAGCGAAGCTCGTTCAGCTCCGCCTCCCGCATCGCCCGATACACCTGGACTGCGAGATTAGCGGCCCAGTTCGGCCGGGCCATCTCCGAGTTCGTGTGGAAGAAGCGATCCACCACTTCCGCTCCGCCGGCCGCGACCAGCAGGCTGACATCGACACCGCCGTCGTCCGCCGCCTCCGCCGTGTTCCACATTCCCCGCTTCCCGCCTGTGCCAAATCCGCTATCTGGACCATGCCGTGAGACACAACATAGCATTTCCGGGTCCGTGGAGTCCAGGGTCCCGCCGCGCCTGAGGCGTCCGTCTCTTTTTTACGACGGCAGCCCTGCCGGATCCGCGTCGCCAATGGAAGACGGCGCACGACCCGGGTCACCTATGGGCGCGCACGAACGGCGGAGCCGGCGCGCCCGGGGGCCCGGACATCGGCCGGATCGCCGCACTTGGTCCGTGCCGTATCCCTTCCCTGGGGTTGGTTCGGGTTGTTGCACGCAAAATCTTGTGGGTAGCGGACGATTCGCGTTGACCGCGGGCAGCGGGGCGGGTACGCCTCCCGCGTGTCACAAACAAACTCCCGTCCGTCGCTTCGTGTCCGCGGCCGCAGCTTCATGGCGCTGGTACTGGCGCCCGAGCCGCCGCTTGCCGAATGGCTCGCCGCGCTGGACGCGCAGATCGCCCGCGCGCCCGGCTTCTTCGACCAGCGGCCGGTGCTGCTCGACCTCGGGCTGCTGCCGCCGGACCAGGCCGGCGTCGCCGGGCTGATCGAGGCGATCGCCGGCCGCGGCATCCGGGTCATCGGCACCGAAGGCGCGCACAAATCCTGGGCGGGCGTGGAGAAATGGGGCATCGGCCTCGGCCCGCCCGGCCCCGCTGCCGCCGGCGGCGCCCGTGCCGGCCGGCCGATCGAACTGCCGGACGAGCCGCGCCCGGCGGAGCGGTCCACGCCTGCCGCCGATCCCGGGGCCGCCGCAGCCGGCGGCGCAACCACCTTGCTGATCGACCACGCCGTGCGCTCCGGCCAGTCGATCGTGCACGAAGCGGGCGACGTGACGGTGCTCGGCACCGTCGCCTGGGGCGCGGAGATCGTCGCCGGCGGGTCGATCCACATCTACGGTACCCTGCGCGGGCGGGCCATCGCCGGGCTCAACGGCAACAAATCCGCGCGCATCTTCTGCCGGCGGCTGGAAGCGGAGCTGCTGGCGATCGACGGCGTCTACCGCACCGCCGAGGACATGGACCCCGCCGTCACCGGCCGGCCGGCGCAGGCCTGGCTGGACGGGGAAACCATGCTGCTCGCGGCGCTCGACTGAGAGTTTGTGAAAGAATGCCCGTCAGCCGCCGAAATCGCCCGCAAACCCGGGCAATGACAACGGGCGTTCTTTCACAAGTTCGATTGCTTTTCACGCTCTGAGAAACAGGGACAGGGGGAACGACGGCATGGCGCAGGTCGTGGTGGTGACATCGGGCAAGGGCGGGGTGGGGAAGACCACCTCCACCGCCGCCCTCGGCGCGGCCCTGGCGCAGGGCGGCGAGAACGTGGTGGTGGTCGATTTCGACGTCGGACTGCGCAACCTCGACCTCGTGATGGGTGCGGAACGGCGGGTGGTGTTCGACCTTGTGAACGTGGTGCAGGGCGACGCCAAGCTGGCGCAGGCGCTGATCCGCGACAAGCGGCTGGAAAACCTGTCCTTGCTGCCCGCGTCGCAGACCCGCGACAAGGACGCGCTCACGCCCGAAGGCGTGGAGCGCATCGTTGGCGAGCTGCGCGAGAAATTCGACTGGATCCTGTGCGACAGCCCGGCCGGGATCGAGCGCGGTGCCACCATGGCGATGCGCCACGCCGACATGGCGGTGGTCGTCACCAACGCCGAAGTCTCGTCCGTGCGTGATTCCGACCGCATCATCGGGCTGCTCGATTCCAAGACCCTGCGCGCCGAGCAGGGCCAGCGCATGCCGAAGCACCTGTTGCTGACCCGCTACGATCTTGCGCGCGCCGCGCGCGGGGAGATGCTGAAGGTCGAGGACGTGCTGGAAATCCTGTCGATCCCGCTGCTCGGGATCATTCCGGAAAGCCAGGACGTGCTGCGCGCATCCAACCTCGGCGCGCCGGTCACCCTGGCCAGCCCCGCTTCGGCGCCGGCGCGGGCCTACGCGGAAGCGGCCAAGCGGCTCAAGGGCGAGCAGATCCAGGTCACCATGCCGGCCGCCGAACCGCGCGGGCTGTTCGGCAAGCTGTTCGGGCGGAGGGCGGTGGCGTGAACCTGCTCGCCCTGTTCCGGCGCAACAACTCCGCGCCGGTGGCGCGCGAGCGGCTGCAGGTGCTGCTCGCGCACGAACGCGCCGTGGTCGGCGGATCCGACCTGATTGCCGTGCTGCAGGAGGAGATCCTGGCGGTGATCGCCAAGCATATCGCGGTCGACCGCGACAAGGTGCAGATCAAGCTCGACCGCGGCGATCCGGTCTCGACCCTGGAGATCGACGTCGAGGTGCCGAGCCTGGTGCGGGCCGCCGACGCGGCGCGGCGGATGCCGGAGGCGGCGCTGCGGCGGCAGGCGGGCCGACTGTAGGAAAGAGGGGCCAGAGGAAATGAGGGCTCGGGCGGCCCCGCCCCTTTCTCCCGGACGCCTCGCCGAAGGGGAAAAAAGGTACAGGAGATTCGCTGCGTTTCCTGGACGAATCCCGTAGACCGCCTGCGACACCAGTGTTACGTCCGTCGGGGAGTGAACGGACGGGGCGCCATGTCGGATACGGGCAGCAGCAAGGCGGAATGGATCAAGCGGGTTCTCGGCCTCGATCTGGCCCCGCCGAACCCGGTCACGCCGAAGGAACCGGTGGACCTCAACGCGATCTGGCGCGACGCCAAGGAAGCGACGGACCAGCAGTTGAACGTGCTCGCCGGCAAGCTCCGCGCGACCGGTGATCCCGACCTGGTGCGGATCGCCGATCTCGGCCTGTTCAGCATCGGCGGCGGACGCGGCATCAACGTCGCCTTGCGCAAGGCTCTGCTTGAGTATGGCGCCGCATCGACCGACCGGCGTCCGGCCGCGGCGCAGCAGGTGCGCAAGGCGGTCACGGACTATCGCGCCGCCATCACCGGCAACCCGGGCATCGCGTTGATCGATCGCAATCCTTTCGGCGTGACGGTGGGGCTTGGGCCCCGGCTCGGCGCCGCGCTTGACCGTATCGAGCAGTCGCTCGCCTAGGCGCCAGCCGCCTCAAACCCGCATCGAGGAAACGCAGCGCCATGGGCGAGCACGATCAACAGGACAATCCGCCGCCGGTCCCGAACCGGCCCCGTGGGGGCTTCCGGATCGGAGAGGGGCGCGGCATGCGGCAGAACCAAGGACTTGGTCTGGGTGGCCCGCCGCCGAATCTGCCGCCTGTGCCCAACCTCCCCCCGCCACAGATCCAGGTTCCCAACATCCCGCCGCAAGGGCAAATTCCACCCCAAGGGCAAATCCCGCTCCAAGGGCAACAAGTCGGCCAGCAGCAGCCGACGATCCAGCCGGTCGATACGATTCCCGACGACGTCGCCCAGTGGACCACGCAGATGCTGCGGGTGCTTGGCTGGAACAGCAAGAAGGTCGAGCAGGGCAAGCTGAACACCGAAATCGCGACCATGCTGCAGGGGCACCAGAACCCGTCTCCGCTGGTCACCGAACTCGGGCGCAAGCACGGGGAGCTTTCACAGCAGTTCGCGCTCAACGGGGTCTGGGACAGCACCCAGGAGATGCAGGCGAGCGAAATCAAGGCCACGCTCGCCTTCGAATCCATGCCCAACCAGCGGGCGCGGTTGCAGACCGGGACCGCCAACCCGACCTTCTGGGTCGATGGCGCGCCCGATCCGATCAGCGGGGAGACCAAGGAATACATCTTCAAGCCCGCCATGAAGGGATCCCTGATGGCCGGGATGCCCTCCGGCGGCGAGCCGGCGCGCGAGGCGCTGGCAGGGCGCGTCTCGGAGCAGCTTCGCGTCTTCACCGGCCTCGACTTCAACATGCCGGTGACCAACGTGATCTCGGTCGATCGGACGCGCCTCGACGACTTCGTCGAGAACGAAGGCAGCGGCATCAACCTGGCGGGGGAAGGGCAGACGATTCCCGGCTCCCTGCAGCAGTTCAAACCGAGCGACGGCGACCTGCGCAAGAATCTCTGCGCGCAGAAAAACAACATCAGCGCGCAAAGCTGCCAGAACGTCGCGATGCTCGACACCATCATGCTCAATCTCGACCGGCATGACGGCAACCTGCTACTCGGCAAGAACGGCAGCGGCCTGATCCCGATCGACCACGGGCTGAGTTTCCCCTCCACGCCAACCGTGCGAGCTGGCCAGCTGATCATGGAAATGGCGGGCGAGAAGAACGTCCTGCTGCGGCTTCCCGGCTCCTACGAGCCATTTTCGCAGGCAAGCCTGGACGGGCTTGCCGAACTCGATCCCGAGCTCATGTCCTCCGCCTTGAAGGCCGAGGCCATCAAGATTGGGCAGGCGCATCCCGAGACCGAGGGAACGATCTCGACCGAATCGCTGCGCATCAGCGATCTTTCCACCCGATTCCTCAAGAAAGCGGCGCCGCAACTGCCGCCGGCGGTGCTGCAGATCGCGCTCGGGATCAACAGCAAGAAGCTTCTCGATCTGGACTTCGCCCGCAATGCCCAGGCATGGGACCAGTTCGCCAACAGCGTCATTGCGGAATATGCTCCCAAGGCGGCGGCGCTGAAGGAATTCTGGACGATGCCCGGCGACGAGCGGGATGCCATCTTCCGGAAACTGGCCGCCGACGGGCTGGTGGATGGCTTCCGGCCGGATTACACCTGGGTCGCGCAGAATATCGACGTGGTCCTGCCCTATGCGCGCTCCGGTGTCGCCCCGGTTCCGCCGCCCGGCCGGCCGCCGCAGCCGCAGGCCCTGAACGCCGACCTGACCAAGCAGGAGGTCGCGCAGGCGCTGCCGAAGCTGAAGCTCGACAAGAAGAAGGAGAACGAGTGGGTTGCCGACTGGCAGCGCATCCGCGTCCTCGGCGGCGCCCCCGTCGTGCAGCAGGTCATGCTGCTGCCGGGGGCGCAGAAGTGCAAGACGCTGGCGGAAGTGCTCGTGCTGGTCCGCAAATATGTCGAAGAGGGCGACAAGAGGGATCGCGCCGGCAAGATGGTCGCGATCCACAACCTGTTTCCGCAGCTACAACTGCCCGAAGAGAAGTCGAAGATCGACACGCTGATCAAGGCCTGGGATGCCTTCGCGCGCAACGGCGGGATCCGGGCGCTGCGGCTCGCGCAGCAGGCGCGCCCCACCTTGCCGCCGCCCCGCGACCCGCAGGCGGCGTTGATGATGCTGCTGGCCCCGGTGCCGAACCCGGCCCAGGCGGCGCTCAAGGGCGTGGATTATCTCGACCGGGTCGTTGCCGCCGATCCGACCGTCGTGTCGCAGCAGAACCAGCAGGCCATCCAGCAGATGCGCATCGATATCGTCGGCAACCAGGTGCAGGGCAACCCGCAGACGGCGGTCACCCAACTCACCGACACGGTGATTGCCGCCGCCGTGCCCCTGATCAAGGGCCGGTTCGAGGCGCTCGAGAAGCGTATGCCGGAGCAGACGTGGCAGGACGTGGAGTCACTGTGGTTCACGAACCTGTTCTCAGGCAAGCTGATGGACGCGATCGGGTACCTTCTGCAGCTTGAGGCCTCGCTGCCGGCGCAGGCGATCCGCTAAGCGTCGGCGTGCGCGGACGGGTTGGCACGGCTGGAGGCTCCGGTGGCGCGATGCCAACGCCCGCCTCCGGACGTTGGCTCACTGGGCCCACCAAGCAAGCCATTGCTCTGCGGCGGGTGCCGGAGACGGCGGCGCGGCGGTAGCACGCGCCACCGCCGGCCGCGCGCCGGCTCCTACCGGAACGATACCGTCATCTGCCCGTAGAAGGCGCGCGGGGCGCCCGGGTTTGCCAGCACGGTACCCGCACTGTCGACGCCGGAGAAATAGCCGCCCGCCGAGATATAGGCGGTCGAGTTGTACTCCCGCCCGAGCAGGTTGGTCGCCGTGAAGGAGACCGTCAGCAGCCGCAGCCCCGGCAGGGTGCGGTCCTTGATCGGGAACTTCGCCGACACCGACAGGTTCAGCAGGTTGTAGGGCGCGATCGGCAAGCTGGTCGGCGCGCCGATCTGGTTGCTGTACAGATAGCGGCGCCCGACATACTGGTCGTAGACCGTGCCGCTCACGAGCGTGGTGCCGATGAAGCGGCGGTAGCGGACGCCGATATTCGCCGTGAACACCGGTGTGTTCGACACCGGCTGGCCGTCGTAGGTCAGGCCCGTCGTCGTCGAGGTGTAGGAATTCCAGTGCGCGTCCAGTATCTCGCCGTTGGCGAACACCTGCCAGGGAAAGCCGATGTCGCCGACCGCATCCAGGTTCACGCCCTGCAAGGTGGCCGCACCGTAGCCGAAGGTCGTGACCGCCGGGTTGGACGCGAGGCTGATCGGGATGGTCTGGTTGGAGATCACGTCGCGGAAGTAGTTCACGTCGAGGAAGGTGCTGCTGAAGCCGGCGACGTTGGAATTGAGCGCACGCAGGCCGATCTCGTAGTCCCGGCTCTCGACCGGTTCCAGCGCCGGCAGGTCGGTCTGGGCGTTGTCGAAATTGCCGGCCGTCGGGTTCTGGTAGGTCACCGCCGTGTTGCCGTACGCGGTCAGCCACGGCAGCACGTCGAGGGTGACGCCGAGCGAGGGTTCGACGTTCTGGAAATCCTTCGCGGTGTCCGGATCGGTATTGTAGTTCGTGCCGGCGACCAGGCTGCCGCCGGCGAGGCCCGCCGCGGCGGAGGCGTTGTTGTTATAGAAATACGTGTGGTAGTTCACCAGCTCCACGCCCGGAACGATATGCAGCCGGTTGAAGAGGGTGAGCTTGTCCTGCACGAACACCGCGGCATCCAGATTGTCGTAGGTGCCGTAGGAGATGAAGTTCGGCGCCTGCTGTGACGTGCCGAGGGCCGCGTTGTAGAGGTCCAGCCGGTCCACGGTGTGCGAGGTGATCGCGTAGCCGCCGACGCTCAGCACGTTGTGGTACGGCAGGTCGATGTCGGCGTAGATCTTGTCGCCGAACGTGTCCGAGGTGGGGAAATAATACTCGGTGCCGGTGGGATTGTCCTGCGGGAAGCCGTTGTTCACCCGGTAGTGGGTGACGGTGCCGTGGCGGTACCACATCGTATCGTGCAAGGTCACGCCCGAGCCGAGGTCCTGCACCAGCTTGCCGTAGCCGATGAAGTTCTCGATCTGGTTCTCCTTGAACCAGACGTCCTTGGGCAGGTCGGAATAGAAGCTCGACGTCTGCTGGCTGTACAGCGGCGCGTTCTGGTTGGCCCCGGCCGTCGTCAGCCCCGCGACCGGCGTCGTCGGGATCATGTTCGGGCGGAATTCGTCGCTGTGCTGGTAGTAGAACCCGACGCTGAACTCGCCGCCGTCGTAGCGCTTGCGCACCTTGGCGAAGACCTGGTTCGCATGGCTCGGCCAGTCGTAGGAGCCCTGGCGGAAGGTATCGTATTGGGCATGCGCGTAGCCGACCACGCCGGACCAGCCGTCGTGCTCGCCGGTCTGCGCGATCATGCTCTGGGTCATGCTGGCGAAGCTGCCGAAGCTCGTGCCCACCGTGACGCCGGCCGTCTTCGTCGGCTGCACGGGGATGAAGTTCACGGTGCCGCCGAGGCTGTCGTACCAGCGTTCGCGCGGATTGCCCGGCCCGTAGATCAGGTTGGTGCCATCGAGCAGCAGGCCGAGCGGCACCTCGGTCGAATGCCAGCCCGTGCTCTGGATCAGCGAGTTGAGCGGCACGCCGTCGAGCTCTGCCGTCAGGCCGTTCGTTTCGAGGTCGCCCGGAACGCTGTTCCAGCCGACCTTCACGCCGCGCACGGACAAGGTGCTCCGCGCCGATCCGTTCTGCGCGGCGTAGCCCGCCACCGTGACGCCGGGCGCCATCGTCAGCGATTGCAGGCCCGACGCCTGCGGGCTGAAAAGGTCGGTCTGCGCCTTGCTGATCGACGTCACCGCCTGGGTCGCTTCCTTGCGCGCCTTGTGGCTGAGCACCGTGGAGGTCGGGCTGGCGGGCACCGCCGCGCCGGTGGCCGAAACGGATCCGGCATTGACGGCGGCCCCGTCGGCGGTCTGCGCACGCGCGGCGCCTGCCGGCATGAGGACGTGCAGCATCGCACCGGCACTGGCGGTGAGCAGAAGCAGACGGCGACTCGACATCGATGACCTCAACAACGAAAGACAGGAAGGAAGGAACGGAAAGGAAGGATGCATCTCGCTGGAGGCGCGAATTGTCGTTCTTTCTCCGTTATGACAGCCGCGTGTGCGGCATGGCGGGGTGCTTACGCCGATCTCATGACGGTCGTGTGACGGAGAGTTTTCGACAACATTACATCTGTCGCGTCGACGCCGCATTCGGGCAGGAGGCGCCGCGTTCACGGTCATGTGACCGCGCTTCCGGGATGCGTTATCGTTCCGGCCGCATACGTTATTCGTGCCGGTTTCGGAACGGACGGCGCCGCTCCCCTTCTCCCCTCCCACGCGGGGAGGGGAGAAGGGGATCGCTCGATTGCCCTGCCGGGCCGCCGTGACCTGCCCGCCCGTGCGGCGCGATGGTGGCGCGGCTCCCCCGGATCTTACGGAGCGGGCAGTTGCCCGCGCCCCCGGCCGGACTAGACTGCTCCCATGTCATCCTTCGCCCTCACGCCCGCCATCGACCTGCTGGACCGGCTGGTCGCCTTCGACACCACCAGCCGCAACTCCAACCTGGCGCTGATCGACTTCATCGCCGACCGGCTGTCCCGCCTCGGCGTGCCGTTCCGGCTCAGCTACAATCCCGACCGGAGCAAGGCCAATCTGCATGCGCGGATCGGGCCGGACGTCGCGGGTGGCGTCGCGCTGTCGGGACATGTCGATACCGTACCCGTCGATGGCCAGGCCTGGACCGGCGACCCGTTCGCGCTCCGCCGCCAGGATGGCAAGCTGTTCGCCCGGGGCGCCTGCGACATGAAGGGCTTCGTCGCCGCCTGCCTCGCCCTGGTGCCGGAGCTGGTCGGCCGCACCCTGGCCCGCCCCGTGCACCTGTTCATCACCTACGACGAGGAGATCACCTGCGACGGCGCCCGCCGGCTGATCGAGACCCTGGACGACGGCGGGGCGCGCCCGGCGGTGTGCGTGGTCGGCGAACCGTCCTCGATGCAGCCGATCCTGGCGCACAAGGGCAAGCTCGACCTCAGGGTGACGGTGCGCGGGCGCACCGGCCATTCCAGCACGCCGGCGCTCGGGGTGAACGCGGTGCAGGCCGCGGCGGAAGCAATCGCCTGGGTCGCCGCCGAAGCCCGCCGCATGGCGGCCGAGGGCCCGTTCGAGGACGGGTTCGACCCGCCCTGCTCGACCGTCCATGTCGGCACGGTCAGCGGCGGCACGATCCTCAACATCATCCCCGAGCTCGCCCGCTTCACCATGGAATGGCGCACCATCCCGGCCGACGATCCGCACGTGCTGTTCGCCCGGCTGCGCGATCATGTCGCCCGCGCGATCGAACCGGCCATGCACGCGGTCGATCCCGCCAGCGGTTTCGCATACGAGCTCACGGCCGAGCTGCCCGGGATGTCGCTGCCGCCAGCGCATCCGCTGGCCGACCTGGTGCGCCACCTGACGGGCGCCAACCACGCCGGCAAGGTGAGCTACGGCACCGAGGGCGGGTTCTACCAGAACGCCGGCATCCCCACGATCATCTGCGGCCCCGGCGACATCGCGCAGGCGCACAAGCCGGACGAGTTCGTGACGGAAGAGCAGATGGTCGCCTGCGACCGCTTCCTTCGCCGCCTGATCGACCGGCTGACGGGATAGACGATGGTCGCGATCCCGCTCCTGCCGCTGCCGCGGTTCGAGGTCCGGCTGACGGTGCCGGACCTCGCGCCCTGGCGCACCGGGAACACCGGGATAGAGGGGTTCACGAGCTTTGCCGCCACGGCGCCGGGGCCGCATGTCGCCCTGCTCGCGATCTCGCACGGCAATGAAATCAGCGGGGCGATCGTGCTCGACCGGCTGCTGGCCGCGGGGCTGCGGCCGGCGCGCGGGCGGCTCACGTTCGGCTTCATCAACCTGGCGGCGTTCGATCGTTTCGACCCGCGCCAGCCGACCCTGTCGCGCTTCGTCGACGAGGATATCAACCGGGTCTGGGACCCGGCCGTGCTGGACGGGCCGCGGCGTTCGACCGAGCTGGCGCGCGCGCGCGAGATCCGGCCGCTGATCGATACGGTGGACGTGGCGCTCGACCTGCATTCGATGCTGTGGGAGTCCGATCCGCTGATCCTGTGTGGGGACTTGCCGCAGGGGCGCGCGCTGGCGCTGGCAACCGGCGGGCCGGCGCTGGTGGTGGCCGATCGCGGCCATGCGGGTGGGCCGCGACTGATCGACTATCCGCGCTTCCGCGACCCGGACAGCCAGGCCGCGGCGGTGCTGGTGGAAGCGGGACGGCACTGGGAACCGGAGACGGTTGCGACCGCGACGACCAGCGTCGCCGGGCTGCTGGCCGCACAGGAGATGCTGGTCGATGATGGAAGGACGTTCGGCCTGCCCCCGCCGTCCTGCGTGAAGCCACGCCTTGCCGAGGTGACGCAGGTGGTGACCGCGACCACCGCGGCCTTCGCCTTCGTGCAGCCCTGGCGCGGGGGGACGGTGATCCCCCGGCGCAACACCTTGCTGGCGTTCGACGGGGCGACGGAGATCCGCACCCCGCACGACGACTGCCTGCTGGTGATGCCGAGCCTGCGGCCGAGCCGGGGGCATACGGCGGTGCGGCTGGCGCGGTTCGTGTAAGAAACTCTGGAACGAGGCGGCCGCGAGCCCCCGGGTTATACCAATCCGCCAAGAGGCTGACGTACTGCCAGCCTCGAACCCTTCCCGTCATGGCCGGCCATGACGGGAGGCGCCGGGACGGCACGCAAGGGCGAGAGTCGAGCTCGAAGCGGGTTGGTATTACGTCGGCTTCGGGAAATACGCGTTGTCGGCCAAGGCCCGCATGTCCTTCGTGATGGCGCTGCGCACGGCCGCATTGACCGCCTGGCCGAACCCGCTCACCACCTTCGCAAGGTCGGGCAAGGTCACGATACCGGGGAAGATCTTGCCCATCTCCTCGACCGCATAGGCCTGCTTCTCCTGCTCGGCATCCGCCGGCCCGCTGCCGCCCTCCGCGAAGCCCTTCTTCTCGCCGCGGATATCGACAAGGCCGGCCACCGCCCGCTGCACGTCGGCAGGCGCCTTGCCGGCGAGCTTGAGCGCGCGGAACGCCGTCTGCGCGTCCTCCGGAAGTTTCGGCGCGATCACGGCGAACGCATCGCACAGGCGCTCGATGTATTTCGACGAACGGTAGAAACCGAGGCCGGGGAACGGCTCGCTCGCGTAGTGGCGCAAATCCTTCAGCAGGTCGCCGAGGTTCTCGTTGAAGGATTGCAGCATCTGGTTGGGCGACAGAGCCTTCAGCTTGTCCTGCTTCCTGGCCTCGATCGCGGCGGCTTTCGCCTCCGGCGTGTACGTGTTGCCGTCGCCCTCGATCTCCAGCCGGCTGCTCTGCCCGGCCTTCACCACGTGCTGGAGCGGGCCCTCGCTGTGGTAGGCCTCGGCGGCAAAGAAGGTGGCATCCGCCTGGTAGGATTTGAGCCGCGCGAGCAGCCCCGCCTTCTTCGTGGGCTCCGTCGCCGCGTCGTATTCCTTTTCCAGCGCGCGGACCTCGGTCAGTTTCTCGACATAGATGTCGTTGTTGGCGGCCATCGACCGGGCGCCGTCGTGTTCGAGATGCTCGGCCATCTCGGCCAGTTTCTTCTGCCCCTCCGGCGTCGCCGGAAGGGCTGCGATGGCAGCGAGCTCCTTCTTGCCGGCTGCCTTGTCCGGGTTCAGCTCCGCCGCTTTCCGAAGCTGTTCCGCCCGCGCGATGAAGAACAGCGAATCCGCTTCCTCGAACTGGCGCACGACCAGCGCGCGATCGGCCGGATCGGCGATGCCCTTCAGCATGCCCGCTTTGTAGTCCTCGTATTCGTCCCACTCCATGAAGCGCCGCAGCTTCATCAGCGCGCCCACGTCCTGGCCCTGCTCCTTCATCGCGCCCATCGCCTTGATGGCGGGGCCCGCTTTCTGCTGCTCGGTCAGTTCCTGCGGCGCTGCGGCGGCCTCGGCATACAGGTTGGTGTCGAACAGCACGCCGGGCGGCGTGCCGGCGAAGTCCTTCGACAGCGCGGCGTTGGCGAGCTGCACGATCTGGTAGTCCCACTCGACCTTGCCCTTTTCGGGCTTCTGCGGGTGGGTGCGGACGGTCAGGTCGTAGTCGCTTTCGGGATTGTCGCTGCCGACGCTGCCCCAGATGAAATCGTATTTTTCCTGGAGCTGCGTCATCAGCCCATCGACCGTCATGCGGCGGAACCACCACATCTTGGCCATGAAGGCCTTGGCGTTATCAGGCTCGGTCTTGGCCAGGGTGCGATATTCGTCCTTGACGGCGACCCAGGTCTGCAGGCGCCGCAGCGCCGCCTTCGCGCTCTCGGCGTCGATGCCCTTCGCGATCAGCGCCACCGCCCGGTTGACCACCGCCGGATCGGTCTTGCGGTCGCTCCCCATCAGCGCCTGGGTGTCCTTCATGGCCTTGGCGAGCGCGACGCCTTCCTCCGCGGTAAGGTCGCCCTTGATCGCCGGCCGGGCGACGGCCGGCAGCAGCGTGGGGTCCCCGGTCGTCGTGCGCGTCGGCCGCAGATCGGCGTATTCCATCTTGAGCCCGGCGGCGCTGTCGCCGATCCCCTCCAGCGCGGTCGCCTTCGCGCCGACCTGGCGCAGCATGTAGGTGTCGCGCGCCACGCCCGGCTCGATCTCGGCGAGCAGCTTCTGGATCGCGAGCGCGCGGACGCTTCTGGTGCCGGGCGTGGTGCCGGCGGCGGGCAGGGCGTCGATCGCGCCTTGCCAGGTCGCGACATGGGCGGCCGCGATACCGGCGGCCCTGGCCTTCAACCCATCCAGCTCGGTATCGACCGCGCGCCGGAACGCCACCGCATCGGGCGCGAGGCTGCCGCCCGCCTCGCGCACCGTCAGCGCCGCGACGGCCAGTTCGCTCGCGATCTCCTGCATCGGGCGGAGCGCGATCTCGGGCGCCTGGACGCGGATGTTGTCGAACGTCTTGCGCAAGGTGGCGAGGCGGGCGGCGCTCGGGCCGGTCGCCGGGGCCGTGCCCCGCGCTTCGGCCTCGGCCACGGCGAAGGCCTTCTTCATCGTCCCGTGCCAGGCCGCCGTGGCCGGATCCACGATCGGCGCCTTGAGTGACTGCGACATCCCGGACTCCCTGGGTTCTAGACGGTGAGCGCCAGGGCCAGCGCGCCGAGCGCGCGGCCGAGCGTGGGACCGATCGGGATGGTGATCTTCGGATAGGCGTCGCAGGCTTTCACGCGCGGATCGGACTGCACGAAGCCGCGGAATTCCTCCGCTGCCTGGGCGGCTTTCCTGGCCAGCGGGAGCATCGCCGGGCCGGACGCCCCCCCGATCTCGCGCAGCGCGGCCAGCAGCCCGACCTTGCGGGTGCCGGTGATGCCGTTCAGTCCGGACTCGGCGATCGTGTGCAGACCTACATCGTCGGTGGCGAGCAGCGCCTTGCGCAGCTCGTTGATCTGCGCATCCACCTCTTCGGACACCCCGCGCCACGCCGCCAGGGCCGCGCGGAAGTCACGCCGGAAGGCGGCCTCGTCGAACGGTTTGACGGTCGGGGCCGCCCCGCCGGTCGGCACGCCCAGAACCCGCAGCACCCAATCCGATTTCGCATCCTCTGCCATCGTGCCCCTCGGTTCTGCTTCTGTCCGCGCCACACGATCCCGGGCCGGTTACAATCCGGGATCGATGACCCCGGCGCCGCGGCTCCAGTACAGCGCCATTGCTTTATCAAAAGCAAATCGGACCGGGTGCCCCTTCGGGCACGCACGAGACCCGTCCCGCTCCCCCCGGCCTCGCCAGCCCCCACCCCGCGGCGCTAAACACTGCCCGATGATCCCGCCCCTTCCCGCCGCCCTCCCGCGTGCCGCCCTCGTCACCGGCGGCGCCCGCCGGCTCGGCCGGGCGATCGCGCTGGCGCTGGCCGAGGCCGGGTTCGACGTCGCCCTGCACACCACGCCAGCGCAGCGCCGCCGCCGGCGAGGACACCGCCGCCGCGATCCGCCGCCTCGGCCGCCGCGCCGTCGTCGCTGACGCGCCGACCTGGCGCACGAGGCCGAGGTCGAACGCCTGCTGCCCGCCGCGCACGCCGCACTCGGCCCGATCGGCGTGCTGGTGAACAACGCCAGCACCTTCGAGCGCGACGACTGGGACGACGCCACCCGCGCCACCTGGGACGCGCATCTGGAGCCCAACCTGCGCGCGCCCTTCGTGCTGATGCAGCACTTCGCCCAGGCGCTGCCCGCGACGGCCGAGGGCGCTGGTGATCAACCTGCTCGACCAGCGGGTCTGGTCGCTGACGCCGCACTTCGTCTCCTACACCGTCTCCAAGGCCGCGCTGTGGGCGCTGACGCAATCGCATGGCGCTGGCGCTCGCGCCGCGCATCCGGGTCAACGCGCATCGGCCCCGGCCCGGCGCTGCCCAGCGCGCGCCAGACCGCCGGAGCAGTTCGCGCGCCAATGCGCCATCGGTGCCGCTGCGGCCACGGCACCTCGCCCGGACGAAGTGGCGCGCGCGGTGCTGGCGATCCTGGCGTTGCCGGCGATGACCGGGCAGATGATCGCGCTCGACGGCGGCCAGCACCTGCAATGGGCGTCGGGCCGCACCGACCCGCCGCTGGAGGAATGAGCATGGACACACCCCGCATCGCCCGGCCGCCGGCGCGCTGCGCCACGTCTTCATGCGCGACCTGATGCTGCCGGCCAGCATCGGCGTGCATCCGCACGAGCAGGCGGCCCGCCAGCGCGGTGCGCATCAATATCGACCTCGGGGTGGAGGACGACGGCGCCCGATCGCCGCGTGCCCGGCGGCCTACGCCGGCGGCGGCGGCGGCCGACGAGCTCTCCCGCGTGGTGGACTACGAGGTGCTGGCCGACCGGGTGCGCGCCATCGTCGGCGACCGGCCACGTATGCCTGGTGGAGACCCTGGCGGAGCGGATCGCCGAAGCCTGCCTGGCCGACAGGCGGGTCCTGCTCGCCCGCGTGCGGGTGGAAAAGCTCGACGTGTTCGCGGATGCGGCATCGGCCGGGGTGGAAATCGAGCGTCGGCGCGTCCGACTTGTCCACCCCGTAAAGCTATCTGCTTGTAACAACAGTGACATGCAGCCTGATACTGGTTGCGTGAACTCGATCGTGAATGGAAATTCAGCGAAATCAATGCCCTGCTGGGATGCCCGGAATTTGGGCAAACCGTGCCGGAGCCGCCGCACGCGCGGGATTCGACGATGTTGCCCCGCGCTTGATCCACAAAGTTATCCACAGGTTTGGTGGAAAAGATGAACTTCGTGTGACATGCCGGATGAGCGACCGTTGCACCTCCACCGGACGGCGCCGCCATCATCGAGGCCACCCTGGCCACCCTGCCGGCCAGCCCGGGCGTCTACCGGATGCTCGATGCCAAGGGCGACGCGCTCTACGTCGGCAAGGCGCGCGCGCTGAAGAAGCGGGTCGCCGCCTACACCCAGCTCGCCCGCCTGCCGGAGCGGCTGCGGCGGATGGTGCCCGAGACCCGCGTCGATGGAGATCGTCACCACCCACACCGAGGCCGAGGCGCTGCTGCTCGAGGCCAACCTGATCAAGCGGCTCAAGCCGCGCTTCAACATCGTCCTGCGCGACGACAAATCCTATCCCTGGCTGATGCTGACCGAGGACCACCCCTACCCGCAGATCGCCAAGCACCGCGGCGCGCAGACCCGCAAGGGCAGCTACTGGGGGCCGTTCGCCTCCGCCTGGGCGGTGAACCAGACGGTCACCGCGATGCAGCGGGTGTTCCTGCTGCGCTCCTGCGCCGACACCGTGTTCGCCAGCCGCACGCGGCCCTGCCTGCTGTACCAGATCCGCCGCTGCTCGGCGCCCTGCGTCGGGCGGATCAGCCAGGCGGACTACGCGCGAGCTGGTGCGGCCAGGCGAAGGCGTTCCTGGCCGGCAAGTCCGCCACCGTGCAGCAGGACCTGGCGGCCGAGATGGAGGAGGCCGCCGAGGCGCTGGAGTTCGAGCGCGCGGCCGCGATGCGCGACCGCATCCGCGGCCTGACCCATGTGCAGGGCAGCGACGTCATCAACCCGGCCAGCCTGGGCGACGCCGACGTGATCGCCGCCTGGCAGGCCGCCGGGCAGACCTGCGTGCAGGTGTTCTTCATCCGCGGCGGGCGCAACAACGGCAACCGCGCCTTCTTCCCGACCCACGCGCGCGGCGGAGGAGGCGGCGGAGGTGCTGGGCGCCTTCGTCGCCCAGTTCTACGACGACAAGCCGCCGCCGCCGCTGCGTGCTGGTGAACCACGCGCTGCCCGAGCAGGCGCTGGTCGCCGAGGCGCTGGCCTGAAGGCCGGCCGCAAGGTGGAGATCGCCGTGCCGCAGCGCGGCGAGAAGCGCGCGGTGGTGGAGCACGCCGAGACCAACGCGCGCGAGGCGCTGGAACGCAAGCTGGCCGAGGCCGCCGGCCAGGCGAAGCTGCTGGAGGGCGTCGCGCGACGCTGTTCGGCCTGCCGGCGCCGCCCGAGCGGATCGAGGTCTACGACAACAGCCACATCATGGGCACCAACGCCTACGGCGTCATGATCGTCGCCGGGCCGGAAGGGTTCCGCAAGGCGGCCTACCGCAAATTCTCCATCCGCGGCCCGATCGCGCCGGGCGACGACTTCGCCATGATGCGCGAGGTGCTGGAGCGCCGCTTCGGCCGCGCCCTGCGCGAGGAGCGCCGAGGGCGCGCACGGCGGCGACTGGCCCGACCTGGTGCTGATCGACGGCGGCGCCGGGCAGCTGTCGGCGGCGCGCGGCGGTGCTGGACGAGCTCGGCGTGCACGACGTGCCGCTGGTCGCGATCGCCAAGGGGCCGGACCGCGATGCCGGGCGGGAGTGGTTCCACACGGACGGGCGCGGCGCCGTTCCAGCTCCCGCCGCGCGACCCGGTGCTGTATTTCCTGCAACGCCTGCGCGACGAGGCGCACCGCTTCGCCATCGCCACCCATCGCGCCGGCCGGTCGAAGGCGCTGGTCACGAGCGAGCTCGACGAGATCCCGGGCATCGGCGCGGCGCGCAAGCGGGCGCTGCTGAACCATTTCGGCTCGGCGCGCGGGGTGAAGATGGCGGGCCTGGCCGATCTGGAGGCCGCGCCCGGCATCAGCCACGAGATCGCCCGGCGGGTCTATGCGCATTTCCACCCCGGCGCGCGCGCCGCGGACGTTTCCCCACGCCCTGCGGGGGACTAGGGTGCGGCGCCATGCTGACCGACCTGCCGAACCTGCTCACCCTGTCGCGGATCGGCGCCATCCCGGTGCTGGTGGCGCTGGTGGCGGTGCGCCACCCGGGGACCGACCTCGCCGCCTGCCTGGTGTTCAGCGCGGCAGGGATCACCGACTGGCTGGACGGGCATTTCGCCCGCGCGCGCCGCCAGCAGTCCGACCTCGGGCGGATGCTGGACCCGATCGCCGACAAGCTGCTGGTCGGTGCGACCCTGATGGTGCTGGCCGGGGAAGGGCGGCTGACGGGCGGCACCCTGTTCCCGGCGATCGTGATCATGGCGCGGGAAATCCTGGTAAGCGGGCTGCGCGAATACCTGGCCGGCATCCGGGTCGGGCTGCCGGTGACAAAGCTCGCGAAATGGAAGACCGGGTTCCAGATGGGGGCGCTGGGGGTGCTGTTGGCCGGGGACGCCTCGGCGCGGCTGCTGCACGTGGGGTTCGTGCCGGTGACCGCGATCGGCGAGGCGATGCTGTGGGTGGCGGCGGTGCTGACCCTGCTGACGGGGTGGGACTACCTGACGGCGGGGTGGCGGCACGCGTCGGGGGCGATGGGGACGGAGCGGTAGGGACGCACGACCGGTTTCGGCTGGAGTCCGCACATGGGCAAATCCGCGACCGTCCGGAAAAAGCCGCCGGGTTGACGCAAATCAAGGCATCCTGATCGCACCATGCCGCCTCATGGCGGCGCATGCTCGTGGAACCGTACGGAAGGACCCGTCACCATGCGCAAGAACCTCGCCCTCGCCCTGACCTTGCTCGTCCTGCTCGGCGCCACGCCGCTGCTGAGTGCCTGTCACACGACTGCCGGCGCGGGGCAGGACATCTCCGCGACGGGGCGTGCGATCACCGGCAGCGCGAAGAAGAACACGCCGTAATAATCAGCGGCGGGTCGGCCACACGCTTTCCGCACGCGGCCCCGGTGATGGCCAGGGCCGCGCGCGGAAAGCGTGTGACCGAGGAGACATGTGCCGCGCGCCCTCGCCCGCCGTGCTGCGCACGGCGACCTCTCCCGCGAAGCGGGAGAGGTGATGTCCCGAACGTTCAAGCGATTGCCTTGGCACCCATTCCAAGGAGGGTCGATCTATGGGCCTCATTCTGCTGCTGCTCGTGATCCTGTTTCTGTTTGGCGGCGGTGGCTACTACGGCTACCGTTCGGGCTATTACGGCGGACGCGGTTACGGCGGCCTGCTCGGCCTGGTGATCATCCTTCTCGTCTTGTACTTGCTGTTCGGCGCCGGCGTTCATCGCCCGTTGAACTGACGCCACGCCGCAACGACATACGCCGCAAGGTCATCGACGAGCCATCGGAACATGCCTGTCCCTGCTCGCAGCGCGCGAACACGGGGGGCGGAGGCCCTGGCGGGACCCGTCGTGGTTTCCGCGCAGCCGGGGACTTTCCGGACCGCTCCGGCCGCGGCGGCACGGCTCCGTCCCGACGAGCCCGTCGTGAAAGGGCTGGTCGGTCGCAGCCACGCGGCCGCCGTCGCCCCTGCGCCCGTCCGGCGGCGCCGCGTGCATCGCCTGGGGACGGGTTGGTGTGCTGGTCGCGTTCCTTGCCTGGCTCGCGGTTCTGCTCCCCCCGGCGCGGGCGGCCCTGCCCCAAGGGGTGTGGCTGATCGACGGCAAGGTCGCCGTGCAGATTTTCGACTGCGAGGGCCTGCTGTGCGGCCGGATTCTCTCGCTGCTCCTGCCGCGGGACCCGCAGGGGCAATTCGTACTCGACAAGAACAACCCGGATCCGGCGCTGCGCCGGCGCCTGCTGTGCGGCCTGACCATCCTCTGGGGCCTGCGATCCACCAGCCCCGATCGCTGGGGCAATGGGTGGTTCTACAATCCCGATGACGGAAAGACCTACAGCATCTCGGCGCGGCTGGTTTCCCCCGACCTGATCACGGCCCGGGTCTATGTCGGGTTCCCGCTGTTCGGCGAGACCGAGACCCTGCTGCGCGTTGCGCACGGCACGTCGGAAGGGCGGTGCTGACGGCGGCCACGTTTGCGCCAGGCGCATCCAGGGCCGGCGCGGGCCGGCCCTGGTGCTGTTGACGATCGCGACCAGCTTTCAATACCGGTAGAGGTCGTGCTTGAACGGGCCGGCCGCCGGGATGCCGATATACGCGGCCTGCGCCGGCGTCAGCTTCGTCAGGGTCGCACCCACTTTTGCCAGGTGCAGCGCGGCCACTTTCTCGTCGAGCGCCTTCGGCAGGGTGTAGACCTGCCGCTCGTATTTCCCGGCCGGAGCGGTGAACAGCTCGATCTGCGCCAACACCTGGTTGGTGAAGCTGGCGCTCATCACGAAGCTCGGGTGGCCGGTGGCGTTGCCGAGGTTCACGAGCCGGCCTTCCGACAGCACGATCAGGCGCTTGCCGTCGGGGAACACCACCTCGTCGACCTGCGGCTTCACGTTCACCCAGGTGTAGTTGCGCAGGGCCTCGATCTGGATCTCGGAATCGAAATGGCCGATGTTGCAGACGATCGCCCGGTGCTTCATCGCCCGCATGTGATCGAGAGTGATGACATCGACGTTGCCGGTCGCGGTCACGAAGATATCGCCGAGCGGGGCGGCGTGCGCCATCGTGACGACCTCGTAGCCCTCCATCGCCGCCTGCAAGGCGCAGATCGGGTCGATCTCGGTCACCATCACCCGGCACCCGGCGTTGCGGAGCGAGGCGGCCGAGCCCTTGCCGACGTCGCCGAAGCCGTTCACCACCGCGACCTTGCCGGCCATCATCACGTCGGTGCCGCGGCGGATGCCGTCGACCAGGGATTCGCGGCAGCCGTACAGGTTGTCGAACTTCGACTTGGTCACGCTGTCGTTCACGTTGATCGCCGGCGTCAGCAGCTTGCCGTCGCGCGCCATGTCGCGCAGGCGGTGCACGCCGGTGGTGGTTTCCTCCGACACGCCGCGCACATCGGCAAGCATCGCCGGATATTTCTCGTGCATCAGCTTGGTCAGGTCGCCGCCGTCATCGAGGATCATGTTCGGCGTCCAGCCGTCAGGTCCGCGCACCGTCTGTTCGATGCACCACCAGAATTCCTCCTCCGTCTCGCCCTTCCAGGCGAACACCGGCACGCCGGCGGCAGCCACCGCAGCGGCGGCATGGTCCTGGGTGGAGAAGATGTTGCACGACGACCAGCGGACCGAGGCGCCGAGCGCCTGCAAGGTCTCGATCAGCACCGCGGTCTGCACCGTCATGTGCAGGCAGCCGACGATGCGGGCGCCGGCGAGCGGCTTCGATGTGCCGTATTCGGCGCGGGTGGCCATCAGGCCGGGCATCTCGTCCTCGGCCATGGAGATCTCCTTGCGACCCCACTCGGCCTGGGAGATGTCCTTCACCTTGTAGTCGGTCATGGGCGGCGGCTCCTGCTGGGTGGCGGCGCTATATAAGCATATCTTTATGTCCGCAATCCCCCCGGTCGACCCCCGTGGCGCTCGCCCGGATGGGCGCGTCGGCGCCTCTCTCGTTACGCACTGCGGAGGCCTGCATCGCCGGCCGCGCAAGCGCGCCGGCGCCACCGGGTCAGCCCCTCCCAGCTCCCCACGCAACGGCGGGCCGAGCGGAGATTTGCCGAACCCGGCGCGGTGCAGGTGGTCCAATTCCCGGAGCGCCCATTGTTCCGAGGTACAACAGGAGGCGTGCTGCGGACCTGGCTGTTGTGCGAGCCGCGGCCGGTACCTCTCGCGTCTGCACCCGGGCCCGAAGCGGTCGGCAGGCATCGATTTCAACGCAGAGAAGGCAAGGCTAGGAAGCAAGAGGCCGCAGAGGGGTCGGAGCGTGACGCACGTTTCCCTGATCAGTGCGGCCACGGCAGGTTTGGATCCATCCATACATCACGTCGGGCCATGCATCACGTCGGGGGCGCATCCGGCCACGGCAGGCAACCAACCCTCTGCGGCCTCTTGCGTCCTCGCCTTGCCTTCTCTGCGTTGAAATCGGAGCGGTCCACCGATACCAGCCCTTTCCGCCGGCGCCGAGAGCGGTCGCAACAACGCGCCGCGCGGGCGGCATGCAGGACGACGCTATCCGCCGCATCCGGGCAGGCGACAGGACGCGCCGTTCAGGCAATCGCCCTCACCCCCCTGGTCGGCCCATCCAAGGACGCGAGCCATGACGCCCATGGTCACATCCCGGGAGGGCGCGGCCCGATTCCCGCCACCCGCACCGCAGCGCGTGACCCGTGCACGACGCACCTGATATGCAGCCTGCCGCCATTGTCGGTCCATCCCGCGACATAAGCGACGCTTCGCACCGCAGAGTGCCAGTCGCGTTCCACCTCGAACAGGAAGAAACGCAAAAGAAACCTAGGTCTTCAGAGGACGATACCGTGACCTGCCACGGCGCGCAGACAGGGACTGGCATATTGCCCATCACACCATGCTGAAAAACCGGAATGTATTGCAACGCGCTCATCTTCGTGGCCCTTCCAGGCAGCCCGAACAGCCCTGACAGGTTTGCAATCCTGCTGTCCTACCGGGCGGAATATCCAACCTCACGATTCCGTGATCGCACATGGACGCCCCCCGGGACCACCCCATTCTGAACGCGTCGCACCGGTGGGAGTTTCTACAAACCATCGCTGCACGTACGTCGCTCATGTGTTGCAAGTCACCGACTCGACTTTCGTACTGCCGGGCAGGATCGCGATCACCGGGCGGCGTCGCGAAACCACCCGGGCACGCAGCGCGCTATCGTTGCGTGCCCGTCATTCCACGCGACGCCGGTACGACGGTTTCGGGTTCAATCTTCGCAAGGTAACCGATCCATGGCCAACCGACCAGCAACCCTGTCGCGCGCACTGACGGCAGAATTCATCGGCACGTTCTCGCTCATCTTCATCGGCGCCGGCGCGGCGACCGCACTCGGAGGCAACCACGATCCCGCCGTGGCGTTCGCGCACGGGTTGACCATCATGGTGTTCGCTTCGGCGTTCGGCGACATCAGCGGCTGCCACATCAACCCGGCGGTCTCCATCGGCCTCGCGACGGCCGGCGAGTTTCCGCTCCGGCGCCTCACGCCCTACCTGCTGGCGCAGTTCGCCGGCGCCATCATCGCCGCCTGGTGCCTGCGGATCGTGTTCGGCGGGCCGGTGAACCACCTCGGCGCGACCCTCGTCGATACGCACCGCATCACCTATGGCGGAGCCTTCCTCCTCGAAGCCATCGGCACGTTCTTCCTCGTCAACACTGTACTGCATACAGCGGTGCGCGGCAGCGCGGGCAGGCTGGCGCCGTTCGCGATCGGGATGACGGTGACGATCTGCATCCTCTGCTTCGGCGTGCTGACCGGCGGCAGTGTCAATCCCGCGCGCACCCTGGGCCCGGCGGTTGCCGCGGGCATCTATACCGGCGTGCCGATCTACTTCGTGGCGCAGATCGTGGGATCGATGGGCGCAGGGCTGCTCTACCGCTGGTTCTGGATGCCGCAGCCGCAGGCACTGTCGGTTCTGCAGGCCGGGGACGACTGACCATAGGTGGCCTGGCCTTCCTCCGTGCAGGCACGCGACGCCCCGCACGGAGGAGCCTCGGCAGGCAAGCGGTTGTGGGCCGAGGTGAGTCACGGGGATAACCCGCCCCCTGGTCGGCATTCCCCCGGCGCACCGGGGATAACCGTCCCCGACCAGTGACCTGGGGAGCGATCGGCAGGTTCAGATCCGCCACCGGGGATAACCCGGAAAACCTTTCCCATCCCGGCACTTGGGTGCCGCCTCTGCTGTGGGTAGGCGGCGGGTCATCGCCGCCGCAACCGGAATCCCCGCATTCCCGGGCCCTGCTACCCCTTCCGAAGCCCTTCTTTATCTTTTCTCTTCTGGTAGAAGCCCCGCATGCGCAGCACGTCGGACACGGTCGCGGGGACGGACGGCGGCGCGGGCGGAAAACCCTTGCTGGCGGTGCTGGATGGGCGCGCCGTGTGGCCGCCGCCGCTGTGGCTGATGCGCCAGGCGGGACGCTACCTGCCGGAATATCGGGCGGTCCGGGCGCAAGTCGCCGATTTCATTGCGCTCTGCACCACGCCGGAGCTGGCGGCAGAGGTCACCCTGCAACCGATCCGCCGGTTCGGCTTCGATGCCGCCATCCTGTTCAGCGACATCCTGATGCTGCCCTGGGCGCTGGGGCACGGGCTCGCGTTCCGTGAAGGCGAGGGGCCGGTGCTGCCGCCGCTGACCGACGCGGCCGGCGTGGCGCGGCTTGATCCTGCCCGCATGGCGGAGGCAATCGCGCCGATCCTTGAGACCGTGCGCCGCGCGCGCGCCGGGCTGGCGGCGGAAGGGTTCGAGCGCACCGCGCTGATCGGTTTCGCCGGCGCCCCGTTCACCGTCGCCTGCTACATGGTGGACGGTGGCGGATCGAAGGAGTTCGCCGCCACCCGGACCATGGCCTATGCGCAGCCGGCCCTGTTCGCCGCCCTGATCGAGCGGTTGACGGAAGCCACGACGGCCTATCTCTCAGCGCAGGTCGAAGCGGGCGCGGAGGCGGTGATGCTGTTCGATTCCTGGGCCGGCGTGCTGGCGCCGCGGCTGTTCCGCGCATACGTGATCGCCCCGGCGGCGCGCATTGTCGCGTCCTTGCGGGCGCGGTTTCCCGGTCTGCCGGTGATCGGCTTTCCGCGCCTGGCCGGGGGACTGCTCGGTGAATACGCTGCGGCGACCGGCGTTGCGGCGGTGGGCGTCGATACCGCGACCGATCCGGTGCTGGCGGCGGCGGCAGGTGGGTCCGGGTCGTGGCGTTGCAGGGCAATCTCGACCCGCTCGCTCTGGTTGCCGGCGGCCCGGCGCTGACGACGGCGACCGAGGAGGTGCTGGCGGTGGCGCGTGACGGCCGGTTCATCGTTCAACCTCGGCCATGGCATCGTGCCGGCGACGCCGCTGCTCCATGTCGCGGCTCTGGTCGCGCAGGTGCGGGCGGCGGGGACGGCATGACCGCGCCGCGGGTCGCGATCGTCCTGTTCAACCTCGGCGGCCCGGACCGGCCGGAGGCGATCGCGGCCGTTCCTGCGCAATCTGTTCACCGACCCGGCGATCCTGCGGGTGCCGTTCTTCGTCCGTCCGTTCCTCGCCCGGCTGATCACGGCGCGGCGGCTGAAGCCGGCCACCGAGAACTACGCCCTGCTCGGCGGCCGTTCGCCGCTGCTCGGCCTGACCGAGGAACAGGGCGCGGCGCTGGAGGCGACGCTGCCGGAGATCGACGCGCGCTGCTTCATCGCCATGCGCTACTGGCATCCGTTCAGCGACGCGGCGGCGCGTACGGTGAAGGCCTGGGGTCCGGACGAGGTGGTGCTGCTGCCGCTCTATCCGCAATATTCCACCACCACCACCGGAAGTTCTCTGGATGCGTGGCGCAAGGCGGCGTGCGATGCGGCGCTGGTCGCCGACGTGTCCTCCGTGTGCTGCTATCCGGACGATGCCGCGTTTGCTGCCGCCATCGCCGACGGCGTGCGGACCGGGTGGCAGGCGGCGCGGGCCGCGCTCGATCCCGGGGTGAAGCTGCGGGTGCTGTTTTCCGCGCACGGCTTGCCGGAGACGATCGTGCGTGCCGGCGATCCCTACCAGTGGCAGATCGAGCGCACGGTGGCCGCGGTGCTCGCCGCCTGGGGACGACGCGCCGGAGGATCATGCGATCTGCTACCAGTCGCGCGCGACGCCGCAGAAATGGATGGAGCCGAGCACCGAGCAGGAGATCGAACGCGCGGCGCATGACAAGGTGGCGCGTGCTGGTGGTGCCGATCGCGTTCGTCTCGGAGCATTCCGAGACCCTGGTGGAGCTCGATGTCGAGTACCGCGATCCTGGCCGAGCGGCTGGGCGTGCCGGGATATTTCCGCGTGCCGACGCAGAACGCCGAGGCGGCGTTCATTGCCGCGCTGGCGGGGCTGGTGCGGCGGGCGCGGGCGGCGGGGCCGGGGATGTGCAGCCACGCCGGGCACCGGATCTGCCCGGCGGGGTTCGGCGGCTGCCCTCTGCGGGCCGGGTGAGCCGGCGATGCGGGGCTGGTGCAGCATCTGGAAGTCGGGCGGAACCTGGTCGGAAGACTCAGGAATTGGGCGTGCGCCTTGCTTGTTCCTGGGTTTGCCCGTTGGGATGACGTCGTGAGTGCGGCCGCGGTGGCGGCTCTGCGGGCGCGTACCGAACCGGTACGGCTGGTGGTGTTCGATTGCGATGGCGTGCTGATCGACAGCGAGGGCGTGGCCAATCGGGTCACCGCCGAAGCCCTCGCCGAGCTCGGCTGGAGCATGAGCGCCGCGGCGTGCCAGGCGCGTTTCCTCGGCATGAGCCTCGCTGACATGTGCGGCGCCATCGCCGCCGAGTTGCGCGCCCCGTTGCCGCCGGGCTGGGAACCGGGGCTGGCGGCGCGGCTCGCCACCGCGCTTGGGCGCGAGGCGGTGCTCGTGCCGGGGGCGGAGGCGGCGTTGCGCGGCGTGGGTGCGCTCGGGCTGGACTGGCGGATCGCGTCCAATTCCGGTGTCGCGGAACTGGCGGCGAAATTCGCCTGCACCGGTCTTGCCGCGCTGGTGGACGGGCGGGTGTGGAGTGCGGAGACCGTGATCGCGCGCGGCGGGCGGGGCAAGCCGGCGCCTGATCTGTTCCTTGCAGCGGCGGCCTCGGCCGGGGTGGCGCCGGCGGCGTGCGTGGTGATCGAGGATTCGCTCCCCGGGGTGTGCGGCGCGGTGGCGGCGGGGATGACCTGCCTCGGGTTTTCCCCGGACGGGGACGGTGCGGCGTTGCGCGCTGCGGGTGCGCTACCGTTCCATGATCTGGCGGTGCTGCCGGCGCTGCTGCGGCAGGGGATGGCGGCATGACGATCCCGGCGTTGGCGCCGTTCTATTTGTGGATCAAGGCGTTTCACGTGATTTCCGTGATCGCGTGGATGTCAGGGATGTTCTACCTGCCGCGGCTCTTCGTGTACCACTGCGAAGTTCGGCCCGGCTCAGCGGCGAGCGAGCGGTTCAAGGTGATGGAGCGGCGGCTGCTGCGCGGGATCGTCAACCCGGCGATGATCGCCGCCTGGAGCTTCGGCATCCTGCTGGTGCTGACCCCCGGGGTGATCGACTGGTCAGCCGGGTGGTGGCATGTGAAACTGGCGTCGGTGATCCTGATGTCGGGGCTGCAT
This sequence comes from uncultured Pseudomonadota bacterium, assembly GCA_963706195.1. GTDB lineage: Bacteria > Pseudomonadota > Alphaproteobacteria > Acetobacterales > Acetobacteraceae > JAJZVS01. The sequence continues at coordinate 4,158,037 of OY970156.1, read as the reverse complement.
GGCGCGTTTTCCGGCTGGCGGCGGGATTTTCTGCACGACCGCAACCGCCGCAGCGCGCGCTTCTATCGGATCGCCAACGAGCTGCCGACGGTGTTGATGATCCTGATCGTGATCATGGTGATCGTGCGGCCATTCTGATCCCTCGCCTGCGGGGAGAATCGCGCGAAGTCCCGACACGCCACCTCTCCCGCGAGAGCGGGAGAGGTGAAGCAACCGCCGCTTGCATTGATCTCCCGATTCACGCGATTGCCCCTTGTTCCCGTTCCGACGATTACCCTGCGGCTGCCCGCCGGCTTGACAAATCCCCTGGTCGAGGCCATTTGCCCCAATTGACCGGGACCGGGCTCGTGGCTAGGTTGCGGGCTTCCCCCTCCCCTTTCCTCGCGGCCCCTGGCCGCCTGTCGCCCTTCCAGGATGGAACGGTCCGGCCCCTCGCGGGTTTTCCCGCCGGCCGGTGGTGCGTCCGCCCGAACCGTTTCCCCTCCCCCGCCCGTCTGCCGACACGCCTCCCCCGGCCTACGCCCCTTCCCCCTCGGACCACGCCAAGGCATCGCGATGCATCTCGCCGAACTCAAGGCAAAATCCCCCGCCGACCTGCTGAGCTTCGCCGAATCGCTGCAGATCGAGAACGCATCGTCGCCTGCGCAAGCAGGACATGATGTTCGCGATCCTGAAGAACCTGGCCGAGAACGACCAGGCGATCCACGGCGAGGGCACGCTGGAAATCCTGCCCGACGGCTTCGGCTTCCTGCGCAGCCCGCAGGCCAACTACCTGCCCGGGCCGGACGACATCTACGTCAGCCCGACCCAGGTGCGCCGCTTCGGCCTGCGCACCGGCGACACGGTGGAGGGCCAGATCCGCGCGCCCAAGGACGGCGAGCGCTATTTCGCCCTGCTCAAGGTCAACACCATCAATTTCGAGCCGCCGGAGGCGGTGCGCCACCGCATCAATTTCGACAACCTGACGCCGCTCTATCCCGACGAGCGCCTGAAGATGGAGGTCGAGAACTTCCAGTCGGTGGCGAAGGGGCCGAGCAAGGACTACACGCCGCGGGTGATCGACCTGATCGCGCCGATCGGCAAGGGCCAGCGCGCGCTGATCGTCGCGCCGCCGCGCACCGGCAAGACGGTGATGCTGCAGAACATCGCCACCGCGATCGCCGCCAACCATCCCGAAGTCTTCCTGATCGTGCTGCTGATCGACGAGCGGCCGGAGGAAGTCACCGACATGGCGCGCTCGGTGAAGGGCGAGGTCGTCGGCCTCCACCTTCGACGAGCCGGCGACCCGCCACGTGCAGGTGACCGAGATGGTGCTGGAGAAGGCCAAGCGCCTGGTCGAGCACAAGCGCGACGTGGTGATCCTGCTCGACTCCATCACCCGCCTGGCGCGCGCCTACAACACCGTGGTGCCGTCGTCCGGCAAGGTGCTGACCGGCGGCGTCGACGCCAACGCGCTGCAGCGGCCGAAGCGCTTCTTCGGCGCGGCGCGCAACATCGAGGAAGGCGGCTCGCTGACCATCATCGCCACCGCGCTGATCGACACCGGCAGCCGCATGGACGAGGTGATCTTCGAGGAGTTCAAGGGCACCGGCAATTCGGAAATCATCCTCGACCGCAAGCTGTCCGACAAGCGCACCTTCCCGGCGATCGACATCACCAAGTCGGGCACGCGCAAGGAAGAGCTGCTGGTCGACAAGAGCACGCTGTCGAAGATGTGGGTGCTGCGCCGCATCCTGAACCCGATGGGCACGGTGGATGCGATGGAGTTCCTGCTCGACAAGCTGAAATACAGCAAGACCAACAACGATTTCTTCGACGCGATGAACACGTAGCGGGCCATCGCGCGACCGTCCCTGTCCGTCACCTCTCCCGCGCAGCGGGAGCGGGGAAGGAGCCCCGCCGCTCGCGCCGATGTCCCCGTTCCCGTAACGGCCGTCGGCAGGTCTGCCTGAACGGAGACGACGTGCCTTGCCGAGCGCGGCGCAATCGCGCAGGGTCGGCCCATGTCGTCCGCGGACCCCCTCCATGTCGTCGTCATCGGTGCCGGCATCGTCGGCGCGGCGACCGCGGTGGAATTGTTGCGCGACGGGCATCGGGTCACGCTCGTCGAACCGGGCGACCCGGGCGGCGAACAGGCCGCGAGCTACGGCAACGGGTGCTGGTTGAGCACCGCCTCGGTGGTGCCGATGTCGGCGCCGGGGATCTGGCGCAAGGTGCCGGGCTGGCTTGCCGATCCGCTCGGGCCGCTGACGATCCGCTGGCGCCACCTGCTGCGGCTGCTGCCCTGGCTGGTGCGCTTCCTCCGCGCCGGCGCCACGGAGGATCGCGTGATGGCGACCGGCCGCGCGCTGCGCCCGCTGATCGCCGATTGCCCGGAGCGGCATCGGGTCCTCGCCGAGGAAGCCGGCGTCGGTGCGCTGATCCAGCGCCAGGGACTGCTGTATGTGTTTCCCTCCCGCACCGATTTCGAAGCCGAGGCGCTGGCCTGGCGGGTGCGGCGCGCCAACGGCGTGGACTGGACCGAGCTCGACACGGACGAGCTGCGCCAGTTCGAACCGGTGCTGGACCGGCGCTACACCTTCGGCGTGTTCGTGGAATCGGGCGGCCATTGCCTGGACCCCGGCGCCTATGTCGCCGCCCTGGTCGCCCATGCGCAGGCGCAGGGCGCGACCCTGCGGCGGACCCGCGCCACCGGATTCCGGATCGAATCCGGGCGCCTCCGCGCCGTGCGCACCGAGGCCGGCGAGATCGCGGCCGACCGCGCGGTGATCGCCGCCGGCGCCTGGTCGCGCGTGCTCGCCGCCGCGGCGGGCGATCACGTGCCGCTGGAGACGGAGCGCGGCTATCACGCCGTGATCGCCGCGCCGGAGGTGGCGCCGCGGCACCCGGTGATGCCCTCGGACGGCAAGATGTCGATCACGCGTATGGCCGGCGGGCTGCGGCTGGCGGGTCAGGTGGAGCTGGCGGGGCTGGCGGCGGCGCCGAACTGGCGACGGGCCGGCATCCTGCGCGATTTCGCGCTGCGCCTGTTCCCCGGCCTGCCGCGCGAACTGCCGGAAGATCGGGTGAAGGTCTGGATGGGGCACCGGCCGTCGATCGCCGACGGGCTGCCCTGCATCGGCCCGGCGCGCGGCTGTACCGACGTGGTGCACGCGTTCGGGCATGGGCATGTGGGGCTGGCGGCGGGGGCGACGACCGGGCGGCTGGTGGCCGATCTGGTGGCGGGCCGCCCACCGGCGATCGATCCGGCGCCGTATGCGCCGGGGCGGTTCGGGGGTCGGGCGGCGTGATGCGTCGGCCAGGCCTTGGGGCCGCCGCCACGCCCATGCCCCGCATGGTTGCGAAGAGTTTACTCGCGATCCCGTGACCCAGGGTGCGGGGGACTGCTAAGCAACCGCACGCACGGGCAGGAATTCTCCCTCACCTGCAACGGGGCCGGGAGTCGCATGTGGGCAGGCAGCCCCCGAGGAGACGCCGAGACATGACAAAACTCTTGTCCGCAGCCGTCGCGCTGCTGCTCGTCGCGGCGGGGGGAGCGAGCGCCGCCACCCTGCGCGTCGGCCCCGACCAGACCTACAAGGCGCCGAGCCAGGCGATCGCCGCGGCGCATGACGGCGACACGGTGACGATCGCCGCCGGCACCTATTTCGACTGCGCCAGCGTCAGGCAGAACAACCTGACCATCGAGGGCGTCGGCCCGAAGACGGTGATGACCGACAGGACCTGCGCCGGCAAGGCGATCCTGGTGATCGACGGCAACAACGACACGGTGAAGAACCTTACCCTGCAGCGCGCCCGGGTGCCGGACGGCAACGGCGCCGGCGTGCGGGCCGAGGGCGGCAACCTGACGCTCGACGGCGTCGACGTCGTCAACAACCAGGACGGCCTGCTCGCGGCGCCGAACCCGAAGGCGACGATCCGCATCCTCAACAGCAACTTCGTCGACAACGGCACATGCTCCAGCGGCGGCGGCTGCGCGCATGCGATCTATGTCAACGCGCTGGCGCTGCTCGACGTCGAGCACACGCGGATCTACGACACCCAGCACGGACACAGCATCAAGTCGCGCGCGCTGAAGACGATCGTGAAGGATTGCACGATCGAGGACGGGCCGGACGGCACCTCCAGCTACCAGATCGACATCCCCTCCGGCGGCAGCCTGATCGCCGACGGCAACACGTTCGAGAAGGGGCCGAAGGCGGAGAACCACGGCACCGCGATCTCGATCGGGGAGGAAGGCGTGAGCCAGCCGACCGACGTGATCGAGCTGAAGGACAATACCCTCATCAACAACACCGGTTTCCCCACGGTGTTCGTCCATAACATCACCGCCACCTCGGCGCAGCTTTCGGGGAATACCTTCAAGGGGGGGAAGGTCACCCCTTTAGAGGGGGATGGCTCAGCGCATTGAAGCTGAGCCTGGTACTGGCCGCCAAGCGCGACGCGCACCGCATCATCGATACGACGAAGGCCGCGCTGCACCTGCTGATCGATAACCCGCAGGCGGCGGCCGAACGGGCGATCCGGATGCTGCTCTAAGCAGGCTTGTGCCGCATGTCACCCCGGCGGCCGGTGCGATCGCGCTTCCCTCAGGCGCGGGACGTAGGCATCATTGCGCGCGTGTCGGTCCGGGGGCCGGCCCGCTTGGGGGCGAAAAGATGGGATTCGCGAACGATGCCCTGGCGGCCTGATCCTGGTCGTGTTCCCGGGGGCCTGCGCAGCGGCGCGGCGCCCCCGCCGGGGATGCCACCCCGGGCGCGCCGCCGCGCGGATCCAGCCGAGCCGTCCGGTGCGGGCGGGCGCACGGGCCACCGGACGCGCCGCCATCGTCGGCGCGGCTGGCTCGCGGCGTTCGTGGTGCTGCTGGTGATGGGGGCGTTCGGCGGGGCGGTGGCGTCGGTGATCGTGATCGACCGGGTCGCGCAGCCGCCGCGCGACTGGGCGCCCTACCTGCAACGCCGCGCGGCCGGCCATGATCCGCTGATCGAACGGGTGGCCGGGCTGGCCGCCGCCTACCTGCGCTGGGCCGACCGTCTGCCCCCGGCGCGCCGGATCGCGGTGCCCCCGCGCATCGGCGCCGCGCCCTGGCGGGATGCCGCGCCGCCGCACCCCACGGCGTCAGGCCGCCTGGTCGTGGTCGACTCCGTGGACGCGCTCGGGGCCGCCCTGGCCGACGCCCGGCCGGGCGACGTGATCGAGCTGCTGGGCGGGACCTACACCTTGGAGAACCGCGGCTTCTACCTCGCCCGCGCCGGCACGGCGGCCGCCCCCATCACCTTGCGCGCGGCGCGCCTGGGCGATGTCGTGATCCGGTCCGACGTGGTGGAGGCGTTCAAGGTCGCCGCGCCCTACTGGCGGTTCGAGAACCTGGTCATGCGCGGCGTCTGCGGCGACGATTCCGGCTGCGAACACGCCTTCCATGTCGTCGGCGCCGCGTCCCACACCGTCATCGTCAATTCCCGGCTGGAGGATTTCAACGCCCAGGTGAAGGTCAACCGGGAGGGCACGGCGACCCCCGACGACGGGCGGATCGAACACGACAGCCTGATCGACACCCACCCGCGGGTGACGCCGAACCCGGTGACGCCGATCGACCTCGACACCGGCTCGGGCTGGACGATCCGCGATACCTTGATCGCCGATTTCGTGAAGGCGGACGGCAACGGCGTTGCCTACGGCGCGTTCGCCAAGGCGGCCGGCAGCGGCAACCGCTTCATCCGCAACGTCGTGCTCTGCCGCTGGCACCTGCCCGACCTCGCGGGCGCGCGGGTCGGGCTTTCGTTCGGCGGCGGCGGGTCGCCCGATTCCATCCGTCGCGATTTCGGGCGCACGGGGCTGGAGGCGCTGGGCGGGACCATGCGCGACAACCTGATCGCATTCTGCAACGACGACGGCATCTACGTGAACCGCTCCGCCAACGTGACGATCGCGCACAACACCCTGATCGACACCGGCGGCATCGACGTGCGGTTCCGGCCGTCGCGCGCGCGGGTGGAGGACAATCTGGTGGACGGCGCGATCCGCTCGCGCCAGGGTGGCGGGATCGAGGGCTACGGCAACCGGGCGACCTGGCTGCCGCTGCTGTTCCTTGGCCTCCATCCGCAGCGGGCGTTGTTTGCCGCCCCGGCGCGGCTCGATCTGCACTGGCGGACCCGGCCGGCGGCGGGGGACGATCCGGATCCGCATCGCGACCTGTGCGGGGCCGTGCGGCCGGCGCACCCGTTGCCGGGGGCGTTCCAGGATTACGCGCGGTGCTTCGTGCATGGCGCGGGTGGGGAAAACCAGGGGATGGTACCCTGAGGTGAAGCGGGCCGCTTTGGGTGGGATAGCGACAGTCGGGTTCGGGGGGAGCGAGCATACCTTGTCCGACATTCGAAATGCCTACTAATCTGGGGCGCGAGAGACACGAGAGGGAACTAGGATGTGGGCGCTTCCCGCACTTACGACTAACGAGGCGGCGGACATTGATCAGCAGCTTGGCGTTGGAGGTTTATGGTCTCTTCTGTTATTTCGGAAAGAGGATGCGGCTGTCCTATGTGGCCTTGAGCGTAACTGGGCTGCCTTCGACACTGCACTTGGCAAAAATGCCCATATCATCACCTTGCTGGATATAAGCAGAAGAAATGACCGCGTATCTCTCAGATTTCCTGGGGATTACGAGTCTGCTGTAGGCAATTTCTGCAATTGTCTCGAAGTTCCTTTGGATGAGCTGCCAGCTTTGGTCCTTCTAAACGGCCGCAGTGAACAGTTCGATGGCACACCCTATTGGTCATTCCAGAGAGGGGATCTGAAGGAGAGTTCCGATGCCCTCATTCGTTTGGTCGGCGACATGCAAAGGGCTACACGCACATCACCAAGTCTGGACGAACCGGCTAAAGCGGAATGGCTGACGCAAGCGACAAAGCGCCTTCTCACGAGCGCATCAGGAAGAGAGATGCGAGGACTCATCATGAAGAATCGAAGCGTCGTCGTTTCGCTGCTTAAGGTTCTGTTCAACAGAGTCTCTGGAAGCGGTTCTTAGCAGTATATTCCATGTGCCAGCCGTCCAACGCGCGGTAGCCCGCAGCGGTCGAGGGCCGCTTCCGGGCCGGTGCGGTCGGCATCGGAATGGCCGCTCCGGGTCGGGACCGGACGCTCACCGCAAACGAGCGGCGCGCGTTCGCCCGGCTACCACCCGTGCGATCGTCACCGCCAGTCCGGCAGCGGAAACCGCCGCGGCCGAACCCCCGCCCGTAGCCAGGTGACCAGCGAATAGATATCGAACACCGGCCGGTCCAGCGCGCGTCGGAGCGCCGCCGCATAGGGCGGCATGTTGGTGCATTCCAGCACGATCGCGCCGACGTCGGGATGGCGCCGGACCAGCTCGGCCCCGGCGTCCAGGATGTCGGCTTCGGCGGCGGCGACGTCGAGATCCTCCTTCTCCCCCAGGATCAGGCACGCGGAAGAACTCGATCCCGCCCTCGGTGCCCGCGATCGGCGTGTCGGCCGGCACGCCGGCGGCGGCCAGATGCTGCGGCGACAGCGAGCCGGCCGACACCGTGACCACCCCCACCCGCTGCCCCGGCGGCAGCAGTCGCCTGCACCCAGGGCACCTGCAGCAGCGCGCTGGTGGCGACCGGAACGCCCACCGCCGCGGCCAGCTCGCGCTGGAACAGGGCGAGGAAGCCGCAGTTGGTGGTGATCGCCTCGGCGCCCTCGGCAACCAGCGTCGCGCGCGGCGGCGATGAAATCGTCGCGCAGCCCGGCCGCGCCGCGCAGCACCACCCGTTCCGGGCTGGCGCCGGCGACGACCCGATAGAGCACCGGGAACGGCCAGGTCTCGGCGTTGCCCATGTCGCCGGGGATGCGCGCGAAGCGGGCCTCCAGCATCAGGATGCCGAGGGGGGCGCCGTAGATCGCGCGGCCGCCGTGTGCGATGGTGCTGTCCATGCGCACGAGCTTGCCGCAAACCGCGGGCCGGCGCGAGACTGCCCATCCCCGACGGAGGAGACGAATCCATGGCCGACCGGCCCTTCACCCAGGCTGACCTCGACGCGCTGAAGGCGTGGGACACGCCCACGATCTGCAACGGGCTTGAAGTCACCAACCCGGAACGCCGCGCGATCGGCTTCACCACCACGCCGCTGGTGGCGCTCGACCCGAAGCTTCCGCCGATCGTCGGGCTGGCGCGGGTCGGCATGATCCGGTCCAAGGAAGCGCCGCGCGGGAAGGTCGTGAACCGGACCGATTGGTACGACTACGTGGCGGAAGCCGACCTGCCGACCATCCTGCTGTTGCAGGATCTCGACGACACCCCCGGCTACGGCGCGTTCTGGGGCGAGGTGCATTCGACCGTGCACAAGGCGCTCGGCGCGCTCGGCTGCGTGACCAACGGGTCGTATCGCGACATCGACGCCTGGGCGCCGGGATTCCAGATTCTGGGCGGGATGGTGAACCCGAGCCATGCGCATGTGCATCTCGTCTCGTTCAGCCAACCGGTGAATATCCACGGCATGAATGCGGCGCATGACGACGTGATCCATGCCGACCGGCATGGGGCGGTGGTGATCCCGGCGGAGTTCGGTGAAGAAGCTGCCGGCGGCGATCGACCTGATTGCGCGGCGGGAGAAGGTGATCCTCGATATGTGCGCCGATCCGAGCTTCACCTCGGCGAAGCTGCGCGAGGCGATCCGGAGGTCGGGCGAGATCCACTGAGGGGCGGCCGGCAGCGGCCGGAGGGAGCGTTTTCCTCCGGCCGCGGTCGTCGCGCGGTGCGTCACGCTGGATCCGGGCTTGCCGCCGTCACACCGAGGGCCGGGGCGAGGCTCGCGTCAGGTATCCACGCGCGCATCCCATCGGTCGCTTTGGCGCGAAGACTTGTCCGATGATGGCTGACTTCGGGCCTCTTTCTGCGAGGCCGGCCTGACGTTTTGGCGTCAGATCGACGGCAGAGGTTCTTGCCAGAATAGCAATATTCCGGCATGGATCAGAGATCGCACGAAGGAGAAAACAGAAAATGGGAAATGTTCGTCGGCTTGGTTTCGCCGTAGTGGGAATGATAGGTCTCGCCGGGTGCGCTCTGCCTGCGTCACCAGGGCGAATGACGGTCACTGCGTTGCCTGCCGCGAGCTTCCCGCCTCCGCTCCATGCCTCCATGTGCGTCGAACGAGTCGCCGGCGGTGAGGCAACCTATCTTCTGGGGATGTCGGAGGTCGGCAATGCGCAACTCCAACAGGCGCTGTCGCAGAGCCTCGCGGCGAACGGACTGCTGGCATCAGGCCACGGCTGCCAGTTTCCGGTGACGGCGGACATTGTCGAGTTGAACCAGCCGCTCATCGGTATAGACATGAAGGTGTCTGCACAGGTCGCCTATACGTTGCGTCAGGAGGGGCAGGAGAAGCCGCTGATGCACAGAGAAATCTCATCCTATTATATCGCGTCCTTTGGGTCATCGCTGCTCGCCGTCGAGCGGCTGCGGATTGCCAACGAAGGGGCGGTGCGGGCCAACATCACTAAGTTTCTGCGAAAGCTCGAAACGCTCGTGCTGCCGCCAGTGTCAAAGGCGCAGTCAGAGGCTCCCCTCTCGCGGACCTCCGCAAAGGCAGGCGGAGCGGCGATCATGTGAGGGCGGCCCCGGCCCGCGATCTTTGCCCCAACTGGCAAGGGCTACCCCTCCGGGCGCGGGCGGTACGCGCTCACGCAGGATCCCGCGGTGGTGCGGCGGCATCGCCGGCGACAGGCAGACCTTGAATTCCGGGCATCCGTCAAACAGCAACCCCGCCGCGCCTGGAGTCGCGCTGGCGGAGTTGGCCGCCGAAGCGGTCTTGAGGCGCAACGGGCTAGGCTCGCGTGCGGACAAGCAGCATCTGGCGTCGGGACGCCAGCGGGTCAAGGGAAAAACCCGAGCGCGTGCAGCACACATCGCTCGAACTCTTTTCATCCTCGGCCGCCAGCCGCGGGCGGACGTAGCGTCGCTTCCCGTCGGGATGGCGCGGCCGCCACAGCAGAATCCAGTCGCCCGATCCCCACCGTCGCCAACATGTCGGCCTTCACCCACGCCACGGGCGCGCTGAACGGGGCGGGTAGTGGGGCGACAGGCGCAGCTCGCAGACATAAGGGAGGTCGGCCGGCGGCACGGTGGTGCTGAGCGGGACGACGGTCGTCAGGTGTTCCCGGTGCGCGAGCCGGGGCGACAGGACGATCACCGGCCGGCGCTTGACCATCTCCGGCGGCCGGAACCCCGAGTAGTCACAAAGGACGATCATCCCGCGCGCGACCGGGAAGTGCAGCGGCACCCGGCCTCACGCGGCGGGCGGGTCGCGCAGGAGGGCGCCACCGGCTTGATGGGCGCGGCGCGCGTCTGCCGTGGTCTGGCGGACCGGGCCGTCGGTACCCGGCGGGAAACGGAGCGCGCGGCCGTCGCCGTACCAGGGCGACAGGTTGGGGCTGTGGAACGGGTCGGCGGCGAAGGCGGCCGGGAACCGGGCCAGCAGCCGGGCGCGGTCGGCGCGGTTGCGAGCGGTCTCGCCGGGGCCATAGTGGCGGCCGAAGCTGCGCGATTCCGCGTGCGTCAGTTCCGCCTCCGCAGCCAGCACCACCCCGGCGCCGGCGGCGCGGGCGCGCAGGCAGAAATCGACGTCGTTGAAGGCGGTGGCGAAGGCTTCGTCCAGCCCGCCGAGCCGGTCCCACAGGGAACGTCGGGTCAGCAGGCAGGCACCAGTGACGGCGGCGTATTCCTGCGCGAGCAGCGCCCGGCCGGCGTAGCCGCCGGCGCCGGCGGGCAGGGAGCGGTGGCGGTGGGCGCCGGTGCCGTCCGGGCGCAGCAGGATGCCGGCGTGCTGCACCGTGCCGTCCGGATAGAGCAGCCGGGCGCCCACCACGCCCACCGCCGGATCGGCCAGATGGCCCACCATGGCGGCGAGCCAGCCAGGGTCGCGCGGGGTGACGTCGTCATTCAGCAGGCAGAGCAGGTCGCCGCGCGCCGCCGCGGCGCCGTGGTTGCAGGCGGAGGCGAAGTTGAACGCCGGCGTGTCCACCAGCATCGGGCGCACCCGCGGATCGGCCGCGAGCCGCTCCAGCCGTCGCCGCTGCGCCGCGTCCGGCGGCCCGGGGCGGGCGAGCACCAGTACCAGCTCCAGCTCCGCATAGTCGGTGCGGGCCAGCACTGCGGCCAGGCATGACGCGGCATAGGCGGTGCGGCAGGTGGACGGTACGATCAGGCTGACCAGCGGCCGGGCGGCGCGCGGGGCGGCGAGGCGGAGTTGCAGCGGGCGGGCGGGGACGATGCGCGCCGGCAGCCCGGTGCGGGCGCAATGCGCCTGTGCGACCGCGGCCAGGACCGCCGGCGGCGCCGTTTCGGTATCCGCGCGGCGGTGGGCGAGGATCAGCGGGACGTGGCAGGTCGCGCCGGCGCCGCCGGCTTCGTGCAGCCGCAGCCAAGCGTCGAGGCGCACGGCCTCCGCCCAAGCGTGGGCGGCGAGGGCATTGGGAGCACCGGGCGTAAGGGCAGCGGCGGCGGGCGCAGAGTGGGCGATAGCCGGCAGGGGGCTGGGCGCGGCGGGGGCCGGGCCGTCCGGCGGAGCGCCGGGCGCAGCGGGTGCGGCCAGCAGGTCGCGGCGGATCAGCCACACGCCGGTGGCGAGCACGCCGGACAGCATCAGGCTACGGCTCGGGGCCGGCTTGAACTGGGGGTCGCAGCGGGTGCCGTCAGCGGTCAGCCGGTCCTCGTCGGCGTACAGGATCGCCGGCCGGTCGTGCGCGGCGGCCTCGGCGGCGAGCCGCGTCAGGGCGTGCGGCGGCAGGATTTCTCCGGCCTGAAGAAGCGCCACGTAATCGGTCCTGGTCGCGGCCAGCGCCTGGTCGAGGGAAACCCCGACGGGACCGACCGCGATCGGCCCAGGCGGCATGGCGCCCGCCGGCGTCGGGAACGCGGCCAGGGCTGCGGCGGCGGCGGCGAGGCTGGCGGCGAGCGCGGCACCGGCCTCGCTCGCGTGCAGGACCACGACGGTGATCGACGGGCCGGCCGGCAGGACGCGGGCGCCATCCTCGAACAGGCGGATCCAGAGACCGTAGGCGGCAGCCGGGTCCGGCGGCACGCCCTCGGTCGCGCCGGCGCCGAGCTCGGTGCGCAGCCGGCCGGGCAGGGCGCGGGGCGCGGTGAACAGGCCGCGCAGCAGGATGGCCGCGAGATGGGGCAGCCGGCGTGCCGCCAACGCTAGCGCCGCGGCAGGACGGGACAGGCGGGTGCAGCGGAGCGTGAGGTCCGGGGCCGCCGTGGTGCCGCCGAACAGGTGCAGCCGCATCCCGGTCGCGGCGGCGGGGAGGAAGACGATGGCCCGGCGCGTCCGGCGGCGGCCCGGCAGCGGCAGGATGGCGGCGGGATCGTTCCCCGCCTCGATGTGGAGCTGCACGCAGGCGGCGGCCAAAGACGGGGGCAGGCGGAGGCTGAAGCGGCACCATGTGCCGGTCGCCGCGGCCGGCAGCGCGGCGGCCAGCGCGCCGTCCGGACCGGCGAGCAGGGTGAGCCGCCAATCGCCGGCGGGGGCGTGCGGCGGCGGCGCGAACCGCGCAACCGGGGCTGCGGGCGTCGGGAGCGGGTGTATCGGCGCCGGAGCGACCGCGGTGCGTGCGGCGGCAGCGCCCAGCCGGCCCAGGGTCCAAGTGCGCCCTTCCGGCACGCCGGCGGGAACGTCGCGCGTGGCAGGGCACAGCGGCGGACCCGCGGCACGGAGGCTGGTGCTCATGCGCCGAGTGTGCCGCGCAGCCGGCCCGGGGTCCAGGTGCGTCGCCCCGCCAGGCCGGCGGGAACGTCGCTGGTGGCGGGGCGCAGCGGCGGGCCCGCGGCACGGAGGCTGGTGCTCATGCGCCGAGTTTGCCGCGCAGATGATGAACACCAGGTTGCTCGTCGTGCAAATCCCGGCTTGGCTGGGAGGCGCCGGTCGGGGCACGCCCGCGCAGGCGGCGGCGCCGGGCTGCCGGGACGCGCGCCGGCCGCGGGCCGCCGGCGGGAGACTGCGCGGATGAATATCCTCTCGATCGCCTCGTCCGTGGCCTACGGGCATGTCGGCAATTCCGCCGCGGTGTTCCCGTTGCAACTGCTGGGCGCGGAGGTGTGGCCGATCGCGACGGTCCGCTTCTCCAACCACCCGGGCTACGGCGGCTTCACCGGCACGGTGACGGAGCCAGCGGAGGTCCGCGCGCTGGTGGATGGGATCGCCGCGCGCGGGGTGCTCGGCGGGTGCGACGCGGTGCTGTCCGGCTACCTCGGCGCGGCGGAGACCGGGGCGGCGGTGCTGCACGCGGTGGGGTTGGTGCGGGCGGCCAACCCGGGGGCGCTCTATTGCTGCGATCCGGTGATTGGCGACGACGGCCCGGGCGTCTATGTGCGCCCCGGCGTGGCCGCCTTCCTCGCCGGGGCGGGGATGGCGGCGGCGGATATCGTCACGCCGAACCGGTTCGAGCTCGGCTGGCTGACGGGGCAGGCGGTGGACAGCCTGGCGGCGGCGAAGGATGCGGCGGCGGCGCTGGCGGCGCGGCTGCGGCCGGGTGGGCCGCGGGTTGTGGTGGTGACGAGCCTGCGCACGGAGGCGACGCCGGCGGAGGCGATCGATGTGCTGGCTGCCGAGGGCGGGCGGTTCTGGCTGCTGCGCACGCCGCTGCTGCCGATGGCGGTGAATGGGGCGGGGGATGCGCTGGCGGCGCTGTTCCTGTTCCATTTCCTGCGGACTCGGGATGCGGGGGCGGCGCTGGCGGCGGCGGGCTCGGCGGTCCAGGGGGTGCTGCGGCGGACCCTGGCGGCGGGCGGGCGGGAGCTGGCGCTTGTTTCGGCGCGGGAGGAGATCGTGGCGCCGTCGGTGCGGTTCGGGGTGGCGGCGTGCTGAGGGGCGGCTGGTGGCGCGGGTCGACGGCGGCTCCTGATGGGTGGCGGGCGGGCGCCCGTCGCGCTGCGACCCCCCGCGTCGGGACGCGATGCTGCGAAGCCGGGGTCGGGGCGTGTCCCGCACGGCGGCTTCCCGCCGCGTCCGGGCCTTGCCGATGATCCGCGGTCTGCTGGCCATGGCGGCCGCCATGCTGCCGCTGGCGCAGCCTGCCGGTCGGGGGGAGCCTTCAGGCGCCCGTCGCGCTTTTTCGCCGCGCGGCACGTGGCGCGGCGCGCTTCGACCTGGCCGGGGTTGGGGTTGTGGCTGCGGCCACGTCGGCCAGACCGGCGAGCTCCACAGGGGGCCGGCCCTCGAACTCCGCGACCAGGCGCAGCCGGCCACCCATGCCGCGCAGGTAGCTGTTGAGGGTGGAGAGCAACATGTCGGACCGCTGTTCGATCCGCGACACGTTCTCCTGCCGGATCCCCAACTGATCGGCCATCGCCACCTGGGTCTTGCCGAGCGCCTTGCGCAGGTCGCGCAGGCTCATTTCCTGCGCCACCAGCGCGGCGGTGCGGGCCGTCACGGTGTCCCGTTCCTTGCGGGGCAACCGTGCCAGCACGTCGTCCAGGGACACGCCCATCCGATCCTCCGTTACGTCCAATGCGCCCAGCGCCGTTCGGCAAGCGCGATCAATGCCTTGTAGAAGCGCGCCTGCGGTTGCCCGCGCTTGTCGCCCGCCGCCAGCAGCACCGCGATCCGCTTCCCGTCGAAGGCGAACGCCACACGCCAGACCCCACCGTCGACGCCGAACCGCAGTTCCTTGAGATTGGCAATCGCGCTGCCCTTCAGCGTGTCCACGGCGGGCCGGCCGAGCGTCGGGCCGAACTGCGACAATAGGCCGGCGTGGGCCAGCAACTCCACCCGAACAGCGGCGGGCAGGCCATCCAGCTCGGCGGCCAGCTCGGGATGGAACTGCACGTCCCAGGGCACAAGCGAAAAATGCGCTTGGACGCATATGCCGTCAAGCGCATTTCGATGACCGCCTGGCGTTGCCGACCGACGCGCGGTCACCCGAGGCAGCGCTACGGCCTGGTGAGAAGACAGCGGGCTGGCAGGTGGGGTTGCCCGGAGGGCAACGCGTCGTGACGGCAAACATGGGGGGTGCGCAGCAGCGGGGCGGGTTCCCCGGCAACCGGGATCGCGCTCTGCCGGGCAGCATAGGATGCCCTTGCCGCGCGGCCTGTCCCGACGTGACCGCCCCGCCTGCCCGCATCGGGGCGAGAAGCTGGCTCCCGGAGTAGGACTTCGAACCTACGACCCAGCGGTTAACAGCCGCTTGCTCTACCAACTGAGCTATCCGGGATCAGGGCGCGCCACCCTATAGCCAAGCCGCCCGTCGGACGCAAACGCCCCGCGGCTACCGCTCCCGCCTATCGCCCCCCCGACCCGGCCGCCGGCAGCAGCACCACCTCGGCCGAGACCGTGGCGCTCACCGCCACATTCTCCGCCACCGCGCTCGGCGGCGGCCCCGCCGCGCGGGCCAGGCTGGCGAACATCGGCCGCGGCCCGATCTCCGGCGGCGGCCCCAACCGCACCGTGCGGAACGACCCGAAGCGCAGCCCGAGCACCCGTGCCGCCGCCGTCGCCCGGCCGCGCAGCCGGCCCAGCGCGGCGTCGGTCGCCTGGTCGCGTGCCGTCTGCTGCGCCGTCGCCGACAGTTCCCAGCCGAGCTGGTCCACCGCCAGCCCCTGCGCCTGCAAGCGGCCGAGCAGGCCCAGCAGAGCCGGGCCGTCGTGGGCTTTCAGCACCAGGCTCTGGCTCGCCTGCCAGGCGCCGCCGCCGGGACTGCCGGGCGGGCGCTGCCAGGTGGCGTAGCCGGCGGTCGTCGCCTGCACCCCGGGCACCGCGCGCGCGGCGGCGAGCGCGGTCGCCATGGCACGGTTCACCTCGGCCTGGGCCCGCTCGGCGCCCGAGGCCTCGGCGGTGGCGCGCAGGCTGGCGGTCAGTTCGTCGGGCGGGACGGAGACCGAGGCGGTGGCCGACAGGCTTAGTACCCGTGTCGGCGGCGGCAGGCGCGGCGATGGCGGGCGAGCCGGCCGCGCGGGCGGCGACCACGGGCGTGGCGCCGAATGCGAGCGCAGCCATGACGCACGCGTGCGCCCGGCCGCCCACCCGTCCGCGCCGTCTGCGAAACATCATCCGGGACCCTCCCCTGCCGGACCGCCCGGCGCGCGTCGCGAGCCTGCGCCGGACGGCCGCCCGGCGGCAAGCGATCGCGTCCCGCCGCCGGGCGGCCTCGTTTGCCCCGGGCGCCAACCGCTCTACGCTTGCCGCCCGCCGGCGCCGTCCGGCCCGACCCCGGACAGCGGAACGGCCCCCATGCCTTTGTGGATCCCGATCACCGTCACCGCGGCCCTGTTCCAGTGCTGGCGTACCGCCATGCAGCAGAAGCTGCGCGGCGTGCTGTCGGTCAACGGCGCCGCCTTCATCCGCTTCCTGTACGGCGCGCCGGTCGCGATCGCCTTCCTCCTGGCGGCACTGATCGTCACCCGCACGCCGCTGCCGGGGCTCACGCCGCGGCTGCTGGTGTTCGCCGCCGCCGGCGGGCTCACGCAGATCATCGGCACCAACCTGCTCATCATGGCGTTCGGCTTCCGCAACTTCGCCGTCGGCAGCGCCTATGCGAAGACCGAGGCGATGCAGACCGGCCTCGTCGCCCTGGTGGTGCTGCACGAGCAGTTGCGTCCGCTCGCCTGGGCCGGGATCGGCGTCGGGCTGGTGGGGGTGCTGACCCTGTCGCTCGCCGGGCGCGGGCTGCGGCTGGGGCAGATCGCGGCGGCGACGGTGCAGCCGGCAGCGCTGTGCGGGCTGGGGGCGGGGTTCTTCCTCGGCACCACCGGGGTGCTCATCAAGATCGCGACGCATGGCGTGGCCGCGCCGGGGCTCGTGGTGCGCGCGTTGTTCGTGCTGGTGACGATGACGGTGCTGCAGACGGTGATGCAGGGCGCCTATCTCGCGCTGCGCGACCCGGAGGAATTGCGCAAGGCGTTCTTCCATTGGCGCAGCGCGGCCTGGGTGGGGCTGCTGTCGGCGTCCGGCTCGGCCTGCTGGTTCACCGGGTTTGCGCTGACCGATGTCGCGCTGGTGCGCGCGCTGGGGCAGATCGAGGTGGTGTTCACCCTCGGGTTCAGCCGCTTCTACCTGAAGGAGCGGCTGAAGCGGGGCGAGGTCAGCGGGCTGCTGCTGGTGGTGGCCGGGGTGCTGATGGTGGCGATCAGCAGCGGCTGATCAGCGAAGTTCCGCGATGCGCCGGGCCAGCGCGCGTCGCGCCGCGGTGGCGTCCCGCGCCAGGCCGAGCAGCGCCGGCACCTGCCCGGGATGGGCCAGCACCGAGGCGAGCACGCGGCCGATCCCGATCGCGCCCCGCCCGTCCAGCGCCGCCAACGCGGCCGGCGGCAGGCCGCGCCCGGCCGGGTCGCACACCGCGCGCAGCACCGCGAAGGGCAGGCCGTGCGCCGCTGCCACGGCCGCCACGGCGCCGGATTCCAGATCGACCGCGGCGCATCCCATCTCCCGCCACTGCCGCGCCTTGTCCGCCACGGTTGCGACCGCGCTCGTGCCGCACAGAAGGACGTGGCGGTCCGGGCCGCCGAGCGCGTGCGCCAGGGCCGCGTCCATCGGGATCGTCCGCCCGTCCAGCCGCACCGCGCCGGGCACCAGCACCGTGCCCGCCGGCAGCGCCGGATCGAGCCCGCCCGCCAGGCCGAAGCTCACCAGGCCGGCGACGCCACGCGCGACCAGCGCCGCCGCGGCACGCTGTGCCCCGGCCGCCTCGCCGCCGCCCACCGCCACCGGCGCGCCGAGGCGCCGCGCCAGCCGCGCCTCCGCCGCAAGCCCGACCACGATGCCGATCCTGCGCAGATCGGGGACGGCGGCAGGGGCGGGCACGGCGGAGGCGGGCGCGGCAGGGGGCGGCGGGGCGGTCATGCGCCGCAGTCTCGGGCCGGCGTGCCAGCCCGGCAATCGGGCGCGTCACCCGGGCGGCTGCGTCCCCGGCGGCGGTGTCGGGCGGGCGCGCTGCCGTGCCCCGAGCGGCACCAGCGCCAGCGGCAGCACCGGGATGGCCAGCAGCAGCGGACGCGCGGCCAGAGCATGCGCGGTCGCACCCAGCAACACGCCGGCGAAATACCCGGCGTAGACCAGGGCAAGCACGCCCACCCGCGGTGCCGCGGCGGCGGGCGGCGGCCGACCCGCGCCGAAACGGCCGACCACCGCCAGGGTCAGCTTCTGCAGGTCGCCGGTGAGGAAGACCGTGTTCAGCGTGGTGCCGGCGAAGCGGGTCGCCGCGGCGTTCTGCAGCCCCATGCCGAAGGCGAGCGCCGGCGCCGCCGCCGCCGGCGGCAGGAAGGACGCCGCTGCCAGCGCCAGGGCCTCCGGCACCAGCAACCGTGCCAGCGACCAGCCCATGCCGCGCAACCGGGCGCTCGCCCCGACCCCGGCGAGGAAGGCGGCGATGATCGCCAGCGTGTGCAGGGCGCGCAGCGGCGCACCGCCGATAAGGGCGGTGCCCAGCAGGACGGTGTTGCCGGTCATCAACCCGGCGAAGGCGCCGAAGCTCAGGAAGCCGAGCGTGTCGGCGTAGCCGGCGACGATCGACAGGACCGCCGCCTGGAAGCCGGTGTTCTCGGCCGGCGGGGCGGGGGGAGCGGCGCTGTCATGGGGCGGGGGGCACATCGGTGCCGATCGTACACCGCCGGCGTCCCGATTGCCCGCGCCGGCAGGCACTTCTACCGTGCCGCGCCACGCAGACCCTGGCCGGCGGGGTCGGCCACGACCAGCTCAAGCGGTTCTACAAATACCATTTCATCGGCGCCAACCCGCCGGATTTCGAGCTGGTGCCGGTCAGCCGCACGATCGGCGACGACCGCCTGGTCGATGAGTTCGTGATGCGCTTCACCCACACGACCGAGATCGACTGGATGCTGCCCGGCATCGCCCCCACGGGGCGCAGGGTGGAGATCGCCGGCGTCGCCATCGTGCAGTTCGAAGGCGACAGGCTGGTGCACGAGCATATCTATTGGGACCAGGCCTCGGTGCTGGTGCAGATCGGCCTGCTGGCGCCGACGGGGCTTCCGGTCGCGGGCGCCGAGGCGGCGCGCAAGGTGCTGGACAAGACGCCGCCGAGCAACGCGCTGCTGGCCGACGCCTGGGCGGGCAGCGCGGGCAAGCCGATCTAAAGGGCGTTTTCGCCCCCACCGCCAGCCTGCGGCGCCGGCCCCATCAGGCCTGCGATCCGGCGCCACGGACGGCCTCTTCCCGCGTTCGGCTCAGAGCAGCGCGGGGTATTCCGGCTTGTAGACATGCTGACGGATGAACGCTTCCATGTCCTTGGGCCGTTCCACGCGCGCCAAGCCGGCGTCGAAGACGAGTCCGGCGACCCGGGCCGCGGTCTTGATCTCGGTCTCGAGAATATTCGCCTGCAGCGGATAGAGCAGGCCCTGCCGGAGTTGCGCCGACGAGACCTGGTCGGCGACCGCGGCCGCCGCCGCGATGAACATCTCGTCGGTCACCCGGCGCGCCTGCGTGGCGAAGATCGCCATGCCGACGGCGGGGAAGATGTAGAAATTATTCGCCTGGCCGGGCAGGAATGTCGTGCCCTTGTAGTCGACCGGCGCGAACGGCACGCCGGCCGCGTAGATCGCCTTCCCCTGCGACCAGGTGTAGGCCTGCTCCGCGGTGCACTCGGCATGGTCGGTCGGGTTCGAGAGCGCGAGGATCACGGGGCGCTCGTTGATCTTCGACAGCGCCTCGACGACCTTCTGCGTGAACGCGCCCCCGATCGTGCTCACGCCGATGATGGTGGTCGGGCGGATGCTCTCGATCGCCGCGACGAAGTCGTGCGTGGGCGCGTGGTCGTGCGCGTACGGCTTCTGGAAATCGAGCAGGTCGGTGCGCCGCGACTGCAGCAGGCCGTTGACGTCGAACATATGGACCTGGGCCTCCGCTGCCTTGCGGTCCATGCCTTCCGCAACCAGAGCGGAACACAGCAGGTCGGCAAGACCGATGGCGGCGGAACCGGCGCCGAGGAAGAGATATTTCTCGTCCTTGAGCTTCGTGCCCTTGATCCTGGCCGCGTTGATCATGCCGGCCAGCGTGATGCCCGCCGTGCCCTGCACGTCGTCGTTATAGACGCAGTATTTCTCCCGATAGCGCTGCAGCAGATGGATCGCGTCGCTGCCCGTCCAGTCCTCGAAGTGGATGCAGCAGTTCGGGAAGACGTCCTGCACGGCTTCGACGAACTCGTCCACGAACGAATAGAGGTCCTGCGTCGCCGGACGCGTCTTGCGCAACCCCAGGTACAGCGGGTCGCGCAGGTATTGTTCGTTGTTCGTCCCGGCATCCAGGTACATCGGCAGCAGGTACTGCGGCGGCACCCCGGCGGCTGCGGTATAGAGCTGCAGCTTGCCGATCGGGATGCCCATGCCGTTGGCGCCGAGGTCGCCGAGGCCGAGGATGCGGCCGCCGTCGGTGACGCAGATGAAACGGATGTCCTTCTGCGGCCAGTTCTTCAGGATCTCCCTGACGTGTCCGCGGCGCGCGATCGAAAGGTACATGCCGCGGGCCTGGCGGTAGATGTGGCCGAATTTGAGGCAGGCCTCGCCGATCGTCGGATCGTAGACGATCGGCAGGAACCGCGCCGGGTCGGACATGATGGCGCGATAGAACAGGACCTCGTCGTGATCGAGCAGGTTGATGAGGTAGATATACCGCTCGAGATCGGTGTTCTTCTCGGCGAGCTGGCTCATCACCCGGCGCAGCTGCAGCTCCTCGGTCTCGGTCACGTCGGGGACGAGGCCGACCAGGCCGAGCGCCTGCCGCTCTGCCTCCGTGAAGGCCGTCGACTTGTTCAATGAGGGATCCTGGATCAGCTCCAGGCCGCGCTTTGCGGTGGTGGCCATGTCGAGACACTCCGTTTTCGCGTTTGCCGGCAACAGGCCGGTATCGATCGCGCTAGGCGCCCTGCGCGACGTACGGCCTGACCATCTTTGTCGGATCGACCACGCGATCGAATTCCGCCTCGGCGACGAAGCCGAGCTGCAGCGCAGCGGCCTTGAGCGTGAGGTCGTTGTCCATCGCGTGGTGTGCGATCCTGGACGCCTTGTCGTAGCCGATGACGGGGGCCAGCGCCGTGACCAGCATCAGCGAGCGGTCGACGTATTCCTTGATCTTCGCGAGGTTGGGCCGCGTCCCCTCGACCAGGAACCTGCGGAAATTCGTGCAGCCGTCGGTCAGGATCGTGATCGAATGGGTGACGTTGAAAATGATCAGCGGCTTGTAGACGTTCATTTCCAGATAGCCGCCGGCACCGCCGAATCCCACCGCGACGTCGTTCGCCATCACCTGGACGGCGATCATGGTGAGCGCCTCGGCCTGGGTGGGATTGACCTTGCCCGGGCATGATCGAGGAGCCGGGTTCGTTCTCCGGGATCAGCAACTCGGCGAAGCCGGCGCGCGGGCCGCAGGACATCAGGCGGATGTCGTTGCGCGATCTTGTAAAGCGAGACGGCCAGGGTGCGCAGGCTCCCGGACAGCTGGACCAGCGCGTCGTGCGCCCCCTGCACGGCGAATTTGTTCGGCGCGGTGACGAACGGCAGGCCGGTGAGCGTCGCGATCGCCGCCGCGACCGCTTCGGCGAAGCCGGGCGCCGCATTGATCCCGGTGCCGACGGCGGTGCCGCCGAGCGCCAGGCGGAACACGCCGGGCAGCGCAGCCTGGATCCGCTCGATGTCGTCGGTGAGCATGCCGGCGTAGCCGGACCACTCCTGTCCCAGGGTGATCGGGGTCGCATCCTGCATGTGCGTGCGACCGATCTTGACGATGTCCTTCCATGCCTCGGCTTTCGCAGCGATGGCATCGCGCAGGGCGGTGATCGCCGGCAGCAGCCGCCCCGTCACGCCCACCGCCGCTGCGATCGTCATCGCCGACGGAAATGAATCGTTCGAGGATTGCGACATATTCACGTGATCATTGGGATGCACCGGCGCCTTGCTGCCCAACGGCGTGTCGGCGAGCTGGCAGCAGCGGTTGGAGATGACCTCGTTGACGTTCATGTTGAACTGCGTGCCGCTGCCGGTCATCCACACATGCAGCGGAAACATGTCGTGGTGCTGACCCGCCAGGATCTCGTCGCAGGCGGTCACGATGAGGTCGCGCTCGCGCGTGCCGAGACGCCCGCCGGCGGCGTTGACGCTCGCCGCCGCCTTCTTCAGCACGGCGTAGGCGGTGATCATCTCACGCGGGATCAGGTCCTTGCCGATGCTGAAATGCTCAAGCGAGCGCTGCGTCTGCGCTCCCCATAGCTTGTCGGCAGGAACCGCGACGTCTCCGAGGCTATCGGATTCCTGGCGCATCGCAGTCATACGCGGGTCCTCTCGTGGCGTCATGTCATGCAACCGACAAGCTTGCTAACAGGACTTTCTCACGCTACCCGTCGCGCGGGCGACGCGTCAAGCCCGGTACGACACGGCGTGTCATGCCGGGCGCCGGGCGGTCGAGGGCCCGCGGTCGTGCTTGCCGGCGCCGCGCCGGCGCGGTTAACTGCGGCGCAGTCCATGGGAGGGCGCATCATGACCACGATGACGGCGGCAGACCGCCTCCAAATCCAGGTCCTGGTCGACAACGTCACCGACCCGCTCTCCACCACCCCCGCCTTCGTCGCCCGCGAGCAACAGGTGCTGCGCCGCAACGGCATGATCCGCGCCAGCGGGGCGGCGATGTGCTGCGCCAACCACGGCCTGTCCCTGGTGGTCACCGCCCATACCGAGGCCGGTGCACGCACGGTCCTGTTCGATGCCGGCCCGGTCGATTACGCGGTTGCGCGCAACGGCGCCCGCCTCGGCGTCGATTTTGCCGCGATCGAGGCGGTGGTGCTCTCGCACGGCCACTGGGACCACGCCGGCGGGCTTCTGGCCGCGTTCGACCTGATCCACGCCGCCAACGGCGGCCGGCCCGTCCCCTGCCACCTGCACCCCGGCATGTTCGCCGAGCGCGGCATGGGCCAGCCGGACGGCGGCGTGTTCCCGATGGATTTCATCCCCACCCCGGACACGCTCGCCGCGCACGGCGCCACCCCGGTCGTCGCGGTCGAGCCGCAGGCGCTGGCCGACGACACATTCTACCTGAGCGGGGAAATCCCCCGTCGCACCGCCTACGAACGTGGCCTGCCCGGCCAGGTGCGCCGCACCGCCGAGGGTCGCTGGGTGCCCGACCCGCTGCTGCTGGACGAACGCTTCCTCGCCGCAAACGTGCGCGGCAAGGGGATCGTGGTGTTCTCGGCGTGCTCGCACGCCGGCATCGTCAATGTGCTGCACGCCGCGCGCGAGGCGTTTCCCGGCGAGCACCTGCACGCTGTGATGGGCGGGTTCCATCTGTCGGGCGAGAACGAGGCGATCATTCCGGACACGGTGCGCGATCTCGGCGGCTTCGGCCTCGATCTCATCATCCCCGCCCACTGCACCGGCTGGCGCGCCGTCGCCGCCCTGGAACGCGCCTATGGCGAGGGCATCGTCGCCCCCGCCGCGGTCGGCAAGCGCTTCATCTTCGGAGGCTGAGCGAAAGGACTGAGCCCATGAAATTCGGCATCATGATCCGCGGCCAGTATCCGCAGGGCGACGACATGCGCGTCCGCCTGGCCGAAGACCTGGAAACCGCGCGCCAGGCGGAGGCGCTCGGCTACGATTCGATCCTGAAAGGCTCGCACTACAGTTCGTATCCGTTCCAGAGCGTGCAGCAGATCCCGTTCCTGGCGCAGGTCGCCGCGCTGTTTCCGAAGCTGCGCATCGTCGCCGGGGTGGTGCTGCTGCCGCTGCACAAGCCGCTCGATCTCGCCGAACAACTCGCCACGCTCGATATCATGAGCGGGGGAAAATTCGTGTTCGGCGTCGGCGTCGGCTACCGCGAGGTGGAGTTCCAGGCGTTCGGCACCACGATGAAGGATGCCGGCCCGCGCTTCGAGGAATGCCTGACCGCGATCCGCCGCCTGTGGGCGGAAGACTTCGTGACGATGGAGGGCAGCCATTTCCGGCTCGATCACGCCAACAGCACGGTGAAGCCGATCCAGCAGCCGGGCCCGCCGGTGTGGTTCGGCGCCAACGCCGATATCGGCATCCGCCGCGCCGCGCGCATGGGCGATTGCTGGTACATCAACCCGCACAACAAGCTCGCCACGATCGCACGCCAGATGGAGGTCTACAAGCGTGCCCTGGACGCCGTCGGCAAGCCGCTGCCGGCGGAGTTCCCGATCATGCGCGAGGTGTTCATCGCCAAGACCCGCGCCGAGGCGATCCGCCTCGCCCGCCCGTCGCTGGAGGTGAAATACACCGCCTACCGCGCCTGGGGGCAGGACAAGGTGATGCCGAAAGACGATAATTTCGAGGACGATTTCGATGCCCTGCTGGACGATCGCTTCCTGTTCGGTTCGCCGGCGGAGGTGGTGGAACAGACCTTGGACCTGAAACGACGTTTCGGCGTGAACTACGTGGTGTTCGGCGCCCACTGGCCGGGGATGTCGCTGGCGCAGTCGCTGGAGCAGATGCACTGGCTGGCGGAGGACGTCGTTCCTGCCGTCCGCGCGGCGGCGTAGCGGCGTTCAGCTTCCGGCGGCGGCTTCGGCCAGCAGGTCGAGCACTGCCGCCGCCGCTGCCTCCGACGGCGTGCCGGCCGGAGCGTGCAGCCGGGCCAGGGCGGCGCTTGTCGCCGCGACCTGGGCCGCGGCGGCGACGGGATCAGTCAGCAGCGCGCGCAGCGCGTCGGCGAGCCGGTCCGGCGTGCAGGCCTCCTGGATGAATTCCGGCACCATCGGCGCCTCCGCCAGCAGGTTCAGGATCGAGGCGTAGCGCACCGTCACCAGCCGCCGCGCGATCGCCGCCGACAAGGGGTTCACCCGGTAGGCTACCAGCATCGGCACGCGCGCCATCGCGAGTTCCAGGGTGGAGGTGCCGGATTTCGTCAGCGCGGCGGCGGCGGCGGCGAAGGCATCGTATTTCTCGGCGGGGTCGGAGACCAGGATGGGCGGGATCGGCCAGGCGGCGGTGCCGGCGCGCACGGCCTCGGCGACCGGGCCGGCGAGCGGGACGACCGGAACCAGGCCGGGGACGATCGGGCGCAGGCGTTCCAGGGTTGCGCCGAGGATGGGGAGCAGGCGGGCCGTCTCCGTACGCCGACTGCCCGGCATCAGGATCAGGATGCGGGCGTCCGGTGGCAGCGCGTGGCGGGCGCGGAAGCGGGCGGCGTCGCCGCGATCGGCGCCGGATTCCAGCACCGGGTGGCCGACGAAGATGGCCGGCAGGTGGTGGCGGGCGAAGAACGCCGGCTCGAACGGCAGCAGGCAGAGCAGGCGGTCCCACAGGCCCGGGTAGTGGCGCACCCGGGATTCACGCCAGGCCCAGACCTGGGGGGCGACGTAGTGGGCGCGCTTGATCCCGAGCGGGGCGATCGCGCGCAGCACGCGCAAGGTGAAGCCGGGGCTGTCGATCGTGACCACCACTGCAGGACGGCGGGCCGCGATGTCGGCCGCGGTTTCGGCGAGGCGGCGGCGCAGCAGGCGCAGCCGCGGCAGGATTTCGAGCAGGCCCATCAACGCGAGCTCGCGCAGCGGGAACAGCGACGTCAGGCCCTGGGCCGCCATCGCGTCCCCGCCGATGCCGGCAAAGCGCAGGTCGGGGCGGCGGGCGCGCAGGGCGGCGATCAGCCGGGCGCCGAGCGCGTCGCCGCTGGCCTCGCCGGCGACGAGGTAGATCAACGGAGCCGCCAGATCGGGGGTCGGGGCATGCCGGGGAAGGGCCATGTCCCGACGCTACGCGAGCGAAGGGTGCCGGGGAATCCCATGCACCACGCCGGGGGCGGACCGGAGCGCCGATGACGGCGGCGGCCGACGGATCAGGGTGCTGCCAAGGCTGTACAGCGGGTCGGAAGCGGGCAATCCGTCACGCCCTCCGCCGGCCGCGACCGGTCCGAAGGCGCTCGTGGTTTGATCTGGATCAATGCCGATAAAACCATCCGGCGCCATCCTGCGCCTGCGAGGCAAGGCGCGGCAACATAGCCGGCTCCGAAGCGGAAAGCTGCAATCGTAACGTCCGGCGTCGCACGCCGCCCGGGCGCGGACCCGGCGGGTGCGCAAATCCCTTCGGAACGAGCGAGGTAAGGTTACCATGATCAGGACCACCGCCGCCGCCGCCGTGCTGTCCCTCGGCGTGCTGTTCACTTCCCCCGTGCTGGCGCAGGACGCCGTGATGGCGCGGGCGCAGCAGCTTTTCCAGCCGATCCCGCTGACCCCGCCGGCACTGCCCGGCAATGCGGCGACCTCGGCGAAGATCGAGCTCGGCAAGATGCTGTATTTCGATCCGCGCCTGTCCGCGAGCCACAGCATCAGTTGCAGTTCCTGCCATAGTATCGGGCTGGGCGGCGCCGATGCCGAACCGACCTCGCTCGGCCATCGCTGGCAGCATGGTGGGCGCAATGCGCCCACGGTGTTCAACGCCGTCTTCAACAAGACCGAGTTCTGGGACGGCCGCGCCAAGGACCTCGAGGAGCAGGCAGGCGGGCCAATGGTCAACCCGATCGAAATGGCCTCGCCCGCGCCGCATGTCGCCGAGCAGTTGAACGGCATCCCCGGTTATCACGACGCGTTCGTCAAGGCATTTCCGGGCGAAGCCGATCCGGTCACCCTTGCCAACGTGCAGAAAGCCATCGCCGTGTTCGAGGCGACCCTGATCACGCCGAACGCGCCGTTCGACCGCTTCCTCAAGGGCGATGCGAACGCGCTCTCGCCCGCCCAGAAGGAAGGCCTGGCGCTGTTCATGGATAAGGGCTGCGCGGCCTGCCACAACGGGATCAACCTGGGCGGCGGCATGTATGCGCCGTTCGGCGTGATCACGAAGCCGGGCGCCAGCCTGCTGCCGCCCGGCGATAAGGGCCGCTTCATGGTTACCGGAACGCCCAGCGACGAGTACGTCTTCCGGGTCCCGCCGTTGCGGAACATCGCGCTTACGGCGCCCTATTTCCACACCGGCCAGGCCTGGGACCTGCGGCTCGCGGTTGCGGTGATGGGCGCGAGCCAGCTCAGTGCCAAACTCACCAGCGCGGACGTGGACAAGATCACCGCCTTCCTCGACAGCCTGACGGGCGAACAGCCGAAGGTGACTTTCCCCATCCTGCCGCCCAGCGTCGGCACCACGCCGCGACCGCAGCCTTGATCGCGTGATCGGATAAGGATCTGCTCGATGTCATCGACCCGGCAGGCCACCAGCGTCGCCGTTTGGGATCCCCTCGTGCGCATCGGGCACTGGGCGCTCGTGGTGGCGTTCGCCGTCGCCTATCTCAGCGCCGAGGAAGAGGCCGGCGGCATTGACGCCCTGCATGTGTGGGGCGGCTACGCCGTGGGAGCGATCGTCGTGCTGCGCGTGCTCTGGGGCTTCGTGGGGCCCCGTCACGCAAGGTTCAGCGATTTCGCCTACGGCCCGGTCACGGCGGTGCGCTACCTCGCCGGGCTCGTGCGCGGCCGGTCGCGGCGCTACCTGGGCCATAGCCCCGCCGGGGGGGCCATGGTGTTCCTGCTGCTGGCGTTCCTTGCGGCGACCGTCGGCACCGGGCTGGTCGCCTACGGCGACCTCGGCAAGGGCCCCCTGGCCCATGCCGCCAGCCCGGCGATCGCCCGGGCGTACGGGGACCAGGACGAAAACCGGACCGGCGCGGCGCCACGCGGCGAAAGCACGGAGAGCGCGCTCGGCGAGCTGCATGATGCGCTGGCCAACATCACCTTGGGGCTGATCATCCTCCACATCCTGGGGGTCGGGTTGGCGAGCGTGGTGCATCGGGAGAACCTTGCCCGGTCCATGGTCACCGGCCGAAAACGCGCCGAGGACTGATGCCGGCTTCCATCGCGGCCCCGTTGCGGCCCACCCAGCCGAACCGCGCCGGCAGGTAAGGACCCGGCCGCATGCCGACCACGCCGCATGTCGAGAAACACTTCACCTCGTCCGAATCCGTGCGCGATGTGGTCATCGGCATGGCCGACGGGCTGACGGTCCCGTTCGCGCTCGCCGCCGGGCTTTCGGCCGCGGTGTCCAACACCGACGTGATCGTGACGGCGGGCCTCGCGGAAATCGTCGCAGGGGCGATCGCCATGGGCCTCGGCGGCTACCTCGCCGCCCGGACCGACGCCGAGCACTACGCTTCCGAGGAGACCCGCGAGGGACGCGAGATCGATGCGCTGCGCGAGCGGGAGGAGCACGAGGTTGGCGAGATCCTCGCCCGCTACGGCCTCGGTGGGGACGCCCTGCGGGTCGCGGTGGCGGCGATCACTGCCGAGCGGCGGACCTGGGTCGACTTCATGATGCGGTTCGAGCTGGGCCTGGAACGGCCCGATCCGCGGCGCGCCCCGGTCAGCGCCGCGACCATCGCGGTCTCCTACCTGGTGGGCGGCCTGATCCCGCTGGCGCCCTACATCTTCACCCGCAGCATCGGCGAGGCACTGCGGATCTCGATCCTGACGACCGGCGTGGCGCTGCTGCTGTTCGGCGCGGTCAAGGGCCATTTCACCGGCCTCAACCGGATGCGTTCGGCGCTGCAAACCTTCGTCGTCGGGGGACTGGCGGCGGGGGCGGCCTATCTGCTGGCGGGATTGTTCGGCTGAGCGGCCAACGGCCCCGCGAAGCGGTGCCATCCGCCCGAGCGCCAGGCACGTATGGACCGATCATGGAACGGTCTGGACCATGAACAGATCGCGCGTGGCGCCATCGCCTCCCGGCGGGCGGCGCAACGGGCGCGGGCAACAGACCAACGTCCTACCCGCGCCACCGTCACTTCATCCGGCGTCCGGCGCGTCCGGCGTGTGCCCGGCGCCGTACAGCACGCCCTCCTCCACCTCCGGCGCCATGATCTCCACCAGCCCCCCGTCCCGCGCCGCGCGGAAGAAGCACGACCGCCGCCCGGTGTGGCACGCCACCCCGGTCTGATCGACCAGCAGCAGCACCGCGTCCCCGTCGCAATCCACCCGCAGTTCCAGCAGCCGCTGCACCTGGCCCGACGTCTCCCCCTTGCGCCACAACCGCCCGCGCGAGCGGCTGAAGTAGCAGCCTCGCCCGGTTGCCAGCGTCTCCGTCACCGCTGCGGCGTTCATCCAGGCCAGCATCAGCACCTCCCCGGTGTCGTGCTGCTGGGCGATCGCCGGCACCAGGCCGGCGGCGTCGAAGTGCAGGGCGGCCAGTACGGCCGCCGTGGTGTCCTGTGCGCTCATGCGTGCTATCTTGGACTGCAATGCCGCCGGATCAAAGGAAGGAGGCCCCATCCGTGAGCGCGGCCGCCTTCTCGCCCCGCACCGAAGACCTGCTGGCCCGCGCGGATGCCATCTGCGCCGCCCGCGGCGCCAAGCTCACCGCGCTGCGCCGCGACGTGCTCGGCCTGATCCTGGACGCGGATACGCCGGTCGGCGCCTACGACCTGCTGGACCGGCTGCGCCGCTCGCGCGGCAACGCGGCGCCGCCTACGGTCTACCGTGCGCTCGAGTTCCTCGGCGCCCAGGGCCTCGTGCACCGGGTGGAGCGGCTCGCGGCCTTCGTCGGCTGCGTCGCCCATCCCGAACCGGACGCCCATACGCCGGCAGGCGCCGCGCCGACGCCGCACGCCCACACCCACGCCGCCCAGTTCCTGATTTGCCGCAACTGCGGCCGGGCGATCGAGCTCGACGACCCGGAACTCGCCCACGCCCTCGCCGCCGCCGCCGCCCGCCGCGGCTTCACCGTCGGCGCCGCCACCATCGAAGCCGAGGGCCTGTGCGCATCCTGCGCCGCCGCCCCGGTAGCGGAGACTGCATCATGCCCCTGATCGCCGCCGCCGAGGCCGCCAGCGCCACCCGCCGGCGCGCCAGCTCCAACGGCATGGGATTCTGGCACACCACCTGTCTCGGCGGCAGCCGCTACCGGCCCGATCCCGGGCCGCCGCCGCCGCCCGGCGCGCTGTATGCGATGGCCTTCCTGGTCGAGCAGGACCCGGATACCACCGTGCAGGCGCATTTCCACCAGGCCGACCAGTTCCAGGTGGTGGTGGCGGGCGGCGGCACGCTCGGCACGCACGCGGTCGCGCCCGTCGCGGTGCACTTCACCGCCGCCTATTCGGCCTACGGCCCGATCCGCGCCGGCGCCGACGGCCTCGCCTATTTCACCTTGCGCAACGGCTGGGACCCCGGCGCGCGCTACATGCCCGGCGCGCGCGGCGACCTGCCCCGCCCGCGCCGCCATCGGGAGGCGATCGGCACGCCGGCGCCGGTGCGCGCCGATCCGGCCGCCGGGCCGACCTGCGAGCCGGCTCTGCCGGCGGGGCCCGACGGGCTCGCCGCCTGGCGCTACCGCCTGCCGGCCGGTGCGCCGCTCGCCGGCCCCGATCCGGCTGCCGGCGCCGGCCAGTACTGGCTCGTGCTGGGCGGCAGCCTGCTCCGCGACGATACGGCGCTCGGCCCGCGTTCCTGCCTGTTCGTCGCGCCCGACGAGCCCGGCCTGGCCGCGCGCGCCGGCGGCGGGGGGCTCGATCTGCTCGCCATGCAGTTCCCTCGCCGCGCCGATGCCTGATGCGCTGACGTCCGGGTCGCGCGCACGCTCCGGGCGGCTATAGTGGGCGTCCGCGCAAGCGAACCTCCCCCACGAGCCTGATGGTGCTGCCATGAGCGACGTCGCGATCACCGCCCCGGTCCCCGCACCGGCCCCGATGTCCCTGCCCGTCGCCACGCCCGGGCTGTTCGATCGCGCGCTGCGCCGCCTCACCTCCGTCTGGCGCGACATGGCGGCCAGCGTCGGCGCGCGAGGAAGGACGACAGCGTCGAGGCCCAGATCCGCGCCTGCCTGGCACGGCCGCGGCGGCGAGGTCAGCGCCCGCAACCGTGCCGCCAAGCTGGCGCAGACCTACCTGTCGCTCGACGATCGCCGGGCGCAGCGCGACTTCCTGCGCACCCTCGCCGGCTTCGATTCCGATCCCGAAGCGGTGGCGCGCGCCTACGCCGCCGTGCAGCACGCCGCCGACCCGGCCGAGCGCGCCGACGCCACAGGCGGCGCTGCGCCGGGCGCTGGAACCGCCGCGGCTGCGCCTGCTGACCCAGTTCACCACCATCCCGGACGGGCGCAAGTTCCTGGTCGACCTGCGCGCGTTCCTGCTGCGCCGCGCCGCAAGGACGACAAGCTGCTGGCGGCGCTGGAAGTCGGACCTGCGCGGCCTGCTCGCCGCCTGGTTCGACATCGGCTTCCTGGAACTGCAGCGCATCGACTGGTCCAGCCCGGCGGCGCTGCTGGAGAAGCTGGTCGGCTACGAGGCGGTGCACGAAATCCGGTCCTGGCGCGACCTGAAGAACCGGCTGGATTCCGACCGCCGCTGCTACGCCTTCTTCCACCCGCGCATGCCGGGCGAGCCGCTGATCTTCGTCGAGGTGGCGCTGGTGAAGGGCCTCGCCGGCAGCGTGCAGAGGCTGCTGGACGAGAAGGCGCCGGTGCTCGACCCGCGCGAGGCCGACACCGCGATCTTCTATTCCATCAGCAACTGCCAGCGCGGGCTGGCCGGCATCAGCTTCGGCAATTTCCTGATCAAGCGCGTGGTCGAGGAACTGTCGGCGCGAGTTCCGCAACCTCAAGACCTTCGCCACCCTGTCGCCGATCCCGGGCTTCCGCCGCTGGCTCGACGCGAAGCTGGCCGGCCGACGAGCCGGGGCTGCTGACGGAGGAGGAGGCGCCGGCGCTGGCCTCCGGCGATGCCCGGCGCGACACCGGCCGCGGCGCTTGCGCGACATCCTCGGCCGGCGCGGCTTGGTGGCGCGATCCCGGCGCTGCGCAGCGCGGCCGAACCGGTGCTGATCCGGCTCGTGCGCGCGCTACCTGCTGCGCGAGGCGCAACGGCAAGCGGGCGCTCGATCCGGTGGCGCATTTCCACCTGTCGAACGGCGCGCGGGTGGAGCGGATCAGCATGCGGCGCCGACACGTCGGACAAGGGCGTGAAGGAAAGCGCCACGCTGATGGTGAACTACCTCTACGATCCGGGAAGATCGAGGACTGGCACGAGGACTACGCCGGCGAAGGGCAAGCGCAACGCGTCATCCGCGGTGCGCCGGCTGCTCGGGCGGTCCTGGTCGGTGGTGGGCGGGCAGACGGGCATCTTCCGCCAGCCGGGAGCGTCGGCGTGAACGTGATCGCCGCACCGCCGGCGGCCACTGCTGCGGGGATGGACCCGGAGCGGGTGGCGCTGCTGCACCAGCTCGAACGCAAGCTGCTGTGGCTGTCGGCGTGGATGGTGCACAACGCCAACCATATCCGCCCCAACCGGGACGGGCTGAAGGTGGGCGGGCACCAGGCGTCCTGCGCCTCGGTGATCTCCATCATGACGGCGCTCTATTTCGAGATCGCCCGCCCGCAGGACCGCATCGCGGTGAAGCCGCATGCCGGGCCGGTGTTCCACGCCATCAACTACCTGTTCGGCCGCCAGAGCATCGAAAAGATGGCGGGGCTGCGCGCATTGGGCGGCGTGCAACCCTATCCGTCGCGCTTCAAGGACGGCGGCGAGGTCGATTTCTCCACCGGTTCGGTCGGCCTCGGCGTCGCGATGACGACCTTCTCCGCGCTGATGCAGGACTACGTGCGGCTGCACGGGCTCGCGCGCGACCGGCCTGCCGGCCGGGCGGCACATCGCGATCGCCGGCGACGCCGAGCTCGACGAGGGCAACATCTACGAAGCCCTGCTGGAGGGCTGGAAGCACGACGTCCGCAACGTCTGGTGGGTGATCGACTACAACCGCCAGAGCCTCGATTCCGTGGTCCCCGACCGGCTGTTCGGCCGCATCGAGGGCCTGTTCCGCGACATGGGCTGGAACGTCGTCACCATCAAATACGGCCGCAAGCTGGAAGCCGCCTTCGCCCGCGCGGGCGGCGAGGCGCTGCGGCGCTGGATCGACGACTGCCCGAACAGCCTGTACTCCGCGCTCACCTTCCAGGGCGGCGCCGCCTGGCGCGCACGCGCTGCTGGCCGATCTCGGCCGCTACCCAAGGCGTGCGCGCCATCCTCGATCCGCTGTCCGACGACGAACTCGGCGCGCTGATGACCAATCTCGGCGGCCACGACATCGAGACGTTGATCGAAACGTTCCGCGCGGCCGACGCCGAAGGCGACCAGCCGACCTGCTTCATCGCCTACACGATCAAGGGCATGGGCCTGCCCTTCGCCGGCCACAAGGACAACCACGCCGGGCTGATGACGAAGGAGCAGATGGAGACGTTCCGCGAGGCGATGCGGCATCCGTCCCGGCCACGAATGGGACCGGTTCGAGGGGCTGGACGTGCCCGCCAGCCGAGTTGCAGGCCTTCCTCGACGCCTGCCCCTTCGCCAAGAAGCTGACGCCGGAAGGCCGCGCGCTGCGCGCCCCGCTCGTTGCGGTGCCCGCCGGCGCTGCCGGTGCCCGGCCGCCGCCGGGCGGCGGATGTCCACCCAGGCGCGGCTTCGGCGACATCCTGGCCGAGATCGGCCGCGGCCAGGGCGAGTACAAGGAGCTGGCCGGCGCATATCGTCACCACCAGCCCGGACGTGACGGTCTCCACCAACCTCGGCCCCTGGGTGAACCGGCGCGGCATCTTCGACCGGCACACCCGCAACGACGTGTTCCGCGACGCCAAGCTCGCCTCGCGCGCAGCGCTGGGGCATGTCGCCGCGCGGGCCAGCACGTCGAACTGGGCATCGCCGAGCAGAACCTGTTCCTGCTGCTGGGCGGCGGCGGGCCTCGCGCACGCGCTGACCGGGGCGCGGCTGCTGCCGGTCGGCACGGTGTACGATCCGTTCGTCAACCGCGGCCTCGATGCGCTGATCTACGCCTGCTACCAGGACGCGCGCTTCCTGCTGGTCTCCACCCCGTCGGGGCTCACCCTGGCGCCGGAGGGCGGGCAGC
Organism: uncultured Pseudomonadota bacterium; assembly: GCA_963706195.1. Classification (GTDB taxonomy): domain Bacteria; phylum Pseudomonadota; class Alphaproteobacteria; order Acetobacterales; family Acetobacteraceae; genus JAJZVS01. The sequence goes on along the minus strand of OY970156.1, from coordinate 4,124,230 downwards.
ACCAGTCGGTCAACACGCCGCTGATCGGCATGGCGGCGGACCGGCTGGCCAGCTTCGAGCCGGCGCATGTGGACGAGCTCGGCATCCTGCTGCGCCACGCCTTCGCGCATATGCAGGCGCCCGGACGGGTCCGCGGTGTGGCTGCGGCTGTCCACCCGGCAACTGGAGCAGCCGGACCGCGCGCCTGGACCCCGCCGCGGTCATCGCCGGCGGCGCATTGGGTGGTGCCGCCGGCGCCGGGCGCGCGCATCGCGCTGGCCTACCAGGGGCCGGTGGCGCCGGAAGCGACGGCCGCGTTCGCCGAGCTGCGCGCCGAGGAAGCCGGGCGCCGGGCTGCTCGCGATCACCAGCCCCGACCGGCTGCACGCCGGCTGGCTGGCGGCGCAGCGCGGCGCGGCGGGCGGGGGATCGCGGGGCGGCTTCGCAGGTCGAACGGCTGCTGGCCCCGCTCGCGCCCGGGGCGGCGCTGGTGACGGTGCTCGACGGGCATCCGGCGAGCGCACGCCTGGCTGGGTGCGGTGCGCGGGCAGCGCGTGGTGCCGCTCGGGCCGGACCGGTTCGGCCAGAGCGGCGACATTCCGGATCTGTATCGGGAATACGGGATGGACGTCGATGCCATCCTGGATGCCTGCGCGCAGGCGCTGCTGGGGTAGCGACGGCCGCCTTGCCGTCGGTCGGTCCCCCGGCGCGCGCGCCGGGGGCTTGCGTTTTCCCCCGCGCCGCCCCCACATCCGCCCCACCTCGATCCCCCAGGAGACGGTCATGGACGTGGACACGATCGACAAGCAGTACCAGCAACTGGAGACCCAGGCGCAGCAGACCTCGCAGACCCTGACGGCGCTCGCCGGCAAGCTGCAGGATGCGGCCAAGGGCGGCAATCAGGACGCGCGGGAATGGCTGCTCGACCTGCGCGAGATCGCGCTTGCGATGCAGGCCGAGCAGAACCAGGTGGGCGGGCTGCTCACCGCCCTGCACGGGTTCGTCGCCAACCAGGCGCAGCAGCAGCAGGTGGCGGTGCCGCCGGCGGGCCAGCCCTGGGGCGGCGCACCGCAGCCGCCGCCCGGCTATCCCCCCCAGGGCTACCCGCAGCAGGGCTATCCGCCCCAGCAGGGCTACGGCCAGCAGGGTGGCGGGTTCGGCGGCATGCTGGGCGGCTTCCTCAATTCCGGCTTCGGCCGGGCGATCGAGATGGGCGCCGGGTTCGGCCTCGGCGACGACCTGATCAACAAGATCTTCTGAAGCCTGCATCTTCTGAAGCCTGGGGCGGCGGCGCGCCGGGTCAGGGCGCCGCCGCGGGCTCCAGCAGCGGGTGCAGTTCGAACCGCGCCGGAATGATATCGGCCCAGGCGTTCAGATGCGCGTGCAGCGCTTCATGCGAGGGCACGTCGAACAGCACCACCGCGCCGCGCCCGAGCTTCGCGTACACGCTCCGCACCGTGCCGGCGTCGATCAGCGGCTGGATCCAGCGCCAGTAGTGCTGCCGCGCGGCCGTCATGGCGGAGGGCGGCTGCGGCACCGGATCGCTGATGACCAGGAACAGCATCCGGCGTTTCCCCTACCCCAGCACGTCGTCGGTGTGCTCGCCGAGGCGCGGCGCCGGTCGGCGCACCGCGCCGGGCGTGGCCGACAGCTTCACCGGCACGCCGAGGGTGCGGAACTTCCCGGTGATCGGATGCGTTGTCTCCGCCACCATCCCGCGCGCCAGCATGTGCGGGTCGGTGAACACCTCGTCGAACCCCAGCACCGGCCCGGCCGGAATTCCCGCCGCCTCCAGCGCTTCCAGCCAGTGCGCGGACGGTTGCGTGCGCAACGGTTCCCGCCAGCAGCGCGACCAGGTCCTTGTTGTGCGCCACCCGATCGGCGACGGAGGCGAAGCGCGGATCGTCCACCAGGCTCGGGCAGGCCGACGATGGCGCACAAGCGTCGAAGAACTTCTGCTGCGACGCGCCGATGGTGATGTAGCCGTCCGCGGTCGCGAACACCTGATACGGGCGAACTGCCGCGATGCTGCTGGCCGATGCGCGGCGGCCGTGTGCCGGTCGCGAAGTAATGTGCCGCCTCGTAGACGCAGAACGACGTCGCGGCTTCCAGCAGCGACGTCTCCACGTACTGGCCCTGGCCGGTGCGGTGGCGCGCCTCCAGCGCCGCCAGCAGGCCGAACGCCAGGAACATCCCTGCCGTCGACGTCGGAGATCGCGATCGGCAGCCGGTACGGCGGGCCGTCCTCCGGCCCGTTGACGCTCATCAGCCCCGACATCGCCTGGGTGATCAGGTCGAACCCGCCGCGCGCTGCTGTACGGCCCGGTCTGGCCGAAGCCGGAGATCGAGCCCAGGATCAGCGCGCGGATTGCGCGCATGCAGCGCCGCCCAGCCCAGGCCGAGCCGGTCCATCACCCCGGGGCGGAAGTTCTCCACCACGAAATCGGCGCCGTCGACCAGCTCCAGGAACGCGCGCGATCGGTCTTCAGGTCGATCGCGACCGAGCGCTTGTTGCGGTTCCAGATCATGAACGGCGCGCTCTCGCCGTTGACGAAGGGCGGCATCTGGCGCGCGGCATCGCCCTTGCCCGGCTGCTCCAGCTTGAGCACGTCGGCGCCATGGTCGGCGAGCAGCATGCAGCAATAGGGACCCGAAAGATTGCTGGTGAGATCCAGCACGCGCAGGCCTTCGAGGGATCCTGCCATCGTCGCTGCTCCCGCTGTGGTGCGCCGGCTTGGCGCCGCCGGCCGGTGATGGCATGCTCCGGCGTTCGCAGGCAAAGGGACGGCAAACGGATGGCCGACGAGCGCCGACGTGCTGGTGGAGCAGGACGAGGCGGGCATCGCCGTCGTCACCCTGCACAACCCGCGCAAGCGCAACGCCGTCACCTACGAGATGTGGCGCAAGCTGGGTGAGATCTTCGCCGGCTTCCGCGATCGTGCCGATGTGCGCACCGTCATCCTGACCGGCGCCGGCGGCAATTTCTCCGCCGGGGCGGACATCTCCGAATTCCCCCGCCTGCGCAGCACGCCGGAGGGGATCGCCAAGGCCTATGGGGAGGCCGGACACGCCGCCACGATCGCGATCCGCGACCTGCCGCAGCCGACGATTGCCGCGATTCCGGGCTACGGGGTGGGCGGCGGCTGCGGGATCGCGCTCGCCTGCGATTTCCGGGTGGGCGACGAAACGACACAGGATGGGCATCCCGGCGGCGAAACGGGGGATCGTCTACAGCGTGCTCGACAGCCAGAACCTGCTGCGCACGGTGGGGCTGCCGAACGCCAAGCTCGTGCTCTATTCGGGCCGGCTGTTCCCGATGCAGGCCTGCCGGACCATGGGGCTGCTGGACGAGGTGGGGGAGGACGGGGCGCTGGCGGCGGCGAAACGCCTGGCGCACGAGCTCGCCGCCTGCGCGCCGCTGTCCCAGCGTGGCGCCAAGCTGACCCTGGAGGCGCTGGCGCGCGGCGAGGCGGAGGCGCGCGGTGCCGACATCCTGGCCGCCCAGCGGCGTGCGGCGGAAAGCGAGGACTACCGGGAGGCCACGGCCTCCTTCATCGAGAAGCGCCGCCCGGTGTTCCGCGGGCGCTGAGCCGTCTGCTCGCGGCCGAGCCAGCGGCCGAATGCCACGCTGTAGCGGGCCGCTCCGGCGGGATTGAGGTGGGAGTAGCCGTCGCCGAAATACCGGTCCGGCCAGTGCGGCATGACCGGCCCGACAATCCGCAGGTTCGGGTAGCGCGCCGCATAGCCGGCCAGGTAGGCGGCGAAGCCCGCCTGTACCCCCGGCCGCACCGCCCGCCAGGTGGCGCTGTTCATCGGCATGGCGACGAAATCCACCGGGATGCCGCGCGCCGCGGCAAGCCGCAGCAGGCGGTCGAAATACCAGTCGAGCACCGGCAGCGGGCGGAAGTGGCGCAGGTGCCCGTCCGCCGCCACCACCGCCGAGCCGGGCGCGGTGCCGAAGAAATACTGCCCGCGCGCGGCGAGCACGGCGGCGAGCGCGCGGCGGTTCTCCCACCAGCGCAGGAACCCGCCGGCGCGGCCCAGCGCGGCGAAATAGAGCGTGGGGAAGCGCACCGCATACGCCGCCGCCCGCAGCCCCGGGGGCAGCAAGGCCGGGCGGCGCAGCGCATAGACCGACCAGTCGTCGAGCCGCGCCGACACCGCCCGCAGCCGCGCCACCGCCGCGGGGCCGACGAAGCCGAAGGCGACGCTGCGTTCCCAGAACAGATCCGGCGCGGTGAAATGCGCCGCGTCGAACGACACCACGATCCGCTGCGGCGGGTGCGGGCACGCCAGCGCGCGGCGCAGCACCGAATAGGCCTCGATCGGCTCGCCGCCGCCGACCGCGAGGTTCACCACCCGCCCGGGCAGGCGGCGCGGCATCACGTCCACCGCGGCGCGCGAATCCCCCACCACCAGCGCGGAACCGACGTCGCAGGCCGCGAGCAGGCGTTCCTTGGCAAGCCAGGCCGGATATTCCGGGTCTAGATACGCGAGCGGCATGAACGCCACCCAGGCCCAGACCAGCGCGAACACCGCGACGCAGGTCGCGCCGGCGATCGCGAGGTAGCGCGCCGGCGACAGCCCGCCGTCCCCAGCGGGATCAGAACCGGGATCAGAACCGGAAATAGAGGAACTCACTGGTCCCCCCCAGCGACAGCAGGCCGAGCGCCGCGCTTGCGCCCATGGCGAGCGCCCAGGGCAGGCTCGGCCGCCAGGCGAGGCTCGGCAGCGGCCCCGGGCGCACCGCCTCCAGCGCCGGGCCGATGCGGCGCATGATCTGCTGCGTGTTCGGGGCGAACCACACGATCGCATACAGCACGCCGAGCCATCCCACCGCGCGGGCCGCCCGCAACACCCCGCGCGCGCCGAGCGCAGCCGCCGCACCCGCCCCGTGCAGCCCCGCCATCCCCGCCAGCACCTGCCCCGCCACGCCGAGGCTCGGCGCGCGGAACACCACCGCGCCCACCAGCACCGCAAGATACGTGAGCGCGATTCGCCCGAGCCGCGCCGCCGCTCCCCCGCCCCCACCGGTCCGGCGCGGCCCGAACACCCGCCAGGCATGATTGACCGTGAGGTACGCGGCGTGCAGCAGCCCGAAGGCCACGAAGGTCAGCCCGCTGCCGTGCCAGATGCCCGCCAGGGTCATGGTGATCCCGATCGGGACCAGCACCAGCGCGGCGAACCCACCCGCGCTTGCCTGCCCGGCCCGGCCCACCTTCCTCCCGCGCGCCGCCCGCCGCCGCGCCGCGGCCAGCGCCAGCGGGTTGAACAGATAGAGCGTCAGGTAGCGGGTCAGCGTCATGTGCCAGCGCTGCCAGTAGTCGATGACGCACTCGGCCTTGTAGGGCGAATTGAAATTGAGCGGGAAGCGCAGGTTGAACATCCGCGCGAGCCCGATCGCCATGTCCGAATAGCCGGAGAAGTCGAAATATAATTGCAACGAATACGCCGCCGCCGCCTGCCACGCCGCGCCCAGCGGCAAGCCCCCCGCATGGCCGAACCCGGCCGCGATCATCGGCGCCAGCGGATCGGCGAGCAGCGTCTTCTTCAGCAGCCCGATCAGGAAGATGCTGCCGCCCACGGCAAGGTTGCGCGCCGAGCCGCGCCAGGTCGCCGGGTCCGCGAACTGCGGCATGATCTCCCGGTGGTGCAGGATCGGCCCCGCGATCAGGTGCGGGAAGAAGGTCACGAACAGCAGGTAGTCCAGCACCCCCCGCGCCCGCGCGGTGCCGGCGCGGCAATCCACCAGGTAGCCGATCTGGGTGAAGGTGAAGAAGCTGATCCCGAGCGGCAGCTCCGGTGCCGCCATGGTCGGCCCGATCGCCAGCCGCGCATGCAGGAAGCCCAGCAGGTCGGCGAGATACTTGAAATAGACCAGCGCGGCGAGGTTCGCCGCGATCGCGCCGGCCAGTAGCCCCACCTGGATCCGCCCCCGCCCCGCCGTGGCGGCGATCATGCGCGCGGCAGCGTAGTTGAGCGCGATGGACCCCACCAGCAGCGGCAGGAACGCGGGGTTCCACCACCCGTAGAACACCAGCGACGCCGCGACCAGGAACGCCGCCGCCGCGCGTGCCCCGCCCAGGCGGGCGATGGCGAAGAACCCCGCCAGCGCGAGCGGGAGGAAGCCCAGCAGGAAGACGCACGAGTTGAACAGCACGGTGCGGAATCAGGCGGCGCCGCGCTTCGCCTCGACCAGCCGCACCAGGTCGCCGACCCGGTGCAACGCCTCGATCTCGGCGGCCTGGAAGGTGATGCCGAAGCGGCATTCCGTCTCCACCACCAGCGCGATATGGGCCATCGAATCCCAGCCCGGTACGTCGGCGGCGACGGTGTCCGGGGTCAGCTCGATCTCCGGGTCGTCCAGCACGTCGCGCAGGATGGCGGTCACTTCGGCAAGCACCGGGTGGGGCGCGGACGGGGCCAGGAGCATGGGGCGTCTCCCTGCGTTGTTGCAGGCGTCGAGGAAACCGCAGAAGCCTCTACAAAGGCTTAACCGCCGCGGCGCGCGCAGCCACCGTCCCCGCGCGGGCCGCAGCCGCACCGATTGTTGCCTCCGTCATCGATGCACCGGGCCACCGATGCAAAGGCAACCACCATCGCCGCCGGGCGTGCGCCCCTGCCGGTGCCGGCGGGGCGCCGATCCCATAGGGCGATCGCATTTGGCCCGAACGCACCGGCCGCCGCGTGACAGGACAGGCCCCCTGCGCTAATGCCTTCCCCCTCGCCCGAAGCCCAGGACCCACCCCCGCCCCATGGCCAGCAGCAACGACATCCGCGCCGCCTTCCTCGACTACTTCGCCCGCCACGGCCATCAGGTGGTGGACAGCTCGCCGCTGGTGCCGCGCAACGATCCCACCCTGCTGTTCACCAACGCGGGCATGGTGCAGTTCAAGAACGTCTTCACCGGCCAGGAGAAGCGCCCCTACAACCGCGCCACCACGGCGCAGAAATGCGTGCGCGCCGGCGGCAAGCACAACGACCTCGACAACGTCGGCTACACCGCGCGCCACCACACCTTCTTCGAGATGCTGGGCAATTTCAGCTTCGGCGACTACTTCAAGGAGCAGGCGATCGCCTACGCCTGGGAGCTGGTGACCCGCGACTACGGCGCTGCCGAAGGACCGGCTGCTGGTCACGGTCTATGCCGAGGACGACGACGCCGCCGCGCATCTGGCGCAAGGTCGCCGGCCTGCCCGAAGACCGCATCATCCGCATCCCGACCTCGGATAATTTCTGGCGCATGGGCGATACCGGCCCCTGCGGCCCGTGCTCGGAAATCTTCTACGACCACGGCCCGGCGATCCCGGGCGGCCCGCCCGGCAGCGCGGATGCCGACGGCGACCGCTTCATCGAGATCTGGAACCTCGTGTTCATGCAGTTCGAGGAAGGCCCGCCCGGGCATCGCGCACGCCCCTGCCGCGGCCCTCGATCGACACCGGCATGGGGCTGGAGCGCATCGCCGCCATCCTGCAGGGCAAGCACGACAACTACGACACCGACACGCTGCGCGCCCTGATCCTGGCCTCGCGCCGAGGCCACCGGCACCGGACCCGGACGGCCCGTTCCGCACCAGCCACCGCGTGGTGGCCGACCATCTGCGCAGCACGTCGCTTCCTGATCGCCGACGGCGTGCTGCCGTCCAACGAAGGCCGCGGCTACGTGCTGCGCCGGATCATGCGCCGCGCCATGCGCCACGTCCACATGATGGGCGCGCAGCGAGCCGGTGATGTACCGCCTGGTGCCGGCCCTGGTGCGCCAGATGGGCGCCGCCTACCCGGAACTGCCGCGCGCCGAGGCGCTGATCGTCGAGACCCTGCGGCTGGAGGAGACCGCGCTTCACGCCGATGCTCGAGCGCGGCCTCCATCTGCTGGCCGAGGAAACCGGCCGGCTCGGCGACCGGCAGCCGCTGCCCGGCGAGGTCGCCTTCCGCCTCTACGACACCTACGGCTTCCCGCTCGACCTGACGCAGGACGCGCTGCGCGAGCAGGGCCGCACGCGTCGATCTCGCCGGCTTCGACGCGGCGATGGACGAGCAGCGCGCGCGCGCCCGCGCCGCCTGGGCCGGCTCCGGCGAGGCCGCCACCGAGCGCGTCTGGTTCGAGCTGCAGCGAAAGCGTCGGCGCCACGCGAATTCCTCGGCTACAGCACCGAAACGGCCGAGGGCGAGATCCGCGCCCTGGTCGTCGGCCGGCGCGCCGGTCGACAGCGCCGGGCCGGGCACCGAGGTGGCGGTGGTGCTGAACCAGACCCCGTTCTACGGCGAAAGCGGCGGCCAGGTCGGCGACACCGGCACCATCACCGGCCCCGACGGGCTGCGCATCGACGTCACCGACACGCAGAAGAAGCTCGGCGACCTGTTCGTGCATCTCGGCCGCGTCGCCGACGGCACCGCGCGGGTCGGCGCGCGCGGTGCTGGCCGAGGTCGATCACGCCCGCCGCGGCGCGATCCGCGCGCATCACTCCGCCACCCACCTGCTGCACGAGGCGCTGCGCCGCCGGCTCGGCACCCATGTCGCGCAGAAGGGCAGCCTGAACGCGCCCGACCGGCTGCGCTTCGACGTCTCCCAGCCGCGCCCGATCACGCGACGACGAGCTCGCCGTGGTGGAGGCGCGACGGTGAACGCGCGCATCCGCGAGAACTCCGAGGTCGTCACCCGGCTGATGACGCCGGACGCCGGCGGTCGAGCTCGGCGCCATGGCGCTGTTCGGCGAGAAATACGGCGAGGAGGTCCGCGTCGTCACGATGGGCGCGCGCGCGACGGCAACCGGCTCGCCTGGTCGATCGAACTGTGCGGCGGCACCCATGTCCGCCGCACCGGCGACATCGGCTATTTCCGCATCGTCGCCGAAAGCGCGGTCAGCGCCGGCGTGCGCCGGATCGAGGCGGTGACCGGCGCGGCGGCGGAGGCGCTGGTGGCCGCGGACGAAACCCGCCTGCTGCGCGAGGCCGCCGGCGCGCTGCGCGCCAGCCCGGCCGACGCTGCCCGACCGCATCGCCGCGCTGCTGGACGACCGCCGCCGGCTGGAACGCCAGGTGGCGGAGCTGCAGAAGAAACTGGCCACCGGCGGCGCCGGCGCGGCGGGGCCGGAGACGATCGCCGGCGATCGCGCTCGCCGCGCGCAACCTCGGCGAGGTGCCGCCGCGCGAGCTGAAGGGCCTGGCCGAGACGATCGGCAAGCAGCTCGGCAGCGGCGTGGTGGCGCTGGTGTCCACCGCCGAGGGCAAGGCCAGCATCGTGGTCGGCGTCTCGCCCGATCTGACCGACGCGGTTCAGCGCGGTGGAGCTGGTGCGCGCCGCCGCGCGCCGCGGTGGGCGGCAAGGGCGGCGGCGGGCGGCCCGATCTGGCGCAGGCCGGCGGGCCGGATGCGGCGCGGGCGGACGCGGCGCTGGCGGCGGTGCGGGCGGCGCTGGCGGGGTGATCCCCCCGGCCCGCCGCGGTGGGGCGAACACGCCGCTCCTTGCGGGGGGTTTCGGCCGCGATCATCCGGCCCGCAGGACCGGTCGCCACGGCGGGCCGTTAAGGGGCTGTTGACGTTCCGCGAGCAGGGTCGGCGCCTCCCGTTCCGCACGAGGAACATCATGCGCTGGACTGCCTCGCTCTCGATCGGCCGCAAGCTGGCCGGCGGATTCGCCCTGATCCTGCTGCCGCTGATGCTCGGCAGCGGGTTCGATTTCTGGCAGATCGGCGAGCTTTCCCGCGACACCGCGCAGATCGGCCGGTCGGTCGCCACGCTCGACGCCGTGCACCGCACCGGGCTTGCCCTGCTCGCGCAGGAGGCCGAGGTAAGCGGCGGCCAGACCGGCGCACCCGCCCCCGGGGCGGCGCCGGCGGCGGCGCTCGATCGGGTGATCGATGCGCTCCGTCGGACCGACACCGATCCCGTGGCGCAGCGCCGGATCGCAGCGCTGGCACAGGCCAGCCGGGCCTGGCAGCGCGCGACCGCAGCCGCGATCGCTGCCCGCGGCGCCGGTGACACCGCGGCCGCGCGCGCGGCGCTGGCCGCCGGCGCCGCGCCGCTGCACGCGCTGCATGCGGGGCTCGATCGCCTCGCCGCGGCGGCGCGGCGGCAGTTCCGCGCGCGCCAGGCCGGGCAGAGCTGGACCTTGGCCCTGATCCGGTATTTCTCCCTCGGCGGCGGCCTGATGCTGTTCGCCATCACGATCGCCGCGGTGGTCGCGCTGATGCGCGGCATCGTGCACCCGCTGACCCGGCTCACCGCCGCCACCACGCGGCTCGCCCAGGGCGATCTGTCGGCCGAGGTCACGGAGACCGGGCGTGGCGACGAAACCGGGGCGCTCGCCCGCGCGCTCGGCGTGTTCAAGCAGGCGGTGGCGGACGCGCGCCGGCTGGAAGCCGAGCAGCAGGCGGCCAACGCCACGCGGCTGCAGCGGGCGCAGGCGGTGGACGGGCTGATCGCCGGGTTCGATACCGCGCTGCACGCGGAGTTGGACCGGCTCGCCGGCGCCGCGAGCGAGCTCGACCAGGTGGCGAACGGGATGCACGGCATCGCCGGCCGCACCGCCGGGCAGGCGCAGGCGGTGGCGACCGGCGCCGGCAAGTCCGCCGCCCATGTCCGCACCGTCGCGGCGGCGGCCGAGGCGCTCACCGCCTCCATCCACGAGGTCACGCGCAATATCGGCGCCTCCGCCGGGATCGCGCGGCGCGCGCAGGGCGAGGCCGAGCGCACCGACACGGCGGTGCGCGGGCTGTCCGACGCGGTGCAGGAAATCGGCAGCGTGGTGGCGCTGATCACCGATATCGCCGGACAGACCAACCTGCTGGCGCTCAACGCCACCATCGAGGCGGCGCGGGCGGGTGACGCCGGCAAGGGCTTCGCGGTGGTCGCCGGGGAGGTGAAATCCCTCGCCGCGCAGACCGCCCGCGCGACCGAGGACATCGCCCGGCAGATCGCCACCGTGCGCGACGTGACGCTCGGCGTGGTCAGCGCCATCCGCACGATCGGCGAGACGATCGCCGAAATGAGCGGGATCGCGGGCAAGGTCGCCGGCGCTGCCGCGGAACAGACGGAAGCCACCACCGGGATCACGCGCAACATCGCCGAGGCGGCACGAAGCACGGCCGAGGTTTCCGACACGATCGGCGGGGTAAGCCAGGGCGCGGCCGAGACCGGGGCGGCGGCGAACCGCGTGCTGGCCTCGGCCGGCGCGCTCGGCCGGCAGTCCGGAACCCTGCGCGGCACGGTGGCGCGGTTCCTGGAGCAGGTGCGCGCCGCCTGAAGGCGTCCCGGCGGGGTGTGGCGCAGGCGCACCGGCGGCGTCGATGCGCGATCGGCCCCCGCAAGGTCCTCCCGGCTACCCGCGGTGGAACAGGCTCGCCAGCTCCGCCACGCTGAAGCGCAGGAACGTGGGCCGGCCGTGGCTGCACGTCGCCGCCCGCGGCGTGGCTTCCATCGTCCGCAGCAGCGCGTCCATCTCGGCCGGCAGCAGCCGCCGCCCGGCGCGCACCGAGCCGTGGCAGGCCAGCCGTGCCACCGCCGCGTCCAGCCGGGCGCGCAGCGCGGCGACGGGCGGCGCCTCGGTCGGTCCGGCCGCTTGCGTCTCGCCGTCCGCCTCCCACGCCGCCAACTCCTCGGCGAGGTCGTGCAGCAGCGGCGTCGGGTCCGGTGCGCCCAGCAGCGCCGGCAGGGCGCGGATCAGCACCGCGCCGGCGCCGAAGGATTCGATCTCCAGCCCGAGCCGTGCCAGCGCCGACGCGTGCGCCGCCAGCCGGGCGGCGTCGGCCGCCGGCAGATCAACCACCGCCGGGGTCAGCAGCGGCTGGCTGCGCACGCCGCCGTCCAGCAGTTGCGCCGCCAGCGCCTCGTGCGTCAGGCGTTCGTGCGCGGCGTGCTGATCGACCAGGACCAGCGCGCCGTCGGCCGCCACCGCGACGATATAGGTCTCCGCCACCTGGCCGAGCGGCGCGCCCAGCGGATGCGCCGCGCCCGCTGCCTCGCCGGCGGGCGGCGTGCTCTGCGCTGCGTCCAACCCTGGCCCGCCGTGCGCCTCGGCCGGCGTCCCGCCGAACCCCTCGGTGCGCGCTGCCGGCGGGGTTGCGAAGGGCAGCCGGGCCTCGGCGAGGCCCCCGCCTGCCCCCAGGCCCGCCCCCCAGCCCACTCCGGACGTGCCGCTCGCCCAGGAAGACGCCCCCCGGAACGATCCCGGTCGCGATCCGCCCAGGCTTAGCGCCGGCCGTCCCGCCGGCACATCGGTGCCCGCCGACCCCGCCAGCGCCCGCCCGATCGCCCCGATCACCAGCGCCCGCACTGCGCCGGGGTCGCGGAACCGCAGCTCCGCCTTGGCGGGGTGGACGTTCACGTCCAGCTCCTCCGGCGGCAGGTCGAGCCATAGCGCCGCCACCGGATGCCGTCCGGCGGCGATCACCGGGCGGAACGCCACCCGGATGGCCGTCTTCAGCACCGGATCGGTGACCGGCCGCCCATTCACCGTCAGCGCCTGCGACGCGGCGCTGATGCGGGTGACCGCCGGGTTGGCGACGAAGCCATCCAACCGCAGCGCCCCGCGCTCGCCCGCAACCGCCAGCAGTGCGGCGGCGGCATCGGCGCCGAGCAGCGCCGCGGCGCGCGCACGCCTGTCCTGCGCCGGCAGGTCGAACACCACCCGCCCGTCGCTTTCCAGCCGCAGCGCCACCCCGGGCGCGGCGAGCGCCAGGCGGCGCAGCACGGTTTCGGTGTGCTCGGCCTCGGTGCGCGGGGTTTTCAGGAACTTCCGCCGCGCCGGGGTGGCGAAGAACATCTCGCGCACCACCACCCGGGTGCCGGGCGCGCCGGCCGCCGGCGTCACCTCCGAGACCGCGCCGCCGTCGACCGCGATGGTCCAGGCGTGCGCCGCCCGGGCCGGGCGGGAGGTCAGCGCGAGCCGCGCCGCCGCGCCGATCGAGGGCAGCGCCTCGCCGCGGAACCCGAGGGTCGCGATGCGCACCAGGTCGTCGTCGGGCAGCTTGGAGGTGGCGTGCCGCGCGCACCGCGAGCGTCAGTTCCGCCGCATCCATGCCGGCGCCGTCGTCGGTGACCTCGATGCGGTCGATGCCGCCGCCGGCGAGCGATCACGGCGATGCGGGTGGCGCCGGCGTCGAGCGCGTTCTCCACCAGCTCCTTCACCGCCGCCGCCGGCCGCTCGATCACCTCGCCGGCGGCGATGCGATTGACCAGCCGCTCCGGCAGCAGGCGGATGGCCGGCATTCACGTCTCGCCGCGCAGCGCCTGGAAGCGGGCGATCGGAGGCCGCGGTGGAGGGATCGATGGCGGGATCGGGGGCGGGCTGGCCGGAACCGGGTGTCAGCGCCGGCACGATGCCGCCGGCCAGTTGCTTGCCGAGCTCGACCCCCCACTGGTCGAAGCTGTCGATCCCCCACAGGCAGCCCTGCACCGCCACCTTATGCTCATAGAGGGCGATCAGCCGGCCCAGGCTGAAGGCGTCGAGCCGGCGGAACAGGATGAAGGTGGATGGCCGGTCGCCGGGGCAGACCCGCGCCGGGGCCACGAGGTCGATCTCCGCCTGGGACTTGCCGGCAGCCTTCATCTCCGCCCGCACCGTCGCCTCGTCACGGCCGCGCAGCAGCGCCTCGGCCTGGGCGAAGGCGTTGGCGGCGAGCGCGCGGTGCGCCTCCGGCCGGTCGTGGTCGGGCGTCGGCGGCGAGGATGAAATCCACCGGGATCACCGCCGGTGCCCTGGTGCACCAACTGCATGAAGCTGTGCTGCGCGCTGGTGCCCGGTTCGCCGAAGATGACCGGCGCGGTCGCCTGCTCGGCGAGGCTGCCGTCCAGTGCGACCCGCTTGCCGTTGCTCTCCATCTCCACCTGCTGGAGATGCGCCGGCAGCCGGCGCAGCCGCTCGTCATAGGCGAGCACGCACTGCGTGGCGCAGCCGAGCGCGTTGACGTGCCACACCCCGGCCAGCGCCAGCAGCACCGGCAGGTTCTGCGCGCAGCGGCGCGTCGCGGAAATGGCAGTCCATCGCCCAGGCGCCGTCCAGCAGCGCCTGGAACTTGTCCCACCCGGCGGCGAGCGCGATCGACGAGCCCGACCGGCGACCACAGCGAATACCGCCCGCCGACCCAGTCGCGGAAGCCGAAGACGTGCGCGGGCGGGATGCCGAAGGCGGCGACCGCTTTCAGGTTGGTCGACAGGGCCACGAAATGCGCGCCCACCGCCGCCTCGCCCAGCGCGCCGGGCGATCCAGGCGCGCAGCGGCGCGGCGTTGGTCGCGGTTTCCTGCGTGGTGAAGGATTTCGACGCGACCAGCACCAGGGTGCGCGCCGGATCGAGCTCCGGCGACCGCGGCGGCGAAGGCGTGCCCGTCGACATTGGCGAGGAAGCGCGCCTGCATGCAGCGCATCGGTGCGCCCGAGGGTCAGCGCCTCGGTCGCCACGCGCGGGCCGAGGTCGGAGCCGCCGATGCCGATGTTCACCACATGGGTGAAGCGCTGCCCGGTGGCGCCGCGCAGCCGTCCGTCATGCACCGCGGCGACGAAATCGCGCATGCGGTCGCGTTCGGCGCCGGCCAGTGCGCGTGGCGTCCTCGAGCCGCCGCCGACAGCGCGGCGCGCAGGCCGGCATCGGCGGGCGCGCGCAGCGCCATGTGCATCGCCGCCCGGTGCTCGGTCACGTTCACCGCCGCGCCGGCGAACAGCCGGGCGCGGAAGCCCTCGAGGTCGGCGGCGGTGGCGAGCGCGAACAGCGCCGCCAGCACCGCCTCGTCGATCGCGGTGCGCGAGAAGTCGAGGCTGAGGTCGTCGAGCGCGAAAGTGAGCCCGCGGGCGCGCTCGGGCTCGGCGGCGAGACGGGCGCCGATGCGCTGCGCTCCCGGTCGGGCGGCCAGCGCGGCCAGATGGGCGAACGCGTCGCTGCGGGCAGAGTCGGGCATGGCGGCGATCATAGCGGCGGCGGCGGCGCGGGGCCAGCGGAACGGCGGGCTGACCGCGCGCCGCGGAGGCCCGGGGCGGTGGCCCGAACGGCGGGCCGGTCAGCCCGGCCGATCTCGCCGGCCGCCTTGGGGCCGGCACCGCCGCAGCGGCGGCCGGCACAGCGCGGGTGCGCAGCGCGCAGCGGTGCCGGCGGGTCGCGCCGGTCGGTCGCAGCGGCGGGCCGCGGCGGGAGCGGGTGGGACGCGCACACCAAGAATTCATCTGTGTGCCGGATAGGGCTCCCCAGGGCTGCGTCCGGTGCGGGCCTCCGGGCGCTTTCCCCTTTGACCTCATGCCGGGACGGTGACAAAATTGCGGCGCAGGCACGGCGCCTGCCGACGTGTCTGCGTTCTCAGATCGGGTTTTTGCCACGGTTACCGTGATCCAGTTCGTTGCAGTACGGAACTCATCCATCGCGGGATCGGCTGCGCCCGAAAGGGCGGGTCTGTGCCATGCAGGTGGCTAAGCCGCAGAAGGGCGCCCCGGCGCGCCCCGCACGGTCCGCACGTCCGCCTGCCGCCGCGCGAGCGGCGCCGACGGCCGACAAGGTGCTCGACTACAGCATCGCAGCGGTGGATCGCGCGCTCGATCTGCTGGAGGCGCTCGCCCGTATCGCGCCCGCCCCGCTGGTCGCGCTCGCGGACTCCGCCGGCTGCACCCGGACCGCCGCCTTCCGCCTCCTGCGCACGCTGGAGGCGCGCGGCTTCGCGATCCAGGACGAGGCGCGCGGCGTGTGGCGGCTCGGCGCCCGCTGGGCCATGCTCGGCCAGGCGGCGCAGGACCAGGGCGCGCTGCTCGCCACCGCCGCCCCGCTCCTGGCCGAGCTCGGCCAGGCGGTGGGGGAGAATGTCTATCTGCGCCGGCGCGACGCGCTGGAATCGGAAACCCTCGGTGTGTTCCAGGCCGATCCGGCGCTGCGGCTCTACACGATCGCCGGCGATCGCAAGCCGCTGCACGCCGGCCCCGCGCGGCTGCTGCTCGCCTACGCGCCGGAGGCGGTGCAGACCCAGGTGCTGGCGCAGCGCCTGCCGCGCTTCACGCCCGCCACCCGCACCGACCCGGCCTGGATCGCCGCCGATCTGCAGCGCATCCGCTCGCGCGGCTATCTGATCACCGCCGACGAGGTCACGCCCGGCTCGGTCTCCGTCACCGCCCCGGTGCGCGATGCCGGCGGCCAGGTGGTGGCGGCGCTCAGCGTCACCGCGCCGTCCATGCGCATGCGCCCGCCGCGCCCGCGCGCCCTGCTGCCGCAGGTGCTGGAAGCGGCGGGGAAGCTGTCGCACGCGCTGGGCGCGCCGCCTGCCGAGCCGGCCGCGCCCGCCGAGCCGAAGCCGCGGCCGGCCGCCGCCCGCACCAGCCCGGCCGCCGCCCACCCCTGAGGCGACGCGCCGGCTGAGCCGGCAAGCCTTCCGGCGCGGCGGCGCCGGCCCCTGCATGGCGATCGAAGACGTAACGCGTCAAACCGCTCCCTCCCGGGCGCATACCGCCCGCCCTGCAGCGAGTTCACGCAGACTGGAAAGCGCCGCGTCATCGCCACCTCTCTCGCACAGCGGGAGAGGCAGTCGCACTGCGTCCCGATTCCAGTCATCCTGAAGCTGCTCCGGCAGCCCGTTCGGGCAGTTTGGCATTACGCCGAACGGTTGCGGCAAGTCGCCTGAGCATGACGCGAATCACGGCGAGGTGGACAAACACCGCTTCCTGGCAGGTGTGCGATTCATAGTCGCGCGACGGGCGCCGGTTGCGACTCCAGCCAACGTCCGTGCCGAATGCGCCGATCGCGACGCGGCGGTCAGGGCTGCCAAGCCGGTCCGGTGCGGGTGGATAGTCCGCTCATATAGAGGAAATCAGGCGCCACCGCGACATGCAAAGAGTCGGCGTTATCCGGATGAGGACTCTTGCTGTCCGCGGCGATAACGCAACCAAGCCCGGTTCCGGGCGACTTGCCGCATGAGGGGCCAGAATTCAAATGCTCGTCACAAACATTCGGACCGGATTCGATACGACAAGGCTCGGAAATTTCATTCATCACATCACAAGAGAAGCTCAAGGACTTGTCATCTTCCGACAGCGCCGTCGCGCCGCTTTATGTTCGCGCTTTCCTCCGGCCTTCCGTAGGTTGCGCCGCAACTTCATGGAGGCGATTGAATGGCGAGCACGACGTCCTACCCGCTTGGCGTCTTTGTCGGAAGTCCGAACGCGGCGTTCGAGGGTCAATACGCGAGCTTCCAGACGGCGCTGGGTGCGACGCCGGGCTTCATGGACGCCTTCACCGACTTTACGCAGGCGCCCGCCGACTGGGCGTCGAATGCAAACTGGACCGCCAGCTCCTGGGTGCAGGACGGCCTCGGCGGCACCACGCCGGTGATCGGCATCCCGATGGCCAGCAGCACCACCACGGACGCCGACAGTTTCTTCCAGGCCATCACTGCCGGGACCTACAATTCGGTCTACAAGGGCATCGTCAATTCCTGGGTTGCCCAGGGATACACCACGCTCTATTTGCGCCTTGGCTACGAAATGAACACCGACGGCTACATGCCGTGGTCGGTGGGCAGCAGTGCGCAGACCGGTGCGGATTTCGTCGCCGCTTTCCAGCATCTCGCCACCTTGATGCACCAGGAAGCCGCGGCCGACGGCGCGACCGCGAAGATCGTGTGGAACCCGGCGACGATCAACACGACCCCGCAGAACACCGCCAATCTCTATCCCGGCAACTCCTACGTCGACGTCGTTGCCGCGGACACGTACAGCCCCGCCTATCCGCTCGATCTCTACAACTGGGCAAGCAACAACGGATCCTATGCCGGCTCAGAGAGCGCCTGGGCCGCCAATCCGCTCAACCTCGAGCATTTCTGGGAATACCCGAATGCCACCGCCGGCGATCCCACCGGTGCTGCCAGCACGAGCGGCTGGAGCGTGCAGGATACGATCAACCTGGCCGAACAACAGGGCAAGCCGGTCGGCATCGCCGAAACCGGCGTCGGCAGCACCAGCGGCAATTTTGGCCCGACGGACGATCCGGCCTTCGTCGCCTGGCTGGCTTCGACAGTGTCGCAATCGAGCGTACCGGTGTCCTTCGTCAACATCTGGGATGTCGCAGTTGGCGACGGCAATTGGGACTTCTCCTCCGCCGGCGCGACCAAGCCGGCGACCGCAGCCGCCTGGCAGCAGTATTTCGGTAGGGGATCGACCGTGGGCGCGCAGCCGATGCTCGTCTCGGTCAGCGGCAGCACCACGGCGGAAGTGGTGGTGGGCCCGGGCAATCTGGGCGCCATCCTCACCACCACCGACATCAACGGCCGCAGCCTCGCCATGCCCGCGGTCACCAGCGGGGCGCAGAACTGGTACGCCAGCCAGACCGGCCTCGCCGGCAATGTGCACCAGTGGATGGACAGCTCCGGCACGGTCAACCTTTCCACCGACACCTGGAACTTGGTGAATACGGCCGCCATCGGCGATACCACCGGCGGGTCGTTCAGCCTGTCCAATTTCGTCGAGGTCGATGCGACGCTGACCGGCGCGAGCACCAGCGCGGCGAGCAGCCTGACGATCGACAATGCGAAGCGCGGCACGATCAGCCTTGGCAGTGGCAACTACAACACGACGTTCCATGCGACTGCCGGCACGTCGGTCGCGGCGGACAACACCGTCAACGTCACGATGGGCAGCGGCAACGATAATTTCGTGCTCGACGGGAGCAACGGGTATACCGTCGCCAATGTCATCGGCGGCTCCGGCAATGACACGATGAGCTTCCTCAACACCGGCAGCGTCACCGTCACCGCCGGCAGCGGCGCGACCGACGTCACCGGCGCCGGTGCCGCCGACACCTACGTCTTCCATCCCACGTCCGGCGTGCTGACCGTGCACGACTTCGCCCCCGGCCGAGGCGACGTGCTGGACATCAACTCCAGCCTGGAGTCCTCGCTGCAGATGGGCGTGTCGGGCGGCAATACCGTGCTTAATTTCGGCTCGGGCCACGAGATCATCCTGGCCGGCACAACGACTGACGTCTCAAGCGCCATCAAATGGGTGTAAGGACCGTGCGGCCACCTCTCCGGCAAGCGGGAGAGGTGGCGATGACGTGGCGTTTTCCAGTCGGCGTGAACGCACTCTAGTGCCCTGGTTCGCAAATACCGACCAGTTCAACCAACGGACAAACCGCATCGTGGCGGGCCGCGTGGCGGCCCTGGCCAACGCTACTAGCCCTGCACGGCGCCCAGCCGTGCGTACTTGGTCCAGATGGTTATTGGTCGGCGATAGAGGTTCAGGACACTAGAAGTGCAGCCGGTCGATCGAGGTCAAGGTGACATGCAACGAGACCACGGGTGCGTGGGACATGTTCCAGGTCACGTATTGTTCCGTATAGGCGAGATGCGAGGACATGCCGTCGACCGGCAGCAGCACGCGGTAGCCGAGCAGCGCGGCGTGGCTCGCGGTATACATCACCGCCCCATCCGCCGCCGAACCTACCGGGATGATGGTGCTGATGCCGTGCGCCTTGAGCACCTGCGCGAGATCGGTGTTGAGGAACTTGTCCGGCCCGCTCTTCACCACCGGCTCGGTGCCGAGGGCGGCCACCGGCGGCAGCACCTCGGCGATGCTCCTGTTC
Organism: uncultured Pseudomonadota bacterium; assembly: GCA_963706195.1. Taxonomy (GTDB): domain Bacteria; phylum Pseudomonadota; class Alphaproteobacteria; order Acetobacterales; family Acetobacteraceae; genus JAJZVS01. Next base: position 4,104,707 of record OY970156.1, on the reverse strand, counting down.
GCCATCACCAGGCTGTAGACGACCAGCACCTTGTGTGTGCGCGCTTTTTTCAGCAGCGCCGCCACTTTCGGCAGGGTGGCGAGGCAGCGCGGCCGGTAGGTCGGGTTGCAGACCTGCTTGACGAGATCTAGCACCAGCAGCGCGGTGGTGTGCGGATCGACGGTGACGGTCTGCAGCGCTGGCGCCGGCGGCGCCTTGATCCCGGCCCACTCGTCGACGATCGTCTGCGCCGAAGCCGCCGCGGCGGCGCAGGCGAGCCCCGCTGCCAACATCCCCGCTGCCAGCACGGCGCGGAGTCCCTGTCCCTTGCTGTCGCCCATTCGACCCCCCCTTCGTTGTGGAACCGACGATATGGCGCACCACCGCGCGGACCGGGCCCCTTGTTGCCGAGTCATATCATGGGGCGGCGGCGGCGAACAGAGAGCCGCCGCGCGGCGGGCGGGGCGACACCCTGGGCGCCCCACCCTGGGCGCCCCGGCGCGGCCCGCGGCGGATCGTGCCGGGGAAGCACGGAGCAGGGCCTGGCGGGATGCCGCCATGGGTGCCGACACGGCAGCGGCGACGGGCGCTGTCGCGCCGGCGTCTCGCGTAGGGGGCTGCTCTTGGACCGGGAGGCCGATCCGAGGGCCGGGTTCGACCCGGGCCGGCCAGCGACGCGCCGATCAGAGTCCGTCCGGAAAGAGACCTAGCTGTTTCAATGACTTGCAGACAACGCCCAGTCTGGATCCCGGTGATTTCAAGAGGAAGCCCGGCCACTTTCACGGGGACGACTACGCTAAACTCTTGAAGCTGCCTGGTTTCTTTCCGGACGGACTTTAAGAATGCACCTGATTGCGACTATGCCGAAGCCTGGTCGTGGCGCGTCGGTCCGAACCGTCAGAAGAGTATCCCTCCAATGCTGAGGATCTACCCCGTCGTAGGGGGTGAGAACACAGATAGGCCGAAATTGATCCTGATGATGCTGGTTATCGTCTTTGCGCAGGCGGCGGCCTTGTAGGATGACGAAAAAGGTGACGATCGCCATTGACACGGTGCCAACCGCGGTCAAGGCGTCCCACCAGCCCTTGAGCGACTCGGGATCAGACATGCCTCCTTAATATACCAGTCCGGCCCTGCTCGCCGGCGCGATCGTCCTGGTCGAAGACAGCCGCCTGTCGCCGCCCTGACCCGCGATCCCCCCTGGCCAGCCCGCCTCCGCGGCCCCATCTTCCTCCCATGTCCGCCACCACCCTCCGCGCCCCGGCGCCGGTCCTGTTCATCCCGCAGAAGCAGCCCGCCAGGCCGCTGCACCCGCCGGCTGCGCGTGGTCTCCGACTACCAGCCCAGCCGGCGACCAGCCCACCGCGATCGCCGACCTGATCGCCGGCGTGCGAAGCCGGCGAGCGCGACCAGGTGCTGCTCGGCGTCACCGGCTCCGGCAAGACCTTCACCATGGCCAAGGTGATCGAGGCGGTGCAGAAGCCCGACCCTGATCCTGGCGCCCAACAAGACGCTGGCCGCGCAGCTCTACGGCGAGATGAAGGGCTTCTTCCCCGACAACGCGGTGGAATATTTCGTCTGCTACTACGACTACTACCAGCCGGAAGCCTACGTCCCGCGCACCGACACCTACATCGAGAAAGACGCGCAGATCAACGAGCAGATCGACCGCATGCGCCACGCCGCCACGCAGGCGCTGCTGGAACGCAACGACGTGATCATCGTCGCCTCGGTCTCCTGCATCTACGGCATCGGCTCGGTCGAGACCTACGCGCGGATGGTGGTGAAGCTGGAGACCGGCGGGCGGATCGACCGCGACAAGCTGGCCAAGGCGCTGGTCGAGCTGCAATACCGCCGCAACGACGCCGCCTTCCAGCGCGGCACGTTCCGCCTGCGCGGCGAGATCGTCGACATCTTCCCCAGCCACTACGAGGACCGCGCCTGGCGCGTCACGCTGTTCGGCGACGAGATCGAATCGATCCACGAATTCGACCCGCTGACCGGCGAGAAGACCGCCGCGCTCGACGCCGATCACCGTCTACGCCAACAGCCACTACGTCACGCCGCGCCCGACGCTGACCCAGGCGATCGTCGACATCAAGCGCGAGCTGAAAGCAGCGGCTGGACGAACTGAACGCCGAGGGCAAGCTGCTGGAGGCCGAACGGCTGCAGCAGCGCACGCACCTTCGACATCGAAATGATGGAGACCACCGGCTCCTGCAAGGGGATCGAGAACTACTCGCGCTACCTGACCGGCCGCAATCCCGGCGAGCCGCCGCCGACCTTGTTCGAATACCTGCCGGAAAACGCGCTGCTGATCGTCGACGAAAGCCACGTCACCGTGCCGCAGATCGGCGGCATGTATCGCGGCGACTTCAACCGCAAGTCGCGTCCTGGCCGAGTTCGGCTTCCGCCTGCCGTCCTGCATCGACAACCGCCCGCTCAAGTTCGAGGAGTGGGAGACCTACCGCCCGCAGACGCTGTTCGTCTCCGCCACCCCCGGCCCGTGGGAAATGGAGCGCACCGGCGGCGTGTTCGCCGAGCAGGTGATCCGCCCGACCGGCCTGATCGACCCGGTGACGGAGATCCGCCCGGTGGAACACCAGGTGGACGATCTGCTCGGCGAATGCCGCGCCGTCGCCGCGCGCGGCGGCGCGCGTGCTGGTCACCACGCTGACCAAGCGCATGGCCGAGGACCTGACCGACTATCTGACCGAACACGGGGTGAAGGTGCGCTACCTCCATTCCGACATCGACACGCTGGAGCGGATCGAGATCATCCGCGACCTGCGCCTCGGCGTGTTCGACGTGCTGGTCGGCATCAACCTGCTGCGCGAGGGGCTCGACATCCCCGAATGCGTGCTGGTGGCGATCCTGGACGCCGACAAGGAAGGCTTCCTGCGCTCGGCCAGACCTGCCTGATCCAGACCATCGGCCGCGCCGCGCGCAACGTCGACGGGCGGGTGATCCTGTACGCCGACACGATGACCGGCAGCCTGCGCTACGCGATCGAGGAGACCGACCGCCGCCGCAACAAGCAGCGCGCCTGGAACGAGGCGCACGGCATCACCCCGCAGTCGATCACGCAAGCAGATCGGCAACGTGCTGGCAGAGCGTGTTCGAGCAGGACTACGTGACGGTCGCGCCGATCGCCGACGCGGGCACCGCGGAGTTCGTCGGCAAGGACCTGAAGGCGGCCATCGCCGAGCTGGAGAAGCGCATGCGCGCCGCGGCGGCCGACCTGGAGTTCGAGGAGGCGGCCCGGCTGCGCGACGAGATCCGCCGGCTGGAGGCGCTGGACCTCGGGCTCGAGCCGCCGCCGGCCGCCTCGGTCACGCAGCGTCCGGGGGGCGGACGCTCGGGCGGCGGACGCGGCGGGAAGGACTGGGCGCCGGAGCCGCTGGGACCGGGCGGCGGCGGCTACGACCCGAAGCGGCGCGGCGCCCCGCGGCGGCGACGCGGACCGTGATCGACGGGCGGCCCGCCCGCCCGGCACACCCTCGATCCCCCGCGGCATCTGTGCCCCTGCGCCGGCCGCCCGAGGGCCGCCGGCTGCGCATGCCGCTGCGCCCGGGAACGGAGATCATGGTCAGCCTGGAGCCCGCCGGCGGCTCGCCGACCGGGCTGCCGATCGGCCCGATGCTGTTCGCCGGGCGGCTGGAGCGGATGTCGGCGCCGAGACCGCACGGAGGGCGTTTCCCGCCGGCGCGAGACCCTCTAAGGAGGCTTCGGTGCCGTCTTTCCCGCCGGCGAACCGGGACGCACGGCGATTTGTTCGCGTATTCGGAGTATCCATGGCCAGCCTTGCCTCCATGACCGGCTTCGCCCGCACCGAGGGCCGCGCCGACGGCCTGATCTGGGCCTGGGAACTGCGTCGCGTGAACGGCCGCGGCCTCGACCTGCGGCTGCGCCTGCCGCCCGGCTGGGACGCGCTGGAACCCGGCGCTGCGCGAGGCGGCCGGCCAGGCGCTGCGCCGCGGCAACGTCGCCGCCACCCTGACCGCGAAGCGGGAAGTCGAGCCGGTGCTGGCGCCCGATCCGGCGGCGCTGGCGCAGGTGCTCGACCTGGCGCTGGACCTGGCCGCGCGCATCCCCGGCTGCCCGCCGCCGCGGGCCGAGGCGCTGCTCGCGCTGCCCGGCGTGCTGCGCCCTGCCGCGACCGAGACCACCGGCCGCGTCGCGCTGCCGCCGTCCTCGAGCTGCGCGCCGGCTTCGCCGAGGCGCTGGCCGGTCTGGTCGCCGCCCGCACCGCCGAGGGGGCGCGGCTTGCCGCCACGCTGTCCGGCGCTGCTCGACGAGATCGCCGCCCTGCACGCGGCAGCGACCGGGGAGGCGGCGGACCAGCCGGCGCAGCAGCGTGCACGGATGCTGGACTCCGTCGCCGCGCTGCTGGGCGAAACCCCGCCCTGCCGGAGGAGCGGATCGCCCAGGAAGTCGCGCTGCTCGCCGCCCGCTCCGACGTGCGCGAGGAGCTCGACCGGCTGGCGAGCCACATCGCCGCGGCGCGCGCACTGCTGGCGCGAGGCCGGCGCGGTCGGCCGGCGTTTCGACTTCCTGGTGCAGGAGTTCAACCGCGAGGCCAACACCCTGTGCAGCAAGTCGGCCTCCGCCGCGCTGACCGCCACCGGGCTGAAGCTGAAGGCGACGATCGAGCAGTTGCGCGAGCAGGTGCAGAACATCGAATGATCCGGCACGCGGGGCCGGCGCATGACTGCGATCGCGCGGCGCGGGGTGTGCCTGGTGCTCGCCGCCCCGTCGGGGGCCGGCAAGAGCACGGTGGCGCGCGCGCTGCGGGCGCGCGAACCGGGGCTGCGGCGTGTCGGTCAGCGTCACCACCCGCGCGCCGCGGCCGGGCGAGCGCGACGGGGTGCACTACCATTTCCGCGACCTGGTGGCGTTCGAAGCGATGGTGGCGGCGGACGGGATGCTGGAATGGGCGCGCGTGCTGGGGCGGGACTGCTACGGCACCCCGCGCGCGCCGGTGGAGGCGGCGCTGGCCGCCGGGCAGGACATGATCTTCGACATCGACTGGCAGGGGTTCCGCAGCCTGCACGCCGCGTTGCCGGGGGATGTCGTGGGGGTGTTCCTGCTGCCGCCGTCGCTGGCTGCGCTGCGCGCCCGGCTGGAAGGCCGCGGCGGTGACGCGACCGGCGGAGATGGCGCGGCGGATGGCGCTGGCGCAGGCCGAGATGGCGCATTGCGCGGAGTTCGACCACGTGGTGGTGAACGACGATCTGGGCGCAACGGTGGACGCGGTCGCGGCGGTGCTGGCGGCGGCGCGGGTGGCGACGCCGCGGCTGGTCGGGCTGGCGGGATTCGTGGCCGGGCTCGGGGGGTAGCGGGCGCATCTGCCTTGCGCAGGTGACGGCGCCCGTGGCGCTACCGAACCGGTGACGCAACGGACCGGCGTGCCATGCGGCGGTGCCGTCGTGACGATCCGCCCGCGCTCTGGGCGGCGACGACGGCGGCGGCTATGCTCCTCCCAATCACGAACCCGGAGGAGACGAGATGGCCCCGCGCATCCTGGTGACCGCCAACCCGCTGAGCGCGCTCGACGTGATGCGCGAGCTTGCCCCCGCCGGCTTCGACATCGTCGTGGCACCGGCCGGCAGCCCGGAGTTCCACGCCGCGCTGGCGGAGACCGAATACCTGGTGGGCCTGGGTGAGGCGTCGATGGACGCGGCCTTCTACCGCGCCAGCCCGAAGCTGAAACTGGTGCAGCTTCTGTCCGCCGGCTACGACCGGGTGGATATCGAGGCGGCACGCCACGCGCGGGTACCGGTGTGCAACAACGGCGGCGCCAATTCGGTCGCGGTGTCGGAGCACGCGATGCTGCTGATGCTCGCGGTGTGCCGGCGCCTGACCTGGCTGCACGGTAACGTGGTCGCGGGGCGCTGGCGCGGCAACGATGTCGCCAATGTGCGGCTGTATGAACTGCACGGGCGGACGCTCGGGATCGTCGGGCTGGGAACGATCGGCAAGAAGACCGCGCGGCTCGCGCGCGCGTTCGGCATGGCGGTGCAATATTACGACATCGCGCGGCTGACCGAGGACCAGGCGGACGCGCTCGGCGTGCGGTTCCGGCTGCTGGGCGAGCTGCTGCGCACGTCCGACATCGTGACCCTGCACGTGCCGCTGACCCCGCGCACCAAGCACATGATCGGCGCGGCGGAGCTGAAGCTGATGCAGAAGACCGCGTATCTGATCAATACCAGCCGCGGGCCGGTGATCGACGAGACGGCGCTGCACGCGGCGCTGACGGACGGGACCATCGCCGGCGCCGGGCTCGATGTGTTCGACCAGGAGCCACCGGCGGCGGACAATCCGTTGTTCCGGTTAGATAACGTGATCCTGACCCCGCACTATGCCGGGCCGACCTGGGACAACCAGTATAGCCGGTTCCGCAACGCATTCGACAACGTGCAGCGGGTGGCGCGTGGCGAGGCGCCGCTGTGGGTGATTCCCGAATTGCGCTGATCGGGAGAGCCCGCCGCGCCAATGACCGGACGACCCGGCGCATCTCGATCGCCGGGCCGATCACCCGTTCGGTGCGTGAGACCCGCCCGGCTCGCCGTGTCCCGGGTTCGGCACGGCCGCCACGAAGACCTCTTTCAGAGGTGACGCCCAATCAGGTCCGAAAATGGCGAGCAGCGATCAGCCCGACGGGGCATGATGCGCGGCATGCATCTGGATCGCGACGCCTGCTACCGGGCCATGCTGACGCGCGATGCCCGTTTCGACGGGCAGTTCTTTATCGGCGTCCGCACCACCGGCATCTACTGCCGGCCGATCTGCCCGGCGCGGACGCCGAAGCTCGCCAACGTCGTCTTCCTGCCGAGCGCGGCGGCGGCGCAGGCGGCAGGCTTCCGGCCCTGCCTGCGCTGCCGGCCGGAAACCTCGCCCGACCTCGCCGCCTGGCACGGCACCGCCGCCACCGTCTCCCGCGCCATGGCGCTGATCGCCGCCGGCGCGCTGGCCGAGGGGCCGGTGGACGCGCTCGCCGCCCGGCTCGGCATCGGCGAGCGGCAGTTGCGACGGCTGTTCCGTCGCCATCTCGGCGCGACGCCACAGGCGATCGCCCAGACCCGGCGCGTGCTGTTCGCCAAGCAACTGATCACCGACACGACCCTGCCGATGACCGAGGTCGCGCTGGCTGCCGGCTTCGGCAGCACGCGCCGGTTCAACGATACGTTCCGGACCTTGTACGGGCGGCCCCCGGGGCGCCTCCGGCGCGCCGGCGTGACGGAGACGCACGCCTCGGCGATCGACCTGATCCTGGCGTTCAAGCCACCGTACGACTGGGACGCGCTGATCGGCTTCCTCGCTGCCCGCGCGATCCGCGGTGTGGAGTCCGTCCGCCCCGACAGCTACACGCGCAGCATCGCGCTTGGCGGCGCGGTCGGCACGGTCACCGTCCGTCCGGCGGCGGGGCGGGCGGGCCTCGCGGCCACCATCCGGTTCCCGGTCGTCACGGCACTGCCGGCCATCGTGGCGCGGCTGCGCCACCTGTTCGACCTTGGGGCCGATCCTTCCGTGATCGGCGCGCATCTCGCCACCGATCCGACCATGGCGCGGCTCGTTGCGGCGCGGCCCGGCCTGCGGGTGCCCGGGGCGTGGGACGGGTTCGAGCTCGCGGTGCGCGGCATCCTCGGCCAGCAAATCACCGTCGGCGCGGCGACCGCCCTGGCCGGGAAGCTGGTCGCCACCTACGGGGTGACGCTGCCGCCGGCGAACGATCCGGCGCTGGCCGGATTGACCCATGTGTTCCCGTCGCCCGAACGGCTGGCGGAGGCGGGCGACATCGCCGCCACGATTGGTATGCCGGGGCGGCGGGCGGCGGCGATCGTCGCGCTGGCGCAAGCCGCCGCGGCCGACCCACGGCTGTTCCAGCCCGGGCGGGGGCTCGACGAGGCGATCGCGCTTCTGTGCGCACTGCCCGGCATCGGCGCCTGGACGGCGCAGTACATCGCCATGCGCGCGCTGCGCGAGCCGGATGCCTTTCCCGCGGGCGATATCGGGCTGCTGCGGGCGATGGCGACGCCGGCCGGACGGCCGACGCCGGGGGGATTGGCCGCCCATGCCGCCGCCTGGCGGCCGTGGCGCGCCTATGCGGCGCTGCATCTCTGGGCGTCCGACGCGGCGGGCGGGGGCGGCGCGCGCAGACGATTGAAGGAGACGCCACATGAGACTGTTGCTCGACCGCATGGCCTCGCCGATCGGCACGATTCTGCTGGTCTCTGACGGCGCGACGCTGCACGCGCTCGATTTCCAGGATTACGAGGCGCGGATGCACCGTCTGCTGCGGCGGCAGTACGGGACATACGCGCTGAGCGACGGCCGGGTCGCCGACGGTGTCCGCCGCGGGCTGGAGGCATATTTCGAGGGTGATATCATCGCGCTCGATGCCATCCCGGTCCGGACCTGCGGCTCGGCGTTCCAGCGGCTTGTCCGGGCGGCGCTGCGGGAGATTCCCGCCGGTACGACCACGACGTATGGGCGGCTGGCGGCGACGATCGGGATGCCGACGGCAAGCCGCGCGGTCGGGCTGGCCAACGGCGCCAATCCGGTCGCGATCGTGGTGCCCTGCCATCGGGTGATCGGCGCGGATGCGAGCTTGACGGGCTACGGCGGCGGCCTGCCCCGCAAGGCGTGGCTGCTGCGGCACGAGGCGGGGGCGGCAGCGGCGATGCGCGCGGCCTGAGGCGGCGTCCGGGACGTACCGCAACGCGCATCGCAGGGCGCGCGCGAGCCGGTCATGCCGGCGAAGTGTGCTCGAGCGAAAGTCGGAGGCCAGGGCCGCCACCAACGCCCCGACGTTGATTTGGCGATGCCGTCCTGGAGTTGCGGCGGCAACACGCCGAACCAAGCGCGTCAGGACGACGCGATCCAACGGGCTGCCGATCAGCGCGCGTCCGTCTTCGCCCAGCCCGGTTGATCGGTTGCGTCCCCTAACGACCGGAGAGCGCCTCCTCCACAGCCGCTTCGGCATGGATGGCCGTGGTGTCGAACAGCGGCACGGCGCTGTCCTCGGGGCGAACGAGCAGCATGATCTCGGTGCAACCCAGGATGATCGCCTCGGCACCGCGGTCCACCAGGCGCGCGATGACCGCGCGATACGCCCGCCGCGCAGCGGGTTCGGCGCGTCCCTGCACCAGTTCGTCGTAGATCACACGATGGACTTCGGCGCGGTCCGCGTCGCCGGGCACCAGCACGTCCAGCCCATGCCGATCCGCCAATCGTCCCTTGTAGAAATCCTGCTCCATGGTGAAGGCGGTGCCCAGCAGGCCGACGCGCCGCAGCCCGGCCGCGCGGATGCGCGCGGCAGTGGGATCGGCGATGTGCAGCAGCGGCAACGAAATCGCCGCCTGCACGGCATCGGCCATCCGGTGCATCGTGTTGGTGCAGATCACGACGAAATCGGCGCCGCCGCGTTCGAGCCGGCGCGCCGCATCGATCATCAGGGCGGTCGCGTCGTCCCAGCGGCCGGCATGCTGCAGGGATTCCACATCGGCAAAGTCGAACGACCACATCAGGCAGCGCGCGGAGTGTAGGCCGCCGAGACGGTCGCGCACCCGCTCGTTGATGATCCGGTAGTATTCGGCCGAGCTTTCCCAGCTCATGCCCCCGATCAGCCCGATGGTTTTCTGCGGCACCTACGTGCTCCCACGATCCACGGCCGTTCCCGCGACGCCGCACACCGGCAGCCACAACTCAGGCGACGACCCGTCCCCCGCCCTCGGTCCGCAACTGCCCGCACGCCGCCAGGATGTCCCGCCCGCGCGGCGTGCGCACCGGCGAGGAAAACCCCGCATCCATCACGATCCGCGCGAACCGCGTCGATCGCCGCCGGCGTGCTGGTCTCGTACGCGCTGCCCGGGCCAGGGATTGAACGGGATCAGGTTCACCTTCGCCGGCATCCCGGCGATCAGCCGCACCAGCTCCCGCGCGTCGGCCAGGCTGTCGTTCACCCCCCGCAGCATCACGTATTCGAAGGTGATCCGCCGTGCGTTGGACGCGCCCGGATAGCGCCGGCAGGCGGCGATCAGCTCGGCGATCGGATATTTGCGGTTCAGCGGCACCAGCTCGTCGCGCAACTCGTCGCGCACCGCGTGCAGCGACACCGCCAGGTTCACCCCCAGCTCCGCCCCGGCCCGGTCCATCATCGGCACCACGCCGGAGGTGGACAGCGTGATGCGCCGGCGCGACAGGCGCGATTCCCTCGTTGTCCATCACGATCGTCATCGCCTTGGCGACGTTGGCGTAGTTGTACAGCGGCTCGCCCATGCCCATCAGCACGATGGTGGACAGCAGCCGCGGGGTTTCCCCCTTCGGGCTCGGCCATTCGCCGTAGGCATCGCGCGCCGCCATGAACTGGCCGACGATCTCCGCCGCGCCGAGGTTGCGCGTCAGCCGTCTGCGTCCCGGTGTGGCAGAACCGGCAGGACAGAGTGCAACCGACCTGGGAGGAGATGCAGACCGCGCCGCGGTCCTCCTGTCGGATCGGGGATATAGACCGTCTCCGCCTCCTGGCCGTCGCGGAAGCGGAACAGCCATTTGCGGGTCTCGTCCGTGCTGGTCTGCACCACCGCCGCCTGCGGTCGGCCGATCACGAAACGCTCCGCGAGCTTGCCCTGCAGCGGGCCGGGCGATCGTGACATGGCGGCGAAGTCGGTCACGCCCTGGTGGTAGATCCAGTGCCAGACCTGGCGGGCGCGGAACGGCGCCTCGCCGATCGCGGCGAGTTCCGCCGTCAGTTCCGCGCGCGACAGGCCCACCAGGTCACGCCGCCCGTCGGCAAGCTGCGCCGGCGGCGGGTCGAACAGCGCCGACTTCGCCAGGATGCGGTCACGCTCCGTCGCCGTCAGCACGGCCTCGGTCGGCGCCGCCGCTACCGCGGACATCAGGCCGGCCGGGGCGGCGCCGGGCGGCTCATCGCGCGGGGCACGCCTTGGCGATCGCGGCATGCGCGGCGGTAAACCCGGTCAGGCTGAAGGTCAGCGGGTGCGCGCCCTTGCCGGGCGGATGCAGCACGGCGGAGGCGCCGCGCTCGAACGCCGCCGCCGCCGCGTGGCCGTCGCGGGCGAAGGCGTCATGGCCCGAGGTGTAGAAATCGAGCGCCGTCTGCCCGACCTCCATCATCACCCCCGCGCCCTTGGGATACAGAGGGCCGCCGCTGACCGCGACCTGATCGCGGCCGGTCGCCCGGTCGGTGATGCTGAGTACCGGACCGGTGCCGGTCGCCGCGTCCTGCCCGTTGGCACGGGTGAAGGCGTAGCAGAGCTTGTCGTGCCCGAGCCCATGGGTGGCGGCGATCCACGCACCGAACGCGCCGAGCTCCTTCGGCGCCGCGGCGGCGGCCGGATGGCGCGGCGCGGCGGCAGCCGGCGGTGCCAGCGCCGGGGCGAAGGTCAGGGACACCGCCACGGCGAGCAGCGCGGCGAGCGAACAGGGACGATGGAGCGGTGCGTGCATGGGCGCACAGATACGGCGCCACGACGGGCGGGACAAGGCGCACCGGCGTCATCCCTGCCGGAGCAGGCGCCCGAGCACCCGACCGCCGAGAGGCACGGCGCGCCGCCGAGACCTATGGCGTGTCGACACGGCCCGGGCCGTCGCCAACGACGGCACGAATGCGGCGAGAAAGGTCGCGGGCAAGGCCGGCGGCATCGTACCAGGCCAGGGTGTTGATGTGCCTGATATCGAAATGGAGCCCGCCGATTTCCTCAGCCCTGCATGTTGCTACGATGGTGAGTGACGTACATGCACCGCCGCCGCGGCGTGGCTCACGGCCGCAGCTCCGCCGGGGTCGCAGCCGTCTGCCGTGGATGGGTGGTGACCGTCACTTCGACCTCCTGCCCGAGCCGCGCCAAGATCGTCATCAGCCGGTCGATGGTGAAGCGGCCAAGATTGGCCCTGCGAATGCGGGAGAAATCCGCTGCCGCGACGCCCGTCAGATCCTGCGCGGCCCGCACCGTCAGCTTTCTGTCGTCGAGCACGCCGATGATCCGGGCGGCTAGCAGGGCACGCAGTTGCTCCCGATCGGCGTCGGGATGGCCGAGGTCACGGAAAAGATTGCCGCTCCCGCGAATGATCTCGCTATTGTCGCTCATTTCAGCATCTCCCGCAACCGCTTCAGCCGCTCATGGATCAGATCGATGTCCTGCTTCGGGGTCTTGATCCCTGACTTCGATTTCTTCTGGAACGCGTGCAACACCCAGATGTCATCGTTGATCTGCAACGCATAGACGACCCGGAACGCATCGCCGCGATGCCGCAGCGTCAGCTCCATGACACCCGAGCCGAAGCCGATCAACGGCTTGGCGATGTCCGGCATCCGACCCTCGGCCAGGATCGTGAGCGCCCGCGCCATCTCGATTTGCGCCCCGAGCGGGAAGTCCTCGAAATCCTTTCGAGCCCCCTTCAACCAGCCTATGGGGCGGGTGTTCCTCGCCATCCCCGGCATGTTGTCATATTCGACAACTGACGTCAAGAAGGCCACCTGGACAGCTTCTAACCCGCACCAAGGCCTGCCTACCCCGCCGGCTCGTCCTTCGCCGCCGTCCCGCCGGCCCAGTCCGGCACCACGCGCCGGAATCGCGGAGGGCCGTGGCGGGCCGGCGATCCCGTCGCTTCGGCCGCTGCGACCGCCGTCGCCGCTGCGTTCCCCACCGGCCGCTCGGCGAACCGCCCGTGCTGCAGCAGCCGGTCGTACAGCACCAGCGCCCCGGCCACCGCCAGGTTCAGCGCGAACCGCGTCGGGATCCGCACCACGTGGCGGCAGCGCGCGAGCAGCGCCGGCGACAGCCCGGCCCGCTCCGGCCCCAGCACATAGGCGGCGTTCAGCGGGTGGCGGAACGACGGCAGCTCGGTCGCCGTCGTCCAGCAGCTCGATCGCCCACCAGCGCGCAGCCCTGCGGCAGCGCCAGCGCGTCCAAATCGGCGAAGCGCCACAGCGGCACGTGCGCCGGCGTGTCGGCGGTGTCGGCCAGCCGCGCGGCGCGCGCATCCCAGCCGGCGCCGATCGTGAAGCAGAACGCGGCGCCGAACGCGTGCGCCGTGCGCAGCAGCGCGCCGACATTGGCGGATTTGGACACGCCCTCCACGCCGATGCCGAAATAGCCGCGCGCGCTGGTGCCCTGCATGGCGGCGGTCTATGCCGCTGCGCATGACCGACGCAACCGACGCCCGGCTCGCCGCCCAGTACGAGGCCTACCCCTACCCGCAGGCGCGACCCGCGCGAGGAGGCCAAGCGCCTGATCGTCGGCAGCCCCGGCCACCTGCGGGAGGTCGACTACTGGGTGTTCGGCGCCACCCGCCCGGCCGTCGCCGCCGCTGCACGCGCTGATCGCCGGCGGCGGCACCGGGGACGCGACGCATCATGCTGGCCCAGCAGATGGCCCGCGCGGGGCGGGCCGGGCAGCGTGACCTGGCTCGACCGCTCCGCCGCGGCGCTGCGGATCGCGCAGGCGCGGGCGGCGGTGCGGGGGCTGAGCAACATCGTCTGGGAGCAGCGCTCGCTGCTCGACCTGCCCGGCTCCGGCCTCGGGCCGTTCGACTACATCGACTGCTGCGGCGTGCTGCACCACCTGCCCGACCCGGCGGCGGGACTGCGCGCGCTGACCGTCGGTGCTGGCGCCGGGCGGCGGGCTCGGGCTGATGGTCTACGCGCCGCACGGGCGCACCGGCGTCTACATGCTGCAGGACGCGCTGCGCCTGCTCGCGCCGGCGGACGAAGCCGCCGCCGGCGCGCCTCGGACGTCGCGCGGCGCGTGCTGCGGCACCTGCCGGAGACCGCCTGGCTGCGCTTCAACCGCAACTTCCAGCGACCACATCAGCGGCGGCGACGCCGGCGTGTACGACCTGCTGCTGAACCCGCGCGACCGCGCCTTCACCGTGCCGCAACTCGCCGCGCTGCTGGCCGAGCGCCGGGCTGGAGGTCACCGCCTGGATGGAGCCGCTGCGCTACGACCCGCTGCCGCTGCTGCCCGACCCGCGGCTGCGCGCCCGCGCCGAAGCGCTGGATCCGACCGGCGCGCGCCGCGCTGGCCGAGGCGCTGGCCGGCAACATGTGCGTCCACGTCGCTCTACTGCCGCCGCACGTCCGAGCCCGTGCGTGCGCGCCGATCCGCGCGACCCGGCCGCGGTGCCGGTCGGCGCGCGAGGTGCCCGGGGAGGAGCTGGCCGGCTTCATCCAGCCCGGACGGCGGCGCTGACCCTGCTGTTCGACGGGCTGCGCGTGCCGGTGCGCGCTGCCGGCGCTGGCGCCGGCCATCCTTCGCCTGGTCGACGGCACCGCGCACCGTCGGCGCCATCGCCGCGACGCTCGAAGCGCGCGGGACCACCCCCGCCGCCTTCGCCCGCGCCTGGTCGGAGACGTTCCACGCGCTGGAACACGCCAACCGCCTGCTGCTCGCGCCGCCGCCGTGACCCCGATCCGGGGGGTGTTTGAAGAAGGCCAGGGGCTCTGCCCCTGGACCCCGCCAAGGGCTCGCCCTTGGAACCCCTCCGTTTTGTTCCGAGTGTGTGGGGGGTGTCTTGAGTCCCGGGCCGGGACTGCGCGGGGAGGGCGGCGGAGGCGGGCAGGCGCCATGGCGTCTGCCCGCCTCCGCCGCCCTCCCCGCGCAGTCCCGGCCCGGACTCGAGACACCCCCCACACACTCGGAACAAAGTAGAATGGGTCCAGGGAACGAGTTCCCTGGTGGGGGTCCAGGGGGCAAAGCCCCCTGGCCTTCTTCCCTAGCCCCAAACGCCCCGCCCAAGCGGGATCAGCACCGGCTCGGCAGCGGCCGGAAGCCGATCAGTTTGCCCGCCATCACGAAATCGCCGAAGTCCATGCGGAGGTTGTCGGCGACGCCGTTGGTCCAGTAGCGCATGCCCACCTCGTAGTCGGGCAGGATGTCTGTCGGCGCGGTACCGAAAAAGGCGATGTGCACGACCACGCTGGGCAGCGCGGCCAGCGCCGGCCACGGTCCGGGGGTCGGGGTGCGGCGGGCGAGCGGGACGATGCTGCTGAGTTCGGCGCCGGTGTCGTCGGTGCCGTCGAACACCGGCAGGGTGAAGAATTTGCGGCCTTCCTCGGCGGCGCGGATCACCGCCGCCGTGTGCGCCATCGGGAACAGGGTGCCGGCGGGCAGGGCGACCTGCTTCACCTCCGGTTGGGCGTAGTCGGCGACACCGGGTCCGCCCGGGCGATCCAGCCGGGCTTCGCCTTCGGTCCGACTGGTGGTCGCACCGTCGCTGCTCTGGGTGGTGTGGAAGCGGAGGGTGAGGCCGTTCTTCGCCTCGTTCGTCGTGTAGTCGGACACGAGGTGGGTGGTGTCGCCCGCGGTATTGGTGAGCGTCATGTCCAGCCGCTGGCGCACGGTCCAACTGCGGCACGCGTCGATGACCTCGTAGCCCATGATGCCGGTGGCGCCGATCACTTGGTCGCGGCCGTTCTTCAGGGTGAGGCGATACAGCGCCTGGTGCGCGACCAGGTGGATGGGCGGCACCTCCGCCGCGGCGGGCAGGGCGAGCAGGAGCAGGGCAGCCAGCACGGCCAGACGGCGCATCGGGAACTCCGGGTGCGGAGGGAAGGCGACGATACGGGGGGATATGGGGTCCCGCCAGTGACGGGCGGATGGGGCCAGCCGTGCTTGCATATGGGGCGCATCGAGGGCCTGGCGACGGCACGGCGGAAAACCGAACGGCGGCTTCAGCCGCAGCAGCGCCGGGCGTCGCGTCACAGACCACCGGCGGCGCGGTCGGTCGGGAATTCTCGCCCCCGCCGCCGCGACCGACAGTGCCGCCGCGGACCAAGATGGCCCAGCGGAAACGGGGCAGCGACGTCGTGCGCTGCACGGGTGCGCAGGGGATCGGCCAAACCTCTGCGCCCAGGTTCCGGCCACCGCGGCGGCCGGCGGGATCAGGGGGCCTTCACCTTCACCGGCAGGTCGAGCTTGAGCGACAGCTCCTTCAGCCGCGCCGGCGTCACCGGCGCCGGCGCGCCCATCATCAGATCCTGCGCCCTGCTGGTTCAGCGGGAACAGGATCACCTCGCGGATGTTGGGCTCGTCGGCCAGCAGCATCACGATGCGGTCGATCCCCGGCGCCGAGCCGCCGTGCGGCGGGGCGCCGTAGCGGAACGCGTTCAGCATGCCGCCGAAGCGCGCTTCCACCTCCGGCGGCCGGATAGCCGGCGATCTCGAACGCGCGGAGCATGATGTCCGGACGGTGGTTGCGGATCGCGCCCGAGGACAGCTCGACGCCGTTGCAGACGATGTCGTACTGGAACGCCTTGATGGTCAGCGGGTCCTGCGCTGTTCAGCGCCTCCAGCCCGCCCTGCGGCATGCTGAACGGGTTGTGGCTGAAGTCGATCTGCCCGGTTTCCTCGTTCAGCTCGTACATCGGGAAATCGGTGATCCAGCAGAAGCGGAACGCGCCCTGCTCCACCAGCCCGAGGTCGGTGCCGAGCCTGGTGCGCACGGCGCCCGCGAACTTCGCACGCCTCGTCCGGCTTGCCGGCGGCGAAGAACACCGCGTCGCCCGGCGCCGCAGGCCGCAGGCGGCGCGGATCGCCGCCGCCCGCTCCGGCTCCAGGTTGCGCGCGATCGGGCCTTTGGCGCCCTCCGCGTCGAAGATGATGTAGCCGAGCCCGCCGGCACCCTGCTCCTTCGCCCAGTCGTTCAGCTTGTCGAAGAAGCTGCGCGGACTGCGCCGCCGGCGCCCGGCGCAGGGATGGCGCGCACCACGCCGCCCGACGCGGCGATGCGGGCGAACAGGCCGAAGCTCGATCCGGCGAACTGCGCGGTCACGTCGCTGATGCGCAGCGGGTTGCGCAGGTCGGGCTTGTCGGTGCCGTAATCCAGCCAGCGCGCTGGTCGTAGGGGATGCGCAGGAACGGCGGCGCGGCTCACCGCGCGGCCGGCGGCGAACTCCTCGAACACGCCGGCGATCACCGGTTCGATGGTGGCGAACACGTCGTCCTGGGTGACGAAGCTCATCTCGAAATCGAGCTGGTAGAACTCGCCCGGGCGAACGGTCGGCGCGCGCGGCCTCGTCGCGGAAGCAGGGCGCGATCTGGAAATAGCGGTCGAAGCCCGCGACCATCAGCAACTGCTTGAACTGCTGCGGCGCCTGCGGCAGGGCGTAGAACTTGCCCGGGTGCAGCCGCGCCGGCACCAGGAAGTCGCGCGCGCCCTCGGGCGACTGACGCGGTCAGGATCGGCGTCTGGAACTCGGTGAAGCCGGCGTCGATCATGCGGCGGCGGATCGAGGCGATCACGCCGGCGCGCAGCATGATGTTGCGGTGCAGCTTCTCGCGCCGCAGGTCGAGGAAGCGATAGGTCAGGCGCAGGTCTTCCGGATATTTCTCCTCGCCCGCCACCTGGATCGGCAGCACCTCGGCGGCGGATTGCACCTCTAGCATCTCGACGCGCAGCTCGATCTCCCCGGTGGGCAGGCGCGGGTTCACCGTGCCGTCGGCGCGCGCGGCACCACGGTGCCGGTGACGGTGACGACGCTCTCCGGGCGGAGCGGCGTCGGCGGCGGCGAAGGCGGGGCTGCCGGCGGGGAACACGCACTGGGTGATGCCGTAATGGTCGCGCAGGTCGATGAACAACAGCCCGCCATGGTCGCGCTTGCGCGTGCACCCAGCCGGACAGGCGCGCGGTCCGCCCGGCATCGGCGGCGCGCAGCGCGCCGCAGGTATGGGTGCGATAGGCGTGCATCGCGGGTTTGCTCTCGGGTCAGGAGGGGGGTCGGAAGGGCGGGGAGAGAAACGCCGGGGGTTCGGGGGAGTCAAGCCGAACGCCGGGGCTGTGCCCCACTCCCGCTGCGCCGGTCTGGCCTGCACGGCCGGCCTGAACCACTATGGCGGCCACATGTCCACCGCCGGCCCACCGGTCGGAATGGATCCTGCCAGGAGACCCCGCCGGTGCCCGCTTCCCCGCCCGCCGCTCCCCCGCCCGCCGCATGAGCGATCGCGAATACCCGCCGCGCCCGATCGTCGGCATCGGCATCGTCGTGCTCAAGGACGCGCACGTCCTCCTGATCCGCCGCGCCAAGCCCCCCAACATCGGCAGTTGGAGCCTGCCCGGCGGCGCGCAGGAGCTGGGCGAGACGGTGGAACAGGCCGCGCGGCGCGAACTGGAAGAAGAAACCGGGGTCACGGTCGG
Source organism: uncultured Pseudomonadota bacterium (assembly GCA_963706195.1). Classification (GTDB taxonomy): domain Bacteria; phylum Pseudomonadota; class Alphaproteobacteria; order Acetobacterales; family Acetobacteraceae; genus JAJZVS01. The sequence continues at coordinate 4,086,572 of OY970156.1, read as the reverse complement.
CCCGCTGCACCTCGCCGCCGTGGTGGACAACATCCGCCCCGACCCCATCGGCCGCGTGCACTACCATTACACGATCATCGACTTCGCCGCCCGCTGGCACGCGGGCGAGCCCCGCGCCGGATCGGACGTGGGGGAAGCCGTGTGGGCGCGGCTCGACGCGCTGGACGCGTTCGGCCTCTGGCACGAGGCGCACCGCGTGATCGCGCTGGCCAGCCGGCTGCTGGCGGAGGCCTGACGGTCCCGCCCGCTACAGGGTCAGCCCGCCGTCCACCACGATCGTCTGCCCGGTCACCATCGCCGCACCGAAGCCGAGGAACAGGATCACCTCCGCCAGATCTTCCGGCGTGCAGCGGCGCTTGAGCGCCGCGTTCTCAATCGAGCGGTGGCGTTCCTCCGCGGTCCAATCGACCATCCAGGAACTGTCCACCGCACCGGGGGCGATGGCGTTCACCCGCACCGAAGGCCCCAGCGCGCGCGCCAGATTCTGCGTCAGGCTGACCACCCCCGCCTTGGTGGCGCCATAAGCCAGGCTGGACCCGGCGCGCCCCAGCCCGGCGATGGAGGCGGTGTTGACGATCGCGCCGCCCGCCGCCTTCAGTGCCGGCGCCGCAGCGTGGGCGCAGCGAAACACGCCGAGCAGGTTCACCGACAGCAGGCTGGCCCACAATTCTTCCGTGATGGCGTCGAGCTCGGCCGGCGGGATCCGCCGCGTCGTCCCCGGCGTACCCGCATTGTTCACCAGCAGGTCGAGCCGGCCGAGACCATCGACCGCCGCCGCCACCATCCGCTCCGCATCCCCGGCGCTGCCGACGTTGCCGGGTGCGGCGATGGCCTTGAACCCTTCGGCGGCGAGCCTGCCCACCGCCTCCGCGCCGCGCGGGTCGTCGGGCAGGAAGTTCACCGCCACGGTGGCACCGTTCTGCGCCAGCATGCGCGCGGTGGCGAAGCCGATGCCGGAGGCGGCGCCGGTCACCAGCGCGGTGCGGCCGGCAAGATCGTAACGGATCATGTTCCCTCCCTGGGTCCGATGGTGCGCAGCGCACGCTTGCATACCAGCAGCTTGCGGTCGCGCGCGCGGAACGCTTCCCCGGGCGGCGGGGAGCGGACGTGCCGCACCCATCTCCGCGTTTCCGGCGCGCTATTTCGGCGCGACAGTACCGCCTGGCCTCGTCGGGGGCAAAGCGGGCCGGGCGGCGAAGACCGCCTGCAGGAACGCGCGCGCCTGTGCCGCGGCGGCGCGGGTGGCGTCCGGATCGTATTCCAACAGGTGGCCGAGATAACGCCGCCGGGGCTCGGGGAAATCGAACGCGTGCGTTGCCCCCCGCAGCACCACAAGCCGCACGGGCGCGCCTTTGCCGCCGCGGCGCGCGAGCATGGCGCGGCAGGCCTGCGCGGGCGCCCAGTCGTCGCGATCGCCGACCAGGATCAAGGTCGGAACGATCATTATCCCGCTCGCATACCGGCATTGCGGGTAGTAGGCGACCGCGGCGCGGAAATGCTCCGGGAAGAGCTGTTCCATCAGCCCGCGTTCCACGATCTGCAGCACCGCCACCCCGCCCATCAATTCGCCCAGCACGGCGATCCGCCGACGGTCCACGAACGCGCGGCCTGACAGGTAGCGCAGCGACGCATAGGCATCGAACGCTTCGCCGAGGGCCCCGCCGGAATGCTGGCAGGTATTCGCGCCGCCCAGGCTGTCGAGCACCAGCGCCACGTATCCCCAGGACCGCAGCATCGCGGCGAGTGCGACGTCATGCGCCGACATCCCACCGCAGCCATGCAGCTCCACCACTGCGGGGAAGGGTCCGGGGCCGGCGGGGCGCGCCAGATAGCCGAGCAGCGGCGGCCCGCTTCGCCCCGGGCGCAGGCCGGCGCGGTGCGGCGCCACCTGCACCAGCGCGTCGGCGCGGACCGCGCCGGCATGGCCAGGCACGAGCAGTCCCGTCAGAGGGATCAGCAGGGCGATCTGCCGCCCCCATCTGCGGAGGGCGCCGGCGCGCCTCGCGCTCATCTGCGGTACCACGACCGGGACGAGCCAGCGGACCACGACGGCGAGCATCCCGGCCAGCGCGCCAGCGCCGAGGACGATGAAGACGACGGGCCGGTAGCCCATGGTCGGAACAGTATGCCGCCGCGCCGGCGCCGGCTATGCGGGCCTGCGGCCGCGCATCGCCTCCAGGAACGCCGCCATCATGCGCGCCGGCTCGTCGCTGTCCCAGGCGTGGACGAAGCTTTCGACGCCGCGGGCGATTGCGGCCTCGGGCGGCAGTTCCTCCCAGGCGGCGATCAGTTCCTTCTGCAGGCGGATCGCCCGCGGGCCGCCGGCAAGGATGTTGCCGACCGTCTGCTCGACCGCCCGATCCAGCATGTCCGCCGCCACCATCTGCTCGACCAGGCCCCAGGCCAGCGCCTGCGTCGCGTCGATCGTCTCCCCGGTCAGCAGCAGCCGGCGGGTGCGGCCCCAGCCGATCAGACCGGGGAGCAGCGCGGCCTCCACCACCGAGGGGATGCCGATCCGCACCTCCGGCATCCCGAACCGGGCGGTGGTAGCGGCGATGCGGAGGTCGCAGGCGGCGGCGATCTCCAGCCCCGCCCCCAGGGTCCAGCCGCTGAGCCTGGCGATCACCGGCACCGGGCAGCGGCGGAGCGCGGCGCAGCACGCATGGATCTGGGTGATGAACGCGCGCGCACCGGCGGCATCCAGCGCGGCCATCACCTCGATGTCGGCGCCGCCGATGAAGGCGCGTGCGCCGGCGCCGCGCAGCACGACGGCGCGCAGGGTGGGTACTGCGGCGAGATCGTCGACCGCGGCGACGAACGCCTGCATCAGTGCGGGCGTCAAGGTATTGAGCTTGCCCGCGTTGGCGATCGTGACGGTTGCGACGCCGCGTGCGTCGATGGCGTGCGAAATGCCTGGTTCGCTCATGCTGGTCCCCGGATCATGGGCCCCCTCCTGATCAGACGCCCCAGTGTCCGGCAGCGCCGGAGCGCACGCAACCGGCGGGGCGGCGTGGCGGAGCAATCGCGCGGCTCGTCACCTCTCCTGCCCGGCTCTTCTGCCCGGCGAGAGAGGTGCCACCGGGAGAGGTGCCATCCGATTTTCCGGTTCAGGCGATTGCCCCGCCGCGCCTGAAGAGAGGCTCGCGTCGCGGCCCGCCGTCTGGCACCCCTGACCGCCATGCGCGCGACCCTTCTGGCCGAAGCGATCCTGGCGCTCCATCTCGTCGTGATCGCGTTCAATGTCGCCGGGCTGATCCTCATCCCCGTCGGGGCCTGGCGCGGCTGGCGCCTCGTGCGCATCGTCTGGCTGCGCCTGCTGCGCCTGCTGCGCCTGCTGCACCTGGCGCTGCTGGCCGTGGTCGCGGGTCAGGCGCTGGCGGGGCGGGCGTGCTTCCTGACGCTCTGGCAGGACGAGCTGACCGGGCGGGCCGCAGCGCCGCTGGTCATGCGGGTTGTCGATGGTCTCATCTACTGGGATCTCCCCATGTGGGTGTTCACTGCGATCTACGTCGCGGTGTTCCTGTATGTCGTCGCCCTGTCGTTGCTGGTCCCGTTCGGCCGGCGCCGCACGCGCCGCGCGGTCTGACGCCCGCGCAGCAGCCGGGTTCTATTCCCCCGCCGCCACCGCGAACCGCCGCAGATCCGCAAGCGTGCAGTATTCGAGCGCGCCCTCCGCCGTCGCCGCCAGCACGACCCCCGGCGCCATCCCGGCCGCCAGCGCCTCCTGCCAGCGCGGCGCGCACAGGCACCAGCGGTCGCCGGGGCTGAGGCCGGGGAAGCCGAACTCCGGGTGCGGCGTGGACAGGTCGTTGCCGGCCTGCTTGCTGAACGCCAGGAACTCCGCCGTCATCACCACGCAGACCGTGTGGCTGCCGATATCCTCCGGGCCGGTGTCGCAGCAGCCGTTGCGGAAGAACCCGGTCAGCGGCCGGGTCGAGCACAGTTCCAGGATCCCGCCCAGCACGTTGCGCGAGGACCGCCGACCCGGGCGCCCATTGGTTTCATCGAACGGCATCGCCTTGCCTCCATTCCCGGCACCACTATTCCCGGCCCCATTATTCCTGACCGGGCACCCCGGCGCGGCCCCATCCGCCCCACGGACGCCGGGCCGGGCGATGAAACCCGATTGGCGTGCCGACGGCAAACCGCGCTAGCCTCCGCGGGACAGCACGGCCAGGGAGACCCACCATGGATTTCGGCGCTTCGATCTTCTTCACCGACTCTTCAATCACGCCCGTGGAGTTGGGCCCGGCCATGGAGGCGCGCGGTTTCGAATCGCTCTGGGCACCGGAGCATTCGCATATCCCGACCTCCCGCCGCTCCCCCTATCCCGGCGGCGGCGACCTCCCGAAGCCCTATTACGACGTGCTCGACCCCTTCGTCACGCTCACCGCTGCCGCGGTGGTGACGAAACGGCTGATGCTCGGCACCGGCATCTGCCTCGTGATCCAGCGCGACACCATCCAGACCGCGAAGCTGGTTGCCTCGCTCGACCAGATCAGCGGCGGGCGCTTCCTGTTCGGCATCGGTGGCGGCTGGAACGCCGAGGAGATGGAAGACCACGGCACCGCGTTCGCCACCCGCTTCAAGAAGATGCGCGAGCAGATCGAAGCGATGGTGCAGATCTGGACCAAATCGAAGCCCGAGTACCACGGCGAGTTCGTGAAGTTCGACCCGATGATGACCTGGCCCAAGCCGGTGCAGAAGCCGCACCCGCCGGTGATCGTGGGCGGCGCCTTCCCGCACGCCGCGCGCCGCGCGATCCGTTACGGGCAGGGCTGGATCCCGATCGCCGGCCGGGGCGACGTCACCGACCAGATCCCGCTGTTCCGCCAGATGGCGCAGGAGGCCGGGCGCGACCCCGCCACCCTGCCGATCAGCATGTTTTCCGCCAAGGAGGACCTCGACACGCTGAAGCGCTTCCGCGATTTCGATGTCGCGCGCGTGACCGTGGCGTTGCCGTCATCGCCGGCCGCGGACGTGCTGCCGATCCTCGACCGCTGGGCGGAGTTGCGGGTGAAAGTGAACGGCTGACCCTTCTCCCTCCCCCGCAAGGGGGAGGGAGAAATCGCCTTACCCGCCGAACCTGCCCAGCAGCCGCACGTGCGAGCGGATGCCGTGGTGGAAGCAGCGCTGCTCGAACTTCTCGTTCGGGCTGTGCACCTGGTCGTCGTCCAGCCCGAAGCCCATCAGCAGGCTGTCGATCCCGAGCACCCGGCGCAAGGACGAGACCACCGGGATCGAGCCACCGCTGCCCATCAGCAGGGCCGGCCGGCCGAATTCCTCGGCCAGCACCTCCCGCGCGCTGCGCACATACGGGCTGTCGGCGGCGATCTCGATCCCCGGCGCCGCGCTCAGTACCGCGACCTCCACCACCGTGTCCGCCGGCACCCGTGCGGCGAGGAAGCGGCGGAACCCGTCCGCGATCGCCTCGGGGTCCTGATCCGGCACCAGCCGGAACGAAACCTTCGCGAACGCCTCCGCCGCGATCACGGTCTTCGACCCCGGGCCGGTGTAGCCGCCCCAGATGCCATTGATATCCGCGGTCGGCCGCGCCCACAGCCGTTCCAGCGCCGGCCGGTCCTGCTCGCCGGCGGGAAGGCGCAGGCCGATGTCGCCGAGGAACGCCGCCTCGTCGAACCCCATCGCCTGCCATTCCGCCGCCTGCGCCGCGCTGACCGGCTTCACCGCGTCGTAGAAGCCGGGAACCTGGATCCGTCCCGCCGCGTCGGCGAGCCCGCCCAGCGCGGAGCACAGCACGTTGATCGGGTTGCGTGCCGAGCCGCCGAACAGCCCGGAATGCAGATCCCGCTTCGCCGCGCGCAACGTCACCTCGGTATAGACGAGGCCGCGCAGCCTTGTGGTGATCGCCGGCGTGTCGACGTCCCGCATGCCGGTGTCGCTGATCAGCGCGAGGTCGGCGGCAAGCTCGGCCTTGTTGGCTTCCAGGAACGGATCGAGGTTGAGGCTGCCGACCTCCTCCTCGCCTTCCAGCAGCACGGTGATGCGGGCGGGGACGCCGCCGCCGGCGTCGTGCCAGGCGCGCAAGGCCGAGAGGAACATCATCACCTGGCCCTTGTCGTCCACCGCGCCGCGGGCGACGAAGCGCGGGCCGCGCGGACCCTCGACCAGTTGCGGCTCGAACGGCGGGCTGGTCCAGAGCGCCAGCGGATCGACCGGCTGCACGTCGTAATGGCCGTAGAACAGCACGTGCGGCCCTTTGTAGCCGGCCGGTCCGGGATGGTGCGCGACCACGATCGGATGGCCCGCGGTGGGGCGGAGGGAGGCGGTGAACCCGACCCCGCCCAGGAAGTCCCGCACCCACTCCGCCGCGCGCCGGCAGTCCGCCGCGTGCTCCGGTCGGGCGCTGATGGAGGGGATCCGCAGCAGGTCGAACAACGCTGCGCGCGAGGCGGCGAGCGTGGCGTCGGCATGGCGGAGCACGGTGTCGGTGGCGTCGGCTTGCATGGCGGCATCCTTCCGGGACCCCGCGCGGCGGGGCGGGCGGGGCGCATGTTCTCACGCCGCGCGCCGCCGGCACAAATCGGCGGGCGCGCCGCTCAGAGCGCGAAAAAGAAATCGAACTCGTGAATGAGTGCCCGTTGAAAATGCCCGGGTTTCCGGGCGATTTCGGCGGAAGACGGGCATTCATTCACAAACTCTCAGCGCCCCGGCTTCGGTCGATACCCGTCCGTCAGGGCGCCGAGGAAGGCGATGATGTCGCCTTCCTCGGCCGCGCTCAGCGGCGGGCGATCGCCGCGCTTCAGGGTGAAGGGCGGGTCGACCCGATCGATGTTGCTGCGATCGCGCGCCGGGAGGTCGTTGAAGGTCTCGATCTTGCCGTCCGGCCCGCGCGGATAGATGCGCCCCGGCTCGGTATCGCGGAAATCGTAGAAATCCAGCACCTGGCGCAGGGAATGATAGATGCCGTTGTGGAAGAAAACATGCCGCGTGGCGACATTGCGCAGAGTGGGCGTGAGAAACAGGCCGCAATACTGGGTCTGCCGCGTCATGTCGGTGCGATACGGCCCGCAGATGCCAAGATCGAAATAGGCCGGATCGCGATTGACGCGCAGCGCGGGATTGCGCGGCGCGCCCAGCGCCTCGAACTGATGGTCGGTGAACAGCGGCGGCCGCCCGTCCGGGGTGGGCTGATCGAGATGGCAGGCGGCGCAATTGCCCTTGCGCGGATCGTTGAACAGAAGGTAGCCGCGCAGTTCGGCCGGGGTCAGCCGCGCCTTGCCCTCCAGCCAGAAGTCGTAGCTTGCTCGTGTAGGGATGAAAGGCCGGGTCCTCGATCTCGTAGCGCGCGACCGCGAACAGGGCTTCCGACACGGCCATGCCGGGGCTGGCGAAGATCGACGGTCCGAACAACTGCATGAAGCGTGCGGCGTAGGGTGCGTGTCGCAGCAGGCCGGCCACCCGGGCGATGCTGCCGCCGTCCATCTCGAACGGGCTGAGCAGCGGGCCCATCGCCTGGTCCTGCAACGTGTCGGCCCGACCATCCCAGAACAGCCCGCCCTGCGGCACCAGGTTGGCGGCAGTCGCCGCGGTGTCCTGCGCGGTCTTGGTCGCGCGCGCCGCCTGCGGCCCCGCCACGGCGAGCTGCGCCAGGCGTGACGGTCTCGTTTTCCTCGTTGTCGGGGCCGACGCTGAAATTCGGCTGCCGCTCCAGATACATGAGCGACGGCACCGCGCGCACGCCCTGGCGGGTCAGATGCGGGCCGCCGAACATCGCCGGCAGCGCGCCGGGCGGCCCGTAGGCGTGCGCCGGGCTGTGGCAGGACGAGCACGACAGCCGCCCCGACGACGACAGGCTGGGGTCGAAAAAAATCTGCCGCCCCAGCCGCGCCATCGCCGACAGCGGCGCCACCGGCGGGCGAACCAGCCGCACCGGATGCGGGTTCTGCCCCTGCGCGAGCAGGAAGCTCGCCCGCGGATGGCCCAGCCAGGTCCCGGCCGGGATCGGGCTGCGGGCCACGAAGACGCCGACGCTGGCCAGGGCTGCGAGCAGCAGGCCGGCACCGTACCGAAGCCAGCGGCGGCGGCCCGGCCGGCCAGCAAAATCCGACCGAGCCGCATCCGCCGGCGGTCGCCTCTACCGGCGCGCCGGCAGCGGCATGCCGGTCACCGGGTCGAGATACAGCGGCGCGACCTGGCCGCCGCCGTGGGCGAAGTCGAACATGCCCATGATCGAGCCGGTCGTGGCGTCGAACGAGCCGCCGCCCAGCCGCTCCCCGTGCAGCCAGTTGTCCTCGATGAAGCGCACGACCGAGGCCTGGGTGATCTCGCGTATGGCTGACATGGTTCGGGCTTCGCCCAGGGCGAGATCACCAGGAACGGAAGGCGCGTGCCCGGGCCGCAGCGGCCGTTCACCGGCTTGCCGTCCACGCCCGGCAGCGGCGTGCCGCTGCCGCAGACGCCGGGCCCGTCGAGCTGGTCGGCCTGCGTGTCGAAGGACGGGTTCGTCGTCTTGGCGAAGGCGTGGTCGTACCAGCCGTCCGAATCGTCCCAGGTGATGACCACCGCCGTGTTCTTCCAGTCCGGCTGGCTGCTGCAGGAAGTTGATCAGGCGCACGACGCCCGCCTGCTCGTCCAGCGGATCGGAATAGCCGGCGTGGCCGTCCTGATACGCGGGCAGCTTGATGTAGGAGACCGCCGGGAAGTTGCCGGCATTCACCGCGCGCGTAGAAATCCGCCAGCCCGTACTCGTGGTTGGCCGGATCCGGGGTCTTGCCGTCATGCTCGAAGCTGTAGCCGATCGCCGGCGAGCGCGCGCGGGCCGCGCATGCGTCGGGTTGGCGGTGGACGCGTAGTACTGGAACCAGTTGTGGTGCGGAATGTAGTCGACGACGTTGCGCGCCGACCACCGCCGAGTGGGTGCTGCGCTTGCAGCCGGTGGTGCCGTTCGGGTTGTTGGCCGGCAAGGTCGAAGCCGCCCATGAAGCCGCCCCAGGTGATGCCGGCGGCGTTCAGCAGGTCGCCGATATTCTTCCCGGTCATCATCACCTGGTCGGTGGGCTTGGAGCAGACGTCATACGCCGGGATCGACGTCGTTGATCATCGTCAGCCCGCCCTGGCCGTCGTTGATGTAGTAGGACACGGCGGTCGACGGTGGACGGCTTCTTGGTGGTGGCGACGATCTGCATGCCGTTGGTCTGGCCGGACACCACTTCCAGCGCGCCCGGGCGTCGAGGGACCGTAGGTGTCGGTATAGGCATTGTCGCTCATCGCGAAATGCTGCGCGTAGTGCCAGATCGCGGTGACGGTGTTGCCGTCGTAATAGCCCATCACCTGGCCCTTGGTGCCGAAGGCGCCGACGCCGCCGGGCGTGCGCCTTGCCGGTGTATTTCGGGAACAGATCGGCGCGTGCCGTCGTCATAGGCCTGCTGCTCGGCGGTGTAGGCGTGGTTCTGGTCGGCGGTGGCGGCCTGGGTGCGATCGAGCCGGAACGGCTCGGCCGCGTCGGCGCCGTTCGCCGTGTTGGTGAAGTTGGGGTTGTTGCGTCAGCAGATGCGCGGCGACCAGGGTGTCGACCGCGCGGCGTGCCGGGCAGCGGCGACGAACGCGCGGCTCGCCCGGCGGGTTGGCGGCCTTCGGGTAGGTGGCGAAGTAATGATCGAACGAGACGTTCTCGTCGTAGATCACGACCAGGTGCTTGATCGGCGTCGCGGTCCGGGCCGCGTCGGCCGGGTTGGGCCCGGCCAGGCCGGCCGGCGCCACCGCGCCCGCCGGGGCGGCGGCGGACGCGGCGCCGGGCCCGGCGAGCGCACTGATCAGAAGGCCGGCGCAGAGCGCCCCGGCGGCGGGAGCCAGTCGATTGGTGCGATGACGCATGACACCTCGGCAAAGAGTGACCAAATACGGGCCGCGACCTAGCCGGAAATCCGGCCGGCGCGCATGACGTTCTGATGACGCCGCCTGGTCGCACCGCGGGCCGCCGATAGGACATGCCGGCCCGTGCCTCATGCCCTCACCCGCCGGGCTGCGCCCGGCGACCTCTCCCGCGCCGCGGGAGAGGTGCGACGCGGCGCGCGCGAGGGGCGCTGGGCTCGGGCGCCGTCGGTTGATCCCCCGATCACGATCCATTAACGTCTTCGTTATTCCACGCGCCGGATGGCCCGGATGCCGGTCGCACGCGGCGCGGCCGGCACCCCTCCGTCCCCCCGCCTTTCCCGCCGCGCTTGCCACCTGCGCGTCTCCTGCCGTTGGTCTCCGGCGCGTCCGGCGCCATAATAAGACAGTTGGTTGAAACGCCATGCACATCGACACCGAACCCACCCAGCAGCTTCAGCGTGCCGCCGCCGCTGCCCGCGACGCCGCCCGCACGTGCTCGCCCGCAGCCCGCCGCCGCGAGCGTGACGCGGCGCTGCGGGCCATGGCCGCCGCCGCTGCGCGCCGCGCGCGCCGGAGATCCTGGCCGCCAACGCGGCCGACCTCGCCGCCTTCATCCGCCGGCGCCGCCTTCCGCGACCGCCTGGCGCTGACCCCGGCCGCGCGTCGAAGCGATGGCCGCAGGGCCTCGAGGACGTCGCCGCCCTGCCCGATCCGCTCGGCCGCGACGCTGGCCGACTGGACGCGGCCGAACGGGCTGCGCATCCACCGCATCGCCGCGCCGATCGGCGTGATCGGCATGATCTACGAAAGCCGCCCGAATGTCGGCGCCGACGCCGCCGCGCTCTGCCTGAAATCCGGCAACGCGGTGATCCTGCGCGGCGGGTCCGACAGCGCGCACAGCGCCGCGCGCGATCCACGCCGCGCTGACCGACGGGCTGCGCGCGCCGGCCTGCCGGAGGCCGCGGTGCAGATCGCCCCCGGCACCGACCGCGCCTATGTCGCCGCCATGCTGGCCGCCGCCGGGCTGATCGACCTGATCATCCCGCGCGGCGGCAAATCGCTGGTGCGAACGCGTGCAGCGCGAGGCGCGCGTGCCGGTGCTCGCGCATGCCGAGGGCCTCTGCCACACCTACGTCCACGCCGCCGCCGACCCGGCCATGGCGCGCGCGCATCGCTCGCCAACGCCAAGATGCGCCGCACCGGCATCTGCGGCGCCACCGAAACCCTGCTGATCGACCGCAGCATCGCGCCCACCCTGCTGCCGCTGCTGGTCGCCGACCTGCGCGCGCTCGGCTGCGACTTCCGCGCCGATGCCGCCGCCCGCGCGATCGTGCCGGACCTGCCGGCGGCGACGGCAGGCGGATTTCGACACCGAATGGCTCGACGCCATCCTGTCGGTCGCCGTGGTCGACGGCGTCGACGCAGCGCTCGCCCACATCGCCCGCCACGGCAGCGAGCACACCGACGCCATCATCACCGAGGACGCAGCCGCGGCCGCAGCACTTCCTGCACGGCGTCGACAGCGCGGTCGGCCTGTGGAACGCCTCCACCCAGTTCTGCGACGGCGGCGAATTCGGCTTCGGCGCCGAGATCGGCATCGCCACCGGCCGCATCCACGCCCGCGGCCCGGTCGGGCTGGAGCAGCTCACCACCTACCGCTACCTCGTGCGCGGCACCGGCCAGGTGCGCCCCTGAACGCGCCTCGCGCTTCCCATGCGGGGTGGGGGGATGAGCGGCCGCTCAGAAAGCAAGGCCAGGGGCTCTGCCCCTGGACCCCGCCAGGGGACGCGTCCCCTGGACCCCATCACTTGGGTTCGGAGTGTGTGGGGGGTGTCGCGGGTCCGGGTCGGGGGTGCGCGGGGCGGGGCCTGGAGGCGGGCAGGGCGCATCCGCGCCCTGCCCGCCTCCAGGCCCCGCCCCGCGCACCCCCGACCCGGACCCGCGACACCCCCCACACACTCCGAACCAACGGAAGGGTTCCAAGGGCGAGCCCTTGGCGGGGGTCCAGGGGGCAGAGCCCCCTGGCCTTGCTTCCTGCCCGGCCACCCATCCCCCTACCCCGCATAGCATGCGCAAGGTCGCGCCCGGCCGGGCCCGGCAGCGCCGCCCAGATTTGGCGACCGGCGGCGGATGCGGGTCGGGCTGTTGGGGGGGTCGTTCAATCCGGCGCATGCGGGGCATCGGCATGTGGCGGAGCTGGGTGCGGCGGCGGTTGCGGCTGGATCAGGTGTGGTTGTTGGTGTCGCCGGGCAATGTGTTGAAGCCGCAGGCGGGGATGGCGCCGTTTGCGGATCGGCTGGCGGGTGCGCGGGCTTGGGCGGACGGGCGGCGGATCGTCGCGAGCGGGATCGAGGGCGCGCTGCACGTTCGCTACAGTATCGATACGGTGCGGCAGCTTAGGATGCGCTTCCCGCGCGTTCGCTTCGTCTGGGTGATGGGAGCCGATATTCTGGAGCAGTTGCCGCGCTGGCGGCAGTGGGACTTATTTATCCGCAGCGTGCCGTTTCTTGTGATGCCGCGTCCGTCGTATAACCTGCGCGCGCTGTCGGGGCAGGCGGCGCGCCGGCTGCGGGCGGCGCGTTTGCCGGCGCGGGCGGCGCCGATGCTGGCGGGAGCGGTGCCGCCGGCGTGGATATTCCTGCCAGCGCCGCAACATCCTGCTTCGGCGAGCGCGATCCGCGCCGCCCGCAAAGGAGCCGTGCCATAGCCAAGCCGCCCTCGTCCTCCGGTCCCCGCGCTCCGGCCTCGCGTGGTGCCGGGCCACGCACGCAGCCGCCGCGCAAGGCACCGCGGCCGTTGCCGGCGGCCGACAAGTCGCCCGGCTCGCCGCGCAAGAAGGCGGTCATGGCCGGGCCCGCCCGTCGTGTTGCCCGCCCCGCCGCGCCGGCGCCGGAGGCGGCGGCTCGAGCGGCTGCAGAAGGTGATCGTCGCCAGCCTGGAAGACGACAAGGCGGAAGAGATCGTCACCCTCGACCTCGCCGGCCGCGCCTCGTTCTGCGACCGGATGGTGATCGCAAGCGGGCTTGCCGACCGCCAGATCGCGGCGATGGCCGAGCATCTGGTGGAAAAGCTGCACGCCGCCGGGCTGAAGCGCGTGCAGGTGGAAGGGCGCCGGCGGGTCGGACTGGGTGCTGATCGATGCCGGCGACATCGTCGTGCATCTGTTCAAGCCGGATGCGCGGACGATGTATGCGCTGGAGAAGATGTGGAGCGCCGATCTCGACGAAGTGGCCGGCGGCTGACCCCGCGCGGCGCCCGTCTTTCCCCCATGTCCGCCGCCGCGTCGCCGGCAGGCTTGCCGTCGTCCGACGGTGCCTCGCCCGTCATGGCGCAGTGGTTCGCGCTCAAGGCGGAGCATCCGGACGCGCTGCTGTTCCTGCGCATGGGGGATTTCTACGAGCTGTTCTTCGCCGATGCGGAGGCGGCGGCGAGTGCGCTCGATATCGCGCTCACCGCCCGCGGCGAGCAGGCCGGCGCGCCGATCCCGATGTGCGGCGTGCCGGTGCATGCGGCCGAGGCGTATCTCGCCCGGCTGATCCGCCGCGGCTTCCGGGTTGCCGTCGCCGAGCAGATGGAGGACCCGAAGGCGCGCACCGGCAAGGCGCCGATCCGCCGCGCGGTGGTGCGCCTGGTGACGCCGGGCACCCTGACCGAGGACAGCCTGCTGGAGGCGGCGCGGCCGAACCTGCTGCTGGCCCTGGCGGCCGAGCGGGCCGAGCTGGGGGCGGCCTGGCTCGATATTTCCACCGGGCTGTTCGAGACGGCGGCGCTGCCGGCGGGCGAGTTGCCGGGCCTGCTGGCGCGGCTCGATCCCGCCGAAGATCCTGGCGCCCCCGGGGCTGCCGCTGGGCGAGTGGGAGCCTCGGCGGGGGCCGGAGATGCTGGCCCCGCCGCCGGACGCGGCGCGCCGGCGGCTGGCCGAGGCGTTCGGCGCCGCCAGCCTGGACGCCTTCGGCAGCTTCGCGGATGCGGAGGCCTGCGCCGCGGCCGCCGCGCTCGACTATGTGCGCAGCACGGCGGCCGGGGCATTGCCGCATCTGGCGCGGCCGTCCCCGCGTGGGGCGGAGGGGGTGCTGGCGCTCGATCCGGCCACCCGGACCAGCCTCGAACTGCTGCGGGCGCGCGACGGCGGGACGCCGCACAGCCTGTTCGCCGCGATCGACCGGACCTTGACCGCGCCGGGGGCACGCCGGCTTGGCGCCTGGATCGCGGCGCCGCTGACCGCGCCGGCGGCAATCGGGGCGCGGCAGGACATGTGGTCGTGGATGGGGGCGAACCCGGACGCGACGGCGCGGCTGCGCGGCGCGTTGCGGGCCGTGCCGGACATGGCGCGCGCACTCGGACGGCTGTCGATGCAGCGCGGCGGGCCTCGCGACCTGGCCGCTCTGCGCGCCGGGCTGGCCGCGGCGCGGGAGGCCGCCGCGGCGCTGGCCCCGCCGCTGCCCGTGCTGCTGGAGGAGGCGCGCACCGCGCTGGCGACCGACCCGGCGCTGGAGACGGCGCTCGCCACCGCGCTCGCGGAGCCGGCGCCACTGCGGCTTGATGACGGACCCGCCATCCGCGCGGGTTTCGATGCGGAACTGGATGCCGAGCGCGCCTTGCGCGACGACAGCCGCCGGGTGCTGGCCGGCATGCAGCTCGACTACGCGCAGCGGTTTGGCGTTGCCAGCCTGAAGATCCGCCACCACGCCCAGCTCGGCTACGTGATCGAGGTGCCGGCTGTGGCGGCAGAACGGCTGCGGGCCGATCCGGCGCTGACCCTGCGCCAGTCGATGGCGAACGGCGCCCGCTTCGCCACCGCCGAGCTCGCCGCGCTCGATCGCCGCATCGCCGAGGCGGCCGAACGCGCCGCGACCCGCGAACGCGCCGTGTTCGCGCATCTGGTGCGCCAGGCGCTGGACGCGGCGGCGGCGATCGCGGGCGCGGCGGAGGCGCTGGCGCTGCTCGACGTCGCGCAATCGGCGACAAAGCTCGCCGAGGCCGGGCGCTGGTGTCGTCCGGTGCTGACGGAGGAAACCGATTTCCTCGCCCGCGGCGCCCGCCATCCGGTGGTGGAGGCGGCGCTGGCCGGATCCGCCACCGCCTTCGTTCCTAACGATTGCGACCTGTCCCCGGACCGCCGGCTGCTGCTGCTCACGGGGCCGAACATGGCCGGCAAATCCACCTTCCTGCGCCAGAACGCGCTGCTGGTGGTGCTCGCCCAGGCCGGCCTGCCGGTGCCGGCCGAGGCGCTCCGGCTCGGCGTGGTCGATCGGCTGTTCTCCCGCGTCGGCGCGGCCGACGACCTGGCGCGCGGGCGATCGACCTTCATGGTGGAAATGACCGAGACAGCGTCCATCCTGCACCAGGCCGGTCCGCACTCCCTGGTTGTGGTCGACGAGATCGGCCGCGGCACCGCAACCCTCGACGGGCTCGCGATTGCCTGGGCGGTGTTGGAGGCGCTGCACGGGGCGATCCGCTGCCGTACCATTTTTGCCACACATTTCCACGAACTTGCGGCGCTGGCGGATCGCCTGCCGCGGCTGAAGCCGCACACCATGCGGGTGAAGGAATGGAAACGTACGGTGGTATTCCTGCACGAGGTGGCGGAAGGCGCCGCGGGCCGTTCCTGGGGCGTGCATGTCGCGGAACTTGCCGGCGTGCCGGCGCCGGTGGTGCGCCGGGCGGCGACCCTGTTGTCGGCGCTGGAGGGCGCGGGCGGCCCGCTCGGCGCCGGCTCCGCCCTCGGCGCATTGCCGCTGTTCGCTGCCGCCGCTACGCCGGAGCCTCCCGCTCCCCTATCTGAGGATGAGCCCCGTGCGCTCGCCGCCCTCGTCGCCCTCGACCCTGATCGGCTCTCCCCGCGCGAGGCACTCGACGCGCTCTACCGTCTCAAATCGTTGCTACCGGCTTGCGCCGGCGGCACTGCCGAGTAAGCATCACCAGATGTTGACCCACGCTCCCGAACCGCCTGCCGCCGGCTCCGCCGTTCCGCTGTCCGAAACCCTGGCGGCCTTGGCGGAGCCCGACGGGTCGACGCCGCGTGAGGCGGCACTCGCCGCCTTCCGCCGCCACCTCGCGCGCATCCAGGCGCAGGTGCGCGAAACCTTCGAACAGGGGGAGATCACCGGCCTGCAGGCCGGCCACCAGCTCGCCGAACTGACGGACGGGCTGGTGAGCGCACTCTTTTCCCACGCCGCCGCCGCGCTCGGCGGCGTCGAGACCTTGAGCATCGCCGCCACCGGCGGCTACGGCCGCGGCACGCTGGCGCCGTTCAGCGACATCGACCTGCTGTTCCTCACCCCGCACGAGCCGTCCTCGCATACGCTCGCGGTGGTCGAATACATGCTCTATTTCCTCTGGGACCTCGGGCTGAAGGTCGGCCACGCCACCCGCTCGGTCGAGGAATGCCTGAGCGAGGGCGCCAAGGACATCACCATCCGTACTGCGCTGCTCGATGCCCGCCCGCTCGCCGGCGATGCGGCGCTGTTCGAGGAATTTCACCAGCGCTTCCGCGCCGCCTGCAAAGCCTCCGGCGCGGCCGAATACATCGCCGCCAAGCAGGCCGAACGCGAAGCGCGCCACCGTCGCTTCGGCGACAGTCCGTTCGTGGTCGAACCGAACATCAAGGAAGGCCGCGGCGGTCTGCGCGACCTGCAGACGCTCTACTGGATCGCCCGCTACGTGTTCGAAACCTACACCATGGGCGAACTGGCCGACGTCGCCGGCGTGCTGTCGCCGGTGGAGGCGCGCCACGCGCGCCGGTCGTGGGAATTCCTGTGGACGTTGCGCTTCCACCTGCACTACGTCGCCGGCCGCGCCGAGGAGCGCCTGACCTTCGACCTGCAACCGGTGGTCGGCGCGCGCATGGGCTATACCCGCCACGGCCGCCAGGACGGGGTGGAGCGTTTCATGCGCCACTATTTCCTCACCGCCCGCGATATCGCCCGCCTGACCCGCGTCCTGGAACCCGCCATCCTGCGCGCCGCCCTCGGTCCGCCGGCGGTCGCCGCCGAGACCGACAAGGGGTTGATCGCCGCGGGCTTCGTGCTGGCCGAAGGCGAGCTGATGCCGATGGTCGGGCGCGGTTTCGACATCGAGCCGATCCAGATGCTGCGCATCCTGAAGATCGCGCGCGACCGCGACCTCGAACTGCATCCGCTGGCGATCCGCTCGTTGATCCGCAACGAACGGGCCGCGGCGCAGTTGCGCGGCGATCCGGAAGCGGCCGGGCTGTTCATGGACCTGCTGTGCGGCCATCCGCCGGAGCGCAGCCTCGCCCACCCGCACGAAAGCCGCCATCCGGACGGCGCGCGCTGGCTCTCGATCCTGAACGAGGCCGGCTTCCTCGGCCGCTTCCTGCCCGACTGGGGGCGCATCGTCGGGCAGATGCAATTCGACACCTACCACGTCTTCACCGTCGACGAGCACACGATCGAAGCCGTCCGCGTGCTCAACACCCTGGAACGCGGCGAGCTCGCGCAGGTGGCGCCCATCGCGTCCGGCCTGGTGGATCACATCCAATCGCGCCGCGCCCTGTATCTGGCGATGCTGCTGCACGATATCGCCAAGGGCCGCGGCGGCGACCATTCCCGCATCGGCGCAGAGATCGCACTGGAAGTGGGTCCGGCGCTCGGCCTTTCCGCAGAAGAAACGGAAACCGTCTCCTGGCTGGTGCTGTACCATCTGATGCTGAGCGAGACCGCATTCAAGCGCGATATCGACGATCCGAAAACCATCCTCGACCTCGCCGATACCATCCAGTCGCCGGAACGGCTGCGCCTGCTGCTGATCCTGACCGTCGCCGACATGCGCGCGGTGTCGAAGAAAGTCTGGAATGGCTGGAAAGCCACCCTGCTGCGCGAACTCTACACGCGGGTGGCGGAAGTGCTCGAAGGCGGCCTCGCCACCACCGAACGCGACGTGCGCGTGACGCGCGCCAAGGAAGCCGCCGCCGCGCTGCTGGCCGATTGGCCGACGGAGGAGGTCGCGCATTTCGCCGACCTCGGCTACCCCGGCTACTGGCTGTCGTTCGACCCGGAAACCCACGCCCGCCACGCCAGGCTGATCCGGGAAGCGGAACGACGCGATGCCCCCCTCACCGTCCACACTGAACCGCTGCCGGCCCGGGCCGTGACGGAAGTTACCGTCTACTGCGCCGACCACGCCGGGCTGTTCAGCAAGATCTCCGGCGCGCTGGCCGTCGCCGGTGCCTCGATCGTCGATGCGCGCATCCATACCATGACCAACGGCATGGCACTCGATACGTTCTGGGTGCAGGATGCTGCCGACGGCACGTTCGAAGCGCCGCACCGGCTCGCACGCCTTTCTGCGCTGATCGAACAAGCGCTTTCCGGCCGCCTGCGCCTGTCCACGGAAATCCACAAACTGTCGAAAATCCTCGTCGGCCGGCGCATGCGCGCCATCCACGTCCCACCGCGCGTGGTGATCGACAACCGCGCATCGAACACCCACACCGTCCTCGAAGTGAACGGCCGCGACCGTCCCGGTCTGCTGCACGACGTCACCGCCGCCATCAGCGAACAAGGCCTGCAAATCGCTTCCGCCCACGTCACCACCTACGGCGTGCGCGCCGTGGACGTGTTCTACGTGAAAGACGTGTTCGGCCTGAAAGTCGAAAACGAACAGAAACTGCGCCAGTTGCGCACGGCCCTGCTCGCCGCCCTGGCAAGCCCCGAAGACGTCCCCGCCCCGGCAGTCGCCCCCGCGGTCCCCCGCCGCCGCCGTGCGGTGGGCTGAGCCGTAAGCAAGGCCAGGGGGCTTTGCCCCCTGGACCCCCACCAAGGGCTCGCCCTTGGTGGGGGTCCAGGGGCAGAGCCTCTGGCCTTGCTTACGGCCTCAGAACAACCCGAACAGCCCGCGGAGGAACCCTGGGGTCAGGGCGGTCAGGGGGTTCACCGTGACGGTCGGAGTTTTCAACGCGCCGTGCACGGCATAGCTGGCGGCGAACACGCCGCCGCCGCGTTCGGGGCTGAACAGACGCCCCACCAGCGGCACGCGGCCGAGCAGCGCGTTGAAGAAATACGCCGGCACGATGGTGCCTTTCAGGTCGATGTGGTTGCGATCGACGTCGATCGTGCCCTCTGCCGTCACGCCCAGCGACGGGCTGAAGGCGCGCGCGCCGGTCAGGGTAAGTTCGCCGCCGCGCAGGCGGAATGGCGCGACCAGCCGACTGACGCCGAGCCCCGGACCTTGCAGCAGTTCCATTACGCCGTAGAGCGTGACGGCTTGCAGCAGCCGGGCCAGGATCGGGGCGCCGCGCAGGCGGAAATTCTCGAGCGTGGCGGTGCCGGCAAGCGTGGAGATCGGACCGGGGCCGAACTGTCCGGTGATGGCGAGTGTGCCCCCTTGCAGGGTGCCGGGCAGGCCGAGGCCATGCGCGAGGGCGCCGGCATTGCTGGCGTGCACGAGCAGCGACCGGCTCCCCGCCGGGCCGGCGGCGGCAGGGTCGATGCGCAAGGTGAGCCGGCCGGGGCCGCCGATCCTCGCGTCGAGATGCAACTGACGCCACACGAAACCATCGTTTGATCCGGTGGCGGTGAAATCCGCCAGGGTTTCGCCGCCCGCCAGGTACACGGTGGCGAAGCGCGCGGCGAGGGTCCAGGGCGGCCCGCGCTGCGGCGGCGGCGCGGGTGCAGGCGTCGCTGCGGACCTTGGGGAAGATGCGGGGGACGATGCCGGCGTTGTCGGCCGAGGAGCGAAGCGCGACGCCAGATCGAGCACGGGGCCGGACAGGCGCACGACGATCGGACGGCCGCCGCCGGGAAAGTCGGTCTCACCGCTGACCTCGGTACGCCCGAGGCGCAGCCGGGTCAGGCGCAATCGCACCAGCCGCCCGGAGACGAACTCGGCGTTTGCCGCCCCATCCAGCGCCATGAGTGCGCGCGCGGTGGGCACGCCATTGGTGGACGAGGCGCCAAGCGCGATCGGCGCCGCCCCCTCCAGCCGGTCATGCACCAGCGGCAGCTCCGCGCTGAGCTTGGCCGGCTGTCCCGCCGGCTTGTCCCAGTGTAGCGGCGCCACGGAGACGCGCGCGCGGGTGAGGTCGGCGCCGAGTGCGACGGTGCCCTGGCCGTCGCGCCGCTCGGTCAGCACGGCGGAGACCCCGACCGGGCCGGACACCAGCCCCAGGCTCGGCACGCCGGCCGCCGCCAGGGCCGCGGCGGTGGTTTCCGTCGTTGCGGTCAGGCGCTGCTGCACCTGGTCCGGTGGTCCGGCGCGGAAGTCCATCTGCCCCGCCAGCCGGGCCGGGATCCCGCCTAGCCGGCCGTTGCCGGACAGCACCAGCCCGTCGGTGCCGGCGGTCAGGTCGAACTGCCCGTCATCGAGGTTCCATCCGTTCACCACCCGCGCCAGGTGCACGCCGCTCAGCCGTGCCGTCGCGCCCACCTGCACCTGTGCGACCTGCAGGTCCGCCAGCAGCGGAAACGCCACCGAAAGCCGGGCGGCGACCGTGCCGGCCGGATCGATCAGCGGCATCGGGTGACGGGCCAGCAGCCGGAGCCGCGGCTCCTGCAGCAGCGCCAGCGCGGCCGGCACCGGGCCGGCGATGCGGGCCTCGATCCGCATGTCCTGATCGTGATGGCTCAGGCCGGTGATGTGCAGGAGGCCGTCCTGCACCGCGAGTCCCGCCGGCTGCCCGGCCTCCCCCGCCTGGCGGCCGCCGCTCACCGCGATATCCAGCCGGTCGGGGTCGCGCAGGCGCAGCTCGGCCGTGCCGTCGACCAGCGGCGGCACCGGGCGCAGCCAGTGCACGACGAGGCCGGTGGCGCGCAGGGTGCCGGCCGCCTCGAACAGGCGCACGTGCGAGAAGTCGGCGTCCATGGCGAGGCCGAACGTGAACTCCCCGTCCCGCGCCTCCCCGCGCGGGATGTTCTCCAGGATCCAACGGCGGGCATCGTGGGCCACGGCGGCAGGCCAGAACACCGGCAGCCGGGCGAACGCCACCTGGTCGAGATGCAGCCCGAGGGCGGCCATGATCGTCCCGTCGGCGCGGGCGAGCGTGCCGCGCAGGCTGAGCACGGAGGGCGGCGTGCCCGGCGCCCCCGGCAGGGTGAGCCGCAGCAGGTGCAGCGCGATCCGCTCGGGCGTGCCGCCTGCGTGCAAGGTCGCCGCCGTGATCGGGATTTCCGCGCCGGCCACGCGCACCTGGCCCGGCCCGGCGTCGAGCGCGAGCACGATCTGTCGCGGCCGGAGATCGGCGCCGAGCGCGAAGGAGACGGTGCCCCCCACCGGGGCATCGATCGCGGTGAGCGCCGCCAGCCCCGGTGCGTCACCCGCCAGTGCGGCCGGGGAGATATGGTCGAGCCGCGCCGCCACCTGCGCCGTCTGCCCGCCGGGCGGCAATTGCGCGGTCAGGGTCAGGTTCGCCGCCGTGCCGCCGAGGCTCAGCCCGAGCCGCGCCTCCCCGATCACGCCGCCGCCGGGGGCGCGTGCGAGGTCGAGGAAGGCGTGCGGTGCCCGCCACACGGCGCCGAGCTGGCGGTCCACCACGTCCAGGCTGGCGTCGCGCACCAGCAGCCGCTGCAATTCCGACAGCAGGCCGAAGCGCGACGGCTCCCGCGCGCCGGCGGGGGGGCGGGCGAGTTCGGCGAGGATCGCGCCCGGGTCGAGCTGCGGCGCGGCGCCGGGGGCGGGCGGCGCGGACGGAGCAGGCCCCGGCGAGGTAGCGGCGGTGCCGACATCCAGGCCGATCTTCCCGTCGGCCGCCCGCCGCAGCAGGATGCGCGGCCGGTCGATCGCCACGGTGCGCGGCACCAGCCGCAGCCGCAGCAGCGCCGGCAGCGACAAGGTGACCGCCGCGCGCGGCACCGCCATGATCCGTCGCCCCCCGCTGTCGCGCACCGCCACATCGGTCAACCGCAGGTCGAGCGGGGCGCCGAGCCCGCCGTGGAATCCCTCCCAGGCCAGCACCACCTGGCCGAGGTACAGGCGGTCCGGGGCAAGCGGACGGTCGGCCGCCGCCTCGATCCGAGCGATCAGCCAGGGCAGCGCGATCGGCCCGCGCCCCAATCGCCAGGCGAGCACCCCGAGCCCGGTTCCGGCGAGCAGCGCCACCGTCAGCGCGACCGTGATGGCCCCATGCAGGATCCGCCACAGCAGCCGCGCTGCTTGACCGGAGAGCCGCCTCATGGCGAGCTTGCGCCGAGCGGCGCCGCCCCGGCGCGGCACCCCGCACCGGATTCGAATTCCATGCGCGCCTTCCGCTCCGCATCGCCGGCGCTGCGTCCCCTGGCGCGGTCTCCCTTGGCACTGGGTCCACTGGCGCCGAGCGCCGTGATGACCCCGCGCGCGCGGCCGGCCGAGGCGGGGCGGTAGTCGCCGTGGTGTCCGTCCGGCCGCGCCGCCGGCCCGCGGCCTCCGTCGCGGTCGACGGCCCGCCTCGGTCCGGCTGGCCCGCGGCGCACGACGCGGCGGCGGCGGCACGGCTGGTCGAGCGCTTCGCCGCGCTCGGCCGCGCGGAGGCGAAGCTGGCGGCGCGCCCGGACGTGGCTTCGGTGCTGGCCGCCGTCGGCGGCAACAGCCCGTTCCTGGCCGATCTGGTGCTGCGCGAACCCGCCGCGTTGCGAGGTTTTCTCGCCGCCGGGCCGGAGCCGGTCGTCGCCGAGGCCATGGCGGCCCTGGCTGCCGTGCCCCCCGCCGCGCCACGGCCGCGGGTCGCCGCGGCGCTGCGGCGGGCCAAGCGGGTGGTGGCGCTGGCCGTGGCGCTGGCCGATCTCGGCAACATCTGGCCGCTCGCGCCTGTGACCGCGGCGCTGTCCGACCTGGCGCAGGCGACCTTGACCCTCGCGGTCGCGCATCTCCTGCGCGCCGCCCACGCCGCCGGCACCCTGGCGCTGCCCGACCCGGACCACCCGGCCCAGGCCAGCGGCCTCATCGTCCTCGGCATGGGCAAGCTCGGCGCGCGCGAGCTGAACTATTCGAGCGATATCGACCTCATCCTGATCTACGACCCCGCCGCCCCGATATACACGCCGCGCGCCGGCGGCGAGGCCCCCCCGGACGCTGCGGACGCGCATGCCGGCGGCGTGATGAGCCGTCTGGCCCGTGATCTCGTGACTTTGATGGAAGCGCGCGACGCCGACGGCTACGTCTTCCGCACCGATCTGCGCCTGCGCCCCGACCCCGCCGCCACCCCGCCGGCGATCGCCCTGCCGGCCGCCATCGCCTACTACGAGAGCATGGGCCAGAACTGGGAACGCGCGGCGATGATCAAGGCGCGCCCGGTGGCCGGCGACCTCGTCGCGGGCCAGGCGTTCCTCGACGCCATCCGCCCCTTCGTCTGGCGGCGCGGGCTCGATTTCGCGCTGATCGCCGATATCCACGCCATGAAGCGGCGGATCGACGTGCATCGGACCAGGACCGGGCGCGCGAGCGGCCCGCGCGCGCCGGCAGCCGACCCGGTGGCGCGCGTGGCCGGGATCAACGTGAAGCTCTCCCCCGGCGGGATCCGGGAGATCGAGTTCCTGGCGCAGACCCTGGCCCTGGTCTGGGGCGGACGCGATCCGGCGCTGCGCCAGCCGACCACCCTGGGCGCGCTGGCCGCGCTCGCCCGTGCCGGGCTGCTGGCGCGTCGCGCGGCGGCGGAGCTGGCGGCGGCCTACGGCTTCCTCCGCCGGGTCGAGCACCGGTTGCAGATGGTCGCCGACCGCCAGGTGCACAGCCTGCCGGCACGCGCCGAGGACCTCGCCGCCTTCGCCGCTTTCATGGGCTACGCCGATGCGGCCGGCTTCGCCCGCGACCTCGCCGCACGGCTCGATCGCGTGCGCGCGCACTACGCCGCGGTGTTCGAGCGCATCCCCGACCCGCTCGGTCCGGCGAGCCGGGTGGGCGAGATCGACCTGCGTGGCGACGACCCGGCGCCGGCGGAGACGGTGGCCGCGCTCGCCGCGCTCGGTTTCGCCGAGCCGGTGCGGCTGATCGCCACCCTGCGCGGCTGGCTGGCCGGGCGGGTGCGGGCGCTGCGCTCGGAACGGGCGCGCGAGCTGATGGCGCGGCTGCTGCCGGCGCTGCTCGACGCGCTGGCGCGCCAGCCGCAGCCGGACGCCGCCTTCGCCCGCTGCGACCAGCTCCTGGCCCGGCTGCCGGCGGGGGTGCCGATCCTGTCCCTGTTCGAGCGCCATCCGGCCTTGATCGAACGGCTGGCGGCGATCCTGGGGGCGGCGCCGTCGCTCGCCGAGCATCTGGCGACCCATCCCGGCGCGCTCGACGCGCTGCTCGCCGATGCCGACGCGCCGGCCGACCCGGCACGGCTGCTGCGCGCCCGGCTGGCGGACGCGGTTGGGCTGGAAGACGCCATCCTGATTACCCGCCGCACGGTGCGGGAGGAGGATTTCGCCATCTCGGCCGCCACGTTGGAGGCGCGGATCGACGCCGATGCCGCCGGGTTGCGCCGGACCGCTCTCGCCGATGCCGCGCTGGCCGCGCTGGCGGGGCCGGTGCTGGCCGATTTCACGCAGCGCTACGGCCGGGTGGCCGGGGGCGCGATGGCGGTGGTGCTGCTCGGCAAGGCGGGCGGGCGGGAAATGATGGCCGGCTCCGACCTCGACCTCATGCTGGTCTACGACCATCCGGAGGGGGTGACGGAGTCCGCGCGCGGGCCGCGGGCGCTGCCGGCGGGGCAGTATTTCATCCGTGCGGCGCACGCCTACGTGGCGGCGCTGACCGCCCCGGGAGCGGACGGGCAGATGTATGCGGTGGACATGCGGCTGCGCCCGTCCGGCAACAAAGGCCCGGTCGCCGTCTCGCTGCCCGCGTTCCGCCGCTACCATGCGGAGGCGGCCTGGACCTGGGAGCGGATGGCGCTCACCCGGGCGCGGGTGGTGGCCGGCCCGGCGGGATTGCGCGCGAAAGTGGCGGCGGCGATCGCGGACGCGCTGGCCGCCTCCGGCCCGCCCGAGCGCATCCGCGCCGATGCCGCTGCGATGCGCGCCCGGCTGGCGCGCGACCTGCCGCCCACCGGGCCATGGGACGTGAAGCTCCGCCCTGGCGGGCAGATCGAGGTGGAGTTCATCGGTCAGGCACTGCAACTGGTCGCTGCCGCCTCCGGCCGGGCGGAGCTGTGCCATCCGACGTTGCGGGAGGCGCTGGCCCGGCTGGAGGCGGGCGGGCTGCTGGCGGCGGCCGATGCGGCGGCGCTGGTGCGCGCGGATCTGCTGTGGCGCAGCGTGCAGGGGATGCTGCGCATCACCGTGGGCCGCGCGCCGCCTTTGGGCCTGCCGGAGGCCTCGGCGCGTGCGCTGCTGCGCGCGGTGGCGGGGGTGGTGGCGCCGGCGCCGCTTGACCTGCCGGCGCTGCGTGCCACGCTGGAGGCGACGGCGGCGGCAGTGCGCGCGATCTTCGTGCGCCTGATAGGGGAGATCGCGCCATGAGCGTGGCGGAAGGCGAAGCGGCACCGGATTTCGAGATGCCGGCGACCGGCGGGCGGGTGGTGTCGCCTGGCGGGGCTGAAGGGCACGCCGTTCGTGCTCTATTTCTATCCCAAGGCGGATACGCCCGGGTGCACGAAGGAGGCCTCCGCGTTCCAGGAGGCGCTGCCGGCGCTCGGGCGGAGCGGCGTCACGGTGATCGGGGTATCGAAGGACAAGCTGCCGGCGCTGGAGAAATTCGCCGCCAAATACGGGCTGGCGTTTCCGCTGGCGTCGGACGCGACAACCGGGGTGGCGGAGGCGTGGGGCACCTGGGTGGAGAAATCGATGTACGGCCGGAAGTACATGGGGATGGAGCGCAGCACGTTCCTGGTGGGACGCGACGGGCGGGTCGCGAAGGCGTGGCGCAAAGTGAGCGTGACCGGGCACGCGGCGGCGGTGATGGCGGCGGTGGCGGCGCTGGGGTGAGGGGGGTCATCCGGTGAAGCCTCCGCGCTCGGCGAGCGCGGCACTGTCGCGGGCGCCATGCAGCACGCGGACGATGACCACGGCATCCGGCGCGGGCTTGTAATACCAACCGGCGCAACGTCCGACTCTTGTCTGAGCGGTCATACCTTTGATAACACGCGACTTTATTGCCAACCGGAGTGTCGGTCTCAACGCAGGTTGGTATAATAGATCGCGTAGGGACCGTGGAACGTCACGCGCAGCCCTGGAGCAAACTGTTCGCGCGCGGGCGCGGCCAGTGGAAAGTATTGCACCGGCTTGAACGCCGCCTCGATCTCCTGGACGAACCGGGTCGCAACCTCTTCGGACGCTGCCGCGGCGAGGTGGCTCCAGATATCGGCAAGATCGGCTTCGGCCGCGTCGGTCAGGCGGAGGGGGAGCGGGTCGCTAACAGCTTTCTTCCTCGTTCGATGATGCGCTTGGCATCGAAGTCCTTCACCCGGCCCTCGGCCAGGTCGGCGAGACCCTTGTCGATGTCCGTCCTGAGCGCCGCCAGCTCTTGCAGTTGCAGCGCGCGCTTCATCTTCCAGTCGCGCAACGCTTCGCGCACCACCTCGCTGCTGGATGCGTAATCGCCGCCCTCGACCGCGCCCTTCACCACCGCTGCCATGTCGGACGGCAGGGTGATCGTCAGCCGCGCGATTTCAGCCATGAGGCACCTCTTTTGAGGTGCATACTTTGTCATACTTATGAGGGGCTTTCAAGCGGGCGGGCGAACGGCCAGGGCGATCGGGCGAACGCCTGGATCGCCCCATGGCCGGCCGCGAGAGACCGGGGGGGGGGGGGGGGTGACAATTACGATCGATATCGTAACGATAAGGCCGCGCGTCCGCCGCCCCCGCTCAGCCCGGAATTTGCGTCCCATCCGCCAGCGCCAGCCCCGCGCACCCGCGCCAGACCGGCCGCCGGTCCCGCCGACCCGCGGCGGGCAGGCACCACAGCGCGATAATGTCCGTCACGGAAACGCCCTTCGCCCGCGCGCTCGCGTAGTCGGCCGTCGCCGCCTCGGCCTCCGCGCGCCCGCCGGGCACCAGGATCACCGGCCGGCGCCGCCGCCGCGAGGCGGGCAGCAGCGCGCGATCCACCCCGAGCATCCAGCCCAGCGGGCGCAGGATCGGCCCCAGCCGGGGATCGGCGGCCAGCATCTCCGCCATCGCCGGCTCGCGCAGCAGGTCTTCCATCTGCGCCCGGCCGGCGGCGGCTTGCGGGAGCAGCCGCAGCAGCCAGCGCCAGGTCCGCGGCAGCCCAGGGCGCTCGGGCGGCGGGTCCGCCGGAGCGAAGCGCAGGCTGTGGGTGGGAACGAATTTCGGTTCGGCCGGCTTGGGAGCGGGCTTCGGGGGCGGGATCGGGGTGGAGGCGACGGCGCGGAACCGGGCGATGAGATGGCGCAGCCGGGCGAGCAGGGCGCCGGCGCGCGCGGGTGCCAGGCCCGCCTGATGGGCCTCCGCCTGATCGTCCCCTGCCGGATCGCGCCCCGCCGGATCGCAGAAGCCGCCGATGCGGTCGGCCAGCCAGGCGATGAGGCTGGTCAGGCGGTCGAGGAGGGGGGTGGGGGTCATGGGTTGCGAACATATATAGAACATATGCCCGGGGCGAGGCAACAGGTTTGTGTGGGCGGCAGCAAGTCTCATTTTGCCAGGCATGCGCGCATGACCCGGGCGCGCAGCGGGAAGCAGGTTCCATCACGGAGTGAGCCAGCGGCCGGCGGCCGGCCGCACCGCGATGGGAGAAAATGGTGCGCTGCGGGGCCAGCCAAGGCCGCCCCCGCATCCAGGTCAGCTACGTGTGGTAAGAGGCGTTATCATGCGTGAGATGGCGGGTCGGGGGATGGGTCAGCGGCCCGGGCGACCGCCGGGCGCGGCAAATTCGTCCCCCGCGCCGCGATAGCCACCCCCGGAACGGAACCAACAATGACCCCAAGGCTCCCCATCGCCCGTCCCCTGCTGGCCGCCGTCGCGCTCGCCGCGGCCCTCCTCCCCGCCCGCTCCGCAATCGCCTGCGACCCGGCCGCGGCGCAGATGATCGGCATCGTCACGATGTACGAGGGCACGATCGGCCCCTACCCCATCCGGATGGGCCTGCAATTCGAACCCGGCGGCACGGTCGCCGGCCGCTACGCCTATCCCGCCTCCCCGACCACCCTCCGCCTCGCCGGCCGCCTGGCGGGAGGCCACACGCTCACCCTCACCGAATTCGGCGCGCACGGCAGCCCCGCCGCGACCTTCGCCACCACCCTCCCCGGCGCGCAGAAGACCGACTGCGACGTGATCCGCGGCACCTGGACCCAGGCCGCCACCGGCCACGCGCTCCCGGTCCGGCTGCGGCTGTCGGACACCAGCATGCGTCCCCTGAGCACCTACCTCAGCCCCGCCACCCTGCGGATCGAGCGGGCGGCGGTCGCCTTCCGCGCCGCTGTCCTCGCCGGCAGGCGGGCCGAGGTCGCCGCCGCGCTCCACTATCCCGTGTTCGTCTCGATCGGCGAGCAACGCATGCGCCTGCCTACCCGGGCCGCGCTGCGTGCCCGCTACGATGCGATCTTCACCCCGGCCTACCTCGCCCGCATCCGCGCCGACATCCCGCACCTGATGTTCGTGCGCGACCAGGGGATCATGCTCGGCGGCGGGGCGGTCTGGTTCAACCGCGCCGGGCAGGTGATCACGCTCAACAGCCCGGGACCGTGATCCGGATCACCGCGGCGGCAGGAACCCCACCAGCCGTTCGGCCTCCGCCACGATCGGATCGGCGATCGCGCGCGCCCGTGCCGCCCCCGCGCGCAAGGTGGCATCGATCTCCGCGGGGTCGGCGAGCAGCCGGTCCGTTTCGCGCGCGATCGGGGCCAGCACGCTCACCAGCAGGTCCGCGAGCAGCGGCTTGAAGGCGCCGAAGCCCTTGCCGCCGTGCTCGGCCAGCACGGCCGACGGCGTGGTGCCGGTCAGCGCCGCGTAGATGCCGACCAGGTTGCGGGCTTCGGGGCGGAGCGCCAGGCCCTCTGGCTCGGACGGCAGCGGGTCCGCGTCGGTCTTGGCGCGGCGGATTTTCAGCGCGATCGTATCGGCATCGTCGTTCAGGTTGATCCGGCTCTGGTCGGACGGATCGGATTTCGACATTTTCCGCGTCCCGTCGCGCAGGCTCATCACCCGCGCCGCGGGGCCGAGGATCAGCGGCTCGATCGGCGGGAAGAACACCGCCTCGTAGTCGTGGTTGAATTTCTGCGCGATGTCGTTGGCGAGTTCCAGATGCTGGCGCTGGTCGTCGCCCACCGGGACCTTGGTCGCGTGGTAGGCCAGGATGTCGGCGGCCATCAGGTCGGGATAGACGTACAGACCGGCCGACGCGGCCTCCCGGTCCTTGCCCGCTTTGTCCTTGAACTGGGTCATCCGGTTCAGCCAGCCGAGCCGCGCCACGCAGTTGAAGATCCACGCCAGTTGCGCGTGCGCGCGCACATGCGACTGCACGAACAGCACATGCCGCGCCGGATCGATGCCGCAGGCGAGCAGCACCGCCGCCATCTCCCGCGTTTGCCGCGCCAGCGCCGCCGGCTCCTGCCAGACGGTGATCGCGTGCAGGTCGACCACGCACCACAGGCACTCGTGCGAATCCTGCAACGGCACCCAGTTGCGGATGGCGCCGAGGTAGTTGCCGAGCGTCGGGATGCCGGACGGCTGGATGCCGGAGAAGATGCGGGCCATGGGTCGCCGTTTCAGGGGTCGGAGGCGGCAGGCGTGATGGCCGATCCCCCGCCCGGGCGCAAGCGGCGGCGGGCGAGCAGGCGCAGCGCCTGGCGCGCGGAATAGGCCCCGAACAGCGGCAGCGCGGCGAAATACGCGACCGCCCCCGAAGCGACCAACCCGGCCAGCGCGCCCCAGCGCAGCACGCCCCGCGTCGCCAGCGCGCCCCCCAGCAGGTGCTGCACGCCCAGCAGCACCACCGCCATCGCCCCCGCCGCGGCCGCCATCCGCGGCGCCCGCCGGCGCAGCGCCGGATCGAACCGCAACTGCCCGCGCCGCGCCAGGATCACGCCCAGCCCGCCAAGGTTGAACATCGCCGCCAGACTGGTCGCCAGGGCCGGCCCCATCTGTTGCAACGGCCGCATGAATGCGAGATTGAGCGCCAGGTTCAGCGCCACCGCAGCCACCCCGATCTTCACCGGTGTGGCCATGTCGCCGCGCGCGAAGAACCCCGGCGCCAGCACCTTCACCAGCACGAAGGCCGGCAGCCCCACCGCGTAGGCCGCCAGCGCATGCGCCGACAGCAGCACGTCCGCGCCGCTGAAATGGCCGCGGCCGAACAGCACCCCCACGATCGCGCCCGCCGTCACCAGCAACGCCAGCGCCGCCGGCAGGGTCAGGAACAGCGCATACTCGATCGCCCGGTTCTGCGTGTCCGCCGCCGCCTCCGTCTGCCCGGTGCGCACCTGGCGCGATAGCAACGGCAGCATCGCCGTGCCCACCGCCGAGCCGATCACGCCGAGCGGCAGTTGCTGCACCCGATCGGCGTAATACAGCACCGACACCGTCCCCGCCGGCAGCAGGCTGGCGATGATGACATCGACCGCGAGATTGAGCTGCGTCACCCCCGCCCCCACCAGCCCCGGCGCCATGCGTCGCAGCAGCCGGTGCATCTCCGGCGTGAAGCGCGGCCGGCGCAGCCGCAGCCGCATCCCCGCGCGCCGCACCGCCAGCAGCAGCACGCCGAGTTGCGCCACGCCGGACACCGTCACCCCGATCGCCAGCGCGTGCCCGGGCGTCGGCAGGAACGGCGTCAGCCACAGCAGCGCCGCGATCGTCACCACGTTGAACAGGATGTAGCTGGCCGAGGCGGCGGTGAAGCGATCGAGCCCGTTCAGCATCCCGGAGACCAGGGCGGCGAGGCAGATCAGCAGCAGATAGGGAAACGTGATCCGCGACAGAGCCACGGCTAAGGCGAACTTGGCCGGCACCGCGACGAAGCCGGGCGCCAGGCCCAGCATCACCTGCGGCATGAAGACCTCGCCGGCGATGGTGAGCAGGCCGAGGATGAGCAGCATGCCGGCGAAGGCCTGCTCGGCGAAATCGCGCGCCGCGGCGGGGCCGTCCGCGGCCAGGGTGCCGGAGAAGCTGGGGACGAAGGCGGCGTTGAACGCGCCCTCGCCGAACAGGCGGCGGAACAGGTTGGGCAGGCGCAGGGCGACGAAGAACGCATCCGCGATCGGGCCGGCGCCGAGGCGGGCGGCGATCAGCATGTCGCGCGCGAAGCCGAGGATGCGGCTCGCCAGGGTCCAGCAAGCCGACAGTCAGGATGCCGCGCAGCATGGGCGGCACGGAAGGGACCGGAGCGGGGCTTTGTCAACCGCGGGACGCATCTTCGCGTATCCGCGTATCCGCGTCCCCGGGGGCCTTGGCGGCGCTACGCTTGAAGCGTATTTATGGTGCGATGGAGTTTGAATGGGACGATGCCAAGCACGCTCGAACCTTGCGCGAGCGCGGCCTCGGCTTTGACGACGCCGCCCGGATTTTCGACGGACCGGTCGTGCTCCGGCAGGACCGGCGTCGCGATTATGGCGAGGCGCGCTTTCGGGCGGTCGGCGAAACCGAAGGCGACGTTCTCCATGTTGTCTTCACCTGGCGCGGCGCGATCATGCGGATCATTTCCGTGCGACGGGCCAACCGGAAGGAGGTAGGGCTATGGCATCTACGCGCATGACCCTCGATGAGATCAAGGCGCGGCCGTCGCGGCGCAACCGGGCGTTGATCGCGGCCACGACCGAGGCGGATATCCGCCGGCATATGATCGAGGACGGGGAGGACCCGGACGCGCCGGTTCGCGCGGCGGACATCGTCTCGCCCGGGTTCATCCGCCGGCGGCTTGGCATGACGCAGCGGGAATTCGCCGCGACCCTGGCGATCCCGGTCGCGACCTTGCGCAACTGGGAGCAGAACCGGGTGGCGATGGAGCCGGCGGCGATCGCGCTGATGCGGGTTCTGGCGCATGAGCCGGAGGCCGCGTTGCGGGCGCTAGGGCGGCGGGCAGCGTAGGAGATCGACAAGGGGGCTGGTTGCACCTGCCCGCGTGGAGCCCTGGTCAGGCAGCGGAACAAGTTCCTTTCATCCCCCTCCCTGCACGACTGCCAGCGCGAGGGCGGCGGCCTGCTGGCAGGGCTCGATCACCGGCACGCCGGCCGCGGCTTCCACGGCGGCGCGGTGATGCGCCATGCCGGTGCAGCCGAGGATCACGGTTTCCGCACCGGCGTCCGCGCAGGCCCGGGCAGCGGCGATCAGCGCGGCGCGCGCGGCGTCGGGGTCGAGCAGGGTGTCCATGCTGACATCCAGCGCGTGCTCGGCGGCGAGGCGCGCCTCCAGCCCCATGGCGCGCAGGGTGGCGCGGTGGCGGGCCTTGGACGCCTCGACGATCGCGACCACCCCGAAGCGCTCGGCGCGTGCGACGGCGGCAGCGACGGCGGCGCGGAAGACGCCGAACACGGGGCGGGCGGTGGCCGCGCGAGCGGCCTCGATCCCGGGATCGGAGGCGCAGGCGATCACGTAGGCATCGGCCGGATCGGCGGCGATGCGGCGCAGGATCGGGCCGACGGCGGCGTGCCAGTCGGCCCAGGTGTAGATCCCCGGCGGGCCGTCCGGCAGCGAAACGACGTCGAACCGCGGGCCGTCCGCGCCGGCGAGCGGGGCGATCGCCGCCGCGATCCCGGCGCCGCAGGCGGCCGAGCTGTTCGGGTTGATGACCAGGACGCGCGCCATGCGGCCGGTCAGGCGGGACGGGCGCGGGCGATGCGTTCCACGGCGCGCAGCCACCCCTCCGGCTCGCGTTCCTGCGGCTCGACCAGCAGGTGCTGGATGCCGGCCGCGGCGTAGGTGGCGAAGGCGGCCTGCATGGCGGGCTCGTCGGCGCCGTCCCAGCGGACGCGCAACGACAGGGTGAAGCCAGGATCGGGGCGTTGCGCGCGCAGGCGGGCGGCGATCGCCACGGCCTGCTCGGGCGCGACCCGGCTGCCGTGCCAGCCGTCGTGGCGGGCGGCGCGGGCGAGGGCCGGCTCCGAACTGCCGCCGATCCAGACCGGGATGGGCGCGCAGGGCAGCGGGAGCATGCGCATGTCGGCCACCGCGGCCTCGATATGGCGGGTCGGGAAGCTGACCGGGTCCTGGGTCCAGACCGCGCGCATGAGGGCCAGGCCCTCGTCCATGCGCTTGCCGCGTTCGTGGAATTTGGCGCCGAGGGCGGCGAATTCGGCCTCCATCCAGCCGACGCCGGCGCCGAGGATCAGGCGGCCCTCGGACAGGTTCTGCAAGGTGGCGAGTTCCTTGGCGAGCGGCAGCGGGTGGCGCATCGGCAGCACCAGGACCGAGGTGCCGAGGCGGATGCGGCTGGTGGCGGCGGCGGCCCAGGCGAGGGTCAGGACCGGCTCGTAGAACACCGGCGAAGGCGGGTAGGGGGCGCCGGCGGGGACGATGATGTGTTCGCTCACCCAGACGTCGTCGAAGGCGAGGGATTCGGCCTGCTCGGCGGCGCGGCGGATGAGCTGCGGGGTCGCCTTGCGGCCGATGTGGGGCAGGTGGACGCCGAAGTGCATGGTGGGGAGGCCTCGGCTGGGGGAGTTGGGGGTGGGGAGGATGGACCGTGGAAGGTGGGGCGTCGAGCGGGGGGACACAGGGGCTCGTGCGGCGGGATCGCAAGCCAGGGAGGCGGATGGTAGGCATGGATGCCTCGGCCGGTGCACCATTTCCAGCATCGACGGCGTCACCCGATCAGGTGGTGCAGGCGCAACAGGGGCAGTCACGTTGCCAAACAGGTCGCTTCGCTGCGACCGGAGGATATGGCGTAGCAACGGGCGGAAAAGCAGCAGCACTTTGGCTTCCGATGCCGCGGTGTAGTACGAAGCAGGCTTATCGCGCGTATTTCGTCGCGATCTGATATCTCTGGGTCCATTATGTCCGACGCTGCGTCAGCCCAAGCGCTCGACCCGTGGTCATCGAGGGCGGTCCCGCTCCGTTTGATCTGCCGCAGCCACGGCATCGGCCAAGCCACTGGATTCTTCTGGCGTTACAAGGGGCGCACCTACCTGGTCACCAACTGGCATGTCTTGTTAGGCAGAAACCCTACGAACATGCAGCCGGTTCACGCCGACGGAGCTCTGCCCGATGAATTCGAGTACCCGAGACTTGTTGCCGGTGGGTCGCCAGACAAGGTGATTTGGTCGTCCATCGGCCTATGCGACGCGGATGGTAACGCCTTCTGGAGGCAGCATCCGACCCACGGAGCTGGAATTGATATCGCGGTGATCGAGATCCCGGCCGGGCAAAATCTCCCGACGCCGGACGGGACCCGGGATACCGTCGTCCTCCCGATCAATGGTGCATTCACCTCGGGATCGATGCTCCCGGAGCACAATCAGGGGCCGGCGCTGATGCCCGATTGGTATCGCCTGGCGATGGGAGCCGATCTGTTTATCCTGGGTTTTCCGCTCGGACTGAAGCCCACGGGGCACCTCCCGATCTGGAAGCGAGCGTCGGTTGCCACGGAGATTTCCATGGGAATCGATGGCAAGCCCGCCTTCCTGGTTGACACGGCAACGCGAGAAGGAATGTCCGGTGCACCGGTTATCTGTATCGACCGAACAGCGGCCGCGACATGTGGTTGGATCACACCCGGAAGAAACCTCTTTCTGGTAGGCGTTTATTCCGGCCGCCATATCGGAGCGAAGAAAGGGGAGGCTCAGCTTGGGATAGTGTGGCACCATTCGGCCATATCGCAGATCGTGTCTGCCGGGGTTCCCGGAGCCATAGATTATTCAAAAATGGGATGAAATCGGAACACTCCACGTTCCGCTTGCCTTCCCGAATCTTTGCAAGTCGCTCTGCAACAGAGCGACGTCGTTCCGTATTCGCCTCTCAGGCTCAGCGCTGCATACGCTCCTGCGCCATCACGTGCCGCCACATGCGGGGCATGTCATTCCCCGCCATCAGCCAGCGCATCGCAGCCGTCCGGGACACCCGGCGCCAGCTTCGTATCCCCGCCACCCGCGTGCCCCGATCGGCTCCCTTGCATCTATCCGGCAATCCTGGCAAGCGCCGCGGCCACACCAATGATGGGGATCCCGCCATGGGCGCCGAGAACCAGAA
Source organism: uncultured Pseudomonadota bacterium (assembly GCA_963706195.1). Taxonomy (GTDB): domain Bacteria; phylum Pseudomonadota; class Alphaproteobacteria; order Acetobacterales; family Acetobacteraceae; genus JAJZVS01. The sequence goes on along the minus strand of OY970156.1, from coordinate 4,051,750 downwards.
CATCGGCGTCCCCGGAAACAATCAGATCAGCCCCAGCCGCGACCGCGAGCGCCAGAACGGCATCGTCATCGGGATCGCGGCTGACCGGCGCCGGCAACGGCGGCGGATCGATGACATCGGCCAATCGCCGCAACTCCCCCAACACCAGCGCGGGGTCGGTCGCGGATCGGGCCAGGATCGCCCGGAATTTCGGGCGCGCGATGACCTCCGCAAGTTCGGCAAGCAGCGCCGGACTGCTGACCAGGCCAAGCGCCCCGGCGCGGATTTGTCCGATCAGCGCGTGCGGGGTTCCGCGCCAGAGCAGCCCGGACAGCAGCACATTGGTATCAACGACCGCCCGCACGGCGCCGCCGCTCGGCCCGGACGGCCTTCACCTCCGCATCGATCTCGTCCATCGACATCGGCGGGATGCCGGCTTCGGCCACCCGGTCGGCGATCGCCAAGAGCGCATCCCCCGCCTGCCGGCGCCGCAGCGCTTCGGCGAGCAGGCGCTCAAGCGCCTGCGGCGTCAGCAGCCCTGCTTCGCGTGCGGCCGCGGCCACGGCATCGGGCAGGTCGATCTGAATCTTCGTCATGGTCCGATCTCCATCGCTCCGAGCCCCAAAATCCCCCCCGGTCGGACGCAGGGGCCAGCAGGACGCGCTTTTCCATTATTGCGCCGCTTCCCGGTTCGGTCGAGGTAGGATCCTTGCCCCGCCCCCCGGGGCCGCGGCTTGCCCGCCGGACGCCTCACGGCCCCCGCGCCACCAGCTCCGCCCCCTTCTCTCCGATCATGATCGTCGCCGCATTCGTATTGCCCGAAATCACCGTCGGCATCACCGAGGCATCGATCACCCGCAGCCGCTCCACCCCGCGCACCCGCAGCTCCGGATCGACCACCGCCGTCGGATGCGTGCCCATCGTGCAGGTGCTGGTCTGGTGGTACGTCGTCCCGCCGGTCGCGCGCACATGGGCAAGCCAGTCCTCGTCCGCCTCCACCGAAGCGCCGGGCAGGTATTCTTCGGTAACGAGCCGGCGCATCGCCGGGCTCTGGAACACGCGGCGCAGGATGCGCATCCCGGCCACCATCGTATCGCGATCGCCCTGGGTCGCCAGGTAGTTCGGCTGCATGGCCGGATACACGGCGGGATCGGGCGAGCGGAGGCGCAACCACCCCCGGCTTTCCGGCCGGCACGGGATCGTCACCGCCGAGCAGCCGGGAAACCGATGCATCGGCGCCCCCGCGCGATCGAGGCTGCCGGCCAGGAACTGGTATTGCACGTCCGGCGAGGCCAGCTCCGGCCGCGTGCGCACGAACATCCCGATCGGCCCCGCCCCCGTCATCAGCGGGCCGCCGGCGCCGAACACGTACCTGCAGCCCCGCGATCCCCTGGCGCACCCAACTATGGGAAATCTCGTTGTAGGTATTGGCGTGCACCGCGCGATAGGTGATGCGCCCGCCGATATGATCCTGCAGGTTCTCCCCCACGCCTGCCAGGTCGTGGACCACCGGGATGCCGTGCTCCTGCAATAGCGCACCGGGCCCGACGCCCGACAATTGCAACAAATGCGGCGAATTGATCGACCCGCCGGCCAGCAGCACCTCCGCGCGCGCGCGCACCTGGCGCAGCGCGCCGCCCTGGGCAAATTCCACCCCGACCGCGCGCCGTCCCTCGAACAGCACGCGATGCGCCAGTGCGCCGGTCTCCACCCGCAAATTCGCCCGCGCCAGCGCCGGGCGCAGATAGGCCACCGCCGCGCTGGCCCGCCGGCGCCCGCGCACCGTGACCTGCAACGGTCCGACGCCGTCCTGCTCCGCGCCGTTGAAATCGGGGTTGAACGGAATGCCGCATTCGACCGCACCCGCAACGAACGCATCGTTCAGCTCGTGGTGCGAGCGCAGGTCGGACACCGCGAGCGGACCGCCGGCGCCGTGGTAGTCGTCGGCGCCGCGTTCCTGGTCCTCGGCGCGGCGGAAATAGGGCAGCACGTCGTCGAACGACCAGCCGGTGCAGCCCAGTTGCCGCCACAGGTCGAAATCCTGCTTCTGCCCGCGGATGTAGATCAGCCCGTTGATGGAGCTGGATCCGCCCAGCACCCGCCCGCGCGGCCAGGGCAGGCGCCGATTGTCGAGGCTGGGGATCGGTTCGGTCTCGAACACCCAGGTGAGCTTGGGGTGGAAGATGTTACGGAAGAACCCGGCCGGGATATGGATCCACAGGTTGCGGTCCTGCCCGCCGGCTTCCAGCAGCAACACTCTCGTCTGCGGGTTCGCGCTCAGTCGGTTGGCCAGCACGCAGCCGGCCGAGCCGGCGCCGACGATCACGTAGTCGTATTCTTCCGCGGCCTGCATCGACCCGTTTCCCCCTCGATCCGCCGGCGATGCTCGGCCCGGAGCGCGCCGCGCGCAAGCCCGCGCGGCGGCTAGCGCCGATCGTGCAGGTAGCGCCGCGCGATCGCCATGCGGTGCACCTCGCTCGGCCCCTCATAGACGCGCATCACCCGCACCTGCTGGGCGAGCAGTTGCAGCGGCAGTTCCTTGGTCATGCCCATGGCGCCGAAGGTCTGCATGGCATGGTCGGTGACCGATCCGGCCATTTCGGTCGCGAACACCTTGATCATCGATGCCTCGGTGCGCACGTCGGCGCCGGCGTCGTGCTTGGCCGCCGCATCCATCACCATCAGCCGGCAGGCGTGGATTTGCGTCGCGGCTTCGGCGACCCACCACTGGACCGCCTGGCGGTCCGCCAGCCGGGCGCCGAACGTGACCCGGTTGCGCGCCTGCTCGCACAGCATCTCCAGCGCGCGGCGGGCGATGCCGAGGCACCAGGCGCCCATCTGCAGCCGCCGCACGGTCAGCCGCAACTGCATCGGCGCGAAGCCGCGGCCGAGCTGACCGAGCACCTGCGATGCCGGCACGCGGCAGTCCTCGAACACGAGTTCGTAGGTCCGCCGGCCGCCGATCATGGCGATCTCGCGCTCGATGATGAAGCCCTTGGTGCCGCGCTCGACGATGAAGGCGCTGATGCCGTCGTGGCGCTTGCCGTCGCCGGTGCGCGCCATGACGATGACGAAATCGGCCTGCGGCACGCGCGAGACCCAGATCTTGCGGCCGTTGATGACCCAGTCGGTGCCGTCGGCCACCGCGCGCGTGGTCATCCCCGCCGGATCGCCGCCGGCGCCCGGCTCGGAGATGGCGATGCAGGAGGTCGCCCGGCCTTCGGCGTAGGGCTTCAGGTATGTCTCTCGCTGCTCCGGACTGGCGACCGCGAGCAGCATGTGCAGGTTCGGGCTGTCGGGGGGGAAAGTGAAGGGCACGACGGTGCGGCCCAGCTCCTCGTTGATCGCCATCAGCGCGACGGTGGGCAGGTTGGCCCCACCCAGCTCCTCCGGCACGTCGAGCGCCCACAGGCCGAGTTCGCGGCATTTCGCGAGCAGGGGGGCTTCCTCCTCGGCGGTCAGCCCGTATTTCTGCCCGGCGGCCTCGCGCGCCAGTACGGATTTTTCCAGCGGCATCAGCTCGCGATCGACGAATTTCGCGACCATGTCGGCCAGCATGCGGTGTTCTTCGGCGAGCTCGCTGGGCATTCCTCGTGTCTCCTCTGACCGGGCGGGAAGCTACGGGAGGCGGGGGGCAGCGTCCATCGCCGGCCTGGTCGGAGCTGGGATACCGGTCGGGGAGAGCGGCGCGTCGACGGGTGCGCCGGCGGTGACGGCGCAACGCGTGCAACCGGCCGGCGCGGGGGGCACGCCGCGATCCCGGTCCGCCGGCGGCCGTGGACCGCCCGGCCCGGCCAGGGTCGGCGCCGCCGAATCGATCACCACCAGCTTGTCGCCGGCGAGCGGCGTCGGCTGCCGGTCGGGCGCCAGCACCGCCGCATAGGCGGGGTCCTGGCGTGCCAAGGCCTCGTACTCGCGGTCGAGCACGCCGTGCAGGTCGAGGAAGCGGTTCATCGCCGCCGGGATGCGCACGCAGCCTTCGGAGGCAGGCCGGCCCAGGCGCGGCTCCAGGGAGTCGGGATCGGTGGCGTGCAGGAGCAGGCGCATCTCGCCGGTCGCGCCATCCGGCTCCCAGCCCTTCTCGGCCGTCTGCCAGCCGAAATCCCATACCCGCATGCCCTTCAGGCCGAGGCCGCGGATATGGTTCTCGTTGAAGGTGCCGAGCGCCCGGTAGTCGCGAATCTCGCCGTCGTGCACGAACACGCCGGTGGGCGTGATGAAATAGCCGCGCCGCCCCGCCTGTCCGGTGGAGACCTTGCTGCCGCCGATCACCTGCCAGGATCCGCGCGGATCGGCGAGCACGATCGCCAGCCGCTGCACCGCAGGATTGCGATCGACCACGACCAGCAACTGCGGGCGGCGCAGCCGCAGTCCGGCCGTCGCGAGGGCTCGGCGCGCGTGCGCAATCCACGCCGCGTCGCCGCCCGCCGCGGCCGCTGCGTTCTGCGGGACGGCAAGGTCCAGGGCCTGCCGCAATTGCGCCGCCTGCGCGGTGATCGCCGCCGGCGCCGGGCAGGCGGGGCAGGCGACAGCGACGGGCGCGGGCGGTAACGGCGGTGGTGCGGGAACGCACGCGGCCGTCAGCAGCACGCCGGCGGCGGCGATCACCTTGCTGAGACGCATCGAGACGATCCTGCGGACGGGACGTGCGCGCAGCCTCGCCCACGCGCGATGGCGCGCCAATGATGCAGGTCAACGCAAGCGCAATTCGGGGCGAGGCTGCGCGCGCGGAGGCTTCCGGCCGGCGGGACAGACCGGCGCCAAGGGATTGACGTTCCGGCGGCGGCGGGCCGAAGCTGGCGGTGCAACGGGGAGGAACCGCGATGCGGATCCATAATCTTTACACCGACATCGCCGGGGAGAGCCATTTCCGCGATATCGAAGTGGAATGGGTGGAGCAGCGGAACGCGAGCAAGCTGTCCGCACGCCTGCCGGCGACCGGCATCATCTTCCGGGAGACCGGGGGTGACTACGACCTGAGCTGGCACCCGGCGCCGCGGCGGCAGTACATCATCAACCTGGACGGCGGCGTGCGGCTCACGGCAAGCGACGGGGAAAGCCGGGTGATCGGCGCGGGAGAAGTCGTTCTGGTCGAGGATACCGCCGGCAAGGGACACCTCTCGCAATCGGTGGGCGGGCAGATGCGACGGTCCATCTTCGTCCCGGTGGAATGAGTGGGACATGCGCCGCCGGACGCTGGCGTCAGGGCGGATGCCCGCAGCTTCGGCGCGTAAAAAGTTTCATCCGACCGGGTTCCCCGGCTGTTCCGGCGGCAGATTGGCCTGTTCGTCCCGTGGCGGATCGTCGTCCGGCCCGAAGTAGAGCGCCGCGCATGCCGCGGCCAGCACCCCGCCTTCCACCTGCATGTTGTCGCGGAACGCGTCGCGGATGAAGTCCATCGTTTCGAAATGCCGGTCCTCGAAATACATCTGGTGGACCTGGCCCCGCTCCGCGCCATAGACGATCCGCCGCACGCCGGCCCAGATCGAGGCCATGGTGCACATCCCGCACGGCTGCAGGGTGGAATAGAGCGTCGCGCCGGCGAAGCGCGGCTGGCGGGTACGCTGCCCGGCGGCGCGCATCGCCACGATCTCGGCATGCGCGGACGGATCGCACAGCTCGCCCACCCGGTTGTGGCCCTCGCCGATCACCACGTCGTCGGCCACCAGCACGGCCCCGATCGGCGCGGCGCCGTCCGAGCGCTCGCCCGCCTGTGCCAGGGCGATCGCGCGGCGCATGAAGGTCTCGTCGGCGGCGCTCATGCAACCCCCGCTGACCGTTGCCTATCCGTGTCCGATGTAATCCATCCTGCCGCCGTCGACCACCAGGGTCTGGCCCGTTACGAAGCCGGAGTTGGGCGCCGCCAGGAAGGCGACCGCATGGGCGATATCCTCGGGCGCCCCGGCCCGTCCCACCATCGTGCGCGCCGCCATCCCGCGCACCCGCTCGGCGAACTCCGGCTCCGACATCGTCCCGCGCGTCATGTCGGTCACGATCCATCCCGGTGCCACCGCGTTCACCGTGATCCCCTTGCCGCCCAGTTCCAGCGCGAAGCGGCGGGTCAGCGCCAGGACCTCCGCCTTGGTGGCGGCATAGAACGTCGTGCCCGCCAGGGCCGTGCCGATCGCGGCGTTGGAGGCAATGGTGACGATCCGCCCATACCCCGCCGCCGCCATCGCCGGCGCCACCGCGCGCACGCAGTGGATCACCCCGTCGGCGTTCACCCGCCGCATCCGCGCCATCGCTTCCGGATCGTAGGTTTCCAGCGTCCCCGGCACGGCGATCCCGGCGTTGGTCACCAGCACGGTCACCGGACCCAGCGCCGCGGTGACGGCCGCGACCATCCGCGCCACGGCAGCGGGATCCCCCACATCGCCACCCACCGCGATCGCCCGCGGCCCGAGCTCGGCGGCCAGCGCCTCCGCCGCCGCGGCCTGGGTCGCGTAGTTCACCGCCACTGCCGCGCCCCGCCGCGCGAGCTCCCGCGCGATCGCGCGGCCAATGCCTCGTGCCGATCCGGTCACCAGCGCCACCTGCTCGTTCCAGCTCATCGCCTGCCCCCTTCGCCCGCCGTTTCGCCGCGGCGACAGTACCCGCCGCACGGCCCGCCGCCCATCGCAAAATCCGGTGCGCCGCGATCGTGCTGCCTGGGCTCCGTGACGGCGACCCCGCCGGCGGCCTCCCCAAGGCTGCCCTGCATCCCCATGTGGCCACGCAGGGCATGGGCGGAGGCGGCCAGGTGGCGGCAGGCGGCGCGACGGTTTGGCGGCACGGGCCCGCGGCACTGGCGCTGCTGGCCTGCCTGGTGCCCTTCGCCGCGCGCGCGGCCGAGCGGTACCCGCTCGACCCGCGCTACGGCAGCATCGCCGTCACCGTGCGCGACCTCGGCCTGTTTCACTCGACCGCGACCTTCGCGCGCTACGCCGGCCGGCTGACCCTCGACCTTGCCGATCCGGCCGCGACGCGGATTGCCGTCATCGTCGCGGCGGAGTTGTTGCGCATGTCCTGGGCAGGGGGAGCGACGCTGATGCGCTCGGCGGCTTTCCTGGACGTGGCGCAGCACAAAGTGATCCGCTTCGAAAGCCAGGCGGTCACGGCGGACGGTCCGGGCCGCTACCTGGTGCGCGGGCAGCTCGAACTGCGCGGCGTCACCCGCCCGATCGTCTTCGCCGCCCGCCTCAAGCAGGTGTCGCAGGATCCGGCCACCGGCCGGCGGGTCGAGAACTTCGCCCTCACCGGCCACCTGGACCGGCGCGATTTCGGCATGACCGCCGATCCGCTGGTCATCGCCAATCAGGTGGCGATCGCGATCGAGGCCCGCGTCACCCTCGGCCCCGCCGCACCGGGCGGATAGGCAGCGCCGCGGATAGACAGCGCCGCCGTGGGGCCGCATCGTGGCCGGGTTGCGGAGGGAACCGGCCATGAAGATCGCGCGCATCGAAACGTTCCTGTTCGACCCGGGCACGGCGAAGAACCTGCTGTTCTGCCGCGTGGAGACCGAAGGCGGCCTGCACGGCTGGGGCGAGGCCTACGTGACCCCGGGCAAGGAGAAGCCGGTCGCCGACATCCTGGCCGCCATGGCCGGCGTGGTGATCGGCCGCAGCGCGTTCTCCATCCGCCACACCGCGCAGGTGATCTTCGAGGATTTCGCGATGCGGCGGGCATCCCTCGAACTTGGCTCGGCCTGGAGCGCGATCGAGATCGCGCTGTGGGACATCGTCGCCAAGCAGGCGGGGATGCCGCTCTACAACCTGCTCGGCGGGGCGTCGCGCGCGGCGGTGAAGGTGTACGCGAACGGCTGGTCGCGCGGGGCCGAGTTGATCGAAGCCAATGTGCAACGGGCGCTGGCGGTGAAGGAAGCCGGCTACGGCGCGCTGAAATGGGACCCGTTCCCCGGCCCCTGGCGCAGCTTCATCCATCGCGAGGACGAGGACCATGTCGTCCGCTACGTGCGCGCCATGCGCGACGCGCTGGGTCCCGAATTCGGACTGCTGGTGGAGGTGCACCGGCGCCTGGCGCCGCTGCACGCGATCCGGCTGGGCCGGCGCCTCGCCGAGTTCGATATCGGCTGGTACGAGGAACCCTGCCTGTGCGACAACATCGAGCTGGTGGCGGAGGTGCGGCGCGCGCTGCCGATGCCGATCGTCACCGGCGAGGCGATGTATTCCAAGGAGGCGTTCTTCCACTGCCTGGAGCGCCGTGCCGCCGACATCCTGAATCCGGACGTCTGCAACTGCGGCGGGATTTCCGCCCTGATGGACATCGCCGCGATGGCGGTGCCGCAGGCGGTGGCGATCGCGCCGCACAACTACAACTCGACGTTGGTGGGTCTGGCGGCGACGGTGGCGGTCTCGGCGGTGATCCCGAATTTCTGGATCGCCGAGTGTTTCGTGAACCTGAAACCGGCGTGCGATGCGATCGCGGTGGCCCCGCTCACGGTGCGCGACGGCTTCGTGGAGCTGCCGACGGTGCCGGGGCACGGGATCGATCTGGATGTGGAAGGGCTGCGCAAGCGGCCGTATCGGGACATGGGCGGCAAGGGGCTGCGGCAGTACCTGGGAGGAGTTCCCGCGCAAGGGCTACGTGGTGGCGGAGACGCGCACGGGATTCTGACCCCAGCCTCCGCGCCCGGTCAGGCGGCGGGTCCGAACGCCAAGGCGTCTTCCTCCAGCAGCAACCTGTCCTCCACCAGGGCCGCCGCCGCTGCCGCCCGCGCCTCGGCGCCCGGGCGTTCCGCGAGCGACAGGCGCGGATCGCCTGTCGCTTCCCGCTCCGCCCTTGTGGCCGCGAACGGCAGGAAGCTGCCGTCCCGGTCGGCGATTTCCCCCACCGGATACGGCGCCGCGTAGCAGTTCCAGCCGGTGTGCGTGCCCGCCGGTACCGCGATGTCCGGCAGCCGCAGGCCGGCAAGTTCGTTGCCGTCCGCATCGACCTGCGGCACCAGCGCCACCCAGGCCTGCGGCGGCACGACGGGATCGACCCAATCGGCCAGCGGCGCCACGTCGTTCGGCGGTGGTGGCGGCGCCGCCCCGGGGATGGCGGGAAACGCGAGCTCCTCCGGCGGCACCAGGGTGCCGTCGTCGATCCGCGGCAGGCGGGACGGCGGCGGCGCCACGCCCTCGCTCACCCAGGCGTCCAGCGCGACCAGCAGCGCGCGCACCGCGCCCATTGGGTCGTGTCCGTTGCGCGGATTGGCGCAAGGTCCGCGATCGCGCGGCATGCCCGCCTTGCCCGCGTGCTGCGTGCCGGCCAGGAAGTAGCCGCGCACGCCCTCCGGCAGCGCCACGTCGCGCATCCCGTCCGGCGAGGTGTGCAGCAGGCTCGCGCCCTTCTGCCAGTATTCGGTGGAGGTGTTGGTCTCGATCAGCAACGGATCGCCGTCGTCCCCGCGCAGCAGCGCGCCGGTTGCGCCGGAGATCGGATCGGTGAGCGCGGTCGCCGAGAACGGAAACGCGACCTCCGGGAAGTCATGGTCCTCGTGCCAGGTGCGGGTGCGCGCCGGCTGGGCGAACAGCGCGTTGTGGAACAGCCGGCCGATGCCGGCGACATGGGTGAAGACGCCGTCGAACACGCGCGCCCCGGCCTCGTCGCGGTTGAACCCGAGCGCGATGTGATCGCGCAGATAGCGCCCCGCCTGCGAAATCCCGAACCCCAGCGTGTGCGTCACCGTCCCGCCGGCGAGCGCCGCGCCGGGCCCGCGCAGGTAGCTCACGAAGTCCCGCGTTGCCGCGAAGCCGAGCCCGAGCACGCACGGGCCGGTCGCGACGTAGTGGAATTCGTAGATCGAGCCCGGCTCGGGTGCCGTCCCCTCCGGCAGCAGGCGGATGGTGCGCGCATCGACGAAGGCGAACGCAACGTCGCGGCGCGGCGCGGTTTGCGTGCGCCGCACGGTCAGCCGCGCGTCCTGCCGCTCCGCCGCTTCATAGGCGAGCCGGAATGTCTCCAGTACGCCAAGGCGGGTGCCGGAGATGAATTCCTCGCGGATCCACCGGCGCAGCAGTGCACCGTCCTGCCGGGCGACCGGCGCGTCCATCGCCAGGCCGCCGTTGGCCCGCGGCGCCCCCGCATCCCATCCCGACCAGGCGAGGGTGAAGCCGCGCCGCAGCGGGAAGGCGTTGCCCACCTCGGCTTCCGTCCGCGGCACGTTTCCCGCCGCGCCGGCGCAGACATTGGCGAAGATCATCTTGCGGCCGCGGTTGTTCACTTCGTACAGCAACCGCCCCGGCCGGCCCGCCGCATCCGCCGGGCGCAGCACCACGAAATCGGTGCGATACGCCACCATCCCGCGTGCGTTGCGCGGCGCCAGGTCGATCCCGTCGATCACCGCATTGCCCGGATGCGCCGGATCGACCTCCCCGGACGCCACCCCGTCCACCCAGACGTAGGCGCCCGCGGCGCCGAAGCGCGCCCCGTCCAGGAACGGGCGGGTGGCGCGGACGTCCACATCCGTGATCATCTTCTCAGTCCCGCGCCAGCGGCGCGTCGGTGCGCGCCGCCAGGGATTCGAACGACAGGCCCGGGATGATGTCGCGCACCACGAAGCCGCGCGGCGTCACGTCCAGCACCGCGAGGTTGGTGTAGACCCGCTTCACCGCGCCTTTCGCCGTCAGCGGATAGGCGCAGCGCCGGCGCAGCCGCGGCGCCCCGTCCTTGGTCGTGTGTTCCATGATGACCCAGAGCCGCTTGGCGCCGATCGCGAGGTCCATCGCGCCGCCGATCTGTTTCACAGGTTCGTGCGCCGCGCGCGCCCAGTTGGCGAGGTCGCCGTCCTCCGACACTTCGAACGCGCCCAGCACCGTGAGGTCGAGATGTCCGCCGCGGGCGATCGCGAAACTGTCCGCGTGGTGCACATAGGACCCGCCGGTGCGCAAGGTGATCGGCTGGGTGCCTGCATTGACCAGGAACGGGTTGATCCGGTCGGGCGCCGGCGCGGGCCCGGCGCCGATCACGCCGTTCTCCGAATGGATGATCACCTCGCGGTCGGCGGGGATGAAATTGCCCACCTCGGTCGGGATGCCGATGCCGAGGTTGACGACCCAGCCTTCGGGAATGTCGCGCGCCGCCCGCGCGGCCATGCCGTCGCGATCGAGCGGAGTGAAACCGTCTGCCATCGTCCGTCCTTTCTGCTCAGCCGGGCACATGCAGCACGCGGTTGACGAATATCCCCGGGGTCATCACGTGCTCCGGCGCCAGCGCGCCGAGATCGACCACGTGCCGCGTCTGCGCGACCGTCAGCTTCGCCGCCATCGCCATCACCGGGTTGAAGTTCCGTTGCGTCTCCCGATACGTCAGGTTGCCCCAGCGGTCGGCCTGCCAGGCATCGATCAGCGCGACGTCGCCGGCCAGCGGATATTCCAGCAGGCAGGGCCGGCCCGCGATCTCCCGCACCTCGCGCCCTTCGGCCAGCACGGTGTCGGCCCCGGTCGGCGTGTAGAAGGCGGGGATGCCGGCGCCGGCGGCGCGCATGCGTTCGGCGAGCGTGCCCTGCGGGACCACCTCCACCTCCAGCCTGCCGGCGAGCAGCAGCCGGCCGGCGTCGCTCGCCGCGCGGACGAAGGAGCAGATCAGCTTGCGCACCCGCCCCAGGGTCAGCAGCCGCGCCACCGCGCTGCCGTCGCGTCCACCGGAGTTGCAGGCCAGCACGAGGTCCTTTGCCCCCTGTTCGATCAGCCCTTCGAGCAGCGCGGTCGCCATGCCCACGTCGCCGAACCCGGCCAGCAGTACCGTGGCACCGTCGGGCACGCCGTCCAGGGCCTCGGCGGTGGAGCGCACGAATTTGTCGATCATGCCGGCGTTTTCACCCCCATGGTTTTGCGGCAGGCTAACCGAGGCAATAGCGCCGGTCCATGCCGCCGGCGGGACAGGGCGGATGGATGAGGCTATCGCGGCGCTGCGGCGCCTGATCGAAGACGCGCGCCGGGTGGTGGTTTTCACCGGCGCCGGCATCAGCACGGAATTGGGGATCCCCGACTTCCGCAGTCCCGGCGGCATCTGGACGCGGCAGAAGCCGATCTACTTCGACAGGTTCCTCGCCTCGGAGGAGGCGCGCTGTGAGACCTGGCGCCGCCGGTTCGAGATGGAGCCGATCCTGCGCGCCGCCCGCCCCAATCGCGGCCATGTCGCGGTGGCGGCGCTGGTGGTGGAGCGCAAGGTGAGCAAGGTGATCACGCAGAACATCGACGGGCTGCACCAGGCGTCGGGTATCCCCGCGCGCCAGGTGATCGAGCTGCACGGCAACACCACCTACGCCACCTGCCTCGATTGCGCCCGGCGTCACGAGATCGCCGACCTGCGCGCCGCGTTCGCCGCCGACGGGTGCGCGCCGCACTGCGCCGACTGCGGCGGGCTGGTGAAGACCGCCACCATCTCCTTCGGCCAGGCGATGCCGGCAGCGGCGATGGTGCGGGCGGAGGAGGCGGTGCTGGAGGCCGATCTGTGCCTCGCGATCGGGTCCTCGCTGGTGGTCTATCCGGCGGCCGGGTTCCCCCGTCTGGCGAAGCGGAACGGGGCGCGGCTCGCGATCCTGAACCGGGAGGAGACGGAGCTCGATCCGCTCGCCGATCTGGTGCTGCACCGGTCGATCGGGGAGACGCTCGGGGCTGCGGTCGGGGTGCAGTAGGGCGGGCAGATCACCGCCGCAGTTCGGCCGCCAGCCCGCAGAAAACCGATACGAAGCGATCCATATCCGTCTCGTCGTTGTACACATGCGGGCTGATGCGGAGGCGCCCGAGCCGCGCCGCCACGTGCACGTTCGCTGCCGCCAGCCGGTCCATCAGTCCCGCCGGCATGCCAAGCGGAAAGCCGAGGCTCAGGATATGCGGCGCCCGCACCCGTGCGTCGGGGATCGTCACGCCGGCATCGGCCAGCCCGGCGGCGAGGCGGGCGGTCAGCACGGCCAGGCGTTCGCTGATCGCGCGCGCGCCCCACCCGGCCACCATCTCCATGCCGATCGAGGCCATTTCCAGCGATACGAAATGGTCCCGCTCGCCCATGTCGAAACGCCGCGCCCCGGCGACGAACCCGGTATCGGCAAGGTAGGTCGCCTGCTCGGCACCGACGCCGCGCCGCCCGTAGGCGGTCTGTTCGAGCGGAGTGCCGTCCTGATGCCGCCGGGCGATGTAGAGGAACGCCCGCCCATACGGACCCAGCACCCATTTGTAGGTCGGAAACACCAGGAAGTCCGGATCGAGTTCCCGCATGTCGAGCGGCATCACCCCGGCCGCATGCGTCGCATCCACCAGCAGCGCCGCGCCGCAGGCCCGCAGCGCCGCAGCGACGCGCGCCAGATCGATCGCGCCGCCGTCCGACCAGTGCACGGACGAAATGGACGCCAGCGCCGGCGGCGCCACCCCGGGCCGGTCGATCGCGGCCAGCAGCGCCGCTGTCCAGTCGCCGTCCGCCGGCCGCGCCACGATGTCGATCGCGAGTCCGGCGGCCTCCGCCCGTGTCAGCCATTCCAGCACCGGGGAGGAATGGTCGTCGCCCAGCAGCAGCACCCGGCTGCCGTGCGGCAGGTGCAGCAGTTTGGCCGCGGTGGCGACGCCGTAGCTGACCGAGGAGATCAGCGCCACGTCCTCGGCCGCGGCACCGATCAGCCGCGCCGCGGCGGCGCGGGCACGGGCGTACTGCTGCGCGGCGAAATCGGGATCGAGCGTCCAGGGACGGCCCTTGCGCGCCACGCCGATGCGCCCCGCCTCCTGGCTGGCCAGCGGCAACGGCCCCCAGGCCGCCGCGTTCAGGTAGCAGACCTCGCGCGGGATATCGAACAGCGCGCGTTGCGATGGCAGCATGCCGGCGGTCTCCTGGTGCCCGTTGCACGCCCAGGCTAACGCGGTGTCCGTCGCCTCGCCATCCGGGGGCAGGCGCACGGCCGGCGGCTGCGCCGGCGGGGGAAGCGGCGGCAGGGGAGGCGGCGGCAGGGGAGGCGGCGGCAGGATGGCGGCGGTTCCGATCGCGCCGGCCGCGCCTCAGCGGGTGGGGGGGGCGCGCCGGTTCAGAAGACGAACGCCGGCTTCGGCAGCAGGCTGGGGATCGGCGGGGCGGCGCAGTCGAACATCGGGCGGCTGCGCAGGCCGAACGGGGTCGGCTCGGCCAGCACCGCCTGCCCCATCGCCCCGGCGGCCTGGCGCACCGCGGCCAGGCGCCCGCCGCCGGCACGCAACTGCATGGCGTAGGCGGGAGGGATCTCGCGCACCGCGCCTTCGATCAGGATCACGTCGTAGGGCGCGCCGGCCGGCCAGCCGGCGGCGAGCGGGCCGGCCACCAGCTCCACCCCCGGCGCGGTTTCCGCCAGCGCGCGGCTGGCGAGGGCGTAGAGGTCGGGCGTGTCCTCCAGCGCGGTGACCCGGGCGCCGCAGGCTGCGAGCAGCGCGGCGCCGTAGCCCGGGCCGGCCGCCACCACGAGGGCGCGCTCCCCGGGCTGCAGCCCCAGCAGTTGCACCAGCCGGGCGATCACCATCGGCGCCAGCATCACCCGCCCGCCGCCGAGCGGAACGTCGTCGTCGCTGTAGGCGAGCGGCGCCAGGGCGGCCGGCAGGAAGCGTTCCCGCGGCAGGGTGCGCATCGCGTGCAGGATGCGCGGGTCGGTCACCTTGTTCGGGCGGACCTGGCTGTCCACCATGCGGGCGCGGGCATCGGCGAAGTCGAACGCGGCCAGGTCCATTGCGGTCTCGCGAAATGATCGGGGTGGCGCGGCTTATACGGCGGCCGGCGCCGGGACGCCAGGGTGCGGGCCGTTTACGCCGCTTGACCGCCCCCCGGTCGCAGCCGATATACCGCTGCCCCGAGGCCGGTCCGGTGGCAGAGTGGTGATGCAGCGGACTGCAAATCCGCGAATGTGGGTTCGATTCCCGCCCGGACCTCCAATTTCCGATCAGGATTTGTAAGAGGGGCAAAACCCCGGGCACGCAGGTGCAGCATGAACGAGGGTCAGGCGACGGAATGGCGGAAATCCGGCGCCGTTACGGTGGCGGCTATCGCAACAAGGGCTGACTTTCCATAACTTGCCCGGGGTTTTGCCCCTCTTACCAGGATTTCCCACAAACCATTGAAAATACTAAGCAAACCAGTTACGGACCTCTTGCATTTTCGCCCGGGGATTGCTACACAACTCGGATGGCATCCCACGGCAAAGGCCGCGACAAGCCGCAAGCCTGATCCGATCAACACGCCCTATCTGTTTCTACGCGGGCGGTAATTTCACTACCACCGGCGGGTACCGGATTGGCTACAGCCGATCGCGGCGACCTCTACATGGGGGGGGGCTGGACGAAGGGCTTGCACGGCGTGAAGCGGCGGCCCTTGGCCGGCGGCACTGTTGGACGGCCTGCACACTGCCTCGTTGGATGTCATGCGGCTCACCCTCGCCGTTCGCGCTGCGCTGTCCGGCATGGTGCAGACCGATCGCCAGCCGGCGGAGCGAATCGCGCCCCTGTCGGCGGCACTGGACTCCGACACCGAGCCTGCCGCGCTCTGGATAGAGGACGTCAAGCCAGTGTCTGCCCGGCGCTACGCAATGGTCCTGCGGCGCTTCCGGGAAGTGGTCGGCGATCCCGCCCTCTCGATTGTCGATCACGCTATGATCTGGCGCGTCCGGGACACCATAGTCGCGATACCGGCCCTTGCCAGCCTACCAGCGCTGATCCGATCGGCACCGATCCCTGTGCAGCTTCAATTCAGGCGAGACCACCCCAACCATCCGGCAATCCTACCGGGAGTGGTCACGAATCATCAAATGACCACAAGACATGGTAGGAACACAATCCCGCTTGATATCTATCTCGGTTGCTCGTTTTGACGATCTAATCGCGGGGTAGCCACCCCTTCGCATTGCGCGCCGGAACAGATATGGCCTTGTCCTGCAAATGCGCAATCAGCCGCGTTTCGTAGCGCGGCGCCCAACCATCCCAATTCCCATCATAGCAGGAACGGCAGACCGTGACCTGGTATCTGGCGATGTGCTGTCCGTTGTAGATGTGATTCCCGAATCGGAATCGCCCCCCGCAAAAGAAGCAAGAGAACATCATCGTAGAGACAGCGTCCGTATTCATGTCTTTCTCCTACTTCGTCTGTTTGGGAACGGCCTTCCTCCTGTTACCGCGCTGTCTAGCGCCCCAAATGGATTCACCGACAAGTCACCCTGTGAGGCCGCCGATCATAGTCCCCGCAACGGCCGCCGGAATCGTCGGCCGGAGTGTTGCGGGTATGGCCTCTGTAGGGCGCCCAATGAACTCGCCGCGGAGCAACGGGCCGGAGCTGCTGGACACTGCCGTTTAGGCCGGTAGATCACTCACCACGTTGCCAAGGGCGCTGAAGAGCAAGGCGAGGCCGCCCCAGATTGCCGCCTTGGCATTGAGATCGCCGCTCGCGTCTACCGCCTGAAGGGAAGGCTCATTCCGCCCCCACAGGAAAGCGCCGGGATCGACCGGCCCTACTGCTGGCGCCGTGTCCGATGCCGCTTCGGGGATGACTCCAGCGGCCCTGAGGTAATACCAGACGGCAAGCGCGGCAAAGCCGAGCGCCGCAACGTCGCAAGAGGTCTTAAACTGCCGCATTGGGCACTCCATAAGATAAGGGGTCACCGACGCACCTAAGACGGCTGCCATCTCGGTCTGATATGACGAAGATGCGGAGGGACCCGTTGGCTGAGGGGACGTAAGTCCAGGCCGTGGTGGGGAAAGACCTCTCCGCCGCCACGGCCTGCCGGTTAGGGGGTGGTCAGCGCGCCTCCCTGTTCAGTCGGTCGCAACCGGTGCAGAGGCGATAGCTTCCCGTCCCATCCCGCCGTTCCCATTGAGGAATATCGCGTCCGGGTGGGCATGAAGAATTATCGTGATAGACTTGCTCAGAAGCCGGCTTGCGCGCTTCGTTGATTGAGTAGAACGGTTGCACTCGTGGCATTTCAGTCTCCGTAAGTCGCGTCCGGACGGGCGCGACAATGAATGGAGCCTTGACTTAGGCCAGCGAACCCGCCTACAGGATTCGGACATAAGTACTGACCAGCCCGCTTAGGCCCCAACCAGCAGCGGGTTTCTCAACCTAGGCCACGGCTTCCACCCGTGGCCTTTTCTTTGGTCGATGTGGTCATCATACGTTCTCGCTATTCGAGACGGAAGTGTAGGATTGTCGGGGGATTATCAATGTTTGTCCAATTTTTTGGAAGAGCAGCATATCCATACAATTAGAGTTACAAACTGAGATCCGTGCAAGCTGGGTTGCTACTTGGAATCATTACGCGAATCCTACGGGTTTCTCCGCCGCCTATGGTCACGAGCCGCGTCGGCGCCGACCGACGATTGAGAGATGCCACTCTAAATCAATGCGTCTGCTGCCGACGCGTGTATGCACATCGTCCCCCTGGGGCGGCACGACACGCATCAGCCAAACACCTCGCCGAAGTGCTACACAACTGCTACACACGACGCTGGGAGAATCCTACTGCTACTGCGGTTCTTCCGAGTCTGGGTTCGATTCCCGCCCAGACCTCCAGCTTTCCGCGACGCGTTGGCCATTCGGGGGCCCGCGCGGGGGACGGGTCGATCGGGCGCCGCCGCTGCGTCACGGCCAATGCGCAACGTCCCTGCGAAGACCCCGCCCCACGGGCTTCCCGCTGTCGCCGGCATCCTCGCGTTCGTCCTGGTCGCGACCCCGCCCTTGGGTGGTTCACGTGCCCGGCTGCGATCGCGGCCACAGCCCGCCCATCGGGCCGTCGGCGCCGCCGACCGGATCGGTCGCCGGAAAGCCGACGGCCGCCATCGCGCGGCGCATGGCCGCCGTCGGCGCCGTGCGGCAGACGTCGAACGCCTGTCCCGGCGGGTAGCCGCCCACGACGAGGAAATCGGCGCTGGCCGCGATGCGGCAATGGCCGGTGCCGGCGGGCAGCAGCGCGACATCCCCGGCGGTGACCTGCACCTCCGGCCCACCCGGTCCGCCCAGCATCAGCCGCGCCGATCCTGCCGCGAACCCGAGCACTTCATGGGCGGTCGCGTGATAGTGGTGGTACGGATAGACGCCGTTCCGCCATTGCGGCGGCCAGCCGTTGCGGCCGAACAGGCGCTCCAGCGCCGACGCCGTCGCCTCCGGCGTCCCCGGCGGGACCACGCTCCGGTACAGCAGCACGGGGAGGCGGGGATTGTTCGGCACCCAGTCGTGGGGTTCCAGCCTCAAGGTTTCGTATATCATGGTTCCGTCCCTTGCCGGGCCAGGCGGCCCTCGGTCAGCCGATCGGGCGTGCCGGCGAAATACGTGTCGAGCGCTTCTCCGAACACCGGCGCCGCGCCGGCGACCCGGGAGAACAACGTCATGCAGGCGTGGAATTTCAGATCGTCCGGGCTGCCGAAGATCGCGTGCGCCGACAGGCCCTCCTGCCCGTTGACCAGCTCGGTGCAGGCGATCAGCCGGGGCCCCAGGACCGGGTGGTGCAGATACGCCGCTGCCTCGTCGAGAGAGGCGATGGCGTAGCGCCGGGCCATCGGGCTGTGGCCGAGCTCGCTCAGTTGCGGAAACACGAACCACATCCAATGGCTGCGTTTGCAGCCCGCGGAGAGCTCGCGGCGGACCTGCTCCATGACCGGGCCTTGGGCCTGGACGAAGCGATCGAGGTCGAACCGGTCGGTCATCCTTCACCCCCGTGGTTCCGGCCTGCGAGGGCCGTCCCGCGCGGCCCATGGCGGCCCGCGTGGTGCGAACGCCGGCGCACGCGTCCGGTTCCATGCCCGCCGCCCGGCACCGCCCGGGCCTGGCGCTGCCCTACGTCGCCAGCACCCGCAAGGTAAGCGCCACCGCCGAGGAGCGGTTCTCGATCCCCAGCTTGGCACAGACCTGCTCCAGATGCTTGGTCACGACACGCGGACCGAGGCCGAGGATCTCGGCAATGTCGCGGTTCGACTTGCCGCGGGTGCGCCAGATCGGCACGTCCGCCTCCCCCGCCGCCACCGGGAGCTGCGCGCGCACCCGTGCCTCGTCGCGCGACGGGCGGGACGAGGCCTCGATACGACCGCAACGACAACGCCGGTCCCGCGGTCAGAACCGGTCCAGATGACGACAGCGTCATTTGCCCGATGTCATCGCTCGGGGCCTGCGCCGGCGCCACCGGGCCGGTCCGTCACGAACATGACCCCCCGGTTGCGGGCGATGCGCCTGAGGGCTATGCCCGGACGGCAAGAGAACAGCACCCGCCGGCACCGGCGACCCCCGGGACGGCGCGCACGAATCACGCAGAGCACCCATGGGGTGCAGAGGTGGCGACAGACGATGCCCGGCGACTCCCTCCCGTTTCCGCTGCTTCCCTCCTTCCGGAACCCAGGCCGCGGCGGCGTGAATGTCTGAGGCCGCGGGACCCGGCGCCGACTCCATTCCCGTCCCCGGCCTCCCCCCTTCCGCCGGCCTCGCGCGCCCCCGCCGCGTGTTGTCCCGCACCTGGCGGCGGCTCGTGCGGGTGCAGCGGATGCGCGGCCAGCGCGGCATCCTGTTCCTCGCGGGCGGCGCGCTCATCGGCGTGGCCGGCGTCGGGATGGCGATCGGCGCCAGCGCGGCGGAGGTGCAGTTCGACCGCCTGCTCGCGCTCTGGTCTTACGCCTCGCTGGTGGTCACGCCCGTCGGCTTCGCGCTGCTCGCCTGGATCACCCGCCGCTTCGTGACCAATTCCGAAGGCAGCGGCATCCCGCAGGCGATCGCGGCGCGCAAGCTGTGGGACCGGGCGGCGCGCGGCAAGCTCGTCAGCCTGCGCATCGGGTTCGGCAAGATCGTGCTGACCCTGGCCGGGCTGCTGTGCGGCGCCTCGATCGGGCGCGAGGGACCGACGGTGCAGGTCGGCGCCTCCATCATGTTCGCCATCGGCCGGCTGTCGCCGGCGCGCCAGCCGGGGCTGATCCTCGCCGGCGCCGCGGCCGGGATCGCCGCCGCGTTCAACACCCCGCTCGCCGGCGTGGTGTTCGCGATCGAGGAAATGAGCCGCGCGTTCGACGAACGCTCCAACGGCCTCGTGATCGGCGCGATCGTGGCCGCCGGCATCGTCTCCACCGCGCTGCTCGGCAACTACACGTATTTCGGCGTCACCACTTCGGATCTGGGTGGCGGTATCGGCTGGTTGGGCGTGCCGCTGTGCGGCGTGGTGGGCGGGCTGCTGGGCGGGGCGTTCGCGCGCGCGCTGGTGGTCGTGGCGCGCGGCCTGCCGGGGAAGTTCGGAGCTGCGTGCAAGGCGCATCCGGTGGTGTTCGCGTTCGGCTGCGGTCTGCTGGTGGCGATCTGCGGGGTGCTGTCGGGCAATACGATCTTCGGCACCGGCTATCGGCATATCAAGGCGGTGATCGACCATGGCGGCCCGCTGTCGCTGAGCTTCGGGCCGTTGAAGCTGATCGCCACCATTTTGTCGTCGATCGCCGGCATTCCGGGCGGACTCTTCTCGCCCTCGCTTGCGGTGGGCGGGGGCATCGGTTTCGACATCGCGCGACTGCTGCCGGGGGCGCCGGTGGATGCGCTCGTGATCCTCGGGATGGTCGGGTATTTCTCCGGCGTGGTGCAGGCGCCGATCACCGCCTTCGCGATCGTCGCCGAGATGACTGCGGACCACAACATGATCGTGCCGCTGATGGCGACGTCGATGATCGGGACCGTCAGTTCGCGGCTGGTCTGCCCGGAGGGCGTCTACCACATCCTCTCGCGCAACTATTACCATCGCTATGCGCCGACGACCGTGGTCGCGGTTGCGGGCGGGGGCGTCGGCGGCCCCGGGGACAGCGGCGACGACAGCGCCGGGGACAGCAAAGCCTGAACACCGGTCAGTGGTGCGTGCCGCGAACCGCCTCCCTGGCTCACGGATAGGGCGGTCGCTTTCGGACCCTAGCGGAACTGCACCCGCAGCCCCACGAACCCACCGATCGGCGGCCCGATGCTGTAGCTGCGCGGATTGGTCAGGCTTGCCACCTGCGCCACCTGCACGGTCCCGAGCGCCGTGTACGTTCCATAGGTGTAGTACCGCGCATCGGTCAGGTTCTCGACGCTGCCGAAGAGCTCAATGTCCGGCGTCAGCCGGTAGCGGGTCACGAGATTGACGACGACATGGCCCGGCAGCGGTTTGTCCAGATTGGCGGCGTCGCCATACAGGTAGCTCGATGTCACGGCTACGGCCGAAAGACCGATGCTCCAGCGCCGGGTCGCGTTCCAATCGAAGCCGAACTTGATCGTGTTCTGTGGAACGCCGGGCAGCAGATCACCTGCCAGCACGGTGATCGTCCCGTCGGCGCCGGCATGGGGATTGGCGCCGCCCGATTCCACGAAGCTGCTCTGGTAGCTTGCCACGACATGCGAATAGGCAAGCCACGCATTCCACCTGTCTGTCTCCAGATGCAGACCGAGATCAATGCCCTGGCGCAGCACCGAGCCGATGTTGGCGAAATAGGCACGGCCCTGGGTGGGCGCGGTGATGAAGGCGATGTCATCGTCGAGCACGGAGTGGAAGTAATCGACATCGTAGCTCAGGGTTCCACCATCGAACACGGGCGCCAGCCCGCGCAGCCCGATCTCGATCCGATGCGCGATGACCTGTTTCAGCGCCGGGTCGGCGACGAAGAAATTGGCCAGGCTGCAGGCGTTCTGCGGCCCGGCGCAGGACAGTTCGGCCGGCGTCGGCGCGCGGTTCGCCTCGGAATATCCGGCGTAGACACTGGCCAGCGGCGTCAGATGCCAGGTTGCGCCCAGCGCCGGGTTCAGATGCGCATAGGCGTGGTTCCCGCTCAGGTCGCCGCCGTTGTGGTCGGTAAGGCTGATGGTCGCGACATTGAACCGCGCCGAGGCAGTGAGCGCGAGACGCTGCGTGACATGCAGCGTGTCGGCCAGATAGGCGCCGTAGTCGCCGCTGCCGATTCCCACCGAGACCGGGACATTGGTACCCGGTTCGTCGATCAGCACGCCTGGCCCGATGAACGTCCGGCTGACGGGTGTGATCCCGCCGATCAGGCCGCTGGCAGCGAAGCCGGTCTCCGCACCGTCGTAGGCGAGGCCGCCGACCAGGCGGTTGGTCAGTCCGGCGATCTGCCGCGTGTCGGCGAGCTGCGCCGAAGCGCCGTAGCCGTTGGTATCGGTGACCTCGCGGTCGAGCTCGGAATAGAAATCGCCCGGCGCAAACGCCGCGATGGGTGCCCCACCCTGCGTCGTGCTGGGGGCGCCGGAGGATTGGCACAGCGTGGCGGCGCCGGGGGAGCAGGGCAGATCGTTCGGCGCATTGCCGTTGGCCACCGTCTCGTGGAAATAATCGTAATAGGCGAGCAGCCGCAGGCTGCGATGCGCATCGAGCCGCGTCCTCAGCGACAGGCCGAGGCGCGCGTACTGGGTGTCGATGGAGTTCGGCGCCGTATATTGCGCTGAAGGATCGGCCGCGATGAGCTGCACCGGCGCGGTCCCCGGCCCGTTCAGCGCCGCGTGTGCGGCCGTCAGGTTGACATGCAGCTCCGCCGCTGCGGTGCGCCAGCCGAGATCGCCATAGAAAGTCTGGATGTCGGAGGACTGGTCGTCGCGCCAGCCCGCCTCGTGCTGCTCGCCGGCGGCGACATAGACCGCCTGGTTGCCCTGTTGGCGCCCGTACTCGATATCCCCTCCCACGCGACCGAACGAGCCGCCGGACAGATCGATCTGCCCGCCGTCGTCGGTGAAGCCGTTCTTCATCTGCACGTCGATGGCGCCGCCCAGCGCGTTCAGGCCGAATTCCGGATTGGCGTCCTGCACCGTCAGGCTGCGGATTGCGTTCGGCGCCAGCAGGTCCAGCTCCACCGTGTCGCCGAACGGCTGGTTGAAACGGATACCATCGACATAGACGGCCAGCCCCTGCGGCGTGCCCTGCAGCGGCGAGATTTCGAACCCGTGATAGACGATGCCGGGCTGGAACGGATTGCCGGCGGCGTCCGACAGGCTCACGCCGGTCGCGCGCCGGTCCAGCGCGGCGAACGGATCGGGCTGGCCGTTGGGCGCCAGCGCCGCGTCTCCGAGCACCTGCACCGCCTGCGGTGCGGTGGCAGGATCAATTCCGGTGCGGATGCGCGGCCGGCTCGAAGACCTCGATCGGCGTTGTCTGCACGTTCGCGCCGGAGGGAGCGCCGGCGGGCGTGGCGGCCCCGGCTTGCACCGGTGGCGTCTGTGCCTGCGCGGTCATTCCCCCCGCCAGCCCCGCAAGGACCACCCAGCCGGCACGGCATCCGCCTCGGCCGCACCGCGTCGGCATGGCACTGACTTCCCCCCGAGAGTTTGTGAAAGAATGCCCGTCAGCCGCCAGAACCGCCCGCAAACCCGAGCCATGACAACGGGCGGTCTTTCACGAGTTCGATTGCTTCTCACGCTCTGAGGCGCCGCGTCCGGACGGTGCGCTGCGTCGGGTGCGGGAATCAAGGGCGATCGCCTTGCCAGCCCGTACCCCGCCTGTATGAGTGGCCGGGCTCGATGCTGCACTGCGAAGGACCGCCCCGATGTCCCAACCCGTCGCCGCCCGCCTTGCCGTCGATATCGGCGGCACCTTCACCGATCTCGCGCTGGAGCACGGCGGCCGGCAGCATCACCGCCAAGGTGCTGACCACGCCCGCCGCGCCCGAGCAGGGCGGTGCTCGACGGCGTGCGGCCGCGATCCTGCGCCGACGCCGGCGCTGGCGCCGGGCGACATCGACCTCGTCATCCACGGCACGACGCTGGCCACCAACGCGATCATCGAGCGCAAGGGCGCGCGCACCGCGCTGATCACCACCGAGGGCTTCCGCGACGTGCTCGAGATGGGCAACGAGAGCCGCTACGACCAGTACGACCTCAACATCGTGCTGCCGCGAGCCGCTGGTGCCGCGCCATCTGCGCCTGCCGGTGCCGGAACGGCTGGACGACGAGGGCCGGGTGCTGCGTGCCGCTCGACGAGGCCGCGGTGCGCGCGCTGGTGCCGGTGCTGC
This sequence comes from uncultured Pseudomonadota bacterium, assembly GCA_963706195.1. Classification (GTDB taxonomy): domain Bacteria; phylum Pseudomonadota; class Alphaproteobacteria; order Acetobacterales; family Acetobacteraceae; genus JAJZVS01. Next base: position 4,027,853 of record OY970156.1, on the reverse strand, counting down.
AGCGCGAAGCAGGTCGAGAGCGATCGCGGTCGGCTTCCTGCACGCCTTCGTCAATCCCGGCGCACGAACGGCGCGCGCGCGACATCCTGGCCGCGGCGCTGCCCGATGTGCCGGTGTCGCTCTCCTCGCGAGGTCTCGCCGGAGATGCGCGAGTAGGAGCGCTTCTCCACCACCGTCGCCAACGCCTATGTGCAGCCGCTGATGGCGCGCTATCTGCGCCGGCTGGAGGCCGGGCTTGCGCGCGCCGCGGCGTCGGCGCGCCGCTGTTCCTGATGCTGTCGGGCGGCGGCCTGACCACGGTCGAGACCGCGTGCCGCTTCCCGATCCGGCTGGTGGAAAGCGGGCCGGCCGGCGGCGCGATCTTCGCCGCCGCATATCGCGCGCGCAGTGCGGGCTGGATCAGCGTGCTGTCGTTCGACATGGGCGGCACCACGGCGAAGATCTGCCTGATCGACGACGGCCAGCCGCAGACCGCGCGCAGCTTCGAGGTCGCGCGGGTCGGGCGCTTCCGCAAAGGGCTCGCGGCCTGCCGCTGCGCATCCCGGTGATCGAGATGGTGGAGATCGGCGCCGGCGGCGGCTCGCATCGCGCGGGTCGACGCGCTGGGGCGGATCGCGGTCGGGCCGGACAGCGCCGGCGCCGATCCCGGGCCGGCCTGCTACGGCCGCGGCGGCGACGCAGCCGGCGGTGACGGACGCCAACCTGCTGCTCGGGCGCTACGACCCGGCGCGCTTCGCCGGCGGCACGCATGCGCGCTCGATGCCGGCGGCGGCGCGCGGCGGCGATGGCGGCCGCGGTCGGCGGCGCCGCTGGGGCTGGCGCCGGAGCTGGCGGCGCTCGGCGTGATCGAGATGGTCGACGAGAACATGGCCAACGCCGCGCGCGTGCACGCGGTCGAGATCCGGCAAGACCTACGACGGCCGCACGCTGATCGCCTTCGGCGGCGGCGGGCCGGTGCACGCCTGCCGCGTGGCGGAGAAGCTCGGCATCGGCCGCGTGCTGGTGCCGCACGCGGCGCCGGCGTCGGCAGCGCCATCGGCTTCCTGCGCGCGCCGGTCGCCTATGAGGTGGTGCGCAGCCTGTATCAGCGGTTCTCCAGCTTCGATGCGGCGGCGGTGAACGCGCTGCTCGACGACGATGGCGGCGGAAGCGCAGGCGGTGGTCGGCGCGGGCAGCTTCGGCGCGCCGGCGGCGGAGACGCGCATCGGCCTACATGCGCTACGTCGGCCAGGGGCACGAGATCCCGGTGCCGCTGCCGGCGCGGCGCGCTCGGCGCGGACGACGTGGCGGCGATCCGCGCGCGCCTACGACGCCGAATACACGCGGTTCTACGACCGCCCGGTGCCGGGCTCGGACGTGGAGATCATGAGCTACGCCGTGCTGGTGGCGACTGCGATCGCCGCCGTCCCCCGCCCTGCCGCCGGCGCCGGTGGCTGCCGCGGCGGCGCGCCCCGATCGCCACCAGCCGGTGCGCGACACGACGACCGGCGCGCTCGCCGACTGGGCGGTGTACGAGCGTGCGGCGCTGCCCCCGGGCGCCCGAGTCGCCGGCCCGGCGATCGTCGCCGAGGACGAGACCTCCACCCTGGTCGGCCCGGGCTGGGCCGCGACGGTGGCGGCCTTCGGCTGGCTGGAACTGGTGCGGGAGGCCGGCTGAGCGCCTGCGCCGGCCCGGTGCGGCGCACGGCGCCGAAGGGTGGCGGGTGGTGATGAACCCGGTTTCACTTTCGGCACCGGTGGCCGCCCGGTAAGACGCGAGCCAAGCCCCCCCGGTCGGAACGCCGGCCTCACCCCTGGTCACGTCCCCTCGGGCCGAATGGGCGTGACGCCCGGGTTTCGAACGGACCTCGCACGCATGGACAGCATCGCCGCCACGGGTCGCCGGATCGGCGGCTGGGCTTTCCTCGCCGGGGCTCTGCTGGCCTGGGCGGCGATCGCGCTGGCCGCGACGGTGCTGCCGGACAGCCCGGCGCTGCTGCACCGGGCCCCGTGGGAGGTCTGGCCGCTCGACCCCGCCATTGCCGTGCCGCTGATCCTGTGCGGCGCGGTCTATCTGCGCGGGGCGCGGCGGTCGGCGCCGGCGCCCTCGGCGGGGCGGCAGGCGGCGTTCCTGGGGGCGCTCGCGGCGCTGGCGCTCGCCCTGCAATCGCCGATCTCCAGCATGGCGCCGCGGTCCTTCGCGCTCGACGCGGTGGCGCAGATGCTGCTGCGCACGATCGCCCCGGCGCTGCTCGCGATGGCCGCGCCGGTAGAGACCCTGGGGCACGGGCTGCGGCGGCACGGGCGTGGGACGGCCGCGCCGGGCGGCGCGGTCCGCCTGCTGCGGGCGGTGGCGAACGGCTTGTCGCACCCGCTGCCGGCGACCGCGCTCTATGTCGGCACCGCCTATCTCTGGGCCTGGCCGGCGGCGCGCGACGCCGCGCTGCTCGACCCCGCGGCCCGCGCGGCGATGGACCTGTCCTTCGTACTGAGCGGGCTCGCCTTCTTCCGCGCCCTGTTCGACCTGCGGCCGGAGCCGGTGGGGCCGACCATCGGCACGCGGCTGCTGATGGTCTGGGGGGCGGAGCTGGGCAACATCCTGCTCGGCTATTACCTGACGTACACCAGTCTGCCGCTCTATGGGGCCTATGCGGCGCACGGGCTGCTGTGGGGGCTGACGCCGCTCGCCAACCAGATGTACGGCGGGCAGACCCTGTGGCTGTGCGACACCGCGATGATCGGCGTGGCGGCGATGGTGGTGATCTTCCGCTGGGCGCGCGACGAGGACCGGCTGCGCGGCCCCCGGCTGCACCCCGGCACCGATCGGGTGGCCTGGCTGGCTCGCCAGCGGGCGTCGAACCGGCGGGTGGTGCTGGGGTTGCTCGGGTTCGTGGGCATGATCGTCGGAATCATGGGCACGAGCGTCGTGCTGTATGAAGTCACCTACCACCGTGCGGTGGCGCACCCGCCCGCGATATCGCTCAATCAGATCCCATGACCCGATGGCCCCCAGTCGGAACGGGGGTCCAAAGGAGGGCCGGAATGGGACGCGGCACCGGGTCCGCCGCGCCGGACCGTCAGCGGGCGCTTGGCGCGAGCGGGCGCGATGTGGCACATGAGACGCGGATCGCTCGGAACGGGAACCGCCGCATGAGACTGAGTTCGGCGCTGATGTGTGGTTTCGCGGTGCTGCTCGCCGCCCCGGCCGTCGCGCGCGCGGCGCCGCCGGCCCCGGCCGCCCCGTCTGGAGTTGCGCTGTCCGGCGCGCCGCAGACGCTCGACCAGGCGCTGGCCGCGACCTATCTGCAACAGCCGGTCCTGCAGGCCGAGCGCGCCAAGCTGCGGGCGACGGACGAGGACGTGCCGCAGGCGCTGGCCGGCTGGCGCCCCACCGTGGTGATCGCCGGCAGCGCCGGCTACGGGGACGGGACGGTACGCAGCTACACGCCGTTGCTCGGCGGCTGGGAAAAGACACAGAACGATCGCGACGTCGCCACCGGCCAGGCCACCATCACGCAGCCGCTGTATACCGGCGGGCGCACGACCGCCAACGTGCACCGCGCCACGGACCTGGTGATGGCCGAGCGCGCCAACCTGATCGCGCAGGAGGAAACCAGCTTCACCAATGCGGTCAACGCCTATGTCGGCGTGATCGAGTCGAAGCAGCTCCTTGCCCTCAACATCAACAACGAGCAGGTGCTGCGCCAGCAACTGCGCGCCACCAACGACCAGTTCCAGGTGGGCGAGGTCACCCGTACCGACGTGGCACAGGCGCAGGCGGCACTGGCCGGCGCCGTGGCGCAACGGGAAACCGCCGAGGGCAACCTGCAGACGGCGCGCGCCACCTACAGCCAGATCATCGGCTACGCGCCGCCGGAGGGCTTGGTGCCGCCGCAGCCGCTGTCGCTGCCGGTGGTCAGCGTCCAGGCGGCCACCGCCATGGCCGCGGCCAACAACCCGAACGTGGTCGCCGCGCAGTTCAACGACGCGGCGGCAAAGAACGCGGTGGCGGCCGCGATCGGCCAGTTGCTGCCGCAGCTCAGCCTGCAGGCGCAGGCGTTCCAGTTGCAAAACAGCAGCGCCCGCAGCTCCATGAATAACGGCTACACCGCGCTGCTCAATCTGTCGGTGCCGCTGTATCAGGGCGGCTCGGAATACTCCGCGGTGCGCCAGGCGCGGCAGACCGAGGAGCAGCAGGCGCGGCTGGTGGCGGATGCGAGCCGCACCGCCATCCAGGCCGCCGTCAACGCGTGGCAGACCTATGCCGCCGCCCGCGCCGCCGCCGCCAGCACGCGGCTTGCGGTGCGCGCCAACGAGATCGCGCTGGTCGGCGTGGAGCGCGAGCACCTGGTCGGCACCCGCACCACGCTCGACGTCTTGAATGCCCAGCAGGCGCTGCTCAATTCCCGGGTGACCCTGGTGCAGAACCTCGCCAACCTGGTCACCGCTTCCTACGCGGTGGCCTCGGCGGTCGGGCGGCTGACTGCGCGCGACCTGCATCTTCAGGTGCCGCTCTACGACGAAACGGCGTATTACGATGCGGTGCGCAACCGCTGGTTCGGCCTCGGCGACCCCGGCCCGCACCAGCCGGGGCGCTGAGCGCCAGCCCCGGGCACGTGAGAGCGAGGGCGCGTGAGAGCGAAGGACTGACGATTGAGCGGATCCAGCAAGCCCGAAGCCTCCCCCTCTGCCGGCGGCGACCCGTCGATGGAGGATATCCTCGCCTCGATCCGCCGGATCCTGAGCGAGGAGGAGACCCCGCCGGCGGGCGAGACGGCGCCCGCCGCGGCGCCGGATACGGATGTGCTGGTCCTCGACGAGTTCATGCTGACGCCGGCGGAACCCGCCGGGGCGCCGGCCGAACCCGGTCCGGTTGAATCCCGAACGGCCGAACCCCCCGCCTTCGAATCCCCGGCCTTCGAATCCGCCGCCGTCGACCCGCCTGGTGCGGAACCCGCGCCCCTCGCTTCCCTGCCGGCCGATCGATCGGCCGCCGACGCCGCAGCCGAGGCACCCCTCGGCGTGGCGCCGGCAGCCGAGGCGACCGGCGGCCTGGTGGCACCGGAGGCGGCAGCGGCAGCAGCCGCGTCGGTTGCCGGCCTGCTGCGCACTCTCGCCTCCGACCGCGCGTTGCAGGTGCGCACCGGCGGGCCGACGATCGAGGACATCGTGCGCCAGACCCTGCGCCCGTTGCTCAAGGAGTGGCTGGACGCCCATCTGCCGGAGCTGGTGGAACGCCTCGTGCGTGCCGAGATCGAACGGGTGGTGAACCGGGCGGTTCCCTGAGAGTTTGTGAAAGAATGCCCGTCGACCGCCAAGACCGGCTGAAAACCCGAGCAACGACAACGGGCATTCTTTCACAAGTTCGATTGTTTTTCACGCTCTGACACGATCGGCAGCGCAACGCACCGCGCGCCGGCGTCAGGCCCGGCGGTGCAGGACGCAGAGCAGGGTGAACAGCCGCCGGGCGGTGGCGAAGTCGATGGCGATCTTGCCGGCGAGCCGGGCCATCAGCAGCCGCGCACCTTCGTCGTGCAGTCCGCGCCGGCCCATGTCGATCGCCTGGATGCGCGCCTCCCGCCCCTCCGCCATCGCTTTGGCATAGCTTTCGACCACGAGGCCGTAGTCCTTCATCAGGGCGCGGAACGGCCCGAGCGCGAGGCCGACGCCGGCCAGCGGCGCGTCGTCCGGGCCGCGGATGTCGAACACCAGATTCCTGTCCTGCACGGCGAGGTGCAGCACGAACGGCCCGGCCGGGGCAGGTTGACGCGCGCCGGCGGGCGGGATCGGGGCGAAACGGTTTTCCGCCGCGAGATCGGTCACCGCCTGCGCCCGGTCGGCTTCCTGCAACGGCGACAAGCGGGTCGGCGGCTCGCCGGCCAGCACCACGCGGATCAACCGGTGCTCAGGTATGGCCGCCCCAGGGATGGGTTGGGGGACAGGCTGGGCCGCCCCCGATCGCGCGGGCCGGGCGTGTCGTGGCGGCTCGGCGGGCCCTTCGGTCATCCCGGAGCGGGGTTCGGCTTCAGCATCCCCATGGTGAGCATCAGCCCGACGGTCCCCCCCTTGATCGGGCGCAGCAGGCCGAGCGCGAGCACGAGCGTGAGCGGGATGAAGATGACCGATAGTTCCCAGGTGGGCGGGTTGCTCATGCGCTGCATGACCAGCATCAGCGGAACCACGATGTGCCCGACCACCAGGATGGTGAAATAGGGCGGCGCGTCATCGGCGCGTGCCAGGCCCAGCGGCGCGCCGCAGCGGCGGCATTCCGGCGTGACCTTGAGGTAGCCGTTGAACAGATGCCGTTCCCCGCAGGCCGGGCAGCGCCCCAGCAGGCCGCGGCCGATCGCCGTGGCGAGCGACGGCACCGGCCAGGCCGGCGTCGGCGGGACGACATCGGAAGGCCAATGGGACGGGGTCATGGGAGGTTCTTTCACGCCGGAGACGCTGGTCGCGACCATGGGCATAGCCCAGCGGCCGCACGGTCTCCATATCGAAATGCTCCGGCGCTGCGCCAGGGGCACCTCCTGCCCCACCTTGGGCGTACGGCGCGGATCAGCCCCGCGCCCCGCCGATGGGCCGAGGCGTCGCACCGCGCCATCCCGGAATGAGCCGCCGCGGCAGGCGGCGCGCGCCGGCTGCTTCGGAGGCGACCGGCCGGTCCGCCATCGCCCGGGGGCCGCCCGCACCCAGCGCGCCGCGAATGAACCCGAGCGCGTAAGCCAGCCGCCAGCGCCCTGCCAGCAGGCGGGTGCTGGAGCGGGGGACCAGCGCGGCCGGCGCGCAGACCGCGGCCACCGCCAGCCGCCGCGGCAGTTCCCGCCATACCGCCCCGCCCTGGCCGAGCAGCCGCCGGGTCAGCACCGCGGACACCCCCTGCCAGTGGAGCCGGGCGAGCAGCCACCCCGGCGTGAGCCGGGCCGCCGCGATGCGATGATGTACCACCAGCCGCGCGTCGTAGCGCGCCCTGTACCCGGCCGCCTGCAAGCGCCGGGCGAGGTGCACTTCCTCATCGGACAGCAGCACGGCGCCGCGCCGGCCGATCGCCGGGCAGAAGCCGCCGGCGGCGCGCAGCGCGGCCACGTCCACGAGCAGGTTGGCGCCGCAGGGTTCCAGGCCGGGGGGCAGGCCGGCGCCGAAATACTCGCCTGCGCCCGGTGCCTCCACGATCGACAGCACGCCGCGCAGCCGGGGCGGCCACCAGGCGGGTAGCGGCACCTCCCACACCGGCAGCACGCGCCCGCCGAGCAGGGCCGGCGGCGGCCCGGGGGCAGCCAGAGCAGCGAGCGCCCGGGCTGCCCAGTCGGGGGTCGGCACCGCGTCGTCGTCCAGATAGGCGATCCAGGGTGCCCGCGCCGCCGCCGCGCCGGCGTTGCGCGCCAGGCTGAGGCCCGGAAAGTCGAGCCGGATCAGCCGCGCCGCGCCGCACCCGTTCACCAGCCGCGCCAGCGCCGCTGCCTGCATGGGGGCCGAGGCGCTGTCGATGACCAGGATTTCCCACCGCTCCGCCGGCAAGGTCTGCGCGCGCAGGCCGTCGAGGCAGAGGCGCACGTCCTCCGGCCGGTTATGCGTGCAGATGCAGACGCTGAGTTCGGGCCCCGGCATGCCCGGTGGGGATAGAGCGCCGGGATTGCCGAATGGTTAGCGCGCGGGGCGGCGCACCCGTCAGCCGTGCGGCCGGCCGATGCCGTGGTAGGCGAAGCCGGCGGCACGCATGGCCGCCGGGTCGTAGACGTTGCGCAGGTCGACCAGCACCCGCCCGCGCATGGTCGCGGCCAGACGTTCGGGGGCAAGGGCGCGGAACTCGTTCCATTCCGTGACCAGCACCAGTGCGTCGGCGCCGGCGGCGGCATCGGGGGCGTCGCGGCAGAACGTCACGGTCTCCGGCAGCAGCGGGCGGGCCTGGTCCATGCCCTCCGGGTCGAAGGCGCGGATCGCGGCGCCGTCCTCGGCCAGCCGCCAGATCAGCGGCACCGCGGGCGCCTCGCGCATGTCGTCGGTTTCCGGCTTGAACGTCAGGCCGAGCACGGCGATGGTCTTGCCCCGCACCGACCCGCCGCAGGCCGCCACCACCCGCCCGGCCATCGCCGCCTTGCGCGCATCGTTCACCGCTACGGTCGCTTCCACGAGCCGGGTCGGCGCGCCGTGTTCCTGCGCGATGCGCATCAGCGCCAGGGTGTCCTTGGGGAAGCAGGAGCCGCCGAAGCCCGGGCCGGGGTGCAGGAACTTGCGCCCGATGCGGCCGTCGAGGCCGATGCCGCGGGCGAGGTCGTGCACGTCGGCGCCGGTGCGTTCGCACAGGTCGGCGATCTCGTTGATGAAGGTCACCTTCATCGCCAGGAAGGCGTTGGCGGCGTATTTGGTGAGCTCGGCGGTTTCGATCGCGGTGAACACGATCGGCGCTTCGATCAGATAGAGCGGGCGATAGAGGCGGCGCAGCACCTCGCGCGCACGGTCGGTCTCGGCGCCGATCACCACCCGGTCGGGGCGCATGAAATCGCCGATCGCGTTGCCCTCGCGCAGGAATTCGGGGTTGGAGGCGACGTCGAATTCGAGATCGGGGCGGGTGGCGCGGACGATCTCGGCGATGCGCCGGCCGGTGCCGACGGGGACGGTGGATTTGGTCACGATCACCGTGTAGCCGGTCAGCGCACGCGCCACCTGCTCGGCGGCGGCGTAGACATAGCTCAGGTCGGCATGGCCGTCGCCGCGGCGGGTGGGCGTGCCGACGGCGATGAACACCGCTTCCGCGCCGTCCAGCGCGGCGGCCAGATCGCCGCCGAAACGCAGGCGCCCGGCGGCGACGTTGTCGGCGACCAGCCGATCGAGGCCGGGTTCGTAGATCGGCATCCGCCCTTCGGCGAGGGCGGCGAGCCGGGTGGGGTCGGTTTCCACCACCGCGACCTCGGTGCCGAATTCGGCGAAACAGGCGCCGGAGACAAGGCCGACGTAGCCGCCGCCGATCATCGCGATGCGCACACCGAACCCCTTTCCGATCGATCCGCAGGCCGGTCCGGCCCGATGCCGCACGATCCTTACAGCAATCGGCAGGGCGGCGGCGAGGGGTGATGCGGGCGGGCGCGGTGCGATCGCCCCCCCTACTCCCCGGCCCGTGGCCGTCCGGTTTCGCGCTCTCTGGCTGCCCGAGCGGGTCTCGGTCGCCGCGGCGGGCCGGCCGGCGTTCGGCTAGCCGACGATGACCGCGTTGCGCAACGCGAGCGGCGCGGTCACGTGGTGCAGCGGCTCCCAACCGCCGCCGACGCCGCGGATCAGCACCGTGCCGAAACCGAGGATGCGGCCGGCGACGCCTTGGCTGACGTCGACGGTTTCAACCTTGGTGATGTTCATCTCCTCGGTGTGGCGGGCAATCCAGCCGACCTTGTGGATGATGCGCTTGTCGGTCACCACGATTTCGGTGCCCGCCTTGACCAGCCATGCGCGCACGAAGGAGACGACGGCCAGCAAGAGGAATATGCCGAATACGACGAGCGCGATCGGCGGTTGATTCGCCGGCTGGGCCAGGGAAAACGCGCCGGCGATGAGCGCCAGAATGCCGAACAGGATGGCGTTCCGGTAGATGATCCAGTGCAATCCCCCAACGTAGCGCACGGTCTCATCTGGCTGCAGCACTTTGGTGTAGTAGGCCATGTCGGCGGAAATTCCCACGATGTGCCGCGGTGAGGCTAGCGGACAGCCGGGAGCCACGCAATCGGCCACCGGCGGGGGGCGTCGTGCGAACATGCGGTCCCTAGAATAGGCCTAAAAGGCGCCCTTGACGGGCTTCATTCATGAGGCTATTTCTGAAAGAAACTAACGTGGGACGCCGTCGATGAAGACGTGCTTGGTGATTTTGCGCCAGCCCGGGTTCATGCGCACGCCGCTGCGAGGGTACTTGCGGAGGAATTCCGCCACTTCATCCAGGGTGACGAACTCGGCTGGGTCTACGTTACTTCCGAAGTGGTGACATTCATACCTTCCTGTTTTTGTGCTTGGTTGCGCCGAGTGTATTATCTTGCCATCTCGAATTCGCTCTATGCTCTTAACGGACATTATGGTTCACCACGTGGCTTCCAGAACGACTCTGTTGAACCTGTCGTCAAGCGCGGTGGTATTAACCTGGCTTCCGCCCGCTGAGATATTCTCAACTACAGCAAGCCAAGCAGAATACCAATCCTTGAGCAAGGACATAGCCTTCGGGTTCGCTTGCAGGTCGCTCTTCACTTTAGAAAGGGGCGGCTGCAACGCGGCTTTCTGCTCCTTTGCACAGCGCCAGACTACAGACTTAACGGTGTCGGCACCACCCTTTCCCATTTGGAGCCGGTCCGACTGGAGCTCGGCCTTCATCGAGCACATTTCCAGCCTCGCTTCGGAGTATTCCCGAAGCATTTCAAGGTCGTGGCGGACATCAGGTGCCGCCGCATGGGCGCTAGGGCCAAAAACAGCAATGCAGACAACAACGCAGACGTTGCCGGGCCAGAAGCGTTTCACCGAATGAATCTCAAAGTCTGTTGCACTCAGAGACTAATAACTCCGATCCGACCACCAGGCAAGCCTTTACCTCTCCCGCTTTGCGGGAGAGGTGAACGAGGCGCCGCGCGCGCTGATTCTCTGGCCCAGGCGGATCGCGCTGGTTTCACCGGTCATGCCCCCGGGGCCGGGCGGCCCGGGGCGCACGCCGCCGTCAGTCGTCCTTCGCCGCCACCGCACCCGTTGTCGTGCCGCCGTCGATCACGATCGTCTGGCCGGTGACGAAACTGCCGGCCGGGGAAGCCAGGAACACCGCCGCCCCGGCGATCTCGTCCGGCTCGCCGATCCGTTGCAGCGGCGTGTCGCGCGTGCGCTTGCGGTACAGCACCGGGTCCTCCCACAGCGCGCGCGCGAAATCGGTCCGCACCAGCCCGGGCGCGATCGCATTGGCGCGGATGTTCTTCGGCCCCCATTCCACGCAGATGTTGCGCGCCAACTGCATGTCCGCGGCCTTGGAGATCGCATACAGCCCGAGCTGCGCCGAGCCGCGCAACCCGCCGATCGAGGAGATGATGATGAACGATCCCGCCGCCGCGCGCGGCCATCTGTGGCAGCGCCATGTTGCACAGCCAGAAGTTGCTGCGCACGTTGGCGCCCATGATGCGCTCGTAGACCTCGTCGGAGGCGCCGGCCGCCGGCCCAAGATACGGGTTCACCGCGGCGTTGCACACCAGCACGTCGATCCCGCCCCAATGCGCGACGGTGCGGTCCACCAGCGCCTGCAAATCCTCCTTGCGGGCGATGTGGCAAGGCACCACCAGCGCCTCGCCGCCGCGGGCGCGGATGCCCTGCTGCCACCGTTTCGCAGGCGTCTTCCTTGCGCGAGGACACCACCACCCGCGCGCCGTGCTCGGCCAGGCGCTCGGCGATGGCGCGGCCGATCCCCTTGCTCGATCCGGTCACGACGGCGACTTTTCCGGCCAGGTCGAACAAGGACGGCATCGGTTTCCTCCTGAGCTTGCGCGGCGTTGCTACCGGTCGAGTATGCTCGCGCCCGGGAAACGTCAATCGGATCGCACCCATGCCAGCGCCGCGCACCGGATTCTATCGTCATGCCGAGTTGCACCGGTTGCTGCATCCGGCCAGCATCGCCGTGGTCGGCGCCTCCCCGCGCGCCGGCTCGTTCGGGGAGCGGGTGCTTGCGAACCTCGTCGATTTCACCGGGACGGTGCACGCGGTGAACCCGCGCTATGAACGGATCGGCGACCGCGCCTGCCATCCCTCCCTGGCCGCGATCGGCGCGCCGATCGACTGCGCGGTGATCGCCGCAGCGCGCGAGGCGGTGGAGCCGATCGTGCGCGAGGCCGCCGCTGCCGGCGTCGGCGGCGCCATCGTCTTCGCCTCCGGCTACGCCGAGACCGGCAAGGCGGAGCGCCGCGCCGAGCAGGAGCGGCTGACCGCCATCGCGCGCGCCACCGGCCTGCGCATCGTCGGGCCGAACACCATCGGCCTTGTCAACGCGGCACTGGAGGCGCGGGCGACGTTCATGACCATCACCCCGATCCCCCCGCCCGGGCGACGGGCGATCGGCATCGTCAGCCAGTCGGGCGCGCTCGGCATGTCGCTCGCCCAGGGCGTGGCGCGCGGCGCCTCCGTCAGCCACGTGCTGACCTCGGGCAATTCCTGCGACGTCGATATGGCCGACTACATCGCCTACCTCGCCGAAGACCCGGGCTGCGCCGCCATCGCCTGCGCCTTCGAGGGCACGTCCGAACCGCGGCGCATCCTGGACGCGGCGGCGTTCGCGGCCGAACGCGGCAAGCCGCTGGTCGTCTACAAGATGGCCACCGGGTCGGAGGGCGCACAAGCGGCGATGTCGCACACCGGCGCGCTCGCCGGGACGCACGAGGCCTATCGCGCCGCCTTCCGCCATGCCGGCGCCGTACTGGTGGAAGACTACGAACGGCTGCTGGAGACGGCGTCGTTCTTCGCCAAGGCGGGGGCGCCGAAAGCGCGCGGCGCGGCGGTACTGGTCACCTCGGGCGGCGCCGGGATCATGGCGGCCGACGCGGCGGAGCAGCACGGCGTGCCGATGCCGCAGCCCGATCCGGCGGTGCGCGCGGTGCTGGAAAGCCACATCCCGGAGTTCGGCGCCGCCCGCAATCCGTGCGACGTGACCGCGCAGGTGATCGCCAATCCGGAGTCGCTCGCCGCCTGCGCCGGCGCGCTGCTCGGCCATGAAGACTACGCCGCGCTCGTGTATCCGCAGGTCTATTCCTACGCCACGACCGCCGCAGCGGGTGCCGGTGTTCGATGCGATGGCCGCCGCGCACGGCAAGCCGGTGTGCATCGTGTGGATCACCGAGTTGCTCGCCGGCCCGGGGTCGGCCGAAGCCGAGGCGGCGGAGCACGTGGCGCTGTTCCGCTCCATGTCCTCCTGCTTCGCCGCGCTGGCCGCCTGGACCGAGCGCGCCGCGCGCCTGGCGGCCCCGCCCGCCGCGCCGGCGCCCACGCCGCCTTCGGTGCGCGCCGAGGCTGCCGCCCTGATCGCCGCCGCGGGCGGCCGCACGCTGACCGAGCGGGCGGCCAAGGCGGCGTTGGCGCTGTACGGCGTGCCGGTGGTGGGCGAAACGCCTGGTGCAGACGGCGGAGGAAGCGGTGGCCGCGGCCGGGGCGCTCGGCTACCCGGTGGTGCTCAAGGTCGAAGTCTCCCGACCTGCCGCACAAGACCGAGGCCGGCGTGATTCGCCTCGATCTGCGCGACGCGGACGCCGTGCGCGGCTGCGTATGCCGAGATCACCGCCCGCGCGGCGATGATCGAGCCGGCCCCGCGGGTGCTCGGCGTGCTGGTGCAGCCGATGGTGCCGGCGGGGGTGGAGCTGGTGGTCGGTGCGCGGGTCGATCCGCTGTTCGGGCCGCTGCTGGTGGTAGGCCTGGGCGGCGTGCTGGTCGAGGTGCTGGCGGACACCGCGCTGGCGCCGGCGCCGGTCTCCGCGGCCGAGGCGCGGGCGCTGCTGGACCGGCTGCGCGGGGCGCGGCTGCTCGACGGTTTCCGGGGCGGACCGGCGGTGGATCGGACCCGGCTGGCGGAGGTGATCGCTGCGGTGTCGCGTTTCGCCGCCGACCATCGCGACACGATCGCCGAGCTCGACGTCAACCCGCTGATCGGCACGGGCGAGCGAATCGTGGCGGTGGATGCGCTGATCGTGCCGCGACGCGGCGGATAGGCCAGGCGGGAGCTTCCCGCCGGTCTTGCTGCCGCGGGGTCGAACACTCTGAGACTATCGGTATGACACTGCGGCGACGGACTGCCGACGGAGGCACAAGGCGAAACCGCGCCCTGGATGGGCCGGCGGCCAGGCCGGCGCACCGTTGCGTTCAGGGATCGTTGGCTGCTCTGGGGGCTGCTCTGGGGGCTGCCCTGGAGGCCGATCTGCTGCGGGCCGGGAGGTCCGCGCGGAGATCCTGCGTGCTCGCCCAGGCCGTGCTCAGCGGCCCGCCCTGGCCGGTTCGGCGTTGCATATTGCGGAGCACGATGGCCAGGTGCCGACCGGTGCCGCGGTCGCCGGCGTCATAGGCCGCCTGGACCAGCCCTTCGAGCTTGTCGGCGAGGGTGTGCGGCACGGCGGCTGAAGCACGGGGCGGCAGGATGGAGGTTGCGCGCGTGCCGGCATCGGGATCGAACCGTGCCGATCCGGTCAGCAGCCAGGAAAAGCGCTTCCCCGGGAAGCCGGGCATCTGCGGGGTCCTTCCTCATTCCACCGTCTCGCCGCGCGTTCCATACGGCGCTTGATTACGCGAGGCAACCGGTTTGATGTCACGAAGTCGCAACCGAAGTTCGTCTTTTTGGGAATACGCCGGACGATGCCCGCCGGCACCCGCTCGGCGCGAATGCAACGTCGGCGGCGGCGGTCGTTCGGCAGCCGTCCAGGGGCGAGCCGGAGACGAACCGCACCGGCCAGGACATCGCGCCGCTCCGTCCGTCCCTTCCCGGATGGGTCGCACGCGCGCAAACTCCGCGTCGGCCGTGGTGCCGATCGGCCCGATGGTGCGGCGGACAGTGGAGTGACCGCGGCGCTCCGCCCCGCCATCGGACCCGCAGAAAAAGAAGGACACTGTCCATGACTGCACCGTCCAAGACCGCATGGCCTACCCGTCGCCTCGGCCGCACCGCGGTGCAGGTGACGACCCTTGGCCTCGGCACCGCCACCATGGGCGGCAGCCGGGTCCCGATGACCCGCCCGGATCGGGAAGCGCTGGTGCGCGCCGCCTGGCAGGCCGGCGTGCGCTATGTCGATACCGCACCGTTCTACGGCGTCGGCGCCGCCGAGCGGGCGGTGGGGGATGCGCTGCGCGACGAGCCGCGCGGGGACTGGGTCCTGTCCTCCAAGGTGGGCCGCCTGCTGCGCCCGAACCCGGCCGGCGGCCCGTCGCCGGACGGCAGGCTGGCGCCGTTGCCGTTCCGGGTCGAGTACGACTATTCGCATGACGGCATCCTGCGCTCGGTGGAGGACAGCTTCCAGCGCCTCGGCCTGGCGCGGATCGACATCCTCTATGTGCACGACATCGGCGCCTACCAGCACGGCGACGCCGCGGCGGGACACATGCAGGTGCTGCGCGACAGCGGCTACCGGGCGCTGACCCGGCTCAAGGCGGAGGGCACGATCGGCGCCTTCGGTATCGGCGTGAACGAAACGGCGGTGCTGCTGGAGGCGCTGTCGTGGGGCGAGTGGGACGCGTTCCTGCTCGCCGGCCGCTACACGTTGCTGGAACAGGCGCCGCTGGATGATCTGCTGCCGCTGTGCCTGGCGCGCGGCACCTCCATCGTGGTGGGCGGGCCGCTCAATTCGGGGCTGCTGGCCGGGCGCGATTCCTGGGACTACGCGCCGGCCCCGCCGGCGGTGGCGGCGCGGGCGCGGGCGATCGGCGCGGTGTGCGCCCGCCACGGCGTGGCCCTGCCGGCGGCGGCGCTACAATTCCCGCTGGCGCATCCGGCGGTGGCGGCGGTGATCCCGGGGCCGCGTTCGGCCGCCGAGTTCGACGCCAACCTCGCGCTGATCCGCGCGCCGATCCCGGCGGCGCTGTGGGTGGAGCTGAAGCAGGAGGGGCTGGTGCACCGGGAGGCGCCGACGCCTGCTGGCAGCTAATACCAACCCGCGGAATGTTTGACCCATCGCCAGCAAAGCCCCTTGGCCTTGCTTCCGAAGAGTTCGAACACTTCACGGGGTGGTATTAGCATTAGCACCCACGCGCTCTGCCCGGAGGGAACCCCATGCCGCCAGCCCCGGCCCGCCTGCCGCGCTCGATCGCCACCGTCACCCTCTCCGGCACCCTCCCCGACAAGCTGGACGCCGCCGCGCGCGCCGGGTTCGACGCGGTGGAAATCTTCGACGCCGACCTGATGACCTTCGATGGCAGCCCCGCCGACATCCGCCGCATCGCCGGCGACCTCGGCCTTGCGATCGCGCTCTGGCAGCCGTTCCGCGATTTCGAGGCGGTGGCGCCCGACCGCCTGGCCCGCAACCTCGACCGCGCCGAGCGCAAGTTCGACGTCATGGCCGCGCTCGGCGCGCCGCTCATGCTGGTCTGTTCCAGCACCGACCCGGCGGCGCTGGCCGACGACGCGCGCGCCGCCGCCGATCTCGCCGCCTTGGCGGCGCGGGCCGCCGCGCGCGGCCTCGCGATCGGCTACGAGGCGCTGGCCTGGGGCCGGCACGTCAACCGATGGCGCCACGCCTGGCGGATCGTGGAGCAGGCGGGGCATCCGGCGCTCGGGCTGATCCTGGATAGTTTCCATGTCCTCGCGGTGGGCGACGACCTGGCGGGGATCGAGCGGGTGCCGGCGGAAAAACTCGCCTTCGTCCAGCTTGCCGACGCGCCGGCGCTGTCGATGGACGTGCTGTCCTGGAGCCGCCACCACCGGGTCTTCCCCGGCCAGGGCCAGTTGCCGGTGGCCCGCTTCCTCGCCGACGTGCTGGCCGCGGGCTACGCCGGCCCACTGTCGCTGGAGATTTTCAACGACGAGATGCGCGCCGCCCCCGCAAGGCTCACCGCCCGCGACGGACTGCGTGCGCTCGTGCTGGCCGAAGCGGAGGCGCGGCCCGGCGTACCCGCCGCCGCACTGCCGCCGCCGGCCGCCTACGACGGCATCGAATTCCTGGAATTCGCGGTCGATGCCGCCACGCGCGAGGACCTGGCGCGCTACCTCGGCACGCTCGGCTTCGCCTACGCCGGCCAGCATCGCTCGAAAGCGGTGGAGCTGTACCGCCAGGGCCGCGCCAACCTGATCCTGAACAGCGAACCCGACAGCGCCGCCGCCGAGCATTTCCACCTGCACGGTCCCTCGGTGTGTGCGATGGCGTTCCGGGTGGACGATCCGGCCCGCGCCGCCGCGCGCGCCAGCGCCCTGCTGGCACCCCCCTGGCACGAGCGCACCGGCGCCGGCGAACGCCCGCTGCCGGCCGTGCGCGCCCCCGACGGCACGTTGATCTTCCTGGTCGGGCCGGACCGCGACGGGCGCACGATCTACGACGACGATTTCGTGCTCGACCCCACCGCGGCGGCGCCGGACGCGGCCCTGCTCGGCATCGACCACGTGGCGCAGGCGCTGCCGGCCGGGCGGATGGACAGTTTCGTGCTGTTCTACAAGGCGGTGTTCGGCTTCGAGCCGCAGTCCCTGTGGGAGCTGCCGGATCCGTACGGGCTGATCCGCTCGCGCGCGCTGGTCAGCGCCGACCGCTCGATCCGCCTGCCGCTCAACATCTCCGAGGGGCGGGAGACGGCCACGGGGCGTTTCGTCTCTGCCTACGCGGGCGCCGGCGTGCACCATGTCGCCTTCGCCTGCACCGATATCGAGGATGCGGTGAGCACGGCGGTGGCGCGCGGCGCAAGGATGTTGCCGATCCCGCCCAACTACTACGACGACCTGGCAGCACGGCTCGATCTCGCGCCGGAGCTGCTGGCCAGGCTGCAACGCCTGCACCTGATGTACGACCGCGACGAGGGCGGGGAATATTTCCAGGCCTACACGACGTCGTTCCAGGATCGGTTCTTCTGCGAGATCGTGGAGCGGCGCGGCTACCGGCAGTTCGGCGCTGCCAACGCCGGCGCCCGGCTGGCGGCGCAGGCGCAGCGGCGCGCCGACGCCACCCTGGCGGCGCGGCTCGCGCTGCTGTAGCCGCTCGGCGCCGGGCCGGCGGCACGAGTCTCATCCGCGCGCCGGGCGGCGCAAGTCTGATCCCTGCGCCGGGGCGGCGTAAGTCTGATCCCCGCGCCGGGGCGGCGTAAGTCTGATCCGCGCGCCGGGGCGGCGTAAGTCTGATCCGCGCGCCGGGGTGGCGCGACCCTGCCCTGGCCGGGCCGAAGGGCGCCGCACGGGCATGTCTGGCCAGGCCGTGTGGCCTGGGCTAAACCCACCAAATGTCATGGCGGCCGGAGCGCAGAGTCCCCACCCAACTGTGGCCGACCTGCAACAGGAGGCACCGGTTGTGTTCCGGGCAGCGGCGACACTCCTTCCGCGCACCGATATGACCATCTCGGCCATGACATCCTGTCCCCAGACCGCAGTATGGACCCAGCGCGCATGAGCGTTCCGCCGGCCGAACCGCTGACCGTGCCCGCCCTTCCCGACGCCCTGGCGCACGCCGCCCGCGAGGTGGAAGCCGCGCTCGATACCCTGCTGCCGCTGCCGGAGGGGCCGGAGGCGCGGCTGGCCGAGGCGATGCGCTACGCGGCCCTCGGCGGCGGCAAGCGGCTGCGCGGCTTCCTGGTGATCGAGACCGCGGCGCTGTTCGGCGTCTCGGCCGACCTGCGCCGCACGGGTGGCCGCGGCGATCGAGATGCTGCACGCCTATTCCCTGGTGCACGACGACCTGCCGGCGATGGACGACGACGACCTGCGCCGCGGCAAGCCGTCCTGCCATCGCGCCTTCGACGAGGCGACCGCCATCCTGGCCGGCGACGCCTTGCAGACCCGCGCCTTCGAGGTGCTGGCCGAGCCCGACACCCATTCCGACCCGCTGGCACGCTGCGAGCTGGTGCTCGGCGCTCGGCGCCGCCGCCGGCGCGCGCGGCATGGTGGGCGGGCAGATGATCGACATGCTGGCCGAGGGCCGCGATCTCGACGCGGCCGAGGTCACCCGGTTGCAGGCGCTGAAGACCGGCCGGCTGATCCAGTTCAGCGCCGAATCGGGCGCCATCCTCGGCCGGGCCGCCGCCCGCACAGCGGCATCTGCTGGCCGCCTACGGCCGCGACCTCGGCGCCGCGTTCCAGATCGCCGACGATCTGCTCGACGCGGAGGGCAGCACCGAGGAAACCGGCAAGACCGCCGGCAAGGACGCCGCCGCCGGCAAGGCGACGATGGTCGCCGTCCTCGGCCCCGAGCGGGCGCGCGCCCATGCCGACGATGCTTGCCCGCCAGGCGGCCGATCATCTGGATGGCTTCGGCGATCGCGCGCCGATCTGCTTGCGCGAGCTCGCCGACTTCGTCGTGACGCGGCGCAGCTGAGCAGGCGAGCAGGTCGCATGAGCCCCCTGCGAAGACGCCGCTGCTGGACCGGGTCGCATATCCCGGCGGATCTGCGCAATTTCTCTCCGGAGCAGTTGCGCCAGCTGGCCGACGAACTGCGGGCCGAGACGATCGACGCGGTCTCGGTCACCGGCGGCCACCTCGGCGCCGCGCTCGGGGTGGTCGAGCTGACGGTGGCGCTGCACGCGGTGTTCGACACGCCGCGCGACCGGCTGATCTGGGACGTCGGCCATCAGGCCTATCCGCACAAGATCCTGACCGGCCGGCGCGACCGCATCCGCACCCTGCGCCAGGGCGGCGGCCTGTCCGGCTTCACCCGGCGCGCGGAGAGCGAATACGACCCGTTCGGCGCCGCGCATTCCTCCACCTCGATCTCGGCCGGCCTGGGCATGGCGGTGGCGCGCGACCTGAAGACCGCGCGCGGGGAGCATGACGACCGCAACGTGATCGCGGTGATCGGCGACGGCGCGATGAGCGCCGGCATGGCGTATGAGGCGATGAACAACGCCGGCGCGCGGCACTCCCGCCTGATCGTGATGCTGAACGACAACGACATGTCGATCGCGCCCGCCGGTGGGCGCGATGAGCGCCTATCTGTCGCGGCTGATCTCCTCGCGCAGTTTCCTCGGCGCTGCGCGACCTCGGCATCAAGATGGCCAAGCCGCTTCCCGCGCGGGATCGAGCGCACCGCGCGCCGCGCCGAGGAATACGCCCGCGGCATGCTGACCGGCGGCACGCTGTTCGAGGAACTGGGCTTCTACTACGTGGGCCCGATCGACGGCCACAACCTCGACCACCTGCTGCCGGTGCTGCGCAACGTGCGCGAGGCGGAGGAGCAGGGGCCGATCCTGGTCCACGTCATCACCAGAAGGGCAAGGGCTACGCGCCGGCCGAGCAGTCGGCCGACAAGTACCACGGCGTTTCCAAGTTCAACGTCATCACCGGCGAGCAGGCCAAGGCGCCGCCCGGGCCGCCGAGCTACACGCAGCGTGTTCGCCGACGCGCTGATCGCCGAGGCCGAGCGGGACCCGAACATCGTCGCCATCACCGCGGCGATGCCGTCCGGCACCGGGCTCGACCGCTTCGCCAAGCGCTTCCCGGACCGCTGCTTCGACGTGGGCATCGCCGAGCAGCACGCGGTGACCTTCGCCGCCGGCCTGGCGACCGAGGGGATGAAGCCGTTCTGCGCGATCTATTCCACCTTCCTGCAGCGCGCCTACGACCAGGTGGTGCACGACGTGGCGATCCAGTCGCTGCCGGTGCGCTTCGCGCATGGACCGCGCCGGGCTGGTGGGCAACGACGGCGCGACGCATGCCGGCAGTTTCGACCTCGCCTATCTCGGCTGCCTGCCGGGCATGGTGGTGATGGCGCCGGCCGACGAGGCGGAGCTGGTGCACGCGGTCGCCACCGCGGCGCGCGATCGACGACCGGCCGAGCGCGTTCCGCTACCCGCGCGGCGAAGGTGTCGGCGTCGCGCTGCCGGAACGCGGCGAGTGCCGTGGGAGCTCGGCCGCGGGCGGCGTGCTGCGGGAGGGCAGCAGCATCGCCATCCTGTCGCTCGGCACCCGGCTGGCGGACGCGCTGCGCGCGGCGGACGAACTGGCGGCGCGCGGGCTGCCGGCGACGGTGGCCGACGCGCGCTTCGCCAAGCCGCTGGACACCGCGCTGATCGAGCAGACTCGCCCGGCACCACGAGGTGCTGATCACCATCGAGGAAGGCGCGGTCGGGCGGCTTCGGCTCCGCCGTGCTGCACCATCTGGCGTGGAAGGGGCTGCTGGACCGCGGGCTGAAGGTGCGGCCGATGGTGCTGCCGGACCGGTTCATCGACCATGATTCGCAGGCGAAGCAGCTGGCCGCGGCCGGGCTGACGGCGAAGGACATCGTGGCCGCGGCGCTGGACGCGATCGGGATGCCGACCCGGGCGGCGTTGGTCGCCCCGACGGGGTGACGCACTCCTCTTCTCCCTTCCCCCGTGCAGGGGCGCACATGGAGCCGCTCGCGCTCTACATCCACTGGCCGTTCTGCCTGGCGAAATGCCCTTACTGCGACTTCAACTCCCACGTGCGGGAGCGGATCGATCAGGCGCGCTTCGCCGCCGCGCTGCGGCGCGAACTGGCGTGGGAAGCAGCGCGGCTGGGCCGGCGGCGGCTCGGCTCGATCTTCTTCGGCGGCGGCACGCCGAGCCTGATGGAGCCGGCGACCGTGGCGGCGCTGATCGACGACGCGGTGCGCTGGTTCGATCCGGTGCCGGGGATGGAGATCACGCTTGAGGCCAACCCGACCTGCGTGGAGGCGGAGCGGTTCGCGGCGTTCCGGGCGGCGGGGGTGAACCGGGTCTCGGTGGGGGTGCAGAGCCTCGATCCTGCGGCGCTGGGCTTCCTCGGGCGGCAGCATTCGGCGGACCAGGCGGTGGCGGCGCTGGAACTGGCGCGGCGTGTGTTCCCGCGCGTGTCCTTCGACCTGATCTACGCACGGCCGGGGCAGACCGAGGCGGCGTGGCGGGCCGAGCTGCGCACGGCACTGGCGCTCGCCGCAGATCATTTGTCGCTGTACCAGCTCACCATCGAACCGGGCACAAGGTTCGCCACCCTGGCGGCGCGCGGCGAGATCGTGCTGCCGGACGGGGACGGCGGCGGCGGCGCTGTACGAGGCGACCGCGGAGGAAGCCGGCGAC
This sequence comes from uncultured Pseudomonadota bacterium, assembly GCA_963706195.1. Taxonomy (GTDB): domain Bacteria; phylum Pseudomonadota; class Alphaproteobacteria; order Acetobacterales; family Acetobacteraceae; genus JAJZVS01. The sequence continues at coordinate 4,006,203 of OY970156.1, read as the reverse complement.
GTTCGGCCTGGCGGCCTATGAAGTGTCCAACTACGCCCGCCCGGGGGCGGAAAGCCGGCACAACCTGAGCTACTGGCGCTACGAGGACTATGCCGGGATCGGCCCCGGCGCGCACGGGCGGGTGACGGTGGATGGCGCCCTGCGCGCCACGCGCCGTCATCGCGCACCGGAGGCCTGGGCCGGCCTCGTGGAGCGGGAGGGGCACGGCACTGTGGAGGAAACCCCGGTCGTGCCCGCGGAGGCGGCGCGGGAGGCGCTGCTGATGGGGCTGCGTCTGGCCGAGGGGGTGGACGCGGCGCGGTTCGCTTCGCGTACCGGCGTGGCGCTGGATGCGGCGCTCGATCAGCCGATGGCTGCCGCTGCGGCGGACGCGGGCTACCTGGTGCGCGAGCCGGGCCGGTTGCGGGCGACGGCCGCCGGACGGCTGCGGTTGGACTCGCTGCTGGCGGCGATCGTGGCGTGAACGCGACGATAGTGCCGCGCGGGAACCCGCCTAGGATGCGATCCTGACGTATTCGAAGTCGCCCGGCTTGTTGTCGATCCCCGCCCGTGGCGGCGCGATCCAGGGCGCATACTGCCCCGGCGCAGCGACCGGCTGCATCAGGCTTTCGATATAGGCGCCGTCGGCGGCCGAGGGCAGGAACGCATCGCGCCGCGCCTGCCATGCGGCGGCCTCCAGAATCGTCCCGTCGGGGGCGATCGGCGCGCCCGCGAAGGCGCCGATCCGGCGGTTAAAGCCGACGTGAGGCAGGATCAGACGGAAGTCGTATCCGGAGGCGGCGATCGCCTTGTTCCAGCGCGCGACGCCGTGTTCGCATTCGGCCACGTAATCGTCGCGCAGGCGCATGTTCAGCGCCGACAGCGCCGGGGCGGGTTCGGTGACCGCCGCGCCGTCGCGCCAGCGCAGCACCGGATAGGTGGCCGCGCGCAACAGATGGTCGTCGTCGATCTTGTCTTCCCGATAGCGGCCCTTCAGCCCGGCGGTATAGGCGTTGGCGGCGTTGCTGCTCAGTTCGTTGCCGAATAGATCGAGGGTCAGCGAGAAATGCAGGTTCATCTTGCGCTGCAAGGTGGGCAGGTCGATCACGCCGAGCGCGCGCACCCGCCCGCTGTCGGCGGCATCGTCGATGCCGGCCGCCCGCATCGCCTCCAAGGTGCGTTGCACCACGCGCTGGATGCCGGTGTCGCCCACGAACATGTGATGCGCTTCCTCGGTCAGCATGAAGCGGCAGGTGCGCGACAATGGATCGAAACCCGATTGCGCCAGGGCGGCGAGCTGCATCTTGCCGTCGCGGTCGGTGAAGAAGGTGAACAGGAAGAAGCTGAGCCAGTCCGGCGTCGCCTCGTTGAACGCGCCCAGCATGCGCGGGGCGTCGGGATCGCCGGAACGGCGGCGCAGCAGGTCCTCGGCTTCTTCCCGTCCGTCGCGGCCGAAATATTTCTGCAGCAGATAGACCATGGCCCAGAGGTGACGGCCCTCCTCCACGTTCACCTGGAACAGGTTGCGCAGGTCGTAGAGCGAGGGCGCGGTGGCGCCGAGATGGCGCTGCTGTTCCACCGAGGCGGGTTCGGTGTCGCCCTGGATCACCAGCAGCCGGCGCAGCGCGGCGCGGTATTCGCCGGGAACCTCCTGCCAGGCCGGTTCGCCCTTGTGCGCGCCGAAGCCGATGCGGCGGCCTTCGACCGCGGGGGCGAGCAGGATGCCCCAGCGGTAGTCGGGCATCTTCACGAAACCGAAACGGGCCCAGCCCTCGGGATCGACGCCGATCGCGGTGCGCAGATAGACGAGGCTGTCCTGGAAGCCCGCGGGGCCGCTGCCCTTCCACCAGTCGATGTAGCCGGGGTGCCAGGTCTCCAGCGCGCGGCGGAGGCTGGCGTCGGCGTTGAGGCCGACGTTGTTCGGGATCAGGCCGTCGTAGTCCACCAGGGATCCGGTTTGCATCGGTCGGTTCCTCCGTGCGGGCGCGCACGATTGCGTTTCCGTGCGGCCTCGCACGACGTAGTTTCGTCCGCCGGCTAGGCGTCCGGCAAGAGCCGGGGCGTCCAGGCACCGTCGCGCTTCGTGTAGGCGCGCTTGACCGCGGCCCAGGCGATGCGATGGGCGGTGGCTTCGTCGCCGCTGGCGGCATACCGCGCCCAGGCATGGTTGAACGCGGCGCGGTAGATTTCCTGCGCGTGGAGCGGGAGTGCGTGGCGCACCGATGGCGGCAGGTCGGCGATGTCGGGATAGGGCATTGGACCTCCCCGGGGGTGGCGCGACCATTCTGCACGCCCCGGGCCGCTCGGCCTTGATCGAGATCAACTCCGAGGCTGCGGGGCAGGCCTATGGTGCGGCGATCTCGCGCCCGATGGAGGTTCCGCCATGCCGCACGCCCCGGATACACTGATCGTCCTTGCCGACGCCGAGCACGCCCGGCTGGTTCGCCACGGTCCGGCGGCCGGGTTCGTCACGGTGGACACGCTCGCCTCCGAGGCGGCGGGCCAGCGCGCGGCGGAGCTGATGACCGACCGCCTGGGGCGCAGCTTCGAGAGTGTCGGCCCGACCCGCCACGGCATCTCCCCTCGCCACGATCCGCGCGAGGGGCCACGGGAGGCGTTTGCCCGCGCGATCGCCGTGCGGATTGCGGCCGAGACGTTCGACCGGCTGCTGCTGGTCGCGCCGTCGCACACCCTGGCGCGGCTCCAGGACGCGCTGGACGCCGGAGCGCGCGGGAAGCTGGGCGGCACGTTGGACAAAGAATCTGCTGAAGACGCCCGACGCGGCGCTGGCGGTGCATCTGCACCCCTTGGATCTGCATCCCGCGGGCAGCGCGTAACGCGCGCGCGAGTTACACCCGCTCCGGGTCGAAGGCAGGTTTCGTACCGCTTCCGTAGCGGTGCAGCGCGCCCGCGTCCCCCACCGCGCCGGGGCGCTGGAACACCCAGTTCTGCCAGGCCGACAGGCGGCCGAAGATGCGGGTCTCCATCGTTTCGGGTCCGGCGAACCGGAGGTTGGCTTCCAGCGCCGACAGCGCATCGGGGGAGAAGCTGCCGCGCGCCTCCAGAAGCAGGCGCAGTTCGGTGTCCCAGTCGATAGGGTCGATCGCTTCGGTCACCAGGCCAAGCGCCTCGGCGGTGGCACTGTCGAGCGCGGTGCCGATCGCGTCCCGCGCGCGCGCCAGGCTGTCCGGTTCGCCGAGGAAACGGGTGGCGAGGCGGGTGAGGCCATTGCCCATCGGATAGGCGCCGAAATTGAGCGGGCTCAGCGCCAGGGTGGGGGGCGCGCGGTTGGCGCCCGCGCCGGGGCCGGCGTGCATCGCCGAGCGATCGGCGGCGAAGGCGAGTTCGGCGAGCGTGCCGGCGAAGCAACTCCCCGGCTCGATCAGCGCGACCAAGGAGCGCGACGTCACGTCCAGCCGTTTCAGCACCCGCTTCCAATACAGGCGGATCTCGCGCACCAGCCAGTCGGCCGCATGCGTTTCCAGCAGCGCGTCGGCGGCCAGCGCGGCGGCGGGATCGCCCTCGGTGCGCAGGATCCAGAGACCGAGCCCCGGTTCGTTGCTGCGCAGGTGCAGGATGGCGTCGTCGAGTTCGCGCGCGGCGGCGAGCGGCCAGAACGCGGCGCCGGCGGCGTGGATGCCGGCGAGGTCGGCGGGCAAGGTGTCGGGGCCGCGCAGGGTCAGGACGGCACGCCGGCTGGGGCGGTCGAGCGCGACGTGCAGGTGGGGGTAGGTCACCGCATCGGGCGCGAACCGGCGCTCGAGCGGGGTGAGCGCGATGCCGTGCGCCTCCGTCGGCCGGTCCGACCCGGAAGCCAACGCGGCGGCGCGCGCCGCGACCGCAGTGTCCCAGCGCGACGGTGGGACCAGCTCATCGACCAGCCGCCAGTCGCGCGCGCGGGTGCCGCGGCAGCCTTCCTCGGTGGTGCAGAACAGGTCGGCGCGGTCGCGGCGTACGCGGCGCTTGTCGGTCAGCCGGGTGAGCCCGCCGGTCGCCGGCAGCACGCCGAGCAGCGGCACTTCCGGCAGCGACACCGCCGCGCGACGGTCGTCGATCAGCATGATGTGCGCGCAGGCAAGCGCCAGCTCGTAGCCGCCGCCGGCAGCCGCGGCGTGCAGCGCCGCGATCCAGGCCTGGCCGGAATGTTCGCTCGCGTCCTCGATCGCGAGGCGGGTTTCATTGGTAAACTTGCAGAAATTCACCTTGTGGCCGTGGCTCGCGGCGGCGAGCATGCGGATGTTGGCGCCGGCGCAGAACACGCCTTGCTTGGCCGAGCGCAGCACGACGGCGCGGACCTCCGGATGTTCGAAGCGCAGGCGCTGGACCGCGTCGGCGAGCTCGATATCCACGCCGAGGTCGTAGGAGTTCAGCTTCAGCTCGCAGCCGGGGAACAGGGAGGCGGTGGGGTCGACATCCATCACGAGCTCGGCGACCGGGCCGGCCGTCGTCAAGTGCCAGTGGCGGTAGCGGGACGGATCGGTCTGGAAATCAATCCGCATGGGGCGGCTCCTGCAGGATGTCGCGGGCGAAGGTGGCGACGGCGGCGACGGTGGCCTCGGTCGCTTCCACATGCGGGGCGTGGCCCGCGTCCAGCAGCACGATGCGCGCGCCGGCGGGGATTTCATGCGCCGCGCGGTGGGCGTGCGCGTCGGTGCCGTACGGGTCCTGCCGGCCCTGCACCACCAGGGTCGGGATACGGATGCGGCGCAGGTCCGGCGCCAGCTCGAACGCGGCGGGAAACCCCGGGTCGAGCCAGGCGTCGGCCCAGCCGCGGAAGGCGCCGTCCACGTCGGCGTGGTGGCGGGCGAGACGGGCGCGCAGGTCGCCTGTCTGATACTCGGCGCGGATCGCGGCGATGCTGGCGACCGAGATCGGTTCCACGAAGAAATGCGGCGCGATCAGCGCGAGGCCACGCAGGCGCGGGTCGTCGCGCGTGCCGGCGGCGATCGCCGCAATCGAGCCGCCGTCGGAATGGCCGACCAGCACCGCATGGCGGATGCCGGCAACGTCGAGCACGCGCGGCAGCACTTCGCGCGCCTCGCGCTGCATGTAATCGAGCGGACGGGGCAACGCGACCGGGGCGGAGCGCCCGTAGCCGAAGCGGGAATAGGCGAACACACCGGCCCCGGTGGCAGCGGCGAGGCGGGCAGGGAAGTCGCGCCACAGGCCGACCGAGCCAAGCCCTTCGTGCAGCAGGACCAGAGTGGGCGCCGCGTCGCGGCGCGGTCCCCACCAGGCAGCTTCGATGCGGCGGCCGTCGAGGGAGAGATCGGCATCGCGGCGCGTCGGCGCGCTCACGCTGCGTCCCCGCGCAGCTTGTAGCGCTGGATCTTGCCGGTGGCGGTCTTCGGCAGGCTGGCGACGATCTCGATCCAGCGTGGGTATTTCCAGACGCCGATGCGGTCCTTGTACGTGCGGCCTTCAGTTCCTCCCGCAAACGTCTGCCGGGGTTCCGCGTGAAGGCGTCCGCGCAGCACGACGAAGGCCTTGCGGCTTGGTCAGGCCGTCGGCGTCCTGCTGGCCGACGACGGCGGCTTCCAGCACCGCCGGGTGGGCGAGCAGCGCGTCCTCGACCTCGAAGGGCGACACCCAGATGCCGCCCACCTTCAGCATGTCGTCGGTGCGGCCGCTGGTAGCGGTAGTAGCCGTCGGCTCGCGGATGTAGGTGTCGCCGGTATGGGTCCATTCGCCGCGGAAGGTGCGGCGGGATTTGTCGCGCTGGTTCCAGTAGCCCTCGGCGGCGGAAGGGCCGCGCACGATCAGTTCGCCCGCGCTCGCCGTCCGGCACGTCGGCGCCGTCCGGATCGACGATGCGCGGCCTCGTAGCCGGGCACCGGCGTGGCCGGTGGTGCCGTAGCGCACGTCGTCGGGGCGGTTGGAGATGAAGATGTGCAGCATCTCGGTCGAGCCGATGCCGTCCAGGATGTCCACGCCCGACCGCTGCGTCGCCAGCGCCGGCCGACCGGTTCGGGCAGCGCCTCGCCGGCGGAGATGCAGCGGCGCAGGCGCGCCGAGCCGGCGCCGGGGCCGAGGGACGGGTGCGCGAGCAGGCCGGCGTACAGCGTCGGTACGCCGGCGAAGATCGCTGGGCTGGAAGCGGCGACAGGGTGGCCAGCACCGCCTCCGGCGTCGGGCGGTCGGGCAGCAGCACGGCGGAGGCGCCGACCGCCATCGGGAAGGTCATGGCGTTGCCGAGGCCGTAGGCGAAGAACAGCTTTGGCCGCCGAGAACACGGTATCGTCCGGTTCGATGCCGAGCACCTGCGCGCCGTAGGTGTCGGCGGTCGCGCGCAGGCTGGAATGGACGTGCCGCACGCCCTTGGGCGCGCCGGTCGAGCCGGAGGAATAGAGCCAGAACGCGACCTCGTCGGGCGAGACCGCCACCGGCTCGCGCGGTCGGATGCCGGCGTCGGTGCCGATGGCGAGGAAATCGTCCGCAGCCGATCTGCCCCGCGGCGGCGAGGTCGCGGGGCTGCCGTCGGGGGCGGCAACGACGACCTGGCGCAAGGCCGGCAGGTGCGCGAGCAGCGGGCGCAGCGGCGCGACGAGCGGGGTGGAGACGACCAGCGCCTCCGCCCGACTGTCGGCCAGGACGTAACTGGTCGTCTCGGGGGTCAGCAGCGTGTTGACCGGCACCGGCACCACGCCGGCGCGCAGCGCGCCCCAGAAGGCGATCGGGAAATCGACCGTGTCGAGCAGCACCAGCGCGATGCGGCGTTCGCGCCCGATGCCGGCGGCGCGCAGCGCGGCGGCGAAGCGGGTCGCGCGCGCGGCGAGCTCGGCATAGGTGAGGCGACGGTGCGGATCCTGGAAGGCCAGGCGGTCGCCGTGACCCTCCGCCAGGTGGCGGTGCAGGAAATACCAGGCGGCGTTGCCGTGTGGCGACATGGTGGGCGGTGGGCTCCCTGGGTTCCGCGCGCGGTTGGGGGCGGGCGGTTGGCCGGGGGGCATCATCGCTGGGGTTGGGTGGGCGAACAAGCGCGGCGTGCCGAGGGTAGTGGGTCAGTCTGATTGCCGCTCTCGACCCGAAGCGGACATTGGGCACGGCCGCGGGTAATCCGATGTGATCCGGAGCGCTTTGTGCTAGCCAGGGTCGATCGTCGACACGACTTTATCCGATAAAGGACATTATCACATATAGACGCCTTCGGGGCGCCAAGCTGGCCCGATGCGTTCTCGAACCGCTATATAGTAGTTGGCGTTCGGTTGCAGACAGTCGGCTGTCGAGACGCACCATTTTTGGTTAATCAATGCGAGACCGCAGTGGTCTCTAAAGATCACAGCGCAGAATGATTCCGTCCGGAAGATAGTAGCCGTTAAACCGGTTACCAGAAAAATGCGCACTACCCAATCCCGGGAGCCTTATGAATTTGCTCAGCCCTCGAACAGCGGGGTGCGTTTCGAGCACCATTTCGGTGTCGCTAGCGTCTATATCACCCAGTTGAGGTCTGTGTTTAGACACAATTTGCACAATATTCCTGTAGAACTCTGCCTGATCCTTCTTCCCTGTCGGCGGGACCAGCCACAATTTCCACGTATCGGTGTCGGTACTATGGACCCACATTGCCAAGCGTGGGCCGAAGCCAGCGGCATCCATCGCAGATATTAGAGCGTGCCCGCTGCTTACCAATGTGCTTTGATCCATTGCAGCACTCCTGAGTTTGGATCGGCGATAGCCTGGACAAAGAGTTGAGCCGTCGTGGGATCGATAGCTTCGTAACGCGCATCTGGTTCCCACTGAGAAGCAATAGCCCAGTTCGTCGCAAAAGTCTGGTCCTTGTCTTCTTGATCTTTCAAGGATCCCGCTAATCCCGCGAGGCCAACAAGGGTACGAAACTGGTGGTTCATAATATTTTTTATGAATGCCTTGTCGGGAATTGCTTCCGCGCTGATTTGGGCCGCAATACATGCCTTCAGGCCAATTTCGACCGCGTACCCGGCGAGATAATAAGCGTTCGAGTATCGTCCGCTCTTCAGTAGGATAATCGCGTCATCTAGTTTGGCTTGCGCGTTCGCCTGGAGATCGCTGCGCTTTTGACCAGGTCCCATGTAAAATCCTTAACTAATGCGCTGGCGGCGAGTCCTGAGGGACTGCCGGTCTCGGTAGAAAATCGATCCCGCGACGGTTGTTTGGGTAGGCCGCCGCTCGTCATGCGCTCAACCTCGAAATCGTACTATGGGACACATTGTAGCTGCGCGCGATCTCCCGCAAGGTCTCCTCGCCCCGATCCCGACGCCTGATCGCCTCCTTCATCTGGTGCGGGGTAAGCTTCGGCCTCCGGCCGAGCTTCACGCCGTTGGCCACGGCCCGCCGGCGGCCCTCCGTCGTCCGGGCGCGGATCAGCTCGCGCTCAAACTCGGCCAGGCCCCCGAGCACGGTCAGCATCAGCCGGCCGTGGGCAGTCGTGGTGTCGGCCCAGGCGTCGCCGAGGGAGCGGAACCCGGCCTTGCGGTCGGCGATCGCGGCGAGGGTGTTCAGAAGGTCGCGGGTCGAGCGGGCCAGGCGGTCGAGCCTGGTCACCATGAGCACGTCGCCGCCGGCGAGCTGGCCGAGCACCCGGCGGAGCTGCGCCCGGTCGGTTTTGGCCCCGCTCGCGGTCTCCCGGAACACCTGGCCGGCCCCGGCCGCCCGGAGCTGGCGCACCTGGGCGTCAACGCTCTGGCCGTCGGTCGAGACCCGTGCATATCCGTAGATCACAGATCAAGCTCGCTATGCGAGCCGAGACGGATCAGCCGCAGCGTGTCGGCATCCGGTTTTTCGTAGATCAAAACGAGATCGGGCTTGATGTGGCAATCGCGGTAGCCCGACCAGTTTCCCGTCAAAGCATGATCGCGACACCGTTCCGGCAAGGGCATATCGGTCACCAGGGAACGGAGCACGGCGACCAAACTTTCATCCAGAGTGGAACGGTGCCGACCTTTGGTCTCCCGCTTGTAATCACGCTTGAAGCGGCCGGTCCGTTCAATCTCCCGCATTCAGATCTTTCATGAGGTCTTCAACTGTCTTGAACCGCGGCAGTTTCCCTCTGCGGGCTTCCCGCATGGCCTCGATCGTTTCCTCATTCGGAACCAAAGGCTCAAAAGGCAGCGCCTTTTCCCTGGCGATGCGCGTCATCATCATGCGAAACGCGTCCGACGCCGTAAGGCCCATCGAGGCCAGCACGGCGGAAGCTTCGCTCTTGATCCGCTCATCAATGCGCGCCCGGACAACGGTGTTTTCGGTCATGGTCAGTCTCCTTTAGGCTACATTGTAGCCCAAACGCTGCCCTTTGTCCAGAGCATGAGGCGTTCGCGGGGCAGAATTGAGCTTTTATCGCGCGCCTGATTTCTGCACCGGAAAAGCCTCAAGGAATCAAGGCACTGGATTTGGTGCGAAAATCTTGCGATTTGCACGGCACCAGCGGGACTTCACACCTCAGCCGCAACACGCACATCGAGATGTGCGCGACCAGACCGTGCGGGGCGGATACGCGCAGCAAGGCGGTCAGCGGTATCAGCGAGCGGCGAGGATCGCCTCGACCACTTCCTGCACGGCCAGCGCCTCGGCCACCGTCGCCAGCGTGTGCGCCGCCCCGCGCGTCATCGCGGCAACCGCCGTGAGCTGGCGGCGCAGCACCATCGGACGGGCGCGCTCGTGCGGCATGACGTCCGGACTGGCGTGCCACGCGCCGTCCGGCCCGAGCCGTTCCGCGATCGCCCAGTCGCGCAGGCGGACGGCACCGTTGCTGCCCTGCAACGTCCAGGTGTTGTGGTCGTCCTTCGCCGTGGTGCCGACCGAGCCGACGAGCGTCACCGGCAGGGCCCCGGCGCGCAACCGCGCGCGCACGGCTCGCTCGCTGCATCCCGGCACCGGGAAGGCGGCGAACGCCTCCTCCAGACGGGGCGGACCGGCGAGGCGGCCGGTGAGGAACAGGAAATGCGACAGGACCTCGCGGGTGAAGCCACCCTGCTCCGGCCGGTCCAGCCAGGACGCGGCCTCACGCTGCCATCCGCGCGGCCACGCGGCGAAGGCGACCTCGATGTCCAGCGTCCGCGGCGTACCGACCGCGCCCTGCGCGATCCAGTCGCGCAACTGCTCGACTGCGAAGCTCGAGGCCATCGGGAAGTTCACCGCGATCCGCGCGCCCTGCGTTTCGGCCGCGAAGGCTCGGGCCTCGGCGACATCAACCGCCAGCGGCTTTTCACAGAACACCGCCCGGCCCGCGGCGAGCCCGGCCCGCGCGTGGGCGAGATGGGTCGCGGGGGGCGAGGCGATGTAGAGACAATCGCAGTTCTCGATCACCTCCGCGGCGCTGCCGGCGACCGGCAGGCCGGGGAACGACGCGGCCATGCGCGCCCGTGCCCCCTCCGCCGGGTCCCAGATCCCGCTCACGCGCACCACCTCCGCCGCATGCTCGAGGGCGGCGCGCAGCAGCCGCTCCCCCATGATGCCGGCTCCGAGAATCCCCAGCCTGATCATCGTCATCCGAACGCGCTCCCGCTGCCCTGTCCGGCCCCGCTGATAGAGCCGGCCGCGCCGGGCTTCAATCTGGCGCTCCGATCCCGACCACGACGGGCGCCGCCCGCTATCCGGCTGCCCCCACCACCACGCCCCGCCGCTCCGACGCGATCCACCACAGCACCACCAGATGCGGCGCCGCCGCCGCAATCCGCACCGCCTGCTCCGCGTCGCTCTCCACGAAATGCGTGCAGCCCCAGCGTGTCGCCGCCCGCGCCTTGTAATCGGCCACCGTCGCCGGATCGTGCGCCAGATCGGCCGGCAGGCATTCCAGCGGCAGCCCGCCATGCCCGACGCGCGCCAGCCAGGCCGCGGTCATCGCCCGGTCGTCCTCCGGCCGGCCGGTGATCACCACCGCCCGGGCCGGATCGAACCCCGGCAGATGCGGCAACGGATCGAGCGCCCGGCGCGCCGCCAACGCCGCCTCCAGCCCCGCCGCATACGCCGCCGCCGGCAGGTCGGGCAGGAACACGCCGTCCAGGTCCAAGCCGAAGAACGGCGCCTCCACCCGCCGATCCGGCGGCGCCCCGGCGGCCCGGGCGGCGCGGGAGGTGGGGGTCGCTTCCCCCGCTCCCACGGAAAGCGGAACAATTCCGTCATCGGGTGCGACAGGTCGGGCACGTAGGCGGAGCGCTCCGGGTCGTAGGCCACCGTCAGGGTCAGGCAGTCCCGGCCCTCGGCGGCCAAGGCGGCGCGGGCGGTCAGCATCGTCTCCCCGGTGGAGCAGGCGTCGTCGACCAGCAGCAGCCGCTTACCCGCCGGCGCCGGACCCAACCAGGACACCGCCCCGCCGCGCGCGACCGACAGCATCGCGAGCGGCAGGGCGAGCAGGCTCGCGACCATGCTCGCCGGCACCAGCCCGCCGCGAGCGATGCCGGCCACCGCGTCCGGTCCCCACGCGCTCGCGCGGTCGAGCAACGCGTTCAGCATCCGCTCGGCCTGATCGTAGCCGATGAAATGCGGCATCCGGCTGGTGTCGAGGCCTTTCCAGGCGGGCGGCATGGCGGGTTACGCCAATCCTTCCCCCTCCCGCAAGGGGAGGGGGAGCGTGGGCGCGCGCATCGTCAGCCCTTCCCGCCCATGCCGATCCGGCGATCGACGAACTGCAACGTGTAGCCCTGCTTCACGTCGACTCCCCTTCGGATACACCCCAACCGCGGCCATGCCGTCATAATACGCGGCCCAGCGCGCGTCGGTCATCGCCCCGATCCCCAGCCGTTTCGCATCTCCTGAATCGACGATCCCGTGCGCCAGCATCACCTTCCGCCCGTAGTCGATCAGCGCCTGCGGCATGTCCGGATTGGCGCTCCGGATCAGCGCATCCGCCGGCGCGGGGTCATCGTACAGATACGAATACCACCCCTCGATCGAGGCATCGACGAAGCGCTGCACCAGCCCCGGGTCGGTGGCGATCAGCCGCCGGCTGGTGGCGATGATGTTGCCGTAGCCCTGGTAGCCGGCGTCGGCGATCGGCAGCACAACGGGGGTGAAGTGCGCCTGCTGTTCGATCAGGAACGGCTCCGAGCCCAGGTAGCCTTCCTGCACCATCATCCGGTTCGCCAGGAACGGCGCCAGGCTGAACGTGTAGGGGCGGATCTGGCTGTCGCCGTAGCCGTATTTGGCCGCGAGGAACCGCCACCAGCCGGCGCGCACATCGGCTGCGACCTCGATCGGCCGGCCGCGCAGATCGGCGAAACCGTGCACGCCGGTGCCGGGATGGGCGATCAGGACCGACGGGTCCTTCTGGAAGATCGCCGCGATCGCCACGAACGGCAGGCGGTGGCGGGCGAATTCGACCGCGCGCCCGCCGGCCAGGTCGAACTGCTGCCGCCCGGCGAGCAACAACTGCACGTGGTTGAGCTGCGGGCCGCCCTGCACGACCGTCACGTCCAGCCCGTGGCGCGCGTAGATCCCCCGCGCCACTGCCTGGTAGAAACCGCCGTATTCCGCCTCGGCCTGCCAGTCGAGACCGAAGACGACCTTGTCTGCGCCCGACGTGCCCGCTGCCGCCGGACGCGCCGCCGCCAGCGCCAGCAGCGGCGCGAGCAGGGCGGCCCGCCGGCGCATCGGCTGGTTCAGCCCCGGCCGACGAACGGCATCTTCGTTGCCATGATGGTGACGAACTGCACGTTGGACTCGAGCGGCAGGTCGGCCATGAAGCGGCACCTGCGTTGCCGACATGGTTCGACGTCCATCGTCGGCTCCACCTTCATCTGCCAGTTCGCCTGCGGCACGCCGCGTGGCCATGCGCGCGGTCATCGGCGTGGCGGCGTTGCCGATGTCGATCTGGCCGCAGGCGATGTCGAAGTTGCCGCCCGTCCAGCGCGATCGACTTGGTCAGCCCGGTGATCGCGTGCTTGGTGGAGGTATAGGCGACCGACCCCGGCCGCGGCGCGTGTGCCGAGATCGAGCCGTTGTTGATGATCCGCCCGCCCTGCGGCGACTGGTCGCGCATCATGCGGAACGCGGCGTTGGCGCACAGGAACATGCCGTTCAGGTTCACCGCGACCACCGTGGTCCACTGCTCCCAGGTGAAGTCGCCGAAATTCGTGCTGGGCACGTTGCCGCCGGCGTTGTTGAACAGCACGTCCAGCCGGCCGAAGCTGGGACTTGATCGCGGCGAACAGCGCGGCCACCTGAGTCCGGATCGCGTCACGTCGGTGGGCACCGCCAGCGCGCTGCCGGCTTTCGCCATCCCGGCGGTCTCTTCCAGCGCGTCCTTGCGCCGCCCGGCGAGCGCCACCGACCAGCCGTCGTTCAGCAGCGCGAGCGCCGACGCGCGCCCCACGCCGCTGCCCGCACCCGTTACCACCGCTACACGTTCGGCCATCTGATCCTCCCTGGTCCGTTACCGCAGTGTGGACCGCGCGCCCTGGGTTTGCCAACCGGCCGCCCGCCGGCGGCGGGGGTTGAAGCCGCCGTGTCGGCAAGCCATTTTTCGGGCATGACCCAGCACCGTTTGCCGCCTCAGATCGAAATGCGCATCGACGGGGATTTGCTGCCCCCGCCCCCGACCTGGCCGATGCGCCTGGCGGGGGCCGCGATCATCGTCGCGGTGCTGACCGGGGTGATCGTGATCGCGGCACTCGCCTTCTGGCTGGCGCTCGCGCTCATTCCGGTGGCGCTGGTTGCCGGGGTGGTGGCGTGGGCGGCGATCCGTTTCCAGCTTTGGCGGAGCGGCCGCCAGTTCGGCCGCGGCGGCGGGGGCTCGCTCTCGCGCTGAACTGCCCGCACGAGCGTCTGTGCGGGTTATTCTCCGTGCGCGTTATGATGCGATCGAGGACCAGCTTGACGAAGAAGGTCCCGCCGCGCCCCCGGCGCGCGGTACTCCACGCGTCGGCCCCGAAGGCGCCTTCTACGGCTTGCAGGTAGGGCTTGTGGCCGTCCGTCGTAAGCTGCACCCGGTTTGCCAAGCGGCTCGCTACGTCGTCCATGAACACGCTGGCATAGCCCGCGTCCCGGCTGCCGATGTTCCAGGAAACGATGAGCTTGGAGTCCGCGTCGATCGCGGTCCAGGTCCAGATGTCCCCGACGCCTTCCGGCGCGGCCTGGGCGTAGCGCAACGCCCAAATCTTATCGCACTGGACCCGCTGACCTTCACGCCCCGGACCGTGTCATCGTGGAAGGCTTCGCAAGCCTAGCCGGCCTCGGCCAGCAGCTTTGCCACCGTATGGACGCTCACGTCCGCCGCGCGGTTGATGGACCGCATGAAAGAGTGTTCCAGTAGCATGAAGGGGATTTGGACTCGCGTGGCGTGCGAGAGCGCGTTCGTACCCTGCTTATAGGCTGGCTACGCGAGAATAGCAGCGTTATTTTCATTCCCAGACCAGCGGAGGTCTGGAAATGCTATAAAACGCACCTTCAAAGACTTTTCCGATATCTCCCTGTTTGGTGTCGAAATCGTACAAGCAATGAAGAAGCCAGAATTCTTTTCCAAAGCGATGTGTCCGGAGCGAGCCAGTCGACCGGAAGCCCGAGTGAGTGAGCCTCGGCGTAGTCTATGACAGCACCATGTGACCCATAACCGGTAGGAGAACAAAGCTTATCATTTACTTGATCTATCTTCTTCTGGCATTCTGCGACTTCTTCCGGGGTGGGATTTTTTGACTTTGGACCCAGAATGATCTTTAGATATTTGGCTGCGAGAATTCTTACCACGCTCCATATTTGCCTTTGCAATACTCACTAGTATCGGTGGTTGCGTGTTGTCTGTGGCAACATACTCAGCAGAGACAGATCGGTAATCAGGAGTCGTCATCTGAGAAGTCTACGGGGCCGAGTTCCGAATTTACCCCCATGAGAATACGTTGTGCGCTAAGCGCAATGAGAGTCCCCCCGCTTTTTGCGAAGCTTGGCACGATGACTTCTGTAATTGAGGCCCAAAAGGCTTAAGACAGAAACAAATTTCTCAACCGAATCCACCAAGCCTCCCGGTGTATGGATGAGGATGTCGATGTCCTTCGACTCAGTTCCTTGAATCACTTCGGAAAGATCGTCTGCGTCCATTTCCGTTATAGCTTGGTCTAGTCTCGAAAAATAGACAACAAGCTCCCTGCCAGTTTCCGCTTCTATGTCGGACAGCAGCAACTGACGCAGAAACCTATCTTTCTCTTTAGCCCAGAACTTCGGAGATTGTGCCGGTAGGTCAGACGTCCGAGGGAACTGGCCCCTTATCTTTCTTTCTTTCATGGATACGGAAACCCATCTGCCTCTCCGCCGGGTATAGCGTGGCGCTCTTGAGGTTTGGCTCTATGCGCGGCGTTAAGGAGATAGGACGCCTCACCGGAGACGGACTCGTCTCCTCCCTTTTCGAGGGGCGATCTGGAGCGACCGCAAGCATAAATCGACGCATTATCGCCACCTCCTCCCCGCAGCTTGTGTGGCGATTTCCCGATGCACCTCGGGCGTAAGCCTTTCCGCCTGTGCGTTCGCCCCGGCGTGCCCACTCCGCACGCGCCCAGACGGCTCGCACAGTTCCTCCGTCTCCAGCCCGACCGATAGCCGCGCCACCTGGACGGCGCACCCGATCACGTCGGCCGGGCGCTGCTGGCCTTGGAGTCCTTTGAGCATATCATCCTCTCCCGGCCGTCCGCTCGCGCGGCCGGCCGATGCTAACCAATCTGAACTCGGCCAACATCATCACAATCGCGTGATTGCAAGAGCTGCCCCCTTGGCAGGGGGCGCAAAATGTGCCGAGGCCGATCTTGATATAGGATTTTGGTGCGATAGGCAACCTCTGTTCCCACGCATCTCATCCCTGCGGGTATGTTGTCCGTCTCATAAACTGAGGTTCTCAACCTGAGACGCCGCCCCGGCGCGAAAACCGCTTGACACGGCGGCGGATTTGTGTTCTTGTTTCGTTCATGTCTGTCGCCGCCGCTTCTCCTCCCACCACCAGCGCCTGGGATCTCGCCGGGCGCTTCGCCCGCTTCATCGGGGGGCTGCGCGAAGCGATGGCGACCGGCGCCGAGCACAACCCGGCCCTGATGGACCTCGCGGCCCGGCTGTGGAACCGCCTGACGGAAGCAGCCGAGCGTTTCGCCGCTATCGCCGCCCATCCGGTGGCAAGGCCGCGCCGCCGCCCCGCCGAACCCGCCCCCACCCCCGCCGATGCAGCGCCCGCCGATGCGCCGCCGCCCTGGCCCCGCGCGCCGCGCCGGACCCTGCCCAGAAGCCATGGCTGGCTGGCGCGAATGTCGCCGGAAACGGTGCCGTCCGGCATCGAATTCGCCTATCTCCTGGCGCAGCCGGAGATGACGGAGCTGCTGGCGACAGCCCCGCGCCTGTGGCGGGTGCTGCGCCCGCTCTGCCGGATGTTCGGCATCACGCCACCCGAGGCCCTGCCGTGCCCGCCGCCCGCGCCGGACACGCCCCCGCGGCGCGCGGCGGAGGCAGCGCCCGACCCCGACCGCCTGCGCCGGCGGTCCGAAGCCGCGGCGATCCGGGACCACGGTCCGCTCGGCTACCGCCCACCGCTTTTCGGCCGCTAGACCGGGGCCGGCGGTCGTGTGCCGATATTGTTACGATATAACAACATAATGGCCCGCCCCAACGCCGGAAGCAGCCCGGGGCGGTGCGGGGACCTCAGGGCCTGCGGCAGCGCAACCGCATCGCGCGCCGGGCCGCAGTCGGCACAACGGCCTGGACGGTGCTACACAGGTGCAGCGATCATTCCGGCCCCGACCGCAAGGTCGAATTCCCGCGCAAGCAGGCTGTAGGACTGCCGCCGGGCTTCCGGATCGTGCACGGTGGTCAGCACCGCGATCTCGTCCACGTCCTGCGTCGCGGCGAGCGCGCGCAGCTTCTCGCCCACCGCTTCCGGCGTGCCGGCCAGCGCGCGGGCACGGAGCCGGACGATGCGGGCGCGTTCGGCGTCCGTGTAGGGGTGCGCCAACGCCTCCTCGGGCGACGGCAACGCGGCATAGACCCCGCGATCGCGGCCGAGCCGCCACAGCGCACGCGAGGCGAACAGATGCTCCGCCTCCGCCTCGGTCGGCGCCGCCAGCGCCCAGACGCACAGCGCGGCGTGGGGTGTCGGGTGGCGCGGGCTCGGGCGGTATTGGGCGCGGTAGAGCGTGAGCGCCTCCTCCGTTCCCGCCCCGTCGGTGATGAAATGGGCGAAGCAGAACGGCAGGCCGAAGAAGGCCGCGACCTGGGCGCCGTAGTCGGAACTGCCGAGCAGCCACACCTCCGGCACCGTCGGCCCCTGCGGCTGCGCGACGATGTCGTGGAACGGATGCCCCGCCACCAGCGCCTCCCCGGCGAGCCAGGCGAGCAGGTCGCGAATCTGGGCCGGAAACTCCGCCGCCGCGGTTTCCGCCAGCGGGTTGAGCGCATACGCGGTGCGGCCGTCCGAGCCGGGCGCGCGGCCGAGGCCGAGATCGATCCGCCCCGGCGCGATCGCTTCCAGCACGCGGAACTGCTCGGCCACCTTCAAGGTCGCATAGTGCGGCAGCATGACCCCGGCGCTGCCGACCCGGATGCGCTGCGTGATCGCGGCGATGGCGGCGATCAGCACTTCCGGCGCCGTGCCGGCGATGGAGGCGGAGTTGTGGTGCTCGGCCACCCAGTAGCGAGCGTAGCCGAGCGCCTCGCAATGGCGGGCCAACGCGAGCGACTCGCGGATCGAGGTATCCGGCGCGCGGCCGGTGACCACCGTGGATTGATCGAGCACCGAGAGCCGGAGCATGGGCAGGGTCCTTGCGGGCGAGCGCAGAACATGAGGGGACGATGGCGCACGGTGCAAGGCCGCGGCGCCGCGACCTGCGGGCCGGCGAGCCTCGCGGTGGCCGCCCCATGCGCCGCACGTCCGCCCGGCCCGCGCCTGCGAGGCATTTGCATCGTTCCGTCCGTGACTTGACGCCGCCCGCCGGCACCGCACATACGCCCTCATGCGCGATTTCTCCGACCTCAGCGAACGTGAAGTCCTCGCCCTGGCGATCGCCAACGAGGAGGAGGACGCCCGCATCTACGCCGACATCGCCGAAGGCCTGCGCGAGACCTATCCCGCCTCCGCCCGCGTCTTCTCCGAGATGCTGGCGAGGAGGGCGAACACCGCCGGCGCCTGATCGAGCTGTATCGGCAGAAATTCGGCGAGCACATCCCGCTGATCCGCCGCCAGGACGTGCGCGGCTTCCTGCCCCACACGCCGATCTGGCAGACTCCGCCCGCTCGGCCTCGACGCCGTGCGCGCGCTGGCGGAAAGCATGGAGCTGGAAACCCAACGCTTCTACCGTCGCGCCGCGGCGCGCACCTCGGATGCCTCGATCCGCAACCTGCTCGGCGACCTGGCCGATGCCGAGGCGCATCACGAGCACCGATCGCCGAGCAACTGACCGAGGCCAACCTGCCGGCGGACGTGCGCGCCGAGGAAGACGAGGCCGCGCGCCGGCAATTCCTGCTGCGGGTGATCCAGCCGGGGCTCGCCGGGCCTGATGGACGGCTCGGTGTCCACCCTGGCGCCGGTGTTCGCCTCGGCGCTGGCGACCGGGCAGTCGTGGGAGGCGTTCCTGGTCGGTCTCGCCGCCTCGATCGGCGCCGGCATCTCGATGGCGTTCGCCGAGGCGCTGTCGGACAACGGCAGCCTGACCGGGCGCGGCCGCCGCTGGTGCGCGGCGCGATCACCGGGCTGATGACCACGCTCGGCGGCATCGGCCACACGTTGCCGTTCCTGATTACCGATTTCCACACTGCCCTGGCGGTCGCCGTCGTGGTCGTGATCGTGGAACTGGCGGTGATCGCTTGGGTACGCTGGAAATACATGGACACGCCGCCGTTTTCGGCTGCGTTCCAGGTCATGGTCGGCGGTGCGCTGGTGTTCGCGTGCGGAATCCTGATCGGCAGCAGTTAGGACGATTGCATACATGTCTTCGACCGAACGGTGCGCGCCGTCGCGCTGCGCTACGATGCGACCTCGATCGCCTTGCATTGGACCACCGCCCTGCTGGTCGCGGCGCTGTGGATCATCGGCCAGACCATCAATGATTGCGCCGAAGGGGCCGCTGCGGGTGGACTATCGCTCGGTCCACATTCTGCTGGGCACGCTGCTCGGATGCGTGATCGTGGCGCGGCTTGCCTGGCGCGCCGCGCGTGGCGCCCGCCTGCCGATCGAGGGGTCGGTGCTGCTCGCTTTCGTCGCCCGGGCGGTGCACTGGGCATTGTATGCGCTGGTCGGCGTTACCGTCGTGCTTGGGCTGCTCACCGCCTTCGGCCAGGGTGACAGCCTGTTCGGCCTGTTCAGCCTGCCGACCTACGCGGCGCCGCACGCGATGTTGCCGCACACGTTGCGTAACTGGCACAGCCTTTGCGCCGATGCGATCCTGGTCCTGGCGGGACTGCACGCCGCGGCGGCGCTCGGGCATCATTACGTACTGCGCGATCCGACGTTGCGACGGATGCTGCCGCGCCGGCTCGGCGGCTGAAAGCGCGGGGCAGACCGTCGCGGTGGCCGATGGGCGGTGGCGAAAACGCCGATCCTCCGCGGGGCTTTCCGGCGCATGCCGGTCGCCGCGCATCGTCATCGGGTGCTGGATTGCACGGCCACGGTGGTGGTAGGGACAGGCCATGAACCTTCCCATCGCGCTTCCGGCCTGGCTACCCTGGTGGGCCTCGCTCGTTCTGCTGGTCGCGGTGGTCCTGTGGGGCCTGGCGTTCCTGCTGGTGCCATTCAGTGTGATCGGGGTGAAGGCCAGGCTGGAGGGGCTGGAAGCGCGGCTGGACGAAATCCAGGGCGAGATCCGTACCCTGGCGTTGCGGCTGCCCGAGCACCCTTCGGCACTCCCGTTCGACGAAGTCTACACCATCCCGAACGAGCCCGCCGCGCGCGCCGAGCCGTCGATCGGGGCGCTGCGGCGTCCGCCCGGCATCCTCCGCCCGCCCATTCCCCCGGCGTCGCCCGGTCCGCGCTCCCGGCCGTACGAGCCGGAGCCGCCGCCCGTTGCCCCGCCGCTGTCCGCGCCGCACCTCGCCGCCCCGCGTCAGCCGCGGCGCGAACCCCGGGTCGAGCCTCGGGTGGAACCGCGCGTCGAGCCGCGTTTCGATCGCCGGCCATGACGGCCGGGCGAGCCCGGTTTCGCCCACCGACCGGTTGCGTCCGCCGCCCGCCGAACCCCGAGAGACCCTACGGTCGGGAAGGTCCGGTTCAGCCGAACCCGAGTTCGTGCGCCGCGGCGGCGTAGCCCCGCCGACGGTGCGGGGGCAGGGGGTACCGGCCGGCAACCCGTTCCAGCAGCAGGATCGCGTCCTCCTTCAGGAACCCGGCCATGGCGGCATCCAGGAACAGTTGTTCCAGCACGTCCTGCTGGGCATGGCTGCCGCCCAATCCGCTCATGGCGCCCAGCGCCGGGCGCATCAGCGCGACCGCACCGGCAGGGTCGCCGCGCGCCGCTGCCAGAACGGCCGCGCTGATCGGGAGCGCCACGTCGCGCACCTGGGCGGCGAGCAGACCGGTCCCCGCGGCGCCGGCCCGCATGCCGTCGAGCAGGCGTTCCGCCGCGTCCCACCGCCGGGCGCCGGCCAGCGCCATCGCCCAGTGCGGCAGAGTGAACACGGACAGGCAGTCGCCCACCCGCGCCTCCGCCTTGTCGGCCAGCTCTTCCCAGCGACGGCCCACATCGACCCCCTGCCGCGCGAGGCGGTACAGCATCGACACCGCGTTCTGGATGTCGATGTAGAGATCGGGTTGCGCCGCGGTCAGCGGCGCGGCGAGGTTGCGGAAGGCGGTGTCGTAGAGCGCCAGGACGTGGTCGAACGCCCCGCGCTCGAAATGGAACAAGGCTGCGTGCCAGTAGAGGTGGTGGCGCAGGTTGTTGGCACCGTCCCAGCCGGGGGCGAGCTCGGTGATCCAGGCGATGCCCTCGGTCCGCCGTCCCTGCATTTCGAGCACGTGCGCGACGCCGTGCGCGGCCCAGAGATCGGCGGGATCGCGGGCGATCGCTTCCCGCCCGGCCGCCTCGGCCTCCGTGTAGAGGCCGCATTCCTCGAAGGCGAAGCAGCGGCAGGCGAGCAGGGTGGCGTAGGTGGGAGCATCGCGGTCCCACTGCGGCTCCACGGCCAGCAAGGTGGCGCGCATCCGGTCGGGCCGGCCGAGCCAGAAATTGACGAAATGGTGCAGGCGGAAGGCCAGCACGTCGCGTGGATGGGCGGCCAGGATCTGCTCCCAGATCGCCACCGCGCGATCGGGCGCGCCGGCGCGCCAGGCGTCCACGGCGGCGAGATGCGCCTGCTCGCGCGGGGTCGCGGCGGCGAGCAGCGGACGGGCACGGTCCGCCGCCGCGGCGGCAGCCGGCAGCAGGGCGGCATTGAAGCCGAGCAGTGCGAAATACGCGCTGAGGCAGTGCGCCAGGCCGCAGTCGGGGTCGGCGGCGAGGGTGGCGGCGAGGCGGCTCGACGTGTCGGCACGGTAGCCGAGGTAGCCGGCGATCGTGTGATCCCACGCCGCGGCGGCGGCGGCGGAAGCGGCGGTGAGTTCGAGGCCCTGGGCGTCATGCATGGCGGCGGCGTGTCCTGACGGGCGTTGTGCGGGCGCGCCGGGGCCGGCTTTGTCCCGCCCGCTGCGGCCGGCATCGTGCCGGTGCGCGCACGGGCGTTCGTTCGCGCGGCGGACGACGGCGTGAGCATTGCACGCGCGGCGCGGCGCGCCTACAGGCAGGAGCCGACCCAAACCGACCGGGGGGACGGAGACAGGCTTGTTTCAGAATGTTGCAGAGCTTTGCTGATTCGACGCGGGATGGTTCGGAGATGCTGACAGGGCGGCCTATTTTTGACACCGGATCGGAGTTCGGATCGCGCGGCGTTGCGATCATTACGATCCCTACCGCCGCGCATGTCCGCCTTCGATATGCATGCCATGTCCCTGTGCGCGGCGCCTGCCGCTGCCAGGCGCCGCGCAGGGGGGAGATGCGCGTGGCCAAGCCTGACCGGTGGGACGTGCGCCGGAGGCGCGAACCTGCGCGGTGCCGTGCGTCGCCGGTCGGGAAGCCACCGAAGCGGATCCCCGACCGGGTCGATCGCGCCGGGTTCCGTTCCATGCGTTCCGGGGGCGCTGTGCGACAAACATCTCTTCGGCAGGAGGGGTGGTCGAGCACGATTATGCTTTTTGTCGCAGGGTATTCCACCCTCGATCGCATTGCTGTACGCCCATCGCTCCCCGATCCGGTTGGTTTTCCTGTACTGCCATGACATCTCCTGCGACCGCGCACCTGCGCATCCTTGAGGCCGAGAGCCTGCATATCCTGCGCGAGGCTGCCACGCAGGCGATGCCGTCGGTGCTGATGTACTCGATCGGCAAGGATTCCTCGGTGCTGCTGCATCTGGCGCGCAAGGCGTTCCATCCGGCGCCGCCGCCGTTTCCGCTCCTGCATATCGATACCACATGGAAGTTCCGGGCGATGATCGACTTCCGCGACGCCGTCGCGGCACGTTACGATCTCGATCTGCATGTGCATACCAACCCGGACGGCCTGCGCCAGGGCATCAACCCGTTCGACCACGATCCGGCAACCTACACGCGGATCATGAAGACCGACGCGTTGAAGCAGGCTCTCGATGCCGGTGGCTATGTCAGCGCCATCGGCGGCGCGCGCCGGGACGAGGAACGTTCGCGCGCGAAGGAACGCATCTTTTCGGTGCGCGGTCCCGGCCATGCCTGGGACCCGAAGCGCCAGCGCCCGGAGTTGTGGCAGCTCTATAACGGCCAGCACGCGCCGGGCGAGACGTTGCGGGTGTTCCCGCTGTCGAACTGGACCGAGCTTGACGTATGGACCTACATCCTGATGGAAGGGATCGACGTGGTGCCGCTCTATTTCGCCGCGCCGCGTCTGACCGTGGAACGCGACGGCGTGCTGATCGTGGTCGATGACGACCGGATGCGCCTGGCGCCGGGCGAAACGCCGGTGACGCGCACGGTCCGCTTCCGCTCGCTCGGCTGCTACCCGCTGTCGGCGGCAGTGGAATCCGATGCGACTGACCTGCCGGCGATCATTGCCGAGATGCGTGATGTACGGGTGTCGGAGCGGGCCGGCCGGCTGATCGACCACGACGCGGACGCCTCGATGGAGATGAAGAAGCGCGAGGGCTATTTCTGATGCCCGAGCAGCTTCTGCGCGTGCTCGCCTGCGGCAGTGTCGACGATGGCAAATCCACGCTGATCGGGCGGCTGCTGTTCGAATCCGGTGCGGTTCCGGACGATACGATGGCGGCTCTGGAACAGGACAGCCGACGCTTCGGGACCGTGCCCGGCGACCTTGATTTTGCGCTGCTGGTCGACGGACTGGCTGCCGAGCGCGAGCAAGGCGTCACCATCGATGTCGCCTATCGCTACTTCGAAACCTCGCGCCGGCGCTTCATCCTGGCGGACGCGCCGGGCCACCAGCAATACACGCGCAACATGGCCACCGGTGCATCCACCGCCGATGTGGCGGTGCTGCTGGTCGATGCCACCAAGGGCGTGCTGGCACAGACGCGGCGGCACGCGGCGATCGCCGCGCTGATGGGCGTGCGCCACTTCGTGCTGGCGGTGAACAAGATGGACCTCGCCGGCTTCGCCGAGGAGCCGTTCGCCACCGCCGCGACGGAGATCCACCTGCTGCTCGACCGGCTGGGCGCCTACGGCCTGACCACGATCCCGGTGGCGGCACGCGACGGCGACAACGTGACCCGCCCCAGCCCGCGGATGGGCTGGTACTGCGGCCCCACCCTGCTCGCCGCGCTGGAAGCGGCACCGATCCCGACGCCTGCTGCCGACGCGCCGGCCCGGCTGCCGGTGCAACTCGTGCTGCGTCCGAACGCCGACTTCCGCGGCTACGCCGGGACCCTCCGCGGCGGCAGTCTGCGCGTCGGCGACACGCTCGTGAACGTCGGCGCCGGCACCAGCGCGCGCGTGGCGCGGCTGGCCGGCATGGATGGCGATCGCGCCACGGCAGAGCCGGGCCAGGCAGTCACCGTGGTGCTGGACCATGACATCGACGTCTCCCGCGGCGACGTGCTCGCCGCGGCGCCGACGCCGGCGCGCCGGCACGACGACGTGCCCGTCGGCGCCCCGCTGCCGGAGGTGACGCAGCAGATCACCGCGCGCGTGGTCTGGATGGACGACACCGACCTGTTCCGCGGCCGGGCCTATCTGCTGATGCTCGGCGCGGCGACCAGCATCGCAACGGTGACCGAAATCGGCGGGCGGCTCGATCTCGACCGCATGGAGGACGAACCGGCCCGCAAACTCGCCGGCAACGAAATCGGCACCGTCACCCTCTCGCTGGCACAGCCGGTTGTCTGCGAGCCCTATGCGACCAACCGGGCGCTCGGCGGGTTCATCCTGGTCGATCGGCTGACCCGGGCCACCGTGGGCGCCGGAATGATCACCCAGATCCAGCCGAACGGGCGGGCGATCTATTGGCACCGGCTCGACGTGGACAAGGCGGCGCGCGCGGCCCTGAAGGGCCAGCGGCCGGCGGTGCTGTGGTTCACCGGCCTGTCCGGCGCCGGCAAATCCACCATCGCCAACCTGGTGGAAAAGCGCCTGCACGCGCTCGGCCTGCACACCATGAGCCTGGACGGCGACAATGTCCGCCACGGATTGAACCGCGACCTCGGCTTCACCGAAGCGGACCGGGTGGAGAACATCCGCCGCATCGCCGAGGTGGCGAAGCTGTTCGTCGATGCCGGGCTGATCGTGCTGGTCTCCTTCATCTCCCCCTATCGCGCCGAGCGCAGCATGGCGCGCGAACGGGTGGAAGCTGGGCGAGTTCCTGGAAATTTTCGTCGATACGCCGGTGGACGAATGCCGCCGGCGCGATCCCAAGGGCCTGTATGCGCGCGCCGACGCCGGCAAGCTGCGCAACTTCACCGGCGTCGATGCGCCGTACGAGGCGCCGGAGGCACCCGAGATCCGGTTGCGCACCCTGGAAGCGGAACCGGAACGCCTGGCCGAGCAGGTCGTGGCGGAGTTGCGGCAGCGTGGAATCGTCGCCTGATCGCAGCGCGGCGGCAGCCCGGCTGGCGGCGCTGACGACCGAGATCGGCGCCTGCCGCGCCTGCGCCGCGCATCTGCCGCTCGGCCCGCGGCCGGTCGTGCGGGTGTCGGCCACCGCACGGGTGCTGATCACCGGGCAGGCGCCGGGAACCCGCGTGCACGAGACCGGCATTCCCTGGAACGATGCCTCGGGCGAACGCCTGCGTGGCTGGCTCGGCCTGACCCGCGAGCAGTTCTACGACACCGCCCGGATCGCGATCGTACCGATGGGTTTCTGCTACCCGGGCCGGCTGCCGAACGGCGGCGATGCGCCGCCGCGGCGGGAATGCGCGCCGCTGTGGCGGGCGCGGCTGCTTGCGCTGCATGCCGGAACTGCGCCTGACCCTGCTGGTGGGAAGCTACGCGATCGCCCACATGTTCGGGCCGGGGCCGATGTCCGTGCAGGTGGCGCGCTTCCGCGCCCTGCTGCCGGACCGCTGCGCGCTGCCGCATCCGTCGTGGCGCACGATCGCCTGGGAACGCCGCAATCCCTGGTTCGCGGCCGATCTGCTGCCGGCCCTGCGCGCGGTCCTGCACGCCGAGTTGGCGCGATGACCCCCTGGATGCCCCCCCGGCGGGGACGCCGGTATCACACGACCACGGGCGCCCGTTCGGCGGCGGCGCGGGACCAGGCGGCCTCGGCGTCTTCGTCGAACAGTTCCGTGAGCTTCTTCATCATCGTGCCGCCCAGTTCCTCGGCGTCGACGATCGTGACCGCGCGGCGATAGTAGCGGGTCACGTCATGGCCGATGCCGATGGCGATCAGTTCCACCTGATCGCGGCTTTCGATCTCCCGGATCACGTCGCGCAGATGCTTTTCCAGGTAGTTGCCGGGGTTGACCGACAAGGTGGAGTCGTCGACCGGCGCGCCGTCGGAGATCACCATCAGGATGCGCCGGTGCTCGGGGCGCGAGAGCAGGCGGCGATAGGCGAACAGCAGCGCCTCGCCGTCGATGTTCTCCTTCAGCAGCCCTTCGCGCAGCATCAGCCCGAGGTTCTTGCGCGCCCGGCGCCAGGGATTGTCGGCGGCCTTGTAGATGATGTGGCGCAGGTCGTTGAGCCGGCCGGGATTGCGCGGCTTGCCGTCCTGCACCCATTTTTCGCGCGACTGTCCGCCCTTCCAGGCGCGGGTGGTGAAGCCCAGGATTTCCGTCTTGACCGCGCAGCGTTCCAAAGTGCGGGCCAGGATGTCGCCGCACATCGCCGCCACCGTGATCGGCCGGCCGCGCATGGAGCCGGAGTTGTCGATCAGCAACGACACCACGGTGTCGCGGAACTCCATTTCCGTGCTCGCGCTTGTAGGACAGCGCCAGCAGCGGGTTCACGACGACGCGCGACAGGCGGCCGGCGTCGAGCATGCCTTCGTCGAGATCGAATTCCCACGCCCGCGTCTGCTGCGCCAT
The DNA here is from genome assembly GCA_963706195.1 of uncultured Pseudomonadota bacterium. Lineage (GTDB taxonomy): Bacteria > Pseudomonadota > Alphaproteobacteria > Acetobacterales > Acetobacteraceae > JAJZVS01. The sequence continues at coordinate 3,979,818 of OY970156.1, read as the reverse complement.
CAGGCGGCGCTGCAGGCGGTTCGCCAGCTTGGAGATCACGCCTTGCAGGTGCTGCAGTTGCTGGTCGAGCTGCTGGCGCAGGCGGGTGAGCTCGTCGGGGTCGCAGAGGTCTTCGGCGGCGACTTCCTCGTCGTACTGCCGCGTGTAGGCACGATAGGCGGTGCCGTCATCGGGATTCGGGCGTTCGCGCCGCGGCTGCGGGCCACCGGGGCGGTCGTCACCCTCCGCGATGGCGGCCTCGTCTTCCAACTCCTCGCCGGTGTCGTCGGCTGCGTCGCCTTCCATCTCCTCCGGCTGGGCACCGAGGGCACTCTCCTGCTCGGATTCCGACTGGCCTTCGCCTTGTTCCGGATTGTCCTGTTCGCCGGATTGTTCGCCGCCCTGTTCGCCGTCCTGCTCCTGGTCATCGGGTTCCGCATCGGCCTCGGCTTCGGCGAGCTCCATCGCGGCAAGCAGCTTGCGCGCGGCGCGGGTGAAGGCGCGCTGGTCGTCCTGGGTGCGGCCGAGTTCGCCGAGCGCGTCCTCGACATTGGGAGCCAGCCCGTCGCGCCAGAGGTCCAGCACGCGGCGGGCGGCTTCCGGCGCCGGCTCGCCGGACATGCGTTCGCGGGCGAGCAGGGAGAGCGCGGCGGTGACCGGCATCTGCTCTTTCCGCGTCATGCGGTCGTAGCCTTCGGTCTCGCATTCCTCCGCGAGCTTGGCGTGCAGGTTGGCAGCGACACCGGCCATGTGGCGGGCGCCGACGGTTTCCACCCGCGCCTGTTCCAGCGCGTCGTACACGTCGCGGGCTTCGCGCCGGTTCGGCATGCGCGCGTTGTGCACGGCGTCGTCGTGATGGCGCAGGCGGAGCGCGATCGCGTCCGACGCGCCGCGCAGCTTGGCCATCTCGGCCGGCGGCAGGGCGCGCGTGGGCAGCGGCAGGCGCGCGCGCTTGCCGGAGACGCCCGACGGGCCGGGCTGGAAATTGACCTGCACATCAGGGATTTCGGCGATCGCACGCAGCACGCCGGCGGTGGCGCGCTTGAAGTCCTCGGTGCGGGCGTTGTCCTTGGTGGTGCCGCTCATGGCGGTGAGCTTATCCCATCTTCCGCATGAACCCGCCGGTCGGGATCTCCTCGTTGAAGCAGCGCTGGTAGTACTCGGCCACCGTGCTCCGTTCCGCCTCGTCGCATTTGTTCAGGAACGTCATCCGGAAGGCGAAGCCGACGTCGCCGAAGATCCGCGCGTTCTCCGCCCAGGTGATCACGGTGCGCGGCGACATCACGGTGGAGATGTCGCCGTTGATGAAGCCGGCGCGGGTCAGGTCGGCCAGCGCCACCATCGCCTCCACCTGCTTCTTCATTTTCGTGTCCGCCGCGTCGATCCCCATCTTCGCCAGCACGATCCCGGTTTCCATCGCGTGCGGCAGGTAGTTCAACGTGGCGACGATGTTCCAGCGGTCCATCTGGCCCTGGTTGATCTGCTGCGTGCCGTGATAGAGGCCGGTCGTATCGCCCAAGCCCACCGTATTGGCGGTGGAGAACAGGCGGAACGACGGGTGCGGGCGGATCACCCGGTTCTGGTCGAGCAGGGTGAGCTTGCCTTCCACCTCCAGCACCCGCTGGATCACGAACATCACGTCCGGCCGGCCGGCGTCGTATTCGTCGAACACCAGCGCGCAGGCGTGCTGCAAGGCCCAGGGCAGGATGCCTTCACGGAACTCGGTAATCTGCTTGCCGTCGCGCAGGACGATGGCGTCCTTGCCGATGAGATCGATGCGGCTGATATGGCTGTCGAGGTTGACCCGGATGCAGGGCCAGTTCAGTCGCGCCGCCACCTGCTCGATATGAGTCGACTTCCCGGTGCCGTGGTAGCCCTGGATCATCACCCGCCGGTTGAAGGCGAACCCGGCCAGGATCGCCAAGGTGGTCTCCTTGTCGAACTGGTAGGCGGTGTCGATGTCGGGCACATGCTCGGTGCGGACGGAGAAGGCGGGCACCACCATGTCGGTGTCGATGCCGAACGCCTCGCGCGCAACCACCTTGGTGTCCGGCAGGTCGATCGCGGAGGTGGGGCGGAGTTCGGCGAGGGCGGCGACGTTGCTCATCAGTGCGCGTATCCTGTTCGTTCGGACGAAAGTCTAAGCTCCGGAGGGTTCCTGTCAAACGCCCGGTTCAGCCCACCGCGGCGGCGATCGGGGCGGCGAGGCGGGAGCGCAGGGCGGCATAGGCGAGGTTGATGGTCTTGATCCGTTCCTCGGCCGCCGGATCGCCGCCGTTGGCATCGGGATGGTGGCGCTTGGCGAGCTCCTTGTAGCGGGTTTTCACCGCCGCGATGGTCACCGGCCAGCTCAGGCCGAGGGTGGCCAGCGGCTCCCGCAGCTCGGCCGGTGCCTGGTCGGCCGCCGGCGTCGCCGCCCCGCGTCGCAGCCGCCCGGCGTCCAGCAGGCCGCAGCGGGTCGCGCGCCAGTGCGTCCTCCCACGCCGAAGCGCCCAGGCTGCCGAGCGGCCAGGAGGGGCGCTGCCAGGCGCTGTCGCGGCGCAGTTCGACCTCGATTTCCCCGGGCGTCATGCCTTTGTAGTAGTCCCAGGCGGCGTTGTAGGCGCGCACGTGCTCCAGGCAGAACCACCAGTATTCGTTCAGGTTGGAGCGGGATTTCGGTGCGCGGTATTCGCCCTGCGCGGTGCAGCCCGGCATGTCGCAGCACCGGCCCGGCGCGGCCGGGTCGGGAGCGTAGGCCCGGGGTCGTGCGGGGCGTCGGGTCATGCGCCTTATGTGCGTCGGCTTCCGCGGGTTGGCAATGCCCGCTTGGCAGGCCCGGGCAGTCGGCCGATATGACCTGCATGCAGACCCGTGCCCAACGGCTGGAAGCCGCACTCCGCCAGGCCCTCGCCCCCGAGCGGGTCGCCGTCACCGACGACAGCGCCCGCCACGCCGGCCATGCCGGCGCGCAGCCGGGCGGGGAGACCCACTACAGCGTCCTGGTGGTGGCGGACGCCTTCCGCGGCCTGTCGCGGGTCGAACGCTCGCGCCAGGTGCATGCGCTGCTCGCGGCGGAATTCGCCTCCGGCCTGCACGCCCTGGCGCTGACCCTGCGCACGCCGGAGGAGCAGGCGCGCGCAGGGTGATCCGCAGCTACAGCTTCGCTCGGCCGTACAGCCGCCGCGCGTTGCCGGAGAAGATCTTCTCGCGGTCGGCGTCCGAGAGCCAGTCGATCGCCTTCATCATCGGCACCGTGTCGTCGTAGCAGCGGCCGGTGGAGGGATCGACCGCCTTCGCGGTGCCGAACATCTCGCTGGCGTACAGCACGTTGTCGGGCCCCATGCGGCGGATCAGCAGTTCGAGCGAATCCTGGTCATACAGCGCGGCATCGAAATACAGATGCTTCACCATCTCCTCGAACGGGCGGCGCTTCTCGAGCGCATGCAGCGCCGAATGCCGCCGCCACTGGAAGGGGATGGCGCCGCCACCGTGCGGGATGATCAGCTTCAGCCTGGGGAAATCGTCGAACACGCGGGAATTGCACAGCTCCACCACCGCCGCGGTATCCCAGTTCACGTAGTGCGAGCCGTTCACGTGCAGCCCGGGGTTCAGGGTGGAGCTGGCGTGGATCATCCCCGGCACGTCCAGGGCCACCATCTTCTCCCACAGCGGATACCACCACTCCGACCCGAGCGAGGGCGTGAACGGCTGCGCGCCGCCGGAGACGTCGGGGTTGATGTTGAACCCGACGAAGCCCCATTCCTGCACGCAGCGGTCCATCTCCTCCAGGCAGTTCTTCGGCGACATGCCCGGCGTCTGCGGCAGTTGCCCGACCGGGGAGAACTGCTCGGGGAACAGCTTGCAGACCCGTCCGATCAGGTCGTTGTTGGTCTCCGTCCAGTAGCGGCTGATCAGCTCGTTGCCGAAATCATGCCCCATGCCCGAGGCACGGGGAGAGAACATCAGCCGGTCGATCCCCCGGTCCTTCATCTGCCGCAGGTTGCCGGCAAGCGCGCCGGCGATCTCGTCGTCGGAAATCCCGAGCGAGCCCTTGGACGGCTTGTTCTGCGCGGAGACCTGCCGGCCGCGGTAGGCGTCGAGCTTCGGCGAGGCCTGGGTGTAGTGCGCGTGCACATCGATGATCATGGCGTATGTCCTTTCCCGCTCAGCGCCCGGCCAGCTTCCGCCCCTGCTCCAACGCCGCGAAGGACGTCACCGGCGCCGGCATCAGCCAGCGGAAGCCCTGCTCGATCAGCTCGTTCCACGTTCTTCGCTATCGACATGCGGATGGCCGCAGGGCACGTTGTACTGCTTGCAGATCGCCAGGATGTCGTTGATCGCGCGAGGCCACCGTGGGGTGCTCGTACTGGCGCGGATGGCCGAGGTCCTGCGACAGGTCGCCCTCGCCGATCAGCACCACGCCGATGCCTGGCACCTGCTCCAGCATCTTCGGCAGGTTGGCGATGGCGCGCTTCTCCTCGCACATGATCACCACCAGGACCTCGCCCGTCCGGGTTCAGCGGCCAGACGTCGGCGCGCTTGTAGTAGTCCTGCGCGGTCAGCCCCCAGTAGCGCGCCGCGGCGGTCGGCGCGTCGCCGCGCTGGCCGGGCGGATCGTAGTGCGGCGCCTCGCGCGGGCGCGGATAGCGGCAGGCGACGACGGCGTTGCGCGCGTCCTCCACCGTGCTGACATGCGGCCAGACGACGCCGTAGACGCCGATGTCCAGCACCTGCTTGGCGATCCACTGGCTGTTCTCGCCGCCGTTCGGCGGGATGCGCACCATCGGCGTGACCGCGGGCGCGATGCTGCCGGCCGTGGCGATCTGCTTGCGGTTCAGCATGTACTGCATGCAGTCGCGCAGCGCCTTGATGTCGTACGGGTTGTGCTCCATCTCGAACACCACCGCCGTCGTACGGCGCGGCGCTGATGGTCGAGCGCGCTGCCGATCTCGCCGGGGGAGAAGGTGACGAAGGCGGGCTTGCCGGACTTCCAGCGCGCGGATCGCGCCGTTCAGGCGGGGGATGTCGGGCATGGGTGGACGTTCCTTCCAGGCAACAGGCGTCATCTGGTCAGGCGGCGAACAGGTCTTCGCGCGAGGCCGCTCGGGGATCAGTCCCTGCTCGGCGGCGAAGCGGAGTCAGGAGTCTCGATCGCGGCACGGTTCGCCGCCAGCCCGTAGGCAGCGGGTCGCCGTCGACAAGCGGGTGCGGCGGCGGCGGGTCGGCGGCCTTGGCCGCGGCGAACAGCGTCATCAGCTCCGCGGCCAGCCAGGGATGCGCCGCCAGCAGCGTCGGTCGCGCAGCGACCAGCGTGGTTGACGGGGTAGACGCCGGTGCGGCGGTACCAGGCGGCGGCGGCGTGCGTCGGCATCCGGAATGACGGTGCGGACTTCCGGCGCGATCGAGCCCGGTCAGCGCGATCCCGGCGTCGATCTCGCCGTCGCGCAGCAGCATCGCGCGCAGATCCTGCGCCGGCGGCGTGCGCGGATCACGCAGGGCGGATCGGGGTATTCGGCGACATGCGCGTCTTCCTGGTCGTGACCCAGGTCGATCGCGTCGGGTCGATGCCGTAGCTCGCTCTGCAGGATGCCGCGCACCCAGACGCCGGTGGTCTGCGAATAGGCGCGCACGCCGATCCGCCTGCCCGGCAGGTCCGCCGGCCCGGCGATCGGGCTGTCGCGCCGGCAGACCAGCGCGCCGTGATGGAAGCCGCGCATCAGCACGGCGGCGAGGCCGACGATCGGCACCGAATCGGGCGCGCGCCTGGGCGAGCGTCGTCAGCGCCATCTCGCAGAGGTCGAAGGCCAGCTCGCGCACCATGCGGCGGAAGGCGCGGGTGATCGGAGCGACGGACACGAAGTCGAAGGCCAGGCGCGGTGAGGCGACGCGCCCGTCGCGCAGCGCGCGCACGTGCGGATAGTCGCCGATGGCGGTGCGGAGGATGACGGGCGCGGACATGCGGGGGGCTCCTACCCGCGGCCGGAGACGTGAACCGAAACGGGGTGCCTGGGTCTGTGCCGAAGACTGGCACGCGGCGGCAGGCCGGGCAAACTCGCGGGCGATCGCGCTCTCGTTGCACGCGGATGGGGACAGGCGGCAGGCTGCCTCTCCTTCCCGTGGGGCCACGTGGCTGCCGCGCCGCCGGTCTCGCGGCGCGAAACGTCCGGATGGTGTGCCGTCCCGTGGCCCGGACGATTGCAAGCGGCCTCAGTGGGGAGCCGTCGCCGCGCCAGCGTCGTCCGGCAGCCTCATCCGAGGAGCGACGCGCCCAGCCGACCCAACAGCTCGGCCGTGCCGCGCGCGCGTGAGCCGGCGTCGTCGTAGCCGTCCAGGAAGGCGCCCTGCTCGGTGACGACGAGTCGGGTTCCGGCGCCCGCAGGAGACAGCTCCAGGGTCGCCAGCGAGACGGAGATTTTCCGCTCGTCGAGGCTCATCGCATAGGAATAGACAAGGCGCGCGTCCGGAACGACGTCGTGATAGATGGCCTCAAAGGTGGAAACGACACCGCTCGCCCAGCGTCCCCGCAGGCGCTCGCAGCCGCCGGGCCGCACGTCCATCTCGCGTTCCAGCACCGCGTAGCCGTCGCCGCCGGCGAACCAGCGCGCTTTCGCCGCCGGGTCCGTGAGCGCGTGGAACACCAAGGCAGGGGCGGCAGCGAAGACCCGCTCCAGGGTGAAGTCGGCGTGGACGACGGAGCGGCCGGCCGGGGCCTGCGCGCCCGTCACCTCCTGCGCCAGCTTGTCGAGCGTGGTGCGCCAGCCCTCCGCCGATCCCTCGATCGCAAAGCGGAACGCAGGATCCTTGATGTCGTACGCCTGGCGCACCGTCATGCGCGTGCCGCCGGCGACCTCCTCGAAGGTGACGGTGGTGTGGGCGGTGAATTTCAGCGCCCCGTCGACCGAGATGCCAAACGCGACCACCAGCCGGTCCGGCGGCGAGATTTCGAGATACGTGCCCCGGGACCAGAACTCCCGTCCGTCAGGCAGGCGCATGCAGATCGCACACACCCCGCCAGGACGGAAATCGACCTCCGCCGCGGAGACACTGCAGCCCGCGGGGCTGAACCAGCGCTGCATGTGTGCGGCGCTGCTCCAGGCCGCGAACACAAGCGCACGCGGGGCGGAAAAAACGCGGGAGATCACCAGCGGTTCCGGGTGCCCGGACGTGGCGTCATGCGGGTCGGTCATCGTCGCCTCCCTTGGCTTGCAATTCCTGAAGATGCGCGCCCAGCCGATCGAACCGGCGCTCCCACTCCGCGCGCCGTGCAGCGATCCATTGCTCCGCCAGGCCCAGCGCACCGGGTTCGATCCGGCAGGTGCGGATCCGCCCGCGTTTTTCGGACACCACCAGGCCCGAGTGCTCCAGCACGGCCAGATGTTGCATGACGGCCGGCAGCGACATGGTGAACGGGCGGGCCAGTTCGCTGACCGAAGCCGGCCCGCGCGACAGAAGCTCCAGCATCGCCCGCCGCGTGGGATCGCCCAGGGCGTGGAAGGCGAGATCGATCCGGGACTGTTGGATAAGCATTCACTTTAGTATCGCGGTGTGGATAGTTAAGCAAGAACTTTATGGTCGACGGTCCGAACCCGTATCTGCTTCTTCCGCCCGCATCCGGTTGCCCGCATCCGGTTGTCTGTAGACCCGTTGCGCCGATCGCAGCGACGCCTGCCTCATCGGCTCTGCCGCGCGACGGCCGGCAGCCCGGCCAAATCAGGGGCCGTCTGCGATTCAGCCCCCCGCGGCGCCGGCAGCCGGTGGCCGCAAATGCGCATCGGCGGGCGAGCGCGACGCCGGTGGCGGCAGACGCAGCCGGCGTCGCGCACCGGTGGCGGTGCGGGAGGCGGCGGATTCCGCCCCTACTCCTCGGCGAACGGGTTCCGCGTGCCGCGCAACTGCAATCGGATCGGCACCCCGGGCAACCCGAACCGGTCCCGGATGCTGTTCACCAGATAGCGCTGGTAGTCCTCCGGCAGCGCCTCCGCCCGCGTGCCGAACGCAATGAACGTCGGTGGGCGCGCCTTGGCCTGGGTGATATAGCGCAGCTTGATCCGCCCGCGCCCCAGCATCGGCGGCGGATGGCGCGACAGCGCCTCGGCGAACCAGCGGTTCAGCTCCGCCGTCGGCAGCCGCGTGTTCCACACCGCATGCACCTGACGCACCGCCGGCAGCAACCGCGCCATGCCGGCACCGGTCAGCGCCGACAGGGTCACCACCGGCAGGCCCTTCATCTGCGACAGCGACTCCTCCAGCCGCTCCGTCACCGCCCGGCGCGCCGCCGTGCGATCCGTCACTGCGTCCCACTTGGTCAGCGCCAGCACGCAGGCGCGGCCCTCGCGCGCGATCAACTGCGCGATCTGCAGATCCTGGTCGTGCAGGCCCTCGGTGCCGTCGACCGCCAGAACCACCACCTCGGCCATCTTCAGCGCGCCGATCGCGGCACCGACGGAGAGTTTCTCCAGCGGCGCCTCGATCCGCGCGCGCCGGCGCAACCCGGCGGTGTCCACGAGCTCGATCGGACCCTCCGGATCGTCCAGCACGACCGCCACCGCATCGCGGGTCAGGCCAGGCTCGGGGCCCGTCACCATCCGCTCCTCGCCCACCAGGCGATTGAGCAATGTGGATTTTCCGGCGTTCGGGCGGCCGACGATCGCGAGCTTCAGCGGATGCGCCGACTCCTCCTCGGCCGTCGCGACCGCCTCCGGCAGGCGGGCGGCGATCTCCGACATCAGATCGGCCACGCCCTCGCCATGCTCGGCGGAAACCGCCACCGGATCGCCCAGCCCGAGCTCATACCCCTCCAACGTCGCGGCGGCCGCGGAACGCCCCTCCGCCTTGTTCGCAACCAGCAGCACCGGCCGCCCCTGCCGGCGCAGCCACTGCGCGAAATGCCGGTCGGTGGGCGTGATCCCCGCTCGCGCATCCACCACGAACAACACCAGATCAGCCTGACCCACACCGACCGCGGCGGAGGCTGCGGTCCGCCCTGCCAAACTGTCCGGCGGCGCCTCCTCCAGCCCCGCCGTGTCGACCAGCATCACCCGCCGACCGCGCAGCATAGCCTCGGCCTCCTTGCGATCGCGCGTCACCCCAGGCGTGTCAGCAACCAATGCCGTCCGGCGCCCCGCCAGCCGATTGAACAACGTGCTCTTGCCGACATTCGGCCGGCCCGCGATCACGACCAGCGGAAGCCGCTCGCCCGTCATGCCGGCCATTCGGCGTGATTCGGGTGCAAGGAAACAAGGCCAGGGGCTCTGCCCCTGGACCCCGCCAAGGGCATCGCCCTTGGAACCCCCCAAGGGGTCCAGGGGACGACTGTCCCCTGGCGGGGGTCCAGGGGGCAGCGCCCCTTGGCCTTGCTTCCTTCCTCCGAACCACCTCGGCTGACCGGCATCGCGGGCAAGCTGGTCACCGCAGGGCGATCAGGCGGCCGTCCTGGGACAGCAGCAGGAGGGTTCCGCCGGCGAGGACGGGCTGCACCGGGGCGGCTGGCCCGGGCAGTTTCTGGCGGCCGAGGATGGCGCCGGTATAGGGGCTGATCGCCAGCGCTTCGCCGCTGGTGCCGGTGACGACGAGGCGGTCGGCGGCCAGTACGGGGCCGAACCAAGTGAGCGGGTTGCTGTGGTTCTTGGCGTTCTTCCAGCGCGGCAACTGGGTGGCCCAGGCCACGGTGCCGTCGTCGATCCGGATGGCGGTGATGATCTGGTCGAGGGTGATGAGGAACGCCCATTCCCCGGCCACCCAGGGACTGTCTTCCCCCGCAACCGCGTGGCTCCAGAGCCGGCGGCCGGACGGCAGGTCGATGCCGACGGCGAGCCCGCCCATGCCGATCGCCACGACCCGTCCGTCGGAAATGGCAGGCAATCCGCGGATGGAGGCGATGTCGGGCAGGGTGCCGCCGATGGCCGGCGCGTAGAGTGTGTCGGTCCACACCACGTTGCCCGACTCGGCGCGCAGGGTGGCGATCTCGCCGGAGGCGAAGCCGGCCACCACCAGCCCGTCGGCGAAGGCGGGCGCCGGTTCCCCGAGCAGTGCGGTGACCGCATTGCTGGCCTGGTAGGACCACAGCGCTTGCCCGTGCGCGGTATCGAGTGCCAGCACCTGGTCGTCGATCGTGGTGAGGAACACCCGTCCGGCGACGATGGTGGGCCCGGAACGCGCCGGGGCGCCGAGGCCGACGTGCCAGCGTTCCCTGCCATGTGCGGCGTCCAGCGCCACCAGGTCGCCGAGGCCGTTGGCCGCATACAGCACCCCGTCGGCGATCCCGAGTCCGCCGCCGACATTCGTGCTGCGCACATGTTTGCCGCGGGTCTCGGCCTCCCAGCGCGGGGCGCCGGTCGCGAGGTCGAACGCGCGCACGCGGGCGCGTGCGTCCATCGTGTAGACAACACCGTCGGCCACCACCGGCGTGGCGAGCAATTGCTGACGGTAGCCCCCGCCGGCGCCGAACTCCGGTTGCCCATGCCTGGGCGAGCGCCGGCCGGGCGGCGAGCTGGCCCATGTCATGCGCCGGATTGCCCCCCGGTTGCGGCCAGTCGGCATTGGCGACCGGTGGCGGCAGCATCACGGTGGGCGGCGTCTTGCCGACCGCCAGGGTGTTGCGCGCGGTCAGTACCGGCTCGCGCACGCCGGGCAGCTTCGGCTTGATCTTGCCGAACCAGCCGCTCCACAGGCCGCAGCCGGAGAGGGCCAGCGGCAGGGCAAGCGCGGCACGGCGGGACAGTTGTGCGGGCGACAGGGCGCGACGTGCGGTCATCCGTTCAGGTCCGCGAGCAGGGCGTTGGCGCGCTGGCGCAGGCCGCCGGGGGCGGTCGTGTCCTGCATCAGGTTGGTCAGGCGTCGTTTTGCCTCCGCGGTGCGGTGCTGGCGCAGGTCGAGCAGGGCGAGATCCTCTTCGGCCAGGGTGCGCCATGCACCGCCGGGCATCGCGAGCGGGCGGAGCCGGGCGGCGAGGAGGCCGGGATCGGCGGTATCGAGCTGCCGGCTGGCCCACAGCAGGCTGGCAAGGCCGCGGAGCAGCGGATCGGCCTCGTGATCGGCGGCCACCGCATTCCACAGCGCCAGCGCGGCGGCGGCATGGCCGTTGTCGGCATCCAGCGCCGCGGCGCGCAGTCGGGCCAGGGTGCGGTAGCCGGGCGGGGCGGAGCGGGCGAGGGCATCGAAAGCGGCAAGCGCGCTGGCATGCGCGGCGGCGGCGGTCGGGCCGGTGGCCTCGGCCTCCAGCATCGCCGAGACGTATGTCTGCGCTGCCGTCCGGTCCTGCCGCGCTTCATACCAGCGCCAGCCCTGCCAGCCGGCCACGCCGCCGATGGCGAGCAGCGCGAGGGTCAGGACGACGCCGGCGTAGCGGGTGAGGAGGTGGCGCATGCGCTCGGCGCGCAGAATCCTCCTCGACCTCGTCAAAGATGTCGGGCACGCACGTACTCCCGCCTGGCCGCTGGCCGGTCCTGGGTTCCTGGGGCGGCGGACCATAGCGACCGCGCCGCGCGGCGGCAAACGCCGCAGCAAATGCCCTTCTGCCGTCCCGGCAGGCGATCGGCTGCGCCGACGGCACTGTGACGTTTCGACAACAAGGCGCGGGGGCCGGGCGGGCCCTTCCTTGCCTCCCGCCCCGCTCCGCCTGCTATAAGCCGGCCAATGGAGCCGATCCGATGACCCCCGCCCTCCGCGCCGTCTGCTGTGCCGCGTTCCTGCTGCTGCTCTCCGGCTGCGGCGGGTCCGACACGCCCAAACCCGGCGCGCCAGGCATCCCGCCGGCCCCGGTCGACGTGCTGTACAATAATGGCGTCGACGCGCTGAACGCGCAGCGCTACCAGCGGCCGTCGACCAGTTCACCTCGGTGGAACAGAACTATCCCTATTCGAACTGGGCGACGAACGCCCAGCTCATGCAGGGCTACACCCAGTACCTGCGAACAGAACTACACCGAGGCGATCGGCCACGCTGGACCGCTTCATCCAGCTGCATCCGGCCAGCCGCGACATCGCCTATGCCTACTACCTGCGCGCGCTCTGCTATTACGAGCAGATCGACGACGTCCAGCGCGACCAGAAGGGCACGCAGAAGGCGATGGCGGCGCTGCAGGAGGTGGTGAACCGCTTCCCCGACACCGCCTATGCCCGCGACGCGCGGCTGAAGATCGACCTCGCGCCGCGACCATCTCGCCGGCAAGGAGATGGAGATCGGCCGCTTCTACGAGCGCCAGCACCTGTACGAAGCCGCGATCGGCCGCTTCCAGCGCGTGGTGGACGACTTCCAGACCACCAACCACGTGCCGAGGCGCTGCACCGGCTGGTCGAGATCTACCTGCAACCTCGGCCTGCGCCGAGGAGGCGAAGCGGACCGCCGCGGTGCTCGGCTACAACTATCCGGGCAGCTCGCTGGTACGCCGACACCTACGACCAGCTTGTGCGACGACGGGCTGGTGACAGGGCGCGCCGCCGCCCACGCGGTGCCGGGCGCGGCTTCTTCGCCCGCACCTTGGCTCGCTGTTCTGAGCCGGACCCGGACCGATGCTCACCGCGCTCGTCATCCGCGACGTGGTGCTGATCGAGCGGCTGGACCTCGGCTTCGGCCCGGGGCTGACGGTGCTGACCGGCGAGACCGGCGCCGGCAAGTCGATCCTGCTGGACAGCCTTGGCCTGGCGCTCGGCGCCCGCGCCGAAGCGGGGCTGGTGCGCGCCGGCGCCGAGCAGGCCAGCGTCGACCGCGTGTTTCGCCCCGCCGGCCGGGCATCCGGTGGCGGCGCTGCTGGCCGAAGCACGGGCATCGAGGCCGAGGACGAGCATCGTGCTGCGCCGCGTGCTCGGCGGTGACGGACGCTCGCGCGCGTTCGTCAACGACCAGCCGGTGGGGGTGGCGCTGCTGCGCCGCGCCGGCGCGGCTGCTGGTGGAGGTGCAGGGCCAGCACGAGCAGATGGGGCTGGCCGATCCGGCGAGCCATGCCGCGCTGCTGGACGCCTTCGGCGTGCCGCCGGCGCTGCGGGCCGAGGCGGCCTCGGCCTGGCGCGCCTGGCGTGGCGCGCGGGCCGCGCTGGCGGCGGCGCGCGAGGCGATCGCGGCGGCGCAGCGCGACGAGGAATGGCTGCGCCACGCGGTGGCACGAACTGGCCGCGCTGGCGCCGCAGCCGGGCGAGGAGGAGCGGCTGGCCGGCGAACGCCAGCGCCTGCAGCAGGGCGAGCGCCGGGCCGAGGCGATCGCCGCCGCGCTGGCCGAACTCCCCCGGCGCCGCCGCGACCGCCGCAGTCCCGGCCCGGGCGCCGCGCTGCGCGCCGCCGCGCGTGCGCTTGCAGCGGCTGATCCCGCCACGCCGCCGGACGGCGGCGCAACCCGCGCCGCCGGCCGGCCGCACTGGCGGCGCTGGAACGGGCCGAGGAAGCGCTGGCCGAGGCGGAGACCCTGCTGACCGCGGCTGGCCGGCGAGGCCGAGGCCGATCCGCGCCTGCTGGAACAGGCGGAGGAGCGGCTGTTCGCCCTGCGCGCCGCCGCCCGCAAGCACGCGGTGGCGGTGGCCGAGCTGCCCGGGCTGCTCGATACGCTGGCGGCGCGGCTGGCGGCGCTGGAGACCGGCGCGGCGGAGGTGGCGGCGCTGGAGCAGGCCGCCGCCGCGGCGCGCGCGCGCTACGTGGCGGCGGCCGCGGCGCTATCCGCGGCGCGCGCGGCGCCGCGGCGCGCAGGCTGGACCGCGCGGTGGCGAAGGGAACTGCCGCCGCTGCGGCTGGACAAGGCGCGCTTCCGTGCCGAGGTCGACGCCGCTGGCCGAGGCCGACTGGGGCCCGGGCGGCGCGGACGCGGTGCGCTTCCTGATCGCCACCAACCCGGGCCAGGAGCCGGGACCGCTGGCGCGCATCGCCTCGGGCGGCGAACTGTCGCGGCTGATGCTGGCGCTGAAGGTGGTGCTGGCGGCGGGCTCGCCGGTGCCGACGCTGGTGTTCGACGAGGTCGATGCCGGCATCGGCGGCGCCACCGCCGCGGCGGTGGGCGAGCGGCTGGCGCGGGTGGCGGAGCGGCGTGCAGGTGCTGGTGGTGACGCACAGCCCGCAGGTGGCGGCGCGCGGGGCGGCGCATCTGCGGGTGGCGAAGGCGACGCGCGGCCGGGCGCGCGGCGACCTTGGTGGAGGCGCTGGATCGCGGCGGCGCGGCGCGAGGAGATCGCGCGCATGCTGGCCGGCGAGACGGTCACCGAGGCGGCGCGCGCGGCGGCGGCCGACTTGCTGGGCGCGGGGTAGGGCGGCCAAGGGCACGGCTGGCGTCGCGTGCGGCGACCTCCGCTATTTCTTCAGCCGATAGCCGGTCCTGAACATCCAGCCGACCAGGACCAGGCAGCACACCAGGAATGCCCCTGTCATCGCCACGCTGACGCCGATCGCAACATCTGCCCTGCCGTAGAAGCTCCAGCGGAACCCGCTGATCAGATAGACGACCGGATTGAGGAGAACGATCCGGTTCCACGGATGTGGCAGCATGTCGATCGAATAGAAACGTACCGCCCAGAAACGTCAGCGGCGTGACGACCAACAGGGGGATGAGCTGCAGCTTCTCGAAGTTATCGGCCCAGATGCCGATGATGAATCCGAACAGGCTGAATGTTATCGATGTCAGCAGCAGAAACAGGATCATCCACGCCGGATGGTCGACCCGCAAGGGGACGAACAGGCTCGCCGTCGCGATGATGATCGCCCCGAGGATCGTCGATTTCGTTGCCGCGGCGCCGACGTAGCCCAGGACGATCTCGAACGCCGACACCGGGGCGGACAGATGTTCGTAGATCGTGCCGACGAAGCGCGGGAAATAGATGCCGAAGGATGCGTTCGCGATGCTCTGCGTCAGCAGCGACAACATAACCAGCCCGGGCACGATGAACGCGCCGTAGCTGACCCCGTCGATACGGGTCATGCGCGATCCGATCGCGCTGCCGAAGACGATGAAATAGAGCGAGGTCGAGAGCACCGGCGAGACGATGCTTTGCAGCAAGGTGCGGCGCGTGCGCGCCATCTCGTAGCCGTAGATTGCCCGGACACCCTGAAGATTCATGGCTTGTCTCGCAGGAGGCCGACGAAAATCTCCTCGAGCGAGCTCTCCTTCGTCTGCAGGTCGGCAAAGGGAAGGCCGGCGGCGTCCAGCGCCTGGAGCAGGGGGCGGATGCCTGTGTCGCGCTGCGAGGTATCGCAGGTATAGGTCACCTGCCCTCCGTCGGGCGACAGCTCGAGCGCGTAAGCGGCGAGACTTTCGGGAAGTCGACCCGCCGGCGTCTGCAAGGTCACGATGACGCGGCGGTTGCCGAACTTCCGCATGATGGCAGCTTTTTCCTCGACCAGGATCATCTCGCCCTTGTTGATCACGCCGATACGCTCCGCGAGCTGCTCGGCCTCTTCGAGGTAGTGCGTGGTGAGGATGATGGTGACGCCGGAGTCGGCCAGCCGGCGGACGAGCTGCCACATATCCTGGCGCAGCTCGACATCGACGCCGGCCGTGGGTTCGTCGAGGAAGAGGATTTCGGGTTCGTGCGCGAGGGCCTTGGCGACCAGCACGCGGCGCTTCATGCCGCCGCTCAGGGTCATGATGGTGCTGTCGCGCTTGTCCCACAGCGACAGGTCGCGCAGCACGCGCTCGACCAGCGCCGGGTTGCGCCGGTGCCCGAACAGGCCGCGGCTGAAGCTGACCGTGGCCCAGACCGTCTCGAAGGCGTCAGTGGTGAGTTCCTGCGGCACGAGGCCGATCATGGAACGGGCTGCGCGGTACTCGCCCACGATGTCGTGACCGCCGACCAGGACACGACCTGCCGTGGCGGTGGCGACGCCGCAGATGACATTGATGAGGGTCGTCTTGCCGGCACCGTTCGGCCCCAGAAGGGCGAAAATCTCGCCGCGCCGGACGTCGAGGGTGACGCCGTTGAGGGCACGGAAGCCGGTTGCATAGACCTTGGAGAGGCCGAAAACGGAAACGATCGCTTGCATCAGACGCGCTGGCGCCGGCTGCGAGAACGCGGTGCGGACAGCATGGTTCTGACCCTCGTCGGTTTAGCCCAGGCTGACGGGAGCACCCGTCGAATAGCGTCATGCTGGCCGCGAAGGGAAGCTTCGTTCGCGCGTTGCCGTCGCTCCTGGACGAAGCCCAGTCCGACGCGCATCGGGCAATCTGGGTCGATGACGGAGTATGTCAATGACCACCGCGCTTCGAAACGGCGCGGCAGCATTCGCGGCGCCGCTTCGAGGTGCCGGGGCGGTGCGCCGGTTACAGCCGGCGTTCGACCATCAACTGCTTGATCGCGCCGATCGCCTTCGCCGGGTTCAGGCCCTTCGGGCAGGTCTGCGGTGCAGTTCATGATGGTGTGGCAGCGATACAGCTTGAACGGGTCTTCCAGCGCATCCAGCCGCTCGCCGGTCGCCTCGTCGCGCGAATCGGCGATCCAGCGATAGGCCTGCAGCAGCACCGCCGGGCCGAGGTAGCGGTCGCCGTTCCACCAGTAGCTCGGGCAGGACGGTGGTGCAGCAGAAGCACAGGATGCACTCCCACAGCCCGTCGAGCTTGGCGCGCTCCTCCCGGCTCTGCAGCCGCTCGGCGTCCGGCGGCGGCGGGGTGTCGGACTTCAGCCACGGCTCGATGCTGCGCAACTGCGCGTAGGCCTGCGACAGATCGGGCACCAGGTCCTTCACCACCGGCATGTGCGGCAGCGGATGAGATGCGCACCGCGCCCTTCACCTCGTCGATCGGCTTGAGGCAGGCGAGCGTGTTGCTGCCGTCGATGTTCATCGCGCAGGAGCCGCAGATGCCCTCGCGGCAGGAGCGGCGGAAGGTCAGCGTCGGATCGACCTCGTTCTTGATCTTGATCAGCGCGTCGAGCACCATCGGCCCGCAGGCGTCGAGGTCGACCTCGTAGGTGTCGGTGCGCGGGTTCTGCCCGTCGTCGGGGTTCCAGCGATAGATGCGGAACTCGCGCACGCGCCTGGCGCCGGCGGGCGCCGTGATAGGTCTGGCCCTGGCCGATGCGGCTGTTGGCGGGCAGGGTGAAGTCGACCATCGTTGCTGTTCTTTCCGTTTGCCGCTCAGTACACCCGCTTCTTCGGCGGAAACACCGAAACCTCGTTGGTCAGCGTCTGCATCTTCACCGGCCGGTAGTCCAGCCGCACCGCGCCCGTGTCGTCGCACCAGGCCAGCGTGTGCTTCATCCAGTGCGCGTCGTCGCGGTCCGGATAGTCGTCGTGCGCATGCGCGCCGCGGCTTTCGTGTGCGCGCCTCGGCGCCGAACATGGTCGTCATGGCGTTGCCCATCAGGTTGTGCAGCTCCAGCGCCTCCATCAGGTCGCTGTTCCAGATCAGGCTGCGGTCGGCGACCGACATGTCGTCCATGCCGTCGCCAGACCTGGCTGCATCTTCGCCACACCGTCGGCCAGGGTCTTGCTGTTGCGGAACACCGCGGCGTGCGCTCTGCATGGTGCGCTGCATCGTCCAGCCGCAGGTCGGCCACCTTGGTGCCGCCCTTGGCGTGGCGCGCGCGGTCGAACCGGTCGAGCGACGCCTTCGCCGGCCTTGCGCCGGCAGCGGCGGCTGGCGGCGCCCGGCTTGCACCGTCTCCGCCGCGCGATGCGCCGCGGCGCGGCCGAACACCACGAGATCGAGCAGCGAGTTGCAGCCCAGCCGGTTGGCGCCGTGCACCGAGACGCAGGCGCCCTCGCCCACCGCCATCAGGCCCGGAACGATCGCGTCCGGATTCGTCCGGCGTCGGGCGCAGCACCTCGCCATGATAGTTCGTCGGGATGCCGCCCATGTTGTAGTGCACGGTCGGCAGCACCGGGATCGGCGCCTTGGTCACGTCGACGCCGGCGAACACCTTCGCGGTCTCGGAAATCCCCGGCAGCCGCTCGTGCAGCAGGTCGGCACCCAGATGCTCCAGGTGCAGCATGATGTAGTCCTTGTTCGGGCCGCAGCCGCGGCCCTCGGCGATCTCGATCGTCATCGAGCGCGACACGACGTCGCGGCTGGCCAGGTCCTTGGCGGTCGGGCGCATAGCGCTCCATGAAGCGCTCGCCCTCGGAGTTGGTCAGATAGCCGCCCTCGCCGCGCGCGCCTTCGGTGATCAGGCAGCCGGCGGGGAAGATGCCGGTCGGGTGGAACTGCACGAACTCCATGTCCTGGCACGGCAGGCCGGCGCGCAGCACCATGCCGTTGCCGTCGCCGGTGCAGGTATGGGCCGAGGTGCAGGAGAGGAAGGCGCGGCCGTAGCCGCCGGTGGCCAGCACCACGATCTGCGCGCGGAAGCGGTGGATCGATGCCGTCGTCCAGGTACCAGGCGATGACGCCGCGGCAGACGCCCTTCCTCGTCCATGATCAGGTCGAGCGCGAAGTATTCGATGAAGAACTCCACCTCGTGCTTCAGGCTCTGCTGATACAGCGTGTGCAGGATGGCGTGGCCGGTGCGGTCGGCGGCGGCGCAGGCGCGGCGTGCCGGGTTCCTTGCCGTATTCCTTCATGTGGCCGCCGAACGGGCGCTGGTAGATCTTGCCTTCCTCGGTGCGGCTGAACGGCACGCCGAAATGTTCCAGTTCGTAGACCGCCGGCACCGCCTCGCGGCACATGTACTCGATCGCGTCCTGGTCGCCGAGCCAGTCCGACCCCTTCACGGTGTCGTACATGTGCCAGCGCCAGTCGTCCGGCGTCCATGTTGCCGAGCGAGGCGGCGACGCCGCCCTGCGCCGCCACGGTGTGGCTGCGGGTCGGGAACACCTTGGTGATGCAGGCGGTCTTCAGCCCCGCCGCGCCCATGCCGAGGGTGGCGCGCAGCCCGGAGCCGCCGGCGCCGACCACCACCACGTCATAGGTGTGATCGACGACCGTGTAGGCGTGCGCCGACGGCATGGTGATCGCGTTCATCCTGAAATCCCTTCTGTCCGCCCCGGCAGCTACAATCCGAGCCGCAGCGCGGCCACCATGCACAGCAGCGCCAGCACCACCGATCCGCCGCGCACGACCAGTACGAGCGCGAGGCGCGCGGATTCACGATGAACATAGTCCTCGATCACCACGCACAAGCCCAACGCCATGTGCCAGAAACTGGCGAGGATCAGGCACAGCAGCAGCACGAGCGAGACCGGCCCATGCAGCCAGCGCGCCACCGTCTCCGGGCCGCTGCCTTCCATCCGAATCATGTTGGCGATGAACCACAGGGACAGCGGCACCAGCGCCAGCGCGGTGACCCGCTGTGCCCACCATTGTGCCGATCCGGCGCGCGCCGAACCAAGCCCGCGCACGCGCCCGAGCTGCGAGCGGCGGATCACGACATGCGGCGTCGGGTCTGAACCGGCCATCACCACACCACCAATCCGACGATCCATACGATCACGGTGGCCGCTGCCGTCGCCGCCACCACTGCCCAGCCGGAGGAGCGATAGGCGCGGTCGTCGAAGCCGCGCCCGATGTCCCAGAGCAGGTGCCGGATGCCGGTAAACAGATGGAAGATCAGCGCCGCCGACCAGCCGAGCAGCAGCAGCACCCCGATCACCGAACCCAGGAACCCCTGCACCACGGCGAAGCTGGCATCCCCCAGCGCCGCGGCGACGAGCCACCAGGTCAGCAGCAACGTGCCGAGCGCCAGGCCCACGCCGGTGACCCGGTGGCTGATCGACAACGCCATGCTAACCGGCCAACGATAGACTTGCAGATGGGGCGACAGCGGGCGGCGAACCAGCTTGCCCTCGGAAGTGCGCGCTAGCATCAGCGCGTCGCGGACATCCTGCACGGCGGCATCCTGTTGCTCCGGCCGGCGCACTGCACCAAGCCGTTGCGGTCCCTTACTCTGGGGCTTCCCGAGGGTCAACGCGTGCCGGCCGGCCGGTGGGGGTGCCGGCCCGCGTCTCGGGCATGGCCGCCGCGAGCAGCGTCACTCCGGCCAGTCCGACCGCGGCCAGGCAGAAGAAGGCGACCCGGTTGCCCGCCATGTCCGCGACCGTTCCGCCGAAAGCGGTGCCGAGCGTCGCTCCCCCCGCGGCGCACAGGCCGAACAGGCCGATGCAGAGGTTGAAATGCCCGCTCTGGCGGGTGAGGTCGGCGGCCGTCAGCGGCAGCATCACGCCGATGACCGCGGCACTGATCCCGCCCAGCGCCTGCCCGGCCAGCAGCACCGCCGGCGTCGGCAGCAGCGCCAGCAGCAGCCCGGGGAGCGGCAAAACGGTCCAGCCCAGCAGCAGAAGCGGGCGCCGTCCGCGCCGCTCGGCCTCCCGCCCGACCCAACCGGATGTGACCGCCACCACCGCCTGCGGCAGCACGATGGCGGCGGCGATGATCAGGCTGGCGCGCATGCCGGCCTGGCGCGTCATCAGTGACGCCGCCAGCGGCAGCACTGCCGCGTTGGCCAGGAAGAACAGCACGATGGCACCGGCGAACACGAGCAGTCGCCGGTCACCAAGCAGCGCGGCGATGCCAACTCTGAAGGGGGGGACTGCGCGC
This sequence comes from uncultured Pseudomonadota bacterium, assembly GCA_963706195.1. Classification (GTDB taxonomy): domain Bacteria; phylum Pseudomonadota; class Alphaproteobacteria; order Acetobacterales; family Acetobacteraceae; genus JAJZVS01. Next base: position 3,959,417 of record OY970156.1, on the reverse strand, counting down.
GCCGCTGCCTCTCCCTTCAGAGCCGGCGTCGCCGCGCTGGATGCGTCCTGCGGTGGCGCGCCGCCGGCAGCGGCGCGACCGCCCTGGCGTCCGCGCACGCCACGCCAGGCGCCGCGCGCGGATGCTCGTGCTACTATCCCCGAAATCGTAGCCTCCGGCGATGCCGCTTGGGGACCCGCATCCCGAGGGATCAGTGCCACCGCCGCCAGCGCCGGCAGCCCGAGCGCCGCGGTGAGCCAGAACACCGCTCGGGTGCCGAGTGTGCTGCCCGCCGCCCCCATCGCCGCCGCCGCGAGCCCGTTGCCGACGGCCCCGAAGGCCGCGTTGCGCCCCAGCCGCTCGCCCAGCGCCGCACGGCCCACGAGGCCGAGGCTAAGTGCTGCGATCGCCGGGGTCAGCACGCTGCTCGCCACCCCATGCAGCACCTCGGCCACCATGACCGACAGCGCCACCGGCCAGACCGCCAGCAACAATGCTGCCGCCATTACCCCGCCGATCGCTGCCGCTGTCGCCGCCCGCTTCGACTCGGCGGCATCGACGAGCGCGCCGGCCGGCAATTGGCTCGCCACGCCGACAATGGTGCCGACGCTGAGCATGAGGCCGATGTCGCCTTCGGTCCATTTATGCGCGGTCAGATAGACGGCGACGAACGGGCCGAAGCCAGTCTGCACGTTGGCGAGGAAGAAATTCAGCAGATCGAGAGCGCGCTGGCCGTGGCCAGGACCCGGTGGGCGAAGATCGGGCATCGGCTAGCGGGGAACGGTCGTCTCGCCCGACGGGGCAGCGACCGGCGGCGCGGCCAAGGGCGCGGGCAACGGCGTGGCCAGGGGATTGGCCAGGGGGTTGGGATTGGCCAGGGGATTGGTGGAGAGCGTGGTGGCGGGCGCGTCGAAGGGAATGGCGACCTCGGGAGCGGTCGGGGTCGAGGGCGCCGCCGCCGGGGCGGTCGATGGGGTCACCGCAGGACGGGGCGTCGTCCGGACCGGGACGTCGCGCGGGGACACAGGTGCCGGACTCGCGGCGGACGCAGGCGGCGGAGGATGTTCGACGACGACCGGAGCCGGGTGCCGCGTACCCTTGTATTGCGGCGCGGCGCCGATCTCCGCCGGCAGCAACGTGATGCTGATCCTGGCCTGCTTGCCCGGATGGAACCGCAATGTGCCCCAACGCACGGCGACGGTGCGGCTGCCTACGCCCATGAATCCGCCGAAATCGATCACCGCGGCCTCCGGCACGCCCGCTGCATCCACCAATACGTCGGTCAGACGCCCGATCTCCTTGCCGTCCGATCCGCTCACCGGCTGACCGAGTACCGCGATCAACTCGTTCGGCGGCACACGCCGCACCCGCGGGTGCGGCGGAGCCGGTGGGGCGGCGGGAGGGGGGACAGCGGCGGCCGGCGGGGCTGGCAAGCGGCCGGCGGTGCCCGTCGGGCCGGAGGCTTGGCTCCCCGCGGCGACGGCAGGGGCGGGGGCGGCCGCCGCCCGCACCGCGGGCGCTGCCGCAGCCAGGAACACGGCAAGTTGCGCCGCGACCCCCACGCAGCAGGCGCGTCTCATGCGCATTGGCCTGTTTGCGGCAAGTTCCGGACCGCGCCTGCCGTAAAAAAGCCCAATCCGCTGGCTTTAAGGGTCCCAACGGCCGCCGGATCCCGCGGGCGGACCAAGGAGACAACGCCGTCATGCGAATTGCGCAGATCGCACCGCTTACCGAGTCCGTTCCGCCGCGCCTCTATGGCGGCACCGAACGGGTCGTGTCCTTCCTCACCGAAGAACTGGTCCGTCAGGGCCACGACGTGACCCTGTTCGCCAGCGGCGATTCCGTCACCGCGGCCGACCTCGTGCCGATGGCCCCGCGCGCGCTGCGCTTCGAGCCGGGCCTGCGCGATGCCATGGCGCCGATGCTGCTGATGCTGGAAGAGGTCTATCGCCGCGCGGACGAGTTCGACGTGCTGCATTTTCACCTGGACTACTGGTCCTATCCCCTGTTCAGCCGTCAGCGCACGCCCTTCGTGACCACCCTGCACGGCCGTCTCGACCTGCCGGAACTGCGGCCGGTCTATAGCCGGTTCAGCGACGCCCCCGTCGTCTCGATTTCCGACGCCCAGCGCCGGCCGCTGCCGGAGGCGAATTACGTGGCCACCGTCTATCACGGACTGCCACTCGACCTGCTGACGCCGCGCCCGGTCAAGCCGGCATATCTCGCCTTCCTCGGCCGCATCGCGCCGGAAAAATCCCCCGATCGCGCCATCCGCATCGCCCGACGTGCTGGGATCCCGCTGAAGATCGCCGCCAAGGTCGATCGGGTGGATGAAGAATATTTCCGCACCAAGATCCGCCCGATGATCGACGGCCGCCATGTGGAAATGATCGGCGAGATCGGCGACGCCGACAAGCCCGATTTCCTCAGCGGCGCGCTCGGCCTGCTGCTGCCGATCGACTGGCCGGAGCCGTTCGGCCTCGTGATGATCGAGGCGATGGCCTGCGGCACGCCGGTGATCGCTTTCCCCGCCGGCTCGGTGCCGGAGGTGATCGACGACGGCCTGACCGGCTTCGTGGTGCGCGACGAGGCCGCCGCGGTCGCTGCGATCGGCCGCCTCGGCGAGCTTTCCCGCAGCGCCATCCGGGCACGGTTCGAAGAGCGGTTCAGCGTGGAACGCATGGCCGCCGACTACCTCACCTTGTATCGCGGGCTGGGGGCGAAGGCCCGGCCGAGGCTGCGGGCGGTGGGGTGATCCGAGCGGCCCCCGGCAGAGCACGGGGTGTGTTCCTTCCCGTGGCGCGCGACGTCCAGGAAGCGTAACGTCGGGGAAGCGCGCGGCGCCGGCCGGCAGGTGCCGTAGCGGGCATCGTCACGCCACAATCGTTCGGCGTGCGGTCGGCCAGGGATACGCCAGGACCAGCGGCGGGAAGTCAGGGACCACCCGAGGATACGGGGGGACAAGCGGCAGGGGGCACACTTGCCGTTATTCCCGCCGGGCGATATCGTCAGATGACCCTATCGCAACGGTCCCAAGGATCCAGCCCATGCTCACCCGCCGCCAGGCGCTCGCCGCGCCGCTGCTCGCTGCCGTGCCGACCCTCGCCGGCCGCGCCGCCGCCGCGCCACCGTTCCGCGTCGCCTACGCCGGATCGATGGGCGCGCTGATGGACCACGGCATCGGTCCGGCTTTCGCGGCCATGGATCACGTCGCCTACCAGGGCGTCGGCCAGGGGGCCTTCGCGCTGGCCCGGCTGATCGCGGCGAAGCAACTCGTTGCCGACGTGTTCATCCCCATCACCGCCGCTCCGTTCGAGGTGGTGCGCCAAGCCGGGCTTGGGCCGCACGCGGTGCCGGTGGCGAGCACGCAGATGTGCATCCCCTACAGCCCGAAAAGCCGCTTCGCCAAGGAGTTCGCTGCCGCCGCTGCGGGTCGGCTCCCCTGGTATGAGGTGCTGCTGAAACCCGGCGTCCGCTTCGGCCGCACCGATCCGCGCACCGATCCGCAGGGGCGCAACATCCTGTTCACCTTGCGCCTGGCCGAGATTTTCTATCACCGCCCCGGCCTGGCGGCGAAGCTGCTCGGCCCGGCGCTCAACCCGAAGCAGATCTTCACCGAGCCGTCCTTGCTGGCGCGGCTGGAGGCGGGGCAGATCGACGCCTCCTCCGGCTATCTCAGCGCGGTGCACTCCCAGCATCTGCCGTTCATCCCGCTGCCGGCGGAGATCAATCTCGGCGATCCGACCATGGCGGCACGCTGGTACAGCCGCGCCCGCATCCCGGTGCCGGGTCCGCACGGAACCACCATCATGGCGAGCCCGCAGCCGCTCGAATTCTACGCCGTCGCCCTCGCCAACGCGCCCGATCCCGCGGCGGCGCAGCGGTTCATCCGTTTCCTGCGCAGCCCGGCCGGCCAGAAGCTGTTCGCCGACTACGGCTACAGCAAGCCCGGCGGCCCTGTCCTCAGTACCTGATGTCGGCCAGCGCCGAGCCGCTGCTCTCCCCCGGGTCGCCGGCCCGGGGGCCGAGTCCGGACAGTGCCGCCGTGCCCGCCCGCTCCTGGACCCTGCCGGTGCTGGGGCTGCTGGCACTCGGCTTCCTGCTGCTGCCATACGCCGGCCTGGTTCTGACCACGCCCTGGACCCGGATGGCGCCCGACGCCGGGGACTGGGCGTCGGTGCGGACCTCGGTGGCGGGGACCTTGTTGGCGCTGGGGCTGGTGGTGCTGGGGGGCACGCCGCTCGCCTGGTGGATGGCGCGGCGCGGGCGGCGCGGGCGCGCACTGCTCGATGGGCTGTTGCTGGTGCCGTTGCTCACCCCGCCGCTGGCGATGGGGCTGCTGCTGGCGATGGCCTACGGGCCGTACAGCGCGATCGGGCGCGCCGCGGGCGGAATGGGGCTTGATCTCTCCAATACCCCGGCGGCATTCCTGCTGGCACAGGTCTATGCCAGCGCGCCCTACTACGTACTCGCCGCCCGTGCGGCGTTCGAGGGCGTGCCGCGCGAATACGAGGACATCGCCCGCACCCTGGGCCGTGGGCCGTGGCATACGTTCTGGCACGTCAGCTTGCCGCTGGCGCGGCTGGGGCTGGCCACCGGGATGGCGCTCGCCTGGGTGCGCGCGCTGGGAGAGTTCGGGATCGCGCTCATCATCGCCTACTATCCGCAAGGCATTCCGGTGCGGCTGTGGGTCGATCTGCAGGATACGGGGCTGTCGGCGGTGTACCCGGTGGTGTGGGTATTCTTCCTGATCGGGCTGCCGCTGCCGCTGCTGCTGGGATTATGGGGGCGCGGGCGGCATGTGGCCTGACCCAATCCCGCGGCTCGATCCGGACGCGCCGCCTGCGCCTGCCGCGGCGGGGTTGGCGGTCGACCTGCGGCTCGCCCGGCCGGTGGCGCTGGCTGCGCGCTTCACCATCCGCGGCTTCACTGTGCTGCTGGGGGCGAGCGGAGAAGGCAAATCGTCGCTGCTCAAGGCGCTCGCCGGACTGTTGCCGGCTTTGGGCGAGCCGTTCGGCGGGCTGCCGGCGCATCGGCGGCCGGTGGGTTACCTGCCGCAGGGCTCGGCGCTGTTCCCGCACCTGCCGGTGTGGCGCAACATTGCCTACGCACTGGACGGGTCGCGCGCCGAACGGCGGGCGGCGGCGGCGGCCTGGCTTGATCGGTTGGGTCTCGGGGCGCTGGCCGAGCGCTATCCGGCGCAACTCTCCGGCGGGCAGAAGCAGCGGGTGGCGCTGCTGCGGGCGCTGGCGCGGCACCCGGCGCTGCTGCTGCTCGACGAGCCCACCGCCTCCCTCGATGCCGCCACCGGGGAGGCGATCATGGCCGAACTGATCGCGCGCACCCGCGAACTGGGCCTGCCGGCGCTGGTCGCCACCCATGACGCTCTGCTGGCGGCGATGGCGGACCACGTGGCGGTGATGCACGGACGGCGTGTGGTCCAGGAAGGGCCGCCGGAGGAGGTGTTTGCCGCGCCGGTCGACCCAGAGGCCGCGGCACTGCTCGGGTGGCGCAACCTGTTCACGGGTAGCCTGCGTGCTGCCGATGCCGCCGGTGGCGGGCTGCTGGCCTGGGAGGCGGCAGGGGCGGTGCTGCGACTGCGGGTGCGTCCGCCGGTGCTGCCGGGTGGGGCAGTCTCGTGGGGGATTTCGGCCGGCGCCGTGCACCTGCTGCCGCCGGGCCCGCTCGGTGGTGCCGGGCGGGAGAACCGGGTCGCGGGCGAGGTGGTGGCGCGGCATGCGCTCAGCGACCGCTCCGTCTGCGTGGTGCGCTGCGGCGCGGCCGAGGTGATGGTGGCGGCGCCGCTCGGGGCCGGGCTGCGGCCGGGAGAGCCTGTGATCCTGGGCTTCCCGGCGGAGGCGATCCGGCTGTGGGAAGCCGGCTGAACGCCGCGCTGCGCTCCCTCTTTCGACGCCGTGGCGCGCCTGTGCTGAGCGCCGCCCTTGACAGGCGTCCGTACCGCACCTGATGAACGCGTATCCATGTGTGGCACGCAACAGTCTCCGGCAAGCAGGATACGATCATGATCGACAAGACGCGCGGCCTCTGCCTGCTTGCCCTTGCGACGCTGCTGCCCCTGGCGAGCCCGGCCCGCGCGGCGACACCGGCGGGCAGCGACGGCACGTTGACCCTGCGCATCGAGAACGACACGCTGAACGATACCGATCGTTACTATACCGCCGGCAACTCCATCGGTTGGACCGGACCGGTGGGGGAAGTACCGGATGTGCTCGGTCAGCTCGGCCATCATCTGTGGGGCGACGGACAACAGCGGATCTCCCTCGGCGTGTCGCAACTGCTGTTCACGCCGGCCAATACCCAGATCAACCCGCCCGATCCGAAGGACCGGCCGTATGCCGGGCTGTTGCTCGGCGGCATGTCGCTGATCCAGGACACCCCGACCCGCCGCGACGTGCTGCGGCTCGATCTCGGGGTGATAGGCCCGGACGCGCTCGGCGAGCAGGCGCAGAACGGCTTCCACCATCTGATCGGCGAGACGACCAACAAGGGCTGGTCGTACCAGCTTCCCAACCAGCCGGTCGTGGAAGTGATCGAGCAACGGATCTGGCGGGTCCGGCTCGGCACGGCCGGCCCGCTGGAAGTCGATATGCTGCCGGAACTGACCGGCTCGGTCGGCACTTGGCGCGTGGCGGGGGAGGCCGGGGCGATGATGCGCATCGGTCAGGGGCTGGGGGCGGATTTCGGCGCCCCGCGCATCCAGCCGGGCCTTACCGGCGACGACGCTTATCAGACCGCGCGCCGCTTTGCCTGGTACGCCTTCGTCGGCGTCGATGGCCAGGCGGTGGCATGGGACGAAACCATCGAGGGCGAGCCGTTTGCCAGCACCCGCCATGTCACGCTCGAGCCGCTGCTGGGCGAAGCGGAGATCGGAATCGCAGTCATTGTCGACGGCGTGCGGGCCAGCTTCACCCACGTAATGCAGACGCAAAGCTTCCGCGGCCAGTCGGGCGGCCTGTTCTGGTTCAATTCGCTGTCCATGTCGGTACCGTTTTAGCCGGGCGGCACGCTTGCATGCCGGCCGATGGGCGGCCGGCATGCAGGCGAGGCGATCAATCCGCGGCTTCGGCCACTTCCGGTTGCTCGATCGCCAGGACGTGCTGATCGAGCCGGACGAGGGCCTTCTGCAGGGTCGTCCACTCCGCGCGGCCGAGGCCCTGGGACAGTTCCTCCTCCAGCGAATGGGCGAGCGGCATCAGGCTTTGGCAGGCGCCGGCGCCCTTGCGCGTCAGGCGGAGCAGGCGGCCGCGCCCGTCGGTCGGGTCCTGGCTCTGCTTCAGCAGACCGCGGGCGACCAGGCTGGCGGCGGCGCGACTTACTTTCACTTTGTCCATGTTGGTGCGCTCGCCGACGACACTCGGCGACAGCACGCCGAATCGGGCGATCACCGCCAGCACCCGCCATTCGGGGATGGAAACGCCGCTCGCTTCCTCAAAGCGGCGGGACATCAGGCGATTGACGCGCGTGGCGGCAACCGCCAGGCGGTGGGGGAGGAAGTCTTCGAGCTTGAAGTCGTCGGAGACAGTCTCCGGGTCGGCCTCGCGAACTGCGGATTTGGCTCTCATAATCGGTGTCTTCTCCTTCGTATCGGAAACCGGTCGCGCACGGCGCAGCGTGCCGGCGGTTCTGGTTGCGGCGTCGTGTAGCCCGGATCGACGCAGACCGGAATGGCCCCGGGAGATATTTTTTGTTTCATCACCCTGGGAGAGACAGTTCGTCACAAAATTTCCCGCACGGCGGCAGTCTCCCCTCCCGGCGCTGGCTGGCAATCGAAGGACGCTTGACAGCGGATCGCCGCCACCGCTGTCTTGTCGCCGAAAATCAGTGGCCGGTGCGCCGGATCGCTGCAAACACCGCAAATCGGGGAGCCGTCCGATGACCGAGTTCGCCTCCGCCGCCGACCGCGCCGACAGGCGCATTTCCTTCGCCGAAGCTTGCCCGCGTATTTGCGTGGATGCTGCCGACGGCGACGGGACGACGATGGTCGATGCCCGAACCATGCGGGCGCTGCGTGCCTGCATTGCCACCGGGGTCGAGACGAAAATGAACCGGAGCGTTCTGGGACATGACCACGGAGCGCATTACCGCACGGTATCGGTGCGCAGCGTCTCCGGCTGCGACAGCGGTGGGATCATCTGCTCCGATGTCAGCCGGAACGGGATCGGCCGACCCGAGCGGAAGATGTGGCGCGCACCGGCAGGCTGAGCGCCCCCATGCCGACCTACACCTCTCCGATCTTTCAGGCCGCGGCGCGCCCCGGGCGCGAGACACGTCATCGCGTCGTCGTGGCCGGCGGCGGGATGGTGGGACTCACCGCCGCGCTCGATCTCGCACGGCGCGGGATCGCGGTTGTGGTGCTTAATGCGACTGCAACCGTCGGCGCCGGCTCGCGCGCCATCTGCATGGCCAAGCGCTCGCTGGAGATTTTCAACCGGCTGGGCGTCGGTGCGCGGATGCTGGACAAGGGGGTCACCTGGAACCGCGGGGAGGTGCTGTTCCGCGACCGCACGGTGTACCGTTTCGATCTGCTGGCGGAGGAGGGTCATCACTTCCCGGCCTTCGTCAACCTGCAGCAGTACTATGTGGAAGAATACCTGGTCGACGCCTGCCGTGCCAGCGGCCTTGTGGAGCTGCGCTGGCAACATCGGGTGGCGGCGGTCGCACCGGCCGTCGGCGGGATGGTGCTGACGGTGGAAACGCCGGAGGGGCCGTACCGGATGGCGGCGGATTGGCTGCTCGCCTGCGACGGCGCGCACAGTACAATCCGAGCTGGACTGGGGCTCGATTTCGTGGGGCAGGTGTTCCGCGATCGGTTCCTGATTGTCGACGTGGTGATGGACGCGGCGTTCCCCCCGATCCGTCGCTTCTGGTTCCACCCGCCTTTCCACCCCGATGGCTCCGTCCTGCTGCACCGCCAGCCGGACCACCTCTGGCGGATCGACTTCCGGCTCGGGTGGGACGCCGATCCGGAGGTCGAGAGGGACCTCGCCCGGGTGCGCGCGCGGGTGGCCAGGATGCTGGGGCCGGAGGTCCGGTTCGAGATCGAATGGATCAGTGTCTACACCTTCCGCTGCCGCCGGCTGGAACGGTTCCGCCACGGGCGCATCCTGTTTCTGGGCGACGCCGCCCACCAGGTGAGTCCGTTCGGCGCCCGCGGCGGCAACGCCGGCGTGCAGGACGCGGACAATCTCGGCTGGAAGCTCGCCGCGGTGCTCGGGGGCTCGGCACCGGAGCGGCTGCTGGACAGCTACGACGCCGAGCGGATCCCGGCCAACGACGAGAACATCCTGCATTCGACTCGCAGTCACCGATTTCATCACCCCGAAGTCGGACGCCGCGCGGGCGTATCGGGATGCGGTGCTGGAACTTGCCGAGCATTACGCGTTCGCCCGGGCGTTGGTGAACTCGGGCAGGCTGTCGCGCCCCGCCGTGCTGACGGAAAGCCCGCTCAATACGGGGGACGATGCGGCGTGGGACGGCGGCGTCCCGCCCGGCAGCGCCGCGATCGACGCGCCGATTGGAGAGTCCGGCTGGCTGCTGGACCGGCTCAACCGCGCGCCGGGCTTCGCGCTGCTGCGCTTCTCTGGGCCTGAAGCGGCCAGCCTGCCCGAGATCGAGACGATCTTCGTCACGCCGGCGCCGCAGGCCGGCGCGCTGCACGATCGCGCCGGGCTGGTGGCGCGGCGCTATGCCGCCGCCGCGGGCGATGCCATCCTGTTCCGCCCCGACCAGCATGTGGCCGCGCGTTGGCACCGTTTCGATCCCGAGGTCGTCGGGGCGGCGCGCGACCGCGCCCTGGCGCGCAGCCCGCGCGCGGCACAAATCGAGGAGCGTGTGCATGCCGGCGCTTGATACCACCCCCCGCCTCGATGACCCGGACGCGCTGTTCGCGGCTCTGGTGGCAGCGCATAGCGGCCTTTCGGCGGAGGCGTCGCGCCGGCTGGATGCGCGGTTGATCCTGCTGCTCGCCAACCATATCGGCGATACCGCGGTGATTGCCGAGGCGATCGCCGCCGCGCGCGCAACCGGGGAAGACGCACCTTGTCCTTCGTTCCCATGAGGCTGGCATGACTGAACTGCGCACGCTTTCCGGATTCGGCAATGAGTTCGCCACCGAGGCGCTGCCTGGCGCCCTGCCGCCGGGGCAGAACGCGCCGCAGCGCCACAAGCTCGGGCTCTATGCCGAGCAGATTTCCGGCACGCCCTTCACCGCGCCGCGACGGGAGGCACGGCGGACGTGGCTGTATCGCATTCGCCCCTCGGCGGCGCATCCGGCGTACCGGCGGATCGACAGCGACGCCTTGGGCGCGCCGCTGACCGAGCCCACGCCCAACCGGCTGCGCTGGGATCCTCTGCCGTTGCCGGAGGGGGAGGTGGATTTCCTGGCCGGCCTGGTCACGCTCGCCGCCGCGGCCGAGGCCCCGGCGGATGGGGTGTCTGTGCATCTCTATCGTGCCAACCGACCGATGCGACAGGTGTTCTGGAGCGCCGACGGGGAGTGGCTGATCGTACCGCAACAGGGACGGCTCGCGCTCGCGACGGAGCTTGGCCGGCTTGCGGTGGCCCCGGGGGAGATCGCGGTCATTCCGCGCGGCATTCGGTTCCGCGTCGATCTGCCGGACGGCACCGCGCGCGGCTATGTCTGCGAGAACCACGGCGCTGCGTTGCGCCTGCCCGAGCTCGGTCCGATCGGCGCCAACGGCCTCGCGAACCCGCGCGACTTCCTCGCCCCCGTCGCGTGGTTCGAGGATCGTGAGGAGCCGACCGAACTCGTGCAGAAATTCCAGGGCACGCTCTGGGCCACCACGCTCGATCATTCGCCGTTCGACGTCGTGGCCTGGCACGGCAACCTGACGCCCTATACCTACGACCTTGCGCGCTTCATGGCGATCAACACGGTCAGCTTCGATCATTGCGACCCGTCGATCTTCACCGTGCTGACCGCGCCCACCGACACGCCGGGCACCGCCAACCTCGATTTCGTCATTTTCCCGCCGCGCTGGTCGGTGGCCGAGCACAGTTTCCGCCCGCCGTGGTTCCATCGCAACGTGATGAACGAGTTCATGGGCCTGATCCATGGAGCCTATGACGGCAAGCGCGGCGGCTTCCTGCCCGGCGGGGCCAGCCTGCACGGGATGATGAGCGCGCACGGACCCGATGCTCCGGTGACGGAGGCGGCGATGGCGGCCGAGCTCGTGCCGCAGAAGATCGACAACACGCTCGCCTTTATGTTCGAAACCCGGGCCCTGCTCCGCCCCACCCGCCAGGCGCTGGCGTTGCCCGAGTTGCAACGGGATTACGACGCGGTCTGGAACGGTCTCCGGCGGCATTTCACCGGCGGGCGGGCGTGATCGACGCCACCGCCGCGCCTCGGAACATGTGAAGAAATCGGGCTTGCGAAAGAATGTCCGCTGGAATCATTGCGGTTTCATCCGATAATTCGTGCGCTGCGGGCATTCCTTCACAAACTCTCAGGCGCGATGCAGCGTGACGTCGCCCAGGCGGTAGCGGGCCAGCACCTCCGGATCGGGGTCGCGCCCGAGGCCCGGCCCGTCCGGCACCATGACGTGTCCGTCCGTCGCCGTCACCAGCTCGTGGTACGGGCTGGCTTCCAGATCGATGAACAGCCGCTCGAACGGTTCTCCCGGCGCCACCGTCGCGTTCAGATGCAGCGACGCCAGATAGCCGGCGCCGAAATACGCGTTGTGCGGCACCAGCCGCACGCCGGCGGCGCGTGCCAGCGCCGCGATCTCCAGCAACGCCGACGGACCGCCGATCTTGATCACGCTCGGCTGCGCCACATCCAGCGCGCCGGCGGCGAAGGCGGTGCGGAAATCCATTGCGCCCACCGGCATTCTCCCCCGCCGCGATCGGCATGCCGCCGGCGGCGCGCACGCGGGCGAGGCCGGCGAAATCCTCCGGCGGCCAGACCGGCTCCTCCAGCCAGGTCAAGGTCGCACGGGCGCGAAGCGCGCGGGCCATCGCCGTCGCCTCCGCCACCGTCCAGGGGCAATTCGTATCGACCATCAGTCGCGGCCCGGCGCCGATCGCGTCGCGCACCGCGCGGACCATCGGGACTTCGATCTCGTGCAGTTTCGAGTCGGCGTAGCCGCGCGCGCTGCGCGCGCTCGGCCGCCGCGGCCGACCAGATCGGGGGCACCGTAGCGCAACAGGCTGGCATAGGCGCGCAGCTTCCCCGGCGGCGTGGCGCCCCACAGCCGCCACAGCGGCAGTCCGGCCGCCTTGCCGGCAATGTCCCACAGCGCGATGTCCAGCGCGGACAGCGCATAGACATGCGGCCCGTTGCGGCCGAACAGGTGCATGGTCCGCGACAGGCGCGCGCGCAGCCCGGTGATGTCGCGCGCATCCTGGCCGAGCACGAGCGGGGCCACCTGCGTATCGAGCACTGTGCGGGTCGCGGCGACACAGGCATGGCCGAATCCCTCGCCCCAGCCCTCGATTCCGGTATCGGTGACGACCCGCAACCACAGGCTGTTCATCGACTGCCAGCCGACGCCGCCGAAGGAGACGGGCTTGGCGCCCATGTCGAACGGGATGCGGGTCAGGCTGGTCTCGATCGCGACGATCTTCATGGCGCGCTTTCTCCCCGGGGCGGTCGGCTGTGACGGCGGGACAGTGTCGCCCCGACCGTCGCACGCGGCAAGGAGCGGGTCGCGCCCGAGCGGGTGGAAACATCACGTGGGCGGTCCCATCTTCGCTGCGTCACTGAGGCGCCATGCGATGCCCCCTCCGCCGTCCACGCTCGTCGCCGGCTTTTGGCTGCTCTGGTTGGCATATTGGCTGGTCTCCGCCCGGGGCACCAAGCCGATCGCGCGCAGAGAGGGGCCGTGGACCAGCCTGCTTCATCTCGTCCCTGCGGCGCTCGGGGCTTGGCTGCTGGTCGGGCCTGTTCCGGCGTGGCTCGATCGGCGCTGGTTCCCGCACGGCTCCCCCCTGGCGTGGCTGGGTCTGGCGCTGCTCGCGCTCGGTCTCGGCTGGACGGTCTGGGCGCGCCGGTGGCTGGGACGGGAATGGAGCGGGCGCGTGACGCTCAAGCAGGACCATGTCCTGATCCAGGACGGCCCGTATCGTCTCAGTCGGCATCCGATTTATGCTGGGATCCTGGCGGGCGTCGCCGGCACGGCGCTGGCCCTCGGCCGCTGGCGTGATCTGGCTGCGTTCGCGTTCTTGCTTGTCGCGTTCCTGCGCAAGAGCGTGGCGGAGGAGCGGCTGCTCGCGGCCCAGTTTCCCGACCAATACGCGCGTTACCGCGCGGCGGTGTCACGGCTGCTGCCTCGGCCACGCCGACGGCGCGCCTGATCGAGGCGTTCGCGTTCGCCACGTTTGCCTTGACGGTTCGATGGCAGACCTGTCCAATGCCAAGGCGGGCAATCGTCCGACCCGCCCAAGTCATAACAAACCATCCTGGGAGAATCTCCATGTCCGTATCCCGCCGCACCGTCCTCGGCGGCGCCGCTGCGCTGTCTACCCTTCCGTTGGCGACCCTTCCGCTCGCGCGCGCCCGTGCCGCGGCCGGGCCCGTGATCAAGGTCGGGGTACTCACCGATCTGTCCGGCACCTATCGTGACAACACCGGTCCGACCAGCGTGATCTGCGCCCGCCAGGCGGTTGCCGAGTTCAACCCGTCCACCCATGGTTTCACCGTCGACGTGCGCGAGGCGGATCATCAGAACAAGCCCGACCTCGCCGCCTCGATCGCCCGGCAGTGGTTCGACCAGGGTGTCGACGCGGTGATCGACGTGCCGACCTCCTCGGTCGCGCTGGCCGTCGCCCAGGTGGCGCGCGAGAAGGACAAGATCATGCTCAACGCCTCGGCGACGGTCACCGACATCACCGACAGCCAGTGCAGCCCGAACAGCATCGTCTGGAGCTTCGACACCTACGAGAATGCCGTCTCCACCGGCGGCGCGATGGTGAAGGCCGGCCAGAAGTCATGGTTCTTCATCACCGCCGACTACGTGTTCGGGCATATCCTGGAGCAGCAGAACGCCGCGCTGGTGACAAAGGCGGGCGGCGTGGTCAAGGGCACCGTGCGCTATCCGTTCCCGACCACGACCGATTTCTCCGCCTATCTGGAGCAGGCTCTGGCCAGCGGTGCGACCACGCTCGGGCTCGCCAACGCCGGGCTCGATACCCAGAATTGCGTCAAGCAGGCGCACGAATTCGGCCTTGAGAAGAAGATGAAGATCGTGCCGCTGCTGATGTTCATCACCGACGTCCATGCGCTCGGCCTCCCGCTCGCGCAGGGGTTGGTGACGACCGAGACCTTTTACTGGAACCTGAACGACCGTACCCGCGCCTTCACCAAGCGCGTGCTGCCGAAGACCCCGAACAACTATCCCAACCAGGCGCACGCCAGCAGCTACGCGATCACCTTGCATTATCTGAAGACGGCGGCGGCGATGGGCGCCGCGGAGGCGAAACAAAGCGGCCGGGCGACGGTCGCGCGCATGAAGGGTATCCCCACCGACGACGACGCCTTCGGCAAGGGGCACATCCGGGCCGACGGGCGCGGCGAGTTCCCGGCTTATCTCTTCGAAGTGAAGACGCCCGCCGAAAGCAAGATGCCGTGGGATTTCTACAAGCTGCTGCACGTCACTCCGGCGGCCGAGGCACTGCATCCGCTCAATCCGAAGTGCCGGTTCCCGATCACCAGCGCCTGAGGCAGGGACGCCGAGCGGCGCTTGCCGCGGCAGCACCCCTGCCGCGGCGGGGCGAACGGAGGCGACACGCTAGGGTGTGTCGTCATTTAGGGGATTCCCACGAAGGGAATTGCGTGATTCCTAGGCGGTCAACCGATTCGGAGGTTGACCTGTGCCCCGTTATGCCCTGCGTGATGATCAATGGGACCGCATTCGCGATTTGTTGCCGGGCCGGGAGGGCCACGTCGGCGTGACGGCGGCGGATAATCGCCTGTTTGTGGAGGCGGTGCTCTACCGCTATCGCGCTGGCATTCCCTGGCGTGACCTACCGGAACGCTTTGGTGACGGAGTGCAGGTGCACCGGCGCTTCAGCCGTTGGGCCAAATCGGGGGTCTGGGAGCGCATGTTCAAGGTGCTCGCTGCGGATGCCGACAATGAATACGCGATGATCGACAGCACCATCGTGCGCGCCCATCAGCACAGTGCCGGCGCCCAAAAAAAGCCGGCGAGGATCAGGCGATCGGACGATCCCGCGGCGGATTGAGCACCAAGATCCACGCCTTGGTCGATGCGCTCGGCAACCCGATCGGCTTCCACCTGACCGGCGGGCAGGCCCACGATCTGGTCGGGGCGGATCATCTGCTGCCCGGGATGCAGGCCGACACCCTGATCGCCGACAAGGGCTTCGACGCCGATCAGCGCGTCATCGAACCGCTGCAAGCCGCCGGCAAAACAGCGGTCATCCCGCCCAGAGAGCATCGCCGCCTGCCGCGCGACTTCGACAGAGACCTCTATAAAGCGCGCCACCTGATCGAGAACTTCTTCGCCAAACTCAAGCAGTTCCGCGCAATCGCCACTCGCTACGACAAAACTGCCCGAAATTTCCTCGCCGCCATCCACTTGGCCGCCACAGCCATTTGGCTCAATTGACGACACGCCCTAGCGTGTCGCCTCGGTCACCATCGCACCGGGCAGCGGGGCCGGCGCTTCCAGATCGGCCTCCGTCAGGATGCGCCAAGCCCCGCCCAGCAGCACTTCGCTCGGCCGGAAGCGTGTCTTGTAGGCCATCTTGCGGCTCTCTGCGACCCAATAGCCGAGATATACATACGGCAGCCCCAGCGCCTTCGCCCGCTCGATCAGCCACAGAACGGTATAGGTGCCGAGCGAGCGACGCTCCAGCTCGGGCGCAAAGAAACTGTATACGGCCGACATCCCGTCCGCCAGCCGGTCGGCGAGACAGGCGCCCACCAGCCGGTCGTCGGGGTCGCGGTACTCCACGATGAACGTTTCGATTGGTGTATCTTCTACCATGGCGCGGTAGTCGTAGAAGGTCATGGTGGCCATGTCGCCCTCGCCGTGGCGGGCGTTCTGGTAGCGCTGGAAAAGATGAAACTGTTCGGCGGTGGCGCGTGCCGGCACCTCGAACCCGTCCAGCCGGGCGTTGGCGCGCGCGATGCGGCGCTGCACCCGGTCGGGTTGGAAGCTCGCCACCGGGATGCGGATCGGCACGCAGGCTTGGCACGACGGGCAGACCGGGGCGTAGGCGATGTTGTGACTGCGGCGGAATCCAGCACGGGACAGCCGGTCGTGCAGCGCCTCGGCATCCGGCCCGGTGATTTCGGTCACCACCTTTCGCTCCGTCCGGCCTGCCAGGTACGGGCAGGGCAGCGGCGCGGTGGTGTAGAAGAACTGCGGGCGGCGCGGCGGTTTGTAGGTCATGCGATGGGCGTCCGAGACTATGTTCCAGGACCCGAGGCGCCGGGTCAATGGCAAGCGGCCGCCGCGCCCCCCGGCTTCCGCCTTGCGTCTCCACATGGCACACATTGCCCATGACCGGCCACACGCTCGATTGTCTGAAATGCCCGAGCCTCTGCTGCCGCATGGCCGGCTATGTGGAGGTGACCCGTGCCGACATCCGACGCCTGGCGAAGTTCCTCGGCCTGACGGTGCCGGAGTTCGAGCGGCGCCACATCGTGGAACGCACCCGCAAGGGAGCGAAGCGCATCAAGTCCGGCTACGACACCTGCCAGTTCCTCGGCGAAGACCGGATGTGCACGGTCTATGCCGGACGTCCGAAAGATTGCCGCGGCTATTTTTGCTGGGACCAGGCCGATACCACGGTCCACGAGTTCGCCCGCTTCTTCCAGACCGCGCCCGCCGCCCTGCGCGCGGAAGAGGGCAAGGACCGCTGAGCTGCTCCCCAGCCTTGTGCCCCGCCGCTCAACGCGCGATATAGGGCCTGGGGGGTCGGCCGCGGACGGGCGCCTTGCCAACCCGGTCAGGTCCGGAAGGAAGCAGCCGCAGCGAGTTTCCGCCCGGGTCGCCGGTCCGGCCTCCCACCCCGCAACGCCGACCGCTTTGTCCGAGGGGGCCGCCGCGGCGGCTGAACAAGCTCCGCATGTCCGGCCTGTTCCAGGACGATCCTCCGCCACCGGAATTGCCGCCCGAGCCGCTCGCCGGCCCCGGCCTGTTCGGCGAAGCCCTGCCGGTCGTCCCGCCGCCGGCCGAGCTTGCCACCCCGTATCGGGTGCTCGCACGTAAATATCGCCCGACGAGCTTCGCCGATCTGATCGGTCAGGAGGCGATGGTGCGTACCCTGCGCAACGCATTCGCCGCCGGGCGGGTCGCGCACGCTTTCATGCTCACCGGCGTGCGCGGCGTCGGCAAGACCACCACCGCGCGCATCATCGCGCGCTGCCTGAACTGCACCGGACCCGACGGGCAGGGCGGCCCGACCGCCGATCCCTGCGGCGTCTGCGCCGAATGCCGCGCGATCCTCACCGACCGGCATCCCGACGTGATGGAGATGGACGCCGCGTCCCGCACCGGCGTCGACGACGTGCGCGAGATCATCGAGGCGACGCGGTTCCGCCCGTTGCAGGCGCGGACCAAGGTCTTCATCGTCGACGAAGTCCACATGCTGTCGCGCAACGCCTTCAACGCGCTGCTGAAGACGCTGGAGGAACCGCCGCCGCATGTGAAGTTCGTCTTCGCCACCACGGAACTGCGCAAGGTGCCAATCACGGTATTGTCGCGCTGCCAGCGCTTTGACCTGCGCCGGGTCCGAGTGGCGGAGCTCGCCGCGCATTTTGCCCGCATCAGCGCGGCGGAGGGCGTCGCAGCCGACCCCGCCGCGCTTGACCTGATCGCACGCGCCGCGGACGGGTCGGTGCGCGACGGGCTGTC
This sequence comes from uncultured Pseudomonadota bacterium, assembly GCA_963706195.1. Classification (GTDB taxonomy): domain Bacteria; phylum Pseudomonadota; class Alphaproteobacteria; order Acetobacterales; family Acetobacteraceae; genus JAJZVS01. Next base: position 3,941,571 of record OY970156.1, on the reverse strand, counting down.
GATGCTCGACCAGGCGATCGCCCAGCGCGAGCAGGGCGAAGACGCACCGATCACGGCGGCCCAGGTTGCCGAGATGCTGGGGCTGGCCGACCGCGAAGCGGTGTTCGACCTGATGGACGCCATCATGGCCGGAAAGCCGGCCGCTGCCCTGGCCCTGACGGAGCGCGCCTATGAACGCGGCGCCGATCTTGGCCTGCTGCTCGCCGACCTGCTCGAACTCGTGCACGTGCTCACCCGGCTGAAATCCATCCCCGAGCTGCGCAGCTCGGCCGAGCTACCGGAGGCGGAACGGACCCGCGGCGCCGCGCTTGCCGAGCGTCTGTCCGTGCCGGTGCTGGCGCGTGCCTGGCAGATGCTGCTGAAAGGTGTCGGCGAGGTCGAATTCGCCCCCGACCGCCGCGCCGCGGCAGAAATGGTGCTGATCCGCCTGTGCCACGTCGCCGATCTGCCGCCGCCGGGCGATCTGGTCCGCCGCCTTACCGCCGCCGCCGTGCCCGGCGCCGTCGCGCCCCCGAACGGTGGCGGAGGCAGCGGCGGGACCCGCATGGTGGCGGGCGGCGCCCTGCTCGCCGTCGAACCGGCGCCGGCCGCCCCGCGCCCCACCAGCTTCCGCGCCGTCGCCGCCCTGGTCGCCGAGCAGCGGGAAGCGCTGTTGCACGCCCACCTGGTCCACTCCGTCCGCCTGGTTCGCTTCGCCCCCCCGGTGATCGAGCTGCGCCCGCTGCCCGAAGCCCCGCGCGACCTAGCCTCGAAGCTCGCCGCCGCTCTTCTGGCCGCCACCGGCCAGCGCTGGACCATCGCGCTGTCGGCCGAACAAGGCGAGCCCACCTTGGCCGAGCAGGGCAGCGCCGCCGATGCCGGCCGCCGCGCCGAGGCTGCGGTGCACCCGCTGGTCCGAGCCATCCTCGACGCCTTCCCTGGCGCGCGCATCGAAGCCGTGCACGACGCCGCCGCCGACGCCTATGGGCTGCCCGCGCTTCCCCCGGATCTGCCCGATTTCGCGCCTGCCGATGCCGAACCGATGGACGGCGAGCCGCCGGATCCCTCCGAGCCGCCCGCCGTCTTCGCCCAGATGGAGCCAGAGCCATGAAGAACCTCGCCGGCCTGATGAAACAGGCCCAGCAGATGCAGGACCGCATGCAGGAGATGCAGGCGCGGCTGGAAGCGATGGAAATGGAGGGCGAAGCCGGCGCCGGCCTCGTGGCCGTGGTGCTCAGCGGCAAGGGCGAGCTGAAGCGCCTGCGGCTCGATCCGAAAGTGGTCGATCCGGCGGATATCGAGATGCTCTCCGATCTGATCGTCGCCGCCCACGCGGACGCGAAACGCAAGATCGAAGCGACGAATGCGACCGAAATGCAGAAACTCACCGCCGGAATGCCGCTGCCGCCCGGGATGAAGCTGCCGTTCTGAACCTTCTCCCCCTCCCCTGCGGGAGGGAAGAGAAACCGCCGGCCCATCGCGGAGGAGACGACAATGGCGACCCGACCGAAAATCCGCCGGCGGCGGCGTACCAAGATCATTGCCACCCTGGGACCGGCCAGCTCCTCGCCCGAGGTCCTGGCGCGGCTGTTCCATGCCGGCGCGGACGTGTTCCGGCTGAATTTCAGCCACGGCACGCACGACGACCACGCCGCCCGCTTCGCCATGATCCGCGAGCTGGAAGCCCGCGTCGGCCGCCCGATCGGCATCCTCGCCGATGTGCAGGGCCCCAAGCTGCGGGTCGGGCAGTTCGCCGGCGGCCGCGTGCATCTGCAGACCGGGCAGACGTTCCGGCTCGATCTCAATGCGACCCCGGGCAATGCGCAACGGGTGAACCTGCCGCATCCGGAGATCATCGAGGCGGCCGCGATCGGGGCCACCCTGCTGCTCGATGACGGCAAGCTGCGCCTGCGCGTCGTGCACAAGCGCCCCGACGCGCTGGAGACCGAGGTCGTGGTGGGCGGGCCGCTGTCGGACCGCAAGGGCGTGAACGTGCCCGACGTGGTGCTGCCGATCCCGGCGCTGACTGCCAAGGATCGCGAGGACCTCGCCTTCGCGCTCGACCACGGCGCCAACTACATCGGCCTGTCGTTCGTGCAGCGGCCAGAGGACGTGGCGGAGGCGAAACACCTGGCGGCCGGCCGCGCCTGGATCATGACCAAGATGGAGAAGCCGCAGGCGCTCGACAATCTGGACGAGATCGTGCGTCTTTCGGATGCGGTCATGGTGGCGCGCGGCGATCTGGGTGTGGAATTGCCGCCGGAGGAAGTGCCGCTGGCGCAGAAGCGCATCGTCCGCGCCGCCCGCGCGCTCGGCCGGCCGGTGGTGGTGGCGACGCAGATGCTGGAGAGCATGATCTCCGCCCCCGCACCTACCCGCGCCGAAGCCTCCGACGTCGCCACCGCGGTGTTCGATGGGGCCGACGCAGTGATGTTGTCGGCCGAAACCGCCGCCGGGCAATACCCGTTCGAGGCGGTGAACATCATGGACCGCATCCTCGCCCGGGTGGAGCAGGACCAGGGCTGGCGTGCGATGATCGAGGCGAGCCGGGCGGAACCGGAACATTCGGCCGCCGACGCGATTGCCGCCGCGGCGCGCCAGATCTGCCATACCATCGGCGCCGCCGCGATCGTCGCCTTCACCGCCTCCGGCGCCACCGCCTTGCGGGTAGCGCGGGAGCGGCCGGAAAGCGCGATCATCGGCTTCACTCCGCATCTGATTACGGCGCGCCGGCTCGCGGTGGTCTGGGGGGTGCACGCGGTGATCAGTCCCGACGCGCATTCGCTGAGCGAGGCGGTGGCACGCGCGGTGCGCATCGCCCAGGCCGAGGGGTTCGCCGAGCAGGGCCAGGAGATCGTGGTGGCCGCGGGGGTGCCGTTCGGGCATTCGGGAACGACGAACGTGCTGCGGGTCGCGACGGTGCAGCGGCGTGGGGCGGCGGAGGGGAGCGGGCAGGAGGAGTAACACCGGGGGTCGAAATGTTTGACCCTTCGGCCGGTTGTCGCCGCTCGTCGCCCCCCGATCACCCGCCCCGCTGCGCTCGCACCGCGACGAAGGCGCCGGCGCCAGTGCCCGGGAGCACTGGCTCGTCTTCCGGCGTCCTCGCCAGCGGCCCGGCCAGGGTCTGTCTCCACTCGGCGTCGGCGAACCCGCCGGACGCCAGCAGTTCGGCCACCTCCGCGGCGGAGAAGAATGTGGCCTCGCGGTAGAACACGCTCTGCTCCCGATGCGCCAGATAGAACTGGCCGAGCGTGCTGGCACGGTCGATGAAGCCGATCACCACCGCGCCGCCGGGCCGCAAGACGCGCCGTGCTTCGGCCAGCATGGCCCGCGGATCGTCAACGAAGCAGATGGTGGTGACGATCAGCACATGGTCGAACACGCCGGGCCGGAACGGCAGCGCCTCGGCCAGGCCGCGCACGCACAGGATGCCGCGCGCGCGCGCTTCGACCAGCATCGCGCCGGCAGGATCGATCCCCACCGGCACGCCGAGCGGAGTGGCGAAGCGGCCGGTACCCACTCCCACTTCCAGGGCGAAGCCGGGGGCGGGCAGTAATTCCCGCAGAGCCGCCAGTTCTGCCCGCCAGGCTGTCGGGTGGTCGAAGAACCAGCGCTCGTAGCGGGGGGTTTCAGCCTCGAACGCGCTGGTGCGGGCCATGGCCCGGCGCCGCCTATTCCGTCGCGGCGTGGCGGCCGGGGATCCGTTCCAGCCGCCGGTCGTGACCGAGGGCCAGCAGGATCACCGCCGGGATCGCTACTGCGCCCGCCAGCGCGAGTAGCGCGATCGTATCGCTGCCGGTCGCCCCCTTGATCAGCCCGAAAATGTAGGGGCCGAAGAACCCACCCAGGTTCCCCACCGAGTTGATCAGTGCGATCCCGCCCGCCGCGGCGGTGCCGGACAGCATGGCGGTGGGTAGGGTCCAGAAGGTGGGCGCGATGCTCATCTGCCCGACCGCGGTGAAGATAAGCGCGATCATCATCGCCACCGGGTAGCCCTGCAGCAGCACGCAGGCCACCAGCCCCACCGCCGTCAGCCCGCAGGCGGCGGCGACGTGCCTGTTACGTTCCCCGGTGCGGTCGGAGTGCCAGCCCCAGTAGATCATGCCGACGCCAGCGAACACGAAGGGCAGGGCGCTCAGCACACCGGTCATGCCGTAGCCGACGCCGAAGGCCTTGATGATTTGCGGCAGGAAGATCAACAGCCCGTAGTTCGATACGTTCTGGCCGAAGTAGACGAGGGTCAGCCACCACACCCGCGGATTGCGCAAGGCTTCCCCCAGCGCGTAGCTGTGCACCGCCTCGCGCTGCTCTTGTTCGGATTCGAGCCGCGCGGTCAACCATTGTCGCTGCACCGGCGCCAGCCAGCCGGCCTGGCGCGGATGGTCGGTCAGCAGCGCCAGCACGACGAACCCCATGATCAGCGCCGGGGCCGCCTCGGCGACGAACAGCCATTGCCAGCCGGCCAGCCCGAGCGCGCCGTGCAGACGCAGCAACTGACCCGAAACGATCGGCCCGATGATCAGCGAGATGACGCTCGCGGACTGGAAGATCGCGACCATGCGCGAACGGTAGGCTGAGGGGAACCACCAGGTGAGGTAAAGGATGATGCCGGGATAGAACCCGGCTTCCGCCAGCCCGAGGGCGAAGCGCACCGTGTAGAAGCTCCACCCGTTCCAGACGAAGGCGGTCAGGCCGGAGATGATGCCCCAGGTGACCAGGATGCGGGCGATCCAGACCCGGGCGCCAACCTTGCTCAGGATCAGGTTGCTTGGCAGCTCGAACAGGAAATAGCCGATGAAGAAGATACCGGCGCCGAAACCGAATACCGCCTCGGAGAAGCCAAGGTCCCTGTTCATGGTCAGGCCGGCGAAGCCGACGTTCACCCGATCGAGATAAGCGCAGAAATAGCCGAGCATCAGCAGCGGCATCAGCCGCCAGGCGACGTGGTTGATCGTTGCCTGTTCCAGCGCCGGGATGTCGGTCCCGTCGGGCGATGCGCTGTTGGCGTCCACGGCATCCTCCATTGGTTACCCGCCGCGCGAGCCTGCGCGGTCCGAGCCGTCGGCACATTGACGCAGATCAAGAGCGACCGGCCGGCGCGCGGCCGGCGATCTCGCGCTGTCGACATCGTCTTTGGATACCGCGGCGGCGAGATCGGCGGGTCGCGGGGGGCGGCGGCCGTCTCCCCTCTGGTGTGCGTCATCCGGCCGCCACCCCAGCGCCTGCGGTCCCGGCCACCCTGCGAAGGATAGAAAAACTACCGCGGCCGGCCGATCTTTTCGGAGTCCGGGCCCCCCTCCGGCGGGGCGAAGCGGCGCAGCAGCTCGATCAGTGTCGGCCGGATCGCCTGGAGTTCACGCGCATGGGCGGCCGAGAGATCGCGGAGGATTGTCTCGGCCCGTGTGGTCAGGTCGAGCCGGGCACGACGGTGGTCCTCGGGAGCCTCCCGGCGCGTGACCAGGCCAAGCTGGACCAGGCGGTCGATGAGCTCCACCGCGCTGTGCGGCCGGATCAGCAACTGCGTGGCGAGCGCGCCGACGCCGAGCGGCTGCGGGCCCGGCGCGCCCTTGATCGCAAGCAATGCCTGGTGCTGGCGCGGCGTCAGGCCGGCCGCATGTGCCTGCGCTTCGCTGAACGCGGTGAAGCTGCGCAGTGCGTGGCGGAACGCAGCCAGCGCCGCGTAGTCCGGCGTGCCGGGCGGCGCGGTCTGGCCGCTCGCGACGGCGGTGCCGGCGGAACGGGCGCGACGGGAAGGGGGGCGGGAAGGCATGGCCGGCATCTGCATCCCGCACCCGGCGGGCGGGCGCAAGGTCGACGGGCGCCGATCGCGTACGGTGCGCGCCGGTCCATACCGTGCTGGGCGGAGGGGCGTACCCAGCAGCGGTCCCACGATCGTTCTGGGTGCCTTCCACCCGGCCGCGGCGTGCGACGGTCCCGGTCGGAACGCTGGATTGCAGCGGCGGCGAAAGGAAACCGCTTGACGGCCCGATGCGAACCTATCTAGAACGGCGAGCCGGTTGCTCATTTGTTCCGAGTCGGCCGATCGGTAAGGCCGGATACGTACCCGGCGTGCGCGAAAGGAAACCTCGTCTGCCATGCTCACCCGCAAGCAGCACGAACTGCTGGTCTACATCGACCGCCATCTGCACGAGACCGGCGTTTCCCCCTCGTTCGAGGAGATGAAGGACGCGCTGAGCCTGCGGTCGAAATCCGGCATCCACCGGCTGATCTCGGCGCTGGAGGAACGGGGGTTCCTGCGCCGTCACCACCACCGAGCCCGCGCGCTGGAGGTGCTGCGTCTGCCGGAAGACCGGCTGCCGCGCCGCGCCGCGGCGGCACCGATGGAGGACACCGCAGATCGCGCGGCATCCGGCTTTGCGCCTACGGTGATCCGCGGCGATTTCTCGCCTCGCCTGTCCGGCGTGCGCGCTGCGAATGACGCCGCGGCGGTGCAGATCCCGCTGTACGGCCGAATTGCCGCCGGCCTGCCGATCGAGGCGCTGCGCGCCGATCCCGCCGCCCAATTCGATGTGCCGATGGCGCTGCTTGGCAACGGGGAGCACTACGCCCTGGAAGTGGCCGGCAATTCGATGATCGAAGCGGGCATCCTGGACGGCGATACGGTGGTCATCCGCAAGGACGAGACGGCCGAGAGCGGGCAGATCGTGGTCGCTCTGGTCGACGAGACCGAGGTGACCCTGAAGCGGCTGCGCCGGCGCGGCAATTCGATTGCGCTGGAGCCGGCGAATCCGCGGCATGAAACGCGTATCTTTCCCGCCGACCGGGTGAAGGTGCAGGGACGGCTGGTGGCGCTGTTGCGGCGCTACTGAGCAAGCGCCCGCCGCGGGGACCTGGCGGACTGCTCTCTGCCCGGCACCGGCACGGGCCGGATGGCCGCCCAGGGACTTGGCGGTTCACGGAGCCTGTTGCCGTGGTCGGCTGCCTGCGGCCGGCCGACCAAAGGTTACCCGCAACGTACACCGCGGCCTGCGGGCGCGGCGGTATTGTACGGTCCGCCCAATCCGGATCTGGGTTCCAGAGCCTGTTGTTCAGCGCGCGGCCCTGCCGCCTTCCCGATCGCCCCGGCGTGCTATCCCGCACGCGCCGCCCGGTACTCCCGCCGTACGATCTCCAGCAATTCGGCGGGAGAGGTTTCCGCGGCATGGCTCTCGTAGGTCACCTCTCCATGCTGCATCAGCATCACGCGATCGCAAATCTCCAGCGTCTGCGCGTAATTGTGCGCGATCATCACGATCGCGATGTCTCCGCGCGCCTTCAACCGTTCGATCAGCCCGATGATGAGACCGGCTTCGCGCGCCCCCATCGCCGCCAGCGGCTCGTCCAGCAACAGAATGCGCGCGTTGGAGGCAACCGCGCGCGCCACCGCGATCGCCTGACGTTGGCCGCCCGAAAGCGCGCCGACTTCGAGGTCCACCGAGGCGACGTTCACGCCGATATCCGCCAGCGCCGCCTCGGCGCGCCGCCGCATCGTGCGATGGTCAAGCAGCCGGAACGGTCCGCGCCGCAGGATCTCGCGGTTCAGGAACAGGTTGTGGTAGATCGACAGGCCGTTGATCAGCGCCAGATCCTGATAGACGCACTCGATTCCCCGCGCCCGCGCCTGATCGACCGAGCCCAGATGGACCGGCGCGCCGTCGACAAACACCTGTCCCGTGGTGGGTTGGTGATAGCCGGTCAGGATCTTCATCAGGGTCGACTTGCCGGCGCCGTTGTCACCCAGGATGCCGAGCATTTCGCCGCGCGCCACATGCATCGACACACCATTCAACGCAGTGACGCGGCCGAAGGTCTTGACGATGCCCTCGGCCCGCAGCGCCTCGGTGCCGGCGCTCATCGCGGTCGCGCTCATCCTTGCCCTGCCCCGCGCAACCGCGCCAGGTGGATGTTCGCCACCATCGCGAGCAGGATCGCCGCGCCGATGATGATATCGAAGGTGAACGCATTGATGCCCTGCAAAGTGAACCCGTCCTGCAGCACGCCAAGCACGATGCCGCCGACGAGCCCGCCCACGATCGTGCCGGCCCCGCCGGCAATCGCGGTGCCCCCGATCACGCCCGACGCGACGCCGAGGAACATGATGTTGCTGCCGCCCGCCAGCGGATCGGTGGAGCCGATGCGAAACGCTTCCAGCAGGCCGGCGAAGCCGCCCAGGGTGCTGGTCAGGACGAAGTTTCCCATCCGGATACGGCTGATGTTGATCCCGGCTTCGGCGGCTGCAATCACGTTGCCGCCGGTGGCGATCGTGTGCAGCCCCCAGCGCGTGTGTCGCAGCACGACGTGCATAACCAGCACCACACCCAGCGCCCAGACGATCTCGGCGTAACCCCAGTTGCCCATGATATTGGTCAGTAGCGGCCCACCCGGCGTATTGGCCGGGAAGCCGCGCGAGATCGTCAAGGTCACGCCGGTGATCAGGAACAGCATCCCGAGCGTCGTGATGAAGGATGGCACGCTGAGCCGGATGGTGATCAGCCCGATCACATAGCCGATCAGCGCGCAGACCGCGAGCGCGGCCACGATCGCCAGTACCACCGGCGCTCCGGCCTGAGCGGCGCGTTCCATCACGAAGGGCGCAAGCGCGAACACCTGGCCGACCGACAGATCGATCTCGCGGCAGATCAGCAACATGATCTCACCGCAGGCGATGATGACCGGTGCGGCGATGAACTGCGACACCGTCTGCAGGTTCGCGTCGGTCAGGAAATTTGCGTTGGTGAACTGGAAATAGAGCACCAGCACCACCGCCACGACGATGACGCTGGCCTCCGGGCGCAGCAGGAAGCCATGGAGACGCCCGGCCAGGCCTCGGCGCGGGCCGGCGTTCGCCGACCCGGCCGCTGCTGCGGTTTGATCCACCATCAAGGCTCAGCTCGCGATCGGACCGGAGCGCGGCACGATCTGCGTGGTGCCGGAGCTGCCTTCGTAACGGGTCTTGGTGGTGAGATACGGCTTGACCGCTCCCTTGGTGACGAACTTGAGGCCGGTGTTGATGTCCGCGGGTCCGACCAGGCCGCCCGAGGCCTTGAACATGAACATCTCCATCACGGTATAGAATCCCTGCAAATAGGGCTGCTGGTCGATGACGAAGTCGAGATACCCGTCGTTGACCGCCTGCAGCGACTTCGGCAGCATGTCGAACCCGCCGCCGTGGACGCCCTTCTTCGGCAGGTCGTATTGTTGCATGACAAGGCCGACATTCATGGTGTCGCCGCCGCCGGTGCCGAACATGCCCTTCACGTCCTGGTTGCCGAGGTAGTAGGCGCGGATCTTGGACAGCGCCACGTTCACGGTCGGATCGGTGGCGATCATCGTCGCCGTGATCTTGGCCCCGGACTTCTTGATCGCGTCCATGGCACCGTCAACGCGCGGCTGCAGATTGAGCTGGCCGGGGGTGGCGATGAACAGCGCCACCTTGCCGGAGCCGACCAGCTTGACGATCCGCTCGCCCATCATCTGTCCCGACAGGAACAGGTCCTGGCCGATATAGGCAAGCCGCCGGTTCGGGCTGCCGCGGGGCGCGTCGGCATTGTAGCTGAACACCGGAATGCCGGCCTCCAGCGCGCGCGCGACCGGACGATCGAAGCCGCGTGGATCAACAATACACGTTGCGATCGCGTCGACCTTGCCGGCGATCGCCGTGTTCATCGCGTTCACCATCTGCGCGACGTCGGAGGTTTCCGACCCGGCCCACTGATAATCGCACCCCAGCAGCGTGCACGCATCGTGGATGCCGTACCTGGCATGGCACGAAGAACGGGCTGGTGGTGACGTGGTTGACGAACACGAACTTCCAGCGCGGATGCGCCGGGAACGGCCCGGTGCCTGCGGCCTGAGCTCGCGTTGCAGCGGCGGCCAGCAGGGCCGCCGCGCCGCCCGCGGTGACGCCGTGCATCATGGCGCGGCGCGGCAGGCGTTTGGCGACGATTTCTTGCGCCACGTCCTCGGCAGCCGGATCGGTGTGGTCGGGCATTTTGACGTTCCTCCGTTATCGGTTCGCTTCCGGACCGCGGCCCATGATGCCACGGGTCGGCCCTTCGCGCTCCTGTGGGAGGACGTCCCACGGGCTTCGGTTTTTGTCAAGTTGTCTGACAGGTTGGTCGGCGCTGCCGATCCGACCGGTGGACGCGCGCCGGCGTTGGCAGCGGGCAGCGTCATCCCAAGATAATATATCTGGCCTCGTCCTCCGGTCTGGCTGATGTCTGCTTCGCCCGCCCCCGCCGCCTGGCTCCATCCCCGACCGCAAGGGCTATTCTGCGAGCCGGGCGGGTTCTTCATCGATCCAGTCGTTGCGGTCGATCGTGCGGTCATTACCCACGCCCATTCCGACCACGCCCGACCGGGGCATGGCCATGTACTCGCGCATCCCGATACGCTCGCCCTGATGCGTCTACGGCTCGGCACTGCCGGCGCCGGGCGGACCCAGCAACCGCTTGCCTGGGGAGAGCGGCTGGAGCACGACGGGGTGCAGATCGCGCTGGCTCCTGCGGGGCATGTACTGGGGAGTAGCCAGATCATCCTCGAGTACGCCGGCAGCCGGGTCGTGATCAGCGGCGACTACAAGCGCCAGCCGGACACCACCTGCGCCGTCTTCACACCCGTGTCCTGCGATGTGTTCGTCACCGAAGCAACCTTCGCACTGCCAGTCTTCCGTTTCCCCACCCCGGAGCAGGAGATTGCCCGTCTGCTCGCCAGCCTGACCGTTTTCCCGGAACGGACGCACCTGCTCGGCTGCTACCCGCTCGGCAAAAGCCAACGGCTGATCGCGCTGCTGCGGGCGGCAGGGTGGGACCGCCCGATCTTCCTGCACGGTGCGCAGAGTGCGCTCTGCGCGGCGTATGAAGCGCGCGGGGTACAGCTCGGATCGTTGCGTCCAGCGATCGGTGCGGCGAAATCCGAACTCGCCGGCGCCGTCGTGCTTGCCCCGCCCCGTGCTGCAACGGAACCCTGGGTGCGGCGACTGGTCGATCCGGTGGTGGCCTTCGCCTCCGGGTGGATGGCTTTGCGCCAGCGGGTCCGGGCGCGCGGGGTGGAACTGCCGCTGGTGATTTCGGACCACGCCGATTGGGACGGGCTGCTCACGACGATCGTGGAAACCGGGGCGGGCGAAGTCTGGGTCACGCATGGACGCGAAGAGGCGCTGATCCACGCCCTGGTGCAGCGGGGGCTACGCGGTCGGGAACTACGGCTGCTCGGCTACGGCGACGAAGCCGAGGCAGCCGCGACCGACAGCGTCCCCGACTGATCCTGGCCGCGCCGGGACGAGGGTACCGCCGCGGGACCGGATCGCGACGCCTATGCGCCGGCCAAGGTCATTCCCTCGACCCGTACCGTCGGCGAATCGGTGCCGCGCCGGAACACCAGGTCGCTGGCGGGCGTGAGATGGGCGAACATCTCGGGCAAGGTGCCGGCGATGGTGATCTCCGCCACCGGCTCGGCCAGCGCGCCGTCGCGGATCAGGAATCCGGCGGCGCCGCGGCTATAGTCGCCGGTCACCCCGTTCACGCCCATGCCGATCAGTTCGGTGACGTAGAGACCGACCTTGATATCGGCCATCAGCGCCGCCGGGGACAAGGTACCGGCCGCCAGATAGAGATTGCTCGGCGCCGGTGACGGTGGCCCGCCGGTCCCGCGCGCGGCGTGACCGGTCGACCGCAGCCCCAACTGCCGCGCCGAGCGGCTGTCGAGCAGCCAGGTGGTCAACACGCCGTCGTCGATCAGCGCGCACGCCACGGTGGGGGTGCCCTCGCCGTCGAACAGCCGCGAGCGCAGCCCACGCAACCGGCGCGGATCGTCGTGCACGACAATACCCGGGGCGAAGATGCGCGCGCCCATCCGGTCCTTCAGGAAGGAGGTGCCGCGGGCGATCGACGCACCGTTGATCGCACCCATCAGATGCCCGAGCAGGCTGCCGGCCACCCGCGGATCGTACACCACCGGCAGCTTCGCGGTCTTCGGTCGGATCGGATCGAGCCGCGCCACCGCGCGCTCGCCGGCGCTCCGGCCGATCGCCGCCGGGTCGTCGAGATCGGCCAGATGCACGACGGAGTGGTAGTCGAAATCCCGCTGCATTCCGGTCCCGCTTCCGGCCAGGGCGCTGGCCGAGACGGAATGCCCGGTCCGTACCATTTGGCCGGCGAAACCGGCGGAGGTGACCAGCGCCGCCTCGGTGCGGCTCCAGCCGGCCTCGGCACCTTCGGAATTGGTGACGCCGGCCACGGCGAGCGCCGCGTCTTCGGCCAGGGCGGCACGGGCCAGCAGGGCGTCGGCGTCGGGCTCGGTCGGATCCTCGAGGTCGAGCGACAGCGCCTCCGGCGGCGCGGCAGTGTCGGCGAGACCGGCATAGGGATCGTCCGGCACCACGCGCGCCATTGCCACGGCGCGTTCGGCCAGGGTCGCGAACCCGGTGGGATCGATCGTGGTGGCGGAGACGATGGCGGATTTGGCGCCGACGAAGACGCGCAAGCCGAGGTCGCGGCCTTCGGCGCGCTCGATATGCTCGGTGCGGCCGAGGCGGCGCTGAACGGAGAGCGCTGCCCCGGCGATCAGTACTGCATCGGCGGCGTCCGCCCCGGCGGCACGGGCGCGGGCGATCAGGTCGGCGAGCAGATCGAGATGGTCCATGGGTCTCCTTCGGGCACGCCGCGGCGATCGCCGGGCCGGCCCCGTTGCGCGGCGGGCAGGCTGGCCCCGGCGGCCCGGCGGATCAAGTCTGCTGCGATACCCGGGCCGCGGCCACCGGTGCCGGGTCGGCGCGGTGGACCGACGCGCGGCGGGCCTGTTCGCCGTCATGGGCCAGCAGCAAGGTACGCGGCGGGGTCGTCGGCTGGGCACGCAGGAAACGCTTCAGATCGGTGCAGTAGAAGGTGTTGCACAGATCGGAGCGCAGTGCGCGATCCAGCCGGCAGCCCGACGGGCCGTGAAACACACAAGAGCCTTCATAGCTCTCCGGGCCCAGGGCGGCGCGGTAGCGGGCCAGGATGGCAGCCCGGCCGAGGTCGGGCTCGGTCCGGCGCAACCGGCGGATCGTGTCGGCATCTACATAGGCGTGCTCGCCGCCGCGCGAGCAGCAGTGGCCGCGGCAGCAGGCGCAGGCTGCCCCCGCCAAGGTCGTGAGGCCGGGTGCGAGCGGCGGCTCAGGCCTGCCCGGCGGCGCGGCCGGCTCGCCGACCGCTTCGGCGATCGCCTCGGTCAGATGCCGGGTGAAGGCACGGCGGCGCGCGGCCGGCAGCGGCACCAGCCGTCCCTGGTAGGCCGGCAGGACCAGGACCGGGTCCGCCGCGGAAAGGCCGTGACGACGGCGGGCAGCATGGATCGCCTCGGGAAAACTCATGGCCGCGTGTCCTAGGAGCACCGAGACCGCATGTCATCCCGGGGCTGCGTCCGGATGGACGAAACGCGCCTTCTCCGGTCTACTGCGCCGCAGGACCAGCCGCTCCGGACTACCGGCGCGGCCGAGCACTGCATGGGGACGCATGAGCCGACAACCGCCCGGCCGCCGGGCCGACTATCGCTGGTTCCACCACATCACTACCCGGTGGATGGACAACGACGTGTTCCGGCACGTCAACAACGTCACCTATTTCTCGTTCTTCGACACCGCGGTGACCTATTTCGAAATGTCGCACGGCGTGGTCGATCTGCTGGACGGGCCGGTGCACTGCGTGGTGGCGGAGGTGGCGTGCCGCTACCACAGCTCGATCGCCTGGCCGGACCGGGTGACGGTGGGCATCCGGGTCGCGCGGATCGGCGGCAGCTCGGTGCGCTATGAGATCGGGATTTTCCGCGGCGACGACGATACGGCGGCGGCGGAGGGGCATTTCGTGCACGTTTTCGTCACCCGCGGCGATCAGCGGCCGACGCCGATCCCCGCCGCCGCGCGGACCGTCCTGCAAACCATATCGATCCAATAACAGGGGAAGCACCACACATGGATCTTGGCATCAAGGGCCGCAAGGCGATCGTCTGCGCCGCAAGCAAGGGGCTCGGTCGGGCCTGCGCATTCTCCCTCGCGCGCGAAGGGGTGGACCTGGTCATCACGGCGCGGACGGCGGAGGCGCTGGAGGCGACCGCGGCGGAGATCCGCGCCGCGACCGGGGTGAAGGTGACGGCCGTGCCTGGCGATATCAGCACCGAAGCGGGGCGTGCCGCGGCGCTCGCCGCCTGTCCCGAACCCGATATCCTGGTGAACAACGCCGGCGGCCCGCCGCCCGGCGATTTCCGTGATTGGGAGCGGGACGACTGGATCAAGGCGATCGACGCCAACATGCTGGCACCGATTTTCATGATCAAGGCGGTGGTCGACGGGATGGCCGGACGCAAGTTCGGGCGGATCGTGAACATCACCTCGGCTTCGGTGAAGTCGCCGATCCCGCAGCTTGGCATGAGCAACGGCGCACGGACGGGGCTGACGGGATTCGTTGCCGGTCTGGCGCGACAGATAGCGAAGCATAACGTGACGATCAACAACCTGCTGCCCGGGCCGTTCCTGACAGACCGGCTGCGCAGCGGCGCGGCCTTCGCGGCGAAGAAGGCGGGCCGGCCGGTTGAGGAAGTGCTGGCGGAACGGGGGAAGGAGAATCCCACCGGCCGGGTGGGCGACCCCGCGGAGTTCGGGGAGGCGTGCGCGTTCCTGTGCGCCGCGTCCTCGGGGTTCATCGTCGGGCACAACCTGCTGCTGGACGGCGGGGCATTCAACTCCTCGATCGCGTAATGCCGATGGGCGAGCGGCTTCCTCTGGAGGCCGCTCGCCCGCTCCGCCCCGCGGCGCGGTGGCCGGATTTTTATGCCGCCGGCAGTGCTTGCATGAAGGCGCGCAGGGCCGGGGCCCATTTGTCAGCATCCAGCCCCGACGCCAGATGACCGAAGGGGCTGTCCAGCCGGACGTACTCCGCGGAAACCCCGGCGCCGCGTAGGGCGCCCATCACCTCCGGCGCGAGCGCGGGCGGGAATAGCTTGTCAGTGCTCGACAGGACGTACAGAACGCGTGCGCGGATGCGCGATAGTCGGGGCGTAACATCGTAGCGCAGCATCGCCTTGCGCAGGATTACCAGAGAATTGGCATCGAATTGCTCGGCCCAGGCGCGGGCGATGCGGTGCAGCTCCGTCACTCGCGCCGCAGGGTCCGGAAAGCGCGTTGCCAGGCCGGCGTCGAGGCCGTAGCTCTTCAGCGTTTCGATCCGCATTTCGGTCGTGGTGTCGGCGACCCCGCCGCGGTCGTAGTAGTCGCCGCCGTTCCAGTTCGGATCACGCTCCAACTGCGTCAGCAGTGGCTCGACCCCGGCCACCGAGGACCGCAGCCCGGTCACCACCGCGACGATGCCGTGCATGAAATCCGGGTCGTCCACGGCCCATTGGAACGCTTGGTATCCGCCGTAGGACGGGCCCACCACGGCGACCAGGTGGCGCACGCCGAGCGCATCCAGGAGGCGCTTCTGCGCCGCCACGATGTCGCTTACCGTCAGTTCGGGAAAGCGCGGGCCGTACGGGCGCCCGGTCGCCGGATCGATGCTGGCTGCGTTGGTCGAACCGAAGGACGAACCCAGCATATTCGACGCGATGACGAAATACTTGTCGGTGTCGATCGGCCGCCCGGGCCCGACAAGCGCCGCCCAGGAACCCTCGGACGCGCTTTCGCCACCCTCGATCATGCGCGGGCCGCTGGTGTAGCCGTGGGTGACCAGGACCGCGTTCCGCCCGTCTGCCGACAGGCGTCCCATGGTGAGATAGCCGATCCGCGCCTCCGCCAGCACTGCGCCGCCGGTCAGGGGGAAGTCTCGGATGGTGTGGAACTGCATGGGCAGCATCGAAAAATTCCTCTCTTGTCGTCAGAGCCGGAATCCCACCGGCGTCCCGAGTCCGAGCATCGCACCGGCGCGCCCGATCAGCGAATAGGCACAATGGGTTCAAACTCGTGGACGACGACGGTGCGGGTTGCATCGCCCTCGGCACGTCTCAGAGTTTGGCCGCAATCCGCAGACGCAACGGGAGGCAGCCGCGCTGGCCCGTCCATGACCGGCGGCACGGCTGCTCTGCGGCGAGGCCAGCGCGACGTCGACCACGGCTCCCCGCCGGCCGTCAGCGGTGCGGCCGCGCCGACGAAGGAGAAGCTGCTGAGGTGAAGCCCGAAGCATGGGCGACGCAGCCCGCCAAGCTACGGGCCCGATTGATCTTCCTGGCCCGGCGCGGAATGGTAGGGCCATGCATATCGTCTCCGCCAGGGCACGAGTCGCCGGTATCGCCGGCTGGCCCGTCGCCCATTCCCGTTCACCGCGCATCCACGGGTTCTGGCTCGACCGCCACGGGATCGACGGCGCCTATGTGCCGCTGCCGGTCATGCCCGCCGCGTTCAGCGCCGCCATGCGAGGGCTGCGGGCGGCGGGATTCGCCGGTGCCAACGTTACCGTGCCGCACAAGCTCGCCGCGTTCGCGCTTGTGCGATAGGGTGGACGACAGCGCGCGGCGCGCCGGCGCCGTGAATACCCTGGTATTCAAGCCCGAGCGGGTCGAGGGCAGCAACACCGACGGTTTCGGGTTCCTGGCCGGGCTGCGTGACGCGCAGGTGGACGCGACCGCCGGCCCGGCACTGATCCTGGGGGCCGGCGGGGCGGCGCGGGCGGTCGCCGCGGTGTTGCTCGACCAGGGGGAGGCCGTCAGCATCGCCAACCGGACCCCGGAACGTGCGGTGGCGTTGGCCCGCGACCTGCCTGGGTTGCGGGTGGTGGAATGGGAGAATCGCTCGGCCGCGCTCGCCGACCATGCGTTGCTGGTCAATTCGACCACGCTCGGCATGGGAGGGCAGGGCGACCCCGGGCTCGCCCTCGATCGCGCGAACCCCACGCTGGTGGTGGCCGACCTGGTCTATGTGCCGTTGGAAACGCCGCTGCTGGCGGCGGCGCGACGGCACCGGCTGCGCACGGTCGATGGGCTGGGAATGCTGCTGCACCAGGCGCGCCCGGGCTTTGCTGCCTGGTTCGGGGTCGATCCCGAAGTGGATGCGGCACTGCGCGCTTTCGTGCTGGCCGATCTGCCGCCGGCATGATCATCGTCGGGCTGACTGGCGGCATGGGCATGGGCAAGTCGACCGCCGCCGGGGTATTCCGTCGGGCCGGCATACCGGTGTTCGACGCCGATGCCGCAGTGCATCGGCTGCAGGCCCGCGGCGGGCGGGCGGTGCCGCGGATCGGCGCCGCGTTTCCCGATTGCGTACGCGACGGCGCCGTGGACCGCGCCTGTCTGCGTCGTGCGGTGCTCGAGCGGCCCGACAACCTGGCGTATCCTGGAGCAGATACTCCATCCTATGGTCCGCAGTGAGGAGGCGGCATTTCTTGCCCGTGCGCGGCGCGGCGGACATCGCATCGCCGTGCTGGACATTCCGCTGCTGCTGGAGACCGGCGGCGACCGCCGGGTCGACCGGATCGTGGTGGTCTCTGCCCCGACCGCCGTGCAGCGCCGCAGGGTGGCGTCGCGCCGGCGGATGACCGCCGCCGAAGCCGATGCGATGATCCGACGTCAGATGCCGGATGCCGAGAAGCGGCGTCGCGCCGACGTCGTCATCCGCACCGGTCTGTCCCGCCGCCATGCGCTGCGTGTCTTGAGCCGTTTTATCCAGGAGCTTCGCGATGCGCCGTAGTGTCTTGTTCGACACCGAAACCACCGGGCTCGACCCGGCTGCAGGGCACCGGATCGTGGAGATCGCGGCGCTGGAGCTGATCAACGAGCTGCCGACGGGACGGCATTTCCATGCCGAGATCGATCCCGAGCGCGACATTCCCGAGGAGGCCGCGCGGATCCATGGGCTGACTGCGGCGCGCCTGGCGGGCAAGCCGCGCTTCGAAGCGATCATCGACGGTTTGCTGGTGTTTCTTGGCGACGGCCCGCTGATCGCACACAACGCGCCGTTCGATTTCGGGTTCCTCAATGCGGAATTTGCGCGGGTCAGCCGGCCCGCGCTCGATCAGGTTCGCATGATCGATACGCTGGCGCTTGCCAAGCAACGCTTTCCGGGGATGCCGAACAGCCTGGACGCGCTGTGCCGCCGCTTCTCCATCGATCTTTCTGCACGGTCCACCCATAATGCGCTACTGGACTGCCGGTTGCTTGCGGCGGTGTATGTGGAGCTGACTGGCGGGCGCCAACGCGGGTTGACCCTGGAGAGCGAGGCCGGCCCCGCCCAGCCGATCGTCTATACGTATGAAGGACGACGAACTCCCCGGTCGGTGGTGCCGGATGCCGCCGAACTGGCCGCCCATGATGCGCTTCTGGGCCGGTTGAAGGAGCCGCTGTGGCGGGATGGCGCAGCCTGACACGCTCAGGCAGGCATTAATCCAAGGCACGAACCACTCTGGCCGGCGCGGAACAGGAACTCGACGACCTCCCCAATGGTTGGCAGCACCAGGTGCCGGGCGACGGCCGACAGGTCGCAGAGTTCCTCGATTGCCTCCGCTGCGCCGACCAAGGCCGGATCGGGGCCGGTCAGGAGCATGAGCGGCAGGGTCCGGTCGTGCTCGGCGATGCGCATCATCACATAGCCGCCGTCTTGCGATTTGCCGTCCATTTCGGCCAGGACAGCCATCGGCCGGGAGTCGCGGAGGGTGCGGGCGAGATCGCCCTCCCCGCCGATGGTCGCGACCCCGACGTGCAGGAATTCGCAGAGTCCATAGATCGCTTCGCTCAGCCTGACCCCGTCCTCCACCACGAGGACCAGCGGTGTGCGGCACGGGCGGGACGCGACGGCCCGGGGGCGCAGCGCGGATGGGATGCGAAGAGGTTCGGCGAGATGGTTCATGACTTTCCCCAACGGTATGGCGTGTCGTCGATGTGTGCCGGAGTTGTGCGGTGGCGTATTCTGCCGCATGACGATTGACGGAAAACAGCGGGTCCAATCGTTAAAACCGCTCACGCGATCGTGAATATCCGTCAAAAATGGCGACCGGAGGAATCACGATAGGGGGGTGGCCCTCCGGGTGATCGCCGCAGTGTGAGCCGCCAAAGGAATTAAGTCCTTCATTAAGAAAAAAAGCCTTGCCCACTCGCCCCAATTTCGGGTATATGAATTGGCATGATGGTGGTTTGCGCGGACGGCACAGAAGCTGGGCGCCTCGGCGCCATTGCTTCGGTCTGAGCGACCAGCGGCTGCTGCGTTTTTCGCCTCCGTCCCCGCCACCGATCGATGTCGCGCGCCCTGGGCCGCTCAGAGGGGCCTGCGCCCGACCGACTCGAACCCGGTTCGGCTCCGGAGGCGATCCGGGACGATCTGGTGGCATGGGCCGAACATGTCATGGGTGCAGACGGGCTGGTGCCAGCCGCGCATCATCGGCTGCTCATGGCGCGGCTACAGGCGGTCTCCGAGGGGACGATCGACCGGCTCATGGTGCTGATGCCCCCGGGAGCGGCGAAATCAACCTACTCCTCCGTGAACACCGACCTCTGGGGGGCTTTCGTACCGATCCCGGCCACCGCGGGCACCTGGTATGCGTGGTGTGAAGGCTCCGACGGCAGCACCCCGACGGTGTATGCCACTCCGTTCACGGTGACCTGACATGAGCGTCGCCCTGGTAGCGCCCGCTGCCTCGATGCGCATCGGTGTCGGAAGGGTCGCGTTGTGGCGACCACTGCGAGGGACCACCCCCTCCGGCCCCCCTGGGTTCACGGGCCCGTTGCCAAGCGCATTGACCGGTCTGTCAGGATGGTGGGACGGCGGCACGGTCGGTGCGGTCCTTGATCCCAGTGGCTCCCCATTGAGTAGCTGGAATGAACCGGTCGGCGGCCTCACCGATAAATCCGGTGCCGGTTCTGCGCTGATCCCATATTCCTTCGCTACTCCTGCCGGTCCGCCGATCGCGACCCCACGCTTGAACGCGTTCCTGGGCGGCGTTGGACGTGTGGCAGGCGGGGTGGCTACCATGGCCCCAGCGCTTGATCCGGATGTCGGCTTCCGCCGCATGTCCGGCGGGTTGGGGTCGACAACGGCCTGGACCCGCTATCTGATCTGGTCGCGCCCGAACCGAAGACAGAATTCGGGACGGGACATGAACCCGATCACACTGATCTCCGTCGGCGGTATACCCGTGCTCCAGGCGGACAGTCCTTCAGGTACGGGACGGCTGGTGCTGTTTCCCGGATTGCCGGGGCCTGTGCTGACGACCGCCCTGGAACGGCGGCATACCCATTCAGTCATTCTTCGGTTCACGCCTGGAAAAGGCATCGATGTCTGGCTGGATGGAGGCAAATTGCTCGCGGGTGCAGCAAATCCGCTGGCGAGCACGGCAACCGGTCCCGAGGTTCTGCTCCATGACCAGAACTCTGTTGGGCGCGGCTCAATGCTGGTTTCACGAGGCGGCATCCTGGGAGCGGGCGCTGGCCGACAGCGAAATCACAACGCTACTGGCTGCCGCCGAGCGTTGGGTGCGAGGGCCTCGCCGCGGTGTGATGCTGGTGATCGACGGACAGTCGAACGCCATCAATTACGCCCTGAATGACAACGGGGCTCAACTACTGGCACAGGGAATCGCATGGTACCTCGGGGCGCTTGCATATAATGTTCTGGCAACCACGGGAAGTCCTTCAAGCTACACAATGCAGAGCGGGCACGGAATCTATCCGGCGGTCAATGGTGCCTATCCCGGCAGCTTTCTGAATGACCCGAATGACGGATCTTCCCCCCTTACCTGGGGTCTCGGGGCTGATGGTGTGGCGGTGCAGACGGCGATCGCCGGCTTGGACGTGGAGGATCAGGCCGACATCGTGGCTCTGGTATGGCCATGGAACGAAACCGACAGCCTGCGCAGCTATGGTGAGAAGCCGACGTTTCTTGCTGCGGCTCAGAGGCTGGCCGCCCTTGAACGCGGGATGCTTGGTCGGGCGGCAACCGACTTGCCGCTGGTCTGGTGGAACGCCATTCCGTATGGCGCGAATGATGGCATCCAGATGCACCGGGAGGTGGTTGCGGCCCTCGCGGCGGACCCGACCAACAACGTGATCATCGGGAATCCACAAACCACGGACAGCAATCCGCGGGGATCTAGCTGGAATCCTGCAACCGGTCTCGCAACCGGAGGCGACGCGGCACACCGGGATAGTGCCGATAACCAGCGTTTTGCCCGGCTGGCTGTAGGTCCGGTTGCCCGGGCAGTCCTGCAGACTGGGCGCGGGGATACCCTTACTGCGATCCCGTCGGGCCTGCCGGTGGCAGGGGGGCCTCAGATCGTACATGTCTTTCGGCAGACCGCGACGACTCTCATTCTGACGGTGCGGCATGACGCGGGCACGGACCTGGAAGTGCCCCTTCAGGCCGCCAACGGAGCCGGCTTCGCAGTGATGGATGGTGGATCGATTGCCAGTCCCGGCACAATCGTCCCGGCTACGTCATGTACCCGTATAGACACAACGCACCTGCAGCTTGTCCTGGCAGACCCTCTCGTAAATGCCAGCAGCGCCTGCTGGCTCTACTACCCCTTTGGTTCCACCGCCATCGGGCGCGGCAATTCGGTCACCGATAATTTTGCGTCGCTCACCGCGCCAGCAGGGTGGAACATTGCCGGCGACCTGGGAAGCGCCTGGAGCGTGAATTATCCGCTGGCTGCCACTACCATGCCGATCGCGCTTAGCGATCAACCCCAGTAGCGGTTCTCCGCTTCCGCGGCTCCATAGACCGAGAGGATCATATGCGACCACCCAATCAAGCAACTAAGGTCGGTCCCCTCGTCGCAGTGGCTGACGAACTGGTGGAACGACTGGCCAGACTGGAGGAGCAGATGCGGCAAGTTCTGACGGCGGTTGAACGACTCTCAAACCGCGATGCCGAGTTGGAGGCGAGCCTTCGCGCGCTGGCGGATCGGTTTGCCGCCGGGCTCGATGCGCAGGCTGAGACCTTCCGGGATAGCTTGCGGGATGTGACCGAGAAGTTCGTGAGCCGTGAAGACTGGGCTTTTTGGAAAAGTCTTCTGACTGCGGCACTTCTGGCGTTGATTGCGTACGGCTGGACCACGCTGATCAGCAGAAGAGGCTGATCAGGTCGACGGGGGGGGCAGAGAACGGCACAAAAATAACGACATCGCGGCGGAAGAAAACGGGGACCGGACCAAATCGACTGACACCTCTGTCAACACATCACAAGATTGGCGACTAAGTCATGGATAGCTTTGACCGATGCTTCGAGATCATTCTTGGAATGGAGGGGGCGTTCACCAACGACTCCGCCGATCCCGGGAACTGGACGGGCGGGGGGGGGGGCCTTGGCGCTTGCAATGGGACAAAGTTTGGTATCAGCGCCGCAGCATACCCTGACCTGGATATCTTCACACTGACCGAGGATCAGGCAAAGGTGTTGTACCGTCAGGATTACTGGGCAAAGATATCCGGTGATCAGCTACCTCCGCCGCTTGCGCTGATGGTCTTCGACGCCGCCGTAAACAACGGCGGACACCGTGCTTGTCTCTGGCTCCAACAGGCAGTTGGGGTTGCGGTGGACGGAATGATTGGTGCGATAACGCTGGATGCAGTCAGGGAGGCTGCGGCACGACCGGATGGCACGATGGCGCTGTGTGTCGAGTTCCTCACACAGCGCCTTTTGTTCATGACTGGACTGTCAACCTGGCCGACATATGGGCTTGGATGGGGGCGTCGCCTGTTCCGGCTACCCTACGACGCCAGAACTCTCGGGACCCAGGTCTCAGTCAAGATTTGAACTGCTCGCGGACCGCAACGTCATGGACAAAGCTTCGGCGACATCAGAGATCACCTCGGCCCAGGCGCCCGGCCGGCGCTGACGAAACAGTCGGGCCGTCGGGTACCACGGGCTGTCCGATCGATCGAGCAGCCACCGCCAGTCGCTTGCCTTCGCCAGCATGATCCATACTGGCTTACCGAGTGCGCCGCTGAGATGTCCCACGGACGTATCAATAGTAATAACAAGGTCGAGATTGGCGATAAGACTCGCTGTTTCCTCGAAATTATCCAACTCGCCCGACAAATCGATCAGGCCAGGAAAACCGTTGAGATCCGGAACGTCCGTTGCCGGAAGCGGCTTTTGAAGAGAGACAAACCATGCCGGTCCTGCGCCGGCTATGGGCGCCAACTGGGCGAGGCGAAGCGAACGGCGACGGTCGTTCGGATGGGTCGGCCGCCCGCTCCATGCGAGACCGATCCGCTGGGCGGGTCTCGGTGCGCTCTCGGCAAGGCGTGCCGCCCATTTCGTCTGTCGGACCGGATCGGCGGTCACGTAGGGAACCCCACCCGGAACCGTGTCAAGTGTCGTGTGGAACAAGCCCGGCAAGCTCGACAGCCGAGCATATGCGGCGTGGCCCGGGATCTCGTTCCAACGATGGCAGCAGAGCGCGACGCCGGGAATTTTAGCCAGTAGAGAGGCCATTTCCACGCTGCATCCAAGGATCACCTCCTTGCATCGCTCCGCAACCAAAGGAATATAGCGGGCGAACTGCAAGGTGTCGCCATAACCTTGGTCACCGACGAGCAGCACGCGGCCGCCCGGGATTCTCATGCCGTTCCATGGCGCGGAGGTGATCCGCGGCAAAAGCCCACGGCCCGCTTCTGTTTCATTGCGCCACTCGTATTCAATCCAGCCTGGCTCGAGCTCGCCCTGGGCAAGTAGGTTCTGGGCCAGCGCCAAGCGGGCATCCGCATGCGATGGATTGAGGCCGATCGCGCGGAGGAGGCACGCGATCGCGCTCCCGCGCTCATCAAGGTCGGTAAAGGCAAGCGAAAGGTTGACCAGGTTGTCGGCACTGTCGGGTGCCAGGCGAACAGCTTCCCGCCCCGAGGCGACGGCCTCTTCCACGCGGTTGAGGAGGCGATAGAGCGAGCAGAGATTGGCATGCCATGACGCGACACCAGGGTGTCGGTGCAGCGCACAGTCGAGCAGTTCGATCGCGCGTTCCGGATCGCCGGTATGGGCTGCGACCACGCCCTGGAGCGCAAGCGCGCTGGGGTGATCGGGACTGCTGGACAGCACATCCTGGCAGATGCCAAGCGCTTCGCCGAAGCGCTTGGCCTGGAGTGCCGCCTGGGCACGTGCCAGGGCCTGTTCGGCGGTTTCTCTGTCTGCGGGCGCTCCAGTGCCATTCATGGTCGTCCCTCCGACGAATGCCGGGGCGCAAAGGGGGCAATCATGAAATGGCCTCCGCCACACTTGTTTTGCCGGCCGGTCCATACCGGTCAGCTTCGGATGGGTAGCAACCCACACCTGCTTGCCATGTCAGGCAGCCACAGCACAACCCGGCCTTGGCCACGCGATTGAGCGTTCGCTCGGCAGACGACGGTGGCACGCACGACCATCCAACGCCCTGAAGCTGTCCGCTTCCCCGCCTGCATCGGGGAGCATCCCGTGACTGATCCGGCTTCCGATGTATCGGTCGGCCGCCTCGACTGTTCCTGCCGTTATCCCACCAGGAGATAGTGCCATGGAGATCGACCTTGCGCCGCTCGTACGGGCGCTGGCGCCGCTTGCGCTCGCGGCGTTCACCGCGGCGGTGCCCTACGGACTCGTCCTCGCGCGGCGGGCGATCGGATTAAAGCTCACGTCGCAGCAGCAGGCGAGCGTCATTGCTGCTGTCGATTCCGGTGCGCAGGCAGCTTACGGCTTCCTGGCTACGTGTGGCGGCAGCGTTCTTGAAGCATCGACGCGAAACGCCGCGGTTGCCATCGGGGCGAACCATGTGGTGGCGGGTGTCGCCCCGGTACTCAAGGCGCTGAACATCACGCCCCAGCGTGTGCACGCGATGGTCGACGCACGGCTGGGTGGCTTGCTGGCGGCAGACCCGACCGTAAGCATCGTACCGGTTACGAAGGGAGTCCAACCCGTCACGCTGCCCGGCACGGCGATCGTGTCCGGCGAGGGGCAGGCTTCGGCGCAGGCATAATCACGCGATTTCGAGCGGGCGAGCCTGGCACCATACGAAAGTTCGAAAGTTCTGGGCCGTCCAGGGACAGATAACCAGCCGTGATGGGCGCCTTGTCACATAGGCGAACCGTGAATCGGCCGCCTGGTCCGGAGCGGCGATTGCGCGGGGGATTTCCCGACCGTCGCCGAGGAGCCTGAACCGCCCGCGCCGGGGCGGCCGTTGTCCGGCGCACTTCGAAAAATGTGGAGAAGTTCGATGCGACAGGTCTTGCTCGCAGTTGGCGCCGCGTGCCTGCTGGCCGGCTGCACCCTTTCACCGGCACAGAAGACGGCGGCTCTCCAGGTGGGGTGCACTGTAGACGGGGTCGTGCAGCCTTTGGCCGCGCCCGTCGTCGCGAGCCTTGGTGCGGCTGGCACAAGCTTGGCGACCGCTGATGCCTTGCTGGTTCATCCGGCGGTGGTGGCAGCTTGCGCCCAGCTTGGCGGTAAGCCCGCTGTCGTCGCGGCACCTGCTGCGGCACCCGCGATGGTGACCGCAGCATCGCCCGGCGTAACGAGCGCGGGCAAGTGAGCCTGTGCCTCGTGTTTACTGCCGGCGAAGGGGTGACTGGTGCGGTCATCCGCGCCGGCACCTGGTCACGGGCAGCCCACGTTGGTGGGCTGTTGGACGACGGTCTGGTGCTCGACGCTACCCCGTCGGCAGGCGTGGCGCTGCACCCGGGCATCGCCGGCCGGGTGGTGGGGTTGTTTGCCGTGGGGTGCCCCCCCGAGACCGAGCGAGCGGCCATCGCCTGGGCACGTCGCCAGATCGGCAAGCCTTACGACTGGACCGCGATTGCCGGTTTCTTTGTTCGCCGGGATTGGCATGATCCGGCGGCATGGTTCTGCATGGAGCTTTGGCTGGCGGCATTCGAAGCCGCGGGTTGGCCGCTATTGCAGCTTGCGGCACTTGAACCGCGGCAGCCCGCGGGATGGGCTCCTATCGCCCCGGTTGCGGGAGCTTCCGGTGACGGAAGGCTTGAGACTACAGCTCGCGATGTCTCTATGAACAGACCAAACGCGATCAAGTGCGGCCCCGGGAAGGAATCCCGGGGCCGCTTTTGTCGTTTCCGGTTGCACGCGACAGTGAAAGGAATGCTGCGCGCAGATTATCCAGCGGGGGACGCGATCCATGCGTCGGGGTCTCTAGCCTCATTGGCTGACCCAGACGATACGATGCAGCCAGGAGATCTCTGCCAGGTCGAAGCTGTAATTCGGGTAGGTCGGATTCAAGCTACGCAGATCTACGCGCCGAGCTGAGCGTCGTGCAAGCTGTTTCGCCATGACCTCGCCACCCATCGTTCGGGCTACCACCCTGTCACCACGGCGGATCGGAGCGGATGGCGAGACGATCACAAGGTCGCCGTCACGAAACACCGGGTCCATCGATTCACCGCTGATCTCGAGGGCATATGCGTTCGGATCGGCGATATCCGGCAGGCTGACCTCATCCCAGCCCCCGCCGACGGGATAGCCGCCGTCGTCAAAGAAGCCTTCGCTCCCTGCCTGAGCCAGCCCGATCAAGGGAATGCGTCGCTGAATCTGCCGGATGCTCCCGCTGCTCGCCAGGGCCCGAGCCCCCGTAATCAGCGCCGTGAACGCTTCCAAGCTTGCGCCAGTCGCTTCTAAGACCTTGGCGAGGCTTTCTGTGCCCGGCCAGCGCGCCCGACCGTCCGGCATCCGGCGCTTCGAGGGGTTGAAGGTCGTCGGATCGAGGCCGGCCCGCTTTGCCAGGCCTGAGGCGGACAACCCGTGCTCTGCCGCGAGAGTGTCGAGAGCGCGCCAAATGTCCGCATGCTTCATCAAACGGGTCCAAGCCTATCAGTGCCAGCCGGCCCAACATGCCGGCAGCCACCTCGTATAGGATTTTTAGCCCACAAAATAGGAAAATCACCTTTGCCCTTGCCATGGTATGCAACCCATGGTTATATCGCTGCGGATATCTCTCTTATTGCGTGTAACAGTCGGGAGAACCGTGATGTCGAGCTTGGCCAGTCGCCCCAGGGGTGTTGACCTTCCCCGGTCCTATAGTTCTGCCAGCGGCGAGCCGTTCCGATCGGCCGACGATGCTTGGTTTTGGGCCATGGCAGCGTTGGCCGCCCGGCGGGACGGCGCCCGATTCACAGCCAATCAGGGGCGAATGGCGCGGCCTTGCGAGCCGGACGATATCGTCAAATGCCTCGATGCACTGTACCGGCGCCAACGCATCAGCCTGGACCATGTTCGGGTACTCCGGGTCTGGGGCGACAGGCAGGTCAGCCCCAGTCCGGCGTGCTTGGGCGAGCGCGGCGACTGGAAGCTCTGGCGCGAGGCGGTGGATCGACTGGAGTGGCCGCTGCGCATTAAAGGCATTGTCGGCTGATTCTCGGGACCGAAGGCGTCGCCGTCCAGTGCGGCAACGGTACGGTTTGGCTGGGTGAAAACCTGGGCTTGGAATAGCATCGAAGCGATGCGTGGCGACCAAGCGCCCCAACGTCCCCAGGAGCGAACTGGTCTCCTTCGCCGTCAGGTGTCGTCGCCCAAAGTGGCCAGCACCTCCTCGGGCCGCCCCACAAAACATCCCTACAGCGTGCCGCCTTCACGCTATGCCGTCCCCCGAGGACGGTAGGAACATCGTAACATATCACGCGCCGCCGAAGGACAGAAGGGCGCGCGCCGGTCATCGAGGAAAACAATCCTTGACTTGCGTCGAGTGGCCCGGTTAGGCTGGCTATGTCAACGGGCTTACTGCGCCCGCGCTTGTCCCCCCACCCCATCACGCGCCGCTGCGCCCGCAGCGGCGCTTTTTTTGTTGGACGGAAGGAGTCTTTCATGGCCTTCACCATCCGCAACCTATCGGTCCTCGCATATGCCAACGGGTTCACTCTCTGGCATTATCGTGCCGGCAAGGAATTGCTCGAAGACATCGGCACGCGAGACTTCTTCGCCAATGCAGCGGACATGCTGGTCGCGGGCGACATCATGATGGTGTCGGCCGCCGACGGCGCGCGTATCCTATGTGTCGGCGGGCCTGCTGACCTCAATGATCCGAGGGCTGCGTGCGACGGCGTCAAACTCGTCCAACTGGCTTGATCAGGCCGCCGATCTCCCTGGCGTGACGAGCCTTCCCTATCGGCGTCGCCTCGTACCAACCATCCGGGCGGCTTCGCGCGAGACCGCTATCTGCCAACCGCCGTAGGCACGGCCCGTCCTTCTCTTCCGCCGGACGGCCTATCTCTCCGCTCAGAAGCAGCCGATGCAGGGCGGATCGGCAGCATGTCTCAAGGTATAGTTGATCCCACATCCTCCATTTCTTCTGGAGCGAGACCCCCTCGCTTGGCAAGCGGTACTGCACGCTCCCGGGGGGGCGCGCCCCGCCCAAGCGGTGACGATGCTGGCGGCAAGTGGCCTGCTGGAGCGACTGGTGCGCTGGCAGCCTCATCAGGGCAGCGCAATCTGTCCGGGAAAGGTGGCCCCTTCACCACGTTCGGGCACACGACCTCCCACGTTGATCGATCGTGAGAGCTCGTGACCCTTCCGCTTGCCGCCATATGCGGGCATAATTCGTCGTCCTATGATCGGTTCCCTCATCCAGCTCGCCCAGCCACTCCTACGTCGGATCGATCCCGAGAGAGCGCATCGTCTCGCGCTGATTGCCTTACGGGCGGGACTTGCCGGCACTGACCGGATACCGGATGATCCCGGACTGGCCGTCGAAACGTTAGGTCTCCGGTTCCGCAATCCGCTCGGTCTGGCTGCAGGATTCGACAAAGACGCGGTTGCGATCCGCGGCTTGGCTCGCCTTGGCTTCGGCTTCGTCGAGGCCGGCACGATCACGCCTCGGGCGCAGCCTGGCAATCCGCCCCCACGCCTGTTCCGCCTCGCTGAAGATCGAGCTGCGATCAACCGAATGGGATTTAATAGCGCCGGCCTTGCTGCTGTCGTGCCTCGTCTGGCACGCAACCGGCCGAGCGGCGTGCCGGTGGGAGCCAATATTGGCATCAATAAAGAAGGTGCCGATCCAGAACGGGACTATCCCGCGTCGCTTGCAGCCGTCGGGCCGTGGGTGGATTATGCAGTCATTAACCTCTCCTCCCCTAATACTCCGGGGCTGCGTGATCTGCAGGGGCCGAACAGGTTGCGAGGGCTTCTGGCCGCGATTACAGCACAGGTTCCGCATCGCCCGCCGGTGCTGGTCAAAATTTCCCCTGACGTGGCGCCTGCCGATCTATCGGGACTTGTGGAAACCTGCATCTCCGCGGGGATAGAAGGGCTGATTGTCTCCAACACTACCCTCTCCCGCCCCCCAGGTTTGCACGGCACTGCGTCTGCGGAAGCCGGCGGACTATCCGGCGCACCGTTGTTCCGGTTGTCCACAGCGGTCCTGGCCCGAGCCCGATTGCTGGCCCGTGGGCGACTGGTACTGATTGGCGTGGGCGGCGTCTTCACCGGCCAGGATGCGCTCACCAAGCTTCAAGCCGGAGCCTCACTCGTGCAAATTTACACCAGCTTCGCCTATGGTGGACCCGCCCTCGTGCCTCGGATCAAGCGCGAACTCACTTTAGCCCTCCACGCGGCCGGGTTCGCTTGCGCCACAGACGCAATTGGTAGTGATTCGGAACGTCTGGCGGCCCTTGCTTGATGGAACACCTCCCCGGCTTCGCGCCTTTGGCGGCTCGCTACGACGGATTTATTCTCGATCTTTGGGGGGTCATCCATGATGGGGTGACTGCTTTTCCGCATGCGTTGGACTGCCTGAGCCGTCTACGTCACGCCGGAAAGCGGACCCTGCTGCTCTCGAACGTGCCGCGTCCCAACGACGCCGTCCAGATCATGATGCGTCGTATGCACATTCCGGACCGTCTCTACGACGGTATTCTGACCAGCGGCGAAGCTGTGCGGCGAGCACTCGCCGCCCCGCCCGACCTCTGGTGGGCGGAACTGGGTCGACGCGTGTTCCATCTTGGGCCGGAGCGGGATCGGCCGGTCCTCGAGGGGCTAGCGTATCAGCCAGTCGAGCGACCCGATCAAGCCGATTTCGTGCTCAACACCGGTCCCGATGATCACTCCGACCCTACCGATCTCGCAGCATTCGAGACAGTCCTCGGGAATTGCGCCCGTCATCGCCTGCCGATGATTTGCGCCAATCCGGATCTGGAGGTCATTCGCGGCGGCGTGCGCATCCTGTGTGCTGGCGCTCTTGCCGCGCGCTACGACGAATTGGGCGGCGATGTGCGATCGTTGGGCAAGCCCGACCCGGCTATCTATCGGTCGGCACTGACCGCACTCGGGCTGGCGCCGCAGAGGGTTTTGGCAGTGGGTGATTCTCTGCGCACCGACATTGCCGGAGCAACCGGCGTCGGTCTTGCCTCGTGCTGGGTACTGGGCGGCCTGCACGGCGCCGACCTTCGCAGCGGCCT
Source organism: uncultured Pseudomonadota bacterium (assembly GCA_963706195.1). Classification (GTDB taxonomy): domain Bacteria; phylum Pseudomonadota; class Alphaproteobacteria; order Acetobacterales; family Acetobacteraceae; genus JAJZVS01. Next base: position 3,911,277 of record OY970156.1, on the reverse strand, counting down.
TGACGGCGAATTCGATATCGCTCGAGCGGAAACCGCGGTCGCCGTTGCTGGACTTCTCGACGCCGGTGGCGAGCGTAGATCGCTTCGCCTGGTAGCTCCAGATCGGCGGCGCTCGGAACCCGGCCTAAGCTGTTGGATCGCCGGCGCGTCAACGTCTCGCGCACGGCAGCAGCAACGACACTGCGGTTCCCGCTTCCGGCAAGGCCTCAATCTGGAGCCGTCCGCCTGCTTCCTGTGCGAAAGCAGCAACCTCGGTGAGTCCAAGGCCCACCCTCGTCGCATCTTTCGTGGTGAAGAATGGCTCTACAGCACGCGCCGCCACCTCAGGTGTGATGCCAATGCCGCTGTCCACGAGCTGCACCCGAACGAACAGGCCCTCCGCCGTCGTGGATGCGGCCAAATTGAGGGCGACATCTCCTCCTCCAATCATAGCCTCCCGCGCATTGAGACATAACGCAACTAATGCTGCCTTTAGCCGGCCGGGATCGGCTGCCACCGGCGGCAGATCTGGGGCGATAGTCGCCTGCAGCCGTACCCGGCGTCCCACGACAGACGCCAACAATGGCGACAACCCTTTGACCAGCGGTCCGAGGTCGACCGGATGTATGCCCTCCGATTTTAGGTGGGATAGGGCGTGAAGGCCCGCCGAAAGGTCGGCTGCGCGCTGTACCGCGTCACGGGCCCGAACAACGAGCTGCATCAGATTCGTCGGAGGCGCGTCGGGCCCGGTGCCAATTCGATGCTCCAGCAGGTCAAGGCTGCCAGAAATAATCGCAAGGCAATTATTGAAGTCATGCGCGATACTACCCGCAATCTGTCCGGCCATACGCTGCGACTGCGTCATGCGCAGGAGCGCTTCCAAGTGCTGTTCGCGCGTTGATCCCCGACAGTCTGATGGCAGCCATCGCGGCGGTATCAAGAGTGGGCGCATACGAACAAACAGCGATACTACGCCAGCTTTTCGCCGTTCATCACCTAGTTTGCGCCGCAGCCAGCCGAACGACATTCCCCAATCATGACCACTTCGCTCGATTCGGATAACCCCCATGTGAGGGAGCGCGAGATCACGAAAGCGTGAATTTCGGCTTACTTCCCGCGCGACGAGGAGGCGGTGACCGGAGGCACTCGTCCGACGATGGCGAACGTGCCCACATGCGGTGGAGTTTAACCCGGCCCCTGCGGCGTACGCACGACGGCGGAGAGAATGCCCGCCGTCGGGGCCATGCAGGCGAGACTGGAAAGCTGAACGGTTTTCAAAAAATCGGCCCGTGGGGTCTGGACGCCGATGTCCCTCCGGGACAAGGCTGCGATCGATTAGGCCGAGACGCTCTTGGTGGTCCCTATGCGGACGACGCAGATAAAGTTCCAGCAGGCTGATTAGCGCAGGCCCTGCGCCTGCTCTCGCAGGTGGAAGTGTTTAATATCTGAGGTTTTCAGACCGAAAGATCAAGTAGGGACCCTCTAGGTAACAGCCGCGTCGGTTGGGCTACGTCGCCTTGAGCGCTCGGACTTGGCTCGACGGGGGTGGCTGACAGGCCTCCCGGCCGCATCTGGGCCCCCGGGGGCCGCCCGGCGGGCAGGGGACGCAGATCGGGGAATCCGGCCGCAGATGAGAAAGCCGTAAGCGATGCCGAGGAAATCATAACAAAAAGGATAACGTGTAAAGGTTAACAATATCTCAATCGGCCCATATCCGAAAGCTGACTTTGGGGGACCGGACGGATTGTCAGGGCGGTGCCAATCGGGCCCGACCGCCGCGACGAGAGGTGCCGTCGCTAACGTCTCGTCTTTCGGATGGATCTACATAATTCCCCACAACCCAAATGCATTTGGGGGGGCGAATCATGGCCCTTCGGTCAAGTTGCTTACGGCGACTGGCGAGGTCGGTACCGAGGTGCGCCGCCGTGCCCGCCGCCGAACAAACGAGCACCGCGAGCCCTTCCGCACCGGGATCATTTCTGCAACGCCTGGAAGGCGTCAAAATAAAGGACGTCGCCGTGCGCGCACGGCTGGCAAAACCTTCGCACTTCACGGTTCACGTCACGCCGAGCAACTCATCCTGGCTCAATCTCGTCGAGCGCTTCCTCATCGACCCGACGGGGACAAGATCCAAGCCGGCGGCTTCGCTTCGGTCCTGGAACTGGTGCCCGTTACCTGGGCCTATCTCGCCGACCCGACTGCCAATCCGGCGGTGGTACAAGTGGAAGGCCAAATGAGCCCTAATCCTGCCAAAGATCGAATGCCTTCAGGCTACAACTCCATCGCGTTCAGGCAGTGATGTGAGGATAATTGAGAACTGGGACACTAGGGCGTGTCGTCATTTAGGGGATTCCCACGAAGGGAATCGCGTGATTCCTAGGCGGTCAACCGATTCGGAGGTTGACCTGTGCCCCGTTATGCCCTGCGCGATGATCAATGGGACCGCATTCGCGATCTGCTGCCAGGCCGGGAGGGCCACGTGGGCGTCACGGCGGCGGATAATCGCCTGTTTGTGGAGGCGGTGCTCTATCGCTATCGGGCTGGCATTCCCTGGCGTGACCTGCCGGAACGCTTTGGTGATGGGGTGCAGGTGCACCGGCGCTTCAGCCGTTGGGCCAAATCAGGGGTCTGGGAACGCGTGTTCAAGGTGCTCGCCGCGGATGCCGACAATGAATACGCGATGATCGACAGCACCATCGTACGCGCCCATCAGCACAGTGCCGGCGCCAAAAAAAAGCCGGCGAGGACCAGGCGATCGGACGATCCCGCGGTGGATTGAGCACCAAGATCCACGCTTTGGTCGATGCGCTCGGCAACCCAATCGGCTTCCACCTGACCGGCGGGCAGGCCCACGATCTGGTCGGAGCGGATCATCTGCTGCCCGGGATGCAGGCCGACACCCTGATCGCCGACAAGGGCTTCGACGCCGATCAGCGCGTCATCGAACCGCTGCAAGCCGCCGGCAAAACAGCGGTCATCCCGCCCAGAGAGCATCGCCGCCTGCCGCGCGACTTCGACAGAGACCTCTATAAAGCGCGCCACCTGATCGAGAACTTCTTCGCCAAACTCAAGCAGTTCCGCGCAATCGCCACTCGCTACGACAAAACTGCCCGAAATTTCCTCGCCGCCATCCACTTGGCCGCCACAGCCATTTGGCTCAATTGACGACACGCCCTAGCGCGAAAGCGCCGCTATCCCCGGCAGTGTCTTGCCTTCCATCCACTCGAGAAACGCCCCTCCTGCGGTAGAAATATAGCTGATCTGCTCCAGCACCCCGGCGTTCTTCAGCGCTGCGACAGTGTCCCCGCCTCCAGCAACGCTGCGCAGGGTACCCGCCGCAGTCGCCGTCGCCACTGCCCGGGCGAGTGCCGTTGTTCCCGCGTCGAACGGCGAGGTTTCGAACGCACCCAACGGGCCGTTCCAGATCACGGTTCGAATTTCCCGCAGGCGCGCCGTGACTGTCGCGACGGTCGCCGGTCCCACATCCAGGATCATGCTTTCAGGCGGTACCGTGCCCACCAGCACCGTCTGTGTTGGTACCCCAGGTTTCAGCGCCGACGCTACCACAGCGTCCTCGGGCAGCAGTACGGCGCAGCCCGCAGCCGCTGCCTGCTCCAGAATTCTGCGCGCCGTCGCATGCAGGTCCACTTCCTGAAGTGATCGCGCGACATCGTAGCCTTCGGCGGCAAGAAAGGTGTTGGCCATAGCACCGCCGATCACCAGCATCTCTACCCGCCCGACGAGGTTGCCGAGCAGACCGAGCTTGCTGGAAACCTTGGCGCCCCCCACCACAGCCGCCACCGGCCGAGTTGGGTGGCCCAGTGCGCTCTCCAGTGCTTCTAGTTCCGCCTGCATCAACCTTCCGGCATAGGCGGATAGCAAGTGCGACACGCCCTCGGGTACTCGCGTGTGCCCGGTGTGCAGCGGAGAAGGCATCATTCACATACAAATCTGCCAGCTCAGCCAGGCGCGCTGCAAAATCGGGATCATTCTTCTCCTCCTCTGGATGAAAGCGGGTGTTCTCCAGCACCAGCACGTCGCCAGGTGCCATGCGGGCCACCGCTTCCGTCGCCACCGGGCCGACACAGTCTCCTGCGAAGCCGACGTCACGTCCCAGCGCTTGCCCCAGCGCCCGCGCAACTGGCGCGAGCGACATCTCCGCCACCGGCTTGCCCTTGGGGCGGCCGAAATGGCTGCACACGATGACCTTGGCCCCCTTACCGGCCAGTTCGCGGATGGTCGGCGTCAATCGAGCAATTCGCGTCAGATCAGAGATCTGACCATCGTGCAGCGGAACATTCAGATCGGCACGCAGCAGTACGCGCTTACCGGCGACCACCACGCCATCAAGCGTTCGGAACGCCACCTCCGCGTCGCCCGCTTATAGGGTACCGAACAGCGCCGCGGTGTCGGCCATCCGGTTAGAGAATCCCCACTCATTATCGTACCAGCCCAGAACCCGCACCATCGCGCCATCTACCACCGCGGTCTGCGTCGCGTCAAAAGTACAAGATGCCGGGCAGTGGTTGAAATCGATGCTGACCAGCTTTTCAGTGTTGTAGTCCAAGATCCCACGCAAATCGCCGGCTGCCGCGCGTTGCATCGCCGCGTTCACAGAAGCTACATCGGTCGGCTTCGCCAGATTCACATCCAGCGAAACAAGCGACACGTTCGGCATCGGAACGCGAATTGCGGTGCCATCAAGTTTTCCCTTCAATTCCGGTAGGACGAGCCCGACAGCACGCGCCGCGCCGGTTGTGGTAGGGATAGCCGAGACGGCCGCGGCGCGTGCGCGGTGCAGGTCCTTATGTAGGGTATCCTGGATACGTTGATCCCCGGTATACGCGTGTATCGTCACCATGTAGCCGCGCAGAATGCCGAAGCTTTCGTGCAGGACCTTGGCCATCGGCGCCAGGCAGTTGGTGGTACAAGACGCGTTGGAAACCACCGTCATCTCGCGCGTCAGGGTCTTATGGTTCACCCCGTAGACGATCGTCGCGTCCACCCCGTCGGCCGGGGCGGAGATCAGCACTTTGCGGGCGCCGGCCTTGAGTAGCGCCGCGGCGGAGTCCTTGCTCGTGAAATGCCCGGTGCATTCCAGTGCCACATCGACGCCATTGTAGGGCACCTTGGTCGGATCCCGCTCGGCGGAGACCTTGATCGGGCCCCAGACGCGCCCGTTGTGGCGGATTGTGATCGAATTGCCCGATACTTCGAGCTGACCGGGAAAGCGACCATGTACGCTGTCGTAATGGAAAAGGTGCGCATTGGCCTCGGCGCTGCCGAGATCGTTGATCGCAACGGGCACGATATCGTCGCGCCCACTCTCGACCAGTGCACGCAGCACGAGGCGGCCGATCCGCCCGAACCCGTTGATGGCGACCTTGACGGACATTGTTTCAATTCCCCTATATCTGACTTCGGACTATTGCAGACACTTCCTTACGGCGGCGACTGCTGCTTCAGGCGTGATCCCGAACTCCTTGTATAGGTCCTCGAAGGGTCCAGAAGCCCCGAAATCGGTCATGCCGATGAAAACGCCATCCGATCCGAGCCAGCGCTCCCACCCTTGCGCTCCGGCTGCCTCAATCCCGATCCGTGGAGCATCGCCCAGCACCACGTCGCGGTAAACAGGCTCCTGAGAGGCGAATAATTCCCAGCAGGGTAGAGAGACGACGGCAACGCCGATCCCCTCGGCGGCCAGCATCGCGCGTGCATTCATGGCGATCGCTACTTCCGTGCCGGTGGCTATGAGGGTAGCGCGCCGAGGCCCATCCGCCTCGGCCAGCACGTAACCGCCCCAGGCGCACCGGTTCTCCCCAGCATCCGTCCGCACCGCCGGCACGGCCTGACGGCTCAGCACGATCAAGCTCGGGCCGTCAGCGCGACGTAAGGCCAGTTCCCAGGACTCGGCGGTTTCGAGCGCGTCCGCCGGACGGAACACGTGCACGTGCGGCATCGCCCGCACGGATGCTAGATGCTCCACCGGTTGGTGGGTGGGGCCGTCCTCGCCCAGGCCGATGGAGTCGTGCGTCATCACGTAGATGACGCGCTGGCGCATCAGTGCCGACAGACGTAGGGCCGGACGCAGGTAGTCAGTGAATACGAAGAATGTGCCGACGTACGGGATCAGTCCGCCGTGCAGCGCCAAGCCGTTGGCGCAGGCGGCCATGCCGTGCTCACGGATCCCGAAATGCAGATAGCGTCCGCCGAAATTTCCGGGGATCACCGTACCCATGGACTTCACAAAAGTGAGATTGGAGCCGGTCAGGTCGGCTGAACCGCCGACCAGGTCTGGCGTGGCCGGAATCAGCGCCTCCAGGGCCCGTTGCCCGGCAGCGCGGGTCGCCAGCTTCGGTTTCGCCTCCGCGATTTCGGTCTTCAACGTTGATACCGCTTCGTGCCAACCCTCGGGCAACCTGCCGGCCAGCGCACGCTCGAACTCCATGCGCTGCGCATGGCGCGCAAGGCGCTTCAACCAACTACGCCGCGTGCCGGCGCCGCGGTTGCCGGCCGCCTGCCACATCTCGGCAAGATCGCCCGGCACGGTGAACGGTGGTTCGTGCCAGCCAAGGAGCTCTTTCGCTCCCTCAGCTTCCTGGGCACCAAGCGGCGCCCCGTGTGCCGCCGCGGTACCGGCCTTGGTAGGGGCGCCGAAGCCGATGATGGTGCGACAGGCGATCAGTGTCGGCTTTTTCGATCGCACCGCAAAAGACAATGCTGCGGCGATCTGTGTCGGATCATGGCCATCCACTGCCTTGGTGGCCCAGCCCGCCGCGGCAAACCGTTTGAGGGTGTCCTCGGACCGCGCAAGCGCCGTGTCTCCGTCGATTGAAATATGGTTGTCATCATAAAGCAGGGTCAACTTGTCGAGGCGTAGGTGGCCGGCGAGTCCGATCGCCTCATGGCTGATCCCTTCCATCAGGTCGCCATCGGAGCAGATCACCCAGGTGCGATGATCGACCAGCGAGCGGCCGAACCGCGCCGCCATCATGCGTTCGGCCAACGCCATCCCGACCGCAGTGGCCACGCCCTGACCCAGCGGGCCGGTCGTGGTTTCAATGCCGGGATGGGCGCCATGCTCCGGATGGCCGGCGGCAGGGGAGTGCAACTGACGGAAGCGCTTCAGGTCCTCGATACCCATGCCGGCAAAGCCGGTCAGATGGAGCAGCCCGTAGAGCAGCATCGACCCGTGCCCAGAGGACAGCACGAAGCGATCGCGGTCCGGCCAGCGTGGATCGGCTGCATCGAACTTCAGGAACCGGGTCCAAAGCACGGTGGCGACGTCTGCCATGCCCATCGGCAGGCCTGGATGGCCGGACTTGGCCGTCTCTACGGCATCGATCGCAAGCACGCGAACAGCGTCCGCCATCCGCCGGGCCATCGTGAGCGGGCGAGCGAGGATCGCTGCCTGGCGGGCAAGTGCGGGGTTCGTGGCGGCGAGTGGTTCGGCGACGCTGACCATGGACGCTCCTACAATACGGAGGCCTATAAGCGGGCGGTGCGGGGGCGGGCAACCCCCGGCACCCGGCCCGATGCCCCCGTGGCAGTCGGGAACGGGACCCACCTTCGGATCCCCGCGGTGGAGGTAATATTGTCCAAGGCTGGACCGCTTGCGGGACTTCGTCCGGCGCCAATATACCCCATCCGGGTATGGACTGAAAGGGATCCCGGTGATGTGGCAAGCAACGAAGCAGGGAGCGGCAGCGGCCAGGGCCGGAAAGCAGCACGTCCCGCTGCCGGCGAACGAGCGCACCAGCCTCGACGATCCCGCGACCGGCACTCCGGCACCAGATAACCCAGCGCGCAATTCCGCAGGTTGGCCGAACGATCGGGGCGTCAATGCCGCTGATCAGAGTGAAAAAGCGACAGAATACCCCGCGCCCTGGAGGCTATCCCGCCGTCGGTTGCTGGCTACTGGAGCGGCCTCGGTATCGTTTGCTGCGCTGCCGCCGGGCCGCGCTAGCGCCGGCACCACTCGGCTCACCATCGAACGCCGCAGCCTGGACGTAAACGGCAGGCCTGCCATGGTGTTCGGCATCCGCCAGGACAGCGGGGCGGTCGGCATCGCTCTCGATCCCGGACAGCGCTTCGCCGTCGATTTGCGTAACCGCGCCGGCGTACCGACCATCATCCACTGGCACGGCCAGATTCCGCCGGTCCGCCAGGACGGTGTCACCCAAACCGGGCTGGAGACGCTGATCCCGGCCGGAGCCGATCAGGCCTACGATTATGTGCCTCGCCCGGGGACCTACTGGATGCACTCGCATCACGGCCTGCAAGAGCAGCAGTTGATGGCGGCGCCGCTCGTTGTACGCACGCGCGCGGACTTGCGTGCCGACGCACAGGAAGTGACGGTGCTGCTGCAGGATTTTACTTTCAGGGATCCGCAGGAAATCCTCGCCGGGCTCCGGCACGCCGGCATGGCGATGCGCGCCCCCGCGGCCCCGGGGGGAAGCCGCATGGCGGGGATGGCAACGACCCTGGAGGGCGGCCGGGCGATGCCCGATGCGGCGAAGTTCGGGGCGGCGATGTCTGGCAGCGGGATGCGCATGCGGTCGGACGGATCTGCCGCAGGCGGCATGGACCTTAACGATGTCGCCTACGACGCCTTCCTTGCCAATGACCGGACCCTGGCCGACCCCGAGGTGGTGCGTACGGAACGGGGCGGCCAGGTGCGGCTGCGTCTGATCAACGGTGCCGCCGCCACGGCGTTCTGGATCGACCTCGGCGCGCTTGACGGCACGGTCGTCGCAGTTGACGGCGATCCGGTGCACCCAGTGGCGGTCCGTCGCGTCCCGATAGCCGAGGCGCAGCGGGTCGACGTGCTCCTGCGCATCCCTGCCGGCGGCGGGGCATTCCCGGTGCTCGCACAGCGCGAGGGCGATCGGCCGCGAACTGGCATCGTCCTGGCGACCCCGGGCGCCACGGTCCGCAAGCTGCTGCCCGATGCGCAGACCGCGGCGGGGCCGGTCGACCTGTCGCTGGAACGCCGCCTTCGGGCGCGCTTTCCGCTGGCCCCGCGCCGCCCCGACCTCGTGTATCGCGTGGCGCTGACCGGGCAGATGATGCCGTTTATCTGGGGTATCGACGGGCGTACCTGGTCCGATCGGCTGCCACTGGAAGTTGCGCAGGGCAAGCGCGTGGCATTCGACCTCGTCAACCGCACGGCGATGGCGCATCCGATGCACCTACATGGACATCATTTCCAGGTGCAGGCGCTGAACGGTGTCCGCTTCAGCGGCGCCATGCGCGACACCGTGCTGGTGCCGATCGGCGGCACGGTGCGCATTGCCTTCGATGCGGACAGCCCGGGTCGCTGGTTGTTTCACTGCCACAACCTCTACCACATGGCGAGCGGCATGATGACCGAAGTCGCCTACGCCGGCTTCAAAGGCGGATACTGAAACCGCGCCGGAGCGTCGCGGGAGACAAACGATGCGCACCCGTTCGCGGCCGACACGATCCGCCCGGCTCCCCGGCGTCCCGCCTGCGACAGCGGCCCGCGCGGCATCGGGCGGGCGAAGGAGCTTGCCGGGTCGGATCGTCGCGGCTTGGGGCACCACCCAGCGCCCCGCAATGGTCGGCGTGATCTGGATGGCCGTGCTGCTCGGCCTCCTCGTCTGGCTGGCGGGTCGGCACGACGGCGTCGTGCTGGTGCCGCCCTTCGTCGCGACCATGACGATCCTGCTCTGCCTGCCCGAGGTCGCGATTGCGCAGCCGTTTGCCGTCGTGGCCGGATCGACCCTGGGTGCTGCGATCGGCACGCTCGTCGTCTGGGCGCTCGGCTTCGGTGCGGGGCCGGCGATGGTGGCGGCGCTTACCGCGCTGATGGTGCTGCCGAGAGCGCGAGCCTATCATCCGCCCGGGGTGGCGCTGGCGCTGTATCCCGCGCTGCTGCATCCCGGACCGTGGTTCGCCGCTGCGGTGGTGCTACCGTTCGTGCTCGCCGCCGTCGTCTCGGCTGCGGCTCTGAGCCGGCTGTTGCGTGGCTGGCCACGCTACCCCGTGCCGCTCTGAGCGGCGCGGCGCCGGCGGTTCGTACCCGCGCTGCCGATCCTCTCACGCTCTTCCCTTGGCCCGGCGCTTGCAAGCCTCCACTCCGGCGCCCACGTTTCCCGCCCGTGCCGAGGCCTGCCGTGATCCTCTCCGACTATGCCGCCCCCGGATACTACTGCGAGATGACGGACACTGCCGCCGCCGCCCCGGTGCGCGAGCGCCTCGCCGCCCTGTCCATCGAGGCGTTGCACCGCCGCGCCGCTGCCGCCGAGGCCGAACTCTACAACCTCGGCATCACCTTCACCGTCTATTCCGACAAGGACGCGATCGACCGCATCCTGCCGTTCGACGTGCATCCCCCGCGTGCTGTCTGCCACGGAATGGCGGCAGATCGAAACCGGGGTGATCCAGCGGGTCGCGGCGCTCAACCTGCTGCTCGCACGACCTCTACCACGGCCAGCAGATCCTGAAGGACGGCGTGCTGCCGGCCGACCTGATCCTCGGTCAACGCCAACTTCCGGCCGGAGATGCAGGGCATTGACCGGTCCGCATCGGCACCTATGTGCATATCTGCGGCACCGACATCATCCGCGACACGGACGGCGAGCTTCCTGGTGCTGGAAGACAACGCGCGCACCCCCTCCGGCGTCAGCTACGTGATCGAGAACCGCCACATGATGCTGCGCGCCTTCCCCGATCTGTGGACGGCGATCGCGCTGCGGCCGGTCGACGACTACGGGCTGCGGCTGCTCGCGGCGATGCGCGAGATCGCGCCGGCACGGCGAAGACGATCCCGCAGGTCGTGCTGCTGTCGCCCGGCATCTACAACTCGGCCTACTTCGAGCACGTGTTCCTGGCGCGCGAGATGGGCGTGCCGCTGGTCGAGGGCCGCGACCTCGTGGTGGAGGACGACCGGGTCTACATGCGCACCACCGGCGGCCTGCGCCCGGTCGACGCGATCTACCGCCGGATCAACGACGACTTCCTCGACCCGGAGGTGTTCCGTCCGGACAGCGCCGCTCGGCGTGCCCGGGCCTGATGCGCGCCTACCGCGCCGGCAACGTCAGCGCTGGCCAACGCCGTCGGCACCGGCGTTGCCGACGACAAGGCGGTCTATGCCTACATGCCGCGCATCATCCGCTACTATCTCGGCGCAGGACCCGATCCTGCCGAACGTCGAGACCCATATCTGCCGCGAACCCGAGGGGCTCGCCTATACGCTCGACCATCTCGACCAGCTCGTGGTCAAGCCGGTCGGCGAGGCGGGCGGCTACGGCATCACCATCGGTCCCGCGCGCCAGCCGCGCGGAGCTTGGCGACTGCCGCGCCGCGCTGCTGGCCGACCCGGCCAACTACATCAGCCAGCCCTGCATCTCGCTGTCGGTCGCGCCGACCCTGGTCGAGCGGCCGGGTGGCGCCGCGGCACGTCGATCTGCGCCCGTTCGCCATCACCGGGCGCGAAGACCTGGGTGCTGCCGGCGGGCTGACCCGGGTCGCGCTGCCGCGAGGGCGTCACTGATCGTCAATTCGTCGCAGGGCGGCGGATCGAAGGATACCTGGGTCCTTGAGTGATACCGCTGCTCGCCCGCTATGCGGATGCGCTGTTCTGGCTCGCCCGCTATGTCGAGCGGGCGGAGAACCTGGCTCGCATCCTCGACGTGAACGACACCTTCTCGCCGCGATCGTGCCGGCGGGCAGAACTGGCTGTCGATCGTGCAGTTGCAATGCCGACGAGGAGGCGTTCTTCGCCCAGCCACGGCACGCCTCCGCCGCGAGCGTGCTCGGCTTCTACCTGACTCGACGCCGACAACCCCAGCTCGATCGCCAGCGCGGTGCGCGCGGCACGGGAGAACGCGCGCACCTGCGCCCGCTGATCTCGACCGAGATGTGGGTGCAGCTCAACATGTTCCACAGCCGGATGGCGGCGACTCGGCCCGGCCGACCTCGCGCCCGGCCGGCTCGTCGCGCTGTTTGCCTGGATCAAGGAGGCTTGCCAGACTCCATACCGGCATCACCGAGGGCACCTTCTACCGCGACCAGGGCTGGTATTTCTATCAGCTCGGCCGCTACCTGGAACGCGCCGACCAGACCACGCGGCTGCTCGATATCAAGTACCACGTGCTGCTACCCGATCCGCGCGACCATGGTTCGCCGGTCGATGTCAGCCAGTGGAACGCGCTGCTGCGATCGGCGGCGGGCTACCATGCATACCGGCGGTTGCATGCAACTGGGATCACGCCGCGCCAGGTGGCGGGGTTCCTGCTGCTCAACCGGCGCTTCCCGCGCTCGGTCTATCTTTGCGTGCGGGAGGCGGAGCTGCTGCTCGCGGAGCTCAAGGCCCGCTACGGGCTACGGCGGGGCAACGAGGCGGCGGAACAGCTTGACGGGCTGCGCGCGCTGCTGAGCGGGGTGGGGATCGGGGAAATCCTGGTCCAGGGGCTGCACGAGTTCCTTGACCTCGTGCAACAACGACTCAACTTGTTAGGGGAGGCGCTCGGCACCGGGTTCTTCGGCTATCCTGGCGGCCCGCCTCCCGAGTTCCCCATATCGCCCCTCGGGCCGTCCTCCGGGCCGCCCGCCCCGGCCCAATAGGCTGCGCATGCCCCTGCTGTCGATCCACCACGTCACCACCTACCGCTATCGCCAGCCGGTGGCATTCGGCGAGCATCGGATCATGTTCCGCCCGCACGACGGCCACGACCAGCGGCTGGTCTCGGCCGAGATCGCGATCGATCCGGCACCTGCCAGCCTGCGCTGGGTACACGACGTGTTCGGCAATTGCGTGGCGCTGGCCCGCTTCGACCGTCGCGCCGACCTGCTGCGCTTCGTCTGCAGCAGCGCGATCGACCACCTGCCCGTGCACCCGCTTGCCTTCGCGCTCGATGAGCACGCCGCGACCTACCCGTTCAGCTACGACGCCGAGGACATGCCGGACCTGCTGCGCTCGATCGAGCGGCAGTGGCCCGATCCCGAGCGGATCGTCGATACCTGGGTGCGCCAGTTCCTCCGCCACGGCCGCTCTACCCCGACCGAGGCGCTGCTGGCCGACATCACCCGTGCGATCCATCAGGGGTTCAGCTATGTCGCGCGCGAGGCCGCCGGTATCCAGGACCCGCTGGTCACCCTGGCCAGCCGCAGCGGCACCTGCCGCGATTTCGCGCTGCTGATGATGGAGGCGGTGCGTGCGCTTGGGCTCGCCGCGCGGTTCGTCTCCGGCTACCTGCACAGCCCGGGTCCGGGCGTGGGGCGCCGGGTGGGTGGGGGCGCCACGCACGCCTGGGTGCAGGTGTTCCTGCCTGGCGCGGGGTGGGTGGAGTTCGACCCCACCAACGGGATCGTCGGATCCAACCGCGACCTGATCCGCGTGGCGGTGGCACGCGATCCCCGCCAGGCGGTGCCGCTGTCGGGAAGCTGGACCGGGTTTCCTTCCGACAGCCTGGGGATGACGGTGGACGTAAACGTCACCGCGGTCGGCGATGAACCGGACGCCGCCGAAGGGGCGGCCCGGCAGAGCGTCGTCGCAGGATAGCGCGCCCGGCGGACGTACCGCGGGCAGCGGCGCGAGCCAGGTTGGGACGCGTTCAGGAGCAAGGCCAAAGGACGCCGCCGTCCCCCCCTCGTCTTGTCATCCTTGGGCCGCCGCTGGACAGCCCCCGGCCCTGCTGGCAGCGTCCCTGCAACGTCGCCCGGGATCCGCGCTTTATGCAATTCGATCTCACCCCAGCCCAGCAGGACCTTCGCGCCCTCGCCCGCCGCATCGCCGAGACTGCGATCGCCCCGCGTGCCGCCGCGATCGACCGCGACGAAGCCTATCCCTGGGCCAATGTCGCTGCCCTGCACGACGCCAGCCTGCTCGGCCTCACCCTCCCCGCTGAGCTCGGCGGGGGTGGCGGCAGTCTGCTCGACGCCGTTCTGGTGGTCGAGGAGATGGCCCGGGTCTGCGGCGTTACCGGCCGCATCGCGGTGGAGGCGAATATGGGGGCACTCTCCGCCATCCTCCGCTATGGTACCGAGGCACAGCGCCGCCTGGCCGCCCGCCTGGTGTTGGACGGCGACAAGCCCGCCATATGCATCACCGAGCCGGACGCCGGCTCGGCTGCCACCGAGATGACCACCACCGCCCGGCGCTGCGCGGACGGTTGGCGCATCACCGGGCGCAAGCACTGGATCAGCGGCGCCGGCGTTTCCCGCCTGCACCTGATTTTCGCGCGCGTACACGACGCCGACGGGACGGACCGCGGCATCGGCGGCTTCCTCGCCGTGCGCGACCCGGCCAGCGGCGCCCCGACGGGCCTTCGGGTTGGCAAGCGTGAACCCACCATGGGCCTGCGCGGCATCCCCGAGGCCGAGCTGATCTTCGAGGATTTGCACATTTCCGACGACATGGTCCTACGCCACCGGCCGGACGGCGCCCTGGTCGGCTTCGGCGCGCTGATGGACGCCTACAACACGCAGCGGGTCGGCGCGGCGACGGTGGCCCTCGGCTTGGCGCAGGGCGCGTTCGACGCCGCGCTCGACTTCGCCCGCACCCGCCGCCAGTTCGGTCGCCCGATCGGCGAGTTCCAGGGCCTGCAATGGATGCTGGCCGACATGGCGACCCAGCTCAACGCCGCGCGTCTGTCGATCTGGCGGGCCGCGGCCTCCGCCGATCCGTTCCCCGATCCGCTCTTGGCGGCCGAGGCGAAGCTGTTCGCCTCTGAAATGGCGATCAAGGTCACCAACGACGCGCTGCAGATTTTCGGCGCCCGCGGCTATTCGCGCGACTGGCCGCTGGAACGCATGGCGCGGGATGCGCGCATGTTCACCATCGGCGGCGGCACCGCGCAGGTGCTGCGCACCATGATCGCCGGGCGGCTGCTGGGCTGGAAGCTGCCGCAGACGCGGGACGGTTTCGCGGGGCGGTGACCCCGGGCGGGCTTTCCTCCATGGCCTGGGTTCTTTACCACCCCCGGCCATGCTCAAGCCCAGCCCCGGCGCGGTCGCCGCGCCATGACCTGGTTCGCCCTGCTGCGCCACTTGACCTTCGCCGCCGGGCTGGCGGCGCTGTCGGCGGTGGTCGTCCGCCTGATGATCGCTGTACGGGTGATGGACACGCCGGATGCGCGCAAGGCGCACGACCGCCCGATCCCAAAAGGGGGAGGGGTCGGGATCGTCGCCGCGTTCCTGGTGGGCGTGGCGGTGTTGTATGTCTTCGCTCGCTTTTCGCGAATCGCCGAACCCTATTTCCTGGGCGTGATCGGCGCAGCGCTGCTGATCGCCGGGGTCGCGCTGCTGGACGACGTGTGGGACTGGCCGTTCACGGTGAAGCTAGGGGCGCAACTGCTCGCCGCGCTGGTGGCGGTGGGCAGTGGGATCTACGTGCGCGACTACCGGGTGCCCTACCTCGGCGGGTTCTATGTCGGCTGGGTCGGGGCGCCGGCGACCCTGGTCTGGATCCTGTTCGCCACCAACGCGATGAATTTCATTGACGGGCTGAACGGCCTTGCCGCCGGGGTGGCGTTGATCGCGGCGGCGTTCCTGGCCGGAATCGCGGCGTCGCAGGGAAGCTGGTTCGCCTATTTCGCCGCGCTGTTGCTGGCGGCGGGGCTGATCGGGTTCCTGCCGTTCAACTTTCCCCGCGCGCGCATCTTCATGGGCGACGTCGGCAGTCAGTTCTGCGGCTTCATGCTGGCGATGCTGGGCGTGGTGGCCGGACGGTTCGACGGGGTGGAATTGTCTTTGCTGCTGGTGCCCATGCTGCTCTCGGGCGTGCTGTGCGACGTGGCCTTCACCCTGGTCCGCCGTGCGCTGGCCGGCGAGCGGCTGACCGTGCCGCATCGCGGTCACCTTTATCAGGTGGCGCAGCGATCCGGCGTGCCGGCGCCGGCGGTGGCGCTGGTGCACTGGGGGTTCACGGCGTGGGGCGGGGTGTGCTGCCTGGCGTTCATCGCCGTACCCCCGGCCTGGAAGCCCTACGTGCCGCTGCTGACCTTGCCGCCACAGGTGGTGTGGTGGTGGTTCGTACGCACCCGGGCGCGGGCGGCTGCGATCGGGCGGTGGTAGGACCGCCGATGCCGACGAAATGCGGAGACCACGCGGGGTCATAGCGCTATCGGCGACGTCGTCGCAGCGAATTGAAGTCCTTGGGATGCCTACCCCACGGCATCGATCGATGCTGTCGCCAGCAGCACCCAGCCCGACGCCAGCAGCGCTACGACCACCGCCATCCCTGCGCGCTGGCTGGCGAACGCCGCCGTCACCGCGCCCAGTGCGGCCGGGCCGACGAACCCGGTGACCCGTCCCGACAGCGCATACAGCCCGAAATGGGCGTTGCGCGTGTCCTCCGGCGCCAGCCGCGCCATCAGGCTGCGGCTCGCCGACTGCGCCGGTCCCACGAACAGCCCGAGCCCCAGCGCCAGCACCCAGAACACCGAAGCTGAGCGCGCCAGCAGAACGAGCGCGCCGATCCCCGCCAGCGCCCCGACCGCCACCAGCACGGTCGTGCGATCGCCGATCCGGTCCTGCATCAGAGCGAACCCCGCGGCGCCGATGCCGGCCGTGACATTGAGCGCGATGCCCAGCAGCAGCACCTGGCGCGCACCCATCCCAAAGGTTCCGGCGGCGAAGATGCCACCGAAGGCGAACAGGGTATTCAGCCCGTCCGTGTACAGCATGCGCGCCACCAGAAACCGCCGCAGGACCCGGTCCGCCGCCGCCGCGCGTAGGCTTGCCCCGAGCGTGCGCAGCCCCTGGCGCAGCGCCGTCCGCCACGGAGCGCGCCGCACCGGGGCCGGGGCGAGAGCCAGCAACGGCAGCGCGAAGATCGCGATCCAGGCGGAAGCGAAGAGTGCCGTGGCACGCACCGGTTCTGCCTGTGCGCCGCTCAGCCCGAAGAACGGCGGCCGCGGATCGATCAGCAGCACCAGGCAAAGGCCGAGGCACACGATCCCGCCCGCATAGCCCATCCCCCAGCCAAGGCCGGAGACCCGGCCGAGCCGCGCCGGCCCCGCAATATCGGGCAGCATCGCGTTGTAGAACACGAAGGCGACTTCGAAGGCCACAGTGGCGCCGGCGACCAGCGCCAGAGCCATCGGCGCGTCGGTTGCGCGCGGGCGCACGAACCAGAGCGCCGCGGTGCACGCGACCAGCAGGGCGGTGCAGACGCCGAGCAGCACGCGGCCGGACCCGCCCCGGTCGGCCACCGCGCCCAGCGGTGCCGCGGCAAGCGCGATGGTCAGGCCGGCGGCGGTCTGCGCCGTGGCCCAGGCGGCGGTGCCGGAGACCGGATCGGGAGCTACCGCGCGGACGAAATAGGTGGCGAAAACGAAGGTCACGACAATGGTGTTGAAGGCGCTGCCCGCCCAATCGAACAGGCACCATGAGAAGATAGCGGCGCGTCCGGCGCGACGCGGGGGCGGGGTCATGTGCGCAACCAGCGATGCGTCGCCGACCCGCATCGAAAGGCAGCCGTCCTCGCGCCGTTACGGCACCTGCATGGCAGCGCATGACAGGTCAACCGTCCGGCTCTCACCGGAGGCGGCGGCGACCGGGGCGACGGCTCAGCGGGCGGAGCCTCGTTTCGAACCAGCTTCGGATTTGCGCCCGCCGCTCGCGGCCGAGGCCATGATGGAGCGGAGGTCACGGATGTAGGCGTTGCCCCGGGGCGTACGTTGTACCAGCACGCTGCGCCGATCGGCAGGGTCCGGTTTGCGGCGCGCGAGATCGAATTCCGCCAGCCGGTCGAGCGCGCGCGTGATCGCCGGCTTCGACACGTTCAGTTCCGCGGCGAGCCCGCGCACCGTGTGACCGCCCTCCTGCAGATAGCAGGTCAGCAGCACGCCGAGTTGGCGGGCCGAAAGGTCGCTTCCCTCCCGGCGCACGAGTGCGACAATTGTATCACGGAAGAGGTTCAGCATCTGGTCGGGAGCGGTAGCAGGAGATGTTGCCATGGTGGTTCCTTTCATGCTTGCCGCATCGTGGGCGGAGAGCGACTTGGCGAATCGCCCGCGTTCCGTTGCGCAAACCCTAGGTCGAAATGGGCGCTAACGGTGCGGTCCGCGCTGTTGAATCGCGAAGATGTTACCACGTTGTTTCGGTGCGCGCCAGCGCCGGTCTCGGCCCCGCACGGGCATGCACCGGCACGCGACCAGGCGTTCGCATCCGATATGGGGTTCCGGCAAGTGATTGACATTTCGTATATTTTCTTTTCGTGTCCGACATGTCCACGCCGCGACGCGCCTGAATATTTCGACCGCCTGTCAGGATACGGGACCGAACAAAGCCAAAATCGTGGCGGCGGGGGCCGGACACCGCAACCAGCCTCACCTCGCGCCAAACCGCCCGGCAATGGCGGTGAAAGCCGCACGAAGCGTTTGCGCCTCGCCGCCCTCGGGTCGGCCGGGACGCGGTTGGTCATTCCATGCATAAAGGTCGATATGGGCCCACGGCACACTTGCCGCAACGAAGCGGCGAAGAAATAAGGCTGCGGTCACCGCTCCAGCGAACGGCTTCGATGAAACATTGTTCACATCCGCCACCGGGCTGTCCAACCACGAATCGTAGCCATCCCACAGCGGCAGCCGCCACAACGGGTCGCTGCGCGCGGTTCCCGCGGCGAGCAGCGCGGCTGCCCAGCTCTCGTCGTTGCAGAACAGCGCCGGCAGATCCGGACCCAGCGCGACCCGCGCTGCACCGGTCAGCGTGGCGCAGTCGAGCAGCAGCGCCGGCGCCTCGGCCGCAGCTTCGGCCAGCAGATCGCACAGCACCAGCCGACCCTCGGCGTCGGTGTTGCCGACTCTCCACCGACAGCCCCGCCCTGGTCGCGAGCACGTCGGACGGGCGCATGGCCGTGCCGGAGACGGAATTCTCCACGCAGCCGACCCGTACCGTCAGCCGTATTGGCAGGTCTGCTACCATGATGCGCGCGCCAGCCCGAGCACGCGTCGCCGCCCCGCCCATGTCCTTCTTCATCCGCAGCATGCCCGCCGAGGGCTTGAGGTCGTAGCCCCCGGTGTCGAAACAGACCCCCTTGCCGCAGAGCGACACCAGCGGCGCGCTTCCGGCGGCGCCGTGCTGCCGGACCAGCGCAGGGTGACGACGTGCGGCGGGCGGGACGAGCCGCGGCCGACGGCGGCGATCGCGGGATAGTCGCGTTCCAGCGCCGCATCCGCCGCGATCACGACCGCCGCCCCGTGGCGACGTCCCAGCTCGGCCGCCGCCTCCGCCAGTTCCGCCGGGCCGAGCAGATTGGCCGGCGTGTTGATCAGGTCGCGCACCATCCACACCGCCTCGGCATCGGCGCGTGCGTCCGCCGCTGCCTCGGCCGGCAGCACCAGCCGCGCCGGCGTCCGCTTGCCCGGGCGGAACGTGGTGAACCGATAGGCGCCCAGGCAGAACCCCAGCACCGCGTCCGCCAGCTCATAGTCGCCCGGCTGCAGGCGCCACGACGTGCCTTCCGGCAGTCGCAGCGCGGCGCCGCCGAAGGCATGCGGGGAGCGGTCGTCGCCCAGTCCCAGCACCGCGCCGGCGAGACCGGCCTCGCTTGCCAGCAGCACGGGATCGCCGGCAGCACCGGTGAAGCCGGACCGGCGCAGGAACGACGCCTGCCCCTCAGGCAGCGCGGCGAGGAACTGCGCCAGCCCTTGTGGGCGCACGGCGTGCAGCGGCAGGGCATCGGCGCTGGGCTCGGCCAGGCAGTCCAGCGAATGATCGAGCATTGGGGAGCGCTCCGGAAGTGCGATGACCGCGCCAGAATGCCCCGTCGCCTACCCGGACGCCACCCGGCGCCCGCGTCAGCCGTGCAGTCGCGCCAGCGCTTCGGTATTGGCACGCAGCACCAGCAGCCGCCGGACCTTCTGCGTCGGCGTCAGCAGGCCGTTCTCGATCGTGAACGCTCCCACCACCGCGTGGTGGCGGATGCGCTCGGTGACCGACAGCCGCAGGTTCACCCGCGTCACCGCCAGCGCCACGCCGATCTCGTCGTGCCCGTCCGCCGGCACCACCAGCGCCGCACAGCCCGGCGCGGCCGTCGCCGGCCACCACCGCCTGGGCGATCTCCGGCTCGGCCATCAGCATGCCCTCGATCTGCGCCGGCGAGACGTTCTCGCCGCCCGACAGCACGATGATGTCCTTCTTGCGATCGGTGATGCGCAGGTAGCCGTCGGCGTCCAGCGCGCCGATGTCGCCGGTGTGCAGCCAGCCGTCGCGGATCGCCGCCGCGGTGTCGTCCGGGCGGCGCCAGTAGCCGTCCATCACCAGGTCGCCGCGCACCAGGATCTCGCCGTCCTCGGCGATGCCGCAGCTCGACGCCCGCGCAGCGGCCGGCCGACCGTGTCGATGCGGATCGCGTCCGGCGGGTTGGCGCTGATCACCGGGCCGGCCTCGGTCTGGCCGTAGCCCTGCATGATCGGAGGCCGAGGCGCGAGGAAGAACCGCCCCACCTCCGGCTCCAGCCGCGCGCCGCCGGACATCGCCGCGCGTCAGCCGGCCGCCGAACCGCGCCCGCACCTTGGCGCCGCACCAGCCGGTCCAGCAGCCGGGTCGAGCACGCGCTCGGCCAGCGACGAGCGGCACGTCGTCGACGCGCTTGCAGGCCGATCGCCAGGGCGCGGTCGAACAGCGCCTGCCGCCAGGCTGGCTCGCGCGCCACCTGGGCCAGCACGCGGGCGCGGATCACCTCCAGCACGCGCGGCACCGCGGTCAGGATGGTCGGGCGCACCGTCAGCAGGTCGGCCGCCAGATGCTCGACGCCGCGCGCATAGACGATCTCGGTGCCGAGCGCTGGGCAGGAAGAACTGCCCGACGGTGTGCTCGTAGCTGTGCGAGATCGGCAGGAAGGACAGATAGACCTCGTCCTTCAGCCGCAGCGGCCGCACCAGCTCGAAGGCGCCGCGGCAGTTCGACAGGATGGCACGGTGCGGCAGCATCACCCCGCGCGGCGCGCCGCCGGTGCCGGAGGTGTAGATGCAGGCAGGCCAGCGCGCTCGGCGGAATGGTCGGCGGCCTCGGCGCGCGATGTCGTCCGGGGGCGGCGGTGTCGGCGACCAGCTCGCGCCCAGGGCAGCAGCCGCGGCGTGCCGGCCGCGGCCTCCGGCGCGCCGTCCATCACCACCAGCAGGTCGAGCCCGCCGGCGCGCGCGCCGGCCTCCCGCAGCCGCCCGGCCAGCGCGGCGGAGGAGACGATCGCCACCCGTGGCGCCGCAGTCGCGCAGGATGTGGGCGTGGTCGTCGACGGTGTTGGTGATGTAGGTCGGCACCGGGACGGCGCGGATCGCCATCAGCGCGGTCTCGGCGATCGGGTATTCCGGCCGGTTCTCCGCGACGATCACCACGCGGTCGCCGGCCGCCACGCCGGCCGCGCGCAGGCCGCGCGCCGCCGAGGCCGCCGGCGCGGCCGAACTCGCCCCAGGTGGTGCCGTGCCAGCGCCGTCGCGAAAGCCGCGCAGCATCGGCCGGTCCGGCCATTGCCGCGGGCCAGCGCGAACATCATCGCCGCGCAGGTTGGGCCAGGTCGGATAGGTCTGCACGTCTCTCCGTCGGCGCCGCACGCCGCTGCGTTGCCATGCGCGTGGCCCCAACGTTTGCCTGCGACCTGCGCTGCCACCGAGCTTGCCTGGGTTGGCCTGAGCTGCCAGACCTGACCGGGACGGCACCTGCCAGTGCAATCCGAAGGACCAGCCGCGCGATGCGGCACCGACGTTTCCGACCGTCCTGCCGCCAGCGCCGCGACGCGGCCGATGCCGACCTGCCCGCCTGGGATCTGTCCGACCTCTATCCCGGCCCGGACAGCGCCGCGGTCGACCGCCGACTTCGCCGCCGCCGAGGCCGCCGCGAAGGCGTTCGAGGCCGCCCATGCCGGCAAGCTGGCGGCGCTGTCGGGCGCCGCGCTGGCCGCGGCGATCGGCGAATACGAGCGGATCGACGAGATCCTGGGCCGCGCTCGCCTCCTACGCCCAGTTGCTGTTCGCCGGCGATTCCACCGACGCGGCGATCGGCCGCTTCTACCAGACGGTCAGCGAGCGGGTGACCACCATCAGCAGCCACCTGCTGTTCTTCACCCTGGAGCTGAACCGGCTGGACGAGGCGGTGCTGGAGGCAGAAGCTCGCCGATCCGGCGCTGGCCCGCTGGCGCCCCTGGCTGCGCGACCTGCGCGTGTTCCGCCCGCACCAGCTCTCCGACGAGCTGGAGAAGCTGCTGCACGAGAAGGAGGTGACCGGGCACGCCGCCTGGAGCCGGCTGTTCGACGAGACCGATCGCCGGCATGCGCGTCCCGGTGGGCGGCGAGGAGCTGACGGTCAGCGCCGCGCTCAACAAGCTGTCCGACCGCGACCGCGCGGTGCGCGAGGCGGCCGGCAAGCGCGATCGGCGCGGCGTTCGGCGAGCGCGTGAAGCTGTTCGCGCTGATCACCAACACGCTGGCCAAGGACAAGGAGATCATCGACACGTGGCGGCACTATCCGCGCCCCGGCCAGCTCCCGCAACCGCGCCAACATGGTGGAAGACGAGGTGGTGGACGCGCTGGTCGCCGCCGTCGCCGCCGATTTCCCGCGGCTGTCGCATCGCTACTACGCGATGAAGGCGAAATGGCTCGGCCTGCCGAAGCTGCAGCACTGGGACCGCAACGCGCCGCTGCCGGAGGATGACGACCGGCAGATCCCCTGGGACGAGGCGCGCGACGCGGGTGCTGGCCGCCTATGGCGCGTTCAGCCCGGAGCTGGCCGCGGTCGGCGGGCGGTTCTTCGACGCAGCCCTGGATCGACGCGACGCTGCGCCCGGGCAAGGCGGGCGGCGCCTTCGCGCATCCCACCGTGCCGTCGCGCGCATCCGTATCTGCTGCTGAACTACCACGGCCGCACGCGCGACGTGATGACGCTGGCGCACGAGCTGGGCCACGGCGTGCACCAGGTGCTGGCCGGGCGCGCAGGGCTACCTGATGTCCGGCACGCCGCTGACGCTGGCCGAGACCGCGAGCGTGTTCGGCGAGATGCTGACCTTCCGCGCCCTGCTGGACGCCGAGACCGATCCGGCGCCGGCGGCGGATCATGCTGGCGGCAAGGTCGAGGACATGCTGAACACGGTGGTGCGCCAGATCGCGTTCTACCGGTTCGAGACGCTGCTGCACGACGAGCGGCGCGTCGGGCGAGTTGCTGCCCGAACGGATCGGCGAGACTCTGGCGCGCAGGTGCAGACGCGAGAGCCTGGGGCCGGCCTTCGAGTTCACCCCGGACTACGACGTGTTCTGGGCCTATATGCCGCACTTCATCCACTCGCCGTTCTACGTCTACGCCTATGCGTTCGGCGACTGCCTGGTGAACGCGCTGTATGCGGTGTTCCAGTCGGCGGCCATCCGGGGTTCCAGGCGAAGTATCTCGACATGCTGCGCGCCGGCGGCACGAAGCGGCACAAGGAGCTGCTGGCGCCGTTCGGGCTGGACGCGTCGGACCCGGCGTTCTGGAAGCAAGGGCCTCGACGTGATCGCCGGCTTCATCGACGAGCTGGAGGCCACGGGCTGATGGCCGAGCGGGACGAAGCCAGCACGCTGTTCGGCGAGCTGCGGCGGATGGCGCGCACCTCGGGCGCGGTGGGCGGCATCGCCGCGCGGGTCGCCGGCGCGCGCATGTTCGGCATCAAGACCGATCGCGCCGCGCATGCGGAAGACCTGCGCGCGATCCTGGGCGGGCTGAAGGGCCCGCTGATGAAGGTGGCGCAGTTCCTGTCCACCGTGCCCGACGCGCTGCCGGCGGAATACGCCGAGGAGCTGGCGCAGTTGCAGGCCGAACGCGCCGGCGATGGGCTGGAGCTTCGTGCGCCGGCGCATGGCGAGCGAGCTCGGACCGGACTGGGAACGCCAGTTCGCCACCTTCAGCCACGAGGCGGCGGCGGCGGCGAGCCTCGGCCAGGTGCATCGCGCGGTGCTGCCGGACGGCACCGACGTCGCCTGCAAGCTGCAATATCCCGACATGGCGAGCACGGTGGAGGCCGACCTGCGCCAGTTGCGGCTGGCGATGGCGATCTATCACCGCATGGACAACGCCATCCAGCACGAGGAGATCTACAAGGAACTCACCGCAGCGGCTGCGCGAGGAGCTCGACTACGAGCGCGAGGCGGCGCAGATGCGGCTGTATCGGCATCATGCTGCGCCGACCAGCCGGACGTGCACGTGCCGGTGCCGATGCCGGGGCTACTGCACGCGGCGGCTGCTGACCATGACCTGGCTGGACGGCCGCCCGCTGATGCGGCGGCTGGAGGAGGACCCGCCGCAGGAGGAGCGCAACCGCATCGCGCGAGGCGTTGTTCCGCGCCTGGTACGTGCCGTTCTACCGCTACGGCGTGATCCATGGCGACCCGCATCTGGGCAACTACCAGGTGCGGCCGGACGGCATCGGTGAACCTGCTCGATTTCGGCGCGATCCGCGTGTTCGCGCCGAAGTTCGTGCGCGGCGTGATCGACCTCTATGAGGCGGTGCGCGACGACGACGATGCGAAGGCGCATCACGCCTACGAGACCTGGGGCTTCGCCGATCTGTCGGACGAGAAGATGGCGGTGCTGAACGTGTGGGCGCGGTTCCTGTACGAGCCGCTGATCGAGGACCGGGTGCGGCCGATCCAGGAAACCGACGATCCGCAGTTCGGCCGCGAGGTGGCAGAACGGTGCATGCCGGGTTGCAGCGCACCGGCGGGCGTGAAGCCGCCGCGCGAGTTCGTGCTGATGGACCGCTCGCGCGATCGGGCTGGGCGGAGTGTTCGTGCGGCTGAAGGCGGAGCTGAACTGGTTCCGGCTGTTCCCGGGGCTGGTCGAGGAGTTCGACGAGGGCGCGCTGGCGGAGCGGCAGGCGGCGGCGCTGGCAGAGGCGAGGGTGCCGACTGCGGGGTAGTCGCACGGCGACCGCCACCCTGTCACCCAGTGCCGGTCCCGCAGGATCCGACCACGCCAAATGTCCCCTCACGCCGCGTCGTGGAAAATAATTCCCAGAGTCATCCGCGCCCCTGCCCGCACCCGGCTCACCCCATGCCGCATCACGGCCCGCGACACGCCGCGCGGTCCGGTCACCGGCCGGTGATGCACTGGAAACACCACCGCATCGCCCTGCGCCAGCGTCACCACCTCCACCCGCGACTGCATCCGCGCCCGCTGCTCGGTCAGCACGAACTCGCCGCCGCAGAACCCGGCCCCCGGCGGCGACAGCAGCACCACGACCTGCAGCGGGAACACCTCGGCGCCGTACACATCCTGGTGCAATCGGTTGTAGTCGCCCGGGCCGTAGCGCAGCAGCAGCGGGGTCGGCCGGGTCTGCCCGGCTGCATGGCAGCAGGCCAGGAACGCGGCGTGGTCGGCGGGGAACCGCGCCACCTCTCCCAGCGCCGCGGCCCAGCGGTTGGCGATGGCCGCCAGCGGCGGATAGAGCGCGGCCCGCAATCCCGCCACCACCTGCGGCAGCGGATAGGCAAAATACTGATATTCGCCCCGCCCATAGGCGTGCGCTTCCATCACCACCCGCTTGCGAAACCGCGCCGCGTCATCGAACAGGCGCACCATCGCCACGCAAGTATCCGCATCGAGCAGCCCCGGAATCACGGCCGCCCCATTCGCATCCATTGCCGCAGCCAGCGCATCCGGGTCGAGCCCGCCGATCCGGAGGTCATCGGCCACGGCGTGCTGCCCCGCCATCTGGTCCATGCACAGCCTCTCCCGCGCTCGCCGGGCCGCGGCGTCCGCCCGGCCCTGGGGCACAGGATAGCGCGGGACGTCGCGACGCGCCCTCCGCTCCGTGCGCCGGTACCCCACCCGGGGAACACAGCGCGGCGGATCAGCCGGCGGTGCACGCCTCCGGCGCGGCACAACTGTCCGCATCCCAGGCGATGGAGCGGAAGCCCGCCTGGGCGGCCGACAGATGCACCCAGGCGCGGGCATCGTCGTAGCTCGTAAAGGCGCTGGTGTCCGGCGGCTCCGGCTCCGGAATCAGGCCTGCGGCATCGCGCACGCCGCAGCGCGCGCGGAATGCATCGTCCTGCCGCTCCACCCGGCCCCAGAACACACCTGCCGCCCTGGCGCGCGGCTCAGTCATCGAGATCGCCCGACCAGATCGTCAACACCTGGTCGTCCTCATGGGGGCGTGCGCGCAGCTTGCCGAGCGCGATCCGTTCGATCCGCGGGCGCACCTTGCCGAAGCAGTCGAGCAGTCGCGCCGCATCGTGGAAGCGCCGCCCGCTCGCATCCTGGATCGCCTGCAACGAAATCGCGCAGGCGACGCGCCGGCCGTCATCCTCGATCTCGAACAGCACCCGGTTGCGGTCCCAGCGTGGCGGAGCGGCAACGAAGCCGGAAGGTTCACTCATCCCGCAGCACTCCGGCGCAGCGCGACGGCGGGCGCGGACGGGGCAGGATCGTTCAGATCGCCCGCATTCACGTGGATGGTGCCGACCGGGCCGCCGGGGGCAGTACCGATGGCGGTCGCGGGCGATGCGTTCGATGCGCGGACGCAGACGATCGAAAGCCTCGAGCAATTGCCAGCGGCGCGCGCCGTGGCCGGGACCGGCTTCCTCCAGCGCCTCGACGGAGACGGAGCAGGCAATTTCCCGCTGGCCTTCCTCGATCTCGAACAGGACCTGATGGTCATCCCACCGTCCTGGTGCGGCCTTGGCGTGCATGCGCGATGTCCTCGGTTGCCCGGACTTCGCTCAGCGGCGCCAATGCACCGGCCAGCGGGAAGAACGGATGGAGACATGCAGATGGGACCCGCGGCGTCACATTACAACGACGCGGAGGCGACGCGGTTGCGGCCCGAACCGGAAGGACGCAGGCTGCGGAAAGGAGGAAATAATCATGCTGAACGGCAAGACGGCCCTGATCACCGGCTCGCTCGGCGGGATCGGTTTCGCCACGGCGCGCGCGCTCGCGGCCGCCGGCGCAGCGGTGATGCTGCACGGCCTGGCTGACCCGGTGACGGTGGCTTCCCGCCTGGCCGAGCTGCGCGCAACCGGCGCCCGCGTAGGCTTCCACGGCGCCGACCTGCGCCAGCCTGCGGAGATCGATGCCCTCGTCGCGGCCACCACCGAAACCCTCGGCCCGCCCGACATCCTGGTGAACAACGCCGTGGTGCGCGCTTTCGCCCCGGTGGAGGATTTCTCTCCCACCGCCTGGGACGAGGCGCTGGCGGTCAATCTCTCGGCCCCGTTCCACGCCATCCGCCTGACCTTGCCGGGCATGAAGCGCGCCGGATGGGGGCGGATCGTCAACCTCGCCTCGGTATACGGGCTGTTCGCGACGGTGAACCGGATCGACTACATCACGACCAAGACCGCGCTGCTCGGCCTTACCCGCGGCGTTGCGCTGGAAGTGGCGAAGACCGCGATCACCTGCAACGCACTTTGCCCAGGCACCGTGCTCACGCCGGCGATCGACGCGCGGCTGGAATCGGAAGTGGCGCGCGTCGGCATCCCACGCGCCGCGGCGGAGGCCGCATTCATAGGTGCCCGCCAGCCCTCCGGCCGCTTCGTTGCCGCCAAGAACGTCGCCGGTCTGGTCGTTTTCCTCTGCGGCCCGTTCGGTGCCGACATCAACGGCGCCGCCCTGCCGATCGACGGCGCCTGGTCCGCCGGACGCTGAATTGCAATCGAAGGAGCGCACGCATGACCCAATGGGGCGTCTTCAGCCTGAGCCAGATCCCCGACCAGTCGCGCCGGGTGGAAGCGTTCGACGCCGACCTGAAGCTGTTCGAGCTCGCCGAGCAGCTCGGCTTCGACCGCGCCTGGATCGCCGAGCACCTGTTCTCCACCTATGGCGTCGTCACCTCCACCCAGGTCTATGCCGCCGCGCTCGCCGAGCGGACGAAACGCTTGCGCATCGGCACCGCGGTCGTGGTGGTGCCGTTCAACCATCCGCTGCGCACCGCGTCCGATTTCGCGCTGATCGACGTGCTGTCGCACGGCAGGCTGGATTTCGGCGTCGGCCGTGCCTACCAACCGCACGAGTTCGCGGGCCTCGGCGTGAACATGGAGCACAGCCGGGCGATGTTCATCGAAGGCATGGACCTGATCCGCCGCGCCTGGACCGAGGAGAAGGTATCCCACCAGGGCGCATTCTGGACCGTCCCCGCTCCGGTAGAGGTGCTGCCGAAGCCGGTGCAGCGGCCGCACCCGCCGATCTGGCAGGCCACGGTTTCTCCGGAAAGCTTCACCCAGGCGGCAGAGGGCGGCTACCACCTGCAGCTCGCTACCCCGTTCACCTATCGTACCTACCGCGAACGCTGGATGGAGGAGTTGGAATCGCACCTGGCCGGCTACGAAGCCGAGTGTCGCGCGCGCGGCCGCGACCCGAAAGCGGCGCAGCGCATGCTGCTGGTGCCGTTCTTCGTCGATACGGATGCGGCACGCGCGCGCGAGGTCTTCGGCCGGCACGTGGAATGGTTCTACGCCAAGGTCACGGCGAACCAGCTCGCTGGCGCGCCGGAAGGCGGGCTGGTGAAAGGCTATGAACTGACGATGACGGAAGGCAGGCGCACCCGCGAGCTCGGCTACCTGACGTTCGACAGGCTGCTGCAGTATGGCGCCGCCGTTGCCGGCGATCCCGACACCTGTATCGAAAGCCTGCGCGCGATGAAACGCCGCTTCGGCCTGACCGAGTTCGCGCTGTGGTTCAACATCGGCGGCATCGACCCGGCGGCGTGCGCGGCTGCGATGCGCCTCGCCGCCGAGCATGTGATGCCGCACGTCTGAGCCACCGCGTGCTCCCTCCACTTTTTGCGGACGGGGGCGCGGTGGCGCTCAGACGCGCCAGAACGGCTTGTTCGCCTCGTGCTCGGCCTCGGCGAAGGTCACGCCGATATCGCGCAGCAGGTGGGCGTCCAAAGTCGTGATCCGCGCCCGCGAGCGCTGCCGCCGCCAGGCCGCGTACAGCGACGCCACGACCAGCCCAAGCCGGCTGACAACCCGCGGCCATCCGCGTCGCGGGACCGGGACGGCCCAGGCCCCGCCGCCAGGCGCGGCAGGCAGATCGGGAGCGAAGAACGCAGCGATGCGCGACGAGCCGGACATGGGGACCTCCCGGACCAGCAGATGTTTCGGACAGTCACGAGATAGGCGTGCCGGCGGCATCAGAAAAACGAATTGTTGTGATGCTATAGATCACCTATATTGATGTCATGAGCCAGTCCGCGACGATCGATCCCGACCTGCTCCGCGCCTTCGTCCTGATCGCCGAAGGCCGCAGCTTCACCGAAGCCGCCAACCTGGTCGGGCGTACCCAGTCTGCCGTCTCAATGCAGATCAAACGGTTGGAGGAAATACTGGGCCGGCCGGTACTGCACCGGGGCCAGGGCAGCAGCATCGAGCTGTCCCCGCACGGCCAGTTCCTGCTCGGCCGCGCCCGTCAAATCCTGGCATTGAACGACGAGGTCGTGGCGACCTTCCGCGCCCCGCAGATCGCCGGTACCGTCCGCCTCGGCACGCCGGACGATTATGCCTTCGGCTACCTGCCCCCGGTCCTGAAGCGCTTCGCCGATACCCATCCTGCCGTGCAGGTCGATGTCCTGTGCGAACCGTCGAGCGCGCTGGTGGAACGGCTGAAGCACGGCGAACTCGATCTCGCCCTGCTGTCGGATGGCACCGAACCGCGCGGCTTGACGGGCGTTCTGCTCTGGCGCGGACAGCTTGTCTGGGTCACGTCCACCCGCTACGCGCCGCACCGGCTCGACCCGCTGCCGCTGGCGCTGGCCAGCCCCGATCCGCTGGCGGAACGGCGCGGCTGCGACTGGGGGCGGGCGGCGGTGCAGGCGCTGGAACGCGCCGGACGGCGATTCCGCATCGCCTATACCTCCGGCTCGCAGGTCGGCACCCACGCGCCGGTGCTGGCCGGGCTCGCGGTCACTGTCTCGGCCCAGGCGTGGCTGCCGGACGGGTTGCGGCCCGTGCGGCCGGAGGAAGGGCTGCCGGGGCTGCCCGACTATGGCATCGTGCTGGTTCGGGGCCGCGGCGCCGGCCAGAAAGTTGCCGACGCGCTGGCCGCGCATATCGAAGAAAGTTGCCGACTTGACGGCCGCCAGGGCCGGGCGGCGTAGCCCGAGGGGCAAGGCATCGCGTGCACGGAACGAGCGCATATCTAATATCCGATATTGACATAACTCGCTGTCAGATGTAATCGAACTCGGCCCGTGGCCGGTTCGTCATTCTTCGCCCGGAACCGCAGGTGTTGATCGACGACGACCGGACCCGGCCCGGTATCGTGTGACGATCGCAGTGCGCCGACCCCGGGGTGTCGTGGGCGAGTTGGCTGCAGCCGGCAAACATGGCAGCACCGTCCCTCGAACGGAGTCCGATCCCAGCTTCACATCCAGGGAGGGACAACGCCAATGAACGAATTCGGCACTGCGATCGCGCAGCCGACCGGGCTCCGCGCCGTCACCCGCGCTACCAATGGCTGGTCTTCTTCGTGGTCTGGCTTGGCTGGACGCTCGATTCGGCGGATTTCGGTCTCTACGCGCTGGTGCTCCGGCCGGCGCTCACAGAACTGCTCGGCGGCCACCCGCCGCTGGCGCTGTTCGGCCGGGTAGGCGGGCTGCTCAGCATGGCCGGGCTGCTGGGCTGGGCCTTCGGCGGCTTCCTGTTCGGCATCATTGCCGACTACATCGGCCGGGTTCGGGCACTCGCGTTCAGCATCCTGATCTACAGCGTGTTCACGGCGCTGCAGGGGGTATCGCACAATGTCTTGGGAATTCGGCGCCTATCGCTTCCTGGCCGGCCTCGGCACCGGCGCCGAGCTGATGGTCGGCATCCCGCTGCTTGCCGAGACCCTGGGCGAGACGCATCGGGCGAAGATCGCCGGCGTGATGATGACGGGCGGCGCGCTCGGCACCTTCCTGGGCGCCTTGGCCTATGGTCTGGTCGGAAGCTACGGGTGGCGCATGGTCTTCTTCATCGGGCTGGTGCCCGCGTTGCTGCTTGCGGTAATCCGCCGGCGCATGATCGAGCCCGATCGCTTCGAAGCGGTGCGCGACCGCCGCCGCACCATTGTCGCCACGCAGCGGACTGCGACGGACGACCGCGAGTTTATGCGCTTCGTGCCGATGCAACTGTTCACCCGCGAGCATCGCTACAACACCATGGTCGGGATGCTGTTCGGCCTTGGCACCCTCCTCGCGATCTGGACCACCAACATCTGGTTGCCCACCATCCTGTCGTTGATGGTACAGAAGAACGGATACGTCGGCGCCGCCGCCGTTCCATTCGTCAGCCGCGGGATCATGCTCTGGAGCTTCGGCGGCGTGCTGGGTTACATCGTGTTCGGCTTTACCGCCGATGCGATCGGCCGGCGCGGAACCATCGTGGTCTATAGCGTCGGCACGATTGCGGCCAGTCTGACTTTGTACCTGGGCTTGCCGACCTACCAGCCGTGGTACCCCGTCCTGTTGCCCCTCTTCGGGTTCTTCGTCTTCGGTGTGTTCTCCGGTTTCGCGATCTACCTGCCCGAACTGTTCCCGACGCAGGTCCGTGCGACCGCCGTCGGCTTCTGCACCGGCAGCGCGCGCATCGTGACCAGCTTCGGTCCACTGGTTGCCGGGCTGATGGTGGGCGCCTTCGGCGGCAGCTTCAACAAGGTGGCGGCGTTCATGACCTGCTTCGCCACATTGAATATCCTGGCCGTGATCCTGGGGCGGGAAACCCGCCGGCCTGCCCCGATAGCGAGGGAGGCCAGGGGAGGCCAGGGGGGCTGCCGCCCCTGGCCGCCTGCGACCGATGTCGTAACCATACCTGCGCGGGATCAGCCCCGGAAGCGGGCGATTGCCGCTGGATCGAAGCTGAAGCCCCAGCCCGGCCGCTCTGGCACGACGGCGTTCCCGTCCGCGTCGAGTTCGATCCGCTCCCGGTAGATCTTCTCGAACCACGGCATGTGTTCCAGGTAGTGCCCGCCGGGCAGCGCGGCGAGCAGCGCGAGGCTCATTTCCGGGAACAGATGCGAGGCGCAGGGGACGTGGAACGCCTCGCACAGGTGCCCCGCCTTCAGGAACTCCGTCGGCCCACCCATGCGTTGCAAATCAGGCATGATCACGTCGGCGGCGTTCGCGGCCAGCATCGTCAGCACGCCGCGGTGCGTATAGACGGTCTCCCCCGAGGCGATCGGCGTATCGAGCGCCGCGGCGATCGCCGCCTCGCCGTCATGGTCGTGGCAGATCACCGGCTCCTCGAACCAGGTGAGGTCGAGCTCCTCCATCATCCGCCCGATGCGGATCGCCTGCTTCACCGACATCTGCTGGTTGGCATCGACCATCAGCGCCACGTCCGGACCCACCGCCTCGCGCACCGCGCGCACCCGGGCGACCATCTTTTCGGGCTCGGTCGGCCCGACACGCGTCTTCATCGCGCGGAAGCCGCGCGCGACGAAGCCCGCAGCTTCCTTCTGTAGCTCGTCGATCGAGGCGCCGAGCCACAGCCCGCCGCTCGCGTAGGTGGGCTGGGCGGGTCGGCAGGCGCCGATCAGATGCGCGACGTTCAGCCCCGCCGCCTTGCCACGCAGATCCCATAGCGCGTTGTCGATCGCCGCCAGGCCGACGATGGAAACGCCCTCGTAACCGAGGAAATTGAGCTCCTTCCAGGCTCGCGCGTTGAGCGTCCCGCCCTCGCGCAGGTCGAGCCCTATCACCAGGTCCTCGAGCTCGCGGATCATCGTGTGGATCACGGGCAGGCGGCGGTTGTTGATGGAACATACCAGCCCTTCGCCCACGAGGCCCTCGTCGGTCTCGAGGAAGGTCAGGACGCAATCGGCGGAGCGGATCGAGCCCAGGATCGCGGTCAGGATCGGCGGGTCGACCGGCAGGTGCACCACCTCGGTGCGCAAGCGGGTGATCTTCATGGCGGCACGGCTCCTTCTCTCGCGGGCGCAGGGTGCGCCCGCGGCCGGGGTAAGGGGCCACGCCGCGACGCGCAAGCCGGGCAAGCGTGCCGGGCGCCGACCGACGAGGCCGGATCAGGCGGCGGCGATCTCCGCCGTGCGCGAGCGCGGCACCGGCACGACCTGCCCCGTTGGTGGCACCCCGGTGTCGCTCATGCGCAGCAGCGCCATGCCGAACTGCGCCCAGGCGCCGGCGTCTTCCGTCAGCCGCTCGGTGGCGCCGGTCCACCAGAGCTGCTGCGCCTGGATGGCCCCCATCGGGTCGGTTGCCGCACCCAGGCTGTCGAGCAGGCGCCGCGCCGCCGTCAGCGATTCCTCGCGTCGACGCAGCCAGCCGTGCGCGAGCGGGGTCATCGCCGCCAGCGCCGCGCCCTCCATCGCGAGCATCGCGCGAGCGCCGTTCAGACTGCCGTCGCGCAGTGCGGTTGCCGTCAAGGCTCCGAACAGGTCCTTGCTTTCGTCCATGTTCTTCACTCCCGTTGGCGGCCCGCACGCCGCGAACCGGAGGTCAGATTGACCCCGGCGGGACCCGTACGCATTAATCCATGTCAATTGAGACCCGGAGGCCGTCTTCATGCCAGCGCCCGACACGGCGCCCCCGCTGCCTCGGCTCACAATGCCGACGCGCGAGGTCGTGGCCCGGCGCAACGGGTGCCTTGCCTGTCCGGCCCGGGCGCACACCGTCTGTGCCCCTCTGGCGACGACGGCGATCGATCGTGTCGCGCTGCTGAAGCAACCGCCCCGCCGCCTGCCGGCGGGGACGACGATCTATGCAGAGCAGGAACGTTGCGGCGAATACTTCACCCTGCTGGAGGGCTGGGTGGCGCTGACCGCGGCGCTGGAGGACGGGCGTCGGGTGGTGCTGGACTATGTGCTGCCCGGCGGGTTCTTCGGATTCCAGGCCAATCCGGTCATGCCGCGTCCGCAGTCGGCGTTGGCGGTGACCGCGGTGGGCCTCTGCCCGCTGCCGCGCCCGGGGCTGGAGGCGCTGATCGGGGCCGACCCAGCGGTCGCCGCGTATCTGTCGCACCTGATCGCGGTCCACGAGGCGCGTGCCCACGATCACCTGGTGAACAGTACCGGCCGCCACGCGCGGGCGCGCCTCGCGCATCTGCTGATCGAGCTCTATTTCCGCCAGCGCCACGAACTGCCGTACCGCCCGGGCGAGATCATCGACCTGCCGCTGAGTCTCGGCTCTGATCGGCGAGGCGGTGGGGCTGACAGCGGTACATGTGAGCCGCACTCTGCGCGGACTACGGGAAGAGGGGATCGTCCGCCTGCGCCGCGGCAGGCTGCTGATCTCCAATCCCAAGGCACTGGTCCAGGCCTCCGGCGTCGAGGACCGGCCGCTGGCGGACGAGGCCGCGGACGCGTAGCCGGCGCTACGGCGCCAGCAACGGCGGCAGTTCGGCGAGCGTGCGGATCTCCCGGTCCGGCGCCCCCGGCAGCCGTTCTCGCCGCTGGTCGTAACGGTTGCACCACACCGCCCGCATCCCGAACGCCGAGGCCGCGTGCGCGTCCCAGGCGTTGGAGGACTGGAACGATACTGCGGCGGCCGGCACGCCCAGCCGATCCAGTGCGCACCGATAGACCGACGGGTGCGGCTTGAACACGCCCACCTCGTCGACCGAGATCACGGCGTCGAACAGCGCGCCGAGCCCGTTGCCCTCGACCGCGCTCGCCAGCATCGCCGGCGAGCCGTTGGACAGGATCGCGGTGGCGAAGCCTGCGTCGCGCAACGCGCGTAACACGCCGGGCACCTCGGGGAACGCGTCCAGGGTGACGGTACAGCCCCAGCAGCCGATCGCGCACGCCGGCGGGCGCGATGCCCATCGTTTCCAGAGTGAAATCGAGCGAGTCCTGCGTCACCTGCCAGAAATCGACATAGGTGCCGCCCAGGCCGCGCAGCCAGGAGTACCTGCAACTGCTTGTCCCGCCACAGCGCGGCGAGCGGGCCGGCGCGCTCGCCCAGCACGTCGCGGCAGGCGGCCGCCGCGGCGGCGACGTCGAACAAGGTCCCGTAGGCGTCGAACACGCAGGCGCGGATGCCGGTGAGCGGGGTGGACATCGTGGTTCCCTCCGGGTGGATCAGGTGTCGAAACCGGGGTTCTTCCGCGCGAGGCCGTCGAACAGGTCGAGCAGGCGCTCGCGCCAGTCGCACACGGGGTCGTCAGCGGCGAGCAGGGGAAGTGGGCTCACCGCGCGCGCCCACTGGAACGAGCCGAAGACGGCGTAGTCGGCATAGTCGGGCGCAGCGCCGCCGAGGAAGGGCTGGGCGCGCAGCGCGCTGCGCAGCGGTGCCAGCAGCCGGCGGAACTCCGGCAGCCGCTCCTCCCGCCCTGCGGTGACCTGTTCCAGGGTCGCACCGAGCCTGGCCTCCCGGCTGGTGCGGAAATAGGCGCGCGCGCCGGGGTCGAGCAGTGGTTCGATATCGCTCACGATCAGGCGGACCAATGCCGGATTCACGATCTGATCGGTCCAGGCGGTGATGAAGCGGATGGCAGGCTTCGCGCCCCCGAACAGGGACGGGCGGTCGGGATAGGCGCGGTCGAGATACTCCGCGATCGCCCAGGAATCACCTACCGCTGTCTCGCCATCCACCAGTACCGGCACCTTGTCGTGGTTGGCGAAGGCCAGCCGTTCGGTTTCGGTGAAGCGCCACGGCACCGGCGCGGCATCGAGCCCCTTGTGCGCGAGCGCCAGCCGCGCGCGCCAGCAGTACGGGCTGAAGCGACGCTCTGGGTCGGCACCGACAAGTTCGTAGAGTTCGCGCGCCATGGGCCTAGCCTCTCTTCGTGACGTCTGCGGTCTGGCCGAACAGCACCGCGCGGGAGGCTTCGTTCACCGTCGGCGTCGTGTTGATCTGCTCGGCTTTGGCATAGGCGCGCATCGTCGCTGGGCGGGCGCGAATGGCGCCGAACCAGCGGGCGATGTGCGGGAACTCCGCCAGATCCTGGCGCTGGCGCTTGTGCGGTACGACCCAGGGATAGGTCGCCATGTCGGCGATGGTGTAGTCGGCGCCGGCCATGAAGTCGCGGTCGGCGAGGCGGCGGTTCAGCACGCCGTACAGTCGGTTCGTTTCCCGGACGTAGCGGTCGATCGCATAGGGGATCGGCTCCGGCGCGTACTGGACGAAATGGTGGTTCTGTCCGGCCATCGGGCCGAGGCCGCCCATCTGCCAGAACAGCCATTGCAACGCCTCGGCGCGCGCGTGCACCTGCGCGGGTGCGGGGACGAAGCGGCCGATCTTGTCGGCGAGGTAGAGGAGGATCGCCCCGCTCTCGAACAGCGACACCGGCGCCCCGCCGCCGGCGGGTGCGTGGTCGACGATGGCGGGGATGCGGTTGTTGGGCGCGACCGCCAGGAACTCGGGGCGGAACTGCTCGCCCTTGGCGATATCGACCGGGACGATGCGGTAGTCGAGCCCCGCTTCCTCCAGGAACATCGTGATCTTGTGGCCGTTCGGCGTGGTCCAGTAGTAGAGGTCGATCATTGCGGTCTCTCCGGGGCCGGGGGGTCGAGCACGGCCAGCGCCTGGTCGGCGATGTCGCGCAGCAGGTCTGGGTCGGGCCGTGCGCGGGCCAGCACGCGCAAGCCGATCACGGTCGCAACGAACAGCCGCGCCAGGCCGACGGGCTCTGTCGTGGCGGCGATCGTGCCGTCACGCCGGCCGGCGCCGATGGCGCGGCGGAAGAAGGCTTCAAGCTCGCCCAGCCGCGCAGCGACGACGGCGCCGATCTCGGAATCGTGAGCGGCAAGCTCAACCGCGGTGTTCACCAGCAGGCAGCCGCGCCGGTCACCCAGCGACAGCGCGACGATGTCGGCGAGGAACGCCGCAATCGCCGCCCGCGGTGGCAGTTCGCGCTCCAGGCGTTTGATCCGTGCGCGCATCGAGACATCGAGGTAGCGGTCAAGCGCGCGGACGAACAGCGTGCGCTTGTCGCCGAAGCAGTTGTACAGGCTGGCCGGGCCGAGGCCCATCGCGGCGCCGAGCTCGCGTACCGAGGTGGCGGCATAGCCATCCGCCCAGAAGCGGCCGATCGCCGCATCCAGCACCGTCGCCTCGTCGAAGCCGCGTGGTCGCGCCATACCGAGCGTGGTTCCCAGGTTTTTCTGGAGCGGACGCTACAGAACGATGCCCGCGCGCGCAACCCCTGGGCTGTCGGGCGCGTACCTGTGTGCTGCGGCGCGCATTGCGCGCGGGCACACCCGCCCGCCGGCCTTCTGGCTGGCGACGGGCGGTCCCGCGTTCGTTCTCAGCTCAGTGCAGGATGATCTCGACCCGCCGGTTCTGCGGCTCCCGCACGCCGGGGCCGGTGGGTACCAGCGGGTGAGTTTCGCCGTAGCCGCGGATGACGATCGTGCGCGCCGCCACGCCGTCGCGCACCAGCTCGGCCGCCACCGACCGGCCCCGACGTTCCGACAAGGCCCGGTTGTAGGCCACGCTGCCGGAGGTGTCGGTATAGCCATTCACCATGATGCGGGTGACCTGCACCCGGGCGGCATTCTCGGCCGCGGCGTGGACGATTGCGCGGGCGCGGGTCGTCAACGCGGCGCTGTCCCAGTCGAAGAACACGAGGTAGGTGCGTTCCGGCGCCGGGGCGGGGGCCGCCGCCGGTGCTGCGGGCGATACCGCGGCGGTGGCCGGGGGCGCCGGCGGCGGCACGTCGAAGGCGTAGCGCACGCCGAGCAGGAACCGGTGATCGAATTGCGGTCCGAGCTTCAGCGTCCCCGGCGTCCCGCCGGTGCCGGTGCCCGCGAAGGTCTCGCCGCTGGTGATGTCACGGAACCGGTATTCGGCAGTGAGCGACAGGCCGGGCATGTTCGGGACCGGGAATGCCGACCCCAGGATTGCCTGCCAGGCGAAGGCGCCCGAGGTCGCGTTGCTGTGGAACACCGCGGCGGACCCCGCTTCGGCGGTGCCGTAACTGTCGAGATGCGACCACATGTAGCCTGCCCCGAAGCCGAGATAGGGGAAGACGTAGCGGTTGCCGATGTCGAGGTCATAGAGCGCGTTGACCATGACCCCGTAGGTCTGCATCCGCCCGCTGGTGCTGCTCGGCAGGGGGGTGCGGGTCAGGCCCTCGATCCCGGTGCGGGCGTAATCGCCTTCGACCTCGAACCGCCAGCCGTCGCCCAGCGCGTAGCCGGCGCTGCCGAGCAGGGCGAAGCCGTCGTTCCGCTCGAAGCGGAGCCGCCCGGTGCCGAAGCCTGAAGTGGGCGGCGTGGCCATGGTGTTCTGCGGCAGGTCCAGGCCGGCGCCGGCGCCGACATAAGGACCCTGGATCGGCTGTGCACGTGCGCCCTCCGGCATCGTCAGGAGGATGGCGACCAGCGCCGCCGCGCCCAGCCAGGCACCAAGAAAGCGCATGCGTCTTCGTCTCCTGCTTCCGCTCAGCGCGGTATCCGCCAACGCTTAAAGGCGGATCGGCGGCGTCTGACAAGGGAGTGGTGCACCCTGCCGAAGTACAACGAAAACGGGGCGCCCGAAGGCGCCCCGTTCCTCAGGTAGCCGTGTGGCGGCGAGGCGTCACTGGATGATGATCTCGACGCGGCGGTTCTGCGGCTCGCGCACACCCGGGCCGGTCGGCACCAGCAGGTGGGTTTCGCCGAAGCCGTGGATGGCGATGGCGCTCTTGGGCACGCCGTCACGCACCAGTTCTCCGGCGACCGCGTCGGCGCGGCGGATCGACAGACCCATGTTGTATTTCGCGCTGCCGGAGGTGTCGGTGTAGCCGTTCACCTCGATCTGCGTGTACTGGACGTGGGTCGAGTTCTCCGCCGCTTCGTGGATGATCTGGCGGGCGCGGCCGGTGAGGGTCGCCTTATCCCAGTCGAAGAACACGAGATAGGAACGGGCCGGCGCCGGGGCGGGCGCGGCGATCGGGGCCGGCGCCGGGGCCGGCGGCGGAGGCGGCGCCGCGCCGAAGTCGTACCGGACGCCGATCAGGAAGGTATGGTTGTAATCGTTGCCGAGCTTGATCGAGGCCGGGCTGACCACACCGGTCGGCGAAGTCTCGGTGCCGCTGTACGAGCGATCGCCGACCAGCGCCATGAACCGGTATTCGGCGGTCAGGGACAGGCCGGGAATGGCGGTCAGCGGCATCGAGGCGCCCAGGATCGCCTGCGCGGCGAAGGAGCCCTCGGTGTTGTTCGAGGCATTGAAGCTGCCGCCCGGACCATAGGCCTTCAGGCCCTGTTCGTTGGCCCACTCGTAGCCGGCGCCGATACCGACATAGGGCGTGACCATCGGGATCAGGCCGTTGAAGTCGTAGTAGCCGTTCACCATCACGCCGTAGAGCTGCTCACGGCCACCGGCAGAGCTGAAACCGGAGGCACCGCTGACCTTGTTGAACTTGTTGTTATAGTAGTTGCCCTCAAGCTCGGCGCGGAACCCGTTGCCGAAGCCATAGCCCAGCGCGCCCACGAAGGCGGGGCCGACCTCGGATTGCAGGTTGCCACCCGACTTGACGTCGAGATCCTGCTTGAGGTTCACGCCGGCGCCGAGGCTGACATAGGGGCCGGTCACCGGCTGCGCCAGCGCGGCGACAGAGCCGGCTACCATGGGAGCTGCCAGCACGGTGGCCGCCAGAAGCGCGGTCCGAAGGTTCATCTGTTTTCTCCTCGTTAACGTCTGCAGCCCGGCGGCGGTGCCCCGAACGGCACGACCATCCGCTTCAATCGGATCGGACACCCGGCGCAACAGTCCGGTTCCGCTTGGCTATTGATAGTCCTGTCCAGGCGCCAAGACGAGAGGGGCGGCTCGGTTTGAGCCCACCTGTTGCCCCGGTGCCACAGGTCACACCTGGGCGCCACAGTCCGGGCAGGCCATGGCGCCCGGGTGCGGCATCTCGCCTGATCTGGCATGGCAGGTTCGCCGGCTCGCGGCGGCGCGATCCGTCGGGCCTGGCACGCCCGGCAAGTGCGCCAACCATCCCCGCGGGCCGGCCGGCGCGGCCGCGTCCGCTATCAACTTCCGGCGAGAAGGCGGGTCAGCCGTGCCCGCCCGCCTCGGCCCGGCGGATTGCGTGGTCGAACGCGGCCAGCACCTCGGCGTGGGTCGAGCGGTCGTTCATCTTTTCGACATGGCTGTAGCCGCGGATCAGCGCCTCGGTGCGCAGATAGTCGCGCGCCTGGTCGAACGCCCCGGGATGGCGCAGCACCCGCGCCGCGGCCTGCAGCGCGCCCATCGCGCAGCGCCGGCCGCGCAGGGTTTCGTAACGCCCCTGCACCCAGCGATCCTCCTGCTCGATCAGCGCGCGGGCGGCGCGCAGCAGGTGCGTCGGCGTGACCTCCGGACGGACCTCGCCGGGGGCGAAAGCCCAGAGCGGACGGGCGCGCAACCGCTCCGCCAAGCCGCGCAGCCAGGACGTCCCGGCAGCCGGCGGCAGCGCCGCCTCCGTCGGACCGGAACCCGGGCAATACTCCGAACCATCGAATGGCATGGGTGGCCCCTTTCGTCGCAAACGCCGCCGCCCTCGGGCGCGGGCGGGGCATGCTCGCCGGCCCGCCGGCCGGGAGCGGCGGGGACGCGCCCGGCCGATGCCGATGCTACGCCATTCCGACGAGAAAAACAGCGATAACGAAGCACACGATACGCGCGAGGCGCCGCCGTTGGGGGGATACTACCGCGACGCCCGGGGATGCCGGCGGGGCGGCAGGGCGGCGAAGGGCACGCGACGCCGCGGCCCGCGGGCGGTTCGCACTACGGCGCGCAGGCTCAGCCGCGGCCGCCTTCGAAGAATTCCTTCACCTTGGCGAAGAAGCCTTCGCTTTCGGGGTGGTGCTTGTCGCCCTTTTCGGCGTCTGTCTCGAACGCTTCCAGCAGTTCGCGCTGGCGGCGGGTCAGGTGCTGCGGAGTTTCCACCATCACCTGCAGGAACAGATCGCCCCGGGCGGCGCTACGCAGCACCGAAAACCCCTTGCCGCGCAGCCGCATCTGCTCGCCGGTCTGGGTGCCCGCGGGGATTTTCACTTTGGTCTTGCTGCCGTCGATCGAGGGCACCTCGATCTCCCCGCCGAGCGCGGCGAGCGTCATGCGCAGCGGCACCCGCAGGATGAGGTTTGCACCCTCGCGGTGGAAGATCGGGTGTGGCCGGACGGCGACATGGACATAAAGATCGCCCGCCGGGGCGCCGGCGGCGCCCGCTTCGCCTTCGCCGGCGAGGCGGATGCGGGTGCCGTCCTCCACCCCTGCGGGAATCGTGATGGTCAGGCTGCG
Source organism: uncultured Pseudomonadota bacterium (assembly GCA_963706195.1). GTDB lineage: Bacteria > Pseudomonadota > Alphaproteobacteria > Acetobacterales > Acetobacteraceae > JAJZVS01. The sequence continues at coordinate 3,870,215 of OY970156.1, read as the reverse complement.
CTCCCGCTGCACCGTGCCGGCGCCGCGGCAGATGCGGCATGGATTGCGGATCACCCGACCGGAGCCGCCGCAGGTGGGACAGGTGCGCTCCACCAGGAACAGCCCCTGCTGGGCGCGCACCCGGCCATGCCCCTGGCAAGTCGCGCAGGTGTCGCCGCTGTTGCGTGCCTTATCTTCCGATCCGGTGCCGGCGCAGGCCTCGCAGGTCACGCGGGTGGCAATACGGATCGGGGCTTTCGTGCCGGCGAATGCTTCGGCGAGATCGATCTCCACCGCCTGGCGGATATCGGCCCCGGCGCGCCCCCGTCCTCCACCACTGCCCCGTCGGGCGCCGCCGCCCATGAAGTCGCCGAACACCTGATCGAAAATGTCGCCCAGCCCGCCGGCACCAGAGAAATCGAATCCGCCACCGAACGGGCCGCCGCCGCCGTTGCCCTGCTCGAAGGCGGCATGGCCGAAGCGGTCGTAGGCCGCGCGCTTCTGCTCGTCCTTCAGTACGTCGTAGGCTTCGCTGACCTCCTTGAAGCGCGCCTCGGCCTGCTTGTCCCCTGGGTTGCGGTCCGGGTGGAACTGCATGGCGAGCTTGCGGTAGGCCTTCTTGAGATCCTCGGCGCCGGCGTCGCGCGGCACGCCCAGGGTGGCGTAATAATCCTGCTTCGCCATCTCAGTCTTTCATCGCGTCGGTTTTCGTCGGACCGGAGGAAATGACCACGGTGGAAATGACCCCGGTGGAACCGATCGGGGCGGAAACGACCGCGGAACGCCGCGCGCCCGCGTGCGGGGGCACGCGGGCGCGTTGCGAGCGGACGGGATGCCGTCGCCGGAGCATGGAAATCAGGCGGATTTCCGCTTGTCGTCCACTTCCTCGAACTCGGCGTCCACCACCTTCTCGTCGGGTGGCGCGCCGCCGGCCTGCGGACCGGCCGCGCCAGGCTCGGCGGGGCCTCCGCCGGCCGACTGGGCCTTGTACATCGCCTCGCCAAGCTTCATCGCCGCCTGGCTCAGCCGTTCGCCGGCCTGCTTGATGGCTGCCTCGTCGGTGCCTTCCAGGGCGCTGCGTGCGGCGGCCAGGGCCGCCTCCGCCTCGCCCTTGTCTTGCGCACCCACCTTGTCGCCGGCTTCCTTCAGGCTGCGATCCACCTGATGCACCAGCGCTTCCGTCTGGTTGCGTGCCTCGACCAGTTCGCGGCGCTGCTTGTCGGCCGCGGCATTGGCCTCGGCTTCCTTCACCATGCGCTGGATCTCGGCCTCGTTCAGGCCGCCGGAGGCCTGGATGCGGATCTGCTGCTCCTTGCCGGTGGCCTTGTCCTTCGCCTGCACCGAAACGATGCCGTTGGCGTCGATATCGAACGTCACCTCGATCTGCGGCACGCCGCGCGGCGCCGGCGGCAGGCCGGTCAGGTCGAAATTGCCGAGCAGCTTGTTGTCGGCCGCCATCTCCCGCTCGCCCTGGTAGACCTTGATGGTCACCGCCTGCTGGTTGTCGTCGGCGGTGGAGAAGGTCTGCGACTTCTTGGTCGGGATGGTGGTGTTGCGCTCGATCAGCCGGGTGAACACGCCGCCCAGGGTCTCGATGCCGAGCGACAGCGGCGTCACGTCCAGCAGCAGCACGTCCTTGACGTCGCCCTTGAGCACTGCGGCCTGCACCGCCGCACCGATCGCCACCACCTCGTCGGGGTTCACGTTGCGGGCGGGATCGCGGCCGAAGAACTGCTTCACCGCCTCGATCACCTTGGGCATGCGGGTCATGCCGCCGACCAGGATCACGTCGTTGATCTCCCCGGCCGTCACGCCGGCGTCCTTCAGCGCGGCGCGGCAAGGCTCCAGGGTGCGCTGGATCAGGTCGTCGACCAGTTGTTCCAGCTTGGCGCGCGAGAGTTTCATCACGAGGTGCTTCGGCCCGGAGGCGTCGGCGGTGATGAACGGCAGGTTGATCTCGGTCTCCTTGGCGGACGACAGCTCGATCTTCGCCTTCTCCGCGGCTTCCTTCAGGCGCTGCAGCGCCAGCCGGTCACGGCGCAGGTCGATGCCCTGCTCGCGCTTGAACTCGTCGGCCAGCCAGTCGATCACCCGCTGGTCGAAATCCTCGCCGCCCAGGAACGTGTCGCCGTTGGTGGACTTCACCTCGAACACGCCGTCGCCGATTTCCAGCACGGAGATGTCGAAGGTGCCGCCGCCGAGGTCGTAGACCGCGATCGTGCCGGCGCCCTTCTTGTCCATGCCGTACGCCAGCGCGGCGGCGGTCGGTTCGTTGATGATGCGCAGCACGTCCAGGCCGGCGATGCGGCCGGCGTCCTTGGTGGCCTGGCGCTGGCTGTCGTTGAAGTAGGCCGGGACGGTGATCACCGCCTGGGTGACCGGCTCGCCGAGATAGGCCTCCGCGGTCTCCTTCATCTTGCCCAGGATGAAGGCGCTGATCTGGGACGGGGCGTATTTCTCGCTGCGCGCTTCCACCCAGGCGTCGCCGTTGTCGCCGCGGACGATCTTGTAGGGAACCAGGCCCTTGTCCTTGTCCACCATCGGATCGTCGAAGCGCCGGCCGATCAGGCGCTTGATGGCATACAGCGTGTTGGTCGGGTTGGTGACCGCCTGGCGCTTGGCCGACTGGCCGACCAGCCGTTCGCCGCCTGTCGGTGAAGGCGACCATGCTGGGGGTGGTGCGGGCGCCCTCCGCGTTCTCGATCACGCGGACATCCTTGCCCTCCATGATCGCGACGCAGGAATTGGTGGTGCCGAGGTCGATCCCGATGACCTTGCTCATGTATGTCGTGCTCCTTGCAGCGGACGTCGGTGGCCCGAGGCACCGCCTGCGTCCCTAAGAGTGGATTTTTGTCTTTGCGGATGTATTGAGCCGGCTGCCGCGCGGCAAGGGCCGCCGCCCCGGGGCGCGGCGTATTTTCCGCCCGCAGGCGTGGCTTCAGCCGTGCCCTCCGCCGCCGGAAAGCTCGGCCAGCGGCGCCTTGGCCACGACCACCATCGCCGGGCGCAACAGCCGCCCATGCAGGGTCCAGGCCGGGGTCCAGGCCTGGATCACGGTGCCCGGGGCATGGGCCGGGCTTTCCTGCTCGGCCATCGCCTGGTGGAAATTTGGGTCGAACATCTGGCCGGTGGGGTCCTCGCGCTTGATCCCGTTGCGCTCCATCAGGGCGAGGAAGCTGCGCTCCACTCCCTCGAACCCGTCGCGCAGGCGGGCGACGATCGGCGGGATCATCGGCCTGCGGCGGCGGCAGGCTGTCGAGGCCGCGGCGCAGGTTCTCCGCCGCCTCCACCACGTCGGCGGCGAACTTCTGCACCGCGTACTGGCGCGTCTCGTCCACCTCTCGGCGGGCACGGGCGCGCACGTTGGCCATCTCGGCCTCGGCGCGGACCCAGCGGTCCTTGAAATCGGCGGCTTCGGCTTCCAGCGCCGCGATGCGGGCGGTGGCAGCCGCCATCAGCTCCTCCGCGGTGCGCGGCGGGGCGGCGGGCTCGGCCTGGTCCGAGGTCGGATCGGACGATTTTGGTTCGGTGTCGATGCTCATGGGCCGATCAGTTAGGACGCCCGGCGGGCGCGGACAAGCCGGCGGAGGCGAAGCCGCATCGAAACTACCGCGGGATGGCGTTCAGCCGGCAGCCGTCAGCAACGGGTTCGGCGCGCGTCTCCGACCAGCGCAGGGTTCCCGCGGCGTCGCAGGCGGGGCAGGCAGGTGTCCACCGTGCGGCGACGGCCTGGCAGGCGGTGCAGCGCCAGACCGGATCGGGGTCGGCCTCCGCCGCGTGGCGCAGGGCGTCGCGCTGGGCGGCGCGGCCGGCTTCGGTGCTGCCGTCCGCTGCTTCCTCGATCGCCGCGCGCAGCAGCCACACCCGCCGCTGGGTCAGCCCGGTCTGAACCGCCGCCTCGGCGTGCCGGCGCGCCTCTCCGAACAGGCCGGCGGCGAGCGCGGTGCGGGCGAGCAGCAGGTGCGTCTCCGGATGGTCCGGGCGCGCCGCGGCCAGGCGCTGTGCGGCTCGCATTCGGGCCAGCTTGTCGGTTGTCGGCGCGAGGGCGAAGTCTGCCAGGTCCGGGTGCGGCGCCAGGGCCCAACTGCGGCGGATCACCGCCTGCGCTCGCCGCTCGCGCCCCGCCGCGCGCAGCCTGGTCGCGTAGGCGAGTGCCGCCGGCGCCAGCGCCGGATCGTCCTTCCAGGCCCGCTGTGCCAGCATCCGCGCCCGCGCCGGATCAGTCGCCGCCTCCGCCGCACCAACCCCGAGGGCGGCCTTCGGTGCATCGGCGTCGGTCAGCGCCAGCGCCTCCTCCCAGCGGCCGGCGCGAACCGCGAGCCGGGTGCGTTCGCCGCGCAGCCATACCGCGCCCGGGTGGGCTGCCTCGGCGGCCTGGGCGAGCCGCGCCGCCGTGTCCCAGTCGCCGCGCTCGGTGGCGCGGCGGAGCAGGCCGCGAAAGCCGAGGAATGCCGTCTCCGGCCGGCGGGTCAGGGCGTGCAGCGCGGCTTCGGCCTCCTCCGGGCGGCCGGCGAGGCGGGCGGCCTGGGCGGACAACAACAAAGTCTGCGCGGTCTCGCCGAGCAGGCGGCGGGCGCGGGCCGCGTGGTGGCGGGCGTCGCCGGCCTCGCCGGCGGCCAGGGCCACCATCGCGCTGGTGGCGGCGGTCTCGCCCAGCCGGCGATGGCGGGCGCCGCGCCAGACGCGCACCCGCCGCGGCAGGTACCACAGCCCGACGAGCAGGCGCAGCAGCACATGCAGCAGCAGGAACAGCACCGCCGCGGCGAACGCGGCCACCGCGGTCGAGGCCTCGATCGTGGTGGCGCCGATCCGCGCGGTGACGGTGCCGGGCAGTCCGGCGACGTACCAGGCGGCCGTCAGCACCACCGCGACAACAAGCAGGATGGCCAGCACCCTGCGCATCAGCCGTCCGTGCCCGCGAGGTCGGCCGCCGCGCGGTCCAGCGCCGCGCGCGCCGCCAGCACCGCCTGGGCCTGATCGCGCCAGGGCGCCATCGCCGCCGCCGCGGAACCTTCCAACGCGCCGAGCGCGGCGACCGCCCCGGCCAGGTCGCCGGCGTGCAGTCGCGCCGCCGCCGTGGCCAGCGGCGCGGCGGCTGGGTCGCCCAGGATCACCCGGTCACCCTGGCGCACGGTCACGAGGTTCTGCGCCCGGGTCCAGAGACGGTCGAGCAACGGCTGCCCGGCGGTGGACGGCCGGCTCGCCGCCAGCGCGGCGCGGGACGCGGTGGGGAAGGCGAGGCGCAGCGCCGCCTCGGTGGGGGGCGCGGTGGTGGCGAAACGGGCGAGCGCCGGCGGCGCGCCGGGCAGCGCACCCAGCGGACGCCCCGCATCCAGCGCCGCGCGCGCGGCCTGTATCTGCGCCAGCCGCGCGATCTGCCCCGACGCCTTGGCGAGCGCGGCGACCTGCCGCGTCAAGGTCGCGACCGTCGCCTGCTGGGCGGCCAGGTCTTGGCGCAGCGTGGTGACCGCAGTCTGCGTCGCCTCCGCCCGCGCGTCGCGCCGTGCCGCCAGCGCCGCCACCCGTTCATCCGAGGCGGCCAGGTGTTGACCCTGGCTCGCGACCTGCTGGGCGAGCCCGCCGAGCTGCTGTGCGGCGCCGTCCTGGTGCTGCGACAAGCCGCCAACCTGCGCACTGAGGGCGGCGAGCTGCTGCGTCAGCGCCGCCGTCTGCCGGGTGAGCGCCGTGATGCGCCCGTTGGCGGCGTCGAGTTCCGGGGCAAGTGTGGCAGACTGCTCGGGCCTGCCGGCGGATGGCCGCTGCTCCAGCGTGGTAGCCCGTTGCGCCAGGACGGCCAGCGTCGCCGCGGTGGCGGCATGTTGGCGGGCGAGGGTCGCGCGCAGCCCGGCGACCTCGGCACGTAGTGCGGCCACCGGCGCCGCTTGCCCGCCCGGCAGCGCGGCATGACGCTGCCACAGCCAGACTAGGCCGGCGGCCAGGATCACGAACCCGGCGGCGGTCAGCCAGGGACCGACGCCCCGCCGGGCCGCCGGCGACGTCCCGGCGACGAGCGGTGAGCTGCCGGGCGGCGGGCCACTCGCGGAGGCGCCAGGGGCAGATGTCTCACTGGCCGATATCCCACGGGCCAATATCCCATGGGCCAATGTCCCTTTGGCCGGACTGCCGTTGGACGATGGGTCACCAGGCTGCGCGACCGTGGGTGAGCCCGGGTGTGAGATGGCTGCCGGCCCGGTCGCTGGGCTCGGGCCCGACGCGTCGGAGCCAGAAGTGCCGATACCGGGACCCGGACGAACCGCTCCGGTCGTCCCGTTCGAAGTTTCCTTCGGCACCGTTCCCCGCCCCGGTCGCAACCCCGAAGCCGGCGTTCCAGCCCCTGGCAGGGGAGACGGTTCCCCGCCAGCCTGGCTCGTGTCCGGACGCGCCGTGGCACCGCTCGGGGGGGCGGCCACGACCTCATCCGCGGGCGCCGCACCCGCACGATCCGGCGCCGCCTCCGGCATGCGGTCCGAGCGCGATGCGTCACGAACGGCATTCGACCCCAGCGCCGCCTCGGAGCCAGGCGCAGGCGAGCGGGACGGGGGCGAGGGTTCGGTCATTGCAGCAGCGCGAGCATTGCATCCTGGGTGGGGCGGGAGGCCTGGCGGATCTCGCGCCAGCGGAGAGTCCGTAATGCCACGACCGCGGGTGCGCCGATAGCGCAAGCACGCACCGCGCCCACGGCGTCCGCAAGCCCCGCGGCCACTGCGAGCCGAACGAAGGCCCGCGACGTCTCGGCAGAAAAGAACAAGGCCGCCGCCACCGTCCCGGACCGCAATGCCGCCACCGCCTCCACCGGCAACTCGGCCGCCGGCTCGGCGGCATAAAGCACGCGGCGATGTACCTCCCGCCCCTGCGCACGCAGCGTCTGCTCCAGCGCCGCGCCCTGACCTTCCCCAACCGCGAGCAACAATGGCCCCGGCGGCGCCCGCCGCGCCAGCAATCCCGCCAGCGCCGCCGCATCGGCACCGGCACTGGTCACATCGGCGAACCCGGCGGCCCGCGCCCGGGTAGCCGTGGCATCGCCAACCGCGAACAACGGCACCCGATGCAACAAAGCTGGCAGCCCCAGGAGCGCGTTACCGCTGGTCACCGCGATCGCAGCCAAATCCGTCGGTAGCGCTCCCACCTCCCGCGGGCGAATGACCAACGCCGGCGCCAGCAGCGGAACAAAGCCCAGAGCGGCAACCGCGCCGGCAGTCGTCGCCCCGGTCGGCAGTGGACGGGTGATCAGCACGTACATAAGAGACGTCGGCTACGTTCATGCCGCGCCGGGGAGATCGCGGCTGTTGGGGGCAACGCTCCCCTGGCTTTTGCCCCGCACGATCCGGAGCCCCCCCGGTGGGCCATGGCCGCCGTCAGCCGAGCACGTCCGCCGGCGCGTCGCTGCGCAGGGCGGCGCCAAGTTCAAAGCCGAGGCGGATGGCGTCGGTTGTCGGCCCGCTCAGGCGGCGGCGGTCGAGGTAGGTGCCGTCGGCGCGTGCCAGCAGCCCGGTCAGGTGCAGCATGCCGTTCGCGTCGCACCGTGCGTGGGCGCCGATCGGGGTCCGGCAGGAGCCGTCGAGTGCGGCGAGCAGGCTGCGCTCGGCGTCCGCGGTGCAGCTTGCTTCCGTGTCTGCTATGCTGGCAAGCAAGGTGCGCAGTTCCGTGTCGTCGGCGCGCACGGTGATGCCGACGATGCCCTGGCCGGCGGCGGGCACGACGACGTCGGGATCGATCGCCACGGCGGCATGATGGGCGAGATCAAGCCGGCGCAGCCCGGCCATGGCCAGCATGGTGGCGTCGGCGGTACCGGCAGCGAGCTTGTCCAGCCGGGTCTGCACGTTGCCACGCAGCATCATCACGTGCAGGTCGGGGCGGACGTGCAGCAGTTGCGCCTGGCGGCGGAGCGAGGCGGTGCCGACGGTCGCGCCCGCAGGAAGGGCGGCGAAGGGATGTCTGGGGTCGATCGGGCCGGCAGCGGTGGTGCGCAGGATCAGAGCGTCGCGCGCGTCCTCCCGCGATAGCACGCAGGCGAGCACGATGCCGGGCGGCAGAGCGGTTTCCAGGTCCTTGAGGCTGTGCACCGCACAGTCGATGCGGTGGCCGGCCAGCGCTTCGTGGATCTCCTTGGCGAACAGCCCTTTGCCGCCGATGTCGGCGAGCCGGCGGTCCTGCACGGTATCACCGGTGGTGCGGATGACGACCTCCTGCGCCCCCTCCCGGTCGCGCAGGGTTGCGCCGGTGCCGCGGAACAGCGCGATGAAACCGCGGGTCTGGATCAGCGCCAGCGGCGAGGGGCGGGTGCCGACGCGCAGCGGCCGCGCACCGGCGGGCACCGCGCCGCCTCCCGGTTGCGCGGGCGCGGTGGCCGACGGGGTCGGGCCGAGGCTGCGCGGCTCGGGCGCTGTGGCCGGGTTCATCGGCCTGTCCTATTACCGTCGGGCGCGGACGGTAAAGGGGCGTGGGGTTGTCATGAGGGTGACGGACATGGCTGGCGTGAGGAGAACCCCGGACTGATGGACCTGGCGGACAGGCGGCCGGTGCTGGGAATTGAAAGCTCGTGCGACGAAACCGCCGCGGCGGTGCTCGCCGGCGACGGCAGCGTGCTGGCCGCGCTGGTGGCCAGCCAGGAGGCGCAGCACGCCCCGTTCGGCGGCGTGGTGCCGGAGATTGCGGCACGCGCGCATCTGGCGCTGCTGCCCGGGCTGGTCCGCCGGGTGATGGATCAGGCGGGGCTGGGATTCGCCGATCTCGGCGGGGTGGCGGCAACGATCGGGCCGGGGCTAATCGGCGGCTTGATCGTCGGCAGCCAGATGGGCAAGGGGATCGCGCTGGCCGCTGGCCTTCCTTTCGTCGCCGTGAACCATCTGGAGGCGCATGCGCTGACCGCGCGGCTGCCTGGCCTGGTGCCCGGCGGGGCGCCGTTCCCGTATCTGCTGCTGCTGATTTCCGGCGGGCATTGCCAGTGCGTGGCGGCGGAGGGGGTGGGCCGGCACGTGCGCCTCGGCGGCACCGTCGATGACGCGGCGGGGGAGGCGTTCGACAAGGTGGCGAAGCTGCTTGGGCTGCCCTGGCCCGGCGGGCCGGCGCTGGAGCGGCTGGCCGCGGCGGGCGATCCGCGGCGGTTCGCGTTCCCCCGACCGATGCTGGGGCGGGCGGGATGCGATTTCAGCTTTTCCGGGTTGAAAACCGCGGTGGCGCAAGCGGTGACCCGGTTCGGGGAGGGCGCGCTGGCGGGGGGCGTGGCGGCCGACCTGGCAGCGGGGTTCCAGGCGGCGGTGGCCGAGGTGCTGGCGGATCGCGTCGGGCACGCGATGGAGATGTTCGCGGAACGTTACCCGGGGGGTGCCGGGCTGTTGGTGGTGGCCGGGGGTGTGGCGGCGAACGGGGCGGTTCGGGCGGCGCTGGGGGCAGCGACGGCGGCGCGCGGCTTCGGACTCGCGGTACCACCGGCCGCGCTGTGCACCGACAATGCGGTCATGGTGGCCTGGGCGGGGATCGAGCGGCTGCGGCTCGGGCTGGTCGATCGGTTGGACGTGGCGCCGCGGCCGCGTTGGCCGTTGGCGGAGCTGGTGGGGGCGGTTGCGCCGGGGTGAAATGAGACAGCCGCGGGACGATGAGGATTCGTCGCCCCTTCAATGGCCGCCGGGGAACTCCGTCGCGTGCCGGCTGTTCACCTCTGCGATGGCCGCGAAATCGAAGCCGGCGCCGGCCTGCAAGGCGTCGATCTCCTCGAAATACCGGTCCTGGCCGCCGGGCAGGCTCCAGTCCAGCATCGCCGCGTCAGTGGTGCCGACGTTACTGAAACTGTGCACCGTGCCGTTGGGAACGAAGATCAGGGTGCCGGGTCCTACCTCGCGTGCCGGCGCGTCGCCAACCTGGATGCGGTAGGTGCCGGCAAGGACCAGGAAATACTCCTGCTGCTCGCGGTGCAGGTGCGGCGGCGGGCCCTCGCCGGGGCGGTGGATGCAATGGATGGCGGAGAAGCGCCCGCCGGTGTCGGCGCTGTGAAGCATCACGCGCATCTGCAGGCCGAACGGGGCGATCGGGGTGACGTCGTCTGGGATGACCACCCGTGCCGTCAGCGGGGCGTTGTCGGCCATGGCGTAGCTTCCCTCCACTGGTTGTGAGGGAATCTATGCTGCTGGGGCCGACGTGTCACGCGTGCTTGTCATGGCCCAATCACGTTCTCGGCCCTGACGCGCCGACGCGCCCGTGCGGGCGCGTCGGTCGCCGCCTGAACACCCAGTGGAGGTGTCTTTGGTCGTCTAGCGCGCGCCCGCGCCCTCCGCCGCCGTGATCCGTCCGGCCCCGGCGGCCTGCATCCGCTGCTCGGCGATCGCGGCCTTCATTGCCTTCTGCAGCTTCTCGAACCCGCGCACCTCGATCTGCCGCACCCGCTCGCGCGAGATGTTGTATTGCTGCGACAAATCTTCGAGCGTGGTTGGATTGTCCTTAAGCCGCCGTTCGATCAGGATGTGGCGTTCGCGTTCGTTCAAGGTTTTCAGCGCGTTCGCCAGCAGGGCCTTGCGCCCGGTCAGTTCCTCGCGATCGCCGATCGCGGTTTCCTGGCTTTCCGTCTCGTCGACCAGCCAGTCCTGCCATTCGCCTTCCGAATCGGCGCGCACCGGTGCGTTCAAGCTGTGGTCGGGCGCCGCGAGGCGGCGGTTCATGCTGACAACGTCCTGTTCCGGCACGTCCAGCATGTGCGCGATCTTCGCCACCTGCTCGGGCTGCAGATCGCCGTCTTCGATCGCCTGCATCTGGCCCTTCAGCCGGCGCAAATTGAAGAACAATTTCTTTTGCGCGGCGGTCGTGCCCATCTTCACGAGCGACCAGCTATGCAGGATGTACTCCTGGATGGCGGCGCGGATCCACCACATGGCATAGGTGGCGAGGCGGAAGCCGCGGTCCGGATCGAACCGTTTCACCGCCTGCATCATGCCGACGTTGCCTTCGCTGATCAGCTCGCCGACCGGCAGGCCGTAGCCGCGGTAACCCATCGCGATCTTGGCAACGAGCCGCAAATGCGACGTCACGAGCTTGTGCGCCGCGTCCATATCCTCCTTGTCCCGCCAGCGGCGGGCGAGGTCGAGCTCCTCCTCCGCGGTAAGCATCGGGAACTTGCGGATCTCCTGGAGATACCGCGTGAGATTGCCTTCGGGCGCGATGTTGATGACGGCAGAGGCCACGATCGGCTCCTTTCGCCTGGCGGCGTTGTTGTCGCGTGCAGATGTGTCGCTATCACACTGGCACAGGACAGCGACGCCGTGGACTGAATAACAGTCCATGAAATGGCAAGGGTCAAACGTTTCGGTGAGCTGCCTGCCGCTGCGTTGGTCCGTTGAGCGGCGGAGGCAGGCCGGACGACCGTCGGAGGAGGGGCTTGCCGATCCGCCTCCGACGCCGCGCTTAATACAGGACTAATCCAGTCCTGTCAATACCGCTGACCTTTTGCAGGTCAGGGTTGCCCCTCCCGCGCCCCTCCCTCCGCGGCGTCCAAGGCAGCCAGCAAAGCCACCATATCGGGCGGCGGCGGGGTCTCGAACGCCAGGGTCGCGCCGGTGCGCGGATGGACGAAGCCGAGCCGCGCCGCGTGCAGCGCCTGGCGTGGGAAATCGAGCAGCCGGTCGCGCAGCCCCGCCTCCAGCCCGCGCGCCTGCGCCGGCACCCGGCGCAGATAGACCGGATCGCCCACCAGCGGATGCCCGCTTGCCGCCAGGTGCACCCGGATTTGATGCGTCCGCCCGGTCGCCAGTCGGCATTCCAGCAAGCTCACCGCGCCGCTGGCCCAGGCGCGCAGGGTGCGGTAGCGGGTCAACGCCTCGCGTCCGCCGCCGTGCGGGCGGATCGCCATCCGCTTGCGGTCGCGCGGGTCGCGCCCGATCGCCCCCTCGATCTCCCCGGCGGTGGGCGTCGGGCAGCCCCAGACCAGGGCCAGATAGGCGCGATCGGCCGTGCGCCCGGCGAAGGCGGCGGCGAGCCCGGCCATCGCCACCTCCGTCTTCGCCGCCACCATCACCCCGGAGGTATCCTTGTCCAGCCGATGCACGATGCCCGGGCGCTGCTCCCCGCCCACCGCCAGCTCGGTCCCGCAATGGGCGATCAGCGCGTTGACGAGGGTGCCGTCCTCGTTGCCGGGCGCGGGATGGACGACGAGGCCGGCGGGCTTGTCGAGCACGATCAGGTCGCGGTCCTCGAACAGGATGGTGAGCGGGATTGCCTGCCCTTCCGGCCGCGCCGGCCGGGGCGGGGGAACGGCCACCGTATAGATCGCGCCGGCGCGTACCGATTCGGCCGCATCGCGCACCGGCGCGGCATCGCGGTGCACGGCATCGGCGGCGATCAGCGCCTGGAGGCGGGCGCGCGAAAGCGCGGGCAGGCGACGGGCGAGGAACCGGTCCACCCGCTCCCCCGCCTCTGCCGCCTCGGCACGCACCTGTGCGGGACCGGGCGGGAGACCCGGATTCAGATCGGGGGCGGCCACTGGAGGCGCGGGGACCGTGACAGGGCCGCGGGGGGGCAGCCGGGCGGGCGGCTTGTCGGGCATGGGGGATGCGGATAACCCGATGCGGGTCCGGGCGCGAGGGCGCGGCTGCCGGGCGGCAGGAGCGGGACAGGCCATGCGGGTGTTGACGGCGGCGACGATCGCGATGGGGGTGCTGATCCTGCTCGGCACCACGGTGCTGGTGGTGACCATCATCCACCGCACGACGATCCCGCATCCCGTCGCGCCGACAGAGCCGGTTGCGCTGACCTTGCACGAGCCGGCGGGCACCGCCATCGCCGGGATCGCCGACGCCGGCGGCTGGCTGGCGATCGCGCTGCACGGCGGTGGCCCGGACCGAGTGGTCCTCGTCGATCCGCGCAGCGGCGCGGTGGCCGGGCGGGTGGCGCTCCGGCCGTAATCCCCCCGCCGGCAACGCCGGCCATGATCCCCCGCCGGCGAGCGCCGGCCGTTGGTACCGCGCCACCGTTCGTAGGCCGTTAATCCCTCGCCGCCATGCTCTCCCATCGGAGGGTTTCTGGTGCGACGACTGACCTGTTTCGACGGGCTGCGCGGGGCGCTGGCGGTGTATGTGATGCTGTCGCACCAGGCGCCGTTTGCCGTGCTGCCGGACTGGATCGCGCTGCCGCTGTCGCACGGCGGCGCCGCGGTCGACGTGTTCTTCGTGCTCAGCGGGATGGTGATCGTCCGCTCGCTCGACCGTTTCGGCTGGCGTGCCGGGCCGTTCCTGCGCGCCCGTGCCTGGCGGATATTCCCGCTGTTCCTGGTCGCCCTGGCTTTCGCCACCGCGCTCCAGCCGCTGGCGCTGCCGTTCCCGGCGATGCCCTGGATCGGCCCCGCCAGCCCGGCGCGAGAGATTTGGTCCGGCGGCTGGCCGCCCGCCTGGGCCGGCGAGCTGGCGGCGCATCTGACCATGACGCACGGGTTGTTCCCCCATGCCGTGCTGCCGTACGCCTGGGTGAGCTTCCTCGGCGCCGCCTGGAGCCTGAGTACCGAGTGGCAGTTCTACGTCCTGCTCGCCGCGCTGGCGGCCGCCCGCGGGCCGCGCGCGCGCGCCGGCCTGCCCTGGCTGTTCCTGGCTCTGGCGGTGGCTGGCCTGGCCTGGAGCCACCTGGCCCCACCGGACTGGCGGTTCAGCCGCGCGTTCCTGGGCAACGAGGCGCAGTATTTCGCCCTCGGCACCGCCGGGGCGGACTGGCTGGACCGGCCGGAGACCGGCCGCCGCCACCTCGCCGTACTGGTCTGCGTTCTGATGCTATGCATGGCGGCGGGCGGGACGGACAAGCTGGCCGCCCCGCTGGTCTGGATGGTCTGTCTGCTCGCCGAACGCAGTGATCGCTCGGCGCCGCGGCTGCTGGCGCCGCTCGCCGCGGTACTGCGGCTGCCCGTGATGCAATGGCTCGGTGCGATGTCGTATGCATTGTACCTGGTGAACGAGCCGGTGCAGAAACTGCTGGGGCTCGGGCTCGCGCGGGTGGCGCATGGGAACGCGATCCTGTTCTCCGCGCTGTGGCTGCCGGGCGCGACGGCGCTGCCGCTCGCCATCGCCTGGGCGCTGCACGTCACGATCGAGCGGCGCTGGGGCGGTCCGCCGTCGCGGCGGCTGCGGCTCGCGGCCAAGTAAGGGGCATGTCCGCGGGGAACCCGCCCGCGGTGGCGCTTGACCGGAATCAAAACCTGCATCATCCCGCCCGTGCCCCCCTGTCCGGACCGGCGTGTCGCGCCCTATGTTGGCTGTCGCGCTCCCGATCGCCGTCCCACGACAGGAATCTGCGCCCGTGCGCCTGCCCGCAAGCCGCGTTGCCATGATCGCCCTGCTGCTGCTCAGCGGATGCAAGGCGGCATCCCATCTCCCGCCGCCCCCCCCGCCGCTGCCGCTACCGCTGCCCCCGACCCGCCCGCCGCCCCCGGCCGAGGTGCGCGAGCCGGCGATTTGGCACTTCGACTCCTCCGCTGGCGCGTGCACCGCGGCGGCAATCGGACGCACCGCCCGGCTGCAGATCACCTTGCGGGCCGGGCACGCGGCGCTGTTCGTGCTCTACGCGGCGCGTGGCATGGAACGGCACGGTCCGACGGCACCTGGCGCGCTAGGCTTCCGGGGCGCCGCCGGGGGCTGGACGGCGACCGCCCGGATCGGCCCGGGCAGCCTGGCGGTCGCCGCGCTGCGGCTGGACGACCAGACCGTCGGCCGAGTGGCCCTGCTGCTGGACGGCGGCACGCTCGCCCCGGTGGGCGCCGGGGAGGCGCTGCCGGTGTTGCTCCTGCCCTCCGCTGGCGCTCCCGGCCGACGCTGGTTCGGCTGTGCCCGCGGTCTGTTGTTCTGATGCCGGCGTCCTGATGCTGGGGTCTACGCCGGCGGCCCTCGGCCGCGCGGGTTTGCGTCCCCGGCGGCCGTCGGGGGAGCGGGTATGGCGCTGGAATGGTGCCGCCCCTCGGGCAGGTACGCAAACGGCCGCCCTGCCGCGGCAAAATAGTCCTGCCGGTGGCGGTCCGACGACCGTCGCGCCGGTGCCTCGGCCTGCGCGTCGTCTTCCGGCGTCGGCAAGCGGCGATTGTCCCTACCCTCGGCGATGGAATATGCTTCGGTGTCCGCGCAGGCTCCGGCCATGACCCCGATCCGGCCCGACCGATTCGCCCCGTTCGTCGCTACACTCGGCCGCGGCCCGGGCCGGTCGCGGGCGTTGACCCGGGAAGAGGCGCGGGAAGCCTTCGCCCTGATCCTCGCCGGCGAAGTCGATCCGATACAACTCGGCGCCTTTCTGATGCTGCTGCGCTATCGCGGCGAGGACGCGGCGGAGATCGCCGGGCTGGTGGAAGCGGCGCAGGCGGCGATTCCCCGGGTGGACGCCGCCGTTATGCTCGACTGGCCGTCCTACGGTGCCGGGCGGACCCGCGGGGCGCCTTGGTTCCTGCTGGCGGCCCTGGCGCTGGCGCGCGCCGGCGTGCGGGTGCTGATGCACGGCAGCAACGCGTTTTCCGCCGGCACCTCAGTCGCGTCCGGTCTGGCCGCGCTCGGGCTGGCGCCGGCGGCGGATGAGGACGGGGCGGCGGTGGCCCTGGCCCGGGACCAGTTCGCCTATCTGCCGCTGGCAACCTTGGCGCCGGAACTCGCCCGCCTGATCGGGCTGCGGCGGCTGTTCGGCTTGCGTTCGCCGGTCAATACCGTGGTACGGCTGCTCGATCCGGGGCGGGCGCCGGCCGGGATCGATGGGGTCTTCCATCCGGCGTACATGGATGTGCATCTCCGGGTGGCGGAACTGCTGGCCCGGCCGCGCCTGCTGGTGCTGAAGGGCGGCGGCGGGGAGGCGGAACTGGTCCCGATAAAGCCGGCGGTGGCCCATCTTTGGTCGGCCGAGGCCGGGAGGTCCACGTTGGAGCTGCCGGCCTGGCCGGGTCTGGGCGCCGCCGCGGCACCGGAACCCGATCCCGCCGCCCTGTCGGCGGTCTGGCGCGGAGACGTGGCGCCGGCGCGTCCGGTGGCGACGGTGCGGGCGACCATCGCGCTCGGTCTGCTGGCGCTCGGCACGGCCGCGACCCCGGCGGCGGCGGAGCGGGAAGCGGCGCGGGTCTGGGCGGCGCGTCGCTGATCTGCGGCATGAATTCCTGCAGACCTGGCGCGGTTCGGCCGCGCCGCGTCCTACCCGCTTGGCCTCATCCTTCCTGCCGCTGCTATGCTGGTCACCCGGCTCTTCCCCCCGATTCGCAAGGCCAGCCCGTATGGACAGCTCCCCCCTCTCGCGCTCTGCCGACGAACACAAGGTGAGCTTCGACCTGCTGACCGAGAATCCGGTCTACAAGCCGTTCCGCTATCCCTGGGCCTACGAGGCCTGGCTCACCCAGCAGCGCGTGCACTGGCTGCCCGAGGAAGTGCCGCTCGCCGACGACGTGAAGGACTGGCACCGCAACCTGACCGGCGCCGAGCGCAACCTGCTGACGCAGATCTTCCGCTTCTTTACCCAGGCGGATGTCGAGGTGAACAACTGCTACATGAAGCACTACAGCCGGGTTTTCAAACCGACCGAAGTGCTGATGATGCTGTCCGCTTTTTCCAATACCGAAACCATCCACATTGCCGCCTATTCGCATCTGCTGGACACGATCGGGATGCCCGAGCTCGAGTATCAGGCGTTCCTGAAATACAAGGAGATGAAGGACAAATACGATTTCATGCAGGGGTTCTCGGTCGACAGCCGGCCCGAGATCGCCAGGACGCTGGCGGCGTTCGGCGCCTTCACCGAGGGGCTGCAACTGTTCGCCTCGTTCGCCATCCTGCTGAATTTCCCGCGCTTCGGGAAGATGAAGGGGATGGGTCAGATCATCTCTTGGTCGGTGCGCGACGAAAGCCTGCACTGCGATTCCATCATCCGCCTGTTCCGCACCTTCGTGGGCGAGAACCCCGAGATCTGGACCGAGGCGTTCCGCCGCGATCTCTATCTGACCTGCGCCACCATCGTCGATCACGAGGACGCCTTCATCGATCTCGCGTTCGGCCAGGGCCCGGTGGAGGGCCTCACCGCAACCGAAGTGAAGCAGTACATCCGCTACATCGCCGACCGCCGGTTGGTGCAACTCGGCTTGCAGCCGCTATACCGGCTGGAACGCAACCCGCTGCCCTGGCTGGACGAGATGCTGAACGCGGTGGAGCACACCAATTTTTTCGAGAATCGTGCCACGGAATACAGCCGTGCCTCCACCACTGGGAGCTGGGAAGATGCATTCGACGACTCGCCGGCGGCCGGACAGGTGGCACCTGCCGCCGCGCCGGTGCCGCTCGTTCCCAGTCCAGGCGGATTGCCCCTTGCCGCGACGCGGCCACGGGCATAGGTTTCCGACGGGTCCTGTCGTATGACGTGTCGAGGGGCGGTCGAAATCACGGTGGCATGGCGAGGTGTTGACGCAATTGGTCGCGCCGTGTCGCAAAATATGGTTCATGGCGCCTGTCGGGGGGTGCCTGTCGGGCACGCCCCCGCTGCGCCGGGGACGCTCAACCAAGGTTCGCGATGAGGGGTACTTTGAGTCAGATCGAAGACCATCCAGTCAGGGACTCCGCGGCCCTCGGCGCATCCTCGGGGAGCGACGCCAAGGCCGGCGCGCCACAGCGCTATACACGCCGATTGTCCGACAAGGTGCTGGTGGCGTTCCATCACGCCTGCGACCAAGGTGATTTCGAGGTCGCCGAACAATTGCTCCACGTGCTGGAAATGATGCTGACCCGCCGCCCGCTGACGCCGGACGGCACGCGCCGGCGCAATATGGAAAGCTTGGTCGCCGCACACGAGCGCTTGTGGCACCTGCGCCACCCGGAGTCCGCGGAAACCTGAGCCGGAGGGCCGCGCCCCATCCCCGTCCGCCGAGTTGTTCCCGGGCCGGCTTCGCGCGGGCCGCGCCTCGGGTCAGCCGAGGCGCGCCGCGCGAAGCTGCGCGAACGCGCGGGCACGGTGGCTGACCTCCTCCTTCGCCTTGGGCGGCATTTCGCCGAAGGTCACCGTCGATCCGGCCGGGCAGAACATCGGGTCGTAGCCGAACCCGTGTGCCCCCCGGGGCGGCCACACCGCCACCCCGTCGACCCGGCCGAGGAAGCTCGCTGTCTCCCCGTCCGGCCAGGCGAGGCAGAGCGCGGCGACGAACCAGGCGCGGCGGTCGGCGGTCGCCGCCAGCCCGGCGTTCGCCCGCGCCATCGCGGCGGCGAAATTCTTCTCCGGCCCGGCCCAGCGCGCCGAATGGACGCCGGGCGCGCCATCGAGGGCGGCAAGGCAGAACCCGGAATCGTCCGCCAGCGCCACCAGCCCTGCGCCGCGCGCCGCCGCTAAGGCCTTGATCCGCGCGTTGCCGACGAAATCGGGCGCGTCCTCCACGGGTTCGGGTAGCCCGAGCACACCGGCGGAGACGATTTCGAGCCCGAACGGAGTCACCAGCGCCGCGATTTCGCGCAGCTTGCCCGGGTTGTGGCTGGCGAGCACCAGCCGGCCGCCGCGATCGAGCCGGCGTGCCATCAGCCGGCGTCCAGCACCGCGCGCTGGGCTGCGAACAGGGACGCGGTGCCGATGCGGGCGAGGCTCAGCAGGGTGGTGAACTGCGCTTCCGAGAACGGCGCCTTTTCGGCGGTGCCTTGCAGCTCGACGATGCCACCGGCATCGGTCAGGACGAAATTGGCGTCGGCGTCGGCGCCGGAATCCTCGGCGTAGTCGAGGTCGAGCACTGCCTCCCCGCCGACCAGCCCGCAGGAGACGGCCGCCACCTGGCCTGACAGCGGGTCACGCGCCAGCACGTTCATCTTGCGCAGATGGCGGAAGGCGAGCGCGAGCGCCACGAAGGCTCCGGTGATCGCCGCGCAGCGGGTGCCGCCGTCGGCGTTGAGCACATCGCAATCGAGCGTGATGCTCATTTCGCCCATCGCCTTGCGGTCCACTACGGCGCGCAAGGAGCGGCCGATCAGGCGCTGGATCTCCTGTGTGCGGCCGGATTGCTTGCCGCGCGCGGCTTCGCGGTCGCCGCGGGTGTGCGTGGCACGCGGCAGCATGCCGTATTCGGCGGTCACCCAGCCCTGGCCGGTGCCGCGGAGGAACGGCGGTACCCGGCCTTCGACGCTGGCAGCGCAAAGGACCTCCGTGTTGCCCATGCGGATAAGGCAGGAACCCTCCGCATGGCGGGCGAAGCCGAGGGTGAGGCTGAGCGGGCGGAGTTCGTCGGCGGCGCGGCCGGAAGGGCGCATGGGCGGGGGTATCCGTGAGGTCTGGTGCTGGGAGGAATGTCGCACGTTTGGAGCCGGCGCGGCTATGCTTGGGTACCCCGGCGCTGCCAAGGCAAACCCGGCCAGCGAGTGGCCAGGCCGGAGCGGCTGCAATCCCGGTGGATGTCAGTCCGGAGGGGGCCCGATGCCACGGCAGTGCGAACGGCCGGGTCACCCGCCGGCGCCGCGGCCGTTGGCACGATGCCGCCAGAGGTGACAAGCTCCCGCCTGGCCAACGGCCTCAAGGAGGAAACGCACCATGGTGACCACGGGCAGCGGCGAGTACACCTACGAACCGATCGTCGACTGGGCGAAGCTCCCGCCCGGCTGGTCGTTCAAGGAGATCGGTTCGGTCGGCGTCGACGCGAACGACAACGTCTATGTCTTCAACCGCGGCGAGCACCCGATGATCGTGTTCGACCGCGACGGCAATTTCCTGCGCTCCTGGGGCGAAGGCCTGTTCCCCCGCGCGCACGGGCTGCACATGGCACCCGACGGGACCGTGTGGCTCACCGACGACGGCGACCACTCGGTGCGCCAGTGCACCCTGGACGGCAAGGTGCTGATGACGCTCGGCATCCCCGGCAAGCCGGCGCCGTACATGAGCGGGGAGCCGTTCCACCGCTGCACCCATACGGCGATGTCGCCGCAGGGCGACATCTACGTCTCGGACGGCTACGGCAATGCGCGGGTGCACAAGTATTCGCCGGACGGCAAGCTGCTGTTCTCCTGGGGCGGCCCGGGCACCGATCCCGGGGAGTTCAACATCGTCCACAACATTACCTGCGACGGCGATGGCTGGGTTTACGTGGCGGACCGGGAAAACCATCGGGTGCAGGTATTCGACGGCAACGGGCGGTACGAGACGCAATGGAACAATCTGCACCGGCCGTGCGGGCTGTTCATGCCGCCGGGCAAGTGCCCGGTCTGCTACATCGGCGAGCTGGGGCCGGGGATGCCGGTCAATCTCAACACGCCGAACCTCGGGCCGCGCATCAGCATCCACGACCATACGGGCAAGCGCCTCGCACGGCTGGGTGGTCTGCATTCCGGCATGGGCCCGGCCGAGTTCATGGCGCCGCACGGGCTGTGCGTCGATCAGCATGGCGATCTCTACGTGGGCGAGGTGTCCTGGACCAACTGGCCGACCACGCATCCCGGCGTGCCGCGACCCGATAACCTGCGCAGCCTGCACAAGTTCCGCAAGGTCTCGTAGCCGCCTGCCGGGTATTCGTCCCCCCGCCGTCGACGGACCGGCCATCGCCCCGGGAGCCGGTCCGACCGGCCGCTACGATCGGATGGCCGCGTTGTCCGGATCGATCGCGCGCAGCAGGATGTCGTTGGCAAGCGGCGCATAGCGGTCCCACAGGGCACGCAGCGCGGCAACCGGCGCCGGATCCCAGTCGATCCGCAGATCGACCAGCGGCAGGTCGCGTCCCGCCATCACCCGCAGGAGGGCGCTTTGCGTCTGCCCCTGGTTACCGCCCGCTGCCTCACCCTCCTCCAGCGCCAGCATCAGCCGTTCCGCCAGCGACAGGCCAGGATCGGCCAGCAGCGCCTGCAGCATGGCCGGCGGCACGAGGGCAGAGGCGAGGCCGGCGCCGATCGCGCAGGCATCCTGCGCCGGCGCCTCGCTCATTTCGGGCAGGATTCGGGCACCGCTGTACACCGCGGTATCGCCCGCGGCATCCAGCACCGCGATCTGGCGCCACTGCGCATGGGGGGTGGAGGCGACCATCGCGTCCACGGTCTCCTGCGCCGTGAGCCCGCCGGCAAGCAGCGCCATCCCGTGCGCGCCGAGTTGCGCATCGGAGCGGGATTGCGTCACCACTGCGCCGACGCCCGCGGCGCAATGGACGACGCGGGCACCGGCTGCCATGGCGACAGCACAGGATACCGCGCCGATGTGATTCGTGCGCGGACACCGCGCGATCAGGGAAAAGGCCATTTCCGCTTATGTCACGCTGCTTTTACGATGAGCAACCCACGCCCGGCGAGCACGCTGACCCCGCTGCCGTGCCGCAACGAACGCCGGACGTGGCGGGACGCGGCTTCGCGACCCTGCTGCTCTCCGTCATGTTCCTCAGCAGCGGCTGGCCGCTGACCAAGCTCGCCATCGACCTCGGCGCCAGCCCGCTGTGGTTCGCCGAGGGTCGCGCCGTGCTCTCCGGCCTGATCCCCGCCGCGGTGCTGGCCGCGCGCGGGCGGCTGCGGCTGCCGCGGCACGGCGACTGGCCGGCAGTGATCGCGGTGGGCGCGTTCCAGCTCGGCGCCTTCTTCGCCTTCGCACACCTGGCGCTTGCCTGGGTGGCGGCCGGGCGTACCGCCGGTACTGTCCAACACCACGACCATCTTCGTCGTGCCGCTGTCCCTCCTGGTGCTGCGCGAGCCGATCTCGGCGCGCCGCTGGGTCGCGACGGGGATCGCGCTGGCCGGCGTCGCGGTGCTGATCGGTCCCTGGGCGATCGACTGGAGCGCGCGGCGGACCCTGATCGGCAATGTCTTTCTGCTCGCCGCGGCGCTGAGCTGGACCGTCGCCATCCTGGTGCTGCGCCGGGCGCCGCCGCGCAGCTCCATGTTCGAGTTGCTGCCCTGGTGCTTCCTGGTCGGCGCGCTGGTGCTGCTGCCGCTGCTCCTGTGGGAGGCGCCGCACGGCGGCATGGGACTGCACTGGGGGGCCTGGGCGGCGCTCGGCTACGTCGGGCTGATCGCTGGGCCGCTCGGCACCTGGGGCGTGATCGAGGCAACGGTGGTGTTGCCGGCGGTGGTGGCCTCGGTGGGCTTCCTTGCCACGCCGGCCTTCGGCATCTTGCTGTCGAACTGGATACTGGGGGAGCCGCATCACGCCCGATCTGATTCTGGGCGACCGGCGCTGATCCTGGCTGGCGTGGGGCTGGCCGCCTGGCCGGCGCGACGCCGATGATCCTGCACGCGATCGAGGCCGGCGACGCGGCCCGCCCCGTCGCGCTGCTGCACGGGCTGTTCGGCTCGGCGCGCAATTTCGGCCTGGTGCAGCGCGCGGCTGGCCGCGACGCCAGCGGGTGATCGCGCTCGACCTGCGCAACCACGGCGCGAGCCCGCACGCGCGCGGCGATGGACTACCCGGCGATGGCCGCGGACGTGATCGAGACCCTGGCGGCGCGCGACGCGCTGCCGGCGGTGCTGATCGGCCATTCCATGGGCGGCAAGGTGGCGATGCGCGCGGCGCTGGACGCGGCCCGCGGCGGTGACGGCGCTGCTGGTGGCCGACATCGCCCCGGTGGCCGTATCCGCCGCATTTCGCGGCGATCGCCGCGGCGATGCGCGGCGGTGCCGCTGCGCCCCGGCCTGACCCGCGCCGCGGCCGACGCGGCGCTGGCCGACGCGGTGCCCGATGCCGGCGCTGCGCGCCTTCCTGCTGCAGAATCTCGTGCCCGGCGCCGGGGCGGACGCGCCGCGCGTGGCGGATCGGGCTCGATCGAGATCGTCGCCGCGCTGCCGGTGATCGGCGGGCTGGGACGCGCCGGAGGGGGCGCGCTATCCCGGGCCGGTGCTGGTCGCTGTCCGGCGCGGAGCTCCGACTACGTGCGCCCGAGCACCGGCCCGCCTTCCGCGCCCTGTTCCCCGCCTGCCCGCTTCGTCTCCCTGCGCGCATGCCGGCCACTGGCTGCACGCCGACAACCCGGAGGGATTTATCGCGGTGGTGGAGGGATTTCTGCGCGCGCGCGCCGGAACCGGAGGCTGACATGCACTTGTCTGAGGAAGAACGCGCCCTGGCCGCCGGCGCCGGCGGCCCCGCCCGGCAATGGGCGATCGACCACCAGATCGCCGTCGGCCGCTATCTCGGCGCGGCGGATTTCGTCCCGGTGTCGCAGGCGCACATCATGGCCGACACCGAATCGCTGGGCGAAGCCGGCGTTGCCTGGCTGGAGCGCCTGGCCGCGCTGCCGGTGGCGGACCGCCAGGTCCGCATTCCCACCATCACCGATCCGCGCGGCACCGATTTCGCCGCCGCCGCGCGGCTGCAGCCAGCAGGACTGGATGCTGGACCTGGAACGCCGCGCCATCGCCGCCTTCCAGGCGCTGGGCGTCCTGATGACCGACACCTGCATCAACTACCAGACCATCATGCCGGCGGTGCGCGGCGAGCACATGGCCTACGGCGACACCGGCGTCGTCGATCTACTCCAACAGCGTGCTCGGCGCGCGGTCCAATTTCGAAGGCGGACCGTCCGCGCTGGCGGCCGGCCTGACCGGGCGCACGCCGCGCTACGGCTATCATCTGGACGCGCATCGCCGTGCCAGCCTGCACATCGCGGTGCGTGATACGCCGCGCGCGCTGCACGAATGGGGCGCGCTCGGTGCGCTGGTCGGGCGGCTGGCGGGCGACTACTGGCAGGTGCCGGTGCTGAGCGGGATCGACCGCGCGCCCGGTTCGGACGAACTCAAGCATTTCGGCGCCGCGCTGGCGAGCTACGGCTCGGTGGCGCTGTTCCACATGGTCGGCATCACGCCGGAGGCGGAACGTCTGTCCGATGTGGCCGATCCGGCGCGGCCGCTGCGGGCGACGATCGCGGCCGACGAGCTGGCGGCGTTCCGGCGCGGCACCGACCGCGATGCGGGGGAGGCGGTGGATGTCGTCGTGTTCTCCGCCCCGCAGCTCAGCCTGCTGGAACTGCGCGATCTCGCCGGCCTGCTCGACGGACGGCGGACCACGGTGCCGCTGCTCGCGGTCACCAGCCCGCAGGTGAAGCCGGACGCCGACCGCATGGGCCTGACGGCGCGGATCGAGGCCGCCGGCGGGATGCTGCTGGCCGGCATGTGCTTCTACCAGAGTTACGCGCGCGAGATGGCGGAGGCGAACGGCTGGCAGCGGCTCGCCACCAATTCCGCCAAGTTGGTCAATATCCTGGGCGGCTACGGCTACCGCCCGGTGCTGGCGTCAATGGAAGCCTGCGTGACGCCGCGTGCACCGGGAGGTTGCCGTCGTGACGACATTCGTGGCCGCGGCGGGCATGGGCGCGCCGGTGCGTGGGCGGGCGCTGGTCGCCTCGGACGGGTTTTCCGCCCGCTACGATCTGGATCGGCTGCGCGGCGTGTTCTCCCGTCCCGACCACGCGCTGGCCGGGCAGTCCTATGTCGGGCGCATCCTGGTGCTGGACGCGGCGAAAGGCGGCGTCGCCACCGCGTGGATGCTGCACGAGATGGCGGCGCGCGGCGTCGCGCCGGTGGCGCTGGTGCTGAACACGGGTCAATCCGATCATGGTGCAGGGCGCGGCGCTGGCGGGGTTCACCCTGCTGTCCGGGTTCGACGTCGATATCACGCGCGCGGTGCCGGACGGGGCGGAGGCGGAGGTCGATCCGCTGGCCGACCCGCCGGTGCTGCGGCTGCTGGGCTGACCCGGGCGGTCAGTGCGCGACCATCCGGTTCTGATAGACCATCAAATGGGCGAACGCGGTCGCAAGCAGCGGTGCCGCCACGCCGAACCCGCGCGCGCGGACCAGCATGTCGCCGACGATTTGCTCGGCTTCGACGGGCAGGCCCTGGGTCAGGTCGCGATACATCGATGACGCGAGGCCGGAGCCGGTGGCGGTCAGCATCGCCTCGGTGCGTGCGCGGAACGCAGCCTCCGGCGGGAAGCCCGCTACGATGGCGACGGCGGCGCATTCGTCGAGCATCTGCCGTGCCAGGTCGGCCCCGCCGGGTGCTGCCGCGATCTCTCCCACCGTGCCGCGCAACAGGCAGGTGATGGCGCCGAGCGCGGCGAGCATCACCCACTTCTCCCACATCGCCTGCAGGATGGAGGATGACCCCGCGGCGGCAAACCCAGCGTCGCCCAGGGTCGCGTCCAGCGCGGCGATCCGGTCCGAGGCGGCACCGTCCAGCTCCCCGTAGGTGAGCTTCTGCATCTCGTTCAGTTGGACGATACGTCCTTCCGGGTCCAGCATGGTGGCCGCGTAGCAGACGCCGCCCAACAGGCCTGCTGCGTCGAATCGTTCGCTGATCGTATCCAGGTGGCGCATGCCGTTGAGCAGCGGCAGGATCATCGTGGCCGAGCCGATCGCCGGCGCGACATCCGCCAGCACCTGGTCGAGCGCAAAGGCCTTCACGGTCAGCAGCACGAGGTCGTACGGCGTCGCGATTTCTCCTGCGGTCACGAGCTGCGGGGCGAGCGTGAGATCGCCGTGCGGGCTGGTGATGTGCAGCCCGTCGCGTCGCAACTGTGCTGCGCGCTGCGGGCGGACGAGGAAGGTCACGTCCCGGCCGGCCTCGGCCAGTCGGCCCCCGAAATAGCCGCCGATCGCGCCGGCGCCGGCCACCAGGATGCGCATCATGTGCCTCGTTCGTTACGGCGACCGGACACGGGATGCGTCCGGCGCTTGCGAGCCGGGACATTACCAGCATATGCTGATAGTGGAGGATGTAGGCATATGCCGATATCACGTCAAGCCACCCCGGGCGCGCGCCGGACGGCGGCACCGGCGCTGGCGGACGCCGGGCTGTGCAACGGCGCCGCGCTGCGCCGGGCGACGCGGCGGGTCTCGCTGCTCTACGACCAGGTGCTGGCCCCCTGCGGCCTGCGCGCCACGCAGCACGCCATCCTGGTGCAGCTCGCACGGGCGGCGGAACCACCGGCGCTGGGGGAGCTGGCGCGCGCGCTGGTGATCGACCCCTCGGCATTGGCGCATAACCTGCGACCGCTGGAGCGTGACGGGTTCGTCGCGCTGTCGGCCAACCCGCGCGACCAGCGCTGCCGGCTGGTGCGGCTGACGCCGGCGGGGCGGGCGAAGCTCGCGGAGTCGCGCGTCTTGTGGCGGCAGGCGCAGGCTCGGTTCGAGAGGACGTTCGGGCCGGACCGCGCGGCGCGGCTGCGGGCGGCGCTGGGGGAGCTGGCATCCGACGCGTTCGCTGCGGGCTTCGCCGCGGCTGCGGGAATAAAGTCGGGTCCTCCGCTGGCCGGGTCACGCCGGGCGTGACGCGGCCCGGTTCCGGCCGACAGCAGATCGGTCTGATCCCGATCGGGCGAACCGGCCGGTGGCGCGAATGGCCCGCCTCTGGCCCCGGGCGGAGACGCGCGCTAGGCTCCCGATAAGCAACATGCGGGAGGAAACCACCCATGGGCATGACCATCACCGAAAAAATCCTCGCCCGCGCCAGCGGAAGCGCGAAAGTGGCCCCCGGCGACGTGGCGGTGGTGGAGGTGGACACCGCCGTCCTGCTCGATCTGTCCTTTCTCCCTGAAGGCTGGCGGGACGTCCTCAAGGTCCATGACCCGTCCCGCATCGCGATCGTGTTCGACCACCTGGTGCCTGCCGCTACGGTGCAGGCTGCCACCTGCCACAAGACCGGGCGCGCATTCGCCACGAAATTCGGCATCGAGCGGTTGCACGACGTCGGCCCCGACCAGGGTATCAGCCACGCGGTGATCGCCGACCGCGCCTACGCCCTGCCTGGCAAGGTGCTGGTGAATGCCGATTCTCACACCTGCGCCGGCGGGGCCTTCAATTGCGCGGCGCGCGGCGTCGGCGGCCCGGACATGCTTTGGGCGGTCACCACCGGCACCGCCTGGTTCCGCGTGGGGGAAACGATCCGCTACGATTTCACCGGTGCGTTGCGCCCGGGCGTGACTGCGAAGGACTTGTTCCTGTACATCGCCGGCACCTTCGGGGCACATGTGAACCAGAACGTCGAATATGGCGGCCCGGGGATGTCGGGCCTGTCGATCAACGCCCGCCGCACGCTCGCCACCATGGGCGCCGAGCTTTCCGCCGAGTTCACCATCTTCGAGCCGGACGGCGCACTGATCGACTACGTGCGCGCCCGCAACGACCGAGCGTTCGAGCCGGTGTGGCCAGACGCGGATGCATCCTACCGGGAGCGCCGCACGATCGACCTCGGGACCCTGCACCCGCTAGTCGCGCTGCCCGACGCGGTGGTGAACCAGTCGGTACCGGTCGCGGAGGTCGCGGGCGCGAAGATCGACCAGGCCTTCATTGGCTCCTGCGCCAATGGCACGTTGGACGATCTGGAGATCGCCGCGCGCGTGGTGCGCGGGCGCAAGGTGGCGCGCGGCACAAGGTTCATCGTCACGCCGGGCACGCAGGCGATCTTCCGCGCCGCGCTGCGGGCCGGCTATGTCGAAACCTTGCTGGAGGCGGGCGCGGTGGTCACGCCCGCCACCTGCGGCGCCTGTATCGGCGGCCACATGGGCGTGCTGGGGCCGGACGAGGTCTGCATCACCGCCAGCACGCGCAATTTCAAGGGACGGATGGGCGATCCCTCGGCGCGCATCTACATGGCCTCGCCGGCGACGGTGGCGGCCTCGGCGCTGGCCGGGAAGATCGCCGGGGCGGAGGAGGTGTTCGCATGACCGGCGCGCGCGTGTGGTGCTTCGGCGACAACATCAACACCGACCTGATCCTGCCCGGTCCGTATCTGTACCGCAGCCCGGAGGAGCAGGCCCGCGCGGTGTTCCAGGCCAACCGCCCCGGCTGGGTGGATCAGGTCCGCCCGGGCGATGCGATCATCGGCGGCTTCAATTTCGGCATGGGATCGAGCCGGCCGGCCGCACGGTCGCTGCGCCTGTGCGGCGTCGGGTTCGTGCTGGCGGAGACGATCAACGGGTTGTTCTTCCGCAACAGTGTGAACTACGGGCTGCTGGCCTGCGAGTGCCCCGGCGTCGCCGCCGCGTTCACCGAGGGCGACACGGCGGATTTGTCGCTGGAAGCCTGGACCCTGCACAATGGCCGTTCCGGCCAGGTACTGGCGGTCACGCCGGTACCGGGGTAATTGCTGGCGATCATGCAGGACGGCGGCATCTACCCGCTGATGGAAGCACGCGGGCTGATCGCGCCCCGCGCCGTCGGCTGATCAGGCATCCGGCGCGGGCGCGCCCGCCGCGCGCGCTCGCGCCCGCAGCTCGAACTTCTGGATCTTCCCGGTCGAGGTCTTCGGCAACGGGCCGAAGGTGACGTGGCGCGGGCATTTGTAGTGCGCCAGGTGGTCGCGGCACCAGGCGATGATGTCTGCCGCGCGCACCGGCCCGGCATCCGGCTTCAACGTCACGAAGGCGTGCGGGGTCTCGCCCCACGTTTCGTCCGGTTGCGCCACCACCGCGGCTTCCATCACATCGGGATGCTTGTAGAGCGCCTCCTCCACTTCCAGCGAACTGATGTTCTCGCCGCCGGAGATGATGATGTCCTTCGCCCGGTCCTTGATCTCGATGTAGTTGTCCTTGTGCAGCACCGCCAGATCCCCAGTGTGGAACATCCCGCCAGCGAACGCCGCGGCGGTGGCTTCCGGGTTCTTCAGATAGCCCATCATGATGGTGTTGGAGCGCAACATCAGCTCGCCCATCGTCGTCCCGTCCGCCGGCACCGGCGTCATCGTGTCGGGATCGCGCACCGAGGCTTCCTCCAGCAACGGGTGCGCCACGCCCTGGCGCGCCATGAACGCAGCCTTGCGGTCGGTATCCATGGTGTCGAGTTCCGGCTGCCACTGGCAGATCGCGGAGGGGCCGTAGCTTTCGGTCAGGCCGTACAGATGGGTGACCGCGAAGCCCATCGCCGCCATCCGCGCGATCACCGGCGACGGTGGCGCGGCGCCGCCGGTGGCGATCTGCACCGTCTGCGGGAACGTCCGGCGCGCGCTGTCGGGGGCGTGGATCAGCAGGGTCAGCACGACGGGCGCGCCGCACATATGCGTGACGCCGTCGGCGGCGATGGCGGCGAAGATCGGCGCCGGATCGACCCGACGCAGGCAGACATGGGTACCCCGGCCAGGGTGACGGCCCAGGTATAGGTCCAGCCGTTGCAATGGAACATCGGCAGCGTCCACAGATAGACGCTGCGCGGGTTCAGCCCGAACGCCAGCGCGTTGGCGCAGGCATTCAGATAGGCGCCGCGGTGGTGCAGCACGACACCTTTCGGGTTGCCGGTGGTGCCGGAGGTGTAGTTCAAGGAAATCGCCTGCCACTCGTCATCCGGCAGCAGCAGCTCGTGTCCGGGATCGCCGCCGGCGAGGAATGTTTCGTAGTCGGTCGCGTCGATCGGCGCCCCGCCCGGGCCGGCCGGATCGTCGATCGCGACCACCAGCGGCGCGTGCGCAAGCCCCTCCAGCGCGCGGGTCACGATGGCGGCGAATTCGCGGTCCGCCAGCAGCACCTTCGCCGCCCCATGGCCCAGGATGAAGCCGATCGCGGCGGGATCGAGCCTGGTGTTGATCGGGCACAGCACGGCGCCGAGGCCGGGCACGGCGTAGTGCGCCTCCAGCATCTCCGGGATGTTGGGCGCCAGGATCGCCACCGTGTCGCCCTTGCCCACGCCGGCGCGCGCCAGCGCCGAGGCCAGCCGGCGGGTGCGTTCCAGGAACGCCGCGTAGGTGATGCGCCGCGCCCCGTGCACGATCGCGATCCGCTGCGGCGCGACCAGCGCTGCGCGCAGCAGGAAGGACACCGGCGACAGCGGCACGTAGTTCGGGGCCGCGCGGTCGAGGTCCCGGGCGTAGATCGACATCGGACGCTTCCTTGCCGTTGTTTGGCTCTTCGCCTAGAGCGTACCCGGCCCCCGCACGCGGGGAAAGCGCCCATGCGGCGCCGGATCGAACGGCAGGAGAACGGGATGGAGTTGCAGCTTCGCGGCAAGACCGCGCTGGTGACCGGTGCCTCGATGGGGATCGGCCGGGCGATCGCCAAGGGCCTGGCGGCCGAGGGGGTGCGCGTGGCCGTGCTCGCCCGCCGCTCCGAGCTGCTGGAGACCCTGACCGCCGAGATCGACGCCGCCGGCGGTCCGCGCCCGGCGCTGGTCGTGCAAGACATCATGGCCGAGGACGCCGCCCTGCGCATCCGCGACGCCGCGCTGGCCGCGCTCGGCCAGGTGGACATCCTGGTCAACAACGCCGGCGGCAGCCGCAAGCTGCCGATCGACGCGCCGGAGGAAGCCTGGACCGAGGCGTTGACCCTGAATTTCACCCGCCAGCGGCAGATCACCCACGCCCTGCTGCCGCAGATGATCGCGCATAAATGGGGCCGGATCATCAACATCACCGGCAAGTCCGAACCGGAGAGCCTGAACGCCGCCTTCGCCGCCAAGGCCGCGGTGCATGCCTGGGCGAAGGGGCTGTCGCGCGAAATCGGCCAGCATGGGATCACGGTGAACTCGATCCCGCCGGGCCGGATCATGAGCGAACAGATCCGCCGCAACTACCCGGAGGACTATCGCCGCCATTTCGCGGAGACCGAAATCCCGGTGCATTTCTGGGGCGAGCCGGAGGATCTGGCGGTGATGGCGGTGTTCCTCGCCTCGCCGCTGGCCCGCTACATCACCGGGACGGTGATCCCGGTGGACGGTGGGTTGCGCCGGTATCAGTTCTGAACAACGCCCCCCCTCCCCGTGTGGGAGGGGGCCGGGGGGAGGGATCGCCAACATGCCGCACGATCGCCAGATGGTCCTGGTCGGCTTCATGCAAGCGCAGAACTGCACGACGCTCGCCAGCTCCTGGCGCCATCCGGATTCGCGCACCGACTTCCTGACCGCGGATTACTTCCAGACCATCGGGAAAATCCTGGAAGCCGGGAAGTTCCAGCTTGCCTTCTTCGACGACCGGCTGGCGATGCCGGACATGCTGGGCGGCGATCACGCGCACACGGTGGCGAACGGAATCCGCTGCGTGAAGCTCGATCCGGTCACGGTGCTGATGGCGCTGGGGGCGGCGACGGAGCGGCTGGGGCTCGGCGCCACCTACTCCACGACCTACTACGAACCGTTCCACGTGGCGCGCGTGTTCGCAACCGTCGATCTGATGACGGGCGGGCGGGCGGCGTGGAACATCGTCACGTCGGTGAACGACGGGGAGGCCGCGAACATGGGCCTCGCCCAGCACATGGAACACGACCTGCGCTACGACCGCGCCGACGAGTTCATGGAAGTGGTGCTCGGCCACTGGGATGCGTGGGAAGACGATGCGCTGGTAGTGGACAAGGCGTCGGGCCTGTTCGCGCATCCGGAGAAAGTGCACCGGCTGGATCATCAGGGAAAATTCTTCCGATCGCGCGGACCGTTCACCGTGCCGCGCTCGGCGCAGGGCCATCCGGTGCTGATCCAGGCCGGCTCGTCCGGCCGCGGCAAGCGGTTCTCGGCGCGCTGGGCGGAGACGGTGTTCGTCGCCTATCCCGATCTGACCGCGGCGAAACGCGAGTACGCCGAAACGAAAGCCGACATCGCCCGCCTTGGCCGCGATCCGGACAGCGTCACGCTGAACACGATCGCCTATCCGGTCTGTGCCGCCACCAGGGCGGAGGCGGAAGACAAGATGGCGCTGATCGAGGCGAGCTACCGCGAGGTCGATGGGCTGTCGTTGCTCTCGGAAGCGATGAACTTCGATTTCGCCGGCAAGGGCCTGGACGAAGCGTTCACCGCCGAGGAACTGGCGTCGATGTCCGGGATGCAGGCGATGCGCGACCGGGTGACCTGCCGCAAACCCAACCCAACCCCGCGCGATTTCCTGGAGATCACCCGCCGCGGCCGCGCGCATGGCGCGATCGTCGGCGGACCGAAGGAGATCGCGGATCACCTGGAACAATGGTTCACCGAGCGCGCCTGCGACGGCTACGTGGTCGGCGGCACCCACACGCCCGGCACGTTCGAGGATTTCGTGCGCTTCGTGGTGCCGGAATTGCAACGTCGCGGGGTGTTCCAGCGCGACTACCGCGGAGCGACGTTGCGGGAGAACCTGGGGCTGGCGCGGCCGGCGCGCGGGTGGTGGAAGACGGGGACCGGCGCAGCGTAAGGACTGGCGGCCCGGGCGGAGCCCTTCGTCGCCGACGTGGAAGCGACGTGCCGCGCGGTCCGCCCGCGCCGATCTTGCGCCCGGCCTGCGCATGGCCGCTATCTGGTGCTGTCTCGCGACCTGCCGGATGCGGACGCGGTGCGTGTCGAGCGAGTGTTGCACAGTGCCCGTAACCTCCCGCGGCTGCTATGGCAGCACCCCCTCAATGCGTCGGGTAGCTCCGCGGCCAAATGACCTGGCTGGCCGGTCCCGGCGGCGACGGCGGCCCCTTCTTCCCGCATCCCGCCAGCGCCAGCGCCGCGAGCAGCCCGGCGAGCAGCAAGGTCGCCCTCATGCCAGCGCCGCGATCCAGCGTGCCGCCGGCGGCGGCCACGTTCGCCGGTGCCGTGCCGCCGTAGCTGGTGCGCGACGCCACCGACGCCTCCACCGTCAGCACCGCGAACACCGCCGCCGTGATGCGCGGTTCGACGCCCTGCATCTCCGCCAGCGAGAGCCCGGCGAGATCGACCCCCTTGGCCTCCGCCAGCGCCACCAGCCGCCCGGTCACGTGGTGCGCATCGCGGAACGGCAGATGCAGCACCCGCACCAGCCAGTCCGCCAGATCGGTCGCGGTGGCGAAGCCCGAGCCGGCCAGCGCCCGCATCCGCGCCGTGTCCGGCGTCAGGTCGCGCACCATCCCGGCGGTCGCGGCAAGCGACAGCGCCCAGGCGTCGGCGGCGTCGAACACGCCTTCCTTGTCCTCCTGCATGTCCTTCGCATAGGCGAGCGGCAGGCCCTTCATCACCGTCAGCAGGCCGACCAGCGCCCCGGTGATGCGCCCGGTCTTCGCCCGCACCAGCTCCGCCGCGTCCGGATTGCGCTTCTGCGGCATGATGGAACTGCCGGTGGTGAAGGCATCCGACAGGCGGATGAAGCGATACGGCGCGCTGCACCAGATCACCACCTCCTCGGCGAAGCGCGACAGGTGCATCGCCGAGATCGCCGCCGCGGCCAGGAATTCGAGCGCGAAATCCCGATCGGACACGGCATCGAGCGAATTGGCCGTCGGGCCGGTCGAAGCCCAGCGCCGTGGCGGTCATGTCGCGGTCGATCGGGAACGACGTGCCGGCCAGCGCCGCCGCGCCCAGCGGGCATTCGTTCAGTCGCCGCCGGCAGTCGGCCAGTCGGCCGCGGTCGCGCGCCAGCATCTCCACATAGGCGAGCAGATGGTGCCCGAAGGTCACCGGCTGCGCGGTCTGCAGATGCGTGAATCCCGGCATCGGGTCGGCGGCGTGCTCCGCCGCGCGCGCGGCAAGCGCGCGCATCACGTCGGCGATCTGCGCCGCCAGGCCGTCGATCGCGTCGCGCACCCACAGGCGGAAATCGGTCGCCACCTGGTCGTTGCGGCTGCGCGCGGTGTGCAGGCGCTTGCCGGCCTCGCCGATGCGCTCGGCCAGGCGCGCCTCGATGTTCATGTGGATGTCTTCCAGCGCCTCGTCGAAGGCGAAGCGCCCGGCCTCGATCTCGGCGGCGATCGCATCGAGCCCGCCGGCGATCGCATCCGTCATCGGCCGCGGCGATGATGCCGGTCCGCGCCAGCATCGCGGCATGCGCGCGCGATCCCGCGATATCCTGCCGCCAGAGCTTGCGGTCGAAGCCGATCGAGGCATTGATCTCGCGCATCACCGCGGCCGGGCCGGCGGCGAAGCGCCCGCCCCATTGCGGATTGGCGGCGGGCGCGGGGCCCGGAGGATCCTGCGTATCGTTCACCGGAGGCGTTCTTCCATGCAGACACTGACCCGACGCGCGGTTCTGGCCGGCGGGACCCTAGCCGCGGGGCTGGCCCCGCGCAAACCGCGCGCCGCCGAGCCCGCGGGCCTGCCCGGCCTGCACGTGCTGGCGCCGCCGAAACCGTTGCCGCCGCTGCGCTTCCGCGATGCCGCCGGGCACGTGCATACCCTGGCCGAATACCGCGGGCGGGGCGTGGTGCTGAATCTGTGGGCCACCTGGTGCGCGCCCTGCGTGGCGGAGTTGCCCTCGCTCGACCGCGCGGCGGCGGCCCTGCGAGGCAGCCGCATTGCGGTGCTGGCGCTGTCGTCCGACCTCGGCGGCGCCAAGGTGGTGCAGCGCTTCTACGCGACGCACCACATCACCGCCCTGCCGGTGTGGCTCGACCCCGATGGGGCCGTACTGGAAGCATTGCACGTGCGCGGGGTGCCCACGACCTACCTCGTCACCCCGGCCGGCGCGGAGGCCGGCTGGATCGAGGGCGGCCAGGACTGGGACGCGCCGGCCAGCCTTGCGCGGGTGAAGGCGCTGATCGGCGGCTAGGCGGCTAGGGCGTGTCGTCATTTAGGGGATTCCCATGAAGGGAATCGCGTGATTCCTAGCGGGTCAACCGATTCGGAGGTTGACCTGTGCCCCGTTATGCCCTGCGCGATGATCAATGGGACCGCATTCGCGATCTGCTGCCAGGCCGGGAGGGCCACGTGGGCGTGACGGCGGCGGATAATCGCCTGTTTGTGGAGGCGGTGCTCTATCGCTATCGGGCTGGCATTCCCTGGCGTGACCTGCCGGAACGCTTTGGTGATGGGGTGCAGGTGCACCGGCGCTTCAGCCGTTGGGCCAAATCAGGGGTCTGGGAACGCGTGTTCAAGGTGCTCGCCGCGGATGCCGACAATGAATACGCGATGATCGACAGCACCATCGTACGCGCCCATCAGCACAGTGCCGGCGCCAAAAAAAAGCCGGCGAGGACCAGGCGATCGGACGATCCCGCGGTGGATTGAGCACCAAGATCCACGCTTTGGTCGATGCGCTCGGCAACCCAATCGGCTTCCACCTGACCGGCGGGCAGGCCCACGATCTGGTCGGAGCGGATCATCTGCTGCCCGGGATGCAGGCCGACACCCTGATCGCCGACAAGGGCTTCGACGCCGATCAGCGCGTCATCGAACCGCTGCAAGCCGCCGGCAAAACAGCGGTCATCCCGCCCAGAGAGCATCGCCGCCTGCCGCGCGACTTCGACAGAGACCTCTATAAAGCGCGCCACCTGATCGAGAACTTCTTCGCCAAACTCAAGCAGTTCCGCGCAATCGCCACTCGCTACGACAAAACTGCCCGAAATTTCCTCGCCGCCATCCACTTGGCCGCCACAGCCATTTGGCTCAATTGACGACACGCCCTAGTCCCGACGCGCAAATATCGTCAACAAGCGTCGGGCCACCACCTCTTTGTTTTCAGGGCCCTGCCCCTGAAATGGAAGGCCTTTCAGGGGCAGGGCCCTAGCCGCGCGCCGCCCGATGATACTCCGGATTCGGCATCATATCGGTCGCCGAGGCCATGCGGTTCGACAGGTTGAAGAACGCGACGGTCTCGGAAAGATCGAAGATGTCCTGTTCGG
Source organism: uncultured Pseudomonadota bacterium (assembly GCA_963706195.1). GTDB lineage: Bacteria > Pseudomonadota > Alphaproteobacteria > Acetobacterales > Acetobacteraceae > JAJZVS01. The sequence goes on along the minus strand of OY970156.1, from coordinate 3,834,871 downwards.
ACAATCCCTCCGCGCGCAACCCGTCGCGATCGGTGTTCTCGATCAGCCACGGCGTCGTCGTCATCTTCCAGGCGAAATCGAGCATGGCGCGCTGGCGCGTGTCGAGCCGCGCCACCCGGTAGTTCAGCGCCATCATCTCCCCCAGTTCGGGGTCGTTCGACAACTGGCGCACCGCGGCCCCGTGCGCGACCAGGCAGTAGTAGCAGCGGTTGGCCGAAGACACGACCACCGCCACCATCTCGCGTTCCAGTTTGGAAAGATTGGACGGGGCCAGCATGATCTCGTTGTACATCGCCATGAAGTTCCGCAGCCGCTGAGGCTTCAGGCTGTAGGCGCTGAACACGGCCGGCACGAACCCAAGCTTCTCTTCGCATTTCCGCCAGATCGCCTTGAGGTCGTCGTCCAGGGTGGCCGGATCGGGCACGCCGAGGCGGGAGATATGCGTGGGCTGGGGCATCAGTCGAAGACCTCCGGGTTCACGGCATGGGCGCGGATCGGATGGCCGTCCAGCACGGACAGGATGTTCTCCGCCGTGGTGCGCGCCATGCCGGCGACTGACTCGGTGGTGACCCCGGCCATGTGCGGCGAGACGATCACCTGCGGCAGAGCGAGCAGCGGATTGTCCATCGGCGTCGGTTCCTCCGCCAGCACGTCCAGTCCCGCACCGGACAGATGGCCGGAGCGCAGCGCCGCGGCCAGCGCCGCCTCATCGACGATCCCGCCGCGCGCGGTATTCACGATCGCCGCCCCGCGCGGCATCCGGGCCAGCCGTGCGGCGTTGAACATCCCCACCGTCTCGGCGTTCTTCGGGCAATGAATGGAAACGAAATCGGCCCGCGCCAGGTCGGTGTCGAGGTCGGCCACCGGCTCGTATCCGGCGTCGCGGATGATGTCGGGGGCGACATACGGGTCGTGGACCAGCACGTTCATTTCCATCGCCGCGCAGCGCCGGGCGGAACGGGTGCCGATGCGCCCGAAGCCCACGATCAGCACCGTCTTGCCGGCAATCTCCGTCGGCAGCGCGTCGTGGCGGTCCGTCCAGCGCCCGCCGCGCACCAGCGCGTCCATTGCCGGCCCGCGCTTGGCGAGCGCCATGATGAGATAGAGCGCGTGCTCCGCCACCGAGGTGGAGTTGGACGTCCCCGCCGTCATCAGCGGCACGCGGCGCACCGTCAGCGCCGGCACCTCCACCGCGTCGAAGCCGACGCCGATGCGCGCCACCACTTCGATCGCCGGCGAGGCGTCCAGCTCCTTCTGCCGGTACGGCGTGCCGGACAGCGCGATGCCCGCAGCCTCGGCCAGCAGCGGCAGCAGCGCGGCCTGGGTGATACCGGCGGGATACACCTTCATCTCGATATCGTCGCGCGCCGACAACAGGTCGGTGCCGGCGCGGCCCATGGTGTGCGGCACGAGCACGAGCTTGCGGTTGGTGGCCATGGCGGCGGACGTCCTTCGTTACAGCTTGCGTTGCAGATTGGCGACGTAGGTGCGGTTCCAGGTGGGCGCGATCATCACCTCGTTGATGACCACGTGCGGCGGCAGGGTCGCGATATAGCGGACCAGGTCGCCGCAATCCTCCGGCTGGACCATGCGCGCGCGATCCTCGGCGCTGACCGGGTTCGGGCGCTTGTCCAGGATGGGCGTGGCGACTTCGCCGGGCAGCATCACGGTGGAGCGGATGCCGTGCACGCATTCCTCCATGTTGATCGTGTGGCTGGCGGCAACCAGGCCGTGCTTGGCGGCGGTGTAGATCGGGCCGGAGAATCCGCCGATGAAGCGTCCCGCCATCGATGCGGTGTGGATGATCACCCCGTCCTTGCGCGCCCGCATCAAGGGCAGCGCCACCGTCACGCAATAAAGCGGCGCGTTCAGGTTGCCGCCCACGACCTCGTCGATCCCCTCCGGCGTGAGCTGGGCCCAATGGCGTTCGACGATGTTGAGCCCGGCGTTGTTCACCAGGATATCGAGCCGGCCGATCGTGCCGGCGATGAAGGCGCCGACCTGCTTTACCTCGGCCGCGCGCATCAGGTCGGCGGGCTGCACATGCGCGGTGCCCCCGGCGGCTTCGATCTGGGCGGCGACGGCTTCCAGCGGCGCGCGGCGGCGGCCGGTGAGCACGATCGCAGCCCCCTCCTGCGCCAGCGCCAGCGCGGCGGCCTCGCCGATGCCGCTGCCCGCGCCGGTGACCCAGGCGATCTTGCCATCCAGCTTGCCCATGGCCTTCCTCCCGCTTTGCTATCGGGAGCATTCAACGGGAGGCCGGGGAGCACGGCAAGGGCGGGTCGACCCCTTGCCAACCCCTCCTCCGCGTGCCACGTGCCCGGGGACCGTGACCCCCGGTTCCCCGACCATGCCCGACACCGTCCCGGACGCGGCTTCGCATCGCGCCCTGATCCTCGATTTCGGTTCCCAGGTGACCCAGCTCATCGCGCGACGGCTGCGCGAGGCGGGCGTCTATTCCGAGATCTGGCCCTATCACGTTGATCCCGCCCGCATCGCCGCCTGGCGGCCCGGCGCGATCATCCTGTCCGGCGGCCCGGCGTCCGTGCACGAGCCCGGCGCGCCGCTGGCGCCGGAGGGGATTTTCAGCCTCGGCATCCCGATCCTGGGCATCTGCTACGGGCAGCAACTGCTGTGCCACCAGCTGGGCGGCGCGGTGGAAACCCATGAGCACCGCGAATTCGGCCGCGCCGAGATCACCGTGGCCGAGGACTGCGCCCTGTTCGCCGGCGTCTGGCCGAAGGGTGCGCAAGAGCAGGTCTGGATGAGCCACGGCGACCGTGTGACCCGCCTGCCCGCCGGCTTCCGCCCGGTCGCCGCGACCGAGGGCGCGCCCTTTGCTGTCATCGCCGACGACGCCAGGCGCTTCTACGGCGTGCAGTTCCACCCCGAGGTCGTGCACACGCCACACGGCGCCGCCCTGCTGCGCAATTTCGTCCACCACGTCGCCGGCCTGCCTGGCACCTGGACGATGGCGAATTTCCGCGCCACGGAACTCGCCCGCATCCGCGCCCAGGTCGGCACCGGGCGGGTGATCTGCGGCCTGTCGGGCGGCGTGGACAGCGCGGTCGCCGCGGTGCTGATCCATGAGGCGATCGGCGATCAGTTGACGTGCATCTTCGTCGACCACGGCCTGCTGCGGGAAGGCGAGGCGGCGGAGGTCGTGGAGACCTTCCGGGACCGCTTCAACATCCGCCTGGTGCACCGCGATGCGGCCGATCTGTTCCTGGACGCGCTCGACGGCGTGACCGACCCGGAGACCAAGCGCAAGACCATCGGCCGGCTGTTCATCGAGGTGTTCGAGGAAGAAGCGGCGAAGCTGGGCGGCGCGGATTTCCTCGCCCAGGGCACGCTCTATCCGGACGTGATCGAATCCGTTGCCCCGCGCGGCGGCCCGTCGGCCACCATCAAGTCGCACCACAACGTGGGCGGCCTGCCGGAGCGGATGCGGATGCAACTGGTCGAGCCGCTGCGCGAATTGTTCAAGGACGAGGTGCGCGCGTTGGGCCGCACCCTCGGCCTGCCGGACAGCATCGTCGGGCGGCACCCGTTCCCCGGGCCGGGTCTCGCGATCCGCATCCCCGGCCCGATCACGCGCGAACGGCTGGCGCTGCTGCGCCGGGCCGATGCGATCTTCCTGGAGGAGATCCGCGCCGCCGGGCTGTACGACGCGATCTGGCAGGCCTTCGCCGTGCTGCTGCCGGTGCGCACCGTGGGCGTGATGGGCGACGGCCGCACCTACGACCACGCCTGCGCGCTGCGCGCCGTCACCAGCTCCGACGGGATGACGGCGGACGTCTTTCCGTTCGACGCCGGCTTCCTGTCCCGCGTCGCCGGGCGCATCGTGAACGAAGTGCGCGGCATCAACCGCGTGACCTACGACATCACCAGCAAGCCGCCCGGCACCATCGAGTGGGAATAGCCGGCGAGCTGGAATAAACGAGAAGGAACACCGCGCATGGACCACGCCACGCCGAAGACCCTGCGGGGCCGGCATTTCTTCGCCAATCCGGGACCGACGAACATTCCGGACTCGATCCTGCGCGCGATCGACCGCCCGACGCTCGATTTCAACGATCCGGACTTCATGCCGGTCTATCGGGACGTGTTCGCCGGCATCAAGCGGGTGGTGGGCACGCAGCACCATCTGTTCATGTACACCGGCTCCGGCCACGCCGCCTGGGAAGCGACTCTCACCAACCTGCTGTCGCCGGGCGAGACGATCCTGGTGGTGGAGTCCGGGCATTTCTCCGAAGAATGGGGCAAGATGGCCGCCGCGCACGGGGTGGAGGTGCAGACGGTCGCCGCCGACTGGCGCCACGGCGTGGAAATCGCCGCGCATCCGCGAGGCGCTGGAAGCCGACCGCGGCCACGTCATCAAGGCGGTCTGCGTCGTGCACAACGAAACCGCCACCGGGCTGATGATCCCGCCCGCCGAGGTGCGCGCGGCGATCGATGCCGCGAAGCACCCGGCGCTGTTCCTGGTCGATACCATCTCCTCGCTCGCCAGCCTCGAATTCCGCATGGACGACTGGGGCATCGATGCGGCGGTGGGCGGCAGCCAGAAGGGGCTGATGAACCCCACCGGCATGAGCTTCACGGCGGTGTCCGACAAGGGCTTCGCGGCCCACAAGAAGGCGACGCTGGGGCGGTATTATTTCGATTGGTCGGTCATGCTGACCCGCAAGCCGCACGACAGTTTCGTCGGCACCGTGCCGATCAACGCCTTCTACGGCCTGCGCGAGGCGGTGCGCCTGCTGGATGAGGAAGGGATGGACGCCGTCGTCGCACGCCATCACCGCCTCGCCGAGGGCGTGCGCCGCGCGGTTGCCGTCTGGGCCGGCAACAACGGCCCGCAACTGTTCTGCACCAACCCCGCGCGGGTGTCCGATTCCGTGACCGCGGTGTGGATGCCCGAAGGCCACGATGCGGACGCACTGCGGCGCACGGCGCGGACCCGCTACAACGTCAGCCTGGGCGGCGGGCTCGGCAAGTTGGGCGGACACGTATTCCGGATCGGCCATATGGGCGATCTGAACGAGCCGATGGTGCTCGGTACCCTGGCCGCGATCGAGATGGCGCTCCGGGTGAACGGCGTGCCGCACGGCAAGGGCGGCGTGGAAGCTGCGATGGCGTATTTCGCCGGGTAACCGTTCTTCTCCCTCCCCCTTGCGGGGGAGGGCCGGGATCGGGGCCAGCCCCCCGGAAGCCCGATGCAGTGGCCTTCCCCGCAAGGGGAGGGAACTGATCAGGCGTGGCCCGCGAAGGACGATAGCGCCAGCGGGTCGATGTGCAGGCTGGCCAACGCGCGACGCCACTTGCTGTCGTGCTCCGCGGCGAACACCAGCGCCTCGTCCGCCGGCACCGACAGCCAGGCGTTCTGCTGTATTTCCACGTCGAGTTGTCCTGGCCCCCAGCCGGCGTAGCCGAGCGCGAGCAGGCCTTCGCGCGGGCCGCCGCCCTCGGCGATCGCTTTCAGCACATCGAGGCTGGCGGTCAGGGCCAGCGCCTCGTTCACGCGCAAGCTACCCTCTCCGGTCCAGTCGGCGGTGTGCAGCACGAAGCCACGACCACCGTCGACCGGGCCGCCGGCCCACAGCCGGATGCGCCGCGCCGGCGGCACGGGGGCGATCTCCAACTGGCGGAGCAGTTCGTCGAAGCTCGGGCGGGCGAGCGGGCGGTTGATGACGAGCCCCATCGCGCCATCGGCGGTGTGGGCGCAGACATAGATCACGCTCTGGGCGAAGCGCGGGTCCTGCATCGCCGGCATGGCGATCAGCAACTGACCGGTCAGGAACGCATCCGCGCCAGCCTTCTGCACGCTGGCCTTCCCCGCTCCTGCCTTGGCGATCGGTGACTTTACCATGGCGGCGAATGTGGGGCCGCCCCCGGCGCCCCGCAAGCGGCGTGACAGCGCCGGCCCGCCGGGCTAGGAGTCCCAGCCCGATCGGCATACCCGACGGCGCGGCCAGAAGGCTGTCCGCCACACGCGGGCGCAGAAACACAACGAGGAGCGAGGCAAGCCATGACCATCAAGGTTGGCGACACGATTCCGTCGATGAAGCTGATGCAGGCCACGGCCGAGGGGCCGAAGGAGATTTCGACCGACGAGGTTTTCAAGGGCAAGAAGGTGGTGCTGTTCGCCGTGCCCGGCGCCTTCACGCCCACCTGCAGCGCGCGGCACCTGCCCGGGTTCGTCCAGAACATCGAGGCGCTGCGCGCCAAGGGCGTCGACACCGTCGCCTGCATCTCGGTGAATGATGCGTTCGTGATGGGCGCCTGGGGCAAGGACCAGGGCACCGACGGCAAGGTGCTGATGCTCGCGGACGGCTCGGCCGCCTTTGCCAAGGCGCTGGGGCTAGAGCTTGACCTGATGGGCCGCGGCATGGGTGTGCGCAGTCAGCGCTACGCGCTGGTGGCCGACGACGGCAAGGTGACGCACCTGGGGGTGGAGCAGCCGGGCGGGTTCGAGGTAAGCAAGGCGGAATTGATTCTGGCAGCGCTCTGAGCCAGGCTGCGGCGGCGCTCGCGCCTGCCCGGCGCAAGGCGTTTGGGCAGCCGCAGGGCCTGCGCCGGCGTCACGCGCCGTGGCTCTGCGTCGCGGCGGGGCTTGCCCTGCTGCTGGCGGGGTGCGGAACTGCGTCGCTCGGGCCTCGCCCGATCAGGACAGCCGGTCCCGGGACAACGTCGGCCGCGGTCGCAGGATCGGCGGGGTCCGGCCGGGTCGCGCCGACCCCGGCATCCGCCGGGACGCCCTGCCCGACCGGCACGCAGCGGATGCTGGTGGCGGAGTTGTTCTTCGGCCGCACGATCGGCGATGGCGCGCATCCGTCGCAGGTGACCGCGGCGGAGTGGAACCGCTTCGCCGCCGCTACCCTGGCCCGCAGTTTCCCCGACGGGTTCACCGTGCGCGACGCCACCGGCGCGTGGCGCGACCCGGCCTCCGGGCGCATGATCACCGAGACGACCAAGGACGTGCTGGCGGCGCTGCCCGACCGGCCGGCGGAGTTTGCCCGGGTGCGGCAGGCGATCGCGGTCTACCGGCAACGGTTCCGCCAGCAGTCGGTGGGCGTCCTGCTGAACCGGGCCTGCGGCGGGTTCTGACCGTGCCCGCCGGTTCAGCGCCGGAACCGCGCGCGATAGCTGTGCGGACCGGTGCCGATCCGGCGCAGGAACGCGCGTCGCATCGTATCCGCGGTGACGAACCCGCAGCGGGATGCCACGCGCTGCAGCGGCACGTCGGTGTCTTCCAGCAGCCGGCGTGCGGCATCCACCCGCGCCAGTTCGATGAAATCGGCGCTTGTGCCGCCGGTCTCGCGCTGGAAGGCACGGGTGAAACTGCGCACGCTCATCGCCGCGCGACCGGCCAGCGCCGCCAGCGACAGATCGGCATCGAGATGGTCGAGGATCCAGCGCTGCACGCCCTGGATCCGGCTCTCGGTCGCGAGCTGGGCCGCCAGGTGGGCGCTGAACTGGGACTGCCCGCCCGGACGCTTCAGGAACATCACCAGCCGGCGCGCGACCGTTAGCGCCAGTGCGCGCCCGTAATCCTCCTCGATCAGGTGCAGCGCCAGATCGATCCCGGCGGTGACGCCGGCGGAGGTCGAGAGTGGCCCGTCCTGCACGAAGATCCGGTCGGGTTCCACGCGCGCCGCCGGATAGCGCGACGCAAGCTCCGCCGCATGCTGCCAGTGGGTCGTGACCTGCCGGCCGTCCAGCAGCCCGGCGGCGCCGAGGAAGAACGCCCCGGTGCAGACCGACCCGTAGCGACGCACGGTGGGGGCGCGTCGTCGCAGCCAAGCCTGGAAGTCCGCCCGCGCGTCCGCCTGCGCGAAGTCGGGCGTGCCGGCTACCAGCAGGGTATCGACCGGCATATCCGGATCGTGGATCGACCCGTCGGCGAGCAGCCCGAGACCGCCTGCCCGGATGACCGGCTCGCGCTCCAGCCCGATCAGCCGCACCGCGTAGGACGCCGCTCCGCCAGACTGCCGCCCGGCTTCCACGAAGGCGTCCAGCGGGCCCGAGACATCGAGCGACTGAGCGTTCGGCGGCACCGCGATCGCCACCTGGATCGGCTCGGGTGTTCCGCTCATCGGTCCTCCTTCCGCCGGCGCGCACGCGCCGCACTACGTTCCGCCCGCAACCGGATCGCCGCCGCGCGGGGCGGTGGCCGGATCGCGCGGGGCTTTGGCCGGATCCGGCGGCTGATGCGCATGGCGGCCGTGCCGGCCGAGCCTACCTTCCTTGCGTCGCCACAGTCACGGACGGACCCCGCCCATGTATCGCCTGCACTACTACCCGGCCAACGCCAATGTGGCGCCGCACATGTTGCTGGAAGAGATCGGCGCGGATTACGCGCTGACGCTCGTGGACCGCACCACGAACGCGCAGAAATCCGCCACCTACCTCAAGATCAATCCGAACGGACGCATCCCGGCGCTGGAAGACGACGGCATGGTCCTGTTCGAGGCGGCCGCGATCGTGCTGCATCTCGTCGACGGCCACCCCGAGGCCGGCTTCGCGCCGCCGGTCGGCACGCCGCAGCGCGCGGCGTTCTACCAGTGGCTCACCTTCCTGACGAACTCGTTGCAGGAAGAACTGATGATCTACCAGTATCCGGAACGCCTGGCCGGCGACGACACGGTGGCCGCGGCGATCGTCCGCCGCGGGGCCGAGGGCCGCGCGAGCGGATTCCTCGATGTCATCGAGCGGCACCTGGCGGCGCATGGCCCGTTCTTCCTCGGCGCCGAACCGAGCGCCGCCGACCTCTATCTCGTCATGCTGGCCCGCTGGGCGCGGCCGATGACCACGCCGCCGCGCGCCCGCCCGCATATCGCCCGCCTGCTCGATGCCATGACCGCGCGGCCCGCCGTGCGGCGCGCCTACGCCCAGGAAGGCATCCTCGAGTTCGATCTGCTGAACGATCCTGTTTGAACGGAACGGGACCGCCGCGGCGGTCCCGTCCAGGGAGTACGCCATGACCACCACGCATCCCGGGCGGAACACGCCCGACCGCATGGACCTGCCCTTCGTCGGGCTCGTCACCTTCGCCCGCCAGCCGGCCTGCCCCGACTGGAACCGGCTCGACGGCGCGGACGTCGCCGTCCTCGGCATTCCGCTCGACACCGCATCGAGCTACCGGGTCGGCACAAGGTTCGGGCCGCGCGCGATCCGCGAGGCGTCCATGTTCCACGGCTTCGGCCCGGACGGCGTGTTCGATTTCGAGGACGAGACGACCTACCTGACCGCCGAAGAAGTGAAAATCGTCGATGCTGGCGATGCGGACATGATCTACGCGGACACGCGGCGCAGCCTGGAGAACGCGGAGCAGGCGGTGCGGGCACTGCTCGATGCCGGGACGATGCCGTACATCCTCGGTGGCGACCACGCGATCACGATGGCGACGGTCGCCGCCTATGCGGGGCAGGCGCCGATCCATATCGTGCATCTCGATGCGCATTTCGATTTCATCGATGCGCGCAACGGCATCTCCTGGGGGCACGGCAGCCCGATGCGGCGGGCCTCCGAAATGGCCCATGTGGCGGGCATCACCACCCTCGGCGCGCGCAACATGGCCGCTGTCAGCCGCAAGGACTGGGAGGCGGCGCGGGTCTACGGCACCCATGTCACCTCGATGCGTAAGCTGCGCGCCGAGGGGATTACGGCGGCGCTGCGCCACATTCCGGACGGGACGCGCGTCTATGTGTTGATCGATATCGATGCCTTCGATCCCGCCATCGCGCCGGGCACGGCCACCATCAGCCACGGCGGCCTCGCCTATGTCGAGGTGCGCGACATCCTGAAGGAACTGGCCCGGCGCACCGAGGTCGTTGGCGTCGATTTCGTCGAGGTGTCGCCGCCCTATGATCCTTCGGGGATCACGTCGCTGCTGGCGGCGCGGGTCAGCCTGGATTTCATCGGCGCGATCTTTCACGAACGGGCCTTGCGCCGGGCAGGGTAGGGGGTGGCGTCGGCGCCACGGGGAAAGCGGGCGTATGACATCGGCCGTGCCGGCATGCGATGGTGGGACTGTCCGCCACATCCGGCTTGCCCCATGTTCCGCCCTGCCCTCGACCGCTACGACGAAGCCATCGCCGCCCGCGACACCGGGGCCAGGTGCGCGGCGCCATGACGGAGCCGCGGGTCAAAGCCGGCCTCTGGGTGCAGATCGCGCTGCGGATGGGCGATCTGGCGGGCCGACCGGGGATGGTGCTGCGCAAGGGGGACGCGGACGCGGGCGGCGTGGTGGTCGTGCTGCACGGGCGCGCCGGGGTGCAGGTGCTGACCCAGGCGCGCACCGGCGACGGCGCGCCGGCCTGGGCGCGCGGCACCGGCACCGACCCGGTTGATCAGGCGACGGCCGATGAGTACCTTGCCCGCCAGCTCCGCCGTGACCCCGACCTCTGGGTGGTGGAGTTCGAAACCCCCGACTTCGTGCCGCCTTTCGAGGCGAAGCTGATCTGACCGGCGCTCGGCGTGCCGGCTGTCATGCCGGGAAAATACAACGGCCCCGGGCAGAGTGCGCCAGCCGCTCCGGGCGTCAGGCTGCGTCTTCCCGCCGATCCCGCACCTTCACATACGCAAGCTGGGCGTGTTCGTCGCAATACGGCTTGCCGGGAACCGACGCGGCGTCGCAGAATTGGAAGCTCTTGGTGCCGGGCTCACCCAGAGGCCAGCAGCAAGTGACCACCCGGCCATAGGGTCGGGGCGCCACCGCCTGCAACCGCGGCAGCGCCGGCAGCGGGACCGCCGCGATGGGTCGTGGCGCCGCCACAGGCGCAGGCGTGACCCGGGGGGCCGCAGACGGGGGGGATATCATCGGCTGCGCCGTGGCGGCGGCGGGTGCCGGCCGCGCAGGCCGTGGCCGCGCAGCGGCAGGCGCTTGCGCCGTGCCGGCAATGCTGCTGAGCGGCGGCAAGGTCGGCCCCTCCGGCCGTGGGGTCGCGACCGGCCGTCGACTGCGCCGGCGGGTCGTGTCGCCGACTGCATCCCACCGGATCGGCGAGGGCCGCGCCGTGAGGTCCAGCCGGTGCGCCTTGCCGACCACCGCATTCTTGGACACCCCAAGCCGACGACCGATCTCGGCGGTGGACAGCCCTTCCGTCCAGAACGCACGCAGGCGCTGGATCGACTCTTCCGTCCACTCCATCTTGTGGCCTCCCGCACCAGACACGCATCATCTGGTAGCGGGCTTTATCGGCCGCGGCAAGCACGAATTGGGTGCAACCACAAAAACTTGTGGAAAACCCCGGCTAGAACAACAACCCCTTGCGTAGCATGCCGTGAACGCCCTTCTCCCGGTTTACCGTTTGTGTCACGTGGAAATCCACTGCCAGGGAGCAGAACTGATAAGCCTGCTGGCGCGACAGGTTGGTGCGCGCGGCGATGAAGGCGATCATCTCGCGCAGCGCGGTCTTCATCGCCACGTCCAGGTCCTCGTGCATGCCCATGGTGATGAAATGGGTGGCGGTTTCTGCCCGCGGATAGCGCAGCAGCGGATCGCGCACCCCGCCGCCCTTGTGCAGGCTCAGGGTGAAGGTGCCGGTCAGGCAGGTCTCCAGCGCATTGATGCACACTTCCCCGTCGCCCTGCACGCCGTGGCCGTCACCGGCCGAAAACAGGCCGCCGGGCGCGAAGACCGGCAGATAGAGCGTGGCGCCGGCCCCGAGCTCCTTGTTGTCGATGTTGCCGCCATGGGCGCGCGGCTCCACGGTGGAGATCGTGCCCCACTCTGGCGGCGGCGCCACGCCCATCACGCCGAAGAACGGCGCCAGCTTGAGCTCCGTGCCCCAGGGCAGGCGGCAGGTGCGCGCGGCGCGGTCGATCGGGATGTGGCTCAGGTAGCGCTCGGGGAAATCCTCCGGCAGGGTGCCGGCGAGCGGGCGGAAGCCGCAGTAGCCCCAGTCGGCGCCGAGTTCGATCGCCTCGACCTTCACTTCCAGCATGTCGCCCGGCTCGGCGCCTGCGACCGCCACCGGGCCGGTGAGGATATGGCCCCCGAGGCGCGGGGGATTGGCCGCCAGGATGGCGCTCAGCGCCGGCGGGATCGCCAGACCGGATTCGGGCGGCGGCAACACGTCCGGCGCGCCGGCGGACACGCATTCCAGCACCACCGTCTCGCCCGAGGCGATCGTGAGCAGCGGCGGATAGCCGGCGTCGAAACTGCCCCAGCGGACTGTAGCAGGTGAAGCGGCGAGACGATGAGTGGCCATACGTGCGTATCTCCTTGCGTGCCGGCGGGATCCTGGTCGATCGAATGCGCTGGTCAAGCATGATCCGCGCCATGTCCCGCCAACCGGGGAGAAGACGCCGCTTGGAGAAGAAGGCTCCTCGCGCCCCGCCGCGCCGCGCCCGCCCGCACGAACCCAAAAACGGAAGAGTTCCAAGAGCGAGCCCTTGGCGGGGTCCCAAGGGCCCACGGGGGGCAGAGCTCCTGGCCTTGCTTTAACCCGGCCTCGCCCCGTCCTACGCCGACACTCGCCGGTCGCGGGGGGTGCTGGTTTCGGCGGCGGCGATGTAGTCGCGGATGAGGGGGACGGCGTCCTGGCGGTGGGCGAGCTGGATCTGGAAGACCATCATGTTCTCTTTTCGGAACGACAATTCCGATCCAGCCAGGTAGAATTCGAACATCCGGCAGAACCGTTCGTCGTAGAGGGAGGCGATGGTGTCACGGTTGGCGGCGAAGCGGCGGCGCCAGTGGCGCAGGGTTTCGGCGTAGTGCAGCCGCAGGATTTCGATGTCGGTGAGCAGCAGGCCGGAGCGTTCGCTTGCGGCGAGGGTTTCCGACACGGCCGGGCAATAACCGCCGGGGAAGATGTATTTGGCGAGCCACGAATTGGTGCTGCCCGGACCTTCGTTACGGCCGATGGCGTGCAGCAGGGCGACGCCGTCGGGGTTGAGGCAGCGCGACATGGTTTCGAAGAACGTGCGGTAGTGATCGACGCCGACGTGCTCGAACATGCCGACCGAAACGATCCGGTCGAAGCGATCGGTCACTGCGCGATAATCCGTGAGCTCGAACGTCACCCGGTCCGCGAGGCCGGCGGCGGCGGCGCGGGCGCGGGCCTCGTTCAGTTGCTCGACCGAAAGGGTGATGCCGAGGACCTTGGCCCCGTAGTCCTGGGCCAGGGTGATGGCCATGCCGCCCCAGCCGCAGCCGATATCAAGCACCGACAGATCAGGCCGGTCGAGGCACAGCTTGGCGGCGATATGGCGTTTCTTCGCCGCCTGGGCGGCTTCCAGGGTTTCGGTGCCGGTCGGGAAGTAGGCGCAGGAATATTGCCGATCGCGATCCAGGAACAGGCTGTAGAGCCGTCCGCTCAGATCGTAGTGATGCGCAACGTTGCGCCGTGCCCGCCCTGCCGGGTTGAACTGGTCGAGCCGCCGGCGCGCCCAGCGCAAGGTTGCGTGCAGCCGGGCGAGGGGGTGGCTGGCACCATTGTCCATCAGGTTGGTCACCAGCACGTCCAGCACGTCGTAGATCGGGCAGCCGAGCGGTTCCAGCCCGCCGTCCATGTAGGATTCCCCCACGCTCAGGGTGGGGTTCAGCACCAGGCGGCGCACGCTGCGGGCATCGTTCAGCCGAACCGCCGCTTCCGGTCCGGAGCCGGGGGGACCGCCGAAGTCCTGCGTGCTGCCGTCGGGCCACTGCACCCGCAGCCGGCCGTGGATGACGAACCGCTTCAGCATTGCTGCGCATGCTGCCTGCATCGTTCTATCCCCCGTTTCTTTCCGGCACCTGACCGGCCGATCATCGCGCTGTCATGTGGCCTCCGTCAAACCTGCGTCAAGCGGCGAAGCGGACCAGCCTGCCCTCGGGCGAGCCCAGGACTTCGTCCTCTCGCATAACGGTACGGCCGCGCACGATCGTCGCAACGGGCCAGCCGGTCACGAAGGTGCCGGCAAACGGGGTCCAGCCGCAGGGAGAGACGATCCAGCTCTCTTCGATACGGCGCCGGCGCTGCATGTCGACCACGGTAAAATCGGCGTCATAGCCGGCGGCGAGCCGGCCTTTGCCGACCACGCCGTAGACCCGGGCGGGGCCGGCGCACATCAGATCGACCAGGCGCGGCAACGACAGGCGGCCGGCGCTGACGTGGTTCAGCATCAGCGGTACGATTGTCTGCACGCCGGTGAGACCGGCGGCGCAGTCGGGCCAGGGCAGGGTCTTCTTCTCGCGCGGATGCGGGGCGTGGTCCGATCCCACCGTATCGACCGTGCCGTCGGCGATCGCCGCCCAGGCGGCCTCAAAGTGGCGGCGACCGCGGATCGGCGGGTTCATCACCGCGAAGCCGCCCAGGGTCTCGTAGGCTTCGGGGGCGATCTGGGTGAGGTGGTTGAGCAGCACCTCGCAGGTGGCGACGTCGCGGAAATCCTTGAGGTAGGCGAGTTCCTCGGCGGTGGAGACGTGCAGGATATGCGCCGGTCGGCCGGTCGTGCGGGCCAGCGCCATCAGCCGGCGGGTACCGAGGAAGGCGGTCTCCTCGTCGCGCCAGTCCATGTGGCGGGCGTAGGGTTCGCCGCGGTGGAACATCGTCTTGCGCGCCTGCAGGCGGTATTCGTCCTCCGAGTGGTAGGCGATGCGGCGGCGGCCAGCGCGCATGACGCGTTCCAGGTGGTCGTCGTCCTCCACCAGCAGGTCGCCGGTGGAACTGCCGGCAAAGATCTTGATCCCGCACACACCGCGGCCGGTCTCAAGTGCGGCGAGGGCGGGGATGTTGGTCTTGGTGCCGCCGACATAGAGGCCGATGTCGCACCAGGAGGTGCGCTCCGCGTAGTCCTGTTTCCAGGCCAGGCGTTCGGCATCGGTGATCGAGGGGGCGGTGTTCGGCATGTCGAACACGCAAGCGAGCCCGCCGAGGACGGCGGCTCTGGTGCCGGTGGCAATGGTTTCCACGGCCGGGTCGCCGGGGTCGCGCAGGTGTACATGCGGGTCGATCAGGCCGGGCAGGACGTGCAGGCCGGCGACGTCGATCGTGGCCTCCGCGGTGGCGGCAGCGGGGACGCCGAGGGCGGCGATGCGGCCGTCGCGCACGCCGATGTCGGTGGCCTCCATGCCCCAGGGGAGGACGGCGGTGCCGCCCCGGATCAGCAGGTCGTAGTGCTCGGCCATGGCGGGCGGCTCCGGTTGGCTGTTCGACCCGTCATACAAATCCCCGGCGCGTCGTGCCAGATTGCCGGCGCGCGGGCCGCGCCCCGTCCGGGGACGGCGGGAAGTGGTGGCGGCGGAGGAGGGGGGTGAGAATGGACGGAGCGGACGACCGCTGGGGCGTGTCCGTGCGGGCGGAGTGGACGCTCGATCCCGAATTCGTTTCGGTCAATCACGGTTCCTACGGCGCGACCCGCGCGTGCGGTCCTGGCGGCGCAGGCGGCGTGGCGGGACCGGATGGAAGCGCAGCCGGGGCGGTTCATGCGGGCGGAGCTGCTGGGCGCGTTGCGCGTCGCCGCGGCCGGGCTCGCCGATTTCCTGGGCGCGGCGGGCGAGGATGTCGCCTTCGTCGCCAACGCGACCGAGGGCTGCAATGCTGTCCTGCGCTCATTCGCGCTTGCCCCGGGCGACGAAATTCTGGTGCTGAGCCACGGCTACGGCGCGGTCCGCAACACCGTGCGCCACGTCGCCGCGACGCGCCGGCGCGCGGATGATCGAGGCCGCGGTGCCGTTTCCTCGCCCCGAACCGGCGGCGCTCGTGGCCGCCGTGGCCGCGGCGCTGCGCCCGCGCACGAAGCTGGCCGTGCTCGACCACATCACCTCGCCCAGCGCGATCGTGCTGCCGCTGGCGGACGATCGTCGCCGCCTGCCGCGCGGCCGGCGTGCCGGTGCTGGTCGATGGCGCGCACGGGCCGGGGCAGGTGCCGCTCGACCTGCCCTCGCTCGGCGCCGATTGGTACGTCGGCAACTGCCACAAATGGCTGTGCGCGCCGAAGGGCGGCGGCGTTCCTGTGGGCCGCGCCGGAGCGCCAGGCAGGGCTGCATCCGGCGGACGATCTCGCACGGCTACGGCCAAGGCTTCCGTCGCGGAGTTCGACTGGACCGGCACGCGCGACCCGAGTGCGTTCCTGGCCGTGCCGGCGGCGCTCGATTTCCGCGCCCGGCTGGGCGGCGCCGCGCTGCGTGGCGCGCAACCGGGCGCTGGCCGCGGCGGCCGGAGCGTGGCTGGCCGATCGGCTCGGCACCGAGGTCGGCACCGCGGGCGCCATCGCCGGCAGCATGGCGAGCGTGCGCCTGCCGCTGGCCGGGCCGGTCACGCAGGCCCGCGCTGCCGCACTGGCCGAGCGCCTGCTCGCCGCGGGCACCGATGCGCCGCCGCATCTGATTGGAGATGCGGTGTGGCTGCGGCTGTCCGCGCACGCCTACAACACGATGGAGGACTACGCGCGGCTGGCCGACATCCTGGCCCGCGTGCTGCCCACCGCCTGAGCCGCGCCGTCAGCGGGTGCGGTGCGGGCCGAGCCAGCCCATGCGCGCGTCGGGTTCCGCGTCCGTGCTCGGCAGGTAGGGCTTCACGTCCAGCAGCGGCGTGCCGTCCAGGCAATCGAGGTAGCGCACCAGCAACGTGTAGGCCCCGTCGAACCTGTCGAACGCGACCACCGACAGCCCGATCGGATTCGGCCGCGCCGGGGAGCGAGTGGCGAACACGCCGCGTTCCTCGGTGTCGAAGGGGGGCGTGAACAGGAGCTTCGGTGCCCGGCCGCGATGCAGCCAGTAGAGCAGGATCAGGTGGCTGAACCCGTCCAGGCTGCGCAGGCCCGGGGCGAATTCGGGCAACAGACGCACGCGACATTGCGGCGGCGGATCGGGCTGGCGGCCGTTGCGCGGACAGTCGGCGAGCGTATGGAACGGCGTCGAGATGGTCCCGATCGGGCGCAGGGTGAAGGTCTCCTCGGTCATGGCAGCTCCTTTCGCTCCGGCGCGGCGCTGCGGGGAAGCAGTGCCGGCCCCGATGTGACAACGCCCGCTATCCTGCCTAGCATCGGCGCAACCCCGGAGGAAGGAACCTGCCATGCTCAGCGCTTTCCCGCTGCCAGAGAGTGATCCCGCCAGCCTCGGCTTTGCGCCCCGCCCGCTCGCCGCGCTCGATGCGCTGATCGCCGAGCATATCGAGGAAGGGCGCTATCCCGGCGCCCAGATCGCGCTGGCGCGGCACGGCAGGCTCGCGCTGTTCCGGAGCTTCGGCCGCGCCCGCGACGGCGCTGAGACGATGCCGACGACCAACGACACCCTGTTCCTGCTGTTCTCGCAGACCAAGGTGCTGACCTCGGCCACCGTCTGGACCCTGATCGAGGACGGCGTGCTCTCGCCGATGGACCGCATCGCCGACCACCTGCCGGAGTTTGCCGCCCGCGGCAAAGCCGACATCACCCTGCACCAGGTGATGACCCATCAGGGCGGCTTCCCGAACAGCGACGTGACCCGTGCAAGCTGGGCCGATCACGCGCGGATGCGCGCCGAAGTGTGCGACTTCTCGCTCGATTGGACCCCCGGGACGCGCATGCAATACCATGGCCGCGCCGCGCATCTGACCCAGGCGATGGTGATCGAGACCGTCACCGGCCGCGACTATCGGGAGGTGATCGCCGAGCGCATCATCGCCCCGCTGGGTCTCCAGAACGAGATCTTCGTGGGTGTCCCGCCCGCCCAGCAGCACCGCTGCGCCGACACCTACGCGCCCGAGCCGCGCGACAACTCGCCGGAGTTCCGCGCCGCCGGCCTTCCCCACTCCGGCGGCTATGCCACCGCGCGCGGCATGGCGGCGTTCTATCAGATGCTACTCGCCGGCGGACGGCTGGGGCCGGCGCGGGTGCTGTCGCCACGGATGATCGCCTACGCGACGCGCAACCAGACCGGCGAGACCCCGGACCTGCAAATGGAGGGGATCCCGATGCACCGCGGCCTCGGCCCACATGTGCGCGGGGAAAGCGATCGCATCCGCGGGCTGGGCACCATCGCCGCCCCCCCGACCTTCGGCCACGGCGGCGTCGGAACATCGTACTCCTGGGCCGACCCCACCAGCGGCGTGTCGTTTACCTACGTCACGAACTACGTGCAGCCCGACCCATGGCACTCGCTGCGACTGGACCGCATCAGCAACATGGCGCACGCGACGATCGATTGAGGGGAAGGAAGCGCGGCCGCCTCAGCACCGCGTCAGGCGGGCGGCGAAGAATCCGTCCATCCCGCCGCGGTTGGGCCAGCACGCCGGGGTCGTCCGCAGATACCCGCCCGGCGTGCGGGCTTCAGGCACAGCGGCCAGTTCGGCGGCAGTGAACGGGTCATGGCGCAGCCCGCCGGCGGCGAGGGCAGCGGCGATGCGGGGCTCGGCTTCCTCGGGCTGGAGCGAGCACACGGCGTAGATCAGCCGCCCGCCGGGCCGCAGCAGGGCGGCCGCGGCGGCGAGCAGCCGGTCCTGGGTGGCGGCGAGTGCGGCGATGTCACGCGGGCGTTTCAGATGCGCGACGTCCGGATGGCGGCGGATCGTTCCGGTGGCGCTGCACGGTGCGTCCAGCAGCACCGCGTCGAAGGTCTCGCCCGGTGCCCAGGTGGCGGCGTCGGCGGCGATCGTTTCGACGACGAGCCGGGTGCGCGCCAGGGTCTCGCGCAGGCGGACGAGGCGCGCCGGATCGCGTTCCACCGCGACCACACGGGCGCCGGCGGCGGCGAGCTGGGCGGTCTTGCCGCCGGGGGCGGCGCAGAGGTCGGCGATGCGTTCTCCCGCCCGGGCGGCGAGCAGGGCCGCCGGCAGCGCGGCGGCGGCGTCCTGCACCCAGGCGTCGCCGGCTGTCGAAGGCGGGGATGTCGTCCACGCGGGTGCCGGGCGGGAAACGGACGGAGCCGGTGGGCAGCAGGACACCCCCCTCCGGCGCCGGCGTGCCGGGGCGGAGCGAGAGGTCGAGCGGGGCCGGAACCTGATGCGCCACCGCGATCGCGCGGGCGTCCGGGCCCCAGGCGGCCCAGAGCCAGGCGGGCGTGTCGAGCCGCGGGCCGTCCAGTCCTTCCAGCGCCGCGGGGCCGGCAGCAGCCAGGCGGCGCAGCACGGCGTTCACCAGGCCGGTGAACGGGGCGAGCCCGCGCGTGCGGGCCAGCGCGACCGCGGTGGCCACCGCGGCGTGGCCGGGCGTATCCAGCAGCAGCAGCCCGGCGGCGCCGAGGCGCAGGATGTGGCGCACCGGATCGGGCGGCGATTTGCGCAGAAACGGCTCCAGCACCGCGTCCAGCGTGCCGAGCCGGCGCAGGATGGCGGCGGCCAGCCGGTGCGCCGCGGCGCGGTCGCGCGGCGGCCAGCGGGGGCAGGGCGTCCAGCGCCTCCTCCAGCGGGCGGTGGCGATCCAGCACCGAGGTCAGCAGGGCGAAGGCGGCGTCGCGGGTGGGGTCTTGCATCGGCGGGTTCATGCGCCGGCGCGGGAGGGATGCCAACCGCGGCGGGTGCGGAGCGGCGGCGCGGTCAGAACCGCGGCAGCGTCTGTTGGGCGTTCGCGGCGACGGCAATGCCCTCGACTTCGATCAGCCAGTCCGGGCGGCACACCGCGCCTTGCAGGATCAGCACCGGCAGGTCGGCGAACCGCTCGCGCAGATACTCATCGACCGGCGGGAAGTCGGACGGATCGCGCAGGTACACGATCAGATGGGTCAGGTCCGCGAGCCCCGCGCCGCCGGCGCGCAGCAGCGCGGCCACGTTGTCGAGCGCCCGGCCGAGCTGGGCCAGCACGTCGCCCGGGTGCACGACCTGGCCGGCGGGGTCGATGCTGGCAGTGCCGGAGATGAAGCAATGCGCGCGGTCGGCATAGCCGATCCTTGTGCCGCGCTCGAACGTCACGTTGTAGTCCTTGGTGGCGCAGAGCCGGTCGAAATCGTTCAGATACGACACCTGGCGCGGATCGAGGCCGAGGATCGAATAGGCGTCCATCAACACCGTGTCGTAGCGGTGTGCGCAGGCGCCCTGGATGCCGGTGCTGGCGAGGTAGTGGGTGTCGCGGGTCAGGCCGTGGCGGGCGAACAGACGAGTGCGGCTGTCCACCATCTCCTGGTAGAACACGTCGACGTCGCGCACGTAGATCCAGGTACGCACGCAGTGATCGGCCAGGGTGGCGCCATTGCCGGCCAGCACGTCGATCAGCCGGGCGAACACCTGTTCCGTCTGCGCCGCCGTCGGGACGGGCGCCGCAGTGGCGCCGGTGCACATTCCGGTGCTCCACAGATGGCCGAGCCCGTTCTTCTCGACCAGCAGGTGACCGGGCGCGAGCGATCGTTTCACGATCGGCGTTTCGCCTTCCAGGTGATAGGCGAGCATCGCCACCTTCGCCCCTGGCAGCGGCGGCTGCTGCACGATGGAAACGGCGGGCGGGGCTGCGGCGGGCTCCCCGAACAGGTTGCTGGCGCGCACGGCGGCGGCCTGGTTGGCGGCGTCGCTCAGGTAGAGGCGCCGGAAGATCGCACTGTCGGCCGTCAGGCGCAGCGCCGCCGCCGCGTCCGCGTAGGCCCGCCCCAGCATGTCGAGCTGTCCGGCGAGGTCGAGCTCCGGCGGAGCCTCGACGGTTATATAATGTTCCGTGCCGCCATCGACGCCGCAGAAGCTGCGGGATGCAAACCCGTCTCGACTTGTCATCGCCGCGGTCTCCTTGCAGATATGAACCGGGAACGGGGCGCGCGTCACGCGGCGGGCACCCACGCCATCCCTTCACGCCCTTGCAGGTAACCGTTGATGAACGGCACCGGGCCGGTAAGCGTGCGCAGCGCCGCTTCCGCCGCGTCCGGCGCGCAGGTGCCATCGGCCATCGCGCGGACCAGAGCAGCAACCTGCACCATGTCCACCCCGGCCTGCGGCGACAGACGGAAATGGCTCACTCCCGCGGCGTGCAGCCCGGCCAGCTCGCGCAACGCCACCAGGTAGCCGTGCGACAGGGTCTGGGTGCCGTTCACCGCGAGCAGGCCGCGCCCGTCGAGCTGGTCGGCCGCCAGCCCGTCCGGGTCGCGCTCGCAGACGAACTGGCAGGCGTCCTTGTGCAGCCCGTAGGCGCGGGCGTGGTAGCAGCGCATCGAGATCGCGAGCGGCTGGCGGCCGAACACCTGCACTTCGGTCTGCCCGGTCGGATTGCGTGCCGCCAGTGTGCCGATCGCGTCCGCCGACAGCTCGACCGGCAGGACCACCCGGGTCGCGCCCTGGCGCAGCAGGAAGTCGAGCGTGCCTTCGTTGAACAGATTGATGAGCGGGCCGGAGACAAAGCCGCGTCCCGCCAGCGCTGCGATCGCGGTGACGTCGTTCGCCTCCACCGTCAGCCCGGCGGCGGCGAGGTCGGCGATCGCGTCCAGTTCGCGCGCGGTGGTGATGAGCGCCAGGGTGGCGATCACGACCTCCTTGCCGGCGGCGTGCAGCCGGTCGATCACGGCGGGCAGGTGGTCGGCGAAGAACGGTTCGCGCTTGGAACAGACCACCTCGCCCAGAGTGACCACGTCGAGCGCCGCCTCGTCGGCGAGACGGAAATAGAAATCGCGCCGTTGCGCTGCCGGCCAGTGATAGAGCAGCGGACCGAGGGTCACGCGCGGGAGGGGGCTCATCGCCAGCCGCTCCGGTAGGCGCTCAATGTCTCCTGCCCGCCTTCGTTCAGGCTATGCAGCCGCGCGGCGGCGGGCGGTGGCGGGCGGCCTTCGGCCAGTGCGTCCAGGATGGCGCGGAAGGCGCTCACCACCTCGGTCACATAGGCCCGGCCGCGCTGGCGGCCCTCGATCTTGAGCGCGGTGACGCCGGCGGCCTTGAGCTGGGGCAGGATCGCGCTGGCGTTGAGGCCGACCGGCTCCTCGAACAGGTAGGAGGGCGCGCCGTTGGTGACGAAACGGCCCTTGCATGGGGTGGGGTAGGAGCGCGGCTCGTCGGCGCCGAAGCGGTTCAGGGTGACCTCGCCGAGGTAGGCGCGCAAGCAGCCACCGTCTTCCCGGTAGGCCACGTATTCGGCCGGGGCGCAAACCCCGTCGCTGCTCGGCGAGCGGCCGGTGATGTAGGAAGACAGATAGCAGCGCCCCTCCACCATGGTGCCGAGCGAGCCGAAGGCGAATACTTCCGCCTCCACCCGCAGCCGCGCCACCAGCGCCGCGACCTCCGCGACCGCGAGCACCCGCGGCAGTACCACCCGGCTGATGCCGAACCGTTCGCGGTAGAAATCGATCGCCGGCGGATTGGCCGCCGCGGCCTGCACGGAAAGATGCCGCCGCAGGCCCGGATGGCGGGTTGCCGCGTAGTCCAGCACGCCGAGATCGGCCAGGATCACCGCGTCGGCCGCGCAGGCGGCGGCGTTGTCCACTGCCTGGTGCCAGAGTGCGGTCTCCCCGGCGCGCGGGAAGGTGTTGACCGCGACCAGCACCCGCCGGCCGCGCGCGTGCGCATAGGCGATGGCCTCGCGCATCTCGGCGACGCTGAAATTGAGCCCGGGATAGTTGCGCGCGTTGGTGGCGTCGCGGAAGCCGCAATAGACCGTGTCGGCGCCGGCATCGATCGCGGCGCGCAGGCTGGCCGGGGTGCCGGCGGGGCAGACGAGTTCGAGATAGGGCGGAACAGTCACGCGGCGGTGTCCTCCGGTGTCGGCTGCGGTTTGCGTTCCAGGCGCGCGAGGCGGGTGGCGAGCCGCGCGACTTCGGTGCGCAGCGCGGCAAGCTCGGGTGGGGCGGCCGGCACGGCGGGCGTGGCGGTGGCGTGCAGCGCCGTGTGCGCGGCGGCCAGGCGGGCATGGATGCGGGCACGGGCGCGCACGGCGATCGCATCGAGCCGCCGCGCCGCGGCCTGCGCCGGCCCGGCGAGCGGGCCGAGCAGCGCGGCGGCTTCCGCCATCACGTCGATCGTGTCGCGTTCCAGCGTGTTGCGCAGGCCGACCACGACGGCGGAATCGCCGGTGACGGCGAGGGCGCGGGAGAAGAACAGCATGTCGCTGTCCAGCCGGCCTTCTAGCAGCCCCACCAGCGCCTCCAGCCGGCCGGTGATGCAGGCGGCAGCGGGCGCGCGATCGCCCCGCGCCAGGGTCAGGCGGGGTGGGCCGCCGCCGAGGCGCAGCAGGAAGCGGTGCGGCAGGTCGGTCGGTTCGATGCGCAGCATCGCCGGCGGCAACGCGGCGAGGTCACCGAACAGGGCCGGATGCGCGCGGCCCATGCGGCGCAGCAGCAGCGCCGCGCCGGCGCCGAGCAGCGGCGGCGGCAGCAGACGCATCGCGCCGCGCGCGATCGTGGCGGGGAACTCGGTCTCTGCCATCGGCTCCGACTCGGGACTGCGGCCGGGCATGGCCGCCTGACCCCACGGCGAGCAGCCTAGGCTGGCGTCGGGGAGGGGACCTTGACGTGGGTCAAAGGGGCCGGAGCGGACCGGCCGGCCAGGTCAGCCGGCGAACTTTCCGAGCAGGCGGATCGTTTCCCGGCGGCGGTGCAGCGCCGCCGCCTCGGTCGGGCCGCTTGCATCCGCCTCGGTTTTCCCGCCTGATCCGCCCTCCAGGAACGTCCCCGCGCAGCGCCGCCTCCTCCGACCAAAGCACCGCCCATTGCCCCGCCCCCCCAGCGCCAAGCCCCGATCGCACCGGCGCGCCCTCCCGGACCGCGCCCCGCGCCCTGCCGGCCATCTCCCTTCCGTCACCCTTGTCCAGATCACCGGCACCGACACCGACGGCGACGCCCTCGCCCGCCCCGTCGCCTGGGACGACGCCGGGCCGCCGCCGCAGATCCTCATGGCGCCGGAACCGCACGGCCACCCCGCCCTCGCCCCCGGCCAGCGCGTGCTCGCCCGCCTGCGTCCTGCCGGGCCGGGCCGCTACGAGGGGCGCACCCTCAAGCGACTTGCCGAAGCCCCCGGCCGTGTCATCGGCATCTTCCGTCCCGCCGATCCCGCCACCCGCCGCGAAGCCCGCATCACTCCCACCGACCGCCGCAGCAAAGGCCGAATGGACCGTGCCGGCCGGCGAAACCGCCGGCGCCGAGGCCGATGAGATCGTGCTGGCCGAACCCCTCCCGCACCACCGCCTCGGCCTCAAGCCGGCGCGCATCATCGAGCGCCTCGGGCACATGGGCGACGCCCGCTCGGTCAGCCTGATCGCCATCGCCGGCAACGACATCCCGCACGTCTTCCCCGCCGAAGCCCTGGAGGAAGCCGACGCCGCCCGCGCCGCGCCCGCTCGGCGCGCCGCGACGACCTGCGCGCCCTGCCGCTGGTCACCATCGACGGCGACGACGCGCGCGATTTCGACGACGCCGTGTTCGCCGAGCCCGACCGCCGGCGGCGGCTACCGCCTGATCGTCGCCATCGCCGACGTCGCCCACTACGTGCGGCCTGGCTCCGCGCTCGATCGCACGGCGCGCGAGCGCGGCAACAGCGTCTATTTCCCCGATCGCGTCGTGCCGATGCTGCCCGAGCCGCTGTCGAACGGCTGGTGCAGCCTGCGCCCGGAGGAAGACCGCGGCTGCCTGTTCGCCGAACTGCACATCGACGCCGACGGCCGCAAGACCGGCCACCGCTTCGGCCGCGGCCTGATGCGCAGCGCCGCGCGCCTGACCTACGAACAGGTGCAGCAGGCGCACGACGGCACCATCCGCCTCGACCCGAAGCCGCAGGCGTTGCTCCCGGCGCTCTATGCCGCCTTCCGCGCCCTGCTCGCCGCCCGCACCGCCGCGTGGCACGCTCGACCTCGACCTGCCCGAACGCCAGGTGATCCTGCACCCGAACGGCCGGGTGGCCGACGTGATCCCGCGCCCGCGCCTCGACAGCCACCGGCTGATCGAGGAGTTCATGATCGCGGCCAACGTCGCCGCGGCCGAGGAACTGGGCCGCCACCGCGCCCCCTGCCTGTACCGCATCCACCCGCCCCCCTCGGACGAGAAGCTGGAAGAACTCCGCACCATCCTGCACGGCCTCGGCCTCTCGCTGCCGCCCGGTGACCAGGTGCACCCGCGCGACCTCGACCGGGTGCTGCGCCAGATCGCCGGCAAACCGGAAGCGCCGCTGGTGAACGAGGTGGTGCTGCGCAGCCAGTCGCAGGCCGCCTACAGCCCCGACAACATCGGCCATTTCGGCCTGGCCTTGCGCGCGCTACGCGCATTTCACCAGCCCGATCCGCCGCTACGCCGACCTGCTGGTGCACCGCGCCCTGATCCGCGCCCTGAAGCTCGGTCCCGGCGGCCTGCCGCCGCGACGCGGACGCCGACTTCCCCGACACCGCCGACCACATCACCGCCACCGAACGCCGCGCCCAGGCTGCGGAGCGCGAGGCGATCGACCGCTACCTGGCCGCCTTCCTGGCCGACAGGGTGGGCGCGGTGTTCGCCGCCCGTATCTCCGGGGTGACACGCTTTGGCCTTTTCGTCACGCTGGCCGAAAACGGCGCCAGCGGCATTGTCCCGCGCTCCGCGCTGCCGGATGATTTCTGGCAGCATGATCGAGCGCGCACAAACCCTGACCGGACGGCGCACCGGCCTCGTCTTCCGCCTTGGCGCAAGCCGCCGAGGTCCGGCTGGCCGAGGCGACGCCGGTGACCGGAGGCCTCGTGTTCCAGCTCATGCAGGGCCTTCCGTCGCGTCCCTCATCTCGCGGCGGGCAAACGGGGAATCGGTCCCGCCGTCGGTGAGAGGCTTCGGTCTCCTGTTTCTGCTGCTGGCGTTCGCGAGTCCCGCGCGCGCCGGCCCGGCCGCCGCGTTCAACGCCGCGTCAGCGCCGGGATTCGACGTCGCGCTGACCCGGCAGGTCTACGCCGCCGCGCTGACGTTCATCGCGCCGCGGGCGCTGGAACCGGTGAACGTACCGGAGCTTACCGTGTGGGGACTGCGCGGGCTGACCGCCCTCGACCCCGATCTGACCGCCGTCCTCCGCTCCGGGCGGCTGGAGCTCAGCGGGCGCGCCGGCATGTTCTACGCCGCACCGGTGCCGCGCGACGAATCGCCCGCCGCCTGGGCCGACGCGGCGGCGGCGATGGCGGCGGCGGCGTGGAATGCCTCCCCCGCGGTGCGCAGCGCCGGGACCCAGGGGGTGATCCAGGCCTTCTTCGACGAGATGTTCAACCATCTCGACCCCTATTCCCGCTACGACGCGCCGGCCGCCGCGGCGGCCGACGAGGCGGCGCGCGGCGGGGACGTCGGTATCGGGCTGCGGCCGATCCGCAAGGGCGCGGCGATTCTGGCCGGCACCGTCATCCCGGACGGACCGGCCGCGCGGGCCGGGGTGCAGCCGGGCGACGCGATCCTGACGGTCGACGGCCAGCCGACGAGCCGGCGCTCCGCGCGGGCCATCGCGGCCGAGCTCGCCGGCGCCGAGGGTTCGGCCGTCGTGCTCCGCTGGCTGCCGCCTGGCGGCCCGGCGCGCAGCACCGCCATCGTCCGGGCGCGGGTACCGCCGCGCACCGTGTTCAGCGACCGGCTGGCCGGCATGCTGCTGATCCGCATCACTCGCTTCAACCGCGAAACGGCAACCGGCTTCGCCGCGCCGATCGAGCAGGCCATGGCCTCGCACACGCCGCCGGATGGGATCGTGCTCGATCTGCGCGGCGATCCCGGCGGGCTGCTGGGCCAGGCGGTGACGGTCGCGGACGGGCTGCTGCCGGCCGGCGTGGTGGCGCGGACCCAAGGACGCGACCCGATGGCCTCCGACGTCTGGCGCTCCAAGCCGGGAGAACTCGCGCCCGGCCTGCCGGTCGTCGTGCTGGTCGATGGCCGTACCGCGAGCGCCGCCGAGATCCTGGCCGCCGCACTGGCCGATCGCGGACGCGCGGTGGTGGTCGGCAGCGCCACCTTCGGCAAAGGCCTGGTCCAGACCTTCACCCGCTTGCCCGGCGGCGGGGAATTGTTCGTGACCTGGAGCCGGGTGCTCGCCCCGCGCGGCTGGCCGCTGCAAGGACCTCGGCGTGCTGCCGCAGGTCTGCACGAGCCTGGGGCAGCGTGCGGTCGAACGCCAGCTTGAAGCGCTGAACGACGGGACCCAGCCGATGGCGTCGGCGATCCTGCGCGAACGCACCGTCCGCGCCCCGGTGCCGCCCGCCGAGGCGGTGGCCATCCGCAACGCCTGCCCCGCCGCCGTCGGCCAGGAACTCGACCTGGAAGTGGCCCACTTCCTGATCGACAACCCCGCCGCCTACGCCGCCGCGCTGCTCCCCCCGCTGCGCGACGCCCTCCGCGGGCCGCTGATGGGCCCGCCGTAAAGGCAAGCACGGCCCGGGGGGCGCCAACGGGGACGCCACCAGGGGAGCGGTCCGGTCGAGCGGTTCGCGCGATTGCCCGCGCCGCCGGCCCGTTCAGGAAGCTTGACCCAGATCAATGTTGCTCCACCGCCCCCCGCCTAGCTTCTGCAGGCGCCGGAGGGAAAGCAGCCATGTCCGCCACGTCCCCGTTCGTCCGTTGGTTCGCCACGCTTGGGATCGCCGATGTTCCGGAGGTCGGGGGCAAGAATGCCTCGCTGGGCGAGATGTACAGCCGATTGGGCGCGGCGGGGGTGTTGGTGCCGAACGGGTTCGCGCTCACCGCCGGCGCCTATCGTCAGGCCCTGGCCGACGCCGACGCCTGGCCGCGGCTGCATGCGCTGCTCGATCCGCTGGACGTGACTGACGTGGCCGCGCTGGCGGGCGCGGCGGCGGCGGCGCGCGCCATCGTCTATGGCGCCACCGGCACCGCAACGCTCCGCGCCGCGATCGCCGAGTCCTACGCCGCGCTGGAACGCGAATACAGGCCGGGCGTCGCCGTCGCGGTGCGCAGCTCCGCCACCGCCGAGGACCTGCCGACCGCGAGCTTCGCCGGGCAGCACGAAAGCTACCTCAACATCACCGGCGCGGAGGATCTGTTCGAGGCCTGCCGCCGCTGCTTCGCCTCCCTGTTCACCGACCGCGGCATCGTCTACCGCGTCAACAACGGCTTCGATCATTTCAAGGTCGCGCTGTCGGTCGGCGTGATGAAGATGGTCCGCTCCGATGCCGCATCGAGCGGGGTGATCTTCACCCTCGATACCGAATCCGGCTTCCGCGACGTGGTGTTCATCACCGGCTCCTACGGGCTCGGCGAGAACGTCGTGCAGGGCAAGGTCGATCCGGACGAGTTCCACGTCCACAAGCCCACCTTCCGCGCCGGCCATCGCGCGGTGCTGCGCCGTGTGCTCGGCCGCAAGCAGCTCACCATGGTGCTGGCCGACGGCCATACCGGGGCCACGACCCGCGACGTGCCGACCCCGCCGGCGCAGCAGGGGCGCTACTGCCTGACGGACGCGGAAGTGCTCACCCTGGCCGATGATGCGATCCGCATCGAAGACCACTACTCCGTCGCCGCCGGCCATCCCGAGCCCATGGATATCGAATGGGCGAAGGACGCGGTGGACGGCAAGCTCTACATCGTGCAGGCGCGGCCCGAAACGGTCGCCTCCCGCCGCCAGCCCGGGATGCTGGAAACCTACAGCCTGCGCGCCGCCGTCCCGCCGCTCGTGACCGGCAAGGCGGTCGGCGAGAAGATCGCCACCGGCACCGTGCGGGTGATCCGCGGCACCGGCGACCTCGGCGCCTTCCGACCCGGGGAAGTGCTGGTCGCCGCGTCCACCAGTCCGGACTGGGAGCCGGTCATGAAGACCGCCGGCGCCATCGTCACCGACCACGGCGGCCGCACCTGCCATGCCGCGATCGTCGCACGCGAGCTTGGCGTGCCGGCGGTGGTCGGCGCCGGCAACGCAACGGCCGCGCTCGCGACCGGGGCGGCGGTCACGATCTCCTGCGCCGGCGGGGAAATGGGCGTGGTCTATCCCGGCACCCTGGCGTTCGACGTGGCGCGGGTGGATGCGAGCACCCTGGCGATGCCGAAGACCGCGATCATGGTCAACCTCGGCAACCCCGACCTCGCGTTCCGTAGTGCGATGATGCCGAACGCCGGCGTCGGCCTGGCGCGGATGGAGTTCATCATCAATGAGCACATCGGCATCCACCCGATGGCGCTGATCCATCCGGAACGCATCACGTCCGAGGACCGCACTGCCATCGCCGCCCGCGCCGCCGCCGATGCCTCCCCGGTCGAGTTCTTCGTGCGCACCCTGGCCGAAGGTGTCGGCACCATCGCCGCCGCCTTCTACCCGCGCCCGGTCATCATCCGCCTGTCGGATTTCAAGACCAACGAATACGCCGCCCTGGTCGGCGGCGCGGCGTTCGAGCCGCGCGAGGCCAACCCGATGCTCGGCTTCCGCGGCGCCGCGCGCTACGCCCATCCCGCCTATGCCGAAGGGTTCGCGCTCGAATGCGCCGCGCTCCGCCGGGTGCGCAAGGACATGGGGCTCACGAACCTCGTGGTGATGGTCCCGTTCTGCCGCCGCGTCGCCGAAGCCGAGACCGTGCTGGCCGAGATGGCGCGGCATGGGCTGAAACGCGGCGAGGACGGGTTGGAAATCTACGTGATGTGCGAGATCCCCAACAACGTCATCCAGGTCGATGCCTTCGCGCGCGTGTTCGACGGTTTCTCGATCGGCTCGAACGACCTCACCCAGCTCACACTCGGCGTCGATCGCGATTCCGACATCGTCGCGTTCGATTTCGACGAGCGCGATCCGGGCATGCTGGAGATGCTGCGGCTCGCGATCGCCGGCGCGCATCGCAACCGCCGCAAGGTCGGCATCTGCGGCGAGGCGCCGGCGAACTACCCGGAGATTGCGGCGTTCCTCGCCGACCTCGGCATCGATTCGATCAGCGTCAACCCCGGCAGCCTGCTGCGCACCATCGACGTGGTGCGACAGGCGGAAGACCGCAAAGCGGCAGCGTAAGGAGACCAGGAAAATGGACGATCAGGCCCTGCGCCACACGGTGACCGAGGAACTGGAATGGGCGCCGCATGTCGATGCGACGCACATCACGGTCGACGTGCAGGACGGCATCGTCCGCCTCGGCGGCGTGGTGGCCAGCCTGGCGGAGAAGCACGCCGCCGAACGCGCGGTCTGGCACGTCCACGGCGTGCGCGCCCTGGTGCAGGATATCGAGGTCCGCCTGGACGCGGCACACCGCCATCCGGACACGGAGATTGCCGAGCGCGTGCAGAACGTGCTGCGCTGGGACGCGCAGATCCCGGATGCGCGGCTGCGCATCAAGGTCGAGGACGGGATTGTGACCCTGATGGGCACGCTCGACTGGCAATACCAGCGGCAGGCGGCGGAAGCCCAGGTGCGCGCGCTCGAAGGCGTGCGCGCGGTGGAGAACGAGATCACCATCCGCCCCGGCACTGCCGCCGAGGACATCGCCGCCAACGTGCGTCGCGCCTTCGCCCGCCACGCCGAACTCGACGCCGGGCGGATCACGGTCGCGGTAGACGGCGCCACGGTGGTGCTGACCGGCACGACACGCAGCCTGCTGGCGCGGCATACGGCGGAGAACGCCGCCTGGTCCGCCGCCGGCGTCGCCGCGGTGGACAATCGGCTGAGCGTGGCGTGACGGCCCGGATCGTCACTCTCACGTTAAACCCGGCGATCGATCTCGCGACCACGGCGCCGGCGGTGCGTCCCACCCACAAGATCCGCACCACCGGCGAGCATGTCGATCCCGGCGGCGGCGGCATCAACGTCGCCCGTGTGGTGCACGCGCTGGGGGGCGACGCGCTGGCGGTGCTCGCCGCCGGCGGGGCTACGGGGCGGTTCCTGACGGAACTGCTGGAGGAAGCCGGTGTGCCGTACCGCGCGGTGCCGATCGCCGGGCGCACCCGCGTGTCCTTCGCCGTGCGCGCGCTCGACAGCGGCGCGGAGTATCGTTTCGTCCCCGACGGCCCGCTGTTGTCGGAGGTGGAATGGCAGGCGACCCTCGCCGCGCTGGATGCGGCGGAGGGCGGCTTCGTCGTCGCCAGCGGCAGCCTGCCGCCCGGCGTGCCGGCGGACGCCTACGCCACGGCGGCCCGCGCGGCCGCGGCGCGCGGCCGACGCTTCGTGCTGGACACCTCCGGTCCGGCCCTGCGCGCGGCACTCGGCGCCGGCATCGCGCTGCTGAAGCCCAGCCTGGGCGAGCTGGAATCCCTGGTCGGCCGGCCCTTGCCCGATCCGGCGGCGCAAGAAGCCGAGGCGCTCGCCCTGGTGCGCGCGGGCGCGGCGCGGATGGTCGCGGTCAGTCTCGGCGCGGCCGGAGCGATCCTGGCCACCGACGCCGGCGTGCTGCGCCGGCCGGCGCTGGTCGGCCCGGTGCAGAGCGCGGTGGGGGCGGGCGATGCGTTCCTCGCCGCCATGGTGCTGGCCCTGGCACGTGAGGCGGCGCCGGCGGAAGCACTCGACTGGGGCATCGCCGCCGGGGCGGCGGCAGTGGCCGGCGTCGGCACGGCACGGCTGCGGCGTGAGGACGTGACCGCGCGCTACCACACGCTGCCGCACGACAACGACCGCGCGCTGCCGCACGACAACGACCGCGCGCCACCGCGCGACGACATGGATGCGCGCAGCGGCGCGACAACGGGACAGGCACCATGCTGAAACGATCCGACATGACCCCGGCGGTCGACCTCACCGCCATGCCCGGTGCCGGCCCAGTGCGCGCACGCCGGCCGGTCTATGTCGACCTGCTACCGCCGTGCAGCCATGCCTGCCCGGCCGGGGAAGACATCCAGGGCTGGCTCGCACTCGCCCAGGCCGGGAACCACCGCGCCGCGTGGGACCACCTGGTCGCCGACAATCCGCTGCCGGCGACGCACGGCCGGGTCTGCTATCACCCGTGCGAAACCGCGTGCAACCGCAACGAGCTGGATGCCCAGGTCAGCATCCACGCGGTGGAACGGTTCCTCGGCGACCGCGCCGCCGAACAGGACTGGACGTTCCCGCCTGCCGCGCCGGCGTCCGGCAGGCGGGTACTGGTGGTGGGCGCCGGCCCGTCCGGCCTGTCGTGCGCCTATCACCTCGCCCGGCTCGGCCACGCGGCGGAGATCCACGAGGCCGGGCCGGTCGCCGGCGGGATGCTGCATTTCGGCATCCCCGCCTATCGCCTGCCGCGCGCCGAACTCGCGCGCGAGATCGCCCGCATCGAAGCCTTTGGCGTGCACATCGTGCTGAACCGCAAGGTCGAGGATCTGCTGGCCGAACGCGACGCCGGACGTTTCGACGCCGTGTTCGTCGCGATCGGCGCGCAACTGTCGCACCACGTGGAGATTCCCGCCCGCGACGCCGCCCGCGTGCTCGATGCCGTCAGCCTGCTGCGCGACGTGAGCGCCGGTGAACGCCCGCTGCTCGGCCGTCGGGTGATCGTCTATGGCGGCGGCAACACCGCGATGGACGCCGCCCGCACCGCCCGCCGGCTGGGCGCCTCCGAGGCGCTGATCGTCTATCGCCGCGACCGCGCGCATATGCCGGCGCACGGGTTCGAGGCCGACGAGGCGCTCGCCGAGGGCGTGAAGATCCGCTGGCTCACCACGATCAAGGAGATCGCCGCCGACGCGCTCAAGGTCGAGCGCATGACAATCGACGCCGACGGCCGACCGCAGCCCACCGGGGAGATCGAGACATTGAGCGCGGATGCCGTGGTGCTCGCCCTCGGCCAGGACAGCGACAGCGGCTTCCTGCGCCGCGTGCCCGGCGTCGCGGTGCGCCCGGACGGCACGGTGGCGGTGGGTCCCGACATGATGACCGGCGCGGCGGGGATTTTCGCCGGCGGCGACATGATCCCGGCCCAGCGCAGCGTCACCGTCGCGGTCGGCCACGGCAAGCGGGCGGCGCGGCACATCGACGCCTGGCTGCGCGGCGCCGCCCATGCCGAGGCGGAACCGCCGCCGCTCGCGACCTTCGCCATGCTGCACCTGCCGGTGTTCAGCGACGCCGATCCCGCCGCGCAGCGCGAAACCCCGCCCGCCGAGCGGATCGGTTTCACCGAGGTGACCGCCGGCCTCGCGCCGGCGGAGGCGCGGCGGGAGGCGCAGCGCTGCCTGTCCTGCGGCATCTGTTTCGAATGCGACAACTGCTACGCCGCCTGCCCGGAGGACGCGATCGTGAAGCTCGGCCCCGGCAACCGCTACCGCTATGACTACGCGAAGTGTACCGGCTGCGCGGTCTGCTACGAACAATGCCCGTGCCACGCGATCGAGATGATCGCCGAACCGGTGGAGGGCTGAGATGGGCACCCGCGCCACCATGGACGGCAACACCGCCGTCGCCCATGTCGCCTACCGGCTGAACGAGGTCTGCGCGATCTTCCCCATCACGCCCTCGTCCACCATGGCCGAGCTCGCCGACGAATGGGCCGCCGCCGGCATCCCCAACATCTGGGGCGAGGTGCCGGTGGTGCAGGAGATGCAAAGCGAGGGCGGCGCGGCCGGCGCGGTGCACGGCGCGCTGCAGGCCGGCGCGCTGACGACGACCTTCACCGCCTCGCAGGGCCTGCTGCTGATGCTGCCCAACATGTTCAAGATCGCGGGCGAACTCACGCCCACGGTGTTCCATGTCGCGGCGCGCTCGGTCGCCACCCAGGCGCTGTCGATCTTCGGCGACCATTCCGACGTCATGGCAGTGCGGTCGGCCGGTTTCGCGCTGCTCTGTTCGGCCTCGGTGCAGGAGGCGCACGACATGGCGGTGGTTGCGCAGGCCGCGACCCTGGCCGGGCGGGTGCCGCTGCTGCATTTCTTCGACGGGTTCCGCACCTCCCATGAGGTGAACACCCTGGAGTTGCTGGACGATGCGCAGCTCCGTGCGCTGATCGACGACGGGCTGGTGCAGGCGCACCGCGCCCGCGCGCTCGATCCCGAGCATCCGGTGGTGCGCGGCACCGCGCACAATCCCGACACCTTCTTCCAGGCGCGCGAAACGGTGAACCCGTTCATCACGTCCATGCCCGGCCATGTGCAAGCGGCGATGGATCGGCTCGGCACGCTGACCGGCCGCCGTTACACCTTGTTCGACTACGACGGCCCGCCCGACGCGGACCGCGTGGTGGTGGTGATGGGCAGCGCGGCCGAGACCGCGCGCGCCACCGCCGCGGCGCTGCGCGCCCAGGGCGAGAAGCTCGGCGTGTTGCAGGTGCGCCTGTTCCGCCCCTTCGCCGCGGAGGCCTTCCTCGCCGCGCTGCCGGCAAGCGTGCGGACGATTGCGGTGCTGGAGCGCACCAAGGAACCGGGCGCCAGCGGCGAGCCGCTCTATCAGGACGTGATCAGCACGCTCGCCGAGGCGGTCGCCACCGGCGCGCGTGCCACCATGCCGCGCGTGATCGGCGGGCGCTTCGGGCTGTCGTCGAAGGATTTCACCCCGGCGATGGCGAAGGCGGTGTTCGACGCCCTGGCCGTCCCGGCGTCGCGGCACGGCTTCACCGTCGGCATCACCGACGACGTCGGCCATACCAGCCTGACGGTCGATCCCGGCTTCTCGATCGAGCCCGCGGACGAGGTACGGGCGGTGTTCTACGGCCTCGGCGCCGACGGCACCGTGGGCGCGAACAAGAACAGCGTGAAGATCATTGCCGAAGACGCCGGCCGCTTCGCGCAGGGCTATTTCGTCTACGATTCGCACAAATCCGGTGCCGAAACCGTGTCGCACCTGCGCTTCGGCCCGCGGCCGATCCAGGCACCCTATCTGATCGAGCGCGCGAATTTCGTCGCCTGCCACCATTGGGGTTTCGTCGGCCGCCGCGACATCCTGCGCCAGGCCGCTCCCGGTGCCACCCTGCTGCTCAACAGCCCGTACGGGCCGGACCGGCTGTGGGAGCATCTGCCGCGGGCGATGCAGGCGCGCATCGGCGACCTCGGCCTGAAGCTGTTCGTGATCGACGCCTCCCGCACTGCACAGGACGTGGGCTTGCGCGGGCGCACCAACACCATCCTGCAAACCTGCTTCTTCGCCATCGCCGGCGTGCTGCCGCCCGCCGAGGCGGTCGAGCGGATCAAGGCCGCCATCCGCAAGACCTACGGCGGCAAGGGCGAGGACGTCGTGCAACGCAATTTCCAGGCGGTGGACGGCACGATCGCGCGCCTCGCCGAGGTGCCCGTCCCCGCCGCCGTCACCGCCACCTGGGACCGCCCGCCGCCGGTGCCGCAAGACGCGCCCGACTTCGTGCGGCGCGTCACCGGCGCCATGCTGGACGGGCGCGGTGACGAGATCCCCGTGAGCCTGATGCCGATCGACGGCACCTTTCCCTCCGGCACGTCGGCCTACGAGAAGCGCGACGTCGCCGAGGACGTGCCGATCTGGGAGCCGGAGACCTGCGTGCAATGCGGTCAGTGCAGTTTCGTCTGCCCGCACGGCGTGATCCGCGCCAAATACTACGACGCGGCGCAGCTCGCCGGCGCGCCGGAAGGGTTCCGTTCGGCGCCGATCAATGCCCGCGGCTTCCCCGACGTCGCCTTCACCTTGCAGCTCTACCTGGAGGACTGCACCGGCTGCGGTCTCTGCGTCGAAGCCTGCCCGGCGTTCAGCGCCATCGCGCCGGGAAAGAAGGCGATCAACCTCACTCCGAAGGGCGGCCACGCAGTGGCCGAGCGCCCACGCATCGCCTTCTTCGAGCGCCTGCCGATGAACGATCGCGCGCGGGTGGATTTCGCCAACGTGCGCGGGGTGCAGTTCCTGGAACCGCTGTTCACCTTCTCCGGCGCCTGCGCCGGCTGCGGCGAGACGCCGTATCTGAAGCTGCTGTCGCAATTGTTCGGTGACCGCATGATGGTCGCCAACGCTACCGGCTGCTCGTCCATCTACGGCGGCAACCTGCCGGTCACGCCGTGGGCGAAGAACGCGGAGGGGCGCGGTCCGGCCTGGTCCAATTCGCTGTTCGAGGACAATGCCGAATTCGGCCTCGGCTTCCGCCTCGCCGCCGACCAGCACCTGGCGCTGGCGCGGCGGCTGGCGCGCGACCTCGCGCCGCGCCTGGGCTCGGAGCTGGTCGCAGACCTGCTGGCCGCGCCACAGCGCCAGGAATCCGAAATCCGTGCCCAGCGGGCACGGCTGGCGGAGTTGATGCGCCGGCTGGCGACGCTCGGTCCTGACCCGGCGGCGCGCGACCTCGCCTCGGTCGCCGACCATCTGGTCCGGCGCAGCATCTGGCTCGTCGGCGGCGACGGCTGGGCCTACGACATCGGCTACGGCGGGCTCGATCACGTGCTGGCCAGCGCGCGCGACGTGAACGTGCTGGTGCTGGACACCGAGGTCTATTCCAACACCGGCGGCCAGGCCTCGAAAGCCACCCCGCTCGGCGCGATCGCCAAATTCGCCGCCGCCGGCAAGCGCACCGCGCGCAAGGACCTGGCGTTGCAGGCGATCGCCTACGGCAACGTCTACGTCGCCCAGGTGGCGATGGGTGCCAATCCGCAGCAGACCCTGCTCGCCTTCCGCGAGGCCGAGACCTACCCGGGCCCGTCCTTGATCCTCGCCTATTCGCACTGCATCGCGCATGGCTACGACCTGCGCCAGGGCCTGCATCAGCAGGACTTGGCGACGGCCTGCGGCTACTGGCCGCTGTTCCGCTACAATCCGGCGATGCGCGCGGCGGGGGAGAATCCGTTCCGGCTCGATTCGCCGCGTCCCACCATCCCCTTCCGCGATTACGCCTACAACGAGATCCGCTACCGCGCCCTGGCGCAGACGCGGCCCGAGGAGGCGGTGCAGCTTCTGGCCGCGGCGCAGGCGGCGATCGTCGAGAAATACCGCGCCTACGAGGACATGGCGGAGTGGAAACCGGAACGTTTCCACCCGCCCGTGCCGGCGGCAGGGTGAGGGCGCCATGGACCTGACCACGCGCTACCTTGGCCTGTCGCTCCGGAACCCGCTGATCGCATCGGCCTCCCCGCTCACCGGCACGCTCGACGGCCTGCGCCGGCTGGAGGATGCGGGCGCGGCGGCGGTCGTGCTGCCGTCGCTGTTCGAGGAGCAGATCGAGGCCGAAGCCGCGGTGCTCGACCGGCTGGACGACCTCGTCGAGGGTTTCGCGGAGGCGAACGGCTTCTTCCCTGCCGGCAGCCTGCCGCAAGCGGGGCCGCAGCATCAGCTCGACCTGATCGCCCGCGCGCGTGCCGCGCTTGCCATCCCGGTGATCGCCAGCCTGAACGGGACCACCGACGCCGGCTGGATCGGCTACGCGCGGCTCGCCCAGCAGGCGGGGGCGCAGGCGATCGAGCTCAACGTCTATTTCCCACCGACCGACCCGGCGCTCGACGGTGCGGCGGTGGAGCAGCGCCATGTCGACGTGCTGGCGGCGGTCAAGCGGGCGGTGCGGATCCCGGTGGCGATGAAGCTCAGTGCCGGCTTCAGCGCCCCGGGTGCGATGATCCGCCGGCTGGACGCCGCGGGAGCCGACGGGCTCGTGCTGTTCAACCGCTTCTACCAGCCCGACATCGATCTGGTCACGTTGCGCCTGTGGCGGCATCCCGCGCTGAGCGCCAAGGCGGAAATTCGCCCCGGCCTGCTGTGGATCGCGACCCTCGCCGGCACCCTGCGCGCCGGCATCGCGGCCAGCACCGGGGTCGAAACGGCCGACGAGGTGGTGAAATACCTGCTGGTCGGCGCCGATACGGTGATGACCACCTCCGCCCTGCTGCGGCACGGGCCCGGCCATCTGCGCAGCCTGCTGGACGGGTTGGCGCGCTGGGGCGAGGCGCGCGGCTTCGCCGCCCTGTCCGATCTGCGCGGGCGCATGAGCCGCACGCTCGGCGGCTGGCCCGCCGGCGCCGATCGTGGCGACTACATCGCCCTGCTGCACGGCTACGCCGGCGCCGCCCCATGACCGAGACCCACGCCAGGGTGCCGACGCCGGCGCACCCCACCCGGCGCCAGGCGGCCCTGCCCGGCCAGCAGCCGAAGCCGCGCGAGGACGATCCGGCCGCACCCGCCGCGGTGGCCGCGATCCTGCGCCACCCGAGCTACCGCGAAGCCGACCGCGACGTCGATTTCCTCAACCGCAACGACACCCGCGGCGTGCGGTTGCAGATCGACTACCTGAAGGCGGAGCTGCTGCTGGAAGGCCACGGCGTCGCGCACAGCGTCGTGGTATTCGGCGGCACCCGCATCATTGAGCCGCGGGCGGCGCAGCGCGCGGCCGATGCCGCCGCCGCCGCGCTTGCCGCCAGCCCGGAAGATCGGACCCTGCAACGGACTCTGGCGATCGCGCGGCGCATTCTCGCCAACAGCCGCTACTACGGCATCGCGCGCGCCTTCGGCGCCCTGGTGGGTGCCGCGGATGGGCGCGCCCGCGGCGGGCGGATCATGGTGATGACCGGCGGCGGTCCCGGGATCATGGAAGCCACCAACCGCGGCGCGCACGATGCCGGCGGCCGGTCGATCGGGCTCAACATCGTGCTGCCGAACGAACAATACCCGAACCCCTACGTCTCCCCCGAGCTCTGCTTCAGCTTCCATTACTTCGCCATCCGCAAGCTGCACTTCCTGCTGCGCGCCCGCGCACTGGTCGTGTTCCCCGGCGGCTACGGCACCATGGACGAGCTGTTCGAGGTGCTGAACCTGGTGCAGACCCGCAAGATCGCCCCGCTGCCGGTGGTGCTGGTGGGCGAGGCCTACTGGCGCCGCGCCTTCGATGCGGATTTCCTGGTCGCGGAAGGCACGATCGACCCCGAGGACCGCGACCTGTTCTGGTTCGCCGAGACCGCCGAGGACATCTGGGCCGGCATCCTGCGCTGGTACGAGGCCAACGGCACCCCCCTGCTGCGGCCGGACCCCGTGCCCCCGGCCGAAAAGGACGCCCCATGAAGCTGTCGTTCCACGGCGCCGCGCGCACCGTCACCGGCTCCTGCCACCTGCTCGAAGCCTGCGGCAAGCGCATCCTGGTCGATTGCGGCCTGCTGCAAGGCGGGCGCGCGCTGGAGCGCGAGAACGCCGAGCCGTTCGGCTTCGATCCGCGTAGCATCGACCTCGTGCTGCTTACCCACGCGCATCTCGATCATTGCGGGCGGCTGCCGCTGCTGGTGAAGCAGGGCTTTCGTGGTGAGATCGTCGCCACCGCCGCGACCCGCGACCTCACCCGCCTCGTGCTGCTCGATTCGGCTCACCTGCAGGAGGAGGACGCGCGCCGGCGCGCCCGGCAGGCGCAGCGCGGCGGCCAGCGGGCGGCGGAGGCACCGCTCTACACCCTGATCGATGTGCTCGACGCGCTGGACCGTTTCGGCCGCAGCGTGGACTACCGCGAAACCGTTACGATCTCCGATGGGTTGCGCGTGACCTTCCACGACGCCGGGCATATCCTCGGCTCGGCCAGCATCCTGGTGGAAGCGGCCGAGGACGGCGCGGCGCGCCGCATCCTGTTCTCGGGCGATCTCGGCAGCGCCGGGCGCCCGCTGCTTGGCCCGCCCGCCCCGCCGGCCACGGCCGATATCGTGGTGATGGAAACCACCTACGGCGACCGGCGGCACCGCTCCTACCGGGATTCGATCGAAGAGCTGCACGCCGCGATCCGCGACACTTTCGCCCGCGGCGGCAACGTCATCGTGCCGACCTTCGCGCTCGAACGGGCGCAGGAGCTACTCTACGCCATCCGCACCGGCATCGCCGCGGGGCGTGAGCAGGCGTCGGTGCAGGTGTTCCTCGATTCGCCGATGGCGATCTCCGCCACCGAGATTTTCCGCCGCCATCCGGAATGCTACGGCCCGGAACTCGCCGCGCTGTTCGCCCAGGGGCAGGACCCGTTCAGCGTGCCGGGGCTGCACGTCGTGCGCGATGCCTCGGAGTTCGATGGCGCTCAACCGCATCCCCGGCGGCGCGATCATCATGGCGGGTTCCGGCATGTGCACGGGGGGACGGGTGCGCCACCACCTCAAGCACAATCTCTGGCGCCCGGAGGCCGGCATCGTGTTCGTGGGCTTCGCCGCCATCGGCACTCTGGCGCGGCAGATCATCGATGGCGCGCGCTCGGTGCGCCTGTTCGGGGAGGAAATCCCCGTGCGCGCAGCCATCCACACGATCAATGGCTTCTCCGGCCACGCCGACCAGCAGGAGCTGCTCGCCTGGCGCCGCGCGGTGGGCGGGGGCACGACGACGTTCCTGGTGCACGGGGAGCTGGAGGCTATGGGGAAATTCGCCACGCTGCTGCCGCCGGGCCGGGTGGAGATGCCGGTCCTGCACCAGTCGTTCCCGCTCTGAGCGGCACAACGACCGGGATCAGTACTGCATTTGGTAGCGGATTCCCACGCTCTCCCCGCTTGTCGCGCCGCTGGCGCCGATCGCCGAGGTCGTCTCCCCCGTCCCCGCCGTGGCACGGAGTTGCATCCGCTTCGTCAGGTCGTAGGTGACCTTTCCCTGGGTGCTCTGTCCGCCCGTCCCCTGCTGCGCCCCGACGTAGAGCCGCCGCCCGATATACTTCCCCGCCTGCAGGGTGCTTGCCCCGCCCGCCCCACTGCCGACCCCGAGCTGATCCAGCCCGAGCGCCCCGCGCAGCGCCTCCAGCGGGTTCGGCAACGCGCTGCTCCCGCCCGAGATTTCGGCGAGCCCCGCCGCGACGGAGGCGAGCTGCAATGGGGTCAGGCTGCCGGCGCCGGTGTGGAACAGCAGTTGCGCCAGGATCTGGTCCTGCGGCAGTTCGGGCACCGAGGTCAGGGTGATCTTCGGCGCCGATGCGGTGCCGCCCACGATCAGGGTCGCGGTGGTGTCGCCGCTGACCGTGCTGGCGACCAGGTGCAGCAGCGGATCGGCGACGCCGCCGCCGGCGAAGCGGATCTCGCCCGAGGTGAAGTTCAGGCTCTGCCCGACCAGGTTGAAGGAGCCGCGGATCAGCCGGAACGCGCCGTGCGGCTGCATCGACGCCAGGGTGCCGCCGAGGTCCACCGTCCCGCCCAGCTCCGCGGTCAGGCCGCGCCCGCGCACGAACACTTGCTGCGGCGCCACGATCTGCACGGCCAGCGCGATCGGTGGGGCGGCCGGACCCGCTGCCGGAGCGGCGGCCGGGGGCGACGCCCCGGCGATGCGCACCGGGATGGTCTGCACGGAGGCTGGCAGTTGGTTCGGAATGCGGATCGTGGCGGTGCGCACCCGTACCGTCCCGCGCAACGTGGCCGGAGCGCCCGCTGCGACCACCGTCCGGCCGCCGCCCGGCCCGGAATCAACCGTGCCCGGCACCGTACGGCCCGGCGCCGTTCCACGAGCCGCCGTCCCGCCCGGCGCTACCCCCTCGGGGTGCAGAAGGCCGCTCAGCATGAGATCGGTGTCGAGGTCGGCCGTGACCAGCCCGCCCGACAACACGGTGGCGTTGCGGGCCGTGAGCCGCAGTGCCACCGGCAGCCCCGGGCGCAGCAGCCCCACCGAGCCGTCGAGCCCGATCATGCCGGCGCCGGCCCGACCGTTCAGTCCGACGATCCGCAGGCCGTCACCGCTGGCAATGAAACTTCCCGCCAGGTCGCGAAGGTGCACGCCCTGCACCTCGTCGCGGAAATCCCCGCCGCTGAGCTGCGCGCGTCCGCCGAGCCGCGGCGCGTCCGCCGTGCCGTCGATGCGGGCGGCGATCGCCAGCCGCCCGCCCACCTGCTGTCCCCCGGCGGCCAGCAGCGGATTCGCCAGGGCGAGGTCGATCGCTCCGTCCGCCCGGAGTGCCACTGGGGCCCTGGCAACCAGCCCGCCCGGCCCGCCGGCCGTCCCGGCCAGCGTCAGGTGCGAGCCACCGGCGGCGAAGTGCGCAGCGAGCCGCGCCGTCGTCCCGGCCAGGGTCGCGCTGGCGTCCAGCCGGGCCGGCGGCAGCGCCTCGCCCGGGCCGGTGAGCAGGCGCAGCCCGCTGCCCTCCGCCCGGATCGTCCCGACCGGCCGGCCCAGCGAGCCGGAGAGTCGCAGGTCGGCCGACAGCAGCCCCGCCGCCGGCAAGCTCGGCGCGAACGAGGTGATGAGGCCGGCGGGCAACCGGCGCAGGCTGGCGGTGAGGGCGAGCACCGCGCCCACCTGCCCGTCGGCCGCGAGGGTCCCGCCGGCCAGGTCGGCGCGCAGCCCGGAGATCGCGATCCCGCCGCCCGCCGCCAGTGCCAGCCGGGTCGGGGCCAGCAGCCGCAGGCGCCGCCCGCGCCAGTGCGCGTCCAGTGCCGCCAGGGTGAACGACCGCGCGGCGAGATCGGCGCTGCCCGCGGCCGTCAGCGCGAGCGCTGCCCCGTCGAGCCGCGGCACCGATGCGGCGAGGCGCAGCCCCGGCGCCGCGAGCGTCCCGTTGGCGTCGAGCCGCACCGTCCCGTCGATCCCCCCCGCCCGCACCCCGGCGAGGATCAGGCGCGCCTGCAGCGCCCCACGCGGCAGCGGCGCGGCAAGCGTGGCCTGTACCTGCGCGTCGCCCACCGCGGCGCCGGGAAGCTGCACGCCGCGCGCCGCGGCCGTCAGGATTGCGCGGTCCGAAGTGGCGCGCAGCTCGGCCTGCAGGCTGCCGGCCAGGGCGCTGCCGAGCAGCGGCGCAAAATCGGCCAGCCGGCCCACCGTCAGCCGCAGGTCGCCGGTGGGAAGCCGGCTGGCAAGCCCGGCCAGGGCGGGCACGCCGAGGCTGCCCTCGGCGTGCGCGCTCTTCCAGATGGCCTGTCGGATGGCGAGGGTCACCGCGCCGTCCGCCGCTTCCACCGCGCGCAGGCCGAGGCGCAGCGGCGCGCCGAGCACCTCGCCGTCGGCGTCCAGGCTGCCGTGCGGCCGACCGGGCAGGCCGTCGAGGATCAGCCGCGCGGTGAAGCCGTCGGCGGTGGAGGGCGGGGCGGTCGCCGCCGGGGACGGCCCCTGGGTCACCGCGCCGGAGAGTTCGGCCGTCACCGACAGCGCGTCGGTGGGTCCGAAGATGCGGCCGGCGCCGTCCAGATGCCCGGCCACCTGCGGGTTGACCGCACCCAGCCGGGGGAGCGCAACCTGCCAGGCGAGATCGACCCGTGCCGGGGCCAGCGCGCCGTGCAGGTCCAGCGTCAGGTCGCGCCCGGTGATGTGCAGCCGCTGCAGGCTCAGGCCGGCGCCGGAGTAGCCGGCCGCGGCGGCGATCCGCGTGTCCGGCCCGAGCAGCGCGACCGCCGGCGCCGGGCCTCCGGTCAGGCCAAGCGTGCCGTCCACCGTCATCTGCGCGATACCCCCCGTGCGGGTCGCGCGCACCACGAGCTGCGCCTGCCCCGCCGCCGTCATGCCGGTCAGGGCCGAGAACGCCCCGAGATCCGGGACGGTGAGCCGCGCCGTCAGCCGCTGTGCGGCGCCGAGGTCCAGCCGACCGCGCGCCTGCACCAGCGGATGATCGACCGCGAAGACCACCACCTGCGTCGCCGTCCCCCGTTGCAGCCGGACGGTGAAGCGGACCGGGGCCTCGCCCAGCAGGTCCGGCTGCCCGCCCGGGAGGCGCACGCCGTCCAGCCGCCCGCGCAGCCGTGCGGCGGCCGTCGTCCCGGCAAGGTGCAGCACCAGGGCGCGGACGCCCGCGCCGGCCGCGGCGAGATCGGCAAGGTCGAGCTGTCCGCTGGCCTCCGGCGCGGCGAAGCTGCCGTCGACATGCAGGGCCAGCCGGGCGCTGGTCCAGCGGACATCCGGCCGCGGCGCCATGGCCGGCGTGGTGGCCGCAAGCTCCAGGTGCAGGCGCCGAGCCGTCAGATCGACGGTCCCGTGCGCCGTCGCCTGCGCCGCGCCGAGGGTCAGGCTGACGTTCGTCGCCACCGCCGCGAGCGGGCCGGTCGCGGTGGCGACCAAGGTGAGACTGCCGCCCACGCCCGGCAGCGTCGCGGGGGGCGCGGCGACCGGTGCTCCCGTGCCACCGGCCGCGGTGCCGGTAGCCGGAGGGGCGCCGGTGGGGTGGGCAGGGAGAGGCGCGGCGTCGGGTAGCGCCCCTGGCCTCGGCGCGAGCGGGAGTGGTGCACCCGCGGCCGGGGACGGCGTGGGCGACGGCGTGGGCGACGGCGTGGGCGCGGCCGGCGCCCCCGGGACCGGCGGCGGCAGGCCGGCGAGGCGTTCCAGTGGGCCGCCGGGCGGCTCCCGTGCCGTCACCCTGGCCTGGACGCCCGACGGCGTCATCCGCAGTTGCACCCAATAGCGCGCCGTCCCGCCGATCTCGGTGGCGCGCAGCTGCGCCTGGACCTGGTCGGCGGCGCTGCGCACTGCGTCGCCCTCGATGCGCAGCGACACTGCCGTGCCGGCGAGCGCCGGCCCCAGGGTCAGCCGGCGGACCACCAGGGCGTGCAGCGCCGACCGCTCGGGCAGCGGGTCGCTGCTGCGGCCGGCGCTGCCGGTGGTGGCGGCGCTGCGCGGCAGCCGCTCCAAGGTCGCGTCCCGCACCCGCAGCCGGCGCAGGTCCAGCGCCCCGTGGAGCAGCCGGAGCGGGGCCCAGCGCAGGCTCACCCCGTCGAAGGTCGCCCAGGTGCCGCCGGCATCGCGCAGGGCGATTCGCTGCGCCGTGATGTGGAGATCCCACCCGATCGCGAGGCCCCGGGTCCGGACCGTGCTTGTGAACCAGGGCACCACCCGGTCGAGCAGCGAGGCGTGCGCAGGCGCCGCAACGCCCAGCAGCATGCCGCCCAGCACCGTCGCCCGGAGCAGCGATCGGGCCGCGCGGCGACGCACGTGTC
The DNA here is from genome assembly GCA_963706195.1 of uncultured Pseudomonadota bacterium. GTDB lineage: Bacteria > Pseudomonadota > Alphaproteobacteria > Acetobacterales > Acetobacteraceae > JAJZVS01. The sequence continues at coordinate 3,790,482 of OY970156.1, read as the reverse complement.
TCAGGTCCGCCGGCGCGGCCGAGCTGGGCGGGCGGCTCATGAGCGGACGCCGCCCGGCACCGGTCCGGACCGGCCGTCGCGCCGCTGCCGCGCCGACGGCGGCACGACGCAGTGTCCCTGGAGCGGCGGAGCGCGCATCGGCGCGATTTTATCCCGCCCCGTCCGGTGTTGCCCAGCGGCACGCGCGGCGTCCTCGGGAACGTGACCTGTGGTCGCCTCCCGTGTCGCCCCCCTTGTCGTCTCCTCTCTCGCCCCCCCTGGGGGCCGCGGGCACGACGGTTGCAGACGGCATCTCCCCAGGCCCCGCGACCGGAACAAATGACAGATTATTCATGTTTGTCGCACCCGACATTGTTCAATACTGGGGATGGTTCCAGCGGTGGCTATCGGCCGCGGGGTGCGGTCGCGCCGCCGGGATCCGGTTCGTGCCGAACGAAGACAGACTCAATCCGAACGACAACAAAACGCCCGGCGCATGCCGGGCACGCAGGGGAACTGACCGTCCATGAGCAGAAAAATAACCCGTCGCGGGGCGTTGAAGCTTGCCGCCGCGTCTACCGCGTTGCCGCTGGTGCATATCCAGACCGCCGGCGCCGCGGGGAAGCTGACCCTGGCACTGTGGGACCATTGGGTCCCCGCCGGCAACGATGCCATGCGCAAGGTCGTCGCCAAATGGGCGGCGAAGAACCATGTCGACGTGCATCTCGATTTCCTCACCGCCATCGGCAACAAGATCGACCTCACGATGGGCGCCGAGGCGATCGCCAATTCCGGCCACGACATCTTCGCCTTCGACCAGTGGACCGTGCATCAGTGGCACGACAAGCTGCTGCCGGTCGACGACGTGATGGGCTCCCTGCTCAAGACCAACGGCCCGGTGATCGACGGGATCGAATACCTGTCGAAGATCAATGGCCACTGGATGGCGGTCCCGGTGGGTCCCGGCAGCGCGCCGCTGCCGCCCTGCGCGCGCATCAGCATGCTGAAGAAATTCGCCGGCATCGACGTGACGACCTTGTATCCGGCGCACGAGGTCGCATCGGGGGAAGGCGCGGCCTGGACCTACGACGCGCATCTGAAGGCGGCCGAGGCCTGCTTCAAGGCCGGCTTCCCGTTCGGGATCGGCACCGGCACCACCACCAACTCGGTGCAGACCTGGGGTGCGATCTTCGGTGCCTTCGGCGGCGACCTGATCGATGCCAACGGCAAGGTCACGATCGATTCCGACGGCGTGCACGCGGCGCTGGAATACGCGCGCAAAATGGTGCCGTTCCTGCCGCGCGATTCGGTCAGCTACGATGACGCATCGAACAACCGGGCGCTGATCTCGGGCAAGTCGGCGCTGATCTGGAACCCGCCCTCGGCCTGGGCGGTGGCCAAGCGCGACGCGCCGAAAGTGGCCGCCGACTGCTGGACCTTCCCCAACCCGGTCGGGGTCAAGGGCAGGCTGGTGCCGCACCGGCCGTATTTCTGGGGCATCTGGAAATTCGCCAAGAACCCGAGTGCGGCGAAAGAACTCGCCCACTACATCATGGAACGGCCGCAGACCGAATACCTCACCACCGCGGTGGACGGCTACGACATCCCGCCGTTCAAATCGATGGCGAACTTCCCGGTCTGGGGCGATGTGGAGCCGCCCAAGGGCACGGTCTACAACTATCCGGTCCGTGCCTGGCACGACGCGCGCTACTACATCACCGGCATGGCCGGCCCGGCCGACATCGCGGTCCAGATGTGGAACCGCGGCACCATCCCGACCATGGTGGCGAAGATGCTCGCCGGCGGCACGCCGGAGCAGTCGATGAAATGGGCGAAGGACGAGCTGGAAGGCTTCCTGCACTGACCGACCCGGTCCCCGGCGCAGGTTTGCGCCGGGGACCGCCCGGCCGGCTCCGGTCCGACTGGTCCTGCCCCGACTGGTCCCACCCGACTGATCCCACTCTGGCCGGTCCCACTCTGGCCGGCGACGATCCCGCGGGCGCCGGCGCGCGTTGCGATTTCGGCAACCATTGGTCGCCATGCTGGCGCCATCATGGCCTCCGGTTTGCCAACCCCTTCCGCAGCCGCCCGCTCGGCCTCCACCCCGCCGGGCCTCCCGGCGAGCGGGGCCCCCGAACCGCTGATCGCGGGCGCCTTCGCCGTCGACCGTGCCCGCCCGCTGCCGGGGGCCGGCGGCGGCGTGGCGGCGTTCGCGGCAGTGGATCGCCGCTCCGGCCGGCGCGACCTCATGGCGCTGGCGGTGCCCCCGGGCCTGCCGCCGCGGGCGCGGGCTCTGGCCGGATTCGCGGTGCCGATCGACGGGCTGCTGGCTCCGATCGCGCACGGCCCCGGCCCGCTGGCCGGCGGGCGGCCCGGGGAACCTCCCGGGGGACGTCCGGGGGAGCGCGGCACTTACGTGATCTGCCCGATCCCGCCCGGTCCGTCGCTCGCCGCCGCGCCGGCCTCCTGGACCGAGGGCGCGTTGCTCGATTACGTCCTGCGCCCGGCGGCGCGGGTGCTGCAGGCGCTCGCCGACCGCGGGCTCACGCATCGCGCGATCCGTCCCGATAACGTCTTCCGTGCCGCACCGGGCCAGCCGGTGGTGCTGGGCGCCGCCTGGGCCGCGCCGGCGGCCATGCACCAGCCGGCCGCGAACGAGCCGCCCTATGTCGCCATGTGCCTGCCCGCCGGTCGCGGCGAGGGCAGCATCGCCGACGACGTCTACGCCCTCGGCGTGCTGCTGCTGACCTTGGCGGCCGGCGCCCCACCGCTCGCCGGTCTCGATCCGGCCGGCGTGATTCGCCGTAAGCTCGAACTCGGCAGTTTCGAGGCGCTGGTGGGCGATACCCGCCTGCCGGCGCTGCTCGCCGACCTGCTGCGCGGGATGCTGGCAGAAGATCCGGAGCACCGGCCGCCGCCGTCCCTGCTCGCCGATCCGGCAGCGGCGCGGGCGCGGCGGGTGGCGGCGCGCCCGCCGCGGCGGGCACAGCGCCCGTTGCGGGTCGGCGCGGTCAGCGTCAGCGGCGCGCGCGCGCTCGCCTACGCGATCGCCGCCACGCCGGAGGCCGGGCTGCGCGCGCTGCGCACCGGCGCCGTCGATCTGTGGCTGCGGCGCGACCTCGGCGACACCACCCTGTCGATGCGCCTGGAGGAAACCCTGCGCCTGCGCGGCACCGACCGCGGCGCCGAGGATTCCCGGGCGGAGGCGCTGCTGCTGGTGCGCGCCGTGGCCACACTCGATCCGCTGGCGCCGGTGTGCTGGCCAGGGGCGGTCGTCTGGCCGGACGGGCTCGGCCCGGCCCTGGCGGCGGCCCAGAGCGGGGCAGGGCAGTGGACCTCCCCCGGCGCCCCTCAAGGGACATCCCCAGGTACACCCCAACCCGGGACCGCGCCCGTCGGCGCCGAGCCGGCGCCGGAGGCCCCGCCCGCCCTGGCCGCGGTCGACACCGTGCGGCACCTGATCAGCATGGTCCAGGCCGATGCGGCTTCGGCCTGGGCCGACGCGCGAAGTGTCCGCACCGACCCGCTTGCCCACCGGGCGGAGGCAAGGCAATGGCGCACGTGGCTGCAAGCCCGGGGACCGGGAGGCGGCGTGCGTCGCCTGCTCTACGCGCTCAACCCGCTGCTCCCCTGCGCCAGCCCGCCGCTCGCCGGCCGCGCCGTGGCCGTGCTCGCGATGCTGCCGGCGGCGCTGAACGCGGTGGCGACACCGACGCCGCCGACCGGCGACGGGCCGGTCGATGCCGATGTCATGGCCTTCATCGCCGCGCGGCAGGAACTCGGCGGCGGTCCGTCCCAGCAAGTCGGCGATGGCGCCGACCGCGCCGGCGGCACCTCCCCCGGCAGCGTGCCGGCGCTGGTGCAGATGGAGGTGCTCGCGCGGCTGCAGGCCCGCTTCCACCCGGCGCCGTTACCGGGGCTGGCGCGGTGGCTGGCTGCTGTGGCGAAGCCGCTCACCGCCGAGTGGCACCATCACGGGCGCCGTGCAGAGCTCGCCGATCGGCTCGATGCGCTTGCCGAGACCGGAGTGATCGCGCCGATGCTGGCCCTGCTGCGCGACCCGCCGAGCCGGCTCGCCGACGAGCGCGGCTTCCTGGCGGCACGGCTGGACGTGGCGCGCATCGATGCGGCCCTTGCCGCGGTCGAGACGGGAGGACCCGGGCGTGCCGCGCTGGCGCGCCAGTGGGGCCAGGAGCTTGCCGCGGGCCTGGGCATCGCGGCGCTGGCCGCCGTGCTGGGGATGGCAGCCCTTGGCTAAGGCGGCGAAAGCGGTTGGAGCCGCGGGTGCCAGGCCCGTGGGCCGCAAGGCCAGGCGGCGCATGGCGGAGCCCGGCGCAAGCCCGCCGCATTCATTGACGTGGCTGCAGGGGCTGCTGTGCGGCGCGCTGGTCGCCATGGCGCCGGCCCTGGCGGTGCTGCTGGCCGTGCTGCTCGCGCCCAGCCTGCTGGCGCTGGCGCTCGAACGCTCATCCGGTCGGCCGGTGCTGCGCAGCGTCGCGCTGTGCAACGCCAGCGGCTGTGTCGCCCCGGTGCGCGCCCTATGGGCGAGCGGCCACGGGCTGGCGGCCGCCACGGCGTTGCTCGGCGATCCGCGGCTGCTGGCGACCGCCTGGGCGGCCGGCGCGGCGGGGTGGCTGCTGGCGGAACTCTGCCCGTTCGGGCTACGGCTGGTGCTGGACGCCGCAGCCGCGGCGCAGGCGGCGCGCCTGCGTGCCCGGCGCGCACGGCTGGCGGCGGAGTGGTCGCTGGAGCCTCCGGGCACGCCTCCACCCGGCGGCGGCCCGCCTGCCTGAACTGCCGGCGATGTCCGGTTGCTGCGGGACGTGCACGCATGCCCCGGATGGTAGCGGCGGGCGGATTTGAACCACCGACCAAGGGATTATGATTCCCCTGCTCTACCGCTGAGCTACGCCGCCATCCGATCCGCGGCGGGAGATAGGGCGGCCCGGCCCGCCGCGTCAACTCCACGCCACCTGACCTTGATCCGCGCTTCTGCCCACTCGCCGCCTGCGGTAAGCTCGACCGATGGCGGATGTGCACGGCCAGGCGCAGTTCTACGCCACCGCCCGCGGCGCGGTGGCGGCGCGGCTGCTGCGCGAGCGGCTGGCCGAGTTCTGGCCGAACCTCGCCGGCCAGAGCGTGCTCGGCCTCGGCTACCCGCTGCCCTACCTGCGCCTGTGGCGGGAGACGGCAGCCCGCTGCGTCGCCGTGATCCCGGCGCAGACCGGTGCCGCGCGCTGGCCCGCCGGCGCCCCCAACCTCACCTGCACGGCCGAAGAGGATGCGCTGCCGTTCCCCGATCTGCTGTTCGACCGCGTCCTGCTGATCCACGGCCTGGAAACGGCGGAAAACGCGCGCCGCCTGCTGCGCGAGCTGTGGCGGGTGCTGAAGGACGACGGCCGGCTGCTGATCGTGGCGCCCAACCGCAGCGGCCCGTGGGCCTATCTCGAAATCGACGCCGTTCGGCCACGGCCAGCCCTATTCCTCGGGCCAGCTCGGCCGGCTGCTGGCGGGCGCACTGTTCCGGGTGGAGCGGCGCGACACCGCACTCTATCTGCCGCCCTCGCGGCGGCGGGTGATCCTGCGCGGGGCACCGCTGTGGGAACGGGCGGGAAGGCGGGTGGCGCCGGGCCTCGCCGGGGTCACGATCACCGAGGCGGTGAAGGACGTCTATGCCGCGCTGCCGCTGCGCGCCGCCCCGCGCCGGCGCCTCGTGCTGGCGGAAGCGGCGTAGGCGGGGCGCTCAACCGGGCGGCGTCTCCGCGTGGGCGCGCACCCAGGCGATGAAATCCGCATCCGGCAGGTCCCCCGCCGCCATCCGCAGGGTCGTGATCACCGCGTCGGCGTCGCTCACTGGAAAGCGCAGGCCGTTGAGCGCCAGGAAGGTTTCCAGCGCCACATAGGCGGTGCGCTTGTTGCCGTCGATGAACGGATGATTGTGTGCGATGGCGAGCGCGTAGACCGCGGCAAGCTCGGCCACGTCCGGATCGGTGTAGCCGGCCCGGTTCAGCGGCCGGGCCAGCGCGCTGTCCAGCAGCCCGGCATCGCGCAGCCCGGGCGCGCCGCCATGCGCGGCGATCTGCTCTTCGTGGATCGCGAGGATCAGGGGCCGCGACAGCCAGACCGTCACTTCGCCAGTTCGCGCAGGACCGCCCGGCGCTCGTGCATGATCCGCCGCGCGACCTGCATCTGCGCCTCGAACTCGGCATCCGCCACGGTCAGCCGCAGCCCGTCCTGGGTTTCAACGGCGTAGAGCGTGTCGCCCTTGCCCACGCCGAGCTTCGCCAGCAGCTCCTTCGGCAGCACGACGCCCACCGAATTGCCGATCCCGGTCAGTTTCAAAGCGGTCATCACCGGACCTCCTGTCCGATGCGGTTATAACATATGTCCGAACGTCGCGCTACAGGATGAACCGGCTCAGATCGCCCTTCTGCGCCAGCGGCGCCACGCGCTCGTTCACATAGGCCGCGTCCACCGTGATCGTCTCGCCGGCCGCGGTCGGTGGCGGTGAAGCTGATCTCCTCCAGCAGCCGCTCCAGCACCGTGTGCAGCCGGCGCGCGCCGATGTTCTCCACCCGGTCGTTGATGTCGGCGGCCAGGTCGGCCAGCGCGTCGATCGCGTCCGTCGGTGAACACCAGCGTCACCGCTCTCGGTGCCCAGCAGCGCCGCGTACTGCTTCACCAGCGAATGCTCCGGCTCGGTCAGGATGCGCCGCAGGTCGTCGCGCGACAGCGGCGCCAGCTCCACCCGGATCGGCAGCCGGCCCTGCAGCTCCGGCAGCAGGTCGGACGGCTTGGCCAGGTGGAACGCGCCGGAGGCGATGAACAGCACATGGTCGGTCTTCACCGGCCCGTATTTGGTGCTCACCGTGGTGCCCTCGATCAGCGGCAGCAGGTCGCGCTGCACGCCCTCGCGCGAGACGTCGCCGCCGCGGAAGCCGCCCTCGCTCGTGCGGGCGCAGATCTTGTCGATCTCGTCGATGAACACGATGCCGTTGTTCTCGGCATGCGCCACCGCGTCCTTGGCCAGCCGGTCGTTGTCGAGCAGCCGGTCCGCCTCCTCGCGCTCCAGCGCGGTGCGCGCGGCGGCGACCGTCATCCGCCGCTTCTGCGGCGGCCGGCCGCCGAACATGTTCTTCATCATCTCGCTCGAGGTTGATCATCTGCCCGGGCGGCATGCCGGGAATGTCGAGCTGGCCGATCGGCATGCCCGCCGGCTCGGCCACCGCGATCTCGATCTCCTTCTGCCTCGAGCTCGCCGGTGCGCAGCATGCGGCGGAACTTCGCTGCGCGTGTCGGCCGCCGCGCTCTCGCCGACCAGCGCGGTGATCAGCCGCTCCTCCGCGGCGAGCTCGGCCTTCGCCTGCACGTCCTTGCGCGACGCGTCGCGCAGCATGGTCAGGCTGGCCTCCACCAGGTCGCGCACGATGCTTTCGACGTCGCGGCCGACATAGCCGACCTCGGTGAACTTGGTCGCCTCCACCTTCAGGAACGGCGCCTGCGCGAGCTTCGCCAGCCGGCGCGCGATCTCGGTCTTGCCGCAGCCGGTCGGGCCGATCATCAGGATGTTCTTCGGCACCACCTCCTCGCGCATCGCCTCCGGGCAGCTGCTGGCGGCGCCAGCGGTTGCGCAGCGCGATGGCCACCGCGCGCTTGGCGTCGTCCTGGCCGACGATGAAGCGGTCCAGCTCGGAGACGATCTCGCGCGGGGAATAGGTGGGGACGTCCATCACAGCGTCTCGATCGATGACGTTGTGTGTTGGTGTAGACGCAGATCTCGGCGGCGATCTTCATCGCCCGGCGGGCGATCTCCTCGGCCGTCAGCCCGTCCACCGTCAGCAGCGCGCGCGCCGCGGCCAGCGCGTAGTTGCCGCCGGAGCCGATGGCGATCACGCCGTCCTCCGGCTCCAGCACGTCGCCGTTGCCGGTCAGGGTGAAGCTGCGGTCCTTGTCGGCCACCGCCATCATCGCCTCCAGCCGGCGCAGATAGCGGTCGGTGCGCCAGTCCTTGGCCAGCTCGACGCAGGCGCGTTCGAGCTGGCCGGGGAAGCGCTCCAGCTTGGCCTCCAGCCGCTCGAGCAGGGTGAAGGCGTCCGCCGTGGCGCCGGCGAAGCCGGCCAGCACGCGCGCCGCCGGCGCCGATGCGGCGCACCTTGCGGGCGTTGCCCTTGACGACGGTCTGGCCGAGCGTGACCTGGCCGTCGCCGGCCATGGCCACGTGGCCGTCCGCGCGCGACGCACAGGATGGTGGTGCCGTGCCAGCCGATCGGGTCGGGAAGGGAGAAAGGAATGGGGTTCATGGCGCCACCAGATGGCGTGCCCCGGCCCGTCCGGCAAGCGGCGCATAGCAGCCAAGGCCAGGGGGGCAGCGCCTCTCTGGCCTTGCTTGCTTGGCCCCCATGGACCGCGCGGGTGGGGCTGCGTATATCTGCGCCCATGACCCTGGGCACCTGGCTTCACACGCGTCTGTTCGGCCGTCGCATCGGCACCGATGCTGACGGCAACACCTATTACGTCGAGCGCCGCGGCGCGGCCGGTCGGCGGGTCCGGCGGTGGGTGATCTATGCCGGCGCGGCCGAGGCGTCGAAGGTTCCGCCGGAGTGGCATGCCTGGCTGCACTACACCACCGACACTCCGTTGCCGGTGGCGGCGCGCCGGCCGTGGCAGCAGCCGCATGTGCCGAACCTCACCGGCACGGCGGACAGCTATCGGCCGCCGGGGCATGATTATCGCGGCGGGACGCGTGCCATTGCCACGGGCGATTACGAAGCCTGGTCGCCCGACGCCTGATCCGCTGCTTTTCGCCCCTCCGGTTTCCGGTTCCGCTCGCATGCTCCGCCGCAACACGACCGAAGTATTGACCGGGCTGCTCGTGCTGGCGGTGGCGTTCGGCTTCCTGGCCTACGCTCTTGCGCATTCGGGACAGGAGAGCATCGGCACGGGCTACACGTTGTATGCGCGGTTCGACAACGTGGCCGGGCTGAACGTGGGCGCGCCGGTGCGCCTGGCCGGTGTGCAGGTGGGCCGGGTGGACGCCGAGGACGTCGACCAGAAGACCTATCTCGCCAATGTGCGCATGACCATCCGCCGCGGCATCGAGCTGCCGAAGGACAGCAGCGTCACCGTGTCGAGCGAGAGCCTGCTCGGCGGCGAATACCTGGCGATCGAGCCCGGCGCGGACGAGACCACGTTGAAGCCCGGTCAGACCATCACCATCACCCAGGGTGCGATCAGTCTGGAGCAACTGTTGGGCAAGTTCATCTTCAGCGCCACCAACATGGTAAGCGCGATGGGCAGCACGAAGGGCGGCCAGCCGGCCGGTGCGTCCGGGTCGGCGGCGCCGGCATCGCCCGCCGCGCCGGCGGGACCGAAGTGATCCCGCCGCCGCCCGCAAGCTGGCCGCAGCCCGACGGGGCGCCGATCTCCTGCCGGGAGAAGCTGCGGATGCTGGCCGAGACCCATGCCGAGCTGGCCCAGGCGCTGACCGATGCGTTCGAGGATGCGGTGCTGATGGGCGTGGACGAGCAGGCGATGCGGCAGCATCCTGGCTCGGCATGGTCGAGGGGCTGGAGAGCCCGAAGCGGGCGCAGTGAGACGCCGTCTCGCCGTGATTCTGCTGCTCTGGCCGCTTGCCGCCGTGGCCCAGGGTGCGGGCGGGGAGCCGGGCAGCGGGGCGGCGCCGTATGCCCCGGCGCCCGCAGACTGCGGCGCCGGCGTACCCGCCCGCCGCAATACGGCGGCGGTGCTCCGGCCGTGGTGTATCCCGGCGGGGCGTCGCCCGGTTCGGGCGGGGGCGGGCGCACGATCATCGCCACGCCGTTGCCGCCGCCGCCCGGCTTGTCGGGCGCGTCCGTGGCCCCCGGCACGGCTCGGGGACGACCGCGGGCGCGCAGCCTGCGGGCGGCGGTCCGGCAGCGCCAGGCGCCGCCGCGGGGGCGGCCCGGAGTGCTTCGACCGCATCGTCATCCCCGGCCAATGGACCGACAGGCGGCCCGGCAGGCGCTGTCCCGACAGGCGCCATCCCAGCAGGCGCTGCTCCGGCTGCCGGCACGGGCGGCACGCCGGCGGCGCCACCCGCCGCGACCGCTGCGAATCCGCCCGCCGCGGGCGCGACGGCCCAGGCGCCGACCGGCGGCGCCAACCGGGGCGCCCGCCGCGGCGCCGGCCGACCAGGGCACGCCGCTGCCCGCCGCCTGGGTGCCGCGCTCCACCGCGGTGCTGCAGGTGCTCAACAAGGAAACCGCCGCCGCCCGCACCCTGACGGTGGCGGTCGGGCAGTCGGCTACGCATCGGCCCGCTCATCATCACCGTGCGCGCCTGCGTGGTGCGCCCGCCGACGATGCCCGGCGATGCGGCGGCGTTCCTCGGCATCGCCGACCACGTCCAGGACGATCCCGGCTTCCAGGGCTGGACGCTGAAGAACGAGCCGTTCCTGTCGATGTACCAGAACCCGCTCTACGACGTCCGCGTGGTCGGCTGCCGCACATGATCGGCCCGCTGCCGCCGCCGGAGCGCGCCGCGCTGCTGCTCGACGTCGACGGCACCCTGCTCGATTTCGCCCCGGCGCCCGACCAAGTGGTGGTGCCGCCGCGCCTTCCCACGAGCCTGCGCCGCCTGCGCGACCGGCTGGGCGGCGCGCTTGCCCTCATCAGCGGGCGGCCGGTTGCCGAGGTGGACGCGCTGTTCCCTGGCGTCGCGCAGGCGGTCGCCGGGGAACACGGCGGCGCGCTGCGGCTCGCTCCCGGCGCCGCGCTGTACCGGCCCGACCTGCCGAGCCCGCCCGCCGCCTGGCGCGCCGCTGCCGAGGCCCTGGTGGCTGCCCATCCCGGGGCGCTGCTGGAGCCGAAAGCGCGCGGCTTCGTCCTGCACTATCGCGGCGCCCCCGCCGCCGGCCCCGCCCTGGCGGCAGGGCTGCGCGCGCTGATCGCCGGACGCGCCGGATTTCGCCGTGCTGGAAGCCAACATGGCGTGGGAACTGCGCCCGCACGGCGCCGACAAAGGGATCGCGCTCGCCGCTCTGATGCGCGCACCGCCCTTCGCCGGCCGGCTGCCGGTGTTCATCGGCGACGACATCACCGACCGCGACGCGATCGCGGCCGCCCGCGGGCTCGGCGGCGTCGGCCTTTGGGTACACGAGGCGTTCGGCGCCCCGGCGGACGTGCGCGCCTGGCTGGACCGGGCGGCGGAACAGGGGTGGTAACGATGCGGCTCCAAGACATCCGGGTGCTCAGTTTCGACTGTTTCGGCACCCTGATCGACTGGGAGACCGGCATCTGGACCGCGCTCGCCCCGCTGGTCGCACGCGCCGGCGGGGCCATCGGGCGAGAGGCGGCGCTGGCGGCCTTCGCCACGGCGGAGAGCGCGGCCGAAGCGGCCGATCCCGCGCCGCTCTATGCCGCGGTGCTGGAGACGGTGCACGCCGGGCTGGCGCGCGCCTGGGGCGTGGCGACGGACCCGGCGGCGGACCGCGCCTTCGCCGCCAGCATCGCCGACTGGCCGGCGTTTCCCGATACCAAAGCGGCACTGCGGCGCCTCAAGGCGCGGCACCGGCTGGTGATCCTGTCCAACGTCGACCGTGCTGGTTTCGCCGTGACGGCGCCCAAGCTCGGGGTGGCGTTCGACGCCGTGCTGACCGCCGAGGCGATCGGGTCGTACAAGCCCGATCCACGCAATTTCGTGGCGCTGCTCGAGTGCGTCGCCGGGTTCGGCGTGGCGCGGAACGGGCTGCTGCATGTGGCGCAGAGCCTGTTCCACGATCATGGGCCGGCGAACCGGGCGGGGATCGCCTCGGCCTGGATCGACCGCCGGGCGGCCAGGAATGTGGCTGGGGGAGACGCGGCCATCGGCGACATGGACGGCGGCAACGCTGACGGCTGGGGCGCGACCGTGCCGCCGCCGCCGGACGTGCGCTACGACCTGCGCTGTACCAGCCTTGCGGCGCTGGCCGACCTGTTCGACGCCGCCGCCGACTGAGGCCGCCGCCCCCGGGCTACCGGTCGTCCAGCTGCGGGCTGGCGAGGACCAACTCCCGCCGCGCGAACCCCTCGTACCACCCCGCCAGTGCCGGATGCCCGTCCCGCCACGCCAGTTCGGCAAACCGGAAATCGAGGTACCCGAGCGCCACCCCGATCGCCACCTGCCCGATCGTGAACGGCCCGGCCCCCAGCGCCGCCGCCTCGCCTTCCAGCGCCGCGACGCAGGCCACCAGCTTCTCCCGCCACAGCGCCATGTGCGGCGCCGACTGCCGCTCCGCCGGGCGGAACCGCTCACCGAGCCAGGCAAGCGCCACGTCCAGCATCCCGTCGCCGAGCGCCAGGCGCCGCAGCGCCACCCCCCGTTCCGGCCAAACCGGGGGAAACAGCTTCGCGCCATCGTGCAGGCTGTCCAGGTAGTCGCAGATCACCGGGGAATCGTACAGCACCGTCCCGTCCGCCAGTTCCAGCACCGGGATCTTGCCCAGCGGCGCGCGTTCCATCAGCCCGCGGTGCGGCGTCGTGCCGCCGACCAAGGTGCGCACCGGCGCGATCCGGTCGGCGAGCCCCAGCTCGTGCGCCACGATCATCACCTTGCGCACGTACGGCGAGCGTGGCGACCAGTGCAAAGTCATCTTGGGTTGCATGGCATTCTCCTCCCGCGCACCCTGCCACCGAATGCGATGCAACGGGAGGGCGTGGGGACATGGACTGGATCGAGGTGAACGGCACCAGCCTGCGCTATGAGCTGAGCGGGAACGGCAAGCGCACGCTCGTGCTGGTGCATGAAATGGGTGGAACGCTCGAAAGCTGGGACCAGGTGCTTCCCGCTCTGTCCCCCGGTCGCCGCGTCCTGCGCTACGACACCCGCGGCGCCGGCCAATCGGAGAAGATCCGCGGCGCCGTCAGCTTCGAGACGATGGCCGATGACCTCGCCGCCCTGCTCGATGCGCTGGCGATCGCGGGTCCGGTATCGCTGGCCGGCTGCGCGGTGGGCGGCGGCATCGCGCTGACGTTCGCCGCCCGCATCCCCGCGAGGGTCGCCGCCCTGGTAGTAATGGGCCCGGCGACCGGCGTCGCCCCCGACCGCCGCGCCGCCACCCTGGCGCGGGCGGAGGCGATCGCGACGCTCGGCCCGCGCGGGGTGATCGAGGAAAGCTTCGCCGGCTCCTACCCGCCCGAAGTGCGCCACGACGCCGAGCAGTACCGTCGCTTCCGCGCCCGCTGGCTGGCCAACGACCCGGAGAGCTACGCCGCGATCTACCGGATGTTGGTGGAAAGCAGCCTCGACGCGGCGCTGCCCGGGATCGCCTGCCCGGCGCTGTTCCTTGCCGGCACGCGCGACAGGCTGCGTCCGCCGGCGCTGGTGGAGCCGCTGGCGGCGCGGCTGCCGAACGCCCGGTTCCGCGCGCTGGAGACCGGGCATTTCATGGCGGTGCAGACGCCGGCGCTGGTGGCCGAGGCGATCGGGGGCTTTCTCGGCCCGCTCGGGCTGTAGCGGCCGGCGATGGGGCAGGCCGCGCGCCGCATTGACGTCAGGCAAGCCGCGCTCCGCGTCGGTGTCGGCCAAGCCGCGCTCCGCGTAGTGACATGACCCAAGCCGTGCTCCGCGCGCTGGTCACCTTGCTGGTGACGGTGGGGCCGGTCGAGGTGGCGGCGATGTTCCTGGCGCTGACCATGGGCCGGCAGCCGGACGCGCGGCGGCGGCTGGCGTGGCGGGCGAGCGCCATCGCGTTCGGCGTCCTGGTCGCATTCGGCCTCGGCGGCGAGCAGCTGCTGGCAGCGATGCGGATCGGGCTGCCGGCATTCCGCGCCGCCGGCGGGGTGCTGCTGCTGGGCGTGGCACGCGATCAGTTGTTCGCGCAACATTCCGGCCTGTCCTCGATCACCGCGCATGAGGAGGCGGAGGCGGCGGTGCTGCCCGATATCGCAGTGTTCCCCCTGGCGATCCCGCTGATCGCCGGGCCGGGCAGCATGACGGCGATGGTGCTGCTGGCGGGTCCGGCGCCGGTCGGCGTGCAGGGGGCGGTGGCGGCGGCGGCACTGGTCGCGGTGATGGCCGTGACCCTGGCGGCGATGCTGGCGGCGGACCGGCTGGTGCGGCTGCTCGGGCGCACCGGGGCGAATGTCGTGGCACGGGTGTCGGGCGTGTTGCTGGCGGCGCTGGCGATGCAGTTCTTGTTCGACGGGCTGCGCGACAGCGGGGTGTTCCGGTAGGGCGGGGGAATGCGGCGGGCGGCCTGGGTGGTGCTCGGCGGCGTGCTGGCTTGGGTGGCGGCGTGCGCGGGGCCGGCGCCGCCTCCCGGGCCGGTCGCCGCGTGTCGGGACGGGGTGAAGCTGACGGTGGCGGCGGGCGGGTGGCATACCGGGATCGGCGTGCCGGCCGCGCTGCTGGATGGGCGGCTGGCGGTGCTGCGGCGGGCGGACCCGGGGGCAGGGGCGTTCGGGTTCGGGTTCGGGCAGCGCGCGTATTACATGGCGGCGGACCCGGGGCTGGGCGATCTGCTGCGCGCGACCGTGCCCGGGCCGGCGGTGCTGCTGGTGACGCCACTGCCGGCCGGGTGGAGCCGGGAGGAGCGGGTGTGGCACCTATGCGCGCCGGCGGGCGGGGCGGCGGGGTTGGGACGGTTTCTGGCGCGCGCATTCGCTGCGGGACCGGATGGGGCGCCGGTGCCGGTGGGGCCGGGGCCGTGTGCGGGGTGCGTGTTCTATGCGGCCACGGAACGCTACGATCTGGCGCATACGTGCAACTGGTGGACGGCGGCAGCGCTGCAGGCGGCGGGGCTGACGGTGCGGGCGGAGGGGGTGGTGACGGCGGGGGAGGTGGTAGAGCAGTTGGGGCGGTGAGAGGGTAAGAACCCAGCGGCGGCTTGGCGAGTGTGCCGATCCTGACGCATGTTGCCGTCGTCGGCGGTCAGGATCGGCACACTAGGGCGTGTCGTCAATTGAACCAAATGGCTGTGGCGGCCAAGTGGATGGCGGCGAGGAAATTTCGGGCAGTTTTGTCGTAGCGAGTGGCGATTGCGCGGAACTGCTTGAGTTTGGCGAAGAAGTTCTCGATCAGGTGGCGCGCTTTATAGAGGTCTCTGTCGAAGTCGCGCGGCAGGCGGCGATGCTCTCTGGGCGGGATGACCGCTGTTTTGCCGGCGGCTTGCAGCGGTTCGATGACGCGCTGATCGGCGTCGAAGCCCTTGTCGGCGATCAGGGTGTCGGCCTGCATCCCGGGCAGCAGATGATCCGCTCCGACCAGATCGTGGGCCTGCCCGCCGGTCAGGTGGAAGCCGATTGGGTTGCCGAGCGCATCGACCAAAGCGTGGATCTTGGTGCTCAATCCACCGCGGGATCGTCCGATCGCCTGATCCTCGCCGGCTTTTTTTTGGCGCCGGCACTGTGCTGATGGGCGCGTACGATGGTGCTGTCGATCATCGCGTATTCATTGTCGGCATCCGCGGCGAGCACCTTGAACACGCGTTCCCAGACCCCTGATTTGGCCCAACGGCTGAAGCGCCGGTGCACCTGCACCCCATCACCAAAGCGTTCCGGCAGGTCACGCCAGGGAATGCCAGCCCGATAGCGATAGAGCACCGCCTCCACAAACAGGCGATTATCCGCCGCCGTGACGCCCACGTGGCCCTCCCGGCCTGGCAGCAGATCGCGAATGCGGTCCCATTGATCATCGCGCAGGGCATAACGGGGCACAGGTCAACCTCCGAATCGGTTGACCGCCTAGGAATCACGCGATTCCCTTCGTGGGAATCCCCTAAATGACGACACGCCCTAGCCAAGCCGCTGCCGTCTTCTCTGGAGGAGCAAGGCGGCAGACCAGAAAGCCGAGACCAACAGCGCGACGACGAAGGCTGTCACGGTTCCCCACGGGCGGATGAGGAGATGCAGCGCCAGCAGCATCATGCCGAACCCCAGCATCGACCGGAGAGCGTTGGCGGCCAGCAGCGACGATGCCCGACCACCGATCCGTGGCTGCACGATGACAATCAGACTGATGAGGCTGATCGGAAACACGGCCATGATCCCGGTCACGCCGGGACCGAGTATCGGGCTGATCGCCACAACGAACGAGACGAAGGCGGCAACCGCCGCGGCGCGGACAGGCAGATCAAACGACCGCCGCCGCGCAGGAGGAGCCGATTCGGGTTCGGTGTTTCGGACTGCGTCCAGCACGGCGAATCCGATGCCGTAGACGGCGAGGTTCAGCAGTAGCGCCATGAACGGGGTCCAGGTGACCCGTTGTATCGCGATACTTGTTACCATCCAGGCCAGCACGGCGGTACCGAGGCCTCGCCATGCAGACGTGCTCCTGGCCAGAACGCCGTAAATGATCAGAAACAAGCCGGTTGCCGCGTTGGCCGCAAAACTGCTGAGCGCGCTCGCAGCAAGAAAATCCGCCCCGTGCCGCATTGCCAGAAACACGTAGGCTGGTCCTGCCGACACCGGAAGGCTGGCGATCAAGGCGCCCCAGAAGGGGCCAAGAGCTTCGGCGGCGGCGGAAGCCGATACGACAAGCAAGGCTGTCGCCAGGGCTCTGATGAGAGGCGGCAACCACAATGTGGCAGTCATTGCGTACGACCTTCCGCCTGCCGGGCGGATCATCCAGGCCGCCCTTCGACAGGACTCGGTGACCGGATGTCAGGTCGATGTGCATATATGCATGCCTCGCCTACAATCATGCTGGCGAGGCGACCACGAACTGTCAAGGTGACGAAGCCGCCCTACCAGGTGTTCGACGCCGCGCGCGCGGCCACCCGGATCGCCATCCGAGACCTCGTGCGCCGCCGCGCGACGAAGCCGGAACGGTGACGCCTGCCGAGGCGAGCCGGCACGGGGCCTCGCGCAGACCACTGGCCGCGGCCGGCCCGTCGCCGCTATAGAGATCCCGCCCCGCAGAAACCCCACCCGGATGCCCGACCCCACCCTCCCCTCCGTCGCCCGAGTCCGCGCCGCCCTCCGCGTCGCCGGCCACCCCGACACCATCACCGAATTCCCCGCCGGCACCCGCACCGCCGCCGACGCCGCCGCTGCGGTCGGCTGCGCCATTGCCCAGATCGCCAAATCCATCGTCTTCCGCGCCGGCGGCACGCAGGGCACCCGCGCCGCCATCATCGTCACCTCCGGCGCCAACCGCGTGGACCCGGCCAGGGCCGCCGCCGCGCTCGGCGTCGCGCTCGCCCGTGCCGACGCCGATTGGGTGCGCGAGGCGACCGGCTTCGCCGTCGGTGGCGTCGCCCCGATCGGCCACACCAGCCCGCCGCTGCTGCTGCTGGATCAGGACCTGCTGGCGCTCGACCCGATCTGGGCCGCCGCCGGCTCCCCGCGCCACGTGTTCCGCACCACCGCCGCCGAGCTCCGCCGCCTCACTGGTGCCGCGGCGGCACCGGTGCGCGCGGACTGACCCGCGCCCGGCGCCCCGCGGCGCCCGTCACGCCCCGGCGGCCAGGATTGACGGGCGCCGGCCTCCCTGCTCGGCTGGCGCGGGTCACTTGCGGGCGAAAGGAAGCGACATGATCACGCCCTCCTATGTGCGCACCATGGCGGCCTACAACACCGAAATGAACCGCCGGCTGTACGCCGCCGCGGCGCGCCTTCCCGATGCGGTGCGGCGGGAGCAGCGCGGCGCGTTCTGGGGCTCGATCCACGGCACCCTCACTCATCTCGTCTGGGGCGATTCCATGTGGATGGCGCGCTTCGACGGCTGGGAGCGGCCGGCGGTGGCGATCAAGGCCAGCGCCGGCATGATCGACGTATTTGAAGCTCTGGCGGAAGCCCGCGCCGGCGCCGATGCGCGGATCGAGGACTGGGCAGGGCGGGTCGATCAGCCCTGGCTCGACCAGGACCTCGTCTGGTTCAGCGGCGCCGCTCAGCGCGAGATGCGCGCCTCGCGCACCTTCCTGGTCGCGCATTTCTTCAACCACCAGACCCACCACCGCGGCCAGGTGCATGCGCTGATCACCGCCGCCGGCGAGGCGACCGGCGATACCGACCTGATGCTGGTGGTGGACGGGCCGCGCTGAGCGAAGGCGCGAACGACCCGCACAAACGAGCGCCGCCCGGGCGGCGGCGCCCATGACGGCGGGAGCACGCAGTCTCCGAGGATCCGACTCCGCAATGAAAACAGAACCGGACCGCAACGGTCGTGCCGCGCCGTCGCGAGCGCACGCCGTCAGCCGCGCAGCAGCACGATCGCTTCGATCTCGACGGCGATGTTCTGCGGCAGGCTCGCCATGCCGACGGCGGAGCGCGCCGGCCGTCCGGCCTCGCCGAAGACTGCCAAGAACAGGTCGGTGCAGCCGTCGATCACCTTCGGATGCTCGCCGAAGCCCGGCGCCGCGTTCACCATGCCGAACACTTTCAGTACCGTATCGACTGCGTCCAGGGTGCCGGTCGCGGCGCGGATGTTGGTGAGCAGGTTGAGCCCGCACTGCCGCGCCGCCTCGATCCCCTGTCCGATCGACAGCTCGCTCCCGACCTGGCCGCGCACGCTGCTCCCGTCGGCCCGCCGCGGCCCGACGCCCGAGAGGAACAGCAGCCCGCCGGCCTGGCGGAACGGCACATAAGTGCCAAGCGGCGCCGGCGGCGGCGGCAAGACGAGGCCAAGCGCGTGCAGGCGGGATTCAGGCGTGGACATCGGCGGCTCCTCGCAGCAAGCCGGACCTTGCGGACCGGCGATTCAGGGAGCGACCGGAACGGTCACCCCCACCATGTCGCCCTCGCGGACCAGGGCGGCGAGCGCGGCCTCGTTCCAACCGTCGGTGCCGGCGGGGCGCAGCGGCAACACCATCCAGCGGTAGTCGGCGGTCGAATCGACCACGCGGATCGTGGTTCCGGCGGGCAGCACGGTGCCCCATTCGGCGATCAGCCCGCGCGGGTCGCGCACGGCGCGGGCGCGGTAGCCGGCGGATTTGTACCAGAACGGCGGATAGCCCAGCACCGCGCGCGGATAGCAACTGCACAGGGTGCAGACCACGAGGTGATGCAGCGCCGTCGTGTTCTCCAGCACGCCGAGCGGCGGCGCGCCGCGCATCGGAATGCCGAGCGCCTCCACCGTCGCGGTGCCGTCCGCCAGCAGCCGGGTGCGGAAGTCGGGATCGGTCCAGGCCTTTGCCACGATGCGCGCGCCCTGCGCCGGCGAGGCGCGTTCGGTGCAGCGCCAGGCGTTCGGCGACCTCGGCCGGGGTCGCAAGCCCCTTGGCCGCGAGCAGCCCGCGCAGGGCGCCGAGCAGCGCCTCGCCGTCGGTATCCAGGATCGTGCTCATGCCAGTTCCAGCCAATGCTCGAAGATTTCCACCAACAGGTCATCGCCGGCGCGCCCGTCCGGCCACAGCACGGTTTCGTCGAACCGCACGTGGTACAGCGCGCGGATCGGTGCCGGGCGGGCGAAGGCGAGGTCTTCGGGATTCGGGAACGCGCCCAGGCGGCGCACCACCACGCCCTGCCGGCCGCGCACGTAGTGCGGCGTGCGGATGTGGCACGGTCCGCGTGCCTCCGGCCAGTCGTCCTTCACCCGCACGCGCGTGCCGGGGGAGAGGTCCGTCACGGCGCGCCGTCCAGCGCGGCGCGCAGCTCGGCCTCGGTGATGAGGCCCTTGCGCAGCAGGGTGTCGGCGATCGAGCGGATCCAGCGGCGGTAGTAGGTGAGGCGGTGGTACTCGGCTTCTGGGATGGCTTCGATGCCGCGCCGCAGTTCGTCGACCGTCATGACGCCCTTGAGGCCGAGCACTTGGCGCAGGGCGTCCACCTCCTTGTCGAAATCGGTCAAGGTATGGGGTTCGGTATCGACCGGCTCGCAGGCGTAGCGCGGGATGCCGCCCATGTCGTGATGCGCGCGAGGAGGGTCCGAGGTCATGGGGGAAGCATACCCAAGCACGTGCAGGGGGACCAGGGGGAGCGGGCCGCCTTTCGGCACGTGCTCGGCCTACCCCAGCAGGGCCGCCGCGATCCGCTCCCGCGTCAGCGGCATCTCGCGCACCCGTGCCCCCAGCGCGTACGCCAGCGCGTTGCCGATCGCCGCCGCGGTCGGGCCGAGCGCGGCCTCGCCCAGCCCCAGCGACGGATCGGCCGGATCGCCGACGAAGCGCACCGTCACCTCCGGCACTTCGGGGAAGGTCAGGATCGGATAGTGCTCCCAGGCGTTGGTCAGCACGCCGGCCTCATTCACCCGCACTTCTTCCTTCACGGTCCAGCTTGCCGCCTGGAGGATCCCGCCCTCGATCTGGTTGGCCGCACCGTCGGGGTTGACGACCAGCCCGGCATCGACCGCGCACCAGATGTGGCGCAGCGCGATCGCCTGGTCGACCGCGATCTCCGCCACCAGGCCCACGTAGGCGGCGCGGTTCTTGTAGCGGCTGAAGGCGATGCCCCAGCCCACGCCGTCTCCGCCCGCGAGCCGCCCCCTCCAGCCGGACATCTCCGCCACCGCTTCCAGCACCCGCCGCGCGCGCGGATCGGACAGCAGCGACAGCCGGTAGGCCAGCGGATCCTCGCCGGCGCGCAGGGCAAGCTCGTCGATGAAGCCCTCCAGCGCGAACACATTGCCGTGCGTGCCCAGCCCGCGCATCGAGGAGGTGCGCAGCCGCGGCCGTTCGATCAGGTGATGCGTGATCCGCTGCGCCGGCAGGTCATAGAGGGCCACCGCGTTGCGCAAGCCGCCAAAGCCCGCCACGTCCGGCACGTCCGGCGCCGGTGGGGTGGGCACGGCGCCCGGCAGCGCCTCGGCGGCGAGCAGGTTGGTCCGCCCGTTGTGCCCGGGCCGCTGGCCGTGCGTGCCGCTCCAGACCTCCATCGTCCAATCCACCGGCCGGCCGTGCGTATCGAGGCCGGCCGCGAGGTCGACGACCATGGCGGAGCCGAACGGCACCACCGACATCTCCTGCGCCCGCGACCACTGCACCCGCACCGGCCGCCCCGGCCGCGCGCGCGCGATCAGCGCCGCATCCAGCGCCACGTCGTCCGCCCCGTTGTGCCCGTAGCACCCCGCGCCCGGTCGGTGGTGCACCGACACGGCGGCGGGATCGAGCCCCAGCGCCTGTGCCAGCGCCACCCGCAGCATCCCCACGCCTTGCGAATGGGTCTGCACGTCGAGCCGCTTGCCATCCCAATGTGCCAGCGCCACCGAAGGCCCGATCGACGCATGCGCCAGGAACGGCCGCAGATAGCGCGCTTCGAGCCGATCCGCCGCCGGCGCGGCATCGCTGCGTCTGGCCGGGATTTCCAGCAGCCGATCAGTGGCAGGGGCGCCGACCAGGGCCAGCGGCTCGGAGGCCACGACCGGCCGCGGCGTCCCGCCGCTCCACCGCGCCCGCGCCTCGGCGGCGGCCAGAGCGCGCTCGGCCAGCGCCTCGGTCGGCGCGATCACGGCGGCGAAATCGCCGATCCGCAGCACCTCCACCGCCCCGCCCGCGGCGCGCGCGATCGCCGCTTCGTCCAGCGGGCCGAGGACGGCGCCCGGCCAGGGCCGATGCAGGCTGCGCCCGTGCAGCAGGCCCTCGGGCGCGATGTCGTGGATGAACCCGCCGCCGAACAGCTTGCCGGGCAGATCGACCCGCGGCAGCGCCCGGCCGATGTAGCGGAACGAAGCCGGCGTGCGCAGCACCGCGGTGC
This sequence comes from uncultured Pseudomonadota bacterium, assembly GCA_963706195.1. Classification (GTDB taxonomy): domain Bacteria; phylum Pseudomonadota; class Alphaproteobacteria; order Acetobacterales; family Acetobacteraceae; genus JAJZVS01. Next base: position 3,768,920 of record OY970156.1, on the reverse strand, counting down.
CCGTCACCGGCCGCGCCAGGTCGACCAGCGGCGCCAGCGACCAGTAGTCGAGCGCCGTGGCCGCTCCGTCCTGCAGGATCGCCCCATCCTCGATCCGCAGCGCCTCCGGCGCGCAATTCAGCCGCAACGCCGCGGCTTCCAGGAACCGTGTCCGTACCTCGGCCGCCACCAGCCGGATGGCGCCGCCGGAGGCCTCGATCGACTGGCTGCCGGCGGTGAAGCCTTCCTCCGGCGCCGCGTCGGTGTCGCCCGAGACCACGCGGAACCGTCCCGGTGCGACATCCAGTTCTTCCGCCGCGATCTGCGTCAGCGCGGTCAGGATACCCTGGCCCAGCTCCACCTTGCCGGTGGCGAGGCGCACCCGCCGGTCCGGTTCGAAGCCGATCCATTGCTCGGCGCGCGGGTTGTCGCGCAGACTTGCGGGAAGCACGCGCTCGCTCATGATGTCTCTCCGCGCAGGCTGCGGGCCGCGCGCTGCACCGCGGCGATCATGCGGTTCTGCGCGCCGCAGCGGCAGAAGTTGCCGGCGAGCGCAGCGGTGATCTCAGCCCGCGACGGGTCCGGGTTGCGCGCGAGCAGCGCCGCGGCGGCGATCTGGATGCCGGACAGGCAATAGCCGCACTGACCGGCCTGTTCGTCGAGCAACGCCGCCTGCAGCGGATGCGGCGCTTCGGCCGTCCCCAGTCCCTCCACCGTGACGACCGACCGTCCCGCCACACGATCGAGGCGCAAGGTGCAGCTTTGCACCGGCGTGCCGTCCAGCAGTACCATGCAGGCCCCGCACGCCTCCGCGCCGCAGCCGAAACGGGTCGCATTCAGGCCGAGGTCCCCGCGCAACGCATGCACCAGCACGGCATCGCCACGGCCGGCAACGTTTGCCGGCCGGCCGTTCAAGGTGAAAGCGAAGGTCTCGCTCATGCTCCGGCTTCCTCGTGCCGCGCCGCGTAGCTCAGCAGCAACGCCGCCGCCTCGGTCGCCCGCATGCCCGCCACCACGCCGGCGGCGGCGGCCTGCCGGTTCGCCTTGGTGATAAGCCCGTCGCGGTAGATGCTCGCCCCGTCGCCGAGATCGGCCGACAGATGCGACACGGCGGCGCAGGCGATGCCCATCCGCTCCAGGATGCCGAGCCCGGCGATCGCCATCTGCGCCCGCCCGAACCCGCCGTCCGAGCCGATCACCCCCGCCGGGCGCACCCCGTGGCGATACATGTAGACCGTCATGGTGGTATCGACCGGCGTGCCGACGCAGAACACGTCGCGCGAATGCGGTTCGCGGATCAGGCTCATGCTCCAGCAGCCCCAAACCTCCCCGCCGTCGCCCCCCCCCAGGCGCTGCGGCGCCTCCGGCAGACGGGAAGCGACCTCGCGGACCCGGCCCGAAGGCGCGGCCAGCATCCGTTCCGCCGCCGCCGGTACGCCCTGGCCCGGCTCGGCGCCGAGCGCCGCCGCGGCGGCATTCACCCGGCTGATCACGCCCTGGGTCCAGACCGAGCGCCCGTCGCACATCTCGCAACTGTAGACGCTGACCGCCGCGGCCGGCACGCCCAGCGCGTCGGCCACCGCGAGCCCGGCGACGCCGGCGTCGTTGCGCCCGATCCCGGCATCGACGCCGATGATCCCGCGCAGGCCCCGGCGCAGCAGGCTGACGGCCACCGCCTCGGCCATGTAGGCGCCGTGCACCAGCACGTCGTGCGCCGGGTCGATCGGCACCAGGGAGGCATCGAACTCGCGCGGCGAATCGATCACGATCGCCCGGCCGGCGGCGTTGGCCCCGCCTTGGGTCGCGAGCCCGACGAAGGCGCGATTGCCGAATTCGAGCGGCGGGGTCGCGCCGGCGGGCGCGGTCGGATCGGCGGGAGTGCGGGTCATGCTGCGCCTCGGGATGCTCGGGGCTTCGGGCATGCGCGGCCGGTCGGCAGACGGTCCAACGGCGACGCTCCTCCCCCCACGGGTTCGTTGCGTCCATCTTGCCCCTGCGGCTGGCCGCGCGGCAAGCCGCGTCCCGCCGCCGTTCTGCTGCCCCCCGGGTGCGTTCCGTGCGTGCGTTCCCGCCGGCTGCTTGTTCAGTACCGTCGCGTGTTCCGTACCGACTCGGATGGCGCTATGCTCCCCGCATGATCGATACGACAAGGTTTCGTGTGGTCGGCTTGGCCGCCGTGCTGGCGCTGGCTGCGATGCCCGTGGCGCGCGGCGCCGATCCCGCCGCATCGCCGCCCGCCTCCCCGTCATCCGGCCCGGGCACCGCGTCCCACGACCCGGCCGCGCAAGCCGCCGGACTGTTCATGCAAAGCTGTGTCCGCTTCGCCGCGCAACCGGCCGCGCTGCGGAGCTGGGTCGCGAGCAAGAACCTGGCGCGCCTCCCGGCTCCCTACGCCAACGACTTCCTGTACGGGTTGCCGGGCAGGGTCTACGACGCGACCACCCCCGCGGGGAAGCTCGTGCTGGTGTCGCAGGACGGCGGTTCCTGCTCGGTGGTGGCGGAGAACGCTCAAGGGAAGGCGCTGCTCGACCGGCTCGACGCCGACCTGAAATCCGCCGGCATCGCCTACAAGATAACCGCGGACGGCCCCGACCCGCTGGAAAAGGATCTGCGCAACCGGGCCTACGATGCCGCGGCCGGCGACCGCAAATGGCTCATGCTGGTCAGCACCGTGAGCGACCCCGCCGGCGGTGAGGCAATGCTGACGACGAACCCGTAAGCGGAGACGTCTTGGCGAAGAGCCGGCCAGGAAACGCGGCTCAGCCCGCCCGCGGTTGCCCCGGCCGCACCGCGAATCCGATCAGCCCCGCGGTCACCGCAACCAGCCCGAGCCATCCCGCGACGTCCGGCAGCGCCGCCCCCAGCAGCGCCACCTCGCCCAGCAGGGCAAACCCCACCTCGCCAGCCTGCGTCGCGTCCACCGCGGCGATCCGGTAGGGATCGGCGGTGCTGTTGCGGGCATGCAGGAACAAGGTGGTCGCGCCGCAACCGGCAACCAGCGCCACCACCGCCGTGCTCACCCATTGCCCGGCCGTGGGCGGCGGCGGTGCCGCCAGCAGCACCGCGCCGAGAAAGACCGGCAGCGACCCGAGCGTCATAAGCAGCACGCACGCCGCCGGATCGGCCAGCACACGCTCGGGGTCGTGCCCGTAATGCCGCGCACGATTGAGAAGCTGGTTGCCGAACGGATAGGCGAACGCCGCGACCAGCACCGGAAGGCCGCTCATCAGCGTCCGTGCGACGCCGGCCGCGCCGGCGAGCGCGTGCAGGTTCACGAGGACGATGCCCAGCAGGATCACGGCCGCGAACAGCACGCCATGCCGCGGCACCCGGCTGCCGAAACCGCGCAGCACCAGCGGCGTCGCCAGGATCGTGACCTGCCAGGTGGCCGCAACCACCCATCCGGGCGCTTGGCCCGCCGCGTAGCAGATGCCGAGATAGAACACGCCGAACCCAACCCCGCCCGCCGTCAGCCACAGCCTCGCCCGCCGCAGGAAAAGTCGGCCGATCGCCGCCAGCGCGCCGGGCCCCCGCCGCAGCAGGATCCAGCCCGATAGGATCACGGCCGTATCGACGTAGCGCAGCGCCGCCGTCCAGACCCACGGCCCGCCCGCCAGGCTCATGGCGCGGTTCAGCACGAACGTGACGCTGAACAGGGCCGCGGCCACCAGCCCAAGGCCGAGCAGACCGGGCAGTCCCGGTTCGCCCCGCTGAGCGGCCACAGGCGCGCCGGCCGGCGGGACTGCCAGGGTCATCGCCGCCGTGCGCATCCCGCCGCCTACGCCCCGCGCCCCAACTGATCGCGCAGTACCCGCGCCGGAACCTCCTCCACCGCCCCGCGCGGCAAGTTGCCGAGCTGGAACGGCCCGTAGGCGACCCGGATCAGCCGGCTGACCGGCAGATGCAGCGCCGCCATCACCCGGCGCACCTCCCGGTTGCGCCCCTCGCTCAGGCTGATCGTCAGCCAGGCATTCTCCCCCTTCACCGCATCGAGCCCGGCTTCGATCGGCCCATAGCGCACACCCTCGACCGTGATCCCCCGCGCCAACGCCGCCAGCGCCTGCGGCTCGGGCCGCCCATGCACCCGCACCCGATAGCGGCGCAGCCAGCCGTTGGACGGCAATTCCAGCCGCCGCGCCAATCCACCATCATTGGTTAGCAGCAACAACCCCTCGCTGTTGAGATCAAGCCGGCCGATGCTGATCACCCGCCCCAACTGCGGCGGCAGCTTCTGGAACACCGTCGGCCGCCTCTCCGGATCGCGATGGGTCGTCACCAGCCCCTCCGGCTTGTGGTAGCGCCACAGCCGCGTGCGCGCCGGGGGCTCCACCAGAACCCCATTCACGACCACCAGATCGTCCGGACCGACAAACGTCGCCGGATGGGTCACCACCACATTGTTGCAGCGAACCCGACCCTCCCCGATCAATCGCTCCGCATCCCGCCGGCTCGCCACCCCCGCCCGCGCCAGGAACTTGGCAATCCGCTCGCCCCGCGCCGCCTCGTCCGCCGCCGTCACGCGAACCACCGATCTCTGTGCGGATGCGCAAGGAAGGTCAGGGGCTCTGCCCCTGGACCCCGCCAGGGGACGCGTCCCCTGGACCCCATCACTTTGGTTCGGAGCAGGTGGGGGGTATCGCGGGTTTGGGCCGGGGGGTGCGCGGAGGGGAGGCCTGCGCGCCGAAGCGCGCAGGCCTCCCCTCCGCGCACCCCCCGGCCCAAACCCGCGATACCCCCCACCTGCTCCGAACCAGAACGGAAAGGTTCCAAGGGCGAGCCCTTGGCGGGGGTCCAGGGGGCAGAGCCCTCTGGCCTTCCTTGCGGACCCACACAGGCATCGCTGGTTCGCATCATGGCGCGCAGGCCGCGATCAGGGCGTCGAAGAGGCGGCGGTCGCCGGGGTCGATCAGGAATTCGGGGTGCCATTGCACGCCGAGGCAGAAGCGGGCGGTGGGGTTTTCCAGCCCTTCGATGACGCCGTCGGGGGCGGTGGCGTTGGTGATGGCATTCGGGCCTGGGGTGGCGACGGCCTGGTGGTGGGCGGAGTTCACGTTCATCGTCGGGGTGCCGACGATGGCGGCGAGTTTTGTGCCGGGGACGATGGTGACCTTGTGGCCGGGTTCGTGGCGTGGGTTGGGTTGTTCGTGTTCCAGCGCGTTTGGGATCGTATCGGGGATATGTTGGACCAGGGTTCCGCCGAGGGCGACGGTCAAAAGCTGCTCGCCGCCGCAGATGCCGAGCACGGGCAGATTGCGGTCGATGGCGCCGCGCGTGAGGGCGAGTTCGGCGGCGGTGCGGTCCTGTTTCAGGCTGACGGTGGCGTGCCGTGTGCCGGCGCCGTACAGGGCCGGATCGACGTCGAAGGCGCCGCCGGTGACCACCAGGGCGTCGAGGCGGTCGAGGAATGCTGCGGCCAGGGCGGGATCGTGCGGCAGGGCGACGGGCAGGCCGCCGGCGGCGCCGATCGCCTCGGCATAGTTGCGGCGCAGGGCGTACCAGGGGTAGGCCGAGTAGCCGCCGGGCGGCTCGGCATCGAGGGTGACGCCGATGAGCGGGCGTCGCGCGGGTGCGTTCATGCGATGGTGCTAGACCCCGCACCGGCCAGCGGGCAAGAAGCGGTCGGCATGAAGACGCTCTCGCCAGACCTGACGACGCCCGCTCCGGTCGCTCCGCGCGCGATGGGGGACGAGCCGATGGCGCTGGCGCTGGCCGAGGCGGCGGCGGCCGGCGCGCGCGGGGAGGTGCCGGTGGGTGCGGTGGTGCTCGGCCCGGACGGGGCGGTACTGGCCCGCGCCGGCAACGAGACGGAGGCCCGGGCCGACGCCTCCGCCCACGCCGAGATGCTGGCGCTGCGGGCGGCGGCGGCGGCGCTTGGCGGGCCGCGCCTGCCCGAGTGCGATCTGGTCGTGACCCTGGAGCCCTGCCCGATGTGCGCCCAGGCGATCAGCCTGTTCCGCATCCGCCGCCTGATCTTCGGCGCCTACGACCCCAAGGGCGGCGGGGTGGAGCATGGCGCGCGGGTGTTCGATGCCGCGTCCTGCCATCATCGCCCGGAGGTGGTGGGCGGGGTGCGCGAGCGGGAGGCCCAGGCCCTGCTGCGCCGTTTCTTCGCCGCCCGCCGGCCCGGTGCGGCTGCAACAAAGCCCGACGCGCGATGAAAACGGACCGTTGTCGCATCAGGACCGCCATGCAAGCGCACCGGCCAGGCAGCCGCACCCGTCAGGCGGACGCATCCTCCAGGCAGCCGCACCCGTCACGGGCGCGCATCTGTCACGGAATCGAACCGGTCATGCGGGTGTATCCCCGATGAGCGGCCCCGCACCGAGCGGCCCGGTCCCCGGTGCCCCGCCCGCCCCGATCGTGCATATCGAGCCGCTGGGCCGGCTTGGCAACCGCATGCTGCAATTCCTGGCCGCCTGGCGGCTGGCCTCGCTCGTGCCCGGCGCGCGCCTGTCGGGCGTGGCGCTGCCGGAATGGGGCCTTGTGCATCCGGCCCTGCCGCGCGGGCCGGAAGCCTCGGTGCGGGTGGACCAGCGCGATCCGGCGACCGGTTTCGCGATCAACCTGGCGCTGCTGGCTGAGGCGCTGAACGCCGGCGTGCTGGCGCGCATCGATCTCGCGCACTACGCGCAGCACATGAACAATTTCCCGCCGCGGGAGGTGGCCGCGGCGCTGTTTCCCGACACTGCCGTCCCGCGCGAGCGCTGCGGCCGGGATACGCTGCTCATCAGCATCCGCGGCGACGAGATTTTCGCGGCTCCGCACGCGGATTACACCTTGGTCCCGATCGGCTTCTACCGCGAGCTCGTGGCGCAGACAGGGCTTCGGCCGGTGTTCCTCGGCCAGCTCGATCCCAATCCCTACACCGAGCGGCTGCGGCGCGCCTTCCCGCACGCGCGCTTCATCGCCAGCCGCGACCCGATGGCTGATTTCGCCATCCTGCGCCATGCAACGAATATCGTTCCGAGCGTCAGCACCTTCGCCTGGATCGCCGCCTGGATCGGCCGGGCGGAGCGGGTGTTCCTGCCGCTGACGGGCTTTCTCAACCCCGCGCAGTGCCCGGAGGTCGATCTGCTGCCTCTGACGGATCCGCGCTACCGGTTCTACCTGTTCCCAATCAACTACGCCGTGCCGGTCGAACATGTGCTGCCGACGCATCGCGCGATGGCCGGCACCTGGCGTCTGCTGCGCCCGGAGATGCTGGCCACGCTGCGGCTGGCGCGTCCGCGCTTCCGCCCCGATCCCTACGCGCTGCGCGCCGCGTTCGAAGAGGCGTTCTATCTCGACCACTATCCGGACGTCGCCGCCGCGGTGGCCGGCGGCAGTTACGCGAGCGGGCGCGATCATTACTTGCAGGAGGGTCTGGCCGAGCAGCGCGCGCCGTTCCGGCTCGACCGCATCTGGTATGCGCGCACCTATCCGCTGGCGGCGGTGGAGGTGGGGCAGGGCGATTTCCTCGATTTCCACCACCATTACCTGGCGGTGGGCGCGGCGCGCGGCTACCGGCCGCTGCCGCCCGACACGAGCTCCCCATAGACTTCCACCTGGTCGAGCAGCAGCGCCCCGGGCTCGGTGCGGCGCAGGCGGACGAAGCGCGCCGGCACCGGGGCGGCGGGGACGTAGCGGAACGCGCTCCCGTCGATGCCGCCCACCGGGGTGTCGTCGAATTTGCGGCAGACGCGCATCCAGTGCTGCCCGTCCGAGGACGTATCGAGATCGAAGCGGCGCAGCGGCTCCGCGCGCGCGACCTCGTCCAGCCCGGCGAAGATGCGGATCTTACGCACGCGGGCCGGCGCGCCGAGATCGACCTGCCAGAATGGCGCGGCCTCGCGGTCGGTATGGCACTGGCACGCGCCGGTGAGGCGCCCGCTGACGGCGCCGGCGGCGTCCTGCTCCACGTTCACGCCCTGCGCCGGCGTGCCCAGCGAGCTTTGCGTCGCCGGCCGGCCAAGCGCGAGGTTGGGCCAGGCGGGGCGCGGCAGCAGCAGGCCCGGCGCCATCCGGCGGGCGCGCCAGCCGGCCCAGAAATCGGCGAGGAAACGATCCTCGACCGCATTCAGGTCGGCCATCAACACCGGTACGTTGCCGTCCTCGATCGCCCGCTGCCACATCACCTGGCCGGCGAAATCGCCGCCCAGGCCGCGCGCCACCCGCTTGGCCAGCGCGGCTTCCGAGCGGAAGACGTAATGGTGCACGGCGGCGCGGCTCAGGATGGCGTCCGTCATCGCGAGGTCGCTCAGATAGGCGCCGTCGGACGGCATCGCCTCCGGCGGCAGGCCGAGCACGCTGCGGCTGGCCGCCCCCGGCATCAGTCGCCCGTCCCAGCCGTGCCACATGTAGATGCGGTGATCGATCAGATCGAGATCAATACAGGCGCTGCGGGTGATGGTCTTGGTGGTGGTCTGGATGCGCGCCGCGCGCCGCGTGTAGTTCGCCGGCACGCTGCCCGGCGGCGGGAGGGTGTGGCCGTTGGGGCCGAACATCGCCCAGTGCACCAGCAGGCAGCCCTGGTTGGGCGGCACCTCGTCCAGCAGGTCGTCGAGCGTGCCGCCGGCGCGCAGGGCCAGGAACTCGTCGATGTCCAGGAACGCGATCCATTCCGCCGCCGTGCGGTAGCGGGCCAGCGCGTGCATGTACATGCGGAACTGCTCGCCCTGCACCGGGTAGTGGTGGAAGGTGACGAACGGATCCGGACCTTGCAGGAACGGCAGCACCGCGGCGAACAGCGGGCCGGGGTCGTCGTCGTTGCAATAGAGGTACACATGCCCGAAGCCGATGGCGCGGTGGTAGGTGACCCATTCGGCGATATACGCCGTCTCGTCGCGGGCGCAGGCGAAGATGACCGCGCGGTGGGTCATGCGGCGGCCGTGCGGGCGCCGATGTCCTGGCGGCAGAACCCTTCCGGCCAGTCGATGGCGGCGATCGCGGCGTAGGCGCGCGCCCGCGCGGTCGGCAGGTCGGGGCCGGTGGCGCAGACGTTCAGCACCCTTCCCCCGGCGGCGACCAGCCGGCCGTCGGCGTCGCGCGCGGTGCCGGCGTGGAAAATCTGCACCCCCGGTAGCGTGGCGGCGGCATCGAGGCCGCGGATCGCGCTGCCGTGTTCCGGCGCTGCCGGGTAGCCGCGCGCGGCGAGCACCACGGCGATGGCGGCGTGGTCGTGCCAGCGCAGGTCGAACTGGGCAAGCTCGCCCTCGCAGGCGGCGAGCAGTGCGGGCAGCAGGTCGGATTTCAGCCGCAGCAGCAGCACCTGGCATTCGGGATCGCCGAAGCGGACGTTGAACTCGATCAGCTTCGCCCCGTCCGTGGTCAGCATCAGGCCGGCGAACAGGATGCCGCGGAACGGCGTGCCGCGCGCGGCCATGGCGGCCAGCGCGGGGCGGATGATCCGGTCCATGATCGCCGGTTCGGCGGCGGGCGGGAACGCCGCCACCGGGCCATACGCGCCCATGCCGCCGGTGTTGGGTCCGGTGTCGCCGTCCCCCACCCGCTTGTGGTCCTGCGCGGCGCCGAGCGGGATCGCGTTTGTGCCGTCGCACAGCGCGAAGAAGGAGATTTCTTCCCCGGTCAGGCATTCCTCGATCACGACCGACGCGCCGGCCTCGCCCAGGCTGCGGTCGGTCATGATCGTGTCGATGGCGGCGAGCGCCTCGGCTTCCGTCGCGGCGACCACGACGCCCTTGCCGGCGGCGAGGCCGTCGGCCTTCACGACGATCGGCGCGCCGCGGCGGCGGACGAAGTCGCGCGCGGCGTCCGCGGTATCGAAACGTTCCCAGGCGGCGGTGGGGATGCCGGCTTCGTCGCAGATCGTCTTGGTGAAGGTCTTGCTGCTTTCCAGCCGGGCGGCGGCTGCGGTGGGGCCGCAGCAGGGGATGCCGGCGGCGTCCATGGCGTCCGTCAGCCCGGCGGCGAGCGGGGCTTCCGGGCCGGGGAACACGAGGTCGATCGCGTTGGCGCGGGCGAATGCGACCAGGGCGTCGATGTCGGTGGCGGCGATCGGGGCGCAGGTGGCGAGCTCGGCGATGCCGGGATTGCCGGGGGCGCAGAAAAGTTCGGTGAGCAGCGGGCTGGCGGCGAGCGCCCAGCACAGCGCGTGCTCGCGTCCGCCCGATCCGACCACCAGTACCCGCATGCGTCGTCTCCTCGGCGGAAGTTTCCGGACGCCGGCGCCACTCCGGGCCCAATCCTGCGCCGGCCGAGCCCCGCGCCGACCGAGCCCGGCGGCATCGACCGCGCCGCGTCGCGGGAAGCCGAGGGTCCTTCCCGCAGCCCGTTCACCCGCGATGAAGCCTTCCCGGCCGTCGTTGTCAACGCCGGCGCGTGCGGCCGGCCGAATGCCTGGGACGTCGTCATCCCGGCGTTTCGGGGCCGCCCGCGCGCCGTCGAACGGAACGCACCGGGATCGGACGCATGCGATATTTGCGGACCGTCAGCGGATTGCAACTCGTTTCGGCACAGCGTGCCTCCCTTCAAGACCGGAGACCATGATGACCGGAAGCCCTCCCATTGCGTGCCCGCATCGTAACCCCCTCGGCACAGGCCAAGTGCGCATGCCAACCGGCGTGATCGCCGCTGTCGCCCTGCTGATCCTGGGCGGCTGCGCCGGCCCTGGGGTCGGGTCCGCGGTCCGCGCGTCCAGCGCGTCCGGCGCGACGGCGGCGGCGCCGGCCTTTGCGCCGGCGCGGGAGGTTGACGTCGTCTCCCACGCGCTGGGCGGCAAGCTCGACCGCATGCTCGCCGCGCTGCCGGTGCGCAGCGAACCCTGAGCGGGACCATGCCCGCCGACCCCGGGCGGGTATGTGCGCTTGGGCCGCGTACTAAGGCGCCTCCGGATCGGGGTCGATGGGCACCCCCGTTCAGACCTGGCGGATCGGGCCCGGATAGCGCGCGAGCAGGGGATCGGCGGTGAGCAGGGTGATCCCTTCCACCAGTGCCTGGGCGATCAGGATGCGGTCGAACGGGTCTTTGTGCAGCGGCGGCAGGAGGTCGAGGGCGACCGCGTGGGCACTCGCGATCGGCACTTCGGTGTAGCCGTTGTCGAGCAGACTGCGGCGGAGCAGCCTGGGGTCGGCGTGGACGTCGGGCCGGCCAAGCTGGTTTTTGATCGCGACCTCCCACAGGCTGGCAGCGCTGAAGAGCAGATCGTTGGCGGGGTCTTCGAGCAGGGTGCGCGCGTCGGACGTGCTCGAGTGTTCAGGCCGTTACACACTATTCCGAGTCCCGACTGATGATGCGGCGGAGCAGAGCGTTACTTCCACGGGATGACCACTCGTACCGTATCGACGGTCCCGCGCGGCTCCACCCTTCGCTTCAACGCAGAGGTCGCAGAGGACCAGAGATCGCAGAGGTGCGCCGGGAGACCGGCAAGAGGAGAGGGTGCAAGTCCTTCACGATGAAAGGTAGAGCGAACCACATCGGCCCCGAGTTCATGCGCCTCCCACCGCGAGGTGCGGGGCGAAGCGTTGACAGGGGCGCCGCTGGGCCAGGTATTGAGCCGCGAAAGTCTCTTGTTCCGGGATGCCGACGTTGTCTCTGTGACGGAAGGCAGCACGGTGGGGCGCGTTATCGCGAGTGCCCTGCCGGTCCCGCGTGGTCTGAGACCCTGGCACGTCGGCGAAACCTCTTGCCCGGGAACCGGGAGATCTCAGGTCTGGCCGCCCCGCAAGGGACGGTCCGCACCGGGAAGGCAGGAAGGCCGAAGCCGGTGATGCACGGAGCTGAGAAGTCAGACCCTTCCATAGTAGCTGTGAAGCTGGCGAACGCGGCTGGGCAACCGCCCGCGGAGTTGGTGGAGCCAAGGGAAGGGGCCGAGGGGAACACGATCGGGCACGGCATGCGCCGGACACCGGGCCGGGCAAGCATGTCCCACGGGCTGGATCGTGTACGGCAAGCGGCCAAGGAGCGGAAAGGGGAACGGTTCACCGCCCTGCTGCACCACATCGATGTCGATCTACTGCGGTCCGCCTATGGCTGGCTGCGGCGGGAGGCATCGGCGGGTGTGGATGGGGTGACGTGGGATGCGTATGGTGACGGTCTGGAGCGCAAGCTTGCAGACCTGCATGAGCGCATCCATCGCGGTGCCTACCGAGCGCAGCCGTCGCGGCGGGTGTTCATACCGAAGCCGGACGGACGGCGGCGGCCGTTGGGGATCGCGGCGCTGGAGGACAAGATCGTCCAGCGGGCGCTGGTGGAAGTGCTGAACGCGATCTGGGAGCAGGATTTCCTGGGGTTCAGCTACGGGTTCCGACCTGGGCGCGGCCAGCACGATGCGCTGGACGCACTCGCGGTGGGGATCACCCGGTGCAAGGTGAACTGGGTCCTGGACGCCGACATCGCCGGTTTCTTTGACGCGGTCAGCCACGAATGGCTGCTGCGTTTCGTGGAACACCGTGTGGGTGACCGGCGGGTACTCCGCCTGATCCGCAAATGGTTGAAGGCCGGGGTGGCGGAGGACGGGGTGGTGACGCCTGGGACGGTGGGCACGCCGCAAGGTGCGGTGATCTCGCCGTTGCTGGCGAACATCTACCTGCATTACGTCTTCGACCTGTGGGCGGATCGATGGCGCAAGCGCCATGCCCACGGGGACGTCATCATGGTGCGCTACGCCGACGACATCGTCGTCGGCTTCGAGCACCAGGCCGACGCCGTGCGGTTCCTGGCGGATATGCGGGACCGGATGGCAGGGTTTGCGTTGACCTTGCATCCGGAGAAGACACGCCTGATCCGGTTCGGCCGCTTTGCGGCGCTGAACCGGGCGGAGCGTGGTGAAGGCAAGCCGGAAACGTTCAACTTCCTCGGGTTCACCCATATCTGCGGGCGCAGCCGATGCGGGGACTTCCAGCTACGGCGGAAGTCCCGGCGCGATCGGGTGCAAGCGCGGTTGAGGGCGATCCGGGATGGGTTGCGACGCCGGCTGCACACCACGGTCGACGAACAGGGCGCGTGGGTGCGGCAGGTGGTGGGCGGGTTCTTCGCCTACCACGCAGTGCCGACCAACTCCGCCGCCCTGGCGGCGTTCCGCCACCATGTGCGGCGCCTCTGGCAGCGGACGCTCCGGCGCCGCAGCCAGAAGGACCGGACGTCGTGGGAACGGATCACCGTGCTCGCCGACCGGTGGCTTCCGAAACCGCGCATCACGCATCCGTGGCCAGGCGCACGCTTCGCCGTCAAATACCCAAGGTGGGAGCCGTATGCGGGAATCCCGCCCGTACGGTTCTGTGCGGGGGGCGCGCAGTAATGCGCGTCCCTACCGCGATCAGGTAAGATGCCTATGGGATGAAGCGGCGCAGCCCATCCTTCAGCAGCACGGTGTTGAAATTTAGCAGCAGCCCCAACCTGCAGCCGCTCAGGCGGAGATAGGTCAGCACCTGCGCCTCATGCAGCGGCAGAATATGCTCGACCGAATTGATCTCCAGGATCATATCCCGCGCAACAATGACATCCGCACGGTAGCCACAGGCCAGACGTACACCTTCGTAGCGCACCGCGAGAGGAACCTGCCGCTCATACGTCAGCTTCGCCTGCCCCAGTTCCCAGCAAAGGCAGGCTTCATAGACCGATTCCAGCAGCCCCGGCCCGAGCCGGCGGTGCACTTTGATGGCAAACCGAATGATCCGCCCTGTCAGCGCCGCGTTGTTGCCCGCATCACCCGCTTCTCTGCGATCTCTGGTCCTCTGCGACCTCTGCGTTGAATCGGCGCGATCCATCGGTCCCGAGCCCGGTTGCGTGCCGAGCGTCATCTCGCCTGATTACTGAAACGCTAAGGCGATACCCCGGAATGCGCTGACCAGGCGGCCCGGCCCGCTCGATCAGCGGGCCACGACCGCCCTCATACGGTGGCCGCCGCCAACTTCCGATCGAGCGTCACCAGTTCCCCCCAAGCGGGCGGGCCAACCAAAGATGGCTCGCCTCATAAGCCGTCAAACCCGTGGCCGCCGCCAGGTCCAATGTGCCCCCATGGTCGACCGAGACCGTCTCCACCGCCAGCCGGTCCACCAGTCGAAACGCCGCCCGCAGCACCTCCCGCCGCGCCGGCTCGCGCCGCATCCTGGTCAGGCACACATTGGCCAGCTCGAACCCGAGCAGGGCCGGCGCCTCCAGCCGCGCCGCGATCGCCTCCGCCTCCCCGAACACCAATGTTGCGAGCGCCGAGGCGTCCACCACGCTAATTTCGGTCACGATCCGCCCTGACGATCGCAGCGGAATCGGCGGCGGTGCGCAGGCCCAGCCGGCGCACCTCCGCCAGTACCTCCGACGGGCTCAGCGTTGCGTCCGGCCACACCGCTTCCTCGATGATGGCAAGCAGCTCACCCTGCAACGACAGATGATGCCCCGCAGCCCATCGCTGCAGCCGCCGCACGACCTCGTCCGGGGCGTTCCTGACCGAGAGATGAACGAGCATCGGTTCCGAACTGGCTCCAATTCAGAACCCACCCGCACCAGAACTGTCGCCCCCCGCGCCAACGCTCCCCCGGGTCCGCAGCGAGCCTCCAGCCCCCGCCTCCGCAAGCCAGGCCGCCCCAGCGAGTGTACAGTGTCGCCCCAAATACCCCACCCGACGTACATTGCGGCCAGCCCCGGACCGAAAACGGCCGCGTGCCCGCCAACCACCCGCTCCCCCTACCGCCAGGCCGCATTTCGGCGAACAGGCGCCCCAAACGCCCCAACGACCGTACAATGCTCCGCCACGCGCGCCCCGCCCCAACCCCGGGCAACCGTCCACCGCGCCCCCCCCGCTTCACCCTCACCCCCTCCCCATCCTACCCTCCGCCCATGGACGCCCCCGCCCCCCTCTCCAACCTCCCCGAATTCACCGTCTCCGACCTCTCAGGCGCGATCAAACGCGCCCTCGAAGGCACCTTTGGCCGCGTCCGCGTGCGCGGTGAGATCACCGAGCTCAAGCGTTACCCCTCCGGCCACATCTACTTCTCCCTCAAGGACGAGAGCGCCAAGCTCGCCGGCGTCGTGTGGAAAAACGCCGTCCCCCGCCTCGGCATGGCCGCCGGAGAACGGCGTCGAGGTGATCGCCACCGGCCGCATCACCACCTACGCCGACCGCTCCTCCTACCAGCTCATCGTCGAGCGCATGGAATATGCCGGCGCCGGCGCGCTGCTGGCGCGGATCGAGGCGCTGCGGCTGCGCCTGGCCGCCGAGGGCCTGTTCGACCGCGGCGCGCAAGCGCCCGCTGCCCGTGCTGCCGGCGGTGATCGGCGTCGTGACCAGCGAGCGCGGCGCGGTGATCCAGGACATCCGCACCACCATCGCCCGCCGCTTCCCGCGCCCGATCCTGCTCTGGCCGGTGCCGGTGCAGGGCGAGGGCGCGGCGGAGCGCATCGCCGCCGCCATCGCCGGCTTCGACGCGCTCGCCCGCCGGCGGGCCGATCCCGCGCCCGGACGTGCTGATCGTCGCGCGCGGCGGCGGCAGCCTGGAAGACCTGATGGCGTTCAACGACGAGATCGTGGTCCGCGCCGCCGCCGCCTGCCGCATCCCGCTGATCTCCGCCGTCGGGCACGAGACCGACACCACGCTGATCGATTTCGCCTCCGACCGCCGCGCCCCGACCCCCACCGCCGCGGCGGAGCTGGCCGTGCCGGCGCGCGCCGAGCTGGTCGCCGACCTGGCGCAGACCGGCGCGCGGCTGGCCGGCGCGCTGAACCGGCTGACGCAGGAACGCCGCCTGCGCCTCGTCGCCGCGCCGAACGCGGCCTGCCCGACCTGCCCGCCCTGCTCGGCACCGCGCGGCAGCGGCTGGACGACCGGGCGGAGCGGCTGGCCCTGGCGCTGCCGAACCTGCTGGCGGCGCGGCGGGCCGCGCTCGATCGGGCGCTGGCGCGGCTGCCCGACCTGCCGCGGCTGATCGTGCAGGCGCGGCGCGGGGCGGCGGAGGTCGAGGCGCGGTTGGTCCGCGCCCTCCCGGCCTTGCTCGAACGCAGGCGGAGCGGGCTCGCGCTCGGCGGCCAGCGGCTCGGCTTCGCCCTGCGCCAGGCGGTGGCGCGGGTGCACCGCCGGGCCGGGACCACCCTGGCCCGGCTGACCCCGGCTCCACTCGGCGCACTTCTGCGTGAGGCGCGGGTGCGCACCGAGGGCGCGGGCGCGCGGCTGGAGGCGGTCTCCCCGCTCGCGGTGCTGGCCCGCGGCTACGCGCTGGTGTACGGATCCGGCCGGGCACGCGCTGACCGCGGCAGCCTCGGTGGCGCCAGGTGCGCGTCTGCGGCTGCGGTTTGCCGACGGTACCATAGGCGCAACGGCCGATCCGGCCGGTCCGGCACAGGTCGATCCGGGGCCGCAGCGGCGTGCCACCGGGCCGTCGGCGGCAGCGGCGCAGGGGCGACTCGGGCTGTGACATTCCGGCCGCAGTTGTTGCGTGCATGCAAGCCATGAGGCGATGAATGGTCTCCGCAAACTTGACGCCGCGGGCGCTGCCGACTAATCCGGGTCTCGGTCGCAACGGTCCCGCCGTTGCGCCGCTTTGTCCGTGACCTGACGCTGCACCCTTCATCCAGGGACCACCCCCAATGAACATCAAGATTCTCGGCGCCTTCGCCGCCGTTGCCCTGTTGGCGGCGTGCGCGAACAAGCCAGCCACCACCGGCATGGCAAGTGGCGCCGGCGCCGCCGCCGCCACCTCGGGCCCCGCCCCGGGCAGCGAGCAAGACCTGGTCGCCAATGTCGGTGATCGCGTCTTCTACGCGTTCAACCGCTCGGTCCTGACCTCCTCCGACCAGGCGACCCTGGACCGCCAGGCCGGATGGCTCGCGAAATATCCGCAGGTCCAGGTGCTGGTTGCCGGCAATTGCGACGATCGTGGCACCGAGGAATACAACCTCGCGCTCGGCCATCGCCGTGCCAACGCCGCCCGCGAATACCTGGCGGCCAAGGGCGTGAGCCCGTCGCGCATCAAGACGATCAGCTACGGCAAGGACCGTCCGGTCGCGCTGGGTGACAACGAGCAGGCGTGGGCGCAGAACCGCAATGCGATCACCTCCGTGCAGGGCGACAACCCGCAGGGGAACTAATTAACGGAACCGATCCTCGCCGCTGATCGTCATTGCCGCGTGTCCGCCGTGACATGTCGGCCGAATGACCGACGGTCCTGACCGGGACCAGGCAAGCGGCGGGGTTCGACCCGGCCGACGACACGATCGCGAGGCGCCGCCGGTTGATCCGTCGGCGCCTCGTTGCGTTTCCGCCGGTCGAGACTCGCCCTCGTGCCCCGTTGCCGGGCCCGGCGGTTCCGCTGCGGCCGCCGAGCGGATAGACTGGCCGCAGCGGTCCATCCCGCCCGCATCCGGCGTCTGGCGGGACGCCGGGTCGGGCGATGGGCCGCTGTGGCGATCGCCCGTCCCCGGAACGGACGTCCCGCCGCGCGTTCCCCCATCCGGTTCACCCCAGGTCCACGCAAGGATGCCGCGCATGCGTCTGCCGCCCGTGAAAGCGCTCGTGATCGCCATGCTGCCGCTGTTGCCGGCGGCGTTCCTGCTCACGCAGGCGCGCCCCGCGGCGGCGCAGATCGAAAGCCGGGAAGGGATCGCGCTGCGCGACCAGATCCTGGAACTGCGCCAGGAGGTCGACGCACTGCGCGCGCAGGTCGCCAACGGCGGCGGTTCCTACCTCGGCGACACTGCCCCCGCGCAGGCGGCGCCGGCAGCCGGCACGTCCGACATGGTGGCGCATCTGCTCGACAGGATGAACGGCCTGGAAGACGACATCCGCCACCTGCGCGGCCGGATCGACGAATTGCAGAACGACGACGCCCAGAAGATCGCCGACCTCGGCAAGCGGATCGATGACCTCAAGTTCGAGGTCGAAAATCCCGGCGCGGGCAGCCCGACCGCGACCGGTGGCCCCGCACCGTCCCAGGCCGGACCACCAGCGCCCGGCACTCTGCCGGCGCCGCGCGCACGCCCATCCGAGCCGCCGCCCGCCCGTCGGGCCGAGACGCAGGATGGCACGCCGCGCCCGCTAGCCCCGGGCCCCGCGCCATCGGCCCGCCACCCCGCCGGCCCCTTGCAGGCGGCCTATGTCGCGCTCGACCGCCGCGACTATCCCGCAGCGGAGCGCAGCGCGCGCAGCGTGCTGGCGCGCCGCGCCGCACCGGGCGCCTACGACGCGCAGTTCGTCCTGGCCGAGGCGCTGGCCGGTCAGCACCAATGGTCGCGCGCGGCCATCGCCTACGACGACGCCTACAATCGCTCCAAGAACGGCGTGCACGCCCCGGCCGCGTTGCTTGGCCTGGCGGAATCGCTGGCCGCGATCAACGAACGCCGCGCCGCCTGCGAAACGCTGGCCAAGCTGCACGCGCAATACCCGCGCCAGGGCACCGCGCTGAGAACCCAGGCCGTCGCCGTCGCGCACCGCGCCGGCTGCGGCTGACCAGGGCCGCGTCAGGTGCTGCTCTCCTGCGCGGGCGCGCATGCTCTCCCTGCCCCCCGCCCGCGAGTGGGGGCGGGAGAAACGCTACCCCCTCTCTCTTCCCCATGCGGGAGGGGATGAGGCCGGGGCGGATCGGTCAGCGTGTCTCGTGCGCCGCGACCCGGCCGGTCCGACACAGCGCGCGGTGCGCGCGGCATGCTGGTCCGTCCTGCCGCCGCGGCCCGGCACGACGGCGTGCCGCCCGCCGCTCTTAACCCTGCTGCTGCCCTTGATGTTGCCGGCCCCGTCGTTGCCAGCCTGACCGCTCCTCGCCAGGCCGCCGGCAGCGGCGCTCCGGTCGGCGCTGCCGCATTCGCCGCCCGGCTCGATCCGCTCGGTCCGTTCGAGCCGACGCCGCTGCTCGCCGTCGCGGTGTCCGGCGGCGCCGACAGCCTGGCGCTGGCGCTGCTCGCGCGCGCCTGGGCGGCGGCGCGCGAGGGCGCAGTGCTGGGGTTGATCGTCGATCACGGCCTGCGCCCGGAGGCGGCCGCCGAAGCGGCTGAGGCGCAAGCCCGGCTCGCGCGCATCGGCGTCCCGTCGCGCGTTCTCCGCCTCGCCGGACTGACGCGCGGACCGGGGCTGGCGGAGCGGGCGCGGCTGGCGCGCTACGCCGCGCTGGAGGCCGCCTGTGCGGAAGCGGGGATCGTCCATCTGCTGCTGGGCCATCACGCCGGCGACCAGGCGGAGACGGTGATCCTGCGTGCGCTCCGCGGCAGCGGCGCGACCGGGCTGGCTGGCATGGCGGCGCTTGCGGAAACGGCGCGGCTGCGCTGGCTGCGGCCACTGCTCGACATTCCGCCGACGCGGCTGCGCACCACCGTGCATATGGCCGGGCTTGGCTGGGCGGAGGATCCGTCCAATGCCGATCCCGCGGCCACCCGCGCCCGGCTGCGCGCGCTGCGCGCCGATCGCGCCGGCACCGGCCCGGCAACGCGTGCCCTGAGTGCCGCCGCGGCCGAAGCGGGCACCGCCCGGGCAACGACCGAGGCGGCCTGCGCGGCTTTGCTGGCCGCACGCGCGGCGCTCCGCCCCGAGGGATTTGCCCTGCTCGATCCGGCACCGCTGCCCGCGGAGGCACTGGGCGCCCTGATCCAGGCGGTGGCCGGCACCGCCCATCCGCCGCGCAGCCAGGGGCTCGCCACCCTGGCCGCAGCCCCGCGGCCGGCCACGCTCGGCGGCGCGCGACTGCTGCCCGCCGGACGGCTCGGCCCTGGCCGCCTGTTGATCGTGCGGGAGGCGGCACGGCTGGCCCCCCCGGTTCCGGCCGAACTGGGAACCGTCTGGGACGGGCGTTTCCGGCTGGCTCGCGTGCCGCCCCAGGACGCCGATCCCCGTATCGCCTCCGGCGTTACCATGGGCGCCCTCGGGGATGCCCTGGGGGCGGCGAGGGCGACGGCATCGCGGCGGCGGTCGGCGCTCCCCGCCGTGGTCCTCCGCACCCTGCCGGCGCTGTATCGCGGCGAAACCCTTCTCGCGGTGCCGCATCTCGGCTACCATCTGCCCGGGAGCGAGGGGTTCCTCGTGCTTTTCGCGCCTGCCCGGCCCGTTTCCGGCGCGCCGTTCGTGCCCGCTGCAACGCCCTGCTGACCTGCGGCGAAAGCGCCACGGGCGGGGATGCGCGGTGGCAGGCAACGCACTATGTTATTCGGTCGGAGCCTTCCGGCCCCGGCACCGCGCCGGACGCCGCAGGGGTAAAGCGGCCCTTACCGTGTGGGCATGAACGTGAGCACGAACGCATGAGCAATTTTGGCCGCAACCTCGCGCTTTGGGTGATTATTCTCCTGTTGCTCGTGGTTCTGTTCAACCTGTTCCAGCCGGGCACCACCCAGGCCCCGTCCACCCAGGTCGCCTATTCGGACTTCCTGAATCAGGTGAATCAGGGCCGGGTACGCGACGTGGTGATCCAGGGCCGCACCGTCAGCGGGCAGCTTTCGGACGGGCAGACCTTCGCCACCTACACGCCCGACGACCCCACTCTGGTAAGCAAGCTTACCAGCCACAACGTCCGGGTGATCGCGAAGCCGCGTGACGCCGATGAGAATCCGCTGCTGCATTACCTGCTGTCCTGGTTCCCGATGCTGCTACTGATCGGCGTCTGGGTCTTCTTCATGCGCCAGATGCAGTCGGGCGGGGGCCGCGCCATGGGCTTCGGCAAGTCGCGAGCACGTCTGCTCACCGAAAAACAGGGCCGCGTGACGTTCGAGGACGTGGCCGGCATCGACGAGGCCAAAAGCGAGCTGCAGGAGATCGTGGAATTCCTCCGTGATCCGCAGAAATTCCAGCGCCTGGGTGGCAAGATCCCCAAGGGCGTGCTGCTGGTCGGCCCCCCCGGCACCGGCAAGACCCTGCTCGCCCGCGCCATCGCCGGCGAGGCGAACGTGCCGTTCTTCACGATCTCCGGCTCCGACTTCGTTGAGATGTTCGTCGGCGTCGGCGCTTCGCGCGTGCGTGATATGTTCGAGCAGGGCAAGAAGAACGCCCCCTGCATCATCTTCATCGACGAGATCGACGCGGTCGGGCGCCATCGCGGCGCCGGCCTCGGTGGCGGCAACGACGAGCGGGAGCAGACGCTCAACCAGATGCTGGTTGAGATGGACGGCTTCGAATCCAACGAAGGCGTCATTCTGATCGCCGCGACCAACCGCCCCGACGTGCTGGACCCGGCGCTGCTCCGCCCCGGCCGGTTCGACCGCCAGGTGGTGGTGCCGAACCCGGACGTGAACGGGCGGGAGAAGATCCTGCGCGTGCACATGCGCAAGGTTCCCCTCGGCTCGGATGTTGATCCCAAGACCATCGCCCGCGGCACCCCCGGGTTCTCGGGCGCCGACCTTGCCAACCTCGTGAACGAGGCAGCGCTGCTCGCCGCCCGCATCGGCAAGCGGGTGGTCGCGATGGCCGAGTTCGAGCACGCCAAGGACAAAGTGATGATGGGTGCCGAACGCCGGTCGCTGGTCATGTCCGAAGCCGAGAAGCGCATGACCGCCTACCACGAGGGCGGCCACGCGCTCTGCGCCCTGCATGAGCCGGAATGCGACCCGGTGCACAAGGCCACCATCATCCCGCGCGGCCGGGCGCTCGGCCTGGTCATGAGCCTGCCGGAGGGCGACCGCTACTCCAAGTCGAAGTCGAAGCTGCTGGGCGAGCTCACCATGGCGATGGGCGGGCGCGCGGCGGAGGAGATCATCTTCGGGCCCGACAAGGTCTCCAACGGCGCCGCCGGCGACATCAAGATGGCGACCGACCAGGCGCGGCGGATGATCACCGAATGGGGCATGAGCGAAAAGCTCGGCATGATCGCCTATGGTGACAACAGCCAGGAGGTGTTCCTCGGCCACTCGGTGACCCAGAACAAGAACGTGTCGGAGGCGACGGCGCGCGAGATCGACGCCGAGATCAAGGACATGATCGACCGCGCCTACGGCAAGGCGCGCCACATCCTGACCGAGAACATCGAGGAGCTGCACCGGCTGGCGCGCGGCCTGCTGGAGCACGAGACCCTGTCGGGCGACGAGATCCGCACGATCCTGCGCGGCGAGCCGGTGATCCGCAAAGTGGTCGACGAGCCGGCGCCGGAGAATCGGCGCGCGTCCGTGCCGACCACGGCGCGCCCGGCCGCGCCGACGCCGCCGCCGGGTGGGCTGGGGGCGGCGCCGCTGCCGGGCTGAATGCGGGGCTTCTTCCCGACGGCGGGTGGTTGGTGGTGACCGGGCGGCAGATGCCCCTCGCCATGACCCCGCCCACCTGGGCCGGTCTCACCCTCGACCGCCCGCGCGTGATGGGGATCCTGAACGTCACCCCGGACAGTTTCAGCGACGGGGGCGCCTATGCCGACCCCGCCGGTGCGATCGATGCCGGCCGAGCGCTGGCAGTAGCCGGGGCCGATATTGTCGACGTCGGCGGCGAATTTACCCGCCCCGGCGCGCACCCGATCGACCCCGCCGAGGAAATCCGCCGCACGATCCCGGTCATACGCGCGCTCGCCACGGCCGGGGTCCGCGTCTCCATCGACACGCGCAACGCCGCCACGATGGAAGCCGCGCTGGATGCCGGTGCGGCGATCGTCAACGACGTCTCTGCCCTGGCGCACGACCCTGCCGCGGCCCCGCTGCTCGCCGCCCGGCGCGTGCCTGTGGTGCTCATGCACATGCGTGGCACGCCGGCCACCATGATGGCGCAGGCTGCCTACGGCGACGTCGCGGCCGACATCGCCGCCGAGCTTGCCGTCCGGATCGCCGCTGCCGAGGCTGCCGGCATTGCCCGGGACGCCATCTGCCTCGATCCCGGCATCGGCTTCGCCAAGCATCCCGCCCACTCGATCGAGGTCCTGCGCCGCCTGCCCGAGCTCGCCGCGCTCGGTCGTCCGCTGCTGGTCGGTATTTCCCGCAAGGGCTTCATTGGCCGACTTCTCCGGCGTCCCCGAGCCGCACAACCGGCTGGCCGGGTCGTTGGCGGCCGACCTGTTCGCGCTCTCCCGCGGGGCGGCCATCCTGCGGGTGCACGATGTCGGTGCAACGGTGGAGGCCGTGCGCGTGTGGCGTGTGCTGGACGTGCACCGTTGGCAAGGCATGTCCGACGGCGTGTGATCGGATGCCGTCGCGTGCCGAAGAGCAGCAATCTGTCGGCTCGGGCTCTGACACAAACAGATGTTTCAGAATGCGTCAGAGCACGAGCTCGTTATGGCCGGATGCCAACATCCTGAAGCGGGCGTTGGTATCCGACCGCTAGGTCTCATCCTCCTTCGTAGGGTGGCCCAGCACCCAATCCTGCCGCAACTCCACTTTGTTGCGCTTTAACATGCGATAGAACGTCACCCGGGACACCTTCAGTTCCGACGCCGCGCGGGTGATGTTGAACCGGGTCCGCTCCAGGGCTTCGAGCATCAGACTCAGCTCCCCGCTTGATCCAGGCAGCGGTCGCGTGGGGTTGTCGGTGGCTGGCGCTGCCGGAGCGACCGGGGCCGGTTCTTCGATATCGATCTCCACCGGGCCGATCTGTTCGCCCCGGGAACGTATCGCCGCGCGTTGGACGACGCCGATCAGTTCGCGCACGTTCCCCGGCCAGGTATGGGTTTTCAGGCGGGCGATCGCATCAGGGGTAAAGGCGTAGCGGCGCCCCTGCAGGCGGCTGCCGATCTGATCCAGGAAAAGCTGTGCGAGCGGCCCGATATCCTCGATCCGCTGTCGTAGAGGTGGCAGATGCAGACGCAGCACGCTCAGCCTATAATAGAGATCGGGTCGCAATGAAGTGGAAACGGGCCGTTCCGACTCCGACAGAGTGATGCCGGTGATCAGCCGCACGTCCACCTGGATCGGTACCCGCTCACCAACGCGCACGATCTCCCGCGTGTGCAGCAGGTGCAGCAGGCCTGTCTGGGATGAAGCCGGAAGTTCGCTGACTTCATCGAGGAAGATCGTGCCGCCGTGGGCACGCTCGACCAGGCCGCGCTTGAGTCCGGCGCCGGGAACCAGCGTGCGACCATGGCCGAACAGTTCGAGATCGGTCAGTGACGCCGGGATGGTCCCGCAATGCTTGGAGACGAAAGCCGAACCCCGTCGGCGGGACCGATCATGGATGAAGCGTGCCAGCATCGACTTCCCGGTGCCGATCTCACCGGTGATCAGGACGGGAAGGTCGGTCGCCGCGAACTGCCTGGCTTTTTCGAGCACGGCCCGCATGGCCTGGCTTTCCGCGATCACGGCCGGAGGCGTGTCTGGCGAGAGTGCGGTCTTCGGCGGATGACTGGGTTGGGGCACCTGTGTGACTGCAACAGGATCGGGTGAGCGCGCAATCGTCAACATGGGCTCTCCTCGCATTCCATAAAACGGGACAATTCTCGGCTGCGAAGGCCTTCCCCAGGCGAAGCTTGCAACCCATCGTCTAATAAGACAGACAATGTCAAATCACTTCTGTGCGCGACTTTGTGCAGCCCGTCGCGCCGATCCTGGCCGGTCGACCGTCGGCTGTTGCTCGCCGCGCCGATGTCGCGCCCGGTACCACAGGGCATGGCATGCTTGTCGGTGGGCGAAGCGGCAACCGCCGAGCCCGTCCCGTACCGGCCGAAACCTCTATCCGCCTGCGGGAAGAAACCGTGGACCACTCGGTTCGTCGGGGCCTTTCGGCACCGCAGCATACGTGACCATGTCAGCATTCCGCAGGACTCCTTACCCCCGTGTGCCCATGACCTCGTTGTGCACTGCAACCTGCGGCGGGGTAGCCCCCGTAGGTTACGAGTGGCTTAGCGGGCTTCGGTATAGTGCTACGCCGTAAACGAAGGATTGATCGGAAAAAAACGACGAAGCGCCTGTAAATGTATGTGTACGTTTTACATTTATTAACGTTTGGCCAGAAGGAAGCGCCGCCAGGCGATTGGCGGCCCTGGTTCCCCTACTTGGGGGCAGGCGAGGTGGCCTTGACAAAGGTAACGGGGCTGAGCGTTGATCGCAATCCGCGCCGGATTTTGGATGCTTTCTGCCACCCTGCGGCCAGACCGCGTGCGTGCAGCCCGCCGCGCCTTCTGGCGGCATGGAGGACCGCGCCGACCATTGCGCGGCCTGAAGTATCGGGCCGCGCAGGGCCATAACGGCTCGGCGCGGAAGGGCGCCAAAGACTGATCGCAGTCGCACAAAGTGTAACGGGCGAGCTGGCTTCCCGCGCGGCCCACGCCCCATTGCCAGGGCCCCAGAGAGAGCCGCCGTCTGAAACGTAACACGAAGTGGCGGCCAAAGCAAAAAAAGAGACGGCCGAAGCCGCCTCAGATGATGGGCAAGGTGGCCCCGGTAGGTGGGGATTACGTACGTGAATACCGCCTCCGGAATCCCAACAGGCCCAGAAGCCCGACGCCAAAGATGGCGAAGCTCCCCGGCTCCGGTACAGGGTCGATCTCAATCGTGTCGTTGGTGCTGCCGGCACGGGTTGCCGTGATCTGGAAGACCTCGGTCTCTGAATAAGCCGAGGGTAAGGTGGCGACATTTGTCAGTACATCCGTTCCGATGCTGCTGAAGGTGGCGCTGTCAAGCATGTCGGTTGTGGCAAAGGCGGTATCGCCCGGATCGACGTACGTCGTCTCGGTCACGGTGAGGTCTGGGTCGACCTCGTTGGTCGTGAAGGAGCTCAGAAATCCGAGATTGGTACCGAGCGGCGACGTGATTCCGGTCTCCGTGGCCAAGATGAAGAGTGTGCCGGCGCTTGTGCCCGAGACGTTGATGCTGTTGCTCAGGAACTCCGGCGTCGGGACAAAGGGGCTCCCTAACGCAGAGGCCTGGACGGAATCGAAGGTTCCGAAGCTGACATACCCAGGAGTGCCCGCGCTCCCTGATCCGGTGTATGTTTGGGACGTGTAGCCGCTCTCCGACAGCTGGATGCCCACCGGCAAGGCGTTCGCCGCTGGTACCGCCACCAGCCCACACGCTGTCGCAGCCGCAGCCAGGATCAGCCCACGCCGAGCGGCAAGCCCTCGACGTTCCTTCCCGTTGCCTGTTATCAACGACATGTCCATCACACTCTCCTTGCAATGTTGCCCTCATGGGCGGCGATCCATCGACGATGGGCGACCAGGCAGGAATTACCGACGCGGAATGACATTGTGGACATGAAACCGACGTAACCTTCGTATGCTTGTCACCATACGTAACGTGCTCGTACACGTAGCAATCGTAGCGACCGAAGATCATGTCGGGATGGGATTGGTCGGGTTATGCAGCTAGGCTGGTCCCCGCAGGTACCGGAGGCCGCCAAAGGTAAAGGAACCTCCAGACGTCTCACCGCTTCCCTGATCGGCATCGCGCCGCTAAACCGTCACGGGCCGCGGCCGACCTGCCGACCGCCCCTCGCCCCGAGGACGAACGCATGACCCCCCCCCGCCGCCTGTTTGGCACCGACGGTATCCGCGGTACCGCCAACACCGACCCGATGACCGCGGAAACCGCCCTCCGTCTCGGCCAGGCCGCCGGGCTCCTGTTCACCCGCGGGCCGCATCGTCACCGGGTGGTGATCGGCAAGGACACCAGGCTTTCGGGCTACATGCTGGAACCCGCGCTCACCGCCGGCTTCATCGGCGCTGGAATGGACGTGACCCTGGTCGGCCCGCTGCCCACGCCCGCGATCGCCATGCTGACCCGCAGCCTGCGCGCCGACCTCGGCGTGATGCTCTCGGCCTCCCACAACCCGTTCGAGGACAACGGCATCAAGCTGTTCGACCCCGACGGCTGCAAACTGTCCGACGCGACCGAACGCGAGATCGAGGCGCTGATGGCTGCCGACCTGTCAGGGCGCCTCGCCGCCCCGCGCGCGCTCGGCCGTGCCGCCCGGCTGGAAGACGCCGCCGGCCGCTATATCGAGGCCGCCAAGGCCACCTTCCCGCGCGGCCTGCGCCTCGACGACCTGAAGATCGTCGTTGATTGCGCGCACGGCGCCGCCTACCGGGTCGCGCCCACCGTATTGTGGGAACTCGGCGCCACCGTGATCCCGGTCGGCGTCAGCCCCGACGGGTTCAACATCAACCAAGGTTGCGGCTCCACCGTGCCCGGGTATCTCTGCGCGCAGGTGGCCGAACACGGCGCCGACCTCGGCATCGCGCTCGACGGCGACGCCGACCGGGTGCTGCTCGCCGACGAACAGGGGGAACTCATTGACGGCGACCAGATCCTGGCGCTGATCGCCCGTTCCTGGGCCGCGAGCGGCCGGCTGCGTGGCGGCGGGATTGTCGCTACCGTGATGTCCAACCTGGGGCTCGAGCGCTTCCTCGCCGGCATCGACCTGCGCCTGCACCGCACCCAGGTGGGGGACCGCTACGTCGCCGAACGCATGCGCGCCGACGGGATGAATATCGGCGGCGAACAATCCGGCCACATGATCTTGTCCGACTACGCCACCACCGGCGACGGCCTCGTGGCCGCGTTGCAGGTGCTTGCAGTCCTGGTCGAGCGGGGGCGCCCGGCGAGCGAGGCCGGCCGCGTCTTCGCCCCCCTACCGCAGGTGCTGCGCAACGTCCGTTTCGCCGACGCCTCGCCCCTGCACGCCCGCCCCGTGCAGGCAGCGATCGCCGCGGCGGAGGCGCGCCTGGGCAGTACCGGCCGCCTGCTGATCCGCGAAAGCGGTACCGAGCCGCTGGTCCGGGTGATGGCAGAAGCCGAGGACGACGCCCTGGTCGCCGAGGTCGTCGATACGCTCTGCGCCGTCATCGCCGACGCCGCCCGCATAGCGGCCTAGCGTATGGTACACTTGTCCGGACGGGTTCTCGCCATCGGCGGATCGGATTCCGGAGGGGGGGCTGGAATCCAGGCCGATCTCAAGACCATCGCCGCCTTCGGTGCCTATGGCGCCACTGCCATCACCGCGCTGACCGTGCAGGACACGTGCGCCGTCCATGACATCATGATCGTGCCGCCGGCCTTCGTGCGTGCGCAGATCGAAGTGGTGCTCGCCGACATCGGCGCCGACGCGATCAAGACCGGCATGCTGGGCAACCCGGAGGTGGTGGAAGCCGTGTGCGACGCCCTCGCCACCGCGCCGCCCGAAGTGCCGCTGGTGGTCGACCCGGTGCTGCGCGCCTCCGCCGGCCACCGGCTGCTCGCCGAGGCCGCGCTGACGGTGCTGAAACGTCGCCTGCTGCCCCGAGCCGCCCTGTTGACCCCCAACCTGCCGGAAGCAGAAATGCTGGCCGGCATGGCCATCCCCGACCGTGCCGCCATGCATCACGCGGCGGCCGTCCTTCTTACCCTCGGCGTGCCGGCAGTCCTGCTGAAAGGCGGACACCTGCCGGGTGAAACCGTGGTCGATCTGCTGGCAACCGAAGACGGGGTGGAAGAATTCGCCTCCCCCCGCCTGCCCGGACACCATACCCACGGCACCGGCTGTACCCTCGCCAGCGCCATTGCCAGCAGCCTGGCCCAGGGAATGCCCCTGCGCGACGCGGTACTTCGTGCCCGCGGCTTCGTCCGCGCTGCCATTCTCGCCGCCCCGGGCCTCGGTGCGGGGAACGGGCCGCTGAATCACGGCGTCTAGGCACGGTCGGAACGCAACCCATCCAACCCCCAGGACCGGCGGCGGATCAGGCGCGCAACGCGCCTTCCGTGGCTTCGGCCAGCGGCACCGGCAGGTGCTTGACGTACTCCTTGGGCACCACCTGCCAGAAGTGCGGCAGCGTGCGGTCCCAGTCGTGCAGCAGGCGGGCGGCATAGCGGGAGCTGGTTTCGGTGACGTGGCGGGCGACCAGGTCGCGCAGCACCTCTTCCCAGTGCGGGTGCGCGATGCGCTGCCACAGCACGGTGTCGGGGTTGACGCGCTGCTCGAACATGCTCGTCCGGCGTCGTAGACGAAGGCCATGCCGCCGGTCATGCCGGCGCCGAAATTGTCGCCGACCGGCCCCAGGATCACCGCCGTGCCGCCGGTCATGTATTCGCAGCCGTTGGAGCCGCAGCCCTCCACCACCGCCGGTCGCGCCGGAGTTGCGCACGGCGAAGCGCTCGCCCGGCCTGGCCGGCGGCGAACAGCGTGCCCGCGGTCGCGCCGTACAGCACGGTGTTGCCGATGATGGTGTTCTCGTTGCTGACGCAGCGTGCGACGACGGCGCCGGGCGCACCACGATGGTGGCGCCCGACAGCCCCTTGCCGACATAGTCGTTGGCGTCGCCGAACACTTCGAGCTTCAGCCCCTGCACCGCGAAGGCGCCGAGCGACTGGCCGGCCGAGCCGCGCAGCCGCACCGTCAGGTGGCCCGGCTGCAGCCCGGTCATGCCGAAGCGGCGGGTGATCTTGCGACGAGATCCGGGTGCCGATGGCGCGGTGCGTGTTGCGGATGGTGTAGTGCAACTGCATCTTCTCGCCGTGCTCGAACAGCGGCGTCGGCGTCGGCGATCATCTGCGCGTCCAGCGTCTCCGGCACCTCGTTGCGGCCCTCCAGCGTGCAGTAGCGCGCATGCGGCCCGGGATCGGCCTGCACCAGCAGCGGATTGAGGTCGAGGTCGTCCAGGATCGCCGGCGCCGCGGCTGACCTGCGTGCAGCAGGTCGGTGCGCCCGATCACCTCGTCCAGCGTGCGGCAGCCGAGCGCGGCCAGGATCTCGCGCACGTCCTCGGCGATGAAGGTGAACAGGTTGATCACCTTCTCCGGCGTGCCGTCGAACTTCGCGCGCAGCGTCTCGTCCTGCGTGCAGACGCCGACCGGGCAGGTGTTGGAGTGGCACTGGCGCACCATGATGCAGCCCATGGCGACCAGGCGAGGCGGTGCCGATGCCGAATTCCTCGGCCCCCAGCATCGCCGCGATCACCACGTCGCGGCCCGGTCTTGATGCCGCCGTCGGTGCGCAGCTTCACCCGATGGCGCAGCCGGTTCAGCATCAGCACCTGATGGGCCTCGGACAGCCCCATCTCCCACGGCAGGCCGGCGTATTTGATCGAGGCTCTGCGGGCTGGCGCCGGTGCCGCCGGAGTGGCCGGAGATCAGGATCACGTCGGCCTTGGCCTTGGCGACGCCGGCGGCGATGGTGCCGATGCCGGAGCGCGACACCAGCTTCACGCAGACCGTCGCATCCGGGTTGATCTGCTTCAGGTCGTAGATGAGCTGGGCCAGATCCTCGATCGAGTAGATGTCGTGGTGCGGCGGCGGGCGAGATCAGCATCACGCCCGGCGTGGAGTGGCGCAGCTTGCGCGATCAGCGCGGTGACCTTGAAGCCCGGCAACTGCCCGCCCTCGCCGGGCTTGGCGCCCTGGGCGACCTTGATCTCGATCTCGCGGCAGTTGTTCAGGTATTCCGCGGTGACGCCGAACCGGCCCGAGGCGATCTGCTTGATCGCCGAGGTGGCGTTGTCGCCGTTGGCGCGCGGCTTGGAGCGCGCCGGGTCCTCGCCGCCCTCGCCGCTGTCGGACTTGGCGCCGATGCGGTTCATGGCGATCGATCAGCGTCTCGTGCGCCTCCGGGCGACAGCGCGCCGAGCGACTGATGCCCGGGGGCGACCAGCCGCTTGCGGATCTCGGTGATGCTCTCGACCTCGTCGACCGGCACCGGCGTGCGGCCCTCGGTGCGGAAGTCCAGCAGGTCGCGCAGGGCGATCGGCGGCAGCTTGCGCACGCGCTTCGGCGTAGCGGCGGTAGAGCTGCGTAGCTGTCGCGTGGCGACCGCCGATCTGCAGCATGTGGATCAGCGCCGGCGTCGAAGGCGTGCGTCTCGCCGCCGCGCCGGCGCAGCTTGTAGAAGCCGCCGACCGGCAGCGTGATCGACGTCCGCGTCCCAGGCGCGCGCGTGCAGGTCCAGCACCTTGCGCGCGATGCCGGTGCAGGCCGATGCCGGAGATGCGCGACGTGCATGCCGGGGAAGAATTCCGCCACCAGCGCGCGCGACAGGCCGATCGCCTCGAAATTATAGCCGCCGCGATAGGAGGAGATGACGCAGATGCCCATCTTGGACATGATCTTCAGCAGGCCCTTGTCGACCGCCTTCTTGTAGCGGGTGACCGCCTCCTTCAGCGTCATGTCGCCGAACAGGCCGCGCCGGTGGCGGTCGGCGATGCGACTCCTGCGCCAGATAGGCGTTCACCGTGGTGGCGCCGACGCCGATCAGCACGGCGAAGTAATGCACGTCGAGGCATTCGGCGCGAGCGCACGTTCAGGGTGGTGAAGGTGCGCAGCGACTGGCGCACCAGATGGGTGTGCACGGCGCCGGTGGCGAGGATCATCGGGATCGCGGCGCGGTCCGGGCCGGCGTGCTCGTCGGTCAGGATCACATGGGTGCAGCCGCCGCGCACGGCGTCCTCGGCCTCGCGGCGGATGCGTTCCAGCGCCGCGCGCAGGCCGGCTTCGCCGTCGGCCACCGGGAAGGTGCAATCGACCACGCAGACCGAGCGCGCCCATGAAGGTCGCGCATCGCCTGGAACTCGGCGGTGGAGAGCACCGGGCTTTCGAGCTGCAGCAGGTCGCACTGGCTCTGGTCCTCGTCCAGCACGTTGCCGAGGTTGCCGAACCGCGTCTTCAGGGTCATCACCCGCGTTTCGCGCAGGCTGTCGATCGGCGGGTTGGTGACCTGGCTGAAGTTCTGGCGGAAGAAATGGTGCAGGCCGCGGTAGCGGTCGGACAGCACCGCGAGCGGCGTGTCGTCGCCCATGGAGCCGACCGGTTCCTTGGCGTCCTCCACCATCGGGTGCAGGATGCAGCTCCAGCTCCTCCATGGTGAAGCCGACGGCGACCTGGCGGCGGCGCAGCGCCTCGCCCTGGTGCAGCACGGGTTCCGGCGCGTCGGTCTTCACGATGCGGTCGATCTCGGTGATGCGCTTGGCCCATTCGCCGAAGGGCTGCCGGGCGGCGAGCATGTCCTTCAGCTCCTCGTCGCGGTAGAAGCGCGGCCGTCGGCGAGATCGACGCCGATCGTCTGGCCGGGGCCGACGCGGCCCTTCTCGACGATCCGCTCCTCGGTCGAGCTGCACCATGCCGGTTTCCGAGCCGACGATCAGCAGCCCGTCGGTGGTGATCGTGTAGCGCAGCGGCCGCAGCCCGTTGCGGTCGAGCCCGGCGATCACCCAGCGCCCGTCGGTGGCGGCGATCGCCGCCGGCCCGTCCCAGGGCTCCATCACGGCGTTGCAGTACAGGAACATGTCGCGATGCGCCTGCGGCATCGTCGCGTCCTGGCCGATCGCAGGCCGGGATCATCAGCGCCTTGGCCATCGGCGCGTCGCGCCCGGCGCGCACCAGCACCTCGAACACGTTGTCGAGCGTCGCGGTGTCCGAGCCGCCCGCCTGGACGATCGGCTTGATGTCCTCCAGCCACGGCGCCGAGGTCCTCGGCCGCCAGCCGCGTCTCGTGGCTCTTCATCCAGTTGATGTTGCCGGTGACCGTGTTGATCTCGCCGTTGTGCGCCAGCATGCGGAACGGCTGCGCCAGCCGCCAGGTGGGGAAGGTGTTGGTCGAGTAGCGCTGGTGGTAGATCGCGAAGCGGCGAGACGAAGCGCTCGTCGAGCAGGTCGGGATAGAAGTCGGTCAGACTGCTCGGCCAGGAACATGCCCTTGTAGATGATCGAGCGGCAGGACAGCGAGCAGAGGTAGAGCTCGGGGATCTGCGCCGCGATCGCCTGCTTCTCGATGCGGCGGCGGATCACGTACAGGTCGCGCTCGAAGGCTTCCTCGGTCACTGCCCTTGGGGTTCCAGAGCATGATCTGCTCGATCTCGGGGCGCGTCGCGTTGGCCTTCTCGCCGATGCATTCGACGTTGATCGGCACCTGGCGCCAGCCGTAGATGCAGGTAGCCGAAGTTCAGGATTTCGGTCTCGACGATCTGCCGGCAGCGTTCCTGCGCGCCGAGGTCGGTCTTCGGCAGGAACACCTGGCCGACCGCGATCGGCCCGGGCATCAGCTTGGCGCCGCCGCGCTGCGACGGCGTCGGCGAAGAAGTCCTGCGGGATCTCGATGTG
This sequence comes from uncultured Pseudomonadota bacterium, assembly GCA_963706195.1. GTDB lineage: Bacteria > Pseudomonadota > Alphaproteobacteria > Acetobacterales > Acetobacteraceae > JAJZVS01. The sequence goes on along the minus strand of OY970156.1, from coordinate 3,736,135 downwards.
GATGCCGGCGCCGTCGCCGGTCTTGCCGTCGGCATCGACGGCGCCGCGGTGCCAGACCGCCTTCAGCGCGTCGATGCCGGCCTGCACCACGTCGCGCCGCGGCGTGCCGTCGAGCGCGGCGATCAGGCCGACGCCGCAGGCGTCATGTTCCTGCGACGGGTCGTAGGTGTGGCGGAGGGTTTCGCGGTTCGTTTCCCACGCCGCGAGGAAGTCCGGGCCGGATTCGATCCTGTCGCTCATGGTCCTGTCCTCCGTTACTGCGATTCCGCCGCCGCCGGCAGTGCCTGCTGCTGCATGACGTATTCATGGATCCGCTTCGCCGCGTCGCGCCCGTCGCGGATCGCCCACACCACCAGGGACGCGCCGCGCACGATGTCGCCGGCGGCGAACACGCCCGGCAGCGACTGGTCATGAAGCTGCGGTGGTTGATCCGCAGCGTGCCCCAGCGCGTCACCTCCAGCGCCGGTTCGCCGAACATCGCCGGCAGGTCCTCGGGATCGAAGCCCAGCGCCTTGATGACCAGATCGGCCGCCGACGGTGAAATGGCTGCCGGCGATCGGTTCCACCGACTGCCGCCCGGTAGCTGTCCGGCAGGCCGAGATGCATGCGCACCGCGCGCACGCCGCTCGACCGCGCCGTCGCCCAGGAAGGCTTCGGGCGCCGACAGCCAGACGAACTCCACGCCTTCTTCCTCGGCGTTCTTCACCTCGCGCATCGAGCCCGGCATGTTGGCCCGGTCGCGCCGGTACAGGCACTGCACCGATGTCGCGCCCTGGCGCACCGCCGTGCGCACGCAATCCATCGCGGTGTCGCCGCCGCCGATCACCACCACCTGCTTGCCCGCCGCGTTCAGCAGGCCGGAGGCGAAATCCGGCACGTGCATCGCCCAGATTCTTGCGGTTCGACGCGATCAGATAGTCGAGCGCCGGCACGATCCCGCCCAGCCCCGCGCCGGGCCCGCCGATCTCGCGCGCCTTGTAGACGCCGGTCGCGATCAGCACCGCGTCATGCCGCGCGCGCAGCTCGGCGAACGAGACGTCCTGTCCGACCGCGCAGTTCAGCTCGAAGCTGATGCCGGCGGCCTCGGCGAGCGCATGCCGGCGCAGCACCACTTCCTTCTCCAGCTTGAAGTTGGGGATGCCGTAGATCATCAGGCCGCCGACGCGGTCGTGGCGGTCGTAGACGGTCACCTGGTAGCCGCGGCGGCGCAGTTGCTCGGCCGCGGCCAGCCCGCCTGGACCGGCGCCGATGATGCCGATCGAGGCATCGAGCTCGCGACGCGGCACGATCGGCTTCACCCAGCCGCGCTCGAAGGCGGTATCGGTGATGTAGCGTCTCGACCGCGCCGATGGTGACCGCCTCGAACCCCTTCTCGATGACGCAATTGCCCTCGCACAGCCGGTCCTGCGGGCAGATGCGGCCGCAGATCTCGGGGAAGTTGTTGGTGGCGGACGCGACTTCGTAGGCTTCCTCCAGCCGGCCCTCGGCCGTGAGCTTCAGCCAGTCGGGGATGTTGTTGTGCAGCGGGCAGTGCACCGGAGCAGAACGGCACGCCGCATTGCGAGCAGCGGCTTGCTTGCGCCGCCGCTTCGCGATCCTGAAAGATGCGGTAGATTTCGGCGAAATCCTGGCGCCGTTCGCCGACCGCACGCTTCTCCGGCGTCTGTTGCGGCACGTTGACGAACCGCAGCATGTGCTCCGGCATTCCAGACCCCCTCGGCTGGGCAAACGGGCATGGATCGCCCGGAGCCGGAGGGTTTTATACACGATCCGGTGCGGCTTGGCCAGAGCAATAGGTCCGGATAGGACAGTATTTATGCCTAAAATCCAGTGGTGACTCCGGAGTTGGGGTCAGGCGATCCTCTCCGTCAGGGATGATCGGTCCGATCCGGACCTTTCCTGGTCCGGCCAGATGCGCCGCCCACCCCCCGGGCGGAACCGCGCCAAGTAATCGGGTACCACGAGGTCCATCGGTGTCGGCACGATGCCAAGCTCGGCAAGGCCCGGCATTCCCGCCGAAACGATCGCGTCGCGCGCCAGCATCAGCAATTGGTCGCGGGTGAAGGGCTTGCCGGGGATCAGCTCGCCGAGCCGTGCCTGCAGCCGCGCGAGGCCCATCGGCACATTGACCAGCTTACGGCGCCGGCCGGTCCAGGTCAGCACCGCTTCCATAAGCTCTCGGAAGCTGCGCACGTCCGGCCCGCCAAGTTCGAAGATCGTCCCGGTCGCGTCGGCGCGGTCGAGCGCGGCGAGTGTCGCATCGGCCACATCGCCAACATAGACCGGCTGGAACCTTGTGGCCCCGCTGATCACGGGCATCATCGGGAGCAGCCGGGCCATGCCGGCGAAGCGATTGAAGAACGCATCCTCCGGCCCGAACACGAGTGACGGGCGCAGGATGGTGGCGCCGGGAAACGCCTGACGCGCCGCGATTTCGCCCGCGGCCTTGCTGCGGCCATAGGCGCTCGGGCTCGCGGGATCGGCGCCGATCGCCGAGAGGTGCACGAGGCGGGTCACCCCGGCGGAGGCGGCGATCCGGGCGACGCGGCCGGCGCCTTCCCCGTGCACGCGGTCGAAATCCCCGCGGCGGTGTTCGGCCAGGATGCCGACCAGGTTCACGGCCCAGGTGGCGCCTTCCAGTGCGCGGTGGACGTGCCCCTCGTCCGTGATCGGCCCGAACAGGGGGACGATCTGGCCGACCGCACCCATCGGCTTGAGAAACCCGGCGCCGACTGGATCGCGCACCGCCACCCGCACGATGAAGCCGCGGCGCGCCAACCGCTGCACCACGTAGCGGCCAATGAAACCGGAGCCGCCGAATACCGTCGCGATCATGCGGGTTGCCATCGCCTGTCTGCCCTGGCTCTGTTGCGGGACCTTGATAGGTGCGCGGGACGGGATGCTCAAGGTGGGCTTTGACCTGGGGCGGCGGCGGACCTATCACCCCCTCGGGCTGGTGGGGCGTCGCCAAGTGGTAAGGCAGCGGATTTTGATTCCGCCATGCGGAGGTTCGAATCCTCCCGCCCCAGCCAGCCCAGTTCTCTGAGTAAAATCAATAGGTTATGGACGCAACGCGGATGCCTGTGTAGCGCTTCTGTGTAGCAGGACGTTGCGCGTGGAACACGTTTTGAGGCGGGCGGGGCGGTACTTCTGGCGTGCCAGGGTCCCCGCCGATTTGGTCGGCAGGGTCGGGCGGCGGGAAATCGTTCGGCGGCTGGACACTGCCGACCCGCATGAGGCACGAAGCAGGGCAGCCCGGCTGACCGTCCGGGTCCTGGACCTGTGGGAGGAAGCGCGGGCGATGGTGGGGACCGCGGAGGAGGTGCGTCAGCTAGTGTCCGGGCTGCTGGATGCGCTGGACCATCAAACGCATCTGCGGGGCGAAGCATTGCCGCGGCGGCCGTCGATGCTGGCGCTGCATTCGTTGGAGGAAGAACGAAGGCTTACCGCAGAGATTCGGGCCGACCTGCCGGATCTAGTGCGCCGAATCGCGGCAGCGGAGGCGGACGCGGGGACCACCGCCAGGGCCGGGGCTATCGCAGGAGCCCTGGACCCGGCCACTTTAGGCCACCTACGAGATCTACTCGGGACCCTTGGCGTCCGATCAGCAGCTACACCGACAGCGACCGCGATCCGCTTTCTGGAAGACATCTACACGCCCGAACGGCGGCTGCGCGAAGACGCGCACAGGCACGTCGATGGGTATATCAGGCTGTTCGTCAGGGTGGCCGGAGACAAACCGCTGGCAGACTATAAGAGAGCGGATGTAACCAAGTGGGTGCGCATCCTCGAAAAACTGCGGACCAGCTATGGAAAACGCAAAGGAGACGATACGAAATCCATTGCGGAACTGGTGAAAGAATTTCGCGATGAACGGACTCTAAACAGGACTACTGTTGAAAAGCATATCACCCATTTGAAAGCGTATTTCCTGTCCGGGAATCAACACTACAGATGGTGCCACCGCGAAGACATCGAAGACCTGTTCCGCGATATCCCTCTCAGCGCGCACGTTCCCGGCGCTCGGGTCCGGAAATCGTGGACCATCGACCAGCTTGGCAGTCTATTCGCGTCGCCAATCTGGTCGGGAACCCGCAGCCGCCGCCAGGATGTAACTCGACGCCATGAAGCCGGGCCGCAGATCCACAGAGATGCGTACTGGTGGCTTCCGATTGTAGCCCTTTGGACCGGCGCACGGCTGGAAGAACTTGCTCAGCTACAGCACTCGGATATCGCTCGCGACCGCGACGGAATCGTATATCTGCGGATCCACGATGATGGCGATCGGAAAGTGAAGACGGCTCACAGCATTAGGAATGTGCCGGTCCATTCTTTTCTGATTTCCATTAGCTTCCTGGATCTCTTTCGCGCAAAAGGGCGCGGGCGGATATGGCCGGAACTGAAAGCCCATGGGAGGCCGCCGTCCTGGGGCGCACTCTATAGCAGTCATTTCACTGATTATCGAAAGGCATGTGACCTTTATGAACCGCTGCGCGATTTTCACTCTCTTCGCCGAACATTCGTCTCGATGATGCGGAACAGGGCCAAGATAGATCCGCTCACGGTAGCCGCTATCGTCGGCCACGACGACAGCGACCCCGAATTCCAAAAAGTTCAGCAGACGAATGACTACACAGATTACAGTATCGCCGCGCTTGCCGCCGCGGTCGAGCGGCTGGATTACGCAGCTTATGGTTTGGATATCGGTTTCCTGACCGCAACGGCGGCAATTTGCAGCCCGCGCGGCAGCACGTGGGTGGACGAGATAGAAAAGAAGCTGGCGCTGCCTGGGGCAGCAGAAGCCGCAAATTAGAAAGGATTCTGGTGCGGATCCAGACTCATTGCTGGAAGTCAAAAAATCGAGTGCTTGACTTTCGGTACGATTGGTGCTCTAATAGAAAACGCCGGATCAAAGCCCTGCAAGGCTCCCCGGCGTTCTAACCTTCGGTGATCCAAATATGAGCGCATCCCGCGCGAAATGCAAGGATTACCCGCGGCTCATCGTTTAGGTGATCGCGGGGTGGCAGGTCCCAAAAGCGGACCAGCCACCTATTACGCCAAAATCCAATGTTGACATTGTTGACACGGTGGCCCGTAGGCTGCTCGCCAGCACTAAATGGCGAGCATCGCTGCCGCCGATGTCCCGGCAAGATCGGAAACGAGAGGCACATCGAGAAGCACTAAATCGGTTGTCGGCAGGTGCGCCGGCGGTGCCGGCGCAGACGACGGTTCCGGAATGGGCCGACGACATCGGCGACGGACCGGCGGAAGCCCTGGCCGCCGATCGCGCCCAGGCACTGGCGACACTGGATCGCGCGGGACGGCTACCAGATCTGCACGGTCGAGCTCTTCTTCGGCTTGCCGGACACCAGGCGGGCCACTCGATGCCATCGCTGGCTGATCTGCGATCAGCCGTTGCCGCAGATCCAGGCCGCATTCTCTATGAGCGGCATCCGGGCGCAGACGGCAGCCCGATGTCTCTGGCCCGCGCGGTGGCCACAGCGCTCGATCAGATCACCCCGCCTCAGACAGAATGCTCAGCAGAAGGCGCGGCACTGGTGCGCGGCCATGAAGCCGACATCGAAGAGGCAGCACAGGCCACCGCGAAACGATGGCGCACTGTTTACGAGATGGGGCATTTCGGCGCAGCGCACGGCGTATGCGCGCCGCCGCCGGATGAGCCCTGGGTGCAGGAAGAGCAGTCATGCCCAAGGTGGCAGCGCCGCAGGCTCCGCCGGGAGTTCGCGTCGGGCGCAGGCATGGTATGACTGCGCCCTCCGGCTGCCCGGACCCACTTCGCCCGCGGTTTCAGCCTACACGCTGGATTCTTGGCGCGACCACCGATCCGGCACTCTATCATGGGCAGCCGGGCGAGGTGTTCGTTTCGAGAGCGGCCAAATCGTGCCGCTGCCGCTCATCCAAGCGCACGGCCGGGCTGCGAAGCGTGCGCAGATGTACACAATTCTCAAAGGCATGGAATACTTCGGAAATCACAACGGATACACTGCATTCTTCCTGACTTTCACGCTTCCGGGAGCTTACCACCCGTTCACTTCTGGTAAACAAGCGGCGGACGGCAGCTACCCGCATGCGCGACCGAACCCGGACTGGAACCCAGCGTACAGGCCCCGCGAAACAGTGGGAAGCGCTTCAAGGGCTCTGGGAGGACTGCCGCGCGCGCCTGGCAAAATTCCCGGCGCTTCACAACTGGTTCGGCTTGTCGGTTCCTGAGCCGCACAAGGATGGAACCCCACACCTGCACGCGATGGTGTGGTTGCCACCGCAGTTCGCACACAGCGGCCGGGTGCGGCAAACGGGCCTCGTAATCAAAGATATTCTGCACAATCTCGCGCCGGGACGGCAGAGCAAACTTGAGATTGTGCGCAAGCGACCCGACCAGATCCGACCGGACGGGACTGTGCGCCGGTTCGCATCGCCTGCGGCATACTGTATGAAGTACGTTCTAAAAAGTTTGGACGACGAAGAGTCGCTGACAGACCAGGGCGAAGCCGGGGAGCGACACCGGGCATGGGCCGCGTCGCGCGGCCTGCGGCGGATGCGCATAGTGGGATCCCACGGTAGCCTCACGGTTTGGCAACGGCTGTGGATAAGCCCGGACGACGAACCCCTGCCGCCGCAAGCGGCGGCGGCTCGGGCGGCGATGCAGCGATCGCGCGCGGCGGGTGAACGGGCGGTTGCAGCGGCATCGGATTCCCCGGCCCGCCAGGCCGCGCGGAAAGAACAAGCGGCGGCGGCGGCAGAGGCGTTGCTGTTGATTGGCGGGCTGCCGGGAGCGCGGATCCGTTACGGCCTGGAATACGAAGAAGCCGAGACAGCGTACGGCAGACCGACAAAGCGCGCGGTACGCATCATCGAAAAGCAACTGCGGGTCCGGCCGCTGCCGGATGACCAGCAGGGGACGAGGGCTGCGACCAGGGAACGGCGGACACGGATCACGTACGAGTGGCAGCCGACAGGCGAAGCGTTCCCATTGAAACGGCAACAGGCCGAGCTGGTTTCCCTGCCCCGGGAGGGGGTCAAAGAAACCGTGGTTACAGTTAATGCCATTAATCTTAATCCAAGAGCCCCGTCCCAGGAAGAAAAGGAAGAAACCGCATACATCTGTGAGATGGAATCCCTGATTCGCCAGCGCAAAAACCTGCCGCAGTGGCAACAATGGTGCGCAGACGGTCGCCGGAGGCTCGATCAGCTCCGCGGACCACCGACCGACACGGCATCCAACACGAACACGAGCACGATTTTCGCCACTGCGGAAGCGGCATAGGGGAGACGTGTTCTCGGATGGTAGTCGATGACTACCTACCCCCCCGCTTCGCGGCCCTCCCCCCCCCCAGGGGGGGCAGGGTGCTCGCCGGGCAAGCCCGGCTGCGCGCCAGGGCTGCGCCCGCCGCAAGAGGCGGCGGGCTGGCCGATCGCAATTCTGTGAGCGGGACGTTATGAGAGCGATCCGTAGTTGACTCCTGTTCTGCGCAAGCGCAAATCACCCGCGTCTACAACCAGGAGTTACAAAGATGGAACAGATATCTACTACCTTTGTGCCGCCCGCTCCGCTCACCGACCCGCGCTTGCCGGAAACCATGGCCGAGCTCGCCGCGACGCTGGTCGGCTGGCACTTGGACATCGCACGCGAACCAGGCTCACATGGCGAGGAGGGGGCATTTCGCGGGATAATGCGAGATCTTCTCGCCGCGGTGACCGACGAGACGGATGATCGCGAAATAGCGATCGGATTACTCGCACAAGCGCTGCACGAAGTCGCCGACGAGGAACCGGCTACCTGATCAGCACCAGCAGGACAACGACAGGCCACACCAAACACAACGGCCACCTGAACGCCTCCCGTGCCCCCGCCAAAATGGCGCGGGACATTTTTTCCAGAGGCCCATTCTGAGGCCTGGCAGCGTCACGAGCAGCGATGTCGCGCGCCAGCCCCCCGCTGTGCACATACCAGAAAATGCGGTCCAATCGGCGGATCGGCCACCCACTGACCGAGATCGGCCGCCACCCTTCGGCATGCGCCGAAGTCCACGACTCATAAAGCCGCGCGCGGCGCTCGGTTGCGGAGTCCAGATATTGACTTGGAACCGACACACCACAGCGCACAGCACTATCCACCGCCGCACGATCACCAGCGGCCAGTCGGGACTCGACCGCGTGCCAGAGCTCGTGATGCAGCGTGGCGCGAACGTCCGGGTACGACACAAGCGCGACACTCACGAGCACAATGCCAAGCCGCGGCCAGGCCTGGCCCACAAACACGGCTGCAATGCTGCCATCCGGCTGGCGGCGGACCATCCGATACTCACCAACATCTCGACCGGGCGGCAGCAGATGCCACAGGACCGGCCCTAAATAGCAGCGGATCCAGGGTGCACAGCGAGCGACCGTATCCTCGCAGTAATGCACTGCCGCAGCAGCGTGCGACCGCCGACAGCCCGGGCCGAACCACGTCGCGCCGCGCAGCGAGTCCGCAAGCGGCGTGTTCACAGTCCCACGCCGCGCTTTGCCGCCGCCACAGACCTCGTAAACGGCGATATCGACAGGAAGATCCAGCGCGCCCGTCGGTGCAGCAGCAGGCACCGGCAGCCGGGCGACCGCTGCGCTCACCGCCGCCCCGGCGGCACCGGAGCCGCCCCCGCACGCGGCGGCCGTTCCTCAGCATCCTCATCCGCATCCGGCGGCGGCGGATCGGGGAGCAGCCCGCGGGGTTCCCCAGCCTCCGGATACCAGATTTTAAGCGGTGCCGCAGCCTTGCATGCGGGCCGACCCAGGCTTTCGATTTCTTCTAGCACCCGCAGGATTTCGGCATCGCTGCCCGAGTCCAGCCGATCACGCCATTCAGTCGCGCGGCGCGGCGTGACAGAATTTATGGCCGCTCGCGCAACCGATGAAACTCCAACGTGATTCGGCGACGGCTGGCGCTTCGACCTCCCGTCCGGTCCGATCACCATCGGCCCTCGACGCCCCCATGACGGCGACCACGAACGGCCACCGACTTTAGAAATCAGGTACGCGTAGATAGGCGCTGCTTCGTTTTTTGGGGATGTGTGCAGGACTTTGTAAACCACCTTCCCGCACGCTTCCGCAACGCGCATGGAAAGCGCGGGCATCGCGATTATGAGCGCGATCGCGGCCTGCCCCTCTGGTGACAGAATCATATCCCAAACGACATCGTACGGCGGTGGACTCGCGGCAGGACCCGACCACTCCCGCGGCGGACCGGGGTCACGCTTCGCACGCCGAGCGGCGAGGTGACGGCGAAGTTCCCGACGCAAACTGCGCTTGAAGGAAGCGAACAGCCTAGCTGGAATCGGCTCGCCCGGGGAAAGGCCGCGCAGGCCACGAATCAGGGACTCGATCCACAAATCGGACGGCTCACACAGATCTAGCTCGCGCTCTAGCTCGATATCATCCGACATGCTCTGCCTCCCCCGCCGTTGACTCCGCCGGTGCAGCGGCGGCGGGTTCGGGAACAGCCCAGGGCGTGCCCGACAAAGCCTGCCGGTCGGTATCGCGCGTGATGTAAGCGGCGAGGTATCGCAGAGCGGCAGCGCGGAATCTCTCATCTCGCTCGCCCCACGACATCCACGCGCGGCCAAGCGTGCACAAACGCTGTGTTTCCAGCTTGCGATCAGCGTGCATCATCTCTCTCCGTATCCTCGCCGCCGTCGCGCGCGCTGCGCGTTCACGGTCACGTGCCGCGACCAGGCGCTCTTGTAGTGAATCCGCCATCCCTAGCCTCCCGTTGCTATCCAAGAACATGATGTGACGTAAGCAAGGAGAATGGCAAGAATTCTTGATTCCGGAAAGATATCGGAACAACATCAGATAGCAAGCAAGCAGCCGGGAGCCCGGCTCTTATGCTCACTTATACATCCCTAACGGGATGTCGTTCGGCCGGGGCGAAGCCCCGGCATCCCGGCGGAATCCGCCGGGGAAGGAGAAAGAAGATGGCGCTCACGCACATAAATTTCGAGATCGTGTCGCGTTCACAGCGCGATGGCAACGCCGTCAAAGCCTCCGCCTACAATGCCGCGGCACAGTTCGAGCACGACGGCCGCGTGTTTGATTTCACACGCAAACGGTCCGAACACGTCGGGGGCGGCGTGCTACTGCCGTCCGGGGCCTCGGCGGATCTGCACGAGCCCGGCGCACTCTGGCGCGCGGCAGAAGCTGCCGAACGGCGCAGTGATGCACAAGTGGCCCGCCAGGTTTTGGTATCTATCCCCCGCGAAGTTCCTCACGACAGACGGGAAGCCCTGGCGCGGGAGATCGCAGCACCATGGGTCGCAGACGGCGCAGCCGTTCAGTTCGACGTGCACAATCCCACAGCCGCGGACGGCGGTGAACAGCCGCACGTGCACTATCTACTCAGCATGCGTCGCGTGTCAGACAAAGGATTCGCAGCAAAGAAGGCCCGCGAATGGAACGACCAATTCCGAGAACAGGACGGCCGCGCGGAACGCGAACGGATATCCGCGCGAGCGAACGAATTTTTTGCCGCGCACGGAATTTCCGCACGCTTGGACCCCCGCACCCTGGCCGCGCAAGGCGACGACCACCCCCCGGAGCCACAAGCTCCGCGTGCTGATTGGCAGCAATGGAAACGGCAGGGGGCGGATCCAGAATCGGCACCGGCGACCGTCGCCGCGGTCCTGGAACACCGGGGCCGCCGCCGGTCCTTAGCCGTCGCCGAAGCCGAGGCCGAAGCCGCGGCACACGAGGTAGCGGATTCGGCACGGGCCGCTGCCGGTCAACCGGCAGCTCCGAATCCGGCTCGGACCCCAGAAATCCCCAAAATCGCTCCGGTTCCGGAAGAAACGACCGCCAGGGAAGGCCGTACAGGGCGTACGCCGGAGGGGGGCGCTACCTTCATACCTCCGAAACCGGCACCGAAACCGGACCCATGGGCCGAGTGCGTGGCCGGATGGAAAGCGGATCAGGCTGCGGCATGGCAAGCGGAAAAAGCCGGGCGCGAGGCCGACCGGCAGGCGGGCCGCCAGTCCGAAGCCGCCTTGCGCGAGGCTCACAAGTCGCAGCGGTCCCGGGTGTTCCGGGACACCCGGCGGAGCCTGGTCCGCGACCTTAGCCTCGCCGCAGCCGATGCCGCCGCGCAACGCGACCGCGTGAGGCTGCGGGCTGCACATCTGGTCCGAGCTCTGATCCGGCCGCCGCGTGCGACTGAGACTCTGGACGATTGGATTCGACGCCGTGCGGCAGCCGGTGATCAGGCCGCGCAGGAGGTGGCCCGGCGGCGGCAACGGGCCGCGGACAGGCTGGCAGAACGCGATCCAGCCGAAGCCGCCCGCAGATATGCCGCCGCTGCCAGGGAGGTGGCGGAGCGGGTGGTGGCTTCCGCGCCACCGGACGCGCTGACCATCCGCCGCAGCGCCGATGAAGCCCTGGCGCGGTTGCAGGCCCGCGCTGACAAAGCCGCCGCTGCCGCCAAGACCGCCCATGTGGCGGCCCGGGTGCACGCCCGGGTGCACTCCTTGACTGGGCTCGGATGGATCGTGATCGGTCGCAAAGCCGCGGCCGATCAGACCCGGCTGCGGACAGAGGCCGAGGCCGCCGCACGGCGATCAGCCTGGGCCGCCGCCGACTATCAGGCCGACCGGCAGGCCGCGCGCAAAGCGCTTCCCGCTGCGCTCCGGGAAGCAGAGCGCGCGCGTGCAGAATGGTCTCGGCAACCGGAGGTGCAAGCTGCTTGGCGGACCCTAGCCGAGCCACCGCACGCGCCGCCGCAGCCCTCCCCCGGGGCTCGCCCCGCCGCCGGTTCACCAGAGGACCCGCGCGAGGCCGCCGTTGCCGCGCTTCACGCCGCCGAAGCCCAGGCCACCACAGCGGCCGCGCTGGCCGCTGCACGGCTTGCGACTGCAGCCGCCCTGGCTGGCGACCCCGACACGATTGCCGCCGCGGCGGCGGGCGACCCCACCGCCGCGCAGGCCGCCGCCGCGATCTGGCAGCGCCGCTGCAAGGCCGAAGCTGCGGAGGCAGCGCGGGTTCGACCGCCGCCGCGGCGCGCGGTCGGGTACGGCATGTAAAAAACAAAAAACCCCGCCGTGAGGCGGGGTTTCGACCGCCTGCGCGGCGGCTACATTGCCTAAGGATGCATGTTCGTGAGCCGCCTGCGCGGCGGTTCAGCGACCGGAACGGCCGCAAAATCAGCGTGACCGGGGCATGGCCCGCCGTCAACGATTTTTTCGGCCAGCCCATGATTTTTCCGCCCGATCGGCGCGCAGCGACCAGGGGAGGCCCGCCCCCGCTTACCACACCCTGGCCGCCTCCCTTGGCGTTGTATAGCGCCATTCCGGCGGCCAGGGTGCTCCGCTCCGCTCCGCCCCGCCAAGAGGCGGGGTGGAAAGCGGGGACGGGCTGGCGGCTGCCTGGAATCCCCCCAATGCTAGGCCCCCCAAGGGGCCGTCGCGCCCGGTCCGTTGACGAATCCCGCCGTTCTGTGTAGCAGTCCAGTGCTACACAGGCGCCAAAACAGCCCCTCACAGCCATCGATTTTGCGAGCGGAATCAGGCCATTGGCGGAATCCGGGACATAACGCTCCTCCCGCCCCAGCCAGACGCGCGTGCCTGCTTCCGGAACGCGGTGATAACCTCCGCCCGCGGGCTGCCGCGGTCCGGCCGTCGGGCCCATTCTGCAACAAATGCAGGCTGCCGCGGTCCGGAGCCGGAGGAGGGACCTCCAATATCCGCCATGCGTTGCGTTCTGGCCGGGCTTGTTGCCCTGCTGGCGCTGGCGCCCATGCGGCTGGCGCAAGCCGCGGCGGCGTCGATGACGGGATCGTTCCGGCTCGACCCGGGCGGGGCGCAGACCGGGGAGATCACTCCGCTCGGGCAGATGGAGCCGGAGGGGACGCGCGGCTGCACTTGGTGGTCGTACCCGCGCGTGCTCGCGACGGGAAGGCCGGTGATCGGAAAATAGGCATCTGACCCCACCCGGCGGGTTGTACAACACGGCAATTCGGGGGCTGCGGCGCGGCTTCGGAATATACGCCCATCGGGGCGGTTGGGGCGCCGGCGCACACCCGTGGAGCACGAACATGCCGCGCCCCACCGGGGGCTGGGACGGCTAGGCCGATCAGGTCCGGAACGGACCTATGGTCGCGGTGGACCGCGCCATCGGTGCGGCCGGCGCGACGCTCCGGCGACGCGGTGCGCGGGGCTTGCGAGCGGCGGGCGGCTCACCCGGGGGCGTGGCGGCGGGCGGTTTGCCGACCGAAGAGAATTCCTCGGTAGGGGATTTGCCAGGGGCGGATTTGCCAGGGGGCGATTTGCCAGTGGGCGATTTGCCAGCGGTCGGGTTGCCAGCGGGGCAGGCGCCGCGATTGGATTTCGCGTCGGTGGCTTTGCCCGTGGGGGATTTTCCGGTGGCGGATTTTCCCACGGGCGACTCCGCAGCAGGTGCCTTGCCGGCAGGAGGGTTGCCGGCGGATGACTTGGCGGCTGATTTCTCGGCGGAAGATTTGCCGGCCGGCGATTTGCCCACCGCCGTCTCCGCGGGCCGGGCCGCCGCGGCACGCGCCCGTTTCGCCGACCCGCCGGCGGGCGGGCGGGGCCGCGAACGCCCCCGCGAGCGTCCTGCACGGCGCTTGCCTCGGCGGCGGGAGCGACGCGACCCGCGGTGCGGCCAGGGGCGATGCGGCCAGGCCAGCGCGGCGAGTACCTATGCCCACCACCGCCGCCACGGCCCAGGGATGGGTGCGCAGCAGGACCCCCCCGTAGTACGCGGCAATCCGCAACAGCGCTGCGGTGTCCAAGATCATGGCGGCCACGAAGACCGCGAGCGCAAGAACCAGGATCACCCACCGCATGCCGGACCAGCGTTGCCCGGCCGGGCGCGCGAAGGCAAGCCCGGCGTGCGTCCCGGCAACGTCCGGTATCGTCGCGCGGGCGGCGCCGACGCCGGCGCACCGGTGACGGCCCGGAACGGACCAGCCGAGCCCCCTCAGCCCGGATCGTGGCCGTCGATCAGAAACAGATCGGTACGCGCGGCGTGCTCCCGGATCGCCTGGGCTTCCTGGTATTGCGGCGAGTGATACCATTCCCGCGCGCGTTCGGGGGATGCGAATTCCAGCAGCACGACGCGGCGGGTCGGGCGGTCGCCTTCCAGCCGTTCGGCCGCGCCGCCGCGGATGAGGTAGCGCCCGCCGAAGGCGGCGATGGAGGCGGCGGCCAGCGGGCGGTACCGCTCGAACATGGCGGGGTCGGTCACTTCGACCTCGGCCAGCACATAACCCTTCATGACGGGAATCCTTTCAGACGCAAGCGATCGCGTAGGCGTCGCGCCCAGAGGGTGGCAGAGGCAGCTCCGCCCAGGTGGCGCCGGCGTCGGCGGTGGCGAACACCTCGCCCCCGCGCGCGGCGATCGCGACCTGGCCGGGGTCGGTCCGATGCAGCCCGATCCCCATCACCGTCGCGTGTGGCGTGACCTTGTCGAACCGCTGCCAGCTTTCGCCCAGGTCGCCGCTTCGCCACAATGACCCCGCGGCGCTGCGTGCCGCCACGCTGAGCGCGGCGTACATCACGCCCGGATCGGTCGGCGCGATCCTTATGTCGCGGCCGTAGGTGAAGGGTGAGAACCGCCCCACCTCGATATCCTGCCAGCTTCGCCCCTGGTCGGTACTGCGGAAGATGCCCATCCGCACGGCGAGGTAGACCGCATCCGGATCCGCCGAGGTCATCGCGATCGCGTGGCCGTCGAGCATTCCTTCCGTATCGGTATCGCTCAAGATACGGCTCTTCAGGTGCGGGTCCTCGGCCAGCCGCACGAGGTCGGCGCTGCAATCGTGCCAGGTCTCGCCGCCGTCGGTGCTGCGCATGGCACCGTTCACCTCCAGGGTGGCGTAGAGCTCGCCGGCGTGCGTGGGATGCGCGGCGAAGCGCATGACCCGGCAGGGGAAGTCCATGCGGACCCGATCTGGGAGCGCGGGATCGGGCAGGCGGATGAAATGCGCCCCGCCGTCGGTGCTGCGATAGACGCCCACTGGCGATGCGCCGGCATAGACGATGCGCGGATCGGCCGGATCGAGCAGGATCGACCACACCTGCACGCCGCGATCGGGAAACCCGACCCGCTCCCAGCGCGCGCCGCGGTCGGTGCTGACGTAGGGGCCGTCCTTGCTGCCGAGGAAGATCGTGTCCGCCTCGGTCGGGTGCGGAGTGATGGCGTGCACGTCGGCGGCGGTGAAGACGTGCTGCCAGGTCCCGCCGGGTTCGCGCCGGAACAGCCCGCCGGCGCCACCGTCCTTGGTGGCGGCGGTGCCGACCAGCAGGGTCGCTTCGGTGGCCATGGTTCCCTCCTGCGTTCGTTGGGGGCAGGCTAGGCGGGAGCGCCCCGGTTGGGAATACTGGCCGGTGCCGCAGAAGCCAGGAGGAAACCATGCCCAACGTCGCCGCCGAGAAGCTGGAAACCATCGCCCGCGCGCTGCTGGAGGGCGCCGGGACGCCGCCCGCGGATGCCGCGCTGATCGCGCGGCTGTCGATCGCCGCCAACCTGGCCGGCCATGACAGTCACGGTATCATGCTGATCCCGACCTATATCGACCGGGTGAAGAAGGGCCACATCGTCCCCGACGCGCCCTGGCAGATCGTGCAGGAGACGCCGACGACGACGGTGGTCGACGGGCATTGGGGCTTCGGCTATGTCGTCACCGAACGGGCGATGCGCCACACGATCGCGAAGGCGAAGACGCAGAACGTGGCGGCGACGACGGTGTTCCGCCAGGGGCACATCGGGCGGCTCGCGTCCTATCCGCTGATGGCGGCGGCGGAGGGGATGATCGCGATGATCACCGCGGATTCCGGGCGCAGCCCGAAACATGTGGCCCCGTTCGGCGGCGCGCAGGCGCGGCTGGGCACCAACCCGATCTGCTTCGCCGTGCCGTCCGATCTGGAAGGCCCGCTGTTCTTCGACATGGCAACGTCCGCGGCGGCGGCCGGCAAGATCGGCGTGGCGATCGCGCGCGGCAAGGAGGTGCCGTCGGGCTGGTTGATCGACGCCGAGGGCCGGCCGACCAACGATCCCGCGCAGTTGCGCAAGGGCGGCGCGCTGCTGCCGCTGGGCGGGGCGGAAGGATACAAGGGCTACGGCCTGGCGGCGATGGTGGAGATCTTCTCCGGTCTGCTGACGGGGCTGGGCTTCGGGGTGGAACCGACCGGGCGGCACAACGACGGGTGTTTCATTGCGGTGTTCAACGTGGCAGCGTTCCGCGATCTGGGAGTGTTCAAGCGGGAGGTGACGGAGTTCGCGGCCTATCTGAAAGCGACGCCGCCGGCGGCCGGGTTCGAGCGGGTGTATTATCCGGGGGAGGTCGAGTTCGAGCGGGAGAAGGAACGGCGGGCGGGTGGGATTCCGATTGAGGAGTCGACGTGGGAGGGGCTGCGGAAGTTGGCAGCCGAGCTGGGAGTGGCGGAGCGGGCGGGGCTGTAGGGCGCCGGCGCTGTGCGCGCAATGGAGGGACTTGCATGGGGATCACTGAGCGGGACGTGCAGGAGGCGGAAGCGCGGCTGGCGGAGGACTTGCGTCATACCGCGACGGCGGTCGCTGCCCGCTACGACCGCGGGCGCGGGCGGGTGGTGATCCGCCTGAACACCGGGCTCGAGGTGATGTTCGCGCCGCACGACGCCGAGGGGTTGGAGCGGGCGACCACGGCAGATCTTGAAGAGATCGAGATCAGCCCGACCGGTCTTGGCCTGTATTTTCCTCGGTTGGACGCGGATCTGTATGTGCCGGGGCTGTTGCAGGGGTTGTTCGGCTCGCAGCGCTGGATGGCGGCGCGGCGACTGATGGAGGAGCGCCCACGCGCAGGCATTTCGTTCTAACGTCGGTGCGATCGATGGGCCGGCGCGAGTAGGTTGGATCATCCCGCAGGTGCTCTCCGGGCCACCATCCGCTATGCTGTCGGCACGAGCCGCGTGCCGGATACGCAGGGAAGCGTGCGCGGACGCCACTGCCCGCCGTGAGCAGGAGTGACCATGCGCGTGATCAGACCAACCGACTTCACCCCCGATACCGCCTGGGACGCGCGCGACATCGCCCGCATCGACCCGGCGACCGTCCGGCTGCATTGGACCGACCAACCCTACGAATGGCACATCAACGATGGCCCGGAGGTCTTCGTCGTGCTGGACGGCGTGGTCGACATGCACGTGCGCGATGCGACCGGCGAGCGAACCCACCGCCTGCATCCCGGCGACATCTTTCACGCCGAGGATGGGGACGAGCACGTTGCCCACCCGCTGGGCGCGGCGCGCGTGCTCGTGATCGAGCGCGCGGGTAGCGTGTGATGACCGACGCGCCGGACGCATGGTCCGACCCGCGCGCCGCCCGCCGCCTTGAAGACCCGCGTCTGCTGACCGGTGCCGCCACCTATATCGACGACATCACGCCGCCCGACCTCCTGCACGTCGCCATCGTCCGTTCTCCGCACGCCCACGCCCGTATCGTCGGCATCGACATCATGGACGCTCGAACCAGCCCCGGCGTCACCGGCGTCTTCACCGCCGCCGACCTCGCCCCCGATACGCTCGGCCCGCTGCCCTGCACCGCGCAGGTCGCCACCGTGGACCCGATGATCGTGCCGCTTCGTTTCGCTCTCGCGTTCGATCGCGTACGCCACGTGGGCGAGCCCGTCGCCTTCGTCGTCGCCGCCAGCGCGGCCCAAGCGCGCGACGCCGCCGAGCGGATCGCCGTCCGCTACGACCCGCTCCCCGCCGTGACGGACGCCGCCGCCGCGCTCGCCCCCGACGCGCCGCAACTGCACGACGAAGCTCCCGGCAACCTCGCCTATCGCTTCCGCAAAGGCGACCGCGCGGCGGTGGATGCCGCCTTCGCCGCCGCCGCGCACAGTGTCACGCTCGATCTCGTCAACCCGCGCCTGATCGTCGTCCCGATCGAACCGCGCGGCGCCATCGCCGAGGCCGGCGGGCAGCACCTCATCATCAGCGGCGCCGGCGTGCACGGCATCCGCGACACGCTCGCCGCGATCTTCCACCAACCCCCCGAAACGCTGCGTGTCAACGCCCCCGAAGTCGGCGGCGGCTTCGGCGTGAAGAACGCGGTCTATCCCGAATATGTCCTGCTGCTCTGGGCCGCCCGCCGCCTGCACCGCCCGGTCAAATGGATCGCCGACCGCGCCGAGGATTTCGTCTCCACCGCGCAGGGCCGCGACAACCGCACCACTGCCCGCCTCACGCTCGACGCGTACGGCACCTTCCTGGCGCTGGATGTCGAAACGATCGCCGATCTCGGCGCGCATGTCGCCGGCTTCGGTCCCGGCACCTCCACCAACGCGCCCGCCACCGCCATGGGCGGGCCCTACGCCATCCCAGCCGCGCACATGGACGTGCGCGGCGTGCTGACCAACACCGTGCCGATCGACGCCTACCGCGGCGCCGGCAAGCCGGAGGCCAACTACCTCACCGAACGCCTGATCGAAGCCGCGGCGCGCACCCTGGGCCACGATCCGTTCGCGCTCCGCCGTGCCAACCTGATCGCGACGTTCCCGTACCGCAACGCCCTGGGTACCACGATCGACAGCGGCGACTTCATCGCCAACCTCGATGCCGCCGAGGTTGCCGCCGACCGTCCCGGTCTGGCGGCGCGCAAGCAAGCTGCCGCCGCGCGCGGCAGGCTGCGCGGCCAGGGCGTCGCCTGCTATCTCGAAACCTCCCGCGGACAACCGAACGAGGCCGCAGAAATCCGTTTCGACCCCGACGGCACCATCGCCCTGGTCGTCGGCACCCAGTCCACCGGCATGGGCCACGAGACCGCGTACACGCAGATCGCCGCGGCGCGCCTCGGCCTGCCCCTCGCCGCGTTCCGCTACGTGCAGGCCGATACCGCGCAGGTGCGCACCGGCGGCGGCCACGGCGGTGCGCGGTCGATGCATATGGGCGGGACCGCGCTCGTGCATGCGATCGACGCCCTGCTGGCGAAAGCCCGCCCGCTCGCCGCGCGACTGCTGCAGGCGAACGCGGACGATCTCGCCTACGCCGACGGTGCCTTCCGCACGCCCGACGGCCGCGCCGTCACCCTGGCCGCGATCGCCGCCGACCCCGACCGCACCGTGCCGCTCGATACGCAGGCGGACAATATCTGCGACGTCTTCACTTTCCCCTCCGGCTGCCATGTCGCAGAGGTGGAGATCGATCCCGAAACCGGCCTCGTCATCCTCGACCGCTATCTCGCCGTCGACGATTTCGGCCGCCTCATCAATCCGCTGCTCACCGTGGGCCAGGTGCAGGGCGGGCTCGCGCAGGGGATCGGCCAGGCGCTGCTGGAACGTACCGTCTACGATCCGGTCTCGGGCCAGCTCCTATCCGGCAGCCTGATGGACTACGCGCTGCCGCGCGCGGCCGACCTGCCGGATTTACGCGTGACGCTATCGGAACATCCGACCGCGGCCAACCCGCTCGGCGTGAAGGGCTCCGGCCAGGCCGGGGCGATGATCGCGCCGCAGACGGTGATGCATGCGGTGCTGGACGCGCTGGCGCCGTGCGGCGTGCGCCATCTCGACATGCCGGCGACATCGGAGCGGATCTGGCGGGCGCTCCAGGCGGCGCGGGAAGGCGTGAACGAAGGATTGGCCTGAACCGTACCCTTGGGCGTACGCGGCGCAGCCAAGTGTACTCTTCGAGCGCGGCCGGATCCCGTCCGGCGATCCCGCTCAGACCGACGACAGCACCGCGGGCGCCAGCGCCGCCAGGCTTGCCGCCGGGTGGGCGGGGTTGCGGAAGCGCAGCTCGCCGCCCTCGGCCGCGTCCGGCGGGCTCATCCCGAACAGCTCCAGCCGCGAAGCGCAGGTGATCGCGACCACCGGGCGGGCATCGGGATGGGTGAGGAACTGGCGGGCTTCGCCTTCCAGTTCCAGCCGCTCGCGCAGGCCGCGCCATTCGCCGCGGTCGGTGTCCTCGACGAACATCGCCAGGATGCCCGGGCGGCGGCCGGACAGCCGGATGGGCGCGAGGTCCGCCATGCGCCGGCGCAGCGCGCCCGCCACCTCGTCGGCCCGGCCGGCGCGGGCGGCGAGCACGAACAGCCCGGTGCCGGCGGCGATCGCGGCCAGTTGGGCTTCCGGCCCGAAGTCCCGCCGCAGCAGCGCCATCATCCCCGCGGGCTCGGCCTGCGCACCAGCGAGCAGCAGCGGGTCGAGCCGCAGCACCACCGCCGCGTCCTGCTCGGTCCGCGCGCTGCGGGCCAGCATGTCGCGGATGCGCGCGTGCAGGGCGGCGAGCGCGGCGCCGTTCGGCGGATCGTCGGCGAGCCCGTCCGGCAGGGTCATTTTCAGCAGGTAGCGGCCCGGGTGGTCGGCGAGCCAGGTCTGCAGGTCGGAATCGATCCGGTCGGCCAGTCGCAGCCAGGCGGCGCGCGACAGCGGGTGGCCGGCCTCGGCGGAGACGACGTCGCAGACCACCTCCGCCTCGGCGCCGCCGCGGCTGAGCAGCAGGTCGAACGGCGTGCCTTCCTCCAGGCCGGTGAAACGGATGTCGAAGCCGCGGGCGCGTTGCAGCGCCGCGGTGCGCAGCAGGTGGAACAGCGGGACCAGGGTTTCCTCGCCGCTGAGCGCGGTGGCGAGCGCCTCGGCCAGCCGCACCCGCCCCGCCGCGCTCAGCCGGGCGGCGAGCGTGACGGCGGCGGCCGCGAGCGCGGCGATGGCCGCCTCCGCCGGGCCGGCGGGGGGCGTGCCGCGGGCGAGGCGGGCCAGAGTGCGTTCCACCACATGGTGCTGGCGGGCCGACCGGCCGGCGCGCGGGCCGGCCACGGCGAGCCGGGCGATCTCCGCCTGCCGCTGCCGCCATCTGTGCGCCCCGGCCAGGGTGATGAAGGCGCGGGCGGCGGCGGTCGTATCGGACGGCTCGGACATCACGGGGCTCCGGTGGTCTGCCGCAGAGATACAGGCCGTAATTCCCGACCGTCAAGGTAGGATTATTTGCAGTGCAGCATGCCCGAGAGCGGGAGCAGGGTGGCGAGGCGGTCGAATTCCGCCACCGAGAGGGTTTCCGCCCGGCGTTCAGGGGCGATGCCGGCGTCGCGCAGCAGGTCCGCGGCGGCCGGCCCGAGTGCACTGCGCAATGCAGCCCGCAGCATTTTGCGCCGCTGGCCGAAGGCCGCCGCGGTCAGGCGTTCCATCGCGGCGAAGCGTGCCGGGTCCGGCTGGACGGCACGCGGCGTGAGGCAGACGACGGCCGAGAATACCTGCGGCGGCGGCACGAACGCCGCCGGCGGCAGGCGCAGGCCGAGTTCCACGTCGCAGATCCACTGCGCCAGCACCGACAGCCGCCCGTAGGTGCGCGAACCGGGAGGCGCGGCGATGCGGTCCGCGACCTCCTGCTGGAACATGAGGGTGAGGCTCTCGAACGCGGCGGCCTGGCGCAGCCAGCCGATCAGCAGCGGCGTTGCTATATTATAGGGCAGGTTGGCGATGATTCGCCGCGGCGCCGGGGTGAGCGTGGCGAGGTCGAGCGCGAGGGCGTCGCCGGCGACCACGCGCAGCCGGCCGGGGTCGGTGGCGGCCAGTTCCTGCACGGCGGCGATCGCGCGCGGATCGATCTCGATCGCGGTCACCGAGGCGGCCGGGCTGTCGAGCAGGGCGCGGGTGAGGCCGCCCGGGCCTGGCCCCACCTCGATGACATGCCGGCCGCCCAGATCGCCGGCGAGGCGGACGATCCGGGCGGTGAGGTTGGCGTCGAGCAGGAAATGCTGGCCGAGCGCGTGCCGGGCGGCGAGGCCGTGGCGGGCGATCACCTCGCGCAAGGGGGGGCGGGGAAGGGTCATGGGGCGGGGAAGTGTAAGCAGGATCGGGGTCGCTGTCCGCCCTGTCGCAGGGGAGGGGGAAAAGGCGAGCATGCACCTGCTTCGTCCTGGCAGGCGAGGCCTCGGGAAACGCGCTTGCCGGCGGGACGGCCGGCGGCTATATGCGCCCCTCGCGGCCGTGGTGCCGCGTCGGCCGGAGTGTAGCTCAGCCTGGTAGAGCACTGTGTTCGGGACGCAGGGGCCGGAGGTTCGAATCCTCTCACTCCGACCATTCCCGCCGGCCCGGAACCCGGTGCGCCCGGGTGTGATGCCCCGCGGCATGATGTCCGCTGGCATGATGTCTCCTGGCATGAGGTGCGGCGGCATGAGGCGTAGCGCACAGCTCCGACCGGAGAGGAGCCGGGCGGGCAGAATGCAGTTGCGGGCCGGGGCCTACGAGCTCGGCAAGCGCGGCGCGGTGCGGTTCGACTGGCGCGATCCCTATCATGTGGCGGTGGGACTGACCTGGCCGCGGTTCCTGGCCCTGCTGGTCGCGCTGGATCTGGCGGTCAACGCCGGCTTCGCGACGCTCTATTGGGCGGTGCCCGGGTGCCTGGAGAACGCGCGACCGGGTTCGTTCGGCGATGCCTTCTTCTTCAGCATGGAAACCCTGGCCACGGTCGGCTACGGGCGGATGGCGCCGCTGACGACGTATGGGCACGTGGTCTCGGCCACGGAGATCGTCACCGGCATGATGTTCACCGCGCTGGCGACGGGGTTGACCTTCGTGCGGTTTTCCCGGCCGCGTGCCAAAATCCTCTATGCGGATCAGGCGGTGGTCACCCGGCACAACGGCCGGCCCACCCTGATGATCCGCATCGCGAACGGGCGGACCAGCCTGCTGGTCGACGGGGTGGCGCGGTTCTACGCGCTGATCGCCGAGCGCTCGGCGGAGGGGCAGTTTTACCGCCGCATCCATGAGCTGCCGCTGATGCGCGCACGGATCCCGATCTTCGGCCTGACCTGGACCCTGATGCATGTGCTGGACGAGGCGAGCCCCCTGGCGGGATACGACCCGGCACGGTTGCGGGCCGAGGAGGTGCGGCTGTTCCTGGCGGTGACCGCGCGCGACCCGACCCTGGCCGCCGAGGTGCATGACATGCACGATTACGGGGCCGACGACGTGGTGTTCGGGATGCGCTACGCCGATGCGGTGTCGGTGGACGCGACCGGGCGGACGGTGGCGGACCTGGAACGGGTGGGGGATATCGAGCCGGAGTAGGGTGGGCACGTGTCGTTTTTGCCGGCAACATTGCCGACGTGCCCCGTGCGTGCAGGCGCCTTTCCGCCATACCGAGGAGGTCGGTCGAGGCGACGCATTGTACGGACGAGGATTTCGGTGAAAGTAGCGGCCGTTTGTATATCTCAATGGGATATCCTATCTGGACGCTATCGGTCCTCGCCATTCCGGGAGGCATTTCTGTCATGAGTTGTACGACCCTGTTCCGATCCAATCGCTCGCAGGCGGTGCGTCTGCCGAAGGCGGTCGCGTTTCCGCCCGGGGTCCACGAGGTGACTGTCCTGCGGGACGGCGCACGGCGCGTGATCGTGCCGGTGGATGCGGTGTGGGACGACTTCTTCGATGCCCCGGGGATTGACCTGCCGGAGCGGGACGAGCCGCGGGCGGAGTTGCGCGAGCGGTTCTGATGCTGCGCTACCTGCTGGACACGAATCTTTGCATTCGCCTGCTGCGCGACCGCCCGCAGGGGCTGCGGGCGCGTTTCAACGCCGAGGCGGCGGCGCTCTGCACCTCGGCGGTGGTGCTGGCGGAACTGTTGCACGGCGCGGCGAAATCCGCGCGCCCGCTGGAGAACCGGCAGGAAGTGGAGCGGTTCGCCGCTCGGCTGGAGGTGCTCGCCTTCGATCCGGCGGCGGCGTCCCATGCCGGGGAGATCCGGGCGGCCCTGGAACGGCGGGGGGAGACGATCGGCGCCTACGACGCGCTGATCGCCGGGCATGCGCGGAGCCTGGGGCTGATGGTGGTGACCGGCAACCTGGGTGCGTTCCGGCGGGTAGAGGGACTGCGGTGCGAGGACTGGCTGGCCGGGGCGGCGCCCGGGGGAGAGAGCGTGGGAGGGAAGGCGGACGTTCCGCTCTGGCCACCCGCATAGGGCCGGCGAAGGCGGCGAACATTGTTCCGGCGCCGGGCTTCCGGAGTTGAGGGCGGTGGGATCGTGGCGCGATCCTCGACGTGCAAGGCGAGGGCTTTGGCGGCGGCCAGCGGCCTCCTGGATCGTGGCACCGATGCCGATGCAGCCGGGCAGGTCGGGAAAGAACACGCCGAACCCGCCGTCGTCAGCGCCTTCGACGCAGGCGGAGTTGCACTGCAAGGTCGTGGTCAGGTCACGTAGTTCGCAGGGCACGCAGCCATTCTCATTTTGCCAGGCATGAGCGCATGACCAGGGCGCGCGGCGGGAAGCACGTTCCACCACGGCGGCACGGAGGCATGGAGAAGGGTCGGGAGTCCGCGACAGTGTCGGCCTTCTCCGTGCCGCCGTGGCGGAACCTGCTTTTGCGTTTCGCCCGCCCCTTCGCCGGCAAAACGAGAATTGCCGCCGGATACTGACCGAAGCCCCCCGAGGGGGGGTGACGATTAAGTTCGATATCGCAACAATAAGGCCGCGCGTCCGCCGCCCCCGCTCAGCCCGGAATTTGCGTCCCATCCGCCAGCGCCAGCCCCGCGCACCCGCGCCAGACCGGCCGCCGGTCCCGCCCACAAGCGGCGGGCAGGCACCACAACGCGATGATGTCCGTCACGGAAACGCCCTTCGCCCGGGCGCTGGCGTAGTCGGCCGCCGCCGCCTCGGCCTCCGCGCGCCCGCCGGGCACCAGGATCACCGGCCGGCGCCGCCGCCGCGAGGCGGGCAGCAGCGCGCGATCCACCCCGAGCATCCAGCCAAGCGGGCGCAGGATCGGCCCCAGCCGGGGATCGGCGGCCAGCAGGTCGGCCATCGCCGGGTCGCGCAGCAGGTCTTCCATCTGCGCCCGGCCGGCGGCGGCTTGCGGGAGCAGCCGCAGCAGCCAGCGCCAGGTCCGCGGCAGCCCAGGGCGCTCGGGCGGCGGGTCCGCCGGAGCGAAGCGCAGGCTGTGGGTGGGCACGAATCTCGGTTCGGCCGGCTTGGGAGCGGGCTTCGGGGGCGGGATCGGGGTGGAGGCGACGGCGCGGAACCGGGCGGCGAGATGGCGCAGCCGGGCCAGCAGGGCGCCGGCGTGCGCGGCTGCCAGGCCCGCCGCCGGATCGCGCCCCGCCGGATCGCAGAAGCCGCCGATGCGGTCGGCCAGCCAGGCGATGAGGCTGGTCAGGCGGTCGAGGAGGGGGGTGGGGGTCATGGGTTGCGAACATATATAGAACATTTGCCCGGGGCGAGGCAACAGGTTTGTGCGGGCGGCAGCAATTCTCATTCTGCCAAGCATGCGCGCATGACCGGGGCGCGCGGCAGGAAGCAAGTTCCACCACGGAGACACGGAGAAGGGTAGGGAGTCCGCGACGGCCTCGGCCTTCTCCGTGCCTCCGTGCCTCCGTGCCTCCGTGGTGGAACTTGCTTCCTGCCGCGCGCCCGCCCCTTCGCCGGCAAACGAGAATTGCTGGCGGCAAGGGGCGATACGCGCGGGTGGCGCTGCGCGGGGGGCCTCTTTATGGCCGCTTGCCGTTCCTCCGGTGGCGGGGCACCGCTCCGGAGCGATGGCTGATCTGGCGGTGGCCAAGGCGGCGCTGTGCAAGCCGTCATGAAATAGCTCTGTAACCGCCCGGGTGCGAGATGCGCGAGCGCTCTGCGGCACGGCTTCCCCGTGATTCGGGACTGGCCGTCGGGCGGTGCCGCGATCGCCACGGCCTGGGCCTGGCGCTTGCGGCACGGCAAGCGCTTGAACCCCCGGCGCGCCGCCTCTCCAGCAGCGCGCGGGAGAGAGGCGTGGCTGATGTAGCGGGGGCACGCCTGGAACATGGTCCGCCGCCGCCGTATCGGTCGTTGCGGTCGGCCGGGCGAAGGTACGCCCGGCACGATGGCGTGAGGCGGCGGCGGAGCGGGCGGTTGGGCCGCTCGATCTGGGGGGGGGGCGGAGCTATTTTATACCGAAAAATCAATCTATTGCGCGAATACCCCTGGTGACTGTTGGGGGGGTGGGAGATGTCTGCCCGCGGGAACCGTTCGGGAGGCCGGTGAATTTTTTTTGGGACGCCTGTATTTTTCGCTTCCCTAAACGTCTGTTAACGGTATTATGCGTTCCAGCGGCAGGCGACGGGTCGGCTGCGCGGCACACACATAACCGAGGTTCGGTGAGATGACGTCTTCTATCTCTTCATGGATGCGCGGCGCGGTGATCGGCGCGGGGGCGGTCTTGGCAGTCGCTGCTGTGCCGAGTGTAGCAAATGCCACCCCTGGCTCGGCTTCGATCAACGTTCCGGCGGTTAACGCGGTTCAGAACGAGGATTTGCTGACCCTGGCGTCAAGCGGGGGGAGCTTGACGCTCGCGGGCAACGGGTTGGGCAGTTTTGCTTGGTCTGGCGGGACGGGGGCTCTGGCCGGCATGGGAAGCGACGGGACTTCCATCATCAACAACACCAGCCTTGATTTCGGCAATTTGGCAGGGCTGGTCCTGTCTTCCGGTATCGGCACCTTCACTGCCAGCAGCAGTGTGACGATCGGCGCCACCACATATAGCCCGCATGTCACGGGTACTACGGGTAGCTCCGGCACCGGCACCGAAACCGTCTCGGTTTACGAAGTTGGCGATTTCGTCGGCGCCGGGACGCTTGCCGGTCTTGACCAGACGATGAGCATGACCCTGTCGTTTACCGAAACGGGTGCGGCGCCCCTTGGTCCGGACAATCTCGGCAGCTTTTCGTTGAGCGCCACGGTCGCCACGCCGGCCGCCGCGCCGCCGGCCCCGCCGTCCGTGCCGGAGCCCGCGTCGATGGCGCTTCTTGCCAGCGGGCTGCTGGGTCTCGGGTTTGTCCGCTTCAAGCACTCCTGAGCGTAGCGCACGATTTTATCGTTTGCGGCGCCTTCGGGCGCCGCAATTCGTTTCAGCCCTTGTAAATCGCCACACATCCAGCCCGGCATCGCTCGCCGTGCCGCCGCGTGTCTTACTGCCCGGCATGAAGGTCCTTCTTGGGCTCGGGGCCTTGGAGCGGCGTTTGGCGGAACGGCTCGGCCGCAAGCTGGACCTGCTGGCGGAGCCGGTCGAGAAGCCGCGCCTGCGGGCGAACATCGACCGAGGTCGATTGCGATTTCCTTGTTCAAATATCCTCGGGGGATTCGTAGGCGACGCCCTCCGAGGCAATGAAAGTCCGACGCGCCTCTTGGCGCGCCCCGCCCTGGCGGACGGCAACCTCGGGCCACCACGGCATCAGGGAAACGGGTGCGGCGATCTGCGCGTTTCCCGGCGGCGAATTCACCCCGCGGCGAACCGCCGCACCCGCGCCTCCGTGCCGGCCAGAACGGCGCGCAGCGCCGCCAGCAATGCGGCCACCATCCCCGCCGGGGTGGTCGCCTCGACCGGCGCCTGCGCCGCGATGGTCTGCTGCATCAGCAGCCGTGTCGGCGTCGTGCGCGCCCCGATCAGCACCAGCGCCAGCGCCGCCCGCGCCTGCTGGTGCGCGGGATCGCCGAGGAACGCCGTCAGCTCCCCCTCCAGCACCAGATCGCCCGTCAACCCGCTGTCCGGGCCGACCACGGCCGCGAACAGCCCCGAAGCGGCGAGCCATCGGCGCAGATCGTCCGTGATCCCCTCGGCCGGCGGCACCGCCCACTGGTTGTAGAAATCGACATGCAGGCTGCCGTCCGCGCGCAGCCACTGCACCCCGGGCTGATCGAGCCCGGGTCCCGGCGTGAGGTCCCGCACCACCAGCACCTTCCCGCGCGCCCGCGGCGGCAGGACCGCAGGCCGGCGCACGATCAGCGGCCACACCGTCCGCTGCACGTAGGCGGGCTGCGGCAGCACGCTGCATCCGCCCAGCGCTGCCGCCCCGCCCAGCAGCAGCCGGCGTGGCAGCGCCGGCAGCACGCTCACGCGGCTACCGCCGTGCGGCCCTCGCACGCCGGCGCGGTTTCCGGCCGGTCCAGCACCGCCTCGATCACCCCCGGGTCGCCCGGCACGTGGCTCAGCCGGAACCCCAGATGCCGCGCCAGATCGAGCATCGGCACGTTCCACGCCAGGATCTCGCCCACCACCCGCTCGACGCCATGCGCCCAGGCCCAGGCCAGCAGCCGTTCCATCAGATGCTGCCCCAGCCCATGTCCCTTCACGTCCGGCTGCACCACCACTGCGAACTCCCCCACGGACCGATCGCCCTCCCGCACCAGGCGCGCCACACCCACCGTCTCCCCGGTGCGCGCACGCACCGCGATGAACGCCATGTCGCGATCGTAATCCAGCCGGGTGAAACGGGCCAGCATGGCGGGCGTGAGCTCGCGTACCGCGGCGAAGAAGCGCAGACGCACGTCTTCGGGGCTGAGTCGGTGGAAAAACGCATCGTGGGCCGCCGCATCCTCGGGGCGGATCGGGCGGATGACCAGCGGCTCGCCGCCCGCGTCCCACGGGGCGTCCCAGTGTTCGGCGAGTTCCGCCGGGTAGGCCGACATCGGCATCTCCTCGATAGGCTTGAGGACGCCGCCCCCTCCCGGCACACTGCCACAGATGGTGGCTCCGCCGACAGGAGGTAGATCAATGCCCGCCCATAAGCTCGACGCCGACATGCAGGCCTGGATGCAGGACCAGGCCGTGGCGGCGGCCGGATACCCGCCGATCAGGCTCGAGGTTCCGCTCGACCCGCACCGGGTGGTGAACGACGCGCTGGCGATGCGCATGGCCGGCGGCGGCCCGGTCATGGAAGAAAGCGCCGACCGCTGGGTGTTCGCGCGTGGCCGGCGCATCCAGTGCCGGGTGCATCGTCCGCTCCAAGGGGCCATGCCCCAAGGGACCGTGCCCCAAGGGACCGTGCAAGGCGCCGAGCCCGCCGCGCCGGCGCTCGTCTATTTCCATGGTGGTGGCTGGGTCTGGGCGTCGATCGACACCCACGACCGGTTGATGCGCGAATATGCCGCCGGCGGCGGCGTGACGGTGGTGGGGGTGGATTACGCCCTGTCCCCGGAAGCGAAGTTCCCGCAGGCCATCGAGGAATGCGCCGCCGTGGTCCGCTGGCTGGCCGAGCACGGCAGCGCGTGGGGGATCGACGGCACCCGCCTGCTGCTGGGGGGCGACTCGGCGGGCGGCAACCTCGCGCTCGCCACCGCGCTGCTGCTGCGCGACCAGGGCGGGCCCGCCGCGCGCGGCATCCTCGCCAGCTATCCGGTCTGCGACAGCGGCCTGGATACGCCGAGCTACCGCGACTACGGCAGCGGCCTCGGCCTGACCACCGAGAAAATGGCGTTCTACTGGTCCGTCTACGTGCCGCACGCGGCCGACCGCCTGCACCCGCTCGCCGCGCCGCTGCGCGCCGACCTGGCGGGCCTGCCTCCGGTCCGGCTGCAGATCGCGGAATGCGACGTGCTGCGCGGCGAATGCGAAGCGTTGGACCGCAAGCTGCGGGCCGCCGGCGTGGCGGTGGAGACCGACTTTTACACCGGCGTGGTGCACGGGTTCGTGCGCTGCACCGATTCGGTGGAGAAAGCCCGCGCCGCCATGGAGGCCACCAACGACTGGCTGCGCAGGATGGCGGCGCCGGGGCAGACCGGGTAAATCGCGAGAGGAAGCCAGCAAGGCCAGGGGGCGCTGCCCCCTGGACCCCCGCCAAGGGCTCGCCCTTGGAACCCTTCCGTTGGTTCCGAGCGGGTGGGGGTGTCTCGGGTCCGGGATGGGGCTGCGCGGGGCGGGCGCCGGGTCAGGGACAGGGCGCATCTGCGCCCTGTCCCTGACCCGGCGCCCGCCCCGCGCAGCCCCATCCCGGACCCGAGACACCCCCACCCGCTCGGAACCAAAAGAATGGGGTCCAGGGGACGGGTTCCCTGGCGGGGGGTCCAGGGGGGCAGCGCCCCCTGGCCTTGCTGGCTTCCGGTCAAGATCCCCCGACCTGGGTAGATGGACGATGCTTGGCGGCAAGTTCGTGTCACGGCTGGACTGGTATATCTTTCGTCAGTTGGCTGCGGCCCTGGTGGCGGTGACGGTCGGCCTGACCGCGCTGATCTGGCTGACGCAGTCGCTGCGTTTCGTGAAGTTGGTGGTCGACCATGGCCTGTCGTTCGGCGTGTTCCTGGAGCTGACGGCGCTGCTGGTGCCGAGCTTCGTCGCGGTGGTGCTGCCGATCACCACCTTCGTCGTCATCCAGTTCATCTACCAGCGCCTGGCCGGCGATCGCGAGCTGACGGTGATGCGGGCGGCCGGGCGGTCGGATTTCGCCCTGGCGCGGCCGGCGCTGGCTCTGGCGTTGCTGGCGACCCTGGCCGGCTATGCGCTCAATCTCTGGATCGTGCCGGCGAGCTTCCGCGGCTTCCAGGATTTCCAGTGGGAGATCCGCAACCGCATCGCTGCGTTTCTGTTGCAGGACGGGGTTTTCACCCAGATCTCCCCCAGGCTCACGGTCTATATCCGTTCCCGCACGCCCGATGGCGTGCTGCACGGCATCCTGATCGACGACGCGCGCGACCCGGCGGCCGAGACGACGGTGCTGGCCCGCGAGGGACGGCTGATCGACGGGCCGCACGGGCCGGAGGTGCTGCTGCTCGACGGCTCGCGCCAGCAGATCGACGCGCGCAGCGGCCGGCTGGACCTGCTGACGTTCCAGCGCAACGTCCTCGATCTTTCCGCCACCGGGCAGTCCAGCGCGGCGCGGTTGCCGAACATGGCGGAGGTGTCGCTGCACACCCTGCTGCACCCGCCGCCCTTCGTGGCCGCGGCCGATCGGCCCCGCTGGGTGGCCGAGGCGGCCAAGCGGCTGTCGAGCCCGCTCTCCACCATCGCCTATGCGGCGATCGCGCTGCTGTCGGTACTGACCGGCACGTTCCGGCGCCACGGTAGCCTGTTGCGCCCGCTGGCCGCGGTGGGGGTGGTCGTCGTGCTGGTCGCGGTCGAGCTCGGAGTCGGCGATCTGGCGGCGCGCAGCAACGCGCTGCTCGGCCTCGTCTGGGCCGAGGCGACGGTGCCGGCGCTGGTCGGGCTGGCCTTGTTGCTGGGTCCGGAGCTGCGGCGCGGGCGGCGCGGTCCGCCGGGGCGGGTTTCCACCGGCGACGGCGCGGTGGCGCCGTGATCGCGCCGGTTACGCTGTCGATCTATATCGCCCGGCAGTTCAGCCTGGCCGTGGTCGGCGCCTTGTTCGCCCTGACCGGCTTCGTGGCCCTGTTCGACTTCATCGACCTGCTGCGCCGCGCCTCGGGCCATCCCGGCGTCGGGCTCGTGCTGGTGGGCGGCATCGCGCTGCTCCGGCTGCCCTACCTGGCGCTGCAGGTGCTGCCGTTTGCGGTGCAACTGGGCGGGATGTTCGCCTTCTGGCGGCTCACCCGCTCCTCCGAGCTGATCGTCGCCCGCGCCGCCGGGGTGTCCGCCTGGGAATTCCTGGCCGCGCCGGTGTTGTGCGCGGCTCTGTTCGGTGCCGTCGCGACGGCCGGCGTCAGCCCGCTGTCCTCGGCGATGTTCGCGCGCGCCAATCAGTTGATCAACCGTAACCTGAGCACCGGCGGCGGCCCGCTTGAGCTGAACGGCGGCCAGCTCTGGCTGCGCCAGGCTGACACCGGAGCCGCCGACACCGGGGCCGCCGACACTGGAGCCACGAACACCGGGGCCACGAACGCTGGGGCCACGAACACCGGGACCACGAATGCTGGGGCCGCCGGCGCCGGAGCGGGGGCGACGTCCGGCCGGCCCGGCGTCGCGATCCTCAATGCGCGCGGCGTGGCGGTGCGCCGGGGGACCTTGACCGGCCGCGACGTCACGGTCTTCCGCCTCGACGGCAATGGTCAGTTGATCAGCCGGATCGAGGCGACGTCGGCCCGGCTTGCCGATGGCGCCTGGACCTTGGCTGCCGCCCGGGTGATGCTGCCGGATGCGCTGCCGAGCCCGCCCCGCACGATCGATCTGCCGACCGACCTTACCGTGCGGCGGGTGCAGGAGAGCTTCGCGCCGCCGGACACGTTGTCGGTCTGGCAGTTGCCGGGGTTCATCGCGCTGCTCGAACGCTCCGGCTTCTCCTCGGTGCGCGACCGGCTGCATTTCCAGGCGCTGCTCGCCCTGCCGCTGCTCACGGCGACGATGGCGCTGGTCGCGGCGGGGTTTTCCATGCGCCCGGCGCGGCGCGGCGGGGTGGCACGCATGATCGGCGGCGGGGTGACGGCCGGATTCGCGCTGTTCATGATCTCCAAGCTGGCGGAGGAGTTCGGCCAGTCGGGCGCGTTGCCGGTGGTGCTGGCGGCCTGGGCGCCGGCGGCGGCGGGGCTGCTGCTGGCGTCGCGTTGCTGCTGCACATGGAAGACGGCTGACGACGGAGGCGGGCGACGCGTGGCGGCGAGGGGCGCCGCGGGCGCCGGCGGCGCGCATGGTTGCAACGCTGACTGCGGCGCTGATCGGGTTGTTGGCCGCCATCGTCCCGGCACGGGCGCAACTCGGCGCACTGGTGCCGGGCGGCGGGTGGCATCAGCCGCACGGCGCCGGTCGGCTTCACCGCCGATCGGGTCCGCTACGAACGCGACCGCACCCTGGTGATCGCCACCGGCCATGTCGAGGCCTGGCAGAACGACCACGTGCTGCGCGCCGATAAGGTGACGTTCGACCGCACCACCGGCGTCGCCGCCGCCACCGGCCATGTCGTCCTGATGGAACCGACGGCGACGATGCTGTTTGCCGACTACGCCGAGCTGTACGCATGGGATGCACGACGGCGTGCTGCACGATGCTGCGGGCGAGGCTGGCGCAGAACGGCCGGCTGGCTGCCAACGGCGGCACGCGCACCGGGGGCGTGATCAACAGCTCTCCAAAGTGGTCTATTCGACCTGCAACCTGTGCAAGAAGAACCCGTACCTGCCGCCGCTGTGGCAGTTGCGCGCCGTCACGGCGAGCGAGGACCGCAGCACAAGCGGATCGAATTCACCGATGCCGAGATGCAGATATTCGGCGTCCCGATAGCGTGGTTCCCGTATTTCTGGACCGTCGATCCGTCGGTGAAACGCGCGAGCGGCCTGCTGATCCCGTCCTTCGGCTACAACAGCCACATCGGCGCCTTCTTCGCGCAGCCCTACTACTGGGTGATCGACGACCAGTCCGACGCGACCATCACGCCGATGATGACGAGCCGGGCGGGGCCCGATCTCGACGTCGACTACCGCCGGCGCTTCAACAACGGCTACCTCGATCTGAACGGATCGGTGGGCTACCTCGACCAGTCCGCCGCAAGGCACGATCTATGCAAACGGACAGTTCAGCCTCGAACGATACCTGGCGCTGGGGCTTCAACATCAACCGCGCGACGTCGGCCAACTATCTCCGACTATTTCCGCCTCGGCAACACGACCGGCATCAATTCCACCCTGTTGTCCAGCCAGATCTACGCCGAGGGCTTCGGTGAAGGCGCGTATGCGCGGGTCGACACGCAGTCCTATCCAGGGCCTCGATCCCACCACGATCGTCAACAGCGAACTGCCGGTGGTGCTGCCGCATGTGCGCTACCGGTATTTCGGCGCAGCCGGACGCGCTGGGCGGCCGGCTTTCGATCGCCACCGGCTTCTTCAACGTGCTGCGCACCGACGGCACCAATACGAAGCGCGGCCGGCTGACCCTCGACTGGGACCGGCCGTTCACCGGCGCGCTCGGCGACCTGTGGACGTTGAAGCTGCACATGGACGCGATGACCTACGACGCCACCGATTTCAACGCAGCAGCCGAATTTCGGTCCCACCGACGCGGTCGATGCGCGCGCGCGCTACCGCAGATGGCGCTCGACGTGCGCTGGCCGTTCATGCGCGATTCGGGCGCCTGGGGCACGCAACTGATCGAGCCGATGGCGGAGGTCGTGGTCGCGCGCCGGCGGTCGGCGCCAGCCAGAACGTCCGCTACCCGAACGAGGACAGCCTCGACTTCGAGTTCACCGACGCCAACCTGTTCGGCTTCAACCGCTTTCCCGGCGTCGATCGGCTGGACGGCGGGCCGCGCGCCAACCTCGGCCTGAAGGGCGCGTGGTACCTCGGCGGCACGGTGCTGGATGGGTTGATCGGCCAGTCGTTCCGCACCGCGCCCGATCCGGTGTTCCCCGAAGCCTCCGGCCTGCACGACACGGTCTCCGACATCGTCGGGCGGCTGAGCTTCACGCCGACGCCGTGGCTCGATCTGACCTACCGCACCCGCCTCGACCACCGCGATCTGGCGACGAAGTATGCGGATGCCACCGCTGCGGTCGGCACCCAGAAGTTCCAGGTGACCGGCGGGTATCTCTATACCACCTTCGATCCCTATTATTTCTACGACCAGGCGCAGCCGCCGCCGACCGGCTCCCCCTATTACTTCCCCCGCAACGAGGTGATTCTGGGATTCCAGACCTCCTGGGGGCAGTACCACCTGGACGGCTTCGTCCAGCGCGACCTGGCGCGCAACCAGATGGTGGCCGCCGGGGCCGACGTGGTCTGGGAGAACGAATGCATGATTTTGGATTTACGCTTCTATCGCCGCTATACGGAGCTCGCGGGCGACGGCGGGTCGACCACCCTCCTGTTCCAAGTCACCTTCAAGACCATCGGCCAGTTCGGCTTCAACGCCTTGTGAGACTTGATCTGTCATGCTGACGTCCTCCAAGTTCGCTGCTGCCTGCTCCGGTGCGGCCCTGCTCGCGCTGGCCGGCGCCGGGCTGGCGCCCGCGGCGCTGGCCGCGCGCCCACCGCGGCCCCCGTCCGTACCCGCCGCAGCCCCGGCCGCGCCGGCGGTGCGCCTCGTCGCGGTCGTGAACGGCTCGCCGATCACCAATGTCGACGTCGACAACCGGGCGCGGCTGTTTGCGCTCTCGGCCGGCCTGCCGCCCAATCCTGCCCTGCTCGACCGCCTGAAGCCGCAGATCGTCCGCCAGTTGGTCGACGAGCGGCTGCGCCTGCAAGCGGTGGAGAAGGCGCATATCGTCGTGCCGGACAAGGCGATCGCCGACGCCATCCGCGAGATCGAGCAGCGCAACGGCATGCCGCCGGGCGCGCTGCGCCAGCGGCTGGAGCGCACCGGCGTGTCCTTCACCACCCTGGTGGACCAGGTGCGCACCCAGCTCGGCTGGACCCAGTTGCTGCGCCAGACGCTCGGCGCGCGGGCGACCATCAGCAACGCGGAAGTGGCGACGCGGCAGCGGCTGATGGCGCAGCAGAACGGCCAGCCCGAATACCATGTCGCGGAAATCTTCATCCCGATCGAAAGCGCTGCCGGCCGCACCGATGCGCAGAGCTTCGCCAACACCGTGATCGGGGACCTGCGCGCCGGCGCGCCGTTCCCGGTGGCGGCGGCGCAGTTCAGCCAGAGCCAGACCGCGCTCGCCGGCGGCGACCTCGGCTGGGTGCAGGTCAACCAGCTCGATCCCGCAGTCGCGAAGATCGTGACGGAGATGCCGGTCGGCGCCGTCAGCAACCCGATCGCGGTGCCCGGCGGCCTCGACATCGTCACCCTGGCCGGCAAGCGCACGGTCGGGCAGGACATCCATACCGTGCTGTCGGTGCGCCAGGTGTTCCTGCCGTTCTCCAGCCCGCTCAATCCCACCGCGCCGACGGCGCAGCAGGTGCAGACCTTGCAGCGCGCCCGTCAGATCAGCGCCACGGTCAAGAGCTGCCCGCAGATGGAGCAGGTGGCGGTGCAGGATCATTCGCCGCGTCCCGCCGATCTTGGTCAGGTCGATCTCGACCACGTGCAGCCGATCACGTTCCGCCAGATGCTCGCCGGTCTGCCCCTCGACAAGGCCACGCAGCCGGTGGTGGCGCCGGACGGCATCGCAGTGCTGATCGTGTGTTCCAGGGACCGCAAGAATCTGGCCCAGCTCACGCCGCAGGAAATCCGGATGCAGCTCCTGTCGCAGCGGGTCGACCTGCTGTCGCGGCAGTTGCAGCAGGACCTGCGCAGCCAGGCGCAGATCGAGATGCGGGGCACGGCGTAGGCGGCAGCGGACGGTTCGCACCCGCGTCGGCAGCCGCGCCGGCGCGGCGTCGGACCCGGGGCGCCGGGACGCAAGGCGTTGGCCTGGGAGCACCGGTCAGAGGCGCCGGGCCGGCCGCGCCGGACGTCAGGCGGCGCGGCCTCCCGCGCATTGCCTTGTTGCTTCCTCTCCCGCACCATTCGCAGGTGTAACCGTACGGGGTACCATGCGCATCGTCTGCCCCTCCTGTGCCGCCAGCTATGACGTGCCGGACGGTTTGCTGGCCGGCCGCAAGGCGGTGCGCTGCGCCCGCTGCGGCGAGCAATGGACGCCGCCACCCGCCGACGAGCCGGCGCCTCCCGAGGGGTTTCCCGATCCGGTTCGCCCGGTTTTTGTCACGCCGGAGGTGGCGACACCGCTGGCGCGGCTTGCGCCTCCGGCGGCGATGCCGCGGCGGTCGACCGGTCTGCGCCTGGCCTGGGTGGCGAGCGTCGTCATCCTTGTGGCGGCGCTGGTGGCGGGGGTGGTCTGGCGGGACCGGATCGCGCAGGTCTGGCCACCGAGCCTGCGGGTTTATGCAGTGCTCGGCCTGGCTCATAATCCGCGCTGAGCCGCCGGCGCCGCGCGCCTGCCGCGGCAGCCGCGTCCGCGGGGTCCGCCCCGGAAGGAGTGCCCGATGTACGTGCCCGCCCCGTTCCGCGAAGACCAGATCGCGCCGCTGCACGCGACGATCCGCGCCGCCGGCCTCGCCACCCTGGTGACGATGACGGCGGACGGCCTGATTGCGAGCCATATCCCGGTGCTGCTCGATCCCGATCCGGCGCCGTACGGCACCCTGCTCGGCCATCTGGCGCGGCCCAACCCGCAGGCGCGCGGGGCCGTGCCGGGCGTGCCGGCGCTGGTGATCGTGCAGGGACCGGATGCCTACATCACTCCGAACTGGTACGAAACCAAGCGCCGCACCGGTGCGGTGGTGCCCACCTGGAACTATGTCGCGGTGCACGCCTACGGGGAGGTCACGTTCTTCGACGACCCGGTCCGGCTGCTGGATATCGTGACCCGCCTGACCGACCGCGAGGAAGCCCGCCGCGCCGCCCCCGGTATGGTCCCTGGCATGGCCCCCTGGGCCGTCGGCGACGCGCCCGCATCGTTCATCGCCGGGATGCTGAAGGGTATCGTCGGCTTCGCGCTGCCGATCGCGCGCCTGGAAGGCAAATGGAAGATGAGCCAGAACCGCCCGCCCGAGGATCGTGCAGGCGTGGTCGCGGGCCTTACCGACGCCGGCCGGCCGGAGGTGGCCGCCCTGGTCGCCGGGCCGTCCGGCCCCGACCGCTGAGCGCCTGCCGCGGCATGGACAAGATTTTTCGCGGCGATCTCTCGACCCCGCGCGGCCGCGCGACCGCCTGGGTGGATGCGCTGTTCGTCGACCATGCGATCTTCCGCCTGGTCTGGACCAATGCCGCGCCGGTGGTGCCGGGGATGCTGTACCGCTGCAACCACCCGACGCCGCGGACGCTCGCCGCGCTGACCCGGCGCTGGGGGCTGCGCGGACTGATCACGTTGCGCGGCCCCACCGGCAACGGCTCGGACGCGCTCGCGCGGGAGGCCGCAGATCGGCTGGGCCTGACCGTGATCGACATGGCGATGGACAGCCGCGGCGCGCCGCAGCCGGAACGGATCCTGCGGCTGGCGGAGATCTACCGCACCATGCCGGTCCCGACGCTGATCCACTGCAAATCGGGCGCCGATCGCGCCGGCCTCGCCGCCGGGCTGTACCTGCTGCTGCGCGGGGGGAGCGTGTCCCAGGCGCTGGGGCAACTGTCCTGGCGCTTCGGCCACGTGCGCCGCTCCCGCACCGGCATCCTGGACGCGTTCTTCCTGCGCTATGCGCGGGAGGCGGAGGGGCGCAAGCCGTTCCTGGACTGGGTGCGGGAGGAGTACGATCCTGCGGCCCTGAAGCGGGATTTCCATGCCGGCGGGGTGGCGAGCTTCCTGAACGACCGGGTGTTGCGGCGGGAGTGACCCAACCGCCGGCATGAGTAGCGGATCAGGCGTTCCACCGGTTGGATCAGAACCCGAACGCCACCCGCTTGTCGTTGCTGTACCGTAGCGTGCGATATCGCGCCAGCGCCAGCAGCGGGAAATACAGCCGGTAGCCGTGGTAGCGCAGGTAGAACACGCGCGGGAACCCGACCGCGGTATACGGCGCCTCGTCCCATTCCCCGTCCGCCCGCTGGGTCGCGGCCAGATACGCGATCCCGCGTGCCACCGCCGGATGGTCTGCTGCGCCGGCGGCCATCAGCCCGAGCACGGCCCAGGCGGTCTGGCTCGGCGTGCTTTCCCGGTATTGCCCATGCGGGGCGTCGGCGTAGCTTTCCTCGTCCTCGCCCCAGCCGCCGTCGTCGCGCTGCACCGAGATCAGCCAGTCCGCGGCGCGGCGCACCATGGGATCGTCGGGCCCCAGACCGGCGGCGTTCAGCGCGCACAGCACCGACCAGGTGCCGTAGATGTAGTTGGTGCCCCAGCGGCCGAACCAGCTTCCGTCCGCCTCCTGCTCGCGCCGGAGGAACGCCAGCGCGCGCGCCAGCACCGGGTCGTCCGACGCCATGCCGATCTGCGCCAGGAAGGAGACGCAGCGCGCGGTCACGTCCGCGGTCGGCGGGTCGAGCAGCGCGCCGTGGTCGGCGAAGGGGATGTGGTTCAGATGCAGATGCGTGTTCTCCGGCTCGAACGCGCCCCAGCCGCCGTCGAAATGTCCGCGCCCCTGCGACTGCATGCCGACGATCCAGTCCCGCGCCCGCGCGATCGCCTCGGCGTGCGCCGGGTCGCCCTGGCGGTGCAGCAGCATGCCGACCACGGCGGTGTCGTCGACATCCGGGTAGGCGTTGTTCCAATACTGGAACGCCCAGCCGCCGGGGCAGACGCCGGGCCGGCGCACCGCCCAGTCGCCGGCGTGTTCGGTGATCTGCCGGCCGCGCAGCCAGGTGCAGGCGGCGGCGACGTCAGGGGCGGCGGCGCCTGAGGTTTCGGCCACGGCATGGCCCGCCAGCGCCGTGTCCCACACCGGGGACAGGCAGGGTTGGCACCAGGCGCGGTCCGGTTCCTCGACCAGCAGCTTGCGCACCGCTGCCCAGGCGGTGGCGGCGGGCGGGGCGTCGGGCGGGAAGCCCAAGGTGTCGAACATCATCACGCTATTGGCGATCGCGGGGTAGATGCCGCCGAGCCCGTCCTCCCCGTTCAGCCGCGCGGTGACGAAGGCGACCGCCTTGTTGATCGCGTGCTTGCGGGAGCGCCGGGGGAAGGCCGGCGCAGCGACGCGCAAGGCGCTGTCCAGGCCCTTGAAGAAGCGGCCCCAGGCGGAACGGTACGGGCCGCGAATGTAGTCGCGCACCTGCTCCGGCGGCGCGCGGAACAGCTCCGTCACGCCGACGTCGCGCGGGTTGCGCGCGCGCGGGCGCAGCGCCATCAGCACCAGCAGCGGCACGATCACGGTACGCGACCAGTAGGACACTTTGCTGAGGTGGAACGGAAACCACAGCGGCAGCAGCATGATCTCGACCGGCATCATCGGCACCGCGCGCCACGGCACCTGGCCGAACAGGGCAAGCTGGGCGCGGGTGAACACGTTGGCCCGCTCGGCCCCGCCCGCGGCCAGGATGGCGGCGCGGGCGCGGAGCATGTGCGGCGCGTCCGCCGGATCGCCGATGCAGCGCAGCGCGTAGTAGGCCTTCACGCTGCACGACAGATCGAAACGCCCGTCCTGGAACAGCGGCCAGCCGCCGTGTTCGCCCTGGCGGGCGCGCAGGTAGACGCCGATGCGCGCTTCCAGGTCCGGGTCGATCCGGTCGAGGAAATGTTCCAGCAGCACGTATTCCGCCGGAATGGTGGCGTCCGCCTCCAGCGGGAAGACCCAGTGCCCGTCGGGGTTCTGCCGGCTGGCGAGCGCGGCGGCGGCGCGGGCGACGGCGCGGTCGATGCGGTCGTCCGGGGCGGCGCCGAGGCCGGGTTCGGGGCCGCCACCGGGCATGGTGTGGGCGGCGCGGTCGAAGGCTGGGGGGGCGGTCATGCCGGGGGATGCAGCAGCAGGGCGCTCGCGCGGTTGCCGGATCTGATCGCACCTTCGATGGTGGCCGGCAAGCCGGTGGCGGTCCAGTCGCCGGCCAGCACCAGGTTGGCAAGCCCGGTGCGCGGGCCGGGGCGGCGGCGGTCCTGCTCGGCGGTGGCGGCGAAGGTGGCACGCTTCTCCTTCACTACCCGGAACGGCGGCAATTGCGTCTCGGACGGAAGGTCGAGCGCGGCGCGCACCTCCGGCCAGACCTGCGCCGCCAGCGTCTCGGCCGGGCGGTCGATCAGGCGGCTGGCGGCGCTGACGGTGACCGAGACATGGGTGGGTTTCACGAACACCCATTCCGCGGTGCCGCCGATCAGGCCGATGAAGCCGGCGGTCCGGAGATCGGGGGGCCCGGGCTCGGCCGCGGTCGCATAGTGCAGGTTCAGGATCGCCTCGAACGCGTCGGGCACGGCGAGGCCGGGTAGCAGGCCGGTGGCGACCCAGGGCGGCACCGCCAGCACCACCGTGTCGGCGGGGCCGAGCGGGATCGTTCCTTCCGTGCCGCGCAGCCCGACCACGCGCCCGCCCGCGAGGCTCAGTGCCGCGATGCGGTGGCTGAAACGGACCTCGGTGCCGCGCGCGCGCAAGGTGGCGACGGCGGGGTCGATGAACGAGGCCGCCAGCGAGTGGCGCGGCAGCAGAGGCAGGCAGGCGGCGCCGCCGGCCAGCAAGGTCTCCCGCACCACTGCGCCGAGCAGCCGGGCCAGGCCTTCCTCCGGCGCGGTGTTGAGCGCCGCGATGGCGAGCGGGGCGATCAGCCGCCGGAACAGTGCGTTGTCCGGCAGCGCCGCGGTCACGGTGCGGTCATCCGTGATCCCCGGCAGGCGCAGCAGCCGCAGGTAGTCGCCGGCACCGGTCCCGGGAACGCGGCGGCCGGGGTCCAGGATCCACCACGGCAGCCGTCCCCGGTTCGGCCGCACCGTCCAGCGCCGGCCGGTGCCGAGGTCCATGAACGGAAAGCACGGCCTGCCCGGCCCGGTCATGGTCGCGCGCGCGCCGATCGCGTCCAGATAGGCGAGCGTCGTGCGGTTGCCCGAGAGCAGCAGGTGGTTGCCGTTGTCGATGGTGAGGCCGAGGTCGCGATCGGCGTAGGACCGGCAGCGCCCGCCGGCGACCGGGCCGGACTCGTGCAGCACCACGGCGCGCCCGGCCGCGGTGAGCGCCAGCGCGGCGGCAAGGCCGGCGAGCCCGGCGCCGATCACATGCGCGGTCGGGGTCATTGCCGGGAGATGGGGAGGAGCATGGCGCCCGGGCTAGCGGCAGCGTCCCCGGCAGGTCAAGCGACCCGTTCGCCCACCTCGTCCCTCCCCGGCTCCGCCCGCAACGGGAGGGGAGAGGCGAACCTGGCCCGGTAGTCCTGCGGCGTGCTGGCGAGGCGGCGGAAGAAACTGCGGCGTAGGGTCTCCTCGGAACCGAAGCCGCAGCGTGCGGCGATGCGTTTCACCGGCAGGCGCGACTCCGACAGCAGCCGCCGCGCCGCTTCCACCCGCAGCCGCTCCACCGCCTGGGTCGGCGTCATTCCGCTCCGGGCGGCATAGTGGCGGCTGAAGCTGCGCTCGCTCATCCCGGCGCGGGCGGCCAGCACGGGCAAGGACAGGTCGTCGGCGAGATTGTCAGCGATCCAGGCGTGCAGGTCGCCGAACCGATCCTCGGCCGCCTGCAAGGACAGGGCGGCGCTGAACTGCGCCTGCCCGCCCGGGCGCTTGAGGAACACGACCAGGTGCCGCGACACCGTCAGCGCCAGCGCGCGGCCGAGGTCCTGTTCCACCAGCGCGAGCGCGAGGTCGATGCCGGCGGTGACACCGGCGGAGGTCCAGATCGGGCCGTCGTGGACGAAGATCGGGTCCGGCTCAACCCGCGCGGCGGGGAAGCGGCGGGCAAGCTCGGCGCAATGGGTCCAATGCGTCGCCGCCCGCCGCCCGTCCAGCAGCCCCGCCGCGCCGAGCAGGAACGCCCCGGTGCAGACCGAGGCCACCCGTCGCGCCCGCCCCGCGCGTGCGGCCACCCAGCCGACCAGCGCCGGGTCCGTCGCCGCCGCGTGCACGCCCGGGCCGCCGGCGATCAGCAACGTGTCCAGCGCCGCATCGATCGCCGGCAGCGGCGCCGTCGCGAGCCCGAGCCCGGCCGAGGCGGTCATCAGCTCCCCGCCGGCCGCGACCACACGCAGCGCATAAGGCGGGGCCTCGCCCGTCCTGCCTGCGAGGTCGTTGGTAGTGGCGAACACCTGCAACGGCCCGGCCACGTCGAGCAGTTGCACCGACGGGAAGGCGAGCACCTCGATGCTGCGCGGTGCGATTGGCGGAAAACGAGGGGAATCTGGCATTTCCGCCAGACCTTGCTCGCCTATCTTCGTCCTGTCCACCCCGCATCGGCACCCGCAAGGAGACGCCACGCGCATGATCCCCGCCGAAACCCATATCCAGATCGGCTCGCTCCTGTTTGAAGGAGTGGACCAGATCGACCTCACAGGTCCGTTCGAGGTGCTGTCGCGCATCCCGAACGCGACCTGTCGCATCTACGGCAAGACGGCCGAGCCCGTTCGCGATCTGAGGGGTTTGCGGTTGACGCCGGATGCGGCCCTG
Organism: uncultured Pseudomonadota bacterium; assembly: GCA_963706195.1. Taxonomy (GTDB): domain Bacteria; phylum Pseudomonadota; class Alphaproteobacteria; order Acetobacterales; family Acetobacteraceae; genus JAJZVS01. The sequence continues at coordinate 3,693,597 of OY970156.1, read as the reverse complement.
GCCGATGCCCCCCCGCTTGATGTCCTTCATGTGCCGGGCGGCTTCGGCCAGGAAGCCCTGATGGAGGACGCGGCGGTGCTCGGCTGGCTTCGCCGGCAGGCGGCGGGGGCGCACAGCGTTTTCTCCGTATGCACGGGGGCGTTGCTCTGTGGTGCGGCCGGCCTGCTCAAGGGACGCCGGGCGACGACGCACTGGTCATCGTTTCATCTGCTTCCGTTCTTCGGCGCGATACCTGTCAACGAAAGGGTGGTCGTGGACGGGAGTTGGGTCTTTGCAGCCGGGGTTACGGCCGGGATCGACGGCGCCCTCCGTCTGGCGGCCGAACTGCGGGGCGACGACGCCGCGCGGGCCATCCAGCTCCAGATGGCGTATGCGCCGGAACCGCCGTTCGACAGCGGCACGCCCGAGACCGCCCCGGCCGCAATACTGGAGCAGGTGCGGCGATCCGTGCGGGGCATCACGGCGCAGCGGGAGGCAACGGCGCGGCGCGTGGCTGCCCGCCTCGGCATCGCCGTTCCCCTGGCCGCGCGATGAGCCTCATCGCCGAAGTTGGCGTCAATCCACTATAGGAGAACAGCATGACGACGTTGACCTTCACGAAGAAGGACGCACCCGAATGGCTGTTGGCTTTCTGGAAGGAAATCGACGATAAGACCTTCGGCGAGGGTTTCGACTGCTTTGCCGAGGATGCGACGTGCCGCCTCGGCGTGGCTGAATGGAATGGGCGCGAACAGATCCGTGTGAGTCTGCGTGCATTCATCGATACCGGGTTTACCGCGCGTCACGATGTTACCGAATACTGGGATGGCGGATTGCTCAAGGTCTTTCGCGGCATCGTTACGATGACGCCTGACGATGCCGACAAAACGACCGTGCGGCCCGTGATGACACATTTCTTCTACATGGACGAAGTGGATCCTTCCAAGGTCCGCAGTTGGATCGGATCGGTAGGCCCCACCGGGTTCTAGCGCGCCTCGCCTGCTCCCGTTGCGGCCATGCGAGGCATGTCGCCGATCGAGGCGCCGAGCTTCTCCCTCTCCCGCCGCGCTTCCGGGGGGAGAGGGAGAAGCCCGGTGCCGCCGTACTCCCGAACCAGGAGTTTTCATAGCAGGGCGGGACCGCGCCGGGGCCGGTTTCGCGCCCTGGCGGCGTTCGTGTACAACCCCCGTCCATGTCCCGCGCTGCCCGCCCGAGCTTCCCCACCCCTGTCCTGATCGAGACCACCGAAGCGCTCGCCGCGCTATGCGAGCGGCTGCGGGGGGAAACCTTCGTCACCGTCGATACCGAATTCATGCGCGAGCGCACCTACTGGCCGGAGCTTTGCGTCGTGCAGCTCGCCGGCGCGCAGGATGTCGCGGTGGTCGATGCGCTGGCCGAAGGGATCGACCTCGCGCCGCTGGGTGCCCTGCTCGCCGACCCGGCCGTCCTGAAGGTGTTCCACGCCGCGCGGCAGGACGTCGAGATTTTCGTTCTCCGCTATGGCGCCGTTCCGACCCCGATGTTCGACACCCAGGTGGCGGCGATGGTGGCCGGCTTCGGTGACCAGGCGGGCTACGACACCCTGGTGCAGACCCTGGCCGGCGGGCAGATCGACAAGGCGCACCGGTTCAGCGACTGGTCCGCGCGACCGCTGTCGCCGGCCCAACTCGCCTATGCCGCCGCCGACGTCACCTGGCTGCGGATCGTCTACGAGCAGCTCCGCGATCGCCTGGCGCGCGACCACCGGCTGGAATGGGTGGGCGAGGAGATGGCGGTGCTCGCCGACCCCGCCACCTATCGGGCCGAGCCCGAGGACATGTGGCTCCGCCTGCGCCCGCGCAGCACCAACCGCCGCTACCTCGGCATGGTCCGCGCCCTGGCGGCGTGGCGGGAGCGGGAGACGCAGCGGATCAACATCCCCCGCCAGCGCCTGCTGAAGGACGAGACCCTGCTGGAGATCGCCGCCACCGCGCCGGAGACGCCGGACGCGCTGGCCCGCGCGCGGGGCATCAGCAAGGGCTTCGCCGAGGGCCGCACCGGCGTCGCCTTGTTGGAGGCGATCGCCGCCGCGCGCGCCCTGCCGGAGGAGGCGCTGCCCGCCGCCCCGCGCGGGATCGAGGGCGCCGCGCGGCCGTCACCGGCGCTCGTCGCGCTGCTGAAAGTGCTGCTCGCCGCCAAATGCGAGCAGCACCACGTCGCCCCGCGCCTGGTGGCGGTGTCGGAGGATCTCGACCGCCTGGCGCTGGGCGAGGAAGCCGGCGTGCCGGCCCTGCATGGCTGGCGGCGCGAGGTGTTCGGCGCCGATGCGCTGGCGCTGCGCGACGGTCGCATGGCGCTCGGCGTGGCCGGGCGACAGGTGCGGCTGATCCCGGTCTGAGCGGGCGAGGAGGAGAGGCGGGGCAGGTGATCGAAAAACCTGCTCAGGCTGATCGAGAAATGCCATTGGACTCGCCCCGAACGATCGCCTAACCCTGGCTCTCGTCGGACGCCACCGGGGAAGCCGGCGCGCGTCCCGCATTCGTTGCAGACAAGGGAGAGGGTCATGGCAGCGCTCAAGGGCAGCAAGACGGAAGAGAACCTGAAATACGCCTTCGCCGGCGAATCCCAGGCCAACCGTCGCTATCTCTATTTCGCCCAGAAGGCGGACGTGGAGGGCTACAACGACGTGGCCGCGGTGTTCCGCTCCACCGCCGAGGGTGAGACCGGGCACGCGCACGGGCATCTGGAATTCATGGAAGCCGTGGGCGATCCGGCCACCGGCCTGCCGATCGGCAAGACCTCCGACAACCTGGCCGCGGCGGTCGCCGGCGAGACCCACGAGTACACCGACATGTACCCCGGCATGGTGCGTGTCGCACGTCAGGAAGGCTTCGAGGAGATCGCCGACTGGTTCGAGACCTTGGCCAAGGCCGAGCGCTCGCACGCCGGTCGCTTCCAGCGCGCGCTCGACGAGCTGTCGAAGTAAGCATCGCGCCGCCCGGCTTCGCCTCTCCCGCCCCGTGCGGGAGAGGCCGTTGCGGCCCATATCCCACCCGGCCGATCCGGCCCCCTGCCCGACAGGTGAGAGCGCATGCGCGAAGGCAGCCTCGACGCACCCACCCGCCACAACATCGCCTGGCAGGATCCGGAGTTCACCGATCCGGCGAAGATCGACGCCGAACTGCGCCGGGTGTTCGATATCTGCCACACCTGCCGGCGCTGCTTCAATCTCTGCGATTCGTTTCCGAAGCTGTTCGACCTGATCGACGCCGCGCCGACCGGCGAGCTCGAGACCGTCACCAGCGCCGATTTCAAGCCGGTCGTGGACGCCTGCACGCTCTGCGACATGTGCTTCATGACGAAGTGCCCGTACGTGCCGCCGCACGCATTCGATCTCGATTTCCCGCATCTGATGCTGCGCTACCGGGCGATGGAGGCCGCGCAGGGCAAGGTGCCCTTCGCCGACCGCCAACTGGCGGCGACCGACCGCAACGGCAAGCTGGCGGGGCTGGCGGCGCCGGTGGCGAACTGGGCGACCGCTCGCGGCAATACGCGCATGCGCGCGCTGCTCGGCAAGGCGGCCGACCTCGATCCGCGTGCGGAACTGCCGAAATACCATGCCCACAGCTTCGTCGCCGAAGCGAAGGCCGCGCCGCCGCCGGTGAACGCGGCGGCGCCGGCGTTCGGGCGCAAGGCGGTTCTGTATGCCACCTGCTTCGTGAACTACAACGATCCCGAACTGGGCCGCGCCGCCCGCGCGGTGCTGGCGCAGAACGGGGTGGAGACCGAGGTGGTGCACCCGCACTGCTGCGGCATGCCGCTGCTGGAACAGGGCCGCATCGCGGATGTGGCGGCGGCGGCGCGGGAGGTCGCGGGCGCGCTCGGTCCCTGGATCGACAAGGGCTACGACGTCATCGCGCTGGTCCCGTCCTGCGCGCTGATGCTGAAATTCGAATGGCCGCTGATCCTGCCCGACGAGCCGGCGGTGCAACGGCTGGCGCGGGCGACGTTCGACATCAGCGAATACGTGGTGGAGATCGCGCGCAAGGAAGGGCTGGCGCCCGGCCTCGCGCCGATTCCGGGCGGCGTCACCGTGCATCTCGCCTGCCACGCGCGCGCGCAGAACATGGGCCAGAAGGGCGCCGACCTGCTGCGCCTGCTGCCGGAGACGGAGGTGGGCGTGATCGAGCGCTGCTCCGGCCACGGCGGGTCGTGGGGGTTCAAGGGTGCAAATTTCGACACCGCGCTGAAAGTGGGGCGTCCGGCGGCGCGCCAGGCGCGCGACGGCGGCAAGGGGTTCGTGGCGTCGGAATGCCCGCTCGCCGGCGCGCATCTGGCGCAGGGGATGGAGCTGCTTGGCGGCGACGCGCCGCGCCCCACATTGGCAGGGCACCCGATCCAGATCCTCGCGCGGGCCTACGGGCTCGCCTGAGGGTTCGCGAAAGACTCCTTTCACGCTCTGACCGAAGCAGGAGCCGCAACCATGGCGAACCGGCACGCGATCACCGAAGCCGACCTTCTCCCGGCCGCCGAATACGCCAAGGTGCGCGCCGAGCGGCGCCGTGCCATCGGCACGCGCAAGCGCCGCCGCCAGGTGGAGGTCGGCCCGCACGTGATGTTCTATTTTGAATCCTACGACACGATGTGGCTGCAGATCCAGGAGATGCTGCACATCGAGCAGGGCGGCGCGGCGCAGGTGCCCGACGAGCTGGCCGCCTACAACCCGCTGATCCCGCAGGGCGCGGAGCTGGTCGCCACCTTCATGATCGAGATCGACGATCCGGTGCGGCGCGCGAGCGCGCTGGAACGGTTGGGCGGCATCGAGGAGACCGCATTCCTGCGTGTCGCCGGCGAGACGATTCGCGGCCGACCCGAGGCGGACCAGGACCGCACCAGCGCGGACGGCAAGGCGTCCTCCGTGCAGTTCGTGCATTTCCCCTTCACCCCGGCGCAGATCGCCGCTTTCTCCCGCCCGGGGACCGAGGTCGTGCTCGGGCTGGATCATCCGAACTACGGCCACATGGCGGTGCTGCCGGAGGTGGTGCGCGCGGAACTGGCGAGCGACTTCGACTGACCCTTCCGTCCGGCGGGTGGCTTGCCGCCCGCGCTGCCTTGCGGCAGAACCCCCCCGTCGTTCACGACCCAACGGGGGAAGACTGGCCATGAAGTTCAAGGGACTGCTGCCGGCGCTGGGGCTGCTGCCCGCGCTGCTGGGCGGCACCGCACAGGCGGCGACCGCACCGGCCGCGATCAAGATCGGTACGCTGCTATGCCAGCTCCGGCGCGTTCGCCAGCATCTCCATGCCGGTGTTCGATTCGCTGAAGATGTGGGTCGATCACGTGAACGCCGCAGGGCGGCGTGTTCGTGAAGGCCTACAACAAGAAGATCCCGGTCAAGCTGATCAGCCTACGACGACCAGAGCAGCACCGCGACCGCCGCGACCCTGTACAACCAGCTCATCACGCCAGGACAACGTGAACCTGCTGGTCGCGGATTCCGGCTCGGTGCTGACCTCGGTCGCGGTGCCGATCGCGAAGGAACACAAGATGTTCCTGTTCGACGTGTCGGGCACCGGCGGCACGTTCTTCACCAAGGACAATCCCTACATCGCGCTGATGGCGGACCCGGTTTCCACCATCTGGCCGAAATACATCGCCGACTTACCTGAACGCAGGTGGCGTCGAAGGAAGGGGATCAAGACGGTCGCGATCCTGTACGCCACCAATGACTTCACCAGCACCCAGGCGAACGCGGTGCGCGGCTTCATCCAGACGGCCGGCAAGCTGAAGATCGTCTACGACCAGGGCGTGCCGACCAGCACGTCCAACTACACCGTGCTGATCAACAACATCGCCGCCGCCAAGCCCGATGCGGTGGCTGCAGCTCGGGTTTCGCCGGCAACGACATCGCCTTCCTGCGCAACCTGCAGGATTCCGGCGAGAAGTTCCGCTTCGTGTTCAGCATCTACGCCGGCGAGGAATTCGACCTCCTGCGCAAGAACGTCGGCGTCGACGGGCTGAAATGGGCGTTCACCTACGTGCCGCCGTCGAACTACACCTACAAGGTGAATTTCGGGACGGACGCTCGCGCAGTTCAAGGCGGCGTGGGACAAGAAGTATCCGAAGGGCTCGGGCATCGATTTCGGCGCCAACGCGATCTACGGCTACCACACCGGGCTGGTGATCGAACGCGCGCTCGCGACCGCCAAGAGGCTCAGCCAGACGGACATCCACGACGCGGTGTTCGGCCTGTCGGGCAAGCTCAAGACCCTGGACGGTCCGTTCGTGCTGAACAGCGAGGGCGCGCAGATCGGGGACATCACCCCGCTCGGCCAGGTGCAGCCGGACGGCAAGGACGCCTGAAGCTCGTGTCCGTCTATCCGCCGAAATTCGCCAACGCCAAGGCCGTGCTGGGCAAGTGACGGCCGATTGTCCTCTCGCGGGCCGGGCCGGGGAAGTACCTTCCCCGGCCTCCCAGCACATGCTCACTTGCCGAACACGGCCTTGCCGTGGGCGAACCGCGGCGGGTGACGGGCCGTCATGCTGATCGGCGCGATCGTCGCCGGCGTGGTGTTCGGCCTTTATTTCACCCTGGTGGGGCTCGGCCTCAACCTGATGTTCGGCGTCATGCGCATCGTCAACCTGGCGCATGGCGACTTCCTGATGCTGGGGGGCTACACGGCGTAGTGGCTGTTCTATCGGCTTCGGCATCCACCCGCTGCTCGCCGCGGTCGTCGTGCTGGTGGTGTTCGTCGCAATCGGCCTGCCGCTTTACTACCTGATCGTGCCGCGGCTGCAGCGGGCGCGCGATTCGGAGATGCTGTCGCTGATCCTGTTCTTCGGCCTGTCGCAGATGATCGAAGCGGTGGCGACGATCGTCCTTCGGCACCACCGAACGTTCCCTGCCCGGGCGCGTGCTGGGGATCGGGCCGATCATCATGCTCGGCGCGCGGCTGCCGAAGCCTGGGTGTTCAGCGCCGTCGTCAGCGCGGTCGCGGTGGCGGGGGTGTATCTGTATCTCTATCGCACCCGGCTCGGGACACTGACCCGGGCGGTGATGGTCTGCCGCGACGAGGCGCTGGCGACCGGCATCGACGTGCATAGGGTATCGGCGATCGCGTTCGGCATCAGCCTCGCCTTGGCCGGCATCGCCGGGGTATTCGCGCCGTTCATGCTGGGCAGCATCACGCCGTCGATATCGGCGTCGGACTGAACATCACCGCGTTCGCGGTGATCGTGGTGGGGACCCTGGGCAATCCGCTCGGCACCGTGGTGGGTGGGATCGTCTATGGCGTGTCGCTGATGCTGATGCAGACCTATTTCAGCTCCTGGGCCGACCTGCTGCCCAATCTGCTGCTGATCGCGGTGCTGCTGGCGCGGCCGGAGGGGCTGTTCGGCCGGCAGGTGCGTCGTGCGTAAGCGCGCGGGAGTTATCGTGCGTAAGCGCGCGGGAGGTGGTCGTGCGTAAGCGCGCGGGAGGTGGTCGTGCGTAAGCGCGCGGGAGGTGCCTGTGCGTAAGCGGACCCTGCTGCCCGATCTTGCGTTGCCGGCGCTGGTGCTGATCGCGTTCGCGATCGGCCCCTACGTCTATTCCAACGAGCTGATGCTGTTCAACTTCGTCATGTTCCTGGCACTCGCGCAGGGGCTGAACATCATCTACGGCTTCACCGGCTATCTGCCGTTCGGCTACGTCGGCTTCTACGGCGCTGGGGCCTACGGCTTTGCGCTCGCGGTGATGCACCTGCACGCGCCGCCGCTGGTCGCGTTGGCCGTCGGGCGGCGCCGCCGCGCTCGTGCTGGCGGTGGTGCTGCTGCCCGTTGCTGCGCCTGTCGGGGGCGTATTTCGCCATCGCCAACCTGGCCGCGGCGCAGGCGTCTATCAAGTCGTGTCCAACCCAGCGCTGGAGCACGTCACCAAGGGGCCGTACGGCGTCTCGCTCTCGGCCGTGTTCGCGCCGCATTTTTCCTACGACGTGGGGCTTGGCGTGCTCGCCTTCGCATTCCTGCTGGTGGTGTGGCTGCGCAATTCGCGTTTCGGTCTGGCGTTGCAGGCGATCCGCGACGATCCGGTGAGCGCCGGCATGGCCGGCGTATCCGTGGTGCACGGGCGCACCATCGCCTGGCTGCTGTCGGCGCTGATCGCCGGGCTCGTGGGTGCGACCTTCGCCTGGCACATCTCGGTGTTCTATCCGGACACTGCCTTCGACATCGGGATCTCGATCTTCGCCACCGTGTTCGTGCTGTTCGGCGGTGCCACCACCCTGACCGGACCGCTGCTCGGCGTGCTGATCCTGTACGGGGTCTACAATGCGATCGGCATCACCGTGCCGCAGTATTTCCAGTTCATCTACGGCGCGCTGATCGTGGCGCTGGTGATGTTCCTGCCCAACGGGCTGGTTTCGCTGCTGACCGCGCGGGGCATCCGTGTCCCCTGAACCGCCGCTGCTGCGTCGTCGAGCACCTGGTCAAGCGGTTCGGCGGATTCCGCGCGCTGGACGGCGTCAGCCTTCCATCTCGCGCCGGGCGAGGTGCTGGGGCTGGTCGGCCCGAACGGGTCGGGCAAGACCACCTGCATCAACGTGATCTCCGGCCTCTATCCGCCGGACGGCGGGCGGGTCACGTATCGAGGGCGGGCGATCGGCGGGATCGCCTCGCACGCGCTGGCGCGGCGCGGCATCAACCGCACCTTCCAGTCGCCCAAGCCGTTCCTGTCGCTGACGGTGCGGGAGAACGTGACGGTCGCCGCCACCTACGGCAATCCCGGCCCGGCGCCCGATCTCGATGCGCTGCTCGCGTCGCTGGAGCTCGACTACCTTGGCGGACCGGCCGGCCGGGGAGCTGAACAGCGCGCAGCAGAAGACGCTCGATCTGGCGCGCGCGCTGGCGACCGCCCGCGCCTGCTGCTGGTCGACGAACTGGCGGCCGGGCTGAACCCGGCCGAACTGGCGCGCATGGCGGACCGGCTGCGCGCGCTGGCCGCGGGACGGCATGGCGCTGCTGGTGGTGGAGCACCTGATGGGCTTCATCGACCAGCGTCACCGACCGGGTGGTCGTGATGAACGCGGGGCGGGAGATCTTCGAAGGCACCCTGCGCGACCGCGACCAAGGACCCCGAAGTGATCCGCGTGTTCCTGGGCGGTGCGCGCATGGCTGAAACATCGACGCGCTGCTGCAGGCCGACGGCATCGACCTCCGGCTACGGCAAGGTGCAGGTGCTGTGGGGCGCCGGCCTCGACGGTGCATCCGGGCGAATCGGTGGTGCTGCTGGGCGCCAACGGCGCCGGCAAGACCACGCTGCTGAAAGTGCTGCTGGGGCTGATGCCGGCCTGGCACGGCGCGGTGCGGCTGGGCGCGGACGACATCACCGCGCTGCGCACCGACCAGCGGGTGCGGCTCGGGCATTGCCTACATGTCGGAGCTCGGCGTGTTCCCCGGCCTGACGCATCGAGGAGAACCTGCGCATCGGCGGCCAGTTCGCCGAGCGGTCGGTGTTGCGTAGCCGGATGGAGGAACTGTTCGGCGGTGTTCCCCGACCTGGCGGGCCGCAAGCGGGCGCTGGCCGGCGCGCTGTCCGGCGGGCAGCGCAAGATGCTGGGGATCGCCAAGGCGCTGGCGGCGGGGCCGACGCTGCTGGTGATGGACGAGCCCTCGGCCGGGCTGTCGCCGCTGTTCGTGCAGCAGGTGATCGCGGTGCTGGGGCGGTTCCGCGCCGGCGGGGCGGCCGGCGGTGCGGGGCTCGCGATGCTGATCGCCGAGCAGAACGTGGCGTTCCTGGACCTGGCGGACCGGGTGTACACGCTGGAGGGCGGGCGGATCCGCTTCGAAGGCACGGTGGCGCAGTTGCACGCGGACGACGCGCTGCATCGGGCGTATTTCGGGCTGGCCTGATCAGCCCCTCGCCGGCGACGGCGGGGCCGGGCAGAGGACGATACCGCTGGCCCGCCGTGTGCGCACGGGCCGGCAGGCCGCGGTGTCGACCTGTCGCCCCAGCGCGGCCAAGGTCGCGATCGCGCCGGTGTCGTTGCGGAACAACAGCGCGAACACCGGCCGTTGCGTGTGCAGCCGCCGCGCCACCGTGCGATAGAGCCGCGTGCCGGGGGAAAGGTCCACGACCCCCACGAACGCGCTGTCGCGGCCGCGCAGGAACGGCAGCACGAACCCGACCGGCTTGCTGGCGACGGCGACGATACTGTGGTCCGGCAAAGCCGGCGTGCGGATGTCGAAGACGGCGCCGCGATCCACGCTGACCCTTCCCCAGCCCGGCCAGCCGGCGGTTGCCAGCAGGAAGACCAGCACGACCACGCCGCCTTGTCGCGCGCGCCGCGGGGGCAGGGACTGCAACGCCGCGACGATCACGCAGCCGGTCAGGGCTTCGAGCGGGATCGCATAGCGCAGGATCGAGAACTCCACCTCCCACACCGCGAACCCGACCGTGAAGAACACAAGGAGCAGGACGGTGCGCGGATCGGGGGCGATACGATCCCGCATGCGGCGGACCAGCCCGCGCACCGCCAGCACGACGACCGCGAGATAGGCCAGCGCGAAGTGCCAATCCCGCACCCCGGTTTCGGACGCCACGAACGGGCGGCCGTCGAGCCACCAGAACGGGTAGAACAGGGCCTGCGCCACGCTGCGCGGCAGGAAGCGGGTATCGCGGCCCGACCCCGCCACCGCCCAGGGCGAGCGGAACAGCTCGTTCATCATCGGAAACATCGGATTGGCGAAGCGCGCCCACAGATGGGCCGCCCACCACCCGTCCGCGATGCCGACGCCTGCCAGCCAACAGGCGCAGAACGCCGCCGCGCCCGCCATGCGCCGGTGCCATGGACCGACCGCAAACAACAGGCCGATTGCCAGGGCCGGGGCATAGACGCAGGCGGTCAATTTCAGGCCGCCGGCGATCCCCATCGGCAGCCCCGACACGGCGCAGGCGGCGATCCACTGGCGGGACCGCAGGCGTCCGACCGCAAGGCACCACAGCGGCGGCCAGAGTGCCGCCACGACGAAGACCGCGATCTGGATATCGCCGTAGCTCTGCCCGATCTCGGAGACGACGGTGGTTCCGCAGAGGCCGATCGCCGTCGTGACCTCCGCCTGCCAGGGCTGCCGGCCCGCCGGCAGCAGCCGCGCGATCGCGAGGACAAGGAACGCGAGCGCCCCGTAGGGCAGGCCGGCGAGGAAGGCGACCGTGCGCGGCAGGTGCGGCAGCCATTGCACCGCCAGCAGCTCATACGGCACGTCGAGCAGCGGGTTGAACGTGGTCTGCGTACCGACCGCGTTCAGGTCGCGGCCGAGGCGCCCATGCAGCAGCGCGAACGGATCGTACAGATGGTAATTGTGCAGGTCCCAGTTGTTGTCGAGCCCCGCGTGCAGGGACAACAGCCCGCCCAGGAGAAGACAGACCCCAAGCCGGACGTCCCAGCGAAGCCAGGCGCGCGCCAGGCAACGCCACATCGCGCCGGTCCGCCCCCCGGGTCGCGGTGCGCGCACGAGGCGCCGGTCCGGCATTGCAGGCTTCACGCCGAGCGGGGGCGCGGGCGGCACGCCTGGGGTTTCTTCTGCCACGCGGTTCGGTCGCTGCAACCCCGTGTCGCGGCGGACCCGTTCAGCCCATCGTCTGCACCGCTTCGGGCGCGATCGCGATCGTCACCCGCCGTTCGCCCGGCTGGCGGAACGGATAGGTGTCCTTGTCGAGATATTTTTTCGCCAGCGCGTCGATATGCGCGTCCGCGCCCGCTTCCGTAACCTCGGCCACGTGGCCGCGAATCTGGATGTAGCGATACGCGTTGTCCGGGTCCATGATCGCCAGCGCCACATGCGCGCCCGGCTTCAACGTCCGCGCCTTCACCCGCCCGAACGCGGTGTTCACCCGGACCTGGCCGTCGGTGTAGTCGAACCACACTGGGGTCACCTGGGGGGAGCCGTTGGCCATCACGGTGGCGAGGTTGGCGAAGGCTTTCTTGTGTTCCAGCAGGTCGTGGAACGCGTCGGGGATGGTGGCCATGGCGGGTTCTCCTGGAGCCAGGCGCGGCAGTCCGCAGGGCGCGGAAATTGCCGGCCGACCCGGGCCGTTCTACCATCCGCCCCATGTCCACAGAACCCCCCGCCCCGGTCACGAAACGCGGCCTCGCCCGCAACACCGCCGGCTACGGCGATCCCGACTTCGCGCTGTATCTGCGCCGGTCCTTCGCCAAGTCCATGGGCTATTCCCAGGCGATGCTCGACCGCCCGGTGGTCGGCATCGTCGATACCGGCTCGGACTACAACAACTGCCATCGCACCGTGCCGGAACTGATCGAGGCGGTGAAGCGCGGCATCCTCGCCGCCGGCGGCCTGCCGATGGCGTTCCCGACCATCTCGCTGTGCGAGCCGTCGCTGTTCCCGACCTCGATGCACTACCGCAACCTCGCCGCGCTCGACACCGAAGCGATGCTGTTCGCGCAGCCGATGGACGCGGCGGTGCTGGTGGGCGGCTGCGACAAGACCGTGCCGGCGCAGTTGATGGCCGCCGCCTCGGCCGACGTGCCCGGCGATCCAGCTCGTCACCGGCCCGATGCTGGCGACCCCGTTCCAGGGCGAGCGCCTGTCCGCCTGCACCGATTGCCGCCGCTACTGGGCCGCCTACCGCGCCGGCACCGTCTCGGCCGAGAAGATCGGCCGAGATCGAGGAACGGCTGGCCACCACCGCCGGCACCTGCGGCGTCATGGGCACCGCCTCCACCATGGCCTGCATCGCCGAGGCGCTCGGCATGATGCCGCCCAACACCGCTGCCATCCCTGCCGTGCTCGCCGAACGCCTGCGCGCGGCGGAAGAGGCCGGCGCCCGCGCGGTGGCGCTGATCGCCAATCCCATCCGGCCGTCGCAGATCATCACCGAACACGCGGTGGAGAACGCGCTGCGCGTGCTGCTCGCGATCGGTGGCTCGACCAACGCGCTGATCCACCTGACGGCGATCGCCGGGCGGCGCGGCATCCGCATCGACCTCCGCCGGCTGAACGAACTGTCCGATACCACCCCGGTACTGGTCGACCTGAAGCCGACCGGCGAGGGCTACATGGAAGATTTCCATGCCGCCGGCGGCGTGCCGGCGCTGCTGTGGGAACTGCGCGACCTGCTGCACGGGGACGCGATCGACGTCACCGGCGCGACCCTCGCCGACCGCCTGGCCGAGCCGGAATTCGTCGACCGCCGCTATATCCGCCCGCGCAACGAACCGGTTTCCCCGGTGGGCGGCCTCGTTGCGCTGTTCGGCTCGCTCGCCCCGCGCGGGGCGATCGTCAAGCGCAGCGCGGCGACGCCGGCCCTGTTCGAGATGGAGGCCCGCGCGCTGGTGTTCGACGGCCTGGAAGACCTGGCCGCGCGGATCGACGATCCGGACCTCGACGTCACCGCCGAGGACATCCTGGTGCTGAAGAACGCCGGTCCGCTGTCGCCGGCGGGCATGCCGGAGGCCGGCTACCTGCCGATCCCGAAGAAGCTCGCCCGCGCCGGCGTGAAGGACATGGTGCGGATCAGCGATTGCCGCATGTCCGGCACCGCCTTCGGCACCATCGTGCTGCATGTGGCGCCGGAAGCCGCCGCCGGCGGGCCGCTGGCGCTGGCGGAGACCGGGGATCGCATCCGGCTTTCGGTGCAGGATCGCAAGCTCGACCTGCTGGTGGCGGAAGACGAGCTCGCCCGCCGCCGCGCCGCCTGGCGCAAGCCGCCCACCCCGGCGCGCGGATGGGACCGGATCGTGGCCGAACAGGTCCTGCAGGCCGACGAAGGCTGCGATCTCGCCGTCCTGCGCTGATTGCTTGCCGCGCGGTCTGATCACGCTGTCGTGACGCCGGGTGCGCTGCCCGCCGGCGGCGGGAAAGTTCTTGCGCCCATCATCGGCCGCCCGCACAACCGCCCGTCATTCCCCGCGCAGGAGCCGTCCATGCCGATCCTCAACCGCATCGCCGAATTCCACGCCGACATGACCGCCTGGCGGCACGACCTGCACGCGCATCCCGAGCTCGCCTTGCAGGAGAAGCGAACCAGCGCGGTGGTGCAGGCGATGCTGACGGAATTCGGGGTCGATGAGGTCATCACCGGCCTGGCGCGCACCGGCGTGGTGGGCGTGATCCGCGGGCGCGGCGCGCACTCGGCCCCCGGCGGGCGGGCGATCGGGCTGCGCGCCGATATGGACGCGCTGCCGATCGAGGAAGCGACCGGCCTGCCCTATGCCTCGAAGCACCCGGGCGTGATGCACGCCTGCGGCCACGACGGGCACACGACCATGCTGCTCGGCGCCGCGCGGTACCTGGCGGAGACGCGCAATTTCGACGGCACCGTCTACGTGATCTTCCAACCGGCGGAGGAAAACCTCGCCGGCGGCGAGATCATGGTGAAGGAAGGCCTGTTCGAGCGCTGCCCGATGCAGCAGGTGTTCGGCATGCACAACTGGCCGACCGTGCCCGCCGGCACCTTCACCTGGCGCGAAGGTCCGGTGATGGCCGCGGTTGCGAATATCGAGATCACCATCACCGGCAAGGGCGCGCACGGCGCGCATCCCGATCACGGGATCGATCCGATCGTCGTTGCGGCGCAGATCGTCTCGGCATTCCAGTCGATCGTGGCGCGCAACATCGACCCGACCGAAAGCGGTGTCGTCACCATCGGCCACATCGCCGGCGGCCACACCTACAACGTCATCCCCGAAACCGTGGCGATGAAGGGCACCGCTCGCTGGTTCAATCCCGCGGTCGGCGACAAGCTGGAAGAAGGGGTGCATCGGCTCGCCATCGGCATCGCCGCGAGCTTCGGCGCCACCGCCGAGGTCGTGTTCGACCGCGCCTATCCCGCCACGGTCAACGACGCCGACTGCGACCGCAGATGGCGGTCGGCGCTGCCCGTGCCGTCGCCGGCGAGGCGCGCGTGGTGCCGATGAAGAACCCGACCATGGGCGGCGAGGATTTTGCCTTCATGCTGAACGCCAAGCAGGGCAGCTACATCATGCTGGGCGGCGGCCGCGGCGGGAACGACCACATGGTCCATCACCCGGCCTACGATTTCAACGACGAGATCCTGCCCGTCGGCGCGTCCTACTGGGCGACGCTCGCGGAACAATTGCTGCCGCGGGAAGGCTGAACGACGGGACCCCGGACGCGGGCGCGTCCGGGGTCCCGTGCCCGCTCAGCTCTTGACCAGCGGGCAGCCGCCCTGGTCCAGCGGGCGCCAGGCCTCATCCATCGGCGTGGTGTGGACCAGCTTCGCGACGTCCCAGGACTGCTTGCTCTCGCCCGGGGCCTTGGCCTGGAACAGGTAGACCGGGTGCAGCGCGCGCCCGTCGATGCGGATCCTGCCGGGGCCGAAGCAGTCGTCGTCCGTCGGCATCGCCTTCATGCGGTCCACCGCCGCGCGCCCGTCCGCCTTGGCCGCCTTCACGCCCATGTCGGCAACCGCCTTCAGGTAGTGCAAGGTGGCGGCGTAGTCGCCGGCCTGGGTCATGTTGGGCCAGATGCCGTTCACGGTCTTCTTGCGGATGCGATCGTTCCAGGCGCGGGTGCGGTCGTTCAGGTCCCAGTAGTAGGATTCCGTCCAGTAGATGCCCTGCGCCACCTCCAGCCCGAGGGCGTGGATGTCGGTGCTCTGGATCAGCAGCGCGGCGACCCGCATCTTCTTGGCGGTGCCGAATTCCTGCGCCTGCTTGATGCAGTTCATCGTGTCGCCGCCGGCGTTGGCGAGCCCGAGCACCTTGGCGCCCGACGACTGCGCCTGCAGCAGGAAGTTGGAGAAGTCGGTGGTGCCCGGGAACGGATAGCGCGACGCGCCCAGCACCTTGCCGCCGGCGGCTTTGACCAGCGCCGTCGTATCGCGTTCCAGCGTGTGGCCGAACACGTAGTCCGCGGTGATGAAGATACCAGCTGTCGCCGCCCTGCTTGACGATCGCGCCGCCGGTGGAATGCGCCAGCATCCAGGTGTCGTAGGTCCAGTCGATCGTGTTGGGCGAGCAGGCCTTGCCGAACAGGTCCGAGGTGCCGGTGCCGGAATTGAGATAGACCTTGTTCTTCTCGCGCGTGCACGGTGTTGACCGCGAGTCCCACCGACGACGTCGGCACGTCGATGATGCAATCGACCCCGTCGCGGTCGAACCACTGCCGCGCGATCGCCGCGCCGACCTCGGGCTTGTTCTGGTGGTCGGCCGAGATCACCTCGACGTCGAAGCCTTTGTGGGAGACGCCGAATTCCAGCACCGCCTGCTTGGCGCAGATCACGCCGTTCGGGCCGCCGTCGTCGCGGTAGGGTCCGGACATGTCGTTCAGCACGCCGAGCTTGAGCTTGGGGCGTGGGGCGGCACGCGCCACGCCGGTGGTCGCGGGCAGCGCGAGCGCGGCGGCGCCCGCACCCATCAGGGAGCGTCGGGACAAGGTCATGGATTTTGTTTCCTCCGGGAGACGCAGGGAAGCCCGTCCCCGGCCGGGTCGGCCGGGGACGTCGACTCAGGCGGGGGGCTCAGGCGGGGGTGAACATCGGCATCGGCGGCCCGCCCTCGGTCGGCACGAACCGCAGCGTGACCTTCTGGCCGATCCGGATCGTGTCCAGATCGCAGTCGACGATGTTGGTCATCATCGTCGGGCCTTCGGCCAGCGTGACGTAGGCGATGGCATACGGCACCTCCGCGCGCTTCATCACGCTGAACGAATAGATCGTGCCCTGGCCGGAGGCGTCCTTCCACTCCAGGTTCTGGCTCGAAGCAGTGCGGGCAGACGCCGCGCGGATACCAGTGCGCCTTGCCGCAGGCGCCGCAGGTCGGCAGCACGCAGCTTGCCGGCCGCGCAGCCGTCGAAGAACGGCTTCGTCTCCGGGTTGGTATCGGGCGCGCCGACGAACGGGATCTTGCGTTGCACGATAGGCCATGTCGATCACTCCCGCTCCAGGATGAGCGTGCGCCGAGCCGTGCCGCGTGCCGAGCAGCCCGCCGGTGCCATGCGCGAGCGGCAGGTCGCAGTTGGTCACCTGCACCTTCGGATGCGCCTCGCCGCGCAACTGGCGCACCGCCTCGATCACCTTGGTGATGCCGCCGCGGTTGGCCGGGTGGTTGTTGCACAAGCCCGCCGCCGTCGGTGTTGAACGGCAGCTTGCCGACGCCGGAGATCAGGTTGCCGTCGGCGACGAACTTGCCGCCCTGCGCCCTTCTCGCAGAAGCCCAGGTCCTCCAGCTGCATCAGCACGGTGATGGTGAAGCTGTCGTAGATCGAGGCGTATTTGATGTCGGCCGGCTTCACGCCCGCCATCGCGAAGGCCGCCGCGCCGGACCAGCGCGCGCCGGAATAGGTCAGATCGACCGCGCCGCCCATCTGGTCCTTCGGCGCCTCGCCGACGCCGATGCACCTTCACCAGCGGGCGCTTCAGGCTTGCCGCGATCTCCGGCTTGCGCCACGATCAGCGCGCCGCCGCCGTCGCTGATCACGCAGCAATCCAGCCGGTGCAGCGGGCTCGCCACCATCGGCGAGTTCACCACGTCCTCCACCGTCACCACGTCGCGCAGCATCGCATGCTCGTTGTACTGCGCATGGTGCGAGGCGGCGACCTTGATCCAGGCGAGCTGTTCCGATGTGGTGCCGTATTCGTGCATGTGGCGCTGCGCGCACATCGCGTACATGTTCACCACCGTCGGCCCGTACGGGTATTCGAACTGCATGTCCGGCTGCGCCGGGTTGCCGGCGCGCGGCGCGGTGCCGGTCGCCATGCCCTCGCTGCGCGGCCGGCCGGCCAGCGTGATCAGCGCGACGTTGCAGCGCCCGGCGGCGATCGCCTCCGCCGCATGCGCCGACGTGCAGCAGGTAGGAGGAGCCGCCGACATCGGTCGAGTCCATGTGGCGGACGCTTCAGGTTCATGTAATCGACCATCGACAGCGGGCCCAGGCCGGGCGCGTCGCCGGCGCAGAAATACCCGTCGACGTCGTCCTTGCTCAGTCCGGCGTCGGCCAGCGCGCCGATCGCGCATTCCGCGTGCAGCAGCGCCACCGATTTGTCGGTGGCCTTGCGCGTCGGGTGCTCGTAGGCGCCGACGATATAGGCGGCCCCTTTCAAACTCATGTGCGTCTCTCCCCGGATGAACGGTGCGGGGGGGACTATACCCATCGGTAGCGCCCCCGCCAGCCCCGCCGGTTCTGGCATGCGGCGGCAGGGGCGGCTAGCCTCGGGGCGTGACTGCCGTGCCGCGCCATCATCCGCCCGCGCCCCCGATCCCCCGCGACGTCGGCGGGCTGCGCGGCTTCCTGCGCGCGGTGCGCGACCAATGCGCTCGGCCTGTGGCCGGAGGCGGCATACGAGCAGGACTTGTACGCCACGCGCTTCCTCGGCCGCACCACCCTGCTGCTGAACGCGCCGGAGGCGATCCACCGCGTGCTGGTGGACAATCCCGGCAACTACCGCCGCTCCCCGGCCTCGATCCGCATCCTGCGCCCGCTGACCGGCGAGGGGCTGCTGCTGTCGGAGGGCGAGGCCTGGCGCCTGCAACGCCGCACCATCGCGCCCGCCCTGGCGCCGCGCATGCTGCCGCTGCTCGCGCGCCACGTGCTGGCGGTGGCGGAGGAGACGGTGGCGGCGCTGCGCACCCGGGTGGACGGCCCGGTCGATCTGTTGGCTTCGATGCAGGCGATGGCGCTGGAGATTGCCGGGCGCTCGATGTTCTCGGTGGAAACCGCCGGCGCGGCGCCGGCCTTGCGGGCGATGGTGCGGGAATACGGGCTCGATCTCGCGCGTCCGCATCTCGCCGACCTGCTGTTGCCGGTGGCGGTGCCCACCTGGCGCGACCTGCGCCGCCGCCGCTTCCGCCGACGCTGGATGGCGATCATGTCCGGGCTGATCCGCGACCGCCTGGCAACGCCGCCGCCGGCAGCCCCGCGCGACCTGTTCGACCTGCTGCGCGCCGCGCGCGACCCGGAGACCGGGGCCGGCTTCGCGCCGGACGCGCTGCGCGACCAGACCGCGACGATGATCCTCGCCGGCCACGAAACGACCGCGGTGACCCTGTTCTGGGCTCTGACGTTGCTCGCTGCGGCGCCCGATGTGCAGGCGCAGGTCGCGGCCGAGGCGCGGGCGATCGACCTCCCGGCCGCGATCGCCGCGGGCACGATCCCGGACCTGCCGCGCACGCGCGCGGTGGTGGCGGAGACGTTGCGGCTCTATCCGCCCGCCTTCACCCTGGCGCGCGCGGCGATCGCGGCGGATACGGTGGGGGATCGCGCGATCGCGCCCGGCACGTTGATGCTGATCGCGCCCTGGGTGCTGCATCGCCATCGCAGGCTGTGGCCCGACCCCGGCGCGTTCGATCCCGATCGTTTTGCCCCCGCCGCTCCGCCGCCGCCGCGCTTCGCCTATCTGCCGTTCGGCGCCGGACCGCGGGTGTGCGTCGGCGCGCAGTTCGCGCTGACCGAAGCGACCCTGGGGTTGGCGGCACTGATCGGCGCGTTCGAGATCGCGCGGACCGACGACCGGCCGGTGCTGCCGGTGGCGATCGTGACGACGCAGCCTGACCACGCGCCCCCGTTCCGGCTGCTGGCGCGCGCCGGCGGCTGACGCGATGCCGGCGTTCAGGTCTCGCGCAGGAAGCGCTCGGCCTTCTTGCGCGGCATCGGTGCCGCCGGACGGTCGCCCTGATCGGTCAGGCGGCTCGGGAATTCGCCGAGGTTCTCCTCGATCGCCGCTTCCTCCACCGGCTCGACCGGCGGGATCGCGCCGCCGTGCTGGGTCATCGGGTTGGGCAGCAGGCCGGCGGTGGGATTGTCGGTGATGGCCTGCAATTCCCGGGCGCGTTCCAGGTATTCGGCCTCGCGTCCCGCGGGCGCGCCGTCTTCCCGCCACATGCGCAGGCCGTGCGCATGGATTTCACGTTCTGATGCCGTTTTGTTTGTCATATTCTTGCCTCCGCATTGCGCGGCGCAGGCTGGCGCCGGTGCGCCGCCCCGTCATTGACGCAGATCAAGCCCCCGGCCGCAATACGCACCGCGCCCGCTTGGCGCCGCGCGGGCGCCGGCGCAGACTGAAGCTCCCGTCCCCCTGCTGCCAGGACCCACCGCATGTCCCCGCTCGACGCCATCCGCCGCCACCAGGACGACCTCACCGCGATCCGCCACGACCTGCACGCCCACCCTGAGCTCGGCATGGCCGAACACCGCACCGCCGAGCTGGTGGCCCGCAAGCTGGAGGAATGGGGGATCGAGGTGCATCGCGGCATCGGCGGCACCGGCGTGGTCGGCGTGTTGCGTTCCGGCAACGGTCCCGGCGCGATCGGCCTACGCGCCGACATGGACGCGCTGCCGATCGCGGAAGCCTCCGGCGTGCCCTACGCCAGCGGCAACGCCGGCGTGATGCACGCCTGCGGCCATGACGGGCACACCACCATGCTGCTCGGCGCCGCGCGCTACCTGGCGGAAACGCGCGCCTTCAACGGCACCGTGAACTTCATCTTCCAGCCCGGGGAGGAAGGCGCCGGCGGCGCGCTCGCGATGCTGGCAGACAGATTGTTCGAACGCTTCCCGTGCGAGCAGGTGTTCGGCATCCACAACCGCCCGGGCATGGCGGTCGGCACCTATGCGATCAGCCCCGGCGCATCGTCGGCCGGCGGCGCGTTCTTCGACATCGCGATCACCGGCCGCGGCGCGCACGGCGCGCGGCCGGAGGAAAGCATCGACCCAGTGCTGGTCGCCTGCCACATCGGCACCGCGCTGCAATCGTTGATCGCCCGCAATCTCTCGCCCTGGAAGGCGGCGGTGCTGAGCGTCACCAAGATCGAAGGCGGCGCGGCCTACAACGTGATCCCCGGCAGCGCCAGCCTGGCCGGTACCGCGCGCGCGATGCAGCGCGAAACGCTGGAGATGCTGGAAAACGGGATCGCGCGCATCGCCAGCAACGTCGCCGCCGCGTTTGGCGCCACGGCGACGAGCGACTTCCGGGTGATCTTCGCGCCGCTGGTGAACGATCCCAAGGCGGCAGCGGCCTTCGCCGATGCGGCGGCCGACCTCGTCGGCGATGCGGCGGTGGAGCGCGCCAAGCCGCCGGGCATGGGCTCGGAGGATTTCAGCTTCATGATGGAGCAGGTGCCGGGCGCCTACCTCAACGTCGGCAACGGCGACAGCGCCGCCCTGCACAACGCGAAATACGATTTCAACGACGCGGCGATCCCGTACGGTTCGGCGCTGTTTGCGCGCCTGATCGAACGGGAATTGCCGCGCGGCGCATAAGGCACGACGGGCGAGGGGGCCGGGTCCGCGCCGGGGCGCGAACGGTTCCGGAACGGGGGCGGCGGGGATGGCGCGGCACGCGCGGCCGCATGTTCCCCATCGCTTGCAGTCCCCCTGGCGGATGCGGGCGGCGCGGGATTTTTTTGCCGCGGAATTTTCCGCCCCCGCCCCCGGAGGCCATTCCGCCGCCGGCCCGCGCGTGCCAGAACGCGCGCCCGCCCCGGGGACCGGCGCCTCGCCGCGCTCCCCGCCCTCCGACCCGGAGACCCTCCATGCCTCGCCGCAAGCCGCGCGGTCGGCCGCTCGACGGCTGGCTGATCATCGACAAGCCGCCGGGGCTCACCAGCACCGACGTGGTCAACCGTGTCCGCCGCGCCTTCGACGCGCAGAAGGCCGGGCATGGCGGCACGCTCGATCCGCTGGCCACCGGCGTGCTGCCGATCGCCTTCGGCGCCGCCACCAAGACCGTGCCCTACGTGATGGACGGCACCAAGCTCTATCGCTTCACCCTGAAGCTTCGGCGAAGCGCGCGACACCGACGACGCCGACGGCCAGGTGACCGCCACCGCCGACGCACCGGCCGACCGACGCCGCAGATCGAGGCCGCCCTGCCGGCCTTCCGCGGCACCATCATGCAGATCCCGCCCGCCTATTCGGCGGTGAAGGTGGCCGGCGAGCGCGCCTACGACATGGCCCGCGAGGGCCGCGCCCCGGTGCTGGAACCCCGCCCCGCCCGGGTCGATCGCTTCGAGCTGGTCGACCGCCCCGACCCGGACCACGGCGGTGTTCGAGGTCGCATCCGGCAAGGGCGTCTACATGCGCAGCCTGGCGCGCGACCTGGCGCGCGGCCTGCGGCACCCTGGGCCATGTCGCGGCCCTGCGCCGCCTGCGGGTCGGCCCCTTCTCCGAGGCGCGGGCGATTCCGCTGGACAAGATCGCCGGTCCGGACGATACGGCGCCGGCTTCCCCGGACCTGCTGCTTCCGGTCGCGACCGCGCTGGCCGACATCCCGGCGCTGGCCCTGACCGAGGCGGAGGCCACCGGCTGCATCAAGGCCAGGCGATCAGCCTGGTGGCGCTGATGGGCCGCATTCCAGGCACGGCCGACCCCGATGGGGGTCTGGCCCGCGCCATGGCGGGGGGCCGCGTGATCGGGCTGTGCCGTCTGCAGGACGGACTGCTGAAGCCCGAACGGATCCTGCTGATCCCGCACGCGACCCGCAACCCCGATCAGGAGTACCTCCGATGTCGATCACCGCGGAGCGCCGTACGGCGCTCATTGCCGATTACGCCACCGGGGCCGAGCGATACCGGCAGCCCGGAGGTGCAGGTGGCCCTGCTCACCGAGCGGATCACCAACCTGACCGAGCACCTGAAGACGCACGCGAAGGATTTCCACCGCCGCCGCGGCCTGCTGATGCTGGTCGGCCGCCGGCGCCGGCTGCTCGACTACCTGAAGGCGAAGAACGCGAAGCGCTACGAGACCCTGATCGGCCGCCTCAGCCTGCGGCGCTGACCGGACGGAGCCCGTCGCCCGTCCCCGCAAGGGGGGCGAAGGGTCCGGCCTGAATTTTCCTGGCTGCCGCACCATATGAGGCGGCAGCCGGCACCGACCCTCGTGCCATAGGGGCGCGAGGCAACGCGGGGGCTACGCCCCCCACACGCCGCGACCGCGGCGGACCTCAAACCGCCGATCCGGCTGCCCGAAGACGCGGGGCAAGGACGGCGTTTCCGGCCGCATGGCTTGCGCGTGCGCCCCGGCGCCGCGCCCCCTGCGACCCGAGACGCCGTAGCCCGCGAACGAGACGGGGGGACGACGGATCGCCCGGATTGCCGTCCGCCGATGCCCGGCGCATCGCAAGGACGACGCATGTTCAATTACTTCCGCAAGGAACTCGACTGGGGCGGGCGCAAGCTCATCCTGGAAACCGGCAAGATGGCCCGCCAGGCCGATGGCGCGGTGCTGGTGCGCTACGGCGACACCATCGTGCTGTGCACCGCGGTCGGCGCGCGCAGCGCCAAGCCGGGGCAGGATTTCTTCCCGCTGACCGTGAACTACCAGGAAAAGACCTTCGCCGCCGGCAAGATCCCGGGCGGGTTCTTCAAGCGCGAGGGCCGGCCGACGGAGAAGGAGGTGCTGACCTCGCGGCTGATCGACCGGCCGATCCGCCCGCTGTTCCCGCATGGGTTCCGCAACGAGGTGCAGGTGATCGCCACCGTGCTGAGCCACGACCTCGAGAACAACCCCGACATCGTCGCCATGATCGGCTGCTCGGCGGCGCTGACCCTGTCCGGCATCCCGTTCTTCGGCCCGATCGCCGCGGCGCGCGTCGGCTATGCGAACGGGCAGTACATCCTGAACCCGACCGCGGCGCAGCTTGAAGACAGCGCGCTCGACCTGGTGCTGGCCGGCACCACCGAAGGCGTGCTGATGGTGGAATCCGAAGCCCAGCGAGCTGTCCGAGGACGTGATGCTCGGCGCCGTCACCTTCGGCCACACTGCGTTCCAGCCGGTGATCGCCGCGATCATCGAACTGGCCGAGCGTGCCGCGAAGGAGCCCTGGCCGCTGCCGGAGGCCTCGGCCGAGGAGCAGGCGCTGGCCGCGAAGCTGGACGCCGCTGGCCCGTGGCCCACTGACCGATGCGTACGCCGAGCGCGAGAAGCAGGTGCGCCACGAGCGGATCGGCGCCGCGAAGAAGTCCGCGCTCGCGGCGCTCGCCGCCGAGGGCGTGGATGTCGAGAAGGTCAAGGGCGCCTTCAAGGAACTGGAAGCCGACATCGTCCGCAACGCCATCCTGGACACCGGCCTGCGCATCGACGGCCGCGACACCCGCACCGTGCGCCCGATCGTGGCCGAGGTGGGCGTGCTGCCGCGCGCGCACGGCTCCGCCCTGTTCACCCGCGGCGAGACGCAGGCGCTGTGCGTCGCGACCCTCGGCACCGGGCAGGACGAGCAGATCATCGACGCGCTGGAAGGCGAGTACCGCGAGCATTTCATGCTGCACTACAATTTCCCGCCCTATTCGGTGGGGGAGACGGGGCGCATGGGCTCGCCCGGGCGGCGCGAGATCGGCCACGGCAAGCTCGCCTGGCGGGCGATCCATCCGTTGCTGCCGGCGAAGGACAAGTTCCCGTACACCTTGCGCGTGGTCTCCGAGATCACCGAAAGCAACGGGTCCTCCTCGATGGCGACGGTGTGCGGATCGTCGCTGGCGCTGATGGACGCCGGCGTGCCGCTGACTGCGCCCGGTGGCGGGCATCGCCATGGGGCTCATCAAGGAAGATCGCGCCTTCGCCGTGCTGTCCGACATCCTGGGCGACGAGGACCACCTCGGCGACATGGACTTCAAGGTCGCGGGCACCGAGCGGGGCGTGACCTCCCTGCAGATGGACATCAAGATCACGTCCATCACGCCGGAGATCATGCGCATCGCGCTCGATCAGGCGAAGGACGGGCGGATGCACATCCTGGGCGAGATGGCGCGTGCCATCACCGGGGCGCGCTCCGACGTCGCCGCCACCGCGCCGCGCATCACCGTCATCACCGTGCCGAAGGACAAGATCCGCGAAGTGATCGGCACCGGCGGCAAGGTGATCCGCGAGATCGTCGAGCAGACCGGCTGCAAGATCGACATCGAGGACGACGGCACGATCAAGATCGCGGCCTCCGACCCCGAGCGGGCGCAGGCCGCGATCGACTGCATCCGCGGCATCGTGGCCGAGCCCGAGATCGGCGCGATCTACAACGGCAAGGTGGTGAAGACCGCCGATTTCGGCGCCTTCGTGAACTTCCTCGGCTCCAAGGACGGGCTCGTGCACATCAGCGAGCTGCAGCAGGGGCGGGTCGGGAAGACCGGCGACGTCGTGAATGTCGGCGACGCGGTGAAGGTCAAGGTCATCGGCTTCGACGACCGCGGCAAGGTGAAGCTGTCGATGCGGGTGGTCGACCAGGCGACCGGGGCGGACATCACCGACCAGGTCGGCGCCAAGCCCGGCCGCAGCGATCGGGACCGCGACCGCGGCGACCGGCGCGACCAGCCGGCGTTCGAGGCGCCCGCCGGGGAGTAGCGAAACGGTAGCGCGCGGGCCGGGAATCGGTCGGCCCGCGCGTGACAGTTGCCTCCGCCGCCATTTCTCTCCAATTTGGGGGCGGAGAACCGGATGCCATGGGGATGAGGCCGTGACGTGCCACGATTCGAGACTTCGCCGCGAGGCGGTGCGTCGCGGCGTGCCGATCTGACCTCGCCATGAAACTGCTCAACGCCATCCGCATGGGCGGAGCGGACATCCTGCCGCTGGTCGAAGGCGGCAAGGGCGTCGCCATCTCCAACGGTCTTTCGTCCGGCAACTGGGCGGCCGCGGGCGGCATCGGCACGTTCAGCGCGGTCAACGCCGACAGTTTCGACGATCACGGCCGTCCCATTCCGCAAGTGTACCACGGCCGCACCCGCACCGACCGGCATGAGGAACTGGTGGCCTATGCCATCAGGGGCGCGCTGACCCAGGCGCGTCGCGCCTACGATCTCGCCGCCGGCCACGGGCGCATCCACGCCAACATCCTGTGGGAGATGGGCGCCGCCGAACGCATCATCACCGAGGTGCTGGAGCAGGCGAAGGGCATCATCTCCGGCATCACCTGCGGCGCCGGCATGCCGTACCGCCTGTCGGACATCGCCGCCCGGTTCAACGTCTACTACTACCCCATCATCTCCTCGGCGCGCGCCTTCAACGCGCTGTGGAAGCGTGCCTACAGCAAGACCGCGGAACTGCTGGGCGGCGTGGTCTACGAAGACCCCTGGCTCGCCGGCGGCCACAACGGCCTGTCCAACTCCGAAGACCCCACCAGGCCGGAGGACCCCTATCCACGCGTGCTCGCGTTGCGCAAGGTGATGCGCGAATACGGGCCTGGCGAGACGCCCATCATCATGGCCGGCGGCGTGTGGTGGCTGGAGGAGTGGGAGAACTGGATCGACAATCCGGAACTCGGCCCGATCGCCTTCCAGTTCGGCACCCGCCCGCTGCTGACCCAGGAATCGCCGATCGGCGAGGCCTGGAAGAAGCGGCTGCTCACGCTCAAGGAAGGCGACATCTTCCTCAACCGGTTCTCCCCCACCGGCTTCTATTCCAGCGCGGTGAACAACGGCTTCATCCAGGAACTGCGCGAGCGCAGCGATCGCCAGGTGGCCTACACCGCCGAGCCGATCGGTGAGCATGTGGCCGAATACGGCGTCGGCCCGCGCAAGCGGATCGTCTATCTCACCCGCGCCGACCTCGAACGTGCGCGTGCCTGGGAAGCGCAGGGCTTCACCGAGGCGATGCGCACCCCGGATTCCACCCTGATCTTCGTCACCCCCGAGCGGGTGCGCGAGATCATGGCGGACCAGATCGCCTGCATGGGCTGCCTCAGCCAGTGCCGCTTCTCCAACTGGTCGCAGCACGAGGCCGAGCACAGCACCGGCAAGCGCCCCGACCCGCGCAGCTTCTGCATCCAGAAGACCTTGCAGGACATCGCCCACGACGAGCGACCTGCCGGAGGCGGTGGAGCGCAACCTGATGTTCTCCGGCCATAACGGCTTCCGCTTCGCGCGGGACCCGTTCTACTCGAACGGCTTCATCCCCTCGGTGAAGCAGCTCGTCGAGCGGATCCTGACCGGCCGCTAGCGCCGGCCGCGGGGCGTTTGCCATCCTACCCGTCGGTATGCTTGAGTTGCGGCAAGAATCCGCACCCCGGGGGGAAACATGCTGGCCTGGTTCAACGACCTGACGGCGCGCGAGCGGCGCACCATGGGCGCCTGCTTCGGTGGCTGGTCGCTCGATGCGCTCGACGTGATGATCTTCGCCTTCGTCATCCCGAGCCTGATCGCGCTCTGGCACATCTCCGCCGGCCAGGCGGGCGAACTCGCCACCATCACCCTGCTGGTCTCGGCCTTCGGCGGCTGGCTGGCCGGCGCGCTGTCGGACCGCTGGGGGCGGGTGCGGGTGCTGCAGATCTCCATCCTGTGGTACGCGTTCTTCACCTTCCTTTGCGGCTGGGCGCAGAACTACCAGCAATTGTTCTGGTTCCGCGCCCTGCAGGGCCTCGGGTTCGGCGGCGAATGGGCGGCCGGCGCGGTGCTGATGGGCGAGGTGATCCGCGACAAATACCGCGGCCGGGCGGTCGGCATCGTGCAGACCGGCTGGTCGATCGGCTGGGGGGCGGCGGCGCTGCTCTACACCCTGTTCTCCTCCATCATGCCGGAGGCTTACGCGTGGCGGGCGCTGTTCTGGATCGGCCTGGCGCCGGCGTTGCTGGTGTTCTGGATCCGCCGCTACGTGGAAGAGCCCAACCTGCCGCGCGACACGCGCCCCGTCGGCACCGCGCTGACGCAGATTTTCGCCGCGCTGAAGCCACCCTATCTCTCCACCACCTGGCGGGTGGCGCTGATGGTCACGGGTGCGCAAGGCGGCAGCTACGCGCTGACGATCTGGCTGCCCACCTACCTCAAGACCGTGAAGCACATGAGCGCGGTGGGCACCGGCAGCTACCTGCTCGTGCTGATCCTGGGTGCGTTCTTCGGCTTCGTCAGCGGCGCCTATCTGGCCGACGGGATCGGGCGCAAGGCGACGTTCATGGTCTCCGCCATCGGTTCGATGGTGCTGACCGTGGTCTACATCTTCGCCCCGCTCAGCAACGACATGATCCTGCTGGTCGGCTTCCTGCTCGGCTACATCTCGTTGATGATGTTCTCGCCGATGGGCGCGTTCATGACCGAGCTCTATCCCACGGCGGTGCGCGGGGCCGGCCAGGGCTTCTGCTACAACGCCGGGCGCGGGATCGGCGCGCTGTTCCCGGCCTTCGTGGGGTTCCTGTCCCTTCGTCTCGGGCTTGGCGCGGCGATCGCGATTTTCAGCCTGGTCGCGTACGGGATCATGATCGTGGCGTTGCTGCTGTTGCCGGAAACCCGCGGCCGGCCGCTCGCCAGCCTGGAACGGCCGGCCTGATCGGGACAACCGGGCCCGGGTGGGCGCGTCGTCCGGGCCTCACCCGCGCCCCGCCGCGTCCAGGGCGGCCTGCAGGATGAAGGCCGCCGCGAGGCGATCGACCGAGGCGGCGCGTTTGGCGTGGCTCACGTCCGCCTCGGCGATCAGGAAGCGGTTGGCGGCGGCCGACGACAGCCGCTCGTCCCACATCGCCGCGGGCAGGCCGGTCGGCGTCCGACAGCGCGCGCGCCCAGTCGCGCGCCGCCTGGGCGGCCGGGCCGAGGCTGCCGTCCATTCGACAGCGGCAGCCCGACCACCAGCCCGCCGGCGCCTTCCTTGCGGGCGATCGCGGCGATCTCGGCGGCGGTGTCGCGCAGCTTGCGGCGACGGCAGGCTGCCGTAGGGGCTGGCCAGGGTGCAGCGCACGTCCGACAGCGCGACGCCGATCGTCTTCGCGCCGGGATCGATGCCGATCAGCCGCGGTCGTCGCGGCCGAGGCGCGCCGCAGGTCCGCTCAGGTTGAACAGGGGCATGGGCGTCGTTATGGTCCGCGCCCCGTTCCCGGAACCAAGGACCGTTGCCGCCCATGTCGCTCGATCCCGCGACCGTCCGTCGCATTGCCGCGCTCGCCCGCATCCGCGTGGCGGACGACGAGGTGCCACGGCTGCAGGCCGAGCTGAACGGCATCCTGGGCTGGATCGAGCAGTTGAACGAGGTGAATGTCGAGGGCATCGAGCCGCTGGCCGGCGCCGCGCAGATGGCGCTGAAGATGCGCGACGGACGTGGTGACCGACGGCGGCTATCCCGGAGCAGGTGCTGGCCAACGCGCCCGAGCGGGTCGGCGACTTCTACGTCGTGCCGAAGGTGGTGGAGTGATGCTCACCGACCTGACGATCGCCGCCGCCCGCGACGGGCTGCGCGCGCGGCGACTTCACCGCCGCGCGCGCTGACCGAGGCGCATCTGGACGGCGATCGAGGCGCTGAACCCGCGGCTGAACGCCTTCATCACCGTCAGCCGACGCGCAGGCGCTGGACGCAGGCGGACGCGGCCGATGCGGCGCTGGCGCGCGGCGAGGCGCGGGCGCTGACCGGCATTCCGCTGGCGATCAAGGACCTGTTCTGCACCGAGGGCGTGCGCACCACCGCCGGCAGCCGCATCCTGGAGCCGTTCGTGCCGCCGTATGAGAGCACCGTCACCGCCAACCTGCTGCGCGACGGCGCGGTGTTCCTCGGCAAGGCGAACCTGGACGAGTTCGCGATGGGCTCGTCCAACATGACCTCGGCCTTCGGGCCGGTGGAGAACCCGTGGAAGCGGCGCGCAGGACGCCGACGCCGTGCTGGTGCCGGGCGGGTCGTCCGGCGGCTCGGCCGCGGCGGTGGCGGCGCGGCTGGCGCTGGGGGCGACGGGGACGGACACCGGCGGCTCGATCCGCCAGCCGGCGTCGTTCTGCGGCATCGTCGGGCTGAAGCCGACCTATGGACGGTGCTCGCGCTGGGGGGTCGTGGCGTTCGCGTCGTCGCTCGACCATCCGGGCCCGTTCGCGCGCACGGTGGAGGATTGCGCGATCCTGCTGGGCTCGATGGCGGGGCACGATCCGAAGGATTCCACCAGCGCCGACGTGCCGGTGCCGGACTTCGCCGCGGCCTGCGCGCGCGGGGTGAAGGGCCTGCGCATCGGCGTGCCGCGCGAATACCGCGCCGACGGCATGCCGGCGGAGATCGAGGCGCTGTGGCAGCAGGGCGTCGCCTGGCTGCGCGACGCCGGCGCCGAGATCGTCGACGTGTCGCTGCCGCACACGAAATACGGGCTGCGCGACCTACTACATCGTCGCGCCGGCGGAGGCGTCGTCGAACCTGGCGCGCTACGACGGCGTGCGCTTCGGGCTGCGCGCGGACGGGGGCGAGGATCTGCGCGACCTGTACGAGCGCACACGGGCCGAGGGGTTCGGCGCGGAGGTGCGGCGGCGCGTGCTGATCGGCACCTACGTGCTGTCGGCCGGCTATTACGACGCGTATTACCTGCGGGCGCAGAAGGTGCGGGCGCTGATCCTGCGCGATTTCACCGAGGCGTTCGCGCAGGTGGATGCGCTGCTGACGCCGACCGCGCCGTCGGCGGCGTTCGCGCAGGGCGAGAAGATGGACGATCCGGTGCACGATGTATCTGAACGACGTGTTCACCGTGCCGGCGAACCTGGCCGGCGTGCCGGCGATGAGCGTGCCGGCCGGGCTGGACGCGCAACGGGCTGCCGCTGGGGTTGCAGGTGATCGGGCGGCCGTTCGACGAGGCGACGGTGTTCGCGGTGGGGGCGGCGATCGAGCGGGCGGCGGGGTTTGCGGGTATGCCGGGGGTTTGCGCGGGGAAGTAGAAGTGGTCGAGGCAATACGGCTGCCTGCCCGTTACTTCCCTCGCGCGTTCCTTTCCGCTTGGCGCTTGGGCTTGGTCCTTATTCTTGCCGTCGGTTCCGGCTGCGCGGGTCAGCGAGCAGCCGGCCGCGATTATCTCATGTTCGCACAACAAGCTGATCCTGTGACTCTGTCCGGCCAAGCCCCTCAGCCTAACGATCGGGGGCCACTCGGCTACGTGCCGCTCGGCTATGAGGGGATAGGGCATCTGCCAGGAGACTTGAATTTCACGGGGAAATTCGACGGTGGCGAGGGCCAGGCGATCCTGCGGTCATTGGGCGCAGGGAGGTATATCGTCAGGCTGCGGGTGAATGGACCTGGCGGGTCGGGGGCTGTCTCTGGGTACGCCAAGCGAGAAGGCATGATTCTTGTCATGCATCGAACTCTGGCGGGACGAACGTGTCATGTCGTGTTCACGGTTACCTGGCCGAGCATGAACCTCAACGAAACGAACTGCGACGGCTATCACGACCCGCAGTTCGATTTCGGCATTGGCACCCTTTTCTTCATGCCGCCAACGGGCTCCGCGAGGTTGTCAGCCAAACCCGGAACCGAACGGCCATCCGGAAATCTACAGGCAAGGCACAAGCCAGGAGATATGACATTCAAAGGTGACATCATGAAGGGCACCGCAGGCAAAGTCGTGCTGAGACTGCTCGGCGGCACAAGATATCTGGTTCGCCTGGAACCCGACCGCAGGGTGCGCAAGGAAAGCATGTCCGGCTACGCGACGCGAACCGCGACCGTGTTGCTGATGAAGCGAAGCCTCGCGGAGAAGTCCTGTCACGTCATGATATCGTTTTCGCACTCCAGGATGGAAACCAGGGAATTGAGCTGCTCCTCCTATCACGGTGCCGGCGCCGGATTCGACGATGGAATGCTGCATCGGGTTGATGGCCAGGAGGCGCGATGAGGCCGCAAGCCATGGGTTCGCCGGCGCGGCCCTCGTCGTGAGCCGGCAGCGTTGCCGCGGATCACCTCGGTCTCCCGTGGCGCAGGAGCGCCGGCACAATCGCTCCCTACCTGCCGCGACGGCGCCTGCCCAGGCTCGTGACGCCGCCCGAACACCCGCTCACCACCAACCAGTCGATTGACTCGGCCACATTCTGTTGGTATAAAAGTCAACGTGAAGGCGACGCTGCTCCTCAAGGAACGGACCGACCTCGGGGGCGCCTTCGTCGAAATCGTCATCTGGCATGTGCCGCGCAGGGTCGTCGGCAGTCGCCACTCTTACAAATATAGCCTCGCGCTTGTCCGCGAGGGGGTCTGCGTGCTCCGCTACGACAACGAATCCGGCAAAGGCGACCATCGCCATATCGGCGAGCGCGAGGAACCCTACCGCTTCACCGACCTCGACACGCTCATTCGCGACTTCCGCTCTACGATCAAGGGCTTCCTGCCATGAACACGGTCATCCTCGGCGTCCGCTCCCTCGACAACTCGCTCGAGACCTTCCGCCAGGTCTGGCGCACCGGCCGCCGCCAGCCCGCCGCCCGCATCAATTTCGCTACCCCCGAGCTGCTGTGGCAGGTCCTCACCGCCAAACGCTGGGAAATCCTGAAAGCCATGTGCGGCCAGGGTCCCCTCACCATCCGCGCGATCGCCCACCGCGTCGGCCGCGACATCAAGCCCGTGCATGCCGATATCCAGGCGCTCACCCACGCCGGCGTGCTGGACAAGACGGAGCAGGGGCGCGCCATCTTCCCCTACGACACCATCCACGTCGATTTCACCCTGAAAGCCGCCTGAGAGCTTGTGAATGAATGCCTGTCACGCGCCAAAATTGCCCGAAAAGACGAGCATTTTCAACGGGCGTTCTTTCACAAGTTTGATTGCTTTTCACGCTCTGACCCGAACCGATCCCCCGCCGTCCTGGACATTATAGCCATCGGATGCCGATATTCCCCTCCATGGTCCAGCACAGCGTTGCCGAGGCCCGCAACCATCTCTCCGATACGGAAATGGCCACGCGCGACATCACGACCGGCGCCTGGCATCCCGAACGGATGGATCGCACCGGTGCAACGCAGCGGTCGCGGAGTCCGGGAGATCGCAGCGACCCGCACGCGGTGCAGGTGCCGCCGCCATGTCCGGGCGGCGGCAAATTCGGAGTGCTGCCGAAGCATGGCCTGCGAGGCTTCGTTGCACAGGTGTCCGGCCTGCTGCGCGAACCCGCCATCCTCCATCGTCGCGCCCTCTTCCGCGCCGCCCCCCGGGACCGCCGGACGGGACGCCCCACGGGCTTCGCCGGCGCCGGCTGCGCCCCCGGCGCGCGGGTCGCGTGGACGGCGCGGCAGCCGCCGACCGCATCGCCTCTGCCGCCCCGCCCGATCCCGGCGCAGCCGCGCGCGATCCGCCGCCGGGCCAGCACGCCCGCCCGGGCCGCGGCCCCCGGCGCGAAACAGCTTGACACGGCGGCGGATTCGTGTTCTTGTTCTGTTCATGTCCGCCGCCGCCCCTTCTCCCCCCACCACCAGCGCCTGGGCCCTCGCCGGGCGCTTCGCCCGCTTCATCGGCGGACTGCGGGAAGCGATGGCGACCGGCGCCGAGCACAACCCGGTCCTGATGGACCTCGCGGCCCGGCTGTGGAACCGCCTCACGGAGGCAGCCGAGCGCTTCGCCGCCATCGCCGCCCATCCGGTGGCGAGGTCCCGCCGCCGCCCCACCGAACCCGCCCCCATGCCCGCCGATGCGGTGCCGGCCAATACGACGCCGGCCTGGCCCCGCGCGCCGCGCCGGACCCTGCCCAGAGGCTATGGCTGGCTGGCGCGGATGGCGCCGGAGACGGTGCCGTTCGGCATCGAGTTCGCCTATCTCCTGGGCCAGCCGGAAATGACGGAACTGCTGGCGACCGCGCCGCGCCTGTGGCGGGTGCTGCGCCCGCTCTGCCGGATGTTCGGCATCACGCCCCCCGAAGCCCCGCCGCCCGCGCCGGGCTCGACCCCGCGGCGCGCGCCGGAGGCAGCGCCTGACCCCGACCGCCCGCGCCGGCGGTCCGAAGCCGCGGCGATCCGCGAGCACGGTCCGCTCGGGTATCGCCCGCCGCTTTTCGACTGCTAGGTCGGGGCTGGCATCCGCGCGCCGATATCATTACGATATATTAACATAATTGCCCGCCTGCGGATCTACCGCCTTCATGTGCGCCCGCCGGTGCGGCGGCGCGTCGAGGGGCCTCGCGCCTCACCCAGCCCCCACCACCCCCAGCGCCGCGCAATTGGCCGCCCACGCCCGATCGTACTCGATCACCCGCGCCACCTCGTCGCGCGCCGCCGCCCCATACATCCGCCCGATCAGATAAAGGGTCCCGTCGATCGCCAGCGACACCCCGCCGCTCGTCACCACTCCGGCGTCGACCACCGCCGCGGCGCGGGGCGCGCTCGTTGGCGCGACCGCGCGCAAGGTGACCAGCGGCGCCTCCTGTTCCGCCCCCAACGCGGTGCGCCGCGTGGTCGCCGCGCGTCCGTCCAGCAGCCCCGCCGCGCCCAGGATCAGCGCGCCGGTGCAAACCGACGCGACGCGCGACGGATCGAGCCCCCGCAGGAAGCCCAGCATCGTCCCGTCCTCCAGTTGCGCCCGCCACCCCGGCCCGCCGCAGACGATCACCACGTCGCACGGCGGCGCGTCCGCGAACCCATGCTCCGCGATCACCCGCAGGCCGCCGGCCAGGGCGACGGGTCCGGCCGCGCGCGCGATCGTCACCGCCGCCAGCGCCGGCAGGACGCGCGTCGCCATCGACACCACCCCGATCGTGCCGCCGAGGTCGATCGGCTCGACGCCTTCATAGAGAACGATGCCGAACCGTGCCGGCTCGTTGCGCCCACGCATTCCCGTTGTCGCCCCCGTCCGGATGGCCGCGATGACGCGCCGGAGCGACCGGCGCGCCGCGCCCCTCAGCGTTTCGGCGCTGCTCGCTTCTGCGCGGCGAGCACCGGCAGGTCTTCCTCCAGGATCGTGATGTGCAGCGAGAACGAGACCTCGCCGTCGTCCTCGTCCCGGTGGACTGTGCCGATGAATTCCGCACCGATGTGGACTTCGACCGAGGCTCCGCGCTTGCTCGGGGCCTCGATGCGAATCCGGTCGTTGCCCAAGGTGGTGCGCAGATAGGCTTCCAGCCGCGCGATATCCGATGGCGTCATGATCCAGGTCTCCTTCGGTCAACCGGCCGAGTGGTGCCGACGGTGCCGCCGCCGCGGGCCGCGGGAGCCGCCAAGCGGTCCCGGGCGACAGTCCACGCACCTTGCGCGGGGCCCTGGTTATAGCGGTCTGCACGTGGGTTGCCAGTCGTGGCCGGCCCCGGGCCGGATTCTGGAGACCAGAACGACATCGCTATGAAAAGCTGCGCGGGTCCGGGATATCACGGTCCGTTGTACGCGCTCGACGCCCTCGGCGCGCAGCGGCGCCATCCCTGGGCCAAGGCCGACGAAGCGATTCGTGTCGGCGTATCCGGCAGGGCCGTTCAATATCTTGTTACGTGCGATCGGCCACCGAACCGCTGGCATGCTGCGCCGCAGCGGATCAGAGTCTCCCATTCGCGCAGAGCGTCGGTCGCACGCGGGACCGGCGCGGCGCACATCCCGACGGAACTTCCGGGCGGGATGGCGCCGGTGGGCGTGGCGGCCCCGATGCCCAGCTTGCGATGCCAACAACGGAGCGGAGAGCCTCAGCGTCCATGAACGAACGCCGTTCCGAGATCAGATCCCTTACCGGGTTGCGCGGCCTCGCGGCATGCTGGGTGATGGTCTACCACGCCGAGCAGCAGGTCGCGGTCTGGCACCCCGCGCATGTGCTGATCGACCACGGCTATCTCGCCGTCGATCTGTTCTTCATCCTGAGCGGCTTCGTCCTGGCGCTGAACTACGGGGAGACCTTCAGGCACAGGCGAACCCCCTCTGCCTACGTGGATTTCCTGAAGAAGCGGTTCGCCCGCACCTATCCGCTGTATTTCGTCGTGACGATCGTCTGCTTCCTGCTGACCCGCGGCGGCGTGCTGCCGCCTTTCGCCGGGCTCGACCGCGCGCTGCCGCCCAACCTGCTGCTGATCCAGTCGTGGCATTCGCATGCCGGCAGCCTGAACGGTCCGGGCTGGTCGATCAGCTCCGAATGGGGCGCCTATATCCTGTTTCCCGTGTTCTGCTGGCTGATCCTGCGCGGCGACAAATCCCGTGCCCTCATCACGATCGCCGCATCCGCGGTGACGCTCGTGATCCTCGCGCGCCTGCCGACGCCCTGGATCGGCGAGCAGGCGGAGCGCAGCGGCCCGCTGGACATCTGGGTCGGGTCCACCTTTGCGCCCGGCCTGCGCTGTCTTGCCGAATTCGGCATCGGCGTCGCCCTCTGTCGGATCGGGGCGCACCCGATGGGGAAACGGTTGCGGTCCAGTCCTGGGATATGTTTGGGCGTTGCCGCGGCGGCGCTGGCGCTGTTGTGCGTCCGAAGGACTGACCTCGCGGTGGTTGCCCTGTTCAGCC
The DNA here is from genome assembly GCA_963706195.1 of uncultured Pseudomonadota bacterium. GTDB lineage: Bacteria > Pseudomonadota > Alphaproteobacteria > Acetobacterales > Acetobacteraceae > JAJZVS01. The sequence goes on along the minus strand of OY970156.1, from coordinate 3,657,592 downwards.
TGCTGGTCCTGTGCCTGTCCGCCGACGAAGGCGTGGTCGCGCGCTTCCTCGGGTCCGGCGTCATCTATTTCCTCGGCGTCATTTCCTATTCGATCTACCTGGTGCACGATCCGCTGCTGGAGGGCCTGCAGCGGCTGCTCGCAGGGACCGACCTGGCGGCGCACCGCTCCGTTGTTACGGCCTGTGCCTGGGTCGCCACCTTCGTGCTGTCCACACTTTCCTACTTCGCCATCGAGCAGCCGGCCCGGCGCCTGATCGGCCGTCTCGCGATCCGGCGTCCCGTTCGCGCGAGCGGGTGACAGGCGCTTTCCCGCCGGCAGGTTGCCGCGGTTAATGCCGGAAATGCCGCATCCCGGTGAACACCATCGCGATCCCGGCGGCGTCCGCCGCGGCGATCACCTCGGCGTCGCGCATCGAGCCGCCCGGCTGGATCACCGCCGTCGCCCCGGCCGCGACCGCCGCCTCCAGCCCGTCGGCGAAGGGGAAGAACGCGTCCGAGGCGACCACGCTGCCCTGCGTCAGCGGCGCGTCCAGTCCGGCCGCCTTCGCCGCCTCGGCGCTCTTCCAGGCGGCGATGCGCGCGGAATCCACCCGGCTCATCTGCCCGGCGCCGATGCCCACCGTGGCGCCGCCCTTGGCATAGACGATCGCGTTCGACTTCACGTGCTTGCAGACGCGGAACGCGAAGAGCAGGTCGGCGAGTTCCGCCTCGGTCGGCGCGCGCCTGGTGACCACCTGCAGATCGCCGCGCGCGTCACGCGCCCGGCGTCGCGCGTCTGCACCAGGAAGCCGCCGGCGAGGCTGCGGAAGGTCACGGTCCCTGGCGCCGCCGGATCGGGCAGCGCCGCCGGTCAGCAGCAGGCGCAGGTTCTTCTTGCGCGCCAGCACCGCTGCGCGCGCCGCGTCGGCGTCGGGCGCGATGATCACCTCGGTGAAGATCGCGGCGATCTTCTCCGCCGTCGGCCGCGTCCAGCGTCCGGTTCACCGCGACGATGCCGCCGAAGGCCGAGACCGGATCGCAGCGCAGCGCCGCGTCCCAGGCCTCGGCCAGCGTGCGCCGCCGATGGCGACGCCGCAGGGGTTGGCGTGCTTGACGATCACGACTGTCGGCGCGTCGAACTCGGCGACGCATTCGAAGGCGGCGTCGGTGTCGTTGAGGTTGTTGTAGGACAGCTCCTTGCCCTGCACCTGCGGCGCGGTGGCCACGCCCGGGCGCGGCGTGCCGGTGACGTAGAAGGCCGGCCTGCTGGTGCGGGTTCTCGCCGTAGCGCAGCGTCTGGCGCAGCGTGCCCGGCGAGCGCCAGGCGCGGCGGGAACGTCTCGCCTCGCTGGCTGCGCGAACCAGGCCGGCGATGGCGGCGTCGTAGGCGGCGGTGCGGGCATAGGCCGCGCCGGCCAGCCGCCGGCGCAGCGCCAGGCGTGGTGCCGCCCTGCGCCGCGAGCTCCGCCAGCACCGTCGGCGTACTGCGCCGGGCTCGGTCAGCACGGTGACGAAATCGTGGTTCTTCGCCGCGGCGCGGATCAGCGCCGGGCCGCCGATGTCGATGTTCTCGACGCAGTCGTCGACGGCGGCGCCGCGCGCCACCGTCGCCTCGAACGGGTAGAGGTTGACCGCCACCAGGTCGATCGGCGCGATCCCGTGCGCCGCCATCTGCGCCACGTGCTCCGCCAGGTCGCGCCGGCCGAGGATGCCGCCGTGGATCTGCGGCACCAGCGTCTTCACCCGCCCGTCGAGGATTTCCGGGAAGCCGGTGTGCTCGGAGACCTCCGTCACCGCCACGCCGGCGTCGCGCAGCGCGCGCGGCCGAGCCGCCGGTGGACAGGATCTCCACCCCGCGCGCCGCCAGCGCCTGCGCGAAGGGCACCAGGCCGGTCTTGTCGGAGACCGAGATCAGCGCGCGGCGGATCGGGACGATGTCGGTTCATGCGCGCCGCGCAATAGCCCTACAGCCCGAGCAGGTCCAGCGTGCGCGCGACCACCTTGCGCCTCGTCGATACAGGTCGCACCGCCCGCGCCCGCCCCGCCGCGCCCATCGCCGCCCGCAGCGCCGGGTCGCGCCGCCAGCCGCGCCAGCGCCGCCGCCAGCGGCGCCACCTGCGCGCGGCGGCACCAGCAGGCCGGTGACGCCCTCCACCACCTGCTCGCGCGGGCCGCGGATGTCGGTGGCGACCACCGGCAGGCCGCGTCAGCATCGCCTCGATCACCGACATCGGCAGGCCCTCGAAATAGCTCGGCAGGGTGAAGATGTCGGCCGCCGCCAGCACCGCGGCCACGTCGTCGCGATAGCCGAGCAGGCGCAGCCGCGCGCCCAGGCCCGCGCCGCGGCCAGCAGCGCCACCATGTCGTCGCCGCGGTCGGAGGCGAGCCGCTCGCCGACCACCCACAGCTCGGCCTCCGGCACCGCGCGCATCGCCGCCGCCAGCTCCGGATAGCCCTTGGTGCGCACCAGGCGGGACACCGCGACGACCACCACGCGGTCGTCCGGCGTGCCGAGCTCGGCGCGGATGCGCGCCCGCGCCGCCGGGTCGGGGCGGAACACGCGCCGGATCGCGGCCGTTGCCGACCGCGACCGCGCGGCGGGAGATGCCCAGCCGGCGCGCGTCCGCCGCCTCGGTCGCCGAGACGGTCAGGAACACGTCGGTCAGCCGCCCGCCGATCCATTCCATCGACGCAGGCCGCCGCGCGGCGCGGCCAGCGAGCCTTGCTGGTTGAACAGGAAGCCGTGGCAGGTATAGGCGACGCGCGGCACCCCGGCGAGCGCGCGCCGCCAGCCGCGCGAGGAAGCCGCTGATCGGCATGTGCGCGTGCACCAGGTCGGGCTTCTCGGCGCGGAACAGCGCGCACCAGGGCGGCGAAGCGCCCGCAGATGCGCGCAGCGGCGAGACCCGGCGCGCGAAGGGCACCGCGACGACGCGGAACCCCTCGGCGCGCACCGTCGTCCAGCAGCGGACCCTCGGCGCAGACGCCCACCACCTCGTGCCCGCGCGCGCGGACGCCGCGCATCAGCGGCAGCAGGAACTGCCGCAGCGAGAAATCGACGTTGGTGATCTCGATGACCTTCATGGCGGGCGGGACGCGGTCGGGGCGCGCGGACCTACTTCGACCTTGCTGATCGCCCATTTCACCTGCTGCGGGCCGTCGGCGATAGCCGGTCAGCACCACCTGCTCGGTGCGCCGCGGCTCCGGACCGCCGAGGTAGATGCTTTCCTCCACGCGACACCTGCGCCCCGTCGGCGCGCAGCCGCCAGCCGCCGCCCCCGGGCAGGCGCAGCAGCACCGCGCCGCCGTCCTGCTGGACGTTGGCCGTGCACGGTCGGGGTGCAGGTGGAAGCGCAGGGCGAAGGGCTGCGGGGTCGCCGCCTCGATCGTGTCCTCGCCGCGCACGTCCTCGCCGCTTTCGGCGAGGTAGAGTCGGCGGCGGTGCACCGCGCCGAACGGCTTCACCCAGCCGTCGTGGCTCGCTTCCAGCCAATGCGCGCCGTTCGCCTCCTGGCGCTGCACATCGACGGTGGCCGGCCGGCGGCCCAGCCCCTCGGGCTTCAGTTCGGAGGAATTCACGTCGGCGATCACCAGGGTGGAGTGCGCGGCGGTGGCGCGCGCCGCGTCCCGCCATTCGGCACCGCCGGCGGGGAAGGCGCCGCAGTTCACAATCAACCGTTCGCGCCCGATCGACATCTCGAACGACAGGGTGCCGGCATGCGCGGAGCGGTCGAGCCCCGGCGGCGGCGGCGCGCCGCAATCGACGAGCACCAGGGTCCGCGCGGCGGCGAGGCGATGGAACCCACCATCCGGCAAGGTCAGCGGCGTGCGTCCGCCGCGCCCGGCCTGGGTCAGCACCAGCTCGATCAGCCCGGCGTGGTCCTCCTTGCTGCCGTTGAACAGCGCGAGGCCGCCGTCGCCGTGGCGGAGTGCGCGCAGCGCCCCGGCCACCCGCTCGATCGCCGGACCCAGCGTGGCCGGCGGGGTGGCTTGCGCGGCCTGCAACAGGGCGCGGATTTCGGTCAGGTCCTGCAAGGCGGCGAGCAGGGCGGCCGGGCTGCGCTCCGCCTGGCTGCCGTCGGGGGCCACCTGGCGGGCGATTTCCTGCGGCAGGAAGCGCTGGGCGCGCAGCAGGAAGCCGCCGTGCTCGGGCAGCGCCACCGCCGCGGCGATCAGGCCTTTGAGGGCGGTCAGGGCGCGGGCGTCGATCTCCTCCGGCGGCAGGGCGGCCGACAGGCTGCGCGCGTCGGAGACGAGCCGGGCCATCAGCTTCTGGCGGAATCCGTCGTCGGCGGCGGCGAAGAAGAAATCGTAGTGGCCGAGCCAGGCGGCGATGCGCGCCCCGGCCACGTCCGGCCGCTGCGCCAGCGGGTCGGAGGCGCCGGTGGCGATCCAGTCCGACACCAGCGCGCGGGCGCGCAGCCGGGCGGCGTCGGTGCCGAGCGCGCGCAGGTCGCGCAGCCAGGTGAACCCGTGGCCCGCGGCGCGCAGCAGTATGGCGCCGGAGGGCTCGGCCCAGAACCCCGGCCGCAGCCCGCGTACCCCGCCGCCCAGTTCGAGCTCGCCCTTGAGCAGCCGGGCGCCGCGTGCGGGATCGCCGGGCCAGGGGTCGCGCACCGGCAGGGCGGGCGCGTCGGGCACCCGGCTCATGCGCAGGTCGGGCAGGCGTGCGACGACGCGCCGCAGGTCGCGCAACCAGCGGCGCGGATCGCTCCCGCTCAATCTGCGCCCCCCCCGGCCGGGAACACGCCTGCGCGGGAAGGATTGGCGGGGGGCGTGGCGGCGGCAGCTTCGGCGCGCAGCCCGGCGATGGCGTGCGCATAGTCGGGGGTAGCGAACACCGCGCTGCCGGCAATCAGCGTATCGGCCCCCGCCGCCGCCGCCGGACCCGCGGTGCCCGGGGCGATGCCGCCATCGACCGCCAGCCGGATGGGCCGGCCGGAGGCGGCAATCATATCCCGCATCGCGGCGATCTTGGGCAGTTGCGAGGACAGGAACGCCTGCCCGCCGAATCCGGGGTTGACGGTCATCATCAGCACTGTGTCGACCAGATCGAGCACCCATGCAACGGCCTCCACCGGGGTCGCCGGGTTCAGCACCACGCCGGCCCGCTTGCCGAGCGCGTGGATCGCCTGCAGCGAACGATGCAGATGGGGCCCGGACTCGGGATGGATCAGGATGCGCTCGGCGCCGGCGGCGGCGAACTCGGCCAGGTAGGGATCGACCGGGGCGATCATCAGGTGGACGTCGAACGGCAGCCTTGTGTGCGGGCGCAGGGCGCGCAGGACCAGCGGGCCGAAGCTGATGTTGGGCACGAAGCGCCCGTCCATCACATCGAGGTGCAGCCAGTCGGCGCCGGCGGCCTCCACCGCGGCGGCTTCCTCGGCCAGCCGGGCGAAATCGGCGGCGAGCAGGCTGGGGGCGATCTCGATGCGGGGCATGGCGGTCTCGGTGGTGGGCGGGGGAAGGGGCGACGATAGGGCGGAAAAGGGCCGCGCGCACAAGGCTTGCGGGCCACACGTCTCCGCTGCCTGCTACGAAAACTCTCCGAAGTTGGGGAAGGGCGGTTTTCATCCCCGGTGGTGCATCGGCGGCCGATGCGGGACGTCTCTCCTGGCGGGGGGCCGCGCCGTAGGTCGGGGCGCGATGTGCGTAGCTGCCTCGCGCCTCGGGGCCTGCGCTTGACGGGTCGGGCCCTCGCCGTTACACCCCCGCTCCTCCCGGCCGGCCGCATCGGCCGCCGGCGGATGCCCAGGTGGCGGAATTGGTAGACGCGCAGGTTTCAGGTACCTGTGGCCGCAAGGTCGTGGAAGTTCGAGTCTTCTCCTGGGCACCAGTTCAATGATCGGTCTTCGGTTGGCGGCGGCACGGGCAGCATGGGCGTGACCCAGTTCATGCCCGGCGCGGCGCTGCACCTGCATCGCGACGACCTGCCGGAGGGGCTGTCGCTCGGCCCTGTGGTTGCGGTCGATACCGAGACCATGGGGCTCAATCCGCATCGTGACCGGCTGTGCCTGGTGCAGCTTTCGGCCGGGGACGGCGTGGCGCATCTGGTGCAGCTTCGCCCCGTGTCGCTGGGCGGGCGCGGATTCGACTGCCCGAACCTGGCGCGGATGATGGCCGATCCCGCGGTGTTGAAGCTGATGCATTTCGCGCGCTTCGATGTCGCGGTGCTGCAGCACAGCCTGGGGATCACGGTCGCCCCGGTGGCCTGCACCAAGATCGCGGCCAAGCTGGTGCGGACCTTCACCGACCGGCACGGGCTGCGCGATCTCCTCCGCGAATTGCTGGGTGTCGAGATCAGCAAGCAGCAGCAGACGTCCGACTGGGGCGCGCCGGAACTGTCCGCCGAGCAGTTGGCCTATGCGGCCTCCGACGTGCTGCATCTGCATGCGCTGTGGGCGAAGCTGGAGGCGCTGCTGCGGCGGGAGGGGCGGCTGGAGCTGGCGCAGGCGTGCTTCGACTTCCTGCCGGCGCGCGGGCGGTTGGACCTGCTGGGGTACGAGACGCCGGACATTTTCGCGCATTAGGCGCGCGGTCCGGGCGCGCTGTGGCGCGGCGGCCGCCGGCCGGGTCGATCGAGGTGTCGGCGGGGCGATCGGCGCGGAAATTCGTGACACGGCGTGGAGGTGGGGCGGTCCTTGGCCCGGCGCGGCGGAATGTACACCGGGTGGGGTATTTTGGGGCGGCGGCCACCCGGAAAGCGAGGAAATCCGCAGGGTTGCGCGCGCCTTTATGCATATGAGAAAATTGCGCGTGTTATGCAAGATGCATTAAGTCGGGCCTTCTTTCCAGGGCTAGTGTTCTGCTTCGCAAATACCGACCAGTTCCACCAATGGGCAAACCGCACCGTGGTGGGCCGTGTGGCCGCCTTGACCAGCGTTACTAGCCCTGCACAGCACTGCCCGTGCGTCCCTGGTCCAGATGGTTATTGGTGGGCAATTGCAAAGTCGAGCACTAGCCCCGCAGCGTCATGCGGCCTACGGCGCGCCGCAAGGGCGGGTCGATCACGCTGCCAGGCTCTCACGAGCGCTGTTGCAATAAGGATGCACCAACTGGCCGTTTTCTATGCTCCCTAGGCCAGCGTCTCGCACAGCTTGTACATGGTCATAGGAAACGGACTTTGCCGGATCAAGCAGCCCATGGCAGATCGGACATTTCAGTGCAGAGCTAATCGCCGTTTTCACGAACAGCGCCGATTTTGTGGTATCCGAAAAATGGGTCGCCGTCTGCGCTGGATTAACATCGAACACACGCCCGCGAACACCTAGGAACGCGATCGCCGCTTCTGGCGTTATCTCCTTCCCGGACGTATGTTGCGAGACGAGGTAGCTAAACAGGTCACGCACTTTCGTAACGCGCTGTGCTTTGCTCCAATTCTGCAAGAGAATGCTAACCAGCGATTTGTACTCGATTAGGAACGCCTCGATTACCTGGCGCGCCAAGGTAAACTTTCGGAAGAAGCCACTATCATTGTTACGAACCCTCTCCGCAATCAACATAGTCATCCCCAGAAATAAAAAGCGGCTATGCTTGCCGCGTTCGTTGTAGAAATACACTATTGGATGAAGCCCTTGAGACTTCTCAGGAGAGTTCCCTGTTATCCGTTTGGTAATGTTATAGGAACGCGTTAGTAGATCTATCGTCTCCTGTCCATTCGTATCATCCTGATAAGCGGAAATGGTCTTGACCTGATTGGTGGCGCTGCCGGCGATCGTCAGAAATTCGATGAGCAATCCGAGTGCGTCTATCGGCGATACGCTCCCACCAAGGGGAATATCTAGGGTGCGAAGGGGATCGAGCATGTCAGGCTCAAATAGAAACTCGGAATAGATTTCCGGCGTGCGTTTCTATCAGCGTCCGCTCGTGATCCTCGAAAGAGGACCAGTATCTGTTTCCTGTGCCAGCACGGATGATTGCTCTTGCGCTGATGGCTATGGGCTTACGTCTATTGTTAATAAGCATCGCTTCCGTTTCGTCTAGAGGCGTGCCCTGGGAATTTATCTTGGAAAACGAACTCTCAGCTACCGAGGCGTCACCATACACCCACTGAAGCTGCAAGGGGCGTACAAAGAGATTACCAGCCCGCTTTGCCTGGATGGGATTGGAGGCGACTGGCGCACCAACAAGGTTCTTTAGTGTGGAATAGCGCCCGATCCGATCCTCCACGAGTGCACGAGTTCGTGCCGCAATGCGCCTCTGAGCTGGAGGAATAATCCCGCTGTAAAATGCCTGCGAAATCGTGCCATCACCGTAGTCATCCTCCATCCAGGCCCGAAGCGCACTTAGCCGATGCGCCCCATCTATCACAAATATGAAGGCCGTTGATTTCCACAGGATTACCGAAGGAACCACTTCAGTATCAAGGAAGCTGCCTACAAAGGTTGCAATCTGCTCTGGACTCCAGTGGTTCGTCTCACGCTGAAAATCTGGCTTCCGAAGCTGCCGCCGGATCGGAGCCTCCAAACTCGGGTCCTCAATGCGGAAGTCCGCAATCTGCTGGACAGGAACCTCACCCGCCTGCAACGCGAAGTCCGCGCGAGGGATCATAGCGTCTAAATTTACCCGGACAGCGGCCATGGTCCTATTTCCTACCCCCACATTTCGACAGGGCGGCGGCGTGCATTGCAGTACCATTAAATCGGCCGCGAAAAGTGACCATCGTCAAATCCGTTGCCAGCCTGTGGCTGGACTTTCATGCCACAATCAGGTGTTGCGCAAGTGCCACCTTGTCCGGGCAAAAAGTCGTGAGCGCAAAAGGAAAATATTCAAGTAAGGGCCTCCGGCGCCGACATCCTGCCCCACGATCAATCCTCTGATAATATGCACAAAACAGGACCCATTGCACGTCATGGCAGCGTATGGAGCATGTGGCCAAATCACATCTAGGAATTAATACCTTTGAGAGCAAGCCCCTCGTCTTGCCCGTCGCAGGCGAAGCCGGCAAACACCATATTCCACCTCCGATCACCCCAAACCCAAGGCTCCCCCCGTCCCGTGCCCCCGTTGCAACCCATCCGCGGCACCGCCGACCTCATCGGCGAAGACGCCCGCCGTCACCGCCACGTCATCGACACCGCCCGTCAGGTCGCGGCCACCTACGGCTGCGACGAGTGGTCCACCCCCATCTTCGAAGCCACCGCCGTTTTCGCCCGCACCCTCGGCGAGACCTCCGACGTCGTCACCAAGGAGATGTACACCTTCGAAGACCGCGGCGGCGACAGCGTCACGCTGCGCCCGGAAGGCACCGCCGGCGTCTGCCGCGCCCTGGTCAGCAACGGCCTCACCCAGACCCTGCCGCAGAAAATCTTCTACGCCGGCCCGATGTTCCGCTACGAGCGCCCGCAGAAGGGCCGCTACCGCCAGTTCCACCAGATCGGCCTCGAACTGATCGGCGCCGCCGAGCCGCTCGCCGACGCCGAAGCCATCGCCTGCGGCTACGCCATCCTGACCGCGCTCGGCGATCGCCGCCGACACCACACTGGAACTGAACACGCTCGGCGACACGCGACAGCCGCGACGCCTACCGCGCCGCGCTGGTGGACTACTTCACCGCCACCGCGCCGCCCTGTCGGAGGACAGCCTGCACCCGGCTCGACCGCAACCCGCTGCGCATCCTCGACAGCAAGGACCCCGCGCGACCGCGCCCTGGTCGCCGACGCCCCCACCATCGCCCCCTACCTGACGGACACGGCCGCGCGCGTTCTACGACGGCGTGAAGCGCCACCTGGACCGCATCGGCGTCCCCTATCCGCGAGAACCCGCGCATCGTGCGGGGCCTCGACTACTACAGCCACACCGCGTTCGAATTCGTCACCGACCGCGCTCGGCGCCCAGGGCACCGTGATGGCCGGCGGCCGCTACGACGGGCTGGTGGCGGAGATGGGCGGCCCGCCCACCCCCGCCGTCGGCTGGGCCGCCGGGGATCGAGCGCCTCGCCATGCTGCTCGCCGCCCCCCCGCCGGCGCCCGCGCCGATCGCCGTGATCCCCATCGGCGACGCCGCCGAACGCCGCCGCGCTCGACGTGCTGCAAGTGCTTCGCCACGCCGGCATCCGCGCCGAGATGGCCTATCGCGGCAACCTCCGCCGCCGAATGGAGCGCGCCAACAAGATCGGCGCCCGCGCCGCCGTGCTGCTGGGCGAGGACGACCTGGCCGCCGGCGTCGCGCAAGTGAAGGACCTCGCCAGCGGCGAGCAGGTCGCGATCCCGCTGGCGGAGCTGCCCGACCGGCTGCGATGAGCTTCGCCCTCAAGCTCGACCGCATCGCCGCGCGCGCCGACGAGCTGCGCGACCAGCTCGCCGCCGGCGTGGCCGGCGATGCTCTATGCCCGCGCATCGAAGGAACTGTCCGACCTCGAACCGATCGTCGCACGCATCGCCGAGCTGCGCGCCGCCGAGCAGGCCCGCGCCGAGGCCGAAGCGCTGCTCGCCGATCCGGAAATGCACGACCTGGCGGAAGCCGAGCTGCGCACCCTGAAGGAGCGGATGCCGGCGCTGGAACACGAGTTGCGCCTGGCCCTGCTGCCGCGCGACGAGGCCGACGAACGCAGCGCCATCCTCGAAATCCGCCCCGCCGCCGGCGGCGACGAAGCCGCCCTGTTCGCCGCCGAACTGTTCGCGATGTACCAGAAATACGCCGCCCTGCGCGGCTGGCGCTTCGAGATCCTGGATTATACCGATACCGAACTGGGCGGCCTCAAGGAAGGCATCGCCGAGATCACCGGCCGCAACGTCTTCGCCCGGCTGAAATACGAATCCGGCGTCCATCGCGTCCAGCGCGTGCCGGCGACCGAAAGCCAGGGCCGCATCCACACCTCCACCGTGACGGTCGCGGTGCTGCCGGAAGCGGAGGAAGTCGACGTGCAGATCAACGAGGACGACCTGCGCATCGACGTCTATCGCGCGTCCGGCGCCGGCGGCCAGCACGTCAACAAGACCGAAAGCGCGGTGCGGATCACGCATCTGCCGACCGGCATCGTCGGTGGCGATGCAGGAGGAAAAAAGCCAGCACAAGAACCGCGCCAAGGCGATGAAGATCCTGCGCGCCCGCCTGTACGAACAGCAGCGCGCCGCGCTGCACGCGACGCGCGCCGCCGACCGCCGCGCGCAGGTCGGCACCGGCGACCGCTCGGAACGCATCCGCACCTATAACTTTCCGCAAGGCCGCGTGTCGGACCACCGCATCAACCTGACGCTCTACAAGATCGACCGGGTGATGGCGGGCGAACTCGATGAGTTCATCGACGCGCTGACCGCCGAGGACCAGGCCGCCCGGCTGGCGGCCGAGGAATGACAGGGCGGGAACGGCGCGGCGCCGGGAGGCCTCCCCCTCCCCCGACCCCCTGCATCGGGCGGCCGATGCGCCGCCGCCGGATGCCCCGAAATCGGGAGTTTTCACAGCAGGGCCAAGCTCCCCCGGCTCCCCGCCATTTCCCCACCGCCGCGCCGCCCTGGCCTGGGGCGCCGATCGCCTGGCGGCGGCCGGGGTCTACCAACCGCGGCTCGACGCCAGGCTGCTGCTCGCCGCCGCCCTCGGGGTCCCGGCGACCGCGCTGCTCGGCGACCTGGCCGCCCCCGTGCCCGCCACCTCGGCCTACGCCGCCCTGATCGCCCGCCGCGCCGCGCGCGAGCCGGTGGCGCTGATCCTGGGGCGGCGGGAGTTCTGGAGCCTCGATCTGGCGGTCTCTCCCGCCACCCTGGTCCCGCGCGCCGAGTCGGAAACCCTGATCGAGGCGGCGGTGGCCGCCTTCGCCGGGCGCGCCGCTCCCGCCCGGGTGCTCGATCTCGGCACCGGCACCGGCTGCCTGCTGCTGGCGGCGCTGACCGAGTTCCCCGCCGCGTTCGGTGTGGGCATCGACCGTGCCCCGGCCGCCGTGGCGCTGGCGCGCGAGAATGCCGCACGGCTGGGAATGGGCGGGCGCGCCGCCTTCGTCTGCGGCGACTGGGGGGCGGCGATCGCCGGCCGGTTCGACCTCGTGCTCGCCAACCCGCCCTACATCCCGAGTGCCGACATCCCCGGCCTGATGCCGGAGGTCGCATGCCACGAGCCGCGCGCCGCGCTGGACGGCGGGCCGGACGGGCTCGCGGCCTACCGCGCGATCGTGGCGGTACCTGCCGGGCCGCTCACCCAGGACGGTGTGGCCGTGCTGGAACTCGGCCCCGATCAGGCGGCGCCGGTCACCGCCCTGGCTGCGACCACCGGGTTGGATGCCACGGTGCGCGCCGATCTGGCCGGCGCCCCGCGCGCCCTGGTGCTGCGCCCCGCTCGCCCCTGACCGCGCTGGGGTGCCATGCCCCCGTCGCATCCCGCCGGCACGAAAAACCGTTTGGCAGCGGCGGTCGGGGGGACTAGGTTGATGTCCCGTGGAAGGGACCGCTGCGATGCGGCTGGTCCCGGGCATCCGAAGAGGGTCGCCCGCCGCCCGTGGTTGCGCCGACACGGCGCATGGGCGAAGGTCGGCCGGCCCAGGGGCGGTAGCCGCCCCGCACGTCGACGGTAGTGAGGTCCGGCCGGGCAGCACGCCGCGGAACGCCAACGGGGTTTCCCCGTGCGTCCCGCCATGCTCCCCTCCGGTTGCAACAGGAAGGCGCGACGGCACCAGAATGAATATGAAACGCATGCGTGGCCGCGGGCATCGTCCCGGAGGCGGTGGTGGTGGCGGTGGTGGCGGCGGTGCGCCGCGCCATCACGCCGGCGGTAGCGGCGCCCCGCTCAATCGCAACCATGTCTTCGACAGCAGCGGACCCGATCTGCGCATCCGCGGGACGGCACAGCAGTTGTTCGAGAAATACCTGCAGCTCGGCCGCGACGCGACCTCGAGCGGCGACCGGGTGATGGCCGAGAGCTACTTCCAGCACGCGGAACACTATTTCCGCATCCTGAACGCCATGGCCCAGGCGGTGCAGCAGAACCAGCCCGGCGGCCCGCAGCAGCAGCAACCGCGCCGCTACAATGGCGAGGAGACGTCTTCCTTCGGCCAGGACGGGGCGGACGAGGGCGGGTCGAATCCCCCCGGCACCGGCGACCAGCCGGACGCGCGCGAAATCCCGATCGCCGTCGCGCCGGAGGCCTGATCCGGCGGCAACGGGGCGGGCGCGGCGCTACATCCCCAGCGCGCGGCGGTAGACGTCCAGCAGGGTCTCGATCTCTTCCACCTCCGCCGGCTCCTGCTTGCGGATGCGGATGAGCTGGCGCAGCACCTTGACGTCGAACCCGGCGGATTTCGCCTCTGAGTAGATGTCCTTGATGTCGTTGCCGAGCGCCTTGCGTTCCTCTTCCAGCCGCTCGATCCGATCCACGATGCTGCGCAGCCGGTCGGCGGCGATGCCGCCGGTTTCGGGTTTCGTCACGTCCGCCGTGGCCATCCGCGTGCTCCGTTGGTTGTGCCGGGGCCGCCGGCCCGTGCAAGGCGGGCGGGGATAGCGGCGGGGTGGGGCGCGGTCAATGCGCCGGATTGGCCTTCGCGAAAGCCGCCTTCTGCTCGGGCGAGGCATCTTTCTGGAATTTCGCCTGCCACTCCTTGTAGGGCATCCCGTACACGATCTCGCGCGCATCGGGGTCGGTCAGCGCGACACCTTGGGCCTCCGCCGCCTCGCGGTACCAGCGGCTGAGGCAGTTGCGGCAGAAGCCGGCGAGGTTCATCAGGTCGATGTTCTGCACGTCGGTGCGCTCGCGCAGATGCGTGACCAGGCGGCGGAACGCGGCGGCTTCGAGCGCGGTGCGGGTCGTGTCGTCGAGTGTGGCGGTCATGGCTTGGTCCTCCCAGGCTGAGCCCGCAACATGGCGCTGCACGGGCCGCTCCGCCATACTCCCCGCCATACTCCCCCGGCGGCCCGGAGGCGCGACCGGCGCATCCGGCGCCCCGCCCGTTCCTCGGATCCGATCGCAAGGACCCTCCGTCGCATGGCCTCGCCCGACCTTGCCCCTCCCGCCGCATCTGCCTGGGACGACAGCCGCGCCCGGACCCTGCTGCGCGCCCTGTTCGACGCGGCGGTGGCGGCGGCCGACCCGCGCCGGGTATTGGCCGCGCACCTGCCGCCTCGCCCGCGCGGGTGCTGCGTGGTGGTGGGCGGCGGCAAATCCGCCGCGGTGATGGCCGCGGCGCTGGAGGACGCCTGGCCGGACGTGCCCCTGACCGGCGCCGTCGTCACCCGCTACGGCCATGCCGTGCCGACCCGCCGGATCGCGGTTATCGAGGCGTCCCACCCGGTCCCCGACGCTGCCGGGGAGGCGGGTGCGCGCCGCCTGCTCGACCTGGTGCGCGGCCTCGGCCCGGACGACCTCGTGCTGGCGCTGATCTCGGGCGGCGGCTCGGCGCTGCTGGCACTCGGCGCACCGGGGATCAGCCTCGCCGACAAGCAGGCGGTGAACCGGGCGCTGCTTGCCTCCGGCGCGACGATCGGCGAGATGAACACGGTGCGCAAGCACCTGTCGGCGATCAAGGGCGGGCGGCTGGCCGCGGCGGCGGCGCCGGCCCGGGTGGTGACCCTGGCGATCAGCGACGTGCCGGGCGACGATCCGGCGGTGATCGCGTCCGGCCCGACCGTGCCCGACCCCACGAGCTTCGCCGACGCGCGTGCGATCCTGGCGCGGCACGGCATCACGCCGCCCGCGTCGGTCGCCGCGCATCTCGCTGCCGCGGCAGACGAGACCCCGAAGCCCGGTGCCCTGCCGCCGGCGGACTTTCGCCTGATCGCCACCCCGATGATGGCTCTGCGCGCCGCTGCCGCCACCGCCCGGGCCGCCGGCGCCGCGCCGCTGATCCTGGGCGACGCGCTGGAGGGCGAATCGCGCGAGATGGGCACCGTGCTCGCCGGCATCGCCCGCTCCGTCCGCGCGCATGGCGAGCCGCTGTCCGCGCCCGCGGTGCTGCTCTCGGGCGGCGAAACCACGGTAACGATCGGCCAGGGCGCGGCTGGGCAGGGCGGGCGCAACACCGAATTCCTGCTCGGCCTCGCGGTGGCGCTCAACGGCGCGCCCGGCATCTGGGCCGCGGCCGGCGATACCGACGGCATCGATGGGACGGAGGACGCCGCCGGGGCGTTGATCGGACCGGACACTCTGGCGCGCGCGCGGGCCGCGGGCCTCGATCCCCGCGCCGTGCTGGCCGGGCACGACAGCTACCGGCTGTTCGCCGCGGTGGACGCGCTGATCCGCACCGGGCCGACGTTGACCAACGTCAACGACATCCGTGCCGTGCTGGTCGCGCCATGCTGACCGGGCCGGGACTGACCGGGCTGTGATCGGGGAGGCATGATGGGCGGGCCGGAGGTCGAACGGCTGATCGCGCTGCTGGCGAAACTGCCGGGGCTCGGCCCGCGCAGCGCCCGGCGTGCCGCCCTGAAGCTGCTGACCGAGCCGGAGACGCGGCTCCGCCCGCTCGCCGCGGCACTCACCGCCGCCGCCGGCGCGGTGCGGACCTGCGGCGTGTGCGGCAACCTCGACAGCCAGGACCCGTGCGCGATCTGCGCCGATCCCGACCGCGACGGCGCCGTGATCTGCGTGGTGGAGGGCGTGGGCGAACTCTGGGCGCTGGAACGCGCCGGCGTGCACCGCGGGCGCTATCACGTCCTCGGCGGCGTGCTGTCGCCGCTGGCCGGCATCGGGCCGGAGGACCTGCACCTGGCGCCCCTACTCGCGCGGGTCGAAGCGGGCGGTGTGCGGGAAGTGATCCTGGCCCTGGGGGCAACCGTCGACGGCGCCTCCACCGCGCACTGGCTGGCCGACCGGCTGCGACCGCTCGGGGTGAGCGTGACCAGGCTGGGGCAGGGCGTGCCGATCGGCGGCGCGCTCGATGTGCTGGACGACGGGACCCTGGCGGCGGCGCTGCGGGGGCGGCGGTTGGCGTAGGGAACGGCCAAGTGGCAACGGCCAGGGGCTGGCCTTCGTCCCCGCGCGGCATCGACAACCCCACGCCCCCCTTGGCACAGTCCCGGCAACGGCCCCGCTCCAGCGGCCGAGACCGGAGGAACCGCCCATGGACCAGGTGTCGGATGGCGCCGCGAACGGTATCGGCCAGCCGGTGCGACGAACCGAGGACCTGCGCCTGGTGACCGGCCGGGGCCGGTTTGCCGACGATAGTGTGCTCCCGGGCATGGCCCATGCCGTCGTGCTGCGCGCCCTGCACGCCCATGCACGGATCGTTTCGGTGGATCGAACCGCGGCCGAAGCCATGCCGGGCGTGCGCGCGGTGCTGACAGGCGCCGACTATGCGGCCGACGGGCTGGGCCCGATTCCCCACAACGCAGCCCTGATGGGCCCGCCCGATCTTGCCGTGCGGCTGCGCGGCGGACCGCCCGTTGCGACCACGCACTGGCCGCTGCCGCCCGAGGTGGTGCGTCACGTAGGCGAGCCGGTGGCCATGGTCGTCGCCGACACCCTGGCGCAGGCGCGCGACGCCGCCGAGGCGCTCGGCGGCGTCTACCACCCGCTGCCCGCCGTCACCCGCACGGCCGACGCGCTGCGCCCCGATGCGCCGCTTCTGTGGGAGCAGGCGCCCGGCAATCTCGCGCTCGAGATCGAGGTCGGCGACGAGGCGGCCACCGCCGCGGCCTTCGCGCGCGCCGCGCATGTGGTGCGGCTAGAAACCTGGGCGCCGCGGGTCACCGGCGTGCCGATGGAACCGCGCACCGCCACTGCCGAATACGACCCCGCGCGCGGCTATACCCTGCATGCCGGCAGCGGTCGCGGCCTGCCCAAGCTGCGCACCGACCTCGCGCAGGTACTGGGCGTTCCCCCGGAGCAAGTACGCTGCGTCTGCGGTGACATGGGCGGCAATTTCGGCACGCGGAATCTCTTCTTTCCCGAATACGCCCTGGTCGCCTGGGCGGCGCGGCGGCTCGGCCGGCCGGTGCGCTGGCGCGGCGACCGCAGCGACTGTTTCCTCAGCGACTACCAGGGCCGCGACCTGGAGGTGGAGGCCGAACTCGCCCTCGATGCGGACGGACGGTTCCTGGCAGTGCGTGGGATGCATCGCAGCAATCTCGGCGCCTATGCCGCCGCCTTCGTGCCGTTGCAGAAAGGGATGGGCCTGCTCTCGTCCGTCTATCGCATCCCGGTGGGCTACGTGCGCGGCTGCGGCGTGCTGACCAACACGGTGCCGACTGCGCCCTATCGCAGCGCCGGCCGGCCGGAGGTGGTCTTCGTGATCGAGCGGCTGATCGACCGCGCCGCCGATCGAATGGGGATCGATCCGGTCAGCTTGCGCCGGCGCAACATGATCCCGCCGGAGGCGCAGCCCTACGCCAACCCGCTGGGCCTCACCTACGACAGCGGTCGGTACGCCGAGGCGATGGAGCGCGCCGTGACGCTCGCCGACCGGGATCGGATTCGCTGCCCGGCGGGCCGAGGCGCGCCGACGCGGACGCTATCGCGGCCTCGGCGTCGCGAACTACGTCGAGATCACCAGCGGCACCCCGCACGAGCGCGCCGAGATCACCGTGTTCCCGGAGGAACGGGTGGAGCTCGTGATGGGCACCATGTCCTCGGGCCAGGGCCACGAGACCAGCTTTCCCCAGTTGGTGACGACGTTCCTGGGCGTGCCGCACGCCGCCATCACCTACGTCGCGCACGACACCGCCCGGGTCGCGGCGGGCGGCGGATCACATTCCGGCCGCTCGATGAAGCTCGCCGCCACCATCGTCGGCACGGCGAGCGCGCGGATCATCGCCCGCGGCCGCGCGATCGCCGCGGTGCTGCTGGAGGCGGCGGAAGCCGACATCGCCTATGCGCAGGCGCGCTACCGGGTGGTGGGCACCGATCGCTCGGTGGGGCTGTTCGCGGTGGCCGCCGCCGCGTGCGACCGGGACGACCTGCCGGCGGCGCTGCGCGGGCCGCTCGCTGCCGTGTGCGACGAGACCCTGCCGGTGGCGAGCTTCCCCTACGGCGCGCAGGTCTGCGAGGTGGAGGTGGATCCCCAGACCGGCGCGGTGGAGATCGTTGCGTATGCCGCGGTCGACGACGTCGGCCGCGCGATCAACCCGATGATCCTGCACGGGCAGACGCACGGCGGCATCGCCCAGGGTGTCGGCCAGGCGCTGCTGGAGCAGTGCGTCTACGATCGCACGAGCGGCCAGGCGCTGGCGGGGAGTTTCATGGACTACGCGATGCCGCGCGCGACGACGTTGCCTGCCTTGCGCACGGCGCTGAGCGAGGTGCCGACGCCGACCAACAAGCTCGGCGTGCGCTCGGGCGGGGAGGGCGGGACGACGGCGGCGCTGGCCGTGGTCGTGAATGCGATCGTCGATGCGCTGGCGGAATTCGGCGTGCGGCATGTCGAGATGCCGGCGAGCCCGGAGCGCGTGTGGCGCGCCATCCGGGACGCCCGCCCGCCCGGTTGAGCCCGCGCCCCGGGCGGTGGGGGCCGCACCGGCGCAGGAACGTTTGATCCAGGTCATTGGCGCGGCCGGCGCGGTGTGGAATTCCCGCCGTGGTCCTCGATACCTCCGGCGTGACGGCCGCTTTCCGTCACGGCGGGGGGGCGGTGTGGCCGGGTACGACAACGATCTGCCGGGGCCGCCCCGGATGGCGAAGAAGGATGATTTCGGATGCGCAGCTTGGCTCAACGCTTCGGCACCGTCGTACTGCTGGCGCCGATCGGGCTTTTCGGTTCCCTGGGTGTCTCCCTGGGCATCGCCCGCGCCGCGAATGCGGTCGCCGGAAAGCAGGTGTTCCATGCGCAATGCGCGATCTGCCATTCCGATCAGTCCGGGGTGAACAAGATCGGTCCGTCCCTGTTCGGCGTGGTCGGGCGCCATACCGGATCGGAGCCCGGCTACGACTATTCGGTCGCGAACAAGAACGCCAACATCGTCTGGACACCGGCGGTATTGGATCGGTACATCGCGAATCCGCAGAAAGTGGTGCCCGGGACGAAGATGCCGTACAGTGGTCTGCACAATGCTGCCAAGCGCGCCAACCTGATCGCCTTCCTGGAAACCCTGAAGAAGCCGGGTGCGGTCGCGGCTGCCAGCGGAGCACAGAAATCCGCCGCCGTGACCTCCGGTCTGCCGGCAAAGATTCACTCCCGCGGCTGACCGCGGCGCCGGGGGTGGTGACGGGCGCGTTGCCCACCATTCCCGCCGCCGCAGGGTGCCGTCCCGTGGCCGGGTGACGCCGCGATCCCCCTCTGCCATGCTTCCGCTCCGCGCAGACGCATCGAACCGGGAGGAACCTCACTCATGAAAATCGGCTTCATCGGCGTCGGCAACATGGGCGGGCCCATGTGCCGCAACATCATCCGCAACACCAACCATCAGGTCGCGGTGTTCGACCTCAATCCCGACGCGGTCGCCGCCTGCGTCGCACTCGGTGCTTCGGCCGGCGCCTCGACCGCCGCGGTGGCCGCCGCTGCGGACGTGGTGCTCACCTCCCTGCCGATGCCGAAGCACGTGGAAGCGGTGGCGCTCGGCCCGGATGGGATCGCAGCGCATGCACGGCCGGGCACGGTCTATATCGATCTTTCCACCAACTCCGCCGCCACCGCGCGCCGCGTGCACGACGGCATGGCGGCGAAGGGGATGGCGATGCTGGAAGCCCCTGTCTCAGGCGGTGTGCCGCGCGCGACCGACGGCACCATCGTCATCATGGTGGGCGGGGAAGCGTCGGTGTTCGAGGCGCAGTTGCCGTTGTTGAAATCTTTCAGCAAGGAAGTGATCCATGTCGGCCCGATCGGCATGGGATCGGTTGCGAAACTGTGCAACAACATGCTGGCGTTCTGCAATCTCGCCGCCGCGTCGGAGGCGCTGTTGCTGGGCGCCGCCGCCGGCATCGACGTGCACAAGCTGTACGACGTGATCTGCAACGCGTCCGGCAATTCCGATGCGTTCCGCGGCCTGGGGCCGAAGGCGTTCGAACGCAACTTCAAGCCCGGATTCGCGCTCGACCTGGCGCACAAGGACATGCGCCTGGCGCTGGAGATGGCAGACGAGTGCGGCATGCCGGGGATGATCGCGCCGCAGGTGATGACCCTGATGCGGATGGGACGCGCGAAGGGGATGGGCGGGGACGATTCGAGTTCGCTGCTGCGCGTCTATGAGCAGGCGCTGGGGCGGGAGGTCGGCTGACGGCGGCTCTCCTGCCGTGACGTCGCTGTCGCGGCGGCGGGGCGCTGGCCGCACGGCACGGCGTGCGCGACGTCGCTGCGCCGTGCGGCCGGAACGTGCACGGGCCGGCGCGGAAAGAACATCGGCGAGGTGATGCCATGCCGGTCGGCGCCGAATTCCAGGCCTTCGTGCTCGACCTGCTGGCGCCGCTGGGGCCGGGCGCCCGGCGCATGTTCGGCGGTGTCGGGATCATGCGCGACGGGTTGATGTTCGCCCTGTTGTCGAACGACACGATGTATTTCCGCGTCGACGCGCGCACGCGCCCGTCGTTCCAGGACGCCGGCTGTGGTCCGTTCCGCTACAATCGCGCCGGGCGCGACGTCGCGATCGAGACCTACTACGCGGTGCCGGACGCGCTGTATGATGAGCCGGAGACGCTGCTCGCCTGGGCGCGGGAGGCGCTCGGCGCCGCGCATCGCAGCCCGCGCACCCGGCGGCGATCTGCGGCGCGGTGATTCCCGGCGGATGCTGCCCCGCCGCCGGCTCCGGCGCGCCGCGCCCCAGGCACGCGGACGGTCGGCAGACCGACCCTATCGCCTTGATCGGCGCTCGCGCCGGCCGCGGGGGATCAAGATGAACTGCCGCGTGGAGAAGGGCCGATGCCAGAGCAAGCGGAATTCCAGACCAGGCAGGCCGCTGCGGCGCCGGACGCCATCGCCCCGGACGGCTCGGAGGTGCGCCTGCTCTGCGCCGGGCCGCGCGGCAGCATGGCGCTGTTCACCCTCCCCCCGGGCGCTGTCGCCCGCGCCGTCGTCCACCGCACGGTGGAGGAGCTGTGGTACGTCGTCGCCGGCGCCGGCCGGATCTGGCGGCGGCTACCGGGGCGGGAGGAAACCGTTGCCCTCCACCCCGGCGCCTCGGTCAGCCTGCCGGCCGGCACCTCATTCCAGTTCCGGAGCGACGGGGCAGAGCCGCTGGTGATCGCCGGCGTCACCATGCCGCCCTGGCCGGGCGCCGAGGAGGCGGTCCCGGTTGCCGGCGTCTGGGAACCGACCGCGTGATGGTCGGTCCAGACCGAAACCCCCGCCACCGGGCTGCCGCGCGTCGGGCCGAAGCCTCAGTGCACCGTCACCGGCACCATCTCATGCTGCATGATGGCCGCGACCGCGGTCGCCTGGTCCGGCGCCACCGCCATCGGCGTGCCGTCGGCGGCGTGGATCGCGAAGCCCGGCGTTCCGTCGACCACCACCGGTCGCACATAGGCGATCTGCGACAGGCCGAGGCGCGCGAGCTGACTTTCGCTCAGATGCCGGATGTCGGTGGCCCCGCCGACCGGCGCGGCCTGTTCGGTTTCATATCGTTCGGTATTCATATCGATTTCTCCTGGGCGACCCGTTCGTCGGCGCCGCCCGCATGGGATGTCTGTGCCGGTCCTTCAGTCCCGGCTGATGCTGCCGTCCACCACTTTCGCCGTCCCGTTGCCGGCGCCGTTGCCGGCCGGGCGGTTGATCGGGATGGTCTTCACCCGCGTCTCCGGCTGCGGCCGCGCGAGGTCGACGTGCAGCAGCCCGTTGTCGAGCGATGCGCCGGTCACCTCGATCCCCTCCGCCAGCACGAAGGCCCGCTGGAACTGCCTGGCGGCGATGCCGCGGTGCAGGAACACCCGCTCCGCGCTGTCGTCCGCCTGCCGGCCGCGGATCACCAGTTGGTTGTCTTCCTGGGTGATCTGCAGGTCGTTCATGGTGAACCCCGCCACCGCCAGGGTGATGCGGAGCCCGCCGGGGCCGATCTGCTCGATATTGTACGGCGGGTAGCCGTCGGACGAGTTCTTGGATGCCCGTTCCAGCATCTGTTCCAGATGGTCGAAGCCCAGGAACAACGGTGACGCGAACATTCGCGTGGTCATAGCCCCCTCCTCAGAGCGAAGCAGCCGCCCGGGACCCACGAAATGGCATCCCGGTCAGCGAAGAATTTGGCGCGCGTCCCCTGGTGTTGCAAGGGGGCGTCGGGGCGGGGCGGGGCGGGGCGGCTCAGCTTTCCAGTTCGCTGTCCCAGTAGAGGTAGTCGCGCCAGCTCTGGTGCAGGTAGTTGGGCGGGAAGGCGCGGCCGTTGTCCTGCAACTCCCAGGTGGTCGGCTGGCGCGGACTGGACGCGCGGGAACATGCGCGCATTCGCGCGGCAGGCGGGAGCCCTTGCGCAGATTGCACTCGCCGCAGGCGGTGACGACGTTCTGCCAGGTGGTGCGGCCGCCGCGGCGAGCGCGGGATCACGTGGTCGAAGGTCAGGTCCGTGCGCCGGCCGTCGGCTCGCCGCAGTACTGGCAGCTGGAAGCCGTCGCGCAGGAACACGTTGAACCGGGTGAAGGCCGGCCGCCGCGCCGACGGGATGTAGTCCTTCAGCGCGATCACGCTGGGCAGCCGCATGCGCACGGCTGGGCGAGCGGACCTCGGTGTCGTATTCGCTACAGCACCGAGACGCGGTCGAGGAACACCGCCTTCACCGCGTCCTGCCACGCCCACACGCGACAGCGGGAAATACGACAGCGGGCGGAAATCCGCGTTCAGCACCAGCGCCGGGAAATGCTGTCCGCCGTCAGGCAAACCGCGCCGCTCCTGCCTCTGGACCCACCCGAGAGCGGCGTGCTGGAAGAGACGGCGGGCGGATCGGCTGCCCGTCAGATATTGGTGACGCCGCCGAGATACCTCGGCGCGTTTATGGCAAGCCGGTGGCCGGCGGCGCAAGCCGGGGCCGAGCGGTGTCACCGCGCGAAGGTCATCCCGGCGGCCGGCGCGGCGAAAGACCGCGCTGCGAGGACCAGGCCGCCCATCGCCAGGCCGGTGTCGTCGATGCCGTGGCCCAGCCGGGGAACGAAGGTCGACTTCGACCGGCACGCCGGCCGCCCGCAGCGTCGGTCTCGGCGTCGCGGGAGCGGGCGACCGGCACCACCTCGTCTGCCTCGCCATGCACCAGCAGGACGGGCGGGCGGTGGGTCAGCTCGGCGGCCAGCGCTGTCGGGCGCGATCAGCGCGCCGGAGAAGGCCAGGATGGCGCGCGGCGCGACGGGCGCGGCGCAGCCCGGTGAACAGCACCATCATGGCGCCCTGGCTGAACCCCATCAGCGCGCAGGCGTCCGGCGGCAGGCCGAGGCGGGCCAGTTCGGCGTCGATGAAGCGGTCGAGGATAGGGCGCGGCGCGGCGCACCCCGGCCTCCATTACCGCCGGCGTGCGGTCGGCCACGCTCCACCACTGCCGGCCGAAGCCGGAATCGTGCAGGAACGGGCGCATCGCGGGGCGGCGAAGGCGGCATCCGGCACCGCCGTGCGCCCAGGTCGGGCGAGGTCGATCAGGTCGTCGCCGTCGGCGCCGAGGCCGTGGCACAGCACCACCAGCTGCCGCGCCGCCCCGCCTGCCGCCGGGGCCGTCCGCGGCCCGTCGATCCCGTCTGCCATCGCGCGCTCCTTCGCCTCTTGTGCCGGCGCCCGGGTAGCCGCATCCCTGGGGCGATGTCCATCGTCACCCGCTTCGCGCCCAGCCCGACCGGGTATCTGCACCTCGGCCACGCCTTCGCGGCGCTGATCGCCTGGGGCCAGGCGCGGGCGGCGGGCGGGCGGTTCCTGCTGCGGATCGAGGATATCGACCCCACCCGCTGCCGCCCGGAATTCGCCGCGGCGATCCTGGAGGACCTGGCCTGGCTCGGCCTGGACTGGGACGGGCCGGTGCGGGTGCAGTCGGCGCACCTGCCGGAGTATCGCGCCGCTCTGGACGCTCTGGCGGCCCGCGGGCTGCTCTATCCCTGCTTCTGCACCCGCGCGGACATCGCCCGCGAGGTGGCCGGCGCGGCGGCGGCCCCGCAGGGACCGGACGGCGCGCCCCTCTATCCCGGCACCTGCCGCGCCCTCTCGCCGGCCGATCGGGCGGAGCGGATCGCGGCCGGCGCGCCCTATGCCCTGCGCCTCGACATGACCCGCGCGATCGCCGAGGCCAGCGGGCCCCTACAGTTCCTTGAGAGCGGCGAGGGGCTGGTGGCCTGCCGCCCGGAACGGTTCGGTGACGTCGTGCTGGGCCGCAAGGACGCCCCCGCCAGCTACCACCTGTGCGTGACCCACGACGACGCGGCGCAGGGGGTCACCCTGGTGACGCGGGGGGAGGACCTGCGTCCGGCCACCGACCTGCACCGGCTGCTGCAGGCGCTGATCGGCTGGCCGGCGCCGGCCTACGCGCACCACCGGCTGGCGACGGATGCGGCCGGGCGGCGGCTCGCCAAGCGGGACGGGGCTGCGAGCCTCCGGGCGCTCCGGGCGGCGGGCGCCACCCCGGCACAGGCCCGTGCACGCGCCGGCTGGATTGGACCCGAGTGCTTCACGTGAAGCATTGTTCGATATCGAACTAATAGTGACGTTCTTTAACCTTTGCGGGCGGCGATATTGGCCGCCGCCCAGTCCGCCACCCGGACCGCATTGTCGTGCCAGGTGAAGCGGCGGGCGAGCAGGTCGGCGCGCGCCGCCTGCCCGAGCCGCCGGCGTAGGCCGACGTCCGTCGCCAGGGTCGCGACCGCCTGCCACATCGCCCCCGGCACCTGGGGATCGAACAGCAGCGCCGTTTCCCGATGCACCAGGATCTCGCGGATATTCGGCTGGTCGGGCGCCACGATGGCGAGGCCGGCGGCCATGTATTCGAAAATCTTCAGCGGCGAGGCGTAGGACACGACGCTCGGCTGCAAGGCGATGTCGAACCCGGCGAGCAGGCCGGGCACGTCCTGGCGCGCCGCAAGGCCGGTGAAGCGGACCCGGTCGGCGATGCCGAGCGTCTGCGCCAGGCGTTCGAGCTCCGGCCGCGCCGGGCCTTCCCCCACCACCACGAAGCGGAGCGCGCCGCCGGCGCGGTCTTCGGCCATCGCGCGGAGCACGGCATCAAGCCCGTGCCAGGCGCGGACGAAGCCGATGAAGCCGAGGACGGCGCCCGCGGGCGTCTGTGCGGCTTCGGGGCGGGGGCGGAATTCTTCCGGGTCGGTGCCGTTCTGCACGACCTCGATCCGGTCTGCGGGGGCGCCCTGCGCGGCGATCAGGTCACGCAACGGACCGGTGACGCAATAGATGCGATCGGCGCGGCGCCAGACGAAGCGTTCCAGCATCCGGGCGATCCGTTCCAGGTGCAGCAGGCCGGTGCGGCGGCGTTCGTCGGCGAGCGGGGAGTTGACCTCCACCTGGATCGGCAGGCCGCGGCTGCGGGCGAGCAGCGTGCCGGCGACGAAGAACAGGTTGTAGCGCTCGTAGATGATGTCCGGGCGGAAGGCGGCGGCGGCGCGGCGCAGGCGCAGGTAGGCCGGGAGGTTGTAGGCGAGCTCGGCCAGTTCGCCGAGGCTTTTGGGGAGCAGGCGGCGGGCCTGCGCGGCAAACCGGTTCTCGCCCCCGAAGGCGGCCTGGTCGTACATGCCGGGGCCGACGACGTGCACCTGATGCCCCAGCGCGCGCAGGGCGGCGACCAGGGCTTCGATGTGGACGCTCTGGCCGTCGCGGGACTGGACGCGGTGGCTGTAGAGGATGCGCATGGGGCGGGCCTGGGGGGTGGACGCGGCGTGGGCCGACGCGGGGAGCGGGATGACGCGGCCGATCCCGCCGACGCGGGCGCTGGGTGCCATGCGGGGGGTGGTCTCCGTGCGGGGGGGGCGGTGGGCGGCAGTATCATCGGGCAGGCGGGCAGGGCGGGCAACCGGGGGCGACGGCGCGGGCCGCTTGTGATGGCGCGGCGTCGAGGACGATCTTCATGAGCCAGATGAGAACCCGTCGGGTCGGCTCTTGTAGGGAGGGGCGGGCTGAGTGTAGGGCGGCGAACAGAAGAAGCCCGCCCCTTCCTACAAGAGCCGGTTCGCCGTGGCTTCCCTACCGATTTCCCCGTGGTAGGCTCCGGCCGGCCTATTGGAGACTCTATCCTATGCCGTGGCTTCCCTACCGATTTCCCCGTGGTAGGCTCCGATCCGACCTCACGCGCATGGAGCGCGCGCCGTGGCTTCCCTACCGATTTCCCCGTGGTAGGCTCGCCCCGGCATGGACCCGCGAGACGTCTATGCCGTGGCTTCCCTACCGATTTCCCCGTGGTAGGCTCACGCCGCTCTGCGCAACATCGCCGCCGCTGCCGTGGCTTCCCTACCGATTTCCCCGTGGTAGGCTTGGGCCGAGCACGTCAAAGCAACGACGCCGGCCGTGGCTTCCCTACCGATTTTCCCGTGGTAGGCTGTGGCATCCGCCGCGAAAACCGCGTTGCACGCCGTGGCTTCCCTACCGATTTCCCCGTGGTAGGCTCTATCGTTATCGCATAGGCTCTGGCATTGCGCCGTGGCTTCCCTACCGATTTCCCCGTGGTAGGCTCTGCAACAGGCGCTGCATGGCCTCATTGGTGCCGTGGCTTCCCTACCGATTTCCCCGTGGTAGGCTTGGGCGGGCGTTTTCCTGCCCGGCTCCGGAGCCGTGGCTTCCCTACCGATTTCCCCGTGGTAGGCTAGGAAACCCGACCGCTGCTGCCCCGTCGGGGCCGTGGCTTCCCTACCGATTTCCCCGTGGTAGGCTCGGCGGGGCAGCGGACCCGCGCCTCCCCCGGCGCCGTGGCTTCCCTACCGATTTCCCCGTGGTAGGCTTTCGTCTCCTTCGTTACCGCCGGCAGCGGCGCCGTGGCTTCCCTACCGATTTCCCCGTGGTAGGCTTCGGCGCGTGCTCGCCGTCGGCGCTGACTTGCCGTGGCTTCCCTACCGATTTCCCCGTGGTAGGCTCCCGGGCGCCGTGGGGCTTGTCGGAACGCCGCCGTGGCTTCCCTACCGATTTCCCCGTGGTAGGCTTGATCTTCGCACCCGCCGCGCGCTTCGTTCGCCGTGGCTTCCCTACCGATTTCCCCGTGGTAGGCTCCAGGACCGATCAGGTACTGCACCTGGTTGGCCGTGGCTTCCCTACCGATTTCCCCGTGGTAGGCTGCGGTCGGCTACGTCCCGTCGCTCCGTAAGGCCGTGGCTTCCCTACCGATTTCCCCGTGGTAGGCTCACGTGCGCGACGGCAGCGGCGGCTATACGGCCGTGGCTTCCCTACCGATTTCCCCGTGGTAGGCTCGTTCCACCGGATATGGCGCACCGTTGCCAGCCGTGGCTTCCCTACCGATTTCCCCGTGGTAGGCTAACGTCGATGATGGGCACGACGGAATTTGTGCCGTGGCTTCCCTACCGATTTCCCCGTGGTAGGCTAATCCGCCTTTCCGGGCCGCAGTGTTTCGTGCCGTGGCTTCCCTACCGATTTCCCCGTGGTAGGCTCCCTTCGCTCCAAGCCTTTGGTCTCGCTGTGATTTTCTGCCTCTTGCCGGGCAGAAAATCACAGCAGCACCATCTGCCGGGCGCCGACCGACTCGGTTTTCGTTGCCTGCCCCAGCAGCAGCCGCATTCGTGCGTACTGCCGATCGGTGACCTGCAACGCCCGAACGCTGCCCTTGCCCGGCAGGTTTCGGGTGACGCGCGCAACATGCTTCAACGCCCCGTCCTCCCCGCGGCAGACCCGTGCGTAGACCGAAAACTGCAACATCATATACCCGTCGTCCTTGAGGAAGTTGCGGAATTGCGTGGCCGCCCGCCGCTCCGGCTTCGTGCCAACCGGCAAATCGAAGAAGACGAACAGCCACACGAAACGGACCTCCTCCGACCGCATTCCGGCACGTTATTCCAGTGACGGCAGGCGGAGCAGGGCGGGCGATGCCGCTTCCAGCGCGCGCACCAGGCTTTCCGCCGTCTGTTCGCTCGCGGTCAGCAACGTCACCGTTTCCCGGCCGAAGCGCGCTTCTCCCGTCAACAGGGACGCCAGGGTCCGCCGATCCGCAACCGTCGGAGTACCGTCCGACAGCCGGCCCTGCTGCGACATCCCCCAGACCACGGCATCGACAAAGGGGCGGAACGGTTCAACCAGATCGTCCGCCAGGTTGAAGGCGTTGCTGATGCTCGCATGGTGCAATCCCAGCGCCGGCAGCAGCCCGAACGCCACCGCGGCCCGTGCCACCGCCGAGCGGACGATCGCATACCCGTAGTTCAGCAGCATGTTGCGGCGATCGGCGTCGTTTTCCCGTACGAAGGCGGGGAACAGGCAGCCCCAGTAATGGCGGGCCGCGCGCGCCTCCACGTTATCCGGATCGCCCGAGCCGACGTTGCGGGCCATCGCCCGCAATGCCTGCGCGTCCTGGCCGCAGCGCACGAGTGCCGACGCCTGATTGCCAATCTTGGCCTGCACGATCACCTGCCAGAGTCGCTTCTTCAGTGGCGCCGAGGCGGCGACTTGCAGTGCTGCCACCTCTGCCTGCCGATGGTGCCGGTGGAACGGAAGCAACAGACCGCTCGGCGTGTGGCGCGCATCGGTGGTAATCAGCGCCACGCCAGCTTCCATGCAAGCGGCGATTAACGCCGTGGTGAGTGTTGCTTGCGGCGTGTCGAGCACCACCCAGGCGATGTCCTCGATCGCCAACCGCACGTCGCCATCGGCCTGGCTCACGACCATCTGGCCGTCGGCGAGCGTAAGGCGGGCAGGTTGCGTCAGGTGCAGGCCGCGCCATGCCACGTGCGGACCTCATTTTTAACGGCAGCTATTCGACCCAGGCGATCTACCGAGAGCTTCTTCAGTGCGATGAGCGTTTTTGCGCCAATGCCGTTGCGGGCATCATTTGGATTTCGGTGGTCCGCAATATTGATGGCCCCGGTGCCCCGATGTGCGCCTTTGAAGTACCCTTGAATGAATTCACCGTCCGGCTTCGTCAATTCAACCAAGCTGTTGGGGTAAAGGCTGATTAGAAATTCAAAGTCTGCGCCGATCAACGTCCACTCGTTCTCCGGCTTGTAGGCCACCACGGCCCGATCGGGCGGCATCGGCCAGGCCACCTGATCCGCCACCTGATGCGGATAGATCGGCACCAGATGAAACCGGTCACGCCGTTTCCCACCCGGTTCCCGGAACACATCCACCCGCACGATCGCCCCCCGATCGGCCGTCCCCCCGCGCAGTTCCACCGCGACCTTCCCGTCCGTCGCCAGCCGCACTTTGCGCATTACGTCCCCCTTGGGGGACCGGGGTAATCCGTCCTTCGGCTTCCCAGCTTCGATCCATGCCCGCAGCGCCGCCACGACTGCCGCATTGCGATCCGCGTCCTTCATCCGGTCAAGGTCCGCCAGTTTCAGGTCCGCCACCCGCTTGCGCTCATAGACCACGGTCTTGCCGTCGCGTTCCCGCACTTGGCGGATGGTTGCTGCGTGCGCCTCCCCACGCGCCCGGTGCCGCTCCGCGCGCGAGACAAACACCCGCTCCGTCGCCGCCCGCGCCTCGTCCCGGAACCCGGTCCAGGGCTCCGCGACAGCGGTGAAATCGAACCCGCGCGGCTGCCCCCGACCGTTCCGCTGCTTGTGCTGCCCGGGTCAGTTTCTGCAACGTCGTCTCGCCGGTCGCCGCGATCACGATCGCGTCGAGCGCATGATGCCGGTCGTCGGCAGCGCCGCTTTCCAGCCTCGTCCTTCTTGAGGTCTTCCAGCCCCCAGGCACGGCGCAATTTTGCCGTCAGCGCCCCCGGTCGCGCCAGGACATGCTGGCGATCGTCCTTCGGATACAGCCGCTTCAGCAGATCGAGCAGCACCCGCGTCGCATAGCGCGTGTCCCCCAGGTTGCGCGCCTTGAACCCCTCCTCCACCTCGGCCGCGTTGCGCCGCAGGTAGAAGCCGCGCTTCTTCCGACCGCGCATTCCCTTGCAGCCGTCAACGCGCGCGGCAAATGCCTCCCATTCCGCTTGCGTTCGGTCCTGCTCGAACCATTCGAACGGCGTGCGGCCCTTTTTCTCCTGGTTGGCGCGCGCCCTGCACAGCGTCTTGTTCACGAACGAATCGTCGCCGAACCGGCTCCACGGCAGAATGTGATCCACCTGCACCGAATTGTCGGTGGCCAGCAGTGCGGTTGGCGGGATGGCTTCGTCGGAATAGAGGCAGCGGCCGTTCTGCTCCTTCCACAACTCGTAACGCAGCAACTCCGCTTCATCCGGGTCGTGCCCCAGCAACTCCGCGAACTCCGCCCGCCGCCGGTCCTTCTCCTTGTTGCGGTCCTCGATGCCGTGGGTGATCTTATCGCGCTCTTCGGCGCTTTTCCCGACGTCGCGCGCCAGCTCGACATGGATGAAGTCCGGCAGGCCGTATTCCCGCACGACGGCACGGACCTGTTTCAGCATCTCCCCCAGCGCCTTGCGCGCCACCGGGTTGCGGATATCGTCCAGCGTTACCACCGCACGCGCCGCGTGGTCGTAGCCCACCTCCGCGCAGGCTTCGGAATAGACCATCCCGCGCGCCAGACCCGGCAGCAGCGCCCGCGCGGCCTTGGCCGAGATATGGCCGGCGCCGGTGAAGGCGGCGAACTTCCCCGCCGTCACGCCTTTCATCAGCTCATCGGTCAGCAGCGACGTCCAGCCCGATCTTCGTCAATCCCTTCCGGATCGAGGCCG
Source organism: uncultured Pseudomonadota bacterium (assembly GCA_963706195.1). GTDB lineage: Bacteria > Pseudomonadota > Alphaproteobacteria > Acetobacterales > Acetobacteraceae > JAJZVS01. Next base: position 3,627,076 of record OY970156.1, on the reverse strand, counting down.
GGTCGTCGCGGAACGTCAGCACTTCGGCGATCCGGTCGAGCTTCGCCGGTGCCCCGAGCAGCGCGCGCCATCCCGCGTCGCCGAGCACATCGCGCAGCGCGAAGGTGCCCTCCGCAGCGTTGCCCGACCGCGCCACCACGTCGCGCCCCTCGTCCTCCGGCGCCACGCCGTCAAAACGTGTGCGTGGATCGAGATCGAGCACCCGCCGCAGGGACTTGAAGGTGATCTTCTTCTGGCGGCCGAAATCCCGCGCCGCCGCCACGACCTGTTCGGCGTCCAGGCGCCGCGGTTCCTGCCCGCCGGAAACCAGCTTCAGCGTGTTCAGCCGCGACAGCAGGCGGAACATCTCGAACGCGTAGCCGCGCCGTGCGGTGCGCATCTCCGCCGGCTCGAACGGGCAGCGCTGCACCATGTGCTCGCTGTCCTGCAGCGGGCGTTGGGAGAAGGCGAGGTCGGCAAACGCTGCCTCCAGTGCTTCGGTGGCAGCCGGATTGCCCAACCGGCGCTGTTCGGCGAACAGCTTCCGGGCTTCCGCCTCCAAGTCGCGGCGCAGGACCGAGCGGGTGAAATCCCCGTCCCGATTGTGCTTGCGCTCCGCGAAGGCGGGATCGGCCGTGAACATCTCTCCCACGGTGCGCCAGCCGGATAGCCGCGCCTCGGTTGCGGCGATGGCCTTCAGCATTTTCGAGGTGTCGCTCGGCGCGTTGGCGCCGCGATCGCGCTTGGAATTGGAGCGAAATCCGCGATGCCGGGCGATGTGGCCGAGTGCCACGGCGAACTCAACCGGGGCCAGCAGCCGGTCCAGCCCCGCCACGCGCAGATCCCACGGATCGAGGCCGGGCTGTCTCAGCGCATCCCGCCCCGTTTCGGCCAGCAAGCCGTGCTCGGCACAAAGCTGCCGGAGTGCCGTCATCCGCTGGCGTCGCCGCCGGATCACTCGCCGCTGGCCGCGGTGCAGTCGCCGCAGCGCATTGGTTGGCGTGCGCTCCTTGTCGGTCTCAGGTGCGTCGAACATGCGGGTTCCGGCGCCGAGGATCGTGCCGCCGTCCGCCCCGGTTTCGATCACTGCCCAGCCGATCGACGCGATCCCGCCGTCCAGCCCCAGAATGCGCACCATTCGTTCCTCCTACCGGCTCTTGACACCATCGCATCATTGCGCCGACAGTGCGCGCGGGGAAATCGGTTGGGAAGCCACGGCAAGGTGGTTTTCATAACCACTTGAAGGATGCCCGAAAGGGCCTCGACCCCCGGCCTCGCAAGAGGCCGGGGGGATTCCTGTTGGCGTGAGCTTCCTATTGAATGGGATGAAGGCGTCAGCTCCGAACTGCGCAAAGGCGCGCGCTGCCACTAGGGCGTGTCGTCAATTGAGCCAAATGGCTGTGGCGGCCAAGTGGATGGCGGCGAGGAAATTTCGGGCAGTTTTGTCGTAGCGAGTGGCGATTGCGCGGAGCTGCTTGAGTTTGGCGAAGAAGTTCTCGATCAGGTGGCGCGCTTTATAGAGGTCTCTGTCGAAGTCGCGCGGCAGGCGGCGATGCTCTCTGGGCGGGATGACCGCTGTTTTGCCGGCGGCTTGCAGCGGTTTGATGACGCGCTGATCGGCGTCGAAGCCCTTGTCGGCGATCAGGGTGTCGGCCTGCATCCCGGGCAGCAGATGATCCGCCCCAACCAGATCGTGGGCCTGCCCGCCGGTCAGGTGGAAGCCGATCGGGTTGCCGAGCGCATCGACCAAGGCGTGGATCTTGGTGCTCAATCCGCCGCGGGATCGTCCGATCGCCTGATCCTCGCCGGCTTTTTTTGAGCGCCGGCACTGTGCTGATGGGCGCGCACGATGGTGCTGTCGATCATCGCGTATTCATTGTCGGCATCCGCAGCGAGCACCTTGAACATGCGCTCCCAGACCCCCGATTTGGCCCAACGGCTGAAGCGCCGATGCACCTGCACTCCGTCACCAAAGCGTTCCGGTAGGTCACGCCAGGGAATGCCAGCGCGATAGCGGTAGAGCACCGCCTCCACAAACAGGCGATTATCCGCCGCCGTCACGCCGACGTGGCCCTCCCGGCCCGGCAACAAATCGCGAATGCGGTCCCATTGATCATCACGCAGGGCATAACGGGGCACAGGTCAACCTCCGAATCGGTTGACCGCCTAGGAATCACGCAATTCCCTTCGTGGGAATCCCCTAAATGACGACACGCCCTAGTACAGCAATTCGGAATTGGCGATCACAGAAGCCGCCCCCGCGCCCGGAGGCGCGCGCAGCAGCCGAGGCACTGCGGGCCCTTGGGTGCGATTCGGCAATTCGCGAACGCTGTACTAGGCGGTGCGGGCGTGGGCGGACACGGTGCCGCCCGCCGCCTGCTTCCTCAGCCGCATCACCCTGGCCGAGCTTCGCTTTGGCATCGAGCTGGTCGCCGACCCCGGCTTCCGGGCGGAGCTGGAGGCATGGCTGCGCGACGGGGAGCGGGTCCTGGACGTGGACGAAACGGTCCTGCTGGCTTGGCGGCGGCTGGCCTGGGCTGGGCAGAAGACGAACTATACCTACGCGCAGCCCGATGCCCTGATCGTTGCGACCGCTCTGGTGCACGACCTCAGCGTCGTCACCCGCAATGTCGCCGACTTCGCGCGGGCCGGCGTTCCGCTTCTCAATCCCTGGGGTGCGGCCGGGTAGCCGCAGGCCGCGGCCGGCAGACCGGACCCGCCCGTTCCGCGCCGCGCGCCGTGGCTGCTATCCGGACGATCGGGGGCAGACCACCGCCGGCGCATGCCGGGCACCCGCTATCCATCCCCCAGTCAGAGGGGCTTGCGCACCGGCGCCGTTCCGCCGTGAATACCGGATCGGCCGCGACACGTCGCGCCTGCCTGCCCCGCCGCCACCCCGACCGATGTGCCCCCCATGCCGACCGACCCAGCCGCGCCGCCCCGCCGCCACCTGCTCATCGCCGGCACCGGCCGCGCCGGCACCAGCTTCCTGGTGCGCTACCTCACGCACCTCGGCCTCGAAACGCATCTTTCCCGCACGCCGGCCCCGGAATGGAACCATCCGGCCAACGCCGGCTTCGAGGACCTGCCGCTCCCCGGCACGCCGGACACGCTGCCGTACGTCGCCAAATCCCCCTGGCTCTACGAGCATATCGACGCGCTGCTGCGCGACAACGCATTCGGCATCGACGCCGTCATCATCCCGTTGCGCGACCTGGCGGAGGCGGCGGTCAGCCGCATCGCCCTCGAACGCCGCGCGATGCATGCCGCGACGCTCTGGATGGCCGACCTCGATCAGCCGTGGGAGACCTGGGGGCAGACGCCGGGCGGTGTCGTCTTTTCGCTCAACCCGATCGACCAGGGCCGGCTGCTGGCCGTGGCGTTCCATCGCCTGGTGCAGCGGCTGGTGCGGGCGGACATCCCGGTGGTGTTCCTCGATTTCCCCCGCCTGGCCCAGGACGCCGCCTACCTGTTCACCCGCCTGCGTCCCTACCTGCCGCAGGATGCCACGGAGGCCGCGGCCGGCGCGGTGCATGCGACCCTGGCCGAAGCCGGCAAGATCCGCGTCGGCGACGAGCTCCAGGCCGCAGCGCCGTCCCCGCGCGCGGGGGCGGAAACGCCCGTGGCCTATCCCGATTCCCGCGGCCTCGACCGCATCGCGCTGGCGCGGGAACTGCAATTGCTCCGCCCGGTCCTGGCCGAGGTGGAAACCGCCCGCCAGCGCGCCGTCACCGAAGCGGAGGCGCTGCGGGCCGAGGTCGCCCGCCTGCACGACACGGCCGCCAGCCTGCAAGCCGAGCGCATTCGCCTGGCAGCCGAGTCCGCAGCGTGGCGCGCCGACACGGCCGTGGCGCAGGCCGCTGCCCCGGCAGACCTGCCCGCGGCCGCGAGGGCCGACGGCGCCCCGTCGCCTCCGGCCGGGCGGTGGCGGGCGTTCGCCGGGCGGCTGCGGGTGCCGCGGTAGGGTCGCGCCTCGCCGGCCGCTACACGCCCAGCCGGTCCAGCCGGATCACACCCACCGCCGCGCCCGCGGCCAGCGCCGGGGCGTGCGGCGCCCGCAGCACCAGCGCGTCGGCATGCGCAAGCCGCCGCAGCATCGCCGAATCCTGCACCGGGAACGGTGTCGCGACCAGCCGTCCCGCCGCGTCCTCGGCCAGGGTCGCGCGCAGATGGTCCGCGCGGCCGTCGTTCTCCGCCACCGGCGCGCCCAGCACCGCCGGGGTCACCGGCGGCGCCCCCGCCGGCAGGCCGGACAGACGTGCCAGCGCCGGCACCAGGAACAGCACCGCGCAGACCAGCGCCGACACCGGGTTGCCCGGCAACCCCAGCATCGGCACGCCGGACCCGGTGGCGCCCAGCCAACCGAACACCAGCGGCTTGCCCGGTCGCATCGCGATGCGCCAGAAATCCACGTTCAGCCCGCGCGCGCTCAGTGCCGAGATCACCAGGTCGTGGTCCCCCACGCTGGCCCCGCCGGTGGTCACCAGCAGATCCACGCCGGCCACCGCATCTGCCGCCGCCCCGATCGCCGCTGGATCGTCGGCGGCGCACCGGCAGCACGATCGGCGCGCCGCCCGACGCACGGACCAGCGCGGCCAGGGCGTGGGAGTTGGAGGACGACGATCCCGCCCGCCGGAATCGGCTCGCCCGGCAACGCGATCTCGTCGCCGGTCGCCAGCACCGCGATGCGCGGGCGGCGGTGCACCGCCAGCCACGGGTGATTCGCCGCCGCGGCGAGGCCGATGTCGCGCGCGCCCAACCGCCGCCCGGCCGGCACCACGATATCGCCGGCGGCGAAATCCTGCCCGGCGCGGCGGATGTGGCGTCCGGCGCGCACCGTCTCGTTCACCCGCACAAGCGTCGCCTTCGCGGGTGGCGTCCTCCTGCAGCAGGATTGCATCCGCGCCGGCGGGAACCACGCTGCCGGTGAACAGGCGCACCGCCTGGCCCGGCCCGAGCGATGCCCGCGAACGGGTGGCCGGCCGGGGCGGCCGCCGATCACGTCGCAGGCTCGCGCCTTCCACCCCGTCCGCGGCGCGCAGCGCGTAGCCGTCCATCGCCGAGACATCTGCCGGCGGCTGGGTCAGCCGCGCCGCTACCGGGGCGGCGGTCACGCGGCCCCAGGCGTCGGCGAGGGCAACCACTCTCCGCCGGCACCGGCCGCAGGTCGGCCAGGATGCGGGCGCGGGCCTCCTCGACGCTGATCATCGGTTCGTGTCCTAGTCCTGCCGGAACGTCGCCGGACTTGCCGCCGGCCTTGGCGGTCAGGCGGATCGCCTCGATCCGCATGCCGCGGTCGACCGCCTTGCACATGTCGTAGACGGTCAGCGCGGCGACCGAGGCGGCGGTCAGCGCCTCCATCTCCACCCCGGTGCGGCCGGTGGTGCGCACCGTGGCCGCGATCTCCACCGCGTTGGCCGCCGGGTCCGGCGGTCAGCTCCAGCGCCCACCGCGGTCGATCGGCAGCGGGTGGCAGAGCGGGATCAGCTCGGCGGTGCGCTTGGCGGCCATGATGCCGGCGAGCCGGGCAACGCCCAGCACGTCGCCCTTCTTCGCGGTGCCGGCCGTGGATCAGCGCCAGGGTCTCCGGCCTGCATCACCACCCGCGCCCGGGCGGTGGCGCTGCGGGTCGGTCTCCGGCTTGGCGGAGACATCGACCATCGCGGCCCGGCCGGCGGCGTCGAAATGGGTGAGCGTGCCGGTCATGGCGTGGCCGCCGAATGGAAGCATCCACGGGAAGCTCCGCCAGCGCTCCCGGCGGCGGGTCGGCGAGCAGCGTGCGCACCGCCGCGGTCACGTCCGGCTGGCGCATCAGGCTCTCGCCGACCAGAAAGCAGAGCGCGCCCGACGGCGGCCAGGCGGTGCAGGTCGGCGTGGGCTGCGCGATGCCGCTTTCGGCGACCAGGAAGCGGTCGGGCGGAACGAGGCGGCGCCAGCTCCTCGGTGGTCGCGAGGTCGGTCTGCAGCGTCTTGAGATTGCGGTTGTTGATGCCGATCAGCGTGCGTTTGCAGCCCGAGCGCGCGATCCAGTTCGCGCCGGTCGTGCACCTCGGCCAGCACGTCCATGTCGAGCTCGCGCGCCACGTCCTCCAGCGTCGCGGGCCTGCGGCGTCGGTCAGCGCCGCGAGGATCAGCAGGATGCAGTCGGCGCCGATCGCGCGGCTTTCGTAGACCTGCCACGGGTCGAGGATGAAGTCCTTGCGCAGCACCGGCAGGGCGCAGGCCGCGCGGGCGGCGATCAGGTGCGGCGGTGCTGCCCTGGAAGATAGCGGCGCGTCGGTCAGCACCGACAGGCAGGTGGCGCCGCCCGCCGCGATAGGCCGCGGGCGAGTTGCGGCCGGATCGAAATCGGCGCGGATCAGCCCGCCGGACGGCGAGGCCTTCTTGATTTCGGCGATCAGCGCCGATAGCGACCAGCGCCGGTCGCATGCTTGAGCGCGCGGCCGAAGCCGCGCGGCTTGTCGGCCTGGGCGGCGATGCCCTGGCGCAGGGTTTCCATGCTCGCCGCCGCTTTGCGCGCCGCCACCTCGGCGCGGGTTCTGGTGCAGATGCGCGCGAGCACGTCTTCGCCATTGATCATCGGGCCGGTGATCGCAGGCTGCGTCGCGGTGGTGTCTTCGGCCATCGGCAATCCTTTATCTGCGTCGGCGCGACGTCGCGACGCCTGCCCCGATCAGGTTAGCCGACCGGGTCGGGTGTCGTCGTGGTTTCGCGCCGCAGCGTTCCAAGGCCCCGAGTGCCGCCCCGGAGTCGATCGCGGCGGCGGCAGCGGCGACGCCGGCGCGCAGTCCGGTCGGCGCGGCCGGCCACGATGAGCGCGGCGGCGGCGTTGAGCAGCACGGTATCGCGGTAGGCGCCGGGGGCGCCCTCCAGCAGGGCCCGCAGCGCGGCGGCGTTCTCCGCCGCGTCGCCGCCGCGGATGGCCTCGGCCGGGGCGCGCGCGCAGGCCGGCGTCCGCGGCGGTCAGCCGGTGAACTCGCGCAGGGCACCCGCTTCCAGCGCGACCACCTGGTTCTCGCCGGCCAGGGTCAGCTCGTCGAGCCCGTCGCCGTGCACGATCCAGGCGGCTTCGGTGCCCGAGCCGGGCCAGCGTTTCGGCCATCGGGCGCGCCCAGTCGGGGGCGAACACGCCGGTGAGCTGGCGCCGCACGCCGGCCGGATTCGCCATCGGTCCGAGCAGGTTGAAGATCGTGCGCGTGCCAAGCTCGACCCGCGGGCCGGCGGCGTGGCGCATCGAGGGATGGTGGCGCGGCGCGAACAGGAAGGCGCAGCCGGCGGCGCGCAGGATGTCGGCCAGCCGGTCCAGCGGCACGTCGACGTTGACGCCGAGCGCGGCCAGCACGTCGGCCCCGCCGGTGCGCGAGGACAGCGCCCGGTTGCCGTGCTTGGCGACCGGCACGCCGCAGCCGGCGACGACGAAGGTGACGGCGGTGGAGACGTTCAGCGTGCCGGCATTGTCGCCGCCGGTGCCGCAGACGTCGATCGCGTCGGGTGGCGCGGCGATCCGCGGTCATGCGCGCGCGCATCGCGCGGACCGCGCCGGTGAGCTCGGCCACCGTCTCCCCGCGCACGCGCATGGCCATCAGCAGGCCGCCGATCTGCGCGGGCGTGGCCTCGCCGGCCATGATGATGTCGAACGCGGCCTCGGCCTCGGCCTCCGACAGGGTAGCGCCGGTGGCGAGTCGGGCGAGGATGGGCTTGAGGCTGCTCGACACGCCGGGCGGCGCGGTCAGGCCGCGCAGGCGGGGGCCGCGCGCGCGGGCGCGGGCGCGTTGCCGCCGCGGGCGAGGCGCAGGAAATTCGCCAGGATCGCGTGGCCGGCTTCGCTCGCGATGCTTTCGGGGTGGAACTGCACGCCGAAGATCGGCAGGGCGCGGTGGCGCATCGCCATGATGATCCCGTCTTCGGTCCAGGCGGTAGGCACCAGCACGTCCGGCAGGCTGGCGCGATCGACGATCAGGCTGTGGTAGCGGGTGGCGGTGAACGGGTTCGGCACGCCTTCGAAGATGTCGCTGCCGTCGTGATGGATGCGGCTCGTCTTGCCGTGCATCGGCGCCGGCGCGCGGACCACCTGGCCGCCGAAGGCCTGGCCGATCGCCTGGTGGCCGAGGCAGACGCCGAGGATCGGGATGCGGCCGGCGGCGGCGGCGATCAGGTCGAGGCAGATGCCGGCCTCGTTCGGCGTGCAGGGGCCGGGGGAGAGCACGATCGCCTCCGGCGCGCGGGCGAGCGCCTGGTCCACCGTCAGCGCGTCGTTGCGGCGCACGTCGCAGCGTGCGCCGACGTCGCCCAGGAAATGGACGAGGTTGAAGGTGAAGCTGTCGTAGTTGTCGATGAGCAGGATCATGGCGCGCGTATCCTGCGGCGCGGCGCGGGCGGTGGCAATCCCCCCAAAGGGCGCGGGCAGGCCAGAGCCGTGCGCGCGAAAGTGAGCCGCCAGCCTGCATGCGGCAAGCGCCTGGCGACACGTAGGCGGGGCGACAGGCTGCCCGCCGGCATGCCAGGGTCGGGCGCTGAGTCCCACCGGGTGGTTCCGGACGTCCGGCGACGTCCGGAACCACCCGCCGGGACCGGAGCTCGCTGCAGGTCGGCCGCGAAGGAGTTTCTGTTGCAGCAGGCAATCGTATTTGGCGTGATTGCGGCCACTTTGGTCATGTTTCTCGGCCGCTGGGTGCGATACGATCTGGTGGCGCTGGGTGGGCTGCTGATCCTGGCGCTCACGGGGATCATCCCAGGCAAGGACGTTTTCGGCGGGTTCGCCAACCCGGCGGTGATCACCATCGCCGCCGTGCTGGTGATGGCCGGGGCCCTGTGGAACGCCGGCGTGGTCGATCTGCTGGCGAGCCTGCTGGGTCGGGTTGTCGGTGGTCCGACCAGCCAGCTCATGGCACTGACCGGATCGGTCGCGTTCTGCTCGGCGCTCATCAACGATACCGGGGCGGTCGGCATCTTCATGCCGGTGGCGCTGCAGCTTGCGCGCCGGCACGAGACGAGCCCGTCGCGCTTCCTGATGCCGATCGCGTGCAGCGCCTTCCTGGGCGGGCTCACGACGATGATCGGCACGCCACCGAACATCATCATCGCGGCGTATCGCACGCACACCGGCCATCCGGCGTTCGGGATGTTCGCTTTCACGCCCGTGGGAGTGGCCGTGGCGTTGGCGGGGCTCGTGTTCATGTGGCTCGCCGCGCGATTCCTGGTGCCGGAACGGCGCAGCGGCAAGGAGGCGGACCGGCTCCTCGGGATGGCGCGCTACCTGACCGAGGCGCGGGTGGGCGAAGGATCCGATTTCGTCGGCCGCCCGCTCGGCGCGCTGGACGGCGTGGCGGATGCCGATTTCGCCGTGGTCGGGTTGGTGCGGGGGAATCGCACTCTCCCGCCAGCGCGCTACGAGATCCTGCACGTCGGCGACGGCCTGCTGATCGAGGCGGATGCCGAGAACCTGAAAACGGTGCTCGACGCCGCCAAGCTCGATCTCGCCGAAAGCAAGGAGGTCGCCGAGCGGTTCCTGGTCTCGAAGCAGATCGACGTGACCGAGTGCGTGGTCGGTGCGGGCGCGCGCGTGATCGGCCGCTCCGCCGCGTCCTTGTCGCTGCGTCGCTGGTTCGGGGTGAACCTGCTGGCGGTGGCGCGTCAGGGCGAGCGGATCGAAGGCCGGCTGTCGGACGTGCGCCTGCGCGCCGGCGACGTGCTGCTGCTGCAAGGCGACGCCGAGGTACTGGACGCGGTCGCGGCCCGGCTCGGCTGCCTGCCGCTCGCCGAACGCAGCCTGCGTCTCGGGAAACCCACCCGGGTGGCGAGCGCGCTCGGCATCTTCGTCCTGGCGATCGCGGCCGCATCGAGCGGGCTGGTGGCGACTGACGTCGCGTTCATCGCCGGCGCGCTGGTGATGGTGCTGGCGGGGTTGATCCAGCCGCGGGAGATCTACGACACGATCGAGTGGCCGGTGATCGTGCTGCTCGGCGCGATCATTCCGGTCGGCGGCGCCTTGCAGCGCACCGGCGGCGCGGCCAGCATCGCCCATGCGATCGTGGCCATGTCGTACCACATGCCTCCTGTCGCTATCGTGGGATTGCTGCTGCTGGGCACCCTGGTGCTGAGCAACATCGTCAACCATGCCGCGACAGCGGTGCTCATGGCGCCGATCGCGGCGGCGGTGGCGCGGGGGATGGACGTGTCGGCCGACCCGATGCTGATGGCGGTCGCCGTGGGTGCGTCCTTGCCGATGCTGCTGCCGACCGGACATCCCTGCAACGTGCTGGTGATGGGGCCTGGCGGTTACCGGTTCGGCGACTACTGGCGGCTCGGGCTGCCGTTGTCGTTGCTCGCGGTCGCGGTGCCGATGCTGCTGCTGGTCTGGCCGCTCGCGCTGCACCGGTAGCCGGTGCGGGCCGTCGCCGGGCGGGGAACGACGTCGCGTCTCTCAGATCATGGCGACCGGCTCGCCGGCCGGGTTGACCGTGAGGTCATGCAGCAACGGCATCACGTCCGCGGCGAACCATTCGATCTGCCGGTCGCGCTCCCCGGACGGGCCGAGCAGATCTAGCACCACATGGCGTACGCCGGCGGTGTGGAATGCGCGGATCCGCTCGGCCAGCAACGTGGGCGGGCCGAGCGCGCAATAGCGCTGCGCGGCGCGACGGAAATCCATGGCGTAACGCACCGACAGCGTCTCGGTCGCGGCGTCCAGTGCCTCTTCGTAGGTCTTGTCGAGCCGGGCGAACAGCAGATGGCCGGTGCCGAACCGGGCCGGCGGCCGATCGCCCCAGGCCGCGGCAATGGTGGCGAGGGCGGCGCGATACATCTCGGGCGTGACGACATAGGACAAATAGCCGTCGCCGAGCCGAGCGGTGCGACGCAGCGCCGCCGCCGACCGGCCGCCGAACCAGATGGGCGGACCGCCGGGCTGGCGCGGCGGCGGGGCCATCGGCACGTCGGTGAACGGGCCGTAGAAGCGGCCGGTATGGCTGACCGCCGCGCCGGTCCAGAGCTTGCGCAGCACGTCCACGCCCTCGGTCAGTCGGGCGCCGCGTTCGGCGCGCGGCACGCCGCAGGCTTCGTATTCCTTCGGAAACTCCCCGCCCACGCCGACGCCGAAGATCAGCCGACCCTCCGTCAGGTGGTCGAGGCTCGCCACCTGCTTGGCCACCGGCACCGGATGGCGCAGCGGCAGCAGATAGACCCCGGTGCCGAGGGCCAACCGCCGGCTTGCCACCGCGCATTGCGCGAGTTGCAGCAGCGGATCGAGGATCGTCAGCGGAAACGAAATGTGATCGCCTACCCACAGCGAGTCATAGCCGCAGCGGTCGACCAGCTTGGTGAACGAAACCAGCTCGTCGATCGTCGGATGCCAGGGCGCATCCGCGGGTTCGGTGCGGCGGTGCACCGTCTGGATGCCGATCTGAAGCCTGGTGTCGAGGATCAGGGTCATGGCGCAGGTCCGTTGATCGCAACGGCGGGGCGGCGCCGGTCCACGATCGGTGGCGCTGGCCCGACCTGAGGCAGTGTTGCAGACGCAAGGGCAGACCGCCAAGCTGACCGCCGCGCAGCCGAGGACCACGCCCGTGCCCGACCTGACCGAAACCCTCGCCGACGGCGTCGCCGTGCTGACCCTGAACCGGCCGGAGCGGCTCAATGCGTTCTCCCAGGACATGCTGGGCGCGCTGCACGCGGCGCTGGAACGGTGCGCGGAAGACGAGGCGGTGGGCGCGATCGTCATCACCGGCGCCGGGCGCGCGTTCTGTGCCGGCGGCGACGTGAAGGACATGGCGCACCGCGGCCAGCAGACGTTCGAGCAGCGGGTCGCCCGGCTCGGGCGCATGCACCGGCTGCCGCTGCTGATGCGCCGGCACCCCAAGGTGATCCTGGCGATGGTGAACGGGGTGGCGGTGGGCGCCGGGCTGGGGCTGGCGATGGCATGCGACCTGCGGTTCGCCTCCGCCGCGGCCCGGTTCGGCACCGGTTTCGGCGGCGTCGGGTATTCGGGGGATTTCGGCGGCTCCTGGCTGCTGACGCGTCTGGTCGGGCCGGCGCGGGCGCGGGAGATGTACCTGCTGGGCGAGATGATCAGCGCGGAGGAGGCGCTGCGCGCCGGCCTCGTCACCCGCGTCGTGGAGGAAGCGGCGCTGGAGGCGGAGACGATGGCGCTGGCCCGCCGGTTGGCGGCCGGGCCGCGCGTGGCGCTGGGTTACATGAAATGCAACTTGTTCGCTGCGGAAACGGAACCGCTGGACGCGGTGCTGCACATGGAGGCAGTGCACCAGGCCCGCACCGGCCTGACCGAGGACCATCGGGAAGCGGTCGCCGCCTTCGCCGAGAAGCGCGCGCCGCGGTTCCGCGGCCGGTAACCGCCGGCCCGCAGGACGTCCCCTTGTCGCCTTGTCCGCAACGACCCCCGGCCCCGTCGGCCGGGATGTGGCAGCGGCCTCTTCCCCTCGGCGGTCGCACCGGCTATTCGTTCCATACGAACAATGAACATGACAATCCGGTGGCAGTTTCATGTCCAACGCATTACCGCGCTCCTACCCGGCCGCCCCGGCCCCGGTCGCCAACCCGATGCTGTTCCTGCGCCGGTGGCTGGCCAATCCGTTGCAGATGGGCTCCATCATCCCGTCCTCCCCCGCGCTCTGCCGCCGGATCGTCGCCGCGATCCGCCGTGCGCCGGACGAGGCGGTGCTGGAGCTCGGTGCCGGCACCGGCGTGATCGGCCGGGCGCTGCTCGAATCCGGCCTGCCGCCGGCGCGGCTGATCGTGGTGGAGATCGTGCCCGAGATGGCCGCCCATCTGCGCCAGGTCCTGCCCGGTGCGCTGGTGATCGAGGGCGACGCCCGCCGCCTGCCTGACCTGCTGGCGCGCAGCTGGCACGGACGGATCGGCAGCGTGGTCTGCGGCATTCCGCTCGTGCTGCTGCCGCTGGCCGAACAGCGCCGCTTCCTCGACGCGATCGAAGCCGTGGCTCCCGGGCGCGGCTTCCTGCACTACAGCTACTGCGCCACCTCCCCGCTGCCCTGGCGCAAGCATGGGCTCGCGGCGCGGCGGGAAGCGTGGACCCCGCTCAACTTCCCCCCGGCCAGCGTCTGGCGCTACACCCCGATGGGATAAAATCCGCGGCCGGCGCCGCGTGGGGGAACGGATGGCGCAGCACGGCCCGGCGGGCAGCTTCGCTCGGGTTTTTGCCCGGGGCGCGCCCTTCGCCTTCGTGGTGCTGTGGAGTTCCTCCTTCATCGCCGCGAAAGTGGGGTTGCGGCATCTGAGCCCGCTCGCCTTCGTCGCCATCCGGCTGACGGCCTGCGCGGCGGTGCTGGTCGCGCTGATGCTGGTCGGGCGGGTGTCCTGGGCCCCGTTGCGCGGCGCGCGCTGGATGCACTGCGCCATCGCCGGGGCGCTGATGAACGCGGTCGGGCTGATGGCGCCGCATGTCGGACTGACCCTGGTGGCGCCGGCGCCGATTGCGCTGGTGCAGTCGCTCACCCCGCTGCTGACGGCGGCCCTCGGCGTGGTGGTGCTGCAGGAGCGGCTGCGCGGGGCGCAGTGGCTCGGGATGGCGCTCGGGGTGGTCGGGGTGGCGCTGGTGGTGGGGCTGGCGGCGGCGCAGAGCGCGGCGCGGCTGGACGGGTTGGGCCTCGCCTTCGTGGGCGTGCTGGGGTTGGTGGCAGGCACGCTTTGGTTCGGACGGTTCTGCCGGGGCGTGCCGCTGCTGCCGGGGGCGACGGTGCAGTTCCTGGCTGCCGCCGCGGTTGCGGTGGTGGGGGCGGCGCTGCTGGAAGCCCCACGGCTGGACTGGACCGTGGGCGCCGTGGCCGCGGTGGGGTGGAACACCTTGGCGGTGTCGCTGGGCGGGATGGCGCTCTATTTCTTCATGCTGCGCGAGGGCGCGGCGGCGCGGGTGACAGCGAATTTCTATCTGGTGCCGGGGACGACCGCGATCCTCACCTGGCCACTGCTGGGCGAAAGCCTGTCGCCGTTGGCGATCGCCGGCTTCGTCGTGGCGGCACTGGGGTGCTGGCTGGTGAGCCGCGGGCGCGCGGTGCCCGCGGCCGTGCCGCGGCGGGTCGCGGTCCGCTGACCTGCCCCGCCGCGACCTCCGATCTGGCGGGCGGAGACGACCCGTTTTTGGGGGCCGATCCGCCAACACCCTGACGTGGGTGTTGGCGTCGCACCACTACCGCTTGGAAAACTGCGTGGCGCCGAACAGGTTTTCCCGTTCCTTTTCGGTCATCTGGCCGCGGCGCTGGTTCTCCGCCAGCACCGCCACGCCGCGCTCTACGGCCGGGCGGGCGGCGATCGCGTCGTGCCAGCGGCGGATGTGTGGATAGTCCGCGAAGTCGATCCCGCGCCGGTCGGGATTGCGTACCCAGGGGAAGGTGGCGATGTCGGCGATGCTGTATTCCTCGCCAGCCAGATAGGGCGTCTCGGCGAGCCGGGTTTCCAGCACGCGGTGCAGGCGCTTCACCTCGTTGGTGTAGCGCTCGATCGCGTAGGGGATTTTGTCCACCGCGTAGTTGGCGAAATGGTTGTACTGGCCGAACATCGGGCCGACGCCACCCATCTGGAACATCAGCCATTGCAGACAGGCATAACGTCCGGCGGGATCGGCAGGGATCAGCTTGCCGCCGGTCTTTTCCGACAGGTAGATCAGGATCGCGCCTGATTCGAACAATATGAGCCGCTTGCCGCCTGGGCCGTCCGGATCGACGATCGCGGGGATGCGATGGTTGGGCGTGATCGCCAGGAATTCGGGCTTGAACTGCTCGCCCTGGCCGATGTTGATGGGAATCACCTTGTAGGGCAGGCCGAGCTCTTCCAGTGCGATGTGCACCTTATGGCCATTGGGTGTGGGCCAGGTCCAGGCTTCGATCATGGGCGTCCTCCCGCTTGCGGTGTTGACGATCGGGGTGAACCGTAGCGAGGCGTCGGGGGCGCGGCAAATTGACCCGCCGGATCGCACTGCCTAGCTTCCGGCCATGTCAGCCCCCTCCGTCACGCATCCGCCCACCCCGAAGGCCTGGCCGTTTGAGGAAGCCGCCAAGGTCGCCGCCCGTCTTGCTGCCTCCGGCAAGCCTCAGGCGCTGTTCGAGACCGGCTACGGCCCCTCCGGCCTGCCGCATATCGGCACTTTCGGCGAAGTGGCGCGCACGACCTGGGTGCGGCACGCCTTCACCCGTGCTGACCGGCCTGCCGTCGCGGCTGCTCGCGTTCAGCGACGACATGGACGGGCTGCGCAAGGTGCCGGACAACGTGCCGAACCGAGACATGCTGGCGCGGTATCTCGGCCAGCCGCTCACGCGCATCCCCGATCCGTTCGGCACGCACGCGAGCTTCGGCGCGCACAACAACGCACGGCTGCGGGCGTTCCTCGATTCGTTCGGCTTCGAGTACGAATTCGCCTCCGCCACCGACTACTACACCTCCGGCCGGTTCGATGCGGCGCTGCTGCGCGTGCTCGACCTGCTACGACGAGGTGATGGCGGTGATCCTGCCCACCCTGGGTCCGGAGCGCCGCGCCACCTATTCGCCCATCCTGCCGATCCACCCGCGCACCGGGCAGGTCATGCAGGTGCCGATGGAACGGCGCGACCCGGACGCCGGCACCGTGGTCTGGCGCGATCCCGAAACCGGCGCGGCGTTCGAGACGCCGGTGACCGGCGGGGCCGCAAGCTGCAATGGAAGGCCGACTGGGCGATGCGCTGGTTCGCCCTCGGCGTCGACTACGAGATGTCGGGCAAGGACCTGATCGATTGCGTCCGCCTGTCGGGCCGCATCTGCCGCATCCTGGGCGCGGCGCCGCCCGAAGGGCTTCACCTACGAACTGTTCCTTGACGAGCACGCACAGAAGATCAGCAAGTCGAAGGGCAACGGGCTGTCGGTGGAGGAATGGCTGCGCTACGCGCCGCCGGAATCGCTTGGCCAGTTCATGTACAACCAGCCGCAGCGGGCCAAGCGGCTGTATTTCGACGTGATCCCGCGCGCGGTGGACGACTACCTGGCGAACGCCGCCCGCCTGCCCACCCAGTCTGATGCGGACCGCCTGACCAACCCGGCCTGGCACATCCACGCCGGGCGCCTGCCCAACCAGGGCGGCAGTCCGGTCTCGTTCACCATGCTGCTGAACCTGGCAAGCGTCGTGAATGCGGACACCCCGGAAATCCTCTGGGGCTTCATCCGCCGCTATGCGCCGGAGGCCAGCCCGAGCCGCCACGCCGTTCCTGGACGGTCTGGTCGGTCATGCCATCGCCTACTACCGCGACTTCGTCCGGCCCGCGAAGCGCTATCGCCAGCCCGATGCCATCGAGCGCGCCGCGCTCGCCGACCTGGCGGAAACGCTGAAGGGCCTCGACGCCGGCACGAATGCCGAGGCGATCCAGAACGCGGTGTTCGAGGTCGGCAAGCGCCATCCATTCCCCGAACTCCGCGCCTGGTTCGGCTGCCTCTACCAGGTGCTGCTGGGCCAGGCGGAGGGGCCGCGCTTCGGCGGGTTCGTGGCACTGTACGGCATCGCCGAAACTGTCGCGCTGATCGAAGCCGCACTCGCCCGGCCCGCCGAGGCGGCGTGACGGGACCGGGCGACGCCGCGGGGGCGGCGCACCCCGGCCTTGTCTGCTGACCCCCCATGTCCCGCCGCCTGCGGTCCCTCCCGGCGCTACTCGGCGTCATACTGCTGTTCGTGGCGCTGTACGCAGTGCAACGGGAGTTTCGTCACTCTTCGGTTGGACGCGGTGGGACAGGCGTTGGCCGCGATCCCGCCATGGGCGCTGGGCCTGGCGTTCCTGTTCACCGTTCTCTCGTATGCGGGCCTGACGTTATATGACCGGCTCGGCACGATCTACGCGGGCCACAAGGTCGGCTACGGGCGGGTCGCGTTTGCCTCGTTCTGTGCCTATGCGTTGTCGCACAGCCTGGGGTTTGCGATGGTCTCGGGTGCGGCGGTACGCTACCGGCTGTACGGTGCCTGGGGGCTGACGACCGGGCAGATCGCCCGAGTGGTTGCGTTCTGCAGCCTGACGTTCGGGCTCGGCGGGATGGTTCTGGGCGGGGCAATCCTGTTCATCGAGCCGCAGGCCGTGCCGTATCTGCGGCGCCACCTTGCCGCGGGCGGTGTTGTACGGGGTCGGCACACTCCTTTGGGGGATTGTCGTCGGCTACGTGTTCCTGGCACGGCTGGTTGGGACGCTCCGGCCGTTTGGGCATCGGATCGAGCTGCCGGGGTTTCGCATGGCGCTGGCGCAGGTGGCGCTGGCAACCGCGGATGTGGCCCTGACGGCGACGATCTTCTGGGTTCTGGTGCCGCACGCGCCGCGGCTGACCTGGCTCATTTTCCTGGGCATCTACGTGGCGGCGTATACGGCGGGGCTGGCCGCCAGCGTGCCCGGCGGGCTTGGCGTTTTCGACAGTGCGATCCTGTTCGGGCTCGCCCCCTACCTGCCGGCACCGCGGATCGTGGCGGCGATCGTGGTGTTCCGGCTTTACTACTACGTCATCCCGCTGTTCCTGGCCGGCGGCCTGTTCGCCGCGAACGAAGCGGCAGTACGTGGCGGCGCGCTTCTCGGCCCGCGGGCGCCGCTGCGCGGGCTGGCGCGCGCGCCGGAGCCGGATTTCGCGCTCGCTGCCGCCACGGGGGTGGTGGCCATGTGTGGCGTCCTGCTGCTCGGACTGGGCCTCCTGGCGCCGCCCCCGGCGCCGGCTGCGACCGATCTGGCGGCGCAGGCCGGGGTGTTCGCGCCGTCGCTGATCGGGGCCGGCCTCGTCGTGCTGGCGGCGGCGCTGGGGAAGCGAGTTACACTCACTTGGTGGCTGACCCTGCTGCTGTTGGCGGTGGGCACGGTCTTTGTTGCCATGCGGCATGAGCCACGGTGGCTCGCCGTGGTACTGGCGCTGTCGGCGGCGATGCTGGTGCCGTTCCGAGTCCGGTTCTACCGCCCGGCCCGGCTGTTTGGCGGCAAACTGGAACCATCGACTGCCGCCTCCCTGTTAGCGCTGGTGGTGGGGGTGCTGGCGCTGGTGGGGTTTCGCCGGGGGGCGATGGATCTGGGGGACGTTGCCTGGTGGCAGATCGTGCTGTCGGGGCGGGCGCCGCTCGGCTTGCGGATTAGCGTGGCGCTGACGGTGGTGCCGGGATTGCTCGCCTTGTGGTTTCTGCTGCGGCCTGGACGGGTCACCTGGGCGGCGTGGGATGACGCGGCGCGGGCGCGGCTGGCGCGGCTGGGGGCCGTCCCGCCGGAGCACGCGGATGGGGTGGTGCTGGGCGAGGCCGGCCGGGCGGTGATCGCGTTTCGTCGCCTGGACCGGGTGCTGCTGGCGCTTGGCGATCCGGCTGGCCCTGAGGGGGATCGGGTCTCGGCGGTCTGGCGGTTGCGCGACCTGGCCGAGCAGGAGGGGCGCGACCCGGCGATATGGCGGGCCAGTCCGGCGCTGCTGAAGGTCTATGCCGATCTGGGGCTGACGGCCTTGCCGCTAGGCACGAACGGCTGGCCGCTGCCGGCCGGGCAGGCCTCGCCGGAGGGCGAATACCTGGTGTGCGTCGCCGAGCGCGATCTGGAGCCGCTGCTGCGGCGTCTGCCGGAGTTGCTGCGGACCGGCTGAGCCGTGGCGGTCAGGGGGCCGCGCGACGCTTCATGAACGCTGCACGCAGGCAGGTGGCGACGATCTCGCCGCGCTGGTTGATCCCCTGGTGCTCGAACTCGACCACGCCGGCCTCGGGGCGGGAACGGCTGGCGCGCAAGCCGCGCACGATCGAGCGGGCGCGGATGGTATCGCCGTGGAACACTGGCTTCGGGAACTCCACCTTGCTCATGCCGAGGTTGGCGATGGTGGTGCCGAGCGTGGTCTCCCCCACCGTCATGCCGATCACGAGGCCCAGGGTGAAGATGCTGTTGACCAGCGGGCGGCCGAATTCGGTGGTCTTCGCAAACTCGGCATCGAGGTGCAGCGGCTGCGGGTTGAGCGTGAGGCAGGTGAACAGCACGTTGTCGGCTTCGGTGACGGTGCGCGACATCGCGTGTTCGAACACCTGGCCTTCGTGAAATTCCTCGAAATAGAGGCCGGCCATCTTGGGCTCCGGGATGGGGGTGCACGTCTCCCCCTTCTCTTGCAGGAGGGAGAATGATGGTTCGGTCCCGGCTCAGCGTTCCAGGCACATGGCGACGCCCATGCCGCCGCCGATGCAGAGGGTGGCGAGGCCCTTCTTCGCATCCCGCTTGCTCATCTCGTGCAGCAGGGTAATCAGCACGCGCGCGCCGGAGGCGCCGATCGGATGGCCGATGGCGATGGCGCCGCCGTTCACGTTGACCTTGGACGTGTCCCAGCCGAGGTCCCTGTTGACCGCGATCGCCTGGGCGGCGAAGGCCTCGTTGGCCTCGATCAGGTCGAGGTCCTCGGGCTTCCAGCCGGCGCGGGCGAGCGCCTTGCGGGTGGCCGGGATCGGGCCGGTGCCCATGATCGCGGGATCGACGCCGGCGGTGGCGAAGGCAGCGATGCGGGCGAGCGGCTGCAACCCGCGCTGGGCAGCTTCGGACGCGGACATCAGCACCAGGGTGGCGGCGCCGTCGTTGATGCCGGAGGCGTTGCCGGCGGTGACCGTGCCGTCCTTGCTGAAGGCCGGCCGCAGCTTGGCCATGACCTCCATGGTCGAGTCATGGCGGATATACTCGTCGTCGGCCACGACCGTGTCGCCCTTGCGGCCCTTGATGGTGACGGCGACGATCTCGTCCTGGAAGCGGCCGGATTTCTGTGCGGCGCTGGCTTTCTGCTGGGAGGCGAGGGCGAATGCGTCCTGGTCCTCGCGCGTGATCTGATGCGCGCGGGCGACGTTCTCGGCGGTGGTGCCCATGTGGTAGCCGTGGAAGGCGTCCCAAAGCCCGTCCTTCAGCATTGTATCGATGAACTCGACCGAGCCCATCTTGGTGCCGGCGCGGAGATAGGCGGCATGGGCAGAGGTGCTCATGCTCTCCATCCCGCCGGCGGCGACGATCGCGCTTTCCCCGGTGCGGATCTGCTGCGCGGCGAGCGCCACGGCGCGCAGGCCGGAGCCGCAGACCTGGTTGATGCCGAAGGCGGTCTTGGCATCCGGCAGGCCGGCGGCGCGGGCGGCCTGGCGGGCGGGGTTCTGCCCTTCGCCCGCGGCGAGCACCTGGCCGAGGATGACTTCGTCCACATCGGCCGGATCGAGACCGGCACGGGCGATCGCCGCCTGGATTGCGGTGGTCCCCAACACATGGGCGGGCACGGTGGCGAAGGCGCCGTTGAAGCTGCCGACCGGCGTGCGGGCGGCGGAGACGATAACGACGTCGTCCATGGCGGGCTCTCCCCTGGTTGGGCGCGTCGGGCCGGAGGCCGGCGCCTTGGTGTGACCCGGGCAGGTTTACGCCGGATACGGCGGTTGCGAAAGCAGCGGCTGGGGCGGCCGGGCTGCGGGGGCGGAGGTGGTTGCGGGCCGCTGCCACCCCTATATTCCGCCGGACCACGTATTGGAGCGACGAAGATGGCGGCTGCCGCGACTTCTGCCCCCTCGGGCGATACCTCTGCCTCATCCGGGGCCGATCTGATCCCCGTGACGGTGCTGACCGGCTATCTGGGCGCCGGCAAGACCACCCTGCTCAACCGCATCCTGAGCGAGCAGCACGGCCGCAAATACGCGGTGGTAATCAACGAGTTCGGGGAACTCGGGGTGGACAACGAGCTCGTCGTCGATACCGACGAGGAAGTGTTCGAGATGAACAACGGCTGCGTCTGCTGCACCGTGCGCGGCGACCTGATCCGTATCGTCGGCGGCCTGATGAAGCGGCGCGAGAAGTTCGACGGCATCATCATCGAGACCACCGGGCTTGCGAACCCCGCGCCGGTCGCGCAGACGTTCTTCATCGATGAAGGGGTGCGCGCGAAGACCAGGCTGGACGCGATCGTCACCGTGGTCGATGCCAAGCATGTATTGGCGCGGCTGGACGACAGCCATGAAGCGGAAGACCAGATCGCTTTCGCCGACGTGATCGTGCTCAACAAAACCGACCTGGTCACGCCAGACGAACTGGCGGCGGTGGAAGGCCGGATCCGCCAGATCAACCGCTTCGCCGTGATCCATCGCACCGAACGCGCCGCGCTGCCGATCGCGCAGGTGCTGAACCAGGGCGCCTTCGACCTCGCCCGGGTGCTGGAGCGCGAGCCGGACTTCCTGGAGGACGATGCGCACGAGCACAACGACGACGTGACGTCGGTGAGCTTCGAGGTCGCGCAGCCGATCGACCCGGAGAAGTTCAACGCCTGGATCGGCGTCCTGCTGGCGGACAAGGGACCGGACCTGCTGCGCACCAAGGGCATCCTGAGCTACCAGAGCGACGACCGCCGCTTTGCCTTCCAGGCGGTGCACATGATCGCCGACGGGGACTTCATTGGGCCCTGGAAAGCAGGCGAGCCGCGCCAGAGCCGGATCGTGTTCATCGGCCGCAACCTGAACCGCCCGCAACTGCGCCGCGGCTTCGAATCCTGCCAAGCGGACCCGGTGAGCTGACGGTGAGCGAGCAGGCAACGGCCCGGTTCGCGGTCGAGACAAGGGGCAGCACGCAGGAGCTTGGCGCCTTCGTGGTCGCGGCGCGATTTGATCGCACTGGTCGCGAACTCGCCTTCGGGCTGGGGGACGGCACCTTGCGGCTGGCCGATCCCGCCGCGCCCGCCGCGCCGTGGCGCACGGCGAGCCTGCACGACGGCGCGGTACTGGCGCTGGCGGCGCATCCGGTGACGGGGTTCGTCTCCGGGGGCGATGACGGGCGGCTGCTGCACCTGGGTGCGGACGGTTCCGTGCACGAGCTGGCCGCGTTCGGCATGAAATGGGTGGAGCAGGTCGCCTGCTTCCCCGGCGAGAAGGGACTGATCGCCTGCGCGGTCGGCAAGATCGTGCATCTGTTCGACGCGGCGGGGCACAAGCTGAAGGAGCTGGTGCATCCGTCCTCGGTCACCGGCCTGGCGTTCGATGCCAAGGGCAAGCGGATCGCGGCGTCGCACTACAACGGCGCCAGCCTGTGGTTCGTGGCGGCGAAGACCGATAGCCCGCGGGTGCTGGAATGGAAGGGCAGCCACACCGCGATCGCGCTGCACCCCGAGGGCGAGGC
>OY970156.1:0-3600000 GCA_963706195.1 uncultured Pseudomonadota bacterium | reverse complement strand
ACTGGATGGGCTAGGGGGTCCCAAAGACTTACCAAACCTAACCAAACTCCGAATACCGAGGAGTATAGCGTGGCAGACAGACGGCGGGTGCTAAGGTCCGTCGTCGAGAGGGAAACAGCCCAGACCACCAGCTAAGGTCCCCAAATCGTGGCTAAGTGGGAAAGGATGTGGGAATTCCAAAACAACCAGGAGGTTGGCTTAGAAGCAGCCATCCTTTAAAGAAAGCGTAATAGCTCACTGGTCTATTAGAAATCCTGCGCCGAAAATGTAACGGGGCTCAAGCCACGTACCGAAGCTGTGGGTTTGCAAGTGTAGCAACTTGCAAGCGGTAGCGGAGCGTTCCGTAGGCCTGTGAAGCCGGTCCTGTGAGGGACGGTGGAGGTATCGGAAGTGCGAATGCTGACATGAGTAGCGACAAACAGAGTGAGAAACTCTGTCGCCGAAAGTCCAAGGGTTCCTGCGCAAGGTTAATCCGCGCAGGGTGAGCCGGCCCCTAAGGCGAGGGCGAAAGCCGTAGTCGATGGGAACCAGGTTAATATTCCTGGGCCTGCTGGAAGTGACGGATGCAAACTGTTGTCAGGGCTTACTGGATTGTCCTGGCTTTGCGCGCATCCCGGGAAATAGCTCCAGCGACGAGACCGTACCCTAAACCGACACAGGTGGACAGGTAGAGTATACCCAGGCGCTTGAGAGAACGATGTCGAAGGAACTAGGCAAATTGCTCGCGTAACTTCGGGATAAGCGAGACCTGTCATTGGGCAACCAGTGGCGGGTGGCACAGAGCAGGGGGTAGCGACTGTTTAGTAAAAACACAGGGCTCTGCGAAGTCGAGAGACGACGTATAGGGTCTGACGCCTGCCCGGTGCCGGAAGGTTAAGAGGAGGTGTGCAAGCACTGAATTGAAGCCCCGGTAAACGGCGGCCGTAACTATAACGGTCCTAAGGTAGCGAAATTCCTTGTCGGGTAAGTTCCGACCTGCACGAATGGCGTAACGACTTCCCCACTGTCTCCGGCATCGGCTCAGCGAAATTGAATTCCCCGTGAAGATGCGGGGTACCCGCGGTCAGACGGAAAGACCCTATGAACCTTTACTGCAGCTTTGCAGTGGTATTAGGAGAGTGCTGTGTAGGATAGGTGGGAGGCTTTGAAGCCGGGGCGCTAGCTTTGGTGGAGCCACCCTTGAAATACCACCCTGAACTCTTCTGATATCTAACCGAGACCGGTCAGCCCGGTCCGGGACCCTGCATGGCGGGCAGTTTGACTGGGGCGGTCGCCTCCCAAACAGTAACGGAGGCGCGCGATGGTGGGCTCAGGCCGGTCGGACATCGGCTGCTGAGTGCAATGGCACAAGCCCGCCTGACTGCGAGAGCGACAGTTCGAGCAGAGACGAAAGTCGGCCATAGTGATCCGGTGGTCCCGCGTGGAAGGGCCATCGCTCAACGGATAAAAGGTACTCTAGGGATAACAGGCTGATCTCCCCCAAGAGTCCACATCGACGGGGAGGTTTGGCACCTCGATGTCGGCTCATCACATCCTGGGGCTGGAGCAGGTCCCAAGGGTTCGGCTGTTCGCCGATTAAAGTGGTACGTGAGCTGGGTTTAGAACGTCGTGAGACAGTTCGGTCCCTATCTGCCGTGGGTGAAGGAGACTTGCGAGGCGCTGTCCCTAGTACGAGAGGACCGGGATGGACATACCTCTGGTGTACCGGTTGTCACGCCAGTGGCACCGCCGGGTAGCTATGTATGGACGGGATAACCGCTGAAAGCATCTAAGCGGGAAACCCTCCTCTAAACCAGGTCTCCCCGAGGGCCGTGATAGACCATCACGTCGATAGGCCGGATGTGGAAACGCGGCAACGCGCGAAGCTAACCGGTCCTAATCGCCCGATAGGCTCGATACCATCGGTCAAAACCTCCGCTCTCACGAGCGGCGGCTCAGACCCTCCATGCACAGAAATCATCCCCAGCCCCCGCCGCACACAACCACCCAACCAGAACCTGCCACCCCGATCCCCAACAGGGATGGGCTGGACGACCTGGTGGCCATGGCGGGGAGACCGCACCCGATCCCATCCCGAACTCGGCCGTGAAAACCCCCAGCGCCCATGGTACTGCGGCTTAAGCCGCGGGAGAGTAGGTCGCCGCCAGGTCTTCCAACCCATCCCTCCCTACCACCACCAACGCGGGGTGGAGCAGCCCGGTAGCTCGTCAGGCTCATAACCTGAAGGTCACAGGTTCAAATCCTGTCCCCGCAACCACCGATAGTTGACTCGCACAGAACCCCCGGGGAACAGACGTTCCCCGGGGGTTCTTGCGTTTGAATGCCCCAATGCCGGCCGGGGCGCCCGCCGGCTCACCCGCCGCGGCCGCCAGGATCATCGCCAGATCGCCGTGTAGTTCGGCCGCCAGGCCGTCCGGGGCATCGGCATCGGGGGTGAACACCACCTTCTCGATCAGCGACCGCAGCGCGTCCGAGGCTTCCATCCGGACCTCGGGATCGTTCAGCGCCGCCTCAAGATCGGCCACCTGCCGGCAGTAGACTTCCGTCGCCTTGGAATGAAGCACCGCGGGGGCAGGTTGGTCCTGCGCCGCCAGATCCGCGGTCAGCGCCGCCTTGCGTGTCAATCGGCGTCCAACTGGGACTGTACCCCATTTGTGGAATGACGCATTGAGCCAGCGCCAAAAACAGAGCGATTTGAGTCGGGGGCTGATCGGCGCTGCGCGGGACCTCTCAAATCGTCAATTCTGCGAGCGATTCCAATAAGTCGTTCCCCGGGGGAGGCGGGGTCCCAGTTGGACGCCTACCCACAGGTATGTCCTCCGCCCGATCCAAACCAACCAAGCTTCACTCATGCCTGGGAGGAAGCGGCATGATGGGTTCGGGCGCGTCGATCAGCGGATCCAGTCGAAACCGCGCGCGCAGCGCCGCCGCGTCCGTGATCTCGAGCGTATCGCCGCTTATGCGCAGCCCATAACGGGACATGACCGCCAGGATCCGCGAGAACGTTTCCCGGGTCATGCCGAGCTGCCAGGCGATGCGTCGCTTTTCCACGGGCAGCCGGACAGGCGTGTGCAGGTCCGTCCCCTGCAGGAGCCGCAGCAGATAGCAGCCGACGCGTTCCTCGGCGGAGCGCAGGTTCAAATTCTTCGCCAGCTTTACCTGACGGCGAAACTGCGCCGCCTGGCAGGCAAGGACCGCCAGACACAGCGCATGGTCGGCCGTCACCGCGTCGCGGAACGCCTCGGCGCGGATGAGAATGAGATGGGAGTCCTCCAGGACGCGGGCCCGCGCCAGGTACGGCTGACGGTTCAGCACCGCCGCCGGCAGCAGCAGATCGACCGGACGCACGGTCTCGATCAAGGCCTCGCTGGCCTCGCCCACCGCAACCAACTCCACGCACCCCCCGAGGAGCAATTGGGCAAAGCCTGGGGTCTCGGATTGCTCGAACAGGACGCTTCCAGCCGGCACTCGATGCAGTACGGCGTCCGCCGCCAGCCGGTCCAGCGTGGCCACAGGCACATGTTGCAGCCAGGGTGTCCCGCCAAGCGCCTCGCTTGCCGTGGAAGCCGGGGCGGATGTTGCCCAATCCACCTCCCACACACCGTCGGCTGGATCAGGCAAGAACTCTCCCTCCAACATCTCCGGAGCCTCCTGCCACGGTACGGCGGCTCCGGCTGCGTGATCTGTATCACGTCTTAATGGCGGGTCGCTTACCAAAAGACTTTGATCCAGATCAATGATCTCGTCGGGCACCCACGCCACCGTGGTGGTCAAGCCGCGGCCCTTCGCCGCGAAACCAACGTGTTGACCGGCTCCACTGCCGACCCTGTCCCCGGGGTCAACGCGGTGAACAGGTCACGCGCGCTGCAAGGAGAGCAAGCCGTGGATAGAACCAGTCCAGCGACCGTCGCAACCGAGCCAAGCGCCCTGACGCGGAGCGGCCTGCGGGGCAGCCCGCGCCAGGGCCTGATCATGGCCACCTGGGGCTTTTTCATTGGCTTCGCGGCCGTCGCCCTGTACGGACCGGCAGCACATGCGTTTCAGGGGTCGATGCACCTCTCGCCGCTGCTGGTTGGGTTGCTGGTGGCGGCGCCGCAGCTTACCGGCTCGCTGCTGCGCATCCCGTTCGGTGCCTGGGTGGACAAGGTCGGCGGGCGCCTGCCGATGCTGACCCTGTTCGGCATGTCCATCGTCGGCATGTGGGGCTTGGTGTTCATCCTGGTCACCGTGCCGCATGTCACCGCGGCACTCTATCCCGTCATCCTGCTGTTTGGCTTCATGAGCGGGTGCGGCGTCGCTTCGTTCTCGGTCGGCATTCCGCAGGTCTCCTACTGGTTTCCGCGCAACCGGCAGGGCACCGCGCTGGGCATCTACGGCGGTGTCGGCAACCTGGCGCCGGGTCTGTTCACCTTGCTCCTCCCGTTCGCTATTGCCGTGTTCGGCCTCGCCGGGTCCTATCTGGCCTGGCTGGCATTCCTGCTGATTGGAACTGGCATCTATGGTTGGCTGGCGCGCGATGCATACTACTTCCAGCTCCGCGCA
Organism: uncultured Pseudomonadota bacterium; assembly: GCA_963706195.1. Classification (GTDB taxonomy): domain Bacteria; phylum Pseudomonadota; class Alphaproteobacteria; order Acetobacterales; family Acetobacteraceae; genus JAJZVS01. The sequence goes on along the minus strand of OY970156.1, from coordinate 3,595,458 downwards.
CGCGGCACCAGCCCCGACGAAGCGCGGAGTGTGGCGGAAAGATGCGGCCAGGAACTGTTTCCGCGGGAGTCCGTCTGGGGCGCCTTGCTCATGGCCGCCGACGAGACGCGTACCTGGGGTCTGACCTTCCTGTACTTCGTTTCCTTCGGCGGCTTCCTGGCGCTGACCGCCTGGTTCCCGACCTACTGGATCAACCTGCACCATCTCAGCCTCGCGGAAGCGGGCATTCTCGGCGGCCTCGGCTTTTCCTTGCTGGCGGCGGTAGCACGGGTTGGCGGCGGCTCGCTGGCCGAGCGGTTCGGCGGCGAGTACATGGCCGCGGTCTCCTTCACCATCGTGCTCATCGGTGCGGTGCTGTTGACGATGACGGCAGCGTTCGGAACGAACGTCGCGGGTGAGCTGCTGATCGCCCTCGGCATGGGTCTGGGCAACGCCGCGGTATTCAAAATGGTACCGAAATATGTGCCGCACGCGGTGGGCGGCGCCTCGGGCCTTGTGGGCGGCTTCGGCGCGCTCGGCGGATTCGTGATCCCGCCCACCCTCGGCCTGTTTGCAGGGGCGCTCGGTGCCTCCGGGTACTCCGGCGGGTTCTTCATCTATGTCGTGCTGGCTGCGGCGGCGATCCTGGTCTCGATCGGTTTCATCCGTACCCGCAACCACGTCGCAGCAGCCTAGGCCCGGGAACAGCGCAAAATGAGCCATTTCCTCGACCGCCTCACCTTCTTCCGCAAGACCGTCGATACCTTCTCCGATGGCCACGGCATCGTGACCGACGAGCCGCGTGAATGGGAGGACGGCTACCGCAAGCGCTGGCAGCACGACAAGATCGTGCGTTCCACCCACGGCGTGAATTGCACCGGCTCCTGCTCCTGGAAAATCTATGTCAAGGGCGGCATCGTCACCTGGGAAACGCAGCAGACCGACTATCCGCGTACCCGCCCGGACATGCCGAATCATGAGCCGCGCGGTTGCGCGCGCGGCGCGAGCTATTCCTGGTACCTGTACTCCTCCAACCGGGTGAAGCATCCGCTGGTGCGTGGCCGCTTGCTGAAGCTGTGGCGCGCGGCGCGGACCATCCGCACCCCGGTCGCTGCCTGGGCCTCGATCGTCGAGGACCAGGCGAGCCGCGCCAGCTACACGACCAAACGCGGCCTCGGCGGCTTCGTGCGCGCGACCTGGGACGAGGTGAACGAGATCATCGCCGCTGCCAACGCCTACACGGTGAAGATGTACGGCCCGGATCGCGTGGTCGGCTTCTCGCCCATCCCGGCGATGTCGATGGTGAGCTACGCCGCCGGCGCCCGCTATTTATCGTTGCTCGGCGGCGTCTGCCTCAGTTTCTACGACTGGTATTGCGACCTGCCGCCGGCCAGTCCGATGACCTGGGGCGAGCAGACCGATGTGCCGGAAAGTGCGGACTGGTACAACGCCGGCTTCCTGATGCTGTGGGGTTCGAACGTTCCGCAGACCCGCACACCCGACGCGCATTTCTATACTGAGGTCCGCTACAAGGGCACCAAGAGCGTCGTCGTCTCGCCGGACTACGCCGAGGCCACCAAGTTCGCCGATCTTTGGCTGCATCCGAAGCAGGGTACCGATGCCGCGCTGGCGTTGGCCATGGGCCACGTCATGCTGCGCGAGTTCTACCTCGACCGCACGGTCCCGTATTTCGACGATTACGCGCGCCGCTACACCGACCTGCCGATGCTGGTGCGCCTCGTGCGCCAGGGCGCGCATTACGTTCCCGAACGCCTGCTCCGTGCCGACGATTTCGCCGACGGGCTGGGGGAGGCGAACAACCCGGCGTGGAAGACGGTGGCGCTGGATGCCGCCGGCACCCCCGTGGTACCGCGCGGCTCGGCCGGGTTCCGATGGGGCGAACAGGGCAAGTGGAACCTGGAAGCCAGGCCAAGTGACGGCGCCGAGGCGGCCCTGGCACTGAGCTTGGCGGATGGGGCCGCGACCGCCAGTGTCGCCTTCCCGTATTTCGGTGGCATGGCAACGAACGGCTTCACCGCGACCGACCATCCCGATGTGCTGGCGCGCATCATCCCGGTCCGCACCCTGGCGCTCAAGGACGGTGAAACTCTGGTCACGACGGTGTTCGATCTCCTTTGCGGCAATTATGGCCTCGATCGTGGCCTGGGGGGCGACAACGTGGCACGCTCCTTCGACGACGACGCCCCCTTCACCCCCGCCTGGGCCGAGCACGTCACCGGCGTGCCGCGGCACCAGATCGTCCATGTCGCCCGTGAATTCGCGTCTAACGCCGAGAAGACCACCGGCCGCTCCATGGTCATTCTCGGCGCCGGTCTGAACCACTGGTACCACATGGATATGGCCTACCGTGGGATCATCAACCTCCTGGTGCTGTGCGGCTGCATCGGCCAGTCCGGCGGCGGCTGGTCGCACTACGTGGGCCAGGAAAAGCTGCGCCCGCAGACCGGCTGGCAGCCGATCGCCTTCGGCCTGGACTGGAGCCGCCCGCCGCGCCAGCAGAACGCGACCTCGTTCTTCTATGCCCATACCGACCAGTGGCGTTACGAGACGCTGAACGTCGCCGAAATCCTGTCGCCGACCGCGCCCGCCGGCGACTGGAGCGGCGCGCTCATCGACTACAACGTGCGTGCCGAGCGCATGGGCTGGCTGCCGTCGGCACCGCAGTTCCGGCAGAACCCGCTGACGATCGCGGCGCGGGCGGCGGCGGCCGAGCTGTCGCCCGGGGAATACGTCGCGCAGGCCGTTCGCTCGGGCGCGCTCGAGCTTTCCTGCCACGATCCTGACGATCCGGCCAACTGGCCGCGCAACATGTTCGTCTGGCGGTCCAATCTATTGGGCTCGTCCGGCAAGGGGCACGAGTATTTCCTCAAGCACCTGCTCGGCGCCGGCAACGGCGTGCTCGGCAAGGACCTTGGCGCGGAGGGGCGCGAGAAGCCGCAGGAGGTCGCCTGGCATGAACGCGCGCCGGAGGGGAAGCTCGACCTGCTGGTGACACTCGACTTCCGCATGTCCACCACCTGTGTCTATTCCGACATCGTGCTGCCGACCGCGACCTGGTACGAGAAGAACGACCTCAATACCTCTGACATGCATCCGTTCATTCACCCGCTCACGGCGGCGGTGGACCCGGCGTGGGAGGCGCGCTCGGACTGGGAGATCTATGCGGGCATCGCCCGTGCCTTCTCCGACATCGCCCCCGAGGTGCTCGGCCGCGAAACCGACGTGGTGCTGACGCCGATCCTGCACGACACCGCGGGCGAGCTCGCGCAGCCCTACCATGTCAGCGATTGGAAGGTCGACGGCATCGCCCCACAGCCCGGGTGCACCATGCCGGCGGTGGCGGTGGTCGAGCGCGACTATCCGGGTCTTTACGACCGCTTCACCTCGATCGGGCCGCTACTGGAAAAGATCGGCAACGGAGGCAAGGGCATCGGCTGGAATACGAGCCACGAGATCGACTTCCTGCGCGCCCTGAACGGCACGGCACCGAATGGCCAGCCCCGGCTGCGGACCGATGTCGACGCGATCGAGGCGATCCTGAGCCTGGCGCCGGAGACCAACGGCGAAGTGGCGGTGAAGGCATGGGAGGCGCTGGAAAAGGTGACCGGCCGGGAGCATGCGCACCTGGCGCTGGCCAAGGAGGACGAGAAGATCCGCTTCCGCGACATCGTCGCTCAGCCACGCAAGATCATCTCCTCGCCGACCTGGTCCGGCATCGAGAGCGACAAGGTCTGCTACAGCGCCGGGTACACCAACGTGCATGAGCTGATCCCCTGGCGCACGCTCACCGGACGCCAGCAGCTCTACCAGGACCATCTGTGGATGCGGGCCTTCGGCGAAGCGCTGGCGACCTGGCGTCCGCCGATTGATACCAAGGCGCTCGCACCGGTGCAGGGACGCCACGGCAACGGCAATCCGGAGATCGTGCTGAACTTCGTCACCCCCCACCAGAAATGGGGCATTCACAGCACCTATTCCGACAATCTGCTGATGCTGACATTGAACCGCGGCGGCCCGGTGGTCTGGATCAGCGAGGACGACGCGACGCGCGCCGGCATTGCCGACAACGACTGGGTGGAGGCTTACAACACCAACGGCGCCCTGGTCGCCCGCGCAGTGGTGTCGCAGCGGGTCAATCCCGGCATGGCGATGATGTACCACGCGCAGGAGAAGATCGTGAACATGCCGGGCAGCGAGATCACCGGCCAGCGTGGCGGCATCCACAATTCGGTGACCCGCACGGTATTAAAGCCGACCCATATGATCGGCGGCTATGCCCAGCAATCCTACGGTTTCAACTATTACGGCACCGTTGGCTCCAACCGCGACGAATTCATCGTCATCCGGCGCATGAACAAGATAGACTGGCTGGACGCGCCCGCCGCAGATATTCGCCAGCAGGAGAGCGTGTGATGAAAATCCGTGCGCAGATCGCGATGGTACTGAACCTCGACAAATGCATCGGCTGCCACACCTGCTCGGTCACCTGCAAGAACGTATGGACCAGCCGCGAGGGTATGGAATACGCCTGGTTCAACAACGTCGAGACCAAACCCGGCATCGGCTACCCGAAGGACTGGGAGAACCAGAAGCGCTGGAAAGGCGGCTGGGTGCGCAGGCGCGACGGCTCCATCGAGCCGCGCATCGGGGCCAAATGGCGGGTGCTGTCGAAAATCTTCGCCAATCCCGATCTGCCCGAGATCGACGATTACTACGAGCCGTTCACCTTCGATTACGAACACCTCCAGACGGCGCCGGAATCGAAGGTGATGCCGACGGCACGCCCCCGCTCACTGGTCACTGGCCAGCGCATGGAGAAAATCGAGTGGGGGCCGAACTGGGAGGAAATCCTGGGCGGCGAGTTTGCCGGCCGCTCGCGGGACAGCAATTTCGAAGGCATCCAGAAGGAGATCTACGGCGCCTTCGAGAATACCTTCATGATGTACCTGCCCCGCCTGTGCGAGCATTGCCTCAACCCGGCCTGCGCGGCGGCCTGTCCCTCCGGCGCGATCTACAAGCGGGAGGAGGACGGCATCGTCCTGATCGACCAGGACAAGTGCCGGGGCTGGCGCATGTGCGTCTCCGGATGCCCTTACAAGAAAGTCTATTATAATTGGTCGTCAGGAAAGTCCGAGAAGTGCACCTTCTGCTTCCCACGCATCGAGGCCGGGATGCCGACCGTGTGTTCGGAAACCTGCGTTGGGCGTATCCGCTACCTCGGCGTGGTGCTCTATGATGCCGACCGTATTGCCGAGGCCGCCTCGGTCGCCGATGAGGGCGACCTCTACGAAGCGCAACTCAAAGTCTTCGTCGACCCGTTTGACCCGCGTATGCAGGCGCAGGCCCGCGCCGATGGGATTTCCGATGCGTGGCTGGAAGCTGCGAAGCGCTCGCCGGTGTGGCGCATGGCGATGGACTGGAAGATCGCCTTCCCGCTGCACCCGGAATATCGCACCTTGCCGATGGTCTGGTACGTGCCGCCGCTCAGCCCCATCCAGTCGGCGGCGGCCAAGGGCGACCTCGGCGAGGTGGGCGGCCTGCCGGACGTGCAGTCCCTGCGCATCCCGGTGCAGTACCTGGCGAACCTGCTGACCGCCGGCCGTACCGCGCCGGTCGAGCTGGCGCTGCAACGGATGCTGGCGATGCGCGGCTACATGCGCGCCAAGACGGTGGACGGCATCATCAACGACCGCCTTGCCGAGCAGGTCGGCCTGTCCGGCAACGACATCGAGGACATGTATCGCCTGATGGCGATCGCCAATTACGAAGACCGCTTCGTCATCCCAACCGCGCATCGCGAGACCGGCGAAGATGCCTACCAGTTGCGAGGCTCCTGCGGCTTCTCCTTCGGCGACGACTGCTCCGGCAAGACCGGCTTTTCGCTGTTCGGCGCCAAGCAGCCGCGGGGCAAGACGCCGATGGAGGTCGGATGATGGCCCGCACTTATCGCGCGCTCGCCGCCCTGCTGTCTTATCCCACAGTGGCATTGCAGGCAGCGAGCGGAGAGATCGATGCCGTTCTGGGAGCGGAAGGCCTGCTCTCTGCCCCGCGGCGCGCCGCGCTCGCCGGCCTGCTCGGCGACCTCGCGGCGGGCGACATCTACGATCTGCAGGCGCGCTATGTGGGACTGTTCGACCGCGGCCGCGCCGTGTCGCTGCACCTGTTCGAGCACGTGCATGGAGAGAGCCGCGACCGCGGCCAGGCGATGGCCGACCTGATCGCGCTCTACGGGACCCACGGGCTGGAGATGACGGCCGGTGAACTGCCGGATTTCCTGCCGCTGTTCCTCGAGTTCCTGTCGCTGCTGCCGCAGCCTGAGGCCCAGGAGCTGCTCGCCGAGCCCGCCGCGATCCTGCGTGCCCTGGCGGACCGCCTGGCGGCGCGGGACCCCGGCTATGCTGTGGTGATGGAAGCCGTGGCGGAGCTTGCGCAAGCCCCGGTAATCGGCGCCTCCGACATTCCCGACGAGGACCCGAATGACCTCGCCGCGCTCGATGCCGCCTGGGAAGAAGCGGCCGTTCGCTTCGGCCCCGGGGAGGCAGCGGACGGCTGCGGCACCAACCGGCTGCGCACGAGGCTGCGTGCCGCGTCGCGCGATGCCGCGGCGGCGGCCTGAGGAGACACGATCATGAGCATCTGGCTGAACAACGCCCTTTACGGCTGGTATCCCTACGTGGCGCTGACCGTGTTCCTGCTCGGCAGCCTGCTGCGCTTCGACCATTCGCAATACACATGGCGCAGCGGCTCCAGCCAGTTGCTGCGCCGCAAGCAGTTGCTCTGGGGCTCGAATCTCTTCCACGTCGGCATCCTGGCGATTTTTGTTGGACACGTCGTCGGCCTGTTGACGCCGGTTGCCGTGTTCGACGCGCTCGGTATCAGCCATACATTCAAGCAGTTGCTGGCGATGAGCTTCGGCGGTGTCGCCGGCATCGCCTGCTGGATCGGCATTGCGTTGCTCGCGCACCGGCGCCTGTTCGATCCGCGCATCCGCACCACGTCGAGCTTCGGCGACACGGCCATCCTGCTGCTGCTCTGGGTGCAGTTGACCCTGGGTCTCGCCACCATTCCTGTCTCGGCTCAGCATCTGGACGGCAGCGAGATGGTAAAATTCATGAACTGGGCGCAGGGGATTCTGACCTTGCATCCCGGGTCTGCGGCGTTGATCGCGGACGTCAATCCGATCTTCAAGTTTCATCTTTCCCTGGGCATGACGATCTTCCTGGTGTTCCCGTTCACGCGGCTGGTGCATGTCTGGAGCGCCCCGGTCTGGTATCTCGGCCGCACCGGCTATCAGATTGTCCGCAGCAAGCGCCCGGTCGCGGCGCGGCGGAGATCCATCATTCCGGCCGCTGCGGCGCTTCCGGCCTCGCACGTACGCGGCACCGCACACCCCCAGCCGGTCGCGGGAGACGATTGAGCCATGCGCACCGTAACGCTGCGTACCGCCGCCGTGCGCACGGTGGGCGTCAACGGCGCCGTCATCGCTGCTGCCGACATCGCGCGCGAAGTCCAGAACCACGCCGAGGCCACCCCCGCGGAAGCATGGACGGAAGCTACCCGGGCGCTGGTGATCCGCGAACTTCTACGGCAGCGCGCCTGCACCCTCGGCCTGGCCGCCGCGCCGCAGTCCCACGACGGGCTGCGCGAGACGGCGGAGGAGGCGCTCATCCGCGCGCTGCTTGAAACCGAGGTGCGCACGCCCAAAGCCGACGACGACGCCTGCCGCCGCTACTACCAGTCCAACCCGGCGCGCTTCCGCAGCCCCGACCTGTTCGAGCCCCAGCATATCTTGTTCAAGGCCTCTCGTGACGACTCGGCGGCCTATGCACGCGCGCTCGCGCGGGCCACAGTGGTGCTGGCGGAGGTGAAAGCCGCTCCGGATCGTTTCGAGAGCCTGGCACGCGCCCTGTCGGACTGCCCCTCAGCCGGCGAGGGGGGCCGCCTGGGTCAGGTCGCCCGCGGCGATACCACGCCGGCGTTCGAGGCTGCGTTGGCGTCGCTGCAACCCGGGCAGATCTGCCCCGAACCGGTGTGCACAGGCTACGGCGTACACGTCCTCCGACTGGACCGGAAGGTAGCGGGGCGGGTGCTGCCGTTGGAGCAGGTGTGTGTACGCATTGCCGCCTACCTTGAGGAGCGCTCCTGGCGCCGTGGGGTCGCGCAGTATGTTGCGTTGCTGGCGGGCCACGCCCGGATCACGGGCTTCGAGATGCCTGGCGCCGCGTCCCCGCTGGTGCAATAGGAGGTGACGATGCTCGGCGAAATTCTGCAAGGGCTGACCGATGCCGCGACGGCGGAGGAGGTGCTGGCCGTCGTCGGGCGGCCCGGGATTCGTGATCGGATCACGCACGCTGCGGCATCGGATGGAGTTGCCGTTGGTGCGCTTGTGGCATCCAGGGTGCGACACCTCCTCGATCATGGGGATGAGGAGGTGTGGCTCGATCTCTTTGGTGCCATGTCCGGCTCGCCGCAGCCCGCCGCGGCTGCGGTCGAGCGGGTGCTGGCGCGCGCCTTCCCCGACCCGACGCGGGTCCGAATCACGCGTGTATCGTCATGAACGCGATCGTGCCTGGCTTAGCGGCGTCGCCGGCGGCATGCCGTTCGACGACGCCCTGAAGCGGGTCCTCGGCCTTGCCCTGGGGCCACCGGCCGATGCGGTGTCTCTGGACGCTTGTGTGGGCCGGCCAGACAGTTGGCGGTTCGGCAGGGAGACCCTTGAAAGCACTCGGTAACACCGGCGATCTCTACCGTCGTACGATGTCAAACCGGGTGCGGTGGTCGTGGCAGGGGTCCTCGCCGTCGGCGCGCTACCCAGCGTCCAGCCGTCGCCCGCGCAGATACTTGGCAACCATCGAGCGCGTGACCCCGACCGAGCGTGATCTTCTGCACGCTCGCACCGCATGCATGCGGCAGTCGTAGAACTTTTCCGTCTGGTCTCGGAATACCTGACCGCCTTGCCCCGGATACGCACCCTGCCGCACTGTCCGCGCTGCCAGCGTAGCCAAATTCGCAGACGTTTATAACGTGGTAAGATTAATGTGCCGCAGGCAAGGTATCGACCGGCAGTATCGTGGCAGTCACTTGCTCGCCGCCGGCGCGGGCGGCGGTGATCGCTGCGCCAAGCCGGTGCAGATATGCTGCTGCGGAATCCTCGATGTTCGCCGGGCCATCGGCGCGCAGCAGCGGCTGCGATGACGCGACAGCGATGATCATGTCGGTGCCGTAGGGCGGTCCCACCTCCCATAAAGGTCGCCCGGGGCCGTTGTCGCCCAGGCGCAGGATGCTGCCGGGCGTAAGTCGGCGCGACGGCACGGAAACGAAATGCTGCGACGGGTCCGCAACGGTCGGGTAGAGATGGACCACTGAGCCGTCGTGGCCGAGGTAATCGACCCGCAGGTAGCCGGCGAAGCGCGGGGCGGTCACCCGCGGCAAGATGCGGGCACCGTCGCGCAGTGCCATGATACCGCCGGCGAGCCGCAGGTCAAGGCCGAGCTCAGAGGCCCCGGCTGCCGGCGCCACCGGTCGCAGCACCGTCATCGCGGTACAGAACACCGGGTTGACGACCTGAACTTGCCAGGCCAGCGGCACCGGCCCGGCAAGGTCCGTCAGCCGCGTGCGCAGCCCGACTGCCACGTTGCCGCCGGCGAACCCGTTCACCGCCACGCCGTCGTCTGGCGCCACTGAAGGGCGGGCCAGCACGCAGGATGTGCCGGCGATCGCTGCCGCCAGGTGTTGCGCCGTAGCCACCGGGCTGGGGGCCGGAGACGTGCCACCGGCCGGCGCGCCTGCACCACGCGATGCGGGTGCGGGTGCGGGCGCAGACGGTGCCGCGGGTGTGGGCGCGGTGTTGGCGGGAGCGCCGGGCCCCGGCCCTGTCCCGGCAGCCATCCCGGCAGGCCCGGGCGCGGCACCGCCTGATCCGGTCCCCGGCTCGGACCGTGACGGAGCTGGAACCTTCGACACGGGCGAAGCTGGGGTCGACGGTGCGGCTGCAGGCATGGACGCGACGAGGGGCGTGTGGCTGGGCGGACGCAGGATGAACCACCACGTCCCGCCGCCGGCCAGCACCAGCAGCAGCGCCAGCCCGCCCAGGATCACCCCTAACGGCTTCCGGGGTGGCGCTGGTGCGGTGGTGGGAGCGGCCACGGGAACCGATGTCTCTGCAGCCACGCGCGCCGCGATCCGGCGTGCGGGCGAGACCATGGTGGCTTCGGCCTCGCCCGCATCGTCGCGCGCCGTCGGCGCATCGAGCGCGGTGCCGATCGCACCGGCGAAAGCCGCGGCCGAGGGAAACCGATCCTCCGGCCGTTTCGCCATCGCCCGCAGCACGACTGCGTCCAGGCTCGCCGGCACGAGGGTCGACAGCTCGGACGGGGCCGGTGGTGCCACATTGAGCACCTTGTGCATGATCGATGTGACGCTGCCTTCGAACGGCCGGTCTCCGGTCAGGAGCTGGTATAGCAACACGCCGGAAGAATAGATGTCGGTGCGCGGGTCGACCGGATCGCCGCGGAACTGCTCTGGCGACATGTAGGCCGGGGTGCCCAGCACCGTTCCGGCCTGGGTCATGTTGCTGCTTTCGATTCGCGCGATGCCGAAATCGGCGATCTTGGCCTGCCGTTCACCGTTCAGCATGACGTTGGCGGGCTTGATGTCGCGATGCACCACGCCGCGGTCGTGGCTGAACTGCAGCCCGGCCAGGAGGCCTTCCATCACGCGGCGGATCTCGGGCAGGGGAAAGCGTTCGCGCTTGTCGAGCAGCGATTTCAGGGTCGGCCCGTCGACGTATTCCATGACGATATAGGCGATATCGGCCGTCTCGCCGTAATCGTAGATGGCAACGATATTGGGGTGGGTAAGTCGCCCCGCAGCCTGCGCCTCGCGGCGGAAGCGGGCGATCTCTTCCTCGGTTTCGGGGTCGGGGTGTTCCGGCAACGGTACCGTCTTGATCGCCACGCGGCGTTGGATAACGGTATCCCACCCGTCGTACACGGTGCCCATGGCGCCACGGCCGAGCGTGCCGCGCAACTCATACTTCCCCAGCGCCTGCACCGTCTCCATCCGCGTCCCCGCCATGCCCCGCGGGCCAGCATAGAAGCGTCCCGCCCGTAGGCAAACACCACTCCGGCCCCCATTCCGGCTGGGGGGCGCGGGAGCGCATGACCGGCCGGTATCGTTCCCGGCATGTCCACGATGCAGCGGCGGCGAGGGGTGCCGCTCCACCACCCCGTCCGATCGGCCGCCGTCGCCGCCCGCGCGGCAGGAAAAAGATGCACCGCACGAACACCGCAGGTCGGCTTGACCCCGCGCCGGCCTGCTCTACCCTCCGGTAGGAAGTTACCCGGCACGGAGAAACCCATGCACCCCAGGATTGCGGTAGTCGGCACCGGCGCCGTCGGCGGCTATGCCGGCGCGCACATGGCTCAGGCCGGCGAGGATGTGACCTTCCTCGACCCCTGGCCCGAGCATGTCGAGCGCATGCAGCGCCATGGGCCTGCGCATCAGCCACATCCGCGACGTGCCGGAATTCACCGACCAAGGTGCGCGCGCTGCACCTGACCGATGCGCAGCACCTGGCGAAGGAAGCAGCCGATCGACATCGCCTTCGTCTGCATGAAATCCTACGACACCGCCTGGGCGACCACGCTGATCGCGCAGTACCTGGCGCCGGACGGCTTCGTGGTCTCGCTGCAGAACTGCATGAACGAGGAAACGATCGCCGGCGTGGTCGGCTGGGGCAAGGTGCTGGGCTGCATCGCCAGCTCCATCACCGTCGATCTGTGCGAGCCGGGCCACGTGCGCCGCGCCGCCGGCAAGAGCGGCGACAAGCACACCGTGTTCCGCGTCGGCGAGGTGCATGGCCGCATCACCGATCGCGCCCGCGAGGTGCGCCGCTGGTCGCGCTGCGCCGACACCGCGCTGGTGACCTCCAATCTATGGGGCGAGCGCTGGTCGAAGCTGGTGACCAACGTCATGGGCAACGGGATGTCGCGCCTGCACCGGGATGATCACCCGCGATATCCTGACCAACGACGCGCATCCGCCGTTTCGGCGCCCGGCTGGGCTCGGAGGCGATCCGGGTCGGCCAGGCGCTGGGCTACGAGCTGGAAGAAATCCACCACATGGACCCCGAGGTGATCGCGCGCGCCGGCGAGGGCGAACCGCAGGCGGCACGCGAGTACGACGAGCACCGGCTGGCCGAGGCGGCAAAGCCCGGCGGCGGCGAACACCGGCCCTCGATGGGCCAGGACATGGTGAAGGGACGGCGTACCGAGATCGAGTTCCTCAACGGCTTCGTCGTGCGCAAGGGCGACGAGGTCGGGTCTGGCGACCCCGGCCAACGCGGCGCTGACCGACATCGTGAAGCGGGTGGAGCGCGGCGAACTGCAGCCCGACCCGAAGCACATCATCGACCTGCGGCTGAACTGAGGGAGGCGTCCCATGGACCTGCGCTTCACCCCGGACGAGACTCGCGTTCCGCGACGAGGTGCGCGCGCTTCATCCGCGACAACCTGCCGGCCGATACGCGCGAGCGCATGCGGCTGGGCTACAGTCCGCGCAAGCAGGACGTGGTGGCGCTGGCAGCGTATCCTGAACAAGCAGGGCTGGGCGGCGCTCTCCTGGCCGAAGGAATGGGGCGGCCCGGGCTGGACGGCCGTGCAGCGGATGATCTTCCTCGAGGAGAACCAGGCCGCACCGGCGCCCGAACTGCTCGTCCTTCAACATCACCATGCTCGGTCCGGTGCTGATCCAGTTCGGCACCGAGGAGCAGAAGCGCCGCTTCCTGCCGCGCGCGGCCAACCTGGACGATTGGTGGTGCCAGGGCTTTTCCGAGCCCGGCGCCGGGTCCGATCTGCGCCGCATTGAAGACCGCGGCGAAGCGGGACGGCGACCACTACGTGGTGAACGGCTCGAAGATCTGGACCTCCACCGCGCACAACGCCGACTGGTGCTTCGTGCTGGTGCGCACCAACCCGAACGCGCCGCCAAGCGGCAGGAGGGGATTTCCTTCCTGCTGGTCGACATGAAGACGCCGGGGATCACCGTGCGGCCGATCATCTCGATCGACGGCGCGCACCACCTGAACGAAGTGTTCTTCGACGACGTGAAGGTGCCCGTCGAGATGCGGGTGCACGAGGAGAACCGCGGCTGGGACGTGGCCAAGTTCCTGCTCGGCAACGAGCGCACCGGCATCGCCCGCCTCGGCAAGTCGAGCGAACGGGTGGCGGCGGCGAAGGCATGGCCGCGCGGCAGGTGCGGTTCAACGGCAAGCCGCTGATCGAGGATGCGGCGTTCCGCCAACGGGTCGCGCAGCTGGAAGTGGACATGAAGGCGTTGCAGATCACCCAGTACCGGGTGGTCTCGGCCTAGCGCCAGGAAGACCGACGGGCGGCCGGATCCGCTGTCCTCGGTGCTGAAGGTGAAGGGCACCGAACTGCTGCAATCAACCACCGAGCTGGCGATGGACGCTCGCCGGACCGATGGCGATGCCGATCTGGGCGCAGGAGCTGGCGGAGCTGGCCAACGAGCCCGACCTGCTCTCCGAGGCCGCGGAACAGGCGACCGGCAGCTACCTGTTCCTGCGCGCCGCCTCGATCTATGGCGGCACCAACGAAATTCAGAAGAACATCCTGTCCAAAGCGGTGCTGAGGCTCTGATGGATTTCGACCTTTCCGACGACCAGCGCCTGCTGGCCGACAGTGTCACCCGCCTGCTGGCCGACCGCTACGGGTTCGAGGCGCGCAAGGGCTTCCTGAAGCAGCCGGTGGGCTGGAGCGCGGAGATGTGGGCGCACTACGCCGAGCTCGGCCTGCTCGGCGTGCCCTTCGCCGAGGAACACGGAGGCTTCAGCGGCGGCCCGGTCGAGGTGATGCTGGTGATGCAGGAGTTCGGCCGGGCGCTGGCGCTGGAGCCCTACCTGGCGACCGTCGTGCTGGGGGGCACCGCGCTCCGGCTGGCGGGCAGCGCCGCCCAGCAGGCCGCGATCCTGCCGGCGGTCGCGGAAGGCCGCCTGAAGCTTGCGTTCGCGCATGGCGAGCGTGACGCGCGCTACGATCTGTCGGATGTGCAAACCACGGCAAAACGCGCCGACGGCGGCTGGGTGCTGGACGGGGCGAAGAGCGTCGTGCTGCACGGCGACAGCGCCGACAGGCTGGTCGTCAGCGCGCGCATCCGGGGCACGCGCGACGATCCCGACGGGATTGGCCTGTTCCTGGTCGATGCGCATGCCGACGGCCTAGCCCGCCGCGGCTATGCGATGCGCGACGGCACCCGGGCGGCGGAGATCTCGCTCACCGACGTCGCCGTTGTGCCGATAGCTGATGTCCTGGGGGACCCGGGGAGCGCCTTTTCGGTGATCGAACGGGTGGTGGAGGCCGGCATCGCCGCCATGGGCGCCGAGGCGGTGGGTGCGATGGAAGCGATGCAGTCCCTGACGTTGGAGTACTCCCGCACCCGCGAGCAGTTCGGCAAGCCGATCGGCACGAACCAGGTCGTGCAGCACCGGCTGTCAGAAATGCTGATGGCGCTGGAACAGGGCCGCAGCATGGCGATGCTTGCGACAATCAGCGTCGAGGAGCCGGACCCCGCGGAACGCGCGCGCAATATCTCCATGGCCAAGGTCGGCTACGGCCAGGCAGCGCGCTTCGTCTCCCAGCAGGCGATCCAGTTACATGGCGGCATCGGCATGACCGAGGAATACGCGGTCGGCCATTACTTCCGCCGTGCCATGGTGATCGAGCATACGTTCGGCGATACCGCCCACCACTTGGCCCGGCTCGCCGCGCAAATACAATGACGTGAGGTCGGCGGGTGGTCTCCCTCGTGTGGCTCCGGGCGGGCCCTATGGCCGTGCTGGTCGCAAGCCTACGCGCGTGACACCGGCAATCACGTAGTACATTGCCTTGAATGCGGCCAATGGCAGGCCGAAACCGGGACGTTCGTACAAGAAATGCCCGGCCAGGACGGAAACCAGGCCGTCGCGCATACGGAACAGATTGCTTGGGGCGAGGAACATCCCTCGCAGCGCGGGGTCGTTGATGCGTCGGATCAGCCAGCTCAGCTCGTCCATCGCCCGGTGTAACCGCCGCTCCGCTCGCCGTGCCAGCATGCGTCCGCGGGCAGGATCGTCGAGCCATGCGTCGGCCACGTCGGCGCCGAGCTCGGCCGAGGCCATCGCGAGCAGCACGCCGGAGGAGAACACCGGATCGAGGAAGCCGAACGCATCGCCCAGCAGCATCCAGCCCTCGCCCCAGCCGGCGCGGGCCCGGTATGAATAATTGGCCGTCCCGGTGATCTCCCCCACTGGTTCCGCTGCCCGCATCCGCGCCGCCACGCTTGGGCTGGCGGCGATGCGGGCCGTCAGCAACGCCGGCATCCCGCCAGTGCGCGCCTTGAATGCGTCCGCACTGCCGACGAAGCCGACGCTCATGATCTGGTCCGGCAACGGGATCATCCAGAACCAGCCGTCCGGCACCAGATGCACGGAAATGCAGCCTTCCTGGGCGCCGGTGCGTTCTTCCACGTTCCGGAAGTGGCCGTAGACCGCCGCGGTGTTCATCCGCTTGTCCGGCTCGCGCAGGCCGAACTTGCCGGCGAGCAGGCAGTCGCGCCCCGATGCGTCCAGCACGAAGCGCGCCGCAATCTGCTGCGTTTGGCCGTTCGGGCCGCGCGCCGTCACGTGTGCCGTGCCGCCGGGGGCGAAGTCCGCGTCCAGGACACGGGTCTCTTCGGCGACCGTCACCCCGCGGTCGCGTGCGTGCCGGAGCAGGGTCGCGTCGAACGCCGCGCGCGGCACCTGATAGCAATGGGTAAAGTGGCGATCGAGGCCGGAAGCGAAGCTGAACGTCACCCCGGTGCCGGTTTCGTCGGAGATGAACTCCGCTCCGGGCTTGAACACGCCAAGGGCGTGCACCTGCTCGCGTACCCCCAACCGGTCGAAGATTGCCAGATTCCGGGGCAGCAGCGACTCGCCGATGTGGAAACGTGGATGCCGATCCTTGTCGAGCAGCACGACCCGTCGTCCCCGTCCGGCGAGCAAGGTTGCGGCAGTCGATCCGGCCGGGCCGCCGCCGATCACGAGCACGTCGCAGATATCGGGTAGCGGCGCGGTCATTTCCGGGCTTTGATAGCTGCCATGGAGGGGCAGGATAACGGACCGGTCGAGCGGCGGGAAGCTGCGTTGGCCGCAGATGGGGTGGCGATCGTCATCCCTGCCTTCAACGAGGCGATGACCATCGCTTGCCTCGTCGCAGACTGCCTCGCCTTGCCGGGGCGGCCGCGGGTGATCGTGGTCGACGACGGCTCGACCGATGCGACCGCGGTCCTCGCCGCCGAGGCTGGGGCAGAGCTGTTGCCGCAGCGGGAGAACCGCGGCAAGGGCGACAGCCTGCGGCGGGGCATGCGCGCTGCGCTCGCGGGGGGTGCGGGGTGGATCGTGACCCTCGACGCCGACGGCCAGCACCGGCCCGAAGATGTCCCCCGCCTGCTGGTGATGGCCGAGGCCTGGCCGGGCCATGTGGTGATCGGCGCGCGCTGCAACTGCGGCGCGGAGCGCGGACCGCCGGCGCGTCTGGTGGCCAACCGAGTGGCGGATTTCTGGGTCTCCTGGGCCGCGCGCCGGCCGGTGGCCGACAGCCAGTCGGGTTTCCGGGTCTATCCCGCCGCGCTCGCCGCCGCCCTGGTCGGGGGCGCCGGCCGATCGGAGCGCTTCGCCTTCGAGAGCGAGGCGCTGATCGTGGCCGGCCGCCGCGGCTTCGGCATCGTCGCGGTGTCGATCCCCGCGATCTACGGCCCGGCCTTGCGGCCGAGCCATTTCCGCCCCGTGGCTGATATCGCGCGGATCGTGCGGATGGTCGCGGCCCGGCTGCTGGCGCGCGGGATGGACCCGGTCGGGCTGTGGCGGTCGCGGCGAGGGGGGCGCAATCAGTAGGATTTCGGCAGGTCGAGCACCCGTTCGGCGAGGTAGCTCAGCACGAGCTCGCGGCTGACCGGGGCAATCCGCGGAATCAGGCTTTCGCGGAAATACCGTTCCACGTGGTATTCCTCGGCATAGCCCATGCCGCCGTGCGTCATCACCGCCTGTTCGGCGGCGCGGAAGCCTGCCTCGGCGGCGAGGTATTTGGCTGCGTTCGCCGCCGCGCCGCAGTCCAGGCCCTGGTCGTAGGCCGTGGCCGCCTTCAGCATCATAAGATCGGCGGCTTCGAGTTCCGCCCAGTTGCGCGCCAGTGGATGCTGGATCGCCTGGTTCTGGCCGATCGGGCGGCCGAACACCACGCGCTCTCGCGCGTAGGCGGTGGCGCGCGCGAGCGCCACCCGGCCGATGCCGATCGCCTCCGCGGCGATCAGGATGCGCTCCGGGTTCAGCCCGTGCAGGATGGCGCGGAAGCCGTCGCCCTCGGGGCCGATGCGGTCGTCCTCGGGGATCTCCATGTCCTCGAAGAAGACCATGTTCGAATCGACCGCGTGGCGGCCCATCTTGCGGATCAGCCGCACCTCGGCGCGGGTGCGGTCGAGGTCGGTGTAGAACAGGCTGAGCCCGTGGCTGCGCCGTTTCACCTGGTCGAGCGGCGTCGTGCGCGCGAGCAGCAGGATCTTGTTCGCCTCCTGCGCAGTCGAGGTCCAGATCTTGGTCCCGTTCACGACGTAGCGGTCGCCGCGCTTCTCCGCGCGCGTCTTGATCTCGGTTGTGTTCAGCCCGGCGTCGGGTTCGGTGACACCGAAGCACGCCTTGTCCTGGCCTGCGATCAGCGGCGGCAACATGCGCGCCTTCTGCGCCTCGGTGCCGCCAACCACCACCGGGTGCAGGCCGAAGATATTGATATGGATTGCCGAGGCGCCGGACATCGCCGCGCCCGATTCGGCCACCGCCTGCATCATAAGTGCCGCCTCGGTGATCCCGAGCCCGGCGCCGCCGTAGGCTTCGGGCATGGCGATGCCGAGCCAGTTACCTGCCGCCATGGCGCGATAGAAACCCTCGGGAAAGGTGGCGCTGCGCTCGCGTTCCAGCCAGTAGGAATCATCGAAGCGGGCGCACAGACGCAGCACCTCGTCGCGGATCTGCTGTTGTTCGGGGCTGAGGGCGAAATCCATGGGTCGGGTCCGTTGTTAATCACAGGCACCATAGCGCCGGTTTGCCGCCCGACCAGCCCCGGCAGTATGCTGGAGCACATGCCCGATGGCGCAGGAGATGGAGAGTGTACAGCCAGGCCCTCGATCAGCGCGGCGCGGCGGCGCCGGATGGCGAACCGGCGGCGCTGACGGCGGGCTTCCAGGCCCGCATCGATGCCGAGGACAAGATCGAACCCAACGACTGGATGCCGGAGGCGTATCGTCGCACTCTGATCCGTCAGATCAGCCAGCACGCGCATTCCGAGATCGTCGGTATGGGGCCCGAGGGCAATTGGATCACGCGCGCTCCCAGCCTGCGACGTAAGGCGGCGCTGCTGGCCAAGGTGCAGGACGAATGCGGTCACGGCGTCTATCTCTACGCCGCCGCCGAAACCCTGGGGGTCGCGCGAGAGGAGCTGGTCGATCAGCTCCTGAGCGGGCGTGCGAAATACAGCTCAATTTTCAACTATCCAGCCGTGAGCTGGGCGGACATCGGCGCCATCGGCTGGCTGGTCGACGGCGCGGCGATCATGAACCAGATCCCGCTGTGCCGCTGCTCGTACGGTCCCTACGCGCGGGCGATGATCCGCATCTGCAAGGAAGAGAGCTTCCACCAGCGCCAGGGCTTCGAGATCATGCTGACCCTGTGCCGCGGTACCGCCGCGCAGCAGGCGATGGCGCAGGACGCGCTGGATCGCTGGTGGTGGCCGGTGCTGATGATGTTCGGGCCTCCCGATTCCGAAAGCCAGCACTCGGACCGATCGATGCGCTGGAAGATCAAGCGCTTCACCAATGATGGGCTGCGGCAGAAGTTCATCGATGCGACGGTACCGCAGGCGCAGTATCTGGGGCTGACGCTCCCGGACCCGGCGCTGCGCTTCGACGCAGTGACCGGCCACTGGCTGATCGGCCCGATAGACTGGGGCGAGTTCCGCCGGGTGCTTGCCGGCGGCGGCGCCTGCAACCGCGAGCGGCTGGAAACTCGCCGGCAGGCACATGCCGACGGCGCCTGGGTGCGCGCAGCGGCCCGGGCCTACGCCGAAAAGCACGCCTCTCCGGCGCGGCAGGCGGCGTGACGGAGGCCCAGGTGCCCTTGTGGGAGGTGTTCATCCGTTCCCGCACCGGGCTCGCGCACCAGCACGTGGGCTCGATCCACGCCGCCGACGCCGAGCTGGCCTTGCAGGCGGCGCGCGACACCTACACCCGTCGCGGCGAGGGGCTCTCGATCTGGGTGGTGCCGTCCGTGGCGATTACCGCGAGCGACCCTGGCGACAAGGGGCCGCTGTTCGAGCCGGGGGCCACCAAGCCCTACCGCCATCCCACATTCTACACGGTACCGGACGAGGTCGGGCACATGTAGCTGTCCGCCGCGGGGAAGGCGGGGCCGATCCGGCCCTGGTATTTTCCCTCCGATGGGCGTATATGCCGCCGATTGGCGCTTTTCGGTCGGGCTCGCGTGCCTTGTCGGCTTATGCCGGCGCATTTGTGTTCCCTGAATGGAAAAGTAAGATCGGCCCGCACGGTGCGGGTCGCCAAGTCTTCGGAGAATACGGTGCCATGGCAACCGGAACAGTGAAGTGGTTCAACGGCCAGAAGGGCTATGGGTTCATCCAGCCCGATGACGGCTCGAAGGACGTGTTCGTGCACATCTCGGCCGTCGAGCGGTCGGGCATGGGCAGCCTGAACGAGGGGCAGAAGGTTGCCTTCGACCTCGAGCGCGGGCAGCAGGGCAAGTTCTCGGCGGTGAATCTGAAGCGCGCCTGAGGATTTCGGCCGGCGTTGCCCATCCCGGGCGGCGCCGGTCCCCTTCGGGGGTATCCGCGGGGATGCGCCGCGGCGGAGACACCCAATGTCGCCGACCTATAAATTCGCCACCGGCCAGCAAGTCGCGTTCGTTCCCGCCGCCACCGGCGAGAACGTGCCCCGGGGTCCCTATGTCGTGGTCCGCTGCCTGCCGTTCGAAGGGCGGGACTGCGCTTATCGCGTCAAGCACATGAGTGACGGACACGAGCGGGTGATCGCCGAAGCCCGGCTCAGCCAACGCTGATCGCCGCGCCTCGCGCGGCCATCCTTCTCACAGTCACAGACGCCGGCTATCGCAGATGTCGGGCATGCCCGGGGCGATGGGCCCGAGCGATGTCGCGCGTGCAGACCGGCTCCGTCCGCGGCCGGGAGGCTGCGTTCCTGGCAAGTCCCGCTTGTCTGCGCGCGCGACGTCCGCGGCTTGACGGGCGCCGACCCGGCGCCTAAACGCACCGCGCTGCCGCTGCGGGTGTAGCTCAGTTGGTTAGAGCGCCGGCCTGTCACGCCGGAGGTCGCGGGTTCGAGCCCCGTCACTCGCGCCAGCGGCTGGCAGCCACGCCGTATCCTCTTTCTGGCCGTTTCGGGTGCTGCCTCGCGGTGCCGCGGGGCGCGGGGCATATGGCGGTGCACAACGGAAGGGGCTAAGGTCCGGCGCGCCGCCGCACGGGCGGATGTGCTGGCCGGGTCGTCGGGGCGGTTTGCTGCGGCAGGCCCGCGGAAAGGGAGCGTGGATGCCGTACGTTCTTCCGGGTTATCTGCCGATCCTGGTGTTCATGGTCATCGCCGGGGTCATCGCGGTCGCCATGGTCGGCGGTTCGTTGCTGGCTGCGCGGCAGAAACCGTACCCGGAAAAACTCTCGGCCTATGAATGCGGATTCGAAGCGTTCGACGACGCCCGCCGCCCGTTCGACGTGCGCTACTACCTGGTGGCGATCCTGTTCATCATCTTCGACCTGGAAGTGGCGTTCCTGTTCCCCTGGGCGGTCAGCCTGGGCGCGACCCGCCTGTTCGGATTCCTGTCGATGATGGGCTTTCTCGGCGTGCTGACCGTCGGGTTCATCTATGAATGGTGCAAGGGCGCGCTGGAATGGGAGTGATCGCATGAGCGGCACCGCCATCGCCTGGAATCGCGATGCTCTCCCGCCCGGGCCGGAGCAGGACGCGGTGATCAAGGGCATCACCGGGGAGATCGCTGACAAGGGCTTCCTGGTCGCCAATCTCGACAAGGTGGTGAACTGGGCACGCACCGGCAGCCTGTGGCCGATGACGTTCGGGCTCGCGTGCTGCGCGGTGGAGATGATCCACGCCTACATGCCGCGCTACGATCTGGATCGGTTCGGGATCATTCCCCGCGCCTCGCCGCGGCAGTCGGACGTGATGATTGTGGCGGGAACGCTGACGAACAAGATGGCGCCGGCGTTACGCAAAGTTTATGACCAGATGCCCGAGCCGCGCTGGGTGATCAGCATGGGCAGTTGCGCCAACGGCGGCGGCTACTACCATTTTTCCTATTCGGTGGTGCGCGGCTGCGATCGGGTGGTACCGGTCGATGTGTATGTGCCGGGCTGCCCGCCGACGGCGGAGGCGCTGGTGTACGGCATCATGCAGTTGCAGAAGAAGATCCGCCGCACCGGGACGATCCTTCGTGGCTGAGGCGGAGGTGCCGGCGGTCGCTCCGGCGGCCCCGCCGACTCCGGCCGTGTCTACTCCGGCCGAGACGCTCGCGGCCATGCTTGGCGCGGTGCCGGGCCTCGCGGATGTGCGGATCGAGGGCGGGGAGGTCGTGGTGGCGGCGGCGCGCGACGACATCGTCGCGCTCATGACCGTGCTGCGCGACGATCCGCGCTTCGCGTTCGCGCAGATGATGGACCTCTGCGGCGTGGACTGGCCGGAGCGGGCGCAGCGGTTCGACGTGGTGTACAACCTGCTGTCGATCGCGCTGAACCGGCGCCTGCGGGTGATCGTGACGACCGACGAACGGACTCCGGTGCCCTCGGTCCACACCGTCTGGCCCGCCGCGACCTGGTGGGAGCGGGAGGCGTGGGATCTGTTCGGGATCGTGTTCTCCGGCCAGCCCGACCTGCGCCGCATCCTGACCGACTACGGCTTCGAGGGCCATCCGCTGCGCAAGGACTTCCCGCTGACCGGCTACGTGGAAGTGCGCTACGACGAGGAGCGCAAGCAGGTGGTCTACGAGCCGGTGCGGCTGACCCAGGACTGGCGCAGCTTCGATTTCATCTCGCCCTGGGAAGCGGTCACCACCTTGCCGGGCGACGAGAAGGTGCACCAGACGCGCGCCCAGGTGACGCGCACCGCGGTCGAACCGTTGCCGCCGGGGAAGGGCTGAGGCCATGAGCGAGATCACCCCGGCCGCGCGCCAGACGAAGCAGATCGAGATCGACAGCCACGCCATCAATTTCGGCCCGCAGCATCCCGCCGCGCACGGCGTGCTGCGCCTGATCCTGGAGATGGACGGGGAGGTGGTGGAGCGCGCCGATCCGCATATCGGCCTGTTGCATCGCGGTACCGAAAAACTGATGGAGTACCGCACGTATCTGCAGAACGTGCCGTATTTCGACCGGCTCGACTACGTCTCCCCCATGTGCGAGGAGCACACCTTCGTTCTGGCGGTGGAGAAGCTGCTGGGTGTGGAGGCGCCGCCGCGGGCGCAATGGATCCGCACCCTGTTCGCCGAGATCACCCGGGTCCTGAACCATCTATTGAACGTGACGACCTACGCGCTGGACGTGGGCGCGATCACGCCGCCGCTGTGGGGGTTCGAGGAACGCGAGCTCCTGATGGAATTCCACGAGGCGGTCTCCGGCGCGCGGCTGCACGCGAACTACTTCCGCCCTGGCGGAGTGAGCCGCGACCTGCCGGCGGGCCTGGCCGAGCGGATCGGGGCATGGACCGAAACCTTCCCGAAATTCCTCGACGAGCTGGAATCCCTGCTGACCGGCAACCGCATCTGGAAGCAGCGCACGGTCGATATCGGCGTGATGTCGCCGGAGGACGCGCTGGCCTGGGGCTGGAGCGGACCGCCGCTGCGCGCCTCGGGCATCGCGTGGGACCTGCGTCGGGCGCAGCCGTACGACAAATATGCCGAGGTCGATTTCCAGATCCCGGTCGGCCGCAACGGCGATTGCTTCGACCGCTACCTGGTCCGGCTGCTGGAAATGCGCGAGAGCGTGAAGATCATCCGCCAGTGCCTGCAGAAGATGCCGGCCGGCCCGGTGAAGCTGCACGACAACAAGATCACCCCGCCGCCGCGCGCGGAGATGAAGCGCTCGATGGAAGCGCTGATCCACCATTTCAAGCTGTTCACCGAAGGCTTCCACGTGCCGGCGGGGGCGACCTACACGGCGACCGAAAGCCCGAAGGGGGAGTTCGGCGTGTATCTGGTCGCGGACGGCACCAACCGGCCGTATCGCTGCAAGATCCGCTCCACCGGCTTCGCCTTCCTGCAGGCGATGGAGCATCTGGCGAAGCGGCACATGCTGGCCGACGCGGTGGCGATCATCGGTTCGATCGACATCGTGTTCGGCGAGATCGACAGGTAGCATGGCATGACCGATCAGACCGAGGTTCCTCCAGGGCAGGAGGCGTATCAGCCGGCGCATTTTGCATTCGATGCGGAAAGCGAGGCCGAGATCGCGGTGCATCTGGCGAAATACCCGGAAGGGCGGCAGGCCAGCGCCGTGCTCCCGCTGCTGTATATCGTGCAGAAGCAGATGAAGCGGCACACCGGCAGCGCCTGGGTGCCGCGGGTGGGGATGGAAGCGGTGGCGGCGCGCCTGGCGATGCCGCCGATCCGCGTCTATGAGGTCGCAACCTTCTACCTCATGTTCAACCTGCGCCCGATCGGCACCTGGCATCTGCAATGCTGCACGACGACCCCGTGCTGGCTGCGCGGCTCGGACGAGGTGGTGCGCGCCTGCCGGGAATTCACCGGGATCGCCGGCTGGGGCGAGACGAGCGCGGACGGGATGTTCACCATGACGGAGGTGGAATGTGTCGGCGCCTGCGTCAACGCGCCGGTCCTGCAGGTGAACGACGATTTCTACGAAGACATGGACGCCGAGCGCACCCGCGCCCTGCTGGCGGCCCTGCGCGAGGGCAAGCCGCCGGCGCCGGGCTCGATGATCGGGCGGCAGACCTCCGCGCCGGAGGGCGGGCCGACGACGCTCACCACCCTTGCTTTCGCGCCGGAGGCTTGAGGCGAATGCTGGCTGACCAGGACCGCATCTTCACCAATCTCTATGGCGTGCACGACTGGCGGCTGGCCGCGGCGCGGCGGCGCGGCGACTGGGACGGGACGAAGGATATCCTGGCGCGCGGACGCGATGCGATCGTGGACGAAATGAAGGCCTCGGGCCTGCGCGGACGCGGGGGCGCCGGATTCCCGACCGGTCTCAAATGGTCGTTCATGCCCAAGCAGTCGGACGGGCGGCCGGCGTATCTGACCGTGAATGCCGATGAATCCGAACCCGGCACGTGCAAGGACCGCGACATCATCCGCCACGATCCGCACAAGCTGATCGAGGGCTGCCTGATCGCCTGCTTCGCGATGGGTGCCGTTGCCGCCTACATCTACATCCGCGGCGAGTTCCATAACGAAGCGGTGGTGCTCGATGCGGCGATCGCCGAGGCGTATGCGGCGGGGCTGATCGGCAGGAACGCCTGCGGGTCGGGCTACGATTGCGACGTGTTCCTCCATCGCGGCGCCGGCGCCTATATCTGCGGGGAGGAAACCGCGCTGCTCGAAAGCCTGGAAGGCAAGAAGGGCATGCCGCGGATGAAGCCGCCGTTTCCGGCGGCGGTCGGGTTGTACGGCTGCCCGACCACGGTGAACAACGTCGAAAGCATCGCCGTGGCGCCGACCATCCTGCGCCGGGGCGCGGCCTGGTTCGCCGGCATCGGGCGCAAGGGCAACACGGGGCCGAAGGTGTTCTGCATCTCCGGCCACGTGAACAAGCCCTGCAACGTGGAGGACGAGCTCGGCATCCCGTTGCGGGAACTGATCGACAAGCACGCCGGCGGGGTGCGCGGCGGGTGGGACAATCTGCTGGCGGTGATCCCGGGCGGGGCGTCGGTGCCGGTCATTCCGAAATCGATCTGCGACACGGTGCTGATGGATTTCGACAGCCTGCGCGAGGTGCGTAGCGGGCTCGGCACCGCGGCGGTGATCGTGATGGACAGATCGACCGACATCATCCGCGCGATCGCGCGGCTGAGCCAGTTCTACAAGCACGAAAGCTGCGGCCAGTGCACGCCGTGCCGGGAAGGGACGGGCTGGATGATGCGGGTGATGTACCGCATGGTGGAAGGCCGCGCCGAACCGGACGAGATCGACACGTTGGAACAGGTGACCCGGCAGGTGGAGGGCCACACGATTTGCGCCCTGGGGGATGCGGCGGCCTGGCCGATCCAGGGGTTGATCCGGCATTTCCGCCCGGTGATGGAAGAACGGATCGCGGCCTACCGGCAACGGTCCGGCGCCCCGATGCCGCTGGCGGCGGAGTAGGCCCATGCCCAAACTCAGCATCGACGGCATCGAAGTCGACGTTCCCGCCGGCGCCACCGTGTTGCAGGCGGCGGAAGCCGCCGGCATCGAAATCCCGCGCTTCTGCTACCACGAACGTCTGTCGATCGCCGGCAACTGCCGCATGTGCCTGGTCGAGATCGAGAAGGCGCCGCCGAAGCCGATCGCCTCCTGCGCCTGGCCGGTCGCCGAGGGCATGGTGGTGCACACGGATAGCCCGATGGTGCGCAAGGCGCGCCGCGGGGTGATGGAATTCTTGCTCATCAACCACCCGCTCGATTGCCCGATCTGCGACCAGGGCGGGGAATGCGACCTGCAGGACCAGGCGCTCGGCTACGGCGCCGGCGGCTCGCGCTACGCGGAAAACAAGCGCGCGGTGAAGGACAAATACCTCGGCCCGCTGGTGAAGACGGTGATGACAAGGTGCATCCATTGCACCCGCTGCATCCGCTTCATCACCGAGGTGGCCGGCGTGCCCGATCTCGGCGCCACCGCGCGCGGGGAGGGCATGGAGGTCGGCACCTATGTCGAAAAGGCGCTGTCGTCGGAATTGTCCGCCAACATCATCGATCTTTGCCCGGTCGGCGCGCTGACGTCGAAGCCCTATGCCTTCGTTGCGCGTTCGTGGGAACTCGCCAAGACCGACGGCATCGACGTGCTGGATGCGGTGGGGTCGAACATCCGCATCGATTCGCGCGGGCCGGAAGTGCTGCGCATCCTGCCGCGCACCAACGACGACGTGAACGAGGAATGGCTGGGCGACAAGTCGCGCTTCGCCGTCGATGGGCTGAAGCGGCGCCGACTCGATCGCCCGTGGGTGCGGCGCGACGGCAAGCTGGTGGCGGCAAGCTGGGACGAGGCCTTCGCCGCAGTGGCCGCGCGGGTGGGCGCGACCCGGCCGGAGAAGATCGGCGCCATCGCCGGCGACCTGTGCGATGCGGAATCCATGCTGGCATTGCGCGACCTGATGGGCGCGCTCGGGTCGGAGAACCTCGATTGCCGCCAGCGCGGCGAGCGGCTCGATCCGCGGCGGCGCGATTTCTACCTGTTCAACAGCGGCATCGTCGGCATCGAGGAAGCGGATGCGATCCTGCTGATCGGCACCAACCCGCGCCGCGAGGCCCCGGTGCTGAACGCGCGCATCCGCAAGCGGTGGCTGGCGGCGGGCATCCCGATCGGGCTGGTGGGCGCGGCGGCCGATCTGACGTATCCGGTGCGCCATCTGGGGGAGGGACCGGGGGCGCTCGGCGATGCCGCCGCGGTGCTGCGGGATGCGAAGCGGCCGCTGGTGATCCTGGGCGCCGGCGCGACGGCGCGGCCGGACGGGGCGGCGGTGCTGGCGGCGGCCTGGAAGCTGGCCGCCGACGCGGGCGCGCTGAGCCCCGACTGGCATGGGTTCAACGTCCTGCACCGGGCAGCGGCGCTGGTGGGCGGGCTCGATCTCGGCTTCGTGCCGGGACCGCGCGGCAAGGCGGTGGCGGAGATGCTGGGCGGTGGGGTCGACATGCTGTTCCTGCTCGGCGCCGACGAAATCGACCCGGGGCGTATCGGCGCCGACACCTTCGTGGTCTATCAGGGCCACCACGGCGATCGCGGCGCGGCGCGGGCCGACGTGATCCTGCCGGGCGCCGCCTACACCGAAAAGGACGCCACCTACGTGAACACCGAAGGTCGGGTGCAGCGGGCCCAGATGGCCGTCTTCCCGCCCGGCGAGGCGCGCGAGGACTGGAAAATCCTGCGCGCCCTGAGCGCGCATGTCGGCCATACGCTGCCCTACGACGACCTGGCGGCGCTGCGCCTGCGCCTCGGCCAGGTGAACCCGGTGTTCGACCGGGTCGGCTTCCTGCCGCGCTTCGGCTGCTCCGACACGGCCGGCCCGCCGGGCGATCCGGCGGCGCTGGGCGAGGCACCGTTCGCGCCGCCGATCGAAACCTACTACCAGACCGATCCGATCAGCCGCGCCAGCCCCACGATGGCCGAGTGCGCGGCGACCTTCGCCCCGGTCGCCCTGGCGGCGGAGTGAACGCGCCATGAGCTTCTGGGACACCGACCCTGGCCATCTGATCCTGGTCCTCGCCGAGGCGCTGGCCTTGCTGGTGCCGCTGCTGATCGGCGTGGCGTACCTGACCTACGCCGAACGCAAGGTGCTGGCGGCGATCCAGATGCGGCGCGGACCGAACGTGGTCGGCCCGTTCGGGCTGATGCAGCCGTTCGCCGACGCGCTCAAGATGATCATGAAGGAGACCGTGATCCCGTCGGGGGCCAACCGGGCGCTGTTCCTGTTTGCCCCGATGCTGACCTTCGGGCTCGCGATGATCGCCTGGGCCGTCATTCCGGTGAACGCGGGCTGGGCGATCGCCGATATCAACGTCGGCGTTTTGTATCTGTTCGCGATCAGCTCGATGGGCGTGTACGGGATCATCATCGCCGGCTGGGCGAGCAATTCCAAATACGCCTTCCTCGGCGCGTTGCGCAGCGCGGCGCAGATGGTGAGCTACGAGGTCTCGATGGGCTTCGTCATCGTCTCGGTGCTGCTGGTCGCGGGCAGCCTGAACCTGACGGCGATCGTGGAGGCGCAGCGGACGGTGTGGTTCTGCGTGCCGCTGTTCCCGATGTTCATCATCTTCTTCATCTCGACGCTGGCCGAGACGAACCGTTCCCCGTTCGACCTGCCGGAGGGCGAGAGCGAGATCGTGGCGGGGTTCTTCGTCGAATACAGCTCCATGAGTTTCGCGCTGTTCTTCCTCGGCGAATACGCGAACATGATGCTGATGAGCGGGATGACGACGATCCTGTTCCTGGGTGGCTGGCTTGCTCCGTTCGGCATCCTGCCGGTGCTGGGGCCGGTGTGGTTCGTGTTGAAGATCTGCGCCTGCCTGTTCGTGTTCATCTGGGTGCGCGGCACGTTCCCACGCTACCGTTACGACCAACTGATGCGGCTTGGCTGGAAGGTGTTCCTGCCGGCGAGCCTGCTGTGGCTGGTGATCACCGCCGGGGTGCTGCTTGCCACCGGCACCCTGCCCGTTCCGGCGTGAGAGGCACCTGATGGCCACGCTCGACCGCACTGCGCGCAGCCTGCTGCTGTGGGAACTGATCTCCGGCATGTGGCTGACCCTGCGCTATTTCTTCCGCCCCAAGGTCACGATCAACTACCCGTACGAGAAAGGCCCGCTGAGCCCGCGCTTCAAGGGCGAGCACGCGCTGCGCCGCTACCCGAACGGCGAGGAACGCTGCATCGCCTGCAAGCTGTGCGAGGCGATCTGCCCGGCCCAGGCGATCACGATCGAGGCCGAACCGCGCGACGACGGCTCCCGCCGCACCACCCGCTATGACATCGACATGACCAAGTGCATCTACTGCGGCCTGTGCGAGGAAGCCTGCCCGGTGGATGCGATCGTCGAGGGGCCGAATTTCGAATTCGCCACCGAGACGCGCGAGGAGCTGATGTACAACAAGGACAAGCTGCTCGCGAACGGCGACCGGTGGGAAAGCGAAATCGCCCGCCGGCTTGAACTCGACGCTCCGTACCGCTAGGCCGCGCGCGATGGCACCGACTTTCTTTTTCTACCTGTTCTCCATCGTGCTCGTGCTGTGCGCGGCGATGGTGGTCAGCTCCCGCAACCCGGTGCATTCGGTGCTGTTCCTGATCGGCGCGTTCTTCAACGCCGCCGGGCTGTTCCTGATCGCCGGGGCGGAGTTCCTGGCGTTCATCCTGGTCATCGTCTACGTCGGCGCCGTTGCGGTCCTGTTCCTGTTCGTCGTGATGATGCTGGATGTGGATTTCGAGCAGTTGCGCAGTGGCCTCCAGCGCTACCTGCCGGTCGGCATCGCGGTCGGCGTGCTGCTGCTGGCCGAACTCGTGTCCGTGCTGGTGGGCTGGCACGTGCATCCGGCGGCGACGGCGGTGCGGTTCGCGCCGGCGCCGGCGGGCGTGTCCAACACGGTCGCGCTGGGCGAACTCATCTACACGAAATACGTCCTGCTGTTCCAGGCGGCGGGCCTCGTGCTGCTGGTCGCCATGATCGGCGCGATCGTGCTGACGTTGCGCGACCGCCGCAGTTCCCGCCACCAGCGCATCGCGGTGCAGAACGCGCGCGTGCCGAAGGAGACGGTGGAACTGCGGACCATGGCGCTGGGCGCTGGGGTGCCGGTGGCGGACATCCTGCGTCCCAAGGTCACGGAACCGGACGGGATCGACGACGATCCGCTGGAGGCGGCGCACCACGGCGGCCATCATCCGGCGGACGCGCACCATGCGCCGGAGGGTCGCTGACATGGCGGGAACGATGCCGGTCGGGGTCGGGCATTTCCTGGTGGTGAGCGCCATCCTGCTGGTGCTCGGCGTGTTCGGGATTTTCCTCAACCGCAAGAACATCATCATCATCATGATGTCGATCGAGCTGATCCTGCTCGCGGTCAACCTGAACCTGGTGGCGTTCTCCGGCGCGCTCGGCGACCTGACCGGCCAGGTGATGGCGATGTTCGTGCTGACCGTGGCGGCGGCGGAGGCGGCGATCGGGCTCGCCATCGTCGTGGTGTATTTCCGCAACCGCGGGTCGATCCAGGTTGAAGACGTCAACCTGATGAAAGGGTAGGGCGCCGGCGATGATCTACATGCTCGCGGTGTTCGCGCCCCTGGCCGGCGCGCTGGTGGCTGGCCTGCTCGGCCGCTGGATCGGCGATCGCGCGGCGATGGCGGCCTCGGTGCTCGGCATGGCGGTGGCCGCGGTGTGCGGGCCGCTCGCCTGGGCGATGCTGGAATGGGGCGGCGCGCCGGCCGGTTCGATGCGGATCGCCACCTGGATCCAGGCCGGCAGCTTCCACGTGCACTGGGCGCTGCGCTACGACGCGCTGTCGGCCGTGATGGTCGCCATGGTCGGCTTCGTGTCGATGCTGATCCATGTCTACAGCGTCGGCTACATGGCGCACGACAGCTACCGGCGCTACCGGTTCTTCGCCTATCTCAGCCTGTTCACCTTCGCCATGCTGATGCTGGTGACGGCGAACAATCTGCTGCAACTGTTCTTCGGCTGGGAAGGGGTGGGGCTCTGTTCCTACCTGCTGATCGGCTACTGGTACGACCGGCCGGCGGCCTGCGCCGCGGCGATCAAGGCCTTCGTGGTCAACCGCATCGGCGACCTCGCGTTCGCGATCGGCGTGGCGATGCTCTTCCTGACCTTCGGGTTGATCGGGTTCACGACCATCTTCGCCCATCTCGCGCAGCACCAGACCGAGCGCTACCACATCCTCGGCGGCTCGATCCGGGTCTATGAACTGATCGCGATCCTGCTGTTCATCGGCGCCATGGGCAAATCGGCGCAGTTGTTCCTGCACGTGTGGCTGCCCGACGCGATGGAAGGCCCGACCCCCGTCTCCGCGCTGATCCACGCGGCCACCATGGTGACGGCCGGCGTGTTCCTGGTCGCGCGCATGTCGCCGCTGTTCGATCAGGCGCCGGCGGCGATGACCCTGGTCGCGGTGATCGGCGGCAGCACGGCCTTCTTCGCCGCCACGATCGGCTGCGTGCAGAACGACATCAAGCGTGTGATCGCCTATTCCACCTGTTCGCAACTCGGCTACATGTTCCTGGGCGAGGGCGTGGGCGCGTACCCGGCTTCGATCTTCCACTTGCTGACGCATGCCTTCTTCAAGGCGCTGCTGTTCCTGTGCGCGGGCTCGGTGATCCATGCGATGTCCGACGAGCAGGACATGCGCAAGATGGGCGGACTGTGGCGCAAAATCCCGATCACCTACGTGACCATGTGGGCCGGCAGCCTGGCGCTGGGAGGGGTCTTCCCGTTCGCCGGATACTATTCGAAGGATGCGATCCTGGAAGCGGCGCTCGCGGCGCATAGCGCGGTGGGCGACTACGGCTTTGTCATGGGCATCCTGGCCGCGATAATGACCGGGTTCTATTCGTGGCGGCTGCTGCTGATGACCTTCCACGGCAAGCCGCGCGGCGATCATCACGCGATGGCGCACGCGCATGAAAGCCCGTGGGTGATGACCGTGCCGCTGATGGTGCTGGCGCTGGGTGCGCTGTCTGCCGGGTTCCTGCTGCATGGGATCGTGCTCGGCCCGCACTGGCAGTATTTCTGGCGCGGCACCCTGGTGATCGCGCCCGGCAACCAGGTGATGACGGCGATGGACCAACTGCCCAGCTGGGCCTACGTCGTGCCCTCGATCGCCGGGCTGGCGGGCATCGCCGTCGCCTACTGGTTCTACTGGTGGAACCCGATGCTTCCCGTCCGGCTGGCGAGCCAGTTCCGGCCGGTCTACCTGTTTCTGCTGAACAAGTGGTATTTCGACGAGCTGTACGACGCGCTGTTCGTCCGTCCCGCCTTCGCGCTCGGCAAGCTGCTGTGGCAGACCGGGGACGAAACGATCATCGACGGGGTGCCGAACGGGCTCGCCGATCTCGCGGTGGACGGCTCGCGCGGGGCGGTGAAGATCCAGACCGGATCGATCGCGGTCTACGCCTTCACGATGCTGATCGGGCTTGTGGTCCTGGTCGGCATCTTCCTGATCTGGGGCTAGGGTGATGAACGCAGCCGGCTTTCCCGTCCTGTCGCTCATCACCTGGCTGCCGCTGGTGGGCTGCGGCGTCCTCATGACGGTGCGCGGCGACGAAGCGACGGTCGCAGCCAACGCCCGCTGGATCGCGCTCTGGACCAGCCTGATCGTGTTCGCCGTCAGCCTGGTGCTTTGGTTCGAATGGAACCCGCAGGACCCCGGCTTCCAGTTCGTCGAAAGCTGGCCCTGGCTGCCCGACTACGGCGTGGGCTACAAGCTCGGCGTGGACGGCATCTCGGTGCTGTTCGTGCTGCTGTCCACCCTGCTCACGCCGATCTGCATCCTGGCGAGCTGGGAATCGATCACCCGCTACGTGCGCGAATACATGATCGCCTTCCTCATCCTGGAAACGATGATGGTGGGCATGTTCTGCGCGCTCGACTTCGTGGTGTTCTACATCTTCTTCGAGGGCGTGCTGATCCCGATGTTCCTGATTATCGGCATCTGGGGCGGGCCGCGGCGGGTCTATTCCGCGTTCAAGTTCTTCCTGTTCACCCTGACGGGCTCGGTGCTGATGCTGCTCGCCTTGCTGGCGATGTGGCAGTACGCGCACACGACCGACATCCCGACCCTGATGCACACGCATTTCCCGGCGAAGATGCAGTTCTGGCTGTTCCTCGCCTTCTTCGCCTCCTTCGCGGTGAAGGTGCCGATGTGGCCGGTGCACACCTGGCTGCCGGATGCGCATGTGGAGGCACCGACCGCCGGTTCCGTCATCCTGGCCGGCGTGCTGCTGAAGATGGGGGCTTACGGGTTCCTGCGCTTCTCGGTGCCGATGTTGCCGCAGGCCTCGGCGGAGCTGGCGCCGCTCGTGTTCACCCTGTCGGTCGTGGCGGTGGTCTATGCCGCCTATGTCGCGCTGGTGCAGGAGGACATGAAGAAGCTGGTCGCCTATTCCTCGATCGCGCATATGGGCGTGGTCACGATTGGCATCTTCACCTTCGACGTACAGGGCATCCAGGGCGCGCTGTTCCAGATGCTCTCGCACGGGATCGTTTCGGCTGCGCTGTTCCTCCTGGTCGGCGTCATCTACGACCGGCTGCACACGCGCGAGATCGCGCGCTACGGCGGCCTCGCGGAACGGATGCCGTTCTACGCCTTCCTGTTCATGGTGTTCGTCATGGCCTCGGTCGGGCTGCCGGGCACGTCGGGCTTCGTCGGCGAATTCCTGGTCGTCATCGGCGCACTGCACGTGAATTTCTGGCTCGCCTTGCTGGGCGGCCTCGGCCTGATCCTGGGGCCGATGTACACCTTGTATCTGTATCGCCGCGTGGTGTTCGGGCGCATGACCAAGCCCGACCTGCGCGGGATGCTGGACCTCAGCCCGCGCGAGATCGCGGTGTTCGCGCCGCTCGTGGTGCTGGCATTGTGGATGGGCATCTATCCGTCCAGCTTCACGAGCTTCTGGGACGCGACGGTGACGCAGATGGTGGCGCGGCACGAACAGGCGATGGCGACGCCGCCGCTGCCCGCGCGGGTGCAACTGGCGGAGGCGACACGCCGATGAACTGGGCCCTCGCACTGCCGGAGATCGTGCTCGCCGCCTGCGGGCTGCTGATCCTGGTGACCGGCGTGCTGCGCAAGTCGGACTCCGCCCAGCTCTGCAGCATGCTGACCCTCGCGGCGTTCCTGGTGACGGGCCTGCTCGTGCTCACCCGCCCGGGCGGCATCGGCTACTACGGCCAGTTCACCGTCGATTCCTTCGCGGTGCTGACCAAGCTGCTGATCCTGATCGGCGCGGCGCTCTCGCTCATGCTGTCGTTCGACTACAACGACCGCCAGGGGATCGCGCGGTTCGAATACCCGGTGCTGATCCTGTTCGCGACCGTCGGCATGATGGGCATGGTTTCGGCCTCCAGCCTCATGACCCTGTACGTGGCGCTGGAGCTGCAATCGCTCGCGCTCTATGTGCTGGCCGCCTTCGCCCGCGACGAGCTGCGGTCGTCCGAAGCGGGTCTCAAGTATTTCGTGCTTGGCGCGCTGGCCTCGGGGCTGCTGCTCTATGGCATCTCGCTGGTCTATGGGTTCTCCGGCACGATGGATTTCGGCGTGCTGGCGCACGCGCTCGGCTCGCCGGCGCAGGCCTCGGCCGGGCTGATCGTCGGCGTGGTGTTCGTGATCGTGGGGCTGGCGTTCAAGATCTCCGCCGCGCCGTTCCACATGTGGACCCCGGACGTGTACGAAGGTTCGCCGACGTCGGTCACCGTCTTCCTCGCCACGGCGCCGAAAGTCGCGGCCATGGCACTGCTGCTGCGGGTGATGGCCGAACCGTTCGGCCACCTGCTGGCCTCGTGGCAATTGGTGATCGAGGTCGTCTCGATCGCCTCCATGGTGCTCGGTGCGCTGGCGGCGATCGGGCAGACCAACGTCAAGCGGCTGATGGCGTATTCGTCGATCGGCCACATGGGCTATACGCTGATCGGCCTCGCCGTCGGCACCCCGCTCGGGATGCGCGGCGTGCTGGTCTATCTGATCGTCTATATTTTCATGAGCGCCGGCACCTGGGCCTGCATCATCGCCATGCGCCGCCAGGGCCTGGCGGTGGAGAAGATCGAGGACCTCAGCGGCCTCGCGCGCACCGATCCCGGCCTCGCGCTGGCTTTCGCGATCTTCATGTTCAGCATGGCCGGTATCCCGCCGCTGTCCGGATTCTTCGGCAAGCTCTATGTGTTCCTCGCCGCGGTGCAGAGCGGCCTGTGGACGCTTGCCATCATCGGCGTGCTGACGAGCGTCGTGGGGTCGTACTACTACCTGCGCATCGTGAAGGTGATGTATTTCGACGCCCCGGGACCGGCGCTCGACCGCCGCCCGAGCATGCTGGGCTTCGTCGCCGCCGTCACCGGCCTGTTTACACTGTTCTTCTTCCTGTTCCCAGGGCCGCTCGTCGCCGCCGCCGGCACGGCGGCTTCCGCACTGTTCGGCTAGGGGCGCCCCGGCCGGGGGAAGCGGCGCCGATACGGTATCGGACGTTGCGGCAATCGGCCCTATCGGGGCGCGCGCGGCGGTGACGAACATGCTACAACCCGCCCATGCAGCTCGTGATCGACGCCGGCAATACGAACGTGGTCTTCGCCGTGCACGACGGCGAAGCCTGGCGCGGCGTGTGGCGTATCCGCACCGATGCCCAGCGCACCTCCGACGAGTATGCGGTATGGTTGCTGTCGCTATTGGACCGCGTCGGCCTCAAGGTCGGCATGGTCTCCGCCGCGGTCATCGGCACCGTCGTTCCGGCCGCGCTCTATCATCTGCGCCGCCTGTGCCGGGAGTGGTTCAGCATCGAGCCGCTGGTCGCCCGCGCCTCGCTCGACTGGGGTTTCGAGATCAAGGTCGATAACCCGGACGAGGTCGGCGCCGACCGTCTGGTGAATGCGCTGGCGGCCCATCACCGCTTCGGCGGGCCCCTGATCGTGGTCGATTTCGGCACCGCGACCACGTTCGACGTCGTGGACCGGGACGGCGCCTATCTGGGCGGTGTGATCGCGCCTGGCATCAACCTGTCGATCGAGGCGCTGCACCACGCCGCCGCCCGCCTGCCGCGGATCGGCATCGGCCGGCCGCAGGCGGTGATCGGCCGATCCACCGTCCCGGCCATGCAATCCGGCATCTACTGGGGCTATGTCGGCCTGATCGAGGGGCTGGTCGGCCGCATCAAGGGCGAGTTCGGCGGCCCGATGAAGGTCATCGCCACCGGCGGCCTCGCGCCCCTGTTCACCGAAGGCACCTTGCTGATCGAGCATATCGAGCCCGATCTGACCCTGGATGGCCTGCGCATGTTGGCGGAACGCAACCCCGCCCCCACATTACCCAAAGAAAAATCAAGGCTGAGCGAACCCGAATGAATGGTGATCCCGGAGATTTTGCCTTCCTGCCGTTGGGCGGGACGGGCGAAATCGGCATGAACCTCAATCTCTACCGCTACGGCGGCAAATGGCTTGCCGTCGATTGCGGCATCGGCTTCGGCGGCGCCGAGAACCCGGAAGTCGAGGTGATGATGCCCGACCCGGGCTTCATCGTCGAGCGGCGTGACAAGCTCGTGGGTCTGGTGATCACCCACGCGCACGAGGACCATATCGGCGCCGTGGCCTGGCTGTGGCCGCAGTTGCGCTGCCCGGTGTTCGCGACGCCATTCGCCGCGGCGGTGTTGCGCCGCAAGCTCGCCGAGGCACAGTTGCTGGGCCAGGTGAAGCTCACGGTCATCCCCACCGGGGGCGCGTTCGACCTGCCGCCCTTCGGCCTGCGGTTCCTGCGCGTGGCCCATTCCATCCCGGAAGCCCAGGCGCTGGTCATCACCACGCCTGCTGGGATCGTGCTGCACACCGGGGACTGGAAGCTCGATCCCGAGCCGCTGGTGGGACCGCCCAGTGATGAGGCCGGGTTCGCCGCCCTCGGCGAACAGGGCGTGCTGGCGATGGTCTGCGATTCCACCAACGCGATGGTGGAGGGCCATTCGGGCAGCGAGGCCGAGGTGCGGCGCAGCCTGTCGGTCCTGATCCGCGGCCTGCGCGGCCGGGTGGCGGTCACGTGCTTTGCCAGCAATGTCGCCCGCGTGGAGTTGCTGGCGCTCGCCGCGCGCGACGCCGGCCGGCAGGTGGCATTGGTCGGCCGATCCCTGCGCAACCTCGATGCCGCGGCGCGTAGCTGCGGCTATCTGAGCGAGCTCCCGCCGTTCCTGTCGGAAGACGACGTGGGTTCGGTGCCCGACGACAACCTGCTGATCCTGATCACCGGCAGCCAGGGCGAGGCGCGGGCGGCGCTGGCGCGGGTCGCGCTCGACACCCATCCGCGGGTGGTACTGGGCGAAGGCGATACGGTGATCTTTTCGTCCCGCATGATCCCGGGCAACGAGCGGGCGATCGGCACGGTGCAGGATAACCTGGTGCGCCGCGGTGTAACCCTGATGACGGATGTCGATCATCTGGTGCATGTCTCCGGCCATCCGGCGCGCGACGAACTGCGCCGGCTGTACCGGCTGGTGAAGCCGCGTTACGCCGTGCCGGTACATGGCGAATGGCGGCATCTGGCCGCGCATGCCGATCTCGCGCGGGATGCCGGCGCCACACCGCTGCTGCTGGAAGACGGCGATCTGCTGAGCCTCGCCCCAGGCCAGCCCGAGGTGATCGATAGCGCCCCGGTGGGAAGACTGGTGCTGGACGGCAACCGGCTGGTGCCGTTCACCGGTGGGGTGATGTCTGCCCGCCGCCGGATGCTGTTCAACGGCGTGGTGCTGGCGAGCCTGGTGATCGACGAGGCCGGGCGGCTGCGCGGGATCCCCAAGGTCAGCGCTCCTGGCCTGTTCGACCCCGAAGACCCGGAAACTGCGCGCATCGCGGGCGAGTTTGCAGCCGCGTTGGCCGAGCTGTCCCCGGCGGTGCGCCGCGATGACGCGGCGCTGGAGGAAGCCGCCCGCGCGGCGTTGCGCCGGGCGCTGGGTAAGCGGCTGGGCAAGCGCCCGCTGGTCGATGTGCACCTGCTGCGACTGGGGGCCTAGCGGCGGCCGGCGATGGGCTGGGTTACCGGAATTGCCGTCTATGTGATGATCTGGTGGACCGTGCTGTTCGCCGTGTTGCCGATCGACGCGCATCCCGACGTGCGCCCGGACGCGCACAGCGGCTGGCGCGGTGCCCCGGTCGCGCCGGCTCTGTGGAAGAAGGCGCTGATCACATCGGTGGTGGCGGCCGTCATCTGGCTAATGGTGTGGTGGGTGGTGCAGAGCCCGTATCTGAGTTTCCGCCACGGTTGGCTGGCTTTGCCTGATCGTTAGGCAGAGCAAACTGGAAACGCCAAATTTTCCACCAGTTTCTGTCTCAAATGCACAAAAATCGCCGCGACAGACGCGATTTCGATTGGACAGAGGGAAATGGAGGGGCGATCATCACGGCTAGGAAGAGGAGAGGTCTCCTCGACCTGCCGTGTGACTGGCGTTTCCTCCCTAAACTTGGGCCCGCAGGCGCTGCCTGCGGGCCCTTTCTTTTGCTACCGTACCCGGGGGTAGCTGTCACGTATTTTTCCGCCGGATTCCTGCCGCAATCATGATTTTCTTGCGAGGCGGCATTGTGCGGCGCACAAATATATCCCGAACCGGGGGGCGGTCCGGATATTTGGCAGCGCCGTCGGCTGCCGCTAGGGTCCGGCCTTCCCGCCGCCCCGGTCCATGGATCACCCCCAGATGCGCCTCTCGCACAGCCTGATCCCCACCCTCAAGGAAACCCCCGCCGAGGCGCAGATCGCCTCCCACCGGCTGATGCTGCGGGCCGGGCTGGTGCGGCAGACCGTCGGCCGGGATCTATGCCTGGCTGCCGATCGGCTACCGCGTGCTGCGCAACATCGAACGCATCGTGCGCGAGGAGCAGGACGCGGTCGGCGCGCAGGAATGCCTGATGCCGACCATCCAGCCGGCCGAGCTGTGGCGCGAGAGCGGCCGCTACGACGACTACGGCAAGGAGATGCTGCGCATCCGCGACCGCCACGACCGCGAGCTGCTGTACGGCCCGACCAACGAGGAGATGATCACCGACCTGATGCGCCAGTCGGTGAAGAGCTACCGCGAGCTGCCGCAGATCCTGTACCACATCCAGTGGAAATTCCGCGACGAGGTGCGCCCCCGCTTCGGCGTGATGCGCGGGCGGGAATTCCTGATGAAGGACGCCTACAGCTTCGATCTCGACTACGCCGGCGCCGTGGTCAGCTACCGGCAGATGATGCTGGCCTACATGCGCACCTTCCAGCGCCTGGGCCTGCAGGCGATCCCGATGGCGGCCGAATCCGGGCCGATCGGCGGCGACCTCAGCCACGAGTTCATCATCCTGGCGCCGACCGGCGAGAGCCAAGTCTATTACGACTCCGCGTTCGAGGAGATCGACTACCTCTCGCGTGGCGCCGGCGGGTTCGACCATACCAGCGCCACCGACCTGGAACGGTTCTTCACGGAGATGACCACGCACTACGCCGCGACCGACGAGAAGCACGATCCGGCGGCGTGGGAGAAGGTGGCGCAGCCGCGCCGGCGCGAGGGGCGGGGGATCGAGGTCGGCCACATCTTCTACTTCGGCACCAAATATTCCGCCGCCATGGGCCTGACGGTCGCCGGCGCGGACGGCAAGCCGGTCAGCCCCGAGATGGGCAGCTACGGCATCGGCGTGAGCCGCCTGGTGGGCGCGGTGATCGAGGCCAGCCACGACGACGCCGGCATCATCTGGCCCGACAGCATCGCCCCCTTCCGCGCCGCGATCCTGAACCTGAAGCCGGGCGACGCCGCCTGCGACCGCATCTGCGAGGACCTATATGCCAAGCTCGGCGCCGCCGCGCTGTACGACGACCGCCCCGACCGCGCCGGGGTGAAATTCGCCGATGCCGACCTGATGGGCCATCCCTGGCAGATCGTGGTCGGCCCGCGCGGCGCCGCGACCGGCCAGGTGGAGCTGAAGCGCCGCGCCACCGGCGAGCGGATTGAGCTGGCGGCCGACGACGTTCCCGCCCGGATCGGCTGAGCCACCGCCCATGTTCAACGCCTTCGAGCGCGCGGTCGCCGCCCGCTACCTGCGCGCCCGTCGCGGCGAGCGGTTCGTTTCCGTCATCGCCGGGTTCTCGCTGGTCGGCATCGCGCTCGGCGTCGCGACCCTGATCATCGTCATGAGCGTGATGGGCGGGTTCAAGGTCGATCTGCTGAACCGCATCCTCGGATTCAACGGCGACCTTGGCGTCTACGGCGCGGCCGGTCCGATCACCGGCTATCCCGCAATCGCGCGCAGGATCGAGACCCTGCCGGGCGTCGTCGCCGCGATCCCGGTGGTCGACGGCCAGGTGCTGCTGACCGACCCCGCGCGGCGCTGCGTCGGGCGGCTACGTGCGCGGCATCGCGCCCGCCGACCTGCGCAAGCTGCACGCGGTGAGCGATCATATCGTCGCCGGATCGCTGGCGGGATTTCACCGGGCAATGATGCGATCGCGATCGGCGTCGGCATGGCGCGGACCTTCGGCGTGGGGGTGGGCGGGCAAATCACCCTCGTCTCGCCGCAGGGGGCGGCGACCCCGTTCGGCACCATCCCGCGGGTGCGTGCCTATCGGGTCGTGGCGATCTTCAACGTGGGCGAGAACGACTACGATTCCAGCTACGTGTTCATGCCGCTGCCCGCCGCGCAGATCTATCTTCCAGAAGCCCGCGGGCGGTGACGCAGATCGCGGTCATGGTGCGCGACCCGGAACGGGTGCGGGTGACGACCGACGCGATCCGCCGCACCTTTCCCGACGCTGCCGCTGACGCGTGATCGACTGGCAGTCGAGCAACAACAGCTTCTTCACCGCGGTCGCAGGTGGAGCAGAACGTGATGTTCGTGATCCTGACCCTGATCATCCTGGTGGCGGCGTTCAACGTGATCTCGTCCCTGATCATGATGGTCAAGGACAAGACGCGGGATATCGCGGTGCTGCGCACGCTCGGTGCCGGGCGCGGATCGATCATGCGCATCTTCCTGATGTGCGGCGCTTCGGTCGGCGTGATCGGCACCGCGGTGGGCGACCGCGCTCGGGATCGCGTTCACCCTGAACATCGACCGCATCCAGGATCTGGTGACGAAGATCACCGGGGTCGATGTGTTCAATCCGGAAGTGTACTATCTGACCCACCTGCCGGCGCGGCTCGATTGGGGCGAGGTAGCGCGGGTGGTGCTGATGGCGCTGGTGCTGGCTTTGCTGGCGACCTTGTACCCGAGCTGGCGCGCCGCCCGCACCGACCCGGTCGAGGCGCTGCGCAGTGAATGAACCGCTGGTGCTGCGCGGCGTGCAGCGGACCTACCGCACCGGCGCCGGTGCGCTGCCGGTGCTGCGCGAGGTCGATCTGACCCTGGCGGCCGGGGAGATCGTGGCCCTGGTGGCGCCGTCCGGGGCCGGCAAGTCCACTCTGCTGCATCTGGCCGGGCTGCTGGAAAAACCCGACGGCGGCGCGGTGATCGTCGATGGGCGCGACGCCGGCGCGCTGTCGGACGCCGAGCGCACCGCGATCCGTCGCGACACGATCGGCTTCGTCTACCAGTTCCACCATCTGCTGGCGGAGTTCTCGGCGCTGGAGAACGTCATGCTGCCGCAGATGATCGCCGGTGTGTCGAAGCGCGCCGCGGCTGAACGGGCGCGGGAGCTGCTGGGCGCGTTCGGCCTGTCTGCCCGGCTCGCGCATCTGCCCGGCAAGCTGTCGGGCGGCGAGCAGCAGCGCGTGGCGATCGCCCGTGCGCTCGCCAACCGGCCGCGGGTGCTGCTGGCCGACGAGCCGACCGGCAACCTGGACGTCGCCACCGCGGGCGTGGTGTTCGACGAGCTGCTCGCCAGGGTGCGCGACCAGGGCGTGGCGGCGCTGATCGCCACGCACAACCCGGAGCTGGCGGCGCGGATGGACCGGCGGGTGACGCTGCGCGACGGGGTGGTAATGGCCGGCTGAGCGCACGCTGGCTGCCCGCGCGTGCCGCCGGGCCGACTTCACAACTCCGTTGCCGCCTGTCGCGCCGCCGGCCGACGCGCTAGGGTCCGTGCATGCCCCAGCAATTCCTCGTGACCGGCGGTGCCGGCTATGTCGGCAGCCACCTCGTGCTCGCGCTCGCCGCGCGCGGCGCAGCGGTGACGGTGCTCGACAACTTCCGCCAGGGCCATCGTGCCGCCATTCCCGCCGGCGTGCGCCTGGTCGAGGCCGACCTCGCCGATGCCGCGGCGGTGGACGCGGTGCTGGCCGATGGCCCCTGGCACGCGGTGTTCCATTTTGCCGCGCTGTCGCTGGTGGGCGAGAGCATGCGCGAACCGTTCCGCTATCTGCTGGAGAATGCGGGCAACGGCATCCGCCTGATCGAGGCCTGCGCCCGCCATCAGGTGCCGCGCTTCGTGCTATCTTCCACCGCAAATCTGTTCGGCGCGCCCGAAACCATCCCGATCGCCGAGGATGCCGCGATCGATCCCGGCTCCCCTTACGGCGAGAGCAAGCGGATGATCGAGCGGGCCCTGGTCTGGGCCGACCGGGTGCACGGGTTGCGCAGTGCCTGCCTGCGCTATTTCAACGCCGCCGGCGCCGATCCGGACGGGCGGCTGGGCGAGGACCACGATCCGGAGACGCATCTCATTCCGCTCGCGATCGACGCCGCCCTGGGGCGCCGGCCGGAATTGCAGGTCTTCGGCACCGACTACCCGACCCCGGACGGCACCTGCATCCGCGACTACATCCACGTCTCCGACCTCGCGGACGCGCATCTTGCCGTGCTGGCCCGGCTCGACCACGCCAGCGTGACCTACAACCTGGGCAACGGTCAGGGGGCGTCGGTGCACGACGTGATCCGGACCGTGCAGGAGATCACCGGCCGTCCGGTGCCGCACCGGATCGCACCGCGCCGACCCGGCGACCCGCCGGTGCTGGTCGCGTCCTCCGCCCGGCTGCGCCGCGAGACCGGCTGGACGCCGCGTTTCCCCGAGCTGCGCGCGATCGTGCGCACCGCGGCGGCCTGGCGGGAGGCGCATCCGGCCGGCTACGGCGACTGATCCGCCCGGCTTGCCGGGTCCCCCGCGTCGCCGTAGTGAAAGGCGAACGCAGGAGGAGCCAGGCGATGAAATTGATGAGCTTCCGCCGTCCCGACGGCAGCAGGAGCTGGGGCGTGGTCAAGCCCGACAGCGTGGTCGATCTCGGCCACCTTGCCCCCAGCCTGAAGCATGCGCTGTGGGCAACCACCTCGCTCGCGGAGGAGGCCGCGCGTCCCGCCGATTTCGCGCTGGACGAGGTGCATTTCCTGCCGCCGATCCCCGATCCGGACAAGATCATCTGCGTCGGGCTGAACTACATGACGCACATCAAGGAAGGCGGCCGCGAGCCGCCGCCGAAGCCGATCATCTTCGCCCGTTTCGCCAACAGCCAGGTCGGCCACGGCGAGAAGCTGATCCGCCCGAACGTGTCGGAGACCTACGATTACGAGGGCGAGCTTGCGGTGGTGATCGGCCGGCGCTGCCGGCATGTGAAGCAGGCGGACGTGGCTTCGGTGATTGCGGGCTATGCCTGCTACAACGAAGGCTCGGTGCGGGAATGGCAGCGCCATTCGGGGCAGTTCACGCCGGGCAAGAACTTCTTCCACTCCGGCTCGTTCGGTCCCTGGCTGGCGACGCCGGAGGAAGTCGGCGACATCACCCAGGCGCATCTGATCACCCGGCTGAACGGGGAGGAAGTGCAGCACGCGACCATCGATGACCTGTGCTTCGATATCCCGACCCTGATCGAATACGTTTCGACCTTCACGCAATTGGAAGCCGGCGACGTGATCGTGACCGGCACCACCGGCGGGGTCGGCGCCTATCGCAAGCCGCCGCTGTGGATGAAGCCGGGCGACACGGTCGAGGTCGAGATCACCGGCGTCGGCCTGCTGCGCAACGAGGTGGTGGCCGAAGGCTGATGCGCGACGAAATCCCCTGGGGGAGCGACCTTGCCGCCACGGTCGCCGAGTTCGGCGACGCCGAGGCGGTGCACGACGGCGCCCGCGCGATCGGCCTCGCCGCACTGGCCGGTCGGTCCGCGCGTCTTGCGCTGATGCTGCGCGACGCCGGGGTCGCGCCCGGCACCTGCGTCGGGCTCAGCCTGCCCAACGGGATTCCCGCCGTCTGGGCGACCAACGCCTTGCGGCTCGCGGGGGTCGCCGAGGTGGGGCTGAACGCGGGGCTGACGGAGGCGGAACGGCGCTACTGCCTCGATCTTTCCGCGACCAGGCTGGTGGTGACATCGGCCGAGCAGGCGGGCGCGTTCCGCGCGCTCGGCCGCGAGGTCATCGCGATCGAGGAGGTGGCGGATGCTCCGGCCGATCCCGCCGATCTTCCGCCGGTGCCGGGGGCAGCGTGGGCGAAGATCGGCTTCACCTCCGGCACCACCGGGCAGCCGAAGGCGATCGTGACGACCCATGCGGCGCGTTGGCTCGCGAACGTGCTGCAACGGGCGCATCTCGGCGTGATGCCGGGTCCGGGCAGCCGGGTGCTGCTGATGACGCCGTTCATCCACGGCGCCGGCCTCATTGCCCATGCGTTCCATGATCGCGGCGCCGGGATCGTGCTGCTGCGCGGGGTCGATCTGGCGGTCGCGCTGCCGCTGCTGCGGGACGGCGCCGTCG
This sequence comes from uncultured Pseudomonadota bacterium, assembly GCA_963706195.1. Classification (GTDB taxonomy): domain Bacteria; phylum Pseudomonadota; class Alphaproteobacteria; order Acetobacterales; family Acetobacteraceae; genus JAJZVS01. The sequence goes on along the minus strand of OY970156.1, from coordinate 3,551,319 downwards.
ATCACGTGTTCGCCCCGCCGACCGTGCTGGCGAAGCTTGCCGGCGCGCTGGAGGGCGAACGCATCGGCGGTATCCGCACGATCTTCTGCGGCACCGCGCCGCTGCTGCCGGCGCTGTACGCCAAGGCGCGTGCGATCTTCGGTCCGGTGGTGCGCATCACCTACGGCAAGTCGGAGATCGTGAACCCGATCACCGTGCTGTCCCCCGCCGCCACCGATGCGTATTACGCCGAACCGGCCGGGGAGGGCGTGTGCGTCGGCTGGCCCGGCAGCGGCGTCGAGGTCGCGATCCGCGACGAGATCGGCGCCGTGCTGGGACACGGGCAGGTGGGCGAAGTGCATCTGCGCGGGCGCCACATGTCCTGCGGCCATATCGACGCCGGCGGCTTCCAGCCGTTGCCCGCGGATGGGTTCCACGCCACCGGCGATCTGGGACGGATCGATGCACGGGGACGGCTGCATCTGGTCGGCCGGCTCGCCGACGTGGTGAAATCTGGCGGCTACAAGATCCATCCGGACGAGATCGAACGCGAACTGGCGGGCACCGCCGGTACCGCCGCGGTGGCGATCGTGTCCGCTGCCCTCGGAATACTGGGGCGAGATCATCGTTGCGGTGGCGGAGACCGACGATGCCGCCTGGCCGGATCGGGCGCGGGCCGCGCTCGGCGGGCTGGCGCGCTACAAGCATCCGCGCGCGTTCCTGATGCTGGAGGAACTGCCGCGCAACCCGCAGGGCAAGATCATGCGCCGGCTCATCCGCGCGGCGCTGCTGGAACGCTACCGCATCGTCGACGGATCGCACCCCAGCCTGGAACCACGCTGAATGGACAAGACCTACGAAACCCTGCTGGTCGAAACCCCGCGTCCGCACCTGCTGCTGGTTACGTTGAACCGGCCGGAGGTCGGGAACGCGAAGAACACGCAGATGGGTCTTGACGCGCTCGATCTCTGGACCCGGCTGATCGACCATCCGGGCGACGTGCGCTGCGTGGTGCTGACCGGGGCAGGGGAGCGCATCTTCTGCGCCGGCGGCGACCTCAAGCAGCGCAAGGGCATGAGCCAGGCGGAGTGGCAGCACCAGCACGAGATTTTCGAGCGCGGGCGCGACGCGCTGCTGGAACTGCCGATGCCGGTGATCGCCGCGGTCAACGGCCATGCCTACGCCGGCGGGCTGGAGACCGTGCTGGTCTGCGACTTCGCCTATGCCGTGCGCGGCGCCCGCTTCGCGCTGACGGAAGTGACCATCGGCATCATGCCCGGCGGCGGCGGCACCCAGACCCTGGCGCGCGTGGTGGGGGAACGGCGGGCGAAGGAACTGATCCTGACCGGCCGCCCGTTCACCGCCGAGCAGGCGCTGGAATGGGGCGTGGTGAACCACGTCTCCGAGCCGGGGCGGTTGATGGAGGACGTGTTCGCCACCGCGCAGGCGATCTGCGACAACGCGCCGTTGTCCGTGCGGCAGGCGAAGAAGTCGATCCACAACGGGTTGCAGATGGATTTGAAGCGCGGCCTGATGTTCGAGATCGAGGCGTACAACCGGCTGGTCGATACCGAGGACCGGCGGGAAGGCGTGCTGGCGTTCAACGAGAAGCGCAAGCCCGTTTTCAAGGGGCGGTAGAAGGAACAACGACGATGTCCGACATCCCCACCCACGTGCAGATCAACGAGGAAGGCCCGCGCGAGGGCTTCCAGTTCGAGAAAGGCCCGATCTCCACCGCGCGCAAGATCGAACTGATCGATGCGCTGAGCGGGACCGGGATCAACCACATCCAGGTCGCCTCCTTCGTCAACCCGAACCGGGTGCCCGGCTGGGCCGACGCCGACCAGGTGGTGGCGGGGTTCACCCGCAAGCCCGGCGTCGAGTACACCGCGCTGTGGCTGAACGTGAAGGGCCTGCAACGGGCGATGGCCAGCCAGCGGCTCGACATCAAGGGTTCGTTTTCGCTGACCGCGTCGCCGACCTTCCTCATGCGCAACCAGCAGCGCAGCATGGAAGACAATGTCCGGGTCGCGCACGAGACGATCCGGATGTATAAGGAGAACGGCATTCCGCTGGAACGCGCCGGGATCATGGCCGCGTTCGGCTGCAATTTCGAGGGCGAGATCCCGCACCAGCGCGTGCTCGACCTGATCCAGACATTGCTCGACGTCGGCGCCGAGCACGGGGTGACGCCGAAGGTCTTCTCCCTGGCCGATACCATGGCCTGGGCCACGCCGAAATCCATCCGCGACCTGGTCGGCAAGGTGCGCAACCGTTATCCCGACCTCACCTTGTCGCTGCATCTGCACGACACCCGCGGCATGGGCATCGCCAATGCCTATGCGGGGCTGGAGATGGGCGTTGCGATCTATGATGCCACCGTGGGCGGCCTCGGCGGCTGCCCGTTCGCCGCGCACAAGGGGGCGGCGGGCAATGTCTGCACGGAAGATCTGGTCTTCATGCTCGATGAGATGGGCATCGAGACCGGCATCGACCTCGACAGGCTGATCGAGGTGGCGCAACTCGCCGAGGACATCGTCGGCCATCCGCTGCCCGGATCGGTCAAGGTGGGCGGCAGCCTGAAGGCACTGCGCGCGAAGCTGCACTGACACCCGCCCGCGCCTCAGGCAGACCGGCGAAACCGAAGACCTCGCGGAGGAACCCATGACCGCTCTCACCCAGTCCCTCGGCCAGTTCGTCGCCGACCTGTCGCCGAACCGCTGCCGGAGGAAGCGGTGCGGATCGCCCGCCTCGGCTTCATCGACTGCATCGGCACGATGATCGTCGGTCGCAACGAGGACTGCGGTCGAGCATCCTCAAGAGCGTGCTGGCGCCCGCGCCCGGCCCGTCCTCCATCGCCTTTTCAGCGCGCGCCCACGCCACGGCGCCGGAAGCCGCCTGGATCAACGGCGTCGCGGCGCACGCGCTCGACTACGACGACGTGGCGCTGCGCGGCCATCCCTCCACCGTGCTGGTGCCGGCGATCCTGGCGGAAGCCGAGGCGCTTGGACGCCACCGGCGCCGACATGATCGTCGCCTATGTCGCCGGCTACGAGACCTGGGCGGAACTGTTCCGCCGCGACTCCGGGCTGCTGCACAAGAAGGGCTGGCATCCGACCGGCCTCTATGGCGCGGTCGGCGCCGCCGCGGCGTGCGCCAAGCTGCGCCGGCTGGACGCGACCAAGGCGGCGACCGCGATCGCGCTCGGCGCCTCGCAGAGCGCCGGGCTGATGGCGAATTTCGGCACCATGACGAAACCGTTCCATGCCGGGCGCGTCGGCGCATTCCGGCATCATGGCCGCGCGCCTGGCGGAGGCCGGCTTCACCGCCAACACCGACGCGCTGGAACATCCGCAGGGCTTCCTCAGTGCGGTCTCCCCCGACGGCAATCCCGATCGTACCAGCGACGGCCGAAGCTGGGCGAGACCTGGGCGCTCATCCACGCAGGGGCTCGGGATCAAGAAATATCCCACCTGCTACTGCACGCATCGCGCGATCGACGGCATGCTGGACCTGATGGCGGAGCACCCGGTGAAGGCCGGAGGAGGTGAAGCAAGGTCACGGTGAAGATCAGCGACTATTTCGCCACCGTGCTGCGCAACCACCCGCCGCGACACCGGGCTGGCCGCGAAGTTCAGCATGGAGTTCGCGATGGCGAGCGGCATCATCGCGCGCCGCGTCGGCCTGCGCGAACTGACCGATGAGTTCGTGCCGCCGCGACGACATCCAGGCGCTGATGCAGCGGGTGCGAGATCGTGACCACGACGGAGTACGACGACGGAGATGCCGGGCGCCGCGCTTCGCCGATCAGGTCCGGGTGGAAACTGACGTCGGGCCGGGTGCTCGACGGTGCGCCGGTCAAACGCGCCACCGGCCATCCCACGCGCCCCCTGGCCGAAGCGCAGATCTACGACAAATTCGCCGACTGCCTGGACGCCGGACACTCCGACATCCCGGCAGCCACGTTGTTTGCCCGGCTCAAGGGCCTGGAAGGGATCGCAGCGCGGGAGCTCGCGCGCGTGTAGGCGCCGGCCCGTGGTCCGTGTCTATAAAGGGGGCGTTCGATTTCAAAAGAAACGCATGAACCAGGCCATCATCTCCCCCGGCGCTTCCTCTGCCACGTAATGCCCGGCGGCCACCGCGCCACCCGGCCGCCGCGATCGTGCCCGGCCAGGCGGAAGCAGGAGAATCCCAGCGCCGCCATCGCCCGCTTGGCATAGGACGCGTGGTCTGGGCTGGCCGCAGGCTTGAACGAGCCACCGTAGCCACGCAGGTCGGGGCATACCACGGTGAAGCGCGCCGCCAGAGCGGGCGCCACCGCGTGCCACATCATATGCGTCTGCGGGTTGCCGTGCAGGAGCAGCAGGGGCGGCCCACTGCCGCCCACCCGGACCCGCAGAGTGCCGTCGGGCACCACGATTTGCCGCAGATCGAAACCCGGAAACAATGCGCTCATCGTGGTCCCCCGCGCTGGTCTCGCGGCCTCGTCGGTCGGGCGCTCGCCCGTGTCCGCCACAGGCCGGCATCGGTCGCCAAGCGCGATCCGCCGCCACGCAATAGCACACGGAGCCGTGTAGCCACCCCTGCAACCTCGGACATTCTTGGGAATATGGCTCGTTCGCCGCCCCGGGCTATAACCCGCCGCATGTCTGCCCTTCGTGCCCGCCTGGAATTGCCTCGCCGTGCCGGGCCGGCGGCCCCGCGCATGACCAACCGCGTGCAGTTGCGGAACCGCACCGCCATCCGCGCCCCGGACGCGGCGACCGTGCTGTGTCGCCGGGCAACACGATTCGGCGGGCGACGCGCCTGCGCGAGGTGGAGGCGGCGGTCACGGCACGGCTGTACTCCAGGGTCGGGCATCGGTGGCTGATCGCCGCGTTCGGCGAATCGTTGTCGTGGATTGCGCCGGGGCGGCGCGACGTGCTCGGGTCCGTTACGCCGGGGGCGGATGCGGCGGCATGACGGGTTGGGCAGCCCCTGCGTTGGCGTGCGCAGCCGTGGCGGCGGCATGGCAAGCATGTGGTCCCTGCGCCACCGTTCTATGGCTGCCATGCTGATGAATCTCCGCTCGCTCTTCATCGCGGTCGCCGAGCAGATAGGGCTGCCCGATCCGGTTCTGCGCGCCGGCATCGCCCTGCGGGCCGCGCAATTGGCGCGGCGCCTCGTCGTGGCCGGCCCGCACGAGGAACGCGTGGTCGCGGCGCTGATGGCAGGCGAGCCGATTGCGCGCTACCCGGAGGCTGCCAACGCCCAGCATTACGGGCTGCCGGCCGAGTTCTTCGCCCTGATGCTGGGCCCCCAGCGCAAGTATTCCTGCTGCCTCTACGACCGTGCCGGTACTCTGGCGGAGGCGGAGGAACGCGCGCTGGCGGAAACTGCCGCGCATGCCGATCTACAGGACGGCCAGCGGATCCTGGATCTCGGCTGCGGTTGGGGCTCCCTGAGCCTGTGGCTGGCGGAGCGCTTCCCCCGCTCGGAGATCGTCGCGGTTGCCAACGCCTCCTCTCAGCATCGCTATATCGAGGCGGAGGCGGCGCGGCGCGGCTTCTCCGGCCTGCGCGTCCTGACTGCGGACATGACCGCATTCGTCCCGCCCGGCCGGTTCGACCGAATCGTTGCGGTCGAGCTGTTCGAGCACATGGCGAACTGGTCGGCCTTGCTGGGCTGCATCCACGAGTGGCTGGCCCGCGATGGGCGGCTGTTCTTGCACGTGTTCTGCCATCGCGCGCGGCCCTATCGGTTCGAACTCGACAACCCGCGGGATTGGATCGTGCGCCACTTCCTCGCCGGCGGCATGATGCCGAGCCAGGGGCTGATTCGCACCGTCGATGCGCCGTTCACGGTGGAGCAGGAATGGCGCTGGAGCGGAATGCACTACCGCCGCACCGCCACCGACTGGCTGGCCCGGTTCGACTCGAACCAGGCCGCCATCGCGCCTTTGCTCGCCGCGGCCTACGGCCCCGCGGCGCCGCTCTGGCGGCGGCGCTGGCGACTGTTCCTGCTCGGCACCGCCGGGCTGTTTGGCGCGCGCGGCGGGGTCGACTGGGGGGTGAGCCACTACCGGCTGCACCCCCGCTGAGGCGCTATGCCAGGCGGAACCGCTCCAACGCGGCGTGGTCGAAGGTGAGACCCCAGCCGGGGGTTTCCGGCAGCGTGATGTGGCCGTCGGCGACCGGCGGCGTGGCGGTGAACAGCTTCAGCATCCACGGCATGTATTCGACCGTCAGCCCGTTCGGGATCGCGCCGATCAGCTGGCAGTGGAATTCCGGGATCACGTGGCTGACCACCGGCAGGTTGAACGCCTCTGCCATGCCGGCGACCTTCAGCCATTGCGTCACGCCGCCGACGCGCACCAGGTCGATCATCACGTAGTCGACCGAGCGCGCCTCGATCATGTGGCGGAACGGCACGATGCCCCAGACATACTCGCCGCCGGCGATCGGCGTCGCCAGCGCGTCGTTGACCCGCGCGATGCCCGGCGTAGTCGTCGCCGGTCGTCACGTCCTCCAGCCAGAACAGGCCGACATCCTCGACGCGCCGGCCGATGTCGATCGCCTGCTCCGACGCGCCAGCGCTGGTTGATGTCGCACATCAGCTTGATGTCCGGGCCGATCGCCTCGCGCACCACGCGCACGCGGCGCACCTCCTCGGCCGGCGTCGGGTTGCCGGGCAGCGCCAGCTGCGTCTTCATCTCGACGAAGCCCTTGTCCTCCAGCCGGGCGCGCGGCGCTGCGCCGCCTGGTCGTCGCGTCAGCCCGCGGCGCAGCGACGCCGGAGGCGTAGGTGCGGCACCGCGGTCGCGCGTGCCGCCGAGCAGCTTCCACAGCGGCTGGTCCAGCGCCTTGCCCTTGATGTCCCACAGCGCCAGGTCGATCGCCGACGGCGCGAGCGTGAAGATGCCGCCGGGCCGCAGGATCGCCGGCGGCGACGCGCAGCTTCGCAACGATCGCCTCGATGCGCAGCGGGTCCTCGCCGATGGTGAGCGTGCCGAGCTCGTCGACCGCGCTCGCGCAGCGCGCCGGTCAGCGCGCCGCCGTAGAAGGTGAGGCCGATGCCTTCGATTCCGTCGTCGGTCTCCATCCGCAGCGATGACGATGGGGCGCAGGCGCCCGGCTCGCTCCGGCGATGTCGGCGAGCGGTTCGTCTTCCGGAATGCTGAGCAGGTCGGTGGTGAAGCGCGCAATCTTCATGGGATTCCCCTTGGGTGCGATCCTGGCCGGCACCAGCATAGGTGCATGGTTGCGGCACGGGAAATCCACGCGTCAGAAGGGGAGGCGGCCGGGGGTGTCATGCGCGAGACCCCCGCGGCTTGCCCGACCGGGGGGGAGGCGGAACGGGATCGATCCCCAGCCGGGTGGACGGTACACCCGCCCGCTTGGCGGGTCCGCCCCTGTCCGGGCGGCGGCGAGACCGCCGCTGCCCGGACCGCTGCGATCAGCCGTGACCGCTGGCGATCGCCAGCCGCACCGCATCCGCCTCGGCGGCGAGGGTGGCCGCCTGCTCGGGCGTCAGCGCCGGCAAGCCGAGGATGGTGTTGATCGCGGTCACCGTGTCGGCGCTGACCGGGATCGTCTTGTCGGAGGCCGAGCCGAGGAAGATCGCCATCAGATCGGTCTTGCTCGCTGGCGTCACCCCGGTGAGGGCGGTAGTGCCGGTCATGGCCAGGTTCTTGAGCAGGCTCAGGTTCTCGAGCGGTGAGTCGATGCGCGTGATGGAGTCATAGAAGTCTCGACGATCTGGGCGAATTCGACCGCCGTTTTCGAATAGAGCTGCGCGACCGTCAGCACCAGGGTCGGCTGGTCTGGCGCGGTCAGGGTCAGCACCGTCGTGCCCATGGTGGCCCAGTTGCTCACCGTCTCGGAGAACGCGTGGTCGAGGACGTGCACGGGCGACCGCGCGACGCTGAGCCGGCCGAGTTCCACCTCGGGGATGCCTTCCTTGGCCCATACCGGCCGGCCGCCGGTGGTGCCGCTTTCCGGCTGGCGGGTGTTGGTGCCGCCGCCGAAGCGCGGGCCCTTCTTGTCCGAGCTGGTACCTTCCTCACCGCTTTCCTCGCCGGTGGAACCGCCCTGGCCGTGGTGGCCCTGGACGGTGCTCGAACCGCCCCGGCCCATGCCGGCGCCGGAGGTGCCTGGCGCGTGGCTGCTGCCAGTACCGGAGGGGGCCGCCACGGAGCTGCTGCCGCTGCCGTGGGTGCTGCTGCCACCGCCGCCGCTCCCGCTCCCGTGCTCGCTACTGCCGCCGCCGCGATGGCCGCCGCTCCCCTGGCCTTGCCCCTGCCCCTGGGTCCCCTGGGCATAGGCCGTCCCGATCAGGACGCCGTGCCGCGACGGTCCTTGCGGCATCCAGATCACCAGCCCCAGCGCGGCGGAGCCGAGCAGGATTCGCCGGAGGGCGCTGGGTGATAGTTTCCTGGTTGTCATGGTTGCTGTTCCTTGGTTGAAATCGGTGTCACGTCTTCAGGGACGGCGCAGCACCTTGCTGTCGGCACCCCAGTTGCCTGGCCCCTCATGGACGAAGTGCTCGCCGCCCACGCCCCCGCCGATAGGTCCGGTGGTGGAGCCGTCAGGTGGCAGCGGGAGAGACCCCGTTGTCGGGCTCGTCCCGCCGGTTTCCCCGCCACCGGTCACATCCCCGCCGGTCTCACCGCCGCTGGTATCTTCGCCACCTCCACCTCCACCTCCACCGCCACCGCCACCGCCACCGCCACCGCCACCACCGCCACCACCACCACCATGGCCGCCGCCGCCGGTGTGACCGCCGCCGGACTCGCCGCCCCCGAGCGTGCGTCCGGTGCGCTGGCGATGGCGCACGGCGCGCTCCGCCGGGGTCCTGCCCTGGCCGGCTCCGCCGCCGGATTCCCCACCGCCGCCGCCGCCGCCGCCGCCACCACCGCCGCTGCCGCCGCCACCGCCGCTGTGGCCACTGCCGGATTCGTCGCCGCCGCCCGACCCGCCGGCACCGTGCTCCTGTGCCGTGGCGCCGCGGGGCAGGGCGAGCAGCAAGGCGGCCAGACCAAACCCCGCCAACAACCGGCGGCGCCGGAGCGGCGGCACTTTTGCTGTCATCTGCGCAATGTCCCTCATGGTTTCGGGCCTGGCTGCGGCTGGCTCAACGCGCCATCTGCTGGCGCTGGGCCTCGGCTGCCGTTGCAATGGCGTGGGCGATGGTGCGCGTGGTGCTGACGCAGAGCAGGGCATTGACCTGCCGGTAGCGGGCCGCGGTGATCGGCACTGCGCTCGCGACGGCGAGGTAGCTCGCCGCCAGCGCAACGTCGGGCCGGCGCTTTTCCAACTCTTCCTGGTAGGCAGCCAGCAGATCGAGACCGGTCCGTGCCGTTCCGGCCTCGAAGCCGGGCGCCAACTCCGCCTCGGCGGCGCGCAGGCGCGCCAGGTTGCGGCCCTCGTGCCGCTGCTTCATCGAGAGCCGCCCGAGCTGGTGATCGCCGCACCAGACCTCATGGGGGGTCGGTTGGTACTGCCCGCTCGACAGCGGCCCGCGATGCGGGGTGGCGTTCTCCGCCGTCCGGCCGGGCGGCATCGGCACCATGAGGAGCAGCCCGGCGATGGCCGCGCCGTGCAGCCCGGTTCGGAAAATCCATTTGGTCATGATCTCGGTCACGAGCTGTCCGGTCCGCCGCAGAATGCGACACTATTGTAAAGAGGACGGTCGCATAGTCGGGACGGCCGGACCTTGATGTAGATCAACCTCCTAATGAAGACTTTGCAGTCGCCACGTTTCATGCGTATTGGGTGACGATTGACCAGGATCAATGCGCCCCGGCCGGGCGATCTGAAAAAAGATCTGGCAGCAAGAAAGGCGTGCCCAGTCATGCGGCTCCTGACCAGGCGACTCCACTACCTGATCATGGCCGCGGCCGTCGGGCTCGGCACTGCGGCTGCGCACGCCGCCACCGCGGTGCCCCGCCTTGTCGCCCAGCAGCTTGCGGTCGCAGCCGAACTCGGGTCCGCGCGCCCTGCTCGATGGCCTCGCCCAGGTCCTGGCGGCTGACCCTGCGCTGGCGGCGACGCCCGAAGCGGCAGCGGCGCTGGCGCGCACCGCCGCGGCGCCTGTGCCGGATTTCGTCGGGGCGAACCTGCCCGTCTATCGCGAGATTGCCGACCGGATCATCGCCGCCGCCCCGGCCGCGCAGCGTGACGCCGTGCGGCAGGCGGTCGGCCAGGAACTGACCCGCTACGTCGCCAACGACCTGCGCATCATGCCGCCGCTGCAGCCGGACACGATCGGCACCGTGCCGGCGCAACCGCCTGAGATCGGCGCCCCCGGGTACAAGGTCGGCTCGTTCACCGTCTATCCGGAGGTGCAGGCCGGGTCATTCTACGACGACAACATCTATGCCACCCGCACGGATAAGGTGTCCGACTGGGTCGGCACCGTCTCGCCGCGGATCGCGGTGCAGTCCAACTGGAGCCGCAACGCGCTGTACGCCGAAGCCGGCACCGATCTGACCGGCTACTGGACGCACGGCAGCGAGAACACGGTCGATTGGCACTCCCTCGTCGAAGGCCGCATCGACGTCGACCGCAATACCCGCGTCCTGCTGGGGGTCGGCGCACTCAAGGAGCATGAGGACCGCGCGTCGCCGGACGCGGTGGAGGGGCTGACGCCAACGCCGTACTGGGAACTCAACGGCTATGCCGGTGTGATCCATCGGGTCGGCGACTTCAACGTCCGTGTCGGCGGCGCGGTCGAGCGCCTGACCTTCGGTAATGTCGAAGGTCTGCATGGCGAGATCGACAACCAGGATCGCAACCGCAACCGCTACACCTTCGGCGTGCTGGTGCGCGACGACGCCAAGCCCGGGTTCCGGCCGTTCGTGGAAGGGCTGGGCGATATCCGGCAGTACGACCAGACGACCGACAATTTCGGCTACCAGCGCAGTTCCGACGGCTACCGGGCCGGCGTCGGCGCCCTGTTCCGGCTGGCATCGGACGTCTCGGGCCAGGCGTTCGTCGGCGTGATGGGGCGCTATTACGCCGATCCGACGTTCAAGCCGGTGATCGCGCCGGCGGCCGATGCCGACGTCCGCTGGCAGGCGGGCGAAAACACCGCCATCGTCGCCTTCCTCGACCGCTCGATCGAGGAGACGACCCTGGTGGGCAGCCCTGCCTATATCTACACCGTCGTCGGCGGCCGGCTGGAACAGGCGCTGCGGCGGGACCTGACGGGCATCCTGCGGCTCGCCCTCGGGCACAGCAATTTCGAGCAGACGTCGCGGTGGGACAACGAAGCCGACATGTCGGTCGGCCTGCGCTACAGCCTGACCAGCAAGGTCTACCTCGGCCTCGACTACCGCTATACGCAGCGGGTATCCGGGGACTCGACCGTCAATTTTGCCCGCAACGAAGCCTATTTCGTGATCGGCTCCACTTTCTGAACACGGCTGCCGCGCCGGCCGAGCCGGGGTGGCGTCCCGACGGCGAATTGATCCAGGTCATTCCCCACCGCCGGACGGTGTGCGAGGACACCGTCGGTCCCCGCCTGCCGGGGGGCCTCGATGACGGGAGAGTACCGATGCTGCAGAATGGATTGGGTCGTCGCCTGGTCGTGGTTGGCGCGATCGCTGCGCTGGCGGGAACGAGCGGGCTGGCGGTGGCACAACCGGCCGGCCCTGGGATGATGGGTGGCGGCTACGGTGGCGGTGGTCGCGGCATGATGGGCGGCGGCGCCTGGGGGCCGATGGGTGGGCGCGGCATGGGCCGTGGCGTCGCCAACATGCCCGGCTACCTGGACGCGCTGAAGGCGCAGCTCGTCATTACCAAGAGCGAGGAGCCTGCGTGGCAGGAATACGCCGAGACCGTCACCGGCGTTGCCACCCAGATGCAAGGCCTGCATCAGAGCATGGCTGCGCAGATGCCGGACGCGACCTGGGCGCAGCGGCGGGAGCTCATGAATCAGATGTTCGGCGCGCGGCAGGAAGCGTACAGGTACTGTACACGCAGCGGCCGAGAAGCTGTTGCCGGCTCTTGACCCGCAGCAGCGCGACACCGCCGCGGCCATCCTGCCCGGTCTGCGCGCCGGCGGGATGATGGGAGGCCCCGGCATGATGCGCGGCGGTGTCGGGGGCCCGCCGTCCACGCCACCCGCCGCGCCGCGCTGATCGGCCTTCCGGCGCTCCGCAAAGGCGCCCCCGAGGATCAGAAAGAGTCGCGGCGGGCCCCGGTCTCCGTGACGCCAGCCGGGGCGGAGGTAGGCGGCATGACAGTTCGACGATCGCCACCGGTCGATACGCCGGGAGCGCCTGTCGCAACGATGCGCCTACCGATCGGGATGGTGCTCGGCGGTTCGGCGGCGTGTGGCTGCCGCCTTCTTCGCCGACGCCGAGCGGCTTGCCGCGGGGCGCGAGGCCGCGGCGGCACCGCCCTTGCGTCCTCCCTTGTGCGCCGCCGGGTGGCCGGTTTCCTTGCCTTGCCCCGAACCGCCGGCGCGCTTGCCGCCACCATCGTCCCGGTTGACAGTCGCCCAGGCTCGCCGCTCGGCTTCCGGCTCCGGCACGCCGCGATGCTCGTAGCTCTCGGCGATGTGGTCGGCTTTCCGTTCCTGCTTGTCGGTGTATTTGGACTTGTCTCCGCGCGGCATGAGGGTTCTCCTCCTGGTGTGGGTCGCGGCGACGCGCTATGCCCGGCGCGTCGGAAGCCGCGTGATGCTGCCTGCCCCTAGGCAGACCGGAACACGCGCACCGGCACGGACTTGGCCGCCGGAACCTTGCTTCGCTCGGCATGATGCCACAGTGGGATCAGCGCATTGGCCTCGGGATAATAGGTGCCGATGCAGCCATCCGGAATATCGTACTGGACCACCCGGAATCCGGCCATGCGACGGTCGCGATCGTCGGCGGCGGTTACGATCGTCACGTCAACGCCCTCGTCCAGTCCCAGACGATCGATATCATTCCGGTTCATCAGCACCACCATGCGGCTGCCGTGGATGCCGCGAAAGCGGTCATCGTAGCCATAGACCGTCGTATTGAATTGGTCATTGCTCCGCAGGGTCATCATGCGCAGCACATCCCGCCGATCCTCCGGCATGTCGCGGTCTTCACGCATGCTTTTCGGCACGACGAAGTTGGCTCGCCCGGTCGACGTGTTCCAGACGCGGTCCCGCGCCGCGATCGGCCGGTGAAATCCCCCGGGCTGCCCGAAGCGGCGGTTGAACTCGTGGAAGCGGTCGGGGTACGTCGTCTCGATCGCATCGCGGATCAGGCTGTAGTCGCCGGTCCACGCATCCCAATCCATGCGCGAATTCGGGGCCAGGGTCGCCTTGGCGAGCCCGGCGACGATGCGGATTTCCGAGCGCAGATGCGGGCTGGCCGGCTCCCGTACTCCGCGCGAGCGGTGGATGCAGGCGGTGCTGTCCTCGACGCTCACATCCTGCTTGCCGGTCGCCTGGACGTCGACCTCGATGCGGCCGAGGCAGGGCAGCAGGTAGGACACGGCGCCGTGGACCAGGTGGCTGCGGTTGAGCTTGGTGGCCACCTGCACGGTCAATCCCAGCCGTTCCCAGGCATCCTCCATGGCCTCCCGCTCGGGAATCGCGCGGACGAAATTGCCGCCGAGCCCGATGAAGGCTTTCACCTTTCCGTCCAGGATGGCTTCGCAGGCTTCGATCGTGTTCAGCCCTTTCTCGCGCGGCGGCTGGAAGTCGTATTGCTCGGCCAGACTATCGAGCGGCACCAGCTCCGGCTTTTCGGTGATGCCCACCGTCCGCTGGCCCTGGACGTTGGAATGCCCGCGGACCGGGCAGACGCCGGCGCCGACCTTGCCGATATTGCCACGTAACAACAAAAGATTGATGACCATCTGCACCGCCTCGACGCCGGCGCGATGCTGGGTTAGCCCCATGCCGTAGATGCCGATGACGCGATCGGACCGGGCGTACACCGCGGCTGCCGCTTCCATGGCGGTGCGGGTGATGCCGGAGCGGCTCTCCAGCGCGGACCACGTATGCGCGCGCGCCTCGGTGGCGAAGGCTTCGAAGCCGTGCGTGTGTTCGGCGAGGAACGCGTGATCCAGCACGCGCTGACCGTCCGCCTCGGCGGCGGCGTCATCGGCTTCGATCAGCGCCTTGCAGATGCCGAGAATGGCCGCGATGTCGCCGCCGGCCTTGACCTGATGGTATTGCGAACTGACCCGCGTGGAGGCGTCGGTGATCATCTCGGTCGGCGACTGCGGATTGACGAAGCGTTCCAGTCCGCGCTCGCGCAGCGGATTGAAGGTGACGATCGGCACCCCCCGGCGGCTCGCGTCCTGCAGGTCGTGCAGCATCCGCGGGCTGTTGGAGCCGACGTTCTGACCGAAGAAAAAGATGCAATCGGTCGCCGTGAAATCCTCCAGGGTCACGGTGCCGACCGGCACGCCGATGCTCTCGGGCAGGGCAACGGAGGTGCTTTCGTGGCACATGTTCGAGCTGTCGGGCAGGTTGTTGGTGCCGTACATGCGGGCGAACAGCGCGTACATGTAAGACGCCTCCAGGGAGGCACGGCCGGAGGTGTAGAACACCACCTGGGCCGGATCCAGCTTGCGCAGTTCCTGGCCGATGTCGCGGAATGCCGCTTCCCACGACACCGGGACGTAGGTGTCCGTGGCAGCGTCCCACCGCAGCGGCTCGGTCAGCCGTCCCTGCATCTCCAGGTCGTGGTCTGTCCATTTCCGCAAGGCGGCAACCGTGTGGGCAGCAAAAAATTCCGGGGTGCATCGCGCCCGTGTGATCTCCCACGCCGTCGCCTTGGCGCCGTTCTCGCAATATTCGAATGGCCGCGGGCGTGCCGGCTTGGCCCAGGCGCAGCTCACGCAGGCGAATCCGCCTGGCTTGTTTTGATGCGTCAGAACGAGGCTCCCGCCGAACGGCACGCCGGTCCGCAGCAGGATGCCGGCCAAAGACCTCACTGACCCCCAGCCGCCCGCCGGTCCGACGTGCTGGCTGATCGTGAGCTTGCGGTTCATGGGCTGGCCCCCCTCCTGTCGTGTCACGCACCCCGAGATACGGCCGCGGCGCGTCCGGCATCATGTGCATCCGGGAACCCGGCGCTACATGAGGTCGCCGGTTCAAATATTCGGCAGACGCATGTAGCGACCGCGGCAAGGGCCCTGCGCGCGACTGCCGCCGGAACGAGCGGGCCTGATCCGATCCCGACGCCCGCACGCACGACGGCTTGATCCAGGTCAAGTCCCATGACCCGCCGCTCTGGCAGGATGCCTGGGTTACTCGCCGCTCGGAGTGCGAGGAGCCAGGAGAAGACCAATGCTGCAACAAGGCAGGAGCATCCGTCGCTTCGCCGTCGCCGCGGTCATGGCAGTGCTGGCCGGTGGGACCGGCGTCGCCCTCGGTCAGCCCGGCGGAATGGGAATGATGGGAGGCAGCATGGGCGGGGGCGCCTGGGGTGGGCCGGACGCGCATCGCGGCGGCGGCGACATGGCCTCCTACCTGGACGCGCTGAAGGCGCAGCTTGTGATCACCAGGGAGGACGAGCCGCGCTGGAAGCAATATGCCGACACGGTGTCCGGCGTCGCCACCCAGATGCAGGGGCTGCACCAGGCGTTCGCCGCGCAGATGCCGCAGGCGACGTGGGCGCAGCGCCGGGAGTTGATGAACCAGATGTTCCAGGCGCGGCAGCAGGCGTTCGACACCGTTCATACCGCGGCGGAGAAATTGCTGGCGACCCTTGATCCGCAGCAGCGGGCCACGGCCGGGGCGATCCTGCCGGGCCTCGGCGCCGGCGGGATGATGGGTGGTGGTGCGGGGGCGCCTTCGGCCGCCAGGCCGTGAAGGCCGACCCCTCCCAGCCCGCCGCCCCGGTTCAGAAGCGGTAGCCGATGCCGGCGCCGATCACGAGCGGGTCGAGCGCCGTTTTCGCCAGGATGACGCCGCCGTTCAGATGCGCCGTCGTGCTGAGGAATATCTGCTTCACGTCGAAATTGGCGAACCAGTGGCCGGAGACGTTGTAGTCGAACCCGGCCTGCAGCGCCGGCCCCACCGCGTTGTCCAGCCCGAGCTTGGTCACCGTCCCGCCCGCGGCGTGGCTGGCGTAGAAGAAGCTCACGTTCAATCCGGCGCCGAGATAGGGGCTGAACCGGCTGTGCGGCATGAAATGGTACTGCACGGTCAGGGTGGGCGGCAGGATCCATGTGCTGCCCACGTCGACCTTCCCGAGCGCCGTGTTGGTGGCCGTGATCGTGTGTTCGGTGGAGGCGGCGATCAGCTCGAAAGCGATATGGTCAGTGAGGAAATAGGAGACATCTACCTCCGGCGCCGCCTGGGCGGAGGCGTGTACCGAGCCGCCGATCAGGGAGATGGAGCTCGAATTGTCCTCCGGGATCACCCCGATCGCCCGCAGCCGAACCATGAAGGTGCCCGCTGCCAGGCCGACCGGCGTCTCCGGCGCGGTCTGCGCCTGCGCCGTCCCCAGGGCGAACGGCAGAGCGAGCAGCAGACCGGCGGCCAAACGTCGCAATGTCATTGTCTTTGCTCCTTGCGTGCGGCGCTGCCGATGCGGCGCCGCGTCAGGAGAGAACGCATGAGTCCGGAGCGGTCCTTGATCTCGGTCAATCGGCTCGCTTCGGACCTTGACCGCCCGACGGGTCGCGCGCGGGCAACGATCGCGGCCGCCCGCGGAGTTTGCCCACCGATGGCCGAGCCCGTTGGTCTCGCTTCCGAAGGGCGACGCCCTCGGACCCGAGGGGCCTCCACCGTTCCGGAGCGACATTGCTTGAGGTCATGTCTGCGGAACGTCTGTCCGCGTCGATCGTGCTCTCGTGCTTTGACACCAACAGATGATTCAGCATGGGTCAGCGCACGAGCTTGTTTTTGTGGGCCGATTCAGCCAACGCCCCGAAGCAGGCGTTGGCATCGGACCACTAGCCCATGCAGACCGCTTCGATGTTGTTGCCGTCCGGATCGATCAGGAACGCCGCATAGTAGGTCGGCGCATAGTCGGTGCGCAGCCCGGGCGTGCCGTTGTCCTGTCCTCCGGCCGCAAGCCCGGCGGCGTGGAACCGCGCGACCGTGGCCCGGTCCGGAGCGCGGAAGGCCACATGCGTGCCCGACCCGGATCCGGGCACGGCATGGTGCAGCCACAGCGCCGGCGCCTCCGGCGGACCCAGCCCGACGGACGTGGCGTCGCGGGCACACACCGCGTAGCCCAGGGGCGCGAGCGCTGCCTCGTAGAACCGCGCGCTCGCCGCCAGATCCGTCACCCGCAGCCCGATATGGTCGAACATGATCGCCTCCTGTGGTTACCGGCGAATCATGCCCCTTGGCGGGGCGGGGGTTCTTGGCGGAACTTGCGCTTTCCGTGCGCGGTGGCCCGGAAGTGGGGTGACGGGCGGTCATGTGAGCAATTACGTTGCGATATCGCAACGATATGGACGTGCGAATCCCGGCCCAAGCCGAAAAGCGGGGGGCGGTAGCCGAGCGGACCGTGCTCGCGGATCGCCGCGGCTTCGGACTGCCGGCGCAGGCGCTCGGGGTCGGGTCTTGCCGCCGGCGCGCGCCGCGGGGGCGTGGGCGGCGGTTGCGGCAGGGTCTCGGAGGGGGTGATGCCGAACATGCGGCAGACCGGGCGCAGCACGCGCCACAGGCGCGGGGCGGTCGCCAGAAATTCCGCCAGTTCCGGCTGGGCCAGGAGATAGGCGAAGTCGACACCGGACGGCACCGTTTCCGGCGCCATCCGCGCCAGCCAGCCGAAGCCTCGGGGCAGGGTGCGGCGCGGCCTGACGGGGCGCGCCGGCATCCTGCGGCCGGGCATCGCATCTTCCGGCCCGGGGGCGGGTTCGGCGGGGCGGCGGCGGGTCCTTGCCACCGGATGGGCGGCGATGACGGCGAAGCGCTCGGCGGCCTCCGTGAGGCGGTTCCACAGCCGGGCCGCGATGCTCATCAGGGCTGGGTTGTGCTCGATGCTGACCGCCACCACCTCGCGCAGCCCGCTGATGAAGCGGGCGAAGCGCCCGGCAAGGGCCCAGCCGCTGGTGTTGGGAGGGGAGAAGGCGGCGTGGGTCCTGAACATAACAGGAACACGAATCCGCCGCCGTGTCAAGCGGATTTCTGGTAGTGGGCCAGTTTGAACTTCTGGATTGGGTGGGAAGCGGACGGCCGGCTTTTGAAGCGATATCGGATAAAGCAGATGTACGTTAAGCTATGACGATCTGGGCCAGGAGGGGTAAACGTGGCGTACACCGAACGCATGAAGAGTTTGTAGTGTCCAGAAAAAAGCCGGCACCGCGGATTGTAACTCAAAGATCGCGGAACAACGCGAACCGACGACTGTGTGCCATCCTGCCCGCCACAATATCTCGGGCGGAGTTCTCATCGCGCGTGACCTACGGCCCCTACTCAAAGCACAAGTTCAATCCGATGGCCTACAAACTCACGCCTTACAGCGGCCCGGACGTCGAACGGACGTACTGCGACGCGCATGCCGACTTCGGTAAGGACGACTGCATCCGAATTCCCGATCTTCTCAGGCGCGGGGTGATGCTCGGACTTTGGTCGGATCAGAATGACGGGAATGTCCCAAGCATGCTCTGGACGATTGACCAGAGTGGCTGGATCTTTGAACTCCGAATTACCAACTCTGGCCAAGCCCAGTATCACGGCTATCCCCTACTTCCGGGAGACGCTTTCGCGAGACATGTTTTGGTCAGAGCCAGGGAGATCGCTTTCGCAGAAGGCGAATTTCCGATAGATCAAGATCCGAACGCCCAAGCTGCCATTGCAGCAGCGGAGACCTTCTACAGATGACTTCTCCCAGATACTTCGAATTTTCTGCCGATTTTTCGGAGGGTAGCGACGACACGGCTAAGATCTCGCTCCGTGTGGGAGAAAGAGTCATCTCAAGAATTGCGGATACCGAAAAGCAAACGGTTAGGGACTACTTCCGGGCCTCTTCCACTGGCTTGGCGCTTTGGCTGGCAGACAATTGGTGGCGTTTACGCTGGGAAACGATCAAAGATTTCAGGGTCCCCTCGGTGGACTGGCGCCTGCGTCATGAGTTGAATTCGGCAAGCGGCGGCGCACTGTGGCCTCCTGTGATGATCTTCAGCGTCGGAGACCGCATTGCCTTCGCCCCGAGCGTCGGCAAGAATATCGTCGGTGGTCCCCAATCCTATTTTGACTTCAAGATAGGCATGGTCGCCGCGCACGAATACGAGCCGGAATTGGATCGTTTTTTTGAAGCCGTTCTTTACAACTGCGCCATGACGGTGGACGGCAAAGCGCTTGAAGTCCTGCTTAAGCAAATTGCTATCGAACGCCAGGATCCAGAATTGGCCGCCTGGCGACGCTTAGAAGCTTGTCTAGGGTTCGATCCAGATGCCGCACCCGACGAGGTCGTTAATGCATTGGTCAAGCTAGACGACGTTGCTGGTGAGGACGGCGTCGAGGAAGCGGCACATGCGCAGCCCGGAGCAAGTTCGGCGCAATTCTTGAGCCTGGTGATAGAGGCCACGCGCGAGTCGGAAGTTGAGGTCGACTTAAGTTTGGCAGATGGCCTCACTCGCGACTGGAATTTTCCGAGGTATGCGAGTCCATGGCAAATGGCCGAATTTGCTGCGAAAGAACTCAGGTCTATCATTGGTGTCCCAAGAGGTCTGCTGAGGCACAAAGCCATCGAAGATATTTTTAAGGCGCGGTGGGACGATTTGAAATCGGCCACCGCGACCGCGAGAAAGCTGCCGTACGGCGCCAGGATTGGTTATGAAACTAAGTCTCGCGTCGCCCTGCAGACTTACAAGTCATACGACCGCCGCTTCGAGTTGGCTCGACTGTTCGGGGATGCTGCATGGCAGAAGGGCGCCTGCTTTGGTATCACCAGTCGGGCGAAGACCGACCGCCAAAAGTTCCAGCGCGCTTTCGCGCACGGTCTGCTATGCCCTTTCGATGACCTCCAGCGAGTGCTTGATGTGAATGATCCCACACCTGAAGCTATGCAGGCAGCTGCAAGGAAGTTCGGCGTGCACCCGTCGGTAGTCCGCAATCAGCTGGTCTATAAAGGGTATCTTCCGTTCGAGAATACCAATGAAGAGACCGAGGCCGCTTAGTCTGCTCACGCCGGATGCTTGAGGAGCCGCGATCTAACCAGCTATCGCCGCGTGATGCACGAATGTCGGCTTTTGGGCTTCGTAGGGCCAGCCGCGAATATCTTATACCAACCCGCCAAGAGGCTGACGTACTGTCAGCCTCGAACCCGTCCCGTCGTGGCCGGCCCTGAGCCGGCCATCTGCGCACGGACGATCGGGGGTAGATGGCCGGCTCAGGGCCGGCCATGACGGGAGGCCCGGGCCGGCACGCAAGGGCGAGAGTCAAAACCCGCACGGGTTGGTATTACTTGGGTCGGAAGCTGAAATTCAAACCGACCCACTACCGGATTTCTCGACGAGGCCCGATTTTGCGGTGCGCCGCGCCGGAATCGGCGATCGGCGGAAATCTCGACCCGGGTCGATTACCGGTGCGCGCCGCCTCCCCGGCGGATCATGCCTCGCGGCGGGGCGGGGGTTCTTGGCGGAACCTGCGCTCTCCGCGCGCGGTGGCCCGGAAGCGGCGCGGCGACTGGCCGGTGGCGCGATGGAAGCTGCGGACGAAATTCGACAGGTCGCCGAAGCCGGATTCGAACGCGATCTCGGTGATCGGCAGGTCGCCGCGTACCAGCAGGTGGGCCGCATGCCGCAGCCGGCGGCGCACCACGTACTGGTGCGGCGTGACGCCGGTGACCCGCGCGAACAGCCGGAGGAAATGGAACGGGCTCAGCCCGGCGATCCCCGCGACGCGCGCCAGGTCGATCGGGTCCTGGGCGTGCGCGTCCAGCCACAGTGCCGCCTCCACGGCGCGGCGTCGCTCGCGCGGGGCGGGGGCGCGGGGCCGCGCCGGGCGGTCGGACAGGGCGGCGAGACACCGCGCGGCAAACCACAGCCCCGCTTCGTCGAGGCCGAGGTGCCCGTCGCCCTCCGCCGCCGCCTGCGCCGTCTCGCCCAGCGCCATCAGCCCGGCGCGCGGCGGCAACGCCCCCGCCTGCCATCCGCCGGCGGGGGCGCCCAGCGTGTCCAGCGTTTCCGCGGAGAAAGTGAAGCAGAGGCATTCGTCGCCGCCGGCGTGGTGCGCATGCGTGCAGACATACTCCGCGCCCGGTCGGCCGATCAGGACCGCGCCCGCCACCAGATCGAACACCTGGCCCCCGACCTGGTAGCCGAAGCTGCCGCGGCGCACGTAGGCCAGCGAAAATCCGTCGTGACATTCGGCAAACGGCGCGTCCGCGGGACCGGCCGTGCAGCGGTGGTCGCTGGCCGAGAGGGCGGCGGTTTGCAGCAGCCGGGTGGTGTGCATGGGATGCGGTGAACGCTTGCGGTTCCCGCCACATTAGGCAGACCCGCGGGCCGGGACATGGAAAAAATTGCGCCCGGCGGCCCGGTGCGGGAACGAGGTGTCTCGCGGCAGCCGCCACCCCGGCCGGTGGAAAAGCCGCCCGCTACGCCGCCAGGCCGGCCTGCGCGAGGGTGGAAACGCCATCCGAAACGGTCGTGCGGTGCATGTCGCGCGGCACCGTGGCGTCGTATTCGCGCGCCCGATGCATGGTACAGCGGTCGTCCCAGATCACCAGGTCGTGCAGCCGCCAGCGATGCGTGTACACGAACGCCCGCTGCGTCGCGTGCTCCATGAGGTCGAGCAGCAGCAGCCGCGCCTCCGGCAATGCCATGCCGCGGATCGCACCGGCGTGGGAGGCCAGATACAGGGTCTTGCGCCCCGATCCCGGATGCGTCCGCACCAGGGTCTGCGGCACCGGTTGCAGCCGCGCGCGTTCCTCGGCCGAGAAATCGGTGAAGCCGATGCTGGCGCGCGAGTGCAGGATGGAATGCTCGGCCACCAGCCCCTCGACCCGCCGCTGCATCGCGTCGGGCAGTGCGTCCCAGGCGGCGCGCAGGTCCGCGAATTCCGTCTCCCCGCCCGCACCCGGAATGGCGCGGGCGGACAGGAGCGAATAGCGCGCCGGGATCGCCTTGAAGGAACTGTCGGTGTGCCACAGCCGGTTGCCGAGCCCGTTCATCCGGCGCCGGTCGTCGGGCGCCATTATCCGGTTGTTCTCATCGAGGTTCGACACGTCGGAGATATGCAGATCGAGCCGTGCCTTATGGTCGGGCCGGTAGGCCTTGATCGTGGTCTCCAGCGGGCCGAGCCGGGCGCTGAAGTCCATCTGCTGCGCATCGCTCAGCGCCTGGCCGGGCAGCACCAGCACGGCATGGCGATCGAGCGCGGCGACGAGCTCGGCCAGGGTCGCGTCGTCGATCGGCGTGCGCAGATCGACGCCGGTCGCCTCGGCGGCGAACAGCTCGTGCAGCGGGCGGAGGTGCAGGGTCATGCGGGCGATCCCCTCTCGGACGGAGAGTCCATCTTCGAGTCAACCGTGAGCCCGGGGTGGCGGATCCGTCAATCCGGACCCGGGGCCGGTGATGATGGGACGGCTTTCGTGCTCGCCGCGCGCTTCGCTCTTACTCAGGCAAAAGCAGGACTGTCGGCCTTCGCCTGGGCGGCTTGATGGCGCGGTGCTGTGGCATTTCGCCGCCCGCTCGCCTATGCTCACACCATGATTGCGCCATGCAAGCTACCTCCGTTCGGGCCCCGCTCCCATCCATCGGGCCCGGCGGTCGTGTCGGCGGCAGCGCTGCGGCGCGAGCGCGGGGACTCCGTCGGCGGCCGACCGCGCCGGATCGCGCCACGACCTGCACCATGACTCCCACCACGATCCTGGACTGACCGATGCCCCCGGAGGCCTTCGTCGCGCTCGGCTACCTGCTCGGCGCCATCCCGTTCGGACTGCTGCTGACCCGCGCGGCCGGCTTGGGCGACATCCGCCAGATCGGGTCGGGCAATATCGGCGCCACCAATGTGCTGCGCACCGGGCGCAAGGGTCTCGCTGCGGCGACAGTGGTCCTCGACGGCGCCAAGGGGGTAGGGGCGGTCCTGCTGGGCGGCGCTATTGGAGGCCCCGCTGCCGCGCTGTGGGCCGGGGCCGGCGCGGTGCTGGGGCACCTGTTCCCGATCTGGTTGGGGTTTCGCGGCGGCAAGGGGGTGGCGACGGGGCTCGGCGTGCTGATCGGCGCCGCACTGCCGGTCGGGGTGGTGGCCTGCGCCGTGTGGCTGGTGGTGGCGAAGCTGGCTCGGCTGTCCTCGCTTGCCGCACTGACGGCCTTCGCGGTCGCGCCGGCAGCCGCGGCGCTGCTGGCCGGCCCCGGGGTCGTTAAGCTCTCCTTGGCGATTGCCGTGCTGGTGTTCGTCCGCCACCACGCCAACATCCGCCGCCTGCTGGCGGGCACCGAGCCGAGGATCGGCCAGGGCGCCTGACCTCGCGGCGCACCGCCCGAGGATCCAGCGCCATGCGCCGCCGGCCTACGCCCGACGACCCCGTCACCGATTGCCTGCGACTTGCCCGCACCGATGGGGTGGGGCCGCATACCTATCGCCGCCTGCTCGCCCGCTACGGCAGCCCTGCCGCGGCGATCGCGGCGCTGCCGGCGCTGGCGCGTGACGGCGGCCGGCCCACCCCGCCCGCGGTGCCGACGGCGGCCGAGATCGCGCACGAACGCGAGCGCCTGGCCCGGCTTGGCGGCCGTTTCCTGGTGCTGGGCCAGGCGGACTACCCGCCGCTGCTGGCCTTGCTGGCTGACGCGCCACCGGTGCTCGCCTGCCTCGGCGATCCGGCCCTTCTCGCCCGCCCGGCGGTGGCGCTGGTCGGCGGACGCAACGCCTCGGCCAACGGCGTGCGGGTGGCCGAGGCGCTGGCGGCCGATCTCGCGCAGGCGGGGCTCGTCGTCGTTTCCGGGCTCGCCCGCGGCATCGACGGCGCGGCGCATACCGGCGCACTGGCCACCGGGCATACCGTGGCGGCGGTGGCCGGCGGGCTCGACTGTCCCTACCCGCCCGAGCACGCCAATCTGCAGCGCCGGATCGCCGAAGGCGGCGCAGTGATCGCCGAGGCCCCGCTCGGCACCGCCCCCCAGGCCCGGCATTTCCCCCGCCGCAACCGGCTGATCGCCGGGTTGGCGCTCGGCGTGGTGGTGGTGGAAGCCGCCCTGCGCTCCGGCAGCCTGATCACGGCGCGGCTCGCCCAGGACGCCGGGCGGGAGATTTTTGCCGTCCCCGGCTCCCCGCTCGATCCGCGCGCGCGCGGCTCCAACGATCTGATCCGCCAGGGTGCCCACCTGACCGAGACTGCGGCCGACGTGCTCGACAACCTGCCCGACCACCCGCTCCGCCAGGGCCTGGCGCGTGCGCCTCTTTTCGCCCGTGGTGCCGCCCCAGATGTCCCCGGGGGCGGCCTGGCCGAGGATGGCGCCGACCTCGCCGACGCCGGTGAGCCGCCGCCCGAAGCACTCGCCGCAGCGCGGAGCCGGCTCGCCGATCTGCTCGGCCCGGCCCCCACGGCGGTTGACGATCTGCTGCGCCGCTGCCAGTTGTCACCGGCTGCCGTGCTGGCGGCCCTGCTCGAACTCGAACTCGCCGGCCGGATCGAATCCCTGCCGGGGCAGCGCGTGGCGCTGCTGGCCTGACCACGAAGCCCCGACGCACAGGACAAAATGACCGACGTCGTCGTCGTCGAATCCCCCGCCAAGGCGAAGACCATCAACCGCTACCTCGGTGACAAGTTCACCGTGCTGGCGAGCTTCGGCCATGTGCGCGACCTGCCGCCCAAGGACGGTTCGGTCCGTCCCGACCAGGATTTCGCCATGGACTGGGAGGCGGACGACCGTGGCGAACGCCAGGTCGGCGCCATCGCCAAGGCCCTGCGCGGCGCCAAGACCCTGTACCTGGCCACCGACCCGGATCGGGAAGGGGAGGCGATCTCCTGGCATGTGAAGAACATGCTGGCCGAGAAGCACGCGCTGAAGGGCATCGACGTCCGCCGCATCACCTTCAACGAGATCACCCGCGGCGCCATCCGCGCCGCCATGGCCGCGCCGCGCGACCTCGACCAGCCGCTGATCGAGGCCTACCTGGCCCGTCGCGCGCTCGACTACCTGGTGGGGTTCACTCTCTCCCCGGTGCTGTGGCGCAAGCTGCCCGGCAGCCGCAGCGCCGGGCGGGTGCAGTCGGTCGCACTCCGCCTGATCTGCGAGCGCGAAGCCGAGATCGAGGTCTTCCGCCCGCGCGAATACTGGACCGTGGAGGCGCTGTTCACGACCCCCGGCGGCGCGCCCTTCACCGCCCGGCTCACGCATCTGGACGGCAAGCGGCTCGATCAGTTCGACCTCAACACCGAGGCGCTGGCGAACCGCGCCAAAGCGGCGGTCGAGGCGGGGCGCTTCACCGTCGGCTCGGTGGAGAAGAAGCGGGTCCGGCGCAACCCGCCGGCGCCGTTCACCACCTCCACCCTGCAGCAGGAGGCCTCGCGCAAGCTCGGCTTCGGCGCGCAGCAGACCATGCGGGTGGCGCAGCAGCTGTATGAAGGCGTCGAGCTGGACGGCGAGACCACCGGCCTCATCACCTATATGCGCACCGACGGCGTGCAGATGGCGCGCGAGGCGATCGACGCCATCCGCGGCCATGTGCGCGGCGCCTTCGGCCCCGACTACGTGCCGGGCGCGCCGCGCGAATACACCGCCAAGGCGAAGAACGCGCAGGAAGCGCACGAGGCGATCCGCCCGACCGACGTGGCGCGCACGCCGGAGGAGGTGGGACAGTTCCTCACGCCCGACCAGCGGCGGCTCTATGAGCTGGTCTGGAAGCGGGCGGTCGCCTCGCAGATGGCCTCGGCGGAGCTCGACCAGGTGACGGTCGACGTGACCGACGGCAAGGGGCTGACCTTGCGTGCCACCGGGTCGATCGTCGCCTTCGACGGCTTCCTGAAGCTGTACCGCGAAGACCAGGACGACGCGGCGGAGGAGGACGAGGGCCGGATGCTGCCGCCGATGGCCGAGCGCGACCCGCTCGCCCGCGGCGACGTGACCGCCAGCCAGCACTTCACCCAGCCGCCGCCGCGCTATTCCGAGGCCTCGCTGGTCAAGAAGATGGAGGAACTCGGGATCGGCCGGCCCTCCACCTACGCGTCGATCCTGACGGTGCTGCAGGACCGCAAGTATGTGCGGCTCGACAAGCGGCGCTTCATCCCCGAGGACCGCGGCCGGCTGGTCACCGCCTTCCTCGTGAGCTTCTTCGACCACTACGTGGAGACCGGCTTCACCGCCGCGCTCGAGGAGCAGCTCGACGACATCGCCGGCGGCACCGCCGACTGGCGCGCGGTGATGCGGGCATTCTGGGACGCGTTCTCCAAGGCGGTCGAGCAGACCAAGGACCTCAAGATCAGCGACGTGATCGCGGCACTCGACCGCGACCTGGGGCCGCATTTCTTCCCCGCGCGCGAAGACGGGACCGACCCGCGCGCCTGCCCGGCCTGCGGCAATGGGCGGCTCGGGCTGAAGCTCGGCCGCTACGGCAGCTTCATCGGCTGTTCCAACTACCCGGCCTGCCAGTACACGCGGCGGCTCGCGGTCGAGAACGGGGAGGAGAACGGCGAGACCCTGAAGGAGGGGATGCGCGAGCTCGGCCACCATCCGGAAACGGGCGAGGCGATCACCGTCCGCCGCGGCCCCTATGGGCTCTACGTCCAGCAGGGCGAGAACGGGGAGGACAAGAAGGCGCCCAAGCCGCGCCGCACCTCCCTGACGCGCGGGATGGACGGCGATTCGCTCACCCTGGAGCAGGCGATCGCGCTGCTGTCCCTGCCGCGGGTGATCGGGCCGGATCCGGAGACGGGCCAGCCGATCGAGGCCGGGATCGGTCGGTTCGGGCCCTATGTGCGGATGGGGGCGGTGTACGGGTCGCTTGACCGCGATGACGACGTGCTGTCGGTCGGGATCAACCGGGCGGTCGACCTGCTGGCGAAGAAGCTGGCGAGCGTGCGCTCGCTCGGGCCGCATCCGAAGGACGCGGCGCCGGTGTCGGTGCGCAAGGGGCGGTTCGGGCCTTACGCGCAGCACGGCAACATCGTGGCCAACCTGCCGCGCGGGGTGCTGATCGAGGACATCTCGCTGGATGAGGCGGTGGCGCTGCTCAAGGAGAAGGGCAAGGCGCTGAAGCCGCGCGGAGCGGCGGGGAAGAAGGCGGCGGGGGCGCGCAAAGGGGCGGCGAAGCCGGCGCCGGCGGGCAAGGAGGCGGGTGCGTCGGCGACAGCCCCCCGGCCGGCGCGGAAAAAGGCAGCGCCGAAGCCGGCGGGCGGGCCGGCGCAGGCGGTGCGGAAGCCGGCCGCGAAACGGAAGCCGGCGCCGAGGCGGCCGAAAGCGGCAGAGTAGCCGCGCCGCCCGGGCGGAGGTGCTGCCGCCACGGGGTTGTACAACAGGGTCGGATTCGGGCCGATGTGGCCCGAGCCGGTGTACAACTCGGCGCCTCCGGCCGTGCGGGTTGTACCGACGCCGGCAATGGTCTGGTCATCTGGAGCTGCGAACGGGATGCGGTCCGGACCGGGTCAGACCGGGTCGAGTTGCCGCACCTGGCGCGGGTCCGCCAGCGCCCCCAGCGCCCGATCAAACGTCACCAGGTGCGCGGCTCCCGCCCGCTCTGCCTCGAACAGGATCACGCCATCGGCGAAATCGCCGCCGCGTTCCAGCAGCGCAATCCCGGCTTCGGCGGCCACGCGGTCGACCTCCACCGTCTTGCTGTCGATCAGGTCGCGCAGGGTCGCGGCGATCTCCCGCGGCGGCAGCTTGTAGGCGCGGCGCAGGATCCGGACGGTTTCGCACAGAACGACGGTCGGCAGGACGACGGTTTCCGCCGCCTCGATCGCCTGCGCGGCGAGGGCGGCTTGCGGCGCGTCGTCCCAGGTGAGGAAGCGGACCAGTACGTTGGTATCGACCGCGATCCTCATTCCCCCGCGCCGCGTTCGATGGCGTCCTGCATCTCGGCGAGCGAGACCGGCCGCCGGCCGGGCCGGCGCAGCGCGCCGCGCAGCCGGGCGATGGCGGGGGCGGCCTCGGCGGCGCGGAGTTCTACCCTGCCGTTGGGAAGCAGCGCGACCTCGACCTTCTGGCCCGGCTTGGTGGCCAGATGCGCGAGCACGGCCTGCCGCAGGGTGACCTGGCCTTTGGCGGTGATGGTCAGTTGCAGTGACATGCTGGCCCCTGTGGACGGCTGCTGGCAGTCAGAGGGTAAGGCATAGGAAGCCTTACTTCAAGGGGATTGGGCTGGCTCCACGATTGGACGCGCCCATCCGGGCTTCGGGGAAGCGGTGCCGGTCCGGCCGTTCAAAGTGATATGTTGCGTTGGGCAAATGACTGATCAACGTAGTCTGCCGCCTTTTGGGCGCGCGGGCTGTCCCTGCCAAACAGCCCGGCCGCGAGCGGGGGCCAACGCTCTCCTTGCTCGACAATGTCACGTCTCGTTTCGGCGGGTGCGCCG
Organism: uncultured Pseudomonadota bacterium; assembly: GCA_963706195.1. Lineage (GTDB taxonomy): Bacteria > Pseudomonadota > Alphaproteobacteria > Acetobacterales > Acetobacteraceae > JAJZVS01. The sequence goes on along the minus strand of OY970156.1, from coordinate 3,522,948 downwards.
TCCGGCGGCGCCGGCCCGGCGACCTGGCTTCGGTAGACCGTTCTTCTTCGATAGACGTACGCGCCGATCGGGACAAACCGTAGAAGCTGATGCGTCGAGTTTGTCTCAAGCCTGAGCAGGAAATCGGCGTGCAGGAGGGCGACCAGATATTCGAAATCGATCGAATGCACGGACCACGGCTGCGTCGTCGGCGCCGTATTCGCTAAGCAGCGGACGCAGGAACCCGAATATCCGTTTGCTGGCGGCCGGCTCGCAGTCAAACCCGAGCACTGCCGGTCGGTCACGAGCAAGGGAGAGGAACGGCAAATTGGCCGACGCCAGGTAGGCCCAGGGAAGCGGCTTCCCGTCGGCGTCCTCCGGCCATCGGCGCGGGTGGCCTTCCGCGAACCCGCTCATCCCGGCCAACAGATCGAAACGGCCGGCAAGAACGCCCGCGATCCCTGCCGCATAGAACGCGAGGACGGCGGGATAGGCGGCAAGGTCCAGATAGTCAGACCTGCCGGCAAGCGAGTCAGGGCAAAGCGGCCAGTATCTCTCGAACCCGAGCTGGAGGCCGCGACTTTCGCAGCCCCAATAAGCCGCGGCGGCGTAGAGCGCGGCCGGTACCTGCATCACGTGTTCGCAGCCAGCCAGACGGCGCTGGAACTCAGCCCCGCTCCAAGGTCCCTCGCCGGTGAGGATGTTCGCCGCTCTGATCTGCGCGATCGATCGCGCGAATTCCGCGGTCAGGAAATCATGCAGCCGGATCTCGAATCGCGGCTCGGCCATCAGCCGCTTGATCATCGCCACTGCCGCCTGGGCGGTCAGTGGGCGGCCGCCGGCAAGGTCGTCGAGTGCCCGTACCCGTTCCGCCAGATCCGGCAGGAACGTCTCGGCCCCGTCGATCGGCACGACGATCGCGTGCCGCGTCGCGATGATCTCCCGCGCGGCAGGGCCCGGCTCGCCCCGCATCAGCCAATAGACCGGATAAGGAGCCCGTTCGGCCTTCCGAAGCCTCTCGATCAGGGCCGTGTCGCATTCGCCCGACCAGCCGCAAACGATCAGACCGTAGTCCTCGAACACGCGATCCAGCAGCCGGGTCATCGCAGGGCTGTAGGACGCAAGTTCCGCAGGGCTGTTCTTGATCCGCGAGTCCAGGTAATCGCCGTGCACCTTCATGATCGTGCAAGGCGTGTGGGGGAGCGGCGCGGCGCCCGCGCGGCTGTCGTCGTTCGTGACCACGGTTGGCGTGATACCGGCGTCCTGCAGGGCCAGTTCGAGCAGTCGGTCGAAATTGGTGGTGACGATGACCCGGACCGCACCCGATTGAACGAGATCGGCGACGGCGCGATGCGCGGCCGACGGCATCTTGATCCCTTGTTCGCGTTCCTCGGCGTTCGGCTCGAAAAACCCGCGTAACAGCGCCTGCCGGCTCGCCGGAGTCGGTGCGAGTTGTTTCAGGAGGTTCGAATAATCCGGATCGGTATGGTATTTATCCCGGAACCAAGCTTCGGGGTCGGCCCCCGCGTCCTGGCCTTCTGCCGCAGCCACCCGCCGGATCAATTCAAGAAGTCACTTCCCAGCCGGTCGGGATGCCGGCCGAGCGCGAGACCCCGGACCCGAGCAGGAGCGCCAGGCAGCCTTTGCCGGACTGCATCGTCACGGCGAGCGGGATCAGATGCCCGAACATTGCCGGCAACTCCAAAAATGACGTACCAAGCATAGCACGGTCGGGAGCAGGCCGGTGCCTCGGGCGCGGCCGGATCAATGGCCGCGCGAGGGGACCGCGGCAAGCCTCGGCGCCTATCGTCCCGGCGCCATGCCACAAGCTCGGGCGCCATGCCATCACACCAAAAGGCCCGCCCCATGCACCAGATCCATCTCGGCGACGTCACCATCACCAGCATCATCGAACGCGACGGCCCCTGGCGCGCGCCGGAGGACATGTTCCCCGCCTACGACCGCCGCCATCGGCCGCCCGCACCTCGCATGCTCTGCCGCCGGTCGTCTACGACGCCGCCAGCAACCGCCTGGTCATCACCTACCAGACCTTCGTCATCCGCACGCCGAAACACACCATCCTGGTCGATACCTGCACCGGCGAGGACAAGGGCTATCCCCGCGCCGATGGACTTCCCCAAGCAGCCCTGGCTCGACGGTTTCGCTGCGCTCGGCCTGAAATTCGACCGATATCGACTACGTGTTCTGCACCCACCTGCACATCGACCACTGCGGCTGGAACACCCGTGCTGCGTGAACGGCCGCTGGGTGCCGACCTTCCCGAACGCCAAATACGTCTTCCACCAGCGCGAATACGCCGCCTGGGAGGAAGCGACCGCCCGCGGCGCCAACCCGCCGGGCAATGTCTGGACGCTACAATTGCCGCCCGATCGTGGACGCCGGCCAGGCGCTGCTGGTCGATGACGATTTCACCCTGGACGACACGGTGTGGCTCACGCCGACGCCGGGCCACTCGCCCTGCCATTGCTGCGTCAACATCCGCTCCGGCGGCCAGCGGGCGGTCGTGACCGGCGACATGATGCACCACGCGCTGCAGTGCCGCGAGCCGGACTGGTCCACCGTGTTCGACTGGAACGCGCAGGAAGCCGCCGCTTCCCGCCGCCGGTTCCTCGGCTCCGTGGCCGACACCGACACCCTGATCCTGCCGATCCATTTCCCGACGCCGACGGCCGGGCTCGTGGAGGCGGACGGGACCCGCTTCCGCTACCGCTTCCGGGCGGACTGACCCGCCGGGCGGCCACTCCACCCGCGCTGGACATCGGATAGACCCCTACCCTATACGACGCGCATGACCCATACGGTGCGCGACAAGCAGAAGCTCCTCGCCCGCGTCCGCCGCATCCGCGGCCAGGTGGAAGCGATCGAGCGCGCCCTGCTCGCCGAAGCCGGCTGCGAACCCGTGCTGCATCTGATCGCCGGTGCCCGCGGCGCCATGGCCGGGCTGATGGCGGAAGTGGTGGAGGATCACGTGCGCACCCATCTGGTCGACCCGATCGCCCATCCGGGCGCGCTCAACGAGCCGGCGGCGGAGGTCCTGCTCGACCTCGTCCGCAGCTACCTGCGCTGAGCCGGCCATGAGCGACACCGACGCCGCCCATTCCCACGTCTTCCTCGGCGCCGGCCATGCCGAGGCGGAGCGGCGGACCTGGGCCGTCATCGCGCTCTGCACCGCGATGATGGCGGCGGAGATCGCCGGCGGGGCGATGTTCGGCTCGATCGCGCTGATCGCCGACGGGCTGCACATGTCCACCCATGCCGGCGCGCTGTTGCTCGCCGCGCTCGCCTATCGTTACGCGCGCACGCATGCGACCGACCCGCGCTTCGCCTTCGGCACCGGCAAGTTCGGCGATCTCGCCGGCTATACCTCGGCGATCGTGCTGGCGCTGATCGCCGCGCTGATCGCCTTCGAGGCGGTGAGTCGCTTCATTTCTCCGGTACCGATCCATTTCCGCGCGGCGATCCCGATCGCCGCCCTGGGCCTGATCGTCAACATCGTCAGCGCCTGGCTGCTGATCGGCGGCGGGCACCACCATCACCATCACGGGACGGGCCACGACCACGCGCATGGCGAGGCGCCGCGCCTCATCGCCATCCCGGCCGGCGCGCTGCGGTTCGATATCCTGGAGGACGGCGTCCCGCCCGTCTTCCGCCTGCGCGGCCCCGGGCTGGACCCGGCCGGCACGGCGGCGGAGACCGAGCGGCCGGACGGGTCGCGTCAGCGGTTCACCTTCCTCCGCGCGCCCGAACACGACGGCCTGGTCAGCCGCGAGACCATCCCCGAGCCGCACGAATTCACTGTCCTGCTGCGCACCGCCGGGCCGGACGGGCCGTTCGAGTCGCGGCACGTGTTCCAGGAGCATGACCACACCACCCATCGCGACAACAACCTGCGCGCCGCGGTTGTGCACGTGATGGCGGACGCGGCGGTCTCGGTGATGGTGATCGCGGGGCTGGGCGCGGCGGCGGCCTTCGGCTGGCGCTGGATGGACCCGCTGGCCGGCCTGGTCGGCGCCGGAGCGATCATGAGCTGGTCCTACACCCTGATCCGCGACACCGGGGCGATCCTGCTCGACATGACACCGGACGCGCGGCTGGAAGCGGCCATCCGCGCCTTGGTGACCGAGGAGGGCGATCGGGTTGCCGACCTGCACCTGTGGCGGCTGGGGCCGGGACATCTCGGCGCGATTCTCGCGGTGACCACCGAAGGGCCGCATGACGCACGGCACTATCACGCGCGGCTGGCCCGTTTCCCGATGCTGTCGCACGTCACGGTCGAGGTGCGGGCAGCGGCCTGATCCCGGCGGGCTCTGCCGCTGCGTACGCCGGTTACGGCTCTGGCGTCGGTCGGGGTCCGGCGGGCGGCCCGAGGTGCGGCCGGAAACCTGGGACGCTCAGCGCGCCGCGACGGCCCCGTGCGCCGGTGCGAGGCGATGCAGCACGACGTGGTGCACCGGGGCGTGATGCGGCGTCCAATGGGATACGGCGTGAGACACGACCGGGTGACGATAGGTCACGTGCCGTACGTCGTGGTGTACGAAATTGGTGTGCAGGCGATGGCCGAGCTGCGTCGGCCAGTGCGGCGGTGCCGGCAGCGGACCGGGTAGTTCGGCGACCTGCTCGCCGCCCCGGTAACCACCATCCGTATGGAGCGCGCGCAGGTCGGACGGCGCGGGATTGGCGGCGAGCTCGGGCGCGGGGGTGCGGCGCGCCAGCATCGTGCCGGTGTCGGGGCGATCATAGATGAACCCATAGGTCGGATAGACCGAGCCGTAGCGGCCGTCACCCAGAGCCACCCGCACCTCGGTCCAGTCGTTGTCCTCCGAGACGTCGATCACCGGTACATCATGGGTGATACGGCCGCCGTCGCCCCAGTTGGATTGATCGACCTCGATCTCCCGTCGGTTGACGACCCGGCTGACGACGGCGACATGGCCGAGCCGCATCCGCACGTTGGCGCGGAACGCCAGTACGCTGCCCGGAACCGGGGCATCGCCGCGGGCGTAGACGCCGGCGGCGTGGTTCCACCACGCATAGGCATCGCCCGCGAGGTCGATGCCCGAATTGGCGCGGGCGAATGGCACGCAGGACATGCGCGTCGCCTGCACCGGGTGGTACCAGGCTGGCCGGCGCGTGACCGGACGGACGATATGCTCGACCCGTTCCAGCCGCCCGTGCACCCGGACGAAACGGACGACCGGGTGCCAGGCGGGGTGGACGATGCGGTGAGCGGGGGGATGCCGGTAGGCGATGCGCTGCACCCAGTGGTGGACCGGGGCGCGCACCACAGAATGCGCAACCGGATGCCCCTCTGGCCGGCGCGAGCGCCGAACGATGTGGTGGGCCGCGGCGTGGGCCGGGGAAACGGCGGCGGTTCCTCCCGCGAGGAAAGCAAAGCAGCCAAAAGTCAGAAGCGATGTTGCTCGCAATGCCACGCGCAACGACGTCTGCCTCGCGGCTGCCTTGCTCACCATCCCCAGATATCCTTGTCTACCCCAGACCCGACCGGCGGTAGCCGCTGCGTTGCGTAGTTGGCAATCCTAAAAGCGCTGGACTGTGACCAAAACGCCGCAGTTTCCATTCTGGCCCCTGTGGACAACTGTCAATGCAGGGACTATTATCCTAAATTAACTCCTGATTAGGAGGTCGGCGGTCAGCGCGCCGTGATCGGCGCGCCATGATCGCCGCGCCGGGGGCCCGGGGCCCGCCGGCGCCGCGGCGGGCTATTTGCCAGCAAGCGGTCACGCTATTTGCAAGCAGTCACCATGATCTCGACCAGCAGCTTTGGGTCGGCCAGCTCGGCCTGCACGCAGGCGCGTGCCGGCGCGCCGCCGGTCGGCAGCCAGGCGGTCCAGAGCTCGTTCAGGGCAGCCCGGTCGGTGATGTTCTTGAGCCAGATCTGCGCCGTCAGCAGTCGGGTCTTGTCGGTGCCGTGGGTTTCCAGCAGGGCGTCGATCTGCTCGAGGACCTCGGCGGTCTGACCCTTGATGTCCTTGGCCGGATCGCGGGCGGTGACCCCCTGGAGATAGACGAACCCGTGGAATTCCACGGCTTTGGCGAGGATCGGATTGGGCTCGGTCCGGATGATCTTGCTCACGTGCGCCTCCTTGGGTTGCGAACCGCGGGTTTGTACGGCCCAGGCCGGAGCGACGGCAAGCGCGCGCCGTGCGGGTGGCCGGCGGTCGGAGATACTTCCGATGCAGAGCACAGCCGTGCGGAGGCCGGCCAGGAAGAGCGGCTGGTCCGGGAGCGGCCGGCCCGCGACGGCCCGCGACGACCGGCATGGCGGGCGGCAGCAAGGCACGCGCGCTGCCCGCCGGTCACGCCGGCGGCGACGCCCCGGCCCAGTCCTGCAACGCTCAGTCCTGCAACGCCCAGTCCTGCAACGCCGTGTCCTGCAACGCCGCGTCCTGCAGCGCCGCCGCCGCCGCGGTGGCGAGCCCGGACCAGTCGCGCGGACGGACGGGGCGGAACAGCCGGGCGGTGGGGTACCAGGGGCTGTCCGCCCGGTCGAGCAGCCAGCGCCAGTCCGGCCCGTAGGGCAGCAGCACCCAGACCGGCCGGCCCAGCGCCCCGGCCAGGTGCGCCGGCGCCGAGTTCGACCGTGATCAGCAGATCAAGTGCCGTCAGGGCTGCCGCCATCTCCGCGAAATCCCCGATCGCGCTGCCCAGCTCGGGCAGGCCGGGTGCGATTTCCCGCGCGCCCGCCGCCGCCGGCCCCTGCTGCACCGAGACCAAGGTCACCCCCGGCACCGCGGCCAGTGGTGCCAGTGCCGCCGGCGGGGCGGAGCGGTTGGCATCGTTCGGATGGGTGGGCCGGCCGGCCCAGACCACGCCCACCCGGCGCGCCGGCCGCGGCGCCAGCGCGTCCAGCCGCGCCTGCCATGCCGCGACCCGCGGGAGCGCTGCGCTCAGGTAGGGCACCGCGGCGGGAATGCTCGCCATCCGGGTGCCGTGCAGGCGCGGCACCCCCGACAACGGCGCCCAGGCGGCGAACGGTGCGGCGTGGGCCGCCACCGCCGCCCATCCGGTCAGCAAGGTGCCGCGGTCCCGCAGCGGGGCGAGCAGGGGCGCCAGCAGCGGTGCCAGCTCCGGCGCGGCCACCAGGACGATTGCGGCACAGCGCGTTGCCACCCAGGGAAGGTAGCGGGCGAACTGGATCGCATCGCCATAGCCCTGGTCCGCCACCAGCAGGAGCTGTCCCCCCGGCAGCGCCGCCCCGTCCCAGGCTGGGCACCCAAGCTCGGGCACCGGCGGCGGCGCGCCCGGCAGGCGGTAGCGCCACTCGTATTCCTCCCATCCGGGTGCGAAGTCGCCGCGCAGCAGCAGCGCCTCGGCGAGCGCCACATGGGCGCCGGCGTGCTGAGGGTCGCAGGCGAGGGCGGCGCGCGCGCTGGCCGCGGCGGCCTCGGGGTCGCGCCCGCGGTACTGCACCAGGGCGAGCGCGTGCCACAGGTCGGGATCGTTCGGGGCGAGTGCTGTCGCCCGCTCGGCGGCCGCCAGTGCGGTCGCGGCATCGCCGCGCCGCTCGGCGATGGTGCAGAGGTTGCGCCACCAGGCGGGGCGGTCCGGCATCGCCGCCACCGCGGCGCGGGCCAGCGCCTGCGCCTCGTCGAGCCGGCCTTGTTGGAAGGCGACCAGCGCGAGGCCGTGCTGCGCCTCCGGATTGTCGGGCGCCGCGGCGAGCGCCCGACCGAGCAGGGCGGCCGCGGCTTCCGCGCGGCCGGCGATCCGCTCGGCCTCGGCCAGGCGCACGACCTCGGACAAGGGGACTGGGACAAGGGTCATGGGGGTACGGTCAGGGGTCGGCGGGCGTGGGGTCAAGGCCTTCGGTCATTGGTGCCGGGAGTACGGGTGCCAATAGCCCGCCTCTCTACCCTCCTTGCGGGGGAGGGGAGGGAACACCCGTCCCGGCGCGATGTCGACGTGGCACGCCACCCGCTCCGCCCGCGCGGAAGCGGGGCGGCGCCATCACGGCTTCAGCGCGGTGCCGGTGCCGGTATCGTGGACGCAGGTGTTGATTTCGCGTTCCTGCTCGAACTGGTCGGCGAGCCCGGTGGTGGGCAGCGGCAGGCCGATCGCGCCGGACTGCGGGGCGTCCTGGCTCGGGACGCTGTAGATCTGGTCGCGATGGCGCAGCCGGTACACCTCCTCCGCCTGGCGGCGGCAGGCGGCGCGCGTATCGCGCTCGGTGACCGACTCCGGCGGCGCGGCAGCGCAGCCGACAATCAGCAGCAGCGGGATCAGGTGCAGTGCGCGGCGGGTCATGACAGGCTTCCGATCAGGCGGGGCGGTGCTGCGGCGAGTGCGGCGCGAAAGGCGGCTTCGTCGAATCGTGCCTCGGCCGACAGCGGCGCGACGGCAGCCAGGCGCAGCAGCCGCGGATCAAGCTCCGCCCCGTCGCGCGCCAGCCGGCACAGCGAGGCGGTCCAGGGTGCGCGGGCCAGGAGGTCGACCAGCGCCAGCAGCCGCAGACAGAGCGACAGGCCTTGGCGCGAGCCGAGGCCGGCCAACCGGTCGACTGCGCCCACCCAGCAGCAGGCGTCGGGATCGGCGAGCACGAGGTCGGTGATCCGGCCATCGGCGCGGCGGAAGCGGAAGCCGCGGATCGTGTCCCAGGCCTCCGCGAGCGCCGCCTGCCGCGCTGCGTGCCAGGCACGGTCGAGATCCCGCCCGCGTACCGCGGGCAGTTCCTCCGGCCCGGCGTCCACGAGGTAGGTGGGCCAGTCGTCGCGGCCGGTCCCGGCGCGCACGCGGGGCGTGCCGGCCACTGAATCGGCGGGATGATCGTGGGGCGCGGAAGGATCGGGCCGGGCCTGCATCGGTGGACCATGGACTGCCGCGCCGCGCCGCGCCAGTCTTGACACGGTTGATCTCTTGACACGGCTGATCTTGAGATCGCCGATCCGATCGGGACCGCCCCACCCGCCCCGATCCCCACCCATTGCCGGAGGCCACGCCGCCATGGACCCGTCCCGCCTGACCGCCACCGAGGCCGCGCAGCGCATCCGCCAGGGCCGCCTGCGGCCGGAGGCGCTGATGGAGGCCTGCCTCGACCGCATCGCCGCGCGGGAAGCGGCGGTGCGCGCCTTCACCTGGTTCGACCCCGCCGTGGCGCGCGCCGCCGCGGCGTCCTGCGCGGAAGGCGCCCTCCACGGCCTGCCGATCGGGGTGAAGGACCTGTTCGATACGGCCGGTATGCCCGCTGCCTACGGCTCCCCGATCTGGGACGGCTGGCGGCCGCGGGCCGATGCGGCGGCGGTGGCCTGGGCGCGCGCCGCCGGGGCGGCAGTGGTCGGCAAGACCGTCACGACCGAGTTCGCGACCCGCAAGCCGGGCCCCACCGGCAATCCGCACAATCTGGCGCATACGCCGGGCGGCTCGTCGTCGGGCTCGGCCGCCGGGGTGGCGGATTTCTTCTTCCCCCTGGCCTTCGGCAGCCAGACCGCCGGCAGCGTGATCCGGCCGGCGGCGTTCTGCGGCGTGGTCGGCTACAAGCCGAGCTTCGGGCTGATCAGCCGGGCCGGCATGAAGCCGCTGTCCGACAGCCTGGACACGGTGGGCGTGATGGCCCGCAGCGTGGCCGATTGCGCGCTGTTCGCCGCCGCCGTGTCGCGCCGCCACCTCGGTGACCCCGATCGGCGGGCGGAGCGGGCGCCGCGCATCGGCCTCTGCCGCTCGCCGGCGTGGGAGCAGGGGGGGCCGGAGACGGTGGCGCTGTTCGCGCGCGTGGGCGGCCTGCTGGGCCGCGCCGGGGCCGTGCTGGCGGATCGCGAGCTGCCGGCGCCATTTGCCGCGCTGACCGAGGCGCATGCCATCGTGATGAACCGCGAGAGCGCCCACGCCCTGGGCTGGGAGCTGGCGCACGCGCGCGAGGGGATCAGCGCCGAGTTGATGGACCGGCTGGAGTTCGGCCTGGCGCAGGACGAGGCCGCGGTGGCCGGTGCCTACGCCGTGTTCCGGCGCACCCGGGAGGCGTTCCCGCAAGCGATGGAGGGGCTGGACGTGCTGCTGACGCCGTCGGCGCCGGGAGAGGCGCCGGAAGGGCTCGCCTGGACTGGTGATCCGGCGTTCAATCTGATCTGGACCAGCCTCGGCGTGCCCTGCGTGACGGTGCCGGCCGGGCCGGGGCCGGGCGGGCTGCCGCTCGGGATCCAGCTCGTCGGGCGGGTGGGGGAGGACCAGGCGGTGCTGGCGGCGGCGGCCTGGGTGGCGGCGGCGATCGGGGGGTGAGGCTGCCGGCATGACGGCCCGGCCCGGCGATGGGCGGGCAGACCGGGGCGGAATCGGGTTTGCCCGCGATGGCGGGGTGGAGCGACGAGGATGCCGCGCGACCAGCCGGACCTGCCGATCCCGGAGGACCCGGAGCCCGAGCCCTCCTCGCTCCGTGCGACCTTGTTGGCGGGCGTCGTGATCCTGGTCCTGGCGGTGGCGGGCGTCTTCCTTGTGGGGCGGCTTGTCCGCGTGGTGGCGATCCAGGACTGCGTGGCTCAGGGCCGAACCAATTGCGCGCCGATTGCCGACATGTCCCGGCGGTAAGGGCGCCGCCCGCGGTCGATCGAAGCGTTGCCCGGGCGCCGCGCCTGCGGACCAGGTTTTTGCGACACGCTTCGCCCGCAGTGGGCGGAGATCGGTCGTAATCGAAGGCCTTCAGGCGCACGCGCCTGGGTCCGTGCGCTCCCTCAGCGTGCGGCGACCGCCGTCTGCCGTACGTTCACCCCCATCGCGGTGAACAGCGGGCCGAGCGCGCGGTACTCCGCCGCAATCTCCGCCCGCGCCGGCCCGGCCGGCAGCCAGGCGGCCGGCAATCCGGCCGCCGCCAGCGCCTGGTGCACTGCCGGGTCGGCCAACACCTCCGCCAGCGCGTCGCGCACCGGCACGAGGCGCGCCTTCTCCGCCGCGGCCGGGGCACCGAGGGCCAGCCAGCCGCCGAGCGCGACGTCGACCCCCTGCTCGCGCACCGTCGGCACGTCCGGCAATGCGCCAACCCGGTGCGGGCCCGAAACGGCAAGCGCGCGCACCCCGCCCTCGGCCAGTGCCGCCAGCGCCCCGGGCAGCGGGCGCATCGCGAAGCCGATCTGCCGATCGCGCAGCGCCGCAGCCGCATCGAGCCCGGCAACCGCGCGGGCGGCGACGCCGGCGCGGTCGAGCAGCATCACCTCGGCGATCTCGGCACCGGTCCAGGCGCCGTCGAAAGCCGTGCGAATTCGCCCCGGAGCGGCGCGCAGCGCGGCAAGCAGGTCGGCGAGCCCGCGCCAGGGGCTTCCGTTTGCGACCAGCAGCACCTCCGGCGTGAAGCTGATGCGCCCGATCAGGGCGAAATCCCCCGGCTCGCTGTCCATCCGGCTGGCGAGCCAGGGTGCGGCGGCGATCGCCGGCGTCAGCAGGGTGAGCGCGCTGCCGTCGGCGCGGGCGCGGGCGCCGGCCATCAGCCCGGTGATGCCGCCGGCGCCGGGACGGAAATCCAGGGTCACCGCGCGGCCGAGCGCACGGGCCAGCGGCGACCACAGCAGGCGCGCCGCGATCCCGGCCGGCGCGGAGGGGAAATCGGGCACGATGAGCGAGACCGGGCGCCCGTCCGGCTCGGCCCGCGCCGGTCCCGGCAGCAGCAACGCTGCCGCCATCAGCCCGATCGCCTGTCTGCGTTGCATGCCATCTCCCCGTCCAGGCCACGGAGGATGGCGTGCAATTGCAAACGGAGGGTGAAGGCGGCGCGGTGCAGGCATGTCGCCGCGTGCGGCGCCGGCTCTGGCCCGGCCGGCCGCGGGCCGGTAGCCTCCACGGCTTCCCCGCTACGGAGCCTGCCGATGCCCTTCACGTTTCTGATGCTGCCGCCGCAAACCGAGACCACAAGCGCCTGGGCGCAGCGGCTGGCCGCGGAGCTGCCGTTCGTGCGCGTGGTCGCGGCGGCGACGGAGGCCGAGGCGGCGGCGGCGATTCCCACCGCCGAGGCGGCGTTCGGCACCCTGAACCCGCAGATGCTCGCGGCGGCGGGCCGGTTGCGCTGGCTGGCCGCCCCGCAGGCCGCGCCCCCGGCAGGATACTACTATCCGGAACTGGTCGCGCATCCTGTCGCGGTGACGAACATGCGCGAGATCTACAACGACCACATCGGTGCCCACATCCTGGCTTTCGTGCTGGCCTTCGCGCGCGACTTCCAGACCTACCTGCCGGCGCAGGCGCGCCGCGAATGGACGCCGCGCCCGCTCGATACCGGCGTGATCGCGCTCGACGAGGCCACCGCGTTGATCGTCGGCCTGGGCGGCATCGGTGCGGAGGCGGCGCGTCTGCTGGCCGCGTTCGGCGTGCGTGTGCTGGCCACCGACGCGCGGCGGACCGCGCCGACGGAGGGTGTCGCGGAACTGCACCCGGTCGCGGCGCTGGACGACCTGCTCGGCCAGGCGGATTTCGTGATCCTCACGGTGCCGCACACGCCGGCGACCGAGGGCTTCATGCAGCGTGAGCGCTTCCGCCGCATGAAGCGCGGCGCGTTCTTCATCAACATCGGCCGCGGCCGGACCACCCGCCTCGATGACCTCGCCGCCGCGCTGGCCGCGGGCGAGATCGCCGGTGCCGGCCTCGATGTGTTCGAGACCGAGCCGCTGCCGCCGGGCCATCCGCTGTGGACCATGCCGGGGGTGCTGATCACGCCGCACACCGCCGGTTACGGGCCGCATCTGGACGAGCGGCGCTACGCGATCCTGCGCGACAATTGCCGCGCGTTCGAGGCAGGGACGGCGCTGCGCAACCAGGTGGACAAGGCGAACTGGTTCTGACGCAGGGGGGCGGAAGCGCCCGGCGATCGAGGCTTGACATATGTGTTCGAATAACATACTTATGGTTTCGCCGCTGCCGTCAACCTCCGGCTAAGGGACCCGCCCGATGATCCGCCCCTCTCATCCTTGCGGGGGACCGCCCTTTGGATTACGGCCGGGCCTTCTTCCTGGACTGCAACGGGCTGGAATACCGTTACGAGACCGGGCATCGCTACCGGATCACGGCCCGCGCGGTGGACGCCTCGCCGGAGCGTCCGGCCGGGCTGAAATACGCGCTCACGTTCCTCGGGCCGGACGATGCCTGCCTGGTCCGTTACGACAACAGCCACGCGCCGCTGGTGCCGGGTCGCGCGGGGCCGGCCGCGTTCGATCACTGGCACCGGCACGGCGGCCTTGCCACCGTGCCGTATGACTTCCGCGGCGTGGAAACCCTGCTCGCGGATTTCTTCGCCGACATCGACGCATTCCTGCCGGAGCACCTGCGCAGCCGGTAGGCCCGACCCGTCACGGAGGACCCTGCCATGCCGCAACCTGTCACGCTCCGCCGGTCCCCGCACAGCCCGGCCACGTCCGTCCCCGGCCCGCGCAACCTTGGCGCGCCCACCCTCGACACCCCTACGCTTGGCACACCCACCGCCGGCACGCCGCCCGTGACGCCGGACCGCCTGCCCGGCCTCGCCTCCCCGCGGGAGATGCGCGCGAAGCTGCGCGCCGCCGCCCGTGGCGAGGCGGACCTGAAGCACGCGCCGCGGCTGTGGATGTCAGTCGATTCGCTGATGCGGCTGCTGACGCCGGAGAACCGCGCCCTGCTGGCCACCATCGCGCAGGAGGCGCCGCGCTCGGTCTCCGAGCTCGCCGTGCGGTCCGGGCGCGACCAGGGCAATCTCTCGCGTACGCTCGACAAGCTGGAACAGGCGGGGCTGATCCGGCTGGTGGCCGACGGGCGGGAGAAGCGGCCAGAGATGGTGCGCCGACACCTGCGCATCGAGCTCGATCTGGCGGCCGACCGCGCCGACTGCGCCTGACCGCCCGCCTCCCGTCCGGTTCCGTCTCCCGTGCCCCGGCGGGCCGGACGGATTTTCCGCCGCACCTGACAACGGGAGCAATATGTGGCCGATCCCACCCTCCCGGGGGTTGCCGAACCCGCCGCCCGCTCCCACAAAGCCCGCAGGAAACCGAGGGGGCAGCATGCGCGGCGCAGTTTCGAGGCGGACCACCGGCTACTCCAACCCGGTGGAACGGATCGACCCGTCCCCGCCGGTGGGTGACGAGGTCAAATACACCACCTGCTACATGTGCGCCTGCCGCTGCGGCATCAAGGTGCACCTGAAGGACGGCCGGCATCCGCTACATCGAGGGCAACCGCGACCACCCGGTCAACCAGGGCGTGCTCTGCGCCAAGGGCTCGGCCGGCATCATGCAGCAGTATTCGCCGGCCCGGCTGCACCAAGCCGCTGATGCGCGTCGGCGAGCGCGGCGTCGGGCGAGTTCGAGGAGATCGAGTGGGACGAGGCGCTGGCGATCGCCGCCGACTGGCTCGGCCACATCCGCGCGACCGATCCCGAAGCAGCTCGCCTTCTTCACCGGGCGCGACCAGAGCCAGGCGCTTCACCGGCTGGTGGGCGCACGCAGTTCGGCACGCCCAACTTCGCCGCGCATGGCGGGTTCTGCTCGGTCAACATGGCGGCGGCCGGGCTCTACACGATCGGCGGCTCCTTCTGGGAATTCGGCGAGCCGGACTGGGAGCGCACCAAATACTTCCTGATGTTCGGCGTCGCCGAGGACCACGATTCCAACCCGATCAAGATCGGCCTCGGCAAGCTGAAGGCGCGCGGCGCGAAATTCGTCTCGGTCAACCCGGTGCGCACCGGCTATTCGGCGATCGCCGACGAGTGGATCGGCATCCGCCCCGGCACCGACGGGCTGTTCGTGCTGGCGCTGGTCCATGAGCTGCTGCGCGCCGACAGGATCGATCTCGACTTCCTGGTCCGCTACACCAACGCCGCCTGGCTGGTGATCGACAGCGCCGGGCGCGCGCCGATGACGGGCTGTTCGCGCGCGACGCCGACGGCCGAGCCGCTGGTCTGGGACCGCACAGCGGAGGCCGCCGAGCGACGCCGCCACGCCGGCGATCGCGCCGCGCGTCGTGGGCGAATTCACGCCTGCCCGACGGGCGCCGCGCGCGTGCCGGTGTTCCAGCTGCTCGCCGAGCGCTACCTCGACGCGCGCTATGCGCCGGAGGCGGTGGCGCGAACGCTGCGGCATCCCGGCCGACGACGATCCGCCGCATCGCCGCCGAACTCGCCGACGTCGCGTTCGAGCAGGCGATCGAGCTCGATCAGCCCTGGACCGACTGCGGCCGGGCGGCGGCACGAGAAGATGCGTCGGCCGGCCGGTGGCGATGCACGCGATGCGCGGCATCTCCGCCCACTCCAACGGCTTCCAGACCTGCCGCGCGCATCCACCTGCTGCAGATGCTGCTGGGCGCGATCGATGCGCCCGGCGGTCCTGGCGCTACAAGTCGCCCTATCCCGAAGCCGATCCCGCCGGCGCCGAAGCCCGGCCGGCAAGCGGCAGTCGAAGCCGAGCACGCCGCTGCCGGGCTGCCGCTCGGCTTCCCGCACGGGCCGGAGGATCTGCTGCTCGACGACGACGGCACGCCGGTGCGCATCGACAAGGCCTTCTCCTGGGAGGCGCCGCTCGCCGCGCACGGCCTGATGCACATGGTGATCGCCAATGCCTGGGCGGGCGATCCCTACCAGATCGACACGCTGTTCATGTACATGGCCAACATGGCGTGGAACTCGGCGATGAACCCGGCCGAGACCATGCGCATGCTGACCGACAAGGACCCGGCCACCGGCGAGTACGATCCCGCACATCATCTATTCCGATGCCTATTCCTCCGAGATGGTGCGCCTACGCCGATCTGGTGCTGCCGGACACGACCTATCTCGAGCGCTGGGACTGCATCTCGCTGCTCGACCGGCCGATCGGCAGCGCCGATGGGCCGGCGGATGCGATCCGCCAGCCGGTGCGTGCGCGCCCGACCGCGACGTGCGGCCGTTCCAGGACGTGCTGATCGACCTCGGCGCGCGGCTCGAAGCTGCCGGGCTTCGTCAAGGACGACGGCGGCGCCGGCGCTATCCGGCGACTACGCCGACTACATCGTCAACCACGAGCGCGCGCCCGGGCATCGGCCCGCTCGCCGGCTGGCGCGGCGCGGACGGCGACCGCAGTGCGGCGAGGGCGCGCCCAATCCGGACCAGCTCGCAGCGCTATGTCGAGAACGGCTGCTTCTGGTCGCACGAGCCACCCGCCGGAGGCAGCGCTACTTACAAGCACGCCAACGCGGCCTATCTCGACTGAGGCGAAGGCGATGGGCTTCATCGGCGACGACCGAGCCGATCGTGCTGCAGCTCTACAGCGAGCCGCTGCAGAAATTCCGCCTGGCCGCCGCAGGGCCATGGCGCGGTGCAGCCGCCGGACGACGCATCGCGAGCGCGTCGCGCACGCTATTTCGATCCGCTGCCGATCTGGTACCCGCCGTTCGAGGACAGGCGCCGGATCGACCGGCGCGGCCTATCCGCTGCATGCGATCACCCAGCGGCCGATGGCGATGTATCATTCCTGGGGCTCGCAGAATGCCTGGCTGCGCCAGATCCTACGGCGCGCAACCGGCTCTACGTGCACCGCGCCACCGCGCGCGGCGCTCGGCATCGCCGATGACGACTGGGTCTGGGTCGATCAGCCGGCACGGGCGGGTGAAGGGCCAGGTGCAGCTGATGGAAGGCGTCAACCGCGACACGGTCTGGACCTGGAACGCGATCGGCAAGCGCGCCGGCGCCTGGAGCCTCGGCGCCGGATGCGCCGGAAGTCGACGCAAGGGCTTCCTGCTCAACCACGTGATCTCCGAGTTGCTGCCCGGAGCAGGGCGGCGACGCGCTACGCCAACGCCGATCCGGTCACCGGCCAGGCGGCCTGGTACGACCTGCGCGTGCGGATCGAGAAGGCCGAGGCGCCGGCGGCGACGCAGCCGCCACCCGGCGGCGCTGCCGCGCCCGCCCGGGCAACGCCCGGTGCCGCGCATCCTGCGCTACGGCGCGCCCGCCACCCTCCCGTCCGCTGCGGAGTGACCCGACGATGACCAGCCTTCCGCCGCCGGGCGCGAAGAAGCTCGGCCTCGTCATCGACCTCGACACCTGCGTCGGCTGCCATGCCTGCGCGGTCAACTGCAAGGAGTGGAACACCGGCGGGCACTCCGCGCCGCTGACCGATTTCGATCCCTACGGCGCGAAGCCGCACGGGCGTGTGGTTCAACCGCGTCCACAGCTACGAGGCGGGCGACGGGGACCGACGAGCCGCACCGTGCATTTCCCCCGCTCCTGCCTGCATTGCGAGGAGCCGGCCTGCGTCACCGTCTGCCCGACCGGCGCGTCGCTACAAGCGCGCCGAGGACGGCATCGTGCTGGTCAACGCCGGACATCTGCATCGGCTGCAAGCTGTGCTCCTGGGCCTGCCCCTATGGCGCGCGCGAGTTCGACGAGGACGCAGGGCGTGATGAAGAAATGCACGCTCTGCGTCGACCGCATCTACAACGAGACCATCGTCGGAAGCGGAACGCGTCCCCGCCTGCGTGCGGACCTGCCCGGCGCAGGCGCGGCATTTCGGCGATCTCGGCGATCCCGACAGCGCGGTCTCGCAACTGGTGGCCGAGCGCGGCGGCTATCGATCTGATGCCGGAGATGGGCTACAAGCCGGTCAACAAATATCTGCCGCCGCGGCGGCGCCCGGCCCCGCGCGGCGAAGCCGGTCGAGGCGCCGGTGCCGACCGGCGGGGCCAATGCGCTGCTGCGCTGGATCGATCGGGCGCTCAGCCGATGAACCCGGCCTTCTCCGTCGTCTTCCTCACCACCGCCGCCGGGGCGGGGTATGGGATGCTGGCCTGGCTCGGCGTGCTGGATGCGCTGGGCGTGCTGCCGCGATCGGGCTGGTTCGGGGCTCCGGCGGTAGCGGTGGCGCTGGCGCTGGCTGCGGCCGGGTTGCTGGCCTCGACGCTGCATCTCGGCCACCCGGAACGGGCCTGGCGGGCGCTGTCGCAGTGGCGGACCTCCTGGCTGTCGCGCGAAGGGGTGATCTCGCTGGTGACGTTCGCCCCGGCGGGCGGCTTCGCCCTGGCCTGGGCGCTGGCGGGCGGTGGGGCGGCGGTGACCATCGTGCTCGGGCTGCTGGCCGCGGCCGGCGGGCTGGCGACGGTCGCTTCGCAGGCCATGATCTACGCGTCGCTGAAGCCGGTCCGGCAATGGTACCATCGCGCGGTGCTGCCGAATTTCCTGTTGTTGGCAGTCTTCAGCGGCGCGGCCTGCGTGGCCGGGTTCGCGGTATTCTGGCAGCCTGAGGCGGCGCGGGTGGCGGCCTGGCTCGGCGTGCTGGCCGGGATCGCGGCGCTGGTGGGCAAACTCGGCTACTGGCGCGCGATCGATGCGGCGCCGGCGGCGGCAACGATCGAGAGCGCGACGGGGCTCGGCTTCCTCGGCAAGGTGCGCAGCCTGGAACTGCCGCACACGGAAGAAAACTACCTGCTGCGCGAGATGGGATTCGCGATCGGACGCAAGCACGGCGCGCGGCTGCGCGGGATTGCGGTGGCGGTGGGGTTCGTGGGGCCGATCGTGCTGCTGGCGGTGGGCAGCGTGCTCGGCGCCGGCGTGGTGCTGCTGCCGCTCGCCGCGCTGGGCGCGCTGGCGGGGGTCTATCTGGAGCGCTGGCTGTTCTTCGCCGAGGCGACGCATACCGTGACCCTGTATTACGGCCGGGCAGCCTGAGTCGGCCGAAAATCCCCGCCTTATTTCTCCCTGGAACCGGTCGGCGGCCGGTGCGATAGTGCCGCCCGGCCGTCGTGGCCGGAGGATGGACCCATGCGCGTGGCCCGTCCCCGGTCCGGCTTGGCGCGTCAGTCATGGCCGCGGCCCGGTGCGCCGGCGCCGCCAGGGAGGGGCTTCGCGATGAAGAAGGGCGAGCAACCGGATTTTTCCGCCAAATGGTGGAAGGACAGCCAGCCGAAGGGCCTGAAAACCGCCGGCAAGCTGGACGACGCGCTGAAGGACTACGACGGCGCCAAGCGCAAGCTGATGCAGGCCGGCGACGCGGAAGCGGGTGCCGCGGCGAACGGCGCGCTGGATGCGATCGAGTCCGCGGCCAAGGCCGTGAGCGCGGAGGCCGGCAAGGCCAAGAACGTGCCCGAGATGGACTGGACGGTCGACGCGCTGAAGAAGCTCGACCGCCTGATCGCCGCCGAACGCAAGTTCGTCGGCGAGAACATCGAGGACGACGACGGGATGTTCAGCGATCCCGACGTCTACCACGAATACCTGATGAAGAGCCTGAAGCGGCTGCGCTCCGCCGGGCAGATGAACTTCGGCGTGGTGCTGGGCAAGAAGGCCGAGGACCACCGGCTTGCGGTGAACAAGGCGAAGGGCGGCAAGGGGCTCGCCGGCATGCTGGCGCGCGAGACCGGCCTGCATGCGATGACCTTCGGCATCGCGTTGACGCCGAAAGCGGCCGGCGAGATCGAAGCCGAGCAGAATGAAGGCGAGAGCCAGGATGACGGCGAGGGGATGGGCGACGAGCGGTCGAGCGTCCTGATCCTGCAGCTGGAAGGCCGGCAGCTTCCGGGGCTGAAGAAGAAGCTCACGAAGATGCTGAAGCGGTTCAAGCCGGTGCCGTTCAAGAGCGTGAAGCTCATGGTGGACGGCAAGGAAGCCGAGGATCTCGACGATCCGGAGGATACCGACACCGACAACTACGACGACGGCGCCCCCGTCGTCGATCTTGTCGCACTCAAGCGCCGGCTCGCCGATCTGATCCGCCAGGTGCAGGCGGTGCCCGATCCGGCGCGCAAGGGCGACCTCGCACGCATGGCAAGCCAGGCGAATGCGTTCATCACCGCGGGCAGCGGGTCGGCGGCGGAAACCGCCCTCGATGCGCTACGCGACGCGCTCGCCGCGGGCGGCGGCGCGACGTCGGGGAACGGGACGACCAACGGAGCTACCAACGGGGCCAACGGCGGGGGCGACCGCGCCACCGTCTATGCGAAGTCGGGTCAGGCCTGGGTGGTGGCACGCGGCAAAGTGGAAGCCGACGTCGAGAAGCTGCGCGCCCAGCTCGTCGAAACCTACAAGGACGACGGGCTTGCCGGGGAGATCGAAAGCCGGTTCCGCGCCCGGGTGGTTCCCGTGCTCGCGGCGCTGGGCGCCAATCTCCCGGCCCGGCTCGCGGCAGCGTCCGGCGCGACCGATCCCAACGCCCGTGCGGCGCAGATCAAGGAAGCGCAGGACATCCTGGCGAGCTGCAAGGCGTTCATCGACAGCGAGCCGCTGATCGCCGATCTCGACACGAATCCGTTCGTGCCGCTGACCATCCGCCAGACCATGTCGGCGACATTGGCGGCGCTGGAGAAGGTGGTGCACTGAGAGTTTGTGAATGAATGCCCGTCTTCTGCCGAAATCACCCGGAAACCCGAGCATTTTCAACGGGCGTTCATTCACAAGTTCGATTTCTTTTTTCACGCTCTGAGGCGGGACGGCGGCGGCGCCCCGGCGCCGCCGTCACCGGCTTCCCCGTGGAGTCACCAACCCGCGGGCGGCACGCGCCGTCTCAGCCATAGAGCGCCTGAACCTCCGCCAGGGTCTGCTCGATGGCCGGGCCGGCGGCCAGCAGGACGGATGTCGGATCCCAGGTGCCGTCCAGGAATTGCCGTTGCCGCCCGGCGGCGAGGGTAACGGGAAACACCTGATCCCCGGCCGTCAGCGTGAGCGCCTCGAGGTCGAGCGTGAGCGTCGTCTGCGGCGCCGTCTCGTGCAGATGTTGCAACGTGGCGATGGTTGCGGCATCCGCCTGCACGCAGGGCATGCCGACCGCGACGCAGTTGCCGGCAAAAATCTCGCCGAACGACTCGCCGATGAGGGCCGTGATTCCTGATCGGTGCAGGCCCTGCGGAGCGTGCTCCCGCGACGAGCCGCAGCCGAAATTCCGGTTCACCACCAGCAGCCGCGCGCCCGCGGATTTTGGATCGTCCAGCGGATGGACCTGACCCTCCGCGCGGGCCGCGGCGCGCGCGTCGGCGAACACATGCGCCTCCATGCCGCGGAAGGTGACGGCGGTGAGGAAGCGCGCCGGCAGGATCTGGTCGGTATCGATATCATCGCCGCGGAGCGCGATGCTGCGGCCGGTCGCGCGCAGGATCCGCCGGTCGTTCAGTTGATTTGCCATCGATCGGTCCTTTCCTTCAGGCCTGGGCGAAGAATTGGCGCGCGTCGGTCACCTCGCCGGCGATCGCCGCCGCGGCCACCATCACCGGCGACATGAGCAGGGTGCGGCCGGTGGGCGAGCCCTGCCGACCGCGGAAATTGCGGTTGGACGACGACGCGCAAACCTCCCGCGCCGCCAGGCGATCGGCGTTCATGCCGCAGCAGAGCGAGCAGCCGGCGTCGCGAACCTCGAACCCCGCGTCCGCGAACACCCGATCGAGCCCCGCCGCCACCAGCGCGTCGCGCACCCGTTGCGAGCCCGGCACCACCAGCGCGCGCACGTGCGGGGCGACGCGGAAGCCGCGGTCGCGGATCTGCTCGGCCACGGCGACGAAATCGGACAGTCGCCCGTTGGTGCAGGAGCCGAGGAACGCCACGTCGATCCGGGTCCCCAGCACCGGCTGGCCGGGTTCGAAGCCCATGAAGCCCAGCACCTCGTTGGTCCAGCCGCGATCCTGTTCGGCCACGGCGGCAGGGTCGGGGACATGGCCGCCGACGGGCACCGACTGGTCGGGCGAGGTGCCCCAGGTCACCATCGGCGCGATCGCCCCGGCCGGGAGCACGACGACGTCGTCGTAGGTGGCATCGGGGTCGGAACGGACCCGCTCCCACGCGTCCACCGCGCGGTCCCAGGCGGCGCCGCGCGGGGCGTGATCGCGCCCGTGCAAGTAGGCGTAGGTCGTCTGGTCGGGATTGACGTAGCCGCAGCGCGCACCGGCCTCGATCGCGAGGTTGCACAGGGTCATCCGCTCCTCCATCGAGAAGCGGTCCACGACGTCGCCGGCGAATTCATAGGCGAAGCCGACGCCGCCCTTGGCGCCGAGTTCGTGGATTACGTGCAGGGCGACGTCCTTGGCGTAGACGCCGGCGGCGAGGCTGCCGGTGATCTCGATGCGGCGGACCTTCAGCTTCTCCATCAGCAGGGTCTGGCTCGCCAGCACGTCCCGCACCTGGGACGTGCCGATGCCGAAGGCGATAGCGCCGAACGCGCCGTGGGTGGAGGTGTGGCTGTCGCCGCAGACGATCACCTTGCCCGGCTGGGTGAGGCCGCGTTCCGGGCCGACGACGTGGATGATGCCGTGCTCGCCTTGCGCGGGGTCGAAATACGTCAGGCCGAATTCCGCCATGTTGCGGCCCATCGCCTGGACCTGCGCCGCGGCCTGCGGGTCGGCGAAATCGTCGGCGCGGCCGCTGGTGGAGATGGAATGGTCGGAACTGCCGAAGGTGAGGCCCGGATGGCGGACGTGCAGGCCGCGTTCGCGCAGGGCTTCGAAGGCGGGCGGGCTGGAGACCTCGTTGAGGAGGTGGAGATCGGCCAGGAGCTGGTACTGCCCGGGGGCGACCTCCCGGACCACGTGGCGGTTGAAGACCTTCTCGTACAGGGTCTGGCCCATGGCGCGTCCTTTTGGTATACCGAAATAGATGTTTTTGGGATACCAAGATGGGATATGATTTGCAAGACCGCACTGGTGCACCGGCGCTATGCTGCGGCGACAGACGGAGGTCCGGCATGTCGCAGATGCTGCTGATCCACGATCAGCTTCGGGAAATGATCCTCTCGCTCGACATCGGGCCGGGCGAGCGGCTGACCGAGCGCTGGCTGGAGGCGCGGTTCCAAGGCTCCCGCACCCCGGTGCGGGCGGCGCTGATGCGGCTGGAGGCGGAGGGGCTGGTGCAGCGCGACGGCCGCAACTGGATCGTGGCGCCGATCGACCTCGGCGAGATCGCGTCCCTGGCCGAGTTCCGCGAACCGCTGGAGATGACCGCGGCGCGCCTGGCCTGCGCGCGGGCGGGGGAGGGGGAACTGGACGCGATCGAGGCGATGCTGGACGCCTGCCGTCCCGGGGCCCCGCGTGAGGCGTGGCACCAGGTCGGTACCGATTTCCACGTGGCGCTGGCGCGACTGGCGGGCAACGCGTTCCTGGTGCGCGCGATCGAGGGGGTGATGACCCGGCTGGCCCGGCCACGCTGGCTGGAGGTCTGGACCGAGGCGTCCCGCGCGCAGGCCTGGGCGGAGCACCGGCGGATCCTGGACTGCATCCGACGCCACGAGCCGGAGGCGGCGGCGCGGGAGGCGGCGGAGCATGTGCGCGACACCCGCGACCGGCTGCTGCGGTCGCTGGAGGAGGATCGGCGCGGGCTGCGGGCGCGGGGGTTCGTGCTGGTGGGGCGGTGAGGGGGGGGCGCTGGCCTTGAGATCGTCGGGGGGGATCAGTAGGGTCCGGGCCGCGCGGGACGGGTGGCCGAGCGGTTTAAGGCTCCAGTCTTGAAAACTGGCGTGGGCGCAAGTCCACCGTGGGTTCGAATCCCACCCCGTCCGCCATCAAAGCTTAGCGTAGTATGACGTATCGACGGCGGCTGTAGCGCAGAATCGGCGTTCCCTATGCGGAGTGGTGAACAAGCAGATCAACCCCGGTGAACGGCCATCGCCGAAAGATGCGGTTGACAGGCCGTCCAACGTGCGGCTGGAACTGCACTGAATCGGATCGGTTCCTCCATCACATCGACGATCCGGTCGTGGTGCTTTATGGCTTCATTCGCCCGGTCTCGTCGAATCTCCTGAAAGGCCTTCGCCACGCTCGGCCGGTTGGCGGAGGCGCTCTTACCGTCGCCTCCCTCCGCTTATTTTTGCGGAAATTCCTGTGTGCTTCAGGTGTCGGAGACGTGCAACTGTTCGAGGTCGGCGAGTATGCCAGGCTCGGTCGGCTGCCATCCCAGCTTTTTCCGCGTTCGCTCGCTGGACGCTGGGGCGTCATGCCCCGCAAACATTGCGAGCCAGCCAAAATAGGCTTGAGCCTCCTCCGGAACGATGGACTTGACCGGCATCTTTAGGCGTCGACCAATAACCTCCGCCATATCCCGGACTGGCACGCCTTCTTCTGCAACCGCGTGATATTTTGCGCCCGGTTCTGCCCTCTCGATTGCCAACCTATAGAGGCGGGCTGTGTCGAGAACATGCGCCGCAGGCCAGCGGTTCTGTCCGTCTCCGACGTAGGCGCACACACCCTTTTCACGAGCGATCGCGATCGCATAGGTGACGAGGCCCTGCTTGACCGTGTCGTGAACTTGCGGGAGGCGCACCACCGACACGTTGACCCCATCCGCAGCGACAGCGGCGGCCGCCTCCTCGGAGGCTGCGCGAGGGATCACGTCGGAGCTGATGACAGCACCGTCTTCCGTGGCCGGCTGACCAGGCACGGTATTGGCCATCCCGGTCCCGGAGGTCACGATCAACGGTCGGTCGGAGCCGGCAAGGACCGAGCCAAGCGCCTTGATGACACGTCGATCATCCTCACAGTTCGCCACGAATTTCGAGAAGTCGTGGTTGAAGGCCAGGTGGATGACGCCATCCGATCGAGCGGCGCCCTCCTTGATGCTGTCCACATCCTCAAGCGACCCGCGATGAACCTCGGCGCCGGCGACAACCAGGGCCGCCGCTTTCTCGTCCGAACGACAGAGGCCGAGCACTTGATGGCCGGCCGCAATCAATTCCTTAACGACGGCCGAGCCGATGAATCCGGTCGCACCGGTGACAAACACGCGCATGAGCAAAATCTCCGTTTCTATCTGAAATATTCAGGGCGATTGCCGCTCGACCGCCGCTTTTCTACTTTGCGAAATAAGCCGGATGATCGATGTCAGCGATGAGCCCAGCCTGTTCGGGCTCCCAGCCGAGCAGCGATCGGGTTCTCTCGCTCGAGGCCGGGCAGTCGATACCCGTGAACCTGGCGAACCAGCCGAAATGCTCTGCCGCATCTTCCGGTGACTGCGAGACGACCGGCACGTTCAGTCGCCGGCCGATCACCTCGGCGATCACTTTGAACGGCACGCCTTCGTCTGCGACCGCATGGAACGGCCCCCCTTCGGCGCCACGTTCGAGAGCGAGCCGGTAGACGCGAGCCGCGTCGAGCCGATGCACGGCCGGCCAGCGGTTGAGTCCATCGCCGACATAGGGGGAGACACCCTTCTCGCGGGCAAATCCGATGACACGGGGCACAAAGCCGTGGTCGCCGTGACCATGAACCGATGGCGGAAGCCGCACCGCCGTCGCGCGCACGCCACGGGCGGTCAGCGCGGCGACCGCCGCCTCCGGATTGCGCGGGAAGGAGTCGGAGACAGGGCGTGGCGGGGTTTGTTCCGTCGCGACGCCGCCCGGCGCCAGCAGCGCCATGCCGGAGGTGACGATGAGCGGCCGGTCGGAGCCTTCCAGCACGGCGCCGATCGCCGCGATGGCGCGCTGCTCGTCCGCGCCGCTCTCGGCGATTTTCGAGAAGTCGTGGTTGAAGGCGGTGTGGATCACGCCATCCGACTGTGCGGCGGCTTCCTTGAGGCTGTCCGGGTCTTGGAGCGAGCCGCGATGAACCGCGGCGCCCGCCGCAGCGAGGGCTTCGGCTCCCGCCTCCGAGCGGGCCAAGCCGAGCACCGCGTGGCCGGCGGCGATCAGATCCTT
Source organism: uncultured Pseudomonadota bacterium (assembly GCA_963706195.1). Classification (GTDB taxonomy): domain Bacteria; phylum Pseudomonadota; class Alphaproteobacteria; order Acetobacterales; family Acetobacteraceae; genus JAJZVS01. Next base: position 3,497,419 of record OY970156.1, on the reverse strand, counting down.
CACGATGGCCGAGCCGACCCAGCCGGTGGCGCCAGTGACGAATACACGCATGAGCAAAATCTCCAGGGTTCGTTGAAGACAAATGTCGGCTCGCGGTCTATTCTGGTAAAGTAGTGACTTTATCATAGTAAGATGGCTAACAGGATGAGCGAGCACGTCACGACCGAGAATCTGCTCGGGACCTATCTGCGGAACCGCCGCACCAAGCTCGACCCGGCCGCTCTCGGCTTTCCCTCGGAGCGTCGGCGCACACCCGGCCTGCGCCGCGAGGAAGTGGCCCAACGTGCCAATGTCAGCCCGACCTGGTACACGTGGCTCGAACAGGGGCGCGGCGGTGCACCCTCGGCCGACGTGCTCGACCGGCTCGCCCGCGCCCTGATGCTGACGGATGTCGAGCGTGAGCACCTTTTCCTGCTCGGCCTCGGTCGCCCGCCCGAAGTGCGCTACCGCAAGAACGACGGCGTCACGCCACGGCTGCAGCGCGTGCTCGATGCGTTGGACCCTAGCCCCGCCGTGATCAGGACCGCCACGTGGGACGTCGTCGCCTGGAACCGGGCGGCGACCGTGATGCTGATGGACTATGGATCGCTGCCACCGGAGCAGCGCAATATCCTGCGCTTCATCTTCCTCGACCCGCGCGCCCGCGCTGCGCAATACGACTGGGAAAGCGTGGCGCGGTTCGTGTTGGGCGCGTTCCGGGTGGACGCGGCCCGCGCGGGAGCCGCGGCGGAGGTGGAGCCCCTCGTCGACGAACTCTGCCAGCTCAGCCCCGAGTTCAAAGCGATGTGGCGCGACAGCGACGTTCGCAGCGCCCATGGCGAAGCCGTCAAGCACATACGACACCCGGTTCTCGGCCCGGTCGCCTTCGAATATTCGGCCTTCGCGGTCGATGGCCGGACGGACCTCAGCATGGTGGTCTACAATCTGGCGACGCCGGCCGACGCCGAACGGATCAGGTCGCTCATGAGGGAGCAAAAAACCGCGTCGGTCTGATCTCCACGGAACACCTGCTTCAAAGTCTGGCCATTAAGGAGACCAACTCTTACTGGCCAAACTTCTATCCAATTCCGTCCATTCGGCAGAGCACAATAATTGGCATGAAAGAGCCATGGCGTGCATTTAGGTAGCTATGGCGTTGGCATAGTTCCCATCTTCATTGTTCTCGGCCCGCCAGGGAGCTCAGCCTCGCGCACCTCAAGCCGCCCCCCACGCGCTCCCTACCCGAACCGCCCCGAGCGCGGGAACCCCGCCGGCGGCAACCGCCCCGCCTGGCCGCGCTCGCCCAGCCAGTCGCGCAGGTTGGTCTCGGTGCGCGTCTTCTCGCCCAGCCGCCAGGTCAGCCCGTCGGCCAGTCGGAACACCTGCGCATCGGCGAGCCCGCCGTCCTTGTAGCGTTGCAGGATCACGCCGGCCCCGCGTGCCATCTCCGGCACCTGGTCGAGCGGGAACACCAGCAGCTTGCGCGTTGCTGCCGACCACCGCGACGTGGTCGCCCTCGGCCGGGACGCACAGCGCCGCCTCCTCGCCCGGGCGCAGGTGCAGCACCTGCTTGCCGGTGCGCTTCTCCGCCAGCAGCTCCGCTGCCGGCACCACGAAGCCGCGGCCGGACGCCGAGGCCACCAGGTAGCGTCCGCCCTCGGTCGGCACGAACAGCGCCACGACATCGTCCTCGTTGGTCAGCTCGGCGAGCAGGCGCACCGGCTGGCCGTCGCCGCGCCCGCGCGGCAGGTCGGCCGCCTTCAGCGTGTAGGCGCGGCCGTTGGTGGCGAACAGCATCAGCCGGTCGGTGGTCTGGCACGGCAGCAGCAGCTTGCAGCTTGTCGCCCTCCTTGAAGTGCAGCTCCGCCGGGTCCGCCGACGGCGCCCTTCAGCGCGCGGACCCAGCCCTTGTCGGACAGGATCACGGTGATCGGCTCGCGCTCGACGAACGCCTCGGTGCCGATCGCGATCGCCGCCGGCGCGCGCGCCGAGCTCGGTGCGCCGGGCGCCCAGCGCGCCGGCGCCGAATCTTGTCGCGGATCTCCTCCAGCTCCTCGGCGATGCGGTCCCAGCGCAGCCCTGCGTCGGCCAGCAGCGCCTGCAGCGCCTTCGCCGCTCCTTCGCCAGCGCCTTGTGCTCCTTGCGGATCTCCATCTCCTCCAGCTTGCGCAGCGAGCGCAGCCGCATGTTCAGGATCGCCTCGGCCTGCACGTCGGTCAGCGTCGAAGCGCGCCATCAGCGCGCGGCTTCGGCTCGTCCTCCTCGCGGATGATGCGGATCACCTCGTCGAGGTTGAGGTAGACGATCAGGTAGCCGTCGAGCACCTCCAGCCGCCGCTCGATCGCGGCCAGCCGGTGGCGGGAGCGGCGCAGCAGCACCTCGTGGCGATGGTCGAGCCAGGCGCGCAGCACCTCGCGCAAGCGACATCACGCGCGGCGTGCGGGTCGGCGTCCAGCACGTTCATGTTGAGCGGGAAACGGGTTTCCAGCGCGGTGGCGCGGAACATGCGTCTCCATCAGCACCTCGGGCTCGACGCCGCGGGTCTTCGGCTCCAGCACCAGGCGGATCGTCTTCCGTGCTCTCGTCGCGCACGTCGCCGAGCAGCGGCAGCTTGCTGCTCTTCCAGCAGCTGCGGCGATCTGCTCGATCAGCCGGGACTTCTGCACCTGGTAGGGGATCTCGGTGACGACGATCTGCCAGGTGCCGTGCTTGCCCTGTCTCCACCGCCCATTTGGCGCGCACGCGGAAGCCGCCGCGGCCGGTCTCGTAGGCGGTGCGCATGGCTGCCGGCGTCCTCGACCAGCACGCCGCCGGTCGGGAAATCCGGGCCGGGCATGTGCGCGCAGCAGCTCGGCGGTGGTGGCGTCCGGATGGCGGATCAGATGGATCGCCGCGGCGCAGACCTCGCCGGCGTTGTGCGGCGGGATGGAGGTCGCCATGCCGACCGCGATGCCGGCGGCGCCGTTGGCCAGCAGGTTGGGAAAGCGCGCCGGGCAGGACGACGGGTTCGGCTTCCTCGCCGTCGTAGGTGGGGCGGAAATCGACCGCGTCCTCGTCGATGCCGGCCAGCAGCGCCTGCGCGACCTCGGTCAGCCGCGCCTCGGTGTAGCGCATCGCGGCGGCGTTATCGCCGTCGATGTTGCCGAAATTGCCCTGGCCCTCGACCAGCGGATAGCGCGCGGCGAAATCCTGCGCCAGCCGCACCAGCGCGTCGTAGACCGCGACGTCGCCGTGCGGATGGAACTTGCCGATCACGTCGCCGACCACGCGGGCGCATTTCTTGAAGCCCGGCGGCGGGGTCGAGCCGCAGCTGGTGCATGGCGTAGATCAGCCGCCGGTGCACCGGCTTCAGCCCGTCGCGCACGTCCGGCAGCGAGCGCGACATGATGGTGGACAGCGCGTAGGCGAGGTAGCGCTCGCTCAGCGCGTCGGCGAGCAGGCGTGTCTTCGATGTGGCCGATCAGGTCATCCGGCATCCGGCGGCGACTCCGATAAGGCCGCCAGGGCGGCGACCCGGTCGTACAGCATCTGCCGCGCCGGCGGCAGCGGCCGATGCTGTGGCCGAAGGCGTCGCGCGCGAGGAAATGCCCGGTCAGCGCCAGCCCGTCGCGCCAGTGCGGCGAGCGGCGGCAGGTGCGTCTCCGGCCAGGAACGCCGGCAGCGGCAGCAGCCGCGCCTTCCAGTCGCCGCGCCGCCGCCTCGGTGACGGCGCGGCCGGTGCGCGGGGAGACGAAGGCCAGCCCCGCGGTCGCCCCGGTCACCGCGCAGGCGCGTCAGGTCCAGGCCGTAGCCGAGTTCGGTCAGCAGCGCGGCTTCCCAGCGCACCAGGTCGGCGCAGCATCGCGGCGCCCTGCGGCCAGATGCGCGATCAGCGCGCAGCAGGCCCTGCGAACACGCGCGGATGCGGCTCGCGCTCCGGCAGCGCGCCCTCGGCGACCGCGCAGGCGGCGGTCAGCATGGCGAGCGCCAGCGGATCGTCCATCGCCAGCGCCGCGGCCGGATGCACCAGCTCGGCGGAGAAACTGCCGAGCTGGTCGGCCAGACGCGCCACCCAGCGCACCTGCACCAGGTTGCCCGGCTGCCACACCGCAGCCTGGCCGCGCGCGGTGCCCGCCGCGGGCGAGGCCGCGATGCGGCGCCATGCGCCTCGGTCATCACGGTGGCGATCGCGTCGCCCTCGCCGATACGGGCGGGCATCCAGCACGATCGCCGGGGCGTCCCATTCCATGGGCGTGATTCCAGGTGGAGGTCCCGGGCAAAGCCACCCCAAGGGATGCAAGGGACCGGTCCCTTGCTGGGGGGTCCAGGGGGGCAAAGCCCCCTTGGCCTTTGCCGCATCCCCCCGACATCACCCCAGCATCATAGCACGTCGATGGGAACCCGCAGGTAGCGCACGCCGTTCGGGTCGGGGGGTGGGAACGCGCCGGCCCGGATGTTTACCTGGACCGCAGGGATCATCAGCACGGGCGTGGAGAGGGTCCGGTCGCGGGCGGTGCGCAGCGCGACGAAGGCGGCTTCGTCGATGCCATCGTGGATGTGGATGTTGTGGGCGCGTTGTTCGGCGACGGTGGTTTCCCATGCGGCGGGCCGGCCGCCGGGACGGTAGTCGTGGCAGATGAACATCCGTGTGGCCGCGGGCAGCGCCAGCAGGCGGCGGATGGAGCGGAACAGGGTGGCGGCGTCGCCGCCGGGGAAGTCGCAGCGGGCGGTGCCGGAATCGGGCATGAACAGCGTATCGCCGACGAACAGGGCGTCGCCGATCAGGTAGGACACGCAGGCTGGGGTGTGGCCGGGGGTGTGCAGCACCTGGGCGTCGATGCTGCCGAGGCGGAAGCGTTCCCCGTCGGCGAACAGGTGGTCGAACTGGCTGCCGTCGGCGTGGAAGCTGCGGTCGAAGCCGAAGATGCTGCGGAACGCCTGTTGCACCGCCTCGATCCGGGCGCCGATGCCGCTCGTGCCGCCGACCGCTTGCCGCATATAGGGCATGCCGGACAGGTGGTCGGCATGGACGTGGGTTTCGAGCAGCCGTTCGACGGTGACGCCGCGGGCGCGGATGCGGGCGATCACGGCGTCGGCGCTGCGCGTCGCGGTGTGGGCGGATTCTGGGATCGTAGTCGAGCACGGGGTCGATCACCGCGGCGCGGTTCGTGGCGGGGTCGGTGACCAGGTAGGTGACGGTGCCGGTGTCCGGGTCGTGGAAGGCTTCCACGTCGGGATGGGAGAAAGACATGGTTCCCTCCTGCGTATCCACAGCCAAACCATACTCCGAATAGTCGTCGGGAGGCGAGTGCCTTTCTCCTCATCCTCTTTCGGGCTGGCCACAGCCATCCGGCCGGTCGACGCCGCGCTTCGCCCGGCTCCCGCAACCGTGTACGTTTGTCACCCCGTCCCGGAGTCCCCCGCATGTCGTTCAAAGTCCAGGTCGGCCCGCCGCAGATCGCCATCCACCAGGGCCAGACGGTGCTGGTCACCGAACCGGACGGCCAGATCGGCTGGCCGTCCGACAGGGGCCTCTATTTCTTCGACACCCGCGTGATCAGCGCCTGGGCGCTGTATGCCAACGGCGAGACGCTGGGAACTGCTGAACGGCGGCGCCATCGCGCACGACGCCGCCCGCATCTTCCTCACCAACCGCAGCTTCCTCACCGAGGACGGCACGATCGCCGAGCGCACCTTGGGCCTGGTGCTCGGCCGCGCCGTCGACGGCGGCCTGCACGAGGACATCGACATCACCAACCACGGCGGCAAGCCGGTGCGCTTCAACCTGGAGATCGCGATCCGCTCCGACTTCGCCGACATCTTCGAGGTGAAGTCCGGCAAGATCGTCCGCCGCGGCCGCATCGCCACCGACTGGTCGGAAGCCGCAGCAGCGGCTGCGCACGGTCTATCGCAACCACGATTTCGAGCGCGCCGTCGCGCTCACCGCGCATGCCGAGCGACCGCGCGCGGCGTCTATGCCAACGGCCGGCTGAGCTTCGAGATCCGCCTCGCTCCCGGCGACACCTGGCACGCCTGCCTGCTGTATGACCTGACCGACGGCGACACGCGCCTCCGCGCGCCGCACGACTGCACGCAGGACGCGCATCTGTCGGAGCACGCGCGCGGACGCGACGACTGGCAGCAGCGCGGTGCTGAAGCTGCGCAGCTCCAACGAGGAATTCTACCGCTTCTACCGCCAGGCGATCGAGGACATGGCGGCGCTGCGCCTGCCGATCGCGGGCACCGATCACATGGTGTTCGTCCCCGCCGCCGGCCTGCCCTGGTTCGTGGCGCTGTTCGGCCGCGACAGCCTGATCGTGTCGCTGCAGAACATGCTGGTCTATCCGGAATTCGCCGCGCGGCGCGCTGGACGTGCTCGGCCGCTGGCAGGCGCAGCGAGCGCGACGACTATCGCGACGCCGAACCGGGCAAGATCCTGCACGAGCTGCGCTACGGCGAGCTCGCGCATTTCAAGCTGATCCCGCACACGCCGTACTACGGCACCGCGGATGCGACGCCGCTCTATCTGATCGTGCTGCACGCCGCCTGGCGCGCCACCGGCGACCGCGCGCTGCTGCAGCGGCATCTGCCGAACGCCGAGGCGGCGCTGGCTGGATCGACGACTACGGCGACCGCGACGGCGACGGGTTCCAGGAATACCAGACCCGCTCGCCGGTCGGCTACGAGAACATGGCCTGGAAGGATGCCGGCGATTCCATGATCTATCCCGACGGCACGCCGGTGAAGGGGCCGAAGGCGCTGTGCGAGCTGCAGGGCTATGTCTACGACGCCTGGCTGCGCATGGCGGAGGTCTACGACGCGCTCGGCAAGCCCGACCGCGCCGCGGCGCTGCGCGCCAAGGCGCGCGGCGCTGTTCGAGCAGTTCAACGACGCGTTCTGGGACGAGGACGAGCGGCTTCTACGCCTACATGCTGGACGGCGAGAAGCGCCCGGTGCTGACCGTCGCCTCCAATCCCGGGCATCTGCTGTGGTCCGGCATCGTGCCGCCGGAGCGCGCCGGGCGCGTGGTCGCGCGGCTGCTGGCGCCGGACATGGACAGCGGCTGGGGCATTCGCACGCTTGTCGGCGACGCATCCGGCGTACAACCCGTATTCCTACCAGAACGGCTCGGTCTGGCCGCACGACAACGGCCTGATCGCCCTCGGCTTCAAGCGCTACGGCTTCGCCGCGCGAGGCCGGGCAGATCGCGCGCGCGATCAGCGGCGCGGCGAGCCACTTCCTGCTGAACCAGGTGCCGGAGCTGTATGCCGGGCTGCCGCGGCGCGCCGGACGGCGTTCCCGGTGCAGTATCTCGGCGCCAACGTGCCGCAGGCCTGGGCAGCGGGCTCGGCGTTCATGCTGCTGCAGGCGATGCTGGGGCTGGAGCCGGACGCGCCGCGCGGCGTGCTGTATGTCGATCCCGGCGCTGCCGGCCTGGCTGCCGGATCTGACGCTGCTCGATCTGCGGCTGGGCGCGCACACGCTTCGACCTGCGCTTCTGGCGCGAGGGCGATACCACCCGTTCGAGGTGCTGCGCGGCGATCCCGCGCTGGTGCAGACCCGTGCGGCGGGGGAGCTGCGCCGGCAGTTGCGCGACGGGGGGGCGGCATGAGCGAAACGATGCCCGCGGTGATGACGACCGGCGAGGCGGTGGTGGAAAGCCTGCGCGCACACGGGATCGATACGCTCTACGCGCTGCCCGGCGTACATAACGATGCGCTGTTTGACGCTGCCCAGCGTGCCCAGGGCGATACGACGCATCCGCACGCCGGCGGCGGGTTCCGCGTGTTGCACCCACGCCACGAGCAGACCTCCGCCTACATGGCGCTCGGCGCGGCGCTGGTGACGGGGCGCGCGCAGGCGTTCGCGGCGGTGCCGGGGCCGGGGATGCTGAACACCGCCGCCGCCCTGCTGACCGCCTACGGGATGGGGGCGCCGGTGCTGGCGCTGGCAGGGCAGATCCCGTCCTTCGCGATCGACCGCGGCTTCGGCCATCTGCACGAATTGCCCGACCAGCTCGGCCTGTTACGGCACATGACCAAGTTCGCCGCCCGCATCCGCGCCCCGCAGGAAGCGCCCGGATTGGTGGCCGAGGCGCTCGCTGCCGCCACCTCCGGCCGTCCGCGTCCGGTGGCGCTGGAATGCGCGATCGATACATGGGGGGAACGGGGTCCAGTGGTGCTGCACGTGCCGCGCGCGGTGGCGCCCCCGCCAATCGATGCGGACGCGGTGCGGCGTGCGGCCGCCATCCTGTCGCGTGCGCAACGCCCGCTGATCGTGGTGGGCGGCGGGGCGCTGGACGCGGGTGACGCGCTGTGTGCGGTGGCGGAGAAGCTGGAAGCGCCGGTCAGCTCGTTTCGGCGCGGGCGGGGTGCGCTGCCGACCACGCACCGGCTGGCGGTCTCGTTCACCGAGGGCCATCGGCTGTGGCAGGACGCCGACGCGGTGCTGGCGGTCGGCACAAGGCTCTATTGGCAGCAGAGCAACTGGGGCGTCGATGCCGGCCTGCCGATCGTGCGCATCGATGCCGATCCGGAGGAGCCGGCCCGGTTTCGTCCGCCTGCGGTCGGGTTGGTGGGTGATGCGGCGGCGTTGCTGGCCGCGCTTGCCGATGAGCTGCCGGCGGCGGCGCGGCCGTCCCGCAGTGCGGAGCTGGCGGCGTTGCGCACCTGGTTCGACGAACGCATCGGCCGGCTGGGGCCGCAGATGGGCTTCATGCGCGCGATCCGTGCCGCGCTGCCGGAGGATGGGATTTTCGTCGAGGACGTGACCCAGCTTGGCTTCGTGAGCCGGCTGGCCTGGCCGGTCGGCGGGCCGCGGCGCTATCTCTCGCCCGGCTACCAGGATACGCTCGGCTGGGGCTATGGCGCGGCACTTGGCGCGCAGGCAGCGCTGCCGGGGCGGGCGGTCGTTGCGGTGTGCGGTGACGGCGGCTTCATGTACCAGGCGGCAGAACTGGCGACCGCGGTGCGCCACAACCTGCCGGTGGTGGCGGTGGTGTTCGACGACGGCGCGTTCGGCAACGTCCGCCGGATCCAGCAGCAGCAATACGGCAACCGGGTGATCGCGAGCGACCTCGCCAACCCGGATTTCGTGCGCTTCGCCGAAAGCTTCGGCCTGCGCGCCTGGCGCGCGACGACGCCGGCGGCGCTGGAGGCGGCGCTGCGCGACGCGCTCGCCGCCCGCGCCCCGGCGCTGATCCACGTGCCGGTGAGCGAGATGCCGAGCCCGTGGGACATGATCCTGCTGCCTCGTGTGCGCGGGTCGGCCGACGGGGCGCGACCGGCCCTACCGTGACGGCGGCGGCGGGTCCCGCCCGCCCTTCCCGATCGCCGCCGCGTTCGTTACCACTCCCCCGTCCCGCCGGAGTGCCCCGCCCATGCCCATCCGCATCACCGACATCCGCGAACGCACCTGCCGCATCGCCTCGCCGATCCGCAACGCCTACATCGACTTCAGCAAGATGACCGCGCAGCCTGGTCGCCGTCGTCACCAACGTGGTGCGCGACGGCAAGCCGGTGATCGGCTACGGCTTCAACTCCAACGGCCGCTACGGCCAGGGCGGGCTGATCCGCGAGCGTTTCGCCGCCGCGTGATCCTGGAAGCCGATCCGGCCTCGCTGCTCGACGCGACCGGGGAGAACCTCGACCCCGACCGCATCTGGGCGGCGATGATGACGCAACGAGAAGCCGGGCGGGCACGGCGAACGCTCGGTCGCGGTCGGCACCATCGACATGGCGGTGTGGGACGCGGTGGCGAAGATCGCCGGCAAGCCGCTGTTCCGCCTGCTGGCCGAGCGGCACGGGCGCGCAGGCCGACCCGCGCGTGTTCGTCTATGCCGCCGGCGGCTACTACTACCCCGGCAAGGACCTCGCCGCGCTGTGCGCCGAGATGCGCAGCTACCTCGACCGCGGCTACACGCGTGGTGAAGATGAAGATCGGCGGCGAAAGCATCGCCGAGGATCGCGCGTCGGATCGAGGCGGTGCTGGCGCGAGATCGGCGCGGACGCGCAACTGGCGGTCGACGCCAACGGCCGCTTCGACCTGGAGACCGCGATCGCCTACGCCAAGATGCTGCGCGACTACCCGCTGTTCTGGTACGAGGAAGCCGGCGATCCGCTGGACTACCAGCTGCAGGCCGCGCTGGCGGAATTCTACCCCGGCCCGATGGCGACCGGGGAGAACCTGTTCAGCCACCAGGACGCGCGCAACCTGATCCGCTACGGCGGCATGCGCCCGGATCGCGACTGGCTGCAGTTCGACTGCGCGCTGTCCTACGGCCTGTGCGAATACCAGCGCACGCTTGGCGATGCTGCACGGAGCACGGCTGGTCGCTGGCGGCGCTGCATCCCGCATGGCGGGCACCAGATGTCGCTCGACATCGCCGCCGGGCTCGGTCTGGGCGGCAACGAGAGCTACCCCGACGTGTTCCAGCCCTACGGCGGCTTTCCCGACGGCGCGCGGGTGGAGAACGCGCATCGTCACCCTGCCCGACCTGCCCGGCATCGGCTTCGAGCGCAAGTCCGACCTGTTCGCCGATCATGCGCGAACTGGCGAATTGATCCGCCGGCCGTCGCCCCCGGTTACCGCGCGGGCGACGGCAACTGCAACGGCGGCAGTCGCAGCAGCGGCAGCCCCTCGGCGCTGAGGACGCCATGGCGCAAGGTGACCGGGATCGTGACCGTGTCGCTGCCGCCCGGGCGCGGTGCCGAGGTCAGCAGCGACAGCACCGCCTTTGCCGCCACCGCCGTGTTGTTGGTCACCGCCCCGTTCGCCGCCAGGGTGTCGAGCGCCTGGGCATACCCGCTCAGCATCGCGCGCCCCTGGCCTTCCGGCTGCAGGGCCGGATCGAGCGCGATCGTGGCGGCGAGGGAGGCGGCGAGCGGCCCCCAGCGCAGCGCCGCCTCGCGCAGCACCACATGTCCGCCCGCGTGCTGCCAGGCCGCGATGCGCTGGCGCGGCGAACCGGTCTGCGGCACCGGCCCTTCCAGCACGCCATGCGCGGCGATGCTGGCGATCCGCCGCCCGAGCGGCCAGGGGCGGCCGGGCGGCAGGACGACGCCGCGCACCACGAGCGCGAAGCGCAGGCCGCCCCCTGGTGCAGGATCCGTCTGGCGCCAGTCGAGCCTCAGCCGCAGAGTACCGAGCGACACTGGTCCCGGCTTCGTCGCTGTCGTCTCCTCCTGCGTCGCTCCCGGCTTCGCGTCCCCCGGCTTCGCGTCCCCAGGTGTCGCAGCCCCCTGCGGCGGCCCAACGCGCAGCCCGCGCACGACCAGATCGACCGAAGCCGCCCGTGAATTGGGACGCCAGGGCAGGTGCAGCGCAAAGCGGGACGCCGTGAAGGGAAGCTCGGGCCCGGCGGAGGGCCCAAGCGTCTGGCGCCCGGCGGCGTCGATCGACAGCCGCGGCGGCAGATGCGGCCGCAGCCGCAGCACCAGCCGTTCGACCCGCCAGGTCACCGGCCACGGTTCGTCCGGCGTCGGCGTCACCCGCAACTGCGGGACCACGAGGTCGGCGCTGAGCGGCCAGCCGGCACGCCGCGGCGGCCCTGCGCGTACCGTCCACCCGGCGGTCTGCTCCGCGCCCCTCCAGGCGGCGAAATCGGAGGCCAGGCGGTCGGTGGCCCAATACCAGGCCACTGTATCGGCGATACCGAGCACCAGCAGGGCGGTGAGCAACCCGATCCAGACCCGGCGCATCGATCACTCCCCGAACCGCGGCTGCATAGGGCTATCGTGGCCACGGCACAATCCGCGCAATACACGCGATACGCTTATTTCGGCGGCATGACCTGCAACCGGAAGATGCGATGTGTCCGCTTCATCCCCATCCCTTCTGTGCAGCCGGAAACGACCGAATTCCTGTGAAATAGCAATATAAATCAGAATGTTATACGGATGTTTTCCTGTCATGTGGCAGTTGGGAAGGCCTCTCGTGCACAGATTTATCCACAGCGTTCCGGGTCGGTTTCCAGCGCCTCCGTAAGTCGTCGCATGAAGCCGTCGCGCGCACCGGGGCCGCCCGTGGGCGGGGGCAGCGGCGGCAGCACGGTGACGTGGATCACTCCGGGCCGCTTGCGGAACGCCCGGCGTCCCCATAGCTGACCGGAGTCGGTCACTACGGGGATCACCGGCAGCCCGGTGCGCGTGGCGATGGCGGCAATACCCGGCTGTAGCGGCAGCGGCCGGTCTGGTGTGGCTCGGGTGCCTTCAGGGAAGATCACGATCTGCCGGCCGGCCTGCGCCGCCGCCGTGGCGTCCCGCGCCAGGGCGCGCAGTGCCGTCGTCCCGCCGCTGCGGTCCACCACGATCTGGCCGGCCGGGCGGACCATCCGGCCGAACAGCGGAATCCGGGCCAGCTCCTGCTTCATGACGTAGGCGCAGCGCGGCAGCAGCAGCAGCCAGACCATGGTGTCGAACGCCGACTGGTGGCGGGAGGCGATCAGCAGTGGCCCCTCGGGCGGCAGGTGCTCCAGTCCACGCGCCTCCCAACGGATGCCGCAGAGGCAGCGCAGGCCGCCCAGGACCAGGCGTGCCCACAACCGGGCGATCGGCAACGCGCTGCCCGGCGCCACCGCCGTACCGGCGGTGCCGATCACCGACAGTATCGTGGTGACGCCGAAGAACCAGGCGTTGAACAGCACCGAGCGGAGCAGGATCATCCGCGTCTCGCAGCCACCGCCGGCGCCGGACCGGCCTCGAGGCTGGCGGGGATCAGCCGCGGCGGCGGCCCGGGAACCAGCGCCGTCAGCCCCAGCTCCGCGGCGAGGAATTTCATGTACTCGTCGCCCATCAGCCGCGCCCCGGTCCAGCTCGCCAGGCCGTCGAGCCGGCGCATCCCCGGCGGGCGCACCGGCCAGGGCACCAGCCGGACGCCCGGCAGGGCGCGGCGGAACTCCGTCTCGGCGCGGGGCATGTGGTAGAAGGCGGTGACCAGGATCAACGAGCGCACATGCTCCGCGCGCGCCCAGGCTGCGGCCTCCTCGGCGTTGCCGAACGTGGAAGCGGCGCCGCGGCCGAGGGTGATGCGCGGGGCCAGCGGCGCGGGGTCGAACCCGGCGCGGCGCCCGAGATCGGCAAGCCCCGCCCCGCCGCCGATGCCGCTCACCAGCAACTGTCGGGCCGCTCCGGCCGCGAGCAGGCGCAGCGCGGTGCGCACCCGGTCCGCCCCTCCAGTCAGGGCGACGATCCCCTGGGCGTGGGCGCGGGGCGGCGCCGGCTGGGCTGCCAGGAACAGGAACCAGGCAAATCCCCCAAGCCACAGCGCCGCCACCAGGGCCAGCGCGCGACCAAGCACCCGTGCCAGCCGGGGGGCCAGCCGGGGGGCCAGTCGCTGACGGCGGAGCGGCGGAATGGGGCTCATGGCAGCCGGCGCAGCCAGCGCCGCACCGTGAGCTGGGCAGTGGCGAACCCGATCGCCGCGGCGGCCAGCGGCAGCCCGGGCAGCAGCAGCCACAGCGCCACGGGCAGAGCGCCCGGCAGGCTGCGGCCCAGGTCGGTCGCGGACATTTCCGCGGCCGGCCCGCTGGCTCCGGCGGCGAACGGCGCGGCGAGGCTGGCCAACGCCAGCAGTACCGGCAGCGCCGCTACGGCGCCCGCCACTCCGCCGGCGGCTGCGAGCATCGTGGCGCGGCCGGCAAAGCGGGCGGCGATGAAGCCGTCGGTGGCGCCCAGGCCATGCACGATCTCGATCGCCTCTCGCCGCGCCGCCAGTCCCGCACGGGTGGCCACCGCCACCACCGCGGCAGCGACCGCTGCGACCACCAGCAGCGCGGCGCCGGCGCAGGCCTGGAGGCTGCGCGCGAGCGCCAGCAGCCGGTCGATCCAGACCCCCTGCGTCTCCAGCATGGTGCCCGGGGCGGCGCGGTCCAGCGTCGTGCCGAGGGCTGTCAGTGCCGCCGGCCCCGGCGGCGGGTCGGCAAGCCGCACCGCCACCACTGCCGGCAGCCGGCTCAGCAGCGGATCGGGTCCGGCGCCGAGCCAGGGGCGCAGCAGCGCCTGCAGCTCCGCCGCGCTGAGCGCCCGCGCCCCGGCGATGCCCGGCGTCGCGACCAACGTCGCCAGCACCCGATCGACCCGGGTTCCCTCTGCGTCCGCTGCCGGATCGGTCGGCTGCGGCACCTGCACGGTGAGCGAGGCGCCGGCGCCGCGTTGCCAGTGCTGCGCCAGGGTGGCCGCACCAATCCAGCCGGCCAGCGCCAGCGCGGCCAGGAAGGCCATCGCCGCGACCAGGAACGGCAGCATCCGGTCCGCCAGGGCACGCCGCAGGCCGAGTTCGTCGAAGCCGGCGGGGCGCAACGGGGAGCGGCGCGCCATCCTACGCTGCCTCCTCGATCAGCCGGCCGTGGTCGAGCCGCAGGGCGGGGGCGGGCTGGCGGGCGACCAGATGCTCGTTATGCGTCGCGACCACGACCGTCGTGCCGAGCCGGTTCAGTTCGCGGAACAGCAGCAGCAGGCGCTCGGCCTGCGCTTCGTCCAGGTTGCCGGTGGGCTCGTCGGCGAGCAGCAGGGCGGGCCGGGCGATCACCGCGCGCGCGATCGCCACCCGCTGCTGCTCCCCGCCGGAGAGCTCGGCCGGATGGGCGTCGGTGCGGCCGGCGAGGCCGACCCAGCGCAGCATTTCGGTGACGTCGGCATGGATCTGGCCCTCGCCGCGGCCAGCCAGGCGCAGCGGCAGGGCGACGTTGTCGAAGGCCGACAGGTGGCCGAGCAGGCGGAAATCCTGGAACACGACCCCGATGCGCAGGCGGAGGCCGGGCAGGGCGCGGCGCGGCGTGGAGCCGATGTCGCTGCCAAGGACTCGCAGGCTGCCGCGGCTCGGCCGCGCGGCAAGGTACATGAGCCGCAGCAGGCTTGTCTTGCCGGCGCCGGACGGGCCGAGCAGCCAACGGAACGCGCCTTCCGGCACACGGAAGCTGAGATCGCGCAACACTTCCGGCCCCGGCGTCGCGCCAGTGGCATAGTGCAGGCCGACCGCGTCGAATCGCAGCATGGGGACGGTTGTGCCATTGCTCAGGCCTGCACGGCCAGAGCCGGGTGCCTTCCCTCTGGATTCGCCCCCTCGGACGACCGCCTGGACGAGCGGCGAAAAAAAATGGCGGGGCCTGTTGGCCCCGCCAAGTTTAGGGAGGAAACGTCCAAGAAAGCAGACAGCGCGGCCGAAGCCGCATTGCTGCGACGCACAATCTAGGCGAGACCGCCAAAGAACTCAAGCGCTTTTTTGCAATGCAGCATTGCCGTGGGCGCCGGTAGGGAATCCTTAAGGAGTCCAGCCTAAGGCCCCGGGGATGCGTCGGTTTCTTCTCCCCTCCGGGGTATTCGCTGCGGTCCTCGCTGCGGTCCCGGCAGCCGTCCCGCTGGCCATTCCCCGGGCGGCCCGCGCCGAGCCGGCGCCGGCTCCAGCGGGGTTGATCGGCGGTCCGGGGCTGCTCGCGCCCGTGGCCGCTGCGCCGACCGGTCCGGCTGCACTGCCGTCCGCCGCTGTGCCGGTCGGGCCCTTCTGGCAGATGGTGCCGCCGCCGGTCCCGGCCGGAAGATCGGCGCGCCGATCCGCCCCGTCATCAGCGATGGCTGCGGCCGGCCCGGGGCTGCGCTGCCGCCAGGCGATCGCCGCGGCCGAGGCGGCGGAGGGGATTCCCCCGCGCCTGCTGCAAGCCATCGGCCTCGTCGAGAGCGGGCGCCAGGTGGCCGCGGGCGGGGCGACACTGCCCTGGCCCTGGACCATCGACGTCGAAGGCCGGGGCGCTTTCTATTCCGACGCGGTGCAGGCGATCGCCGCAGTGCGCGCGGCCCAGGCGAGCGGCGCACGCTCGATCGACGTGGGCTGCCTGCAGGTCAACCTGCTGCATCATCCCCATGCCTTCGCCAGCCTGGCCGAGGCCTTCGATCCCACGGCCAATGCGCGCTATGCCGCCGGGTTCCTCCGCCGCCTGTTCGATACCACGCATGACTGGGCGGCGGCGGCGGCGGCCTATCACTCGCAGACGCCGGCGCTGGCCGGTCCCTATCGCGCCCAGGTCCTGGCCGCCTGGGCGCGGCTGGGCGGCCCGGCGGACGCGCTGGCGGCGGCAGACGCCGAGCCGGGTGGGGCGGGGTTCACGGCCAGCCCGTTCGCGCCGGTGACGCCGCTGGCGATGGCGTCGCCGCGCCTGGCCGCGGGCTTCCGGATCATCCGCTCCGGCCCGATGGGCGGGCCGATGCCCCCGGGCCGCAGCCTTGCGGCCTATCGCGCACAGCCGATTCCGTTCGATCGCGGCGGATAAGCGCCGGGGCGCGCACTATAACCGGGCCCGCTCCGCGGCCCGGGCCTGCCGCGCGGCAGCGATGGCCAGGCACGGGCTCCGATGGGTTCCGACGGTTTCTTCCCCTGGGGCCGATCTTCCCCTGGAGCCGACGACCGACCTCTGGCTGCTACGCGGCGCGCAGGGCGGCCGGGAGAGCGGTAATCGCGCCGTTGATCAGGCGCCGGTCGGCTTCCGCCGTCAGGCCCTCGGCAATCACGTCGCGCGCGGCGATGGTAGCGGCTTCGGCGGCGGCGATGCGCACGTCGTCGACGGCGGCCTTCTCGGCCGCAGCGATACGATCGAGCGCCATTTGTTCGCGTCGCCGGGCGGCGGCTTCCGCTTCTGTCGCGGCGGCGGCCGCAAGCCGCTCGGCTTCCACCCGGGCGCCCGCAATCAGGGCCTTCGCTTCGGCCAGCGCGGCCTCGCGCTTCTGCTTCGCGTCCGCCAGCATGGCTTCGGCCTCACGGCGCAGAGCGGCAGCCTCCTCCAGCTCGGTGCGGACCGCGGCGGCGCGGGCGTCCAGCAGGCCGGCGAGGGCAGCCCAGAGCTTGCGGCCGAACAGGATGAAGAACAGGAAGAAGGCGATCAGGACCCAGTTGCGGGAGTCGCCGAAGAAGCCGACGTCGTTCATGCGCTCTGTTCCTGGCCCGACCGTTGCGACAAGCCGCGTCCGGCCAGGGCTGCGGCCACGGCGCGATCCAGCCGCGCGGGGTCGGCCGTGCTGCCGGTCAGGCGGGCGACGACGGTCGCGGCGGTCTCGGTCGCCACCTGGCGCAGCGCGCCGAGGGCGGCGGCACGGGCCGCCGCAATCTGGGTTTCCGCCTGCGCGAGCTGGGCTTCCAGCCGTGCATTGAGGGTCGCGGCCTGCGCCGCCGCCTGCTGGTTGGCGGCGTCGACGGCGGCGCTGATCGCGCCCTGCGCCTCGGCCCGCGCGGCCGTCGTGGCGGCGGTCACTTCGGCCGCGGCACCATCGGCCGCGGCCTTGGCCGCACGCGCGGTATCGAGGTCGGCGGCGATCGCATTCGCCCGCTGTTCGAGCACGGAGGCCACCTGCGGCAGCCCCCAGCGCCAGGCGAGCAGCAGGAACACGATGAAGATCCCCGCACCCCACCACACCTGGTCGAGCGTGAGCGGGCTGGCGAAGTCGAGCTGCGGCATCCCGTTCGCCAGCGCGGTCGCCGGGGCAAAGACGATCCCAACCAGGGCTGCGGCCAGTGCCGCAGGTCGGGACAGCACCAATGACCGGCGAACTGGGGGCCGGCGCAGCGGGGGCCGAGGCCGGAAGGGGCGGAGCGGCATCGCGGTCTCCGGGCGCGGGACCGGGCGGAACGCCGCCCGGTCCGACGCGATCAGACGAAGGAGCGTCAGACGAACAGGATGATGAAGGCGATCACGAGCGCATACAGCGCCACCGCCTCGGTGAGCGCGAAGCCCAGGATGGCGAGGCCGAAGACCCGCTCGCGCGCGGCCGGGTTGCGCGCCACGCTGGAGACCAGGGCGGCGAAGATGTTGCCGATACCGACACCCACGCCTGCGAGCGCGATCACGGCGAGGCCCGCGCCGATTTCCTTGGCGGAAGCGAGATCCATCAGTCAGTTCCTTTTCATGGGTCCGAACGGTGCCGGGTGCGGCCGGCGCCCCGTGGGGGTTGAGCCTGAGGGGGGTTGAACCTGAGGCGGGTGGAGGGAAGACAGGCGTCAGTGCAGGTGCACCGCGTCGTGCAGGTAGATGCAGGTCAGGATGGCAAACACATACGCCTGCAGAACGGCGACCAGCAGCTCGAAGCCGATCAGGATGGTGTTGACGCCGAGCGCGAGGCCCGCCGGCAGCAGCCCCAGCAGCCCGGCGCTGCCCAGCATGATGACGAAGGCGCCGAACACTTCGAGCATCACGTGCCCGGCCATCATGTTGGCGAACAGACGAACCGACAGCGAGATGACGCGGGAGAGGTAGGACAGCACCTCGATCGGTACCAGCAACGGCAGCAGCGCCTTGGGCACGCCCTGGGGGACGAAGTAGCTGAAGAAGTGCAGCTTGTGGATGATGAGCCCGACCAGGGTGGTCATGATCACCACTGCCAGGGTCAGCGCCAGGGTGACGGCGATATGGCTCGTGAAGGTGAAGAAATAGGGGAAGACGCCGAGCAGGTTGCCGACCAGGATGAACAGGAACAGGGTGAAGACGAAGGGGAAGAAGCGGCGCCCCTCGGGACCGATCGTCTCCACGCACATGTTATAAGTGAATTCGTAGATCATCTCGGCCGCGGCCTGCAGGCGCCCCGGCACCATGGCGCGCGGGCGCATCCCCAGGACCAGCAGCGCGAGGGTCAGCACCGCGGCCACCACCATCATCAGGGTGGACTGGCTGAAGCCCATCTGGCCGAGCGGACCCAGGACCGGGTGCAGGGCGAACTGGCTCAGCGCATCGATCTTGCCCGGAGCGGCCAAGGCGGTCTTCCCCTGTCAGCCCCCCGCCGGCGGCGGGGAGTCCTTCTTGCGTTCCGGCCCGGGCACGTCCGGCTTCGGCGCGAACATGCGCCAGACGTTCAGCACCCCGGCCGCCCCCCCCAGCGGGACGAACCCGATCAGGAACCACGGCTTGGTGCCGAACAGCCGGTCGAGACCCCAGCCGATCGCGCAGGCCACCAGAAGCGCCGCGACCAGATCGACCGCGACCCGCACCCCGATCGCCAAGGCGGAGGGTTCCTGGTCGACGCCATCCTGCCCCGGCGCGGGTGGCCTGGGCTCCAGCCCTTGCCGCTGCCGGGCGGCCCGCAGGCGTTCTTCGAACGCACCAGGGCCACCCTGATTCTTTTCCATGTTCGCTCCGGCCAAGCTGCCTTGCCGGAAGGCGGGGGGTTGCTACAGGGGGGTTTGGCGGGTGTCAAGAATGGGGGCGGACGTTCATGTGCCGAACATGTGCGTGGCATGGGTGATCGCCGCTCCGGCGCGCATCGCCGCAGCGACGACCGCGGTTTCCGCCAGTTCGGCGTCGGTGGCGCCGGCTCTGCGGGCCTCCTTCGTGTGGATCTCGATGCAATAGGGGCACTGCGTCGTCAGGGCCACGGCGAGCGCCGGGGGCGAAGGCGGCCTTGTCGAAGGCCCAGAACGCCTTCATGCCGTCCGCGGCGGCCGCGTCCAGCGTCTTCAGCCGGGCGAGATTGGTCATATCGTACGTGACGGTTCTCCTGTTCGGGATGCGGGCGGGAGCAGGCACGACAGGCGGGCAAGGCGCCGCGTCCCGCTCGTCATAGGCCGCCCGTGCGTCCTGCCAGCCCCGCCAGCAGGTAGCCGACGGCACTGAGGCCCGCGATCCAGAACGTCGCCGGCCAATCCGTGTAGTACGCCGCCGCCAGGCCGCCCCAGCTCTCCGCCACCGCCAGGGCCGCCGCCAACGCCACGCCCGCCCCGATCCGTGGCGTCAGCCGCTGCGCCGCCGCCGCCGGCCCCACCAGCAGGGCGAACACCAGCAGCACGCCCACGATCTCCGCGCTTTCGGCGATCGCCACCGCCGCGATCGCCAGGAACAGCACCGACACCAACCGCGGATCGACCCCGCGCGCCTCGGCCAGCTCCGGCTGCAGGCTTGCCGCCAGCAGCGGGCGGGCGATCAGCGCCAGCGCGGCCAGCGCCGCCAGCCCGAGCCCCGCCAGCACCCGCAGCATGTCCGCCGAGACCCCAAGCACGTTGCCGAACAGCAACGCCATCGCCTCGCTTGCATAGGCCGTATAGAAATGCAGGAACAACAGCCCGAGGCCGAGCGCGAAGGCCAGCACGACGCCGATCGCCACGTCGCGCTCGCTCGCCCGCTCGCCGAGCAGCCCCATCGCCACGCCCCCGAGCGCGGTGATACCGACCAGCCCCCATAACGGCGCGATCCCGATCAGCACCGCACCGGTTGCGCCGGTGAATCCGACATGCCCGAGCGCGTGCCCGGCGAACGTCTGCCCGCGCAGCACCAGGAACCAGCCGACCGCACCGGCGAGCACCCCCACGATCGTCGCCGCCAGGAAGGCGTGGCGCATGAAATCATACCCGAGCATGCAGCGCCCCCGCGTCTTGCCCGTGCCCGCCCGGCCCGTGCTCGCCCTGCCCGTGCTCATGCAGATGCGCCGTCCGCTCCATGTCCTGTCCGCCCGACATCACGAACAGCCGCCCGCGCACGTCCAGCACCTCGATCGGCATGTCGTACAGTCGCGACAGCACCGGCGCGGTGATCACCTCGGCCACCGTGCCGAGCGCCGCCTGGCCGGCGCCCAGGTACAGCACCCGGTCCATCGCCCCCAGCAGCGGATTGACCTCGTGCGCGCTGAACAGGACCGCGATGCCGAGCCGGCGTTGCACCTCCCGCACCAGCGCCACCACCTCGGCCTGGCGGTGCGGATCGAGGCTGATCAGCGGTTCGTCCAGCAGCAGCAGCTTCGGTTCGCCGAGCACCGCCTGGGCCAGCAGCAGCCGTTGCCGCTCGCCCCCCGACAGTGCCGCGAGCGGCCGGCGCGCCAGATCGCGCCCGTCCACGAGATCGAGCGCGCGATCCACCGCCGCCCGCTCCGCAGGCCCGCGCCACGGCAGCCCCCAGCGCGCGGCGCCGGCGGCGGCAACGAAATCCCAGCCGCGCAGGTGCAGACCCAGTTCCCGCCGCGCCTGCGGCATATAACCCAACGCCGGGTTGCCGCGTACCGCGCGCCGCCCGAGGACTTCGATGCTGCCGGCGCGCGGCGCCAGCAGGCCCAGGATCGCCCGCATCATCGTGGTCTTGCCGGAGCCGTTCGGGCCCAGCACGCCGATGAATTCCGCCTGCGCGATGGCGAACGACACGTCCCGCAGGACCATCCGCGTGCCGAGCGCGAGGCTCACGTGGTCGAAGCGCACGGCGGTCATCGCCGCCGTCGCGCACGGCTCGGGCGGGCAGGGGGGAGGGACATGATGGGACATACAGGAGCGTTCCGCGGCGGAGGGCAGGAGAACGTTATATTATATCTTCTTTGCTGACAACGCGCCTCCTCCGCCTCCAGTCGGGGAAAGGCGAGAAGGCTTGCGTCGCCTTGCGTTTTTCCGCCTGATCGGGGCGTGGGCGGACCCCACGCGGGGGCCGCTGCCAGGCTCCGGCCGGAGCGACAGACGGGGAGAGCGGGCATGGTGACAGGGGCAGGCGCGCAGGAGGCGGTCACCGCGGGGGCGATCGCGGCAGCGGTGGCGGCGGAGCGCGGGCGCGCCGCGGCGCTGTTCGACCGGTTGCGCGCCGACGGCGAGGATCCGCCCGGCGTCACCCGCGACCCGTACGGTCCGGGCGAGCAGCGCGGCCACGCGACGGTGGCCGCCGAGGCGGCGCGCATGGGCCTCGACCTCAGCCGCGACGCGGCGGCCAACCTCTATGCCACCTTGCCCGGCCGCGATCGGGCCGCGCCGCGCATCATCCTGGGCTCGCACCTCGATTCGGTGCCGCATGGCGGCAATTTCGACGGCGCCGCCGGCGTGGTGGCGGGGCTGGTGGCGGTCGCGGCGCTGCGGCGGCTCGGCATCGCGCCTGCCTGCGACGTGACCGTGATGGGCATCCGCGCGGAGGAGAGCATCTGGTTCCAGGTCTCCTACATCGGCAGCCGCGGCGCGCTCGGCAGCCTGCCGGAGGGTGCGCTGGATGCCCGGCGGATCGACACCGGACGGAGCCTGGCCGAACATATCGCCGACTGCGGCGGCGATCCGGCGGCGCTGGCGGCGGGGCACCGGCACTTCGATCCCGCAACCGTCCGGGCCTATCTGGAACTGCATATCGAGCAGGCGCCCAGCCTGGTCGCGGCCGGCCGGCCGGTCGCCATCTGCACCGGTATCCCCGGCAATTTCCGCTACCCGGATGCCCGGATCGAGGGCAGCGACGACCACGTGGGCCTGCCCCGCCGCTTTCGCCGCGATGCCGCCATGGCGGGCGCCGCGTTCGCCATGGGCATCGACCGCATCTGGGAGGCGCACGAGGCGCGCGGCATCCCGATGGCCGCCACCATCGGCCGCTTCCACACCGATCCGGCGCGGCACGGCCTGACCATCGTGCCGGGCGCGTTCCATTTCAGCCTGGACGTGCGCGCCTACGACGAATCGGTGCTGGCGGCGCTCGATCGGGATGTGGGCGCCCTGGTGGCCGGGATCGAGCAGCAGCGCGGCGTGCGCTTCCATCTGGGGACCAAGGCGCGCGCGGCGGTGGGTTTGGTCGATCCGGCGATTCGCGCCGGGCTGGCGGCGGCGGCGGCGGCGCTCGGGGTGTCGGTGCTCGACCTCGGCAGCCCGGCCTCGCACGATGCGGCGGCGTTCGCGCAAGCGGGGGTGAAGATGGGCATGGTCTTCGTGCGCAACGCGAACGGCAGCCACAACCCGAACGAGGCGATGGAACTGGACGACTTCATGGCGGGCACGGCTGTGCTGACGCACTGGCTGGCCGGCGCGGTGTCCGCCTGAGCATGGCCGGGCTGTATGACCGGGTGGTGCTGCCGCGGCTGCTGGCGCTGGCGATGCGCGCGCCGCGGCTGGTGCCGCTGCGGGCGCGGATCGGGGCGGCGGCCGAGGGGGTGGTGCTCGACCTCGGCATCGGCTCGGGATTGAACCTACCGTTCTATGGCCCGGCGGTGCGTGGGGTGATCGGGATCGATCCGTCCGGGCCGCTGCGCCGGCTTGCGGGTGCGCGCGCGGCGGCGCTCGGGGTGGCGCTCGACCTGCGCGAGGGGACGGCGGAGCGCCTGCCGGTGGAGAGCGCCGGCGTCGATACGGTGGTGAGCACCTGGACGCTCTGTTCGGTGGCCGACCCGGCGGCGGCGCTCGCCGAGGTGCGGCGGGTGCTGCGTCCCGGCGGGCGGCTGCTGTTCGCCGAGCACGGGCTGGCGCCGGATCCCGGGGTGGCGCGCTGGCAGCACCGGCTGACGCCCGGCTGGCGGCGGATCGCCGGCGGCTGCCACCTGGACCGGCGGATGGATACGGCGCTGACCGCGGCGGGCTTTCGGATCGAACGGCTGGAGACGGGTTATCTCGGCGGCCCGAGGGTGGCGACGTTCATGTACCAGGGGGCGGCCCGGGGGGGCTGAGCGGCGCGCCCGCATGGTGCGCTGCCGCATCGGATCGGTCGGGGCGGGGGATCGTGCCGGGCCGTTCGATGTTGATGCCGGCTGCTTCCTGTTGGCGGCAGAATTGTTCGGCGGGTGCCATCCGCGCGCGGTTTCGGTCTCGGGCAGTCTGTGGCCGCGGCGCCACAGTGTTTCGCCAATGCCATGCAACGGATGTTTGCCGGATTGCGGAGCCGTCACGCCGCGCGGCATAAACCCCCCGGTTCGGCTGCCCGCCCGTGGGTGATGCCGGCGGTCCTGGTGGGGGCGCCGGAATCCGGTTGGGGGGATACCCGGGTCCGGGCCAGCGTTATCCAGCCGGTGCAGGCCGGCAAACCGAGGAGGAATTCATGCGGAAGCTCTTGTTGGCCACGGCCGCCGTGGTCGGAGCGTCGGTGGGAACGATGGGGCTCGCGGCAGCGCAGACGGCGATGCCGGTGCAATCGCTGCAGGGCAATGTCGCGACGCCTGCCAATGGCAATTTCGCCAGCGTTTATGGCGATGGCAACTACATGAGCGGCACCGCGACCAAGGGGCCGGTGGCGAATCCGACGCCTGGCACCATGGTGATCCGCCTTGGCCTGCGGTTCGACATCGAAGCCAGCGGGACGTGGTCGAACCTGAACCAGTATTCGCAGACGGCCGCCGGAGCGGCTGCCGCGACCGCCGCCGGTTCGGCCGGCTCGGGCAATACCGTTGCCACCGGCAAGAAGATTTCGCCGATCCAGTTCGAAGAATATGTCCGTATCTACCCGGGCATGGACGCGATGGCCGCCAACGGCCT
Organism: uncultured Pseudomonadota bacterium; assembly: GCA_963706195.1. Taxonomy (GTDB): domain Bacteria; phylum Pseudomonadota; class Alphaproteobacteria; order Acetobacterales; family Acetobacteraceae; genus JAJZVS01. The sequence goes on along the minus strand of OY970156.1, from coordinate 3,473,311 downwards.
GCGCTACGGTGCCGCGGTCGAAATCCGGCAGAACTTCCCGGTCGCACCGCAGTCTGAAGTCGGCGCCAATGGCGGCACCGGTTACACTTCCGGCCAGACCCTGTATGTCCGTCGCGCCTTTGCCTATGTGGGCAGCGACCAGTGGGGCATCGTCCGCATGGGTGAGATGGACGGCCTGATCGGCACCTTCGACGAAGGCGGCGCCACCACCGGCGTGTTCCTGGCCCCCAGCGGCACCATCGTCGGCGGCGACCTCGAAGGCTCGTTCGTCTCCAACGCCACCATGACGCCGTATTTCGCTGCACAGAGCGGCAACGAATACGGCAACGACAAAGTTGTCTATCTGTCGCCGTCGATCGCCGGCTTCGACGTCGGCTTCCAGTACGCGCCGAACCCGTTCAACGGCTTCGGCTCGCAGCCATATGACTACACGGCCCCCGGCGGTGGCGCAGATTGCCCGAGCGCCGCGGGAACCTTCTGCCAGAACCTGGGATCCTCGACTACCGCTCTCTCGGGCTCGCTCGCGGCGAATATGTATGCGGCGGGCATTCGCTACCAGGGCACCTTCGGGCCCGCTGCCGTGCTGGCCTATGGCGTCTATATGGGCAGCGGCCACACCAACTACACCGGCGGCACGATCAGCACGGGCGTGAACGGCGGCAAGGCGTTCAGTGGCCAGTTCGACAACCTCAGCCTGGGGATGTTCGGCGCCAACGTGAACGTCGCTGGGCTCACCGTGTTCGGCAACGTGATGTTCGGTGCCTATAACGGCGTGCTGGCGTTGAAGCCGGCAGGCGCACCGGACGCGGTCGGCTTCGGCGCCGGCGCGAAATACGCGTTCGGCCCGTACACCGTCGGTGCGGTGTGCACAGCCAGTACGACTTGCAGGGCGCCTGGCAGTTGACCGGCGTGTCGCAGCGGCATGAATATGTGTTCGATGCCGCCACGACCTACACCGCGGCGCCCGGCCTCGTGTTCTGGCTGGAATACGTCTACAGCGGGCGTCACCAGGGCGATTACAACTTCGCCACCAACCAGCTCGGCACTGCCTACAACAACGTGAACTCGCAGGGCGTGATGTTCGGCACCATGGTGACCTGGTAAGCCGATCTTTACCGACACAGCCTGACGGAACGGCGGGGGCAACCCCGCCGTTTTCGTTTCTCGGCCCCTGTGCCCGGGCTTGCGACCCCTTGGCGTGGCGGGGCGGACCGGCTAAGCAGCGGCCAAGCCACCCTCCTGAACAGGCAGCCCATGCCCCTTCGCCGCTTTCGTTGTTCTCTGCCGCTGGCTGCGCTGGTTGCGCTGGCCGGTTGCTCCGGCGCTAACGTCCGGCCGAACCCGACCGCGCCGAACTACATGGGCGGCCCGGCGACCGCGCCCGGGTCCGGCACCGGCCACCAGGCCAACAGCAATCTGCTGAAGGACCTGTTCGGCAGCGGCAACAAGAACGCCGCCAATGCCGGTAGTCCGATCGCGGTGAACGCCTATCTCTGGCGCGGCACCCTGGACACACTCTCTTTCATGCCGCTGGCCTCGGCCGACCCGTTCGGCGGCATCATCATCACCGATTGGTACTCGCCGCCCGCCACGCCGGACGAGCGGTTCAAGGCCACTGCCTACATCCTCGGCCGCGAACTGCGCGCCGACGCGATCAAGCTGTCCTTGTTCCATCAGGTTTACCAGGACGGCCGCTGGGTCGATGCCCCGGTCAGCCCCGATACGGTGGGCGATATCGAGGCCAAGATCCTCGACCGCGCCCGCCAGTTGCGGATCGAGACCGCCAGCCGCTGAGCGGCCCCGCCCCCGCCCCCGCTGCTGCCATCGCGGCTCGTGCCGCGCGAACCGGTGCGCAGGGTGCCACCGCCGCACCTGGTTCGGCGGCACGCGTCGCTTCGCGGACGTGATCGTCCGCGGTGGGCGGCTGGGATTGCGCACTGCAGTATAGGCTCTTATCTTGCTAAGTTGATAAGCTCCTATCAGGAGGGCCCATGCCGAACGACGCCACCACCCGCTGGACCGTGTCGGTCTCCCGCGACACCGACATCGCAGTGCGCAGCTTCCTCGCGCAGCGCGGCATGAAGAAGGGCGACCTCTCGAAATTCATCGAGGACGCCGTCAAATGGCGCGTGCTCGACCAGACCGTCGCCGAAGCCCGCGGCAAGTTCGCCGACCTGCCGCCCGAGGCGCTGGACTCGCTGATCGACGAAGCGGTCGCCGCCGCACGAGACGTCCGCGCCCCCCGGGCCGGGTGACGCGTGCGGCTGGTCATCGACACCAACATCCTCATCAGCGCATTGCTGGCGGAGACGTCGCTGCCGGCACATCTCGTCGGACTCTGCGCGACGGCCGATTTCGACCTTCTGACCGCCGCCGATCAGATCGACGAGTTGAAGCGAGTTACCCGCTATCCGAAGCTGCGCGAGCGTCTGACCCCGGCACTGGCCGGTCGGCTCATCAACGAACTCCGCGATCTCGCCTTCGTGCTGGAGCACATTCCTACGGTCACTGTCGCTCCCGACCCGTACGACAACTATCTGCTGGCGATCGCCGCCGCGGGTTCGGCGGATTTCTTCGTGACTGGTGACAAGCGCGACCTGCTGGGCCTTGACCTGTACGGGGGCACGAAAATCATCACCGTGCGCGACTTCCTCGGTCTGCATCGGCGGTTACCACCATGACCGCCGGTCCTCTGCCGCTATCCTGCCCACGCCGCACGGCAGCAGCCCGTCGTGCCCCGGAAGCGCTCGGACCCAATCGGCGGCCCCGGCCCAGATCCTCCCGCCCTCAGCTCGACCTTCCGCATTTCAGGCAGTGAGGCAGAAAGTCTCCACGCCGCGGTTTGGCGATCCGGCGGGGATTTCGACTCTGTCGCAGGCTTGCCGGGACATCGATAAATCCCGCGGTATCCTGAGCGCGACGGTCCGCATGTCCGACCGGGCGGACGATGACCGCGGTTGGCGCGGCCCGGCGGCATCGGCCGCACGGATCGTTCGGCTTGCGGCATCGCAAGGATTCCAACACGGAGGAACGACGGAGGGCCACGGGAGTCGCAGCGGTCGGATCGATCGCGGCTCCACCGTCGCGATCGGTCAGGTCCCCGGCCATGACCAACCGCTGCGACTCCCGTGGCCCTCCGTGGCCCTCCGCCCTTCCTCCGTGGTGAAAAACTTGCTGGATCGTGGCGGCACAAGCCCCGTCATCATCGCGCGGTTCCGATCGGCAGCCGGTTCGCCGGACGACCCCACGACGCCGCAAAAATGCGGAAAGTCGGGCTCAGAGCGTGAAAAGCAATCGCTCTTATTGCGAACCCTGTTGATGAGAAGCAGGGCAGAAGAATTATTCAACCGCAGATGTACGCAGATGTACGCTGATGCACGCAGATGGCCCGAGCGGACCGGCCGGCCGGCAGCCTCCTCTGTCGCGCAAGGTCGGCCGGGATCGCTGCGGCGGCACGGGGCATCTGCGTGCATCAGCGTACATCTGCGGTTGAAACCCCTGTGCTTCCTTGCGCCGGCACGAGGCAGGGAAGCCGAACCCGGCCCGCTGCCGCTCGACCCGCCGCCGCCACTGTGCAACAGAGTTCGCAATAAGAGCGAAAGCAATCGAACTTGTGAAAGAACACCCGTAGTCATTGCTCGGGTTTTCAGGCGGATTGGGCGGCTGACGGGCGTTCTTTCACAAACTCTCAGTGCAGCCGCGGCGCTTTCAGGAACCGCGCCCGGTCTGCCGAACGCACGGCCAGATCGAGCCTCTCCCGCTCGCGTTGCAGCCGCAGCTTCACTTCGGCCCCGGCGCTGCCCGAGGCCCAGACCCGCCGCCACAGCCCGGCGAGGTCGCCCACTTCCTCTCCGTTCACCGCGATCAGCCGGTCCCCTGCGCGTACGCCCGCCTGCTCGGCCGGCCCCTCGTCGGCCAGGCCGCCGACCACCAGCGTGTCGTCCGACTCGGTCGCATACATCCCGAGCCAGGGCCGTGCTGGGCGGTTCACCCGCCCGTAGGTGAGCAGATCGTCCAGGATCGGCGGCAGCAGGCCGATCGGCACCACCATGTTCATATCCAGCCGGCGCCCCTTGCGGTCGCCCTGCTGGAGGATCAGCGAGCCGATCCCCATCAGCTTGCCATCGACGATCAGCCCGCAGCCGCCCCAGAATGGATGCGCCGGCGCGATGAACAGCGCGTCGTCCAGCACGTATTCCCAGTAGCCGGCGAATTCCTGTCGCCCCACCACCCGGGTCTCGATCGCATGCCGGCGGCCGCCATAGGCCGCGAACACCGCCGGATCGCCCAGCTTCAGCGCATCGGAATCGCCGATCTCGAGCGCCGGTAGCCCGAGCCGCCCGAGTGCCTGCACCAGCCCGAACCCGGTCTCCTGGTCGTAGGCCAGTGCATGACCGGGAATTGCCCGCCCGTCGCCCGAGGTGATCCAGATCGTTTCCGCTTCGGTGACCAGATAACCGATCGTCGCGATCAGCCCGCTCTCGCGGATCACCACCCCGCTGCCGGCGCGTTCGGTACCGAGCGAGCCGGCGGTGAAGGCATCCGCCGGCACGTAGGACCTGATGCCCACCACGGCGTTCAGCGCGCGCGTGAGGTCGTAGGCGTAATCGCTCGGGTCCGGTTGCAGATTGGCTGGGATTTCCCAGTCGGCCTTGGCCATGCCTTGGTGTCTTTCGTCTCCGACGGTTCCCGCGTGGCTCGCGGTGCCCTGCGCCTGGTGCGGCGCGCCGGGGGTATTCATGTGCGGCGCGCCGGAGCGGTATTCATGTGCGGCGTGCCGGCGGCAGTATGAATGCGCGGCGCGCGGTGGGCAGTATCGACGGTTTTCGTCTCCCTGCCAACGTGGTCCGTGGCGTCGGGAGGTCTCACGGATCGGGTTCAGTCACCCGGATGCGGGGCGATGGTCACCTGGCGCGTCTCGATCATGTCGTTGCGCGCGAGCTGTAGCTCGACCGTCTGCCCCACGCGTTCCCCCGCCAGGAACTCCCGCAGGCTGCCCTGGCCGTTGATCGCCCGCCCATCGATCGCGAGCAGGGTGTCGCCCACGGTGATGCCGGCGCGTGCGCCTGGACTGTCCGGTTCGACCGCCACGACGCGCCGTCCCGTGCTGCGCGCCCGCCAGCCGACTCCTGCTCGGGTCGACACCGGTTGCAACGCAAGGCCCAGCCAGGCGCGCCGGGCCGGGTGCATGGTGGCGACGCCGGCGAACAGGGTGGCCAGGGTCGCGTGCGGTATCACGCGGGTCAGGCCGTCCGGGCCGCCGGCGACGGCGACGCCCAGCAGGTAGCCCGCCGCGTCCAGTACCGGCCCGCCCGCGGCGCCGGGACACAGGCCGACATCGAGCACGAGGCGCCCACCCAGTCCGGCATCCGGCATGGGTACCGCATGCACCATCGCCAGCCGCGCGGTCGGTTCTGCCTCCGCCGTGGTACCGATCAGCATGGCCAGCGCCCCCGCCCTGGTCGGCCCGGCGAAGGCGAAGCTCGGCGGGGGAGCGGAAAGGTCCAGGCCGATCGCCGCGATCCCGTTTCCGGCGTCGCGAAGCATCACATGGCCGGAGACGACCGCGCCGCCCGGGCGCCCAAGGGAGACCTGATCTTCCAGGGGTAAGCCGGATTCGGCAGTGAGTACCAGGTTCTCCCGCCACAGCAGACCGGGCTGCAAGCGGCCAGGCGCAACGTGGACTGCGACCAGCGCCGGCGCGGCGCGCGCTGCAATGCCGGCCAGCGCATCCGAAACCCCGATCAAGACGCTGTCCACGGTGTCGACGATCCTTCTCCCTGACGGCCGATAGACCCACGTTGCGCCGGTTTGTGATCGCAAGATAACCGGATTGTGACGACGACACACCAACGCGGTGTGCCGGGCGTCGTACCGGTGCGCGTTCGTCCCGTGCCGGCACCTGTTGCATATAATTCACATGTCGCAAATTGCCACTGGCCTGCTCAGAGCGTGGAAAGCAATCGAACTTGTGAAAGAACGCCCGTTGTCATTGCTCGGGTTTTCGGGCGGTTTGGGCGGCTGACGGGCATTCTTTCACAAACTCTCAGGGCCGCGGGAGCACCGCTTCGGGGATCGGGCTCGGCCGTGCCACCACGCGGAACAGGCGGAAGCCTTCCACCCGTGCTGCCCCTCGCCGCCGCCAGACCGTGCCGAGCGGCTGCAGGCTCGCCCAGGGTGCCGTGTTCGGCGGGCCGCTCCGACGCAGGCTGCGGACCAGCAGGCCGGTCTGTCCCGCCACGGCCGGATGCGGCAGGGCGAACCATTCCCAGCGCGGCTGCACGCCGATCACGGTGACGCCGGGCGGCAGATGGAATGCCAGCTCACTCGCGACGTCGTAGTCGCCGGCGGCGACGAAGCCGGCCCCGGCGACCACCCGCGCCGCGGCAACCGCGCGCGCAAGCCCGCCCCAGCCGGCCAGTTGCAGCGCCGTCGGGTCGCGCTTCGGGGCCAGCGGCAGCGCTCCGGTGGTGGCCTGGAGATAGGCGAGCGCGGTGATCGCCAGCCCCAGCGCCACCGCGGGGCGGATCAGCCGGCGCCAGCGCGGGGCGGCCAGCGCGGCGGCGGCGATCGCGGCCGCCGGGTAGACCACCGCCGGCCAGTTGCCCTGCACCCGGCCCGCGAAGCAGTGCTGCACGAACACCGCTACGGCCGGCAGGGTCATCACGGCGAGCAGGGTGAAGGCCGCATCCCGCCGCACCCACGCCTCCCGGCCGGCGAGCACCACGCCGGCGGCGCAGAGCACGAACACCAGCGGGGTGGCGAGGCCGAACTGGGCTGCGACCAGCTCGCCGAGAAAGCGTGGCGCCTGCTCCGGATGCCAGTGCGCCAGCCGGCCGCCCTGCTTGAAGAATCCCACCCACCGGTGCGCCCGGTTCCAGTTCACCACCGGCAAAACCCATTGGATGCCCCAGAACAACCCGAAATACGGCGCCGGGTTGAGCCAGAACCGGCGCAGTCGGGGCACCAGCAGCAGCCAGAGCACTGCCCCCAGCACCAGGAAGGCGCCGGTGTATTTGCTGTCGAATGCCGCGGCGGCGAACGGACCGGCGGCGATCAGCCCCCAACCGTTGCCGCTCCGACTGAATCCGGCCAGCGCCCACAGGCAGGCCACCCAGAAGAACAGCAGCGGCGTGTCCGGCGTCATGATGACGGTGCCGACACCGAACAGCAGGCTCGCGTTCAGCAGTGCGGCTGCGATCAGCCCGGCCCGCCGGCCCGGCAGCAGAAGCTCGGCCGTGTGCCACAGCAGGACCGAGCCGAGCGCGCCGGACAGCGGTCCCAGCAGGCGGATGCCGAGCGGTGTCGGCCCGGCGATCGCGGTGCCGATGCGGATCCACAGCGCCACCATGGGCGGCCCGTCGAGGTAGCTGCCTTGCAGCACGCGCGACCAGATCCAGTAGTAGGTCTCGTCCGGGGCGAGCGGCGTGGCGGCGGCGACCGCCAGCCGCACCGCGGTCAGCAGCGCCAGCGCGACAAGCGCGAGGCGGGTCCCCTGGGAAGCGGGTCGAAATTCCGGCACCGAGCTTGGCATGGTTGCGCTGGTGCGACCGTCGGCGCGGCGGGTCAAGCGCGCGGGTAGAGCAGATCGCATCCGACTGGAATCGCGCGGCGATCCAGGGGTGCGTAACCCTGCTCGTGAAAAAGAAGCTGGAGCGCGTTCAGTCATACTGAACGCGCTCCAGCGGTCCCGACTCGCGACGACGGCCCCTTGGACCGGCTCGTCTGCGACCGTCAGGCCGTCGCCGCGGCGTGCACGCCGAGTTCGGCGGCCATGCGTTCGCGCATCAGGTATTTCTGCACCTTGCCGGTGACGGTCATCGGGAAGTCGTCGACGAAGCGGATGTGGCGCGGCACCTTGTAGTGGGCGATCTGGCCGGCACAGAACGCCGTGACGTCCTCGGCGGTCAGGGTCTCGCCGGGACGGGGTCTGATCCAGGCGGCGATCTCCTCGCCGTATTTCGGGTCGGGCACGCCGAACACCTGCACGTCCTGGATTTTCGGGTGGCGATACAGGAACTCCTCGACCTCGCGCGGATAGACGTTCTCGCCGCCGCGGATGATCATGTCCTTGATGCGGCCGACGATGTTGCAGTAGCCCTCGGTGTCGATCGTCGCCAGGTCGCCGGTGTGCATCCAGCGCGCGGCGTCGATCGCCTCCGCGGTGCGGGCAGGATCGTTCCAGTAGCCCTGCATGACCGAATAGCCGCGGGTCAGCAGCTCGCCGGGGGTGCCGCGCGGGACCACGCGGCCGTCGGCATCGACGATCTTCACCTCGATATGCGGATGGATGCGGCCGACCGTGGACACGCGCCGTTCCAGAGGGTCGTCGGTCGTGGTCTGGAAGCTCACCGGGCTCGTTTCGGTCATGCCGTAGGCGATGGTGATCTCCGACAGGTGCATCTGCGCCACCGCGCGGCGCATGACCTCGATCGGGCAGGGCGAGCCCGCCATGATCCCGGTGCGCAGGGATGACAGGTCGAAGCGGGCGAACTCCGGGTGTTCCATCTCGGCGATGAACATGGTTGGCACGCCGTGCAGGCCTGTGCAGCGTTCCTCGGCGACGGTGCGCAGGGTGGCGAGCGGGTCGAAGCCTTCGCCGGGATAGACGATCGCCGCGCCGTGCGTGGTGGCCGCAAGGTTGCCGAGCACCATGCCGAAACAATGATACAGCGGCACCGGGATGCACAGCCGATCCTGTTCCGTCAGCTTCATCGCCTCGCCGATGAAGAAGCCGTTGTTCAGGATGTTGTGGTGCGTCAGGGTGGCGCCCTTGGGCGCGCCGGTCGTGCCGGAGGTGAACTGGATATTGATCGGATCGTCGAACTGCAACCCCGGCCCGAGTGCGGCCAGGCGCGCATGGTGCGAGGCGTCGGCAAGCTCCGCCACCTGCGCGAAGCCGATCATGCCCGGCGCAGCCGGCCCGCCGATCTGGATGACGATCTCGAGCGCCGGCAGCCGTGCCGCCGATAGCCGTCCCGGCAGCGCGTGTGCCAGCTCCGGCGCCAGGCTGGCCAGCATCCCGACGTAATCGGATGTCTTGAAGCGGGTCGCGGTGATCAGCGCCCGGCAGCCGACCTTGTTCAGCGCATAGTCGAGCTCGGTCAGCCGGTAGGCCGGATTGATGTTCACCAGGATCAGCCCGGCCTTGGCGGTGGCGAACTGGGTGATGACCCATTCGGCGTTGTTGGGCGACCATATCCCGATCCGATCGCCCGGCCGCAACCCGAGCGCGAGCAGCCCGGCGGCGAACGCATCGACCCGCGCGCCGAGCTCGCGATACGACCAGCGCACCTCCTGCGGCGGCACGACCAGGCCCGGCCGGTCGCCCCAGCAGGCCACCGTGCGGTCGAAATTGGCCGCGATCGTCTCGCCGAGCAGAGGGATGTCGCTGGCGCCGTGCACGTAGCTCCCCGATGGGCTCCCCAAGGGGCTACCCAAGGGATTCCCGGATGGGCTGCCACCCTGCGGACGGAGTGCGGGTTCGGTCATGGACGGGTCCCCCCTGGCAGGATTGGCGCGACGGGTGAGCGTCGCGCAGGGCCGAAACCTACATCGAAACGGGAGCGGCGAGCAGACGCCGCCGCTATGACCGCACCGGGCCGCGTGCGACGACCGTGGCCATCGCCCGGCGTCTGGCCGCTCCGCGCACCACGCGCTCCCCCGGGTCTGCTGCCACAACGGGCGGTCCCGGCAGCGCCGCCAGCACCGGCCGGCACAGCCGGTACACCGCGCCGGGATCGATCCCGTGGATGCACGCGAGCGCGCGCGGGCAGTCCTGCTCGCGGTTGAGGTAGCAGGGTGCGCAGGACATGCCGCGTGCGATCGCCACCGCGTCTTCGCCGAGCGGCCCCCATTCCGTGGGATCGACGGTACCGGAATGGATGCCGACCGTCGGCACCCCGAGGGCCGCGGCGATATGCTTGGGCCCGCTGTCGTTGCCGATGAACAAAGTGCAGCGCGCCAGCACGCCCGCCAGCTCGGCCAGCGGCAGCCGGCCGGCCACCGAGCCGACGCGTTCCGGCGCAGCAATCTCGTGTTCCAGCCTTGCGGCGGTTTCGGCCTCGTCGGCGCCGCCGATCAGCAGGACGTTCACCGGATGGTGGCGCAGGAGCAGCGCGACCAGGGCGATGAAATCCGCCTCCGGCCATTGTTTCATCACGTTGCCGGCGCCGGGATGGACGCAGACCACCGGGCGCGCGAACAGTGCGTCGAGCGCAGTCGGCAGCGGCGTGGCCGCGGCCGGGCGGAGCGGCGCGGCGGAGGCGGTATCGCCGGCCGCCGCCACCGCGTCCACCAGCCGCAGCAGATCCTCGGTGATGTGCTGGCGCTTGGGGTGCAGCGCGCGATCGCCTTCCCATTCCAGCGCGATGTCGAGCCAGGGGAACTGGCCCATGTGGTCGAACCCGGCCAGCAGCGGCGCTCCGGCGCAGCGGAGCAGCTCGCGGGTGTCGAGATGCTTGCGCAGGTCGATCGCAAGGTCGAACCGATATGGATGCAACCGTGTGCGCAGCTTGTCGAGCCCCTCGGTGTCGATCTCGATACGGCCGAGCGCCGAGCGGGCGTGGAAGAAGGCGAACGGGATGACTTCGGCGACCGCCGGTTCCAACGCGGCCAGGCTCGCGGCGGCGGGGCTCGCGAGCACATGGATGGCAGCATCGGGGAAGCGGGATTTCAGCCGTCGGATCGCCGGCAGGGCGGTGACGAAATCGCCGATGTGATCGACCTTCACCGCCAGGATGCGCCGGATGTCCGCGCGCGCGAAGCGCGCGCGGCCGCCGTGCAGCAGGCGCAGCGGTTCGTCGTTCGGCCGGCAGTCGTCGTGATCGGTGGAGAGGTTTGGGTTGTGGAACGGATCGCCGAGGGCGAAGCGGAGTCGCCAGCGCCGCTCGAACGCGGCGAGGTCGTAGGTCTCCGGCAGGCTGCCGCGGCTCGCCAGCTCATGATGGATCAGGGTGGCGTGCGGCGTGTACACGACGCGCCGCCCCGCTTCAGCCGTGCGCAGGCAGAAATCGAGGTCGTTGTTGATGACCTCGTGCGCCTCGTCGAAGCCGCCCAGCGCGTCGAAATGCGCCCGCCGCATCAGCATGCAGGCGCCGGTGACCGCGCTCACCTCGCGCTCGGTGAGTGCCAGGCCGAAATAGCCCGGGTCTTCGGCGGCGGCGAAGCGGAAGGCGTGCCGTCCGGTGCTGGCGCCGGAGAGGAACATCCCCGCATGCTGCACCGTGCGGTCCGGATAGAGCAGGCGCGCGCCCACCACCGCCACGTCCGGATCGGCGGCGTGTTCCAGCATGGCGTCGAGCCAGTCGTCCTGCTCGACCTCGATATCGTCGTTCAGGAACAGCAGGTACTCCCCGCGCGCCGCCGCCGCGGCGAGGTTGTTGAAGCGCGACCAGTTGAACGCCGCCGGCGCGGCCAGCACGCGATCGGCGTTGGCGTGCACGAAGTCGCGCTGCGCCGCGCGACTGTCAGGGATGTTCTCGATACAGACGATTTCGAAGTTGGGGTGGCGGGTGCGCGCGCGCAGGCTCCTGATGCAGGTCTCGACGTAGCGCCCGGCGCCGTTGGTCGGGATGATGATGGAGACAAGCCCGCCCGCCGGCACCTCGCGCCGCAGCCGCCAGGTGCCCGGCGCACGTCCGGCGCGCACCTCGCCGGCGATCCCCCGCCGCGCCGCCGCTGCCGCCAGCGCGGCGCGTTCCGCCGGCGGATCGTCGAGCGCGGCGGACCCGCGCCGGCACAGCAGCTTCGGCAGGTGACGCACGGCGCGCGCCTGCTCGGTGCAGCGCAGGACCAGATCGTATTCCCCGGCGTCCAGCAGGCCGCGCGCGGTGGCGCCGGCACGGTGCAGCAGCCCGGCGGCCGCGAACCACGGACGGCCGATATAGTTGGTGGCGAGCAGCAGGGTCGGCGCGAAGTCGGGTTTGAAGAACGGCTCCCGCTCGTGGCTGACCGGGCTCGGCCGCGCCTCGTCGGCGTAAAGGAAGTCGGTAGCCGGATCGAGTGCGCCGGCCAACGCGATCTCTGCCAGCGCCGCGGCGTCGAGCTCGTCGCCGGCAGCGAGCACGCCGCACAGCAGGGTGTCCGCCGCCGGCCTGGGCGGCCATGGCGCGGTGCCGGCGGGACCGGCGGCATTCATCACGCCGACTTGTTCGGCGTGTCCGGCCTCGGCCAGCCACCGCCGCAGCGCCGCGGCCGCCGGCGCGTCGGCGGCCAGCAGGTCGGCCCGCCAGTCGAGCCCGTGCTGCGCCGCGAGGCTGGCGAGACTCGCCGCCAGTGCCGCCGGCGCCGCCGCGTCGGCGCCGCGGATCAGCAGTCGGAAGCTCGGACGTGCGGCCAGGCGATCGAGTGCACGGGTGAGCGCGCCGGCCTCCCCATGGGCGATACGCCGGCGGATGGTCGCGCTTTCTTCGGCGGCATCGCCGCGCTGGACGGTGACGCCGAAGCTTTCGGTAAGGCTGGTGCCGTCCTCGGCACGCAGCACCAGGTCGATACGGTGTTCGCCGTCGCGCAGCAGGCGCGGCGGGCAATGGAAGGCGAAGCCGCTGCGCAGCGCCCCCGGCCAGTCGGGCATCGCCCGTTCCACGTCCTGGCGCGCCAGCCCGTAATGCGCCTCGCCCAGTCGATGGCCGTCGAGGTAGACGGCGATCGCGGCGAGGCCGGAGCGCGCCACCGCCCAGCCTTCGATCGTCAGACGGGAGCTGACGGGTTCAACCATCGCGCCGTCGGCGATCGCCGGCCGATCTATCTCCAGCCGGAAGCGGGTCGGGTCGGCCGTTGCCGCGGCGACGACCGCCAGCGCGACCCGCTCGGGCTCCACCCAGCTTTCCGCCTGATCGCCGAGGCTGTTGCGCACCCGCACGCCGATCCGGTAGGCCGGTGGCACCGGCAGCGGCAATCGCGCGGTGAAGGCGAAGCCGGAAAACCGGGCCATCGGCACTGTGAGAAAGGCGTCCGCAACGTCCGGCCGGGCAAGCCCGATCTCTGCCGCGCCCAAGGCCTCGCCGTCGAGCATGACACTTACGGTATCGATACCGACCGCCGAGACCGCCCAACCGGAAATCGCGAGTGTGCCGTCTTCGCGCAGGTCGACGATATCGCAGAACATCTGGATGCGCCGCCGCTCCTCGGCGGCCGAGGGAATGGGGGGCGGCGGCGGTGCGACTTCGGGCTCTGCCGCCCAGGCGGTCTCCGCCGGGAGGATGAGCTGCGCCGGACGCTCGATCGGGATCAGCATCCGCAGCGCGGCGCCGTCGGCGCTGACCGCGTGCACGAGGAGCGTCGTACCGCGCGCGGCCCCAGCGCCGAGCGGCACGGCCAGCAGGAAACCGGAGCGGGCTGCATTCGGGTAGTCGGCGCAGACCCCGGTCAGGTCGTTGCGTGGGCGGCCGAGCAGCGCCGCGCCGACCCGCTCCCCGTCCAGGGTGACCTGCACGGTGATCAGCGGTGCATTGCTGACGGCCCAGCCGCTCACCACGAGATTGCCGGTCGGATCGAGCGCCGCGCGTTCGACGAAAGCGAGGATCGGCGGCGCCGGCGCTTCACCGCCGTCGGTCCAGGCCGGGCCGGCTTCCAGCCGCCCACCGCCGCCTTCCGGGTCGCGCCGGGCGGTGAAGTCGTTGCTATGGGCCTGGCCGTCGGCGGTCCGGACCGACAGGGTGAAGTCCCAGTACAGCGGCGCGTCGGCAGCGGGGCGCGCGATGGTGAAGGAGAAGCCGCGCGTGATGCGCGGCGCCGCCTCGGTCGGGGCGGGTTCCGGCGGGTACTCGATGTCTCCGAGCACGGTTCCGGCCTGCGCGACGCTCATGGCCTCGATCGGTGCGGCGGTGATGGTCCGGCCCCACAGGACCGCATAATGGCGCCCGTAGAGCAAGCCGCCGGTGAATTCCGGTGCGACTTCGATCCGGATTGGCGCGGTTGCGGCTGGCGCTGGAGGCGCGGGCAGGAGGCGAACGTCCTGGCCGGCGGCGTGCGACGCCCGCTGTTGGCGGCGGCGTCCGCTCATCGGCGCCGCGCGCGGGGGAGGCGGCGCGCAACGCGGTGCCGGAGACGCTCCTGGACGGTACCCCACCACACGCTACCCGCCCACACGCTACCCGATCGGGGCGGTTCCGTCACAGCCGGAACGGGCGCCGCCCCTCGCGGTATCCGCTTTCCTCGAAATGCGCCTGCGCCGAGGCGACGCTGCCGGCATGGACACCCTCGGCGACGTCGGGATTCTGTTCGAGGTACCATTGCTCGTCCACGGTGATCGGAAACGGGAGGCGCCCTTCCAGGTATCCGTCGCCCGCGAAATGCTCCTGCGCCGAGGGAACGGCGCCCCGGGCGATCGCTCCGGCCACGTCGTCGTTACGTTCCAAATACCAGACCTCGTCCACCTCGATTGCGGCGACGAGAGATTTTACCAATCGGACGAATTCATCATAGGACAGGCTCACTCGCAACTGCCCGCGCACGGTGGAAATTTCGACCGAGCGCCGCACCGTCTCGAACGGCGGGACGTATTTCACGACCTGTACCCTCCGCTGCGGGCTATTGCCCCTGCCGGATTTCATTTTATTCCCCAGTGTGCTCATATCACCGTGAATAACACCGTAAGGTCAAGAGCCGTTTCCACGTGCCGCGGCGCAAGACAGGCGGTGCCGGGGCGTGCTAGCCCCCGGATCGGGCACGCGGGAGCAGCAGCCGTCGCCGGCCGCGTTTTGCGATCTGATAACCCCTGCGCGGCGCGCGGCTGCGGCTCCGCGCGCCGCGCCGCCAGCAGGTTTCGGGACCACCGCACACATGCACGAACAGAGCGATCCAGCTTTCCCCCCGGCCCCGTCCGACGCGGCGCTGGCTCGGATCGTGCACGGCTTCGCTGCCGCCCGGGTGCTGGTGATCGGCGACCTGATCCTGGATCGCTACGTCACCGGCCAGGCCGGCAGGCTCTCGCCGGAAGCGCCGATCCCGGTGCTGCGCCCCACCGCCACCCGCGCCATCGCCGGGGGTGCGGCCAACGTCGCCGCCAATATCGCGGAACTCGGCGGCCACGTGGTGCTGGTCGGGCTGGTCGGCCAGGATCCGGGCGCGGCCGAGCTGCGTGGCCTGCTCGCTGCCTGCCCGTCCATCCGCACCGTGTTGGTGGAGGCGCCCGGACGGCCCACCACCACCAAGACCCGCTTCATGTCGGGTGCGCACCAGTTGCTCCGGCTCGATGAGGAATCGACCGACCCGGCCGACCCGGCTGCCGTGGCGGCCCTGTGCGCCGCGTGCGACGCCGCGATGGCAGAGGTCGCGGTGGTGGTGCTGTCGGACTACGCCAAGGGCGTGCTCGCCGGCGCGGTGCTCGACCACGCGCTCGCCGCCGCCGCCGCCGCCGGGCGGCCGGTCATCGCTGACCCCAAGCGCGCCGATTTCGCCGCCTACCGCGGCGCGACGGTGCTCACCCCGAACGAGGCCGAACTCCGTGCCGCCGATGCCAGCCCGCTCGCCGATACTGCGGCAGTCGAAGCGGCGGCGGTGCGGGCGCTGCGCATCACCGGCGGGCAGGCGGTGCTGGTCACCCGCTCGGAAAAAGGCATCGCGGTGATCCGCACCGACGCTCCGCCGCTGCACCTGCCGGCGCGGGCGCGCGAAGTCGCCGATGTTTCGGGCGCCGGGGATACGGTGGTGGCGGCGCTCGCCGTCGCGCTCGCCGCCGGCGCCGGGCTCGACGACGCGGCGCGGCTTGCCAACATCACCGCCGGGCTGTCGGTCGCCAAGCAGGGCACCGCCACCGTTTCGGCACACGAATTGCTGGGTGCGCTGCACCTCGAAGAACTGCTGGCGAGCGAGGAGAAGATCGTCACCGCAGCCGAGGCGGCAACGCGGGTCGCCGCCTGGCACGCGCGCGGGTTCAAGGTCGGCTTCGCCAACGGCTGCTTCGACCTGATCCACCCTGGCCACGTTCACCTGTTGCGCGCCGCGCGCGCCGCCTGCGACCGGCTGGTGGTGGCGCTGAACAGCGACGCCTCGGTGTCCCGGCTCAAGGGGCCCACCCGGCCGGTGCAGTCGGAAACCGCGCGCGCCACCGTGATGGCCTCGCTCGCCCCGGTCGATCTGGTGACGTTGTTCGAGGAGGACACGCCGCTCGACCTCATCCGCCTGCTGCGGCCGGATGTGCTGGTGAAGGGGGCGGATTATCGGATCGACGAGGTAGTCGGCGGGGACCTGGTGACCGGCTGGGGCGGCAAGGTCCTGCTGGTCGATCTGCGCCAGGGCCACAGCACCAGCGCCACCATCCGGCGCATGGCGGTCGGCGGCTGACCATCCCGCATCTTGCGGAAGGAGCGGCGTGACCCGCGCGGTTTTGACAGGCCGGGTGCGGGTTCGCAGACTGCCTACCTCTCGATTTCCGGAGCTGCCCCCGATGGACCAACCGCTGCGCCCGATCGCCACCCTCGGTTTCATCGGCCTCGGCGTGATGGGCGAGCCGATGTGCGGCCATCTGGCCCGCCGCTTCGGCCGGCCCGTCCTCGCGCACGACCGCCGTCCCGAGCCGCTCGCCCGGCTCGCCGCCAACGGCGTCACCGCCGCACCGGCCGACGAGATCGCCCGCCGCGCCGACCTGATCCTGCTCTCGCTGCCGGACGGGCGGGCGGTGCAAGCGGTGCTGGCCGAGCTCGAACCGCATCTGCAGCCGGGCCAGTGCGTGGTCGACACCAGCACCTCCCCGGTCGCGCTGACCCGCGAGATCGGCGCCCGGCTGGCCGCGCACGGCATCGGCTTCGCCGACGCGCCGGTGGCGCGCACGCGCGAGGCGGCGGCGCGCGGCGAGCTCTCGATCATGGTCGGCGCCAGTCGGACGCGGTGTTCGCCCATATCCGCCCGATGCTGGAGACCATGGGCACCGACGTGACCCATTGCGGTCCGGTCGGCACCGGCCAGGTGGTGAAGATCCTCAACAACATGCTGGTGTTCCAGAACACCGCCGCGCTGGCCGAGGCGATCGCGCTCGGCCGCCGCAACGGCGTGCCGCCCGACGTCGCTGCTGCCGACCATCGCCAAGGGCTCCGGCGACAGCTTCGTGCTGCGCAGCCACGGCATGAAGTCGATGGTGCCGCGGGACTTCCCCGAACGCGCCTTCTCCACCCGCTACGCGATGAAGGACCTGTCCTACGCGCTGGAGATGGCCGACGAGGCCGGCCTCGACGTGCCGGGCGCCGACTGACCATGCAGCGGCTGCAGGCGGCCGAGGCGGCCGGGCTACGGCGACGACTACCATCCCGTCGTGCTGGAAGTGATCGATCCGGCAATGAGCGCGCTTCCCCGATCCCGCCGCCTGGCGCGCCGCCTGCGCCGACGACGCCGTGCTGGCGGTCTGGGTCGGGGCCTGGTCGTTCGCGTTCGCCATCGCGCGACGGCTCGGTGCGACCGATTCGCCTTCGCCGACGGCGCGTCCGGTCGCGCCGGCGGCCGCCGCCGCGCCGCCGCAGGCTCTGCGCGGCGCCGGCGCAGGCATGGGCGAAGTTCCTGCAGCCGGTTCCGCCCCGGCATCATCACGCCTTCTTCGCCATGCTGGCCCGGGTGCCGGGCACGCGCTGCGACGGCGATCTGCTCGCATTCTGCCAGCACGCCCACGTGGTCCGCCGGGTGCTGGAGATCGGCCGCTGGCTGGCGCTGCGGCAATGCCGCACCCGTGCCGGTCTCCGCCCACCCCGCGCCGGCACCCCGCCGCCGCTACCGCCGGTCACCGGCGGCTACGTGCCGGTCACCGCGCGCGGCGCCTCCCACACGATCTATTACGAGCAGCGCCGGCACCGGGCAGGACATCCTCTGCCTGCACACCGCCGGCGCCGACGGCCGCCAGTTCCATCGGCCTGATGGCCGATCCGCGGCTGACCGACGGACACCGGCTGGTGGCCTTCGACCTGCCCTGGCACGGCAGATCGCCGCCGCCGCCCGGGGCGGTGCCAGGCGCGTGGCGGCTCGATACCGACCTCTATGTCGAGCTCATCATGGGCTTCGTTGCCGGCGCGCGGCTCGGCCGCCCGATCGTGCTCGGCGCCTCGATGTCCGGCGAAATCTGCCTGGAGCTCGCGCTGCGCCACCCGGACGCCTTCACCGGCATCATCGCCTGCGAGGCCTGCGAGACGGATCGAGCGCCGCCTGACCGCCTGGCCGTCGCATCCGCAGGTCAACCAGGCGCTATTTCGTCCCCGAATGGATCCACGGCCTGATCGGCGCCGCAGAGCCCGGCCGAATGCGTCGCGGACGATCGACTGGCACTACGCGCAGGGCGGCCCGGCGGTGTTCACGGCGACATCGCGTTCTACGCCGGTGACTGGGACGCGCGCGAGCGGGTGCACCGGATCGACACCAATCGCGCCCGGCTGTTCATGCTGACCGGCGAATACGACTACTCCTGCACCGTCGAGATGTCGGCCGCCACCGCGGCAAAAATCCCGGCGTGCAACGTTCCGCGATGCCCGGGCATCGGCCATTTCCCGTTCGCCGAGAACCCCGAGCTGTTCGCCGACTACCTGATCCCGATCCTCAACGAACTGGAGACACGCCGCAATGTCGACCCTCACCCTTGACCAGGCGCAGACGATCGTGACCAGCGCGTTGCGCTACGGGCGCGCCGAAAACCTCCAGCCGCTCGCCGTCGTGGTGCTGGACGCGCGCGGCGTGATGAAAGCGTCCGCCGCCGAGGATGGCACCAGCCTGCGGCGGGAGGAGATCGCGCGCGGCAAGGCCCACGGTGCGCTGTCGTTCGGCATCGGCTCGCGTGCCCTGGCGCAAGCGCGCCGTCGACAGCCCCCAGTTCATCGCCGCCGTCACCCACGCGGTCGGCGGCTCCCTGGTCCCGGTGCCCGGCGGCGTGCTGATCCGCGCCGCGGACCACACCATCATCGGCGCCGTCGGCATCTCCGGCGACAAATCGGACAACGACGAGGCCGCCGCCCTCGCCGGCATCGCCGCAGCCGGTCTCGCCGCCGACCCGGGCTGAGACCCGAAGCCTTGCGGGCAAGGGCCAAGGGGTGCCTGCTCAGGGCGCCTGCCCCCTTGGTCCTTGCCCCCATCGGCACGGAATCCACCGAAGGTTCAGGGGACAGCTTCCCTGACCTTTGCCCCCAAGATGTCGATGTCCCCCCGGTCGGCAGGGACGGCCGACCTGGTTACCCGCCCGGGGTCGGGTCGGAGGGGCGATAGACGTAGAGCGCACCGGCCTCGCCGGCATAGGCATAGACGTTGTGGGTGGCGGGATCGGCGGCGCCTGTATGTGTCGCGCCGACGCCGGTGGACACGAAGCCCATGGGCCGCAAGGTTGCGGCGTCATAGACGTCGAACCCTTTGGCGCCGCCTTCGAACGTGTACACGAGGCCGAGCCTCGGGTCCCACGCCACCTGGTCGATGCCGCCTTTGGCCGGTAGGCGCCGGATGACGGCCAGCGTGTCGGCGTTCAGCACCAGCACGGCGTGGCCGGTGGTGCCGACCCAGAGCTGATTGGTCCTTGCGTCATAGATCTGCCCCTTGGCGCCGCCGTGCCGGCCGGACGGAATCGGCAGATGGACCGCGCGCGTGATTTTTCCGGTTTTCGTGCTGATGGCTTCTTCCATCGCGTCGTCCGGCATGTAGAGGGTGGCCTTTGCGGGCACCAGGACGCCGATATCCGGGCCGGCTTTCGGATGCGCCGGGGCGAGCGGGATTTTCGCCTCGAATGTCGGCCGGGCGCCGGTGCGGTAGCGGTCCACCCAGTTGTTGTCGTCCATGCCGACGAACAATTGGTGCGTGCCGGGATCGACCCAGATGCCGTCCGGCGAGGTGCCGACGGTGTCGACCCGGCCCACGATCTTCCAGCTTTGTTTGGAGATCACGACGATCTGGTTGGTCTTCCCCGGCCCGCCCGCATCGGTCCAGTAGACGTAGCGGGTGCCGAAGGCCATGCCGTTCGGTGCGGCGATGGAGCGATAATCATGGACGACCTTGCCGGTGCGGGTGTCGACGACCGCCGCACCCGCGCTCAGCGACACATAGGCGTCGCCGTTGGAGGGATCGTAGCGCACGAGGTCGCCGTGGCCGGGCGGCGCCGGCAGCGCGATCTTGTCGATCAGGGTGAAGGGGGCGGCCAGGGTGGAGGGAGTAGGGCCGGCGGCAGCGGCGGGGCCGGCCAGGATTGCGCTCAACAGCAGGCCGGCGGCAAGGCGTTCGGGACGACGCAAGATGGGCTCCTTTCGGGTCGGAAACGCGCGGGAGCGAGGCGAGCGTCTGGCCCCGCGGGCCGCTGCCCGTCGTAGCGAACGTGGCGCGACAAGACAGTGAAATTTAGGAGCCCGTGTCCGGGTGCCCCAAGGCGCGGTGGCGACCGGGGGCGATGGCGACAGGCGTCGGGATGCGGGGCGGGCGGGCGTGGCTTTCAGACCGGCGCCGGATCTTCGGCCGCCACGGTGGTCGCGCCGGGGCCCAGCGCGCGCTGCATGTACACCACGTCGAGCCAGCGGCCGAACTTCAGCCCGGCCGCACGCAACGTGCCGACCATCTGGAAACCCGAGGCTGGCATGCACGCCGATCGAGCCCGACATTCTCGGAATCGCCGATCACCGCGATCATCTGGCGCATGCCGCGCGCCGTGGCGTCCTCCAGCAGCTGCGCCACCAGCGCCTTGCCGACGCCCTGGCCGCGCACGTCCTCGCGCACGTAGACGCTGTCCTCGACGCAGTGAAGCGGTAGGCGACGCGGTCGCGGAACTGGGTGTAGTAGGCGTAGCCGAGCACGCCGGTGGCATCGGCCGCGACCAGCCACGGCCCAGCCGCGCGCGCGCACCTTGCGGAACCGCTCCAGCATCTCCTCGACCGAGGGCGGCTCTTCGTCGAACGTGCCGGTGCCGTTCAGCACGTGATGGGCGTAGATCGCCTGGATCTCCGGCACGTCGGCCTCGGTGGCGGGCGGATCTCCATTGCGTCGACCTCATGCGGTCAGACCGATCAGGCCCAGCACGGCGGCGGCGTCGCAGGCAAGCGCCAGCAGCGCGCGATCGTGCCCGGGCCCCGCCGACCAGCGACAGCCCGACCGGCGCGCCATGCGACGCTGCCGGCCGGCAGGGTCACCTCCGGCAGGCCGCACAGCCCGGCGATCGCCGTCACCCCGATCGTCGCCTGGCGCACCGCTTCCTGCTCCTGCATGGCTCGCGCGTCAGCAGCGGCGCGGCGCAGGGGCTGGTCGGATAGACCAGCACCGCGCCGCCGGCGAGCAGCGGCCGGACGCGTGCCTGCAGCACCCGGCGGAAGGCGCGCCCGCGCGCCGCGATCCGCCGGGTCGGTCGCGTTCGGGCGGCGGCGAAGCGCTCGCCGACCCCGGGCCCGAACTGTGGCTGGCACCGTCGCCACCCAGGCGCCGAGGGTGGCCCAGGCCTCCTCGGCCTGCACCGTCGCGGAAGTGGTCGAAGACGCTGTCGATCCCCTCGGGCACGAGCCGCACGCCGATGGCGCGCCCGCGCAATCTGCTCCAGCTTCTCCAGCGCCGGGCGCAACGCCTCGGCCACGTCCGGCTGGGCGTTCATCCAGGCGTCCTCGACACGCAGCAGCGGGCCGCCGAGTTCGCTCGGGCCGCCGGGCAGCAGCACCTCGCCGACGCCGGCGAGCAGCGCCGCGCCGCGGGCGAACCAGCCCGCCGTGTCGAGGCTGGGGGCCAGCGCGCAGGCGCCGGCGAGGCTGATCGCGCCGATGGCTCGGCCGGATGCCGAACAGGCCGCAATAGCTGGCCGGGATGCGCACCGAGCCGCCGGTGTCGGAGCCCGAGCGCGAAGTCCACCAGGCCGGCGGCGACCGCGGCGGCCGAGCCGCAGCTCGATCCGCCGGGGAAGCGGTCCGGGGCGCGCGGGTTGAGCGGCGTGCCCTGCCAGACATTCTCCCCGGTCAGCCCGTAGGCGAGCTCCATCGTCTTGGTCTTGCCGGCAAGTCGCGGCGCCGGCCTGCAGCAGCGCAGTCACCACCGGCGCGGTGGCGACCGCCGGCGGGTGCGTGCGCGCCCAGTCCGGGTTGCCGTAGCGTCGTGACGCGCCCCGGCGACGTCGAACAGGTCCTTCACCGCGAAGCAGAGGCCGGACAGCCGCCCGGAGCCGAGCGGGGCCAGGATGCGTGCCGTGGGCCGGGGACGAAGGCGCCGACGGTATCGTCGCTGGTCTGGGTCATGCGGAGCCGATCGGGTGGGACGATGCGGGAACGCCGTCGGGCGATGCGGTCGGGCCGACCCGGGGTACCGCGCGAGAGGGCGCAAGTAAGACGTGAGGCGCGTCGGGACGAGGGCGACAGTGATACGAAAATCCTTCCCGCGACGCCATGGTCATGCGATACGCCCAGGAGTTACGCGCCCGGGCCGCACGCGCCGGCGGGTGCCTGGTCCGCGGGCGCAGCCGGATGCCCGGGACGCGGGCGGTACCGAGGCGCGTGGCCGGTTGGTGTGCCGGTTGCGCGGAGCCTGGGCTTGCCGGGGGCAGGACGGGAATCGGCGCGGCCGGCGCTGCTCCGGTTGATCCGGCTCAGCCGGTTTGATCTGGCTCGGCCGGTGGCCGCTGTCCTGGGTGCCGTGAAGGAACCACGCGTGGATATCAACGACGCACTTGCCTCCGACCCCGAACGCCAGCGCCGGCTCGGTGGCGGTCCGATGCGCGACGCGCCCATCCTGGAACCCGGGCCGCGCGGCCGCGCGGCGGCGGATGAGGCGTTGAACCCGCGCATTCGCGCCGTCATCATGGCCGGACGCTATCACGGCATGGAACTCGATCCGGAGGAGTTCCGTAACGTCGAAGGCGCCGTCGTTCCCACGGCGGCGTCGCTATCCGCCTGGGCGCAGAGCGCCGGCATGTGGTCGCGCGCGGTGCGGCTGCGTTTGCGCCACCTGCTCAAGCTGCACAACTCCGGCCCCGTCGTGCTGCTGTTCTCCGACGGCGGCGCCGGCCTGCTCACCGGCGCCAACGCCGACGCAGAAGGTGGTCTTCATCCGGGACCCGATGGCGCCCGAAGGCGGAAGCCGCCGGTGCCGGTCGACGAGCTGCGCCTGGCCGAACTGTGGTCGGGCGAAGCCATGCTGCTGCGCGCCAGCCGCGGCCAGCACGGAAGCCGAGGCGCCGTTCTCCCTGCGCTGGCTGGTCGGCCTCGTGCTGCGCGAGAAGCGCACGCTGCGCGACATCGGCATCGCCTCCTTCACCCTCAGCCTGCTGACCATCTTCCCGCCGTTCCTGGTGATGACGGTGATCGACAAGGTGCTGACCTACCACAGCTATTCGACCCTGATCCTGATGACCGTGCTGATGGTCATCGTCATCGCCTACGAGACGTTCCTGGGCCATGCGCGGCGGATCATCGTGCTGATCGTGGGCGTGCGGATCGACGCCAGGCTCAACCTGCACGTGTTCAACCGGCTGGTGCGCCTGCCGCTCGACTATTTCGAGACGCCATCCGGCCGGCGAAACGATGTACCGCGATCAGCCAGATCCACCGGGTCCGCGAGTTCATGACCGGCAAGCTGCTGACGACCTTCCTCGACCTGATCACGCTCTGCGTGCTGCTGCCGTTCCTGTTCTTCCTGAACGCCACCCTGGCCTGGATCGTGGTGGCCTGCGCCTCGCATCATCACGCTGATCATCCTGGCCTATCCTGCAAGCCGATGCGGGTGCTGCTGCGCCGGGTGATCGCCGCCGACACCGCCAAGCAGTCGGCGCTGGGCGAGACGATGTTCGGCATCAAGACCGTGAAGGCGCTGGCGCTCGAGCCGCAGCGCAAGGCGCTGTGGGACGAGCGGGTCGCCGAAGCCGGCCACGTCGCGGCTCGCCTTCGGCCGGCTGGCCAACTGGCCGCAGACCCTGGCGACGCCGGTCGAGCGGTTCATGTGGATGGGCACCATCATGATCGGCGTCGCGATGGCGCTCGACAGCCGCAACGGCTACATGATCGGCAGCCTGTTCGCCTTCATGATGCTCTCGCAACGGGTGGCGCAGCCGCTGATCGGGCTCGCCCGGCTGATCGAGGATTTCGAGGAGGTCGGCGGCGCGATCGGCGAAGCCGCCGGAGTGCTCAACCGGCCGCTCGAGGGCGATGCCGCGTCCGGCGGGCTGCGCCCCAAATTCGCCGGCGCGATCAGCTTCGAAGACGTCACCTTCACCTATGCGGGCACCAAGACGCCGGCGCTCGACCGGGTCAGCTTCGCCATCCCCGCCGGCACCATGCTGGGCGTGGTCGGGCGCTCCGGCTCCGGCAAATCCACCATCACCCGGCTGCTGCAGGGGATCAACCGCGACTACACCGGGTTCGTGAAGATCGACGGCTCCGAGCTGCGCGAAATCAACCTGCGCCACCTGCGCCAGAGCTTCGGCGTCGTGCTGCAGGAGAATTTCCTGTTCCGCGGCTCGATCCGCGACAACATCCTGGCCGGCCGCCCGGGCCTGACGCTGGACGATGCGGTGCGCGCCGCCCGCCTCGCCGGGGCGGAGGAGTTCATCGAGCGGATGCCGAACGGCTACGAGACCTATATCGAGGAAGGCTCGCCCAACCTCTCCGGCGGCCAGCGCCAGCGGCTCGCGATCGCCCGGGCGCTGATCACCGATCCGCGCCTGCTGATCCTCGACGAGGCCACCAGCGCGCTCGACCCGGAATCGGAAGCGCTGGTGAACGCCAACCTGCTGCGCATCGCGCGCGGACGGACCATGGTGATCGTCTCGCACCGGCTGTCCTCGCTTACCGAATGCGACCAGATCCTGGTGCTGGAGAAGGGCCAGGATCGCCGACATCGCCCCGCATCTCGTGCTGGTGGAGCGTTGCGCGGTCTATCGCCAGCTCTGGGCGCAGCAGAACCGGCACCTCGAGCCGCGCGCGGCAGACTCCCGGGCCGGGCGCCAGGCTGCGCTGGGCTCTGCTGCCCTGGGCTCCGCCGCGCTGGTGCCCGGCAATGACTGACCTTCCCGCCAGGCGGTCGGATCCGGCGCTGCCGACCATCCTCGAGTTCCAGCAGCCCTCCACTGCGGTCATCAACGCGCCGATCCCGCGCAGCGCGCAGGGCACCGTCTGGGTGGTGGCCTCCCTGCTGATCGCGATCATCGCCGCAGCCGGCATCATCCGGGTCGATCAGGTCGTCACCGCGAACGGGGAAGTCGTCTCGCGCGCGCCCACCCTGCTGGTGCAGCCGCTGGAGACCGCCATCGTCCGCAAGATCGACGTGCGGGTGGGACAGAAAGTGCACGCCGGCCAGGTGCTCGCCCGGCTCGACCCCACCTTCGCCGCCGCCGACGTGAGCGCGCTCGCCTCCCAGGTTGCCACCCTGGAGGCGGAAGTGACGCGCCTGCAGGCGGAAGCCGGCGGCACGCCATTTACCTATGCCGGCACCGACCCCGATCTGGCGCTGCAAGCCGCGATCTACGCCCAGCGGCTTTCGGAGTACCAATACAAGTTGCAGGGCTACAAGGAAAAGATCGATGGCCTGATGGCCGCGATCGAGCGCGCCGACGCCGACGCCACCGGCTTCCGCGACCGGCTGGCCGTCGCCACCGAAGTGGAACGCATGCGCCGCCAGCTCGAGAAGCTGCAGGTCGGCAGCAAGCTCAATACCCTCGCCGCGATGGAC
Source organism: uncultured Pseudomonadota bacterium (assembly GCA_963706195.1). Taxonomy (GTDB): domain Bacteria; phylum Pseudomonadota; class Alphaproteobacteria; order Acetobacterales; family Acetobacteraceae; genus JAJZVS01. Next base: position 3,447,733 of record OY970156.1, on the reverse strand, counting down.
AACCGCGCCGAGATGGAGCGCGACTATCTGAGTGCGATCCAGCAGGCGCAGGCCGCCTCCCGCGACCTCGGCGCCCAGGTCGCCGAACGCGACGGGTTCGTGCAGTCCTGGCATGCCGACGTGTCGCAGAAGCTCGCCGACCGTCTGTCCAAGCTCTCGGATGCGCGCCAGCAGCTCCGCAAGGCCGAGCTGCGCCGTCAGCTCGTCGTGCTGCGCGCCGATCGCGCCGGCACGGTGCTGACGATCGCCAAGGTCTCGGTGGGCGCGGTGGTGCAGTCGGGGGAAAAACTCATCACCCTCACGCCGGCCGACGCGCCGCTCGAGATCGAGGCCAACATCCTCGGCAGCGACGCCGGCTACGTCCACCTCGGCGACAAGGTGGCGATCAAGTTCGCGACCTTCCCCTACACCCGCTACGGCCTCGCCTACGGTACGTTGCGGCTGGTGAGCTCGAACAGCTTCACCGAGATGCCCGGCCGGGAAGCTTCCGGCGCGGTGCCGCCGCCGGCCTCCGGCGTGCCGTACTATCGCGCGCGGCTCAGCATCGACAAGGTCGCGCTGCACGGTACCCCGCCCGGCTTCCACCTCACGCCGGGCATGCCGGTGGAAGCCGATATCAAGGTCGGGCGGCAGACCGTGCTGCGCTACCTGCTCGAACAGGTGCTGCCGGTGGCCAACGACGCGATGCGCGAGCCGGGATGACCCTCGGGCCGGATCCGCGCCTGTCGCCATGATCCCCTCCGCCTGGTTCGATCTTCCCGCGCTGCGCTCCTCCGCCGCCGCGCTCGCCCGTGGCCGCCGCCTTGCCGAACGCGGTCAGCACCGGCGCGCCTTCCGCCTGTTCTCGCGCGCCGGCCAGGCCGGGCTCGCCGAGGCGCAGTTCCGCCTCGGCCGCTGCTACCTGGAAGGCACCGGCGTCCCGCCAAGCCGCCGCGACGGGGCTCGCTGGCTCACCCGCGCCGCCGAACAGGGCCATGCGGAGGCGCAGACCCTGCTCGCGACCCTCGCGCTGCACGGTATCGGCACCGACCTCCAGGCGGCCACCGCCGGGGCTGCCGCCCCCCTGACCGCAGGCGCCCTGTTCAATGCCAATCGTCAGGCGGACGGGCCGGACTACGCCACCGCCTTGCTGTGGGCCCGCCGCAGCGCCGAGGCCGGCGACATTGAGGCCCAGGCCATCCTCGGCTACATCCTGGCCGCCGGTCCCGAAACGATCCGCGACGAGGCGCAGTCGCGGCGCTGGTACAAGGCCGCCGCCGAGGCCGGTTCGCCGCGCGGGGCGCTCGGCCACGCGCTCGGCCTGGCCCGCGAGGCCACGACGCCCGAACAACAGGCCGAGGTGGCGCAGTGGCTGCGCCGCGCCGCCGATGCCGAGGTCCCCACCGGCCTTTTTCTGCTCGGCCTGATGCACGAGAAGGGCCTCGTCGGCCCGGCCGACCCGCCCGTCGCCGCCGCGCTCTACCGCCGCGGCGCCGAGAAAGGCCATGGCGCCGCCCAGGCGCGCTGGGGCCTCGCGTTGCTGGAAGGCCGCGGCGTGAAAGCCGACCCGCAGACCGGGGAGACCTGGCTGCGCAAGGCCGCCCTCGGTGGCGATCCGGAGGCCGCCGCCCTGGTGGGCGACCTCTACGCGAAGGGTGGCCCGTTGCCGCCCAACTACGCCGAAGCCGCGATCTGGTTCCGCCGCGCCGCCGAGGGCGGTCACAAGGCCGCCGCACGCGCTCTGGGAATGCTCTACCTCACGGGAGCCGGCGTGCCGCCCGATCGCACCGAGGCGGCGCACTGGCTGCGCCAGTCGGCCGCCGCCGGTGATCCCACCGCGCAGGTCAGCCTCGGCAACCTGCTGCTGTCCGGCGGCCGCGACAGCGACGACGCGCTCCATACCCGCGCCTGGTTCGAACAGGCTGCCGCCAGTGGCGACCTGGTCGCCGCGTTCAACTTCGGTGTCTGCCTCGCCGAAGGGGTCGGTGTGGAACGCGACGACGCCAAGGCGCTGGAATGGCTGCGCCGTGCCGCCGAGCGTGTGGTGAACGCCCAGTACCTGGTACGGCCGGATGCTGCTCGAAGGCCGCGGCACTGCGCCCGATCCGACCGAAGCCCGTATCTGGATCGCCCGCGCCGCGGAAATCGGCATGCCGGAAGCCGAGGTTGCTTTGGGCGAACTGCTGCTCAATGGCCGCGGCGGCCCGCAGAACCACGCCGAAGCCCTCACCTGGTTCGAACGCGCCGCCGGCCGTGGCCACCCCGGTGCCATGTTCGCCATGGGCGCCATGCTCGGCGGCGGTCATGACGTCCCTACCGACCGATCCGCCGCCCAGCGCTGGTTTCGCGCCGCTGCCGAAGCCGGACACAGCCACGCCCAGATGATGCTCGGCCGCTATCTCGCCCGCGGCCTCGCCGTCCCCCCAAATCCAAACGAAGCCCGCATCTGGCTGGAACGCGCCGTCGCCGCCGGCCTCACCGAAGCCAGCGCCGACCTCGCCGCCCTGCCGGCGGCCGAGGCCTGAGGGTGGGGATGGAGGGGTGGCCGGGCCCGCAAGGCCAGGGGGCGCTGCCCCCTGGACCCCCGCCAGGGGACAGTCGTCCCCTGGACCCCTCGGTGGGTTTCGTGCCGGTGGGGGGTGTCGCGGCTGGGCGGGCGGCGGCGGGGTGGCGTGGGCGAGAGGCGAGGACAGGGCGCAACTGCGCCCTGTCCTCGCCTCTCGCCCACGCCACCCCGCCGCCGCCCGCCCAGCCGCGACACCCCCCACCGGCACGAAACCGATGGATGCGTTCCAAGGGCGCTGCCCTTGGCGGGGGTCCAGGGGGCAGCGCCCCCTGGCCTTGCGAACCCACCCGCCCCCCATTCCCGCCCTCATGACCCAGGCGCTGCAAGCCGGCCAGGCGGCGCTCGCGGCGGGGGATGTGGCGGGGGCGGTTCGGTGGCTGGATCGGGCGGCCCGGTTGGCGCCGGGGGATCCCGTGATTGCGCTGGTGTTGGGGGCGGCGTGCCTGGCGGGGGAGCCGGGGCGCGCGGCGGCGTTGTTCGCGTCGGTGCCGGCCGAGGTTCGGCCGCGGGAGGGGTGGTGGGGGCTGGTGGCGGCGCGGCTGGCGCTGGGCGATGCGGCGGGGGCGGCGGCGGCTCTGGGGTGGGTATTGGCGCGGTTCGTGATGCGGGGGGAGTGGGTTGGGTTGGCCGCGGCGGCGGTTCGGGCGGCGGGGGTGGCGGGATGGTGCGGGGTTGGATCGGGCGATCTCGTGGTGGTGGAGGCGTCGGAATCTGGGGCGGTTGTCGGGCGGCTTGATGGGCGGCGGGTTGCGTTGGAGGGGCTGACGGCCGGCGCGGGGCGGCTTCTGGACATGCGGGCAGGCGGGGTGGCGCTGCTGGGCAGTCCGCTGCGGCTCGATGAGATCCGGCGGGTGGAAGGGTGTGTGGCTGCTGGCGACGGGGGGCTACGCGGCTGGGCGTGGCGGCCGGGGGATCCGGATGCCGAACCGGTCGTGACCGTGCGGGCGGGGGGCGGCCGGACATTGCGTGTGGTCTGCGCCGGACCGCCGCCGGCGGGATTTGCTGTTGGGTCGCTGGTGCGTGCGCACGGGTTTTCGGTTTCCCCGTTGGCGCTGGCGGGAGCGGCGCGCCGGGGCGTGCGGGTGCTGGGCGGGGCGGGGAAGGAGTTGCTGGGCAGCCCGCTCGATCTCGATCTGTTGGTCGATGGCGTGGCGGACCGGTGCGATCGGGCCGGACACGCGCGGTCGGGGCTGCCGCGGAGGGTGCTGCGTACACGTCCGCCGGGGGTGGTGGTTCCGGTGCATGGCCAGGCCGACGCGGTCAAGGCCTGCCTGCGGGCGGTGTTGGCGACGGTGCCGGCGGGGGCGCTTGTGGTGGTGGTCGATGACGGCAGTCCGGAGCCGGGGCTGCGGCGGGAGTTGCGTGCGCTGGCCGCGGCCGGGCGGATCCGGCTGATCTCGCATCGGACGCCGCGCGGCTTTCCGGCCGCCGCCAATGCCGGCGTGGCGGCCTGTCTGGGGCGGGACGTGGTGCTGCTCGACAGCGACACCGTGCCGGCGCCGGGCTGGATCGAGCGGTTGCGCGCAGTCGCCGACGCTGCGCCCGACATCGGCTCGGTCACGCCGCTGTCCAACAACGCAGGGATCGTGAGCTATCCAGGGCCGGCCGGGTCCACGCCGATGCCAGATGCGGCCGGGGGTGCGTGGTTGGCTGCGCTGGCCTGGCGGGTGCATGGAGCGCGGGCAGTCCGGATCCCGGTGGGGCTGGGATTCTGCCTATACGTGCGGCGCGCCTGCTGGGAGCAGGCGGGGCCGTTCCGGGCGGCGTTGTTCGCCCAGGGCTCTGGCGAGGAGATTGATTTCTGCCTGCGTGCCCGCGCGCTGGGCTGGCGGCATGTGGCGGCGCCCGGGGTATTCGTGGGCCATCGCGGCGGGGTCTCGTTCGGCGCGGCGGCGGCGTTACAGGCGCGCAACCAGATGGTGCTGGAGCGGTTGCACCCCGGCTATGTGGCCGAAATGGCGGCGTTCCGGGAGGCCGATCCGCTGGCCCCGGCGCGGCGGCAGCTTGATCGGGCGCGCTGGGAAGCGGCGCGCGGGTCCGGTTCTCTCGCGGCGGCAGTGCCGGTGGGGGACGTGCCAGTGGGGAGCGTGCCGGCGGGGTGCAGACCCGACGGGGTATCGCCCGCCCCGGCGGTGCTTCTGATCACCCATGCCGACGGCGGCGGGGTGGAGCGGGTGGTGGTGGCGTCCTGCCAGGCCCATCGCGCTGCCGGGCGGCGGGCGATCGTGCTTCGCCCCGGCGCCGCCGCGGGCCGGGGGCGAGAGGTGGTGCTGGCCGCACCGGGCGGCGGTGACACTCCGAATCTGCGCTTCGCCCTGCCGCGCGAACTCCCCGCACTTCTGCGACTGCTGAACGCCGAGCCATTGGTCGGGATCGAGCTGCACCATCTGCTGGGTCATCCCCCGGCTGTGGCGGAGATCGTGGCCGCGCTCGGCGTGCCGTACGAGGTACATGTGCATGACTATGCGTGGGTCTGTCCGCGCGTGACGCTGACCCGGCCGGTCGGCCGCGCCGGTGCACCCGGGCCGGACCACTACTGCGGCGCGCCAGCGCTGCCGGCCTGCGAGGCGTGCATCGCCACCTACGGCAGCCTGCTCGATGAGCCGATCGGCGTGCGTGCGCTGCGCCAGCGCTCGGCGGTCCTGCTGCATGGGGCGCGGCGGGTGGTCGTGGCCTCGGCCGACGCGGCGGCGCGGCTGCGGCGGTATGTGCGTGGGGTGATGCCCTGCGTCGTGCCGCTCGGGGATGATGCCGCCCTGCCGCCGGCCGCCGCGCCGGTCCCGGTCGCCGGGCGGCTGCGCGTGTGCGTGGTCGGCGCGATCGGGCCGGCCAAAGGGATCGACGTGCTGCTCGCCTGCGCCGGCGATGCGGCGCGGCGGGATCTGCCGCTCGAGTTCGTGGTGGTCGGTCCGACCACGGAGGACACTGCGCTGCTGGCGACCGGGCGCGTGTTCGTCACCGGCCCGTTCCGTCCGGAGGAGGCGACGGCGCTGATCCGCGCGCAGCGGGCGCAGCTCGCGCTGCTGCCCTCGATCTGGCCGGAGACCTGGTGTTTCGCGCTGACGGATGTATGGGCGGCGGGGCTCGATGTGGTGGCGTTTGACCTTGGCGCCCCGGCGGAGCGCATCCGCCGGACCGGGCGCGGCATGGTGCTGCCGCCGGACTTGCCGGCGGGGCGGATCAACGAGATGCTGCTTGCCCGCGCCGCGGTCCCGGTCCATTTATGATGCCGGACGCGCAACCGTCGGCTGCGCATCCCGTGGCTGCGCCCGCAGTCTCCTGACGCCCGCACTGCCTGACGACTGCAACACCAGGAACGAGAGCCTGCATGTCCGAAGCCGCCCCTCCGGCTGCCGCGCCCGCGACCGCCGCGCCGATGGCGGGCGCCCCGCCCGGGTCACAGCGCCTTGCGTCGCTTCCCCCGGGTTCGGTCCCGGAGCCGCACCATATCGTTGAGCTCAAGGTGTCCGGCCACCTCATGACCCTGGACGCCGGCATGTTCTGCATCTTCCAGCCGCCCGGCTCGCCGGTGGCGGACCGCAACGGACTACCCGGGGTGCGGGTGTCGGTGGCGCCGATGGGGCGGGAGGGCGCGGTGCGGATCACCACCTTCCGCGACGACGGTTGGCTTCCGGGCGGCGAGGGCGCGGCGCTGGTGCAGGTGGCACAGGGGCCGGCGCAGATCATGGTCACCGTCTATCAGGCTCCCAACGCCCCGGCCGAGGCGGCGCCGCGGTTGCAGGTTCTGCGCCTGAGCGCCGAGCCACCCGCCCAGCCGGCCGCCGCCGCGGCTGCCCCGGCCGCCGTCCGCCCGGCGGCGGCCCGTCCGCCGGGCCAGCCGGTTGCCGCGCCGCCGGCGGACGTCGAGATGGTCGCGCATGTGCAACGCACCGGCGACGTCGGCGCGCGCATCGGTGAATGGCTGGGCGCCCGCGGGAGCAAGCTGTGGATCGAGGGGTTCAGCATCGCCCCGCGCGGCCCCCTGCCTGCGGCCGTAGCCGAGTGCCTGGAGTATCAGGCCGTGCTGGGCCGGGACTGGCTGTCGCCTTGGGTCGAAGGTGGCGCCTACTGTGGCAGCCGCGGCATGGCCTTGCCGCTGCTTGGCCTGGCGGTGCGGCTGAAGGGGGAGGCGGCGCGTACCCACGAGTGCCAGATCACCGCCACCTTCGTCGACGGCACCATGGTGGGACCGCTGGCGGCCGGCGAGGCGGCGCAGACCGAGAGCCTGGCGCCGCTGGAGGCGGTCCTGATCGACCTTCGTCCGCGCGCGCCCCGCACTCCCGGGATGCTGCGCGGGCCCGGGCTCGTGGCGCCGCCGGCCGCATCCGCGCCGGTGCCCGCGTCTCCGGCGCCGGCGGTGTCGCCGGCGAAGCGCAAGACCGCCCGGCGCCCTCGCTGATCCTGCCGTACATGCCTCGTTCGTCGGCGCCCACCCTCCCTCTGCCCGGCACCGACGGGAGAACGTACGACGGTGGTGCCTGCCGCGCGCCGCTGCGCAGGCCGGTCCGTAGCGGGGGGACGGCATGAAGTTCCTGTTCGCCCACCAGAATTTTCCCGGCCAGTTCCTCCATCTGGTCCGCCATCTGGCGGCCTCGGGGCGGCACGAGCTGGTATTTGTCTCGGAGCCGAACCAGAATCGCATTCCCGGCGTGCGGGTCGTGCCTTACCGCCGCCCGCCGCCGGCAGCGAAGGAGACGCATGCGGTCGCCCGCGACCTCGACGCTGCCGCGCGCCGCGCCGAGACGGTTGCCTCCACCGCCGCCGCCCTGAAGCACCTCGGCTTCACGCCTGATATCATCATCGGCCATCACGGCTGGGGCGAGATGCTCAACCTGCCGGACGTCTGGCCGGGCGTGCCGCTGCTGGGCTACTGCGAGTTCTACTACCGGCTCGACGGCAGCGACGTGAATTTCGACCCCGAATTCCCGACGCCGGCGGCCGACCACCCGCGCATCCGGGCGAAGAACGCGATCAACCTGCTCGCCCTGCAACAGGGCGGGCTCGGGCAGACGCCGACGACCTGGCAGCATTCCACCTATCCCGAGTGGGCGCGGGACCGCATCGCCCTGCTGACGGAGGGGGCGGATCTCGACCGCGCCAAACCGGACCCGAAGGTGCGGCGTGCGCCGCTGCGCATCGCCAAGACCACGATCGCGCCGGGCGAGAAGCTGGTCACCTACGTCTCCCGCGATCTGGAACCGTATCGCGGCGTGCATACGATGATGCGCGCGCTGCCGCATCTGCTGCGGGCGCGGCCGGATCTGCGGGTGGTGATGGTGGGCGGTAACGGCGTGAGCTATGGCGCCCCGCCGCTCAAGGGCACCTGGCGCGAAACCTTGCTGGCGGAGCTGGACGGCACCGTGGACCCCGAACGGGTCGTATTTCCCGGCCGGCTCGATTACGCGACTTATCTCAAGCTGCTGCAGCGCAGCGACGCGCACGTGTACCTGACCTACCCGTTCGTCGCGTCGTGGTCGCTGCGCGAGGCTTTGGCCGCCGGCTGCGCGGTGGTTGCCAGCGATACGCAGCCGGTGCGGGAGTTCGTGACCGACCGGCAGAACGGGCGCCTGGTGTCGTTCTTCGACCCGAAGGGTTTGGCCGACACGGTGCTGGAGGTGATCGAGGACCGGGCGTTGTCCCGCCGGCTGCGCGCCGGCGCGCGGACCTATGCGGAGGCGCATCTCGACCTGCGTGCGACCCTAGCGGGCTACGAGACGCTGATCCGACGGCTGACCGGAGCCTCGGAGCTGTAGCGCGGCTGGTGTCCTGCCCCTTACCTTCGCTGCCCTTCGCGCCGGCGCCGGAGGACGTCCCGCTTCCTCACGCACCGCTATGCGCGTCTTCGCCGGGAAGGGCTGGACCGGTCGCGCGACCGAGGCGGCGATCGGCCCGACGTCGCCGGGCCGTGCCGACGCCGGCAATGGCCGCCACGCCGATCGCCAGCAGGTCGGCGCTCGGCGGTTCGGGAACCGCCGGCTCGGGAGAGGCGATCACGATGCTGTAGCCGATCGTGTTGGAGATGTTGCTGAGGTCGAAGGTCGGCGCGAACAGCGAGGTGATGTCCTGTGCGGCCCCCGTCTCGGTCGCCGTGACCGGAGTGACGCCGGCGGGAATGCAGCCGGTGAGATCCGGGCAGGCGGCGGCGGCGGCGGAATAGAAGCTGATCATGTTGATCTGATACGGATGGACTTCCTCGACGATGGGACCGGACTCGAACACGACGAGGTCGCTCGGCAGAGACGTCACCGGGTCCAGCAGCATGACGGCCGCCGTCGTGCTCGTGGGCTCGATCGGACCCGGACCGGGAGACGAGAGCTCGATCGGCCCGCTGGCGAATTCGGGCCCCGTCGTGATCGGGACCGGCGGCTGACCTGGGAAGGCACCGACCGGATAGAGGCCGGTGACGGTCGGGCTTCCGCCCGGCGCTCCGTTTTCGCTGAAAGTGATGGTCTCGATATACACGGCGTAGGCGGGTGACGCCGCGATGGTCACACAGGCGAGAGCCGTTGCCGCGATCCGCACGATCTGACGCATCGCCGTTCCCCCAAAGACCGGCTCCCACGCGGGTGCCCGATCATCACGGTGCCGCAGAGTGCGGACCGTGATCGCGACGACCAGAGGGGTCAAAGAACATCTCGGTGAGCGGCGCGCGGGTCGGGCGTCCGGGCCGGAACTAACGAACAGGCCTCCCGGTATCTATAAGGGGGAGTCGCAACGATTTTTGTCATGATTTCAGAAGTCTTGCGGGTCCCTCCGGGTCGTGTCCCCCCCTGGTGGTGTAGGAGCTGTGGGTAAGTGGCCCGCCTGCGCCAAACTCTCGGCGGTCGCTCCTGCGGGCCACTCGCCCACAGCTCCTACACCACCAGGGGGAATACGACCCCAGGGACGCCGCCGGCTGGGAACCGGTCAAAACCTCTGTGCAGAGGTATTCTAGGGCGTGTCGTCAATTGAGCCAAATGGCTGTGGCGGCCAAGTGGATGGCGGCGAGGAAATTTCGGGCAGTTTTGTCGTAGCGAGTGGCGATTGCGCGGAACTGCTTGAGTTTGGCGAAGAAGTTCTCGATCAGGTGGCGCGCTTTATAGAGGTCTCTGTCGAAGTCGCGCGGCAGGCGGCGATGCTCTCTGGGCGGGATGACCGCTGTTTTGCCGGCGGCTTGCAGCGGTTCGATGACGCGCTGATCGGCGTCGAAGCCCTTGTCGGCGATCAGGGTGTCGGCCTGCATCCCGGGCAGCAGATGATCCGCTCCGACCAGATCGTGGGCCTGCCCGCCGGTCAGGTGGAAGCCGATTGGGTTGCCGAGCGCATCAACCAAAGCGTGGATCTTGGTGCTCAATCCACCGCGGGATCGTCCGATCGCCTGGTCCTCGCCGGCTTTTTTTTGGCGCCGGCACTGTGCTGATGGGCGCGTACGATGGTGCTGTCGATCATCGCGTATTCATTGTCGGCATCCGCGGCGAGCACCTTGAACACGCGTTCCCAGACCCCTGATTTGGCCCAACGGCTGAAGCGCCGGTGCACCTGCACCCCATCACCAAAGCGTTCCGGCAGGTCACGCCAGGGAATGCCAGCCCGATAGCGATAGAGCACCGCCTCCACAAACAGGCGATTATCCGCCGCCGTGACGCCCACGTGGCCCTCCCGGCCTGGCAGCAGATCGCGAATGCGGTCCCATTGATCATCACGCAGGGCATAACGGCGCACAGGTCAACCTCCGAATCGGTTGACCCGCTAGGAATCACGCGATTCCCTTCATGGGAATCCCCTAAATGACGACACGCCCTAGGCCGCCAGCATCTGGCTGCGCACCAGCCGCGCATACAGCCCGTCGCCGCGCCAGCAGCTGCGGCGTGCGTGCCGTGTTCCACCGCGCGGCCGTCCTGCCATCACCACCACCAGGTCGGCGTCGCGCACCGTGGACAGCCGGTGCGCGACCACGATCGTGGTGCGCCCGCGGCGCAGCCGGGCCAGCGCCGTCCTGCACCGCGGCCTCGTTCTCGGTGTCGAGCGCGCTGGTCGCCTCGTCCAGCAGCAGGATGCGCGGATTGCGCAGCAGGGCGCGGGCGAGCGACGACGCGCTGGCGCTGCCCGCCGGACAGGCGCTGCGCCGCCCGGGCCCGACCCGGGTGGCGTAGCCCTGCGGCAGGGCGGCGATGAAGTCCGGCGGCGGCCGCCGCGGCCGCGGCGGCCGCCACCTCGGCGTCGGTGGCATCCGGGCCGGCCCATGCGGATGTTGGCGGCGACCGTGTCGTCGAACAGCAGCGCGTCCTGCCCGACATAGGCGATGGCGTCGCGCAGGCTGGCCAGCGTCACCTCGCGCACGTCCGCGCCGTCGATGCGCACCGCGCCGGCGGCGACGTCGTGCAGCCGGGGGATCAGCGCCAGCGCGGTGGACTTGCCGGCGCCCGACGGGCCGACCAGCGCCACCGTGGTGCCGGGCGCGGCGTCGAAGCTCAGCCCGGCCAGCCCGACGCGGCCGTCGGGATAGACGAAGCGCACGTCGTCGAACGCCACGCGGCCCGGGCCCGGGCGGCAGCGGCGGCGCGTCCGGCGGGTCGGCGATGCGCGGCGCGCTCGTCGATCACGCCGAACACCCGGATCAGCCCGGCCAGCCCCTCCTGCACCGCCGCGTTCAGCGAGCCGAGCGCGCGCAGCGGGCGGGAGGCGATCAGCAGCGCGGCGACGAAGCCGGTGAAGTTGCCGATCGTGTGCCCGCCCACCGCGGCGCGCCAGCCGGCGAAGCCGATCACCGCGGCCACCGCCGCGCCGCCCAGCACCTCCAGCACCGGGTCGACCGCGCGCGCGGTTGCTGGTCATGCGCAGCAGGGCGCGATACAGCTGCGTCGAAGGCGGCCTCGGCGCGCGCGGTCTCCGCCGCCTCCAGCCGGTAGGCGCGCACCGTGCGGGCCTGGGCGAAGCTTTCGTTCAGCAGCGCCGCGGTCTCCCCCATGCGCTCCTGCATGCCGCCCGAGGCGCGGCGGACGCGCCGGCCGATGCGCTGGATCGGCAGCGCCGCCAGCGGATACAGCGCCGCGGCGATCAGGCTACAGCACCCAGTCGAGATACAGCATGCGAGGCCACCAGCCCGACCACCGTCACCGCGTCGGCGACGCCGTTCACCGCGCGGGTCAGCGCCTCGCGGATCACCGTGGCGTCGGTGGTGAAGCGGGCGGCGAGCTGGGCCGGCGCCTCGCGCTCGACCCGGGCCAGGTCGGCGCGCGCCAGATGGGCGAACATGCGGCCCTGCAGGTCGCGGATCACCAGCAGCACGGTCTGCTGCACCTGCACGTTCTGCAAGTACTGCGCCACCGCCTTCACGCTGGTGACGACCACCACCAGCGCGGGGATCTGGTACAGGATGCGCTGGTCCTGGTCGGTGAACATGCTGGAACGCGTGGTCGATCACCACCGGATACAGCGCCGTGGTCCCGGCCATGAGCAGGGTCAGCAGCAGGATCAGCAGCAGCCGCGGCGGTGGTGGCGGATATGCTCGCGCCACAGCCGCCCGATCAGGGCGCGTGTCGTCTCGGACCGCGGCGGGAGCGCGGCGTCGGCCAGGGCGGTATCCGGCGGGGCGGCATCGGGCAGGGCGGCATCCATGCGGGCGGTGTAGCAGAGCGCGTGCGAGCCGCCGAGATCAGCGCCGCAGCGCCAGCCCGGCGGCGCCGAGCATCAAGGTCATGCCCAGAACGTCCGCCACGTCTATCCGTTCGCCGAACAGCAGCATCGCCAGCACCACCCCGACCACCGGGGAGACGAAGGCATAGGTACCCGTGCGGCCGGGTCCCCAGTCGCGCACCAGGAGGAAGTAGATGACCGTGGCGCCGAGCGAGCCCGGCAGCAGCAGATAGAGCCAGGCGCCGAACGCCGGCCAGCCCCAGTGGCCGAGGGCGGCAGTGTGCGATCCCGGCTCGAAGGCAAGGGATCCGACCAGCAACAGCACGCCGCCGACCAGGTTGGTGAGCCCCGCGACCTCGGCCGCCGGCAGGGTGCGCATCAACGGCCGCGCCAGCACCGACCCGGCGGAATAGCAAAGCGTGCCGATGATGACCCCGCCGGCACCCGCCACTTCCCGCCAGCCGAGATTGCCGGCCAGCGCTTTCGGGCCGAACAGCACCAGGATACCGGCGACGCCGAGCCCGAGCGCCGCAGCCTGGCGCCGATCGAATCGCTCCTGTCCCGCCAGCACCCCGAACCCGAGCAGGGAGACGGGTGTCAGCGCGGCCGAAATCACGGTGGCGAGCCCGGCCGGGACGTAGCGCAGCCCGTAGAGCTGGATCACCTGGTTGAGCGAGACCATCAGGATCGCAACCACCACCAGCCGCAAGCGCAGCCGCAGCGGCACGCCGAGGCGCTGGCCGCTGGCGTGACGCCAGGCCAGCAGGGCGAGCCCGGCCACGGTCCAGCGCGTCCCGGCGAACAGGCCGGGCGGGACGGTGGCGATACCCACCTTCATCGCCAGCCAGGTGGTGCCCCAGACGAAGCACAGCACTGCGAACATCGCACGCTGGCGGGCCGGCTGCGGCAAGGTGGCGGGAGGCAGTGCGAGCGTGGGGGACATGACGGAGCCCGGAGCGGCCGGGGCCTTGCGGAGTATCATCGGGGGGCGATCGGATCGGGCTGGGTGACGACGCCATTACCAACCCGGTTCGTGGCGAAGCGAAGGCAAAATCGGGGTCGGGCATTGCGTCAAGCGAACGGCGGCCAGGAGGTCGGCGCTTGGGTCGGCGCGCCCGGGCAAGCGGGCAGCGGCGCGCCGGACCGGAGGCCGCCTGCTTTCCGGGAGCAGCCCCGGCCGCGTGGTGGCACCGGGGGCAACGAAGTGCTAGCCAGCCCGCGCATGCCAGGGGACGTGCATGCCAGGGGGAGTTGCGTGACATGGGTGCCATTGCCGATATTTCCGCCCGCGAGATTCTCGACAGCCGGGGCAACCCGACGATCGAGGTGGACGTGCTGCTGGACAGCGGCGCGCTGGGCCGCGCGGCGGTGCCCTCCGGCGCCTCCACCGGCGCGCATGAGGCGGTGGAGCTGCGCGACGGCGACAAGGTCCGCTTCGGCGGCAAGGGCGTGCTGCAGCGCGGTGGCCAACGTCGAAGGTGAGATCTTCGATGCGATCGGCGGGATGGACCCGGCCGAGCAGGTGCAGATCGACGAAATCCTGATCGATCTGGACGGCACGCCGAACAAGTCCCGCCTGGGCGCCAATGCGATCCTGGGCGTCTCGCTCGCCTGCGCCAAGGCGGCGGCGGCGGAGGTCGGCCAGCCGCTCTATCGCTATGTGGGCGGGGTGTATGCGCGCACCCTGCCGGTGCCGATGATGAACATCGTCAACGGCGGACGGCACGCCGACAACCCGATCGACATCCAGGAGTTCATGATCCAACCCGTGGGTGCGGCGAGCCTGGCCGAGGCGGTGCGCATGGGCTCGGAGATTTTCCACGCCCTGCGCCAGGGACTGCACGATGCCGGGCACAGCACCAACGTGGGCGACGAGGGCGGCTTCGCGCCCAATCTGAAATCCACCGACGAGGCGCTGGCCTTCATCGCCCGCGCCGCCGAGCGCGCCGGCTACCGTCCGGGCGAGGATGTCGTGTTCGCGCTCGATTGCGCCGCGTCGGAATTCTATCGCGACGGTCGCTATCATCTGGACGGCGAGGGCAAGGTGCTGGATGCCGCCGGGATGACGCAGTACCTGGAGGCGCTGGTTGCGCGCTATCCGATCGTCTCGATCGAGGACGCCTGCGCCGAGGACGACTGGGACGGCTGGGTGCACCTGACCTCGGTCCTGGGCGGGAAGTTGCAGCTTGTCGGGGACGATAATTTCGTCACCAATCCGGAGCGGCTGCAGCGCGGGATCGAGGCGGGGGTGGCGAACGCCATCCTGGTGAAGGTGAACCAGATCGGCACCTTGTCGGAGACCCTGGAGACGGTGCAGATCGCGCATCGCGCCGGCTATGCGGTGGTGATGAGCCACCGATCGGGGGAGACCGAGGACACGACGATCGCCGATCTCGCAGTGGCGACCAACTGCGGGCAGATCAAGACCGGCAGCCTGGCGCGCAGCGACCGCACGGCGAAATACAACCAGCTCATCCGGATCGAGGCGGAGTTGGGCCCGGCGGCGCGGTTCGCCGGACGGACGGTGCTGCGCGGCTGACCCCGTCACCAGCACCCGGGAACGGGTCGCGGCGAAAAAGGGGCGATGGGAAGGCGGAATTGGCCGCACGGACGGGCTTCATCCCGCTTCCCCGGCGCGGTGGCGGCGCGGTAGAAGGGCCTCGCAGCGGCGGACGGAGCGGGCGATGGCATTCGGACGGGAGATGAAGCGTCGCGCCAGGGCGGCGATCGCCCCGGTGTTCTTCTTCGCGCTGGCCGGGTATTTCGGCTGGAGCGCGGCGCGTGGCGATCACGGGCTGCTGGCCTTCGCGCAGCGGAAGGTGTTGCTGGTCCAGGCTCAGGCGGATCTGGCGCAGGTGCAGGCGCGGCAGGCGGACTGGGAGCGGAAAGTGGCGGCGCTCGGCACCCACCATCTCGATCCGGATCTGTTGAACGAGCGGGCGCGCGAGATGCTGAACCTGTCGAACCCGCACGATATTCTGGTGCCGTATCCGGAGGGGGATCGGCTGTACTAGGCGGCGACTGGGCGGCCCGTTGCGGTCATCGCGAAGGCGGTGCGGGCGCCGGTGCCGGCGGCTTCCGGGCGTGAATCGGGATGCGATATGCGCTGCGGGGAGGGCAAGCCCGCTGCAAAATCGCCCGCAACGCCGGAATATTGTTGCGTGCCATCCCCCGTGCGCGCAATGCCGCCCGGCGGCGGCCGGCGCAATCCAAGCTGCCGTCAACCGCTTAACCGTGATCCGGTTAATGCCCTCTATTGCATTGCACAATAAGACATTTCCACGACTCCGGGACTTGCTGCCCGCCCCATCGCGGGACTAGTGCTCGACCCGACAGCGACCCCATCCGCGGCAGGGAGGCATGGCATGGCCCAGGCGGCCGACAAAGCAAGGCGCGGCAAGCCGCGCGACAGCGCGATCGACAAGGAGCACCTGCTGCGCGCCTATCACGACATGCTGCTCATCCGCCGGTTCGAGGAAAAGGCCGGCCAGCTCTATGGCATGGGCCTGATCGGCGGCTTCTGCCATCTGTACATCGGCCAGGAAGCGGTCGTCGTCGGCATGCAGATGGCGGTGGAGAAGGGCGACCAGGTCATCACCTCCTACCGCGACCATGGCCATATGCTGGCCACCGGCATGGACCCCAAGGGGGTGATGGCGGAGCTGACCGGCCGCGCCGGCGGGTATTCGCACGGCAAGGGCGGCTCCATGCACATGTTCAGCAAGGTGGCCAATTTCTTCGGCGGCCATGGGATCGTGGGTGCGCAGGTAAGCCTCGGCACCGGGTTGGCGTTCAGCGATTGGTACCGCGGCAACGATCGTGTGTGCCTGACCTATTTCGGCGAGGGTGCGTCCAACCAGGGCCAGGTGTACGAGAGCTTCAACCTGGCGGCGCTGATGAAGCTGCCGGTGGTCTACGTGATCGAGAACAACAAATACGGCATGGGAACCAGCATCGATCGCGCGTCGGCCTCCCATGATCTGTCGAAGAACGGCACGCCCTGGGGTATTCCCGGCGCGCAGGTCGACGGCATGGACGTGCTGGCGGTGAAGGCGGCGGGGGAGGCGGCGGTGGCGCATTGCCGTGCCGGCAAGGGCCCCTATCTGCTGGAGGTGAAGACCTATCGCTACCGCGGCCATTCCATGTCCGACCCGGCCCGCTACCGCACCCGCGAGGAAGTGCAGATGATGCGTACCCAGCACGATTGCATCGAGGGCGCGCGCGCGAAGCTGGACGCGATGGACGTCGACGAAGCGGCCATCAAGGCGATCGACGACCAGGTGAAGGCGGTGGTGCAGGAAGCTGCCGACTACGCGCAGTCCAGCCCCGAGCCGGAACCTGCCGAGCTCTATACCGACGTGCTGGTGGAGAGCTGATCCATGGCCACGCAGATCCTGATGCCGGCGCTGTCGCCCACCATGACCGAGGGCAAGCTCGCCCGCTGGCTGAAGACCGAGGGCGAGCAGGTCCGTGCCGGCGACGTGATCGCCGAGATCGAGACCGATAAGGCGACGATGGAAGTGGAGGCGGTGGATGAGGGCAAGCTCGCCCGCATCCTGGTGCCGGAAGGCACCGAGGGCGTGGCGGTGAACACCCCGATCGCCGTGCTTGCCGCGAACGGGGAGGATGTGTCGGCCGGGGTGCCAGCACCGCGGCCGGCCGCCGCCGCGCCTGCGCCCGCTCCGACGCCGGTCGCCGCCACGCCTGCTCCGGCCGCCCCGGCGCCGGCCGTTCCCGAAGACAAGGACTGGGGACCCTCCAAACCCATCACGGTGCGCGAAGCCCTGCGCGATGCGATGGCCGCCGAGCTTCGCCGTGACCCCGACGTGTTCTTGATCGGCGAAGAAGTCGCGCAGTACCAGGGCGCCTACAAGATCAGCCAGGGCCTGCTGGACGAGTTCGGGCCCAAGCGCGTGATCGACACGCCCATCACCGAGCACGGGTTCACCGGTCTCGCGGTCGGCGCGGCGCTCAACGGGCTCAAGCCGATCGTCGAGTTCATGACGTTCAATTTCGCCATGCAGGCGATGGATCAGATCATCAACTCCGCCGCCAAGACGCTCTATATGTCCGGCGGTCAGATGGGTTGCCCGATCGTGTTTCGCGGCCCCAACGGTGCGGCCTCCCGCGTCGCCGCGCAGCATTCGCAGTGCTACGCGAGCTGGTATGCGCATGTTCCGGGTCTGAAAGTCCTGGCGCCGTGGTCGGCCGCGGATGCCAAAGGCCTCTTGCGAGCGGCGATCCGCGATCCGAATCCGGTGATCTTCCTGGAGAACGAAATCCTCTACGGCCACACGTCCGAGTGTCCGACCGCGGAGGATTTCATCCTGCCGATCGGGCGGGCGAAGATCGAGCGGACGGGCTCGCAAGTGACGCTCGTTGCCTTCGGTATCATGGTCGGCGTGGCGCTGGAAGCGGCGACGGCGCTGGCCGAACAGGGAATCGAGGCGGAGGTGATCAACCTGCGTTCGCTCCGCCCGCTGGATACCGCAACGATCATCGCCAGCGTGAAGAAGACCAATCGCCTGGTGACGGTGGAAGAAGGCTGGCCCTATGCCGGCATCGGCGCCGAGGTGGCCATGACTGTGATCGAGGGCGCGTTCGACTGGCTCGATGCGCCGCCGGTGCGGGTGCACGGGGTCGATGTGCCGTTGCCCTACGCGGCGAATCTGGAGAAGCTCGCCCTGCCGCAGCCGGCCTGGGTGGTGGACGCGGTGAAACGGATCGTTTGAGCGGAGCGCAGACATGGCCACCAACATCCTGATGCCGGCGCTGTCGCCCACCATGACCGAAGGCACGCTCGCCCGCTGGCTGAAGAAGGAAGGCGAGACGGTGAAGGCCGGCGACGTGATCGCCGAGATCGAGACCGACAAGGCGACGATGGAAGTCGAAGCCGTCGATGAAGGCGTGCTGGGCAAGATCCTGGTCGACGACGGCACCCAGGGGGTGAAGGTGAACGCGCCGATCGCGGTGCTGGTCGCGCCGGGCGAAGCGGTACCGGCGGCGGCTCCCGCGGCACCGCCGCCGCCCCCCGCCGCCGCACCGGCCGCACCCGCGATCGCCGCTCCGCCGGCCCTGCCGCGGGAGCCTGTGCCCGCCAGCCCGGCGCCGGCTGCGCGCGGCAATGGGCACGATGCTGCGGCGGGCGAGCGCATCTTCGTCTCGCCGCTCGCCCGTCGCATGGCGCGGCAGGCGGGCCTCGACCTCGCCGGCCTGCACGGGAGCGGCCCGCACGGGCGGATCGTGAAGGCCGACATCGAGGCGGCGCTGCATGCCCCGCCGGCGGCCGCCCCCGCTGCCGCCCCGATAGCAGCGGCCCCCGCGCCGGCCGCCCGCGCACCGGCTCCCGCCATCACCGCGCCGCACCGGCTGGTGCCGAACAGCACGATGCGCAAGGTGATCGCCCGCCGGCTGACCGAGTCGAGCCGGGATATCCCGCACTACTATGTCTCGATGGATATCGAGATCGATCAGCTTCTGAAATTGCGCGAGCAGCTCAATGCGCGCTCCCCCAAGGACGGCCCGGGCGCGTTCCGCCTGTCGGTCAACGACCTGATCATCAAGGCCGCCGCCGTCACCTTGCGCCGGGTGCCGCAGGTGAACGCGAGCTACACCGAAGAGAACATGGTCCTCTACGACGACGTCGATATCTCGGTCGCAGTGTCGGTCCCGGACGGGCTGATCACGCCGATCGTACGCCAGGCCGACCGCAAGGGGCTGGCGGCGATCAGCAACGAGATGAAGGACCTGGGGGCGCGCGCCAAGGCTGGCAAGCTGAAGCCGGAGGAATTCCAGGGCGGCAGCTTCTCGATCTCCAACATGGGGATGTACGGGGTGTCGGCGTTCACCGCGGTGATCAATCCGCCGCAGGCGGCGATCCTCGCAGTCGCCGCCGGCCAGCAGCGGGCGGTGGTGAAGGACGGCGCGCTCGCGATCGCGACGGTGATGACGTGCACCTTGTCGGTCGACCACCGGGTGGCCGATGGCGCGCTGGGGGCGGAATGGATGGCGGCGTTCAAGAAGGTGGTCGAGGACCCGATGAGCCTGATGCTGTGAGCGCGGTGGCGGGGCGGAGCGCGGGGGCCCTCCCGTCATGGCCGGGCTTGACCCGGCCATCCACGCACGGACGATGCGTACCCCGTGCTGGAGCCCCAAGATGCCTGGCGGCTGGGTCTACATCATGACGAACCATCCCGACGGGACGCTGTACATCGGCGTCACCAGCGATCTGGCACGCCGGATCGCGCAGCACCGCGCGGGCACGGGCAGCCGTTTCGTCCGCCGCTACGACCTGAAGCGCCTCGTCTATGCCGAGCCGCACGACGATATCCGCACCGCGATCCAGCGGGAGACCAGCCTGAAGCGGTGGCCGCGCGCGTGGAAAGTCGATCTGATCACGGCGCAGAACCCGGAGTGGAATGATCTTGCCGGTCAGATCATGTAGCGCCCGAAGATCATGTAGCGCCCGACCGGCACGCGCGCGTGGCCGCGGTTGGCGGCTGCGGTGGGTGGATGGCCGGGTCAAGCCCGGCCATGACTTGTCGCTCCGTGGCCATGACTTGTGGCTCCGTGGCCGTGCCGGTCGAAGCAAGGGTACCCCCCATGCCTGACCCCTGCATCCTGCGCGCAGCCACCCCGGACGACGTCGGTCACGTCCTGCGCCTGGTGCGCGCGCTCGCCGACTACGAACGCCTGCTGGCGGGCGTCACCGCGACCGAGCAGCATTTCACCGCGGCGCTGTTCGCTCCCTGTCCGCGCGCGCATGCGGTGCTGGCCTGGGTCGATACGCAGGCGGTCGGTTTCGCGCTGTGGTACTACACGTTCAGCACCTTCGCCGGCGGTCCGGACCTGTTCCTGGAGGACATTTTCGTCGAACCGGCACATCGCGGCACCGGCATCGGCCGCGCGCTGTTCCGCCATCTCGCGCGCACCGCCCGCGCCGAGAACTGCCCACGCATGGAATGGCGGGTGCTGAACTGGAACCAGAAGTCGATCGACTTCTACCGCAGCATCGGCGCCCGGCCGATGCAGGACTGGACCGTGCAGCAATTGGACGGCCCGGCGCTCGCCGCGCTGGCCGCCTGAGCGAAGGACAAACCCCATGCCCGATACGAGCTTCGACCTGATCGTCCTCGGCGGCGGTCCCGGCGGCTATGTGGCCGCGATCCGCGCCGCCCAGCTCGGCATGAAGACGGCGGTGGTGGAGCGGGAGAACCTGGGCGGCATCTGCCTGAATTGGGGCTGCATCCCGACCAAGGCGCTGCTGCGCACCTCGGAGATCAACCATCTGTTGCGCCACCTGCCGGAATTCGGTTTCGCGGCCGGGCCGGTGCCGGGCTTCGATCTTGCCGCGGTGGTGAAACGGTCGCGGGCGGTGGCGAAACAACTTTCGTCCGGCGTCGCGCATCTGATGCGCAAGAACAAGATCACGGTCTTCGACGGGGACGGCAAGCTCGCGGGCAAGAACACGCTGGCGGTGACCAAGGGCGGCAAGCCGGTTGCGACGTTGCAGGCGCCGCACATCATCCTTGCGACCGGTGCCCGCGCCCGCCAGTTGCCCGGGCTGGAAGCCGACGGCAAGCTGATCTGGACCTACCGGGACGCGATGGTCCCGCCCATGATGCCGAAATCGCTGCTGGTGATCGGCTCCGGCGCCATCGGCATCGAGTTCGCCAGTTTCTATCGCAACATGGGTGCCGAAGTCACCGTGGTCGAAGTGCTTGACCGCATCCTGCCGGTGGAGGACGCGGAGATCAGCGCCTTCGCCCACAAGGCGTTCGAGAAGCAGGGGATGAAGATCCTCACCTCCGCTGCCGTGAAGGGCGCGAAGAAGGCCGCCGAGTCTCGTGACCGTTACCGTGGAATCCGCCGGCAAGAACCAGGAGATCACAGCCGATCGTATCATCTCGGCGGTCGGCATCGTCGGCAACGTGGAGAACCTCGGCCTGGAAGGCACCGGCGTGAAGGTCGATCGCACCCATGTGACGATCGACGCCTGGTGCCGCACCGGAGAGCCGGGCGTCTATGCGATCGGCGATCTCGTCGGGCCGCCTTGGCTCGCGCACAAGGCGATGCACGAGGGCGTGCTGTGCGTGGAGAAAATCGCCGGCCGCAACGACGTCCACCCGATGGATGTCCGCAACATCCCCGGCTGCACCTATTGCCGCCCGCAGGTGGCCTCGGTCGGGCTGACCGAGGCCCGCGCGAAGGAGGCCGGTTATACGGTCCGGGTCGGACACTTCCCGTTCATCGGCAACGGCAAGGCGATCGCCATGGGCGAGGCCGAAGGCCTGGTGAAAACCATCTTCGACGCCAAGACGGGCGAACTGCTCGGTGCGCACATGATCGGCGCCGAGGTGACCGAATTGATCCAGGGCTACACCATCGCCCGCACCCTGGAGGCGACCGAGACCGACCTCATGCACACGATCTTCCCGCATCCGACGATCAGCGAGACGATGCACGAGGCGGTGCTGGACGCGTACGGGCAGACGTTGCACTTCTAGGGCGCGGTGGCGGCTCCACAGCGCAAGGGAGGCCGGCGATGACAGGGACGGCAGGCTTCGATCCGCTGGCGGTGCCGGAGAGCAACGCCACCGGCTATCCCGAACCCTACCGCGCAGCCAACCAGCAACGCTGGAACCGGCGGCTCGCCGCGCACGCGGGGCTTGGCAATTTCGGTGTCAACCTCACCCGGATCGTGCCGGGCGGACAGTCCTCGCACCGGCACGCGCATTCACGGCAGGACGAGTTCGTCTATGTGCTGGAAGGCGAGGTCGTGCTTGAGACCGATGCCGGTATCGAAACCTTGCGCGCAGGCATGTGCGCGGGCTTTCCCTGCGGCACCGGAAATGCCCATCGGTTCGTGAATCGATCATCCGAGGACGTGGTCCTGCTCGTCGTCGGCGACCGTACTGCGGGGGACGAGGTGGCCTATCCGGAGATCGACATGCATGCGCGCATGGCGCCGGACGGTACCTACCGGTTCACGCGCAAGGATGGGAGCCGGTATTAGCGCTCTGACACAAACAGGTCGGCCGTCGCCGTCGCAGCCGCGCGCAGGAGGAAGCTGCGCAGGGCCGCGACCATGGGTTTGCGGCTGCGTCGGGCGCTGAGCATGACCCAGGCCCGTTGCCCGGCCAGCCGAGGCGCAAACGGAGCGATCAGGCGACCGGCGGCAATATCGGCCTCGATGAAGCCGATCCGGCCCAGCGCCACGCCCCAGCCCTGGGCCGCCGCCTCCCCGCTCAGCGCATAGCTGTCGAATTTGGGGCCGCGGGTCGGATCGATGTCGGTAATGCCCGCGGCGGCGAGCCAGCGCCGCCAGTCCTCCGGCGCGCCCATCACGTGCAGCAGGGTGCTGGTGCGCAGCCGCGCGGGATCGACCACGCCGCCTTGCGGGAACAATGTCGGGCTTGCGATGGGCAGGAGATCGGCCAGCAGCAGCGGCTCGGCGCGCAGCGCGCCATCGGCCTCGATCAGGTCCGCCGGCTCCAGGTAGCGGATTGCCAGATCAAGATCCTCGCTGAG
The DNA here is from genome assembly GCA_963706195.1 of uncultured Pseudomonadota bacterium. Lineage (GTDB taxonomy): Bacteria > Pseudomonadota > Alphaproteobacteria > Acetobacterales > Acetobacteraceae > JAJZVS01. The sequence goes on along the minus strand of OY970156.1, from coordinate 3,425,043 downwards.
GAAATCAAGCGAGCGGTAGGCCGTCACCAGGCGCAGTTCCACCGCCGGATGCAAGGCGGCGAACCGCGGCAGCCGCGGGATCAGCCATTTCAAGGCGAAATCCGGCTGCACGCTGATCGACAGCAGGCTGGGCCCGGAGGTTCCGGTCAACGCCTGCACGCCGCCGGCGATCCGCTCCAGCGCATCGGTGACGACCGGCGCCAGCAGATGGGCGGCGTCGGTAAGGACGATGGCGTTGTTGCGCCGGGTGAACAGCCGTCGGCCGGTCCAGGCTTCCAGCGTCTTCACGTGATGGCTGATCGCGGTGGAGGTGACGTTCAGCTCCGCGGCGGCGCGGGCGAAGCTGCCCAGGCGGGCTGCCGATTCGAAGGCGCGACAGGCGTTGAGCGGCGGCAGGCGAGGGGGCATGGCCTGGGCGGGAATGGTGTGACCAACTTATCCTAGGGGTAGGCCACAAACTTTCCAAGGTCAGATTTCCGACGGCGCTGCTAAGGGATGGCGAGCCGGCAGCCGAACGCGACCGCGTAACGTCGACAGGAGGAAAGAACCATGTCCGTCACCCTTGCTCCGACTGCTTCTTTGATTCGCCCGCTTGGCGCCGTGATCGGCGCCGATGTGGAAGGTGTCGATCTCGCCGCGCTGGACGACGCAGCCTTCGCCGCGATCGCGCAGGCCTGGGCGGCGCATCTGGTGCTGCGCTTCCGCGATCAGACCCTGACGGATGTGGACCTGATGAATTTCAGCCGGCGGATCGGCACCTTGGACCGGATCCCGATCCGTGCCGCCGGCACGGTGATGACCGAGGACCCGCGGCTCGCGATCACCCCCGACGCAGCCGCCTATGTCAGTGTGATCTCCAACGCAAAGATCGGCGGCAAGGCGATCGGCGGTCTGGGCAATTACGAATCCCATTGGCACACCGACATGTCCTATAACGAGATCCCGCCGATGGCGAGCGTGCTATACGGCATCGAAGTGCCGCCCAGCGGGGGCAACACGTCGTTTGCCAACATGTATGCCGCTTACGACAGCCTGGATGAGGCGACGCGGGCAAGCCTCGCCGGGTTGACCTGCATCCACGACGCCTCACGCAACAGCGTGGGCGAGCTGCGTCGCGGTTTTGCCGACATCACGGACCCGCGGCAGACCGTCGGTGCCCGCCATCCGATCGTGCGGACGCATCCCGTGACCGGGCGCAAATGCCTGTTCCTCGGCCGACGCCGCAGCGCCTATATCCCCGAGCTGTCGCTGGACGAGAGCGAGGCCCTGCTCGACCGGCTGTGGGCACACGCCACCGAGCCGCGCTTCTGCTGGACCCAGGTCTGGCAGGCGGGCGATGTCGTGATGTGGGACAATCGCTGCGCGCTGCACCGGCGCGACGAGTTCGACGATCGCTACCAACGGATCATGCACCGCACGCAGATGTGCGGCGACAGGCCGTATTGAGGCATCGCGGGATGGCGAGGATTGCCGAAGTCGCGCTGCGCCGGCTCAAGGTGCCGCTGGTGGTGCCGTACAAGGTTTCGCTGCGAACCTTCCATCATTTCGAGCCGCTGGTCGCCGAACTGCGCGACAGCGACGGGCGGAGCGCCTGGGGGGAGGCGGAGATCCATGCCGGCTACGGGCACGAAACCGCCGAGACCGGCTGGGCGTTCTGCCGCCGCATGGCGCCGCGGTTGCTCGGGCGCACCGCGGCGGAGGCGATCGCGCTGCTGACCCCGGCCGCGTCCGCCGACCCGCATGCCACCTCCATCCTCCTCGCCGCGGCGGAGACCCTGGGCGCGCATCCGGCGCTGCGGCTGGATCGCCCCCTGGTCGTGCCGCTGCTCGCCCCGGTGCACAGCATGGACCTGGCGCGGATCCCCGACGAGGTGGAGGCCCTGCTGGCAGACGGGTTCCGCACCTTGAAGGTGAAAGTCGGCTTCGACGTCGCCGCCGACCTGCGCCGGCTGGCCGCGATCCAGGCGGCGGTGGCGGGGCGGGCGACCCTGCGTCTCGATGCCAACCAGGCGTTCAGCACTGCCGAGGGCCGTGCCTTCGCCACCGCGCTTGATCCGCAGGGAATCGAGCTGTTCGAGCAGCCCTGCGACAAGGCGGACTGGGTCGCGAACACGGCGGTCGCGGCGGTGTCGCGCGTGCCGGTGATGCTCGACGAGTCGATCTATGGCCTGTCGGATATCGATCGCGCCGCCGGCGTGCCGGGTGTGGGCTTCGTCAAGCTGAAGCTGAAAAAACTCGGCGGCATCAGCCGACTGATCGAGGGGTTAGAACGGATCCGTGCGCTCGGGATGGAACCGGTGCTGGGCGACGGCACCGCGACCGATATCGGCAACTGGATGGAAGCCTGGGCCGCCCGCACCACGATCCGCAACGCCGGCGAAATGAACGGGTATCTCAAGCTGGCAACGTCGCTGTTCGCCCCCCGGCTGCCGTTTGCCGACGGCGTGGTGCGGTTGCCGGCGGGGTACATCCCGACGGTGGATCGCGCGGCGGTGGAGCGGTTCACCACAATTGTCGAACGTTTCGCACCGGCGCAGGTGGCCGGCACAGCCTGATCAATGGAATCCTCCGCGGTCACAATGCGGAGGCATGAGGGAGAAGCGCTATCATGGCAACGGATCTACGGGCTGCCCAACTGGCTGCCCGGCTGCAACGCCTCCCGACCTCGCGCGCGAGCTGGACCCTGGTCATCCTCGCGGCCGGCGCGCTCATCATCGAAGCGCTGGATATCGGCTCGTTGTCGATCATCCTGCCGAGGGTCAAGGCGCTTTGGCACCTGGCGCCGACGCAGATCGGCATGCTGGCTGCGTCCTCCGCGCTCGGCATCGCGATCGGCATGATCCCGGCGGGCCGCCTGGCCGATCGGTTCGGGCGCAAGCGCCTGCTGGTCGGCGGGGTGCTGTGGTTCTGCGCCGGCACCATGCTATCCGCGCTCAGCCCGAGCTACACGACTCTGGTCCTGCTGCGCGGCCTGTCCGGCCTCGGCATGGCTCCGGCGTTCATCATGCCGTACTCGATCGTCTCGGAGTTCGTCTCGGCGACCACCCGCACCGCCTTCGCCGGCCTGCTCGAAACCGCGCTCGGTGTCGGCTATCTGCTGCCGCCGGTGCTCGGCATCCTGGTGATGCCGCATTTCGCGCCTGACGTGGGTTGGCGCATCTTCCTGGTGATCGCCGGCCTGCCGGTGATCTATGTCGGGGTCATTATCCGTTACCTGCCCGAATCGCCCCGCTGGCTCAGCCGGGTCGGCCGCCATGCGGAAGCGGAACGGATCGTGAGCGGGATCGAGCGGCGGGTCGAAGCCGCCATCGGCAGGAAACTCCCCGATCCGGTGGTGGCGCCCGAGGTCGTCCTGGCCGTCGCCGCGCACCGGCCGACACCCACGCTCGCCGCGCTCGGGGTGGTGTGGCGTCCGCCCTACCTGCTGCGGACCGTTGCCATGATCTGCGGCGCGCTCAGTACGTTCTCGATGTTCTACGTCGGCGTGAACTACATCCCGTCGCTGTTCATCGAGCGTCACATGGCGATGACCGGGGCGTTCCTGTTCACGCTCATCATCGCCGCGGTGCAGATCCCGGGCAAAATCCTGAACGGGCTGGCGGCGGAGCTGGTGGGGCGGAAGGTGATCTATCTGATCTTCACGATCCCGGCGGCGATCGGCGCCTATGAGTTCGGCCAGACCACCGATACATACGCGATGCTCGGCTGGGCAAGCCTGTTCCTGTTCTGCGCGTCCGGCTCCGCGCCGTCCTACAAGATGTGGTACGCGGAGCAGTATCCGACACCGATCCGGGCGACCGGGCAGGCGACGGTGGAAGCGATCGGCGGCCGGCTGATCGGCGGGGTGGTCTGGACCCTGCTGTTCCCCATCATCGTTGCCGCCTATGGTATCGCCGCCACCATGACGATCCTGGCGGTCGTGGCGGTCCTCGCCTGCCTGATCGTCGTGGCGTTCGCCCCTGAGACCTATCGGCGCAGTGTCGAGACGTTGGAAGCAACGACCGTCAGCATGGCCGAACAACGCAACAGCGCCGACCCCGCACGGGTTGCTTGACGGCGCGCGAAGGAGTGCAGGCAATGAAAGGTGACGTATGGCAACCACGCCCATCGGCCGATCGCGCGCCATGACCCGGCATCTGCACCTCAACCTGTTCATCCACGGCCGCGGCCACCATGAAGCCGCGTGGCGTCATCCGGCCGCCTCACCGCTGCCGTTGACCGACATCCGCTACTACACCGAGCTCGCGCAGACGGCGGAAGCGGGATCGTTCGATTCCGTGTTCCTGGCGGACTCGCTGGCGGTGGCCGAGGACGTCGCGCGCGCGCCGCGCGCCTGGCTGGAACCGGTCACCGTGCTGGCGGCGCTGGCCGGCGCGACCAGCCGGATCGGGCTGATCGCCACCTGCTCCAGCACCTACACCGAGCCGTACAACCTGGCACGGCAGTTCGCGACCTTGGACCACATGTCCAATGGGCGGATCGGCTGGAACATCGTTACCAGTTGGCTGGCGGCTGCTGCCAGCAACTACGGCGGAGGTGGCCCGCTCAGCCACGAGGAGCGATACGCGCGTGCCGAGGAGTACATGCGCGTCGTCACCGGCCTGTGGGACAGTTGGTCGGACGACGCCGTGCTGGACGACCGCGCCACCGGCCAGTACGCCCGCCCCGACGGCATTCGCGCCGTGAACCATGCCGGCGCGCATTACCATGTGGCCGGGCCGCTGAACCTGCCGCGGAGCCCGCAGGGAAGACCGGTGTTCGTGCAGGCGGGGTCGTCGGAAACCGGGCGCCGCTTCGCAGCGCGCCACGCCGAGGCGGTGTTCACCGCGCAGATGGAGAAGGCGACGGCGCAGGAATTCTATGCTGATCTGAAAGGGCTGGTGGGCGACGAGGGCCGCTCGCCGGAGCACGTGCTGATCCTGCCGGGGCTGAGCCCGGTGATCGGCTCCACCGAGGCCGAAGCGCAGCGCATCTCGCGCGAGTTGAACGAACTGAGCGATCCGGAAGTCGGGCGCAAGCGGCTCTCCGGCCGCTTCGGCGGCCATGATTTCTCACACCTGCCGCTGGACAAGACCTTGTTGCCGGAGGATTTCCCCGACCCCGGCACGGTGGAAGCGGCGCGCAGCCGCACCGAGGTGATCATCGGCCTGGTACGGCGGGAAAAGCCTACCTTGCGGCAATTGCTGGGCTATCTCGCCGGCGCGCGCGGTCATTTCGTGACTGCGGGCACGCCCGAACAGATCGCCGATCTGATGGAGGACTGGTTCCGCGATGGCGCCGCGGACGGCTTCAACGTGATGCCGCCGGTGTTGCCGGCGATGCTCGATGTCTTCACCCGCGAGGTGGTGCCGCTGTTGCAGCGGCGCGGATTGTTCCGTACCGGCTACGGCGGCGAGACCCTGCGGGCGCATTACGGATTGTCGCGACCGGAGGTGTGCTTCTGATCCGTACTGAAGCTGGGCAGCCACTGCTGCGACCGGCGCAGACCAGGGTGGTCATGGGGTGGCTTGCCCCACGGTTCCAGCCGGGACACGATCCTCGGGCGGGCCCATACGTCCGCGGAAGGCCCTGAGGGGAGGACGGAAGAATGAGCGCTCAACTGCGTGCCCTGCTGATGGTGCCGGCGAACAACACCACCATGGAGCCGGAGATGAATGCGCTGTGCCCGGCGCTGGCGCCCTTCGCGGTGGCCCGCGTGCGCCGCCCGCCGCGCACGCTGACGGTGGCGGACCTCCCCGCCTATCTCACCAGCACATTGGAAGCGGTCGAGCCGTTCCTGGATCGGCAGCCGGAGGTCATTGTCTATGGCTGTACCGCCGCCGGATTCCTCGGCGGGCCGGCCGGCAACGCACGCGTGGTTGCGGCGCTGCGCGCACGCAGCGGGGCTCCGGTCGTCAGCACGGCGGCCGCCATGGTGGATGTGCTGCGCCACGACGGTGTCAGCGAGATGGCGGTCGTCACCCCCTATCTGGCGGAGGTGAACGACGGGCTGCGCGCATATCTGGACAGCGCCGGTATCGCCGTCGCGGCGCTGGAAAGTTTCTATTGCGCGACAACCGAGGCGCTGGGCCGGATCACCGCTGCCGAGGTACGCGCCAAGGCGCTCGCCAGCGTCACCCCGGCCACGCGCGCATTGTTCATCGCCTGCTCGCAGTTGCCGACCCTGGAGGTCGTGCCCGAGTTGCGACGTCGTCTCGGCGTCCCGGTCTGGTCCTCGATTGCAGCTACCGCCTGGGCGGTGTCGCGGGTTCTGTCGATGCAGGCGGCGTGAGGACGGCAACGATGAACGCGCATGATCCCGATGCCGGCCTGACCCCGGCCTTCCGCCCCGTCGCCGGCGCCTGCGATGCGCATTTCCATGTCTTTGGACCGGCCGAGCACTATCCCTACGGATCCGACCTGCGTTATCGGCCGCCCGAAGCGCCGCTCGATGCGTATATGGCGCTGGCGCGGCGGCTCGGCTTCGAGCGCTTCGTGTTCGTCCAGCCGAGCGCCTATGGTCTCGACAATAGCTGCATGCTGGATGCGATGCGCCAGGTCGGCACGGCCCGCTGCCGCGGCGTGGTCGATCTGGACGAGACCGCGACCGCTCCGGCGACGTTGCAGGAGTGGCACCGGCTGGGTGTGCGCGGCATCCGGGTGAACGTCTCGCCGGTGCGCAAGCCGGAGCCGGGGCTGGCCGACGCGATGCGTCCGCGCATCCGCCGGCTGGGCGCGCTGGCGGCGGGCCTGGGCTGGCATCTCGATTTCCTCACCCCGGGCTGGCTGGTGCGCGAGCTGCTGGACGAGATGCGGGCGCTGCCGGTCGATTTCTCGGTGGCGCATCTCGGCCTGTTCCCGGCCGCGGACGGTGTGAAGCAGCCCGGGTTCCAGGAGTTCCTGGCGCTGGTCGGCGCCGCGCCGCGTCGCTGCTGGGTGAAACTGACCGGCGTCTATCGCATGGCGACCGGGCCGGATTTCGCCGATGCGGCGCCGATGGCGCGGGCGCTGATCGCGGCGGCGCCGGACCGCATCATCTGGGGCAGCGACTACCCGCATTTGTCGTTCCACGACAAGGTGGGTTCGGTGCAGTTGTTCAACTTGCTGGCCCAGTGGGCGCCGGATGAGGCAATCCGGCGGCGCATCCTGGTCGACAACCCGGCGGCGCTGTTCGGCTTCGGCTGAGCGGCGGCCCCTGGGGGACCGCCGCCCTGCCGGGTTCAGTGCGACCAGACCGCCTGCTGGTAGGTCACCGCTGCGGTCTTCGCGCCGCTGAGCTTGGCGAAGCTCTGCATGGCGGCGAACTGCGGCTGGGTGATGGTCGTGCCGGTCGGGAAGCCCGCGCCGGTTCCCACCGCCGCAGTCTGCACCTCGGCAGGCACGTAGGGTTGCAGCTCATGCGCCAGCTTTGCCGCGGCAGCAGGATGCGCGTGCAGGTAGGTCATCGCTTCCTGTAGCGCAGCCTGCACGGCGGCGACCGTCTGCGTGTGGGTCGCGGCCCATTTCTGGTTGACCGACATCACTTCGAACGGGGTGCCGCGCAGGTTGGGGACCTCGCCGCCCCAGATATTCGCGATCATCACCCCGTAGCCCTTGGCGACCGCCATCTGCCCGAACGGCACCGCGGGCGCGATCACATCGACGGCACCGCGCTGCAGCGCAATCAGCTCGGAGCTGTACGGCGCCATGCCGATGACCGGTACTGCCTGGGGATTGATCCCGTGCGAAACGAGCACCGCGTCCAACTGGTACTGCAACCCGCCGCCGACATCCATCACCGCAACGGTGTGGCCCTTGAGCGCGGCTACCTTGGTCGCCAGCGGGCTGGCGGCGGTGATCCCGAGCTGCTTCGCGAGCGCCGTGCGCATCACGATCTGCTGCGGATAGGTACTCAGCGGCGAGATGATCCGCAGGTGGGCGCCCTTGGAATCGGCGACCAGCGCCGGCGTCGCGGTCATGACGGCGAACTGCACGCTGCCGGACACCAGGGCAGGGACGCTGACGGCGTCGCCCTTGACCAGGGTGATGTTCGCATCGATGCCGTGCTGGGCGAAGTACCCCTGCTTCTGCGCGATCTGCGGCAGCAGAAGCTGCACGTTGGTCGTGGTGGTGGCGATGGTGACCCGCTGCGGCGCCGCGGCGGCGCAGGTCCGGCCCGGCAGTGCCAGCGCCGCGACCGCGAGCGCCGTCGCCGCCGCCAGGCCGGCCATGCGCCGCCCCGCCCGGTGCCGCCCCAACCGGCATCGCGGTGTGGCTCCAGCGCGCAAAATGTCGGAATTCATCGAGACGTTTCCTTTTTTCCTGAAGCCTTGTTGACCAGGGCATTGAGAATCAGAGACAGGATCGTCAGCACGACCAGGCCGGCGAACACGCTGGCGGTGTCGAGCTGCGCCGTCGCGTATTGGATCTCGTAGCCGATGCCCTGGCTGGAGGAGATGAACTCGCCGACGATCGCGCCGACCAGCGCCTCCGGCACGCCGAGCTTGAGGCCGAGGAAGATCGACGCCCGTGCGCCGGGGAAGATCACGTAGCGGCGCAACTGCAACCGGCTGGCGCCCATCAGCCGCGCCGCGTTGATCGTGGCCTGATCGACGTTGCGCATTCCCTGATAGGTCGAGAAGAACACCAGGAAGAACGTCATCAGTGCGGCCAGTGCGACCTTGGGCGCGAGATAGATGCCGAACCACACCACCAGCAGCGGCCCGAGCGCGATCTTCGGGATGCCGTAGAGGGCGATGATGAACGGATCGAGCAGCGCGGCGACATAGTCGCTGCTCGCCAGCACCGCGCCCAGCAGCACCCCGCTGCCGGCACCGATGATGTAGCCGAGGATCACTTCTTCCAAGGTGACGGCGAGGTCCTGCCACAGCGCGCCGCTGCGCGCGAGCTCGCGCAGCGCCGCGACGATCTCAAGCGGCGAACTCGCCACCATCTCGCCGATGCGCGGGCCGAAATACTGCCAGCCGCCGAGCACGACCAGCACCAGCAGCGCACGACCCAGATGGACGCGCAGCATGAAGCGTCGGCGCCGCGCGAGCGCCTCGTTCCTGACGCCGTAGACAACGCCTTCGGCGATCTCCGGCTCCACAACGATCTGATCGTTCATGGCGCGCCTCCGCCGGCGCGCGGGGCGCCGGGGCGCGGAGTTGCGCCTTCCGGCGGGTCGAGCTGGCTCCAGACGCGGTGGTACAAGCCTTCGAACTGCGGCAGGAACCGCACGTTCACCGGGTCGCGCGGGCGCGGCAGGTCGGTCGTCACGATGTCGCGAATCCGCCCGGGGCGGCGGCTCATGATGACGATCTGGTCGGACAGCGCGATCGCCTCCTCGATATCGTGGGTGACGAAGACGATGGTGCGACGTTCGGTACTCCAGATGTTCAGCAGCTCGGCTTGCATCTGCAGCCGCATCTGGAAATCGAGTGCGCCGAACGGTTCGTCCATCAGCACCGTCTCGCGCGCATAGACGAGTACCTGCGCGAGTGCCGCCCGCTTGCGCATCCCGCCCGACAATTCCGCCGGCGCGTGCTGCTCGAACCCCGCAAGGCCGACGAGGTTGATCGCCCAGGCCACCCGTTCCTGCGTTTCCGCATCGGCGCGCCGGCCGGGCAGCCGGCCGGACTGGATATCGAGCGGCAGGCGGACGTTGTCCCATACGGTCCGCCACGGCAGCAACGTGTCGTGCTGCGTCAGATAGCCGATGCCGACGGAGATGCCGCGCACCGCGCGCGTACCGTAGCGCACCGTGCCGGTGGTCGGCGCCTCGAACCCGGCGATCATGTCGAGGATGGTCGATTTGCCGCAGCCGCTTGGCCCGACGATGGAGACGAAGGCGCCGCGCGGAATCTCGAGCGAGATATCGGACAGCGCGGTGATCTGCCGGTCGTCCTTGTAGAAATACTTCGTCACGTTCCGCAGCGAGATGGCGGCTGTCGCCGCGGAAGGCGGATCACGTGCAGGCAGTGCCTCGTTCTCCTGCCGCGTCGCGTGCAGTTGAGTCATTGGACGTTCCCCGGATGGCCGACGCGGCCGTTCCTATCATGCAGACATTAACCCGGGCGCAGCGGAGCGGCAAGTTGCGCGCTGTGCGGGCATTCGGCAGATGCATCCCCGCCGGAGCGGCGGGGCCTTGAAGCCGGACACTGCGTGGCGCAGAGTGCGTTCGCTGCAACGTGCTGCGCTGTCGACCCGAGGGGAAACGCGAATGGTTGCCGAAGAGGCCTGGAACTTCCGCCTGCTCGGGCACGATCCGTCCGCCGCCTGGGGCGGTGGCAGCCTGGTGGAGGTGCGCAACCGCCACGCGTATGTGGGCGCGGTCGGCGGCTCCTCCTTCACCGGCGCCGAGGGCTTCACGGTCCACGACGTCAGCGATCCGCGCAAGCCGCGCAAGGTGTTCGAATTCCGCGCCCCGCCCGGCATCCACATGCACAAGCTGCGCTATGTCGACGGCGACTTCCTGTATGTCAATTCCGAGCGCCTGGCGGGCGAGCGTGGCGCCGGCGCCCGCGCCGGCTTCTACATCTTCGACATCAGCCGCCCGGCCGAGCCGCGCCAGGTCGGGTTCTACGACATGCCCGGTAGCGGACCGCATCGTTTCGGCGTGGACAACGCGCGCAAGCTCGCCTTCCTCCCCAACGACGCGGAAGGCTGGAGCAAGCGCGTCATCTGGACCCTCGATATCAGCGAGCCGCTGAAACCGGAGGTCGTCGGCATCTGGGGCCTGCCGTGGCAGAAGGACGCGGGCGCGGGGCCCGCCAACGACCCGCATCCGGCAGAGACCGCCTGCACCCTGCACGGCCCGCCGATGATCCGCGGCAACCGGATGTATGCCGCGTTCTGGGGCGGCGGTGTCGCGGTGATCGATTGCACCGACCTCGCCAACATGAAACTCGTCGGGCATGTGAAATGGTCGCCGCCCTTCGTCGGCTCGACCCATACGGCCTGGCCGATCGGCGACCGGCCGTACCTGATCGTTACCGACGAAGCGCGGGCGAAACAGAACTATTGGGACAGCCAGTTCATGTGGGTGCTCGACATCCGCGACGAGGCGAACCCGCTGCCCGTCTCCACCTGGTTCCCCGATCGCGACAAGTATTTCCACCGTGGCGGCCGGTTCGGCGCGCATAACATCCTGGAGAACATCCCGGCCGAGGGACGGTTCGCCAACACCGTCTTCATCACCTATTTCAATGCTGGCCTGCGTGCGGTCGACGTGAGCGATCCGCTGCGCCCCACCGAAGTGGGCTGCTACGTTCCCGCCTGCCCGGACGGGCAGAAGGCGATCCAGTCGAACGACGTCGGCAGCGACGAGTTCGGCAATCTCTACCTGATCGACCGCTGGGGGGCGGGGATGCACATCCTGGAATACACGCGGTGAGCGATGTGTGTGACGCCTGCGACGCCCCGGCGGCAACTGCCCGCCCCACCGCGGCGCTGATCGCACGCACCCGCGCGGTCGAGGCGTCGCTCCCCGGGGAGCGCGTGACAGAGGCGGCGTTCGGCGTGTTCTTCGGCACGCAGGGCGGCGCCATCGCCTGGCGGGACTATCAGCGGCTGTTGCGCTGTCGCGACGCCGCCGCCGCCAGCCTGCCGGGTCGCGCGGTCCGGGCGCTCCGGTGCGAGGCCTGACCGTTCGATAGCACGCCCAGGGTGCCCTTGCGTCCGGTGGTTCAGTTCAAGGTCCGGAACGCCGGCATCACGGAGCTGCACAGAAGTTCGAGGGAATGCATGACCCGCGCGTGCGGGATGCGGCTGCCGCAGTTCAGTTCGGCCAGGATGCCGTCGATGCCCAGTTCCTCGCGCAGTTCCGCCAGCCGGTCCGTGACCATCTGCGGTGTGCCGACGATGATTTTCTCGCGCAGCACTTCGTCGTAGTCGATGCTTTGCAGTTTCTGGCCGCGTTCGGCGCGCTGCTCGATCGCGCGGGCGCCGCTGCTGCCGGCGGATTGTTCCAGTTGCGCGCCAAGCACGCGGTAGAAATGCATGATGCTGGATTCCGGCTCGTCCCGGGCTCGGGTTTCCGTGTCCGCCAGGTAGACCGGCACGCGGAGGAAGACCTGGCCGTGGCCGGGATGGCCGGCGGCGGCGTAGGCGTCGCGGTAGGCGTGCAGGAGCGGGCCGAGTTCCGACAATGTCCCGAGCCGCACGGCGCAGAAGATCGGATAGCCCATGGCGCCGATCGCGGCGTAGGTGTCGGGGCTGGTGGCGGCGATGCGGATGTCCGGTAGCGGTTGCTGATAGGGTTTCGGCACCAGACAGAGGTCGTGGAAGCGGTAGAACTTGCCCTCGAAACTGAAGCGTTCCTGGGTCCACGCGCGGCGGACGATCTCCAGCACCTCGGCGAAGCGCTCGCGGCTTTCGGCGTAGGGGATGCCGTAGGCCTCATAGGTGCGCGGGAAGCCGCTGCGGCCGACGCCGAAAATGAGCCTCCCGTGACTGATCTGATCGACGGTCGCGGCTTCCTCCGCCAGGCGCAGCGGGTGGCAGAGCGGCAGGACCTGCACCGCGGTGCCGATCTTCATCCGCTTGGTGCGGGCGGCGATGGCAGCCGCGATGGTGAGCGGGGCGGCGAGCACCGAGCGTTCCGGTGCGACATGCAGTTCCGCCAGCCACATCGCGTCCAGGCCCCAGCGTTCTGCGGCGTCCACCTGTTCGAAGGCTTCGGCGAAGGCCGCGGCCTCGGTCTGGCCGGGGCTGCGCTGGAATTCATGGAACATGCCGAATTCCATGGGCGTTGGCTCCCTTTGGTGGCGGCCTCTGGCGGGCCGGTTGGGATGCGCCGGCGTGGCGCGAAGGGGGAACGATAGGCTGCTCCTGCCGACCCTGCCAGCCGTTGCGCCGGCCGGCGGCTCGGGTCGACGTTCGGCGACGGGTGGGTTCCGTTGCAACGCCGGGTCCGTCGAACGGACCCGGCGTTGCAACGGAATTGGTCTCAGGCGGGCCTCAGGTTTCGTGCATGCTGCCGCGTCCGGAGGCGCGAACCGGGACGCGCGGACTGCGCGCCTGCCCCACGACGCAGCGATACTACGCCGCGTGCAGCAGATCGAGCGCCTCCTCGTAGATTTCCATGTTCTTGCCGAAGGAAATCGCCGCCGCCTGGGCGCCGCAGACCAGATGCATCCAGCGCCAAGGCTCGCGGGTGGCGTGGAATTCCTCCACGATCGCCTGGTGATGCTTGAACGCATGCATTTCGGTGAAGCTGTCGTGGCACACGATCTCTCCCAGCCGGCGCATCAGGGCCTGCGCATCATAACCGGCCTGCACATAGTGCTGAGCCAGGTTCACCGTCTCCTTGACTTCGGGCACCGCCCGCATTTTGCCGAGGTTGGTGACGGTGGACCAGTCGGTCGGCGGCTGCTGATGGATGCTGTGCGTGATGGCCTCCAACAAGGCCTCCTGCGTGCGCGGCGGCAGGGCAGCGACCGCCGCCGGATCCGGCTGCGGAGAGGGTTCCATCCGATACTGGGTTGCCTTCACCTCCGGGCCAGTGTGCCAGAGCAGCAGGATCAGCAGCTTGTTCCGCATGCTCAAGCCGTCGAGCCGCAGCAGGTAGCGCCGCAGGTTGGCGCTCGTATGCAGGTGGACATCCATGGGGTTCCCGGTGAGGGAACGCAGGAACAATCCAGCCGCACCGATGGACAGAGCTTCGCCCGCACCTTCGAGCGATAGTCCGTCGGCGAGGGCTTTGGCCAACAGCACGGGAATTTCGCTATAGACGCTGCACCGCCCGATGGCTTCGCCGATCCGGCCGATCACCGCCGTTTCATCCGCACCGGTCCGCTGCCGCAGGATACGGGTCAGAAGCTGATGCTCCTCGATCAGCGCATCGACGTCCGGGACGCTTCTTTGGGTGGGGAAGCGCGCGACATAGCGCACGGCCGGGCGCATCAGCACAGGCAGATACTCGTGTCCGAGAATGTCCAGGGCACGCCAGGTGTAGGCAGGAAAGATGAAGTAGTGATCGTCCAGGACGTTCTTCGGAATGGCCACGCTCAGCAGGAGATCGAGTGCCTCGATCGGGGGAACATGCGCCCACAGCCACAGGAAAAGATGATCCGCCTTGTTGCTTTCGCCCCGGCCGGCGGCTTTCAGGAAGGCCGCTTTGGTCGCCTCGACGCCGCCGGCGTCCAGCGGCGCGAAGTCCAGCAGGCTGTATGGGCCGGTCACCGGGTCGTGGATGTGCTTGTTCGCCAGAGCCACGTGCTGCAGGACCGGCAGAAACCGCTGCTCGCCTTCCAGCCGGCCCACCAGCTTCGATACCGCGTACAGCCCTGCCAGGGGATGCAGCGGGCCGCCGTGATGGCCTGGCGGCAGGTCGGAGGAGCGCGTCACGGCGAGGGCGGAGGCCGTCAGCATGGTCTGCGTCGGCACCCCCGAACGCAGCTTGTCCAAGGTACGGTCCAGGATTTCGTCGCGGGGCGTTGCCTCGACGAACTGGACCAGCGGCTCGATTGAATCGGAAAAACGGACGCGTTCCGGCATGGATTTGGATCCTTCCCTGGGTGCGTCAGCGCACGACGATTCTCGGACACTTCGGCGCTGTCGGGCCTCGCCCCACCGCTCACAGGCAAGGGCGGCACGCGGCCCCCTATGATGCTCGCGCCGGTGGCGGCTCGTGTCAAACGTCAGGAAGCGGATTATTGCCGCCATGCGACAGGAACAAGTCCGGAGCGGCTGCAGGACGCTCGACACCCAAGCTGCGGCACGCCGGCCACCTGACGTGTCCGGCGGTCGCCGGGCCGCCGGCGAAGCCAATCCACCACATCCGGATGCCGGGAATCCCATCGGGACGCGCATGTTGGTATCGCCCAGCCCCTGCCACCGTCCGGCGTCCGGGGGCGTCCGCCGGAGCCCGTCGCCGCCCCACTTCCGCCGCCGGCCCGCCGCGGCTATTCCTCTCCCGCCGGGAACACCCAAGCAAACCGAGGAGCCGGCCGTGTCCCGACCGTCCACCGTCCGCCGATCCAGCGCCGATCCCGCCCCCGCGCGGGCGGCGGTGGCCGCGCAGGTCCTGCCCGCCGAACCCGAGCAGGCGCGCCGCTTCGGCAAGGCCCGCACCGCACGCGCCGCCGCCCTTCACGAAGATTATGTCGAGCTGATCGCCGACCTGCTCGCTGCCGGCGGCGAAGCGCGCACCACCGACATCGCCCGCCGGCTGGGCGTCTCCCACCCCACCGCCAACAAATGCATCGCCCGGCTGAAGCGCGCCGGCCTCGCCACCGCGCTTCCGTATCGCGGCGTGTTCCTCACCGCCGCCGGCCACGCGCTGGCCGAGCGGGTGCGCACCCGCCACCGCCTGGTCGTCGACCTGCTGCGCGCCGTCGGCGTCGGCCGTGAAGACGCGGAATCGGATGCCGAGGGGATCGAGCACCACGTCTCCGACGCCACCCTCGTTGCCTTCGCCCGCTTCCTTGGCCTGACCCCGCCGCCGGCCGCCCCGTTGCAGGGGCCGGCAAAATCCTCGTTGTCCGCCGATCCCGAATCCGCCATAACCCGTCGATCCCGAGCATCCGGCGCGGGAGAGAGCGGCCGTGACCCGGCCGCCGCCGAAGGCGCAACCGGCCCCCGGAAACGCTCAGGCAAAAGGACCGCGCCGGGATCAGGGATCTCTGGAAAGCCGGACGGCATCGCGTCGCCGCCCGCACCGACGGAGTAAGGACGCCCCCGGCCGCATGCTCCGGGTACCGTCTGAATCTCTCAGGTTCCGCGACAGAGGGGGGTCAGCCGCATGGGCATCTTGCCGGTGTGGGGACCCTGTCCGCGGAGCCCTGCGTGTCCGAACCCACCCTTGCCGACCCGCGCCGCGCTGCGCCCACGCCGCTCGATGCGCTGGCATCGGCGCGCTGGGCGCGCGCATGGTGCCGTTCGCCGGCTACGCGATGCCGGTGCAGTACGCCCTCGCCGCCGACGCTCGCCGCGCGCTGCCGCGGCGGCGTGCTGGCCGAGCACCTGCACTGCCGCGCCCAGGCGGCGCTGTTCGACGTCTCCCACATGGGCCAGGCTTGCGCTCACCGGCCCGGGCGCGGCGGCGGCGCTGGAACGCCTGGTGCCGGGCGACATCGTCGGCCTGAAGCCCGGCCGGCAGCGCTACACCCTGCTGACCAACGAGGCGGGCGGCATCCTCGACGACCTGATGGTGGCCAACCTGGGCGAGGGCCGGCTGTTCCTGGTGGTCAACGCCAGCCGCAAGGACGTCGATTTCGCCCATATCGCGGCCGCGCTGCCGGCGGGCGTGCAGCTCGAACCGCTGGCCGGACCGCGCCCTGCTGGCGCTGCAAGGACCGCAGGCCGCGCGCGGTGCTGCGCCGGCTCGTGCCCGCGCCGCTGCGGCACTGCCGTTCATGGGCGTTGCCGCGCTGCCGGTGGCCGGGATCCGACTGCCTGGTCTCCCGCTCCGGCTACACCGGCGAGGACGGGTTCGAGATCTCCGTCCCCGCCGAGCGGCGCCGAGGCGCTGGCCGAAGCGCTGCTGGCCGAACCCGAGGTGGCGCCGGCCGGCCTCGGCGCGCGCGATTCGCTGCGGCTGGAGGCCGGGCTGTGCCTGTACGGCAACGACATCGACGAGACTGACCTCGCCGGTCGAGGCCGGGCTGACCTGGACGATCGGCAAGCGCCGCCGCATGGCACTGGGACTTTCCCGGCGCCGCCGCGATCCGCGACCAGCTCGACAACGGCGCGCCGCGTCTGCGCGTCGGCTCCGGCCGGACGGCCGCGCGCCGGCCCGCGCCGGCGCCGCGATCCTGGACGCCGCGACGGCACCGACGGCCGGCACCGTCACCTCCGGCGGCTTTCAGCCCTCGCTGAATGCGCCGATCGCCATGGGCTACGTGCGCCGCGACCTTGCCGCCGACGGCACCGACGCTCGCCTTGCATGGTGCGCGGCAAGCCGCGTTGCCGGCCGCCGTCGTGCCGCTGCCCTTCGTCCCCCATCGCTACGCACGCCTGATCCAGGACCGTCCCCATGCCATGGCCAGACACCCGGACAAGCGCTACACCAAGGACCAGAATGGGTCCGCCTCGACGGCGACATCGCCACCGTCGGCATCACCGACCACGCGCAGGAAGCGCTCGGCGACGTGGTGTTCGTCGAACTGCCGGAGCTCGGACCGCGACGGTGGAGGCCGGCGAGGCCTGCGCCGTGGTGGAAAGCGTGAAGGCCGCGTCCGACGTGTACGCCCCGCTCGCCGGCAAGGTCGTGGAAACGAACCAGGCCGTCGTCGACGAGCCGGCGCTGGTGAACGGCGACGCCGAGGGCGAGGGCTGGTTCTTCCGCCTGGAGCTCGACGACCCCGCCGCGTTCGACGCGCTGCTGGACGAAGACCGCCTACGCCGACCTTCCTTGAGGAGGACGGCGCGTGATCGGACGCACTGCGCGGAACTTGCCGCGCTGGACGCGGCCGGCGGCTTCGTCGCCCGCCATATCGGCCCGTCCGAGGCCGACGATCGCGGCGATGCTGCGCAGCGCTCGGCGCGGCGACGCCTGGACGACGCTCGCCGCGCAGGCGGTGCCGGCGGCGATCCGGACCGAGCGTCGGCGCTGGACCTGCCGCCGCCGGTCGATGAGGCCGGCGTGCTGGCGGAACTGCGCGGCCTGGCGGCGCGCAACGTGCCGCGAAGTCGCTGATCGGCATGGGCTATCACGGCACCGTCACGCCGCCGGTGATCCTGCGCAACGTGCTGGAGAATCCCGGCTGGTACACCGCCTACACGCCGTATCAGGCGGAGATCGCGCAGGGTCGGCTGGAGGCGCTGCTGAATCTTCCAGACCATGATCTGCGACCTGACCGGCATGGAGATCGCCAACGCCTCCCTGCTGGACGAGGCGACCGCGGCGGCCGAGGCGATGGCGCATGGCGCACGCGCGTCGGCAAGGCGCAAGTCCGACGTGATCGCGGTCGGCGCCGACCTGCATCCGCAGACGCGCGCGGTGCTGGCGACGCGCGCGCGCGCCGCTCGGCATGACGGCTGGTCGACGTGCGCGCCGGGCGATCCGGCGGCGATCGCCGCCGCCAAGCCCTTCGCGGTGCTGCTGCAATATCCCGGCACGCACCGGCGCGGTGCGCGACCTGACGCGCGGAGATCGCGGCGGCGCATGCGGCCGGCGCGCTGGCGATCGTCGCGGCCGATCCGCTGTCGCTGGCGCTGCTGACGCCGCCGGGCGAGATGGGCGCCGACGTGGTGGTGGGCTCGGCGCAGCGCTTCGGCGTGCCGATGGGCTTCGGCGGGCCGCATGCCGGGTTCTTCGCCACGCGCGACGCGTTCAAGCGGCACATGCCGGGGCGGCTGGTCGGCGTCTCGGTCGATGCCGCCGGCGCGCCGGCGCTGCGCCTCGCGTTGCAGACGCGCGAGCAGCACATCCGCCGCGAGAAGGCGACCTCCAACATCTGCACCGCGCAGGTGCTGCTGGCGGTGATGGCCGGGTTCTACGCCGTCTGGCACGGGCCGGAGGGGCTGCGGCGCATCGCCCGGCGGGTCAATCTGCAGGCGCGGCTGCTGGCGGACGCGGCGCGGCGGGCCGGGCTCGCGCTGCGGCACGACGGCGTTCTTCGACACGATCGCGCTGGAAGCGGCGGACGCCGGACGCGCTGATGGCAGCGGCGGCTGGCGCCGGGCTTCAACCTGCGCCGGATCGATGCGACCGGCGTCGGCATCGCGCTGGACGAGACGGTGACGCGCGGCGGAGCTGGACGCGCCTGGCCGCGCTGCTCGGCGCGCGCGCTGCGGCGCCGCGCCGGACGGATTGCCGGCGGCGCTGCGCGCGCGACGCGCGCGTTCCTGACCGAGCCGGTGTTCCACGCGCACCACAGCCGAGCACGAGATGCTGCGCTACCTGAAGCGGCTGGAGGACAAGGACATCGCGCTCGAACCGCAGCATGATCCCGCTCGGCTCCTGCACGATGAAGCTGAACGCGACGGCGGAGATGATGCCGATCACGCTGGCCCGGCTTCGCCGACATCCATCCGTTCGCGCCGGCCGACCAGACCGCGGGCTATCGCGACGCTGATCGACGCGGCTGGCCGGCTGGCTCGTGCGCGATCACCGGCTTCGCCGCGGTGTCGCTGCAGCCGAACGCCGGCTCGCAGGGCGAATACGCCGGCCTGCTGGCGATCCGCGCCTGGCACGCGTCGCGCGGCGAGGCGCAGCGCGACGTCTGCCTGATCCCGTCCAGCGCGCACGGCACCAACCCGGCGAGCGCGGCGATGGCCGGGCTGCGCGTCGTGGTGGTCGGCTGCGACCGCGACGGCAACGTCGATCTGGCCGACCTGCGCGCGAAGGCGGCGGCAGCACGCGGCGACGGCTGGCGGCGCTGATGGTGACCTATCCCAGCACGCACGGCGTGTTCGAGGCGGCGATCCGCGACATCTGCGCCATCGTGCACGCAGCACGGCGGGCAGGTCTACATGGACGGCGCCAACATGAACGCGCAGGTCGGGCTGACCAGCCCGGCGGCGATCGGCGCCGACGTGTGCCACCTGAACCTGCACAAGACGTTCTGCATCCCGCACGGCGGCGGCGGGCCGGGCGTGGGGCCGATCGGCGTCGCGGCGCATCTGGCGCCGTTCCTGCCCAACCATCCGCTGCGCGCGGATGCGGGGCCGGCGACGCGGCGATCGGCCCGGTCGCGGCGGCGCCGTTCGGCAGCGCGCTGATCCTGCCGATCTCGCTACGCCTATATCCGCCTGATGGGCGCGGCGGGGCTGACGCGGGCGACCGCAGGTGGCGATCCTGAACGCCAACTACATCGCGGCGCGGCTGCGAGCCGCACTACCCGGTGCTCTACACCGGCCCCGGCGGGCTGGTGGCGCATGAGTGCATCATCGACTGCCGCGGCTTCAGCGCCGAGGCCGGGGTGAGCGTGGAGGACATCGCCAAGCGGCTGGTGGACTACGGCTTCCACGCGCCGACCATGTCGCTGGCCGGTCGCCGGGCACGCTGATGATCGAGCCGACCGAGAGCGAACCGAAGGCGGAGCTCGATCGCTTCTGCGACGCGATGATCGCGATCCGCGCCGAGATCGCCGCGGTGGCGGCGGGACGGCTGGACCGCGACGGACAATCCGCTGAAGGACGCGCCGCACACCGCGGCGCGAGGTGCTGGCGGAGTGTCGTGGCCGCACGCCTACTCGCGCGAGCAGGCGGCGTTCCCGCTGCCCTTCGTCGCGGCGGCGAAATACTGGCCGCCGGTGGGGCGGGTCGACAACGTCTACGGCGACCGCAACCTGGTCTGCACCTGCGCGCCGCTGGAGGCGTACGCGGAGGCGGCGGAGTAGTGGTCGGCGGGGGCCTTGGCGCGGCGCCCGGTTGACGCCTCGCCCCCGTCCCGCGACAAAGCCGCGTGTCCATCCGCCTCCGTCACCTCCTTGCGATCGAGGGTCTGCACCCGCCGCAGATCGGCCAGTTGCTCGATCTGGCCGAGATCCTACGTGCTGCTCACCCGCTCCGGCCAGACCCAGCGCGACCTGTTGCGCGGGCGCACCCTCATCAACCTGTTCTTCGAGGACTCCACCCGCACCCGCACCAGTTTCGAGCTCGCCGGCAAGCGCCTCGGCGCCGACGTGATCAACATGTCCGTCGCCACCTCCTCGGTGAACAAGGGGGAGACGCTGCTCGACACCGCGGCCACCCTGAACGCCATGCATTGCGATCTGCTGGTGGTGCGCCACGACCAGTCCGGCGCGCCCAACCTGCTGGCGCAGAAGGTCGACGCCGCGGTCATCAACGCCGGCGACGGCACGCATGAACACCCGACCCAGGCGCTGCTCGATGCGCTGACCATCCGCCGCCGCAAGGGACGGCTGGAGGGGCTGACGGTCGCGATCTGCGGCGATATCGCCCATTCCCGGGTGGCGCGATCGAACATCCACCTGCTCACCACCATGGGCAGCCGGGTGCGCGTGATCGGCCCGCCGACCCTGATCCCGGCCGAGGCGGCACGCCTCGGCGTGGACGTGTTCCACGACATGGAAACCGGCCTCAAGGGCGCCGACATCGTGATGATGCTGCGGCTGCAACGCGAGCGCATGGCCGGCGGCCCCGGCGGCCTGGTGCCCAGCGCGCGCGAGTTCTTCCGCTTCTGGGGCCTCGATGCCGCCAAGCTCGCGCACGCGAAACCCGACGCGCTGGTGATGCACCCGGGCCCGATGAACCGCGGCGTGGAGATCGACAGCGCGGTCGCCGACGACCCCGTGCGCAGCCTGATCCGCGAGCAGGTGGAGATGGGGGTCGCGGTGCGGATGGCGGTGCTGGACACGCTGTCCCGGGGCGGCCGGGAATGGCTGATCCCGCCGCGGGCTGCGTGGTCTTCACCGGCGTCCGCCTGCTCGACCCCGCCTCCGGCCTCGATCAGCCGGGGGAACTGCTGGTGCGCGACGGGCGGATCGCCGATCTCGGCGCCGTGCTCGGCCGCCCGGACGGGGCGGTGGTGGTCCAGGGCGAGGACGGCGTGGTCCTGTGCCCGGGCCTGGTCGATATGCGTGCCGCACTGGGCGAGCCGGGCGCGGAATACCGCGAAACGATCGCCTCCGCCGCCGAGGCTGCCGCCGCCGGTGGTATCACCACCCTGGCCGCCTTGCCCGACACCAGCCCGGCGATCGACGATCCGGCGCTGGTCCGCCTGCTGCGCGCCCGCGGCGAGGAAACCGGCAGCCTCACCATCCTGCCCTATGGCGCCGTTACCCGCGGCTGCCGGGGAGAGGAACTGGCCGAGCTCGGCCTGCTGCCGAGGCCGGGGCGGTGGCATTCACCGACGGAGCGCGGGCGATCGGGCCGGCGCGGCTGATGCGCCTCGCGCTGCGCCTATGCACGCGGCTTCGGCGCGCGGATCGTGCAGCACCCGGAAGACCCGTCGCTTGCCGCCGGCGGGGCCGCGACCGAGGGCGAACTGGCCACCCGCCTCGGCCTGCCCGGCATTCCCGCCGCCGCCGAGGCGATCCTGGTGGCGCGCGACATCCGCCTCGCCGCGCTGACCGGCGGCGCGGTGCATTTCGCCCATGTCTCCACCGGCGAAGCGCTGGCGCTGATCCGGCGCGCCAAGGCGGACGGCCTGGCGGTGACCTGCGACACCGCGCCGCCCTATTTCGACCTGAACGAGACGGCGATCGGCGATTTCCGCACCTACGCCAAGCTGTCGCCGCCGCTGCGCGCGGATGCCGACCGGCTGGCGGTGGTGGCGGCGCTGGCCGACGGCACGATCGACGCCATCGCGTCGGACCACCAGCCGCGCGATGCCGACGACAAGCGCCTGCCGTTCGCCCAGGCCGCGCCGGGCGGCGCGGGGCTCGCGACCCTGCTCGGCGTGACGCTGGCGCAGGTGCACGGCGGGGCGCTGAGCCTGGCGCAGGCGATCGGACTGCTGACGGCGCGGCCGGCGGCGCTGCTCGGCGTGGCGGCGGGGCGGCTGGCGAAGGGCGTGGCGGCCGATCTCTGCCTGTTCCACCCCGAACGCGCCTGGCGCGTGGAGGCGGGGGCGCTGCCGGGCAAGGCGCAGAACACCCCGTTCGACGGCCGCGCGCTGGAAGGCCGCGTGCTCGGGACGTGGAAGGCCGGGCGGCGGGTGTTCGGGTAAGACTTCCCGCGAAGGAATTGGGCAGTGCTTCCTGTTGCGGACACAGGCTGCCGGCCCGCATGGGGTCGACCGGGCGCCGCACCGCCCCCGTTGCACCCCTGCGCGCCGGCCGGTAGGGTCCGGCCGCTTTCGGAGCGCCGGAATGATCACGATCCTGTTCAACCTGATCGGCTACATTGTCTGGGCCTATATGTGGGCCGTGATCCTGGCCGCGCTGTTCAGCATGCTGACCGCCTTCGGTGTGCTGGACACGCGCAACCGCCTGGTCTGGTCGATCGGCGACTTCCTGTACCGGGTCACCGAGCCGGTCCTGCGCCCGATCCGCAACATGCTGCCGAACCTCGGTGGGATCGACATCAGCCCGTGGATCGTGGTGCTGCTGATCCAGATCGTCATCCTGCCGCTGCTCGGCCGGCTGGAGGCGGCGATCCTGTTTGGCACATGGCAAGCCCTGGCGCTGTGAGCGGCCCCGTTTCCGCTCCCTGGCGAGAGACGGTGGACGGCGTCAGTGTCGCCGTAAAGGTCCACCCCCGTGCCCGCCGCCCGGGGCTGCGCGGCATCGAACCATCGCGCGACGGCCCCCGACTCGGGATCGCCGTCACTGCTGCGCCGCAGGACGGCGCCGCCAATCGGGCGGCCTGCGCCGCCCTGGCCGCGGCACTGGGCGTCCCGCCGTCCGCCGTCGCGATCGCCGCGGGCGCTGCCAGCCGGGACAAGCGGCTGCTGGTGAGCGGGGATCCCGTAACCCTCGGTACACGGCTCGCCGGCCTGTGATACCAGCCGCGACACCCCCCACCCGCACGGACCCAACGGATGCGTTCCAAGGTCGCCGCCCTTGGCGGGGCTCGGGCCGCGAAGCGGACCAAGGGGGGACCTTGCTTACGGACCATCACGGCGTCGCTCGCTCCGCATGACGGCGCGGATCATCGACGGCAAGGCGGTGGCAGCGACCGTGCGAGCTGCGGTTGCGGCGCGGGTTGCGGCGCTTGATTTCCAGCCCGGATTGGCGGTGGTACTGGTCGGCGAGGATCCGGCCAGTGCGGTCTACGTCCGCAACAAGGATCGTGCTGCCGCCGCGGCCGGCATTACGGCGCAGACGATTCGGCTGCCGGCCGCGATCGGGGAGGCAGCGCTGCTCGCCGAGGTGGCGCGGTTGAATGCGGATCCGTCGGTGGACGGGATTCTGGTGCAACTGCCGCTGCCGGCAGGCATCGACCCGCATCGCGTCGTGGCGGCGATCGATCCGGCGAAAGATGTCGATGGATTCCATCCGCTGAACGTCGGTGCGCTGGCGGCCGGGCGGCCAGGGTTGGTGCCGTGCACGCCGCTCGGGGTGATGCGGCTGCTGGACGCCGCCGGGGTGCGGGTTTCGGGGGCGCGCGCGGTGGTGCTGGGGCGTTCGGCCATTGTCGGCCGGCCGATGGCGGCGCTGCTGCTGGCTGCCGACGCCACCGTGACCGTGGCCCATTCCCGCACCCGCGATCTGCCCGCGGAGTGCCGGCGCGCCGAGATCCTGGTGGCTGCGGTGGGCCGGGCGGAGTTGGTGCGCGGCGACTGGATCGCGCCGGGGGCTGTCGTGATCGATGTCGGCATCAATCGCGGGCCGGACTTGCGGCTGGTGGGTGACGTCGCCTTTGCGGAAGCGGCTGCGGTGGCCGGGGCGATCACCCCGGTGCCGGGCGGCGTGGGGCCGATGACCATCGCCTGCCTGCTGGAAAACACGGTGACCGCGGCGGTGCGCCGGCGCGGATAGGGGGCGGGACGGCGCTTGACCACGGGGGCTTTGAGGCCTCCAGCGCCGCGGTTCGATACCGCCGTGGCGGCCCATATCGCCGGCAAGAGGAACCGTCCGTCCCGGCGCGCCGCCCCCCGCGGGCCGTAAGACTTTCTTTACCGCGTCCCCGCCAAATGGCGACCAGGACTGGTATCGGATCCCGACGTGACCTCTGGCATGGCGCTCGACACCGCAGCCTCGCTCACCGATTTCCGTCCGATCGGGGAACAGGATGAGGACGACGATGCCGCCGCCCTGCTCGCCGCGCTGGACGGGCCGGCCCTGCTGCTCGACCACAACCGCATCGTCGGGTTGGTGACCACGGAGGCCGCACGGCTGCTGGCGCTCGATCCTGCCGCACCGCGCGCCGGCGCGCCGCTGGCGACGATACTGGCGCGCACGCGACTCGCCCCCGGTGCCCGTGCCGCCCTGGCCGAACTCGCGCTCGCCGCGGCGCCGTCCGCCTGCCGGCTCAGCGATGCGACCGGTGGCGGGATGGCGGCACAGCGCATTTCCCTGCCACGGCGGCGAGTCGCCCTGCTCCTGCGGCCCGATCAGGCGCGGACGGAGCCCGAGCCAAGGCTGCGCGCCGACCCACTCACCGGCTTGCCCGACCGGGCCAGCTTCCATGCGACGCTGGTCGCGCGGCTGGCGGCCGAGCCAGGCGCACTCGGTCTGATCGTGCTCGACATCGATCGATTCTGGATCATCAACGATACCCTGGGACCGCAAGTGGGCGACCAGTTGCTCGCGACCCTGGCGGCGCGGCTGCGCACGGCGCTGCGGAGCAGCGATCTGCCGGCGCGGCTGGACGGGGACGAGTTCGCCGTCCTGGTCGGGGAGGGTGTGGGGCCGGAAGAGCTGGACGGCCTGGCCAGGCGGCTGATGGACGGGCTGAGCCGGCCCTATCTGCTGGCCGGCCAGCCGGTGACCGTCGGGCTCAGTGTGGGCATCGCCCGCGCACCGGAGGACGGGGTGGCAGCCGATACCCTGTTGCGCTGCGCCACCAGCGCGCTGCATGCCGCGAAAGCGGCCGGCAAGGGCCGGTGCGCCACCTTCATGCCGGAGATGCATGCCCGTTCCGAAACCCGCCGGCAGATGGAAACCGACCTCCGTCGCGCCTTCGCGCTGCGCCAGTTCACCCTGCACTACCAGCCGCAGGTCGATGTCAGTTCCAATCGCCTGTTCGGGTTCGAGGCGTTGCTGCGCTGGCAGCATCCGACGGGCAGTGCGGTCTCGCCCGCCGAGTTCGTGCCGCTGGCCGAGGAAATCGGCCTGATGGCGCCGATCGGCGCCTGGGTGCTGGCCACCGCGTGCAAGGAGGCCGCCGGCTGGCCGGCGCCGCTCGCCGTGGCAGTGAACGTGTCGGCGCTCCAGTTCGAGCAGGGCGATCTGCTGGCCGCGGTGGGCGACGCACTGTCCCGTTCCGGCCTGGCGCCGCACCGGCTGGAGATCGAAGTGACGGAAAGCGCCCTGCTCGCCAATCCGGAGGCGACCATGGCGGTACTGCGCCAGTTGCGCGCCAGCGGTGTGCGGATCGCGATGGACGATTTCGGCACCGGCTATTCGTCGCTGACCCGGCTGCAGAGCTTCCCCTTCGACAAGATCAAGATCGACCGTAGCTTCGTCTCCGGCGCGCGCGGCGTGGCCGAGGGGCGCGCGATCGTGCGCGCCATCGCGGGCCTCGGCGCCAGCCTCGGGATGCGTACCATCGCCGAGGGGGTGGAGACGCTGGAACAACTGGAAAGGGTCCGTGCCGAGGGGTGCACGGAGGTCCAGGGCTATCTGTTCGGGCGTCCCGTGCCGGCGGCCGACGTGCCTGCCATGATCGCCGGGTTCGCGTCCGCGCCGATGCCGGTGGGATGAGCGGCAAGGACTCCGCGCGGCTGTTCCGCGTGATCTACGTGAGCCGCAACCGCATTCCGGATGTCGCGGCTGCCCGGCAGGCGGAGATTGAACGCATCCTGTCGACCGCGCGCGCGGCCAATGCGCGGGCGGGCATCACGGGTGCGCTGCTGTTCAACCGCGCCGGATTCGCCCAGGTCCTGGAGGGGCCGCTGCCGGCCGTCGGCGCGACCTTCGAGCGCATCCTCCGCGACCCGCGCCACGGCGACGTCGTGGTGCTGGAGAGCGTGCCGGCGACCGAGCGCGCCTTCCCCGGCTGGTCGATGGCGTTCGTGGGCGAAGCAGCCGGGACCAACGCCGCGATCGATCGCGATCCCGCGGAGGCGACGCGGGTTCTCGGGCTGTTGCGCGACCTGGTGGCGACGACCGTTGAAACCACGGTTTGATATAGGCGTGCGCGGCGAGGGGCGGTGCGGTCGACGATCTCCGGCTTGCTCGTGGGGCTTGCCGCCGCCCCTGCCGTGTTCCATAGGTGCCATGCGCCACCGACATGGCGAACCAAGGATTCCCACGATGAACCGACCGATCGCGGCGCCACGGCTGCCGCGTGGCTTCGCCTTTCCCATCGCAGAACTGCAAGCGATGCAGCGTTGGGCGGAGTGCCGCCGTCTGCAACTGACGATCGAGCTTGATCGTTGCGTCGATGGCGAGGATTACGAGGAAGTGGTGGCGCTGCAGGAGGTTGGCGGCCTGCGGCATCGCTGGAGCCTGTGGCGCAGTGCCGAGCATCTGGTGGTGGAACCGGCGATCGGGCCGATCACGCGCTTCGCGCGCCTGTCCGACGCGCTGGCCGCGCTGCGGCCCTAGTGTGCCGATCCTGACGCATGTTGCCGTCTGCGACGGTCAGGATCGGCACACGAGTTCTTTATTTTCAGTGTCCTGCCCCTTACCTTCGCTGCGAAGGGCAGCGAAGGTAAGGGGCAGGACACTAGCGATCGCCGCTGCGGTCAGGCGGCGCGGGTGAGTCGCGCCGGAGCCGGGCTTGTGGCGGCCAGTCCGGCCGCATCGAGTGCGGCGCGCAGCCGGGCACGCTCGGTCGCGTCGATCCGCACCAGCGGCGGGCGCACCACCGCGCGCTCCATCCGGCCCAGCATCACCAGGCACTCCTTCATCCGGTTGTGCATATCGAGCGCCGGAGCGGCGTAGAACGCCTGCGCCAGCGGGTAGATGCGGTCGTTGATGCGCACGCGCTGCGCGCCAGGTCGCCTCGCCTGCACCGCCTGCCACAGCGCCACATGCAGTTCGGGGATGACGCTGCCCGAGCCGGACAGCAGCCCGTTGCAGCCGAGCACGAGCGAGGCCATCAGCCAGGCGCTGTGCGTGGTGAGCACGTTCACCGGCCGCGGCAGGGATTGCAGCGTGCGGATGTGGCGCTCGTGCAGCATCGGGTCGTTGCACCAGTCCTTGATCGCGCGGATGGACGGGATCGCCTCCGCCAGCCGGACCAGCGTATCCAGCGGGTAGGACAAGCGTGGAACGTTCCGGATAGGCGAACACGATCAGCGGCAGGTCGGTCGCCGCGGCGATGGCACCGAAATGCGCCAGCGCCATGTCCGGGCGCGCCTGCCCGCCCATCGCGAACACGGCGGAGGGGAACACGAGCAGCGCCGCGGCGCCCCTTCGGCCGCCGCGCTGCGCGCGATGCGTGCCGCGTTGGCGCTGCCGTCGGCCCAGACGCCGGAGATCACCGGCAGGCGGTCGCCGATCTCCGCCAGGGTCAGCGCCAGGATGCGCTGCTGCTCGGCCTCGGTGCAGGCGTGCACCTCGGAGGCGTGACCGTTCACGGTGATGGCGGAAATGCCCGCGGTTGCGGCGACGTCGCGCAGGTGGCGGCGGGTGGCGGCTTCGTCGATGGAGAAATCGTCGTGGAAGGCAAGCAGGGTGGCCGGGATGACGCCGGCGGGGGTGAAGCTCATCGGGACCTCCGTTGCCGGGGTCAGCGCAGCCCGGCGTTCAGCTTCTCCAGCGCCGCCGCGCCGGGGATCAGCGCCGCATCGTCCAGCGCGTTCAGCGGCGTGGCCACGGTGTTCATGTGGTGGTGCAGGTCGCGCGGCTCCGGATCGACATACAGCAGCCCGGTGACGATCTCGCCCGCGGCGTGGCGCTGCTGCAGATAGGTCCATCGCCGCGACCCGGTCGTGCACGTCGTAGTCGTCGGCGAGCTTGCGCAGCCGCAGCCAGGTGCCGTCGTGCTGCTGCACCATCTCCACCGTGCCGGGTGCGTAATCGACGGTGATCGGCGGTCGCGCCCGTCGATCACGTCGAGGTAGTTCACCGCCTCGTTATGCTCGCGCACGAAGTCGAAGCTCTTGGTGCGAGCCTTCGTGGTTGTTGAACGCGACGCAGGGCGAGATGCAGTCGATGAAGGCGGCGCCCTCGTGGCTGCAGCGCGGCCTCGATCAGCGGCACGAGCTGGCGCCTTGTCGCCGGAGAAGCTGCGCGCGACGAAGGTGGCGCCGAGCTGCAGCGCCATGCCGACCATGTCGATCGCCTCGTCGCTGTTGACGACGCCGCGCTTGGACTTGGCGCCCTTGTCGGAGGTGGCGGAGAACTGCCCCTTGGTCAGGCCGTACACGCCGTTGTTCTCGACGATATAGACCATGTTCACGCCGCGCCGCATGGCGTGGGCGAACTGGCCGAGGCCGATCGAGGCGCGAATCGCCGTCGCCGGACACGCCGAGGTAGATCAGGTCGCGGTTCGCCAGGTTGGCCCCGGTCAGCACCGACGGCATCCGCCCGTGCACCGAATTGAACCCGTGCGAGGCGCCGAGGAAATAGGTCGGCGTCTTCGACGAGCAGCCGATGCCCGACAGCTTGGCGATCCGGTGCGGCGGCAGATCGAGCTCGAAGCAGGCGCGCACGATCGCGGCGCTGATCGAGTCGTGGCCGCAGCCGGCGCACAGCGTGGAGATCGCGCCCTCGTAGTCGCGGCGGGTGAAGCCCAGCGCGTTGTTCGGCAGCCCCGGGTGGTGCAGTTTCGGCTTCGGGAGGATAGGTCATGGCACGCCTTGCGAACGGTCGACTTGCGGCCGTCCAGCCTTCGGCGATGGCGTCGGCGATGAAGCGGGCGGTGATCGGCGTGCCGTCGTAGTGCAGCATGCGGCACCAGCCTCGCCGGGTCGATCTCCAGCTCGTTCATCAGCAGGGTGCGCAACTGGGCGTCGCGGTTCTGCTCCACCACGAACACCTGGTCGTGCTGCGCGATGAAGCGCGCCACATCGTCGTGGAACGGAAAGCCGCGCACCCGCAGCAGATCGAGCCGGCAGGCCCTGCTCGGCCAGCAGCGCATCGGCCTCCGTCATCGCCGGGCTGGTGGAGCCGTAATAGATCGCGCCGCAGCCGTGTCGGTTGCCATAGCCGGACGCGCAACGGGGCGCGGCACCAGGGTCTTCGCGGTGTCGTGCTTCTCAGCAGCCGCTCCATGTTGTCGGCGTAGGCGTCGCCTTCCTCGGTGTAGCGCGCGTAGCGGTCCTTCGAGGTGCCGCGGGTGAAGAAGGCGCCGCGGGTCGGATGCGTGCCGGGATAGGTGCGGTAGGGGATGCCGTCGCCGTCCACGTCCAGATAGCGGCCGAAATCCTTGCCGGCCTCCAGCTCCGCCGCCGTCATCACCTTGCCGCGGTCCATGCGTGCGGCTGTCGTCCCAGGCGAACGGCCGGCACAGCCGCTCGTTCATGCCGATATCGAGGTCGAGCATGACGAAGACCGGCGTTTGCAGCCGGTCGGCGAGATCGAACGCCAGCGCCCCGAATCTCGAAGCACTCGTTCGGGTCTTCCGGGAACAGCAGCACGTGCTTGGTGTCGCCGTGGCGAGGCATAGGCGCAGGCCAGCATGTCGCGTCTGCTGCGTGCGCGTCGGCATGCCGGTGGACGGGCCCGGCGCGCTGCACGTCGAAGATCACCGCCGGGATCTCGGCGAAATAGGCCAGGCCGAAGAATTCCTGCATCAGCGAGATGCCGGGGCCGGAGGTCGCGGTGAACGCGCGCGCCCCGTTCCAGGCGGCGCCGATCACCATGCCGATCGAGGCGAGTTCGTCCTCCGCCTGCACGATGGCGAATCGGTGCTGGCCGGTCGCCTTGTCGACGCGGAAGCGGTGGCAGTAGCGGATGAACGCCTCGGCGAGCGACGACGACGGCGTGATCGGATACCAGGCGCAGACGGTCGCGCCGCCATACACCGCGCCCAGCGCGGCGGCGGCGTTGCCGTCGATGAAGATGCGGTCGCCGACCGCGTCCGCCCGGCGCACCGTGAGGCCGATCGGGCAGGCCAGATGCGCCAGCGCGTAGTCGCGCCCCATGTGCAGCGCTGCACGTTGGCGCGCGATCAGCTTGTCCGGCCGCGGAACTGCTCGGCGAGCAGCGTCTCGATCACTCGCCGCGATCGATATCGAGCAGCGCCGACAGCGCGCCCACATAGACGATGTTCTTGAACAACTGCCGCTGGCGCGAATCGGTGTAGGCGCGGTTGGTCAGTCTCGGTCAGCGGCATGCCGAGCACGGACGATGTCGTCGCGGAATTTCGACGTCCGGCAGCGGCTTGGTCGAGTCGTAGAACAGATAGCCGCCCGGCTCGATGGACTTGACGTCCTGGTCCCAGGTCTGCGGGTTCATCGCCACCATCAGATCGACGCCGCCGCGCGCGCCGAGATGGCCTGCTTCCGACACCCGCACCTCGTACCAGGTCGGCAGGCCCTGGATGTTGGAGGGGAAGATGTTGCGCGGCGTCACCGGCACGCCCATGCGCAGGATCGCCTTGCCGAACAAGCGTGTTCGCGCTGGCCGAGCCGGAGCCGTTGACGTTGGCGAACTTGACGACGAAATCGTTGACCCGTTGCAGGCCGCGGACGGAATCCGGCGATGCGTCGATCAGCGCTTGTGACATGCGTGCTTCCGGCTGGGCCATGTCGTAGAGGAATCGCTGCATGTCCCACGCGCCGGTCGGGCAGCGTTCGGCACACAGGCCGCAGTGAAGGCAGACGTCCTCGTCCTTCACCATCACCCGCGCCGGTCTTCAGCGCGCCGGAGACATAGAGGTCCTGGGTCGCGTTCGCGGCGGGCGCGTTCAGCCGGCCGCGCAGGTCGGCCTCGTCCCCGTTCGCGGTGAAGTTGATGCAATCGACCGGGCAGATATCGACGCAGGCGTCGCACTCGATGCAGAGCTTGTCGGTGAACACCGTCTGCACGTCGCAGTTCAGGCAGCGTTCGGCTTCCTTGAAGGCCAGCTGGTCATCATAGCCGAGTTCGACCTCGGCGGTGATGTCGGCGAGCGCCAGCGCCTTCGCCGTGTGCGGCACCTTGAAGCGGCGATCGAGCGTGATGTCGTTGTCGTAGCTCCACTCGTGGATGCCCATCTTCTGCGAAGCCAGGGTGACCATGGGCGGCGGACGGTCGCGCACATCCTCGCCCCGGCAGAGCTTGTCGATGGAGATCGCGGCCTGGTGGCCGTGCGCCACCGCCCAGATGATGTTCTTCGGGCCGAACGCCGCGTCGCCGCCGAAGAACACGTGCGGATGGGTCGATCCCATGGTGACCTGATCGACCACCGGCATGTCCCAGCGATCGAACTCCAGCCCCGCGTCGCGCTCGATCCAGGGAAAGGCGTTCTCCTGGCCGACCGCCACCAGCACGTCGTCGCAGGCGATGTGCTGGTCGGGCGCCCCGGTGGGCACCAGGCGGCGGCGGCCGTTCGCGTCGCGCTCGGCCTGCACCGTCTCGAAGATCACGCCCGTCAGGCGGCCGTCGGCGTGGGTGAATTCCTTCGGCACCATCCAGTTCAGGATCGGGATGTCCTCGCCGAGCGCGTCTTCCTTTTCCCACGGCGAGGCCTTCATTTCCTCGAAGCCGGAGCGGACGATGACCTTCACGTCCTCCCCGCCCAGGCGCCGGGCGGAGCGGCAGCAATCCATCGCCGTGTTGCCGCCGCCGAGCACGATGACCCGCTTGCCGATCTTCTCGATATGGCCGAAGGACACCGAGGACAGCCAATCGATGCCGATATGGATGTTCTCGCCCGCTTCCTGCCGGCCGGGCAGCGGCAGGTCGCGCCCGCGCGGGGCGCCGGAGCCGATGAACACCGCGTCGTAGCCATCGGCCAGCAGCGATTTCAGGCTGTCGATCCGCTGGCCCAGCCGCATCTCGATGCCGAGATCGACGATGTAGCCGACTTCTTCGTCGATGACGCTCTCGGGCAGGCGGAAATGGGGAATCTGGCTGCGGATCATGCCGCCGCCGCGGCTGTCGCCGTCGAACACGACGCAGCGGTAGCCGAGCGGGGCGAGGTCGCGCGCGACCGTGAGCGAGGCCGGCCCGGCGCCGACCAGCGCGATCGTCTTGCCGTTGTGCTGCGCTGCGGGAAGCGGCAGCCGGGCGCGGATGTCGCCCTTGTAATCGGCGGCCACCCGCTTGAGCCGGCAGATGGCGACCGGCGCATCCTCCACCCGGCCGCGGCGGCAGGCCGGCTCGCAGGGCCGGTCGCAGGTGCGGCCGAGGATGCCGGGGAAGACGTTGGACTGCCAATTGATCATGTACGCGTCAGCGTAGCGCTGCGCGGCGATCAGGCGGATGTATTCCGGAACCGGCGTGTGCGCCGGGCAGGCCCACTGGCAATCCACGACCTTGTGGAAATACTCGGGGTCCCGAACATCGGTCGGCTGCAAGCCCGGACTCTCCCATACTGCCCGCTGTTGGCCGCGGGGGGCGGAGGCGGTCTTGTGGGGCGGAAGCCCGGCGCCGTCAACTGCGGGCGTCCGAGGCTGGTTCGGCGGGAAAGGCACCGCGGCGCCGGCCCCGGTCGGGGCCGGCGCCGCGGCCGATCAGAACAGGACGCCCGCCTCGACCAGGAAGTCGGCCTGGTTGCGGCCGGTCATGCCGCTGCCATAGCCGGACGAACCGGGCGTGCCGATCGTGGTCAGGTGGATCACCCCCACATCGCCCCGTACGAACAGGTGGTCCTTCTGCCAGGTGGGCGAAATCGACAAGCCGAAGCCTTGCGCGCCGGGGTTGAGGAACCAGTTGTCCGGCCCGTTGGAGGTGAAATATTGCACCCAGGCGCCGAGCGAATACGGCGATTTGCCGAACTGGTAGCTGCCGAACAGGGCGACCCCGAGGTTGCTGGAGAAGCTCGGCAGCCCGACCGAGGCATTCGGCTTCGCGTACACATACTGCACTTCCGGCACCAGGTTCAGGTTGCCGAGCGTGTAGCTGTAATACGCGCCGACCATCGTCGAGTTGACGAACGGGGCGGCGCTGAACGGACCGCTGCCGACGTAGGACTGGCTGTAGGGCGTCGT
Source organism: uncultured Pseudomonadota bacterium (assembly GCA_963706195.1). Classification (GTDB taxonomy): domain Bacteria; phylum Pseudomonadota; class Alphaproteobacteria; order Acetobacterales; family Acetobacteraceae; genus JAJZVS01. Next base: position 3,391,538 of record OY970156.1, on the reverse strand, counting down.
TGCCGAGCCGTAGAAATGCGCCCCCGCTCCCGTGGTGCCGAGATTGGTGGCGCCGAAGACCGTCAGGTTGTTGTTCGGGTCAAATGTGGCGGTCACCGACGCCTGCAGGAAGTTCCACTGCTGGGTGTCGAAGCCGTCGCCGAAGGTGACCGTGGCGGCAATCGGCCCCACCGTATAGCTCGCCGTCACGCCGGTGCTCTGCGAGTTCTCGACCTCGAAGATGTCGGTCGTCAGCATGTTGGTGTTGAGCCAGTCGACGCCTGACTCGTAGCCTTCGAGCGAGGCGATGTGGCCGGCCGAGATGTTGAAGTTGGCGGTCGGAGCGATGGTGATATACGCGGCGCGCACCGGCCCGGTGGCGAACGTCTGCACCGACGTCCCGCCCGGCTTGCTGCCGAGAACCCACGAGGTGTTGGCTCCCGCCTGGATGGTGAACTGCACCAGACCGTCCGCTTTCTGCAACTGGATCAGCGCGTTCTGGAACTCGAACCCTGCGGATTTGCTGGTGCCGAGCAGGCCGTAGCTCGTGCTGTCGCCGGCGCCGGTCAGCGCATAGACATAGGCGTCGGCCCCGCCGCTCAATTGCAGCTTGCCGAGCGGCCCGCCGTCGAAGGTGACGGGCGTGGGCGGCGTGAGTGCGTGCGCAGCCGGCACCGCCAAGAGCGCGACAGCCGAGAGCGCGGTACCCGCCCCCAGCAGCGCGCGTAGCCATCCGGATCGCAACCTGGTCCCCTGAGTCATATCGAGTCTCCTACGTTTTGTTTTTACGTGACCCGGACTGGCCAGGCTGTCCGGGCAAGGCGGGGCGCCCGATCACGGGCGCCCCCATTCCGAAGTCGATCAGAAAATCTGCTCGCCGTGCAGCACGAGGTCGAGACCCTCGCGCTCCTCCTCCTCGCCGACCCGCAGGCCGACCAGAGCTTTCGTCACCATCAGAATGATGAAGGTCATCACGCCGCTGTAGATGAGCGTGGTGCAGACCGCGATCACCTGCGATTCGAACTGCGGCAGGCCGCCCTTGTTCGCCCCGCCCGACAGCGGCCCGTAGGCGAACACGCCGGTGAGCAAGGCGCCGACAATGCCGCCGATGCCGTGCACGCCGAAGCTGTCCAGGCTGTCGTCGTAGCCCAGCATGTGCTTGAGGCTGGTCGAGGCCCAGAAGCAGATCACGCCGGCGGCGACGCCGATGATGATCGACGCACCCGGCAGCACGAAGCCGGACGCCGGGGTGATCGCCACCAGGCCCGCCACCGCGCCGGAGGCGGCGCCGAGGACGGAGGGTTTGCCCTTGCTCGCCCACTCGGCGAACATCCAGCCCAGCGCCGCCGCGGCGGTGGCGATCTGCGTCACCGTCATCGCCATGCCGGCGCGCCCGTTCGATGCCACCGCGGAGCCCGCGTTGAACCCGAACCAGCCCACCCACAGCAGGGAGGCGCCGATCACGGCGTACGAAACGTTATACGGCGCCATGTTGTCCTGGCCGTAGCCGACCCGCTTGCCCAGCACCAGCGCACAGACAAGACCGGCGATACCGGCATTGATGTGCACGACCGTGCCGCCCGCGAAATCCGCTGCACCCGGGAGGCCGAACACGCCCGCGCCCAGCCAGCCGTCCGAGCTCCAGACCCAGTGCGCGATCGGCGAGTAGACCAGCAGCGACCACAGCACCATGAAGATGCAGAGCGCGCTGAACTTCATCCGGTCGGCGAACGCGCCCGCAATCAGCGCCGGGGTGATGATCGCGAACGTCATCTGGAACATCATGAAGACGGATTCGGGAATGGTCTGCGGGACCGATCCGCCGAGCAGGAACGCCTTGTCCCAGTTCTTCTCCATGCCCCACAGCATGAAGCGGGACATGTCGCCGATGTAGGGATTACCGTTGGTGAACGCGAGCGAGTAGCCCGCGACCGCCCAGGTGATCGTCACCAGGCAGCAGATCACGAAGGACTGCATCATGGTGGCGAGCACGTTCTTCTTGCGCACCATGCCGGCATAGAACAGCGCCAGCCCCGGGATCGTCATCATCAGCACGAGCGCGGTGCTGGACAGCATCCAGGCGGTGTCGCCCGCGCTGAGTTTGGGGACTGCCGGCGGCGCGTCGGCAAACGCCGGCACGGCGACAAGAAGCGCCGGCAGCAGGCCGGCCACTCCCCAGGCGAGACGGGATCGCTTCATCGTTTCTGATTCCTTGGTTGGGTCGAAAAAACCGGTTACAGCGCCGCGGCGTCGGTTTCACCGGTGCGGATGCGGACCGCGCGTTCCAGATCCATGACGAAGATCTTGCCGTCGCCGATCTTGCCGGTGTGGGCGGATTTGACGATCGCCTCGATCACCTGGTCGGCGAGGTCGGCGGCCACGGCGACCTCGATCTTCACCTTGGGCAGGAAATTCACGTGGTATTCAGCGCCGCGGTAGATTTCGGTCTGACCTTTCTGCCGACCGAAGCCTTTGACTTCGGAAACGGTCAGCCCCTGCACCCCGAGGGGCGTCAGCGCCTCGCGTACGTCGTCCAACTTGAACGGCTTGATGATGGCCATGATGAGCTTCATGTCGGTGCCCTGTCCTGCGGTGGCGTGGTCCGGTAACCCACACTCAAGAACCGTGCCGCGCCGGCATGGCGACGCCGGAAGCTGCGATCCGGCCGAGGCGGCCCGGCGAAGATCAGGAGCCCCGCCCGCCGATGACGGTCGGTATCCGGACGTTTCCGGGCGTGCGCCGCTGCCCGAAGTTCCGCGCTACGGCTGCCGGTGTGTCGCCGCGGGCCTGGCCATTACGGCCGCCGGCGCCGCTCGGGTTAGGTTGACCGCCACCGCGCCAGAGTTGCCCAAAACCAAGGCAGATTGCCTATCGGCAAACAATCGCGGCACAAACGAAAACGCCCCGCCGTCCATGCGGACGGCGGGGCGCCAGGCACGTTGAAGAGGGGGCGGGCGGTCAGACCGAGTAGTACATCTCGAACTCGACCGGGTGCGGGGTATGCTCGAAACGATACACCTCGGTCCACTTCAACTCGATGTAGCTCTCGATCTGGTCCATGCTGAACACGTCGCCGGCCAGCAGGAATTCGTGGTCGGCTTCCAGCGCACCGATCGCCTCGCGCAGGCTGCCGCAGACGGTCGGGATGCCCTTCAGCTCTTCCGGGGGCAGGTCATAGAGGTCCTTGTCCATCGGCTCGCCGGGGTGGATCTTGTTCTTGATCCCATCGAGGCCGGCCATCAGCATGGCACTGAACGCGAGGTAGGGGTTGGCCGCGGCGTCGGGGAACCGCACCTCCACCCGCTTCGCCTTCGGATTGGTGGCGTACGGAATGCGGCAGGAGGCCGAGCGGTTGCGCGCCGAATAGGCCAGCAGCACCGGCGCCTCGAACCCGGGGATCAGCCGCTTGTAGCTGTTGGTGGTCGGGTTGGTGAAGGCGTTCAGCGCCTTGGCATGCTTGATGATGCCGCCGATGTAGTAGAGCGCCGTCTCCGACAGGTCGGCATAGGCGTTGCCGGCGAACAGCGGCTTGCCGCCCTTCCAGATCGACTGGTGGCAGTGCATCCCCGAACCGTTGTCGCCGTAGATCGGCTTCGGCATGAAGGTCGCGGTCTTGCCGTAGCTGTGCGCCACGTTGTGGATGCAATACTTGTAGATCTGCAGGGCATCGGCGAGCTTCACCATCGGGCCGAACTTGATGCCGAGCTCGTGCTGGCTCTGCGCCACTTCGTGGTGATGCTTCTCGATCACCACGCCCATCTCGCCCATGGTGGACAGCATCTCGGCGCGCAGATCGCTTTCGCTGTCGACCGGCGGCACCGGGAAATAGCCACCCTTGATCGACGGGCGGTGGCCCATGTTGCCTTCCGGGTAGTCCTTCATGCTCGCCTGCGGACCTTCCTGGCTATCGACCTGGTAGGTGCCGTAGTTGCCGCCGGTGCCGAACTTCACGCTGTCGAAGATGAAGAACTCCGCCTCCGGCCCGAAATACACCGCGTCGCCGACGCCGGATGCCTTCACATAGGCTTCGGCCTTCTTGGCGGTGGAACGCGGGTCGCGATTGTACGGCTGGCCGGTGGAGGGCTCGACGATGTCGCAGACCAGGATCAGGCTCGGCTTGGCCGCGAACGGGTCCATCGTTGCGGTATCAGGATCGGGCATCAGGATCATGTCGGATTCGTTGATCGCCTTCCAGCCGGCGATCGAGGACCCGTCGAACATGATGCCGTCCTTGAACGTCTCCTCCTCGATGGTAGAGACGTGCTGCGCGGTGTGCTGCCACTTGCCGCGCGGGTCGGTGAACCGCAGATCCACATATTCGACGGAATGCTCCTTGAGCATTTCCATCACCTTGCCGACGGCATCCCCGTCGCCGCTGCCAGCCCGCTTCGCCATTCCTGTGATCCTCGATCCTCTGGTTGCAGAAACCCGCGGCCGCCGCCTCGGTCGGCACAGCAGTCACGGGCAAAACACACCGACGGGCCGCTCCATCGCGGCCCGTGCGCCGGCTCCTCTAGTCGGTTCCGCCGCCGGCCGGAAGCGGCCGGCGTCAGCGCGTCGGGGTCAGATCGCGGCCTCGCCGCGCTCCCCGGTGCGGATGCGGATGACTTCCTCGACCGAGGTGATGAAAATCTTGCCGTCGCCGATCCGTCCGGTGCGGGCGGCGGTGATGATCGCCTCCACGGCACGTTCGACGAGGCCATCCTCGCACACCACTTCGATCTTCACCTTGGGCAGGAAATCCACCACGTATTCGGCGCCGCGATAGAGTTCGGTGTGACCCTTCTGCCGCCCGAACCCTTTCGCCTCCATCACCGTGATGCCCTGCAGCCCCACCTCGTGCAGCGCCTCCTTCACCTCGTCCAGCTTGAACGGCTTGATGACGGCCTCGATCTTCTTCATGGCCATACCCGGACCGTTCCGGGCCTCCCTTGCAGTGCATGCGCCGTGCCAGCCCGGTGCCGGCCGGCGGGCGGCACTTCGCCTGTGCTTAGCCCAGAGCCTGGGCGGAGGCCAGCCAGCATGCCCGCGATTTGAGCACGCCGGTGACCAGGCCCGCCCGCCAGGCCGATCGTACCGGAGCAGCATCGGGGGAAAGGGGGGCGCAACCGCGCGGGGATGAGGAGCGGCGCCGGGGTCAGGCGGCCCCTCGTCGTCCGTTGACCCTGCCGTCGCACCCGGATACTGCCCTGCCGCCGCCGGGGCAGCCCGTGGGGAGGAACCGAAGTCCCGTGAAACCCGTCAATACCCAGCTCGCCGCCCTGGGCACCACCATCTTCACCGTCATGTCGGCGCTGGCGGTGGAGCACGACGCCATCAACCTCGGCCAGGGTTTCCCGGACACCGACGGACCGGCAGACCTGCTGGACGCCGCCTCCGCCGCATTGTTCGACGGGCGCAACCAGTATCCGCCGATGCCCGGCGTGCCGGAGCTGCGCGCCGCCGTCGCCGCGCACGATCGCCGCTTCTACGGCATTCCGGCCGATCCGGCGCAGGTCGTTGTCACCTCCGGGGCCACCGAGGCGATCGCGGCCTGCCTGGCGGCGGTGCTCGATCCCGGCGACGAGGTCGTGCTGTTCGAACCCCTGTACGACACCTACCTGCCGGTGGTGCGCCTGCTCGGCGCCATCCCCCGGCTGGTGCGGCTCGCCCCGCCCGACTGGGCGTTGCCGCACGCCGCCCTTGCCGCGGCCTTCGGGCCACGGACCAAGGCGCTGCTGCTCAATACGCCGATGAACCCGACGGGGAAGGTGTTCGACCGCGACGAACTCGGCTGCATCGCCGGTCTGCTCGCCCGCCACGACGCCTACGCGATCTGCGACGAGGTTTACGAGCACCTGACCTTCGACGGCCACCGCCACATCCCGCTGATGACCCTGCCGGGGATGGCCGAGCGCACGCTGCGCATCGGCTCGGCCGGCAAGACGTTCTCCTTCACCGGCTGGAAGGTGGGCTACGTGACCGCGCCGGCGGCGGTCGCCCCGGTGGTGGCGAAGGCGCACCAGAACCTCACGTTCGCGACGGCGCCCAGCCTGCAGCGCGCCGTGGCGGTCGGGCTCGGCAAGGACGACGCCTATTTCACCGGCCTGGCCGCTGCGTTGCAGGCGAAGCGGGACCGGCTGGCTTCGGGGCTGGCGGGGCTCGGGATGGACGTGCTGGCGTGCCACGGCAGCTATTTCGTCACCGCCGATTTCCGCCCGCTGGGCTTCGCCGGGGACGATGTCGCCTTCTGCCGCCATATCACCGAGGCCGCGCGCGTGACCGCGGTCCCGGTGACGGCGTTCTACGACGCGCCCGACCCGCCGCGCCACTACGCCAGGTTCGCCTTCTGCAAGCAGGACGCGGTGCTGGACGCGGCGGTGGCCCGGCTCGCGGCCCATTTCGGGTCTGGCGCGCGGCGCCCGACCCGGCTGCCGGGCGCGGCCTGACCGGGGAACGTCCGAACGCTGCGCATTGACGGCGACGGTCCCACCGTCCTAAACGCCCCCGATCGGTGGCGGGCGTAGCTCAGTTGGTAGAGCGCCAGGTTGTGGTCTTGGATGCCGTGGGTTCGAGTCCCATCGCTCGCCCCATCCCGACCCCGGCAGCCCCGCCTACAGCGCCGCGGCGCTGCCCAGGATCACCGTGCTCTGCGCCGACAAGGTGCCGCCGTTGCCGTGCACGATCGCCGTGGCGGCGCCGGGAACCTGGCGGGCGTCGGCCTCGCCGCGCAACTGGCGCACCGCCTCGATCAGCAGGAACAGGCCGTACATGCCGGGGTGGCAGTAGGACAGGCCGCCGCCGTTGGTGTTGACGGGGAACCGGCCGCCCGGCGCGATGGCGCCGTCGGCGACGAACCGGCCGCCTTCGCCTTTCGGGCAGAAGCCCAGGTCCTCCAGGAACAGGATCGTGTTGATGGTGAAGGCGTCGTACAGCTCGGCGACGGAAATATCCCGCGGCTCCAGCTTCGCCATCGCGTAGGCCTGCCGTCCGGCGTGCAGCGCCCCGGTGACCGTGAGGTCGGGCATCGAGGAGATGGCCGCATGGGTGATCGCCTGGCCGCAGCCCAGCACGAACACCGGCGGCTTCTTGAGGCTGCGCGCCCGCTCGGCCGAGACCACGATGATCGCCCCGCCGCCGTCGGTGACCAGGCAGCAGTCGCGCACCGTGAACGGGTCGCTGATCGGCCGGGCCGCCAGCACGTCGGCGATCGACAGCGGCTTCTTCTCCCACGCCGCCGGGTTGCGCAGCGCCCATTGCCGTGCCGCCACCGCGACTTCCGCCAGTTGCTCCCGCGTGGTGCCGAAGTCGTGCATGTGGCGGGATGCCGCGAGCGCGTAGGCCGACGCCGGCAGGAACGGACGGAACGGCGTTTCGTACGGGTTCCATTCCCGCACCGACGCCGCCCGCCGCCCCACCGTGCGCTGCGTACTGCCGTAGGCGATGGCGGCGACCGAGCACAGCCCGGCCGCGATCGCCGCCATGGCGTGCGCCACGTGCACCTCGAACGACGAGCCGCCGACGATGGTGGAATCGGTATAGGCATGCGGCAGGCCGAGATATTCGGCGAGCGTCATTGCCGAGGTGCGCACCTGGGTGGTGGCGCAGAACAGCCCATCGACGTCGGGCAGCGACAGGCCGCAGTCGTCCAGCGCGCGGTGGATGCCCTGGGCCATCAGGTCGATCGGGCTCATGAGCGCGGCGACCGCGCCGATATCGGATTCCGCCGCGCCGACGATGGCGGCGCTGGCGCGGGTGAGGCCGTTCATGGCGCGGCCTCCGCGGGGAAGAAGACCGGGCAGGGCGGTTCGTCGCCGCCCGGGCGATGGGTGCGGAAGCGTACCCGCTGGCCGATGCGCACCGCGGTGGGCGGGACGTCCTCGACCCGGCTCATGAGGCGGAAACCCTCGTCCATGTCGATCAGCGCGACGTTGTAGGCCGCCCCGTCCTGCGGGTGGACCACGGTGGTCGCATAGACGGTGCCGAGCCCGGCGGAGGTGCGCCATTCGAGATCGGCCGCGCCCGAGCCGGGGGCGATCACCCGCGGGTAGAACACCGCCTGGTTCGTCGAGGGGCTGAACTGGTAGGCAAGCTCGTCCTTCTCCAGGCGTTCGAGCCAGGCGGCGAGCGGCGAGGTGGCGAGGCGGTCCATGCGTTCCTCCGGCAGAGCGAACGTATTTGCCCACGCCGGCCGGGCGTCGGCAACCGCCCTATCCGCCGCAGGCGGATCAAGGACACGGGCCCGCCGCAGGCGGATCAAGGACACGGGCCCGTCGGCGGCGGATCGGGCGCGACCTCGGTACCGGTCTCCTCATGGCCGGCGGCCCACCCGCCAGTTGTAGGCCGCCCCGAGCAGCAGCAGTGCGCAGGTGCCGAGGAACACGGCCCGCATGCCGATATGGCCGCCGATGAAGCCGCCGACCAGCGGCCCTGCGACCTGGCCCGCGAACTGCGCCGAGATCAGATAGCCCATCACGGCGCCGGCGGCGTGGTCGGGAATGTTGTGGCGCACCACGGCGGCGATGCTGGGCAGCAGGCCGCCGAGGGCCAGGCCCATCAGGAAGCGCAGCCCGATGAGCTGCCAGCCGGATGTCACGAACGCCTGTGGAATGAGCAGAAGGCCCGCAACGACCAGCGCCGCAACGATTACGGTCGTATGCCCGATTCGGTCGGCCAGCCCGCCGAGCCGCGAGGCCGACAGGATGCTGCCGAGGGCGGCGGCGGACATGACGAGACCGGCGACGAAGGTCACCCGGGCGGGATTGCGCACCAGGGTGGCGACATAGACGGTGATGATCGGCTCGATCGACATGTTGGCGAACATCAGCAGCAGAGCGGTCGCGAGCATCGCCGCCACGACGTTTTTGCGCCGGATCTGCGACCATCCGCCCCTCGGCCGGGCGGCGGCGGTGCCGGTTTCGCCCGGCGCTTCCCGCACCAGGCTCCCCGGCGCCTCGCGCACCAGGAACACGGTCGCCAGGAAGGCCACGAAGATCATCGCGCCGGCGCACCAGAAGCTCGCCCTTATGCCGATCAGCGCCGGCAGCGAGCCGCCGACCAGGGGACCGACCAGGTTCCCCGCCATCACCCCCGAGGACAGCCGGCCGAGCGCCCAGGCCGAATGCCGGCGCGGCGTCTGCACGGCGATCAGGATCGTGGCGCCGGAGGAATAGCCGCCGGCAAGCCCCGCCAGCAGCCGCAGCCCGACCAACTGCCAGATGTTGGTGGAGAAGCCGATCAGCGACATCGCGATCGCCATGCCGAGACTGGCGCGCACCAGCATCGGTTTGCGCCCGTAGCGATCGCCGAGGCGGCCCCACACCGGCGCGGCCAGGGCCCCCGTCGCGAAGGTCGCGCTGTAGGCCACGCCGGACCATTGCACGATCGCGGCATGGCCGTGCACGCCGAGCTGCGCCACGTAGATCGGCAGGAACGGCAGCATCAAGGTCATCGCGAAGATGGTCGAGAACGATCCGAAGAGGCAGACGACGAGGTTGCGCCGCCAGTAGCCGCTGCTGTCCGCCTGCATCGAAAGACCGGCCGCACCTTGTTCGCGATTGCGTCCCGGAGGCAATCCGCCGCGCCGCGCCGCGTGTCAATCGCCGCCCGCTGCCGGCAGCCAGACGCTGACCGTCGTGCCCGCGCCCTCCTCGCTGTCGATCGCGAGGTGTCCGCGGTGACGGTTGACGATGTGCTTGACGATCGCGAGCCCGAGCCCGGTCCCGCCGGCGGCGCGCGAGCGTCCCGTATCGACCCGGTAGAACCGCTCGGTCAGCCGCGGCAGATGCGCGCGCGGAATGCCTGCCCCGCGGTCGCCGACTGCCAGCACGACGCCCGGCCGCGTCGGCCAGCGCCCGCCGCTGGCCGGCGCGGCGGTGAGCGACAACTCCGCCGCGCCATCCGCCCCGGTGCCGTATTTCATCGCGTTGTCGAGCAGGTTCTGCGCCACCTGCGCGAGCTGGTCGGCGTCCCCCACCACCGCCGGCAGGTCGGGCGCCAGGCTCACCGCGAGCCGTGCCCCACGCGCGGCCAGCCGCGGCTCGAACCCGGCGACGATACGTTCCAGCAACGGGGCGAGCGCGACCCGGTCCGCCGGCGCCTCGTGCTCGACCAGCTCGATGCGCGACAGGCTGAGCAGGTCGTCGATCAGCCGGTTCATCCGCCCGGCCTGCTCGGCCATGATGGCGAGGAAGCGCCGTTGCGCTGGCAGATCGTCGGCGGCGGGGCCGCGCAGGGTCTCGATGAAGCCGATCAGCGAGGCGAGCGGCGTGCGCAGCTCGTGGCTCGCGTTGGCAACGAAATCGGCACGCATGCGTTCGATCGCGCGTTCGCGTGTGCGGTCCGACAGCACGACGAGGGCGCGCCCGCCGTCGGCCAGCGGCGGGTCGAGCGGCACCACCGTGCCGCGCACCTCGCGCGGCACCGGCACCGGCAGGGAAAGATCGGCGATCTCGGTCGCACCGGCGGCGAAGGCGCGCTCGATCGCGGCGCGCAGGCCGGGGTGGCGCAGGACGGCGCCGATCTCGGCGCCAAATGCGCTCTGCGCGGCATGATTCGCGCGCAGCACGGCACGCGCCGCATCGAGCACCAGCACGGGGTCTGGCAGGCGCTCCATGACCACGGCGTCGGCGCGGCGCAGCCGATCAACCTCGGCGGTGTCGCGTGCGGCGAGTCGGGTCAGGCGGTCCACCCGGCGGGCGAATTTCTCGCCCCTGGCCCAGGCGAGCGCGGCCAGCACCGCCAGGATCGCCGCCAGGATCGCGAAGGCAAGCGCCATGTCGTTTCCCCCTCGCGGCGCCCGCGGCAGGCCCGGCTAGTGGTCCGATGCCAACGCCTGCTTCGGGGCGTTGGCTGAATTGGCCCACAAAATCAGGCTGGTGCTCTGACCCATGCTGAATCACCTATTTGTGTCAGAGTACTAGCCGGCGGTCTGGTAGCGCGCCCGCACACCGCGTTCGATTGCTGCGGCGACCATCGGATCAAGGTGGAGCGCATCGCGCACGAACGCCAGGATTTCGCGTGTCTCCGGCTGCTCGATCGTATCCGCCGCCGCGACCTCGCAGGCGAGGGCATAGGCGGTCTCCCGCAACTTCGGACCGAGCGCGCCACGAATGAGGCGGGCGGCGTGGTCGAGGCCGTTGGTCTCGTCGAGCAGGCGCACCGCAGTGTCCGAGGCGGCGGCGAGTCGCACGCTGGTGAAGTCGCGGAAGACCGGCAGGCTTTGCACCTGCGCCGACATCACGCCGATCTCGCGATCGGTCATGCCGCCGTCCGCAGCGGCGACCAGGACCATGGTGCAGACCAGCGCCTCCGGCGGGTCGAGCGCGCTCAGTGCGGACATGCGGTGTCTCCTTGAAATATCAGGCTGGCGAACGGCGGATAGCAGACCGACCATGGCGGTCATACCTGTGAGCGATGGCAGGCACGCAATCGGCATCGGCAGCGTTGGTGGACTCGAAGCAACGGACGTCGGCGGGGTCGCATCTGGCGCACAAATTCATCTTCTCGCGCGGCCTGCAGGCCAGCCGGGGCGTACGGGCGGCTGGTCGGCTGCTCTGCTTACCGGAGCCTGCACGCCGATCCAAGGCGGCCCGCGGCAACGCAGGGGCTTGCCCCGCGGCGCAGAGTTTGGGATTGAGGAGTCCCGGGCATGGTGTTGTGCCGGCGGATGTTCCGCCCTCGCGCCGCCGTGCCGGCCTTGGCCGCCCCGGCATTCTTCCCGGCGGCGGCCCGCCCATCCAGTATGGAGCATCGTCGTTGAGCGGCAGCGGACGGCAGCGTTTGTTTTCTTCCTTCGACCGGCCGCGGCGCCGGTTCGTCCAGGATGGGGAGGTTCCGGTCACGGTGATCCATCCCCGGCCCCGCCAGGGACTCGATGCACTCGGGCCGCCACGCGCCGGCGCTTCGCCGCTGGAACGCGCCGAAGCGGCCGAGGCAGCGCTCGGCACCGAGCGCGCCGCGCGCGAGCAGGCGGAGCGGCTGCTGCGCGAGGCGCAGGCCACCATCCTCGACCTGCGCACCAAGCAGGGCCACGCCGAGCTGGCCCGGGCGGAGGCGGACGACGTGGTTGCCGCCCTGCGCGCCGAGCTCGCCGCCGCCCAGACGGCGCTGGCCGCCGCGCAGGAGGCGTTGGCGCGGCAGGCGAACGTCCCGGCGTCCGGCGGTACCGCGCCCGCGCGCGGCCGACGCAAGGCCAGGCGCTTTTGGGCCGTCGCGCCGGATGCGGACGCGCTGGAGATGGATGAACCGGATCTCGACGCGCTCCGCGCGGTGGCGGCAAGCGACGAGCTTGCAGATGCGGCGCTGGTGGTCGAGGAGGGCGGGACCGCCGCGCCAGCGGGCGATGCCTGGGGCGGGGATGACATCGCTGCCGATGAGCCGCCGCCGGTGCGCCGCGGCCGCGGCCGCCCACGGCTCGTCCGGCCGGAGCCGCCGTCGACCGATGTCCTGCCGAAAGCGGCGAAGCCGAGCGTTGCCAGGCGGGGGGTTGCCCAACCGAAAGCCGCCCAACCGAAAGCCACCCGATCGAAGGCCGCCCAGCCGGGGGTCGCCAAGCGGGCGGTCGCCAAGCCCAAGGCAGCGGCGAAGGCGACCGCGAAGCCGAAGCCGGTGAAATGGTGGATCAAGAGCCCGGCGCGAGCGAAGCCCGTCGCCAAGCCGGCCGCCGGCCGCCGGCGCAGTCCGCGGTCCTTTTGAGCGGAAGTGCATGATGCAAGGCACGGACAGCGCCCCTTTCCTGTGCGGTAGGCGGTGCCTCGCACGGGAGCTTATAGGTGGCCCAACCCCTGTCCCGGCCTTTCTCCGCGGGCGGGCGGGCGTCACGCGGCCGGTGCGGCCCGACCGACACGGGCCTGCCTAGGCCGCCCGCCCGGCCCGGCCATTCCTCCAGGCAACCCGCCCGGCACCGCGGCGCCGCACCCGCCGACCCTTGCGGTGGCGGGAGGCCTGTGGTGATAAGCAGCAATTCAGATTCCAGGGGCCCCCTACCGATGGCGTCCACCTTCGACACCGTTGCCGGCATTATCTCCGAAACCTGCGACATCCCGCGCGATTCGATCACGCCGGAGAGCCATGCGATCAACGACCTCGGCATCGACAGCCTCGATTTCCTCGATGTCGCCTTCGCCATCGACAAGGCATTCGGCATCAAGATGCCGCTCGAGCAATGGACCGCCGAGGTGAACGAGGGCAAGATCTCGTCCGACAACTACTTCGTCCTCAAGGGTCTTTGCGCCAACATCGATGCGCTGGTGGCAGCGAAGGCTGCCTGAAAGCGTGACGGCATGCGTCCTCATCGCGCGATAGGCCGGAAAACCCCCATGGTTCCAATGGGTGTTTTTTCGCACATCCGATTTCAGCGCTGAGCGGTCGGCATGCGGCTTGAATACTTCCAGATGGTCGATCGGGTGGTGGCGCTCGACCCGGCCGGCGGCACGGTCCGTGCCGATTGCCGCGTGCCCGAGGCAAGTCCGGTGTTCGAGGGGCATTTCCCCGGCCATCCGCTGTTGCCGGGCGTGCTGATGATCGAGATTCTGGCGCAGACCGGCGGCTGGCTGTTGCTCGCCCGGGCGCGCTTCGAGCGGATGGTCTTCCTCGCCCAGGTGCGCGAGGCCAAATTGCGTGCCTTCGTCGCTCCCGGCCGGGCATTGGTGGCGTCCGCCCGGCTGGTGCACGACGGCTCCGGCTACGCGGTGATGGAAGGGCGGCTGGAGGCGGATGGCAAGCCGGTGGCAGACGCCGAGCTCACCTTCCGCATCGTCCCGTTCCCGACGCCGGAACTGCGCGGCCAGATGCTGGAGGCGGCCCGTCGGGTCGGCGTAGCGGAGGAGTGGTGGCATGGCGGCTGAACGCGACGCGGTGATCACCGGGATCGGGCTCGTCTCCTCTCTCGGCGAGGGGGCCGAGGCACATCTGGCGGCGCTGCGCGGGGACGATTTTCGTCCGGTGATCGATGCGGAGAGCTTCCCCCCATACCCTCTGCACCCGCTGCCGCCGATCGAATTCGATCGCCAGATCCCGAAGCGCGGCGATCAGCGGCAGATGGAGACCTGGCAGCGGCTCGGCACTTACGCTGCCGGGCTGGCGCTGGACCAGGCCGGGGTAAAGGGCCAGCCGGCGCTGCTGGAGCAGATGGACATGATCGTCGCGGCCGGCGGCGGCGAGCGCGACCCGGCGGCCGATGCGGCGATCCTGACCGACCTGCCCGGCGCGGCCGATCCCGAATCGCTGCTGAACCGGCGGCTGCTGTCCGACCTGCGCCCGACCCTGTTCCTGGCCCAGCTTTCGAACCTGCTCGCCGGCAATATCTCGATCGTGCACGGCGTCGTGGGCGGCTCGCGCAGCTTCATGGGTGAGGAACCGGCCGGCGCCGAAGCGGTCCGGGTGGCGGTGGCGCGCATCGCCGCCGGGCAGGGCGAGTTGTTCCTGGTCGGTGGCGCCTTCGCCCCGGTGCGGCCCGAGGTGCTGCTGCACTACGAGATGGCGGGCCTGTTGTGGAAGCGCCCCTGGGTACCGGTCTGGGCGCGCCAGGACGCGGGCGGCGGCATGATCCTGGGGACCCTCGGCTGCTTCCTGGTGATGGAGAGCCGCGCCCACGCCGCCGCCCGCGGCGCCGTGCCGATGGCGACGATCGACGCCGTGGCCTCCGACCGCTGCCGCCGGCGCCCGGGGGACGCGACCGCGAACGCCGCGCGCCAGGTGGCCGCGCTGGGCGGACGCTTCGATCCGGCGGCCACGGCGGTGATCTCCGCCGCCTCCGGCGCTGCCGCCCCGACCGCGGAGGAGCGCGCCTGGCTGGCCGGGCTGGGCCTGCCGGTGCGCGCCGCCGCAACCGCGTTCGGCCACGGCATCGAAGCCGCCTTCCCGGCCGCCCTCGCGCTCGCCGCGCTGTCGGTGCACGCGGGGCGGCTGTTCCCGCCGCTGGAGGCGGGCGAGGCGCGGATGGACGCGCCGCTCCGCCAGGCGCTGGTGAGCGGCTGGGGGCATTGGCGCGGCGAGGCGCTCGGGCTCGTGACCGCAGCGTAGCATGACGCGGCGCACAGCATGGCGCCCCCCATATACGGGGCGCACGGGATGTCGAGAGCAGACGAGGGGAGGGCGGTGATGCCGACCGACACGGACAGCCAGGGCCGCCCGATCGTCGTGGTGACCGGGATCGGCGTCATTACGTCGCTCGGCCAGGGGGTCGCGGACAATTGGGGCGCGCTCACCGCCGGGCGCTCCGGGCTCAAGCGGATCAGCCGCTTCCCGCTCGATGGGCTGCGCACGACCGTTGCCGGGTCGATCGACTTCGTGCCGCTGCCGGAATTCTCCACCCCGGCGCTGTCGGAGGCGATCGCCGCCAGCGCGATCGAGGAAGCGGTCGGGATGGCGGCGGTCGGGTCCAAGGGGGCGTTCCCCGGGCCGCTGTTCCTCGCCCTGCCGCCGGTGGAGCTGGAATGGCCGCAGCGCCGTGCGCTCGCCGCCGCGTCCGGCGCCGTAGGTGCAATCGGCTATCCCGATCTGCTGCGCGCCGCCGCCGAGGGCGGATTCGCTGCTACCTACGAGCGCTTCCTGTTCGCCTCGGTCGGCGAACACCTGGCCGAGCGCTTCGGCACGCGCGGCGTGCCGATCGAGATCTCGACCGCCTGCGCCTCCGGCGCCACCGCAATCCAGCTCGGCGTGGAGGCGATCCGCCGCGGCGAGACCGACGTGGCGCTGGCCGCCGGCACCGATGCGTCGGTGAACGTGGAGGCGCTGATCCGCTTCTCCCTGCTGTCGGCGCTATCCACCCGCAACGACCCGCCCACGGCGGCGGCGCGGCCGTTCAGCAAGGACCGCGACGGCTTCGTGATGGCCGAGGGCGCCGGCGCGCTGGTGCTGGAAAGCCTCGCCCATGCCCGCGCCCGCGGTGCCACGATCCTCGGCGTGCTGGAAGGCTGCGGTGAACACGCGGACAGTTTCCATCGCACCCGGTCTTCCCCCGACGGCAAGCCGATCATCGCCTGTATGAACCGCGCGATCGCCGATGCGGGCCTGGCGCCCGGGCAGATCGGCTACGTGAACGCGCACGGCACCGGCACGCCGGAGAACGACAAGATGGAATGGCAGTGCCTCGCCGCCGTGTTCGGCGCGGGCGCCGGTACGCTGCCCACGTCGTCCAACAAATCCATGATCGGGCACACGCTTTCGGCCGCCGGCGCGATCGAGGCGGTGTTCACATTGCTCAGCCTGCGCCACGGCCTGCTGCCGCCGACCATCAACTACGACATCCCCGACCCGGCCCTGCCGATCGACTGCGTGCCCAACATCGCGCGGCCGGCCGATGTCGCGCATGCGCTGTCCAACTCGTTCGGCTTCGGCGGGCAGAACGTGTCGCTGGTGCTGGGACGGGAGCCCGCCTGAGATGCGCGCCCTGCTGCTGCGCGGGGACCGCGACCTGGCGCTGGAGGACATCCCTCCCCCGCCGCCGCCCGGCCCGGGCGAGCTCGGCCTGCGCGTGCGTGCCGTGTCGCTGAACCACATCGACGTCTGGGGCTACCGCGGCATGGCCTTCGCCAAACGTCGCTTCCCGCTCGCCGTCGGCGCCGAGGCGGTGGCGGAAGTGACCGCGATCGGCGAAGGCGTGAGCGGCTTCGCCCCCGGCGACCGCGTGGTGCCCTACGCCGCCCTGGTCTGCGGGACCTGCCGTGCCTGCCGCGAGGGACGCGAGAACCTGTGCGAAAACCCGGCCGGCGTGCGCGGCTTCCATATCGACGGCTTCGCCGCCGAGCGCACCAACCATCCGGCCCGGCTCGCCGTCAAAGTGCCCGCCGGCGTGGCAACCGAAGACGCCGCCTGCGTCGCGGTCGCCTACGCCACCGTGGAACACATGCTGTTCGACAACGCGCGGCTGGAACCGGGCGAATCGATCCTGGTCCACGCCGGCGGATCCGGCATCGGCAGCATCGCCATCCGGATCGCGAAATCGCTCGGCTGCACCGTGATCACGACGGTGGGTGGGGCGGAAAAGACGGTCAAGGCACGGGCGCTCGGCGCCGATCACGTGATCGACTACCAGACGGAACGGTTCGAGGGCGTGGTGCGGAAGCTCACCGCCAAGCGCGGCGTGGACGTGGTATTCGAGCACGTCGGCGCCGACACCTGGGCCGGCTCGCTGCTGTCGCTGAAACGCGGCGGAAGGCTCGTGACCTGCGGCGCCACATCGGGGCCATCCGGCAGCATCAACCTGATGCAATTGTTCCAGCAGCAATACCGCATCATCGGCTCGTTCGGCTCGCCACTGGGCGCGACGGCGCGCGCCCTGGACCGCATCGCCACCGGCGTCCGGCCCGTGATCGACAGCATCTACCCGCTGACCGACGTGCGCACCGGCCTCGACCGCCTCGAACGCCGCGACGTGTTCGGCAAAATCCTGGTGACGCTCTGATCACTGGGGTTCCTTGTGCTGCGGGCAGGCAAGCAAGGCCAGGGGGCGCCGCCCCCTGGACCCCCGCCAGGGCTCGCCCTTGGAACCCTTCCGTTGGTTCCGTGCGTGTGGGGGGTGTCGCGGCTGGGGGGGCGGCAGCGGGGCGGCTTGGAGCGCGGCCAGGGACCGGGCGCGTAGGCGCCCGGTCCCTGCCGCGCTCCAAGCCGCCCCGCTGCCGCCCCCCCAGCCGCGACACCCCCCACACGCACGGAACCAAAACAGATTGGGGTCCAGGGGACGTGTTCCCTGGCGGGGGGTCCAGGGGGGCAGAGCCCCCCTGGCCTTGCTTGCCTGCCCGCAGCACCGGCAACCCCAACGATGAGCCGTCGCCGGGGATTTGCCGATCGCGTCGTGGGCGGCGCGGTGTCGTTGCTGATCCGTGCGCTGGCGGCGGGTGATCCCGATCGGGTGGCGGATATGTGTGCGGCGGCGGCGCGGTGGGTGGGGCCGTTGCTGCCGGCGCATCGGGTGGGTTTGGCCAATTTGCGCGCGGCTTATCCCGACGCTGATCCTGCCTGGGTGCGGGCCACTTTGCGTGGAGCATGGGACAATCTCGGGCGGGTGGGCGGGGAGTATGTGCATCTCGGGCGGCTGTGGGATTACGATTCCGCGCATCCGAACAGCGGCCGGATCGTTACGGATGCCGAGCCGTTGTTCCAGGAGCTGGCCGGCGACGGCAAGCCGGCGCTGTGTTTTGCCGCGCATCTGGCGAACTGGGAGCTGCCGGCTGTTGCGGCGGCGGCGCACGGGCTGCCGTCGGCGGTGGTGTATCGGATGCCCAACAACCGCGCGGCGGCGGCGGAGATCATGCGTATTCGCGCGCCGCTGATGGGGCGGCTGATCCGCACGCGGCCGGAGGCGGCGTTCGAGATGGCGGGCTCGCTGGAGCGGGGCGAGCATTTGGGGATGCTGGTCGATCAGCGCTTTGGGCGCGGGGTGGAGGTGACGTTTTTCGGCCGTCCCTGTACGGCGAATCCGACGATCGCGCGGCTGGCGCGGCAGTTCGACTGTCCGGTGATCGGGGTGCGGGTGGTGCGGCTGCCGGGGCGGAAGTTCCGGATCGATGCGACGGGGCCGTTGGATCTGCCGCGGGACGTCGAGGGGCGGATCGAGGTGGCGGGCAGCATGCAGATGATCACCGGCATCGTGGAGGAGTGGATCCGCGAGCATCCCGAGCAGTGGTTGTGGTTTCATCGCCGCTGGCGGCGGTGAGGGGGCCTGTTCGCGGGGCGCCGCGTCCTTCGGCAAGCGAGGCGATACGGTGGCTTGGCTTGAATGTCGCCTATGGGTGGGAAGCCGCCTGTCCGGTTCTGAACGGGCCGACTGGACACCGGTCACTTAGCCCAAGCCCAGGAGTGGCCGATTGTGGACGGGCCTCTCGGGGGCTACGGCTGCACAGACGCGTTGTCTGGAAGGCGCTATATAAAAGGAACCGGGACGGACGGAGCGAGCCGTGGAAGACATTCTTGAAGAGGACCTCGTGCCGTCATTCCGGGTGATCTTGAGCAGCGGCGTCGCCGCCAAAATGCGGGATGGGATTCCGCGCGCGAGTGCGGCCGAGCGTGCTGGCCTTGGGTTTCCGTATGCGGGCCTGGTCGAAGCCGGTGGACTCATGGTGGGCGAACACGTTGGAGAGAACGCCTTCCGCGTCACCGATGTCTCTCTGACGATTGGCGAGCCTAACCGCTACTATCTGGACCCTGCCGAGCACGAGTCATTTGTCGGAGCTTTCCGGGCTAAGTGCCCCGATGCGGCCCGCTTCGGGTTGATTGGTTCGTGGCATTCGCATCCTTCGGGCGAGCCGGAGCCCAGTGCGGGCGATTTGCAGACTTTGCAGGCGACGATGGCACATCCGTCAACCGACTTGGCCTTCAAGGTGTTGCTAATTGTCTGTCGGGATGCGGATGAGCAGCTTCAAATAGGGGGAGTCGTGCTGACTCGCGAACCCAAGGTGCTAAGCAAAATCGATGTATTTATTGAATCCGGCTCGGACCATGCGGCCTAGCCGGCAGGCAATAATGAGCCAAATTCATTCCCGGTCCCGGATGACTCCGGGAGGCCAATGCTTAGCACGAACTGAGGAACGGCGGTGACTGTCACGCGACGGCAGCACCATGTGTGGCGGAGCTATCTCGACGCATGGGCGACTGACGGAAAAATCTTCTGCCTCCAAGGCGGACAGATCTTCAACCCGAACGTTGCCAACGTCGCTGTCGAACGGGACTTTTACAAGCTGCACACTTTGACCTACGCTGACATACAGGCGATCAGACTGATCTTCGGCAACAGCCCGGCGCCCGCGAAAGAGATACTTGAGAATTTCATCTACATGCTAGGCTTCGTTGGTCGGCTGAAGGCCGCTCTGCCGTCCGCCGGGGACCCGGCGATTGATGCCGAACTTGATCGCTACACAATCATGGCAGAAGAGGAGTTCCACGCGCGCCTTGAAAGCAACATCAAACCCGTGTTCGACGCGATCAGGCGCAAGGACCTCGCTTTCTATAATGATCCTGAGATCTGCGGGCAATTCGTCCACTTCTTGACCTTGCAGAACCTTCGCACCAAAGGCACGCGAGAGCGATTCTTGGCCGCCGAACGAGAGAGGCCAAGCGGGTTTGGTGACGGGTTTAGTGCAGAACGATGTTGGAACATTATCGCCCATTGCGCGGCAGTCAACGCTGGGGGGAGCCTACTGCTTGAGCGCAAAAAGCGCCCGCTGCTCCTACTGGAAAACGATACCGGCACCCCCTTCATCACCGGAGACCAGCCGGCTGTCAATTTGCTTGCTCCGTCTCCGGGTGAAGTGCCTCGGCTGCTGGCATTCTATTACCCGGTGAGTCCGCGGCTCGCGGTCATTCTGGACGAAGTACAGGAGCCCACAGGATTTCAACCCGGCCACGTCTCAGTCGGGCAGGCCGAAACCCTCAACGGCAAAATACAGCGCGCGGCGCACAAGCAGGTTTTTGCCAGCTCGCGCCAGAGCCTGGAGCCTTTCGCTCGAACCTCATGATGATGTAGGTGCCCAGGTTTCGATTTTTGCTCTGATCGGAATGTCGGCTAGCGGGATCTGACCCTGCGCCGTCGAGCGTCTGACCCGGGTCGCAAGCCGAAACTCAAACCGAGACGCCCCAACCCCACCCGTGGCGCCCCCGCCCCGCCGCGACTACCTTCCCCCCCATACCCCGACGACCCGGACGGAGCCCACGCCGATGCCTCGTACCCCCCTCCCGCTCCTCCTCCCGCTCGCCCTCGCGGTCCCGCTCCTCCTGCACCCACCCGCCGCCCGCGCCGCGCCCCCACCCGTCGCGAACGCCCCCTACCTCCCCGGCTTCGACGCCGCCGTCGGCACCCCAGCCGCCCCGCCCGCGTCCCCCGCCGCGCCAACGCAAGCCCCGGCACCCGTCCCCCCAGGCGCCGCCGCCACGCCGCCCGCCCCGCTCGGCGAATCCGCCTCCGCCTCGGACTACATGGCTCTCGCCGCCCAGGCGGTGGCGCAGCAGCAGGCAGCGCCGGCGCTGTTTGACCTCGGGCGGGCGGAAACGCGGCTCATCAGCCGCTCGGTGCCGCTCGGCCAGACCAACAATCCGTCGGACGATCCGGCAGTGAAGCAGATCCAGGAAGCGCGCGCCGCCGTGGATGCAGGCGATTTCGCCACCGCGGCGACCGTGATCGCCCGCGCCATGCCGCTGGTGCAGCAGGAGGAGAACGCGCCCGTGCCCAACCCGCCGGTCGGCCTGCCCGACCAGCCTCCGGGTTAGGCGCGCGCATGCGTGTCTCGATGGTCCTGCCGGTGGAGGACTGGCGCGCCTGCGGCCCCGTCGCGCAGGCCGCGGAGGAGGACGGGTTCGACGTCGTCACCGCCAACGAGCTGCGCCACGACCCGTTCGCCCCGCTCGCGTTCGCCGCGCTGGCGACGGAACGCGTGCAGCTTGCGACCTCGGTCGCCATCGCCTTCCCGCGCAGCCCGATGATCGTGGCGAACCAGGCGTGGGATCTGCAACGACATGCGCGCGGGCGCTTCGTGCTCGGCCTCGGCAGCCAGGTGAAGGCGCACAACGAGCGGCGGTTCAGCGTGCCCTGGATCGCGCCGGCAGCGCGCATGGGGGAGTATATCGCCGCGCTGCGGGCGATCTTCCGCGCCTGGGAAACCGGGGAGAAGCTCGACTATCGCGGCAAATACTACAGCTTCACCCTGATGACCCCGGAATTCACGCCGCCGCCGCTGGGCCTGCCGCCGCCGGCGGTGGCACTCGCCGCGGTCGGTCCGCTGATGCTGAAGACCGCGGCGCGGCAGGCCGACAGCGTACGGCTGCACGGCTTTGCGACGCGCGCCTATCTGGAACAGGTGGTGCGTCCGCTGCTGGCGGCCGAGCTCGTTGCCGCCGGCAGGACCTTCGAACGGTTTGAGATCACCGGTGGCGGTTTCATCGCGACCGGCCCGGATGCGGCCGCGGTGCGCGCGGCGGCGGAAAAGATCCGCTACCGGGTGGCGTTCTACGGTTCCACGCCCGCCTATCGCGGCGTCTTCGACCTGCATGGGATGGCCGATCTCGGCGTGCGGCTGAACGGACTGTCGCGCGAAGGCAAGTGGGCGGAGATGGCGGCGCTGATCTCCGATGATGTGCTCGCCCTTTTTTGCGCCCGCGCGCCGTACGAGGGGCTGGCGGACGCGGTCCGGCAACGGTTTGGCGGCCTGGTCGATACGATTGCGCTGGATTTGCCGGCCGACGTTCCGCGCGCGACGCGCCGCGCCGTCGTGGCGGCGATCCAGGCGATCCCGCACAAATTCGCGGGGCCGGAAGCGGCGAGGCTGTGACCCTCGTGCGGCACCGGCCTGGACGGCGCCGGGCAGCGGGTGCGGGGCAGCCGGCGGCGGCGTCCGCCGCTCGGCAAGCGCTTGCGTCCGGCCGGCGTCCGCTCCACCTTCCGCGCGAAAACCCGAGGGAGGAATACCGTGGTGAAAGTTGCCGTACTCGATGACTGGCAAGGGGTTGCGCGCCAGTCGGCCGACTGGTCGAAGCTGCAAGCGCGCGCCGAGGTCACGTTCTTCGCCGATGCCTTCACCTCCGAGGACGCGGCCGCCGCCGCGCTGGCCGATTTCGAGATCCTGCTGGCGATGCGCGAGCGGACGCATTTCACCGGTTCGCTGCTGAAGCGCCTGCCGAAGCTGAAGATGCTGGGCACCACCAGCGCCCGCACCCTGTCGCTGGACATGGCGACCGCGACGGCGCGCGGCGTCGTGGTGTGCAACACCGGCAGCGGTCCGGGCTCGGCGGCGACCGCGGAGATCGCGCTGGCGCTGATGCTCGCCGCCCTCCGCGGACTGCCGACCGGGGATGCCAATATCCGCGCCGGGCGGTTCCAGCAGGGCGTGCCCGTGGGTTCGGTGGCGGAGGGCAAGACGCTCGGCGTGATCGGGCTCGGCAAGATCGGGGCGCGGCTGGCGCGCTACGGCCGCGCGCTCGGGATGGAGGTGCTGGCGTGGAGCCAGAACCTGACCGCGGAGAAGGCCGCCGCCGAGGGCGCCGCCCTCGTCTCCAAGAATGATCTGCTGGCGCGGTCGGATGCGGTCACGTTGCATCTGGTGCTGTCGGAACGTACGCGCGGGCTGATCGGCGCGGCCGAGCTGGCGCGGATGAAACACGGTGCGGTGCTGGTGAACACCTCGCGCGGCCCGCTGGTCGATGAGGCGGCGCTGCTGGCGGCCCTGCGGGAGGGGCGGATCGTGGCCGGGCTCGACGTCTATGACGTCGAACCGTTGCCGGCGGGCCATCCGCTGCGCAGCGCGCCGAACACGGTGCTGACCCCGCATCTCGGCTACGGCGTGCGCGAGGTGTGGTCGCAGTTCTATCCGGAGCACATACAGAACGCGCTGGCCTTCCTGGATGGCAAGCCGGTTCGGGTGATGAACCCGGAGGTACTCGGGAAGTCCTGATCCCGCCGGCCCGCAAGGAGACCGTCATGGACGATACCGTCACCGCCCCGCGCCAGGCGTTCTACGACGCCATCGCGCCGCACCATCTGGCGCCGCTGTGGGAGAACCTGCACCACCTGGTCACCCGCACGCCGGCCACCCCGACGGTGCCGGCGCATTGGGACTACGACGGCGTGGTGCGGCCCTATCTGATGCAGGCGGGCGGGCTCATCACCGCGAAGGAAGCAGAACGGCGGGTGCTGATCCTGGAGAACCCGGGTCTGCCCGGCCAGGCCTGCATCACCCGCAGCCTGTTCGCCGGCCTGCAACTCATCCTGCCGGGCGAGGTGGCCCCGGCGCACCGACACACGCAGTCGGCATTGCGCTTCATCATCGAGGGCCATGGTGCCTACACGGCGGTGGAGGGCGAGCGCAGCCTGATGGAGCCGGGGGATTTCGTCATCACCCCGTCCTGGACCTGGCACGACCACGGCAACGAAACCGCCGCGCCGATGGTGTGGCTGGATGGTCTCGACATCCCGATCGTGCGGCTGTTCGACGCGAGCTTCGCCGAGCCCGCCGCCGCCGACAGCCAGACGGTCGCCCGCCCGTCGGGCGACAGCCTGGCGCGGTTCGGCCACAACATGGCGCCGGTGGACTGGCGGCCCACCGGCCCGGCGTCCCCGGTGTTCAGCTACCCCTACGCCCGCTCGCGGGAGGCGCTGGCGGCGATCGCCCGCAACGGAGCGCCGGATGCGTACCACGGCCACAAGCTGCGCTACGTGAACCCGGCAACCGGCGGGGCGCCGATGCCGACGATCGGCGCGTTCCTGCAACTTCTGCCCGAAGGCTTCGCGACCGCGCCCTATCGCTGCACCGACGGGACCGTGTTCTCGGTGGTGGAAGGGGAGGGGGAGACGATCGTCGGCGACACCACCATCCGCTGGAAGCCGCGCGACCTGTTCGTGGTGCCGGCCTGGCACCGCCATACGCATCGGGCGACGTCGGAGGCGGTGCTGTTCAGCTTCTCCGACCGCCCGGTGCAGGAAGCGCTGCGCCTGTGGCGGGAGGCGCGGGGGTAGTTCCCCGCCGGCCGGCGCCGCCGCGGGGTTCAGCCCTCGCGGATGCCGCTGCCGTGGATGCCGATCATCGCCAGCAGCTCCCGCCGGGTCGAGGGATCGTTGCGGAACGCGCCCAGCATGTGGCTGGTGACCATCGTCACCCCGGGCTTGTGGACGCCGCGCGTGGTCATGCACTGGTGCGCCGCCTCGATCACCACCGCGACGCCGCGCGGCTCGCAGCACGTCCTGGATGGTGTTGGCGATCTGCACCGTCAGCTTCTCCTGGATCTGCAGCCGCTTGGCGTAGGCCTCCACGACCCGGGCGAGCTTGCTGATCCCGACCACCCGCCGGTGCGGCAGATAGGCGACATGGGCGCGGCCGATGATCGGCACCATGTGGTGCTCGCAGTGGCTCTCCACGCGGATGTCGCGCAGCAGCACGATCTCGTCGTAGCCGTCGATTTCCTCGAAGGTGCGTTCCAGCAGCGCCATCGGGTCGATGGCGTAGCCGGCAGAAGAATTCCTCGTAGGCGCGCACGACCCGGGCGGGCGTGTCGCGCAGGCCCTCGCGCGTCGGGATCGTCGCCGGCCCAGCGCAGCAGGGTGCGGACCGCTGCCTCGGCCTCCGCGCGGGTCGGGCGGCCCGGGGCGTCCGGGGGCAGGCGGGAGGCGGGAGCGATCAGGTCCACCGCGGGGCTTCCTTGAACATCAATGGCAGGCGGCAACAGAATCGAGGACGAACGGCAGGTCGGCAACCGCTCCGGCCGCGGACGTGGCCCCGGAGGAGAAACCTGCAAGGTGCTGCGGTCAATGCACGCCGCCCGCCTGGTGCGGGCTATCGAGGCTGAACGCCGGGATCGCGACGTCGAACGCCTCGCCGGAGGCGGGATCGACCATGTGGTAGGTGCCGACCATGAACCCCGACGGCGTTTCGAGCGGGGTGCCGGAGGTGTATTCGAAGCTTTCCCCCGGTTCCAGCAGCGGCTGTTCACCGACCACGCCGGCGCCGTGCACGTGCTGGGTGCGCCCACGCGCGTCGGTGATCCGCCAGGTGCGGCGCAGCAACTGCACTGTGCGGCGGCTCTCGTTGGCGATCGTCACCCGATAGGCCCAGACGTAGTGTCCGTCCTCGGGCTGCGACTGGTCTTCCAGGTAGAAGGAACGGACCGAGACGCGGATGCCGTTGGTGATCTTGCTGTAGTCCTCGCCCATGCGCTGGTGTTCACGGTTGCTGCGTCGGGGGGATAGAACGCCCGGGGGTGGGGGGTTGTCCAGGCGGTCGGTGGCCCTTCCGCCGAGCGCGACGGCACGTCCCTTTCTCCCCTCCCGCAAGGGGAGGAAGGGACGTGCAGGGCAATCGAGAGAACGCCCCGGTTCCCGCGCATCCCACGGGACGATGCGTTGGCGGCCACGCATCCCCGGCGGCCCCCATTGTCCCGCCCGTCCCGTCCGTCCCGACCCGTGTTGCCGCGCTGCGTGACTTCGGCCAGCGCGGTCAGGTGCTCGGCCCTGGCCCGAGTTCCGCCTGCGTCCGCTTTGGGCCACCATGACCGGGGCGGAGGATTGCATCGAAATACGGCCCGATCGCCCGATCGGCCGCGCACCGTCCGCACAGCAATTCTCGTTTTGCTGGCGAAGGGACGGGCGAAACGCAAAACCAAGTTCCACCACGGAGGCACGGAGGCACGGAGAAGGCCGAGGCCGTCGTGGAATCCCTATCCTTCTCCGTGCCTCCGTGCCTCCGTGCCTCCGTGCCTCCGTGGTGAAACTTGCTTCCTGCCGCGCGCTCTGGTCATGCACGCATGCTTGGCAAAATGAGAATTGCCGCCGCCCGCACAAACCTGTTGCCTCGCCTCGGGCATATGTTCTATATTTGTTCTCAACCCATGACCCCCACCCCCCTCCTCGACCGCCTGACCAGCCTCATCGCCTGGCTGGCCGACCGCATCGGCGGCCTGCGCGATCAGGCAGGGCGCGATCGGGCGGGGGACGATCAGGCAGGGGCGCATCGGGCGGGCCTGGCACCCGCGCACGCCGGCGCCCTGCTGGCCCGGCTGCGCCATCTCGCCGCCCGGTTCCGCGCCGTCGCCTCCACCCCGATCCCGCCCCCGAAGCCCGCTCCCAAGCCGGCCGAACCGAGATTCGTTCCCACCCACAGCCTGCGCTTCGCTCCGGCCGACCCGCCGCCCGAGCGCCCTGGGCTGCCGCGGTCCTGGCGCTGGCTGCTGCGGCTGCTGCCGCAAGCCGCCGCAGGCCGCACGCAGATGGAAGACCTGCTGCGCGAGCCGGCGATGGCGGAGATGCTGGCCGCCGATCCCCGGCTGGGGCCGATCCTGCGCCCGCTGGGCTGGATGCTCGGGGTGGATCGCGCGCTGCTGCCCGCCTCGCGGCGGCGGCGCCGGCCGGTGATCCTGGTGCCCGGCGGGCGCGCGGAGGCCGAGGCGGCGGCGGCCGACTACGCGTGCGCCCGAGCGAAGGCCGTTTCCGTGGCGGACATTATCGCGCTGTGGTGCCTGCCCGCCGCGGGTCGGCGGGACCGGCGGCCGGTCTGGCGCGGGTGCGCGGGGCTGACCTTGGCGGATGGGACGCAAATTCCGGACTGAGCCGGTGCTGCGGACGCGCGGCCTTATCGTTGCGATATCGAAACTTATTTTCCCCCCTCCGGGCTTGGGTCGGTATCCGGATTGCCCCCGGTCTCTCGCAGCCGGCCCTGGGGGCGCCGGCCATGGAGGGCGATCCAGGCGCTCGCCCGATTGCCCTGAAGGGACGTGTCGTCGCCATTGACACCCTCCCGCCCGATCGCTACCTCCCGCGCCGGGTCACGCCCCCCCACCGGGGCGCTTCTCTTCTGAAAGGGAGAGCTGCAATGGCATTCGCCGCCAACCGGCCGGACGTGCGTCCGGCCAATCCCAATTTCTCCTCCGGCCCCTGCGCCAAGCGTCCCGGCTGGACGCTGGATGCGCTGTCGGGCGCCTTCCTCGGCCGCAGCCACCGCGCGAGCGCGGGCCAAGGCACGGCTCGCCGAGGTCATCGAGCGCTCGCGCGCGATCCTCGGCATGCCCGCCGACTGGCGGCTCGGCATCGTTCCGGCCTCCGACACCGGCGCGGTGGAGATGGCGCTGTGGTCGCTGCTCGGCGCCCGCGGCGGTCGACGTGCTGGCGTTCGAGAGCTTCTCGCGAAGGCTGGGCCACCGACATCGTCAAGCAGCTGAAGCTGGCCGATGCGCGCGTGCTCGCCGCGCCGTACGGCCGGCTGCCCGACCTGGCGCAGGTCGACTTCGCGCGCGACGTGGTGTTCGCCTGGAACGGCACCACCTCCGGCGTGCGCGTGCCCGACGGCGACTGGATCGCCGCCGATCGCGCCGGGCTGGTGATCTGCGACGCCACCTCGGCCGCCTTCGCCATGGCCCTGCCGTGGGACAAGCTCGATGTCGTCACCTGGTCCTGGCAGAAGGTGCTGGGCGGCGAGGCGGCGCACGGCATGCTGGCCCTGTCGCCGCGCGCGGTGGCGCGGCTGGAGAGCCTACACGCCCGCCTGGCCGCTGCCGAAGATCTTCCGCCTGACCAAGGGCGGCAAGCTGAACGAGGGCATCTTCAAGGGCGAGACGATCAACACGCCCTCGATGCTCTGCGTCGAGGACGCGCTGGACGGCCTGCGCTGGGCCGAGGCGATCGGCGGCCTGCCGGCGCTGATCGCGCGGTCGGAGGCCAACCTCGCCGCCATCGCCGCCTGGGTCGCGCGCAGCGGCTGGGTCGGATTTCCTGGCCGAGGATGCCGGCCACGCGCTCCTGCACCTCGATCTGCCTGAAGATCACCGCCCCGTGGTTCGCCGCGCTGCCGCGCCGAGGACCAGGCGAAGGCGGCGAAGCGGATCGCGGCGCTGCTGGAGAAGGAAGGCGTCGCCTACGACATCGCCGCCTATCGCGACGCGCCGCCGGGCCTGCGCATCTGGGGCGGCGCGACGGTCGAAACCGCCGACGTCGCGGCGCTGCTGCCCTGGCTCGACTGGGCGCACGCCGAGGTCGCCGCCGAATACGCGCCGGCGCACGCGGCCGAATAGGCTCTCCCTCCGCCGACCCCCTCCCCATCCTCGGTCCGTTGCGTGGCCACGCCCGCGACGAGCCGGGGCGGCCTGGCCCCCCTCCGCCGCGCGCGGGCGGGGGAGGGCGCGGACCCCCGATCATCCCGCCTGGCAAAAGAACCCGCCCCATGCCCAAAGTCCTGATCAGCGACAAGCTCTCCCCCGCCGCGGTCGAAATCTTCCGCGCCCGCGGCATCGACGTCGACCTGAAGCCCGGCCTGTCGCCGGCCGAGCTGCGCGCCATCATCGGCGACTACGACGGCCTCGCCATCCGCTCCGCCACCAAGGTCACGCGCGAACTGCTGGATGCCGCGACCAACCTGAAGGTGGTCGGCCGCGCCGGCATCGGCGTCGACAATGTCGATGTCAAATCGGCCACCGCGCGCGGCGTCGTGGTGATGAACACGCCGCACGGCAACACCATCACCACCGCCGAGCACGCCATCGCCATGATGTTCGCGCTGGCGCGGCAGATCCCCGAGGCCTCCGCCTCCACCAAGGCCGGCAAGTGGGAGAAGAACCGCTTCATGGGCGTCGAGCTCACCGGCAAGACGCTCGGCCTGATCGGCTGCGGCAACATCGGCTCGATCGTCGCCGACCGCGCCATCGGGCTGAAGATGAAGGTCATCGCCTACGATCCGTTCCTGGCCGAGAAGCGCGCGCTGGAGCTCGGCGTCGAGAAGGTCGAGCTCGACGACGCTGCTGGCGCGCGCCGACTTCATCACGCTGCACACGCCGCTGACCGACGCGACGCGCAACATCCTCTCGCGCGAGGCGCTGGCGAAGACGCAAGCAAGGGCGTGCGCATCATCAACTGCGCCCGCGGCGGCCTGCTCGACGAGGCGGCGCTGGCCGAGGCGATCGCAGTCCGGCCATGTCGCCGGCGCCGCGCTCGACGTGTTCGAGACCGAACCGGCCACCGACGAGCCCGCTGTTCGCGCTGGAGAACGTGGTCTGCACGCCGCATCTCGGCGCCGCCACCGCCGAGGCGCAGGAGAACGTCGCGCTGCAGGTGGCCGAGCAGATGAGCGACTTCCTGCTCACCGGCGCGGTGGCGAACGCGATCAACATGCCGTCGGTCTCGGCCGAGGATGCGCCGCGGCTGAAGCCCTACATGGAACTCTGCCGCCTGCTCGGCGCCTTCGCCGGCCAGCTCACCCAGGCGCGCGAAGGCGTGATCCGGCGCGTCACGCATCGAATACGAAGGCCAGGCCGCGACGCTGAACCACCGCCCGCTGACCGCCGCAGCGCTGGCCGGGCTGCTGGCGCCGATGATGGAGGGCGTCAACATGGTGAACGCCCCGGTCGCGGCGCGCGAGCGCGGCATCGACGTCGCCGAGACCGTGCACGACCGGCCGAGCGAATACCAGACCCTGGTGCGCATCACGATCGAGACCGACAAGCTGACCCGCTCCGTCGCCGGCACGCTGTTCGCCGGCACGCGGCCGCGCCTGGTGGAGATCAAGGGCATCCCGGTGGAGGCCGATTTCGCGCCGCACATGCTGTATGTGACCAACCAGGACAAGCCCGGGCTTCATCGGCCGGTTCGGCGCGACGCTGGCCGGACGCGGGGATCAACATCGCCACCTTCCACCTCGGCCGCGCGGCCCAGGGCGGCGATGCGATCTGCCTCGTTTCGGTCGACGAGCGCGGTGCCGGAGGACGTGCTGGCGATGGTGCGCACCCTGCCGCTGGTGGTGCAGGCGACGGCGCTGGCGTTCTGAGCAGGTGACTGCGGGGGGGCCGGCCTCGGCCTCCCGCGCTTTCCTATGCCGCCCGTCGTCCCCGTTCGGCGCGGCGGCGCTCGATCCCGGCAAGGCAGGTCCAGATCGCGTCGGGCAAGGTCGGCAGGCCGGCTTCCAGCCGCGTCATCGCCTCGGCGGCCGTCTCACGCGCGCCGGTTTCCACCGCCGCGGCCAGGTCCTCCAGCGTCTCGCTGAACCCAACTGCTCCGAACAGATCGGCCAGCCCTTTCAGGTCGTCGCACAGCCGCACCACGGCACCGGATTCCCAGCCGGGGATCAGCTCCGCCAGGCGCACGCATTTCGTCCCCGCCTCGTCCAGGAACTCCTGCACGCAGGCGCGGGTCCGTTCCAGTCCGATTTCGCTGACCATGGCTTCCAGGAATGGCCCGGAGACCTGAGCGACCAGAGAGGCCGGTGCACCGAGGTCGGCAAGTTGGGCGGGCGCGGCAGGTCGCGGACCGGCGGCAATCCAACCGCGCAGGCGCTGCGCGAGCTGATTGAGGTCGGCTGGCTTGCTCACGAGGGCGGTCAGGCCGTTGGCGCGGCATTCCGCCTCCACCGCCGCGTCGCCGCGGGCGGTCAGGGCGACGATCGGGATGGTCGCGGATCGGCCCGGTAAGCCCCGGATCCGCCGTGCCGTCTCCCACCCGTCGATGCCGGGCAGCCGCAGATCGAGCAGCACGGCGTCCAGCCCGTCGTGTTCGGCCATGCGCACCGCTTCTTCGCCGCTCGCCGCGGGGAAGGCGGTGAAGCCGCTGCGCGCCAGCGCGGCGGTGAGCAGCACCCGGTTGGTCTCGTCGTCCTCGACGATCAGCACGCGGCCGCCGGTGGCACCGGCACCCGCCGGCAGCAGGGCGGACAGTGCCGGATGCCCGGCGAGCAGTGCGGTCGCGGCGGCGACGATTTCGGTGGCGGCGGCGGTGCGCGGCACCAGCACGTCCACCCCCGCCGGGCGGGGCTCGTCGGGCCGGTCGGCGAGGCCGACGAGCACAAGGGACCTGCCGAAGGAGGTGCCGCGCAGGCGCACGCAGAACGAGTTGGCGGCCATCCCGGTCACCCCGAGATCGACGATCACGAGATCAAGCGCACCGTGCAGGGCCACGGCCCGTTCTGCCAGCGCGAGGCCGACAAAGCCGTCCGCCGCGGTTTCGACGCCGAAGCCGAACTGCTCGAACTGCGCGCGCACCGCTGCCTGGGACGGCTCCGACAGTCCTACGAGCAGTGCCGCCCGGCCGGCGAACGCCGCCGGGCGTGCCGCCGGCATCTCCGGGTCGGCCGGGAAGAGCAGAGTGAACGCGGCCCCCTCCCCGGGCCGGCTTTCCACCGTCACGGTCCCGCCCATGGCACGGGCATTTTCCCGACACAGCGCCAGGCCGAGGCCGAGCCCCTCGACCGCCGTGTCGGCGCGCTGGAAGGGTTCGAAGATACGCTCCTGGTCTGTGGACGCGATGCCCGGCCCGGTATCGGCGACGGTGATGCGGAGCGCGCTGCGCCCCTGCGGCCCCGGCTCCGGAGCGGCGCGCAACTCCACCCGCCCGGCATGGGTACGGCTGACCGCGTTGGCCAGCAGGTTGACGACGATCTGGCGCAGGCGCGCGGCATCTACCTGCCAGGCCCCGTACAAGGTGGGATCGAGCCGAGTGGCGACCAGGGTGTCCTTGGCCGCGGCCTCGGCCGCGAACAGGGTGGTGGTGTCTTCGAGCAGGCCGGCGAGGTCGGTGGCTGCGGCCGGGACGGCACTGCGGCCGGCGATGGCCAGCAGGCCGTTGAGCAGCGACAGCAGCGCGACCCCGCTGGCGCGCAAATGCTCCACCCAATGCCGCTGCTCGTCTTCCAGCGCGCCATCCAGCAGCAGATCGCAGATGCCGAGCACGCCTTGCATCGGCGTGCGCATGTCGTGGCCGATCGCCGCCAGTGCCAGTTCCTGTTCGCGGCGGATCGTTTCTATCGTACTGCGCGCGACGCCGAGCGCGGCTTCCGCCGCCGCCGCCCGGGCTTCCGCCGCCGCCAGCTCCGCCGCGCTGGCCAGGGCCGGTTCGGCGATCGGAGCGGCGTCCTGGCCGGGCGGCATGGCGGACGGCTCCGGTATCGGACCCGCCACCGATCGGACGTGGGACCCGGCCGGGATCGCCTCCGCGTCCGGCGGATCGCCTGACGAAAGCGGGATTGCCGCGCCGGCGCCCCCCGTCGCGACGCGGGCGCGCCCGAGCCAGCCGCGCGGCAGCAACAGCAGCCCCAGCACGGCCCAGAGGCCCAGCAACTCAAGCCCGAAGCCCGCCACCTCGCCGCGCAGCACGGGCCAGCCGGAGGACCAGGCAACCGCCTGCGGGAGCGTGGCGACGATCCGCGCCGGCGCCAGCGGGAGCGGCGCGGTCACCGAGAGGTCCTGGGGCGTCCCACGCAGGGCGATGCGCGCAATCAGCCGCGCCGGGTCCGCCGAGTTTTCCGCCCCCGGCCCGGACGGGACCGGCACCACGTTGGTGGCGGCGAGCACCGTATCGGCCGCGCCGACAAGGCGCAGGCTGGCGCCGGCGGGCAGCGGTGCGCGCTCGAGCAGGCGGCGCACTTCGCCCGGCGGCACCGCGGCGCCGACCAGCCCGACGAGGGTCCCGGTTGCGTCGCGCACCGGCATGGTGAGCACCAGGCTCGGCTCGGCGCGCATCCAGTCGGCCGGAGCGCGGGCAATCGACAGGCCCTGGGCGCCCGGCTGCAGCGCGGCGACGAACCAGGCCTGCTGGGTCAGTTCGGGCGCATTTGCCGGCAACGGGTCGGACGCGGCGACCAGCCGGCCGGCGGCGCTGGCGGCAAACACCTCGCTGGTGCCCGGCAGCGCGATCTGCATGCGCAGCAGCCGGGCGGTGAGCGCCAGCCGGTCGCCATGGAGGTCGCCGGGCGCCACCCCTCCGGCCAGGCGCGCGAAGCGGGCGAAATCGTCATCCAGGGTGCGGGCGGCGGCGATCGCGGCGCTATGCAGGCGCGCCTCGGCCAGGCGATCCAGGCTGTTCCCGACCTCGCCCAGGTGACGGGCCCCCAGGAGAACGACGAGCAAGGTCGCGCCGACGAACCCGGCGCCTCTCAGGCCGATTCGCAACATGCGACCCGCGCCGCTGGGTCTGGGTGGAGACATGCGTTCTCTCGCTGTAAGCCGGGAGCCTCAGGTGCTACTCCTTACTATACCTGCGGGCGTTACAACGAGTTTGCTATTTCGGTGACCGAGCCGCGGGATATGTGATCGGCAGGCTGCGGCGAGGGCGGCAGAATCGCGGCCAAGCGTCATTCTTCATCGCCGGCCGGCAGCGGTTTCAGGTGGCGCAAACACGATATCGTGAGTTCCTGCGTCGTGACATCGGCGCCGCTACCGCCGCCTCGGGGCCGGTGTCATCGACAACAGCCGGCAGCAGCGAAAAAAATAGGTGGCACCGGGGTTGCCATGGCGAACCTGGGGAAGTTCGCGCACCGAGTTTTGGCTTACGCTTGGACATGCTCGGCGCGACCCGGTGCCGACAGCGGAGTCGATCGTCGGAGGGGCAAGACGACCGCTCCACTGTTCGGCTGGCCTGGGGAAGCCAGTGTCCCGGCATCCCGGGACGAAGAAACCCTACCGCGTGCGACCGGACGCGCGAACAGGAAGGATAGGCGGTGCTTTCTGGCGTGATCGGGGGGAGCCAACCCGACGAAACATCCCGCCCGCACCCGGCGGATCGGGCGGCGGGAGACTCGGCGGGTTTCCCGGTTTGTTCAGGATCAGGCGCGCGGCGGCCGCTGGCGCAAGGTCGCGCCGTCCCGATCGGCTCGCATCGTTCCGTCCCGCTCGTCACCATCGGCGTAGGTGAGACGGTAGGGTCCGACCCGCAGCACGGCGCCGGGCGGCAGCGGCGCGGCGCCGGCAATGCGTTCGCCATCGATGAAGGTGCCGTTGGTCGAATTGAGGTCGGTGACGCTCACGCTGCCCGCGGCGAGGGCGATGCGGCAATGCGCACGCGAGACTTCGATCGACGGCAGCAGCAGTCCGGCCCCTGGAGCCCGCCCGATGACCAGCGGCTCGGCGCCCAGCACGATCTCCGCCGGCAGATCGCCCGGGCCGGTGAGCAGCAGGCGCGGCGGGGCGAGGTCGGCGGCTGAGGCAAACGCGCCGGCGGAGCCCCATGCGCGGTCCGGTTCGCCAACCGCCAGCGCCGCCGCCTGGCGGGCAAGCTCGTTGCCGGCTTCCTCCAGGACGCGATCGAAATGCGGCAGCGCCGCCTCGGCCACGGCGACCCGCAGCACGCGACCCGGCCGGCGCTCGAGCAACCCGAGCTGCATCAGATAGGCGATATGATCGCGCGTGGTCTGGAAGTTCTGCCGGATCAGGCCGAGCAACCCTGCCGCCATCTGGTCCGCGAGCAGCCCGTCCCCGTCGTCGGGAAACGGGGACAATCCGTAGTGCCGTGCGAGTGCCATCAGGAGCAGCGCCCCATGCGACGCCGACAGCAGGTGGCGTCGCGCGTCGAGCCGGCGTGCGCGCGACAGGCCGGCCGCATCGAACACCCGCTCGCTCGCGCCGATCCAGGTCTCCTGGCTGGTCTCGATCGCGCGCAGCAGGGCCTGGCGCGTCGGCGCATCGTCCGGCGCGAGCCGGCCGGACCGCACCCCTGCCACCGCCGCGCCAAGCGCGAGCAGCCGCGCGCCGACGTCCCGCAGGTAGGTGTCGTACCTGTTCGAGCAGGACCGGGGTCGGCAGTACCACGGTGCGCGCCGACAATGGTCCGTCCTCCGGATCGATCGCGCACAGGCCAAGGCCGCGCAGCTCGCCGATCCGCTCGCGCACCGTGGCGTCGTCGAGCAGGAAGACCTGCTTGACCAGGCCATAGAGCTCGCCCAGGGCCGCGCCGTCCTGTGCGCGCACCGCCAGATGGCTCGCCAGGTGCCATTGCGCCCGCCGGTACAAGGTCGGGAACTGGCGCAGCCAGAGTTCCTGGCTGGCCGTCAGGAAGCGGATCGTCTCTCGCTGTGTCAGCACCGGAGCCTCGACTTGCGCCTCGGCCGGGGAAAGGCGGGCCGCGCGGTGGGGCAAACGGGCACAGTGTAGCGCGCGCCGGGGGAGCAAGTGCAACCCGGTTCGTAAAGGATCAGGACGAAGCGCGGAACGCCGGCATCACCGCCTCCGCCACCCATTGGAATTGTTCCAGCATCACCGCCTTCGGCGTGCCCATGCTGGTGCTGAGGTTGATGGTCTCGAGCCCGGGAAAGCGTTCCTGCATGCCCTGCAGGTGCGCGACGAGCTGCGCCGGGGTGCCGGCGAACCAGGCGCCGAGCTTCATGTAGTGTTCCACCGTCGGCACCTCGGCGGCAGCCCAGCCGCCGCGGCGGCCGACCGCCGCCACCTGCGCCGGCGTGATCCCCGGCACGAAGCCGAGCGGGGCGAACATCTTCACGTGCTCCTCGTAGAACGGGGTGATCTCGCGGATCGCCTGCTCGCGCGTATTGGCCAGGTGGAAGAAGATGCCGATCGCCAGGTTCTCGCCCAGCTTCAGGTCCTTGCCCGCCCGCGCCGCGGCTTCCTGGTAGCCCAGGATCGGGCCTTCGGCCATGGTCGCGGCGCCGCCACCCACCATGCCCCTGATGCCGTGGCGGACCATGAAGTCGAGCCCGCGCGGGTTGGCGCTGACGATCGGCTGCCAGCATTCCACCGGCCGATGCACCGGGCGCGGCACCAGGGTGAGGTCTTCCAGCTCGTAGCCGCGATACGGCACCGCGCGGCGGCAAGGTGTAGTGCGTGCCGTGGTGGGAGAAGCGCTCGTTGTCGAACGCCTTGAAGACGATCTCGACCTGCTCCTCGAACAGCTCGCGATTGGCGTTCTGGTCGCAGCATCGGCGCGCCGAAGGTCTCCACCTCGCGTGTGTGGTAGCCGCGGCCGACGCCGAACACGGTGCGGCCCTTGGTCAGGATGTCGGCTGCGGCGTAATCCTCGGCGAGCCGCAGCGGGTGCCACATCGGTGCGATGTTGAAGCCGCAGCCGATGCGCAGACGTTGCGGTCACCTGCGCGCAGGTGCACCGCCATCATCAGCATGTTGGGCAGGACCTCGTAGCCCTCGTGCTGGAAATGGTGCTCGGCGAGCCAGAGCGTGTCCCAGCCGAAGCGGTCGAGCTGCTTCGCCACCGCCTCGGTCTTCTCGAACACGGAGGCGAGGTGCTCGTTGGAAAATCGCCGCTCATTGGCCGGCGTGGCGTCCTGACCCATGTCGGGCAGATCGACATGGCCTGGATAGACGGTGACGAATTTGCGGATCATGGCGCACCCTCCCGGTGACATGGGCGGCCGGCCTTCCGGTGCTCCGCACGGCGAGACCCGGGGCGAGCCGCCTGGAGCGGCCAGTCTGGCGCGGATCGGCCGGCGGGGCCAGCGCGTCGCGACGGGCGACCGCGATCCTCCCGTGTTGCATGCTTCCTCTGTGTTGTCGGGGCCGGCGGCGCGTGCTGGACTGGCCTCGGAAGGAGCTGCGACGATGCCACATGCCAAGAACCAGGCCGGGCCGCGACCGCCGGCGACGCCATGGATTCCGGCCGTGCTTCTGGGGCTTGGGATCAATGCCCTTGCCGCGAGCGTGATGGCGCTCGGCGCCGGCGCCGCCGTCGGTGCGGCCGTGACCCGAACCATCAGCGGCGGACGGTAGCCGCCAGGCTGCGTCCGGGCGCACGTGATCCCACGGCGACGATCGGCGGTGACGATCCGTGCCGCCGGGATGGCCGGGTGACAGGATCGCCGAGGAACAGCACCGAAGGGATCGGACGCATGATCAGCCTGTCCGCCGGCGATGCCTCGCTGGTCCTGGCCCCCGAGACCGGTGGCGCGATCGTGGGCTGGCGGCTCGGCCGCCGGCATATCCTGCGCCAGCCGGAGCCCGCGGCGATGCTGGCGGGCCCCGCGCGCCGGCTGGCCGCCTTTCCGCTGGTGCCGTTCTCCAACCGGATCGCCAACGGCCGCTTCACCTTCGCGGGGCAGGAGCACGTGCTGGCCCGGGCCGACCGCAGCTTCGCGCTGCCGATCCACGGCCTGGGCTGGATCCGGCCCTGGTGCCTGACCGAGGTGTCGGCAAACGCGGCCCGGCTGCGCCTGCTGCATCCCGCGAGCGTCGCAGACCTCGCCCTGTGGCCCTTCCCGTTCGAAGCCGCGTT
This sequence comes from uncultured Pseudomonadota bacterium, assembly GCA_963706195.1. Lineage (GTDB taxonomy): Bacteria > Pseudomonadota > Alphaproteobacteria > Acetobacterales > Acetobacteraceae > JAJZVS01. The sequence goes on along the minus strand of OY970156.1, from coordinate 3,354,175 downwards.
GCGTTTCGACCTTGCCCCCGACGCGCTGACCGTCGGGCTGCGCATGACCAACCGCCACGAGGGGCCGGCCCCTGCGGGCCTCGGCCTGCACCCGTATTTCCCCCGCGCCGCCGCTGCCAGCCTGCGGTTCGCCGCGACCGGCGTCTGGCTGACCGACTCCGGTCAGTTGCCGACCGAACTGGTGCCCGTCCCGGCAGGCTGGGACCATGCGGCCGGCCGGCGCATCGGCACCGCTCGCCCTCGATCACGTATTCGCCGGCTGGGACGGGCGGGCCGAGATCACCCTGGCGCCCGAGCCGGTGACGGTCGCGATCGAGGCCAGCGCGATCTTCCGCCATGTCGTCGTCTACACGCCGCCCGGGGCGCCCTATTTCTGCGTCGAGCCGGTCAGCCACATGACCGATGCGGTGAACCGGGCCGGCAGCCGCGGCGACACCGGGCTCGTCGTGCTGCCGCCCGGCGGCACCCTGGAAGGGGAAATCGCCTTCCGCCTGCGCGGCATCTAGGTTTTCCGGGACCGCCCGCCGGGCCGGATCTGCGGGTGGGGGTTCATGCCGGGGACATCGTGGCCGCCGTCATCCCGGCACCGCCTCCCGGCTGGCGCGCACCTTGTCCACCCGGCGGCCGTCCATCGCCACCACCTCGAAGCGCCAGCCGCCGAAGACGATGCGGTCGCCTTCCCGTGGCACCCGCCGCAGCAGCGCCAGCACCAGGCCGGCGATCGTGTGATAGCTGCCCTCGGCCGGCAGTTCCGGCAGAGCGAGACGCGCTTTCACCTCGTCGACCGGCATCAGCCCGTCCATCACCAACACCTGCTCCGTGGCCCCTGCCGGCGTGCCGGGCGGTGGGGCGGCGTCGGTGGGATCGCCCACGATCGCCTCCAGCACGTCGGCGGCGGTGACGACGCCCTCGAAACTGCCGTATTCGTCCATCACCAGCGCCATGCCGAGCGGATCGGCCTTCAGCCGCTCCAGCGCGTCGAGCGCACTGACCGTATCCGGCACGACCATCGGCTGGCGCAGTGCTGCGGCGAGCGACAGGTCGCCGCCGCCCAGGATGCGATCCAGCAGATCCTTCGCCTGCACCACGCCGACGACGTTATCCACCGCGCCGTCGCAGACGACGAAGCGCGAGTGCGGCGAGGCCTTCAGGGTGGCGACGATCTCCTTCGCCGGGTCGGTGCGGTCGATCCAGACCAGCTCGGTGCGCGGCGTCATCAGGGCGCGCACCGGCTTGTCGGCGAGCCGGAGCACGCGCTCGATCATGTCGCGCTCCTCCATCTCCAGCACCCCGGCCTGGGCCCCCTCGGCGAGCAGGGCGCGCAGTTCTTCCTCCGTCACTGCCTCGGTGGCGAAGCGGGTCAGGCCGAACAGGCGCAGGACCAGCGCCGTCGAGCGGCCGAGCAGCCATACCGCCGGGCCGGTGAGCCGCGCGGTCCAGAAGATCGGCCGGGCCAGACGGGCGGCCAGCACTTCCGGCCGGCGCAGCGCGAGCTGCTTCGGCACGAGCTCGCCCAGCACGAGCGTGAGATACGTGGTCCCGACCACCACGATCGCCAGCGCCAGCGGTCCGGCGATGGTGGTCGGCAGCGCAAGGCGGCGCAGCCAGGTCTCCACCTGGTCCGACAACTGGGCGCCGCCGAAGACGCCGATGAACACGCTCACCAGGGTCACGCCCACCTGCACGGTGGGCAGGAAGCGCTGCGGGTCCTCGGCCAGCCAGCGGGCCCGGGCGGCGCCGGGGACCTGCTTGCGTTCCAGCACCGCGAGGCGGGCGCGGCGCGCCGACACGAGGGCAAGCTCGCTCATCGCGAACACGCCGTTGACGGCAATCAACAGCAGTAGGACGAGACATTCGACGGCGAACTTCATGTTCTGGTCCGATAGTCGCGGCCGATCCGGGTTGCGGAACCCTGGTCCCGCCCCTTCCGCCTGTTGCGCCGCCAGCATAGCATTGCCGTGCGGGGAAACCCCGCCAAGGGGGGAGAGGCGGACATGTCAGAGACCGGGATGCCCAATGCCGGCAAGGTCGCCGTGGTGACCGGCAGCGCGCTGAACATCGGGCGGGCCATCGCGCTGGCGCTTGCCCATGGCGGCTACCGGGTCATGGTCCACGCCCTGCACTCCGCCGACGATTGCGCCGAGACCGCCCGCCTGATCGCCGACGCGGGCGGGGAGGCGGCGGTGCACCTGGCCGACATCAGCGACCCCGCCCAGGCGCGCGGGCTGATCGCCGCGGCGGTGGCGCGGTTCGGCCGGCTGGACGCGCTGGTCAACAACGCTTCCCGCCGTCGGCAGACGCCACTTGCCGAGATCACGCCGGCGGAGTGGCGGGAGATCATGGGAACCACCCTGGACGGCGCGTTCTTCTGCGCCCAGGCGGCGGCGGGGCCGATCGCCGCGGCGGGGGGCGGGGCAATCGTCAACCTCGGCGGGATTTCCGCCCATGCCGGCACCACCGGGCGGGTGCACGCGGTCGCCGCCAAGGCCGGGATCATCGGCCTGACCCGGGCGCTGGCGAAGGAGCTGGCGGCGGACGGGATCACGGTGAACACGGTCGTGCCGGGCGATATCGATACGTTGCGCGGCGCTGCCGCCGGCGGCAACAGCGGCAAGGCGAGCCTGCCCGGCACCCTGCTCGGCCGGCGCGGGCGGCCCGAGGAGGTGGCGGGGATGGTAGCCTATCTCTGCTCGCCGGCGGCGCGCTTCGTCACCGGCCAGACCATGCACGTGAACGGCGGGGCGTACCTGGGCTGAGTTCGGCTTTCCGCCGTCGGCGTTGGTCACTGGGATGATCGGCGCTTCGAGGAAGCAAGGCCAAGGGGCTTTGCCCCCTGGACCCCATCTATTGGGTTCCGTGCGTATGGGGGTGTCTCGGGTCCGGGACGGGGCTGCGCGAGGCGGGCTGCGGGGTCAGGGACAGGGCGCGTCTGCGCCCTGTCCCTGACCCCGCAGCCCGCCTCGCGCAGCCCCGTCCCGGACCCGAGACACCCCCATACGCACGGAACCAACGGAAGGGTTCCAAGGGCGAGCCCTTGGCGGGGTCCAGGGGCAGAGCCCCTGGTCTTGTTTCCTCGAAGCGCCGGCCATTCCAGTACCCAGCGCCAACGGCGGAACGTCGCGCTTGACCCCGGCGCCTGCCGGCGCTTGTTCCCCGCATGGACGAGGACACGATCTTCGCGCCGGCCTCCGGCGCCGGGCGGGCGGCGATCGCGGTGCTGCGGATGAGTGGCCCCGCCGCCGGCGCGGCCCTGCGCGCGTTGTGCGCCGGCCGGCTGCCGCCGCCGCGCCGCGCCGCGCTGCGCCGCCTGCGCGATCCGGCCGGCGGGCTGCTCGACCACGCGCTGGTGCTCTGGCTGCCCGGGCCGGGCAGCTACACCGGGGAGGACTTGGCCGAGCTGCATCTGCACGGCGGCCGCGCCGTCACCGAGGCGGTGGCCGCCGCCCTGGTCGCCGCCGGCGCCCGCCCCGCCGCCCCGGGCGAGTTCACCCGTCGCGCTTTCCTGAACGGGCGGATGGATCTGGTCGAGGCCGAGGCGGTCGCCGATCTGGTCGCCGCCGAGACCGAGGCGCAGCGCCGCCAGGCCCTGCGCCAGTTGGAGGGCGCGCTCGGCGATCTCTATCACGGCTGGTCCGAACGGCTGCTGCGGCTGATGGCGCAGGAGGAGGCGCTGATCGACTTTCCCGACGAGGACCTGCCGCCCGAGGTCGCCGCTGCCGCCGCGGCCGAGACCGTGGCGCTGCGTACCGAGATCGCCGCGCATCTGGCCGACAACCGCCGCGGCGAGCGGCTGCGCGAAGGGCTGGTGTTTGCCGTCACCGGGCCGCCCAACGTCGGCAAGTCCTCCCTCGTGAACGCCCTGGCGGAGCGCGACGTGGCGATCGTCTCCGCTACGCCCGGGACGACGCGCGATGCGCTGGAAACCCGCGTGGTGTTGGGCGGCGTGCCGATCACCCTGGTCGATACCGCCGGGCTGCGCGAGGCGGCCGATCCGGTCGAGGCGGAGGGCGTGCGGCGCGCCCTCGCCCGCGCGGACGCGGCCGACCTGGTGATCGCGGTTGCCGAAGCCGGCGCGCCGGCAGGGGAGCGGACGGAGGCCGTGCGGGTTGCCAACAAGATCGACCTCGGCGGCGTGGTGCCGGAGGGAGTTCTGGGGGTGAGTGCGGCGACCGGGGCCGGGCTGGCGGACTTGCGCGACCGGCTGGCGGCGGAGGCCGTGCGGCTCACGGATGCGGCCGGGCCGCCGCCGCTGACCCGCGCGCGCCATCGGGCCGCGCTGATCGCGGCGGCGGAGGCGCTCGATCGTGCGCTGGCGGCGCCGCTCGCGGAGTTGCGGGCGGAGGATTTGCGTCAGGCGCTGCGGGCGCTCGGGCGCATCACCGGGGAGGTGGGGGTGGAGGACGTGCTGGACCGCATCTTTTCGCAGTTCTGCATCGGGAAGTAGCGCGGGCTGTGGGGGAGGTTTCCCCCCGCTCGGGGGTTGCGGGGGGACTGCCGGCGCCGCCAAGGCCGATGTACGTCGGCTGGGACGCCGTGCATCACTGCCCTTCTCCCTCTCCCTCCGCCCTTGCGGGGGGAGAGGGGGAAGGCGTCAGCCTTCCTCGATCCGGTGTACGTCGTGCACCACGATCCCGGTCGGGCTGGCACCGACCCGGACCCAGGCCTTGCGCGCCAGGGTGGTCGTGGTGTCGTGGTAGCCGGCCTGCCAGTGCTCGCGCATCGAGGCGGCGCTGAACTCGTAGTCCTTGGCCTGGCCTTCGTAGGCGGCCTGCTCGTAGATCAGGTGCAGGATCGTAAGCTCGGGCAGGCTGTCGCAGGCGGCCTTCATTGCCTTCTCCTCGGCGGTCAGCCGTTCCTCCGGCACCTTGGCGAGCAGCCCGCGCAGCAGCCGGCGCTCGCGGTAGCGTTCCTTGTAGGTGTCGGTCACCATGCGGGTGCGGCTTGAGTAGCGGATGTCCTTCTCGCGGCCGAGCACGTCCATCATGTCGCGCGGCAGGCGGCCGCGGGAGCTGAACAGGTCGATCTGGAACAGCAACATGCGCGCCGCGCCGGCGTGATCGAGCACGTGCTGCAGGGGTGTGTTGGAAACGAGACCGCCGTCCCAGTAGCACTCCGACCCGATCCGCACCATCGGCAGGGCGGGGGGCAGGGCGCCGCTCGCCATCACGTGCTCGGGGCCGAGCGCCGCCTCCGTGGTGTCGAAATAGACGAAATTCCCGGACCGGATCGCCACCGCGCCGGCGGCGTAGCGCACCGCGCCCTTGTTCAGCAGATCGAAATCGATCAGCCGCAGCAAGGTCTCGCGCAGCGGCGCGGTGTCGTAGAGGCTGGTGGCAGTGCGCGAGCCGCGCGGGCTCAGCCACGGGTTCGGCGAGGTGGGGACGAAGAATCCCGGCTGGCCGAACATCATCGCCTGCATGGCGGCGAGGGTGTTGACCGCGCGCCGCGGTTCGTCGCCGTCGACCGGGAAGGGCCAGGACCAGGCGCCGGCGGGGCGGGCCGTGATCGTCTCCCAGAAGGTACGCAGCCGATCGAGACGGCGGTCCGGGGCGTTGCCGGCGATGATCGCGCCGTTGATGGCGCCGATCGACACGCCGGCGACGAATTCGGGTTCGATGCGGGCTTCGTGCAGGGCCTCGTACACCCCGGCCTGGTACGCGCCGAGCGCGCCGCCGCCTTGCAGCACGAGCGCCACCTGGTCGGAGCCGGGCGGCCGGTGCGGTTGCGCGGCGGCGGGCTCGGCGTCCACGGGAACGGTCGGTGCGACATCCATGCGAGCCTCCTGCGACATTCTGCCGTTGGGTGGTGCCATGCCCTCGGCAGGTCCGGCATGACAATACGGCAACATGCGGTGATTTTTCATGCAGGCTCTGGCGGCTTTCGAGCAGAATGAGCAAGAGAGCGGTCAAAATGAACAAGAGAGCGGTCCGGGTACGATGGTCGAAGCGAGACTGATCGCGACGCGCGGCATCGTGCCCGGAAAGCCGCCCGACGCGCCGACCGCCGACCGGTGTGACGAACCCCCCCGAACGAACCGCGAAGGAGCCGCGCATGACCCGCGACGAGATCCTGGCATCCTCCTCGATGCCGCTCGCCAGTCCGAGCTATCCCAAAGGCCCCTACCGCTTCATCGACCGCGAATACCTGCTGATCCACTACGAATCCGATCCAGATGCGATCCGCGCCATGCTGCCCGAACCGCTGGAGCCGGACGGCAACCACGCGATCTTCGAGTGGATGAAGATGCTCGACAGTTCCGGTTTCGGTGCGTACCAGGAATGCGGCATCAACATCGCCGCGAAGTGGAACGGAACGCCGTGCAACTACTCGGCGATGATGTTCCTCGACGACGAAAGCCCGACCACCGGCGGGCGCGAGATCTGGGGCTTCCCGAAGAAGATCGGCAAGCCGGATCTGGCGGTCCACCATGACACCCTGACCGGCACGCTGCGCTATGCCGCGCACGAGGTGGCGCTGGGCACCATGGCCTACAAATACGTCTCCCTGGCGCAGGACCATGGCGAGACCCTGGCGGCGATGGGCAAGCTGAATGTCAACCTGAAGTTCATCCCCGACGTGGACGGCAGGCCCAAGATCGTGCAACTCGTCGGCTACCATCTGGCCGACGTCACCTTGAAGGGCGCCTGGGCCGGCCCGGCGCGGCTGCACCTGGTGCCGCACGTGAACTGCCGGGTGGCCGACCTGCCGGTGCGCAAGATCCTGTTCGGCCGGCACATCGTCGCCGATCTCACCTTGCCGTACGGCGAGGTGCTGCACGACTATCTCGCCTGATCCCGTCACTGCATCGGAGCATTCTTCCCATGAGCCTCAAAGGCAAAGTCGCCCTCGTCACCGGATCGACCAGCGGCATCGGTCTCGGCATCGCCCGCGCGTTGGCGGCCGAGGGCGCCGACCTGATGCTGAACGGCTTCGGCGATCCCGGCGCGATCGAGACCCTGCGTGCCGGGATCGCCGCCGAATTCGGCGTGCGCGTCGTTCTACAGCGGCGCCGACATGTCGAAAGCCGGAACAGATTGCCGCGATGGTGGCCGACGCCGAGGCGAAGCTCGGCGCCGTCGATATCCAGGTGAACAACGCCGGCATCCAGTTCGTTGCCAATGTGGAGGATTTTCCGACGGAGAAATGGGATCAGATCATCGCCATCAACCTCTCGGCGGTATTCCACGGCATGAAGGCGGCGATTCCGGGGATGAAGAAGCGGGGCTGGGGGCGGATCATCAACATCGCTTCGGCGCACGGTCTGGTGGCGAGCCCGCAGAAGGTCGCCTATGTCGCCGCCAAGCACGGCGTCGTCGGCATGACCAAGGTGGCGGCGATCGAGACTCGCCAACAACGGCATCACGGTGAACGCGATCTGCCCCGGCTGGGTGCTGACGCCGCTGGTGGAAAAGCAACTGGAAGACAAGGCGAAGCAGCAGGGCACCGACGTCGCGCACGAGAAGCACGAGTTCCTGACCGAGAAGCAGGCGATGGAGAAATTCACCACGCCGGAACAGATCGGCGGGCTCGCGGTGTTCCTGTGCTCGGAGTTCGCCGCCACCATCACCGGGGCGCCGCTGTCGATCGACGGGGGCTGGGTCGCGCAGTAGCGCGCGGGATTTCCTTGCCTGTCCTGCGCCCGGGTGCCAGGATGCGCGTCCCCCCACAACAACCGAAAGGAGGTGATCCAGTGTCTCATTGGCCTCAGCCGACGCCCGTTGCCGCGGACTGGATCGTCGCCGTCAAGCGTCCGGTCGCGTAACCAGGGCCGCTTGGGCGTCCTGGACTGAAGACAATGCGAAGGCTCCGGAGCACTGCTCCGGAGCCTTTGTGCATTTCCCTGTCCCGCGCTATTCCCGCCGCTTCGGCATGAGCCGTCGCACCGGTCGCGTGTCGGCCGGCGCGACGGCGCGGCTTCGACTTTCCGCGGCTTCGACTTTCAGGGCGATGATGGCCAGGCTTCGCGAATCCCGACGCGCCATCGGACGACAGGCCGACCCACAGCGCTGGCGGCCGGCGCCGGCGCTGGTCGCGACCTTTGCCATGCATGCGGCTGCACTGCCGGCGCTGGCGGCCGCACCAGGCGCCTGGCCGGCCGTGCTGGGCGCATTGATCGCCAACCACGCGGCCCTCGGGCTGCTCGGGCTCGCACCGGGCAACCGCTGGATCGGTCCCACCCTGGTCCGCCTGCCGGCCGCGGCGGCCGCACGCCGTGAGGTCGCGCTGACCTTCGACGACGGGCCGCACCCCGCCGTCACCCCCCGCGTGCTCGACCTGCTGGACCGGCGCGGCGCCCGCGCCACCTTCTTCTGCGTCGGCCGCCGCGCCAAAGCGCACCCCGACCTGGTACGGGATATCGCCGCGCGCGGCCACGCCGTGGAAAACCACTCCGACCGCCATGAAAAGCGATTCGCCCTGCAAACCCCCTGGGCGATCCGCCGCGAACTGCGCACCGCCCAGACAACGCTGACCGCCGCCGCCGGCACGCCCCCACGCTTCGTCCGTGCCCCGTTCGGCATCCGCGGGCCGATGCTGGACCCCGCCCTGGCCGGCACCGGCCTGCGCCACGTCGCCTGGACCCGGCGCGGTAAAGATACGATCTGCAACGATCCGGCCCTGGTCCTGGCGCGGCTGACCCGAGGACTGGCGGCCGGCGACATACTGCTGCTGCACGACGGCGCCTCCGCCGTCGGCGCAGACGGAACGCCCGTCGTGCTGACAGTGCTGCCCGCCCTGCTCGCCGCGCTCGCCGCACAGGGTCTGCATGCGGTCACCTTGCGAGCCGCGCTGGATGCCGATTCGCGAGCTGTTTGATATCCGCAAGGAAGGCCAGGGGGGCTCTGCCCCCCCGGCCTTGCTTGCGGATGTCAAACATTCCGATGATCGGTATTACAGCAGCGGCTCGATCAGCCGGGCGGTCCATTCTTCCAGCCGCTCGCCGAGCGGCCGGTCTTCCCATGCACGCAGCGTGACCGGTGTCGAATGGGCTTCGTCCTGCCGGAACAGCGCCTCCATCTGGCGGCCGAAATCCCGGTCGATCACCACTGCGTCGATCTCGTTGTTGTAGACCACGCTGCGCCAATCGAGGTTCGACGAACCGACGATCGAATAGTCCCCGTCGATCACCGCGGTCTTGGCGTGCAGCACGACGCCGTGCCGCTCCAGGATGTGCACGCCCGATTCCAGCAGGTCGCCGTAATCGGCGCGGCCGGCGGCGATCGCCAGCGAGCTGGTGCTGTGGTGCGGCACGATGATCCGCACGTCGACGCCGCGCCGGGCGGCGCGTTCCAGGGTGTGGCGCAGTTCAGGGGTCGGCGCGAAGAACCCGGTCGTCAGATGCACCGATTTGCGGGCCAGGGTGATCGCGACCAGCAGGGTGCGGTAGATCGCCGGCCGGTCCTTGTCGGGCGTGCCGTCGACCGCTTCCACTACCGCCTTGCCGCGCATCCAGCCCGGGGAGCGCACGGGCGGGCCGATCGGCGGGCCGTGCTGCTGGTGCCAGGTTTTCATGAACATATGCTCGAATTCCGCGGCGGCGGGTCCGCTGACGCGCACGTCGGTGTCACGCCAGGGGAGCGTATCGGCATTGGCCGGCGTGCCTGGCGGCGGCGGTCCGTTCTCGTACACCCGGCTGATGTTCACGCCGCCGGTGATCGCCACCTCGCCATCGACCACCAGCAGCTTGCGATGGTCGCGCCGGTTGAGGTCCACCGGCACGCGGGGATTGGGGTGGAACGGGTTGAATTCCAGCACGTGCACCCCGCCGGCGCGCAGTTTCTGGAACAGTGCTGGGGTCGTATCCATAGAACCCCAGGCATCGTAGACGAGGTTGACCTCGACCCCTTCCGCCCGTTTCGCCAGTAGCAGATTGGCGAACTGCGATCCGATCTTGCCGTCGAAGGTGTAGCTTTCCAGGTCGATCTCGCGGGTCGCGCCCTCGATCGCCTGCGCCATCGCCGCATAGGTCTTGGGGCCGTTGCGCAGCAGCTCGACCTTGTTGCCGCCGACGAACTTCTGGCCCGAGATGCCCTCGTCCATATGTTCGAGCAGGCTGATCCGGCCCTCCGGCGTTGCCTTGGCCATGTCCCGGATGAGCGCCGTGTCGACCGGCGGGGCCGTGGCGCAGGCGGAGACGGCGAGGGCGCACAACAGTGCCGCCAGGGGTCGCGCGGCCCGCCCTGTTCCGGAACCTGCCAAGTCCGGCGCGGTATCTTCTCCCTCTCCACCCGCACTTGCGGGGGGAGAGGGAGAAGATACCGAAACGTTCGTCGCCGGGGGCACATCGGGCGGCGGCGCGCGAAAAGATCGGGACCTGCGGACCGCCGGCATGTCGTCGCGCCATGCACCGAACTGTTGCGCCGGCCGGCAGCGGCCGATCATGCCGATCCCTATCCGGCCGCCGCCGCGACGAACCGGCCGAGCGCGGCCAGGTCCATCGGATGATCGGTTTCATTGGCGACCGCGACCACCAGCCGTTGGCGGCGCAGGATGAAGACGCGCTGGTCCGACGCGCCGGAGGCCCAGGCCGTATCCGCCGGCAGGTCGCGGAACAGACGATCGCCGTTGGTGCGGAAGCAGGCGGCGTAGCTGGTGCCCGTATGGGTGGCGGTGAGCGCGTAGTCCGCCCAGCCAGGCGGCAGCAGCCGCTCGCCCGCCCACATGCCGTCCTGCACATAGAGCACGCCGAGCTTGGCGTAGTCGCGCAGGGTGGCGAAGCCGGCGCCCGAGGCGATCAGGTTGCCGGCGATATCGGCCGAGTGCTGATAGCTGCGCATCCCCAGCCGGTCGGCCAGCAGCCCGTACAGGGTCGCGTAGTACGGCAGCCCGCGCCGTTCGATGGCATCGCGCAGGATCGCGCCCAGCACGTTGGGGCCGCTGTTGACGTAGCGGAACACCGATCCCGGCTCGGTTGCGACGATCGAGCGCTGTGCGGCGTCGAACGCATCGCCGGCGTCCTGGTAGACGGCGCTGTTCTCGAAGCCGAGCCTGGCGCGGCCGTCATCGGTCAGCACCGGGAAGGCGAGGCCGGACCGCATGCGCAGCAGATGGTCGAGGGTGATGCGATGCTGCATCGCGCGCGGGTCGCGCCACAATGGCGCCGGCGCCGGGTCGTGCACCGAGTGCAGCCAGCCCTCGGCGATCAGGCGGCCGATCAGGGTGCAGGTGATCGCCTTGGTCATCGACCAGCTCGGCGTCGGGCGGTCGGGGGTGCCGAAGGCGCTGTAGCGCTCGAACAGGACCCGCTCGGGCGTGGCCGCCAGCACGCCGTAGATCCCGGGGGAGCCGGCGAACAGGGCTGCCGCCGCGTCCGCCAGCGCCGGGGCCGGCGGCGGCGGGGCGACGGCATCGCCGAGCGGCCAGGCGTGCCCGGGCGTGCCGGCGGCGCGCGCGATCGGGGCGGGGTCGAAACCTGGTTCCGTGGCGGGACCGAGGAGGATGCCGCCGTAGCCGGGACGGGCGATCGCGTGGCCGGCGATCGGCGGTCCGAACGTCGGGTCGGTCCAGCGGACGGTCACCCTGCGGTCGCCGTCGTCGGTGTCGATCGTGACCCGGCCGGCGGCGAGCGCTGCGTCCAGCGCGCCGGCGATGCCGGGGTCTGGCTGCGGGCGGGCCGCCAGCCCGCCGGGGATCGCGGCGGGGCGCCAGCGCAGGTGCCGCTCGGCGGTGGCGCGGTCGAGCCCGGTGACGAACATCATGTCCACCAGGCGCTTGGCGGCGAAATTGACGGTGCGCTGGCGCAGGGCGCGGGCGGTTCCGTCATAGACGATCGGATCGGGCGGCCCGTCGGCGGGGCCGCCGGTGGCGAAGGCAGGGGTGCGGTCGAACAGCGGTTCCGGCGGCGGTGTGTCGGACATCGGGGACCCTACTTGGCCGGCTGGGGCTGGCGCGGCGCGTCCTGGGTATCGAAGAACCGGTGCCGCATGCCCTTCTGGTTCTCGTAGAGGGAACCTTGCAGCGCCGCCGGCGGCAGCGGCAGTCGCACCGGCACCGGGGCGAGGCGCGGCGCGCGCGGCTGGCCCGCCACCATCAGCGCATCGTAGGCGGCGATGCCGGCGGGAAAGCCCAGCAGCGGCCAGGCGTCGGCGGCGCGGAACTGGAACAGCAGCAGGCGGCGGTCACGTGCGGAGGTGTTCGGCGCCGAGCCGTGCACCGCACGCACATGGTGCACGGTGATCGACCCGGCCTGGCCGGTGAGCGGGATCGCCGCGGCGTAGTCGACGTCGCCCCGGCTCGGGTTCATCGCGCCGCAGAAGACGCCGTCGGCGTGGTGGTCGAACACCGGGCCACGATGACTGCCGGGCACGATCAGCAGCGGGCCGTTCGCGTCTTCCATGTCGTCCATCATCACGCCCACGGCGGCGAGGTCGTCGTTGGTGTGCGGATAGAACGCCCAGTCCTGGTGCCATTCCACCGGCGCGCCGAAGCCGGCCGATTTCATGTTGAGCTTGGCGGTGTCGAAACGGATATCCGGCCCCCAGAGAGCGGCCAGCACGGCGAGGATGCGCGGATGGCGGGCCAGCGCGGCGTAGGCCGGGTGATGCAGGTGCGGCGCCTTGATGCGGCGCACCCGGGGGGCGTCCGGCGTGTGGCTGTCTTCCAGGTCGTAGATATCGGTGTGGGCGGTGAGGCCGCGGGCGCGGGCGACGAAGTCGTCGGTCACGCGCGAAAGTTCGGCGACTTCCGCCGCGGTCAGGACATCCGGTACGACGATCGCGCCGATCTCGTTATAGTCGGCGATCTGGGCCTTGCTGAGCATGCGTTCCTCCCGCGCCACGATCGTGGAGGCTAGCAGCGCACCGGCAGCGGGTCGAGATGACATCCGCGCGAGGCGCCCGGCCCGGCTACCCCGATGCGAACAGCAGCACGTGCGCGTCCGGGTGGAAGCGCAGCAGCAGGTCCATGTCGGTGCTGTCCATGCTGACCAGGACCGCGCCCTGTTCGCGCGCGCCCAGAAACAGCAGCGCATCGTTCAGCAGCCGGCGCCGGATGGCGTCCTGGCCGCCGGCGGGGCCGGGGTCGCGCCCGGGATCGCGCGCCTGCCGGGGCTGGGTGGTGTACTGGGTGCGGGCGAGGATGCCGGCGATCATGCCGGCCTCGCCCCAGGCGGCGGCGCTCGGGGCGACGATGTCGGTGGCGCTGATCGTGCCGAGCAAGGTGGCGATGACCGCGCGGTTCCGCGCCGTGGCGGGATGCGACGGTTCCAGGAGCCCGGCGCCGATCGCGAGTTCGGCGCAGGCGACGGCGCTGTGGCGCACCACCCGCGCATCGATGCAGGCGATGATCGGCGCCGGCAGCTTGCCGCGCAGCCGCTGGATATAGACGCTGGTGTCCAGCATCACCGCCCTGTCCGGCGGCACGGCCGCGGGATCGAAGGGCAGCGCGGCCCGGTCGCGCCGCGGCAGGGAAGCGGGGAACGCGTCCGGGTCGTGCCGGGCTGCGAAATCGGCCGCGGTCAGGCCCCAGGGAGGCGTCATTGGGGCCGCGTCATCGGGCCGGCATCACAGGGCCGGTTCGAAATCGTCCGTCAGCCGGTCGGTGGTGGTGCGCAGCCAGGCCTTGAACCGGTCCGGCGCCGCGGCGAGCGCCAGGCTGGCGTTGATGACGTCGGACGGATGGGCAAGCCCCAGCCGCTCCCCCGCCGCCGCCAGCACGCCGGGATCGACCCGGGCGGAGATTTTCTGCGAGCGCGCGCCGGTGATCGCACCCTTTGCCGCCAGCTCGGCCATCGCGCGGTCGAGCGCAGGGTTCGGGGCGGAGCGGAAGGAGGGCGGGCTCAGGGGCTGCTGCACCTCCGCCATGCCGCGCGGGCGGGCCGGTGACAGTGCGCGCCGCGATCGGGGATCGGCCATGGCGGTTCTCCTGAGGTAGGACATTTATATGGTTCTGGTCCGACGTCGTCAATCCCATTCTGCGCGGTCCGCGGTCCGCGGTCCGCGGTCCGCCGTCCGCGTGCCGCCGCCGATCGGGCGTGGCCGCCCACGGCCCCTACGCGCCCAGCAGCATCGCGGCGATCCGCTCCCGCGTGAACGGCATATCCCGGATCCGCACCCCCAGCGCGTGCGCCACCGCGTTGCCGATCGCCGCCGCGGTCGGCCCCAGGGTGCACTCGCCGACGCCGAGCGTGCGTTCCTCCGGCGCATCGATCAGGTCGCAGGTGATCTCCTCCGGCACTTCGGAGAAGCGCAGGATCGGGTAGCTCTCCCAGTCGAGCGAGCTTACCCCGGTCTCGCCGAAGGTGATCTGTTCCTTCAGGGTGAAGCTCGCCGCCTGTAGGATGCCGCCTTCCAACTGGTTGCGCATGCCGTCCGGGTTCACCACCAGGCCGGCGTCCACGGCGCACCACACCCGGCGCAGGCGGACCTCCTGATCGACCTCCACCTCCACCACCACCGCGGCATAGGCGGAACGGTTCTTGTATTGCGCAAAACCGATCCCCATCCCGCGCCCTTCGCCGCCCGGACCGCGCTTGTCCCATCCGGCCATCGCCGCCGCGCGCGCGATCACGCGGGCGGCGCGCGGGCGACCCTCGAGCAGGCCCAGCCGGTACGCCACCGGATCGGTCCCGGCCCGGGCGGCGGCAAGCTCGTCCATGAAGCTCTCCAGCGCGAACACGTTGGCGACCGCCCCGAGCCCGCGCAGCGCCGAGGTTCGCACCGGCGCGCCCGGCACCAGATGGTGCAGCACGCGGCGGGCGGGGATGGCATAGTGCGGGATCGCGTTGCGGGTGCCGCCGCCGCCGGCGGCCTCGGTCGGGTCGGTGGGGCGCGGCTCGGGCGCCGGGACGGGCAATGCCTCGTGCGCCAGCAGGTTGCCGCCCATGGCCGGGCGTTGCACATGCGAACCGGACCAGATCTCGGCGGTCCAGTCGATCGGCTTGCCGGTGGCGTCGAGCACCGCACGCACGTCGACCGTCATCGCGCTGCCGAGCGGTTCGAAGCCGAATTCCTCCTCCCGCCGCCATTGCACCCGGATGCACCGATCCGGCACCAGGGTGGCGATCACCGCCGCGTCCAGCGCCGCGTCGTCCGCCCCGTTGTGGCCGTAGCAGCCGGCCCCCTGCGCGTGGTGCACGCTGATCGTTTCGACCTTGCGGTCAAGCACCCGGGCCAGTGCGGCGCGCAGCGGGTAGACGCCCTGGGTATGCGACCAGACGGACAGATGCCCGTCGCGGTTCTCGGCCAGCGCACAGGACGGCCCGATCGAGGCATGCGCGATATAGGGGCGCGAATAGCGCGCCTCGATCACCTCGCCCGCTGCCGCCGGCAACGAATCGCCGATCGTCCGGTCGTCGGAGGGCTGGCCGACCAGCCAGGCCGCCTCCTGCTGCGCCGGGACCAGGTGGCGCACGTTCTCCCAGCGCGCATGGGCGGGGGCAGCGGTTGCGGCGCGGTGGGCGACGGTTTCGTCGGCGCTCAGCAGGGCGACGAAATTGCCGTGGCGGAGGATGCGCAGTTCCCCTCCACCGGCGCGGCGGATCGCCGCCTCGTCCAGCGCCGCCAGGCGCGCACCGCGGTACGGCTGGCGCAGGATGCGCGCGTGCAGGAGGTCGGGGCGGACCATGTCCTGGATGAACGCCGCCCCGGCGACTTTCGCCGGCAGGTCGCGCCGCGGCACGCTGCGCCCCACAACCCGGTAGGACCCGATCGGCTTGGGCGCGGCGCTGCCGTCGGCGTCGCGCACCAGGTCGACCTCCGGGGCGACGCTCCAGTAGTCCTGTCCGGTCGGCTGGCCGCCGCGGAAGAACGTGCCGTCGACCACGGTGATGTCCTCGGGCGCGCAGTTCAGCCGTTGCGCGAGCCGCCCGATCATCCGGGCGCGCACCTCCGCGGTGATCAGCCGCAACGACGTGCCGCCCACCTCGATCGAACAGGGAGGAGGTGGTGGAGCCTTCGTCCGGCGCCAGGTCGGTATCGCCCGACAGGACGCGCAGCGCGGCCAGCGGCACGTCGAGCTCTTCCGCGGCGATCTGGGCCAGGGCGGTGAGGACGCCCTGGCCGATTTCCACCTTGCCGACCGCCAGATGCACCGTGCGGTCGGGATTGAAGCGGAGCCATTTCGCCGGGCTCGGGTTGGTGGCGAGCGAGGCCGGCAGGGTGGTGGCGCTCATCGGGCGGCTCCTTCGGCAAGCAGGGCGGCGGCGCGTTCCACCGCGCGGATGATGCGGTATTGGGTGCCGCAGCGGCACAGGTGCTTGTCGAGGGCGGCGACGATCTCGGCGCGCGACGGCGCCGCCGTGCGATCCAGCAACGCCTTGGCGCTCATCAGGATGCCCGACAGGCAGTAGCCGCACTGGCCGGCCTGCTCGTCCAGGAACGCCTGCTGCAACGCGTGCCCGGCGAGCGATTCCACCGTGGCGACGCTGCGCCCGGCGACGGTGCCCACCTCGCGGGTGCAGGCGAAGACCGGGATGCCATCGACCAGCACCATGCAGGCGCCGCATTGTTCAAGGCCGCAGCCGTAGCGCGCGCCTTTCAGGTCGAGCTCGTTGCGCAGGACGTCGAGCAGCGGGGTGGTGGGATCGGCCGCGACGTGGGCCTCGGTGCCGTTCACGGTGAAATCGATGCTCATGCGTCTGGCTCCGCTGGCGAGGGGGGGGTAGTCCGGATGGCCTACAGCCGGGCCGCTGGCCGGCCGGTGCGGGCGTGCACGGGCGCGATGGTGACGCCCATCCCGCGCCGCGGGAAGGGGGCGCGGGCCGTCCGGACCGTGACCGGCTGCACGGGAGCGAAAACAACGCGCTTGTTGCAAAGCCCGTTGCAGGCTGGAGGGGTTGGGTTCGGCGACGGCGGCCCGAATGCGGCAGCCGGCGCCGCTCAGCCTCGCCAGGAAGCAAGCAAGGGCAAACGCAAAGCACGCAAATGGCCGCAAAGACACGCAAATGGACCGAGTGGAATAGCCGGCCAGCCGCACAGGACCGAGGCAGCAGCACACCCCGCCGCAGGCAATCGCATGCGATCAGCGAAGCGGCACGCGGCATTTGCGTGTCTTTGCGGCCATTTGCGTGTTTTGCGTTGAAATCTTCTTCTCCCTGGCTGCTCACCACCTTGGTGGTTCGCAACAAGACCGTAAACGAATGATTGACCACGTCCGTCGGGTCTCTTTATCATTATCGATGTCTAAATACCAACGTATGCTTGCCCGGGGGAGACGGACCGCATGCACCGCACCGCGATCGTGCTGGCCGGCCTCGCCGCCGGGGTTTCCCTGTTGGCAGGTTGCGGTCCCGCCGCCGCCGCCCTGGAATACGCCGCCGTCGTGGGCACGATGACCGCGGGACCCGACGTGGGCCAGGCGGTCAATCTGGCGTTGAGTTTCGATGTCGACCCGAACACCGGCGCGCTTTCCATCACGACCTCCCAGGACGAGGCGGTGGTCACGGTCGGCGGGGCGTCGCTGCTGTCGGTGCCGGCCTATGTGTGGGGCGGGGGGTCGTCGCCCGGGTCGGCGACCTATGGCGCGGACCCGGGCAATGGGCGGTTCGATCTGACCCTGGTCTACAATTTCGAGATGCGGTCGCCGAACGGCGCCGACACACAATCGAGCCTGACCCTGTCCGGCTCCGCGCCGGTGCCGTTGTTCTCCGCTCCGGGCGTCATCGATCCCGCCTTCTTCCAGGATTTCACGGGAAGCGGCACCGGCACCTCGTTCTACAGCGGCTTCGCGTCCCAGGTGCTGACCGGCTATTCCCAGTCGTCCTACTCCCAGTCGTCCTATTCCCTGTCGTCGCTCGACCTGGCGTTCGCTGTCGGTGTGCCCGAACCAGGGTCCCTGGCGCTGCTGGGCTGCGGCAGCCTGCTTGCGATCGGGTTTGGCGCGTCCCGGCGTGCGGCGCGCGGCTCCCTGTAGGTCCGGCGGCTTCCGTCCGGGCGTGCCCGCGCGTAGCAAAGCGCCGGCGCACGCACCGGAGGGGACCCCGAAGCCATGAACCTGCATCGTCTGCTGCAAGCCCGGGTCGCAGCCGGCCGCCCGGTGCGGGTGGGGCTGATCGGCGCCGGCAAGTTCGGCTCCATGTTCCTCGCCCAGGTGCCGACCACGCCGGGGATCGCGGTGACGGCGATCGCCGATCTCGCACCCGATCGCGCCCGCGCCGCCTGCGCCCGGGTCGGCTGGGATGAGGCGCGGATCGCCGCGACCCGGTTCACCGACGATGCGGGGCGGATGGTCGCGACGGACGATGTCGACGTGGTGGTGGAAGCCACCGGCCACGCGCCCGCCGGCATCGCCCACGCGCTGGCGGCGATCGCCGCCGGCAAGCACGTCGTGATGGTGAACGTGGAGGCGGACGTGCTGGCCGGCCCATTGCTTGCCCGCCAGGCGGCGCAGGCGGGCGTGGTCTATTCGCTCGCCTACGGCGACCAGCCGGCGCTGATCGCCGAGCTGGTGGACTGGGCGCGGGCGTGCGGCTTCGCGGTGATCGCGGCCGGCAAGGGCACCAAATACCTGCCCGAATACCATGCCTCCACCCCCGCGACGGTCTGGCCGCATTACGGGCTGACCGAGGCGCAGGCGCGCGCGGGCGGCATGAACCCGCAGATGTTCAACTCCTTCCTGGACGGCACCAAGTCGGGGATCGAAATGGCGGCGGTGGCGAACGCGACCGGGCTGACCCCGCCGCCCGACGGGCTCGCGTTCCCGCCTTGCGGGACGCACGAGCTGGCGGAGATGCTGCGGCCGGGCAACGCCGGCGCGCTGCACCACCGCGGGCAGGTGGAAGTCGTGTCGTCCTTGCAGCGCGACGGCAGTCCGGTGGCGAACGATCTGCGCTGGGGCGTCTTCGTCGTGTTCGAGGCGCCGGGCGACTACACCGCCCGCTGCTTCGGCGAATACGGCGTGCCGACCGACGCCTCGGGCCGCGTGTCCGCGCTGTACCGCCCGTTCCACCTGATCGGGCTGGAACTGAACGTCTCCGTCCTGTCTGCCGCCCTGCGCGGGGAGGCGACCGGCGCGCCCACCGGGTTCCGCGGCGACGTGGTCGCCACCGCCAAGCGCGACCTGCGCGCGGGCGAGGTCCTGGACGGCGAAGGCGGCGCCTGCGTCTGGGGCAAGCTGATGCCCGCCGCGGCCAGCCTGGCCGTGGGCGGCCTGCCGATCGGGCTTGCCAGCCGAGTGCCGCTGCGACGCGACGTGCCGGCCGGCAGCCCCGTCACCTGGGCCGACGTGCGCATGGATGCGACCGATCCCGCCTACCGCTTCCGCCGGCAGATGGAGGCTTCGTTCCCCGCCGCCGCCGCGCCGGCCTGAACCGCCGCCCGGCCGCCGGGGGCTTGGCCACGGCGGACGGATCGGCCAGCATCCGGGCAATGACGGAGGACCCCGGATGCTCGATCCCGCCCGCGCTCGCCCGCAGCCCACGCCCGAGACGCAGCATTTCTGGGACGGCACGCAGGCCGGCGAGCTGCGCCTGCAACGCTGCGACGCCTGCGCCAAGGTGTATTTCCCCCCGCGCCCGTTCTGTCCCGCCTGCGCGTCGCGCCAGGTGCGCAGCTTCGCCGCCAGCGGCCGCGGCTCGCTGTATAGTTACGTCATCCACCATCGCAAGGTGCCGGGCTTCACGCCGCCCTACGCGATCGCCGTCGTGCAGCTCGACGAAGGTCCGCGCCTGATGAGCAACATCATCGACTGCCCGCAGACGCCGGAGGCACTGGAACTCGACATGCGGCTGGAGGTGGCGTTCGAGAAACTGGATGATACCATCACCCTGCCCCTGTTCCGCCCCGCGCAAGGCTGATCCCGATGACCCCGAAAACGATCGCCGTCGTCGGTGCGGCCGAAACGACCCGGCTCGGTACTATCCCGGACATGAGCCAGATCCAGTTGCATGCTGACGCGGCGCTGAACGCCATGGCGGACGCCGGGCTGAAACCGTCGGACATCGACGGCGTCGCCACGGCGGTGGAGACGCCGCAGCAGATCGCGCATTACCTCGGCATCACGCCGTCCTGGGTGGATGGGACGTCGGTCGGCGGCTGCTCCTTCATGATCCACGTGCGCCATGCCGCCGCGGCGATCGCCTCGGGCCTGTGCAAGACGGTGCTGGTCACCCATGGGGAAAGCGGCAAGTCGCGCATCGGCCAGCCGCCGCGCAGCGTGCCGCCGTCTTCGCTCGCCGGCCAGTTCGAGCAGCCGTTCGGCCCGATGGGCCCGCCCTCGCTGTTTCCCATCCCGGTGCTGCGCTACATGAAAACCTACGGCGTGACACATGAGCAGATCGCCATGGTCGCGGTGGTGCAGCGCGAATGGGCGGCGAAGAATCCGCGCGCGACGTTTCGCGATCCGATCACGGTCGAGGATGTGCTGAACTCGCGCATGATCGCCTATCCGTTCCGGCTGCTGCAATGCTGCCTGGTCACCGACGGCGGCGGCGCGCTGATCCTGACCGCGGCCGAGCGGGCACGCGATTTCCCGCAGAAGCCGGTGTACATCCTCGGCACCGGGGAGAGCGTGGAAACGCCGATGGTGAGCCAGATGGAGGATTTCACCTCTTCCCGCGCGTTCCGGGTCGCCGGGCCGACCGCGTTCCGGGAGGCGGGCATCACCCATGCCGACGTCGATCACCTGATGATCTACGATGCGTTCGCGCATCTGCCGCTGTACGGGCTGGAAGACCTCGGCTTCCTGCCGCGCGGGGAGGCGGGGCGGTTCATCACCGACCGCCATACCGCGCCGGGGGGCACGTTGCCGCTCAACACCAATGGCGGCGGGCTGTCCTACATGCACTCCGGCATGTACGGGATGTATGCGTTGCAGGAGAGCGTGCGGCAGATGCGCGGCATCGCGCCGGCGCAGATCCCGGGGGCGAAGATTTCGGTCTGCCATGGGGTGGGCGGGATGTTCGCCGCGTCGGGAACGATCGTGTTTGGCAACCAGGCGCCGTGAGTGGGCGACCGTTACCAGGGCGGCCGGTTCTTGGAGCGGGTGAAGGGAATCGAACCCTCGTATGCAGCTTGGGAAGCTGCCGTTCTACCATTGAACTACACCCGCGCCCGGAGGCCGGGGCGATTATAGGGCGGGCGGGTTGACGGCGCAATCCGCCGGCGCCTAGAAGCGGCCCTGGCGGCAGCCCCGCCCCTCGTGATTTGTCCGGCCGGATTGCGGCGAGGTGAAACAAGCGCGCTAAAGAGGCCCGTGGTCGCTCCGGTTCGCCGGCGCGACCGCACATCCTCCGAGGGCCGGCCCCACCATCATCCCCAGGGCCGCCGCATGTCACAGCTTCCCCCCAGCCTCCGCCCCGCCACCCGCCTGATCCACGGCGGCACCATCCGTTCGAACTTCGGGGAAACCTCCGAAGCGCTGTTCCTCACCTCGGGCTATGTCTACGACAGCGCCGAGCAGGCCGAGGGCACGTTCAACGGCTCGGTCGAGCACTACCAGTATTCCCGCTTCGCCAACCCGACCGTGGCGATGCTGGAGAACCGCCTGGCCTTGGTCGAGGGCGCCGAAGCCTGCCGCACCACCGCCACGGGGATGGCCGCGGTGCACGCCGCGCTGTTGTCGCATCTGAAGACGGGCGACCGGGTGGTGGCCTCCCGCGCGCTGTTCGGATCGTGCCACTGGATCGTCTCCACCCTGCTGCCGCGCTACGGGATCGCGTCGGAGTTCGTCGACGGCGCCGATCTTGCGCAATGGCGCGCGGCGCTGGCCCGCCCGGCGCAGCTCGTGCTGGTGGAAACGCCGTCCAACCCGATGCTGGAACTGGTCGATCTGCGCGCGGTGTCCGAACTGGCCCACGCCGCGGGCGCGATCGTCGTGGTGGACAATGTGTTCGCGACGCCGCTGGGCCAGCAGCCGCTGGAACTCGGCGCCGATGTCGTCGTCTATTCCTGCACCAAGCACATCGACGGTCAGGGCCGCGTGCTGGGCGGCGCGGTGCTGGGGCGCAAGAAATGGGTCGAGGAGACCTTGCAGCCCTTCCTCCGCAACACCGGCCCCGCGCTGTCGTCGTTCAACGCCTGGCTGCTGCTGAAGGGGCTGGAAACCCTGGCGCTGCGGGTCGATGCCGCCTGCCGCGGGGCGGAGGCGATCGCCGCCTTCCTCGCCGACCGGCCGGAGGTCCGTCGCGTGTGGTACCCGACCCGCGCCGACCACCCGCAGCACGCGCTGGCCGCGGCGCAGATGCAGGGCGGCGGCACGGTGGTGACGTTCGCGCTGGCGGACAAGGACGCTGCGTTTGCCGCGATGAACCGGTTCCGGCTGATCGCCGTGTCCAATAACCTGGGCGATTCCAAGTCGCTCGCCACCCATCCGGCCACCACGACCCACATGCGGATCGGCGCCGAGGAACGCGCGAGGCTCGGCATCACCGACGGGGTGATCCGCCTGTCCGTCGGGCTCGAGGACCCGGAGGACCTGCGCGACGACCTGGCCCAGGCGCTGGCGGGCGGCTGAGCGGCCCCGCACCGGCCCGCACGCGGACCGCGTGGCCGGGCGCGCCGATTTTCCCGTTCACGCGATTGCCCTCGGGGACGGTGGCCTATCGCCGCACTTGCGTGCGTGCGCCGTCCGGCCGAGCCTGCCTGGACCAACACCAGCCCAAGGATGCACGGCATGGCAGGCCCCACCGCTTCCCCTTCCTCCCGCGCCGGCGCGATCGGGCGTGCGCTGGAGCATTTCGACAGCGGCGGGTTCCGCACCCGGCTGGCCGAACTGGTCGCCATCCCATCCACCTCCCAGGAACCGGAGCACGCGGCCGATCTGCGCCGCTACCTGGAAGACGGGATCGGTCCGTGGCTGCAACGGCTCGGCTTCGCCCTGGCGATCGAGGCCAATCCGGCGCCGGGCTTCGGCCCGATCCTGACCGCGACAAGGCTGGAAGACCCGGCGCGTCCGACCGTGCTGACCTACGGCCACGGCGACACGGTGCGCGGCCTCGCCGAGCAATGGCACGAGGGGCGCGATCCCTGGCGTCTGGCCGAGGAAGGCGACAAGCGCACCGGCCGCTGGTACGGCCGCGGCACCGCCGACAACAAGGGCCAGCACGCGCTCAACCTCGCGGCGCTGGAGGCGGTGCTGGCCGAACGCGGCGGCCGGCTCGGGTTCAACCTGAAACTGTTGCTGGAGACGGGGGAGGAACGCGGCTCGGTCGGGCTCGGGGACTTCGTGGGCGCGGCGCGCACGCGGCTGGCCGCCGACGTGCTGATCGGCAGCGACGGCCCGCGGGTGGCGCCCGACGTGCCGACCATCGCCACCGGCACGCGCGGGACGTTCCATTTCGACCTGGTGGTGTCGTTGCGGCCGGGCGGGGTGCACTCCGGCCACTGGGGCGGGCTCGCGCCCGACCCGGCGGTGATCCTGGCGCATGCGCTGGCGGCGATCATGGACCGGCACGGGCGCATCCTGGTGCGCGATTGGCTACCCGCCAACGGCGTGCCGGCGGCGGTGCGCGCCGTGCTGGACGGCTGCACGGTGGATGGCGGCGGCCAGGCGGCGACCATCGATCCGGCGTGGGGCGAGCCTGGCCTGAGTGCGGCGGAGAAACTCTATGGCTGGAACGGGTTCATCGTGCTGGCGATGACCTCCGGCCGGCCGGAGAACCCGGTGAACGCGCTCGCCCCGGATGCGCGTGCGCATTGCCAGATCCGCTACACCGTCGATACGGATCCGGAAACCTTCGCCCCTGCGCTGCGCCAGCACCTGGATGCGGCGGGTTTCCCCGAAGTGCGGATCGAGAACGCGGCCGTGCGCATGAAGGCGAGCCGCACCGACCCCGCCGACCCCTGGGTGCGCTTCGCCGCGGCCAGCCTGGAACGCAGCCTGGGCAAGCGGGTGCAGGTGATCCCCAATTCCTCGGGCGGGCTGCCGGGAGACGTGTTCGTCGATCACCTCGGGGTGAAACTGGTCTGGATCCCGCACAGCTATGCGGGCTGCGGCCAGCACGGGCCGGATGAGCATCTGCTGATCGCCACCGCGCGCGAGGCGATCGCGGGGATGGCCGGGCTGTGGTGGGATCTGGGCGAAGGCGGCGTGCCGGGCCGGTAGGCATGGCGGGCGATGGAGGTCGCACGGGCCGTTTCTCCCTATCCTCCATGCGGGGGAGTCCGGCGCGGGCTGCGCGAACCGACCTCTCCTGCAAGCGGGCCCCGCAAGCGGGAGAGGCGAAGAAGCAAGCCGCCCGCGCCGATTTCCCGGTGCAGGCGGCTGCCCTGGAAAGCGGCGGCGCGATCTACTTCGCCGCGTCCAGCGCCTGCGCCAGGTCGGCGATGATGTCGTCGGGATGCTCGATGCCGATCGACAGCCGGACGTAGCCCGGTGTGGTTCCGGTGGCGAGTTGTTCCTCCGGCGAAAGCTGTGAATGCGTCGTGCTGGCCGGATGGATCGCCAGGCTGCGCGCGTCGCCGATGTTCGCCACGTGGTAGAACATCTTGAGCGCATCGATGAACTTCCGTCCCGCCTCCGCCCCGCCGGCGAGCTCGAAGCCCATCAGCCCGCCGGTGCCGTGCGGCAGGTATTTGGCGGTCCGTTCCGCCGCCAGGCCGGTGTGGTGGGCGGGATGGATCACCCGCGTCACCTCCTTGCGGGTGGCGAGGTAATCCGCCGCGCGGCGCGCGTTCTCGCTGTGCGCGCGCATGCGCAGCGGCAGGGTCTCGATCCCCTGGATGAACAGGAAGGCGTTGAACGGGCTGAGCGCGGCGCCGAGGTCGCGCAGCAGGGTCACCCGCAGCTTCAGGATATAGGCGATCGGGCCCAGCGGCTTCACGGCCTGCGACCACACCGCGCCGTGGTAGCTGGGATCCGGCGTGTTCAACGCCGGCTGGCGGGCGGGATGCGCCTCCCAGTCGAAGTTCCCGCCGTCGATCACCACCCCGCCGATCGAGGTGCCGTGGCCGCCGATGTATTTGGTTGCGGAATACATCACCACCGCGGCGCCATGGTCGAACGGGCGCACCAGCAGGGGCGCGGCGGTGTTGTCCATGATGAGCGGGATGCCGAAGCGGCGGCCGATCGCGGCCACCTCGGCGATCGGGAACGGGATCAGCTTCGGGTTGGGCAGGGTTTCCGCATAATAGGCGCGGGTGCGGTCGTCGGTCGCGCGCGCGAACGCCTCCGGGTCGGCGGGATCGACGAAGCGGGTCTCGATCCCCTGGTCCTTCAAGGTGTTGGCGAACAGGTTCCAGGTGCCACCATAGAGATCCGTGGAGGCAACGATATTGTCCCCCGCGCGGGCCAGGTTCTGCACGCTGAACGCGCTCGCCGCCTGGCCCGACGCCACCGCGCAGGCCGCCACCCCGCCTTCCAGCGCGGCGATGCGTTTCTCGAACGCATCGGTGGTCGGGTTCATGATGCGGGTATAGATGTTGCCCAGCGCCTTGAGGCCGAACAGGTCCGCCGCATGCTGCGTGCTGTCGAACTGATACGACGTGGTCTGGTAGATCGGCACCGCCACCGCGGTGGTCGCTTCGTCGCGCCGCCAGCCGGCGTGCAGGGCGAGGGTCTCGGGGTGGGTCGTGGCCATGGTGCTTCGCTCCCGGTTGCGGGCACCGGGCGTATCGTGCAGGACGGGACGGCGCAAGAGGCGCGCGGCGAAGAGAAAACCCCCCCTGTTCCGGAGCGAAGGGCAGAGAAATATGATATCGGCCGAGCGGTCGGGGCGATGGTTTCGCGCGTCGCTCCGGCGCGCTACCATCGCCCCGACCGCTCGGCCACGCAGGAGGTTCCGGATGGGAGCAGAGATCAACCCCGCCTTGCTCGCCGCTTATAGCCGGGGCGAGCTCACCCGGCGGGAGATCGCCGCGCGCACCGGCCACGAGATCGGGTTCGGCGCCCTGCTGGCCCAGTTGCACGCGCATCGATTGCCGCTGCCGCGCATTCACTCCGTGCCGCCCTCGCCGGGGATCGAGTTGATCCGGCGCCTGGCCGAGCGGGCCGGCCATGGCCGATGAGATCGCGGCCCGGCTGATCGTGATGGACACCGTCCCGCTCATCACTCTCGCCGCGGCCGACAGCCTCGACTACCTGCTCTATCCCGGCGTGCCGGTCTATCTGCCGGACGCCGTGCTGTACGAGGCCACGCGCGACGGCGCGGCGCTGGGGGCGGCGGCCATCCTCGACTGGGCACAACGCAATGGCGAACAGGTGCGTACCATCAGCACCGAAACCTTCTTCAACTTCATCGAAAGCCGCGCCGCGAATCCCGCGCGCCGCGAGAAGGACCTCGGCGAGCGCGCGGCGATCGAGGCGATCCACGACGGGATGCACCTGGGTCCGCAGGAGCGGGCGGTCCTGCTCACCGAGGACGATCGGGTGCTGCGTCGGGTCCTGGTGCTGGAGGCGGAGCTGACCGCGCGGATGATCCCGCTCACCACGCGTGACTATCTGGACGGGCTGGAGGCGGCGCGGCGGATCAACTCGGCCGAGGAGGTCTATCGCCGTGCCGAGGACGCGAGCCGGCTGGCGAGCCGTCGCGTCGCGCTGGCCGACCAGCACGAACAGGCCCGTGCCGCGGTGGAACGCCTGTTACGCGACTCTCCGCCGGAGCCGCGATAGCAGCCGCCTCCCCGGTCTCACCCCGCCGCGTTGCGCCCGTCGCCCTTCACGTGCCGCGCGAACAGGTCGAACAACCGCCGCGTCACCGGCCCCACCGTTCCGTCCCCCACCGGCGCGCCGTCGATCCGCACCATCGGCTTCACGAAGCTGGTCGCGCTGGTCAGGAACGCCTCCCGTGCCGCGCGCAGCTCCTCCAGGCTGAACGGGCGTTCATCGAGCGCGATCCCCGCCTCCGCCAGCAGTGCCAGCAGCGCGCCACGGGTGCAGCCGGGCAGGATCGCGTGATCCAGCGGACGGGTGCGCAGCGCGCCCGCCGCATCGACGATCCAGAAGCTGGTGGCCGCGCCTTCCGTCACCATCCCGTCCGCGTCGTACAGGATCGCCTCGGTCGCGCCCGCCTCGCGCGCCGCCTGGCGGGCGAGCACGTTCGGAGTGAGCGCGACCGTCTTGATGTCGCAGCGTGCCCAGCGCTGGTCCGGCTGCGTAATCGCCGTCCCGGTCCAGCCGGCCGGATCGGTCGGATAGGGCGGGATGCGCCGGACCGTCACCACCAGCGCCGGCGGCACCGCGGGATTGGGGAAGGCGTGGTCGCGCCGCGCCACCCCGCGCGTGACCTGCATGTACAGCAGCCCCTCGCGCACCCGGTTGCGCCGCGCCACTTCGCCCAGCACGTGCAGCAGCGCCGCCCGGCCCATCGGCGGCGTCAGCCGCAGTTCGCGCAGCGACCGGTCCAGCCGGTCGAGATGTCGGTCCGCGTCGACGAACCGGCCGTCGTAGAGGTGCACCACCTCGTAGATGCCGTCGGCGAACTGATAGCCGCGGTCCTCGATGTTCACCGCAGCATGGCGCTGCGGCAGGTAGCGTCCGTTCACATAGGCGATGCGGCTCATCCGGTGCGGCTCCGACGGTGGGGAGCCTTCACGAATGATGCGGCGTGAGCCGCTTGTCCACCTCCAGCCGCAGCTCGTCGATCATGGTCGCGCTGACCGGATCGATCGCCTCGATGGCGGTGAGCGCGCTTTGCAGGGCGTCGCGCAGGCCGTGCAGGAACACGCTCTCCACCGCCTCGACCGCGCCGGCGGCAGTGCCGACCTTCTCCGCCGGTTCGGTGTGGCCGCGGGCGCGCAAGGTCTCGGCGAGCTCGTTCGCCTTGGTCCGGGTTTCCTCGGTCATCGTCCGCCTCCGTTCGGGCCGCCGGCCGGCACGGCGGGTGCCGCCCCAGCGCGATGTGCCGGTCAGTGCGACATCAGCACCGGCACCGTCATATGCCGCAGCAGCGAGCGCGTCACCCCGCCCAGCACCCGCTCGCGCAGCGGCGAGTGGCCGTAGCCGCCCATCACCAGCAGGTCGACGCCGATGTCGCAGGCATAGGACAGCAGCGCGTCGGCATCGGCGATGCCGTCGGTCACCGTGCGCGCGGCGGTGGCTTTGATACCGTGGCGTTGCAGGTGGCGGGCCAGCTCGGCGGCCGGCGGCTCGTCCGCGGCGGGAGCGTGGCGGCCCTCAAGGATGGTCAGCGCCGTCACCTGCTCGGCTCCGGCCAGCAGCGGCAGCGCGTCGTGCACCGCCCGGGCGGCCTCGCGGGTCTCGGTCCAGCCGATCAGCACCCGGCCGCCGACCGCCTCGAACTTGCCGGCATAAGGGATCAGCAGCAGCGGGCGCCCGGCGTGCAGCAGCAGGTGCTCGATCAGCTCCTGCACCTGCGCGAAGCTGGGGCTTTCCGGTTCCGGCTGGCCGAGGATCACGAGATCGGCATGGTGCGCCAGGCGCACCAGCGCGCCGGGCGGACTGGCGTCCCCGGTGACCCAGGCGCCGGTCAACCCATGTTCGACGAGGCCGGTGCGGAACGACACTTCGGTCTGTTCGGCGCGTTCGGCCGCCCGGCTCGGCTGGGCCGGTTCCTGGTCGACCAGAACGGCCTCCCCGTAGCCGACGAGCTTCAGTGGCCCGGGCGGCGGGCCGATCAGATCGAGCGGGCAGAACGCGGTGACGCATGCTCCATGCTGCCTGGCGAGGGCGAGGGTGACTGCCAACCGCCGCTCCCCCGCGTTCGCGCCGTGCAGGACCACCAGAATGTCGCGTAGCGGCATCGTCGCCTCCTTTCCCGGCGTTTCTCGCCAGATTGCAATCATCGCCGTCATGGCCGGGGCGGACATTGATGCAGATCAAGCCCGGCGCTGGTTGATCCAGATCGCCGGTTGATCCAGATCAAGGCACGATCCGCACGGAATGGCCAGTCTGCGATGCATGGACCCGGAAACCCTGCTTGCGACCTACGACCGGCGCGTGCCGCGCTATACGAGCTACCCGACCGCGCCGCAGTTCTCCGCCGCGGTCGACGCCGCGTGCTATCGGGATTGGCTCGGCAGGCTGGCGGACGGCACGCCGCTTTCGGTCTATCTGCACGTGCCGTTCTGCGCCGAGCTTTGCTGGTTCTGCGGCTGCCACACCACCGTCGCCCGCCGTCCCGCGCCGCTGGCGAGCTACGCCCGCGCCCTGCTCGACGAGATCGACCTGCTGGCCGAGGCGATCGGCCGACCGCTGCCGGTGCGCCACATCCACTGGGGCGGCGGTACGCCCACCGCGCTCGGTTCGGCCTGGATGAGCGCGGTTACGACAAGGCTCCGCACCCGTTTCGCGCTCGGCGACGATGCGGAGATCGCGGTGGAGGTCGACCCGCGCACCCTGACGGACGCCGCCGCCGACACCCTGGCCGCGATCGGGGTGACCCGCGCGAGCCTCGGCGTGCAGGATTTCGACCCCGTGGTGCAGGCGGCGGTGCACCGCCACCAGTCCTTCGCGGTGACCGAGGCGGCGGCGATGCGCCTGCGCGTGCGCGGGATCGGCAGCCTCAACCTCGACCTGATCTACGGCCTGCCGCACCAGACCGAGGCCGGGGTGGCGGACACCGTCGCCCGCGCGCTCGGCCTTGGCCCGGATCGGGTGGCGGTGTTCGGCTACGCGCATGTGCCCTGGCTCAAGCGCCACCAGAAACTGCTGCCCGAAGCGGCGCTGCCCGGCCCAGCGGCGCGGTTCGCCCAGCGCGCGGCGGCCGAGCGGGTCGTCCTGGCGGCGGGGTACGAACGCGTCGGGCTCGATCACTATGCGCGACCGGAGGACAGCCTGGCGGCGGCGGCGCGCGCGGGGCGGGTGCGGCGCAACTTCCAGGGCTACACGACGGACACGGCACCGGTGCTGCTGGGCCTCGGCGCGTCGTCCATCGGCGCGCTGCCGGACGGCTATGTGCAGAACGAGACGGCGATCCCGGCCTGGCACGCGGCGGTGCGGGCCGGACGGCTGCCGATCGCCCGCGGCGTGGCGCTGACCGCGGAGGACCGGCTGCGGCGCGAGGTGATCGAGCAGGTCATGTGCCGGGGCGAGGCCGATTTGCCGGCGATCGCCGCTCGCCATGGCGTGGGGGCGGAGTCGCTGCTGGCCGCCGGGCCGGTCCTGCGCGCTCAGGCCGCGGACGGGCTGGTGCACTGGGATGGCGCCCGCGTCTCGGTGACCGAGCGGGGAAGGCCCTTCGTGCGCGCCGTCGCCGCCGCTTTCGATGCGTATCTGCGTCCCGACGCGACCCGCCATGCCGCCGCAATCTGACGTGGCCGAGGCGCTGGAGGCGCGGGGCGTGCGTCCCCTGGCCGCCGGCAGCCATGTGCGGCGTGCCCTGCTCCACGCCTGCCGCGACGACCGGCCGTTCCGCCACTGGACCTTGCGCGACGTGCTGCCCGCCACGATCTGGCCGCTGCTGCTGGCACTGCCGTTCGCGCCGCCGGCGATCGCCGACACGGCGGGGCAGCGCGAGACGAACAACGCCTCCCGCCTGTTCGTTTCCGAAGACGCGCGCGCCCGGTTGCCGGCCTGCGCGGTGCTGGCGGAAGCGTTCCAGGACGAGGCGACGGTCGGGCTGATCGGCGACCTGTGCGGCGTCGATCTCGCAGGCAGCTTCCTGCGCATCGAGTGCTGCCTGGATACGGCCGGTTTCTGGCTGGAGCCGCACACCGATATCGGCGCCAAGCGCCTGACCCTGCTGATCTACCTGTCGCTGCATCCGGACGCCGCGAACTGGGGCACGGATCTGCTGGACGGTGCGGGGCGGCTGGTCGCGCGGGCCTCCGGCGCGTTCAACACCGGCCTGGTGTTCGTCCCCGGCGCCGACACTTGGCACGGTTTCGCGCCGCGGCCGATCGCGGGCGTGCGGCGCAGCCTGATCGTGAACTACGTGGGGCCGGAATGGCGCGCGCGGCACGAACTGGCCTATCCGGAGCAGGCGGTGGCCTGAGAGTTTGTGAAGGAATGCCCGTCAGCCGCCAAAACCGCCTGAAAGCCCCAGCAGTGACAACGGGCGTTCTTTCACAAGTTCGATTGCTTTTCACGCTCTGAACGCGGGGGTTCCCCGTCGCGGGCGGATGGGCGAGCATCGGGCCATGACCGACCCGATCACCGTCGCGGTGCTGCAGAACCGGCTGAACGCCATCGCCGAGGAAATGGGCGAGGCGATGCTGCGCACCGCCTACTCGCAGATCCTCAATTCCTCGCGCGACTTCTCCATCGCGCTGATCGACGCGCGCTGCCGCCTGGTGGCGCAGGCCGACCACATCCCGGTGCATGTCGGCGCCATGCCCTGGGCGGCGCGGGCGCTGATGGAGGTCGTTCCCCGACCCCGTCGCCGGGCGATGTCTACCTGCTGAACGACCCGTATCGCGGCGGCATCCACCTGCCCGACCTGACCGCCTTCGTGCCGGTGTTCGACGGGCGCGCGCTGATGTTCTGGTCGGTGGTGCGGGCGCATCATTCCGATATCGGCGGCGCGACGCACGGCGCCTACAATCCCGCCGCGACCGAGATCTGGCACGAGGGGCTGCGCATCCCGCCGATCCGCCTGACCGAGAACGGCGTGCTGCGCGAGGACCTGCTGGCAGATGCTGGCGCTGAACGTGCGCCACCCGCGCGACTTCCGCGGCGACCTCGCGGCGCAGATCGGCGCCGCGCGGCTCGGCGAGCAGCGGCTGGCGCCGTCATCGCCGAGTCTCGGTCCGGCGCCGTGCTGGCGGAGGCGGTGGAGGCGATCCTGGACGCCGCGGAACGGCACGCGCCGCGCGATCGTCGCCGCCTGGCCGGACGGCGTCTACGACGGCACGGCCTGGCTCGACGACGACGGGTTCGGCACGCGAGCAACATCCGCATTCGCGCACGCGTGCACGAAGCGGGCAGCGACCTCACCGTCGATCTGCCGGGATCGGATCCGCAGGTGACCGGGTTCGTCAATTCCTCGCACGCCAACATGCAGTCGGCGGTCGCGATGGCGTTCGCGTTCCTGCTCGATCCCGACAAGCGCAAGCAACGACGGCGCGTTCCGCCCGCTGCACGTGCTGGCCAAGCCCGGCACCATCGTGTGGGCGCAGGAGGGTGCGCCGGTCACGATGTGCACCAGTCACTGCTCGAACGAGATCGTCGAGGCGATCATCGTCGCGCTGGCGCCGGCCTGCCCCGATCGCGCCATGGGGGGATGGGGACGCCGGCTGCGCATCGCGCTGGACGGGGCGCGATCCGCGCAACGGGCGGCGGTTCATCTGGCACATGTTCCAGGCGCGGCCGGGCGGCGGCGGGTCGCTCGGCCGGCGTCGGGTGGTCCACGATCGGCGAATGGCACTCGGCCGGCGGCATCAAGTTCGGCAGCATCGAGGTGGCGGAGACGCGGTTCCCGCTGCTGTTCGAAACCCACGAGTTCCGCCCGAGGTCGGAGGGCGCTGGGCGGCATCGCGGCGGGTTCGGCGGCGACGATGCGGCTGCGCGTAGAGACCGACGGGCCGGCGGTGGCGAACACGGCCGGGGAGGGGGTGGTGCACGGTGCGCGCGGCGATGCTGGGCGGGGCGGACGGCGCCCCGCACGACTATCGGCTGGTCGGGCCGGATGCGGCGGAGCGGCAACTGCGGAGCAAGGAAGTGGGGATCGTCGTGCCGGCGGGGAGCGTGCTCGATATCCGCTCGGGCGGTGGCGGGGGCTGGGGGTCTTCGGGAGACCACGGCGGGGCTACGGGCTGAGGGAGGGCGCCGCGTCGGTCCCCTCCATGAGCCGGTCGGGTCGTGGACTATCGCCGCGGCAGCGTTCCGATCGACTGACTGTTCATTAAGGCGCTCGCGCGTCAGAATCGCGGGGAACCAAGTCGCGGCGGAGTGGGATGAGCGAGGCAAAATTACGCCGCGTAGGACAGCAGACGCCGCGACTGGCGGGGATGGTCCGATCGCGCCGCCAGCCTGCCCTGGTCGTCAGCGGCGGGGCCGCCGCGCTGGCGAAGGCGCGTGTCACGGCCCATACCGCCGCGGTGGCCTGGTGGAACGTCAGCGTTCACGCGCAGGGCGCCGCTGGCATTGCCCAGATCCGCCTGCCGGAAGCCCTCGGCCTCGGTTCCTTGCCGCCGTTCGCCGCAGCCGACGCCGAAGCGTATGGCCACCATCTCGCCTGCCGGCCGGTCGCAGAAGCGGCAGCCGCCCTCGGAACCTTGTACACCGAGGCCCTGCCGCCGGCGCATCGCGCACGGCACGGCATCTTCTATACCCCACCTGTGCTCGCGCGCCGGCTGCTGGACCAGGCGGAGCACGCAGGCCACGGCTGGCGCACGGGTCGGGCTATCGACCCCGCGTGCGGAGCCGGTGCGTTCCTGGTAGAAGCCGCCGGCCGGATCATCGCCGCCCTGCCGGGCGCCGACCCTGCCATCGTCCTGTCGGCTCTCGGGGCTCGCCTGCGCGGCTGGGATATCGACCCGTTCGCGGTATGGCTTGCGAACCTGGTGACGGAAATCGTTGCGCTGCCATTGGTCGTGGCGTCCGGCCGGCGGCTGGGACCGGTGGCCGAGCCGCGCGACGCCCTCGGGGATGTCGCGCACGAGGCCGGGCGATACGAGCTTGTGATGGGCAATCCCCCGTTCGGCAAGGTGAAGGATACGCCTGCGCTGCGGGGGCGTTTCGCCCGCAGCCTGCATGGGCACCCCAACCTCTATGGCATGTTTACGGACCTGGCGGTCCACTTGGTGCGGCCCGATGGCGGGGTCGTCGCTTGGCTCACGCCGGCCAGTTTCCTGGGCGGGCACTATTTCAAGGCGCTGCGCCGCCTGTTGCACACTGAGGCGGCGCCCATCACCCTCGACCTCGTCGAGAGCCGCAAGGACGTGTTCCCGGACGTGCTGCAGGAGATCGTGTTGTCCACGTTCCGGCGCGGCCGACCCCGACGGCCCGCCGCCTGCGCGGTGGTGCTGGCTGGACCGGACGGGCTGGCGGTACGGCTGACAGGTCCCTTGATCCTGCCTGATGATCCTGGAGCTGCCTGGATCCTGCCGCGTCGCGCCGAGGACGCCGCGTTCGTCGCGCGCATGCGGCAAATGCCCGCCCGGCTTGCGGACTGGGGCTACCGGGTCTCGACCGGTCCGCTGGTCTGGAACCGGCACAAGACGCGGCTGCACGCGACCCCGGCGCAAGGCCGCGTTCCCGTGATCTGGGCGGAGGCGGTGACGCAGGACGGTCGTTTCGTGCTTAAGGCAACGAAACGTGACCATGCGGCCTGGTTCGAGCCGGCTGGCCCGCGCGATCCCAACATCGTCACCCGGCCCTGTGTGCTGGTGCAGCGCACCACGGCCAAGGAACAGCGGCGGCGTCTGGTCGCGGCGGAACTGGCCGCCGCGGTGTTCGCGCGCCACGGTCAGGTGACGGTCGAGAATCATCTGAACATGGTCGTCCCGCGTGACGTCGCACCGGCCCTTCCCGTTGCAGCAGTTGCCGCATTCCTTGCCACCGCGACCGCCGATCGGGTGCTGCGCTGCATCAACGCCTCGGTTGCGGTGAGCGCGTCCGAGCTGGCAGCCATGCCGTTGCCCCCGGCCGAGGACGTGCGGATCGCCCTGGCGGCATCGGATCCCGACGCTGCGGTGCGTCGGCTGTACGACCTTCCCGCATGAATCTTCCGCTGCTGCTACCCTGGCCGGAACTGCGCGCGCGGCTGCTCGTCATTTTCCCCGAGGGCACACCGGCTCGTGCGTTCCTGGTGCGGGAGGCCAGCGCGAAGACGATCTTCGCGGCGCTGTATGTCGGGGCGATCGCCGGCGAAGACGTATAGATCGCACCACGCCACGTGGTCCGCATGAGCGATGCGCAGGCAGCGCAGGAGGATGCGGCGGCCCGCCGCGGCTATTATGCCGCCATGAGCCGGCCGAAGGCGCCGTCGCCGGAAGGCCGTTGGTACGCCGAGAACACGCGCGGGCTCTTGCGCGACGAAGTGATCCGCCAGGGCCTCGTGTCTGTCAATGCTATAGTGGAACGGACGGGGATCGCCACCACGTCGCCGCGCGGGCGCTACGCCCTGCAAGCCGCGTTCGCCGCGCTGTTCCGCTCGGACCTGGGGTCCATCGAGGTTGCGGCGGAGGCCGAGGCTTGGCGGCAGAGGAACCTATCGCCTGCTGCACGTGCACGTGCGGCACTGGTGCGTGCGAGTGCCGGCACGGCGAGCGCCAATATCGTCGTGCAATGCCCCGGCGGGCCGTCCGTGGTCCTGCCGCCCGGACCGAGCCCCGCCATTACCAAGGCGGTGATCGAGGTCTTTGCACCGCGCTTTCTGGGCGACCCGCGGGTCGTCTGGATCAGCGACAGCGCCAGCAACCACCCTTTTCGGGATGCACCGCTCGAACGTGCCCTCGGGATCGCGCTCGAGGCGGCAAGCCTGCTGCCGGACGTGATCCTGGTCGATCTCGATCCACCCGGACGGCCCGGGGAAGCACTGCTGGTGTTTGTCGAGGTGGTGGCGTCGGATGGACCGGTGACGGAACAGCGGCAACGCGCGCTGCTCGATCTGATCGCCGCGAGCCCGCGCGGCTATCGTCCCGAGGATGCCGCTTTCGTCACGGCATATCTGGACCGCGGCGGCGAGCCGGCGCGCCGGACCATGCCGGTTCTCGCCTGGCGGTCCTTCGCCTGGTTCGCCTCCGAGCCGGACAAGCTGATCCAGTTGCACGACGGCAGCACGGTCAAACACAAGCTTGCGGCCTTGCTGTAGCGGCGTGGCAGGCGGTCCGGTTTGCCGACCCGAAACTCCCTTCCCGCTACGCCGCCAGCCCTGCTGCCGCCTCCGGCGCCGCCCGCCCGCGGATCATGTCCGCCGCCTTCTCGGCGATCATCATGGTGGACGCATAGGTATTGGCGGACGGCATCGACGGCATCACGGAGGCATCGACCACCCGCAACCCCTCCATCCCATGCACCCGCAGCCGGTCGTCCACCACCGCGGTCGGGTCGGTCGTCGGGCCCATCCGCGCCGTGCCGATCAGGTGGTACGCCGTCGAGCCGTAGCGATGGGCGTGGTCCATCAGCGCGTCGTCGGTCGTGGCGCGCTCGCCCGGCAGCGATTCGAAATCGAACCAGGCTGCCAGCTCCGGCGTGCGCAGCAGCGCGCGGGCGAGCTTCATGCCCGCCAGCAGCACCGCCCGGTCGGCGGGGTGCGCCAGGTAGTTGGGCTGGATCGCCGGATCCTCGAACGGATCGGCCGAGCGTGCGCGCACGTACCCGACGCTCTCCGGCCGGTGCTGCCACACCCCGCAGGTCATGCCCGGATAGTCGTCGAGCAGGCCCGACGAACCCTTCCTTGTAGCTCGCCGGGCTGAACACGCCCTGCAGATCGGCGAAGTCGAGCGTCGACGACGATTTCCAGAACCAATGGATCAACGACGGAGCTCAGCGCCAGGATCGACGGCTTGCCCACCATCCAGCGCGCGATCTGTCCGGCGAGCCCGAGGCCGCGCGACATCTCGTTCATGGTGCGGATCCCCTTCACCCGCGCCACCATCCGCACCGAGTAGTGGTCACGGAAATTCTCCCCCACCCCCGCCAGCTCATGCACCACGGGCACGCCGAGCGTGCCCAGCAGCGCCGCCGGCCCCACGCCCGAAATCTGCAGCAGCTTCGCCGTGTTGGCCGTGCCGGCCGAAACGATCACCTCCCGCCGCGCGCGCACCGTGCGCGTGACCGACCGGTCGCGGTCGTGCACGTAGCGACACCCCGACCGCCGCTTGCCCTCGAACAGGATGCGCGCGGCGCGGGCGTCGGTGCGCACGTCCAATCCGCGCGCGCGGGCCGGGTGCAGGAACACGCGCGCCGCCGAGTGCCGCCAGCCGCGATGGATCGCGCGCTGGAAATACCCGACGCCCTCCTGGTTCGCGCCGTTGTAGTCGTGGTTGCGCGGGATGCCGAGGCCGACGGCGCCGGCGATGAACGCCTCGTTGATCGGATGGAACCAGTCGATGTCGGTGACCGGCAGCCGTCCCTCGCGTGCCGTGGAAGCGGGTATCCGCCGGGCCCAGCCGACGTTCGGTGCGCCGGAAGTACGGCAGCACGTCGGCGTAGCCCCAGCCGCGGTTGCCGCGTTGCGCCCAGGAGTCGAAATCGGCGCGCTGGCCGCGATTGTAGACCATGCCGTTGAGCGAGCTCGATCCGCCGAGCATGCGTCCCTGCGTGGTCGGGATGCGCCGCCCGCCGCTGCCGGCGGAAGGCTCGGTGGTGAACTGCCACGTGTAGGCGGGGTTGAACAGCATCTTGATGAAGCCGGCCGGCACGTGGATGAACGGATGCCGGTCCGGCGGCCCGGCTTCCAGCACGCAGACCGTGCACGCCGGGGTCTTCCGTCAGCCGATGTGCCAGCACCGACCCCGCGGCGCCGCTGCCGACGATCACGTAGTCGAACAGGTCCGCCTCATCGGCCATCGCGTTTCCCCCCAAAGCCTTCCGCGTTGCGTCGTGCAGCAATGATCCATCCCGAGCGGCCACAGTCGCCCGGCTCGAACTCCTACCGGAATCGTGGCAACGGGCGCCAGGGTCGCGTCGGCGAGGCGCGGCGTGGCGGGAGGACCACGGCCGGGCAGGTGCGACGCCACGGCGGACCACCGCATCGTCCGGGTCGGTCCGGATGCCTGCCCGTCCGGTCACCCGCGCGCCCGGCGTCGTGATCCGGGGCCGACGCCCACTTCGGACGTCGGCTGGATAGTTGATGAGTCGTCTGGATGCGTCAGAGCCCTAGCGTGCCGGCGGACGCGGTCGGTCCCCCAGCAGCCGTGCCAGCACGGGCTCCATCGCCGCCGCTATGCGCGCCTGCGCCTGGGCGGTCGGGTGCAGCGGCGGCGCCGGCGGCGTCAGTCGGGGATCGAGGAACAGCGACCGGTCGAGGCGCCCGTGCTTCAGGAACAGGCCGGTCAGATCGAGCCACGTCACCCCGTCCACCCGTCCATGCCCGTAGACCGTTGCCAGGTTGCGGTTGATGGCGGCGGTGGTGCGGGTGATCCAGGCCGAGCGGTCGCTCGGCAGCACGGCCAGCAGCAGGATTTTCGTGGCCGGCAGGTGCCGGCGCAGCAGGCGTACCACGGTTTCGATGCCGTCGGTCGTATCGGCGGCCGACCAGTGCGGCAGGCCCATGTCATTGGCGCCGATCAGCACCACGGCGACCTTGGGGTCGATGCCGGACGCCTCGCCATGGTCGATCCGCCAGATCAGGCTGGCAGTGGTGTCGCCGATGAAGCCGAGGTTCACCGCGTGGCGGCCGCCGTAATAATGCCGCCAGATCGGATGGAAATCGGCCCAGGGCTGCGGGCCGGTGCGCTCCCAGTCCTGGGTGATGGAATCGCCGTAGAATACCAGATCGATGGGGCCGTGGCGCAGCTCGGCCTGCTTCGCCTCGAAC
Organism: uncultured Pseudomonadota bacterium; assembly: GCA_963706195.1. Lineage (GTDB taxonomy): Bacteria > Pseudomonadota > Alphaproteobacteria > Acetobacterales > Acetobacteraceae > JAJZVS01. The sequence goes on along the minus strand of OY970156.1, from coordinate 3,315,981 downwards.
CGGTGGCGCCACCAGGGGAGGGCCATCCGCCCGATCGGTACCGCGGCAAGCACGGTGCGCGGGTGGGGTGGCGGGGTGGCGGCAGCGGCAGGGCGGGATGGGGCCAGGAGGGAAGGGACCAGCAGGGCGAAGGCGACGGCCGGCAGGGCGGCGCGCAGGGCGGCGAAGCGGGGCATGGAGTTCCTCGACGGGACGGACGGCGGGTGCCGCTGCTCCCATCGCGCCGCCAACCCGTCACGGCAAGGGCGCGGGCGGCGGCACGGCCTCCCCCGATTGCCCGCGCCGGGTCGCGCGACGCGGCGCGTAGGGGGCCCGATGCGCGCGCCCCTCGGGACGGCCGCCGCGCCGGCCGTGCTGCTCCGACCGCCCAGGGGGCCGACCGCCCAGGGGGCCGACCGCCGAGGGGGCCGATCGCCGAGGGTCCGGGCGCCGGCTCGGTCGAAGGATCAGCCAGAGTTGAAGGATCGGGTCGACATGATTGACGCAAACCTCCGCAAGGCCGCATAGACGTACCTTGGGGGAGCGGTATCATGTCGAAGCGGATATTCGCTTTCGGGCCCTTCCAACTTTTGCCGACGCAGCGGCTCCTGCTCGAAGGCGGCAAGCCTGTCCCGCTCGGCAGCCGGGCGCTCGACATATTGATCGTTCTGGTCGGGCATGCGGGAGAGGTCGTCAGCGGCGACCGGATCATCGCTGCCGTCTGGCCCACCGTCGCCATCGAATTGGCCAACGTCAGGGTTCATATCGCAGCGCTCCGCAAGGCGCTGGGTGATGGCCCTGCCGGCAACCGCTTTATCGTGAACATACCCGGCCGGGGCTACAGCTTCGTCGCGCCGGTCGAACACCGTCAGGAGGCGCCGGCAGCCCAGGCGCCGGCGCCGGCCGGACCGGCGCCCACCCGCAGCCTTCCGGTGCGCCTGACGCCGATCATCGGACGCGCCGACATCGTCGGTGCGATCTCGGCGCAGGTGCCGCTGTGCCGTCTGCTCACCATCGCCGGCCCGGGCGGGATCGGCAAAACGACGGTCGCCATCGCCGTGGCCGAGGCGGTGGCGGGGGCGTACCGGGATGGCGCGACGTTCGTCGATCTGGGTCTCGTCGGGACGCCCGCCCTGCTCCCGAGCGCGCTCGCCGCCGCGCTCGGGCTCGCGATCCGCTCCGAGGACCCGGTCGCCGGACTGGCGGCCGCCTTGCACGCGCAGCAGATGCTGATCGTGCTCGATAACTGCGAGCACCTCGTGGAAAGCACCGCCGCTCTGGCGGAAGCCCTTCTCAAGGGCGCGCCGGAGGTCAGCATCCTGGCCACCAGCCGCGAGCCGCTGCGCACCGAGGGCGAGTGGGTGCAACGCCTAGCACCGCTTGGCGTGCCGCCGGTGTCGGCCACGCTCACCGCGGCGGAAGCCCTCACGTTTCCGGCGGTGCAGTTGTTTGTCGCGCGCGCCGCGGCGGCTCTCGGCGGGTTGGCGCTCGCCGATCGCGACGCGGCGGTCGTCGCCGAGATCTGCCGGCGCCTGGACGGCATCGCGCTTGCGATCGAGTTCGCCGCCGGGCGCGCCAATACGTTCACGTTGGAGCAGCTCGCGGCGCTGCTCGACGACCGTTTCCGGGTGCTGACCCGCGGGCGGCGCACCGCGCTGCCCCGCCAGCAGACCCTGCGCGCAACCCTGGACTGGAGCTACGGGCTGCTGTCCCGGCCCGAGCAACTGACCTTGTCCCGCCTGTCGGTGTTCAACGGCGCGTTTACCCGCGCGGCGGCCTGCGACGTGGCGAGCGGCGCCGGGATGACGGCCGGCGACGTCGAGGATGGCGTGGCGAGCCTGGTCGGAAAATCCCTCGTCGTGACCGAAGCCGGCGGCGGCCTGCACTACCGCCTGCTTGAGACGACGCGCGCCTATGCGCGCGAAAAGCTCGCCGAAAACGGGGAATTGGCGGTGTTCGCGCGCCGTCACGCCGACTACTTCCGCGGCGTGTTTGCGCGCGCCGAGGCCGAATGGGCCACGCTCCCGACCGCCGAGTGGCTGGCCAGCTATGCGCGGCACATCGATAATCTGCGCGTGGCGCTGGCCTGGGCCTTCTCGGCCGCCGGGGACGCTTCGGTCGGCGTGGCGCTCACGGTCGCGGCGGCCCCGCTCTGGCTCGAACTCTCGCTGCTCGACGAATGCCTCGGCTGGGTCGAACGGGCGCTGTCGGCGCTCGACGCCACGCCGGGGCAGGACGAGCGACGCCGGATGCAATTGCACGCGGCGGTCGCCTGGCCGCAGATGTTTGCGACCGCGACGCGCGAAAGCGCCGCGGCGGCGTGGCGCGCCGCGCTCGGGCTCGCGGAACGCCTGGGCGATACCGATTATGTGCTGCGCGCCTGTTGGGCGCTGTGGGCGGACCGCCTCAACGAAGGCGACTTCGGCGTGGCGCTGACGTTCGCGGAGCGGTTCCGCGCGCGTGCCGCCGGCAGCGACGACGCGGCGGATGCGCTGGTCGGGGAACGGATGGTCGGCGCCTCGCTCCATTTCCTCGGCGACCAGGCCGGGGCGCGGGCGTGCACCGAGCATGTGCTTCACCGCTACCTGTCGCCCGTCAATCGTTCGCACATCGTCCGTTTCCAGTTCGACCAACGGGTCACGGCGCGCATGATGCTCGGGCGGATTCTCTGGGTGCAGGGCTTCCCCGACCGGGCGCTCCGCGAGCTCGAACGCATGCTCGAGGAGGCGCACGCCATCAACCACGCGCTCACGCTCTGCAACGCGCTCGTGCAGGCGGGGTGCCCGGTGGCCTTGCTGGCCGGCGATCTGGGGACGGCGGAGCGCTACGTGGCACTGCTGCGCGGGCACACGGCGATGCGCGCGCTCGGTGTCTGGGCCCCCTATGCCGACTGCTTCGAGGGCGAGCTTCTCGTCCGCCGCGGCGACGTCGCGCAGGGACTGTCGCTGCTGCGCGCGGGGGTGAAGGCGCTGCGGCGCGCCGGCTTCAAGCAGTACCGGACCGCCAGCCTGCTGGCGCTGGCGCAGTGCCTGGTGCTGGGCGGCAAGGCGGCCGAGGCCGGCGCCGTCATCGCGGAAGGGCTCAATCGCTGCGACCGGACGGGCGAGCGATGGTGCCTTGCCGAGCTGCAGCGGATGCAGGGCGAGATCCTGCTGGCTGCGGCGGCCAACGGCGCCCCCGAAGCGGCGGAGGCGGCGTTCGTGCAGGCGCTCGCGACGGCACGCGAGCAGAATGCCCTGGCCTGGGAGCTGCGGGCGGCATTGAGCCTGGCCCGCCTGTGGCGGACCAGACGCCGCGATGACGCACGCGTGCTGTTGGCGTCTGTGTTCGATCGCTTCACCGAGCGTTTCCAGACGGAAGATCTGGCGAGCGCCGCGCGGATGCTCGGGGAACTCGGGCAGTCGATCCCTCGCTGAGCGGGCTTACGCGGTGAGGTTGGTGCCGGTGGCAGCGGTCGCGCTGCTTCCGAAGGCGGCCAGCATCTGCGCGAGCGGAGACGATGCCGTCGTCGATGCGCCGGTCGCACTGCTGCCGCTTGCCGCGACCGCCGTGCTGGCGGCCGTGTCGCCGGCGCCGTCCTGCCCCTGGTGCGTTCCGTGGTGATGCATGCCGTGGCGATGCGGAGCGACGGCATCCAGGCTGGCGGTTTGGGTACCGGCGGTTTGAGTACCCGGCGGGTATTGGGCTGGCGCCGATGGTCTGGCCGGCTGGCGTCGCGCTCGTCTGGGCGGTGGTCGGCTGGCCGGAACCGCTTCCCGCGACCTGGGTGAGGCTCGCGGAGGCGTCGCTCTGCATCTGGATCAGCGCCGCCTGCATGGCCGCCGCGAGCTGCTGGTCCAGGGCGGCGGTGGTGGCCGCCGGAGCGGATGCGGTCGACGACGTCGAAGACGAAGCGGGGGATGAAGATGGGGACGCGCAGGCCCCGGAGCCGGCGCACGCGCTCGCGGCGCTCGCGCCGAAGCTGGCGGCGGAAGTCGTCCTCGCGGAGGTGGCGGCGGCGATCGCGCTGCTGTCGGGCGGCCATGCGAACGACAACGACGAGAGGCTCATGGACATGGGCGTGTCTCCAGGGGGCGTGCGGTCGTCGCAGCAAATCCCATGCCGGCCGGTGCGCTCCGGGCGCCCGCGCGTTCCTGCGTCCTGGCCGGACACGTCGCGCCGCGGTGGCAGGAATTGCCGGGCAGGAAATGCCCTTGGCACGGATCCGGTCGTGCGCCGGGCGGCGCCATGCCATCGGCGGCGGTTGCCGCGCCGGAGCGCATGGGTCGGCCCGGCGCGTCCTGGATTGTAACGATCATTGGCCGCGAGCGTTGCAATTCGTTACTGGAATTTAGGGTATGATTTACGCGCACCGATCAAAACTTTTCGCGCTTATCGCAAAGTCTGTTGCAGGCTAGGGCGTTGGGTTCGGCGGCGGAGGGCCGAATGCGGCGGCCGGCGCCCGGTGGCCCCGCAAGGAAGCAAGGAAGGCCAAACGCAGATGCACGCAAATGGACGCAAATAGACGCAGATGCAGCGTGCCGCTTCAGCGGTCCCACCCAGTCCCGCGCGGCGGCGTATGCTGCTGCATCGGGCCTATGCCGCCGGCGGACCGTTCCGCTCGGTCCATTTGCGTGCATCTGCGTTAAATCCTTCTTCTGCCTGGCCGGTCACCGACAGGGTTCGCAACAAGAGCGAAACTTTTACCTCGTCGATAATGGCAGGTCAGGATCATGATAACGATATCAGAAGAAAACTGCCGGCCCGCACGGACCGCGGGCGTTATGGTTCGACACCCGCCGGCCGCCGCATAACAGGCGCCGCCCCGTGCCGGACAGAACCCGCCGCGGTTGCCGTGGCGCGCACAGGCGGCGGGTCGGTGCCGTTCCCGCCCCGGCGGACCGGGCGATCCGGCGCGAACCGTGCGGCCGGGCGAAGGGACCGCGGGCGGTGATCCGAGCCACCGCAGCATCGCGTCCGTGCACTGCGCGCCGCGGTCCCGATCCGGCGATGCGCCGATGATCGAAGCGGTGACCGTGGTCGGCGACCTGCTGCGCCCCTACGGCGACGGCCGTCCTGGCGGGGTCGACCGGCCAACCTTGTGGCTGTGGAATGCGCTCAAGCGGCAGATCAACCTCGCCTGCGGCCTGCCGGTCGAGGTGCTCACCGCGACCGGAGCCCCGGCGCTGCGGGCCTGGATCGAGTCGTTGCGCCCGCAGGCAGAAGCGGATCCCTGTTGGGCATCGCTGTACGAGGATATCCCCTGGTCCGCGGCGTTCGATCAACTGGTGGTCGCGCCGTTGCGCCGGCGCTTTTGCGTCGGCTACGAGCTGCCGCCCTGGCTCACCCGACTGCTCGACGCGCAGGGCGTGCCGTATGTCGATATCCGCGTGCACCCGGTGCGCTTCATGGACGACCTGATGTTCGCGGTGCGCGCCTCCCGGCCCGACACGCAGGCGGCGCTGCTCCCGCTCGCGGTTGCGGAGAGCGCGGTGATCGCGACTGCCGGCCTGAGCGAGGCGATGTGCCGGTTCATTACCGATTCGAACCTGCCGGACGACACCTTGCTGGTGGTCGGGCAGCGCGCGTTCGATTCCAGCCAGATCGTCGGCGGCGGTTTCTTCGACGTTTCGGCGCGCACGGCCGAGATCCACGCGCTCTGCGCCCGCCACCCCGCAGTCGTCCTGAAGCCGCACCCGTTCGATCGGGCCAGCCCGCTGCTGAAGGTCGCGGCCGGAGCGCCGAGCCGGGTGCTCGGCGTGACCAGCGATAACGTCTATCGGCTGCTGGCGCAGCCGCAGATCAGCGCCCTGCTGACGGTGAATTCCAGCCTGGCCTACGAGGCGCCGTATTTCGGGACCCGGGTGCATGCGCTGGGGCCGCTGCGGATGCGCCTCGCCTGGCGTGGCGCGGCGCCCGATCCGGCAGCGCACGCCGCGCTCGACGGGATCGTGCTCGCGCCGGATTTCTGGCGGGTCGTGCTGGCACCGTGCACGGCGGTCTCGATGGCGGACGGGATGCGCCTGCCGGCGAAACCGAACCGGTTGCGAATCGCCCTCGACAGTTTCTGGAACTTCCAGGAGCTCGATACCGATCGGATTCCACGTTCGGCGGTGAACAACGCCGCGTGATGCTTGAGGGAAGAAGGCCAGGAGGAAGAAGGCCAGGAGGCGCTGCCCCTTGGACTGCTGCCCTCAAGGATCACCGTCCTCGCGCAGCGCGATCCGCAGTGCCGCCGGCGCCCGTGCGTCGAGCTCCGCCGGCGAGGCGGGCCGGGGCGGGCGGATGAAGCCGGCCACCGGATAGACGGTGATCCCCATCTGCCGCGCCGGCGGCCAATAGACGCGCACGAGGCTCCAGTCGTTGGCGGCCGAGACGTCCACCACCGGCTGGTCCCGCGTCACCCGACGGGGTACCCAGTTGGCATCCGCGATCAGGATCCGGCGCGGCCCAAGCACCTCGGTGACCACCGCGAGATGGCCGTCCGGCAGCCGCGGGGTGGCGCGGAACACCAGCACGCTGCCGTCGGCCGGACCGCGCGCACGGCGGTAGCGGCCCGCCGCCGCGTCCCACCAGGCGGCGGCGTCGCCGCGGAGCCGGACCCCGGACAGGGCGCGGGCGAAGGGCACGCAGGCCAGCCGCACCCGGCCGCCGACATAGGAGCCGGCCATCGGCCCTGCGCCTGGGCCGCCGGCACAGCCCGCCAGCGCGAGCGCGGCGGCCAGCGCGGTTGCCAGCCCGACCCGGGGGGACGCGGCCGCCGGCCTGGCGCCTCTCGGCGCGGTGCGGAGGGGCGCGCATTGCGACGGCAGGGCGCACGGCAGGGCAAGGGGCGAGGGCGGCACGGCGCGACCTCCGGCGACGACAGGACGGGGCGCGCTTGCATGCCCTCCGCGGCATCATGCCCGTTGTCAGACTCGTGTCGCAACCGATTGATCGACTTTGCTCCGTGCCGGGTTCAGCGGCGGCAGCGGAGCGGGCTGGAGGGCGTTCAGCATGCCTGAACGCCCTCCAGCTCCTTTCACGAGCAGAGTCACGCGCCCCTGGATCGCGGCGCGATGCCAGTCAGGCGCGATCTGCTCTATTCCGGCGCCACCGGCCGCGGCCGGCCTGCCGCATCCACCGCCACCAGCACGAACTCGGCCGCCGTCACCCGGAACCGGTCGTCCCGCCCGCGCCGCAGCACCCAGGCCTCCAACCCCAAGGTGATCGAGCTGCGCCCGATCCGGTCGACCGCCGCATAGCAGCACACCACGTCGCCCACTTTCACCGGGGCCAGGAACTCGAGCCGCGAGACCGCCGCCGTCGCTACCCGCCCCTTCGCCACCGCCGAGGCCGCGGTGCCGGCCGCGAGGTCCATCAGCGACATGATCCAGCCGCCGAAGATATCGCCGGCGGGGTTGGTATCTGCCGGCATGGCCACCGTGCGCAGTTCCAGTTCGCCGCGCGGGCCCGTCCCGCCGTCCGGCGCCCCACGGGTCCGGCTTGCCCGATCCCCCCCGATCCCCTTTGTCCGGTTGTCCGGGTCTCCCGTGTCCCGGTACACCCTGCCCGCGTCCGCCTCGGCCTGGCCGCCCTGGCTTTGATCGATGGTGGCGCCCTGATCGATGGTGGCCTCGTCCATGCTTCCGTCCTCCATGGCTTGGAATATGTTCCCCGCAGGACGATGATATGGGGCAGACGGAGGACCCCGCCATGAACGCCCAGCCCGCGCTCGATCCCGTGCTGCTCCGCGCCGACCGGAACGGCGTGGCCTGGCTCACCCTGAACCGCCCGGCCGCCCGCAACGCACTGTCGCTCGGCCTGATGGCGGCGCTGGAGGCGGAACTGACGCAGATCGCGGAGGATTCCGCCGTCCAGGTGGTGGTGCTCGCGGGCGCCGGCCCGGCCTTCTGCGCCGGCCACGACCTGCGCGAGATGCGCACCCGCCCCGAGCGCGCGGCCTATGCGGAGGTGTTCGAGGCCTGCTCGCGCCTCATGCTCCGCATCGTGCACCTGCCCAAGCCGGTGATCGCCCGGGTGCACGGCATCGCCACCGCCGCCGGGTGCCAGCTCGTCGCCACCTGTGATCTCGCGGTGGCGGCCGAGACGGCGCGCTTCGCCACCCCCGGCGTCAATATCGGGCTCTTTTGCTCCACGCCGATGGTGGCGCTCACCCGCGCGGTCGGGCGCAAGGCGGCGATGGAGATGCTGCTGACCGGGGACCTGATCGACGCGCCCCGGGCGCGCGAGATCGGGCTGGTCAACCGGGTGGTGCCGGAGGCGGCGCTGGACGAGGCCGTCACGGCACTGGCCACGCAGATCGCGGCGAAAAGCCCGCTCACCCTCGCGATCGGCAAGGAAGCCTTCTACCGCCAGGCCGAATGCGACCTGGAGGCGGCCTACCGCTTTGCTGCCGAGACCATGACCCGCAACATGCTGGCCCGCGACGCGGAGGAGGGCATCGACGCCTTCCTCGGCAAACGCGCGCCGGTCTGGACCGGCACATGACCAGATGGGCACCTGAGGCGGGGGGCACCTGACGCATGGCCGCCACCGATCCGTACCAGATCCTCGGGGTCAAGAAGACCGCCACCGAAGCCGAGCTGCGCACCGCCTACCGCAAGCTCGCCAAGCAACATCACCCCGACCTCAACCCCGGCAAGCCGGAGGCGGCGGAGCGCTTCAAGCGCATCAGCGTCGCCTACGAGCTGCTGTCGGATAAGGAGAAGCGCGCCCGTTTCGACCGCGGCGAGATCGACGCCGAGGGCAACGAGCGCGCCCCGGAACGCCCGTTCTACCGCGACTACGCCGAGGCCGCCGCCGGTGGTGGCCAGCGCCGTTACAGCGCCGGAGGCGGCGGGATGTCGCCCGATGACCTGGAAGAAATCCTTGCCCAGGCGTTCGGCCACGCCCGCCGCGGTGCCGGCGGCGGCCCCGGGTTCGACCTGCGCGGAGCGGACGTGCGCTATACCCTGACGATCGACTTCCTCGATGCGGCCAACGGCGTCACCCGCCGGATCACCCTGCCGGACGGCCGGACCCTGGACGTGCGCATCCCCGCCGGCGTCCACGACGGGCACGTGCTGCGGCTGCGCGGCCAGGGCGAACCCGGGATCGGCAGCGGACCGGCCGGCGACGCGCTGGTGGAAGTCTCCATCGCCCCGCACCCGTATTTCGTGCGCGAAGGCGACGACATCATCGTGACCCTGCCGGTGACGATCCAGGAAGCGGTGCTCGGCGCGTCGCTGGAAGTGCCGACCATCGGCGGCAAGGTGCGGCTTGCCATTCCGCCCAACTCCGGTACCGGCACCAGGCTCCGGCTGCGCGGACGCGGGATCGGCGGCAAAGGGCACCAATACGTCGACCTGCGGGTGGTGTTGCCGCCGGCCGAAGAGCCGGCGCTCGCCGAGTTCCTGCGCAGTTGGACCCCCGCACAGACCTTCAACCCCAGGGACGGCATGGAGGGGACGTGATGCGCAGCGAAGCGGTCCTCGCATTGCTGGGCGACCTCGATGCAGGCGAACTGGCCGCCTGGATCGAACGCGGCTGGGTGCAGCCGGAAACCGGCGAAGCCGGCTGGGAATTCCTGGAAATCGACGTCGCCCGGGTCAGGCTGATCCACGACCTGCGCCGGCACATGGACGTCGCCGAAGACACGGTGCCGCTCGTGCTGTCCCTGCTCGACCAGGTGTACGAACTGCGCGCGCGGTTGCGCGACGTGCTCGCCACGGTCGACCGTCAGTCCCCCGAGATCCGCGCCGCCCTCCGCGGGTCTTGAATCCCGGGGGCGGGGTAGCAAGCAAGGCCAGGGAGGCTCTGCCCCCTGGCCCCCCCCGCCAGGGGACTTGTTCCCTGGCGGGGGTCCAGGGGGCAGCGCCCCCTGGCCTTGCTGGGCCGCCCGCCCCCGGCCTCAGAACCAGCCGCGCGGGGTGCCGGAGCGGCGGCGGGGGCCGGGGCCGGCGCGGGAGCCGAGGGTCAGGGCGCCGCCGGCGCAGAGCAGTCCGATCGAGGCGGGGATGAGCCAGACGGGCCGCACGAGCAAGGGCAGCACGATGTCGGTCCATATCCAATCGGCGAAATGCGCTTCGATGCTGCCGTGCAAGGTGCGCGGGAGGTCGTGGTCGAGCAGGAAGAGGGCGCGGCCGAGTGGCAGTTCCGGGGGGGCGAGCATGGCCAGGGCCACCGCTCCGACGAGCAGGAGGGCCGCGACGACCGCCAGGATACGGCTCAGCATCACCGGAACAGCATGTCTCCTTTCATCCCGGCATACAAGGAGGCGACGGAGGGGCCGTAGCCGTTGTAGATCTGGGTGGGGACGCGTTCGTTGGTGCCCATCAGGCGTTCGGTGGCCTGGCTCCAGCGGGGGTGGGGCACGGCGGGGTTCACGTTGGCCCAGAAGCCGTATTCGTCGGGCGCGATCTGTGCCCAGAACGTTTTCGGCCGGGTTTCGGTGAACGCCACCTTCACGAACGCCTTGCCGGATTTGAACCCGTATTTCCACGGCAACGTGATGCGGATCGGGGCGCCGCTCTGCTTCGCCAGCGGCTTGCCGTACAGGCCGACCGAGACGAAGGCGAGGTCGTTCATCGCCTCGGCCATCGTGACCCCCTCCACGTAGGGAAACGGGAACAGCGGGCTGTCGAGGCCGGGCATCGACTTCGGTTCCTCGATGGTGGTGAACACCACGTATTTGGCCGAACCCAGCGGGTTGGCGAGCTTCACGAGGTCGGCCATCGGAAAGCCGGTCCAGGGCACGGTCATGGCCCAGGCTTCGACACAGCGGTGGCGGTAGATCCGTTCCTGCAGGCGGACCTGGCGGAGCAGATCATCGAAGCCGATGGTGCGGGGCGCGGCCACCAGGCCTTCGATGCGGATTTCCCAGGGGCTGACGGTCATCTTCTGGGCGGCGCGCCAGAGGTCCTTGTCCTGGCTGAATTCGTAATAGTTGTTGTAGGTCTCCGCGGCTTTTTCTGCAGTCAGGGCGCGGCCGGCGCGGTAGGTTGCGTTGCGCGGCGGGTTCATCGGCGGCAAAGGGGTGGCGACCGGGGAGGCGGCGGCGTGGGCGGCGCGGCTGCCGAGCGCGGTGCCGGCGGCGATCCCTGCGGCGGCGCCGAGCAGGGTGCGGCGGCCGAGCGCCGCGGCTTCCGGCGTGACCCGGCTTTCCGGGATTTCCCAGCCGTGGCGTTTGACGATGGTCATGCTGTGCCTCCGTGGCGGCGAGGACGCGGGACGGTCCTGCGCCGTATCATTGGCGCGAGAGTAATTGCCGGATGCGCCGGGATGGGTGAAATTGCGGCAAGCCGCGCCCCCCTGGGGGAAGAATCCGTTCGCGCGGCATAGCCCAGGAGTTCCGCCGTGCATCTTGCCCGCTTTCCCCGCCATCGCCTGTTCCCGGCGCCGACGCCGCTCGAGAAGCTCGGGAACCTCTCGCGCCATCTGGGCGGGCCCGAAATCTGGATCAAGCGCGACGACTGCACGGTGGTGGCGAGCGGCGGCAACAAGGTGCGCAAGCTCGAGTTCCTGGCCGGCGAGGCGCTGGCGCAGGGCGCCGATACCCTGGTGACGCAGGGGGCGGTGCAGTCGAACCACGTGCGCCAGACGGTGGCGGTCGCGGCCGGGCTGGGCATGAAATGCGCTGTGCTGCTCGAACACCGGGTGGAGACCAACGATCCCATGTACCTGACCAGCGGCAACGTGCTGCTGGACCGGCTGATGGGGGCTTCGATCGAGTACCGTCCCGGCGGCACCGACATGAACGCCGCGGCCGAAGCCAAGGGGGCCGAACTGCGGGCCGCCGGCGCCCGGCCCTACGTGATCCCGGGCGGCGGGTCGAACCGGGTCGGCGCCCTCGGCTACGTCGCCTGCGCCCAGGAGCTGATGGCCCAGGTCGACGAGATGGGACTGAAGATCGACCGGATCGTGCACGCCACCGGCAGCGCCGGCACCCAGGCCGGGCTGGTCGTCGGGCTGGAGGGCTGCAACGCCGGCGTGCCGGTGCTGGGCATCGGCGTGCGCCTGCCCCGGCCGCAGCAGGAGGCGAACGTGCACCGGCTGGCGAACGAGGTGGCGGAGTACGTCGGCCTGCGCGGCGGGATCGCGCGCGAGGCGGTCGTGGCCAATTGCGACTACGTCGGTCCCGGCTACGGCCAGCCGACGGAAGGGATGCGCGAGGCGGTGACGATGCTCGCGCGGCTGGAGGGGATCCTGCTCGACCCGGTCTATTCGGGGAAGGGGATGGCCGGGCTGATCGATTTGATCCGGAAGGGAAAAATCGGTGCCGGGGAGCGGGTGGTGTTCCTGCATACCGGCGGCTCGGTGGGGCTGTTCGGGTATCAGGGATTCTTCGAGGAGGGCTTCGCGGCCTGACCTGCGGCGGCAGCGGCGTGACGGTTCCGGCCGCAGGGCGCCGGGACCGCCCGACCCGCGCCCGCGCCGTCTGACCGGCGGATGAAATACCCGCATGGGCTGCATGCCTGGCTTGACTTGCGTCAGGACCTGCCGATGCTCGGCGCGTTCGCACCAGGAAAGGGAGAACCGATGGAAGCTTCACTGTCGCGGCGGCTCGTCATCATGGGGGCCGCCTTCGGGCTGATCGGCAGCGTGGTGCTGGCACCGGTTGCCCGGGCGGCGCCGGTGTCCTTCACCGTGCCGCTGTCCGGTGCCCAGCAGGTGCCCCCGGTCGAGACCAAGGGTCACGGGCTCGCGCATCTGACCTACAACGCCGCTACCCGCATGCTGAGCTGGTCGGTGAGTTACCGCGGACTGTCGAGCCCGGTCACCATGGCGCATTTCCACGGCCCCGCGCCGGCGGGGAAGAATGCCGGGGTGGTGGTCTGGATCAGCAAGAAAGGATCGAAGGTGCGCAGCCCGATCAAGGGATCGGCCACGCTCACGCCGGCGCAGGCCCAGGAGATGATGGCCGGCGACTGGTACGTCAACGTGCATACCAAGAAGCATCCGGCCGGCGAGATTCGCGGCCAGGTGAAGCCGCCGATGGGTTGATCGCGCGCGCCGGAGCGTCGGGCACCGACGCTCCGGCCGTCGCCCTGGCCGGGGTCGGCGCGATTGGCCCCGGCGGGATCTGCCATGGAAGCGGGACAGAGCCGCCATCCCCCGAGGCCCCGCCATGACCGAGATTGTTCCCGAAGCCGCAAGGAATATCGCCTTCCTCGGCCAGACCGACAACGACGGGCACGGCGACTGCCTGCAGGTGATGGTGGCGCGCGGCCACGCCTACATGGGCACCCGCACCTCGCGCGGGGTGGTGGTGACGGACGTGACCGACCCGCGGGCGCCGCGGGCGGTGAATTTCCTGCCGATCCATCCGAACTCGCATTGCTTGCATCTGCAACAGGCCGAGGGGTTGCTGCTGGTGATCGAGGAGTTCGACATGAAGAACTTCCTCTCGATGCAGGACTACTACGGTGGCTCCCTGAACCGCGGCGGCAGCGCGGGCTACGGCGTGCGCGGGGTGGATTTCTCCGCCGGCATGCGGGTCTACGACCTCGCCGATCCGGCCAATCCGCGGCCGATCGGGTTCATGGAGGTCGATGGGCTGGGGCTGCACCGCATCTGGTGGACCGGCGGGCGCTAGGCCTACGCGTCGGCGCTGCTCGACGGGTTCAGCGATCATATTTTCATCATCATCGACATGGCAGACCCGACGCATCCGCGCGAGGCGGGACGGTGGTGGATCCCCGGCATGCACGCTCGCCGGCGGGGAGGCGCCGGGCTGGACCGGCCGGTACGCGCTGCACCACGCGGTGGTGGCCGACGACATCGCCTACGGCTGCTGGCGCGACGGCGGCCTGACCATCCTGGACGTGGCCGACAAGGCGGCACCGAAACTGATCGCGCACCGCAACTGGTCGCCGCCCTTCGGCGGCGGCACGCACAGCGCGCTGCCGCTGCACGATCGCGAGCTGCTGGTGGTGGCCGACGAAGCGGTGGCTGAACGTCGGCCAGGAGCAGCTCAAGCGCACCTGGGTGTTCGATATCCGCGACACGCACGAACCCGGTCTCGATCGCACTTTCCCGATCCCGCGCGAGCAGGACTACCTGTGCGCTGGGCGGCCAGTTCGGGCCGCACAATCTGCACGAGAACCGGCCCGGATCGTTCCAGTCCTCCACCACGATCTTCGCCACCTGGCAGAGTGCCGGGGTGCGGGTGTTCGACATTGCCGATCCGTTCCGGCCGGAGGAGATCGGCTATTTCGTGCCGCCGCATGCCGACGCACTGGATGGAGCCGCTGCGCGGGCGGGCGAAGATGCGCCACACGGCGGATATCTTCGTCTCCGCCGAGGGGCTGATCTACATCACCGACTACGACGCCGGGCTGTACATCCTGGAATGGCAGGGGACGTAATGCGGGGCGGCGTTACCGTGTGGGGGCGTCGCGCCGGCCTGGCCGGCGTTGTTGCCGGCATGATCGTGCTCGCGCCATCCGCTTCGGGTGTGGAGGCACTGCAACGGCGGCAGCGGGCGCGTCGATGGCGCCCCGGCTGATCGACCTGCAGGTGAACGGCTACGCCGGCGTCGATTTCAACGACGCTGCGCTGACCGGGGCTGCGCTCGATCACGCGCTCGCCGCGATGCGCGCCGACGGCGTCGCGGCCTGCCTGCCCACGCTCATCACCGCGCCCGTGGAGGTGCTGGCGGCGCGCTTCGCTTCCCTCGATCGCGCGGTGGCGGCAAGCGGGCTCGGCGCGTCCATGGTGCCCGGCTACCATCTGGAAGGCCCGTTCCTCAGCCCCGAACCGGGCTACGCCGGCTGTCATCCGCCCGATGCGATGGTGCCGCCCGACCCCGAGCTGGTGGCGCGGCTGGAAGCCCCGCTCGCCCGGCCGATCCTGCTGCTCACCCTGGCGCCCGAACGCCCCGGCGCGCTCGACCTGATCGCCTGGGCGCGTGCGCGCGGCAAGCTGGTGGCGATCGGCCACAGCGCCGCGACGCCGGCGCAGATCACTGCCGCGGCCGACGCGGGGGCGGCGCTTTCGACCCATCTCGGCAATGCCCTATTGCATACGCAACCCAAATTCGCCAACCCGATGATGGCGCAACTGGCCGAGGACCGGCTGTCCGCCAGCTTCATCGCCGACGGGCGGCACATCCCGCCCTTCGCGCTGAAAGTGCTGCTGCGGGCCAAGGGGATCGCGCGCAGCATCCTGGTGAGCGATGCCACCGCCGCCGCGGCGGCGCCGCCGGGCCGCTACCGGTTTGCCGGGATGGACATCGCGCGCAGTGAGGACGGAACCGTCCGGCTGGCCGGAACCGATACGCTCGCCGGGTCGTCCCTGCGATTGGGGCAGGCGGTGCGCAACCTGGTGGCGTGGGGGCTTGCCTCGGCGGCGGACGCCGAACGGATGGCGGCGGACAATCCGGCCGCCCTGCTCGCCCCCGCGGTGGCGGCGCACGGCGGCCGCTGACGGAGGGGGCTGGACTCGCCCGACCCGATCCGCTAAACGCCCGCGCTTCATCCGGAACGCGGGAGATGCCGCCCTCGCCTGACCCCACCCGGGGCCAGGTCGGGTCGCGTCGGTTGCACCGCGGTCCCTGTGGCTCCTGCCGGAGCCGGATCGGAAGGGATCATGGCGAAGAAGATCGTCGGCTACATCAAGCTGCAGATCCCCGCGGGCAAGGCGAATCCGTCGCCGCCGGTGGGCCCCGCGCTCGGCCAGCGCGGCCTCAACATCATGCAATTCTGCAAGGATTTCAACGCCGCGACCCAGGCGATGGAGCCGGGCATGCCGGTGCCCGTGGTCATCACTGCGTTCGGCGACCGCACCTTCACCTTCATCACCAAGACCCCGCCCAACACGTATTTCCTGAAGAAGGCGGCCGGGATCACCAAGGGCACCACGACGCCCGGCAAGGGCGGCCCGATCGGCCAGGTCACCACGACCCAGTTGCGGGAGATCGCGGCCCAGAAGATGAAGGACATGAACGCCACCGACGTGGACGCGGCGGTGCGCATGCTCGCCGGCTCGGCCCGTTCGATGGGTCTCGCCGTGGTGGAGGGCTGAGCGATGGCGAAGGACAAGCGACTGGCCAAGGCGCGCGCCGGCGTCGACCGGGCCAAATCCTACCCGCTGCCGGAGGCGATCGGCGTGGTGAAGCGCAACGCCACTGCGAAATTCGACGAGACGGTGGAGATGTCGATGAACCTCGGCATCGACCCGCGCCACGCCGATCAGATGGTGCGCGGGCTCATCTCCCTGCCGCACGGCACCGGCAAGACGGTCCGGGTCGGCGTGTTCGCACGTGGTCCGAAGGCGGAAGAAGCGCTGGCGGCCGGGGCTGACGTCGTCGGCGCCGAAGATCTGGCCGAGCGCGTGCAGGCGGGCGAGATCGGCTTCGACCGCTGCATCGCGACGCCGGACCTGATGGGCGTCGTGGGCCGGCTGGGCAAGATCCTCGGCCCGCGCGGGCTGATGCCGAACCCCCGGCTCGGCACCGTGACGATGGACGTCAAGGGCGCGGTCAGTGCGGCCAAGGGCGGCCAGGTCGAGTTCCGTGCCGAGAAGGCCGGCATCATCCATGCCGGCATCGGCAAGGCGAGCTTCGACGAGGCGCAGTTGCTGGAAAACGCGCGTGCGCTGGCCGATGCGGTGATCAAGGCGAAGCCGACCGGCGCCAAGGGCACCTACCTCAAGGGCGTGGCGCTGAGTTCGACCATGGGGCCAGGCCTCAAGGTCGATGTGAGCAGCCTGACGCCCTGACGGAATACGCCGCCGCCGGGGTCCGGTGGCGGTGGACAGGGGGTCGTGCGCGCGAGCGGCGGCCTCCGTACCTGTCCGAGACCGCACGTTCCCCTGTGGGGACCAAAGGGCTTCGGCCCGCGCGCGGGAGACGGGGAAGCCAGGAGCGATCCTGGCGGTTCCGACTTGCTGGACAGGCGAACCGGGCCGCGATCCTCGCGGCCCATGGGCAACCGGCCCCGCGCGGTCCACACGCGCGCGGCCCGAGAGACGGAGAGAGAATGGACCGCACTCAGAAGCGGGACTTTGTCGCCGGGCTCGCTCAGGTGTTCGCCGAGACGTCGATGGTCGTGGTCACCCGCAATCAGGGGTTGACCGTGGCCGAAGCGACCGATCTGCGCCGCCGGATGCGGGAAGCGGGGGTCACCTTCAAGGTGACCAAGAACCGGCTGGCTGCGCTGGCCCTGGAAGGCACGGCCTTCGAGGGGATCCGACCGTTGCTGAAGGGCCCGACTGCGCTCGCCTGGTCGAAGGACCCGGTGGCGGCGGCCAAGGCGGCGGTGGATTTCGGCAAGGCCAACGAGAAGCTGATGGTGGTGGGGGGCGCACTCGGTAGGCGGACCCTCGACCAGGCCGGGGTGCAGGCGCTCGCCGCGCTGCCCAGCCTGGATCAGCTTCGGGCCGGGCTGGTGGGGATGATCTCCACGCCGGCAACCCGGATCGCCGGCGTGCTGGCCGCCCCCGCCGGACAGATCGCGCGCGTGCTCGGCGCATACGCAAGCAAGGAGCAGGCGGAAGCGGCGTGAGCTGCCCCGACTTGCATGGAACCAACTTCGGTATAGATTAGGAAGACCCGACAATGGCAGATCTGCAGAAACTGGTCGATGAGCTGTCGACCCTGACCGTGCTTGAGGCCGCCGAGCTTTCCAAGCTGCTCGAGGAGAAATGGGGCGTCTCCGCCGCCGCGCCGGTGGCCGCTGCCGCCGCCGCCCCGGCCGCCGCCGCCGCGGCCCCGGCCGAGGAGCAGACCGAGTTCACCGTGATCCTCGCCAAGGCTGGCGACAAGAAGATCAACGTCATCAAGGAGGTGCGGACCATCACCGGGCTCGGGCTGAAGGAAGCCAAGGACTTGGTCGAAGGTGCGCCGAAGCCCGTGAAGGAAGGCGTGAACAAGGACGAGGCGGCGAAGATCCGCAAGATGCTGGAAGATGCGGGTGCCGCAGTGGAGGTCAAGTAGACCGTTTGCCAACAACGACAGGACTGCGTCGCCCCACGCGGGCGACGCTGCTCGGAGACCGGGTGAGGCCGTGAGGCCGACACGGGCGGGAACCCTCGCGTTCCCGCCCGTGCACCCGTTTCCGGCGAATTCGGACGAACGAGATTCCCGAGCGGCCCGGGACGATGGGGCCGCGGACAGACGAGTGGCGGAGCAGAACAGGCGATGAACGCGATTTCCGGGTCGGTGACGAGGCACAAGCGCATTCGCCGGAGCTTCGGGCGGATTTCCGAAGTGACGCCGATGCCCAACCTGATCGACGTGCAGCGCGCCAGCTACGAGGCGTTCCTGCAGAGCGACGTGCGCCCGGACAACCGGACGGTCGCGGGCCTGCAGGAAGTGTTCCGCTCGGTGTTCCCGATCGACGATTTCGCCGGCCGCGGCCGGCTGGAGTTCGTCGACTACGAGCTCGAAGAGCCGAAATACGACGTGGAAGAGTGCATCCAGCGCGGCATGACCTTCGCCGCGCCGTTGAAGGTGACCCTGCGGCTGATCGTGTGGGACCTCGACGAGGACACCGGCGCCAAGTCGATCCGCGACATCAAGGAGCAGCCCGTCTACATGGGCGACATGCCCCTGATGACGGACAACGGCACCTTCATCATCAACGGCACCGAGCGGGTGATCGTCAGCCAGATGCACCGCTCGCCCGGCGTGTTCTTCGACCACGACAAGGGCAAGACGCATTCGTCCGGCAAGTACCTGTTCGCCTCGCGGGTGATCCCGTACCGCGGTTCGTGGCTCGATTTCGAGTTCGACAGCAAGGACATCCTGTACGTCCGCATCGACCGCAAGCGGAAGCTGCCGGTGACCACCTTGCTCTATGCGCTCGACGGCGCGGCGACCGAGCAGTTGCGCGCGGCACGCGAGGCGAAGGGCGAGCAGATCGAGATCGGCGAAATCCGCGGCATGGATGCCGAGGAAATCCTGAGCTATTTCTACGGCCAGGTGGTGTTCGACCGCACGGCCAAGGGCTGGGCGCGCCCGTTCGACCCCGACGCGTTCCGCGGCATGAAGCTGCTGGAACCGCTGATCGATGCCGCGACCGGCGAGGTGGTTGCGAAGGCGGACGACAAGCTGACGGCACGCCAGGCGCGCAAGATCGCCGAAGGCACCAAGGAAGTGCTGGTCGGCCGCGCCGATCTGCTCGGCCGCTTCGTCGCCGAGGACATGGTGAACCTCGAGACCGGCGAGATTTTTGCCGAGGCCGGGGACGAACTGACCGAAGCGAAGCTGGCGGCGCTGGAAGCCGCCGGCGTCGATCGGCTGCCGACCCTCGCGGTCGATCAGGCCACGGGGCCGTGGATCCGCAACACGCTCACGATCGACAAGAACAGCAACCGTGACGAAGCGCTGATCGACGTCTACCGGGTGATGCGCCCGGGCGAGCCGCCGACGCCGGAGACCGCGGAGACCCTGTTCCGCGGCCTGTTCTTCGATCCCAATCGCTACGACCTGTCCGCGGTCGGGCGGGTGAAGATGAACATGCGCCTCGGTTTCAGCCCGCGCGAGGTGCCGGACACGATCCGCACCCTGCGCAAGGAAGACCTGCTGCGCACGGTGAAGACCCTGGTCGAGCTCAAGGACGGGCACGGCCAGATCGACGACATCGACAACCTCGGCAACCGGCGCGTCCGGTCCGTGGGCGAGCTGATGGAGAACCAGTACCGGGTCGGGCTGCTGCGCATGGAGCGCGCGATTCGCGAGCGCATGGGCTCGGTCGATATCGATACGGTGATGCCGCACGATCTGATCAACGCCAAGCCGGCGGCGGCGGCGGTGCGGGAGTTCTTCGGATCGTCCCAGTTGTCGCAGTTCATGGACCAGACCAACCCGCTGTCGGAAGTGACGCACAAGCGCCGCCTGTCCGCGCTCGGGCCGGGCGGTCTGACCCGTGAGCGGGCCGGGTTCGAGGTGCGCGACGTGCACCCGACCCATTACGGCCGCATCTGCCCGATCGAGACGCCGGAAGGTCCGAACATCGGGCTGATCAACTCGCTCGCCACGTATGCCAAGGTGAACAAATACGGCTTCATCGAGACGCCGTACATGCTGGTGAAGGATGGCGTGGTGCAGCCCGGCGCGCGCTACCTCTCGGCGATGGAGGAAGAGCGGCTGGTGGTGGCGCAGGCCGATGCGCCGATGGACGTCGGCGGACGCTTCACGCAGGACCTCGTTTCGGTGCGCAAGCAGGGAGACTTCCGCCTGGTGCCGCCCGACCAGGTGACGGCGATCGACGTCTCGCCGAAGCAGTTGGTCTCGGTGGCCGCGGCGCTGATTCCGTTCCTGGAGAACGACGACGCCAACCGCGCGCTGATGGGATCGAACATGCAGCGCCAGGCGGTGCCGCTGATCCAGGCGGATGCGCCGCTGGTCGGCACCGGCATGGAGGAATCGGTCGCGCGTGACTCGGGGGCGACCATCGTCGCCCGCCGCGCCGGCGTCGTCGACCAGATCGACGGCGCGCGCATCGTGGTGCGGGCGACGAACGAGGACGGCACGACCAAAGGCGTCGACATCTACCGTCTGCGCAAGTTCATGCGCTCGAACCAGTCCACCTGCATCAACCAGCGTCCGCTGGTGAAGGTGGGCGATCGGGTGAGCGATCGGGAGATCATCGCCGACGGGCCTTCCACCGAGTTCGGCGAACTGGCGTTGGGGCGCAACGCGCTCTGCGCCTTCATGCCGTGGAACGGGTATAATTTCGAAGACTCCATCCTCATCAGCGAACGTATCGCGCGCGACGACGTGTTCACCTCGATCCATATCGAGGAGTTCGAGGTGATGGCGCGCGACACCAAGCTCGGCCAGGAGGAGATCACCCGCGACATCCCGAACGTCGGCGAGGAAGCGCTCAAGAACCTCGACGAGGCGGGCATCGTCTATATTGGCGCCGAGGTGAACCCGGGCGACATCCTGGTGGGCAAGGTCACGCCCAAGGGCGAAAGCCCGATGACGCCGGAAGAGAAGCTGCTGCGCGCGATCTTCGGCGAGAAAGCGTCGGACGTGCGCGACACGTCCCTGAAGCTGCCGCCCGGTGTCACCGGCACGGTGGTCGACGTGCGCGTGTTCTCCCGCCGCGGCGTCGACAAGGACGAGCGCGCGATGGCGATCGAGCGTGCCGAGATCGAGCGGCTGGCCAAGGACCGCGACGACGAGAAGGCGATCCAGGAGCGCAGCTTCCTGAACCGGCTGCGCGAGAAGCTGCTCGGCGCCAAGGCCGCCGGCGGGTTCAAGGGCATCAAGGCCGGCACGGTCATCACCGAGGAAGTGCTGGCCGAGCACCCGCGCGGCGCCTGGCGCCACATCGGCGTGCACGACGACGCGGTGATGGCGGAGATCGAAACCTTGAAGCGCGAGTTCGATGCCGCGGTTGCCCGCCTGCAGTCTCGCTTCGACGGCAAGGTGGAGAAGGTGCAGCGTGGTGACGAACTGCCGCCCGGCGTGATGAAGATGGTCAAGGTCTTCATCGCGGTGAAGCGCAAGCTCCAGCCCGGCGACAAGATGGCCGGACGGCACGGCAACAAGGGCGTCGTCTCCCGCGTGGTCCCGGTCGAGGACATGCCGTTCCTGGAGGACGGCACCTCGGTCGATCTCGTGCTCAACCCGCTCGGCGTGCCGAGCCGGATGAACGTGGGGCAGATCCTGGAGACCCATCTGGGCTGGGCCTGCGCCACCCTGGGCAAGCAGATCGGCGAGCTGGTCGACGAGTACCAGCGCACCGGCAACGCGCGCCAGGAACTGCTGGACCGGCTGGCTGACGTGTACGGGGAGAAGGTGTTCCGCGAGCAGATCGCCGACCTCGATACCGAGCATCTGGTGGAGCTGGCCGGCAACCTGAAGAAGGGTGTGCCGATCGCAACGCCCGTGTTCGACGGCGCGCGGATGTCCGACATCGAGGGGATGCTGACCAAGGCCGGGCTCGATACCTCGGGCCAGGTGGTGCTGACCGACGGACGCACCGGCGAGTCGTTCGCGCGCAAGGTGACGGTCGGCTACATCTACATGCTGAAGCTGCATCACCTGGTGGACGACAAGATCCACGCCCGCTCGATCGGCCCCTACTCGCTGGTCACCCAACAGCCGTTGGGTGGCAAGGCGCAGTTCGGCGGTCAGCGCTTCGGCGAGATGGAGGTCTGGGCTCTGGAAGCCTACGGCGCCGCCTACACCTTGCAGGAGATGCTGACGGTGAAATCCGACGACGTCTCCGGCCGCACCAAGGTCTACGAGGCGATCGTGCGCGAGCAGGACAATTTCGAGGCCGGCATCCCCGAAAGCTTCAACGTGCTGACGAAGGAGCTGAAATCGCTTGGCCTGAACGTCGAACTGGACAACCGGGCGGCCTGAGCGACGTCGCGGCCCGACTGATCGGGCGGCCGGGAAACCGGCCGCCCGCCACGCTTCCCCCTTTGCAGGGATCGAGATACGCATGAACGAGTTGATGAAGATCCTGGGTCAGACCGGCCAGGCCATGACCTTCGACCAGATCCGGATCCAGATGGCGAGCCCGGAACAGATCCGGAGCTGGTCGTACGGCGAGATCAAGAAGCCCGAGACCATCAACTACCGCACCTTCAAGCCGGAGCGGGACGGGCTGTTCTGCGCCCGCATCTTCGGCCCGATCAAGGACTACGAGTGCCTGTGCGGCAAGTACAAGCGGATGAAGTTCCGCGGCATCATCTGCGAGAAGTGCGGCGTGGAAGTGACGCTCGCGAAGGTGCGCCGCGAGCGGATGGGGCATATCGAGCTCGCCTCCCCGGTCGCGCATATCTGGTTCCTGAAGTCCTTGCCGAGCCGGATCGGCCTGATGGTCGACCTCACTCTGAAGGAACTCGAGAAGATCCTGTATTTCGAGAGCTACGTGGTGCTGGAACCCGGCACGACCGACCTCAAGCTGCACCAGCTCCTGACCGAGGACCAGCTCGCCGCCAAGCAGGACGAGTTCGGTGACGACCAGTTCGAGGTCGGCATCGGCGCCGAGGCGATCAAGAAGGTGCTGAAGAAGATCGACCTCGATGCCGACAAGGTGCGCCTGCGCCAGGAGCTGAAGGAAACGACCAGCGAGGCCAAGCGCAAGAAGCTGGTCAAGCGCCTCAAGCTCGTCGAGGCGTTCGGCGAGTCGGGCGCCAAGCCGGACTGGATGATCCTGGAAGTCGTGCCGGTGATCCCGCCCGAGCTGCGCCCGCTGGTGCCGCTGGATGGCGGCCGGTTCGCCACGTCCGACCTGAACGACCTCTACCGCCGCGTCATCAACCGCAACAACCGGCTGAAGCGGCTGATCGAGCTGCGCGCGCCCGACATCATCGTGCGCAACGAGAAGCGCATGTTGCAGGAATCGGTGGACGCGCTGTTCGACAACGGCCGCCGCGGGCGCGCCATCACGGGCGCCAACAAGCGCCCGCTGAAGTCGCTGTCCGATATGCTGAAGGGCAAGCAGGGCCGGTTCCGGCAGAACCTGCTCGGCAAGCGGGTCGACTACTCCGGCCGTTCGGTGATCGTGGTCGGGCCCGAGCTCAAGCTGCACCAGTGCGGGCTGCCGAAGAAGATGGCGCTCGAGCTGTTCAAGCCGTTCATCTACGCCAAGCTGGAGAAATACGGCCACGCCACCACCATCAAGGCCGCCAAGCGGATGGTGGAGAAGGAACGCCCCGAGGTATGGGACATCCTGGAAGAGGTGATCCGGGAGCATCCCGTCATGCTCAACCGCGCGCCGACCCTGCATCGCCTCGGCATCCAGGCGTTCGAGCCGGTGCTGATCGAAGGCAAGGCGATCCAGCTCCACCCGCTGGTCTGCACGGCGTTCAACGCGGATTTCGACGGCGACCAGATGGCGGTGCACGTGCCGCTGTCGCTCGAAGCGCAGCTCGAAGCCCGCGTGCTGATGATGTCCACCAACAACATCCTGAGCCCGGCCAACGGCAAGCCGATCATCGTGCCGAGCCAGGACATCGTGCTCGGGCTCTATTACCTGTCGATCGAGACCCCCGAGTACCGCCTGGTGGCGGACCAGGACGCGCCGGCGTTCGGCACCATGGGCGAGATCGAGCACGCGCTGCACGCGCAGGCGATCACCCTGCACGACAAGATCAAAGGGCGCATCGAAACGATCGACGCCAACGGCAACCAGCGTACCGAGGTGGTGGTGACCACCCCGGGGCGGATGATGATCGGCCAGATCCTGCCGCGCCATCCGAACGTGCCGTTCTCGGTGATCAACAAGCAGCTCACCAAGAAGACCGTCTCCGACGTGATCGACGTGGTCTACCGCCATTGCGGCCAGAAGGAGTGCGTGATCTTCGCCGACCGGCTGATGGGTCTCGGCTTCGGCCAGGCGGCCAAGGCCGGCATCTCGTTCGGCAAGGATGACCTCATCATCCCGAAGGAGAAGGGCGAGCTGATCCACCGCACCCAGACCGAGGTGAAGGAGTTCGAGGCGCAGTATCAGGAAGGTCTCATCACCTCCGGCGAGCGCTACAACAAGGTGGTCGATGCCTGGTCGCGCTGCACCGATGAAGTCGCGGGCGCGATGATGAAGGAGATCAGCAAGCAGGAACCCGGCCGGGTGATGAACTCGGTCTGGATGATGAGCCACTCGGGCGCGCGCGGCAGCCCCGCGCAGATGCGCCAGCTCGCCGGCATGCGCGGCCTGATGGCCAAGCCCTCGGGCGAGATCATCGAGCAGCCGATCATCGCCAACTTCAAGGAAGGCCTGTCGGTCCTCGAATACTTCAACTCGACCCACGGCGCCCGCAAAGGGCTGGCGGACACCGCGCTCAAGACCGCCAACTCCGGCTACCTCACCCGCCGGCTGGTCGACGTGGCGCAGGACTGCATCATCGTCGAAGAGGATTGCGGCACCGAACGCGGCCTGACGGTGCGCGCGGTGATGGACGGCGGCGAGGTCGTCTCATCCCTGTCGGAACGCATCCTGGGCCGCACCACGGCCGAGGACGTGATCGATCCGACCTCGGGCGCAATCCTGCTGGCGAGCAATTCCCTGATCGAAGAGGAAATGGCCGAGGCCATCGAGAAGGCCGGGGTGGAGCAGCTCAAGATCCGCTCCGTCCTGACCTGCGAGGCCAAGGTCGGCGTGTGCGGGCATTGCTACGGGCGCGATCTGGCCCGCGGCACGCCGGTGAATATCGGCGAGGCGGTCGGCGTGATCGCCGCGCAGTCGATCGGCGAGCCGGGCACCCAGCTCACCATGCGCACGTTCCACATCGGCGGCGCGGCGCAGCGTGGCGCCGAGCAATCGGCGGTCGAAGCCAGCCACGAAGGCACGGTGACGATCCGTAATCGCAACGTCGTGCTCAACAGCCAGGGCGTGCCCGTGGTCATGAGCCGGAATTGCGAGATCGTGCTTGCCGACGACAAGGGCCGCGAACGCGCCCGCTTCCGCGTGCCGTACGGCGCGCGGTTGCTGGCCGACGAAGGCCAGACGGTGGCGCGCGCGCAGAAGCTCGCGGAATGGGACCCCTACACCCTGCCGATCATCACCGAACAGAACGGCAAGGTCGAATACCTCGACCTGATCGACAGCATCACTCTGGTCGAACGGATGGACGAGGTGACCGGCATCACGTCGAAGGTGGTGGTCGACTACAAGCAGGGGGCGAAATCCGTCGATCTGCGTCCGCGCCTGCAACTGAAGGACGCGAAGGGCGACGTCGTGCGGCTTCCGGGCGGGACCGATGCGCGCTACTTCCTGGCGCCTGACTCGATCCTTTCGGTCGAGAACGGTGCCACGGTTGCGGCGGGCGACGTGCTCGCGCGCATCCCGCGCGAGGGCAGCAAGACCCGCGACATCACCGGCGGCCTGCCGCGCGTGGCCGAGCTGTTCGAAGCCCGCCGGCCCAAGGACCACGCGGTCATCGCCGAGAACGATGGCCAGGTGGAGTTCGGCAAGGACTACAAGGCGAAGCGCCGCATCGTCGTGAAGAACGAAGAGACCGGCGAAGAAACCGAGTACCTGATCCAGAAGGGCAAGCACATCTCGGTGCAGGAAGGCGACTTCGTCCGCCGCGGCGATCCCCTCGTCGACGGCCCGCGGGTGCCGCACGACATCCTGAAAGTGCTCGGGGTGGAGGCGCTGTCGGACTACCTGGTGAACGAAGTGCAGGACGTCTATCGGCTGCAGGGCGTGAAGATCAACGACAAGCATATCGAAGTGATCGTGCGCCAGATGCTGCAGAAGGTGGAGATCACCGAACCGGGTGATACGACCTTCCTGACGGGCGAGCAGGTCGATCGGACCGAGTTCGACCAGGTGAACAACAAGCTCGGCAAGGACGACCGCCCCGCGGTCGCCATGCCGGTGCTGCAAGGCATCACCAAGGCCAGCCTGCAGACGAGCAGCTTCATCTCTGCTGCCTCGTTCCAGGAAACCACCAGGGTGCTGACCGAAGCCGCAACGGCCGGCAAGGTCGATAGCCTGATGGGTCTGAAGGAGAACGTGATCGTCGGCCGGCTGATCCCGGCCGGCACCGGCGCGGTGATGAACCGCCTGCGCGCCATCGCCGCCGGTCGCGATCGCGGCCGCCTCGGCACCGAGGCGACGCCGGCGCTCGAGGACGCGAAGGCGGCGGAATAGGCCTTCCGTCCGAACGCGACGACGCGACAGGCACGGCCAGGGGCACCCGCCCCTGGCCGTGTTTTGCTCTGCGGCGACGGTCAGTACTCGCTGAAGATGCGGGCGAGGTCGTCCGGCCCCGCACCCGCGGCCAGCGCGAGCGCCAGCAGGATACGGGCTTTCTGCGGGGTCAGGGTATCGGCGACCAGGAAACCCTGCTCGCGCAGGCGGGTGGTGCGCACCACCCGGCCGCTGCCGACGCGGGTGCATTGCACCACCGTGACGCCCTGGCGCACGGCTTCGGCCAGCGCCTCGGCCTGCTCCGGGGCGGGAAAGCCGGGGGCGAAGCCGGCCGAGACGATCCCGCGGGCGCCGGCGGCCACGAAGGCGCGCACGGCGACGCCGTCGGCGTCGGCATGTGCGTAGGCGATGTCGACCCGCGGCAGCGCGTCCAGCGCGCGGATATCGAACTCGGTGTCCGGCGCCCCCCGGCGCAGCGGACGGCGGTAGAACGCCACGCGATCCCCGTCGGCATGGCCGAGCGCGCCGAAATCCGCGCTGCGGAAGGTTTGCAGCCGCAGGGTGGAGGTCTTCGCGACCTCGCGCGCCGCCTGGATCTCGTCGTTCAGCACCACCAGCACGCCCATCCCGCGCGCCTCCGGGCTGGCCGCCACCCGGATCGCGTTCACGAGGTTGAGCCCCGTGTCCGACGACAGCGCGCTCGGCGGGCGCTGCGCTCCGGTCAGCACCACCGGGATCTGGATCTTCAGGGTCAGGTTCAGGGCGTAGGCGGTTTCCTCCATGGTCGCGGTGCCGTGCCCGATGACGATGCCGGCAAGGTCGGGATGCGCCGCGGCGAGCCGCTCGGCGGTCAGCACCAGCTCCTTCCAGTCGGCGAACCCGACGGCCGGGCTGGGCACGTTGCGGTAGCGGACCGGGATGACGTCGGCCACCAGCGCGGTTTCCGGGAAGCGGGCCAGGATCTCGTCGGCATGCATCCGCTGCCCGGTGGCGCCGTAGTCGTGCAGGTCGAGCGGGCCGGCGCCGAGCGAGGACATCGTGCCCCCGGTGCCGATGAACGCCACTTTCGGGCGCGCCGGGCTCATGGCGCCAGCACCGGCGGCAGGCGGGCATGCCAGTCGGTGTCGCGCTGGTAGGCATCGGCCGGCGGCGAGCAGCCGTGCCTCGGCGAACGGCCGGGCGGCGAGTTGCAGGCCGATCGGCAGTCCGTTCGGGTCGAAGCCGCAGGGGACGCTGATCGCCGGCAGGCCCAGGTAGTTGAACGGGCGGGTGTTGGCGGAGACGGCGAGGAATCGCTCCTCGGTGCCGGGCGGCCCGTGGTCGATGTCGGTCTCGGCCAGGGTGGGCAGGCGCGGTGCGGATGGTGGGCGTGGCGATCAGGTCGACCTCCCCGAACACCGCGCGGGCGAAGGCGCGCAGGATCGGGCCGCGGCGGCTGAGCGATTCGACATAGTACGTCGCCGGGATGGCGAGGCCGGGATACATCCGCCCGCTGAGATGGGCGGCGTAGTCGCCGCGGCCGCGTGCGCAGCCACTCGGCATGGATCGTGGCGGCCTCGACCCGGGAGATGATGCCGCCATAGGCGGCGACCGCGTCCATCAGCGGCAGGGCGATCCGGCTGATGATGGCGCCGCGCCCGGCCAGCACCGCCAGCGCGCGTTCCACCGCCGCGACCACGGCGGCGTCGGCGCCGTCCAGGAAATAGGTCTCGGCAGGCCGATCCGCACGCCGCGGAGATCGCCGGTCGAGCGCGGCCTCGTAGTCGGGCACCGGCAGATCGGCGCTGGTCGGGTCGTTCGGGTCGTGCCCGGCGATCAGCGCCCAGGACCAGCGCGCAGTCCCGCGCGGTGCGCGCGAGCGGCCCGACGTTGTCGAGCGAAAACGACAGCGGCATGGCGCCGTAGCGGCGAAACCCGGGTCTGCGTCGGCTTGATGCCCGGTGACGCCGCAGGCCGCCGCCGGCAGCCGGATCGATCCGCCGGTGTCGGAGCCCAGTGCCGCGTATGTCGAACCGCGCCGCCACCGCGGCGCCGGAGCCCGACGACGATCCGCCGGTGATGTAGGGCAGGTTCCACGGGTTGTGGCAGTCGCCGAACTGGCGGTTGTGGCCGGTCGGGTTCTGCGCGAACTCCGCCATGTTGAGCCCGCCGCAGACGTAGGCGCCGGCGGCTGCCAGCCGGGCGATCGCGGTCGCGGTGATCGTCGGGCACGAAGTCCTTGCGGAGAAGTGAGCCGCAGGTGCAGCGCCTTGCCGGCCTGATAGTACATATCCTTGTGCGCCATCGGCACGCCGTGCAGCGGGCCGAGCGACGCCCCGGCGGCCACCGCCGCGTCGGCCGCCGCGGCGGCGGCGTCGGCGCCCGGCGTCGATCGATCCAGATCGTGGCGTTCACCGTCGGGTTGGCGCGGGCGCGGTTGGCGCGGCAGGCGTCGAGCAAGGCGCGCGAGGTGGCGGCGCCGGTGCGGACGGCATCGGCGGCCTCGGCGAGCGAGAGGTCGGCGAGATCGGCCAGGTGCCGGCAGTCGGCGCCGGCAGTCTGGGTGCCGACGCTCACCGGGACGGCTCCATCGTCTCGCGCAGCGCAGCTTCGAAGCTGGCGGGTTCGTCTTCGAACGCCAGCGTGCCGCGCAGCGCGTCGAACGCGGCGATGGTGGCCGCGAGGTCGGCGGCCATGCGGCGGGCGGGTTCGTTGGGGGCGGTGACGCCGTGCCAGCGGGCGACGGCGGCTTCGGTGGCAGGAAGGAAATCGTCCATCGGGCGGGTCCTGTTGTCGGCGGGCCGGGCGGCTGCCCCGGGTGTTCGCGGATCGGCTGCCGGCCCCGGGCGGGAAGAGACCGGGGAAGAGTAGGACGGGACAACGGGAGGAAGCCATGGTGGAAACCGACGTGCCGGCGCGGCTGGATCGGCTGCCCTGGGCCAGGTTCCACTGGCTCGTGGTCGCCGGTCTCGGGATCGCCTGGATCCTGGATGGGCTGGAAGTGACCCTGGTGGGGTCGCTCTCCGGCGCGATCGCGGCGAGCCCGACCCTGCGGATGTCGGCGGCAAGGATCGGCGACAGCGCCAGCGCCTATCTGGCCGGGGCGGTGGCCGGCGCGCTGGTGTTCGGCTGGCTCGCCGACCGGCTGGGCCGCAAGCGGCTCTTCAGCGTGACGGTGCTGGTCTATCTGGTCGCGACCCTCGCCACCGGGCTGTCCTGGAGCTTCGGCGCCTTCGCGCTGTTCCGCTTCCTGACCGGCGCCGGCATCGGCGGGGAGTATGCCGCGGTGAATGCGGCGATCCAGGAACTGATCCCGGCGCGGCGCCGCGGCTTCACCGACCTCGTGATCAACGGCAGCTTCTGGGTGGGCGCCGCGCTCGGCGCCGGCGGCTCGCTGGTGGTGCTCGATCCGCGGGTGATTCCGCCGGAGCTGGGGTGGCGGGTGGCCTTCGTGCTCGGCGGCCTGCTGGGGCTGCTGGTGCTGACGTTGCGCCGCTGGATCCCGGAAAGCCCGCGCTGGCTGATGACCCACGGCCGGCCGGAAGAAGCCGAGCTCGTGGTGCGTGGGATCGAGGCGCGGGTGGAAGCCGAGACCGGCCCGCTGCCGCCGGTGCCGCCGGGGAAACTGCGGCTGCGCACCGATGTCCGGTCCTGGTTCGGGGCGGGCATGGTAGCGCTGGTGACGCTCTATCGCCGGCGCACCGTGCTGGGGGTGGTGCTGATGGCCACCCAGGCATTCTGTTATAACGCCGTATTCTTCACCTATGCGCTGATCCTGACCCGCTTCTACGGCGTGGCGGCGGGGCGGGTGGGATTGTTCATCCTGCCGTTCGCGGTGGGGAACTTCCTCGGGCCGCTGGTGCTGGGGCGGCTGTTCGACCTGGTGGGCCGGCGGATCATGATCGCGGCGACGTATGCCGCCTCGGGCGTGCTGATGGGGATCACCGGCTGGCTGTTCGCCCATGGCGGGCTGTCGGCGGTGGGGCAGACCGGGGCATGGACGGCGATCTTCTTCGTCGCCTCGGCGGCGGCAAGCTCCGCGTATCTGACGGTGGGGGAGAGCTTCCCGCTGGAGGTCCGCGCGGTGGCGATCGCGCTGTTCTACGCGTTCGGAACGTTGGTGGGCGGCGTGGCGGGTCCGGCGCTGTTCGGGGCGCTGATCCAGGGCGGCTCGCGGGTGGCTTTGATGTGGGGCTACGAGCTGGGCGCCGGTCTCATGCTGCTGGGCGCGGCAGTGGCCTGGGCGCTGGCGGTGGCGGCGGAGCGGCGGCCGCTGGAGGCGCTGGCGCCGCCGTTGTCATCGCTCGGGGAGTAGCGCCGGGGTTCAGACCGGTCCGATCGCGACCATCGCCACGCCCCGGCGCAGGATTCCCAGATCCTGCGCCGCACGCCGCGAGAGATCGAGCACCCGGCGGCGGGCGTCCATCCGGTCGGTGATCGTCACCACCACCGAGCGGCCGGTCGCCAGCGCCGTGACCCGCACCCGGGTGCCGAGCGGCAACGAATGGGACGCAGCGGTCAGTGCCCGCGCATCGAAGCGCCGACCGGAGGCGGTAATACGCCCTTGATGGCGGGCGCCATAGAACGAGGCGAGCCCGACTCGTCCGGGCAGAGGCGCTGCCGACCGTCCGGGCATCTGCGCGGTCGCCACGCCGGGCACCGCCAGCAGGGCGAGGCCAAGAAGAAGCCCGACGCCGGTCTGCAGCAGGCGACGCCAGCCTCGGCCGATCGGTTCCGGAGCGGTTCCGTCCGGCCATGCGACCGGGCCGGCGGCCGGCGTGGCGAGGCCGGGAGCGGCGGGGCCGGACCGTTCCGGCCCGAAGCTGTTGGACGACCGACAGGGCTGCATGAGTGAGGGGACCACTTCAGTTGCGGACGCGGCGGCGCCGGCAGTCTGCTGGCACGGTCAACAGAATGCAATGCAAGAGTGAGGATTGCGTTACCCGCCGTGGCGAAGGCCGTCCGGCCAACGGTTTCCCCGGAGTGCAACACCGGCTATTGCTGCATCCGCATGCGGATCCTGTTCATTGCCTCGAACCGGGTGGGCGACGCGGTGCTTTCGACCGGGCTGCTCGATCATCTGATCCGCTGCCATCCGGACGCGCGCATCACCGTGGCCTGCGGCCGGCCTGCCGCCGGCGTGTTTGCACGCATGCCGCGTTGCGAGCACGTTTTGGTGATCGACAAGCAGCGCTGGGATCTGCACTGGCTGTCGCTGTGGGGCTGGGCGGCGCTGCGGCGGTGGGACCTGGTGGTCGACATCCGCGGCTCGGCGCTTGCCTACATGGTCTGGGCACGGCGGCGGGCGGTGATGCGGCGCCGGCCGGGCCATAAGATCGCGCAACTGGCGGCGGTGCTGGGGATAAGCCCGCCGCCCGCCCCGATCGCCTGGACGGGGCCGGAGGACGACCGCCGCGCCGCGCTCCTGCTGCCGCCGGATCGCCCGGTCATCGCCCTCGGCCCCACCGCCAACTGGGCGCCCAAGGTCTGGCCGCCCGAGCGTTTCGCGGCGTTGTTCCGCGCCCTGGCGGAAGGCCCGTTGGCCGGCGCCGTGCCCGTGGTGCTGGGCGGGCCGGGGGCGGAGGAGCGCGCGCTGGCGGCCCCGGTGCTGGCGCTGCTGCCCGGGGCGATCGACCTCTGCGGCGCGCTGTCCCTGGCCGAGGCCGCGGCGTGCCTGCGGCGGGCAAGCCTGTTCGTGGGCAACGATTCCGGCCTCATGCATCTGGCCGCCGCGGCCGGCACCGCCACGATCGGGCTGTTCGGCCCGACCGAGGCGCAGGTTTACGCCCCGGTCGGCCCGCGTGTCGTCGCGGTGTGCGCCGACGGCGGTTCGATGGTGGACCTGCCGGTGGCGAAGGTGGCGGCGGCTGCGCGCAGCCTGCTGGCGATCGGCACGCCGGCCGGCGACCGAAGGGACGGGCTGATCTCCGCCTGCGGTTGACCTGTCGGCTCCGCGGTTAACCTTTCGGCAACAACTCCCCGCCACTGTGCGGGAGCATCGCCGAGAGAGACAAATGAGCGTTCTTGAGATCGAGGCGCCCGCCCGGCTGCGGCCTGCGGCCGACCCGGCGCGAGAGGTGACGGTGGCAGTGACCCCGGCCGTGCTCGGCCTGTCGTCCCGACCGGATTTTTTGTCCGCGGGGGCTTCCGCCACGGTCGCCCCGGATCGGCCCACTCTGTGGGATGCGTTACGTCTGTCCTGGGCCGATCCGCAGATAATCCGTCATCTGACCGGCCGTCATCTGACCGGTCGTGATCTGACCGGCCGTGATCTGGCGGCGCATAATCTGGTGGGGGGATAGCCCGTGACGCGATCGGGCGTGGCGGCGGGCGCCGGATCGAGCGGTGGTCAGCGCGCGCCTTCGCGAAACAGGATGACCCGGACGGTAGAGACCAGGATCAGGAGGTCGAGCAGGAGACTCCGGTTCTTGAGATAATAAAGATCGTAGGACAATTTTTCACGCGCATCCTCCACCGAGGCGCCGTATGGGTAGTTGACCTGCGCCCATCCGGTAATGCCGGGCTTCACATGGGCGCGCTCGTGGTAGAAGGGGATGACCTCCGCCAGTTGCTCCACGAAATGCGGGCGCTCGGGGCGGGGGCCGACCAGGCTCATTTCGCCGTGCAGCACGTTCAGCAATTGCGGCAGCTCGTCGATGCGGGTGGAGCGGATGAAGCGGCCGATCCGCGTCACCCGGTCGTCGCGCCGTGCGGCCCAGCGCGGCGTGCCGCCGGCTTCCGCGTCGGTACGCATGCTGCGAAACTTGAGCAGGGTGAAGGGACGGCCGTGCAGCCCGACCCGCACCTGACGGTAGAGCAACGCCCCGGGACTATCGAGTTTCACGGCCAGGGCGACGATCAGCATCAGCGGGAAGGTCAGGGTGAGCAGGACCGCGCTCACCATGATATCGAGCGCGCGCTTGGCCAGCGTGCCCAGGCGACCGTCGGCGAAGCCGTCGCCGCTGAGGAACCAGTTCCGGTCGATCCTATCGAGGTTGACCCGGCCGAGGCAATGTTCCCAGAAGCCGATTTCGTTGAACACGCGGGCGCCGCGCAGGCGGCTTTGGCGCGCCGGTTCGAGCGCGAGGGCCTGATCGGCAGGGGCGCCGGCGGGCATGTCGGCTTCCGCGACCAGGATGGCCCAGATGCGGTCACGCCGCAGGGTTGCGGGGGCCATCGAGGCGGACGACGGGACGGTGGGCGAGACAGCGGGATCGGTTGCGGCGGCGCTGTCGGGCAGCACGAACTCGAACCGATGATCGGTCCCGGGTCCGATACGATCGCGTGCCTCCTTCGCGGCGGAGCCGACGAGCAGGACCCGGCGGACGAAGGGGCGCCGGGCGAAGGCGAACTGCAGGAGAAAGCGGCTGAGCAGGACGAAGGCAAGCCAGAGTGCCAGCAACTTGCCCAGCCAGATCGCGTAGACTTCGCTGAGCCCTGCGGAGAAGTGGCCGCCGACGAGCAGCGCCACGGGGAAGGCAAAGATGGCAGCCAGCGCGGCGTTGAGCACAAGGCGTCGGCGTTTGATGCAGATTTCGGTGCGGTAGAGGCCGATGACCAGTCCCGAGCCACCGAAGATTGCGGCGAGCAGGGCGGCGTGGCGCAAGGAGGCGAAGTCCGGCGGGAAGGCCCGCGCCGGTGGATCGATGGCCCACGGCCCGGCAATGATCGCATAGATTCCGGCGCAGGAGAACAGCAGTTCGAACAGCCACAGCGCGGCCATTTCCATCGGCACGTAACGGGCCACGAAGCGGGTCACGATGCAGCTCCGGCGCGGATGCGCGGCATGCCGATACGGGGAAGGCCGATACGCGACAGGTTCGTT
The DNA here is from genome assembly GCA_963706195.1 of uncultured Pseudomonadota bacterium. Taxonomy (GTDB): domain Bacteria; phylum Pseudomonadota; class Alphaproteobacteria; order Acetobacterales; family Acetobacteraceae; genus JAJZVS01. The sequence goes on along the minus strand of OY970156.1, from coordinate 3,281,673 downwards.
GTCCCGTTAGGGCGGCAGGCGATCACGCCCCATGCCCACCCGGCCTCGGCCCGACACGGGGCGTTCGGAGACGACGACGCTCGGCCGGCCGACGGTTCCATGAGGTCGCTCATCGCAGACTGCTCGCCCATTGGCAAGCAGTTATGAATTTATACAAATTCCCTTCAATCTCAAGAAATGTTTATGCTTGATTTAGACGCTGTGATGGATCAATAAGGGCGTCCCCAGGTACCCGAAGGATTGGTCCGGCATGATCGGTTGGCGTCGCGCTGTGCATCGCCTCCGGGCCCTTGATCACCTGGGGTCTCGCTTCCGGGCGCAGCGCGTCGGGACGTGTTGCATGGCTGTGCAGTGCCCGGGCGGCGCATGGGTTGTAAGCGGTACGGATCCCGATTGAAGCACGGCCGCCCAGCATGATAGCAAATTCCGCGAACGCGAGGCGCTTTGCGTCGGGATGCGGTCGTATGGCGGTGGCCGTCGGTTGCGTGCCGCGCAACGTCGGGCGCGTCGTCTGCAGGCGCGTAGCTCAGTGGCAGAGCGCTGCCTTCACATGGCAGAGGCGGGGGTTCAACTCCTTCCGCGCCTACCACCCTCTCAATCGGTCAACCTCAATCCGGTCCGGGAACAGAGCCGCCGTGTCAAGGAACCTTGCCGCCGCCTTCTGTCTGCTGTTCACTGCCGGGCTTCTGGCCGGCTGCAGCGGTGCCCCCGCGCCCGCCGATGTTGCGGCGCGGAAGCCTGCCGCCGAAGCCGGGGAGTACGTGATCGGCTCCGGCGATACCCTGAGCGTCTTCGTCTACCAGTCCCCGGAGCTCAGCGAGGGGGGCGTAGCGGTGCGTCCGGACGGCCGGATCTCGATTCCGCTGGTCCAGGACATCCGCGCCGCCGGCCTGACTGCGCCCGAACTTGCCAAGCGGATCGAGCTGCGGCTGAAGAAATACGTTAAGGATCCGAACGTAACGGTGATCGTCCGTAGTTTCGTCGGCCCGTTCGACCGCCAGATCCGGGTGATCGGCCAGGCAGCCGAGCCCGAGGCGATTCCATATCGCGATGGCATGAGTTTGCTCGATGTCGTGATCGCCACCAAGGGGCTGACCAAGTTTGCGGCGGGCAATAGCGCCTTCGTCATTCGCCGCCTGCCCGACGGCAAGCAAGAAAAGATTCACGTTCGTCTGGACAGTCTGCTCAATGACGGTGACATGAGCCAGAACATCCAGATGCGACCGGGGGACACGCTGGTGATCCCCGAGACCTGGTTCTGAGCCGGGGAGGCCGCCCGAATGGAATTCATGCGCGCCCTGTTGCAGAAGCACCTGAAGGCCGCCTGGCGGCGGCGCTGGATCGGCGTGGCCGCCGCGTGGGCCGTCTGCATCGCCGGCTGGAGCCTGGTCGCCGCCCTGCCCAACCAATACGAGGCCAGCTCCGAACTGTTCGTCGACACCAATGCCATTCTTACCCCGCTCCTGGCCGGCATCGCGGTGAACACCTCGCCGCAGGGCCAGCTCGAGATGTTGCAGCGGACCCTGCTGAGCCGGCCGAACATCGAAACCCTGATCTCGAAGACGAATCTCGACCTGTCGGTGAGCGGCCCGCTGGCCCGGGATGCGCTGGTCCGCCGGCTGCAGAGCAGCATCGCGCTCGGCCAGGAGGGTGCCGATCTGTTCACGATCGCGTTCAAGAGTCCTCATCCGGAGCTGGCCCAGCGGGTGGTCCAGAGCCTGCTGTCGATCTTCGTCGAGCGCGCGACCGGCACCAACCATCGCCAGATGGAAAATGCGCGGCACTTCCTGGAACACCAGATCGCCTCCTACGAACAGCAGTTGCGGTCCGTGGAGCGGCGGCAAGCGGAATTCCGTTCGAAATACATGGGTGAATTCACCCCCCAGGGGGGCGGGGTGGACGCCGCCCTGGGCACGCTGGAGGGCAACGTCGCGCAACTGACGACCGAGGTGCAGGACCGTACCCTCGAGGCCGGCGCCTTGCAGAAGGAGCTCGCGGCGACCAAGCCGATGCTGGCGGCGGACACCCTGGCTGCACAGGGTGGCGGAAACGGACCGCTCGCACAGGCCGAGGAGCGGCTGCGCTTCATGAAGCTGCAATACACCGACGATTTTCCCGGGGTGATCGCCCTCAAGCGCCAGATCGAGGCAATGAAGACGGCGCAGTCCGGTGCCGCGGGTGGCGGGCGTGCGGTCGCCGCAGGCAAGACGGGGGGCGGCGGCCGGCTCGTCCCCAATCCGGTGTACGATCAGCTCAAGGTCAAACTGCTGCTGGTGCAGGGCCAGATCACGGCCATGACGCGCAAGCTCGCCGCCGTCAGGACCGATATCACGCGCCTGCAGACGTTCCGGCGCCAGGAGCCCAACCTCGTCACCGAATATGACAGCATGAATCGCGACTATGGCGTCCTGCAGCAGAACTACGATGCGCTGCTCGGCCGCCTGCAATCCGCGAACATCGCCGAGGCGGCGGACACCCAGGCCAACAAGGTGCAAATCCAGATCATCGAGCCGCCGGTGGTGCCCCGCCTTCCGGTGGCGCCGAACCGGCTGCTGCTGGTCACCGGCGTGCTGATGGCCGGGCTCGGCGCGGCGGTGGGGCTGCCGATCCTGCTCGCCCAACTCGATCGCTCGTTCGCCGAGGTCGACGATCTGCGTATCCTCGGCCTGCCGGTGCTGGGCGGGATTTCGTTGCTCGGCACGAGGCCGCTGCGGCAGACGATCAGGGTCGCGCTTCCAATCGGGCTGGCCTTCATCGTGCTGTTTGCGATCTATGGCGGGCTGCTGGTCCACATCCTGCACACGACCGCGGTGATCTGATGGCGGCCGGCGACAAGTCGCATCTGATTGAGCGCGCGGCCGAGCGGCTGATCAAGGCCGGCGGAGCCCCGTCCGGTCTCGGCTTCAATGGCGCAGGTCCCGCACCCTTTCCACCGGAGGCCGCGGGGACGGGGGGGGCGGCGCCCGGGCCCGTGGCCGTCGATCCTCTGGCCGCGCCCCTCGCGTCGGCGCCGTCTGCATCGCGGCCCCCCCCGCCGCTGCCGCCACAGGTCCCGTCGCCACCGGCCAGACTGCCCGGAGAGCCGCCGCAACGTCCGGCTGCGTTTCCCGGTCCGGGAGTGGCGATGCCGCCCCGTCATCGGGTCGACCGGGAGCGCCTTCTCGCCGCCGGTCTCGCCGAGGAAGGTGGCGGCCACAGCCGTATCGCGGAGGAGTTTCGCCTCGTCCAGCAGCAGGTCCTGCGCGGTGCGTTCGGCGCGGAGCTCGAATCCGGGCTTGCCAATCTGGTCATGGTCACCAGTGCGCGGCCGAACGAAGGCAAGACCTTCACCGCGATCAACCTCGCATTCAGCATCGCCCGGCGGGGCGATCACAAGGTCCTGCTGGTCGATGCCGACGCCAAGCACGGGTCGCTGAGCGACCTGCTCGGAATCGGTGATGAGCCGGGATTGCTCGACCTCGCCGCCGACCCGTCGATGGATGCCGGGCCATGCCTCGTTGGCTCGCCGATGGAGAGCCTGTCCATCCTCCCGATCGGCTACCAGCGCGCCCGCCGCGGCGACGTGTTCGCCTCCAACAACATGATGCGCGTGATCCAGGAGCTCGGTCGGCGTTACGCCGATCGGCTGGTGGTGATCGACGTGGCGCCCTGCCTTTCCACCAGCGATCCGGCGATGCTCGCCGGCGTGGTCGGCCAGGTGCTGTTCGTGGTGGAAGCCGAGAGCACGCAGCGCGACGAGGTCGAGGCCGCGCTCGACCTCATCCAGACGTGCCCTACCATCACCTTGCTGCTGAACAAGGTGCAGATGTCCACCTCGCGGAGTTTCGGCGCCTACTCCTATTCCTACACGTCATGATCAGCGGCCGGCGGAGCAACCGAGATGGCAGCCGAGCGAACGCCGCCCCGTCACACGACGGCCTTGATCGTTGCGTTGCCCTGCGCCGGCCTGCTGCTCCTGGCCGCGCCGCGCGCGGCCCACGCCTTCACCCCGGCTGACACCGGCGCGGGCGGCGGTCCAAGCCTGGGCGAGCCGTTCCCGAACCCCTTCCCGGATGCCGGCACGGCTGGCGCCGGGACAGGCACCACAGGGACCGGCACCGCAGGAGCGGGGACCGGCGCAACGCCCACTGCCGGCGGCTTGCTACCGCCCGACTACCGCTACCAGGGCACCCTGCCGCTGGTCATGGGCGGGCTGCCGGCGCCGGGCTTCACGATCGTGCCTTCGGTGACCCTGCAGGAGGAGTTCACCGACAACGTCCTGCAGACTGAAAGCGACCGGCGCTGGGACCTCGTCACCCTGCTTACCCCCAGCCTGGCGATCGGGGCCAACACGCCGCGGCTCAATCTCAGCCTGCAGGTACGCGCCGACACTCGAATATTACGCCCGCACCTCCTCGCAAGATGCGATCGCCCAGCAGGCCTACGGCGTTGGCAACCTGGTGATCGTGCCCGACACGCTGTTCCTCAACGGCGCTGTCTTCGCGACCGTGGCGCCGACCAATGGCGGCTACGCCGGACCCGGGGTCGGGGGCATCGCGCCCGCCACCGCAACCTCGGCCGTCAACGGCTACGGCGTCGGGACGACCGGCACCACGAAGCAGAACACCACGCAGATCTACGGCGCGTCGCTCTCTCCGTATCTGACCCATCAGTTCGGCGATATCGGCACCGGGACCCTGGGGGCCACGCTCAGCCGGACCTCGAGCAGCAACTCGGTGGGCGGCGGCGGCGCGCAGGAAGCCACCACCGAGGAGGCGACGGCGCAGTTCCAGTCCGGCCCGGTGCTCGGACGCGTGCAGAATACCGTGCTGCTCGATGCCTCCCGCACCCAGGGCACCGGCGTGCTCGGGGGGGCCCAGCAGGACACAGCGAGCGACCGGCTCGGCTACGCGCTGTTCCGCCAGCTCCAGGTGTTCGGGGAACTGGGCTACGAGAATATCCGCTATAGTGGCGTGACCGGCCAGCACATCGAGGATGCGACCTGGCGCGTGGGCTTCACCTTCACGCCCAATCCGGACAGCCAGATCACGATCAGCTACGGCCACGACTACGGCGCCACGAGTTTCCAGGCCAACGCCAACTATGCGCTCACCGCGCGCACCATCCTCGTCGGCGGCTACAACGACAGCGTGACCACCTACCTCCAGCAGATCGCGACCGGGCTCGGCCAGAGCGGGGTGAACCAGAACGGTATCCCGATCAACGCTGCCACCGGCCTGCCGCTCACCACGGTGAACAGCGCGCTCGCGGTGCAGGACACGGTCTACCGCAACCGGGTGCTCTATCTCGGGCTGACGACCCTGCTCGATCGGGACACGATCGGGGTGAACGTCGACTATACCGAGCAAACTCCGCTCTCGAACGCACCCGGTGCCGGCTTCGCCCAGCACGCGACCACACTCAACGGGACCTGGGCGCGCGCGCTGAACGAGTGGATGACCGCGAGCGCGGCGGCGTCCTACGGGGTTACCAGCGCCTCCGGACTGGGCGGCGACAGCACCTTGTACAGCATCTCGGGCCAGCTCAGCTATGCGCTGTCGCGCACCATCAGCACCAGCGCGAGCTACCTGTTTTTCCGCCGCCGCTCGACCGAGCCGGGTTTTTCCATGTATGAGAACGTCGTGTTCGTCGGCATCACCAAGCGGTTCTGATCGGTCCTCGTGTACGACAGTTTTTTCCGACTAACGGGCATCCCGTTCCAGCTCACGCCGGACAGCCGCTTCTTTTTCGGCAGCGCCGGGCACAGCCGGGCGATCTCGCACCTGGTCTACGGCCTGGCGCAGGAGGAAGGCTTCATCGTCATCACCGGGGAGGTGGGGGCGGGCAAGACCACCCTGGTGGAGCATCTCTGGACCCAGCTCGACCGGCGCACCTACGTGATCGGCCGGGTCGTCACCACCCAGGTGTCCGGCGACGACCTGCTGCGTCTCGCGGTCACGAGCTTCGGCGTCGAGGATGCCGGCGCCGACAAGGCCACTCTGCTCCGCCGGTTCGAGCAGATGGTGCGCGCGCAGCGCGCGGCCGGCCGGCGCGCCCTTCTGGTGGTGGACGAGGCGCAGAACCTCTCGGTCGCGGCGCTGGAAGAACTGCGCATGCTGTCGAACATCACGGTCGACGGCCGCGCGTCCCTGCAGACCATCCTGCTTGGCCAGCCGCAGTTCCGCCCGCTGCTGGCGCGGCCCGATCTGGAGCAGTTGCGCCAGCGTGTGCTCGCCTCCTACCACCTGGGACCGTTGTCGGAACGGGAAACCCGGCTCTATATCGAGCACCGGCTGCGCATGGTCGGTTGGGCCGACGATCCGCACTGGACCGACGGCGCCTTCATCCGCGTGTTCCGCGCGACCGAGGGCATCCCCCGCCGGGTCAACACGTTGTGCGGCCGGGTACTGCTGTATGCGGCGCTCGAGGAAGCGCACACCGTGACCGAGGACATGGTGGTCGCCACGGCGGGCGAACTGGAACAGGATCTCGGCGCCGGCACCCCCGAACCGCTCCGGACCGCACCCGCCGCCCCCGCCGAGACCGACCCGCTCGGCCGCCGGTTGGGCGCGATCGAGGATCGCATCAGCCGCCAGGACCGCCTGCTCCGGCGCCTGCTCGACCTGCTGGACGGCGGCGTGGAGGGATCGGAGGAGCGGGTGCGCGTCGCCGCCTCCCGCATCCGCGCGTCGCGATGACCACGGCGGCGGTCCGCGCGTCCGCCCCGCCGGTCCGAAATGAGCCGGTCCGAAATGAGCCGGTCCGAAATGACTTGCCGGTGCGGAATGCCATGACCGTCGACGTGGAGGATTATTTCCAGGTCCAGGCCTTCGCCGGCTGCGTGGCCCGCGCCGACTGGGATGGTTTCCCGGGCCGGGTCGAAGCCAATACCGATCGCCTGCTCGCCCAGTTCGACCGCGCCGGCGTCACGGCCACGTTCTTCACCCTGGGCTGGGTCGCGCAGCGCCACCCCGCGCTGATCCGCCGCATCGTCGCGCAAGGCCATGAGCTCGCCAGCCACGGCTGGGACCACACCCGCGCTGATGCCCAGGACCCTGCGACCTTCCGCGCCGACATCGGCCGCACCCGCCGGCTGCTGGAAGATACCGGCGGCGTCGCGGTCACCGGTTACCGCGCCGCAACCTTTTCCATTGGCGCGCGCAATACGTGGGCCTTCGCGGCGCTGGAGGCGGAAGGCTACCGCTACAGCTCCAGCGTCAACCCGATCCGCCACGATCTGTACGGCAGCATGCCGGACGCCCCGCGCACCCCGTTCCGCCCCGCCGGGACCGGGCTGTGGGAGTTCCCCATGACCACGGTGCGCGCAGGCGGCCGCAATCTGCCGTGCTCGGGCGGCGGGTATTTCCGCTTGCTGCCGTATCGGCTGTTCCGCGCCGGCCTCGATCGGGTGAACCGGGTCGAGCGTCGGTCCGGCATCTTCTACCTCCATCCGTGGGAGGTCGATCCGGACCAGCCGCGGATTGCCGGCGCCGGCTGGAAATCCCGCTTCCGCCACTACACCAACCTGCGCCGGACCGGCGCGCGGCTCGACCGGCTGCTGGCCGAGTTTGCCTGGGGGCGGATGGATGCGGTGTTTGCCGGGCTGCTCGCCGACGTGCCATGAGCCTCGCGATCCGCCCGCTCGATCCCGCCGCCGTGCCGGCCTGGGACCGTTTCGTCCTGGCCCATCCGGACGGCACCTTCTTCCACCGCGCCGCCTGGCAGGGCGTGATCGAGGCCGCGTTCGGCCACCGCACCCACTATGTCTTCGCCGAACGCGACGGTGCGATCACCGGCGTCCTGCCGCTCGCCCAGGTGAAAACCCTGTTATTCGGCAACACGCTGATTTCGGTCCCGTTCGGCGTCTACGGCGGCCCGCTGGCGGCGGATGACGAGACCGCCGCCGCGCTCATGGCCCACGCCGCGGCGTTGCGGCCCGGCACGCGGGCCGGCGCGGTCGAGTTCCGCTATCGGGATCCGCCGGAGGCTGGTCGGGCGGCGGCGCTGGACGCAGCGGGCTGGGTCGACCGGCCCGACCTCTATGTCACCTTCCGCAAGCCGATCTCCGCCGCCGCCGACGACAATCTGAAGGCGATCCCGCGCAAGCAGCGCGCCATGGTGCGCAAGGGCATCCAGCGTGAGCTTGCTTCGGTGGTGGATCGCGACACCGACCGGTTGCACCAGATCTATGCGGAAAGCGTGCGCAACCTCGGCACCCCGGTGTTCCCCCGCCGCTACTTCCGCCTGCTCGCCGCGGCGTTCGGGGAAGACTGCGACGTGCTCACGGTGCTCGACCAGGGCACGCCGATCGCGTCGGTGCTGAATTTCTACTTCCGCGACGAGGTTCTGCCCTATTACGGCGGCGGCACCGCGGAGGCGCGCCAGCGGGCGGGGAACGACTTCATGTATTGGGAAGTGATGCGGCGGGCCGCGGCGCGCGGCTGCCGGGTGTTCGATTTCGGTCGCAGCAAGGAAGGCACGGGTTCGTACGCGTTCAAGCGCAACTGGGGGTTTGAGCCCACGCCGCTGCACTATCGTTTCCTGCTCGCGCCCGGCGCCGAGGTGCCGGAGCTCAATCCGCTCAACCCGAAATTCCGCCTGTTCATCGCCACCTGGAAGCGCCTGCCGCTGCCGGTGGCCAATCTGCTCGGACCGCGGATCGTGCGCGGCCTCGGATAAGCCTGCCGGAGGAACGTTTCATATGAATGCCGAGACGATCTCCGCGCCGACGCGCCCCGCCCCGAGCCCGCCCCCCTTGGCGGGCCTCCGGCCGGCCTTGCCGGCACTCGCGATCGGGATCGCGGTCTGGGCGCTGCTCTTCTATCCGGAAGCGATGGCGGCGGAGACCGTCTGGAGCGAGTCGACCGCCTACAACCACGGCTTCCTGATCCTGCCGATCGTCGTCTGGCTGCTGTGGGATCGCCGTACCCGGCTGGTCGGGGTAACGCCGCGGCCGCTGCCGCTGGCGGCACTGGCGGCACTCCCGATTGCCGGCGTCTGGCTGCTCGCCGATCGGCTCGGGGTGATGGAGGGGCGGCAGCTCATGGCCATGAGTCTGTTCCAGCTCATGGTTCTCGGCGTGCTGGGCTGGCAGGTGTACTGGCTGCTGCTGGGGCCGCTGCTGTATCTCTATTTCCTGGTTCCGTTCGGTGCTTTCGTGACGCCGGCGCTGCAGAATTTCACCACCGCTTTCGTCGGTTGGGGGCTGAACCTGTTCGGTATCCCGAACTATATCGACCGCTACCTGATCCAGATCCCGGGCGGCGCGTTCTATGTCGCCCAGGCCTGCGCCGGGCTGCGCTTCCTGATCGCGGCGATCGCCTTCGCCTGCCTCTATGCGCTGCTGATCTATCGCTCCAACCGGCGCCGGCTGATCTTCATCGCCGTCTCCCTGGTGGTGCCGGTGATCGCCAACGGGATCCGCGCGCTCGGCATCGTCACCCTCGGCTACCTGGAGGGCAGCGCCAAGGCCGCGGCGACCGACCATGTGCTGTACGGCTGGATGTTCTTCTCGATCGTGATCCTGTTGCTGGTCCTGATCGGGTTGCCGTTTCGCCAGGATATCGGTGGCTGGGAGCCTGCGCCCCGGCTTGCCCCGCCCGCGCGCCCGGCGCGACCGCTGCTGGCCGCCCTCGCGGTGGCGGCGGTGGCGGCGCTCGGGCCGGTCCTGTCCTTCGGGCTGCACCGCGCCGCGGCGGCCGAGGTGCCGGACGGCGCGCCGGTCCTGGCACCCGGCTCCTGCCGTGTTCTGGGCGCATCGCTGCCGGTGTCGCCGGCGCTCGCCGAAGCCTCCGAGGCGGCGCGCATCTCCGAGCAATGGCTGTCGTGCGAAGGGCTCGGGGTGCGGGTGGTGGTCGAGCGCTTCTCGCCGCGCAGCGACCCCGGGCCGATCCTGCTCGCCGAACGCCATATCTCCGGCCGGGTCGGGGCGGAGGATGTGGTGCAGGGGGTGCTGCATGGCGGCGGCTTGACCTGGCGCGTGGTCAGGACGGCCGAGCCGGACCGGACCACCGCTTTCCTCCTGTGGCGCGACGGCAAGCCGCGGCAGCCCGACCTGGGATTCCGGCTGCGCCAGGGCATCGCCAGCCTGATCGGTGCGCGCGGCGTGCCGCTGCTCGCGGCGGTATCGCCCGATCCCGATCCCACCGGACATGGATCCGCGGGACAGCAGCAGGCGATGGCGGCGATCGAGGCCTACCTCCGCGCCCAGCCGGATCTGCCGGCGGCACTGGACCGCCTGGCGGCAGTCGGGCGATAAAACACGGGCGATAAAACAGGCATACGCGGGAACGGTCACGCGATAGAATGCTCGGGGAGAAGAACGGTCGGCCGGCAGAACGGGCGACCAGGCGGGCCGACCCCCGGAGCGGCCGGTGACGATGGCAGTCGCAAACGGCGGTGGTCGACGATGACGGGGTTGCCGGTAGCGTCGCCTCAGAACGTGAAAAGCAATCGAACTTGGGAAAGAATGTCCGTCGTCATTGCTCGAGTTTTCAGGCGGTTCTGGCGGCTGACGGGCATTCTTTCACAAACTCTCAGTGGTGGCGCCCGGCAGTGGCGGCGGGGAACGATGACAGCGGGGGCAAAGCAGCGGTGGGCGATGCGGCAAGGGGCAATGCGGGGCGGACAATGAGCGGGGCCGGCACGGCCGCACGGCGACCGACCTTGTGAGCGGCATGCGACGGGTCGCGCTGGTCGGCGCGGGCTTCATTGCCCGTGCCCATGTGGAAGCCTTGCGCCGCACGCCGGGGGTGCAGCTCGCCGCCGTGATCGATCCGCTGGAAAGCGCGGCAAGCGCGCTGGCCGCTGCGGCGGGGGCTTCGGCGGGCGCTCAGGTGTTCACCTCGGTGGCCGGGGCGCTGGCCGCCGGGGCGCTGGACTGCGCCCATGTGCTCGTCCCCCCCGACCGGCACGCCGAGGTGGCGACCCCGCTGCTGGCGGCAGGCAAGCCGGTGCTGCTGGAAAAGCCGCTGGCGGCAACCGGTGCGACCGCCCAGGGCCTGGTCGCCGCGGCCGAGGGGACTGGCGCGACGCTTGGGGTCAACCAGAATTTCGTCCACCATCCGGCCTTCGTCCGGTTGCGCGCCTGGGTGGCGCAGGGCGTGCTCGGCCCGCCGCGGCATGTCGACGTGCTCTACAATGTGGGGCTACGGCAGATGGCGGCGCGGCAGTTCGGCCATTGGATGTTCCAGGCGCCGGTCAACCTGCTGCTGGAACAGGCGGTGCATCCGCTGTCGCAGCTTGCCGTCCTGGCCGGCCCGCTGGAGGCGGTCTCGGCACGCTTCGGCCCCGCGGTCCCCATCGGCCCCGGCCAGGCGCTGTATCCGACGCTCGATGCGCTGCTCGCCGGCCCGCGGCTCACCGCGGCGCTGCGGTTCGCGGTGGGCCAGTCGTTCCCGTTCTGGCAACTGCGCGTGGTGTGCGACGACGGGGTGGCGGTGGCCGATATCCTCGCCAACCGCACCTTCGCCTATCGCCGCAGCCGCTGGATGGACGCGGTCGACGGCCCGCTGTCCGGGGTGCGGATCGCCGGACCGCTGCTGGCCGCGAGCGCCGGCAACCTGTCCGGCTATGTGCGCTCGCTGTTGCGGCTGGGCGGTCCGGGCGATCCGTTCCAGGCCAGCATGACCGGCAGCGTCGCCGCGTTCCACGCCGCGCTCGACGCCGGCGCGGCGCCGGAGCTGGATGGCGGGTTCGGTGCCGCCCTGGTCGTGCTGTGCGAGCGGCTGGCCGCGCTCGGCCTGCCGGCCGCGGCCCCGCCCGCCGCGCCGCCGTTGCGCGAGCCGGGCACCGCGGGCGGATCGGACGCGCCCGGCGTTGCCGCTGCCGCCGCGGGTGCCAGTGCCGGTGCCGGCTTGGCGCCGGCCGTCGCGCCGGCGCCGGACATTGCCCTGCTGGGCGGCACCGGGTTCATCGGCACCCATCTGGTCCACGCCTGCCTCGCGGCCGGGCTGCATCCGGTCGTGATGGCGCGCAGCCTGCGCGGCCTGCCCGATGTGCTGCACGATCCGCGGGTGCGCCTGGTCGCCGGCAACATCCGCGATCCCGACGCGGTGGCGCGCGCCATCGCCGGCGCCCCGGTGGTAGTGAACCTCGCGCATGGCGGCGGCGGCGCCACGTTCGAACAGATCCGCGACGCCATGGTGGGCGGGGCCGAGACCGTGGCGCGCGCCTGCCTCGCCGCCGCCCGCGACGGCCGGCCGCCCCGGCTCGTGCATGTCGGCTCGATCGCGGCGCTGTATCTCGGCCCGCAGCCGGCGCCGGTGACCGGCGCCACGCCGCCAGATCCGGAGGCGGAGCGTCGCGGCGACTATGCCCGCGCGAAGGCGCTGTCGGATCGGATGCTGCTCGACCTGCACGCGCGCGAGGGCCTGCCGGTGGTGATCCTGCGTCCCGGCGTGGTGGTGGGGGAGGGCGGGCCGCCGTTCCACAGCGGCGTCGGCCTGTTCAACAACGACCAGCACTGCATCGGCTGGAACGCCGGGCGCAATCCGCTGCCCTTCGTCCTGGCCGGGGACGTCGCCGGCGCGATCCTCGCTGCCGCGCGCGCCGAGGGGATCGAGGGCCGCTGCTACAACCTCGCCGGCGACGTGCGCCCGTCGGCGCGCGAGTACCTTGCCGCGCTCGCCCGCGTGCTCGGCCGGCCGTTGCAATTCCATCCGCAGACCGCGGAACGGCTGTGGCTCGTGGATATGGGCAAATGGGCGATCAAGCGCGCCGGCGGGCGACGCACCCCGATGCCGTCCTTGCGCGACCTGCGCTCGCGCGGGATGGAGGCCACGTTGGACTGCGCGGACGCCAAGCGCGATCTCGGCTGGGCGCCGGTTGCCGACCCCGCCGCGTTCGAAGCCGCGGCGATCGCGGTGCATGTCGGCTGACCGGCGCGCGCCGCCGCGCGACGGCGGCGTGGCGGCGCCCACGCTCTGCCACGTCTATGCGACCTTCGCGGTCGGCGGGCCGCAGATGCGTTTCGCCGCGCTCGCCAACCGTTTCGCCGATCGCTACCGCCATCTGATCGTCGCCATGGACGGCGTCACCGCCGCAAGCGAGCGGCTGGCGCCGGGGGTGGATGCCGTCTTCCCCCCGGTCGCCATCCGCAAGGGCGCGACCCTCGCCAATCGGGCCAGCTTTCGCGCCGCGCTGCGCGCCTGGCGGCCGGACCTGCTGGTTACCAGCAACTGGGGTTCGATCGAATGGGCGGTGGCCAACCGGCCCCGCCTCGTTCCGCACATCCATATCGAGGACGGGTTCGGCCCCGAGGAACAGGCCGGCCAGCTTCCCCGTCGCGTGCTGATCCGCCGGCTGGCGCTACGCCGGAGCACGGTGGTGGTGCCGTCGCGCACCTTGTTCCGCATGGCCACCGACACCTGGCGGCTGCCGGCGGCGCGGGTCCATTACATTCCGAACGGGATCGACCTTGCCCGCTTCGCCGCTGCCGCACCGGTCCGCCTGCCCGGTGCGGGGCCGGTGATCGGCACCGTCGCCGCGCTGCGGCCGGAGAAGAACCTGGGCCGCCTGCTGCACGCCTTCCGCACGGTCGCGGCCGCGACTCCGGCACGGCTTGCGATCGTGGGTGCCGGGCCGGAACGGGCGGCCCTGGAAGCGCTCGCCGCGGCGCTTGGCCTCGCCGACCGCGTGACCTTTGCCGGTCACAGCGCCGCCCCGGCCGGGTATTATCGCGGCTTCGATCTGTTCGCGCTCTCTTCCGACACCGAGCAGATGCCGCTCTCGGTCATCGAGGCCATGGCCGCCGGCCTGCCGGTCGCCGCCACCGACGTGGGCGACGTGCGCGCAATGCTGGCCCCGGAGAATGCGCCCTTCGTCGTGCCGGGCGATCCCGCCGCGCTGGCCGAGGCGCTGCTCGCGCTGGTGCGCGATGCGTCGGCGCGGGCGGCGATCGGCGCCGCCAACCGCGCCCGCGCCACGGCCGAGTTCGACCAGGAGACGATGTTCGCCGCCTATGCCGCCTTGTTCGACACGGTGATCGGCGGCACCGGCGGCGAGAGCCACGCCTTCAGCCGATAGTCGAGCCAGCCGATCCACTCGTGGAAGGCGAAATAACTGTCGCGCCAGGCCCGGGTGGACGGCAGCACCTGGTCGGTCAGCGCATCCATCGCCACCGGGGCCGCGGTCGGCACCAGTCCGAAATGACGGAAGGCCAGGATCGCCCGCTGCTCGTGCCAGGCATTCGTGACCAGGTAGACCGAGCCGATCCCGGCGCGGCGCAGGATCGCGGCGCTGAATTCGGCGTTCTGCCAGGTGGTCGCCGACCGCGGTTCCACCCAGCGTACCGGCACGCCGAAATCCTGCTCCAGGCTCTGCGCCATCTGCACCGCGATGGGGCTCGCCTGCCGTCCGCCCAGGCGGCCGCCGGTGACCAGGATCGGCAGATGCGTGCGGTGGTACAGCGCCACCCCGGCGCGCATCCGCTGCACGGTGAGCGGGCCGACCTGTTCCCTGTTCCCCGGGCCGCGCAGATGCACGACCTCGGCACTGAGGATGACGATGGCCTGCGGCGGATCGCCCGCCGGCGGGGCGAGCGGCAGGCCAAGCTCCAGCGACACCAGCAGCGCCTGCGCCACCACGGGCAGCGACAGCAGCACCAACCCCGCCAGGGCGCCGCGCAGCAGCCAGCGTCCGCCCCGTCCCCCCAGCGCCAGCCCCGCCACCGCCACCAGCGGCAGGTTCGGCGGCGGGACGAGCAGGGCGACGAGCACCCTATGCAGGTTCATACGTGCCGCCGCTTGTGCCGGCCGCGCCGCAGTGTTCCGCCGGACCTGGGGTCCGTCCGGCCGCCGTCGCCGCCTTGGCCCGTCATTCCGCGGTCGCCAGCCAGCGCAGTACCTGGGCGAGGCCGTCGCGCAACGGGGTCGGCGGCGCGAGGCCGAGGGTCTCCCGCGCGGTCGTTGCGATACCGACCGAATGGCGGATGTCGCCCGGGCGTGGCGGGCGTGGGTTCGTCTGCAGCGTATGGCCGGAGACGGCCGCGATCGTGGCGGCGAGATCGTGCACCGAGGTGGCGATGCCGGTGCAGACGTTGAACACCCGGTGGCCGGCGGGCAGGCGGATCATGGCAGCAAGCAGCGCGGCGGCCACGTCGGCGACATAGATGAAATCGCGGGTCTGGCCGCCGTCGCCGAACACGTCGACCGGCTCGCCGCGCCGCAGCCGGCCGGCGAAGATGGAGATCACGCCGGAATAGGGCGAGGCGGGGTCCTGTCGCGGACCGAACACATTGAAGAAGCGCAGTCCCACCGTCGGGACGCCGAATACCTCGGTGGCGACGGCGGCGTGCAGCTCGCAGGCGAGCTTGTCGGCGCCGTAGGCGGAGCGCGGGGCGGTCGGCGCGGTCTCGGCGATCGGCTGGATCGGACAGTCGCCGTAGACCGCGGCGGAGGACGCGTACACCACCGGCGTGCGCGCATGCCGCGCGGCGTCCAGCACCGCGATCGTGCCCACCAGGTTGGCGCGGTTGGTGCCGAGCCAGTCTTCCGCCGCGCGTGCGACGGAGGCGATCGCGGCCAGGTGGAAGCAGCCGTCCATCCCGTCCATCGCGGCGCGCACGGCGGGCGGATCGGCCACGTCGCCGAGGATGAGCTCGGCTGCGGCGGGCAGATTCTCGCGCCGGCCGGTGGAGAGGTCGTCGAGCACGCGCACCGCGTCACCGCGCGCGAGCAGCGCGTCGGCGAGGTGCGAGCCGATGAAACCGGCTCCGCCGGTGATCAGGTAGCGTCCCATGGTCAGATTTCGTTGCTGTGGAGGAAGCGGATGCCGGCCGCGGCCATCTCGGCCCGCGCCGTGTCGAGCGTGGTGCCGCCGCCGGGTGCCGGAAGGGCGATGGCGCGGCACGCATCGGCGATGACGGTGACCGCATAGCCCAGGCGGCGCGCATCGGCGGCGGACCAGGCGACGCAGAAATCCGTGGCGAGGCCGGCAAGGAACAGGTGGCGCACCCCGCGCTCGGCGAGCCAGCCGTGCAGGCCGGTCGGCGTGCGGTGGTCGTTTTCGAAGAACGCGGAATAGCTGTCGATCGCCGGATCGGTGCCTTTGCGGATGATCGCGACGATCCGGCGCTGGTCGAGCCCGGGGTGCAGGGCGGCGTTGGCGCTGCCGGCCAGCGCGTGGTCGGGCCAGAGGATCTGCGGCCCGTAGGGCAGGGCGATCGTCTCATAGGCGGCGCGGCCGGGATGGGCGGAGGCGAAGGAGAGATGTCCCGGTTGGTGCCAGTCCTGGGTGGCGAAGGCAGTGGGGAAGCGTCCGGCGAGCAGCCGGTTGATCACCGGCACCACGGCCGCGCCATCCGCAACCGGCAGCTCGCCGCCGGGCATGAAGGTGGGCTGCACATCGACCACGCCGAGGATCGCATCCCGTTCCATGCGGTTCTGTCCGAGGTTGCGCGGCGTTTTCCGCGTCATGACACCTTGCCTCATTTCCCGGAAGGTTCAAACTACCGCGCCGTCATCCTGGGGAGTCGTATTGATGAAGTTGCCGCGTCTGGCCCTGCTGGGCCTGCTCCTGGGGGCTGCCGCCGTTCCGGCCGCCGCCCGTGCCGCCACCACCTTCCGCTGGGCCAACAACGGCGACGTGACCGCGATGGACCCGGACACCTTGCAGGAGACGGTGCAACTGTCGTTCCTGTCCAACATCTACGAACCCCTGGTGCAACGAAACCGCGACCTGAAGCTGGAACCCGGCCTCGCCGTGAAGTGGCGCCAGGTCAGCCCGACCGTCTGGCGCTTCCATCTGCGTCCCGGCGTGAAGTGGCAGGACGGCACGCCCTTCACCGCCGCCGACGTGGTGTTCTCGGTTCACCGGATGGAAGCCAAGACCTCGCACATGCGCGACGTGCTGGGCATGGTCGCAGGACGTCCGCGCGGTCGACCCGCTGACGGTGGAGTTCACCACCAAGCACCCCGACCCGATCTTCCCGCAGGAGCAGACCAATCTGCTCATCATGAGCAAGGCGTGGTGCGAGAAGCGCGGCGCGACGGAGCCGGTGGTGCTGGGCGCCGGCCAGAACTACGCCATCCTGCACGCGATGGGCACCGGGCCGTACAAGCTCGTGTCCCGCCAGCCGGACAGCAAGACGATCGTCGTCCGCAACAAGCTGTGGTGGGGCAAGCTCAGCCCCAAGGCGCCGGATCGGGTCGAGTTCGACGTGATCAAGAACGACTCCACCCGGGTCGCCGCGCTGCTCTCGGGCGAGGAGGACATGATCTACACCGTGCCGCCGCAGGACATGGGCGCGCATCGCCCATGCGTCCGGGCGTGGAGGTGCTGGAGCATCCCGAAGTTGCGCACGATCTACTTCGGCTTCGACGTGTCGCGTCCGGAGCTGCTGACCAGCAACGTCAAGGGCAAGAACCCGCTCCAGGACGTGCGGGTGCGCCGCGCCTTCGCGCTGGCGATCGACGAGGACCTGATCGCCAAGCGGGTCATGCTGGGCCAGGCGCATCCGACCTGGCTGATGTGGGGCCCGGGGGTGAACGGCTACGACCCCAAGCTGGATGTGCGGCCGAAGACCGACGTCGCGGCGGCGAAGAAGCTGATGGCCGAGGCGGGCTATCCGCAAGGCTTCACCATCGGCATGGACTGCCCGAACGACCGCTACGTGATGGACGAGCAGATCTGCACCGCCGCCGCCGCCATGCTGGGGCGGATCGGGGTGAAGGTGAATCTCGACGCGCAGACCAAGGCCAAGTTCTTCGCCAAGATCCTGGCGCCGAAATACGACACCGACTTCTACATGCTGGGCTGGACGCCCGCGACCTACGACGCCGAGAACGTGCTCTACTCCCTGCTCGGCACCCGCAACGGCGTGCGCGGCGAGATCAACGTCGGCGGCTATTCCAATCCCAAGCTCGACGCGCTGATCGAGAAGATCGGCGACCGAGACGAACGAGACCCAGCGCGATGCGATGATCGACGACGCGGCGAAGATCATCCAGCACGACGTGCCGGTCATCCCGCTGCACCAGCAGGTGATCGTCTGGGCGGTGCGCAAGGGCTACGCGGTGGCGCAGCTTGCCGACAACACATTCCCGTATCGCTACATCGCGATGCCGGGGAAGTAACCGGCCGGCGGTGCGGGACGGGCGCCACGCGGGCGTCCGTCCCGGCCGTGTGTTCAGGCGGCCGTGCTGGGACGCGCCTTCACCCGGTCGAACCAGGCGGCGATCGCCGTGTTCGCCGGATCGAGCTTCTGCCCGACACCGTTGCCGAAATCGACGAAACAGAACAGCAGGATGTCGGCCAGGGTGAAGCGGTCCTCGCAGACGTAGTCCTTGCCTGCCATCATCCCGTCGAGCCGGCCCAGCCATTCGCGCGCGATCTGCTTGAGGTCGTCGGCCGCCTGCGGGATCACGTGGATGCGGTTCTGGAACAGCTTCAGCCCCTCGGCGTAGCGGAACCCCGCCGCCAGCGGCTCGACGATGTTGAGGTCGAGCCGGCGCACCCACATGCGCGTCTCCGCCCGCTCCCGCGCGGTGCTGCCGATCAGGGACGCACCGGGGCTGGTTTCGTCCAGGTATTCGCAGATCGGGATGATCTCGGTGATGACGGTGCCATCGTCCAGTTCCAGCGAAGGCATCTGGCCGAACGGGTTCTTGGCCAGGTAGGGCGGGCGCCGGTTCTCGCCGCCGCGCAGATCGACTTCCTGGCGCGGCATCTCGATGCCGCGTTCGGCCATGAACATGCGCACCACGCGCGGGTTGGGGCCGATCGAGTTGTAGAGCTTCATGCGATTCCTCCGGTTTCCGATGCGTAACGGCGGCGCAGCTCGCGCTTGAGCAGCTTGCCCGCGGTGTTGCGCGGCAGGTGGTCGACGAACACCACGCGCTTGGGCAGCTTGAACGGCGCCAGGTGGGTGCGGGCAAAGGCGATCAGGTCGTCCGTGTCGGCGGTCTGGCCGGCGCGCAGCACGACGAAGGCGGTGACTGCCTCGATCCATTTCGGGTCGGGCAGGCCGACCACCGCGACTTCGGAGACGGCGGGATGGGTGAACAACGCCTCCTCCACCTCGCGCGAGGCGACCAGCACGCCGCCGGTGTTGATCACGTCGCGGATGCGATCGACGATATAAAGGTAGCCGGCGTCGTCGAAATATCCCACGTCGCCGGAATGGAACCAGCCGCCGCGGAACGCCTCGGCGGTTTCCTCCGGCTTGTTCCAGTAGCCCACCAGCAGATGCGGCGAGCGGTGCACGATCTCCCCGTGCACGCCGGGGGCCACGTCGTTCATGTCGGGATCGACCACGCGGGTTTCCACGTTGAAGCCGGGCCGGCCGGCCGAGGCCGGGCGGGTGTCGTGGTCTTCCGGCGTCAGCACGGTGGCGAAAGGAGCGATCTCGGTCTGGCCGTAGGCGTTGAACGGCCGCGGCCCGGCGGATCGCGTCGCCCACCGTGTCGCGGCGGGCGCGCGCGACCCAATCGGTCACTGCGCCGCCTCGGCCTCGATCTCCACCACCCAGTGCGGGTCGGCGAGGCCCGCGACGACCAGGAGCGTGGAGGCCGGGGCATGGTCGGCAAACACCGCGTCGCGGGCGGCGCGGTAGGCCGGGATCAGCCCGCGGTCGGTGAGAAAGGCGGTCGATTTGACGACATCGGCGATGCCCATGCCGTGCGCTTCCAACACCGCGCGCAGGTTGGCGTACGCCTGGGCGATCTGGCCTTCCCCGGTCGCGGGCACCTTGCCGTCGGGTTCCACGCCGACCTGGCCGGAGATCACCAGCCGCCGGCGCGCGCCTTCGACCAGGGCGGCGTGGGAATAGCGCGAGGCGGGCGCACGGACGGCAGGCGGGTTGGACAGGGTGATGACCGGCATGACGCGTGCTCCCTTTCGTTGTTGGGCCGATGATGGCGGCGGCGGCGGCCTGCGTCCAGCGCGTTCCTGCCAAATGCGATCGCCTTGGCGTGCCGGGCGGGCTTGGTTGCGGGCGGGCGCATCGCCACCTACAACCCGTCCCCGATCCCCCGCCGCAGGAGCCGCGCCGCATGGCCGCCTACCAGTACGTCTATGTGATGAAGAACCTGACCAAGGCCTTCCCCGGCGGGCGCGAGGTCTTCAAGGGCATCACCCTCTCGTTCCTCCCCGGCGTGAAGATCGGCGTGCTCGGCGTGAACGGGGCCGGCAAATCGACCCTGCTCAAGATCATGGCGGGGATCGAGACCGAATACGGCGGCGAGGCCTGGGCCGCCGAGGGCGTCACCGTCGGCTACCTGTCGCAGGAACCGAAGCTCGATGCCGGGGAGACGGTGGGGGAGAACGTCGAAGCCGCGTTCGCCGCGCTGAAGGCGGCGATCGACCGCTTCAATGCGATCTCGATGGAATTCGCCGAGCCGATGGATGAGGCGAAGATGAACGACCTGCTGGCCGAACAGGCCGATCTGCAGGCGAAGATCGACGCCGGGGACGGCTGGGACCTCGATCGGCGGGTGGAGATCGCGCTCGATGCGCTGCGCTGCCCGCCGGCGGAGGCGAAGGTCGCGACCCTGTCGGGCGGCGAGCGGCGGCGGGTGGCGCTGTGCCGGCTGCTGCTGGAAAAGCCCGACCTGCTGCTGCTCGACGAGCCGACCAACCATCTGGACGCCGAAAGCGTCGCCTGGCTGGAACATACCCTGCGCGAATATACCGGCACCGTGATGCTGGTTACCCACGACCGCTACTTCCTGGACAACGTCACGAGCTGGATCCTGGAGATCGAGCGTGGCCGGGGCTATCCGTACGAAGGCAACTACTCCGCCTGGTTGACCCAGAAAAGGAAGCGCCTGGCGCAGGAGGAGAAGGAGGAATCCGCCCGCCAGCGCGCACTTGCCGCGGAATCGGAATGGATCGCCGCCTCTCCCCGCGCCCGCCAGGCGAAAAGCCGCGCCCGCATCCAGCGCTACGAGGACATGCTGGCGGCGTCCCAGGACAAAGTGTCCGGCATCGCCGAGATCGTGATCCCGCCCGGGCCCCGGCTCGGCAACGTGGTGATCGAGGCCGAGGGACTGCGCAAGGGCTACGGCAACACGATGCTGATCGACGGGCTCGACTTCAAGCTGCCGCCGGGCGGGATCGTCGGCGTGATCGGGCCGAACGGCGCCGGCAAGACCACCTTGTTCCGCATGATCGTGGGCCAGGAGCAGCCGGACGGCGGCACCTTGCGCATCGGCGATACGGTCGATCTCGGCTATGTCGATCAGTCGCGCGACAGCCTGGATGCGAACAAGACGGTGTGGGAGGAAATCTCCGACGGGGAGGACCAGATCATCCTCGGCAAGCGCGCGGTGGCCTCGCGCGCCTATGTGGGGGCGTTCAACTTCAAGGGCGCGGACCAGCAGAAGCGGGTCGGGATTCTCTCGGGCGGCGAGCGCAACCGGGTGCATCTGGCGAAGATGCTGAAACGGCCGCACAACGTCATCCTGCTCGACGAGCCGACCAACGATCTCGATGTCGATACGTTGCGGGCGCTGGAGGAGGCGCTCGGGGAATTCGCCGGCTGCGCGGTCATCATCAGCCATGATCGCTGGTTCCTCGACCGGCTGGCGACGCATATCCTGGCATTCGAGGGCGACAGCCACGTGGAATGGTTCGAGGGCAATTTCCAGGCGTATGAGGAAGACAAACGCCGTCGCCTGGGGGCCGATGCCACTGAGCCGCACCGGATCAAATACCGCCCTCTGGCACGGTAAAGGATTGCGGAGACTGCGCTGATAGCGTATATCCCGCCCAGTGGAGTTCGAGTGGGACGAAGCGAAGCACCTGCGAAACCTGCGGGAGCGTCGCATCGGGTTCGATCACGGCGCCCGGATATTCGAGGGCGAGACGGTCGAATGGCCGGACCGGCGAAACGACTACGGCGAAGTCCGCATTCGTGCGCTCGGTCTGGTCGATGGCGTCGAACTCCACGTCGTTTATACCAGACGCGGCGACATCTATCGGATCGTTTCGGTACGCCGGGCCAACGGGAAGGAGCGACGGCGATGGCACTTACGCGGATGACCCTCGAGCAGATCAAGGTCCGGACGCCGAGGCTCGACCGGGCGGCGGTCGAGGCGACCACGGAAGCGGAGATCCGCCGCCATATGATCGAGGACGGGCAGGACCCGGGGGAAGAACTGCGGGACGAAGACATCATCTCCCCGCGCTTCATCCGCCGCCGGATCGGCCTGTCGCAGTCCGAATTCGCCCACGCGCTGCGCATCCCCGTCGCCACCCTACGCAACTGGGAGCAGCACCGCGTCGCGATGGACCCCGCCACGATCGCGCTGATGACCATCCTCGCGCGCGAGCCGGAGGCCGCGTTGCGCGCGCTGCGCGGGCGCGCCGCCTGATCCCTTCGGTCCGCCGGAGCGATCCGGACCCGGATGCGGCCCCGGCCCGGCGACTTCCAACGCCCCCGCCTTCCAACACCCCCGCCCGCTGAGCCGGTCTCCCGCGCCACCATGCCCTCATGAGCCCCGCCTGGACGCTCCGCACCGGCCGCCTGCTGCTGACCCCGGTCGCCTGGACCGACCTGCCTGACCTCATTGCGCTCAAGTCCGACCCGCGCGTCTTCGCGGTGATGCTCGGCGGTGTCCGCACGCGCGTGCAGGCGGCCGAGGAGCTTGCCGCCGACATCGGCTTCTGGGCCGCCCGCGGCTATGGCATCTGGACCATCCGCACCGCCGACCCCGGGATCGCGGGCCCCGGTGCGTTCCAGGGCCTGACGGGGCTGATGGAGCGCGCGGACGGGCGCGGCGTTGCCCTCCGCTTCGCGCTCTGGCCGGAAGCCCGCGGCCGCGGCCTCGCGCGCGAGGCCGCGGCCGCAGCGCTCATGTTCGGCCACGAGCACGCCGGCCTGGCCCGCATCGTCGCGGTCGCGCGGGAAGACAATGTCGCCTCGCGCACCGTGCTTGGCGGCATCGGCATGATCGAGCGTGAACGCTTTGTCCGCGATGGGCGCGAGATGGTACTCTACGACAGCCGCCGGCCGGCGCCGGCCGCCGCCGCTACCCGGCGTGTGCCGCCTGCGCCTGCAGCGCGGTGATGAGCGCCGGCACGCTGTCGTCGTGGCGGGTGATGTACGAGGCATAATCGCTGCGCTGGGTCAGCCGCAGGGAGGTGCCCTCGGCCACCACGTCGACGATCTTCGGCGCCCCGCCGATCTGCTTCACCAGCCAGTCCACCTCTGCCGGCGCCTGGCCCGGCCGTGTGACGGTGGTCGCTACCATCACGCCCTCCGCGCGCGGGACCGCGCGTCCGACGGCGATGGTGACGCCGGTGTAGTCGCCGATCTTGGAGGTGACGTTCAGCACCAGCACGCGGTGGAACAGGTGCTTGTACTGGGTCCGCTGGGCCGGGGTGGCAACGCGCCAGAACCGGCCGAGGCAGAATTTGGCGATCCCGTCGACATCGACATCGCGATCGACGATCTGGGTCAGGGCCGCGCTCTTGGCTTCCGCCGAGCCGGGACCGTTGACGACTCCCACCAGGTGCTGGGCGGTGGTGCGGATGAAGCCGACCGCCGCCGCCGTGTCCGCGGCCGATTGGGCGCGGGCCGGGCCGACCAGGCCGGGCCAGGCCGCGAACAGCAGGGCGGCGAGCGGGAGGAAGACGCGGCGTGACTGCATGGGGATCGCTCTCCGGTCAATGCGCGGTCGTAGGAGCGGGGAACCAGGCCGGGACGGTGTGTTGGTTGTCGGCCCGGATTTTGGCGATCTGGGCGCGCCGGTGCTGACGATACAGGCTGCGGAAGGTCGCATAGGGATCGAGCGCGGTCCGCTTGATCGAACTGATCTCCCCCAGTACCTGCGAGCGCTCGTCGACCGCGGTCAGCCCGAACCGGCTCCAGTTCAGCGCCGTGACAGCCGTGCCCGCGCCGACCCAGCCGAAGGGGTCGCTCGCCATATCGACCCCGCGGCCCAGCGCGTCACGCGGGTCCGTGGGCCCGAACAGCGGCAGGAACAGGAACGGGCCTTCCGGCACGCCCCAGATTGCCAGGGTCTCGCCGAAATCCGCCCCATGCGCCGGGTAGCCCATCCGGCTGGCCACATCCACGAAACCGAGGCCGCCCAACGTCGTGTTGATGAGGAAGCGCATGAACGTGGTGCCCGCACGCTGCGGCTTGCCCTCCAGCATGTCGTTGCCGAGCACGATCGGGGTGGCGAGGTTGCCGAGCGCGTTGTGCACCCCGGTGCGCACCGGCGCCGGCACCGCGTCCTTGTAGGCCACCGCCGCCGGGCGCAGCACGGCTGCGTCCAGCGCGTTGTTCACCCTGTACAGCACGCGGTTCGTCGGCTCCAGCGGATCGTTGGTCTGGTAGAACTCGGCCCGCGCTTCGGGGTGGCTGGGCGGCGGCGCGGTGGCGCAGCCGGCCAGCAGCCCGACGAACAGACATGCGGCGATCAGGCGGGGACGGCAGGCGACACGCATCCTGTGATCTCGGCGAGCAGCCATCGATGGTCGGCCGCGGTTGCGGGGGAGGGCGGGAGACGGGTCTCATGGCCGGCCGGGGGAAACAGCCGCCGACAGCATGTAGCACGCGGCAAGCGTTGCGCAACGCGCGCGAGGGCGGAGCGTTCACCCGCCGGCGGCCCCATCAGACCCGGGCCAGCAGCGCGCGCAGCCGGCGGAGTTCGTGCAGGCTGGCCTCCAGGCTGTCGCGCTCGACCTCCACGTCGACCGCGGTGACGCCGAGCCCGGCCAGGGCGCGCAGATCGTCGAGAATCTCTGTCTCGCCGCCCGAGAACAGCCGTCGTTCGCCGTCCGAACCGTGCTCCGGCACGCCCTCGCCCAGCCGCTTCACCCGGTAGGCGACGGTGACCTGCTGCGGGTCGCGCCCGGCCTCGGCGGTGAGCCGCCGCAGCCGCGCGATGCCTGCGGCCAGTCGCGGCATCGTGTCGAACGGATGCGCGCGGTTGGTACCGATCGGGTACCAGGCCTGGCCGAACCGGGCGGCGCGGCGCAGCGCCGGCGGGCTTTCGCCGCCCACCCAGATCGGCGGGTGCGGGCGCTGCACCGGCTTCGGGGCCAGCACGATGTCGGCGAAGCGCGCGTAGGTGCCGGCAAAGCGCGGCCGGTCCTCGGTCCAGAGCGCCTGGAACGCGGCCAGGTATTCGTCCGTCACCGCGCCGCGGGCGGCGAAGGGGGTCGTGACCACCGCATCGAACTCGGCTTCCAGCCAGCCGGCGCCGACGCCGACGGTGAGCCTGCCGCCCGAGAGCACGTCGATCGTCGCCAGCATCTTCGCCGCCAGCACCGCCGGGCGGTGCGGCACCACGAGCACGGCCGCGACCAGGCGGATGCGCTCGGTCTTCGCCGCGACCCAGGCCATGCCGGTCAGTAATTCGTGGCGTACCATGGGATTGCCGGACAGGAACTCGCCGCTTTCCGAATACGGATAGCCGGGGACGGTGAGGTCGGGGAGCACGACGTGGTCGGTGAGGGTGAGGTAGTCGTAGCCCAGCGCCTCGCCTTCGCGGGCGAGCCGGGCCATGGTTGCGGGGGCGGTGAGTTTGCCGCTGTTCGGCAGGTTGAAGCCGAGCTGCATGGACGTTCCTCCTGCGCGCCGCGGTCGGTGCGGGATCGCCCGTGGCCGCCGACGCTGCCTGACAGGCAGTGTCGCGGCTTCAGGCGGCGTGGCAAGAGCCGGACGCGTTGCCGCGCGGCGCAGGGGCGCCGTTCAGGCAGCCCGGCGCGCCACGTGCGGGCCGTGGCCGGCGGCGGCGTGGCCGGATTCTGTGGCAGCAACACGATAGTATTGCAGAAGAAATACCCGCACGGCGCTGGTCCGCCCGCCGGCGTGGCGAGAGGCGTCGACGGCGCGGATCAGCGCGTGCACGTCGCGATCCTCGCGCTGGCAGACCTCCAGCAGCGCCTCCCACAATTCGGGCTCGAGCCGCATGCTGGTCCGCCCGCTGCCGGCGATGACGTTGCGATTGACAAGCCGACTGGCTGACACGGCGACCCCCTTCACTGAACCGGCGCAGAAAATCATGGCTTGGTTAAGCGACGGCAAAGAATGGGGGCTGCCGTCTCCTCCCCCGCGCCCGTCGTCCGTGATCCCGTCGGCCGTGATCCCGCCGCCTGTGATTCCGTCGCCTGCGACCGGAGGGCTCACGGCCTGCCCCCGCGCAGCATGTCGAGCTGCCAGTGCATCTCCTCGACGGCGAGCGGGAAGCCGCCGCGCGGCCCAGCGGCTACCACCTCCGCCGGGCCCAGCCGGGCCAGCGCGCCTTGCAGCCTGATCGCCGTCGCCATCGAGAACCCGGCCTTCCACGTGAGGCTGACCAGCGCCTTGGCGTTGCGCAGCGTGACCGCCCGCTCCACCGCCGCGACCGGCGTCGCCGCCGCGATCGCGAGCAGCGCCATCGCCAGCCGTGCCTCGCCGTTCTGCAAGGTGCCGATCAGCGTGGCTTCGGTCAGCCGGCCGGCGCGCGCGATCCGCTGCGCTTCCGCCAGCGCCGGAGCGGAGGGAGCCTCCTCGGCGAGCGCGTGCACTGCGGTGCACGCGTGCAATCGTTCATCGAGCCGCCAGGCAAGCTCGGCGGTCAGGTCGGCGGGCAGATCGGCGCGTTGCGCGAGCTCTTCGAGCAACTGGGTGGCGACGATCCCGGCGAGCGCGCGCGCTGCCCGCGGCGGCAACTGCGGCCGGCGCACCAGCGGCGCGTGCCAGTCCGTGTGCGCGGCGGCCCGCGCGATGAGCCCGTCGAGCGCAGCTTCGCGAATCTGCGCGGAGGGATTGGCGAGCAGCGCACGGATCGCGGCGACGTCGGGGCTCGTGGCGATCGCGTCGGCGATGCGCGCATTGAGCGACGGGCGGCGGGCGATCGCCTGCGCCGTCGCGGGCGAGGGGCTGGCCTGCAGCAGGGCCAGAAGATCGGCCTCGGTCAACAGCGGCGACAGGCGCAGCACCGGCTCGCACACCGCCACCGCGGTGTCGTGTGCGAGCCGCAGGATCAGCTTGCGCGGCGCGGTCGGCATCGCCTTGACCACCTCGGCGATCGCCGCGCGCACCTGCTCGGCGGTGTCTTCCACCAGCATCGCCAGGGTGTCGTAGGTCTGTTGCTGCAGCCGGCCCTGATCCTCGGCCGACAGCGCCGGGGCGAGGGCGGCGAGCTTGCGCGCGAGCAGGGCGCGCACCCGCTCGTCCGGGTCCTGCGCCAGGCGGCGATCGGCGGTCGGGGGGGTGGCGGGATTGAGCGCCAGAGCGGCGCGCACCAGCACCGCCGGATCGGCCGCCAGCCGTTCCAGTTCGGCAGCCGGCGTCCCGCTGCCGCTGCCGAGCCGCACCCGCGCAGCTTCGTCCAACGGTTCCATGATCGCGCTCATGCCCATGCTGCGCTCATGCTTCGACGTCCGGCGCCACCCGCCAGTGGCCGCGGCCCTGCCGCTTGACTTCGAACATCGCGAAATCGGCGCGGCGCATCACGCTGTCGATATCCTCCCCGCTGTCCACCCGGCGGGTGGCGATGCCGATCGACAGGCTGAGTCGCGGACGCGGCGCGCCGACCACCTCGGCGAGTTCCCCAGGGGCGTTGAGCCGGAGTGATTCGGCGCGTTCCGCCGCGGTCATGTGGTCGGCACCGTTGAGCCACAGCGCGAACTCGTCCCCGCCGAGCCGGGCGACGAGGTCGGTGGGCCGCACCGTGCGGCGCAGCAGTGCGGCGGTGCGGCACAGCACCTGGTCGCCGATCTCGTGGCCGAAGCGGTCGTTGACCGGCTTGAAATTGTCGAGATCGACGAAGATCATCGTGCCCGGCGCCGTCTCCCGGTCCAGCCGCTCGATATGGCGGCCCAGTTCCTCCAGGAAGGCGCGGCGGTTGAGCAGGCCGGTGAGCGAGTTGGTGCGGGCCTGGCGCGCCATCTCGCGCTGGATCGCCTGATGTTCCAGCACCACGCGTACGATGCCGCCGGCAGCATCGGTCAGCATCTGCTCCTCGCTGTCCCAGGCACGGCCGCCGGCGGGACGCCAGATCGCGAGGCCGGCGCGCTCACCGAAGCGGGTGAGACAGGTCGAGACCAGGAGCGGGCATCCGGCGGCGATGGTAGCGGCGGCGCGGGTCGTGGCTTCGGCGCCGGCGACCAGCGCGGCGGCGGGGCCGAGCAGGCCCTCGGCCCCGTGCCCGCTCTGATGCAGGATCGCAGCGCCTTCCCCGGTGGTGCCGACCACCGCCACGCCCTCGGCGCCGAGCGCGCCGCGCACCGCCTCCAGCACCGCGCGCATCATGCGCGGGGCCAGCACTTCCTGGCGCATGCGGGCCAGGATGTGTTCGACCATCGCCGAGCGGCGCAGCGCCGCGGCGGCTTCCGCCATTGCCTGGTTCTGTTCGGTCACGTCGATGCCGAGGCCGCGCGCGCCGACGATCCGCCCGGCCGGATCGAGCAGCGGGGCGCAGGAGAACGCAAGGCAGGCCACGGTCCCGTCCGCCCGGCGCAGCCAGGCGTGCCGGCCGCGCAGGGGGACGGAGGGATGGAACGGGTCGAAGCCGCCGGCCGGGTCCGCCAGCAGCCGTTCCGCCGGCTGGTCGAGCAGCAGCGCCGTCGGCCAGCCCAGCGCCGGATCCGGGACGACGAAGGTGAACTGCCCTGCGGAGTTGGTTTCGAAGGCGAAATCTGCTGCGAGCCCGACGAGATCGCGCCAGCGCTGGCGGCTTTCCAGCAGTACCCGCCCCAGCCGGGGGTCGAGCCCGGTCATCGCCGGATCGGCCGGACCATCGGCCGGGGACCCGGCTGGAGCGTCATGCAGGACAGGCGCCATCGCGTCAGGACCGTTTCGGGAGTGGTGCGGAGCCGGGGCATTTCACGCCCCGAAGCCCTAAGGAAAGGTTTCTGTCCGTGTATCCGGTATGCCGGCACCCGGGTCGCCGTGTGCGCGCACATATGGGAGGCTGTGCCTTCCGATGCCTCCCCCTCCGATCCTTCCCCGTGGGGCGGCGCCGCCGTTCCTGCCCGGATTTCCCGATGCGAACACCTCCCAAGGTCACCCAGATCATGCCCGCCTCCATCGCTTCCGCGCCGCCAGCCGCACCGCCCGGCATCTGCCGCTGTGCCTGGGCCGAGGGCAGTGGCTCGCTGCGCGCCTACCATGACGCCGAATGGGGCGTGCCGGAGCATGACGACCGTGCGCTGTTCGAGCTTCTGTGCCTGGAAGGCGCCCAGGCGGGCCTGTCCTGGCGCAGCGTGCTCGACCGGCGGGAGGGCTATCGCGCCGCCTACCACGGCTTCGCCATCGATCGTGTGGCGGCGATGACGGATGCCGAGCTGGAAGCGGTCCTGCGCGAGGCGGCTGTGATCCGCAACCGGCTGAAGGTGTTCTCGGTGCGCGACAACGCCCGCGCCGCGCGCGCGGTGGTCGCCGCCGAGGGCAGCCTCGATGCGTTCGTCTGGTCCTTCGTCGCCGGCCGCCCGATCGTGACCCGCCGCGCCGGCGCCGCGCCGCCGGCGCGGACGGCGATTTCGGAACGGCTGAGCCGGGAGCTGCGGGGTCGCGGATTCCGTTTCGTCGGCCCGACGATCTGCTATGCCTTCATGCAGGCCGCCGGCCTGGTCGATGACCACGCGGCGGACTGCTTCCGCGCCGGCGCCTGACCGCGCCCTCCGCCTGCACAAAGGGCACAAAAACACGGGCGGCACAGAAAAACGGGGGCGGCCGCCGGCCGCCCCCGGACCCGGAATCGCGTCGGCGTCAGCGCGGCAGTTCTTCGTGCTTGGTCTCGCGCCCCATCAGCACGCCGATGATGCTGAGCAGGGCGAAGCCGGTCATCACCGCCGCCGCCTTGGCGAAGTTGCCGCCGAAGGGTGCGACCAGCAGCCCCGCCACCAGCGGCCCGAAGCTCGTGATGCACCGTCCCGACCCGTTGCAGAACGCGACCGCGGTGCCGCGCATGTGGGTGGGGAACAGCTCCGGCAGGTAGACCGCGTGACCCGAGAAGACGCCGAACACGCAGAAGCCGAACAGCGGCAGCATATAGGGATAGGGTCCCCAGGTGCTGGCGCCGAGATAGAGCCCGCAGCCGAACACCAGGGTGCCGACGCTGTACAGGATGATCGTCGGCCGCCGGCCCAGTGCGTCGGCGAGGAACCCGAAGGCGGCGTAGCCGAAGATGCCGCCGATGCCGAACATCTCCATGCCGAGCGTGATGTAGGGAACGGCCGCACCGCCGACGATGCCCTGCTTGTGCAGCATGATCCCCTGGATCGTCGGCAGCCAGATCTGGCTGGTCCAGATCGCGAGCAGGGTGCCGGTCGCGAACAGCAGCCCGACCATCGTGTTGTAG
This sequence comes from uncultured Pseudomonadota bacterium, assembly GCA_963706195.1. Lineage (GTDB taxonomy): Bacteria > Pseudomonadota > Alphaproteobacteria > Acetobacterales > Acetobacteraceae > JAJZVS01. The sequence continues at coordinate 3,251,455 of OY970156.1, read as the reverse complement.
CGGTTCTCCCGGTTGAACAACTGCAACCAGGAGAAGCGCATGAACTCGCGATCGGCCTCGCTGTGGTGCTTGGCGGCGGCCAGCGCCTCCCGCCGGGCGCGCACGGCGGAGAAGTGCTCGGGCTCGACCATGCCGCGGCGGATCAGCAGCAGCAGCAGGGCGGGCAGGATGCCCGAGAAGAACACCACCCGCCAGCCGTAGGCGGCGAGGAAGTGGTATTCCTGCGCCGCCAGCAGGTTGCCGAACGCCGCCCCGGTCATCATGAGCCCGAGCACGCGCGCGCGCGAATTCTCAGCGAAGGCTTCGGCCACCAGCGGGATGCCCACCACCAGTTCGGCCCCGGTGCCGAGCCCGCCCAGGAAGCGGAACAGCCCGAGCTGCCAGAGGGTGTGGGAGAAGCCCTGCAGCGCGGTGAACACGCTGTACATCGCGATGCTGATCGCGAGCGTGCGCACCCGGCCGATGTAGTCGGCGATGGTGCCGAAGATGAACCCGCCGAACGCCCAGCCGAGCAGTCCCGTCATCGCCAGGTAGCCGCCGACCCGCCCGATCACCGCGACCGAGGCGGTGCCGCCGACCAGCTCGGTGACCGCCGGCTTCAATACGAAGGCGAACAGGGTGAAATTGGTCCCGTCGAGGGTCCACCCCAGCCAGCAGGCCATGAAAACCAGCCATTGGTATCGGCTGAAACCCCTGACCCAGCCCAGGGTGCCGGTCATCGTCTGTTCTTGTTGCATGTCCCCTCCCAGGGAGCGATCGTTTGACGTGCGTGCAGCGCGGAGTGGCACCATGGTGGCGCCGGCCGTCTTTTGCTGCGGTGCGGTACAATTCCGCTGGCCGCTCGACACCAGCATGACCGATCGCCGCGGCGGGTTCAACCGGATTGCGCCGCCCCGCCTCGTAATCCGGCGAAGCGCTCTCGCCGCGTGTGGTCCCGGTGCGGGCAGGAAAGTCCGGAAAGGGTCGCGTGGGTCGGCGGGTGCGGGTACCCGCGCCGTGGGCGGCTGCCCGTCGTCGGATCGTTTCGCACGGGATTGCCGCCGGTTGCCCTGCGGCCGGGGCGGCGCCGGGTCCCGTTCGGCGGCTTTGATACGAACGATGAAGACACGCTATGGAACCATACCTTTCGCGATCGCCCGGCAGGTTGCCTCGGTCGGCCCCGCATGTCCGCGTATCGTCCGGGCGCCGCTGGACGTGCGTGGCCGCCGCCCGCAGGATCGCGCGAGGAAAACCCCTATCGCGGGAGCGCAGCAATGACCCTTCGCATCGGTATCGCCGGCCTCACTGGCCGGATGGGGGGCCTGCTGGTCGAGGCGGTGCCCGCTGCCGGCGCGGTGCTCGCCGGCGGCATCGGCAGCCCCGGCTCCGCTCGCCCCGTCCCCGCCGGCGCGACGCTGCATGCGGATATTGTCGCGCTCGCCGCCGCCTGCGACGTCGTGATCGACTTCACCCACGCCGCGACCGCCGCGACGCACGCGGACGCACTGGCGGCGGCCGGCACCGCCTGGGTGCTCGGCACGTCGGGCCTGTCGGCGGCGGACGAGGCGGCGGTGGCGGCGGCGGCGCAGCGCATCCCGGTGGTCTATGCGGCGAATTTCTCCGCCGGGGTGAACCTCGTGCTGGCGCTGGCGGAGCGGATGGGCGCGGTGCTGCCGGCCGAAGGGTACGACGCCGAAATCATGGAGATGCATCACCGTCAGAAGGTCGATGCGCCGTCCGGCACCGCCATCGGCATCGGCCGCGCGGTGGCGAAGGGACGCGGCGTCGCGCTGGAGGACGTGATGGAGAGCGGCCGGCACGGCCATACCGGGCCGCGCAAGCCGGGCGCGATCGGCTTCGCCGCCCTGCGCGGCGGCCAGATCGTCGGCGAGCACACGCTGATCTTCGCCGCCGCCACCGAGCAGATCGCGCTCACCCACCGCGCCTTCGACCGCCGCAGCTTCGCGCAGGGCGCCGTGCGGGCGGCCTTGTGGCTCGCCGGCCGGCCGCCGGGCCTGCATTCCATGATGGACGTGCTCGGCATGGGCTGACCGCCGCCACCTCCGCGCGTCCGGCTGCGCCGGCGGGTGCCCATGCGGGAGTCGTCCCGCCATGAGCACACCCATGCCGGCGGCCGTACATTCCTGCCCTACGGGGGCCACCAAACGTACATTTCGCCGCGTCAGCGCCAGGCTGCTTAGCCCATATTGTACAATACCGGCGCGGTGGTCCCGCAGGGTGTCGGCGGTGCGGCCCGTTTCCGCCCCGCGGCACAGCGCAACGCGCTTGACCGATGCAAGGGTTTCCGCCAATCAGGCCCGCCCCCGGCGCCCCGCCCGGGGCGGCGGCCGGTCCCCGCGTGCCCGCCCACCCACAGCCGCGACAAGAGGAACATGCCATGCGCGACTCGGGCGACTACCTGTTCACTTCCGAATCCGTCTCGGAAGGGCACCCGGACAAGGTTGCCGACCGGCTGAGCGATACGGTGCTGGACGCCTACCTCGCCGCCGATCCCTACGCCCGCGTGGCGTGCGAGACCATGGTCACCACCAACCGGGTCGTCCTGGCCGGCGAGACCCGCGGGCCGGATACCGTCACGCCCGACTACCTGGCGCATCTCTGCCGCCTCGCCATCCACGACATCGGCTACGATCAGGCCGGCTTCAGTTGGAAGGGCGCGAAGATCGAGTGCCACCTGCACGCGCAATCCAGCGACATCGCCCAGGGCGTGGACGCCGGCGGCAACAAGGACGAGGGCGCCGGCGACCAGGGCCTCATGTTCGGCTACGCCTGCCGCGAGACCGACGCGCTGATGCCGGCGCCGCTCTACTACGCCCACCTGATCCTGCGCCGGATCAGCGAACTCCGCCGCGCCCGCAACCCCAAGGTGGCCGGGCTGCTGCCGGATGCGAAAAGCCAGGTCACCCTGCGCTACCTCGATGGCAAGCCGGTCGGCGCCACCTCGGTCGTGGTCTCCACGCAGCACGAGGAGGGCATGGACCAGAAGGAGATCAAGCGGCTCCTCTGGCCGATCGTGGAGGACATCCTGCCGCACGGCTGGATGCCGACCGAGCAGGAGTTCTACGTGAACCCCACCGGCAAGTTCGTGATCGGCGGGCCCGATGGCGACTGCGGCCTGACGGGGCGCAAGATCATCGTCGACACCTACGGCGGTGCCGCCCCGCACGGCGGCGGCGCATTCAGCGGCAAGGACCCGACCAAGGTCGATCGCTCCGCCGCCTACGCCTGCCGCTACCTGGCGAAGAACGTGGTCGCGGCCGGGCTCGCCGACCGCTGCACCCTGCAGATCGCCTATGCGATCGGCGTGTCCCACCCGCTGTCCGTGTATGTCGATCTGCAAGGCACCGGGCGGGACGTCGAGGAACAGCGGCTGGAACGCGTGCTGCGCGAAGTCATGGACCTTACCCCGCGCGGCATCCGCGAGCACCTGCAGATGAACCGGCCCATCTACGCCGTCACCTCGGCCTATGGGCATTTCGGCCGCGATCCCGATCCCGATCTGGGCACGTTCACCTGGGAAAAGACCGATCTGGTCCCGGCGCTGAAGGCGGCCTTCGGGCGCTGACCCCGGCCGCCGCCTGGCCTGGGGCATGAAACCCCCGGCCGAGCGGCTGTACGGCCGCGCCCGCGGGCACAGCCTGCGCCCACGCCAGCGCCTGTTGCTGGACGTGGCGCTCCCGCGCCTCGCCTTCCCGCCGGCAGCCGCAGCCGATCCCGCCGGGGCCTTCGTGCCTCGTCCGCGCGCCCTGTGGCTGGAAGTCGGCTTCGGCGGCGGCGAACACGCGGCGGCGCAGGTGGTCGCGCATCCCGAGGCCGGGCTGATCGCGGCCGAGGTGTTCGAGAACGGCGTCTGCTCCCTGCTGTCGCGCCTGATCCCCGACATCGGCGCCGAGGCGACCGCGCCGCTGCCGCCCAATCTGCGGCTCTGGACCCAGGACGCGCGCCTGCTGCTGCGGGCGTTGCCGGACGCCTGCCTCGACCGGATGTTCCTGCTGTTCCCCGACCCCTGGCCCAAGGCACGGCACGCCCGCCGCCGCTTTGTCCATCCCGCGGCGCTGCCGGACCTCGCGCGGGTGCTGCGGCCAGGCGCGGAATGGCGGGTGGCGAGCGACGATCCTACCTATCAGGAGTGGGTGCGGACGGTGATGGCGGCGCAGCCCTGGTTCGACGCTCCGGCGCCGGCCGCCGCTCGGCCGGCGGACTGGCCGCCCACGCGGTATGAGGCGAAGGCGCTGCGCGCCGGGCGCCAGCCGCTCTATTGGCGCTTCACCCGCCGCTGAGCCGCCCTCACCACAGCCGGGCGGCCAGCCCGAACCCGTAGCCCAGCGCGAACCCCGCCGCCGGGCCGATCGCCCAGCCGCGCAGGATGCCGAGCAGGACCGGCCGGCGCACCGTCTCCCGCCCGCGCGCGAGCCCGGCGCCCGCCATCGCCCCGATCAGCGCCTGGTTCATCGAGGTGAAATCGCCGAACCCCACCGCCGTCAGCACCACCAGCGCCTGCACGAGCTGCGCCGCGGTCGCCATCCGCCGGTCCATGCGCACGACGTCGAACGCCACCCGCTCCAGCAGCGGCCGGCCCCAGGTGAGCACCCCGGCGGCCAGCCCCACCCCGCCGATCAGCCCGGCGGCGAACGGACCAGAGAACCCGGTGGTCAGGAACACGGCGGTGGCGTTGGAGACGTCGTTGGCGCCCATCGTCAGCGAGGCCGCGGCGCCGACCACGACCAGGGCGGTGCCGATGGCGCCGGTGGCCTCGGCGGCAGCGAAGGCCGGCAGCGCGTCGAACAGGCGGGTAAAGGCGAAGCCGAGCCCGCAGGCGACCACCGGGGCCAGCACCCAGATCACTGCCAGGTGCAGGATCGCATCCCAGCGCACGGCAAGACCCAGCGCCATCCCGACCCCCGCTACGCATAACACCAGGATCTGGATGGTGGAGGTCGGAATGCGCCGCTGGGTGAACAGGGTGGTGAGCAGGAAGGCTGCCGCCAGGATCAGGATCGCCGGCCCGGCGCCGAGCGCCGGCGCGACCAGCAGTCCGTGCCCGATATGCACGAGCACCCGCCGGCTGAGGAAGGTCGCGCCCGCCAGGGTGAACACCGCCATCAAGGCCAGTGCCGGCCGCAGCCGGATGCTCCCGGAGGCGTAGGGCATGCCCATGCAGGCGCCGGTGTAGTGGGCACCCATGCTCCAGGCGAAAGCCAGGGCGAGCAGGACGAGCAGCAGGTCGGCGTGGGTCATGGCATCTCGCGGCGCGGGCGGCGGCCGTCCGCGGCGGCGGCGGCAGAGCGGACAGGATACACGCGCACGACGCTGGTGCGAGCCTGCGTTCTTCTCCCGCAGCAATTCTCGTTTTGCCGGCGAAGGGGCGGGGGAGGCGCAAAAGCAAGGTCCACCACGGAGACACGGAGACACGGAGGTGCGCCGGGAGACCGGCAAGAGGAGAGGGTGCAAGTCCTTCACGATGAAAGGTAGAGCGAACCACATCGGCCCCGAGTCATGCGCCTCCCACCGCGAGGTGCGGGGCGAAGCGTTGACAGGGGCGCCGCTGGGCCAGGTATTGAGCCGCGAAAGTCTCTTGTTCCGGGATGCCGACGTTGTCTCTGTGACGGAAGGCAGCACGGTGGGGCGCGTTATCGCGAGTGCCCTGCCGGTCCCGCGTGGTCTGAGACCCTGGCACGTCGGCGAAACCTCTTGTCCGGGAACCGGGAGATCTCAGGTCCGGCCGCCCCGCGAGGGACGGCCCGCATCGGGAAGGCCGGAGGGCCGAAGCCGGTGATGCACGGAGCTGAGAAGTCAGACCCTTCCATAGTAGCTGTGAAGCCGGCGAACGCGGCTGGGCAACCGCCCGCGGAGTTGGTGGAGCCAAGGGAAGGGGCCGAGGGGAACACGATCGGGCACGGCATGCGCCGGACACCGGGCCGGGCAAGCATGTCCCACGGGCTGGATCGTGTACGGCAAGCGGCCAAGGAGCGGAAAGGGGAACGGTTCACCGCCCTGCTGCACCACATCGATGTCGATCTACTGCGGTCCGCCTATGGCTGGCTGCGGCGGGAGGCATCGGCGGGTGTGGATGGGGTGACGTGGGATGCGTATGGTGACGGTCTGGAGCGCAAGCTTGCAGACCTGCATGAGCGCATCCATCGCGGTGCCTACCGAGCGCAGCCGTCGCGGCGGGTGTTCATACCGAAGCCGGACGGACGGCGGCGGCCGTTGGGGATCGCGGCGCTGGAGGACAAGATCGTCCAGCGGGCGCTGGTGGAAGTGCTGAACGCGATCTGGGAGCAGGATTTCCTGGGGTTCAGCTACGGGTTCCGACCTGGGCGCGGCCAGCACGATGCGCTGGACGCACTCGCGGTGGGGATCACCCGGTGCAAGGTGAACTGGGTCCTGGACGCCGACATCGCCGGTTTCTTTGACGCGGTCAGCCACGAATGGCTGCTGCGTTTCGTGGAACACCGTGTGGGTGACCGGCGGGTACTCCGCCTGATCCGCAAATGGTTGAAGGCCGGGGTGGCGGAGGACGGGGTGGTGACGCCTGGGACGGTGGGCACGCCGCAAGGTGCGGTGATCTCGCCGTTGCTGGCGAACATCTACCTGCATTACGTCTTCGACCTGTGGGCGGAACAATGGCGCAAGCGCCATGCCCACGGGGACGTCATCATGGTGCGCTACGCCGACGACATCGTCGTCGGCTTCGAGCACCAGGCCGACGCCGTGCGGTTCCTGGCGGATATGCGGGACCGGCTGGCAAGGTTTGCGTTGACCTTGCATCCGGAGAAGACACGCCTGATCCGGTTCGGCCGCTTTGCGGCGCTGAACCGGGCGGAGCGTGGTGAAGGCAAGCCGGAAACGTTCAACTTCCTCGGGTTCACCCATATCTGCGGGCGCAGCCGATGCGGGGACTTCCAGCTACGGCGGAAGTCCCGGCGCGATCGGGTGCAAGCGCGGTTGAGGGCGATTCAGGATGGGTTGCGACGCCGGCTGCACACCACGGTCGACGAACAGGGCGCGTGGGTGCGGCAGGTGGTGGGCGGGTTCTTCGCCTACCACGCAGTGCCGACCAACTCCGCTGCCCTGGCGGCGTTCCGCCACCATGTGCGGCGCCTCTGGCAGCGGACGCTCCGGCGCCGCAGCCAGAAGGACCGGACGTCGTGGGAACGGATCACCGTGCTCGCCGACCGGTGGCTTCCGAAACCGCGTATCACGCATCCGTGGCCAGGCGCACGCTTCGCCGTCAAATACCCAAGGTGGGAGCCGTATGCGGGAATCCCGCCCGTACGGTTCTGTGCGGGGGGCGCGCAGTAATGCGCGTCCCTACCGCGATCAGAAAGCGATGCGGGCGCCGAAGCGGCGCTGACCGGGCAGATCATTCAGCTTGCCATCAAGGTGCATCGCCAGCTCGGTCCCGGGCTGCTGGAATCGGTCTATGAAGCCTGCCTGTGCTGGGAGCTGGAGCAGGCGAAGCTGGTGCACGAGCGGCAGGTGCCGCTCGCGGTGCGCTACGAGGATGTGCGTCTGGCCTGTGGCTACCGCGCGGATATCATCGTTGCGCAGCACGTGATCCTGGAAATCAAGTCGATCGAGCATATTCTGCCGCTGCACGAGGCGCAGGTACTGATCTATCTCCGCCTGAGCGGCTGCAAATTCGGGTTGCTGCTGAATTTCAATACCGTGCTGCTGAAGGATGGGATACGGCGCTTCATCCCATAGGCATCTTGCCTTCTCTGTGATCTCTGGCCCTATGCGACCTCTGCGTTGAAACGCAGGGTGGGGCAGCGTGGAACCTCACGGGGGATACGATTCCATCACACGCAGGGAATCCAAATATACAGCACTCCAGGGGCGGCGACCCCTGGCCTTGCTTGCCGCGGTCGAGCCCGCCGCTACGCTACCAGCGCGCCGCGGCTTGCGTATCGGCTTCCCGTGCCTCGACCCAGGCGGCCACCCCGTCGGCAAGTTCTTCCTTCTTCCAGAACGGGGCCTTGGTCTTCAGCCAGTCGATCAGGAAGGCGGTCGCTTCCAGCGCCGCCTGCCGATGCGCCGAGGCCGCCAGCACCAGCACGATCGGCTCCCCCGGCAGCAGCCGCCCGACCCGATGGATCACGGTGCAGCCCAGCAGATCCCAGCGCCGCTCCGCCTCCGCGGCGATGCCGGCGAGGGCGCGCTCGGTCATGGCGGGGTAGTGTTCCAGGGTCAGCGCCGCGATCTTGCGGCCGGCGGCGGTGTCGCGCACGGTGCCGACGAAGCAGCCGATCCCGCCGATGTCGCTGCGCCCGGCGGTCAGGCGGGCCAGCTCCGCCCCGGTGTCGAAATCCGCCGTCTGCACGAGGATACGCGCCATCTCGCCCGCCCTCCCGGGGTCAGCCGCCGGTGACCGGGGGGAAGAACGCCACCTCGTCGCCGGCATGCAGCGGGGTGGCCGGGTCGGCGAACTCCTGGTTCACCGCGCAGCGCACCACCGCCCGGTTGGCGAAGGCGGCCGCATGTCCGGCGCTGCGCCCGGCCAGCCAGTCGACCAGCGCCGCCACGCTGGCGATGCCGGGCGGGGCGATCACGCGTTCCTCCGTCACGCCGGTGCGCTCGCGCAGCCAGGCGAAGTAGAGCACGGTGAGGGGCAGGGCGTCGCTCATGCGCCCCCTTATTTGGGTGTGGGCACGGTTTCCACACTCCCGTCCGAGCGGATGACGGTGCTGGTCCCGTTGCCGTTCGGCACCACGATGCCGGTGCCGCCGCCCGGCAGGGTGACGGTGCCGTAGGCGGAGGTGCCGCCGCTCGGCACCGCCATGCCGCCCTGGACGGGAAATGCGGCGTTCGGGGGGCTGGGTGGCGCGGCCGGTACGCCGGCGACGGGGGGCACCTCCGGCACCACGGGCAGCGGCGGCAAGACGGCGCCGGGCGGGGTGGACGACCCGGTCTCGGCCGGCAACGCCGGCGGCGTTGCCTGGTTCGGAAGCTGAAGCTGCTGCTGCTCCAGGCTTTCCAGGGTCGGCTCGGCCGGCACCGGACCCGGCCACACATCGCCGGGCGCCTGGTGCAACTCGGGCACCACCGGGGCCTGCCCCTCCACCCGCTGCATGGTCTCGCTATCGCCGGGTGGACGATAGGGATCGGGGCCGGCGACGAACGGCAGGTGGTTTTGCAGGCCGCAGCCCGACAGGACGAGGCAAAGCAGGCCGAGCAGGGCGGGACGCCGCATCAGAAGCTCCGGAAGAAGCAAGGTGGGCAAGGGCCCGAAGGGGGGCAACAAGGAAGGCGCGCAGGGCAAGCGCGCCGGGCGGGGGCGCAGAATACACGCAAACGCGCGGTGGGTCGCCACGAGCGGCTCCTGCGCTCGCAACAGTTCGCCGCCGCCAGTCTGCCGGCTCCCGGCCCGCGGCTCAAGCGCCGATCCGGGAAAGCATCCATTCCGCCACCGCGGCCGGATCGTTGAGCGGCAGCAACGGAGGCCGGTCGGGCGCATCCGGCGGTGGTGCATCGACGGCGAGCGCCACCACCTCCCGCTCCCCGGGCCAGATCGGCGGCTTGCCGAGGCTCGCGCGGAAGACCTCCAGCTTCGGGAACGGATGCGTCTTGAAGCCTTCCACAAGCACGAGATCCACCGGGTCCAGCCGGGCGAGCAGCGCCGGCAGAGCCGGGGCCGGCCCGGCTTCCTCGTGCAGCAGGGCCCAGCGGGTGCCGGAGATCACCAGGGTTTCCTGCGCGCCTGCCGCGCGGTGGCGGTAGCTGTCCTTGCCCGGCCGGTCCATGTCGAAGCCGTGGTGCGCATGCTTGACGGTGGAAACGCTGCGCCCGGCGGCGCGCAGCAGCGGCAGCACGCGCTCGATCAGGGTAGTCTTGCCGCTGCCCGACCAGCCGACGACGCCGAGCACGTTCATCGGCGCGCCGGCCGGCCAGGCGGGTGGCTCACGCCGCGGCCGGTTCCACCGCCTCGTACGGGCGGCGCTTGACCTTGTCCATGTTGATCCCCTCGATGCGCAGCAGCACGGTCGCGGCATCGCGGCGCGGCGAATGCAGATCGCCCTCGTTGTAGAGATAGGCCATGCCCGGCGTCAGCGCGTAGTCGCGCTTGCGCGCCGCCTTGCCTGGTGTGGTCTCGGTCGGGCGGGCGAGGCACTCCCAGTCGGTCATGATGGTCTCGCCGGACGCCTGGCCGTAGATCGCCCAGGACGGGCCGTGGTCGTGCGGCTTGGAGTTCTTCGCCCCCTGGTAGGCATGGGCGAGCACGGTGAAGCCGAGCTCGGGATCTTCGTACAGCACTTTCCGCTCCGGCCCGTCGGCATGCAGGGTGGCGGCGACGAACGTCGGGTCGCGCAGCGCCTGCTGCACCAGGGCGCAGAGCTTCTGCCGGCCGGCGGGACCGGGCTCGGCCTTGAGCAGCCGGTGCGCCTCGGCGGCGAACTGGTCGAGGGTCATGGGCATGGGCTTTCTCCTCCTCGGGGGTCAGCGGCGATATGGGTAGCAGCGGGCGCGATCAAGGGCGATGTCGAAATGCTCGGCAAGGGCGCTGATCGCGTCAGCGTGGTCGGCATAGGGGTCGGCGTTGGCGGGGCCGACGATGATCGGGCTGAAGCCGCGATCGGGATGGCCGCCCGGCGGCAGCATGGCGGTGGCGAGGCCGGTGCCCTCCATGTCGCGCAGGGTCAGGAACAGCGGCATGCTGCGGCGGATGTGGTCGGCGAGGCCGATCGCCTGCTCGATGAAGACGGTGGTGGGCGGGCGGTAGGAGGCTTCGGCTTTCTCCCATTCGCGACGGAAGTATTTCTCCACCGCGTGGCGCAGCTCGCGTCGATTCCGCCGCCGCCTCGCCCTCGGTGACGATGCGAAACCAGGTGAGGTCGCCCGGCGCGTCGCAGACATAGTCCATCCTGGTCCTCCCGGCCTCGGCTGCCGCAAGGCCTGGCCTCGGGCGGGCCCCGGCGCCGCGGCGCCTTACCGTCGCCGCCCGGGCCGGCGAAGGCAAGGGGCGCCCGACTTAATTATCCGAGGACCTCTGCCCGAACCTCCTGCCCGTCGCGCAACGCTCAGCCGCCACGCCCCTCCAGCGCGGCAAGGAAGCGCTCGGAGAACCGGCGCGCCGTCGCCTCCCACACCTTCTCCCGCAGCGCGCGATGCCGCGCCTGGCGTTCCTCCAGCCGCATCGTCAGCGCCGTGTGCATGGCGTCGGCGATCTCGTCGGGGTCGAACGGGTTGACGATCAGCGCCTCGGTCAGCTCCGCCGCGGCGCCGGCAAAGCGCGACAGGATCAGCACGCCGGGATCGCGGCTGTCCTGCGCGGCGACATATTCCTTCGCCACCAGGTTCATCCCGTCGCGCAACGGGGTGACCACCCCCATGTGCGCCACCCGGTAGAACCCGGCCAGGGTGCCGCGCCGCAGCGGGCGGGTCATGTAGCGCACCGGCACCCAGTCGAACTCGGAATACTGCCCGATCGTGTCGCCGACGATCCGGTCGAGCGCGATCCGCAGCTCCTGGTACTCGCTCACATCCTCCCGCGAACGTGCAGCCACCTGCAGGAAACTCACCCGCTGACGATGCTCGGGATGGCGCGCCAGCAGCCGGCCGAACCCGTCCAGCCGCTGCACCAGCCCCTTGGAGTAGTCGAGCCGGTCCACCCCGATCGCCAGCGCGCGGCCGGCGAGGCTCGCACGCATCCGGCGTACCTCGTTGCCCTGCCAGGACCGTTCGGCGGCGGCGGCGAAACCCTCGGCATCGATCCCGATCGGGTCGACGATCGCCTGCGCGCGCCGGCCGCCCATCGTCACCCCGCCCTCGGCATCAGGCGTCAGGCCGAGGATGTCGTGGACACTGCGCAAGAAGCCCTGGCGGAATTCCTCGGTGTGGAACCCCACCACGTCATAGGCGCACAGGCTGGCCAGAATCTGCTCCGCCCGCGGCAGGGCACGCAGCACCTCCGGCGGCACGAACGGCGTATGCAGGAAAAACCCGATGCGGTTGGTGATGCCGCGCGCCCGCAACTCCTCGCCGAGCGGTATCAGATGATAATCATGCACCCAGATCAGATCGTCGGGTCGCAGCAACGGCACCAACGCCTCGGCAAAACGACGGTTGATCGCCCGGTAGCACTGGTACTCCTCGGAACGATAGTGCACGAGGCCGAGCCGGAAATGCAGCAACGGCCACAACACGCCGTTGCTGAATCCGGAGTAGAACAGCCGATACTCGTAGTCTGACAGATCGATGGTCGCATAATCGATCCCGTCGGCCTGCGCGAGCGCCGCCGGCGCCGTCGCCGCCCGCGCCGTTCGCTTGCCGCTCCACCCGAACCAAAGCGACCCCGACCCCAACGCATCCGCCATCGCCACCGCCAACCCACCCGCCCGCGGCCCCCGCTCGGTCGGCACCGGCACCCGGTTCGACACCACAACGAGCCGGCGCGCGCTCATGTGGGGCACCGAGGGGCTGGGGGGCGTGATAGCAAGGCCAGGGGGCGCTGCCCCCTGGACCCCCGCCAGGGAACAAGTCCCCTGGACCCCTTCTTTTGGGTTCCGTGCGTGTGGGGGGTGGCGCGTGCGGGCGGGCGGCGGCGGCACGGCAGGGACGGCTGGAGGGACCAGGCGCGGATGCGCCCGGTCCCTCCGCCGTCCCTGCCGTGCCGCCGCCGCCCGCCCGCACGCGCCAACCCCCACACGCACGGAACCAACGGATGGGTTCCAAGGGCACTGCCCTTGGCGGGGGTCCAGGGGGCAGCGCCCCCTGGCCTTGCTATCACGCCCCCCAGCCCCTCCGAGCCCCGCATCAGGCGTGCGCCGTTGGTTGGCGAGTGCCGTGCCAGGAGGCGAGGACGATGCCGGCGGCGATCAGGGCGATGCCGGCGGCGTGGTAGGGGTGGAAGTGTTCGCCCAGGAAGAAGACGGCGAGCACGCTGCCGAACAGGGGCATCAGGTGCATGGATTGGCCGGCCGGGCCGGCGCCGATGAGTTCGATGCCGCGGTTGAACAGCAGGTAGGCGACGAAGGAGGGAAAGATCGCCATGTATCCCATTGCCAGCAGGGCTCGGCTGCCGCCCGTGATGTGGGCGCCGCCGGCCAGTTCAGCCAGGTAGAACGGCAGCATCAGGCAGGACCCGATGCCCATTGCCGCGGACAGGAATGCCAGCGGGTGCACGTTTGGCCGCCGGCGCAGCATCACGCAATAGATGCCGTAGATGGCCAGCCCGCCCAGGATCCACCAGTCCCCCGGATTGAGCCGCAGCCCGATCAGCACCGCGAGCGAGCCGCGTCCGGCGATCGTTGCGACGCCGGCGAGCGAGACGAGCACGCCGGCTGCCTGGCGCGGGCGCGGCCATTCGGCGAAAATCGCCGCCGCCCAGACGATGATGATGAGCGGCTGCGCGGATTGCAGCAGCAGGACATTGAGCGCCGAGGTCTGGTCGAGCGCGATGTAGGACATGGTGTTGTAGGTGGCGATGCCGGTGGCTGACAGCAGCAGCATCATCCGCCAGTGGGCCAGCAGGGTGGGCGCGTCGCGCCGCAGGTAGGGCCAGGCGAACGGGAGCGAGATGCAGAACGCGCCAGTCCAGCGCCAGTACGCGAGCGCTACCGGCGGGACCATGCCGGCGACCCCGCGTGCCAGCACGATGTTGCCGGCCCAGAGCAAATTGGCGAGCGCCAGCACCGGCCAAGCGGCGTGCCAGAAGCGGGTCAGGCCGGCGGTAAAGGCGGGAGCGGCAGCGGCCGGTGCGGCTGTGCTTGGGGGAGGGGGCATTGAAGGCTCCGGTGCGCGGCGCGGGGGCGGCAGGCTAGGGGAAGTCGCGCTTGGAGGCGATTCGGGGGGAGCGATCGGGGGGCGGGCTTGCTCCTGGCGCCGCGCCGCCGCAGGCTGGGCGGCATGTGGTTCGATCCTCCCGCCCCGCTTGCCTCCCGCCTTCTCACCCGCATGCCCGACCGGTTCCGACGGTTGGAGCGCAGCGAATGGGCCGACGCCAACCGCGCCGGTGCGCCGGTCGACGGTTTCCTGGAAGGCCCGTGCTTCGACGCCGCCGGGCGGCTGCATGTGGTCGACATTCCGTATGGCCGCATCTTCCGCATCGAGGGCGATGCCTGGAGCCTGGTTGCCGAATACGACGGCTGGCCGAACGGGCTGAAGGTGTTGCCGGACGGGATGCTGCTCGCCGCCGACTACCGGCGCGGGCTGATGCGCATCGATCCCGGCCTCCGGCGCCGTCGCGCCGCTGTTGCAGACGGTGATGAGCGAGGGCTTCAAGGGGCTGAACGATCTGACCTGCATCGGGACGGCTCGGTGCTGTTCACCGACCAGGGCCAGACCGGGTTGCAGGACCCTACCGGGCGGGTATGGCGGCGGCATCTGGACGGGCGGCTCGACAAGCTGCTCGCCACCGGGCCGAGCCCGAACGGGCTCGTGCTGAACACCGCGCAGACCCATCTCTACGTGGCGATGACACGATCCTGCGAGGTCTGGCGTTTCCTGCTGCGTGACGACGCGGTGGTGGCGAAGGCGCAGTGTTTCGCGCGCGTGCCCGCCCGGCACCTCCGGTCCCGGACGGGCTGGCGATGGACGCGCACGACCGGCTGTTCATCGCCAACCCCGGGCATGGCTGCGTCTGGGTGGTGGACGCGCGCGGCATGCCGCTCTATCGCATCGACAGTTGTGCCGGCGGCCACGATCACCAACTGCGCGCTGACGCCCGATGGCCGCAGCCTGGTGATGACCGAATCCGACACCGGCAGCATCCTGATCTGCGAGGTCCCCGCCCCATGAGCGAACACGTCAACATCTGCGAAGTCGGTCCGCGCGACGGGCTGCAGATCGCCAAGACCCGCATGACGACGGACGCCAAGGTGCGCTGGATCGCCGCGATGGCCGCGGCCGGGGTGAAGGAGATCGAGGTCGGCAGCTTCGTGCCCGCCGCGCGTCATTCCGCAGATGGCGGACACGGAGGAGGTGGTGGCGCCGGTCGCTGGAAGATCCCCGGCCTGACGGTGATGCGCTGGTGCCGAACCTGCGCGGCGTGCAGAACGCCTACAACGCCGGGGCGCACAAGATCAGCATGCCGGTCTCGGTCAGCGAGGGCCACAGCCGCGCCAACCTCAACCGCACGCCGGCGGAAAGCATCGTCGAGATGATGCGCGAGATCATGGAGTGGGTGAAGGCGCAGCCGCGCGCGGATGGCGGTGATCGCGGGCGCCTCGACCGCGTTCGGCTGCTCGATCGACGGCGTGGTGCCGACGGCGAAGGTGGTCGAGGTGACGACGGGGCTGGCGAAGGCGGGCGTCGACAAGATCATGCTGGCCGACACCGTCGGCTACGGCCATCCGGCGCAGATCAAGGAGGTGGTGCGCGCGATGCGCGCGGCGATCGGGCCGGTGCTGTGGGGGCTGCATCTGCACGACACCATGGGGCTCGGGCTCGCGAATGCGCTGGCGGGGCTGGAGGAGGGCATCCGCGCGTTCGATTCCTGCCTGGCCGGGCTGGGCGGCTGTCCCTATGCGCCCGGGGCGTCGGGCAACGTGGTGACCGAGGATCTGGTGTTCATGCTGGAGAGCATGGGCTTCTCCACCGGGATCGACCTGCCGAAGCTGATGGACGCGCGGGCGTTGCTGCACGAGGGGCTGCCGGCGGAGCCGCTGGCCGGGCAGATGGCGAAGGCGGGGATTCCGAAGACGTTCCGCAAGGCGGCGTAACCCGGGCGGACGGCGGCGGCGGCGGCGGGCGCGCCGGCCGGGCGGCGATGATCCGCGCCCCCCAGGTGCCGCGCCCGAGCGGCGGCAACGGAGGGCGCAAACAGGAGACGGCGATGAAGGTCTCGCCGGTGACGGCAGGTTCCGTGCTTGCGGGCACGGTCGCCTATCTGGGCCTTGCGGCCTTCGGCGCCGGCGGGATCGACCGGTTCCTGGCCCGCCCGCAATTCGTGGCGCTCACGCTCGTCACCCTCGCGCTCGCGGCCGCGGCGCTGTTCACCCAAGGCGGCCTGCGGAGCGGCGAGCGGGAGGATCGGGGCAACCGCTGGGTGCTCGCGGCGTTCGCGGTGCTCGGCCTGCTCGACGGCTATCTTCCCGCGTACACCGACCGCATCGGCGTCTGGGTACTCGGCGGCGATGCGCTGCGCTGGTTCGGCGTGGTGCTTTTCACCGCGGGCGGTGTGCTGCGCATATGGCCGGTCTTCGTGCTCGGCCGTCGCTTCAGCGGGCTGGTGGCGATCCAGCCGGGACATGCGCTCGTCACCACCGGCGTCTATGGCGTGGTCCGCCACCCGAGCTATCTCGGCCTTCTGGTGAACATGCTCGGCTGGGCGCTCGCCTTCCGCTCGGGCGTCGGCATCCTGCTCACAGCCCTTACCCTCGTGCCGCTACGCGCCCGCATCGCCGCGGAAGAGGCGCTGCTGCGGGGGCAATTCGGCACCGAGTACGACGCCTATCGCGCCCACACGTGGCGGTTGGTCCCGTTCGTTTACTGACGGGATCGATTCCCCGCATGGGCCTGCGTATGGGCCTTCGCTGTCAATCGGCAGCCTCGATCTTCAATATCTGCCGAACGACGCCTCCGCCATCCCGATGCCGGACCTGTTCAGCAGCGGCATCCCTCAGGACTTCATCTCTTTCGAAGGTTTCGACTTGCCTGCCCTGTTGAGGGCGGCGGCTTGCCGAACGAGCGCCTTGAAGGCGGTCTCGTCCACGTCTTCCCCTTCGTGGATGTCGATCGCGCGGCGTGTGTTCCCGTCGAGGCTCGCGTTGAAGAGCCGCGCCGGATCCCGCAGCGACGCGCCCTTGGCGAAGGTCAGCTTCACGACCCCCTTGTAGGATTCACCCGTACAGATGATGCCGTCGTGCGACCAGACCGGCGTGCCCCTCCACTTCCATTCCTCGACGGCGTCCGGGTCTGCTTCCATGACCAGCCTGCGCATTCTGCCGAGGGTTTCCCCGCGCCAGTCCCCGAGTTCGGTGATTCGTTGCGAGATAAGCTCCGATGCCGGCCGGCCCTGGCTTGCGTTCGATTCGTTCATGGTCCAATCTCGGATGTTCGGCCGGCCGCCGTCAGTCCAGCCGCGCCAGTACCTGCTCCAGGGCTGCAAGGAAACGCGGCCACCCAGCCTTGGCGCCCTGGTAGGCCTGCTGCTGATCCGGCCGGAAGCCCGACTGCTCCATGCGCAAATGGGTCCCCGTGCCCGTAGGGGTGAGGGTCCAGGTGACGACACTCCCGAGACCATAGGCCCCCCAGGTGTAGGACAGCGCCTTGTTCGGCTCGACCGCCATGACCTGGCAGTCGACAGCGCCCCAGTCTGCGCGAAGCGTGAAACGATGGCCCACGACGGGCTCGAAATCGTTCTGCATGAGCCAGTCCTCGATCAAGTGACCTTGCGTGAGCGCTCGCCAGATTTTTTTCCGGCGGATGGGGCAAATCCCGTTCAATGATGACGGAACGCAGTGCGGGGGCGGTGTCGGTCATTGATCCATCCTGCTCAGGAGTGACTCGAGACGATCGAGCCGGTCGTGCCAGAAAGTCCCGTAGAGCTTCATCCAATCGATCAAGGGCGCCAACCCTTGCGGGTTGGCACTGTAGTGGGTCTCGCGCCCTTCGCGTCGGTTGCAAACGAGTCCGGCGAGCTTGAGCACGCCGAGATGCTTGGAGACAGCCGGCTGCGATACACCGGAGCGTCCGGTGAGCGCATGCACGGTCAGTTCTCCATCACGGGTCAGGCGCTCGAAGATCGCTCTACGAGTGGGATCGGAGAGGGTCTTGAACAGAACGTCCGGATGAGAGTCCATGCAAACCAATAACCGTCCGGTTATTGATTGTCAAGAGGGAGGTGCCTGCGTGGTTCGTTGCGCTTCTCAAGATTTCCGGAAACGCCGCCTACGCCTGTCCGATCGATCGATTGGGCTTTCCGGAAGAGATGACCGATACCAGCCCCCGGGCCCGCGCGCGCGAACCGCGCCCGTGGATTGCGAACCGCAGGCGGAATGGGCGACGCGGCCATTGTGCCCGGAGGCGGAAACCCTCCCCGGGGACAGACGCCCCACGGCCCCGCCGGGCGTCGTGGCGACGGGCAGCGCGGGCGGAAAGCTTCTGTCACCGGTTAGCAACCGGTTGCCGGGTTCTGTACAACCCGGGCAGCAAGCGACGCCCGCTTGTACAACGCGAACGGCCGGAACGGCGCGGTTCCGGCCGGGTTGTACACTCCGCTCCTGCAAGGACCGCCCATGCCCCAGGTGATCGACCTCTCCACCCCGATCCAGCCCGACCATTTCCGCTGGCACCCCAAGCAGCACCTGCACCGCACCCACGCGCAGGGCCACTCCCAGGTCACCTGGCTCTCGACCGCCGTGCACGCCTTCACCCACATGGACGCCCCGCGCCATTTCGACCCAAACGGCCCGACCACGGACGCCATCCCGCTCGACACGACCATCGGCCCCGCCGCAGTGATCGACGTGCGTGCCGCCGGTCCGAACGCGCCCATCACCGAGGCCCTGATCGCCGCCGCCGGCGCCCATGTCCGCCCCGGCGACATCGTCCTGCTGCGCGCCGGCTGGGATCGGATCGAACGCATCGCCACCCCGGAGTTCTGGACCCGCTCCCCCTGGGTCACCCCGGAAGCCGCCGACTGGCTGGCGGCCCGCGGCCCCAAGGCGGTCGGCTTCGACTTCCCCCAGGACCGCTGCATCCGCAACGCCATCGCCGGTCTCCCCGACGCCCCGGCCGAGGACTACGTCACCCACCAGCGCCTCCTGCTGCGCGGCGTCATCCTGATCGAATACCTGGCCAATCTGATGGCCTTGCCGAACCCGCGCAGCTTCGTAGTCTGCGCCCCGCTCAGCCTGCTCGGTAGCGACGGCGCCCCGGCGCGGGTGCTGGCGCTCGAGGGCTTCGGCGGCTGACCGGCAGGCCCGGCCGATGCGGCGTCCCCGACCCCGAAGCGACGACGGCCAGGGCCGCCTGCCCTCGACGCGGTTCTACCTGCTGCTGTTCCTCCTCGGCGCGGCGATGCAGATGCTCGTCGGGGTCCGTGGCTTCGCGCATGTCTGGCACGGCAGCCTGGTCGATCCCGACAGCTACATGCGGCTGCTGCGGATCGAGCAGGGACTGAAGCTCGGCCATCTGGTCAACACCGTCACCGGGCGCGACGATTCCGGTGCGCCCCTGGTGATCGAATGGTCCCGGCTGTTCGATGCGGCGCTGGTCGCGCTGGCCGCGCCGCTGGCGCCCTGGCTCGGCTGGCACACGGCGCTGCGGGTGGCGGGCGTGGCCTCGGCGCCGCTGGCGGCGGGGGGGCTCGGGCTCGGCATGGGGTTTGCCGTCGCCCCGCTGAGCGAGCGGCGCTGGCTCTGGGCGCCGGCCGTGCTGGCCCCATTGCTGGACGGCATTCGCGGGTTCGAGCCGATCGGGGTGATCCATTATCATATCGTCATGGTCGCCGCGGTGGCGGTCGCCGCCGGCTTCGCCCTGCGCGCGGCGGGCGGCCCGGTGCGGCCGGCCGGCCGCGCCGGGGCCGGCCTGGCTGCCGGTATCGCCGGCGGGCTCGCGATCTGGGTCATGCCGGAGACGATGCCGTTCGTGCTGCTGACCTTCGTCGGCCTCGGCTGGTGCTGGATGTTCCGCCCGGTCGGACGGGTGGTGGGGGTGGCCGGGTTCGGCTTTCTGGCCGTGCTGGCGTTCGGGCTGTGGCGCGACCCGCCGGCGGGCGGAGTATGGGCGGCGGAGCTTGACCGGATTTCCGTCGTCTATGCCGCGCTCGGGTTGGCGGTAGCGGGCGTGGGCCTGTGGCTCGCCGGGCTCGATCGGGCGGGGCTCGCGCCGGTGCGGCGACGGGCGCTCGGGCTGGGCGGTACGCTCGCCGCCTTTGCACTCTGGCTGGCGGCGTTTCCCGCCGTGGCGCTGGGGCCTTACGCGCTGCTGCCGCCCGAGCAGATGCGGCTGTTCTTCGGCGCGATGGCGGAGACCCAGCCGGTGCGTGGGGTCGGCCTCGCGGCGATGATCCTGGGACCGGGGCTGCTCGCGCTGGCGGTGGCGCTGGCGGCGGCCTGGCGGGCGCGGCGGGTGCCGGAGGCCGGTGGGGCGTGGCTCATCGCCGCCGCCGGCGCGCTGCTCGCTCTCGGGCTTACTGCCCGCTTCGTGCTGTTCGCGCCGTTCCCGGCGGCCTGCGGCGCGGCGCTGCTGCCGGTGGCGCTGACCGGTGTGTCGCGGCGGTTCGCCGCCACGCCGAACCGGGCGGCGCTGGCGCGGATCGGGCTGTTCGCCGTGCTGCTGATCGTGCCCTACGCGGTGGCGATGCTCGCGACGGCGCTCGTCGGGCACAAGGCGACGCCGTACGGCCCGGTGACCGCCTCCTGCGCGATGACGCATATCGGCCGCCTGCTCGCCCCCGCCGCCGGGCAGATCGTGCTGTCGCGGATGGGCGAGGTGCCGGAGCTGCTGTATCGCAGCCGGATCGTCGCGGTCGGCTCGCTGTATCAGCATGGGGTGGCGGGGTATCTGCGCGCGCGGGCGGCCTGGCGCGCGCCGGCGGGCAATCGGGCGCCGCCGGCGGTGCGGGCAACCGGGGCGCGCTTCGTGTTGATCTGCCCTCGCCGGCAGTCCTACGCCTTGGCGGCCGGGGCGCCGGCGGATGCGCTGTGGTTCGTGCTGTCCGCCGGCCATCCGCCGCCCTGGCTGCGACTGGTCGGGACTCTGAAGGGCACCGGATTCCGGCTGTACCGGATCGTGCCCGCCGGCGGATGACTTCGGCCGGCGGATCGCCGCAGGTCAGGCGGCCCGCTCGCCTGGCCAGGCCGCGGCGAGCGCGCGCAGGGACGTCGCGACCTGGTCCATCGGCCCGCTCCAGTCGCCGAGGCGTTCCTGGCGGAAGATGCGCAGCATTCGGATA
Organism: uncultured Pseudomonadota bacterium; assembly: GCA_963706195.1. Lineage (GTDB taxonomy): Bacteria > Pseudomonadota > Alphaproteobacteria > Acetobacterales > Acetobacteraceae > JAJZVS01. The sequence goes on along the minus strand of OY970156.1, from coordinate 3,230,613 downwards.
CCACGGGCTGTCGGGCCGCCCGCTCAGCCAGCGCCAGCAATTGTCGTAGCGATCGAGCAGGAACACCGGCTTGCCCAGCGCGCCCGCCAGATGCACGACCGCGGTATCGACGCTGATGACGAGGTCGAGCCCGGCGACGATCGCTGCGGTCTCGGCGAAATCCGCCACCTCCCCCATCGGGTCGAACAGATCGAGGCCCGCCGGCCGCGCCTCGGCCGCGGGCGGTCCCGCCTGCAGGCTGACGAAACGCACCCCGGGGATGGCCGCCAGCGGGGCGAAGGCCGCCAGCCCGGCGCTGCGGCGGCCGTCCAGGGTCGCGAACCCTTCCAGCCATGGGCGCGCCTGGCCGGCCCAGACGAGCCCCACGCGCAAGCCGGGACCGCCGGCCGTGAGCCGGGGCCGCCAGGCCGCCGCACGCGCCGGATCGGCAGCCAGATAGGGCACCGAAGCCGGGATCGTCTCCGGCGTGGTGGCGAAGACCCGCGGCAGGCTGAAGAACGGGCAGTGGAAATCGTATGCGGGCGGCGCCCCGGTGGGCGCCACGATCGGGCCCAGCGGCGCGAGCAGCCGCGCCAGCGCCCGGGGCACCGCCAGCAGCACAAGCGCCCCGCGCGCGGTCAGCAGAGGCGCGTAGCGGGCGAACTGCAAAGTATCGCCGAAGCCTTCCTCATGCGTGAGCAGCACGGTGCGGCCGGCAAGGTCGATCCCGGTCTCGAGCGAGGGCAGCAGGGTTTCCAGCGGCAGCGGCGTGTGCCCCGGCAGGCGCAGGCGCCATTCGTATTCGCCCCAGGCCTCGGTCCAGCGCCCGGCGTGCAGCAGCGCCACGGCGCGGTTGACATGGAGTTGCGGCGCGTCCGGCGCGCGCGCCACCGCGTGATCGTGCGCGGCGATCGCGGCGGCGTGTTTGCCGGCGATCTTCAGCATCATGCCGAGATTGGACCAGCCGGCGGCCGACCCGGGGTCGAGCGCCACGGCGCGGCGGAATTGCGCGGTGGCCGCCGGGATGTCCCCGGCCTCGGCCAGCGCCTGCCCGGCGAGATGCAGCGACGCCGCGGAGCCGGCGGGATCACCGAGCGCTGCCAGCGCGCCGGCCGGATCGCCGTCGCGCAAAAGCCGGGTCGCGAGCGCCCGCCGCAGCCCGCCGTCCTCCGGCGCCAGGGCCAGCGCGGCGCGATACTGCGCCGTCGCCTGCGCGGGCAGGCCCAGCCGGTCGAGCAGCCCGGCGAGGTCGTGGCAGGGATGCGCGCAGTCGGGCCGGGCGCGCGCGACGGTGTGCAGCAGATCCGCGGCCGCCGCCGTCTCCCCCATCGCGCCGCGGGCGAGGCCGAGCAGCAGGCGCGCTTCCGCGTCCGCCGGGTCGGCGGCGAGCAGCGCGTCGCAATGCGGCACGGCCGCGGAGAAGCGGCCGGAATCAAGTGCGGCGAAGGCGTCGGCGAGCAGGCGGGGGCGGGGCTGGGTCACGGACGCGCCGGGTGAGGGGAGGCAGGCAAGGTGCGCGCGGCGGCTTAACCGCCCGTAAATGCGGCGCAACCGCCATCGTAGGCCGGTCAGTCCCCGGCGGTCGGTCCCGCCAGCGCCTGCGCATACGCTGTCACCGCCCGGGCGAACCCCATCTCCAGCGCGTCCGCCGTCAGCTCGTGCCCGATCGACGCCTCCGCCAGGAACCCCATGCGCGCCAGCAGCGGCGGGATGTTGCGCAGGTTCAGGTCGTGTCCCGCGTTCACCACCAGCCCGGCCTCGTGCGCCGCCGCCGCTGCCGCCGCGCAGGCGTCCAGCTCGACCGCCGCATTGCCGGCACGGAACGCCGCGGCATAGGCCCCGGTGTAGATCTCCACCCCGTCCGCCCCTGCCGCGCGCGCCTGCGGCACCACCGCCGGATCGGGGTCGATGAACAGGATCACCCGCGCCCCCAGTCCGCGCAGCGCCGCGATCGCAGGTTCCGCCACCGCGCGTTCCGCCGCGTCCAGCGCCCAGCCGCGCTCGGAGGTGAAGGCGTCCGGCGCATCCGGCACCAGGGTCACCTGCTCCGGCCGCACCGCGCGCACGATCCCGAGCAGGCGCGAATCCGGATAGCCCTCGATGTTCAGCTCCATTGCCGGCCGCTGCCCGGCCATGGCGGCGGCGATCGCCGGGATATCGCTCGCGCGGATATGCCGCTCGTCGGGGCGCGGATGCACCGTGATCCCGCGCGCCCCCGAGGTGAGGGCGAGGCGGGCGAACGCGGCCACGTCCGGCACCCCGGTATGGCGGGAATTGCGCAGCAGGGCGATCTTGTTGAGGTTGACGCTGAGCCGCGCCATCTACGCCCCCGCCGCGGCGATCGCCGCCTCCAGCGCCCGCACGCCCGCCGCCGGCCCGTCGGGATGGTTCCACACCGCCCCCACCACGGCGAGGAAATCCGCCCCCGCCCGCACCAGGGGCGCGCAATTCGCCGCCGTGATGCCGCCGATCGCGCAGCACGGCAGTTCCATCAGCTCGGACCACCAGTGCAGGATGTCGGGATCGGCGAGCCGCGTCACCTCCTTGGTGGTGGAGGGGAAGAAGGCGCCGAAAGCCACGTAATCCGCCCCGTCCTCGCCGGCGGCCATCGCCAGGTCCCGGCTCGCCTTGCAGGTGACGCCGAGGGTCAGCTCCGGCCCGAGCAGCGCGCGCGCCTGCCGCGCCGGCATGTCCTCCTGCCCCACATGCACCCCGTCGCAGCCGGTGGCGCGGACCAGGTCCACCCGGTCGTTGAGCAGGAACGCCACGTCGCGCGCCTGCGCCACCGGCCGCAGCGCGTCGATCGCGCGGTGCCAGGTGGGCTCGTCGGCGTCCTTCAGCCGCAGCTGCACCGCGGCCACGTCGCCCGCATCCAGCGCCGCGGCCAGCAGATCGGCGAACGGCGCCGGGTCGAACGCGGGCGGAGTGATGAGATAGACCCGGCAGCCACCGCCGCCGAGCGGGTCCACCGGCCTCAGTCCTTGCTGAGGTAGATGTCGATGATCTTGCCCAGCATGTCGAGCGCCTGCTCCTTCGGCCGCTGGAACGTGTTGCGGCCGATGATGCTGCCGCTGGCGCCGCCGTCGCGCAGGCCGCGGATTTCTTCGAACACGGCATCGAGCCCCTTGGCCTCGCCGCCCGAGAACACCACCACTCGCTTGCCGTTGAAGGTCGCCTGCATGACGTGCTCGACCCGCTTCGCCATCGTGGAGATGTCGATCCCCTCATAGGCTTTGCGCGCCGCTTCCAGCCCGATATGTGCGGTCGGCGGCTTCACCTTGATGATGGTGCGCCCCCAGCAGCGCCGCCATGTGGGCGGCATAGGCGCAGATATCGACCGCGGTTTCCGCCGCCTTGTCGAGCGCCGGGCCGCGCGGGTAGCTCCAGACCACGACCGCGAGGCCGCAGGACTTGGCTTCCTCGGCCAGTGCCCGCAGTTCCTCCATCTGTTCGAAGGCGTATTCGCTGGCCGGATAGATGGTGAAGCCGATGGCGGCGCAGCCGAGCCGGAGCGCGTCCTTCACGCTCGCCGTCACCGCCTGGTCCTTGCTGGTGGCGAGGCTGTTGGAGCTGTTCAGTTTCAGGATGGTCGGCAACGCGCCGGCGAAGGTGTCGGCGCCGGCGGCGATCATGCCGAGCGGGGCGGCATAGGCGGACAGCCCCGCCTCGATCGCGAGCTGGTAGTGGTAGTGCGGATCGTAGGCCGGCGGGTTGGGGGCGAAGCTGCGCGCCGGCCCATGCTCGAAGCCCTGATCGACCGGCAGGATCACGACCTTGCCGGTGCCGCCGAGCTTGCCGTGCATCAGGATGCGCGCGAGGTTGGCCTTCACGCCGGGCGGATCGCCCTCGTACCAGTCCAGGATTTTCTTCACTCGCTGGGAGACGCGCATCAGTTTGGCCCTTCCGCTTCCTGGTCGCTACCTTTGCCGCCGTCTAGCCCAGGATGGGCCGGAAGTCACGCTTTGGGGCCAAGCCAGGCGGCCAGCGCGCGCGCCGCGCCCGGCTGCGCGAGATCGAGCGCCGGAGGGGCCGCGGGAAGAACCCAGCCGCCGCGCGCCGCGGCGACCGCGGCGGCGGCGGCGAAGCCCGGCGCGGCGGGCGCCAGCACCAGCCAACGCTGCTCCAGCCGCAGGGCCGCGAAGGCAGCGCCGGCGGCATCGGCGCAGTCCAGGATGTCGATGATGTGACCTACTGGGATGTGACCCACTGGGATGTGACCCGCCGGGATGCGACCCGTTGGGATGCGATCCCCCGGGATCGGACCCTCTGGCGGGACGCGGCCCGGATCCTGGGCGTCGCCCGGCCCTCGTTCCACCTGCGCCAGCCGGACCAGCGCACGCCACCAGCCGCAGCCCGCATACAGCGCCGCGCCCGGGGCGGAGAGCAGGGTCACGGGCCGGCCCGGCGCCAATGCGGTGCGGGCGTCGTCCAGCCCGTGCACGATGACCGCCGGAGGAAATCGGAAACCCGTCGCCATGCTTGACGTTCGGCCGGTTGGCCGCGCATTTCAACCTGGTCACGCAGCGGAGCGAACGCCGATGGCCAGCGAACCGGAAGCCGCCGCCGACGCCGCCGCCCGGCTGGAAGCGGCACTGGAGCGGATTGCCCGCCTCGCCGCGACGGCCGCGACCGGCCGGCCCACCGACCATGCGCTTCCCGCCGATCCGTCGGAGCGGGCGAGCCTGGGCGAGGGCCCGTCGCGCGTCGCGCTAGTTGCCCGGCTCGACCGCATCATCGAGCGGCTGCGCGGCGCGCTCGATCAGGGCTTATGAGCACCGGCCCGCGCCGGTTCCCGCCCACCAGCGAAGGAGGTGCCGCATGGCGCAAGTGACGGTCCGCATCAACGGTTTCAGCTACACGGTCGGCTGCCAGGACGGGGAGGAGAAGCACCTGCTCGCGATGGCCGGCGAGGTGGAACGGCGGATCGACAGCATCAAGGCGGTGGCCGGCCCGAGCAGCGAGGCGCGCATGCTGGTGATGGCCGCGCTGCTGCTGGCCGACGACCTGCACGAGACCCGTGCCGCCCTGGACCAGCCCCGCGCGAACGAGCCGGCCCAGCCGCGTCCCGCCGCTGCCGAGGCTGCCGCGCAGGCGCGACAGGAACGCCGCCTGGCGCGCCTCGCCAAACGGGCCGAGGAGATTGCGGACGGGCTGGAAGACCACGCGTGACGCGGCCCGGCCCGGCGGACATCCATCGGCAGCACCCCCGGACGGGCGCGCCGGGGAGCGCCCGGCCCATGCGCCCGCCGGCCGCGGCCGTGTCGGTTTCCTGCTTCAGCGCGGGCCGTTTTCCCGCCTCCGCCTGAACCGCGCCGGGCCTGAACTGCACCGGGCCTGAACTGCACCGGGCCGATCGCAGCCGCGGACCTCGGAAGGCTCCCGGCTGCGATCGGCGGCCTATGGCATTCCTTTGACTGCGTACTGCCATGCCGTATCCGGCGCCACGGGTGCATCCGGCCAAAGCGTTCGCCCACGTCGCTGCCGATCGCCATCGTGCCCGCACGACCGATCTCCATCGTGCCCGCACGATCATTTGTCCTGCAGGACCAGCGGGAGGCGGCGACCGGCCTGCGCGCCTGGCCCGCTCCATGCGCGACCCGGCATTGCGGATCACGCACTTGACGATTATGGTCCCAGATCGACGGGGCAGCCTTCCCAATGCAGAAGGAGGACCCACCCGTCGAGGGAACCTCGGTCGATCCCGCGCGCGGGAGTGGCCCCAAGCAGAAAGGCAGCACGTCGATGCCCAAGGGCACCGTAAAATGGTTCAACCCCACAAAGGGTTACGGCTTCATCGCGCCCGACACGGGGGGAAAGGACATCTTCGTCCATATCAGCGCCGTGCAGAAAGCCGGGCTGCGCACTTTGAACGAGGGGCAGAAACTCGGGTTCGAGGTCGAGCAGCAGCAGAACGGTCGCTCTGCGGCGGTGAACCTGTCCGCCGCGGACTGAAGCACCCGGCGATCCGGCCGCCCCGGCCGGCGGATGTGCCGCGACGGTCCGCGGTATCCGGCCGCGGCGATAGTGCTGGGCAACGCGCCGGGATTGGCGGACCGGCGCTCGCCCCCGCAGTCGGCGGGCTTGCGCTGGTGCACCGGCACGATTAATGCGGAGCAGGATGGCAGGCTCGCCCGAAGCGGTCCGGCCATCGGGCAGCATGCCTGGCGAAGTCCGGGATGTTCCCGGCACATCCCGCCCGGGGTCGCGCAACCGAGACGAAAGCAGCAAGCTGGGATCATGAGCCACACGATCGAGCAGCGTCGGCGGGGGCCGGGATCCCCCGGATCCCGTTCCTCCGGCCCGCGAGCCGCCCTCGACGCGGATGCGGTGCGCGCGGCCTACCGGCGCTGGGCGGGCGTGTACGACACCATGTTCGGCCTCGTCTCCGCTGCCGGCCGCCGTCGCGCGGTCCGCGAGGTGAACGCCCTGCCCGGGCGCGACGTGCTGGAAATGGGCGTCGGCACCGGTCTCGCGCTGCCGCGCTACGCACCTGACAAGCGCGTGACCGGCATCGACCTGTCGGCCGAGATGCTGGAGCGGGCGCGCCGGCGGGTGGCGCGGCTCGGCCTCGACTCGGTGGCCGCCCTGCACGAGATGGATGCCGAGGCCACCAGCTTTCCCGATGCCAGCTTCGATATCGCGGTGGCGATGTTCGTGGCCTCCGTCGTGCCGCACCCGCGCCGGCTGCTGGCGGAAATGCGCCGGGTGGTCCGGCCGGGCGGCCACCTCCTGTTCGTGAACCACTTCGCGGCCGAACGCGGACCGCGCTGGTGGGTGGAATGGGCGCTCGCCCCGGCCTCCCGCGGGCTCGGCTGGCATCCGGATTTTGCGATCGAGGCCCTGTTCGGTCCCGAGGATCGTCCCCGGCTGACGACCCGCCCGGTTCCCCCTTTCGGCATCTTCACGCTCGTCCGCCTGCAGGACTGATCGCGGCGCCCAGTCGGGCGGCAGAAGCAGCGTCCGGAAGCACCCCCGCCGTTTTCATCCCCGGTGGCGCATCGGCGGCCCCTTGCGGGGCGTCTCCCCCCGCAAGGGACGAAGGAGTCTCGACCTTATGGGCTGCCGCGGGCGGCCACGCTGTCGGCCGCGGTCCGCGCCTCGTCCATGCCGGCGCTGATGGCGGCCACGTCGCGGCTCACCTGCGGGTCGGGCCAGAAGGCCGCGGCGAAGTCACCCGCCGGGCCCGGCGGGGCGCCGGCGGTGCAGCCGGCCAGGCACAACAGCAGCAACGACATGGCCGCAATCCGCATTCCGAAGGCCCCGACACCCAGAGTCACCCCCAGCTTCTACGCGGCCCCCCCGCCTATTGCCAGCGGGCCGCGTGCCGGCCAGGCGGGGCCGCCTCGCCGCCGCCGCCGCAGGCCGCTATGCTGGGCGGCAAGACGTTCCAGGAGGTTCCCCGCATGCCCGTCTATCGCTCCCGCACCACGACGCACGGCCGCACCATGGCGGGGGCGCGCGCGCTGTGGCGCGCCACCGGCATGACCGATGGCGATTTCGGCAAGCCGATCATCGCCATCGCCAACTCCTTCACCCAGTTCGTGCCCGGCCACGTGCATCTGAAGGACCTCGGCCAGTTGGTTGCCGGGGAGATCGCCAAGGCCGGCGGCGTGGCCAAGGAGTTCAACACCATCGCGGTCGATGACGGCATCGCCATGGGCCATGACGGGATGTTGTACAGCCTGCCCTCGCGCGAGCTGATCGCCGACGCCGTCGAATACATGGTCAACGCGCATTGCGCCGATGCGCTCGTGTGCATCTCCAACTGCGACAAGATCACGCCGGGGATGCTGATGGCGGCGATGCGGCTGAACATCCCCACCGTGTTCGTCTCCGGCGGGCCGATGGAAGCCGGCAAGATCGTGAGCAGCACCGGGTCGCGCGCGGTCGATCTGATCACCGCGATGGTGGTCGCCGCCGATCCGACGGTCTCCGAGGCCGACACCGCGGTGATGGAACGCTCCGCCTGCCCGACCTGCGGGTCGTGCTCGGGGATGTTCACCGCCAATTCGATGAACTGCCTGACCGAGGCCCTGGGCCTCGCCCTGCCCGGCAACGGCACCGTGGTCGCGACCCATGCCGACCGGCGCAAGCTGTTCGTGGAAGCGGGCTGGACGATCGTCGACCTGGCGCGGCGCTGGTACGAGCAGGACGACGTCTCCGCCCTGCCGCGCAGCATCGCCAGCCTGGCCGCGTTCGAGAACGCGATGTCGCTCGATATCGCCATGGGCGGCTCGACCAACACCGTGCTGCACCTGCTGGCGGCGGCGCAGGAGGGCGGCGTGGCCTTCGCCATGGAGGATATCGACCGGCTGTCGCGCCGGGTGCCGAACCTGTGCAAGGTCTCGCCCTCGGTCGCCGACGTGCACGTGGAAGACGTCCATCGCGCCGGCGGCATCATGGCGATCCTGGGCGAGCTCGACCGCGCCGGCCTGATCCATCGCGACGTGCCGACGGTGCATACCGCCACCCTGGGCCAGGCGCTCGATCGCTTCGACGTGCGCGGAGCCGTGGGCGGGGAGGGCGCGAACGCCGAGTTCTTCCGCGCCGCCCCGGGCGGCGTGCGCACGACGGAGGCGTTCAGCCAGGCGAGCCGCTACACCGCGCTCGATGTCGATCGCGCCGGCGGGGTGATCCGCGACGCGGCGCACGCCTTCAGCAAGGACGGCGGGCTGGCGGTGCTGTACGGCAACATCGCCCGCGACGGGGCGATCGTGAAGACCGCCGGGGTCGATCCGGCGTCCCTGGTGTTCGCCGGGCCGGCGCGGGTGTTCGAAAGCCAGGACGACGCGGTCGCCGGCATCCTGGGCGACAAGGTCAAGCCCGGGGATGTGGTGGTGATCCGCTACGAAGGGCCGAAGGGCGGGCCGGGGATGCAGGAGATGCTGTACCCGACCAGCTACCTGAAGTCGAAGGGGCTCGGGAAAGTCTGCGCGCTGATCACCGACGGGCGGTTCTCCGGCGGCACGTCGGGGCTGTCGATCGGGCATATCTCGCCGGAAGCGGCCGAGGGCGGCGCGATCGCGCTGGTCGAGGAGGGGGATCGGATCGAGATCGACATCCCCGCCCGCAGCCTGCGGCTCGCGATCAGCGAGGCGGAGATGCAGGCGCGGCAGGCGCGGATGGAGGCACGCGGGGCGGCGGCGTGGCATCCGGGAACCCGGCAGCGGGTGGTCTCGATGGCGTTGCAGGCGTATGCGGCGCTGACCACCAGCGCGGCGCGCGGGGCGGTGCGGGACGTGGGGCAGTTGCGGCGGTAACCAAGGGCGGCGGGGGCCTGTCCGCCCTCGCCAATTGCCGGGAGGCCGGACCTCAAGAGATCGCCCCGTCTTTTGCACCCCACGTTCGTCGGGCGGGGCAGAGGACCGGGCGGCGGGAGGCCGTGTTCTCCGACGCCGCGAAGACACCACCCGGACGGATTAGGCGGTCGTTGACCTGTCCGTAACGCCTCGCGCGTAGGACCACCCGGCGGCATCGTCGCGAAGCCGCCGCGCGGGAAACGGGCACGGCCGCGCGAACCGCGTGCGCCCGGGCCGCCCGGATGGGGCCGGCACGTTGCACCGTGATCGAGATCCGCCGTGAAGATCGATCTTCTCCTTCTCCAGCTTGCCGTGATCTTCCTGCCCGGCATCGTCTGGGCACGGCTCGACGCCAGCTATGCGGCCAAGGTGAAACCCACCGCAGTCGAGTTCCTCCTGCGCGCCTTCCTGTTCGGCATCACGGCCTACGCGGTCGAATTTCTCCTGTTCGCCGCCTTCGGACTCGTTCCGGATCGCCGATCTGGCCGGCGCGGCGACCCGGGATGTCATCGGCAGGGATATCCTGCGCGAGGTCTTGTGGGCCCTGGCGATCGGCGCGGTGCTGTCGGTCCTGTGGCTCTATGTCTCGAACTACAAGCTGCTGACCCGGCTGCTCCAGCGGATCGGCGCCACCCGGAAATACGGCGACGAGGACGTGTGGGATTTCACCTTCAACGCCCGCGCGACCGCGGTGGAATATGTCCATTTCCGGGACTTCCAGAACCAGTCCGTCTATGCCGGATGGGTCAACACGTTCTCCGAGACGGACCGGCTCCGCGAACTGGTCCTGCTGGACGTGATCGTCTATGATTTCGACGGACAGGAGTTGTACCGGGTCCCGAGGCTCTACCTTGCCCGGGCTCCGGACAGCATCCATATCGAATTTCCGTACCGATCACTCCGCCCCTCCGAGGATGCCCCAGGATGGCAAAGCACACCGCAACGGCGACGGACATGTTCGGCAAGGTCAAGCCGCTGACTGAGGGCTATGTCGTGAAGGGTGGGATCAACACCACGACCCGGATCACGACCCGCCCGCCGCCGCCGGCGCCGATGCGGCCCGCCGCGAACAGCACGGCGGCCGCGGCCAAGCCCACGCGCTGAAACCCGCCGGCCCGGCACGCGCCTTCCCGCGCCGGAGCCGCAGGAGCGCCGCCTACCGCGCGGCCAGCAGCGCCTGCAACGCCACCCCCGCATCCGCCACCCGTGCCGCATCCACCGGCTGCCCAGCCCGGATCAGCGCCATCCCCGCCCGGATCTCCCGCGGCGCACCCGCCGCCGTCACGCCCACCACCCGTCCGTCCGCCGCCAGGTGCACCGCCACGAACACCGGCGGCGCATCGATCCGCACCACCGTCCGCGCCGCCAGCCCCGGCAGCCCGGCCACCTGCACATTCACCCCGAACTGATCGGTCCAGAACCACGGCACGTCGTCGTAGGGCGAGCCCGCCCCGGCCATCGCCCGGCCTGCCGCGATCCCGTGGTTCTGCGCGTGCCGCCAGGATTCCAGCCGCAGCCGCCCGAACAGCGGGTGCGGAAACGCCGCCACGTCGCCGGCGGCGAACACGTCCCCGGCGCTGGTGCGGGTGAACGCATCCACCACCACGCCGCCGTCGATCGCGAGCCCTGCCGCCTCCGCCAGCGCCAGGTTCCGCTCCATCCCGATGCCCGCCACGACCAGATCGGCGGGCAGGGCGGTGCCGTCGGCGCACAGCACCGCCTCCGACCCGTCGCCGCGCGCCTCGATCGCCACCACTGCCACGCCGCAGCGCAGATCGACACCATTGTCCCGGTGCAGCCCCGCGACGAACGCCGCGCCCTCGGGCGAGACGCAGCGCCCCATCGGCCGCGCCGCCGCCTCCAGCACCGTCACCGAAGCCCCGCGCGCCCGTGCCGAGGCCGCAATCTCCAGCCCGATCACTCCCGCGCCGATGCACACCACCCGCCGGGCGCCCGCCAGTCGGGCGCGGATCGCCCGCGCGTCGTCCAGGGTGCGCAGCACCAGCGCCCGCTCGCCCCCCGGCACCGCCAGCCGTCGCGCCCGCCCGCCGGTGGCCAGCAGCAGCTTGTCCCAGGCGATCTCCCGCCCGTCGCGCAGCCCGACCCGCCTGCCCGCCACGTCGATCGCGGTGACAGCGGTGCCGAGCAGAGGCTCGATTTCCAGTTCCGCGGTGCGCGCCGCGGTGTGGAACCAGGATACCGCCGGCTCCTCGGCCGCCGTGAGCACTGTCTTGGACAGGGGCGGGCGTTCGTAGGGGCGGTACGGCTCCTCGCCAAGCAGCAGGATGCGCCCGGCGAATCCCGCCTCGCGCATTGCCACCGCCGCCCAGCCGCCGGCCTGGCCGGCGCCGACGATCACATGGGTGCCGCTCACGGATATGTCTTCGCCATCGGCGCGAGTCTGGCCCGAGGTGGCGGGGAAGTCCACGCCGGGCGGCGTGGCCGCCCGGCAAACACAGCGCCGCCGGGGCGGCGATCGCGCGCCGGCCCGGCCTTACGCCGCCGCCATGCTCGCCGTCGTCGCGACGAGCGCGCCGGTCCGCGTCTCGCCCGGTAGACAGAGGGCCGCCAGCGCCGGAGCCACCGCCTCCGGCCGCGGCAGCCGGTCCTGCAATTCCCCCGGATAGGCATCCCGCCGCAGCCGTGTCGCCATCGGTCCGGGGTCGAACAGGTTGACCCGCAGCGCCGTGTTCGCGGCCTCGTCGGCCCAGCTCAGCGCCAGGTGTTCCAGCCCCGCCTTGGTCGCGCCGTAGAGCCCCCAATAGGCCTTCGGCGCCCGCGCGCGCGCCGTGGTCACGAACACCGCGCGGCCTGCTGGCGCCGCGCGCAGCAGCCGGTCGCAAGAGCGGATCAGCCGCCACGCGGCGGCGAAATTCACTGCCAGCGCGTCGTTCCATTCGCGCGGTAGAATGTGCGGCACGGGGGTCAGCCGCCCCAGGGTGCCAGCGGCGTGCACCAGCACGTCCAGCCGGCCGAAGCGGGCGAACACGCTGGGGCCGATGGCGTCGATCGTGTCGCCCTCGTGCAGGTCGAGCGGCAGCAAGGTTGCCGCCCCGCCCACGGCGCGCACCGCGTCGTCCGTCTCCTCCAGCCCGCCTTGGGTGCGCGCGGTGATCACGACGTGCGCGCCGTGCCGCGCCAGTTCCACCGCCGCCGCCGCGCCGAGTCCGCGGCTCGCGCCCGTCACCAGCGCCACCGCCCCGCGCAGCGGAGCGGCGTCCGCCCCGTCGGCCATCAGCGCTCCTCCGACAGCAGGCTGAGCTGGCGGTCCGCGTTGTCGCCCTGGTCGGGCAGGGCGATCGGGTAATCCCCGGTGAAGCAGGCATCGCAGTAGTGCGGCGCGTCGGGATCGCGCCCCGGCTTGCCGAGCGCGCGATAGAGCCCGTCGATCGATACGAAGGCCAGGCTGTCGGCGCCGATCTGGTGGGCCATCTCGTCGACGCTGAAGCGCGCGGCCAGCAGCTTGCTCCGCTCCGGCGTGTCGATCCCGTAGAAGCAGGAATGCGTGGTGGGCGGCGAGGAGATGCGCATGTGCACTTCCCGCGCCCCGGCCGCGCGCACCATCTCCACGATCTTGCGGCTGGTGGTGCCGCGGACGATCGAAATCGTCGACCAGCACCACCCGCTGCCCGGCCAGGATGGCCCGGTTGGCGGAGTGCTTCAGCTTCACGCCGAGGTTGCGGATATGGTCGGTCGGCTCGATGAACGTGCGCCCGACATAGTGGTTGCGGATGATCCCGAGCTCGAACGGGATGCCGCTTTCGGCCGAATACCCCATCGCCGCCGGCACGCCGGAATCGGGCACCGGCACGATCACGTCGGCCGGGACGGCGGATTCGCGCGCCAGCTCGGTGCCGATCCGCTTGCGTGCGGCGTAGACGGGCGTGCCCTCCATGACCGAATCCGGGCGGGCGAAGTAGATGTACTCGAACACGCAGAACCGCTCGGGCACGCGGGAGAACGGCTTGATGCTGCGCACCCCCTGATCGTTGATCACCACGATCTCGCCCGGCTCCACGTCGCGGATGAAATCGGCGCCGACGATATCGAGCGCGCAGCTTTCCGACGCCAGCACCCAGCCGCCCGAGCCCTCGCTGCCGTGGATCCGCCCCAGGATCAGCGGGCGGACGCCGAGCGGGTCGCGCACGCCCATCAGCGCCTCGTTCGACAGCGCGACCAGCGAATAGGCGCCGACCACCTGCTTCAGCGCGTCGATCAGCCGATCGACCACGGTCGAATAGAGGCTGATCGCGATCAGGTGGACGAACACTTCCGAATCGGTGGTGGACTGGAACAGGCAGCCGCGGCGGACCAGGGCACGGTGCAGCAGATGCGCGTTGGTCAGATTGCCGTTGTGCGCGACCGCGAAGCCGCCGAACTCGAAATCGGCGTACAGCGGCTGGACATTGCGCAGGATGGTCTCGCCCGTGGTGGCGTAGCGGTTGTGGCCGATCGCGGTGCGCCCGGGGAGGGAGGCGATCACGCGGGCATCGCTGAAATTGTCGCCCACCAGGCCGAGCCCCTTGTGGGAGTGGAAGCGGGCGCCGTCGAAGGTGACGATCCCGGTGGCCTCCTGCCCGCGGTGCTGCAGCGCGTGCAGGCCGAGCGCGGTCACCGCGGCGGCATCCGGCGTGTTCCAGACGCCGATGACGCCGCATTCCTCATGGAAACGGTCGTCATCGCCCGAAGCAGCCGGCCCGGGAAGGATGGGGCCGGGAAGGGTGGGGCCGGAACGGGCGGGCGCGGTCATCATCGGCTCTCCTGGTTCTGCTCCGGCGCGGCGCCGCCGCGTCCGAGCGCCATGCCGTGGGGAAGCGCCCGCAGCAGGGCGTCGATCGACGGCACGGGCGGGTCCGGCGGCGGGCTGATCCGGGGGCGTTCGGCCTCCGGCAGCCAGCCGACGGTCCACACGGCCCCCTGGTAGGCGAAGGGCACGGCGCGGGACGCCTGCACCACCGGAGGCCATTGGTCGATCGGGATCACCATCTGCGCCAGGATATAGGCCAGCACGACCAGCGCTGCACCCCGTGCCAGCCCGAACAGCAGCCCAAGGCTACGGTCAAGGCTGCCCAGTCCGGCCCGGTGCACGCCCTTGGCGATCAGATGGGTGACGATCAGCAGAACCACCAGGGAGGCGAGGAAGGCCGCGCCGAAGGCGATCGGGCTGGCCAGCGCCGGGTCGTTCGGCAGCCACCCGTGCACCTTTGCCGCCAGCATGGGATGCGCCCAGACCGCCACCGCCCCGGCGCCGACCCAGGCGGCGATCCCCAGCACTTCCCGCACGAAGCCGCGCAGCAGGCCGAGCAGGGCGGAGACGCCGAGTCCCACCAGGATCACGACGTCTACCCAGGTCATCCCACGCCTCCGAAGTCCGACGCGGGTTTATCGGAGCCGCGCGGGCGGGCCAAGCCGGTGTTCGGCCAAGTCATTCCGTGTCCTGCGTGGTCCCGGGGTCGGAGACGAAATGCGCCACCAGATCGGCCAGGTGGCCGATCTCGTCCAGCCGCAGCCCCTCGGTGCGGCCGCCGGGCGCGGTCGCCGCGGGCCACCCGGCGCGGCAGGCAGACGGTGTCGAAGCCGAGCTTGGCCGCTTCCTTCAGCCGCGCCTCGGCCTGCGCCACCTGGCGCACCTCGCCGGACAGGCCCGACCTCGCCGAAATAGACCGTGCCCGGGTGGGTCGGCCGGTTCGGCGCGGCGGAGGCGAGCGCCGCCGCCACCGCCAGATCGGCCGCCGGTTCGGTCGACGCGCAGCCCGCCGGCGACGTTGAGGTACACGTCCGTGGCCGACAGCCGCAGCCCGCAGCGGGTTTCCAGCACCGCCAGCAGCATCGACAGCCGCCCGCTGTCCCAGCCGATCACCGACCGCCGCGGCGACCCGCCGGCGTTGGGCGCCAGCAGCGCCTGGACCTCCACCAGCACCGGCCGCGTGCCCTCCAGCCCGGCGAACACCGCGCTGCCGGCGACGTTGCCGCGCCGTTCGGCCAGGAACAGGGCGGAGGGGTTGGCGACCTCGGCCAGGCCGCGGTCGGTCATCTCGAACACGCCGATCTCGTCGGTGGCGCCGAAGCGGTTCTTCACCGCGCGCAGGATGCGGAACTGGTGGCCGCGGTCGCCTTCGAAATACAGCACCGCATCGACCATGTGCTCCAGCACGCGCGGGCCGGCGATGCGCGCCGTCCTTGGTGACGTGGCCGACCAGCACGAGCGCGAAGCCGCGCGACTTGGCCAGCCGGATCAGCTCGAACGCGGCGGCGCGCACCTGGGTGACGGTGCCGGGGGCGCTGTCGATGCGTGTCGAGCCACATGGTCTGGATCGAATCGATCACCACCAGCGCCGCGTCGGCGCTCTGCTCCAGGCGTGGCGGCGATGTCGCGCAGGTTGATCGCGGCGGCGAGTTCCGAGCGGCGCGTCGGCGACCCCCAGCCGGCGGGCGCGCAGCCGCACCTGCTCGATCGATTCCTCGCCGGAGACGTACAGCACCTGCCGCCCGGCGCGCGGCCAGCGCGGGCGGCGGCCTGCAGCAGCAGGGTGGACTTGCCGATGCCCGGATCGCCGCCGACCAGCACGGCGGAGGCCGGCACCAGGCCGCCGCCCAGCACGCGGTCGAGCTCGGCGATGCCGGTGGCCGGCGCGCGGCGGCGGTGCGGCGGTGCCGGTGAGCGCCGACGAACTCGACCGAGCGGCCGGGCGCGGCCTTGGCGGCGGGGCCGGGTCGCGGCGTCGACCGCTTCCTCGGCGATGGTGTTCCAGTCGCCGCAGGCCTCGCAGCGGCCGGCCCATTTCGGCGGTGACGGCGCCGCAGGCGGCGCAGACGAAACGGAGGACGGGTTTGGCCAAGGGGGAGGTGTGCCTCGGGGGGTGGGGAGTTGCTCGGGGTCGGAGAAGGGGCGGTCCTGCCGCGACCCGGCCTCAGACCGTCGGGGGGAATTCGTGCGCGATCGACACATCAAGGCGAAGGCCGAGTGCCTTCACCACGCGGAGAAGGGTGCTGAGTTCGGGGTTTCCCTCGCTGCTGAGGGCGCGATACAGGCTTTCGCGGGACAGGCCGGCATCGCGCGCGATCTGCGTCATGCCCCGGGCGCGCGCCACCACACCAAGCGCGTGAGCAATGAAGGCGGCATCGCCGGTCTCCAGCGCTTCGTTCATATAGGCAGAGATGTCCTCGTCGGTTTCGAGGAAAGCGGCGGTATCATATGGGTGGGTCTTCGTTGTCATGCCATGTCTCCAGGTCTGTCGCCATTTCCTTGGCTTTCGCGATGTCTTTGCCCTGCGAGGATTTGTCGCCGCCGCACAACAGAACGACCAGAACCATGCCGCGCCGGACGAAATAGACCCGGTATCCGGGGCCATGGTCGATCCGAAGCTCGCTCAGCCCGTCACCGATCGGCCGCACGTCGCCTGCATTGCCGGCCGCGAGCCGATCAATCCGCACCAGGATTTTCGCTCTGCCGGCGCGGTCTCTTAGCCTATTGATCCAGCGGGTGAATTCGTCGGTTCGCCGGATTTCGAGCATGACCGGATGTAGCGTATAAGATACGGACCTTCAAGATTGAAGGACGGCAGGAAGCAAGGCCGAGGTGCAGCCCGCGGCTGCACCTCGGCGTGCGTCTGGGCTGTTTTTTCAACGCCGCTCATCGGTCAGCACGGCGAACGGTCGCTCCACGGCGCGCAGTCTTACCCCCAACCGCCTCGCCTGCGTCATCGCCACGCGCGCCGCCCTTACTCCGCCGCCGCCACCGTCGCCACCCGCGCCCGCGCGACCCAATGCCAGGCCACCAGCCCCGCCGCGATCGCCACCGGCGGCAGCAGCGCCACGTTCAACGTCCGCCACCCCGCCGTCGCCTCGATCGCCCCGGACGCCAGGATCGACAGCGCCACCGAGCCGAACACGATGAAATCGTTGGTCGCCTGTACCCGCACCCGCTCGTGCGGATCATGCGCGGTGGCGAGCAGCGCGGTGGCGCCGACGAACATGAAATTCCACCCCAGCCCGAGCAGCATCAGCGCCACCATGAAGGTGGAGAACCACGGATCGAACCCGAGGTTCACCGCCGCGCAGAACGCCGCCAGCCCGGCCCCGGCGCAGATCACCCCATGCGCGCCGAAGCGCTGGATCAGCCGCCCGGTGACGAACCCGGGCAAGTACATCGCGATCGAATGGGCACGGATCACGTCCGCCGCATGCGTTCACCCCGTAGCCGCAGATCATCATCTGCAGCGGCGTGGAGGCCATCACCAGCTGCATCGAATCGTAGGCCACCATCCCCGCCACCACCGCGGTCAGGAACGTCGGCCGGGCGATGATGGCGCGCAGCGCCACCGGCGCGCCCACTCGCGCCGGTGGCGCCGGCAGCCGCACGAAGCCCAGCAGAACCGCCGCGACCAACGGCAGCACCAGCATGGCGAAATAGGTCGCGAGGAACACATGCGTCGGGATCAGCCCGTGCGTGCGCTTGACGATTTCCGGCCCGATGCCGGCCGCGATCACCCCGCCCGCCATCACGAGCGCGATCGCGCGCGGGCGCTGTTCTACCGTCGCCGCCTCGGCGGCGGCGAAGCGCAGGTGCTGGGCGATGCCGTAGCCCATGCCGCCGGGGATCGCGCCCAGGCAATAGAGCGCGAAACTGCCGCGCCACAGCCCGAGCGCGTAGACCAGGCTGCCGCAGATCGACAGGCCGGTGCCGAGCCAGAATCCCGGCCGCCGCCCCAGCCGCCCGAACACGAACCCGGCCGGGATCGACCCCGCCATGACCGAGACCATCTGGATCGCCAGCGGCAGGGTCGTCAGTGCCTGGTCGGACGACAGCGCGTGCCCGACCAGGGCCGCCATCACCACCTGCCCGGCGGTCACGGAGTTCATCATCGCCTGGCAGCAGAACAGCAGCCATACGTTTCGGTTCATACGTTTCGGTTCATGCGGGTCGGTTCATGCGGGCCGGTTCATGTTGGACGTTTCGTGTTCCCGGTCGAGCCGTGCAGGAGGTGCGGCCTAGAAATGGCTCCACCCGCCCACGGGCAGCGGCAGCACGACCCCGTCGGCGCCGCGCACGATGACACCGGGCGGCCCGGGGTGGAAGTGGCCGATGCGGGTGAGAGGAACGCCATGCTCCGCCGCGGCGGTCCGAAGCCCCGGTTCTGCTGCCGCCGGCACCGCCAGCAGCAATTCGTAATCATCCCCGCCGGTCAGGCAGGTGGGCAGCCATTCCGGCCCGGCCGCGCGCGCCGCCGGCGACAGCGGCACCAGCGCGGCCTCGATCGTGGCGGCCAGGCCGGCGGCGCGGCACAGATGCCCCAGGTCCTGCACCAGCCCGTCGGAGACATCCATGCCGGCCGCCGCGAGCCCCGGCCGCAGCAGCCCGATCCGCGGTTGCGGCAGGCGGTAGCGATCCCGCAGATGCCCCGAAGGATCGGCAATCCGCCCCTGCGCGGCCAGCAGCCCGAGCGCCCCGTCGCCGATCGTGCCGGTGACGAACACGCCATCCCCCGCCTGCGCCCCCGCCCGCCGGATCATCCCGTCCGGCGCGACATGGCCCAGCGCCGTCAGCGACAGGGTCACCGGCCCAGGGGTGGAGGTGGTGTCGCCGCCCAGCAGAGCGAGGGCGAAGGCCGCCTGGTCCTGCGCCAGCCCGGCGGCGAAGCCGGCGAACCAGGCCTCGGGCGTCGTGCGCGGGGCGGCAAGGGTCAGCAGGTAGCCGAGCGGCACCGCGCCCTTGGCGGCGAGATCGGAGAGGTTCACCCGCAGCAGCTTGCGTGCGACGAGGTCGGGCGGGTCGTCGGGGAGGAAATGCACGCCCGCGACCATGGCGTCGACGGTCAGGACAAGCGCGCGCCCCGGCGGCGGGACGAGCAGCGCGGCGTCATCGGCCAGCCCCAGCGCGGCGGGCCCGGCGAGCGGACGGAAATGCCGGGCAATGAGGGCGAATTCGCCCGGCAGCCCGTCGGCCCCCGCTGGTTCCACCCGTTTGCCCCTCGCCGCGTTGCGGATCGGGGCAGACTAGGCTGCCCGCGCGCGTCCGGCCAGCGCCGACAGCGCGGATCGGCGATCAGAGGTGGCGCGGGAGTTCGGCGCCGAGCGCCGCGCGCTCGGCATCGCTCAGGGGCCGGCCGCGGCGCAGCTCGGCGCGGATTTCGGCGGCCAGCCAGCGGTTGGCGCGTCGGATCTGTGCCGCCCGCAAGGTGGCGGCGATATCGGGCGGTGCCTCGGTCTCCCATGCTTCCAGGAACACGAGGTCGGCCGCCAGCGCCCTGCCGCCGGTGTGCAAGGCGCGTCGCACCGCCTCCGTGCGCGGGGGCAGACCGGGGTCCTGCTGCGGCGGGGGGGCGTTCTCGGCGTGGGGAGAGTCGAACGAGGTCAGGTTGGGCATCGACGGATCCTTGTCGCGGAGGCGGGCGCCGCGGAGGCAGCGCGTCCGCGACGGCGTGCCGCTGCGGACGGGACGGCATCTAGGCACCTTTCGGGCGCCATACCACCAGGGCGGCGTGATGGTTTTCTGAAATAGATTTGTGTAGACAAGTCGCGCAGGCAGGAGGTGATCACGCACTGTCCTGCGCTCGGGATACAGTTTGTTAACCGTTGCACGTCCGCAAGGCAATGGATCAGTTGCAACTGTGTCATTTGTTGCCGACACGCATGCAATCCGTGGAGCCGCGTTGCTGCGCCTGGAGGCACGCTGCCGGCGGAAGGCCCGGGCGCGCGTCGCGGCGGATGCCCGGGCGCGACGGCCGCAGGGCGTACTCACCCGGAGGCGTCGCGCCCCGCCGCCAGCACCCGGTCGATGAACGCCTCGGCGCTGCCGAGATAGGCGCCGGGATCGGTCAGCCGCGCAATCGCTGCGGCATCGAGCCGGCTTGCCACCTCCGGCGCGCGGGCCAGCGCGTCGGCCAGCGGAATCCGTTCGGCCAGGGCGACGTCGCAGGCGTGCTTCACGACGTGATGCGCCTCGCCCCGGCCCAGCATGGGGGCGAGCCCCATCATCACCGCCTCCGCCACGATCAGCCCGCCGGTGAGATCGAGGTTGTGGCGCATGCGCGCGGCGTCCACCACCAGCCCCTCCGCAATGACGCGCGCATGGCCGAGCGCGCCGTGGGTCAGCACGAAGGCCTGCGGGATCGCCAGCATCTCGGCCTGCCAGGGGCCGGTGCCGCGTTCGTGATCCTGCGCCATGGCGCCCAGCATCAGCGGCACCAGTGCCTGCACGCCGCGCGCGGCGGCGAGGATGTATTCGCTTGCGATCGGATTGCGCTTCTGCGGCATGGTGGACGACGCGCCGCGGCCGGCGACGTAGGGTTCCGCCACCTCCGCCACTTCGGTCTGCGCCAGCAGGCTGATGTCGGTCGCGAACTTCGCCAGGCTGCCGCAGACGAGCCCGAGGAACGCAACCGCCTCCGCCAGCGCATCGCGGCAGACATGCCAGGGTGCGGCCGGCGCCGCCAGCCCGAGTTCCCCGGCCAGCGCGATCATCACCGCGATCCCATCATCGCCGAGCGAGGCCAGGGTGCCGGCCGCGCCCCCGAAGCTCACCCGTTCCACGCGCGGGCGCAGTTGCGCCAGCCGTTGCCGGTGCGCGATGAAGGGCTGCGCCCAGGTGGCGCATTTGAGGCCGAGGCTGGTCGGCAGCGCCTGCTGCAGATGCGTCCGCCCGGCCATCACGGTGCCGCGATGGCGATCGGCCTGGACGAGCAGCGCGGCGAGCACGGCGGCCAACTCGGTTTCGATGAGTGCCAGCCCCGCGCGCATCTGCAGCACCGTCGCGGTGTCCATGATGTCCTGCGTGGTCGCACCCCAATGGGTCCAGCCGCCCGCTTCCCCGGCAGCGCGGGACAGCTCCGCCACCAGCCCGATGACCGGGTAGCCGACGTTGCGCGCGCTCGCCGCCAGCGCCGCGGGGTCGAGGTTCTCGAACCGCGCCGCCTGGCCGATGCGGGCCGCGGCGTCGGCGGGGATCAGGCCGAGCTGGGCCTGCACGCGGGCGAGTGCCGCCTCCACATCCAGCATGCGCTGGAAATAGGCGGTCTCGTCGAACACGGCGCGCATGGCGTCGGTGCCGTAGAGGGTACCGAGGATCGGGCTGTCGGCGGGGTTGCTGGGCATGCGTCTCTTTCTCCTGGAGCCGGCACCCTGGAAGCCGTCCGCGGCGGTGGCAAGTCCGGCGCTCAGCGATCGACGGACCGGAACCGATCCAGCCGATACTGCGCCCGCGCCTCGTGCAGCGACGGCGCAAGCCGTCCCGCGGTGGCGTGCGCGAAAATGGCCACGGCTTCATCGCTGCTCAGCGGATAATCCGTGGGGTCGGTCCAGTGCACCAGCAGCACGCTCCCGCCAGGGGCAAGGCTTTCGCAGGCAAGTGCCGCGGCGCGCCGCACGTCATCGCGGTCGAGGTAGTACAGGACTTCCGAGAACAGGATCAGGTCGTAGCGTCCGTCCGGCCATTCCTGCGGGATGCGGCTGCGGCGAAACCGGACCCCGGTGAACGCGGCACAGGCAACGCGGGCCTGCGCGAGGGCGGCCTCCGCCACATCGACCGCGAGGACGCGATCGCAGCGCTGCGCGAGCTGCGCGGTCAGCACGCCGATGGAACAGCCGATCTCCAGCGCGGATGCGTAGTGCGGGCGGTCCAGGCTGGCCAGGGTGTGCGCATATTTCGCGCGCTCGTAGTCGCTGCTGGCGAACTGCCACGGATCCGGATCGTTCCGGTAAATCTCGTCGAAATACTCCGGCGGCAACGATGCGGTCATGACGGGATCAACACTTCCCACGGCCGGTCGAACAGGGCGAGGAAGGCGGGGTCGAGCCGGAACCGATCGGGCAAATCGTCGATCAGGCCCGTGGTCTGCGAAACATGCGCGGCGATCGCCCGCCGCTTGGCCGGCAGATACGCGGCGACGTCGAGCCGAAATCGCCGCCGGCAGCGGGTCCGGGAGCGGCGCGTCGTCCGGCAGGGTCCAGCCCCACACCGGGGCCGTCAGGAACCGCACACCCGCCGCCTGTGCCGCCGCCGCACCCAACAGCGCGGCGGCCTCGTGGTCGCAATGTGGGTCGTGTCGCCAGGTGGTGAGCAGGCTGCGCGCCTGCACGCGCGCGATCATGCCGGCGAGGCGGTGCGTCAGCGCATCGAAATCCGCGCCTTCGGTGGGGGCGTGCAAATCGACCGCCTCCAGGAAAGCGACCTGCTCCGCCGCTACGCCGAGCGTCGCCGCTGCCGCGCAGGTCTCGGCTTCCCGCAGCATCTTCAACCGCGGCGGCGGATAACGGCGCGACCCCGGGTGCGAACCCGTTCCGTCCGTCAGGACAACGATATGCACCGCGATCCCGCCCGCCACCGCCGCGGCGATGGTGCCGCCGAAGCCGAGGCTCTCGTCGTCCGGATGCGGAGCGAGCACCAGGATCGGGCCGCCGCCCGTCACCGCGCCGAGCTCGGCGAAGGGCGCGGCGCGAAACGCGGCCAGCATGGTGGCCGCGCGGATCACGGCAGCGGCCGATCGAGGAAATGCGCCGCCGCCTCGTCGAGCACCATGTCCATTGCCGGCTGGCGCAGATAGGTGGCGAGGTCGCGGCACAGGCGCTCCACCGGATGCGGGCGGACAAAGGCGGCGATGCCGAGGGCGCGCCGTGCATGCTCCATCGCCTCGCTGCACGCCTGCTCGACCGCGACGCGCGCCAGCTTCACGTAGTTCGCGGCGTCTTCGTCCGGCGCCTCCGCTTCGGCGAGCGCAGCGCTGCGCAGCATCCAGCGGGACGCGGTCTCCTGCGCGATCAGGGTGCGGCCCAGCCGGGCGCGCTGGTGCGGATCGTCGGCGCGGCCGCGGGTCCGCAGATCGGCCGCGAACGCCGCCACCAACGCGTCCAAACCGCCCAGCATCACCGCCAGGGCGCGCCAGGCGCCAAGCGAGATCTCGGGCTGGCGCATGTAGTCCCCCGGCGCGCCGATCCGCGCGTCCGGTGGCAGTGCGATGCCGGTGAAATCGACCGCGGCGGTCGCCGCCGCGCGCATTCCGTGCAGGTCGAACGCCGGTCCGTCGCTGCCCTGTCCGGGCGCGAGCGTGACCAGGGCCATGCATTCGCCCGCGCCGGGAACCTCCAGGGTAATCAGCGGCCGGGTAACGAAGCCCACGCCGGAGGCAAACGCCTTGCGCCCGGCGAGCCACCCACCATCGAGAACAACGCGTGTGGCCGGCGCTTCGGCGGCCCAGATCGCGAACAGGTGCCCGGCGGTCGCGTCTACGGCGGCCTGGCGGCGCTGCACCGGCGTGCCGTAGCGGTCGATCAGGCGCAGCGCGTTGACATGCCCTTCGAAGACGCGGCCGAGCGCCAGGTTCGCCTGTCCCAGCGCTCGCAGCAGGGCGGCGATCCCCTCCGTGCCTGCGGCGGTCGTGCCGAGGCCGAGGCCACCCAGGTCCGGGCGCAGCGGCGCCACCAGGGCCCCGGCCTCCCGCAGCCCGTCCAATGCCGCCGCTGGGAACGTTCCGGTGACATCGCACCGTTCCGCCTCCGCGGCGGCCCGGGCGAGCATGGGCTTCAGCCGCTCCCGCAGTGCGGCGGCCGAATCGAGCCCGATGCCGCTGCTATCCATCGGCCCACTCCGCCATGGCGAGGAGCCCCGGCGCCGCCTGCCGGAGCGCATCGCGGATTTCCCTGGCGCGGGCGGTCTGGCGTGCCAGTTCCGCGACCGGCACAAGCACCCGCGCGAGCACCGGGGCGGCGGCTTCGATTTCCGCCCAGGCAGCGCCGAACCGGGGCCGGTCCAGCAGCGCCCGCAGCCGCGCGGGGTCAATGCCCGCGCGGCGGGAAAGCGGGTGCAGGGGGGTGCGGCCCATCCAGGCGGCGCGGGCCAGACGCCGCAGCCTGGCCCGGCGCGCGCAGATCTCGACCGGCTCCAGACGGTCGTCGACGGTGAGATCGGGCGCGATCAGGCGCCGGCGGATCGTGTCGGCCATGCCGCCCTGCGCGCGCCCCTCGGTCCGCCCGGAGACGAAGACCTGGCATTCCGGCGCATGACGAATGCGCGCGTCGATCCGGCGCAGCGCGGCGATGAAGGCCCGATCCTCGCCGGTCGGCAGCTCGGGGATGCCGCCCACGCGCGCATAGGCCCGCGCGGTGACGGCGATGCTCGCGCCGGCGTCGCTTGTGTGCCGCGGCCAGGGGTCGTCGGGATCTGGGTCCAGGATCGAGACGATTTCGTCGCAAAGAGCATCGTAGGCGCATTCGCGCGCATCGTCCTCGTGCAGGACATACGGGATCTTGTCCCAGTCCGCCGGGTCGAGTTCGATCGCCCCGGCGACCGCGTCCGCGCCCCGGGCAATCGCCGCGAGGTTGGTCGCGATCCACTGCGGATCGGCACGGCTGTCCGCATCCGTGGTGAGCAGCACGCCCTCGGGACTGGCAAGCCCGGCGGCAGCATGCATCGCCAGCCGGCGCGCATGGCCCGCGGTTGCCAGTGCCGGCGGCAGCTCATGCGAGAGGATATGCAAGGTCGTGGCGGAATCGCGGGCCGCCTGTCGGGCGACGGCAGCGGTCGCATCCGTGCAGTTGTTCAGAAGCAGCACGATCCGGTCCGGCAGCACGGTCTGGCGGGCGAGCGCCCGCAGGCAGCTCGCGATTTTCTGCTCCTCGTCGCGCGCCGGGATGGCGACCACGATCGGGCCGGGGGCGGAGGATGCCGGCAGCGCGCGTCCTCGACGCCGCGCGAGATCATCGTTCCGGTCGTCCGATCCTCCGGTCATGCCGTGCGCTCCGGAACCGCCTGGTGCCGCGCGGGCACGCGGCTTCCGGATGGCCCGGGCGGGAGCCGTGCATGCGGCGGGGGGCGCCGTCGATCGTTGTGCAGACATCGAGATGCGTCTTTTCTCTGGCGGCATGACCGTGGTGGCGGGCGGCAGCGACCAGTTGGGCGCTTAAGTCGAATTTGGGGCGGCGTGCCGTGCACGTCCGCTCACAAGCGGGTGCCGCACGCGCCCGTGCGATTCGCCGTTCGCCTCCCTGCGGAGGGGTCACAGGGCGCACCGGGACGCACCGGTTGTGGCCGCGCCGGCGGGGCGGAGGTCGGAGAATAGGCCGGTCGGGAATGGGCAGGTCAGGAACGGGTCGGCGGGGGCAAAGGATCGCGGCGTGGTGCCGCTACACGTCGAAGAACACGGTCTCGCCTGCCCCTTGCAGGCGGATATCGAACCGCCAGGCGGCCGGTCCGTCGGCCGCGGCGATCAGGGTGGCGCGTCGGGCGCTGTCCTCGATCGAGCCCAGCACCGGATCGGTTTCGTTGCGCGGATCGGCGGCGAAATAGGCGCGGGTGGCGAGGCCGCGCATCAGCCCACGCCCCAGCACCCACAGGGCAAAATGCGGCGCCTGGATCGCATTGCCGCGCCCCGCCACCGGGCCCGGTTTCAGGGTCGTGAAACGATACACGCCCGCGGCATCCGTGCGGCTGCGGCCGAACGCGGGGAACTGCTCGGACGCGGGCGGATCGGCCTGCCACAGCTCGACGCACACGTCGGAAAACGGGACGCCGTCGCCGTCCGTGACGGTGCCGGACAGGGTGATCCGCTCGCCCTCAGCCCCGAAGCGGGTGAGGTCGGCCCAGGTCCGGTCCTCGATCAGATGCCAGTACGGGCCGATGGTCTGGCTCGCGGTCGCGATCGGCATCGGCGTCAGATCCCCATCGGCGTGGCGGCGCGCCCGCGCAGCACGACATCGAAGCGGTAGCCGAGCGCGTAGTCCGGTTCGGTCAGGTCGAGGTCGAACGCCGCCACCAGCCGCTCCCGCGCGGCGCGATCCGGCACGCCGTTGTAGATCGGGTCGAACGCCAGCAGCGGATCGCCGGGGAAATACATCTGGGTGATGAGCCTTGTGGCGAAGGCCGGGCCGAAGAACGAGAAATGAATGTGGTTCGGCCGCCAGGCGTTCTTGTGGTTGGGCCAGGGATAGGCGCCGGGCAGCACCGAAAGGAAGCGGTAGCGCCCCTGCTCGTCGGTGAACACGCGCCCGTCGCCGCTGAAATGCGGATCGAGCGGCGCGTCGTGCTGGTCCGCCGGATGATGGTAGCGGCCGGCGGCGTTGGCCTGCCAGATTTCCACCATGCTGTGCGGCACCGGCCGCCCGTCCTCGTCGGTGATCGTGCCGGCGACGACGATGCGCTGGCCCTGGGCGGATTTGCCGTCCACCCGGGAAAGATCGGCGTTGGGTGGGAACTGCGCCGGGGTGAAGCGCGGGCCGGTGGTCTCGGTGATCGTCTGGTCGAGCCGGTGCAGCGGCTGCAGCGGGTGCCGCTTGATGGTGCCGAGATAGGCGGGCACGTCGTACGGCGGCTGGGTGCCGGGCGTATAGGCGCGGAACGGGATCGGGTCGGCCATGGCGCGGGGCCTCTGTGCCAAGGGGCAATGCGCGCAGCATGGCGCCCGGCGCCGCGGGAGGCAATGTCAGGGCGCGCCAGCGGCGGCACAGCCCGCGCCACGCCACCGATCGAAGGGGCCGGTGCGGACGGGCGGCACGCAAGCGAGCGCCCGGCCGTCGCCGCCGCTCCGGTCGCAGAATCCGACGGCTGCGGGCCGCCGGAGGGCGCGTGTCCCGGCCGCCCGCAGCGTCAGCGGCGCCTACTGGCAGGGCGGCGCGCTGCCGTCGCTGCAGGTGACGGTGGACCCTTGCGGAACCACGATGGTCGTGTGGGCCGGCGGCGGCGGCGGCGGGTTCGTAACGAAGCACCCGCCGAGGGCGAGCGGGAGAAGAATAACCAGCCAGGACAGGCGCATGGGAAATCTCCGCGGCAGTGGATCGAGGGAGTCCGGTCGTCTCGGCGTCGACGTGCACCCGGGAAAGTGCCGGGAAAGTGATGGCGACGTCGGATCGAAATCCCGATCTGGGCGTTGCGGGCCGGTCCTCAAACTCAAGCTTTCGTGCGCGACCGGCACGAAATGCGGCGCCGAGCGGGCAGCCGTGTCCGGCTGGACGGGATGACGAACGCGCGACCCGACCGATGCGGCAAGGGACCGGTGCGCTGCAGGACCGGTGTGCTATGAGACCGGTGCGTCGCGGGACGGGTGCGGTCGCGTTCGACGATCCCGGGTCGTAGAGCCTGCGGTACACGCCGAAGAACCGCGCACCGCTCCGTGCCCGGCGGGTGCCGGCCAAGCCACGCCGGGACCGGAATCCGGGATCAGCCGCGGCTATGCGCCGGCGAATCGCGGCGGGCGCTTCTCCAGGAACGCCGCCACGGCTTCGCGATGATCTTCCGTCGCATGCACCAGCGCCTGCATCGCCGCCGCCATTTCCAGCAGGCTGTCCATCCGCATGTTCCGGCCCTCCAGCAGCAGCCGCTTGGTCATCCGCACCGCATGCGGCGGGTTGGCGGCGATGCGCGCTGCAAGCGCACCGGCCGCGTCCATGAGTTCCGAATCGGCAACAACACGGGAGACGAGCCCGCAGGCCAGGGCCTCGGCCGCCGACAACGCATCGCCCGTCAGGGCCATCTCGGCAGCCTTCGAGAACCCCACCAGTCGCGGCAGCAGCCAGGCGCCGCCGTCGCCGGCGATGATGCCGACTTTCACGAAACTCTCGGCGAAGCGCGCGCTTTCCGCCGCGATCCGGATGTCGCACATGCAGGCGAGGTCGAGCCCGGCGCCGATCGCCGGCCCGTTCACCGCGGCGATGATCGGCACATTCAGCCGCTCGAACGCCAGCGGGATGCGCTGGATGCCGTGCCGGTAATAGGCGGGCGTAGCCGCCGGCGCGGCGGCGCGGGCGGCGGCGGCATCCTGCATCGCGCGCAGGTCGCCGCCGGAGCTGAACGCCGTGCCCGCGCCGGTCAGGATCGCCGCGCGCACCGACGGATCGGCATCGATCCGTTGCAGGGCATCCACGATCGCATCGACCATGCCGCGTTCGGAGATCGGGTTGCGCCGCTCCGGCGCGTTCAGGGTCAGGGTGACGATGCCGCCATCCTGGCGGCAGAGAACATGTTCGGTCATGGAACGATCCTGCAAGTTATCAGCGCAACCCCAATCCGCGGGCGACGATGCCGCGCAGGATCTCCCGCGTGCCGCCGCGCAAGGAGAAGGACGGCGCGTGCATCATCGTGTAGCCCAGCACGGCGACGAAATCCTGCGTCGATGTCGTGTCGGGTTCGGCGGCGATCAACTGGCGCGCGATCTCGGGGATTTCCTGCTCGACCAGCGCGCCGAGGTCTTTCACGAGCGCGGCCGCCAGCGCCGGATTCTCGCCCGCCTGCAACATCCCGGCGACCGAGCGCGACATCCGTCGCAACGTCAGCAGATGCGCCGACAGCCGGCCGATCGCGACCAGCGCCGCGTCCGACGGATGCGTGCCGAGCGCCCGCACCAGCTCGACGAGCAAGGTGAAGGACGAGAGGAACCGTTCCGGCCCGCTGCGCTCGAACGCCAGTTCCCCGGTCACCTGCGCCCAGCCGTCGCCTTCGCGCCCGAGCAGCGCGTCGGCCGGCAGGCGCACGTCCTGGAACACCACCTCGTTGAAATGATGCTCCCCGGTCAGCGCGAGGATCGGGCGGATGGCGATGCCCGGCGTGGTCTGCAGATCGACCACGAACTGGCTGACGCCGCCGTGGCGGTCCGGGCCGAGGTCCCCGGGCGCGCCCGTGCGGCAGAACAGGATCATGTAGTGGGAAAACTGGGCGTGCGAGGTCCAGACCTTGGTCCCGTTCACCACATACCCATCGCTGTCGCGCACCGCGCGGGTGCGCACGGAGGCGAGGTCGGAGCCGGTGTCCGGCTCGCTCATGCCGATGCAGAAATAGCAGTCCCCGGCGGCGATGCGCGGCAGGATCGCCTGCTTCTGCGCCTCGCTGCCGTAACGCAGGATCGCAGGACCGGACTGGCGATCGGCGATCCAGTGCGCGCCGACCGGGGCGCCGGCGGCCAGCATCTCCTCGAGCACCACATAGCGTTCGAGCGCGCTGCGCGCCTGCCCGCCGTAGCGCTTCGGCCAGGTCATGCCGATCCAGCCGCGCGCGCCCATCGCGCGGGAAAAGCCGAAATCATGCCCGGTCCAGCTCTCCGCCCGCCTGAGCGGCGGCCGGTCGGCGAGCGCGGTCGCCAGGAAGGCACGGACCTCGGTGCGCAGGACTTCCGCCTCCGGGCAGGGCGGCGGGGGAGGGAAGGCAAAGACGGCGGACACTCGGGCTCTCCTGCACGCAGCCAGGCGAGCATAGCAGCGCGGCGGAGCGCGGCAATCGGCGGGGCCGCCGGCGTCAGGGCGGTTGTTCGCGTGGCAGCAGCGCGGCGTCCCGGGTGGGCCGACATGGTAGTTCTACCCAACACGGCATTGCCTGGTCGCGGCGCCGGGCCTCCCCCCGATCTATCGTTCACCCTTGGCAACGCGCATGCGCGGCCGGGCCGTTACGTTGCCGGCTGAGGACGCTTGAATACGCAGTGGCACCGATATCGGGGGCGGCTCTCGGCATTACGTACTGGCGACGGTCGTAACGCAATTTATAAATGGATAAGAACTTTCTGGTTTGTCATCTAGCTCGTGGTCCTGACCTCATGTCGGCAGCAACCGCAGAAATGCGGTTTGAGCCCTCGCAGGCATCTCGCCTTTTGATTTCATCCTACGAACCAGGAGACGGCTCGATGAACACCAAGCGCATCGCGGTGCTGGCGGCGCTACTCGTTTCTCCGCTGATGATGGTCGGTGCGGGGTCAGCCAAGGCCGTCACGATTACGGGGGATGTTACGGTCACTTCCAGTAATGGCAGCTTCAATCTCGGCGTCGGCACAACGCCGTTTGCCGGCGGGACGTTGTCCAACAACGGCAACACGTTGACAGATAATGGATTTTCATTTGGCCTCACTCAGGGGAATCCCGTACAGGGAGATCTCTTCGATATTACCACCGGCCGTAACGGTTATTCGGCACTTACGATTACATTCAGCGATTTTTCCGATGGTTCGGCGATGGTGTCCTGCACGACCAATAACTGTGTCGAGACGGGTACCGTCCAATATGACGCCAGCACTTTCAGCCTGAACCCCTCTGGATTCACGGTCGCATTCGCAGACGGTGCAGTCATGACCGTTCAAGACGGCGGCAGGTGCGGTTGGGGCGATAGCTGCGGCAACCAGGGCGGCAACACAATCTCCGAACAGTACACCTTGACGCTCACGCAGGATCCAAGGACTTCGGTACCAGAGCCTGGATCACTCGCCCTTCTCGGCACGCCTCTTCTGGGGCTCGGCCTTGTCCGGCGTCGGCGCAATCGTAACGTGCTGTAAGACGAACTGTCCCCGTTCGGCAAACGATCGGCATTTGCGGAGGGAAAGGGGCAGCCGGTGACAGGCTGTCCCCTTTTTTGACCCGCTTCCGAGACCGCAACGCTGCCGCCGATCGATACCTCCTGCCCCGCGGCGCTTATGCGGCTTCAACCCGGCACAGCAGGCAGCCTGGCTTGGCCGTGTGGATGTTCACGAACGCCGTGCGCGGGTCGGCGAGAGCATGCGCCAGCGGGGCATCGATCCCGTCGCCCTCGCCGGCGTGCCCGAGGTCGTACAGGCACTGATCCGCCGCGTCGTAGGCGCGCACCGACACCAACCGGCTCCGCACGATCTCCGGGATGGTTGCGGTTGCCGCGAACGGCGCGCAGGGGGATTCGTGCACGAAGATCGGGCTCGGGGTCCAGTAGATGCCGCGCGGTCTGGGCAGGTGGTACGAGCCGAGCAGCACCGGCTCACCCTCCTGCGCGTCGCGCAGGCAGACGCGGCAGGGGCTCGGATGATCGGCCGTCATGCGGCGCAGGCGGTTGCCGCCGTCGTCGATGCCGGTGGCGCGGAAGCGGTTGGCGATCGCGGGGTCGATGGGGATGCAGCGGAATGCGGTCATGGCGGGATGCTCCGGGTGGTGCCGGGGGCGGATGTGCGCCACCCGTCGGACCGCGGCCATCCGTTCCGTGCGCCGGCTTGTGTGCGCGGGTCGAGCGGATTGGCCCCCTGGTCAAGCCCCTGAAGGGTCAAGCACGTGGCCGCACCCCGGAAGGGTGCTACCGCTCGACCGTCCGTCGCTCGATCGCGAGCAGACTTTCCAGCCGGATCGTCGCGTGCATCCGATCCTGTTCGCCGCGCGGGTCCTCGCCCACCAGCGGGTCGGGCCGGCCCGCGTGCAGCGCGACATAGGACTCGCGCAGCGCGCGGTGCATCGCGAGCAAGGGGGTAACCGGGTCGACGAACAGCCGGAACCCCATCCGGAACAGCTCCGACACCGGAAGGGAATCGCCGCCGTTGCCCGGGAGGTGCATGTACATCAGCGGCCCGGGCAGACGTTCGGCGATGATCCGGTGTTCCTCCGGCTTGCGCGCCGTGATGAACAGCATGTCGGCACCGGCACGCTTCATGGCTTCGCCGCGGCGCAGCGCCTCGTCCATGGAGATGTCGCGCACGGCGTTGGTGCGCGCGATGATCAGGAAATCGGCAGACCGGCGCGCCGCCACCGCCTCGGCGACCTTGGCGACCATGAGGTCGGCGTCGATCAGGTGCTCGATGCCGATATGGTGGTGCGCGCGCTTGGGGAGGATCTGGTCCTCGATCTCGATCGCGGCGAAACCGGCTGCCTCCGCCAGCGGGATGGTGCGGCAGCAGGTGCATGGGATCGCCCCAGCCGCAGGCGCCGTCCAGGATCAGCGGCAGGTCGCAGGCAGCGCGGATATCGAGCCCCGCGTGCACCATTTCGGTGAGCGACAGGTTGGCCTCGGTGAAGCAGGTCAGGTAGCCCATCGCCCCGCCGCCCAGATACAGCGCGGGAAACCCCGTCGCCGCGGCCAGCCGCGCCATCAGCGGGTTGAGCACCAGGGGCGCGTGCACGGGCTGCCCGCCCTCGATCAGCCGTTTCAGCCCCTGCGCGTTGCTCGCCACGCCGCGCGTCCCTATGCCAGCCGCGCGGCGACCTGCCGCGTATAATCCGCCCGCGACAGGAAGCCGGGGTCGGCACGGCACGCGGCCTCGGTCGCGGCCAGGATTGCCGCGTCCGGCAGGTCGAGGTCGAGCGCATCCCCACGCGGCTGCGGCACGTGGAACGGCGTGTCGAGATAGGCTTCCAACGTGTTGCCCTCCGGATCGCGGAAATAGATCGACCAGGCGTTGCCGTGGTTCACCTGCCGCAGCGCGGTCGCTCCGCGGGAAAGCGCGCGGTCGCGCACGGCACGCAGCTCGGCGAGCGAGCCGACGGTGAAGGAGATCTGGTTGATCGGGTTGTAGCCCTCCGTCTCCGGCCGGCCGGAGACCAGCACCACCTGGTGGTGGCAGGCGGGATCGCCGGTCATGAACGCCATCTCGGTCCCCGGCGCCCGGCCCGGGCCGCGATCGGCGACGATCAGGCCCAGCACCTCGGTATAGAACCCGATCATCCGTTCCAGGTC
The DNA here is from genome assembly GCA_963706195.1 of uncultured Pseudomonadota bacterium. GTDB lineage: Bacteria > Pseudomonadota > Alphaproteobacteria > Acetobacterales > Acetobacteraceae > JAJZVS01. The sequence continues at coordinate 3,197,967 of OY970156.1, read as the reverse complement.
CTGCGCATACAGGCCCATGTGGGTGAGCCTGGCGTGGATGGCCGCCATGGTCGTTCCTCCCGGTTTGCTGCCGTTGGGCGGAGACTGGCGCGCGGCGCCGGCGGCGGCAAGCGCGGTGATGCGACAGGCGGGGCGACAGGCGGGGCGGCAAGCGGGTTCGCCCGATCGCCCGTCGCCTCGGGTGGGGACGATCTGCGTTGTGTGCCCGCGGCACGTCCGCCGGCGGCGTCCACCACCCAAGTTCGGCAGGTGTCCGCAGGGAGCGCCGCGAACTGTGATCGGCACGGTCCCGATCCTGCCTTATTTTGTTACCATGAAGTATCCGGGTTCGCGGGAACCTGTCGCGGTGCGTTCCGACCGTTCGCCGGCCTGCCGGCGCACGGCGGAAGCCGCGACCGGGCAGCGGCAAGCCCGGCCTCCGCGCCGGCCATCCGGCGCGGAGGCCGAACGATCACCGGGACATCCACGGAGTTGAGGTATATCATGACTGTTCGCAAACAGCTTCTGATCGCAGCCCTGTTCGGCGGCGTGCTCGGATTGGGCGGCTGCGGCTACACGCCGGGAAGCCGGGCTCTCTCGGGGGGCGCGATCGGTGCCGGCAGCGGTGCGATCATCGGCGCGGCGACCGGAGGCAGTCCGGCGACCGGCGCGCTGATCGGGGGCGCCGTGGGCGCCATCGGCGGCGCGGTGACCAGCCCCAACACCATCAACCTCGGCCGATAGTCAGGGGCCGCGCCAGCGGTGGGCCGGCACGATCGCACTGGCGGTCGCGCCGGCGCCCCCGGGGAACTGGGCGGTGAGTCCTGCCCCCGCCCGGTTTCCGAGGAGATGCCGCTGCCGGGGGCCGTCGCGACCCGTCTACCGGTCCTGGGGCGAAAGAACGCTCGGGCCGGGGTCAGCGCACCGGGATCGCGACGCCGAACGAAATGGTCGGCGGCGCAACCACCACCGGCGGGGGCGGTGCGTAGTAGACCCGCGGCGGCGGGTAATAAGCTGCCGGCGGCGGGTAATAGGCCGGGGGTGGCGGCGCGTAATACACGGGCGGCGGCGGGGCATGGTACACCGGCGGCGGCGCGTAGGCCGGCACCGACAGGCCGAAGCTGACGGAAGGGCCGCCCCAGCCGCGCCCCCAGTCATCGCGATCGGCACGGGCGGTGCCGGCCATGCCGGCCGCCATGCCGGCCAGTACCGCAACGAAGACGACAGGTCTGGCACGCATGCGATCCACTCCTCGATTGCAACCGACACAGGATGGGCGCCCATCGTGTCGATCGTCGGGCGGCGATATTTCAGAGCGTAACTTGATGCCGCCCTGCCGGACTCTCGCGTCTTCGTGACTTCTCCCGGCGGCGCGCGCCGGTGCGACGGCGCGCCACGATCTCCGCGCCGGTTGCCGTCACGCGGGAGGGGCGCCGGAGGTTTCGGGTGTACAGACCGGTGCCGCTCCGCTTCCGGACCCCGGCGGCACGGGGCCGGCGTGCCCGGGGGTGGCGAGCAGGCGTACCCGCGTCACCCCGTCCGTGCGCATTCCCAGTTGTCGCGCCGCCGCCGCGGACAGATCGATGATCCGCCCGCCCACGAACGGGCCCCGATCCTCGATCCGGACCGTGACCGAGCGGCCGGTCCCGATGTCCGTGACCCGCGCTGCGGTCCCGAACGGCAGGAAGGGATGCGCCGCCGTGAGCGCGCCGGGAGAGGCGGCCTGGCCGTCGGCCGGCGGCGCGTGCCCCGCTGTCGGATGATACCAGGAGGCCATCCCGGACTGGGCGCAGACCGCCGGCGCGCGCTGCACCGCGGGGGGCGGGTGCCCGGCGCAGCCGGCCGTCGCCAGCAGTCCGATGAGGGCCGCAGAACGGGGCGCATGCATGACGGCAACCGAGCATCGACGTGTGGCAGAAAAACGACGCCGATCGAGGGCCACCGCGACGGTCCCGCCTCCTGCCCGGCCCGCGTATCCCGCCCGGTCTTGCATCCCGGGATGGAACGGCATGTGCCCCTTACCGCTTGCGGAACGGTGCGCTGCGGCGCAGCGCCTTCCACGCTTTCCCGACGCGCGGCAGGGCCCGCCGCCCGGCGCGGTCCGCCCAGTCCGACAGCGCCGCGGCGGCTGCCGGGCCGGCGCCGCGCGGTCCGGCCAGGCGCGCGGCCAGCGCGGCCGCCACCGTGGCGTCGTTCAACCGCCCCAGCCGGTCGGCCAGCTTGCGGCAGGCGCGCAGCGAACCCGCCTTCTGGCGCCGGTCCCCGAGCAGGATCAGACTGTCGGTCGCGTCGCGCAACCGGCGGACCGACTTGCGCAGCGCATGCAGCGCGGCCGGACTTGCGCCATCGAGGTTTCGGCCGCGGCGGCGGACCTGGCGTACGAGCCGGCCCACCAGTTGCGGGTCCAGCGCGGTGAGAGGCCGGGCGAGCGCGGGCGGCGCAGGCTCCAGTACCGCCGCCGCCCAGGCGAGCAGGGACGCCGTCGCCTCGCTCACCGCCGGGCCGCCCAACCGCCGGCGCAGGCCGGCGTAGGCGGCGCGCTGCCGGGTCTCCCCGGCGCGCCGCAGCGCGGCCAGGGCCGCCGCAGGCAGCCCGTCGGCGGCGGCGCGCGGCAAGGTCTCGTCGAGGAACACATCCCAGTCGCGCGCCGCGCTCAGCGCCCGCCCGATCCGCCGTAATGCCCGGTCCTGGGCCGCCGCGGAGGCCGGCAGCAGCGGGCGGAACAGCCGCAGCACGGCCCGCGTGCGGCGCAAGGTGGTGCGCATCCGATGCACCGCCTCGGCGTCGCCGGCGAGTGCCGGGGCAAGATCCGCGCGCAGCGCGTCCGTTCCGGCGCCGAGCAGCAGGCGCAGCGCGGCGGCGCCGGACAGCGGGAGCGCCCGGCCCGCACAGGCGGGCGGGCGCGGTGGCACGGGGGGAGGATGCATCGATAGCGGCACCGCGTCGGCGTCTGGTGCCGCCGGATCGGCTGCCGCTGGGACAGGCAGTGGTGCCGGCAGCGGCGGTTGTATCGGCAATGCCGACGGCTGGAGGAGCGGGGGCTGGAGGAGCGGGGGCTGGACCAGCGGGGGCCGGGCCACCAGGAGCTCCTGCGCCACCCGTGCGTCATGGGCGGCCGGGGGAGAGCGTGGCCGCGCCGCCGCGCGGCGGGCGGCGGCGACGCGGCCCGGGGGCTTCGTCGCCACGCGCCCGCCGTCGGGGTCAGAGGTTCCCGGCGATCCAGTCCTTCAGCCGGCCCTTGGGCAGTGCGCCAACCTGGGTCGCCGCCGGTTTGCCGTCCTTGAACAGGATCAGGGTCGGGATGCCGCGGACGCCGTAAGTGTTGGGGGAGACCGGGTTGTCGTCGATGTTGACCTTCGCCACGGTCATCTTGCCGGCGAACTCATCGGCCAGCTCCTCGAGCGCGGGCGCGATCATCTTGCAGGGGCCGCACCACTCGGCCCAGAAATCGACCAGCACGGGGCCGGGCGCGCCCAGCACGTCGGTGGCGAAACTGGTATCGGTGACCGGCTTGGTGTTCGCGCTCATCGCGGGCCTCGTTGTTGCGGACAGGGCAGGAATGGCCAGGGGAAGATGGCTGGGGGGAAGGCGGCCATGCGGGGCAGCCAGGGAGTGGCAGGAACCTGCGTTCGGAAGGTGGGGCGGCGCCGCAGGGGGATCAAGCCGCAGGGGGATCAAGCCGCAGGGGGATCAAGCTGGGCCGCGCGCGATGCGGCGACGCCCCGATGGCGCGCGCCTCGATGCCGGGCCCCTTGACGCGCCCCTCGGGCCACGCTCCCCGGTGCGCCGCCGGGCGGATCACGCCGCGGCGGTCTGGCTCGTCTGCGCCTGCGCCCGGCGTGCCTGCCACAGCGCGACGAAATCGATCGGCTGCAGCAGCACCGGCGGGAAACCGCCGTCGCGGGTGACGTCGGCCAGGATGTTGCGCGCGAAGGGAAACAGGATGCGCGGGCATTCGACCAGCAGGACCGGCTCGATCGCGTTTTCCGCCAGCCCCGTGAGGGTGAACACGCCGGCATAGGTGAGCTCGGCCACGAAGATCGTCGGCGCGCTGCTGCCTTGGCCATTGCCCCCTTGGCCATTGCTCCCCTGGCCATTGCCGGCGCCGTTCGTCGCGGCGGGTTCCTGCGCCTCGGCGCGGATCACCAGCATCACCTCGAACAGGTTCGGCCCTTCCTCGAGCCGGCGGGCCTGCACGTCGAGGTTGATGTTCACCTGCGGCTGCGAGCGGAGCTGGGTGAAGATCTGCGGCGCGCCGGGCACCTCGAACGACAGATCCTTCACGTACTGGATGTTCACCACCAGCGGCTGGGTCGGCTGCCCGGTGGCTTGCGGGGCGGGCATGGACTCGGACATGGGATTCTCCGTTCGCAATCGCAGCGGGCCGTAGCACGTACCGGCCGGCAAGCCCAGGGGGTGACGCGGGCGGGGTGACGCGGGTGGGGCGATCACCGGACCGGCCAGCGTGCACCCGCGGGCCATGCGCCGGACGCGGTGCTGCCGGTGCGCAACGGTCTTGCGGCCCTGTTCACAGCAGCCCGGCGGCTCTGATATCCCGGTCTCGCAGACAGAGGCATCCCATGGCGCATGAACTCCGCCCGACCGCCGCATCCGTGACGGCCACGCTCGGCAACGTCGATCGGGAGGCCTTGTGGCAGGCCCGCATCGATCTGGCCGCCTGCTTCCGCATGGCCGCCCGGCTCGGGCTGGAGGAGGGGATCTGCAACCATTTCTCCGCCCTCGTGCCCGGGCGGGACGATCTGTTCCTGGTCAACCCCTACGGGCTGATGTTCCGGGAGGTCACGGCCTCCAGCCTGCTGGTCTGCGATTTCGAGGGCAACGTCATCGAGGGCGACGGCCGGCCGGAGGCGACGGCGTTCTACATCCATGCGCGCGTGCATCTGCGCCTGCCGCGCGCGCGGGCGGCGTTCCACACGCATATGCCCTATGCCACGGCGCTCAGCATGGTGGCCGGCGCGCCGCTCGCCTGGGCGGGCCAGACGGCGCTGAAATTCTACGGCCGCACGGCGGTGGACGATGCCTATAACGGGCTCGCGCTCGACGCCGGCGAGGGCGACCGCATCGCGGCGACGCTCGGGGAAGCCGATGTCGTGTTCCTGCGCAACCACGGCGTGCTGACGGTCGGGGCCACGATCGCCGAGGCGTGGGACGATCTCTACTACCTGGAACGCGCGGCGGAGGTGCAGGTCAAGGCGCTGAGCACGGGGCGCCCGCTGGTGCCGGTGGCGCCCGAGATCGCCGCGCGCACGGCGGCGCAGATGCGCGCGGGCGACCGCGACAGCGCACGGCTGCATCTGGAAAGCATCAAGCGGGTGCTGCTGCGCGAGGAACCGGATTTCGCGCGGTGACTGCGGCGACAGGACTGTAACGACCTCGTATCGTAACCTTGCCGCGACGCGGCAGGGCGCTCCTGCATCCGTGCCCGGAGAGCGGCGGCGCCGGCCGCCCGCGCTTGACACCGGCCGCGGCCTGCCGGCTGATCCCGGGCTCCGTTGTTTCGTACCGAAGGCCCATCCGCACGATGCCAGGCAAGCATTTCCCGAACTTCGCCGCCGCCGTGGCCGACATCCCCGACGGTGCCACCATCGCCTTCGGCGGCTTCGCCATGCCCGGCACGCCGTTCAACCTGATCGCCGCCCTCGCCGAACACGGCGCGCGCGGCCTGACCCTGATCGCCAACACCACCGGCGGCGCGCAGCAGCCGCGCATGCCCGACATCGGCATGCTGGTGGAGCGCGGCCAGGTGCGCAAAGTGATCTGCGCCTTCACCGCCGCGACGCGCGCCTCCGACGTGCTGCCGTTCACGAAATATTACGAAGCCGGCGAGGTGGAGGCCGAACTGGTGCCGCAAGGCACGCTCGCCGAACGCCTGCGCGCCGCCGGCGCCGGCATCCCGGCCTTCTACACGCCGACCGCGGTCGGCACCGAGCTTGCGGAAGGCCGCGAAACCCGCATGATCGGCGGGCGCGAATACCTGCTGGAATACGCGCTGCCGGTCGATTACGCCTTCCTGCGCGCCCGCCGCGCCGACGCCTTCGGCAACCTGCTGTTCCATCGCTCGCAGCGCAATTTCAATCCGGTGATGGCAACGGCGGCGCGCCTCGCGATTGCCGAGGTGGAGGAGCCGATCCTGCCGGCGGGCGCGATCGATCCCGACGCCGTCCACACCCCGGGCATCTTCATCCACCGCCTGGTGGAAATCCCGCCGCCGCCCGCCGGGTTGTGGCCGCAGAAGCGCCAGGAGCGCGTGCGCCCATGAGCGATGCCGCCAAAGGCTTCACCCGCCAGCAGATGGCCGATCGGATCGCCGCCGAATTCGGCGACGGCTGGATCGTCAACCTCGGCGTCGGGCTGCCGACCCTGTGTTCCAATACCGATATCGGCGACCGCCACATCGTCTATCATTCCGAGAACGGCGTGATCGGCTACGGCGTGATCGCCGCGCCGGGCGAGGAGGACCTGAACCTCGTCAACGCCGGCGGCCAGAACGTGACCCTGCGGCCGGGGGCGGCGGTGGTGCACCACGCCGACAGCTTCGCCATCATCCGCGGCGGGCGGATCGATGTCACCGTGATGGGCGCTTACGAAGTGGCAGCGAACGGCGATTTCGCCAACTGGCGGATCGGCCGCGGCAAGGGCGGCGGCATCGGCGGCGCGATGGACCTTGCCGCCTGCGCGCAGCGGGTGTTCCTCATCATGGAGCATGTCACGCGCAGCGGCGCGCCGCGCCTCGTGCCGGCCTGCGCGCTGCCGGTGACGGCGCGCGGGGTGGTGAAGCTGGTGGCGACCGACCTCGGGCTGTTCGAACCGGCCGGGGAGGGGTTCCGCGTGCGCGAACTGGCCCCGGGCGTGGGGATGGACGCGGTGCGGGCGGCGACCGGGACGCCGTTGGTGGCGTAGGGCGCGCGGTCGTTTCGTTTTTTGCGAACGAAATCTCGTGTGCTGGTGGCCCGATGCCAGCGCCTGCTTCAAGGCGTTGGCTGAATCGGTCCACAAAATCAGGCTGGTGCTCTGACACATGATGAATCACCTGTTTGTGTCAGAGCACTAGCGCGCGTCGGGCATCAGGACCGCGAGTTGCGCGGCGCGCACCAGGCGCACCCGGCGCCCCGGCGCGAGGCCGGCTTCGAGCGGCTGCACCATCACGCGGGTGCGTCCGTCGCGCGCGCGAATCACGATCTCCGCATAGTCCGTCTCCGGTCCGGCGGGCGGTGCGGCCCCATCCTCGCGAAACGCCGTCGGGTCCATGCCGAGCGTGCGCGCGGGCACGCGGCGCAGCGCCACGATCACCCCGACCAACGCCTCGGACCGCTCGGGCGTGAGCCGGGCGGCCGGCGTCGGCATGGCCGGGGCGGCACTGGGCCCGGGGCGCACCGCGCAGCCGCCCAGGCCCAGACCCAGGCTCCACCCCAGGCCGAGGGCCAGGCAGATCGGCGCCGCCCGCATCCGATGCCGCTCGCGCATGTGCCGTCCTCGCCGCCGCGGCGCCCATCCTTGCCGGCTGTCACGGGCGAGGCAAGCGTGATCGCCGCCCCCCGCCGCGGATGCGAGATATTCTTGCGGTGAACTCCGTTCCACGATAAGGGGTTATGGCAAAGTCCTGACCGCCCGCCTGAGCGACGGCCGCCCGGCCGCCGTGCCCTCCGGCTGTTTCCGGCCGTGCCACGACGGAGGTTCCGTTGCCGATCACCCGCCCTGTCCGTTCCAGGCTCGCGTCTCGTGCTGCGTCCGCGGCGCCGGCCGGGGCCCCGCGAACGTGGCTGCGTGCCCTCGGCTGCCTCGCCGCCGTGGCGGCGCTGTCCGCCTGCGCCAGCCAGGGACCGCAGCTCGGTGCCCGCGAGCAGGCCGCGCGCTACGCCGAGATGGCGCATGGCGACTACGCCCCGCCCGGCCCGCCCGGCGATCCCTGGGGGCCCTACATCCGCCAGGCCTCGACCCGGTTCGACGTGCCGGCGCGCTGGATCCGCGCCGTCATGCACGTGGAATCGGGCGGGCACGAATACATGGACGGACGGCTCACCACCTCGCCCGTGGGCGCGATGGGGCTGATGCAGGTCATGCCGGAGACGTATCAGGATCTGCGCCAGGAGTACGGGCTCGGCGGCGATCCGTACAACCCGCGCGACAATATCATGGCCGGCGCGGCCTATCTGCGTGAGATGTACGACATCTACGGCTTCCCCGGTTTCCTGGCCGCCTACAATGCCGGTCCGCGGCGGCTCGACGATTACCTCGCCGACGAGCGGCCGTTGCCGAACGAGACCCGCCGCTACGTCGCGATGATCGCGCCCGCGATCGCCGGCGCCTCTCCGCAGCGTCCGTCGCCGGCCGCCGCCTATGCCATGAACCAGTTGCCGATGGATATCCCGCCCGGCCTGCGCTACGGCCCGGGTGGCACCGCGCGGGTGCAGGTCGCGAGCCGCTGGGTGCCGCCGTCGGCGCCCGTGTCGGCACCGTATCGGCCGCAGGAGCCGGCGCCCTACCAGCCGCCGGTGCGGATGGCCGAGGCGGCGCCGCCGCCGCGCGTGGTGGCCCCGCCGCGTGAGCAGGTGGCCTACCTGGCTCCGCCGCGTCGCTTGCCGCCGCCGCCGCAACCGCCGCGGATGGGCTTCCGCCTGGTGCCGACGGCCTTCGCCGAGCCGCCGCCGCCGCCGCGCTCCTTCGGGCTCGCGGGTGGCTGGGCGGTGCAGGTGGGCGCGTTCAACGATCCCGCCCAGGCGCATCACGCCGCCGGTCTGGCACAGGCGCAGGCCCGCGCGGTGCTGGGCGGCGCGCGTCCGCTGGTGGAGGCGGTGCGGCACGGCCACGCCGTGCTGTGGCGCGCCCGGCTGGGCGGGCTGTCGCGGGAGGCCGCGGTGCGGGCCTGCACGCAGCTTTCGCATCATCATGCGGCGTGCATGGTGCTGTCGCCCGAGGCGCAGTCCTGACCTGAGGGGCGGTTTGGGGGCAGCCTGCTCTCGGTCATGCCGAGAGAACCCTTCCTGCGTGGGATTTGTCGGACGCACGAGGTCTTTGCCCTACGGTTTCCTGTCTCATTCTCGCAGGCCGCAGCTTCGAATCCTGCTCCCTGCCAATTGTATCGATGCGATAGCGGCCGCTGTGGGAACCCAACCCGCGTACGGCGTTCTCGTGTCCGGGCTGGGTCGGCACAGACGACCGCCCCGCAGTGCGACCAGATGGGGTCGAGCGCCACTGCAGGACGGTGTGAAAGTCAGGATATTTGCAACGGACGCTGTCCGAATGAGACGGTGATGGAGGCCGTGTTTTCCGATCGATCAATGAAAAATACCGCTGGCTGTTTCCACTGATACGGACGCCCATCTTTGTCGCGGCATTCGATGTGCATCGCACCAGAGACCGCGCTTACGTCGGGACTGGTGGCATAAACGGATACCGGCAGAATTCCGAAGAAGGCCGCATCTCCTTCAGACAGATTTGCAGGCATTGCAGCAATCCAGTTCCATTCCTTTGTGTAAGGAGGCGAATATTGCTCGGCTCTGCTCAAACGACGTTCGTTTCCCCCCGTCGTGATCCGATCTGGCTCAAACCAAATGTAGACGGCCAAAGCAGGACCGGCACCGTGATTGAACAGTTGGCCATAACGACCGGCTAATGATAATCCCCTCCATTCTTCTGGAAGCCTCTTTAGAAAGCTAACCACGTCCGGGTCATCCTGACGCAGGCCCGGGATAAACGTTATTGGATGCAGTGTAGCAGGTGCTTGCTGGCCGCCAATATTGAACAAAAGATCAGGTCGGATTTTAGCGAGCCTGTCTCTCCGGTTGTTGTTAAGGCTTGCAATACCTAAGATCATGGAGACGACTATACCTATTCCTGCGATCACAGTCGAAGCCATCTGAAACCATGGGACAAGCTCCGTAGGGGTCACACCCTTAGTTCTCGCTAATAGTTCTTCCAGCCGCCAAGATCGCTTATCCAACCAGTGCTACCGCATCTCTCACAAGGCTTCAGCGATTGCTCTGGAGGGCGAGGCAGCCCCCGTGGATTGCAGCTCGGGCACGGTGTTTTTCCTGTCCCCTCCGATGATACGATGGCCATCAGCGCCTCCCAGTCTCTTTCTCATCAATCCTAGTCGGTAACACGCCCGTATGCAACACTCTTTATGGACAGTGCAAAGAGCCGCTTCGTGAGCCTGAAGACCCCGCGGTGATGCAAACAGATTTTCGCACAAAACTCAGGGTGCTGAAAACAAAAGACTTTTCCGTTACGGAAATCTGGTGCAGATTAGACCCCATGATCTACGGATATGCACGGGTCTCGACCGACGGCCAGAGCGTTGACGCCCAGGTGCGCCAGCTCCGGGCGGCCAGGGCCAGCCAGGTGTTCCGGGAGACCGCGAGCGGAGCCAAGACCGATCGGGCGCAGCTCCGCCGGGTGCTCGGCCAGCTTGCCGCCGGCGACGTGCTGATGGTGACCAGGCTCGACCGCCTTGCCTGCTCCACCCGCGACCTGCTCAACACCCTCGCCACGGTTGCCGACCGCAAGGCCGGGTTCCGTTCCCTCGGCGACACCTGGGCCGACACCACGACTGCCCACGGCCGGTTGATGCTGACCGTGCTCGGCGGCCTGGCCGAGTTTGAGCGCGAGCTGATCCGCGCGCGCACGACCGAGGGTCGCCGGCGGGCCGTCGCGCGCGGGGTGAAGCTTGGCCGGAGGCCGAAGCTCACCCCGCACCAGATGAAGGAGGCGATCAGGCGTCGGGATCGAGGCGAGGAGACCTTGCGGGAGATCGCTCGCAGCTACAACGTCAGCCATAGTACCGATTTCGAGGTTGGCAGCGTGATGGAATTCAAACGCCGCACCCTCACGCAGCTGGCCGACATGATTTGCGGCAACTACGAGGAGCAGAAAACGCTCTTTCGTTACAGAACTAGCAGCCGGTTGACCGAATTCTTTTCCGACTGCGACACTGATTACATTCATGATGGCAGCACCCGTAGTTCGTGGGTCTACGCGGCGCTGTATGACATCCTTCAGGAACCACACCCCGATGCGCGCACCCCGCCGGACACCTTTTGCCGCGTCATCCGTGTGCTGATGGACAAGGATGACGGGACACCAAGCGACGATGCCAACCGCACCAAAGCCCTAGAGCAGTTAAACGCGCCGCTCACGCGCGAAGGATTCGAGGCGTTCTATGGGGATGACCATAACTGTTACTTACGGCATATTGGTACCAATACCGTCGTTCAACAGTCGCCTAATCCGCACCGACACCTTTCGGCGCAAGAGCAAAAGAAGCGAGCACAGCTATCAACCTATCTCGGCAAAACTTCCGAGGATGAGCTTATCGCCGAGGTGCTTTTGCCGTTGTTCCGCCAACTCGGCTTTCATCGCGTGACTGCCGCCGGCCACAAGGACAAGGCACTCGAATATGGCAAAGACCTCTGGATGAAATACACCTTGCCGACCACGCATGTGCTGTATTTCGGCATACAGGCGAAGAAAGACAAGATAGACGCCTCGGGCGTAAGCACCGCCAATATCGCTGAGATATACAATCAAGTTACGATGATGTTGGGGCATGAAATTTTTGACCCGGAAATTGGCAAACGGGTTCTTGTGGATCATGCGTTTGTCGTCGCCGGCGGCGAGATAACCAAGGCTGCTCGCAATTGGCTTGGGGGCAAGCTGGACGCGACCAAGCGCAGCCAAATCCTGTTTATGGACCGCGATGACATCCTGAATCTGTTCGTCGTTACCAACTTGCCCCTGCCGGCGAAAGCTTTGCCCCCAGCGCCGCCGCAGACAGAAATCGACGACGACTTACCTTTTTGACAGTGCGCGCGGGCCAGCCGAGTTTCCATAAAGCACCTGATTCTACACGGAAGGGCAACGCAGAATTCTGTCTGTGCCGGGGTGGAGTACCGGCGTGTCCGGCGACGTCGTCAGCGAAGAGACCCACCGCCGCAAATATCCAACTCCTGGTCGCGCCCAGACGATACCTCCGGACCACGGCCGCGATCAGCCCGGCAGACCGAGCGTGACTCGGCGGGATGGACCGCCGCAAGGACGCTCCCCAGCGGTCGCGCCGCGTAGCGGTCGGCGCCGAAGCAGCGGCGATCCTTGACCCGGCCCGCCCCGCCGCGTCCGACTGAGCCACGGCCGGGACGGAGAAACGGCATCCACCCGAACCGAGAAACCGCCCCGCACACGCGCCCCTTCCCCGCGCCCGATCTGCCCGCGCCCGACGGCGCCGCCGCCGACCGCATCGCCCCTGCCGCCCCGCCCGATCCCCGGCTCAGCCGCGCGCGATCCCCCGCCGGGCCAGCGTGACCGCCCGGGCCGCGGCGCCCCCGGCGCGGAAACAGCTTGACACGGCAACGGATTTATGTTCTTGTTTCGTTCATGTCGGCCGCCGCCCCTTCTCCCCCCACCACCAGCGCCTGGGCCCTCGCCGGGCGCTTCGCCCGCTTCATCGGCGGGCTGCGGGAAGCGATGGCGACCGGCGCCGAGCACAACCCGGTCCTGATGGACCTCGCGGCCCGGCTGTGGAACCGCCTCACGGAGGCAGCAGAGCGCTTCGCCGCCATCGCCGCCCATCCGGTGGCGAGGTCCCGCCGCCGCCCCGCCGAACCCGCCCCCACGCCCGCCGATGGGGTGCCCGCCGATGGGGTGCCCGCCGATGCGCTGCCCGCCGATGCGGTGCCGGCCAATGTGGCGCCGGTCTGGCCCCCCGCGCCGCGCCGGACCCTGCCCAGAAGCTACGGCTGGCTGGCGCGGATGGCGCCGGAGACGGTGCCGTCCGGCATCGAGTTCGCCTATCTGTTGGCGCAGCCGGAGATGACGGAGCTGCTGGCAACAGCCCCGCGCCTGTGGCGGGTGCTGCGCCCGCTCTGCCGGATGTTCGGCATCACGCCACCCGAGGCCCCGCCGCCCGCGCCGGACACGCCCTCGCGGCGCGCGCCGGAGCCAGTGCCCGACCCCCACCGTACCCGCCGGCGGTCCGAAGCCGCGGCAATCCGCGAGCACGGTCCGCTCGGGTACCGCCCGCCGCTTTTCGGCCACTAGGCCAGCCCCGGCGTCCGCGCGTCCCTATCATTACGATATCGTATCGTAATCATCACCCCGGCGCCGCAAGCCGCCCGGGGCGCCGCCCGCCGGTGCCGCGCCTCAGAACCCGAACATATGGTCGAGCGAGAAGCTACCCGTCGCATCCTCCAGCCCATGGTAGCCGAACAGCCGGCAGGTCGGATCGCGCACCAGCACGTAGCCGTCCGTCCCCGCCCGCTCCAGCAGCGCCGCGCCGAACACCGCCTCCGGCCGCACCAGCGCCGAGCCGCCGCAGGCGATCGCCAGCCGCTCCTCCGCGATCGGTGTCCCGGTCGCGTCGTGCAGCGCAAGCACGGTGGCGGAGTGCGCCACCCAGGGGGCCGAGGCCGGGTAGATCAGCACCGCGAAGCTGCGTCGCCCGGGCTCGCCCAGGCGCAGGAACAGCCGGGTGCTCAGCCCGGGCGGCGGGCCGGAGTAGGATTGCGGCTCGTCGCGCCAGGTCATCAGCGTGTTGAACATATGCGCCCCGAAGCTCGACTCCGCGACGTGGCCGCTGGCCCGGTGTTCCCAGCGGAACAGCGCGTGCAGCCAGCCGTCGGCGCCGCCGCCGTCGCGGAAATCGTAGACGAGTTCGGCATGGCCCGCCCGCAGCCTGGGGATCGTCTCCAGATCGACCGCCAGCCCGTGGTCGCGCGGCAGCCGGCCGAGGAAGCGCTGCGCCACCATCCGCCCGTCCGTATCGAACAGATCGAGCCGCACCGGCAGGTCCGTCTGCGTCACCGCCATCGGCGTCGGCTGCACGAGGGTGCGGAATGTCGCCGGGTCGAGCACAGGGAACGGCAGCAGGAACCCGCGCCCCAGCGCCGGCGGCAGGGCGGGGATGGCGGGCTCGGGGCGCAGGTCGGCGCGTTCCACGTTCACATGCGCGATGCGGGTGCGGCCGGCGCGGGTCACCTCGTAGCGCGGGCGGACCACGTGCCGCCCGGCGCGCAGCTCGACCTGCGCCGGCCAGTGCAGCCCGGGCAGCATGTCGGCGACATCGACCGCGACGGTGGCGAACGGACCGACGGTGCGATCGAGCGGCACCGGCCGCTCCGCCCCCATGCGATCGAGGCTGACGGCGCCGGCGGGGATCGGCACCGCGTGGCTGTTCTGCAGCCACAGGACCACCCGCTCGTCCGGCCGCGGGGCCGGCAGGCCGGCGTAGCGGTCGGACGGCCAGGCGTTGGCGTCGTGGGTGCAGGAGAGGCTGGTCCCGCCGTCGGGCGCATAGGTATCGAGCGCGTATTTCACCACGTCGTGCCCGGCGGCGCCGATCGCGTGCAGGAACAACTGGCCGGTGAATTCCGGCAGGCCGAAGCGGGCGCGCACCGCGCGGCTGTCGATCGCGAACCCGCCGGGCCCCTCCGGCAGCGCCTGTTCCCAGGTCGCGAGCACGGAACCGGCCGCATCGAACAGCCGCAGCCAGAGGCGGATCGGCCCGGCGCCGTAGCCGGCCCAGTAGTTGGCGGACACGAGGCGGGTGGAGAGCCCGTCCTGGTCGCGGAAGAAGGCGAAGTTGGTGGCGAAATTCAGCCGGTCCAGGTAGCGCCCCGGGTTGGTGAGCAGCGCCGGCGGCAGCTTCGCCTCGTCCAGGCTGCGCAGCGCGGCGCCTGGCGGCAGCAGGGCGGCGATGCGGGCGCCAGCCCGCCCGGTGTCGAAGGCGGCGATCAGCACGCTGCGGGCCTCGGCGTGCGGCAGGTCGATGAGCGGGCGGGCGGTGAGGCCGGCACGGGTCCCGCCGACCGCGGCGACGTCGTGGACATGGAGCGACACCGGCCCCGGCAGGTCGGGATACATCGCGAGCAGCGGGGCGGCGATTCCGTCGGGGTCATAGAGCGCGACCGGGCCTTCGAGGCTGCCGAGCAGGCGACCGATCGCCTCCGCCGCCAGCGGGTGCGCGAGCGCCTTGTAGATGACGTTGCCGCCGGCACGGGCGTCGAAGGTTTCGATCTCTAGCATCATGTCTCCGCGGCGGGGACGCCGGTGCGCGGCGGAAGTGCCGGCGGGGCCGGATAGGCCAATGCCGGCGGGCGGACAAGGCCGGGAGGCGGTTGCCGGCGCCGGGTGTCGTCCCTTGAGGACGACCATGCCCTGGGGACGACCATCCCCTGGGGACGACCACGCGGCGCCGGTATCGCGCGGCGTCAGAACAGCACGCCGGTCTCCACCAGGAAGGTCGCCTGGTTCCGCCCGGTCCCGCCGCTGCCGTAGCCCACCGACCCCGGGGTGCCGAGAGCGGTCAGGTGGATCACGCCGAGGTCGCCGCGCACGAACAGGTGCTTGTACTGCCAGGTCGGCGCGATCGAGACCCCGACCCCCTGCGCACCCGGATTGAGGAACCAGGTATCCGGCCCGTTGCTGGAGAAATACTGCACCCAGGCGCCGAGCGAATAGGGCGACTTGCCGAACTGGTAGTCGGCGAACAGCGCCGCGCCGAAATTGCTGGAAAACCCCGTCATGCTCGCGGACCCGGGCGTCACCAGCGCGGCGTTCGGCTTCGCCCAGACATACTGCACCTCCGGCACCAGGTTCAGGTTGCCCCAGGTGAAGCTGTAGTAGGCGCCGATCATCGAGGAGTTGACGTAGTTCGCCCCGTAGGCGCCCACCGTGGACTGGCTGTACGGCAGGCTCGCCGAGCCGTAGATATGCGCGCGCAGCCCGGTCTGCCCGAGGTTGGTGGCGCCGAACACGGTCACCGCGTTGCTGGAATTGATCGTGTAGGTCGCCGACGCCTGGAGGAAATTCCACACATTGGTATCGAAGCCGTCGCCGAAAGTCAGGTTCGCCGCCACCGGACCGAAGGTGGCGTTCGCGGTCACCCCGACGTTCTGCGTGTTCTCGACGTAGAACAGGTCGGTCATCAGCAGGTTGCTGTTGTTCCAGTCGATCGCGGATTCGTAGCCTTCCAGCGAGGGAAGCTGCCCGGCGGAGACGCTGAAATGCGACGACGGCGCCAACGTCAGGTAGCCGGTGTACAGCGGTCCGGTGGAGACGGTCTGCACCGAGGTCTGGGTGGGCCTGGTCCCCAGGGTCAAGGTGCCGGTTGATCCCGCCTGCACCGTGAACTGCACCAAGCCCGTCGATTTCTGCACCTCGATCAGCCCGTTCAGGAATTCGACCCCGGCGGATCGGTCGGTGCCGAGCAGGCCGGGGCTCGCCCCGCTGCCGGCGCCGGTCAGCGCGGCCGCGTAGCCGTCCGCCCCGCCGCTGAGCTGCAAGGTGCCGAGCGGGCCGCCGTCGAACGCGATCGGCGCAGGGGGCGTGAATGCGGACGCCGCCGCGATGATCCCCGGTGCGACGCCGGCGCCGAGTGCGATGCCCGTGCCGAGTGCGATACGCAGCATTCCGGATTGCCACCGGATCCTGCCAGTCATGCCCGTTCTCCTTCGTGTGGTTCTGGTACCGCTCGTTCTGCCTGCAACGAGCACGCCGGCCAACACCGGCATGACGGTGCGTCATGCCGGGCGGCGGTCGGTCCGATCTTCCGCGACGCCTTCGCCGCTTGCGGCGCGGCGGCGTCATCCCCGCCGACGGCGGCGCAGGGCGCGCCGATCGGGGAGCAACACTCCATCTCTTGGATCGTATCAGGACACCGGTCGTCACTCCAACGCCGGGCCTCGGCACCCCGATGGGCGCCGCGTGCCGGCAGATGCCGACAGTCCAGGTTCCGGCATATAGAAGCCATCCCGGCCGATCCCCGCCGGCATAGTATTTTCCTATAGGACGCCGACAGGCGGGCCGGCTTCGCTCCGGCAGCGGTGGCCGTCGTGCGGGCGGCGACGCACGGTGTCGCTGCTGTCGCGCGCGGGAACCCGTGACCCGCGCTATGGAATTCCTATTCCCCGGCCGCCCGACGGCAATGGAGTCTTTATGCGCGGCGGCTGATCTTCACGCCGTCATGCTGCACAATCCACGGACGCGGACCGATCAGACGGCTTCCCAAGCGGCCGGTGGCGCGTCCGGGACCGCGGCGGGGCAGCGCGCAGCATGAGTGTTGCCACCTCGCATCGGACCCCACGCGTCCCGGCGGCTGCACGGGCCGACGACGACCGCAGCGCCGCCTGATGCGATCACCCGGCGGACGGCGCCGCGCCCAAGCCGCCCGATACACCGTCCTGCATCACTCCAGGAGACCACGTCATGATGCTTCGCCACGCCCATGCCGACCTTGGCCGCCCACGCACCCCCGCGGCCGGCATGTCGGGCGCCGACCCCGATGCCGCCCTGGTCGCCGTCCTGGGCGACGTGACCGACGAGCACATCCTGATCCTCGGGCATGGCGCGCTCGACGTCATGTGCGCGCTGATCCGCGCCGGCTGCGGCGCCATCACGGAATTGCGGCAGCACGAGCGGCCGGAGCCGCAGATTGCCGACACCGTCATCCTGCCCGGGATCGGCTCGCTCGATGCAGCCGCTACGATCATTGGCCACGCCAGGCGTGCCCTGGTGCCGACCGGCCGCATCCTGGTGCGGATCGTGGCAGATCCGGCCGGGCGGCTCGCGCCGGCGATCGTCCGCACGCTCCGGGTCCACGGGTTTACCGACGTGTGCCAGCATCGGGTCGGCACCGAGGCGCTGCTCTCCGCCGTGCTGCCGATGTTTGGCCCGCTGACGCACGCATAAGCGCGCAAGGAGCATTCCATGGCCCATGTTCTTGCCGGTATCGACGGCTCACTGGTCGCCCTTGCCACTCCGTTCCGCGACGGTGCGGTGGACACGACCGCGCTCGCGCGCCTCTGCGTCCGGCAGATCACCTGCGGCACCGCTGGCCTCGTCGTCTGCGGCAGCACCGGCGAAGCCTCCGCCCTCACCGGCCCCGAGCGGATCCGCGTCCTTCGCACCGTCGTGGAAGCGGCCGCCCGCCGCGTGCCGGTCATCGCCGGCTGCACCGCGACGGCAACCGCCCGCGCGGCAGCCCTTGCCCTCGAGGCGAAGCAAGCCGGCGCCGATGCCCTGCTCTGCGCCGCTCCGCCCTACGCCAAGCCGACACAGGACGGCATCGTCGCCCACATCCGCGCCGTGGCGCACGCCGCCGACCTGCCCGTCGTGTTCTACGACGTGCCGGGCCGGGTCGGTGTCGCCATCGCCGACGCCACCATCGCACGCCTGTTCGAACAGGAATCGATCGTCGCGCTCAAGGACGCCACCGCCGACCTCGCGCGCCCGCCGCGGCTGCGCGCCCTGTGCGGCGATACGTTCCTGCAACTGACCGGCGACGACGCCACCCAGGCCGCCTACCGCGCCATGGGCGGCCAAGGCTGCATCTCGGTCACCGCCAACGTCGCGCCGGCACTGAGCGCCCTGCTGCACCGCGCCTGGGACAACGGCGACCTGGCCGATTTCAGCCGTATCCGCGACTGCCTCGACCCGCTGCATCGCGCACTGTTCGCGGAAAGCAACCCCATTCCCCTGAAAGCGGCACTCGCGGAACTGGGCCTCTGCACGGACACCGTGCGCCTGCCGCTCACCCGCGCAACATCAGCCACCGCAGACCGCCTGCGAAACGTGCTGGCCACCGTGATGCCGATCGAGACCGCCGCCGTCCCGCGACCGCGCTACCGGCTGGTGGGGTGATACCAACGGGGCCGAGGCTCGACCCTTCGAAAGCAAGGCCAGGGGGCGCTGCCCCCTGGGCCCCCTCCCGGACCCGAGACACCCCCATACGCACGGAACCAATGGATCGGTTCCAAGGGCCGTTGCCCTTGGCGGGGTCCAGGGGCAGAGCCCCTGGCCTTGCTCTCAAAGGTCCAAGCCTCAGCTCGATCGGTTCACAGCCCCAGCCGCTGCCGGACCTCGGCGCCGGCGGCTGGTGTGTCGTCGAGGGGGGTGGTGGGCCACAGGTCCAGGCGCCCGGTGAAGCGGTGCACCCGGCCGTCGGCGAGGAGGTCTTCGGTGAACTGGCCGATCCGGCGTGATCGGCCGGGCAGTTCTGCCAGCAGCACGGGGGCGTGGGTGGCGACGGCTTCGGAGACCATGGAGACACTGTCTTCGGTTGCGACCACGGCGTCGGCCAGCGCCAGCATGCCGAAATAGGGATTTTCCCCGTTGCCGTTCCAGAGGAAGGCACCGCGCGGGGCGAGCGTTTCCGTCAGCGCTCGGGTGACGTCGGGGTCGGTGCGGCGGGAGGGGGTGAGCATCAGGCCCACGTGGTCGCGGTCCATCATCCCGGCCAGTTGGGCTGCCAGGCGTTGCCCTGTTGACGCGTCCAGGCGGTGCCGTCCGTTGCTGCCGCCGACCAGGACGGCGACGAGCGGGCGGGGCAATGCTGCGAAGGTGCTGCGCCAGGCGTCGCCCGCTGCGGCCAAGCGTGCCTGGGTGACCCGGTGCAGCGCGGTGCGGGTGACGATCACGTTGGGCCCGGTCAGGCGGTCGTGGCGGTTTACAACCACCACGTCGAAGCGGCGCGGGTCCATGCGCGGGTGCTGCACCTGCACGATGCGGACCCGATCCGATCGTGCCGTGCGGGTGCGCAGGGCCGCGCCGACCGCCGCGCCCATCCCGCCGCAGGCGATTGCCAGCGCGGGATAGGGGGGTGTGATGGCGGCGGCCACGGGGGCGAGCGGGTTCGGCCAGAACCGTGCCGACAGCAGGTGCCAGGGCGGGCGCGGGACCAGTTCGTGCAGCTCCGGGGCGAGGCCGGCGGCTTCCGCGAGGCCCAATCCCTGCGCCTGCAGGCCGGCGTAGCT
The DNA here is from genome assembly GCA_963706195.1 of uncultured Pseudomonadota bacterium. GTDB lineage: Bacteria > Pseudomonadota > Alphaproteobacteria > Acetobacterales > Acetobacteraceae > JAJZVS01. The sequence continues at coordinate 3,178,225 of OY970156.1, read as the reverse complement.
TTCGCTGAGCAGCCAGCAGCGTGGGTCGCTCACCGCCCCCGGAAGCGGGGCGTCCGCTTTTCCTTGTAGGCTCGGATACCCTCCTGCATGTCCTCGCTGGAGCGGACGCGGGCGATGGCGCGGCTGGTGGCGACCAGGCGTTCCACGGGGCCGACCGGGACGATCTCGCCGACCAGGCGCTTCAGGGTGCCGAGCACGAGCGGCGCCTGTTCGAGCAGAGTTTCGGCCATGGCGATCGCCTCCGCCTCGTGCTGGCCGGGCGGCGTGACCCGGTTGACGAAGCCCACGTCGTAGGCGCGCTGGACGGGGATTTTCGCGCCCAGCAGCATCATTTCCATCGCCAGGTGGTGCGGCATGCGGGTGACGAGCGAGGAGATCATGCCGCCGGTGGTGCCGAGCTTCGCCTCCGGATAGTAGAACGTCGTGGTTTCGGAGGCGACCAGAAGGTCGCACATCATCACCAGCACGACGCCGCCGCCGACGCACCAGCCGGAGGTGGCGGCGATGATCGGCTTTTCGGTGGCGAAGCCGACGCCCGGGATGCAGCGCCACAGTTCCGGCAGGTCGGAGACGTCCGCCCCGGCGGTGAAGGCGCGTTCCCCGGCGGCGGAGATCACCGCGACCCGCTGGTCCGACCGGTCGAACGCCTCGAACGCGCTTTGCAGGTCGCGCGCGACGGCGGCGGAGATCGCGTTCAGCCGGTCGGGGCGGTTGATGCGGATGATCGAGATGGGGCCGCGTTGCTCGACCGTGACGACGTCCATGTCAGGCTTCTCCCAGGAAGGCTTTCATCTGCGCGGCGACGAACTCGGCGGTCGCGGCGAGCCCGGCTTGCACCGGGATCGGGCCGGAGGCAACCCGTGCGGCGTGTCGTGCCGGGTCCGCGCCCAGGGTGGGCAGGTGCGCCGCCGCGGCGCCGAGGCTCGCTTGCAGGTCGTTGGCCGGCAGCGCCTTGACCGCCGCGACCGCGATCGGCGCCGGCGGGGCCAGCGGCAGGGCGTCGATCCGCGCGGGCCCGTCGTTGTCCGGCTGGTCGGTCAGCAGGCCGAGCAGGTGCGGCGCGGCGGCGTCGCGCGCGGTGAGCGGGCCGATATTCCAGAGCGCGCGCAGGGTGGCGATGATGGTCGTGTGGTCGAACGGCACCGCACCGGGCGCGCGCAGGACCGAGCCGGGCCGCACATAGGGCGAGACGATCACCGCCGGCACCCGCACGCCGAAGCGGTCGAAGCGGAATCCGTCCGGATAGGGCCCGCCGGGCGGCGTGGCGTCGGGCGGGGGCACGTGGTCGGCGCAGCCGCCGTGCTCGTCGTAGGTGACGATCAGCAGGGTCCGGTGCCAGGCCGGGCCGGCGCGCAGCGCATTGTAGACCGTGGCGATGAGGTGTTCGCCGTCGGTCACGTTGTGCGGCGGATGCTGGTCGTTGGGCAGCCGGCCGGCGACGGCGTCGGTGAAGTAGCGCGGCTCGATGAAGCTGTAGGCGGCCAGGGTGCCGGCGGCGGCATCCGCGGCGAAATCGTCGAACCGGCGGAAATGCAGCGGCACGTCGAACCAGAGTTGCGACAGGGTGATCGCCTGCGGGATGTCGTGGAAATAGAGCCGCCAGTCGCGGCCGGCCTCCGACAGCCGGTTGAACACGGTCGGCATGGCGAAGGGCAGCCGCGCCGGCGCGTTGTTCACCGACCCGCCGGCGGTGCCGCAATGGGTGAAGAACCGGTTGGGCCAGGTCTGGCACGGGGCGGAGGCGAACCAGCGGTCGCTGACCCCGAATGCGGTCGCGAGCCGGCTCAGCGCCGGCACCTGGGCGGGGGTGAAATAATGCATCGGCGCGCGCTTGTCGTAGGGCTTCGCGGCCGGCGGCTGGCGCATGTAGTTGTCGACGAACCCGTCCATCGGCGAATCGAGGAACAGGCCGTGCGTCTGCACCTTGATGTCGGCGAACAGCTCCCCCGGATCGGGGTCGGGGATGGTGGCGGTGGCGGGCGTCATGCCGGGATCGTTCCAGGCCGGCACGGTCTGCGCGGGGTTGGGCGGATCGTGCCAGGTGTTGGCCCAGCCGTCGGGCAGGCCGTCGAAGCCGGGTCCGGGGGCGCGCAGCTTGCCGAGCATGCTGTCGAACGAGCGGTTCTCCAGCATCAGGACGACGACGTGGCGGATGTCCATGGCGGTCTCCACGGTTGTGGCGGCGCACGGCCGCCCCGGATCGATTGCCGGGGGTCGATTGCCGGGCGTCGATTGCCGGCGACGCTCCGGGACCCGGTGTCCGGCCTGCGGGCGGCCGGGCCGCGCCGCCAGCCTGCCCGTCCGGCTGGCCGGAGACAACGCTGCGCTGCGTCAGGGGCCGCCGTTCGGGCCTTCCGGACCTCCGGCGTCACTGTCACGCTGAAAAAACGATCCTTGCGGCAAGAAAATAGGCATCGCCGGCTGGCGTCCTCCGGCCCCAGCCGATAAGGTTCATCGACCCCCGGGCCGTCGCGCGGCTTCGGGCGCCAGAAGGGGGCCGCGCATCGCCATGCAGGAACGGGAGATCCACTCCGCCCTTCACGAGGCCCGGATCGCGGCGCGCTACCAGCCGATCGTTCGGCTGGCCGATCGCACCGCCGTGGCGCTGGAAGCGCTCGCCCGGCTGCGCCATCCGGTGCACGGGCTGGTCCCGGCCGGGCGCTTCGTGCCGCAGATCGAGCTCGCCGGCCTGTCGCGCCAGCTCACCGACCAGGTGGCGGCGGTGATCTTCGACGATCTCGCCGATGCCGACCCGGCGATCCTGGACCTGGCGGTCGGGATCAACATCCCGCTCGATCTGCTGCTGCTGCCCTGCACGCTCGATCGGCTGGAAGCCGGGCGCGACGCCGCCGGGGTGGCCGCCGAGCGGCTGGTGATCGAGCTCACCGAAAGCCAGCCGGTGGAGGACGCCGCCGCCCTCGGCCGCACCCTGGAACGGGTGCGCCGGGCCGGCTACGGCGTCGTCATCGACGACGTCGGCCCGGCCATGACCTATGTGGGGCAGTTGCTCGACCTGCCCTTCACCGGCCTCAAGCTCGACGCCGGGCTGGTCCGTGCCTGCGACCAGGATGCGGCCTTGTGCGGTTTCGCCGGCGACATGGTTGCCGCGGGCCGGCGCCGCGGCCTGGTCGTGACGGCCGAAGGGGTCGAGGACCCGGCGGCGTGGGAGCGGATGCGCGGCCTGGGTGCCGACCTGGTCCAGGGGTATTTCGTGGGGCACGCCATGACGGCCGCCGCGCTGCCCGCGTGGCGGGCGGAGTGGGATCGCCCGTCGGCCCGGGCCGCGGCAGGCTGACCCGAGGGGCCGGACCGGGGCGGACCGGAGTGCGCCCCCTACAGATTGACCGGCGCGCCGGTCCACACGGCACGATAGAGCGCCACGATCGCCGCCGCGTCCGGCACCCGCGGGTTGTTGGCCGGGCTGCCGGAGGCGAGCGCCTGCTCGGCCATCAGTGCCATCTTGCCGTGCCAGGCGGCCTCCGCGATGCCGAATGCCGCCGGGGTGGGCACCGCCAGCTCCCGGTTCCATGCGGCGAGGCCGGCGAGCAGCTTCGCCCCGGCGGTGTCGTCGGCGTCCGTGGCGGCGGCGAAGCCGATGCGGCGCGCGGCCTCGGCGTAGCGGGCGGGCGCGCCGGGCAGGGAATAGGCGGTGACGGCGGGCAGCAGCATGGCGTTGGACAGGCCGTGCGGCACATGGAAATGCGCCCCGATCGGCCGCGACATCCCATGCACCAGCGCGACCGAGGCGTTGGAGAACGCGAGGCCCGCCTGGGTCGCGCCGAGCATCATCCCCTCCCGCGCCGCGGCGTTGCGGGGTTCGTGCCAGGCGGCGCGGAGATGCTGGCCGATCAGCACCATCGCCGACAGGGCGAAGGCGTCGGAGAACGGGTTGGCGCGCTTGGACACATAGGCTTCCAGGGCGTGCGTCAGGCTGTCGATGCCGGTATCGGCGGTGGTGCGCGCAGGGACGGTGTAGGTGAGCTCGTAATCGACGATGGCGGCGAGCGGCAGGGCGCCGAGGCCGGCGATCAGCATCTTCTCGTCGCGTTCGGTGTCGGTGATGACGGTGAAGCGGGTGCACTCGCTGCCGGTGCCGGCGGTGGTGGGGATGGCGATGATGGGGACGGCGCCGCGGTCGGCCTGGGCGGGGGCCTTGTAGTCGCGCATTTTTCCCCCTCCGGCGGCGAGGATCGCCATCGCCTTGGCGGTGTCGATCGGCGAGCCGCCGCCGAAGGCAACCAGGCAGTCGTAGGGCGCGCGGGCCATGGCGGCGACGCCGGCTGCCACGACCGTGTCGGTGGGGTCGGAGACGGTGTCGGAGAAGACATCGGGGTGCATCCCGGCTTCGGTCAGCGGGTCGAGGCAACGGGCGATCAGGCCGGTGGCGACCATCACCGGGTCGGAGACGATCAGGGGGCGGGAGAGGCCGAATTTCGCGAGCACTTCGGGGAGCTGGCGGACGGCTCCGGCGGCGATGAGCATGTGGCGCGGGGCGGCGATGGTGGCGGTGACGGGCATGGCGGTTTCTCCCTGCAAGCGGCGGGGAGCATAGGCGGCGGGGGCGGGGGGAGCGAGGGGTGGCGGCGGCGGCCCGTGGCGGTTCAGGAACCAGACATGCCGATTCTAAATGCCACGGCAACACCTTGCAGCCCGCCATCTGCGCCCCGAAGCAAGATTTTCAGCCTCTGAGATCCCTGCGCCGTCTTGGGCTGCTTCCGGCGCCGGGGTGGCGTCGGGGGCAATCACGTTGTCATATCGTAACGATATCGGCGCACGACCGCTGGCCCCGGCCTAGCGGCCGAAAAGCGGGGGGCGGTACCCGAGCGGACCGTGGTCGCGGATTGCCGCGGCTTCGGACCGCCGGCGCAGGCGGTCGGGGTCGCGTGCTGCCTCCGGCGCGCGCCGCGGGGGCGTGTCCGGCGCGGGCAGTGGGGCTTCGGGTGGCGTGATGCCGAACATCCGGCAGAGTGGGCGCAGCACCCGCCACAGGCGCGGGGCTGTCGCCAGCAGCTCCGTCATCTCCGGCTGCGCCAGGAGATAGGCGAATTCGATGCCGGACGGCACCGTCTCCGGCGCCATCCGCGCCAGCCAGCCGTAGCTTCTGGGCAGGGTCCGGCGGGGCGCGGGGGGCCAGACCGGCGCCATATTGGCCGGCACCGCATCGGCGGGCAGCGCATCGGCGGGCGTGGGGGCGGGTTCGGCGGGGCGGCGGCGGGATCTCTGCCACCGGATGGGCGGCGATGGCGGCGAAGCGCTCGGCTGCCTCCGTGAGGCGGTTCCACAGCCGGGCCGCGAGGTCCATCAGGATCGGGTTGTGCTCGGCGCCGGTCGCCATCGCTTCGCGCAGCCCGCTGATGAAGCGGGCGAAGCGCCCGGCGAGGGCCCAGGCGCTGGTGGCGGGGGGAGAAGGGGCGGCGGCCGACATGAACGAAACAAGAACACAAATCCGTCGCCGTGTCAAGCGGTTTCGCGCCGGGGTCGTGTCTCAGTTGAATTTCAGCTTTGCGTGGGAGGCAACGGCAACTATCAGGCGAGCGGGTCTCCTGATATGAGACGGGAATGCTGAAGCTTACCTGTCTCTGCGGCCAAGTCCGCATCGAAGTGGCAAAACGCCCGGACTTCATCAACGAGTGCAATTGCACGCTATGCAGCAAGTCTGGCGCTCGCTGGTCCTATTTCCACCCCTCCGAAGTCGGCATAGAGGGAGCGACCAGAGAATATAGCCGGGAAGACAAAGACGATCCGGCCGCAGAAATCCACTTCTGCGGCAGATGTGGTTCGACGACGCATTTTACGCTGACGAAGAGCGCCATATCGAAATTCGGTAATATCCAGACGGGCGTTAATATGTCGCTGGCAGATGAGAGCGATCTCGTCGGAAGCGAACTTCGTTACCCTGACGGACGGGCTTGGTCGGGCGGGACCGACTTCGGCTATGTGCGGGAACCCCGAGTCATTGGCCAAAGCGCGGCTTCGCAATGACTGCTTACGAGGATTGCCGCTAAGTCATGACCGCGGTTGAGCGAGGGCGTAAAGCCAAACTGACACTACCCGCGCCGGGGGCGCCGCGGCCCGGGCGGTCACGCTGGCCCGGCGGGGGATCGCGCGCGGCTGCGCCGGGGATCGGGCGGGGCGGCAGGGTCGATGCGGTCGTCGGCGGCGGCGCCGTCGGGTGCGGGCGCGTCGGACGCGGGGAAGGGCCGCGTGTGCGGGGCGGTTTCTCGGTTCGGCGGGAGGCCGGTTGATCCGCTTCGCGGCTCAACCCGTCCCGGCCGTAGCGCAGTCGGACGCGGCGGGGTGGGCCGGGTCACGGATCGGCGCTGCTTCGGCGCCGACCGCTACGCGGCGCGACCTCTTGGGAGCGTCCTTGACTCGACTTTCCGTATTTCAGGCGGTGAGGCAGAAAGTCTCCACGCCGCGGATTGGCGATCCGCCGGGGATTTCGACTTTGTCGCAGGCTTGCCGGGACATCGATGAATCCCGCGTTGTCCTGAGCGCGACGGTCCGCATGTCCGACCGGGCGTGCGATGACCGCGGTTGGCGCGGCCCGGCGGCATCCGTCGCACGGATCGTTCGGCTTGCGGCATCGCAAGGATTCCAACACGGAGGAAGGACGGAGGGCCACGGAGGGCCACGGGAGTCGCAGCGGTTGGGTTGATCGCGGCTCCACAACGTCGTCATCGGTAAGATCGCAGGCGATGACCAACCGCGGCGACTCCTGTGGCCCTCCGTGGCCCTCCGCCCTTCCTCCGTGTTGAAAAAACTTGCTGGATCGCGGCGGCACAAACCCCGCCGTCATCGCACGGTTCGGACGGGCAACCGGGTCGCCGGACGACCCCTCGACGCCGCTAAAATGCGGAAAGTCGAGCTTGAGACGGTCCATCCCGCCGGGTCACGGCTCGGTCTGTCGGGCTGATCGCGGCTGTGGTCCGGAGGTATCGTCTGGGCGCGACCAGGAGTTGGATATTTGCGGCGGTGGGTCTCTTCGCTGACGACGTCGCCGGACACGCCGGTACTCCACCCCGGGACCGACAGAATTCTGCGTTGCGCTTCCGTGTAGAATAAGATGCTTTATGGCAAGTCCACAGAAAACACGGGGATGTGGTAATTCATCCAATGAGCGGAGCGGGGCGGGCGGCCATGAGCAACGCGAAACGGGCGGATTGACTCGTGCCCGGCGTTGCTTGCACGGTGCAGCCGGCGGCGGGCGATGACCGTCGAGGAAAGGGAAGGGCATGAGAAAGGCGATTGGTCTAGCTGCGCTCATTGCTGTATTGTGCGGGTCACCTGTCTCCGCAGATGAGTCCCTTCTTGGGAAAGAGTTTGTCACGCCTTCAGAAGGTCAGCCTATCTGCGTTGAACCGGGAGACCTTATGGAATATTTGATGGCTGGCCTCAAACAGGATAAACAATGGTCCCAGCAAGTCACGGGCTGCGGCATGCTGAAGGGTGGCCTAAAAGTCGTCGTTCTTGAAGATCTTCCCAGCGACAGTAAAATTGCGCACGTCGTGAAGATTCGTGTTTTTAACGCCAGAGGATCTAGGGTCGGCTATACGCTCAGCTTGGGCCTTCAGCCGAAGTAGTATTTTAGCGCGGGTCATCTGAATGGTCATCGTCATCTGTCAGAGCCGTATACTCACGTGCATACCCGCCGTAACTCCCGGCGTCTGGCCCCAGTTCGAACAAGGGGTTCTACGCCCAGACCCTGATATGAACTCCTAGCCACTCTTGCGGACCGCCGTCTGTCGAATGGCCCTCAAACCGTGTCGAGAATGTCGGGCGATGGTCAGCACCAATGCGAAGACGTGCCCCCATTGCGGAGTCCACGATCCGACTAGAGCGCAAGCGCAATCGCTCGCCGTGATTGGTTGCGCAGGCGTCTTAGCTATCGTCGCAGTCATAGTGGTCGGTGTCGAATCTCAGGAACCTGATACACAGAGCAGCACCAGTCCCACCAATAGCAATGTCCCGGTGATGATCGGACAACGTCGTAAGTTCGCTGAGGCGAGCATCGGTTGTCCCACCCTCGAAGAAATCAACCAGCTATCCGACGATCAGGTGAAGCACGATAGGGCTGGCTTTTATCAACATTTCTCCGACTATGGTTGCACCCAAGTTCGGGCTGGAGAGGCTGGGCTGAATTTGGACTACAGCCTAATGTCAGGCGCAAACAAGATTCGTCTTGATAGAGACGAACGGGTCTATTGGATTTACACTCAAGACCAAGAGCACGGGAAGTGGTTATTCACACCCATAGCTGCCGCACGCTGAGGCCGGGGCCGTCGAGAGGCGGCTAACGGAGCCACGTTACAAGTATGCCAATGACGCCTACGATCACGGCAGCGATGGCTGCCCAAAATGTTCGTTGCGTGTAGCGATACATCCGATCTTCTCTTAGCTTTCTAAGCTTGTCTTGTTCATGTAACCAGCGAACGGCGAATTGTTGTTTCGTCGGCTCGTCACTGTAGATCGCTCGCAGTTTGATGAGATTGCGTAGCTCGGTCTCGTCCGCTGCCTCAAACTCTGCGCGCCACTTGGCTTCTTGGTCAGGCATTGGTCTGTCTCGAAATCGTCGATTTGCCGACGTTGTAGCTCTTCGCCAGTTCCTTCAGCGTTGCGCCCTCGGCCCGCCGCCGCCGTGCTTCCTTCTGCTGCTGCGGCGTGAGCTTCGGCGGTCGGCCCATGTGCTGCCCGCGCGCCTTCGCCCGGCTCCTGGCCTTCGGCCGTGCGGGTGCGGATAAGATCGCGCTCTACGTCCGCCAGCCCGCCAAGGACGGCAATCATCAGTCGCCCGGTGCTGGTGGCGGTGTCGGCCCACGGCTCCGCCAGTGACCGGAATTGCCCGCCCGCGTCCACGATCTGCTTGACGATGGCGAACAGGTCGAAGGTCGAGCGCGCCAGCCGGTCGATGCGCGTCACCGTCACCACGTCGCCGGGAGCGAGGGCCTTCAGCAGCTTCAGCAGTTCGCGCCGGTCGGCACGCGCGCCCGTCGCCTTCTCGCGGTAAATCTTGGCGCATCCCGCCTCGCGCAACTGCGTCAAGCTGGCGTCGAGCGTCTGCCCGTAGGTGCTGACGCGGGCATAGCCGAGGCGGCGGTTTTGCGGGTCTGCTTTCGGTCATATCCTACGGGAAGCATAACCCATTGACAAAGCGGGGTCAAGAAAAGTTCCTGAAAGTCCTTGATATTCCGCACAGAAACTTGCGCCACGCCCCCGACCCCGCCGTCACGCCGCAACGGCAACGTTGATCTCACTCTGCCCCTTGGCGGCAGTGAGGGCGGGGCAAACCGCCCGCCCGGCCTCCCCGCTCCTCTACGCATCCCCACCCAGAATCTCCGCGATCTCCCCCGCCCCGAACCCCGCCTCCCCCAACACCTCCGCCCCATGCTCCCCCAGCCGAGGCCACAGCCGCCGCACTCCCGCCGGGCTCGCCGAGAACCGCGCCGGGATCGCCGGCACCCGCACCCGCCCTTCGCTCGGATGCTCCGCCAGCGCGAAGAACCCGGTCTCGCGCAGATACGCATTCTCCAGCAACGCCGGCAGGCTCGATGCTTCCCCGCACGGAATATCCAGCGGGCGCAGGATCGCGAGCCATTCCGCCGTCGTCCGCGCCGTCAGCCCCTCGGCCAGCACCGCCATACAGCGCATCGACATGCGCGGACCGCGCGGCGATGGTCGCGAAGCGCGGGTCGGCGACCAGCGCCTCCCGCCCGATGGCGCGGAACAGCCGCGCCCATTGCGCATCGCTCACGCAGATGACCGAGACGAACCCGTCGCGCGTCGCATAGGGCCGCCGGTGCGGGGTCAGCATGCGCGGATAGCCCATCCCCAGCGCCGGCTCGTCGATCGTCGCACCCCACAGGTGCTCGACCAGCAGGAACGACAGCATCGACTCCATCATCGGCACGTGCACCGCCTGGCCGCTGCCCGGTGCGCTCGCGGTGGAACAGCGCCATGCCGATCATGGACGCCAGCAACTGCCCGGTGAGCTTGTCCACCGCCACGGTCGGGAAATACCGCGGCGCGCCATCCGGTCCCGCGTTCAACGCCGCCGCCCCGCTCATGCCCTGGATCAGGTCGTCGAACGCCGGGTATTCGGCCATCGAGCTGCCCTCCCGGAACCCGGTCGCCGCCGCATGGATCAGCCGCGGATAGCGCGCCCCCAGGGTCGCGTCATCGAGCCCGAGCCGTGCCGCCGCCCCCAGCCGCATGTTGTGCACGAACACATCCGCCCCCGCGATCAGCCGCTCCAGCGCCGCGCGCGCCGCCGGGCGCTTGAGGTCCAGCACGACACTGCGCTTGTTGCGGTTGAGGTTGGCGAAATAGGACCCCATGCCGGCCTCGCGCGACGGTCCGATCTGGCGGGTGGGATCGCCCTCCGGCGTTTCGATCTTCACCACGTCCGCACCCATGTCGCCGAGCGTCTGCGTGGCGAACGGCCCGAGCACCACGGCGGTGAGGTCGATCACCCGCACGCCGGCGAGCGGTCCGCCCGCTGCCTCGCCCGGCTCGGCCATGCGCTGTCCCCCCGTCCGTTGCCGCCGGCCGGCAGAGTGCGATGGCGGCAGGATCGTGGCAATCTGCCCGCGCAGCGGGAGGGGCGGCCATGCCGGGTCAGCGCTTGGCGGAGCAGGGCGGATCGCGCGAGTCTGGCGTCATGCCGGAAACCTCGCCAGCCGCCCCGCCCGACACGCCTCCCGATGCGACTCCCGTCGGGGCTCCCACCAAGGTTCCCATGGGGGCGCCCGCCGCGCCTGGTCAGCACCCGCACGGTCGCGCTGATCGTCGCCAGCTCGATGCTGATGGAACAGCTCGACGGCACCGTGCTCGCGACCGCGCTGCCGGCGATGGCGCATAGTTTCCATGAGCCGCCGCTGCGCATGAACATCGCGCTCGACCTGCTATCTGCTGACCCTGGCGATGTTCATCCCCGCCAGCGGCAAGATGGCCGACCGCTTCGGCTCGCGGACCGTGTTCCGCGCCGCGATCGCGCTGTTCACCCTGGGCTCGATCCTGTGCGGCGTGTCGCAGAGCCTGCCGGAGCTGGTGGCGGCGCGCATGTTGCAAGGCACCGGCGGGGCGATGATGTCGCCGGTCGGGCGGCTCGTCCTGCTGCGCACGGCCTCGAAGGCGGAACTGGTCTCGGCCATGGCCTGGCTGATGATCCCGGCGACGATCGGGCCGATCCTGGGCCCGCCGCTCGGCGGCTTCATCGTCACCTACATCAACTGGCGGTGGATCTTCTTCATCAACGTGCCGATCGGCGCGGTCGGCATCCTGCTCGTGACCCTGTTCATCGAGGAGATGCGCGAGCCGGTGAAGACGCCGATCGACTTCGTGGGCCTGGCGCTGTCGGGCACGGCGCTCGCCTGCCTGATGTTCGGGATCGAGATGGCGGCGCGCGGTGCGGGGGCGAGCCTCATCACCTGGGCGCTGCTGGCGGCGGGGATCGCGGTGGGCGCGCTCTATGCCGGGCACGCGCGCCGGCATCCGCATCCGATCCTGGATTTCCGGCTGATGCGCTACACGACGTTCCGGTTTTCCGTGTTCTCCGGCGCATTCTCGCGCATCGGCGCCGGCGCGACGCCGTTCCTGCTGCCGATGATGATGCAACTCGGGTTCGGCTATTCGGCGGCGCGCAGCGGATTGATCACCTTCGCGGGCTCGCTCGGCTCGCTCGCGATGCGGCTGGTGGCGCCGGGGATCCTGCGCCGGCTGGGCTTCCGGCCGGTGATGGTGTGGATCGGGTTCGTCGCCACGGCGCTGCTGGGCACGATGGCCGGGTTCCGCCCGGACTGGCCGATGCCGGCGATCTACCTGGTGCTGATCGTGGGCGGGTTTTTCCAGTCGCTGATGTTCATGGCCTACAACACGATCGCCTACGCCGAGATTCCCCGCCCGGACATGAGCGCCGCGACCAGTTTCTACACGACGCAGCAGCAGATGATGCTGTCGCTCGGGATCGCGATTTCGGCCGCCGCGCTCGGGGCGTCGATGGCGGTGCACGGACACGCGGTGCCGAAGTTGGGGGATTTCTCGGTCGCGTTCCTGGTGGTGGCGGGGCTGGCGATGGTCGCGCCGGCGATCTCGACACGGTTGGACCCGGATGCGGGGGCGGAGCTCAGCGGGCGGGCGCCTGCGGCGGCAATCCCGCCGGGCCCGCCGGTGCGGGCGGGCGCGGCGGGGAAGGGGTAGCGGGGCTTATGCGTTCGCCCGTTCCAGCTCCGCCGCGGTGATCCCGAGCTTGCCCGCCGCTTCCCGGATCTGTTCCCAGGTCCGATCGTCCACCGGGATCCCCCCGGCCCGCCGCGCGGCGGCGGAACGGCGTTCCGGCTCGCCCGGCAGCAGGATCGCTTCGAACCCGGGTGCCACGCGCGACGACCGGATATGCGCCTTCGTCGCCTCCACCCCGGCCAGCACCTGCGCGGCGTCGCCGCCGATGCGCGCGAGGTCGATCACGACGGCGAACAGGCTGTTCAGGATGCCGCCCTTGTTCGGCTCGCCGGCGCGCTGGCCGCCCGCCACCGCGCCGGCCATGATCTCGCACATCACCGCGAGGCCGGAGCCCTTGTGGCGGCCGAACGCGGTCAGCGCGCCGATGTGGTCGTCGATGAACGGGGTCGGGTCGTTGGTCGGGTTGCCGGCCGCATCGATCAGGCAGCCGTCGGGCACCGGGACGCCCTTGTTGCGCGCGACGCGGGCCTTGCCGGCGGCGATGGTGGTGGTCGCCATGTCGAGCAGCACCGGGCCCTCCGCGCCCGGCACCGCGGTGACGAACGGGTTGGTGCCGAGGCGCGGCTCGGCGCAGCCCCAGGGCGCGGCGATGTCGTGGTGGTCGGCGACGTTCACGTAGCCGATGAACGCCATGCCCGCCGCCACCGCCTGCTCCCCATAGGTGCCGACCCGGCCGATGTGCGACGAATTGCGCATCCCCAGCACGCAGGCACCGGTCTGGCGGGCGCGTTCGATCGCGCGCCGCACCGATTCCGCCGCCATGTGCTGGCCGTAGCCGCGGCGCGCGTCGAGTACCAGCAGCGCGCCGAAATCGAGCACCGTTTCCGGTTCCTGGTTCGGCACCAGCAGCCCGTCCTGCAGCAGGCGCACGTAGGCCGGCAGCATGCCGACGCCATGGCTGTCGTGGCCGGCGAGGTTGGCGCGGACCAGGTGGTCGGCGACCAGCGCGGTTTCCTCCGGATCGCTGCCCATGCGGCGGACGATAAGGGCGGTGACGGCGCGAAGGCGATCTTCGGTGAAAGTCGGCATCGGGGCGTTTCCTGTGGCCGGTCGGGGACGAGCGTTGGTCTTTGCAAGGCCGGGGTCTTTCATAAAGCTTCCGCGCCGGGGCGAAAGGGGCGCCCCGGTCCGGTGCCACGCGCGGGGCGATGCCCGACAGGCCCGCCGCCCGCGCCGCTTTCCCCGGTCAGGCGCCTGCTCTCGGCGTGCCGGACGTGCGGTTGACGCAACAGGGGCAAGCCGGGCATCTGGCAATTCCCGTTCGTCCGCTGCCGGAGTGTGGTCATGCGCCGCCTGAGCTTCCTGGTCCTGCTCTGCCTGGTGTCCCTGCCGGCGTATGCTGCCGCGCCGGCGCGCAACTTCGTCGTGTTCTTCCAGGAATGGTCCGCCGCGCTCGATGCGTCGGCGCAGCACGTCATCGCCCGCGCCGCGGCATGGTCGAAGGCGCATCCGGATGCGGCGCTGACCGTGTCCGGCGCGGCCGACCGCACCGGCTCCGGCAAGGCCAATCACCTGCTCTCGGAACTGCGGGCGCAGGTGGTGACGGACCGGTTGGCGGCGGACGGCGTGCCCGCGAGCGGGGTGCGGCAGCTTGGGCTCGGCTCGGTCGGCTATGCGCTGAAGTCGCAGATGAGCCGGCGGGTGGTCATCTCCTTCGCGCAGCCCTGATCGCCCGCTTCGGCCTCGCCGGGCGCCACCCGGCTTCGGCCGTCGTTCAGCTTGAGCCCGCAGGCCGGCACCAGGCCGAGGGCACCCAGCCGGGAGGCCGAGCGGCTGCTTCCCGGCGTCTCGCTGTGTGGCCTATTCCCCGGCGAGGCGGGTCGCCTCCAGCGGCGCCGCAAGCCGCATCAGCGCGGACACGTCCGCCGCCTGCGCGATCCCCAGCACCGCATCCGCGAGCCGCGCCGCCCGATCGGCGCCCAGCACCGCGTCGGCGAGGCCGTGGAACTTCGCCCGCAGTTCCGCCTCGGTCAGGAAATTCGCCGGCTCGCCTTTCGGCACCACGATCTTCTTCACGAACACCTGGCCGCGGGCGCGCAAGCTGACCTTGCCCGACATGTTGGCGGGGAACTCGGCCTCGATCTCCGGGTCGAATTCGCAGCGGATTTTCGGCAGCAGGGCGCGGATCTCCGCATCTTCCAGCAGCTTGTAGCTGTCCCAGCCCATCGCCCCGGTGGCGAGCGCGCAGGCCACCACGAACGGGCCGCTGAACTGGCCGTCCACCACGTTGCGCGGGTTGGATTTCTTCTCGGCAGGCTGGCCGATCAGGGTCATGCCGGAGTGGGGCAGGCCGAGGGTCACGGCCTCGATCTCCCCGGCCCGCAGCCCGAGTTCGGCACGCAAGGCGAGCGCCGCGTCGATGCTGGCATGGCCGTAGCGGCAGGACGGGTAGGGCTTCACCGCGGTCGCCATCAGCTCGAACACGTGTCCCAGGTCCTGGGTGACACGTTCCGGCTTTGGATCGGGGGCGTAGGCGCGGAGGAAGCCGTGCCGTCCTTCCAGCGCCTCGGCCGCGCCCTTGAAGCCCTCGCGCACCAGGGTGGCCGCGACCAGGCCGTTGGTGGCCGCCCAGCCGACCTGGAAGCGCTTGGTCCAGGCGCCGTTGACCAGGAATTCGAGGCTGCCGGCGGCCTGGCTCAGCGCGGTGCCGAGCGCGCCGGCGATGCCGTCCGCATTGAGCCCGAACACGCGCCCGGCGGCGGCGGCGGCGCCGAACGCGCCGCAGGTGGCCGAGGGATGGAAGCCGCGGTCGTAATGCGCCCCGGCCGGCAGCGCGAGCGCGATCCGGCACGTGACCTCATACCCGGCGACGATCGCGGCGAGGACGTCGGCGCCGGACGCGCCCACCATCTCCCCGGCCGCCAGCGCGGCGGGGATGACCGGGGCGCCGGGATGCAGGCTGCCGGCGGCGTGGGTGTCGTCGAAATCGAGCGAATGGGCGAGCGCGCCGTTCAGGAGCGCGGCGCCGGGCGGGGTGTAGCGGGCAGCGTCGCCGAACACGCCGGAGGTGCCGCCGGCGAAGCCGAGGGCGCGGGCGGCGCGGAGGAAGCTCCCGGTGCTTTCGGCGTCATGGCGGGCGCGGACGATGTTGCCGACCAGATCGAGCACGAGGAAGCGGGCGCGATCGGTGACCTCGGGCGGCAGGCGGTCCAGGGTGAGGGTGGCGACGAAATCGGATAGGGCGGCGGTGGGGGCCATGGGTCCCGGTCTCCTGCGCTGCGACTGGCGGCGGGGAGTTTGGCGCAAACCCTGGGTGGGGGGAACCGGGGGCCTCCGGATTTAATTTGTTCCCGGATGGATACTCAGGGTCTGCCCGGCCTCTGGGGCGACCTTCAGCTTCGCGTGGTCGGCCGCGATCAGCATATAGACGGCGGGCACGACGAAGAGCGTGAAGAGCGTCCCGATCGCGAGTCCGCTCGCGATCACAAGCCCCATGTCGAACCGGGAGACCGCCCCCGCTCCGCTCGCCGTCAACAGCGGCACGACGCCCAGCACCATCGCCGCCGTGGTCATCAGGATCGGCCGCAGGCGGATCGCCGCCGCCGTCTCGATCGCCTCGCGCTTGCTTCTCCCCTCCTGCTGCAACTCGTTGGCGAACTCGACCAGCAGGATGCCGTGCTTGCTGATCAGCCCCATCAAGGTCACCAGGCCGACCTCGGTATAGATGTTCAACGTCGCCCCGCCGAGGCCGACGGCGACGAAGATCAGGGCCCCCGCGATCGACATCGGCACCGAGACGAGGATCACCAGCGGGTCGCGAAAACTCTCGAACAGCGCGGCAAGCGAGAGAAAGATGATGATCAGCGCGAGGCCGAACGTGCCCAGGAAGCCTGCCGATTCCTGGATATACTGCCGCGACGGGCCGCCGTAGTCGATCGTGTAGCCCGCCGGCAGGGTGCGGTGCGCAAGATTTTTCAGGTAATCGAGCGCCGTTCCCAGCGCCACGCCCGGCGCCGGCACGCCCTGGATCGTCGCCGAATTGAGCTGCTGGAAATGGTTGATCGACTCCGGCACCGTCTGCGTCGTGATGTGCACCACGGTCGAGAGCGGCACCATCGCCCCGCTGGCCGTGCGGATATAGTAGTCCAGCAACTGCTGCGTGTTCAGGCGGAAGCGCTGCTGCACCTGCGGGATCACCTTGTAGGAGCGCCCGTCCAGGCTGAAATAGTTCACGTAGCCGCCACCCAGCATCGAACTCAGCGCGCCGCCGATATCGCTCATGTTCAGGCCGAGCAGCGCCGCCTTGCTGCGATCGATCACCACCGTCGCCTGCGGCTGGTCGATCCGCAAATCCTTGGTGAGGAAGATGAACAGCCCGCTCTTGGTCGCCGCCGTCACGAACTGCTGTGCCACGCCGTCGAGCGCGCCGAACCCTTGCGTGGTGTCGATGACGAACTGCACCGGCAGGCCGTTGGACCCCGGCAGCGGCGGCGGCTGGAAGGCGACGGCCTGCAGCCCGGCGATGCGGCCGAGCGCCTGCTGCACCAGCGGCTGCAGCTGGTTGGTCGTGCGCGTTCTCTCATTCCACGGCTTCAGCACCATGCCGCCGATGTTCTGCCCCGGCACGTCGAGCTGGAAGACGTGCGCGTTCTCGGGAAAGCCCGCGAACGCCTTGTACACCTGGTGGTCGTACATCAGCTTCTGCTGCAGGGTTGCGTTCGGCGCCGCGGTCGAGCTCTCGATGATGACCCCCTGGTCCTCCTGCGGCGCCAGCTCGCTGGTGGCGCTCGAATAGAGGAAGAAGATGCTGCCGAGCACGATCGCCGCGAACACCGCGGTCACCGGCAGGGTGTCGAGGCTGCCGTGCAGCCGCCGCTCGTAGCCCCGGCGCAACGCACCGAACCCGCGATCGATCAGCGCGATGAAGCGCCCTTCGATCCCGCCCTCCGCGCCCGCATGCGGGCGCAACACGCGCGAGCACAGCATCGGCGACAACGTGAGCGCAATGATCGCCGAGACCGTCACCGCGCCGGCCAGGGTGAAGGCGAACTCGGTGAACAGCGCACCGGTGAGCCCGCCCTGGAAGCCGATCGGCAGGTAGACCGCGACCAGCACCACCGTCATGGCGATGATCGGGCCGGCCAACTGCCGGGCCGCGCGGATCGCCGCCGGGATCGGCTGCATCCCCTCGGCCAGCAGCCGGTTGACGTTCTCCACCACGATGATGGCGTCATCGACGACGAGCCCGATCGCCAGCACCAGCGCGAGCAGGGTCAAGAGGTTGATCGAGAAGCCGAACATCAGCATCATGGTGAAGGTGCCGATCAACGACAGCGGAATCGCGACCACCGGGATCAGCACCGAGCGGGCCGAGCCGAGGAAGACGAAGATCACCGCCGTCACGATCAGCATCGCCTCGCCCAGGGTCCACACCACCTCGTTGATCGCGCTGTTCACGAACTCGGTCGAATCATAGACGATACGGCCCTGCATGCCCTGCGGCAGGCTCGCCTGGATGCCGGGAAACACGTTGCGTACCTGCTTGATCACGTTGAGCAGGTTGGCGCCCGGCGCGATCTGGATGCCGATATAGACCGCCTGGCCGCCGTCGAAGCTCACTTCGGAATCGTAATCGTCGAAGCCGAGCGAGACATGGGCGACGTCCTTCAACCGCACGATCGCCCCGCCGCTGGTCTTGACCTCAAGATTGCGGAACTCGGCGAGCGTGTGCAGGTTGGTGGAGGCGGCAAGGTTCACCTGCACCATCTGCCCCTTGGTCTCGCCGAGCCCGGAGATGTAGTCGTTGGCGGCGAGCGCGGCCGAGACGTCGCTCGCCGTCACGCCGTAGGCCGCCATCTTCACCGGGTCGAGCCAGGCGCGCAGGGCGAAATTCTTCGCCCCCAGCAGCTCCGCCGTCTGCACGCCCTGCACCGCCTGCAACTTCGGCTGCACCGCGCGCACGAGGTAGTCGGTCACCTGGTTCGGCGCCAGAACCTTGCTCGAGAAACCGATGTACATCGCATCGATGGTCTGCCCGATCGCGACCGTCAGCTGCGGCCGCTCCGCTGCCGGCGGCAACTGGTTCAGCACCGAGCTGATCTTGGTGTTGATCTCCGACAGCGCCTTGTCCGGATCGTAGTTCAGCACGAGGTTGACGGTGATCGTGCTGACCCCCGGCGTGCTCGTCGAGGTCATGTCGTCGATGCCGTTGGCCTGCGCGATCGCGTTCTCGAGCGGCGTGGTGATGAAGCCCGCGATGGTAGCGGGATCGGCCCCCGGATAGGGGGTCGTGACCGTGATCACCGCGTTCTCGGTGCGCGGATACTGCAGGATCGGCAGCGAGCCCGCGGCGCGCAGGCCGAGCACCAGGATCGCCAGGCTGAGCACGGTGGCCAGCACCGGCCGGCGGATGAAGATATCGGTCAGGAACATCGCGCGCGCCTCCTCACGGGTCCATCAGCACGGGATGGGCGCTATCCAGCGGTTGCACCGTGTTGCTGATCAGCACCGGCGAACCGTTGTGCAGCTTGATCTGCCCGGACGTCACGACGACCTCGCCCGCTGCCAGCCCCGTCAGCACGGCAACCTGGTCGCCGCGTGTCGGGCCGGTTGTGACGAATTTCTGTTCGGTGAACAGATCCGGCGCGCCTTTCGCGGCAGGCTTCCGGTGCACCACGACGAAGACCGAATCGCCGTAGGAATTGTAGGCGATCGCCGTTTGCGGCAAGGTGATGTGCCGCTCCGGCGCCCCCGAGCCGACCGCGAGGGTGGCGAACATCCCCGGCCGCAGCAGGTGACCGGGATTTCGGCAGTGCCGCGCGCACTTCCATATTGCGCGAATTCGGATCGACCGCAGGGTTGATGGCGACGATCCGGCCGGAGAACGTCCGCCCCGGATAAGCATCGACCGTCGCTGTCATGTCCTGCCCGACCCGGATCCGCGACAGGTCCTGCTGCGGCAGGTAGAAATCGGCGAACAGCGTCTCAAGCGCCTGCAGCCCGACCACCGTGGTGCCGGCCGGCAGATACTGGCCGAGATCGACGGCACGGATCCCGAGCCTGCCGGAGAACGGCGCGCGCAACACCTTCTGATCGACCACGGCCTGCTGCGCGGCCACCTGCGCCGCGTCGTTCTTGAGCGTCGCCGCGTCGGTATCGATGGTCGCCTGGCTTACCGCCTGCGCCCGGTACTGCTTGCGGTCGCGGTCGTAATCGATGCGCGCAAGCGTCGCCGTCGCTTCGAGCGCGTGCAGCCGCGCAATGTCGTCATCGGCGCGCAGGCGCAGCAGCACCTGGCCCTTTTGCACGTCCTCCCCGGAATGGAAGTCGATCTCGGTCACGAGTCCCGCGAGCTCGAGCGACAGATTGGCACCCTGGACCGCCGTCAGGCTGCCGACCGCGTCGATCGCCGGATGCCATTGCTGGTAGCCGGCGGTCGTCGTCGAAACGGTCTGCGGCGGGTTCGCGAACGAGGCCAGGACGTGCTTGATGATGCGCGCCTTGACCATCTGGAACCCGAACACCGCGCCCAGCACCACGCCGACCGCGATCAGCATGACGATCATGCGCTTGATCATTGTTTCGTCTCCGCCATCGGCCGCTTTCCTGAGAGCTTGTGAAAGAATGCCCGCGAACCGCTGAAACCACCCGGAAACACGAGCATTTTCAACGGGCGTTCTTTCGCAAGTTCGATTTCATGTCACGTTCCGAGTGTTCGGCGGCCTCGCCCGGCACCCAGAGCCGGTCCGGGCTGCCCTCTGCCGCGGCGGCGACGTCCGCCCGATGCCACCAGCCGCCGCCGAGCGCCTGGAACAGCCCGGCGGTGTCGGCAAAGCGGATGGCCTCCGCCTGCACCAGGCCGATCCGCGCCTGCTGGTAGGTCTTCTCGGCATCGAGCAGGGTCGGGTAGTTGATCGCGCCGAGCTGGAACTGCCGCCGCGCGAGGTCGAGGCTCGTCGCCGCCGCCTGCTCCGCCGCGACCTGCGCGGCCAGCGCATCGGCGTCGGAGACAAGGGCGTGCAGCGCGTCGGCGACGTTCTGGAACGCCCCGAGGACGGTGCTGCGGTATTGCGCCGATGCCTGGTGGAACGCCGCCACCGCCGCGCGTTTCTTGTGCAGCAAGGTGCCGCCGTCGAACAGCGGCGCCGTCACCCCGCCCGCGATGTTCCAGATAGCCGTCGCCGGCGTGAACAGCGAGCCGAAGCCGAGCGCCTCGCTGCCGACCTCACCGCTGATGCTGAAATGCGGCAGTTCGTTGGCGGTGGCGACGCCGATATCGGCGCTCGCCGCGTGCAGGGTCGCCGTGGCGGCACGCACGTCGGGCCGGTCGGCCACCAGCGCCGAGGGCAGGCTGACCGGCAGATGCTGCGGCAGGGTCAGCTCCGCCAGTTCGAACTGCGCCCGCGGTGCCTGGCTCGGATAGCGCCCCACCAGCGCGGCGAGTTGGTCGCGCGTCTGGCTCAGCGCCTTTTCGAGTGGCGGCAGGGTGGCCTGCGTCGCCGCAAGCGTCGCCTGCTGCGACAGCACTTCCGCCTTCGGAACCGCCCCCAGCACGAACTGCTGCTGCAGCACCTTCAACTGGTCGGCCTCGATCCGGATGATGTCCTGCGTCACCGCGATCTGGCCGCGATAGGAAGCCGCGTCGACCGCCGCGACGACCACGTTCGAGGTCAGGGTAAGATAGGCGGCCTCGAGTTCGAAGCGTTGGTATTCGGCGGTCGCGGCGAGTTGCTCGACCTGCCGGCGGACGCCGCCGAACACGTCGAGCGGATAGGAGACCGCGAGCGTCGGCGTCACCAGGTTGAAGGTGGCGGCGCTGCCCCTGTTCTGGCCGAACTCGGCGCCGGAGAAGGCCTGCCGTTCCGCCTGGAAGCTGCCGGCGACCTGGGGGAACAGCCCGCCCTGCGCCGCATAGACGTTCTCGTTCGCCTCGCGCAGCGATGCCTGGGCGGCCGCAAGGGTGGGATTGGCGCGGAGCGCCTCGGCGATCAGCCGGTCGAGCGAAGGGGAGTGAAAGAGCTCCCACCACTCCCCCGGGATATCGCGGCCGGCGACGAAGTGCTGCGCTGCGCCGCCGGGCGCGGCGGCGGCGCTGGTCGCGGCGGGCAGAGGATCACGCGTATAGCCGCTCACCGTCGGCGCCGCGGGCGCATGGAAATTCGGACCGACGGCGCAGCCGGCAAGCAGCAGCGCCGGGAGCAGGCCCACCGCCATGCCTGTGCCGCGGCTGCTCACGCTGGCACGCCCGTCGGTTCGGCGATTGCCGCCTGGAAGATCGCTTTCGTGTGCGCCCGCACCACTGCCTGGACCGCCGCGGTGTTCGCCGCGCCCGGATCCACCCGGCAGCCGAGCACGCGCGCGGTCTTGCGATTGCAGAAGATCGTCACCTGGCCGATGATCGCGATCGCGCGCAGCAGCGTCTCGGCATCCTCGGCGGGGCGCCCGAGCAGACGGCCGACGAGCACGGCACAGGGCTCGACGATCCGGAGCATCACCCGCTGATAGAGCGGCTCCAGGGCCGCCGCGGACTCGATTTCCGCGCGGGCGAAAAAGAGTGCGCGGCTTTCCCAGTCCGCACTCTCCCGGTCCATGATCAGCTCGACGAAGGCGTCGAGCATCCGCAGCAGCAGGACCAGGATCTCCTGACGCGACGGCTCTCCGAGGGGCGGCAAATCGCCGAGGGCGACACGGATCTCCGCCGTCACCGGCGCCATCCGGCTTTCCATCCTGCCGGCGATCTGGTCCACGACGGCCTCGTAGAGGCCCTCCTTGCTGCCGAAATCGTACCTGGATCGCCGGCAGGTTCACGCCGGCACGGCGCGCCAGTTCGCGGGTGCTGGCGCCCTCGTAGCCTTCCGTGGCGAAGACCTCGAGCGCGGCGCGGAGGATCCTGAGCTTTGTGTCTTCCCCGCGCGAATGCGTGCTGGCGGGGAGCAAAGCCGTCTCACGGCTGGGGGGCGGGATGGACATGCCGGTCTGTCTATATCAGTCGAACGACAATATCAATCGATCGATCGGCTACCTGCCGCGGCAGCGTCTCACCTCACCGGCGCCCCGGCCGGCTACGGGTTTGGAGGTAGTCCCAGCAGGCGAGGCTTGTCGCCGCTCAGCAAAAAGTGAAGGTGTGCCGCGTCTCGTCCCTCGTCATCGCCCCACGAACACCTGCCCGGTCGCATACGACAGCCACACAAGATGCGTCCCCAGCCAGTCCACCCCCAGCAGCAGATCGAGGATCGGCGTCAGGATCACCGGCGCCGTCACCACGTTCACCCCCTGCGACACGCTCGCCCCCACCGCCAGCCAGCCCAGCCGGTAGACCCGCACCCGCAGGCTCCGCGGCCCGATCCCGCGCGCCTGCGCTGCCGGCTCCCCTGCCAGCCCCGCGACCGTCAGCCCCAGTCGCGCCATCCCCGACGCCGTCAGCAGATCGGCGGTAGAGCCGGTATCGATCATCGCCCGCAGCACATGCCCGTCCGCCCGCACCGGGATCGCCAGCACCGTGCGATACCCCGCCAGCGCCGGCACCGCCGCATAGGGCCCCCGCCACGGCAGGAACCGCCCCGAGCAGCCGCGTACCCGATACAGCGTGACCCGCCGCCGCGCGAAATCGAGCGCCAGGTCGAACGAAGCCAGCACGTCCCGCCCCAGGATGCCGTCCACCGGCACGCCGCCCATCTGGCTGATGGGGATGGCGCCGACGCTCAGGCTGAGGCCGCGCACCAGCGTGTCCTGGTGCAGCGAAACGCCGCCCAGGACCAGGCTGGCGACCTCGGCGTTGCGGTGGCGCTCGATACCGCCGATGCCCACCACCGTGGTGCCGACCCAGGGATCGAGCCTCAGGTGCAGCCGGCGCACCGCCGCCGGCGTCAGCAGGCTGCGCTGCGCTCCCGTATCCAGGATGAAGGTCGCCGTCTGCCCGTCCAGCACCGTCGTCACCAGAGGGTGGCCGGCGCGGAACGCGATCGGCAGCACCGCCCGCCGCGCCACCGAGCATCCCAGCGCCGGCGGCGCCCCGGCCGCCAGCAGGGGGGCCAGCAGCAGGGCGGCGGCCAGCAGCAGCCAGGCACACGCCCTCGACGCTCCCCGCGCCAGGGGAGACGCCGCACCGGTCCGCGGTCCCGATCGGGGCAGGCGGCGGCGCGCGGTCACTGCGCCGCGGCGCGGGCGGCGATCACCGCGTCGAACGCCGCGCCGAGCGGGGCGATCGGCGGGCGCACGCCGGTGAACAGTGCGAAGGCGTCGGCGGCCTGGTGGATGGTGAGCGCGCGCCCGGTCACGGTACGCGCCCCGGCCGCGCGCGCCGCTTCCAGCAGCGGCGTGACCAGCGGGTAGTAGACCACGTCCGCGACCCACAGCCCGGCGTGCAGCAGCGCCGGCGGGATCGGCGTGCCGCGGTCGGGCAGCATGCCGACCGGCGTCGCGTTCACCACGCCCGCGGCGCCGGCCAGCGCCGCGGCGAGGTCGGTCGCGGCGCGGGCGTGCGGGGCGCCGACCCGTTCCAGGTCGCGGGCCAGCGCGGCGGCCTTCTCCGGTGCGCTGTCCAGGATGCGCAGGTCCGGCACACCGAGCCGCGCCAGCGCGAATCCGGCCGCACGGCCCACGCCGCCGGCGCCCACCAGGGCGACCGGGCCGGCGGCGGGGTCGGCGATGTCCTCGGTGATGGCGGCGGCAAAGCCCGTGGTGTCGGTGTTGTGGCCGATCAGCCTGCCGTCGCGGACCACGACCGTGTTCACTGCGCCGATCGGCGCCGCCGCGGGGTCGATCGCATCGAGCAGCGGCAGCACCGCTTCCTTGTAGGGAAAGGTCACGTTCACCCCCGCGAAGCCGAGGCGGCGCACGCCCTCGGCCAGCAACCGCAAGGTGGCGGCGTCGGCACCGGGGACGTCGATGAGCTGGTAGTGGACGCGCATGAAGGTGGCGCGCCCGGCGGCCTCGTGCATGGCCGGGGCGGCGGAATGGGCGATCGGGGAACCGATCAGGCCCAGCAGCACGCGGCGGTCTTCCATCCGATCGGTCTCCGTGTTGGGTTCCCCCAGGCAGGCCGCGCACGTGCCCAGGGGGGGGCCAGGCGGCGTCCGTCCTGGATGTCTCCGGGCCGGCCTGCCGCGGCGGGCGGTGGTGGTGCGACGGACTTTGCCCCGGGCGCGGGGCTGCGCCAAGCTGGCCTGCGCGCACGACCGGGACCGGGGAACCCCCCCGCGGCGCGAGATCGGCAAACCCGGCGCGGTCGGCACCCGGCCTGCCCGGCGCGGGCCGGCAGGAGCGGGCCAGCAGGAGCGGGAGGGCGGGATGCAGTTCGGCGCAGCAATGTTCTTCACCGACTATTCCATGTCCGCGGCGGCGCTGGCCGCGGCGCTGGAGGCACGCGGGTTCGACTCCATCTGGGCGCCGGAGCACTCGCACATCCCGGCCTCCCGCCGTTCCCCGTTTCCGGCCGGCGGGGAGCTACCGAAACAATACTACGACGTGATGGACCCCTTCGTCTCGCTCGCCGCCGCGGCGGCGGCGACGGTGCGGCTGAAGCTCGGCACCGGCGTCGCGCTGGTCGTGCAGCGCGACCCGATCCAGACCGCGAAGCTTGTGGCCTCGCTCGACGTGCTGTCCTCGGGCCGCTTCCTGTTCGGCGTCGGCGCCGGCTGGAACGCCGAGGAAATGGCCGACCACGGCACCACCGACTTCAAGGGCCGCCACCGGCTGATGCGCGAGCGGATCGAGGCCATGCGCGCGATCTGGACCGAAGCCCCGGCCGAATACCACGGCGAGCTGGTCACGTTCCCCCCGCTGATCGCGCGCCCGCACCCGAAGCAGCGCCCCCACCCGCCGGTGATCGTGGGCGGCGCCTTCCCCTGGGGCGCGCGGCGCGCGCTGCGCTACGGCCAGGGCTGGATCCCGCACGCCGCGCGCCCGCAATACGACGACGTGACGCGTTTCATGCCCGAATTCCACCGCATGGCCGCCGAGGCCGGCCGCGACCCCGCCGAAGTCCCGGTCACCGTGTTCGGCGCCACACCGGACCCCGATCGCCTGCACCGCTGGCGCGACGCCGGCGTGGCGCGGGTGGTCGTATCGCTGCCGGCGGCCGGCGCGGCGACGGTGCTGCCGATTCTCGACCGGTGGGAACAGGTGATGCGGGCGGCGCAATGAGCCCGTCGTCGGGACGCGTCGCGGTGCCGCGCCGGGTGCGGCCGGCGTGACGCTCGATCAGTTGCGCATCTTCGTGGCCGTCGCCGAGCGCCAGCACGTGACCCGGGCGGCGCAGGCGCTCAATCTCGCCCAATCCGCCGCCTCCGCCGCGATCGCCGCGCTGGAGGCGCAATACGCGACCCCGCTGTTCCATCGGGTCGGCCGCGGCATCGAACTGACCGAGGCCGGGCGGGTCTTCCTGGGGGAGGCCAGGGCGGTGCTGGCGCGCGCCGAGGCGGCGGAGCTGGCGCTGGCCGAACTCGGCGGCCTGCGCCGCGGCGTCCTGAACGTGCACGCCAGCCAGACCATCGCGAGCTACTGGCTGCCGCGCCACCTCGTGGCCTTCCATCGCGCCTGGCCGCAGGTGGAGATCCGCCTGACCGCCGGCAACACCGCCCAGGTGGCGGCGGCGGTGGCGGACGGTGCGGCGGAGCTGGGGTTCGTCGAGGGCGAAGTGGCGCACGCGGCGCTGATCGGCACGGTGATCGCGCGCGACCGGCTGGTGCTCGTGGTGGGGCCGGAGCATCCGTGGGCGCGCGCCGAGGCGGTTGCGCCGGCCGATCTGCTGCGGACCGAGTGGGTGCTGCGCGAACCGGGCTCCGGCACCCGCTCGGCGTTCGAGACGGCGTGGGTGGAGAAATTCGGCCTGGCGTTGGGGCGGCTGGTTGTGGCGCTGGAACTGCCGACCAACGAGGCGGTGCGGGCGGCGGTCGAGGCGGGGCTGGGGGCGACGGTCATTTCAGCCTCGGTGGCGGCGCCGGGGCTGGAGGCGGGGTTGCTTCGCCTGGTGGGGATTCCGTTTCCGGAGCGGGCGTATCGGGTGCTGCGGCATCGGGACCGGGTGCCGGGGCGGGCGGCGGAGGGGTTGCTGGGGTTGGTGGCGGCCGGGGGACGGGTGGGGAAGGGGCGGGGGTGAGTCCGATGTGGAGAGAGGATGCCCGGGAGGCATTCGGCATATAGGTTCGATATCGTAACAATAGGGGCGCGCGTTAGCCGCGCCGGCTCAGGCCGGAATCTTCGCTACCCCCAGCCCCGGGCAGCCGCGCCAGATCGGCCGACGGTCGCGCCCACCTTCGGGAAGTATGCACCCGAGGGCGAGAAGGTCCGCGTGCGAAACCGCCCGCGCCCGCGCGGCGGCGTAGTCGGCCGCCGCCGCCGCGGCCGTCTCGGGCACGCCGGGCACCAGGATCACCGGCCGGCGCCGCCAGCGCGAGGCCGGCAGCAGGGCACGATCCACCCCGAGCATCCAGCCGAGCGGACGCAGGATCCGACCGAGCCTTGGATCGGCCGCCAGCATCTCCGCCATCGCGGGCTCGCGCAGCAGGTCCTGCAGCTGCGCGCGGCCGGCGGCGGCCTGCGGGACCAGCCGCAGCAGCCAGCGCCAGGAGCGCGGCAACCCGGTGCGTTCGGGCTGCGGGTCCGCCGAGAGGAAGCGGAATCTGTGGGTGGGAACGAATCTCGGTTCGCCCGCCTTGGGGGCGGGCCTCGGGCGTGGGACCGGGGTGCCGGCGACGGCGCGGAACCGGGCGAGGAGATGGCGCAGCCGGGCGAGCAGGGTGTCGGCGTGGGCAGGCTCCAGGCCCGCCCGGTGGGACCCCGCGTGGTCGCGGCCCGCGTGATCGCGGCCCGCCGGATCGCCAAAGCCGGCGATGCGGTCGGCCAGCCAGGCGATGAGGCTGGCAAGGCGGTCGAGCACGGCGGGGGAGAGGGGGGTGGAGGACATGGGGTGTGAACAAATATAGAACATTTGCCCGGGGCGAGGCAACAGGTTTGTGCGGGTGGTGCAGGGGAATCGGGTGAAGCCCGCTGTTGGGCGATGCGGCTGGCGAGGAACGTGTCGTCCCACGCGGGGGCCTTTCGCCTGCGCCGAAATGACGCCTTTCCTGGTGCTCGTCGGATGAGGTTTTGGGCCATGTGTTTGATGGTGCAGAAGCTGGCCGGTGCGTGATCGGTTCGCAGGCGGCATTCGTCATCGCGGAAGATCATGCGGCGTTCGATCCAGGCGGGCGCGTCGGACCGCATGCTGACCTTGACGTATCGAGAGAACCGCACGGACGCCCGCCAGTGCCATGCGGATTTGCCCCGCTTTCTTCGCCTTGTTCGGGACGCTCTGCCTGACGACTACAAATACGTCGCCGTTTTCGAGCGGCAGAAGCGGGGCGCCGGCCATTGGCATCTCGCGGTTGCCGGGTGGCAGCGGGCGTGCCTCTTGCGCGAACTCTCAGAGGATCCCGGAAGCAGACCTTCGGCGCTGCCGGCGCCGGCCGCTTCGCGCCCAAAGCCGCCGTTCCCAGATTGAACAAGCGTCCCCGACGTCGGTCATCGCTCAGGTCAGCGGGACCTGCTCGGGCGGGATCGCCGCCTTCATGTATTGGCGGGAATGATCGTCTAGCTTAAGGACGTTCGGAAAACGAACCATCCAGGTGTAGTTTGGCCATCTTCGATGGTGCTCTGATCGGTCTGGTAAGATAGCGTGGCCGCCACGATTGCCGCGCAGTTCTTGGCGACCGCGAACAAGTTGCGCTTCGCGCCGGCGATGTTGTGGCTGACGCCCAAGCTCGCGCCCTTCCAGTACATTGTCGTCATGTAGCCCCTGAGACAGGTCACCATCGACATGCTGGGCGCTCCGGGACAAGCTCGTCGGTTTCATCGACCAGACCGTCCGACGAAGCCATTTTCAGCCCGAGGCGACCGTGACCGGCGCGGTTCGGCGAAGGCGAGCTTCCGGCAAGCGCCCATGGTCATGGGTGTCCGTCCTATCGCGGACGGAGCCTCTGCGTTTCGGGGCATAATGCCTCTCCCGCAGCGGTGACGGCGTGCTATAGACTGGGCCGGAGGACAGGAGGGTCAGTGCCAGAAGCTTACGCAGATTCCGCGTTGCGTCACTCGGCTGATGCCGACCAGCTCGCGAAGGCCGGCCGATTTCAAGGAGCCGGCTACCTGATCGGTTTCGCTGTCGAATGCGCGATCAAGTCGGCGATCTTGGCGGCTCGGCCGGCGTCGGGCGCGCCACAGATTTACCTGCCTAAGCTTGTGGATGGCGCCAAGAAGACGCTGCAAGGCCGACGGAGGCACGCCATCTTCACTGTACTCGAACAGGTCGACTTCATGAAGAACTGGAGTATCGATATTCGCTACGCAAATGATGGCGTTGTCGACCAAGACCAATTCCGTCGCTGGCGCACGGACGCGAACCGCGCGCTAGCGGCCGCCAACCTGAGGCGAGGGCCATGATCCGCTACGACGAAGCCATGCCGCGCTTCGTTGCGCTAATTCACGACGTGATCGGCGCGGACGAAATGGC
Source organism: uncultured Pseudomonadota bacterium (assembly GCA_963706195.1). GTDB lineage: Bacteria > Pseudomonadota > Alphaproteobacteria > Acetobacterales > Acetobacteraceae > JAJZVS01. Next base: position 3,149,565 of record OY970156.1, on the reverse strand, counting down.
GAATCACATTTTTCTGCGCGACGCCGCCGGACGCCTGACGTTTGTGATGCTCGCGCCGCTGCGTGATGAGGCAGTCGCGGAGATCCGTCGTGCAGCCGGAGCACTCGCGCCATGGGTGGATACGCAAGCGCCAGTTGCGTCGCCCGAGGATCTTTTTGATTCCGCCCTTGCCGAAACATCAGACAGCTTCCCGGAGTACATCCAGACGGCCGAGTTTACCGGCTTCATCCGCTTGGTTGAGCGGCGTGTCGTCGGCCAGGACTGGATGCGGCCGCCCCTTGAGCCCATCCCTGGCCTTCCGCCGATCGTCGTGTTCGCCAGTCACAAAGGCGGGGTAGGGCGCTCCACTGCGCTGGCGGTCGCGACCGCCGCGCTGTCACGGACTGGCCATAACCTGCTGGTCGTTGATCTTGATCTTGAGGCGCCGGGATTGGGCGCCATACTGCTGCGCAAGCCTCCCCGCTTCGGCACACTGGATTACTTTGTCGAATCTGGTCTACAGGATGTCGACGACGTGTTTTTGGACGAGCTGATCGGTGCGAGCAGCTTGGCCGAGAACGGGCTGATCCATGTGGCCCCAGCGGTCGGCAGTACAAGCGACGCCCGTCCCGAGAATGTGCTGGGCAAAATTGCGCGTGCTTATGTCGAGCGCCTTGATGCAGATGGTCGGACTGTCTCGTTCCTGGACCGGACACGGTCGTTGGTAACGAGGCTGTGCTCGCGCACTCGATACGACGCGGTGCTCATAGACGCCCGCGCCGGTCTGAACGAGGCGACTGCGGCCGCGGTGCTTGGACTGGGTGCTGAGGTCCTTCTGTTTGGCGTCAACACGCCACAGACTTTCGCCGGATACCGGTATTTTCTTGCTCATCTCGCGCGATTCCGTCCGCATGTCTCGGGAGAAAAGGACTGGCGCTACCGCCTTCGTATGGTACAGGCCAAGGCGCGGGGTGGGGCTCAAGGTCAGGCCGACTTTCGGACCAACGCTTTTGAAATGTTTGCCGACACGCTGTACGACGTCGAAGAAGGAATCGAAGAGGATGCTTTTAACTTCGATTATGACGACGTTACGGCCCCTCATTATGCGTGGCCTATCATCGATGACAGCAATTACGCCGAATTCGACCCGCTTGAGCAGGGTGATCAGCTCGCTCATCACTTATATGAGCGAACGTTTGGGATGTTCGTCGAGGCGCTGAGCGAAAAGATCGGTCTGAGAACATGAGAGAGTCCAGAGCTTCCAGCGGCGATCTTGAGGTTCTGCGCGACGCGATTTGCAACCTGCAACCTGGCGCCGCCCATCAGGCCAACAATCCACCCGAGCCGGAGGCGATCTTCGCACCGGCTGCCCACGTTAACGCGCTGGATCCTCAACGATCGCTGGTGATCGGCAACCGTGGGGTAGGAAAAAGCTTTTGGTCCTCGGTGCTTACCCACGATGAGACGCGCGATAAGGTCGCCGGCTTTTATCCGCGATTGCCGCTTCTGCAGATGCGGGCGACGCTCGGCTTTCACGAGGCCGCCGGAAAGGACAATGGACCAGCGCCATCGCCAGCTGTGCTTGCGGAGCTGAGGGCACAGGGTCATGAGCCGGAGACGATCTGGCGTGCGGTGCTCGTTAGCGCACTACGGGCAGAGATCGGCGAGGATTTGCCAACGTCGCTCCGAGATATCCTGGACTGGATGAAGGCCGACGTCGAACGCCTAGAGGCAGCGCTCCGCCGCGCCGACGGAAGTTTTCTAGATCGTAAGCGGACCTTTCTACTTGTCTTTGATGCGCTGGACCGTCTCGGCAAAGATTGGGAGCTCATTACACCGCTGACTGAAGGCATCCTTCGCTTGGCGCTAGACATGCGGGGTTTTCGCGCAATGAAGGCCAAGGTCTTCATGCGGACGGACCAGTCCAAAGACGACTCGCTCTTTCGGTTCGCGGATGCTTCTAAGATCCGGTCGGACGCGGTGAGCCTCGTCTGGAGGCGTGGTGAGTTGTTCGGGCTCCTCTTCAATTTCCTGCTTAAGGAGAAGAAGGTGCGCGCCGCCCTGTTTCGGCTAGCGGGCTCCGGCGCGTTGGAGGACTTGGGCGGCGAGTTGCTCCGCGACGAGGATCTGCAGGAGCAGCTCTTCTATCGTCTCGCGGGGGAGTTCATGGGAGCAGGCCCGAAGCGCGGTCGCACCTACACTTGGCTCTATGATCATCTCGCCGACACGTTCGGCGAGACCAGCCCGCGCAGTTTCATCACAGCACTGCAGCGTGCGGCCGTGTACCGTCCGGTACCGCGCGATACGGTCATCGACTACAACGGTCTCCGCGCTGGCGTGCAGGACGCGTCGCGCGTGCGCGTCATTCAGTTGAAAGAAGATTACGACTGGATCGACAAAGTATTGGGTGCCCTCGATGGACTCGAGGTCCCCTGCGATCCCTCCGTCTTCATACGTCGTTGGACCGAGCGCAAAACGGTGGCAGACCTGCGGTCCACGGCTCGAAGCGAGACCAGCCGGTTGCCGCTGGAGCTTGTCACCGGACGGGACGGTCCGGAGGAGGCGCTGCTGCGTGCTCTGGCCAATATTGGCGTGGTCGAGTTCCGTACGGAGAAGCGGATCAACATGCCTGACATCTTCCGCGTAGAGGCTGGCATCAAGCGCCGAGGCGGTGTGCGGCCGCCCTCATCCCGGCGCTGACGCCGACGCGGGTAGCACGTTGGGACCAATTTCTCGCCCATGGTCGGCCAAAGGGCGGCCATCGGCGCCAAGCTGAACAAACGGTAACTCTTTGCACAGGAGCACTCCTAAACCGCCAGTCCGCTTCCGGCCACATGCCGTCGTTCGACGCGGTGATTGGACCGGTTGGCCATGGTCGAAAGCCAAAATTCGAACTGACACACCCCCCGTCAACCACCGAATTCCTTTTCTTCTCTGCGACCTCTGGCTCTCTGCGACCGCTGTGTTAAAATTCCGGGCCGCCTGCCGCACCGCCATGCGTCAACTGAACCCGCGGCAACCAACATCTCCTCGCCCCACCGCCCGTGCTGCCGCGTACCCAGACATTACTCAGGAGTTGGTAAGCAAGGCGACACGCTGTCCTAAGGGCGCTTGTCTTAGACTGGGCTTTTGTGCCGGGTCGCCGGCCCACTTACCACCTGCTGAGTAAGCGCAGAGATCGCAGAGACCTAGAGAAGAAGAAAACAAGTGCCGCCCGGCGCTCCAGCGTGGTCCCGCACCCGGCAGCACCAGGCTCAATTCAGGACCGGACGTCGTTGCGTCAATGCCGAACGCTCTTGTCGCGAGCCCTGTTGATGTGCGGCCGACAGAAGACGGGCTGAAACGCAAATGAACGCCAATGGCCGCCAACAGGCGCAAATGGACCGAGCGGAATGGCCGGCCGGCGGCACCGGCCCGAGCGAGCGGCCTGCGCTGCCGCGAGGGAAAGCCCCACTCCCCCCGGACCCAGGGTCAGACGTTCAGAACGGCACCCCCTCAAGCCGCCCCATCTTCCCCGCCAGGAAATCCTGCTTCGCCCGCGCCAGATTCTCCACCGAGTCCATCACGAACGGACCGGAGAACAGGATCGGCCGCGCCGCCGGAACCCCGCCGATGATCGCAAGATCGGCGCCCCGCTCGGACGCCGTCAGCCCCACCGCTTCGCCCGGCGCGAGCAGCGCCAGCGCCCCCACCGGAAGCACCCGGCCAGGCCCGCCCGCAAGCCCGCCCTCGATCACATAGACCCCCAGCTCCGCTTCCGCATCGACCGGCAGCGTCACCGAAGCCCCCGGTTCCAGGCGCACATGCGCGAACACCGTCGGCGTGGCGAGATGCATCGGCCCCTCGGCGTCCCCGACCCGACCGGCGATCACAGCCACCCGCGCGCCCGGCCGATCAACCCGCGGAATGGCGGCGGCGCGCCAGGACGCATAGGCGGGCTCGGCGAATTTTTCCCCCGGCGGCAGGCTGGTCCAAAGCTGCAACCCGTGCCGCGCGCCGGACGGTTGTTCGGCATGCAGAATGCCGCGTCCGGCCCGGATCCACTGCGCGTCGCCCGGCCCGAGGCGGTCGCGGAACCCCATGCTGTCGCGATGCTCCATCCCGCCTTCCAGCAGGTAGCTGATGACCTCGATCCCCGCATGCGGATGCGGCCGGTCGCCGATGCCGCGCGCGGTGCCGGAACGGTAGTGGTCAACGAACACGAAGGGGCCGACCGCCTCCCGCGCCGGCGTCGGCAGCGCACGAAACAGCCGCATGTCGCTGTCGTCGATCGCCAGTTGCGCGGCCACGACGGCCTGGATCTCACGTTGCATCGCTGTCGGCTCCGCCAGGAATATGGAGTCTCGATCCGCCGGCACGCGGTTCAGGCGGCCGGGCGCCGGGCGACCAGGTCGAGCAGCCCCGACAGGCCGGAATGCGCCGGGCCTTCCTCGATCACCGCCTCGTAGCTGCGCAGCAGCAGCACCTCCGCCGCGGGCAGCAGATCGCGCATCATCGCGTCGGTGTAGAGATGCGCGACATCGCCCGGCCCGCCGGTGCGGTGGTCGAGCTGCTTCGGCGTGTAGCCCTCGACCAGGAGCAGCCCGCCCGGCTTCAGCGTGCGCCACATCCCGGCGAACAGGCGCGTGCGCATCGCCGGATCGGCGAATTGCACGAAGATCGCAACGACCGCATCGAACCCGTCCGCCGCCCAGTCCCAGTCATCGACGCCGGAGAGATGCGCATCGATCGTGACCTCGCGGGACCGCGCCCAGGCGCGCGCCTTCTCCACCGCGACGGTCGAGGCATCGAAGGAGGTGACGCGGTGCCCCTGCTCGGCGAGCCAGAGGCCGTTGCGGCCCTCGCCGTCGGCGATGCAGAGAACGCGGCTCCCCGGCGCCAGGCGATGGGCCTCGCGGCGGAGGAATTCGTTGGGCGCTGCGCCGAACAGGTGATCCGATTGCGCGTAGCGTGTGTTCCAATCGGGTTTCGACATCAGGCGTTCTCGCTCCGGGCTGATCGGCGTGCGGCATATCGCCGGGCGCACCCTGGGGGGTCAAGCGGGACGCGACACTCGGGACGGGACGCGGTCGGGCGGGCCGCCTCAAGCGGCGTGCAGGCCCCGCCGGCGCACGCGCACCCGCCCCCTCACGCCAGCCCCAGCACCCGGATCAGCCCCAGCGCGATCACCCCCAGAACCGCCAGCGACCCGGTCACCGCCATCGTCACCCGAACCCCGGCGCGCGCCACCATCCGCACGTCCACGCCAAGCCCGAGCGCCGCCATCGACAGGATCGTCAGCCAGTTGGTCAGCCCCGCGATCGGCGCCAGGCTCGCCTGCGGCACCAACCCCAAGGAGCGCAGCGCCGCCAGCCCGAGGAAGCCCAGGATGAACCACGGGACCAGCCGGTGCAGCGGCGGCCGCCCCGCTGCCGGGCGGTCGCCGGCGGTCAGATGCGGGGGAAGCTCGTCCGGCGCCTCGCGCAGCTTGCTGGTCGCCAAGGACAGCGCCAGCACCACCGGCCCCAGGGTCAGCACCCGCACCAGCTTGACGAGGGTGCCGATCTGCACCGCCAGCGCGCCGACCGGCATGGTCGCCGCCAGCACCTGCGGCACCGCATAGACCGTCAGCCCCGCCAGCACGCCGTATTGCATCCCGCTCAGCCCGAGCGGCGCGATGAGCAGCGGCAGACCCACCACCACCACGACGCCGAGCACCGCGGTGAAGGCGATGGAGGCGACGATGTCGTCGCTGTCCGCCCCGATCACCGGGGCGACCGCGGCGATTGCCGAGTTGCCGCAGATCGAATTGCCGCAGGCGACCAGCACCGCCATCCGCCGGGGCAGGCCGAGCAGCCGGCCGAGGCCGTAGCTGGCGCCGATCGCGACCGCGACCACGCCGACCACGCCGGCGAGCAGCCCCGGTCCGACCTGGGCCAGGGTCTGCACGCTCACCGAGGCGCCGAGCAGCATCACCGCCACTTCCAGCACCGTCTTGGCGCTGAACTGGATGCCGGGAAACCAGCGTCTGTGCGGGGTCCAGGCGGTGCGGATCGCCGCGCCGAGCAGGATGGCGAGCACCAGCGCCTCCAGCCAGGCGCGGCCGAAGACGCGGGCTTCGAGCGACTCGAGCGCGGTGGCGGCGGCGGTGACGCCGACACACAGCAGCACGCCGGGAACAAGAGAACGGAGCAGGGCCGGGGAGGGGCGGGACATGGACATCTTCCGTTGCCGAGGCCGCGTATCTGGTGACCGAGGCAGGGGCGCGTCCAAGAGCGTTTGGCGATGGGATCGATCTGTCCGGGCGATTGGTTGCCGCGTTCCAGGTCGGCGCGCGATCCGGGCCATTTCCGTGCCCGCCCGCCGCTCCGTGCACCGGGTCAGGTCGACGGGCGCTTGGCGCTACGGCTTCGTCGTTCCCCGCACGACGTCCCGCGCCCACACGCCGAAGATCACCACCAGCGCGCCGGCCAGGGTGAACCAGATCGTCAGGTAGACCAGATGGTGGTTCGGCGGTCGCGGCAGGGACCGCGCCGGCACGGGATAGACCCCCGGCTCCTCGCGCCCCAGCGCGATCAAGGTGAACCCCGCCACTCGCTGCAGCCCGGCCATCCGCGCGATCGCCGCCGGGTCAAGTGCATAGACCTGGCGCTGCTCCGGTTCCGGCCGGGGTGTGAACCAGCCGGGATGCTCGGCGGCGGCGACGTAGCCGTCGACCGTCACCTTGCCGTTCGTATCCCCCTGGGGCCCACTTCCCTGGGGCCAGACGACGGGGGCGGCGAAGGAGAGCGGGATCCAGCCGCGATCGACCAGCACCGGCGGCCCGTCGGGGCGCGCCAGAGGCACCACGAGGTCGGTGCCCATCGCCGGCCCGCCCGGGGTATCGCGCACCACGTCGCCGAAATGCACCGCGCGGTCGGGCAGGAACCGGCCGGTCACCGCGACTTTCACGAACGGGCCGGGATGCGGCGGCAGCGGGATCGCCGGCGCGGCCTCGGCCGCGGCGATACGGGCGAGGATGCGTTCCTTCCAGGCCAGCCGGTGCACCTGCCAGACCCCGAGGGAGATCAGGATCGCCACCATGACCGCCGTCATCAGGCCCGGCCACAGCAGCCGGCGCCAGGGGAAGCGGCAGGGGGGGCGAAGATCCGGGCGTCGTTCGGTGGTTCCGACGGGCCGGGGCGGTGCGGGGGAGGGGATTGACATCGGTCGCCAACGGGCAAGGCGCGGCGCCAGGCCGCGCCGCCTCAGTGCCCCATTTCCGAGCTGCGGTAGCGATATTGGATGCCGACCAGCGCCGCCTTGGCCGGCCGCATCAGCAGGATCGCCAGCGGCACCGTCACCAGCCCGAGCACCACGGCGAACACCCAGAGCGGCGGGTCGAACCGCACCTCCATCCAGAACGCCAGGATGACCAGGATCGGGCCGAGCACGAACATCACCCCCACCGGTGCGCCATCCCCGGCGTCGTTGCCACGTAGGTCGAGGCCGCAGACGTCGCAGCGATCGCGAATCGTCAGCACGCCCAGGAACAGCCGTCCCTGCCCGCACCGGGGGCAACGCCCGCGCAGGGCCACCGTCAGCAGCGACGGCGGCGGCCCGGCCCAGACCGGCATTGGCGAGACCGGAGTTGTCGAGGCCGGCTCGATCGCGGCTTGACCGACCGCGGTTGGATCGGCGGCGGCGCGATCGGTCGAGGCTGGATCAGCCGGCAACGATGGCGCTCGCCCCCCAGACATAGACGCAGGTGAACAGGAACAGCCACACGACGTCGACGAAGTGCCAGTACCAGGCCGCCGCCTCGAAGCCGAAATGCCGCTCGGGCGTGAAATCCCCGCGCCGGGCGCGGAACCAGCACACCGCCAGGAAGCAGGTGCCGACGATCACGTGGAACCCGTGGAAGCCCGTGGCGAGGAAGAACACCGACGGATAGACGCCGCCGCCCACGAAATGGAACGGCGCATGGGTGAACTCCCACGCCTGGAAGCAGGTGAACGCGAGGCCGAGCAACACGGTAAGCGCCAACCCCGTGACCAGTCCCTTGCGGTCGTTGTGCAGCAATGAGTGGTGCGCCCAGGTGACGGTGGTGCCTGAGAGCAGCAGGATCATCGTGTTCAGGATCGGCAGGCCGAGCGGATCGATCGAGTGGATCCCCGGCGGCGGCCAGATCGGATGCGCAACCCCGGCGACGTGCTCGGGGAACAGCGCGAAGTTGAAGAACGCCCAGAAGAAGGCGACGAAGAACATCACCTCCGAGGAGATGAAGAACATCATCCCGTAGCGCAGCCCGAGTCGTACCACCGCGCTATGCATCCCCGGCGTGCGGCTTTCCCGCAACACCGAGCGCCACCAGAAGAACATGGTGGTGAACGCCAGCAGCGCGCCGAGGACCAGGAACGTATAGGTGCCGTAATGCGCGGCGAAGACGATGCCGAGCACGATCAGCAGCGCGGAGACCGCACCCACGATCGGCCACGGGCTGGGATCGACCAGGTGGTAGGGCTGCTTCAGCCCGGAGCTTCTGATGACGGTGGTGCCGTGCGCGTGCTCGCTCATTCCCCGACCCGTTGCGGCAAGGGCCGAGGAGGCCGCCTCGGCACGGTAAGGCGCCATCATCCCCAAATCGCCAGCCGGTTCAAGGGGCGAACGTCAAGCCGGCCGGGCGATCGCCCCAGGGACGGGCTGCCGGGGGGCAAGCCGGGGTCAGCCCACGACCAGCGCGAGCGGCGCCGGGGCGTCCGCGACCAGTCGGGGCGCGGTGCCGGCCGGATCGCCGTCGGCCTGCGCGGCGAGTGCGCGATTGGCCGGGAATTCCACCCGTGCGGCCCGCACCCGGCGCACGCCCGCCATCCGCGCCAGCCGCCCGAGCGGCAGGGCGGCGCCGTAGCACAGTGCCGCGCGCGGGCCGGACCGCTCGAACAGCACCACCGAGAATCCGGGCTCGCCCGGACGTGCCTCCGGGGCCAGCAGGTAAGGCCCACCGTAGAGCCGGCCCTTGCTCACGATCACGCTTGCGGCCTCGGTCTCCACCCCGTCCAGGCGCACCCGCACCGGGGCGAAGTCGTAGCCGGGGAGGCGCTTCAGGGTTTCGGCCACATAGGCGCCGCGGCCGAGCAGCCGCTTCAACCCCGGCCTGATCCCGTGCACCACCGCGGCGTCGAACCCCACGCCCAGCATCTGTACGAACAGCCGCGGCGGCCCGTCCGCGCTGGTCGCAAGGCCGGGCCATAACGGGCGGGTGCGGCCGAAGGCCAGCGCCGCGGCTACCGCGCGCGGGGCGAACGGCAGCGCGTATTCCCGCGCCAGCACGTTGGCGGTGCCGAGCGGGATCACCCCGAGCGGCACCCTGGTCGCAAGCAGCCCGGACGCCACCTCGGCGATCGTGCCGTCGCCGCCGGCCGCGACCACCAGGTCCGCACCTGCCGCTGCGGCGGCAGCGGCGAGCGCGCGGGCGTCGCCGGCGCCGCCGGTGCGCAGCACCTCGCAGCGGATGCCGTTGGCGGCGAGGATGTCGAGCACGCGCCACAGCCGGTAGACTCGCCGGTTGCCGGCGGCGGGGTTGAAAATGATCACCATCGGGTCAGGACATCGGGATTGGAATGATACAACTCGGTGCGCGACGGGAGCGTAAACTGTTCCAATCGCAGCCCGACGTGTCGGGGCGATGACACCGCAGTGACCGCAGGATGACTTTGCACCGGCGCCGTCATTTCGCTCCGGGTCATGGAAGTTTCACTCGTGCGACGCGGGCGCAGCGGTTCTTGTGCCGCCGTCATGACCCACAGCAGCAGCACCGCCGCCATCGGGATGCCGGGCAGCCTCGGGGCCACCGGCCCGAACCTCCGCCCGCAGTACCGCGCCGTGTTCATCTCCGACACCCATCTCGGCACCCGCGGCTGCCGCAGCGACTTCCTGGCCGATTTCCTGCGCCGCACGAGCTGCGCCCAGCTCTATCTGGTCGGCGACATCATCGACGGCTGGCGGCTGCGCCGGTCGTGGTACTGGGATGCGCAGCACGACGAGGTGCTGCGCCTGATCCTGCGCCACGCCCGTGCCGGCACCGAGGTCACGTATATCCCGGGCAACCACGACGAATTGTTCCGCGCCTGGGTCGATCCGGCGATGCCGGGCGGGCTCGAGATCGCGGGCATCCGCCTTGCCTCCGAAGCGGTGCACATCACCGCCGCCGGCAAGCGGCTGCTGGTGATCCACGGCGATGCGTTCGACAGCGTCGTGCGCTACGCGAAGTTCCTCGCCCTGCTGGGCGACAGTGCCTACACCGCAGCACTCGTGCTGAACCGCTGGTTCAACGCGGTGCGCCGGCGGCTGGGCTATCCGTACTGGTCGTTGTCGGTCTGGCTCAAGCGGCGGGTGAAGGAAGCGGTGAAGGCGATCGACCGGTTCGAAACCGCGCTCGCCGCCGAGGCCCGCCGCCGCGGCCTCGACGGCGTCGTGTGCGGGCACATCCATCATGCCGAAATGCGGGAGGTCGCGGGCGTGCTGTACATCAACGACGGCGACTGGGTGGAAAGCTGCACCGCGCTGGTGGAGCACCACGACGGGCGGCTCGAACTGATCGACTGGGCGGCGCGCCAGGGGCTGTCCTTTGCCGCGCCGCGCCGGGTCGGGGTGGCGCAACCTGCCTGACATGATCCCCGAGCTTCTGGCCCCCCCGCTTGCCGGCCCGCTGCTTCCGCCCCCTCTTCTTGCGCCCGATTTGCTGGCGCCGGAGCCCGCCGACGTGCTGCCACCGGCCGCCTCGCACCGTATCCTGATCGTCACCGACGCCTGGATGCCGCAGGTGAACGGCGTGGTCCGCACCCTGTCGACCGTTGCCGCCGAACTGCGTGCCATGGGCCATGTGGTGGAGGTGATCGGTCCGGACCGCTTCCGCACCCTGCCGTGCCCGACCTATCCCGACATCCGCCTGGCGCTGCGCCCCGGCCGGCGGCTCGCGGCGATGATCGAGGCGTTTCGCCCCGAGGCGCTGCACATCGCGACCGAAGGCCCGCTCGGCCTGGCGGCGCGGCGCTGGGCGCGGCGGGAGGGGTTCGATTTCACCACCGCCTTCCACACCCGCTTTCCCGAATACCTCCAGGCGCGCACACGGCTGCCGGTGCGGCCGATGTACGCCTGGCTGCGCCGCTTCCACGGCGCCGGCTGCGGCACGATGGTCGCCACCGAAAGCCTGCGCCACGACCTCGCGGTGCGCGGCTTCCGCCATCTGCGCGCCTGGTCGCGCGGCGTCGACCTCGACCTGTTCCGGCCGGAGCCGCGGGAGGACTGGGGGCTGCCGCGGCCGGTGCTGCTCTATGTCGGGCGGGTGGCGGTGGAGAAGAACATCGGCGCCTTCCTCGATCTCGATCTGCCGGGATCGAAAGTGGTGGTCGGCGCCGGCCCGCAGCTTGCGGCGCTGCGCCGGCGCTATCCGGCGGTGCATTTCACCGGCCCGCTGTACGGGCCGGCGCTGGCGCGCGCCTATGCCGGGGCGGACGCCTTCGTGTTCCCGAGCCTGACCGATACGTTCGGCCTCGTGCTGCTGGAGGCGCTGGCCTGCGGCACGCCGGTGGCGGCGTTCCCGGTGACCGGGCCGATCGACGTGCTGGCCGGCGCCGTCGGGCGCGTGGGCGCGGTGGACGCCGATCTGGCCGCGGCGGTGCGGACGGCGCTCGCCGGCGATCGCGCCGCCTGCCGCGCACATGCGGAACGTTTCAGTTGGCGCGCCTGCGCCGAGGTGTTCCTCTCGCACCTCGTGCCGGCGGCGGGCGAGGCGGATTAGGCCCGCCGCCTCCCGGTCGCGGCTGCGCCTGGCGGCGCGGGGCGATGCGGGCAAGGGCGCGGGCAGGGGTCGTATCGACGCGGCGCACGGATCGGGGTAGCAACGGGGCGCATCCCACCGCTCCGGAGCCGATCCGATGTCCGCCTCGCGCCTCCTGCCTTCCTCGCGGTGCTGGATGTTCGGCGCGCTCCTGTGGCTGCTCGCCGCGTTGCCGGCGGCGCCCGCGATCGCCGCCGCGTCCGGCGCTCCCGGCCTCGGCGTGCCGCCGCCGCCGGCACTTCCCGCCGCGCGCATCGCCGCACTGCTGGTGCCCGCCACGGACAGCGCGCCGCGCCGCCTGGTCGGCGCCAGGCCCTGGCCGGGCCATCCCGGCCAGTTCGTCGCGATCGTCTGCACCGGCGGGGCCGCGCCCTATTCCGACACGCCGGACGCCCCGCGCTGCGCGCAGCCGGAAAGCAGGAACGAGCCGAAGTTGCATGTCTATCTCGGCGTGATCGCGGCCGGTCCCGGCACGGCCCCGCGGCTGATCGCCGGGGGCGGGCCGATCCGCACGGCGGTCGATTGGGGCCTGTCGGATCTGCCCGCGCCGGAGGCGGCGCAGGACGCCGGCGGGCCCGTTGCGCCGGCGGAGATCGGTCGTTTCGATCTCGCCGCCTATCGCATCGCCCCGGGCCAGACCGCGTTCGGGCTGCGGGTGGTCTGGCGGGACATGTATTCGGGCGGCGGGGGGCGTTTTTCCGCGCTGTGTCTGTATGCGATCGAGGGCGGCGAGCTCCGCCGCGTCCTCGCCGTCCCGATGCACGCGGAGCAACTGATCGCCGGGGATTGGAACAAGAACGGCACGCGCAATCACCAGGACACTGACGCGGCGAACCTGCTGGTGGTGGCGCGCACCCGCACGGCGGGGCATTTCGACCTGATCGTGCGTCCGACCGACGCCGACTACGCCGCGCGGCCCTGGACCGGCAGGATCGGCGTCGGCGCCGCGGTTGCCGAGCAGGGCGGAACCGTGACGATCCGGTCCACCATCGTCGGCGGTCCGGCGGCGCAAGCAGGGTTGCGCGCGGGGGACCGCATCGCGCGGATCGACGGGCGCACGGTGCGGGGGATGGACGCCAAGGCGATCGCGGCGGCGATGAATGGGGTCCTCGGCGGGCGCGTCGCGCTGACGATCCGCCGTCCCGGGCAGGCGCCGTTCGACGTGACGCTCACGCGCGCGATTTTCACCCTGGCGCCGAGTTCGCATCTGCGCTTCCGCTGGTCCCGCGCGGCCGGTGCCTATCGCGCGGCGGTCTGCACGGACAACTGCCTCTGATCGCCGGCCGGCCGGCCGCCGCGGCCGGACGCGTCATTCTTGATACGATACGTTGTAGGGGGTCGCTCCCGCGCGAGCCGCAGAGGGATGTTCGTGGGAATGTTCGTGGGGATGTTCGCGGGGATGTTCGTGCGCGTGCCCTCCGGTCGCCGCATGGCCGCTTGCGCGACGGTGCCGGCGCGACCAGGATCGCCGCGGGAAAGCCAGGATCGGCCGCCCCCGGGATGCACGGTCGGCACGGATGTGCCGACCGTGCCGTGCCGGCATCGAAACCGTTCGGGGAGGACCGCATGGGCCTGCATATCGACTACTACGCCTCGTTGAATTCGCCCTGGACGCATCTCGGCGCCGCGCGGATCGAGGCGCTGACGGCCCGCCACGGCGCCAGCCTGCGCATCCATCCGGTGGATTTCGGCACGATCTTCCCCGCCTCCGGCGGCCTGCCCCTGCCCAGGCGCGCGCCGCAACGCCAGGCGTACCGGCTGATGGAACTGGCGCGCTGGCGCCGCCATCTCGGCATTCCCATCCACATCCAGCCAAAATTCTTTCCCGCCGCGGAACTGCCCGCGGCCTCCTGCGTCATCGCGGTACGGGAGACGATCGGCGACGCGCCGGCGATCGCGCTGGCCCATCGCGTCCTGAAGGCATTGTGGCAGGAGGAGAAGGATACCGGCGAGGCAGCAACGCTCGCCGCGCTGATCGCCGATGTCGGCCTCGATGCGGACGCGGTGATGAAACTCGGCGCGGATCCGCACTGGGCGGAGCGGCGCGCGGCGGACACAAGGAGCGCGCTCGACCGCGGCGTGTTCGGTGCGCCGAGCTATGTCATCGGCGAGGAGATATTCTGGGGCCAGGACCGGCTGAATTTCGTCGCCGAGCGGCTGCAGGAGGGCTGAGCTCGCGGATCGATGCGGGCCACGGTTGGCGTGGTCCCGCCGCACCTGCCGCGTGGATCGTGCGGCTCGCGAAATCGCTGAATTCCACCACGGAGGAAGCGCGGAGGTACGGAGGTTTTGTGCCTCCCCGACGGCCGGGGCAGCACGTGGCCTCCGTGGCCCTTGTATCTCCCCCTGGTTTCGCGGCCATCCTGCGAAGCTGCATCGGGACCGGTGGCCGCCGGTCCCGGTGCGCGCCCCGTCGTCGTCCCCCGGCTCCGATCAGCAGCCGGCTCGCGAGATTGCCCCCACGACGCCGCGAAATTGCGGAGAGCCGAGCTGAGAACGTGAAAGAATGCCCGCCGGCCGCCAAAACCGCCTGAAAATCCGAGCAATGACACCGGGCGCTTTTTCACAAGAGCGATTGCTTTTCAGGCTCTGGGACAAGGAACCCCGCCGATGACCGGACTGCGTGCCGTCGCCGTGTTCTGCGGCTCCCGCGAGGGCAACGACCCCGCCTTCCCCGCCGCCGCCGCCGCCCTCGGCCGCGGGCTGGCGGAGGCCGGGCTGCGGCTCGTCTACGGCGGCGGCGGCATCGGGCTGATGCGGGTGCTGGCCGATGCGGCGCTGGCCGCCGGCGGGCAGGTGACCGGGGTGATGCCGGCCTTCCTCCGCCGCCGCGAGGTGGCGCACCCACGGGTCGCGGACCTCATCACCACCGACAGCATGCAGGCGCGCAAGCGGCTGATGTTCGAATTGTCGGACGCCTTCGTCGCCTTACCGGGCGGGCTCGGCACCCTGGACGAGACGGTGGAGATCCTCACCTGGCGCCAGCTCGGCCGGCACGCCAAGCCGGTGCTGCTGTGCGACGTGGCCGGCTCCGCCGCGCCGCTGGTCGCGGTGGTGGAGGCGGCGATCGCGCAGGGCTTCGCCGGGCCCGGGGCGCGGGAGATGTTCGAAGTGCTACCGGGCGTGGCGGCGACCCTCGCGCGCCTCGGCACGCTTTGACAGGCCGGCGGCGGCGGACTTTGCTGGCCCGCCTTGCAGACGGAGAACCGCGACCGTGCCTCCCGCCATTCGCCCCCCTCCTACCATTCGTCCCTTGGAAGGCTACCGCGTGCTGGCGCTGGAACACGCGGTGGCGGCGCCGCTGTGCACCCGCCACCTGGCGGACCTCGGCGCCGAGGTCATCAAGATCGAACGCCCCGGGGGCGGCGATTTCGCCCGCGGCTACGACAGTTTCGTGCTCGGCCAGTCGAGCTTCTTCATCTGGCTGAACCGCGGCAAGCGCAGCCTGACGCTCGATGTGAAACACCCCGAGGGCCGCGCGGTGCTCGACCGCCTGGCGGCGCGCGCCGACGTGGTGGTGCAGAACCTGGCGCCGGGGGCCGCGGCGCGGCTCGGCCTCGGCTACGCGGCGCTGGCGGCGCGCACTCCGCGCATCGTCGTCTGCGACATCTCAGGTTACGGCGAAAGCGGGCCGTTCGCGCGCAAGAAAGCATACGACCTGCTGATCCAGGCCGAATCGGGGCTGATCAGCGTCACCGGGTCGGAGGCGGAGCCATCGCGGGTCGGCATCTCGATCGCCGACATCGCCACCGGGATGTACGCGCAGTCCGCCGTGCTGGCGGCGCTGCTGCGACGGGAACGCACCGGGGTGGGCGCGCATGTGACGGTGGCGATGCTGGATGCGCTGGCGGAATGGATGACGCATTCGGCGCTGCGCTGGGGCTACGCCGGCTCGCTCACCGAACGGGTGCCGACCAGCCATCCGCTGCTTGTCCCCTATGGCGTGCACCGCACGCAGGACGGCCAGGTGATCTTCGGCCTGCAGAACGAACGCGAATGGGCGGTTTTCTGCACCGAGGTGCTGGCACGCCCGGAGCTCGCCACCGACCCGCGCTTCGCCAGCAACGTCGCCCGCCGCGCGCACCGGGACGAACTCACGGCGCTGATCGAGGCGTTCTTCGCCGACAAGACCGTGGCCGAGGTGGTGGAGCGGCTCGATCGTGCCGGCATCGCCAACGGCAGGCTGAACACCCCGCGCGAGCTGTGGGAGCACCCCCAGCTCGCTGCCCGCGACCGCTGGCGCGAGACCGCTACCCCGGCCGGCCCGGTGCGCGCGCTGCTGCCGCCGGTGACCTTCGCCGATACGGAGGCGCCGATGGGCCCGGTGCCGGCGCTGGGCGCGGATACCGATGCGGTGCTGGGCGAACTCGGCTATGGCGCGGCGGAAATCACGGCCCTGCATGCCGCCGGCGCCGTGTGAGCGGCATCGTTCCCGCCACGGCCCCCGGCCTCATCCGGCGGCGAAGGACACCCTGACCCCGGTAGCGGAGGCGGGGGCCGGCGTCGTCGCCGCCGGCGTTGCGGGGCCCGGGGCGGCAGTGCGCGGGCGAGCGGTGGTGGGCGCCGGCAGGCGGAGCCGCACCGTCGTGCCCTCCCCCGCGACCGCGGCGATTTCGAGGCTACCGCCTTGCAGGGCGAGCGCGGACTCCGCCGGGCGCAGCGCCCCGCGCCTTGCCTCCTGGTCGACGCCGGCGCCGTCATCGAGCACGGCGACCTCGATCATCCAACCCTCCCGGCGCGCGGTGAGGAGCACCTTGCCGCCCGGTGCCGCGTCCATCGCCTGCTCCAGCACGCCGTCGAGCGCCGCGCGCAGCGCCCGCCGGTCGATCGGCAGGGTAAGCCCGGACTGCACGGCGCTGGCCAGCACCACCCGGAGCCGGCCGGCCGTCGGGGCCGCCCGGCGCAGCGCCCGCCCCAGTTCGGATGTAAGATCGAGCCATTGCGCGCCGGTCGCCCCAGGTCCAGCCCCGAAATCGGCGTCACCCGACGGATCATGCCCTTCCGGCACAAGCGGATCGGCAGGCAACATCGCAGCCAGGACGAACCCGGTGCATACCGTTGCGCACGTCACGCTCAGGAACACCCACAAATCGAAAAATCCGGCCATCGCGAGCCCGATCACTCAATAACCGATCCCAAATACACCTTCAGGTTGTGTGTTGGCAAACAATTTCTTGCCTGCGTCGCAGCGGAGGCCGGCCGGCTTTCCTTCCCGGGCCGAGGCTTTACGCTCCGCCCGGCGCTTTCCACCCCGGCCCCCGGAAGATATGAGACCGGCGCGGCGTCGCACGGGACAACTGCCATCGCTTCCGACTCCATCCTGGTCATCAAGCTGGGCGCGCTCGGCAATGTGGTGCTGTCGCTCGGGCCGATGGCGGCCATCCGCCACCATCATCCCGAGGCCGCGATCACCCTGCTGACCACCGATCCCTATGCGCGCTGGCTGGCCGGCGCGCCCTGGTTCGACCGTATCTGGTCGGACGGACGGCCGGCCTGGTGGGATGCCCCGGCGCTGCTGCGGCTGCGGCGACGGCTGATCTCGGGCGGCTTCCGGCGCGTCTACGATCTTCAGACGTCCGGGCGCAGCAGCCGCTATTTCCACCTGTTCCCTCGCGCCGGCCGTCCGGAATGGTCCGGCATCGCGGCCGGCTGCTCGCATCCTGACCGCCAGCCGCACCGCGAGGCGATGCACGACATCGATCGCCAGATCGGCCAGTTGCGCCAGGCCGGGATCACCACGGTCGCCCCGGGCGATCTGAGCTGGAGTCGGGCCGATCTGTCCGACTTCGGCCTGCCGGCGCGCTTCGCCCTGCTGGTCCCGGGCAGCTCCGGCCACCGCCCGGGCAAGCGCTGGCCTGCGGCGCAATACGGCCGGCTGGCCGCGGCGTTGGCGGCGCGCGGCATCACCCCGGTGGTGCTGGGCACCGCCGCCGAGCGCCCGCTCGCGGCTCAGATCGTGGGCGCCTCCGGGGCGCTCGATCTCACCGGGCGGACGGGCTTCGCGGAACTGGCCTCGCTCGGGCGCGCCGCCGAGGTCGCGGTCGGCAACGACACCGGCCCGATGCATCTGCTGGCCGCCGCGGGGTGCCGCGCGGTGGTGCTGTTCTCGCGCGAGTCCGATCCGGCGCTGTGCGCCCCGCGCGGGTCGATGGTGACCGTGCTGCAACGCCCCGATCTCGCCGCCCTGCCGGGCGAGGACGTGCTGGCGGCGGCGCTGGCCCGCTGAGGCCCGACGCATCGGCCCCGGCCGCCCCGCCAACGGCGCCCGCGGTCGACTTTACCGCATGTGCCCCCTGCCGATCGCGTCGAGTTCGGCAAGGATGTCGTCCGGGATCGCGAGTTCGGCCGCACCGAGGTTCTCGCGCAGGTGACCGATCGACGCGGTACCGGGAATCGCGAGCATGTTGGGTGAGCGGCGCAGCAGCCAGGCCAGCGCCACCTGCATCGGCGTAGCGCCAAGCCGCACCGCCGCATCCGACAGGGTTGCGGACTGGAGCGGCGTGAAGCCGCCGAGCGGAAAGAAGGGCACATAGGCGATGCCTCCGGCCGCGAGTTCGTCGATCCAGGCATCATCGTCGCGGTGCGCGAGATTGTAGTGGTTCTGCACGCACACGACCGTCGCGATGCGGCGCCCCTCCGCGAGCTGGGAAGGCGTCACGTTGCTCAGGCCGAGGTGACGGATCAGGCCCTGTCGCTGCAGTTCGGCCAGCGCGGTGAACGGCGCCGCGATCGATCCCGCGCCAGGGGCGTGAACGCCGCCGACACGCAGGTTGACGACATCGAGCACGTCGACATCGAGGTTGCGCAGATTGTCATGCACCGCGCGCGCCAGATCGGCGGGCGCCAGTGCCGGGATCCAGGAAGCGTCGTCGCCGCGCACCGCGCCCACCTTGGTCACGATCACCAGATCGTCCGCGTACGGGTGCAGCGCCTCGCGAATCAGACGGTTGGTGACGTGCGGCCCATAGAAGTCGCTCGTGTCGATGTGGTTGACGCCGCTCGCCACCGCCGCGCGCAGCACCGCGAGCGCGGCCTCGGGATCCTTCGGCGGCCCGAACACACCCGGGCCGGCAAGCTGCATCGCTCCGTAACCCAACCGCCGTACGGCGCGGCCGCCGAGCGGGAAGGTGTCGGCGACGTTTCCGTCGGGCATGGCAGATCTCCCAAGGTGTGAAGACCGCCGATATGGACGTCGCGCCGTTGCGCCATAACCCCTACAAATCGGCACAGGTTGTGCAGGATAGAAAACAATGGCAACGGACCTGGCCGATCTGTCGGCGTTCGTAGCAGTCGCGCGAACGGGTGGATTTCGCGACGGCGCGCGCGCGAGCGGCGTCTCCGCCTCCAGCCTGAGCCTGGCGGTACGGCGGCTGGAGAAAAAGCTCGGGGTACGGCTGCTCAATCGCACGACGCGCAGCGTGGCCCCGACCGAGGCCGGAACGCGCCTCTTCGAGCGGCTCGTGCCTGCGTTCGATGAGGTCGAGGCCGCGCTTGACGTCGTGAACGCGTTTCGCGACCGGCCGGCGGGAACGCTCAGGCTCAACGTCCCTGCGACCGTCGCGCGGCTCGTGCTGCCGGCGATCGTCACGCCGTTCCTGCAGGCGTTTCCGGACATCCGGCTGGAGGTGATCGTCGAGGACGGCTTCGTCGACGTGCTGGCGGCGGGGTGCGATGCCGGAATCCGGTACGACGAACGGCTCGAGCAGGACATGATCGCGGTGCCGATCGGCCCGCGCGTGCAGCGTTTCGCGACCGCCGCGTCGCCTGCCTACCTTGCCGTCCGTGGCCGGCCGGCGCACCCGAGCGACCTGCTCGCGCATGCCTGCCTGCGCGGCCGGTTCGCAAGCGGTGCGACGCCGCTCTGGGAGTTCGAGCGTGACGGCGAGGTGTTGCGGGTCGATCCCGTCGGGCCGCTGACGGTCCGGTTGGGTGCGGCAGCCGACCTCGCGGTCGACGCGGCGGTTGCCGGTCTCGGTATCATCCACCTGTTCGAGGCGTGGCTCCGCCCGCATCTCGACAGCGGCGCGCTCGAGCCGATCCTGGAGCCCTGGTGGCAAAGCTTCTCGGGGCCGTTCCTGTATTATCCGGGCCGCCGCCACCTGCCTGCGCCGCTCCGCGCCTTCGTCGACTTCATCAGGACGTAGCTCCGGGCAGGGCGACGGACGAAACGTCCGGTGCCGGCCCCTCTGGTCACCCGCCCCACCCCGCCCTATACTCCCGACCCATGACCATCCGGACCACGGGGACGCGAATTAGCCGCCCGGCTGCCTGAGCAGCCGGGGCCTGTTTCGCGCCTTCCCCTCTGTGCCTGTCCGGAGCCATCCTCCCATGCCCGACCCCGATCTCGCCGACGCGCCTGCGTCCGTGCTGTCCGTGCGCTTCTTCCTCGACGCCGACGCCGATCCCGGCCTGCTCCCCCGCCTGCTCGCCCCGTTCGCCCGGCGCGACCTCACCCCCGACCGCATGTGGTCGCATCGCAACGGCGCCACCATGCATGTCGAGATCGCGCTCGAAGCCATGCCGGCGGCCGAGCTGCACCTGATCGAGGGCAACCTGCGCCAGGTCGTCGGGCTGCGCCGGCTGACCCGCGGAGACGAGGCAGGTCTGTCGCGCGCGGCGTGACCGGTTGCGTCCCGCCTGATCTTTCGCACCCGACCTGACGCTTCCGCGGAGCCCGCCTATATGTCCCGCGCGTGCCAAGCGGCGGCGCGCGGGAACATACGGAGGGGCCGGTGACGACCGCCATCCTGCTGGCACGCGCCCAGTTCGCCTTCACCATCGGCTTCCACATCGTCCTGCCGGCGTTCTCGATCGGGCTCGCGAGCTACCTCGCGGTGCTGGAGGGGCTGTGGCTCGCCACCGGCCGCGGCGTCTACCTCGACCTCTTCAACTACTGGCTGAAGATCTTCGCCGTGGTGTTCGCCATGGGCGTCGTCTCCGGCGTCGTCATGACCTACGAGTTCGGCACCAACTGGTGCGTCTTCGCCGACAAGGCCGGCCCGGTGATCGGCCCGCTGATGGGCTACGAGGTGCTGACGCGCGTTCTTCCTGGAAGCCGGCTTCCTCGGCGTGATGCTGTTCGGCATGAAGCGGGTCGGGCCGGGGCTGCACTTCGTTCGCCACCTGCCATGGTGGCGCTCGGCACGCTGATCTGCGCGTTCTGGATCCTCTCGGTCAATTCCTGGATGCAGACGCCGGCGGGCTACGCCGTCGACGCCGCACGGCCGGTTCATCCCGGTGGACTGGTGGGCGATCGATCTTCAACCCGTCGTTTCCCTACCGGCTCGTGCACATGGTGCTGGCGAGCTACCTGTCGGTCGCGTTCATCGTCGGCGCGGTCGGCGCCTTGCACCTGCTGCGCGACCGGCAGAGCCAGGCGGCGCGGATGATGTTCTCGATGGCGATGTGGATGGCGGCGATCGTCGCGCCGCTGCAGATCGTCGCCGGCGACCTGCACGGGCTGAACACGCTTGCGCACCAGCCCGCCAAGGTCGCGGCGATGGAGGGCGATTTCGAGACCACGCGCGGGCGCACCGCTGATCCTGTTCGGCCTGCCCGACATGGCAGCAGGGCGCACGCGACGTACGCAGATCGCGATCCCGCATCTCGGCAGCCTGATCCTGACCCATGCCTGGAACGGCGAGGTGCGCGGGCTCGAATGCCTTCCCGCCGCCAGGACTGGCCGCCGGCGCCGTCGTCTTCTGGTCCTTCCGCGTCATGGTCGGCCTCGGCTTCGCGATGGTGGGCGCTCGGCTGGTGGAGCCTGTGGCTGCGTTTCCGCGGCGCCGGCTGTTCGCCACGCCCGCTGCTGCATGCGCGCGGCGCTGGCGATGGCGCCGGCGGGGTTCGTCGCCGTGCTCGCCGGCTGGATCACCACCGAGGTCGGGCGGCAGCCCTTCACCGTCTATCGGCCTGCTGCGCACGCGCCGACGCGTCTCGCCGATCGACGCGCCGGCGTCGCCGCCTCGCTCGGCGCCTTCGCGGTCGTCTACTTCATCGTCTTCGGCGCCGGCTTCTGCTACATCCTGCGCCTGATGCGCCAGGCCGCCCGAGGTGCGGCCGAGCACGGGCCGGAATCCGGGCGTGCCGGTGCGCTCCGCCGGCCTCACCCCGGTGTCGGCGCTGGAGCCGGACGCCGCACCGCATCCGGCGGGGGAGTAAGCGCCATGGCCTATCGATCTGCCGCTGGTCTGGGCCGGCGCTGATCGCCTTCGCCGTGCTCGCCTACGTCGTGCTCGACGGGTTCGACCTCGGCGTCGGCATCCTGTTCGCGGTCGAGCACAGTGCGGACGACCGCGACGTGATGATGAACTCCGTCGCCCCGGTCTGGGACGGCAACGAGACCTGGCTGGTGCTGGGCGGCGGCGGGCTGTTCGCGGTGTTCCCGCTGGCCTACGCGATCATCATGCCGGCGCTCTACCCGGCCGATCATCGCGCATGCTGCTGGCGCTCGTCTTCCGCGGCGTCGCGTTCGAGTTCCGCTTCCGCGCCCGCCGCCCCGGCAGCAAGGCCTGGTGGGACTGCGCCTTCATGCTGGGATCGACGCTCGCCGCGTTCTGCCAGGGGCTGACGCTGGGCGGACTGCTGCAGGGCGTGCACGCGGTCGACGGCGCCTATGCCGGCGGCTGGTTCGACTGGCTGACCGGGTTCACCCTGCTGTGCGGGATCGCGGTGGTGCTGGGCTACGCGCTGCTCGGCGCGACCTGGCTGATCTGGCGCACCGAGGGGCGGTTGCAGCGCTCCGCCCGCCGCCACGCGCATGTGCTGGGCATGGCGGTGCTCGGCGCTGATCGTGATCGTCAGCCTGTGGACGCCGATGCTGAACCCGCGCTTCGAGCACCGCTGGTTCGGCTTCCCGGGCATCCTGCTGACGAGCCCGGTGCCGATCCTGGTGGCGCTGGTCGCCTGGGCGTTCTGGCGCGGGCTGCGCGGACGGCACGACCTCGCGCCGTTCCTGTGCGCGGAGGCGTGGTTCGCGCTGTGCTACGCCGGGCTCGGGATCAGCCTGTGGCCGCTGATCGTGCCGCCGGGGATCACGATCTGGCAGGCCGCGGCGCCGCCGTCGTCGCAATTGTTCCTGCTGGTCGGCGCGGTGGTGCTGATCCCGGTGATCCTGACCTACACCGGATTCGCCTACTGGGTGTTCCGCGGCAAGGTGAAGGCGGGGGCGCATTATCACTGAGGGGGCGGGTCGCGAGAGGGCCGATCGGCTGGACGCCGCGGGGGCGGGCGGCCGGGTCGGGTCGCGGTTGGCGTGGTTCGGGCTGCTGTATGCGCTGGGGCTGGCGGTGTTCGGCGCGATGGGATTCGGATTGCAGCGGGCGATCGACGCGCTGCGCGGACCGGCCGCGGCTGTGTCCACGGCCCCTGCCCGGGCCGGGTTGGCCCATGATGGCGGTGCCGCGCCTGGTCCGGCCGCCGCCGCCGCGCCGTCGGAGGCTTCGGCCGGGCGCGCGCGGTTCGACGTCGTACGGGTGGCGCCGGACGGGCAGGCGGTGATCGCCGGCCGCGCGCCGCCGGGGGCTATGGTGGCGGTGAGCCTGGACGGTCGGGTGCTCGGCACCGTGCGCGCCGACAACTCGGGAAGCTGGCTGCTGTTGCCGCGCGAGCGGGTGCGGCAGGGGCGGTTGGCTTGGGGGGTGCGGATCGTGGGCGGGCGTTAGCCCGCATGTCTCACAGAGAGTAGGTGCGCCGAGCCTCAGGGAGCACGACGCGCTCGATTTCATCGAGGCGGCGGCGGAGCGAGGCGATGATCGGCCGTGAAGCAGGGCGATCTGATCACGGTTGCCCTGAGCGGGGAGGACGGGAAGGCTCGGCCGGCGCTGGGTGATCCAGTCGGATTTCCTGCCGGAGACGGACAGCGTGCTGGTCTGCCTGACTGACGACGGCAGTGCGGGCGGCTCCGCTCTATCGGCTGTCGCTGCCGGCGGGGGAGGGGAGCGGGTTGCGGGAGCCGTCGCAGGTGATGGTGGACAAGATCATGGCGGTGCGGCGGGACCGTGCGGGGCGGCGATCGGGCGGGGCGGCGATCGGGCGGGTGGGTGAGGGGGAGCTGGTGGCGTTGGGGCGATTGCTGGCTCTTGTTGTCGGGACGGCGGACTGAGGGGCCACCGCCGCCGCGTCGATGTGGCGGATCGTCAGAGTTACGCCACTTGTTCTGCCATTTGTATCGCTGCATTGACTGCGATGCAAGCATTGACTACATTGCGCCGATGCATGAGGCGGGATGCGCATGACGACCCTGACGATCCGCAATGTCGACGCGACGGTGAAGGAGCGCTTGCGGGTGCGCGCGGCACAGCATGGCCATTCCATGGAAGCCGAGTTGCGCGCCATCCTGAACGAGGCCCTGGCAAGCGCTGGCCGCCGCGAGCCCAACCTGGCGGAAGCGATCCGCCGGCGTCTCGCCCCGCTCGGCGGGGTGGACCTGGAGCCACATCCGCCGGTGCCGATCGGGGCGCCGCCCGGATTCGAGGCGTGATCGTCCTCGACACCAACGTTATTTCGGAACTCATGCGTGCGGAGCCGGAGCCCCGGGTGGTGGCCTGGGTGGCGGCGCAGCCGCGGGCGTTACTGTACACGACGTATATCAATCAGATCGAAATCATGTACGGGGTGGGCGCGTTGCCGGGCGGACGGCGGCGTACGGCGCTGGCGGTGGTGGCGGAGGCGATTTTTGCCGAGGATTTTGCTGAGCGCATCCTGCCGTTCGGTGCTGCCGCGGCGGCGCGGTATCCGGGGATTGTGCTGGCTCGCCGGCAGGCTGGGACGCCGATCGAGGGGTTTGATGCGTTGATTGCGGCGATCGCGTTGGGGGCGGGGGCGCGCGTTGCGACGCGGGATACAGGTGGGTTCGCGGGGTGTGGGGTTGGCTTGATCGATCCTTGGAGCGAGTCGTGAGTGGGGGCGAGGCTGGCGGAGCCGTCGCCTCGAACGACGCGGGTTCGCCTCGGGCTGACGGCTGTTCCGGATTCTCTGTTTCCCAACTTCGGGTAAGGGGCGGTGCTACCGGGCCCTATTGGGAAATTTCCTGACGGCCGGATTGCGCCAGCAGCGGCCGTTCGACCTATGCGGAACGGGGGGCCGAGATCGACCCATAGCTGCCTATCGACCGGCCGGTTGGCAGCGGCCGGAGTTGGCCGGGAGCGGAAGGGCGGCTTAAGGGCGCCCTGCGCGGAAAAGCTGACACTGCCCCAGTTGAACGCTCGGAGCTACCGCCAGCGAGGCGGAACACCGGTCCAGTTTCCGGCCGAATCGAACAGGACAGGGCACCGTGGATATCCGAATGCATTCCAAAGTGAATCGAACAGCGGGCGCAGAACCTTTTGCCATCCCTCTTGCGGTTGCCCTTCTTGGATGACAAGTGGCGCAAACAACAGCGCGTTCCTATCTAGCACCTTGTCATGCAGCGACAGCACCCCTTCCCCCAGTGACAGAACGCTGCCGGCTCCACCCAGAAAGGACGCCATCACCGCAACCGGTGGCGCCGCACCAAGCAAGAACGAGCCTGCAATTGCGGTCTCGATGGATTCCACTAAATCAATATTCAAGTCCTGGCCGGCGCAGAATGAACGCTGATTTGCACCAATTTTCTTCGACCAGAGATAACCACCAACCGCGATTTCCACGCCGCCGTTCCGGAACAGCTGCGTGTAGGACGTGGGTGGATCGCCATCAGCGGTCGCGCCGTGTAGCAAAAACCCGTCGAGATTGTAGCGATAGTTAATGCCGCTTCCAGTTCGCGGCGGCAGGAATTTGCCCAACTGTCGCTCGGCCACCGACAGATCAAACGGTTCCTCTTGGTTCGCGAGTGGCACAGCTTGAACCACCAGCTTGCCTTTGCCGGCAATGCTCACGCCGCCTTGATCTGTTTCCAGCCGAGCGAGCCGGGTGAAGCGAAAGTCTTCCAATCGCCGCTCAAGCTCAGCGCTGCCTAAGAAAGCTGACCGGAGTTGCTCTACGCTCAGCTCGTATGCGCCGGCGGAGTTACGGGCATAGAAGCGGTTCGTGCCGCGGAACGCAACACGGTGCGGTGGGTTCCAACTCACTGGTATCTTGATGACCAACGCGTAGCCACCACCCGAGAGAATCACCTCACGAATTCGAACACCCACGAGCCGGGGCTCCACGCCGTCGCGGATAATGTTCTCTAGTCGGAGCTTTTCGTTATCGGGAGGCTGGGTCGTTAGGCCGATAAGAGCATCAGCAACCCCGGCAGCTTCCGCCATTCCGATGATCAGATAGCCTCCCGCCGTATTCGCGAACGACGTGACGTCTCGCAGAAATTCACGCTTTGAGTCCGGGTCGTCGCCAATTGCATCGCGCTTGAAATCGAGGTCGCGGCTCTCCCGCACGCCATCGGAGATCAGGCGTTGCAGGTCAGCCTCGGAAACCCGTTCTAGGGACATTGCGGATAAGAACATGAAAGAGTCATCCCCGTGCCAGCATAGACGATCCTGGTGGAAGCCCTCAGAAGGCCCCGCTTAACCCGCGTCTTGATCCGAGATCCCGTCGCACGACGGCAGCGATGGTAGGAAGCTTGCAAATGGAGTCGAAATCAGCATGATGCCTACTGCAAAACGCGCCTTATGTCTATAGGGCTCGTGAACTGGCCGGCGGCGGAACAGCTGCTCTCTGGGGCGGGTATGGAAAGCTGACTGTCACTGTCCCAACGATGATCCGGGGGGCGGACTTCGTCATGTTCCCATAGTCTGTCGAGTGCTACATTAATCGAAGAAACCCATAAACACCTTGCCCCCCCAAGCCATCCAGAACATCACGAGGACTAACTCATCATGAAACGGGCCCCCGCTGATGAAGCCCTGCTGTTGCGCCGTGTGATCGAGAGCGCAGCGGCTATGCTGAAGCGCTACGATCTCCGCCTGTCGTACACCATCGATGTGGAGGACCGTTCCTATACCGCGGATGTTCTTCCCAATGGGTTGGATCATGTTGGTGTCCTAATGCGCCTCCAGCGGCACGATACGCTCCAAACTATTCTGGAAGACATTGTGTCCGCACCGGACTTGGCGACAAGAGAGCAAGCCATACAGCGAGCACGTAGCGTTCTGGCTCCGGAGTCGCTTCGCCTCGTCGAGTGACGACCGGCACTGCCACATGTTCCTGCCGGCTCTGTCCGGGGTTACATGGGCGGTCTCGCCCTGCGTGCCGCTCTGGCGCGCGCGCCTTGCCGTATCTGCTTCCAGGCGGACGGCAGAAACGACCGAAAGGCCATCCTGGGCGCTAGGAGACGGAAATGTATCAGCAACAAATGTCCGCTTCCTGGTTCGCCCAACCAATCGCCAGGCGACCGCCATGGCCGCGAAGCCGCCGTTGGAAGACCTTCGGACGGATTTCCGCTTACCACCCGGCCGCGACATGAAGACGGTCTTCCGGCAACGACCGCCTTGGGTCATGAGCAGCCAGCCGACGAATTGGGCTCGAACGGCCGCTCCGCCGAACCCCACTCTCCTCACCCCCGCCCCACCTTTGCGGGCCGCCCCCCCCTTCGCCCCGTTCGCCCGCGCCGCCGTCGCCTTCGCCGCAGACGTCGTCCGCCCCGCCCGACGCGCCATGTAGCTCCCCGTCCCGAACACCCCCGCCAGCAGCCCCGGGATCGACAAATCCACGTCCAACGCCTCCCAGTGCAGCCCGTAGCCGGCGCCCAGAATCTCGACCCCGGCCAGGTGCGCCTCGGTCGCCGTCTCCAGCCTCTGCGCCAGGCGCGGCGGGAAGGCGAAAGTGCACCCGTTCGTCAGTTCCACGGCCACCCGGCCGAACGCGCGGTCGTACCGCGCCGCCGTCGCGTGCGGCTTGGTCAGGCGTGCGATCCTGCCGCGTTCCGTCGCGGCGTCGGTCGCGGCATCCGTCAATTCGGCCATGACTCTCCTCCCACCGGGCCGGCAGCAGCGTCCGCCGCTAGCCGGGGCACCAGCGCCGTACTACCCCGAAATCTCCGTGCCTCCGTGTCTCCGTGGTTAATCTAAACCCGCAACGAACCCCCTCATACCACCGGGCTCGCCCCCCCATCCATATTGATCGCCGTCCCGGTCGTGAACCCGCCCAGCTCCGAGCACAGCAGGCACGCCATCGCCGCGAACTCCTCCGGCCGTCCCAACCGCCCGAGCGGGATGTTCGAACCGAGCTTCGCCGCGAACGTTTCGAACGGTTCGTTCGACCCCTGTGCCGCATGCCGGCGCACCCACTGGTCCGACACGATCTGCCCCACCAGCATGGCGTTCACCAGCACGTTGTGCGCCGCGCCCTCGTTGGCGAGGATCTTGGTCAAGGACAGCCCCGCCGCGCGGGAAACCGCAGTCGGCGCCCCATTCGCCCGCGGCGCCTTGGCGCCGATGTTCAGCACGTTGATGATCCGCCCCCAGCGCCGGCTCTTCATCCCCGGCAGCGCGAGGCGGCACAGCCGGATCGCGGCGAACAGTTTCAGGTCCAGATCTTCCTGCCACATCGCGTCGGTGATCTGCTCGAACGGCATGGCGCGCGAGGTGCCGGCATTGTTCACCAGGATGTCGACATGACCGAACGCCGCTTCGGCGGCGGCGAAGGCGCGCTGGCAATCGGCCGCCTGCGACACGTCGGCGGTGACGGCGAGCACGCGCCCCTTGGCCTCGACCTCGATCGCCGCCTTCGCCTCGGCCAGCACGTCGGCGCGGCGGGCGAGGATGGCGACGTTGGCGCCCGAGCGGGCGAACTCGGTCGCCATCGCCAGGCCCAGCCCCTTCGACGCGCCGGTGATGACGGCGCTGCGGCCGGTGAGCGTGATGTCCATGGGCAAGCCTCCCTCGGTCGGTTGTATTCGGTCCTCTTGGGCAGCAGTGTGCGGGTCGGCGCTGCGGCCGGCAAGCCGGGTGCGGAGGGGGACATGCTGGATCGAGACCATCTCGCCGCCGCGGCGCGGCTCCTGGAGGCGTGCCGGGCGCGCGGCGTGCTGTTGGCGACAGCGGAAAGCTGCACCGGCGGGCTGATCGCCGCGGCGCTGACCGCGATCGCGGGCTCGTCGGATGTGGTGGACCGCGGCTTCGTCACCTATTCGAACGCGGCGAAGACCGAGATGCTGGGCGTGCCGGCGGCGCTGATCGCAGATGAGGGCGCGGTGAGCGAGGCCGTGGCCCGCGCGATGGCGGAGGGCGCGCTGGCGCGCTCGGGCGCGACGATCGCGGTCGCAGTGACCGGCGTCGCCGGGCCGGGCGGGGGTTCGGCGGAAAAACCGGTGGGCCTCGTGTGGTTCGGCCTGGCGCAGCGCGGCATGCCCACGGCGGCGGAGCAGCAGGTGTTCCCCGGCGACCGCGCCGCGGTCCGGGCCGCGACGGTGGCGCGGGCGTTCGCGCTGATCGCGGCGCGTGTGGCATAGCGCGCGGGACACCCGAGCGGGGCGAGGCGTCACCCACGGCGGACAGCCCGGACCGGTGCGGAACGACATCGAGGATGAGAACGGAATGACCAGGATGCTGCGGATCCTCTGCGCGAGCGTGCTGCTGGCCGCCGCCCCGGCCGCTGGCGCCATGGCGGCGCAATTGCGGCCGATGCCGGACGTGGCGCCCGGGGTCGCCGCGTTCCCCCGCCTCGTTGCGCCGCCGGGCGATCGCGCGGCGGCGCGGATCAACGCGGCGCTGGCCAAGGCGGATGCGCGGGCGAAAATCGCCGCGGGCGGCTGCACGCCCGACAAGGCGCAAGGGCGCGACGGCTGGACCCGGAGCATCACGGTGACGATGCGCGGTCCCCGCTACCTCAGCCTGCTGGCGAGCAACGAGTGGGATTGCGGTGCCTATCCGGACACCGATCAGGTGGCGCTGGTCTACGACCTCCACACGGGCGCGCCGGTGGACTGGGCGCGGCTGCTGCCGCGGGGAATGCTGGCCGGGTCGACGACCAATACCGCGAGCGACGAGACGACCGAAGGCCTCGTGAAATCGCCCGTGCTGGCGGCGGCGTTCCGGAAGGCCGCAGCGGCCGACGCCGGGCGCGACAAGCAATGCGCCGAGGTCCTGAGCGGCAAAGGGCAATTTGGCGCGCTCGTCTTCCAGCTCTGGCCCGATGCGCAGGCGAACGGGCTGGCACTCGAATTCCCCACCCTGCCGCATGTGGTGGCGGCCTGCGGAGCGCCCGAGATCATCCCGGCGGCGGAGTTGCGCAAGCTGGGCGTCGGCCCGGTGCTGCTGGACCCGCTGGCGACGGCGCATCGGGACAGGCTGTACGGCATGGGGCGGTAGCGCGGCGCTTGCCCCCGCGGCGCGCTTGCGGCAAGGCACGCGCCGCAGTCCCGCCGCCCGGAGGCTCCCATGCAGATCGACGGCCGCGCCTATCGCACCATCTGGCCCGACCCGCAGGACGGATGGTCGATCCGCATCATCGACCAGACGAAGCTGCCCTGGGCGCTCGAGATCGTCCGCCTGACCACCGCCGCGGAGGCCGCGCACGCGATCCGCGCCATGCTGGTCCGCGGCGCCCCGCTGATCGGCGCCACCGCCGCCTATGGGCTGTGCCTCGCGCTGCGTGACGATCCGGGGACGGCGGCGATGGAGGCCGCCGCCGCGCATCTCGCCGCCACACGGCCGACGGCGGTGAACCTGCGCTGGGCGCTCGATCGCATGCTGACGGTGCTGCGCAACACGGCACAGGCCGACCGGGTCGCGACCGCCTATGCCGAAGCCGCCCGCATCGCCGACGAGGACGTGGCGCAGAACCAGGCGATCGGCCGCCACGGGCTGGGCCTGATCGAGGCCGCGGCGCGTGCCCGTCCCGGGGCCACGGTCAACGTGCTGACCCATTGCAACGCCGGCTGGCTCGCGACCGTCGACTGGGGCACCGCGATCGCGCCCATCTACGCCGCGCACGACGCCGGCATCCCCGTGCACGTGTGGGTGGACGAGACGCGGCCGCGCAACCAGGGGGCGGCGCTCACCGCCTATGAGCTTGGTAAGCACGGCGTGCCGCACACCGTCATCGCCGACAACGCCGGCGGGCACCTGATGCAGCGCGGCAAGGTGGATCTCGTCGATCGTCGGCGCCGATCGGGTCACCCGCAGCGGCGACGTCGCGCAACAAGATCGGCACCTACCTGAAGGCGCTGGCGGCGCAGGACAACGGCGTGCCGTTCCACGTTGCCGTGCCGTCCAGCAGCATCGACTGGACGCCTCGCCGACGGCATCGCGGAAATTCCGATCGAGGAACGTGCCGAGCGCCGAAGTCGCCAGTCTGACCGGCCGCGCTCCGGACGGGACGGTGACGACCGTGCGGGTGATCCCGGACGGCAGTGCCGCCGCCAATCCGGCCTTCGACGTGACGCCGGCGCGGCTCGTCACCGGCTTCATCACCGAGCGCGGCTGCTGCTCCGCTACCGCCGCGGGGCTCGCGGGGCTGTTCCCGGACCGCTGAGGTCGGCCGACGCGGCCGCCAACCACCCTCGTTCCGCGCCCCCCGGGGCATGACCTCAGCCGCTCGTCCCCGCGGGACGCTCGAGGCCGGCCATATGGCGCCGGCGCAGCGGCCAGAGCTCGGCCATCCGCCCTGCCGCCAGCCGCAAGGCGGCGACGAGGGTGGGGTAGGCGGCGGGTGGCAGCCGGCTCAGCGGGCCGGCGACGCTGAGCGTGCCGGCCACCGGGGCGTCCGGCCCGTCCCAGGCGCGGAATGCCACCGCCAGCGCAACCGTGCCGGGCTCGCCCTCGTCCACCGCCAGGCCGTACCCCTGCCGGCGTGTGGCCGCCAGATGCTCGGACAACGCCGCCAGGTCGCGCACCGCGCGCGGGCCGAAATGCGGCGGGACCGCGAAGCCCCGTGCCGCCACCAGGGCGAGCGCGTCGGCCTCCGGCATGGTGGCGAGCCAGGCCTTACCGGTGGCGGTGGCGTGCAGCACGACGGTCTGGCCCATCTCCGGCTCGTAGCGCAGCGCCTGGGTGGCGCCCTGCGCGCGGGCCACCCAGATCAGCTCGCTACCCTCGGCGAGCGCGAGGCGGCAGTATTCGCGCGTGCGCCGCGCCAGCTCGTCCAGCACACCCTGCGCCAGGTCCGGCAGGCGCCGCCGGTCCAGCATGGCAAAGGCCAGTCCCGCCAGCCGCAGGGACAGGCCATACATCTGCGTCACCGGATCCTGCGCCACATAGCCGCGCGCGCTCAAGGTCGCGAGCAGCCGGTGCGCCGCGCTCTTGGGCATGCCGAGCCGCCGTGCGAGGTCGCTGAGCGGCATCCCTTCCGGCGCCGCGGCCAGGGACTCGATCAGGTCCAGGGCACGATCGAGGGAGGCGACGGGCATCTTGACTTCGGTTTCGATATGGAACAGCGTTCCAAATCTATCGAGGAACGTCAACCGTGCCGCCGTCCCAGGCTCCGCACCGCCGTCCCGCCCCCGCGCCGTCCCGCCGCGTGCCCCCAGCCCGCGGCCCGGTGCGCGCCCGCACGACCCGCGCTCCGGGCGGGGAAGCCGCCCCCGGCGCGGGCCGGGTGGCGATCGTCACCGGCGGCGCCGGCGGCATCGGCCGCGCCCTGCTCGCCCGCCTCGGCGCGGACGGGTGGCGGACCGTCTCCTGGGACCTTACGGCCGATGCCCCCGGCGCCGACCTGGCGCTGATGGCGGATGTGACCAGCGCAGCCTCGCTCGCCGCCGCCGCGGCCGAGACGGAGGCGCGGTTCGGCGCCCCCGGCGCGCTGATCGTGAATGCCGGCATCCTCGGCCCGGTCGCGCCATGCTGGGAACCGGGGGAGGCCGAAATCCGCCGTGTCCTCGATACCAACCTGCTCTCCGCCTTTCTCACCCTGCATGCGGTGGTGCCGATGATGCTGGCCAACCCGGCGCCCGCGCTGCCGGGCGGCGGGCGCGGCCGGATCGTGCTGATGAGCTCGGTGCAGGCGAAGGAGGGCACGCCGCTCTCCGGCGCCTATGCCGCCTCCAAGGCCGGGCTGATCGCGCTCGCGAAGACCGCCGGCAAGGAACTGGCGCCGCACGGCATCCTGGTGAACGCCGTCACGCCGACGGTGGTCCGTACCGCGATGGAACGTGCGATCGATCCCGCCCGGCGGGCCGACCTGCTCGCCCGCATCCCGCTTGGCCGCTTCCTGGAACCCGAGGAAGTGGCGGCGATGGTGGCCTTTCTGTGCGGACCCGAGTGCAGCTTCTCCACCGGGGCGGTGTTCGACCTCTCCGGCGGCCGGGCGACCTCGTAGCGTGATGCCGGCAGGAACGGCGGTGGTGGCGATCTGGAACGATATCGTCCCGTCGGCGCGGGCGGCGTTCTACGACTGGCACATCCATGAGCACATCCCCGAGCGGGTGGCGATCCCGGGCTTTCGCCGCGGCGCCCGCTATGTCGCGGCCCGAAAGGCGACCGCGCCGCAGTATTTTACCCTCTACGAGGCAGCCACGCCCGAAGTGCTGCGCGGGCTCGACTATGCCGCCCGGCTGAACGCGCCGACGCCTGCCACCAGGCAGGTGACGGCGCAGTTCCGCGACACCGTGCGGGCCATGGCGTGCGTGGTCGAAAGCCATGGACCAGGCCGCGGCGGGATGCTGCTGACCCTGCGGTTCGAGGCGCCGGACCAGGCGACCGGTCCGCTCCGTGCCCTGCTGGCCGCGGCAGCGGCGGCGCCGCGGGTCACCGGCGCGCATCTCTGCCGCACCGACACCGAAGGCTCGGGCGCCGCCACGGCGGAGAGCCGCGGCCGGACCGACCTGCGCGCCCCGCCCGGCTGGTTCGTCCTGGTGGAGGCGACGGACGCAGCGCCGCTCGCCCGAGTGCTGCCGGCGGCGGAGCTGGCGGCGGCGGGGGCGGCGCCTGGCGTGGTGCGCGGCCTCTACCGGCTGGAATACCGGCGCGATGCGCCGGGCGCTCCGCCGGACGGCGTCTGAGAGTTTGTGAAAGAATGCCCGCAGCGCATGAACCCTCGAATGAAACCGCAATGATTCCAGCGGGCGTTCTTTCGCAAGTTCGATTTCATCACAGGCTCTGAGAGGCGGGAATGCGCGCCAGTGACCCACCACGACGGCCCGCATGCCGATCGGCTGCGACGGCGGGTTCCCGGCACGCTCCGTCCCATTTCACGTTCTGAGCTGTCCGCGACCCGAAACCCAAGGGGAAACCAGAAATGACCAAAGGGAGGATACCAATGAAACGAACACTGCGCCGTGTCGGCCTGGCTGCCGCCGGTCTGCTTGCCCTCGGCCTGGCCGCGCGCCCCGCCGCCGCCGCGCCGCCCGTCGTCGTCACCTTGTGGTCCTGGACCCCGGTGACGCCGACCATGAACGCCATGGTCGCGGCGATCGAGAAGGCGCATCCCGGCATCGAGGTGCGGGCCACCATCCAGCCGCATACCGCCGACTTCACCGCGATGAAGGCCGCCGCCGCATCCGGCACCCTGCCCGACATCATCGGCCTGCCGCCCGGCGCCTATACCCAGGAATACCGCCCGCATCTGCAGGACCTGACCGCCACCGCGGAAGGCGCCTGGGGCAAGGACTGGCAGACGCATTTCGCCCCCGCGCTGCTGACCGAAGCGCGCCTCGGCAACCCCAAAGGCGATCCTGCCTTCTACATGCTGCCGGAGGAGGCGCAGGTCATCAACATCTGGTACAATCGTGACGTATTCAAAAAGGTCGGCATCGCCGGCCCGCCACACAGCTTCGACCAGATGATCGCCGACGCCGCGAAACTGCGTGCCAAGGGCTACATCCCGTTCTATCAGGGCGGCGCGACCGGGCTGTTCGACGGTTGGATGTTCATGCAGATCGCCGCGCAGACGGACCTGCACGACCTGCTCGCCGCGCAGCAGGGCGCGCCCGTCTGGGACAAGCCCGGTATGGTCGCCGCCGCGCGTGCCTGGCAGCGGCTGTTCGCCGCCCATGTGGTGCAGCCCGGCGCGCTGGCGGCGTTGCAGTATCCGACCGGGGCCAATCTGTTCGCGGCCGGGCGGGTCGGGATGATCTCGCTCGGCTCCTGGTGGTTGCAGGAGACCGGGCTGTCGTCCAACCCGCCGCTCAAGACCATGTCGGGCTACGGGATTTTCTTCTTCCCCACGCTCACCGCGCAGGGCCAGGCGAGCCCGCCGCTCGGCGGCATCGACATCGGCTGGGGCCTGACCAAGACCGCAGCCAGGTCGCCGGCGGTGGAGGCGGCGGCAAAGATCGTCATGAAGGAGCTGATCAGCGGCGTTGGCGAGCAGGTCGCGCTGAACCAGCTCAATGACCTGCCGGCGTTCGCCGGCATGAAGCCGCAGCAGACCCTGAGCCCGCATCTGCAAAACCTCTACGACACCTACATGCAGCAGCTCGCGACCGCGCATACCCATGCGGTCGGCAATCCGGTGGTCTTTCAGGCGCTGGTGAGCGGATTGCAGGCCATCGGCGCCGGCAGCGAGACGCCGGAAGCGGCGATGGCGGCGGTGCAGAAGACCGCGCTCGCCCAGCAGGGCAAGTAGCGCCGTGCTGACCGCGGGGGCGGTCGAGGCTGCCCCCGCGCGCACCGCGTCGCGTGCGCGGGGCGTGCGGGAAGCCTCCGTCCTCGGCCGATTCTCGCGCGGCAGCTTCCTTTATGTGCTGCCGGCGGCGGTGCTGTTCGCGACCTTCACCGTCTATCCGATCCTCGCCAATATCGCTGCCAGCCTGACCGGGGCGCACGGCGGCCTGGTCACCACCCGCTACACGCAGGCCGCCGCCGATCCCGTGTTCTGGACCGCGCTCGGCAATTCCGTGCTGTGGGTCGTGCTGTGCGTGATCGGGGAGATCGCGATCGGCTTCACCCTCGGCGTGCTGATCGAGCTGTCGATCCGCCGCTTCCGCACCGGGTTCCGCACCTTGCTGTTCCTGCCGATGGTGATCACGCCGTCGGTCATCGCGCTGGTGTTCACCACGCTCTACGCGCCCGACTATGGGCTGCTGTCGGGCGTGTTCGGCAGCCTGGGGCTGGCCGACTGGTTTCCCGCGATCCTGGGCGATCCGCGCACTGCCACTTTGGGGCTCGTTGCGGTGAACGTCTGGCAGTGGTGCGGGTTCTTCGTGCTGCTCTATTGCGTCGGCATCGCGCAGGTGGACAGCGAGCTGCTGGCGGCGGCGGCGATCGACGGCGCCACCGGCTTCGCGCGCGTGCGCTACGTCGTCTGGCCGCTGGTGCGGTCGACGCATGTCTCGCTGATCGTGCTGGGCACGATCCAGGCGCTGCAACAATTCCCGCTGATCTGGCTGATGACCCAGGGTGGTCCGGCCAATGCGTCGCAGACGCTCGCGACCTACATCTTCCAGACCGGGTTCGTGGAGAACGAGATGCCGTATGCCTCCGCCGTCGCAGTCGTGCTGTTCGCCCTGGCGCTGATCTTCGTCGCGGTCGAATACGCGCTGACGGGCACGGTGCGCCTGCCGCGCCGGCGACGCGCCGATGTCTGAGCGTCGCGGCCGCCTGATCGCCGGTGCCGTGCTGACGGTTGCGACCGCGATCAGCCTGGTGCCGACGATCTACATGATCGACATGTCGCTGCGCACCAGCGACGATAGTTTCGCCCCGGTGCTGATCGCCGCGCACCCGACGTTGGCGAACTACGTGACCGTGCTGCACGGCGGGCATCTGGCGCGGTTCTTCGCCAACAGCGTGATCGTCGCGGCCGGTACCGTGAGCCTGACCCTGGTCGCGGTCACGGGGCTTGCGTTTGCGATCTCACGGCTGAAGGTCCGCTTCGGGCACCTGATGCTGCTCGCGGTGGTCTCGGCGCTGCTGCTGCCGCTCGCTTCGTTGCTGATCCCGATCACCGTGCTGCTGCGCGAGCTGCACATGACCAACTCCTGGTTCGGGCTGATCGGGCCGGAGACGGCGCTGGGGATTCCGTTCGGCACCGTGATCGTGAAGGGCGCGATGGACGAGATCCCGGTGGCGTTGGAGGAGGCGGCGGTGATCGACGGTGCCGGATCCTTCACCGTGCTGTGGCGGATCGTGGTGCCGCTGATCCGCCCATCGCTGATCGTGGTCGCGGTGTGGCAATTCCTGTTCTCCTGGAACGAGTTCTTCCTGGCGCTGGTGGTGATGACCCGCAACGCGCTGAAGACCTTGCCGCTGGCGCCGCTATATTACGAAGGCCCGTACATGACCGATCCGGGCAAGCTGTTCGCGGTGCTGACCCTGATCGCGGTGGTGCCGATGGTCGTCTATCTGATCCTGCAACGCTGGTTCGTGGCTGGCCTGCTGGCGGGCAGCGTGAAGGGCTGAGGCGGAGCGGAGCGGGGGGATCGCTCCGGGCGATCGCCTGCGCCGCGTCCCGCAACAGGAAGGCAGTCGCGATGCGCCGTGCGGTCGGCGACCGGGGCAGCTTGCGTCGGCACCTCGGCCTGGGGCGGTTGGCAGCCGCCTTCTCAAACACAGAGAAGGCAAGGCGAGGAAGATCGAGGTCGCAGAGGGTTCGTCGCCGGCCGCGGGCGGGTGCGCCCGTCGCGGCGCGATGCGGGGTCCGAATCCATCGCGGACATAATCCGGGGGACGTGAGCGCGCGCGCCGCGCTCCGACTCTCCGTGTCCTCCTTCTTCCTCGCCTTCTTCTCCGTGTTGGAATCGGGATGATCCCTCGGCACCGGCCTCGCCCGCCGTGGCACCTGGTTTCAGAGCCGGTCGCCGCGGATCGCACGGCGGATGAGGCCCGCGCGGCACCTTGTGTCCCCCGCCGGCGCCCGTGTACCGCCGCCGTCCGCCCCTGGCCCTCATCTTGCTTGACTTTCCGTGTTCTCGATCAAGGAGTCCCGACGCATGATCCTCCGCCGACCGCTGCTCGCGGCCGTTCCGCTGCTGCTCGCCGGGCTGCTGTGCGCCCGCACCGCCCAGGCCAAGGAGCTGCCGCCCTTGCAGACCGGGGTCGACGCGACCTTCGCCCCGCATGCGTTCCCGAAGCTCGGCGGCGGCTTGCAGGGCTTCCAGATCGACCTGTTCAACGACGTGGCCAGGCGCATCCACCGCAAGATCATCATCCACGGCGGCAGCTTCAGTGGCCTGATCCCGGCCTTGCTCGCCGGGCGCTACGATTTCCTGACCGCGCCGGTGACGGTCACGCCGGAACGGGCACAGGCGATGATCTTCACCCAGGGCTACCTCTGGACCGCCTACCAGTTCGGCACCCGCAAAGGCACGCCCCCGATCACCGGTTGGGCGGATCTGAAAGGCAGATCGGTCTCGGTCAACAAGGGCACGCCGTATGAGCAGCTCGCGGACACATACGCGAAGCAGTACGGCTTCACGGTGGAGAGCTTCGATACCGAGCCGGACGCGGTGCAGGCGGTGCTGTCCGGGCATGCGTATGCCAATCTCTCGGGCAACACCGTGGTCGAATACGCGGCAAAGAAGAACCCGATGTTCGTCGCCGGCCTGACCCTCACAGACACGAAGCTGCCGTGGGCGACGCCGTTCCGCAAGGACGAGGTTCCGTTGCGGAACGAGATCGACAACGTGCTGAAGTGCATGAAGAAGGACGGCACGATCGACCGCCTGGCGCAGAAATGGTTCGGCGTCACGCCGGCGCCGACCGATCTTGAGAACGTCATTTATCCCGGCAACGGCATCCCCGGCGATCCCGGCTACCAGCCGCACAACCCGCCGCCCGATTGCTCGAAATACAAGTGACCAGGCTCGCGTGATGCCGGGGCCGATCATCGCCGCGCACGGGCTGCACAAGCAGTTCGGCCCGCTGCACGTGCTGAAGGGCGTCGATCTCGTGGTGGCGGAGCGGGAACTCGTGTTCCTGATCGGCCCCTCGGGGTCGGGGAAATCCACCCTGCTGCGCTGCCTCAACCGGCTGGAGGAACCGTCCTCCGGCTCGGTCGTGGTGGACGGCATCGATCTGCTGGATCGGCGCACCGACATCAACCACGTGCGCACCCGCATCGGCATGGTGTTCCAGTCGTTCAATCTGTATCCGCACATGACGGCGCTCGCCAACGTCACGCTCGCGCTGCGCAAGGTGGCGGGGAAGTCGCGCGCGGAGGCGGACGCGATCGGACGCGCGGCGCTCGATCGGGTGGGGCTCGCCGATCGCACGCACTATGCGCCGTTGCAGCTTTCGGGGGGGCAGCAGCAGCGGGTGGCGATCGCGCGCGCGATCGCGCTGGAACCGCGCGTGATGCTGTTCGACGAACCCACCAGCGCGCTCGATCCCGAACTGGTGGGCGGCGTGCTGGCAGTGATGCGCGAACTGCGCGCCAGCGGCATGACGATGGTGGTGGTCTCGCATGAAATGGGCTTCGCCCGCGCCGCTGCCGACCGCGTGCTGTTCATGGACCAGGGTGTGATCGTCGAGCAGGGCACGCCGGAGCAGGTGTTCGGCGCGCCTGCGGAAGAGCGTACCCGCGCCTTCATCGGCCAGATCCAGCGCCACTGACCCGGTATCGCGGATGACTGCCTGGGACCGCTTCACCGACGCGTTCTTCAACGTGCCGATCATGCTGAAATACCTGCCCGGCATCGAATCGGGCTTCGTGCTGACGGTGGAGCTCGCCGTGCTGGTGGTCATCACCGGCATTGCCGCCGGCCTGGCGCTGGCGATGCTGCGCAGCCTCGGCCTGCGGCCGCTGAACTGGGCGATCGTGTTCGTGGTCGATCTGTTCCGCGCCTTGCCGCCGCTCGTCATCATCGTACTGATCTATTTTGGCCTGCCGTCGGCGGGCGTGTCGCCATCGGCGTTCGGCGCCACCTGGGCAAGCCTGGCGCTCGAATTGATGGCCTTCGCCGAGGAAATCTTCTGGGCCGGCATCACCGCCGTGCCGCGCGGCCAGTGGGAGGCAGCGCGCTCCACCGGCCTCTCGTTCGGCCAGACCCTGCGCGCGGTCGTGCTGCCGCAGGCGCTGCGCCTGACCGTGCCGCCGCTCACGAACCGCACCATCGCCATCACCAAGGGCACCGCGCTCGGCTCGGTGATCGGGCTCGCGGAAATCCTGTCGCAGGCGTCCTCCGGCGAGTCGCTGAGCTTCAATCCCTCGCCGCTGACCCTCGGCGCGGCGGCCTATCTGCTGCTGTTCCTGCCGGTGGTGGCGCTGGGACGCTGGATCGAGACCAGGTTCGCCTGGAAGCGATGATCGAAACCTTCTTCAATCCCGGCATCATCGCTGCGGCGTGGCCGATCCTGTTGCGCGGCTTCGGCGCCACCCTGCTGCTCGCGGTCATCACCGTGCCGCTCGGCTGCGCCTCGGGCCTGCTGCTGGCGCTGGGCTCGACCATCCGCCATCCCTGGGTGCGCTGGCCGCTGGTCGCCTGGGTCGATTTCTTCCGCGCTTTCCCGCCGCTCGTGTTGCTGATCTTCCTCTACGCCGGCCTGCCCTTTGCCGGCCTGCGGATAGGCGCGTACGGGTGCGTGGCGCTGGGCTTCTTCCTCAATACTGGCGCCTATTACGGGGAAATCCTGCGCGCCGGGATCGAAAGCGTGCCCGCCGGGCAGATCGAGGCCGCCCGCTCCACCGGCCTCTCGCGCCTCCAGGCGCTGGGCTTCGTCGTACTGCCGCAGGCCGTGCGCGCCGTGCTGCCGGACCTGCTGTCGAACACGGTGGAAGTCGTGAAACTGACCTCCATCGCCAGCGTCGTGGCATTGCCCGAACTGCTGTACGAGGCGCGCCAGGCGCAGAGCGTGACCTATAACCCGACGCCGATCGTCGCCGCCGCGGTGCTGTATTTCCTCCTGCTGTGGCCGGCGGTGCGGCTGCTGAGCCGGCTGCAGAACCGGGCGGTTGCCGGGCGAGGGTGAGACAAGCAAGGCCAGGGGGCGCTGCCCCTTGGACCCCCGCCAAGGGCAGCCCCCTCGTCTTGCTTCCCTCAGCCCCCCGACGGCGATGCCGGCGCGCCCTCGGTCGCCGGTACTACTGCGACGACCGGCGCGGCGCCGCGCGGTGGTTCCGGCACGATGCCGAGCGGGGCGGGATGGATCGCTTCCGCGCGCGCGGCGAGCGGGGCCGGATGGTGCAGGCGCTGGCGCAGCCACCGGCCGGCGCCGCGCTCCAGGATCAGTTGGCTGTAGTGCGCGACCAGCAGCGATGGCGGCAATGCGAGCAGGAAGAACGCGAGTTGCGCGCCCGGGCCGACCGCTCGCACCATCCCGCTCACGTACATGGCGCGCTTGACGCCGGCCATGACGATCGGGTGCCAGAGGTAGAAGCTGTAGCTGATGGTGCCGAGATATTGCATCACCGGCAGGGTCAGGAACCGCCCGAGCAGTCCGCGCCCGGCGACGAGGCCGGCGAAACCCAGGGTCGCCGCGGTGAATGCCAGGATCGTCAGCGGCAGGCGGATGTCGTGGGCGAATTCGAACATCGTCGACATCGTGAGCGGAATCGGCCGCGAGAGTACCTGGACCTCCCGCCACGCGCACAGGAACAGCAGCAGCAGCGGGAGCGGGTAGCGGATCAGCCGCGCCGCCCAGCGCCACCGGCCCAGGCCCTTGTCCACGAGCCCTTCGGCCACGAGCACGCCGGCGAGGAAGAAGAGCGCGCGCGGATAGAAGGCGAACGCGATGGCCGCGATCGGCACGCCGAGCCAGAGGAGGCCCGCCCCGCGGCGGGCCATCAGCCACCAACCGGCTGCGCAGGCGAGGTAGAACGCTGCCTCGTAGCTGAGCGACCAGGCGGCCGGATGATAGAGCGGCACCGGGATGAAGTTCGGCAGCGCGAGCAGGTTGGCCGGCAGCCAGAGCAGGTAGCGGGCCACCGACAGGCCCTGGAACCCGTGCGTGCGGGTGATGAAGCCGAGGATCGATATCACAACGATCGTCGCCCACAGCACCGGGAAGATGCGGATCATCCGGTCGGTGAGGAAGCTGCTCGGGCTGCGTGCACGCCGCAGGGTGCCGGCGATCACGAAGCCGCTGATGCAGAAGAACAACTCGACGCCGAATTCGGTCGTGCGCAGCAGGTTGATCGCCGGCCAGGCGGCGAGCAGGGGAAAGGTGGGCAGCCCCGAGTTCACGACATGGAAGACGTAGACCGCGCTGGAGAAAAGCCCGCGCGCGCCGTGCACCTCACGATTGAACTGCGGTCGCTGTTTCTGCTGAGCTGAGGACAAGGCGACCAGGGACCTCCGTATGGCGCGGACGGGGCCACCGTGCCGCCGCGCGCCATGCCGGAGCAACCGCAATCACGCGATGGCGGCATCAACTATACTTGTGATCGCTGTCGTATCGTGCGTGCGCGTTCATACTCGGTTCAGCGGCCCGTCATGATCGTGCGGCGCCCGGCGGCGCGGTGAACAGGCTGCCCCAGTCGAGGACGCGCCCCGGATCGACGTCCGCAAGGCGCAACGATTTCCACACCGCGGTCGCCACGGTGTCGAAGATCGGGATGCCGAGCGCGCGTTCCAGCCCGGCGACCAGCGGTGCGGCGCGCATGTTGGTGCAGATGACCGCGATCGCATCCGGCGCGGCGGTGGCGACCTCGCGCGCCATCGCGGCGATCGTCTCCGCCGGCACTTCGGAGAAGGAGAAATTGTCCTGCAGACCGAGATGCCGCTCGGCCGTGCAGGTCAGCCCGAGCGCCGCATAGTTCGCGACGATGCGCGCCTGCACGTCGTCCAGATAGGGCGTGACGAAGCCGATCCGGCGCACGCCGCGTTCCGCCAGCACCTCGTTCAGCGCCAGCATCGATGTCGTCGCCGCCGCGCCGGTCGCCGCGGTGATGCGTTCGCACAGGCGCTCATCCGCCGCGAACCCCAGCCAGCCGGAGGAGGTGCCGTTCCACGCGATCACGTCCATCCGCGCGTGGGCGAGCAGTTCCGCCGCGCGCAACAGCGGCGTGTCGTCGAACTGTGCCAGCGCGCCGCCCGACAGCGCGAT
The DNA here is from genome assembly GCA_963706195.1 of uncultured Pseudomonadota bacterium. Taxonomy (GTDB): domain Bacteria; phylum Pseudomonadota; class Alphaproteobacteria; order Acetobacterales; family Acetobacteraceae; genus JAJZVS01. The sequence continues at coordinate 3,107,010 of OY970156.1, read as the reverse complement.
CTCGGTGACCGGAAAGCGTTGGAAATGGACCGAGACCTCAGCCAGGCCGGCAACCATCTGCTGGCTGACCGGTTCGAGCACGGTATTGGACGACGGCGTGAGCATGCCGATACGAACGCGACGGGTCATGTGTTTCTTTCGTGGACTGGCTGGTGGGCGTGGTTGGTGGGCCGGCGTCAGGCCGGAACGGCGAGGCTCGCCGGCGGGCTCCCCGCCTCCTCGCCGCGGAGCAGGGACAGCAGGTGGCGCTTATAGTCGTTGAAGCGCGGGCTCGTCACGTCGCGCGGGCGCGGCAGATCGACCGGCAGCAGCGCCTTGATCCGCCCCGGCCGGGCCGACATCACCGCGATATGGGTGCCCAGGGTCAGCGCCTCGTCGATGCCGTGGGTGACGAAGACGATGGTGCCGCGGTGGCGTTCCCAGATGCGGACAAGCTCGGTCTGCATTTCCATCTTGGTCTGTTCGTCGAGCGCACCGAACGGCTCGTCCATCAGGATCACGCGCGGGTTCATCAGCAGCGCGCGCGCGATGCCGACCCGCTGGCTCATGCCGCCGGAAAGCTGCGCCGGGTAGTGGTCGGCGAAGCCGGTGAGGCCCACCATGTCGATATAGGTGGCGGCGGCTTCGCGCCGGGCGCGCCGGCCGGCGCCTTTCAGCCGCAGGTGGAAGGCGACGTTCTCCCATACCGGCAGCCAGGGCATCAGGGTCGGCTGCTGGAACACCATGCCGCGATCGGCGCCGGGGCTGCTCACCGCCTGACCGTCCACCGCGACGGTGCCGGCGGACGGCGTCTCGAACCCCGCGATCATGTTGAGCAGGGTCGATTTGCCGCAGCCGGAAGGGCCGAGCAGGCAGAGGAAGTCGTTGCTGGCAACGGCGAGGTTGATCCCCTCCAAGGACACGAGCTCGGCGCCGGAGGTTGCATTGCGGAAGATCTTGCGGACGCCTGAGATTTCGATCGCGGCCATGGTTCAGCCCTGCCTGCCTTGGACGGTGGTGCTCTGCTGCCAGTGCAAGGTCGCGGTCATCAGCGCCTTCACCCCGAGGTCGGAGGCGTAGCCCAGCAGCCCGATGCTGGCCATCGCGGCGAGCACCAGGTCGTAGCGGAAGAAATTGTAGGAATCCCACAGCACGTAGCCGAGCCCGTTCTTCACCGCGATCATCTCGGCCGTCACGGTCAGCATCCAGGCGCTGCCGATGCCGATGCGCAGCCCGGCGAAGATGCTGGGCAGGGCCGCGGGGAAGACGATGAAGCGGAGCAACTGGTGTTCCCGCCCGCCCATCATCGCGCCGGCGCGCACGAGGTTCGCATCGACCGTGCGCACGCCGTGGATGGTGTTCATCAGGATCGGGAAGAAGGCGCCGAGGAAAACGAGGAAGATCGCCGGCTTGTTCGCGATGCCGAACCAGATCACCGCGAGCGGAATCCACGACACCGGCGGGATCGGGCGCAGCATCTGCAACGTCGGTTCCAGCGACGCCTCGGCGATGCGCGACCAGCCGATCGCGATCCCGGCCATGATGCCGGTGACCGCGGCGAGCGCGAAGCCGGTGAACACGCGCATTCCGCTGGCGGAGGCGTCCATCAGCCAGGTGCCGCTGTCGCTGCCGGCGCTGTGGTTGAAGCCGACGATCCAGTCCGCCCAGGCGTACAGCACGGCCGAGGGCGGCGGCAGTAGGTTGCGGGGCAGGAAGCCCGCGCGCGAAAAGGCCTCCCACGCCGCAAGCAGGCCCAGCGGGACCAGGATCCGAAGCGCGCGCCGCCCGTTGGACCGAACCATGACCGTCAGCCGCCCAACTGCTTCTCGGTCTTGCCGGTCGCCTTCATCAGGAACCGGTAGTCGAGGTGGCTGGAGACCGCTTTCGTATCGTCGTTCTGGATATAGCCGAGCGTGTGCATCATCTGCGCGATCGCGAGCACCCGCGCCCGGCTCATGCCGACGTCGGGATAGAGGTTCTTGATCGCGAGCTTCGAGAGGTGCAGCGGCAGGCCGGTGACCTTGGTGATGACGCCGGCCCATTTCGCGTGGTCGGCCATCATCGCGTTGTTGTCGGCGATCACCGCGTCCACGGTCGCCTGCACCAGCGCAGGATGGTCGTGGATCATCTTCGGGCTGGTCAGGATGACGTTCGCGAGCTTGCCCCCGGCCTGGTCGTACGGATAGGCGAAGAACGTGCCGGTCTTGCTGGCGCGGATTTCGGTCGCGAAGGGATCGACGGCGCAGATCATGTCGGCGCCGCCGTCGGCGAGCGCGGTGCTTTCGGTGGCCGGATCGGAGATGTTCACGAACTGGACCGCCCCGCCCACCTGGATGCCGTGCTTCGCGAGCACGCCGCGCATATCCATGTCCTGCGGGCTGCCGCGGCTGGCGGCGATGGTGAAGTGCTTGCCTGCCGCCTTGGCCTTGGCGATCGCGGCCTTGAGCGCGGTCCAGTCGCCGGCGGCGACGTGCAGGGACGGCGCCAGCACGATCTGCGAGCCGCCGCCGATCTGCCCCGAGACCGCGACCACATGGAAGCCGCGGTCGATCGCGGTGATGTAGGCGACATAGGTCACCTGGGCGATCTGGATGCTGCCCGACAGCAGGGCGGTCAGCACGTCGTTGCCGTTGGTGAACACGGTCGGCTTGATGGTGACGCCCTTGGCATAGTCGGGCAGCAGCACGAGCGGCACGCAATGGGCGCATTTCGCCAGGCCGAAATCGACCGTGGGCGGGGCGGCGGCGGCCCCGCGCGCGGTGCCGGCCGCGAGGCCGAGCGCGAGCAGGAGGGGGAGCAGCAGGCGTCGCATGAGGGGGCTCCGGAAAGAGGGACGACCGCAGTGCAGCAAGTGGCGTGCCAATTGCATTATGAATGCAATCTGACGGCGCACGGCGGCCCGAATGGGCCGATTCTCGGGCTGCCGACAGGGCGGAGGGGACGCTTTTTGACCAGGATGCTTAAAATGTCGGCAGATATGCCTATGGAACGGACAATTGCACCGGCGGCTCCGGACCTCGCCCTGCCGCGCACCTCCCTGCACGGGCTTATCGTCCCGCGCATCCGCGCCATGATCCTCTCCGGCGAGCTGCCGCCGACCGCGCCGATCTCCGAAGCCGAGCTCAGCCGCCAGTTCGCCGTCTCTCGTACGCCGCTGCGCGAGGCGCTCAAGGTTCTCGCCGCCGAGGGGCTGGTGGTGCTGCGCGCCCATCGCTCGCCCATGGTCGCCGGGGTCGATCCGGACGAGATCGCCGCGACCTTCGAAACGATTGCGCCGCTGGAGGCGCTGGCCGGCCGGCTGGCGACGGAACGCGCGGACGCGGCGGGGCGGGCGCAGTTGAGCGCGTTGCACGCGCGCCTGCTCGGCCTGCACGCGGTCGGCGACCGCACCGGCTATTTCCGCCTCAACCGCGACTTCCACCTGCAGTTCGCCGTGCTGTCCGGCAATCCGGTGCTGCACGCGACCTTGGCCGACCTGCTCGGCAAGACCATGCGCGCGCGCGCCAGCGCCAACCTCGACCGCACCCGCTGGGAACAGGCGACCGCCGAGCACCGCCAGATCCTCGCGGCCTTCGCCGCGCGCCAGCCGGACCGGGTCGCGGCGCTGCTGACGGAGCACGCACAGCACACCGCCGCGGCGGTGCTTGCGACTTTGGCCACCGGGAGCGCGCGCGCATGATGGCCCCCATCGCTTGCGACATCCTGCTGCACGCCGGCGCGGCCCTGCTGGGCGACGACACGGGGTGCGTGCTGCGCGATACGGCGATCGCGGTCGATGCCGGGCGCATCCTGGAGATCGGGCCGCACGCATCGCTCGCGCTGCGCTACGCGCCGCAGCGGCGGATTGGTTCAGCCGCGCATATCGCGCTGCCCGGCCTGATCAACACGCACAATCATACGCCGCTCGCGCTGGTGCGCGGCCGGGTCGAGGATCGCGGCTTCGCCCCCGCCTATCTCGCCGGCGTGCCGCAGGGCGACGCGCTGTCGGCGGAGGAGGCCTATCTGCTCGCCCGGCTCGGCGTCTACGAACTGCTGCGCTTCGGCACCACAACCCTGGTCGATTTCTACCGCCATCCGGACGCGCTGGCGCGCGCCGCGGCGGAAGCCGGCCTGCGGGGCTTCATCGGCGGGCGGATCATGGATGCCGATACGACACGGCTCGGCCACGGCGAGCGCCGTCACGACCCGGTATTGGGCCGGGCGATGCTGGACGAGACCGAAAGCTTCCTCGCCGGCTGGACCGGGCGCCACCCCCTGATCACGCCGGCGCTCGGCCCGCACGCCGCCGACACCTGCTCCACCGCCCTGCTGGCCGAAGTGGCCGCCTTGGCGCAGGCGACCGGGCTCGGCGTGCACACGCATCTGCACCAGTCGCCGGGCGAGGTGGAGATCGTGCAGGCACGCGACGGCTGCCGGCCGGTCGAAGTGTTCGATCGGCTCGGCCTGCTTGGCCCGCGGCTGCTGGCCGGGCATTGCATCTGGATGCAGCCCGAGGACGTTGCCCGCCTCGGCGCATCGCGCGCTTCGGTGGCGCATGCGCCGATCGGCAACGCCGCGCACGGCGCGATCGCGCCCGCCCTGGCGCTGGAAGCGGCCGGCGCGCGCATCAGCCTCTGCACCGACAGCAAATCGGGCGACATGTTCGAGGCGATGCGTTGCGCGGTGCAGGTCGCGCGCATCCGCGGCGCCGGGTTCGCGTTCGGCGCGGCGCAGGCGCTGCGCTGGGCCACGCGCGGCGGCGCCGCGACGCTCGGGCTCGACGACGTCGGCGCGCTGATCCCCGGCTGGCGGGCGGATATCGTGCTGCTGGACGGCACCATGCCGAACCTGCGCCCGCTGCCCGATGGGCCGGGCCTGATCGTGCACAATGCCAACGGCGGCAACGTGGATTGCGTGCTGGTGGACGGCGCGCTGGTGCTCGACGCCGGCCGCCCGTGCCGGTTCGATGCGGCGGAGGTCGTGGCAAGCGCGCAGGCGGTGGCGGAACGGCTTTGGGAACAGGCAGGGAGGGCGTGATGGCCGACTACGATCTGGTGGTGCGCGGCGGTACGGTGGTGACCGCGCTGGAGCAGTTCCGCGCCGATATCGGCATCAGCGGCGGGCGGATCGCCGCCATCGGCGCCGGGCTGGACGGCGCGGCGCGCATCGATGCGGACGGGCTGCTGGTGATGCCGGGCGGCGTCGACACGCATTGCCACCTGGAGCAGCTTCGCCCCGAAGGCGGTACCGACGAGGAAAGCTTCGCGACCGGCAGCACCTCCGCGCTGGCCGGCGGCACGACGAGCGCGATCAGCTTCGCCGTGCAGTTCAAGGGCTGCGGCCTGGCCGCGACCCTGGACGAATACCGCAGGCGCGCCGCGACGGCCATGATCGACTACAGCTTCCACCAGATCATCACCGACCCGACCGAGGCGGTGGTGCGCGAGGAAATTCCCCAGGTGGTGGCAGCGGGCATCCGCAGCCTGAAAGTGTTCCTCACCTACGACGCGCTGCGCATCGACGACCGCGCCTACCTCGCCGTGCTGTCCGCCGCCCGCCGCACCGGGGCGCTGGTGACCGTGCATTGCGAGAACTACGACGCCATCGCCTGGCGCACCGCCGCCCTGCTCGCCGACGGGCGGGACACGCCGAAATACCATCCCTGGTCGCGTCCGGAGGTGGTGGAGCGCGAAGCCACCTACCGCGCGATCGCGCTCGCCGAGCTGGTGGACCAGCCGATCCAGGTGTTCCACGTCTCCTGCACCGAGGTCGCGGAGGAAATCGCCCGCGCGCAGGCGCGCGGCCTCAAGGTCTGGGCCGAGACCTGCCCGCAATATCTGGTGATGACCGAGCACGACATGGATCGCCCCGGCTTCGAGGGTGCGAAATTCATGTGCAGCCCGCCGCCGCGCGGGCCGGAGGCGGCGGCCGGGCTGTGGGAGCAGATCCGTCGCGGCACGCTCGATGTGATCTCGTCCGACCACAGCGGCTACAGCTACGACGGCCCCGCCGGCAAGCGGGTCAACGGCGCCGACGCGTCGTTCCGCGACATCCCGAACGGCATCCCCGGCATCGGCTCCCGCCTGCCGATCCTGTTCAGCGAGGGCGTGAGCAAGGGCCGCATCACGCCGAGCGACTTCGTGCGCCTGACCGCCTTCAACCCGGCGCGGCTATTCGGCCTGACGGAAAAGGGCCGGATCGCACCGGGCGCGGATGCGGACCTCGTGCTGTGGGACCCGGCGCGGCGGGTGACGCTCACCAACGCTGTGTTGCAGCACCGCATCGACTACACGCCTTACGAAGGGCTGGAGGTCACCGGCTGGCCGGTGCTGACCTTGCGCCGCGGCGAAGTCGTCATGCGTGACGGCGTGGTGCAGGCCGAGCCCGGCAGTGGGCGGTTCCTCGCCCGCGGTCCCTACGACTTCATCCGCCCGCTCGGCCGCTTGCCGCACGGGTTCGACGCCGCTGCCGCGCTTGCCTGAAAGGAAAGCACCATGTCCTTTGCCGCCCCGGTCCGCCTGGTCGACCTCAGCCTGCCGATCCGTAACGAATCCTTCGACCCGCAGGAACAGCGGATCGAGTATTTCGATCACCGCCAGGTGGCGCGCGGCCGGGCCAAGGCGTACGGCATCCAGCTCGACGACCTGCCGCTGCCCGGCGTCCATGCGGCGATGGAGCGGGTGACCCTCTCTACCCACGCCGGCACGCATGTCGATGCGCCGATCCACTACGGGCCGACCTCGGAAGGCAAGCCGGCGCGCACGATCGATCAGATGCCGCTCGAGTGGTTCTACGGCCCCGGCGTGGTGCTCGATTTCTCCGACCGCGCCGCCGGCTACGTGATCGTGCCGGCCGATCTGGACGCGGCGCTGGCGCGCATCGGCCACCGGTTGAGCCCGGGTGAAATCGTGCTGATCCGCACCGATCGCTGGCGCGACTTCGACCGGCCGGATTTCGCGCTGCGCCATCCCGGCATGGGGCGCGAGGCAACCTTGTGGCTGGTGGAACGCGGTATCCGGATGATGGGGACCGACGGCTGGGGCTGGGACATCCCGATCCCGACGATGGTGGAGAAACTGAAGCGCGGTGACCGCGCCGCCTTCTTCCCCGGCCATTATGCGGGGCGCGAGCGCGAATACTGCCACGCCGAAAAACTCGCGCGGCTCGACGCGCTGCCCGCAAGCGGCTTCCAGGTGGCGCTTTTCCCGGTGCTGATCGAAGGCGCGTCCGGCGGATGGTGCCGACCGGTTGCGTTCGTGCCCGCATGAACATCGTCGCGCGCGTAAGCACTCTGTAAGACCGCCGCGCCTACGCAGCGGGCGCGGCGTCTTCTCCATGACGAGTGTGTCAGTCGGATGTGACCACGCCGAACGCCATGGCGCGAGGAACACCACATGACCACCACCGCGTTTCCGCTGGGCAGCTATGTCGGCAATCCCGATGGCAGCGACCCGAAGGCGCAAGCTGCGTTCGAGGCGCAGTACAACGCCTTCGTCCAGGACATGGGCGGTGCGCGGCCGCAGTTCATGGACACGTTCACGGATTACACGCAGGCGCCGTCGGCCTGGGGCTCCAACGCCGGCTGGGATGCCTGGTCCTGGGCGCAGACGGGTGCGGCCTATGTCGGGCCGGGCTCGGGCATCGTGCCGGTCGTCGGCGTCCCGCTGGCGAGCAACGCCGGCGGCTGGGGCAATGTTGACACGTTCTACCAGCAGATCGTCTCCGGCGTGTACGACGCCGATTACAAGGCGATCGTCGACGCCTGGGCGACCAACGGCTACAAGACGGTGCAATTCCGCATCGGCTACGAGTTCAACAGCAGCCTCATGCCATGGTCGCCCTCCAACAGCGCGAGTCCGACGGCGGATGCGGATTTCGTCGCCGCATTCCAGCACGTCGCCACCCTGATCCATGCCGAAGGCGCGGCCGACGGGATCACCGCCCAGGTGGTGTGGAACCCGACCGACATCAACCAGAGCGCCGATCCCACCCTGCTCTATCCCGGCGATCAGTACGTCGACATCATCAGCACCGATGCCTATTCGCCGGCCTATCCGAACGATCTGACCACGTGGTCGGGCGCGACGGCCACCAGCGCGGGGCCGCAGGCGACGAGCCAGAGCGCCTGGGCGGCGAGCACCACGGATCTCGCACATTTCTGGCAGTATTCGAACGGATCGCAATCGAATCCGACACCGGCGCTCGGCAGCAGCGGCTGGTCGCTGGAAAACACGATCGAATTCGCCAGACTGCACGACAAGCCGCTGTCGATCTCCGAGGCCGGCGCCGGCACGAACGGCTCCGGCCTCGGCCCGGCCGACGATCCGGCGTTTGCCCAGTGGCTCGCCGCCGCCCTGGCGGCGGCGCAGGCGGGCGGCGTGACGATCCAGAACGTCAACATCTGGGACACGAACGTCAGCGACGGCACCTGGGGGTTTTCCGGCGGCGCGCTGCCGCAGGAGGAAGCCGCGTGGGGCCAGTCGTTCGGCGCCGGGTCGGGGGGCGGCACGGCTGCCGTCATCCCGACGGTGACGCTCGGCAGCGGCCCGGACACGCTCGCCCTTTCGGTGTCGGAGGATGCCTGGCAGGGCGATGCGCAGTTCACCGTGGCGGTGGACGGGGTGCAGATCGGCGGCGTGCAGACGGTCAATTCTGCCGCGCTCATGGCCGCCGGCCTGACGCAGACCTTCGCGATCGCGGGCGCATTCGCCGCCGGCCAGCATAGCGTCACGGTGGATTTCCTGAACGACGCCTGGGGCGGAAGCGCGGCGATGGATCGCAATCTGTATGTCACCGGCGCCACGATCGACGGCACCGCGATCGCCGGCGCAACCCTGACGGAGACGGGCAACGGGGCGCAAAGCTTCACCTTCACCGAAGCCGCGACGTCCGCGTTCGGCTTCACCGACAACCAGGGGCACAGCTTCACCGAGGCGCCGATCGTCTCCGGATCGGCTGCGTTCTACAGCAACGACACCGGGCTCGACAGCAACATCTACCAGTGGGTCTATGACGGCGTTCACAACGTCAGCACCGGGGCGTGGGCCTACGTCACGACGGCGAGCCTTGTCGACAACACCGGCGCGTCCTACGCGATGCAGGGCTTCGTCGAATCCGATGCAGGCCTGACCGGCGGCCCCACGCAAGCGGGCCAGGCGGGGAGCCTCACGATCGACACCGCGCAGCGGGGCACGATCCTGCTCGGCAGCGGCAACTACGATGTGGCGTTCACCGCGGCGAACGCCTGGGGCACCGCGGCCGAGAACACCGTGGCGGTGACGATGGGCAGCGGCAGCGACGTCTTCTCGCTGGTCGGATCGAACGACGTGACCCAGGCGGTGGTCTACGCCGGCAGCGGCGTCGACCAGATGAGCTTCGTGGGCGTCGCCGGCGCAACCGTCTATGGCGGCGCCGGCAGCGCCAGTGTCACGGCCGACGGCGGGACGAACACCTTCGTCGCCGGCAGCGGCAGCCTGACCGTTGCGGCCGGCAGCGGCGCGGATGCCTTCGTGTTCCATGCGGGCGGCGGTCTGATGAGCATCGCCGATTTCAGTCCGCTCCTCGGTGACACCTTGAACGTGGACAGTGCGCTGCTGGGCTCGGTGCACGAACAGGCAATGGCCGGCGGGCTGATGATCAGCTTCGGCACCGACACCACGCACGGCATCCTGCTCCAGGGTGCCACCAGCCTCGGCACGACGGTCCTGCATCCGATCTGACCCCGCGCACATCCCGGCGGGGCGCCGGCCGCGGCCTTGACAAGCCTGCCGGCCGCCCCGACGTGCCATCCTGCGACCGCGGACAGGGTTTGGACCATGCGCCGGTGGGTCGTGGGCGCACCCACCGCCGCGTGCACGGAGGACGCTTTGCCGGTCGCCCATCTCAACCGGATCGGCACGTCGGTGCCCGATCACGACATCCATTCCGCCTTCGTGGAATTCGCGCGCACCCTGCTGCCGGACGAGCGCGGGCAGTACGTGTTCGAACGGATGGCCGAGCGCTCCGGCATTGCGCACCGGTTTTCGTTCCTGCGGCCGGGAAACCTCGCCGCAGGGGAAGTGGATGCCGACGGCTTCTACCGGCGCGGGCAGTTCCCGACCACCAGCCAACGGATGGTGCTCTACGAATCCCAGGCGCAGGTGCTGGCATTGCGCGCGATCGAGGCGCTCGGGCTCGGCGACGAGCGGGCGCGCATCACGCATCTGGTGGTGGCGTCCTGCACCGGCCTCGCCTCGCCCGGCCTCGATATCCAACTGGTGGAGCTGCTGGGCCTGCGCACCGACGTGAAGCGGACGATGATCGGGTTCATGGGCTGCGCCGGCGCGGTGCCGGCGCTGCGCGTTGCCGCCGAGGCCGTGCGCGCGGATGCGCGGGCGCGGGTACTGGTGGTGAATGTGGAGCTTTGCAGCCTGCACATGCAGGAAACGTCCGATATCGCGACGATCCTGTCGTTCCTGCTGTTCGGCGACGGAGGTTCCGCCGCCTTGGTCACCGCGGATGCCTGCGGCCTGGCGCTCGGCGCCTTCCACGCGGAGCTGATCCCCGAAAGCCAGGACCTGATCACCTGGCATATCGGCGATCACGGGTTTCGCATGCATCTCTCCGGTCGCCTGCCGGCGCGCATCGCCCGCGCGCTGCACGCCGAGCACGCGCGCGGCGATGCACGCGGCATGATCCGTCCCGACGACGCCGCAGCGGTGGACCTCTGGGCGGTCCACACCGGCGGGCGCACCGTGCTCGATGCGGTGGAAACGGGCCTGGGGCTGCCGCGCCGCGCCTTGCACCATTCGCGCGCAGTGCTGGAAGACTACGGCAACATGTCCTCAGCGACGGTGATGTTCGTGTTGCAGCGGATACTGCGCGAGCCGCATCCCGGCGCGCGCGGTCTCGCGATGGCGTTCGGCCCCGGCGTCGTCGCCGAGACGTTCCGTTTCGTGCAGGTGGGCTGAGCCGGTGGACCTGTCGCAGCGGAGCGCCGCGCCGGAAGTCATGGATTCCGATGTGGTCGATGCCGACACCTATGCCCGCTGCCTCACCGATCTCGGCCGGCTGAACAGCGTGACCTTGACGCACCGGCCCACCTTGCGCTGGCTGGCGCAGGCGAGCCGCGACCTGCCGCGCACGACGCCGGTTTCCATCCTCGATGTCGCCTGCGGCGGCGGCGACCTGTTGCGGGCGATCCGGCGCTGGGCGGACCGCTGCGGGCGGACGGTGTCCTTGCAGGGGATCGACCTCAACCCGCGCAGCGCCGTCGTCGCCAGGGCCGCCACGCCGCCGGCCATGGCGATCACGTACCATACCGGCGACGTGTTCGCCTATGATCCGCAACCCGCGCCGGATGTCATCGTCTCGTCGCAGTTCATGCACCATCTGTCGGACGCCGAGGCGGTGCAGTTCCTGCGCTGGCTGGAGCGTCACGCGGGCCGCGGCTGGTACGTTGCCGACCTGCGGCGTCATGCCGTGCCCTACTACGGGTTCCGGTTCCTCGCGATCGCGGCACGCTGGCACAAGATCGTGCGGTCCGACGGCACCATCTCGATCGCGCGCGGCTTCCGGCTCCCGGAACTGCGCCGCCTTGTCGCTGCCGCCGGCGTGCCGGCGGAGGTCTCCGAACAGACCTTGTTCCGGGTCGGCATCGGGCGGGTCAGGTGACGGATGTCGTCGTGGCCGGCGGCGGGCTCGCCGGCGCTGCCGCCGCCTGCCTTCTGGCCCGCTCCGGCCGTCGCGTCCTGGTGCTGGAGCGGGAGAGCGTTGCCGCCCACAAGGTCTGCGGCGAATTCCTGAACACGGCGGCGCAGCAGTACCTGCACGCGCTCGGCCTCGACCCGGCGGCGCTCGGCGGCCACCGGATCGGCGCGCTGCGCCTGGTGCGCGGCGCGCGCGTGGCGGAGGTGCGGCTGCCGTCCGCCGGCATGGGCCTGTCGCGTTTCCGGCTGGACGAGGCGCTGCTCGCGCATGCCGCCGCGGCGGGCGCCGAGGTGCGCCGTGGCCACGCGATCACGGCCGTGCGGGTCGACCCCACTGCCGGCGATGCGGAAAAGCAACGAATGCACCCGGCCATCGCGCTGGATATCGCCGGCCTGCCGAGCCTGCGCACCGCGACCCTGTTCCTCGCCACCGGCAAACACGACCTGCGCGGCCTGCGGCGCACCCCCGCTCGTGCGCCGGAGGACCTGGTCGGGTTCAAGGCCCATTTCCGTCTCGCACCGGAGCAAGCCCGCGCCCTGTCTGGTCATGTCGAAATCATCATGTTCCCGGACGGGTATGCCGGCTTGCAGCCGATCGAGGACGGCAGCGCCAATCTCTGCCTGCTCACCAGCCGGCGCCGGCTGATGCGCTGCGGCGGACGATGGGAGAGTGTGCTGCCCGACCTGCTGCACGACAGCCCGCACCTGCGCCGCCGGCTCGACGGCGCGACCAGCCTGATGCCGCGGGCAGCCGCGATCTACCGCGTGCCGTACGGCTTCGTGCACACCCCGTCCGTCGCGGATGCGCCGGGCGTGTTCCGTCTCGGCGACCAGGTCGGCGTCATCCCCTCCTTCGCCGGGGACGGCATGTCGATTGCCCTGCACAGCGCCTCGGTCGCGGTGGACCACTTCCTCGCCGACCTGCCGGCCGCGGCCTACCACCGCCGCCTGCGCAGGGACATCGCCGGGCGGATCCGGCTGGCGTCGGCGCTCTATCGGTTCGGCCGCCGGCCTGGCGGCCAGGCGGTCCTGATGGGGCTCGCGGCGGCCTGGCCGGGCGGCGCCGCGATCGCCGCCCGGCTCGCCCGGCTTCCCCCGCGCGGCGTGTCGCAGGCGACGTCGTAGCTCCGCCGCGCAACGACCCCCAGGGCGGTTGCATTTGGCAGGAACGCACCGGCCGCTACCCCTCGCGAAGCCCGCCGCCCCAGCACCACCAGCCGGGCCGCGCCAGCGTCGCCGCCGCGGCCTCCGCCTCGGCCGGCCCGGGGAAAATTCCGAAGCAGGTGGCGCCGGAGCCGCTCATGCGTGCCAGCAGGCACCCCGGCGCGGACGCCAGGACCTCGAGCACGGTGTCGATCGCGGGGCAGAGCGCACGCGCCGGCGCCTCCAGGTCGTTGCGGCAGCGGGCAGAGATCCGCCGCCATCGCCGCGGCGTCCGCCCAGGTTTCCGCCAGTACGGCAGGCGCCGAGAACGCCCCGGTGCGGGCGCGAAACACCGCCGCGGTCGCCACCGGCACGCCGGGGTTCACCAGCACGAGGCCGCAGCGCGGCAGGCACGGCGCCGGACTCAGCACCTCCCCCACGCCGCCCATCCGCGCGGGCCGCCCGGCCAGGCACACCGGCACATCGGCCCCCAGCCCGGATGCGATCGCCGCCAGGTCTGCCGCGCCGGCCGCCAGCCCCCACCAACGGGACAGCAGGCGCAACGCCGCCGCCGCGTCCGCCGACCCGCCGCCGATGCCGGAGGCCACGGGCAGCGCCTTCTCCAGCCGGAGTCGCCCCGTCGGGGCGATCCCCCCGGCCGCTGCCAGGGCGCGCGCGGCCCGCAGCACAAGGTTGTCGGGCTCTGCTGCCAGCGCCGCGCCGAACGCCCCGGCAAGCTCCAGGGACAGCGTCGCAGCCGGCGTCACGCGCAACTGGTCCGCCGCGCCGGCGAACACCGCCAGACTGTCCAGCACATGGTACCCGTCCGCCCGCCGGCCGAGCACGTGCAGGAACAGGTTGACCTTGGCCGGCGCCAGTTCCTCGGCCGCCGCCGCGCCGCGGTCTGCGGGGACCGGCACCACTGGAGCGGCGGGCCGGATCAGCGCAGCCGGGTGGCGGGCACCGCCGCACCCGCCTTGGCCGTGGCGGCAGGCGGATGCACCATCGCGGCGTCCTGGTCCTGGCGCAGCCGCGCGCGCAGCCTGGCCGCCTCGGCCGGCTCGGGTTTCAGGGTCAGTGCCCGTTCCCACTGATAGCGCGCTTCCAGCTTGCGCCCGGCGGCCCAGTAGACGTCGCCGAGATGGCCGTTGATCGTCGCATCCTCCGGCGCCAGCTCGGCCGCCCGCTGCTCCGTCGTGACGGCGCGCGCGATGTCGTGCCGGCGCAGCAGCACCCAGCCCAGGCTGTCGGTGATGGCCGCACTGTCGGGGTCGGCCCGGGCGGCGGTCTCGATCATCCGCTGCGCGTCCGCCAGGTGGATGCCGCGGTCGGCCCAACTGTAGCCGAGGTAATTCAGCACCAGCGGCTGATCCGGCACGAGGCGCAGGGCGGCATGGAAATCCGCCTCCGCATGCGTCCAGTCGTGCGCATCGTCATAGGCGATGCCGCGGTTGTAGAGCAGCACCCAGTCGCGCGCGGCGAGCGGCGCGGCGTTCGCCAGCGCGTGCGTATAGGCGGCGACGGCGGCGTGCGGATGGTGGGTGTCGCGCAGGATGTCGCCCGCCTCCCCGAACGGCAGCGGGTTCTTCGGGAACAGGCGTTCGAGCTGCGCCAGCCGGTGCAGCGCCGCATCCGTCCGGCCCATCCCGCGCAGCAGATCGGCCGCCTGCAGCGTCGCCACCGGCGCCAGCGGGTCGTTCACCGCGATTCCGGCGAGCAAGGCCAGCGCATGCTGCGACTTGTGCTGGTCGCCGAGCAGCTCGGCGGCCAGCAGCCGCGCCGCCGCGAAGTCCGGACGGACGGCAAGCGCGAGACGCAGCATCAGCAGGGCCGATTCCGGCCGCGCCGCGGCCTGCAATGTGGCGCCGAGGCCGAGGAACGCCTCCGCCATGCCGTCCACGGCGGTGGCGACGGGGAGATGCCCCAGGCTGGCGGCCAGGGCCGGCAGGGCGATGGAGAACTCCGGCGTATCGCTACTCAGGCTGTCGAGCCGGCGCAGCGCCAGCGCACGGTGCCCATGCCGCAGGTCGAAACTGGCGAAGATCAACGTCGTGCGCAGATCCCCGGGGCCGAGCGCAGCCTCGGCACGTTGGAACAACTGCGCGGCCTCCGCGGTCCGTCCGGCCAGGTCGGCGATCATGCCGGCATGGAGCAGGTAGAAGCCCGGCGCGTGCGGCTCGGCGACCAGCGGCGCGAGGGTGGCAAGCGCCTGATCGGTCCGCCCCGCGCCCTGCTCGGCCCAGGCGAGCAGCACGGGGCGCAGCAGGCCGGCCTGGCCGTCGTGCGGCAAGGTGGCGATGCGTTGCTCCGCTGCCGCCCAGCGGCCGGCGCGCGCGTCCGTCCCTGCGAGCAGCAGGACGGCGGCATCGTTGCCCGGCAGCCGTGCGGCGAGACGCAGCGCCTCCGGACTGCCGCTCATCAGCGCGGCGTCGAAGGCGCGGCGCAGCAGCACCGGATCGCCCGGCCGGCGCGCCAGCGCGTGGGAGAAATAACCCGCCGCGATGCCGGGATTGCCCTGCGAGAGCGCGAAGCCGCCGGCGACGAAATCGGCATCGACGCCGGCAGACGGGCCCGGCGCGGCGGTGCCGGCGCGGGCCGGCGGCGCGGCCACGACCATGGCGGCGACCAGGGCGAGGCCCAGGGTGAGGCGAGGCAGCGCGGCGCGATGCAGGTGATCGAAGAAGCTCATGGCCGCAGACTAGCCGGCCCCGCGAGTCACGGCCATGGGGATTTACGCCGCGCCCGGCGGCCAGCCGCGGCAGGTTCGCCGCAGCCGTCCTGGCGCACCGTCTTGACCCCGCGCGGACAACTGGCGACGGTCCGCCCATGCCGCGCCAGATCCACCTCAATGCCTTCGACATGAATTGCGTCGTCCACCAGTCCCCCGGCCTGTGGACGCATCCGCGCGACCGCGCCGACACCTACAACACCTTGGGCTACTGGACCGGACTCGCGCGCACCCTGGAACGCGGCTGCTTCGACGCGATCTTCCTCGCCGACGTGCTGGGCATCTACGACGTGTACCGGGGCTCGCCCGACGCCGCGCTGGAAGGCGCGGTGCAGGTGCCGGTGAGCGATCCGATGCTGCTGGTCCCGGCCATGGCGGCCGTCACCGAGCACCTCGGCTTCGGCGTCACCGGCACCCTGTCCTACGAGCACCCGTACCCGTTCGCGCGACGCATGAGCACGCTCGACCATCTGACCAACGGACGCATCGGCTGGAACATCGTCACCGGCTATCTCAACAGCGCCGCCAAGGGCATGGGCCTCGCCCGCCAGCAGGGCCACGACACCCGCTACGAGATCGCCGAGGACTACATGCAGGTGGTCTACAAGCTGTGGGAGGCGAGCTGGGAAGACGGCGCCGTATTGCGCGACCGCGCCACCGGCCGCTTCGCCGATCCCGCCCGCATCCACCGGGTGGAGCATGACGGCCCCTATTTCAGCCTGTCGGCGATCCATCTCTGCGAGCCCTCCCCGCAGCGCACCCCGGTGCTGTTCCAGGCCGGGGCGTCGACCCGTGGGCGGCAGTTTGCCGCCGAACACGCCGAATGCGTGTTCATCAACGGCCCCTCGATGCAGGTGGTGCGCCCGATCGTCGCCGACATCCGCCGCCGCGCCGAAGCCTGCGGGCGAGATCCGCGGGAGATCGTGATCTTCACCATGATGACGGTGATCACCGACACCACGGCCGAAGCCGCGCGCGAGAAATTCGCCGCCTATCGGGCCTACGCCAGCGAGACCGGCGGGCTCACGCTGATGTCCGGCTGGACCGGCATCGATTTCGCGAAGCTGCCGCCCGACCAGCCGATCCGCTACGGCGAGCACGACGCCATGACCTCGGCGCTGGAAGCCTTCACCATTGCCGATCCGGACCGGGCCTGGACCCCGCGCGAGATCGGCGCGCATGCCGCGATCGGTGGCCGCAGCCCGGTGATCGTCGGCTCCCCGTCCGAGGTCGCCGATGCGTTGCAGGCGTGGGTGGACCAGACCGATGTCGACGGGTTCAACCTCGCCTATGTCGTGACACCGGAAACCTTCACCGATTTCGTCGACCTGGTGGTGCCCGAGCTGCAACGCCGCGGCGCCTTCCGGACCGGCTATGCGCCGGGCACGTTCCGCGAGAAGCTGTACGGCCCCGGCCGCGCCCGCCTGCCGGACACCCACCCGGCCGCCCGCGTTCGCATCAAGGGATAGATCATGGACGCCACCGAACTGCGTGCCCTGCAAGCCCCGATCAAGCAGCGCTACCGCGATGACCCGTCCACCGCGCGCGTGCCGGCGCGCGCCGAGGCGCGGTTCGACCCCGACGCCATCGCCTGCACGGTGCCCGGCTGGCACGGGGAGACCAGCGCCGGCCTGCACCCGGCCGCCGGCGGGGACGGATCGCGCGCCTGCTCGGCCGACATGCTGCTGGAGGCGCTGGTGGCCTGCGCCGGCGTCACCCTGCGCGCGGTCGCGACCGCGATGGGGATCGCGATCCGCGGCGGGCGGATCGTCGCCGAGGGCGCGTGGGACGCGCGCGGCACCCTCGGCATCGACCGCAGCGTCTCCGTGGGCCTGACCGACATCGCGCTCCGTTTCGAGCTCGACACCGATGCGCCGGCCGAGCAGCAGGCGCGACTGATTGCCACGACCGAGCGCTACTGCGTGATCCTGCAGACCCTGAAGGCGCCCCCGCAGATCAACCTGACCGCGGCACCAGCGTCCTGAAGCGCTGCCTATCCCAGGTGGGCGCGCAACGACGCCAGCCAGGTCCCGAACGATGCCGCGTAGAACCCGGACCAGTGATCGATATCCGCCGGCGCACAGTCGAACGTCGCCTGCCATTCGACGAAGGCCCGGTTCCCGTCGCTGATCGGGCTCGCCCGGATCGTCGCCCGGTAGTTGGCGAGCGGTGCCGGCGGCGGCGTGCAGAATTCGTAGGTGTAGCAGCACTCGAGGTCGGAGTGGGCGAGCAGCCGCTGGCGGATGTGCCGCTCCCCCATGCGGATGCTGCGCACGGCGCCGACGGTGTCACCGGCTTTGCCGTCCTCGATCCCACTCTCGTCCACGCCGTCCACCCAGACGGTGTAGGCGCCGAAATCGCGGATCGCGGCCCAGACCCGCTCGACGGGCTGATCGAATACGGTGCTGTAATACGCGCCCGCCATCACGTCGCTCCCTCTCGTTCCGGCGCCGGCATCTGCCGGCGGGTGATCGTGCGACATAGCTCTATCGCGCACGGGGCCGTCGCCACCATCCGGGTCTTGCCTTCGTTCCGGGTCGCCCCGTCCTGCAGCCCGGCCGCACAGGGCGGCGCGGATGAACCGGAGCCCGGGCGCCGCGGCGCCGTTCGCGCTGCTGGTCGCCGTCACCGCCTGCGGCACGCTCGGGATGCACCTCGTGATCCCGGCGCTGCCGGCGACGGCCGCGGCGCTGCATGTCTCGGCCGGAACGATCCAGCTCACCATCACCCTCTATCTGATCGGGCTGGCGATCGGGCAATTGGCCTACGGGCCGATCTCGGACCGGTTCGGGCGCCGCCCGGTGCTGCTCGCGGGGCTTTCGCTGTTCACCCTGGCCGGGGCGGCGACCGCGATCGCGCCCTCGGCAGCGCTGCTGATCGTCGCGCGCATCGTCCAGTCGGTGGGCGGCTGCGCCGGCCTCGTGCTGGGGCGGGCGATGGTGCGCGACGCGGTGGCCGGCGACCGGGCGGCGGCGCAGCTTGCGCTGCTGACGTTGGTGATGTCGCTGGCGCCGGCGGCCGCCCCGGTGCTGGGCGGCTACATGACGGATTGGTTCGGCTGGCGGGCGGCGTTCGGCCTGCTCGCCGTCGTGGGGGCGGTGACCACCGCCGCGGCGGCCTGGCGCCTGCCGGAGACGCATGGCAACGGGGGTGGCCGTGGCGCGATGCTGGCCAATTCGCTGCGGCTGCTGCGCTCGCGCGCGTTCCGCGGCTACGCGCTGGGCGGGGCCTGCACGACGACGTCGTTCTACGCCTTCATGTCCGCCTCCCCGTTCATCTTCATCGACCGCCTGCACCGGACGCCGCAGCAGGTCGGCGTGCTCTACATGCTGCTGATGGTGGGATTGGCGGCGGGCGGGCTGTCGGCCAACCGCCTGGCCGGGCGGGTGCCGGCCGCGCGCATCCTGCTGGGAGCGAACCTGATCGCGATCGTCGCCGCTGCGCTGTTCCTGCTCGCCTGGGCGATCGGGGAACTGACGGTCGCGAGCGTGGTGGGCACGATCGCGCTGTTCATGATGGGGGCGGGCATCGCGAGCCCGTTCGCGCTGACCGGCGCGATTTCCGTCAACCCGCAGGCGATCGGGGCGGCTTCGGGCTTGTACGGCTGCGTGCAGATGCTGTACGGCGCGCTGTGCACGGTGATCGTGGCGACCTGGAGCCCGGGGTCGGTGCCGACGGTCGGGGTGGTGCTGCTGGGCTCGGCGCTGGTCGGGCAGGCGGCGCTGACGGTGGCGGTGCGGGCGCGCTGAGGGGCGGGGCGGAGACGCCGCCGGTCCCGGCATCGTGCCGCTTCCTCTTGCATCGCTTCGTATATGCCTACCATATACGGCGGGTGATCGACCTTACCCGGATCGAAGGCTTCCACCGGGATGCGGGCAACAGCCGCAAGAACGCCGACCGTCGCGGTGTCAGCCAGGCCGAGGCCGAGCAGGTGTTCTTCAACGACCCTCTTCTGCTGCTCGCCGACGATCGCCACAGCGGGACTCAGCCCCGTTTCCACGCGCTCGGCAGGACCGATGAAGGCCGCCGCCTGCACATCGCCTTCACCTTGCGGGCTGGGGATAGCCTGATCCGGGTGATTCCGGCGCGGGACATGCACCGGAAGGAGCGAACCCGCTATGCGCAAGACCCTTGAGCCCGTGCCCGCGTTCCGCACCGAAGCCGAGGAACGCCGGTTCTGGGAAACCCACGATTCCGGGGATCACCTGGACTGGAGCAAGGCCGAGGCGGTGCGTCTGCCGTCGCTCAAGCCGAGCACCACGGCGATCTCGCTGCGCCTGCCGGTGCCGCTGCTGGAACGGATCAAGATCGCGGCGAACAAGCGCGACATGCCGTACCAGTCGCTGATCAAGGCGTGGCTGGCCGAGAAGGTCGATCGCGCCTCGTAGGGCGTAGCGCCTGGGCTCCGCGCCGGCCGGGGCGGGTGCGATCGGTCGGGGAACGAAAGTCAGGGCAGGACCTGACAGACCCTCTCCCTCCCCCGCGAGGGGAAGGGAGCATTTCTCCGCCGAGGCGCAGCCGGGCCGCGTCGGACCCTTATGCCACCGTCCCCGCCCGCCTCAGGCGGCCGCCTGGTGCGGCACGCCCTTCTCCTCCAGCAGGCTCTCCAGCTCGCCCGACTGGAACATCTCGGTGATGATATCGCAGCCGCCGACCAGCTCGCCCTTCACGTACAGCTGCGGGATCGTCGGCCAGTTGGAGAACTGCTTGATCCCGTCGCGCAGCGCCGGCTCCTCCAGCACATTCGCGGTGCGGAACGGCACGTTCAGGTGCGACAGGATCTGAACCACGCGCGCGGAAAACCCGCACTGCGGGAAGAGGGCGGTGCCCTTCATGTACAGCATCACCGCGTTCTCGGTGATCTCGGACTGGATACGGGCGAAGACGGGATTGTCGGACATCGGCTGGGGTCCTTCCTGCAACAGGGTCACTCGGGGGCGGAGGTCTGCAAGGCCAGCGCGTGCAGCACGCCCCCCATCCGTCCGCTCAGCGCCGCATAGACCATCTGGTGCTGGCGGATGCGCGGCAGCCCGCGGAAGCGTTCGGAGATGACGGTGGCGGCGTAGTGGTCGCCATCGCCGGCGAGGTCTTCGATCGTGACGGACGCATCCGGCAGCGCCGCCTTGATCAGGGCCTCGATCTCACCCGCCGGCATCGCCATCCACGGTCTCCTTCTCAGCTTCCCATGAAACTCGGGAAGAAGCGTTCGTGCGCCGCGCGCAAGCTGGCAATCGATATGGTTCCGCCGTCCGGCACTGTCAAATCCGCCCCGCCCGAATGGCCGATGCGGACCGCGGGGATGCCGGCGGCCTCGGCGGCGCGGACCAGGGCGGCGTGGTCGGGGACCGCCAGCACGTAGCGCCCCTGGTCCTCGCCGAACCAGTAGGCGTGGCCGGGGATGTCGCGCGGCCCGGTGGACAGCCGGACGCCGACGTTGCCCGCCAGGGCCATTTCCGCCACTGCGACCAGCAGGCCGCCGTCGGACACGTCGTGGCAGGCGCGTACCGTGCCGGACAAGATCTGCGTGCGGACGAAATCGCCCACCGCCCGCTCGGCCGGCAGATCGACCGGCGGCGGCGCGCCTTCTTCCCGCCCCGCCACTTCCCGCAGCCACAGCGACTGCCCGAGCCACCCCTGCGTGGCCCCCACCAGCACCAGGTCCAGCCACGGCCGCAGCGCGATCCCGACCGCTTTCGCCGCGTCGTCGATCACGCCCAACCCGCCGATCGCCGGCGTCGGCAGGATTGCCCGCCCTTCGGTCTCGTTGTAGAGGCTGACGTTGCCGGACACGACCGGGAAGTTCAACGCCTCGCAGGCCGAGGCCATGCCGCGGATGGTGGCGGCGAACGCGCCCATCACCTCGGGTTTTTCCGGATTGCCGAAATTGAGGTTGTCGGTGATGGCAAGCGGCCTCGCGCCGACCGCGGTCAGGTTGCGCCAAGCCTCCGCCACCGCCTGCCGGCCGCCCGCTTCCGGGTCGGCGGCGCAGTAGCGCGGCGTGCAATCGGTGGTGAGCGCGAGCGCCATCGTCTGGCCCTCCACCCGCACTACCGCCGCGTCTGCCGCCCCCGGCCGTTGCACCGTCTGCCCGCCGATGGTGGAATTGTACTGCTCCCAGACCCACGCCCGCGAGCACAGATCCGGGCACGCCAGCAGCACCTCCAGCCCGCGCGCCAGCCCCAGCCGGTCCTCCACCCGGGCCGCCGCCAACACCGCCGGCCGGGACGGCTCGATCATCGGCCGCTGATACAGCGGCGCCTGCTCGGCGAGCGGGGCCAGCGGGATATCCGCCTCCACCACCCCCTGATGGCGCACCACGATCCGCCCGCTGTCGGTGATCCGTCCGATCACCGCGAAATCGAGCCCCCATTTGGCGAACACCGCCCGCGCCGCGTCCTCCCGCTCCGGGCGCAGCACCATCAGCATGCGCTCCTGGGATTCCGACAGCATCATCTCGTAGGCGGACATCCCGGTCTCGCGCTGCGGCACGGCGTCGAGGTCGAGCGCGATGCCGACGCCCCCCTTGCCCGCCATCTCGACCGAGGAGCTGGTCAGTCCCGCCGCTCCCATGTCCTGGATCGCGACGATGGCGTCGGTCGCCATCAGCTCCAGGCAGGCCTCGATCAGCAGCTTCTCGGTGAACGGGTCGCCCACCTGCACGGTCGGCCGCTTGGCCTCCGCGTCCGCGCCGAATTCCGCCGAGGCCATGGTCGCCCCGTGGATGCCGTCGCGCCCGGTCTTCGAGCCGACATAGACCACCGGATTGCCCACCCCGGCGGCGGCGGACAGGAAGATGCGGTCGATCGGCGCGATCCCCACCGTCATCGCGTTGACCAGCGGATTGCCGTTGAAGGCGGGATGGAAATCGACCTCGCCGCCGACCGTCGGCACGCCGACGCAATTGCCGTAGCCGCCGATGCCGCGCACCACGCCGTCGACGATCCGCCGCGTCGCCGGATGCGCCGGATCGCCGAACCGCAGCGCGTTCAGATTGGCGATCGGGCGCGCGCCCATGGTGAACACGTCGCGCAGGATGCCGCCCACACCCGTCGCCGCGCCCTGATAGGGCTCAATGAAACTGGGGTGGTTGTGGCTTTCCATCTTGAATACGGCACAAAGCCCGTGGCCGATCTCGACCACGCCGGCGTTCTCGCCCGGCCCGTGCACCACCCAAGGGGCTTTCGTTGGCAACTGTTTCAGGTGCGCGCGGGACGATTTGTAGGAGCAGTGCTCGCTCCACATCACGCTGAACACGCCGAGTTCCGTCACCGACGGCACCCGCCCCATGATCTCCCGCACCTTGGCGTATTCGTCGGCATCGAGCCCGAATTCGCGGGCCAGCGCCGCATCCGCCTGGCGGGCCACGGGCGCGCTCACGCCGCTGCCAGAGCGGCGAACAACGGCGCCCCGTCCACCCCGCCGAGCAGCGGATCGACCAGATCCTCCGGATGCGGCATCAGGCCCAGCACGCGCAGATTCGGGCTGTAGATCCCGGCGATGGACCGCGCGCTGCCGTTGCGATTGGCCGCCGGCGTGATCTCCCCGGTCGCGGTCGCGTAGCGGAATCCCACCAGCCCCTCATGCTCCAGCCGATCGAGCGTTGCCGCGTCGGCGAAATAATTCCCGTCGCCATGCGCCATCGGCGCACGGAACACCGCACCGCGCTGGTAGCGCGAGGCGAACATTGTATCCGCGCGTTCGACCCGCAAGTGGCAGTCGGCGGAGATGAAGCGCAGCCCGGCGTTGCGCAGCAGGGCGCCCGGCAGCAGCCCGGCCTCGGTCAGGATCTGGAACCCGTTGCACACGCCGAGCACATAGCCGCCGCGCGCGGCATGTGCGCGCACCGCGCCCATCACCGGCGCCTGCGCCGCCATCGCCCCGCAGCGCAGGTAGTCGCCATAGCTGAACCCGCCCGGCAGCACGATCAGGTCCAGCCCGTCCAGCGCCGTCTCGGTATGCCAGATCATGCGCGGCGCATGCCCGGCGGCACGTTCCAGCGCGATCGCCATGTCGCGCTCGCGGTTGATGCCGGGGAACAGGACGATGCCGGCCTTCATGCGCCGTCCACCGCGACCGTGAAGCCCTCGATCACCGTGTTGGCGAGCAGCTTGCGCGCCATCTCCTCCGCCGCCGTGCGGGCGCGGGCGAGATCGGTCTCGGCCAGATCGAGCACGATCACCTTGCCCATCCGCACCTCGCCCACGCCGGCAAACCCGAGCCCCGCCAGCGCCTGGCCGATCGCCTTGCCCTGCGGATCGAGCACGCCCGGCTTCAGCATCACGGTGACCGTGGCTTTCACTGCCCGAACTCCTTCACTGCATGATCTCCGGCCCCTTCATGTCGCGGGTGCCGGCCTCCGGCAGGATGCCGAGGCGCTTGGCCACTTCCTGATACGCCTCCTCCACCTTGCCGAGGTCGCGGCGGAACCGGTCCTTGTCCATCTTCTCGTTGGTCTTGCTGTCCCACAGGCGACAGTTGTCGGGGCTGATCTCGTCGGCCAGCACGATCCGCATCTCCTCGTTCTCCCACAGCCGGCCGAATTCGAGCTTGAAATCGACCAGGGTGATGCCGACGCCGAGGAACAGGCCGGTGAGGAAATCGTTGATCCGCAGGGTCAGCGCCACGACATCGTCAAGGTCCTGGGTGTTGGCCCAGCCGAAGCAGGTGACGTGCTCCTCCGACACCAGCGGATCGCCCAGCGCATCGTTCTTGTAGTTGTATTCGATGATCGAGCGCGGCAAGCGGGTGCCCTCGGGAATGCCGAGCCGCTGGCTCAGGCTGCCGGCGGCGATGTTGCGTACCACGACTTCCAGCGGGATGATCTCCACCTCGCGGATCAACTGCTC
Organism: uncultured Pseudomonadota bacterium; assembly: GCA_963706195.1. Lineage (GTDB taxonomy): Bacteria > Pseudomonadota > Alphaproteobacteria > Acetobacterales > Acetobacteraceae > JAJZVS01. Next base: position 3,082,648 of record OY970156.1, on the reverse strand, counting down.
GCGCATGTTGAGCCGGCGGACGAAATGGGTCGGGATGCCGATCTCGCCCAGGCGCACCATCAGGTATTCGCTGATGCGGTTGTTGAGCACCCCCTTGCCGGTGATCACGCCCTTCTTCTGGGCGTTGAACGCAGTGGCATCGTCCTTGAAATACTGCACCAGGGTGCCGGGTTCCGGCCCCTCGAACAGGATCTTGGCCTTGCCTTCATAAAGCTGGCGGCGGCGAGCCATCACGGTTCCCTTCACGACGAGCCGCCGGCCCCGGGCGGGCCGGCGCGCGCGGCGCCGCCGCACGGGCGCGGCGACGCGCGGGGTATAGCAAGCACCCGGGCCGCCTGCCATGGCCCCCCGCCGCGACGGGGGGACCGGCAAGGTCAGCGGATGCGCGGATCGGAGGCATATCCGGCACGATGGAGCGGAGACATGGATGACGCATGTCACCCATGCCTTCGGTCCGAAGTGTCACGGATGTCTCCGAATGCCGCGGGTCCGCCCAGGCCTTTGCCCGCGCAGGGGTCAGACCTTCGGCCGGGCGGTCGCGCGCCGCACCCGCCATACCCACCAGGCGGCGCCGGCCAGCAGCAGGACCACCGCCGCCACGTCCAGTCGCCGCATCACCGCATGCAGCAGCGGGCTGCGGTCCCATGCCTCGCCCAGCCGGTAGCCGGCGTAGGCAAGCCCGAAGCACCAGGGCCAGGAGCCGACAAAGGTATAGACCTGGAACCGCAGCATCGGCATGCGCGCGATCCCGGCCGGCAGGGCGATGAAGGTGCGCACCACCGGCAGCAGCCGCCCGATCAGCACGGTGATGCCGCCCAGGTGGCCGAAGAACCGTTCTGCCAAGGCCAGTTCCCGGTGGCCGAGCAGCACGTAGCGCCCCCAGCGCTCCACTGCCGGCCGGCCGCCGTAGAAGCCGACGGCGTAGGCCAGGGTGGAGCCGATGTTGCAGCCGAGCGCGCCGGCGGTGGCCACCCAGAACAGCTCCATCCGCCCGAGCGAGGCCAGGTAGCCCGCGAACGGCATGATGATCTCGGACGGCAACGGAATACAGGCGGATTCGATCGCCATCAGCCCTGCCACGCCGGCGTAACCCAGCGCGGAGATGGCGGCGACGATGAAGCCGCCAACGACGCCCATGACAGACAGGGGGAGGCTCCGTCGGATCGGGAGGGAAGGGGGACCGGAACCTTATGGCACGCCCGGGTCGGCCGCCACCAGCCCCGGGGTCAGGGCGATCGCATTTGGCAGGGCGGCCGGTGCGTTCCTGCCAAATGGGATCGCCCTGACCCCGGGGCTGGCGGCGGCCGCGGCAACTCTGCGGCACGCATCCCGGTCCTCGGCTTTCCAGCACCGCGCGGGACGGGACCGGGGCGGGGCGCGCGAATCCCCGCTGATCGCGCGGGACCATTGACAGCAGGGCCAGTGCCCCCTATCGACCTCCTGCAAGTGAGAATAACTCGCATTTGCGCTTTCCCTCGGCCCGCACGCAGGACGGTCTCGCATGCACCTCGCCCAGCCTCGCCTCCTTGCCCGCAGCCACCGGGCACGCGCCCTGGTTGCGCCCCTGGTGGCAGCCTTCCTCGCCGTCGGCGCGCCGCAGGCGGCCCGGGCGAAGACGGTCCTCACCCTCTACAGCGCCCAGCATCCGCAGGTGGTGCAGATGCTCACCAAGGCGTTCGAGGCCGAGACCGGCATCGCGGTGCGGGTGCACAGCGGCGAGGGGCCGGAGATCGCCAACCAGATCATCCGCGAAGGCCGCAACTCCCCGGCCGATATGGTGTTCGTCGAGAATTCGCCGGAGCTGAGCCTGCTCGACGCGCATCACCTGCTCGCCCCGATCGCGGACGCGAGCCTCGCGCAGGTGCCGCGCGCCGACAGCGCCCCGAATGCCGACTGGCTGGGCGTGCTGGCGCGGCAGAACGTGCTGGCCTGGAATCCGTCCATGATCCATCGCCAGGATCTGCCGTCCACCCTGCTCGCGCTCGCCGGGCCAGAGTGGAAGGGCAAGGTCGCGATCGCGCCGAGCGATGCCGATTTTCTCCCCGTGGTGGGTGCCGTGCTGCACACCGAGGGCGAGGCGAAGACGCTCGCCTGGCTCGAAGGACTGAAGCGCAACGCCGAGATCTACCAGGACGACGAGGCGGTGGTCGCAGCGGTCAATCGCGGCAGCGTGGCAACAGGTATCATCAACAACTACTACTGGGCGCGGCTGCGCACCGAACTCGGTGCCGCCCGCACGCCGAGCCGGATCGCGCATTTCGCGCCGGGCGATATCGGCAACCTCATCAATGTCTCCGGTGCGGCGGTGCTTGCCTCCTCGCACCAGCAGCCGGCCGCGCAGCGGTTCCTTGCCTTCCTGGTGAGCCGGCGGGCGCAGGAGATGCTGGCGAAAAGCGCGATCGATTACGAGTACCCGCTGCGCCCCGGGGTGGCGCCGAACCCGCTGCTCGCGCCGATGGCGGGTCTGCATCCGCCGGCGATTGCTCCCGCGCAGCTTGGCACCGACCGGGCGGCGGCGCGCCTGCTGCAACGGGCCGGCCTGATCTGACCCGGCCGGAGGTGAGCCCGATGAGCGAGGCCGCACGGACAAGGGCCGCGTCCGCCTGGGCGCCGGTGCACCGGCCGCCCGGCCTGCTGCTGCTGGTGGCCACGGTGCCGGGCGCCCTGGTGCTGCTGCCGATCGTCGTGACCTTGGCCGACGCCGTCGCCGCCGGCGCGGCGGAGATTTTCGCACTGCTGTGGCGGCCGCTGGTCGGCACCTTGCTCGTCAACACGGTGGCGCTGACCGTCAGCGCGGCGGCCTGCTGCGTCGTGCTCGGCACCGGGGCGGCGTTCCTGATCGAGCGCACCGACCTGCCGGGCCGGACCACCTGGGCGCTGCTGATGACCGCGCCCCTCGCGGTGCCGGCCTTCGTCGCCAGCTACGCCTGGGTGTCGATCAGCCCCGTGTTCGAGGGCTTCGGCGGCGCGCTGCTGGTGACGAGCTTCGCCTATGCCCCGCTCGTTTACCTGCCGGTTGCCGCGGCGCTGCGCGGGCTCGATCCGGCGCTGGAGGAAAGCGCGCGCGCACTCGGCGACCCGCCCTGGCGCTGCGTCCGGCGCGTGGTCCTGCCGCACCTGCGCCCGGCGATGCTGGGCGGTGCGCTGCTGGTGGCGCTGAACGTGCTGGTCGAGTTCGGCGCCTTCGCCCTGATGCGCTTTCGCACCTTCACCACCGAGATCTACGCCGCCTACCGGTCCGGGTTCGACGGCGGGGAGGCAGCGGCGCTCGCCCTCGTGCTGCTGGCGTTCTGTTTCGCCTGCCTCGCCGCCGAGGGCGCCCTGCGCAGTCGGTCCAGCTACGGCCGGGTCGGCCGCGGGGTGCGCCGCAGGCTGCCCCCGTATCGGCTGGGCGCCTGGATGCTGCCCGCCGGGCTCGGCCTGGGGCTGCTGGCGGTGGGCGCGCTCGGCGTGCCGATCGGCACGGTGCTGTTCTGGCTGACCCGCCACGGTTCCGCGGCGGTTACGCCGGACGAGGCCTCGCCGCGCGCCCTGCTGATGGCGACCGTGAGCACGGTGGGCCTCGGCCTCGGCGCCGCCTGTCTGACCCTCATGCTGGCTCTTCCGCTCGCGGTGCTGTCCACCCGCTGGCCGCGGTTCGCGCTGACGAGCATGCTGGAACGCGGCGCCTGGCTCGCGCAGGGGGTGCCGGGCATCGTCATCGCGCTGGCGCTGATCACGGCGACGGTGCGGACCGTGCCGCCGCTCTATGAAAGCACGGCCCTGCTGCTTATCGCCTATGCGATCCTGTTCCTGCCCTACGCGCTGGTCGGGTTGCGGACCGCCCTGCTGCAGGCCGACCGGCGGCTGGAGGAGGCGGCGCGGTCTCTGGGTGCCGGTTGGCCGCGCGTGCTGGGCCGGGTCGTCCTGCCGCTCGCCGCCCCCGGCGTCGGCGCCGCGGCGGCACTGGTGTTCATCGTCGTCAGTACGGAACTGACCGCGACCCTGCTGCTGGCGCCGATCGGCACCGAGACCCTGGCCATCCGCATCTGGGGCGATACCTCGACGCTCGCCTTCGCCGCCGCCGCGCCCTACGCGGCCGTGCTGGTCGCGCTGTCGATGACGGCGAGCTGGCTGCTGGCGCGGCGCTTCGGCATCGGCGCGTTCGGCGCCGGGTTGGGGGGCTGAGCATGGCGGAACTTGCGATCGAGGGACTGGTGAAGCGCTTCGACACCGGAACGGTGCTCGACCGCGCCAGCCTGGTGGTGCGCCCGGGCCACCTGCTCGCGGTGCTCGGCGCCTCGGGCAGCGGCAAAACGACGTTGCTGCGGTTGATCGCCGGGTTCGAGCGGGCGGATGCCGGGACGATCGCGATCGGCGGCGTGCCGGTCGCCGCGCCCGGGCTGCACGTGCCGCCGGAGCGTCGGCGGATCGGCTACCTGGCACAGGAAGGCGCGCTGTTCCCGCATCTGTCGGTGGGCCGCAACATCGCCTTCGGCCTCGGCCGCGGCGGCGAGGCCGCGGCCCGGGTCGCGGAGCTGCTGGAGATGGTCGGGCTTCCGGCGGCCTATGCCGCGCGTAGTCCGCAGCAGCTTTCGGGGGGCGAGCAGCAGCGCGTGGCCTTGGCGCGGACCCTGGCGCCGGAACCGCGGCTGGTACTGCTGGACGAACCGTTCTCCGCCCTCGATGCCGGGCTGCGCCAGGAGGTGCGTCAGACGGTGGCGACCGCCCTGCAGCGCACCGGTGCGACCGCCGTGCTCGTCACGCACGATCAGGCGGAGGCGCTGTCGATGGGCGATACCGTCGCGGTGCTGCGCACCGGGCGGATCGTCCAGCTTGCCGATCCGGTCGCGCTCTATCGCCGCCCGCAGGATGCCGAGGTGGCGCGGTTCGTGGGCGAGGCGGTGCTGCTGCCGGGCCAGGCGCGGGGCGGGGTCGTGCAGTGCGCGCTCGGTGTGCTGAAGCTTGCCGCGCCGATGCAGGGGGCGGTCAGCGTGCTGATCCGCCCCGAGCAGATCCGCCTGGTGGCGGCGGGCACGCCCGGCAGCGCCGCGGCCGAGATCCGAAGTGTGCAGTATTTTGGTCACGACGCGCTGGTCGGCCTCAGTCTTGCTGCCGCACCGGACCAGTCCGTCGTTGCCCGCGTGTTCAGCCATGCCCTGCCGCCCGCGCCCGGTCGCACCGGCCTGCTGGTGGACGGCGCGGTCAGCGCGTTTCCCGCGGAGGGGGCGGCGTGATCGCTATCGTTTCCGTTTCATCGCGAAGGCAGCCGGCATGACCCGAAGACATGGTTCGAGACCGGCATGGGCCGGACTTGCGCTCTGCGCCACCCTGCTTGGCGCGGCGGCACCGCCGCATGCCCCGTTCCTGGCGGCACTGCACCGGCATACGTTGTTGACTTCGTCGATTCCAACCGGCGGCGACGAAAACCCCTATTCGGTCGTCGTGGCCCCCGTTACGTCCGGCGCGGTCCGCAAGGATGACGTGCTGTTCGACAATTTCAACGATCGGCGGAATTTGCAGGGCACCGGGACGACGATCATGCAGTACGATCCGACCACGCGCGCGACCCGCCTGTTCGCGACTGTGCCACCGCATCTGCCGGCCTGTCCCGGCGGGATCGGCCTCACGGCGGCGATGACGATGCTGTCCTCGGGATGGGTGATCGTCGGCAGCATGCCGAGCACCGACGGCACGACGAAGACGCGCGGCCGCGGCTGCCTGATCGTTCTTGATGCGCAAGGCAAAATCGCCGGGACGATCAGCGATCCGCGGATCGACGGTCCCTGGGGCAACATGGCAGTGATCGACCACGGCGACCGTGCGATCCTGTTCGTGAGCAACATCGGCTTCGGCCTCGGCGCGCCGGGCCAGCCGCCGCAGCACCGGGCGACGATCCTGCGCCTCGATCTCGCCGTCCCGGCCGGCAAGCGGCCGGAACTTAGCTCCGCGACCGTGATCGGCAGCGGGTTCGGCGCCCAGGCTTCGGCCGATGCGTTCGCGGTGGGACCGACCGGGCTCGCGCTGGCCCCGGACGGCACGCTCTATGTGTCCGATGCCGTCGGCAACCGCATCGTTGCGATCCACGATGCCGTGGCCCGCACCGGCAGCGCCGGCACCGGGGAGGAGGTGACGTCCGGCGGCCTGCTGAAGCGCCCGCTGGCGATGGTCCTGACGCCGGGCGGGTCGCTGCTGGTGACCAACGCGCTGAACGGCCAGGTGGTGGAAGTGGACCCGCATTCCGGCACCCAGCGCGGGGCGCAGTGGATCGACGCCGATGCGGCGCAGACGCCGCCCGGCAGCGGCGATCTTTTCGGGATCGCGCTGACGCCGGACGGCACCGGGTTCTACTATGTCGAGGACGATACCAACGTGTTGATGGTGGCGCGGCCATGACCGACGCGTCCCGCCGTGGCTTCATCGCCTCCGCCGGTGCGGTGGTGGGCGCCCTGGGTACTGGTCGAGCGTTCGCAGCCGGGCAGGCGGCACTTCCAGGCGGCGCGCCGGCCGGCCGGAGCGTATCGCTGCATGGCGCGCATCAGAACGGCATCGCCACGCCGACCCCGATGCAGGGTCATACGTGTTTTGCCGCACTCGACATCGCGGCGACCAGCCGCCGGGCGATCGTCGATGTGCTGCAGGCCTGGACCGTGGCGGCGGGGCGGATGGCGCAGGGCCGCACCGCGGCGCCGCCGTCGGGCGCACTGGCGGATGCCGAACCGGATAGCTGGGACGCGTTGGGCCTGGAGGCTGCGCGCCTGACCGTCACGTTCGGCTTCGGCCCCGATCTTTTCCTGCTGGACGGCAAGGATCGTTTCGGCCTCGCCGCGCGGCGCCCGGCCGCGCTGGTCGACCTGCCGGTCTTTCCCGGCGATCAACTGCTGCCGGCCTACACCGGCGGCGCGCTGTCGATCCAGGCCTGCGCCGACGATCCGCAGGTCGCGTTCCACGCCGTGCGCGAACTGGTGCGGTTGGGAAAGGACGCCGTCGTGGTGCGGTGGATGCAAACCGGGTACTCGACCGCGAACCGGGTGGCTGGAACGCCGCGCAACCTGATGGGGTTCAAGGACGGGACGATCAATCCCTCCTCGGCCGATCCTGCTTCCATGAGTGGGTTTGTATGGGTGGGCGCGGAGGGTCCGGGTTGGATGCAGGGCGGCAGCTACGCGGTCTTCCGCCGCATCCGCATCGCGCTGCAGCACTGGGATCAGATGCCGCGCGGTTTCCAGGAGCAGACGATCGGCCGGCACAAGCTGAGCGGCGCGCCGCTCGGCTGCGCGCACGAGCACGATCCGCTCGATCTCGATGCCGCCGACAAGGACGGGGCGCCGCTGATCCCGGCCACCGCGCATGCACGCCTGACCGCGCCGCAGGAGAACGGCGGCGCGCAGATCCTGCGGCGGTCCTACGGCTACAGCGACGGCGCCTCCTTCACCGCCGAACGCTGGCCGCCGTGGAAGCAGGCGATGGAGTACGACGCCGGCCTGATGTTCATCGCCTACCAGCGCGATCCGCGCACCGGCTTCGTCCGGATGTTCGAGAAATTGTCGCGGCTCGACGCGCTCAACCAGTTCACCACCCATGTCGGCAGCGCGATCTTCGCGTGTCCCGGCGGCATCGGCGAGGGCCGGTACATCGGGCAGTCGCTGTTCGAGCCGGCCTGAGCGGGCGCCGGGACGTTTTGATCGGCAACACAGCGCATATGCCCGGACGGGGCGTTCCGGTGCGGAAACCTGACATCCCGGGACCGCACCACGCGTCGTAACGTCCGGCGTTCACCGAAGGAAGATATCTATGGAAACGACTGTGTTCGCTCCGGCGCCGGCCGGCGCGCGGCTGCTCGCGTGCGCCTGTGCCGCAGTCGGCATCGTGCTTGCGGCTGCGGCACCTGCAGAAGCGCAATCGGCCGACAGCGACATCTGGACGCGGAGCACCCTGCTCGGCGATCCCGGCGGATGGCGCGGGGAGCTTGGCGCCGACGGGGTGAGCCTCGGTGTCCAGGACACCGAAACCCTGCTCGGCAACGTCGCCGGCGGCGTGAAGCAGGGCGCAACGATGCAGGGCCTGACGACCGCCACCTTGCAGATCAACACCGGCAAGGCCTTCGGCGTGGCGGGAGGTACGCTCAACGCAAGCGCGTTGCAGATCCACGGACGCAGCCTGAGCCCCTTCTATCTGGACGATCTGCAGACGGCGAACGGCACCGAGGCCGACGATGCCACCCGCCTGTGGGAGCTATGGTACGACCAGTCGTTCGCCCGAGGTGCGGCCGACCTCAAGCTGGGTCAGCAAAGCATCGACCAGGAGTTCATCGTCAGCACGTATTCGGCCGTCTTCGTCAACACGATGGCGGGCTGGCCGCTGGTGCCGTCCGCGGATCTGTACGCTGGCGGCCCGGCCTATCCGCTGTCGTCGTTGGGCGCGAGGCTGCGGGCGAAGCCGACCGCCGACGCGACGGTGCTGTTCGGCGTTTTCGATGACAATCCTCCGGGCGGTCCGTTCGCCGACGATCCGCAGAGCAGCGACGCCGGGGGCACGCGCTTCAACACGACGACGGGGGCCCTGGTCATCGCCGAATTCCAATATGCGGTGAACCGGCCCGCGGTCGGCGACATGGTGTACTCCGGCGATCAGCCCGGCCTGCCAGGCACCTACAAGATCGGGTTCTGGTTCGATACCGGACGGTTCCCCGACCAGGCCTATGACACGGAGGGCAACTCCCTGGCGAGCGCCGCCAGCAACGGCATGCCCGCCGGGCACCTGCATAACGACGGCGTCTATGCGGTGATGGATCAGACGGTCTGGCGGCCGGCGCCGGGGAGCGCGCGTAGCCTGAACCTGTTTGCCCGCGTGATGGGGGCGCCGGGCGACCGCAACCTGGTTTCGTTCGCCTTCAACGGCGGGGTCGTCCTCACCGCGCCGCTGCCGGGCCGGGACAGCGATTCCGCAGGGATCGATGTGGGTGTCGGGAAAGTTAGCAGCGGGGCGGCGGCATATGACCGCGCGCTCGGCTTCGCGACCGGCACCGCCTATCCGGTCCGCGGGGTCGAGACCTTGATCGAGATCACATACCAGTTCCAGCTCGCACCCTGGTGGCTGATCCAGCCCGACGTCCAATACGTCGTCAATCCGGGGGGCGGGGTGCCGGACCACGCCGATCCCACGCGCCGATTGCGCAATGAGCTGGTCGTCGGCGTTCGTACCGCGGTGACGTTCTAGTGTGCCGATCCTGATGCATGTTGCCGTTGCCGGCGATCAGGATCGGGACACGAGTTCTTTATTTTCAGTGACCCGCTGATCCCTTACCTGGAGACATGGGTCAGCGGCTTGCCGGGCAGCAACAGCAGGGGCGGGCCGTTGCCGCCGTGGCGCAGATGGATGCGTGCGCCGCTGGTCTCGATGTATTCCGGGGGTGCGGGGCCGGCAAGTTCAGACGTGGAAGCTTTCGCCGCAGCCGCAGCGGCCCTTTTCGTTCGGATTGACGAACGTGAACCCGGACGTCAGCGCCTTGGTCTCGTAGTCCATCACGGTGCCGATCAGGAACAGGCTGGCGCGGCGGTCGACCAGCACGGTCAGGCCCTGGTCGGAGACGACCTCGTCGCCCGGCCCCGGCGCATCGGTCCAGGACATGTCGTAGGAGAGGCCGGAACAGCCCTTGGTCTTCACGCCGATGCGCAGCAGCTTGCCTTGCTCGCCCTTGGCGTACAGCGCGCGCAGCCGTTCGGCGGCCGCGTCGGTCAGCGTCATCAGCGGCGGCAGGGCGCGGCGGGCGGGACGGGGAGGGTGCGTGGTGGTGCTCATGATCGTATCCGATGTGGCGTCGGGTCAGAACATGTTCAACTGCAGCCGGGCTTCCTCGCTCATCCGGCTCGGGTCCCACGGCGGGTCCCAGACGGTTTCCACCTCGCAGGCGGCGACGCCGGGCACGGCCATGATCGCTTCGCGCACCTGCTCGGGCAGTTCCTGCGCGCTCGGGCAGGCCGGGGCGGTCAGGGTCATTTCCACCTTCACCTTGCCGGCGTCGTCGATGTCGATCGCGTAGATCAGCCCGAGTTCGTAGATGTTCACCGGGATTTCCGGGTCATAGACGGTGGCGCAGGCATCGATCACCGCGGTCTCGGTGACAGGTGTTTCGGCGCGCGGGGCGGCCACTTCGCCGTCCGGCGTCCAGGCGGTCGCGTGGCTCTGCGGGGCGTCTCATTCACTGCTGGCCTCCTGCGCGCCATCCAGCGCGGCGATCAGCGCGTGCCAGGCGAGCGTCGCGCATTTCACGCGCGAGGGGTATTCGTGCACGCCGGCAAGCGGCGCGCAGCCGTTCCAGCGGGTCGGCCAGCGCAGCGTCGCAGGCGGGGCAGGCGCCGGTGCGCGCCAGGTCGCGGAAGGCGGCGAACAGCGCGCGCGCGTCTTCGGGGCGTTTGCCCGCCACCGTTTCCGCCATCAGGTCGGCCGAGGCGATGCTGATCGCGCAGCCGCGCGCCTCGAACCCGGTCTCGGCGATGGTCCCGTCCGGCGCGCGGCGGACGAAGACCTCCACCCGGTCGCCGCACATCGGGTTGTCGCCCTTGGCGGAGGCGTCGAACGCGGCCAGGCGGTGGCCGTGGCGCGGATGGCGGCCGTGATCGAGGATCACGTCCTGATACAGATCGCGCAGGTCGTCGAGGCCGCCGCTCATGCAAAGAACTCCCGTACCCGGGCCAGCGTCGTGGCCAGGGTATCGATCTCCTCGCGCGTCGTATAGACGCCGAAGCTCGCCCGCGCGGTGCTTTCCAGGCCGAACCGATGCATCAGCGGCTCGGCGCAGTGATGCCCGGCACGCACCGCGATGCCCGAACCGATCGAGCAACGTCGCCACGTCGTGCGCATGCGCCCGATCGAGCACGAAGGACACCACGCCGCCGCGATCCTGCGCAGCGCCGAGGATGCGTACGCCCTCGATCGCCGACAGGCGACGCCAGCGCGTGTTCGGTCAGCGCCGCTTCGTGCGCGGCGATCGCCGCGTAGCCGATGGCGCGCACGTAGTCGATCGCGGCCTTCAGGCCGATGCCTTCCAGGATCGCGGGCGTGCCGGCCTCGAACTTGTGCGGCACCGCGGCCCAGGTGGCGCGTTCGTAGCTGACCGAGGAGATCATTTCGCCGCCGCCGAGGAACGGCGGCATGCGCTCCAGCAGCTCGCGCCGCGCCCACAGCACGCCGATGCCGGTGGGGCCGTACAGCTTGTGCCCGGTCCAGGCGTAGAAATCGGCGTCGATCGCCTGCACGTCCACCGCGCGGTGCACGATCGCCTGCGAGCCGTCGAACATCACCTTGGCGCCGTGCGCGTGCGCGATGCGCGCGATCCGCTCGGCCGGCGTGTAGGTGCCGAGCACGTTCGACATGTGGGTGATGGAAACGAGCCCGACCTTGCCGTCTTCCAGCAGCGCCTCGAACGCCGCCATGTCGAGCTCGCCGGCGTCGGTGATCGGCGCCACCCGCAGCTCGATGCCGCGCTCCTCGCGCAGCATCTGCCAGGGGACGATGTTGGAATGGTGCTCCATCGCCGAGATCAGCACCGCCTGGCCGGGCCGCAGCAGGTGGCGGCCGTAGCTGTGCGCGACGAGGTTCAGCGCCTCGGTGGAGTTGCGCACGAACACGATCTCATGCCGGTCGGGCGCGTTCATCAGCGCGGCGACGGCGTCGCGCGCGGCTTCGTAGGCGTCGGTGGTGCGCTCGCTCATCCAGTGCAGGCCGCGATGGACGTTGGCGTATTGCGTCTCCATCGCGGTGCGCATCGCCTCGATCACCGCGCGCGGCTTCTGCGCGGAGGCGGCGCTGTCGAGGAACACGAGCTTCTTGCCGCGCACCGTCTGGCGCAGGATCGGGAAGTCGGCGCGGATGCGTTCGACGTCGAAGCCGGTGGATGGGGTCATGTCGTTCATGCCGCTGCGCGCTCCCACCAGCCTGTGACCGCCGCATCGAGCGCAGCGCGCGTGGGTTCGTGCGCCACCGCTTCCAGCGCCTCGGCGAGGAAGGCGTGCACCAGCATCGCCCGCGCCTCGGCTTCCGGCACGCCGCGCGAGCGCAGGTAGAACATCTGCTCGGGGTCGAGTGCGCCCACCGTGGCGCCGTGGCTGCATTTCACGTCGTCGGCGAAGATTTCGAGTTCCGGCTTGGTGTCGATCTCGGCCTGGTCGGACAGCAGCAGCGCCTGGCTCATCTGGTAGCCGTCGGTCTTCTGCGCGTCCCGCGCCACTTCGATACGGCCCTGGAACACGCCGCGGGCGCGCCCGGTGAGCACGTTCTTCACCGCCTGGCGGGAAGTGCCGCGCGGCGCGTCGTGGCGCACCACCGAGGTCACGTCCGCATGCTGCATCCCGCCCAGCAACTGCGCGGCGTTGATCGCGGCGCGCGCGTCGGGCCCGGTGAGGCGGACGTGGAATTCCGTGCGTGCAACCCGGGCGCCGAGCATCAGGGTGAAGCCGTCATAGACCGCGCCCTCGGCGAGCTCGGCGTAGATGGTGGCGAGATGGAACGCACCGGCGGCTTCGTCGACCAGGCGCACATGGGCAAGGACCGCGCCAGGGTCGAGCACGATCTCGGTGACCGGGTTGTGCAGGTAGCTTCCGGCGCCGGTCGCGGTTTCCAGCAGGGTCAACCGGGCGCCGGCGCCGAGGCGGATCGTGTGGCGGGGATGGAAGGCGGTGCTGCGTCCCTGCGATTCGGTCGCGAGGCTCGCAAGCTGTACCACCCCGCCGTCGATAGCAGCGGGCACCTCGATGCGCGCGCCGTCTTCGGCCAGCATGGTATTGAGCGCAACCAGCGGGTCGCGCTCGGGCCGCGCCAGGGGGCCGAAGCCGGGCGCCGCGGCGAAGCTTGCGAACGTCGGTCCCTCCGGCAGGTCCGACAGGTCCGGCCGGAAGCGCCCGTCCACGAACACGAGCCGGGATCGCGCCAGGCGCAGCAGCCCGGCGGCGTCGGCGCCGACCGTGCTCAGGGGCGCGTGGAACGGCGCTTCGGCGAGCGGGCGGAGCGAGGTGTATTTCCACGCCTCCTCCCGCCGCCCCGCCGCCGCACCGGGCAGGCCCAGGGTGCGGAAGGCGCGGGCTGCGGCGTCGCGCGGCGCGGGGTCGCCCGGCAGGCGGTCGCGCAATCCGTCGTAGCGGGCGAGGAAGTCCGCCGCCCCGGTCGTGGCCGGCATGGTCATGCGGCTTCCGCGGTCAGCGCCGCGTAGCCGCGCGCTTCCAGTTCGCGCGCCAGTTCCGGCCCGCCGGAACGGACGATGCGTCCGGCTGCCAGCACGTGCACCCGGTCCGGCACCAGCCGTTCCAGCAGCCGCTGGTGGTGCGTGATGACCAACGCCGAGAATTCCGGCCGACGCAGCGCGTTCACCCCGTCGGCCACGATCTTCAGCGCGTCGATGTCGAGCCCGCTGTCGGTCTCGTCCAGGATCGCAAGCCGGGGCCGCAGGATTGCCATCTGCAGCACTTCGTTGCGCTTCTTCTCGCCGCCCGAGAAGCCGACGTTGACGTTGCGCTTCAGCATGTCCTCCGGCATTGCCAGCAGCTTCGCCTGCTCGCGCGCGAGGCGCAGGAACTGCACCGCGTCCAATTCCGCCTCGCCGCGGGCGCGGCGCACGGCGTTCAGCGCGGTGCGCAGGAAATTGGCGTTGCCCACGCCCGGCAGCTCGATCGGCGCCTGGAAGGCGAGGAACACGCCCGCGGCGGCACGTTCTTCCGGTTCCATCGCCAGCAGGTCGGCGCCCTCGAACGTGACCTTGCCGGCGGTCACTTCGTAATCGCCATGCCCGGCGAGCACGTAGGACAGGGTGGACTTGCCCGACCCGTTCGGCCCCATGATGGCGTGCACCTCTCCCGACGGCACGGTGAGATCGATGCCGCGCAGGATCGGTTTGCCGACGACGGACGCGGCGAGGTCCTTGATCTCGAGCATCAGCCCACCGAGCCTTCCAGGCTCACGGCCAGCAGCTTCTGCGCCTCCACGGCGAATTCCATCGGCAATTCCTTCAACACTTCCTTGCAGAACCCGTTCACGATCAGCCCGACCGCGTCTTCTTCCGTCAGGCCGCGCGAGCGGCAGTAGAACAACTGGTCATCGGCGATCTTCGACGTGGTCGCCTCGTGCTCGATCTTCGCGCCCGGGTTGCGGCATTCGATATAGGGCACGGTATGCGCGCCGCAGTGCTGGCCGATCAGCAGGCTGTCGCATTGCGTGTGGTTGCGCGCGCCGGACGCACGCGGCCCGATGCGCACCAGGCCGCGATAGGTGTTGTCCGACCGGCCGGCGGAGATCCCCTTGGAGACGATGGTGGAGCGCGTGTTGCGCCCGAGATGGATCATTTTCGTCCCGGTATCGGCCTGCTGGCGGTTGTTGGTCACCGCGACCGAGTAGAATTCGCCGACGCTGTCATCGCCCTCCAGGATGCAGGAGGGATATTTCCAGGTGATCGCCGAGCCGGTTTCCACCTGGGTCCAGGAGATATGCGCCCGCGCGCCGCGGCAGGCGCCGCGTTTGGTGACGAAATTGTAGATCCCGCCGCGGCCTTCGGCGTCGCCCGGGTACCAGTTCTGCACCGTGCTGTATTTGATCTTCGCGTCGTCCAGCGCCACCAGCTCCACCACCGCGGCGTGCAACTGGTTCTCGTCGCGCATCGGCGCGGTGCAGCCTTCGAGGTAGCTCACCTGCGCGCCGGCGTCGGCGATGATCAGGGTGCGCTCGAACTGGCCGGTGTTGCGCGCGTTGATGCGGAAATAGGTCGACAGCTCCATTGGGCAGCGCACGCCGGGCGGGATGTAGACGAAGCTGCCGTCGGTGAAGACCGCCGAGTTCAGGGCGGCGAAGAAATTATCCGCCACCGGCACGACGCTGCCGAGGTATTTGCGCACGAGTTCGGGGTGCTCGCGCACCGCCTCGCTGATCGGGCAGAAGATCACGCCGGACTTCGCCAGGGTGGCGCGGAAGGTGGTGGCGACGGAGACGCTGTCGAACACGGCGTCCACCGCGACGTTCGAACCGGCCCCTTCGACGCCGGCCCCCTCTACCCCGGCCAGGATGGCGCGCTCGCGCAGCGGAATGCCGAGCTTCTCGTAGGTGGCGAGCAACTCGGGATCGACCTCGTCCAGCGACTTAGGCCCCGCCTTCGGCCGCGGCGCGGCGTAGTAGTGGATGTCCTGGTAGTCGATCGGCGCGTGCCACACGCGCGCCCAATGCGGCTCCTCCATCTTCTTCCAGCCGGCGAAGGCGGCGAGCCGCCAGTCGAGCAGCCAGGCGGGCTCGTCCTTGCGCGCGGAGATCAGGCGGATCGTGTCCTCGGTCAGCCCCTTGGGGGCGAGGTCCATTTCGATCGCGGTCTCGAAGCCGAACTTGTAGCCGGAATCGGACAGCGCGCGGACGGTCTCAAGGGTTTCGGTAACGGCGGGCATCGGCTTGTCCTATTCGGCGGCGGCGCGTGCGTCCGCGGAGGCAGCAGGTAGGGCGGCGGCGGGGGCCATTGGGGCTGGTACGCGGAAGGCACGCGGGATGCCCGCCGCCTGCATGTCGGCGAGCGTGATGGCGCCCAGCGCCTCCTGGATGGCGGCGTTCACCGGGTCCCATCGGCCGCGCACCGGGCAGAGGCTTTCCAACTCGCAGCCGCCGCCAGAGCCTTCCACGCAGGCGGTGAGCGCGATCGGTCCGTCGATCGCGGCGATCACGTCGGAGACCGGGATCGTGCCCAGCGGACGTGCCAGCCGGTAGCCGCCATGGGCACCGCGCTGGGAGGCCACCAGGCCGCCGCCGGCCAGGATTTTCAGCACCTTGGCCACCGTCGGTTCTGGAATCCCGGTCGCGGCCGCGATGCCGGGGGAGGTCTGCATTCCAGCCTCCCGGCCCGGGATACGCTCACCGGTGGGACGCTCGTCAGCGCGCGCGGGCACGGGGACAGCAGTCCCGGCCTGGGCCAGCCGCACCAGCACGACCACGGCGTAATCGGTGAGTTTCGACAGCCTCAGCATGACAGACGATCCTGGCGACCGCGGCAGATCCCGTAAGAGGACCGATGCAGTCCTGATTGACCGGAGATGGCCCATCCGGTCGTACCCGTCAAGGGGACGGCCCGCGCACATCGCCCGCGGGGCGCGTCCGATCCGGGATATCGCGCCCGGCGGCCCTCAGCGCGGGGTCGCGGGCGCCCGGCCGGACCTGGTCGCGCGGCCCGGCTGGCTGGGCGGCAGTGCCGCGCGCATCTGCGCGAGCTCCGCCGCGCCGCTGGCAGCGGCTGTGGCCTCAAGCTTGCGATAGGCCGCCAGCATCTGCGTCCCGAGCGGCGTGAGCGCCGCCCCCCCGCCGCCGGCACCCCCTTTGGCGGCGTCCACCAGGGGTTCGGCGAACATGGCGTTCATCGCCTCGACCAGCAGCCAGGCGCGCTTGTAGCTCATGCCCATGCGCCGACCGGCGGCGGCGATGGAGCCCGTGAGGGCGATGCCGTCGAGCAGCTCCGCCTTGCCGGGGCCCATGGCGACCTCGGCGCCGAGGACGACGCGCAAATGCAGGCCCAGGCGGTCGGGATGGCGGAGACGTTTCATGGGACGGGAGGAAAGCATGGGCGGGGAAGGGAGGGTAGGGCCCCGGCCGGTCGTGCCGCAACCGGATCGGCCATGGCCGCGCCGGCCGGCGCCGCGGGGGCGCCGACCGGGGCCCGCGCGGCGCGCTGCCGCCGTTACGCCAGCCGTTGGCGCAGCGCGGCCGAGGCGCGCTCGGCGACCACCACGATCACGAAGATCACGATCAGCAGCAGCGACACCTCGCGATACTGGAACAGGCTCATCGCGGTGAGCAGCTCGAACCCGATCCCCCCGGCGCCGACGAAGCCGAGCACCAGGGAGGACCGGATGTTCTCGTCCAACCGGTAGAGCCCGATCCCGAGCAGGGACGGCAGCACCGACGGCACGACGCCATGGGTGAACACCTGGATGCGGCGCGCGCCGGTCAGCGCCAGGGCGTCGATCGGGGCCATGTCCATGTGCTCGATCGTCTCGGCGAACAGCCGCCCGAGCATGCCGACCGAATGCACCGCCAGGGCCAGCCCGCCGGGAAACGGACCGAGCCCCACCGCGGTGACGAACAGCAGTGCCCAGACGAGGTCGGGCACCGCGCGGGTGAAGCCGATCACCCCGCGCGCCACGTAATAGAGGAAGCGCGACGGCGTCACGTTGCGCGCCGCCAGCACCGCCAGCGGCGAGGCCAGCAGGATGCCGCCCAACGTGCCGAAGATCGCGATGTCGATCGTCTCCAGGGTCGGCCACAGCACGGTGTGGAATTTCGAGAAATCCGGCGGCATGGCACGCCGGATGATGTCGGCCATGCCGTAGGCGCCGGTCACGAGGTCCTGCGGCCGGAATTCGACGACGACCAGCGATTGCGCAACGACCGCGAGCGCCAGCAGGACGCCGACCGTGCGCCCGGCGTTCCTGAGCACGCGCCGCCAGCCGTCCGCTTCCGGCGTGCCGGCGTCGGGGCGCGGCATCGCGGTGCCGGTCATGCCGCCTCGCTCAGATAGAGGCGCCGTACCGCGTCGCGCGATACCTCGCCGCACGGCAGGTCGAATTCCATGCGGCCCGCACGCAGGCCGACGACGCGGTCGGCATAGCTGTAGGCGAGCTCCACCTGGTGCAGGACGCACAGGATGGCGAGATTCTTGTTCGTGCGCGAGGCGGCGGAGCAGGCGCATGATCTCCTCCGCGGCCTCCGGATCGAGGCTGGCGACCGGTTCGTCGGCCAGGAGAACCCGCGGCCGCTGCGCCAGCGCGCGGGCAATCGCCACCCGCTGGGCCTGGCCGCCCGACAAGGTGCCGGCGCGCTGGCCGGCAAGGCCAGAGTATCCGATTTGGGGGGATCCAACCTGGGGGGATCCGGCCTGGAGCAGCCCGACTTGGCGCAGATAGTCATGGGCGGCGGCAAGCTCGGCGGCGGGCAGGCCGCCGAACGCGGTGCGCAGCCCGTCGTAGCGTCCGAGTGCGCCGGTGGCGACATTGGCGAGGACGCTGCGGCGACGCACCAGGCTGGCGTGCTGGGAAATCATCGCCAAGGCCAGCCGCGCGCGCCGCAGCTTCTCGCCTTCGAGTTTCGTCAGGTCGGACCCGTCCAGCCAGACCTCGCCGCTGCTCGGCGCCACCGTGCGGGTGATGCAGCGCAGGAGGCTCGTCTTGCCGCTGCCGTTGCTGCCGAGCACGATGACGAGCTCGCCCGCCCGCACCGTGAGATCGAACCCCGACAAGGCAAGCTTGCCGTTCGGGTAGCGCAGCGACAGGTCGCGAACCACCAGCATGCGTCGTCGTCCTTCGATCAGGGCACGAAAAGAAATCGAACCTGCGAAAGAACGCCCGTTGTCATTGCCCGGATTTTCGGGCGATTTTGGCGACTGACGGGCGTTCTTCCACAAACTCTCAGCACTGCCCGGCGGGCAGCGTTCGGTTCAGAGCTTCGCCAGATCGATATGCAGGGTCGAGATCAGGTCGCGGATCGGATCGTAGGCGGCATCCGTCTGCGGCACGAACCGGGCCCCGCTCATGCCCATGATCTTGCGGTCGTTGGCGGGCAGGTCCGAGAGGTCCAGGTTCTGCAGCACGGTGGTGAGGCGCTGCTTGAAGCCCGCCGGCAGGTCGCCGCGCACGACGATCGGATCGGTCGGGATCGGCTGCGACTTCCACAGAAACACGAACGTGCCGGGTTTGTACTCGCCGCGCTGCGTCGCGGATTGCAACTGCTCGCTGTTGAGTTCGCCGGCCATCACCTTGTGGTTGTACAGCGCCTCGAAGGACGAGGTGTGGCTGCCGGCGTAGATGCCGCGCACGTCGGTGTCGGGATCGAGGCCGGCCTTGCGCAGGCCGTAGGCCGGGAACAGGTGGCCGGAGGTCGAGGCCGGGTCGGCGAAGGCGAACGACTTGCCGCGGATCTCCGCCACCGTTTTGATGCCGGAGCCAGGATAGGTCACGATGCTCGCCCAGTAGGTGTCGGGCTTGCCGTCCTTGCCGGCGAAGGCCGCCACCGCCTGGGCGCCGGCGACCTGATGCGCGAGCACGTAGCCGAGCGGCCCGAATTCGCCGGCTTCGAGCTTCTTGTTGCGCATCGCCTCGATTTCGGCGTTGTAGTTCGTGGTGATGAAGATCCGCACCGGGCAGCCGAGCTTGGCGGCGATCGCCTTGCCGATGTCGTCATAGATCGGCACCAGCTTGGCCGAGGTGTCGTAGGGCTCGACCCCGAAGCGCACCACGCCGCCGTTGGGACAATCGGCGGCGGGGGCGGCGAAGGCGGCGGGACCGGCGAGCGCTGCCGCGATGATCGCGCCGGCGAAAGCGGCGACGGGATGAAGCCAGGTTTTCATGGTCTGCTCCGTATGGGTGGGAAACTGTCCGGACCGGGAATGACCGGGGGCGGGGCGTGCCGGGCCTGGCACCCGCCGCGCTCCGGCGACGGCTGCGCGGCCGGTAGGGTGTGCGGTTGTGCGTGGCGAGGAGCGCGCCCCGAACGCCCGGCTTGCCGCCCGGGCTCCGTTCGGGTTCGGCGCCGCGGTGGCCTACGACCGCTGCGTTGCCTCCTCAGGCGCCAGGCTCGCCGCGAGATGGTCCGCGAAATGGTCGAGATCGGGCGTGGCAAGGTCGCGCGTCTTGGCGGCGTCGTCCCAGCGACGTAGCCGGATCGCGGCTTCCGCGTGGGGCAAGGTCAGGAAATCCTGCGCCTCGGCCGCGGTGAAGGGGCCGCCCTGCAGCCGCAGGCTGGTCACGGAGGCCGGCGACAGCAGCGCGTCATAGCCGGGCTCCGCCATCGCCAGGTAGCGCTTGGCGGGAACGTGCAGCCGCACCGGTTCGCTGACCTCGGGGCCGAACCATTGCGCGAGCACGACGGCGCCGGTTTCCTCGTGGCGGCCGTCCTCGTCGCGCAGCAGGGCCGGATAGTCGTCCGGATTGGCGAGGTGGCCGATGTCGTGCAGCAGTGCCGCGGCGATCAGGGCGGATGACGCGCCCTCGGCCTCCGCCAGCGCGGCGCATTGCAGGGCGTGTTCGAGCTGGGTGACGTCGGTTTCGCCGTAGCGGCCCTGGCCGGCGGTGCGGAGGAGCCCGAGCAAGCTGTCGATCGTGGTCACGGTCGTATCCTTCATGCAGTCATGGTCCGGCGTGCACCAGCGCGGTGGCCGGGCGGCGCCGCCGGGTGGTTCGATCTCTGTTGCCTGGACGTGACCTGGGCGCCGTCCGGCCATCGGTGGCCGGCGGGCTCCTGTGCCCTCCCTCTTCGACTGCATAACGATAGCCTGCCGTCTTGACGGATCGGCGACAGGCGGGTGACCGAATGATGAAGCTGAGCCGGATGGCGGCAGCACGGTGCGGGCGCGCCGGAATGGTGCCCGCGCTTTCCTATTCCGCCGTCCGCCGGATCGTCACCCAGGCCGCCGCGGCCCCGCACAGTTGCACGCATCCGCCGCCCAGCATTGCCACCCGCAACCCCACCGCGCCGCCGCCTTGAGACGCGAACGCCGCGCCGAGAAACGCGACCCCCAGGCTGGCGCCGGCCATCCGCGCGACATTGATCAGCGAGGACGCGGTCCCCGCGCGCGCCGGGCTCACCGCCTCAACCGCGACCGCCATCAGCGGTCCGGTGTTCAGCCCCATGCCAAGGCCAGTCAAAGCCAGCCCGGCCTCGGCGAGCGGCAGCGGCCGGCCCGCGGTCGTCGCCGCCAGCACCAGCAGGCCGCAGCCGACGGTCGCGGTGCCCCCGGCGGTCATCGCCCGCACGCCGACCCGTTGCGCCAGGTGGCCGGAGCGTTGCGAGACCAGGAAGAACACCAGCGCGCAGGGCAGCAGCGCCAGCCCCGCCTGGGACGGCGCCAGCAGCCCGCCCGCCTGCCAGACCAAAGGCAGCAGGAAGATCATGCCGTAGATGCCGAAGGTCATCGCGCCGGTGGCCGCCACGCTGCCGCAGAAGGCGGGCTGGCGGAACAGATCGAGCGGCACCAGCGCCGCCGCCCCGCCGCGATGCTCGGTCCACAGGAACCCCGCCAGCGCCGGGCCGACGAGCGCCGCCGCCCACACCCCGCCACGCGCCGGACCGGCGATGGCCGCGAAAACCAGCAAGCCGAGCGCGAGCGCGCCCAGTGCCTGGCCCGCGATGTCGATATTGCGCCCGTGCGGATCGGCCGATTCCGGCACCGCCGCCCGGGCGAGGACGCAGGCGCCAAGCGCCAGCGGCACGGCCAGGACGAACACGCTGCGCCAGCCGAAGCGGTCGATCAGCACGCCGCCGAGCGGCGGCCCGACGGCGAAGGCGAGCCCGTTGCAGCTTGCCCAGACGCCGAGCGCGCGGCGCCGCGCCGCGGCCTCCGGCCACACCACCCGCACGATCGCGAGCGAGGCGGGCAACAGCAGCGCCGCACCCGCCCCGGCAAGCGCGCGGGCGGCGATCAGCACCCGCACATCGGGGGCCAGCGCGCAGCCGACCGAGGCCGCGGCCATGATCGTGGCGCCGGCCACGAAAGCGCGCCGCCGGCCAAAGAGATCGGCAATCAGCCCGCCGCTCAGCAGCAGCACCGCGTAGACGAGGTTGTAGGCGTCGAGCACCCATTGCAGCGCCGTCACGGAGGCGCCGAGCGCCGCGCCGATCGGCTGCATCGCAAGGTTGACCACCGACGTGTCCACCTGGGCGATCAGCACGCCGAGGCACATGGCGAGCAGGACCAGGTCGCGGCTTGTGGCCGCAGCGGCCGGGACGGCGAGGGCGGCGGCGCGCGGGGGCGTGTCGGGCATGGCGGCGTCGTGTCCAGGGGCACTGGTGGCTACGGCGCAGCATAGGACCAGGCTGCTGACAGCGTTGTGTCAGGAGATCAGCGCTTCCCCGGGGTCCGCCGTGCCAGGGCGATGCCTCCGGGCGGATCCGCCCGCGCCATCGGCCCGCCGCCGTGCTCCCCGCCCGGGCTACCGTGGCGCCGCCAGGCTCCAGCTTTCGCTGCCGCGCTCGGTCAGCTTGACCGGGTAGGCCTGGCCGCCGAACTCGTTCAGTGCCGCGATCAGCCGGTAGCGGCGCTCGCTCGGCACCACGAACATCATGAAGCCGCCGCCGCCGGCGCCGGAGACCTTCGCCGCGGTGGCGCCGTTGCGGCGCGCCAGCGCCTCCAGGAGTTCGATCTGCGCGGTGGAAACGGCGCTGGCGGTGCGCTTCTTGGCGAGCCAGGACCGTTCCAGCACCGCGGCGAGGGTCGCGATGTCACCGTGCAGCACCGCCTGCTTCATCGCCACCGCGTCGTGGCGCAACTGGTGCATCGCCTCCAGCGCCTCCGCGCTGCCCGCGCTCAGCCGGTCGGTTTGCTGGCGGATGATGCTGTCGGAGCTGCGCGAGCGGCCCGAGAAGCACACGACCAGCGAGGATTCGAGCTCGTTCACGACCGCGGCGGAAAACCGCAGCGGGTTCACGATCACCCGGCCGCCTTGCAGGAATTCGATGAAGTTGATGCCGCCGAATGCCGCCGAATACTGGTCCTGCTGGCCGCCGGCGAGGCCGAGGTCGATCCGCTCGATCTCAAAGGCTATGTGCGCCACTTCGTAGCGGCCGAGCGGATGGTCGAGGTAGCTCGCGTAGGCCTCGATCAGCGCCACCACCAGCGCCGAGGAGGAGCCGAGGCCGGAGCCGAGCGGCGCATCGACCGAGGTCGTGACCGTGACCGCGAGCGGGGCGCCGCCGTTCGCGTCCCGCACCATGCGTTCGTAGACGCCGCGATGCAGCAGCAGGCGCGAGTCCGGCAAGGTGGCCGCGGCAGGGTGGATTTCCTCCCGGTCGAGGTCGCAGGCGTCGAATGCCACACAGCCGTCGTCGCGCGGGCGGATGGAGGCGAAGGCGTAGCGGTCGATGGTGGCGTTCAGGACGGCGCCGCCGTACGTCTCGGCGTAGCCGGCGAGGTCGGTGCCGCCGCCGGCGAGGCCGAGGCGGAGCGGGGCGCGCGCACGCACCGCCAGCGGCCGCGCCGTGCTGGCCCGGGGGCGGCCGATCGGCGCGTCCGTGAGCTTGTCCATCCGGCCTTCCCGTGTGTCTGCTCCCGCGCATACCCTGCTTGCCCACACCGGCGCAACGACGATTGCCGCCGTGCCCGCACGGATGCGCTTGGCAAGCGGCGCCGCCCCTGGCAGAGAACGGGGCATGAGCGCG
Organism: uncultured Pseudomonadota bacterium; assembly: GCA_963706195.1. GTDB lineage: Bacteria > Pseudomonadota > Alphaproteobacteria > Acetobacterales > Acetobacteraceae > JAJZVS01. The sequence goes on along the minus strand of OY970156.1, from coordinate 3,059,509 downwards.
CATGAACCCGACTATGTCGCCGCCTACCTGGACCGTTCCCTTGCCGCCCTCGGGGCCTTCGCCGCCGACCGCGCGGCGCAGGCGCTGCTGGGGGAGATGGCGAGCGCCACCGTCACCGCGCTCCGCGCCGGCGGCAAGCTGCTGGTGGCCGGCAACGGCGGCAGCGCGGGGGATTCCCAGCACATCGCCGGGGAGTTCATCTCCCGCCTGATGTTCGACCACGCGCCGCTGGCGGCGATCGCGCTCACCGTCGACGGCTCGGTGATCACGGCCACCGGCAACGACTACGGGTATGAGCATGTGTTCGAGCGCCAGGTGCTGGGCCTCGGCCGAGCCGGCGACGTGTTCCTCGGCATCTCCACCTCCGGCCGGTCGCCCAACGTGCTGCGCGCGCTGGACGCGGCGCGGGGCAAGGGACTGGTCTGTCTCGGCTTCACTGGCACCGGGCCGGGGGCGGGTGTGATGGCGGAGCGCTGCGACCTGTTGTTCCGTGCGCCGTCCACCGAGACCGCGCTGATCCAGCAGATCCACATCACCGCCGCGCATGTGTTCTGCGCCCTGGTCGAGCGGGCGATGTTCCCCGAATTGGTCCTGCCGGGCCCGGCACGATGAACGGGCGGGCGCCTGCGGTCCCGCGGCGGGGCTGATCGGGTGGCGCGCGCGCCGATCCGGCAATGCGCGATCCTGGTGGGCGGGCGCGGCACACGCCTCGGCGCGCTGACCGCGACCACACCCAAGCCGGCGCTGGAGGTGGGCGGGCGGCCGTTCCTCGCCTGGCTGATGCGCGAATGGCAGCGCTTCGGGATCGAGGAGTTCGTGCTGCTCGCCGGCCATCTGTCCGACGCGCTGACCGCGGCGGTGGCGGCAACGGAGGCCACCCTTCCGCGTCCGGCGCGGATCCGCATCTCGGTCGAGCCCGAACCGGCCGGCACCGGCGGGGCCTTGCGTCACGCCGCGCCGCTGCTGGCGCCGGAATTCGTGCTGTGCAACGGCGACAGCCTGTTCGATGCCAACCTCGCCGCGCTGCTGGCCGCCCGTGCGGCCGATCCCGAGCCGGTCCTGGGCCGGATGCTGCTGCGCGCGCTGCCCGACGCGTCCCGCTATGGCGTGGTGGCGCTGCACGACGGCCAGGTCACCGCGTTCCGCGAACGGCCCGCGCCAGGGGAGGCGGGGACGGAAGCGGGGATCATCAACGCCGGCATCTACGTGCTGGACCGTGCCGTGCTGGACCGCATCGCCCCGGTCTGCTCGCTGGAACGCGACGTGCTGCCGGGCCTGGCCGCCGCCGGCGCCCTGGCCGGCAGCCTGGCCGACGGCTGGTTCATCGACATCGGCGTGCCGGAGGACCTGGCCCGGGCGCGCGGCGAGGTGGCGGCGCGGTTGCACCGCCCGGCGCTGTTCCTCGACCGCGACGGGGTGCTGAACCACGACCACGGCCATGTCGGCACGCGCGACCGCTGGGACTGGATCGACGGGGCGCGCGCGGCGATCGCGGCGGCGACGGCGCGCGGCTGGCACGTGTTCGTCGTCACCAACCAGTCGGGCGTAGCGCGCGGCATGTACGACGAGGCGGCGGTGCGCGACCTGCTCGGCTGGGTGGGCGACGAAGTGCGCGCCGCCGGCGGTACCATCGACGATGCGCGCTACTGCCCATTCCATCCTGAGGCCCCGCTTCCCGCCTATCGCCAGGCCAGCGACTGGCGCAAGCCGGGGCCGGGGATGCTGGCCGACCTGATCCGCGCCTGGGAACTCGATCCGGCGCGCTGCCTGCTGGTGGGCGACCAGCCGACCGACGTGGCGGCAGCGGCGGCCGCCGGGGTGCGGGGGTATTTGTTCCCGGGGGGGGACCTGACGGCGTTCGTGCTGCCGTTGCTGGACGCGGCGGGGGGGTGAGAGCCTCGTGCGGGTCGCAACGTCGGCAACTTTTCGGCCAAGGTAATGCTATACCGACGCATGGAGGTCCCATGGGCGCGGTTCAACTCCCCGACGACCTTCAGCGCGTGATCGAACGCCAGATTGCCGAGGGCCGCGCCGTGAGCACGGCCGCATTCCTCGCGGAGGCCGTCCATCGCCTGCTCGACGACGCCCGCCTCGAAGCCCACGACGTGCGCGCCTCCGCCCAGGCGGGGATCGCCGATCTCGCGGCCGGCCGCCAGACGACCGTCACCGGTCCGGACGACGGCCGGCGCCTGCGGGGGCACAGGCCCGGTTCGTCGGGCAGGGCGCCCGCACCGGCGGCGTGCTCTCCACGGGCCCAAAAATTCGCCAGCAAGGAAATCCGCGATCCGCGAAGAGTGGCAGCGCCTGCAAGCCGGCCCGCGCAATTCGGGCGCGATGGCGATCATGGAGCAGGGGCTGACATGGCAGGCGCTCGGCCTCTCGATGGTCGACAGCCAATTCATCGAGTCCCGCAACTTCCAGCTTCGCGACACCGCCCGCGCCTTCGACGTGCCGCCCTACAAGCTGGCGATCGAGGGTGAGACCGAAGGCCCGGCGATGGTGCAGATGGGCCAGCAGTACCTCAATGGCCCGATCTCGGGGTATTGCGAGCGGTGGAAAGCGAAGGCCGAGCAGTTCTACGAACGCGACGGCGACGACACGTTCCTGGATTGGGACTATGGGCATTTCCTCAAGGCGGACCTTCTCTCCCGCTTCACCGCCTATCGGCAGGCGGTCGGTGGGCCGTCGATGAAGGTCAACGAGGCGCGGCGTGCCGAGGGTCTGTCGAGCGTGCCGGACGGCGACACGGTGCAGCAGGCGGTGAACATGGCGCCGCTGGGCTGGGTGCCGTCTGCCAGGGGTGGCGCCGGCGATCAGGGAAGCAACCAGACCGGCGCTCCCGGGTGAGGGAGGCAATGGTGATCCGAACCGCAACCCGGCGGATGATCCGGCGCCTGGGGTCTGAGAAGACCGGGCCGATGGCCGTGCGGTAGTGCGTCAGTTCGAATAGCTTACCGGTCCAAACCGCAACTACAGGCGACGACCGATTGCTCACGTCGCGGACCAGCTACGTTGAAGAAGGTCGTCGAGGAATGCGTCTCGGCTGCCTGGCGGCGATTTTGAAATTGCTGCGCCGATCAATGCGCACACGCAACGCCGCGCGAGCCGCCGCGCTTCGAGACGAGACACGCCTGGAATGTCAGCCATGGTCCGTCCGTGGAGAAAGCTGCTTCGTTCAGCAAACAGCGCTGTGTAACGCTCACCGGCTCCAGGCTCTTCGAGCAAAATGCCGAGGCGCGCGGCGACCCGAGCGGTTGCTCCTGGATTTTTGGAGCGAGACCGTCGAGGGCGGCTGGCAACGTCGTGATCAACGGGCGCACCAAGAGCGGCCTCGATCACCGTGATGTGTGCTAGGAATTCGTCGATACCGTCGGTAGCGAAAGCGCGCACGAGGAAATGCAGCAGGGGTCCCGCAAACAACGGCGAGCTCCTGGCCCGCTCAAGATCACGCCAAGTTTCATCGTTCAGGTAATTCGTCTTCGCCTCGGCATCATCGTTCAGCGGCAGTCGAAACGGCCGCTCGAACTCGATCCACTCGCCATCATGGTCCTGATGAAAGTCGGGTTCCCACGTGAGGCTGTCGGCATCCGGCGGCACCGGGATGCGGGCGAACAGGTCATCGTCGAGCGTGTAAACCCAGGGGATACGAAACGGTCGCCAATTGACATCACTGTGCCTGACGACGTCTTCCCATGGTGCGGTCAGGAGCGCGAAGATTGCTATTTCGACCGCTGGCGGAAACCGCGGCTTGTGAGGCTCGATTCGGCCAAAGTCCTTATCGAGGTTGATGAACAGGCTCGGAAGTGCGCGTGCGCCAGGCTCGCCTGGGAGGTCGACAAACTCTTCGACCACAAGCCAGGAGAACTGAGAAAATCGCCGGCTATCGAACCGCCGCTCCGGCCACTGTCGCATGACACCGTGGCGATCGACCAAGTCATGCAGTTGGTCGGCTGTGAAATCGCGGAGCAAATTGGGACCGAAGCGGCACGAGGGTATCTCATCCGCTTGGTCAAGCGGGCAAAGGTGGACGCGATGGGATCGGGTCTGACGGAAGGCCGTGTTGATCCTGTCCGCCGCGATGTCGGCGGGAATGGCCTGTTGAGACGGGGGGCCTTCTGCTGTCCAGCGAAACCCGAGCGCTTGAAGCGCGTGGCTGAGCGCGAAGTCTAGCGCGTGGGAAGAGCCTGCGTTGGGATACCGCGCTTGGCAAACCTGCCGGAGGTCGACGAAGGTTGGCGCCGCAAAGATATTGCCCGGTATCGGTTCGGCCACCCGCCAAAGCGCTTCTACAGCTCCTCGGAGTTCAGGTGGGGACGAGGCGTTCATTGCATGTGTCCTCTGGCAGACTCTTGGCGCGGCGGCGCCAGCGCGGCCTGGCTGATGGCCGGCCCGCCCAGGGAAGGGGGTTTCAGTCCGCCCGCCCCCCCACCGGGACCGTGCAAGGGTGTAGTTCTACCAGGCGCGGATATGGATGGAGGAGTTACCTCAGCGCTGGTGGCGCTCGACATACTCACGCAGGGCCGCGTTGATCCGGGTCTGGTAGCCGTCGCCACCGCGTTTGAACCACTCCAACAGGTCCGCATCCAGCCGCAGGGACGTAAGGCGCTTCACGGGGCGATACAGCCCGCCGCGGACCGCCCCGCTCCAATCCGTGACCTCGGGCATGTCCGAGGTATCGATCTCGCTGTCGGGCATGGCGGCGACCGCGTCGAGGGCGGCCTGTTCCTCTGTCGTCAGCTTCCTACTGTTCGCCATCTTCGTAAGCCTTCCGCTCCTGTCGCGTTGCCTTTCGCGCGCTGATGATGCGGCCCGGCGTATCGTCGCCATCGGGCCACGTGTGGACGATGAACAGAAGCACCGTCCCGGCTTGGCACAGGGTATCCCAGCGGTCGCCGTCGGGATGAGGATCGTGCCGGGACAGGGCCAACGGATCGGCGAGCGCAACCTCGCCAATACTCAGCGGCAACTTATGCTTGCGGCGGTTGATGGCATCCTTGTCCGGGTCCCATGTCCAACGCAACGCCACCCTCCTGTATCTACGGCGACGTAGATACAGGAGGGCTGAATGTCAAGGACGCGTCAGGCAGCCTGGTCCAGGAAACGCGCCTGGATGGCGACCTCGCGCAGCGCGACCTCGATCCGGCGCAGGTCGGCCTGCATGACGGCCAGCAAGTCGGCCAGGGTGCCGGCCCGATGCGGGCTGGTCTTGCGCACCGCGACGATCTGGTTCTCGTGGATGCCGGAGCGCAGTAGCGCCGCGACCCGTTCGACGTGCGCCTCGAAGGTGTTGGCGAGGTCCCGGTCTTCTCTGGTCGGGGGCGGCGGCGCGTCGGGCATCAGCAGAAGCTGGGCCTCCGCATTGACCAGCGCGGTGGAAGAGGCCCGGAGGTCGTAGTCGTTCCGGCAGGCACCGGTGCGGATGGCGTTGAACATTGTGTCCTGCCCGCGCGGTGACAGGCGCACCAGTTCGATAGCCTCGGAGGGCAGGGCGATCGGGCGAACGCCTGGATCGCCCCCCCCATGGCCGGCGCCCCATGCCCGGCCGCGAGAGACCGGGGAGCAACCCGGATACCGACCCAAGCCCCGGGGAGGCTTCGATTCTATATCGCAACAATAGGCCCGCGCGTCCGCCGCGCCCGCTCAGCCCGGAATTTGCGTCCCATCCGCCAAGGTCAGCCCCGCGCACCCGCGCCAGATCGGCCGCCGGTCCCGCCCACAAGCGGCGGGCAGGCACCACAGCGCGATAATGTCCGTCACGGAAACATCCTTCGCCCGCGCGCCGGCATAGTCGGCCGCCGCCGCCTCGGCCTCCGCGCGCGCGCCGGGCACCAGGATCACCGGCCGGCGCCGCCACCGCGAGGCGGGCAGCAGCGCCCGATCCACCCCGAGCATCCAACCAAGCGGACGCAGGATCGGCCCCAGCCGGGGATCGGCGGCCAGCAGGTCGGCCATCGCGGGGTCTCGCAGCAGGTCTTCCATCTGCGCGCGGCCGGCGGCGGCTTGCGGCAGCAGCCGCAGCAGCCAGCGCCAGGACCGCGGCAGCCCAGGGCGCTCGGGCGGCGGGTCCGCTGGAGCGAAGCGCAGGCTGTGGGTGGGAACGAATCTCGGTTCGGCCGGCTTGGGAGCGGGCTTCGGGGGCGGGATCGGGGTGGAGGCGACGGCGCGGAACCGCGCGGCGAGATGGCGCAGCCGGGCGAGCAGGGCGCCGGCGTGCGCGGGTGCCAGGCCCGCCTGATGCGCCCCCGCCTGATCGCGCCCCGCCGGATCGCACAAGCCGCCGATACGGTCGGCCAGCCAGGCGATGAGGCTGGTCAGGCGGTCGAGGAGGGGGGTGGGGGTCATGGGCTGCGAACATATATAGAACATTTGCCCGGGGCGAGGCAACAGGTTTGTGCGGGCGGCAGCAATTCTCATTTTGCCAGGCATGCGCGCAGGACCAGGGCGCGCGGCACGAAGCAAGCTCCACCACGGAGTTAGCCAGCGGCCAGCGGCCAGCGGCCGGCGGCCGGCCGCACCGCGATGGGAGAAAATGGTGCGGGGCCAGCCAAAGCCGCCCCCGCATCGCGCTGCGAGGGACGCACCCGGCCGCGGGTGGCGACGCGCCCTCTGCGACCTCGGTCTTCCTCGCCTTGCTCTTCTCTGTGTTGGAGTCGGCGACCGCCCGCCGCCCCGGACCCGGATACGGTCGCAACCGATGCCACGCGCGGACCGCACGGCAGGCTCCGGGTCCGCGCCGATCCGGGGCGGCACGACGCGCAACGGAACCGAGGCGCGCCCGGGCGGGGCCGGTGCCGGCGGGCAGCCGCCGATTCCAACACAGAGACGAGAAGGCGAGGAAGACCGAGGTCGCAGAGGTTCCGGGACGGTGGGCACGTGCCCGTGTACGTTAGGATAAAGGGTCGGGCGCCGTTCTTTCACTTCTCCCTCTGGGAGAGGTCGCCGCGAAGCGGCGGGTGAGGATCGCGCCGCACGGACAAAGCATCGGACTTGCCGCGCCGCCCTCACCCGCCGTGCTACGCACGGCGACCTTGGTCCGCTTCGCGGCCCAAGCCCGCAAGAGCGGGAGAGGTAAAAGAACGGCGCCCGGCCCTTTATCCTAGCGAGCCTGTCCGCTCCCCGGTAAGTGGCCTACCGCCTGACCCGGATAATGGGGGGCAGGTCCCGCCTTGCCCTCCGCCGCCGCCCGTGCGAGCCGTTGCGCACCCCCCGCCCCGCCAAGGACCCACCCCCATGACCCACCTCCGCAACCCCGCCCGCGAAGCCCTCGACGCCGGCCGCCTCTCCCTCGGCTTCACCGTCCGCATGGTCCGCAGCGTGGAGATCGCGCCCGCCATGGCCGCTTGCGGCTACGACTGGCTGTTCCTCGACTGCGAGCACGGCACGATGTCGCTCGATGCCGCCGCGCAGATTTCGGTGGCCGCCCTGTCGGCCGGCATCGCGCCGATCGTGCGGGTGCCGAGCGGGGAATACGCCATGGCGACACGGATGCTGGACAGCGGCGCGCTCGGCATCGTCGTGCCGCACGTCGATACCGCGGACGAAGCGCGCGAGGTGGTGGACAAGCTGAAATACCCGCCGATCGGGCATCGCTCCATGGGTGGCATCGGCCCGCACTACGGGCTGCGCGCGCTCTCGGTGGGCGACGCCGCGGTGGCGCTGAACGCGGCCAACCTGACCGTCGTGATGCTGGAAACCCCGCGCGCGATCGAGAACGCCGAGGCCATCGCCGCCGTCCCCGGCGTCGACGTGCTGCTGATCGGCTCGAACGATCTGTGCGCCGAGATGGGCATCCCCGGCCAGTTCACCCACGCCCGCCTGGAAGACGCCTATCGCCGCACGGTGGCCGCCTGCCGCAAGCACGGCAAGCACGCCGGCATGGGCGGGATCTACAACGAAAAGATCATGGCGACCTACATCGACATCGGCGTGCGCTTCCTGCTCTCGGGCCAGGACGGGTCCTTCATGACCGCCGGTGCCACCGCCCGCGCGAGCGCCTTGCGCGGGATGCACGACGCCTGATCCTGCACGCCTGATCCGCCGGGCGTCGAAACCGGCCATGCGGCGATGCCGGCCAAGGGGGGGCAACGCCGGGCGGTCCATGCCGGCCTGGGGACAATGCGTCGCGACCCGCCTCCTCTCCGGCGGGCAGGCGCTCTGTCATGAAACCTTCATCGAATTGCAATCGGGGCGTCGCCCCGCCACTCTAGAAGCGGGCGGGTCCCGGAATGCGGCGCACCGGGGCATCGGCAGCCGCCGCACCGGGCACGCGGCGCTTCGGGCAGCAGACGCGGTGCGCCGCCCGGGAAAGGCACAGGGGACCGGATGAACGTGGACAGCGGGATGGAGAGGCCGACCGTGGCACTGGGCAGGCTGTCGGCCGCGGCGGCGGAGCGGCCGGCGCAGGCCGCGCCGCGCATCAGCATCCGCAACCTCGACTTCTTCTACGGCACCACCCAGGCGCTGAAGGCCATCGCGCTCGACCTGCCAGACCGCCAGGTCACCGGCATGATCGGCCCCTCCGGCTGCGGCAAATCGACCCTGCTGCGGGTACTGAACCGGATGTACGACCTCTACCCCGGCCAGCGCGCCACCGGCGAGGTGATGCTGGACGGACAGAACATCATCAGCCCCGATGTCGACGTGATCGCGCTGCGCGCACGCATCGGCATGGTGTTCCAGAAGCCGACCCCGTTCCCGATGTTCGATCCACGAGAACATCGCCTTCGGCGTGCGCCTGCACGAGAAACTATCGAAGGCGCGGATGGACGAGCGGGTGGAGCAGGCGCTGTCCCGCGCCGCCCTGTGGGACGAGGTGAAGGACCGGCTGGGCGCCTCCGCCCTCGGCCTCTCCGGCGGCCAGCAGCAGCGCCTCGTGATCGCGCGCACCATCGCGATCCGCCCCGAGGTGATCCTGTTCGACGAACCCACCAGTGCCCTCGACCCGATCAGCACCATGAAGATCGAGGAACTGATCGACGAGCTGAAAAGCGAGTTCACCATCGCGCTCGTCACCCACAACATGCAGCAGGCCGCCCGCATCGCCGACCAGGTGGCCTTCTTCTATCTCGGCGAGCTGGTCGAGGCATCGAGCGCGGCGCAGATGTTCACCGCCCCGCGCGAGAAGCGTACCCAGGACTACATCACCGGCCGGTTCGGCTGAGGCGCCACCCGGCATGACCGCCCGCCACGTCCCCGCCCGGCCCACCGGAACCTGCCCGGCCGGCGCGCGGGCACGCATTCGACATCTTCCCCGGCATTAGGCGCGGAGAGCACCCATGGCATCCGAACCGCAGCACCTGCTCCGCAGCTTCGATCAGGAGCTGGCGCGGCTGCGCGACCTCATCAGCGAAATGGGCGGCATCGTCGAGAGCCAGGTCGCCGGCGCCGCGCGCGCCATCCTGGACCGCGACACCGCCGCCGCCGCGCAGGTGATGGAGGCGGACAAACGGGTCGACGCGCTGGAACAGGAGGTGGAGCAGTTCGTCATCCGCACCCTGGCGCTGCGCCAGCCGATGGCCGGCGACCTGCGCCAGGTGGTTGCCGCGCTGAAGATCACCGGCGACCTGGAACGGATCGGCGATTATGCCGCCAACGTCGCCAAGCGCTCTGTCGTGCTGGCGCAGTTCCAGCTTCCCTACAGCCTCGCCGGCCTCGGCCACATGGCGCGGCTGGTGCAAGAGAACCTCAAGACCATCATCGACGCGGTGGGCGAGGCCGACGCGGAAAAAGCCGTGCGCGTGTGGCGATCGGACCTCGCGATCGACGACATCTACAACGGGCTGTTCCGCGAACTCATCACCTACATGATGGAAGACCCGCGCAACATCACGCCCTGCACGCACCTGCTGTTCATCGCCAAGAACCTGGAACGGATCGGCGACCACGCCACCAACATCGCCGAGACCCTGCACTACGTGGTGACCGGCGCGCCCCTGACCGAGGCGCGGCCGAAGGGCGACACCTCCGCCTACGCCGTGGTCCGACCGAGCGAATGAAGGCCCGAGCGAATGAAGGCCCGAGCGAATGAAGGCCCGAGCGAATGAAGGCCCGAGCGAATGAAGGATCGTACCCAATGCTGGATATGACCACGAGCCGGCCGCTGGTGCTGGTGGTGGAGGACGAGGCGGCACTCGCCACCATGCTGCGCTACAACCTGGAAAAACAGGGCTTCCGGGTTGAGGAAGCGGCCGACGGGCAGGAAGCGCTGACCCGCATCGCCGAAACCCAGCCCGACCTCGTGCTGCTCGACTGGATGCTGCCGGCATTGTCGGGGCTGGAAGTCTGCCGCCAGATCCGCCGCCGCCCTGCCACCCGCGACCTGCCGGTCATCATGGTGACCGCACGCACCGAGGATCAGGACGCCGTGCGCGGCCTGAACACCGGCGCGGACGACTACATCACCAAGCCGTTCAACACCGAAGCGCTGGTCGCGCGCATGCGCGCTCTGCTCCGCCGCTCCGGCGCCATGCCGACCAAAAGCGCGCTCGGGTTCCACGACATCACGATGGACCTCGCCACCCACCGCGTCACCCGCAACGGCCGCGCCCTGCACCTCGGCCCGACCGAGTTCCGCCTGCTCGAATTCTTCCTCCAGCATCCGCGCCGGGTGTTCTCGCGCGAGGAACTGCTCGACGCCGTGTGGGGCAAAGACATCCACGTCGAACCCCGTACCGTCGACGTCCACATCCGCCGCCTGCGCAAAGCCATCAACGGCCCGGACGAACTCGACCTCGTCCGTACCGTCCGCGCCGCGGGTTACGCGATCGATACCGAAGCCGTCTAGCCGCCAACCGCGCGTCGCGTGCGGCAAAGGCCAGGGGGCAGAGCCCCCCTGGCCTTTGCCGCACGCGATGCCTGCGGTGCGTGGATAAATCGGCTACGGTGCCCTTCGGCTGCGCCGGTCGGGGATATTTCGTACCCTGCCGCGTCCATGCCCAGGGGACCAGCGATTTCCGCCCGACCTGTCGACGTCCGTCCGGATTACGCTTCCTGCTGCGCCGGCGCTGGCTGCGGGGCATGGGCGTGCCGCGTTGCTGACGCCGGACGGCGAGCTTCTGCTGCTGCCTGCGGACGCCGTCGCCGAGCGGTTGCGCGGGCTGCCGCCGCCGCTCGTCGTTCATGCCCCGGCGACCTTTCGTCGGCTTGGTTTGCGGCATCTGCCGGCGTTTGACCTGCTGGAGTTGTTCGCTTTTGTCCTGCCCGCGCGGCCGGCGGCCCCGACGGCGCGGGGTCTGGCGCTGGCGCTCGACCATGACCTGCCGGCCCCCGGCCTGGAGGCCGAGGCGGCGGTGTTGCCGGCGTTGGCGGCCGACCTGTTGCGTCGGCTGGCCGCGGGGCGGGAGGTCCCGCTCAATCGCGACGCCGCCGGCCTGGTCGCCTTGCTGGGCAGGGGTGGGGGCGCGGCCTGGCCGTGGGCGCCGTTCGTCCTGGCGGCACTCGGCCAGCCGCACGCCGCGCCGTCGGCCGAGGCGCTGAAGGTCTGGAAGCATCTGCCGGAATGGCAGGAGGCGCCGCCCCCGCCGCCACCGTCTTCCTACCCGGTCGGGGAGGCCGAGGCGCGCACCCGGCTTGCCGACCTCCTCGGCCCGCATGCCGAGCAGCGGCCCGGCCAGGCCGACTACGCCGGCGCCGCCGCGGCGGCGTTTGCCGCGCGCGAGGTGCGTGGCGATCCGCACCTCGTGCTCGCCGAGGCCGGCACCGGCACCGGCAAGACCCTCGGCTACATCGCGCCCGCCAGCCTGTGGGCGGAGAAGAACCGCGGCGCGGTATGGATCAGCACCTACACCCGCCATCTGCAGCGGCAGATCGACCAGGAACTGGCCCGGCTCTACCCCGATCCCGTCGAACGCCGCCGCCGCGTCGTGGTGCGCAAGGGGCGGGAGAACTACCTCTGCCTGCTCAACCTGGAGGATGCGGTGGGCAGCGCCTCCGGCGGCCTCGGCGTGGGCGCGCCGGTGGCGCTGGCGCTGATCGCGCGCTGGGCGCTGGCGACGCGGGACGGGGATTTGCAGGGCGGCGACCTGCCCGGCTGGTTCGGAGAGTTGTTCGGCACCGGGCGGCTTGCCGGGCTCGCCGACCGGCGCGGCGAGTGCATTCACGCCGCCTGCCCGCACTGGAAGCGCTGCTTCGTTGAGCACACCATCCGCCGCGCCCGCGGCGCCGACCTTGTGGTGGCAAACCATGCGCTGGTGATGGCGCAGGCGGCCTGGGGCGGGCTCGACGACGCTATGGTCCCGACCCGCTACGTGTTCGACGAGGGGCATCATTTGTTCGACGCCGCGGACGGCGCCTTTGCCGCCGTGCTGTCGGGGGCGGAGACGGCGGAACTGCGCCGCTGGCTGCTGGGTGCGGAGGGCGGGCGGTCGCGCGCCCGCGGCCTGCGCCGCCGGCTGGACGATCTGGTGGCCGGGCTGGCGCCGCTGGAGACCATGCTGGACGCCGCGTTGCAGGCCGCCGGCGCGCTGCCCGCACCCGGCTGGGCGATGCGGCTCGCCGGTGATGCGTCCGGCCAGACCAGCCTGGCGCCGGCGACCGACGGCACTACGGTCGGCAACCCGACCGAGGCGGTGCTGCGACTGTTCCGCCGCCAGGTGCTCGCCCGCGCCGGGGCGGAGGCGGAGACGACCGGCTTCGCGCTGGACTGCGACCTGTTCCCCACCGTGGCGGACCTGCCGGAGGCGGCGGAGCGGCTGGTCCGCGCGCTGGAGCGGCTCGCGACGCCGCTCGCCACCCTGCGCGAACGCCTGCTCGCCCGGCTGGATGCGGAGGCGGAGGAGATGGACAGCCCAACCCGTCTGCGCATCGAGGCCACCGGCCGCTCCTTGCTGCGCCGCGCGATCCAGCCACTCGGCGCCTGGCAGGCGATGCTGCGGAGCCTGGCCGCGCCGCCGGCGGAACCGGGGGCGCGGGCGGACCACGTGATGTTTCTCCGGCTCGAACGCCGCTTCGGCGCCGGCGGGGCGTACGGGCGGGACGCGGCGCGGGAGGCGGATGTGGGCTTGCACCGCCACTGGCTCGATCCCACGGTGCCGTTCGCCGCCACCCTGGCCGCTCCGGCGCAGGGGCTGCTGGTGACGTCGGCCACCTTGCGCGATACCGGCGATGCCGATCCGGAAGCCGCCTGGCATGCCGCCGAGGGGCGGGTCGGCGCGCCGCATTTGCCCTCGCCCGCGATCCGCGCCGCGCTGCCGAGCCCGTTCGACTATGCGGCGCAGACACGAGCCTTCGTCGTGACGGATGTAGCAGGGACCGACATCGCCGCACTGGCCGCGGCCTACCGGGCGCTGTTCCTGGCGTCCGGCGGCGGGGCGCTCGGGCTGTTCACCGCGATCGGCCGGCTGATCGCGGTGCAGCGGCGGATCGCCCCGGCGCTGGAGGAAGCGGGGATCCCGCTGCTGGCGCAGCACGTCGACGCAATGGACAACGCCACCCTGGTGGAGATTTTCCGCACCGAGGAGGAAAGCTGCCTGCTGGGCACGGATGCGATGCGCGACGGCGTCGACGTGCCGGGCCGCGCGCTGCGCCTGGTGGTGTTCGAGAAAGTGCCCTGGCCGCGGCCCGATATCCTGCACCGCGAGCGGCGGGTGCATCTGTCGGGGGGCGATCCGCGCGGCTACGACGACCGGATCGCACGGTTGCGGCTGCGCCAGGCGTTCGGGCGGCTGATCCGCCGGGCGAGCGACCGGGGGGTGTTCGTGCTGCTCGACCGGCGGACGCCGGAGCGGCTGGTCTCGGCGTTCCCGGCCGGGGTGGCCGTGCGGCGGGTGGGGCTGGCGGAGGCGGTGGCGGAGACGGCGGCGTTCCTGGCGGGCGGGGGCGGATAAAGGGAACGGGGATCGTCCGTGGTCCCGTTCACCCGGCCATAGGGCCACCGCGGCGGGAAGTTTACGCCTTATTGGCGGGCGGCAGGCACCTTGGGTTCTGCGCGGGCCGTTGTCGCTCTTGACATCAAGGTTTTTGTAGATACATAAACCTCCATATTCTTGGGATGAGGCCAAGCGCCGAGCCACTTTGGCCGCGCGCAGCCTGGATTTCGCCGATGCGGCGCTGGTCTTTGTCGGGCGGACCCTGACGCTGCCGGACCGGCGTCGGGCGTACGGAGAGGAGCGGTTCATCACCGCGGGCCGGCTGCGCGGCCGCTTTGTCGTGCTGGTCTGGACACCGCGTGACGGGGGACGGCGCATCGTCTCCATGCGGCATGGACATGACGATGAGGAAGCCTGGTTTGATGCCCAACTGGACTGATCCCGACGAAGCGCCTCCGCTCGATCGCGCGTGGTTCGAGCGGGCGGAACTGCGCGAGGGGGAGCGGGTCCTCCGACCCGCCGGCGGGCGGCCTCGGCTGGCCGCGCCCAAGCAGGCGGTCAGCCTGCGGCTGGACGCCGAGGTGCTGGCGCGGTTCCGGGCCGACGGGCCGGGGTGGCAGTCGCGGATGAATGCGGCGTTGCGCAAGGCGGTGGGGTTATAGGGGGGGCGGGTACCGACCACGCCAAAGACAAGGCCTTCCCCGCTCACCGGGACGGAGGCAGGTTGCAAGGCTCTCTCGCCAGCAGACACGCTCGGTCCCGAAGGCCGTTGCCGCCCCGCACCCCCGCCCGGTCGCCGCTCAGAACTGCTTCAGCAGCCGGTCGATATACTCCAGCTCCTGCGGCGGCCGGGTCCGCTGGCCCTGGCGCCGGCGCAGCTCCTCCTCGATCTGCCGCGTCCGTCCGCCCTGCGCGTCGGCCGGCAACGTCACCTGCGCGCGCGGGTCGATCGCGTCGCCGCCGGCGCCTTCGCGGCGGCCGAACGGGTCCTCGTCCAGCCCGCCCAGGCCGGGCAGCCAGGAGGGGCCGCCGTCCGCCCCGTTGCCGGGACGCGCGAGGCCGAGCTCGCCGCCAGGCTGGCGCCCCTGGCCCTCCTGGCCGGAGCCGAACTGCTTCGCCAGTGCCTGGCCCAGCTCCTGCCCGCCTTTCTGCAAGGCGGCGATCGCCGCCTGCTCGGCCGCCTCGGCCGGCCCGTCCTTGCCTGCGCCCAATGCGGTGCTGGCCCCGCCCATCGCCGTGCGGGCCCGCCCGAGGCTCGGCGGGCGCTGGCCGGCGAGCGCTTCCAGGCTGTGCATCAACTGGCCGAGCTGGTGGTGCAGCGCCTGCTGCGCGCTTGCATCGGCGGCGCGCTGCGCCGCGGGGTCGGACGTCGGCGCGTGACCCGGCGGCTGCGCCGAGGGCCCCCCCGCGGTCTGGGCCTGCTGCAACCGTTGATGGGCATGGTCGACCAGCCGGCCCTCGCGCCGGATCAGGGCGTTCAGTTCTGCAAGCTCCTGCTGTGCCCGCTGCTGCGCCGCCAGCTCCCGTCGTGCCTGTGCCGCCATCGCCTTGGCATTGTTCAACGAATTGAGCAGCCGTTGCAGCGCCGCGATGCGCGCCTGCGCGCTCTGCATATCGCCCTGCTGCGCGGCCCGGCGCGCGGCCTCGGCCATGTCCTCCAGCCGGTGCGCGGCTGCGGCGGTGCGCGGCGGCACGATGCCCTGGCGCGCGAGGTCGCGGCGCAGCGCGTTCAGCCGGGCGTCGATTGCCCGCTCCAGCCGCCGCAGCCGTGCTTCGAGCGCCCGTCGGTTGGCCGCGGACGGGTCGTGCAGCGCCCGGTCCAGCGCGTCGCGCACGGCGCGGCGGGCCTGGGCCAGGGCACGGGCCGAGGGATCGAGCCCGGCGTCTTCGAGACGCTGCGCCACATGCCACAGGCTGCGCTGCACGCGGTTGAGCCGCCCGTCCCCTGCCGGCAGCAGCAGCCGTTGTGCGTCCAGCCGCAGCTCCAGCCAGGCGCCGTATTCAACTCCGAAGGCGTCGGTGCGATCGAGCAGCCCGGCGATCGCCCCGGCCGCCGCCGCCCGGCGATCGGGGGCAAGGCTAAGCGCCTGGCGGACCGTGACCAGCGCGCGCGCCAGCGGATTGCGGAAATCGGGCGCCGGCAGCACGAACTCTGCCGTGGCGCTTGCCCCGCTCTGGCCCGCGCCGTCGCGGCCCACGAGCCGCGCCCGCACCGGCAGCCCGGCCCAGGGATGCGCCGTGAGGTCGACGATCTCGTCGCCGTTCCGGGTGACGGTCCCGCCGGCGCGCTCCGCCCCGGCCGGCGCGTCCGCATCGCCGCCAGGAGCAGGCAGGGGGATTTTCACCACGAGCAGCGGGGCATCGGGCCGGCCGGCGAGCCGGAGCCGGGCCTGGAGCGTCACCACCCCATAGTCGTCGCTGGTCCGCCAGGGCAGGCGGGTCTGCACGGGGTCGACCGGCAGCGGTCCCGGCGGGGCGGCCCAGGCGACCGAAGGCGGCCGGTCCGCCACCACGACGAGCGGCCAGGCGCCGAGCGTACGCCCGCCGCGGCGTACGGCCAGCCGGCCGCTGGCGACCAACGTGGCGGCGGCGGAGAACCCGTCCGCCCCGATTCGGTGGAACGCGATTGCCCGCCCGTCCAGGCGCAGCGCCGGCTGGCCCGACCCGCCGGCCAGGCTCACGGCGAGACGCGAGCCGGTCGGGATCGGCTCCGATTGCGCGTCCGGTCGCAGGTAGATGGGCGCCAGCCCGGTATAGGCGGGCGGCGTGACCCAGGCGAGCAGCCGGGGCACCGGCGCGGCGCCGGCGTTGGTGGCCGGCCACAGCGCCTGCGCGAGCCGTCCCGGCGCCTGGTCGCCGGCGATCACCACCGCCGCGACCAGCGCCACCACCAGACCGCCGCGCAGGCCCCGCAGATCGCGCCGTGCCAGGCCCGGGTGCGGCCAGCCGACCCGCAGCCGGCGCACCGCCAGCGCCGCACGTGCCCGGTGCGCCTGCCACAGCGCCAGGGTGGCGGGGTCGGTGTGCGCCGGGTCGGTGCCGGCGGGCCGGTCCACGAGTGCGGCGAGCGGCCGGTGGGCAAGGCCGGAGGCGTGTTCCAGCCGCCGGTCCGCCGCCGCCGCATCGGGCCAGGTCACTCCGCGCAGCCCGCGCACGCCGAGCCACAGGACAATGCCCGCGATCGCCACCAGCAGGACCGCGGCCCCTGCCGGCGGCAGCAAGCCCGGCAGGCCGAGCAGAGCGGCGGCGACGAAGGCACCTGCCGCGCCGGTTGCCGGCCAGAGCGCCGGCCAGAGGCGTTCGACCAGCAACACGCAACGGGCGAGCCTGCGCCGGCCGCCCAGCGTGGGCAGGGAAGGGACCTGCGCCGTCCGCGCTGCGGCCGGCGGCGAGGTCCGGGAGGTCATTTCAGCCAGTCGGGCACGGTCTCGTCCCGCCAAAGGGTTGCGACATCCTGACGCGGCCGGATCACGGCCCAGCGCATCTCCGGCTGGCGTTGGCTCCACGCGCCATCGTCGGCGCCTATATTGGCGCGATCATCGGCGCCGACACCGGTGCTGTCTTGTGGGCCAGCATCGGGGCCGACATCGGCGCCGCCGTCGACCAGCACCTCGGCCGCCAGCGGGCGGGCGTTGTAGGTCGAGCTCATCACCGCCCCGTAGGCGCCGGCGTCCAGGATCGCCACCAGCGCGCCGGGGGCGAGCGGGGGCAGGGCGCGGTCGCGGGCGAAGGTGTCGCTGCTCTCGCACACCGGACCGACGACATCGGCCGGCGCCAGGCGGCCAACGAGGTCGGCGGCGGCGACCGGCACGATCCCGTGCCAGGCGTCGTACATCGCCGGGCGCAGCAGGTCGTTCATCGCCGCGTCGAGCACGACGAAACGGGACTCCCCGTCGCGCTTGACCAGGATCACGGAGGCCAGCAGCACCCCCGCCGGCCCGACCAGCCAGCGCCCCGGCTCGATCAGCAATTCGACATCGAGGCCCCCGAACGCCGCCGCGATGGCGCCGGCGAGGCCGACCGGGCCGGCGACCGGCTCGTCGCGATAGGGAATGGCGAGGCCGCCGCCGCAATCCACCACGGCCACCCGCTGCCCGGCGGCGCGCAGGTCGCGGACCAGCCCGGCGATGCGGTCGTAGGCGGCGCGGAACGGCGCGAGCGTGCGGATCTGGCTGCCGATATGCATCGCCAGGCCGCACGGATCGATCCCCGGCAGGGTCGCAGCGTGCGCGTAGAGTGCGGCGGCGCTTAGCGTACGGGATGCCGAACTTGTCGCGCGCCCGGCCGGTAGAAATCTTGGCGTGCGTGCCGGCATCGACATCCGGATTGACCCTGAGCGCCACCGGCGCGACGCGGCCCATGCCGGCGGCAACGTCCGAGAGCATCGCCAACTCCTCGGCGCTTTCGACATTGACCTGGGCGATGCCCAGCCCGAGCGCGAGGCGCAGATCGGCCGCAGTCTTGCCGACGCCGGAGAACACGACGCGCGAAGCGGGAATGCCGGCGGCGCGGGCGCGCAACAGCTCCCCCGCGCTCACCACGTCGGCGCCGGCGCCCTCGCGGCCGAGCAGGCGCAGCACGGCCAGATGGTCGTTCGCCTTGACCGCGAAATGGATATGCGCCGGCAGGCGCGCCTCGGCCAGCGCCGCGGCGAGGGCGTGGAACCGGGCGCGGATCGTGGCGGCGCCGTAGACCCAGGTGGGGGTGCCGACGGACTGCGCGATGGCGGCGAGCGGCACGCCTTCCAGCAGCAGCCCGTCCATCGCGTGGCGGGCGAGATACGGACGGGCGGCGATCAGCGCGTCCGGCGTCGGATCGGGATGGTCGGCAGATGGGGGGAGATCGGCGGGCATGAACGCCAGTCTACTACCAACGGGCCGACGGTTCGACCAGGAAGCAAGGCCAGGGGGCTTTGCCCCCTGGACCCCCGGCCAGTCCCGGCCCGGACCCGTGATACCCCCTACCGCACGGAACCAACGGGAGGGTTCCAAGGGCGAGCCCTTGGCGGGGTCCAGGGGCAGAGCCCCTGGCCTCGCTTGCGGGCGCCCTCAGGCCTCCAGCATCCGGCGCAGCAGATCGACGTCGTCGGCGAAGCTGGCGTCGTGTGCCATCAGTTCGCCGATGCGGGAGACGGCGTGCATCACGGTGGTGTGGTCGCGGTTGCCGAATTTTCGGCCGATTTCGGGCAGGCTGCGGCTGGTGAGTTGTTTGGCGAGGAACATCGCCACCTGGCGCGGTCGGGCGACGTTGCGGGCGCGGCGCGGGGAGGCCATGTCGGTCAGGCGGATGTTGTAATGTTCCGCGACCTTGCGCTGGATTTCGTCGATCGTCACACGTCGGTCGTGCGCTTTCAGGATGTCGTGCAGGACCTCCTGGGTGGTTTCGAGCGTGATCTTTCGGCTGAACAGGTTGGCGTGCGCGATCAGGCGGTTCAAGGCGCCTTCCAGTTCGCGTACGTTGGTGGTGATCTTGTGGGCCAGGAATTCCAGCACCTTGGCCGGCACGGCGACGACGGCGGCGAGCGCCTTGGCTTCCAGGATCGACATGCGCAGTTCGAAGGTGGTGGCGTGCAGGTCGGCGACCATGCCGCAGCCGAGCCTTGTGCGCAGCCGGTCCTCGATGCCGGAAAGGTCCGAGGGGGATTTGTCGGCCGAGACGACGATCTGTTTGCCGGCGTCGACCAGTGCATTGAAGGTGTGGAAGAATTCTTCCTGCGTGCCGTCCTTGCCGATCAGGAACTGCAGGTCGTCGATCATCAGCACATCGACGCCGCGCAGTTGTTCCTTGAACTCCATGGTGGCCTGGGTGCGGATGGCGCCGATGAAGCGGTACATGAACTTCTCGGCCGACATGTAGGCGACGGCGGCGCCGGCGCCGCCGGCGCGGGCGGGCAGATCCCATGCGATCGCGTGCATGAGATGGGTTTTGCCCAGGCCGACGCCGCCGTAGAGGAACAGCGGGTTGAAGCCGTGGCAGGCGGGTTGTTCGGCCACGCGGCGGGCGCAGGCGTAGGCGAATTCGTTCGGTTTGCCGACGACGAAATTCGCAAAGGTGAAGCGTGGATCGAGTGAGGCCGCGAGGTCACTGCCGCGGCCGGCGGCCTCCGCGCCGCGTGCGGCCGGACGTGCAGACGCCGGTATGCTGCTCGCTGCTGTTGCGTTGGCTGCCGCTTGCATGGCGCTATCGGGCTCGCTGGCGGACGGCGGCGGGGTGATCGTTCCGACCCGCACATCGACCCGGCGCACCGCCGGGTTTTCCGCCTGCCAGGCTGCGCTCAGGCGCGAGCCGTGCTGGCCGCGCACCCAGTCGCGCAGAAAATGGGTCGGCAGCAGCAGAGTGAGTTCCTCGCCGTCGAGGCCGCCGACGCAGGCCTGCCGCAACCAGGAGCGGTACTCGCCTTCGCCGAGTTCGCTCTGCAGCCGGCTTCGGATCCGGTCCCATTGGGCGTCCAGTCGAGGATCTGCCGCAACCTCGCCTCCCGTGCCACTGGTCATTCCGTGCTCCGCTACGTCGTTCCCTGCCGCCATTCCTGGTTGCCCCCCGCAGTCACGGCGGCTCTGGCGGCCGCGCGCAGCATTCTTCTGGCCGACCGGCCGGAACACTCCGCTGTCGTGGCGGATACTGCTCCATGGCTTACCATGAGGTAACAATTAAACCGAACGGCGGAGAGGGACAACGAAAAACCGTCATCAACTCGACACACACAAGCACAACGCAAGAAGATTGCGCCCTGGCGACTGGGTCGCCCGGCAACAATACTTGGCTTGATCTTTGATTTAGTTACGATCAGGTCCGGAGAATGGATCGGCACGAAACTTGTGCCTACCACCGGATGCTGTCGGCAGGCGCGCGCGCGCGCCTGCCCCCGGGCGCGATCAGACGGTGGCCAGCGCCTTGACCCGCGCCGACAGTCGCGACAGCCGCCGCGCCACCGTGTTGCGGTGCATCACGCCCTTGCCGACGGCCCGCTGCAGCTCCGGCTGCGCAGCCCGCAGTGCGGCATCCGCCTGCGCCTGGTCGCCGCCGGCGATCGCCGCCTCGACCTTCTTGACGAAGTTGCGGACGCGCGACTTGCGCGCCTTGTTGCGCGCCGTGCGGCGCTCGGTCTGACGAATGCGCTTGCGCGCGGAGGCGGTGTTGGCCATGCGTCCTGTCGCTCGGATAGGTCGGTTCGGGAAGGGGCGGTTTGTAGGAGCCGGCGGGGGGGGTGTCAAGGCGCCGGTCCGATGTCGAGAGAGAAATTGCTACCTGGGCGTGTATGTCGGGGCATCAATTCGCCCGTATCACCGGACGGCGCCGGGGCATTCCCGGCCTTCAGCGGCGGCCGAACGCCGGCTTACGCTTCTCCACGAAGGCCGCCATGCCTTCCTTCTGATCCGGCGTGCCGAACAGCGGCAGGAACAGGGTGCGCTCGGCCCGCACGCCCTCGGCGAGCGTGGTCTCGAACGCCCGGTTGACCGCCTGCTTGGCCACCGCCACCGCCACCGGCGACAGCGCGGCGATCTTCGTCGGCGAGTCTTCAATGCCTCGTCCAGCAGGTCGGCGGCGGGCACGACGCGGGCCACCAGGTTCGCCCGCTCGGCCTCGGCGGCGTCCATCATCCGCCCTGTCAGCACCATCTCCATCGCCTTCGACTTGCCCACCGCGCGGGTCAGGCGCTGGGTGCCGCCGGCGCCGGGGATGATCCCGAGGTTGATCTCCGGCTGGCCGAATTTCGCGGTGTCGGCAGCGATGATGAGATCGCACATCATCGCGAGCTCGCAGCCGCCGCCGAGCGCGAAGCCGGCCACCGCGGCGATCACCGGCTTCTTTACCTTGGTCACCGTCTCCCAGCGTGCGCCGATGAAGTCCTCCAGCAGCGCCTCCGGGTGGGTGCGGTCGCGCATCTCCTTGATGTCGGCGCCGGCGGCGAAGGCCTTCTCGCTGCCGGTGAGCACGATGGCGCCGATCGCCGGATCGGCGTCGAACGCGAGCAACTGGGTGCCGAGCTCGGTCATCAATTGATCGCACAATGCGTTGAGCGCCCGCGGGGCGGTTGAGCCGGATCAACCCGACCGCGCCGCGCGTCTCGACGAGGATGGTTTCGAATGTTTCTGCCATCGGGAGCACTCCGGTGCGGGCGGGGCACGACCGCCTGCCGGCAGGGCTGCCAGCGGCGGCGCGTGGCCCGAACCCTGCCCGGATTTCGCCCGGCACGCAAACCGGGCCGCCGTGGCACGGACCGCGACGGCGAACGAACCTGGTCGGATACGAAAACGATAGAGGAATAACATCACGGTACGGCTGGTGCGATCGGGGCGAAGACGGATCCCATTATGATTTAGCTACGAAACATGCGCAGGATCGGCGCTGCGTAGCCTCCCCTCGCGCCGCCGCAGGCGGGCGGCCGCGGACATGCTGGCGCGGCCGGCGTGGGCGGCCGGGCAAACCGGCGACCGGGTGCGTTGCGGCACGCGAAGGCGGGCCGGGGCAGCGGACGACCGCCTGATCCCGTTCACCTGGCCGCGGGCGCGGCAGGCTTGGGCCAGGCGTGCGCCGGCAGGTCGGTCTGGCCCAGCACCCAGCCTTCCCAGCACCGGATCCAGGGGTCCGCCGGCGCCGTGTCGGGCCGCGTGCCGGCGAGCACCGCCAGCACCGCGAGCACGCCGAGCACGCAATCAAAACGATCCTCGCCGGCCGCGTCGGCGCCGAAGCCGCCTGCGATCGCCGCGGTCAGCGCCGGCGCCGGGTGTGCGCCGAGCGTGGCCATCGCGGCACGGAGCGGGCGGGCGAGCGCAGCGCGGTCGGCCTGGCGGCGCTTGCTGCCGGCCAGGCGCAGGCCCAACTGGCGCAGCGCCTCGGCCGGGTAGGTTTCGGCGACCGCCACGGCGCCGGGGCTGAGCAGGCTGCGGAACGGCCCGGCGAACGGCCACAGCAGGGGCGCGGGCGCCCCGCCGGCCGCCGCCTCGGCCAGCGCCGGCAGCAGCATCTCGCGCCAGGCGGCGATGGCGGCTTTGCCGGTCTGGTTGGCGCCCAGGGTCCAGAACAGCGGCGCGCCGGCCGGGCGGCGGGCGGTGGCGCGGTCGCAGGCGCGCGACAGCTCGGCCGGGCCGGCAAGGCCGAGTGCCGCGGCATGCGTCGCGCGGGTCATGCCGCGCCGCCCGCGCGCCGGGTAGAACGGCCGCTCCGGCCCCACCTCCGCCAGTTCCGCACAGACCGAGAAGAAATCCGGCCGTGTCGCCAGGGCGGCGAGGAAGGACGGGAAATCGGCCTCCGGCCGGCGCGCGGCGTAGGCACGCGGCAGGCCGAGCGGGAAGTCCACCCCGAGCGCGACCGGCGCCCCCGCGGCGGCTGCGCGCAGCCGGGCGAGCAGGGTGGCGACCTCGCCGACCGGGACGGGCGCGGCGAGGCGCCAGCCCTCCGCCTCCGGCACCGCGAGGGCGATCCAGCGCTTGGCGGCCGCAGCGCTCCAATCGGCATGCGCGGCGAATGGGCGCAGCGGCGCGGGCCGGCCTGGGTGAGGGGGGGGGGCGGGCGATCGCGGCGCCGGGTTCATCGCACGGCCGCGCGGCATGTGGGGGCGGGCGGTGGCGATCCGGCGCCGGGCGCGCGCGGGGCGATCTAGAGCGGCTTGTGCGCCCGCTCGATCAGCCGGGCGAAAAACCCGGGCTTGCGGGCGGGGCGTTGGGCGGCTTCGGCGGCCTTGCGCTCGGCCCGTGCAGCAGCTTCCTGGGCACGGGCCTTGTTTTCCAGCCATTTGTCGAGGCTCACGCCGGCCTTGGCGGCACGGCGGGCTTCATAGCTGCGCTGGCCTTCGGTGAGGGAACGAGGGTCGGATGCCATGCGCTGCTTCTGGCAGGGAGGCGGGCGGGATTCAAGCCGGTTCCGCCACCTGCCGGCCCGGCCGTGTTGCAGGGTGGCGGGGCGTCCGCCGGATGCGGCGGACGCACCTGCCGGCCCAGCGCACGGCGTGGGCGGCGTTCGGCGCCCCGGGGCCAGGACCCGGGGCCCGAGGCCCGAGGCCGGGCGGCTGACCCCGACACGCGACGGCTCCCGCGCAACGTCCGGCGGTCCGACGAGCGGCGCCTGCCGCCCGATGCCTGCCGTGTGGCGTCTGCCGTGTGGCGTCTGCCGTGCGGTGTGCGGCGCGCAGTGTCCGGCGTGCGATCGGGGGGCGTCCGGTGCACGGGGCGGCCATGCACAGCGCGCGATTGGTCCCGGGGGCGGCGTGTGGTTGCCTGTCTGGCATGGTATCGTCTCCTCTCGGCGCCGCGGCTGCGGCTTCCCGCGAACGGCGGATCGGGTGGCTTTGCGCCGGATTCGTGCTGCTGATCTGGCTCGCGTTCCAGATTTCCGGACGGCTCTCCGTGCGCCAGGCGCTGACGCCGTGGGATGTGGCGGGGCTGCGCTACGTGGGCGCGCTGGCTGGCGTGCTGCCGCTGCTGTGGCGGCGCGGCATCCCTCGGCTGCCGGTGCGGCGGGCGGCGGTGCTCGTGGGGTTGTCGGCGTTCGGGTTTCCGCTCGGCGCCTATGTCGGGTTCAGCCTGGCGCCAGTGGCGCAGGGGGCGGTGATCCTGTTCGGCGCGCTGCCGATCGCCACCGCGCTGCTGGGCGCGGCGCTGTTCGGGATGTGGGTGCCGGGCGCGCAAATGGCGGCGCTGCCGGTGATCGCGGCGGGGATCGTGCTGACGGCGGCGCAGTCGGGACTGGCCGGCGGCGCGGCGTGGGGCGGCGATCTGTGCTTCCTGGCGGCGGTCGGCTGCCTCGCGGCGTTCACCCTGCTGCTGCGGCGCTGGGCGATCGGGGCGCTGGATGCGATGCTGACCCTGTCGCTGTGGGGGCTGCCGCTCTATCTGCCGTTCTGGATCTGGCTGCTGCCCTCGCATCTGGCGCAGGCGCCTGTGAGCGCCGTGGTCTACCAGGCGATCGTGCAGGGGCCGGTGACGGCGGTGCTGGCGATGTTCCTCTATTCCCGCGCGGTGAATGCGCTCGGGTCAGGCCCGCCCACCCTGGTGGCGGCGCTGGTGCCGGGGCTCGCCTCGGTGCTGGCGTGGATGCTGCTGGGGGAGCGACTGGGCAGCCTCGGCATCGCCGGCGTGGTGCTGGCGACCGTGGGGATGGTGGCGGGCGTGCTGGGGCCGCGGATGGCGGCGCGGGCCGCGCTGGCGCGCTAGGAAGTGGGCCGCGCTTGCGCGCGCTGGGGAATGGGCCGCGCTTGCGCACGGGAGCGCGGGCGGCAACGGATCGGGATCATGCGGTCGAGAAGACTCGAACTTCCACGGGGTTTCCCCCACAAGCACCTCAAGCTTGCGCGTCTACCATTCCGCCACGACCGCATCGTGGGCTCGTCGGGCGCGGGGTATAGCCGATGACCTTGGAGGCAGCAATCGCCCCCGGAGCGGTTCCGGAGTGGATCGTGGCCCCTGGCCTGACCCCGTACCCGGACGCGCTGGCGGCGATGGCGGAGCGGGTGGCGGCGATCGCCGCCAGTGCCGCGCCCGAGCGTGTGTGGCTGGTCGAGCATCCGCCCCTCTACACCGCGGGGACCTCCGCGCGGGCGGAGGAACTGGTCGCGCCCGACCGGTTTCCGGTGTTCGCGGCGGGGCGCGGCGGGCAATGGACCTACCATGGGCCGGGGCAGCGCACCGCTTACGTGATGCTCGACCTGACCCGGCCGCACGGGGCCGTGCCGGCGCGCGACGTGCGCGGCTACGTCCACGGGTTGGAGGAATGGATGATCCGCGCGCTGGCCAGGTTTGGCGTGGTGGGGGAGCGGCGGGAGGGGCGGGTCGGCATCTGGGTCGCGGACCGGGCGGGCACCGAGGCGAAGATCGGGGCGATCGGGGTGCGGGTGTCGCGCTGGGTGAGCTGGCATGGAGTGGCGCTGAACGTGGCGCCGGATCTGGGGCATTTCTCCGGGATCGTGCCGTGCGGGATCCGGGCGCACGGGGTGACGAGC
This sequence comes from uncultured Pseudomonadota bacterium, assembly GCA_963706195.1. Lineage (GTDB taxonomy): Bacteria > Pseudomonadota > Alphaproteobacteria > Acetobacterales > Acetobacteraceae > JAJZVS01. The sequence goes on along the minus strand of OY970156.1, from coordinate 3,033,766 downwards.
CTGGCGGCGCTGGGCGTGCCGGCGGGGATGGGGGAGGTGGATGCGGCACTGCGGGAGGCTTGGTGGGGGGTGTTCGGGTGAGGCGGGGACGGTCGGGGGAATGTACGGCGGGTGGGGCGTTTGGGGCGGGGGTTGAGGTGGTTTTGGCGGAGTTCCGCGGGGTTGGGCGTGGTTGGAGGGAGCGGGGGTTTTAACGGGCAGTTTGTACAGTGGCTGGGGCGTTTGGGGCCGGGCGTACGTTCGCGGGCGATCGGGTGGGCGATGGAGGGGGGGCGGTCGCAGCGGAACCGAGGGTTCGATTCAGCCCGGGGCGGCGCCCCCAAGCCGCGCGCAGCGCGGGTCAGGCCACGTTGGAGGCGAGTCGCAAGCTCTTCGCGCTAGGGCGTGTCGTCAATTGAGCCAAATGGCTGTGGCGGCCAAGTGGATGGCGGCGAGGAAATTTCGGGCAGTTTTGTCGTAGCGAGTGGCGATTGCGCGGAACTGCTTGAGTTTGGCGAAGAAGTTCTCGATCAGGTGGCGCGCTTTATAGAGGTCTCTGTCGAAGTCGCGCGGCAGGCGGCGATGCTCTCTGGGCGGGATGACCGCTGTTTTGCCGGCGGCTTGCAGCGGTTCGATGACGCGCTGATCGGCGTCGAAGCCCTTGTCGGCGATCAGGGTGTCGGCCTGCATCCCGGGCAGCAGATGATCCGCTCCGACCAGATCGTGGGCCTGCCCGCCGGTCAGGTGGAAGCCGATTGGGTTGCCGAGCGCATCGACCAAAGCGTGGATCTTGGTGCTCAATCCACCGCGGGATCGTCCGATCGCCTGGTCCTCGCCGGCTTTTTTTTGGCGCCGGCACTGTGCTGATGGGCGCGTACGATGGTGCTGTTGATCATCGCGTATTCATTGTCGGCATCCGCGGCGAGCACCTTGAACACGCGTTCCCAGACCCCTGATTTGGCCCAACGGCTGAAGCGCCGGTGCACCTGCACCCCATCACCAAAGCGTTCCGGCAGGTCACGCCAGGGAATGCCAGCCCGATAGCGATAGAGCACCGCCTCCACAAACAGGCGATTATCCGCCGCCGTGACGCCCACGTGGCCCTCCCGGCCTGGCAGCAGATCGCGAATGCGGTCCCATTGATCATCACGCAGGGCATAACGGCGCACAGGTCAACCTCCGAATCGGTTGACCCGCTAGGAATCACGCGATTCCCTTCATGGGAATCCCCTAAATGACGACACGCCCTAGTGCCCTGGTTCGCAAATACCGACCAGTTCAACCAACGGACAAACCGCATCGTGGCGGGCCGCGTGGCGGCCCTGGCCAGCGCTACTAGCCCTGCACGGCGCCCAGCCGTGCGTACTTGGTCCAGATGGTTATTGGTCGGCGATAGAGGTTCAGGACACTAGGGCGTGTCGTCAATTGAGCCAAATGGCTGTGGCGGCCAAGTGGATGGCGGCGAGGAAATTTCGGGCAGTTTTGTCGTAGCGAGTGGCGATTGCGCGGAGCTGCTTGAGTTTGGCGAAGAAGTTCTCGATCAGGTGGCGCGCTTTATAGAGGTCTCTGTCGAAGTCGCGCGGCAGGCGGCGATGCTCTCTGGGCGGGATGACCGCTGTTTTGCCGGCGGCTTGCAGCGGTTCGATGACGCGCTGATCGGCGTCGAAGCCCTTGTCGGCGATCAGGGTGTCGGCCTGCATCCCGGGCAGCAGATGATCCGCTCCGACCAGATCGTGGGCCTGCCCGCCGGTCAGGTGGAAGCCGATTGGGTTGCCGAGCGCATCGACCAAAGCGTGGATCTTGGTGCTCAATCCACCGCGGGATCGTCCGATCGCCTGGTCCTCGCCGGCTTTTTTTTGGCGCCGGCACTGTGCTGATGGGCGCGTACGATGGTGCTGTTGATCATCGCGTATTCATTGTCGGCATCCGCGGCGAGCACCTTGAACACGCGTTCCCAGACCCCTGATTTGGCCCAACGGCTGAAGCGCCGGTGCACCTGCACCCCATCACCAAAGCGTTCCGGCAGGTCACGCCAGGGAATGCCAGCCCGATAGCGATAGAGCACCGCCTCCACAAACAGGCGATTATCCGCCGCCGTCACGCCCACGTGGCCCTCCCGGCCCGGCAACAAATCGCGAATGCGGTCCCATTGATCATCACGCAGGGCATAACGGGGCACAGGTCAACCTCCGAATCGGTTGACCCGCTAGGAATCACGCGATTCCCTTCATGGGAATCCCCTAAATGACGACACGCCCTGGTACAGCGATTCGGAATTGGCGATCACAGAAGCCGCCCCCGCGCCCGGAGGCGCGCGCAGCAGCCGAGGCACTGCGGGCCCTTGGGTGCGATTCGGCAATTCGCGAACGCTGTACTAGGGAACCTCTGATCAGCTGGTTTCCTATGGTCCAGATCGCCCTGCCTACCGCTCAGGTCGGCTGAAACATGTCGGGAGGGGGTGAATTTCCTACGTTTTCTGACGCCCGCGGCGCCGTGAGCAGCGCCGTGGACGCACTACGCCCCTTGAAGACGCAGCAATCGATGCCGCACGACGAACAGATTGGCGAGCGCGCAGGTCACGAACAGCCGGTTCGCGTTCTTGTCCAGCCCGCGGTAGCAGACCTTCGCAAAACCGAACACGCGCTTGATCACCCCGAAGCAGTGCTCGACCTTGGCCCGCACCTTCGACTTGGTGCGGTTGCACGCCTTCTCTGCCTCGTTCACCACCCCGCGATGTCGATAGCGTCGGTTGATGAAATCTCGTGCGTTTGGCGCATGTTCGCGGATCACCGCGCGCTGCCCGCGATACGCCTAGTCGCCCCACACCTGCGTCTCGTCACCATGCAGCAGATCGGGCAGCACCGCCTTGATCGGCTTCGCCGCTCAAGCCGCTACGTTGGCCGCCGTCGCCACCACCGAGTGGATCAGCTTGGTGCGGCTGTCCACGCCGATATGCGCCTTCATCCCGAAATACCACTGGTTGCCCTTCCTGGTCTGATGCATCTCCGGGTCGCGCGCCTTCGCCGCGTTCTTCGTCGAGCTCGGCGCGTGGATGATGGTCGCATCGACGATCGTGCCGGCAGACAGCTTCAAGCCGTGTTGTTCCAGATGCTCGTGCACGCGTTGGAACAGCGCCGATCCCAGATCGTGCCGCTCCAGCAGGTGACGGAACTTGCAGAGCGTGGTCTCGTCCGGCACCGGCTCGCGGCCCAGGTCGATGCCCACGAACCGGCGCATCGTGAGGCTGTCATACAGCGCCTCCTCCGCCCCGGGGTCCGACAGGTTGAACCATTGCTGTAGGAAGTAGATCCGCAGCATCCGCTCCAGACCAACCGGGACACGGCCCTTGCCGGGCTTCGGATACACCGGCTCAATCAGCGCGCACAACTCGCGCCACGGCACCACACGGTCCATCTCCGCCAGAAACGCAGTCCGCCGGGTCGGCTTGCTGTAGCGCTCGAACCCAGCCGTCGCCAAGGTTGCTTGCCGCATCGTTGCCGTCCCCTGCTGCTCCTGGCGACGATTCTTTTTGATGTTGCGTGGTCGGGGCGAGAGGAACTTGATCAGAGTGTTCCTAACCGATCCGTGTTGCCCGTGTTCGGAAGCGTCCGGAGTGCCTCCGCCTGTTCCGCCCCCCCGCTCACCCCGCCGGCGTATGCCGCCGCAGGAACGCCATCACCCGGCTCTCCTGCGCGGCCAGGTGCTCCGGCCCGCGCCAGTCCGCCAGCACCTCCACCCCCGGCAGCAGCGCCGCCAGTTCCGTGCTGGTCGCCGCCGGGTGCGGAATATCGCTCCCCGGCAGTAGCATGGTCGGCACCGGGCACGCCCGCACGAACGCCCGATCGACGCAGAAGACGAACCCCCCGTCCCACATGTTGTGGCCGAAGGCGGCAATCGCGGCCGCGTTCAGCTCGGGCCGAGCGGCGCGCTGCTCGCGGCTCCAGTCCGCGTGGCTGTCCGGGAAATACGCGGGATGGTCGGGATGCACGCCGATCGGGTTCTGCAACACCGCGGCGGTGACCCGGTCAGGCGCCATCTCGATCGCCTTCAGGCAGAAGCTACCGCCGATGCAGGCGCCCAGCGTATGGAACCGTTCGAAACCGAGATGGTCCATCAGCGCCAGGTGGTCCGCCGCGTAGGTGTGCCAGCCGTGGTCGGCCCTGATATCGGCGCGCGAGGCGCCGGCGTTGCGCTGGTCCATCGCGACCGCGGTGAAGCCCGCCGCCGGCAGCGCCGCGGTCCAATCCACCCACGGCCGCGCCGGCCCGCCGGCAGGGGCGGGCCACATCGCCATGCGCGAGCGCAGGCCGCCGGCCGCAAACAGCAGCACCGGGTAGCCGGTGCCGTAAGTCCGGTAGTGGATCTGGCCATCCGGCCGGGTCAACACGGGCATCGTTTCCTCCGGTTCGCTGTGGCGCCCGCCGGGGGGCGAACGCCCCACGGCCCAGCGGGCTGCGGATTTTGCTCCATCCGGCATCGCCTCGTCGACGGCGGGACTTCTGCCGACGTTTGATCGGGATCAATGCCGCGCGAGGCGGATGACGCTATTCGTCTATCTGAAATCATGGAAACAGGCCATGGTCTGGCTCACATTCTCGGCAGACGAAATCAAGGCGGCGCCGCCCGAAGTGCGACGCTGGTTCGGACAGGAGATGGCGCGCATGTTCCGCCCGTCGCACATGCCGGAGCCGTCGATGGGCACGGTGATGCCGTCAGGGCGCGGGGTCACGGAAGCACATGGAAGCACGGAATCGGAGTCCGCAATGAAAGCGGGAACCCGCATATGCCGGACCGGCGAACCCGCAAGAGAAGCGGAAATCAGGCATCTTGTTGCGCAGCGCGCATATGAACTCTGGGAGAATCAGGGACGGCCGCACGGTCATGATGTGACCCATTGGCACCAGGCCGAACAGGAGATCATGAATTGCGTGAGAGATCCATCAACGAATCATCAGCAGACGACCCGATCCGGATGCTGATCCCGGCATCGCGGGCCGCGAAACTGGCCGGAATTCATCAACACCGACACGTGCTGCCGGACCTGCCGCCCTTCCCAGCAGGTCGACGCTGACGGCCCACGCACGCCGTCGCCTTCGCCGACAGCCGCGGCACAGGGGACACAAGGCCAAGACGCGTGGTGCAGGCCACCGGCGGCCAACTGGACCAGCCTTGTCCGCTGGGCGGCAAGGTCAGCGACCCGGGCGTCCTCCGCCACCGTGGGGACCCCCGCCGCCATGGGGCGCTCCGCCACCGTGGGGAGCCCCGCCACCATGGGGATATCCACCGCCATGGGGAGCCCCGCCGTGAGGGCCGAAGTTGCGCCCCCCACGTGGCCCCCCACCGCCGTAAAAAAAGTCGAACCCGAAATCCGGGTAAGGGTAATAGGGCGGCACATAGAAATAGCCGGGCGGTACACACCCATATTCGGGATAGTAATAATATCCGGGTGGACACGGGTATTGGGCGCGAGCCGGCGCAGGCAGCACGAGCGCGGCAAGGGCAAGGCCCAATGGAATAAAGAGGGCGCTGGCCAAAGTTCGGTCTCGACTCATCGTGACCTCCGGGAGCCTGGCTCCCTCCGCTGCAAGGCGCTGGCCGTCGCGGATCGACATGCGACCGCTAGCTGGACCTGGGAGGAAGAGGCCGCTGCGCGAGCCTCTGGAACATCGCGTCGGCGGTCTTTCGTTGGCTGTTCGACAGCGCCGTGTAGAGCGCTTCGAAAGCCGGAACGAATTCTTTCAGGGCCGCAGCATGGGCCGCGGTGATCCGCTCATACCAGCGAAGCGCCCCGACCGCAGTCGTGACCTTGTGCCGGGCCCGTTCTCCAAGAAGCGCCTGCATTGATCGTGCGTTGGCACGCATGACGTCGGCTACGGCAGCGAAGCGGGACTCCTGAGCCGCCGTGATCCGGAGCTTTGTCCGAAGGTCCTTGATCCTGGCTTCGACCAGCTCGGTTGGACTGCGCGGGTGCGACGTCGCAGCGGTCCCGCCAGGCGGCGTCGGGCTCGACACGCCGGGCGCCGGCGTGGCCTGGGCGAGTTCCCTGTGGGCGAGTTCCCCCGGCGATGCGTTCGCCGCCGGCGCGCCCAGGGCCAGTGCGGCGAGAAGGCCCGTCGCCGCAACGGCGCGCGCCACACCCCTGATCGCGTCGGTCATCGTCAAATCCCTCGAAAGGCCGCAGCGGCGGTTGTCAGGCGGACGGTGCCAGAATCGACCGCCATCTGTAGAATCGGCGCATCCCCTGGGCGCGGTCGTTGATCTGGATCAAACTTCTGTGCGGCGCGTCTTCCCCGAACCCGAACCGCCTGCGTGGCTGCGGGGTGTTCACCACCGTGCCGTCACAATTCCAACGCTGCGGCGGGCGTGCCGTGTGCTCCACGGCGGCAGATCCTTGCGCACAGTATCGGATGTGTGGTGCCCGCCGGGGGACTCGAACCCCCACGCCCCAACGGGCTGCGGATTTTAAGTCCGCTGCGTCTACCGTTCCGCCAGGCGGGCCAAAGCTCCGGGCCGAGGCCACGGGGTTACGCAAGCCCCCGGGCGATGTCCAGCGCCCGCCGCAGCAAGGTCTCCGACGCCTCCGGCGTGCGGAACCCGCTGTGCGCCGACAGGGTCACGTTCGGCAGCGCGATCAGCTTATGCCCCGCCGGCAGCGGTTCGGTGTCGAACACATCGAGCGCGGCGTGCCCGATCCGCCCCTCCCGCAGTGCGGCGATCAGCGCCGTCTCATCCACCAGCGCGCCGCGCGCGGTGTTCACCAGGATCGCCCCGGGGCGCAGCGCCGCCAGGCGCGCCGCGTCGAGGAAGCCGCGGGTCGCGTCGGTCAGCAGCAAATGGAGAGACAGCACGTCGCTCGACGCCAGCAGCACCGGTCAGGTCAACGAAAGTCACGCCCGACGCGCTGCGCTTCGTGCGGTTCCACGCCAGCACCCGCATGCCCATCCCGGCGGCGAGGCGCGCAACCTCGGCCGCGATTCCCCCGAAGCCCAGCAGGCCAAGGGTCTTGCCGGTCAACTGCGGCCCCTCGGTCCGCGTCCACAGCCCCGCGCGCATGTCGCGGTCCATCCGCGCGATCCCGCGCGCGGCGGCGAACATCAGGGCGATCGTGTGCTCGGCCACCGCGGTGTCGCCATAGCCCTTGATGATGTGCACGGTGATGCCGAGCGCGGCGAGTTCCTCCGGATGCATGTAGCTGCGCGCGCCGGTGCCGAGGAAGACGATGTGGCGCAGCCCGGCGCAGCGCGCCATCGCCGCGGTCGGCATCCGGCTGTGGTCGTCGAGCACGAAATCATAGCCGGCGAGCAGGGCGGGGAGCGCCTCCGGCGGCACCTCCTCCTGCTCGCGCACGTCGACCGGCGGGTCGTCGGGGCGGACCACCCGGCGGAACACGGTGGCGAGGTCATCGACCGCGTCCAGGAACAACCCCTTCATCCTGCCTTACTCCTTCGCTGCCCGGCGCCGGCCTGATGGAAGCTTCCCGCCGCGGGCACGATCCCGTAACACGCGGGGCCGCGTAAAGGCCCCGTGCCGGAGTCCCGGATGCCTCGTCCTTCCCGCCCGGCCGCTGCCGTCCCCGCCGACCCGCGCGCTGCCGGCGGGCGGCGCGGCAGCCAGGGCGCGCCTGCCGCGGCGGCGGAGGCGGCAGGGCACGCGCCGGCCGCCGGCGCGCGGTCCTCTGGCGCGCGATCCGCCGGCGCACGGTCCGGCCGCGGCCAGACCCCCGCCCGCGATCCCGCCGCCCGCCGCCGCCCCTGGCGGCTGATCCGATTTGCCGTCGTCGCCACGATCTGGGGCGGCCTCGCCGGCGCCCTGCTCCTGCTCTGGTTCGCGCGCGACCTGCCGCGGCCGGAAGACGCACTCGCCCCGTCCCGCCGCCCGAGCCTGGTCCTGCGCGACGCCGCGGGCCGTGTGTTCGCCCGCTTCGGCGACATCGCGGGCGAGCCGGTGCATCTCGCCGACCTGCCGCCCTACGTCGCCGAGGCCGCGGTGGATACCGAGGACCGGCGCTTCTGGACCGAACCCGGCATCGACCCGATCGGCATCCTGCGCGCCGCCGCGGTCGATCTGGTGCACTGGCGGGTGGTCCAGGGCGGATCGACCCTGACCCAGCAGGTGGCAAAGACCCTGTTCCTCAGCGACGCGCGCACCTGGCGGCGCAAGGCGCAGGAACTGCTGCTGACCTTGTGGCTCGACCGACATTTCAGCAAGCGGCGAGATTCTCGAGATCTGGCTGAATCGGGTCTATTTCGGTTCCGGCGCCTGGGGGATCGACGCCGCGGCGCGGGTCTATTTCGGCATTCCCGCCAGCCGCCTCACTCTGTGGCAGGCGGCGGTGCTGGCCGGGTTGCCGCGTGCGCCGTCGCGCTTCAATCCGCGCGCCGACCCGGATGCGGCGGCGGCACGGGCGCGCCAGGTGCTGGCCGCGATGGTCCGCGCCGGCGACCTCACCGCCCAGAGCGCGCAGGCCGCGGCGACGGCGATCGCCTTCCCGCGCACGCCGCCCATGCAGGCCGGCTGGTTCGCCGACTGGGCGGCGGGGGCGGCCGCACCGCTGCTTGCCCCCGGCCAGGACGCAAGCCTGCGCACCACGCTCGACCCCGGGCTGCAGCACGCGGCGGAGGCGGCGCTCACGACGGTGCTGGACGGGCCGGGGGCGGCGCGCGGCGCGCACGAGGGCGCGGTGGTGGTGCTCGACGCCGCCACCGGGGCGGTGGAAGCGCTGGTGGGTGGACGGGACTACCAGGACAGCTCCTACGACCGCGCCACCGAGGCGCGCCGCCCGCCCGGCTCGTCCTTCAAGCCCTTCGTCTGGCTGGCGGCGCTGGAGCGTGGCGTGCGGCCGGACGATCGCGTGCTGGACGCGCCGATAAGGCTCGGCGCCTGGCATCCGCGCGACTACGAGCGGCGCTATCTCGGCGAAATCTCGGTCCGCCGGGCGCTCGCCCTGTCGATCAACACGGTGGCGGTGCGGCTGCTGCTGCGCGCCGGCGGGCCGCGCGCGGTCGCTGCGATGGCGCACCGGCTCGGGATTGCGGACCGGCTGCCCGACAACGCCTCGATCGCGCTTGGCACCGCCAATGTGGGCCTGCTGGAGATGGCAGCGGCTTATGCGACGTTCTTCAACGGTGGCCTGCGGGTCACGCCGTTCGGCCTGCTGGCCGTCGATGCCGGCGGGATGGTGACGCCGGTCGTCCACCCGCCGCCCGAGCCGGTGATCGCGCCGGCGCTGGCAGGAATGATGGCGGGCATGCTGCGCGCCGTGGTGGCCGAGGGCACCGGAACAGGGGCCGCCGTCCCCGGGCGCATCGTCGCCGGCAAGACCGGTACCACGCAGGACTACCGCGACGCCTGGTTCATCGGCAACGTCAACGGACGGATCATCGGCGTCTGGATCGGCAACGACGATGACCAACCCATGCGCGGCGTCACCGGCGGATCGTTGCCGGTGCTGGTGTTCCGGCGCGTCGCGCTGGCGCTGCGCTAGCAGCCTGTCGGAGTGGGGTATCGGATCATTCGGTCGGTGCAGGTGGCGATTGGGGAGGTTGGCGTGTGCTGGCGGGGCGTAGGTCGGTCAGATCGGTATTTTCGGCGTTCCTGACCGGCACGATCGGGCCGTAGCGGTCGGCGGCGCCTTCGGCGCAAGACGCCGGAGGCAACCGAGGCGCTGCGCAAAGCCGCATCCCGCAAACATGAGGACGATCGATCCGCGCAGCCTGGTGGCCGCGGAATTCATGATCCTGGCCACCTCGCTGCCGCCCGAGGGCTATCCGGCCGAGGAGGTGCTCGCGGTCTATCGGCTGCGCTGGCAGATCGAGCTGGCCTTCAAGCGGCTGAAGTCACTGCTGCATATCGACCGCCTGCCCACCAGCACCGAAGCGGCGTCGCGAAGTTGGCTCTACGCGCATCTCATCATGGCCCTGTTGTGCGACGATTTCAGCCAGGAAGTCCTGGAATCTTTCCCCTGAGGACCTGCTCGACGCGGCCTGTCTCCCCTCGCTGTGGCGCGTCCAGGACGCGACCTTGCGCTGGCTCGTCCTCGCCGTCATCGGACCGCTTACTCTCAATGCTCCGCTCCATCCCGAACCCAACCTCTATCGCCGCCTCGCCCATTCCAAACGAAAGCGAAGGCCACATATCCGCTACCCCGTGCGAGCCTAATTTAACGCGCATGGGGCAGAGCCCCCTGGCCTTGCTTGCCTTACGACGCCGCCGCCACCGCGTGCCCGGCGGACAGGCGCCAGATGCGGTCGAGGCGTTCGACGCCGGTCAGGCGGTGGGCGATCAGGATGATGCTGCGGCCGTCGGCCGTATCGTTCAGAGTGGCGAGGAAGGCGCGTTCGGTTTCTGCGTCCAGGCCGGCGCAGGGTTCGTCCAGGATCAGGATGGGGGCCGGGGACAGCAGGGCGCGGGCGAGTGCCAGCCGGCGGCCCTGGCCGCCGGAGAATTTGGTGCCGCCTTCGCCGACCCAACTGTCCAGGCGGTCGGGCAGGGCGTGCACCGCTTCGGCGATTTGCGCGGCGTCCAGGACGGCCCACAGGGCCGCGTCGTCCGCGTCGGGGCGGGCGAGCAGCAGGTTGTGGCGGATGGTGTCGTCGAACAGGTGGGTGGCCTGGCCGAGCCAGCCGATGCGGCTGCGTACCGCGGCGGCGGGGAGGCGCGCGAGATCGGTGCCGCCGAGCAGCACCTGGCCCTGTTGCGGGGCCGCCAGTTTCAGCGCCAGGGCGGCAAGGGTGGATTTCCCCGCCCCGGACGGGCCGAGCAGCGCCACGCGGGCGCCGGGCGGGACTTCCAAGGTGAGGCCGTCGAACACCGCAGGGTGGTCGGGGCGCCAGTGGAAGTGCACGCCTTCGAAGCGCAGGGTGGTGTCGGCGGGTAGGGGTGCGGGCTGCGCCGGCTCCGCGACCGGCGGGGGCGCTTCGGCGGCGTCCAGCACCCGGTGGGCGGCGGCGGCGGCGTGGCCGGCCAGCGCGCCGGCGCGGGGCAGGCCGCCCACCGCCTCGAACCCCGCCACTACGATGAACACCGCGCCGACCGCGAGCACCGGATGGCCGCCGGCGGCGAGCAGGGCCACCAGGACGCCCGCCTGGGCGCAGAGCAGCGCGCCGGCGCCGGCGAGCGCGGTAAGGCGGGTGAGATCGTGCTGGGCGGCGAGCAGGGTGGATTCGCGCGCCTGCACGGTGGCGAGCATGCGGCCTTCGGCGGCGAAGGCGCGCACTTCGCGCAAGCCGGTGAAGGCGTCCAGTGCGGCGATGCGCAGGCCGGCGGCGGCGGGCGCCAGTCGGCTGCCGGCGGCGGCGGCGCGGCGCGCCGCGAAGGCCGGCAGCACGAACGCGGCAAGAGCAAACAGCAGCCCGACCGCCACGGCGGCGCCGGCGCCGAGGCCCCAGAGCAGCACCACCAGCGCCGGCACCAGCAGCACCGCGCCGGCGAGGGGGACGATGATGCGGGCGTAGAGCCCGTCCAGCGCCTCCACGTCGCCCACCAGGCGGGCCAGCACGTCGCCGGCCTGGCGGAAGCCGAGTCCGCCGGCGGCGCTGCCGGCCAGGCCGTGGAAGAACCAGACGCGCAAATCGGCGAGCGCGCGGAACGTGGCCTCGTGCGTCACCACCCGTTCCAGGTAGCGGCCGATGACACGCAGGACGCCGAGTGCGCGCAGCGCCAGCGGCGCGGCCAGCACGCCGGCGGCGACCGCGAGCCCGATGGTGCGCCCGGCGACGGCCATCAGCCCGACCCCGGCGGCCAGCGCGATCAAGGACAGCACCACCCCCGCCGCCAGCCAGCCCGCGCGCCCGCGCCACAGGCCGAGGATGCGCCGGAGGTCCTTCATGCCCGGGGGGCCCTCATGCGGTGGCCCGCGCCGGCGTGCCCACCGCGCGCCCGGCGCGCAGGTCGAGCCGCCGGCCGGAGAAATCATGCGCGGCGGCGGAATGGCTGGCGAGAATGACGGTGCGCCCGATCGCCAGCCGGCGCAGGCTATCCAGTACGTCCGCCTCGGTGGCGGGGTCGAGATGCGCGGTCGGCTCGTCGAGCAGCAGCAGCGGCGCGTTCTTCAGGAAGGCGCGCGCGATCGCGACCCGCTGCGCCTGGCCGCCGGACAGGCCGAAGCCGCCTTCGCCGACGATCGTATCGAGCCCGGCGGGAAGCCGGGCGGCGAACTCGCTCACGCGGGCGGCGCGGGCGGCGTCCTCGATCTCGGCCTCGGGGGCTTCGGGGCGGGCGAAGCGGATGTTCTCGCGGATGGTGCCGGCGAACAGCACCGGGCGCTGGCCGATCCAGGCGGTCAGGCGCGACAGGGCGGCCGGGACCAGGGTGGCGATGTCGGCGCCGTTCAAGGTCACCCGGCCGCTGTCGGGGCGGACGAAACCGAGCAGGATTTCGATCACGCTCGATTTGCCGGCTCCGGATGGGCCGGCGAGGATCAGCGTTTCCTCGGCCGGGACGCGGAAGCTCAGCCCGTCGAGCGCCGGGCCGCGCGTCGGATCCCAGGTCAGGCGCACGTCCTCGAACGCCACCGCGACGCCGCGGGCGGCGACGGTGCGCACCTCGCGCGCGGGGGCGGGTTCCGGGGCGGGCGGCAGGTCGAGCATCGCATCCGCCGCGCCGACGGCGTGCAGCCGGTCCTGGTAGGCGGCTGCGAAGGCGCGCAGCGGGGCGAAAAACTCGGGGACCAGCAGCAGCGCGAACAGCGCCGTCGCCGGGCTTGCCAGCCGGTGCGCCAGGATCGCCAGACCGTAGCGGATGGCGAGCAGCACGAGCGCCAGCGCGGCGGCGAGATCGAGCGTCGCGGACGACAGGAACGCCACCCGCAGCACCCGCATGGTGCGTCGCCGCAATTCGTCCGCTGCGGCGGCGAGCGCGGCGGTTTCGTCCTCGGAGCGTCCGTACAGCACAATGGTGGCGATGCCGCGCACCCGGTCCAGGAACCGCGCCTGCAGCCGCGACATGGCGAGGAACTGTCGACGGGAGGCCGCGGCTGCGCCGATGCCCGCCAGCGCCATGCCGACCGGCACCGCGAGCCCGCATAGCCCGAGCACCAGCGCCGCCACCGGATCGGCCCAGAGGGCGGCGATCAGCACCAGCACCGGCCCGGCCAGCGCGAGCGCGGAGGCCGGGATCCAGCGCGCGTAGAGCCCGTCCAGCGCCTCCACCCGATCGACCACGATGGCCGTCAGATCGCCGGAGTGGCGCTGGCGCAGCGCCGCCGGCCCGGCGTGCAGCAACCGCCCGAGCACATCGCTGCGCAGCCGGCGGCGGGAGGCCGCGCCCGCGGCGCCGGCGGCACGCTCGGCGGCCCAGGCGAGGGCGGCGCGGAGCAGAGCCAGCACGGCGAACGCGGCGATGGCGGGCATGTCCGCGCCGCGCCCGGCGAGCGCGGCGCCGAGGGCGGCGGCGATGCAGAAGGCCTGGCCGATGGCGACGACGGTACCGGCGAGGCCTGCCAGCAGTACCGGCCGTGCCGCTCGTCCGCCCAGCCTCGTTTCGTGCTTCAGCCAGGCCTTGGCCGCAGCCTTGGTGCCGTCCCGCGCGCGCTTCGCCATGGCCGGCATGCCTAGACCAAGCTTCCCGGTGGGAACATCCCGCAGGAAGATTAAAACTCGGTAATCCGAAACCGGTTCGCCACGAAGTATGCGATAGGTCTGCTCTGCCGCACGGTGGGGTTAGGACCGCGGTACTGATGCAACCGGGCGCGTGAGCGGCGCCTGCTGGCAGGGGATGGCCGCCGTTCATGACTGCCCGCATCCTTATCGTCGACGATGTGCCGGCCAACACGCGCCTTCTGGAAGCCAAGCTGTCGGCGGAGTACTATCAGGTGGCCAGCGCCCGCGACGGGTTCGAGGCGCTTGCCGCGGCGCGGAACTGGCAGCCCGACCTCATCCTCCTCGACGTGATGATGCCCGGCATGGACGGGTTCGAATGCTGCCGCAAGCTGAAGGAGGACCCCGCCACCCTGCACATCCCGGTGGTGATGGTGACAGCGCTCGGGGAGGCGGCGGAGCGGGTCGCCGGGCTCGGCGCCGGGGCTGACGATTTCCTCAGCAAGCCGGTTGAATACGCGACCTTGATGATGCGGGTGCGCAGCCTGGTGCGGCTCAAGCGCCTGCTCGACGAATGGCGCGCGCGGGGCGAGACGGTGCGGGCGCTCGGCCTCGCCGCCGACCGGCTGCCGCCGCCCTCGGTGGCCGGCGCGCGGGCCATGGTGGTGGACGACTGGGACGCCGAGGCGGAGACGATCCGCGCCGCGCTGGGCCAGGACGGCATCGTCGTGCTACGGGCCCGCGACCGTGCGGAGGCCATGGCGCTGTCGGCCGCCACCCCGCTCGACCTGATCCTGCTCAGCCTCGGCCTGACCGAGGAGGACCCGCTGGCGCTCGCCTCCGGCCTGCGCGCTGCCGACATCACGCACGACGTGCCGCTGCTGCTGGTGGGCGACGTGGGGGAGCGGGAGCGGCTGCATCGGGGCTTCGAGCTCGGCGCCAACGACTGGCTGCTGCTGCCGCTCGATCCGCAGGAACTGCGGGTGCGGGCACGCAATCAGATCCGCCGCAAGCTGTACCAGGACCGGCTGCGCGCCGACCTCGGCGAGGCGATCGAGCTTGCGGTGATCGACCCGCTGACCGGGCTCTATAATCGCCGCTACCTGATGCGCCACCTGCGCAGCATGATGGACCAGGACCCGCCGCCGCATCTGTCGCTGATGCTGATCGACGTCGATTTCTTCAAGGCGGTGAACGACGCGCATGGCCATGCCGCCGGCGACCGGGCGTTGCGGGTGGTGGCCGAGACCCTGCGCAGCAATATCCGCGCCTTCGATACCCTGGCCCGCTACGGCGGCGAGGAGTTCGTGGTCATCATGCCCGGCGCCGGGCAGGAGCAGGCGAGCCAGGCGGCGGAACGGCTGCGCGATGCGGTGGCCGGGATGCTCACCCCGGTGGTCGAGCCCGCGGGCAGCGGCGCGCTGCGCCTCACGGTCAGCATCGGCGTTGCGGTTTCCGGCCTGGACGCCGACAGCGCGGACGGGCTGCTCGCCGCCGCTGACGGCGCGCTGTATGCGGCCAAACGGAGCGGGCGGAATCGGGTGGAACTGGCGCGGGAGCCCTGGCCGGCCGCCCCGACCGCTTGAGCGTCTTGTGTGCGAAGACCCGCGCGCCGCGGCAATCGTCCGGTAACGCGGGCAGGTTCAACGGGCGTTCTGTCCCGGGGGGCGTTCTGTTCCGGGTTCGATGGATTTTCACGCGCTCCGCGCGGCGGCGGGCAGTCACCCGCGCGCGCGCTGGCAGGCGCGACGCCCTCGATACCGGGGGAGCGACACTGCGGGCGATCGGGACAGCGGGGAATCGGTCACCGGCGTGCTGACCAGACACGACGCAGGCCGGGCCGCCTCCGGTATCACCGGGAGCGGCTGCCGGTCACTGCGGCTTCCAGTCATCGCCGATGTCATCGACCGCCGGCAGCGCCCGGTGGCCGGAGCCGGCTGCCAGGGTGTCTGCCGAGAGTGTGTCTGCCGCGAGCGGCCGCTATTTGATCTTCGCTTCGCGGAAAACGACGTGCTTGCGCGCGACGGGGTCGTATTTCTTCAACTCGAGCTTGGTCGTCTGTGCCCGCGCGTTCTTCTTGGTCACATAGAAATACCCGGTATCCGCGCTGGAGACGAGCTTGATCTGAACGGTATTCGTCTTCGCCATGGCCCTGTCCTTGGAACCGGCGCTACATGCGGGCGTTGGGGTGCGACGTCAAGAGCGCCGTGCCGCCGGCGCGGATTGCGCGGCACGGATGACTCCGCGTTCGGTGGCGATCGCGGCCAGCGGCATGTCGAACGGGCCGGTCGGGACCGCCTCCATCTCCTGGGCTGCATACGCGCATCCGAGCGCCATGGCCCCGGGCAGCGCCGCCAGGGTGCGGTCGTAATAGCCGCCGCCGTAGCCCAGCCGGTTGCCCGCCCGGTCGAAGGCCAGCAAGGGCACCAGCACGACGGCGGGGATAAGCGCGGGCGGCAGCGCTTCCGCCGGCACGGGGTCGGTCGTCCCAGGGGTGGTCGTCCCAGCGTCGGGTGAGGCGGGCGCGAGGGTGCCGAAGGCCCCTCGCTGCAGCGCAGCCCCCGGCTGCCACAGCCGGAAGCGCAGTACCTCCCCGCGCGGGGGCGTCACCGGTAGGACGACGGGATGACCGCGCGCGTGCAGGGCGTGCAGCAACGGACGGAGGTCGATTTCCTGGCCGATCGGCCAGTACCCCGCCACGACGACACCGACCGGCGGGGGCGCCTCGCGCAGCACCACCGCGGCGAGGGCGGCGGCCGCCGCCGGGTCGCCGGTCGCGCGCGCGGCAAGCGCCCGGGCGCGCGCTAGGCGCTTGGCCTCGGCGAGCGCGGCGGGCGGATCGGCGGCGGACATGAAGCTGGCGATCAGGGAGGCCTCGGGGAGGCTGGGGACCACAAAGATCGGAGCGGTCGCACGCAAGACCGGAAAGTGCGGGGCTGCGAAAGTGCGGGGCTGCCCTGGCCGTTGGCGTCGCATCCTCCCAGAGCCTGCGTGTGCAGGTGGGCACCGGATACCGAGACCAAGATCCCGACAGAGCCAGCTCCCAGGGAGATGCTTACTGGCCCCGGGGATGCCTTACCTGACGCACCGGGAAGCTCCGCGCTGGCAACGTAGGCGGTCCGGAAGGGCTTGCCAAGGCGGTATGGCGGAGATTGCGGACAAATCCGACGCCGGACCGGCTCAGCCGCCCAGCAACTGGCCGCCGTCCACCACGATCGTCTGCCCGGTGATCCAAGCCGCGAGCGGGGAGGCGAGGAACAGCACCACGTTCGCCACCTCCTCCGGCCGGCCCATGCGGCCGAACGGGATCGAGCGGAAGACGCGCTTGTAAAGGTCCGGCGCCTCGGTCTTGCGCCGGTCCCACACGCCGCCAGGAAACTCGATCGAGCCGGGGGCGATGGCGTTCACCCTGATGCCGTCGCGGGCGTACATCGCCGCCTGGGTCGAGGTGTAATAAATCGCCGCCGCCTTGATCGCCCCGTACGGCGGCTGGCGCGCCGCCGGGCGCAGCGCGGAGATCGAGGTGGTGGTGACGATCGCCCCCTTGCTCTCCTTCAGGAACGGCAGCGCCGCCTGGGACGCGTGCACCACCGCCATCATGTCGACGGCGAAGCTCGCCGCCCAGGCCTCCGCCGTGTCGGGGTTGGCGAAGGCCGAGGCGTTGTTGATCAGCACGTCAACGCCGCCGAGGACGCCGGCGGCCTCCGGGATCGTGCGCGCGATGGCGGCGGGATCAGCCAGATCGCAGGCGGCGGCATGGACCGGATGGCCGAAGCGGGTGGCTTCGGCGGCGGTGGCCTGCAAGGCCTCGGCGCCGCGGGCGCAGATCGCCACTCCGGCGCCGGCTTGCGCGAAGCCGAGCGCGATCGCCCGCCCGATGCCGCGCGAGCCGCCGCAGACGATCACCCGCTTGCCGCTGAAGTCGAAGCTCATGATGCAAACCCTCCCGTATGGTGCGCCGCGCTGGCGTGCCCGCGGCCAGCCTGCCTGCGCCCACCCTGCCCGCGCCTGGGGCGCGAGGCAACGGCGTGGCGCGGTCAGTGCAGCAGCAGGGCGGCGCCCGATACGCCGACGTTATAGAGGATGTGCAGCAGGATCGCCGGCCGGATCGACCGGTAGTGCAGCCGCAGCCACGCGGCCCCGAGCGCCATCAGCGAAACGTCGATGAACCCTGGCGGGTAGTGGATCTTTTCCGGCGCATGCACCGCCACGAACAGCATCGTCACGATGACGGTCGCCCACCCCGGGCCGGTGCGCGCGGCAAAGGCGGCGAAGGCGGCGCCGCGGAACAGGAACTCCTCGGTGAGCGGGGCCACCAGCAGCAGCAGGACCAGGGACGGACCCAGCATCCAGCCGGGCATCAGCAACGCCTGGAAATCCGAGTGCGGCACCCGGCCCGGTGCGACCGGCAACAGGCGCAGAATCGCCACCGCCGCCGCAACGGTACCGACCCCGAGGACCACCGCCGCGGGATAGGCGCCACGCTCGGCCGGGCACCAGGCAATGCCCTCCGGCGTGCCGAGACGCAGCCGGTCGCCGGCCCGCCGCAGCACGTAGCGGAGGCACCAGAGCGCGGCCAGGACGTAAGCCGCGATGACGCTGGCGGCCACCAGCGCGGGGCTCGGGGGCGCCGGCACGAAGCGCGCGATGGGCCGGCCGGCCAGTGACGCCCCCAGCCCGTGCACCAGCCCGAGGAGGAAGCCGCGGAACAAGGCGAGCGCGGTCGCCGCGCCGACCTGGACGAGCATGAACAGGATGACGAGCCACAGCCCCTGCCACGGGCCGAACGGCTTGCCCCGGGGGGCAGGCGGGGCGGGTAGCACCTCCCAGGGGTTGACGGCGCGCGGCAGGTCGGGATCGATCGGCCGAGGTCCCTCCGTTCCGTTCACCTGCGTACCTGCCGTTCGCTGTCGCCGGGCGGACCATGGCGCGCCCGGCGCGCCGCTGACAAGAACGCTGCGCGAGGGGAATGCTGCGGCGCCCTTCCCCCCTGGTCCGGAGACACGACATGCCCGACCTGCTCACCCCCGACCTGTTCACCATCGGCTATGAGGCCTGCACCGTCGCCGATGTCACCGACGCCCTGGTCGCCGCGGACGTGCGCCTGCTGATCGACGTCCGTGCGGTGCCGCAATCGCGCAAGCCCGGCTTCTCCAAGCGCCAGCTCGCCGCCGAGCTCGATGCGCGCGGGATCGGCTATGTGCACCTGCAGGCGCTCGGCACGCCGAAGCCGGGGCGGGACGCGGTGCGCGCCGGCCATCCGGAGATCATGGTGCGCATTTACGGTGCCCACATGGCCGGCGATCGCCCGCAGGCGGAGCTGGCGGAGGCGCGCACCCTGGCCGGCGGCGCCCGCGCCTGCCTGCTGTGTTTCGAGCGAGATCCGGCGCACTGCCACCGGACCCTGGTCGCGGAGATGATCGCGGCGCAGACGGGCCAGCGGATCGTGCACCTGCATCCCGCGCCGGAGATGCCGACCCGCCACGGCGCCTGAAGGCGAGGGACGAAACGGTGCTGCCCCACCGGCACGGAACCCGGGCGGGCCATGTGCCGCCCATGTCTCCGCGCGTGTGGTGCGCGCGGCGCCCCGCGGCACACGGCAATCGGGTGAAGCGGCGGGGCCGGTGTTGCCCCCACCGGGGCGCGCCTGCTACCCGCACGTGCTGGACCACCCACAGGAGTCCCAGGGTGATTGACGCGCCGGCCGCGCCGCACTGATGGCGGTCTATACCGAAGTCTCGGACGACGCGCTGGCCGCGTTCCTGGCCGCCTACGACATCGGTCGCATCGTCGCCTTCCGCGGCATCGCCGAGGGGGTGGAGAACAGCAACTACGCGCTCCGCACCACCGGCGGGCGACTTCATCCTCACGCTGTACGAAAAGCGGGTCGACCCGGCGGAACTGCCCTGGTTCCTCGGGCTGATGGACGCATCTGGCGCCGCGAACGGCATCGTCTGCCCGCGCCGGTGCCGGCGCGCGACGGCGTGGCGCTGCGCCCGCTGTGCGGCCGGCAGGCGGCGATCACCACCTTCCTGCCCGGCGTCTGGCCGCGCCGCGTCCGGCGTGGAGCATTGCGCCCCGGTGGGCGCCGCGCTGGCCGCACTGCACCTGGCCGGGCGGGACTATGCGCCGACCCGGGCGCAACGCGCTCGGCCCGGCCGGCTGGCCGCCGCTGCTGGCCCGCTGCGGCGCCGGCACCGAGACGGTGCAGCCCGGTCTCGGCGCCGAGCTTGCCGGCGCGCTCGACTCCATCCTCGCCGCCTGGCCGGCCGATCTGCCGGTCGGGCATATCCATGCCGACCTGTTTCCCGACAACGTGTTCTTCCTGGAGGGCGCGATCTCCGGCCTGATCGATTTCTATTTCGCCGCCACCGACCTGCTGGCCTACGACGTCGCCGTGTGCCTGAACGCCTGGTGCTTCGAGCCGGACGTGGCGCTTCAACGTGACCAAGGCGCGGGCGATGCTGTCCGCCTACGGCGGCGTGCGCGCGCTGTCGGCGGCGGAGCGCGCGGCGCTGCCGGTGCTGTGCCAGGGGGCGGCGCTGCGGTTCCTGCTCACCCGGCTTGTATCGACTGGGTGAACACGCCGCCGGGCGCGCTGGTGACCCGCAAGGACCCGATCGAGTATCTGCGCCGGCTGCGCTTCCATCTGACCGCGCGGGACGCGCACGCCTATGGGATCTGAACCGGCAACGGCCGCGCCGGCGCCGGCGGATCATGTGGAGATCTGGACCGACGGCGGCTGCAAGCCCAACCCCGGTCGCGGCGGCTGGGCCGCGATCCTGCGGTTCGGTGACCACGAGCGGGAACTGTCGGGTGCCGAACCCGTCACCACCAACAACCGCATGGAACTGACCGCCGCGCTGTCGGCGCTGGAGGTGCTGAAGCGGCCCTGCACCGTCGTGCTGCACACCGACAGCGAGTATCTGCGCAACGGCGTGACCCGCTGGCATCAGGGCTGGGTGCGGCGCAACTGGCGCAACGCGGCGGGCGATCCGGTGGCGAACATGGATCTGTGGCGGCGGCTGCTGGCGGCGGCGGCGGTGCATCGGATCGAGTGGCGCTGGGTGCGCGGCCATGCGGGGGACCGGATGAACGAGCGCGCCGACGTGCTGGCGACGGCGGCGCGGGAGCGGCTGGGGTAGCTGAGCGTTAGGCCATAAGCGGTCCCTGTTTTGTGCATAAGCGCAGTGTGTAGATCGGCGTCGAAGTTTGACCGTAAGCGGTACTCTGCGACCCTGTAGGGGCGGGATGGTCAGTGAACCTGCTCGGTCGACCAATGCCACGGCATGAGTTCGTCGATGCGGGATTGCGGCCACCCGTCGACAAGGCGCGTCAGCACGTCGGTGAGATAGGACTGCGGATTGGCCAGATTCAACTTGCAGGTCTCGATGAGCGACGCCATGCGAGCCCAAGCGGCGCCGATCGACATTCTATACGCGGCGGCCACACGTGACGGTTCGTTCGCCGAGACCATTGGACGAAAGCCAGGTACTTTCAGGTCGAACGACGAACTCGCGGCACTCGCAATGACCACATTGGCTCTGACCAAAGAGCTGCGCTTGGTGGATGTCAACGGCGGCGCCGGCAGCGCGAGTTCGCTAAACTTGTTCGCTCACTCCAGCACCAGGACACCACCATGAGCATTCGCGTCGGCATTGTCGGGATCAGCGGTTTTGGCGGCGGCGAGGCGATGCGCCTGGTCGCGAGCCACCCTTCTTTCGAGCTAATCTACGCCGCAGGCGAGGGCAGCGCCGGCAGCCGTTTGGTGGACCGCTTCCCCGGTGTGCCGGCCAAGCTGGCCGAACTGGTGATCGAGAAGTGGGACCCTGTGACCCTGCCGAAGCTCGACGTGCTGTTCGCGTCGCTGCCCACGGGCGCCTCGGCCGAGGCGCTGGCGCGCGTCCCCAAGGACGTGAAGATCGTCGACATCGGCGGCGACCACCGCTACGTCGAGGGTTGGGCGTACGGCCTGGCCGACGTCTGGCCAGCCCAGATCGAGGGTCAGATCCGCGTCGCCAACCCCGGCTGCTTCCCCGCGGCGACGCTGAACGCGCTGGCGCCGCTGCTGGCCAACAAGCTGATCGAGCCTGGCAACATCGTGATCGACGCCAAGACCGGCATCTCCGGTGCCGGCCGGGGCGGCGCCGACAGCAAGTTCGGCTACGCTGAGAGCAACGAGAACTTGGTGCCCTACGGTCTGCTCAAGCACGTCCACATGCCCGAGATGGCCAAGACGATCGAGCGGCTGAGCGGCGGCAGCGCGGCCGGGCTGGTGTTCACGCCACACTTGGTGCCGATGACCCGCGGCGTACTCGCCACCATGTACTGCCGCGGCCGCGCCACCACGGGCCAGTGCTTGGACGCGGCCCGGCGCTTCTACGCCGGGCGGGCGTTCGTCCGCGTGACCGACAAGCCGCCGCAGACCAAATGGGCTACCGGCTCGAACCTCGCGTTCGTCAGCTATGCGGCCGATCCAGAGCGCAACTTGGTGATCGCGATGGGCGTGGTCGACAATCTCGGCAAGGGAGCGGCCGGCCAGGCGGTGCAGAATGCGAACCTGATCTGCGGCCTGCCAGAAACCGCGGGGCTGGACGGCGTACCTGTTTGGCCATGAGATCTTTTGTAAGCGGTGCTCTGCGACCCTGTAGGGGCGGGATGGTCAGTGAACCTGCTCGGTCGCCCAATGCCACGGCATGAGTTCGTCGATGCGGGGATTGCGGCCACCCGTCGACAAGGCGCGTCAGCACGTCGGTGAGATAGGACTGCGGATTGACCAGATTCAACTTGCAGGTCTCGATGAGCGACGCCATGCGAGCCCAGGCGGCGCCACCTTCATCACTGCCTGCAAAGAGACTGCTCTTCCTTGATAATTTTATAGGCCTCATGGCCCGCTCTATGGCGTTGGTATCCAACTCGATACGACCGTCTTCCAGGAACCGTACGAGGCCGTGCCAGTGCCGCATCGCGTAGCGGATGGCATCCGCGGTCGGGCTGCGGCCTGGGAGTTTTGCCAGTTGTTTCATGAACAAGTCGTGCAGGTTCTCCACCAGTGGCCGGCTTTCCGCCTGCCGCACCGCAAGCCTGCGCTCGGCGCTCTCACCGCGGATCCCGGCTTCGATCTGATAGAGTGCCGCGATGCGTGATAGCGTCTCCGTCGCGATTGGTGTTTCGGCCTTGGCCAGATCGTAAAACTCGCGACGCAAATGGCTCCAGCAGAACGCGATCGTAATCGCAGGGTCGTTGCCGGAGGCGTTCGGCAACTGCGTGTACGCCTGATATCCGTCGCATTGTAGGATGCCGCGATAGCCGCCAAGCAGGGTCCGAGCATAGTGGTGCGTGTAGATCGGCGTCGAAGTTTGACCCCGCCCGCATAGTGACATAGCGCCCTGATGTGGCTCGATTTTTCGGTAGTTCGGAGGGGTCAGGATCGGCGCCCAACTTTGACCCCGGCTGGCTGCCGATTCTTCAAATCTTATCAACGCATTGAAGTCAGATCGAGGCGGGGTCAAAGTTGGGCGCCGATGGACACTCACGTCTTCCTCACGGCTACAAAAACGCTCAGAGATCTTAGAATTTGCTCACATACTAACGTTCGTGTAAAACTCGTTCAAGGTCGGGTATCGCCCATTTTCCCCGAAATCGCTCAGGTGATTACAATTCCATTCATGAAAATGGGGTCCACTCGAAAATAGCTCATTCGACCGCCGTTCGGCATCAACCATTCCTCGTCACGGATACCGGAGCTGACAGGAGGAGTCTTGTCAGTCCCCTCAAGCGCGGGGAACCCACAGGCGGTCAAGGTCGTGAACGGCATGCGGTCCGCCAGCCGGAGCAGCCAAGTGCCCACCTTCGCCGGCTACGCCGGAATCACGCTTATAGCGGCCGTCAGGACCATGGCGGTTGCCGGTTCCAATGGCAGTTTGTGCGGTTCCCGACAGCCGCACCGCCGACCCGCGGTTTCCGCGTTCGGCGGGCAACGTCAGGAAGCCCGCCCTGCCGGATGACTTGCGCTATGATGAATCTCCCGGCAGAGGGGAGAGACCGCGCGCGCCCGAGGCCCGGCCGCGCCGGCCCCAGCGGGAAAGACGGATGATGCCTGCATTGCCGTTGCCCATCCTGGACCACGTGGTCGTGAACCTGCGTGAACGGATCGACGACGGCGAGGCCGCCTATCGCCGCCTCGGCTTCACCCTCACCCCGCGCGGCTTTCACACCCTGGGCTCGTCCAACCACCTGGCCGTGTTCGGCACCGACTACCTGGAGCTGATTTCCGCCCCCGCCAGCGCCGCCGGCCGGCAGGAGATCCTGGCCGCGCCGGAGGGCCTGAATGCGATCGTCTTCGCCACCGAAGACTCCGCGACCACCTACGCAACCTTGCAGGCGGCCGGGCTGGCGGTCGGACCGCCGCTCGAATTCTCCCGCCCGGTCGGCCTGCCGCAGGGCAGCCGCGACGCGGTGTTCCGCAACGTGCGCCTGCTGCCCGGCCCCGGTGCGCCGGGGCGGCTCTATTTTTGCCACCATTTCACCCGCGACCTCGTTTGGCGCGACGAATGGCGCCACCACCCGAACGGGGCGCTCGGCGTGGTGCGCACGGTGATTGCCTCGCGCGATCCGGGCGTGCTCGGGACCCTGTTCAGCCGCATGTTCGGCGCCGAGATGGTGCGGACCGGGCCGGGCGGCTGCACCCTGCTGCTCGGTCTGGCGCGCTGCGAGGTCACCACGCCGGCGGCGGTGCGCGCGGCCTTTGCCGACGCCGCGCCGCCCGACGATGGGCGCAGCGAGTTCATGGCGGTGCTGACCCTGCGCACCCACTCGCTCGACCGCGCCGCCGCGGCGCTGGCCGCCGGCGGGGTGACAGCGCGCCGGGAGGCGGACCGGATCCTGGTGCCGGCGACGGCAGCCTTCGGCGTTACCCTCGAATTCGTCGCCTGAGCGCGGCTGCACCCGCGGATAGCGCACGTCCCGGGGCCGCGTCCGCCCGCGGGTTCCGCCCAACGGCCGCGTCCGGTCCCCACGCCGCCCGCCATGCTGCTTCCTGCGCGACCAGCGTGCCGTGCGCCGCCAGCCAGTCCCGCCCGCCCGCCGCCAGGCGTGCACGCAGGCCCGGATCGCGCACCAGCCGCCCGAGCGCCTCGCACCAGGCCGCCTCCGTGTTGGGAACCAGGATGCCGCCCGCCCCGTCGGCGCAGGAGCCGCGGTAGGCCGGCCCGTCCGAGGCCACCGTCGCCATCCCGAGTGCGGCGTATTCCAGCGCTTTGATCGCCGACTTGCCGGCGTTGAACCGGCCCCCGGCGCGACTTTGGGTTCCGCGCCCCTGAGGCCCGCCCCCTTGGGCCACGTGACCCTGGGCCAGCGGCGCGATGCCGATGTCCCAGCTTTCCTGCTGCACCAGCCAGTTGACGAACCCCGGGTAGGACGCGGCGGTGGGCGGCGGGCCGATCCGGCTCACCCAGCCCGGCACCGACCCCGCGCTGATCCCGATCATGTCGAAGCCGATCTGCGGTCCGAACGACGCGAGCAGCCGTTCCAGTGCCGGCACGACCAGGGCGAAATCCGCGTCATGCGTCTGGCTGCCCATGTACAGGATGCGCACCGGCCCGCCGCGCCGCAGCCGCGCGGGCGGCGGGTCCGCCCACAGCCGCTCGTCGAGCCCGTTCGGGAGCACCACCGCATCCGGTCGCCGGCGGGCCAGCGCGGCGGCGAGCGCCGGGGTGGAGACCGTCACCACATCCGCCTCCGCCAGCAGAAGCCCGACCGCCGGCGCCAGCGGGGCCAGCCGTGCCGCATCGGGATGCTGCGGCGGCAGCGCCAGCAGGTCGTCGTCGAGGTCGTAGGCGAGCGTGATCCCGCTGCGCCGGCAGTGGCGGACCAGCGCCTGCGCCTGCTCGGTCGTGGCGACGGCGTTGCGGTGGGTCACGATCATGTCGGCACGCAGCCGCTCAGACGGCACGCCGTGCGGGGCCAGGGTCACGTCGAGCCCGGCCCCGATGCGCGGATGATCGAGCGGCAGCAGCAGCCGGATATAGGCGCAGGGGGTCAGTGTACCGTCATCGAAACACTCCGGTATGATGACGACAGATCGCCGCGCCGGCGCCGCGTCCGCCGTGCGCCCGCCGTCGCGCACGGAAGCGTCGGCGGCTGCGCGGCGCACGGCGGGTGCGGCCAAGGGGCGCGTTGCGACGGCGGATGATATCGCCAAGGAGGGGGCCCCCAGAGGGGATGTACCCAGAGGGGATGTACCCAGAGGGGATGTACCCAGAGGGGATGTACCCAGAGGGGATGTACCCAGAGGGGATGTACCCAGAGGGGATGTACCAAGCGGGCATGTTATGAAAACAGAATGGCTCGGAACGGCAACGCCTGGACGTCCGGCCACGGCGACCGCCATCGCCCCGCTCGCCGCTGCCGCCGCCAGCGCCGCGCGCACGTGCGCGAACACCGCCAGCCATTCCCCCGCCGGCGCCGCCGGATCGACCATCCAGGTCAGCGCCCGCCCGGCCAGTCGTTCCGGAAACGCCCCGATCGCGCTGGCGACGATCGGCAGCCCGGCGGCGAGCGCGGTGCTCAAGGTGTAGCTGTAGGTCTCCGGCCACTGCGCCGGGAACCACACCACGTCCGGGCGCACCCGCGCGAGCATCCCGGGCAACTCGCCCTCCGCATAGGCGCCGGTCACCGTGATCCGCCGCGCCGCCGGGCCGGGCAGAGGCCGCTCCGGCGCGCCCAGCAGGTGGAAGGCGTACTGCCGCGGATCGGCCAGCTCCGCCGCCGTCGCCACGACCGCCGCCCCTTTCTGCGGCGCCAGCACGCCGAGCAGCGCGATCCGCAGCGCGCCCCCGCCGTCCCGCGCCAGCGCCCGCGCGGGCCGGGGAGCCGGGAAGGCGGCGTCCGGCTCGTGCGGGGTCAGCACCGCGCGGCCGGCCCAGCCGTGCTGCGCCAGCCGGTCGAACGCGTCCCGGCTCGGGCAGAACACGCGGTCCGCGGCGAGGAACAGGAAGCCGTGCCGCCGCCGCCAGGCAGTGATGTCGCGCGCGCCGTGGCTCGGGCGGGCGGCGATGCAGGCGTTGCAGCCGGCCGGCCCCGGCTCCCCGCAATACTGCGCATCCCCCCAGGGCAGCAGGTTCACCTGCGGGCACAGCGGATAGTAGTCGTGCACCGTCAGGTCGAACGGCACATCGAGCCCGCGGATCAGCGCCGCGACGTCGAAGTCGAACCCCATCACGTGGTGCACGTGCACCCGGGTCACGCCCGCCGAGCGCAGCAGCGCCAGCGGCGCCTCCAGCCCGTCGCCCGGCACCGCCGCCTCCGGCTGGTCCGGCAGATCGGGGAAGCGCAGCGCGACGCCGCGCGGATGCGGCTCCAGCAGCACGAAATGCGCCGCCCCGCCCGCCTGCGCACGTTGCTCGTCCATGTGCCGGCGCACCCCGCCGCCAAGCCCGTGCCCGACCAGCAGCACCACCGGCCTGCCGTCCCTGCGCAGCAATGCGGCGGTGGCGGCGAAGCGCGCCGGGGTGGCGGGGTCCTGGCGGATGTGGCGGGCGACCAGCCCCGGATAGGCCGGCCAGCGCGCAGCCAGCACGGTCTGCGCCGCGGCAAGCCCCGGTTGCGCGGCGCCGAAGCTCACCGCGCCCTCGTGATAGACGAAAATGTCGCAGGCGAGCCGGTGCTGCCAGCCGGCGGCGGCGGCACGCAGGCAGAAATCGTTCTCCTCGCCGTAGCCGCGCCCGAAAGTGGCGGCGTCGAAGCCGCCCACCGCATTCAGTGCGGCGCGGCGGATGTACATGCAGAACCCGACCGTGGTCGGCACTGCCACGCTCCGCCCCGCGTTCGCTGCCTGGCACACCGCGTCCAGCGCAACCACACCGCGCCCGAAGGCCGGCGGTCCGCCCTCCCGGCTTGGCCAGCCGCAGATCGTCGCGTTGTTGGAGAAGGGGGAGACCGATGCGATCCGCGCCCCCGCATAGGCATGCCCGGCGAGCCGGCCGAGCCAGCCCGGCGGCACCTCGGTATCCGCATTTAGCAGCACCACGTCGTGCGGCGCGGCGGCGTCCATGCCGCGGTTCGCCGCCACCACGAATCCCTGGTTGCTCGTCTGGCGCAGCAGCACGATCCGCCCCGCCGCCCGGAGCGTATCGAGCCAGGCCGCCAGCGCCGGCTCCGGCGTCGCGTCGTCCACCACGATCACCCGCCCCGGCGGGCGCGCCGGATCAGCGAGCACGCTGTCCAGGCAGCGTCGTGTCTCGGCGAACCCCCGATAGACCGGCACCACCACATCGACCACGACCTCGGGCGGGCAGGTTGGCACGCGCCCGGTCGCGGGCAGGAAGGCGGCCGGATCGAACGCCGGTTCGGTCGCCCAGCCGCGGGCGCGGCCGACCCGCAGGTGATACAGCAGCGGATTGCCCGCCGCCTCCGGGTGCTGCTCCACGTACCAGGCGGCGTCGAAGCGCGGATGCGGGTTGTCGCCGCGCGCCGCCCCGATGCGCAGGTAGTGCAGCAGCGGGTGCTGGCCGCTGGCGCCGACATCCGCGTAGTGCGTGCGATACCAGCCGCCGGCGAAGAACGGATTGGGGTCGCGCTCCTCGCCGAGCCCCAGGGCGACGAAATGTTTCAGCGGGTCGTAGCGCGCCGCGGCGACGTCGGCGTAGCGGTGGAGGTACCACGCGGCGTCGAACAGTATGCCGAGCGCGGCGGTCGCGTGCTCCGCCGCCGCCGTCCGCGCCGGCGCCGCGGCGAGGCCTGCATCGGGGAGCAGGGCGAAGCCGCGCCAGTCCTCCTCCCCCGCCGGCGCGGGCGGCAGGGCACCCGCCGGCCCGGCCGGACGTGGCGGCGGGCCGTCGCCCGGGGTGGTTCCTGCGCGCGCGCTCCGCTTCGGCATGCGTGCCCGGCCGGTCAGGCGGCGATCCGCAGCACGGCGTAGAACTCGCCGCTGTCGCGCAGGGTGGGATACAGCCGCTCGATGCGGAACGGCGACAATCCGGCCACCGCCATCAGGTCGAACAGGCGGCGGAAGCTGTCGGGGGTGAACTGCCAGGCGTGCAGGTCGAAGGCGAGCTCGGTGCGGCGGACCTCGCGCAGCCCCTCGGAGATGCGCCCGACCAGCCCCGCCTCCGCCCACGGATCGGCACCATGCGCGCCGGCCCAGTGCGCCGGCGGATCGTTATGGGTCTTCAACAGGTGATGCGCGATCGTGCTGCGCGGCGCATGCCCGCCGCGCCGGGCCGCATAGGCGTCGAGCACGTCGAGCAGGGTGGACGTCGGCACGAAATGGTCGAACGCGTAGCGATGGTCCGGCACCACCAGGAACACGCGCCCGCCCGGTGCCAGCACCGCGGCGAGGTCGGTCAGGTGGGTGACCAGGCACGGCTGATGCTCGATGCAGTGCGAGGACAGGATCGCGGGGAAGCGGGCGCGGATCAGCTCCCGATAGGGTTCGCCGCGCCAGACGTAATCGATCTCGGGCACCCGGCTGGCGTCGCCCCAGGGCAGGGCGGCGGCGGTGGCGCGCAGCGCCTCGGTCGGCATGATGTCGAGGTAGCGCACGACATAGCCCGCCGGCGCCGGCCAGGGCGTGCAGAATGGCCCGACCTCCAGCAGCGGGCCGGCCGGCGGGAGCAGGGCGAGGAACGCGGCGCGGCTGGCGATCGCCGAACAGACGCGCCCCGCCGCCGCGCCGTGCACCGCGTAGTGGCGGGCGAGCGCCGCCGCGTCGAGCCCGCCCAGCGTTGCCGTGTCGGTCGCGGCATAGATCGCGGGGTCGAATGCGGCCGGCAGCGGCGCCGGGTCGGCGGGCGGGCGCGACCGGGCGGACGGCGCGTCGGCCGGGGCGGCGACCGGGGGCGCCCGGCCGTGCGGGTCGCGGCCCGCCGGCGCGCGGTCGACCGATGCCGGCGCGGCCGGTGCAAGTGCTGCCGGGGCGGCGTGCTCCCGGGGAAGATCCGCCCCGGGCGCGGACCGACGCCCGCCCTGCGCCCGCGCTACCGGGGTCCGCGCCATGCGTCAGTCCCCCCGCCCGCAAGCGAGGTGGCACAGGCACAAATCCCCGGTCGGATCGGTTCGTACCCGCATTGCGTCACGGCCCCTGTCGCGGTTGGCAGTCGTCACAGGCTGTAGCATGTGCAAAGGCCGCAGCACGAGAGCCGGCCGCGGATGCCCGGGGCCATCCCGTGGCGGATGCGCAGCCGGGGGGGAAAATGGCGGGGTGCCGTCTTTCTCCCTCTCCCCCCGCAAGCGCGGGAGGAGAGGGAGAAGGGCACCGTCGTGCCGCCCGGGCAAGCCGAACGCGTGCTTTCCGAGGGCGCGGATAACGGCCGGCCGGTGCGACCGGATGAGGAGTCCCGGCCTGGCCGCTCGCCTCACCTGCCCGTTGGCGTGGCGGCGGCAACCCCCGGTAAGGCCTGGATCTGCCGCAACAGGTCGCTCGACAGCAGGTGTCCCGCCCCGCCGGGGGCGCTGCCCCCGACGCCGGCCCCGGACGCCGCCTGGGCCATCTGGCCCGGGGCACTGGACTGCAATTGCTGGTCGAAGCCATCCTCCCGGCGCTGCCGCGCGCGGGGCGAGACGGTGGTGTCCGGGGCAGAAAACGAGTTGACGGCGGCGCTGACGGTCATCGCGACGATCTCCTTCTGCGGTGGCGGCGCTCCCGCTCGGGATTGGCCGCCGGAAAGCTTGGCCCCAGCGACACCGCAACCCGCGTGCCAGGCGCGCCCAGGCCCCGCGTGCCCCGCCGCGCCGCCCCGCGCACCGAGCCGGCACATCCCGCCCGGCACACGACGCCCGGCACGAACTGCCGCCCGGCGCGCCCCGCGCCGCTACCGCGCGCCCAGCACCAGCAGCACCACCGCACCGGCGACCGTCATCGCCACCGGGTTCAGGTCGGTCACGCTCAGCAGCACCGTCGCCGCCAGGGTCACCGCATAGGCCGCCCAGCCATGCTCGGTCCCGCGCAGCAGCGCGATCCCGCTCGCGAGCGTGAGCCCCACCGCCACCGGCGCCAGCGCCCGCTCCACCCACGTCCGCCACCCGCCCGCGCCACTGGAGCGCAGCCAGAACCGCGCGACCATGTAGGCGAGCACCGACGACGGGCCGAACATCGCCACACCCGACACCAGCCCTCCGCCCAGCCCGGCCACCTTCTGCCCGATCAGCACCGAGATCAGCGACCCCGGCCCCGGCGCCGAACGCGACAGCGCGAACAGCGCCAGGAACTGCGGCCCCGTCATCCAGTGGTGCACCTCCACCACCGCATGCTGCATCTGCGGAATCACGCCCGCGCCGCCGCCGAACGCCAGCACCGACAGCAGCGCGAACAACCCGGTCAGTTGCAACAGCACAACGATCATCGCGCCGCCCGATCCGCCTTCCCGCCGTCGGCGGCCCCGCCGCCCGTGCGGTCGGGCGGCGCCCGCCAGTGCAGCGCCAGGCTCGTCGCGATCAGCACCGGCAGCGCCACGAGAAGATCGATCCGAAACAACCCCACCGCCAGAGCGGTGGCGCCGGCCACACCGAACGAAACCACCGAATGCAGGTTGCGCCGCCCGAGCCGGAACCCGATCGCGAACATCAGCCCCACCGCCGAAGCCCCCATGCCGGCCAGCGCCAGCCCAATCCACGCCCCCGCCGGCCCGCGGCTCAAGGTGAAGTACACCGAACCCATCACCAGAAAAACGCCAAGCGGCACCGTCATCAGCCCCGCCATCGCCGCCAGCGCGCCCGCGCCGCCACGCATCTCGGTGCCGATGAATACCGCCAAATTCGCGTTGGTCGCCCCCGGCACCAGTTGCGCCAGAGCGTAGAAGGTCAAAAATTGCCGGTCGTCGATCCAGCCGCGCCGGGTCACACTCACCCGACGCGTCCATGCGGCCAATCCGCCGCCCACACTGCACGCACCAGCCGTCAGGAAGCCCAGATACAGCGCCAAAAGCCCAGGCCGCGGCGCCGGCGGTCTCACACCAGGCGGCCGGGAGTTGGGGCGTCAGCAAGCAAGGCCAGGGGGCGCTGCCCCCTGGACCCCCGCCAGGGAACTCGTCCCCTGGACCCCTTCTTTTGGGTTCCGTGCGTGTGAGGGGTGTCACGGGTCCGGTCCGAGGCTGCCTGGGGCGGGCGGGTTTGGGCAGGGGACAGGGCGCGACCGCGCCCTGTCCCCTGCCCAAACCCGCCCGCCCCAGGCAGCCTCGGACCGGACCCGTGACACCCCTCACACGCACGGAACCAACGGAAGGGTTCCAAGGGCGAGCCCTTGGCGGGGTCCAGGGGCAGAGCCCCTGGCCTTGCTTGCCGGCGCCTCACTCCCGGGCGAGCTCGGCGCGGATCAGGCCGCGGTGGCTGGGGGCGTCGATGAAGGCGAGCACTTCGGCGACCAGCGGGTCGGCGCCGCAGCGGGCGCGGGTTTCCGCGAGCCGGGTGGCGAACACGCCGCCGCCGTGGAACAGGCTGCGGAAGGTGGTGTGCAGGGTGCGGATTTGTGCTTTGTCGAAGCCGCGGCGTTTGAGGCCGATCACGTTCAGGGCTGCCAGCCTGGCGCGGTTGCCGATCACGCTGCCGAACGGGATCACGTCGCCTTCTACGCCGGAGACGCCGCCGATCATGGCGGCGCGGCCGATACGCACGAACTGGTGGATGGCCGCCGCGCCGCCGATCACGGCGTGGTCGCCGATGCTGACGTGCCCGCCCATGACGGCGTTGTTGGCGATGATGACGTGCTCGCCGAGCAGGCAGTCGTGTGCGACGTGGGCGACCGCCATCAGCATGCAGTCGGCGCCGACCTTTGTGACGCCGCGGCCGGTGACGGTGCCGCGGTGGATGGTGCAGTGTTCGCGAATCTGGGTGCGGTCGCCGATTTCGCAGCGCGTGGGTTCGCCGCGGTATTTCAGGTCCTGTGGCTCCAGCCCGACGGTACAGAAAGGGAACAGGATCACGTCGGCCCCGATCGTCGTGTGGCCGTCCACCACGACGTGCGACACGAGCCGCGTGCCGTCGGCGATCGTCACGTCTGCCCCGACCGTGCACCACGGCCCGATGCGCACGCCGCGGCCGAGTTCGGCCGAGGGGGCGACGATCGCGGTGGGATGGATTTCCACTCCGGCGAGCAGCGGTTCGTGCAGGGCGGCAAAGGCATCCATGCCGGGGGACCTTTCAGGCGAGGAAACGGGCAGGCGCAGCACATGTCCCGCCCGCGGGCGGCGCGGTTCCGCCGCAGGAGCGATGGCACGACTGTAGCCTCTGCTTAGCGGCGGGCGGCCGGGCCGCCAACACACTCATTGTTGCCGGATATTTCCAGAAACTCTGGTAACCGATTGTTTCAGCGCAAATTTCGGCGAAATTGCGGCGCCGCGGCAAGGCCGGGCCATCCCCTGGGGGAGGCGTTCCGGCCGGCGAGCGCCTGCGGGTCTGCAATGTTGCCGGGGGCGGAAGGGGGCGCGGCGGCGTGTCGGGTCTTAGAGTGTGAAAAGCAATCGGACTTGTGAAAGAGCGCCCGTTGTCACCGCTCGGATTTTCACGCGGCCTTGGCCGACGGGCATTCTTGCACGAACTCTCAGGCAGCGCGTTCCATGATCATGGCGGCGTAGGTGGCCTCCGCCACCGTCGCGCCGTCCACGCGGGCGACGCCGTGGAATTTCCAGACGTTGCCCCGGCTGCGCAACGCTTCGACGTGGATGCGGAGCTGGTCGCCCGGCACCACCGGGCGGCGGAACTTGGCGCCCTCCACCGACATGAAATAGACCACCCGCCCGGCCTGTTCCGGGCCGAGGGTTTCCACCACCAGCACGGCGGCGGTCTGCGCCATCGCCTCGATGATGAGCACGCCGGGCATCACAGGGTGGTTGGGGAAATGGCCCTGGAAGAAGGATTCGTTGACCGAGACGTTCTTCACCCCGATCGCCGAGTGGGCGCGCACCAGCTCCACGACCCGATCGATCATCAGGAACGGATAGCGATGCGGGATCGCCTGCATGATCCGCGCGATATCGAGGCTCTCCACCCGCTCCCCGGCGCCGGGATAGCGGTCGGCGAGCGGGTCCGCCGCGGCGTGCGCATCCGGGCGTTCGCCGGGGGCGGGGCGGGGGTCGCTCGCGGGCCGGGCGGCTGGGCGAGGGTCGGCGCCGGGGCGCAGGTCGGTGCCGGGGTGTTCGGTGGTGCTCATTCCGCCTCTCCGCGCGGCGGTGGGCTCCCCGGGGCGGGGCGGGTGCGGCCCTCGCGCGCCAGCCGCCGCAGCAGGGCGATCTCGCGGAACACGGCGCGCAGAGGCTGCGCCGGGGCGCCGCCGACCTCTACCCCCGGGGCGAGGTCCGACATCACGCCCGACTGCGCGGCGATGCGTGCGCCGCGGCCGATCCGCAGGTGCCCGGTCAAGCCGGCCTGGCCGCCTATCATCACATGGTCTTCCACGATCGTGGAACCGGAAATGCCGACCTGTGCCACCAATACGCACAGCCGGCCGATCCGCACGTTGTGACCGACCTGAACCAGATTGTCGAGCCGGGAACCGGCACCGATCACGGTATCGCGCAAGGTGCCGCGGTCGATCGTGCTGTTGGCGCCGATCTCGGCATCGTGCTCGATCACCACGCGCCCGAGCTGTGGTACCGATATGAAACCGGTCCCGCCGGGGACGAAGCCGAACCCTTCCTGGCCGATGCGTGCGCCCGGGTAGACCACCACCCGGTCACCCAGCAGCGCGTGGCTGAGACTCGCGTGGGCGTCGATCCGGCAGTCCGCGCCCAGCACCACGCCGGCGCCGATCACCGCGCCCGGGCCGATCCGGCAGCGCGGGCCGATTTCGGCCCCCGCGCCGATCACCGCCAGCGGGCCGATCTCGGCCGAGGGGTCGAGCCGGGCTGCCGGATCGACCACCGCGCTCGGATGCACGCCCGGGACGGCGGGCGCCGGCGGATGGAACAGCGCCGCGACCCGCGCCCAGGCGCTGGCGGGCTCGGCGACGACGATCGCCGCCACGCCCGGCGGCACCGCGCCCACGAGGTCCGCGCGCACCAGCACCGCGCCGGCGGTGGTGGTGGCGAGGGCGGCGCGATACTTCGCGTTGTCGAGGTAGCTCGCGTGCTGCGGCCCCGCCGTCTGCAGCGGCGCCACGCCGTGCAGCATGCGCTCGTCCGCCGCCGGCCCGGCTATTTCACCTTGGGCGGCGGCGGCGACGGCGGCCAGGCTGTGCGGCCCGGCCTGGTCGAAAAAGCGCGGATCCCCGGCGATATCCGTCCGGTCCATGCCGGCGCTCCGGCTCAGTGGTGTACCGGCGCGTGCGCCGGCGCGGCGGCTGCGGTCGGGGCATGCATGGTGAGTGGCGCCACGCCCTCCGGCGGGATGATGACCGACGGCAGCGCCTTGTTCAGCACTTCCAGCACTTCCTCCGTCAGGTCGAACTCCGGCACGTTCACCGCCACCGCCTGGCGCTGCAGCACGAAATTCATGCCGCGTGAGGCGGCGACCTTCTGCACCACCTCCTGCAAGGTGCGCTGGATCTGCGCCAGGGCGAACTGGCCCTGCTCCTGGATGATGCGGTTGCGCTCGGCGAACTCGCGCCGCGAGGTGGCGATGCGGTCCTGCAGCGCCTTCTCGCGCGCCCGGATCTGCGCCGGCGTCAGCTTCGCCCGGTCGGTGGCGAGCTGCTGGCCGAGCGCGCGCAGCGCCACCTGCTCCTTCTGCGCGTCCTCGTTCAGCTTCTGCCGGCGCACGGCCAGCGCCTTGTCGGCCTGCTCATAGGCGGTGGACTGGCGCAGCACGTCGGGCACCGACAGCACGCCCACCACCGTCGCCGGCGGCATCAGCCCGCGCGGCACGGCGGGCACCGGGGGCGCCGGCGGCAGCTTGAGCTCGACCGGCACCGGCGTCTCCTCGGTCGGCGCCGCTGCGGGCGCGGCGGCCGGGCGCGGCGCCGGATGCGGCGCCGCCTCCTGGTGGGGGATGAACCACTGCTTGTCGGCCTGCTGCGCCGAGGCCGGCGCGAGCAGGGCGGCGGAGAGCACGAGGCCGAGACCGGCCGCGGCGAAACGTCGAGTATGGAGCACTAGAACCTCGTTCCAAATCCAAAGCGGAAGAGCTGCGTCTGGTCGCCCGGCTGCTTGATCACGAACGGCGTGAGATCGATGTTGATCAGGCCGAAGCTGGAGCGCCACGAAATGCCAAAGCCGACGCCGACCCGCGGCGCGGATGAGGCGTTGATCGCCGGGCAGGTCCCGCCCGGCTGGGTCGGGCAACTGTTCGATTCGAAATTCGCCTCGGTCAAGGCGCCGACGTCGGCGAACACATGGCCGGAGAGCCCGAGATCGGGCGAGACCGGCAACGGGAAGTTGAGCTGATTCAATTCGGTCCAGATGAACCGCCCGCCGAGCGAATCGTCCGCGACCGCGTCGTGCGGCCCGGCGCCGCCGGTCTGGAAGCCGCGCAGGTTGTCCCCGCCCAGGAAGAACCGGTCGATGATCTGCTCCTGGTGGCCGAGCCCGAACAACTGCCCCACGCTGGCGCGGAACCTGAGGCCCCACTGGTCGCCGAGCAGCCGGTCGAGCGGTACGTAGTACGCGCCGTCCAGTCGCGTGCGCAGGAATTTCGCGTTGCCGCCGAACCCGGCAAGGTCGGTCGCCAGCGACAGGATGTAGCCGCTGTGCGGAACGATCGTGCTGTCGCGGTAGTCGAGCGTCAGCACCTGGCCGACCTGGGACAGCAGGGTGTAGCCCGCCTCGTCGAAGATGAAGGGACTCGATCCCGCCACGATGTTGTTCACCGTCCGGCCGACGAGCTGGTAGCTCCAGACCTGCTGGAGGTGGTTGGTGAAGTTGTAGCCTGCGCGGGCAGAAAACCCGACCCGGCTCTCGTCATACGGCGCCGTGCCGAGGTTGGTGTAGTTCAGCAGGAACACGTCCCCGCCCAGCAGCAGGTTGCGGTTCTCGAAATACGGGTCGGTGAGCGACAGGTCGATCGAGCTCTGCTTCTGCGCCAGGATGCCGTTGATCCCGGCGTCGACGCCGCTGCCGATGATGTTCTTCTCGTCGATGCCGGCCTGCACCAGCAGCCCCACGTCGGTCGAGAAGCCGCCGCCCAGGCTGAGCGAGCCGGTCGCCTTCTCGCTCACCCGCGCCGTCACGATCGCCTTGTCGGGCGCCGAGCCGGGGGTGGCGTTGATGGCGACGTTCTGGAAATAGTCGAGGTCCTTCAGGCGTTGCTCGGTGCGCCGGATCGACCCGGCGTTGAACGCGTCGCCCTCGGCAAGATGGAACTGCCGGCGGATCACGGCGTCCTGGGTGCGTGTGTTGCCGACGATGTCGATGCGTTCGATGAACACCCGCGGGCCGCGGCTGACGTCGAAGCTGATCGCCATCGTTCGCGCCTTTTCGTCGCGCACGTAGCGCGGCGTCACCTGGACGAAGGCGAAGCCGTGGCTGCGGACGTACTCCTCCATCCGGTCGCTGCTGCGCCGGATCGCATCGGCATCGAACCAGTCCCCCTGCGCGAACTGCAGCTCTCCGGCAAGCTCTGCCGGCGTGATCCCCTTGAGGGCGGAGTGGATGGTGACCTTGTTGATCCGGTAGCGCGGACCTTCATGCACGACGAACGTCAGGAAGAACGCCTTGCGGTCCGGCGCCAGCTCGGCGGTTGCCGAGACGATGCTGAACGCGGCATAGCCGTGCTTGAAGTAGAACTGCCGCAGCAGCTCCTTGTCGAGCTCCAGCCGCTGCGGGCTGTACTGGTCGGAGGTCGAGAGGAACGCCCACCAGCGCTCCTCGCGCGAGTTGATCACCTCCGCCAGGCGGCCCTCGCCATAGGCGTGGTTGCCGGTGAAGGTGATGCGGCTGATGAGGGTGGAGGGGCCGTCGTTGATCTCGAACACGACGTTCACCCGATTCTCCGGCAGGCGGATGATCTCAGGATCGACCGTCGCGTCGTAATGGCCCTTCTGGGCGTAGGCATCGAGGATGCGCTTGCGGTCGGCCTCCGCCGCGGCGCGGGTGAACACGGCGCGCGGGCGCAACTGCACCACCTTGTCGAGATCGGCGTCCTCGATCGCGTGGTTGCCCTCGAACGCCACCGTGTTGACCAGCGGATACTCGCTCACGTGCACGACGAGGTCGTCGCCGGAGCGGGTCAGGCTCACGTCCTGGAACAGACCGGTAGCGTAGAGCGTCTTCAGGCTCTGGTCGAGCAGGGAGGGATCGAACGGATCGCCCGGACGGACCAGCATGTAGGACCGGATCGTTCCGGTCTCGATCCGCTTGTTGCCGACCACCCGGATCGCGCGGATGACCCCGCCCGCCTGCACGCCGGCGGTCTGGCCGGGTACAGTGCGGGGCGGCGTCGCCGCAAGGGCGGCAGACCGCGGCGTTGCCGCGAGGGCGACGACGAGCAGGCACGGAAACAAGCAGGCAAGGGCCAGCAGGGCGGCGCGAAAGCGGGTCAAACAGCAAGCCTCCGGTCTTTGGCCAGGCCCCCGGGTACGCGCCGCATGGTTCTCCGGCGGGTCGGGCAAGGCGGCCGGACAATAGCGGCGCCCGCCGGGCCGCGCCAGTCGCCCCACGCAGCACCGGCGCGGGGCGCGGCCGGTCCCGCGCCCCGCGGGGCAATCGGCGGTCCGGCCGAGCGCCGCGCCACGCCCAAGGCCGCATCCCGAATCAGGGCCGCATCGCGAACCGCGACGGGCCCGGCGTGCGCAACGGCGCCGCCATGTTCGGCGAACTCGCATCAGCAGCCGGCGCGTGTCGCGCGGGTCGATGATCTCCTCCACCCAGAACGGCCTCGGCGGTGCGGAACGGCGAGCGCAGCGCGTTCAGCCGCGCCTCGATCTCGGCGAGCTTGGCCGCCGGGTCCGCCGCGGCGTCGATCTCCGCGCGGTACGCCGCCTCGATCGCCGCCCTCCAGCGGCAGCGAGCCCCAGCTCGCCGACGGCCAGGCGTAGCGCAGCGCACAGATGGCCGACCGGCTGGTGGCCGAGCCCGCCGACGCCGTAACACGTTGCGCACGATCACGCTGCACCAGGGCACCGTGGTCTGGTTGATCGCCGCGAGCGCGCGCACGCCCCAGCGGATCACCGCCGCTCGTTCCGCCGCCAGCCCGACCTGGAAGCCCGGGCAGTCCACCAGGTGCACGATCGGCAGGTGGAACGTCTCGCGCCAGGTCGACGAAGCGGATGATCTTCTGGCAGGCATCCGCGGTCCAGGCGCCGCCGTGGTACAGCGGATCGCCGGCCAGCAGCGCCACCGGCCAGCCGTCCAGCCGCGCGAGGCCGGTGATGATCGAGCGGCCGAACCGGCTGCCCATCTCGAAGAAGCTGTCCGCGTCCACCACGCGCCTCGATGATCCGGCGCATGTGGTAGGCCTGCTTGCGTGTCGCGCGGGATCGCCGACGATCAGGAAGTCCGTCGCGCCGCGCCGGATCGTCCCAGCTCGCGCACCCGCGGCGGCAGGTCGTAGCACCGAGCCGGGCAGGTAGGACAGGAAGCGGCGCGCGGCGGCGAACGCCTCTTCCTCGGTGTCGACCGCGTGGTCCACCGCGCCGCAGCCGGTCTGGATCTCCCAGCCGCCGAGTTCCTGCTTGGTGCGCGGCTCGCCCAGCCGTTCCACCACCGGCGGGCCGGCGACGAACACCGCCGAGATGTCCTTCACCATCACCGAGTAGTGGCTGGCCGCCAGCCGCGCCGCGCCGAGCCCGGCGACCGAGCCGAGGCCGAGCGCCACCACCGGCACCGGTGCCCATGTTCTCGGCGACGCAGAGTCGAACGAGGTCGGTCTCGGCAGCCCGCCCGGCAGGTTGGCGCGCCCGGTGGTCTCGATCGTCTTCACCGAGCCGCCGCCGCCGGAGCCCTCGATCAGGCGGATGATCGGCATGCGGAAGCTGCGCCGCCATCTGCTCCGACATGCGTCGGCTTGCCCTTGATCGAGGCATCCGCCGAGCCGCCGCGCAGGGTGAAGTCGTCGCCGGCGACCACCACCGGGCGGCCGTCGACCGTGCCGCGGCCGAACACGCAGTTGGCCGGGCATGAAGCGATGCGATGCGCGCTGGTCGGGCGTCGTAGGTCGCCTTGCCGGCGATCGCGCCCACCTCGTGGAAGCTGCCGGGGTCGAGCATGCGGTCGATCCGCTCGCGCACCGTGAGCCGGCCGCCGGCGTGCTGGCGCGCGACCCGTTCCGGCCCGCCCATCTCCGGGCCAGGGCTTCGCGCGCGGCGAGTTCGTCGAGCTCGGGCTGCCAGCCAGCGGCGGTCTGCGGCGGCGTCGGCCGGTCGTGGGGCATGGCCGACGGTTCCTCCTCCGGTGGTTGGGATCAGGCTATAGGGCAGATCGCGGCGGGCTGGAATTGCCTGGGGGGAGGGGCTTTCACACCGGCAATGCTTTATCCTGTCGCCGCGATGCTGTAGTGGATCACGCGCGTCGCGGTCGCGAGGCAGGTGCTTACGCCCACAAGCATGTGCGGCAGCATGGCAGGCCGACCGCTTTGCGCGCGGTGCCGTGCCCTGGCCGGGACGCAGCCGCAACCGTTCCTGCACCGAGGAGCCGTCGCCATGCCGGCCGATACAAGTGCCCTGATCGAGAAGATCCAGACATTGCCGCCGGATCGGCTGGTCGAGGTAGAGGATTTCGTCGACTTCATTCGCCTGCGCGAACAGGAGCGCGCCCTCACGCGCGCCGCAACCGCCGCCAGTGCGCCTGCGTTCGCCGCGGTCTGGAATAATCCCGAAGACGACGCCTACGATGCCTTATGAGTTCGGCACCATCGTCCTGGTGCCGTTCCCCTTCACCGATCAGAGCGCATCCAAGCGGCGGCCGGCCGTCGTTGTCAGCAGCCGCGCCTACAACCTTGCGCGGCCTGATCTCGTGGTGATGGCCGTGACAAGCCAGATTCGTGCCAGGCCGGCCTTGGGTGAGGTCTGGGTCGGCGCATGGCAGGTGGCCGGGTTGTTGAAACCCTCGGCGATCAAGCCGCTGTTCGCCACCTTGGAAGAGCGCCTTGTCATGCGTCGGCTTGGCGTGCTGCAGCCTGCCGATCAGGATGCGCTGCGGAAGGCGTCTCCGAGGCGATCGGATAGGCGCGCGCGCGATCGGCGCCCCGCCCGTCAGAACACCCCCAGATACGACTGCAAATCCACCGCCCCCGACCGCACCGCCGCGGCGCTCTCGGCCAGCGCCACGCTCCCCGTGTTCAGGATCACGACATCGTCCGCCAGATCCAGCACGAAGCGCGCGTTCTGCTCCACCAGCACGATCGACAGCCCTTCCTGCTTCAGCCGCCGCACGATCGCCAGCACCTCGGCAACGATCTGCGGCGCCAGCCCCTCCGACGGCTCGTCCATCAGCAGCAGGCGCGGGTTGGTCATCAGCGCGCGGCCGATCGCCAGCATCTGCTGCTCCCCGCCCGACAGCACGCCGGCTTGGTGGCTCTGGCGCTCGGCCAGCCGGGGGAAGGTCGCAAAGACGCGCGGCAGGGTCCAGGCCGCGTGCCCGTCGGCGCCGCGCCGCGCCGCCACGATCAGGTTCTCGCGCACGCTCAGGCTGCGGAAGATGCGCCGCCCCTGCGGCACCAGCGCGATGCCCCGCACCGCCACCGCCTCCGGCGCCAGCCCGCCGATCGTCCGGCCGAACGCCGCGATGCGCCCGCCGCGCGGACGCACCAGCCCGACGATGGTTGCAAGCGTCGTCGTCTTGCCCGCGCCGTTGCGCCCCAGCAACCCCAGCAGCCGGCCCTCGCCGAGCGCGAACGAGATGCCTTGCAGCACATGGCTGTCGCCGTAGAAGGCGTGCACCTCCTCCAGGACCAGCGCGTCAGCCGCCAAGATACACCGCCCGCGTGCGTGCATCGGCCACCACTTCGGCGCGCGTGCCCTCCACCACCACCCGGCCGAAATCGAGCAGGGTGATGCGGTCGACGAGGTCGAGGGCGGCATCCATGTCGTGCTCGATCATCACCACCGTCACCTCGGGCGGGATGGCGTCGATCAGCGCGGCGACGTCGCGCCGTTCCTCCGCCGACAGGCCGGCGAAGGGTTCGTCCAGCAGCAGCACGCGCGGTCGTTGCGCGAGCGCCAGCGCGATCTCCACCCGCCGCTGCTCGCCGTACGCCGTCTCCCGCACCTCCCGCGCCGCCAGGTGCGCGAGGCCCACGCGTGCGAGCACCGCGTCCGCCGCCGCCGCCAGCGCCGCATCGCGATCGAAGCGCCGCAGCGGGTTCCACCGCCGCGCCGAGATCCCGAGCAAGGCTAGCATGACGTTGTGGCGCAGGGTTTCGTTCGCAAAGAGAGTGATGATCTGGTAGGTGCGCGCGAGGCCGAGATGCGCGCGCCGCCGGCTCGGCAGGGCGGTGATATCGGCGCCG
The DNA here is from genome assembly GCA_963706195.1 of uncultured Pseudomonadota bacterium. Taxonomy (GTDB): domain Bacteria; phylum Pseudomonadota; class Alphaproteobacteria; order Acetobacterales; family Acetobacteraceae; genus JAJZVS01. The sequence goes on along the minus strand of OY970156.1, from coordinate 2,991,941 downwards.
AACAGCAGGATGCGGCCGTCGGTCGGCCGCAGGTCGCCGGTGATGAGGTTGAACAAGGTGGTCTTGCCGGCGCCGTTGGGGCCGATGAGCAGCCGCCGCTCTCCCGCCGCCACGCTCAGGCTGACGCCGCTGGTGACCTTGAGCCCGCCGAACATTTTGTGCAGGTCGCGCACTTCCAGCGCGGGGTGCAGGCCGCGGGCTTCCGGCGCCGCGCTCACGAGACCCGCCTGCCGAACGTGCCGGCGCGCGCCGCCGGCCGCGGCGGCCCGGGCGGCGAGGCGGGGCGGCGCAGCAGGCGCGCGAGGCCCGGCACCAGCCCTTCCGGCATGAACAGGATGATGGCGACGAAGATCACGCCCAGCACCAGGTTCCAATGCGCGATGTAGGAGCTCGCCACATCCTGCATCAGCAGCACGAGCGCCGCGCCGACGATCGGCCCCAGCAGGGTCGCCGCTCCGCCGGCGATCACCATCAGCACCACCTCGGCCGAGGTCGTCAGCGACAGCAGGTAGGGGCTCGCAAATTCGTTATAGTAGAAGAAGAACAGCCCGGCGACGGCGGCGGCGAAGCCGGAGATCAGGAAGCCCAGGAACCGGATCAGCCACACGTTGTAGCCGAGCGCCCCCATCCGCCGCGGCTGGTCGCGCGTGCCGCGCAGCGCCGCGCCGAGCGGGGAGTGCACGAAGCGCCACACGAGCCCCAGCATCACGACGAACATCGCGAAGGTCGCATAGAAGAACGGCGTCGCCCCGTTCAGCGAGATGCCGAACGGCGCCGGGCGGGTCGAGACGCTGATGCCGTTGTCCCCGCCGGTCAGGCTCACCCAGCGCTGCGCGATGCCCCAGACGATCTCGCCCAGGGTCAGGGTGATCATCAGGAAGCTGATGCCGGTGCCGCGCAAGGAGAGCACGGCGAACACTGCGGACAGCACCAAGGTGAGCCCGATGGCAGCGATTGCCGCGATCCATTGCGCGGTGCCGGCGGCGATCAGCCAGGCCGCCACGTAGCAGGCGAAGCCGAACAGCCCGGCCTGGCCGAGCGAGACCAGCCCGGCATAGCCCACCAGGATGTTCAGCCCGAGTGCGAACACCGCCCAGATCATCACCTGGCTTGTGATGTTCACGTCGTACGGCCCGCCCGGCATCCACAGCGGCAGTGCCGCCAGCGCCGCGAGCCCCGCCGCGGTCGCCAGCGCCTTCATGGCGCCAGCTTGCCGAGCAGGCCCTGCGGGCGGATCACCAGCACCGCGAGCAGCGGCAGGAACAGGATCACGTAGGCGAGATCGGGAAACAGCGCCTGGCCGAAATTATACAGGAAGCCGATGACGAAGCTGCCGAGCAGCGCGCCCCCCAGGCTGCCGGTGCCACCCAGGATCACGATGATGAGCGCCAGCGGCAGCATGTCCTGATCGAGCCCCGGGTAAACGGACAGGATCGGCCCGCCGATGAACCCGCCCAGACCCGCGAGCCCGGCGCCGAGCGAAAATACGATCGAGAACAGCCGCGAGACCCGGATGCCGATCACGCGCGCCATCTGCGGATCGTCCACCCCCGCGCGGATCATCGCCCCGAGCCGCGTGCGCTCCAGCATCAGCCACAGGCCGGCGGCGACGGCGACCGCGATCACCACCACCGCAAGGCGGTAGGTGGGGAAGACGACGCTCAGCACCGGCACCGCGCCGGTGAGGCCCGCCGGCGTCTGCACCTCGATCGGATCGCCGCCCCAGATCATCAGGCACAGATCGGCAACGATCAGCGCGAGCCCCAGGGTCAGCAGCACCTGCGCCTGCGGCTTGCCGGCGAGGCGCCGCAGCAGCAGCCGCTCGACGACGGCCCCCATTGCGGCCAGCGCCAGCCCGGCCAGCAGGGCGGCCGGCCAGAACCCGGCGCCGAGGCGCAGGAAGCTCACCCCGAGATAGGCCCCCAGCATGAAGAACGAGCCGTGCATCAGGTTGGGGATGCGCATCAGCCCGAAGATCAGCGAGAACCCGGCCGCGAGCAGGAACAGCAGGCCGCCCAGGGCGATGCTGTTCACCGCCAGGATCAGCCAGAGGTTCACGCGCGGCCGCTCCGCCTATTCGGCGCCGGCCGCGTTCTGCGCCAGCTTCGCGGGCGTTCCGTTGCGGGTGTAATTGGGTGTCGCAAGGTATTTCTTCACGTCGAAGGTCCAGAACTGGCTGACGTTCGGGTAGACCTTGATGATCGTGTTCACCAGCCCGCTGCCCGACTTGTCGATCCGGCGCATGAACATGTTGCCGACGACGTTGCCGAAGCGGTCGAAATGGAAGGGTCCGCGGATGCTGTCGGTGAAGGACGTGGCGCGCATGGCCTTCACCAGGGCCGCCTTGTCGTCGGTCCTGCCGTCGGTCGCGTGCAGCGCCGCCTCCACCACCACGCCGTTGAGATAGAAGGTCGCGGCGTTGAGGCCGGGAACGGCGCCGGTCTGCTTCGTGTAGGCGGCGACGAAATCCCTGTTGGCAGCACCGTCGTAGCTGGCCGAATAGGGGCAGGCGCTGATGAAGCCGATCGCCTCGTCGCCGAAGCTTTTCAGCAGCGCGTCGTCCGCCGCCGTCTCGCCCCCCAGGAGCTTGTGCTTGCCGGCCATCCCGAGGCTTGCGTATTGCTGCAGGAACTTCACCGGATTGGAGCCGGCGAGCCCGACCACCACGCCGTCCACCGCGCCGATCTGGGCGATGTAGGGCGTGTAGTCGGGCGTGTGCAGCGGCGACCACAGTTTGTTGCGGATCGTCCCGCCGTCGTCGGCGAACACCTGCTGGAATCCGCCGATCTGTTCGTATCCGAAAGCGAAGTCGTCGGCGATCGTATCGGCGGTCTTCACGCCCATCTCCCGCGCCGCATAGTCGGCGAGTGGGAACATCGCCTGCGAGGAGGTGGCGGAGACGCGCACCAGATACGGGTTGGGCGTCCGCGACGTGAGGTCGTCCGCCGCGGCGAGGGACAGGGTCGGCATCTTGTTCTGGATCAGGTAGGTATTGATCGCCAGCAGCTCGAACGCTGCGTACGGCCCGAAGATCATGTCGACATGGTCGCGCTCGACCAGTTCCTGCGCCTTGGTCTTGGCGCCCGCGGGATTGCCGCCGGTATCCTGGACGATGACCTCGACCTTGCGCCCGGCGAGGGTGTAGTTGCGTTGCTTGAAGAACAGCTCGGCGCCTGCCTTGATCTGGATGCCGCCCTCGGCGAGCGGTCCGGTGAGCACGGTGAGCAGGCCGATCCGGATCGGCGTGTTGGCGGCGAGCGCCGGCATGGCCAGCGGCCCGAGGCTTGCGCCGATACCGGCGCCGACGACACTCTGCAACGCCTTGCGGCGGGTGATGCGCATCCCTTCCTCCCGAGAAGAGCGGGGCGCTGTTTTTGTCGTGGCCCCGGTATTTTTCTGCCTGGAACGCCGTATTTCGCGCACCGCGGCGCCTGCTGCGGGACGGAAATGAACGCGCATCGACGGTAGGGTTGCCCTTGTCGGGAGTCAATGCCGGCACGAGCGCACCGGCTGCCACCCAACATCTCTCTCCGGTTGCGGAAGAGGGGATCGGAGTGAGGGGGCGAAGTTTCGGGGTGAGGGGGCGAAGTTGGTGCATGGAAACGGTGCCCCCCAACTGCTCCCTTTCCCGCGGGCGGGAGCGTCGACGTCGCAGCCGGTGATTACGCGAAAATGCGATGAGACAAAACGAAGCGACCCCGGCGGAGTCGCCCGGCGATAGCTCGGGACGACGCACGGGAGCGGTGCACAGTCACTTACGAAAAGTTAACAATAACTTCGATATCGAACAATGCTTCACGTGAAGCATTCGTGCTTGGTCCCGGCCGGACCCCGGTCAGCTCAGCCGCACCGCCACATAGCTGCCCGGGGCGTCCTCGATCGGCTTCAGCTTGCCGTCCCCCGGGACGCGTGCCGGCACTTTCTCGGGCCCGAGTGCGGTCACCCAGCGGTGCCAGTCCGGCCACCAGGAGCCGGCGATCTCGGTCGCGCCGGCAAACCAGGCGTCCGGCTCGGGCGGCAGGTCGGGGTTGATCCAGTGGCTATATTTCCCCCCCTCCGGCGGGTTCGCCACCCCGGCGATATGCCCCGATGCGGCGAGCACGAAACGGTTCTTCCCCGACAACAACTGGGTGCCGCGATAGGTGCTCTTCCAGGGCGCGATATGGTCTTCGCGCGTGGACAGGAAATAGGCGGGCACCTTGATCTTCCGCAGATCGATCGGCACGCCCTTCAGGCTGATCCCGCCCGCATCCTTCAGCAGATTCTCCTGGTACATCTTGCGCAGGTAGAAACTGTGCATCTTCGCCGGCATGCGGGTGGAATCGGCATTCCAGTACAGCAGGTCGAACGGGAACGGATCGTTGCCGAGCAGGTAGTTGTTCACCACGAACGACCAGATCAGGTCGTTGGCGCGCAGCATGTTGAACGTCGTGGCCATCTCGCTGCCTTCGAGAAAGCCGCGCTTGTTCATCTTCTCTTCCAGCGCCTGCAACTGTTCCTCGTCGATGAACACGCCGAGCTCGCCCGCTTCGGCGAAATCCAGCATGCTGACGAAGAAGGTGGCCGACTTGATGCGGTCGTCTTTCTTCGCTGCCATGTAGGCCAGGGTCGAGCCGAGCAGGGTGCCGCCGAGGCAATAGCCGATCGCGTTCACTTCGCGCTCGCTGGTCGCCTTCTCGATCGCGTCCAGCGCCGCGAGGTAGCCCTCGGTCATGTAGTCGCCGAAATCCTTCTCGGCGAGTTTGGCATCCGGATTGACCCAGGAGATCATGAACACCGTGTGGCCCTGTGCCACCGCCCAGCGCACCAGGCTGTTCTTCGGCCGCAGGTCCAGGATGTAGAACTTGTTGATCCAGGGCGGGGCGATCAGCAGCGGGCGCTTCAGCACCGTCTCGGTGGTGGGGGAGTACTGGATCAGTTGCATCAGATCGTTCTGGAACACGACCTTGCCGGGCGAGATCGCGATGTTCTCCCCCAAGCGGAACGCGTCCATGTCGGTCATCTTGATGCGCAGCTTGCCCTTGCCGCGTTCCAGATCGGCCAGCAGGTTGTTCAGGCCCTTGAGCAGGTTCTCCCCGCCCGTCTCGGCGGTCTTGCGCAGCACTTCGGGGTTGGTGAGCAGGAAGTTCGACGGGCTCATCGCATCGATGAACTGGCGGGCGTAGAAATCCACCTTCTGCGCGGTCTTCGGATCGAGCCCGTCGACTTTCGTGACCACGTCCTGCACGTAGCGGGCGGACAGCAGGTAGGACTGCTTGATGAAGTCGAACACCTCGTTCTCGCGCCAGGCCTCGTCCTTGAAGCGGCGGTCGGTGCTGGGTGTGTCGATCACCGGTTCGGACGTCATGCCCATCATGCGCTTGGCGGTGTTCTGCCAGAGCGTGAGGTAGTCCTGCCAGAAACCGAGCCCTGCGGCCATCATCCGCGCCGGGTTGGCCATCAGCCGCGCCGTCATCTCCAGAAAGGCACCGCCGATGTTGAGCGGGTCGGGGGAGGCGGTGGTGGTCGTCTGCCCGCCGGGCGCCTGGCGCGCGAGCCATTCGGTGACCAGGCGCTGGGAGCGCTCGGCGATATCGGCCATGGAACGGCTGACGACATCGGGGTCGGGCAATTTGAACCCGGCGGTGTCGGGCGTTTCCGTGGTGGCCATGCGGCGTCCTTTGCGTGCGGGGCGGCAGCGGCTACATCGGCCGCTGGTTCGTGACCTGGAGACATAGGATGGGGGGCGGAGCCCGATGAGGTCGGCACGGAAGATCGGAGCGCACCCTAGGGGGCGAGGGCAGGGGGTTCAAGATATGGGTCGCATAACCGTAACGCCGGGCACAGCAAGGCAGGCGGCCGCACGGCTGCCCCCCGCGGGCGGGATGCCGCGACTGCTGGCGCAGACGATGGGCGGCCTGGCGTTGGCGGGGCTTCTGGGCGGCTGCGCGGTGCTCGATCCGGCGGGGTGGTTCCACCGCCAGGAGGGCGGTGTGATCGCGCAGCAGAAAGGGCCGCTGCCCGGCCAGGGCCAGCCCTATCCCAACCTGGCGACGGTGCCGCCGCCGCCGGCGCCACCCGACCTGGCGGCGATGCAACAGATCAGCAACGGGCTGGTGGCCGACCGGGCGCACGCGCGGCTGCTGGCCGAGGCGGCGCCGCTGCCCGATCCGTCCCGGCCCAGCACGGCGCCGGCGCTGTTCGGGGTGGGCAGCCTGCCGCCGCCGGCACCGCCGCCGGCGGGCGGGATGGCGAGTGCTTCAATGGCGGCGGTAACGGCGCCGCCCGTATCGCCCCCCGCCGCGCCGCCCCGGCCGGCGGCGCCTCCGGCCAAGGCGCCGGTGACGCCGGTGCAGAGCGCCGCCCTGCCGCCGGCAACCCCCGCAAGTCCCGCGGCGGCAGGGGCCGGGGCGCTGGCGACGGCCGGTTCCGGGCCACCTGCGGCGACCACATCCCCGGCACCCGCCTCGACCGGTGCCGGGGCTTCCCCGCCGGCCACACAAGCGGTAACTGGGCGAACCGCTGCCGCGACCGCTCCGGCCGCCCCGCCGCCGACGATGCCGGCGGCACCCCCGGCGATGCCGCAGGTGGCCCAGGCCGGACTGGCCGCCGCCGCCTCGGCGCGTCCCGCTGCGCCTGCCGCCGGTCCGCCGCCGCCCCCGGCGGCTCCCATGTCCGGCCCGGCGGCCGATCGGGTTGCGGTCGCCTTCGCCCCGGGCAGCGCCGTGCTGCCGACGGCGGCACTGCCCGGTCTGCACGCGCTCGCCGCCCGGCGTGGCAGCCGGGCGATCGAGGCGCTGGGCCACGGCGCCGCGGCCTCGGCCGATCCCACCGCCCAGCTTGCGGCGACGAAGCTCGGCCTGGCGCGGGCGCAGGCGATCGCCGCGGCGCTGGAGGCCGCGGGGGTGCCGGCGGCAGCGATCCAGCTCCGCTCCGACGCCAGCGGCACGGGCGGGATCGCGCGGCTGGAATAGAGGCTCTCAGTAGCCGGCCAGCACCGGCACCACGGAGGCGACCAGCAGCGCTGCCATCAGCAGGTTGAACGCGCGGAACTGCGCCGGCGCGCGCAGCAGCCGTCCCGCCCCGCTGCCGATCAGCGCCCAGACCAGCAGGCACGGCATGCTGCAACCCAGGAACACAAGGCCGATCCGCAGCACCTGCGGGCCGGCGGCATGGCCCGGGACGATGAAACTGCCGGCCACCGCGAGCGCGATCAGCCATGCCTTCGGATTGATCCACTGGAACCCGGCCGCGCCCCAGAACCCGAGCAGCCGGCGGCGCCCGCCTTCATGCGGCAGCTTCGCGGTCGCGATCTTCCAGGCGAGCCAGGCGATCCAGCCGGCGCCGATCCAGCGCATCGCCGGCGCGAGGCCTGGCCAGGCCCCCACCGCCGCCCCCGCCCCGGCGCCGACCAGCACCAGCATCGCGGCGAAGCCGAGCGCGATGCCGACCATGTGCGGCAAGGTCGCGGGCAGGCCGTGCGCGGCGGCCGAGCTGGCGACCATGATGTTGTTCGGCCCGGGGGTGATATACATGGCTACCGCGAAGCCGAGCAGGGGGAGCAACGAAATCATCGCGAAGTGTAAGCATGCGCCGGCCGCGTGCAGGCCTGCGATCGGCGCAGGGCAGACCGGCGGGCGGCCTGGCCTCGGACACCCTGCGCGCCCATCCGCGGGAGGTTTGCGCGCACTGCGAAGGCGCGCCAGAGTTTCACGGACACGGTTTCACGGGCACGGTTTCACGGACACGGTTTCACTGGCATGCGGCGCCGGATCATTGGCATACCCCGGGACACGCCGCCGGCCCCGACCTGCCGACGCTCCGGACCGGTCTGCAAGAAGGAGAAAGACGCCATGCCGAACATCACCCTTACTGCCACCGACGGATCAGGCAGCTTCAGCGCCTACGTCGCCGAACCCAAAGCCACCCCGGGCGGGGGGAAGCCCGGCGTCGTCGTACTCATCCAGGAGATTTTCGGCGTCAACCAGGCCATGCGCGACGCCGCCGCCTGGATCGCCGACATGGGCTTCATCGCCGTCTGCCCCGACCTGTTCTGGCGCATCGAACCAGGTATCGACATCACCGACAAGACCGAAGCCGACTGGAAACGCGCCTTCGAACTGTTCAACACCTTCGACCAGGCGAAAGGCATGGAAGACCTGAAAGCCACAATCGCCGCTGCGCGCAAGATGCCGGCCGCCAACGGCCGCGCCGGCAGCATGGGGTTCTGCCTCGGCGGAAGGCTCGCGTTCATGCTGGCGGAACAATCCGATTCCAATATAAACATCTCCTACTACGGTGTCGGGCTGGACAACCTGCTCGGCGACCTCACCAAGATCACCAAACCGCTCCTGATCCACATCGCCGACCAGGACGAATTCTTCCCGCCCGAAGGCCGCGCCAAAGTCATCGCGGCCGTGAAAGGGAACCCCCGCATCACCTGCCATGTCTACCCATACGCGAACCACGCCTTCGCCCGCGTCAACGGCGTCCACTGGGACGGCCGCGCCGCCACCATCGCCAACGGCCGCAGCGCCGAAGCCCTCGTCGCGGCGCTGGGATAAGCGAGGTCAGGGGGGCGCTGCTCCCTGGCCTTACTTTTCCAGTGTCCGCGTCACGCGCTCCTCCAATGCGGCGGCGTCGCGCGGAGCGCGGACTTTGATGTCGTTGTCGAAGTAGACGAACACGTCGCGGCGTGCTCGTTTTTGTGCCGGTCCGTCTGCGCGTTCGGGGGTTGCCGGTTCGCCGCCGCGTGCCCAGGCGGTGACGCGGGCGGCCCAGGTGTCCAGTGCCTCGTCGTCGTAGCCGGAGGCGTAAAGTTCTTCCGAGCCGTGTAGCCGGACATAGACGAAATCGGCGGTGACATCCATCAGCCGCGGCCAGTCCACCGTATCGGCGCAGACCAGCGCGACGTGGTGGGTGCGCAGCAGCCTGATGAAGGCCGGGGAGCGGAAGCTCTCGTGGCGGATTTCCATCGCGTGGCGGATCTTGTGGCTTGGGCCGGCTTCGGTCCAGGCGCGGCCGTTCATGTGCTTGTCGTGGTGGCGGGCGAGGGCGGCGGCTTCGGTGGTGGTGTGCGGCAGAAGTTTCAGGAAGGTCTCGATCCGTCCCGGATCGAATTTGAAACTGGGCGGCAGTTGCCAGAGCAGGGGGCCGAGCTTGGTACCCAGGCGGAGCAGGCCGGAGGCGAAGAAATTCGCCAGCGCGGTTTCGGCGTTTTGCAGGCGCAGGATGTGGGTGATGTAGCGCGGCGCTTTCACCGCGAAGACGAAGTCCCGCGGCGTGCGGACGGCCCAGTCGGCGAAGGCCGTCGGGCGTTGCGTGCCGTAGAATGTGCCGTTGATTTCAATGCTGCGGAAGCGGGAGGCTGCGTAGGCAAGCTCGTCCTTCTGCCGTAGCCCGCGCGGATAGAAGACGCCGCGCCAGGGGGCGTAGGTCCAGCCGGAGATGCCGATCCGCACCTGGCCGGGGCGGGCAGGCGCGGGACGTTTCGGCATCGGCGGTTCGTGATCCGATGCCAACGCCTGCTTCGGGGCGTCGGCTGAATTGGCCCACAAAAACAAGCTGGTGCTCCGACCCATGCTGAATCACCTGTTTGTGTCGGAGCACTAGGCGGACCCGGCGGGCGGATCGGGGATCGGCTCGATGCGTCCGAGCAGGACGACGTAGGCCGCGACGCCGATCAGCAGGATGACCGCGGCGGCGACGAACGCGCCGCCGAAACCGTGCGTCCGGCCAACGATATATCCGGTGGCGACCGGGGCGGCGACGCCGGCCAGGTTGCCGGCGAAATTCATGATGCTGCCGGCGGTGCCGGTGCCCCCGGTGGGTGCGATCAAGGACGGCAGCGACCAGCCGACTGGCGCCGCCGCGGCAAGCCCGCCGAGCGCGATCGAGATCCACAGGATTGCCCATCCCACCGTGGTGGTGAACACCGCGCCCAGCACGGCGAGGCCGGCCAGCATGCCGGCCACCAGCACCGTCTTGCGCACCCGCGTCTCGTCGTGGCCGCGGCCGACCAGGTGGTCGATCAACCAGCCGCCGACGGCGAGATCGGCAATGGTGGCGACGATCCAGGGGATGGCGGTGTAGCCGGCCGATGTCAGCAGGGTCATGTGCATCGTGTGCACCAGGTAGCCGGGCAGCCAGGTGAGGAACAGGTAGAACGCATAGTCGTAGGCGCCGAAGCCGATGGTCATGCCCCAGACCTTCCGGCTGCGCAGCAGATAGAGCAGCATCGCCCCGCCGCCGGTCGTGCCGGCGCCCTCGCGCGCCGCGCCGCCGGCGCGGATGTAGCTGCGCTCTTCGGGGCTGAGTTTCGGGTCGGCGCCGGGATCGCGGTAGAACGCCCAGAAACCGACCGTGTAGATCAGGCTCAGGATCGCGGTGCCCCAGAAGGCGCCGCGCCAGCCGTAGTGGATGACGCTGAGCGCGACCAGCGGCGCGCCGATGACGTTGGAGAATTTCGCCGCCGCATCGAACAGCGCGGTTGCCAGCCCGCGTTCGCTGCGCGGGAACCAGTAGCCGGTGGCCTTGGCGTTGCCGGGGAAGGCGGGCGCCTCGGCGATGCCGAGCAGCACCCGCGCCGCGATCAGCCCGCCGTAGCCGCCGGCGAGCGCGGTAAGACCGGTCGCCACCGTCCACAGTGCCGCGCCGATGCGGCCGACCGGGGTGACGCCGAAACGATCCAGGATCAGGCCGATCGGGATCTGCGACAGCGCGTAGGACCAGAAGAAGGCGCTGAACAGCCAGCCGAGCTGCACCGGGGGCAGCGCGAACGCGTGCTGCAGCGACGGCGCGGCGATGGAGAGGTTGATGCGATCGAAATAATTGACCAGGATGCCGGAGCCGAGCAGCACGCCGATCCCCCAGCGGCGGCGGGGGATTGCGCGGGTTTGGCCGAAGGCGGGCTCGGATGCGTCAGCCATGCCGACAGACCTCCCTGTTCGCTCGGCGCGGGCGACGGCGGCCGCGCCTCGACCGTTCGCCATAAGTGGTGATATCTGGGGCAGGACAGGAGATTGCACCATGCCCTCCCTTGCTCTTGATCGCTCCTTTACGCTCGATCGACTGGCCGGCCTGGTGCCCGACGGCGCCTTGCTGGCGCTGCCGCCGGACAATTCCCTCACCCCGTCGGCCTTCGCCCGCGCCCTGGTGCGGGCCGGGGCGCGCAACCTGCGGTTGCTGGGGGTGCCGGTGTCCGGCTACGCGACCGACCTGCTGATCGGCGCCGGCTGCGTGGCCGGGGTGCAAAGCTCCGGCGTGTCGCTGGGGGAGGCGGGGTTCGCGCCCTGCTTCACCGCCGCCCTGAAGGCCGGGCGGATCACCATGACGGACGCCACCTGCCCCGCCATCCACACGATGCTGCAGGCGGCAGAGAAGGGCGTGCCCTTCATGCCGCTGCGCGGCATCCTGGGCAGCGATATCCTGGCGCACCGGCCGGACTGGCGGGTGATCGACAACCCGTTCGCCGCCGCGGATGCCGAGGGGGGCGATCCGATCGTGCTGCTGCCGGCACTGCGCCCCGACATCGCCGCCTTCCACGCGGTGATGGCCGATCGCGACGGCAACGTCTATGTCGGCCGCCGGCACGAACTCGCCACCATGGCGCATGCCGCGCAGCGCAGCCTGGTCACGGTGGAGCGGATGGTCGACGGCAATCTGCTGGAAGACGAGCGTCTCGCCGCCGGCACGATTTCGGCGACCTATATCGAGGCGGTGGCGGTGGCCGGGCGTGGCGCGTGGCCGGCGGCGCTGCTCGATGAATACCCCGCCGATGCCGCGCACTACGCCGAGTATGCGCGGTTGGCGAAGACCGAGGACGGGTTCCGCGCCTATCTCGACCGCTACGTCCATCACGCCGCGGCCGAGGCTGCGGCATGAGCGCCGAGCCCCGGCCCGAGGAGCGCATGGCAGCGGCGCTGGCGGCGCTGATCGTCGATCCTGCTGCGCCGCCGGCGCGGCATATCGCGGTGGGCGCGGCGAGTCCGATCCCCGCGGCGGCGTGTTGGCTGGTGCGTTTCTCCGGGCATCCGGTGCGGCTCTCTTTGCTGCACAAGCCGACCGGCAATCCGTTCACCGCCGGCACGCGGGAGCTGTTCGACCTGACGGGGCAGGGGCGGATCGATCTGTTTTTCCTCGGTGGCGGGCAGATCGACGAACAGGCCAATATCAACCTGATCGGCACCGGCGACTGGCCGGGGCGGGAGGCGCGGTTCCCCGGCAGTTTCGGTTCCGCGTTCATGTACATGATGGCGCACCGGACGATCCTGTTCCGGGAGGAACATTCGCCGCGCGTGCTGGTGCCGCGGGTCGACGCGATCTCGGCGCCCGGCGTGTCGGCGCCCGGGGTGTTCCGGCGCGGGCATGCGCAGGCGTTGGTGACGGGCCGCGCGGTGTTCCGGTTCGATCCCCGGCGGGCGCGGTTCGCCCTGGCGAGCACCCATCCGGGGGAGACGGCGGCGACGATCCGGGCCGCGACCGGATTCGACTATGACGCGCCGGAAATGGTGCCGGTGACGGCGGATCCGACGCCGGAGCAACTGGCGCTGCTGCGCGGGCCGGTGTGCGACGAGATGCTGGAAACCTATCCCGAGTTTTGCCGCCGGGTGTTCGGGCGCACGAGAAACGAGGAGGCCGCCGCGTGATGGACGGATCGGACCGGCCGGCCGGCAAGGGGCTGGCCCGCTCGCCCGGCGCGCTCGCCGGGATCAAGGTGATCGACCTGACCCGCGTGCTGGGTGGGCCCTATTGCACCATGATCCTGTCGGACCACGGCGCCGAGGTCGATCAAGATCGAGCCGCCGCAGGGCGACGAGGTGCGCGACTGGGGGCCCGCCCGTTCCCGATCGAGACGGCAGCGAGCGGACGCAGCTACTTCATCGGTGTCAACCGCAACAAGCGCGTCGCTGGCGCTTGATCTCGGCCGAGCCGGAGGGCCGGGAGGTGCTGCTGCGCCTGCTCGACGGCGCCGACGTGCTGGTCGAGAACTTCAAGCCCGGCTCGATGGAGAAATGGGGGCTGGGGTATGAGGCGGACCTGGCGCCGCGATTTCCCGGGCTGATCCATTGCCGCATCTCCGGCTTCGGCGCCGACGGGCCGCTGGGCGGCTTGCCGGGCTACGACGCGATCCTGCAGGCGATGACCGGGCTGATGAGCGTCAACGGCGACGCGACCACCGGGCCGATGCGGCTCGGCACCGCGATCGTCGACATGGGCACCGGGCTCTATTCCGCGATCGGCATCCTGATGGCGCTGCACGAGCGCGGCGCGGTCCGGCCGCGGGCAGTATCTGGACATGACGCTGTATGACTGCGGGCTGGCGCTGCTGCATCCGCAGGCGGCGAATTTCTTCCTGAACGGCAAGCGGCCGGTGGGCACCGGCAATCCGCATCCCAACCTGGTGCCGTACGACAAGTTCCCGACCCGGACCGGCGAGATCTTCATCGCGTCGGGCAACAACGGCCAGTTCCGCAAGCTGTGCCGAGGTGATCGGCCGGCCGCATCTCGCCGACCGATCCGCGCTTTGCCGACAACGGCGCGCGCAACGACAACCGCGGCGGCGCTGACGGCGGAATTGAAGGCGGCGTTCGCGGACGCGGACGGGCAGGAGATTGCGCTGCGGCTGATCCGCGCCGGCGTGCCGGCCGGCCCGGTGCTGTGGGTGGACGAGGCGACGACCGCGCCGCACACCGCGCATCGCGAACATGGTGACGGAGCTCGACTGGTACCGCGGCCTCGGCACGCCGATCAAGCTGTCGCGCACGCCGGGCGGCACGCGCGCGGTGCCGCCGCGGTTCGGCGAACACGGGGTGGACGTGCTGGCGCGCACGGGTTCTCGGCCGAGGAGATCGCCGCGCTGCAGGCGGCCGGCGTGGTGCTGAGCGAGCGGCGCCGATAGACGCGCCGCCGGACATGGACGCGGCGGACGCCGGGACGCCGCCGGGCCTGCCGCCCGGGCCGGCGCGGCAGGTGCTCGGGCTGCCGGGACAGACGTCGGTCGCCTGGGCGGTGTTCGATGCCGCGCATTATGCCTCCCTCTGCGCCTCCCTGGGGCCGGACGCCCCGGCCGAGCCGGCGGCGGCGCTGTGTCATTATTTCGATCACGGCCAGGCGGCGGGTCTGACGCCCAACCGGTGGTTCGACGAAGCTGGGGCGCGCGCGGCCATCCGCGACGGCGAGGCGGAGTCCGGCTTCGACACCTATTGCCGCGCCAGCGGGCGCGGCATCGCGCCGCACTGGCTGTTCGACGAAGCGCTCTACCTCGCCCGCTACCCCGACCTGACGGAGGAGGCGTTGCGCGCCGGCGGCTTCGCCAACGGCTACGACCATTACCTGCGGGTGGGCGATCGCGAGGGCCGCTCCGGCAGCCTGTTCCTCGATCCCGCCTGGGTGCGGGCGCACCTGTCGGCGGCAGTGGCGGGCGCTGCTGCCGCGCAGGGATGTTTCGCCTGGTACCTGGACGCGTGCGCCGCCGGCGGGGCGGAGCCGACGACCACGCCATGGTTCGATCCGGCATGGTACCTCGCCCGCCACCCCGAGGCCGCGCCGATCGGTGCGCTGCACCACTACCTGACTGCCCCGGCGGGCTCGGCGCGCGATCCGTTGCCGTGGTTCTCGGAGGCTTTCTACCTGGCGCGCTATCCGGACGTGGCCGAGGCGGTGCGTGCCGGCACCTGGCGCTCCGGCTACCAGCACTTCCTGCACCATGGCGCGTTCGAGCTGCGCAGCCCCTGCGCGGCGCTCGATCTGGCCTGGTATGCCGCGCAGTATCCGGCGGTGCGCGCGGCGATCGAAGTCCGGGGTGGCGCGCGAGGCGTATTCCCATTTCCTGCTGTTCGGGCGGCAAGGGGGGCTTGCCGGTGCACCGCTGCCGGATGTGCTGCCGGATCGCGCGGCGGCGACGGCGCTGCTGGCGCGGCGCGCCGCGGCGCTGCTGCCGGGACTGGCGCGCACGCCGCTCGATTTCACCTGCGCCGGGCCGCCGGACGTTGCGGTGGTGATGGTGCTGCGTGACGGCTTCGCCGCCGCCCTGGCCGCCCTGGCCACGTTGCGCGGCGGGTTCGCGGGTGCGATCGAGCTGATCCTGGTGGATGCGGGCTCCACCGACGAGACGCGGCAGATCGCGCGCTATGCGCGCGGGGCCGCGTGGCTGGGGTTTGCGCAGGATATCGGCTGGCTGCGCGGGGCGAATGCGGGGCTCGCGGCGGCGACCGCGTCGGTGGTGCTGTTCCTGTCGCCGGCGGTGGAGCTGCTGGCCGGCAGCCTCGCCGCCGGGCTGGCCCGGCTGGGCGCGGATGCGACCGCGGGGGCGGTGGGTGGGCGGAGGCTGCGGCCGGAGGGGGTGCTGGCGGACGCCGGGCTCATTCTCTGGCGCGACGGCAGCCTCAGCCCCTACCAGGCGGGCGCGCATCCGCTGGCGCCGGAGGCGACGTTCCTGCGCCCGGCCGATGCCTGCGCGCCGGGGCTGCTGTTCGCCCGGCGGGAGGATCTGGCTGCGCGCGGCGGGTTCGATACGGCGTTCGCGGACGCGCCCGAGGCCGCGGTGGCGGAGCTTGGCCTGCTGCTCGCCGCCGACGGGCTGCGGCTGCTGTACGACCCGGCGGTGGCGGCCCAGATGCTGCTCGCGGCGGCGGAGGACGAGGCGGCCGAGGATGCCCCACGGGCCGCCGCGGCGCGCCTGGTCGAGAGGCACGCGGCGGTGCTGCGCTTCCGATTCCTTCCGGATCCGAAGCGACATCTGCTCGCCCGTACGCCGGAACCGGCGCCGCCGCGGCTGCTGTTCATCGACGACATGGCGCCGGTGCGCCGCGCCGGCTCGGGCTTCGTGCGTTCGGCCGATCTACTGGGCGCCATGGCCGAGCTCGGCTGGGCGGTGAGCGTGCTCGGGATGCAGCGGGCGCGCTTCGACCTGGCGGCCCAGTTCGCGGACCTGCCAGAGACGGTCGAGCTGCTGCACGACCGCGGTGTCGAGGATGTCGAAGCGTTGCTTGGCGAGCGCGCCGGCTTCTATGACGCGATCTGGATCGCGCGCACGCATAACCTACGCCGCCTGCGCCCGGCGCTCGAGCGCGCGCTCGCCGGCGCCGCGCGCCGCCCGGCGATCGTGCTGGACACCGAGGCGATCGCGTCCCTGCGCGCGGCCGAGCGGGCGCGGATCACGGCGCCCGACCAGGGTTTCGACCTCGATGCCGCGCTGGCGGAGGAATTCGCCGACGCCGGCCTCTGTCGCCACGTGGTCGCGGTGAGCGAGGCGGAGGCTTCGGTGCTGCGCCAGCGCGGCCTGCCGTCGGTCAGCGTGATCGGCCATGTGCGCGAGGTCCGCCTGACGCCGCGCCCGTTCGCCGCGCGCTCCGGCCTGCTGTTCCTGGGCGCGATGCACGAGCCTAGCTCGCCGAACCACGACGCGCTGGCGTGGTTCGTCGATGCGGTGCTGCCGCGCATTGCGGCGGAGCTGGGCTGGGAGACGCAACTCACCGTCGCCGGCTACCTGGGTCCAGAGGTCGATCTCGAGGAGTTTGCTGCGCATCCGCGCATCTCCCTGCGCGGGCCGGTGGGCGACGTCGTGCCGCTGTACAACGCGCACCGGGTGTTCGTGGCGCCGACCCGATTCGCCGCCGGGCTGCCCTACAAGCTGCACGAGGCGGCGTCCTTCGGGGTGCCGATCGTCGCCACCGGGCTGCTCGCCCGCCAGCTCGGCTGGGAGGAGGCGGTGCTGACGGCCGAGGTCGACGACCCGGCCGGGTTCGCCGCCGCGGTGGTGCGGCTCTACCGCGATCCGGCGCTGTGGGAACGGCTGCGTGCCGCGGCTGCCGCGCTTGTGGCGGCGGAGACCGGGCAGGCGCGCACTTTGGAGGCGCTGCGGACGATCCTGGCGTAGCATGCGGCGCTTGACCGCCGGGGCACCGGAGCCCGATTCTGCCGCCCCCGAGCCTGCCGCCCCCGTGTCTGCCGTCATGGATCCCGCGCCGCCCTCCGATCCTCCCCGCCGCCCGGTCGAGCCCGCCCCGCCGAATCCCGGCGCCGAGGCGAAGGCAAGGCGTGCCCGCGAAGCCGCCGCGCTCCGCGCCAATCTACGCAAGCGCAAGGAGCAGGCACGCGCCCGCCAGGCGCCTCCGCCGTCGCAGGACTGACACGGACGTTTACCGCCCCCGGCCGGCTGCGGTAGAGACGGGCCGGAGCGCGCCCACCTTGATCCGGGCCGCGGGAGTGCACCAGCCCGATGCCCGTGATGTCCGACCGCTGGATCCGCCACATGGCGACCACCCACGGCATGATCGAGCCGTTCGTCGAAGCCCAGAAACGCGAGGGCGTGATCAGCTACGGCCTGTCCAGCTACGGCTACGACGCGCGGGTGGCGGACGAATTCAAGATCTTCACCAACATCGACTCGGCGGTGATCGACCCCAAGGCGTTCGCGCCGCAAAGCTTCGTCGATCGGCGCACCGAGGTCTGCATCATCCCGCCCAACAGCTTCGCGCTGGCGCGGACGGTGGAGTATTTCCGCATCCCGCGCGATATCCTGGTGATCTGCCTCGGCAAATCCACCTATGCGCGCTGCGGGATCATCGTGAACGTGACGCCGCTGGAACCCGAATGGGAAGGCCAGGTCACGATCGAAATCAGCAATACGACGCCGCTGCCGGCCAAGATCCACGCCGGGGAGGGCATCTGCCAGTTCCTGTTCCTGCAAGGAAACGAACCCTGCGAAACGAGCTACGCCGACAAGGCGGGGAAATACATGCACCAGCGCGGCGTCGCGCTGCCGCGGTTGTGAGGGGAGCAAGGCCAGGGGGGCGCTGCCCTCCTGGACCCCCCGCCAGGGGACAAGTCCCCTGGACCCCTGCGACGGCTTCGCCCGGGAGCGGGGTGGGTGCGGGGGGTGGGGCGGCAGGGTGGCACGGGGCAAGAGCGCCCGGGCGCTCTTGCCCCGTGCCACCCTGCCGCTCCACCCCCCGCACCCACCCCGCTCCCGGGCGAAGCCCCCCCAAGGGATGCAAGGGACTTGTCCCTTGCCGGGGGTCCAGGGGGCAGAGCCCCCTGGCCTTGCTCCCCTTCCTCCTCAAGAAAGCCCCAGCATAATGGACCGCATTCGCATCAAAGGCGGCCGCCCGCTATCGGGCGACATCGCCATCGGCGGCGCGAAGAACGCGGCGCTGCCGCTGATGGCTGCCGGTCTGTTGACCGACGAGCGGTTGGAACTGCGCAACGTCCCGCGCCTGGCCGACATCGACACCATGGCCGCACTGCTGGCGCAGCACGGCATCGCCGTGGAGCCGGAGGGGCGGGTGCTGCGCCTGGGCGGGGCGATCACCAACACCGAGGCGCCGTATGACATCGTGCGCAAGATGCGCGCTTCCGTGCTGGTGCTGGGGCCGTTGTTGGCGCGCGTAGGGGAGGCGCGGGTGTCCCTGCCGGGCGGCTGCGCGATCGGCACCAGGCCGGTCGATCTGCACCTGAAGGGGCTGGAGCAGATGGGCGCCGAGATCACGCTGGACGCCGGCTACATCCATGCCGCGGTGCGCGGACGGTTGCGTGGCGCAACCATCGTGTTCCCGTTCGCCTCGGTCGGTGCGACCGAGAATCTGCTGATGGCGGCGGCGCTGGCAGACGGGCAGACGGTGCTGGTGAATGCGGCGCGGGAGCCGGAGATCGGCGATCTCGCGGCGTGTCTTGTTGCGATGGGCGCGCGGATCACCGGCATCGGCACCGATCGGCTGGTGATCGAGGGGGTGGCGCGGCTGGCGGGCGCGCGCCACGCGATCCTGCCGGATCGGATCGAGACCGGCACGTATGCCTGTGCCGCGGCGATCACCGGCGGGTCGGTGCGGCTGGTGGGTGCGCAATTGGAACATCTCGGCGCGGTGGCGCGCGTGCTGCGCGAGGCTGGGGTGGAGATCGAGGAACAGGCCGATGCGCTGCTGGTGCGCCGGCTGAACGGGCTGCACGGCGCGGATGCGATGACCGAGCCCTATCCCGGGTTTCCGACCGACATGCAGGCGCAATTCATGGCGCTGATGGCGGTGGCGGAGGGGGCGGCGATGGTGACGGAGACGATCTTCGAGAACCGCTTCATGCACGTTCCGGAATTGAACCGGATGGGGGCGCGGATCAACGTGCACGGAGCCTCGGCGATCGTGCGCGGGGTGCCGACGCTGTCGGGGGCGCCGGTGATGGCGACCGATCTGCGGGCCTCGGTGTCGCTGGTGCTGGCGGGGCTGGCGGCGCGGGGGGAGACGGTGGTGAACCGGGTCTACCACCTGGATCGAGGGTATGAGGCGGTGGAGCGGAAGCTCGCTTCGTGCGGGGCGGCGATCGAGCGGGAGGAAGGGTAGGGCGGGTGACGATTGCTGGCGCTTCCCAGCCGTCGGGAGCGACGCTGGCGTCAGGAGGGCTGCCGCTGAACACGGCTATGGCGGAGGAAGTGCTGCGCTAGGCGCGGCAGGCGATCAAAGCCCAACTGGCCGCGGGTAGCGACCTGGCCGCCAAGCTGACGATCGTTCTGGAGTAGGCTGTCTCGCTGGCTCTGCCCTCCTTGGGCGCTGCCGCGATTGCCGAAACCAAGGCGAGTTGGCTCCCCGGCTGGGCTGCGATCGGGCTTCTGGCCGGCGGATTGCTCTGATGCGCGGTGGTGCGCCCCGGTCGCGCGCCGGTGCGGGCGGCGGCCGGTCAAAACCTGACCGACGGCGCCCTCCGTGGCCTTTCGGCAATCGCTCGCGGTGCGACCGCAAACCGGACGGCCCCCGTCGGCTACGTCCGGTCCGCAGGAATATACGGGATCAAGCCCTTCTCAAAGGCGAACGCCTGCACCTCGCGCGGCATGTCACGCAGGTCGACGACCATGCCGTTGAACTCGGCCATCCACACCAGCGGGTTCCGGTCGATTATGCTGGGGAGCATCCAGGCCGGATCCATGCGGTGCGCGCCCAGCAGGTCCGAGATGACCCGGGCCTTGGCGCTTGCCGTGCTCGGCCCGACGGCGAAGGCGGCGCAGAGGTCGGCCATTGCCATGTACGGCTGGGTTGCCTTGTCGGACAGAAAGTTCATCTGGCCCAACGCGTAGACGATGCCGCAGGCCCAGGTGCGTCGCTGGCCGGAGGCGAGCGGGCTGGGGCGCTTGCGACAAAGAGCCGCCGTCATCGCACGGGCCAGGTCGCGGTATTCATCATTCAGGTGGTCGCGGCAGAACGCGTCCGTCAGCGCGACCACCTCGTCGTAGGTCGCCTGCATGGCCTTGGGAATGGAGGTCGAACGAGGGGACTTTATGGCGCGCACCTGGAGTTGGAGCAGGCTTCGCCGCCTATGATGCCGCTCCGCGGGAGGGCAGGCAAACGGCTCCGTCGATCGGGCGGCGCGTCGCCTTCGCCGTGCTCATCATGGGCTGCGCCCTGTTTTTTCCCCCACCACAAGGAGGCGTCGTGCAGCCCGACCTGTATACGGGCCGTCGCCGCCGACGCCGCGAACCGATCCGGGGCAGGGGGCGACCGCGACCGACGGCGCGAAACCCGCCACGCACGGCTTGAGCCCCGGCGGACAACCGCGCACACTCCCCCCAGGCAAAGGGGGAACGCGACATGGCCATCGAACTCTAGACCTGGAACACGCCGAACGGACGCAAGATCAGCGTCGCGCTGGAGGAAATGGGCCTGCCCTACACGGTCCATCCGGTGAACATCAGCAAGGGCGAACAATTCGACCCGGCATTCCTGAAGATCAGCCCGAACAACCGCATCCCGGCGATCGTCGATCCGGACGGGCCGGGCGGGGCGCCGATCAGCGTGTTCGAATCGGGCGCGATCCTGATCTACCTCGGCGATGAAGACCGGCAAGTTCTGGCCGCTCGACGCGCGGGCGCAGGTGCCGGTGCTGGAATGGCTGATGTGGCAGATGGGCGGCTTCGGGCCGATGCCCGGCCAGGTGCACCATTTCCTGCAGGTGGAGAACGAGGCCGACCGGCGCTACGGGCTGGAGCGCTATACGAAGGAGACACGGCGGCTGTACGGCGTGCTCGACAAACGGCTGGGCGAGCGTGCCGTTCGTCGCCGCGCGAGGTGTCGATGGCCGATTTCGCCATCCTCGGCTGGGCCTGGCGGCACGAACGGCACCTGGTCGATCTTGCCGACTTCCCGAACGTGAAGCGGTGGTACGAGACCATGATGGCGCGCCCGGCGACGAAGCGCGGGTTCGAGGTGGCGCTGAGCTGATCCGGGCGGTTTGACGCCGGGCCGTGGCCCGCTTAAGTCGGGGGGGCTGTGGTGACGGAGGGATGGCCGAGCGGCTGAAGGCGGCGGTTTGCTAAACCGTTGTGCGGGGTAAACCCGTACCGGGGGTTCGAATCCCCCTCCCTCCGCCAAGTGTTTGATATCTCGGCAGGAATTGCGTATCCCTGTAGGTGGACCGCTACAAGCGATAACGGTTTTTGGGCTGTTGTGCCGACCTACCGCGGTTTGGCCCTGTATGGCTGCCGCCGTCTGGCGTGGGATGGGCAGGCGTGGCCAGCGAACCGAAGAGCATAGGCTCACGGCTATAGCGCCACATGGCCTCATCACGACGAATATGTCCGGTATAAATCTCGGTCGTTGAGACCAAGGTGTGCCCGAGATGTTCGGAATGCCGGTAAATACTGTCCGGGTCGTCGACGAGTGAAGCGACGGCGAACGCGTGTCGCAGATCGTACAGTCTAAGGAATTCGCTCTTATCGCAAACCCTGTTGCATGCGGGCGGCGTCGGGTCGGACGGCGGCGGGCCGCATTCGGCTTCCTTGCCCCGTGCCTGTGTAAGGAAGCGAGGGATTTGAACCGCAGATGTACGCGGATGCCCCGTGCTGCTGCAGCGATCCCCCCGGCGGCCCTCCGCGGGTCGGTCGCCTATGCGGACGATGTCGCCAAACCGCTGCTGGCGATCATCGTGGAATTTCAACGATTGGGATCGACCTGGGAGTGTTGTAGCAGCCGGCTTGGATCGGTCGCTGCCGCAGCGTCCAGTCAGGCCCAGTCCCAGCTTTTCCGTGCTGCCCGCCTCAAAGCCGCCAGTCCGCTCCCGGCCAACCCAAGCCACCGGCGGCGGAACGTCCGCTTCACTCGCCGGCGGAGCGGAAGCGGACCGGCGGCTCTCCACCCGTGACGGCCGAAGTAGCCGGTCATCGGAGGAATCCAGGCTCCTTATTCTCTCTCATTCGCGCCCTGTCGCGACGGCGGGCGGCTCCCGTCGGCCCGCCGCCGCGGCGTGCGTGCGGCCGGGGTTACGCGGCGGCCTGCTTGATCGCGGCTTCGAAAGCCTTCGCCTCGAAGGCGGGCAGGCTCTGGATCCGGCCGAGGCCCTGGCCCACGTACCAGACGGCGAAGCTCAACATCGCCTCCGGGTTCGGCGCCTCCACCACATCGACGAAGTCGTAGGCCCCCTGCGTGTAGAGCACCGATTCGAGCTTGATCCCGAGCGTCTTCAGTTTCGCCTGTGCCGTTCTGACCCGTTCGGCGTGCTTGCCGGTCCAGGCGGCGTCGATCGTTCCGAGCATGACGTATTTCATGGTAATTCCTCCCGGCGGAGCACCCGCCCTGGTGTCTCGCGGCGGCTCGACCTACCGCACCGGCCCGGCGCGCATCGGGTGGTCGGGCACGCGAGGCGGCCAGTATCGAACCGGCGCGCGGCCGGTTCAATGGCGGCGTCCCGCCGCCCTGCCCACTGAGAGGTGGCCCGGGGCGGCCTCAGGTCGTATGCCAGCCGAACTGCTGCAGCTTGCGGCCCGCGGCCGGGTGTAGCCGGACTTAATGTGTCACGCAGCCCGAACCAGCCTGCGCAGGGCGCCCTTGCCCCGCACGTTCGCCTCCTCGAACTCGGCGGCGGCAATCGCCCGGTCAAGAGCGGCACGCAGCTCCCTGGCCGTCTCCAAGGTCAGCTCGATCCCCGCCCGCGCACCGGGGTCGAGGTCCGTGTTGATGAAGTCGAGCGTGATGACATCGCCTAGCGGTGCATGGCGCGCGTGGTCATAGGCAACCACCGTCTTGGAGAGCGGGAACCATTCGTCGCCCGCGCTTTGCCATGCCCTCCGCGCGCACGATCTCGATGATGGACGTGCACATGTCCGGACCTCCTACTTCGCCAGATGCTTGCCGAAGAAGGCGAACACCTTGCTCCAGCCATCCATCGCCTGCTCGGGCCGGTAGAGCGGCCGGTGCCAATAGAAGAAGCCGTGGCCGGCACCGTCGTAGCGGTGGAACTCGTAGGTCTTGCCGTGCTTCTTGAGTTCGGCCTCGTGCTGGTTCACCTGCTCCGGGCTCGGTGCGCGATCGTCGTTGCCGAACAGGCCGAGCAGCGGGCAGCACAGGTCCTTCGTCATGTCGATCGGCGCGACGGGCGTCTTGGCATTGAGTTCCTCCTTGCCCATCACCACGCGGCCACCCCAAAGCTCGACGCAAGCATCGACGTCCTTCCGCTGGCAGGCATAGATGAAGGCGTGCCGACCGCCCGAGCAGGAGCCGAAAAGGCCGACCTTGCCGTTGTGATTGGGCTGCGCCCGCATCCACTTCACGGCGCCTTCGGTATCGCCGACCATCTGGGAGTCGGCAATGCCGCCCTCGGCGCGCACCTTGGCGGCGACGTCGTCCGGGTTGGCGTCGCTGCCGCCGCCTTCGCGCTCGTAGAGGTTGGCGCAGATCGCGAGATAGCCGTGATGCGCGAACCGACGTGTCGTCTCGATGTAGAGCTCGCTCCAGCCCGGTAGATGGTGGACCAGCACGACGCCCGGGAAGGGGCCGGGACCGTATGGCCTGGCCACGTAAGCGGTTATCGGCGTTCCATTGTCGCCTCTGATGGTCACGTTCTCGCAGGTCATGCCGCGGTAGAATGACATCGAGCTTCCTCCATAGGTGTTCGTCTCGGCCCTCCATCGGGCCGTTGGAGCGCCGCGCCGTCATCGACACGCGGGGCGAACGCGCTTTGCGGCCCGAGGGCGTCACCCCGACAGTATTCGACGATCGCCTACCGGGCGCAACAAGAGGCAGGCGTCGGCCGCAATCCGCGAGTCATCAGACGGATACCGCTCCGTGCCCTTGCTGGTCGCTCAGGCGATGCGGTTCATTTCCCGAAAGCAGGCATGAATATCAGCGTCCCCTTTCGGCAGTCATGGGTGGAAGCGGGACGAATTGCTTTCGGAGCTCACGCCGCGGATCCAGACATCCGGGTCACAGGCAGTTCCGGCCGAAGTCGAACAGCCGCGGGCCTGTCGCTGCCAACTCTTCCAGCCCTTACCGTGCGGAGACAGGCGGGCCACAGGTTGCGGATAACGGACCTGCGCCCAGCACAAAGTGCGAGGAGAGGTCTCATTGCGCATCCTCTTCGGCCAGCATGGCGTAGAACGTGTGATCGAGTGGGCCGAGGCGTGCTTTGCGGTTGGCCGCGGTGAGTTCGTCGGTCTCTTGCCGTGTCAGTCCGGCCTTTTTTGGCCGTTGTGATTTGCTGACGCAGTGTGCTGACGCCGCGCAGCGGTGGGGTTGAAGGGGGAGAAGCGGCTTCGCCGGGAACGTGGCGCGACAGGCCGCAACGTCACTGCGGCCGCGACGGTCTCGGGCAGGCACGCGCGGGCGGGCCCGACGGGGAGCAAATCCGCCGCGTCGCGCCGTCGATCGACGATGGTGCAGGCAGTTTGACGCTCCTTAGGGGCGCCGATACCATCCTGTCCGCCCATGACCGCCCGTCGCGATTCGTTGCTGAGTGTCCAGGACCTGCGGGTGCGATTCAGCACCGACGAAGGGGTCGCCAACGCCGTCGATGGCGTGAGCTTCGACGTGCGCGAGGGCGAGACCCTCGCCGTAGTGGGGGAATCCGGCTCCGGCAAATCCGTTAGCAGCCTGGCCGTCATGGGCCTCGTCCCGCGCCCACCTGGCGAAGTGGTCGGCGGGCGCGTCCTGTTCCGTGGTCGTGACGGAGAGGTGCGCGACCTGCTGCGGCTGTCCCGGCGCGCGTTGCGGCGCATCCGCGGCGACGAGATCGCGATGGTGTTTCAGGAGCCGATGAGCTCCCTGAACCCGGTCTATACCCTTGGCGATCAGATCGCGGAGACCGTGTGCCTTCATCAGGGCAAGGACCGGCGCGCGGCCCTGCGGGTCGCTGCCGACATGCTGGCCCTGCTCGGCATTCCGGACCCGGAGGCGCGACTCGCGGCTTATCCGCACCAGATCTCGGGCGGGATGGCGCAGCGGGTGATGATCGCGATGGCGCTCGCCTGCCGGCCGCGGCTGCTGATCGCCGACGAACCGAGCACTGCCCTCGACGTGACGATCCAGGCGCAGGTGCTCGACCTCATCGCGCGGATGAAGCGCGAGATCGGGATGGCCGTGCTGTTCATCACCCACCACCTCGGCGTGGTGGCCGAGATCGCCGACCGGGTGACGGTGATGTACGCAGGCCGGGTGGTGGAGCAGGCGCCGACGGCCGCGCTGTTTGCCGCCCCGCGCATGCCCTATACGCAGGGGCTGTTGCGCTCGGTGCCGCGCCTGTCCACAGAGGGGGCGGCGACGCAGCGTCTGGAAGCGATTCCCGGCGACACCCCGAGCCCGTTCCATCAGCCCAACGGCTGCAGCTTCCACCCGCGCTGCGCCCATGCGCTGTCCGGCATCTGCGATGCCGCCGTGCCCGCCATGGAAGCGTGCGGGGACGACCATGTGGTGCGCTGCGCCCGCTGGCGGATGCTCGCGGAGGCGGCAGCGTGAGCGCGGCGCTGCTGCAGGTGGAGGGCCTGTCCAAAAGCTTCCCCATCCGGCGCGGGATGTTCGCCCGCGCCGGCGGCGTTGTGCGCGCGGTGGAAGACGTGAGCTTCACGATCGGACGCGGCGAAATCCTCGGCCTCGTGGGGGAATCGGGCTCCGGCAAGACCACGGTGGGGCGCGCGGTGCTGCGGGCGCTGCCGCCGGGCGCCGGGCGCATCGTGTTCGACGGCACCGACATCGCCGGGCTGGACGAGGCGGGGCTGCGACCGTTCCGGCGGCGGATGCAGCTCGTGTTCCAGGACCCGTTCTCCGCGCTCAATCCGCGCCTGACGATCGAGCAGGCGCTCACCGAGCCGCTGCTGATCCACCACCTGGCGCCGAGCCGGGCCGCGCGGCGGGAACGGGTGGCGGCGCTGCTCTCCATGGTCGGGCTCCCGACGGCGGCGATGCAGCGGTTTCCGCACGCGTTCTCCGGCGGGCAGCGCCAGCGCATCGGCATTGCCCGGGCGCTCGCCTGCGAGCCGGATTTCATCGTCGCCGACGAGCCGGTATCCGCGCTCGACGTCTCCATCCAAGCGCAGGTGGTGAACCTGCTCGCCGACCTGCGTGCGCGGCTGGGGCTCACCCTGCTGTTCATCGCCCACGACCTGGCGGTGGTCGAATACATCGCCGACCGCATCGCGGTGATGTACCTCGGCCATATCGTCGAGGTGGCGGAAAGCCGCGCGCTGTGCCGCC
This sequence comes from uncultured Pseudomonadota bacterium, assembly GCA_963706195.1. GTDB lineage: Bacteria > Pseudomonadota > Alphaproteobacteria > Acetobacterales > Acetobacteraceae > JAJZVS01. Next base: position 2,965,521 of record OY970156.1, on the reverse strand, counting down.
GGCCGCTGCACCCTTACACCGCGGCGTTGCTGTCTGCCGTGCCGGTGCCCGACCCGGGGGCGCCGCGGCGGCGCATCGTGCTGGAGGGCGAGATGCCGAGCCCGGCCAATCCGCCCTCCGGCTGCCCGTTCCGCACCCGCTGCCGCCATGCGCTGCCCGCCTGCGCCGAGGCCCGGCCAGCGCTGCGCGAGGTCGAACCGGGGCGTTTCACCGCCTGCATCCGCGACGACATCGTGCACGCCGGCGCGATTGAGGTGCCGGCGTGACGTGGCTAAAGGCTGCGCACGACGCGATCGCGCAACGCCGGCATACGTGCCGCGTCCATACCCACCGGAGGATAAGACCGATGCCATCCTGGACCACCCGGCTGCTGGCCGCCTGCGGGACCGCAGCTTGCCTGCTCGCCCAGTCGCCCGCCGCCCAGGCGGCGCTCGGCGACAGCGCGCAGCACCCCCTGGTCGTTGCGTTCAAGGGCGGGGCCACCACGCTCGACCCGATCATGCGCAGCGAAACGACCACGGAATCCTGGCAGCGCAATATCTTCGACACGGTGACGATCCTCAGTCCGCAGGGCAAGCCGGTGCCGCGCATCGCCGTGGCATGGAAGAACCTCGCCCCGCTGTCCTGGCAGCTCACCTTGCGTGCCGGGGTGACGTTCCAGAACGGCATGCCGATGACCGCCGAGGACGTCGGCCGATCGATCATGGACGCGGCGAACAACCCGAAATCGCAGATGCGGGAGTTCGTGAACGACGTCACCGGCTACAAGGTGGTGAACCCGACCACGCTCGAGGTGGCGTTCAGCCGGCCGGACCCGCTGTTCCCGGTCCATCTCTCCGCCATTCCGGTGATGCCGGAAGCGCTGATCAAGAAGGAAGGGCGGGCCGCGTTCGCCGCTCATCCGATCGGCACCGGTGCCTATCGCTTCGTGTCCTGGCTCGCGGAGGACCATCTCGATCTCCGCGCCTGGAAGGGCTACTGGGGCCACCCCGTCGCCTTCAAATTCGTGCGGCTGGAGAGCATCCCGAACGGTGCGACCCGGCTCGCCGCCCTGTTGTCGGGGCAGATCGAGGTCGCCGAGAAGATCAATCCGGAAGATTTCGCACGGGTGAAGAACAGCGGCCGGGCGCGCATCACCTCCGTCCCCGGCACGCGCACGATGTACCTGGCTATGGACGACTGGCGCGAGACCGGATCGCCCGGCATGGCCGCGGGGGAAAAGAACCCGTTCCTCGATCCGCGGGTGCGCAAGGCAGTCTATGAGGCGATCGACGTCGGCCTGCTGCGTGAGAAGATCTTCAACGACGCGGCCACGGTCGCGACCCAGTTCATGCCGCCGTTGATGGAATCCTTCGACCGCGGCCTGAAGCGCTTCCCGTACAGCCTCGCCGATGCACGTAAGCTGCTGGCGGCGGCAGGCTATCCGCACGGCTTCACCGTGCGCCTGGACGCGACCAACGACCGCTACCTGGAAGATTCTCTGGTGGCGCAGGCGCTGGCCGGGATGCTGCAGCAGGTGGGGATCATCGTGCAGGTGAACGCGATCCCCAAGGCCGTGTTCTTCCCGCAGATGAACCGCGGCGACTTCACCTTCTATCTCGCCGGCTGGGGCAGCGTCGATCCGCTGTCGACCTGGAATTCGATGTTCCACTGCCGCGATGCGAAGCTCGGGTTCGGCCATGTCAACCGCGAGCATTATTGCAGCCAGGCAGCCGATGCGCTGATCGCGAAGGCAAGCGGCAGCTTCGACGATGCCGCGCGCGTGAAGCTGGAACGCGCGGCCTATGCGCTCGCGGACCGGACGGACATCGCCTACATCCCGCTCTATTTCCAGGACGAGATCGCCGGCGTCGCCAACGGCGTCGTCTGGAACGAACGCCCGGACGGGCTTATCCTGGCCTGGCAGATGCAGCGCAAATAAGCCCCGCGGATGCTGCGCTTCCTGCTTACCCGGGCATGGCAGGCACTGTTCACCCTGTGGGTGGTGGTCAGCTTGGTCTTCCTGCTGATCCACGCCACCGGCGATCCCATCGCCGTGCTGGCGCCGGAGCAGATGAGCGCGCATTCCCGCGCCGTTCTGCGGGCCGCGCTGGGCCTGGACCGGCCGCTCGCCGTGCAGTACGTCCGCTACCTGGCGGGCGTGCTGCACGGCAACCTCGGTGTCTCCTACTACAGCGGCCAGCCGGCGATGCGCCTGATCCTGGAACGCGTGCCCGTCACCCTGGAACTCGTCGGGCTCTCGATCGGCGTCGCCGTTCTGCTCGGCGTGCCGTTCGGCATCTGGGCGGCGGTGCGGCCCGATGGGGTGGCGGACCGGGTGCTGCGCAGCCTGTCCGTGCTCGGCTCGTCGGTGCCGACCTTCTTCCTCGGCATCCTGCTGATCTATTTCTTCAGCGTGGCATTCAATGTCCTGCCGGCGTCGGGTGCCGGCAGCCTGCGGCATTACATCATGCCGGCCTTCACCCTGGCGTTCTTCCGCATCGCCCTGTTCACCCGGCTGGTGCGCAGCACCTTGCTGGAAACCCTGAACCAGAACCACGTGCGCACCGCACGGGCGAAGGGGGTGTCGGAACCGGTCGTGATCCTGAAGCACGCGCTGCGCACGGCGCTGCTGCCGCTGGTCACGGTGTTCGGCCTGCAATTCGGGCAGTTGTTCGCCGGCGCGGTGATCACGGAGACGATCTTCGCCCTGCCGGGGATGAACCGGATGGCGTTGCAGGCGCTCTACCGGCTCGATTATCCGGTCATCCTTGCCTACGTCCTGGTGGTGGCCGCGATGTTCGTGACGATCAACTTCCTGGTGGATCTCGCCTACGGCCTGCTCGATCCGCGGGTGCGCCATCATGGGTAGGTTCTCCCGTCCGCCGCTCGTGCCGACCACGTTCCTGCTTGCGCTCATGCTGGCGGCAATCTTCGCGCCGCTGATCGCGCCGCACGACCCGCAGCAGCAGAACCTGATGATGCGCCTTACCCCGCCGGCCTGGGTGCAAGGCGGAAGCTGGGCCTATCCGTTCGGGACCGACGGGCTGGGGCGGGATGTCGCCTCCAACATGATCTACGGGCTGCGGGTCAGCCTGCTCGCCGGCATCGTCTCGGTCGCGATCAGCGTGGTGCTGGGCGGCGTGACCGGCCTGGTCGCGGGCGCGGCGGGCGACGGCTGGTTCGATGCGGTGCTGATGCGGCTCGTGGACATCCAGTTGTCGATCCCGGTCGTGCTGATCGCGCTCGCCGTGCTGGCGCTGACCGGGCGGGGCCTCGGGAAGGTCATCCTGGTGATCGGCCTCGTCGGCTGGGCGCAATATGCGCGGCTCGTGCGCGCGAGCGTGCTGGCGGAGCGGCAGAAGGACTACGTGCTGGCGGCGCGGCTGCTCGGGGCCTCGCGGACGCGGGTGATCTTCCGCCACCTGCTGCCGAACGTGCTTGGCCCGCTGTTCGTGCAGGTCTCGGTCGATATTCCGCGCGCGGTGGAGCTGGAGGCGTCGCTTTCCTTCCTCGGCCTCGGTGTCGCCGTCACCACGCCGTCGCTCGGGCTGCGCATCGCGCAGGGCTACCAATATCTGTTCAGCGGCGCTTGGTGGCCGTCGGTGCTGCCGGGGCTGGCGCTTGTCCTGCTCGTCCTGTGCGAGAACCTGATCGGGGACTGGGTGCGCGACGTGCTGGACCCGCATTACCGTCGCCGGCGGAAGTCTGGCGTTCCGGCTGCCCCTGCCCAGGCCGCCCCGGCCACCGTCGAAAGGACCGCCCCATGACCGCGCCCGACCTTGACGCCGCTGCCTTTGCCGCCGCCGCCACCCGCGCGATCGGGCTGCGCCGCGACCTGCACAGGCATCCTGAATTGGGCCTGACCGAGTTCCGCACCGCCAGCCTCGTCGCCCAGCGGCTGCGCGACCTCGGCCTCGGCGTGAAGCTTGGGCGGGAGGTGATGGACAGCGCCAGCCGGGTCGGCCTGCCGCCCGAAGCCGAACTCGAGCACGCCTATCGCCGCGCGGAGGCCGAGGGCGCGCCGGCGGAGTTCCTTCCCGCCCTGGCCGGCGGGCACACAGCAGTGCTGGGGACGCTCACCGGCGCCGCGCCCGGCCCGGTGGTAGCGCTCCGGGTGGACATGGATGCGCTGCCGATCCTGGAAGACGACACCCAGGCGCATCTGCCGGTACGGGAGGGCTTCGCCTCCATCCATCCTGGCGTGATGCACTCCTGCGCGCACGACGCCCATACCGCGATCGGGCTCGCGGTGGCGGAGGTGCTGAGCGGCATGAAGGACCAGCTTGCCGGCACCGTGAAGTTCATCTTCCAGCCGGCGGAGGAAGGCGGCCGCGGTGCACTGCCGATGGTCAACGCGGGCGTGGTGGACGACGTGGACCATTTCATCGCCATCCATCTTGGCACCGGCGTGCCGAGCCGCACCTTCCGGCCCGATGTCCTTGGCCATCTCGCCAGCGCCAAGCTCGACGTGACCTTCCGTGGCCGCGCCGCCCATGCCGGCAGCAATCCCGACGAGGGGCGGAACGCGCTGCTCGGCGCAGCGACGGCGGTGCTGGGCCTCTATGGCATCTCCCGCCATCACGCCGGACCGTCGCGGGTGAATGTCGGCACGTTGCGCGCCGGGTCGGGGCGGAATGTGATCGCCGAGGAGGCGGTGATGCAGATGGAGGTGCGCGGGGAGACCGCGGAGATCACCGACTACATGCTCGCGCGCACGGAGGCCGTGCTGCGGGGTGCGGCGCAGGCGCAGGAGCTGGAGGTGGATATCCGGCTCGTCGGCCGCACCACGACGGCGGAGTCGGATGCGGCCCTGGCAGCGAAGGTGGCGGCGGCCGCTGCCGGCCTTGAGGGCGTGGCAATCGATCCGGCGCCGCATCGCACCGGCGGCAGCGAGGATGCGACCTATTTCATGCGCCGTGTCCAGGAGCGGGGCGGGCAGGCGATCTATGCGGTGATCGGTTCTGATCTGCCCTCCGGCCACCATACGCCGCAATTCGATATCGACGAAAGGGACATGCCCTGGGCGATCGAGGCTCTGAGCCGCTCCATCCTGGCGCTCGTGCGGGAGGGCTGACCGCCAGGGGCGGCGCTTGCGGAGAGCCGGGCCAGGAAATTATCTCGGAGATCCCGATCGAATGTGTCGTTCGCGACGGCGGTCCGGACTTTCACCATTAGATGTGCCCCTCTCGGCGACCAACGCATTTGCTGATTCGCCCCCATTCGGCGATGGAGCAGCCACTGCACCGTGCCTTCGGTGGGTACCGTCGATATCGGCTCGTCGCCGTGCCGCGCCGTCGCAGAGTCGATGATCAGGGCGGCCTGCCTGGCCACATACGTCTCCAGACCACGCAACACTCCAACGACCTCGCCCGCCGCCGCGGCTGCCAGCCACGACGCTACGGCCGAGGCGTCGAGCTCCGCCAAGGTGTCGCCAATGAGATCGAGTGCCCGCTGCGCCTGGCCGTGCCACAAACGCCAGCGGATGTGCTCCACAGCATCGGCGAGCCAGGCGTCCGTTGCGTCTGGCTGCTTGATCACCCCCAGGTTCTGGACGTTTTCTCCACTGCCAACTCCCTTCCGCTCCTCCGTCACTTTTTGCGCGGAAATGACGAGAACCTACCTGCAGTGTCGCGATCCGCGTCCGATCGGTCGCATCCCGTTTCTGCCTGTTCCCAGCAATGCAGTTCCACGACGCAACCGGGTTCATTGTTGCCAAGGCACAAACTGAAGTGATGCAGCCTGGCGACCGCCGCGACCAGGCTGAGGCCGAGCCCGGTCCCCACGCTGCCCCGGCTCTTGTCGGACCGATAGAACCGACGCAGGACCATGCGGCGCTCCTCCTGCGGGATGCCCGGCCCGGTATCGGCGATCCGCACGACCGGCCGGGCGATGCCGCCGCACAGCGCGACCACGACGCGCCCGCCGCGCGGTGTGAACTTCACGGCGTTGTCCACCAGGTTCATCACCGCCTCCAGCATCAGGTCGCGATCGCCACTGATCCGGACGGCGTGCGGCACGTCGGCTTCCAGCATGACGTCCTTTTCTTCCGCGACCGGCCGATAGGCCTCCGCCATCTCGCGCACGACCTCGGCCAGATCGAACTCCGCGAAGCCGGCATGGCGGCGGACGTGCTCGATCTCGGCGATCCGCAGCAGCGCGGCGATGATCGCCAGCGCCTGGTCGATGCCGCCGATCGACTGGTCGAGCAGAGGCCGCACCGGCCCCAGGCGGCCGGGTCCGTTGCGCGCCCGTTCCAGGCGGGCCCGCACCCAGGTGAGTGGCGTGCGCAAGTCGTGCGCGATGTTCTCGCCCGCCCCTTGCAGCGCTGCCACGAGTTCCTGCAAGCGGTCCAGGATGGCATTGACGATCACCGCGGTCTGGTCGAGCTCGTCGCCCGCGGGCCGCGCCGGCAGGCGTTCGGCGAGGTCGCCGGCGATGATGCGTTCGGCGCTGCGGTGCAGTCGCGCCAGGCGGCGTTGCGTCCGCAAGCCGACCAGGGTGCCGGCCAGCAGGCTGATCAGCACCGTCGGGATCAGTCCGAGCACGAAGGCGCGCAACAGGCTGGCGCGCACCTCCAGAACGTTGCGGAGACTGCGGGCCACCACGAGGATCCGCCCATCGTGCAGGCGCAGTCCGGCGACCCGCTGTGCCTCGCCGCCCGCATCCGGAATGGCCAGCGTCTGCACCGTCTTGTCCAGCCGCAGCGGGCGCGGGATCGTCGCGATATCGCCGACGACCAGCCGCCCGTCTGGGTCGAACAGCCCAACCGAGGTGATCACCCGCGGCCGATGGTCCATGCGCGAGGCGATCATGAACGGGAGGAGGTCGGGCGGCCGTTCCGACATCAGAACAAGTTGCTCCAGCACGGAGCGATCGACCGTGCGCAGCATGCCGGCATCGGCCAGCCAGAACATCACGGCGAACAGCAGCAGGCTGCTGGTGGCGAACAGGCCGGCGACCGCCATGCCCCAGCGGAAACCGGTGCGGTGGACTATCTCAGGCAGGCGCACGCAACATGAACCCCGCGCCGCGGACGCTGGTGATCAGCGGCGGTTCGCCCGACGGGTCGAGCTTGCGGCGCAACCGGCCCATATGGACGTCCACCAGGTTCGTCTTTGGTATGAAACGGTAGTTCCAGACCTCCTCCAGCAACATGCCGCGGGTCACCACCTGTCCCTCGTGCTGCATCATATAGTCCAGCAACTGGAATTCCCGCGGCAGCAGTTCGAGGTTGCGCCCGCCGCGCCAGGCTTTGCGCCGGATCAGGTCGAGCTCGAGCGGGCCGAGACGCAGATGCGTCCGTTCGCCATCCCCGGGCCGGCGGAGCAAGGCTTCCAGCCGCGCCGACAGCTCGGCAAGGGCGAAGGGCTTGATCAGGTAGTCGTCGCCGCCGGCGCGCAGCCCGCGCACGCGGTCGTCGATGGCGCCGAGTGCACTCAGGATCAGGGCCGGGGTCCGCACCGACGCCTCGCGCAGGCAGCGGATGACCGCCAGCCCGTCCTGCTCCGGCAGCATGCGATCGACGATCAGCACGTCCCAGCGCTCGGCCCGGGCGCGCTCCAGCCCGGCCGGGCCAGTGTCCGCATGGCCGGTGACGTACCCCTTGCGGCCGAGCTCGGTCAGGATCTCGGTCGCGGTCTCGCGGTCGTCCTCGATGAGCAGCACCCTGCTCATGGGGCGCCGCATGGGACGCGGTGGTGCGGGCTGCCCGCACTGGAGAAACTGGCGCCTCGAGCCGACATTTCCTCGTTCGACAACGAACTGAACCGATCGCTGCGGTTGACCCCCGCCGATCCGGGCCGGCACGCGTGGCCCACGGAAGCCGGGTTACATTAACACGGAATTTAATTGTCGTCACCACCCGAATAAGAGGATGTCCGTCTTAACCAAGGGTCGCCAAGAGGCAATTGTGCTCCTCATCGGGCGGTTGCCTCAAGGCGCCACGACTGGCGGCACGAATGCCGGGCGGCGGTCCGAGCAAGCCGACGCCGGCAAGACCTGCACGAGCGAGACGCGAAACGCGTCCGAGAGGAGACGTTCTGAATGGCCTCCGGAATCCGGACGGCACTGCCGCCTGTCCCATCGTCCGCACGCGGCAAATCCGCGGCAGAGCCTGGTCGCCGCTCCCTCCTGCGTGGCCTGGCGGCGAGCGGGCTCGTGCTGGCCCCGACGCTGGTACACGCCGCGGATGCCGATCCGCCGGCGCCCCCCGCCGACCCGATCTGGTCGCGCACCCTGGGCCCCGGCGTCGATGACCGCCCCTACGGGCGGCCGTCACACTACGAGAAGGGCGTGATCCGCCGCTACGTGCCGTGGCTCACCGCAGTCCACCCAATCCGACGTCAGCTTCACCCCGTTGCAGGACCAGCCCGGCATCATCACCGCCAACGGGCTGTTCTATCGAACGTTATCATTCCGGCCGACCTGCCGTCGATCCGGCCCGGCATCGGCTGCTGATCCACGGCCTGGTCGAGCGCCCGCTGCTGCTGACCATGGACCAGTTGCAGCGGTTTCCCTCCGTCGCACGGATCCATTTTCTGGAATGCGCGGCGAACGGCGGTCCCGGAATGGCCCGCGGCGCAGCTCAATTCGTTGCAGTTCACCCATGGCATGATCGGCTGCGCGGAATGGGTGGGCGTGCAGCTCGTCGACCCTGTTCGGTGAAGTCGGGGATAAAGAAGGAAGCCAAGTGGGTGCTGGTGGAAGGCGCCGACGGCGCGCACATGGACCGCAGCCTGCCGATCGAGAAATGCCTGGACGACTGCTTGGTGGTCTGGGGCCAGAACGGCGAGGCGCTGCGCCCGGAGCAGGGTTTCCCGCTGCGCCTGATCGTGCCCGGCTGGCAAGGCAACGTGAGCGTGAAGTGGCTGCGCCGCATCGAGATCGGCGACGAGCCCCCTGGTACACCCGTGAGGAAACCGGCGAAATACACCGAGCTGCTGCCGGACGGCAAGGCGCTCGGTTTCACCTGGGTGAACGAGGCGAAATCGGTCATCACCTTCCCGTGCCCGGAAAAGCCGCTTACCGGCGGCCCGGGCTTCTACGAGCTACGCGGCCTGGCCTGGAGCGGACGCGGGCGATCACGGCATGTCGATGTCTCGCTGCGACGGCGGCGTGAACTACGCCCGGGCAAAGTTGCAGGAGCCGGTCCTCAGCAAGGCGCTGACCCGCTTCACCCTGCCCTGGCGGTGGGACGGCAAGCCCGCGCTGCTGCAATCGCGCGCCACCGACGAGACCGGCTACGTTCAGCCCGGCATCGCCGAGTTGCGCAAGGTGATGGGCACCGGGTCGATCTATCTCAACAACTCGATCCAGACCTGGCAGGTGACGCGAACGGGAGCGTGAACAATGTCCAGCTCTCCTAGTCGCCGCATCGTTGCGCCGCCTCCTGGCGCTCGCTCCTGGTGGCGGCGACGGCGGCGCCCGCGGGCGCCAGGGCGCCTCGCCCGGCCATTACGGCTCGGCACCACCCCGACCCCGGCGCAGATCGCTGGCTGGTCGATCGCGGTGCCGCCGAGCGGGGCCAACCTGCCGCCCGGCAATGGCTCCGTCAGCCAGGGCAGCGAACTGTTCGGCACCGTCTGCGCCGCCTGCCACGGCGCCTTCGGCGAAGGGCGATGGCGGACTATCCGAAGCTCGCCGGCGGGGTCGGCTCGCTCGCCACCGTGGCGCCAGCCGAGACGGTGGGCAGCTACTGGCCCTATGCCACCACGTTGTTCGACTTCATCAACCGGGCGATGCCGTTCTATGCGCCGCATTCGCTGACGCCGGACCAGGTCTATGCGGTCACCGCCTTCCTCCTGAACCTCAACGAGATCGTGCCGGACGATTTCGTCGCCGACGCCAAGACGGTGCCGGCGGTGAAGATGCCGAACCGGGACGGCTTCATCTGGAAGGACCCGCGCCCGCTCACGCACGATACCGAGTGCATGACGAACTGCACCGATCCTGCGCGGCTCCGGATCACCTCCAACGCGGCGGATGTCGCATCTGACGCCGCGCACCACCGGGCCGCTCGACGACATGAAATCGAAATCACCATGAGGGAACGGGCCAAGCGAGGTCTCGCGGGCGCGATCGCCGCGGTGGTGCTGCTTGCCCCGCTCACGGCCGCCGCGGCCGATCCCGGCGGCTTGCCGGGCGACGTCGCGGCGGGGCGCGCGCTGGCGTTCGACCGCAGCATGGGCAACTGTCTGGCGTGTCACGCCATCGCCGGCGGCGACCTGCCCGGAAACCTCGGCCCGCCGCTGCAGGAACGTGAAGGCAATGGTGCCGGACCGCAAGCAACTCTACGCCATCATCGACGACGAGCCGGCGCGCAACCCGCAGACCGTGATGCCGCCGTTCGGCCGCAACGCGATCCTGACCCCGCACGCAGATCAACCAGATCATCGACTTCCTCGACACCCAGTGAGTCCGCCATGACCGAGCACCACGCCCGGCAGCCTGGCCGAGTTTCTTCCGCGCCGCCGCCATATGCTGGCCGGCACGATCGCCGGCGGGATGGCCGCGTTGTTCGGCGCCGGCACCGCGGCGGCGAGCGATATCGTGCTTGCCGACGCCAAGAACTATCCCGTCGAGGCGTTCGCGCAGAAGACCGAGGCCGACGCGCTCAAGGCGCTGTTCGGCAAGACCGCGACCGTCTCGCCGAAGATCAGCCTCGATGCGCCCGACATCGCCGAGAACGGCGCGGTGGTGCCGGTCGCGGTGCAGACCGACGCTGCCGGACGTGACCGCGATCGCGATCCTGGTGCTCGACAACCCGTTCACCTTGAGCGCCGCCTACCGCATTCCGGCCGGGCACGGCGGCGGCGGTCTCGACGCGCATCAAGCTCGCCAAGACCACGACGGTCGTCGCGGTGGTGGAGTCGGGCGGCAAGCTCTACAGCGCATCGCAAGAGCGTGAAGGTCACGCTCGGCGGCTGCGGCGGCTGAGCGGGAGAACACGACATGGCCAACACGATCCTGCGTGCGCGCCAATGCCGACGGCGACAGCACCGTGGTGCAGGCGCTGATCCGCCACCCGATGGATTCCGGCTTCGTCAAGGACACAGAGCGGCAAGCTCATTCCGCCGCACTACATCGAGGTGCTGGAATTCGCGCACGACGGCAAGCCGTGGTGCTGACCGCACTCTGGGGCCCGGCCGTGTCCAAGGACCCGTTCATCAAGTTCAGCTTCAAGGGCGGCAAGAAGGGCGACACGCTCTCGATCTCCTGGGTCGACAACAAGGGCCTGAAGGACAGCCGCACCGCCGCGATCATGTGAGCGCACGCGACGCGGCCCCGCCTGGGAGAAACGACGGAATGAAGCGACTGTTGATCCTGCTGCTGGCCGCGCTGCTGCTCCGCCCGGCGCTGGCGGCCGAGCGGGTCGATCCTGCCGCCGATCTCAAGGCGTTCCAGACCTATTTCCACGCCAGATTTCCGCAACGTGCCGCTGGCCGACTTCGTCAACGGCCCGTATGCGATGGACGCCGGGATGCGGGCGCAATGGCAGGCAGATCATGCAGTTCCCGCCATACCAGTTCGCCCTCGACCACGGCAAGGAACTGTTCGCGGCTGCCGTTCCCGAACGGGCACCACTACGCCGACTGCTTCGCCGCACAAGGGCGATCGGCATCGCCCAGAACTATCCGCGGTTCGATCCGAAGACCGGGCGGGTGGTGACGCTTGAAATCGCGTTGAACCGGTGCCGCGTCGCCAATGGGCGCAAGAAGCTGAAGCTCACCACTGGCGACATGGCCGATCTGATGGCCTATCTGACCGACACGTCGCACGGTCGGCCGATCGCGGTCGTAGTCCCGGACGATCCGCGTGCGCTCGCCGCCTACGAGACGGGGCAAGGAATATTTCTATGCGCGGCGCGGCCAGCTCAATTTCTCCTGCGCCAGCTGCCACGTGCAGGGTGCCGGCAACGGCATCTGCGCGGCGACGTGCTGGCGCCGGCGCTCGGCCTGATCGCTGCCTTCCCGATCTATCGCTCCGCCTGGGGCAGCATGGGCACCGTGGTGCGACGCTTCATCGGCTGCAACAAGCAGGTTCGCGGCGGTGCCGCTAACGGGCCGACAGCGAGGACTATCGCGACCTCGAATATTTCCTTGCGTACATGAGCGACGGGCTGCCGGTCGCCGGACCGGGAGCACGGCCATGAGGGCGTGGATCCTTGCCGGCGTCGTCCGCGCTGGCTGCCGTCCCCGCCGCGGCGGCGGTGCAGCCCGACGCCGCCGCGGCGATCGCGCGTGCCGAGGCAGCGGCGCAGGAAGCCGCGGCGCTGCGCGACCAGTGGACGCCGACGATCGCAGCCCTGCACGCCGCCCACGCCGCCGCGGCCAAGGGCGACACGGCGGCAGCGCGGCGTTTCGCCGATCGCGCCACGCTGCTTGCCGGGCTGTCGATCCGGCAGGCGCGGGAGCAGGCGCAGCTCTGGCGAAGCGCAGTGCCGCGATGAGCCCGCGCCGATGATCCCGCACCCGCCGCGCGAACCGCGCTCGCCGGAGGCCAACATGACCGTTACGCGCCGCGCGTTGCTGGCGGCCGCCGGGGCGGGCGTGTTTGCCGCGCACGCCGGGGCGGCATCGGACCCTTACGCGATCGGCCGTTCCGGTGACGTGCGCATCCTGCACCTGACCGACACCCACGCCCAGGCCGAGCCGGTGCAGTTCCGCGAGCCGATCGGTGAACATCGGCATCGGCGCGGCGCGTGGCCGGCCGCCGCACCTGGTGGGCGAGGCCTTCCTCGACGCGTTCCACATCCAAGCCGGCAGCCGCGCCGCGCACGCCTTCACCTTTCTCGATTTCGAGACGCCAGGCGCATCGTTACGGCCCGCTCGGCGGGTTCGCCCAGCTCAAGACGCTGATCGACCGGCTGCGTGCCGCAGCCGGGCCGGGCCGATCGCTGCTGGTCGATGGCGGCGATCTCACGCAAGGTTCCGGCGTCGCCAACCTGAGCGGCGGGGCGGACATGATCGCGCTCGCCAACCTGCTCGGCACCGAGGTGATGACCGGGCATTGGGAATTCACCTATGGCGAGGCCGGGCTGCGCAAGCTGATCGCCGCTTTCAAGGGCAGCTTCGTGGCGCAGAACGTGTTCCTCACCGACGACGCGGCGTTCGCCAATGCGCCGGCGTTCGACCCGGCGAGCGGGCGCGTGTTCCCGCCGTTCGTCATCCGCGAACTCGGCGGCTGCCAGCATCGCGCGTGATCGGCCAGGCCTTCCCCTATGTGCCGATCGCGCATCCGCGGCGCTTCACCCCGGACTGGACCTTCGGTATCCATCGCGCACCGAGTTGCAGGCGGTGGTCGATACGCTGCGCGGCACGCACAAGGTCGATGCGGTGCTGCTGCTGTCGCACAACGGGATGGATGTCGATCTCGCAGCTGGCCGCGCAGGTGCGCGGCATCGACATCATCCTGGGCGGGCATACGCACGACGCCGTGCCGGTGCCGCAACTGGTCGCCAACCCGGGCGGCAAGACCTTCGTCACCAACGCCGGCACCGCCGGCAAATTCGTGGCGGTGCTCGACCTCGACGCTCGCGCGCGGGCGGCTCGCCGGCCTGCGCTACCGCCTGCTGCCGGTTTATGCCGACCGGCTCGACCCGACCCGGCGATGACGGCGGCGATCGCACACTGGCGCGCGCCGCACCGGGCGATGCTGGACGAGCAGCTCGCCGAAGTGGGCGAGCTGCTGTACCGGCGCGGCAATTTCGCCGGCACGATGGATCAGGTGATCTGCGACGCGCTGCGCGCCGAGCTCGACGCCGAGATCGTGCTCTCCCCGGGATTCCGCTGGGGCAACAGCTTCCTTCCCGGGCATCGGCTGACGATGGACGACTTGCTGTCGGAGACGGCGATCACCTACCCGGCGGTCTATGTGCAGACCATGACCGGTGCGGCGCTCAAGGGCGTGATGGAAGATGTCTGCGACAATCTGTTCAACCGCAATCCGTTCTATCAGCAGGGCGGCGACATGGTGCGGATCGGTGGCATGGACTACGCCTGCGCGCCGGGCGAGACGATCGGCCACCGCATCTCGGCGATGACACTGAACGACGGCACCCCGATCGAGGCCGGCAAGACCTACAAGGTTGCCGGCTGGGCCTCGGTCACCGAGGCGCAGACGAGCGAGCCGGTGTGGCAAGTGGTGGCGCGCCACCTGCGCGGCAAGCCGCGGATCGAGACGCTGCGCCGCAACCGGGTGAAGCTGATCGGCGTCGCCGGCAACCCGGGCTACGCTGCGACGTGAGAACGAGGCTGCCCGCGCTGGCTGCGCTGTTCACCGGCCTTGCGCTGGCGCCGGCGCCGGCGGCGTCCCCGTTCGCCGAGCATCGCCTGGTGCTGCAACTCTCGGATGCCGCACCGGCGAAACAGGAACTGGTACTGAGCATCGCCAACAACATGCTGAAGCTCTACGGCCCAGATTTGGTCGCGATCGAGGTGGTCGCGTTCGGCCCGGGCGTGCGCCTGCTGTATGCGGACAGCCCCGAGCGAGTCGCGGTCGATAGCTTGATTGCACAGGGCGTGCGCTTCGACGTCTGCATGACCACGATCGGCTCGATCGCGCACGCGACCGGGCATATGCCGGCGCTCGATCCGAAAGCGGTGCCGGTGACCTACGGGGTTGGCCGGATCATGAGCCTGGTTGAGACCGGCTACACACTCGTGCGTCCGTGAGCGGCGCACCAACGAGGAGAAGATCGATGTTGCGCTTGATAAGCGTCGCCAGCCTGCTCGGATTTGTCGTCGGTGGCATGATCGGCGCTTTGCCCGCACGTGCGGCGGGGGCGACGCACGAGGTCGTGGTGCAGGTCGATAACCCGGCACATATCCACCTCGCGCTCAACAACGTGGAGAACCTGTACCACTACTATGTGGACAAGGGCGAGGACGTCCGGATCGAGGTGGTGGCGTTCGGCCCAGGGCTTGTGATGCTGCGTGCCGATACCTCGCCGGTGAAGGCGCGGGTGCACCATATCGCCGAAGAGGGACTGGGGCGGATCGTGTTCTCCGCCTGCCACAACACGCTGGTGGGGATGGAGCGGGCGGAGGGGCACAAGATCGCGATCGTGCCGGATGCGCATCTGGTGCCGACCGGCGTGGTGCGCATCACCGAGCTGGAGCACGCAGGCTGGAGCTACATCGCCCCCTGACGGCGGGCGGTGGCGACCACCGAGACCAAATCGTCGTAGCTCAGCGCCCCGGGCACGAAGACGGTGCCCACGATCAGGACCGGAACCCGGTGGATCCCGAGCGCGCGGGCGCGCGCGAGATTCGCCGCGATACGATGCGCGATCGTATCGTCGTTCATCGTCAGCTCGAGGCGCGGCCAGTCGAGCCCCAGCGCCCGCGCATCCTCGCGCAGCACCTCCAGGCTCGGCGGCCTCGGGTCGGCGAGTAGGCGTGCCCGCAGGGGCCCATAAGCTCCCTGATCCTGCGCGGCGAACAGGGCTTCGGCGCCCAGCACGCTGGCCGCGCCTAGGATCGGGGTGTCGAGCGGCACGTAGCGGATGTCACCATCCGTCGCCAGAAGCTGCTGCACGCTGGGCTCCATCGCCCGGCAGGGCGGGCAGCGCAGGTCGTAGAAATCGACGATCGTGAGATTGCCTCGGGGATTGCCCAGCACAGGATCACCGGGGCGCACCAGACGCGTCGCGTCGCGCGACGCTGCGGCGACCGATCTCGTGAACGCGAGCGCGGCCAAGCTGGCAAGGCATAGGCGGCGGTGGATCTGGGTGGACATTTCGTTCCGAGGGAACAGCGCCGGTGACGTTGGTGGAGAAAAGACACGGAGACAGGGAAGTGTCAATACGGATGTGGGTTTTCGTTGAAGAGGCCTTTCCCAAACCTCCGTCGGTGTGGCTTAGCTGTCTCTGACGCCGGTTTGATCGCTGGCGACCGGTTAGCGGGCTGGCGTGACCAACGCACTGAAGCGGTAAGGGAACGGAGAGAGACTGAGCGTCCGGCGCGGATATCGACGTTGTCATACCGCATCAAAGTGCGCGACGTGCCATGAGTCTCACATGCCGCTGCACCAAAGTCGAGAGTGAACGCGAGATGGGTCTCGTATTGGCAGCAAGATCGTGTCCCGGGTCGTGGTGTAGGAGCGCTGCTCCTGGGCGGGGTTGAGCTGCCTCGGATCAGGCTGCCAGGGCGGGCAGGCTGAGGGTGGGATCATCGCTCAAAGGGGCGATGGTTTCCAGGCTCATGTAGCGGGCTCGCTGGACGGCCCACTCATCGTTTTGTTCCAGCAGTAGGGCGCCGATCAGTCGGGTCACCGCCGCCTCGTTGGGGAATATCCCGACGACATCGCTGCGGCGCTTGATCTCGCCGTTGAGGCGTTCGAGCAGGTTAGTGGAGTGCAGCTTGGCGCGATGCTGGGTCGGGAAGCCCATGTAGGCCAGCGCGTCGACTTCGGCCTCGTCCATCAGGCTGGCGAGCTTCGGCACACGGGGTCGCACCTGGTCGGCGACCTTGCGCCACTGGGTGCTGGCCGCCGCGGCATCGTCCTGGGCGAAGGCGGTGCCGACCCAGGCGGAGACGATGCGCCGCTGGGTCTTGCCTGCATAGGCGAGCGCATTGCCCATGAAGTGCACCCGGCAACGTTGCCAGGTGGCGCACAGCACCTTGGTGATGGCCGCCTTCAGCCCCTCGTGTGCATCGGAGACCACCAGCTTGACGCCGCGCAGGCCGCGCCGGGCCAGGCTGCGCAGGAACTCCACCCAGAACGGCTCGGCCTCGCTGTGGCCGATCGTCATGCCGAGAACCTCGCGCCGTCCGTCGGTGTTCACGCCGACGGCGACGATCACCGCTACCGAGACGATGTGGTGATCGCGCCGGACTTTGACGTAGGTGGCATCGAGCCAGATATATGGCCACTCGCCCTCGATCGAATGAGTGAGGAAGGCCTGCACCCGTTCGTCGATCTCGCCGCACAGACGGGAAACCTGACTCTTGCTGATCCCCTCCATGCCGAGCGCCTTCACCAGCTCGTCCACCGAGCGGGTGGAGATGCCCTGGACATAGGCTTCCTGGATCACCGCAGTCAGGGCTTTTTCTGCCATCCGACGGGGTTCCAGGAAGGCGGGGAAGTAGGCGCCGTGGCGCAGCTTCGGGATCCGCAGCTCGACCGTGCCGGCACGGGTCTGCCAGTCGCGGTCACGATAACCGTTGCGCTGGTTGCGCCGCTCGATGGTGCGCTCGCCCGCGCCGGCGCGCCGTTCCTCGCGCTGGTGCTGGCCTTCGCCACCGCCCCGGCGATCGCCTGGGCGACCGGCGGACGCTTCTACCTCGCGCGCCGCGCGCGCCGCGGCTGGGCCGCCGCCGCGGCGGAGCGGGACTGCGTGGTCTGCGGCAACCGGTTCGAGCCGCGCGACACCGCGTTCTGCCCGGCCTATGGCGGGGTGATCTGCTCGCTCTGCTGCTCGCTCGACGCCCGCTGCCACGACGCCTGCAAGCCGCACGGACGCGCCTCGGCGCAGCTCCGCGCCGCGGTGGCCGCGGTGGTCCCGTCGCCGCTGCGGCCCTATCTGGACGGACCGCTGCCGCGCTTCGTCGGCATCTACGCCTTCGCCGCCGGCATGATCGGGATGATCCTGCTCGGCATCTATCTGCAGGCCGCAACCGCGAGCCCGGTCGGGCGCACCCTGCTCGCCAACGCCATGTGGCGCGCCTATTTCATTCTGGTGATCATCGCCGGCGTGGCGGCCTGGCTGCTCGTCCTGGCGCAGGAGACGCGGGCGGTCGCGCAGGGCGAATCCCGCCGCCAGACCTCGCTGCTGCTGAGCGAGATCACCGCGCACCAGCGCACCGACGCCAAGCTGCAAAAGGCGAAGGAGGCCGCCGAGGCCGCCAACCTCGCCAAGACCCGGTTCGTCGTCGGCATCAGCCACGAGCTGCGCACGCCGCTCAACGCCGTGCTCGGCTATGCGCAGATCCTCGATGTCGATCCCGCCATCCCGGCGCACCGGCGGGAGGCGATCCGCACCATCCGCCGCAGCGGCGAACACCTGGCGGGGCTGATCGAAGGCCTGCTCGACATCTCCAAGATCGAGGCCGGGCGCATCCATATCGAGCGACACGAGGTGCGGCTGGCCGATTGCCTCGACCAACTCGTCGACATGTTCCGCCTCCAGGCCGCGGGAAAAGGCATCAGCTTCGCCTTCGAAGGCGCCGAGTACCTGGCGGGCGTGGTGCACACCGACGAGACCCGGCTGCGCCAGATCCTGATCAACCTGCTGTCCAACGCCGTGAAGTTCACCCAGCGCGGCGGCGTGACGTTCCGCGTGCGCCGACGCGGCGAGGTGACCGAGTTCGAGGTGGCCGATACCGGCGTCGGCATCCGCGCCGACGACCTGATCCGCATCTTCGACCCGTTCGAACGGGTCGAGCAGACGGGCGGACCGACGATGCCCGGCGTCGGCCTCGGCCTCACCATCACCAAGCTGCTGACCGAGATTCTCGGCGGCGAAATCTCCGTCAGCAGCCGCCCCGGCCAGGGTAGTTGCTTCCGGGTGCGGCTGCTGCTGCCGGAAGTCGCCCGCGCGGTCGCGCGCGCACCGGCGCGGCGGCGGATCACCGGCTATGGCGGCCGCCGGCGTCTGCTGGTCGCGGCGGATGACGATGCCACCCACCGCGCGCTGCTGGACGAGACCCTGTCGCCACTCGGCTTCGAGCTGCTCACCGTGCCGGATGCGGGAAGCTGCCTGCGGCTCGCCGCCGAATGCCGGCCGGACGCCTTCATCCTGGACCTGTCGATGCCGGGCATGGACGGCTGGCAGCTCGCGCGGCGGCTGCGTGAGGGCGGCCACGACACCACCCCGATCGTGGTCGTCTCGGCGCATCCCGACGATCTTGCCGCGCGTTTCGGCGAACGCCGGCTGCACGACGCGTTCCTGTCGAAGCCGATGGATCTGCACGCGCTGCTGCAGGCGCTGGGCGAGCGGCTGGGCCTCGCCTGGACCGAGGAGGCGCATCCCGGCCCGCCCGGTGCGGCCGAGGACATCCCCGCGCCGCTGCTGCCGCATCTCGAAGAGCTGGGGCACCTGATCGACATCGGCCATCTGAGCGCGCTGCGGCTGCGGCTCGACGAACTCGGCACCGCGCATCCGGTGGCGGCGCGCTTCGTCGGACGGATGCGCGCGGCGGTGGAGGCGTTCCGGCTGGAGGAGCTGGCCGGCATGATCGAAGCGGCACGGCGCGAGGCCGCCTGACGTGTCGGAGCCCGCCCCGCCGTCGGCCGGCACGGTACTGATCGTCGACGACAGCCCCGGCACGCTCGGCTTCCTGACCGAAGCGCTGGAACGCGAGCACTTCACCGTGCTGGTCGCGCTGCGCGGCGAGCGCGCGCTGGCGACGGTGCAGCAATTGCGCCCCGACCTCGTGCTGATGGACGCGATCATGCCGGAGCTGGACGGGTTCGAGACCTGCCGCCGGTTCAAGCGCATGCCGGGCGCGGCGATGATCCCGGTGATCTTCATGACCGGCCTCGCCGACACCGACCACGTGATCCGCGGCCTGGAAGCGGGCGGGGTCGATTACGTGACCAAGCCGGTGGTGCCGCAGGAGCTGGTGGCACGTATCCGGGTGCACCTCGCCGGGGCGCAGCTCGTGGCGAGCGTGCATGCCGCGATCGACGCCGCCGGCCACGCGCTGTTCGCCGCCGGGGACGACGGCACCCTGCGCTGGGCGACGCCGGGGGCAGCACGCCTGTTGGCCGGGCTGGGCCAGCCCGGGGAAGGCCTGCCGGCGGCCATCTGCGCCCTGTGGCGTGACCCTGCCGCCGGCGACGCGGTGGACCTGGCGGGCGGGGACGGCGACGGCGCGAGCCTCGACATCCGGCTGGTCGGGCGGATCGGACCCGGGGAGCTGCTGCTGCGGGTGGCGCCATCCCGCCCGTCGCGCGACGAGGCGCGGGTGCGTGCGCAGCTCCCGGTGACGGCGCGGGAGGCGGAAGTGCTGATCTGGCTCACCCGCGGTAAGTCGAATCGCGACATCGCCGAGATCCTCGGCCTCAGTCCGCGTACCGTGAACAAACATCTGGAGCAGATCTATGCCAAGCTCGGGATCGAGAACCGCTCCTCGGCGGTGGCCCTGACCTTGCGCGCGCTGGCGATGTAGGCTGGCGCGGCGCCGCACCCGCCCCGGACCGGGGTGTCAGGCAGATTCATCTTTGCGCCCGCAATTTTTCCACGCTCACACCCCACGCCAGTCTGCTCGCACGACAGCATTGTCACGCTAATCTTGGGCGGGCGGCGTGGTGCGAAAGAGACCAACAACTCGCGGGTTATCCGGCGGAGCGGACGCACGTCTCCCGCCGCCAGACGTTGAAGGCCTCCGCCCCGATTGTCCGGTAGGCGGTAGCTGCGATCAGATGACGCCGTAGATGAAAGTGGCCATGGATGAACGCATGAGCGGAGAGGAACTCTTGCGCCTGGCCGGGTGATTTGAACCGCTGCATCTGGCGTTCTCGTCGTCGGGTCGGCCGATGGGAGTTCTCCGCGCGGTTGTCGAGGTATCGGCTCTGTCGGTGCTCGACATCGGGCAACAGATGGCGTTGAGCTACCCCATAGCTTCTAAGCTTGTCGGTGATGATCACCCGAGGCACATACTGCAGACCCTTCAGCAGACGCCTGAAGAACTGCTTGGCGGCTTTCGCATCCCTTCGGTCCTGCACAAGGATATCGAGGACCACGCCATCCTGATCCACGGCACGCCACAAGCAGTGCTGAACCTCCTGGATCCGGATGAACACCTCATCGAGGTGCCATTTGTCTCCAGTCCGGGGCCGGCGGCGGAGACCATGAGCAAAACTCGGGCCAAATTTTCTGCACCAGCGCCGCACCGTCTCGTAGGAGACGTTGATGCCGCGTTCGGCCAGAAGCAGCTCCACGTCGCGCAAACTGAGGCTGAACACGTGGTATGGTCAATACGGCGTGGCTGATCGCCTCAAAGGGGAAGCGATGGGCGGTAGTGCGGATCGGGTGGCGGCTTCATGCCACCAGTCTCGTCCGCTCCCGCCGCAGCCGACAACCTCTGTTACCGTGACGATGACAGAACGATAAATGCGCCGTCCAGCGCGCCCGCTACATGAGCCTGGAAACCATAGCCCCTTTGAGCGATGATCCCGCCGTCAGCCTGCCGGCCTTGGCAGCCTGACAACAAGGCAGCTCAACCCTGCCACGGAGCAGCACTCCTACACCACGTCCGGGGACATGATCGGCGCGGCGTGTATCGGCGATCGCGCTGTGGAGTTTCTGGGGGCAAGCCACGTCATATTGCGCCGGTTGTTGTGCCGACCCGTGTGCGGCCCGCTTCTTGTGCGTCAGCGGTTCTCAACGCGACTGAATTGCATTCTGAGTCTATCCAGGTGAGCGCGCAGGTGCTCTTGGCGGTTTCCGTCCCGCCGGAGTGGGGGCCGAGTTCTGATTTGCCACATGTTGGGGCTTTCATGATCGCCTGCCCCATCATGTGGCAGATTCTGCTTGCGCGGGGCCTCGGCTCTTGATTCCACAGCGGCATGAGTGTGGTCGAGGACCTGATCGCCGAGCTGGGCAAGGTCTGTGCCGGTCTTCCCGACCCGCGCAAGGGACCGCGCCGTGACGGCGACTACAGCATGGCCGATATCGGCCTCTCGGCGTTCTCGCTGTTCTTCATGGGAAGCCCGTCGTTCCTGGCGCATCAGCGGGCGCTGGAACGCGGCCGGGGCCGCTCGAACTGCCAAACCCTGTTCGGGATGGCGGCGATCCCGTCGGACAACTATATTCGCCTGATGCTGGACGGCGTCTCGCCGGCGGCATTCGACGGTCTGTTCATGCGGGCGATCGAGCAAGCCGGGCCGTTGAGACGCATCCAATGCCTCGGCGACAGGGTGCTGATCGCGCTGGACGGCAGCGAGTACTTCTGCTCGCGCAAGATCACATGCAGCCAATGCTCGACGCGGCGCCGCTCCGACGGCGGCACGGAGTATTTCCACGGCTTCCTCGGCGCCAGCTTGGTCGCTCCGGGCCACCAGCAGGTGCTGCCGCTGCCGCCGGAGTTCATCGCCCCGCAGGACGGGGCGGAGAAGCAGGACTGCGAGCGCAACGCCGCCAAGCGCTGGCTCGCCCAGCATGGGCCGGCGGTCGCGCAACTGCGGCCGGTCTATCTTGGCGACGACCTGTTCGCCTGCCAGCCGATCGCCGCCGCCATCCAGCAGGCCGGCGGCAACTTCGTCCTTACCTGCAAGCCGTCTTCACACCAGACCATCACCGAGTACCTGCACGGCGCCGATCTGGAGGAATATCGCCAGATCGTCTGCGTGCGCGGTACGCATACCACCACCATCTATCGCTGGCTGTCCGGCGTACCGCTGCGCGGCACCGCCGACGCCATTCCGGTCAACTGGTTCTCCATCGAGATCCGCAACGCCGCGGGCAAGCGGACCTACCACAACAGCTTTGTCACCGACCTGCCGGTGACGGGTGCCACCATCGCCGAACTGGCCGCCTGCGGGCGGGCGCGGTGGAAGATCGAGAACGAGACGTTCAACATGCTCAAGACCAATGGCTACAACCTCGAGCACAACTTCGGCCACGGCAAGCAGACCCTGGCCAGCATCTTTCTCACGCTCAACCTGCTGGCCTTCGCCTGCCACACCGCCGCATCTCTCGCCATGCTGGCCTGGCGAGAGGCCGTTGCCGCCTGCGGCGCCACATACCGCTTCTTCGAGAACCTGCGAACCATCACCGCCTATACGGTCTTCGCAGATTGGCCACACCTGCTGCGGGCCATCACCACAGCTGACTTGCGGCCCCCCTGACCCGCACTCACCCGCCGTCTTTCCCGCCACCCACCGGAGCAGAGCCAAAAACCTCCATAATACCGAGTTTAGAATTGCTGGAATCTGAGCCACGCCCGGCAATGTATCCACGGGCGCGAAGGCTGTGCTGACATAGGTGCTCACCGAGGACTGTTCCGCGCAAGGGGTGCAATTGGCTCAAGACGCCAACGCGGAGGCAACCCGAAGCCTTCGGTGCGGGTCAGGAGTGGTCTGACTTCGCGATGGCTTGGCAGTCTGCGGCAAAGCATTACCGGGCATCGAACCTGACGCAGGATCCGTGGGCCCCCGCCCCCGCCATGCGACCCTCCCGCCCAACCACCCGGGAGGAAACCCACATGCGTATCGTCGCCCTGGAAGAACACTACATCGTCCCAAGCATCGTTGCCGGCATCGCCCCCGACGTGGTCGCTCGCCGTGGCTTCCCCGGCCCCGCCCGGCTCCCGGACATGCACGCCAGCGGGATCGCCGTGCAGGTGCTTTTGGTCGCCGGCCCGGGGGCCGACCTTGTGCCGGGCCAGCCGGGCATCGGCCTCGCCCGCGCCTACAACGACGCCTTGGCAGAGGCCTGTGCCCGCCACCGACCCCGCACCCTTGCTTCGCCCACCCGCCCCTGCTCGCCCCCGAGACGGTGGTGGACGAGCTGGAGCGCATAACCAGGGACCTCAGCTTCCACGGCATGCTGGCGAACGGCGCCAACAGTCGTCGCGTCCAAAGAAGTCAGTCTGCTCTGGCAGCCCAGAGCGGGCGAGCCTATCTTCTGCACCCCTTGGCCCCCAGGACCTCATGGCGATGAACACTCTTGACGCTGTGCGACAGCGGCTCGCGGCGGAAGAACCCGAACTCCGTCGCCGCGGCGTGCGTCACCTGGCGGTGTTCGGCTCGGTCGCCCGCGGCGACGACCGCCCCGACAGCGACATAGATGTCGCGGTGGAGATCGAGCCCGGCCGCTCCTTCTCCCTGATCCGCATGGAGGACACCCGCCTTCTGCTGGAAGACGCTCTCCGCCGCCGCGTCGACCTTGGCGAGATCGACAGCTTCCGCCCTCAGGTGCGCGCGGCGTTCGATCGCGAGAGGGTGCCCGTCTTCTGATGGCGCGCGGCGACGAGGCGTGGGTTGAAGACATCGTCTTGGCCGTCGCTGCCATCCGGGCCGATACGGAAGGCATGGACTTCGCAGCATTCTCCGCCAAGCCGGTAACGGTGCAATCGGTTCTCTATTCCATCGCCGTCATCGGAGAGGCCGCGAAGAACATCAGCCCCACGTTCAAGGCGGCGTATCCGGACATCCCCTGGCGCGCCATCGCCGGAACTCGTGACAGGATCGTGCACGAATACTTTCGCACCAATACGCGCCGCATCTGGGAGGTCGTCGTCGACGACATCGACGCGTTGGAGAACGCGCTGCGGCAGCCCATGAACCGCCCTCCGACCGCGCCCTGACCGGGCGGCGGGGCAGCGGACCCGCGCCTCCCCCGGCCTTGCAATCACGCGCGTCACCTGTCATCTTCCCAGCGACAAATGACCGGACCCCGCCCCATGACCCCCGCACACCCCCGGATCGACGACCCCACCATCGGCCAGACCGTGGCCCTTCTCGGCGGCCGACGCATCGTGCACCGTCCCATCCGCTCGCCCCTGGAAGCCCACGACCTGCTCGCCGAAGGCCTGCCCGGCCACGCGTTGGCCCACCTCGTCTCCGCCGTCGCCATCCTCCGCGCCCCAAGCCACGACAGTCTGGAAAAAGCCGTCGGCATCAGCCTGCGCACCTACCAGCGCCGCAAGGACGCGCCCGACCGCAAGCTCAGCCCCGAACAGAGCGGCCGGACCTGGAAATTCGCCGAGATCCTCGCCCGCGCCACGGCCCTGTTCGGCTCCCAGGCCGAGGCCGAGGCATGGCTGGAACGCCCGGCCATGGCGCTCGACCAGCGCCGGCCGATCGACCTGCTGTCCACCCCCACCGGCGTCGGCACGGTAGAAGACCATCTCACCCGGCTCGAATACGGCGTCTATACGTGACGCCGCTGCCGCCGCCCCTCGGGTCCGGCGCGCTCGTCTTCTGGAGGCTGGATCAGGCACACTTCGCCCCGACCTGGGACAGCGGCGAAGGAAGCTGGCGGGCCGGCGGGCGCTGGAGCGCGCGCGGGGTGCGTGCCGTCTATGCCGCGCTCGACCCCGCCACGGCCATCCTGGAGGTCGCTGTGCATACCGGCTTCCGGATGCTCGATACCGTCCCGCATGTCCTGACCTCGGCGCGGATCGCGGCACCCGGCCAGGTGCACGTCGTCGCCCCGGCCGACGTGCCGGATCCGGCCTGGCTGCGCCCCGGCGTGGTCAGCGCCGGGGCGCAGGCGTTCGGCGACGCCCTGCTGAAAGCGCACCCATTCGTCCTGATCCCGAGCGTGGTGTCCGCCCACAGTTGGAACGTGATCTTCGATCCCGCGGCGGCCCAGGGGGCCTACGGGCCGGCGACGCAGGAACGCTTCGCCCTCGACCGGCGCCTGCATCCGCTGCCCGCCGCGGCCGGATGACGCCGCCGGTCAGCCGAGCATGCATCTCGCACCAGGCCTGCCCCGCTCACCACTCCGTCGCGAAGCCTTCGAACCGGGTCGGGATGCGCCGCAAGTCTGCCAGCAGTTCCGTCGGCAGGCCGGGCGCGACCGAAACGGTATCGATCTCGCCCCCGAACCGTGCGGTGATTGCCGCCTCCAGCCGATCGTGCCGCCCGATCGCGGTGAACAGCGCCACGACATTTTCGCTCACCGCCCCCGCCATCTCCCCCCATTGCCCCGCCTTCGTTATCGCGTTCAGCTTGCGGCCGAGATCGCCGAGCCCGTGCATCTCCAGCACCGGCCAATACGCCGGCGTGGAGCCGTAGAACGCGATCCGCCCGCGCGCGACCTCGATCGCCCGCGCCACCGCGGCGTCGTCCGCCCCGGTGGCGACGAAGCCGCCGCCCACGATCTCGAAGCTTTCCCGCCCGCGGCCGGTGCGCGCGAAACCTTCGCCCAGGCGGGGCAGGATTTCGCGCTCCAGATACGCCCGCGTGCAGAACGGATGCAGCCGCACCCCGTCCGCCACTTCGCCCGCCAGGCGCAACGTGTTCGGCCCGACGGCGGCGAGTGTCACCGGCACCATCGGTAAATGCAGCGACGGCGGCACGAAATAGGGCGGCATCAGGGTGAAACGATAGTGAGCGCCCTCATACGCCAGCCGCGCCCCGCTCTCCCACGCCGTCCAGATCGCCTGCAGCGCCTGCACGTACTCGCGCAGCCGCGGCGCCGGCGCCGACCATGGCACGCTGAACCGGCGTTCGTTATGCGCCCGGATCTACGGCCCGAGCCCCAGCACGAACCGCCCGCGCGAGGCCGCCTGCAAATCCCAGCTCGCATTCGCCACCACCATCGGGCTGCGCGCGAAGGCGATCGCGACCGAGGTCGCGAGCCCGATCCGCTCCGTCCCCACCGCCGCGACGGCCAACGGCAGGAACGGATCGTGCTTGTTCTCCGCGGTCGTCAGCCCGTCGTAGCCGGCTGCCTCAGCGGCAGGCGCGGCGTCCGGCACGGCGCGCAGATCATCCTGCGGGAGGGTGGTGAGGATGCGCATGGCCTACAGCACCGCCTCCGCCACCACTCGCATCGCCTCCTTCGAGGCCCCCGTCAGCACCATCGTTCCCACGTGCCCATTCTTCGCCGCGTCCTGCCAGGCCGCTAGCCGGTCGCGGATGCGCTCCGCCGGCCCGACCAGCGAGATCTCGTCGATCAGCGCATCCGGGACCGCCGCTGCCGCCTCGGCCTTCTTGCCGTCCAGGTACAGATCCTGGATGCGGCGCGCCGCGTCCGGGTAGCCGAGCCTGATGGCGACATCGTTGTAGAAATTCTTCGCCCGCGCGCCCATGCCGCCGATGTACAGCGCCAGCTCCGGCCGGATCGCATCGCGGCACGCCGCCACGTCCGGTCCCATCCGCGTACGCACATAGGGCGCGACGTCGAACCCCGCCAGGCCTGCCTGCCGCCCCACCGCTGCCATCCCCGCCAGGATCGGATCGGAAACGATGCGCGGCTGCTCCGGCGAATAGAAGATCGGCAGGGTCCCGTTCGCGACTTCCCCCGCCGTGCGCAGCCCGGCCGGCGTGATGGAGGCGGTATAGATCGGCAGCCTCGGATCGCCGTGCATGATGCTGCGCAGCGGCTTGCCGAGACCGGTCGCGTCCGACCCGTCATAGGGGATGGTGTACTCCTCCCCGGCAAACGTCAGCGGCGCCTCGCGCGCCAGGATCTGCCGCACGATGGCGATGTATTCGCGCGTCCGGGTCATCGGCTTGCCGAAGCGCACCCCGTGCCAGCCCTCCACCACCTGCGGGCCGGACATGCCGACGCCGAACAGGAACCGGCCGCCCGACAGGGTCGCGAGCGTCATTGCCGTCATCGCCGCGCAGGCGGGCGTGCGCGCGGGGATCTGCATGATCCCTGTCCCGGCCTTGATCCGCGTGGTGCGCGCCAGCACCCAGGCGACCGGGGAGACGGCGTCGGTGGAATAGGACTCCCCCGTCCAGACCTGGGAAAAACCGAGCCGCTCGGCCTCCAGCACTGTCTCCATGTTCGGCTGCGGCGCCGCGCCGGCCAGCTTCAGGGTGATTCCGAGTTGCATCGCACGTCTCCCGCCCGTTTTCCGTCCGGCGGGAACCATAGGAGGGCCGGTCGCCGCAGGCCACCGGCCTCAGCCCCGCCGGCGCCGCCCCAGGTCCGCGAGCGTGCGTAGCGGCGCCGTCAGCCGCCAGGAGGTGCTGGCCGCATAGGCGCCGGCGGCCTGCGTGGCCGCGTGCGCCCGCGCTTCGGCCGCCGCGGCGCGGGCCTCTGCCGCCAGCGCCCGTGCCTCCGCCGCCGCGACCGACGCCTCCGCCCGCGCGACGTCGGATGCGCGCAGGGGCGCGGAAACCGCCGGCCAGTGCTCGCCGTACACGTCGATCGTGCCGGCATGCAGTTCGATCCCTTCGCGTTCCAGCGCGAGGCCGAACCGGGCACGGAAGCCGTCACGATAGAAATCGTATGCGGACGGCCGGCACAACACGAGCTTGTTCGGGAACAGCGCCACCGGCACCAGTCCCGGTGCAGCCGCCAGGAACGCGAACAGTCCTGAAACGACACCGGTCCAGTGCGGGTTCAGTACGTCGTCCAGCCAGCACACGCCTTGCGCGCCCAGCGCCGCATCGGCGATGTGCAGGTCGTTCTCCGTCAGTGCCCGCGTGTGGCCGCCGTCGATCGACAGCATGCGCAGCCCTGCCAGCCCGGACGCCGCCTCGGCCCCGCGCAGCAGGCGTGAGGACCCCTCGATCAGCTCCGCCCGCGCCGATGGGAAGAAGCGCGCCAGATTTGCCAGGAACACCGCGCGGTTGCCGCTGCCATAGGCGGCGACGTCGTACTCCGTGCGCTCGGCGGCGGGATCGCCCGCGTCGAACAGGTCGATCGCGATCAGCCGCTCCCCCGCGCGCGCGCCGGCCGCGAGCGCGAGGAACGACTTGCCGCGGTACACCCCGATCTCCGCTACGTCACCGGCAATCCCGGCACGCTCCTGCATCCACAGGGTCTCGATGATCGCGAGCGCCGTGGTCGGTATCAGCCAGCCCTCGATGCTGTCGAGCCGGTCGAGATAGCCCAGTGCCGCCGCGATCCGCGCGACCGCGACGGTCATACCTTGGCCGCCACCTCCTCGCGGAAGCGGCGCATGTTGTCGAGCGTGGCGGCCAGCGTCGGGCCGAACAGGCCGAAATCGAACGCGGTCACGCCGACGTCGCGCAGGCTCCTGATGTCGCCCGCGAAGTCCGCCGCTCCGCCGGTGAACAGCTTGCGTTCGCCGTCGACCGTGCCCTTCGGCTGCGCCTCCGGATTGGACGACACGCGATAGGCGAGCGCGACGGCGGCCGGATCGCGCCCGGCCTTCTCGATCAGCGCCGCGCAGCTTCGCGCGACGCCGGCCTTGTAGCGCGTCAGCGTGTCCATCGGATGCGCCGGGTTGGTGCCGATCGGATACCAGGCGTCGCCATAGTTGGCGGTGCGGCGCAGGGCCGGGCCGCTCTCGCCGCCGATCCAGATCGGGATCGGCTGCTGCACCGGCTTCGGCGGGAACACCACGTCGGAGAATTTCACGTATTTGCCGTCGAAGCTCGGGTCGTCCTGCGACCACAGCTCCTTGCAGACCGCATCGTTTCGTCGGTGACCGCGCCGCGCTCGGCGAACGGCGGCGTGCCGACGGCGGCGAATTCCTCCTTGCCACCAGCCGGCGCCGATGCCCAAGGTCAGGCGGCCCTTGGACAGATAGTCCAGGGTCGCGAGCAGCTTCGCGGTCAGCACCGGCGGGCGATGCGGCACCACCATCACGGATGTCACGATGCGCAGCTTCGACGTCTTGGCGGCGATGAACATCGCGGTCATCAACTGTTCGTGCCGATCGACCCGTGCGCCGGAGGGGAATTCGCCGCTGTCGGTATACGGGTAGCGCGACGCGATGCTGGTCGGGATCATGACGTGATCGCTCACGGTGACGTAGTCGAAGCCGAGCATCTCGGCCTCGGTGGCGATCCGCGCGATGCTGTCGGGGTCGATCAAGGCGCCGGCGGTCGGTGCGCTGCAGCCGATCTGCATGGGAGTTCCTCCGGACGGGGATTTGCGTCGGAGGCGACGTTACCACAGGATGCCGCCCGCGGCACGGAGGGGGACGGCAGGCGTGGAGTTCGGCATCCATATCGGCGCGCGTGGGGGCCTGGCGGCGCCGGCGCACCTGGCCGCGGTCGCCCGCCAGGCCGAGGCGCTGGGCTACGCGACCATCGGCATCCCCGATCGGCTGGTGCTGCCGCGCGCCGTCGCCACGCGCTATCCCTATACCGAGGACGGGGTCTGGGTCGGCGCGCAGACCGGGGAATGCCTCGATGTCCTGGGCGCGCTCTGCTTCCTCGCTGGCATCACGAGCCGGGTGCGGCTGCTGCCATCGGTGCTGGTGGTGCCGTACCGCCCGGCGGTGGTGGCGGCGAAGATGCTCGCCACCGTGGATGTGCTGTCGGGCGGGCGGCTGATCGCCGGTGTCGGCGTGGGCTGGCTGGCGGAGGAATACGCCCCGCTCGGCGCGCCGCCGTTCAACCGTCGCGGCGCGGTGACGGACGCCTATCTTGCCGCCATGCAGGCGCTGTGGACCGAGGA
The DNA here is from genome assembly GCA_963706195.1 of uncultured Pseudomonadota bacterium. Classification (GTDB taxonomy): domain Bacteria; phylum Pseudomonadota; class Alphaproteobacteria; order Acetobacterales; family Acetobacteraceae; genus JAJZVS01. The sequence continues at coordinate 2,935,535 of OY970156.1, read as the reverse complement.
GGCGCCGAGCGTCGCCGGCCCGCATGTCGCGTTCGAGAACCTGCTGTTCCAACCCAAACCCGTGCAGCCTCGCATGCCGATCTGGGTCGGCGGCGAAAGCGAAGCCGCGATGCGCCGCACGGTGCGGTTCGGGGATGCGTGGTATCCGGTGTCGCACAACCAGGCAACGCCGTTCGACACTCCGGCGCGGCTGGCCGCCGGTATGGCGCGGCTGGCGCAGGTGGCCGAGGCGGCGGGTCGCGATCCGGCCACGCTGGAGACCGTGCTGCTCTGGTTCAAGCCGGTGGGCTGGACCGAGCGGCGCACGCAAGACGGCGCGCGGCAGATGTTCACTGGCGGCGCCGCCGATCTGCGCGAAGACGCCGCAGCGCTGGAAGCGATCGGCGTGCGACAGGTGATCGTCGTGCTGCAGGCGCCGACGATCGAGGAAACCGGTGACCGGCTGGCGCGGTTTGCCGCCGACGTGATCGCGCCTGCGCGCGGATGAGCGCGCCCCCCTCTCCCTCCGGCCCCCTCCCGCAACGGGAGGGGGAGCGTTTCTTCCCCTCCCGTTGCGGGAGGGGGCCGGGGGAAGGGGGCATGCCGAGATGGAACCCATGACCGACGACGCCCTGACCGCCGACCTGCTGCACACCTCGCTGCCCGAGCTGATGGCGCGCGCCTGCGCCCGGCGCGATGCGGCCTTTGGGCGGGCCGTTTCCTACTCGCGTAAGGTGTTCATTCCGCTGACGAAGCTCTGTCGCGACGTGTGCCACTACTGCACCTTCGCCCACAGCCCGCGCGCCGGGCAGCCGGCGTATCCTGTCGCCCGACCAGGTGCTGGCGATCGCGCGCGCCGGGGCAGAGGCGGGCTGCACGGAGGCGCTGTTCACCCTCGGCGACAAGCCGGAGCTGCGCTACCGCGCGGCGCGCGAGGCCCTGGCGGCGCTGCGGGCATGACAGCACGATCGGCTACCTGCGCGGCGATGTGCGCGCTGGTGTTCAAGGAAACCGGGCTGTTGCCGCATGTGAACCCGGGCGTGATGACGCGCGAGGACATCACCGTCCTGCGCGACGTGTCCGCGAGCCAGGGCGTGATGCTGGAATCGGCCGCCGCGCGGCTGTGCGAACCTGGTGGGGTGCATTACGGCTCGCCCGACAAGCGGCCGGAACGGTGCGGTTGGAAACGATCCGGTTGGCGGGCGAGCTGGCGGTGCCGTTCACCACCGGGATCCTGATCGGCATCGGTGAGACGCGGGCAGAACGGATCGAGTCGCTGCTCGCGATCCGCGATCTGCACGCCGCGCATGGGCATATCCAGGAAGTGATCGTGCAGAATTTCCGCGCCAAGCCGGGCACGAAGATGGCGGGGGCGGCGGAGCCGGATCTGGACGACCTGCTGTGGAGCATTGCCGTGGCGCGGCTGATCCTGCCGGACGATGTGCATGTGCAGGCGCCGCCCAATTTGTCGCCCGGGGTCTATCCGCGGCTGATCGCGGCGGGGATCGACGACTGGGGCGGCGTGTCGCCGGTCACGCCCGACCATGTGAACCCGGAGGCGCCCTGGCCGGCGATCGTGGCGCTGACGGCGGGTAGCGCGGCGGCGGGCAAGATGCTGGTGCCGCGGCTGCCGGTCTATCCCGCATTCGCATTTGCGCGCCGACCGCTGGGTGGCGCCGTCGCTGGCCGCCGCGGTGCGGCGGGGGATCGATTCCGACGGGTTGCGCGCGCGAGGACGACTGGGCGCCCGGCCGCGCGGTGGCGCCCGCGCTGCCGGCGCCGCGCCTGGCCTCGGCCGATCCGTGCTGACGGCGGCGGTGGAGCGCGCGGCGGGCGGGACGCGGCTGGACGAGGCGGCGATCGTGCGGCTGTTCGCGGCGCGCGATGCGGACTATGCGCACGTGACCGCGCGCGGCTGACGAGCTGCGCCGGGCGGTTAGCGGCGAAACCGTGCGCTATGTCGTGAACCGCAACATCAACTATACCAACATCTGCTATTATCGCTGCAAGTTCTGCGCGTTCTCCAAGGGCAAGACGCACGAGGCGTTGCGCGGCACGCCGTACGATCTCGATCTGGACGAGATCGTGCGCCGGGCGGTGGAGGCGTGGGACCGCGGCGCGACCGAGGTCTGCCTGCAAGGCGGCATCCATCCGGACTACACCGGCGCGACCTATCTCGGCATCTGCCGCGCGATCAAGCAGGCGCTGCCGGGGATGCACGTGCACGCGTTCTCGCCGCTGGAAGTGACGCAGGGCGCGGCGACGCTTGGGCGATTTCGGTGCCCGATTTCCTGGCGCAACTGAAGGACGCTGGGCTGGGGACGCTGCCGGGGACGGCGGCGGAGATCCTGGACGACGAGGTGCGGGAAGTGATCTGCCCGGACAAGATCAGACGCGCGCAATGGCTGGACGTGGTGCAGGCGGCGCATCGGCTGGGGCTGCGCACGACGGCGACCATCATGTATGGACATGTGGAACGGCCGGAGTCCTGGGCGCGCCATCTGCTCGCGCTGCGCGATGCGCAGGCGGAGACCGGCGGGTTCACGGAGTTCGTGCCGCTGCCCGTTCGTGCATATGGAAGCGCCGATGTATCTGCGCGGGCTGGCGCGCAAGGGACCGACGTTCCGCGAAGCGGTGCTGATGCACGCGGTGGCGCGGCTCGTGTTGCATCCGCTGATCCCGAACATCCAGACGTCCTGGGTGAAGATGGGGCCGGAGGGGGTGGCGGCGTGCCTGCAGGCGGGCGCCAACGACCTCGGCGGGACGTTGATGAACGAAAGTATCTCGCGCGCGGCGGGGACGGAGCATGGGCAGGAGTTTCCGCCGGAGGCGATGGAGGCGCTGATCCGCGGGATCGGGCGGGCGCCGGCGCAGCGGAGCACGTTGTACGGCGCGGTGGGGAACGAGCGACGGGCGCGGTCGTTCGGGGCGGCGGAGCTGGCGCCGGTGGTGCAGACGAAGCCGCGGAAGGTGGTGGCGGTGGGGTAGGGGGTTATTGGCTATCCGCCGGGGGCGGAAGCACACGCACAGACGGGGATCACGGTAAGGCTCCCAGGAGCGACCGTTCACCTTATCATAGAGTTGTAGGATGACTCGGTTGGACCCTTTGGTAGAGGGATGCCCCCGATCGGGCGGCTGCCCCTTTTACGACGACACCTGCGGTGATCCTCAGGTCAATATCTCCGTTGGCGGCAGTTCTTGTCGGTTTTCCAACGCCCCGTTACACTAGTCATCTGGTAGGGCGTCGTCGGATTTAGCACCATCAGGTGGTCTCACGATGCAATGCGTGAAAGCTTCGAACAGATGCTGTGATGAACCTGACAACATGATTAACTTTGTTGCAAAGCTGGTTGACAAGCCGTATTGGGCTATCGCACTCATTTTGGGCGTAGTCCTTGTGGTCTTCCCATGCGTGACGATCGACAGAAACTATCGTTGGAGTTCACATCCTCCAGACACGCTTGTGCCAGTTGTGGTTGGAATCTTGCTTGTGCTGATTTCAGCGGCTGCCTTTGTGTTATCTCTGGTTCGACGTGATACCGTAGATCGCGGTGCAGGTATTGATCTCACACACGTCAAAGAGGATCGTGAAGCACTTTGGACGACCGTCGGAGGTTGTGAGATTCGTGTTGTCGAGGGGCGTATTGAAGATCAATCTGGAGTGACAGGTGCTGCAATAGCTCTTCCTTGTAACGAATATTTCGATGACGAATGTGTTGACGACAGAAGAAGTGCGCTCGGTGCATATGTGAGCCGGATATTCGGTGGTCAGGTCGCCGCATTCGGCGCGCTCACAAAGGAGGAGTGCAAGAGGAGATTTGGTTCCGGTATCCCTCAACAAAAGGCCGACGGCGTGAGTGGCGAAAGCTTTGGCGTAGGCCGATGTGTGCTGCTCCTTAATCCGCTTGGTCATTCTCTTGCAGTCGCTCTTGTGTCCACGACAACGCAGCGAGCTGGTGAGGGTCTTGCCAGTCGGATATCCTATCTATGCGATGGAATGCGCGAGTTGTTTACGCGCTTAGCAGATGCGCGTCTCAACGAAGTTATAATGCCGGTCATGGGCTCTGGCCACGGTGGCATATATCGACCGCTTGCTCTGGTTGGCCTGATTTTAGCGGTTGCCGAAGCGGCCCGCTACGGACAGGGCGCGCAGCGCCCAAAGAGGGTCACCATCATAGTGTTTAGGAAAGATGCGAACAGTCCTAGCGAAGTCGAAGCGGTGGTAGTCCGTCGCGCTTTGGGTCTCGTAGGGTCGCGAGAATGAAATCCGTAATTTTCTACACGTGTCCATTTCATGGACTCCGCAGACGTTGCTGCGAGTTCCTGAGCGCCCACTCCAAGGATCTTGCCGCCAACACGATCCACCATAGCGGACAGACCCCACGAATTCTATTACTGTAGCTCCTAGAGTCGCACTGTCATCGCACCCGCGGTTGATCGGCGACAACCGCAAATTTTACGCCAAGCGCGCGCATCACGGCACTGATGGTTTCGTAGCGAGGATGCGCGCCGGTGTTCAAAGCCTTATACAGGCTTTCCCGCCCAAGCCCCGCGTCCTTGGCGATCTGCGCCATGCCGCGCGCCTTGGCCACGTCGCCAAGCGCGGCAAGAAATACGTCCGGGTCAGGGTCTTCGACGGCGGCGGAAAGATATTCGGCAATGACCTCATCATTGTCGAGATAATCCGCCGCATCAAAGGGGCGGTAGGTCGTGGTCACGGCTTTGTCTCCTTGAGTTCGCGGGCCATCTTCTTCGCCTGCGCGATGCCCTGCTCTTGCGAGGATTTATCGCCGCCCGTCAGCAGCACATAAACGGTCGCTCCCATGCGCACGAAATAGACCCGATAGCGTGGCCCGACGTGAATGCGCATCTCCGACACACCCTCGCCGACGGCCGCACAGTCGCCGAAATTGCCGAGCGTCGCGCTGCGAAGCCGCGCCTTCGCTTTGTGGTCGTCGAGCGCCGACAACCACGCATCAAAATCCGACGACCGGACGAAAACATTCATCGTGCTGCATTGTATCCACTAGGATACGCGCGTGCAAGCCCTTCTTACTCAAAGCGACCGAGCCCCCCACGTCCACTCACGCCCACCCTTGCCGCTTCCCCCGCGCCGGTCCACAAACGTCGCCATGCTCCCGCCCCCCGCCCGGCTCCGCATCGGCGTCATCGGCGCCGGCCACTTCGGCCGCTACCACGCGCTGAAGCTCGCCGCTGCGCCGCGCGCCACCCTGTCCGGCATCTGCGACCGGAACCCCGAACGCGCGCAAACCATCGCCTGGGAAGCCGGCGCACCGGTGCGCGACCTGCCCGACCTGCTCGCCCATTCCGACGCGGTCGTGATCGCCGCCCCCGCCGCCACGCACCACAGCCTCGGCGCCCAAGCCCTGCGCGCCGGCTGCCACGTGCTGATGGAAAAACCGATCGCCGCCACCCTCGCCGAAGCCGACGACCTCGCCGCACTGGCCGCGGAACGAAACCTGGTGCTCCAGGTCGGCCACCTGGAGCGCTTCTCCGCCGCGCACGGCGCCCTGTCCGGCCGCATGGGCGCCGCCCTCTACATCGAGGCCACCCGTATCGCGCCCTTCAAACCGCGCGGCACGGATGTCTCGGTCATCCTGGACCTGATGATCCACGACCTCGACCTGATCCTGACCCTGACGGACAGCCCGATCGAAAGCGTCGACGCCGTCGGCGCCGCCGTCGCCAGCGCGCACGAGGACATCGCCAACGCGCGCATCCGTTTCGTCTCCGGCGCGGTCGCCACCATCACCGCGAGCCGCGTTTCCGCCCGCACCGAACGGCGGATGCGCATCTTCGCCGCCGACGGCTACCTCGCGGTCGATTTCGCCAACCGCACCATGACGGTCATCCGCCGCGGCCACGGCCAGGCGCTGCCCTTCATCGACGGCTTCGGCGTCGAGGAAGTCTCCTGGCAAGACCACGATGCGCTGGAAGCCGAGCACGCGGCCTTCGTCGCATCCATCCTGGACGGCAGCCCGGTCGCCGTCGACGCCGCCGCCGGCCGCCGCGCCCTGGCCGCCGCACTCGCGATCACGGACTCCATGGCCGCGTCCCGAGCCCGCATGCGGGAGTCGGGGCTGATCGAGGGCATGGGGCCGTGACGTAAGACCAGGGGCCTTTGTCCCTGGTGTCCGCCGCTCGCGTCTACCCCCTGGGCGCCTTGCCGCATTAACCGATCCGAAGCCTGGGCCGTGCACCCTGCGGCCATGACCCCGGCACTCGCCTGGCCGCGCCCTGCGGCGCCGACCCTCGTCCGTCCGGCGGCACGCACCCGCGCGGGCGTTGCGCGCCTGCTCGCGGTGCTGGCCGCCTGGCTCGCCGCCGCCGCGCTGGCCGGGGCGCTGGCGGCGGTGCTGATCGGTCCGGGCGCCGACTACGATCTGCGCAACTATCATTTGTATAACGGGTTCGCGCTGCTGCACGGGCGGGTCGGGATCGATCTCGCGGTGGCGCAGTTGCAGAGTTTCTATGCGCCCGGTCTCGATCTGATCTACGCCGTGCTGCTCGGGACGCTGAACCACCATCCGGCGGTGCTCGGTGCGGTGCTGGGGCTGCCGCAGGGGTTGGCCGGGTTCCTAGCGTGGCGCTTGACCCGGCGCCTGCTGACGGAGGCCACGCCGGGGCGGGATTGGATCGCCGGCGCGGCGGCGCTGATCGGCGTCACCGGAGCCGCCGGGGTCTCGACCTTCGCCGGCGCGATGAGCGAGATGCTGCCGACCTGTTGCGTGCTGGGCGCGGCCTTGCTGCTGGGCACGCCGCCGTCGCGCCGGGCGTGCGCCGGGGCTGGGCTGCTGGCCGGGCTGGCGGTGGGGTTGAAGCTGACGGCGGCGCCGTTCGCTTTGGGGCTGGCGCTGGCGGCGGTGCTGACGGGGGGCGGGGGGCGTCGCAGCGCGGCGGCGTTCGCCTGGTTCACGCTGGCGGCCGCGGGCGGGGCGGCGCTGAGCGCCGGCGCGTGGTGGGCCTGGCTGTACGCGCATTACGGCGACCCGGTGTTTCCCTATTTCAACGAGATCTTCCGCTCGCGCTGGGCGGCGCCGATCGCAGGCACCGACACCCGCTTCCTGCCGCGCGATGTCTGGCAGGCGGTGGCCTATCCGCTGTTCTGGGCCTTCCGGCGCTGTGCGCTGGTGAGCGAGCTGCCGCTGCGCGATCCGCGCATCGCCCTCGGCTGGGCGGCGGCGCTGGCGCTGGCAGGCCGCGCGGTGTGGCGGCGGCAGGTGGCGTCGGGCGTGGTGGTGGCGCTGGCGGTGTGGATCGTGGGGTATGGGATGTGGGAGGCGGCGTTTTCCATCCTGCGCTACCTGGTGCCGCTGGAAGTGCTGAGCGGTCCGCTGCTGGCGGCAGCGCTGGCGCCGTTTCTGGCGCGAGCGCCGGCGTGGCGGATCGTGCCGGCGGCCTGGGCGCTGGCGGCGGGGCTGATCGCGGTGACGGTCTATCCCGACTGGGGCCATGCGCCGCCGGGGCGGATGGCGGTGGCGGTGCGCCCGCCGGAATTTCTGGCGGGGAGCCTGGTGGTGCTGCTCGATCCGTCGCCGATGGCCTATGTCGCGGCCTTCGTGCCGGTGTCGGTGCGCTTCGTCGGCGGCGACAACAACCTGGTACGTCCGGGGGCGCCGGATCTTCTGGCGCGCGCGGTGGCGGCAGCGATCGCGGCGCAGCGCGGGAAGCTGTGGGGGCTGGAGGCACCGGCAGAGAGCCCCGGGGCCGCGGGTGCGACGTTGCGCGCCTACGGGCTGGCGCGCGCACCGGGCTGCGTGCGGGTGCGGTCCAACCTGGATGCGGACGCGATCCTGGCCTGTCCGCTGCGGCGGGTCAGGCGAACCTCGCGACCACCTGTTGTGCGACACGGCCCATCTCGGCCGGCACCACCGCATGGGGCATGAGGCCGACGTTGAAAGACAGGATCACCGTCAGGGCGATCGCATTTGGCCCGAACGCACCGGCCGCCTGGACCCGCTTCGGCACGTCGGCGATGCGCGCGGCGTTGCCAAGCTGCTCGGCCGTGATCGCCTCGGTGACGATATCGGCAACGAACCGGTCGGGGCTGCGCTTGCACTCGGCGTAGGGGTGATCGCCGAGGGTGAAAGAGCCGAACGGCATGGGTTGCCTCTTGCGGGGGCGGGCGGCGCTACAGCGCGCCCTCCGCCCGCAGCGCCGCGATCGCGTCGAGGCTGAGCGACAGCCAGTCCCGCAACACCGCTTCGGTGTGCTCGCCGAGGCCGGGCGAGGGCGCGACGCGGGGCGGCGTGCCGTCCACCCGCACCGGCCAGGCCGGCATCGTGAAGGGCGCCTGCATCCGGGTGCTGCACGGTCTGCATGATACCGCGCGCCGCGAAGCTGGGTCGTTCTGCAACTCCATCGTGTCAAGCACCGCGCCGGCGGGCACGCCGACCCCGCCGACCAGCGCCATCGCCTCGTGCTTGGTGTGGCGGCGGGTCCAGTCGGCGATCAGCGCATCGACCTCGGGTTCGCGCGCGACCCGGTCGGCGGGGGTGGCGTAGCGCGCATCGCCGATCAGGTCCTCGCGCCCGATCAGCGTCAGCAGCCGGGTCCAGTGTTCCGGGTTGGCGCGGCTCGTCATGATGTAGACGTAATCATTGGGGCCGCCGGGCTTGCACGGGATACAGCCCGAGCGGGGCGTTGGTCACGCCCGGCACCTTGGCGCCCGCCGCGCGCGGCCGGCTGGCCGGTGCGCGCCTGGGTGGCGAAATTGGTGCGCATGTAGTGCAGCATCGAATCCTGCATCGCCACCTGCAGCCGCCGTCCCTGGCCGGTCTGCTGGCGGCGGAACAAGGCGGCGGCGATGGTGATCGGCCATCAGCATCCCGGTCCCGGTATCGCCGAGCGACAGGCCGGGTTTCAGCGGCGGGCCGTCGGGCTCGCCGGTCACGCTCATGGTGCCGCCGCAGGCCTGCGCGATCATGTCGAAGGCGAGATTGGACTCGTACGGGCTGCCCTCGCCGAATCCCTTGATCTGGCAATAGATCAGGCGCGGGTTGAGCGCGCGCGCGACGTCCCAGCCGAGGCCGAGGCGCTCGATCGTGCCGGGGGCGAAATTCTCCACGCAGACGTCGGCGCGCGCAGCAGGTCCTTCACCAGCGCGAGGCCGCGCGGCGATTTCAGATTGACGGTGAGGGATTTCTTGTTGGCGTTGAAGACGTGGAAATACCACGGGTCGTCGTCCGGCTGGCCGGGACGCAGGCGGCGGCCGGGATCGCCCGCGCGCGGGTTCTCGATCTTGACCACCTCGGCGCCGAGCCAGGCGAGGGCTTCGGTGCAGGACGGCCCGGCCTCGAACTGGGTGAAATCGACGATCCGGATGCCGGCGAGCATGCCGTCGGTTGCGTCCGTGACAGGAGTTTCCATCGGCGTTTCCTCCGCGGGGCCGGCCCGGTGCGCTCCGGGGGCCCGGGGGAAGACTGCCATAGCGGGGATGGCGCGGCTACCGGGCAACCGGGCGTCCCTCCGGCGTGTCATCTCGCCCGCTTGCGGGCGAGATGACACGCCGGAGGGACGCCCGGTTGCCCTGAGTTCAATACGACCGCGGCATCCCCAGCACGTGCTGACCGACATAGGCCAGCACCAGGTTGGTCGATATCGGCGCGATCTGATACAGCCGCGTCTCCCGCCATTTGCGCTCGATCTCGTATTCCTTCGCGTAGGAAAACCCCCCGAAGGTCTGCATCGCCGCCTCGCCCGCGTGCCACGCCGCCTCGGAGGCCAGCAGCTTGGCGATGTTGGCATCCGCCCCGCATTCTCGCCCCGCATCGAACAGCGCGGCGGCGCGGCGGCAGATCATGTCGGCGGCTTCAAGTTCGGCCCAGGCGCGCGCGATCGGGAACTGCACCCCCTGGTTGGCGCCGATCGGGCGGCCGAACACCACCCGGTCGTTGGCGTATTGCGTCGCCTTGCGCACGAACCAGCGGCCGTCGCCCAGCGCCTCGGTCGCGACCAGGATGCGCTCGGCGTTCATCCCGTCCAGGATGTAGCGGAAGCCGCTGCCCTCCTCGCCGATCAGGTTTTCCGCCGGCACCCGCAGGTTGTCGAAGAACACTTCGGTGGTGTTGTGGTTGATCATCGCCTTGATCGGGCGGATCTCCAGGCCCTGGCCGCGGTACTTCGCGCAGATCGACCAGGAACACGGACAGCCCGTCGGTGCCGCTTCGCCACCTGGTCGGCCGGCGTGGTGCGCGCCAGCAGCAGCATCATGTCCGAATGGAGCGCGCGCGAAGTCCACACCTTCTGTCCCGTCACCACGTAATGATCGCCGTCGCGCACGGCGCGGGTCTTCAGCTTCGTGGTGTCCGATCCGGTGGTGGGCTCGGTCACGCCGAAGGCCTGCAGGCGCAGCCGTCCGGCGGCGATCTCCGGCAGGTAGCGGCGCTTCTGGTCCTCGCTGCCGTGCCGCAGCAGGGTGCCCATGATGTACATCTGCGCATGGCCCTGGCTGGCGACGCAGCCGGAGGCGTTGATCTCCTCCAGGATCACCGCGGCGGCGCGCAGCGGCAGGCCGGAGCCGCCGTATTCCTCCGGGATCAGCGCGCCGAGGAAGCCGGCGCTTGGTCAGCTCGTCCACGAACGCGGTCGGATAGGCCTCGGCCTCTTCCAGCTTCTGCCAATAGGGGCCGGGGTAGTCCGCGCAGATGCGGCGCACGGACTGGCGCAGCTCCGGATAGTCCTCGCCGATTTCGAGCGTGGTCAGTGCGTCGGACATTGCCATCCCTCCTGGTGCCGCGGCGCACGCTGCCCAGGCGCCGCGGATGGGTCAATCGCGGCCCGCGCGCGGCGGACCCGCTTCGTGTTCAGCGCACCGCGCCGGCAGCGCGCAGGGCGGCGATCCGCGCCTCATCGTAGCCGAGGCCGCGCAGCACTTCTTCCGTATGCTCGCCGAGCGCCGGCGGCTGGCGGCGCAGGCCGGGGGTTTCGTCGTCGATGCAGACGGGCAGGGACGGGAAGCGTACTGTCTCTCCGCTCGGCATCCGCACCGGCAGGGAGCGCACCGCCACCTGCGGATCGTGGAACAGATCGGACGGCGTATTGACCGGGGAGAACGGGATGCCTGCGCGGTCCATCATCGCGGCAAGCTCGTCGAGGCTGCGCCGGGCGGCGAGGCCGGCGACGATCTCGCGCAGGGCGGCCCGGTTTTCCACCCGCAGGGTGTTGGTCGTGAAGCGCGGGTCGGCCAGCAGGTCGGGACGCTCGAACGCGGCGCAGAAGGCGCGCCAGTGCGGATCGGACGTGATGCCGATGAACAGCCGCGCGCCGTCCTTGCAGGCGAAGGTCTCGTAGACGCCCCAGGCGCTGCGGCGCACCGGCATCGGCGGCGGCGGGGTGCCGGTCGCGGCCTCGCCGGCCATGTGCTGGCCGGTGAGGAAGGCCGCTGCCTCGAACAGCGACGCGGTGACCTTGCGCCCCTGCCCGTCGCGGTCGCGCTGGCGCAGGGCGGCGAGGATCGCCACCACCCCCATCACGCCCCCCATGATGTCGATCACCGAGGCGCCGGCGCGCAGCGGCTGGCCGGGCGGCCCGGTCATGTAGGCGAGGCCGGACATGAACTGCGCGATCTCGTCGAGCGCCGGGCGATGCGCGTAGGGGCCGGGGAGGAAGCCCTTGAGCGCGCAATAGACGAGCCGCGGATTGATCGCGTGCGCCTGCTCCCAGCCGAGCCCGAGCCGTTCCATGGTGCCGGGGCCGAAATTCTCCACCAGCGCGTCGGCCCGCTTCACGAGATCCGCTGCCACACCGTGCCCGGCGTCGGATTTCAGGTCGATGCCGATGGCCCGCTTGTTGCGGTTGAAATAGACGTAGAAGCCGGAGGCGAAGCCGGTCAGCCGGCGCGTGTGGTCGCCTGAAGGCGCCGGTTCCACCCGGATCACGTCGGCGCCGAGGTCGGCAAGCACCACGCCGCAGCTCGGTCCCATGATGGTGTGGGTGAACTCGAGGATTATGAGGCCTTCGAGCGGCAGGGTGGTCACGCGGCACCTCCTGGGATCGGTCGGCGCGTTGCATCGGCGCAGGGCGTGCGGGGTGTCAAGCGCTGCCGCCGCCGGCGGGCGCGGTGGGCGGGGCCGTCCGTCATCGCAGGCTGAACACCACCCGCAGCGGCATGGACGCCGGTACCGCCTGCCCGTCGCGGATCGCGGGGAGGAAATGCCAGCCGGCCACGGCCTGCTCGGCGGCGCGATCGAGTAGGCGGAAGCCGGAGCTGCGCAGCACGTCGACCCCGCTCGGTCGGCCGTCCGGCCCGACGTGGATCAGCAGCACGACGGTGCCCTGCTCGCCGCGCCGGGCCGCGGCGTCGGGGTAGACCGGCTCGTGGTTGCGGAACCGCGCGTCGGGCTTGGCCGGCACGACCGCGTCGCCGCGGACGATGGCATTGGTCTCGCTGTTGGTGCCGCCGAGGTTGAACTGGAACCCCGCGCGGGCGGGGGCGGTGGATGGCGCCGGCTGGGGTGCCGGCTGTGGCGGCGGCGCGGGCTGCGGCCGTGGGGGTGGCGGGGCGGGTTGTGCCGGTGGGGTGGGCATGGGCGGTGCGGGGATCGCCGGGGGCGCGGCCGCATGGGTGGCGGCGACGCGCGTGTCGGGTCGGGCCGGCGCCGGCCGGGTCGCCGGCGGCACCTTGGCCGGCGGCGGCGGGGCGGCGGCCGGCTGCGGCGCGGCGGTGTGCGGCGTCAGCGGATGCGCCACGGTGGGCTGCGCCGCGGGGGGATGGGGATGCGGCGGATGCGGCTGCGGCGGGCGCGGCGCGGGCGCGGCCGGGGCCTGCGGGTGGCCGGCACCCTTCTGCTCGCGCAGCACCAGCGCCACCCGCACGCCCTGTTGCGCCGGCGAAAGCTTGACATGCCGCGCCGCCGGCCGATGCAGCGCCATGTAGACGATGCCCCCCAGCAGCAGAAGGTGCAGGACCAATGAGGCCAGGCCGGCCGCCGACAAACGCCGGACATCGCGCCCGCGGCGGCGTGCGCCGGGGCCATGGTCCGCACCGTCCGGCCGGGCCGGCAGGCGCCCGGAATCGCCGTCCGCCGCCACCGGCGCTCAGGGCCAGTGCGCGACGGGCGGCAGGCTCATGAGGATCGCCTCGATATTGCCTCCGGTGCGCAGGCCGAACAGGGTGCCGCGGTCGTACAGCAGGTTGAACTCCACGTAGCGGCCGCGGCGGACCGCCTGGTGCGCGCGGTCCTCGGCGGTGAACGGGGCGGCCATGCGGGCGCGGACGATGGCCGGGAACACGTCCAGGAACGCCTCCCCCACATCGCGGACGAAGGCGAAATCGGCGGCGGGGTCGGCGGTCGCGTGGTGGTCGAAGAAGATGCCGCCGGCGCCGCGCGGCTCATTGCGGTGCGGCAGGAAGAAGTAGCGGTCGCACCAGGCCTTGAACTCCGGGTAGTAGGCCGGGTCGTGGCGGTCGCAGGCGGTGCGGAAGGCGGCGTGGAACCGGGCGGCGTCGGCTACCGAGTCGGCGGCCTCGGGCCGCATCGGCGTCAGGTCGCCGCCGCCGCCGAACCAGCCCTTGGTGGTGACCAGCATGCGGGTGTTGAAATGGGCCGCCGGGACGTGTGGGTTGTGCATGTGGGCGACCAGGCTGATCCCGCTCGCCCAGAAGTCGGGGGTCTTCGGCGGCGCCGGGGATATGGGCGCGGAATTCCGGGGCGAATTCGCCCCAGACGGTGGAGACGTTGACGCCCACCTTCTCGAACACCCGCCCGTGCATCAGGCGCATCTCCCCGCCGCCGCCGGGGCTGCCGTCCGCGGTGGGCCGCGTCCATGGGGTGGCCGCGAAACGGCCGGGGGGCATGGCGGCGTTGCTTGCCGCATCCCTTGCCGCGTCCTCGATCGCTTCGAAGGCCGCGCAGAGCCGGTCGCGCAAGGTTTCGAACCAGGCCTTGGCGTCCGGCTGCAACGCCAGGTAGGCAGGCGGAGGAGGCATCGGCGGGGCGATTCCTTCGGTTCGGGGGCGCGGCGCCGGGACGATGGCGGCACGTCGGTCGCGGTGCTGCCCAGAGGGGCTTGTCCGGGAGGGGCTTGTCCGGATCGGGCGGACAGTCTAGCCCGGGGCCGCGGTGTGTTGCAGGGGTGAACGAGACTTCCTAATATGCGCCGGCCGCGGCCGGCAGCCGCGGCCGGGCCGCGCGCCGGCGTGCGGTCTGCGGGGAACGACAACAGAATCGAGGGGATCGATGTCCATGCCGCCCGGCGCCGTCGTAACGACGGTGCAGTCTCGCCAGCGTGCCGCCGACGCGTGCTTCAGTGCCCCCCTCGCTTCCGTTCGGCCCGCCCCCGCTCCGCCCGCTCCGGATTTCCGCATCGGCTGAGGCCGGTCTGTTTCGTCACGAGGATCCCCTATGGCCGGTCTGCACAAGAGCCAATTCCAGAACCCGCTGCTCAACTGGATCGATAGTCGCCTGCCGATCCCGTCCTTGCTCTACAAGGAATACGCGGCGTTCCCGACGCCGAAGAACTTCAACTACTTCTGGAATTTCGGCGCGCTGGCGATGGTGACCCTGGTCATCATGATGGCCACCGGCATCTTCCTGGCGATGAGCTACCAGCCGAACACCGCGCTCGCGTTCGGTTCGGTGCAGCATATCATGCGGGACGTCAACTACGGCTGGCTGATCCGCTACGTGCACCAGAACGGGGCGTCGATGTTCTTCATCGTCACCTTCATCCATATTTTCCGCGGCATGTACTATGGCTCCTACAAGGCGCCGCGCGAGCTGCTGTGGATCCTGGGGGTGGTGATCCTGCTGCTGATGATGGCGACGGCGTTCATGGGCTACGTGCTGCCCTGGGGGCAGATGTCGTACTGGGGTGCGACCGTCATCACCAACCTGTTCTCGGCCTTCCCCGTCGTCGGTCATGGGATCGTCACCTGGCTGTGGGGCGGGTTCAGCGTCGCCAACCCGACGCTCAACCGGTTCTTCTCGCTGCACTACCTGCTGCCGTTCATCATCGTGGCGGTGGTGTTCCTGCACGTCTGGGCGCTGCACATCACGGGGTCGAACAACCCGCTCGGCATCGACGTGAAAAGCCCGCAGGACACGGTGCCGTTCCACCCCTACTACACGACCAAGGACAGCGTCGGCATCTGCGCCTTCCTTGCGTTCTGGGCGTTCCTCGTGTTCTTCGTGCCCAACCTGCTGGCGGACCCGAACAACTTCATCCGCGCCAACCCGCTGCAGACGCCGAACGACATCGTGCCGGAATGGTACTTCCTGCCGTTCTACGCCATCCTGCGCTCGGTGCCGGACAAGCTCGGCGGCGTGTGCGCCATGTTCGGCTCCATCCTGGTGCTGTTCTTCCTGCCCTGGCTCGATACCTCGCCGGTGCGCAGCGCGCGGTTTCGGCCGATCTACCGGCAGGTGATCTGGCTGTGGGTGCTGGCCACCGTGGTGCTCGGCATGGTCGGCGCGCACAAGCCGCTGGGCTTCTGGGTGCCGCTTGGGCGGGTGTGCACAATCTATTACTTCTTCCATTTCCTGGTGCTGATGCCGCTGCTCGGCGTGATCGAGCGCCCGCTGCCGCTGCCGGAAAGCATCAGCCGCGCGGTACTGGGCAAGGGGGGCGGTCCGATGCCCAGCGGCGCCGCCGCGACGCCGATGGAGAAGGCATGATGCGCGCGCTCCGTTCGCTGCTGTTCGCTGCGTTGCTCGGCCTGGTTGCCGCCGGTCCGGCACTGGCGCAGGACGCCGATACCCCGCCGCTGCCGAACGAGCAGTGGAGCTTCTCGGGCCTGTTCGGCGGCCTCGATGAGGCCGCCGCGCAGCGCGGCTTCTGGGTCTATCTCAACGTCTGCTCCAACTGCCACTCGATGCACCAGTTGCACTACCGGGATCTGGCGGGCATCGGCCTCGACCCGGCGCAGATCAAGGCGATCGCCGCCTCGGTGACGGTGCCGCTGGGGGTGAACGACCAGGGCGAACCGGCGACCGGCCCGGCCACGCCGGCGAGCCAGTTCCGCTCCCCCTTCCCGAACGAGGAAGCGGCGCGGGCGGCGCTGAACGGCGCCCTGCCGCCGGATCTTTCGTTGATCGTGAACGCGCGCGACGGCGGCCCGGACTACGTCTACGGCATCCTGACCGGATTCGTGACGCCGCCGGCGGGCTTCACCGTGCCGGCCGGGAAGTACTACAACGAATATTTCCCGGGCCACCTGATCGCCATGCCGCCGCCGCTGCACGACGGGCTGGTGACCTACGCCGACGGCACCAAGGCGACCGTGCCGCAGATGGCGCATGACGTGGTGACCTTCCTGCAATGGACCGCCAACCCGGAAATGGTCCAGCGCAAGCAGATGGGCGTGCGGGTGGTGCTGTTCCTGCTGCTGCTCACCGGGCTGACCTACGCGCTGAAGCGCAAGGTCTGGGCCGACGTGCATTGAGCTGCGCGCGTTGACCCCGGAGGACGCAACCGCCGCCGGCCCGGTGGAACCGGTCATCGGTATCGTCGGCGGCTCCGGCCTCTATGATATCGCGGGGCTGGAGGAGAAATACTGGCGCCAGGTCCCCACCCCCTGGGGCCTGCCGTCCGACGCGCTGCTGTTCGGGCGGCTGGGCGACGTGCGCTGCGTGTTCCTGCCGCGTCACGGGCGGGGGCATCCGCTGTCGCCCACCCATCTGAACTACCGGGCGAATATCGACGCGCTGAAACGCTCGGGCGTCACCGACGTCATTTCCCTGTCGGCGGTCGGCAGCCTGCAGGCGGACCTGCCGCCGGGGCAGTTCGTGATCGTCGACCAGTTCATCGACCGCAGCTTTGCCCGGGAGAAGAGTTTCTTCGGCGAAGGCGTGGTCGCCCACGTCTCCATGGCGCACCCGGTCTGCGCGCGGCTGGGCGACGGGCTGGAGGCGGCGGCGCGGACCCTGGGCCTGCCACTGCAGCGCGGCGGGACCTACCTCGTGATGGAGGGGCCGCAGTTCTCCACCAAGGCGGAGAGCGCGCTCTATCGAAGCTGGGGCGCCAGCGTGATCGGCATGACCAACATGCCGGAGGCCAAGCTCGCCCGCGAGGCCGAGCTTTGCTACGCCACCGTGGCGATGGTGACGGATTTCGACTGCTGGCACCCGGACCACGACCACGTGACGGTGGAAGCGGTGGTGAAGGTGCTGCTGGAGAACGCCGACCGGGCGCGCGACCTGGTGCGCGCGGCGGTGCCGGCGCTGGGCCGGGCGCGCGGCCCTTGCCCGTGCGGCTGCGATCGGGCGCTGGACAACGCCATCATCACGGCGACCCACATGCGCGATCCGGCAGCGTTGGCGCGGCTGGACGCCGTGGCGGGGCGGGTGCTGGCCGGCTAGTACCCCTGCACAGTGATTTTGACGGGTTGAACGAACCGGGATTGAGTCTGCGGCGGAGATTTCACGGCGATCTCAAAGAGTCGAAATCACTGTGCAGAGGTACTAGGGCGTGTCGTCAATTGAGCCAAATGGCTGTGGCGGCCAAGTGGATGGCGGCGAGGAAATTTCGGGCAGTTTTGTCGTAGCGAGTGGCGATTGCGCGGAGCTGCTTGAGTTTGGCGAAGAAGTTCTCGATCAGGTGGCGCGCTTTATATGAGGTCTCTGTCGAAGTCGCGCGGCAGGCGGCGATGCTCTCTGGGCGGGATGACCGCTGTTTTGCCGGCGGCTTGCAGCGGTTCGATGACGCGCTGATCGGCGTCGAAGCCCTTGTCGGCGATCAGGGTGTCGGCCTGCATCCCGGGCAGCAGATGATCCGCCCCGACCAGATCGTGGGCCTGCCCGCCGGTCAGGTGGAAGCCGATTGGGTTGCCGAGCGCATCGACCAAAGCGTGGATCTTAGTGCTCAATCCACCGCGGGATCGTCCGATCGCCTGGTCCTCGCCGGCTTTTTTTTGGCGCCGGCACTGTGCTGATGGGCGCGTACGATGGTGCTGTCGATCATCGCGTATTCATTGTCGGCATCCGCGGCGAGCACCTTGAACACGCGTTCCCAGACCCCTGATTTGGCCCAACGGCTGAAGCGCCGGTGCACCTGCACCCCATCACCAAAGCGTTCCGGCAGGTCACGCCAGGGAATGCCAGCCCGATAGCGATAGAGCACCGCCTCCACAAACAGGCGATTATCCGCCGCCGTGACGCCCACGTGGCCCTCCCGGCCTGGCAGCAGATCGCGAATGCGGTCCCATTGATCATCGCGCAGGGCATAACGGGGCACAGGTCAACCTCCGAATCGGTTGACCGCCTAGGAATCACGCGATTCCCTTCGTGGGAATCCCCTAAATGACGACACGCCCTAGTGCTCTGACACAAACAGATGATTCAGCATGGGTCAGAGCACTAGCTTGTTTTTGTGGGCCAATTCAGCCAACGCCACGAAGCAGGCGTTGGCATCGGACCACGAGTACCTTTGGCTCAGAGGTTTTGACGGGTTGCTGGAGATAGGATCCTGGTTGCCCAGCCCTGATGCCGGTGGGTTCGGGTCCCCTCGGATAGGCGGCTTTGGGTGGGGAACGGACCTTAGAAGGTGCTTGACGCAACGAGCCAGGAAACGGCAGGCTCTTGTCAGGATGTGGCAGACCCAGAGCGCCGCTGACCGACGCCGACGCCGTCTCAACCGCGGCGGGTTTGTCGTGTGTGCCGAAATCTGGCCAGGCTTGTGAGGGATAACACCATCGCCTGAGCCAAGGCTCTTTCGAGGACATGCTTCGACCCCCGCGACAACCGTCGCGGGGGTTTTTGCATTTGGAGAGACCCCACAATGGACGCCAGCAGCACCGCCGACATCGAACGACCTGTGCAGAAACAGCTCGACGCCTACAACGCCCGCGATATCGACGCCTTCATGCCCTGGTGGTCCGAAGACTGCCATTACTACGAGTTCCCCGACCGCCTCCTGGCGCGTGGAGCGTCAGAGATTCGCGAGCGCCACCTGGCGCGGTTCAAGGAACCGAACTTGCACGGGCAACTGATCAAGCGCATCGCCGTCGCCAACGTGATGGTCGATCAGGAGACGGTCACGCGCAGCTTCCCGGACGGTCCTGGCGAGGTGGATGTCGTTGCCATCTACGAGATTGAGGATGGCAGAATCGCAAAGGCATGGTTCAAGATGGGGCCACCCAGGCTTCATGCCACCGCAGCCTGCTCGTTGCGGCCGGCAACCGCGGAAGATGCTGGAGCCATCCGTTCTCTGACACGCGAAGCCTATTCCAAATGGGTTCCGGTCATCGGGCGGGAGCCTTTACCTATGACCGCCGACTATGATGAAGCCGTGCGGAAACACCGCATCGATCTCCTGCATATGGATGGCAAGCTGGCGGCTCTTATCGAGATGGTTCCAAGTGATGACCATCTTCTTATTGAGAATGTCGCAGTATCTCCCGCATTTCAGAACAGGGGCCTGGGTCGAAAGCTGTTGGCTCATGCCGAGCAGGTGGCTGCGGCGCAGGGTCATCCAGTCATTAGGCTTTTCACCAACAAGCTTTTTGCCATGAACGTACAGCTTTACGGCAAGCTGGGTTACGGCGTGGATCGGGAGGAACGGCCCAGGCTCGGGATCACCGTTTACATGAGCAAGCCAGTCCAGGCTGAAGGGTGACCGGCCGAATGGCGCTGAAGGGAAGCTGCCTGTGCCGGGCAGTGCGCTACGAAGTGGACCAGCTCGATATGCCGATCGCGCATTGCCATTGCGTGGCGTGCCGTAAGGCTCACGCGAGCGCGTTCGCGACCACGGCCGGTGTCATGCGGGAGCACTTCCGCTGGACGATGGGCGAGAACCACCTTCGCGCGTTTGAGTCCTCACCAGGTAAGCTGTGTTGGTTCTGCTCGGTATGTGGCACGCATCTCATGGCAGAGCGGCCTGCCCAGGCACACGTCATTCTGCGTGTGCCGACGCTGGACGATGATCCTGGCGCCAGGCCCGCCATGCACATATGGACGTCACACGACGTGGGCTGGCTTCTCGATCCAGAGGACCTACCCCGTTACTCCGGATGGCAGCCGGGACGGTAGGCTGTCCGATTCGTACGGCCGCTCTGGGTCGAATGCAGCCCGCTGTTCAACCCGTCAAAACCTCTGTGCCGAAGCACTGGCACGTCGGGAGGCTACAGGGACGTTGCTCCCCGGGGTCCCCGCCAAGGGCGAGCTCTTGGCGGGAGGCGGCGGAGTAGAGCTGTCCTGGCCTCGCTGCCGAAGTGTCGAACCCTCGCCTCAGGCGGCGGCGCGGACGATTTTGCGCCGCGCAAACGCGAGCCCGAAAATGCCGACGAAAAGGACCGCGAGCGTCGAAGGTTCCACGACCGGCGAACTCTGGCTGACGGTCGTGGTGGGCAGGCCGCTCAGGGCGCCGGTGGGCAGGAAGTAGCCGCCGGTGTCCTGGTGGATTTCGCCACCCTGGATGATCGAGTTGGCGATGACAGTGCCGGTCAGGTTGCCGCTCGGGTTGGACACGGTGGCGTCCGGGGCCAGGATCTGGCCGTACCAACTGCCGGCGAAGTTCAGCGTGGTGGCATCGACGAAGTCCCAGATCACGTTCGTTTCGTTATAATTGCTGTTCATGTTCGGCATGCCGGACAACGATGTGCCGGTCACGACCACGAACACGGCGTCGAGGCCGTTGGTGTCGATGCCCTGGAAATTCTGCTGCGAGGCCAGGTCGGCCATCGTGGTGGTGATGAACCCGTACTGCTTGCCGTTGTAGTTGCCCGACGCCGCGGTTGCGGTGACGAGCGTGTTGTTCCCGTTGGCGCCCAGGGTCTGCGGCGTGGTCGCCGCCGCATCCAGAGCGATGCTGGAAGCGAGATCGTTGAGCGCGCTCTGGAACGGAATCGTGGTGGCGAAGGGAAAGGTCGTCGTCGTCGGCTGGTTGGTGTTGACCGGCGCGCCATTGAGATTCGACGTGTTGCCGGCGCCGGGGGCACCGGTATTGATGAAGCGGGGGCTGGAGATCGTGCCGTTGTTGGTCCCGGCGATATTCACGCCGCCGTCGCCCTGCATCTGGAGCGTACTGCCGCCGGCATTGTTGCCCTGGATGTAGAAATCGGCCCCTGAACTGCCGGAGTTGGCCCCGCCGCTCACGTTGCCCCAGACGTTCAGCGCGCCATAGGTCACGCCGCCGATCGGGGCGGTGTCGCCGCTGCAACCGTTGAAGCAGACGTTGTGATCCCCGCCGGAGAAGTTCCCGCCGGCGGCGACCCGTCCTTCTGTCTCATTATTGGCAGTGTAGTCTCCGAAAGTGACAACGTTGAACTGATTGAGGACCCCTTCGTCCAGCGCAAGCTCCGACGCCGTCAGGGCGGCCTTGGCCGGAGCGGCGGCGAGAAGGACGGAAAGGCACAGGGCGGAGCCGGCAGCGAGGAGCGAGCGCATGCAAAACATCCATAAATTAAGAATATGAATATAAAGATTATGCAACCCAAGAGTCTAAGCGTAACCGTTAACGACGGTTCTCCGCCGGATTGCGTGGCAGATGGTCGAAAACATCGCGACAGATGCATTTTTTATCTATATGATATCTTTTTTGGTCTTACCAATAATAATAGCACATTATTCAGATCCCGGCACATCGGCTGCCCGCCCTGACCGACGCCCTACGGCTGAAGGCCGTCCATCCGGACCGCCAGCATCAGATCAAGCCGTTGATCGAGCGCATCCGACACCGAACGGATCGTTCCGTTGCTCGCATAGGCGCGTTGCGCCAGCGCCGCGGCGTTCACCGCCTGCGGCGCACTTCCCCCCGCGCAGCCGCTCAGGATCAGCAGCCCGAGATACGCCAGCGGACCGACCAATCCGGGCAGGTCACGCTTGCAGGGCGCGGGCCGGCCGGGAAATGCGGAGCACCGATCCATGGGGACCTCCAATGGCGACGCTCCGCAGCTTCCGCCGGAAATCTTTCCCGACGGTTAACCGCCGTTTCCGCATGTGGGAAAATCACCCCGGTCCGAGACCGGGCCCGCCGCACAGGAGCAACCCGCTCGCGCCGGGACGCGCCCGACGCCCGGTCCGTGCCAGCCCGAGCCCAGACCGCCGTCCCCGGCGCGGCGCGCCAGGTCCCCGCAGGGCCGGACAGTCAGCCGGGCGCCGTCGCGCGCCCGCCGCGGTTCATTGTCCGGAGCGCGTCGCCGGTGCCGCCAGCATGTGGTCGAGCCTCTCGTTCAGCGCGGCGGAGACGTCATTTACCTTCTGGGGCGAGGCGTAGGCCGGCGGCGCCGCCACCGCTGCGGACACCGGCCGCGTGGGCGCGGGGCCGGCACAACCGCACAGACCCAGCACGACAAGCCCCGCGCAGGGACCCAGGCGCGATGCCGCGCCGGCGGCGCGATGCGACGGAGTCTCCAGGAAGAAAAACGGGCGATTCCAGGGCAAAGCGGCGTCCTCCGGTCAACAGCGCCGTCACGCTGTGCACGAAGGCGTTATCCGGTGCGACCAACGATCACGTGAGGCGGGAGGCGCCCTCGTCCCCGATCCAGGCGACCCGCCCGCCGGCGATGGTCGCCACCAGACGCGCCGGCCGCTCCGCCGTCGCCGGTGCCAGCACCACGAGATCGGCCCGCCGCCCCTCGGTAATCACGCCGCGATCGTCCAGCCCCGCCGCCGCCGCCGGTGCGGCCGAAATCAGCCCCCAGGCCCGTTCCAGGTCGAGCATCCCGCGCCCGGCCAGGACCAGCGCCGCACGCGGCAGCGCGGGGTAGAAATAATCCGACGTCAGCACCGAGCAGGTACCCGCCTCGGCCAGCCGCGCCGCCGAGGCCCAGCCGAGATGCGACTTCCCGCGCAGCACGTTTGGGCTGCCCATCGCGACCGCATCGCCGGCCGCCCGCGCCGCCTGGCCCACCGCCTCGGCCATTGGGAACTCGCAGATGCGCGCGCCGAGGTCGCGGAAGCGGATGCGGTCGTCCACCGTCGCATCGTCATGGCTGGCGAGCGGGATGCCCGCCGCCCGCGCCGCGGCGGCCAGCCGCGCCTGGCCCGCCGGAATCTCCGCCGCCCGCGTCGCCACCTGCTTCGCCAGCGCCCGGAATGCGTCCGGGTGCACCCCGGCGCGCTCGGTGTATTTCGCCGCCGTTGCGGGATCGCCCATCTTCTCCAGGATCGCCGGGGTGTGGTCGTTGAACGCCAGCAGATGCACGCGCCCGGCGCGGATATCGGCCTCGGCCGTCCCCAGCGCATCGAGGTTGTAGGCCTCCCAGCGGAGATGCACGCGCAGGTCGCAGCATCCCCGGTGCGCCGCCAGCGCGGCGAGCAGGGTGCGCCAGGTCTCGATCCCGCGCAGCCCGGGTTCCCACGACAGGGTCACGCCGAGATAGGCGGTGGTGATGCCGTTGGCGAGCAACTGCGCCTCGGTATCTTCGATCGCCAGGGGCACCGGGAAATCGACGCCCGGACGTGGCTGCACCTGGCGTTCGAACGCGTCTCCGTGCAGATCGATCACCCCCGGCAGCACCCAGAGGCCGGAGGCGTCGAATTGCCGCCCCACCGCCCCCCGCCCGGACCCGGCGCGATCGACCGCCGCGATATGGCCGCCGGCGAGGGTCAGCGCCACGGGCCGCAGCCCGGCGCCGGGCAGCAGCACCGCGCCGCCGGTAAGAACGAGATCGGACATCGGGGGGACCTTCAGGGTTCGAACACGATCTGCACGCGCGGGGTGGGATAGCGCGCCAGGCCGAACTCGACCACCCGCCCCGCGGCGTCGACGTTGACGTTCTCCGTCACGAGCAGCGGGCGGGAGCGCGGGGTGCGCAGCAGCGCGGCTTCCTCCGGCGTGGGCAACCGCGCGGTGACGCGGGTTACCGCGCGGCGGTAGTCGGCGATGCCGATCGCGGCCAGCGCCTCGGTGATGCCGGGGGCGGTGCGCAACGCCTCCAGCAGGCCGGGGCCGAGCGTCGTCGGGAAATGATGCGCCGCCAGACTCACCGGCCGGTCGTCGGCAAAGCCCAGCCGCTCCAGCAGAATCACCGCGGCACCTGGCGCGATGCCGAGCCCGCGCGCCACCGGCGGCTCGGCCGGCACCTCGGCGAGCCGCAACACCTGCCCGGAGGGTTCCTTGTTGTGGCGGCGGATCCATTCCGAGAACCGGGTGCGCGGACCGACCGTGTAATCGAGCACGTCCTCGGAGACGAAGCTGCCGCGGCCCTGGGCGATGCGGACCAGGCCGGCGCGCGCCAATTCCTCCAGCGCGCGGCGCAGGGTGTGGCGGTTGACGCCGAAACGGCGGGCGAGCTCGGCTTCCGAGGGCAGTCGCGCGCCGGCGGCGGGCGTGCCTGCGGCGATCTCGGCGCGCAGGTGCTCGGCGATTTCGCGCCACAACGCCACGCCCTGCTGGCGCGACAGGGTTGCGGCCGGATCGGGGGGGCGCTCGTGCGACATCATCCTCCACGCCGCGCTGCCGGTCAGTCGGGCGGCGGGGCGATCCAGTTATAGAGGGCCAGGCCGCCGTCCACCGCCACCGTCGTGCCGGTAACATAGGCGGCGAACCGGTCGGACAGCAGCGCCACGGCCATCGCGGCGATATCCTCGGGCGTGCCGGTGCGGCCGAGCGGGATCATCCGCTCCAGCGTCGCCACATCGGCGGCGAATCCGCCGCCCGGGATCGCACCCGGGGCGATCGCGTTCACCCTGATGCCGTGCGGGCCGAGGGCGCGGGCAAGTTCCTTCACCAGCATCGTCTCGCCGGCCTTGGCAGCGCTGTAGTGCGGCAGGTTGCGCGGGGTCTCGGCATGCAGGGAAGTGACGAAGACCATCCGCCCGCGGACGCCCTGCGTGATCATGTGCCGCCCCGCCGCCTGACCGAGCACGAAGCCGGTGCGCAGGTTGGTCGTGATCATCGCGTCCCACTCGGCTTCCGTCACCACGAGCAGGTGCTGGGTCTCCGGCCGGCGCGGGGAAGCGCTGTGGACGAACAGCGACAGGCATCCGCCGGCCACGGCAAGGGCCGCGTCGAACAGCGGGCGCGCGGCGTCCGGGCGCGACAGGTCGGCGGGCAGGAAGGCGGCGCCGAGTTCGGCGGCGACGGCGCCGCCGCGCGCGGGGTCGATGTCGGTCAGCACGAGGCGGGCGCCCTCGGCGGCCAGCGCGCGGGCGATGCCGCGGCCGATGCCGGAGGCCGCACCGGTCACCAGCGCCGTCTCGCCGGCGAGCAACTTCTCAGCCATCGGCAGTCTCCCTGGCGGGGCGGCGGGTCACCACCAGCTTCGGGGTGAAGCTCTGCACCGTCTCGCCGTTCTGGTTTACGGTCAGGCAGCGCACCCGGACCGTGCCGCGATCGGGGCGCGAGCGGGAAGGGGTGACCTCCAGCACCTCGCAGGTTACGTGCAGGGTGTCGCCGGGGCGCACCGGCCGTTCCCAGGCGAGCATGCCGCCCGAGCCGATGATGCCGCCGGCGAGCGGCAGGCCGGAGGTGACCAGCAACCGCATGGTCAGCGCCGCGGTGTGCCAGCCGCTGGCGACGAGGCCGCCGAACAGGGTCCCCGCCGCCGCCGCGTCGTCCAGGTGGAACGGTTGCGGGTCCCAGGCGGCGGCGAAGGCGCGGATCGCGTCCGCGTCGATCGTCTGGGCCGCGCTGGTGAAGCGCTGGCCGACCTGGAGGTCTTCGAGGAACAACGCGGACATGACCGGATCATAACCGGAAGCGGGCGCCATGCCAGGTTTCAGGGAATTTGACGACGAGGGCGCCGTTCTTCTCCCCCTCTTCCGCAAGCGCGGGAGGAGAGGGGGGAAGGGCGTTTTTCATCACCGGTGGCGCATCGGGCGCGCGATGCGGGGCGCCTCCCCCACAAGCGGGGAGGGAGAAAAGGCGGGGCTCAGCCTTCCGCCACGCCGAGCGCGCGGCGGAAGCGGTCCGTGAGATAGGCGCCGTCGCGCGGGGGTAGGTGGCGCGGCACTTCGGCGGGGGCGATCTTCAACACCGCGAACAGCGCCTCGCTGCGCAACCGGGGCTTGAGTGCGGCGACCTCGTCCCTATCGCGGGCGGTGGCGACCGCGGCCCAGCCGCAGGCGGCGGCGACGGCGGCGAGGTCCGTTGCATGGCCGGTGTGGGAGCGCTGCGCCCCCGTCTCGCCGAAGCGGGCGTTGTCCAGCACCGCGATCGCGAGGTTCGGTGGCTTTGCCGCGGCGATGGAGGCGAGCGCGCCCATGCCCATCAGCATCTCCCCGTCCCCGGTCAGCACCAGCACGTGCCGGCGCGGCTGCGCCAGCGCGAGCCCGAGGCCGATCATCGCCGCCCCGCCCATCGCGCCCCACAGATAGAAATTCAGCGGCCGGTCGCCCGCCGCGCCCACGTCGTAGGTGGCCGAGCCGAGGCCGCTCACGACCAGTAGCTCGCCCGGGTCCCGCACCAGCTCCGCCACCACGGCGCGGCGATCGAGCGTGCCTTCGTTGTGCATGCGGTCGGGAGTCATTTCACGAACACCTTGCTGCCGATCAGGCGTTGGGAAAACAGTACCGCCACCGGCACCGCCGAATCGAACGCGAGCGATGCGGCGGCGGCCACCGTCTCGGCGGCTTCCCCCGGATGGTCGGTGCGGCGCACGTGCACGCCGGCGGCCGTCAGCACGGTGGGCGTGGCGGCACCCATCGGCACCTGCCACGGATTGAACTCGCCCCACTCGCCCCGCATGGTCACGAGGGTCAGGAACGGCATCCGGCAGTTCACCGGCAGGGACAGCATGTTGATGCAGTTGCCGACGCCGGAGGACTGCATGAGCAGGCAGGCGCGCTGGCCGCCCAGCCAGGCACCGGCGGCGAGCGCGATGCCTTCTTCCTCTGTCGTGAGCACGATCGCCTGCATGGCGGGGTCGGCGTGCGCCGCCGCGATCAGATGCGCGTGGCCGGCGTCGGGCACGTAGGCGAGTTGGGTGATGCGGGCGGCTTGCAGCGCGGCGAAGACATCCGCCTGCCAGGTCGGTCGGTCCATGGTCCCTCCGGGGTCGGGCCGTATCCTGCAAGCGGATGCGGCGGAGGGCAAACCCGGCGCTATTTCAGGACGGCCAGTCCGGCGAGGCCCGCGGCGTAGGCGGCGACCAGCACCGCCAGGATGCCCCACATATAGAGCTTGCCCGGTTTTTCCCCGAGGACGGCGCGAAGTTCGCCGCGCAATTGGGCGAGTTCCGCCCGCGTGGCGAGATGCGGCAGGGCGGCGGCGAGCATCGCCTTGATCTCGGCGAGCGCGGTTTCCACTCGTGCGATCCCGGCCTGCATGTCACGCATGTCATCCCCCACCCGCGAAACGCGGCGGTCGAGGCCGGGATCGTAGGGGAACGGCGCGTTCGGTGCAACGGGAGTGTCGGGCATTCCGGCATGCTGCCAGCGCCGGGTTAAGCAAAGGTGGAAGCAGGCACACCGGCTTTGCACACGATCGTAACCGTCACGACCTGGTTCCGTTTGATCCAGGTCAATGCCGCGCCCCGGCCGCTCCCCCACCCCTTCCCGTCGAGGCCCCGCGGCACTACCGGGGGCGGGCAGGAGGAACCACCACCATGCACCCCACCGAAGCCCCGCTGGCGATGCTCGACGAGGCCGCGATCGCCGCGGCCGAGCTGCGCCACGACCCCTACGACTTCGCCTTCGTCGAGCACGCGATCGCCCGCGCGGCTGAAGGACGAGGTGCTGGCGCGACGCGCCGCGCATTCCCGACCGCGGCAGCTACGGCCTGCCCGACCTGCGCTACGGCCCGCGCTTCGGCGCGGTGGTCCGCGACCTGCTGAGCGCGCGCTTCCGCCACCTGGTCGAGCGAGAAATTCGACATGGACCTGCAGCAACTATCCGCCCTGCATCGTGATGATGGGCAACACCACCGGCCACTACAACGAGGGCTACGCGCACCCCGATTCGCAAGCACAAGATCATCACCGTGCTGCTCGGCTTCACCCGCGAATGGCCGTATGAGCGCGGCCGGCTGCGCGTGCTGCGCAGCGGCGACCGCGAGGACTACGCCTTCGAGTTCGCGCCCGAATTCGGCCGCATGCTGATGTTCCGCGTCTGCGACCATTCCTGGCACGGCTTCCTGCCGCAGAAGGGCCAGCGCATGAGCCTGCAGCTCTGCTACGTCGATTCCGACTGGTACGTGCGCAAGCGAATACTGGCGCCACAGCGTCAGCGCCTTCGCCAAGTCGGTGCCGCTGCTGCGCAAGGTGATCGACTGGGCGCCGCGCCGGCTGCCGGGAGCGCGCTGATGACCTACCCGCCGGTGCCCGCGGTCGACGCGATCGCCGACGCATTTCTGCCGCCGCGCTGCGCGCCGCCGCGCCGCGACGAGCAGCCGTATCGCCACTGGAAGCTGCGACGACGTGTTGCCCGATCGACCTGTGCACCGGCATCCTGACGCTGCCGATCGTCCCGCCCGTGCTCGGCCGCACCGACGGCACGCGCAACACCTACAACGACCGCGCGCTGCTTCATCACGCCGACGCTGCGGCGCGAATTCCCCGACCTGCGCGGCGCTGTCGGAGGCGCTGCAACGCCCCGACGTCGCGCGGCTGATGGCGGAGACCTGCGACATCCCGGTCGCCGGCAGCTATCCTGCGCATGGAATACATGCAGGACACCGACGGCGCCTGGCTGGAGCCGCATCGCGACATTCCGGAAAAACTGTTCTCGATGGTGATCTACCTGTTCACCGGCCCGGACGCGGCGGAGTGGGGCACCGATATCTACGACGCCGACCAGCGCTGGGTCGGCCGCTCCGCGGGCGAGTTCAATTCGGCGGTGATCTTCGTCCCCGGCCCGGCCACCTGGCACGGCTTCGAGCCGCGCCCGATCGTCGGCGTGCGCCGGCTGATGGAGATCAACTACGTCCGCCCCGACTGGCGCGACCGCGAGCAACTCGCGGATCCCGGGCATCCGATCCAGGCCGTCTAGTGGTCCGATGCCAACGCCTGCTTCGGGGTGTTGGCTGAATCGGCCCACAAAAACAAGCTAGTGCTCTGACCCATGCTGAATCACCTGTTTGTGTCAGAGCACTAGCCTCGTTCCGCCCGCAGCTTCGCCCAGTACGCGAGCCGCTTGCCGATCTCGCGCTCGAACCCGCGATCGCGCGGGCGGTAGAACTGCTCGCGCGCCATCCCGTCGGGGAAGTAGTTCTGGCCGGAGAACGCCTCCTCCGCGTCGTGGTCGTAGGCGTAGCCGGCGCCGTAGCCGAGCTCCTTCATCAGCTTGGTCGGCGCGTTCAGGATATGCGCCGGCGGCATCAGGCTGCCGGTCGCCTTCGCCGCCGCGCCGCGCCGCGCCGAACGCGGTGTAGACCGCGTTCGATTTCGGCGCGGTGCCGAGATAGACCACCGCCTGCGCCGAGCGCCAGCTCGCCCTCCGGGCGAGCCGAGCCGCTCGTAGGTCTCCCACGCCGCCAGCGCCTGCGGCAGCGCGTGCGGGTCGGCCATGCCGATGTCCTCGGCGGCGAAGCGGATCAGGCGGCGGGCGATGTAGCGCGGGTCCTCGCCGCCCGCCAGCATGCGCGCGAACCAGTACAGCGCCGCGTCCGGGTCCGAGCCGCGCAGCGATTTGTGCAGCGCGGAGATCAGGTTGTAGTGCTCCTCGCGGTCCTTGTCGTAGAGCGCGGCGCGGCGGGCGAGCAGCGTCGGCCAGCGCCGGCGGGATCGAGCGGCCGGCGTCTCCGCCGGCAGGGCGGCGATCTGCTCGGCCATGTTGAGCAGATAGCGCCCGTCGCCGTCGGCCATGGCGCGCAGCGCTGGCGCGCGCCTCGGCGGTCGAGCGGCAGGGCGCGGCCCAGCTCGGCCTCGGCGCGGGCCAGCAGCAGTTCCAGCGCCGCATCGTCCAGCCGGCGCAGCACCAGCACCTGGCAGCGCGACAGCAGCGCGCCGTTCAGCGCGAAGGACGGGTTCTCGGTGGTGGCGCCGACCAGGGTGACGGTGCCGTCCTCCACCACCGGCAGGAAGCCGTCCTGCTGGGCGCGGTTGAAGCGGTGGATCTCGTCGACGAACAGCAGCGTGCCCTGGCCGGTGCGCCGGCGCCGGCGCGGCCTCCTCGAACGCGCGCTTGAGGTCGGCGACGCCGGAGAACACCGCCGAGAGCTGCACGAAGTGCGAGCCCGGCGCGCGCGGCGAGCAGCCGGGCGATGGTGGTCTTGCCGATGCCCGGCGGCCCCCACAGGATCAGCGAGGCCAGCGAGCCGCGCGCCAGCATGCGGGTCAGCGTGCCGTCGGGCCCGAGCAGATGGTCCTGGCCGACCACCTCGTCCAGCGCGCGCGGGCGCAGCCGGTCGGCGAGCGGGCGCGGGCGGCGGGCGACGGAGCGGCCTCCTGGTCCGCGGGCGGGGCCGAACAGGTCCTCCGGCGCGGCGCTAGGCATGGACGGAGGACGGCATCGGGCGTGCGAGAAACATGGCGGACCAAAGCTGTTCGCCCACGGGCGCCGATGCAAGAGGCCCCGGGGGGCGTTGCGGGGTCCCAGCGGTGGGCACTATACCGACCGGCGTACAGGTCGGGCGGATGTCGCGAGCAAGGCCAGGGGCAGCGCCCCCTGGCCTTGCTCGCGACACCGCCCCATCGCACCGCCGATTGTATTGGACGCAGCGAGGCTCGCCACGAAAGGCCCCCGGCGCATGGACCTGAAGGACCACATCCGCGGCATTCCGGATTTTCCGAAGCCCGGCATTCTGTTCTACGACATCTCGACCCTGCTGCGCGACGCCGACGCCTGGCAGGTGGCGATGGGCCGCATGGCCAGGCGGTCCGCGCCTACCAGCCCGACCTGCTGGCGGGGATCGAGAGCCGCGGCTTCCTGATCGCCGCGCCGCTGGCGCTGAAGCTCGGCTGCGGCTTCGTCATGCTGCGCAAGCGGGGCAAGCTGCCGGGCGACACGGTCGGGCTCGACTACGCGCTGGAATACGGCACCGACCGACATCGAGATCCAGGCCGACGCGGTCGAGCCCGGCCAGCGCGTGGTGGTGGTGGACGACCTGCTGGCGACCGGCGGCACCATGGCGGCGGGCATCGCGCTGCTGCGCAAGGTCGGCGCGGTGGTGCCGGCGGCGGCGGCGCTGATCGAGCTGACCTTCCTGAACGGGCGCTCGCGGCTCGATGTGCCGTTCGAAGCGCTGGTCGCGTACAGAGCTGAGCCGGCGAGCCGCACGTCGTGCAGGGGCGGGCGGCAAATCTGGGCGGGCGCTCGCAACGCGGGAGGCAAGCGGATCGGTGATTGCCCGCTGCCCCGTGCTCAGCCCGGCGGTACGTCGTCCATTGCCGGCCGGCCGGTGACATGGCGCCAGTGATGCCAGAGCAGCCGCGCCGCCAAGGCGCGTGACGGGCGCCATGCCTCGGCAAGCGCACGCAGCACGACAGGTCCCGGCCGTGCAGGCAGGCCGCGGAGATGAGCCACGGCGGCGGCCAGCGCCAGATCGCCCGCGGGAAACACGTCCGCCCGCCCGAGTGCGAACAGCAGGTAGATCTCGGCTGTCCAGCGGCCCAGCCCGCGCACGGTGGCAATGGTCGCGATCGCCGCCTCGTCGTCCATCTCCGCCAGCCGCGCCGGCTCCAGAATGCCGTCGGCGAACGCGAGGGCGAGGGCGCGGGCGTGCGCCACCTTCGGCCGCGACAGGCCGGCCCCGCGCAGCGCATCGTCCGACAGCGCCAACACCCCTTCGGGCGTGTCGGCGCCGGGCAGGGCGCGCAGCCGCCGCCAGATGGCGCCCGCCGCCTGGTTGCTGATCTGCTGGCCGACGATGGCGGCCAGCAGGCCCGGAAACCCCGCCGGGCGGGCCCGCCACGGCAGCGGCCCCGCCCGCGCTTCGATCGCCGCAAGGCCCGGATCGAGGGCGGTCAGGCGATCGAGCGCGGCACGCGCCGCCAGCGGTGGGTGGGGAAACTCCATGCCGGGCGCAGTGAAGCACGATCGCCTCCGGCCTGGCATCCCCCCGCGCTGGCCGGTTGTCAGCCGACCCGGCGGATGCGCCCGGTCCGGCTGTCGATGGTGAAGCTGGCGATCACGCTGTTGTCGGCGGTGGCATAGGAAAAGCCGATCTTGCCGTCCGACATCTGCTTCACGTCCACCACCTTCCAGGTGTGGTTGCCGTTCCAGCGCAGGAACCCGGTCGCGATCTCCTGCGCGTCGGCCGTCGTGATCTCGCGGTCGGCGGGATGGAACAGCAGGGCAAAGGTGCCCGGCGTGATCAGCGGCTTATGGTGACGCCAGTGCCCGTGGTGCATCCAGTGCGCCCAGCCCGGGCCGCCATGTGGCCCGTGCGCCGGCGGGCCGCCGGCTGGGCCGGGCGGCGGCGGGGGTGGCGCGGCGTGCGCCACGAGAGCGACGCCGGTCGAGCCGCCAGCGATCGCGAGGGCGGCTGCCGCCGCCAGGACTGTCATTCTCCGCATGATGCTTTCTCCATTTGCGCCGCGGTTCCGCTGCGGCAGGCCGGGACATAGGGGGGCGGGACCCGCGGCTGCCGCTCGGACTGGCGACGAAGTGAAACCGAATGCAACACGCACCTGCCACACGGCCTGCGGTTCGCCTATCATCACGGTATGGAGACCGTTCCGCATATCCTGGTCGTGGACGACGACCGCGAAATCCGCGATCTGCTCGCCCGCTTCCTGGAACGCCACCATGTGCGCGTCACCGCCGTGCGCGACGCGCGCGAGGCTCGCCGCGCCTGGCCGAACGGGCACTACCACCTGGTCGTGCTGGACCTGATGCTGCCGGGGGAAAGCGGCCTCGACCTCGCGCGCTTCCTGCGCACCCAGTCGAACGTGCCGATCGTGATGCTGACGGCGATGGGGGAGGAAACCGACCGCATCATCGGCCTCGAACTCGGCGCCGACGACTATGTGGCCAAGCCGTTCAACCCGCGCGAGCTGCTGGCCCGCATCCGCGCCGTGCTGCGCCGCGCCGGCGACGCCGGCGGGCCACGCGCGGAAACCGCCAGCCGCAGCCTGCGTTTCGCCGGCTGGACCCTGGAACCGGCGCGGCGGCGGCTGCTCAACCCGGAGGGGGCGGAGGTCGCGCTGACGGGCGGCGAATACGACCTGCTGCTGGCGCTGGCGGAACGCGCCAACCGGGTGCTGACCCGCGACATGCTGCTCGACCTGCTGCGCGGGCGGCAGGCCGGGCCGTTCGACCGCGCGATCGACGTCGCCGTGAGCCGGCTGCGGCGCAAGCTGGAGGACGGCGGGCACAACGCCCAACTCATCAAGACCGTGCGCGGCGGGGGGTACGTGCTGGCGGCGACCGTCGAGCGGGGGTGATCCCGGGCCATCGCGCGACCCTCCGAGCGTTACCTTGCCCGCTCTGGCGAGAGAGGTGCAGGAACCGCCGTTCACGCCGATTTTCCGGTGCAGGCGATTCCCCTGGGGGTGATCGCGACGGGCTTGCCAGCGGGAGCGCCGGCTTGGCATCCTGCGCGGCGGGGATGGAGTCCCCCCTCAACCGCCCCGACCGGGCTGATGACTCCTACCAGACCCCTGAGCGGCCAGGCACGGTGCCGGCCCCGGGCCAGGCAGGAGCGGGCGGATGCTGAACTACGCGCTGATCGGGTTGGGCGGAGCATTGGGCAGCATGGCGCGCGCCTGGGTCGCGATCGCCATGGCCCGGGTGACCGGACCGGCGTTCCCATGGGGCACCATCCTCATCAACATCACCGGCTCGTTCCTGATCGGCTTCATCGGCAGCCTGACGGCGACCGACGGGCGGTTGTCCGGGCTGGTCGAGCTGCGCACCTTCCTGATGATCGGGTTCTGCGGCGGCTACACCACCTTCTCCTCCTTCAGCCTACAGACCCTGGACCTGATGCGCGACGGGCGCGGTGGCCAGGCGCTCGGCAACGTGGCCTTGTCGGTGCTGCTGTGCCTCGGTTCGGTCGCCGTGGGGCATATCGCCGGCGTCGGGCTGCGGCCCGGGCGGGAGACGGCGGCGGCGATGTCGGCGGAGCGCGGAGCCGGCGTGCTCGCCGTGCTGGACCGGCCGGAGACCGCCGGCATGGTGCTGGATGCGGCGGCACGCTGGCAGGCGCTGCAGGGGGAGGGGCGGTGCGGGCGCTGGCGATCCACCCCGCCCCGGCCACCTCGTTCCTGCCGAGCGAGGAGGTGCTCACCGCCGAACGCGCCGCCGAACTGGCCGCGACACGGCGCGACCACCTGGGTGCCCTGCGCACCGCCTTCGACGCCTGGGTGCGCGCCCGGCCGACCCCGCCAGAGGCCGCCCAGCCCGAGGTCGCCTGGTCCGAGGTCGAAGGCCACCCCGCCGCCGCCGTCGTCGCGCACGGGCGGGGAGCGTCGGCGATCGTCATTGCCCACCCGCGTCCGCACGATCCGCCGATCGGGCCGGAGGCGCTGCATGCCGCGCTGTTCGACACCGCAACGCCGGTGCTGGTCCTGGCCGCGCCCGCGCCGGACTTCGGCCGCAGAGTCGCCATCGCCTGGCGCGACGGCGATCCCCGTGCCGACGCCGTCGTGCACGCCGCGCTGCCCCTGCTGCGCCAGGCTGCGCACATTTCGGTGCTTGTCGCGAACGACCGGCCCCTTACCCTGCCGCCGAGCCTGCAGGTCGCAAACCTGCCGTCGCATCCCACCGCTCTGCCGCGGGCAAAAGACCCGATCGGCGCCATCCTGCTCGCCGCCGCCGAGGCGGAAGGCGCCGATCTCCTGGTGATGGGCGCCTACACCCATGGCGCCTGGCACGAGGCACTGCTCGGCGGCGTCACGCGCCACGTCCTCGCCCATACGCGCCTGCCGGTGCTGCTGCGGCACTGAGAGTTTCGGGGACTTCCGCTACAACATCACGAACCTGTGGAAGCGCAGTGCGCCCTCCCGATGGCTGCTTCGGGCGCAAATGGCGCGCCATGAAAGCGCGACAAGGAGAATAAAAAGCGCCGGCCGTGTCTCTTCTCCGTGTTGAAATTAGGGCTAGTCCTCGGCACCAGCCATGCAAGTCGCCTTCTGTTCGAAAAGGGCGATCGACGGAAAACTCCGGGGATGGCGGCGTTCCCCCGATGCTCCGGGCCTCGCCCATGGCGCTCCCCCCACGCCTCGCGCCATAGTGGCGTGCATGCACCCCAGGCACGCACCCCACCGCTCATGAGCAGACGTCCCCCCACCGAACCCCAGGTGGCAGATCTCACCGAAGCCGAGGCTGCGGCCGAGCTCGCCCGCCTCGCCGCCGAGATCGCGCATCACGACCGCGCCTACCACCAGCGCGACGCGCCCGAGATCACCGATGCCGCCTACGACGCCCTGCGCGCTCGCAACGCCGCGATCGAGTCCCGGTTCCCCGCCCTGGTCCGCCCCGACAGCCCCTCCCGCCGGGTCGGCGCCGCGCCGGAGGGCGGATTCGCCAAGCTGCGCCACCTGCAGCCGATGCTCTCGCTCGACAACGTGTTCGATGACGCGGGCTTCGCCGAATTCTGCCGCCCGGGTGCGCCGCTTCCTCGGCCTGCCCGCTGGCGTGCCCCTGCGCTTCGTGGGCGAGCCGAAGATCGACGGGCTGTCGATCAACCTGACCTACGAGCACGGGCGCTTCGTCCGCGGCGCCACCCGCGGCGACGGCACGGAGGGCGAGGACGTCACCGCCAACCTGCGCACGATCGGATCGATGCCGCGCAACGCCTGCACGGCCACGCCCCGGCGTTGATCGAGATCCGCGGCGAGGTGTTCATGACCAAGGCCGACTTCCTGGCGCTGAACGAGGCGCAGGAGAAGGCCGGGCAGAACGCCTGTTCGCCAACCCGCGCAACGCCGCCGCCGGCAGGCTGCGCCAGCTCGATCCGCGCGATCACCGCCGGTCGCGCCCGCTGTCGCTGTTCGCCTACGCGATGGGCGAGGCGAGCGAGGCGCCGGCCGACCACCCACAGCGGCTACCTCGACCGCCTGCGCGCCTGGGGCTTCGCCGTCAACCCGCTGTCGCGCCTGCTCGCCGACGAGGCCGAGGCCGCCGCCTTCCAGGCCGAGATGGCCGCCGAGCGCGCCGGCCTCGGACTACGACATCGACGGCGTGGTCTACAAGATCGACGATCTGGCCCTGCAACAGCGGCTCGGCTTCGTCGGCCGCGCGCCGCGCTGGGCGATCGGCGTGGAAGTTCCCCGCCGAGCAGGCCACGACCGTGCTGAAGGCAATCCGCATCCAGGTCGGCCGCACCGGCGCGCTGACCCCGGTGGCGGAGCTGGAGCCGGTGAACGTCGGCGGCGTGCTCGTCGCCGCGCGCCACCCTGCACAACGAGGACGAGATCGCCCGCAAGGACATCCGCATCGGCGACACCGTGCTGCTCCAGCGCGCCGGCGACGTGATCCCGCAGGTCGTCGCGGTGGTGGCCGGACCGGCCGCCCGGCGGCGCGGCGCCGTTCGTCTTCCCCGACCACTGCCCGGTCTGCGGCAGCCTCGCCGTGCGCCCGCCGGGCGAGGTGGTGCGCCGCTGCACCGGCGGCCTGATCTGCCCGGCGCAGGTGGTCGAGCGGCTGATCCATTTCGTCTCCCGCCCCGCCTTCGACATCGACGGCCTGGGCGAGAAGACGGTGCCGGAATTCCACGACGACGGCTGGCTGCACGGCCCGGCCGACATCTTCCGCCTGCCCGCGCGGGAGGCGGAGATCGCCGCGCGGGAAGGCTGGGGCGCGCTGTCGGCGCGCAACCTCGTGCGGGCGATCGAGGCGCGGCGCACGCATCCCGCTCGATCGTTTCATCTACGCGCTCGGCATCCGCCGCATCGGCGAGCGCAACGCGCAGCTGCTGGCGCGCCACTATGCGAGCTTCGCCGAACTGGCGGGCGCAGATGCTGGCCGCGACGACGATCGGTTCGGAAGCGCGCGAGCGGCTCGGCAGCATCCTCGGCATCGGCCCCGCGATCGCCGAGGAGCTGGCGGATTTCTTCGCGAACCGCGCAACGTGGAAACGCTCGACGAACTCGCCGACCTGCTGCGCATCGACGCCGCCGGCGCGCGGAGCGGAGGCGGACAGCCCGGTCGCCGGCAAGACCCTGGTGTTCACCGGCACGCTGGAGACGATGAGCCGGCCGGAGGCGAAGGCGCGGGCCGAGGCGCTTGGGTGCGAAGGTCACGGAATCGGTGTCGAAGAAGACCGATTTCGTGGTGGTGGGCGCCGATGCCGGGTCGAAGGCGCGCAAGGCGCGGAGCTTGGCGTACGCATCCTGACCGAGGCGGAGTGGCGCGACCTGGCGGGGATGGACGCGGCGGGATAGCGGGATGGCCCGCCGCCATCGCCGGCGCTAGGCTCGCACCCCTGTCCGGGGAGGAACGCCATGAACCAGGCCGCATCGGTGACGATCACCAGGCTGTCGCCGCACACGGGGGCGGAAGTCACCGGGCTCGACCTGCGCCGCCCGGTGGATGCGGCACTGCGGGCGCGGCTGAACCGCGCCTTTCTCGACCACGCGGTGCTCGTGGTGCGCGACCAGCAGCTTGCGCCGACCGAAATGCTCGCCGCGGTGCAGGTGTGGGGCGAGATTTTCCGCCAGCAGGACCCGCGCTTCGCACTGCCGGAGTGCCAGGAGATCCACTACATCTCCAACCAGGACCGCTTCCCCGACGGCCGGCGCTACATCCCCGGGGAAGGCTACCATACCGACCATTCCAACGCCGCCGCGCCGCCCAAGGCCACGGTGCTGCACGCGGTGAAGCTGCCGGACCGCGGCGGGGACACGCAGTATGTGAACATGGCCCTGGCCTACGAACGGCTGGACCCGGCGTTGCGAAACAGGATCGACGGCCTGCGCGCGGTGCATGTCTACCAGAGCCGGTACAGCGCGCGGAAGCTCATGGGCCTGTCGGAGACGGCACGCGCCGCGGTGCCAGACCAGGTGGTGCACCCGCTGGTGCGCACGCATCCGGAAACCGGACGCCGGGCGCTCTATCTCAACCCGATCCGCATCGAGGCGATCGAGGGCATGGCGGAGCCGGACGCCCTGGCGCTGCTCGACACCCTGCTCGCGCACGCGACGCAGCCGGCGTTCGAATACCGTCACCGCTGGCGGCAGGGCGATCTGGTGCTGTGGGACAATCGCTGCCTGTTGCACAAGGCGAACGGTGACTACGACATGGACCAGGAACGCTACCTGTACCGGGTGATGCTGCGCGGCGACCGCCCGGCGTAGATCAGCCGCGTGGGCGGGGCGCGCCGATCGGGGGGACCTCACCCTCCATGCCCGCCAGCACTTCGGCGACGTGGCGCGCCGCCACGGTGTGGCCTTCGCGCGTGAGGCGCCCGGCGATGTTGAGCAGGCAGCCGAGATCACCGGCGAGCACCGTGCCCGCCCCGGTGGCGACGATGTCGCGCGTCTTGTCGCTCGCCATCCGCACCGAGATTTCCGGGTATTTCACGCAGAACGTACCGCCGAAGCCGCAACAGATTTCCGGTTCCGCCATTTCCGTCACCGCCGCGCCGGCCGCCGCCAGCAGCCGGCGCGGCTGGTCCTTCACCCCAAGTTCGCGCAGGCCCGCACAACTGTCGTGGTAGGTGAGGGCGCCCCCGGTCCAGCGTCCCGGCGGCTGCGCGAATTTCATCACGTCGACGAGAAAGCTCACGAGTTCGTATACCCGCCCGGCCAGCGCGTCGGCCCGGGCGCGCAGGTTGGGATCGTCGTCGAACAGATGCGGCAGGTGGTGGCGCAGCATCCCCCCGCAGGAGCCGGACGGCACCACGACATAGTCGTAGCCGCCGAACGCATCGAGCAGCCCGCGCGCCAGATCCCGCGCGGTGGTGCGGTCGCCCGAATTATAGGCCGGCTGGCCGCAGCAGGTCTGCGCGCGCGGCACCTCCACCTGGCAGCCCGCGGCCTCCAGCAGCCGGATGGCGGCGAAGCCGACGGTCGGCCGGTGCAGGTCGACGAGGCAGGTCACGAACAGGGCGACGCGAGGCTTCGATTGGGTCATGGGCACCGTCGGAAAACGGAAACTGATACAGGGCGCCGGCTCGGCCCGCCAGGGTGCCCAGCGCCTGGGTATCGGTCACGCGGGCGGGGGCACCGGCGATCCGCCGGCGGATTTGACAAGCCAACCGGCAGGGTGCTGCCTCGGCATGCTTGCATCTCGGGGCGCGGCCTCGGTCGCGACCCGGCGCGACAGAGAGGGTTGGCCCCATGCGCAAATCCGTCATGCGCGCCGCGAGTGCGCTCAACACCTGGATCTATCGGCTGAGCGGCGGAAAACTGCTGGGCCGCTTCCCGTCCGGGGCGCCGGTCGGTTTGTTGACCACCACGGGCCGCAAGTCGGGCCGGGCGCGCACGGTGCCGGTGCTCTATCTCGCTGACGGACGCGATTTCATTCTCGTCGCGTCACAGGGCGGGGCGCCGACGCATCCGGGATGGTTTCTAAACCTCGAGGCCGATCCGAAGGCCGAGCTGCAGATCGGCCCCCGACGCATTCCGGTCACGGCCCGGCCTGTCGCGGAGGAGGAGCGCGATCGGCTCTGGCCGCGTCTGGTCGCGATGTATCGTCCGTACGACGACTATCAGCGTCGCACGACGCGGCGCATTCCCGTCGTGAAACTGACCCCGGCGGGCGCATAGTGTCGTCACCATCTCCGGCCGGTATGGTGCCGCCCCCAGGTCGGTCGCGGGGGCGCGGTCCGTCCGCCAACCGGCGCACCCGCAGAGACGGTCGCCTTGCCGCGGCGTGCGGGCGGTGGTCTGCTGGCGCCGCCAGCTTGACGGAGAGCAGAGATGACCACGATCCCCCCGAGCGAGCATGAGCGCGCCCTGGTCGAGACCGCGCGCCGTGTGCTGCCCGGCGGCAGCTTCGGCAACATGCCAGGCGACCTGATCATCGCCGAGGGTTTCGGCGGCCGGGTGCGCGATATCAGCGGCAACGAGTACGTCGATTTCCTGTTGGGCTCCGGCCCGATGTTCGTGGGTCACGGCCACCCGGAGGTGCTGGAGGCAGTGCGCGCGCAACTGCCCCGCGGCACCACTTTCTTCGCCAACAACGAACCGGGGATCCGCCTCGCCGCCGAGATCGTCGATGCGATGGCCTGCGCCGACCAGGTGCGCTTCGTCTCCTCCGGCAGCGAGGCGGACCTGTACGCGATGCGCCTCGCCCGCGCCTGGCGTGGCCGTGACAAGATCCTGAAATTCGAGGGCGGCTACCACGGCATGAGC
Organism: uncultured Pseudomonadota bacterium; assembly: GCA_963706195.1. GTDB lineage: Bacteria > Pseudomonadota > Alphaproteobacteria > Acetobacterales > Acetobacteraceae > JAJZVS01. Next base: position 2,895,535 of record OY970156.1, on the reverse strand, counting down.
GACTATTCGCTGATGAGCCTGGCGCCGCAACGGCCCGGCAATTTCCCCCGTCCCGTGCCCGATTCCCCCGGCATTCCGGCAAGCGTCGCCGATGAGGTGCTGGTCGCGCCCTTCAACGACGCCGACGCGGCGGAGGCGTTGATCCGCGCCCGGCACGACGAGCTGGGCGGGGTGATCGTCGAGCCGTTCCAGCGCCTGCTGCCGCCCGCGCCCGGCTTCCTCGCCCGCCTGCGCGCGGTCACCGCGGACTACGGCATCCCGCTGATCTTCGACGAGGTCGTGACCGGGTTCCGCCTCGCCTACGGCGGCGCGCAAGCCTATTACGGCGTGACGCCGGATATCTGCACCCTGGGCAAGGTCATCGGTGGCGGCTTCCCGCTCGCCGCGATCGCCGGGCGGGCCGACATCATGGCCCTGTTCGACCGCGAAACTTCCGGCGCGGGGCGCTTCCTGATGCAGATCGGGACCCTGTCCGGCAACCCGGTCGCCGCCGCGGCGGGGCTCGCGACCCTGGCGATCCTGCGCCGGCCCGGGGCCTATGAGACGGTGTTCGCGACCGGGCGGGCGCTGATGGCGGGCATGCGTGATATCCTGCGGAATTCCGGCCTGCCGGCGCAGCTTTCGGGCGAGCCGCCGCTGTTCGACGTGGTGTTCGCCGACGCGCCGCCGCACGACTATCGCGGCGTGCTGCGCGCGGATGCCGAGCGCGCAAGGCGGGTGAACCGGCGCTTGCGCGCGGGCGGCGTGCTGAAGGGGGAAAGCAAATACTACGTTTCGCTCGCGCATACGGAGGCGGACGTCGTCCACACGCTCGCCGCCTTCACCGCCGCGATCGAGGCCGAAGCGGCGGGGGGATAGGCCATGCGCTTCACCGACCAGGTCGCCGTGATCACCGCCGCGGCGAGCGGCATCGGGCGCGCCACCGCCGAGATCGTCGCGCGCGAGGGCGGCGTGGTGGTGGCGGTCGATACCGATGCCGAACGGTTGGAATCCCTGCTCGATGCGGTGGCGGACTCCGGCGGCCGGGTCGCGGGACGGGTGGCGGACGCGCTCGATCCCGAGCAGGTGGCCGAGGTCGTGGAATGGGCGGCGCGCGAGCTGGGCGGGATCGACATCCTGGTGAACGCGGTCGGCGGCAGCACCATCATCAACCGCCCGGCGGCGACGGTCGAGCAGCTCAGTTTCGCCGACTGGCAGCGGCTGATCGATTTCAATTTGAGCGGGACGTTCCTGTTCTGCCATGAGGTCGTGCCGGTGATGAAGCGCCAGCGGCACGGGAAGATTGTCAACCTGGCCTCGATCGCAGGGCGGGGGCTGAGCTTGTCCAGTTCTGCCGCTTATGCCGCGGCCAAGGGCGGGATCATTGCGTTCACGAAGAAGCTGGCGACCGAGCTCGGCCCGCACGGGATCACGGTGAACGCAATCGCGCCGAGCCTGACGTTGACCGAGCGCATCCGCCCGCACTGGAACCAGCGCCCGCCGGAGGATCGTGCGGCGGAACTGGCGCGCACGCCGTTGCGCCGGGTCGCGGAGGCGATGGACCAGGCGCGGGTAATCGCGTTCCTGGCTTCGGCGGACGCGGATTTCGTGACGGGCGTGACGATCGATGTGACCGGGGGGGTGTGAGGGCCGCGGGGGCGCGTTCCTGACGCCGCGCACCCCCCGCTTCCGGACGGAAAGCGCCCTCCGGTCCGTGCCGCGGGTTACCGGTTGTCGTGCGGATTGCGCGGCGACGGCCCAGGCTCGGAGATGTTCCATCGTGCGCCGTCGCGATGGCCGGCCTCTCCAACCAGAGCCCGCTCCGCCGCGGCGGGCGCTGCCATACCGCATCGGTCCGGCCGGGCATCCGGCCCTGGCGCCTGCGACTGCGCAAGATATTGGAGATGCAGGAATTCTTCGCGCGCGGGCACCAGATAGTTCACGTTGCTGCGTCGTCCCCACGGTGCATCCGCGTCGCGCAGCCACATGAAGCCCAGCACGTCCAGAAGCCTCTGCGCGACCTCCACGTCCTGCTGCTCGCAAGCCTGGTGGAACGCCAGCAGGAGTTTGTCGCTCAGTCGGCGTCCGAAGGCCGAATCCAGGCCGGCGCCGAGTTGCCGCCTGGGATTTGCGTCCCTCGACGCCTCAGAAGGGTCCATTTCGCCACGCCAGGATCAGGAGTACACCCGAATCAGGAGCCAGATAACGCCAAGCCATAGAAAAAGACCTAGAATCACCGCGATGGCAATCCCTCGTGCCGCGGCAAGGTCGTCGGTCCTGTCATTGTCGTCGTCGTCTTCCTGCTCCACGGAAGCAGGCAAGGGCGGCGGGCGGCGTCCTGAACGCAGCAGTGCGATCAGGTGCGGGTTGCGGTAGAAGGCGCGCCCCGGCCGCCGGCGGTCTGCGAGCGTCGGTGCACCCGCCTCGGGAGATTGATTCTGATCGGGTTGCCGGTCGTCGTGGTCAGTATGCAAGGTTCGGTTCTCTGAAACGGACGGCCAGGACGACGGGTTGGACAAAGCCGCGGTATCGGCCTGGCGGTTTTCGAGTTTCAAAATATGGACAAGAGAGATCACGTTGCCGTGAGCATATATGCCGACACCCCCCGGCAATTCCTGCCGGGCTGTTAACTCCCCGCTAACTCGCACACCCGAGAGTGCCGCGCGGCAGACCCTGTGTTGGCGATGATCCGGTTGCACTTCCCCCCTGGCCTGCGCCCGCAGGTCGCGAGCCGATGAAATCCCTGCTCGACGGGCTGAAAGCGCTCGGCCCCGCCCGCCTCGGCGCGCTCGCCGCCGTCGGCCTAGGCACCCTCGCCCTGCTGGCCCTGCTCGTGCTCAGCAGCGGCGCCCAGCCCATGGCGCTGCTCTACGGCGACCTCGCGCTGCGCGATTCCGGCCAGATGACGGAAGCCCTCGGCCGCGCCCACGTCCCCTACCGGCTTGCCGCCGGCGGTTCCGAAATCCTGGTCCCAGAAGACCAGGTCCCGGCCGCGCGCGTGCTGCTCGCCCGCCAGGGCCTGCCCTCGGGCGGTACCGTCGGCTACGGCATCTTCGACCACGCCGACATGCTCGGCATGACCCCGTTCCAGGAACGCATCGACGAAACCCGCGCCATGGAAGGCGAGCTCGCCCGCACGATCGAGGCGATCCAGGGCGTGCGCGCCGCCCGCGTCCACCTCGTGCTGTCGCACCGTGCGCCGTTCGCGCGCGAATCCCGCGCGGCGCAAGCGAGCGTGCTGCTCACCATGCAGGGTGCGGCTTCGCTCGACCGCGACGGGGTGCAGGCGATCCTGAACCTGATCGCCGCCGCGGTGCCCGGGCTCAAGCCGCAGAACATCGCCATCGTCGATTCCCGCGGCGACCTGCTGGCCCGCGCCGGCGCCCCGGTCGGCGCCGCCGGCATGGTGCTGTCCGACGAGGGCATCCGCCGCGCCACCGAACTGCGCCTCGCGCGCGCGGTGGAACGGATGCTGGCGCGCAGCCTCGGCCCCGACCACGTGCGCGCGGAAGCCGCCGTGCAGATGGATTTCGACCAGGTGCACGAAACCGCCGAGACCTACGATCCCAACGGCCAGGTCGCGCTCAGTGAGCAGAGCATCACCAAGCACCGGCAATCGACGCGCGCGGCGCCCAGCGTCTCCGTGCAGAACAACCTGCCGAACGCCCCGGGCGCGCAGTCCGGGCCCGGCAGCACAGAGAGCAGCCGGCAGGACACCACCAACTACCAGATCAGCAAGACCGTCCGCACCCTGATCCACCAGCAGCCGAAGATCACCCGCATCAGCCTTGCGGTGATGGTCGATGCCGCGCGGGCGCACACCCCGGCCGAGCTCGCGCGCATCACCGATCTCGTGAAGACCGCGATCGGCTTCGATGCCAAGCGCGGCGATACGGTGCAGGTGGTGGCGATGCCGTTCGCCGGCTCGGATCCCCCGCCCATGAAGGCGACGGCGCACGGCTGGTTCGGGGTCTCGCTCGGCAAGGGCGACATCCTGCGGCTGGCGGAAAGCGGGATCGTCGGGCTGATCGGGCTGCTGGCGCTGCTGCTCGTGCTGCGGCCGATGGTGCTGCGGCTGACCGCGCCGCCGCCCGCCGGCGCGCGGCCTGCCCGCGCTCGCCGGCGGCGGGGCGATCGCGCTGGGCGGCGTGCCGGCGCTGCCCGCAGCCGGGCCGGCGCTGGCGCCGGCGGGCGCCGAGCTCGCCTTGCTGGAAGACGAAAGCATGGTGAACGTGGCGCAGATCGAGGGCCAGATCCGCGCCTCCTCGATCCGCCGCATCTCGGAGATGGCCGAAAAGCATCCGTACGGAGACCTTGTCGATCGTGCGCGGCTGGATGGCCCAGGAGAGCGGATGATGATGAAGGCCGAGGACTGGCGCGCGATCTCCGGCGCGCAGAAGGCGGCGATCCTGATGCTGGCGCTGGGCGAGGAGCAGTGCGCCCGCCTGCTCGCGCTGATGCACGAGGACGAGATCAAGGACGTCTCCGCCGCCATGTCCCAGTTGGGCCCGGTGCGCGCGGAGGTGGTGGAACGCCTGTGCGCCGACTTCACCGAGAACATGGGCAACGCCGGCAACCTGGTCGGCAGCTTCGAAAGCACCGAGCGGCTGCTGCAGAAATCCCTGCCGCGCGAACGCGCACTGCAGATCATGGAGGAAATCCGCGGCCCCGCCGGCCGCACCATGTGGGACAAGCTCGGCAACGTGAACGAGGCGGTGCTGGCGAACTACCTCAAGAACGAATACCCGCAGACCGTCGCCGTCGTGCTGTCGAAGGTGAAGCCGGAACACGCCGCCCGCGTGCTTGTGCTGCTGCCGGAAAGCTTCGCCATGGAAGTCGTCATGCGCATGCTGCGCATGGAGAGTGTGCAGAAGGACGTGCTGGAAGGCGTCGAACGCACCCTGCGCGCCGAGTTCATGTCCAACCTCGCGCGCAGCGCCCGGCGCGACGCGCACGAGCTGATGGCCGAGATCTTCAACAATCTCGATCGCCAGTCCGAGACCCGCTTCCTCGCCGCCCTGGAGGAGCGCAACCGCGACGCCGCCGAGCGGATCAAGGCGCTGATGTTCACCTTCGACGACCTCCAGCGCCTGGGCCACGCCGGCGGTGCAGGTGCTGCTGCGCGAGGTGGAGAAGGACAAGCTGCCGCTCGCGCTGAAGGGCGCCTCGGAGAAGCTGCGCGCCCTGTTCTTCGGTAGCATGTCCGAACGCGCCGGCAAGATGCTGCGCGAGGAGATCGATGCGCTGGGCCCGGTGAAGCTGCGCCAGGTCGACGAAGCCCAGGCCGCGATCGTCGCCACCGCCAAGGAACTCGCCGCGCAGGGCAAGATCGAGATCGGCGAAGCAAGGACGAGGAGGTCGTGTACTAGCATGGACGGTCTGTTCGACATCCCCGCCGGTGCCGCGCGCCCGAGCGCCCCCGCCGGCGTGCTGTTCGCGGAGGATTTCGACTCTGCCGGAGGACGCCGCGCCGGCGGAGCCGGAGGTCATCCGCCCCACCTTCACCGCCGACGAGCTCGCCGAAGTGCGCGCCACCGCCTATGCAGAAGGGCGCGAACTCGGTTTCGCCGAGGCGGCCGCGGAACACGAGGTGGCGCTGGAAGCCGCGTCCCGCTCAGTCGCAGCACAGCTCGCCGCCCTGCGCGCCGAGGCGCACACCGCGGCCGAAGCCGCAGCGCACACGGTCGCCCAACTGCTGCTCGACAGCCTGGCGGCGCTGTTCCCGACCCTGTGCGCCCGCCACGGCGCGGCGGAGGCGCACGCGGTGCTGCGCGCGATCCTGCCCGGGCTCGGCGGCGAACCCGCGCTCGCCCTGCGCGCCAACCCGCGCCTGCTGCCGGCCCTGCGCAGCGAACTCGCCCGGCTCGACCCCGAGCTGGCGGGGCGAACCAATTTCGTACCAAGCGAGATCGCCGCTCCCGGCGATATCGCCATGAGTCTGGCAGCACGGCAGCGCCGCGCGCGATGCCGCTTCGCTGTGGATCGCGGTGGCGGACGCGCTCGCTCTCGCCGGACTGCACCTCGCCCCCATCGCGGAGACTGTGGATGCCTGACGACCTGGAACTCGCCGAACTGCCGGACGCCGGCGCGGGCGGCGATCCCGCCGGCCCGCGCGGCGCCCGCGACCTGGAGGCGGTGTACGACATCCCCGTCACCGTCAGCGCCGTGCTCGGCAAAGCCACCATGCAGGTGAGCCAGCTGCTGAAGCTGGGCCGCGGCGCAGTGGTCGAGCTCGACCGCAAGCTGGGCGAGGCGATCGACATCTACGTGAACAACCGCCTGGTCGCGCGCGGCGAGGTGGTGATGGTCGACGACAGCCGGCTCGGCGTGACGATGACGGAAATCGTCAAGGCCGATCGGACCGGATGAGGGAGGCCTGACCGCCATGCGGGTGCTGATCATCGGCTCGCTCGCCGGCGAACTGGGCCAGGCCGCGCGCATCGCCATGGCGCGCGGTGCGAAGCTCGACCAGGCGGACGACGCGGAGACGGCGCTCGTCCGGCTGCGCGCCGACGCACGGGTGGACCTCGTGCTCTGTGAGCTGTCGCACGACGTGGGCGCGGTGGTGCGCGCGCTGGCCGCCGAACGCATCGCCGTGCCGGTGGTGGCCTGCGGCAGCGGCGCCGACCCGGACGCCGCGGTGGCCGCGATCCGTGCCGGTGCGCGCGAGTTCCTGCCGCTGCCGCCCGACCCCGAGCTGATCGCCGCCATCCTGGAAGCCGCCGCCGGCGAGACGCACGCGCTGATCGTGCGCGACCCCGCCATGGAAGCCGCGGTGCGCCGCGCCGAGCAGGTGGCGGGCTCGGAAGCCTCCGTGCTGATCACCGGCGAATTGGGCACCGGCAAGGAAGTGCTGGCGCGGCACATCCACCGCCGCTCCCGCCGGGTGGGCGGGGCGTTCGTGGCGCTGAACTGCGCCGCGATCCCGGAGAATCTTCTGGAATCAGAATTGTTTGGGCATGAGAAAGGCGCCTTCTCCGGCGCCATCGCCCGCCGGGTCGGCAAGTTCGAGGCTGCGGACGGCGGCACCCTGCTGCTCGATGAGATCAGCGAGATGGACGTCCGCCTGCAGGCCAAGCTGCTGCGTGCGCTGCAGGAACGCGAGATCGACCGGCTCGGCGGTGCTGCGCCGGTGCGGGTGAACGTGCGCATCCTGGCGACCACCAACCGGGACCTGCCGGCGGAAGTCACACGCGGAACGTTCCGGGAAGACCTCTATTTCCGCCTGAACGTCATCAGCCTGCGTATCCCGCCCCTGCGCGAACGCCCCGGCGACATCACCGCACTGGCCGAACACTTTGCCCGCCGCTACGCCGAGGTGAACGGGCTCGCCTACCGCCACCTCTCACCCGCCGCTCTCGCGCGCCTCGGCAGCCACGCCTGGCGCGGTAACGTGCGCGAGCTGGAAAATACCATCCACCGCGCCGTGCTGCTCGCCGACGGGGCGCAGATCGGCATCGAGGCGATCGAGCTCGGCCCGCAAAGCCAGGCCCCGACAACCCCGCACATCCCGGGCGGCATCACGAGCCTGGTGGGCCGCACCATGCAGGATGTGGAACGCGACCTGATCCTGGAAACCCTGGGCCACACACTCGGCAATCGAACCCACGCCGCAACCATCCTCGGCATCTCCATCCGCGCCCTGCGCAACAAACTCCGCGACTACGCGGCGCAGGGCATGCCGGTGCCGCCGCCGGGGGCCGGGGTGGCGGCGTGAGGGGGGAAGCAAGCAAGGCCAGGGGGCGCTGCCCCCTGGACCCCCGCCAGGGAACAAGTCCCCTGGACCCCTTCTTTTGGGTTCCGTGCGTGTGGGGGATGGCGCGGCTGGGCGGGCGGCGGTGGCGCGGCGTGGGCGGTCGGAGGGACCAGGCGCGAAAGCGCCTGGTCCCTCCGACGCCCACGCCGCGCCACCGCCGCCCGCCCAGCCGCGCCATCCCCCACACGCACGGAACCAACGGATGGGTTCCAAGGGCCCTGCCCTTGGCGGGGGTCCAGGGGGCAGCGCCCCCTGGCCTTGCTTGCTTCCTTCCCTGACGCATGCCCCCGATCCTCGCCCGGCTGCGCCGCTACGCGCCTGGCACCGACATTGGCCTGGCGTTGGGCGTTGTGGCGCTGCTGTCGGTGCTGGTGTTGCCGTTGCCGGCGGCGCTGCTGGATGTCGGGCTGGCGCTGTCGATCACGGCGTCGGTGCTGGTGCTGATGGTGGCGTTGTTCCTGGTGCGTCCGTTGGACTTCACCAGTTTTCCGACCTTGCTGCTGCTGACGACGTTGTTGCGCTTGTCGCTGAACGTGGCGACGACGCGGCGCATTCTCTCGCATGGCAACGAGGGGCCGTTGGCGGCAGGGCATGTGGTCGCGGCGTTCGGCGGCTTCCTGATGGGCGGGGACATCGTCATCGGGCTGATCGTATTCGCGATTCTGCTGGTGGTGAATTTCACCGTCATCACCAAGGGTTCCGGCCGCATCGCGGAGGTTGCCGCAAGGTTCAGCCTGGATGCGATGCCGGGCAAGCAGATGGCGATCGACGCCGACATGTCGGCCGGGTTGATCGACGAGAAGGTGGCGCGCAAGCGCCGGCGGGAGCTGGAGCAGGAGAGCGGTTTCTACGGAGCGATGGATGGTGCGGCCAAGTTCGTGCGCGGTGATGCGATTGCGGGACTGATCATCACCTCGATCAACATCGTCGGCGGACTGACCATCGGCATGGTCCAGCACGGCATGAGCTTCGCCGACGCTGCCGATTCGTTCACGAAACTGACCGTGGGCGACGGGCTGGTGACGCAGATCCCCGCGCTGCTGGTCTCCACCGCGGCCGGTATCGTGGTGACCAAAGGGGGCATGGAGGGCACCGCGGATGCGGCGCTGATCGCGCAGTTGGGCGGCAGTCCGAAGCCGCTCGCGATGGCGGCCGGCGCGGCGGTGGTGCTGGCGTTGCTGCCGGGGCTGCCGGCGCTGCCGTTCCTCGGCATCGCGGGGCTCGCGGGCGGCGGGGCGTGGCTGCGTTTCAAGCATCCGCCGGTCTCGCCCGACCAGGCTGCACCGGCTGCGCCGCTGCCGACCGAGCCGCCGATCGGGGATTCGTTGCGTCTCGATCTGATCCGGCTGGAGCTCGGCTACGGGTTGCTGGCGCTCGCGGGCGGCGACACGCCGCGGCTGACGGAACAGATCAAGAGCCTGCGCCGTTCGATCGCCGCCGAAATGGGCTTCGTGCTGCCGCCGGTACGCATCCAGGACAACATGCAGCTTCCCGCCGATGTCTACTCGATCCGGGTGAAGGAGATCGAGGCCGCACGCGGCGAGCTGCGCCCCACCATGCTGCTGGCGATGAATCCGAAGGGCGGCATGCCCGACCTGCCGGGAGAGCGCACCACGGAACCGGCCTTCGGCCTGCCCGCGCTCTGGATTGCACCGGAGGCGAAGGAGGAAGCCTTGTTCCGGGGCTGCACCGTCGTCGATCCGCCGAGCGTGCTGACGACCCACCTTACCGAAGCCGTGCGCGAAACGATGGCCGAGCTGCTGTCCTACTCGGAAACCCAGAAGTTGCTGGAAGAGCTGCCGCGGGAACAGCAGAAGCTCGTCTCCGACCTGATCCCCGCGCAGGCGAGCATGGGCCTGGTGCAGCGCGTGCTGGCCGGGCTGCTGGCGGAACGCGTATCGATCCGCGACCTTGGTACGATCCTGGAGGGGATCCAGGAAGCCGGCCCGCAGCGTCCCATGCCGGCGATCCTTGCGCATGTGCGCGCCCGCCTCGCGCGCCAGATCAGCGATGCGCAGACCGGACCTGCCGGCTATATCCCCCTGGTGACCCTGTCGCCGCAGTGGGAGGGCGCGTTCGCCGACGCGCTGACCGGGCCGCCGGAGGATCGCCAGCTCGCCATGGCGCCCACCCAGTTGCAGGAATTCATGCAGCGGCTGCGCGCGGTGTTCGACGCGGCGATCGCCGGCGGGGATTCGCCTGCTCTGCTCACGAGCGGCGGTATCCGGCTGCATGTGCGCGCGATCGTGGACCGCATCCGCCCGAACACGCCGGTGCTGGCGCAGGCGGAGATTTTCCCCCGCGCGCGGATCCGTACGGTCGGAACGATTTGATCCGCCGCCCCCGGTGGCCTTGTGCGCCGGCATCGCCTATCACCGCCCGACAATCCACCCGGCGACGAGCACCATGCCCACGGGCGCAGAACCCGCATCGAACGACCACACGCGCGCGGACCTCGCCGGCCCGGCATGTCCGGTGTCGGTGGTCACCGGCTTTCTCGGCAGCGGCAAGACCACGTTGATCGGCCGGGTCCTGCGCGACCCGGCCTTCGCCCGCACCGCCGTGATCGTCAACGAATTCGGCGAAGTCGGCATCGACCACGCCTTGATCGCTACCGGCAGCGAGGCCTTGCTCACGCTCACCACCGGATGCCTGTGTTGCCGGATGCAGAGCGACCTGGCGACGACATTGCGCGGGCTGGCGGGGGCAGGGGGCTACGACCGGGTGCTGATCGAGACCTCCGGCCTCGTCGATCCGGGGCCGCTGCTCGCATCCCTGTTGGGCGACCGGGAGGTGACGGCGGCGCATCGGCTCTGCTCCGTGGTGACCCTGGTTGATGCCGCCGCCGGCGCCGCGACCTTGGACCGGCACATCGAGGCGCGGCGGCAGGTGGCGGTGGCGGACCGGATCGTACTGACCAAGACCGACCTTGTCGGCCCGGTCCCGGACCTACGCGCCCGGCTCGCTACTGTTGCGCCGGTGCTGGAGTCGGTGCGCGGCGCGGTCGATCCCGCGTTGCTGTTCGCCCAAGCCGATCCGGCCGCGCGGGCCGGGCGGCTGGCCGGACTCGCCCCTGGGGGCGGCGCGAGCCCGTTCGCGCGCGGTCGGCACGGCGCGGGCCTCGGCAGCGCCGTGCTGGAACGCGACCGCCCGATCGCCGGCGCCGCGCTCAGCCTGTTCCTGGAAGCGCTGCTGGCCAACACGGGGCCGCGCCTGCTGCGGCTGAAGGGCCTGGTGGAGATTGTCGAGGCGCCCGGTCGGCCGCTGCTGCTGCAGGCGGTGCAGCACGGCCTGGCCCCGCCGGAGTGGCTGGATGCGTGGCCACCGGGGTGGGAGGGCGGCAGCCGGCTCGTGCTGATCGGCCAGGACCTGCCGCCATTTTTCCCTGCGCGACTGCTGGCGGCGGTGGAAGAAGAGGTGGCCGACGCGGCGGGGGCATGACGGTCACGTCCGGTGGGAAGGTTTTTCCGACCGCGCAAGCGTGGTGCCGACGGCTCCTGGCCGGTCGTCCCGTTCGGGCTGCCGCCCACGGGTGTTATTACTGTCGCGCCATGGCGATGCGGACGGCTTCCTCCGGCGAAACGAGGTGATCCGAATTTTCGGCAGCGTCGGCGATGGCGATCTGCACGCCTTTGATCCGGCCATTGAAGGCATTGCCGCGTGGCGCCGTAGTCCGGGGACACGGGGGCGCCGCCGTCCTCGCCGACGTCGCAGCCGTCATCGGCGGAGAAGACCATCGCCAAGGTCATGGGAATATCCCCTTCGCCAACCTTCTTGCCGTCAACGTAGAGCGTCACCGTGCCGCCCTTGCCCAGGCCGCCACCGGCATAGGCGAACTCCATGCGCACCTGGTGCTCGCCGGCGGGTAACCTGGTCGCGGCCTCCACATAGAAGTGCTGCACGCCACCCAGGTTGTAGCAGTATTTGAGTTTGCCGCCTTTGGCGTACAGGCTCCAGCCGCCGATGTTCGCCCCCTGGGCGATGATCACGCCCTCGGCATCAGAGTCCGGTACCTCGATCTCGGCAGTCACCGAGTGGGATTTGTTCTTGATGTTGATGACGCAATTCTCGGACAATCGGCCCATGCCGGGGAAGAGGAGCTGGGTCTTTCCCTTGATCAGCACCGGCCGGCCCGCAAGGTCCGGGTTCATGCGCCTTGCGAGGTCGTCGTCCATCGGCAATACGTTGTAGCGCGTGGCTTCGATAAGCCACAGGCGTTGCAGCTCATGGAGCTTCTCCGGCATCTGCCTGGACAGGTCGTTGCTCTGGCTCCAGTCCTTTTCCGTGTCGTAGAGTTCCCAGACGTCGTCGTCGAAAGCGGGGGTCTTCTCGCCGATGAGCAGCCAGGGCGTCTTGTGCCGCGTTACCGCTGTCCAGCCCTTGTGGTAGATGCCGCGGTTGCCGAACATCTCGAAATACTGCGTCTCGTGCCGTTCCGCTGCGTTGGCGTCGTTGAACGAGTAGAGCATGCTGACGCCCTCGATGGGCCGCTGCGGCACGCCATTCACCGAAACCGGCTCAGGCAGCCCGGCCGCTTCGAGGATCGTCGGCGCAACGTCGATGACGTGGTGAAACTGCCACCGCATCTCGCCCCTCGTGGCGATCCCGTTCGGCCAGTGGACGATGGTTCCGTTACGCGTCCCGCCCCAGTGCGAGGCAACCTGCTTGGTCCACTGGTAGGGCGTGTCCATGGCATGCGCCCAGCCGACCGCGTAGTGGTTATAGGACTCCGGCCCGCCGAGCTTGTCGATCCGGGCGGTGAGGAATTCCGGCGTCTCGACCGCGGACATTCCGTTGAAGTTCAGCATCTCGTTGTACGTGCCGTTCAGCGTGCCTTCGGCGGAGGCGCCGTTGTCGCCGATGATATAGTAAATCAGGGTATCGCCGAGGATGCCCAGCTTGTTCAGGCCATCGAGCAGCCGGCCGATATGATGGTCGGTGTACTCCATGAAGCCGGCGTAGACTTCCATTTGCCGGCGCAGCACCGGTTTGAACGCCTCCGGCATGTCGTTCCATGCCGGGATTTCCTTGTGGCGCGCCGTGAGCTGGCACTCGGGCGGAATGACACCCAGAGCCTTTTGCCGCGCGAAGATCTCCTCGCGAAGCTTGTCCCAGCCCTGGTCGAACTTGCCCTTGTACTTGTCGGCCCATTCCCTCGGCACGTGGTGGGGGGCGTGGGTGGCGCCTGGCGCGAAGTAGGCGAAGAAAGGCTTGTCGGCAGCCAGCGCCTTCTGTTGCGCGATCCACGCCATGGCCTTGTCGGTCATGTCCTCCATGAAGTGGTAGCCTTCTTCGGGCGTCTTCTTCGGATCGACCGGCGTGGTTCCTTCGTATATCGTCGGGTACCACTGGTTCGCCTCGCCACCGAGGAAGCCATAGAAATACTCGAAGCCGCCACCGCCCGTCGGCCAGGCATCGAACGGTCCGATCTGGCTCGTCTCCCACACCGGCACCTCGTGGCACTTGCCGAACTGCGCGGTCGAATAACCGTTGAGCTTCAGCGTCCGTGCCAATGGCGAGATGGTGTTCGGGAGCACGGAACTATAACCCGGCAACCCGCTGGCGATCTCGGTAATGCCACCCATGGCGGCGGAATGATGATTGCGCCCGGTCAGCAGCGCCTGGCGGGTCGGCGAGCAGAGGGCAGTCGTGTGGAAGCGATTGTACTTCAGGCCGTTCGCTGCCAGCTTCTCTGCGGTCGGCGTCTGGCAGGGACCGCCGAAGGCGCTCGCGGAACCAAACCCTGCGTCGTCAAGCAGGATGAGCAGTACATTGGGCGCGCCTTTGGGGGGGCGCAGTTGCGCGATCGGCGGGAACGTCGTGTCCGGATCTTTTGCGTCATAGGTGATCAGGCCGCGTCGCGCCGTGTTCGGCATCGGGAGGTGGGAGCGGTCGTTCCTGTCGTCGCTGTTCATGATCTCGGATCCTTGGCGCTGACGCTGATACGAGCCTTCTTCGGTACGGTCTTGAGACAAGCCCCAACAGGCGGCTACCGGGTGTGGTTGCACGCCGCAGGCCCGTAGACAATCAGGTTGGTAGCCGACCCATACAACGCGCCACTATGCGGAATCGGCACACGGTCTCCCGCAACCCCGGACACACGGCGTCAGGTGCGGATTATTTGCGGGTCTGTTCCCAGCAGATTTGTCGGTCGGTCAATGACTTGCGCGGCCTACAAGACGGTTTCATGGGTTGGATATCGCCGTCCGATCGGCAATTCCATGCCTGCGGTGCGCAGACATCCGGTGGCCATGTCGGCTTTGGGTCGAGAGCCGGCGTTCAAACCGACCCGTCGCCGCGGACCGGCATCACAGCGCCGCCCGCAGTGCCGTCGCCTCCGGCTCCCCGATCATCCCCCGCCGCAGGAACAGGTCGATCAGCACCAGGTTCACGTTGAACTTGAAGTCGTCGGTCGCCCGCACCGTCTCCAGCACGCGCGGCAGCGGCCAAAGGGCGAAGCTTTCCACCTCACCGTCCGCGGCGTGCGGACGGAAATCGGCCGGAAGCACCAGGTCGTAGGCCAGCACGCGATCGCGCCGCAGCCCCTCCGGCCGTTCCATCGCATAGTCGATCGTCGCCACCGGCCGTGCCGTGGCGGCCAGTACGGCGGGGATCGAGGCCTCCTCGGCCGCCTCCTTCACCAAGGTCTCCGCCGGGCTCAGCCCGGCCGGCACCCCGCCGGCGACCAGGTGGTCGAGCTTGCCGGGATCGAGGCTCTTGTTTGCCGCCCGCCGCGCCACCCACACGAGCGGCCCGTCCTTTCCCTCCACCAGCCCGTTCACATGCACGCCCACCGCGGCGATTCCGAACACCGGCAGGGCGCCGCGGTCGATCTGCGCCAGCACCGCCCCGTCCGGGTCGGCGCGTACGTCGAACGCCTCTCCCCGCCAGCGGAAATGTCCGGCGTCGGCCAGGGCGCGCGCGATCGTCGAAAGCCGTTCCGGCGCCTCCAGCAGCAGCCCGTCGGGTCCGGCGGTGATCGCGGGCTGGTCGCGCAGCACCGCGGCGAACCCGGGTGTGACCCAGCCCACGGTCGCGTCCCCGATCCGGAACGCCAGCCGCCGGCCCGGGAGGATCGCGTTGCGGCAGGCGCGCAGGTGGCGGAGCAGGCAGTCCGGCACCGTGCCCCCTCGGGACGGCTTTCCAATCGCGTCCCCCGATGCCACATCCTTCGGCATGGTAAGTTCCCCGTCACCTGCGCCGGCCCCCGCGGCGCCGGCGTCCGCGCGCCGGCTCCCGCGTCGGCCCCATTGGCAGACTATCCGCTCGCTGCTCCCCTATCTATGGCCGAAGAATGACATGGGGGCGCGGGCGCGCGTCTCCGTCGCCATGCTGTTCCTGGTGGCGGCGAAGGGGGCGACCGTGCTGCTGCCGGTGGTCTACGGCCGTGCGGTCGATGCGCTGGCGCCGAAGGGGGCGGGTGCGGCGCTCGCTGTGCCGGTGGCGCTGATCCTGGGCTACGGGCTGCTGCGCGTGGCCTCGTCGGGTTTCGCCGAACTGCGCGATGCGGTGTTCGCCGCCGTGCAGCAGCGCGCGACCCGGCGGGTGGCGCTGCGGACCTTCCGCCATCTGCACGCACTGTCGTTGCGCTACCATCTGGACCGCCAGACCGGCGGCCTCGCGCGCGTGATCGACCGCGGCACATTGGGCATCCAGTCGGTGCTGCGGCTCGCGGTGTTCAACGTCGTGCCCACGGTCTTTGAAATCGCGATGGTCACCGCCATCCTGTGGGCACTGTTCGACTGGCGCTTCGCGCTGCTGACCTTCATCGCGGTCGGGCTCTATCTCGCCTTCACCCTGCTGTTCACCAACGCGCGCGTGCGCATCCGTCGGCGCATGAACGAGAGCGACAACGAGGCGCGGGCGAAATCGGTCGACAGCCTGCTGAACTACGAGACGGTGAAGTATTTCGACAACGAGGCGCACGAGGCGGCGCGCTTCGACCGCGCGCTGGCGTCCTACGAGAAGGCGGCGGTGCGCAGCCAGGTCTCGCTCAACATGCTCAACCTCGGCCAGGCCGGGATCATCGCGGTCGGGCTGTCCGGGATCATGCTGCTGGCCGCGCGCGGCGTCGCGTCCGGGCACATGACGGTGGGCAATTTCGTCGTCGTGAACACGTACCTGATGCAGCTCTACCAGCCGCTCAATTTCCTCGGCTTCGTCTATCGCGAGATCAAGCAGGGCCTGGTGGACATGGAGCACATGTTCGACCTGCTGGGCGTCCCGGCCGAGGTCGCCGACCGTCCCGGCGCGCCCGCGCTGGCCGCGCCCGCCGGCGAAGTGCGGTTCGAGGCGGTGCGCTTCGGCTACCGCCCCGACCGGGAAATCCTGAAAGGCGTCGATTTCACCGTCCCCGCGGGGCGCAAGCTCGCCATCGTGGGTCCCACCGGGGCCGGCAAGTCCACCATCTCCCGCCTGCTGTTCCGCTTCTACGACCCGACCGGGGGGCGGATCCTGGTCGACGGTCAGGACATCCGCGCCGTGACGCAGGCGAGCCTGCGCGCGGCGATCGGCGTGGTGCCGCAGGACACGGTGCTGTTCAACGACACCATCCGCTACAACATCGCCTACGGCCGCCCCGGCGCGAGCCAGGCGGAGATCGAGCATGCGGCCAGGCTCGCGCAGGTGCATGATTTCGTGCTCGACCTGCCGGACGGCTACGAGACGATGGTGGGCGAGCGCGGGCTCAAGCTGTCGGGGGGCGAGAAGCAGCGGGTCGCGATTGCGCGCACCATCCTGAAGGACCCGCGCATCCTGATCCTGGACGAGGCGACCAGCGCGCTCGATACGAGAACGGAACAGGAGATCGGCACGGCGCTTGCCGCCGCGGCGGCCCATCGTACCACGCTCGTGATTGCGCACCGGCTTTCGACTGTCGTCGATGCCGACGAGATCATCGTGCTGGTGGACGGCGCGGTGGCCGAGCGCGGCAGCCATGCGTCCCTGCTGGCTGCACGCGGGGTGTATGCCAGGATGTGGACCTTGCAGGCGATGGAGCGGGAGACCGATGCCGTCGCCGCGGAGATACTGCCGGAGGAAGCCGGCGCCGGCTGATCCGGGCGCCGCCCAAACTTGCAGAAGCGGGGACTTGCAGAAGCCGGGGCTTGCAGAACAAGAAAGGAACGAAACCATGGCGATCGATCCTACCACGCCCGATCCCACGCCGACCGAACTGTCCCATGCCGGCGCGGTGGTCGACAAGGCGATCGAGTACATGGCGGGGCAGAACGTCCCGGCGCTGGCGATCGCCTCCGCCCTGCTCGGCGGCGCCGTGACCTTGCTCGCGCGCCACGTGTCGGACGCGGCGATCATGCGCGTGCTCGGCAACGCGATCGAGGGCGTGCGCTCGGGCGACGTGCGCCGGACGGTGGAGGAAGGGGAATAGGCCGCCGCCGCTTTCCCCCCTCAATTCCCTTGGGGCGGCAGCCCTGCGCCAGCCCTGCATCCCCTTGGGGGGCTTGGCGCCGTGCCCCGACTGGGCTATCCGCAGCGCGCGAGCCGGCACCCCTGGAGGCCGGCGTTTGGCATTTGTCTAGGAGCGAACCATGGCCAATATCGTGACGATCGAGGCCGAGGCGCGCGCGCGAGCCGGTAAGGGGGCGGCGCGCGCGACTCGGCGGGCGGGCAAGGTGCCCGCGGTGATCTACGGGGCGCAGCAGGCCGCCGAGCCTGATCGCGCTCGATCCGCGCGCGGTGCTGCGCGAGCTGCACCGGCGCCGGCTGGCAGTCGCGCGCTCTACGAGATGCAGGACCGACGGCGACGCGACGCGCGCGCTGATCCGCGACGTGCAGTTCCATCCCGTGTCAGCGACGCGCCGGAGCACGTCGATTTCCAGCGCCTGGCCGCCGGGCGAGCGGATTCGCGTCGCGGTGCCGGTGCATTTCGACAACGAGGGCCTGTCAGCACCGGCCTCAAGCGCGGCGGCGTGCTGAACGTGGTGCGCCACGCGGTGGAGGTGTACTTGCGATCCGGACCACATCCCCGAGCAGTTCGTCGCCGATCTGGCGGGTCTCGACTTCAACGACACCGTGCGCTGGCACGACCTGAAGGGCACCGAGGGCACGCAGGCCGGTGATCGCCGACCGCGACTTCGTGGTCGCCACGGTGGCGCCGCCCACCAAGATGGCCGAGGTGGCGGCCGAGACCACCGCCGCCGACGGCGCCGGCGGCCGCGGCGCCGGCCGCGGCGCCCGGCCGGCGAAGGCGCCCGCGCCAGGCGGCGCCGGCCGGCAAGGCGCCGGCCGGCGGCGGCGAAGAAGGGCTGATCCCGCGCCGGAGCGGGAGCCTGCATGCTGCTCTGGGTCGGCCTCGGCAATCCGGAGCCGGGGATGGCCCGGAACCGGCACAACATCGGCTTCATGGCGCTGGATACGATTGCGATCCGCCACGGGTTCGGCCCGTGGCGGCAGCGCTTCAAGGGGCTGGTGGCCGAGGGCAGGTCGGCGGGGAGAAGGTGCTGGCGCTGAAGCCGCAGACCTACATGAACGCCTCGGGCGAATCGCGTGCAGGCGGCGGCCGCGTTCTACAAGCTGCCGCCGGAGGCGATCACCGCGTTCCACGACGAGCTGGACCTGGTGCCCGGCAAGGTGCGGGTGAAGCGCGGCGGCGGCGCGGCCGGGCACAACGGGCTGCGCAGCATGGACCGCATGCTGGGCACGCCGGACTACTGGCGGGTGCGGCTGGGCATCGGCCATCCCGGCGACAAGGCGCGCGTGCTCGGCCACGTGCTCGGCGATTTCGGGCAAGAGGACCGCGACTGGCTGGTCGCCGCTGCTGGACGCGGTGGCCGACGCGGCGCCGCTGCTGGCGCCGGGCAAGCCGGAGGATTTCATGACCAAGGTGGCGGCGGCCATGCTGACGCAGGCGGACGGGACGTAGATGGGCTTCAACTGCGGCATCGTCGGGCTGCCCAATGTCGGCAAATCCACGCTGTTCAACGCGCTGACCGCGACCGCGGCGGCGCAGGCGGCGAACTATCCGTTCTGCACCATCGAGCCGAATGTCGGCCGCGTCGCCGTGCCCGATCCGCGGCTGGACGATGCTGGCGGCGATCGGCAAGTCGGCGAAGATCGTGCCGACCGCGCTGGAGTTCGTCGACATCGCCGGGCTGGTGCGCGGCGCCAGCAAGGGCGAGGGCCTGGGCAACCAGTTCCTCGCCAACATCCGCGAGGTGGACGCGATCATCCACGTGCTGCGCTGCTTCGAGGACCCCGACGTCACGCATGTCGAGGGCAGCGATCGATCCGATGCGCGACGCCGAGACGGTGGAGACCGAGCTGATGCTCGCCGATCTCGAAAGCCTGGAGAAGCGGCTGTACGCGGCGCAGAAGAAGGCGCGCGGCGGCGACAAGGAGAGCGTCGCCGCGGCTGGCGCTGATGGAGCCGCTGGTCGCGGCGCTGCAGGCGGGCCGCCCGGCGCGCACCGCGATCCCGGCCGGCGCAGGAGGAGGCGGTGCGGCGGCTGCAACTGCTGACCTCCAAGCCGGTGCTGTATGTCTGCAATGTCGAGGAAGCCGCGGCCGCGACCGGCAATGCGTTCTCCGCCGCGTGGTCGGAGCGCGGCGCGCGGCGGAGGGCGCGCGCGCGGTGATCGTCTCGGCGGCGATCGAGGCGGAGGTGGCGCAACTGCCGGAAGCCGATCGCGGCGAGTTCCTGGAAGGGCTCGGCCTGCACGACAGCGGCCTCGATCGGGTGATCCGCGCCGGCTACGACCTGCTCGGCCTGATCACCTATTTCACCGTCGGGCCGAAGGAGACGCGCGCCTGGACCATCGTGCGCGGCACCAAGGCGCCGCAGGCGGCGGCGGTGATCCACGGGATTTCGAGCGCGGCTTCATCGCCTGCGAGACCATCGCCTACGACGACTTCGTCGCCGTGCAAGGGCGAGCCGGGCGCGCAAGGAGGCCGGCAAGATGCGCGTCGAGGGCAAGGACTACGTCGTGCAAGGACGGCGACGTGCTGCTGTTCCGCTTCAACGTCTGAGGGGGAGGGGCCATCCCCGCGCCGATCCCCGTCCTGATCGACTGCGACCCCGGGACCGACGACGCGCTCGCCCTGCTGCTCGCATTCGGCTCGCCGGAACTGGACGTGCGCGCCGTGACCGTGGTCGGCGGCAACGTCGGGCTTGACCGGACCCTGCCCAACGCCCGCGCCGTGGTTGCATTGGCCGGCGCGGTGGTCCCGGTGCATCCCGGCGTCGACCGGCCGCTGCTCGGCCACTTCACCTCCGAGCCGCGGGTGCACGGCCCCGACGGGCTCGGCGGCATTCCGCTGCCCGAAGGCGCGCCTGCCGCGGCCGAACCCGCGGCCGATGCGATCCGCCGCCTGCTGCGCACCAGCTCCGAGCCGCTGACCCTGGTGGGCCTCGGCCCCGCGACCAACCTGGCGCTGGCGCTCGCCACCGAGCCGGCAGTGGCGGGCAATATCGCCCGGATCGTGCTGATGGCGGGCGCCTGGGGCGAGGGCAACGCCACCCCGGCCGCCGAATTCAACGCCTGCAACGATCCCGAGGCTTTGGCGATCGTGCTCGCCGCCGGACGCCCGGTGGTTCTGGTGGGGCTGGAGCTCACGGCCCAGGCGATCGTGACCCCGGCGCGGCTCGCCGCGTTACGTGCCGCCGGGCCGGGCCGCGCGCTGGCCTCGGCCTGTGCCATCCAGGGCAGCGTGCCGGCGCCGGCACGCCTCGGCCGGATCGGCGCCGCGCTGCACGACCCTTGTGCGATCGCCTGGCTGCTCCGCCCGGACCTGTTCACGACGCGGGCGTGCCCGGTCGCCGTGGACCTCAGCCCCGGCCCGAGCCGCGGGCGCACGGCGATCGACCGCTGGGGCCGCACCGGGAGCCCGGCCAACGCGACCGTGGCCGAGACCCTGGATGCGGACGGCTTCTTCGCCCTGCTCGGGGAGCGGTTGGCGCGGCTGCCCTGACCCGATAACGTCTCGTTCACAAAATGCTTCACGTGAAGCATCGTTCGATATCGAAGTATCTCCCCGCAGGCTACCCGGCGCCGCCGTTGATGGTCAGGATCGATCCCGACGTGTAGCCCGAGGCGGGGCTGGCCAGGAACGCCACCGCATTGCCAATCTCCTCCGGGCTCGCCGCCCGGCCGAACGGCATCGGCGCGAACAACTCGGCCCAGCGTTCCGGATCGCCGAACTGCTCCTTCGCCCGCGCCCGCTGCAGCATCACGAGCCGCTCGGTCGCCACCGGGCCGGGGTTGATCCCCACCACCCGCAGCCCGTCGCGCGGGGCTTGGCGGCCGAGCGCGCGGGTCAGCGCCATCAGCGCCGCGTTCCCGGTGGCGCCGGCGATGTAGTTGGGCGGGAACTGCTCGCCGGCCGCACCCACCACGTTGACGATCACGCCCGACTTCCGTTCCGCCATGCGCGGATAGACGGTGCGGCAGAACGAGATGAACCCGAATACCTTCAGGTCCCACGCGCGCCGCCAGGTCTCGTCCGACACGGCGGTGATCTCGCCCGGCGGAATGGCGCCGGCGTTGTTCACCAGGATGTCGGGCACGCCGGCTTCGTCCGCCACCCGGCGGATCGCGGCGTCGTTCGACAAATCGGCGGCAATCGTGCACACCGCCACCTGATGGCGCGCACGGATCGCGCCGGCTGCCGCCTCCAGCGCCGCGGGATCGCGCGCGACCAGAGTGACGTCGCAGCCTTCCGCGGCCAGCACCATCGCGCTGGCCTGGCCGATGCCCTTCGAGCCGCCGGTGATGAGCGCCCGCTTGCCTGCGAGTTTGAGGTCCATGCTACGCAGCCTCCCTTGAAGAATTGTTAAAGCGGCGACAGGCATCGCCGAAGGCGCGGAACAACGCAAGGCTGGCCGGGTTGTCCGCATAGGCCCACTCGGGATGCCACTGCACGCCGAAGGCGAACCCGCGCGCGTCCGCGACCCGCACCGCCTCGATCGTGCCGTCCGCCGCCAGCGCCTCCACCACCAGCCCGGGCGCGAGGCGATCGATCGCTTGCGCATGCAACGAATTCACCATGATCCGCTCGGCGCCGAGCAACGTCGCAAGCCGTCCGGACACCGCCACCGGATGGCGCGGACCATACCGCTCCGCCATCGCCCCCGGTCCGCCGCGATGATCCATCCGCCCCGGCATGTCCTGCACCGCCTGGTGCAACGTGCCGCCCAGCGCCACGTTCAGCTCCTGAATCCCGCGGCAGATCGCGAGCACCGGCATCCCCCGCGCCAGCGCCGCACGAACCAGCGGCAAAGATGTCGCGTCGCGCGCCGGATCATGCAGGTCGGGCGTCAGACTGCACCCGCCCCCATAAAGATCCGGATGCACGTTGCTCGGACTGCCGGGAACCAACAAACCATCCAGACGATCAAGCACCGCTTCCTGCACCTCCCCCAAGGGCGGAATCATTACGGGCAAAACACCAGCAGCGCCAAACAAGGCCTCCGCATACCTGGCCGGCGTATCATGACGCAGCAAACCATTCACCAGCCTGGCACAGGCTGGAATGCCAACGATCAGATGGGCCATGGCGCGGTCGGGTCTCCAGGTAGGAATGGTGCGGGAAGCAAGCAAGGCCAGGGGGGCAGCGCCCCCCTGGCCTTGCTTGCCTTCCGAACTATGCCCGCCCGCGGACCCGGTCCGCAATTGCCAGCGCGAGGGCGCCGGTCAGCATCAGGGCGGCCATGCCGCGGGGGGTTCCGTCGGTGAAGACGCCAACCAGCAGGCCGCTGATGGCGCCCATCAGGAACTGGCCGGTTCCCATCAGGGCGGAGGCGCTGCCGGCGTGGGCGGCGTGGCGCGACAGGGCGCCGACGGTGGTGTTGGGGTTCAGGATGCCTTGCAGGCTGACCATGACGAACACCGGGGCCAGCACGGCGGCGAGCACATGGATGCCGGCGAAGGCGACGGCGGCCAGCACCACGGCGGCGGCGAGGTAGGCGCGGGACGCCCAGCGCAGGATGGTTCCGTGTCCGAATCGGGGTAGCAGCCTGGCGTTGAGTTGTGCCATGGCGATCAGCCCGGCGGCGCAGAGGCCGAACAGGGCGCCGTAGGCGGTGGGGCTGAGGCCGAAGCCGTCGATGAACACTGGGGAGGAGCCGGCGAGGTAGGCGAAGAAGGCGAAAATCCCGGCTGCCCCCATGGCGGCGTGGGTGAAGAAGCCGCGCTCGCGCAGGATCGCGGCGTAGCGCGCGACCTGGCCGGAGAAGCCGAGCGTGGTGCGTCCGGCCGGCGCCAGGGTTTCGGGCAGCAGCGCCACGACGAGCACGAAGGAAATCGCGCCGTAGGCCGTCATGATCCAGAAGATCCAGCGCCAATTGGCAAAGATCAGCACCGCGCCGCCGAGCGTGGGGGCGAGGATCGGGGCCGCGCCCATCACCAGCATGAGCCGCGACAGCATGGCCGCGGCGGCGTGGCCGTCGGCGAGATCGCGCACCATGGCGCGCGGGATGACCATGCCGGCCGAGGCGGCGATGGCGGCGAGCACCCGCCAGCCGGACAGCGCGAGGATGGAGGGGGAAAGCGCGCAGGCGGCGCAGGTGGCGGTGTAGAGCGCGCTGGCGACGATCAGCGGGCGGCGGCGGCCGAAACGGTCCGCAAGCGTGCCGAGGGTGATCTGGCCGATGGCGAGGCCGGCGAACCAGGCGGCGAGCGTGTATTGCGCGGCGCCGGCCGGCGCGTGCAGGCCGGCCTCGATGGCGGGGAAGGCGGGGAGGTACATGTCGGTGGAGGCGGGGCCGATGGCGGTGAGGAAGCCGAGCAGCAGGGGCAGGCGGGGGGTGATGCGCATGGGTTGTGTGTGGCGGAGGGGCGGTGGCGTGCCAAGGGTCGAAACGAGTATGCTGCCCCGGGCGCGCCGCCGGGGCGCCTCCATCGGCCCACTTGACCCTGCCGCCGGGAGGCAGCAAGGACCATAGGCATGACGAGGGAGCGTCCTGCCGTGACCGACCGGAAACCTGCGCCCTATCGCGGCGTGTTCCCCGTGGTGCCGACCGTGTTCGACGACCACGGCAATCTGGACCTCGCCGGCCAGCGGCGCGCGCTTGACTTCATGATCGATGCCGGCTCCGAGGGCCTGTGCATCCTCGCCAATTTCTCCGAGCAGTTCGCGCTGACCGACGCCGAGCGCGACCAAGTGATGCACGCAGCGCTCGATCACGTGGCCGGGCGGGTGCCGGTGATCGTGACCACCACGCCATTTCAGCACGAGCATCTGCGCCGAACGCAGCCGCAGCGCCGAAGCCGCCGGGGCGGCGATGGTGATGGTGCATGCCGCCCTATCACGGCGCCACCTTCCGCGATCGCCGAGCCGGGCATCTTCGACTTCTTCCGCGCGCGTGTCGGATGCGATCGCGATCCCGATCATGATCCAGGACGCGCCGGTCGCCGGCACGCCGCTGTCGGCCGCCTTGCTCGCCCGCATGGCGCGCGAGATCGCGCAGGTCGCCTATTTCAAGATCGAAACGCCGGGCGCGGCGGCCAAGCTGCGCGAGCTGATCGCGCTCGGCGGCGCGGCGATCGAAGGGCCGTGGGACGGCGAGGAAGGCATCACCCTGCTGGCCGATCTCGACGCCGGGGCGACCGGGAGCGATGACCGGCGGCGGCTATCCGGACGGTATCCGCCAGATCATCGACGCCTATCGCCGCCGGCCGGCGGGACGAGGCGGCGAGCGCCTATGCGCGCTGGCTGCCGCTGATCAATTACGAGAACCGCCAGTGCGGGCTTGCGGGCGTGCAAGGCGCTGATGCAGGAGGGCGGCGTCATCGCCTCCGAGGCGGTGCGGGCACCGCTGCCGCCGTTGCATCCGGCAACCCGGGCCGGGTTGATCGAGACCGCGCGGCGGCTGGACCCGATGGTGCTGCGCTGGGGGCGGTAAGGCAGCAGAGCCAGGGCGATCGCGCGAACCTCCGGTGTCTCACCTCTCCCGCAGGGCGGGAGAGGTGAAAGAGCAAGCCGCCCGCACTGATTTTCCGGTTCGAGCGCCAGCTGTCACCCGGCCCGTACCAACCGGTGCTGCTTGCGTCCCGCCGACAGCTTGATCGCCCCGTCGCGCAGATCCGCCGTCCCGATCACCAACCCTTCCTCGCTCACCACCGCATCGTTCACCCGCGCCCCGCCGCCGCGGATCAGCCGCCGCGCCTCGCCGTTGCTGTCCGCCAGTCCGGCCAGCGCGAACAGCCGGAACGCCGGGATGCCCGCCGCGAGGTCCGCCGCCGGCACAGTCGACGGACGGGCAGCGTCGTCGGCCGCCTCGCCCTCCTCGAAGGCGCGCCGCGCCGTCTCCGCCGCCGCCGCCGCGGCGGCTCGCGCCGTGCGCGAGCGCGGTCGCCTCGGTCGCCAGCACTTTCTTCGCCTCGTTGATCTCGGCCCCGCCGAGCGCCTCCAGCCGCGCGATCTCGGCCAGCGGCAGATCGGTGAACAGGCGCAGGAAGCGGCCGACATCGGCGTCCTCGGTGTTGCGCCAGAACTGCCAGTAGTCGTAGGGCGACACCCGGTCGGCGGTCAGCCACACCGCGCCCGCGCGCGGTCTTGCCCATCTTCGCGCCCGAGGCGGTGGTGATCAGCGGCGTGGTCAGGCCGAACACCGCCGTGCCGTCGGTGCGCCGCGTCAGCTCGATGCCGGCGACGATGTTGCCCCACTGGTCGGAGCCGCCGATCTGCAGCGTCACGCCGTAGCGGCGGCGCGAGCTCGCGGAAATCGTAGCTCTGCAGGATCATGTAGTTGAATTCGAGGAAGGTCAGCGGCTGCTCGCGCTCCAGCCGCAGCTTCACGGAATCGAAGGTCAGCATGCGGTTGACGGTGAAATGCGTGCCGACGTCGCGCAGCAGCGGGATGTAGCCGAGCGCGTTCAGCCAGTCGCCGTTGTTCGGCCATGATCGCGTCGCGCCGGGCCGTCGCCGAAGCGCAGGAACGGGTCGAAGCAGCGCCGGATGCCGGCCATGTTGGCGGCGATCTGCGTCGTCGGTCAGCATCTGCCGCGCTTCGTCCTTGCCGGACGGATCGCCGATGCGCGTGGTGCCGCCGCCCATCAGCACCACCGGCGTGTGGCCGTGCTTCTGCAACAGGCGCAGGATCATGATCTGCACCAGGCTGCCGACATGCAGGCTGTCCGCGGTGCAGTCGAAGCCGATATAGGCCGTGAGACGGTGCCGGCGCGCAGCGCCGCGTCCAGCGCCTCGGTATCGGTGCACTGGAAGACGAAGCCGCGTGCGGTGGCTTCGGCGAGGAAATCGGCATGCGGCATCGGCGCTGGTCCCGTTCTGGCCGGCCCCGGGCTAGCATGAAGCGCACGGCGGGCAAACGCCCGGGACGCAACGCAGGAGGGCAGAATGCTGCGCACGATCGGGCTGATGAGCGGCACCTCGCTGGACGGGGTGGATGCCGCCTGGGTGGAGACGGACGGCGACCGCGATCGGCGGCTTCGGCCCGCGCCTGACCCTGCCCTATCGACGCGCGCGCTGCGCGCCGACGCTGCGCCGGCCTGCTCGACCGCGCGCCGGCGCTGGCCGCCGACGATCCCGGCGCTTGCCGACGCCGTCGGCGCGGCTGACCGAGCAGCATGCGCGGGCGGTGGCTGGCGCTCGGGCGCGCCGGCCGACCTGATCGGTTTCCACGGCCAGACCATCCTGCACCGGCCGGAGCAGCGGCCGCACCTGGCAGATCGGCGATGCGGCGCGGCTGGCCGCGGCTGACCGGGGTGCCGGTGGCGCATGATTTCCGCTCGGCCGACGTGGCGGCGGGCGGCGCAGGGCGCGCCGCTCGCCCCGGTGTTCCACGCGGCGCTGGCGGCGGGGCTGGAGCGGCCGTTGGCGGTGCTGAACATCGGCGGCGTGGCGAACGTGACCTGGATCGGCGCCGACGGGGCGCTGGCTGGCGTGCGACACCGGGCCGGGCAACGGGCCGCTGGATGACTGGGCGATGCGCCACACCGGCGCGCGCGTTCGACCGCGACGGCGCGCTGGCGCGGGCGGGGCGGCGGATCGGGCGGTGCTGGGCCGGCTGCTGGCGCATCCGTATTTCGCCCGGCCGGCGCCGAAATCGCTCGACCGGCTGGATTTCGCCGCCGCGCTGGCGGCGAGCGGGCTGGCGGCGCTGTCGCCGGCGGACGGCGCGGCGACCCTGGTGGCCTTCACCGCCGCCGCGGTGGCCGCGACCGCGCTGCCGGCGCCGCCGCGGCGCTGGCTGGTCGTGCGGCGGCGGGCGGCACAACCCGGCGATCATGGACGCGCTGCGCGCGGCGCTGCCGCGCCCCGGTCGATCCGGTCGAGGCGGTCGGGCTGGGACGGCGACGCGCTGGAGGCGCAGTGCTTCGGCTTCCTGGCCGCGCGGGTGGCGGCGGGTCTGCCGCTCAGTTTCCCCGGCACGACCGGGGTGCCGCGGGCGATGGCCGGAGGGCGGATCGCGCGCTGAATGGGAGCGCGGCTGCTTGCCGGTGCGGGGGCGATCGGGTAGCGCTACCGCACGCATGGGAGGCAGCGGCACGGCGCGATGGGGCGGGTCCGGTCGGGGGAATACGGTCTGCATCGGATCGCACGGCGGCGCGGCGGCCCCGCCGGCCTGATCCCGCTGCCCACCTGACCGCATGTCCCGCTACCTCGCCGCCATCGACCAGGGCACCACCAGCACCCGCTGCATCGTCTTCGACCGCGCCGGCGGGATCGTCGCGCAGGCGCAGCAGGAACACCGCCAGCTCACCCCGCGGCCGGGCTGGGTCGAGCACGACCCGGACGAGCTCCTCGCCAACACGATCGCCGTGGCCGGCGCCGCCCTGGCCCGCGCCGGGATCGCCGCGGCCGACCTCGCCGCCGTCGGCCTCAGCAACCAGCGTGAGACCACCGTGCTGTGGGACCGCCGCACCGGCCGCCCGCTCGCCAACGCGATCGTCTGGATGGACACGCGCACCGAGGCGCTGGTGCGCCACTTTGCTGCCGACGGCGGCCAGGACCGGTTCCGCGCGCGCACCGGCCTGCCGCTGAGCACCTATTTCTCCGGCCTCAAGCTCGCCTGGCTGCTCGATCAGGTGCCCGGCGCGCGGGCCGCGGCGGAACGCGGGGAGGCGCTGTTCGGCACCATCGATTCCTGGCTCGCCTGGTGCCTCACCGGCGGGCCGGCGGGCGGGTTGCACGTGACCGACGTCACCAACGCGAGTCGCACCCAGCTCATGGACCTCGCGACCTGCGCCTGGGATCCGGCGATGCTGGCGCAGTTCGGCATTCCGCGCGCCTGCCTGCCGCGCATCGTTTCGTCCTCGGCGGTGCTGGGGGAGATCGCGCTGGCGCCGCTGCGCGGCGTCCGCCTGGCGGGGATTCTCGGCGACCAACAGGCCGCGCTGGTCGGCCAGACCTGTTTCGCGCCCGGGGAGGCGAAGAACACCTACGGCACCGGCGCGTTCCTGATGATGAACACCGGGGAAGCGCCGGTCGTGTCGCATGCCGGCCTGCTGACCACGCTCGCCTACCGGTTCGGCGACGAACCGCCGTGCTACGCGCTGGAAGGCGCGATCGCGATCACCGGCGCGCTGGTGCAATGGCTGCGCGACAACCTGCGCATGATCGACGCCGCGCCGGAGATCGAGGCGCTGGCCCGCGAAGTGCCGGACAACGGCGATGTCTATATCGTCCCCGCGTTCTCCGGCCTCTATGCGCCGTACTGGAAAAGCACCGCGCGCGGCGTGATCGCCGGCCTCACCCGCTTCGCCACGCGGGCGCATATCGCCCGCGCCGCGCTGGAGGCCACGGCCTATCAGGTGCGCGACGTGGTGGAGGCGATGGCGGCCGACAGCGACATACGGCTCGCGGCGTTGCAGATCGACGGCGGGATGGCGGCCAATGACCTGCTGATGCAGTTCCAGGCCGATATCCTCGCCGCCCCCGTGGTGCGGCCGCGGATCATCGAGACCACCGCGCTCGGCGCCGCCTATGCCGCCGGGCTCGCCGTCGGCTTCTGGCCCGACCGCGACAGCCTGCGGGCGAATGCATCGGTCGAGCGCGTCTTCACCCCGGCGATGGGCGCGCCGGACCGCGCGCGCTACTACCGATCGTGGCAGAAGGCGGTGCAGCGCTCGTTCGACTGGGCGGAATGAGCGCCGCCGCGGGATCGCCGGGAACCCGTGCGGGCTGCAGGCCGCAGTGCCGGGGGCATTGATCCAGCGCAATGACCCGGCGGCTGCCAGGCGCCATGGATGGCGCCGGGGCGCGGCATCGGGAGCGATCGCGATCGGGTCGGGCGCCGCGCGCGGAGAGGAGAAGTGTCGGGCGCCGTGCGCGCGGCAAACCAGTGTATGACCCGCCGTTCGGCCCGACTTTCCGCGGACTCGGCGCTTTTGGAGAAGTGGAACCCCGCCCGCCATGCGCAACCCGCTCCGGATCGCCCTGCTCGTCCTGATCGTGCTCACGCTCAGCGCCGGCGCTTGGTTCTACCTGAATCGCGGTAGGACCGCGGAGGCGCATGTGCTCACCCTCTATGGCGACGTCGATATCCGCGAGGTGCAGCCGGCCTTCAACGACAGCGGCCACATCACGCGGATGCTGGTGCAGGAAGGTGCCGTGGTGCACCGCGGGCGAGCTGCTCGCCACCCTGGACGACACCCGCTACGCCGCAGCGCTGGCGCAGGCGAAAGCGCAGATGCAGCAACGCGCAGGAGGCGCTGGCCAAGCTGCTCGCCGGATCGCGTCCGGAAGAGATCGCCGCAGGCCAAGGCGACGATGGACGCGCTGCAAGTGACCTACCGGAACGACGCGGTGACCTACCGGCGCGCGGTCGCCCTCGCCACCACCAGTGCCGGGACGATCCAGCAGCGTGACGACGCGAAGGCGGCGTTCGACGCGGCGCGCCAGCAATACGAGGCGGCGCGGCAGGCCTATATCCTGGCGGTGAAAGGGCCGCGTGTGGAAGACATCGCCGCCGCGCGCGCCGCCTATCAGGCCGCTGAGGCCGCGGTCGCGCTGGCGCAGCGGGAATTCGACGACACCAGGCTCTATGCGCCGTCCGACGGCGTGGTGGAGGACCGCATCCTGGAGCCGGGCGACATGGCCTCCCCGTCCACGCCGGTGTTCACCATCGCGTTGCCGAGCCCGCTCTGGGTGCGCGCCTACGTGCCGGAGAGCGACCTCGGCCGCATCCGCCTCGGCATGGCGGCGACGGTCACGACCGACAGCTATCCGGGGCAGGACTATCACGGCTGGATCGGCTATCTCTCGCCGACCGCGGAGTTCACGCCGAAGACGGTGGAGACGCCGGAGCTGCGCACCGCGCTCGTCTACCAGCTGCGGGTCTATGTCTGCGATGCGCGGGGCGAACTGCGGCTCGGGATGCCGGCGACCGTGCACATCGACCTCGCCCAGACGCCGTCCGAGGCGCCGCCCGGGCTGCGTGCCGGGCGATGCCGGCCATTGATCCCGCGGGCACCGCCGCCCCAGCCGGCGCTGCGGCTTGCCGGCGTGCGCCGCAGCTTTCGCACCGGCAAGCGGGTGGTCACCGCGCTGGACGGGATCACCGCCGAGCGCGGCGCGCGGCGCCGTCACCGGGCTGATCGGCCCGGACGGCGCCGGCAAGACCACCCTGATGCGGCTGATCGCCGGGCTGCTGCGCGCCGATGCCGGGCGGATCGAGGTGCTGGGCATCGATGTCGCGCGCGATCCGCTCGCGGTGCAGGCGCGGCTTGGCTACATGCCGCAGCGCTTCGGCCTCTACGAAGACCTCAGCGTGCGCGGAGAACCTCGACCTCTACGCCGATCTGCAGGGCGTGCCGCCGGCCGAGCGCGCCGCGCGCTACGCCGAGCTGCTGCACATGACCGGGCTCGGCCCGTTCACCGCGCGCCTGGCCGGACGGCTGTCGGGCGGGATGAAGCAGAAGCTCGGCCTGGCCTGCACCCTGGTGCACCCGCCCGATCTGCTGCTGCTCGACGAGCCGACCGTCGGCGTCGATCCGGTCTCGCGGCGCGAACTGTGGCAGATCATCGACCACCTGACCCGCGAGGCGCATATGACGGTGCTGTTCAGCACCGCCTATCTGGACGAGGCCGAGCGCTGCGACGGCGTGCTGCTGATCCATGAGGGTCGGCTGCTGGGCCACGGCACGCCGGGCCAGCTTCACCGCCGAGATGGCCGGCCGCAGCTTCGTCGCCACCGCCAGCCTGGGACGGCGGCGCTTGCAGGCGCGGCTCGCGAACGTGCCCGGGGTGATCGACGCGGTGATCCAGGGCAGCCGGGTGCGGGTGGTGACGGCCGCCGACACGCTGCCGGTCGCTGCCGGGCTGGTCGCCGAGGCGCCGGACCTGACGCTGACCCCGACGCCGCCGCGATTCGAGGACAGTTTCGTGGCGCGGCTGCGGGCGCAGGCCGCCACCCCGGCGCCGCCCCCGTCCGCGACCGTCGCCCGACGTTGCGCCGGCGGCGCCGAAGCCGACCGGAGACGTGATCGCGGTTGCCCATCTCACCCGCCGCTTCGGCGCCTTCGTCGCCGTGGACGACGTCAGCTTCACCGTCGCGCGCGGCGAGATCTTCGGCCTGCTCGGCGCCAACGGCGCCGGCAAATCCACCACCTTCCGCATGCTGTGCGGCCTGCTGCCGCCGTCCGCCGGCACCTTGCGCGTCGCCGGCTTCGACCTGCGCACGGCCGCGGCCCCGGCGCGCGGGCGGATCGGCTACATGGCACAGAAATTCTCGCTCTACGGCGATCTGTCGGTGCGCGCAGAACCTGCGCTTCTTCACCAGCGCCTACCGCCTGTCCGGCGCCCGCCAGCGCGCGCGCATCGACTGGGCGGTGACCGAATTCGAACTCGGCGCGATGCTCGACGCCACCGCGCGCGACCTGCCGCTCGGCTTCAAGCAGCGGCTCGCGCTGGCCTGCGCGCTGATGCACGAGCCCGACATCCTGTTCCTCGACGAACCGACCTCCGGCGTCGATCCGCTGGCGCGGCGCGAGTTCTGGCGCCGCATCAACGCGCTGGCCGAGGCCGGCGTGACCGTGCTGGTGACCACGCATTTCATGGAGGAAGCGGAATACTGCGACCAGCTCGTCATCATGGCGCAGGGCAGCGTGCTGGCCGCCGGCGCACCCGAGGCGATCAAGGCCGCGCGCGCGCACGCGCGGCGCAGCCCGATCCCACCATGGAGGACGCCTTCATCGCCGTGATCGAGGCGCCCGACCGAGCCGGCGCGCGCGGCATGAACGCCGGCGCGCTGCGTCGCCTGTGCGGGCTGCTGCGCAAGGAGTTCGCTGCAGATCTGGCGCGATCCCTCGGCGCTCGCCATCGCCTTCGTGCTGCCCGCGGTGCTGCTGCTGATCTTCGGCTACGGCGTCTCGCTGGATGCCCGCAACGTGCCGATCGCGCTGGTGGTGCAGCACCCTGGCGCCGCTGACCGCCAGCTTCACCAGCCAGTTCGCCCATTCGCCGTTCTTCCGCCCGCGCCGCTTCCTGACCATCCAGGACGCCGAGCGGGCGATGGCAGCGCGCGCCGGTGCAGGGCATCGTCTGGCTGCCGAGCGACTTCGCCCGCCGCGCCGAGGCCGGCGGCAATTCGCCGATCGGCGTGATCGTCAACGGCGTCGATGCCAACGACGCGCGCATCATCGAGGGCTACGTGCAGCAGGTCTGGGCCACCTGGCTCACCGCGCGCGCCGCAGGCCGCCGGGCGGCAGCGCGGCCGCTGCCGCTCGTCCGTGCAGCCGCAGGTCCGGTTCAACCCCGCGGTGAGCAGCCGCGACTACCTGGTGCCGGGCCTGATCGCGGTGATCATGACGCTGACCGGCGCGCTGCTGACCGCGCTGGTGATCGCGCGCGAATGGGAGCGCGGCACGATGGAAGCGCTGATGGTCACGCGCGTGACCATGCGAGAGATCCTGCTCGCCAAGCTGATCCCGTATTTCGTGCTCGGCATGGGCGGCATGGCGGCTTCGGTGGCGATCGCGGTGTTCCTGTTCGACGTGCCGCTGCGCAGGTTCGATCTGGCTGCTCACCGCCACCTCGGCCTTGTTCATGCTGGCCGCGCTCGGGATGGGGCTGCTGATCTCGGGCTTCGCGCGCAACCAGTTCGTGGCCGGGCAGATCGCCATCATCACCACCTTCCTGCCGGCCTTCATCCTGTCGGGCTTCGTGTTCGACATCAACAGCATGCCGCGCGCGGTGCAGATCATCACCCATATCGTCGCGGCGCGCTATTTCGTCGCGATCCTGCAATCGGTCTTCCTGGCCGGCAACGTCTGGTCGGTGATCCTGCCCAATGCCGCTCGCGCTCGTCGTGATGGCGGCGATCTTCCTCGGCCTCGCGCGGGCGACCGCGCGCAAGCGGCTGGACTGAGCCGCATGCTCGGCCAGGTCCTGGCGCTGATCGTGAAGGAGACTGCTTGCGGTGCTGCGCGACGCGAAAAGCCGCATGGTGCTGATCGGGCCGCCGCTGATCCAGCTGCTGGTGTTCGGCTACGCCGCCACCTTCGATCTCAACCACGTGCCGATGGCGATCTACGACCAGGACCCAGCCGCGGCCTCGCGCGATCTGGTGGCCCGCTTCGTCGGCGCACCCACCTTCCATCTGGTGGCGATGCTGCGCAGTCCGCACCGGATCAACGAGCTGATCGATTCGCGCCAGGTGCAGACTGGTGCTGGTGATCGACCGCCGCTTCACCCGCGACTTGCTGACCGGCCAGCCGGCGCCGGTGCAGGTGATCGTCGATGGCCGCAACTCCAACACCGCACTGCTGATCGAGGGCTACGCCAACACCATCCTGAGCGACTTCTCTCTCGCCTGGGGCGCCGCGCACGGCGGCCCGGCGCCGCCCGCGGTGCTCGATCTGCGTGCGCGCTACAACCCCACTCTGAGTTCGCGCTGGTTCATCGTGCCCGGCATCGTGGCGCTGCTGACGCAGGTCGTGACCTTGCTGGTGGTCGGGCTGTCGGTGGCGCGCGAGCGCGAGACCGGCACCTTCGATCAGTTGCTGGTCACGCCGATGCGCCCGATCGACATCCTGCTGGGCAAGGGATTGCCCGGGCTGCTGATCGGCCTGTTCGAGGCCTCGGTGATCATCGCCGCGGCGGTGTTCTGGTTCGACGTGCCGCTACGCGGGGGGCTGCTGCCGCTGTATCTCGGGCTGGTCCTGTTCGTGATCGCGGTGACCGGGATCGGTCTCGATGATCTCCTCGCTGGCGGCGACGCAGCAGCAGGCGTTGCTGGGCGCGTTCCTGTTCATGGTGCCGTCGATCATCCTGTCGGGGTTCGCCACGCCGATCGCCAACATGCCGGTGTGGGTGCAGGATCTGACGTTGCTGAACCCGATGCGCTATTTCCTGGTGATCGTGCGCAGCGTGTTCCTGGAAGGGGCGGGCGTGAACGCGCTCGCCTCGCAATACTGGCCGATGGCGGCGATCGGCGCGGTCACCCTCGCCGCCGCGGGATGGCTGTTCCGCAAGCGGGTCACGTGAGCAGCGGCGCGATGCGGCGCGCGCCTGTGTGCCTGCGGCGCCCAGTCCGATATGCGGGTCCCATATACGGGTCCCATATGAGGGCGCACGTCGCGGCCGACGGCAGCGGCGGGCCACACGGAAGGAGAGCGGCAATGGATGATCGCCGGCTTGGCGCGACCGGTCCGCGCGTCTCGGCCATCGGGCTGGGCTGCATGGGGATGTCGGGCATGTACGGCCCGGCCGATCGGGCCGAAAGCATCGCCACCATCCACGCCGCGCTGGAAGCGGGGATCACCCTGCTCGACACCGGCGATTTCTACGGCATGGGCCACAACGAGATGCTGATCGGCGAGGCGCTGCGCGGCCGGCCGCGCGAGCAGGCGCTGATCAGCGTCAAGTTCGGCGCCCTGCGCGACGCGGCCGGCGGCTGGTCCGGCTATGACGCGCGGCCGGGGGCGGTGAAGAACTTCCTCGCCTATACGCTGCAACGGCTGGGTGTGGCGTATATCGACATCTACCGCCCCGCGCGGCTCGATCCCGACGTGCCGATCGAGGACACGATCGGCGCCATCGCCGAGATGGTGCGGGCCGGCTGGGTGCGCCACATCGGCCTGTCGGAGGTCGGCGCCGCCACCTTGCGCCGTGCCGCCGCGGTGCATCCGATCTCTGATCTGCAGATCGAGTATTCGCTGATCTCGCGCGGGATCGAGGACGCCATTCTGCCGGCCTGTCGGGAACTGGGGATCGGCATCACCGCCTACGGCGTGCTCTCGCGCGGGCTGATCAGCGGGCACTGGCGGCCAGACGCGGTAAGCGCGGGGGATTTCCGCGCCTTCAGCCCGCGGTTCCAGGACGGCAACGTCGCGCGCAACCTGGCGCTGGTGGAGGCGCTGCGCACGATCGCGGCGGCGAAGGGCGCGAGCGTGGCGCAGGTCGCGATCGCCTGGGTGGCCGCGCAGGGTGATGACATCGTCCCGCTGGTCGGTGCCCGCCGGCGCGACCGTCTGGCCGAGGCGTTGGGGGCCTCCGACGTCGCGCTCACGCCGGAGGATCTGGCGGCGATCGCGCTTGCGGTGCCGAAGGGCGCGGCGGCCGGCGCGCGCTATCCCACGGCGCAGATGGCGCATCTCGACAGCGAGCAGGCGCACCCCGGCTGAGACGGCGCGGAAGGACATCGGTGGGGGGGGTGCCGCATCCGCGGGCTTTGCCGATGGGGTTCTCGGGCAAGCCGGATTTTACGCCCCGTGTACCGGTGCGCCCACGCATCGGGGCGTTGACAGGTCGCCGCGGACGCCAACCTGACGGCGAGGCGTCCCGTTCAGCCCACCGCTGGCCGGTGCGCCGCATCTCGAACGGAGGCCTGCCATGCCGGAGACCCGCCCGCCGCTCCCGCCCTTCACCCGTGAGAGCGCCATCCGGAAAGTCCGCGGCGCCGAGGACGCCTGGAACAGCCGCGATCCGGAGCGGGTCGCGCTCGGCTATTCGGTCGACAGCTTCTGGCGCAACCGCGCCGAGTTCGTCGCCGGCCGCCCCGCGATCGTCGCCTTCCTGGCGCGCAAATGGGCGCGCGAGCTCGACTACCGTCTGATCAAGGAGCTCTGGGCCTTCACCGACGATCGCATCGCGGTTCGGTTCGCCTATGAATGGCACGACGATTCGGGGAACTGGTTCCGCTCCTACGGCAACGAGAACTGGGAATTCGGCGCCGACGGGCTGATGCAGCGGCGGTTCGCCTGCATCAACGACCTGCCGATCGCCGCGGAGGACCGGCGCTACGCCTGGCCGCTCGGCGCGCGTCCGGCCGATCATCCCGGGCTCTCCGACCTCGGGTTCTGAACCGCGCGCGCTGCGGGCGTCCCGGCCCGGCCGGCGCGTTCCTGCCAAATGCGATTGCCCTGGCTCGGTCGGGGGGCGCTGTCGACCTGGCCCGATGTCGCTGTCACGATGGCGGGCCGACCCTCGGGCGCCGGGTCGGAACGGAGTCCGTGCATGCCGCTGCCGTCGCAGGAAACCATGAGCCGCCGGCGCGCGGGCGCGCCCGCATGACATCCGGCCCGGTCGGGCCCGGCGCCCCGGAGCCGCTCGGCGTCTGCCCCGACGTGCAAGGCGTCAACGTGGCGGTGTTCTCGGCCCATGCCGAGGCCGTCACGTTCTGCCTGTTCGATTCCGCCGGGGAGCAGGAGATCGCGCGGATCCCGCTCCCCGCGCGCACCGGGGACGTGTTCCACGGCCATATCGGCGGGATCGGCCCCGGCGCCCGCTACGGGCTGCGCGCGGACGGTCCGCACGATCCCTCCGCGCGGCGATCGGTTCGATCCGGCCAAGCTGCTGTGCGAC
Source organism: uncultured Pseudomonadota bacterium (assembly GCA_963706195.1). Classification (GTDB taxonomy): domain Bacteria; phylum Pseudomonadota; class Alphaproteobacteria; order Acetobacterales; family Acetobacteraceae; genus JAJZVS01. Next base: position 2,859,081 of record OY970156.1, on the reverse strand, counting down.
CCGTTCGCCACCCGGCTCGACCGCCCGTTCCGCCTGCATCCGAGCCTGTTCGCGGCCTCGGACGCCGACAGCGCACCGGCGATGCCCAAAGCCGTCGTCGAAGCGCCGCTGCCCATCCTGCCGCCACGTCCGGCCTTCGCCTGGGACCGGCAGGTGATCTACGAACTGCACGTGCGCGGCTTCACCATGCGCCACCCCGGCGATTCCCGCCCCGCTGCGCGGTACCTTCGCCGGCGCTCGGCCATCCGGCCGCGGTCGGCTACCTGCGCCGGCTCGGGATCACCGCGGTCGAGCTGATGCCGGTGGCGGCCTGGATCGATGAGCGCGCACCTGCCGGCGCTCGGGCTCGCCGACTACTGGGGCTACAACCCGGTGGCGTTCCTCGCCCCCGATCCGCGCCTGGCGCCCGGCGGCTGGGCGGAGGTGCGCGCGCGCGGTGGCGGCGCTGCAGGCGGCGGGCATCGCAGTGCTGCTCGATGTCGTGCTGAACCACACCGGCGAGTGCGACGCGCGCGGGCCGACCTCTCGTTGCGCGGCCTCGACAACGCCACCTACTACCGGCTCGACCCGGGCGACCCGTCACGATACCGCAACGACACCGGCTGCGGCAACACGCTGGCGTTGGATCGGCCGGCGGTGCGTGCGGCTCGCGCTCGATGCGCTGCGCGCCTGGGCGCTGCGCGGCGGGGTGGACGGGTTCCGCTTCGACCTCGCCACCATCCTCGGTCGCCGCGCGGGCGGCTTCGATCCGGAGGCGCCGCTGCTGGCGGCGATCGACCAGGACCCGGTGCTGCGCCGGCTGGCGCGCATCGCCGAGCCGTGGGATGCCGGACCGGCGACGGCTACCGGCTCGGCGCCTTCCCTGCCGCCTGGGGCGAATGGAACGACCGCTATCGCGACACCGTGCGCCGGTTCTGGCGCGGCGATCCCGGCCAGCTCGCGCGAGCTGGCGACGCGCATCGCCGGCTCGGCCGATATCTTCGCCGCGCGGCGGCGGCCGGTCTCGCGCTCGGTCAATTTCGTCGCCGCGCACGACGGCTTTCCCCTCGCCGACCTCGTTGCCTATGCCGAACAAGCACAACGAGGCCAACGGCGAATCAAACCGAGACGGGAACGACACGAATTGGTCCTGGAACCACGGCATCGAGGGCCCGACCGACGATCCCGCCATCCGCGCCCGCCGCGCCGCCGACATGCGCGCACTGCTTGCCACCCTGCTGTTCTCGCGCGGCACGCCGATGCTCGGGATGGGCGACGAATGCGGGCGCAGCCAAGGCGGCAACAACAACGCCTATGCGCAGGACAACCCGGTCGGCTGGTTCGACTGGCAAGGAATGGACCCCGCCCTGCGCGCGTTCACCGCAAAGTTGCTGCGGCTCAGACGGCGCTGCCGGGTGCTCGCCGGCGACACGCCGCTGCGCGGCACCCCGGTGGACGCAAGCGGCCTGCCCGACGTGGCCTGGCGCCGCCGCGACGGCGAACCCATGCAAGCGGCAGAATGGAACGATCCCGAAAATAAAACCCTGATCGCAGCCCTCTATGCCCCCCCCAGACCGCCACCGCCCCGGCACACCGCGCGGTGCTGGTGCTCCACGTCGGTGAAACCCCGATTGAGGTCGCGTTGCCCCCGCCGCGCCCCGAACACCACTGGCGCCTGCTGCTCGACAGCGCCAACCCGCGCCGACGCGGTCCCCGCGACGAATGTTTGCCCGTCGCCGCCCGGTCGGTGGTGCTGGCTGAGGAAGCGCCGCGGCGCCGGTAGCGCAAAGAAGGCCAGGGGCTCTGCCCCTGGACCCCGCCAGGGAACTTGCCCCCACCTGCACGGAGCCAAAACGGAGGGTTCCAAGGGCGAGCCCTTGGCGGGGGTCCAGGGGGCAGAGCCCCCTGGCCTTCCTTCACGCCTCGCGCGTCCGCAGGTGCATGTCCTGGCCGGCCCAGGTGCCGCTGTCGCGCCATTTCCAGGTGAAATCGAGGGTGGTGTTGGGCGGCAGGCGTTCGACGCGCAGCTCCGCGGTATGCAGTCCGAGGCCGCTGTCGACGGTTGCGATGTCGCGGGGGTGTTCCCAGCCGTCGATGCTCCAGTGGACTTGTGCCGGTCGGGGCAGGGCGACCACGAGGCGGGTTCCGGCGAGGAACGTGGTGACGGGCGCCTGCGGCAGCCAGACGCTGCGGCGTGCCGGGCGGCGTTGGCTGCGATAGCGGCGCCCGACGGCGGCCGGGGCGTCGATCGGCCGGCCGGCGCGGCGGGAGACGACCAGCTTGACGAATTCCGCGTGCGCCCAGGCGAGCGGTGTGGCCGAGCCGCTCGGGCGGCCAAGGAACAGGAAGCGGCGCGGGATCGCCTCGGTATCCCAGACCTGTTCGGGGATCATCCCGCCTTTGCCCGCCATGGCCGCCATGGCGTCGAGCAGCGGCAGCGGGTCGCGCCCGGCGGCGACTTCGTAGTGGCCGCGTTCGCCGGCGAGCAGCGGCCAGGCGCGCCCGCGGCCGGCGCCGATGAACGGGCCGCCGTCGTCGGATTCGCCGTAGCCGTCGCCCACATAGCGGTGCCAGGCCGGCCCACTCGGCGTTTCGACCTTCAGCAGCTCGTCGGCGAGCCGCAGGCTGTCGAGCACCAGCGGATCGGCGGCGCGGCGCAGGCCGAGTCGCACAAGATGCAGGAAATCGAGCGAGATCAGGTCCTTGGCCTGGATGCTGCGCGGCTCCGGCTGGTTGTGCAGCGGGATCGACGCATCGAGTGCGGCCGGGTCGGTCAGGATGCCGGCCGGCGCCAGGTGGATGTAGTGGGCGGCGATACCGGCTTTTTCCGCCAGCGCGCCGCCGCGGGCGACCAGCCAGGTCTCGATCTGGTCGTTCCAGAAATCGGCGACGCGTGAGCGCGAGCCAGCGGCTGCGCAGGGGCAGGAACGGCGCGCCGGCGACCAGGGCGGCGATGCAGGCGGCGAGGGTGTAGGGGGTGATGCCGGCGCTTTCCTCCCACCGGTCCTGGTCGCTGGCCGGCCCGTGGCGCAGCAGGTAGCCGAGCGCGCCGGCGATCATGTCCGCGACCTCGGTGCCGCCGAGGGCGTTGCGTTCGGCCAGTTGCGCCGCCAGCAGCACGGGCGAGGCGGTCTGGTCGAGCTGCTTGCCCTGCCAGTAGGGCCGGCCGCCGAGCCACTGGTTCTGTTCCCAGTGCCCGTCCTCGCGTCTGGGTGGCGATCAGGTAGCGCAGCGCGTTGCGCGCCTCGTCCTCCGCGCCCAGCACCAGCAGCGCGCCGGCGCAGTGCACGAGGTCGCGCGGCCAGACCAGGTGGTAGCCGCCGCGCTCGCTGCCGCGGTCGCCCCAGGGGATGCTGAGGCTGGCGACCATGGCGCCGGGATAGGTCTTATCCAGGTGGCTGCGCAGCACCATGGTCGAGACCATGAACTGGTCCCGCAGCGCTTCCGGCGCCTCCCACCGGACCGGGTTGCGTCCGTTGGCGAGCGCGTACCAAGCCTGCCAATCGGAGACCTGGCGCAGCAGCACGGCGTCGAACGGTTCGAGCAGGCTGGAGACCGCGAGGGTGGCGGCGGCCTGCTTGGTGGCGGCGAAGCCGACTGCCAGCACGGCGGAAGCGGGCAGGGCGGCGACCAGCGCGACGTTGCCCGGCCCGGCGTGATCGTATTCCCACGTGAGCGCGCCGTGCAGCGCGAAATCCTGCCAGCCGTCGCTGAAGCCGACGTAGCCTGCGCTGGCGGCACCTATAACGTCGCGCTGGCTTGTGTCGGCAGCGGCGAGGGCGAGGCCGAACGGCCCCTGCTCCGCCCACAGCACCTTCCGGCCGCGATAGCGCGCGACGGCAGCGACATTGCCCTCCCCGGTGGCGCCGAGACGGGGCGCGAGCAGGGCATAGAGCCGCAGGTCGGGATCGCCGGTCAGGGTCGCTTCGACCAGCAGCACGTCGCGCAGCGGATCGGGGGTGACGCGCAAGCGCAGGCGGAAGCGCGGGTGGGTGTGCAGGATTTCGACCGCGGGCACGCCGGGGGCGGCGAGCTTGATCGCGTAGGTGCCGAGGCGCTTGACCTCGACCCAGAAGCCGGCGCCGTCGGCGACGATGAAGCCGAGGTCGCGCAACTGCGGCAGGTCGACCCGCGGGTAGTAGACCTCGGTGACGATGCCGAAGCCGAGGGTGAACCACAGCCGCGCCGGGCCGAGAGTGCAGCCGACGACGTCCTTGGCGCTGCTGGTCCAGGTCGGGGCGATGCCCGGCCGGCCGGGCGCCTCCGTCATGGGCGGGGCGCTGGGGCCGGAGAGGGGACGATTGGCATCCAGGGGCATAGTGAGGATCACGCTTACTTGGATATGTTAAGCTTGTTCTAATCGTCACCGGGAAGTCGGGGCCAGGGGGCCGGGAGGGGGACGCCGTGGCGGCGTTTGGTTCTCAGGCCGCCTGTGGCATCGGGACAACGGCCGCGGGGTGGGTGCGCCCCGGGTTCCAGGTTTGGTCTTTCAGGTCTGGTCTTTCGGGCTGGGTCGGCTGCCATGTCCACCAGCACGAACCGGCCGAGCCGCCCGAAAGGACGCAGCTCGGATCATCATGATCTCCTGGATTATCGATCGACCATCACGGTCTCTGGGATTATCGGTCGGCGTCGGGCGAACGGCGCGGCAGATGGGCGGTGCCGTATTCTTCGGCAAGGGGATCGGGCTCGGCTGCGGGCTCCCATGCGCCGCTCGCGGTTCGCGCCAGGGTATGGAGCAGGTCGCCCATCATCTCCAGTTCCGTCGCGCTCAGCCCGGCCATGGCGGCGGCGATGGCAGCCGCATAGCGCGGGAACAGCGCGGCGATGTGGGCCCGCCCCGCCTCGGTGAGGTCCACCCGCACGGCGCGGCGATCCCCGGGCTTGCGGCCGCGGGAGACGAGGCCGCGGCGCGCCAGCTTGGCGATCACGTCGGTCATGTTGCCCGCGCTGGTGAGCAGCTTGCGCCCGAGCTCGACCTGGGTGAGGGAGCCTTGGTGCAGCAGCGCCTCCAGCACGCCGAGCTGGGTCGGCGTCAGGCCGGCTTCGTGCAGGTCGGGTTCCAGCCGCGCCTCGATCGCGCGCGCCGCGCGCAGGAGTTTTACGTAGGCGCGGAGTGCCGCCTCGGTTTCGGGGTCGGCGGGTGCCACCTCCGGCTCGGGCGCGCGCTCCGCCGCCTGGGGGGAGGGGCTGTGCCGGGCGGCCTTCGCGTCGGGGTCGAGCGACCGCGTCAGGGTCGTGTCCGGCGCGGTCGCGGTGACGCGCGGCAGGGGTGGCGTTTCCGCTGCGCCGGCGGCCGGCTGGTCCGGGTGGCTCACGCCGCGCCGGCCCGGCCAGGACGGAAGGGGGCGGGGCGGAAGGGGGCGAGGCGCCTCAACGGTTCATCATCACCGGCAGGTTCGCCCGTTCCAGCACGTGACGGGTGACGCCGCCGAGAATGAGCTGGCGCAGGCGGGAATGCGAGTAGGCCCCCATCGCCAGCAGGTCGCAGCCGAAATCGCGCGCCGCCGCCAGCAGTCCGGCGCCGACCGCGCCGCCCGTCGGCTGGAACATCACGATGTCCGCCTCGACTTCGTGCAAGGCGAGGTAGGCGGCAAGTTCCGGCGCTGCCGGGCCGCGCCGCTGGTAGCCGTCGGCCGAGAGGATACGCACCGCGTCCGCCCGCTTGAGCCAGGGGATCGCGGCGCTGACGGCAGAGGCCGACTCGGCGGTGCCGTTCCAGCCCAGGCAGATGCGGGTGCCCACCGTCGCCGGCGCCACCTGCGGGGACAGCAGCACCGGCCGGCCGGAATCGAACAGCACCGCGTGCAGCGCGTCGGAGGAGGAGACGTCCTCCCCCGCCTCCGGATGCGGCACCACCGTCAGGTCGGCGAGCCGTGCCTGCTGCGCCACCAGGTCTTCCTCGCGCCCGATGACGGCGGCGAAGCTCGCGGTGGCGGCGGGGCTGCCGGGACGGGGCTCGCCGACGACGACCTCGTGGTGGGCGACGAAGCGGTCGAACATGGCGCGCACCGCGTGGGCGCGGTCGCTGCTCTCGCGCTCGGTGGCGGTCATCATCTCCTCGATCATCGCGCCCGACAGGCCTTCGCCGGCGAGCGGGGCGACGTCGCGGCTGTCCACCCGCACGTGCAGGGCGAGCACATGCGCGTTCCAGAGCCGGGCGATCTGCAGCGCGGTGGCGAGCGCGGCTTCGCCGGCGGCGGTGCCGGTGAGCGGCAGGAGCAGCTTGCGAACGGCCATGGCCCTCTCCTCGATGCGGGTCTGCATTGCAATTCTAGCACGGATGGCGGATCGGCCGATAGCGCGCCGCCGCGGGCGAGCGCTCGCCCGCTTGCGGGCCTGGGCCGCGGAGCGGGCCGAGGCCGGGGGAGGGGCGCGGACCATGGCTCGCGGGAACGGCCGGCCGACCCGACGCCCTCCCGCCACGCAGAGGACGGGGGAGTCCGCGCACGGGGCTGCCTACACCCGGTGCATCCCCCACGGCACCGCCGTCGGCGCGCGGACATGCCCGGCGAGCGAGGTCCGGTAGCCGGTGTGGATGAAGAACTGCCCGAGCGGCACGCTGGGCACGTCGTGGAACCCGAGCGTCTGCATGCGCGCGACGATCGCGTGCCGTTCCGCGGACGTCTTGGCCACCAGCCAGGCGGCGATCATCGCCTGCATCTTCGCGCTCTTGTACCAGCCGAACCAGCCCTTGCCGCCCTGGCCGCCGATGATCGGGTTGATCGCCGGGTTCAGGATCGCCTCGCCGGTCCACCAGGTATGGAAGATGCTCCAGCCGCCCTTGTCCGGCGGCGTCCTTCAGTTCGCGCCGCTGCACCACCGTGCCCCAGTCGGTTTCCACCAGGTCGACGTTGAGGCCGAGCTTCTTGAGGTTGGCGTACGTGATCTCCCCGAACGGCTGGATGGTGGCGAAATCGGTCGGGTTGATCAGCACGATCTTCTCGCCCTTGTAGCCGGCTTCCTGCACCAGCTTGTGCGCGAGCGCCCAGTCGGGCTTGGCCATCCTGTCGGGCGAGGGCGTGACGCCGTACGGGGTGCCGCAGGGGAAGAACGAGTGGCAGACCTGGAACGCGTTCGCATCGTTGCCGGTGACGGCGCCCATGTATTCCTTCTGGTCGATCGGTGTGCAGCACCGCCTGGCGCATCTTCACGTTGTCGAACGGCGGATAGAGCTCGTTGAAACGCATCACGCCCATGTAGCCGGCCGGATCGGCGAGGCCGATGTGCACGCCCTTGTCTTGTTTCAGCATCGGGATCAGATCGGCGAGCACGAGTTCCCACCAGTCGATCTCGCCCGATTGCAGCGCCGCGGAGGCGGTGGCGGGGTCGGGGATGATGTGCCACTCGACCCGGTCGAAATGCGCGATCTTGCCGCCCGAATACCAGCTCGGCGGCGTGGCGACGGGGCTGGTACTTGGCGAATTTGTGGTAGACGACCCGGCTGCCGGAAACATATTCCTTCGGCTCGAACACGTACGGGCCGGAGCCGACCGCTTCGGTGATCTGCTTGAACGGATCGGTCATGGCGACCCGTTCCGGCATGATGAAGGCGGACTGCGCCGGTTCCGCCAGCGCATCGATCAGCAGCGGGAACGGCTTCTTGAGCTTGACCTGCAGGGTCTTGTCGTCCTTCGCCACCCAGGCATCCAGGAACTGGTCGAGCGACTGGCCGATGGTCGCGCGCGCGATCCAGCGTTTCAGGCTTGCCACGCAATCCGCGGCGCGCACCGGGGTGCCGTCGTGGAAGGAAAGCCCGTCGCGCAGCTTGATCTCGTACGGTCCTGCCGTCGGGCGAGACGGTGTAGCCGGCGGCCATCTGCGGATGCGCCTTGGCCTGGGCGTCGACCGCGAACAACGTCTCGTAGACGTAATTGCCGTGCTCGGCGGTCACCGAGGCGGTGGTCCAGATCGGATCGAGCGACGTGAGATTCGCCTGGGGGACGAATTTGAGCACCCGCGCCGCTTCGCTCTGGGCCAGCGCCGGGGCGGCCAGCGTTGCCGGCAGGCTGGCTGCGGCGGCCGCCGCGCCGAGGAAACTCCGTCGCTTCATGCGCATGTCGTGAAACCTTCCTGTTGGTGATGCCTCGTTGCAGGTGCCTTGGGTCTGGCGATCCCCGGGGCAGCCGACGCCGTTAGGGGGGCGGATCGTTGCCGCCGTCCCGTCGCCGTTCGTCCGGCCCGCAGTCTGTCTCCGCCGGCCTGCATAGGCAACCGGGCGCGGGGGATGTGGTGAAATCCGGGTCACGAGGGGGCGCGGGCGGCGAAAAAAAGGCGACGCCCCTGCGGGCGCCGCCAAGTTCAGGGAGGAAACGCAAGCTTCGGCGTGGAATGTGCGCCGAGGACGCCAGAAGACCCGTTTCGGCGCGCCGGCGCATTGATCTGGGTCAACGTCGGGCCTCATTTCGAACCCTGAGGCTGCCTCCGTGCGTGAGGGCAGCCCGGCCGCCGTCGCGCCCGGGGGCGGTCGCAAACGGCCACCCGCGAGGCGGCGACGACGGCCCGGTGCTACGGCGATGTTTCTTCCGGCGCGAACCCCATGGCCGCGCCGTTCATGCAGTAGCGCTGTCCGGTCGGCGCCGGGCCGTCCGGGAACACATGGCCCAGATGGCCGCCGCAGCCGGCGCAGTGGACCTCCGTGCGGGTCATGAAGAGGCTGCGGTCCTCGGTGGTGCCAACCGCCTCGGGCAGGGGCGTCGTGAAGCTCGGCCAGCCGGTGCCGCTCTCGAACTTGGCTGCCGTTTCGAACAGCGCCCGCCCGCAGCCGGCGCAGACGAAGTGGCCGGGGCGCTTTTCGGCGTTGAGCGGGCTGGTGCCGGCGCGCTCCGTGCCGTGCCCGCGCAGGACCTTGTATTGCGCCGGGGTCAGCCGCGCCTGCCACTCCGCCTCCGACAGCGCGACCGGATAGGCTTCCGTCGTCGCGGTCGTACCGCTACCGCCGAACAATCGCCGCATGTGTCCTCTCCCTCTCGCCGTGCCGGCCCGGAGGCCCCTATAACCCGCCCCATATGGCGTCGGCTTGACGCGATGCGGAGGGGAATGATGAACGGATTTGGCGATGCGCTGCGGCCGGTGCTGCCGGACGATGCGGGCACGGCGGCGCTGGTCGGACGGGTCTGGCGGCCCGAGATGGCCGGACCCTCGGTGGTCGCCGTGCGCGACGGCGGGCTGATCGACGTCACTGCCGCCTTTCCGACCGTGCGCGACCTGTGCGAGGCCGACGATCCCGCCGCCGCCCTGCGCGCAGCGCACGGCGAAGCCGCTCGGCCCGCTCGACGCGGTGCTCGCCAACACCCCGCCGGAGACGCGCGATCGCACGCGCCCCTGGCTGCTGGCGCCGATCGATCTGGCCGCGATCAAGGCCGCCGGCGTCACCTTCGTCGTCTCCATGATCGAGCGGGTGATCGAGGAACGCGCCCGCGGCGACCTCGCCGCCGCGGCGGCGATCCGCGCCGAGGTGAACCGGCTGGTCGGCGACGACCTGGCGAAGCTGCGACCCGGCTCGGCCGAGGCGGCGCGGCTCAAGCAGGTGCTGATCGCCCAGGGCGCGTGGAGCCAGTACCTGGAAGTGGGCATCGGCCCGGACGCGGAAATCTTCACCAAGGCGCAGCCGATGGCGGCGGTCGGCACCGGGGTGGCGGCCGGCATCCATCCGGGCTCGGCCTGGAACAACCCCGAGCCGGAGGTGGTGCTGGCGGTCGCCTCCACCGGGCGGATCGTCGGTGCCACCCTCGGCAACGACGTCAACCTGCGCGACGTGGAGGGGCGCTCGGCGCTGCTGCTCGGCAAGGCGAAGGACAACAACGCGTCCTGCGCCATCGGCCCGTTCCTGCGGCTGTTCGACGCGGGCTTCGGGCTGGACGACGATCCGCCGCACCACGGTCGCGCTGACGGTGGACGGGGACGGACGGATTCCGGCTGGAGGGCGCTCCTCGATCGCGCAGATCAGCCGCGATCCGGCCGATCTGGTGGCGCAGATGCTGAACGCGCACCATCCGCTACCCGGACGGCGCGGTGCTGTTCCTCGGCACCATGTTCGCCCCCACCGAGGATCGCGACGCGCCCGGCCAGGGCTTCACCCACCATCCGGGCGACATCGTGACGATCGCCGCGCCGGGGCTGGGGCGCCTGGTGAACCGGATGGCGGCGACCGATGCCTGCGAGCCCTGGAGCTTCGGCACCGGCGCCCTGATGCGCAACCTGGCTGCCCGCGGAGTGCTGCGCGGCTGAGAGCCGGCAAGGCCAAGGCTAGAAGGGGGAAGGCCCGGGGAGAGCCTCTCAGCCCCGCAGCGCGTCCGCGATGACCGGGGGTCTGTCCTTGGCGAGCAGGGCCCGGACGCTGTCGAGGTCGCCCGGGCGGCCGTAACGGAATCCCTGTGCTTCGAGATACCCCTCGGCGCGGAGCAGGTCGTGCTGGGCCGTGGTTTCCACCCCTGCCGCCACGGTGGCGATCCCGAGGCTGCGGCCCAGCCCGCCCACCGCGCGCAGCCCGGCGATGATCGGTGCACGCCGAATGCCGAGGGGGAGACGTAGGCGCGGGTGCGATCGGGTCGCACCCGCACGATCATGTCCCCGGGGTGTGCGGCGATGCGCCGATCTTCCCTTCCGCACCGGCCGTCCCGGTTCAGCGCAGCACGGCCTCGGTCTGTCGTTCGACCAGCGCGAAGTCGATCTCCGCCCCGAGGCCGGGGCCGGTGGGCGCGTGCAGCAGGCCGTCGGCGTCGATCTCGATCTCGCGCGCCATGCCGTATTTATGCGCGCCGTGCGGCAGCAGCACCTCGAACATCGTGGTGTTCTTCAGGCTCATGCAGAGATGCAGGTTGCCGAGGTTGTTGAGCGAATTGCCGCTGTGGTGGATTTCGTAGTTGAGGCCGAAGGCCTCGGCGAGATGCGCGGTCTTCAGCATGGTCGTGAGGCCGCCCTTGTTGGGGATGTCGCCGCGCAGGTAGTCGGTGGCGCGTTCGGTCAGCCAGATCGGGTAGGTATCGAGCCCGCCGGCGGGGTATTCGGTGGCGAGGATCGGGATATCCAGCTTCTGGCGCAGCTTGACGTAGTTGTAGATGTCCTCGTCGGCCAGCGGGTCTTCGTACCAGTAGTAACCCATCTCCTCGATCGCGCGGCCGACGCGCAGCGCGTCCGGGTAGGTGTAGCTCCAGGTGGAATCGAGCATCAGGCGGTAGTCGTCGCCGACCGCGCGGCGCACCGCGGCGCACACCTTGATATCGGTTGCCGGGTCGCGGGGCGGGTGGATCTTGTAGGCGCGCCAGCCTTCGGCCTTGAACGCCTGCGCCTGATCGACGTAGGCGGCGACGTCGGGCAGGACCTGGGAACTGGCGTAGGCGGTGATCGGGTGCGGAACGTGCCCATCAGCGCGTGCACCGGCAGGCCGGCGATCTTGCCTGCGAGGTCCCACAGCGCCACGTCCACCGCGCCGATGGTGCGGTAGCTGACGTTGCGCGATTGCAGGCGCATCGCCTGGTGCAGCCGCTCGCGGGCCAGCGGGTCCTGGCCCATCAGCATCGGCTTCAACGAGCGGATCAGTTGCGGCCCGTCCATCGCCGCGGGGTTGGTGGCGGTGCCGAGGAAGGCGTGGCCTTCCAGCCCCTGGTCGGTATGGATACGCAACAGCCCGAGGCTGCTCGCCGCGCCGGCGGTCTGCGAGGCCGCGGTGTAGCGCGTCGGGCGGGATGCCGGCCAGGTGAAGATCGTGAGGCGAAACGTCATCGATCTTCATGGCGGTCACAGGGTCTTGTGGGTGCCGTCGCAGCGCGGCGCCTTGGCGCTGCGCTTGCAGCCGCAGAAGCCGATCGGGCCGGAGGCGTCCGCCTTGAACTCGATCGGCGCGAAGCCGGTGCCCTTGTGCGAGCCGTCGCAGAACGGCTGGCTGGCGGATTTGCCGCAGGCGCACCACCAGTAGGATTTGCCGGCCTCGACATCGATCCGGTACGAGGCTTTCTGCGCGATCAGGGGCAGGGTCTCGGACATGCGTTTCTCTCCCGTGTGAGGCGCCGACGGCACGTGCCGGGTCGCGATTGGGGGGAGCGTAGAGGCTGCGGCGCGGGGCGCATAGACCGCCGAGGGGCGGCAATCGGATCGGGTGGCTGGGGGACCTGGATTCGAACCAAGGCTGCCCGGGTCAGAGCCGGGAGTTCTACCGCTAAACTATCCCCCATCTGGACAGCAGCGGCCCGGCAATAGCACGCTCCCCCCGACCGGACAACCGCGCCCTGCGGGCCGCCCGGCGGACCTTGGACCCGTGCCCCATGCTCGAATTCTCGCCCGCGCCGGCCGCTCTTGCCCCCGATCAGCGGGTCTATGCAGTGGGCGATATCCATGGCTGCCTCGACCGGCTACACGCTCTGCATGCGGCGATCGCGGCCGATCTCGCGGAACGCCCGGTGGGGCGCGCGGTGCTGGTGCATCTCGGCGACCTGATCGACCGCGGTCCCGATTCCGCCGGCGTGGTGGATTTCCTGGCCGGCGACCCACGGCCGGAGGGGATCGGCGAGACCACCACCCTGCTCGGCAACCACGAGGCGCTGATGCTCGCCGCCCTCGACGCGCCGGAAGCCGATGAGGCGCCCCGGCTCTGGATCGTGAACGGCGGCGCCGAAGCCCTGCACAGTTGGCGCGTGCCGCGCCAGACGGAGCCGCAGGACTGGGCCGCGCATCTGCCGGCGGCGCATGTGGCGTTCCTGCGCGACCGGCCGTTGAGCCTCCGGCTCGACGGCTACCTGTTCGTCCATGCCGGCATCCGGCCCGGCGTGCCGCTGGAGCATCAGGAGCGGCACGACCTGCTGTGGATCCGCGAACCGTTCCTGTCGTCCAAGGCCGATCACGGCGCGGTCGTGGTGCACGGGCACACGCCGCGGCCGGCGCCCGAGGTGCGGCCGAACCGCATCGGCATCGATACCGGGGCGGTGATGGGCGGGGTCCTGACCTGCCTGGTGCTGGAGGCGGATCAGCTCGGCTTCCTGACCGCGTGAGCCGGGCGGCGATTGACCGGCGGTGCGGAGCGGACCAGCCTTGGCGCGGTTTGCAAAAGGGGGACTTCCGAGCCATGGCGAGCGATTACACCGTGGGCGACCTGGTCGCCGAATTCCTTGCCGCGATCGGCGTCACCACCGTGTTCGGCATCGCCTCCGTGCACAACATTCCGATGCTGGACGCGATCGGGCGGCGCAACGCGATCCGCTTCATGATGGCGCGCGGGGAGCTGGGCGGGGCGCATATGGCGGACGGGTATGCGCGCGCTTCGGGCGGGCTGGGGGTGATCTTTTCCTCCACCGGGCCGGGCGCGGCGAATGCGGTGGGCGGGCTGATCGAGGCGCGGTTCGCGTCTTCGCCCGTGCTGCACATCACCGGGCAGACGGCGACGAAATTCGCCGATCGCGGACTGGGGACGGTGCATGACGCCTACGACCAGCTCGGCATGTTGGGGTCGGTGTGCAAGGCGGCGTACCGGGTGCGCTCGGCCTCGCAGGCGCTGGGCGTGCTGACCCGCGCGGCGGTCGATGCGCTGAGCCCGCCGATGGGGCCCGTCAGCGTGGAGGTGCCGATCGATCTGCAACGCGTCGCGATCCCCCGCCCCGCGGCGCTGGACGGGTTCGCGCTGCCGCTGGCGGCACCGCACGCGCCGGCTGCGGGGGAACTGGACGAGCTGGCCGCCCGGGTGCTGGCCGCGCGGCGGCCGATGCTATGGGTGGGGCGCGGCGCGCGCGACGCGGGGCCGGCGGTGCGGCGGCTGCTCGATCTCGGGTTCACCATGGTGAACAGCTTGCAGGGGCGGGGGCTCGTGCCGGAGGACGATCCGCGCTCGCTCGGCGCGCTGCACGGGGGCGGGATGCCGGCGGTCGCGGAATTCTGGCGCGGGGTCGATCTGCTGGTGGTGGCGGGGGCGCGGCTGCGCGGGCACGAGACCGGGGATTTCTCGTTGAAGCTGCCGGAGAACCTGATCCAGATCGATGTCGATCCGTTGGCGAACGGGCGCACCTATCCGAACCGGTATTTCGTGTGTGGCGATGCGGGGCTGGCGCTGGCGGGGCTGGCGGAGCGCATCGATGGACGTTTTCGTGTCGATCCAGAGTTCCAGCCCGAGTTCGCGGCGATGAAGGCGCGCGCGCGGAGCGACTTCCTGGCAAGCCTGGGCGTGTACGGCAGCTTTCCCGACCAGCTTGCCGCGGTGCTGCCGCGGGACGCGATCTTTGCGCGCGACGTGACGCAGTCCAACACGACCTGGGGCAACCGCGTGTTCCCGCTGCACGACCCGCGGCAGAACGTCTATCCGGTGGGGGCGGGGATCGGGCAGGGCTTGTCACTCGGCATCGGCGCGGCTGCGGCGGCGGCGGGACGGCGGACCGTGGTGATGACCGGGGACGGGGGATTCTTCCTGAACGTGGGCGAGTTGTGGACGGCGGTGCAGGAGAAGCTCGACCTGGTGGTGATCGTGATGAACGATCGCGGCTACGGGGTCATCAAGCGCATCCAGGACGCGACCGCCGAGGGGCGGCGGTTCTTTGCCGATCTGCAAGGGCCGGATCTGGCGGGGCTCGCGACGCTGGCGGGGATCCCGTTCTTCCGTGCCGAGACCGCCGATGCGTTCGGGCCGACGGTGGCGCAGGCGCTTGAGCATCGGGGGGTGTCGCTGGTCGAGGTCGATATGACCAAGGTGGGCGAGTTCCCGGCCTACTACCCGTTCAACCAGCGCCGCTGAATGTTCCATGCGGTGGCGGGGGAGGCCGGGTTGCTGGGCCTCGCCTGGCTGGTGTCGGAGGATCGGTGGCTTGTGCGCTGGCGCACGGTGGCGGCGGGGGTGGTGTTGCAGGTGGCGTTGGCGCTGCTGCTGACACGGTTTCCGCCGGCGATCGATGCGGTGTTGCTGTTGAACCGGGCGGCGAATGCGGTGCAGGCGGCGACGGCGGCGGGGACGGGGTTCGTGTTCGGCTATCTGGGCGGCGGTCCCCTGCCGTTCGCGCCTTCGCGTCCCGGCGCGGGGTTCATCCTGGCGTTCCAGGCGCTGCCGCTGGTGCTGGTGATCAGCGCGCTCGCTTCGTTGCTGTTCCACTGGGGGGTGATGCAGAGGATCACGGCGGCGTTCGCCTGGCTGCTGCGGCGGGTGATGGGGATCGGCGGGCCGCTGGCCTTGGGGGCGGCGGTGCATGTGTTCGTGGGCATGATCGAGGCGCCGTTGCTGGTGCGGCCCTATCTCGCGCGGATGTCGCGGGGCGAGTTGTTCGCGCTGATGACCTGCGGGATGGCGGGTGTGGCGGGGACGGTGATGGTGATCTACGCCGAGTTCCTGTCGGCGCTGATCCCGCACGCGCTGGGGCAGATCCTGACGGCCTCCGTGATCAGCACGCCGGCGGCGGTGGCGGTGGCTGCGGTGATGGTGCCGTTCGGGCCGGGCGGGGACGCGTCTGTGCGGCTGGAGCGGGAGGGGGCGACGGTCAGCGCGTTGGATGCGCTGGTGAAGGGGACCTTGGAGGGGATTCCGATCCTGGCGGGGATCGTTGCGGTGCTGATTGTGGCGGTGGCGATGGTGGCGCTGGCGAACGGGGTGCTGGGGCTGCTGGGGCACTGGGGGGGCGCGGCGATCACGTTGCAGCGGGTGTTCGCGTGGCCGTTCCGGCCGGTGATGTGGCTGATCGGGGTGCCTTGGGGGGAGAGCGGGGCGGCGGCGGGGCTGATGGCGACGAAGACGGTGCTGAACGAGTTCGTGGCGTATCGGGCGCTGGCGGGGATGGGGGCGGGGGCGTTCGATCCTCGGGCGCGTGTGATCTTGACGTATGCGCTGTGCGGGTTCGCGAATTTCGGCAGCCTGGGGATCGTGATCGGCGGGCTGGGCGCGATGGTGCCGGAGCGGCGGGCGGAGGTGGTGGCGCTGGGGCTGCGCTCGGTGTTGGCGGGGACGATCGCGACCTGCATGAGCGGGGCGCTGGCGGGGTGGCTGGTGGGGTAGCACTTATCCGATATCAATCAGTTACCAGGGTCTTTGTCCGGCAAGCGGTATTGTCGTATATCGAGAGACAGTTCTGATTGAGATCAAATTCTCGTGTTGCGGGCGGGGGCACGACAATAATTGATATTTCGTCAGTATCATTCGGGGGCCCGCGGGGTGGACCACGTACGCCGGTTGGAGGATCGAGCAATGAGAGAGACCAGGCTTGAAGCGGCCGTTTCACTGCCCAGCGGCTTCAGATTCGGGGAGGTGTCCAGCCTCACGGCGCTCAGGGCAATCAGCTCCTCGGTTCCCGGCCTGGGACCGCTCGCCAACTTCACCGGTACGTTCGCGGGCAACGGGTTCAACACCATCTTCCGGCCCGACAGCGCTGCGACGCCGACGCCGCTGCCAATTCCCGTCGCCGGCAGCGACAACGTTCTCGAACTCAACCTCACGTCCGAAACCCTGTCCTTTTCAAAGAGCCTCGGCTCCGTTCCCAATCGAGGTATGATGCAGGGCGACGTCTTCCTGAATGGGATTCCCTACCTGCAGTCCATCAGCGACATCACTGTCCCCAGCCAACCCACCGGCATTCATCTCGAGCCGGGGCTCTGGATGATCGTTCCGACAACCACCGACCCTGCCGAGGGGCAGACTCTGGTGCGCATGGCCTCGATCCCCCACGGCACGACGATCGTTGCCCAGGGAACCTCGGTCACCATCAGAGGAAAACCGACGATACCGGCCGTCGATATCACCCCGTTCACGACGGCCCCGCCCAACACCAAGATCCCCTTCCCTAGCCAGACCGCAACCAACAAGAACACGGCGCGGATTCCACAGGACCTGACCTCCTTCATCGCCGCCGGCACCATCACGCAGGCCATGTTGACTGATCCCAATACGCTCTTGCGCAATCACATCGCGTCGCAGAACGTTACCTCCACCACCACGATCTCCGTCTCTACCAGCCCGGCCGCCCCGCTGTTCGGCGGTGGTACGGACAACATCGCCTTCCTCCTGGGCGATGTCGCTGCGCTGACCAATCCTGCTCCGGCGGGCCCGAACGCCCAGACGTTGAAGATGAACGCAACATTCTGGATCGAGACCGTCGAGCACGTGATCGTGGTGCCCATCTTCAAGCCCGGCCACCCGCCGCTGACGATCCCGGCCGAGACCGGTGATGCCGGGCAACCCGTTCCAAGATTCCTCGTGAACCCGCCGATCGAGATCACGGCACCACGCAGGATCACGGTCCAATCGATACAGATTCAGTATTCGCAGGAGGTCTTCCTGAACTTCAACACTCTCACCTGGCCGCATGTCTCCGTGGCTACCCTGGTGCAGAGCGACGCCATCCCGGTTCCACCCTCCGTCTGGACCTGAGGCGGAGCGAACGAGGGGCAGATTTTTCGCGGCAGGCCTCTTTTCCGACCCTGGTCACGCGGCTACTCCCGCAATTGCGCCGTGGTGGACGTTGTCGCTGCGCGCGATGACCCATGGTCGAGCGCCGGGTTCAGGGTGTCATCTCCAGCAGATCGGTCACCACCCGTTCCAGATCGCGCAAGGTGGAACAGGCCCGCACCATCTGGCAATGCGGCGCATAGCGGAACATGTCCGAATCGCCGGTCCCCCAGGCGCTGCGGTATTCGGGGTTGAGCCAGATCACTCGTTTTGCCCGGCTGGCGACGCGTGCCAGGACCTCCACCCGTGGGTCGGTACGATTGCCGCGCGCATCGCCCAGAATCAGAACGGTCGATTTGCGGTCGACAATGCCCATCCACCCGTCCTCGAAATCCGCCAGAGAATTGCCGTAATTGGACGACCCGAACCCGATGATCGACAGGATCTTCGAGATCGCCGCCTCGATCGGCTCCGCCTCCAAGATTCCGCTCACCTCGATCAGCGAGCCGGCAAACGCGAACGAGCGGATATCCGCCAGCGCCTCGTTCAGCGCATACAGGAACATCAGCAGGAACTGCGCCATCGTGGCGACCGACCCCGACACGTCGCACAGCACGATCACCCGCGGCTTGTCGATCCGCTTCTCCTTCCACGCGGTGATGAAGGGAATTCCCTCCCACCCCATGTTCCGCCGCATTGTGCGGCGAATATCCAACTGCCCGCGCAACTGCCGCCGCCGTGGCCGGGCATAGCGCGCCGCGAGCTTCTTCGCGATCGCGCGGACCAGCATCTGCATCCGCGCATAGTCGCGCCGATCCAGATTGGAAAGCCGAGCGGATTTCAGCAGCTCCTCGCGAAACGCCTCCGTCTCCCCGCGCGCGAACAGCAGCAGATTACGTTCCACGAAATCGCGCACCTGGCCGCGCAGCGCACCGACCGTCGCCTCCAGCCGCCCCGCGCCCGCGTCCCCGGCGGCCTCGAGCGCCGCGATCTCCTGCTCCACGGCGCGCAGCCCCATGTGGTCCAGCATCCGCCGCGCATACAGGTTCCGTTGCGTGAAGAAGCGGATGTTCGGCAGCCCGGCCGCCTCGCCGGCCGCCTCCATCGCCGCCGCCAGCGCCGCAGCATCGCCCGCGAGCAGCATCCGCCCCAGGCCGCCGCCGTCGCCCGCCCCCGCGGGCGACGGCACCACAGCGTCGGATCCCGACGGCTCCGAAGCCTCCGGCCCCGCCAGATCGTCGCGCCGGAAATAAAGATCGAAGCACTCGGCCAGCGCGGCCTTCTCCTCCGGCGTCTTGGCCAGCACCAGGCCCAGGGTATCGCGCAGCACGGCCCGATCCGCGTAGCCGACGACTTCGACGGCACGCACCGCATCGATGCTTTCCGCCGGCGACAGCCGCACCCCGGCCCCACGGGCGGCGGCGAAGAACCGGCGCAGTGGTTCGGTCGCGGACCCGCGCGCGGGCGGGGCCGGCGGATCGCCGCTCGCGCTCATCCGCGCGCCTTGGCGACGAGCTCTCCCAATTGCCGTCCCGCCGTCTCGATATCCGTTTCGAACTTCAGCAGCACGTTCAAGGTATCGCGCACCAGCTCGGTATCCAGCGACGTTGCGTGCAGCAGCACCAGCACCCGCGCCCAGTCGATCGTTTCGCTGACCGAGGGCGGCTTCTTCAAATCCAGCCCGCGCAGGCTTTGCACGAACGCCACCAGTTGCGCGCGCAGCCCCGCCTCGGCCTCCGGCACGCGGGAGGCGATGATGCGCGCTTCCAGCTTCGCATCCGGAAACCCGATATGCAGATGCAGGCAGCGGCGTTTCAGGGCGTCGCCGAGGTCGCGCATGGAATTGGACGTCAGGATCACCACCGGCGGGACGGTCGCGGCGATGCGCCCGATTTCCGGGATCGTCACCTGGTAGTCGGACAGGATTTCCAGCAGGAACGCCTCGAACTCCTGGTCCGACTTGTCCACCTCGTCGACCAGCAGCACCGATCCGCCCGGTGCCTGCAAGGCGCGCAGCAGCGGGCGTGGTTCCAGGAATTCGGGGGAGAAGAACAGGTCGCCGAACCCGTGCAGCTTATCGAGCGCAGTATTCAGGCTGTCGGTCACGCCCAGCACCTCACCGATCTTCTCACGCAGGATCTGGGTGTAGAGAAGCTGCTTGCCGTATTTCCACTCATACAGCGCCTTCGCTTCGTCCAGCCCCTCGTAGCACTGCATCCGGATCAGCGGCAGGTCGAGCCAGGCGGCGATCGATTTCGCCAGCTCCGTCTTGCCGACGCCGGCCGGCCCCTCGACCAGCACGGGCTTCTGCAGATGATGCGCCAGGTAGACCGCGGTCGCGATCTGCCGGCTCGGGATATAGCCAGACGCGACCAGCCCCTGTTCCACCGCCGCGATCGAGGTCACCTGCCTGTCTGCCGTCGCCTGGCCGCGTGGCAGGTCTGCTGAATAGGGCATCTTCCTCTCGGGGTCCTACTGAACGGTAGTCCCCCTAGCATCCTTCGCCGGTTTGCCAAACCCCGGCCCACTCGCCATCCTCGCGCCGCGCAGCGGGGGGACACGGCATGGAATTTCGCCTCAAGGCCGAACAGCGGGAGATGCGCGAGGCGGTGCGCGCGCTGGCACAGGAGAAGTTCCGCGCCCGCGCCCAGCGTTGGATGGACGGCACCTTCCCGTGGGAAAATCTGCGCGAACTGGCCGAGATGGGTGTGCTCGGCATGTCGGTGCCGGAGGAATACGGCGGCCTCGGCCTCTCCATCATGGACACGGTGCTGATCCTGGAGGAGATCGCCAAGGTCTGTTATCCTACCGCAATGGCTGTGCTGGGCGAGGCCGGCGTGCAGACCCGCGTGATCGCCCGCTACGCGCCGGAAGCGATCAAACAGCGCATCCTGCCGCGTGTCGTCAGCGGCGACTGCATCCTCGCGGTCTGCATGACCGAACCGCACGCCGGCACCGATGTCGCGAACTACCGCACCAACGCGCGCATTCAAGGCGATCGCGTGATCCTGAAAGGCACCAAGACCCTGATCAGCCGCGCGCGCGAGGCCGGCATGTTCGTCGTCTTCACCCGCGTCGACGGCCGCGCCGGGCGGGAAGGGATCGGCTGCGTGCTGGTGGAGCCCGAGACCAGGGGCTTCGCCGTCACCGGCACCTTCCACACCATGGGCGGGGAGAACCTGCACGAGATCCAGTTCGACGATTGCGAACTGCCGCTCGAAAACCTGGTGATCCGCGAGGACGGGTTCCGCAAGTTGCTCTCCGCCTTCAACACCCAGCGCTGCCTGAACCCCGCGATCTCGCTCGGCCTCGCCGAGGGGGCGTTCGACGAAGCGGTATCCTACGTGCGCGAGCGCACCGTGTTCGGCCGCCCGATCGCCGACCACCAGGGGGTGCGTTGGAAGCTCGCAGACATGTTCAAGGACATCGAGGCGGGCAGGGGGCTCCTGTATCGCGCCGCGCTGACCGCGAACCCGTTCCCCGACCCGTTCCTGGCCGCGACCGCCAAGGTGTTCAACAACGAGATGTCCTTGCGCGTCACCAGCGAAGCGGTGCAGTTGCACGGCGGCTTCGGCTTCACCGACGAATACCCGGTCTCGCGCCTGTATCGCGGCGCCCGCTACGGCTCGATCGGCGGCGGCACGACGGAGACCCTGCGCGACCTGATCGGCAAGCGGCTGGTGGCGGAGGTCGATCGCGGGCGCGGCATCTTGGGGCTCGACACGCACTGACCGCCGCATCCGCGTCGGACGTCGGCGCTAGCGGCGCACGCACCTCTCTCTCTCTGTTGACCCACCGGCGCTGTTTGTGGTCGGGGTAGTCGGATGATGCGCGTCTTCCTGCTGCTGTCCGTGCTGTTCTGGGCGGCGGTCGTGCCGGCCTTGTCCGGCCCCGCGCGCGCCGCTGCCGCGCCGGAGGCCGGCAGCGCGCCGTCCGCGACCGCCGTCCCGTCCCTCAGCGTCACCGACGCGCGCCAAGCGCTCGCGGTGCTGCGCGATCCGCGCCAGCGCGCGATGGTCGAACACACCCTGGACGCCATCATCCGCGCCGGCTCCGCCGCGCCCGCCGGCGCTGTCGCCGCCTCCGCTGCGCCGCAGCCGGCGCCGGCTGCGGCGGCCAAGCCGCCGGTGCAGCTCAATCCCAATGGGCTCGGCGTTCTGGTCCTGGTCGGCGCCTCCAGCTTCTTCACGCAGCTGTACAGTCACGTATTCGCGACCCTGCAGTCGGCGCAGAGCCTGCCGCTGCTCTGGGGCTGGGTCGTGGTGATGGCCACCAACCCGCTGGAACGCGGCATGGTGCAGGACGCCGCGTGGCGGGTCGTGGTGGTGTTCCTGCTCGCCCTCGGCGCCGAACTGGCCACCCGGCGGGTGCTGCGCCGGCCGCTCGCCCGGCTCGATCTTCGCATGGCGGCGACCGGCGGCCCGGACCCGGCGGACGAGCCGGTGCTGCCCCTGCCCACGGCGCTGGGTCTGGAGGACGAGGCGGCCGCCGCAGATGCGGCCGAAGAGGGCGACGATGGCGGCGCCATCGTTCCTCCCGCGGTCTCGATCGACGTCGCCCCCGGCGCGGAAGCCGAAGCACTGGCCGAGGAGGGGCAGACCGAACCGCCGCCGCCGCGTGCGCGTGCCCGGCGGCGCCGGCACGCCCGGATGCGCCGGCTCGGCCTCGCGGTGGTGCGCTTCGTGCTCGATCTCCTGCCGGTGCTGGCCTTCGCCTTGCTGGGGCATCTGCTCGGGGGCAGTCCGCTCGCCGGATCGGCCCAGGCGCGCCTCGTCATTCTGGCGCTGCTCGACAGCTACGCGCTGTGGCGCGTCATCATCTGCCTGGGGCGGATGCTCTTCGCGCCGGAGCATCGGTCCCTGCGGCTGCTGCGCCTGGCCGACCCCGCGGCGGCCTGGGCCAGCCGCTGGCTGGCGCGCATCGCCGCGGTGGCGGTGTTCGGCTACGGCATCGGCCAGGTCGGCCTGCTGCTCGGCTTGTCGCAGCCCGCCTACGAAGGCCTGATGAAGATCGTCGGGCTGATCAACCACATCTTCCTGGCCGTGATGGTGCTGCAGAAGCGGCGCGTGGTGCGGCGCTGGCTGCGCGCGCCGGAGGGCAGCCGCGGGCCGTTCGCCCGGCTGCGCAACACCCTGGCCCCGGTGTGGCACTGGATCGCGCTCGGCCTGCTGGCCGGCGAGTGGCTGGTCTGGGCGGTGGAGCTGCGGCACGGCTATTCGGCGATGGTCCGCACGATCGTGATCGTCGCCCTGGTCGCCACCGGCGCCCGCATCGCGCTCACCGAGCTGCATGGCGCGCTCGAGCGGGCAATGCATCCAAGACCGGAGATCGCCGAGCGCTACCCCGGCCTGGAGGCGCGGCTCGCCCGCTATCATCCGGTATTGTCCGCGCTGGTGCAGACCTTCGTGCTGCTGGCCGCCCTGGTGGTGCTGCTGGAGCTGATGGGGGTCGCGGTGGCCGGTTGGGTCGCGGGGACGATGCTCGGCCAGCGCCTCGTGAGCAGTATCGGCACCATCGCCGTCACCTTGGTGCTGGCGCTGGCGGTGTGGGAGGGGGTGAACGCCTCCCTGCAACGTCAGGTGGCGCGGCTGACACGCGACCAGCACGCGGCACGTGCGGCCAGGTTGCGGACCTTGCTGCCGCTGCTGCGCGCGGCACTGATCTCCGCCATCGGCGCGATCGCCGGGCTCACGGTGCTGTCGCAGATCGGGATCAACATCGCGCCGCTGCTGGCCGGCGCCGGGATCATCGGCGTGGCGATCGGCTTCGGGTCGCAGAAGCTGGTGCAGGATCTGATCACCGGCATCTTCCTGCTGCTGGAGAACGCGATGCAGGTCGGCGACTGGGTCACGGTCTCCGGTCTGTCGGGCTCGGTGGAGAATCTCTCGGTGCGCACCATCCGGCTGCGCGCGGGCGACGGGTCGGTGCACATCATCCCGTTCAGCGCGGTCACCAGTGTAACCAACACCAACCGCGGCCTGGGCAACGCCGCGATGTCGGTGACGGTGAGTTTCGCCGAGGATACCGACCGCGTGGGGGCCGAGCTGAAGGCGATCGCCGCCGGGATGCGACGGGAGCAGCCATATTCGGCCATGATGCTGTCGGAGCTGCAGTTTTGGGGAGTGGACAAGGTGGATGGCGCAGCGGTGACCCTGACCGGGCAGATTCCCTGCACCGATACCGGCCGCTGGCCGGTGCAGCGGGAATTCAATCGCCGGATAAAGCGGCGGTTCCAGGAACTTGGCATCACGCTCTACAATCCGTCGCAATCCCTGCTGATCGCGCCGGCGGCCGGGCCGGGTGCTTCGGAGGCGACGGTCCCGGCAGACGCCGCGGGCGGAACGGCCCCTCCGCCTGGTGCCCCCCCTGCCGCCGCCCCTGGTGCCGCCTCTGGTGCCGCCCCTGGGGCTGCCTCTGGTGCTGCCCCCGGGGCCCCGCCGGCCGACGCCGCGGGCCGGCGGCCGGAGGCAGCGCAATGACCGCGGCGAAGCCGGACGGCGCCACGGCGGCGCTCGCCAGCGCCATCGCCCGCGACGGCTTTGCCTTCGTCCCCGCCGAGACCGTGCGGATGGCGCTGGCCGCGCACGGCAGCCTGGCCGACTGGGACGCGTTCGCGGCGAGTTGGGATGCGCTCGGGCTCGATACCTTCATGGCCGACGGCGGGCGCTACCGGAAACGCCGGCACGCCGTGTTCGCGGCCGACGCGGGAGGGATCCGCCGCAAGCCGCACCAGCCGCACTACCAGAGCCGCGACTACAACCCGCTGAACGGCGGCATCGAACGTTGGTTCGCACCGGTCGATCCCGCGGTCGGCGCCGGCACCAGCCTGACGACGATCCTCGCGTTTTGCCGCGCGCTGTTCGACCGCCTGACCGAGACGCCGACCTGGCACATCGAGGTGCACCAGTTCCGTATCGAGGCACGCGCCGACATGCCGGGGCGCCCGACGCCCGAAGGCACGCACCAGGACGGCGTCGATCACGTGCTGGTGCTGCTGATCGGCCGGCGCAACGTGCGCGAGGGCGAGACGACGGTGACCGATCTCGCCGGCCGCAAGCTCGGCAGCTTCACGCTGACCGAGCCGCTGGACGCGGCCCTGGTCGACGACAACCGGGTGATGCACGGGGTGACGCCGGTCGCGCCGATCGATCCCGAGCAGCCGGGGTCGCGGGATGTGCTGGTGGTGACGTTCCGGCGGTAGACCGGCCGGATCGCTCCGGTGGGCGCCCCCCGGGCGATTGTGGGGCGTATATGTTGCAACATAGCAACAATATGGACGTGCGAATCCCCGCCCCAGCCTAGCCGCCGAAAAGCGGGGGGCGGTAGCCGAGCGGACCGTGCTCGCGGATCGCCGCGGCTTCGGACCGCCGGCGCAGGCGCTCGGGGTCGGGCACGGCCGCCGGCGCGCGCCGCGGCGGCGTGGGCGGCGGTGGCGGCAGGGTCTCGGAGGGCGTGATGCCGAACATGCGGCAGACCGGGCGCAGCACGCGCCACAGGCGCGGGGCGGTCGCCAGCAGTTCCGCTAGTTCCGGCTGGGCCAGGAGATAGGCGAAGTCGACACCGGACGGCACCGTTTCCGGCGCCATCCGCGCCAGCCAGCCGAAGCCTCGGGGCAGGGTGCGGCGCGGCCGGACGGGGTGGGCCGGCATCCTGCGGGCGGGCGCCGGATCGGCCGCCATCGCATCTTCCGGCCCGGGGGTGAGTTCGGCGGGGCGGCGACGGGTCCGGGCCACCGGATGGGCGGCGATGACGGCGAAGCGCTCGGCGGCCTCCGTGAGGCGGTTCCATAGCCGGGCCGCGATGGTCATCAGGGCTGGGTTGTGCTCGATGCTGACCGCCACCACCTCGCGCAGCCCGCTGATGAAGCGGGCGAAGCGCCCGGCGAGGGCCCAGGCGCTGGTGTTGGGAGGGGAAAAGGCGGCGCGGGTCATGAACATAACGGGAACACAAATCCGCTGCCGTGTCAAGTGGATTTTACGGCGGGTAGTGGGTCAGTTTGAATCCCGCCGGGTTTTCTTCCAACCCATTCCGCTTGAAGCCGGGGTCCAGGGTGCCATACTCCGCTCATGGCAATCAAGCGTCTCCCCCGCCCCCGCGACCCCGTGCAGCTCGGCAAGCTCATGGTCGATATCGCAACCGGTCAGGTCGAAGACACCGCAGATACCCCCCAAACAAAAAGAGCCAGCTCGGGTGGGGCCAAGGGGGGGCCAGCCAGGGCCGCCGTTCTCACGCCTGAACAGCGATCCGAGATCGCCCGTGTCGCTGCAAGCGCGCGATGGAAAATAGGCTAGGCGGCCTTCTTGTCGTCCCAATAGCGCCGCTCTTCCACGTCGTCTCGGAAATCGAGGAGCATCGGGATCGGCTCCTGGTCGCCTTTCATGGCGTTGTAAGCCTCAACGTCGGTCGCTAGTTGCACGCAGTCGCCAACGATCTGCTCACGCCGCTGGATGAATGCCTTCTGCATGTGCTGCCGAGGGGCAGCGTTCATCATTGCCCAGAACGTATATTGAACTCCACCGCGAGTTATGCGTACGGCGTGATTTACTCGATACTTCCGCCCGGAAGCGTCGGTTGCATATTCTTCTCGCAGTGCGGCCGACATGTCCTCAGTGAGCTTCGCCAGCGGATCAATAGGGGGGACCTCGATCATCCCTCGGTTTACACCCCACTGCACGGCCTCGCGCACCGTAGCAGGCACCATTCCGCGTTCTTTCTCATAAAGATGCCAAATACTCTGAAGTTGCTCGCTTGTACTTTGCCACATCCAGCACTCCCTAGAACGATACAGGGGCTGCAACGCCCCACCCATCCACGGCAGAGTTTCCAATCAAATGCTGTCTCACCTTCACCTTGTAGCGTGCGAGCCAATCGTAGCGGTTCATTTTGCGCTGCAATTGCCCTACGACAATTCCAGGATGCCTTTGGACGCGCCCGGCAAACACCGAGCATGTCCCGTTCAGAGATGAACGGAAATTTGCGAAGGTAGAATGACTCCAGCGCTTCCGATGGCACGCAGAAATTAGCCGCAGCAGCGTTTGCCAGCCGCTCTTCGGGGGGCAAATCATCGCCAGTCCCGGCTCTCTCACCCTCCAATTCCACATCAACGCGCTCCGTCCCTGGCGCATCTCCTTGTCCGTCTTTGCGCAGGACGTGCTCTATCTCATGGCGGAGAACAAACCAGAAATTATCGATGCGATCATAGCGTGTCGTCATGCCGATGACCGGGGAACTGAGCATCCAGCCACAAGCAAACCCCGTCGATATTGGCTTTCGGAAGCGTTTCAACAATAGCAAAGCGCACACCGCACTCCGCAAGCCCGCGAGAAACATGACGAATTTCGTCTGGGTTCATCATATAGGTCGGCATTTCGTTGAGAAAGGCCCGAAGCCTCTTTTCAGAGTAATTCGGCACCACCATCTCGGCCACAATCTGCCGCATGCGAAAAAGCCACGCCAGTTGCGTAGGCGTGGTTTCTCTATAGTCGGACTTCCTTGCGGCATGCGCAAGATAGGGGGTCTCCTCCAAGCTATTCTTGCCAAAGAACCGCATAATCTGTGCTTCAAGAAGTCCGATATCGGTGTCAGCAATCCACCCCCGGCGAATCATCTCTCGAACCGGATACACTGTTTGCAAGTGTGCACGGCGAGCAATGCTCGGATCAGGCTTTCGAGCATTCGACATCTCGTAAGCCTGCTGAAGGTTCGCAAAATAGTTGGCCGACACGTCGAAGGCGTTGCCGAGCGCCAAGGCCATCTCAGGACTGACCCCGCGCTTGCCGGATACAATCAGGTTCACGGCCTGCTCAGGCATCCCAAGAATGTAAGCAAGGTCACGCTGCGACCAGCCGCGAGCATCAAGCTCCTCGCGAATAAACTCCCCAGGATGGGGAATGTCAGTTAGACGAGATGCGATAGACATGCCGACCCCTCCTCAGTGTGTGTCGCCAATTTCGATGATCGTGATAACGGGAGTCCTCTCCCCCTCCGATAACGTGAAGACGATGCGGTATTGATCGTTGACACGGATCTGCCGTTGGCCTTCCCGCTCGCCTTGTAACTTCTTGTAGTTCAAGCCTTTCAAGTTCCTTAGATCGCGCTCGTCCAGCGCGGCTTCCAACTGGATTAGTTTGCGACGGGCAGCCTTGATGACGGCGAACGGCAACCCCATCCGGTGGGCTTCGTCCGTACATATCCGCGCAAGGTCGTCGTTCGCGAACTCGATCCTCATGCCGACGTCATGTAGGAACTCGGCCGAGTCCCTGTCAATACGGCACTGAACGCCATGCGTTAAACTGACCCTTATGCTTGACTAATACGCGATCATCGGCCATTCTGGGGCTCATGAACAAGCTCTCCCGCGCGGCTCGCGCTCAGATCGTCGGCATGATGGTCGAGGGCGTGTCGATCCGCGCCATCTCGCGCATGACGGGCACCAGCAAGAACACGGTCGTGAAGCTGATTGAGGACGCCGGGGAGGCATTCGCCGACCACCAGGACCGCACCCTGCGGAACCTGACCTGCAAGCGCATCCAGGTCGATGAGATTTGGGCGTTTTGCTACGCCAAGCAGAAGAACGTCGCGACCGCGAAGGCGGCGCCTGAGATGGCCGGCGATCTGTGGACCTGGACCGCGATCGACGCCGATACGAAGCTCATCCCGTCCTGGCTACGTCGGCGGCCGCGACAGCACGGCCGCGCAGCATTTCATGGGGGACCTGGCGCTGCGGCTCGCCAACCGGGTGCAGCTTACCAGCGACGGCCACAAGGCGTACCTAGAAGCCGTCGAACAGTCCTTCGGCGCCGATATCGACTACGCCATGCTGGTCAAAGCTCTACGGCGAGGCGCCCGGCCCGAAGGGGCGGTACAGCCCGGCCGATTGCGTCGGCGCCCGGAAGCATCGGATCGAAGGCAACCCCGACCCGAACGCATATCAGCACCAGCTACGTTGAGCGCGCCAACCTGACGATGCGGATGGGGATGCGCCGCTTCACGCGCCTGACCAACGCCTTTTCAAAGAAGGCCGAGAACCACGCCCATTCGGTCGCGATCCACATCATGCACTACAACTTCGTCCGCATTCATCAGACCCTCCGCTGCACGCCGGCTATGGCGGCTGGCGTGACCGCGAAGCTTTGGGAGATTGCCGACATGGTGAAGGTGCTGGAGGATTGGGAGGCGCAGCAGGACTAATCTGCGGCCTCCAATTGTCGGTTGGCTCTGCGCCGCGTAGCCGTCGCGACATTGTGGGAGACAGCGGCGTCTCGACGCCGAAATACCGTCACAACCCGGAACCGGTGGTTGGTCGATTTTACCATGCCAATCACCGCCTCCTGCTCAAATGCGTCTTTGCGGTACATCGGCAGCACTTGGTCCAACCAGACAACATGCGCGCCAAGCGAGAGTCTCTGTAGCGCGCGCATCACCACATTTCGCTTGATCATTGTGGTCTGATAGTGATCCGCGTCCTCTACGCTGTAGGGCGGGTCAGCTAGAACAAGGTCATACTTTTCGAGCGGAACCCGCGCTAGTGTCTGGGCGTCGTCAATATACGTGGGCTTGAACTCCGGATTGATGTCCACCGTATCGCCAGGGAAGGCCGCCAAATTCACCCTGCCGCTGAATAGATGAAGGACATGGTTCTTGTCGGGGAACAGCGCGCGCACGCGCTTGAGATAACCTGCTGGGTAGCCGCCATCGTACTCAGACTGGACCCGATAATCGTTGCCCATGATCCAGGTGCCGACGGCCCTCCCGTCAGGCCCAACAAAAAGACACTTGGGAAACCCTGTTTCCCGAGCGTAATTGCTGATACGATCTTCCCACCGCATAGGTTCCTCCCTTCCGCGTCGTGGGAACGATGATGGGGGCGATCTGACCAGAGTACAAGTGCTAATAATGAGACAATTGGGGAGCGCGTGATGGACCTTGTTCTGAATGCCTCAGAGATGGCGACGCTGTTCCGGCAGGACCCAAGAACCAAAGCCGACGGTGGCTGGCAAAGTCTTCTGGTCGGCTTGCAGTCCGGATGTGATCGCGCGACCGGGGGAATCTCCCTGGCGATGAGGCAGCGCCAGAGAATCAGAATGTACGCTTTTAAGTACGGCAACGGCGGCTGGGAAAGCCGCCTTGTCGCCGCTTTTGGGCGGCATCTTGGCGCGGGGCTTGATCTGGGGCTGCCCGCACCCGATTGGATTCCCAAAGGGATGCGATCCTAGACGCTCAATCTCTTTCCTGAAGCTGACCCACTACCGCGGGATCGATCTCCTTGACAGGCCGACAGGCCGCGGGTACCCATTCCTGAACGTGAAATAAGATTTCACGATATGAAATACAGTGCGCGATCGGCCCCCGGGACGGGTCGCTGCCCGACTGGCGAAGACCAGCATCGTTAACGGACAGGAAGGAAATGCAGGAAGCCTTGCGCCACCGGTCGCCGTCGCCGCAGCCTCCCGCCAGCCCGGCCGAGGCCAGTCCCGCCGCGCGTGCCGCCAAGCCCACCATCCAGTCGGTGGACCGTTCCTTCGATATCCTGGAAGCCCTCAGCCGGTCGTCCGGACGGATGTCGCTCGCCGAGCTCAGCGTGCGGGTCGGGCTCAACCTCAGCACCTGCCACCATCTGGTCGCGACCATCGCCCGGCGCGGCTACATCAGCCAGGACCGCGCGACCCGCCAATATTCACTCGGCAACCGCATCTTCGAACTCAGCGACGCGCGCACCCGCCAGATCGACCTGCACGATCTCGCGATGCCCTTCCTCGACCGGCTCCGCCGCGAGACGGGCGAGGCGATCCAGCTCGCGGTGATCGAGGGCGCCGATCTCGTGACCATCGCCAAGGTCGCTTCGCATCATGCCGTGCGGGTGGACAGCGCGCTGAGCACCGCCAACGCCGCGCATGCGACCGCGGTCGGCAAGGCGATCCTCGCCTGGCTGCCGGAGGGCGAGATCGATGCGATCCTGCACGCCAAGGGCCAAGCGTGCTTCACGCCGCACACGATCCCGACCCGCGCGGCGCTGATCGAGGCGCTGCGCCTGGTGCGCCGGCACGGCTACGCCGAGGACCGGGAGGAATTCCAGCCCAATGTCTATGGCGCCGGAGCGGCGATCCGCAGCCACAAGGGCACGGTCGTCGGCGCGCTCGGCGTGTCGTTGCCGATGATGCGGGCCACCGCGGATGCGATGGCCGCGACCCGGCGCGCGGTGATGGACGCCGCGGCCGACCTCAGCCGCGCGCTCGGTTCGCGCGCCGCGCCCTGACGGAGCAGGCCGGCTCGTGCCGGCGAGATCGAAGATATCGTTCAAAGGGAGTAACGAGACGTGTCAGCGACCAGCCCGATCCGCAGCAACCAGTTCGAGATCCCGCCGACCATGCAGGCCTGGGTGCTCGGCGGCCCCGACGAGCTGAAGATGGTCGAGAAGCCGGTGCCCGAGCCCGGCCGCGCCGAAGTGCTGGTGCGTATCGACGCGGTGGCGATCTGCGCCACCGACATCGAGATCATGAAGCACGGCCTGCCGGCGATGGTCGAAGGCGGGTCGCCCGTTCAACAAGAACTTCACCATCGGCCACGAGTACATGGGCACGATCGTGAAGCTCGGCCCGTCGGTGGACGAGTTCCAGGTCGGCGAGCGCATCGCCGTCGAGATCCATGCCGGCTGCGGCCGCTGCCCGCGCTGCCGGGAGGGCATGTACACCTCCTGCCTGAACTACGGCTTTCCGTCCAAGGGCCACCGCGCCAACGGCTTCACCACCGACGGCGGCTTCGCCCAGTATGCGATCAACAACGTCAACACGATGGTGCACGTGCCGGACGAGATGTCCGACGAGGAGGCGACCCTGATCGTCACCGCCGGCACGGCGATGTACGGGCTCGACGTGCTGGGCGGGCTGATCGCGAGCGAGGGGGTGGTGGTGACCGGTCCCGGCCCGATCGGGCTGATGGGCGTCGCGGTCGCCAAGGCGCTCGGCGCCGATCCGGTCATTCTGACGGGCACGCGCGACTCGCGCCTGGAGATGGGGCGCAAGCTCGGCGCCGATGCGGTGGTAAACATCCGCAACGAAGACCCGGTGGCCGCGGTGCGACGCCTCACCGGCGGCAAGGGCGTGCAGTACGTGCTGGAATGCTCCGGCGCGACCGAGGCGCTGAACGAGGCGGCGCGCATGGTCACGCGCGGCGGCCGGATCTGCCTGGCGGCCTTCCCGCACGAGCCGGTGTCGGTCGACCTCGCCTATATCGTGCGCAACAACATCTACGTCTTCGGCATCCGCGGCGAGGGCAGCAGCGCCACCCATCGCGCGGCGGCGCTGATGAAGCAGAAGCGCTTCGATGCGAAGATGATCCACACGCATACCTTCCCGCTGGGCGAAGTGCCGACGGCGATCAAATACGCCCGCGAGCGGATCGAGGACGCGATCAAGGTGGTGGTGAAGATGCGCTGAGCGGACGCCCGCCGGGCGCCCCCAGGGGAGCCACCAGGGGAGCCATCAAGGCTTGCCCGGCGGCGCCCGGCGGAATGCAGTCGGAACAAAATGACAAGAAATCATTGCGGGGAAAGGACACATGGGATGGCAATGACCGAGGTTCCGGATCGCGGTACCGCAGGCCATGCGATACCGCCGCATCGGCGCTACGTGACCTTCGTCGCCGCGTTCTTCGCCATGTTCGTCATCAGCCCGTTCGAATACGCCTGGAGCTCCATCTCCGGCCATATCGGGCAGGTTTACGGCTGGTCGCATCCGCAGATTGCCCTTCTGTTCACCCTGTTCATCATCTGCCAGTCGGTCGGCATGCTGCCCGGCGGCATGCTGCGCGACCGGTTCGGGCCGCGCTGGACCACGGCGGTGAGCGGTGTGCTCGCGGGGCTCGGCATCTTCGCGCTGTCGCTCGGGCCGTCCTATCCGCTGGTCGTCACCCTGTGGTGCATCGGCAGCTTCTTCACGGGTTTCATCTATAACAATGCCGTCAGCACCGGCAACAAGTGGTTTCACGACCGGCGCGGGCTGATGACGGGGCTGATCGCGGGTGCCTTCTCCTGGGGCTCGCTGCCGTTCATCTTCCCCATCCGTGCGATCCCCCACACGGCGCCGAGCTCGGTGTTCTTCCACGTCATCTACGCGATGGCCGCGATCATTGGCGGTGTCTCGGTGCTGGCCGCCCTGTTCATGCGGGACCCGCCGCGCGGCTGGACGCCCCCGGGCTGGGTGCCGAAGACCGGCGCGCGCGCCCGGCCGTCGCAGCACGACTACAGCGTCACTGAGGCGCTCGGCACCTGGCAGATGTGGGTGCTGATCGCCTCGTTCATCCTGATCTCGAGCGCCGGCCTCGCGGGCATGAGCAAGATGGTCGCCTATTCGAACAGCTTCGGCTTCACCGCGACCGCCGCGACCGCCGCCGCCGGCGGCATCGCGATCGCCAACGGCTTCGGCAAGCTCATTCTCGGCGGCCTGTCAGACCGCTTCGGGCCGGAGAACATGATGGTGCTGAGCTACACCGCCTGCGGCCTGTTGCTGTTCCTTACCGTCTACGCGGGGCTTGCGCACAGCGACATCCTGTTCGTCGCCGCCGCGATCCTGGCGATCTTCTTCTGGGCGTCGCTGTTCTCGCTGTTCCCGATCACCATCGGCCACTACTACGGGCACAGTTCTGCAGGCGGGAATTACGGGGTGCTGTATGCCCTCGCCAAGGGTACCGGCGGGCTGTACGGCGGCATCCTCTCCACCCTGCTCATCGTCCGGCACGGGTTCCCGTTCGCGATCACCGTCGCCGGGGTGATGGCCATCGCGGCGGGGCTGATCATCGTGCCGCTGCGGTTCCGCCCGCCGGTGCGCGCGGGGGTGCCGACCCCGCGCGCGGATGCGATCGCCGGGGAGTAGCCGCGCCTACGGAGGGTCGGTCCGGGCTGAAGCAGGCCTCGCACACGGATACCTCGCGCACGACTACCTCGTGCACGACCCTGGGGCCCCTTCCGGCCGTCGCTTACGGCGTCCGATCGCCGGGGGGCGACTTGCCCCCGGTGCATCGGCGGCGGAAAAGCCGGCGGCTGCCGGAGCCCGCAGGGCGGCGGCAGGGGAACCACGACCGATGCCAGGCAGCACCACCTTGCCGACCGACCCGACCTTGTCGGAACAGATCCGACCGGACCCCACCGTGCCCGGTCCGCTCGGCATCCTCGCCGGCGGCGGGGACTGCCGGGGCAGGTGGCCGCCGCCGCCGCCGCCGCGGGGCGGCGGGTCTTCCTGGTCGGCCTGGCCGGTCACGCCGACGCCGCCGTGCTCGCCCCCTGGCCGCACACCGTTCTGCGCATCGGTGCCGCCGGCGCGATCCTGGCGGCGCTGCACGCGCAGGGCTGTCGCGACCTCGTGCTGATCGGCCGGGTGCGCCGGCCCAACCTGCTGGCGTTGCGCCCCGACGCCGAGGGCGCGCGCATCCTCGCCCGCCTCGGCCGGGCGGCCGTTCGCCGGCGACGACGGGCTGCTCGCCGCGGTGATCCGGGTGCTGGGGGAGGAAGGGTTCCGCGTCCTCGGCGCGCAGGAGGTACTGACCGCGGCGCTGGCGCCCGTCGGCCTGCTCGACGACCGCCGCGCCGGATGCGACGGCGCGGGCGGACATCGCCCGCGGCATTGTTGTCGCGCGCGCGCTGGGGGCGGCCGATGTGGGTCAGGGCTGCGTCGTGCAGCAAGGCCTCGTGCTGGCGGTGGAGGCGATCGAGGGCACCGACGCGATGCTCGCCCGCGCCGCCGGCCTGGCGCGGCCCGGGCCCGGGCGGGGTGCTGGTGAAGCTGGTCAAGCCCGGCCAGGACCGCCGCGCCGACCTGCCGACGATCGGGCCCGAGACCGTGCGCGCCGCCGCCGCCGCCGGGCTGCGCGGCATCGCCTTCGAGGCCGGGGGCACCTTGCTGGCCGAACGCGACACCCTCGGGGGAGCGGCAGACGCGGCGGGGGTTTTCCTGCTAGGTCTCGACCCTACGATCATTCACCAGCGACGGAGAGACCGCATGAGCCGCTTCCTGCACACCATGCTGCGCGTCGGCAACCTGCAGCGCAGCGTCGATTTCTACACCAAGCTGCTGGGGATGAAGGAACTGCGCCGGCGCGACGTGCCGGACGGCAAATACACCCTCGCCTTCGTCGGCTACGGCGACGAGGACAGCACCTCGGTGATCGAGCTCACCTACAACTATGGCGTGGACCACTACGAGCAAGGGCACCGCCTTCGGCCATCTCGCGATCGGCGTGCCGGACGTGAAGGCCACCTGCGACGGCCTGCGCGCCGGCCGGGGCGAAGATCACGCCGCGAGCCCGGCCCGGTGAAGTTCGGCACCACGATCATCGCCTTCGTCGAGGACCCGGACGGCTACAAGATCGAACTGGTGCAGCGGGGCTGACCAGGGGGCCTCGATCATGGCGGCGGCGCGCTGTCCGGTCTGCGGGCGTCCGGTCACGGCCGCCGCGCGCCCGTTCTGCTCCCGCCGCTGCGCGGATGTCGATCTCGGCCGGTGGCTGACCGGGCAGTACGTACTGCCCGGCCGCCCGGTCGGGGAAGAGGACGCCCCGGCACAGGAGAGCCCTGAGCGCGCCGCCGAGGCACCGGACGGGACGGTGCCGTTTCCCGCCGCGCGGCGGCTTGATCGTGGCTCCGGCATGGGCTAATCCGGCGCGGCGCCCAGGTAGCTCAGTTGGTAGAGCATGCGACTGAAAATCGCAGTGTCGGTGGTTCGATTCCGCCCCTGGGCACCATTCCCCTCTGCTCCATTGTTTCTTTTCACCGCCAGGGCCACGCTATGGCCCTCTTATGCCACTGATAAATCGCCCTGATGTAGGGGATTTAGCGCGCGGTGGCGTAGCCGCGGATACCATGGCGTGCCCCCGGTATCGACCTTCGTCTGCTGGTATCCATGTTGGTATCCGACCCCCCTGTTGGTATCGTGCCTCCCAGGAGGGCAAGCCGATGCCTTTGACGGACGCGAAGTGCCGGTCAGCACAACCCGGACCCAGGCTCCAGAAACTGACTGATGGTGGCGGGCTCCAGCTATGGCTGCAGCCGACCGGCGCCCGATTGTGGCGGTTCGCCTATCGGTTCGACGGTAAGCAAAAGCTGCTCGCGCTCGGGGTCTACCCCACGGTTCCGTTGGCGCGTGCCCGCCAGGCGCGAGAGGACGCGAAGCGCATACTGGCGGATGGCCTGGATCCGGCGCTCGAAAAAAAGCGACGGGCTCAGGCTCGGGCAGACGCCCCGACGTTCCGCCACATCGCCGCTGAGTATGTCGCGAAGCTCCGGCGGGAGAAGCGGTCAGAA
The DNA here is from genome assembly GCA_963706195.1 of uncultured Pseudomonadota bacterium. Classification (GTDB taxonomy): domain Bacteria; phylum Pseudomonadota; class Alphaproteobacteria; order Acetobacterales; family Acetobacteraceae; genus JAJZVS01. The sequence continues at coordinate 2,823,466 of OY970156.1, read as the reverse complement.
GCGACCATAGCAAAGGTTGAGTGGCTCCTTGGCTTCGCCAACGCAGAGTTTGGAGACCAACCAATCCGTCAGATCGCGGCGCCCGCTATCCTGAAAGTCCTGCAGTCTCTCGAAGCTCGCGAAAGATTCGAATCGGCTCGTCGGCTTCGGTCAACGATTGGCAGCGTATTCAGATACGCGATCGCCACCGCCCGTGCCGAAATCGACCCGACCTACGCCCTCCGGGGCGCTTTGACGCAAGTCAAGGCAACGCCGCGTGCGGCGATCACGGACGCCAGGAAATTTGGCGCCCTGCTGCGCGCCATCGACGCATTCGATGGGCAGCCAGGCACGCGGATCGCGTTGCAATTGCTCGCGCTCTTGTTTCCCCGACCCGGCGAATTGCGCTTGGCTGAATGGACCGAGTTCGACTTAGAACGAGCGGTGTGGTCGATCCCCGCGTCCCGAATGAAGATGCGGCGGCCGCACCAGATGCCGTTATCTCGCCAGGCCGTGGAATTGCTCGGCGCGCTTCGTTCGATCTCGAGAGGCAATTTCCTGTTCGCTGGCGTTCGTTCGCCGTCGCGCCCAATCTCCGATGGCACCCTGAACGCCGCGCTCAGGCGGCTGGGATATGCCAAGGACGAGGCGACCGGCCACGGCTTTCGCGCGACGGCATCGAGCCTCCTGAATAAGTCCGGCAAGTGGCATCCAGACGCCATCGAGCGCCAGCTTGCCCATATCGAAGGCAACAGCGTCCGCGCGGCCTATGCCCGTGGCGAGCATTGGGACGAACGCGTGTCGATGATGCAGTGGTGGGCTGACTACCTTGATGAGTTGAAGATCCCGGCCTCGCGCACGGTTGTTGCGGCGGTTGTTAAATAAACACAAAGACTCTTGGGACGGTGGAAGGGTTCAACGGTTTTCAGTCGCAACGTCATTCGTCTTAGGTATTTGATTCATAGACCTAATCTTGCCAGATAGAGCACACTGGCAAGGTATCAGGAAGTCACGTGCGTGATCGCGCGTTCGTGATGGAGAGGCCGGCTCGCGTGAGTGGAGTGGGCCCCCCGGAGCCGGACAGGATCAGGCGACGGTTTTGACCGTGCCCCGGGGGGTGCTGGTTATAAATCGGCACCGAAGTGGGGCTCTGACTCACTCTCGGTGCAGTTCGGCTACCGCATGGTCACGCTGTCACGACGAGACGCGCACGGAGCAGGTCAAGGCGAGCACGGCCATACATCTGGCGCTTGACCAGCTTGAGTTTGGTTATCTGGCCCTCCGTCTGCCCGTTCGACCACGGTTCGGTCAGGGCGGCCCTGACTGCGGCGAGGTCGGCGACGATGCCCTTGCAGAACGAGGCGAGCAGACTGGTGCTGGCGTCAGTCACCCACCTGACCAGCGCATTGGTGTCTTGGACCCTGAACAGGCGATGGAACTGCTCCATCAGGTCACGTGCGGCCGCAAGTGTCGGCACACCCGTCTCGATAGCCGCCACCGTGACGGCGTCCGCCTTGGACAGGTCATCACGCCGCGTCGTCATGAGCCGGCTCAGCAAGCGTGCAGGCGGCGCCGTTCGGGAGAGCTCCACCCCCGCCTTCTCGCTGCGCCGCTGCCTGGTGGCCCATTCCGTGACCACCCGAAGGCCGCCTCTGAAGCCGCCATCACAGAGACGGCGCCATAGCTCGGCCCCGTTGCGGCAGCCCGCCTCCCACTCGGCCCGAAGCATCGGAGTGTGGGGTTCCAGCACCCTGATCCGGCAGCGGAACACATCGCCATCGCCACCCCGTAGCACGCTGCGGACCAGCTTGCGGCTGCGACCGGTACTGCGTGTAATCTCCTTGATCGACTTCCCCGCCGCCGCCAGCGCCTTGATCGCCCGGCTACTGTCCTGCCGGCGCTGGAAACCATCGTACTGGATGCGTTCGGCAGACGTCAGCAAAGCCGGGTCAATGACGGCGGAGCCGAGCACTTGACGGATGGCCCGCATCGACCGGCGCACCGCCTCCAGGAATGCCGCGCTGGCGTTCTCCATCAGGTGCCAGCGGTCGGCGACCTGGGTCGCCTGTGGAGCGCCCCTCAATGCAGCACGGCCATACCCGGCACCACGGTCCCAGGAGACCACGGCGATTTCGGGATGGGTCGCCAGCCACGCTGCCACTGTTCCTGGCTCCCGGTCTGGCAGCAGGTCGATGATCCGGCGCCGTTCCAGGTCGCACACCACGGTGCCGTAACGCTGACCTCGCTTCCACGCAAAGTCGTCGATGCCGATGATGCGGACGGGCCCACTCGGCGCTTGTGCTCGCCGCCGCAACACCCGCAGCAGCGTGTCCCGGCTCACCGGCAGCATGAGGCGTCACGCCAGGTTTGCTGCTGGACGGCCGCCCAAGGCGATCCCGAGATGGTGGACGATGCCCTCAAGTCTTGCTGTGCGCCTGGCCGCCCGAGGTGCCACACTGTCGGCGAGAGGTTCGCCGAAAATCCGCCGCGGGCATATGATGGTGGCGCATCGGAACCGACGGGCCTGGACCCGCAGATGGACAGTTCGGCCGTGCGAGGGAAGGTCCATGAGGTGCCGATCATATCGGCTATGGACCCGCCCAGACCGCCGACCGCACTCGGGGCAAGCCGCGTCACACGCTGTTGGACGGGCGATGATCAGCAGCCGGTCGGGTTCGGCGGTCACCGCCTCAATGAGAAGCCCAGCGGGCGACACCGACTGGAATGATCCACGGCGCACGGCAAGCTCCCTCCGACTCGTGCTCGCCAAACCTATCCGACCTGCACCGAGAGTGAGTCAGAGCCCCTTTTGCGTGCCGATTGACAGTCGGTGGCACTGTTGATGAACAGCAGCCCATTTCAAACCGGAAGAGCCTCTTTCGCATACCCTCGATTGCGAAAGAGCAATCTGCGGTCGCCAAACGGCTTAACGTGCAGTTTTGAACAAATCGTCTGGTGACCCCACGCACAGGCTGGCCAGAAGATCACTCAGAGGTCATAGCTCATGCCACCAGAGTTATTTCCGTAGCATCATGCCGCCGTCGATCTGCAAGACCTGGCCCGTCGTGTACGTATTGACCATTAGGAAGATGTAAGCCGATGCGACTTCTTCCAGCGTCCCGAGACGCCCCAGGGGATTGATCTGGGAATAGGAGCGTATCCTGGCGTCTATGTCCTCGCGTGGCTTCGCGCGCCACAAGGCCGTGTCCATGAACGCCGGGGCGACGACGTTCACACGCACGCGGGGGCCGAGTTCCGAACCCAGTCCTTGCGCCATGGCGGCGAGCGCCTGGTTCGCCACGTAGCTCGCCGCCGCCTCCTGCGCCCGGACACCGCTTCCCGAGGTGAACGTCATGCTGCCGCCGTCGCGCACGAGGGGCGCGGCGAAACGGGCGATCAGCAGATTGGTCCAGAACTTCGAGTGCAGCACATGCCGCATTGTGTCGAGCGGCGTATGCAGGAAGCCGCCCGCCATGGTGTCACCAATCATCGAGACAAGATGGTCGAACTCGGGCAAGGCCGCGATGAATTCCTCAAGGGCAGAGTGGTCATGGGCATCACCCACGACGCCCTGAGCATCGCCGCCAAGCATTGACGCCGCATTCGAGACCTTCACCGGATCCCGGCCGACGATGACCAGCGAAGCCCCTTCCGCTCGAGCTTGGCGGGCAATCGCCAAGCCGATGCCGGAGCTGCCGCCAATTACGACAACCTTCTTACCCTTGAGCAGCATTTCAGACATCTCCAGTCTAAGCCGGGATTCAGCCCGTTTGTCATACCGGTATCTCGCACGACCCTGCCCGCGGTATCGAGGGCCAGCATACGATCGATGCTGTTGAGATACAGCAGCTCTTGCTTCTGCTCGACCGCCAAACCAGGCGGATCCACGATACATCTGTCTTCACCGAAGACGTCGACCGGCTTGCCATCGTCATCAAATGCGAGCAGGGTGCCGTAACCATCGCCATTTGCCCCGGCTGCGCTCGTGACCACGAGAGGCATCGCCAGTCGCTCCTTACGCTACTTCACAAAAGCTTCTCAACTGTAATCGGTAGATCGCGCACGCGCTTTCCAGTCGCGTGGTAGACCGCATTGGCGATTGCGGGTGCCACCGACACAGCAGTCAGCTCGCCTAGACCTTTGGCGCCAAGAGGGCTCGCATCTTCGTCGAAGCCACCGACAAACAGCGCATCGAGTTCCGGGATGTCGGCGTTGGTCGGAACGAGGTAACCGGAGTAGTTGCGGTTGAGGAAGCGGCCCATCAGCGGATCCGTTTCTGACTGCTCGAGCAGCGCTTGCCCGATTCCCCAGATGATGCCGCCGATCGCCTGGCTCCGCGCGGTCTTGGGGTTGATGATGCGAGCCGCGTCGTAAGCACCAACGAAGCGGCTCATGCGCACCAACCCAAGTTCCGGGTCGACGCGCACTTCCGCGAACACGGCGGAGAAGCTGAAGATCGCTTTCGGTCCGTTGGCCTCCTCGACCGGATCATAGTCCCCGTCGGCCACCAGTTCGGTAAGCCCATTGCGCGCCAGCAGCTCGGTATAGGTGATGTCCACGTTCTTTCTCACCAGCGCCAGTCTGCCGTCGTCGATGAGCACGTCCTCGGGAACCGAGCCGGCAAAAGGGGCCTCCCGACCGGTCAGAGCCAGCTCGATCGCCTTCTCGCGGGCGGCCTTCGCCGCGAGCATGACCGACGCGCCAGCGTTGGCCATCGTGGCCGAACCAATCGACGCGTGGGACTCGGGCAATCTCGTATCGCCCAGTCGTACGGTCACCTTCTCCGGGGCCAGGCCGAGCGCGTCGGCAGCCACCTGCCGCAGCACGGTATAGGTGCCGGTGCCGAGGTCGTGCGTCCCGGCCTCGACGAGTGCGGAACCGTCACGATCGATCGTAACTCGTGCTTTCGCCGGCCATCTCCAATGCGTGTAGATCGCGCCTGCCATCCCCTGGCCAACCAAATAGCGACCGTTGCGCATCGAACCCGGCTCGGGCGTCCGTTTGTCCCAGCCGAAACGGGCGGCACCTTTCGTCAGGCACGCGCGCATCGCGCGCGTCGAAAAGGGACGACCACTCAGCGGGTCAATTTTGGTGTCGTTGAGCAAACGTAGCGCGACCGGATCGACGCCGGTCGCGTAAGCGAGTTCGTCCATCGCGCTTTCGAGCGCGAAATGGCCGAGGGCCTCGTGCGGAGAGCGCATTGCCGTCGGCGTGTTGTGGTTCACATGGACGACCTTGTGGTTCGTCGAGATTCCCCCGCTGGCGGCCCACAAATGTCGAGACGCGATCGCCGCGTATTCGATATAGTTGTCGAATACCGGTGTCGCCGAAATGCTTTCATGGCGAATGCCGGTCAGTTTACCGTCCTTATCGGCGCCGAGCGCTATCGTCTGGGTCGTCGCGGTCTGGTGGCCGACCATCGAATACATCTGCGCGCGCGTAAGCTGGATGCGCACCGGCCGGTTCAGCACTCGCGCCGCGAGCGCAGTCAGCAGCGTATGCGGCCAGACATAAGCCTTTCCGCCGAAGCCGCCGCCAAGAAAATGCGACACGACGTTGATCTTCCCGACCGGCACGCCGAGCACGATCGACACCAGTTCCCTGGCCCCGAAGATGTGTTGGGTGGCCTCATAGAGCGTCAGCGCGCCGTCCGCATCCCAGACAGCCGCGGTCGCATGTGGCTCCATTTGATTGTGATGCCGGTCCGAGGTCGTGTAGGTCTGTTCGATCCGCACGGCACCGTCTCGGATTCCCTTGTCGGCGTCACCGACCGACGATGCGACCGGCCACAGGAACTGCGGAGGATCGACGGCCTCGTTGGCTATCTGGCGGTTGAATACGACCGGCTGCTCAGCTTCGTACTCCGCACTGATCAGTGTGCCAGCGTGCATTGCCTGATCGCGCGTCGTCGCGACCACCAATGCGATCGGCTGGCCCGCGTAGTGGATCTTGTCGTCCTGAAGCGGGAGGTAACCTTGGCCGTGTGGATGGAGGTGGCTCCAGGGCCTGGGTGTCGGGTTCATCCGCGGCATGTTGCGATATGTAAACACTGCCAGTACACCCGGTGCCTGCTCGGCGGCGATGACATCGATCGATACTGTCCGCCCGTTTGCAATGGTGCTGTGCACGATGGTAGCGTGTGCGGCGCCCACGAGCGGGACATCTGCCGTGTAACGCGCGCGGCCGGTCACCTTCAGCCATCCATCGGCGCGTGAAATCGGTTGTCCGACCGCGTTCATGCGCGTTCTCCCGCGGTTTGCAGCGCACGCAAAGCGACGCGCTGGGCAAGCTCAACCTTGAAACCGTTGTGGTCGAGCGGCCGAACATCGATGAAGGATTCGGCGATCGCCGACCTAAGCGCGTCGATATCGTCCAACGAAACGCCGCGCAGTGCTGTTTCGGCCGCTGCGAGGCGCCAGGGTTTGTGCGCAATGCCGCCCATGGCGAGCCGCACCGAGCGGAGGTGCCTGCGATCGGTCGCGACCGCGGCCGCCGCGGACACAAGGGCAAACTCGTAGGATTCGCGATCACGGACCTTCAGGTAGTGAGAAGCACGGCCCTCGACCCTTGGGGGCACGTCGATCGCGACGATTAGGTCGCCGCGGCCGAGCATGTTGTCGCGCTCCGGCGTGCTGCCAGGCAGGCGATGGAAGTCCGTGAACGGGATCAAACGCTCTCCCGCCAGCCCGAGCACAACGACGTTTGCGTCCAGGGCCGCCAGTGCCACCGCAAGGTCGGAAGGATGGGTGGCAACACAGGCGTCGGACCATCCGAAGATCGCGTGATTGCGATTGCGGCCGTAGCGGGCCGAGCAGCCGGAGCCGGGTCGCCGCTTGTTGCACGGCGGGCCATCGTCGTCGCGGAAATAGGCGCAGCGCGTTCGCTGCATGATATTGCCGCCGATCGACGCCATGTTACGCAACTGGCCGGATGCGGCGAACAGCAGGCTTTCGGCGATGACGGGAAAGCGCCCGCGGAGGTCGATGTTCGCCGCCACGTCGCTCATCCGGGCCAGCGCGCCAATGCGCAGGCCGCCGTCCGGCAACGCTTCGATCCGCGCCATATCGGCTAGTCCGTTGATGTCCAGCAGGCGCTCGGGAAGCGCCGCACGGTCCTTCATCAGGCCGAGGAGGTCCGTACCTCCCGCAATAAAGGCGAGTTGTTCGTCCCTGGCGTGAGCCGCGATGGCCTTTGCCGGATCATCGGCCCGCGACAACGCGAAGCTGTGCATGGTTCAGCTCCTTCCCATCGCATCGGCCACGGCGTCGACGATGTTGGGATAGCAGGCGCAACGGCAGAGATTGCCGCTCATCCGCTCTCGGATCTCCGCGCTCGACAGGTCCGAGAGGGCGAACGGCTTCGTGATGTCGGCCGTCGCGGCGCTGGGCCAGCCCGCTTTCGCCTCTTCGATCACGGCAACGCCCGACATGATCTGCCCGGACGTACAAAAGCCGCACTGGAACCCATCGTGCTCGATGAACGACGCCTGGAGCGGATGGAGCATGCCGTCGTGCTCCAATCCTTCAATCGTGATGATCCGCTTGCCGTCCTGCATCGCCGCCAAGGTCATGCAGGACAGAACGCGACGGCCTTCAACGTGGACGGTGCATGCGCCGCACTCACCCCTATCGCACCCCTTCTTCGTGCCGGTCAGCGCCAGTTCTTCACGCAGCGCGTCAAGCAGGGTCATGCGCGGTTCGACCATGATCGTGCGAGCGTGGCCGTTCACGGTGACGCTCACGCGCATGCTTTGAGATCCGGTTTCCGCCATCCTTGCGGCATCAGGTTGGCTTTCGACTGTGGCGTTCGGTTGGGACCTGCTCGCGTTGCCCATTCTCCACTCCTCCGAATGAGGGTGCATGTCGTGGCGCGATGCGGCGCGGCGCGCCGATGATTCAACCCGCGGTTCTGGAGTGAGCAATATCTGCCGCGGAGATGCCCTCCAAGGCGAGCCCGAGGGTCACTCCCTCGTCGATGATGCGGCGCAATTTCTGGGTCATCGCGATGCGCGTGTAGCTCGTCGCCAGCGGCGGCAGGGCGGCGAGGCCTTCGCCGATCTCGCGGGCGCGGGCGAGCAGCCTGTCGGCCGGGACGATCTCGTTGACCGCGCCCCATGTCCTCGCGGTCTCGGCATCGAGCTCCTGGCGGGTGAGGATGAAATAGCGTCCGCGTATCGTGCCGATCGCCTCCTGCCACAGCAAATGGACACCGTCGCCGGACACGATGCCGAACTCGAAGTGCGGCTTGTCCTGAAACACCGTCGACGGTGTCGCCAGCACGATGTCGGCAAGCAGGATGTACTCGCTATGCAGCCGCATCGGCCCGTTCACCGCGGCGATCAGCGGCACCTCGATGTCGAGAAGGTTCATCAGGACCTTTCTGCCCTCGCGGTAGATCTTGTCGTAGCCCTGCGGGGTAAAAAAATCGAAGCCGTCGAGGGTGATCTTCTCCATGAACGCATCGCCGCTGCCGGTCAGGATGACGACCCGGTTGTCGGGATCGGAACCGATCGCGTGAAACAGGTCGACGAACTGTTCGTGCGTGTGACCGTTGAAGATCAGCGTTCCGCCATCGGTGTGAAGCGCCACTTCAAGCACGCCCGTCGGCGAACGGCTGAGACGGGCATTGGGAAAACTGTTGCGATAGGCATCAAAGCGAGTCATTGATCCTCTCCTTATTGCAAGCTGCGCTCGCAGCGGTCTCTGTGTCGTTCGGGCAACAGACGAGCGTGGCGGCACGTTCCCGAGCAGGAAGCCCAGCCCCTCCGCGACCGTCAGATGTGCGATGACGGCGTCGCGGAGTCTGGGATAGGGCAGCCCCGCCAGCATCGCCGTCTGCACCGCGGCCATGACCTCGCCTGCCTCGGAGCCGATCATCGTGAAACCGAGGATGCGATCGTCGCTGCCGCCGACGAGCACTTTCATGAAACCGAGCATCTCGTCCGTGGTATGCGCCCGCAGCACGGCCTCCATCGGCAGCCGTGCGACGCGCGCGGCGATCCCAGCGTGCTGCGCATCGCGTTCGCTCAGCCCCACATGGGCGAGCGGCGGATCGGTGAACACGCAGTACGGCACCAGCCGGTCGTGTGTGCTGCGCGTCCCTCCGGTCAGGTTGTCCGCGATGATCCGAAAGTCGTCGACGGAGACATGCGTGAACTGCGGGCTGCCTGCGCATTCCCCCAGCGCCCAGATGCCGGGCGCCACCGTCTCGAGGCGCTCGTTGACGCGGATGTAGCCGCGCGCGTCCAGCTTGACGCCGGTCTGCTCAAGCCCGATCCCTGCCGTGTTCGGGATGCGGCCGGCAGCGACCAGGATGTCGCTGCCCTCGATCGTCTCCTCGCCGGAGGCGGCGTGCACAGACAGCGACACCCCCTGGCCGGAGCGCCCGCGCACGTTGCGCGTCTCTGCAGACAGCAGAAGGCGGATGCCTTCATCACTCAGGATCCGCTGCATGGCGTCCGCGACGTCCGGGTCCTCCCGACCCATGAGCTGCGGCCCTGACTCGATCACTGTCACGCGGCTGCCGAAGCGGCGGTAGGCCTGCGCCATTTCCAACCCGACATAGCCGCCGCCGAGCAGGATCAGGTGCTGTGGCACGTAGTCCAGTTCCAGAGCATCGATATGCGTGAGTGGCCGAGCATCCTCGAGGCCCGGAACGCCCGGGATGGCCGCGTGCGATCCGAGGTTGAGGAACACCTGTTCGGCTGTCAGCAGGCGCGTCCCGCCTGCATTCAATTCCACCTCCAGCGTCTTCGGCGCCACGAACCGCCCGGTCCCCATGATCAGTTCGGCACCGCTCGCCTTGTAGTTCTGCAGGTGCGCTGCGACCTCGCGCTCGACCATGTCGCGCTTTCGCTGGCGGACCTTCGCCATGTCGGTGGCCACGGTGCCGGTCATCGTGCCGAACTGTGCTGCGTGCCGTGCCAGGTGCGCAACCCGCGCGCCCCAGATCTCGTTCTTGCTGGGCATGCAGGCGATGTTGGGGCAGGAGCCGCCGACATACCGCCGCTCCACGACGGCAGTGCGCCGCCCCGACCGCGCCATGTGCCACGCCAGCAGTTTGCCGCCCTGGCCGCTGCCCAGGATCAGCACGTCCAGCCGTTCTGGTCCCGGCATCGCGCTCTCCATGTCTTGCGTTTGCTCTTCGGGAGTGCGGCCGGGACCAAGCCCGACCGGGCGGTACCACTATGCGACGCGGGCCGCCTGAGTGCGCAGGACTGGCAGCATGTCCGATGGCTCGGGACGGTGCGTGTAGTCCGGATTGACCTCCGCGTACCGGATGATCCCGTCCTGGCCGATCACGAAGCGGCCCGGCATCGGCAGCGTCCAACTCGTATCGCCGTTGAAGGCTGGCAAGTCATTCTTGAGGCTCTTGTACAGGTCGACAAGGTAGCCCGGCAACGCGACGCGCAGCCCGAATGCGGCCGCCGTCTCGTTGCCGGGGTCGGAAAGAATAGGAAAATCAAGCCCGTTGTCGCGCATCGACTTGCGGCTGTTCACGGCATTTTGCGGCGAGATCGCCAGGAGTTGCGCGCCAAGCGCGCGGAACGCCTGCAGCGCCTCCTGCAGCGCCTGCAACTCCATATTGCAGTACGGGCACCAGACGCCGCGGTAGAAGCTGACGACAAGCGGGCCTTGCGCGAGCAGCACGGACGAGGCGACGGCATAGCCGTTCGCGTCGTTCAGCATGAAGGGCGGGGCAGTATCACCGGCCTTCAAGGCGCGTGACCCGGCGCCCAAGGCGATCAGTTCGGCGGTTGCCCGGTGCATGGTCTCAATCACCGTGCGCGGCATGCTGTAAGGGGGCTTGCCGGCCTCAAAATCGGCCTTGAAAGCATCGAGCCTGGCTTGCAGGGGCATCGCGTTTCTCCGGAATCTCGTGCTGGCGGTGGAATGCGCGCCGTGACGAACCTAGCGAGCACAGGGCTGGCGCGGCAGGCATGGCACGGCGATAAGCTTTATTCCCTGGAGGAATGGGGCCTGGGGGGTAAGCGGATGGATCGGCTGGCCGCGATGGAAACCTTTGTCCGCGTCGTCGAGACCGGCTCGTTCTCGGCAGCGGCGCGGACACTGAATGTCGGTCAGCCGGCGGTCTCCAAGGCCATCGCGCAAATGGAGGCGCGGCTGGGTGTGCGGCTCTTGATGCGTTCCACGCGCGGGCTATCGCCGACCGAGGCCGGGCAGAGTTTTTATGACCGTGCGCGGCGGGCGATCGAGGAGGCGGACGAGGCGGAGCTGGTCGCGCGCGGAGCCGGTGCCGGCCTGACGGGTCGTCTGCGTGTCTGTGCCGCCGTGACCTTCGCGCGAATGCACGTCATTCCTCGCCTGCCGAAATTCCTGGCAGCACATCCCGGCCTGACGATGGATGTGATTCTCGACGATAGAATCATCGACCTTGTAGAGGAGGGCGTAGACGTCGCGCTGCGAATGGGCTCGCTTGAAGACTCATCCTCCCTGACGGCACGAAAGGTCGGTTCCGTCCCACATTATGTCGTGGGGACTCCCGCCTACTTCACGCGGTCGGGGGTACCGGCGACGCCGGCCGAGCTCACCGCCCATGAAGCAGTCATCTATGCAAGGCAGGGCGATACCTGGCGCTTCCGACAGGGTTCGGCCGAAGTGTCAGTCAGCGTCTCGGGTCCGCTTCGGGTCAACGTGGCCGAAGGCGTGCGGGCTGCCGTTCTGGCCGATATGGGATTGGCCATTGCTTCCGCCTGGATGTTCAGCCCGGAGCTCGCCTCGGGCGACGTGCGCACGGTGCTGACAGACTGGTCACTGCCACTGCTTGACCTATGGGCTGTCTATCCCATGGGCCGCATGCCGACCGCCAAGGCCCGCGCATTCGCTGCCTTCGTCGAGGCGGAGTTGAAGCACGAGAATATCCTGGTCGAATGACGCACGTCCAATTGTCCGCTCACTATCCGGCCCACCGGAATCTCGGCAGTGGCCGAGTCCCCTCTCCACCCATTGCAACCCGGGGCGTCGGCGGACGGGATGCGTACGTTGGAGGGGCCCCCTCATTCGACTAAACGCCAACTATGGGCGCGTTGTTGCCGCCGCCGGCGGAAGGCTTTCGGGCCAGCCTCCGGGTCCGCAAGCACGGCGGACTCCATCGTCTGTTGGCATTCGATGAAGGTGTCGATCGCCGCCTCGCGGTCCCGGAGAGCGTCGCCCAGAAGGTCGATGCCAAGGGCCTTGTACGGCTTCTCGGACATATCCTCGGCGGCCCGTTCCCAGAGCCGCTCCCTCGTGATGGGGGTGATGTCGCCGAGCGCCTGGCGGTGCCGCTCCGCCTCCATCAGCGCGCCTTCGGAGATGACGGTCCAGGTCGTGCCCCGGCTGCGGCTCTCCGCGCCGTAGGTGGTGAACGCCGTCACGCCGGCGGTGCCGCGTGGGAGCGCGTCGATATGCTCGTCGGAGGTGATGCCTTGGGCGGCTGGCACGCTGTCGTTTGAACGGGTCTGCTTCACTCTCGGTGCAGGCTGAGGGGCCATGCCGTCCCCAAGGCATTGCAGGTGCTCGACAAACTGGCGGCGGCTGGCCAATCCAATGACGCGCCGCAGCAGACGAGCTTGGAGGCCCGATTGAACAGTAATTTCAGCAGCTTGACCGGCCGGCGACCCGACACCTTGCACCGAGAGTGAAGCAGACCCCTTCAAACGACAAAGTCACACGAGGTGCCGGCTCGGTGAAACGCGTTATCGATCCAGCCAATCAGCCAGGGCATGGCCGATCGTGACCATGCGCGCCACCTGGCTGGGACTTCCGACATAACCAGTGATCGTGATGAGCGCCTGGCGAGACAGCGCCGATGGAGGCAGACGCAGATGCGCCATGCGCGCGCCTTCCGCCGCACCGAGCGTAACCAGCCGGGCGTTCGCTTCCTCGATCAGTCCGTGTGATTGGAGCGGCGCGAAGGCGGCGTGGATCAGCGCGAGAAGCGCCGGCCAATGCGCCAGATGACGCCAGAACGTCGCTACGCCCGAAATCGACACCTGCCGAACCGAACGCGTTCACATGCCGGATCATGTTCCACGTATCAGCCTTGACCGCCTCACGGGGCAGCAGAGGCGGCAGCGGCGGCCAGTTTGGCAGGGATTCCGCCGCACCGGTGGCCGACTCTGCGGTCGCGCCCGTCGCCAATGGCGCGATAAAGGCGGCGAGTGCCATCAGGTTCAGGCCGTTGGAGCGATTGTAAGCAGCGATGACAGCGCGCGCCGCGACGATATCGCTTTCTGTGAGTCCCACGCAGGCAAGTGCGGTGGGCGCCAACGGTTCCGGGCGGGGCAGGCCGACCGCAGCAACACTGCGCGTCAGCGCGCGCTCGGGCTCGCCGCTTTCGTATATTGGCTTCGCGGCGGCCCAGGTCAGGCGCAGGCTGTCATCCATGCCCGCCAGTCCACGCCAGATGGAGGTGACCAAAGGGATGCGCATGGTTTGGCGAATCTCGGCAAACAATACGGCGGTTTCTCCGGTGGCCTGCGCCTCATCGATTGCCGTTACCGGATCGTACGAAAAGTCTGTCGTCATGCGCCGAGCTTTTCCGCAAGGTCAGGGAAACTTGCGACGACGATGTCCTGCCGTGGATCTGGCTCCGGGTCTGGCGGCCCTTCCGCGCCCCATTCGTCGGGCCGGCGGATGAAGGCCGTCCGGTAACCGCAGGCCTTGGCGGCGTTGAGATCGAAGTTATGGCAGGCGACCATGCAACATTCGCTGGGATCGAGCTGAAGAAATCTGGCGCAGGTCTTGTAGGCTTCGGGCAGGACTTTGTATTTGCCGATTGCCTCGCAGGAGATGACGGCATCCCAGGAAATTCGGTTTTGCCTGGCCGTATCCATGACGATGCGGAAGCTCAGCAGCGTGAAAGAGACGCAAATGAACTTGCCGCGCAGCCGCGCCAGTGAATCGGGGAAGTCCGGCCAGCATTTCAGGCCATGGATCGTATCCCACCACAATGTGCGGCGCTCTTCCTCGCTGAATACGCCAAGCCCATTGTCGGCAAGAACTTGATCAAGTGCGTCACGATGCGCGTCGTCGAAAGTCATCGTGGCTGGCGCGTGTTCGCCATGGTTCACGATCAGTTTGAGGGAGCGACGGCGGAATTCGTTGGCGAGCGTGGCCCAGTCGCGCTCGACACCGTGGCGCGCGCCAACAGCGGCAAGCGCCGTCCGCATACCGGTATGCCAGTCAAGAACAGTGCCGCCGGTATCGAAACAAAGCGCCTTGACGTTGCTCATGCTCATAATGTCATTCCTCCCTTCGCAAATGCGTCGCGTGTGGGTGACGGTTCCAACGGCGCGCCAGACAGTCCCATGTGATGCCGTCTTGGCCGTTCCAACCGGATCCGCTCATCCCGCCGCCGGAATGCGATACAGCCGGCCGGCCGCGTGAAGGTCCTCCACTGTCCACGGTGCGCCCACGTCGCCGACCATCCAGCCGAGGATCGCCCACAGGTCCTTGTCGACCATCGCATCGTCAAGCGGTTCCAGCGCCTCGACGATCGCGTAGATCTCCAGCCCCGATGGAAACGGCTCGCCGCTCCGCCCGACGAACACCAGCGCATAAGCCGTCCCAGAAGGCGCGCGGACAAACCCCGGTTCGGACAGCCCGATCCGATCGAGATCGAATGTCCGCACGAAGAAGGCGCGGAATTCCGGATAGTGCCCGAGCCGGTCTTCCGTCAGCACCAGCGCCTGGCGCGTGCCCTCGGTGGCGGGCCTGGCGATGACCGCGACGTCAGCCATCACGCACTTCCCAGTCTATCGAGGAAGGCCGCGATCAGCCGGGCGATCTCCGGGCCGGAATCCTCCTGCAGGAAGTGCCGGCCGGTCACCATGTGTGGCCCATCGGCATGCGGCATCAGGCGCTTGAAGCGTTCGGCGAAGGTCGCGGCTTCGAACACCTCGTCCTCGCGTCCCCAGATGATCAGCGTCGGCAATTTGGACTTCGCCAGTTCCGCTTCCAGCCAGGCGAAGCGGGCCTGGGCGCGGGCCGTGTCATCCAGGGGAATCCAGCGAGGCCACACCCAGGTCAACAGGCGAGTCTCGGCATCGGGCAGGACGGCCTCATAGGCGGCCTGCGCCTCGCGCCGGAATTTGTCGCGACCGACGACGGACAGATACACCCCGCGCCGCGCCAGGACATTGTGTCGGCCCAGCAGATAGGGCCCGACCAGCGGCGCGTGCATGGTGCGCCACGGAAACAGGCGGGTGTGGAATTCGGCCGGCGGCGTCGGCCAGGCCCAGGTGCTCATGACGGCCAGCGCGCACACTCGCTCCGGGTTGCTCATCGCGAAACCCAGGCCAGTCGGCCCACCCCAGTCGTGGCAGACCACCATCAGGCGTTGCAGATCGAGCTGGCGGACCAGGCCCGTCAGGTTGGCGATATGGCCGTCCAGGGTGTGCGCCTGCTCGCGAGCCGGTTTTTCGGACAGGCCGAAGCCGATCATGTCGGGGACGATGACGCGGCGACCGCACTTCACCAGCGGCGGGATGACATCGCGGTAGAGAAAGCCCCAGGTCGGATTGCCGTGGAGCAACAGGATGGGATCGCCGGCGCCTTCATCGATGTAATGCATCCGCCAACCGTTGACCCGCATATAGCGGGCGGCGAAAGGCCACTTGTCCCGGAACCCCTCGATGCTTTCCAGCGCCTTCACGGTCATGGCCCGTCCCTCAAGCCGTGACGCGGCGCAGGAACGCGCAGATCACGAGCATCTTGACGATCACGTCCTCCACGAACGGCTCGATAGCCGAGCTGATCGCCGCGGCCAGCGCGGGCGGCGGGGATGCCGAACCACCCAGCCGAACCAACAACCGCTCCGCCCGAACCAGGGCCTCGCGCCGTGCCTGATTGATGGCGGCGGCCAGCCGCCCGTCGCCGTCCAGCGGTGCGAGCAGCAGCCAGGCAAATGACAGATAGGGTGGCCAGTGAGCGAGATGCCGATACAGGCTGGCCAGTACCGCCCCAGGACGCCGCGTGCCGAACCCGTTCAGCGCGGTGACCAGCGCCGCGGTCTCGGCTTGCATGTCGGTCAGGTTGAGCAGCCGCGGCAGCCTGATCCGCGGCGCGGCGGCCACCGTTGCCGGTGCAGCGGCTCGGGTGGCGCGCGGCGCACGCCCATCCAGACACGCACGCAGCGCGGACAGTGCCACCATGGCCATCGCATTGGTATGGTCGTAGGCTGCCAGCACGTCCCGGATGGCCGCTAGGGCGTCCGGCTGCAGGCCCAGCCCCGCGAACACCTCCGCTTGGATCGGGGGCATCGGCGGCAGCGCCAGCTCCCGGCGCAGCGCCGCCGCCTCGTCGAGCACCGACCCGTCGGCGTAGAGCGGGCGCAGCGCCCCCCACGCCCAGGGCAAGGCGCCGTCGATCGTCGCCAGATGACGCCAGATCAGGTTGACGACATCGACGCCCAGGACCTGGCGGATATCGGCGAAGATCGCCGCGGTTTCGCCTGTCGAGGCAGCTTCGGTGATGGCGGCAACCGGGTCGCTCATGCTGCCCTCATGCGATGCGATAGCGTTTGACGGCGTCCGGGTCCCAGGAGACCCCCGAACCCGCCCGATCCGGCACCTGCGCCATGCCGCCGGCGATGCGCAGCGGTTCCGCCAGGATCGGCGCTGCCCAGTCGACATATTCCAGCCAGTGGCAGGTGGGGGTGGCGGCCAGCAGATGCCCGCTGACCTCCGGGAAGATGTGCGAGGACATCTCGATTCCGGTGGCGGACGCCAGCGCAGCCGCACGCTGCCATCCGGTGACGCCGCCGATCCGCTCAAGGTCTGGCATCACATAGTCACAGGCATTGGCGGAGAGGGCTGCGGCCATCGCCTGAGCGCCGGCAAAATTCTCCCCGATCTGCATCGGCGTGGTCAACGCAGCGGCGATCCGGGCGCATCCGGCATAGTCGTCGTGCCGGGTAGGCTCTTCGATCCAATAGAGCCCCTCACCATCCAGTTGTTGGCCGCGCCGGATTGCCTCGGTGACTGTCAGGGCCTGGTTGTAGTCCGCCATCAAGGCGACGGTATCGGGCAGCCGGCGCCGGACGGCGCGCACGACGGCCAGGTCCTGTGCCGCCGTCGGCCGCCCGAGGCGCAACTTGACCGCCCGGAATCCCTGTTCCAGCAGCGCCTCGGCTTCGTCGGCCGCCTGCTCGGGCGGCATCAGGCCGAGCCCGTTGCTGTTGTATGCTTGGACGGGGCGAGATTGCGAGCCGATATAGCTGGCGAGCGGCAGGCCGGCGGCTAGAGACAGCGCATCCCAGCAAGCGACGTCGAAGCCCGCCAGCGCCATGCGGACGATGCCTTGCGCGCCAAGCAGGCGATAGCGTTGCTGGAAACGGGTAGCAAGATCGACCGGCGCCAAACGTTCGCCGCGCTCGGCGTCCTGGATATCGGTCAGGACTGCTGCAATCAGTCCCGGCGCCATCCGTGTGTAACAGAACAGATAGGCATGGCCGGTGATCCCCTCCTCTGTCTCGAGGTCGATGAGCAAAATAGGTGCGGTCCGCATGGTCTGCGCGCTGGTACCCAGCGGCCGGGCCATCGGGACCTCGACCGCAGTGGCTCGGATCGCGCGCAGTGTGAGAAGCGGCGCCGCCATCTCAGGCAGCCCCCCGGTCGGGTCGCCGCCTCAGGAGGGCACACATGAGCAATTTCTGCTCTCTCCTCAGCATTCTCGGTAATCCGTTCTATATCGCCCGTCCTAGAATGCGCCGGAGGTTCGCTCGAGGCAATCCTACCCCGGTCCAGATCGCGGAAAATGAAAAAGACGTCGGATGCCCGCAATCTTCTGGACATGGCCGGAGAACGATGGCACGCCATTCCCCGGCCGATCAGTCTATCATCTCCGGCGGATGAGAGGATTCCATGTGCGGTCGCCGTGCCGGAGCGGTCTCCGCGGCGCTGACGAGGATCACGGTCAGGAGCGCGGCGAGCGTGGCGATGCCGCCGGCGACGACCAGCACGATCGTGAATCCAGCGGCAAAGCTACCACGGGAGATGTCGATCATCGCGCCCCGGGCAGCCGGCACCACCTTGTCAACGACGCCGCTGATGTCGCCCGAGACGATCCGCGATACCATGAATTGAGCGCGGCCCGCGAGCGAGCCAGAAAGGCCGCGCGACGCGATGGCTCGGACGAAATGTAACTGCGTCTCGCTCGCCAGCACCGCTCCGAGACCCGTGATACCCGTGACCAGCCCGACAAATCGCAGTGTGCCGCCGATGCCTGATGCCATGCCGCCTCGCTCCGGCGGGATGACACTCATCGACACCTTGGCAGTCTCACCGTTGAGCAGCCCCGCACCACAGCCAGTCACCACCATGCCGATAGCAATCGCTGCGTAGGTCCCGTTCGCCGCGATCAGCGCGGCCGTCGCGATATTGCCGAGCGCGACGATGGCGAGGCCTATTGCGAGCAGCGTCCGGCCGGACGTTCGCTCCGCCAGCGCGGCAGCGATCCTGGGACAGAAGAACAGCGGCAAGGCGAAGGGCAACATACCGAACCCGGCCGCGGCGGCCCCCAGGCCGAAAGCGTTCTGCAGATAGAGCGGCAGATAGGTCATCATAACCTGGGCGGAGGACGCAAAACCGAGCATGGCGACGCTCGCTCCGAGAAAGGTCCGGCGTCGAAACAGCGAAAAATCCACCATCGGGCGCATCTGAGCGCGCTCCGCCACGACGAAGAGAATGAACAGGGCAATCGCGGCGGCGAGCTTCAACAGGATCGGCCGGCTTGACCAACCAGCGGCATTGCCGTCGATGAGCGCCCAGACCAGGCAGAACAGCCCGCCGCCAAAGAGCACCATGCCCGCGAGGTCGAGCCGGACGGCATCCGGATCTCGCGACTCTTCCACGACGGCGACAGTGAGCACGACCAGCACGGCGCCAATTGGGACATTAACCAGGAACGCCCACCGCCAGCCAAAGCTGGATGTGATGACACCGCCGACGAGCGGACCAAGCGCCACGGCGACACCGATTACGGTCCCCCAAAAACCGAAAGCGCGCGCTCGGTCGGACCCGCGGAACTCATGGCCCAGAATCGCCAGCGCGGCGCTAAGCTGCAGGGCCGCGCCGATGCCTTGCACGGCGCGCGCCATGTTGAGGATGAGAGCTCCCGGTGCCAGGCCGCAGAGCAAGGATGACAGTGTGAACACCGAGAGCCCGACGAGGGCGATGCGGCGGCGGCCGATGCGATCCGCAAGCGCACCAGACGGCATCAGCAACGCCGCAAAGGTGAGGACGTAGGCGCTGACCACCCATTCGATGTCCGAGAACGCGGCGCCGAGATCACGCGCGATCGACGGCAGCGACACCGCGACAATATTGGAATCGAGCATGATCATGAAACACATGCCCGATGCGCAGAGCAGAACACGAAAGCGCCGCCCACTTATCCAGCGTGTGTTCTCCCCTCGCATGATGGCTGCGGATCCGATCTGTTGCTTGCCCATGGAGCCGTGATTTCTTTCGGTGATCGCGAAGGAGTGGACAAAAGCCGATCTCTGGCAGCTCGCTGGCGTTATCAGCCGCCCCCAACGAACGAAAGCCGGGGACCAGGACGGGTCGCGCTGTCGATGATGTCGTCCCAGCTCTTACCCCGAGCCCGGAGACTCTCAATGGTCGGGCCGGTGCAATCGCCGTAGATGGCAAGCGTCCGACTGCGGATCCGCGAGCGCAGGGGCTCCGGCGTGAGCTCCTTGAAAGTGGCGGTCAGCCGCCTGCGCTCGGCATGGACGGCGCGCGCGATCATCTCCGACGACCTGCCTTCGTCCCGCAGTGCCGCAACCCACGCGCGCAATCCCAGGACAGTCACCTCGTACCGGGATCTCAGGTCGCTTTCCGCCATCACGCCCAGTGACGTGGCAAGAAGACGATCAATCCGCACATGTGCCGCTTGGTCCCGGTTCAACGCGGAGGAGTGCCAACACTGGCGCAAGAAGACCCTCAAGCAGGGCGCGCTCGGGCCGGACGCGCGCGAGCACGCGAATGCCCATCAACACGCCGAGAAGATGTTGCGCCAAGGTTTCCGCAGACAGCGAGCGGGTGATCGCGCCGTCGGCCTGACCGGCCCTGACGCATGCCAGGAAGAACGCCTCGATCTGCACGAGAACGGCGGCGACGACCCTGCGAAACCCGGGGTCGTGTGGCGCGACGTCAAGCGCCGCGTTCACAAGCAAGCATCCTTTTCGGTCGCGATCGCTGAGTGAGCGTTTCACGATTTCCTCGAAGAACACCTCGATCGCCCGGCAAGGCGGCAGTGCTCCGCAGCGTCGGATCCTGTCGGCGATGCTCGCTTCGACGTAGTGATCCAACGCTCTCCCATAGAGCGAGCGCTTGTCCCCGAAAGCGTTGTAGAGGCTCGCTGCGGTGATACCGGTGTGCGCCACCAGGTCCCTGACCGAGGTCGCCTCATACCCCTGCTTCCAAAAGCACTGAACGGCCGCATTCAATACGGCGTCTTCGTCGAATTCCCTCGGTCTTGCCATCCCACCACCTGCTGCCCACTGCTCTGCCGGCACCTTGACATCCCTTCCGGCAAAGTGCATTCTAGAACGTGCATACCAGAATGCAAGATGCGGATGACCCGCAAGGCGTCCAGCACCTTACGGCCGCTCATGCCCGCGATAGTAGTGGATCGGAGAGGATCAGCCAGATGGGACTGCAACAGCAGCTCGATGCCTTCAAAGCCGAGTTCGCGCGCACCGCGCCGGCCGGCAGGCCCGCGCTCTACGAGGCGAAAATCGCGGAGCTGCGCGCCAGCTTCGCTCTGGAGCGCGCGATCCGAACCGGCGACAGGGCGCCTGACTTCACGCTGCCAGACCAGCACGGGAGGCCCGTCTCGGGCGCAACCCTGCTGGAGGCCGGGCCGGCGGTCGTGACTTTCTATCGCGGTGGCTGGTGCCCCTACTGCAACATCCAGCTCCGCGCCTACCAGGCGGTCCTGCCCGAAATAACCGCGCTCGGCGGGCGGCTGGTCGCGATCTCGCCGCAACTGCCGGACGGGTCGCTCTCGACCGCCGAGGCGAACAAGCTGACGTTCGACGTGCTCAGCGACATCGGCAACCGCGTCGCCCGCAGCTTTGGCCTGGTCTGGACCTTGTCGGAAGAGCTGCGCGCCGCCCTGCGGTCAAGCAACAAGGCACTGCCGGAGTTCAACGGCGACGATAGCTGGGAACTGCCGGTGCCGGCCACTTACGTCATCGCGCGCGACCGCCGCGTTGCTCTTGCCGGGATCAACGTCAACTACCGCGAGCGTCTTGAGCCCGACGCCATTCTGAGCGCGCTGCGGTCATTGCGACCGATGTGATCCTGCCAGGCGTCCATCAATGCCAGTCCCAGGCAATGCGCCGCCGAGCGGCGATACGGCAACAGTCTGACCCCGAGGAGATACCATGATTCGGTTCTATTTCCACCCAACTCCCAACCCCGCAAAAGTGGCGCTGTTCCTGGAAGAGGCCGGCCTGTCCTACGAGGCCATTCCCGTCGACACCAGCAAAGGTGAGCAGCACACGCCAGCCTTCCGTGCGATCAATCCCAACGGCAAGGTGCCGGCAATTGTCGATACGGATGGTCCCGGCGGCAAAGAGGCGCGGGTCTTCAATTCGACGGCGATCTTGATCTACCTGGCCGAAAGGACCGGCAAGTTCCTCGGCACGCCGGAGGACCGGCCGGAGCTGCTGTCCTGGCTGCTATTCGTCGCGTCCGGGCTCGGCCCATTCTCGGGTCAGGCCGTGCATTTTCAGTTTGCCGCCCCCAGCGGCCTGGACTACGCGGTCAACCGATATCGCAGGGAGGCGGAGCGGCACTATCAGGTGCTGAACGACCATCTCGCGGGCCGGGATTTCATCGTTGGTGGCACCTACACGCTCGCCGACATGTCCGCCTGGGGCTGGCTCGACCGCGCCTCCCGCGTCCGCAAGGATGAAGCCGACCCGCTCGCTCCGTTTCCGAATTTGAAGCGATTGTTCGAAACTGTCGACGCGCGGCCCGCCGTTGCCCGGGCCCGTGCGGTCGGGAAGGACCATCCTTTCAAGAAGGTCGGTGACGAGGATACCAGGCGCGCCCTGTTCCCCTCCAACTATCCGCCGGCAGCGTAAGGGGGGAACGCCATGAACCTGAAAGGCAAGCGCGTCCTCGTCACTGGCGGATCGAGCGGCATCGGGCTCGCCATCGCCCGCATCCTGCTGACCAAAGGCGCGAAAGTGGTCATTTCCGGCCGCCGCCCCGATGCTTTGGCAGCCGCCAACGAGGACCTCAAGAGAGCCGGTGACCAAGTCTGGAGCATTGCCGCCGATGTTGGGACCGCTAAGGGGCGGGCGGCGACTTTGCAGAAGGCGCGCGATGCTCTGGGTGGGCTGGATATCCTCATCAACAACGCCGGTGGCGTGCGTGCCGGGCGCCTTGAAGCGACCTCGGAGGCCGAGATCGAGGCAATGGTGACGGTCGATCTTCTCGCGCCGATTCTGCTCACACGTGCGGCGCTGCCGGCATTGCGGGCGAGCGGGGACGCCGTCGTGGTGAACGTCACATCCGGAATCGCCCTGCTTGGTGCGCCGTTCTACACGACCTATGCCGCTGTCAAGGCTGGTCTCGCTCGCTTCGGTGAGGCGCTGCGGCGAGAGCTGAAGGGCGAAGGCGTCCATGTGCTGACCGCCTACCCCAGCGGCACCGACACGCCGATGATGCGGTCCAACCGCGCCGGGCCGGAGTTGGGCTTTGGACGGGAGCCTGCCTCCGACGTCGCCGCGGCCATCGTCGAGGGCATCGAGACGGGTGCCTTCGAGGTGATCCGGGGTGGCGAAGCTCGCGCGCAGATGATCGCGCTCAACCGGGAAAACCCGGCTGCGGTGGACGAGCGGTTCCTCGGGCTGAAGCCTGCGCTTGAAGAGGCGGTGAAAGACCACTCAGCGCTTTAGGGGCGGCTTCACCGCCGAAGATCTTCATGCATAGGATGCGAAAGAGATGATCGAACTCTACTATTGGCCGACGCCGAACGGCCACAAGATCACGATGTTTCTGGAAGAAGCGGGGCTGGATTACACGATTCATCCCGTCAACATCAGCGCAGGTGACCAGTTCAAACCTGAGTTTCTGGCGTTCTCACCGAACAACCGAATGCCCGCGATCATTGATCGCGATCCCGCGGATGGCGGCGAAGCGGTCACAGTGTTCGAGTCGGGGGCCATTCTTCTCTATCTGGCCGAAAAGACGGGCCGCTTCCTGCCCACCGACCTGCGGGGCCGAAAGACGGTGACCGAATGGCTGTTCTGGCAGGTGGGGGGGCTTGGGCCGATGGCCGGGCAGAACCACCATTTCGGCGTTTATGCACCGGAGAAGATCCCCTACGCGATCAACCGCTACGTGAACGAGACCAACCGCCTCTATGGCGTCATGGACCGTCGACTCGCCGTCCGCCCGTTCCTGGCCGGCGATGAATATAGCATCGCCGATATGGCGTCCTATCCGTGGGTCGTCCCGTGGAAGCGACAGCAGCAGAACCTCGACGACTTCGTCAATCTGCGCCGCTGGTTCAACAGCATCCGCGACCGTCCGGCCACGCAGCGCGCCTATGCCAAGGGTGAGCCGTTCTCGGCCCAACCAGCCGTTACGGAGGAAGGGAAGAAACTGCTGTTCGGCCAGACGGCGAAAACCGTTGTCAAAGCCTGACTCGACGGTCGCGCCCGGCGACCATATCGCTGTCTTCATCGACGACGAACCGGTGACGCAATGCTCGGTCGCCTGAACACCCCTGCAGCGCACGGAAGCGCGACCGTCGCAGCTGGAAACGGCAGCAAGACCATTGAAGACCAATGCGTCGGCGATGCCGTGCACATCGGGCAGCCTCCGGCGGAATCGGAACGCTCGGGTTTGCAGGCCGGCATCCGCGATGGCTGGCGCGGCGAAGGCCGGCCGACATACCAACTACATCAGCCGGAGGCGGGGCATTATGCCTAACCGCTTCGCAACGCTCCCTCATCTGCCCGAAATGAGGGAGGAGGACGCGCCCGCCGCGATCGGTCGCATCTATGCCGATATCAAACGCGCGTCAGGTACGTCGCTGGTCAATCTTGTCTACAGACATCTTGCGACCATTCCGGGCGGACTCGAATGGGTCTGGGGCTGCATCCGGATGAACTGGGGTTACGACGGCTTGCTGCACGCCGCGTCGGCGATGCCGTCCACCAGAATTGTGATCCACCTTCCGATTGCGCTCTGGCGCACCGTCGGGCTCTCCGACCAGAACCTGGGCGAGATCCGCACCCTCATCGACCACTACAATCTGACCAACGCAGCCAATATTCTGGGTGCGACCGCACTTTCCCAGATTATACGTGACCCTCGTCGTTCATCAGGCGACGCGACGTTGGCCTGGGCCGAGGCACCTCACCGGCGATTGGCCGCCGCCACTCCCCCAGTCCCAAAACTCAATTCGCTGCCGCCTGACGTCACGGAACTACTTCATTTCGTTAATGGCCTCGGAGAGGACGAACAGCCCGCCATGGTTGCAAGTCTTTTCCGACATCTGGCGCTTTGGCCGGGAAGTTTAGCGGTTGTTGCGGCGTTACTGGTTCCACTGTCACAATCGGGCGAATTGGCTCGCTTGCGTCGCGAAACGACAGCGGTAGCTGAAGAGCTCGCCGACGGGATGATTTCCATGGCAGAACTCAATTGCCCACCCCCTCCGAAAGCGGCACGGGAGTCGATCTTGCATATACTCGATCTCTTCAGAACAACCTTGATCGCCAAGATGCTGCCGGTTGGTCAGATTCTGTCGCAGGCTCTCGAACCAGCCTGGTCGCGCCCAGCAACCCTGATCTCCAGCCGCTTGAGGTCTGCTGTGGCGAGTAAACAGGACTGAGCTCCGGCGCGCTGCTATTGCCGGTGTTGACCGATCCTGGACGTGTCGATGGGAGAGACGCATGTCTTACAACTCAACTCTGGCCCCCGCGGGCGTGCTGGCCGCACTTGCAGACCGCCAATGGCGCGACTATCGCGCTCGCGATCCTGGCACATGTTTTGCTGATCCGGGCTTTACGCTGGATCTTCAGCAAGCTTACGAGTTGCAAGGCGCTGTCTCGGCGTTGCGCTTAGCAGACGGTGACCGCGTTGTTGGCTATAAGGTCGGCTGCACGGGGCCGGGCACCACCGCGCAGTTTGAAATGGCTGGTCCGATCCGGGGTTATCTCTACGAAAGCGAGGTTCGCCGGACAGGCGTGACCCTTGACCCGGCTGACTTTGCGCAATTGGCGATAGAAGGCGAAATGGCCATTCGCATCGGTGAAAACGGTAAAATCGCGGCTGCGTTCCCGGTTATCGAACTGCATCACTTCGTCTTCAGGGGACCGCGCAGGACATTGGTGGAGCTGGTCGCGAACAACGGCCTGAACGCCGGCATCGTGGTGCCGGAGGAAGGATGGTTATCATCCTTAACTCACCCTGGCGGCAGTCCGCTGCTCACGGTTAAAATCGGCACTCGAGTTGTCGAATCGGGTGACTTGTGGCCGATGGCGGGCGGCGCGGCGGCCTCGGTCGATTGGCTCCGCCAGCATCTAGCAGAATTTGGATTGGCGTTGACTCCCGGCCAGATCGTGCTCTCGGGCACGCCTCTGGGTCTCTATCCGGTGGCACCCGGCGACGATGTCATCGTGTTCTTCGACAATGAGCCGGCGGTACGTTGCTCGATCGTCTAGACGACGGAGCCGCATCCCGCCACGGAAAGCCTGATTGCGCCCAGTGGAATAGCCCGCGAATATGGCCGCTCACGAGGCGTGCGCCGTCCCTTTGCGACGCGGCCTTCCGGGCCACTCGCTGACCGACCCTCGGAGAACTGCCTGAGTGCAGGCCCATTCTCGGGCCTCTCTGAGCACATCGAAGACGTCATGGTAGCAGGCACCTACCAGCGAGACAGGTGGGGCAGTATTGCTCGTGAGACCAGAACGACAGTGCCGCAGCCGCCAGTGTACCAGACGGCGATGTAGAGTGGATCGTTGAACGGGCAGGCAAACACGAACACAAACGCTCCCCACGCCGCCCCGGCAATACCGACCAACAAGGCTGTTCTGCTCCCGTCGGTCGCAGCACCGCGGCGCATCAGCGCACCGAGCCCAAGTACCGGGGGAACCGACAAGGCTATCATTTTCGCGGCACACTGGATGCCGTTTGTCCAGTCGATCCTGCGGGCGAGGCTTTCGAGATCGTCCGGGCCGGCGCCGATGCACAGCCCGGCGGCAAGACAGACACCGATAACGACGAGGAGCCACCGGAGGGCGCGCCGGGGCGAGTATGTCGGGGTGAAGGAGAGGATGGCGGCGATGCCGCTGATCACCGCAATCAAACCGAGGCTCACCAGGCGCCACCAGAATGTTGGTTGGTGCATTCTCATGGGCATATCCGGTAATGCGGCGCCCAACACGAAGAAGACAATGATCTCAGCGATGCAAATCACCGCAATGATCGCGATGTCCCGCCACACACTCTGGCGGCGCACCGGCTTCAGGTCCCTTGAGAGCCGATCGATCAGCGAGTTCTAACGACATTCGGGGCCTCCGATGGAGACAGCATACTGGCGCAGGGGACCGACACCCCGCACGGTAACATGGCGCGTCCAATTGACAGCTGCGTGAGGGCAACCTTCGGCTTCTGGTGTCGCGGCTACTCCCCGGCCGCAGACGATCGTGGCGGGCGCTTCAACCCTTGTCATCGCGCAAAGCCCGTTGCACCAGGGAGGGTGTGAGAATCTGCGGCAATACGACCGGGGATGGGTGGTCCGGCGGGTAATAGACATAGAGCGGCACACCATCGCGATGCTGCGCCTCGAGATATGCCGTTATCGCTGGGTCGCGGTTGGTCCAGTCGCCCCTCATGATCACGGCATGGCGGGCACGCAGCGCGGCCCGGACGCCACCGTTCTCCAGGGCCACGTGTTCGTTCACAAGGCAGGTGATGCACCATGCAGCCGACATGTCGACCAGAACCGGCGTCCCGGCAGCGCGGAGATTCGCGAGCTTTGCGGCGGAGTATGGGATTGTACCCGATATGGATGTCTCGCCACCCGCCTGGGCCGGCGTGACCAAGGGCAAAAGCCCCAGTGTGCCCGCCGCGGCGGCAAGTCTCATTGCAAGGGCTATCCGCCCCCGGAACCTGAGCAGCCAGAGGGCGAAGCCCAGGAGCATCGCGCCCGTCAGCGCGACGAGGACCCCCGCGCTGCCCGCCTGCCGCGCCACGACCCAGAGAAGCCAGATCGCTGTCGTGAACATCGGAAAGGCCAAGAATTGCCGGAGAACGCCCATCCATTCCCCGGGTCGTGGTAGCACAGTCCCCAACCCGGGAAAGAAGCCGAGCAGCAGAAACGGCAGCGCCATTCCGACCCCAAGGAGGAGAAAGATAACGAGCCCGAAGATGGTCGGGGCCGCCAGGGCGGTCGCGACAGCCGCTCCCATGAAGGGGGCCGTGCAGGGCGTCGCCACGGCAACCGCGACGAGCCCTGTGACGAAGCTCCCCATCAGGCCCTTGCGTGCAGCAAGCGTGGAGCCGACGCTGGCGAACCGGGAGCTGAACTCGAAAGCCCCCGCGAGGTTCAGTCCGATCACGAAGACGAGCCACGCGGTGAAGGTGACGAAGGCCGGAGACTGGAGCTGGAAGCCCCATCCGAGCTGGGCGCCGGCCGCGCGCAGGCTTTCGAGCACACCGCCGATAATCAGCATCGTGACGACAACACCCGCGGTGTAGGCCAGACCCTGTGCACGGATGGAGGACCTGTCCTCACCACCAAGCTGCGCCACGCCAAGGGCCTTGATGGCGAGCACGGGGAACACGCAAGGCATCAAATTGAGCAGCAGACCGCCCAGCAGCGCGCCGAATGCCGACCACAACAGTGTAGAGGCAGGCAAAACGGCGTTAGCCGCAGCGGGTTTCGGCGCAATCGCTAGCGCCTGTCTGTTCCCGGCTGCGTCGGTGATCTCGAGGACGCCCCTGAGCGGCTCGTTCGGCGACCATTTGAGTGGCTTGAGCGCCAAGGAGAAGCCCGCAGGCTGAACATCCAACCGCTGGGGCGCTGCGTTGACGATCGTGGCAGGGCGGTCGGGGAAGAAGTGGGCGGTACGGACGTTGAAGCGGCCGAGGCCTTTCCCTGTAACGGTCAGGACGCTATTGGCCGAGATGGTCGACACGAACCGCGACGATCTCGGCTCCGCCTCATGCGCCGCCGCGAAAAGCGCGGTCTCCGCCGTCGGGGACGCGGCCCCTTCGGGCAGGTGCAGGCTGAAGCTGGCCTGCTGCGGTATGCAGATGACGGCACTGCACACCAGCCATCGGGCGCTGCCGTGCAGATCAACACCCCGTGCCGGCGCAGCTTGTGGGAGGGATGCCATGAACGGCAGGAGCACCGTGCCGCTGAGAACGTAGTCGCCCAACCTGTTGATGACGAACCAGTCCGGCGCAGGCCAGTCGAAGGCGCTGGTCGTGACGCGAGCAGGCTGCGTCAATGCAAGCTGCGGCGGCGAGCCGGCATCTCCGGCATTCTTCCAATAGATGTGCCACCCCTTCGACAGCCGGAACAGCAGGCCCAGCCGAAGCATCGAACCGCTGACGCTGTCGCTCTTCGAGACGATGGAGACGGTGCCCTCATGACTGACAAAGCGATTGCTCTCCGCGGCCCGCGCTACCACGGGCGCCATCAGAACGCCCGTCAGCATCATGGCGAAGAGCAACTTCACAAACGTCGCTGGACAATTCACACGCCCGGCGCGAAGCGGGCACCACCACCCGCGGGCCGACGAGAGCATGCCGGTAAGCCTCCTTCGCTCAGTTTTCTGCCGCACCAAGGATCGTTCCATCGGAACGCTGGACAACGGCGGCAAACCTCATTCCCGCCGGAACCCGGATCTCCCGCTCCAATGGCTGCCCGTCCCAGGTCCCGAGTCTGGTGATGCTGCGTACGACGTTCACTTCCGTTAGCGTCACTCCGCCATTTTCACCTCCACGGACCGTCGTGGTGCGTTTGGGATCGAAGCCGAACAGCCACACCGTTGCCGCTCCGCGGCCCCGTCCCACATGAACCGAGACCTGTCCGTCGACGGCTTCCACCGAAACGGGCGTCGTGTCGCTCCTCGCGATCGCCGCCCTTGCTCGGCTGATCGCCGCAGCCATCGTGGCCTTGTCCGATCCCACGAACTGCGCCTTGCCGTCGACGACGGCTTCCGGCGTGTAGACCTCCGTGCCGCCCCCGAGGGACGCATAATGCCCCTGGAGCTCAGTTGCGGCCCGGAGAGAAAACGGGTCCTTCCAAGCAGCGTCATCCCAGTAGGTAACATGCAGATCCAGGGCGAGGACACCCGGATCCGTCGCCTTGACCTGGCGGAGCAGCGCGTCGGCTGGCGGGCAGTCGGAGCAGCCCTGCGATGTGAACAACTCCACCACGACAGGCCTGGAGGCAGCAAACGCAGTGCCTGTCATCAAGCCGAAGAAGGCGACGCCGGCGAGAAGGTGCCGGGTCATGACCCGCTGAACCAGTTGTAACCTTGATTGGCCCAGTACCCGCCTGTCCATTTGTTGGTGACCTCCATGGCGATAATCGATTTCGGATTCTTGAAGCCGAGCTTGGTGGGGATCCGCAGACGGACCGGTGCGCCGAACGGGGCCGTCAGCGGTGCGCCCAGAAAGTCCAGAGCGAGGATGGTCTGCGGATGGAGGGCTGATTCCATGTCGATGCTGGTGAAGTACCCGTCGGCGCAGCGAAAGGCGACGTAATGCGCGCGAGTGTCGGCATCGACCGCACGCAGGAAGTGGCGCAACGGCACACCGCTCCACTGGCCGATCACGCGCCAGCCCTCGACGCAGATGAAGCGGGTGATCTGGCTCTCCTGCGGCAGTGCACGCAACCGGTCGATACGCCAGGGCCGCTTGGCGCCAATCTGCCCGGAGAGCTCAAGACGCCATGTGGCAACATCGACATGCGGTGCCTGGCTGATGTCATAGAATGCGTTGAACCGCGGCGGCCGCGTGATCTGCGAGGGTTTGAAGGTCGGCGCCAGCGTGCGGGGGTTGAACAGGGCGGCCTGCACCTCATTGTTCCAGCCCGACATCAGCCGGAGAAAGTCGTCCGCTAGATCCGGATGGTGGACATTGTCGAAGTCGCAGCCGGGCAGCAGGCTCAACGCGCCAAAGGCAAGCGCGCGCTCCAGCAGCTTCCGGCGAGAGGAATTGAACACCGTCATCAGTGAGTCTCCAGATCCTCAAGATGCCCACCGATGATCATCGGTGGCAGCACATGGGGAACGAGTGCCACAAGCAGCAGATGTACTGCCAGAAACAGTGCTATGCCGGTCATCGCAATGAAATACACGATGCGGGACATGAAGAAGCCGCCGAGCAGATCGGAGAGCGGCCACAGCTGGACCGGCTTCCACACTGCGAGGCCAGAGAGCACGGCAAGGATGCCAAGGGCGATCACTCCGAGATAGAGCAGGCGTTGCACCGCATTGTAGACCCCGACTTCGTGAGGCAAGCGAAAGCGCAACGCAGCCCAGGCATCGTGCAGCACGGCACGCGGCGTGACCGGCCACAGTTTCTTCCTGAAATGCCCCCCGACAAAACCCCAGATCAGATAGGTCAGCCCATTCAACATCAGCAACCAGATCGCTGCGAGGTGCCAGGCGATCGCACCACCCAGCCACTCACCGATCGTCGCCCACTCGGGAAAGGTGAACGGCAAGAACGGCGAGGCGTTGTAGATCTGCCAGCCACTGCCAATCAGCATGATGATGGCAACTGCGTTTAGCTAGTGCATCACCCGCAGCGACCAAGGATGGATGACTTTGCTCGCCGGGATGTCCCTGTGGCGACCACCTCGCAGGGTGGCCGCCACTTGAGTGCTGTTCATAGCAAACCTCTAGCCATTCGATGCGATGCGGACCTGCGTCGGCTTTGCGCGGTACAGTTGCGGGAATAGCTTTGCGAGCGCGACGATCTTCGGCGCGTCGATCAGCGCGATGTACGGGCTGTCGGGATGCAAGGTTGCGTAATTCTGATGATAGCTCTCGGCCCGGTAGAACGGCATCGTCGCGGCGACTTGGGTCACGATCGGAGCGTCGAACGTGTGCGCCGTCGCGAGTTGCTTGAAGTACGCATTCGCGATCTTGCGCTGCTCGGCGTTCTCCACCCAGATCATGCTCCGGTATTGATCGCCCTGGTCCGGCCCCTGATAGTCCAGCTCCGTTGAATTCGCCGCGACAGAGACGAAGATTCGCAGCAGGGTCCCGTAGCTGATCTCACCCGGGTCGTAGGTGATCTTCAGCAATTCGGCGTGGCCGGTCGCTCCGGTGCTGACGACCTCGTAGTGCGCCGTGTCGGCGGCGCCGCCAGTATAGCCGGAAACCGCCTGCTTTACGCCTAGGACGTGCTGGAAGACATCCTGCATCCCCCAGAAGCATCCGCCCGATAGAATTGCGGTTGCTCTGCCATGGGCTTTCGCGAGCGGAGCATCAAGCGCGGGAACCGGCGCCAGGACGACGGGTTCAGCCTGCCAACGCGCTCGTGCCAGCAAAGGCTGACAGGACGCCGGTAAGGCAGGCAGACAAGATCAGCTTACGCATCATGCTTTCCTCGGAGTGAAGGACAGTGCCAGGCCGTTCATGCAGTAACGGAGCTCGGTGGGAGGCGGCCCATCCCGGAACACATGGCCAAGATGACCGCCGCATTGACTACAATGCACTTCGGTACGGCTCATGCCGAAGCTGTTATCCTCGGAGGTGAGGATCGCACCTGGAAGATGGTTCCAGAAGCTCGGCCAGCCAGTGCCGCTGTCATACTTGGTTACGGACGAATAGAGTGGCAGCGCACAGCCGGCACAGTTGAAGACTCCCGCTTGCTCCTCGTGCAGGAGGGGGGAGGAAAAGGGCGGTTCAGTGCCGGCCTGCCGCAGGATCCGATAGGCAGCGGGGCCCAGGAGTCTATGCCATTCCGCATCAGTGTGAACGACGCGGTAACGCGTCCCGGGCTCCGACGGGGTTGCCGCGTCCACGAAGCGGGCGCGAACGAAGCCCGCCATCAAGACTCCAACGAAGGCGCTCGATGTAGATAGAACTGCTCGTCGATTCATATTTGGGCGCTCCTGCTCGGATCTGGATTCGCCCTCACGCGCGGCGAGGGCGAGCGACAACCTTCCGAACTCATGGGATCCCGAGGTAGGCGATTCGGCGATCACCGAACCGCCCCCTTCGCGGCAAGATCCCACTGTCTATCGGCGAGACGGCGGCCCGATATCAGGCTACCCCTCTCACCGGAGTCGAACGATCCGTTACTGGGGCTTCGCCATCGTGTCGTGGCTCATCGACCCCGAGCCGCCGTCGTGGGACATGCTGTCATGGCTCATGGCGCTGGTATGGCCCATGGTGTCGTGGGTCATCGCCGAGCCGCTCCCGGAGCCGGAATGGCCCATGCTATCATGCGACATACTGTTGTGGGTCATGGCGTCGTGCGACATGCTCGATGAGCTTTGCGCGAAGGCTGGGGCTGCGCAAGCCGCAGCAACCAGAGCGACGGCGGCGAAGGTCGGGACACGCTTGAACATGGATGACTCCTCGAAGTGGTACTGACGCTCGACAAGGTTCTTTCGGCGTCCGCTTCTGTTTCCGGTCGGACAGGCCCCACGGTTACAGCCTTGGCAGATGAGTTTCCCGTAATCTCCTATCCATCGGATGCGCCCTGCGGATTAGCCTTTGTCCTGCGTCTCGCCCAAGCACATGAGCTGCATGACACTGGTGCGCAGCTTGGCGCACCGGGCGGCGATCACCTGTTCCGCCGCAAGGTTGGTTTGACGGGGCCCGGCACTATGTCGGAATTTGGTATCAGAGGGCCCATCCTGGGGTACCCTTTCGAAAACGAGAATCGTTGCCGCGGTGGCCGCGTGGATTCTGACGAGTGAGCTACCCTTTCAATCGAAGACGAAGGTCGCTCGGGCTATATCTTGTCGGCGGAGGCGATCACGCGGCGGTCAGCGTCAACGAAGAACTCGGGTCTGAGTGTTCGATAGGGTGAATGTCGGCCGTCGAACGATGCCCGCCGGGAACCGTTAAGAGAAGTTCGCTAGAGCGCCTTCGGCCTGACTGGAATCGGCTGGAGGTTCCGAAACGGGTGTGATCTGTGATTCCTGGGTCTCCGGTGGAGCGAACCGGAGGTCGAGATGCTGTGGCGGGGGAGAGGCGTATTCGCAGGACTTGCGGGAGCGGGCGATTGCGGCGGCGGACGATGGTGTTCCGGTAGGCCGGATCGCAGTGCTGCTGCGGCTCAGCGTCTCCTATGTCTCGAAAGTGCTGAGCCGGCGGCGCGAGACGGGAGAAACCACGGCCTGGGCGCAGCGCTGCCATCTGGTGCCCAAGCTGAGAGCCTGGCATGACGCGATCCGCGAGCGGGTGGCGGCGCGGCCGGATGCGACGAGCGCAGAGCTGCGGGCCTGGCTGCTCGAGACGCACAAGGTCTCGGCGAGCGAGGGGCTGATGTGCGAGACGTTGGCCCAGCTTGACCTGACGCTCAAAAAAAGTCGCTGCGGACCAGCGAGCAGGATCGCCCCGACATTGCCGCGGCGCGGGCAGTGTGGCGGCAGGAGCAACCAACGCTGAGCCCGCCCAGGCTGGTGTTCATTGATGGTTGAGCGCCGAAGGCGATCAACGGGGCGAAGACGAACATGACCCAGCTTGCGGGCCGCTCCGCGCGAGGCCGGCGCCTGCTCGGTGCGGTGCCGCATGGACACTGGAAGACCTCCACCTTCATCGCCGGTCTCCGCCACGACGGGCTGGTAGCGCCAGGCGTGTTCGACGGCGCCGTCAACGGCGCGATGTTCCAGGCCTATGTCGAGCGGGTGCTGGCGCCAACGCTGCGCCCGGACGATGTCGTGATCATGGACAATCTCGGCTCGCACAAGGTCGCCGGGGTGCGCGCGGCCATCGAGGCCGCGGGGCGCGCCTGCTCCACCTGCCGGCCTACAGCCCCGATCTGAACCCGATCGAGATGGCCTTCGCCAAACTCAAGGCACTGCTCCGAGCCAGGGCGCAGGGGACCGTCGAGGCGCTCTGGAAGGCACTCGGCAGCGTCATCGACTGCTTCTCGCCACCCGAGTGTGCCAACTTCTTCCGCCACGCCGGATATTTCCAGTCAGCGTGAGCGTGCTTTAGCGTCCGCCAGTTTCCTTAGGTTTTTCATGGGTGCGATTTTCCTCGCGGTTGATGTGCAGAAAAGGGGGAGGAAGGAAGCATGATGCTCGGGCGTCGCCTAAACGGTTGCGCCCGCTCCGCCGATATGCTTGGCGGCCCGCTGAAGGAAAGCAGCCACTTCCCGACCGGCTGGATATGAAGCCTGCAGGCAGACCGACTGATCGGACCGGCGCCTGCGGCCGGCGATCAAGGCAAGGGTGTGGAGCCCAGGGCTGACATCGGCGGCAGGAAAGCGGCGTTGCAACTGCGTCGGGAGGTCGAGGGAATAGGAGTCATGCCAACCGAGATTGCCCCAGTAGGTCACGTGAAACGTGGGCAGGACATGTGAAGGGGCCCGGGCCAGCTCAGGGAGCTTAGCGTAAGCTGGCAGTCACCCTGAACAACCCTTTGAAGGGAAGAGGTCGCCAAACGTCCAGCGATGAACCGATTGCTCTTTAGCAAGGAATGCCATCAAAAGTCCTGGTGCAGCCGCAAGCCAAATGTGCATGGTACGGCCCGAAGTCGGCAGGGCGCTGCGAGCCCGCGGTCCATCCGCGTACTTCTTATCGTCCGAGAAAAAGCCTGTTCGACAGGAATCGGGCGCCGGTTACACGAGCCGCTCCTGCCTGATGAATCCTGGATGCCTTTTCACATTTCCCCTCTCACTGGAGAACACAGCCGTGGCACCGTCGTGCTCGATCGGCTTTGGGCCGGCATCGTCGGAAACGGGCGAGCCATGGCCCTCATCACACGGCTACGCTGCCGCGGGATTCCCCATAACTGCGCCGGCTAGCCATTTTGGTGCGCCCATTCTAGAATACCCACGGAGGTAAGGTTGGGAGCAAGGTCCCTTCGAGTTCGGATTTCATGTCGGTCTGTAGCCGGAGAAAGAAGAGAGCAGTGGGACCGCATCATATGAGGACCGGGGCCGTGAAATTACTGGGGTACTCAAGTCAAGGGGCGATCGGATTTCGTGCGCTCGACCCACAAGGGGGTTCGGCGTTTGACGGCAAGCCGCGCACACGAATGTCGCCGACGATCAGAGGCGGGAATTACCCGGCCTTACCAGTTCGCAATATAACTGCAGCTCGACCGGCGCCGGATGTGTCCCGCTGCGCCATTGGTTACGACGCCCTTCAAGTGCACTGGTGTTCTTCCCACCAAGGCGGTCCGCTATGGACCCGGCAGTAACCGTTGGGGGCGCAGACTCCCCCGGTCAAAGGTGGGATCGGATGATGGCTGCGGCGCAGGCCGGGGATGCGAATGCATACAGAGCTCTTCTCGCCGAATTGGTGCCGTGGTTGCGTCGGTATTACGTCCGACGTCTCCCCTCTGGCATGACCGAGGACGCGATCCAGGACGTTCTGCTTGCCGTTCACGAGAAGCGCCACATGTATGACCCATTGCGTCCGTTCGGACCATGGCTTGCAGCGATCGCGCGTTACAAATGGATTGATCGATTGCGGGCACTCCGGGCGGAAGCAACAGAGCCTCTCGATGACGACCTCCGCGTGCCCGATCATGAAGACGCTGTTGTGGCGGGCTCGACATTCCGTCAGCTGCTCGCCGGATTGACACCCGCTCAGGCGGAAGCGATCCGGCTGGTAAAGGTGGAGGGCTATAGCGTCGAGGAGGCTTCACGGGTAACAGGTCAGTCCGTCTCGCTCATTAAGGTAAACATCCATCGGGGCATCAAACGCCTCACGTCGCTCGTTCTGAGAGCAGACGATGAGAAGTGAGTTCTTGGTCGCGCGACTCAGCCGAAGTCTCCGTGCGGTCCGGCCACGGAGCGTCTTCCGTGATGCGCTGCTTCTGCTTGTAGTCGGCATCGTCGAGGTTGCGGCCTTTCTCGGGTTGGGCTTCATGCGCCCGGATATGCCGACGGCAATGGAAGCGCCCTCCTTCTCGTGGAATTTGACGAGCATGGGGCTCGTCGCCGGGGGCGGGGCCGGCGGTGCAGTCGTGTCCATCGATCCAGTGCGCTCTCTGCGCCAAAGATTGCGCTGGATGCCCGTCTGCATCATCGCGATCGTGGCGAGCGGATGGATCATTGATGCGGGACCTGATGGTGTTGGGGACCTGCGGTCCCGACTAGACTGGAAGCGGGGTTTGCAGCGTGTCGAGCAGACGGTAGCGCTCTCGATCCCGCCTGCGGTTGCACTCGGCATGCTCCTGCGCCGCTGCACGTTGCAGCTGCGCCTCAACAGATCGGTGAGTGGGTCACAATGTCTTGATCGGAGGTGCACTCCGAGTTGCTTCTTGCACGCGCCGGCGGCCACCCCTCAGCAACAGATGATTTAATGCCGAGCGTTGTAACCGGTTATCCCCGCTCTCCGAACCAACAGCACATAGGGACGAACCAGTCCCTTAGCGGCTGCCAGGGATGTATCACCCCCTACTAAGGACCCTGAACGCGAGGATGTGGATGCCAGCACTCCAATCAAGCAGTCGC
Source organism: uncultured Pseudomonadota bacterium (assembly GCA_963706195.1). GTDB lineage: Bacteria > Pseudomonadota > Alphaproteobacteria > Acetobacterales > Acetobacteraceae > JAJZVS01. The sequence continues at coordinate 2,786,844 of OY970156.1, read as the reverse complement.
GCCATGACTTAACACGACAGCCGAGACTGATAGGACCCCGGGGGCAGCGGAGACTCAGTTCATGGAGACACAGGCGGCATCAGCCCGTCTCTTATACCGCGGAAGATGTGGCTTGGCGGCCTGCTCGGCCGTTCCATCTCCCCTCAATACCGCTCTGTCAGTACTGTGGTGACCGCACATAATCGCGGCTGCCTTATGCAAATGTCTTGAGAAGAATAGAATGACGCCATGCAAGACAAGTTCCACGTCGCTGAGACTGGCGCCGGTTCGTACGGAATGCTGGGTATTCTACGTTGGGTAATGGTCCTCATATTCGTAGCCTTTGGCATGCAGAAGTTTACACCGCAGTCGGCGCATGGCATCGAGCTCTATATCTCGAACAGTCCGCTTGTCTCCTGGCTTTCAGTCTTTGGCGTCAGGGGAGAGGCCGATCTGCTGGGCACTATCGAGCTGACAACCGCCGCAGTCCTCGCTGCGGGCGCCGTTAGCCCGATTGCGTCCGCAGTTGGTGCACTGATGGGAATCGTGACGTTTTGCATCACTTGGTCATTCTTCTTCTCGACGCCCGGCGTCGTAAAGTGGAGCCTTTCGGCAGATCCCATGGCGTGGAATCTCACCGGCGAGTTTCTATTCAAGGATATCGTTCTGCTCTGCGTGTGCATCGTGCTGTTTCTTAGCTCCCTGCCGAGAAAGTCCCTTCCTCTGCGCCCGCAGTAAGTGAACATGGGAGCAGATACCTGTAACAGCACTAACCGCTTAGCAGGATTCGGTCATGCAACTTGGGCACCATAGCGTTGTGGCGTTGACTGCGCCCGAGCTAGGGCGTGTCGTCAATTGAGCCAAATGGCTGTGGCGGCCAAGTGGATGACGGCAAGGAAATTTCGGGCAGTTTTGTCGTAGCGAGTGGCGATTGCGCGGAACTGCTTGAGTTTGGCGAAGAAGTTCTCGATCAGGTGGCGCGCTTTATAGAGGTCTCTGTCGAAGTCGCGCGGCAGGCGGCGATGCTCTCTGGGCGGAATGACCGCTGTTTTGCCGGCGGCTTGCAGCGGTTCGATGACGCGCTGATCGGCGTCGAAGCCCTTGTCGGCGATCAGGGTGTCGGCCTGCATCCCGGGCAGCAGATGATCCGCTCCGACCAGATCGTGGGCCTGCCCGCCGGTCAGGTGGAAGCCGATTGGGTTGCCGAGCGCATCGACCAAAGCGTGGATCTTGGTGCTCAATCCGCCGCGGGATCGTCCGATCGCCTGATCCTCGCCGGCTTTTTTTGGGCGCCGGCACTGTGCTGATGGGCGCGTACGATGGTGCTGTCGATCATCGCGTATTCATTGTCGGCATCCGCAGCGAGCACCTTGAACATGCGCTCCCAGACCCCCGATTTGGCCCAACGGCTGAAGCGCCGATGCACCTGCACTCCGTCACCAAAGCGTTCCGGCAGGTCACGCCAGGGAATGCCAGCCCGATAGCGATAGAGCACCGCCTCCACAAACAGGCGATTATCCGCCGCCGTGACGCCCACGTGGCCCTCCCGGCCTGGCAGCAGATCGCGAATGCGGTCCCATTGATCATCACGCAGGGCATAACGGCGCACAGGTCAACCTCCGAATCGGTTGACCCGCTAGGAATCACGCGATTCCCTTCATGGGAATCCCCTAAATGACGACACACCCTAGCGCGGCAACATCGTTGGCGATCTCTCCGATGAAGCGCACTTCGCCGTCGCGACCGTCCTCCGCCACGGCCACCGAATTGCTCGCCTTGTGAACATCCAACCCGATGAAGGTGATAGTCTCCGCCATGGCCCGTCTCCTGTGCCTGAGGCCCGGCACGGGCCCACCCGGTGCAACCCTCGATCCCGCACATCGTGAGACGGGTCACCCCGCCTCAGACTGTCAATCGGCGCTGAAAGTTGACCCAGGATTGGAGTGCGCCCCTGGGGGTGGACAGATTGAACGGTTGGATTTGACGGTCCTTGCTGGGCTTCCGGAGGATGGAAGCCATGACGAAGCACCGATCCCACAGCGCGGCGTTCAAGCGGCAGGTCGCTGAGGAGTTCCTTGGCGGGGAGACGCTACACGCGCTTTCCCAGCGCCACGACATCTCCCGGCAGCTGATCCGGATCTGGGTTGGCAAGCCCGAGGCGGGCGCCCTGGACGACGACGCGCAAGCCGCCGCTCTGATCCAGGAGTATGAGGCCAGGATCGCTGCCCTGGAACGGATGGTCGGCCGCCAGGCTTTGGAGATTGAGCTGCTAAAGGGGGCTTTGAAGCATGCACCCCGGCCGAGAAGCGCGAGCTCCTCCGTCGTCACCGGCCCCGTGGCATCTCCGTCAGACGAGGGTGCGAGCTGATGGGCCTGGCGCGATCCACCTTCTACGACACGCCGCCTGTTCCCCTGGGCGCCGACGAGCTCGTCGGCCGGATCAGTGCGATCTGCGACGAGTTCGAATGCTACGGCTACCGACGCGTAGGGGCGGCACTGCGCCACCAGAGCCTGGTGGTGAATAGCAAGAAGCTCCGGCGGCTGATGCGGGAGCACGGGCTGCAGCCGAAGCGGCGGCGGCGCTACGTCGTCACGACGGGCAGCAATCATGCCGGACCGATCTTCCCGGACCTGGCGAAGGATGTCGTTCCCGACCGCCCCAATCAGTTATGGGTCGCGGACCTGACCTATGTCGCCATCCTGGGCGGTTTCGTCTATCTCGCCGGCATCCTCGATGCCTGGTCGCGCAAGGTCGTCGGCTACGCGATCAGCCGATCGATGGACGCCCGCATCGCTGTCGCTGCCCTGAAGGCGGCCATCAGGGGTCGCAATCCCGCCAAGGGCTGCATCCACCACTCGGACCGAGACTCGCAAGGCGGATTCAAATGGTCGTCGCAACACGATCATTATTGGCCGATAGAAGCAGCTGTTCAAGCGCCTCTGCGGGTGTTTTCCAAGCAAGCGTCTTTCGGGGCCGGGAGTTGAGGGTGGCCGCCACGGCCGCGATCTCTTCGGCGTTGTGCATGCTGAGATCGGTCCCTTTGGGGAAGTACTGGCGCAGCAGCCCGTTGGTGTTCTCGTTGGTGCCGCGCTGCCGTGGGCTGTGAGGATCGCAGAAGTATACCTGCACCCCCGCGTCGATCTTCAGGCGGACGTGCTGGGCTATCTCAGCCCCGCGCAATTCGAGGATCAATACGCCCGGCAGGGAGTCAAAACCGAGGCTTGATCCTGTCCACCCCCAGGGGCGCACTCCACACCCAGGGCAATGCCGATTGGCCAATCTGCTCGACCGCGATCGACCGAATACCCGCATACAACGCCCAGGATTTTCCCGGTCCCCCTGCTGTCCGCGCCCCTCGTCGCAGGCGTTACCAAGTGCATCCCGCCACCCGCTCGCTTATGCTGACGCCGTGGACACCACCCCGCCCCGCGGCCCGCCGTCCATGGCGACCCGCGCCCCGGCCGAGCGCCGCCGTGCCGGGGCCGCGCTCCGCCGTGACGTGCCGCGCGGCGCCCAGGGCGGCTGGAGCCCGCCGGCCGACCGGCCCGACCCGGTCGAGATCCTGATCGCGTAAGGCAGGACACGGATTCCGGAGCTGCTGCCGATCCGCTACGCGCGGATGCGCGCCGATCCTTTCGCCTTCATGCGCGGCGCCGCCGCCGTGATGGCGGCCGACCTCGCCCGCACGCCGGCGAGCGGCATCCGCATGCAGGCCTGCGGCGACGCCCACCTCGCCAATTTCGGCGCCTACGCGAGCCCGGAGGGCACGCCGGTGTTCGACATCAACGATTTCGACGAGACCTTGCCGGCTCCGTTCGAATGGGATCTGAAGCGGCTCGCCGCCAGCCTCGTGGTCGCCGGCCGCGTCGCCCAGTATTCCGCCAAGGCCGCCCGCGCCCTGGCGCATGCCGCCGCCCAGTCTTACCGCACGCATATGGCGGAACTCGCCCTGCTGCCGCCGGTCGCGGCCTGGACCTGGCGCGTCGACCTCGCCGGCGCGATCGCCGACATCGACCCGCCGAAGCTGCGCCACGCGATGGAGAGACGCCTGGCCCGGGTGCTGGACAGCGGCGCGCGGCACTTCGACCTGGTGGCGCGCCATGACGGTGCGCACCGGCTGCGCGAGAAGCCGCCGTTGGTCTTCCGCCTGGACAAGCACGCCCTGCCGGCCCGCCAGGCCTTCGCCTCCTACGCCGAGACCTTGCAGGAGGATCGGCGCCTGCTGCTGCACCGCCACGCCCTGCACGACGTCGCGTTCAAGGCGGTGGGCGTCGGCAGCGTCGGCACGTTCTGCGCCATCGCGCTGCTGACTGCCGGCGACGGCGCGCCGCTGCTGTTGCAGATCAAGGAGGCGCAGGAGTCGGTACTCGCGCCCTTCGCCGGCGCCTCCGGCTACGCCAATGCCGGCGAGCGGGTGGTGGTCGGGCAGCGCATGCTTCAGGCGGCGAGCGACGTGTTCCTCGGCTGGACGCAGGCGCCGATCGGGCAGCGGTATTTCTACGTGCGGCGGCTCAAGGATGCGCGGCTGGCCGATATCGGGGCACAGCTACAGGCGGCGCTGCCGTTCTATGCCGCGCTGTGCGGCCGCACGCTGGCGCGGGCGCACGCGCGGGCCGGCGATCCGGCGCTGGTGTCCGGCTACGCCGGCACCGGCAGCGCGTTCGAGACGGCGATCGCCGCCTTCGCTGTCGCCTACGCCGACCAGACCGAGAAGGACTGGCGCGCCTTCCAGGCAGCGATCGGGTCCGGCCGCATCGTCGCGGCATCGGAGGACGCGAAGGGCTGATCTGCGCTGCCCGGTTCCGCGCCGGGCCTCAGGGCGTTGCCGCCGCCGTGCCCGGCGCTCCCGCCCGCCGCACGGCGTCGGCCCTGCCCGCTGCGCCGGCGCGGGCCGGACCATCGCGCCGCGTGCGGATCGTCAGTAATAGTGCCAATGCCCGTCGCGCCGCTCGCGGTGCATGTAGTAATGATGATTCCAATGGTAGTTATAATAGCGCCCATTGTAACGGTACGGGTAGTGGCGCCCATGGTAGTAATACGCGTCGACGATGGCGCCGTGTGACGGCACCGGCGCCAATCCGGCGCCGGTGACAGGCGCCGCGCCCGCGGGCGCGGCGACGGCGAGCGAAGCGACGCCCCCCAATACCGTCAGTACTCGAAACATGGTCTTCATCCTGCGCGCTCCTGTGTGCCGGCCCGAGTCTGACCGACTCGCCCTTGGCCGCCCGCCAACCTGCTGGGGCCGTCGGAAATGGGCAAGTCGCTTCGACGCGGCCGGCGGCGGCCGGGCGGCAAATTCGGCGTGAGCGGAAGCGCCGCCGGCCAAGTTCGCGCCCGCCCAGAGCGGCGCCAGGATGCGGCGCCGGGGGCACGGCCTCAGGGCGCGCGCGCGTGTCCACACCCCCACCCTTGGCACCCAAGGCTGGGCGGCGACGCCTCGGGCGGCGTAGGCTCACCGCCGTCATGATGGCCGGATCGCATGTGATCGCCGGGGCGGCGGCGTGGCTGTGGGCGGCGCCGCACCTCGGCCTGCCGGCGCTCGATCCGGCCGCGCTGGCGCTCGCTTCCGGCGGGGCGCTGCTGCCCGACATCGACCATCCGCAGTCCTGGGTGGGGCGGCGGGTGCGCCTGGTCTCGAGGCCAGTGGCGGCGGTGCTCGGGCACCGTGGCGTGACCCATTCGCTGCTGGCGGTGGCTGCCTGCGGCCTGCTGCTGCGTTGGGACGGCGTCGCCCGTGCCGTCGCTGCGCCGCTCCTGGTCGGCTACCTCTCTCATCTCGCGGCGGACCTGTTGACGTCGAGCGGGCTGCGCCTGGCCTGGCCGCTGCGTCATCGCGTCGCGATCCCGCTCTGCCGGACCGGCTCGCTCGGCGAGGCGGCGATCGCGGCCGGACTGCTGGTCTGGATCGCGGCGAGCCTGTTCGGCCTGCGCGCGGGCCTCGGCCTCTGATCCGCGCCGCCATCTCAGAAAGGCAAGTCTGCCACCTCCCGGAAGTGTCGCTGTGTCTTAATCGGTTCTGTTGCGAACGCCGGGGCAGGCTGCGCGGGGCCGGGGGAGCGGGTGCTGTCAGGCAGCGATCTGGAAGAGACTGGCAACGAAGGCAGTCTGCGCCGGCATGTCGTGACCGTGGATGTTGTGAACCTACCCCTTCCTGATCATCGCTATCGCCTCGTAGCCGGCCAACATTCGCCTGGCGGTCGGCAAGCCGCCGAAGCCGAGCCCCGGCCGCACCAGTCGCTCGATCCGCCGGCGGTCCCACTCAACGATGTTGTTCAGATACTTGCACTGGCGCAGCCGCGAGAAGCGCCAGAGCTCGCCGGCTCGCTTCAGCTCCGTCAGCGCCCGCGGGTGGGCCTGGTTCTTGCGTACCCGCCTCGGCTTTTGCAATACAGCCCACTTGTGGAAAGCGCCGAGTTTCGGCGTGGAGATCGACTGGCAAGCGGTCGAGAAATTCCGCGCGTGACATGAGGGGCAAGCGCACCACGGTACGGGGTGACGGACCGGCGGTGGCGCAGCTGGAGCGCGACGAGCTGGCGGAATAGGCCTCAGCCGACCGGAACCACCAGCGCCTCTGCTCGGCTGCGCAGCGCATCGGCCCAACGCGCGGGACGACGTGCGTCGAGATCAAGGTTGACGCCGTACTGGCTGAGCCGCGCGACTTCCGCGCCGGTGGATGCATTGGTCATGCGATGAACCATGCGCAGCGACGAGTTGCCGAGGTACGCGATGCCGGTCTCCACCAGATAGGACGCGTCGAGCGGCAACACGCCGGACAGGTGCAGGATCAGCTCGAAGGTGGAAAAGCCGCGCCGCTGTTGTTGCAGGAACGCCGCGTCCATGCCGATCGCGGCGCCAAGCTGGCCCGACGCATCGGAGAAGCGATGCACGATGGCGCCGAGCGCGAAATGGCCGGCCGCATCGACGTCAAGGCGCTTGACCCGTCCGCGCGCGGTGGGGATGAAGCCGGCGGTGCTGACAGGCTCGCCGCGTTGTTCCGCATCGGGGCCGTTCCAGTCCGCCAGCCGCGCCGCAACCACGCTGCGCTGCTGCGGCGTCAAGGGCGCAGCGGACAGGTCCCAGTGCTCGTCGAACCAGGTGACGACGTCACCATTGGCCGAATCGACGAAGCGATGGCCCAGCCGCAGCCCATCATCGACGGCGAGTGCCGCGCTCTCGACATGGAAGCTGGCGCCTTCGCGCAACTCGCGCACGAAACGGGCGTCGATCCGGCGCGGCACATCCTCGCGGCGTGGCAGACCGCCGAGGCTGAGCGTGTCGGCGAGGTTTGCCACCGCCTCCTCCAGCCGGTCGAAGTAGTAGGCGATGGTGAAATGCTCGGTCACGTCGCACTGCCAGGGGGGCACCGCGCCACGGTAGGTCTCGATCCAGTCCGTCATGCCAGCTTTACCAGTTTTTGCAGCACCGCTCTTGGTTTTCCCGGTGTTACCCCGGGGAACAGGTTGCCCCAGCCGGTCCTGGCAACCTCGCCCACGTAGATATCGCCGCGCGAATCAGCCGCGATGCCGTGCGGCGAGGTGAACGGCCCGGGGAAGTTCGCCGGCGTGCGGTCGCCCAGTCGGGCGAGGATCCCGCCGTCCTGCCGGCGGACGACGGAGACGCGCGGGCCGAGATTCGACGCGTTGCGGCTGAAGCCGAAGGTGGGACCGCATTCGCCAATGTAGCAGTAGGGACAACGGCCCTTCGGCAGGAACAGCGCGCTGGGGCGGTGCAGGTTGCGCCACTCGGTTGCGTATTTGCCGTTGCCGTCGAAGATCTGCACGCGATGGTTCTCGCGGTCGGCGACGTAGACCCAGCCATCCTCGTCGCAGCAGATGTTGTGCGGCAGATTGAACTCACCCTGGCCGACGCCTGACGTGCCCCAGGACATGATCAGGCGGCCGTCGGGCGAGTATCTGTGCACACGGGCGTTGCCGTAGCCGTCGGATACGTAGATGTCGCCGTTCGGCGCCAGCGCGGTGTGGGTACACTGGCAGAACGGCGCGCCGCCCATATAGGGCTGCGGCGCACCGGGCGTGCCGAGGGTCAGCAGGACCTTGCCTTCGGGCGTGCACCGGCGGACGCAATGGTCGCCGTCGTCGGTGCAGAAGATCGTGTCGTCGGGCGCCATGCTGAGGCCGTGCGGGCGCTTGAACACGCCCTCGCCCCAGGAGCGCAGGAAGTTGCCGTCGCGGTCGAATACGGTGACGGGGTGGGCGCTGCGGCTGAATACGTAGACTTGGTCGAGGGAGTCGACGGCGACGGCGGCAACTTCATGGAAGTCCCAGCCGTCCGGCAGGCGGGCCCAATCGGGGATCAGGCGGTAGCGGAAGTCGCCGGTGCCGAGGATTGTTGACGAGTCCATGACCTTGTCCCTGTCGTTATGACTGCTGCCGCCGCAGCTTGCGTTTCCCTGCCAAGTGCAGGGCTGTCAGGGCTACTGTATCAGGTTGGTTTAGTCCATTTGCGGCAGGCGTCCGTGCCCTGGCCCACGACAGCAATTTTGAACACGACAGACGCGTTGACCTGTTCTCACGCCCGGACGGAAGCTACGGATTTGAGGAATTCAGGCGTGACGCGGCAGATGGGGGCGATCGACCCCAGTCCAGTACTACTCAGGTTGCCTTTATACGTCGCGGGAGGCCACCCTTGCAGCGGCACTGCAATCGGTGGGCTGGGCTGACGGAAGCAGCTCGACAAACCCCCTCACTCCAAAGATTTCGGCTGTGTTGCAAAAGCCGGGGCGGGTGTGGCTGAGGTCGCGAGCCAGGGAACGGCGGCCGGACCGGGCGATGGCGGCGGGTCAGGACTGCACGTTCAAGGGGCGGCACTTCACAGCCGAAGTGATTCTGTGACCGCTGCGCTGATATCTGGCCTTCCCGATCAGCTACCGCGATCTGGCCGCGATCTGTCGGATCGAGGCATTCGGTCGACCACACGACCCTGTTCCGCTGGGTGCAGGCCTGTGCGGCGACACTGGAGCTGCGGGTCCGACGGCATCTGCGGCCTGCACCGGCCCCTGGCGGGTGGACGAGACCTGCATCGAGGTCAAAGGTATCTGGATCTATCTGTATCGGGCGGTGCGCCAGCTTTGGCCAGACCATCGACTTCCTGCTCCCGGTTCGGCGGGATGCCGTGGCGGCCAGGCAGTTCTTCCGCAAGGCGCTGGCGCAGCCCCACACCGTCAATCCGCGCACGGCGGCGCGGGCGCCTCAGCTCTCGACGAGCGATTCCTGGTTGCAGTCGAACAGAGCGGGATCGACCCCACGGCCGAGCAGATCGAACATGCTGTCGCTGAAGGCGATCAGCCGGTCGGAGGCGGCCACGGCTTCCTGGGCCCGACCGGAAACCACGGCGTCGAGGATGGCAAGGTGGCACTCCAGCGTCCGCCCCAGGCCCTCCTCGGGCGCAACCCAGGTATGGAAGACATAGCCGATGCGGCGGGACATCGTGTGCAACGGTCGTAGCGTCTGCTCCAGGAACGGTTCCCCCGCGGCAGCGATCAGCATCCGGTCGATGCGCCGGTCCAGCCGGTTGAATTCGTCGATCCCCATGTGGTCGACCCGATCGCGGAGTGCCGCCGCGATATGCAGGAACTGGTTGCGATGGGACGCGTCGGACCGCTCCGTCGCCAGCCGCACCACGAAGCGTTCCATATCCCGCCGCAACCGCAGCAGGGTGCGCTCGCGTGCGAGGTCGATCGGCGCGACCTGGAGGCCATGGCGTGGGCGGATCACGAACAGCGTATCGGCGGCCAGCCGGCTGACCGCCTGGTGAATGGGCGTGCGTCCAACGCCCGTCATGTCTTGGAGATCCTGGATGGCAAGAAACCGCCCCGGTCGCAGCGCGCAGGTCACGATCATTTCTTCCAGCCGCTCGTAGGCGAGCTCGGAGAGGTTGGCGCGGTTGGCGTGCGCCGGCCACTCGCGCGGCGCGGGGCGACCTGGCGGGGCGCGATCGCGCGCGACGGGGTGGCGAGAGCCGGTTTTTGGCCGCGGTGTCATCTCGCTCCTAACAGGTAAACCGGGGCGGCTTTATGGGGGCGGCAGCCTACCCGAAGGCGGTCGGCGGGGCAAGTGGAAGCATATTGTGATATTTCACGGTATGCGCTAACATGCCATCATCGGCCCGCCTCCCGGGTATGGAGAGGATCGCGGGCCCGCGACAATAAGGGAAACGTCGGATGAAGATTCTCGCGATCGAGACGTTACGGACTGCCGAGTTCGGCAATTTGATCTGGGTCCGCATCCACACCGATGCCGGCATGATCGGCCTGGGCGAGACGTTCTACGGCGCCGGGGCGGTCGAATCGCATATACACGACACCCTTGCCGGGCGTCTGCTCGGGCTGAACCCGCTGCATATCGAGGCGATCCACCGCGACATGCTCAACCTGCCGATGGCGCAGTCGAGCACCGGGGTCGAGTATCGCGCCGCCTCGGCGCTGGACATCGCGCTTTGGGACATCTTCGGCAAGGTCTGCGGCCAGCCCGTGCACCAGATGCTGGGCGGGCTCTGTCGCTCCCGCCAGCGCATCTACAACACCTGCGCCGGCTACGGCTATGTGCGCTCGACCAACATCAAACCGGTTTCCACCTGGAACTTCGCCGAAGCCGCGGGGCCCTACGAGGACCTGAACGGCTTCATGACGCGGGCAGACGCGGTGGCGGAAAGCCTGCTCGAATCCGGCATCTCTGCCATGAAGATATGGCCGTTCGATCCGGCGGCGATGGAAAACGACGGCATGTCCATCACGCTGGACCAGTTGAAGGCGGCGCTGGAACCGTTCGAGAAGATCCGCCGGGCGGTCGGCGACAAGATGGAGATCATGGTCGAGTTCCACTCGCTGTGGAATCTGCCGATGGCGAAAAAACTTGCCCAGGCCCTTGAACCCTACAATCCCACTTGGTTTGAGGACCCGATCCGCATGAACTCGCCCCAGGCGCTGGCTGAATACGCTCGCTCCACCAAGGTCTGGGTCACCGCCAGCGAGACCCTCGGAAGCCGTTTCCCTTACAAGGACATGTTGGACCGCGACGCCATGCATGTCGTGATGGCCGATCTCTGCTGGACCGGCGGCCTGACCGAGGGCCGCAAGATTGCGGCGATGGCCGACACTTACCACCGCCCCTTCGCCCCGCACGACTGCATCGGTCCGGTGGGGTTCGCCGCCGCGGTCCACGCTTCGTTCAGCCAGCCGAACACGCTGATCCAGGAAAGCGTGCGCGCATTCTACTCCGGCTGGTACAAGGAACTCGTTACCGTCGTGCCGACCATCGAGGACGGCTATGTCTATCCGATGGAAGGCCCCGGCCTGGGCGTCGAGCTGCTGCCCGCGGTGTTCGAGCGACCGGACCTGACGGTGCGGCGGTCCGAGGCCTGAGACGGATGTCCACGCGCTTGTTCGATCTGACAGGCCGCACCGCGCTGGTCACCGGCTCCTCGCGCGGGCTGGGACGGGCGATCGCCGAGGGCCTGGCAGAGGCCGGCGCGGCGGTGGTGCTGAACGGCGCCAATGCCGGCCGCCTGGCCGATGCCGCGGGCGAGATGCACGCCGTGGGCCACACGGTGCACGAGGCCTGCTTCGATGTGACCGACGAGGCCGCGATCCTGGCCGCCTTCGCAACCCTGGACGCGCGGGGCGTCGCGGTGAATGTGCTGGTGAACAACGCGGGCATGCAGCTGCGCCGGCCGATGGTCGAGCTGGAGACGGCCGACTGGCGGCGGGTGATCGAGACCAACCTGACCAGCGCCTTCGTCATCGGCCGCGAGGCGGCGAAGCGCATGATCCCGCGCGGGCACGGCAAGATCATCAACATCGGCTCGCTGACCAGCGACGCCGCGCGGGCCACCGTCGCGCCGTACACGGTGGCGAAGGGCGGCATCAAGATGCTGACCCGGGCGATGACCGCCGAATGGGCCGCCCACGGCATCCAGGCCAATGCGATCGGCCCCGGCTACATGCTGACCGACATGAACCAGGCGCTGGTGGACGATCTGTCCTTCAATGCCTGGGTGCTGGCGCGGACGCCGGCCCGCCGCTGGGGCAAGCCGGCGGACCTGATCGGTGCTGCCGTTTTCCTGGCCTCGGCGGCGTCCGACTACGTGAACGGCCAGATCATCTACGTCGATGGCGGGATGCTGGCGGTGCTGTGACGCACGTCGAAGCCCCCGCCTTGCCTGTCCGGAAAAACGTAACAAACCGAGGAGACTGCCAATGACCACGATCCATCGCCGCACGCTGCTCGCCAGCGGGGCCACGCTGCTTGCCGCTCCCGCGCTGATCGGCCGCGCACGAGCCACGACGGCGCTGAAGATTTCCACCTCCTTCTCCAACGATCCAAAGTTCTCCACCGGCCGCATCTGGTACGACCTGTTCGTGCCGCGGCTGAAGGAAGCCACCAAGGGCGAGTTGGTGACGGAGTTCTTCCCCGACAGCCAGTTGGGGCAGGAAGCGGACATCGTCAGCCAGCTCAAGGCCGGGGTGGTCGATATGATGCTGGCCGGCACCTCGATCTGGAGCAATGTGGTTCCGGAATTCGGCGTGATGGATCTCGGGTACGTGTTCGATGACTACGACCACATGCTGCGCGCGAGCCGGACACCGACCGCGGCGGCGTTGCAGACGCTGCTGGTGCAGCGGGCGGGGGCGCATCTGCCGTCCTGGGGGCGCAATCTCGGCGCGCGCAATTTCCTCACCAAGTTCAAGTTCTCCGAACCCGCGCAGCTCGCCGGTCGCAAGATCCGCTCGCTGCCGAGTCCGTGGGTCACCGAGACGGTGAAGATGATGGGCGCGGCGGCCACGCCGCTGGCGTTCGGCGAGGTCTATACCGCGTTGCAGGCGGGCGTGATCGACGGGTTGGAGCACGACGCGCCGACCATCCTGTCGTCCAAGTTCTTCGAGGCGGCAAAGATCTTCACCCTGACGCGGCATATCTATTCGCCGTTCGGGTCCTTCGTCAGCGACCGCACGCTGAAGCGCCTCACGCCCGCCCAGGGGGCCGGGCTGCTGCAGGCCATGCGCGCGGCGACCGCCGACCATTTCAAGCGCGCCGCGCAGGTGGAAGCGTCGGCCGTCAAGGAGCTGCAGACGAAGGGTGTCACCGTGGAGAACTGCGATCGGGCCGCGTTCCGCAAGCGCATGCCCCCGATGTGGGCCCGATTCCTGAAGACCACACCCAGCGCGAAGCCGATGCTGGACGCCATCCACCGGACTGCCAAGGCCTGAACCGATGAACGAAGCCCTGTCACGAGGGCCTCGACCCTTGCCGGGGCCGGCGCTCTGGGCACGCTCGGTCCACGCCCTGCTGGTGGTGGTCGAGAGCCTGGCGGCGATCCTGCTGGTCGCCGACCTTCTGGTGGTGATCGGCTCCGTCACGGTGCGCTCCGTGTTCGCCGCACCGTTCGTCTGGAGTGACGACATCGCGCGGGCGCTGCTTCTCGCGGTGGTGTTCCTCGGCGCGGCGGCGGCGTTGGCACGCGGCGAGAATGCGGGGGTGATGTTCTTCGTCGAACGCCTGCGCCCGCGGTGGCGGGCGCGGGTGGACGCGGCGGCGTCCATCATCGTCCTGCTGGTCGCCGTCTCACTGTGCTGGTACGGCCTGACGTTGCTGATCAGCACCGCGGGAGAGACGGTTGGGGCGGGCATTCCACAGGAAGCGTTCTTCGCGCCGATGTGCTTCGCCGCCGCCGCGATGACCGTCTTCGCGCTGGACATGCTGTGGCGGCACCGCCGCGACGACCTGCTGGCGGCGGGAGCCACCCTCGGAGCCGTCGCCCTGGCGTGGTTTGGCTGGTCTGCCCTGGCGCCGGGCCTGGTGCCGGGGATGCCGGCGACCATGGGGGTGGTGTTCGTTGTCTGCCTGGTAGCCGGCGTGCCGATCGCCTTCGTGTTGGCGCTGACCACCTTGGTGTTCGTCTGGGCCGGCGACATGCTTCCGGGCGAGTTCTTCGCGCAACAGACCGCCCGCGGCATCGACAATTTCGTGTTGTTGGCCGTGCCGTTCTTCATCTTGGTGGGCTACCTCATGGAGGCGAACGGCATGTCCATTCGCATCATGAGCCTGCTGCAGCGTGGCGTCGGGCGGCTGCGCGGCGGGCTGGATGTCGCCATGGTGCTCAGCATGGTGGTGTTCTCGGGGATCTCCGGCTCGAAGATGGCCGATGTGGCGGCAGTCGGGTCCGTCCTGGTTCCGGCGGCGCGCAAGTCGGGACAGAAGCCGGGCGACGCGGTGGCGCTGCTGGCGGCCTCGGCGGTCATGGCTGAGACGATCCCGCCCTGCGTCAACCTGATCATCCTCGGCTTCGTGACCAACCTATCGATCGGCGGGCTGTTTATGGCGGGCTTGCTGCCGTCCGCGGTCATGGCGCTGGCGCTGATCGTGATGGCGGTGGTGCTGGGCAAGCGCGCCAAGGCGCCGGCGATCATCGGCGGGGAGAACGCCGGCGTCTCGGGCATGACCAGCGGCGGCATCGCCGCATTTGGCCTGATCGCCCTGATCTTCGTCGGATTCCGGTCCGGGTTCGCCACCGCGACGGAGATTTCGGCGTTCGCGGTCCTCTATGCACTGGTGGTCGGCGGCGTGCTGTTCCGGGAAATGACCTGGCGCGGCACCGCCGAAGTGATGCGCAACGCCACGGTGAAATCGGGCATGGTGTTGTTCATTGTCGCCACCGCGCAGGCGCTGTCCTACGTACTGACGCTGCAACAGATCCCGCATTTCATCGCCGAGGGTCTCGTCGCGGTGTCATCGGCCCATGGGCGCTGGGCGTTCCTGCTGCTCTCGATCGCGATCCTGATCGTCATGGGATCGGTGCTGGAGGGGGCAGCCGCGCTTATCATCTTCGGGCCGCTGCTCATGCCGGTCGCCCGGCAGATGGGGGTCGATCCACTGAGCTACGGCATCATCTTGGTGGTCGGCATGGGCATCGGGTTGTTCGCGCCACCGCTGGGCGTGGGTCTCTACGGGTCATGCCTGATTGGCGGCGTGACCCTGGAGGAGACGGTGTGGCCGATCATGAAATACCTCGGTGTTCTGCTGTTGTGCCTTCTGCTGATCGCCTTCGTGCCGCAGATCACGACGCTCCTGCCGCGCATGTCCGGGTACTGATGTGAAATCGGCGCCGAAACGGGACTTCGGCGCCGATTTACACCAAGGATTCCAATGGTACCAAGAACAAAGAACAGCAGCACGTTTATCGTGCCGGGTAACGGCACGGTCAGACAGGATGCGATGTGAAGGATCATACGTAGGATCATTTCGATGATCCCGGTGATGATCTGCACGCTACCGCTCCTTTCTCGCGGCCAAGAGCTCGATAGAGTGCAGAACGGCTGATCTTGTAGCGCGCGGCGATCTCCGTTGTGGTGATCCGGGGATCTTTCTACAGCGCGCACACTTCGCGCAACGCTTTCGCGTCGAGCTTGCGCTTCCGGCCGCCCTTGCGCCCTCGCGCCCGGGCCGACTCAAGGCTGGCCTTGGTGCGATCACGGATCAGATCGCGCTCGAACTGCGCAATGGAGGCAAACACGTTGAATACCAATTCGCCGGCTGGCGTCGTCGTGTCGATCCGGTCCATGAGCGATCGGAAGCCGATACCGCGCCATTTGAAGTCGGTGATCAGCGCGACCAGGTGCGCGAGGGACCGGCCGAGCCGGTCCAGCCGCCAAACGACCGGGGTGTCACCCGGCCGGAGATGGCTGAGCGCTCGGCCGAGCTCGGGGCGATTGGCGGCGAGCCCGATGTGGTCTCCGTGAAGATCTGATCGCAGCCGGCGTCCTCAAGGGCCTTGATCTGCATGGCGACATCCTGATCCCGCGTCGACACGCGCGCGTAGCCAATGCGCATCGACGCGGCCTCGGGGCGCTGCTTCGGTGGTTTAGCCGGCTTGGTCCTGCGCGGTCGCGCTCATCGGCCGTGTCCGTTCTGCTCGGCGCCCTGCAGCCGGCCGAGCCGATGCGCGGCGAAAGTCGCCGCCGCCGCACTGAATTCGATGAAGCTCCGGCGTCGTCTCCGGTCCGACCATATCCTGTCGCAGGCCATCCAACACAACGACGCGCGCGCCGTCTCATGCGACGGCTCCATTCAGCGCGGCGTCGAAGATGTCGTAATTCCGGAGGCGCGGATGGGCCGCGCGCCAGACGGGATCGAGCGGCGCCGAGACCAGGAAGGGGACACGCTGCTCCGCGATCCCGCCATGGGAGCGGAGCCGTTCGCCGGCGAGGCCCGAAAGATCGTGCTCGGCCGCGCGTGCGCCGAGAGCGACGCCAAGGCGCGCGATCACCGTCACGTCCCCTTCCATCTGGACCGCCCGCGCCAATGTGCACCCGCACGAAGCCGCCGAGCGCACCGTGATGGCGGACGAAGGGATCGGTGATCGGGCAGATCACCCGGCAGGTGTCGACGCCGAACCGCGCATCCAGCACGTCTCCCACGAAGATCACGTTGGGTGTGCCATCCGGCTTTGCCATATCGTGCATACCGTGATCGGCGGTTGCGCCGATGAGGCAGCCGAGTTCCATCAGCCGCCGAAGCCGGGCATCGACCGCGCGGTGGAAGTCGTGCGCTTCCGGCTCCGATGGCGCGTACCGATGCTGCACGTAGTCCGAGAGGGAGAGATAGAGCAGGCGGGCGCGGCCCTCCTCCAGCAGCCGAACGCCGACATCGAGCACGAAAAGCGAGAGATCGGCGGAATATTGATCGGGCTCCCCGCGGCCCACGAGGCCCGGGAGATCATCGATCCCATGCGTCTCTGCCCGTGCGGCATTCGCGTTCTGCGCAGAGACGGCGATACCCATGGGCCCGATCGGCAGGCCTTTCGCGAGTGCGCTCCGGAGCTTGTCCTTCGCGGTGACGACTGCCGTGGGCACCCCGGCCTGGGCCATGCCCGCGAGGATGGTGGACGCCCTCAGCTCCTTGTCGCCCGTCACCATGACGGTCTCGCCGGTACGGCGATCCAAATAGAAATTTCCGGAGACGCCATGCACCGATGGCGGCGCACCTGTGACGAGGGAGCAGTTGTTGGGGTTAGTAAAGCTCGGGAGGGCCGAAAGCGCCTCCCCCGCGAACCCTTCCTGCGCGATGCGGGCGAAGCCGGGCAACTCGCCCGCCGCAAGCCCACCCGCGAGATAGTCCGGATCGCAGCCATCGAGGCAGAGCACCGCGACAGGGCGCTGCGGCAGCGCATAGGTGCGGCCATTCACCGTGATCCTTTGCGGCGTGGAGTTGTCCTGCATGATGTTCCTCCTCTCTTTCCGGGCACAGACATGAGCGCTAAGCTTCACAAGGGCGAGCGACTTTTTTTCCGCCGAACGCGGCCAGAAATTCCCGGGCCCTAACCGTCGCATCAAGGGAGGCAAGACATCGCTCGGGATCGCAGACCACCACTCCGGATGCTGGCTTGCTTCGAGGCGATGGCCCGCCTCGGATCGAGGCAAACCGCGGCTGCCGAGCTGAACGTCACCGAAGGTGCAGTTGCCAAACAGCTGCGTGCGTTGGAGCAGTGGCTGAACACGCCACTATTTGAAAGCGGAGGCCGGGAGCCGGCAATGACCGCGGCAGGACGCAGACTGGCCCAGGCCATGACGGCAGCGATGGGGACGATACAACTCGGCCTGGACGAAATAGAGCGGCGCCCTGTTGATCACAAGGAGCTCCGCATCCTTGTGCCTGCCACGCTTTCCATGCATTGGCTTGTGCCTCGTCTACCGCAAATCGAGCAGGCGGATCTCGGATTCCGTCTGCGCGTGCATACGACCCATACGGGCGAGGACTGGCTCTCATTGCCGCATGACGCGGCGATCCGCCGCGACGGCTTCCTTCCTCCGGGCTATCGACAGGAGTTGCTGTTTCAGGAAGAGCTCGCGGCCTATGCCAATCCAATATTGATCCGCGGCGCCGACTGCGAAACTCTGAGGGACATACCACTTTTGGAGAGCCGTACGAGACCCGGCGAACTGGATCGGTGGCTGGCTGCGTGCGACGTTCGGAAAACAAACGGGATACGGCAGAGCTTCGGGCATTTCTACACGGCCTACGAAGCTGCGTTGGCTGGCGACGGCCTTCTGATCGCTCCGACGGTGCTTGCTGCGGAGGATGTTCGGAATGGACGCCTTGCTGTCCTCGAACCCGACATCAAAATTCAGGGAGCCCGCCACATGGTGCTGTGGCGAAACGACGACGAAGCAGCCGCGACGCTGATCACTCTCATGGTTTGGCTAAGAAAGGAAATGGCACCGCATCAGCGTTTGTCCTAGGATGGCAGGACATCCATGCGACGCTTGGAGCCATCCGAGTAACTCAGTCGGCTGATCAATAAACCAAACACGCTGCGTCCGTGATATCCGCCGCTGGGCGAGATGGTACGGCCGGTCATGGATCATGTGCTCGCTCCGCCCGTCGCGGCGGGCGCTGGAGACCTTCTCGGCGCGGATGACGTCGCAGCCCGCTGCTTTCAAGGCCGCCCGCTGGACGGCGAGGTCCTGGTCGATGGTGCTGACGCGGGCGTAGCCGTAGAGGGGCAAGCGGCGGGGCAGGGGAGGGGGTTCCGGCGCTTCTCGCACCCAGGAAGCCTACTCCTCACGGGGCGCAGGGGATTACCGGCCTGACTATGGATCTCTCTGGCGCTTGCCTGAATAGAAGGGATATCCCGGGAGCTGTTTCGGCCGTTTCACCGCGGAACGCCCGGCCCCACGTCCTTCTCGAACCAGTGGTGCGCGTAGGGATTGTCGTTGTAACGGGCGATCTCCCGATACCCTCCGCGCCGGTACATCGCCTGCGCCTCGGCCAGCACGCGATTCGTGTCCAGCCGCAACGTGCGGATCCCGGCCTCGCGGGCCAGCGCCTCCAGCCGGTTCAGCACCCGGCGGGCGATGCCGAGGCCACGTACTTCCGGCGTGGTCCACATCCGCTTGATTTCACCGCACAGCGCGCCAAGCCGCCGCAGCCGGACGACTGGCCGGCGCTGCGACAGCGCCTTACGGCTGCCTACGGGCATGCCGCGCCCGGCCTCGCGGAGGCGCCGCTTCTGCAGGGGGATGCGAACCGGTCCGGCGGGGGCACCGCGTGAGCAGCTCGGCTTTCGCGCAATAGGTAATTCCGTATGGGAAAGAGCTGCGTCTCCTCGCAGAATGACGACTTCGACGACCTCAATCAGCGCCAGTCGAATCTCGACCCGATCGACCCGTACAAGGAGCTGCGGGAGAAAGAGGCCCTCGGGATCAAGGAAAAGAGGGCAAAAGACAAGGAATCCCGCATATGGACCTCGTCGGAGCAGAACATCCTGGACCTGGGCCTGGGCGAGATAGAGCTGAGCGTGGATCAGGCGGCGTGCGACGCCTGGACGGAGCTGTTCGGCAACGAACTCAGGCCGGAAGACGTCCTGAAGAGCGTCGTCAAGGGCGTCAAGAACATCGACTGCAAGGACAACACCTATTTCCAAATCATGAAATGCGGTGGCGGCGGCGTCATGACGCTGAACTGCAAGCGGTCCGACGACGACTGCATCGAGAAGAATATTCCCGAGAACGATCGATGGCACCGCGAAAACTGCCAGATGGTCGTGTCCCGCTTGATCACCCGAACGAACGACGAAGAGATCCGGATCGTCGAGGAAAGGACCGGCGTGCACGCCCCCGGTGCATGCAAGCTGCTCTATCAGTGCATGCTTCCGGTATACCAGCAGATGGGGGCCAGGACGGTGACCCTGGATGCCGACGAGGTGGGCTCGTACGCCTGGCTCAGGTACGGGTTCCGGCCGAAGCAGGACGGCGAGAAGAGCTGGAGCAAGCTCTGCGGCAAGATCGCGTCCACCCTGAACAACCTCGAGATGCAAGGCGATGTGACGAAAGAGGAAGCGGATCAGCTCCGCGAGCTGCTCAAGAATCCTGATCCGAACACGATCGTGCAGATCTCTGGACTGAAGAAGAAGTTCGAGATCGATGGGCGCGAGGTAACGCTTGGCTTCCGGCTGCTCCAGAAGAACATCTGGGAAGGCGTGCTCGATCTGGAGGACGAGGGGATCATGCAGGAGGTCTGGACCTACATCACGCAATAGGCTGTCCACGACGGCGGGGGTTTGTATGGTTCTGTATATGCATCGGCGGTCTTCCCGTCGCCGCGGGCCGGGTTGTTCGCTTCAATATATCGCGTGTTCCGGCATCGACCGGTTGTCGCGCACCCGTTCGTAGCCGAGCACCGCTAGGTTGAGGCTGCGATAGGCGTCGAAGCGGGTACCATTCAGACTCTTCATAGTCTCGGTGCAATACAATAACCCGCCCGGCGACGATACCCAGCAGGGATGCATGCCCCCTAACGCGGTCGACCGGGTCAATCACTGGCTGCGCAGACTGTCGGCAGGGGAACTGCGTTCATTTGCCGCACGACACGGCCGAGTCTTTCGGTCAGACAGCAATCACCGACCGATGATGCTCGCCGCGGGCGTCCTCCCGGCACCTTCCCCGTTGCAAGACCCGTCAGATGGCGCGTAGTGTGCTTGCCAGATGGCCGGATGGGCCGGTCATCAGGGGAATGTCGGGTTAACCACATCTCAACCCACACACGGGCAATTTTTGGACATGTCCGATAACCCTCCCACCTGGCGGTGATGTTATGCCAAATGATTATTTCGATGCACCCATCTTCATTAAAGAAGATCACGGGAGGGCAATAAATGTCTCCCAGACGCCATTTTTCTACAACGACCAGGGCAACCCCGCCTATGTTGATCATCTGCCGCAGGGAGTGACGCCACTGACGCCCGCACAGAGCGATCCCAAGGTCGCCAGGGGGCGGGAATATGCGGTCACCGGAGTGATCGGCGTAAAGCAGACACCACCCTATGGCGTGGAGACGCAACTCGGATTTCGCGGCGAAGAAATCATGTTCGAACCCATGTGGGCCACTCGGGAGGCGGCTGCGGCCTTCGGGATCACGCTGGTGGAACAGGGGCAGGGCATCCGGCTGAGCAGCCCAACGATGGAGCTGTCGCAGATCGAATACGAGTATGGCGTATTCGCCGGGCACTGGTCGCCGTACCAGAATACCGGCAACACGCTGCTGACCGTTGTGTGCACCGACCTTGAGCACCATGATTTTCCGCACATATTTGCGTCAACGGATCTCGAGTTCCCCCTGGTGGTCTCCGTGGGGCGATACTGGCCCAAACTCGACAAGATCCGCCTCGCTGATCTGTGGGTGCCGCGTGGCAGCGCCCTGTATATTCCGCCCATGCCTGCATTGCTTGGTAGCGAATGCATCGACTTGCACAACAACAGAAACTCGGCCCGGGCATGCTGGGGAAATATCGATCACAATTCCGTCGTGACCCATACCCTGCTTCAAGCCACCGGCGCGTTTTATTACTGGTACTGGAATGCGATGCCGACCGTTCACACCAATCTGCCGAAAGCATAATCATGAACATGCTTGCAACGAGCAAGACACTCTCTATTCCCGACACGAAGTCGGATATTGAGTACGACTCTGCTGTCTACAAGACCCTGTTGGAATCCACCAAGGCGATACCGTGGAAGATTGACTGGGCCACCATGAGGTTTGCGTACATTGGCCCACAGATCGAACCTCTGCTGGGCTGGAAGCAGGACAGTTGGCTTTCCGTCGAGGACTGGGCGTCGCGCATACACCCGGATGACCGGGAATATGTGGTGAACTTCTGTGTCTCGCAGTCAATGGCCGGGGTGGATCACGAAGCCGACTACCGCGCTCTCACGAAAAGCAACGGCTATGTCTGGATTCGTGATGTCGTTCACGTCGTGCGTAACGACCAAGGCGAAGTCGACTGCCTCATCGGCTTCATGTTCGATATCAGCGAAAGAAAAAGGACCGAGCAGGAACTGATCGACCTGCAGAAGGAATTGGAGGCGCTCTCCTTCGAAGACGCTCTGACCGGCATCTCGAACCGGCGTATGTTCGATACGCGCCTGAATGCCGAGTGGAGGAGTGCCTGCCGCAGCAGGCAGCCGCTTTCCCTGATCTTGCTGGATATAGACCATTTCAAGAAGTACAACGATTCTTACGGTCATGTCCAGGGTGACGAATGCCTCAAGAAGGTTGCCGTCGCGCTCAAGTGCATTGGGGCTCGTCCAAGAGACATCGTCGCGCGCTATGGCGGGGAAGAGTTTGTCCTTCTGCTTCCGGAAACGAATGAAGCTGCGGCGCTGCATCTTGCCGATCGGTGCCGGCAACTCATCGCAGATTTGAAGATTCTGCACGAAAAATCTGGCGTCAGACCGTTTGTAACGGCCAGCATCGGGGTTGGGAGCATCATTGCGTCTTCTGAGGCGGAGCCTAAAGCCTTTGTTCAGGCCGTGGATAAGCTGCTTTACGTGGCCAAACAAAAGGGCCGGAACCGGGTCGAATTGGCAAGGCTGTGATTGTGTCTCCCTGATAAATCAAGCGCGAAGCCGACATGTTCCGTTCGATAAACAAACGTCAGAAACTCCATTTTTTTTGGCAGGCGGCGGATAGACTTAGGGAGATGCTGCGTAACCGGGGCAAAACCCCGGGCATCGGGCTGATTTTTCTTGACCCGACGCGGTGCGGTTCGATTCGAGCTGCCTATGGCTACCTCAATCGACCAGTCTGGCCTATCGCGCGCGGAGCTGGAAGCTCTGGTTGGGCGTTTGCTGGGCGAGGTGGCGGAGCTCAGGCAACTGCTGGCGCAGCAGCGTGAGGAGATTGCGCGGCTGAAGGGTCTCAGCCCACGCCCGCATCTCAAGCCGAGCAGCATGGAGAAGGCGACCGCACCTGCGCCCCGGCATGCCAGCAAGCGTTGCAGGCGCGGCAAGTCGGCGCCGCGGGTGAGCGTCGAGGAGCGGGTGCTGAAGCTGACCGCTCCGGCCGGGTCGCGCTTCAAGGGGTACGAGACCTACGTCGCGCAGGACCTGGTACTGCGGGCCCGGGTGATCCGGTACCGGCGTGAACGTTGGCTTACGCCGGATGGCCGGACGCTGCTGGTCCCGCTTCCGGACGGCATCAGCGGCCATTTCGGTCCGGAGCTGCGCCGCTTCGTGCTGATGCTGCACCACCAGGGTCAGGTCACGGTGGAGCGGCTGACGACGCAGCTGCGGGCGATCGGCATCGGCATCTCCAAGCGGCAGGTGCTGCGTCTGCTGATCGACCGCCAGGCGGACTTCCTGGCCGAGAGCCGCGAGGTGTTGCGGGCCGGCCTGCAGAGCGCCGCCTGGATCACGGTCGACGACACCGGGGCGCGGTATGGGAACGCCAACGGGTTCTGCACGCAGATCGGTAACGACAGTTTCACCTGGTTCGGCACAAGGGCGAGCAAGAGCAGGCTGAACTTCCTCGACCTGCTGCGCGCCGGGCACACCGATTACGTGATCAACGCGGCGGCGCTGGCCTACATGCGCAGCCGCGCGCTTGCCGGGCCGGTGATCCGCCGTCTGGCGGAAGGGGGCGAGACGCGGTTCGCCGATGCCGCCGTCTGGCGGGCGCATCTCGACCGCCTTGGCCTCGCGGGACTGCGCGTCACACCCGACCCGGACCTGATCGCCACCGAGGGCGCCTTGTGGGGGCAGCATCCACGATCACGACTTCCTGCCGGAGAGCGTCATCGTCAGCGACGATGCCGGCCAATTCGCCGTCGGCCGGCACGCGCTGTGCTGGGTGCATGCGGAGAGGCTGGTGCACACGCTCGACACCTTCACCGAACTGCATCGCGCCGCCCAGGCACGCCCGCACACGCTGATCTGGCGCTTCCATGCTGCCCTCAAGGCCTATCGTGTCGCCCCGACCCGCCACCGCCGCAGCGCGCTGCGCGCCCGGTTCGATCGCATCTTCCGTCGCTGCACCGGCTTCGTCACCCTCGATCGCCTGCTGGCACGGTTGCACGCCAACAAGCCGGAACTGCTCAGGGTGCTCTATCGGCCCGTTGATCCGCTTTGCGGCTCAACCCCGCTGCACACCAATGGCTCCGAGCGCGACATCCGCGCCTTTGTCACCAAGCGCAAGATTAGCGGCGGAACCCACAGTGACGCCGGTCGCGATTGCCGCGACGCTTTCCTCGGCCTGATGCACACCTGCACCAAGCTCGGCATCGCGTTCTGGGACTATCTCGGCGATCGGCTCGCCGTTCCCGATCACCCAGACGTCCCCAGCCTGCCCGATCTCATCCGTTGCCGAGGCAGGCCAGCTTGATACCGTTGCCCGGGGTTTTGCCCCGGTTACGTGAGGGTTCGTCTAATCTATTGAAAATATGGCGCGCCCTGGTGGACTTCGAACCACCGACCCACAGCTTAGAAGGCTGTTGCTCTATCCAACTGAGCTAAGGGCGCAACCGCTCCCCTGACTACCGCCCCGCCCCGCCCGCGGTCCAGCGCCTTGCGCGTCAGCCAACACCCAATCGCGCCCGCAGCGCCGCCACCACCTCGGCGAACATCACCTCCGTCAGCCGCCCGGTGTTCGTGTTGTAGCGCGACACATGGTAGCTGTCCGCCAGCAGCGGCCGGCCCGGCAGGACGTGCAGCGCTCCGTGCCGGAACGCCGCCCGCGCCAACGGCACCCCCCAGGCGCGCAGCACCGCCTGGTGCGCCAGCACACCGAGCGCCAGCACTGCCCGCAGCCCCGGCATCGCCTCCATCTCGGCGGCCAGGAAGGGCCGGCAGGTGTGCGCCTCGGCCGGCAGGGGGCGGTTCTCCGGCGGCACGCAGCGCACCGCGTTGGTCACCCGGCAGCCGGCCAGCGCCATGCCGTCGTCGGCCCGCGCCGCATACACCCCATGGGCGAAGCCGAAGCGCAGCAGGGTTTCATACAGAAGCACCCCGGCATAATCGCCGGTGAACGGCCGCCCGGTGCGGTTCGCGCCCCGCAATCCGGGCGCCAGCCCGACCACCAGCAGGGAGGCGTCGAGTGCCCCGAAGCTCGGCACCGGGGCGTTCCACCATTCCGGATGCGCCGCCCGGTTCGTCGCCCGGAATCCGGCGAGCCGCGGGCACAGCGCGCAATCGGCCTCCGGGGCCGGGGGGGCGGCCGTCACGCCGGATCGGGCGAGGGCTCGTGGAACGGTTCGGCCGGCGTCGCGCGCACCGGGCGCGGCGGGCGGGGTTCCGTCTGCCGGCGGGTGAACTCGGGCGCGATCTCGGCGAGTTCCAGGAACTGGTCGGCCTGGCGGCGCAGCTCGTCGGCGACCATCGGCGGGCTGGTGCGGATCGACGACACCACCGAGACCCGCACGCCCTTGCGCTGCATCGCCTCCACCAGCCGGCGGAAATCGGCGTCCCCGCTGAACAGCACGGCGTGGTCGAGTCGCGGCGCCAGCTCCAGCATGTCGACCGCGATCTCGATATCCATGTTGCCCTTCACCCGCCGCCGTCCCATGGCGTCGGTGAATTCCTTCGCCGGCTTGGTGACCAGGGTGTAGCCGTTGTAGGCGAGCCAGTCCGTCAGCGGCTTCAGCGGCGAATAATCGTCCGTCTCCAGCAGCGCCGAGTAGTAATACGCGCGCACCACGTTGGTCTGGCGGCGGAAATACTCCAGCAGGTTGCGGTAATCCACGTCGAAGCCGAGATTGCGCGAGGCGGAATAGAGATTGGCTCCGTCGATGAACAGCGCCACGCGCTCGGTGGGCAGGAACATCATGGCGGGAACTCCTTCTTGGATCGGCGGGCCGAATGCGGCCGGAAGCGGCGCGAACCGGACCAAAACCGCTGTCCGGGGCGACCGAGCCGGCGCATCATTCCATCATCCCGGGCAAAAGTGAAATCCGCCGCCACCGCCGCGCGCACGACGCCGATTCTCATCGCCCTCGGTGCCAACCTGGTCGGTCCGAACGGCGCGCCGCCGCTGCACACCTGCCAGCGCGCCGCCGTGGCGCTCGACGCACTGCCCGGCCTGCGGCTGGCCGCGCTGTCGCGCTGGCATGTAACAGCGCCCGATCCGCCCTCCGACCAGCCGCCCTACATCAATGCGGTGGCGCTGCTGCACGGCCCCGTGGGCGATCCCGCCGCCCTGCTCGCCGCCCTGCACCGGATCGAGGCCACCGCCGGCCGCCGGCGCAGCGTGCCGAATGCTGCCCGCTCGCTCGACCTCGACATCATCGCGATCGGCGACCTGGTGCGCGCCGCGCCCGACCCGGTGCTGCCGCATCCGCGCGCGCATCTGCGCGATTTCGTGCTGCTCCCGCTGGCCGAGGTGGCCCCGGCATGGGTTCATCCCGCCCTGGGTCTCTCTGTCTCCGCCCTGATCGCGGCGCTGCCTGCGCGGCCCTTCGGGTCAGAGCGTGAAAAGCAATCGAACTTGTGAAAGAATGCCCGTCAGCCGCCAAGACCGCCCGAAAACCCGAGCAATGACACGGGCGTTCTTTCACAAACTCTCAGACCGTCTCGATCCGCAGCGCTGCGCGTAATTCCTCCGCCGCGCGCGCAAGTTCCGGCCCCAGCGCCGCCGCCTGGGCCGCCGCTTCTTCGAGGTGGCCGGCGCGCAGGCTGGCCTGGGCCGTGCGCACCCTCCGTTCCAGCGCCACCAACCCGTAGCCGCCGGCAAGCCCCGCCATCGCATGAGCGGCGGCGAGCGCCGCGGCCACCTCGCCATTGTCCGTCGCATGCCGCAGGCGGTCGAGCAAGGCGGCGAGTTCGGCCAGGCATTCTTCCGCCACCCGAGCCAGGGTGGCAGGTGCGAGGTTCTCTCGCAGTTCCGCTACGCGCGCCTCCGACAGCACGGCGTCCCGGCTCGCCACCCCGTCCGCCGCAGCGGCGGCGCGGCGAATCGCGCCGGCATGGCGTGCCACGGCCGCCAGCAGTTCTTCGCGCCCGGCCGATTTGGCCAGCACCTCTTCCATGCCCGCGAGCAGGCAGGCCGCGTAGTCCTCCGGGCTGGCGGAGCCGGTGAGGCCGACGATCGGCACCGCGCCCGCCGCTCCCGGCAGCAAACGGATGGCTCGGGTCGCCGCCAAGCCATCGAGACCCGGTAGTTGCAAGTCCATCAGCACCATGTCGTAGGCACCCCGCGCCGCGGCCGCGACCGCGGCGGCGCCATCCGCCACCGGGTGCACCGCGTGACCTTCCCGCCGGAGCAGGGCGGTTGCGACCAGCCGGTTCACCGCCACGTCCTCGGCCAACAGGATCCGCGCCCGCGCCCGCAGTCCCGCCTCGCAGGAACCAGCCGCTTCTGCCGGCGCCGACGGGGTCGGCGCCGTCTCGCTGCCGACCAGCGGCACCGTGAACCAGAACACGTTGCCCGATGCCGGCTCCGTCTGCCGGGCCGCCACGTCGACTGCGGTGCAGCCGATCTCCCCGCCCATCAGCGCCACGAGGTCGCGGCAGATAGCCAGCCCGAGGCCCACCCCGGCGGCATCCTGCCCCGGTGTGGCCAGGCGGGAGAACGGCTGGAACAGCAAGGCCCGCTGTTCCGGTGCGATCGGCGGGCCCTGGTCGGTCACGGCAACGAGCAGGACCGGCCCCGGCGCGACGCCCGCATACAGGCGCACCAGGCCGGGGCGCGAGAATTTCGCGGCGTTGGAGAGCAGGTTCACCGCGACCTGCTGCAGCCGCGCGGGATCGGCCAGAATCACGCCAGGCACGTCCGTCGCGATTTCGAGCGCCAGCGACACGCCGCGTTCGGCCGCGATCGGGCGCAGCATGTCGACCGCCCGCTCCAGCGGCCGGCGCGGGTTGCAGGGCTCGGCGTGCAGCGCCAGCCGACCGGCCTCCATGCGCGCGACGTCGAGGATGTCTTCGAGCAGCCGCAGCAGGGAGCCCCCCGCCTGGCCCATGCCGGTGAGCAGCCGGCGGTACAGCGGATCGAGTGGCGCGCCCTCCAGCAGCTCGATGCCGTGCAGCAGCGCCTGCAACGGGGTGCGCAGCTCATGGCTGACCATGGCAACCAGGCGGGACTTGCCCGCCGTCGCAGCCTCGGCCGCCGCGCGCGCTTCGCGCAGCGAATCCTCGGCCCGCTTGCGTTCGGTGATATCGCTGAACAGGGTGATGAACCCCCCGTCCGGCAGGATCCGGCGTCGCAGCTCGATGCAGCGTCCGTCCGGGCGGGACCGTTCCATCCGTTCTCTGGCCGTGCCGGACTGCACGCGTGCCAGCCGGAGTGCCACCTCGACCTCCGGATCGCCGGGACCGAACTCGCCGGCCTCGGCCTGGGCCCGCAGCAGGGCGACGAACCGTTCGCCGGCCCGCAGCAACTGCGGTGGAATGCCGGCGATACCTGCGACCTGCTCGTTCCATGCCAGCAGCCGCAGGTCGGCATCGAACATGATCACGCCGTCGGGCAGTCCGGCGAGAAGGCCTTCAAGCTGGGCGGTCTTGGCATCGGCCTCGCGTTTCGCGCCGGCGAGCGCGGCGTTGACCGTCGCGAGCGCGCCACGGTCGCGGGCCAGGCGCTGCTCCCGCCGCCGCATGCTTCGGATCTCGGCCAGCACCGCCAGCGCCGCGAGCAGGATGAGGCCGGAGATGACGAGGGCGAACCGGCGGGTCTCGGCCGCCAGGGCCCGCGGTGCGCCGAGCGTTCTGGCGCGGTTTACCGCCACCACCACGGCGAGCGGATGGCTGCCCACCCGGTGGAACGCGTACAGGAACACCAGGCCGCCTGGGGTCAGCGGTCCCGTCCCCACGCCCCGCGCACCCGGTGCGCTGGCGGCCTGGAGGGCGGCAAATGTCGGCGTGCCGGCGATGTCGGCCCCGGGGGCGAGGTCGGCAGCGAGGTCCGCGGCCGACCCGCTCGCGGCCCGCACCTGCCCGGTGCCGGTGCCGACCAGCACCACGAGGCTGTCCGGCGCCAGTGCGGCCGGAAGGCCGGAGGCGAGCAAGGCGTGCACCGGCAGGACCATGACCAGCGCGCCCATCAGCGCGCCGCTGCCGATCCCGCCCGCCGGCGCGCGGAGGGCGCGCGCCAGGTCGATGTGCCAGCCGGCGCCCGGCGCCGACCGGTCTGGTTCGGCGCGGCCGATCGTCAGCCCGCGCCGCACAGTCGTATCCGTCGCGTTACGCTGCAGGATGGCGAACGCCGCCTCGAGGCCTGGGTCCTGCCGAAGCGGGCCGGGCAGGCTCGACTGTGCCACTTTCCCCGTCGGATCGAGCAGCAACAGGCGCGCGCCGTCCGGCAACACCAGCGGTGCCCGAAACCAGGCCGCCAGGTCGAAATGGGTCGGATCGCTGCGCCAACGACGCGCCAGGAGGTGCAGCAGGACATCGGCGTCGCGCAACCGGCGATCGAGATCGGCGGCAGCTACTTCCGCCTGCGCCGCCGCGACCGAGGCGACGTGCTGCTCGGTCGCCATGCGCGCCGCCCGGATCACCCGGAAGGCGCTGGCCCAGGTGAGCGCGATCAGCAACGTTGCGAGCCCCGCGATCAAGGCCCAGGCGGCCGTCGCGCCGGCGCTGCGCCCGCCGAGCGAACTGCGATCGGCGCTGCGACGGCCCGACTGCTGCACGGTGGGAAACGCCTCCGGTTCGAGTGAAGAGAACGCCCGATCGGGAAACCCCTCGTCGGGAGCCGGCTCCGCGCGGCGCAGCCTGATCGGTGCTTACAGAAGGATCGGCCCCCAGCACAACCATGGCGCGACGCGGCGACCCCGATTCTGCGCCCCTGGTTTCAGGGAGGGTTTTTCCGCGAAGCACCCCCCCCAAATTCGCCCGGCCGGTGCGCCGGCCTCGGCGGACGCAGTCCCGGGACGGCGGCGTCCGGACGCGCCCGGCGTGCTTGCCGATCCGCCGCCCGGGTGCGAATGTCCGCCGCAATCGGCCCGGCCGCGACGCGCGGGGGGCTTCCCGCGTACCGCATTGAGGGCAGAATGGCGAAAATCAAGGTCAAGACCCCGGTCGTCGAGCTCGACGGCGACGAGATGACCCGTATCATCTGGGGGTTCATCAAGGACAAGCTGATCCTGCCCTATCTGGATATCGACCTGAAATACTACGACCTCGGGATCGAATACCGCGACCAGACGGACGACCAGGTCACCATCGACGCGGCGAAGGCGATCGCCCAGTACGGCGTCGGCGTGAAATGCGCCACCATCACGCCCGACGAAGCGCGGGTTACGGAATTCGGCCTCAAGCGGATGTACCGCAGCCCGAACGGGACGATCCGCAACATCCTGGACGGCACCATCTTCCGCGAGCCGATCATCTGCCGCAACGTCCCCCGCCTGGTGCCGCACTGGACCCGGCCGATCGTGATCGGGCGGCACGCCTACGGCGACATCTACCGCGCCGTCGAGATGAAAATCCCCGGTCCCGGCAAGGTGACCCTGACGTACCAGCCCGCCGACGGCAGCCCGGCGCAGAGTTTGGATGTGCATGATTTTGGCGAAGGCGGTGGTGCCGCGATGGCGATGCACAACACCCGTGTGTCCATCACCGGTTTCGCGCGCGCATCCTTCAACTATGCGCTGCAGCGCGGCTGGCCGCTCTATTTCTCCACCAAGAACACGATCCTGAAGGCCTATGACGGCTATTTCAAGGACATCTTCCAGGAGGTGTACGAGCAGGAATTCAAGGCGAAGTTCGACGCCGCCAAGCTCACGTACGAACACCGGTTGATCGACGACATGGTGGCCTGCGCGCTCAAATGGAACGGCGCCTATGTCTGGGCCTGCAAGAACTACGACGGCGACGTGCAGTCCGATACGGTGGCGCAGGGGTTCGGCTCGCTCGGGCTGATGACCTCGGTGCTCATGAGCCCCGACGGCAAGACGGTGGAATCGGAAGCGGCGCACGGCACCGTGACGCGGCACTACCGCCAGCACCAGAAGGGGCAGGAGACGTCGACCAACCCGATCGCCTCGATCTTCGCCTGGACGCGCGGGCTTGCCTATCGCGGCCAGTTCGACGGCACGCCGGACGTGACCCGGTTCGCCGAGACCTTGGAGAAGGTCTGCGTCGAGACGGTGGAATCCGGCTTCATGACCAAGGACCTCTCGATCCTGATCGGGCCGAAGGAACCGTTCCTGAACACCCAGGACTTCCTGGCGAAGCTGGACGAGAACCTGAACAAGGCGATGGCGGCGGGCTGAACCCCCCGCGCGGTCAGCCGGGCGGCGGCGCGCCGTCGCCCGGTACCGCGATCTTGCGCCAGTGCGCGGCGGAAAAGCCCTGGGCGTCCACCGGCTGGACGATCCACCCCGGCACCGCCTTTCCCTGCGTGCAATGCCACGTATAGATCGAGGCATGGCCGGCGGCGAACAGCGGCACGAACGCGGCGTCGGGGTGGCCCCGGCACCAGTTGATCGCGCCTTGGTTGTGCCGGCTGGTGTCCGCCTTGCCGCAGTTCAGGTTCGCCCCCGTCACGCAGGCGAGCACGGCGCCGTCGGCGCACCGGATCACTCCTGTCCGCACCACCATCGCCGGCGGCATGCTGGCGTGGAAGGCGACGTTCACTGCGGGCGCCAGCGCGAGCGGGACCGGGCGTAAGGTGTCGTCGGTCGGGCCGCGGCACAGGGCGGGACCGGCCGCCGGCGCGCGCGTGCAGCCGCCGGGCGCGGCCAGCGCGATCGTCGCGAGCACGAGAGGAAGCGCGCCGCGCACGGCCGAACTCCTGCCCGTGCCGGCGCGTCCGGGCGCGAACGTGGCGCGATCCATCCGCCTCTCCCGCGGCCTTGTGCCGCCGCGGGCAGGCTACGCCGGGCGGGGGCGGCCGGCGAGGCCGCCCCGGACGCGTGCCGTCAGGCCATGGTGATCGAGCTCAGATTGACGCACCAGCTTTGCGCCGGCTCGAACCCTTTCACCTGCGGCGACAGGCCGCGCGGATTGAGGTCGTGCACCATGAACAGCCACGGCGCCTGATCCACCACGATGCTGTGCGCTTGCGCCAGCAGCTTCGTCTGCTCGGCCTGGTCGATGGTCGATTGTGCCGTCTCCAGGAGCTTGTCCACCTTGGGCATGCTCCAGTGCCCCCAGTTGAACCCGTGCGGCGAGTAGCTTTTCGAATCGAAGTAGCGGAACATTGCCGCCGGATCGACCCAGCTCAGGCTGATGTTGATGCCCTGGTCGCCGTGCGATTGCGGCGCGTCCGGCGTGCTGCGGATCGCCACCAGCATGGTGCCCCATTCCACCACGTCGAACGTCACGTCGATCCCGACCGCCTTGAAATTCGCCTGCAGGTACTCGTTCATCGGGATCGGCACCATTTGCCCCGAGCCTGCCGTGGAGATCATGATCTTCGCCTTGAGCGGCTTGCCCGGCCCGTAGCCGGCTTCCTTCAGCAGCGCCTTCGCCTTCTTGGGATCGTAGGTGTAATGCTCCTTCGGATCGCCGTAGTAGGGCGTGCCCTTGGTGTACAGCCCGTCGGCGGGGATGCCGGTGC
The DNA here is from genome assembly GCA_963706195.1 of uncultured Pseudomonadota bacterium. Lineage (GTDB taxonomy): Bacteria > Pseudomonadota > Alphaproteobacteria > Acetobacterales > Acetobacteraceae > JAJZVS01. The sequence goes on along the minus strand of OY970156.1, from coordinate 2,754,582 downwards.
CGTTGATCAGGGTGCACAAATTCACCCGGTCGATCGCGTAGTTCAGTGCCCGCCGCACGCGCAGATCGGCGAAGGGCGAGCCCTTGGTGACGTCGAGCACGTAGGGATAGGTGTGCGGATAGGGCCACAGGCTGATGGTGAACCCGGCCGCCTTCAACGACGGGATGGCATCCGGCGCCGGCACCTCGATCCAGTCGACCTGGCCGGAGCGCAGTGCGGCCACCCGGGTGGTTGCCTCCGGCATCGGGTAGAGCACCAGCTTGTCGAGTTTCGGGATGCGCGCCGTGTCCCAGTAGTGCTCGTTGCGCGCCATCTCGACATACTGGCCCTGCACGACCTTGGTGATCTTGAACGGCCCGGTGCCGGACGGCGCCTTGGCGAACGCGGCCCAACTCTTGCCGACCTTCTCCCATTGCGTCGGGCTCGCCATCAGGATGCGGGTGAGCAGCCAGGGGAGGAAGGTGAACGGATACGATGTCGTGATGGCGACGGTCTTGTCGTCGATCTTCTCGAAGCCGGAGACCATGTAGACCGCGCCTTGCACGATCGGCGCCGCCGGCGCGTCGTACTGGGGCGATTTGTCGTCGTAGATGCGGCGCAGGTTCCAGATCACCGCATCGGCGTCGAACGCCGAGCCGTCATGGAACGTCACGCCCTGCCGGACGGTGCAGATCCAGCGCTTGATGTCCTTGGGATCCGTATGCCACTCGGTGAACAGGCCCGGCGTGATGTCGGCCGGCTTGTCGCGATTGTCCCACAGGTTCCAGTTCACGAGGCCGTCGTAGGCGGTGTAGCCGAGGAAGCGGTAGCCCTCGAAGCCGTTGTTCGGAATGCCCGTCGGGGTGGGGATGTCGGCCGCGGTCATGGCGATGCGCAGGACCTGCGGGGCGGCGGCGGCGGCGGGAAGGGCAGGGGCCGCCGCGGCGCCGGCGGAGGCGGCGATGAAGAGACGTCGGGAGAGCATACGGGGGGTTCCATCGCTGAATCGCGGCGGGTACCGCGACATGCGGTCCCGGGCACGGGGAGGCCCCGCCGGCGCAGCAAGTGCCGTGCCATGCCGTGGCCGAGTGGATTCGTTGCGGAATGCATTTGATTCCCGCGGCGACCGTCCGCGCCTGGTGCACCCCGTCCTCCGGCTGCACGACAGCAAATGCCGGGTGGGCCGGTCGGTCGAGGTGGAGGGCGGGCGAGGAGACGGGAAGGGGGCGCCCGGGCGCGACGGAATGACGACGAATTGGGCGGGCCAGCCGAACCTGCCTAGATTATGGCAGTCCCCCTGTCCCGGACGGGTACGCGTGCCGCGTTCTCCGGCCGCATGTCGGAGCGGACTCTCCCTGCTCCTGACGAATAGTTTGAAAAATACGCCGATCTTATGGGCGCGCTCCGGGCAAACAAGACGTTTTCACCGTCAAATGCCCATTTTATAGGCTATATTTTCTCTGGACGAGGCGAAAACTTGTGCTAACCATGGGCATACGTGCTGCATCGCAGCATGTCGCCCGAGGCTCGCCCACGATGCTCCTGTTCGCCGCCCGCCGCCTGCTGCTCGCGATTCCCGTCCTGCTCGGCGTCTCGCTGGTGGTCTTCATCCTGGTCCACCTCGCGCCGGGCAACCCGATCGATATGCTGCTGCCGCCGGAAGCCTCCGCGCGGGTCATTGCGCAGGTGAAGGCCGCGTTCGGCTTCGACAAGCCGCTGTATATGCAATACCTGCTCTGGCTGCGCAGCGCGGTCACGGGCAATTTCGGCGTCTCCATCTTCAACGCCTCGCCGGTGCTCGGGCAGTTGTTCGTGGCGCTGGGCAACACATTCATCCTCGCGGTGCTGGCCGGGGCGGTCGGGTTCTCGCTCGGCATCGCGCTCGGGCTGGTGGCGGCGCTGCACCACGGACGCTGGCCGGACAAGCTTTGTTCCGCCATCGCCACCACCGGGGTCAGCCTGCCGAACTACTGGGTGGCGATCGTGCTCGTGCTGTTCACCGCGGTGCTGCACACCTGGTTGCCGGCGCAGGGGATGGGGCCGGACCAGGTGCCGCTGTGGGATCGCGGGCAATATCTGATCCTGCCGGTCGTTTCGCTGGCGCTGATTCCCATGGGCGTGATCGGGCGGCTGGTGCGCGCGACCGTGCTGGAAGTGCTCGGGCAGGAATTCGTCGGTGCCCTGCGCGCCAAAGGCCTCGGACGCGGGCCGATCATCCGCCACGTCTGCAAGAACGCCGCAGCCCCGGTGCTGGCGCTGATGGGGCTGCAGTTCGGCTATCTGCTCGGCGGCTCGATCCTGGTGGAAACCGTGTTCAACTGGCCTGGCTCCGGCTACCTGCTGAACCTCGCGATCTTCCGCCGCGACATCCCCGTGCTGCAGGCGACGGTGGTGGTGCTCGCTGCGTTCTTCGTGCTGCTCAACCTGCTGGTCGACATCGTCCAGGCGGCGATCGACCCGCGGCTGCGGCGCTGAGCGGAGGCGCGCCGATGCTCGATGCCGCCATCGCCCCGGAAATCACCTTGGTCGCGCAGGTGCAACCGCGCCCGCAGGGCTACTGGCGTTCGGTCGGGCGCAAGCTGCGACGCGATCCGGTCACCATCGCCTTCGGTGTCGTGCTGCTCGCGATCGTTTGCATCGCGGTGTTCGCCCCGCTGGTCGCCGGCGCCAACCCGTCCACCGGCAGCATCCTGCACCGACTGGCGCCGATCGGCACGCCGGGGCACTGGCTCGGCACCGACGAGAACGGGCGCGACATGTGGGCGCGGCTTTGCTACGGCGGGCGGCTGTCCCTGCTCGCCGGCGTCGCGCCGGTGGTGACGGCGCTCATCATCGGCGGGCTGCTCGGCGTGATCGCAGGCTACGCCGGCGGGTTCGTGAATGCGCTCATCATGCGCATCATGGACGTGTTCTACGCCTTTCCCTCCGTGCTGCTCGCGATCGCGATCTGCGGCGTGCTGGGCAACGGGCTTACGAACGTCATCCTGGCGCTGTCGATGGTGTTCATCCCGCCGCTTGCGCGCATCTCCGAGACCGTCACCGCGCAGGTGCGCCGGCTCGATTTCGTCGAAGCCGCGCGCGCCTCCGCCAGCAGCCCGGCGCAGGTGATCCGCCACCACGTGCTGGCCAACGTGCTCGGGCCGATCATGGTCTATGCGACCAGCCTGATCAGCGTCTCCATCATCCTGGCTTCAGGTTTGAGCTTCCTCGGCCTCGGCGTGGTGCCGCCGACGCCGGAATGGGGCGTGATGCTGAATGCCCTGCGCGAGGCGATCTACGTGCAGCCCTACGTCTCCGCCCTGCCCGGGGTGATGATCTTCCTGACGTCCATGTGCTTCAACCTGCTCAGCGATGGGTTGCGCAACGCCATGGACGTGAAGCTGAACCCATGAGCGCCGCCATGCCCCAAGCCCTCGACCCGCGCGATCGCGGCGGCGCCGCTCAGCCGCTGTTGATCGTCGAAGGCCTGCGCAAGCACTTCCCGATCCACGGCGGACTGCTCGGCCGCCGCCAGGCGACCGTACACGCGGTGGACGACGTGTCGTTCTCGGTTCGCAAGGGCGAAACCCTCGGCATCGTCGGCGAATCCGGTTGCGGCAAATCCACCACCGCGCGACTGCTGATGCGGTTGATCGAACCCGACGCCGGGGCGGTCGTTTTTGACGGCGAAACGGTCGGCTCGCGCACCGGCATCGCGGTCAACGCGATGCGCCGGCAGATGCAGATGGTGTTCCAGGACAGCTACACCTCGCTCAATCCGCGCATGACCATCGCCGAAAGCATCAGCTACGCCCCGCGCATCCACGGCCTCGCCCGCGCCGCTGCGAACGCGCGCGCCGATGGGCTTTTGGCGCAGGTCGGGCTCGATCCGGCCCAGTTCGCGCGTCGCTACCCGCACGAGCTTTCCGGCGGCCAACGCCAGCGGGTGAACATCGCCCGCGCGCTGGCGCTCGATCCCAGGCTGGTCATTCTGGACGAAGCGGTTTCCGCCCTCGACAAATCGATCGAGGCGCAGGTCCTGAACCTGCTCACCGACCTCAAGCGCAGGCTCAACCTCACCTACGTGTTCATCTCGCATGATCTCAACGTCGTCGAGTTCATCAGCGACCGCGTGCTGGTGATGTACCTCGGCCAGGTGGTCGAAACCGGACCGGTCGACGCCATCTACGCCCGCCCGCGCCACCCCTACACACGCGCCCTGTTCGCCTCCAAACCCACGCTCGATCCCGACCGCCGCACCACCGAACCCCCCCTGGCCGGCGACCCGCCGAACCCGATCGACCCCCCCTCCGGCTGCCGCTTCCGAACCCGCTGCGCCTTCGCCGCCCCTACCTGCGCCGAAACCACCCCCCGCCTCGCCCCCCCACTGCCAGGCCCCGTCAGCCGCCCCCCCGACGACCCGCTGCACCTCGTCGCCTGCATCCGCGCCATCGCCCAGGCGGGCGAGGACGGCCTCGATGCGTGACACCATGCGATGGGAGGGAGGCGTGGCAGGAAGCAAGGCCAGGGGGCGCTGCCCCCTGGGCCCCCGCCAAGGGCAGCGCCCTTGGAACGCATCTATTGGTTCCGTGCGGGTGGGGGGTGTCGCGCGTGGGCGTGGGGCGGCGAGATGGCTGGGGCGCCGGCAGGGACAGGGCGCATCGGCGCCCTGTCCCTGCGCGCCCCAGCCATCTCGCCGCCCCACGCCCACGCGCGACACCCCCCACCCGCACGGAACCCAACAAGAAGGGGTCCAGGGGACGACTGTCCCCTGGCGGGGGGTCCAGGGGGGCAGCGCCCTCCTGGCCTTGCTTCCTGCCACGGCCCCCCTCCCACCGCACGGAGCCGCATCATGACCGTTCTAGCGCCGCCTGTGCCGGTGGTCGCGGCCGGGTCGGCCGCGGATGTGCCGGTGCTGGAGGTGGATGGGCTGGCGGTGCGTCTGTTTCGGCGGGATGCGCGGATTGCGGCGGTGAATGGGGTTTCCTTTACGTTGGCGCGTGGGGAGACGTTGACCATTCTGGGCGAGTCGGGGTCGGGCAAGAGCGTCACGTTGAAGGCGTTGATGGGGCTGTTGCCGGCGCAGGCGCGGGTTTCCGGTTCGGTGCGGTTGGCGGGGACGTCGGTTCTCGATCTGCCGCCGGCGGCGTTGGTGCGGTTGCGCGGGCGGCGCATTGCGATGATTTTCCAGGAGCCGATGTCGGCGCTTGATCCGGTCTATACGATCGGCGCGCAGATCGCGGAGACGATCGTGCGCCACGAGGGTTTGGATCGTCGCGCGGCGTTGCGGCGGGCGCAGGAGATGCTGGAGCGGGTGCGCATTCCCTCGGCCGCGCGGCGGCTGCGTAATTATCCGCATGAATTGTCGGGCGGCATGCGCCAGCGGGCGATGATCGCGTTGGCGCTGGCGTGCACGCCGGAGGTGCTGTTGGCGGACGAGCCGACGACGGCGCTGGATGTCACCGTGCAGATCCAGATCCTGCTGCTGCTGCGGCAGTTGCAGGAGGAACTTGGCATGGCGGTGGTGTTCGTGACGCACGACATGGGCGTGGCGGCCGAGATCTCCGACCGGGTTGCCGTGATGTATGCCGGGCTATTCATCGAGACGGGCACGGCGCGGCAGGTCATCCGCGATCCGCGCCATCCCTATACGGCGGGCCTGTTGTCTTCCACCGTGCATGGCGGGCGGCGCGGCGGCGTGCTGGAAGCGATTCCGGGTGCGCCGCCGGACCTGGCCGCCTTGCCGCCCGGGTGCGCGTTCGCACCGCGGTGTTCCCTGGTGGAGGATGCCTGCCGCACCGCCGATCCACCGGTGGTCCCGCGTGCCGGCGGCGGGCTGGTGCGTTGCGTGCGGGCCGCTGCCACCTGATCCTTATCCTTGTCGCTGCTTGAAGGAACCGACTGCCATGCCGCCGTCCATTGATCCTGTCGCCTTCGCCGCCCTGGTGGCCGCGACCGGCCTGCCGCTCGACGCCGCCCAGATCGCCACCTTGCGCGAGGGGTATGCCTTGGTCGAGCCGTTGCTGGAACGGCTGCACGCGCCCCTGCCGCGCGAGGCGGAGCCGGCGCTGATCTTCACGCCGGAGCAGGTGTGATGGCGCCGTTCCCGACGATCGCCGAGGCCTCGCGCCTGATCGCGGCGAAGAAGCTGTCGCCGGTCGAACTGACCGAGGCGTGTTTTGCCCGCATCCGTGCGCTCGATTCGACCTTGCACGCGTTCATCTGCCTCACCGAGGAACGCGCCATGGCCGACGCGCGCGCGGCGGAGGCGCGAGCGATGGCGGACGCGCGCCTGGGTCCGCTCGACGGGATCCCGATCGGCCACAAGGACATCTACGCCACTGCGGGCATCCCGACGACGGCGCATTCGAAGTTGCTGGAAGGCAACATCCCCGATGCGGATGCGACCGTGGTGCGGCAGTGGGCGGAGGCGGGCACGGTGATGATGGGCAAGCTCGCCACGCATGAATTCGCCTTCGGCGGGCCGTCCTTCGACCTGCCCTGGCCGCCGGCGCGCAACCCGTGGAATCCGGCGCATTTCACCGCCGGATCCTCGTCCGGCACCGGTGCGGCGGTGGCCTCCGGCATGGTGCTGGGCGGCACGGGGTCCGACACCGGCGGGTCGATCCGCGGGCCGGCGGCGTTGTGCGGACTGGCGGGCATCAAGCCGACGTACGGGCTCGCGAGCCGGGTCGGCGTGCAGCCGCTGGCCTTCACGTTGGACCACACCGGCCCGCTGGCGTGGACCGCGGAAGATTGCGCATTGCTGCTGGAGGCGATGGCCGGGCACGACCCTGCCGACCCGGCCTCCGCCGACCGTCCGGTGCCGGAGCTGGTGGCCGGGCTCGGGGGCGGGGTGAAGGGCCTGCGCATCGGCGTGGTGCGGCATTTCTTCGAGACCGACCATCCGGTAAGCCCGGGCGTGCGCGCGGGGATTGCGGAGGCGGAACGTGTGTTCGCCTCCCTCGGTGCCACCGTGCGCGACGTGACGTTGCCGCCGATGCTCGATTTCCAGGCCTGCGGCTGGGTGATCCTGGTGATCGAGGCGTATGCCGTGCACGAACCCTGGATGAAGACCCGGTTCAACGACTACGGCGAATTGTTCCGCGACCGGGTGGCGCTGGGCGGGCTGCTGCGTGCGGCGGACTACGTGCAGGCGGTGCGCCGGCGGCGTATCTTGTGCCGGCAGGTTGCCGCCGCGATGGCGGATGTCGATCTGCTGCTGACCGCCCCGGCGCCGGCCGAGGCGCCGGAGATCGCGTCGGTCTCGAAATGGGTGACCCTGGAGAAACCGTCCTTCACCATCCCCTTCAACGTCACCGGCCAGCCGGCGATGAGCGTGTGCACCGGCTTCGGCGCCGGCGGCCTGCCGGTATCGATGCAACTGGTCGGCCGGCCGTTCGAGGACGCGCTGGTCCTGCGCGCGGCGCACGCCTACGAGCGTGCGACCGGCTGGCGGGAGCGGCGTCCGGCGATGGCGGCCTAACGGCGGGCCGCCGCCGCCCGCATCGCGTCCACCGCTTCGCCTACCTGCGCGGCGGAGACGTCGAGGTGCAGGCAGGCGCGCGCGCGGGTGCCCTCGGTCACCGACACCAGCACGCCCTCGGCGGCCAGGCGGGCGGCGAATTCCGCCGCGGTCAGGCCGGTGGCTTTGGTATCGAAGAAAACCAGGTTGGTTTCCGGTGGTTCCACCGCCAAGCCGGAAATGTCGGCCATGCCGGCCGCCAGGGCGCGCGCGTTCGCGTGGTCCTCGGCCAGCCGCGCCACATTATGGTCGAGCGCGTAGAGGCACCCCGCCGCCGCGATGCCGCCCTGGCGCAGCGCGCCGCCGAGCCGCTGCTTCCACCGCCAGGCCTCGTCGATGAAATCCGCGCTGCCGCACAGCACCGCGCCCATCGGCGCGCCCAGCCCCTTGGTGAAATCGAGCCACACGCTGTCGTAGCCGGCCGCCTGTTCCGCAGCCGGAACGCCGAGCGCGATCTGCGCGTTCAAGAGCCGCGCGCCGTCCATATGCGTCGCCATCCCGTGCGCGTGCGCGCAGTCGGCGACCGCGCGCAGGGCCGCGGCCGGCCAGCAGGCGCCGCCGCCGCGGTTGGCGGTCTGCTCCACCTCCACCAATCGCTGCGGTGGGGAATAGCGGCTGGGCGCAGTGATCGCGGCTTCCAGGGTCGCGACGTCGAACTGCCCGCGCGCACCCGGCAGACCGAGCACCAGTACGCCGGTGATCGCGCTCTGCGCGCCGGCCTCGCTGCTCAGGATATGCGCGCTCTCATGCGCCAGCACCTGGTCGCCGGGGCGGCAGTGCGTCGCCAGCGCCACTTGGTTCGCCATGGTGCCGGACGGCAGGAACATCGCCGCCTCCTTGCCGAGCAGGGCCGCGACCCTGTCGCACAGCGCCCAGACGGTGGGATCGGCGCCGGCCTGCTCGTCGCCCACCTCCGCCGCCGCCATCGCCGCGCGCATCCCCGGGCTCGGCCGGGTCTGGGTGTCGGAGGCGAGGTTGACCCGCACGGGGGCGGCGGGGACGAAACGGGGCGGAGCGAAGCGCATCGGCGGGTTCCTTCGGCGGCAGGGGCGCCAGCATGCCCTGGCCCGGCCGGTCTTGACAGCCACCGCCCCCGTCGCGCGCAGTGCGGGGATGAGGCGCGGCAAACCGCGTCCGTCCGGAGGTCCCGTTCATGTCCGCATCCCTCGCGCCCGAACCCGCGCTGCGCTGGCCCGCCGAAGGCGCGAGCCGGGTTCCGTTCCGCGTCTATTCCGATCCGGAGATCTACGCTCTGGAGCAGCAGCGCCTGTTCCGCGGCCCCGTCTGGCATTTCCTGTGCCTGGAGATCGAGGTCGCGAACCCCGGCGACTACCGCCAGGCGGTGATCGGCGAAACGCCCATCGTCGTCACCCGTGACGCGGACGGCGCGCTGCACGGCCTCGTGAACCGTTGCGCGCACAAGGGCGCGCTCGTGTGCCTCAAGGAACGCGGCCATGCCGATAGCCTGACCTGCGTCTATCATTCCTGGACCTACGATCTTGCCGGCCAGGTGCAGAGCGTGGCGTTCCGCCATGGGCTGCGCGGCAAGGGCGGCATGCCGGAGGATTTCGATCCCGCCGAGCACAGGCTGGAGCCGATCCGCACGGAGGTGTTCTGCGGCCTGGTGTTCGGCACGTTCTCCGCGGCGACGCCGGATGTGGAGACGTTTCTTGGCCCGCAGGTGGCCGGGGTGCTGCGACGCAACCTGGGGCGGAAGGTCAAGCTGCTCGGCCGGCACAGCCAGGTGATCCATAACAACTGGAAGCTCTATGCCGAGAACGTGCGCGATTCCTACCACGCGACGTTGCTGCACACGTTCTACACCACATTCAAGATCAACCGACTCGACATGGACGGCGGCATGATCCTGTCCGACGACGGGCGGCACAGCCTGAGCTATGCGAAACGCGCGCAACTGACGGAATCGGACGAATACGCGCAGGTCCATTCCGCGCAGTACAAATCCGGCCTGCACGGTCCGCACCTGCTCGATGCCTTCACCGAGTTCGACGACGGCATCACGCATATGATCCAGACCGTGTTCCCGACCCTGACCGTGCAGCTCACGCTCAATTCGCTGGCGGTGCGGTTCTTCACCCCGCGCGGGGTCGACAAGACGGAGCTCTTTTGGAACTACCTCGGCTACGAGGACGACGATGACGCGCGCACCGAAATGCGGGTGCGCCAGGCCAATCTGACCGGGGCTGCGGGCCTCGTGTCCTTGGAGGACGGCTGTATCAACGAATTCGTCCAGCGCGGCAGCCGCGGCAGCGAGCACGTGAACGAGTTCCTGGAGATGGGTGGGCGGGATGTCGCCTCCTCGGACGGCTCACGCGCGACGGAGACGGGGATCCGCGGGTTCTGGCAGGCCTATCGCGGGTTGATGGGCTGGTAGGGGGAGAGAGGCGATGAACGATCGGACTCAAACCGAAGTGGTGCCCGCGTTGCGCGAACGGATCGAGGATTTCCTGGCCCACATTGCGCGTGCGATCGACGACGATGCGCTGGAGGACTGGCCGGCGGCGTTCACCGCGGATGCGACCTACCGCATCATCCCGCGTGAAGGGTTCGAGGCGGGGGAGCCGGTCGGCATCCTGTCCTGCCAGGGGCGCGGGATGATGCAGGACCGCGTGCTGGCGCTGCGCACGGCGAATATCTTCGAGCCGCACAGCTACTGCCACCTACTCGGCCGCCCGCTGCTCGCCGCGGGCGCGGACGGGATGATCGCGGCGCGCAGCAGTTTCGCGCTGTATCGCACCCAGCAGGGCGGCAGCACGGAACTGTTCGCGGCGGGGAAATATCTCGACCGGATCATCGAGCAGGACGGGGTGCTGCGGCTGACGGAGCGTGATGTGGTGCTGGAATCGCGGCGGGTGGACATCCTTATCGTGCTGCCGATCTGACCGGCGCGGGGCGATCGTTCCCAACGAGGGTGGCCGGGTCAGCCGGCCGGTTCCTGCGCCTGCATCTCCATCCGTTCGCGCAGGATACGGTTGATCTCGGTCTGGTAACCGGGACCGCGGCGGCGCAGCCAGTCGAGCACGTCGGCATCGAGCCGCACCGAGATCGCCTCCTTGCGCGGGCGGAAGAACCGGCCGCGCTCGGCCTCGCGCCAATGGGCGGCGGGAGCTTCCAGGATGGCGGCGGTGTCGATCCCCCGCCCTTCCAGCGCGCGGAGCTGGGCGGCCTGCGCCTCGGTCAAGGCGGGGCGGGTAGGATCAGGCAGGGTCTTCCTCATAGCGCCTCCTTTCCTGCCGCGTGGCTGCGCGCAGGCCGATGATCCGCAGGCAGTCGCCTTGTGCCGGATCGGTGTGCACGACCAGCAGCAGGGTGAAACCCGGCCCAACCGTACCGATCGTGTGTCAGCGCTCCTCCCCGCCCTCGATCCGGTCGAACAAGGTGACCGCGAGCGGATCGGCGAACACCAGCGCCGCGAAGGAGAAATCGAGGCCGTGCTTGCGCAGGTTCCGCGCTTCCTTGGCCGGATCCCAGAAAAAATCCATGCCCGCCGGTGTGGGGCAGGACCGCTGAGCATTCCGTTAAGGTCGGGCGGGCAGCAATCCGCATATACAGAGCCGTATATACGAGCCGGCAAGGCCATGTCAACCCCGCAACTGCCTTCCCTTGCCGCCGCTCCCGCCTTATCCATCTCCCCCGAAGGCTTGCAGGAGGTCCCGCGATGACCGTCGGCCGTTTCCCCTCGACCCGCATGCGGCGCAACCGCCGCGACTTGTGGACCCGCCGGCTGGTGGCGGAGAACGCGCTTACTGTCGATGACCTGATCTGGCCGGTGTTCCTGATCGAGGGCACCGCGACCGCCACCGACGTCGCCGCCATGCCCGGCGTCACCCGCGTCACGATCGACCGGCTGGCCGCGCATGTCGCGCCGGCGCACGCGCTCGGCATCCCCGCGATCGCACTGTTCCCCGCCACGCCGGCGGCGAAGAAGAACGCTGAGGGCACCGAGGCGATCAGCCCCGACAACCTCATGTGCCGCGCCGCGCGCGAGCTGAAGCGCGAATTCCCCGGCCTCGGGCTGGTGGGCGACGTCGCGCTCGACCCCTACACCGACCACGGCCACGACGGTGTGATCCGCAACGGCTACGTCGCCAACGACGAGACCCTGGAAGTGCTGGTCCGCCAGGCGCTGGTGCAGGCGGAGGCCGGGCATCGACGTCATCGCGCCGTCGGACATGATGGACGGGCGGGTGGGCGCGATCCGCGATGCGCTCGACCGCGCCGGGTTGATCCACACGCGGATCATGAGCTACGCGGCCAAATACGCCTCGGCGTTCTACGGCCCGTTCCGCGATGCGCTCGGCTCCGGCGGGGCGCTGAAGGGCGACAAGAAGACCTACCAGATGGACCCGGCCAATTCCGACGAGGCGCTGCGGGAGGTCGAGCTCGATCTGCTGGAGGGCGCCGACATGGTGATGGTCAAGCCGGGGATGCCGTACCTCGACATCATCCGCCGGGTGAAGGATCGTTTCGGCGTGCCGACCTTCGCCTACCAGGTATCGGGCGAGTACAGCGATGATCATGGCGGCGGTGCAGAACGGCTGGATCGATCACGACCGGGCGATGATGGAAAGCCTGATCGGCGTTCAAGCGCGCCGGCTGCAACGGCGTGCTGACCTATTTCGCCCCGGCGGCGGCGAAGCTGCTGGCGGAATAGGGCGCGCGGCGGCGATGCTCGCGCTCTATTTCGCGCCCGGCGCCAGCTCGATGGCCGTGCATATCGCGCTGCACGAGGCCGGCGCGGACTTCGATCCGCACCCCGTCTCCTTGGCGTGCAAGGAACAGCGGAGCGCGGCGTTCCTCGCGCTGAACCCGGAAGGCAAGGTCCCGCTGCTGCTGATCGACGGCCGCCCGCTGACCGAAGTGGCGGCGATCCTGTTCTATCTCGCGCGCCGCTTCCCCGACGCCCGCCTGCTGCCGGCCACGGATGCGGAGACCGAGGCGCAGGCGGTATCCTGGATGTCCTTCGTCGCCGCCACCCTGCATCCCGCACGCCGGCGCGGCGTCGAGGCCGTGCGTGCCGCATTCGGGCAGGCGGAGATACGGCTCGGGGCGCGCGACTGGGCGCTCGGCACCTGGTCGATCGCCGATATCCACCTGTTCCGGCTGTACTGGCGTTTGGTCAATTCCCGCCAGCCGCCGCCGGCGGCGTTTCCCCGGCTGGCCGCTCATTACGAGCGGATGATGGCGCGCCCGGCGGTGCGCCACACGATCGGGATCGAACGCGCGATCGGCTACGAACTGTCGGACTGATCCCGCGGCATCGGCCGGGACCGGCGTCCTTGCCCGAGGTTGACAGCCTCCCGTTCCCGCCGCCATCTGCGCCGAACGGGAAGGAGCAGGCGCCATGAAGATCGTCGATGCGCAGGTCCATATCTGGGGGGCCAACACGTCCGAACGCCCCTGGCCGTCCTGGGGCCCCGGCAACGAACAGCAGCCGCAACCCTTCACGCAGGAAAAGCTGCTCGCCGCGGTGGAAGAAGCCGGGGTGGACCGCGTGGTGATCGTCCCGCCGTCCTGGGAAGGCGACCGTAACGACCTGGCGCTCGCCGCCGCCGCCGCGCACCCCGACCGTTTCGCGGTGATGGGCCGGCTTCCCGTCGATCCCGCCAATGCCGAGAAGCTGCCGACCTGGCGCACCCAGCCGGGCATGCTCGGCCTGCGTTTCGTCTATCGCCCGGACATGACCTGGCTCTACGACGACAGCGCCGAGTGGCTGTGGCAGGGCTGCGAACGCTACGCCCTGCCGGTGATGATGTTCGCGCCCGGCCACCTGCCTGCCCTCGATCGGCTGGCGGAACGGCATCCGGGGTTGAAGCTGGTGCTGGACCACATGGAACTGCGGCGGGAGAAGGACGCCGCGGCGTTCGTCGACCTGCCCGACCTGCTGCGCATCGCGCGCCATCCCAACGTCGCGGTGAAGGCCTCGGCCTTGCCGTGCTACACCGACGATACGTATCCGTTCCGGGCGGTGCACGGCTACGTCCGCCAGGTGTTCGACGCGTTCGGGCCGCAGCGTATGTTCTGGGGCACCGATCTCACGCGCCTGCCCTGCACCTATCGCCAGGCGATCACCTTCTTCACCGAGGAACTGCCGTTCCTGTCGGCCGAGGACAAGGACTGGGTGATGGGCCGCGCGGTGTGCGAGTGGCTCGGCTGGCCGCTGCCGGCGTGAGCGTGCCGGTCGGGAACATACCGGTCGGTAACGTGCCGGTCGGGAACGCGCAGATGCCTGCGGGTTGGCCGGAGGGCCGGCCGCTCGCCGTTTCGATCAGCGTGATGTTGGAAGGGTGGGCGGAAGGCTCCGCCCCCGGCGTCGGCCCGATGGGCAACGTGTTGCGGCCGGGGGTGGTCGATCTGCAGGCGCGCTCCTGGGCGGAGTACGGCGCCAAGGTGGGGGCGTGGCGGATCCTGGACATCCTGGACCAGGCCGGGCTGTCCAGCGTGTTCTATGTCAGCGGCGTGGTGGCGGAGCGCTTCCCGGAGCTGCTGCGCGCCATCGCCGCGCGCGGCCACGCGGTGGCGGCGCATGGCTGGAGCCAGGGGACCCTGCCGCCCTATCTGACGGTGGAACAGGAGCAGGTGGAGATCGGTGCCTGCCGGTCGGTGCTGGCGGCGACCGCCGGGGCCGCGCCGCGCGGCTGGCTCAGCCCGCGCTGCACACCGAGCACCGAGACCTCCCGCCTGCTCGCGGCCGCCGGGTTCCGCTGGCACGCCGATACGTTCGATGCCGATCTTCCCTACGGCATCGAAACGCCGGCCGGGTCGATCCTGGGGATGCCGTTCACCATGGAGGTGAACGACATGCCGCTTTACGTGCGCTACGGCAACGAACCCGACGCGTTCACGCGCACGTTGGAACGGATCGTGGCAGGCTGGCCGCGGCTGGGGCGGCCGTTTGCGTGCCTGGATATCACGGTCCACGCGCATGTGTTCGGGCGGCCCTACGGGGCGATCGCGCTGCTCGATGCGCTGGAGGTGATACGACGGGCGGACTGGTGCTGGGTAACCAGCCACGCGGGGCTGGCCGGGCTGGACTGGAGCGCGACCGGCGGGGGATGACGAACGCACGACGCGTGCAACGCACGAAGCGTGCCCACGTCATACTCCGCCCATCCGCCGGTGCCATCGCACGGTGGAGCGATGACCACGGGGAGCGCTGACGCGCAGGACTGGCTGACGCCGCTCGAAACCCAGGCGACCAGCGCGTAACGGCGTCCGTCGCCGGTCGGTTAGCCCCCGAACTCCCCAGGCCGCAGCAACCGCGCCAGCCGGTCCAGCATCCGCGTTCGCCATGCGCGGCTCCTCGCCGGTGAAGAACCCGTGCGCGACGTTCAGATACTCGTTGATCACCACCTTCGCCGGCGGCCCGTCCGCCATGCGCCAGCTCCGCCCGCGCCGGCGCGCAGCAACGCCCGCAGCACCGGATCGAGCCGCGCCAGCGGCCATTCGGCCGGCAAGCGCCTCGGTCAGCATGCGGTCGATCGTCTCCTGCTGCGCGCACCGCCGCGCGCACGATGGCGGCGAACAGCGGCACCTCGGCCTCCGGCACCCGGCCGTCCTCGAACCCGCCCATGCCCGGCAGCTCGCCCAGCCGATGGCGCACGAACTGGTCGATCACCGTCTCCGGCGCTGTGCCGCGCCTGCTCGCTCTGGAACAGCGCCTGCACCGCGGCGACGCGCGAGGCGGTGCGCGCCCGCTGCGGGCCGCCCTGGGCACGCTTGCCGCATCACGCCGCGCCCAGCCGGCGCGCCACGCCGATCTGCAGCAGCGCCGCCGCGGCGGCCTCCGCGCCCTTGTTGTGGCCGTCGCGGCCCGACCGCGCCATCGGCCTGGTCCAGCCGATGTCGCCGGTCAGCAGCCCGGTGCCCAACGCCAGCCCGAACTGCAGCGCAAGCTGCATCAGCCCGCCGATCGTCTCGCGGCAGATGATGGTCGTAGTGATCGGTCTCGCCGCGCACCACGCAGCCGAGCGCGACGAAGCCGTCGAACCGCGTTGCGCCGCGCAGCGCGATGCGGATCGCCTGCGGCAGTTCGAACGCGCCGGCGACGTCCAGGCATCTCGAACGTGGCGCCGGCCTCGCGCAGGATGCGCTCGGCGCCGTCGGTCAGCCCGTCCGACCACCTCGCGGTAATACGGCGCGCGCACGATCAGCAGATGCGGCGGCGCGCCCGTCGATGCGCGGCGCCGCGGGCAGCGCGCGCGTCGTCGGTGCTCATGCTTCTGGCCTCGCGCCGGTTCACCGTATCGCGGGATCGGCCGCTGTCTCGACGATGTTCAGCCCGTAGCCCTCCAGCCCGACGATGGTGCGCCGCCGGTTCGACAGCAGGATCATGTCCTTCACGCCGAGATCGAGCAGGATCTGCGCGCCGATGCCGTAGTCGCGCAGCTCGCCGCTGCGGCCGCGGCGTCTGCGCCAGCTGCGCGCACCCGCTCGGACAGCGCGGTCGGCCGGTGCTCGCGGATCAGCACCACCACGCCGC
Organism: uncultured Pseudomonadota bacterium; assembly: GCA_963706195.1. Taxonomy (GTDB): domain Bacteria; phylum Pseudomonadota; class Alphaproteobacteria; order Acetobacterales; family Acetobacteraceae; genus JAJZVS01. The sequence continues at coordinate 2,738,596 of OY970156.1, read as the reverse complement.
GGCCGGCGCGGCCGATCATGTGCATGGCGTTGTGCATGGCGATCCAGTGCGGCCCGCCGGTCATGTCGTCCAGCAGATCGACGGCGTGCATGCGCACCAGCACCGGTTCGGGGCCGGACAGATCGCCCTTCACCAGCGCCAGATGCTCCTGGTATTCGACCGTGTTGGCATAGACGATCGGCGCGCCAGTCGCCGCCGGCCGGCGTGGTCGAAGGCGCCTTCCTGCACCCGCTTGCACCAGCCGCTCGGTGCGGCGGCGATGGGCGATCAGGTCGGCGATGGTGCCGAGCTTCAGGTTGTGCTGCTGCGCGAAGGCGACCAGGTCCGGCAGCCGCGCCATGGTGCCGTCGTCGTTCATGATCTCGCAGATCACCGCCGGCGGGGTTCAGCCCGGCCAGGCGCGCGATATCGACCGACGCCTCGGTGTGGCCGGCGCGCACCAGCGTGCCGCCCTCGCGCGCCACCAGCGGGAAGACGTGGCCGGGCGTCACGATGTCGTCGCGCCCGCTTTCCGGGTTGATCGCCACCGCGATGGTGTGCGCGCGGTCATGCGCGGAGATGCCGGTGGTGACGCCCTCGCGCGCCTCGATCGAGACGGTGAAGGCGGTCTGGTGGCGCGTGCCGTTGCTGCCGGCTCATCAGCGGCAGCCCGAGCTGCTCGACGCGCTGCTGGGTCAGCGCCAGGCAGATCAGGCCGCGGGCGTGGCGGGCCATGAAGTTGATCGCATCCGGCGTCGCGAACTGCGCGGGGATCACGAGGTCGCCCTCGTTCTCCCGGTCCTCGTCATCGACCAGGATGAACATGCGCCCGTTGCGCGCCTCCTCGATCAGCTCCTCGGCGGTGGAGAGGTACTGCGACAGCGCGGCGGATCTTGCACGTTCGGACATCAGCGCGAACTCCGCCAGCCGCGCGACGTAGCGGGCCAGCATGTCGATCTCGATGTTCACCGCATCGCCCGGGCGCAGCAGGCCGAAGCTGGTCACCGCGGCGGTGTGCGGGATGATGTTCACGCCGAAGGTATCGTCCGTCAACCTCGTTCACCGTCAACGACACGCCGTCGACCGCGACGCTGCCCTTGGCGGCGATGAAGCGCGCCAGCGCCGGCGGCACGCGGAAGCGCCAGCGGGTGGAGCCGTTCTCCGGCGTCGGCCGACAGCGCCTCGCCGACGCCATCCACGTGGCCGGAGACGATATGGCCGCCCAGTTCGTCGCCGACGCGCAGCGAGCGTTCCAGGTTCACCCGCGTGCCGACGCGCCAGCGCGCCGAGCGTGGTGCTGCGCCAGGGTCTCGGCCGAGGCATCGACGGCGAACCAGTCCGGGCCCAGCTCCACCGCGGTCAGGCAGCAGCCGGAGCAGGCGATCGAGGCGCCGACGCGCGATCGTCCGCGGTGTCCGGCCAGCGGCGCGCCGATGACCAGCCGCATGTCGTGCCCGCCGCCGATCGGGGTGATGGCGCGGACGGTGCCGAGGGCGGTGACGATGCCGGTGAACATCTCAGGCGGTAACATCTCTAGGGTGGGCTTTCGGGCAGGACGTCGAACGGCTCAGCAGGTCGGCGCCGAACGGTGTCGTGCACGGCGCACGAAGCGCGGCATCCTGTCCAGCCTGCTCGACCCCGAAGGCCTGCACCGCCGGCCAGCCGTCCCCGCCCATCACCGCCGGGCGCATGGAACCAGGCGATCCGGTCCACCAGCCCGGCGCGCAGCAGCGCGGCGGCGAGTCTGCGCGCCGCCCTCCACCAGCAGCCGGGTCAGGCCGGCGGCGCCCAGATGCGGCCAGCCCGTGCGCCAGGTCGACCCCGATCGCGGCGCGGCGGGCGTCTCGATCAGCGTCGCGCCGGCCGCGGCAAAGGCGCGGCGGCGCTCGGGGTCGGCGTCCTCGCGGATCAGGAACCAGGTCGGGGGTCTCCGCGCGCGGTCGCAACCAGCCGGGCGGTGAGCGGCGGTGCGCAGATGGCTGTCGGCGACGACCCGCACCACCGGCGTCGGCGCGGAAGCCGGGCAGGCGGCAGGTCAGGTCCGGATCGTCCGCCAGCACCGTGCCGACGCCGACCAGCACCGCGTCGTGCCGGCCGCGCAGCGCATGCGCCGCGCGCCGTGCCGGCGCCCCGGTGATCCAGCGGCTTTCGCCGGAGCTGGTGGCGATCCGCCCGTCCAGCGTGGAGGCGAGCTTCAGCGTCACCAGCGGCCGGCCGCGCCGGATGCGGCTGCGCGAACCCGGCCAGCGACCTCGGCCGCCTCGGCCGCCAGCACGTCCTCGGTCGACCGCGATCCCGGCCGCGCGCAGCCGCGCCACGCCGGCGCCGTCCACGCGCGGATCGGGATCGCGCGCCGCCGATCACCACCCGCGCCACGCCGGCCGCGATCAGCGCATCGGTGCAGGGCGGCGTGCGGCCCCAATGGGAACAGGGTTCCAACGTCACATAGACGGTCGCCCCGCGCGCCGCCGCGCCCGCCATCGCCAGCGCCGCCGGTCTCCGCATGCGGCCGCCCGCCCGGCGCGGTCACGCGCGCGCCCGACCACGCGTCCGTCCCGCACCACCACGCAGCCGACCGAGGGATTGGGCCAGGTGTTGCCCCAGGCCGCGTTCGCGCCAGCGCCAGCGCGGCGCGCATATGCGCCGCATCGTCACGCGTCGCCGCCATCGCCCCGGCTCGCCTCCCGCAAGGAGCCGCCCAGGGAGCCGACAAACGCCTCGAAATCCTTCGCCTCGCGGAAATTGCGGTAGACGCTGGCGAAGCGGACATAGGCCACCGGGATCGAGCTCCTTCAGCGTGTCCATCACCAGCTCGCCGATCTGCTTGCTGGGAATCTCGGTCTCGCCGGACGCCTCCAGATGGCGCACGATGCCGTTGACGATGCGCTCGATCCGCTCCTCCTCGATCGGGCCGCTTGCGCAACGCGATGCGGATCGAACGCGCCAGCTTGTCGCGGTCGAACGCAACCCGCCGGTTGTCGGACTTCACCACCGTCAGCTCGCGCAACTGCACCCGCTCGATCGTGGTGAACCGCTGCCCGCACTGCGGACAAAACCGACGGCGGCGGATCGCCGCCCCATCCTCGGTCGGACGACTGTCCTTCACCTGCGTATCGTCCTGACCACAGAACGGACAATGCATCAGCGTGCGCCCGCAAGCCGGGGCTTCGCCCCGGACCCCACCAGGGGGCGCTGCCCCCTGGACCCCCGCCAGGGGACAGTCGTCCCCTGGACCCCTTCTTGTTGGGTTCCGTGCGTGTGGGGGGTGTCTCGGGTCCGGACCGGGGCTGCCTGGGGCGGGCGGGTTGGGCGGGGAGAGGGCGCAGTCGCGCCCTCTCCCCGCCCAACCCGCCCGCCCCAGGCAGCCCCGGTCCGGACCCGAGACACCCCCCACACGCACGGAACCAATAGATGCGTTCCAAGGGCACTGCCCTTGGCGGGGTCCAGGGGCAGCGCCCCTGGTGGGGTCCGGGGCTTCGCCCCGGCGTGCGGGCTCGCGGTGGTCATCGCGTGCGGTAGATCGGGAAGCATGCGCACAGGGACTGGACGCGGCTGGCGACGGCCTGTTCTGCGGCGTCGTTCGTGCCGTCGTTGGAGCGGGCGAGGGCGTCCAGCACTTCGGTGATCATCAGCCCGATCTCGCGGAACTCGGCGCTGCCGAAGCCGCGCGTGGTGGCGGCGGGGGAGCCGAGGCGGATGCCGGAGGTGATGGCGGGTTTTTCCGGGTCGAAGGGGATGGCGTTCTTGTTGGCGGTGATGTGGGCGCGTTCCAGGCTGGCTTCGGCGGCTTTGCCGGTCACGCCTTTGGGACGCAGGTCGACCAGCAGCAGGTGGCTGTCGGTGCCGCCGGTGACGATGGCGAGGCCCTGTTCCGCCAGGGTTGCGGCCAGCACGCGGGCGTTTTCGATCACCGCTTCCTGGTAGGCGCGGAATTCGGGGCGCAGGGCTTCGGCGAAGGCGACGGCCTTGCCGGCGATCACGTGCATCAGCGGCCCGCCTTGCAGGCCGGGGAAGACGGCGCTGTTGATCTTCTTGCCGATCTCCAGGTCGTTGCTCAGCACCATCCCGCCGCGCGGGCCGCGCAGGGTTTTGTGGGTGGTTGTGGTGACCACGTGGGCGTGCGGCAGCGGGCTCGGGAACAGGCCGGCGGCGGCCAGGCCGGCGAAATGCGCCATGTCGACCATGAAGAACGCGCCCACCTCGTCAGCCACGGCGCGGATGCGCGCGAAGTCGATGGTGCGCGGGTAGGCGGAGCCGCCGGCGATGATCAGTTTCGGTCGTTCCGCGCGGGCGAGTTGTTCCAGTTGCTCGTAGTCGATGCGCCCGTCTTCCCGGCGCACGCCGTATTGCACCGGGCGGAACCATTTGCCCGACAGATTGGGCGCGGCGCCGTGCGTCAGGTGGCCGCCGGCGGCGAGGCTCATGCCGAGCACGGTATCGCCCGGCTGCAACAGGGCCAGGAATACCGCCTGGTTGGCCTGCGCGCCGGAGTGCGGCTGGACATTGGCGAAGCCGCAGCCGAATAGCCGCCGGGCGCGGTCGATGGCGAGGCTTTCGGCGACGTCGACGTAGACGCAGCCGCCGTAATAGCGCCGGCCCGGATAGCCTTCGGCGTATTTGTTGGTCAGCACCGAGCCCTGGGCTTCGAGCACGGCGGCGGAGACGATGTTCTCGCTGGCGATCAGCTCGATCCCGTCCTGCTGGCGGTGCAGCTCGGCGCCGATTGCGGCAGCGAGTTCGGGGTCGCTGTCGGCGAGCGGGGCGGTGAAGAAGCGGTCGAGGGCGTGGGGGGTGCGGTGCATGGCGGTTCCCGGTCAGGCGCGCCCCCTTAGCACGGGCCGGACGGGGGCGGAACTCGGGCGTGGCTGCCGGTGCGGCCGCCCCGGTCGGGAACGGATCAGGACAGATGCACCGCCAGCCACACCGCCGGCGGCGCGGCGGAGGTTCGTTCCACCCGATGGCGGCAGTGTGCCGGCAGCAACATGTAGTCCCCGGCGCGCAATTCCCGCACCTCGGTCTCGCCCTCGATGCGCAGGCCGGCCGTGCCGGCCAGCAGCAGCACGAACTCCGCCTGGTCCTGGTCGTACCAGAACCCGTCCGGGCTCGCCTGCCCGGCGGAGATGATCTGTTCGATCCGCGCGCCCGGTGTGGCGAGCAGCGGCGTGATCCGTTCCCCCGCCGTGGCATCCGGCAATCCCGCCAGCAGGGTGCCGGCGCGGACGCTGACGGTCACGGCAGAACCTCGATCTCGCGCAGGCCCAAAGCCAGCACCGCGCGCAGGTCCGCCGCCGCCAGCGCCACGCAGCCGTCGGTCGGTGCGAAATCCGGACGTGCCACATGCAGGAAGATCGCCGAGCCGAGCCCACGCGCCACCGGCGCATCGTTCCAGCCCAGCACGCCGATCAGGTCGTAGAGCGCATCGTCCCGCCACAGCGCCTCGCTGCGCCCCGGGTGCGGCCGGCGCACCATGCGGTTGTATTCCGCGTCGGCCGGATCGTCGCACCAACCGTCGTCGGGCGCGAGCGGCTCGATCGGCACCGCGCAGGCCGGCGGCGGGCCGCGATCGGCGCGATACAGCACACGGCGCAGCGGCAGCACGCCGGCCGGGGTCGCCCCATCGCCCTCCTGCTTGTGCGTCCGCACTCCGCCGCGCCCGAGTGCGGCGCGCAGCATCCGGCCCGCCAGCCGCAGCCGCCCGTCCACCGTGACGACCGCGCGCATCGCCGCCTATCCCAGCAGATGGCCGAAGCGGCGCGCCTTGGTGGCAAGATAGGCGTCGTTCACCCCGTTGGGCGCGAAGGCGTGCGGCTCCCGCCCCACCACGTCGATGCCGCAGGCGACCAGCGCGTTGAGCTTGTCGGGGTTGTTGGTGAGCAGCCGGATACGGCGGACGCCGAGCGACTCCAGCATGGTGGCGGCGAGCATGAAATTGCGCTCATCCGCCTCCCACCCCAGCGCGCGGTTCGCGTCCAGGGTATCGAGCCCGCGATCCTGCAAGGTGTAGGCGCGCAGCTTGCTGGCGAGCCCGATGCCGCGCCCCTCCTGCGCCAGATAGAGCAGCACGCCGGCGCCTTCCGCCGCCATGCGGGCGATTGCGCCGCGCAACTGCGCGCCGCAGTCGCAGCGCAGGCTGTCGAGCAGGTCGCCGGTGAAGCATTCCGAATGCAGCCGCACCAGCGGCGCATCTTCGGCCTCGGGGGTGCCAACCAGGATCGCGAGATGCTCGGTGCCGCCATCGGCCGGGCGGAAGATGACGATGCGGGCGTCCGGGGCGGCGGACAGCGGCACCTGCGCCTCGGTCAGCCGCCGCAGGGACGCGGCAGCGCCGGGACGGTAGGCCAGCACGTCGGCGGCCGGCACGCTCAGGATGCCCCCTGGCAATATGCCCTCTGGCAATATGCCCCCCGACAGGATGCCCCCCAGGGCTTGCCCCGGCGTCTGCCCCGGTGCCTGCACGGGCGCGGGCAGCGGGGCGGCGAGCACCGCCGGCAGCAGGCGCGCGAGCTTGGCCAGCGCCAGCGCCGCCGGCGCGCTCGCCGGCGCGGCCACTGCCTCCGGCACGGCGGGCAGGACCTGGTCCAGCACCGGGTCGGCGAGGCGGGCGAGTGCGTCCTGGGTCAGCAGCGGACCCGGCAGGGCGAGCGCCACCGGCGGGCCGCCGGCGGGGCCGGTCGGGCGGCGGAGCACGGCGGCCGCGCGCACCGGCGCCAGCAGCAGGACCGGCGGGGCGGGGGCAAGGCGCGCGAACTCGTCGAGCCCCGCGGGGCTCGCGGTCTCCGCCGCGAGCAGCAGCAGCGGCGGGTCGCCCTCCAGCACCACCGGAATGCCGCGTCGGAGGTCGGTCGCGGCGCGATGCACCGCCCGCAGGCGCGCCGCCGCGAGGTCCGACGCCCCAAGGGATGCCCCAGGGGACGCCGCGGACGACGGCGCGGCGCCGCGGGGAGCGGCGGCGCTCGCGCGGGGAAGCATGGGTGGGTTCATCGGTCGATCACGCGGTTGCGATCCTCACTGGTCCCATTTTTGTCATCATTCACCCCGAAGGTAGCGCTATTCACGCCGATGCCGCCCGTGAAACCCTTGCAAGCCCGGCATGTCTGGCAAGACACGCCGTCTGGAAATGCACTATATGGGGGATCGGGGGGTCTGTCGTGATTCCCCCCCAGGACCGGACCAGCGGGGGCCGCTACTCCCCGCCCGATCGAAGGAAACAGGAAAAATGCCCACCAGTGAGCGACCCATCCTGATTGTGGACGATGATCACGACCTGCGCCTCACCCTGGCCGAACAGCTTGGACTCGAAGGTGAGTTCACCGCCGTCGAAGCTGCCACTCTGCAGGAGGCCGAGGCCCTGCTGTCGGCCGCGGACGCCCGATTCGACCTGGTGATCCTGGACATCACCATGCCGGATGGCGACGGCCGCGACTTCTGCGCCAAGATGCGCCAGCTTGGCCACAAGATGCCGGTCATCATGCTGACCGGTTCGGATGCCGAGAACGACGTGGTCCGCGGCCTCGATGCCGGCGCCAACGACTACATCGCCAAGCCGTTCCGGCTCGCCGAGCTGGTGGCGCGGCTGCGCGCGCAACTGCGGAATTTCGAGAACAGCGAGGATGCGGTGTTCTCGATCGGGCCCTACACCTTCCGCCCGTCGGCCAAGCTGCTGTCGGACCCGGCCCGCAAGCGCCGCATCCGCCTGACCGAGAAAGAAGCGGCGATCCTGAAATACCTCTACCGTGCCGGCAGCCCGGTGGCGCGCCAGGAACTGCTGGGGGAGGTCTGGGGCTACAACGCCGCCGTGACCACCCACACCCTGGAGACCCACATCTACCGCCTGCGCCAGAAGATCGAGCCCGATCCCACCAACGCTTGCCTGCTGCTGACCGAAAGCGGCGGCTACCGGCTCGACCCGCAGGGCGCGCCCGCAGTCGAGGCGATGGCCTGACCGGCCATCGTCTCCGGCTGCCGGCCCTACCGCACGCCCCAGGGCGCGTCCCCCTGGGCGCATCCCACTGGGCGCATGCCCGCAGGCGGGCGGCGGCGGTAGCCTGTGCGGGTGACGAATCGGGCCGCCGCGCCGGGCGGGCTACAGCGCCAGCTCCACCGCAGACGGGGACGTGATCCGACCCCTGCGTCCAGTCGCGCGCGTCCTTGCAGCACGATCTGCCGGCGCAGCGTGCCCGTCAGATCCTCGCTCACCCAGACGTGATCGAGCCGCCGCCCCCGATCCGAGGCGCGCCAGTCGCGATTGCGATACGACCACCACGTGAAGAGCCGCTCCGGCTCCGGCACGAAATGCCGCACCGCATCGACGAAGCCGGTGCCCTGCCAGGCCAGCAGCCCCGCCGTCTCCGGCGGGGTGTGGCTGACCACGTCGAGCAACTGCTTGTGGTTCCAGACGTCCGTGTTCCAGCGGCGCGATGTTGAGGTCGCCCACCAGCACGGCGCGGGAGAGGGGCGCGCGGGCGGCGAACCACGCCCGCGCCTCGGCGATGAAATCCAGCTTGTGGCCGTATTTCGGGTTCGCCTCCCGGTCGGGAATATCGCCGCCCGCCGGCACGTAGAAATCATGTAGCTCGATCGGACCGCCAGGCGCGTCGAGCGCAACGGCGAGGTGCCGGCAGTCGCCCTTGCCGCACCAGTCGGGTGCCGTGTCCAGCACCGCGACCGGGCGGCGCGACAGGATCGCCACCCCGTTGTAGCCCTTCATCCCCCGCCAGACCGCATGCGGATAGCCGATCTCGGCCGGCGCGCCGGTCGGGAACAACTCGTCCGGGACCTTGGTCTCCTGCAGGCAGATCACGTCGGGGTCGAGCGCTGCGACCAGCTCGCGCAACAGGCCCAGGCGCAGGCGCAACGAGTTGATGTTCCAGGTGGCGATCCGGATCGGCCGACCCATCAGACGATGCGGGTACGGATCGTGCCGACGCCGTCCACCTCCCCTTCCAGCAGATCGCCGCGCGCCGACGGCGGCGACACCTTCGGGCGTGCCGGTGAAGATCAGGTCGCCAGGCGCGAGCCGCACCAGGCGCGAGAGATAGGCGATCGTCTCCGGCACGCTCCAGATCATGTTCGCCAGATCGGAGATCTGCCGCTGCTTGCCGTTGACGTTCAGAACGATCCGCCCGCGCGCCGGATGGCCGATGCGCGCCGCCGGCACCATGAGGCCGATCGGGGCGGAGTGGTCGAACCCCTTGCCCATGTCCCAGGGCTTGCCTTCCTTCTTCGCCTGCCCCTGCAGGTCGCGCCGTGTGAGGTCGAGCCCGGCGCCGTAGCCCCAGACATGCGCCAGCGCGTCGGCCTCGGCGATGTCGGCCCCGCCCTCGGCGAGAGCCACGACCAGTTCCATCTCGTGGTGCAGATCGGCGGTGCGCCGGGGGATAGGGCGTGTCGGCGCCGTCGGTCACCAGCGCGTCGGCCGGCTTCATGAAGAAGAACGGCGGCTCGCGATCGGGGTCGCTGCCCATCTCGCGGGCGTGCGCGGCGTAGTTGCGGCCGACGCAGAACACGCGACGAACCGGGAAAGCGCCGCCACCGGCGACCGGAATGGTGACGGGCGCGGGCGCGGAAAACACGAGATCGGCCATGGAGACCCCTGGGGAGTGGAAAACGGTGCGCGAGCTTAGCGGCGCCGCGGCGGGTTGGGTAGGCGTGCCGCTCAGATCCCGAGATGCGCCTTCATCAGCGCCGGATCGGCGCGTAGCTCCGCCGGCCGCCCTTCCCAGACCATGTGGCCGTTGTTCAGCACGTACACCCGGTCGGCGAAGCTCAGCGCCGCCACCACGTTCTGCTCCACCACCAGGATCGTGCGGCCCTGCGCCGCCAGCTCCCGGCTGACCCGCACCAGGTCGCGCACGATCAGCGGCGCCAGGCCCTCGAACGGTTCGTCGAGCAGGATCACCTGCGCGTCGCGGATCAGCGCGCGCGCGATCGCCAGCATCTGCTGCTCGCCGCCCGAGAGCTGCCGCCCGCCGGAGCGGCGGCGTTCCTTCAGGCGGGGGAAGAACTCGTAGACCCGATCGAGGCTCCAGGCATCGGGTGCGGTCAGCGCCGCCAGCCGCAGGTTTTCCTCCACCGTGAGCTGGCCGAAGATCGCGCGTTCCTCCGGCACCAGTTGCAGCCCGCGCCGGGCGATCTCGTACGGCGCCAGCCCGCCGATCGGCTTGCCGTCCAGCCGGATCGCGCCCGAGCGCGGCGCGAGCACGCCCATGATCGTGCGCAAGGTGGTGGTCTTGCCGGCGCCGTTGCGTCCCAGCAGCGCCACCACCTCGTTGCGGCCCACCGTGAGCGAAACGTCGAACAGGATGTGGCTGTCGCCGTAGAAGCTGTTGATCGCCTCGACCTCAAGCAGGCTCGTGCTCATGCAGCCCCCCGAGATAGGCGTCCTGCACCGCCTGGTTGCCCTGGATCTCGTCCGGCGTGCCGTCGGCGAGCAGGCGGCCTTCGTAGAGCACCGTGATCCGTTCGGCGAGTTCGAAGATCGCGTCCATGTCGTGCTCGACGATCAGCAGGGTGCGCGTGCGGCCGATCTCGCGCACCAATGCGCGGGTGGCGACGCGCTCGGCCGGGCTCATGCCGGCCAGCGGCTCGTCCAGCAGCAGCACGTTCGGGCCGGTGGCGAGCGCGATGCCGATCTCGAGCCGCCGCTTTTCCCCATAGGGCAGCACATGGGCGGGCACGTCGGCGCGGGACGTCAGCCCGACCGTCTCCATCGCCGCCGCCACCTGGCGTTCCACTGCCGGCAGGCTGTCGGCGGCGCGCCACAGATCGGTGCGGAAGGTGCCGCGCGCGCGCGCCAGGGCCGCGATGCGCAGGTTTTCCGTCACCGTGAGGTCGAGGAACAACTGGTTGAGCTGGTTCGACTTGCCGATGCCGAGCTGCGCGGTGCGCGTGGGCCCGAGCCCGGTGATGCGATGGCCGAACAGCAGCACCTCGCCTGCGGTGGGCGGGATTTCGTCTTTCAGCATCTTGAACAGGGTGGACTTGCCCGCCCCGTTCGGCCCGATCACCGCGTGGATCGATCCGGTACGAACGTCGAACGAGACGTCCTCCACCGCGTGCAGGCCGCCGTAGAACTTGGAGACGCCGATCGCGCGCAGCGCCGGCGCGTCGGCGCGCGCGACGACCAGGGGGGCACTCAGCGGCAGCGCGGGCGCGGTCGGGGGCATCACCGCGGCGTCGCCCGCCTCCTCCGGCACGCCGGCTTCCGCGGCGGCCAGGCGGCGGCGGGTGAAGGCCCAGCGGATCTCCCCGGCGATGCCGCGCTTCAGCACCACCACCAGCAGCACGAAGATCAGCCCCAGGATCAGCTTCCACAGCGCGCCCACATGCGGCACCTGCTGGAGGTTGTCGCGCAGCCAGAGCCACAGGGTGGCGCCGAGCAGCGGTCCGACCAGGGTGCCGACGCCGCCGATCACCGTCTGCACGACCAACTGGCCGGAGGTATCGAGCGAGAAGGCATCGGGCGGCATGTAGCTCTGCAACACGCCGAGCAGCCCGCCGGCGAGGCCGGCATACAGCGCGGCGATGACGAACACCGCGAGCTTGTAGGCCGGCACCGAATGGCCGGTCATGCCGGCGCGGTCCATGTTGCCCTTGATCGCCCGCAGCACGGCGCCGAACGGGGAGTGCAGGATGCGCCGGGCGAGCACGAACCCGCCGAAGAACAGCGCCGCCAGCAGCCAGTACATCGGCAGCCCGGCGGAGATTTTCATCCCGCCCAGCATCGGTACCGGCACGCCGGGCAGCCCGTTCTCCCCGCCGGTGTAGTGCGCCAGGGGGGAATTCTCGAGGAAATAGGCCATCTCGCCGAAGGCGAGCGTGATCATGGCGAAATAGATGCCGATCCGCCGCACCGCGAGCCAGCCCACCAGCAGCCCGAACAGCCCCGCCGCCACGGTGCCGAGCGCGAGCGCCAGCCACACGCTGGAAACGATGTGCCCCACCAGCAGATAGGCGGCGACGAACCCGCCGGTGCCGTAGAACGCCGCCTGGCCGAACGACAGCAGGCCGGTGGCGCCGAACAGCAGGTCAAACCCGAGGCCGATCAGCCCCCAGTCGAGGATGCGCTGCAGCAGGTCGAAGGAAAATCCGAGCCGGGTCAGCACGAAGGGGGCGACCAGCAACACCAGAGCCATCGCGGCTTCCGGCCAGAGCGTCCTCCGCCGGAGGGCGGTCCGCATCACACCCGCCCTTCCGAGCCGAACAGGCCTTGCGGACGCAGCACCAGCAGCAGCGCCATCACCGCGTAGAGCATCACCTGCGAATAGGCCGAGTTGAAGGCGCTGGTGATCGAGATGATCTCGCCCGCGATCAGCCCGCCCAGCACCGCGCCGGGAAAGGAACCAAGCCCGCCGATCACGATCACCACGAAGGCTTCCACCAGGAAATTCGCGCCCATGTCCGGCTCGACCGAGACGATCGGCGCATACAGCATGCCCGACACGCCCGCCGCCACCACGCCGATCGCGAACACCAGGAGGAACGCCAGGCGCACGTTGATGCCGAGGATGCCGACCATGCGCGCATCCTCGATCCCCGCTCGCACGACGAGGCCGATCGAGGTGCGGTACAGGATCACGTACAGCAGTCCGAGCAATACGGCGACGATGCCGATCAGCTCCAGCCGATAGGTCGGGTAGAACAGGAACCCGAGCTGCACGATCCCCTGGCCCCAGGAGGGCGTCGGCACGCTTTGCGTGTTGGCGCCGAACAGCGCGCGCACGCCTTCGACGATCACGATGCCGGCGCCGAAGGTGACCAGGATCTGGTCCTCGTGCGGGCGGCCGTAGAACAGGCGGATCAGCCCGCGTTCCAGCACCACGCCCACGACCAGCATGAAGGCCGCGCCGGCCAGGATGCCCAGGAGGAACGATCCGGTCTGCGCGGTCACCACGTACATAGCGTAGGCGCCCAGCATGAACAGGGCGCCGTGCGCGAAGTTCAGCACCCCGAGCGTGCCGAGGATGATCGTCAGCCCGCTCGCCACCAGGGCGAGCAGGGTCCCGAGGGCCAGGCCGTTGAAGGCCTGGGACAGCAGCAGGGGTGCGCTCGGCATCGGCTCAGGTGTACGAACCGAGCTTGCAGCCGAGGAAGGCCGGTGGGCTGATCGCCTGCTCGCCCGGCACCATGTCGACGATGTCGAACCAATCGTCCTTGCTCTTCATCGCTCCGGGCGCCTTGCCCAGCACCACCGGCACGGGGCGGACCAACTGGTGGTCCTCGGCGCGGTACCACACCTTGCCGAGCGTGCTGTTGAACGGCTCCGTCTTCGACGCCTCCAGCGCCTTGATCACCGCCGGCGGGTAGAAGGTGCCGGCGCGCTCCACCGCCAGCGCCCAGATGTAGGTCTGCAGGTAGCCGACGTTGGCGCCCCAGTTCGGCGTGTAGTGGTTCTTCGCCCGGAAGGCGGTGACGAAGCTCTTCGCCAGCGGGAACCGGTCCTCCAGCTTCCAGTACCAGTCCATGGTGCCGAACACGCCGCCCATCAGCGCCGCCCCGGTTTCCTGCGCCTGGAACGATGAGATGTTGGGAACCACCATCTGCATCTTCTTGAACACGCCGAACTGCGCGGCCTGCTTGGTCGAGTTCACCGCCTGGGCGGCGAATTCGATGTTGACGAAGATATCGGCCCCGGAATTGGCGATGTTGAGCAGCGCGGAGCTGTAGTCGGTGGCCGAAAGCGGCACCACTTCCTGCGCTGCGGTGGTCCAGCCGTACGGCTTGGTGAACTCGCTGAACGAGCCGAACACGGAATGGCCGTAGTTGTAGTCCGGCACCAGGTAGGCGACCTTCTTTCCGCGCCCGTAATGCTGCGCCACCACCGGCGCGAGCGCCTTGCAGGCCATGTAGGCCGACGGCTGGGAGCGGAATCCGTAACGCTGGCAATCATGCCCGGTGGTCGCGTTGGCGCCGGAGGCGCCCACCATGTTCAGCACGTGCTCGCGCTGCGCGAGTTCCTCCACCGCGACCGCCTCGGCCGAGGAGACGCAGCCGGTGATCATCATCGCCTTGTCGCGCTGGATGAACTGGGTCTGCGCCTGCACGGCGACGTTCGGCTTCAGCTCCGAATCCGCCACCCCGTAGCGGATCTGCTTGCCCAGCACGCCCTTGCCCTTGAGCCCCCAGGCCTGCGCGTTGGCGCCGCCTGCGTTGATCTCGGCGAAGGCGAGTTCGTAGCCGAGCACATGGTCCTTGCCGTCGGCGGAATAGGGACCGGTGAGCGGGCTGGTGACGCCCACGAACACGGTCGGGCCGCTGACGCCGGCCGGCCAGGTGCCGAGCGGCGCCTCCGCCGCGCGGGCCGGCATCAAGCCGAGGCCGGGCAGCATCAGCCCGCCGGCCGCGCCGAGGCCGAGCTGCAGCATCTGCCGCCGGTCGAGCGCGGCCTTACCGATCCGTTTGTTCATTATCCGTCTCCTTGCCCACCTGTTTGCTGCACCGCAGCCATGGGCGCGAACCACCCGTCCCGCGGCGGCCCGCGCGGGCTGGGATTAGAGCATAACCCGTACCGGCTCAAGCGGCCTGCTTGCGCGCGGGACCCGGTCCGGTGGATGATCCGCCGGTCCGGCCCGGAACGGGTTGGGCTTTAATCAACAACAAGGAGGAGCGTCCATGGCTTCCGATATCCATCCGGTACCGTCACGACGTGCGGTGCTGCGAGTCGGCGCCGGCCTGGCCGGAACCGCCGCGCTGTCGGGGCTCGCCCGCCCCGCCGCGGCGGCCGAGCCCGCGATGGGGACCTGGCCGGCCGGATCGTCCGGCGAGACCGTCTTCGTCGGCATCACCGTGCCGCGCACCGGTCCCTACCAGTTGCCGGGCGACGACGAGCTGAAAGGCTACGAACTCGCGCTGGATCACCTCAACGCCGGCCATGCCCTGATGCGCGCGATCGCGCCCAAGGTGACGAAGGGCCTGCTCGGCAAGCAGGTCATGCACGGGGTGGCGGACACCGAGGCCAAGCCCAATGTTGCGGTGCAGGGCGCTTCCCACTTCATCAGTGAAAACAAGGCGGTGATGTTCACAGGCTCGTGCTCGAGCGCCGTCGCCGTCGCGCTCAACAAGCTGGCGCAGCGGGAGAAGGTGATCTACCTGCCGGGGGTTTCCGGATCGAACGATACCACCGGCAAGGACTGCACGCGCTATTCGTTCCGTACCTGCTTCTACGGCCAGACGTCCTCGGCCGCGCTGGCGCCGGTGATGATCAAGAACTTCGGGCGCAACAAGAAGGTGGCGTTCCTGACGCCCGACTACACCTATGGCCACACGGTCCAGGAATCGATGCTCGAATACCTGGGCAAGGGCGGCTGGAAGATGGTCTCCAACCAGGTCTCCCCGCTCGGCACGCCCGATTTCAGTGCCTACCTGCTGAATGTGGCCAATTCCGGCGCCGATGTCGTGGTGAACATCAACTGGGGCAACGATGCGTTCCAGTCGGTCAAGCAGGCGGCGCAGTTCGGCATCCTGAAGAAGATGAAGATGGTGGTGGCCTACGACGTGCCGTTCCTCGCCAAGGAAGTCACGCCGGAGCTGACGCAGAACATGCTGAACGCCACCGATTTCTGGTGGACCCTGGAATCGAAATATCCGCTTGCGAAGATGTTCGTCGCCGAGTTCCACAAGAAATACGGCTACAATCCGCAATGGTCGGCCGAGGCCGCCTATATGCAGATCGCCTGCTGGGCGCGGATGGTCTCGGGCGCCGGCACCTTCTACCCGCCGGCCGTCATCAAGGAATACGAGAAGGGCGAGCACTTCAACTCGCTGGTCGGCGACGTCTGGTTCCGCCCGCAGGACCACCAGTTGGTCCGCCCGGTGTTCCTCATGCGCGGCAAGAAGCCGTCGGCAATGAAAACCCCGGACGACTACTGGGACGTGATCCAGACCGATCCCGGCCTGCCGCTGATGCAACCGCCTGGCGCGTTCGGCTGCAAGCTCGGGCCGTACGTCTGAGGCGGGGGGCCAGGGGGGCAGCGCCCCCCCTGGCCTTCTTGCCGCCCCCTACTCCAGCGCCCAGGCGCGGTGGCGGAAGACGGGCAGGCGCGTTTCGGCCGCCCGTTCGTCCGGGCTCGTTGCGAGCCAGGCCGGCAGGCGTTCGAGCACGCGGCGCTGCGGTTCGGGCAGATCGAGGCCCAGGGCTTCGTCCAGGCCGAAGAAGCGCAGCCCTTCGAGTTCGCCCGAACCGGCCAGGGTGCCCGTCACGTGTTCCGCGTCCACCACCAGGAAGCGGGCATTGAAGCGGATCGGCATGACCGGCGGCGTGATCATGCGGCACAGGTACTGAAGCCCGGCCAGCGCCGGCGGGGTGCCGAGTGTAAGCCCGGTCTCCTCCGCCAGTTCGCGCGCCGCGGCGATGCCGATGCCGTGCGCCAGCGCGGGATTGGCGGCCCGCTCCAGCCGTGCGCGGGTGAGCGGGGCCAGCGGGCTGGCGGCCGGGGCGACGAGGTCCGCGCGGTCCACCGCCCCGCCCGGGAACACGAGCTTGTTCGGCATGAACCGGTGCCGCGCGCCGCGCAGTCCCATCAGTACTTCGGGCCCGGCGCGGCTGCTGCGGAGCACGAGCAGGCTGGCGGCATGGCGGGCACGCACCGCGCGCGGGCGCAGCGGCGCGGTCGGGACGGCAGTATCAGGCAAGATCGAACCCCCGGGTGCGCAGGTAGGCGGCAAAGCCGTAGCGTTCCGGCACCGAAAGCTGGCGGGCGCAATTCTCGCTCCAGCCGACGCCGTCTTTCGGTCCGTAGACGTCGTTGTTCTTGAGGCTGGCGGCCGCGATCGGCTCGCGCGCCCGGCGGCGTTCGTCGTAGGCGGCGATTTCGGGGGCCAGCGCGGTATCGTCGTAGCGTTCGCGGTGCACCACCACCGCAGGCGGCAGGCGCATGGAGACGGGACGGCGGAACACCGGCCAGCCCACCGTCAGCCCCGCCACCGGATAGACCCCGGGCGGCAGGCCGAGCAGCGGCGTGATCTTCTCGATATGGTTGCGCACGTAGCTGATCGGGCAGGTGCCCAGCCCCGCCGCGTCCGCAGCAGTGACGAAGCTGCCCATCGCCAGGGCACAATCGACCGCGGTGTTCAGGAACGTATCGAGGTTGTTGTTGGCGTGTGTCATCCCGTGCATCTCGCACAGCCGCCGCCCGCGCCGCATGTCGCCGCACCAGAGCAGGAACACCGGCGCGGCAGCGATCCAGTCCATGGTGCCGATCCAGTCGGCGATCCGCCTGATCTTCGCCGGATCGCGCAGCACCACGATGGAATATTGTTGCAGATCGGATTTGGCCGGCGCCGATTGCGCAGCGGCGAGCAGCAAGTCGAGCAGCGGCTCGCTCACCGGCTCGTCGCGGTAGCGCCGGGTCACCCGGCGATCGAGCAGGGACGCGATGCCCGCCGGCACCGGCGCGTCCTGTCCCGGGTGCTCGGTGCCGAACCGCGCCGCCAGCAGTGAAGCCGTCTCCGCCGCTGCCATGCGTTCCTCCCGTGTCTCGTGCCCGCCCGATACCCTTGCCGGAACCCGCGCCCGGCGCAAGGCTGCGCGCCAGTGCAAACGGGGAGGAACCGAGACATGCCGGCACCGTACGAGACCCATCGCGCGCAGATCGAAGCCATCCTGCTCGGGTGGGGCATGCCGGCGGACAACGCCGCGCAGACCGCCGAGATCCTGTCCTGGGCCGATCTGCACGGGGTCGACAGTCATGGGATGTCCATGCTGCCGGGCTACGACCGGCTGCGGCGCAACGGGCGCATCCGGGTCGACGCGCACCCGGCGATCGTGCGGGAGACGCCGGTTTCCGCGCTGGTGGACGGCGGCGGCGGGCTCGGGCACGTGCCGGCGCAGTTCGCGATGGCGACCGCGATCGCCAAGGCGCGCGCCTCCGGCATGGCGGCGGTGGCGGTGCGCAATTCGGCGCATTTCGGTGCCTGCGGGTTCTACACCTTGATGGCGGCGGAGGCGGGGCTGATCGGCATCGCCTGCACCTCCGCCGGCGGCATCCAGGTGGCGCCGACGTTCGGCAAGCAGCCCCGGCTTGGCACCGATCCGTGGTCGTTCGCCGCGCCGGGGGCGGACGGGCTGCCGTTCCTGCTCGACATGGCGACCACCACGGTGGCGGCGGGACGGATCCGCAACAAGGCCAACGAGGGCCTGCCGACGCCGCCCGGCTGGGTGCTGGGGCCGGACAGCCTTCCTTCCGATGATCCGCTGATCGTCTCCAAGGGCGGCAGCCTGACCTCGCTCGGCGGCTCGCCGGAGGGCAGCAGCTACAAGGGCTACGGGCTGGCGGTGATGGTGAACATCCTGGCGGCCTGTCTGTCGGGATCGACGTTGATCACCGATCCGATGCACACGAAGAAGCCCCAGGGGCAGGACATCGGGCATTTCTTCATGGCGATCGATCCCGGACTGTTTCGCGACGCAGACGAATTCCAGTCCGACGTGACGCGGTTCTGCGACGATCTGCGCGCGACGCCGCCGATCGATCCGGGCCAGCCGGTGATGGTGGCGGGCGATCCGCAGCGGATCAACGCGGCGAAGCGGCGGGCGGAGGGGATTCCCGTGGGTCCCGGCTTGCTCGGCCAGGTGCGGCAGATCGCCCAGGCGGCGGGGGCGGACTGGCTGCTGGATTAGCTTCGGGCGCGAGATTTGCTGATCGTGTAGGCAGTTCGGCGCGCACAGGACGGGATATGCCTATTCGATAGGCTTATCCTGTCCAGAACAGGCGCATTTTTGGTCTTGCTGCCTTGCCTCTCGCTGGTGCCGGCCTTTATTTCAGGCTTGGCCGGCAGGGCGTCCCTCGCCCCGGCGCAGCAGCGGGAAAGGCAGGATCGGAACGTGAGCAAATTGTTCTCGCACCTCGGCGCCCTGGCGACGGCGGCCGTGGTCGCGTTCGGCGGTGCCGCCGGCGCGGCCCTGCCGGCGCATATCATGCAGACCAGGACCATCCGCTACTGCAGCGCGATCAGCCTGCCGCCGATGGAGTTCATGAACGCGCAGACGAAACCGGTCGGCGTCGATATCGACCTCGGCGACGCGCTGGCGCACCGGCTCGGCGTGAAGCCGATGTGGATCAACATGCCGTTCGCCGGGCTGATCCCGGCGCTGCTCGCCGATCATTGCGATGCGATCATCTCGCAACTGTTCATCAAGAACAGCCGGCTCCAGGTGATCGACGAAATTCCGTACATGTATTCGCACGAAGCGGTGCTGATGAAGGCCGGCGCGCCCAAGGTCGGCGCGCTCGCGGGGTTGTCGGGCCGCAAGGTCGCCACCGTCACCGGCACCACCGCCACCATCCTGCTGCAGAAGGCCAACACGGAACTGACCGCCGCGCACAAGCCGCTGATCGACATCGTGATGTTCCCCGAGAACACCCAGGCGCTGCAGCAGGTGCAATTCGGCCAGGTGGCGGCCTATGGCGTCGCGTACGAGACCGCGCGCTACTACGCCCATCTCGACCCCAGCCAGTTCGAGCTCGGCGGCCCGCCCTATTTCAAGATCGCCACCGGCATCGGCCTGCGCAAGGACGAAACGACGCTCAACACCGCGCTGCGCGGCGCGCTGGCGGCGATGATGAAGGACGGCACCTACGCGCACATCTTCACCAAATGGAACCTGCAAATCGACATGCTGAAGCCGTAGCGCGAGGGAGTGCGCCATGCACTTCGACTGGGCCTATTTCTGGCAGCAACTGATCCATCCGGACGGCGCGTTCCTGGTCGGGCTGTGGCTCACCATCCTGGTCAGCCTCTGCGGCCAGGCGATCGGGCTCGCGATCGGGCTGCCGATGGCGCTTGCGCGGCTGTCGCGGTCGAAGCTGCTGTCCTGGGCCGCGCGAGGTTATATCCTGGTGATGCGCGGTACGCCGTTGCTGGTGCAGATCGTGTTCATCTACACCGGACTCGCCGCCGCCGACCTGGTACGCTTCCATGACTGGCACGCAGGCCCGTTCTCGCTCGCCGGCAACGTGCAGGCCGGCATCCTGGCGCTCGGGCTGAACGAGGGCGCCTACATGGCCGAGATCTTCCGCGCCGGCATCACCGCTGTCGATCGCGGCCAGACGGAGGCGGCGAAGGCGCTCGGCATGCCGCCGGCGATGATCCTGCCCCGGATCGTGCTGCCGCAGGCGCTGCGCATCGTGCTGCTGCCGATCGGCAACCAGTTCAACATCATGCTGAAGAACAGCACCCTCGTCAGCGTGATCGGCGTCTCGGAAATGCTGCTGGTGACCGAGACGATCAATTCCGCCACCTTCCGCACCTTCGAGCTTTATTCGGTGTTGGCGCTCTATTTCCTTGTGCTGACCTCGATCTGGAGCCTGGTGCTGCGCTGGATCGAACGTCGCATGGATGCGGGGCGCGACCACCCCGGGGCGGCACGGGCCGAAGGTGCGGCGATCGTCGATCCGGTGCTGTCGGAGGTTTCCCCATGACCCGCGGGATGGCAGATGTCGTGATTGCGGCCGAGGGCGTGGAGAAATGGTTCGGGCCGCGCAAAATCCTCGACGGCATCGACCTCACGGTCCGCCGCGGCGAAGTGGTCGTGCTGATCGGCTCGTCGGGTTCCGGCAAGACCACCCTGCTGCGCTGCATCGATCATCTTGAAACGATCGAGGCCGGCCGCATCGCCGTCAACGGCCAGCCGATCGGCTACCGCGCCCGCGGCCACCGCTGGGTCGAGGACCGCGAAACCGCCATCGCCCGCCGTCGCCGCGACGTCGGCATGGTGTTCCAGCGCTTCAACCTGTTCGCGCACATGAACGTGCTCGACAACATCACGATCGCGCCCATCCGCGTGCGCGGCGTGCCGCGGGTGGAAGCGGAATTCGAGGCGCGTGCCCTGCTCGCCCGCGTCGGCCTGCCGGAAAAGGAAGCCGTGTTCCCCGCCTCCCTGTCCGGCGGCCAGCAGCAGCGCGTCGCCATCGCCCGCGCGCTTGCCATGCACCCCGCTGTGATGCTGTTCGACGAGCCGACCAGCGCGCTCGATCCGGAAATGGTCGGCGAGGTGCTGGCCGTGATGCGCGATCTCGCGGCTGACGGCATGACCATGGTCGTGGTCACGCACGAAATGGGCTTCGCCCGCCAGGTCGCGCACCGGGTGGTGGTGATGGACGCCGGCCGGATCGTGGAATCCGGCCCGCCCGATCGGGTATTCGGTACGCCGGAACATCCGCGGACGCAGGCCCTGCTCGGCGCCGTCTTGCATTAGCTCTTTGTCTTCAGCGGCCTGCCGATCCCCGGCGCGTGCGGCGGCGGGCGCCAGGGGCAGGACACCGGGGTGTTCGACATGGCATCTCTGCCGACCCGCCGACGTGCGACCGTCGCCGTTATCGGTCCCGGCAGCATCGGCGGCGTCGCCGCCGGATGCCTGCGCCACGCCGACCGCCACGATGTCGTCGTCTGTGCCCGCCGGCCGATGGCACACCTGACCCTGGAGCGGCCGGACGGGACCATCGAGCTGCCGCTGCGCACCCTGACCGATCCTGCGGCGGCACAGCCGGTCGATTGGGTGCTGTTATGCACCAAAGCACACGAGACGGCATCGACCGCCCCGTGGCCGGCACGGCTTTGCGGTCCATCGACCCGGATCGCCGTCCTGCAGAACGGGATCGATCATGCGGCCCGGGTCGCGCCCTTCGCACCGGGGACGGCCGTGGTGCCGAGCGTCGTCTATTACAACGGCGAGCGGATCGCCGCCGATCGCATCCGGCTTCGCCATGTCGCCGGCAACGATCTCGCGGTACCGGACGACGCCGACGGCCGCGCCTTCGCCCGGCTGCTCGCCGGCACGTCGTTGCGGGTGATGCGGAGCGCGGATTTCGTCACGCTCATGTGGCGAAAGCTGCTCATCAACGCGGTTGCCAACCCGATCACCGCGCTCACCCGCCGGCGGCAGGCGGTGTTGCGGCGCGACGACATCCATGCGCTGTGCCTGGCCGTCCTCGACGAAGCCGCGGCGGTTGCGCGCGCCGACGGGGCCCGCCTGGCCGCCGACGAAGCCGCGCAGATCATGGCGACGCTCCTGACCTATCCGGCCGAGGCGGGAACATCGATGTATTTCGACTGCCTTGCCGGACGCCCGCTCGAGGTCGAGGCGCTGACCGGTGCCATCGTCGCGGCGGGCGGGCGGCACGCCATCGCCACGCCTCTCAATCGTGCGTTCCTTGCCCTGCTGCGCGCGATCAGCGATGCGTCGGGCGACGGCGGCGGCGGGTAGACAGGTGGCACGATCGTGCCGATCGGCGCCGGTCTTCCCTGCCGAGCGGGCCGGGTGCCTACTCCCCGGCGCCCGCGAGCACGAACCGCGCCAGCGCGGCGCCGACGCAGCGTCGCAGCAGCGCTACCGCGGCCCGGTGTGACGCCGCGTTGTCGGCGCGTTCCGGATCGAGCCCGTCGTCCTCCGCCCAGCCACGCATGATCTCGTAGCGCGGAAACAGGGCGACCTGAGGTTCGGCCGCGGCCATCTGCAGCGCGGTTTCATAGGGTTCCAGATCGACATTGGCGCGCAGGAAGCGGCTGAACTGGGGATCGACCAGCACGAGGTCGGCGCCGTGGCGGCGGGTCAGATCGGCGCCGGCGTCCAGGGTTGCCGCCAGGTCGTCCGGTTGCAAGCCGCGCACGGCATCGACCGTGCCGGCCTGCCACACCACCAGCGCGTAACGGCGGGCCGACAGCGCCGCGGCGAGTAGGCGGAAGGTGGCGGCCGCATCCTGTCCGCGCCCGCCGCGCTGCGTCAGATGGAACGTCACCCCCGGCCGCGCCGCCTGCAGCGCGGCCAGCATCGCCGTGGTGTAGCCGTCGGCGGCGACGGTGCTGGCCGAGCCGACCGCCAGTACCTCCACCGTCGCGCCCGGCCGCAGCGCCGCGGCCACCGCGGATAGCGGCTCGTCGGGCACGAGGCCCGGGGGATCCGGCGGGCAGGCTGCCGCCGGCGTGTCGGCCGCCCGGGCCGGCGCGGCGGCGAGCAGGAGCAGCGCGGCGAGCGCCAGCGCGCGCACCGGGCTCATGCGCGGGCACATACGGGACGGTTGTCGCGGGGACGAGCGATGCGTGGACGACCGGCGGGCGGCCGGCCCAGGAACGGACGATCGGTGGACGAACGGCCGGCGGGCGGACGATCTGGGCACGGGCGGGCACCGCGGCGGGTCGTCGCAGGCATGAAGCGTCACTCCCCTGATGATTGGCCCGCGGCGTGCGGGCAGCATGTCACGAGCCTTCCGCCGGCCGCTCCGTGACGACGACCGGGGCGACCTCGCGGGTCGCGGCCGCCGCCGCCGGCACGTCCCGCCGCGGCGCCTGCCCGCGGCGGGCGAACCAGGCCGCGACTGCGGCCACCGCCAGCATTACGAGCCCGCCGCCGAGGTTGACGGCGAGCTGCATCGCCGGCCCGTCGCTCGCCTCCAGCCCCAGGCGGGCGAAGAAGCCAAGAAAGATGCCCCAGCAGAACACCGGCAGCGAGTGCTGGCCGAGCAGCACCACGATCCGTGCCGGCCACCACAGCAGCCACGGCGCCCGTTGCGGCACCAGCCGCACCACCGCCCAGACCAGCGCCAGGATCGACAGCAGGCGCGGCGGGTCGAGCGTCGTCTTGTCCATCCACAGCAGCGCGTGCGCATACGGGATCGGCAGCCAGGTCACCAGCGAGGGATGCGGCCAGACCACCCATTGCAGGACCAGTCCCGCGATCAGCATGAACGCGGCCAGCCCGTCGAACAGGCGCACCGGGCGCGGCAGCGGCGGCGGCGCATAGGCGAGCACCGCGCCGATCACGAACAGGAACTGCCACATGAACGGGTCGAAATACCAGCCGGAGGCGTGCCAGGCGGGGATGTTCAGCGCCCACCGCCGGGCCGCGAGGTAGAACGCGCCGGACAGCAGCAGCAGCAGCTTCGGCCGGTGCAGCAGCGGCAGCACGGCGGCGAACATCACCAGCAGCGCGACATAGAGCGGCAGGATGTTGAGCAGGTTCGGCTGATAGCGCAACGTCAGCGCTTCCAGCAGCGCGCGGTACGGCGCGTGCGCCAACACGTCGAGCCGGCTTTCGTCGAGATAGGTCACCCGGTCCAGTCGGGCGACGCTGTTCGATACCTGGGCGGCATAGACGACGAACAGGAAGATATGCGCGAAATACAGCACCCAGGCGCGTTTCAGCGCATCGGCCGCGCCGTACAGCCAGCCGTGCCGGTCCATCGCCCCGCCGTACGCCTTCGCCGCGCCGAAGCCGGCGAGCAGCACGAATACTTCGGCTGCGTCGTTCAGCGCGACCTCGTGCAGGCTGAAGGTCGCCATCACGTTGCCGGGGATGTGGTCGACGAAGATCCACCACAATGCCAGACCGCGGAAGAAATCGACCCGCAGGTCGCGACCGTGGCCGCTGCGTACCAGCTCCATGCCGAGGCAATAGCAGATCGCCTTCCTGCTGTCAGCGCGCGCCGGTGTCAGCGTCCCCCGGTGTCAGCGTGCCCTGGTGTCAGCGCACCGGTACGGCGGCCGTGGCGCCAAGACGTTCCGAGATCGCATCCACATCCGCCGCCGCGGCGGCGGAGGGGTGGCGGGTCAGCAGCAGCGCCTGGCGGCGGATTGCCTCGCGCACCCGGTCGTCGCGCCGGATCACGCCGGCGAGCGGGGGATCGCGCTGGAGGAACGCGAGCGCGGCGCGGCGCAGGGTAGCGTAGGTGCGCGCCCCGGCGGCCGGGCTGGATGCCTGGTTGACGACGATGCGCGCGTCGCCCCCCGGCCGGTCGGCGGCGTGCAGCTTCAGCACGGCGTAGGCGTCGGTGAGGCTGGTCGGTTCTTCGGTGGCGAGCACGAGCAGGGTGTCGGCAGCGGCGGCGAGGGTCCGCACCCCGCCCTCCAGCCCTGCGCCGAGGTCGAGCAGCACGATGTCATAGGCCGCCGCGGCGTCGCGCAGCGCGGCGAGCACCGGGTCCAGCGCCGCCGGATCGAGCCCGGCCAGCGCGCCGGAGCCGGAGCAGCCGGGCAGGATGTCGAACCCGCCCTCCGGATGGCGCAGCACGGCGTCCACGAGCCGCGTGCGCCCGGCGAGCACGGCGCCGAGGTCGTGGCCTGGTGTCAGGCCGGGGGCGAGGCCGAGCTGGATATCGACATTGGCCAGGCCGAGGTCGCCGTCGAACAGCAGCACGGCTCGCCCGCTGCGGGCGAGCGCGTGGGCGAGGGTGATGGCAAACCAGGTCTTGCCAACCCCGCCCTTGCCGGAGGCGATGGCGATCAGCCGCCCTGGTGCCGCCCCTGGTGCCGTCGTGCCGATGCGGGCGGCGGCGACGGGCGGCGGGAGCGGGCGGGCGAGGGCGGGCGGGGTCATGCGCGGGATCCAGGGGGAAAGCAGGGCGCGGCGGGCTCGGCGGCGGGACGGGGTGCCGGGGCTGCGGGGCGCGCGGCGGTCGGCCAGGCGGAGATGGCCGGGTGGGAGGGGAACGCGGCCTGGGGACGTGCTGCCTGGGGGAATGGTGCCTGGAGCGGCGCGGCCATGCCGGTGGGGCGAGATGTCGGGGGGCGTGAAGGGGAAGGCGGCGGCGCGTCGGGGCCGCAGGACGGCGCGCCGACAAGCGCCCGGGGCGGGGCCGGGAAGGGCGGCAGGAACGGCGCCGAATCGGCGGCAGGGGCGGCGGGTGCGCCGGCGGGTCGGCTGCCGGCGGGCGCGCTCCGCGGCGGCGGGCCGAGGCGCAGCCGCGCGGCCAGCAGGGCAGGGGTCAGCGGCACCAGCCCGTCGGCGGCGCCGGGGCCGACCCCGGCCTCGGCCAGTGCCAGGACGCCGGCGGCGGCCAGCACGCCCCCCAGGCGGCGGGCGAGGTCGAGCCGGGTGGCGATCAGGCGCACCGCGCCGGCCTCGGCATGCGCCTCTGCCTGCTCCTCCGCCTCCGCCGGGTCGAGCCCGGCCGGCAGCACCAGCGCCGTGGTGCCGCGGGCGGTGGCGATCAGCTCGGCGAGCAGGGCGCGCTGGCCGGGGTCGAACGGATCGAGCCCCGGCGTGTCGATCAGCACCGGCCCGCCGCCGCCGCCGGCCGCGCGGGGATCCGCGCGCGCCAGGGCGCGCGCCAGGGTGGCCGGCGTGCCGGCCGCCACCAGGTCGAGCCCGAGCAGCCGGGTGAAGGCGGCGAGCTGCTCCACCGCGCCCGCGCGCTGCCCGTCCGCGGTGATCACCCGCGGCGTGCGGCCGGCGAGCACGAGACGGGTGGCGAGCCGCGCCACGGCCAGCGTCTTGCCGGCGCCGGGCGGCCCGACCAGCAGCAGCGGCGGCGCGTCGGCGCCGAGCGTGAGGGGAGCGAAGCGCAGCGCGGCAGCAAGCGCGGGCTCCAGCGCCCCGATGCCGAGAGCCGTGCGCAACGCCGGCGGCACCCCATGCCAGGCAAGGAGCGCGGCGCGGGCGGGATCGGGCAGTGCGGGTGCGGGCGCTTCGGCCGGTTCGACGGCGGCGGTGACCTCCACCCCCTCGGCGATCGCGCGGGTCGCAAGGATCAGCGCCTCCGGACCGAGCTCGGCGCGGATCTGTGCCATCGCCGCTGCCATCCGAGGGGCTCGGTAGAGTTTGACGCGCATGGCGGGAGACTAGGCGGCGGAGGGTTGCCGGAAGATGAATGCCCGTGCGCGCCGCCCCGTCGGCCGAGGCTTCAGAGCATGAAAAGCAATCGAGCTTGTGAAAGAACACCCGTTGTCATTGCTCGGGTTTTCAGGCGGTTCTGGCGGCCGACGGGCATTCTTTCACAAACTCTCAGCCGAGGATGTGGTAGCCGCCGTCGATATACAGCGTCTCGCCGGTCATCGCCGTCGCGTAGTCGCTGGCGAGGAAGGCGCAGGCCGCGCCGACCTCCCCGATCGTCACCGGGCGGGCCACCGGCGCGCGGTGCACGACCTCCGCCATCAGCTTGTCGAAGTCGGGAATGCCCGACGCGGCGCGCGTCGCCAGCGGGCCGGGGCTGACGGCGTGGACCCGGATGCCTTTCGGGCCGAGCTCGGCCGCGACATAGCGTACCGCGGAACTCGAGCGCCGCCTTCACCGGGCCCATGATGCCGTAGTTCCGGATCACTTCGTTGGCGCCGAGGTAGCTCATGGTGATCACCGTGCCGCCCTGCGTCATCAGCGGCTCGGCGCGGCGCACCAGGTCGAGGAAGGACCAGCAGGACACCTCCATCGCCGTCAGGAACCCGTCGCGCGGGCAGTCGGTCACGCGACCGGCCAGCGCATCGTGCGGGGCGAAGGCGATGGAATGGACCAGGATGTCGAGCCGGCCCCAGGTGGCGGCGAGCGCGGCGAACAGCGCGTCCGCCTGCGCCGGCGCGCGCACCTCGAGCGGCAG
Organism: uncultured Pseudomonadota bacterium; assembly: GCA_963706195.1. Taxonomy (GTDB): domain Bacteria; phylum Pseudomonadota; class Alphaproteobacteria; order Acetobacterales; family Acetobacteraceae; genus JAJZVS01. Next base: position 2,711,318 of record OY970156.1, on the reverse strand, counting down.
GAACGGCGCCGCATCGACCGCCTGCGCCAGCGGCTCCACATAGGGGCGCGCCTTGTCGTTCAGATAGGTCATCGCGACCGCCGCGCCGGCGCGGTGCATCGCCTGGGCGCAGCCCCAGGCGAGCGAGTGCTCGTTGGCGACGCCGACGATGAGCGCCTTCCGCCCGACGAGGAACGGCGCCGGCGGCGGCGCGGGGAGCGGAGCCTGCATCGTTTTGCCTCCGTTATGCGCGCAGCGCGGCGGCGGCGTTCTTGCGCCGCGCCTCCGCGAGCAGGCTCGCCACCGCGCAGGAGGCGAGCCGGGTGATCAATGAATCCGCCCGGCTGGTCAGGATGATCGGCACCCGCGCGCCGAGCACGATCCCCGCCGCGTCGGCACCGGCCAGGAACGACAGGCTTTTTGCCAGCATGTTGCCCGCCTCCAGGTCCGGCACCACCAGCACGTTGGCGTGCCCCGCCACCGGGGAGACGATGTGCTTCACCGCCGCCGCCTCCAGGCTGATCGCATTGTCGAGCGCCAGCGGCCCGTCCAGGATCGCGCCGGTGATCTGGCCGCGCTCGGCCATCTTGCACAAGGCGGCGGCTTCGACGGTGGACGGCACCTTGGGGTTCACCGTTTCCATCGCCGACAGGATCGCCACCCGTACCTCAGGCAGCTCCATCGCATGCGCGAGGTCGATTGCGTTCTGCACGATGTCGACCTTGTCCTCCAGGCTCGGCGCGATGTTCACCGCGGCGTCGGTGATGATCAGCGGGTCGGCATGGCCGGGCACGTCCATGACGAAGCAGTGGCTGATCCGCCGTTCGGTGCGCAGGCCGGTGTCGTGCGCGACGACGGCGGCCATCAGCTCGTCGGTGTGCAGGCTGCCCTTCATCAGCGCCTCGGCCTTGCCTTCGCGCACCAGGGCGACGGCGCGAGCGGCGGAGTCATGGCTGTGCGCCGAGGCGACCAGGGGGTAGGGCGAGATATCGAGGCCGGCGGCGGCGGCCACGGCGCGCACCCGCGCCGGCGGGCCGACCAGGATCGGCGCGATCAGCCGCTGCTTCGCGGCTTCCACCGCCGCTTCCAAGGAGACGTCGTCACAGGGATGTGCCACCGCCGTGGGCACCGGCGGCAGGCGCTGCGCGGCGCGCAGGAGCAGCTCGTATTTGACGTGTGACCGCTTCGGCGTGGCATCCATCGTCGCGTTCACCTTCCGGCCGGTTGGGGTGCGGGTTCGGCAGTTTCTACGGCAAGCAGGCCTTCGGTGCGCCCGAGCCGCCGCGCCCGCACACGACAGAGGCGGGTGGCAGCGTGGAACGGTGCCCACCCGGAGGGTCGGAGGGACGGGACGGGCGCCGGCGGGTCGGCCACGCTGGCCTCCTGATGCGAAGGAGCAGATAGGGGGGTTTGTAGACTTGTGCGGTGCACAAGCACATTGACGTGGATCAAGCGCCGGCTCGGCTGCGTGGCGTGCATGGCTTCTCGAAATCGCGGGCGCGCCTCCGCCGTGCGAGGGGGGCGGCGCTGTCATGCGGGCGGCAGGTCTGCGATGCGCGCCCGCGCCGCCGCCGCCTGCTACCGGCAGTTCCGTGCCGGGCGATACCCCGCCGCCCGGGCGGCTTCGGCGCTCGGGAAGCTTACCCGGTTGGCCATGCCGATCCGGTCGTAGTAGCGGCAGCCGGGCCATTGGTAGATGTGGGTGTTCCGGTTGCCGCGGACCTCTCCGCCGGGGCCGTCCGCTGCGGCCATGGCGGTCGCCGGCGCGCGCGCCGGGACCGGGTCCGCCGCGGCAAGGAGCGGGCGCGCGGCCGCCCGGCGGGCCCGCCAGTTCTGCACATAGGCGGCGACCAGGGCGGGATCACGGAGTGCGACCAGGTTCTCGGCGTTCCGGTGCTCGGCCGACCAGGTGTAGTTGAAGCTGCCGGTCAGGACCGTCGTGTCGTCCACGATCATGATCTTGTCGTGCATCAGGCCCGGGACCGTATCGACCAGGACCTCGATCCCGGCGGCGGCCAGGCGCTGCACCGCGCGCGTGTCGTTGCGGTCGTCGTGGAATTGCCCGGCGTCGACGATCACGCGCACCGCGACGCCGCGGCGCTCGGCCGCCAGCAGCGCGGCGAGCACGGGCCGCGAGGTGAAGGTGTAGATCTGCACCCGCAAGGTCCGGCGGGCGGCGGCGATCGCGTCCAGCACCGTCGCCTCCGGGTCGCATCCGCCCGGCAGCGGCGGCGCGAAGCAGACCGTCGGCGTCCCCGCCGCGGCATGTACCGGCGCGGCGAGGAACAGCAGTGCCAGGAGCACGCCGAGGACCGTCGCCCAGGGGCGGGAGGATCGCGTGCGCACGGGCTCGTTCCTTCCGAAAGCAGGTGGGGTGAAGACAGAGCCCGGTCGGCACGATCTACGCACGAAGCCTGCGTCAACCGGCGCCCTTGTGTCGGGCGATATCGACGCAGCCCATACCAACCCGGACGCCGCGTGGCGAGCCGCCGCCCCGCCGTACAGCAATGATTCTCATTTTGCCGGCAAAGAGGCGGGTGGAACGTAAAAGCAGATTCCACCACGGAGGCACGGAGGCACGGAGGCACGGAGAAGAAGCCGGGTTCGGCGGCATCGGCGGCGTGCGTCGGCCTTCTCCGTGCCTCCGTGGTGGAATTCTGCTTTCTGCAGCGCACCCGGGTCATGCGTGCCCCGGCTGCTAAAACGAGAATGGCTCCCCGCCGTATCAGCCGCGCATCAGTCCGGCCATCGCGCCCACGCCGGCGCTGCCCGGAAACACTGCGTCCAGGATCGGCGCGTCCAGCCCCAGATGCCCCGCCAGCACGCCCTTCGCCACCGCCCGCAAATCGGTGGTCGGCGCCAGGTCGCGGTTCTGGAACAACTGCCCGGGCCGCAGCCCCGGCCAGTCCGCCACCACCCGCCCGCCGGCCACCGCCCCGCCGGCGAGGAACGCGACCGTCGCCGTTCCGTGGTCGGTCCCGTGGGTGCCGTTCACCCGTGCCGTGCGCCCGAACTCGGTCATCGCCAGCACGGCCGTGCGCCGCCATTCCGGCCCGAGCGCCGCCTTCAGCGCCGCCAGCCCCGCATCCAACGTCGCCAGCATGTAGTGCAGCCGCGGTACCTGGGCGACATGCGTGTCCCAGCCGTCGAGCTCCAGCGCCGCAATACGCGGCCCGTCCGCGCGCGCCAGCAGGGTCCCGGCCGCCGCGGCCAGCGCGGTGAATCCGTGCTCCGTCCCGCCCGCCGCCGGCCGCCCCCGCCCGGCCAGCGCCGCATCGGTGAACCCCTGTTCGCGCAGGCCCTCGGCGAGCGCCGGCCCGATCACCGGATCGGTGACGGCCAGCGCCGCGGCGCGGTCGTAGAGATCGGGCGAGACCTTGCCGAACCCGGCCGGCGCCCAGCTTCCGACCCGCGCGGCCCCGCGCAGCAGCAGCGGGATGTCGACCCCGACCGCCATCGCCTCGCCCGCGACCGGCGCCGGCACCGGGGACACCAGATGGGCCACCACCCGGTTCAGCCAGCCGCTGTCGAGGCGCCGGTCGGCGCCGCATTCCAGGTCGTCCTGCGCCTCGAAATGGCTGCGCACCCGCCAGGGTCCCGCCACCGCATGCACCGCCAGCAGCTCCCCGGCGCGATAGAGCGCCAGCGACTGCCGCAGCGCCGGATGCAACCCGTAGAACCCGCCGAGGTCGCCGAGCCCGCCGTCGCCGTTGCCCCCAGGGCCCGGCGTCCCGCCTGGCCCTGGGGGCACCAGCGGCGCGCGCAGCGCGGCGAGCCCGGCATCCCCGTACGGCACCACCGCCGACAGCCCGTCCATCGCCCCGCGCAGGATCACCACCACCAGCCGTTGCGCCCCGGCGGCGGGCGCCCCCAGCGCGAGCCGTGCGCGGCCGAGCCCGGCCACGGCCCCCAGTCCCAGCACCGTCGCGCGGCGGGTGAGCGGCATGGTCAGCGCCTCTGGAATTCGGGGGAGGAGAGCAGCAGCGCCAGCGCGTCCCGCCGCGATCCGGCGCGCGCCAGCGCGGTTCGCGTCGCCGGGCGCAGCCGCGGCCCGAGTGCGGCGTCCGCCACCGCTTCGGCCGGGCGGGGCAGCCGTCCGGCCAGCGCGTAGGCGAAATCGACCCGGCGCAGCATCGCCTCCGGCGCCGCCCAGTCGGCGGCGCGGTCGCCCCAGCCGTTCGGCTGCGGCGCCGCCCACAGCGGCTGGCCGAGCAGGCGCAGCGCGTAGAGCGACGGTTTCGGCGCCGTGGTCACATCGAGCGCGCGCAGGCTTCCCACCAGCAGGTCGAGCGGCGCACGCAGCTTGGTCCCCGCCTGCCAGGCCCCCGGCAGGGCGACCACCGCCGCGGTCGCCGCGCCGAGATCGCCCCCGCTCGCCGCCAGCACGCCGGCGACCCGCGCCACATCCGCCGCTTGCGGCTCGTCGGCCACGAAATGGCGCACGAGCTGGCGCGCCAGATGCGCGTGCGTGGCGGGATGGTTGGCCAGGAATGCGAGCGCCGCGATCCCGCCCGCCTCCCCCGGCGGGAAGCGGCGGCCGAGCAGGGTCTGCCACCCGGGTTCGTGGGCGAAGGGCCGGAATTTGAACCCGGGCGGGTCGGCGCGCAGATCGATCGACCAGCCGGTCAGGATGGCGGCGTAGGAGGTCACGTCCGCCTGGGTGAAGCCCGCGGCGAGCCCGACGGTGTGCAGCTCCAGGCTTTCGCGCGCCAGGTTCTCGTTCAGCCCGCGCCCGGTGCGCCGCCCCGCCGGGCTGTCGGGCCCGATCGAGAAGGCGTTGTTGAGATAGAGCAGCATCGCCGGATGGCGCATCACCGCGTCCAGCATGTCCTGGAAGCGGCCGGTGACGTGCGGGCGGATCGCCTCGGCGATGAACGGCCCGACCAGCCCGGCGACCGGCCCCTGGCGCAGGGAGACGGTGAAGTGGTTGGCCCAGAACCAGGTAAGCCGCTCCCGCACCGGCAGGTCCGTCGTCAGCGCGTAGGTCAGGAAATCATGCGAGTTGCGCAGGAACAGCGCGCGGGTGCGCGATGCCGCCGGCTTCGGCTTGTCGCGCCGGTCCGCCCGCAGCGCCGCAAGCGCCTCTGCCGTGGTAGGCGCGGGTGCCGGCGAGGGGAAGGCTGGCGTCGGCGCGTAGCCGGCGATCTGGTCCAGCACCCAGGCGCGCGGATCGGCCGGGGCGGGTTCGTCGCCCCGCCGACCCAGCCCGAAGCGCGTGAATGCCTGCACTGAAGCCGTGTCCATGTCCCCACCTTAAGGGATGCGCGCGTCTCCGACGGTGACGAATGGCAACACTGTCGCCGCAGCCAAGCCCGGCGGGGTTAATGAGCCCCAGTGGGGTTAACAAGCCCTTGCAAAACCGGCCCCGCTGTCGCACATGAGCGCCAGTTCAGATGATCGGCCGCCGCACGGCCGGACACCACGGGCGCGCTCAAGCCCCCCCTTCCAGGCGGGGGCCTTGCCGCGCCCGTCGTGGTATGGAGACCCGACACAATGGCCGCCACCGACCTCGCCCGCCTTCGCAACATCGGCATCACCGCGCATATCGACGCGGGCAAGACCACCACGACCGAGCGCATCCTGTACTACACCGGGGTGTCGCACCGGATCGGGGAGGTGCATGACGGCAACACCACGACCGATTACATGGAGCAGGAGCGGGAGCGGGGGATCACCATCACCTCCGCCGCCGTCACGTGCGAGTGGAAGGACCACCGCATCAACATCATCGACACGCCCGGCCACATCGATTTCAACATCGAGGTGAACCGCAGCTTGCGCGTGCTCGACGGTGCGGTGTTCATCATCGAGGGCGTGGCCGGCGTGCAGCCGCAGTCGGAAACCAACTGGCGCCTCGCCGACCGCTACAACGTCCCGCGCATCATCTTCATCAACAAGCTGGATCGGACCGGGGCGGATTTCTTCCGCGCGTTTGCGACATTGAAGGAGAAGCTCGACATCGTCGCGCTGGCCCTGCAACTGCCGATCGGGATCGAGGACAAGTTCATCGGCGTCGTCGACCTCGTGCGCATGAAGGCGATCGTGTGGGAAGGCGGCGAACTCGGCGCCAAGTTCCACGACGAGGAAATCCCCCCCGACCTGCTCGACCAGGCGAAGGAATACCGCCAGATCCTGCTCGACACCGCGCTTTCGGTCGATGACGCGGCGATGGAGGAGTATTTCGAGCACGGGGACGTGGCGGAAGACACGCTGAAGCGCTGCATCAAGGCGGGCACCATCTCCGGCGCCTTCCGCCCGGTGCTGTGCGGCACCGCGTTCAAGAACAAGGGCGTGCAGCCGTTGCTCGACGCGGTGATCGACTACCTGCCGTCGCCGATCGACGTCCCCGGCATCTCCGTCGCCGCCGGCGAGGGCGAGGAGGATGGCGAGCATTCCAACCGCCGTCGCATCAAGGCCGATCCGGATGCGCCTTTCGCCGGCCTCGCCTTCAAGATCATCAACGACAAATACGGCACGCTCACCTTCGTGCGCGTCTATGCCGGCACCTTGAAGTCGGGCGACACGGTGCTGAACACCACCAAGGACCATCGCGAGCGCATCGGGCGGATGTTCCAGATGCACGCCGACAAGCGCGCCGAGATCAAGGAAGTCTCCGCCGGCGACATCGCCGCTTTCGTCGGCCTCAAGGACACCGTGACCGGCGATACGCTGGCCGCGGCATCCGATCCGGTGGTGCTGGAACGGATGGCTTTCCCGGTGCCGGTGATCGACATCTCGGTCGAGCCGAAGACCAAGGAATCGATCGAGAAGATGTCGCTCGGCCTGCAGAAGCTGGCCGGCGAGGACCCGTCCTTGCGCCTGCGCACCGACCAGGAATCCGGCCAGACCATCCTGTCCGGCATGGGCGAGCTGCATCTGGAGATCATCATCGACCGGCTGCGGCGCGAATACGGCGTGGAAGCCAATATCGGCGCGCCGCAGGTGGCCTATCGCGAGACGATCACCCGCGTGCATACCGAGACCTACACCCACAAGAAGCAGACCGGCGGTTCGGGCCAGTACGCCGAGGTGAAGATCACCTTCGAACCCATGGAGCGCAACGGCGGCGTCGTGTTCGAGAACGCGGTGACCGGCGGGTCGGTGCCGCGCGAATACATCCCGGCGGTGGAGAAGGGGATCCGGGTGCAGGCGGAAACCGGCGTGCTCGCCGGCTTCCCCACGGTCGATTTCAAATACAGCCTGGTCGATGGCAAGTACCACGACGTCGACAGCTCGGCGCTGGCATTCGAAATCGCCGCCAAGGCCTGCTTCCGCGACGGCATGAAGAAGGCCGGCCCGATCATCCTGGAACCGATCATGGACGTGGAAGTGACCACGCCGCAGGATCATGTGGGCGACGTGGTGGGCGACCTCAATCGCCGCCGCGGCATGATCCAGAACCAGGACAGCTCCGGCTCCACCATCATCGTGCGTGCCCATATTCCGCTGAAGGAGATGTTCGGCTACATTTCCGACCTTCGCAGCATGACCAAGGGGCGCGCCAGCTTCACCATGCAGTTCCACCACTACGATCCCGTGCCGCGCAACATCGCCGACGAGATCATGGCGAAAAGCGCCTGATGGAGCGGGGCGTGGCCATGGCGGTGTTGGCATGACGGTGGGCGCCTAGATGCCCGCGCCCCGGCTGCACTGGACGCGGGGGCGCACGGATCAAGGGGCGGGCTTGGCCCGCGCCCTGGAATGGATCGGCCTGGACGACGCGGGCGAGGCGATCGCCCGGGTGGTGCGTCTGGAAGGGCCGCTCTGGTTCAACTGGCGGCAGTATCGCGCGGTGGCGCTGGATCAGGACGCCAAGGTCGTGCAGTTGCGCCCGCCGCCGCCGGACGGGGCGGACTGGCTCGCGTGCGTCGGCGGCCAGGTGGTTGGGCGCGCGGCGCTGCCGTTGCAGGCGGTGCGGACCGTGGAGGCGGCGCTGGGTGGGGAGTAGGGGGCGCCGCGTCTGCTGCCCCGCGGGTGGCATCGGAGACCACCCGCACTCCGAACGCAGCTTGGGCAGCCGTTCTAGCCGGTGCGCCGCTCGCTCATTCCCCCCGACATCCCGCCGGGGCACAGCACGTTCACCACCGCCTGGCGCCCCGCGCGCACCGCCGCGGCGGCGCGCGCCAGCGCGGCCGGCAGCTCGGCCGGGTGCGCGACCCGCTCGCCATGCCCGCCATGCGCTTCCACCACAAGCTCGTACGCCGGGCTGGGGCCGAGTTCGGCAAGCCGCCGCCCGTCCTCCGCCGCCGCCGTGCTGTCCGGATACATGTCCAACGTCGCATCGCCGCACCGCGCCGTACAGGCTGTTGTTGTAGATCACCGTCAGCACCGGCAGCTTGTGCGCCGCGCCCACGAAATGGCAGGCGGTCGGGTTGGCGAACATGTAGGCCCCGTCGCCCAGCACTGCGATCACCAGCTTTTCCGGCGCCGCCAGCCTGGCGCCGAGCGCAGCACGCCAGCCCCCAGCCCAGCCCGCCCGCCGGGCTCAGCCCGAACAGGCTGCCGGGCGCGTCGAGCGGGCAATGATCCTGGCGGAACGAATACTCGCTGACCACGATCGTGTCCGCATCCACGATCCCGCGCAGGCAATGGTTGAGCCAGGTCATGGTGCAGACGGCACCCGCGCCGTCGCGCGCCGCCTCCGCCGCCCAGCCTGCCCGCAGCGCCTCCGATCGGGCGGCGAGCGCGCCCTGCCGGACCGTCACGTCCGGCGCGCGCGCGGCCAGCGCCGACGCCAGCGCCTCCAGCAACGGCAGACTGGCACAGCGCAGGGTCAGGTCGGAGGGGAAGCTGCGCATCGGATAGCGCGCATAGAGCGGGTCCTCGCCGATCTGCACGATCCGGGCGCCGGCGGCCAATCGATGGGTATCCGGATACCAGGGCACGTCGGTTTCCCAGACCAGCACCAGGTCCGCCTCGGCGAGCAGCGGGCCGGGGTCGCCGCCCTGGTACATCGGATGCCGGCTCGACAGGGCGTGATAGCGCGGATTGAACGGTACCACCGGCAGCGCGAACCGTTCCGTCAACAGCGCCAGAGCGCTGTTCTCGCGCGGATCGCGCCCGAGCGAGCCGGTGATAATCAGCGGCATCCGGGCGCTTGCGATCCACTCCGCCAGCCGCGCCACGTCGCTCGGCGCCTGGCGCGGGCGCGGCCGGGCGGGCGCGCGGAGCCGGCGGCGCGACGCCGGGGGCTTCCACCGCCGCGCCCAGCACCTCGCGCGGCAGGCTGAGATAGACGGGGCCGGAGGGTGAGGCGGTCGCCAGCTCCATCGCGCGCGCCACCACATCGGCGATCTGGTCGGGCCGGCGCAGTTCGTAGTCCCACTTGACCACCTCGCGCAGCATGCCGGCCTGGTCGAACATCTCCTGCGCCCAGTGGATGTAGACGTTGCGCGCCCCGGACGGTCCAGATTCCATCACCGGCGTGCGCCCCGAGGTGAGCAGCATGCGGGATGCGGTCGCGCGCGGCGTCGATCAGCGCGTTGATGGCGTTGGCGGTGCCGACGTTGGTGTGCGTCATCACCGCCTGCGGCCGGCCGGTGACCATGGTGTAGCCGTGCGCCATGGCGACGGCGGCGTTCTCGTGCGGGATCACCATCGGCTTCGGCACAGCGCGGTTGGTGTGCGCGGCGCGGGCGAAGGCCTCGACGATGGGGGCGAAGTCGGTGCCGGGGTTGCAGAACAGGTGCTCGATCCCCTGGGCGGCGAGCGCGTCCAGGTAATCCTCGGCGGCGATGCGGGGCGGGGCGGTCATGGCGGTGGCGTTCTCCCTCGGCGTGCCGTGCGCTGTTTGCCGGCATGCTGGCGCGCCCGAGGGGGCACGTCAAAGCGCTCCCGCACTATCCCGCCGGCGGGTCCAGGTACAGCCCGCTGTGCAGGTAGCGCCGCAGCCAGAACCGTGCCAGCACGCCGATCGTCGCCGCCACCGGCACCGCCAGCATCACGCCCAGGAACCCGAACGCCGCCCCGCCGGCGAACAGCGCGAAGATCACCCACACCGCCGGCAGTTCCACCCGGTCGCCCAGGAAGCGCGGATAGATCAGGTAGTCCTCCAGGATCTGCCCCACCACCAGCACCGCCGCCGATCCGGATCACCCCGGCCCAGGTCGGGAACTGCGCCAGAGCCAGCCCGATCGCCGTCACGCCGCCGGTGATCGACCCGACATACGGGATGAACGACAGCACGCCCGCCGACATGCCCGACGATCAGCCCGAGGTCGAGCCCCGCCAGGGTCAGCGCGAGCGCGTAGTAGAGCCGCCAGGATCACGCAGCACAGCGCCTGCCCGCGCACCCAGGCCGACAGGATGCGATCGACCTCGCGCGCCTGCGCGCGGATCATGGCGGCGTAGCGCGCAGCGGCAGCCAGCCGTCGACCATCGCCACCATGCGCGGCCAGTCGCGCAGCAGGTAGAACGCCACCACCGGCGTCACCACCACCAGGGTCAGCACGTTGAACAGCGCGAAGCCGCCGCCGATCAGCCGCGTCAGCGCGGACGCCACGAAGGACAGCATCGTCCCCGCCTGGCTGCTGACGAGGTCGCGCAGCTTGTAGTTCACCGCGTCGGGCCCGAGGCGCTGCTGCATTTGCGCGTTACGAGATGGCTGGCCCAGACCTGCACGTCCTGCGCGTATTGCGGCACCCGCCCGATCAGCAGCCCGACCTGCGACAGGATCAGCGGATACAGCAGCAGCGCGAACAACAGCACGCAGCGAGCAGCGCGAGCACCATCACCAGCGCCGCCACTCCGCGCGGCAACCCGAGCCGGGTGAGCCGCGTGGTCGGCGGATCGAGTGCGTAGGCGATCACCGCCGCCGTCACGAACGGCGCCAGCACCGAGGCGAACAGCTGCAGCGCCAGCCAGCCCAGCACGACCAGCCCGACCGCGAGCAGGATGCGCTGGCTGCGCGTGCCCGGCGGCGGCAGGGGCAGCTGCCGGCGGCGCGCGCGGTGGCGCGCGCGGCGGCTGGGCGGCGCCGGCGGCGCGCCGCGGTCGGCCAGGCGGCCGGCTCGCGTCGAGCGCGGGCCGTCAGCGGCGGGGATCGCTCATCGCCGCGCGCCGCCTGCCAGACATAGGCGGCGCCGGAAGCGAGCGTGGTCGCTCCCACCGCCCAGATCAGCAGCGCCAGCCCGTCCGCGACCGCCGGGCCGCGGGCGCCGAACCCGGCCAGCAACAACGTCAGCGCCACCAGCACGATCTGCAGCGCCGTGTTCAGCTTCGAGACGAACAGCGGCCGGATCATCACCGGCAGGCCAAGCAGCCCCAGCACGATCACCCCGCCGACGATCACGAGGTCGCGGAACACCACCAGGATGGCGAGCCAGTCCGGCAGCTCGTTCACCGCCGCCAGGGTGACATACATGGTGACCAGCAGCGCCTTGTCCGCCACCGGATCGAGCAGCGCGCCCACCGAGTTCGGCCCGCCGATGCGCCGCGCCAGCCAGCCGTCGACCGCGTCCGACACGCCGGCGGCGAGGAACAGCGAAGAAGGCGCTCCCCGGCCGGTGGTCGAGCACCAGCCAGACCGCCAGCGGCACGGCGCACAGCCGCGCGAAGGTGATGAGGTTCGGCAAGGTGAGCAGTGCGTCCGATGTCGCCTGCCCGATGTCGGGGGCGCCGTCAGGCATGCCGCCGCCCCCCGGCCGCGCCGCGGCGCCGTTGCGCCCCATAGCCGGCTATGGTTGTGTCCGCCGGGGTCGTGTCCGCCGCCCTGCCTGTCCTCGCCACCTGCTTCTCCCCGGCACCGCCGGCCCGCCGCGCGGGGGCATGAGTTCGCGTACCGCCCTCGTCTCTGCCAGCCCTAGCCGATCGAGACCCCGCATGACCAGTGGCGATCCCATCCGCCGCTTCGGCCGCCCCGCTCGACTACCGCGACGCCGGCGTCGATATCGACGCCGGCGAGGCGCTGGTCGAGCGCCATCAAGCCGCTGGCGCGCGCGACCGCGCGGGCCGGCGTGCTGGGCGGGCATCGGCGGCTTCGGCGCCCTGTTCGACCCGCGCGCCGCCGGCTTCGCCGACCCGGTGCTGGTCGCCACCACCGACGGCGTCGGCACCAAGCTGAAGCATCGCCATCGAGACCGGGCTGCACGACCACGGTCGGCATCGACCTCGTCGCCATGTGCGTCAACGACCTGGTCGTGCAGGGCGCCGAGCCGCTGTTCTTCCTCGACTATTTCGCCACCGGCAAGCTCGACGTGGCGCAGGCGCGCGCGGTGATCGCCGGCATCGCCGAGGGCTGCCGGGAGGCCGGCTGCGCCCTGGTCGGCGGCGAGACCGCCGAGATGCCGGGCATGTACGCCGGCGGGCGACTACGACCTCGCCGGCTTCGCCGTCGGCGCCGCCGAGCGCGGCGCGCTGCTGCCGCGCGACGTCGCGCCGGGCGACGTGGTGCTGGGGCTGGCGCGCCGCCGGCGTGCATTCCAACGGCTTCTCCCTGGTGCGCCGGGTGGTGGCGGCGAGCGGCCTCGGCTGGGCCGACGCCGGCGCCGTTCGGCGACCGGGGCAAAGCCTCGGCGAGGCGCTGATGACGCCGACGCGGATCTACGTCCGTGCGCTGCTGGCGCTGCACCGCGCCGGGCTGCTGAAGGCGGCGGCGCACATCACCGGCGGCGGCCTGCCCGGCAACCTGCCGCGCGTGCTGCCCGACGGCACGCAGCGCGGTGCTGGACGCCCGCGCGTGGCCGGTGCCGCCGGTGTTCGCGCTGGCTGGCCGCGCACCGGCGGCATCGCGCCCGGCGAGATGCTGCGGGTGTTCAACTGCGGCATCGGCATGGCGCTGGTGGTCGCCGCCGCCGATGCCGACGCGGCGACGGCGCTGCTGCAGCGGCAGGGCGAGACGGTTTTCCGCCATCGGGCGCCATCGAGGCCGCGGCGGCGGACGCCGTCCCGGACGGTGCGGCATCGACCTGCCGGCGGGTTGGCCAGCGGTGAGGCGGCGGGTCGCGGTCCTGCATCAGCGGGCGCGGCTCCAACCTGCGCCGCCCTGCTGGCTGCGGCGCGCGCGACCCGGCTACCCGGCCGAGATCGCGCTGGTGCTCTCCAACCGCGCCCGACGCGCCGGGCCTGGCCCATGCCGCCGCGGCCGGCGTGCCGGCGCGCGGCATCGACCACCGCCCGTTCGGGGCGCGACCGCGCGGCGCACGAGGCGGCGATCGATGCCGCGCTGCGCGCGGCGGGCATCGAGTTCGTCTGCCTCGCCGGCTACATGCGCCGCCTCACGCCGCTTCCTGGTCGACGCCTGGGCAGGGCCGGATGCTCAACATCCACCCGAGCCTGCTGCCGGCCTTCCCCGGCCTCGACACCCACGCCCGCGCGCTCGCGGCCGGGGTGAAGCTGCACGGCTGCACCGTGCATCTGGTCACCGAGGCGGTGGACGAAGGCCCGATCCTCGCCCAGGCCGCCGTGCCGGTGCTGCCGGACGACACCGAGGCGCGCCTGGCCGCCCGGGTCCTGGTGCAGGAACACATCCTGTACCCCTCGGCGCTGCGCCACCTGGCCGCCGGAACCGCCGGCCGCGCGCCGCCGGCAGGCGCGGCACTGCGCAACCCCTTGCCGGAGCCCGAGCCGCTGCCATAGAAACGGCGTGCCGGCTGTTCGGCCCGGCGTCACACCGAGCGAGGGCAGTCATGGCGCAACATCCGATCACGGTCCCGGGCCACGAAACCCCGGAGGAATTCCTCGCCGATCGGGAGCGGTTCTGGCACGCCTGGACCCACTTCACCGTCGGCGCGGTCATCTTCCTCGTCGTGCTGCTGATCCTGATGGCGGTCTTCCTGCTGTAGCGGCAAGCAACGCCACGGAGCGCGTCCGCCTGGCCTTGGCCTGCCGCGGCGACCAGCCGACTGCCCCTCACGCCCGCAGCCGAGCCGGTTCGCCGCGTTCCGCGAGGGCTACGACTGCCCTGATTCGCACCAGCGTCGTCCCGGTGACCGCCGGTGTCGGCCAGCCGCACGACATGGGCGCTGCGGCGGGGATGCGCGATTCGCGCGGAGCCGAACGGTGTCGCACAGTATGCGTGCGGCCTCGCGAGAACGCCGCGGTGCTGCTAGCGCCCGGCTACGACCGGCAATTGCCCAGGCTCGCCGAGGTTCCAACCATCCCAGGCGTGCGCGCGTCGCCGGAATTTATCGGACGCTCACGCCTCTTTTATTGCGCCCATGACGGTCCGATGATCGGACGGAATCGATATGGTACTGAATTCGTTATCAACTCTGTCCGTCATTGTCGGATTGTCATGCCGATATTCTTCGAGCAGGGAGATCATCTTGGCGGACTTCTGGTCGTTCAAAATCGTACGCTTCGAGAATCAACCGCTCGCGCCGGCCGACGAGCTGATTTTTCCGCCGTTCCCTGGTAAGAATACGCGCTTATCGCGAGGTCTGTTGCAGGCTGGGGCGTTGGCTTCGGCGGCGGCGGTCCGAATACGGCGGCCGGCGCTCCGTGGCCCCGCCAGGAAGCAAGGCAGGTCGAACGCAGATGGGCGCAGATGGGCGCAAATACACGCGGATGCAGCGTGCCGCTTCCGCGATCCCACCGCAATTCCGTGCGGCGGCGTATGTTGCTGCCTCGGGCCTGTGCCGCCGCCGGCCCGTTCCGCTCGGTCCATTTGCGTTGAATTCTTCTTCTGTCTGGCCGCGCACCGACAGGGTTCGCAATAAGAGCGTAGGAATAAGGACCGCCACGACGAGCGCGCCCATCCATATGGTATCCTGAAGCCAGAAAAACGGCGGCCGATCTGCCGGTCGCATGCCGACCCACAGAGCGATCGCGATAGGCGAGTGCTGCCACGAAACCGGGCAAGCCGACCAGCACGGTGAGCCGATCCACGCTGTGCTGTAACAGGCTGGTCTCCTGCTCGTGCTCGACGCGAAGCCGAGCCGGCTTGGTTCTTCAGTGCTCGCGGCCGGGGCCATGTCCAGGGCACGGGGGCAGTCTCATGGATTGGTTTTTTCGACCGCCGGACCCTGGGCGCATTGCGCTGGATCGATGTGCAAGCCGGTCGGATCGGCGACGTCTTGCTCTCGTGCGGGCGTCCGGATCACCCGGTCACGGACTGGCGGAGCCGCTGATGCCGAACGGCGGATGCCTGCCGACCGTCACCCTCTGCGCGATGTGACGCCGCAGAACGTGTCGAACGAAGCGCACCCGGCGTGTATGAAGTTCGCCCGGCTCAGGGAGATGCGCGGCGCAGGTACGTCGGCGCCCCATCCCCGGGCGTCGCTCCGGGGATAGCGTGTCGCAGGGTGCAGGAGAGAACATGGCCGTCACGACTCCGCCAGCGCCTGTCAGTACCGGTTCCGCCGGACCGGTGGCGGCCGCGAAGGCTGCTCCCCTGGGCGGCCTGACGAGCGAGGAGGCGCGCGGCCGCCTGGCCAAATTCGGCCCGAACGCGATGCCGGACACGAACCTCCATCCGCTGCGCATGGCGCTGGCAAAATTCTGGGCGCCGGTGCCGTGGATGCTGGAAGCCGCGATCGTGCTCCAGGTCGCGCTCGGCGACGACACCGAGGCCGTGATCATCGCCGGTCTGCTGGTGTTCAACGCGGCGCTCGGGCTGTTCCAGGAGAGCCGTGCCCAGGCAACCCTGGCGGCGCTGAAATCGCGGCTGGCACTGAATGCGTCCGTCCTGCGTGACGGCGCATGGAAAACCGTACCGGCGGCCGAACTGGTGCCGGGCGACGTGGTGAAGCTTTCGCTCGGCGGCGTGGTCGCTGCGGATGTGCAGCTTACGGGCGGCGAAATCCTGCTCGACCAGTCCATGCTCACCGGCGAGTCGGTGCCCATCGAAGCCGGTACGGGGGTGCAGACCTATGCCGGGGCGCTGGTGCGCCGCGGCGAGGCGGTCGCGCAGGTCACGGCGACGGGCGCGCGCACCAAATTCGGCCGCACCGCCGAACTGGTGCGCACCGCCCATGTCGTCAGTTCGCAGCAGAAGGCGGTTCTGCGCGTCGTGCGCAATCTCGGCGGTTTCAGCGGCGCGGTCATCCTGATGCTGCTGGCCTACGCGTATGCCCTCCACCTGCCGCTCAGGGAGATGGTTCCCCTCGTTCTGACGGCGGTGCTGGCATCGATCCCGGTCGCGCTGCCGGCCACCTTCACCCTTGCCGCGGCGCTCGGTGCGCGCGCCCTGGCGCGCGAGGGCGTGCTTCCGACCCGCCTTTCCGCGGTGGATGAAGCGGCATCGATGGATGTCCTGTGCGCCGACAAGACGGGCACGTTGACACGCAACGAACTGACGGTGACGGCGGTTCGGCCGATGCCGGACTTCGACGACGCGCATGTTCTGATGCTGGCCGGGCTCGCCAGCTCGGAAGGCGGGCAGGACCCGGTCGATGCAGCCATCCGCGCCGCCGCCAAAGGCAGGAACACCGCCGTTGCGCCGCAGATGGTCACGTTCACGCCGTTCGATCCGGCGACGAAGATGTCCGAGGCGACGGTCGCGGCCCCGGGTGGCGGCACGCAACGGATCGTGAAGGGCGCCTTTGCCGTGGTCACCGGCCTCGCCCACGGATCGCCGGCCGCCACGGCGGCGGCGCACGAACTCGAGGGGCAGGGGTTCCGAGTGCTGGCAGTCGCCGCCGGACCGCCGGCGGCGATGACGCTCGTCGGCCTGATCGCGCTGAGCGACCCGCCGCGCGCGGATTCGGCCGGCCTGGTCAGCGAATTGCGTGGGTTGGGCGTACGCACCGTGATGGTGACGGGCGACGCGCCGGTGACGGCGGCCATCGTTGCGCACGCGGTCGGGATCGACGGCGCGGTCTGTCCGCCGGGACCAATTCCTGACGCGGTGCATCCCGAGACGTTTGCGGTGTTCGCCGGCGTTCTTCCGGAGGACAAATACAAGCTCGTCAAGGCGTTTCAGAAGGGCGGTCACGTCGTCGGCATGTGCGGCGACGGCGCCAACGACGCGCCGGCGCTGCGCCAGGCGCAGATCGGCATCGCGGTCTCGACGGCAACCGACGTCGCCAAGTCGGCGGCCGGCATGGTGCTGACCAGTCCCGGACTCGCCGGCATCGTTGCCGCAGTACGGGAAGGGCGCCTCACCTTCCAGCGCATCCTGACCTACACCCTGAATTCGATCCTCAAGAAGATCGTGACGGTGCTCCTCCTGATCGTCGGGCTGAGCATGACGGGGCACGCGGTCCTGACCCCGCTGCTGATGGTGATTCTGCTGATCGCCGGAGACTTCCTCGCGATGTCGTTGACGACGGACAACGTCCGGCCCTCGCCGATGCCGAATGCCTGGAACATCGGCCGCCTGACCGTGGCCGGCGTGATGCTGGGGGTCTGTCTGCTGGCTTTCTGCACCGGCATCCTGGCGATCGGTAAATTCGGCATGCAGCTCGGAACCGGGACGCTGAGAACCCTGGTCTTCGTCTCCATGGTCTTCGGAAGCCAGGCGACGATCTATGCAGTGCGGGAACGTCGGCATTTATGGAATTCCCGCCCGAGCCTGTGGCTCGCCTTGTCATCTGTTGCCGATGTACTGATCGCCGCCGTACTTGCCGTCGGCGGCATTGCCATGGCGCCGCTGCCGGTTTTGATCGTGGCCGGCCTGCTTGGTGCGGCGGTTACCTTCGCCTTCGTCCTGGATTTCATAAAGATTCCGGTATTTTGCCATCTCAAGATTGCCTAGATGTCGGCGCGTGTAGAAGGATGCCGATATGGACCGATTTGAACGTCATGCGCATGCCGAGCGTGCCGACCTCAGTCTACGGAAGAGTCTTTCGGGCTGACGCCCGTTACCACCGTCATCGGCCAGGGCATGCCGCTCTCCATGCACCGACGGGCTTGTTCCTGCCAGGTCGTCCCGCTGCTCAACCGGAACGGCCATCCTGGCGCGCGTATCCGCGGTGCGTGCGGCGATGGCCAAGGACGGCGCAGCCAACGCGCCCTGGCGTTGGCGTACCCCTTGGCAGCGCTTCTTCTGTCGCCGCCGTTGCGGGTGCCCGGCTCCGGGAGGCAACAGTCGCACATTGCCGGGGCAGCGCGCGGCTTCGGCGCGCCGGTGACCTCGATCGCCGCGACGATGCGTGCCTGGAGCAGCGCGCGCGGGGCCGTTGGCGGCCGGCCGATGCGCCCCCGGGCCGGCGCGATGACCTCATGGGGTGATGTCGCAGCCGTTCACCGGCCCCCGCCGCCGCGGGCGGGAGAGCGGCGGGTTTCGGCGTGCGCGGGTTGGTTCCGGCGTGGCGTCCCGTACGGGATTCGAACCCGTGTTACCAACGTGAAAGGCTGGTGTCCTGGGCCTCTAGACGAACGGGACCTTGGGGTGGGCGAGGCTGCCGCGGCGGCTGGCCCCGGGGGGCTGCGTGCGGCGGGGCGTTCCATAGCCTCCTCCGGCGCCGAGGGCTAGCCCATCAGGGCGCGGGCGGGGGGAGGGCCTCCGGCGCCGCCGAGGTCTAGGAACAAATGCTTCACGTGAAGCATCGTTCGACGTCGAATAATATACCTTGCCCGAGGGTGAACCGGCGGGCGTGGGGGGAGAGGCGTCTCCCGGCGCGCGTGCGGGCTCGGGAGGCGGGCGGCGCTGGCGCTTGGGAGGGCAGGCGGATGCCTGGGCCATGGGCGAAGGTGAAGGGGCGGGTAAGCGTGCGCGCGGGGCGGGCAGGGGGGAGCGAGGCCGCGATTGCGGCGGCGGCCCCGGTGCGGTTACGATATGGGTGCGCCGGGCGGGGTGGCTGATCGGGCCGCGGCGGCCCGGGTGACGGCGGGGCGCCGGCATCCGCGCACGGATCGCGCGCGACGGACTTGAAGGATCGACAGGATGACGGTCTGCCTCCGCCTGCCCGGTGTGGTTTGCCGCGCCCCCCGGCCGCACCGGCGCGGGGCAAGCGCATGAAGGTCCATATCCACGGGAACTGCCAGTCCTACGTTCTGGGTGGGATGCTGGGCGAGGTGTTTCCGAGCTGGGACATCACCTCGTCCCAGGTTCATACCGACGAGATCGTTGCGCAAAACGAAGAGTACCCGGCAGCAGGTTTCCACCGCCGATCTCGTGCTTGTGCAGCCGATCCACCCGGGATATCGCGGCAGGGAAGATCTGTCGCTCGACTGGGTGCGTGGCGCCGTGCGCGACGACGCGATGCTCCTTGTCTTCCCGTCCATGCATTTCACCGGCCATCACCCCACGGATGCCGATCTTGGCGTACCGGGCTTGGTGACCGGCGATTCGATCGTCGCTACCCTGGTGGCGGGTGGGATCGACCCGGACTCCGTTGGCGCGATTATGACGTCTCCCGATCTCCTGAGCGACCACTCGGTCAAACGGGAAATCGCTCTTTCCATTGCCGAGATGGCACGCAGGGAAGTCGAAGATAAGATCGACATCAGATTTAGTCCGTTTTTGGAGACAGATGCCGAGCGAGGGCAACTCTTTCACTTCGTGAACCACCCCTTCAAACAGGTGTATGTGTTCGTCCTAAACCAGATTCTCGACCCGTCTCGGGTTCAGCCGGCGCGTCTTGGCCGATGGAAAGCGTTGGCAGGAAGCCCTGCATATCCCGCTACTGCCCGCCGTCCAGTCATACCTGACCCACCTCGCCGGTGTCGCGTCCGATGGAACGGATAGCGACGAGGAGGCGGTGCTCCTTCCTGGCCGGGAGCCCATGACGCAGCGGCAGTATTTCCAGGCCATGGCCGCGCGGCTTGCGGAGTGCCCGGCAGGCGAGCTGCTGGCGGCGATACACGGGCGATCCTGGCCGCGGGACTTCCTGGGTCGCTTCACGGCCGCCGTCACCGGCGGCCTGTCGCCGGCGGCTGATGCGCTGACACCCAGCGAGCGCATCGAGGCGGCACGGCAACTGGCCGCCGAAATTGCGCGATTGGCCCACCGCAACCTCGCCCCCCGGAAGATCGTGGAAGAGACCATCGCGGATCCAGCAACCGCGGCAGCAGGCGTGCCGGTCGCCGAGATGGCGCGAGCTCTGGCCATGGCCCTCGATGCGCAGCAGCGCGGCGACTGGGCTGCCGCCGCCGAACTGTGGGCGCGTGTTCGCACCCTCGCCCCGAACGAGCCGGCCGGATACGGGTTCGGCGCGGAGGTGGCGAAGAACCTCGGCCAGGTGGCTGAGGCGGACGATATCCTGGCGGTGGGGGTGGGCCGCTTTCCGACCGATCATGGCCTGGCGGCCGACTTCGCCAACCTGGCGGCGCACCGGCGGGCATGGGCAGAGGCGTTGACCCGCTGGTCGCAGTTCCGCTCGCGCTTCCCAACCCATCCCGCTGGTTTCGTCGGGGCCGCCTGGGCCTTTCGCGAGCAAGGCCAGCTTGATCTTGCCGAGGTCCTTCTGGGGGAGGCGGTTCAGCGTTTCCCCGACCAGAAGCTATTCGTCTATAAGCTCGCCTACACCACCCTGACCGGTGACGAGTTGGCCCGGCTGCATGCTGCGGTGCGTGGCTACGGGCCTGCGCCCCTGCTGTATGTGCGCTATGCCAACGCGGAGCATCCGGACGGCACGGTCGAGCGGGTGAAGCCCGGCTTGCTGGTCGGGTATCTCGATCATTTTGGTGTTGCTTCGGACGACCAGTCGCTGACCAGTCCGGTGGACTCATGGGAGGTGATTTGCGAGCGGGCCTATGATCTGTGGAAGTCCGGAGGGGATGAAGGCGTGGACGACGATCAGGCTCCTGCGGCTGCGCCCCTGCCGATGATCGGAAATCCCGTGACCCAGCCGCCGGTGCGGTGGGAGCTGGACCTGATCGCGCGCATGCAGGCGGAGGCCGACGATCCCGCTGGGCATCCGATCAATCGTCGCCTGCGCGACATCATGGCGCGCGCCGGACGGGGTGAGCCCGTGGCCGGATTGCGCCGGCGCCTCGAAGACGTCGCCACCGAGTACCCGGCAGCGTACCTGAGCGACCCCTGGTTCTACGACAATTACGCCCTGACCTGTATGACGGCGGGTGCCTTCGATCTTGCCAGCAGCCTGGTCCGAGACCGATTCCGTGCCGATTGGGCCTGCGAACCGGTGATCGAAGCTGGCGGCAATCTGCCGCCGGTGATGCGGTGGAATGTCGTCTCCCGGTCGCACTCCCGCTTCCTGTTCGAGCCGGCTGCGTTTGCGGGCGAAATCACCATCGGAGTGTTACTGTCGTGGGCTCGGTCCATGCCGCTGTACGACGGCTACCATCGTTCGGATGAACTGGCGTGTGGCACGGCGAACGTGAGCCTGTTCGACGCCGGCATCGCCCCTGGCATCGCGTTCTGCGGCAACCGCCCGGACCACTTGCTGGTCCCCGACATGGAGTATCTGTACCGCGACGGGCATTCAGCGGTGCGGGCGGAGATCGACGCCCACAGCCAACCCTGGGAGCAGCGTCAGCCGGTGGCCTACTGGCGCGGCAGCACAACTGGGCATTGGGACGGCAAGGATTGGCACACGTTGCCACGGATCCGACTTTGCGACATTGGCGCGGGCTCCGGCGGGCTGATTGACGCAGGGCTGAGTGGCATCGTCCAGATGGAGCCGCAGGTCGCGGAGGAGATTGCGGGATCCGGCCTGCTCAAGGGATCGGTTCCCCCGGCCCGGTTTGCCGACTACCGCTGCCTGGTAGACATCGACGGCAATTCCAATTCTTGGTCAGGTTTGTTCTACCGGCTCTACACCGGCAGTACCGTCCTCAAGGTCGATTCTCCGTTCAATTTCCGACTGTGGTTCTATGATCGGCTGGTACCCTGGCACAATTACGTCCCGGTCGCCTCCGACATGTCCGATCTGCTAGAGAAGGTCGAATGGCTGCGGCGCAACGACGAGGTAGCGCGGGATATCGGTCAGCGCGGCCGGGAACTCGCCGTGTCGCTTGACTATGAAACCGAAGTCATGGGCGCAGCCAAGACCATCACGGCGGCGCTTCGGCAGGAACTCCTTCTTGCGATCACGCTGAGCGGCAGGCCACGGGCAACGCCCAGCCGAGAGCGATAAGTCGCGTTATCGAGACGGTGACAACCGACTATTCCACAACCACTTGGCTCTGAAAGGTTACACATGGTATCGCGGCAGGACGTGGAGATGGCCTACCGGCTGATCCTGGGCCGGGAGCCGGATAGTGAGGAATTGCTCCGGGGCCACATGGCGAACCATGAGTTGGTTGATCAGCTTCGGCATACGTTTTTCGGTTCCGAGGAGTTTCGGACCGCGGTAAGGCCCGAGCTTGTCAGCGGCAAGCCGCTCGTCTGGCCGCCGATCCCGGTTGAGACGGAGGTTTCGCCAGCCCAGTTGCAGGAGATGATCGCGCGGGTCGAGCGGAATTTTCGCCATATGGGTGAGACCGAGCCGCATTGGTCGGTACTGACGTACGACCGCTACAAGGCGGAGAACATCGCGACCACCGAGCGGGAATTCTTCGACTCCGGTCGTGGGGTGGTGGATGAGTTCCGGGCTACCGCTGCCCGTTCCGGCGTCGATCTCCGCGCGATCAGGAGCGTGCTCGAACTCGGGTGCGGGGTCGGGCGGTCCACGATCTGGCTGGCGCAGGTGTTCCCAAAGGTGTTCGGCGCCGATGTTTCGGAACCGCATCTGAAGATCGCCGCAGAAGCGGCGCGGGCGTTCGGACACGCCAATATCGAGCTTCTGCACGTGGACACGATTGCACGACTCGCTGACCTGCCTCCGATCGATCGATTCTTCTCGATCATCGTTTTGCAGCACAACCCGCCGCCGCTGATCTGCCATATTCTGCGCACGGTCCTGGGCAAGCTCAACCCGGATGGGGTCGCATACTTCCAGATTCCCACCTACGCCAGGGGATACACGTTCGATGCCGGGCGCTATCTGGCGACGCCGGTCGCACTGGGTGACCCTGAAATGCACGTCGTACCGCAGGCCGCGCTGCTGGAGCTGATCACCCAGGCCGGCTGCCGCCTGCTTGAACTTCGGGAGGATGACGCTTCCGGCGGCTCGTTCATTTCGAACCGTGTCTTGGTGAAGAAGGTGACTTGACCGGGACCGCCGTCGCGTCAGCGGGGCTCGCCGCCGCTGCCATGGCCCTCGATGTCGTAGCCGGGGTTCCAGCCGACGGGTGGATAGTGGCCCCTCGGTGCGCCCATGCTGAGACCGTACCTTGGTGGGTTGTAAAGCGCTGCAATTTCGTCAACCTGCACAAACCGGTCTTCGACTAGATCTCGCCGGACAAAGAAAGCGTTGACGCCGCAGACATCGGTTCCAACGAGGGAGTACCCTTTGTGGAAAAGCACGTCCGCCATTGCGGCCAACGATGCACCAAAGCACAAGCCGTCCGGCTTCGACATCTGGTTCAGATACTTCATGGGCGGCGGAAACGAGGCATTATATTCCACGACTATGACTCTCGGCGAGACCGCCGTCAGCGCGTCACAGACGAAATAATCGTCCCCGTCAATATCGACGCTCAGAAGGTCGATTTCACCGTGCAGGCCGGCAGACGGCAGGATGTCGTTTATATTGTCCTTGGTCACCCGATCATTACGGAGCGTCAGGCGACCATCCGCGATCGCGCCTGCGAAGACCCGGTCGATAAACTGCGCCCAGCTCTCCTGGGCCTCGATCCAGAGGCCGGACCAGCCGAAATGAAGGAGGAGGTGGGTATTGCACTCGATGCCTCCCGACACGCCGAATTCGACAAATCTCTTGTTCGTGGTGCCTATTCTCCGGAAAATCTCCTGGATCATCCCGTCCTCACCGTTCTCGGAGAATACCTTGTGTGCATAGTGTTCCAGGCGCCTCGCAAAGCCGTAACGCGGCTCTTTCAATAGCTGCCGAAGAACGCCGTCGGCCTCCCACCTGGCCATGAGCTGTGTGTTGCGCGCTTGTTCCAAAAGGAGCTCATTGGTGCGCTTCAGCTCCGCCAAAATCTCGGTTAACATCAGGTCGCTCATTTGCCGAGGTCCTCACTTTATCCTCAATATTCTTTCAAATTTACGGAGCATTTCGTCGGCCGGTCAACCCCGCCATGCCCGTATTTCCTGCGCTGCTTGCCGGTTCCCGAAGCGCATGCTACGTGCGGGGCGTACGGTAGCTTCGGCAGGTGACATGATTCCCGGGCGGAGATCGCTTCTGAGGCCGATCCCCATAAGGGGCCTCCCGGTAGCGGGAGGAGTCCCTGTCCCGGTGTTTGGGTCCGGTCCGCAAGCCCAGGTCAGGCAGCATAGCCGGTTCGTGGGGGTGTTACAGCCGGCGGCGACCTTGGCGGGCCGCGGCAGCCCCGAACCTGGTTTCCCGGACTAGCTGGCGCTAAATACATAGCAGTGGGCACACGATCCATGAATATCGCGGCAATCACGTTTGTCTATAACGAAACGGTCAATCTTCCGATCTGGCTGCGGTATTATGGCCGTAACTTCGGGTCGGAGAATCTCTATGTTATCGATCGGGAATCGAACGACGGAAGCACTTCGAATCTAGGCCTGTCCACCCGGATCAGGCTACCGCATGATGCGTTCGATGAGTACAAAAAGACCAATTTCGTATCTTACCTGCATCACGCGCTTTTGCAGAACTACGATGCCGTTATCTATACCGACTGCGACGAGATACTGGTGCCGAACCTGGGCCTATATTCTGATCTCAGGGACTATATCGAAAAGAATGACTTCGATTATGTTACCGCAGTGGGCATGAATGTGCTCCACATGATCAACCGGGAAGATCCCTTGCGTCTCGACCAGCCCATTCTACAGCAGAGGAAATTTGCGAAGTTCTGGTCTGTGCTCTGCAAGACCCTCATAAGCCGTGTACCGATCGTCTGGCGCCCGGGTTTTCATGGCTTGAATCGGCGCCCCAAGGTGGACACAAATCTGTTCTTGTTCCACACGAAGGCCATGGACTATTCAATTTCTCTGGGTCGGCAGTGTATCAACCGTGCAACCGAATGGTCCGAGAGGTCGCTTGCCGCGAATTTCGGAGAACATCATCGGCATGATACCGTTCGGTTCGTCCGGGAAAATTTCTTCGACCCGGTGAACGTGCTCAACTCGGGTCGGATATCCCTGTTTGATTTCGCCGAACAGCTTGTCCAGTTCGAGGCGGCAATCGTTGAACGGGAAGGGTTCTTCGAACTGCCAACCGACATTGTAAAGTACGTCGAGATGCCGGACCACTTGCGTACTGCCTTCTAGCAGGGAGGCTCGCGATGGTTCGGCAGTAACCTGCTCGTACACAAAAGCCCCCATGCCTCTCCCCCACCTCCCGCCCCCCCCAGCCGACGTCCGCGCCCGCCTGCACGCCCTGCCGCAAGACCCCGCGGAGGCCTGGGCCGCGCTGGTCGCCCTCGCCGCCACCGACCTCTCCTTCCTCCAGACCAACGCGCTCGACGCGGCGGCGCAGCAGGCCTTCCCCACCCCGCCGCCGGGTGCCGCGGCGCCGCCGGTGCGGCTCGCCGTGCTCGGCTCCGCCACGCTCACCCACCTGCTGCCGGCGATCCGGGTCGCCGGGCTGCGCCGGGGGCTGCACGTCACCACCTGGGAAGCGGACTTCGGCCAGTATCTGCAGGCGCTGACCGACCCCGGCGCAGAGCTGGCGGCGTTCGGTCCCACGGCGCTGCTGCTGGCGCTCGACGCGCACCACCTCGCCGCCGGCGCCTCCGCCGCGCTCGATCCGGACGCGGCCGAGGCGGCGCTGGCCGCGCTGCGCGGGCGGATCGAACACGCCTGGCGCCTCGCGCGCGCCGCCTGCCGCGGCCCGATCCTGCACCAGACCGCGCTCGCGCTGCACCCGCCGCTGCTCGGCGCCAACGAACACCGGCTGGCGGGCTCGGCGGCGAGCCTGGTGGCACGGCTCAATGCGGCGCTGCGGCCGATGGCGGACGCGGCCGGGGTGCACCTGCTCGCGATCGATGCGGCAGCGGCGCGCGATGGGATCGCGGCGTGGCACAACCCGACGTACTGGCATCTGGCGAAGCAGGAAGTCGCGCCGGCGGCGGCGATGGCGTACGGGGAACGGGTGGGGGCGCTGCTCGGCGCGCTCGCCGGGCGGAGCGGGAAGTGCCTGGTGCTCGATCTCGACAATACGCTGTGGGGCGGCGTGATCGGCGACGACGGGCTGGAGGGGATCGTGCTCGGCCAGGGCAGCGCGGCGGGGGAGGCATTCGTGGCGTTCCAGCGCTACGCCCGCGAACTGGGGCGGCGCGGGGTGATCCTCGCGGTGTGTTCCAAGAACGATGCGGCGAACGCGCTGGAGGCGTTCGCGCAGCACCCGGACATGGTGTTGCGGCGCGACGACATCGCCTGCTTCGTGGCGAACTGGGACGACAAGGCCGCCAACCTGCGCCGGATCGCGCGCGAACTGAACATCGGCCTCGATGCGCTGGTGTTCGTCGACGACAACCCGGCCGAACGCGCGCTGGTGCGGCAGGAACTGCCGATGGTGGCGGTGCCGGAGGTGACGGACGATCCCGAAAGTTTCATCGCGGCGCTGGTCGCCGGCGGATATTTCGAGGCGGTGGCGCTGACGGATGAAGACCGCGCGCGCACCGCGCTCTACGCCGGCAACCAGGCGCGCGAGGCGTTGCGCGAAGAGGCGACCGACCTTGAGGGCTTCCTGCGCGGGCTGGACATGCGCCTGGTGTGGCGGCGGTTCGATGCGCTGGGGCTGGCGCGGATCGTCCAGCTCATCAACAAATCGAACCAGTTCAACCTGACGACGAAGCGCTATGCGGAGGAAGACGTGCGCGCGGTGATGCAGGATGCGCGTGCGTTCGGGCTGCAACTGCGGCTGCTCGACCGGTTCGGCGACAACGGGGTGATTGCGATCGTGATCGGGCGGTTGGCCGCGGAGGGCGCGGTCGATATCGACACCTGGCTGATGTCGTGCCGCGTGCTGGGGCGGCAGGTGGAGCCGACGACGCTCAACCTGATCGCCGCGCAGGCGCGTGCGCTCGGCGCAAGCCGGCTGGTCGGGCGGTACGTGCCCACGAAGAAGAACGCGATGGTGCGCGACCATTACGTGCAACTCGGGTTCGCAGTGGTGGAGACCGCGCCGGACGGTGGTTCGCGCGCCGCGCTCGACCTGGCGGGCTTCACGCCGATCCCCACCTTCATCGACGTCATCGAGGGCTGAGACCGCATGGCAACCGAAACCGAAATCACCGCCGCTCTGGACGAGATTTTCGCCGAGGTGTTCGGCCGCGACATCCCGCTGCGCCCCGGGCTCGCCGCCAAGGACGTCGCCGGCTGGGACAGCTTCAAGCAGATCGAGATCATCATGGCGACGGAGGAACGCTACGGCATCCGCTTCTCCACCCGCGATCTCGACCGGTTGCAGACGGTGGGGGATTTGATCGCGGTGGTAGCGGCGAAGACGGCATAACCGGCGAATTTCCACCGCCCGGATTCCCCGCTTGTGGTCGCAGCCGACACGATGGTAAGGCCGCGCCGCGCAAGGATGGGGAGGCGGGCATGGCCGACGACGCAGCGAAACGCGGATGGGTCGAACGGGTTCTGGGCGTGCAGATGCCTTCCGGCGAGGGGGAACCGCTGTTGCCTTTGTGGCTCGATGCCAAGGACGCGGTGGACGGGCGGCTCGGGCGGTTGCAGGGCGCGCTGCGCGGGTTCGGCGATCCCGACCTCGACCGCATCGCCGAATTCGGGCTGAACGGCATCACCGGGCGCGCGAGCGTCGGGCTGATGGTGGCGCTGCGGGAGGCCGACGCGCCGGGCGCGGATCAGCGTGCGCGCGGCAAGCTGGCGCAGGCGGTTGCGGCTTATCGCAGCTTCCTGACGGAAAACGCCGCGGTGCAACTGATCGACGACAATCCGTTCGGGGTTGATGTCGGCGTGCAGGCCACGCTGGGCGCGGCGCTCGCCACCATCGAACGCCGCCTCGGCGCCTAGGGCAGGGAAGGACGCAGCCAATGTCGCACACCAACACCCAGCTTCCCGTTCTCACCGACAAGCAGCGCGCCTGGGCCAACGCGTTCCTGCGCGTGCTCGGCGGCCAGGGGGAGGTGAAGGCGACCGCGCCCACGCCGCAATCCCCGCGCAGCCGCGGCGTCACGCCGCCGCCGGAACTGAAGGACGGTCTCGATACGTTGGATCGGGAGGTCAACCAGCCGCTGCGCGAGCAGCGCGACAAGCTCGCCGGCGTGGGCGAGGACATCAGGCGCAAGAAGCTGGTCGGCTACAGCGCCGACAAAGGCTACAAGAAGGACGTTTCGGGTGAGGTGGACAAGATCCTCATCGCCGTGGACACCGCGCTCGCGCGCGGCGGCGCGGTGAACGACACCACGGTGCCCCTCCTTGCCGGCCTGCGCGAGAAGCTGGCGCAGGCGCAGAAGGACTATACCGAGGGCATGGTCGGCGAGAGGGACGTCAAGAAACGGGACCAGCGCGGGGTGAAGGCGGATGCCATCGCCAAGCGGCTGGACGCGCTCGACAAGCTGATCACCGCCAGCAACCTGGCGCAGACCGAGCGGATGAACAAAATCGCTGAGCTCGAGCCGGACGAACAGGCGCAGATGCTCGCGGCCAATCCGGAGCTGATGCGCGCGATCGTCGCCGCCAAGCCCGCGCCGGACAAGATCGCCGACATTCTCTCGGCCATGAAGGACGGCGACGCGCTGGTGGAACAGCTCGTGGCCGCCCACGGCGGCGACGCCGCCTACATGGACGCGTTGTGCGAGCGCGTGCTCGGCAACGAGCTCCCGAAGAAAGCGACCAAGGACGGCAATACCTTCATGCGCGGCAACACCGCCGCCAGCAAGCTCACCAAAGCCTACGCCATGTCCGGCGAGACGCAGGGCTTCATGGGCGAGCTCGCCGAGAACTCCCAGGTTTGGCTGAAACCGAGCCGGAAGATCGAGATCGATCCGAACAAGGAACCGAGCAAGGGCAAGCGCGACACTGCGGTGGGCGAGCTGATCGGCTATGTCCGCGCGCTGCTGAACGCCGTCGTCGGCAAGGAGGTGCCGCGGCCGATCGCCACCACCGCCAGCATGATCGCCGCCGGCGCGCGCAAGACCGGCATGGGCGACGGCGACGTTGCCATCATGGTCGGCGGGCACGTGTTCCTCCGGCTCATCAACCCGATGCTGGTGAGCATGCCGGGGCTCGATTCCAACCAGCGCCGGTCGATGATTCTCGCCACCAAGGTGCTGCAGAACGCGTCCAACGGCGTCACGACGTCGGTCAAGGAGCCGTTCATGGACGCCTTCGCCGATTATATCGACGATGAGCTGCCGACCCTGCATCAGTGGTTCCTCGACATCGCGCGGCAGGGGGACGAGGTGCTCGGGCTGGACGGGCTGGATGATCCGCTCGCCATGGGGGCAGGGACCAACCGCAGCTCGCTGATCGACCACCTGGAAGACCCGAGCTACGATCCCGCCCCGAATTTCGCCGACCCCACCCAGGAGGACCCGCTCGGCCTCGCCCCCGCCGCACCGACGACCCGGATCGGCAAGCTGATCGCCGCCGCCGTCGCCCTCAAGCCGCAGGCGCAGGGGATCGGGCTGCCGATCGATGAGCGCGGGCGCGCCAGCCACGCCAAGGTAGTGGCCCGGGCGCGGCGCGAGATGATCGCCCGGGTGGTGGACCGGCTCAAGCGGGACGCGCCGTCGCAGGACTGAGGGGGACGCACGGCGGCCGCGGCGCGGGAACCCCGCGCCCGGCCGCGGCCGGCTGCGCGCGATCGTGATGGCGCCGCGGGTCGCGCGGGCGGGCCGCCCGGCGCCCGGGCATTGACTCGGTCTTCATCGCTATCCAGTTGCAAGGAAATAATTCTTCCCTCGCGGCGACCGCGTGCGCCGCCATCGGCGCGGGGGGCGACGATGTTTCCGCAACCCGCGATGAGGTGACCCCGATGAGTAAACCCGCCCCGACCGGTGACACGGTGACGCCCTTCCTGACCGATGTGCAGACCTTGCGGGAACGCGCGCGGCAGCATCTGGAAACCGGCAACGTGACGGCGACCTACAAGGGCGACGCCGAGACGACCATTGCCATCCTGCAGACCGTGCTCGCCACCGAGATCGTCTGCGTGCTGCGCTATACGATGCACGCCGTCACCGCCTCCGGCATCGCCAGCGACAGCGTGAAGGCCGAGTTCGCGCAGCACGCGAAGGAAGAGCAGGCGCACATGATGGCGGTGGCCGAGCGCATCAACCAGCTCGGCGGGGTGCCGAATTTCAATCCCGACGGCCTCGCGACCCGCGCCGCCTCCCAATACGCCGAAGGCGGCGACCTGGTCGGCATGATCCGCGAAAACCTGATCGCCGAGCGGATCGCGGTCGATCACTACCGCGAACTGATCCGCTATTTCGGCGACGACGATCCCGCCACGCGGACCATGCTGGAAGGCATCCTGGTGGTGGAGGAGGAGCACACGAACGACATGCTCGACCTGCTGGGCAGCCACGGGGCGAAGCCGCGGTAGCGGGCGGCGGCCGACCGGGCGGGTCAGCCGCTCGAGAGTTCCACCAGCTCGACGATCCACGTCAGCCACCCCCAGATGCCGCCGGCGTTGCCGTCCGCCGGGGCGCCCGCCCCGGCCCGCGGCGGCGGTGGCGGCGGCTGCCGCCACGGTCCCGCGGCCGGTAGGCCCCCGACCGCCGCATCGATCCGGCCGAGCATCGCCTGGCGCTGGCGTCCCCGTTCGCCGGCATCGCCGATGGCGTCCAGGGCCGCGAAATCGGGCAGGTCGCCGGCGGCCTGCAGGCGCACCGCCTCCTGCAACGCGAACACCTTGAGCGCGGCGGCGTTCGGATTGTCGGGCGAGCGCGCCCGCTGCTGCTCGCGTTCCAGCACCATCGTGTAGCGGTCGACGAAGAGCTGCACCGCCTTGGCGGGCATGCCGCGCAGCGCGCGGTCTTCGTCGTGGCAGGTGACGGTGCCGTCGTTGCCCAGCCGCAATGCCGGGATGTTGTAGATCTGCGAAAAGCCGGGGATGCCGCCCTCGTGCGTGTTGGAATGCGCGGCGCCGCAGAACGCCACGTATTTGCGGTCCGGGTTGGCCTCGATCGCCGCGTCCATCACCTGCTTGCCGAACGCGTTCATGTTGGCGCAGCGCATTTCCGGATAGGATCCGTCGGCGCACATCGTGGGCGACATCTCGCCGGAATCGATCCCGAAGACGCGGATGTTCTTCGCCCGCGCCTTGCGCAGGACCGCATCGAGGCGGGTTTCCCCGTCCAGGTGGCGGTCGATCGCGATCCGGTCGAAGAAGGCCTGGGCGGCGGCGGACCAGGGCGGTTCCGGATCGGTGATCATGTAGGCATCGATCTCGGCCTGGAAGACGCCGGGCAGTTCCTCGATGAAGAGCATGCCCCCGGTCAGCCCGAAAGTCTCCGGTGCCTCCACCGC
This sequence comes from uncultured Pseudomonadota bacterium, assembly GCA_963706195.1. Taxonomy (GTDB): domain Bacteria; phylum Pseudomonadota; class Alphaproteobacteria; order Acetobacterales; family Acetobacteraceae; genus JAJZVS01. The sequence continues at coordinate 2,680,069 of OY970156.1, read as the reverse complement.
GTCGGCGAGAAACTGATAGGCCGCCGCCTGGTCGTGGCTGTGGCCGAGACAGAGACCCTGGGCGTCCGCCAGCACGTCGGTGAGCGCACCTGCGACCGGCGTGGGCGCGTCGATCCCGGTCGCGGTGTTGGGGTTGACGTCCGGGGGGACGACGGCGCGCAGCGCGTCGCGCGACGCCTCGATCCGCGCCAGTTCCTCGGCCTTGAACGCGTCGGTGCCGTAGGTCTCGGTCCAGCTCTTGCGGTTGCCGCCGATCACCATGCGGAAGATGCGGTAGACGTTGTTGAGGTCGCCGTAGGAGTAGTCGATTTCGATGGTGCGGGTGCCGGCGTCGGCGCGGATCTTCAAATCGGCCTCGGCGCGGGTGACGTGGGCGAGGGTGTCGGCGTGGTGCACCCGGTCCCAGTCCCGTTGGTTCAGCACGATACGGTAGTTGGGGATGGCCATGCGTCTCTCCCGGATCAGCCGGCCGCGAGAAGGGTGCGGATGGTGGTGAGCGGCGCGCGCAGGGTCTCGGCGATGCCGAGCGGGCCGGTCGGATTGGTTTCGATATGCGCGATGATCCGGTCGGTTTCGAGATAGGCGAGGTAGCTGGCCACGATCGCGGCGACCTCGGCCTTGAGCGCGGCGGCCCGAACGGCGGCGGTGGCGTTGGCGAGCGCGTCGAGCGTGTCGCCCAGGCCGGCATCGAGGCGGCCGAGCACGGCGCCCAGTTTGTCCGCCGCCGCCGCGACCAGGGCGGCGCTGTCGGGATCGGGGGCCCCCGCCGCGATGGCGCTGCGCAGGGTGGCGAGGCGGGCGGCGACAGTGGCCTTGGCGGCTTCCCAGGCGAGGCGCGCGTGGGCGAAGGCGACGAGGGAGGTGGTGGGCGGCGGGGGCGGCACGCGCGGCGGCCGGCGCCCGGTGGTGATGCCGAGCACGGCTTCGAGCCAGCGGTCCTGGACTTCGGAGGGCATGCGGGGGGTCTCGGTGCTGGGGAGGTAACGATAGCGGTGGGTGGGTGGGGATGCAACTTTGGGCAGGTGCTGGAACGGCGTGCCATCAGGGTAATGCAACGCCGGCGGTACCGCGACGTACCGCGCGGCGCTGATCACAGGCGGTGCGTTGCCCGTGGTTCAGGCAGCCGGTGCCGTAGAGCCTGCCGGGGCGCCACGGCGCGCCCGCTCAGGCTGGAAGCGCGCTCAGCTTGCGTCCGATCATGGTCATGGCTGCATCCTCATCGCCCCTGAAGATCGGCATCGCGAGCGACCGGTTTTGCGCCCGTTGGAACCTGCGCGGACTGATGCCGCGCATTCCCGGATCCTCAAGGAGGGCGATCACCTCGAAATCCCACCGCCTGAGATGTTGCGCTTCCATTTGCAGGAGCAGCGCCTCGTTCAGCTTGTCGTTCGTTGTAACGAAATATACCGCTCCCGGTCTGGTCAAGGTAGAATCGGGTTTGGGCACGATGACAAGATCGGCAGGAAATTCGGCAAAATCGCGACCTACCGGAGCATTTTCGGTGAAGTCGGCAACATCGCCAAACCGCAACTCGAGTGCGCCCGTCGCGTCTTCACGGAAGGTGGAGCGCACGACATCGCGCGTGAACAGTTCAAGATCGCGAAGACGGATCAGGGACGAGAGGAAGTCGACCACGCGGCGGGGGATTTCGTTCTCGGGAAACGGTGTCGAACGGATCTCGAAGGTCTCCCGATCCCAGTACGCTCCCCCCTGACCCAGAATCGAATCCAGGAGCTGGCCGCGTTGCCCGGCATCGATCGGCACATCCTTGGCGATCAAATGCGAGAGGTAGCCGCCGTCGTCCTCGATCCGGAATTCACTGTCGTCCATTTCGCTCAGATAGAAGCTGATGGGGTCGCCGGACGTATCCTCGAAAGCGGAACTGATGGCAAAGCCGCTCGGCACCGGGCGCACCTCGATTGCGCCACAGAAAATGTTGCAGAGCTGCCTTTTCAGGGTGTCAGGTTGCACGATCAAACAGGCCCGATTGCCTTCCCCCGTCTGCAAATTTGAAGAACCGCCGCGCGGCCTCCCAGAAAGTTCCTTCCGTCCAGGCCTGTGTGCGCCTGTGAACCTCTCCAGCCTTCGGTATCCGCACCAGCCCGTCAAGCCCGGATGCTCCGGCCTCCACGCCGCCCCGCTCGCAATGGGCGTGGGCGTGCAAGCCAGGATGGCTGCCATGATGCTCGAATTGGGCGACGACCGATACCCCGTCGGCGGTCTCAACCATCAGGTAAGCCTGCCAGTTGTCCCTCCGCGTATTGCAGAGGGCGGTGAGGATGAACCTTGTGGCACCGGCCTCCCCGCGCGCGGAGCGCCACTTCCATCCGCCGCGGATCGGCCGCGTCTTGGCGTAGATGGGAGAATAGCGAGGCGGCATATCGTTCGTCATCCAGCCGGTATCGCTTCGCTGGGCTTTGGTCCGGGCAATCAGGTGCCTGACGCGCATTGTTTCGATCGCTCGATTGGTGGCAGTGGTTCCTCCGCCGGCCGGTACCATCGACCATGGCCACTGCCGCACCGCAGCCTACGCAGATCGGTTGCCCCAGGGCGAGCAGAAACGTGAAGCCGAAGTATGCCCCCTACCCCCGATCAACACCAGATCATGCCGGTGGATCATCTCGTCTCGCCCCTCCAGTAACGCGTGCACCCCGGCGGGCAGCAGGGACCGCCCGGTGCCCAGCAGCGGGCGGTCGCTCGGCGGTCCCTCCGGCTGGCCGCGCGCGATCGCCATGGCGCAGCCGGCCTGGGTCGCGATCCGTGCCGCCACCAGCTTGGTGCGCATCCCGCCCGAGGCATAGCCGGGCGGCGACGCGCGCCCCATCGCCTCGATCTCCGGCGCCGGTGGCAGGCGCTGACGCCGGGCGCGCTCGCGCCCCAGCGGTGCCGGGCTTCGGAGGGCGTGCGAAGGTTCCCGACGTTGCGGCGAGAACGGCAGTGACGGGCGGATGGCGGCAAAACCCAGAGCAGGTGCAGGCCGCCCCATGGGCTGGAAATCTCGCGCGACCCGGCAACCCTGCTCCCCGACCCAACGAGCCCCCTTCAGTTCGAGGCAGCGGCGCGTCCGTCCGGCGCATCCAGAATCGGCGGAGCCTTGTGCCATCGGTAGCCGTGCAGACCCTGCTCGTAGCCGTAGTTGAACAACGCCCGCATGTAGTTCTGATCGAAGGATTCCCGCCGTTGCACGGTGAAGTCCGCGCCGATGTAGGCGAGATTATAATCCACCCCGTCGCGTTTCGACGTGGTGTAGATCCGAACGGTGTCGTTGTAGCCGCTATAGTGGATCATCGTCGCGATAGCCCGGCCGGTGATGCTGAGCAGACGACGGTCGACCGACGCCCATTCCGGATCAAGCCTCGCGTTCCGTATCACGTAGGCATGCCGTACGCGTACAAGGGCCTTCCGCCGCCAATCCACAAGCAGCCCGATCTGCGGCGGGATCAGGAACGTCTGCGCGACAGCGCCTCCGTCAACGTGCATTTCCTGATAATGCCGCCCATCGGCCTCGACATCGATCATCACGGGCGGGAACACGCCCGGCACAGAAGCGGAGGCAAGCAGTATCTTGCGGAACAGGTTAAGTGCGCCGGGCCGGCCGCTTGCCGCAATGGCGCCCATGTTCCAGATGACCGGACGCTGCACGTCAAGGTTCGTCGTGCCGATCAGCAGCAAGCGTCCTTTTTGGTACTGGCGCGCGATGGCAGAGAGCAAGTCTTTCGTGACGTAGCGACTGATCAAATGGAACAGCGGGTCGGTACTGCTGAGTGCATCGCTGAAGATCGCAGAAAGGAGCCACCGGCGTTCATAGACGTCGTCCGGAGCGATACCCGTGTAGACCGCGCGCAACTCGGGGTCGTACGCCGGTCCCAGGAAGGCAAACGGGGCAATCAACGCACCGGTGCTGACCCCGGTCACCAGCTTGAAAACGGGGCGGGTTCCGCTCGCCGACCATCCGACCAGAAGGCCCGCTCCGAAAGCACCATTGTCGGAGCCGCCCGAGATGGCGAGAAAATTCGCCGCGGACATCCCCGTCGTCGCGTCGCTGCCGCCTGGCCGCGCGGCCCGCTCGCGTGCCAGCGCGGCCATCGCCTCCCGCACCATCGCGGGTCCGTCCGTATCGGCCCAAAATCGAGCATTCGGAATGCCGAGCACGGTGGCATCGTCCGTCAGCGATGGCGGGACGGCGCTCAGCCGCTCCGGTCCGGCGCAGCCAATGACAAGAAGCAGGAATGCCAGGACGCCGGCTCGGCCCGCCAGCCGCCATGCCGTAGGGAGGTTACCGCCCATCCGTCGGGTCCCGCGGTTCCATCTGTCGTCGGCCGCCTCTCGCAAACCTGCCGGTCCCCGTGGCATATTTTGCAAGTGAAAGCAACATAAGCGCGGCGTGCATTGATCTGGGTCATGGCCGGCCACGATTGGCTTCGTCCGACGGCCGATGTCCCCACGGGCGAAATTCGGGCCGCCGAAATTCGGGCCGGGGCGCTCTCTCGATGCACTGAAGTGACGAAGCGCCCGCCCGGGTGGCGGCCTGCGCCCCCGTCCCCTACCCCAGGATCAACACCAGATCGTCCCGGTGGATCATCTCGTCCCGCCCGCGCCAGCCCAGCATCGCCTCGATCTCGTCCGACCGGTGCCCGGCGATCCGCGCCGCGTCCCCGCTCGCATAGGCCGACAACCCGCGCGCCAGCGCCGCCCCGTCCGGCCCGCGCACCAGCACCGGATCGCCGCGCTCGAACGCGCCGTCCACCGCGCGCACCCCGGCCGGCAGCAGCGACCGCCCGGCGCCCAGCGCGCGCGCCGCGCCGGCATCGACCACGAACACCCCGAGCGGTGCCAGCGCCCCGGCGATCCAGCGCTTGCGGGCCGACCGCCCCTCCGGCGCCGGCAGGAACCAGGTGCAGCGCGCGCCCTCGGCCAGCGCGGTCAGCGGGCGCGGCGAGCTGCCCTCGGGCGCCGCGCGCGATCGCCATGGCGCAGCCGGCCTGGGTCGCGATCCGCGCCGCCACCAGCTTGGTGCGCATCCCGCCCGAGGAATAGCCGGGCGGCGGCTCGCCCCCCATCGCCTCGATCTCCGGCGTCAGCGAAGCCACCAGCGGGATATGCGCCGCCGCCGGATCGCGCCGCGGATCGGCGGTGTAGAGCCCGTCGATGTCCGACAGCAGCACAAGCTGGTCGGCCTCGGTCATCTCGGCGACGCGGGCGGCCAGGCGGTCGTTGTCGCCGAAGCGGATTTCCGCCGTCGCCACCGTGTCGTTCTCGTTGATCACCGGCACTGCGCCGAGCGCCAGCAGGGTGTGCAAGCGTGGCGCGCGCGTTCAGGTAGCGGCGGCGGTCCTCGGTATCTTCCAGGGTCAGCAGCAGTTGCGCCGCGGTCAGGCCCTCGCGCGGACAGCGCCTCCGCCCAGGCCTGGGCGAGGCGGATCTGGCCGACCGCGGCGGCGGCCTGCTTCTCCTCCAGCCGCAGGCGCTTGCGGGTCAGGCCGAGGCTGCGGCGGGCGAGCGCGATGGCGCCGGAGGAGACCACGATCACCTCCGTCCCGCGCGCGCGGAGGTCGGTGATGTCGGCGGCGACGCCGGCGAGCCAGGCCGCGCGCGGGGCGCCGCCGGCGGGATCGACCACCAGCGCGCTGCCGATCTTCACCACCAGCCGGCGGGCGGCGGCAAGCGCGGGCGGGGCGGTCATGCCGAGCGGTCCGGCCGGGTGGCGGCGGTCGCGCGCTCCCCCGCGATGAACCGGGCGGCGTGCGCGTGCCAGCGGCGCCCTGCGGCGGCGGCCGGCACGACGAACAAGGGGGCCGCGTGCATCACCAGCCGCCCGACCTGGAACTTGTGCGTCACCGTCAGCGCCAGCAGCACGAGCGCCGGGATCACCAGGATATCCACCCGCCGGAACGGTCCCAGCGGCCCCGCCGGCCAGCCCGTCACCGCCACGCCGGCCAGCAGCAGGGTCGGCACCAGGTTCAGCACCACCCCGCGCGCCGAGGCCTGCACCGCAAGGTTGGCCGCGATCGTGCCGAGGTAGCCGGCCGGCCGCACCTGATAGGAATGCCCCGGCACGTGCATCAGCAGCACCATCGCCAGATAGGCGGCGAGCGCGGCCAGGCTCGCGAGCAGCGGCACGCCGAGGGCCGCCCGGTCTTCCGCGCACAGCACCCAGCGGATCGCGAGCCAGAGCACGAGCACCATGCAGATCTTCTCGTTCACCAGGATCGAGGCCAGCACGCCGGGGACGAACCGCCGCCGGTTGCGGAGGACGGAGACCAGCACGGCGACGCCCAGGATGGCGAGGGGGTCGATGCCATAGATCTGGGCGGACCAGCAGAGCACGAACAGCAGCGCGCCGGCGAACAGCGCCTCGCCCGGCGCCAGGCCGAGACGCCGGGCGAGCCGGGCGGCCACGAAGCCCGCGCCGACTGCGGCGGTGTAGGCGAGGGCAGCCAGCGCGGCGGTCGCGCGCACGTAGTCCGCCGGAACGCTGGCGGGCAGGCGGCTGAAGCGCAGCAGCGGCAGGACGAGGTCGAACGGCACCGCCGCCGCCACCGACAGGATGCGGTAGACGTAGGGCGATTCCGGCAACATGCCGCCCTTCTGCCCGAGCAGCCACAGCACGAACGGCGCGTAGTCGTCGCGCGGCACGGTATTGAAGACCATCACCCGGTAGACCGCCCAGAAGAACGGCGAGAGCAGCACGAGGCAGAGCGCGAAGCACGCCAGCACGACCACCCGGCGGCGCCCGACCGCGCCTGCGGCCGGGGGGCTCATCGGGCCCGGTGCGCCGCGATCGCGTCGGCCAGCGCCCGCAGCACCTCCGGCATGCCCGGCGCCGCTGACCGCCGAGAGCAGCAGCACCGGCCGGCCGGACGCGCGTGCCAGCGCCGCCCGGCGCGCCGAGGCTTCGCGCGGGCGTCATCGCGTCCGATTTGTTCAGCGCGATCAGCTCCGGCTTGTCGGCGAGCCCGCCGCCATAGGCCGCAAGCTCCTCGCGCACCGTGCGCCAGGCACGCACCACATCGCCGGCGGCGCCGTCGACCAGGTGCAGCAGCACGGCGCAGCGCTCGACATGGCCGAGGAAGCGGTCGCCGAGGCCGGCGCCCTCGTGCGCGCCCTCGATCAGGCCGGGGATGTCGGCGAGCACGAATTCCTCCGTCGGCCGACAGACGCACCACGCCGAGCTGCGGGTGCAGGGTGGTGAACGGGTAGTCGGCGATCTTCGGTCGCGCGGCGGAGGCCGCGGCCAGAGAAAGGTGGATTTGCCGGCGTTCGGCAGCCCGACCAGCCCGGCGTCGGCGATCAGCTTGAGCCGCAGCCACACCCAGCGTTCCTCGCCCCGGCCAGCCCTTGTCCGCCCGGCGCGGCGCGCGGTTGGTGGAGGATTTGTAGTGCGTGTTGCCGAACCCGCCGTCGCCGCCGCGGCAGCAAGCGTGATCCGCTTGCCGGGGCGGTCGAGGTCGGCGAGCAGGGTCTCCCGGTCCTCGGCCAGGATCTGGGTGCCGATCGGCACCTTGATGACGAGGTCGGGCGCGCCGGCGCCGGTGCGGTCGGCGCCGGCGCCGTTGCCGCCCTTCTTGGCGCGGAAATGCTGGCGTGTAGCGGAAGTCGATCAGGGTGTTGAGGTTGGCCACCGCCTCGAGCACGATGTCGCCGCCCTTGCCGCCGTCGCCGCCGTCCGGGCCGCCGAACTCGATGAATTTCTCGCGCCGGAACGCGACCACGCCGTCGCCGCCGTCACCGGAGCGGCAGGTAGATCTTGGCCTGGTCGAGGAATTTCATGGTCCGGCGTCCGGGGTGGACGGGCGAGGGGGGCGAGGCGGCGGGACGCGGCGCCCGTCGGTGGCGATCGGGAGCCGGGGCGAGCCTGCCCGGTGGGGCGCCGGGCCCGGCAGAGTCCGGGGTGGCAAACCGCGGGCCCCGCAAACGAACGGGGGCCGGCGTGGCGCCGACCCCCGAGCTGATCCGGTCGCGGCGGGGCGGCGCGTTACTCGGCAGCGGCGGCCGGCGCCGGGCCAGGACGGACGGAGACGTGCACGCGGCCCTCGGCCTTGCGCTGGAACTCCACATTGCCGTCGACCAGCGCGAAGATGGTGTGGTCGCGGCCCGAGGCCGACGTTCTGGCCCGGCTTCCACTTGGTGCCGCGCTGGCGGAGGATGATGTTGCCGGCGATGCACCGCCTGCGCCGCCGGACTTCTTGATGCCGAGGCGGCGGCCTTCGGTATCGCGCCCGTTGCGCGAGGAGCCGCCGGCTTTCTTGTGTGCCATGTCAGACTGCTCCTTCGCTGGCGGCGGCCGTGGCTTCGCCGCCCGCGACGGGGGCGATGCCGGAGACGCGCAGCACGGTCACGTGCTGGCGATGGCCGTTCGGCGGCGGCTGTTCTGCCGGCGGCGCTTCTTGAAGATGATGACCTTGTCGAGCCGGTCCTGCGCGATCACCGTCGCGGTGACCGAGGCGCCGGCCACCGTGGGCGCGCCCAGGGTCAGGCCGCCGTCGTCGCCCACCGCGAGGACGTCGGTGAAGGTCACGGTCGCGCCCGGCTCGGCCTCGAGCTTTTCGACCTTCAGCACCGCGTTCGGGCGTCACGCGGTACTGTTTTCCGCCGGTGCGGATCACTGCGAACATCGATCGTTCCTGCCAACAGCCATGCCCCGGCCGCGAGACGGGGCCGGGCGAGGGAGCGCGGGTTATAGCGCCCGCGGGCGGGAAGTCAACGCGGCCTTCCCTCTCCAGGGCAATCGCACGAACGACCGGTATGTCACCTTGTATCTCGAATATCTGCGAGAACCGCTCTCCCGCTTCGGGGGAGAGGAGAAGGAGCCACCGGCCGCGCCGATTTCCCCGTTCATGCGATTGCCCTGTTCTCCCCTTGGGGGAGGGGGCGGCATCGTGTTCTTCGCACCCCTTCGCTCGATCGACCTGTGCGCCGTCCGTGACCGCTGCCCCCCGGTCGCCGCGGCGCGGCAGGGTTTTCCGATCCTATGATCGCCGGTGCCCGTGGTACGGTCCGCAAAACGGGGGCCACACCCCGAAGCGGCGATCGGCGCGATGTCGGGTTCGACGGTCTCGTGACCACGCCCTGCCTCGAAATCCACTATGTCCGCATCGGATTTGTCGCGACAGCAAGCGCAAGGAGGACCACATGACGACCGTTGCAGACCAGATGGTCGAGACCCTCGCCGCCGCCGGCGTCACGCGTATCTACGGGATCGTCGGCGACAGCCTCAACGGCTTCACCAACTCCCTCCGCCGCCACGGCGGCATCCAGTGGCTGCACGTCCGCCACGAGGAGGTGGCCGCCTTCGCCGCCGGCGCGGACGCGCATCTGACCGGGCGGCTCGCGGTCTGCGCGGGAAGCTGCGGGCCGGGCAACCTGCATCTGATCAACGGGCTGTTCGACTGCCACCGCTCGCGCGTGCCGGTGGTGGCGATCGCGGCGCATATCCCCTCGGCCGAGATCGGCGCCGGCTACTTCCAGGAAACCCACCCCGAGACCCTGTTCCGCGAGTGCGCGACCTACTGCGAGCTGGTCTCCAGCCCCGCGCAGATGCCGCGCGTGCTGGAGATCGCCATCCGCCGGGCGGTGGCCGAACGCTGCGTGTCGGTGATCGTCATCCCGGGCGACGTCGCGCTGCAGCCCGTGGTCGACACGGCTCCGCCGCACCCGGGCGGGCTGCTGCCGGGGCGGCCGACGGTGACGCCGCCGGCCGACGCGGTGGCACACCTGGCCGCGCTGCTCAACGGCGCATCCCGGGTCACCCTGTTGTGCGGCGGCGGCTGCGAGGGCGCGCATGATGCGCTGGTCCAGCTTGCCGGCGTGCTGAAGGCGCCGAACGTCCACGCCATGCGGGGCAAGGAACATGTCGAATGGGACAACCCGTACGACGTCGGGATGACCGGGCTGATCGGCTTTTCCTCCGGCTATTACGCCATGGAGAGCTGCGACGCCCTGCTGATGCTGGGCACCGACTTCCCCTACCGGCAGTTCTATCCGAAGCGGGCGCGCATCGCCCAGGTGGACCTGCGTGCGGAATCGATCGGCCGGCGCGCGCCGGTGGAGCTCGGGCTGCTCGGCGACGTGCGTGCGACGATCGCGGCGCTGCTGCCGCATCTCACGGAGAAGACCGATCGTGGCTTTCTCGACGCGGCGGTCCGGCATTACCGGAACGCGCGCCGGGGGCTCGATGACCTGGCTGCCGGCAAGCCCGGCGGCACGTTGCATCCGCAACAGATCGCCCGGGTCGTGAGCGCGCTTGCCGCCGAGGATGCCGTCTTCACCTGCGACGTCGGCCTGCCGACCGTCTGGGCGGCGCGCTATCTGGCGATGAACGGCAGGCGGCGGCTCGTGGGTTCGTTCTGGCACGGGTCGATGGCCAATGCGATGGCGCAGGCGATCGGCGCGCAGGCCGCGTTTCCCGATCGGCAGGTGATCTCGCTCTCCGGCGACGGCGGCTTCACCATGCTGATGGGGGATCTGCTGTCGTTGAAGCAGCTCAAGCTGCCGGTGAAGGTCGTCGTGTTCAACAACGGCGCGCTCGGGTTCATCGAGCTGGAACAGAAATCCGCCGGCTTCATCGACACCGGCACCGAATTGCAGAACCCGGACTTCGCCGCCATGGCCGAGGCGGTCGGCATCAAGGGGGTGCGCATCGTCGATCCGGGCGAGGTGGAGAGCAAGCTCGCCGAGGCGCTGGCGCATCCAGGCCCGGTGCTGATCGATGCGGTCGTCACCCGCATGGAGCTCGCCATGCCGCCCAAGGTGACGACGGAGATGGCGAAGGGGTTCACGCTCTACATGCTGAAGGCGATCCTCGGCAGCCGGACCGACGAGGTGGTGGAACTCGCGCGCACGAACCTGTTCCGGTAGGCGGGCGGCGGGGCGGCCCGGCGGGCTATGCCGTCACCTGCTCGTCCCCCGGCGCCGTCCGGATCGCCGTGCGCCGGATCGCCTTGCCCCCCGCCGGATCGCTCCCGGGCCGGTCGCCGATGAAATCCGCGCCGGCGCGCATGACGTGCTCGGCCGCGAGCCGGGCGGCGGCGTCCTCGTCGCCGGCAAGGATCGCACGCAGGATGGCGGCATGCTCCTCCCACTGGCGCGCCTGGCGCGCGGGATCGCCGAGCGAGAAAAATGCCGCCGTGCGCTCGCGCAGACGTTTCAGCAATTCCCCGAGCAGACCGTTCTGCCCGGCCGCCGCCAGTTCCTGGTGGAACTGCTGATTGAGCGCCGACAGGTACTCGACCCGTCCGGCTGCGACCCCTGCCGCTCCCTTCGCAAGTATCGCCTCGATGCGTTTCAGGATGCGCGCATCGCGCCGGCGCGCCGCAAGCCGCGCGTTGTGGCCTTCCAGCAGCGCACGTACCTCGACGGTCTCGCGCGCTTCCTGGTCCGTCAGGCCCGCAACGATCGCGCCGCGGCGTGCGTTGGTTTCGATCAGACCTTCCGAGGCCAGCGCCCGGATCGCCTCGCGCACCGGATTGCGGGAGACACCGAGATCGGCGGCAACCCGTTCCTCGATGATGCGCGCGCCGGGCTTCAACCGCCCGGACAGGATGGCCTGCTGCAGCTCGGTCTTCACGCGGTCGTGGAGGGAGAGCTGCTGCTCCCCGAGGAGGGGGCGCCGGTTCGTCCTGCGCTTGATGAGCACCATCACCCGACCTGCCAAACCATGATGCCCCAGGCATGATACCTCAGGTACAATACCCCTGGGAAGCTCCGTCGGAGGCTCCGTGGCATCGACGCCGGCGCGACGCGGGGCCCGCCCGCTGCCGATCGCCGCCACCGGCCGGATCGCGCCTGCGGCGGGCTTTAAGGAGCCGCAGCGGGCGCTGTCAATGCCGCCCTGGCGGTCGGCCCAGGGCAATCGGGTGAATCGGAAAATCGGCGCGGACAGCGCTTTCTTCACCTCTCTCGTTCTTGCGGGAGAGGTGACACGCCGGACGTTCGCCCGATTGCCCTGCAGGCGGCCTGATTTCCGTTGACAGTCTTCGTCCATTGTATACAGTGGACATTCAATCGCGCATCCATATCCCGCCTGGGGGCTGCATCCCCGCGCCCGGGCACCTGATCCGAACGCCGCAGTGCAGGAGAGTCCCCGTCATGACCGAACCGATGAACCAGGTGGAATTCCGCGCCGCCCTGGAGCAGGCGATCAAGGGCAAGAGCGCGAACAAATCGCCGTTCAGCATCGCCTGGGCGAGTGGCAAGCTGACGCGCGCGCATCTCGCGCGCTGGGCGGAGAACCACTATCATTACGTCGGTCCGTTCGCGGATTATCTGGCCTATGTCTACGCGCGCATGCCGGACACCTATACCGAGGCCAAGGACTTCCTCCTGAGCAACATGTACGAGGAGGAGATCGGCGGCGACCGCCATACCGACCTGCTGATCCGCTTCGCCGAGGCCTGCGGCACCACGCGCGAGCGGGTCACGAACCCCGACAACATGTCGCCGACGACCCGCGGGCTGCAGAGCTGGTGCTATGCCGTCGCGATGCGCGAAGATCCGATCGTTGCGGTCGCCGCGCTGGTGGTGGGGCTGGAATCGCAGGTCCCCTCCATCTATCGCCGCCAGACACCGACCTTGCGCGAGACCTACGGGTTCACCGACGAGGAGGTGGAATTCTTCGACCTGCACATCGTGTCGGACGAGATCCATGGGGAGCGCGGCTACCAGATCGTACTGGAGCACGCGCGCACGGTCGAGATGCAGCAGCGTTGCCTGAAGATCTGTGAAATCGGCGCGCAGATGCGGCTGCTCTACACCAACGCGCTGTATCGCGACTACGTGGAAGCGGAGCTGCCGTCGGCCGTGCTCGAACGCGCCGCCTGAGTGCGCGGCCACCGTGCCGACGGTCGTCTTCCACAAGCAGGGGCAGGTCCATACCGGCGATGTCGCGGCGAACACGAATCTCGTCGTCCGTGCCGGCATCAGGCAGTTTCCGTTTCCGCATCTCGCCTACGGCTGCGGCATGGGAAAATGCGGCAAATGCGCCTGCCGGGTGCTACGCGGCAGCGAGCATCTGCCGCCGCCGAACTGGAAGGAACGGCAGCGTCTCGCCGAGCGGATCGAGGACGGCTACCGGCTGGCCTGCCAGATCTGGGTGACGCACGACATCGAACTGGCGCAATCCGGCCCGGTTCCGCCGGTCCGGCGGATCCCGATGCCGCAGCGCGAAACCGGAGGGCAGGGCGATGTATGTCATTCTGACGAGCAAGCCGGGGCGGTACCGGACCGAAGCGGTTGACGGGCTCCGTCCATGCGAGGCGTACGACTATGTGTTCTACGGGCAATGTCTGGCGCATTTCGTCATTGCCGAGCTGGAGCGTGCGGTGAAGGTGCGGGTGATCGACGAGACGCCGCCGATCGTGGTGAACGAGGTGCCGAGCAAATTCCTGGAGCAGTTCGCAACCCTGGAGCGGGCCCGGCGGGAATTGCAGCACCTGACAGCCTTCGGCAGCATGGATGCCGTGCTGGAGCTTGTACCATGAGGGCGGTCATGCCGCGGCCCGCCCGCTTCGGGGCCTGCGCGTGATCGTCGTCACCTTCGTCACCAACGCCATGAAAACGGTGACCGCGCCGGAGGGCAGCAACCTGCTGCGCATCTCGCTGCGCGAGGCGGGGGGCATCCCGTTCAAGTGCGGCGCCGGGTTGTGCGGCACTTGCCGGTGCCGGATCGAGCAGGGGATCGAGCATACCGATGCCGTGAAGCCGAAGGAGCGCAAGCATCTCTCGGAAAGCGATCTCGCGAACGGCTATCGCATGGCGTGCCAGACCTTCGTCAATGGTGATGTGCACGTCTCCTGGGCACCGCTCGCGACACCGGCACGCGGCAGGAGCACGTCGCATGCGCAATAGTGAGCGCCGCCGCGGCATGAGCATTGCATCCACATCTCGCGGACATCGTTTCGAACGACGGGAATTTCGGGCATGAAGGCGACACTGCACCTGCAACTGGAAGAAGCGCGCCGGATGGCCGCAGCCGCCGTGGCCAAGGCCGCAGAGATCGGCGTGCGCGAGACCGTCTGCGTGGTGGACGCCGGCGGCCACCCGCTGCTGCTGGAGCGGATGGACGGCGCGCGGATCACCGGCCCGCAGATCGCCTGGAACAAGGCCTTCACCGCGGCGGGGCATCAGCGCGCGACGCATCTGTTCACCCGCCCGCCGAATGGGCCGGCGCTGCCCGGCAACGAGGCATTCGGGATCCAGGGCAGTTTCGAAGGCCGGTTCGCGGTGTTCGTCGGCGGCTTCCCGATCGTGGTGGATGGCGAGGTCGTCGGCGGCATCGGCCTCAGCGGCGGCAACGGCGAGCAGGATACGCTCTGTGGCATGGCGGCCCTGGCGGCATTGCGCGACCTGCTGACCCGCGAGCACCGCGAGGTCGTGGTCACCGCCGACATCAAGCTCTGAGGCGCGCGCGCATGCCGCCAGGCCATGACTTCCGGGTCACGATCGTAGGCATCGGCGCGAACGCGCGAATCACGGCGGACGCGGCGATCCCGGACGGCATCGAACACGCCGGGGACGCCGCCTGGATGAAACGGTTGTGAAGCAAAAGGAACCAGATGGCATGAGCAGGAATCCAACCGGGAGTGGGTGCCAGGGCAGGGCCGCAGCGGCGCCTGGGCGACGGGCGGTCATGGCGCTTGCGGGCGCCGCGATCGGCGTGGCGGCGCTTCCCGCCGGCCGTGCGCGTGCGGCAGCGCCCGACGTGGTGCGGCTGCGACTCGACTGGACGCCCTGGGGCGAGCAGGCGGCGTTCCATCTGGCGAGGGCGAAAGGCTGGTATGCCAGTGCCGGTCTCGACGTGCACGTCCAGGACGGCAACGGTTCCACCTCGACGGTGCAGATCGTCGCCAATGACTCCGACATCGACGTCGGTGCCGCCGCGCTGTCGTCCATGATGATCGGCCGCGACAAGGGCGAGGACCTGCGCGCGGTGGCGACCTATGCCCGCAACAGCGACATCGGGCTGATGGTACCCAATGACAGCCCGATCCGCAAAGTCTCCGACCTGCGCGGCAAGCGGCTCGGCTACACCGCGAGTTCGCTCGAAGGTCCGTTCCTGAGCGCGTTCCTCGCGACCGGCGGGCTGACCCGGAGCGACTGCCACCTGTTCAATCTCGACGGCGGGGCGAAGCTCGGTGCCTATCTCGCCGGGCGGCTGGACGGCGCGTTCTCCTCGATCCCGTTCTTCCTTCCCGTGGTGGCAACGAAGCGGGCGTCGCGGGCCATCCTGTTCGCCGACGTGGGGCTGCGCTTCCCGAGCTACGGGCTGTTCGCGACCGACCGTCGGATCGCGCAGCGCAAGGAGGTCCTGACCCGCTTCGTCAGCGTCTCCGACGGTGCCTGGGCCTATATCGCCGACGGCCACGCCGAGGAAGGCGTACGCGCCATCCTGCACGAACGCCCGCAGGCGAAAATCCCGGCTGCCGTCATGCACGACCAAGTCAAGACCTATCTCACGTTCTTTCCGACGCCGGCGACCCGCGGCAAGCCGGTCGGCTGGCAGGCGGCGGCGGACTGGGATGCGGCGGTCAGGACGATGGCGCAGGCGAAACTGATCAAGCCCGGCGATCCGGCAGCGTCGTTCTACACCAATGCCCTGCTGGACCCGGCACTGTACCGGCGCGTGGCAGGCGTCTGATGGATGCGGTTGCGACGGCGTCGCGGCCGGCCATGGCGACAGAGAACGCCGCGCGGATGCTGGTCGAGGCGCACGGCGTTTCCAAGACCTACGGCGGCCCGCAGGGCGTGCTGGCGCTGGACCGGGTCGATCTCGCGGTCCGCGAAGGCGAATTCCTCAGCATCCTGGGGCCCAGTGGCTGCGGCAAGAGCACCTTGCTCCGCTGCATCGCCGGGCTGGAACAGCCGAGCACGGGGACGATTTCCGTCGGCGGCGAGCGGCTCGTGCGCGGGCCGCGCAACTTCGGCATGGTGTTCCAGCGCGACGTGCTGCTGGATTGGCGCACCATCCTCGCCAACGTGTTGCTGCCGATCAACTTCCGGCACGAACGCCGGGCGGACTACGAGCGGCACGCGCACGAACTGCTCGCGCTGTTCGGGCTGAGCGGGTTCGAGCAGCACTATCCGGCGCAACTGTCGGGCGGCATGCGCCAGCGTGCGGCGATCTGCCGGGCGTTGATCCACAATCCCGACCTGCTGCTGATGGACGAGCCGTTCGGCGCGCTGGACGCGCTGACCCGCGACCAGTTGAACGTGGAACTGCAACGGATCTGGGCGGCGACCAGCAAGACCATCGTCTTCGTCACCCATTCGATCCCGGAGGCGGTGTTCCTGTCCGACCGGGTCGTCGTGTTCTCCCCGCGCCCCGGCCGGGTGGCGCTGGAGCTTGCGATCGATCTTCCCCGTCCGCGGAAGATGG
Source organism: uncultured Pseudomonadota bacterium (assembly GCA_963706195.1). Classification (GTDB taxonomy): domain Bacteria; phylum Pseudomonadota; class Alphaproteobacteria; order Acetobacterales; family Acetobacteraceae; genus JAJZVS01. Next base: position 2,663,697 of record OY970156.1, on the reverse strand, counting down.
CGATCCGCCAGGCGCCCGAGTTCAACCAGTATATCGGGCAGATCCGAGAGCTCTTCAGCGAGATGGGACTGTTGAAGGAGGAGTGAGATGACTGCGCTCGCAGCACGCCACCTGTCCCAATGGGGACTGACGGCAGTTGTTATCGTGGCGACCCTGGCGCTCTGGCAGATGGGCGTCGTCGGCCTGCACGTGCACGCCGTCGTGCTGCCGGCGCCGACCGAGATCGTGCGCGCGTTGGGGGATGCGCCGGTCTACTATCTGGTGCAGACTTGGTACACCTTGCTCACGACCCTCGCCGGATTCGCCGGTGCCGCCGTGATCGGCATCCTGCTGTCGATCCTGATCGTCGAGGTGCGGGTGCTGGAGAAGACGCTCTACACCCTGATCGTTGCGCTCAACAGCGTGCCGAAGGTGGCGATCGCGCCGCTGTTCGTGATCTGGCTCGGGACCGGGTCGCAACCGAAGATCGCCATTGCGTTCCTGATCGCGCTGTTCGCGATCGTGATCAACACCGTGCTCGGCCTGAAGTCGGTGCCGGCGGAGATGCTGGATCTCGCGCATACGCTGCACGGCGGAAAGCTCGACGTGCTGTGGCGGATCCGGCTGCCCTGCGCGCTGCCGAGCATGTTCGCGGGCCTGAAGGTCGGCATCTCGCTGGCGCTGGTGGGCGCCATCGTCGGCGAGTTCGTGGCCTCCGACCGCGGGCTCGGCTACGTCATCATGACGGCGGAAGGAACCTTCGACACGTCGCAGATCTTCGCCGCCAACGCGATGCTGGCGATCGTCGGCGTGGTGCTGTTCCAGATCGTCTCCGCCATCGAGCGCAAGATGCTCCCGTGGCATACCTCCCAGCGTGGCCATTGAGGGGTGGCGATCGGGGCAGGGGCGTCGGCGTGGTCGTGCTGCCGGGGCCGCCTGACGGCTGGCACGATCCGGTCTCGTCGGTCTCCGGTGGCCCGCGGATTTGCCCCGATTCGGCCGGATATTTCCCGGCCTGTTCCTGCGGCCGGCTGCCGCCGGGGGCTTGCGCGGGATATCCCGGGCGTCTAGGTAACCCGCGCGTTGCCCCCCGGCGCTGCTGTAGCTCAGTGGTAGAGCACTCCCTTGGTAAGGGAGAGGTCGAGAGTTCAATCCCCTCCAGCAGCACCACTTAACCCTCTGAAATCATGCGGGAACAGCGCTACGCGCCGGTCCCGTTTCGTTCATACTCGGCCATCGAAAACCGGCTAAAACCGCCCGGCACCTGTGCCAAATCCGTGCCATCTGTTCGCCACAGCATCCACCGGCCTCAGACCAGCAACGGTGTAACGGCGCCGAGTTCCTGTGCCCGCGGGGCCAGCAGCAGATCCGTGGCGGGGCGTTCCCACGCCGCTTCCTCCGGCGCCAGCGGGTCGCGCGGGGACAGGCGATGGTCCAGCACGCAACGCGCGAGCAGGGCACGGCGCGCGTCGGCCCCGGGGCGCGTGGCTTCCCAGGCGAGCAGCACGGCACTGGCAGCGTTGTAGAGCCCGGCGGCGGCGGTGCGGGCCAGGGCTTCGTTGCCGCCCGCGATTCGTTCGGCCGCTGCCGCCGCGCGGTCCCAGGTGGTGGCGAGCCTGGCGCGGAAGGGGGCGGGCAGGGCGGTCGCCTCCTCCAGCCGGCGGTGCAGCAGGGCGCCGAGCGCGCGGTGTGCGCCCTGCTTGCCCACGGCGCGGCCGATCACGTCGAGCGCGTTGATGTTGCTGGTGCCTTCCCACAGCACCCCAACCTGGGCGTCGCGGATCAGGCGCGCGGTCACGTAGTCCTCGATGTAGCCGTTGCCGCCGCGCGCCTCCATCGCACCGGTGGCGACGGGGACGTTGTCGCGGCAGGCGCGCAGCTTGAGCAGGCCGGTGAGGATGCGCAGTTCCGTCCCCGCGCCGCGGTCCATCGCATCGGCGGCGGCGAAGGTCATCGACAGCGCCTGCTCGGCGGGGACGATCAGTTTCAGGAGCTGGCGGCGCATCAGCGGGAAATCGATCACGGCGCTGCCGAACGCGCGCCGGCCACGCGCGGCGGCGAGCGCTTCGTTCACGCAACGGCGCATCATCCCGGCGGCGCGCGCGCCGTGGGAGAGGCGGGAGCGGTTCACCTGCTCCATCATCTGTTTCAGTCCGGCATCTTGTGCACCGACCAGGTAGGCCTCGGCGCCATGAAGGTCGATCTCCCCGCTTGCCATGGATTTCGTGCCGAGCTTGTCCTTCAGACGGACGATCCGGTAGGCGTTGCGGGACCCGTCGCGCCGGCGCCGCGGCAGGGCGAACAGCGCAAGACCGCGCGTGCCCCCGGGCGCGCCTTCCGGGCGGGCGAGGATCAGCGCGACGTCGGCATCGGCATGCGAGTTGAACCATTTGCTGCCGGTCAGGCGCCAGTCCTCGCCCGCCCGGACCGCGCTGGTTTCGATCGCACCGACGTCGGAGCCGCCGGTGCGCTCGGTCATGAACTGCGTGCCCTTCCACATGGTCGCAGGGTCGGCCGAGAGCATCCGCGGCAGCAGGTAGGCTTGCAGGTCGGGGCTGGCGAAGGTGCGGATGAGGTGGATGGAGGTGTCGGTGACACTGACCGGGCACATCAGGCCGAACTCGGCCTGGGTGAAGAGGTACTGGAAGGCGTATTTGGCCGCGTGCGGCAGGGGGGCCTGCTGGCCGAGCACGCCGGCGCGGTGGGTCATGGCGTGGAACTGGAACTCTCCGAAGGCGATCTGTTCCATCTCGCGATAGGCGGGGTGGTACTCGATCCAGTCCTCGTCGTTGCCGTAACGGTCGCGGGAGTGGAGGACGGGCGGGTGGCGGTCGGCGATGCGGGCGAGGGCGTCCAGCCGGCCGCCGGCGAGCTGGCCGAGGCGTGCGTAGTGGGGGGTGAGGGACTCGAGGGTCTCGCGCGGGAGGTAGACGGCGAGCAGGTCCTGGAGCGAGCGGTCCTGGGCGTAGAAGTCCTGGCCGGCGCAGTCTTGGGGGATGGGGGTGGCAGTACCAACCATCGAGTTTGCTAGCTTCGGCTGCATGGGCTGTCTCTCTACCATTGTGGAGCGCGCGCTGCGGCCAAACGTCGTGCCCAGAAAACCCCGGCAGTGAGTGCCGGCTGGTCGCGCGTCATCATGAGCAACGGCCGCAAAAGCGGGCCTGGGCTGGTGTTTTTTTCGTGCGATCAGCTTCTCTGGAGTCATGGCCCATGCTGATTACGGCGGACCTTTCCAAGAGCTGCGAGCAATATGACATAGATGGCATGAACATCTTGATATTCACGTTCATCGGTCTCCGACCATGGCCTCTCCTTGGCACGTTTGGCAGGATGGACATAGTTTCTAGTACGCCGCAGAATGTGCGCAAGAGAAGCCGTATCGTAATTTCCCATCTGTGTATTGACTACGCTGAGCCAGCCCGCGGCTGCGCAGACCTCGACTAGGGTCTCAAATCTCCATGTATTTGAATCATCGGGAGATTGTGGCTGAACCCGCTTTCGTAGCCCGCGTGATAGGCGACTAGCTTTGCGGGGAGAGCGTAGGCAGCGAAGAAGCAGGAGCCCTTCGAACCCCGCGGCAAGCGACGTAATCGCTGCTGAATATGCTCCAACTGCCGCTGCTTCGTGCGCCTCTTTCTCACATTGAAGAACGACATCCTGAAGTGCAAGGGTGTATTCGTCTCTATGAAACACGGACCGCCGACCTCTCTCCCGAAGCCGATCAAACTCTTCCGGAGACCGTGTCCTTAGATCAGCAAGGTCGTCTAAGCCGAACTCTCTGAGGGTCGCTATGAAATTATCATCGAGAATGGCATCATATTGCCTGTTGAGACTGGTGTGCTCCTTCGGGCCCTGGTTGCGGGGCCAACCCTCATCAGGGCCAAGGCCGTGTTTCTCCTCGATTTTCGTGATAGCCCTCCTAAGGTGCCCGAGGTCGTCCTCGTAATGCTTGTTGATACAGCGCCCATCATGCAAGGCTTCCACTGGAAAAGTAGCAAAGAAAACATATTCTGCCTTTGAAATGCGTCGGGATTCGTAAAGTGCCATTGCCAGAGCCACGTGCTTTGCCGTTTTGGTTGGATCCCGCCAGGTTCCCGCACGCTCGTCCGTTCTATCAGAAGATAGGACGCCGAGGATCGTCCGAACGGCATCCTCACCAATCGCTCTCTCCTTGAGTTTGTTGAGAGCTTCCAAATATATAGTTGCATCTAATGTGTGCTGCGGGCGGCGAGCCAGAGGCTTTAGAAATATGCGCCTCATCTTCAAATCTATATCGGCCATATGACCTTGACCAGTTAGACAAGCTGCCGGGTAAGGCAACTTAGCTGGATCCGCGACGGCGGTACGCCGGCGTGCGGCACCTGGCCTCGAGTCGTTCGGTCACTGCGGGCAAATCCGTGAGCACTGGCTAACGGTACTGTGAGCCCATCCGTCACTTCGGCCTCGTTTTCGGTGCGCGCATCAGCCCATTCTGAAGGAGGTGGCAAGGCTCGATCCAGATGCGTATCCATGAGGCGAAACCTAAGCGTGCGCTCCGCGCCTGCCAAGCCCGCCCTGCCCCCCCTCACATCGTCGCCCCGATCACCCAAGGCGCGAACTCATCCGCCCCGAACCCGAACCCCTCGCTCTTCGTTCGCTCCCCCGAAGCCACCCGCAGCATCATCTCGAACACCCGCGCCCCGCAGTCCTGCACCGTTTCGTCCCCGTCCAGCACCGTCCCGCAATTCACGTCCATATCGTCTTCCATCCGCCGGAACATCACCGAGTTCGTCGCCAGCTTGATCGAAGGCGCCGGCTTGCACCCGAACACGCTCCCCCGCCCCGTCGTGAAGCACACCAGGTTCGCCCCGCCCGCCACCTGCCCGGTCGCCGCCACCGGGTCGTAACCGGGCGTATCCATGAACACGAACCCGCGCGACGTCACCGCCTCCGCATACCCCACCACATCGACCAGGTTGGTGCTGCCCGCCTTCGCCATCGCCCCCAGCGATTTCTCCAGGATGGTCGTCAGCCCGCCCGCCTTGTTCCCCGGCGAGGGATTGGCGTTCATCTCCGCCCCCTCCCGCGCCGTGTATTCCTCCCACCACCGCATCAAGGCCACGAGTTTCTCGCCCACCTCGCGCGACACCGCGCGCCGCGTCAGCAGATGCTCCGCCCCATAGGTTTCAGGTGTTTCCGACAGGATCACCGTCCCGCCGTGCCGCACCAGCAGATCGCTCGCCGCCCCCAGCGCCGGGTTGGCCGACACGCCCGAATACCCGTCCGAACCGCCGCATTGCAGCGCGACCGTCAGTTCCGCCGCCGGCACCGTCTCCCGCCGCACCGCATTCGCTTCCGCCAGCACCTCGCGCACGAAGGCGACACCCGCTTCCACCGTCTTGCGCGTGCCGCCCAGCGCCTGGATGTCCATCGAGCGCAGCCGTCCCGCCAGCCGCTGCTCGGCCAACAACCCGCCGATCTGGTTCACCTCGCACCCCAGCCCGAGCGCCACGACATGCGAGAAATTCACATGCCGCGCATACCCCGCCAAAGTCCGCCGCAGCAGCCGCAGCGGCTCCCCCTCGGTCATGCCGCACCCGGTCTTATGGGTCAGCGCCACCACCCCATCGACATTCGGATAGTCGGCCAGCGGATCCGCGCCCCCGAACGGGTTCCGCCGGAACGCATCGGCAATCAGCCCCGCCACATGCGCCGAGCAGTTTACGCTTGTCACGATCCCGATATAGTTGCGTGTCGCCACCCGCCCGTCCGCGCGCCGGAAGCCCTGGAACGTCGCCGGCGTATCGAAATACGCAGTCGGGTGCGCATCCACCCCATAGGCATAGTCCTTGGCGAAATCCCCCATCCCGCAATTGTGCACGTGCACGTGCTGGCCGGGCGCGATCGCCGCCGTGGCGAAGCCGATGATCTGCCCGTAGCGCCGCACCGGCTCGCCTGGCGCGATCGGCCGCACCGCGACCTTGTGCCCCGCCGGCACCCGCTCGATCGCCGCGACCCCCTCGGCCACGGCAACGCCCGGCAGCAGGGTAGCGCGGGCGATCACCACGCTGTCCTCGGGATGCAGGCGGATCACGGGCGGCGGGGCCATGGCTTGTTTCTCCCTTGTCGGATGCGGCAGGGTTTGGGCGATCCGCGGTGCCCGCGCAAGCGGCGCGGCAGCGGTCGGCCCGCCGCCGCGGCGCATCGCCTGGCGCGCGCCGGCTCGCCTGGTCCCGGGATCGACAGCGTGCCGCGCCGCGGCGCCGCCGCAGGCCTATTGGATCGGCGCGCCGCCGCTCGGCTCCTCATCCGGCGTGGCGGTGGGCCCGACCCGCCCGATATTGCCGATCAACTGCTGGAAGAACCCGGCCGAGCTGCCGGGCGAGGGCGTGGTACGGCCCACGATCGGCGCCGACAGCGCTGCCGTGCGGCTGATCCGGTCGACGTGCTGCAACACCCCTTGCGGGTCGAAATGCAGCACCACCACCCCCTGATCCAGCACCCCCTGGGTGCCGCCGATCACCTGGCGGGTGGTCTCGGTGATATAATACCATTGGTTTGGGTCGAACGTGCCATGCGCCGTCGGCGAGCCGAGCAGCCCGCGCGCCGTGGCCTCGGTGGTGGTGCCGGGCACCAGCCGGCTCAGCTCTTCCGGGTCCACCCGGTTCCCGCGCACCGCCGCGGGCGGCAAGAGCAGGCTGCACCCGCCCAGCGCCAGGGCGCAGGCGAACACGGCGGCGAGACGGTGGCGGGACAGCAGCGACGTCACCCTTCAACCCCCGGCAAGCAGCGCGATCGCCTGACCGCAAGTCCCGGCCTGCCAAGGCGCGGCGTGTCACGACGGTTCCGCGCTGTCAATCGCGAAGCACGGACCGACGTCTCCCCATCAATATGACAGCGTCCCCTTGGCTGCTCTACGTTGTCCTGCGATTCCACGACGGAAAGGCACGGTTCGGCCATGGCGGCTCTCGGCTCCCTCCTCGGCTTGCGGCGCGACCGGCACCGGCGCCCGGCCGCGGCGCTCTATGCGGCGGCGGTAGTGGCGGCGCGGGCGCCGGCGCTGTTCGCCGAGGGCGGCATTCCGGACACGGTGGACGGGCGCTTCGACAGCGTTTGCCTGTTCGTCCTCCTGTTGATCGAGCGGCTGCGCCTGCTGCCCGAGCCTGGTCCGGCGCTGGCGCAGGCGGTGTTCGACGCCATGTTCCGCGACATGGACCTCACCTTGCGGGAGATGGGGGTGGGCGACCCGTCGATGGCGCGGCGGATGAAGGCGATGTGGAACGCCTTCCACGGCCGCGCGCTCGCCTATCGCCCGGCGCTCGCCGCCGGCGATACGGTGGGTCTTGCGGTGGCGCTCGGGCGCAACGTCTGGCGCGGCGCCCCGCCGCCAGGCGCGGCGGAGGCGCTGGCGGCGCAGGCGCTGGCCGAAGCGCGCCATCTCGCGGCCCAGCCGCTGGAGGCCTTCCTCGCCGGCAGCGCCGCTTTCCTGCCGCCCCCGGTCGCGCCGTGACGGTGGAGCTGCACCGGCCGCTGACGGCCGGCCGGATCGGCCCCGAGGGCTTGGAGATCCTGGTGGAGGCGAATCCGGACGAATGCGCCGCCCTTGCCCGCCGCTTCGGCCTGCCGGCGATCCATGCGCTCACCTGCCGGTTCCGGCTGCGCCCGCTCGCCGGCGGTGCGATCGCGGCGGACGGCGCTCTGCGCGCCGAGGTGGTGCAGGTCTGCGTGGTCTCGGCCGAGGACTTCCCCGCGACGGTGACGGAGGCGTTCACCGTCCGTTTCGTCCCCGCCGGGACCGAGGACGACGATCCGGACCCCGAGTTGGTGGACGAGATCCCCTATGCCGCCGGCCGGCTGGATCTCGGCGAGGCTGCGGCGGAGCAGCTTGCCCTGGCGCTCGATCCGTTTCCGCACAAGCCGGGGGTCGGCCACCGCGATGGATCCGCCTGACCGCCGCTGCCGTGTGCCCGGCCCGTGGCGCCCGCCGCTGCCGGGCTGCCCCGCGTGGGCGGTGCGATTGCCCGCACGCGGCGGCCTTGCGGCCCTGTGCCTGCTCTGCTAGACGGCGCGGCTCAATCCTTGACCAACGTGTGACAGCCGATCCGGCCCGCGCCGGCCGCGTGCGGGTCACCAGCACCGGAAGGGCGCACTCCCATGGCAGTACCGAAGCGAAAGACCTCGCCGTCCCGGCGAGGCATGCGCCGCAGCCACCACGCGCTGCCGGTCGAAGCGCATGCCGATTGCCCGAATTGCGGCGAGCTCAAGCGCCCGCATCACATCTGCAGCCATTGCGGCTTCTATGACGGGCGCGAAGTGGCCGCCGCCGGCGATCGCCTCAAGGGCGTCGTCCGCGCCTGAGCCTCTGGCACGGCGGGCGGGGGGCGACGTGCGGGCAAGACCGCGGTGAGCGAGCGCTCCACAGGTGAACGTCCCGCAGGCGAACGCGCCCAAGGGGAACGTACCTTGGGGGAACGTGCCCAGGGTGAAGGCGTCAAGGGTGAACGCTTCACCTTGGCGATCGACGCCATGGGCGGCGACCACGCGCCGGAGATGGTCCTGCGGGGCCTCGACATCGCCGCCGAACGCCATCCGGGTGCCCGCTTCCTGCTGATCGGCGACGAGGCACGGGTGGCGCCGCTGCTGAAGTCGCTGCGCCGCGCCGCGGGCGCCTGCACCCTGCGCCATGCGCCAGACGTGATCGGCAACGAGCTCAAACCAACCGCGGCGCTCAGGATGCGTGGCGCGTCGATGCGGCTCGCGATCGACGCCGTTGCCTCGGGGGAGGCCGCGGGTGTGGTGTCGGCCGGCAACACCGGGGCGCTGCTGACGCTTGCCAAGATCGTGCTCAAGACCCTGCCGGGCATCGATCGGCCGGCGATGGCCGCCATCGGGCCGTCGGCGCGCGGCGACGTGGTGATGCTCGACCTCGGCGCCAACGTCGCCTGCGACGCGCGCAACCTGGTCGAGTTCGCGGTGATGGGCGACGTGTTCGCGCGCACCGTGCTCGGCCTGACCCGGCCCACGATCGGCCTGCTCAACGTGGGCTCGGAAGAACTGAAGGGCGACGACCGGGTGCGCGAGGCGGCCGACGTGCTGCGCGCCAGCCCGCTCGGTCCGCAGTTCCACGGCTTCGTCGAAGGCCACGACATCACCGCCGGCACCACCGACGTGATCGTCACGGACGGCTTCACCGGCAACGTCGCGCTCAAGACCGGCGAAGGCGCGTTGCGCCTGGTGGGCGACCTGTTGCGCATGGTGTTCCGTTCCAGCCTCAGTGCGCGGATCGCCTATATCCTGGCCCGGCCGGCACTGGAGCGGCTGCGCGAATGGCTCGATCCGCGCCGCTACAACGGGGCGGTGATGCTGGGGCTGAACGGGGTGGTGGTGAAGTCGCACGGCGGCACCGACGCCGAGGGCTTCGCGCACGCCGTCGATGTCGCGATGGACATGGTGGTGCACCGGTTCAACGAGCAGATCCGCGAGGGGCTCGCGCGCCTCGCGGTCTCCGGTACGTTCGGGTCTCGCAACGGCGGCGGCGGCCGCCTCGCGACTGCCATGTGAGCTGTCCCGTCCCACGCCTGGCCTGAGAGTTTGTGAAAGAATGCCCGTCGGCCGCCGGAACTGCCTGGAAACCCGAGCACCGACAACGGGCATTCTTTCACAAGTTCGATTGTTTTTCACGCCCTGAGGAACCCACGTCCGATGCCCCTGCGATCCCTCCTGGCCGGCGTCGGCGGCTATCTGCCCGAGCGCATCGTGACCAACGCGGAACTGGCGGAGCGGCTCGAGACCTCCGACGCCTGGATCCGCGACCGCACCGGCATCCGCCAGCGCCACATCGCCGGCCCGCACGAGACCTGCGCCTTCATGGCGACTGCAGCCGCGCGCGCGGCCCTGGCGCAGGCCGGGGCGGAGCCGGGGGAGGTCGATGCCATCCTGCTCGCCACATCCACCCCCGATCAGGCTTTCCCGGCTACGGCGCTGCGGGTGCAGGCCGCACTCGGCGTGCCGGGCGGCTTCGGCTTCGACCTCTCGGCGGCCTGCGCCGGGTTCGTCTATGCGCTGTCGGTGGCGGACGCGATGATCCGCGCCGGCCAGGTACGCGGCGTGCTGGTGATCGGCTCGGAAGTCTATTCGCGCATCATGGACTGGAACGATCGCGGCACCTGCGTGCTGTTCGGCGACGGCGCCGGCGCGGTGTTCCTGCGCGCCGGGGCGGGCAGCGGCGCGATCGACCGCGGGGTGCTGTCCACGCATCTGCACGCGGAGGGCACGCTCGGCGACATCCTGTATGTCGATGGCGCGGTAGGCCTGCGCGACAAGCCGGGCACCCTGGTGATGCACGGGCGGGAGGTCTTCCGCCACGCCGTGGTCCGCTTGTCCGAAGCGGTCGACGAAGCGCTGGCGGCGAATGCGCTGACCCGCTGCGACGTCGACTGGCTGGTGCCGCACCAGGCGAACCTGCGCATCATCGAGGCGATGGGCAAGCGGCTCGGCCTGCCGTCGGAGCGCGTGGTGGTGACCGTCGATCGGCACGCGAACACCTCCGCCGCCTCGGTGCCGCTGGCGCTGGCCGAGGCGGTGGGCGACGGGCGGATCCGCGCGGGCGACCTCGTGCTGCTGGAAGCGCTAGGTGGCGGGCTGACCTGGGGCTCCGCTCTGGTGCGGATGTAGCGGCGCCGCCCGCTACGCCGCCTGCCAGGCCAGCACGGCCAGCAGCGCCGCGTTGCCCGCCAGCACGGCCGGGGCGGCGATCGTGATCCCGTGCTGGAACCGCCGCCCCGCGGCTTGTCCCGCCAGTCCCACCACCACCAGCGCCGGCATCGTGCCGAGGGCGAAACAGGCCATCGCCGCCGCGCCCAGCAGCGGGTCCCGGCTGGCTGCGGCGGCGGTGAGTGCGCTGTAGAGGAACCCGCAGGGCAGGAAGCCGAGCGTGACGCCGAGCAGGTAGCCGCCGCCCGGGCGGGCGCGGTCGATCCGTGCGGTGATCCGGGCCAGCCGGCGCGACCAGCCGGCCGGCGGCCGCGCCGGGTCGGGCAGGGCGCGCGCCAGGCCGGGTGCCAGCCGGCGCAACGCCGCGGCGAGGAACAACAGGGCCGCCGCCCCGAGCAGCGCCGCCGACAGACCGCCGAACCAGGGCGCCCGCCCCAGCACCGCTGCGGTGCCCGCCGCCGCCGCGCCGAGTGCCGCATAGGTCGTGAGCCGCCCGAGGTGGTACGGCAGCAGCAGCGCGCTGCCGATTCGCTGGCGCTCGCACAGCCGTGCCGCGGGCAGCGCCGCCATCCGGTCTGCCACCTGGCCGAGCACGAAGCCCCCGCACATCGGCCCGCAGTGCATCACGCCACCCGCCGCGCCGGCCGCCAGCAGGCCGAGCAGCAACCCACCGCGCTCCGCCGCCGGCGAACAGAGCGCCGGCAGGCCGGACGCGACCAGACGGTGGAGGAGCAGCGCGATCTCGGTCACGGCCGCAAATTAGGGCATCGTGGCATGACGGTCTTGATCTGAATCAAGGCGCCGCCTGGCGCACCGGGCAGGATGGCGGGCGGGACAAAGGTCAGGACCTTGCAGTCATGAACGATGCCGTGTTGACGATGACTCCCGCTGGGACCCCCGCTGGGACCCCGGCAGCCGATGCGGCGACGGCGCGGTGGGGCGACGGCTGGTGGCTCGCCGCCCTGGCGCTGCCGGCGATCCGTTTCACCCAGGGCTTCATCTTCTGGGGCGGCGGCTCGCGCCGGCTGATCTACGCGCCGCAGAAGCTCGACCCGCACGCGGCGAGCTGGATGGCGAACAAGTTCCAGAGCGCGATGCCCGGGGCGCTGTTCGGCACCGACCACGTCATCGCCTTCCTGCTGCAACATTTCTATCTGCTCTATGCCAGCATCATCCTGTTCAGCGTGGCCGAGCTGGTGTTCGGCCTGCTGCTGATGCTCGGCGTGTTCAGCCGTCTGTCCGCGCTCGTCACGATCGGGTTTTCTCTGCTGCTGATGCCGATGTACGGCTGGCAGGGGGCGACCTGCATCGACGAGTGGACGATGGCGGCGGCGAATTTCGCCATGGGCACGACCTTGCTGCTGGCCGGCGGCGGCGCCTGGTCGGTGGACCGGGTGCTGCTGCGGCGCACCGGTCTCGGCGCGCGCGCCTGGTTCCGCTGGGCCGGCGGGGCGACGCCGCTGCCGCTGTCGGCACGGGCGATGGAACGCGCCGGTCTGGGGGCGCTGCTGTTCACGATCGTCTTCGTGGTCGGGTTCTACAACTACTACCGCGGCGCGGTGCTGACGCCGTTCCATGGCGGGCCGGTGAGTGCGGCCGCCCATCACGTCGGGCTGTCGCAGGCGCGGCTGAGCCCGGACGGGACGGTGCGGGTCCGCGCCTATCTCGACGGCGGCACGCCGGCGGTGCCCGCGCACATTGTGGCGGCGACCCTGACCGACGCGAAGGGCGCGGTCGTGGAGCGGTGGGACATGCACGCGCTCGCGTCGCTGTCGCCTGCGGCCATCGCCAATGTCTTCGCCTATCAGCGCTTCCGCACCGGGCCGTACGGGCTGATCGCGCCGGTGGGGGCGATGGCCGACATCACCCTGCCGCCGGAGCCGGCCGCACCGGGCGCGCTCGCCGTGGGGTCGTATCGGTTGGTGTTCAGCAACGTCAGCGGGCGGCGTTTCAGCGTTGCGGTGCGCCTGCCCGCCGGGGGGTGAACGATCCCCCCGGCTCCGGCGGCTGCATTGATCTGGATCAATGTCCCGGCGTCATCCCGAGGCCACGATTGCGCCATGTCACGGGCGAGGCCGCGTGCCGCAGGGAGCTTTCGGATGGATTTCGAGACGGGTGATATCGTCGTCGGGCTGATGGTCGCAGCGCTCGGGCTGCTCGGCCTGTTCCTGGCCGCCGGCGCCTGGGACGAGGAGATGTATATCTTCGGCCTGGCGCTGGCGGTCTTCGCCGTGCTGTTCGATTTCGGCCTGCTGCGCCGGCACTACGACCGGGCGGACGCGGCGCGGAGCCGCCCGCATGTCTGACGCCGCCATGCACGACGCACCCGTGGTCTACAACGATGCGGTGGTGAAGAAATTCGTCATCGCCTCGATGTTCTGGGCGATCGTCGCCTTCCTGGTCGGGGTCTATATCGCGACCGAACTCGCCTGGCCCTGGTTCAACATCCCGCCCTACCTCAATTTCGGCCGGCTGCGCCCGGTGCACACCTCGGCGGCGATTTTCGCCTTCGGCGGCTCGGCGCTGCTCGGTACCTCGTTCCATGTCGTGCAGCGCACCTGCCGCGCGCGGCTCTGGGGCGGCGATGCGCTGGCGAATTTCGTGTTCTGGGGCTACCAGCTCTTCATCGTGCTGGCGGCGTCGAGCTACCTGCTCGGCTTCAGCAAGAGCCGCGAATATGCGGAACCGGAATGGCACCTCGATCTGTGGCTGGTGCTGGTCTGGCTCTGCTACCTGGCGATCTACATGGGCACGTTGATGAAGCGGCGGGAGCCGCACATCTACGTGGCGAACTGGTTCTACCTGAGCTTCATCATCACCGTCGCCATGCTGGTGGTGGTGAACAATCTCGGCGTGCCGATCTCGCCCTACAGCGCGAAGAGCTATTCGCTGTTCTCCGGCGTGCAGGACGCGCTGGTGCAGTGGTGGTACGGACACAACGCAGTGGGCTTCTTCCTGACCGCCGGGTTCCTCGGGATGATGTATTATTTCATTCCCAAGGCGGCGAACCGGCCGGTCTATTCGTACCGGCTGTCGATCGTGCATTTCTGGGCGCTGATCTTCATCTACATCTGGGCCGGCCCGCACCATCTGCTGTGGACCGCGCTGCCGGACTGGACGCAGACGCTCGGGATGGCCTTCTCGATCATGCTGTGGATGCCGTCCTGGGGCGGCATGATCAACGGGCTGATGACCCTGTCGGGCGCGTGGGACAAGCTGCGCACCGATCCCGGTCTGCGCTTCTCGGTTACCGCGGTGGGCTTCTACGGCATGTCCACATTCGAGGGTCCGGCGATGTCGATCCGCGACGTGAACGCGCTCGTGCATTATTCCGACTGGGTGATCGGGCACGTGCATTCCGGCGCGCTCGGCTGGGTGGCGTTCATCACCTTTGGCGCGATCTACTACCTGGTGCCGAATCTGTGGCAGCGGCAAGGCCTCTATTCGGTGCGGCTCGCCGCCTGGCACTACTGGCTGGCGACGCTCGGGATCGTCTTCTACATCACCTCGATGTGGGTCGCCGGGATGATGGAGGGCCTGATGTGGCGGGCCTACGACCGGTTCGGTTTCCTGCGATACTCCTTCGTCCAGGTGGTGATGGCCGAGCACCCGTTCATGGTGATCCGTTTGATGGGCGGGCTTTTGTTCCTGAGCGGGGCGGTGCTGATGGTCTACAACCTCATCATGACCGTGCGGTCGCCGATCACCGCAGCGCCGCAGGCGGCGATGCTGCCGGCCGGCCTGGCCGTGGCGGGGGATTAGGCCATGCGCATCTCCCATGCCTTCATCGAGAAGAACGCCGTCATCCTGCTGGTCCTGTCGCTGCTCACCGTCGCGATCGGCGGCCTGATCGAGATCGTGCCGCTGTTCACCATCGAAACCACGGTGGAGCACGTGCAGGGCGTGCGCCCCTATTCGCCGCTGGAGCTGCGCGGGCGCGACATCTACATCCGCGAGGGCTGCTACCTCTGCCACAGCCAGATGATCCGCACCCTGCGCGACGACGTGGCGCGCTATGGCCACTACTCGCTGGCGGCCGAGAGCATGTACGACCATCCGTTCCAGTGGGGCTCGAAGCGCATCGGTCCCGACCTCGCGCGCGTCGGCGGCAAGTATTCGGATGCGTGGATGTATGCGCATCTCGAGCATCCGCGCCGGCTGGTTCCGGAATCGCTGATGCCCGATTTCGCCTTCCTGGCGAAGACGCCGCTGGAAACGCACGACCTGCTGGCGCGGATGCACGCCAACCGCGACGTGGGCGTGCCGTACACCAAGGACGATCTGGCGGACGCGCAGGCGGATCTGCTGGCACAGGCCGATCCCCAGGCCGACCACGCGGCGCTGGAGAAGCGCTACCCCGGCGCGCATGTGGTCCCCGGCACCGGCCAGCCGACCGAGCTCGACGCGCTGGTGGCCTATCTGCAGGTGCTCGGCACCATGGTGCATTTCGCCGACGTGAACACGGAGCAGGAACGGCAATGAGCGTCATCGCCTGGCTGGAACATTATTCCGTGGTGCTGATGACCGCGGTGTTCCTGCTGATCGCCGTCGCCGCCTACTGGCCCGGCCGCAAATCCGCGATCGAGAAGCACGGCCGCATTCCGCTCGAGGACGACCGCTGATGCCGACCAAGATCGAGAAGGACGCCGTCACCGGCCGCGAGACCACCGGCCACGAATGGGACGGGCTGCGCGAGCTCAACACGCCGCTGCCGAAATGGTGGATCTACACCTGGCTCGCCTGCATCGCCTGGGCGATCGGCTATTGCGTGCTGTACCCGTCGGTTCCCTACGGCACCGGCTACTACCACGGGCTGCTGGGCTATTCCTCGCGCGCCCATGTGGCGCATGAGGTGGCGGAGGTGGCGGCCGAGCGCGACGTCTACATGAAGCGCATCGCCGCGGCGCCCTTCGCCGCCATCCTGAAGGACCCGCAACTGATGCAGGTGGCGGAGACCGTCGGCGCCATCACCTTCGCCGAGAACTGCGCGCCCTGCCACGGCCAGGGTGGCGCCGGACGGATCGGCTACCCGGCGCTCGCCGCCGGCGCCTGGATCTGGGGCGGTACCCTGCCCGAAATCCAGCAGACCGTCACCGACGGCATCCGCAGCGCCGATCCGGATGCGCGGCAGAGCCAGATGCCGCCCTTCGGCACGTCCGGCATGCTGAGCCCGGCGCAGATCCAGTCGGTCGCCGATTTCGTCTGGTCGCGCTTCTACGGCCACGTCACGCCCGGCCAGGACGTTTCGCCCGGCGCGAAGATCTTTGCCGCCAACTGCGCCGTCTGCCATGGCGACGCAGGCCAGGGCAACCGCGCGGTGGGCGCGCCGCGGCTGGCGAGCCGGGTGCATCTCTATGGCGACCTGCGCGCGGCGATCGTGCGCCAGGTGACGGACCCGCATTCGGGTGTGATGCCGAACTGGAACGTCAGACTCGATCCCGCCACCATCAAGGCGGTGGCGATCTACGTCCATTCGCTCGGCGGCGGGGAATAGGGAGCGCAGGGGATGTCGCGCATCAACGAACGCCGGTTGCAGCTCGAACAGGACCTCGGCGCCGAGCACCTGTATGCGAGCCGGGTGCGCGTCTATCCGAAGGCGGTTCGCGGGCCGATGCGCCGGCTCAAATGGGCGGTGCTGGCGTTCTGCCTGACCGTCTATTACCTGCTGCCCTGGCTGCGCTGGTATCGCGGCCCGGGCCGGCCGGACCAGGCGGTGCTGCTCGATGTCGCGCAGCAGCGCTACTATTTCTTCAACCTGGAGTTCTGGCCGCAGGACATCTACTACCTGACCGGCCTGCTGATCGTCGCCGCGGTGGCGCTGTTCCTGGTCACCTCCCTGTTCGGCCGGGTGTGGTGCGGCTATTCCTGCCCGCAGACGGTCTGGACCGATCTCTTCATGTGGGTCGAGCGGGAGATCGAAGGCGACCGCAACGAACGCATGAAGCGCGACGCCGGGCCGGCGAATTTCGACAAGGTGTGGCGCAAGCTGGCCAAGCACGCCGCCTGGCTCGGCTTCGCGTTCTGGACCGGCGGCGCCTTCATCATGTATTTCGCCGACGCGCCCACCATCACGCGCGCCTTCTGGACCGGCACCGCGCCGGTGCCGGTCTATTTCTTCACCGGCTTGTTCACCTTCACCACCTACGCCCTCGCCGGCTGGGCGCGCGAGCAGGTGTGCACCTACATGTGCCCCTGGCCGCGCTTCCAGTCCGCCATGCTGGACGACCAGAGCCTGACCGTCACCTACCAGGCCTGGCGCGGCGAGCCGCGCTCGCGCGGCAAGCGCGGCCCGGGCACGCCGGCCGCCGGGGACTGCGTCGATTGCGCCGCCTGCTACACCGCCTGCCCGACCGGGATCGACATCCGCGACGGCATCCAGCTTGAATGCATCAACTGCGGCCTGTGCGTCGATGCCTGCAACCACGTGATGGCGGTGACCGGGCAGAAGCCGTGGCTGATCACCTGGGACACCCTGGCCGACCAGAAGGCCAAGCAGGAAGGCCGCGCCGCCACCTTCCGCTGGTTCCGCCCGCGCACCGTGATCTATCTCGGCGCGCTGGTGGTGGCGGCGTCGGCGATGGTGGCGGCGCTGGCGACGCGCACGACCGTCGCGCTGGCGGTGCAGCACGACCGCGCGCCGGTGTTCGTGCCGCTGCCGGACGGCGGGGTGCGCAACGGCTACGCGATCGAGATCACCAACCGCACGGAGGCCCCGGCGGTGTTCAGCCTCAGCCTGCGCGGCCTGCCCGGCGCGTTGCTGGCGGACGCCACCACGCCGAACGTGCGGCTGCCCGGGCTCGGGCTGCCGGTCGGGCCGGACCGGATCGCCGATTTCCGCGTGCTGGTCACCGCAAGGCCGACGGCGCTGCCGGACGGGCGGGTGCCGCTCGATTTCGTGCTGCGCGATACCGCGACCGGGGTCGAAACGGTGTACCATCGGCGCCTTCATCGGTCCCCAGAGCTACAGCGGAGGCGGGCCATGAGCACGACGCGCAGCGAGGTCCGCCGGCGCCGGCCGCGCTCGGGCTGGGAGTGGTTTCCCTGGGCGGTGACGGCCGCGCTGGTGGTGGTGATCGTCATCAATGCGGGCATGATCGTCACGGCGCTGCGCGGCTTTCCCGGTGCCGCGGGGGCCGACGGGTTCGACCTCAGCAACGACTACAACAAGGTGCTGGCCGCGGCGGCGCGCCAGCAGGCGCTGGGCTGGCAGGTGGCCGGCCGGCTCGATGCCGGCAATCGGCTTGGCGTGCGGCTGCGCGATCGCGCGGGCGCGGCGCTGGCGGGCGCGCAGCCGGTGGCGATCGCGGAACGTCCGGTCGGGCCGAAGGAAACCACTGCGCTGCGGCTGGCTGCACTGGCCCCCGGCCGCTTCCGCGCCGGCGTGCCGCTGCCGATGGGCCGCTGGGACGTGCTGTTGACCGTGCGGGCCGGTGGCCAGGTATTTACCACCACCCTGCACGTGATCGCCGAGGAGCGCACCGGGCGGTGAGCGCCGCCGCCGCCGCGGGGCCGGCTCCCCCGGCCGCGGCGGACGCCCCGGCCTGCGCCCATTGCGGTCTGCCTGCCCCGCCGGGACGGCGCTTCTGCTGCGCCGGTTGCGCCGCGGCGTTCGAGACGATCGCGGGCGCTTGGTCTCGGACGCTACTACCGCCAGCGCCTGCTCGACCCGGCGCGTCGGCCGCCGCGGCCGGATGATGCCGCGGCGCCGCGCCACGACCTGGCCCGCCACGTGGTCTGCCATGCCGACGGGCGCTGCGAACTGACCCTGGCGGTCGATGGGCTGCAATGCGGCGCCTGCGTCTGGCTGATCGAGTCCGTGCTGGGCCGCGAGCCGGGCGTGCTGACCGGGCGGGTGAACCTGACGACGCGCCGCCTGCGCCTCGTCTGGCAGGGCGCGGCGGCGCGGGCGGAGCGGTCTGGTCGGGCGCGATCGAGGCGCTCGGCTACCGCCTGGTGCCGTTCGATCCCGCGGCACTTGCCGCGGCCGACGACCGCACCGGCCGCGCCCTGCTGCGCGCGCTCGGCATCGCCGGCTTCGCCGCCGGCAACGTGATGCTGCTCTCGATCGGCGATCTGGGCCGGGCGCGGTGCGAGGACATGGGTCCGGCGACGCGCGCGCTGCTGCACTGGGTCATCGCGCTGCTCGCGCTGCCGGCGATCGTCTAGCCGGGCTGCCGTTCTTCCGCTCCGCGCGTCGCCGCGCTGCGCCACGGGCGCACCAACATGGACGTGCCGATCAGCCTGGGCGTGGTGCTGGTCGGCCGCGATCAGCCTGGCTGCAGACCTTCGCCGGCGGCGCGCACACCTATTTCGAATTCCGCACTGACGCTGCTGTTCTTCCTGCTGGTCGGCCGCGTGCTGGACCATCGCGCGCGCGGCCAGGCGCGCGCCACCGCCGAGCAGTTGCTGGCGCTGCGCGGCGCCGACGTGGCGGTGCTGGCGGCCGACGGCGCCGCCGTCCGCCGCGCGCCGGAGCAGGTCGCGCCGGGCGATCGCGTGCTGGTGGGCATGGGCGAGCGCATCGGCGTCGATGGCGTGGTGGAACGCGGCGCACTCCGCGGTCGATGCCAGCCTGGTGACCGGCGAAAGCCTGCCGGTCCCGGTCGCTGCCGGGGGCTCTGGTGTTCGCCGGCACGCTCAATCTGGGTGCGGCGCTGGCGGTGCGCGCGACGGCGACCGGCGCGGGCGACGCTGCTCGCCGAATGCGTGCGGCTGATCGAGGCGGCGGAGGCGCGGCGCGGGCGCTTCGTCGTGCTGGCCGACCGGGTGGCGCGCGCGCTACGCGCCCGGCGGTGCACGCCGACGGCGCTGGCCACATTCCTGGGCTGGTATTTCGTGGCCGGCGCGCCGGCCGGCCAGGCGCTGCTGACCGCGAGCGCGGTGCTGATCGTCACCTGCCCCTGCGCGCGTGGCGCTCGCGGTGCCGGCGGTGCAGGTGATCGCGACGAGCGCGGCTGTTCCGCGCCGGCATCCTGCTGAAATCGGCGACCGCGCTGGAGCGGCTGGCCGAGGTCGATACGGTGGTGTTCGACAAGACCGGCACGTTGAGCGAGCCGGAGCTGGCGCTGGAACCGGGCGCGGATGCGTCGGCGCTGGCGGTCGCGGCCGGCGCTGGCCGGCGGCGAGCCGGCACCCGCTGGCGCGTGCGCTGGTGGCCGCGGCTGGGCCCGGTGGCCGGCGGCAGACGGAGTGGTGGAGCATCCCGGCGCCGGGCTGGGCCGCGCTGTGCCGGCGGGCGAGATCCGCCTGGGCAGCCGCGGCGTTCTGCGGCGTCGGCGGCGGCGGAGGCGGCTTCGGGGCCGGCCTTGTGGCTGGCCCGGCCGGGACGAGGCGCCGGTACGCTTCGGTTTCGCCGAGCGTCCGCGCGCCGATGCGGCTGCGGTCGTTGCCCGGCTGCGGGCGATGGGGCTGGCGGTGCGGCTGCTGTCGGGCGACGCGGCGCCGGCGGTGGCGCGCATGGCCGACGGCGGTGGGGATCGTGGACTGGCGGGCGGGCTGCACGCCGGTGGGGAAGGTGGCGGCGATCGAGGCGCTGGCGGCGGCGGGGCGGCGCGTGCTGATGGTGGGCGACGGGCTGAACGACGGGCCGGCGTTGGCGGCGGCGCTCGTGTCGGCCTCGCCGGCGACGGCGGCGGATATCAGCCAGACGGTGGCGGACTTGGTGTTCCAGGGGGCGAAGCTGGCGCCGGTGGCGGAGGCGCTGGCGACGGCGCGGCGGGCGCGGCGGTGATGCGGCAGAACCTGGTGCTGGCGGTCGGCTACAACTTGCTGGCGGTGCCGCTGGCGGTGGCGGGGCTGGTCACGCCGTGGCTGGCGGCGGCGGCGATGTCGGCGTCGTCGCTTGGCTGGTGATGGCCAACAGCCTGCGGCTGCACCGAGGGCGGTGGTGATCATCCTGCTGTTCCTGCTGGCGGTGAGCCTGGTGCTGGGCGGGCTGGGGCTGGCGCTGTTCCTGTGGTGCCTGCGGTCGGGGCAGTACGACGATCTGGACGGGGCGGCGGAGCGGATCCTGTTCGACGACGAGTAGAGAGGGCGGTCGGTCCTTGCGAGCGATCCGGTCGAGCGACGATCCCCCCTTGCGAGGGCCTCGCCCCCTGGGCATGGTCCGCCCGAACCCACCCGGGAAGCAGACCCAGATGCCAGAGACCACCCCCACCGGCCCCCTGAAGGGCCTCCGCGTGTTCGACCTCACCCGCGTCCTTGCCGGCCCCACCTGCGCGCAGATGCTGGGCGATCTCGGCGCCGACGTCGTCAAGGTGGAAAAACCCGGCAGCGGCGACGATACCCGCGGCTTCGCCCCCCCGCGCATGCCGGGCACCGAGGAAAGCGCCTATTTCGTCGGTGTCAACCGCAACAAACGCTCCGTCACCATCGACATCGCGCAGCCCGAGGGCCAGCAACTCGCCCGTGCCCTGATCGCCCAATGCGACATCCTGGTGGAGAATTTCAAGGTCGGCGCGCTCGCGAAATACGGCCTCGGCTACGAACAACTGCACGCCGAGTTCCCGCGCCTGATCTATTGTTCCATCACCGGGTTCGGCCAGACCGGCCCCTACGCCCCGCGCCCCGGCTACGACAGCCTGATCCAGGCCATGGGCGGGGTCATGAGCCTTACCGGCGAACCCGACGGACTGCCGCAGAAAGTCGGCGTCCCGGTGGCCGATCTGTTCGCCGGTTTGTACGGCTGCATCGGCATCCTGGCCGCGCTCCGCCATCGCGACGCCACCGGCGAGGGCCAGCAGATCGACATCGGCATGCTCGATACGCATGTGGCCTGGCTCGCCAACCAGGGCATGAACTACCTGGCGACCGGGGAGAACCCGCCGCGGCTCGGCAACCAGCACCCGAACATCGTGCCGTATCAGGTGTTCCCGACCGCGGACGGCCACATGGTGCTGTCGATCGGCAACGATCCCACCTTCAAACGATTTTGCGAAGCCTTCGCCCTGACCCATCTGCTGGAGGACGCGCGCTTCGCCACCAACGCCGCGCGAGTGGAAAACCGCCAGCTCGTCACCGACACCCTCACGCCGGTGATGCGCGCCCATCCCACCCTGTGGTGGGTCGAACGGCTGGAAGCGCTGAAGATCGGGTGCGGGCCGATCAACAAATTGTCGGAGGTGTTCGCCGATCCGCACGTGGTCGCGCGCGGCATGGTGCGCGAAATGGCGCACGGCTCCGGCGTGGATGTGAAGGTGATCGCCAACCCGGTGCGGCTGTCGGCGACGCCGGCCGACTACCGCCTCGCCCCGCCGCGGCTCGGGGAACATACCGACGCGGTGCTGGCCGAGCGGCTCGGCCTCGATCCGGCGGCGATCGCTGCCCTGCGCGCCAAGGGAGTCGTCTGAGCCGGCTGCCGTTTCGCCTCCCTCCCCGGATCGGCGTAGCATGGCATTCCGCAACCGGAGGAGGGCGCCGTGCCGGAGTTCCTGTCGTTCGAGACGTTCATCACGCCGAAGATCATCCGCCTCGTGTTCGTGATCGGCCTCGTGCTGATCGCGCTCGGAGTCCTGGTGCGGGTGGTCGTCGGGCTGGTGCATCTGCAGCTTGTCGAGGGCGTGATCCTGCCCCTGATCGGCGGCGCGGTGGCCGCATTGCTGCTGCGGGTCTATTGCGAACTGGTCCTGGTGTTCTTCGACATGCGCGACAAGCTCGCGGACATCGCACGCAAGCCGTAGCCGCCGGGCGGCATGCGCGCAGGCGGGCTGCTGCGGCCGGATGTTTCGGGATATAAAGCTGCGGGCAACCGCAGGGACGATTCGGAATGTCGGCTGGGTCCACTGCCGCGCGCGCTCCGGCCCTGCCGCCCGGTGCGTTCCTCGATCAGGTGCGTGCCTTCGCCGCGTTCGGGCGCCCCACCGAGGCGTTCGCCGACGCCGGCATCCCCTATTTCGTCAACGAATTCTGGACCGCCGGCCAGCGCCAGGCGCATGCGATTCACGAGATCAGCTACCGCGCCTGCTTCAAGCCGCAACTGCCGGAATTCTTCATCGCCCGCCTGACCGCCCCGGGGGAGGCGGTGCACGACCCGTTCATGGGCCGCGGCACGACGCCGGTGCAGGCGGCGCTGATGGGGCGGCAACCATTCGGGGTCGATATCAATCCGCTGGCGCTGCTGCTGACCCGCCCGCGCCTCGCGCCCCCGTCGCTCGCCGCGATCGCCGCCCGGCTGGCGGAGGTCCCGTGGGAGCATGGCGGCGACACGCGCGACGATCTGCTGGCGTTCTATCATCCAGACACGTTGCGCCGCCTCACCGCGCTGCGGACCTGGCTGCTGGCCCGTGCGCCGCTGGACGATCCGGCGCCCGATCCGGTCGACGACTGGATCCGCATGGTGGCGCTGAACCGGCTGTCGGGGCATTCGCCGGGCTTTTTCTCCGTGCGCAGCATGCCGCCGAACCAGGCCGTTTCGGTATCGGGCCAGGTGCGCCTGAATGCGAAATCGGGCGTCGCACCGCCGCCGCGCGACGTCGCGGTGCTGATCCTGAAGAAATCGCGGCGGCTGCTGGCCGACGGGGTGCCGCCGGCGCACCCGCCGGGGCGGCTGCTGGCGGGGGACGCGGCAATGAGCCCGGCGCTGGCGGACGGGTCGGTGGCGCTGGTCGTGACCTCGCCGCCGTTCCTCGACATCGTGCAATACGCCAGCGACAACTGGCTGCGCTGCTGGTTTGCCGGCATCGATCCCAAAGCGGTGCCGATCGCCATGCACCGCGGGGAAGCGGCCTGGACCGCAATGATCCGCGCCGTGCTGACCGAGCAGGCGCGGCTGCTGCGCCCGGGCGGACATATGGCGTTCGAGGTGGGCGAGGTGCGTGGCGGCCGGGTGCTGCTGGAACGGCTGGTGTGGCAGGCCGCCGACGGTCTGCCCTACGATCGGCTGGGGGTGATCGTGAACCGGCAGGATTTCACCAAGACCGCGCATTGCTGGGGGGTGGCGAACAATCGTGTCGGCACCAATACCAACCGGATCGTCATGCTGCGGCGGATCAGCGCCCCTCCGGCTGCAACAGGAACAGAAGAAACGAGCGACCGGTGACCTGGTAGGCGTCGCCGAATGCGAAGCCGGGACTATCCTCGTGGTCGGGTACGTTGGTGTCGGCCAGCAAGTCCCACCCCGCTCCGCCGGGGCATTCCGGCAGGGTGAAACCCACCGTGTCCTCGTAGCCGTTGATGACCATCAGCAACGTCGCGTCCTGGCCGCGTTTGCGGATCCCGCTGGTCTGGGCGCGCCCGTCCATCAGCATGCCGAAGCATTTCATGCTGCCGTCGTCCCAGTCGCCTGCCTGCATCTCCGCCCCGTTGGCGTTGATCCAGGTGACGTCCTTGACGCCGAGCTCCTCGTTGTATTCGCCGGTCAGGAAGCGCGTCCGCGCGCAGCATCGGGTATTTGTGGCGCAGGCCGGTCAGCTTGCGCGTGAACGCGATCAGGCTGCCGCCCTTCTCGCCGCTATCCCAGTCGATCCAGCTGATCTCGTTGTCCTGGCAATAGGCGTTGTTGTTGCCGCCCTGCGTGCGGCCGAACTCGTCGCCGGCGAGCAGCATCGGCGTGCCCTGCGACAGCAGCAGCGTCGCCAGCATGTTGCGCATCTGGCGCGCGCGCAGCGCGTTGATCGCCGGATCGTCGGTCGGTCCCTCGACGCCGCAGTTCCAGCGACCGGTTGTCGGAGTTGCCGTCGCGGTTGTCCTCGCCGTTCGCCTCGTTGTGCTTGTCGTTGTAGGTGACGAGGTCGTTCAGGGTGAAGCCGTCATGCGCGGTGATGAAGTTGACGCTGGCCCAGGGCCGGCGCCCGCGCTGGTTGAACACGTCGGCGGAGGCGGCACAGGCGCGGGGCGAGCGCCGCCAGCTGGCCGCCGTCGCCGCGCCAGAAGTCGCGCACGGTGTCGCGGAACTTGTCGTTCCACTCCGCCCAGCCGGGCGGGAAGCGCGCCGACCTGGTAGCCGCCGGGGCCGCAGTCCCAGGGCTCGGCGATCAGCTTGACGCTGCGCAGCACCGGGTCCTGCCCGACGGCTTTCAGGAAGCCGCTGCTGCTCGTCGAAGCCGTGCGGCTCGCGCGCCAGGATCGTGCCGAGATCGAAGCGGAAGCCGTCGACGTGCATCTCCTGCACCCAGTAGCGCAGGCTGTCCGTCACCATCTGCAGACGCGCGGATGGCTGACAGGTTGAGCGTGTTGCCGGTGCCGGTGTCGTTGATGTAGTAGCGCTTCTGGTCCGGCAGCAGGCGGTAGTAGCTGGCGTTGTCGATGCCCTTGAACGACAGGGTCGGGCCGCGCTCGTTGCCTTCGGCGGTGTGGTTGTAGACGACGTCCAGGATCACCTCGAGCCCGGCGTCGTGGAAGCGCGCCACCATCTCCTTGAATTCGCGCAGGCTGAATTCGGCACGTCGGCGGCGTAGCGCGGATCGGGGGCGAAGAAGCCGATGCGTGTTGTAGCCCCAGTAGTTCGTCAGCCCCTTGTCCAGCAGATGGCTGTCGTTGACGAAGGTGTGGACCGGCAGCAGCTCGATCGCGGTGACGCCGAGCGATTTCGAGGTGGTCGATCACGTCTCTGGTGCCGAGCCCGGCATAGGTGCCGCGCAGGTTCTCCGGCACTGTCGGGTGGCGCTTCGTGTAGCCCTTCACGTGGGTTTCGTAGACGATCGTGTGGTCCCAGGGCACGAAGCGGCGGCCTGGCTCGCCCCGCCAGTCGAAAGTCGGGTCGACCACGCGCATTTCGGCATGAAGGGCGCGCTGTCGCGTTCGTCGAACGTCAGGTCGTCGCCGGTTTCCATCTGGTAGCCGAACACGGCAGGGTCCCACGTCAGCGCGCCGGCATGGGCGCGGGCATAGGGGTCGAGCAGCAGCTTGTTGGGATTGAAGCGATGTCCCGCATCGGGCTCGTACGGGCCGTGCACGCGCTAGGCCGTAGAACGTGCCGGGACCGACGTCGGGCAGGTAGCCGTGGAAAATCTGGTCGGTGTATTCGGGCAGTTCGATACGCGCGGTCTCGCGGTTGCCGGTGCTGTCGAACAGGCACACTTCGACCTTGGTCGCATGGGCGGAGAACACGGCAAAATTGGTGCCGTTGCCGCCCCAGCTTGCGCCGCGGGGATGCGGCATGCCTTCCTTGATCGGTGATGCGGGGGTGTCGGGCAAGGGTCTCTCCAGTCCTGATACCGGTCGGTGCTGGCCGGAAATTGGAGCCGCCCGCCTGGCATTGCGAGACGTAGGCCGGTCGAGTGGTGTTTCTTAGCGCGAACGTGATGCCCGTTCGAGGCCTGAACACGCCCCGAAGGATCGCACTGCCCCTTCCCCATTGCGCCCGGCGGCGATCGTTGCGCGGGATCGCGCAGGCCCCACCTGCCGCTGTCCTATGCCGGGCTGCTGGCGGGCGTGGTGCCTGGCCGCAGGCGCTGGTGCCGCTGACGGGCGGAGCGGCCCGTCGCGACCCTCTTTCTGCCGTGCAGGTGCGCCGCGCGCCCGGCCGGCCTATATCGCGCAAATGATCCTCCCGCCCGTCCCCGAGGCTGCGTCCGCCTACCCTGCCCAGCCTGCGCCGGCCGACCTGTTCGCCACCGCGGAAGGCCGCCGTCTCGCCGCGGCCGAGACGGCGGGCTGGCGCCGCTGGGGTCCCTATCCGAGCGATCGCCAATGGGGAACGGTGCGGGAGGATTACAGCGAAGACGGCAACGCCTGGGACTACTTCCCGCACGACCACGCGCGCAGCCGCGCCTATCGCTGGGGCGAGGACGCGATCGCCGGTTTCGGCGACGACCGGCTGTTGTGGTGCCTCGGCCTCGCACTCTGGAACGGGCGCGATCCGATCATCAAGGAGCGGCTGTTCGGCCTGACCAATACCGAAGGCAACCACGGCGAGGACGTCAAGGAGCTTTATTTCCATCTCGATGCGACGCCGACGCATTCCTACATGCGGATGCTCTACAAATACCCGCAGGCCGCCTTTCCCTACGAACATCTGCTGGCGGAGAACGCGCGCCGCGACCAGAGCGAGGGCGAGTTCGAGCTGCTCGATACCGGCGTGTTCGAGGGCGGGCGCAGCTTCGACGTGACGGTGGAATACGCCAAGTCCACACCCGACGACATCCTGATGCGCATCACCGTCGTCAACCGCGGCAGCGAACCCGCATCGCTGCACGTGCTGCCGAAATTCTGGGCACGCAACGTCTGGTCGTGGTCGGAGGGTACGGTGAAGCCGGCGCTGCGTCTGGCGGACGGCGCGGTGGAGGCCGCGCATCCCGAGATGGAGACGTTGCGACTGTCGATCGACAGGCCTGCGCAGTGGCTGTTCTGCGAGAACGAGACCAACGTGCGTCGGCTGTACGGCGTGCCCGCATCCGGCCCGTTCAAGGACGGGATCAACGACTACCTGGTTGCCGGCGACGCGGGCGCGATCCGCACCGACGGCGGCACGGTCTGCGCCGCACATGTCGTGCCCGATGTGGCCGCCGGCGGCGCGGTGGTGCTGCGGCTGCGGCTGCGGCCCGCGCAGGCGTCGGGCGCGCCGTTTGCCGATTTCGATACCATCTTCGCCGCGCGCCTGGCCGAGGCGGATGCGTTCTACGCCGCCCTGCAGACCGGCATCGCCGAGGCGGATGCGCGGCTGGTGCAGCGCCAGGCGCTGGCGGGCCTGATCTGGTCGAAGCAGTTCTATTGCTTCGACGTGCGCCGCTGGCTGGAGGGCGATCCGACGCAGCCGCCGCCGCCGGCTTCGCGCCGCACCGGGCGCAATGCGGACTGGCAGCACCTGAACAACGCGCAGATCGTCTCGATGCCGGACAAATGGGAATATCCCTGGTACGCGTCCTGGGACCTCGGCTTCCAGGCGGTGAGTTTCGCGCTGATCGATCCCGAGTTCGCCAAGTCCCAGATCCTGATGCTTCTGCGCGACCGCTACATGCACCCGAACGGGCAGAAGCCGGCCTATGAATGGTCGTTCGGCGATGTCAACCCGCCGGTGCACGCCTGGGCCGCCTGGCGCGTGTTCGAGATGGACAAGGCGCTGACGGGGCGGCCCGATCACGGCTTCCTGCGCCGGGT
Organism: uncultured Pseudomonadota bacterium; assembly: GCA_963706195.1. Classification (GTDB taxonomy): domain Bacteria; phylum Pseudomonadota; class Alphaproteobacteria; order Acetobacterales; family Acetobacteraceae; genus JAJZVS01. Next base: position 2,635,992 of record OY970156.1, on the reverse strand, counting down.
GCTGCACAAGCTGCTGCTCAATTTCGGCTGGTGGGTGAACCGCAAGGACGCCGAGGGGCGCAACCTGTTCCAGGGCGGGTTCCTCGGGCTCGACAACATCGAAATTTTCGACCGCTCCGCCCCGCTGCCGACCGGCGGCAGGCTGGATCAGGCGGACGGGACCGCGTGGATGGCGAGCTACGCGCTGAACATGATGCGGATCGCGCTGGAGCTTGCCGGCGCGGAGCCGTCCTACCAGGACATCGCGACGAAGTTCTTCGAGCATTTCCTGTACATTGCCGAGGCCATGAGCCACGCCGGCAACGGCAGCGGGTTGTGGGACGAACAGGACCAGTTCTTCTACGACACGCTCTGCCTGCCGGACGGGGCGACGATGCCGCTGCGCGTACGCTCGATCGTCGGCCTGATCCCGTTGATGGCCGTGCAGGTGCTGGAGCCGGAGATCGTGGCGAACCTGCCGGATTTCCGGGCAAGGCTCGACTGGTTCCTGGAGCACCGGCCCGATCTTGCCGCGCTGATCTCGCACTGGGGTACGCCGGGGGCGGGCGAACGCCGCCTGCTCGCGCTGCTGCGCGGCCATCGCATGCAATCGCTGCTGGTGCGCATGCTGGACGCGGCGGAGTTCCTGTCCGACCATGGGCTGCGCGCGGTCTCCAAATGCCACGAGCAGGCGCCGTATGTCTACGAACATGCGGGCCAGCGATTCGAAGTACGCTACCTGCCGGGCGAATCGGATTCCAAACTGTTCGGCGGCAACTCGAACTGGCGCGGCCCGATCTGGATGCCGATCAACTACCGCCTGGTGGAGGCGCTCTTCGAATTCCACCGCTATTACGGCGACGGGTTGCAGGTGGAATTCCCGCACGGCTCCGGCGTGCTGCTGCCGCTCGATGAGGTGGCGCGGCGGCTGGCGCGGCGGCTCGTTGCGTTGTCGCTGAAGGGGCCGGATGGCAGGCGGCCGGTGATGGGGGCGTATCCGCAGCTCGATGACGCCGACGACCTCGTACTGTTCCACGAATACTACCACGGCGATACTGGCCGCGGCGTCGGCGCGTCGCACCAGACCGGATGGAGCGCGGCCGTCGCACTGCTGCTGCAGCCGCGGGCGGTGACCGCAGCGGCGAACCTGCCGCGCGCGGCGGGCTAGGGGAGCGGCCGCCCGGCCCGCGGGGCGCTGCCGAGGATCGCGTTCAGCGAACGTGCGGCGACGTCGAGCACGCCGGGGTCGCTGGTCACCATCAGCGCCGCTATGGCGCCGTCCATCAGCAGCAGGATCTGTCGCGCCAGCAGCGCCGGCTCCGCAAATCCGGCTTCCGCGGCGAGCGCGGCGAGGCGCTCGCGGATGCAGGCATGGTGGGCGGCGGCGAGGTCGCGCAGCCAGGGCTCGTTCTTCGGATGCTCGGCCACCGCGTTCATGAAGGCACAGCCATAGAACCGGCCGCCTTCGAACCAGCCGCGCAGGGCTGCGATCACCGCCTGCAACTGCGCCAGCGGATCGCCGCCGGCGGCGTCCAGCGTTGCGAACAGCCGGGCGCGCCACTCGGCCCCTTCCTCCTCCAGCACGGCGCGGAGCAGCGCCTCTTTCGAGCCGAAGCGGGCATAGAGGGCCATTTTCGAGGCATTGGCGGCGCCAAGGATGCGGTCGATCCCGGTGGCGTGGATGCCGTCGCGGCAGAACAGCTCCCGCGCGACCGAGAGGATGCGGGCATGCGCGGGGGCGGCAGGCTTGTCTGCTTCGATCGTAAGCGGAACGGCACGGGATTCGCCCATTATCTGACCTCTTTCTGCCTCACGCGCCTACAGACTAGGCATATATGACCGGCATGCCAGGCGACTCCGCCTGTTCTCCCCAAGCTGCCGCGGATCGCTACACCAAATACGCGCGCTTGTCCCGGGCGGGGGCGCCGGTCGCCGTCCCGCCGGCACGTAGGCTGGCACGGATCATGCAACCAGGGACGGCAAAGACAGACCGTTCTGTCTTATCCGGCCCAACAGCCCAGGAACCACGCCATGAGCCAGCCTGCCACCGCCATCACCTCCTGCCTGCAACCGATCGATCGCACCGGGCTCGATGCGCTGATCGAGAAAGGCAAGGCCAACCCGGCGGCGGTCCGGACCCTGAAATGCCGCACCATCGCCGAAGGCCGGTTCCGGCATCTCAACATGATCCGCACCCTGCCGCCGCATATCGTGGACGAGCCGCCCGGCCTGCTCGGCGACGATACCGCGCCCAATCCGTCCGAAGCCTCGCTTGCCGCGCTCGGCTCCTGCCTCGCGGTCGGCATCCATGCCAACGCGGTCGCGCGCGACATTGCCATCCGCTCGCTCGAACTGGAGCTGGAAGCGGACATCAACATCACGGCGGTGTGGGGCACTGGCGACACCTCGCCGAAGCCGGTCGGGTTCGACGCGGTACGGGTCAAGGTGCATCTCGACGCCGACGCCCCGCAGGCGGAGCTGGACGCGCTGATCGCGCATGCAACGAAATGGTCGCCGGTCGCCAACACGTTCACGAAGCCCGTCGCCCTCGACGTCAAGGCCGCCTGACCATGGACGGCAGCCTCGCAACCCCAGGCCGGGCGGCGGCGCCGCAGCTTCCGGTCATGGAGGCGATCGCCGCCGAAGCCGGCGGCCTCGGCGCGCTCGCGCACGCGATCGACAAGGACGCGCTCTATCCGGAAGCGCAGTTGCGCGCGCTCGGTGCAGCCGGGGCGTTCGGCCTGCACCTCGCCGCGCACAGCCGGCTGGGCCGGCCGTCGCTGGCGCATGCGATCGAGGCGATGGCGGCGATCTCGGCGGCCTGCATGTCGAGCGGGTTCTGCGCCTGGTGCCAGGACAGCGCCGCCTGGTACCTGGAGCAGACGGAGAACGCGGCGTTGCGGGCGCGGCTGCAGCCGGCGATCGCCGAGGCCAGCCTGCTCGCCGGCACCGGGTTGTCCAACCCGGTCAAGGCGCTGTCCGGGCTGGAAGCGTTTCGCCTGCGCGGCCAGCGGGTGGCCGGCGGCTACATCGTCTCCGGTATCCTGCCCTGGGTGTCCAACCTCGGGGCGGGCCACTGGATGGGCGCCGTCTTCGAGGACGCCGCCGATCCGGCGCATCGCGTGATGGCCTTCGTCGAGATCGGCCAGCCCGGGGTCGCGATCCGGCAGAACGCGCATTTCGTCGCGCTGGAGGGCACCGCGACCTATTCGGTGCTGTTCCGCCGTGCGTTCATCGCCGACGACGCGCTGCTCGCCGATCCGCTCGAGGCGATGATGGCGCGCATCCGGCCCGGGTTCATCCTGTTGCAGACGGGCATGGGCCTTGGCGTGATCGACGCCGCGGTGGCGCTGATGCACGAGGCGGATGCGACCCAGGGACCGAGCAACACGCACCTGCCGCTGCGCAGCGACGACGTGGCGGCGCAGGCGGCGGCGCTGCGAGCGCGCATCGCCGAACTGGCGGGAACACCCTGCGAAACAGCGCGCGAGTACACGCGGGCGGTGCTGCAAGCCCGGCTCGCGGTCTCCGAACTTGCGCTCGATGCGACGCGCGCGGCGGCGCTGCACTGGGGCGCCTGCGGCTATCTCGAAGGCTCGGCGGTCGATCGCCGGCTGCGGGAGGCCTGGTTCGTCGCGATCATCACCCCCTCGATCCGCCACCTGCGGCAGGAGATCGCCGCGCTGTCAGGACACTAGCCCGATGCCGTGCCTCACCATCATCGCCGCCGACGGCAACGAGGTTTCGCTTGCGCCGGAGGCTGGGGAAAGCGTGATGCAGGCGGCGCGCGCCGCCGGGCTGCCGGTGATCGGCGAGTGCAACGGGTCCATGGCCTGCGCCACCTGCCACGTGATCGTCGATCCCGCCTGGGCCGACCGGCTCGACCCGCCGGCGGAGGACGAGGAAGCGACGCTCGATACCCTGTTCAACCTCGCACCGACCTCCCGCCTCGGCTGCCAGATCCGCATGAGCCTGGCGCTCGACGGGCTGGCAGTGCGCCTGCCGTCGCGCTGATCCGCCACCACAATGAAGGAGGCCAGACCGATGACCGACACCGTGCTGATGACCCCCGCCGAGCTTGCCGCCGCCCTGCCCGGCGGGGGTATCGTCGTGATCGATACGCGCGCGCCGGACGCCTATGCGGCCGGACATATTCCGGGCGCGGTGAACCTGCACGACATCTTCACCTATCTCGCGACCTCGACGCCGGAGGGCATGGCGGCGCTGCGCAGCAAATTCGCCGACGCCTTCGCCGCCGCCGGCCTGTCCGGGACGGAGACGGCGGTCTTCTGCGAGCAGTCGATGGCGTCGGGTTTCGGCCAGTCCTGCCGCGGCTATTTCCTGCTGCAATACCTCGGCTATCCGCACGCGAAGATCCTGCATGGCGGCATGGCGGCGTGGGAGGCCGCGGGCCTGCCCGTCACGACCGCGGCCGCCATCCCCGTCCCCGGCAGTTTCCCCGCGACCGCGGCTGGCGCCGGGCTGATGCTGACAAGTGCCGACATGCTGGCCGCGCTCGACGATCCCGCCGTCGTGCTGCTCGATGTGCGCGACGTCGACGAATGGATCGGCGAAAGCTCCTCGCCCTACGGGCGCGACTTCTGCCCGCGCAAGGGCCGCATTCCCGGCGCGCGCTGGATCGAGTGGTACCGGCTGATGAAGCCGACGCCGTCCGGGCCGATGCTGAAATCCCGCAACGAGATCCTGGCCGAATGCGCGACCGTCGGCATCACGCCCGAGAGCAAGGTCTATCTCTACTGCTTCAAGGGCGCGCGCGCCGCCAACACCTTCATCGCGCTGGCGGAGGCGGGCGTGACCGACTGCGCGATCTATTTCGGGTCCTGGAACGAATGGAGCCGTGACCTGTCCCTGCCGATCGACAGCGGCCTGCCCTTCGCCGCCGCGGCCGAATGACCGTCAACCGGGAACCGAGCGATGAATGACGAGAAGACTGCCCTCGGGCGCAAGATCCTGAAGATCAAGAAGCAGAAGGGGCTGACGTGGTCCGACGTCGCCGCCAGGCTCGGCCACGCGCCGGTGTTCGTCTGCGCCGCCTGCCTGGGGCAGATGTCCTTCACCGCGGAGACGGCGGAGAAGGCGGCGGCGCTGTTCGGCCTCGATGCGGCGGAGGCGGCGCTGCTCGCCGAGCCGCCCTATCGCGGGTCCCTGCCGACCGCCGTTCCCACCGATCCGCTGATCTACCGGTTCTACGAGCTGGTGATGGTCTACGGCACGACCTGGAAGGAGATGATCCACGAGGAGTTCGGCGACGGCATCATGAGCGCGATCGATTTCGACATGACGATGGAGCGCCAGCCCGACCAGAAGGGCGACCGGGTGAAGCTGACGATGAGCGGCAAGTTCCTGCCCTACAAGCGGTACTAGGCCGGTGCCCGGCGCGACGATCCGGGCCGAGCGCGTGGGCTTCGCCTACAGCCCACGCGGCACGGCCGTGCTCGAGAACGTATCGTTCACCGCGGAAGCCGGGGCGGTCACGGCGCTGGTCGGTCGGTCCGGTTCCGGCAAATCCTCGCTGCTGCACCTGATCGCCGGCCTCGCGCGGCCGACCGTCGGGCACGTCGCGATCGAGGGCGTGCCGGTCGCCGGGCCCTCGCGCCGTGCGGTGATGATGTTCCAGTCGCCGTCGCTCTACCCCTGGCTGCGGGTGGCCGACAACGTCGCGCTCGGGCTGCGCTTCGCCCGCACGCCCCGCGCCGAGATCGGCCGGCGGGTCGCCGAGGCGCTGGCGCTGGTCGGGCTGGAGGCGGAAGCGTCGCACCCCGCGACCGCGCTCTCCGGCGGCCAGGCGCAGCGTGCCGCCCTCGCCCGCGCGCTCGTGATGCTGCCCGAGGTGCTGCTGCTGGACGAGCCCTTCGCCGCACTCGATCTGTTCACCCGCCTCGACCTGCAACGCGACGTGCGCGCGATCGCCGCAAGACTCGGCATCACCGTACTGCTGGTCAGCCACGACGTGGCGGAGATCGCGCGCATGGCCGATCGCGCCCTGTTCCTGGCCGGCAGCCCCGGGCGCATCGTCGCGGAAACCGAGGTCTCGGGCGCTGCCCGCCGCGGCGACAACGCGGCGGGGCGGGCGGAAATCGCGCGCCTGACGGCGCTGTATGAAAACGCCTGCCTCGCCCCGCGCGGCGCCGCCCCCGCCGAGGCAGTGCCCGCGGCACGCCTGCCGGCGTTCGCGCAATGAGCGCCTCGGCCGCGGTGCCTCAGGCGGGGGGCCTGGTGCGCGGCCTGCGCGGCGCGTCCCCGACGCTTGCCGGCATCGCCGCGCTGCTTTTGCTCTGGTGGTTCGGCGGGGTGCTGCTGCGGGAAGATCCGGCCACCCAGGCCTTCACCGGATTCGCGCCCGGGCCGGCGCTGCACGCGCTGGTTGCTCTCGCCGGTTCCGGTGCACTGCTGCGTGCGGCGGCGGCGAGCCTCGCGCGCGTCGCGTGCGGGCTTGCCATTGCGATCGCGCTCGGCCTGCCGGTCGGGATCGCCATCGGCCGGCTGCCGTTGTTGCGGCAGGCGACGCATGTCCCGTTCCAGTTCCTGCGCATGGTGAGCCCGCTGTCCTGGATGCCGATCGCGGTGCTGGTGTTCCCCGGCTGGAACGGCGCGATCGTCTTCCTGATCGCCATGGCCGCGGTCTGGCCGGTGGTGTTCGCGACCGCGAACGGGGTGGCGAAGATCGATCCGGCCTGGCTCAAGGTGGCGCGCAACCTGCGCGCGGGGCCGGCGGCGCGGCTGTTCGCCGTCATCCTGCCGGCGATCGCGCAGGACGTGCTGACCGGGGTGCGGCTGGCGCTCGGCGTCGCCTGGATCGTGCTGGTGCCGGCGGAATATCTCGGCGTGTCGTCCGGCCTCGGCTACGCGATCAGCGATGCGCGCGACACGCTCGACTACGCACGGCTCGCCGCGATCGTGCTGGTGATCGGGGTGATCGGCTTCGCCCTGGACGCGCTGTGCAACGCCGCGATCCGTCGGGTCCGCTGGCAACGGGAGAGCTGAGGATGTGCATCGACTGCCTGCGCCGCGTGCAGGGTTTCGCCTGCGATCCGGCGCCCGGCCCCGCCATTCCGCGCCGGCGCACGCTCGACTGGCTGGCCGCCGGCGGCCTCGCCGCGCTGTTGGCGGCAGGCGCGCCGGCCGCCCGCGCCGCCGCGATGGAAGACGAGACGGTGCGCCTCGGCTACCTGCCGATCACCGATGCGACCGCGCTGCTGGTGGCCTATGCGAAAGGCTTCTTCGCCGACGAGGGGCTGAAGGCCGCACGCCCCACCCTGATGCGCGCCTGGGCGCCGATGGTGGAGGCCTTCGCGGCCGGCAAGTTCAACCTGGTGCACCTGCTGATCCCGCTGCCCATCTGGATGCGCTACAACAACCATGTGCCGGTGAAGCTGCTCGCCTGGGCGCATGTGAACGGCTCGGCGCTGACGGTCGGCCCGCATGCGAAGATCGAGAGCTTTGCCGATCTGGGCGGCAAGCGGGTCGCGGTGTCGTTCTGGTATTCGGTGCACAACATCCTGCTGCAGAAGGCGCTGGTGCAAGCCGGGATCGAACCGATCCTGACCGGGGCGGCGCCCGGTCCGCGGCAATGCGCGCTCGACGTGCTGGGTCCGCCGCAGATGCTGCCGGCGCTCGCCGCCGGCAAGATCGACGCCTATATCGTCGCCGAACCGTTCAACGCGATGGGGGAGATCGCGCTCGGCGCGCGCATCCTGCGGTTTACCGGCGACATGTGGGAGAACCATCCGTGCTGCGTGGTCTGCATGCACGAGCCGATGGTCACGCGGAATCCCGTCTGGACGCAGAAGGTGCTGAACGCGCTGGTGCGCGCCGAGCACTACGCCGCGGCGAACCGGTCGGAAGTCGCGAAGCTGATCTCGCGCGACGGCGAAGGGTTCCTGCCGATGCCGGCGAAGGCGGTCGAACGGGCGATGACCCTCTATGCGCAGAACCCGGCGTATCTGCAGGACGACGCCATCCGCCATCCCGGCTGGCACGACGGGCGGATCGATTTCCAGCCGTTCCCCTACGCCTCCGCGCTGCGGCTGATCGTGGAGGGGATGAAGACGACCAGGGTTGCGGGAGACACGGGTTTCCTCGGCACGCTCGATCCGGACTTCGTGCAGCGCGACCTGGTCGACGACCGCTTCGTCCGCCGGGCGCTGGCGAAATATCCGCCGCCGGGCGGGGCGGTGCCGACCTCGCGACGGGAGACGCTCGCGATCTGACCGACGCGCGATGACGGCGGGTTCGCGCGGCGAGCACCGGATGCGGGAGAGCGCGGCGTCCGGGCCGTTCGGCGCCGGTGCCGCCCGGGCGGCGTCCTGCCCGGTCAGCGCGCCAGCGGCAGTGCCGGCCCGCAGCGCGCCATCATCCCTCGCGAGGTCCGGCCGGTCGGTGATCAGACCGTCGACCTCCCAGCCGATCAGCCGCGCCATGTCGGCCGGGTGGTTCACCGTCCAGGTGATCACCGCAAGACCCAGTGCGTGCGCTTCGGCGATCTGCGCCGCGGTCAGCGCGGGGTGCAGCGCCGGATCGTGGCAGACCACCGGCACACCGTCGGCGGCATCGACGACGTCGAGCGCGACGTCGTCGATGCCGAGCGCCGCCGCCGCGGCGAAGCCCTCCAGCGTGTTTTCTGCCAACAGGCCCCGCGCGCCACGGTGGCCGATCGGGACGGGCGGATGCGCCTGCGCCATGGCTGCCCGCGGTAGGCGCGGGTCCGGCGGCGGGTCAAGGCCGGATGGCTGGGCCGCACCGCGGGCACGCGTGCAGGGGAGGCCGGGCCGGAGGGAAACGGCCCGCGGTGCGGTACTCTCCCGCCTGCCGGCGCGTGCCCGGGCGCATCCATCTCGTCCGATACGACCCCGTGCGGAGCGGTTCCGGCCGGCGGCGCAACTCGCCGCGAGGCGGGCGAACAATCATCAACTATCCGTCACCACCTGCGTTTCTCCGCGGGTCCATGATCCACATGCAGCGCTGCCGGTCTGTGCGGTTCCCGTCGATGCAGCGCGTCCTCCCGGACTGTTCAACGCGATGGAACCGTCTTGCCGGCACGCTCGATTTGTAACGTCAAGGCATCCGAGGGAAAGAACGGCATGACCACAACGGGGTTCCACCCGCCGGCGCGTCATGCCCGGATCTCTGTTTACGGCCTCGGAACTCTACCCGCTGGCGAAGACCGGCGGACTGGCTGATGCCTGCGCCGCCTTGCCGGCGGCGCTCGCCGGCCTCGGGGCCGACATCCGGATGATGCTGCCGGGCTACGTCTCCGCGCTCGATGCCGCCGTGGGCAAGCGCTGCCTGGCGCAGCTCGGCGAGGGCGCCGCGCTGCTGCTCGGGCGCACGCCCGATACCGGCCTGCCGGTCTATCTGCTCGACTGGCCGGAGCTGTTCCGGCGCGACGGCGGGCCCTATCAGGACAACGAGCGCCGCGACTGGCCGGACAACCTCCGTCGTTTCGCCGCCTTCTGCCAGGCGGCGGCGCGGCTGGCGCTGTTCGGCGACGGCCAGGGCTGGCAGCCGGAGCTGGTGCACGCGCACGACTGGCACACCGGGCTGCTGTCGGCGCTGCTGGCGCTGCATGACGGGCCCGGCCGCGGACGGTGTTCACCATCCACAACCTCGCCTTCCAGGGGAATTTCCCGCTCGAGTTCGCCCATGCCCTCGGTCTGCCGGAGGCGTTGCTCGGCGCGAACGGCGCCGAGTTCTACGGCCAGTTCTCCTGCCTCAAGGCCGGGATCCGCTACGCCGACCGGCTCGCGACCGTCAGCCCGACCTATGCGCGGGAAATCCTGACGCCCAAATACGGCGCCGGACTGGACGGGCTGCTGCGCGCCCGCGCCGGCGATCTGGTGGGGATCCTGAACGGGATCGACAACGCGCTCTGGAATCCCGGCACCGACGCGAACCTGCCGGCGCCCTACGACGCCGGCGATCTCGCCGGCAAGCGGACCGCCAAGGCGGCGGTGCAGCAAGAACTGGGGCTCGATCCGGAGGCGACGGGGCCGCTCGTCGTCGGCGTCAACCGGCTCACGCATCAGAAGATGGCCGATGTCGTGCTGGCCGCGCTGCCGGCGCTGCTCGATCAGGGAGCGCAGGTGGTGCTGCACGGGGAAGGCGATCCGGACCTGGAAGCGGCCTTCCGCGCCGCCGGGGCCGGCCACGCCGCCCGCCTCGCGGTGCGGATCGGCTATGAGGAACCGCTGGCGCACCGGCTGCACGCGGCGGCGGACATGGCGCTGACCCCGTCGCGCTTCGAGCCCTGCGGACTGACGACCATGTATGCGATGCGCTACGGCGCGCTGCCGGTTACCCGCCCGGTCGGCGGGCTGGCCGATACGGTGGTGGATATCGCCGATGCGGACCGGGAGGACGCCGGCGGTACCGGGTTCACCTTCGCCGAGCCGACCGCGGGGGCGCTCGCGGCCTGCCTGCGCCGCGCCGGCGCGCGGTATCGCGATCCCGTGGCGTGGGAACAGTTCCAGCGCAACGCCATGCGGCGCGATTTCGGCTGGGGCCTGTCGGCACGGCGCTACCTGGCGCTGTATGATGGCCTGGTGCCGATGGGGACGGCGGATGCGGCAACCGCGCCCGCAGCCGGCGCTCCGGCCGGCGTCGGGGTGGAACACTGGCCGGAGGCGGCCGACTGAGCGGCGCGCGTCAGGCGCGCCACACAGGGAGAGGCAGCGTCGGGGGAGGGAAGCGTGCCGTTCGTCTCATGCGCCGCCCGCCTCTGCCCGGACGGCGGCCGCTCGGCCTTTTCTGCCGCCTGGCATCAGTGGATTGTTCGAATGTTGCCTCCGCGCGGAGGCCAACCCGGTGGTGTCGGGGTAGGACGTTCCGCCTCACGGCACTTTCCGTATCGTGCGACACATGTTACGAAAATATATTGCCTCGGCGGGAGCCCGGACGGCGGCGCGCCGCCCGATCTCCGCATACGATAGCACAACGCTTGCAGCGGGCCATTCGGATCGGGCCCGTGGTCAGACATTACGATTTTGCAAGTATTTTCCCGGCGTCGATGCCGGCCGTTAAAAACTGCACTCTTGTCTACGATTCGGGCGCTGCATCTACCTATCGATTTTGCGCGCCGGTATGGGCATGCTGGCAACGGCAGGACGGGTCGCGTCCCGATCCGCCGTATCCAGATCTCACCCGACAGGAGCCGACGATGACGTTCGTTCTCGATACCAAGAAGACCGGGTCCGCGCAGCCCGCCATGAAGTCGTTCCCCGCTGGCCCCGATGCCGGCGCAACGGACATGCCGGTCCTGGTGCGTACCGATTTCGGGGCCGCAGTGGACCCGATCTCCCGCGCCGCGGCGGATGCGGTGGTGGCGAGCCAGGCCTACACCGACCTCGAAGTCGCGATCACCGCGGAAGATCGCGCCTTCTGGTGCTTCATGAAGCCGCGTGAACGGCCGAGCTTTACCCTGCCGCTGCTGCGCGATCTTGCACATATGCAGTCGCTGATTGACGCGCTGTTCACGGCGACGCCGCAGGGCGCGGAGACTCCGTTCGACTATTTCGTGCTCGGCTCGCGCGCGCGCGGCGTGTTCAATCTCGGCGGCGACCTTGGTCTGTTCGCCGAGAAGATCCGCCAGGGCGACCGCGACGGGCTGCGCCGCTATGCCCATGCCTGCGTCATCTCGGGATATGCCAACTACACCGGCTACGGTCACGGTGTTGTCACGATCGCGCTGATCCAGGGTGATGCGCTCGGCGGCGGGCTGGAGGCGCCGCTGTCCTGCGACGTGATGGTGGCCGAACGGCAGGCGAAATTCGGCCTGCCGGAAATCCTGTTCAACCTGTTCCCCGGCATGGGCGCCTACAGCTTCCTCTCCCGCCGCATCGGTGCGGCCAAGGCGGAGGAAATGATCCTGAGCGGGCGTCTGTACACCGCGGCGGAGATGCATGCGCTCGGCGTGGTGGACGTGCTGGCGGAGGAAGGCGAGGGCGAACGGGCCGTGCGCGACTATATCGCGCGTAACCGCTCGCGCCTGCGTGCCCAGTCCGCCATCTACAAGGTGCGCCGGCGGGTCAACCCGGTCACGCTCGATGAGCTGCTCGATGTGACCGATCTCTGGGTGGACACCGCGCTCAGCCTGTCCGAGCAGGATCTGCGCCGGATGGGCCGCATCGCCGGGGCGCAGGACCGGGCGCAGAGCAGCAGGATCGCCGAAAAGCAGGCAGCCGGTGTCTGAAACCACCGCCCCGGGCGGGCGGCACCTCTCCCAGGTGCCTGCCCGCCCGGTGCCTGCCTGGGGGTGTATCCGCGTGGGGACGTCTGCCAGCCGTGGCGTCCACGGGCCATGGTCTCGCGGGCCATATCCAGGTTCCCGGAGCGACGCACGCTCAGCCCGTCTCCCCCGGGGGACGGTATGGGGGACGGTATGGGGGGCGGTATGTACGCGGATCAGGCAGCCGGTTGCGGTCCGGAACCATTTCCGGCCCAGGGTGCCGGGCCGCGGGCGTGCGGGGCGGCGGGCGTTTGCCGGACGGTGCCGTACCGGCCGAGCGCTGTCTCCACCCGCTCCAGTTCCGCGGCGACGCGGGCCACGTAGGCCGCTCCCTCGTCGCGCAGTTCGGCGGCGGAGACCGTCTGATACGGCAGGCAGAGCTCGCCGAGTGGCCGTGCCCCCACATTGGCGGCGATGCTGCGCAGCCCATGCGCCTGCGCGCGGAACTCCTGCGCATCGCCGGCGGCGGCAGCCGCGCGCAGCACATCGAGCCTGGCGTGCGCCTCGGCGCAGAAACTGCCGCCGAGTTCGACGATGAACTCATCCCCGCCCAGGACCCGCAGGCTGTCGAGCACCGCACCGTCGAGCGCCGGCACCGCCGCGGGCGGCGCCTGCCGCGGGGCGGTGCTGCCGGCCGGGCGCCAGGCGAGCGGCACCTCCCGGCGTGCCGTTGCGACCGCCTCGTCCAGTATGGCGAGCAGATTCGCCGGCTCCACCGGCTTGACGAGGCAGTCCCGCATGCCCGCCTCCAGGCAGCGGGTGCGGTTCTGCGGCGTGGCGTCGGCGGTCAGCGCAATGATCGGCACCGAGACCCGACCGAGGGAGGCCATGCGGTATATTTTCGTCGCCTCGATCCCATCGACCTTCGGCATGTTGACGTCGAACAGGGCGATGTCGAACGCCTGCTCGGCCAGGGCGTCCAGCGCCTGCTCGCCGTCGCTGACGGCCACGACCGTGTGTCCGGAGGCACTGAGGATTTTCAGCAGGACCCGCCGGTTCACCGCGTTGTCGTCGGCAACCAGTACGTGGAAGCTCTCGTGCGCCGTCGGGCAGGGTGGCTCCTCGTTGCCGGCCGGCCGCCCCTGCATGCCGTGCAGGAGATGGAGCAGCGCGGCGAGCTGCGCGTCGGTCGCGACGGTCGGGAGCAGGGTGAGGAATGTGCGTTGCCAGGCGGGTGGCGGCAGCCCGTCAAGCGGGGTGCCCCCGACGGCGACGAAGGCCAGCGCTCCCGCCGCATGGAGCTGCGGGAAACCTGCGTCGGCGCCCGGATCGAGCGCGGCAAAGGCCACCACGCATCCGCCCCGCCATGAAGGCGCGGCGGGGGGGCCGCCGGCCTGGTCCGGCGCGGCTTGCGTCGCCGGCGGCGTCGCGTCAGGCGGAAACAGCCCGGGCGGCCAGGCGTCGATGCGTTCGATCAGCACCCCGGCCTGGCGCAGCCGGCCGAGCAGCGGCGCGATGGCGCCGGTATGCGCCCCGGGCACGAAGGCGCGCAGGACGATGTCCCCGCTGGTGGCCAGCGGCGCTTCCGGTCGCAGCGCGAAGGGAAGCTCGACCCGGAAGGTGCTGCCGGCGCCCGGCGTGCTGCGTACCGCGATCCGGCCGCCCAGCAGCTCGACGAATTTCCGCGTGATCCCGAGGCCGAGGCCGGTGCCGCCGTAGCGGTTGAGGATCGTCTCGTCGGCCTGGGTGAAATTCTCGAAGATGCGCGCCTGCGCCTCCGGCGCGATGCCGATGCCGGTGTCGGTCACCTCGATGGCGAGCTGCGCCGCGCCGTCCGCCGGCGGGCTCGCGTCTACCGCGATGGTGATGCTGCCGGCATCGGTGAATTTCAGCGCGTTGCCGACGAGGTTCAGCATGATCTCGTGCAGCCGGCTCGCGTCCCCGCGCAGCAGCAGGGGCGTGCGCGGGGTCACGTGCAGATAGAGACGCAGGCCCTTCTGGCGCGCCTGCGCCAGGAAGATGGTACGGATTTCGCTGAGCTCGCGGACCAGGTCGAAATCGACCTGCGCGACCGGCATCCGCTCCGCCTCGATCCGCGACAGGTCGAGGATGCCGTCGATCAGCCGCAGCAGGCTGCGCGCGGCGGTCATGATGGTCCCGCTCATCTCCGCCTGGCCGGGATCGAGCGGGCTGCCTTCCAGCAACGCGCCCATGCCGATGATCGCATTGAGCGGCGTCCGCAGCTCGTGGCTCACGCTGGCGAGGAACAGCGACTTGGCGCGGCTCGCCGACTCGGCCTGGTGCCGCGCCGCCGACAGGCGCCGGATCAGCGTCAGCGCATACAGCGGCAGGATGACGAGGCCGATGATGACACCGGTGACCAGCGGCGGCTGGCTGCTCCAGAACGGCGTCACGGTCGCGACCGTGCCGAAGCCGACGATCGAGCAGCCCATCGCGGCGAGCAGGAAGCTCGGACCGAAGCGGAACCCGTTGCCGAACACCACCCACAGATAGCCGGGGAACAGCCAGGCGGTGGCGCCGCCGCCGATATGCAGCTCGTAGGAGACCGAGCCGATATCGACCAGCATCGCCACGATGCGCCGTTCCATCGAGGGCGCCGGGCGAAGCGCGAGATGCACCGCGATCACGAGGCCCAGCAGGAGATACAGCAGCGCCGACAGGATCGGTTCGCCGCCGTGGCGTTCGTCCGGGATGGCCCAGGTATTGAACGCCAGCACCAGCAGTCCGGCGATCAGGCGGTTCACGGTCATTCCCGCGTCGCCGCTGGCGACGATCAGGCGTGCGCGCTCGCGCCAGGGGGCGAGGCGGGGGGGGGCGAGGTGGGGCATCCCGGCCTTCCCGGCCGCGTCGTCCGCGATCCGACGCATGGATCAGGTGCTCCCGGCCGGAACCAGCGCCGTGTCGTGCGCGAGCAGGCGGGCGAACTCCTCGCTGCCGACCGGGCGGCCGGTATGGAATCCCTGCACCGCGTCGCAGCCGGCCTCCCGGACCTGTTCGAGCTGTGCGGCTGTTTCCACCCCCTCTGCGACCACCTCGATCCTGAGCGCCCGGCCGAGGCTCACGACCGCGCGGACGATTGCCAGGCTATTGGGATCATCCAGCGTCTCGATGAAGGATTTGTCGATCTTCAGCCGGTCTACCCGCAAGGTGGCGAGGCGGCCGAGGGAAGAGAAGCCGGTGCCGAAATCGTCGATCGAGATCCGCACACCGAGCCGGTGCAGGGCGTCGATGTCTTCCGCGGCGTGGTTGGCGTCCTGCAGCAGGACGCCCTCGGTGAGCTCGAGTTCCAGGAGCGCGGGCGGCAGGCCGGATTGCTGCAGCGCGCGGGCCACCCGGCTCTGCAAGCCGCCGGCGCGCGCATGCAGGACGGAGACGTTCACCGAAATGCGCAGCCCGGCACCGTCCCGGTCGAGCCAGCGCCGGGCTTCGCGGCAGGCGGCGTGCAGCACCCAGTCGTCGATCTCGGCCATCAGGCCGCTTTCGGCGGCGACCGGGAGGAACGCGGCCGGTGCCAGCAGTTCCCCCGGCCCGCGCCGCCAGCGGATCAGTGCCTCGGTGCCGGCGATGCGCCCGGTGCGCAGATCGATCTGCGGCTGGAACTGCAACACGAACTCGTCCCGCGCCAGCGCTCCGCGCAGCGCGGCCTGCAACTGGACCTCGGCGCGGGCGCGCGCCAGCATGTCCTGGGCGAAGAACTGGAAGCCGTTCCGCCCGCTGGCCTTGATCCGGTACATCGCGAGGTCGGCGTTGCGCAGCAGTTCCTCCGGACCGTCGCCGTCGCCCGGATGGACCGTCACCCCGATGCTGGCGCTGATGACGATCTCCCGCTCGTCGATCACGAACGGCTTCAGCAGCAACTGGTTGAGCCGCTCGGCGAGCTGGGTGACGTCGGCGAGGCTCGCCGCGTCGCTCTGCAGGATCGCGAATTCGTCGCCGCCCAGGCGGGCCACCATGTCGCTGCTGCGCACCGCCTCCTGCAGCCGGTGCGCCACCGCCTTCAGCAGGCAGTCGCCGACGTGGTGGCCAAGGCCGTCGTTGATGCATTTGAAGCGGTCGAGGTCGATGAAATGCAGCGCCAGCAGGGACTGGCCGGCATCGGGACCGGCGGCGAGCTGCTGACCCAGGCGATGGAAGAGATAGGACCGGTTCGGCAGCGACGTCAGGTAGTCGTGCTTCGCCTGGAACGCGAGCTGCGCCTCGGATCGCTTGCGGTCCGAAATGTCGAGCGACATGCTGAGGACGCCGACCACCTGGCCGCCGGCCTCGCGCAGCGGCGACTTGGTGGTGAGGAAGGTACGGATCTCCTCGTTCAGCAGGATGACGTCTTCCTCGAACGCCGGCAGCGGCCGGCCCGAGGCGAGCACCAGCCGGTCCAGCCGGACGCTTTCCTCGTCCTCGCTCGGGTGGCCGGCGCGGTCACCGAGCAGCGCGGCACGATAGGCATTGACGAAGATGCAGCGGCCGTCCGCGTCGCTCGCGCTGATCATGGCGGGGATGGTGTCGATCACCTGCGCCAGGCGCTCGCGGCTGTCGCGCAGCACCTGGTCGCGCGATTCCTCGGTCTGCTTCAGCTCCTGTTCGAGCGCCCGGGCGCGGTCGCGGATCAGCCGCTGGTGGCCGCCGAGCAGCAGCAGGTTGCGCACCCGCATCCGGAACTCGGAGTGGTCGATCGGGCTCTGGACGAAATCGCTCGCTCCCGCCTCATACGCCTCGAGCCGGAAATCGCGGTCGGCATAGGCGGTCACGACGATCACCGGCACGTCGCTGACGGACGGCAGACTGCGGATCCGGCGGGTGAGTTCGGCGCCGTGCAGCGCCGGCATCATGTAGTCGGTGATCACCAGATCGGCGGTGTTCGCGGCAAGCCAGTCGAGCGCGCGCAACGGATCGGTGAAGGTGCACACACTGACCGTAGGCTCCACGGAGGCGGCCAGGCGCGAATAGATCGCCAGGTTCGCCAGGGAGTCGTCAACGACGACGATGAACGCCATGCGGGCATCTCGCGAGGTTCATGTGAAGGCGGCAGTCGCACGTCAGGTCGGTTGCACGGTACCCTCGCTGCGGCCGGACCACCACTGCCGAACCCGCGGCCACCGCGCGGCCGCCGCTGCCCCATCCGGCGTGGCAGCCGCACCGATAGCATGGTGCAGTGTATCCGAACCGCCACAGTATGCCCAGGCTCATCCTACTCCGCCGTCAGGGCAATCGCATTTGGCCCGAACGCACCGGCCGCGGCACGTGCCGGCCGGCTGCCGCCGGTCCCGCCGCCTTGGCCGCCGCCCTTGCCCCGTCGCGATCCGCGCCCCGCCCCGTCGAGCTGCCATGGTTCCGCGATCTCTCGGATTCAGGCTGGTTCCCTAGCGGTCTATTGGTTGCGGATCGGTTACCGTACACGGCTCGGCCGGCGCGGCGGTCAGGCCCGAGCCGGCCGGTCGTCCCCCGCCCAGCCCGGTCCGGCGCCGGCCTGCGGCGGCTTGTGGATGCGTCCCCCGGCGATGCCGTCCGCCACCACCTGGTCCAGCACGCCGACGAACGCCTGGGCGATGCGCGACAACGGCCGGTGCCGCGCCCGCAGCAGGCGCGCGACGATGCGGGTCCCCGGCTCGAATGCGACGACGGCCAGGCCGTCCGCCGGCGGATCGGTCACCGCGAACGCATCCACCACGGCAACGCCGACACCGTCGCGCACCAGGCTGCACGCCGTGGCGGACTGGGTCACCGCCACGGCGATGGTCCGGCGCAGGTTGCGGCTGCGGAACGCCGCCTCGATCAGCGCGCCGATCGGCAGATGCTGGGCGAACGAAATGAGCGGCCATTGCGACAGCTCGGCCGGGCCGGCGCGGCCACGGCGGAGCAGCGGGTGGCCGGGCGGGACGACGCAGACGAGATCGGCGGCGCAGAGGTCACGTGCCAGGGTGGCGGATTCTTCCGCCGGGATCAGCACGAGGCCGAGATCCACCCGCTGCTCGGCCACCATTTCCACCACCTCATGGTTGAGCAGCGAATGCAGCGCCAGGCGGACCTGTGGGCGGTCGTCGCGGAAGCGCCGGATCGCCTGCGCCAGCAGCCCGTTGGCGAGTGACGTGGTGGCCGCGATCCCGAGCGCGCCGGTGCGCGTCTCCCGCAGGTCCTCGCCGAGCCGGTGCAGATCCTCGATCGCGGCGACGGTCTTGCGGATTTCCGGCAGCAGGGCGCGGGCCTCGGCGGTCGGGCGCAGGCGCCCGTGTTCGCGCACGAACAGGCGGAAGCCGAGTTGCGCCTCCGCCTGCTGGAGCATCTTGCTCACCGCGGGCTGGGAGACGTGCAGGCGGCGCGCGGCTTCCGTCACGCTGCCGAGTTCCATGACCGCGCGCACCATCTCGATCTGACGTGGACGTAACATCATAACCTTCGGGTTATCTGGATAGTCGCATAGCTCATTTGACATCATGGGGCGAGCCCCGAATAACCCGCGCCGTGATGGAGCGCGGTCCGCTCATGGACCGGCCGGTTCCCCAGATGTTCGAACGGGAGTGAACGTGATGGTCGATACCTCTGTACCGCGGCGCGCCGTCCTGGCGGCCGGTGTTGCGGGCGCCGCGCTCGCGGTCGCGCGTCCGGCCCTGGCCGCGCCCAAGCCGATCCGCATCGGCTGGCTGGTCGCGCTGACCGGCGCGAATTCCTCCCCCGGCATCGGCTTCGACCGCGGCATCCGCTTCGGCGTCGACGAAGTGAACAAGGCCGGCGGCATCGGCGGTCGGCACCTCGAGCTCATCACCCGCGACACCCAGGGCGATCCCACCAAGGCCGTGAACGACGTGCTGGCGGTGATCAACCAGGACAAGATCGACGTCCTGCTCGGCCCGACCAATTCCGGCGAGAGCCTGGCCACCGAGCCGGTCACCGCGCGCTACAAGGTGCCGAGCCTCGTGTATGGCGTGCTCGACCAGTTGATCGATGCGAAGAAGTATCCGTATTTCTTCCGCCAGTTGCCGTCCAACCAGCAGTGGACCCAGGCGGCGCAGCACTACGTGCTCGATGTGCTGAAGGCGAAGCGGGTCGCGGTGATCGGCGATGCCACCGGCTACGGCACGGCGACCATGCAGCTTGCAGTCGCCGAGCTGAAGAAGGCCGGCGTCGATGTGACCTACTCCACCCTGATCGACGCCAACCAGACCGATGTCACCGCCAATCTCCAGAAGGCACGGGATTCGCACGCCGAGGCGATGCTGGTGTGGTCGGATTCCGGCGGGCTCAACGCGCGGCTGATGAATACCCGCGGCGACCTCGGCTGGGATGTGGCGATGGTGGGCCACCCGGCGATGGGCACCGGCAGCGTGAAGTCGCTGCTGAAGAAGCCCGAGTACTGGGACAAGGTCTATATCGTCGGCTACCGTTCGACGAGCTACGCCGCCGACGGCAAGCTGCCGGCCCGCACGCAGCAGTTCCTGGCCCATCTGGCCGGCAAGGTGAAGCTGTCCGACACCACGCTCTGGTGGGTCGCCTGCGGCTACGATTCCGTCCAGCTCATCAAATACGCGGTCGAGCACGGCGGCTCGGCGAAGCCGGAAGCGATCCGCGGCGCCTGGCAGGCGCTGAAATCCTACCCCGGCATCTACGGCGACTACAGCTACACGGCGACCGACCACAACGGTTACCCGACCGGGGAGATCGTCATGAACGCGGCGAACTCGTTCCGCAACGGCGCCTACGCGCTGGCGCCGGGCTACTGAGGCGGGGGATGGCGATGCCGCGCGGAGCAGGGACGTCATGATTGCCGATATCCTGGTGGCCGGCATCGCCATCGGTTCCGTGTACGCGATGATCGGCCTCGCGTACAACGTCATGTATTCGACCTCGAAGGTGATGAGCTTCACCGCCGGCATGCTCGGCATGCTGGGTTCGGTGTTCGGCGCCTTCTTCATCACCGTGCTGGGCTGGCCGATCCCGCTTGGTCTGCTCGCAGCACTCGCGGTCGGCGGCGTGTTCGGTTGGTTGACCGAGCGGATCGCGGTGCGCCCGGTGCTGCGCAGCATCGACCAGCATCTCTACGTGCTGAGCACGCTGGCGGTGGCGCTGATGCTCCAGCAGGTGGTGGCGATCTGGTGGGGCACCGAGCCGCGCCCGTTCCCGACCCTGCTCGGCATCGGCCAGGGGCTCGCGTCCGAGGAATACTGGCTGCCGCCGCTCGCCTGCGTCGCGGTCGTGTTCGCCCTGGAATGGTTCTACCACCACACCCTGATCGGCCGCGCCTTCCTCGCGATCTCCGAGGACAGCGGCGCGGCGCGCGCCCTCGGCATCCCTGAGCGGCGGATGCGGGTGCTGAGCTATATCCTTTCCGGTGTCGTCGGCGCCTTCGCCGGCTTCGTCGGCGGCGAGCTGCTGCTGGCGTTCTTCGCCAACGGCATGTCGCTGACGTTCTACGGCTTCATCCCGATCGCGATCGGCGGCCTCGGCAGCAACCGCGGCGCGCTGGTGGGCGGGCTTGCGCTCGGCATCATCCAGCAGATCGCCAACTACCTGTTCGGCGGCGACTGGGTGAGCGTGGTGGCCTTCACGGTGTTCATCGCCATCCTGCTGGTGATGCCGCGTGGGCTGTTCGGAGCCGCGGAGCCGCGACGTGTCTGAGGCGCAAATGTCCCTCCCGGCCGCGGGCCTCGCGGCCGAACCGGCCAAGGCGCCGCCGTCGGTGTGGCGGCCGCTGCTCGGCATCATTGCGGGCGCCGTGCTGTTGTCCACCTTGCCGCTGTTCGTCAACGACTACTGGGTGCACATCGCCACCCTGGCGGCGACCTACTGGGTGCTGGTCGCCGGGCTCAACCTGGTGGTCGGCTACGGCGGGATGCTGGCGGTCGGCTACGTCGGGCTGCTCGCCGTCGGGGCCTATACCGCGAGCATCCTGGTCGACAAGCTCGGTGCCGATCCGTTCGTCGGGCTGGCTGCCGCCGGCGTCACCGGCCTGATCGCCGGGGTGCTGGTCGGGCTGCCGGCGCTGCGGCTGAAGCATTTCTATTTCGCGATGACGACGCTCGGCTTCGCCATCATCGTGACCCAGGTCGCGCTGGCCTGGGGCGCGCTGACTGGCGGCGGCGTCGGGCTGCCGGCGCCGGTGTTCGACGGCGTGTTCGCGAGCAGCGCCGGGTTCTACGCGCTGGTGCTCGCCGTCGCCGCCGTCGCCACCTGGCTGGTGTGGAACATCGCCGCCGGCAATCCGGGCCGGGCGCTGATCGCGATCCGCGACGCCGATGTCGCCGCCGAGTTGGCCGGCATCCCGATCGCCCGGGTGAAGCTGCTGGTCTTCGCGCTGAGCGGCGCGCTGGGCGGCCTGGCCGGCGCGCTGTTCGCCACCGTGCAGTCCTACATCACGCCGGACGCGTTCACCCTCGATCTGTCGGTGCTGTTCTTCATCGCCGTGCTGATCGGCGGGCGTGGGCGGGTCGTCGGGCCGCTGCTCGGCACCGTGCTGCTCACCCTGCTGCCGGAGTTCGCCGCGCCGCTCGTGATGTGGGCGAATTTCGCCTACGCCGCGCTGCTGCTGGTGGTGGTGCTGGTCGCCCCGGGCGGCATCGCCGAGCTGATCGAGCGGTTCGGCCGCCAGCCGCCGCAGATCGATCGCATGGGCGCGCCGAACCCGGGGGCGATGCGCGCGGCGACCCGGCCCGCGGGCGTTTCGGAGCCGGCGCGCGAAACGCTTGCCCTTGACGGCGTGGTACGCGCCTTCGGCGGCGTGCGCGCGTTGGACGGCATCAGCCTCGATCTCGCCGCCGGCAGCGTGCATGGGCTGATCGGGCCGAACGGCAGTGGCAAGACCACGGCGCTCAACATTATTTCGGGCTTCTACCGCGCCGATGCCGGCAAGCTTGCGATCGGCGCGCGCGACATCACGGGCACGTCGGTGCGCGAGCGCGCGGCGCTCGGCATCGCGCGCACCTTCCAGGCGCCGCGCATCCTGGGCGAGCTCAGCGTGATCGAGAACGTCATGGTCGGCGGCTATCGCCACGCTCGCGCCGGGTTCGGCGAGGTGGCGCTGGCGTTCGGCCGCCCGCGCACCGACGAGCGCGCGCTGCGGGCGCAGGCGCAGGCGGCACTGCAAACCGTGGGTCTCGCCGCCTGGGCGGAGGCGCGGGCCAACCGGCTGCAGCACAGCGAGCAGCGTTTCCTGGAAATTGCCCGGTGCCTGGCGATGCGTCCGCGCTTCGTGCTGCTCGATGAACCGGCCGCCGGCCTGTCGGGGGGCGAGATCGCGCATCTCGGTGCGGTGATCGCGGAGATGCGCCGGCTCGGCATGGGCGTCCTGCTGGTCGAGCACCATGCGGATTTCGTGTTCGGCATCTGCGACACCGTGACCGTGCTTGCCACCGGCCAGGTGCTGGCGGCCGGCACGCCGGCGGAGATCCGCGCGCACAGGGAGGTGGTGCATGCCTATCTCGGCGCCTGAGCGGACGGAACTGCTCGTCGCCTCCGGCATCACCGCCGGCTACGGCAAGCTGCGCGTGCTGGAGGGCGTCGACATGACGGTCGGCACCGGCGAGGTCGTGGCTCTGCTGGGGCCGAACGGCGCCGGCAAGAGCACCTTGCTTTCCGCTCTGTCCGGGCTGTTGGCGAAAACCGCTGGCACGGTGCGCTTTGCGGGCGCCGATCTCAGCAGCACGACATCACAGCAGGCGGTGCGCGCCGGCCTCGTGCACGTGCTGGAAGGCCATCGCGTCTTCGCCCCGCTCAGCGTGCACGAGAACCTGCTGCTCGCCGGCTTCAACGCGCCGCCCGGCGAACGCGCGGCCCGGCTGGAAGAGGCTTATGCGGCGTTTCCCGAAATGGCGGAACGGCGGGGCCTTGCCGCCGGGTCGCTCAGCGGCGGCCAGCAGCAGATGCTGGTGGTGGCGCAGGGGATCGTGCGCCGGCCGCGGCTGTTGATGCTGGACGAACCCTCCGCCGGCCTGTCGCCGGTGCTGGTCGATCGCGTGCTCGGCGTCGCCGTTGCGATGCGCGACCGCGGCGTGTCCATCCTGCTGGTCGAGCAGCTTGTCGAGAAGGCGCTGAAGATCGCCGATCGCGTCTACGTGCTCGCCCGCGGCCGGATCGTGCTGCAAGGCGATGCGACGTCCAGCCTGACCCCCGAGGTGCTGGAACGGGCCTATCTCGGGGAAGAAACCAGCAGCGCCGCGCAGGTATCATGAAGATCGTTTCCATCGAGTCCATCACCGTCAGCATTCCGTACGAGAACGGCGGCGGCCCGCGCTTCATCGCCGGCCGTCCGTCGACCACGCTCGATATCCTGCTGGTGCGGATCGCAACGGACGACGGCCTGGTCGGCTGGGGCGAGGCGTTCGGCCACGCGGTGGTGCCCGCGACGAAGCGCGTGCTGGAAACCCTGGTGGCACCGCAACTGATCGGCCGCGATGCCACCGACATCGCCGGACTGATGCACGACCTCAATCAGAAGCTGCACCTGTTCGGGCGCAACGGTCCGGTGGTGTACGCGCTCTCGGGCGTCGACATCGCGCTGTGGGATCTGGCCGGCAAGCGCGCCGGGCTGCCGCTGTATCAGTTGCTCGGCGGCAACCGCTGCGCCAGCGTTCCCGCCTACGCGAGCCTGCTGCGCTACGGCGATCCCGCGGTCGTTGCGCGCAATACCGCCGCGGCGGTCGCGCGCGGCTACCGCTTCGTCAAGCTGCACGAGATCACCGAGCCCGCCGTGCGCGCGGCGCGCGAAGCGGCCGGGGCGGATGTGGCGCTGATGGTCGATACGAACTGCCCCTGGAGCGTGGCGGAGGCCTGCGCCATGGCGGACATCTTGCGCCCGTTCCACCTGCATTGGCTCGAAGAGCCGGTCTGGCCGCCGGAAGACCACGCCGGCCTGGCGCGCGTCCGCCGCGCCGGCATCCCCATCGCCGCCGGCGAAAACGCCGCCGGCCTGCACGACTTCCGCCACCTGTTCGAAGCCGGCGCGATCGATATCGCCCAGCCCAGCGTCACCAAGATCGGCGGCATCACCGAAGCCCGCAAGATCATGGCGCTGGCCGAGGCGTTCGGCGTGCGGCTGGTGCCGCACTGCGCCTATTTCGGCCCCGGCTACCTGGCCTCGTTGCATCTCAACGCCTGCCTGCCGGCGGAAACCGAGTTCGAACGGCTCTACCTCGACCTGGAAGCGAGCCTGTTCGCGCCCTTCACCGACGCGACGGACGGACGCGTGGCCGTGCCGCAAGGGGCAGGGCTTGGCTGCGATCCGGATGCCGAGGTGCTGGCGCGCTACCGTACGGAGTAAAAGAAAGGCCAGGGGGCAGAGCCCCCTTGGCCTTGCTTGCGCGCCGCTTGCGCGCCGCGATCAGGCGCCGAGGCGGGTGGCCAAGTCCTCGATATCCGTTGCGACCACGTCCCATTCCGCGTCGGCTTTGAAATCGCGTGCCTGGTGCGGGCCGTATTCCGTGGGCCGGGGGAAGAAGGCGGTCATCAGGCCGCAGGCTCGGGCTGCGGCCAGGTCGCCGTTGTGGGCTGCGGCCATCATGACCTGGGCGGGTTCGAGGTCCAGCAGCCGGGCAACGCCGAGGTAGGTTTCCGGATCGGGCTTGTAGTGGCCGAACAGGTCGGAGCCGAACACAATGTCCCACGGCAGGCCTGCGTGCCTGGCCATGTTGGTGAGCAGCGCCACGTTGCCGTTCGACAATGGTGCGATGATGAAGCAACGTTTCAGGCGGGCGAGCCCGGGCACCGAATCGGGCCACGGGTTCAGCCGGTGCCAGCCGCGGTTGATGTGGCGCAGGTCCGCTTCCGACAGTCCCGCCACGTGGAACTCGGCCACCAGCCGGTCGAGCGAGGCGCGGTGCAGGTCGTCGAGCCGGGTCCAGGGCAGTTCCCCGCTGCGCACCCGCTGTAGGGAGGGGTGGTAGGCCGCGCGCCAGGCGTCCACGAGCCCGGTCCAGTCGGCGGCGATCCCGCGGGCGGCGCCGAAGGCGGACAGGTCCGCGATCAGGCTGCCGCGCCAGTCCACGACCGTCCCGAACGTGTCGAACACGATCGCTGTCGGCGCTCTGGTCGTCATGCCCGCCTCCCCTTATGACCCGCCCGGTGCAGTATGCGTCCGTCCTGCCTGTCTGGCCACCGATGCCGCGCTCCGGGCCGCGGCCGGGGTGCGCGCGGGCATGAAGCGGCTGCTGCGCGGGGCGGCGGTACGGCGGGCGCTGGCGTGGCTGCTCGGCCTTTATCTCGGCGTTGCGCTGCGAACGACGCGCTGGAGCGTGCAGGGCGAGGAGCATCTCGCACCCTTTCTTGCCGACGGCGCGCTGATCGTCGCGGTCTGGCATGAGCGCCTGGCCCTGATGCCCGCGCTCTGGCTGCGGGCACGCCGGCGGGGCGAGGTGCGCGGGCGGCGCGTGTTCCTGCTGGTCAGCCGGCACCGCGACGGGCGGTTGCTCGGCACGATCCTGCGCCGGTTCGGCCTCGGCGTGGTGCTGGGCTCTTCCACCCGCGGCGGGGTGGCGGGGTTGAAGGGGTCGCTCGACTGGTTGGCGCGCGGAGCGGTGATCGGGATTACGCCGGATGGACCGCAGGGGCCGCCCCGCGTCTCGGCCCCGGGGGTGGCGGCGCTGGCGGCGCTGTCGGGCGCGCCGGTGCTGCCCTGCGCGGCCCAGACCACGCGGCGCCTGACCCTGCGAAGCTGGGACCGCATGGCGCTGCCGCTGCCGTTCGGGCGTGGCGTCGTGGTCTGCGGGCCGCCGATTGCGGTGCCGCGCTCGGGGTGGCAGGCGCGCGTGCCGGAGATCGCCGCGGCGCTTGACGCGGCGGCCGCGCAGGCGGATCGGGCGGCCGGCTGAGCGGAGAGGCCTCCAGTCGCCGTGCGGCGCGGCGCCTCTTGAACGCCCCCTGGCCGGTGCCTAACTCGGATGCGTCCGGAACGCCCGATCGGGGTTCCGGGGCTTGCAGACGGGTCGGCCCGTACGGGCGACTCGCATGTTGAACCTTGCTCTGTTCAGGAGGTTTCCTATGACGACCTATGACTTTGCGCCCCTGTTCCGCACCGCCATCGGCTTCGACCGCATGGCCCGGCTGATGGACAGCGCCGCCGCCTCGGCCGAGGCGTCCGGCTATCCGCCCTACAACATCGAGAAGCTCGGCGAGGACAACTACCGCCTGACCATGGCTGTGGCGGGCTTCAAGCCGGACGATATCGAGCTGGTGGCGAAGGACAACACGCTCACCGTGACCGGACGCGTCGCCCAGGACGCCGGCCAGGGCGAGGTGCTCTATCGCGGCATCGCCGGACGCGCCTTCGAGCGGCGGTTCGTGCTCGCCGACCATATGGTGGTCGAGGGCGCGGATCTGCAGAACGGCCTGCTCCACGTCGGTCTGAAGCGCGTCGTGCCGGAGGCGCTGAAGCCGCGCCGCATTCCGGTTGGCGGTCCCCAGGGGACGGCCGGCGGCCAGATCGCCAACGACCCGAGCGAGGCGGCGCGCGTCGCCGCCTGATCGCTCTTTGCGTGATGGAAAGGGGCCGGCACCGTCCGGCCCCTTTTTGCGTTACGCAGGGGTGACGGGGGTTTCCCGCTCCGGCGGTTCCTGCGACGATCGGTCCTGGTGGCGCGCGTCCCGGCCTCGTCGGTGTGCGGCGCCGAACCGGCCACGCGAGGCCGATGCCCGGGGGAAAACCAATGTCCGAACCGCCGATCCACGAGCTTTATGCGATCCGCTACGCGACCCGCGAGGCGCGCCGGTCCGATCATTTCATCGGCGGCGACCCGCATGACGGGCCGATGCCGATGGATTATTTCGTCTGGGTGGCGATCGGCGCCGGCCGTGCAGTGGTGATCGACGCCGGCTTCACCGAACCGGTGGCGCAGAAGCGCGGCCGGACGTTCCTGCGCTGCCCGGTGGAGGCGCTGGCGCCTGGTCGGCGTCGATCCGGCGGCGGTGAAGGACGTGGTGCTGACGCATCTGCACTACGACCACGTGGGCAATTTCGACCGCTTTCCGAATCGCCGAATTCCACCTCCAGGAGCCGGAGCTGCATTACGCGGTGGGCCGCTACATGCGCTACGCGAAGCTCGCGCATTCCTTCGAGGTCGATGATGTGGTCGGCATCGTGCGGATGAACTACGCGCGCCGCGTGCATCTGTACAACGGTCCGCACGAACTGGCGCCCGGCATCACCCTGCATCCCGCACCCGGGCATTCGGCGGGGCTGCAATTCCTGCGCGTGCACACCGCGCGCGGCTGGGTCGTGGTGGCCTCCGACGTGACGCACTACTACGAGACACATGGAAACGGAACGGGTGTTCACCACCGCCTTCCATATCGGCCAGATGCTGGAGGGCTACGACCTGTTGCGCCAGGCCGCGCCTAGCCCGGCGCATATCGTGCCGGGTCACGATCCGGAGGTGATGCGCCGCTATCCGGCGCCGAAGCCGGAGCTGGAGGGGATCGTGGTGCGGCTGGACGTCCCGCCGCGGGTCTAGACGCGCGCCGGTCAGCCGGCCGGAACGCCCTGCGTCGTCGAGTATTCGAAATGCAGCGCCTGGCCGGGATGCACGGCGCGCGAGATCGCGTGCGCGGCCATCGCCGCCTCGCTGAATCCCTGCAGGATCAGTTTCAGCTTGCCCGGGTAGCTGACCACGTCGCCGATCGCGAACACGCCGGGCACGCTCGTTTCGCAGGTGGCGGGATCGATGCGCACCCGATGCTGGTCGAGCGCGATCCCCCAGCCGGCGATCGGGCCGAGCTCGGCGGCGAGGCCGAAGAAGGCAAGCAGCACGTCGGCGGGCAGTGCACGGGTCTCGCCGGCAAGCGTGGCGACCTCGACCGCGGCCAGGGTGCCGTCGGTCCCGTGCAGCGCGGCGAGCTGGTAGGGAATGACCAGCTCCACTTCGCCCTGTGCGGCGGCGGCTTTCAGCGCCGCCGCGCTTTCCGGCGCGGCACGGAAATGCGGGCGCCGGTGCACCACCGCGACCTGCGCGATGTCCTTGAGCGCCAGGGCCCAGTCGACCGCGGAATCACCACCGCCGGCGATCACCACGCGCCGCCCGCGCAGGCTCTCGCGGGCGCGGACGAGATAGCGCACCGCGCCGGTCGCCTCATACGCCGCGAGCCCGGGCAGCGGCGGGCGGTTGGGGCCGAAAGCGCCGGCGCCGGCGGCGATGACGACCGCTTTCGCATGCACTTCGCCGCCCTGGTCGGTGCGTCAGGCGGAACGCACCAGCAGTCCCCGCGAGCTCCGTCACCCGTTCGCCGAGCAGCCGGCGCGGGGCGAACGGCGCGATCTGGCGTTCCAGCGCGTCGATCAGTGCGCCGGCGTCGATCGCCGGATGGGCGGGGATGTCGTAGATCGGCTTTTCCGGATAGAGTGCGGCGCATTGCCCGCCCGGCTCGGCCAGCGCATCGATCAGCACCGACGTGAGTTTCAGCATGCCGAGCTCGAATACGGCGAACAGGCCGGCGGGGCCTGCCCCGACGATGGCGACGTCGGTTTCGATGGGTACTGTCATGCGCGATCCCGGGGAATGTGACGTATGGCGG
Organism: uncultured Pseudomonadota bacterium; assembly: GCA_963706195.1. Classification (GTDB taxonomy): domain Bacteria; phylum Pseudomonadota; class Alphaproteobacteria; order Acetobacterales; family Acetobacteraceae; genus JAJZVS01. The sequence goes on along the minus strand of OY970156.1, from coordinate 2,607,323 downwards.
GGAGGCGACGCGGCCGCTCTCGGCGATGCTTCTATCCATGCCGGGACCCGGAGGCAAAGCCCCGGCGGGCGATCTCAGACCGATGCCGCCCGGGAATGCCGCCAGCGCCGCAGGGCCACCAGCGCCCAGATCGCCTCCACCAGGCCGAAGGGCCACGCGCCCTGCAGGAATCCGGTACACGGAGCCGAGGGCGCAGGCGCCCGCGAAGCCGAGCACGAACCAGGGGCTGCGCTGCTCGCAGGCATAGCAGACGAGCATGGCCGAGACCGCGAACAATCCGAACAGGGTCAGCGGATCCATATCGGCGCTCCGAGGCCCGGGCCGGTCACACGTCCACCTCCGCCACGCTTCCCGCCCGCTCCTGGATGAACTGGAAGCGCAATTCCGGGCGCTTGCCCATCAGGCTTTCCACCAGCGCGTTGGTCGCCGCCCGGTCCTCCGGCGGCGCGACCACCCGCAGCAGGGTGCGCCGGGTGGGGTCCATCGTCGTTTCCTTCAGTTGCGACGGCGGCATCTCGCCCAGGCCCTTGAAGCGGCTCACCTCGATCTTGGTCCCGGGCTTGAAATGCTGCTTTTCCTTGCGTACCCGGTCCGCATCGTCCATCGCATAGATCGACGTGCCGCCGTGGGTCAGGCGGTACAGCGGTGGCTGCGCCAGGTAGACGTGCCCGTGGCGCACCAGTTCCGGCAGCTCGCGGTAGAAGAACGTCATCAGCAAGGAGGCGATATGCGCGCCGTCCACGTCGGCGTCGGTCATGATGATGACGCGACCGTAACGCAGCCGGGCGCGGTCGAACCGGTCGCCGACGCCGCAGCCGAGCGCCTCGATCAGATCCTTCAGCTCCTGGTTGGCGCGCAGCTTGTCGGCCGAGGCGGACGCCACGTTCAGGATTTTTCCGCGTAGCGGCAGCACGGCCTGGGTGTCCCGGTTGCGCGCCTGCTTGGCCGAGCCGCCGGCGGAATCGCCCTCGACCAGGAAGATCTCGGTCTCGGCGGCGTTTTCCCGCGTGCAGTCCGTCAGCTTGCCGGGCAGGCGCAGCCTTCGGGTGGGCGATTTGCGGGCGGTGTCCTTGCTTTCCTTGCGCCGCAGCCGTTCCTCGGCACGCTCGATCGCGAAGGCGAGCAGGTTGTCCGCCTGCGCCGGATCGCCGGCCAGGAAATGGTCGAACCGGTCGCGCAGCGCGGTTTCCACCAGGCGTGCGGCGTCCGGACTGGTGAGCTTCTCCTTGGTCTGGCCCTGGAACTGCGGCTCGCGCAGGAAGACCGACAGCTTGGCGGCGAGCGGTCCCAGTACGTCCTCGGCGGTGAGCGCGGCCGCGCGGCGGTTACCGCGGTGTTCACCCCAGGCGCGCAGGCCCTTCAGCAGGGCGGCGCGGAAGCCGGCCTCGTGCGTGCCGCCTTCCGGGGTGGGGACGGTGTTGCAGTAGGAATGGAGGAAGCCATCGGCGGATTCCAGCCAGGCGGCGGCCCATTCCAGTCGGCCGCTGTCCTCCCCGGGCAGCGCCGCCTCGCCGGACCAGGGGGCGGGCAGCACGCGGGCGGCATCGGCGATGTCTTCTTCCAGACTGTCGCGCAGGCCGCCGGGGAAATGCAGCACCGCCTCGGCGGGGACGTCGGCTATGGATTTGAGCAGGGCGGGATCGCAGGCCCAGCGGATTTCGACGCCGCGGAACAGATAGGCTTTGGAGCGGCACAGCCGATAGAGCCGCGCCGGGGAGAAGGCGAGGGCGCCGAAAATCTCCGGATCGGGCTTGCAGCGGATAGTGGTGCCGCGGCGGTTCTGCACCGGGCCGGCGTTGACCAGCTTGCCGAGCGGCTTGCCGCGCGCATAGGCCTGCGTCCAGAGGGTCCGGTCGCGCGCGACTTCCACCTCCAGCCGTTCGGACAGCGCGTTGACGACCGAACTGCCGACCCCGTGCAGGCCGCCGGAGGTCGCGTAGGCCTTGCCGCCGAATTTTCCCCCCGAATGCAGGGTGGTCAGGATCACTTCCAGCGCGCTGAGGTGCTTGAACTTCGGATGCGGATCGACCGGGATGCCGCGGCCGTTGTCGCGCACGGTGAGGAAATTGCCTTGCTCCAGGGTCATCTCGATGAAGCTGGCGTGGCCGGCGACGGCCTCGTCCATGGCGTTGTCGAGCAACTCGGCGGCGAGGTGGTGCAGCGCGGCCTCGTCGGTGCCGCCGACATACATCCCCGGGCGGCGGCGGACGGGTTCGAGCCCTTCCAGGACCTCGATGTCCTTGGCCGAGTAGCTGTCCGCGTCTGCCCGCGCGACGGGTCTCGACGCGGCCGCGTCGCGCGGGGCGGGCCTGGCGGCCGGCTTGCCGGCGCGGCTCGATCCGAACAAATCGTTCATGCTGCGTTCCTGAGGTCCGGGGCTTCTATATCAGACCGCACCCGAGTCCGGACAACGCCCCGCGCGCCGATGGCACCCGCGCCCATGGCACCCCCGCTTAAGGCACGAGGGTCGCCACGCCCACCGTCGGGCCGGCCGCGGCGAGCCGGCGGTCCAGGGTGCAGAGCGTGGCGCCCGCCCCGGCGCAGACCGCGAGGTGCAGCGCGTCGCCGGCGCGCAGGCCGAGCGCGGCCTGGTCGGTGAACCGGGCAGCCGTGCGGAAGGCCTCGGCCGCGACGGGCAGCACGGTCAGGCTGTCGGCGATCAGGCGGGTGAAGGCGGCGAGCACGGCGGCCCGATGGGCGGGCGCGATCTGTCCGGCGTGCAGCTTGAGCGCGAGGGCGGAGGAGAATTCGGTGATCACCCAGGGGCTGATCGCCAGCGCCTCCGGGTCCTGCGCGCCGAGCCAGGTCTGCAGGCGGGCGGTCTCCGTCTCCTGCGTCAGGGCGGCGACCAGCAGGGAGGTGTCGAGGTAGAGGGTCAATACCTGGCGTCGTCGCGCAGGCGGCGGAGCAGCGCGCCGGCGGGTTCGGCCTGGAGCGGCATGGCGTCCGTCAGTGCGCGCAGGGCCGCCGGGTCGATCCGGCGCCGCGGAGCTTCGGCGGCGGCGAGACGGGCGACCGGCTTGCCGCGGCGGGTGATGCAGACCGGGTCGCCGGCGGCCGCGCGGGACACGAGGTCGCTCAGATGCGCCTTGGCGTCGGCGAGGGTGACGGTGGGCATGGCGGCTTCCTGACCATCTGGTTGGTCACATGTAGGGGCGCGTGAGCCCGGTGTCGAGCCTTGCTGCGTATCCCGCCGTTACCGGTTCGCGCCCGGTACCCAGAGCACGTCCCCCGCCCCGTTGCCGTTCAGCACCCGGGCCAGCACGAACAGATGGTCCGACAGGCGGTTGAGGTAGCGGAGGGCGTCCGGCGTCACGGGCTCGTCCGCGGCCAGGCGCACCACGGCGCGTTCGGCGCGGCGGGTGACGGTGCGCGCCAGATGCGCCGCCGCCGCCGGGGGGCTGCCGCCGGGGAGGATGAAGCTGGTGAGCGGCGGCAGGGCGGCGTTCATGGCGGCGACCTCGGCTTCCAGGCGCAGGACCGGGGCGGCGGACATGCGCAGCCGGGCGCCGCCTTCGCCGGGGACGGCGAGGTCGGCGCCGAGGTCGAACAGGTCGTTCTGGATCCGCGCCAAGGGGGCATCCGTGGGGGCATCGGCAGCGGCGTCCGCCGTGGCCAGCGCCGCGCGCAGCGCGCCGATCGCGGCGTTGGCCTCGTCGACCGCGCCGATCGCCTCGATCCTGGGTGCGTCCTTGCGCAACCGGGCGCCGTCGCCGAGCGAGGTCTCGCCGCCGTCGCCGCCGCGGGTCACGATCACGTCGAGCCGGACCATGCTGTCGTGTTCCTTTTTTTGCCGGCGTCCGGCCTGCCCGGGGGATTTACGGGCTGCACCGCCTTCGGGCCGGTGCTAGCCTGCGGGCGACGTGAACCATAGCGGGAGGGTTCCAGGATGGCACGCGTGGCATTGGTCACCGGCGGCACGCGCGGCATCGGCGCGGCGATCAGCCGCGGCGCTGAAGGCCCAGGGCCGGACCGTCGTCGCCAACTACGCCGGCAACGACGCGGCGGCGCGAGGCGTTCCGGGCCGCGACCGGCATCCCCGTGGTCTAGTTCGACGTCGGCGATTTCGAGGCCTGCCAGGCCGGGGTGGCAGAGATCAGCCGAGCGCTTCGGGCCGATCGAGATCCTGGTCAACAACGCCGGCATCACCCGCGACGGCACGCTTGCGCGCATGATCGCGCGAGATGTGGGACGCGGTGATCGATACCAACCTCGGCTCCTGCTACAACCTGTGCAAGCTGACGTTCGACGGCATGCGCGCGAGCGCAAGTTCGGCCGCATCGTCAACATCGGCAGCATCAACGGCCAGGCCGGGCAGTACGGCCAGGTGAACTACGCCGCCGCGAAGTCCGGCATCCACGGCTTCACCAAGGCGCTGGCGCAGGAAGGCGCGCGCTACGGCATCACGGTGAACGCGATCGCGCCGGGCTATGTCGATACCGAGATGGTGCGCGCGGTGCCGGCCGACGTGCTGGCCGAAGATCGTCGCCCGCATCCCGGTGGGCCGGCTGGGCCATGCCGACGACATCGCCCGCGGCGTGGCGTTCCTGACCGCCGACGAGGCCGAGCTTCATCACCGGGTCGCACGCTGTCGATCAACGGCGGCCAGCACATGTACCTGAGGCCGGACGCCGCGACCGGGAGGCCCCCGGCCGCGGCGGATCGTTGCACGATCAGGATTTCGCGGCGTGCAGGCCCTTCGCCTCGGCAGCCTTCTCGCAGACGAAAGCGCCGCGCTTGGTCTTGCCGAAATACTTCGACCCCGCCTTGTGGAATACCTTGCTGCCGTGGGCGCGCCAGACGACCTCGTCGCCGGTGCAACCGGTCTTCGCCTCGGCCTCGGTCTTGTAGCCGTGCAGGACGGCGGATTTCACGTGGCTGGCCGCCTGCGCCAGGGCCATCGGGGCAACCGCGAGCCCAAGGCCGAGGGCCAGCGTCGCAAGCGGGCGGAGGGAAAAGCTGGACGACATACGGGGTCTCCGTTCTGGGTGGCTCCGTCCGCATGAGCCGAGCGGCGCGGAATGCCCGGCAGATCGCAGGTCCGGGTTAGCAATCCGCTAATGCGCCCCGCGGCGCACGTTGACGCCGCCCCCGCCGTCGTCGGATGCTCGCGCCCTCGCATCCGTTCGGAGACACCGCATGAACGTGCTCGCCCCCGAGGCCACCCGCGCCGGCTATTCCGATGCCGAGTGGGCCATCCGCTGCGACCTCGCCGCGCTGTATCGGCTGGTCGCGCACCACCGCTGGACCGATTTCGTCTATACCCATATCAGCGCCCGCCTGCCGGGGCCGGAGCACCATTTCCTCATCAACCGCTACGGCGTGAATTTCCACGAGATGCGGGCGTCGGACCTGGTGAAGATCGATCTCGACGGCAACGTGGTGGAAGCCGACGACGGGCAGAGCCGGCGGGTCAATGCGGCCGGGTTCACGATCCATTCCGCGATCCACATGGCGCGGCCCGATCTGCTGTGCGTCGTGCATACCCACACCGCCGCCGGCATCGCCGTCTCGGCCCATCCCAAGGGGCTGCTGCCGATCAGCCAGCACGCGCTGAAATTCTACGGCCGGCTGGGCTATCACGGCTACGAGGGTATCGCCCTCGATCTGGAGGAGCGCGACCGGCTGGTGGCCGACCTCGGCGCGCACAAGGCGATGGTGCTGCAGAACCACGGGCTGCTGGTGGGCGGGACCTCGATCGTGGAAGCGTTCCACATGACCTACATGCTGGAACGCGCCTGTGCCGCGCAGGTGGCGGCACTCGCCGGCGGGCACGAGCTGCTGACCCCGCCGGAGGACGTCTGCCGCCACACCGCCGAACAGTTCCGCGGCCAGGAGAACGACGAGCATTACGCCATGGTCTGGGACGCGGCGCTGCGGCTGATCGAGAACGATCGCCCCGACTACCGGAGTTGATCCCGCCATGCCGGTGCGCGCGTCCGTCTGTCCGCACGATTGCCCCTCCACCTGCGCGCTGGAGGTGGAGGTGCTGGACGGGGCGCGCATCGGCGCCGTGCGCGGCGCGGCGGACAACGACTACACGCAGGGCGTCATCTGCGCGAAGGTTTCGCGCTACGCCGAGCGCATCCACCATCCCGACCGGCTGACCCGGCCGCTGTTGCGCACCGGGCCGAAAGGGTCGGGCCAGTTCCGGGAGATTTCCTGGGACGAGGCGCTGGACCGCACCGCCGACGCGCTGCGCACGATGGCGGCGCGGCACGGGGCGGAGGCGGTCTGGCCGTTCTACTACGCCGGCACCATGGGCCTCGTGCAGCGCGACGGGATCAACCGGCTGCGCCACGTGATGCGCTATTCGCGGCAGAAAATGACGATCTGCACCTCGATCTGCGAGGCGGGCTGGTTCGCCGGCGTCGGCGGCTATCGCGGGCCGGATCCGCGCGAGATGGCGCACTCCGACCTGATCGTGATCTGGGGCGGCAACCCGGTCGCCACCCAGGTCAACGTGATGACGCATGTGACGCGGGCGCGGAAGGCGCGCGGGGCGAAGCTGGTCGTGGTCGATCCGTATCGTTCCGGCACCGCCGCGGTGGCGGACCTGCACCTGATGCTGCGTCCGGGCACCGACGGGGCGCTTGCCTGCGCGCTGATGCACATCGCCTTCCGCGACGGCTGGGCCGACCGCGCCTACATGGCGCGCTACGCCGATTGTCCCGAAGCGCTGGAAGCGCATCTCGCGTCGCGCGGGCCGGCGTGGGCGGCGGCAATCACCGGGCTGTCGGTGGACGAGATCGAGGCTTTCGCGGCGCTCTATGGCATCGACGCAACGCAGCTACATCCGGCTGGGCTACGGGTTCTCCCGCTCGCGCAACGGCGCGTCCAACCTGCACGCGGTGACATCGCCTCGCCACCGTCGCCGGCACCTGGGCGCATGAGGGCGGCGGCGCTTTGTGGAGCAACCGCGGCCTGTATCACTGGGACAAGACGCTGATCGAGGGGCTCGACGTGCGCGACCTGTCCGTCCGCGCGATGGACATGAGCCGGATCGGCGCCGTGCTCGCCGGCGATCGGGCCGAACTGGGCGACGGGCCCGCCGTGCACGCGCTGTTCATCCAGAACCAGAACCCGCTCGCCGTCTGCCCCGACAGCAACCGGTGCGGCGCGGCTTCGCGCGCGAGGACCTGTTCGTCTGCACGCACGAACAGTTCCTGACCGAAACCGCGCGCTGGTCCGACATCGTGCTGCCGGCGACGATGTTCATGGAGCACGACGACCTGTACCAGGCCGGCGGCCACACCTACATCCAGATCGGTCCGAAGCTGATCGAACCGCCGGGGGAATGCCGGTCGAACCACGCGGTGGTGCAACGCGCTCGCGGCGCGGCTGGGCGCGGTGCATCCGGGCTTCGCCATGACGCGAATGGGAGATGATCGACGCCACCCTGCGCGCCTCGGGCTGGCCGGATGCGGAAACGGTGCGCGAGCGGCGCTGGGTGGATGCGGCGGAGCCGTTCGCCGACGCGCATTTCCTGGACGGGATTCCCGCAGCCGGGGGGCAGGTTCCGGTTCGCGCCGGACTGGGCGGCACTCGGCCCGTTTGGCGCTGCGATGCCGAAGCTGCCGGATCATTTCGCCATCATCGACGAACGGCCGGCGGACGCCCCGTTCCGCATGGTCACCGCGCCGGCGCGGCAGTTCCTGAACACGAGCTTCACCGAAACCCCGGGTTCCCGCCGGCGCGAGGGACGCCCGACGGTGCTGCTGCATCCCGCTGATGCGGCGCGGCTGGGTGTGGCGGAGGGCGGCCGGGTGCGGCTCGGCAATGCGCGCGGGGACGTGGTGTTGCACGCGCGGCTGTTCGACGGCGTGCAGCCGGGCGTGCTGGTGGTGGAAAGCGTCTGGCCGAGCGAATGCTACGAGGGCGGGATCGGGATCAATGCGCTGACCAGCGACGACCCCGCCCCGCCGGCGGGGGGCGCGGTGTTCCACGATACGGCGGTGTGGGCGGAGGCGGCCGAGGCGCGACTGGCGCAGGCGGCGGAGTAGGGCTGGCGCTGTCGTTCCGTTGTGACCGATCTCGCGAGGCGAGCCGGGACGGCGGCTCGAGTCGTCTCCATGCCGCGCGCATCCGCCGATTCGGCGCCGAGATCGCAGAGGGCCAGAGGGCGCCGAGAAGGCAGAGCCCTACGGGATGAAGCGCCGGATGCCGTCTTTCAGCAGGAGGGTGTTGAAGTTCAGCAGCAGCCCGACCAGGCAGCGATACGGCAGGCCAGCCTGCCCGAGTTCGTGACGGAATCATCGTTTCCCATCCTGACGCTGTCCCTGCTTCTGATCTTCTCTGCGACCTTCGGTCCTCTGCGGCCTCGGCAGCAAATCGGCGCGTTCGGCCGGCACCGATCCATCGGTCCGACGGTATTTTCGTCCCTGCATGCTTCCGAAGCGTGAACGGGGCCCGTCGCGTTCTTCCGCCCCGTCGCCGCTACGACCACACCCGCCGGCCGGGGGCGCGGTGTTCCACGACACTTCGGTGTGGGCGGAGGCGAGGCTGGGGCTGGCGGCGGAGTAGGGCTGGCGCCGTCGTTCCGTTGCGACCGCTCTCGCGAGGCGAGCAGGGACGGCGGCTCGAGTCGTCTCCATGCCGCGTGCATCCGCCGATTCGGCGCCGAGATCGCAGAGGGCCAGAGGGCGCCGAGAAGGCAGAGCCCTACGGGATGAAGCGCCGGATGCCGTCTTTCAGCAGAAGGGTGTTGAAGTTCAGCAGCAGCCCGACCCGGCAGCCGCTCAGGCGGAGATAGGTCAGCATCTGGGCTTCGTGCAGCGGCAGGATACGCTCCACGGATTTGATCTCCAGGATCGCTTCCTGGCCGACGATGATGTCGGCGCGAAAGCCGCGCGGGAGCCGGATATCCCCATAGACCACCGGGACCGCCGCCTGTCGCCGATACGGCAGGCCGGCCTGCCCGAGTTCGGAGCAGAGACAGGCTTCGTAGACCGACTCGAGCAAGCCGGGGCCAAGGCAGCGGTGCACCTTGATCGCCATGCCGATGACCGAGTTCGTGACGGAATCATCGTCTCCCATCCTGACGCTGTCCCTGCTTCTGATCTTCTCTGTGACCTCCGGTCCTCTGCGGCCTCGGCAGCAAATCGGCGCGTTCGGCCGGCACCGATCCATCGGTCCGGCGGTATTTTCGTCCCTGCATGCTTCCGAAGCGTGAACGGGACCCGTCACGTTCTTCCGCCCCGCTGCCGTTACGACCAGACCCGCCCGGCCGGCGGGTGCGCCCGCACCACCTCCTCGTTCACCTCCGCGCCCCAGCCGATCCCGCTCGGGATCAGCAATTCCCCGCCCTGCACCACCGGCGGCGCGGTGACCAGTGCGTCCTTCCACGGAACCTCGTCCACATCGATCTCCATCACCCGGAAGTTCGGGATCGCGGCGCAGAAATGCGCGCTCATCAACGTGCCCAGATGGCCGTTGAAATTATGCGGCGCGACGTTGATCTCGAAGCTCTCCGCCATCGCTGCGATCTTCATCGATTCCAGGATGCCGTTCCATGGCACGTCGATGATTGCCACGTCGACCGCCTGATGCTCGAAGAACGGGCGGAACTGGCGCCGGCCGAACAGCGATTCGCACGACGCGATGCGGGTGCGCGAACACCGCCGGATTTCGGCCAATGCCGCGGGATCGTAGCGAATCGACCTCCAGCCACGCCAGGTCGAATTCCTCCAGCGCCTGCGCGATGCGGATGTAGCCCTCGGTGCGGAAGTTGAAATTGAGATCGAGATGCAGCCCCACGCCCGGCCCGGCGCCGCGGGCGAACGCCGCCATCTGCGCGCGCAGTCCCGCGATCAGCCCGCGGTCCACCGGCAGATCCGGCGCAAAGGGCGCGTTGAACCCCGGCATGTGCAGTCCAGGTTCCGGCCCGTCGAAGCGCATGATGTTGGTCTTCAGGCCCGTGAAGCCGCGCGCCGCCACCTCCGCCCCCTGGGCGGCGACATCGTCGAGCGAGCGGATCGGCGCCGCCCCGGTCCAGGCGCGGAACTGCTCCCCGTACAACGCCCGGTACGATCCGCAATGCGACCAATAGAGCCGCAGCCGCTCGCGGATCGGCCCGCCCAGCAGCTCGTACACAGGCACGCCGAGCGCGCGCGCCTTCAGGTCCACCAGTGCATTCTCGATCGCCGCGATCGCCTGCTGGTTGATCCCGCCGGGCGCCTGGCGGGTGACGCCGTGCAGGAAGGCGGTATGCCGCTCCACCGGGCGCGGATCGGCGCCGATCAGCCGTGCGCCGAGCCGGCGGATCACCTCGGAAAGTCCCTGCGAGCCGTACGACTTCCATGTATTCCGACCAGCCGACCGGCCCGGTCGTCGGTGCCGATCTTCAGGAAGGAGAAGTCGCGCCAGCCGGCGTTGCAGTGCAGGTCCTCGATCGTCGTGATGCGCATGGTTTTCCCCCGGGACGCGGCCGTTGCGGGAAATGCTAGCTCCGCGGTCATGCCGGCGGCCAGGGCGGCGCGGCGGTCGCCCTACCGCGCGACCTCGCCCGCCACGATCCGCTGCGGCCCCGCCGCGGTCTCCAGCAGCAGCGCCCCGGCCGGATCGATCCCCGCGAAGCGCCCCGCGATCGTGCCGGTCTCGGCGCTGCCGCCCAGCCGCACCTGCAGCAGCGTGCCCACCGGATGCGCCCAGGCGAGCCAGGCGCTGCGGATGGCGGCAAACCCGTGCGCCTGCCAGAGCGCCAGCCCCGCGCCGAGGGCTGCCAGCAGCCGCTGCAGGTACCGTCTCGACCTCGACCTCCGTCCCTGTCAGCGCCAGGGCGGTTGCCGGATAGGGCGTCGCCGGCGGCCGGTGGGCGACGTTCAGCCCGATACCCAGGATCGCCGCGTCGCCCGCCTGCTCGATCAGGATGCCGGCGATCTTGGCGCCATCGACCAGCACGTCGTTGGGCCATTTCAGGCTCACCCGCCGCTCCGGCGGCAGCAGTCCAGCCACCGTCTCGGCCACCGCCAACCCGGCGAGGAAGGCAAGCTCCCCCAGCCGCTCCGTCCCCACCCCGGGGCGCAGCAGGACGGAAGCATGGAGGTTGCCCGGCGGGCTGGCCCACACCCGGCCCTGCCGGCCGCGGCCGGCGCTCTGCGTCGCGGCCACCACCACCGTGCCGGCGCGCGCGCCGGCGGCGGCCAGGCGGAGCGCCTCGTCGTTGGTGGAGCCCAGGCATGCGTGGCGTCTGATCTCGAAGGACAGTGTCATCCCCTTTTCAGCTCCCGCCCATTCCGCCCGCATCAGGCCCGGTCCGATGCCGGCTTGCGCAACGGCGCGGCTGCGGCCATCTCCGCCGCTCATGCCCGGCCGGTGCGCGGCCGGCAAGCGTACGGACCCCGATGGACCTCTCCGAGTTCGACTTCATCCTGCCGCCCGACCGCATCGCCCAGCATCCGGCCCGCCCGCGCGAGCAGGCGCGGCTGCTGGCGGTCGGGGCGACGCTGGAGGACCGGATCGTGGGCGACCTGCCCGACCTGCTCGCGCCGGGGGATATCCTGGTCAGCAACGATACGCGGGTGATCCCGGGCCAGCTCCGCGCCTGGCGCGGGGCGGCGCGCATCGGCATCACGCTCGATCGGGAGCTGGCGGACGGCACCTGGCACGCGCTCGCCCGCAACGCGCGGCGGCTGCGTGCGGGCGACGTGCTGCGCTTCGCGCCGCTGCCCGCCGCGGAGCCCGGCCCGGACCTTGCCGCCGACGTGCGGGAGGTCGCGCTGGACGGCGGGGTGGTCCTGGCGTTCAGCGCGACCGGGGCCGATTTCGCTGCGGCGCTGCGGCGTGCCGGGCAGCTCGCCCTGCCGCCCTACATCGCCCGCCCGGACGGCCCGACGGCGGCGGATGCGACCGACTACCAGACCGTGTTCGCCCGCGCCGAGGGCGCCGTCGCCGCCCCCACCGCCGGGCTGCATTTCACCCCCGGGCTGCTGGCCGCACTGGACGCGCGCGGCGTGCGCCGGACCACGCTCACCCTGCATGTCGGCGCCGGCACCTTCCTGCCGGTGCGGGAGGCCGACGTGACCCGCCACCACATGCACGCCGAACATGGGGAGATCAGCGCCGCGACCGCGGAGGCGATCAACGCCGCGCGCGCGGCCGGCGGGCGGGTGGTGGCTGTCGGCACGACCGCGCTGCGCCTGCTGGAGACCGCCGCGGCCCCGGACGGCACCATCCGGCCCTTCGCCGCGGAGACGGAGCTGTTCATCCTGCCCGGCTACCGGTTCCGCGCGGTGGACCGGCTGCTGACCAATTTCCACCTGCCGCGCTCGACGTTGTTCATGCTGGTCTCGGCCTTTGCCGGCACGGCGCGGATGCGGGCGGCCTACGCGCATGCGATCGCAACCGGGTATCGGTTTTATTCCTATGGCGATGCGTGTCTGCTTGAACCGGCCGGGGTGGGCGGCTAATATGGACCTTGGTCCTGAGGCCGGGTACGGCCGTAAACTCCTGGGGGGCGCCTTCGGGCGCCGGCATGGGGGTCCCTCGGGGCTATTTTCTTGTACCGCGGATCGGGCGCTTCAGCATCGTCTTGAAGGCGATGGTCCGCGCGCTCAGGCGCAGCTCGGTGACTACGACATACTCCGCCTTGCCGATGCGGCGGACAAAAACCGCGGTCGGAGCACCGCGGCGGCTGATCTCCCCGGCCCGCACTGCGTCCGGTGCGCACAGGATCGCCGCGACCAGCGCCAGATCCGCAGCCTCCAGCGCCATTTGGCCGCGCTGCGCCTCGGTGCGCGGATCGCCGTGCCGGACCAGCGCGTGGCGGGCGTGGTTGCTTTCCAGGATCAGCAGGAAGCCGGTGAGGTCGAGTCCCGTCGCGTTACGGATCGGCGCGGCGTTCGGCGCCGGCCCGAGGCCGGCGGGCGATGACCATGCCCGCTTTCGGCTTCCGTGCCCTCGCCACCGACGGCGCCGCCCGCACCGGACGGCTCGCCACCGCGCATGGCGCCGATCGACACCCCCGCCTTCATGCCGGTCGGCACCGCCGGCACGGTGAAGGCGATGACGGCCGACGCGGTGCGTGCCACCGGCGCGCAGATGGTGCTCGGCAACACCTACCACCTGATGCTGCGCCCGGGCGCCGAGCGGGTCGCTGCCCTCGGCGGGCTGCACCGGATGATGGACTGGCCGGGCCCGATCCTGACCGATTCCGGCGGCTTCCAGGTGATGTCGCTCGCCGCGCTGCGGCAGATCGACGCCGAGGGCGTCACGTTCCGCTCCCATCTCGACGGCTCGGCGCAGCGGCTGACGCCCGGCGCGCGCGATGCAGATCCAGCACGAGCTCGACGCCACCGATCACCATGGTGCTCGACGAGTGCACGAAGTTTCCCGCCACCGAGGACCAGGCGCGCGCCTCGCATGGAACTGTCCATGCGCTGGGCGGCGCGGTCGCAAGGATGCGTTCGTGCCGCGCCCGGGCTACGCGCTGTTCGGCATCGTCCAGGGCGGCGTGCTATCCCGGATCTGCGCGCGCGCCTCCGCCGCCGGGCTGGGCGCGCATCGGCTTCGACGGCTACGCGATCGGCGGGCTCGCGGTGGGCGAGGGGCAGGCGGCGATGTTCGCGGTGCTGGACGCGACGGTGCCGCTGCTGCCGGCCGACCGGCCGCGCTACCTGATGGGGGTCGGCACGCCGGACGACATCCTGGGCGCGGTCGCGCGCGGCATCGACATGTTCGACTGCGTGATCCCGACACGCGCGGGCCGCACCGCGCGCGCCTACACCTCGTGCGGGCGTGTGGAACCTGCGCAACGCCCGCTTCGCCGACGATCCGGCGCCGCTCGACCCCGGCTGCGCCTGTCCCGCCTGCACGCGCCATTCGCGCGCCTATCTGCACCATCTGTTCCGCGCGAAGGAGATGCTGGGACCGATGCTGCTGACCTGGCACAATCTGGCCTATTACCAGGACCTGATGCGCGGCCTGCGTGCCGCGATCGCCGCTGGTCGGCCTCGCCGCGCATGCTGCGCGCCTGCGTGCCGGCTGGGCGGGAGAGGAGAGTGCATGAGCGACCATCCGCACGCCGCCGATCCGCTGGCCGGCCTGACGCAGCTCGGCCGGCCGAGCCCGCTGCCCGCCGGCCCGGATGCGGCGAGCTGGAACGCGTGGCGAACCCGGCGCCGGGGCGGCCCTACGTGATCCGTTTCACCTGTCCGGAATTCACCGCGCTCTGCCCGCTGACCGGCCAGCCGGATTTCGCCCATATCGTGATCGACTACATCCCCGCCGCGTGGATCGTGGAAAGCAAGTCGCTGAAGCTGTACCTCGGCGTCGTTCCGCAACCATGGCGCGTTCCACGAGGCGTGCACGATGGCGATCGCCGGGCGGCTGGTCGCCGCGCTGACCCCGGTCTGGCTGCGCATCGGCGCCTATTGGTATCCGCGCGGCGGGATGCCGATCGACGTGTTCCACCAGACCGGTGCCCCGCCCGAGGGCGTGTGGATCCCGCCGCAGGAGGTGGCGCCGTATCGCGGCCGCGGCTGATGCGGAGCGGGCCGGGATGCGCTAGTGTCCTGCCCCTGAAATGCTTTCGCATTTCAGGGACCAGCAGGCCACTGGAAACAAAGGGCTCGTGTCCCGATCCTGACGCATGGTGCCGTCGCCGGCAGAAGTCGAATGAGGGACCGATGAACGTCGCGCTGCGCCGGCCTGGAATGACGGTCGCCGATTTCCTGGACTGGGAAAACGGGCAGGAAGACCGCTGGGAATTCGACGGTTTCCAGCCGGTCGCGATGGTGGGGGCAAGTCCCCGGCACAACCAGATCGCTGGCAATCTTGAATTCGCCTTGCGCCGCCGGCTGCGCGCGCCCTGCGTCGTGTACCGCGAAACGGTGCGCCTGCGGCTCGCGACCTCGGTGCGGTATCCGGATCTCATGGTAGTCTGCACCCCGGTTCCGCTGCGGGCCACTGAGATCACCGATCCGGTCGTGATTGTCGAAATCCTCAGCCCCGGCACCTTCCGCACCGACCGGATCGAGAGGAACCGCGAATACGCCGCCCATGCCAGCATCCTGCGCTACATCCTGCTCGAACAGGACGCGCTCGCCGCCGAAGTGTATGCGCGCGACGGCGAGCGCTGGGTGCGCTCCACCGTCACCGGGGACGGCGTGCTGGCACTGCCGGAAATCGGGGTGGAGATGCCGCTGGCCGAAGCCTATGCAGGCCTCGATCCCGATACCCGGACGGGCTGACCTACGGGGGCTGGCCGGCGCGCGGATCCGCGCCCAGGCGCTGGCGCTCGGCTTCGACGCCGTCGGATTTGCCCGCGCCGAGCTGGGGTCGGAGGCTCGTGACGCGGCTGGCCGCCTTCCTCGCCGCCGGCCAGCACGGCGAGATGGGCTGGCTCGCCGAGCGCGCCGCGCAGCGCAGCCACCCGCGTGGGCTGTGGCCGGAGGCGCTGAGCGTGGTCGCGCTCGGTCTTTCCTACGCACCCGAAGGCGACCCGCTCGCCACCCTGGGCCGGCCCGATCGCGGCAACATCTCCGTCTATGCGCGCAACCGCGACTACCATGACGTCTTCAAGGGCAAGCTCAAGCACCTGGCGCAGTTCATCGCCGTCCGCTTCGACGCGGAGGTGAAGGTGTTCGTCGACACCGCGCCGGTGATGGAAAAACCGCTGGCCGCGGCCGCAGGGCTGGGCTGGCAGGGCAAGCATACCAACCTGGTTTCCCGTCGGCACGGGTCCTGGCTGTTCCTGGGCGAGATCTACACCACCCTGGCGCTGCCGCCCGATCCGCCGCACGAGGACCGCTGCGGAACCTGCACACGCTGCCTGAGCGTCTGCCCGACCGACGCCTTCCCCGCGCCCTATCGGCTGGATGCGACCCGCTGCATTTCCTACCTCACGATCGAGCACCGCGGCCCGATCCCGCACGAGCTGCGCCCGGCGATCGGCAATCGCATCTACGGCTGCGACGACTGCCTGGCGGTCTGCCCGTGGAACCGCTTCGCCCACGCGGGGCGGGAAGCGAAGCTGCAGGCGCGGCCGGACCTGGCAGCGCCGCTGCTGGCGGAGCTCGCGACGCTGGACGACGCGGGGTTCCGGGCCCGTTTCGCCGGCTCCCCGATCAAGCGCATCGGGCGGGATCGGTTCGTGCGCAACGTGCTGGTCGCGATCGGCAACAGCGGCGATCCGGCGCTGCTCCCGACCGCGGCGCGGCTGTGCGACGATCCCGACCCGGTCGTGGCGGAGGCGGCACGCTGGGCCTGCACGCGGCTGGCCCAGAACCGGCGTCGAGAGGACGGCTGAACGGGGCAAGCAAGGCCAGGGAGTTGCGCCCTTTGGCCTTGCTCGCCCGCCCCGACCCGTCGGCACGCGCTTCGGGCCTTCCGTCGCGCGCCGCTTGCGGCTATATGCCGCGGCTTGCGCGGCCGGTCGGTATCGGCCAAGGCGCCAGGAGACAGACGCATGAAACCGGGCATTCACCCTGAGTATCACGACATCACCGTCATCATGACCGATGGCACCCAGTTCACCACCCGGTCGTGCTACGGCAAGGCGGGCGACCAGCTTCGCCTGGATATCGACCCGAAGTCGCACCCGGCCTGGACCGGTCAGCAGCGGATCATGGACACCGGCGGGCAGGTGGCGAAGTTCAACAAGAAGTTCGCCGGTCTGGGACTTAAATCCTAGGTTAGGCTACAGTCAGGGCCCCGGGCCCCGGCTTTCCGCACGCCGTCGACTTCCGTCTTCTCGTCATGGCCGGCCTTGAGCCGGCCATTGGCGTTGGGGCATCCGCGTCCAGGTGACCGGCTCAAGGCCGGGCATGCCGGGAGAGTGCGGGGGATTGCCGGTCCGGGACGGTGGCCGCGGCGGGAGGCTACCGGACGGCGGGTTTCGACCGCGTGGCTGCCGGGGCCACCGGGGCGGCGTCGCGGCGCAGCCGGTGCTCACCCAGGAACAGCAGGATCGGCGCGGCGATGAAGATCGACGACGAGGTGCCGACCACGATCCCGAACAGCATCACCCAGGCGAAGCCCGAGATCGATTCGCCGCCGAACAGGGCGAGCGGCAGGCTGCCAGGAACACCGTCATCGACGTGCCCAGGGTGCGGTTCAGCGTCTCGTTGATCGACAGGTCGATCAGGTCGCGCAGCGGCATGGTCTTGTATTTGCGCAGGTTCTCCCGCACCCGGTCGTACACCACCACCTTGTCGTTGGTGGAATAGCCGAGCACGGTCAGGATCGCCGCCACCATCACCAGATCGAACTCGAACCGGGTCAGCACGAGGAAGCCGATCGTCTTGGTGATGTCCAGCACCAGCGTGACGACGGCGCCGACCGCGAACTGCCACTCGAAGCGGAACCAGATGTAGACCAGGATCATCAGCCAGGCTGATGACCAGCGCGAGCATGCCGTTGCGGAGCAGCTCGCGCCGAGACGACGGCGCCGACCGCGTCGGTGCGCAGGATCTTGGCCCCCGGCACCGCCTTCGTCCAGCGCCGCGCGCACCTTGGTCACGGCGGCCTGCGGTCGCCTGCGCGGTCGGCTGCGCGCCGAGGCGGATCAGCACCTGGTCGGGCGCGCCGAAGCGCTGCACGCCCTGCTGCGGCAGCTTGCTCCGCCGCCAGCGCGGCGCGGATCGCGGCGAAATCCGCCGGCCCCGGCGTCCGCACCTCCATCACGATGCCGCCGGAGAAGTCGATCCCGAGGTTGCAGCCCGGGATAGAAGAACAGCACGATCGAGGCGGTGGACAGCACCGCCGAGACGATCAGCCCCATGAACCGGCCGCGCATGAAATGGATGCGGGTGCCGTCGGGCACCAGGCGGAACAGCGGGCGCAGCAGGCGGGAGAACAACATGGCGGTCTACACCGGCAGCAGACGGGGCCGGTCGGCGATATACCAGCGCGACACCAGCAGCCGGGTCAGCATCCAGGCGGTGAACAGGCTGGTGGCGATGCCGACGGTGATGGTCACGGCAAAGCCGCGCACCGGGCCGGAGCCGAAGATGAACAGCATCACGTGCGCGAGGAACGTGGTCGCGTTGGAATCGAAGATGGTGCGGTAGGCGCGGCTGGAACCCGTGTTCCAGCGCCGCCAGCGGCGGGCGGCCGTTCTTGCTGTTCCTCGCGGATGCGCTCGTTGATCAGGATGTTGGCATCGACCGCCATGCCCAGGGTCAGCAGGATGCCGGCCATGCCGGGCAGGGTCAGCGTCGCCTGCAGCAGCGACATGATCGCCAGCATCAGCACCAGGTTCACCACCAGCGCCAGGTTCGCGAACCAGCCGAACAGCCCGTAGAACATCCCCATGAAGGCGATCACGAACACGAACCCGACGCCGAGCGACGATCGCGCCGGCGCGGATGGTGTCCGCTCCCAGCTCCGGCCCGACGCTGCGCTGCTCCACCACCGTGAGCGGCGCCGGCAGCGCGCCGGCGCGCAGCAGCACGCGCGAGATCGGTGGCCGAGGCGGCGGTGAAGCTGCCGCTGATCTGCCCGCGAGCCGCCGGTGATCGGCTCGCGGATCACCGGCGCGCTGATCACCTTGTCGTCGAGCACGATCGCGAAGCGGCGGCCGACATTGGCGCGGGTCACGTCGGCGAAGCGGCGCGCGCCGACCGAGTTGAAGGTGAAGTTCACGACCCACTGCGCCGGTCTGCGGATTGGTGCCCGGCGCGGGCGTCGGTCAGGTCGCCGCCGTCGACGTCGACCCGCTTGCGCACCGCGATCTTCTGCTGCGGATTGTCCTGCATCGGCAGGAATTCCACGCCCGGGCGGCGGCGGCACGCCGGCGGGTTCGCGCTGCTCGTCCACCAGCTGGAAGGTCATGTGCGCGGTCTTGCCGAGCAACTGCTTGATCCGGTCGGGATCGCCGATGCCGGGCAAGCTGCACCACGATTGCGGTCGTCGCCCTGGCGGGTGATCTGCGGGATCGACCACGCCGGTCTCGTCGATGCGCCGGCGCACGATCTCGATCGACTGCTGCACCGCGGCCACCGCACGATCGTGCAGCGCCACCGGCGACAGGGTCAGGGTGATGGTGCCGTCCGGCTGCGAGGCGATGTCGAGATCGGCCACCCGTGTCGTGGGCATCGACGCTGATCAGCGGGCGCAGCAGGCCGCAACGTGCGCTGCGTCTGCGCCGGATCGCGCAGCCGCAGCACCACCCGGTCCTGCGCCGGCTCGGCCACCAGCGTCTCGGTAGAACATCGGGGCGCCACCCCCGCCTGAGAAGCGTGCCGCAGCGCCTGGCGCACCCCGTCGAGCAGGCCGTTCAGCCGCTCCTTCACCACCGCTTTCATGTCGACCTGCATCAGCAGATAGCTGCCGCCGTGCAGGTCGAGGCCGAGATGCACGGTGCGCCACGGCAGCCAAGGCACCGGCGCGGAGGCCAGATTGGGAACGCAAAGGATTGCCCCGAGCAGGCAGGCGCCGAGGATCAGCGCGGTCTTGAGGCGGCTGAAATACATCATCGCGCGACGCAGGTCCTCGCACAGGTGAACAACGGACGGCGGTTATACGCGACGACCCGGCGGGGCCGAAGCGGGAGGAAGCAAGGCCAGGGGGCGCTGCCCCCTGGACCCCCGCCAAGGGCTAGCCCTTGGAACCCTTCCGAATGTTTCCGTGCCGGTTGGGGGTATCGCGGGTGGGCGGGCGGCGGCGCGGCGGCAGGGCGTTGGGCAGGAGCAGGGCGCACGCCGCCCTGCTCCTGCCCAACGCCCTGCCGCCGCGCCGCCGCCCGCCCACCCGCGATACCTCCAACCGGCACGGAAACAACCCCGAGGGGTCCAGGGGACTTGTCCCCTGGCAGGGGGTCCAGGGGGGCAGCGCCCCCTGGCCTTGCTTTCTTCCCGTTCAGCCCGACGGGTCGCCCACGAAGTGTTCCAGCCAGTGGATGGTGTAGTCGCCGCGTTGGAAGCTGGGGTCGTCGACGATGCGGCGGTGGAGCGCGAGTGTGGTTTCGATGCCGAGCACGGCGAATTCGTCGAGGGCGCGGCGCAGGCGGGCGATCGCTTCGGCGCGGGTGGGGGCGTGCACGATGAGTTTCGCGACCATGCTGTCGTAATAGGGCGGCACGACGTAGCCGGCGTACAGGGCGGAATCCACCCGCACGCCCAGGCCGCCGGGTGCGTGGAACGCCGTGACGCGGCCGGGGGAGGGGACGAAGGTGTCGGGGTGCTCGGCGGTGATGCGGCACTCGATCGCGTGGCCGGAGAAATGGACGTCCGATTGCGCGTAGCCCAGCGCTTCGCCGTCGGCGATGCGGATCTGTTCGCGCACCAGGTCGATGCCGCAGACCATTTCCGTCACCGGATGTTCGACCTGCAGCCGCGTGTTCATCTCGATGAAGGCGAACTGGCCGTCCTGGTACAGGAATTCGAGGGTGCCGGCGTTGCGGTAGCCGAGCTCGCGCAGGGCGGCGGTAACGGTGGCGCCCATGCGGTCGCGCGCGCCGGTGCTGAGCGCGGGGGAGCCGGCTTCTTCCAGCAGCTTCTGGTGGCGGCGCTGGAGCGAGCAGTCGCGCTCGCCGAAATGCACCACCGCGCCGTGCGAATCGGCCAGCACCTGGAACTCGATATGGCGCGGGCGGTCGAGGTATTTTTCGAGATAGACCTGATCGTTGCCGAAGGCGGCAGCGGATTCCGTGCGCGCCGTGCGGAACGCCTCCTCCAGCTCGGCGGCGCTCCGCGCCACTTTCATTCCGCGCCCGCCGCCGCCGGCGGCGGCCTTGACCAGGACCGGGTAGCCGATCCGTTCGGCGACCGTGCGCGCCGTCGCGAGGTCGGGCACCTCGCCGTCCGATCCCGGGACCAGCGGCACGCCGAGCCCGGCCATGGCGGCCTTGGCTGCGATCTTGTCGCCCATCATGCGGATATGCGCGGGCGACGGGCCGATGAAGGTCAGGCCGTGCGCTTCCACCATCTCGGCGAAGCGGGCGTTTTCCGACAGGAAGCCGTAGCCGGGGTGGATCGCGTCGGCGCCGGTGATGGCGGCGGCGGACAGGATGGCGGGGATGTTGAGGTAGCTGTCCTTGGCCGCCGGCGGGCCGATGCAGACGCTTTCGTCGGCCAGGCGCACGTGCATGGCGTCCGAATCGGCGGTGGAATGGACCGCGACGGTGCCGATGCCGAGCTCGCGGCAGGCGCGCTGGATGCGCAGCGCGATTTCGCCGCGGTTGGCAATCAGGATTTTCTGGAACAAGGGGTCAGTCCCAAGGGTGTCAGTCCAGGACCATCAGCACCTCCCCGTACTCCACCGGGGAGCCGGAGGCGACGAGGATGCGACCGACGGTGCCGGCTTTCGGCGCCTTGATCTGGTTGAAGGTCTTCATCGCCTCGATCAGCAGCAGGGTCTGGCCGGCGGCGACGGTCTGGCCGAGGGTGACGAACGGGGCGGAGCCGGGTTCGGGGGAGAGGTAGGCGACACCAACCATCGGACTGAGGACGGCACCGGGATGGCTGGCCGCATCGGCGGGGGAGGGGGGGGCTGCGAGCGGGACCGCCAGGACGGCGGGCGCGGCGGGGCGGGGCGGGGCTGCTTCTGCCGGGGCCGGGGCGCGCACGACGCGGATGCGGCTGTCCTTCTCGGCGATCTCGATCTCGGTGAGGCCGGTTTCGGTCAGGATCGCGGCCAGCGCGCGGATGGCGTCCGGGTCCATCGGCACCCGGCTCATTCCTCCGCTCCGATCAGGGCTGCCATGGCGCTGAGCGCCAGCGCGTAGCCCTGGATGCCGAGGCCGCAGATGACGCCTACCGCCGCCTTGGAGACATAGGAATGCTGGCGGAACTCTTCGCGCCGGTGGATGTTGGTGATGTGGACTTCGATCACCGGCAGCTCAACCGCCAGCAGCGCGTCCATGAGCGCGATCGAGGTGGTGGTGTAGCCGGCCGGGTTGATGACGATCCCGGCGGCGCGCCCGCGGCATTCCTGCACCCATGACACGAGCTCGCCCTCGCCGTTGGTCTGGCGGAAGTCGATGGCGAGGTCGAACTGGTCACCGGTTTCGGCGCAGAGCTGCTCCACGTCGTCGAGCGTGGCGGCACCGTACAGCCCCGGCTCCCGCAGGCCGAGCATGTTGAGGTTGGGACCGTTGAGGACCGCGATCAGCGGACGGGATTCGGCGTCTGACATGATGGGCGCCCCGGTAGCACAGGCGGGTGCGGCGGTCCATGCCGCGCCTGGCGGCCGGGCCGGCCCATCGCCCCTGCGGTGCAGGGCCGGGGTGCAGCGGGTTTGCAACCGGACGTGCCGTAGAGCCTGCAGGGCATCGGCCGGGGAGGCAGCGGACGTGAACAGGGTCGCATCGTATTTCCAGCGCGCGGCGGGCAGGCACGGCGCCGAGGCGGAGTCGCAAATCCCGCCCGAGCGCATGGCGCAAGTGTATGCGACGCTGCGCCGGCGCGTCTCGGACGCGGTGGAGGACGCATTCCGGCGCGCCTGCGTGGCCGGCGATCCGGCGACCGCGCAGGACCTGATCGTGGTCCTGGAGGGGATGATCCGGCGCGGGGAGCGCCTGCCGGCCGGCGAGCGGCGGCTGTTGCCGGGGCGGGTGAACCGGCTGCGCCGGGAGCTGGCGCGCTGCGCGGCGTTGCAGGCCGAGGTGGAGGGCGCTCCGACCTGAGCGTTGCGGGCGGATCGGCCCTGCCGCTGCCGGCGTCTTGTCGCCCTGCCATGGTCTGTCGCTGCCCGGGTCGGGTTATCGGCGCGGTCTTGTCGCTGCGGCGGCGCCGCCCCATAGTCGGGCCATGCGCACCGTGCTGGATGTGACCTTGAACGGGGAGGCGCGCAGCTTCGACGGGCCGCTGTCGGTTCACGGGCTGCTGGCCGGCCTTGAGCTTGACCCGCGCAAGGTCGCGGTGGAGCGGAACCAGGAGATCGTGCCGCGCTCGACCTATGCCGAGGTGTGGCTGGCGGCCGGGGACGCGCTGGAGATCGTGCATTTCATCGGCGGAGGCTGAGCATGGACGCGACCCTGCCCGCGGACGACACCTGGGAGGTGGCGGGGCGCCGCTTCCGCTCCCGCCTGATCGTCGGCACCGGCAAATATAAGGACCTGGAGGAAACGGCGGCGGCGATCGCGGCGAGCGGGGCGGAGATCGTCACCGTCGCGGTGCGGCGGGTGAACCTGTCGGATCCCAAGGCGCCGATGCTGCAGGATTTCGTCGACCCGAAGAAGATCACCTACCTGCCGAACACGGCCGGTTGCCACACCGCGGCCGAGGCGGTGCGCACCCTGCGCCTGGCGCGCGAGGCGGGGGGGTGGAACCTTGTCAAGCTGGAGGTGCTGGGGCCGCCGCCGACGCTCTATCCCGATATGCCGGCGACGTTCGAGGCGGCGGAAGCGCTCATCAAGGATGGGTTCGAGGTGATGGTCTATTGCGCCGACGATCCGGTGGCGGCGCAGCGGCTGGAGGCGATGGGCTGCGTGGCGGTGATGCCGCTGGGGGCGCCGATCGGCTCCGGCTTGGGCATCCAGAACCCGGCGATGATCTGGATGATGCGGGAACAGGCGAAGGTGCCATTTCTGGTCGATGCCGGGGTGGGCACGGCGTCGGACGCGGCGGTGGCGATGGAACTGGGGTGCGACGCGGTGCTGCTGAACTCGGCGATCGCGCACGCGAAGGACCCGGTGCGGATGGCCCGCGCAATGAAGCTGGCGGTGGAGGCGGGGCGGCTGTCCTATCTGGCCGGGCGGATGCCGCGGCGGATGGGGGCGGATCCGTCGAGCCCGCTGACGGGGTTGATCCGGTAGGGCGGCTCCGTGCGGAGCGGTCGCCGCGTGGTCGCATCAGGGCGTCGTCGGGGGGAGGTCCGGGTCGGTTGGTCTTGTACAACTCGCCTGTTTGGGGGATAGGTGGGCTGGGTGGTTCGTACTGCCGATGGGGCGGATGGGGTCGGAACTGTACATCCGGTGTGGCCCGGTGGGGTCGGCCCGTACGCTCCGTGGGGCTGCCGTCCATGGATTACGCGCGCCGCGCAGCCCGACGCAAATAGCTGGCGCAAGGAGCCAGGCGCCGGCGCCGGGCGGGCTTGAGCAACCGACCGGCTCGTAACCGGTTCGATTTCCTTTTATGGCATCCGGCATCAGACGGAGAGGCGGGTCGCTTCCGGGCTCTGCGCCGTGACGGTGTCGTGGTCCGGAGTCAGGCAGCCTGCCGCTGGGGCGCGTAATCGTCCAGACGATAGGTCATCGTGCCGTTCAGGTGCAGTTCCAGGATAACCGGCCCGCGCATGCCTTGCAGCGGAATGCGGGCACGACCGTCGGTCCACCGCCAGAGGCCTTCGGCATTCCGCTCGGCCTTGTGCCAGCCCTGGGTCAGGGCGGGGTGGTCGGCCGGGATCACCTGCTCCTCGATACCAGCACGCAGTACGATCCGGCTGATCGCGATGCCGAGCCTGCGATGGTCGTTCAGATAGGGCGCGCGCTCGGCGGGGAAGCCGATACGGGACAGCAGGGTTGCCTCGGTGACACCGGGCGGCAGGACGAAGACGATGCGCCGGTCGTCAGCCTCGATCGGGGCGAGTTCGCGGCCGGCAACCAGCAGGCGCGGGGCCGCTTCTGTCGTGGTGATCGGCGCGTCGGGGTGATGGCCGAGGGCGGCTGCGCGATCCGCGAGACGCTGCCAGATCGGTTCCAGTTCGGCCGGATCGGTGGCGAGGGGCGCGCAGGCGTCGGTTTCCCAGCAGCGCAGGCCAGCGTTCACGTGGAATTCTGGATGCAGCATCAGCGCCATACCAGCGTTGTCGAAGAAGGCGCGGTTGCCGGTATCGAGATAGGTTTCGGCCGGCAAGCCTTCCGCGAGCACCACGGCGTGCGGGCTGGTCTCGATATGGAAATATTCGATCGTCGGACGGTCGAATTCCTGCACGATCGTCATGCCGTTGACCAGGCACTTGGCGGCAACCAGCCAGCCATCGACGAACACGCAATGTTCGGGGGAGAGCAGGAGATCGCGATGCGGCACGTTCTCGGCGAAGGCGCCGCGACGGATGCGGATGGGGGCGGCGGCTTCGGGACGCGGGTGGCGCGCAAGGTTGACGTGCAACCGACCGACCCAGGTGATGGGGAGGGGGACCTGCGCGTCGCCGCGCAGGGTCATCACGCAGTCGCCTTCGGCAAGGTCTTCCACGGCGCGTTCGCCGGTGTCGGTGAGCAGGCGGGTGCCGGCGGCAAAACACGTTGCTTCGAGCAGGATGCCGTTGTTGCCGTCGGAGGCCGTGGTGAACGTGACGGCGCCGGCGGTCGAGAAATCAGTAAACTGGTAGGACGAGGCCCCACCAGCGGTCGTGCCGTCCACCGTCAGGGTGGAGCCAACCAGATTGACCGAGGTGATCGCCGAGTAGCTTCGGAAGTCGATCTTATCGCCCGCCGCGAAACCCGATACGATACCACTATCGGTGCCGGAGGTCGTCAGTCCCGTCAGCGTAAGCTGCTCACCTTGCGACACGCCGTCGAACACGAGATCGGAAGTTGAAGTCAGCGGAGCGTTGCCCCCGGCCGTAATCGCGCTGTTGGCGCCGAGAAGATCGACCTGACCGGGCCCGGATAAGCTGCTCGTGAGGGTTAGACTGTTGCCGCTGCCGATCTGAACAACGCCACCCGCACCGACCACCAGTGTGACGAATGAGGCGGTGGCAAAATCATCAAATGTCACCGCCCCCGCCGGTCCGGCATTGACAACCACATTTCTTCCGAAGGGGACGACACTCACGTTCCAATCAGTCGGGCTCGACCAAAGATAGGTGCTGCCTGGCTGGGAGGCGACGTAAGCGAACGTAGCTGTTGATCCAGGCATCACATGACTCCACGGCGGCGCGCTTCAACCTACCAACTTATTGCACAGGCGGAGCGTGGGATCAAGATATTTAACCTGAGAAACCAAGAACCTGCACTACCGATCGCACCCGAGCCATATGGCGACACCAAGAAGGCTCTTCACCACCATGGGACAATCCGCAACGGAAAGCATGCCTAAAATGGCGCCCCGTCATGGGACCAACGGGCCACGACCACTATTGGTTCGCAAGATGGCCTTTAATGCAGCCCATCATCAACCGACCGGATACGCAGCACCATGCTGCCGATATAAGCGCAACTTCCTCTGCACGACCCCGCAAGGTCACGCCTGAACGCAGGCCCTCTTGCGGATAACGACGAGACCAATCATGCCAAGCGCGAGAAGTCCCAACGATGCAGGTTCGGGAACAGCTTGCACTTGCATGACATAGGCAGATCCCGCGGCCTCATTCAAGGAACTGGTGCCGCCGGGCGAATAGTTGTTCCAGGTATATTCGCCAGGCACCCCTGTGCCAAGGCTATTGCCGTCATAGGCCCAGCCCGTCAGATCAGAAGCACTCAGGTCGGACGATGACAACTCAACCCAGTAGCGCTGATTGGACGCAAGAACGACGCTCGATGTCAGGGCTATCGATACGGAGTCAAAGCCAGTCGCTAACGAGCCCGCATCGATGCTCCCGATCGATATCCCGATGCCACCAGGGGCGGTGATGCCGCCCGCAAACAACTCCACATTGATCGTGCCGGAGTCGCCCCCAACCTCCTGCAGCACAACGGATATGCTGCTGAGATCCATCCCCTGAGCACCGGTCGAAAACGACGCTGCAACCGGTCCCGCACCGCCACCGCCGAGATCCAAAATCGGATCACTCCCCATCGGGGCCTGCGCCGTGTTGTCGAACAGCACGTCCGCCTGAGCCCCCGCGAACGGAGCCGCCCCGATCAGAGCCACCGCAGCCCAGGCAATGAATTTACACCGCATCGGTCTCGGCCTCTCGTCACGAACCATTGGGCCAGCGGTTCATCTGACGCCCGGATCGGCCGTCAGATTCCGAATGCCCCCACAGACACGCACCTTACTGAACACTCGTATACCGGTCCCGACACGTTCCGTCAACCATTTGCTCACTTTTCTGCGAACTCTTCAACGCCCTGATTTTTCTACGACTTCCCTACGATTCCGGTCACGAAGCCTGCCCGCGATCCGCCGGATATGCCCAAACATTAGGCGTCCGGTCATCGCCATTGCCATTCCACAACCTCTGGTTACGTTCACCGGAATGTTTCAACCCCGCGCGGGACTGGCGGCGCCGCGCGACTCCACCGGGCGGCCATCTCATCGACGGCCAGCAGGCGCGAAACGACCGCACGCCCTCACCGATCGTCGTCGGCCCGCGGCTCCGCCTGGCCCACCACCGCATTCACCTCCGCGCCGACCAGCACCGCATACACGCTCAGGTAGAACCATAACATGATGCCAACAACCGCACCGAGCGGACCATAGGTCGCCCCGAAGCTCGGCAGGTGCGCCACGTAGAAGCTCAGCGCGCCCGACGCCGCCAGCCACAGCGCCGTGGCGACCGCCACGCCCGGCCATCCGACCCGGCGCGCGCTTCCCCCGCGTGCCGGGCCGACCCGGTACAGCACGGCGACCGAGGCGGCGACGAAACCCACCAGCATCCCGAACCCCGCCAGGTGCACGAGCGCGGCGACATGCGCCTCCAGCCCCAGGAACCCGGCCACCACCGGCAGCGCCACCAGCACGGCGATCCCTCCCACCGCCACCAGCATCGCAGCCAGGGTCATGCCGAGCGCCACTGCCTGGAAGCGCAGGAACCCCCGCCGCTCGGTCACCCCGTAGGCCACGTTCAGCGCGCCCAGAACCGCGCGGGTCCCGGCGCTCGCGCTCCAGAAGGTGATCGCCGAGGCGATCGCCAGCCCCATCCCCAACCGCGCCGGCGGCTGATCCACCAGCGCCCCCACCCGTCCCGCGATCAGCGCATAGGCAGGGGCCGGCAGCAGCCCCTCCAGGAAGCGCAACTGCGGCGCCACGCTCGCGCGGTCGAACGCGAGGCCATAGAGCGAGATCAGGGTGCTGATCGCCGGGAACAACGCCAGGGTCGCGTAGAATGCGGCCCCCGCCGCCGCCATCGAGGCGCGGTCGGTGGTCAGCGACTCGGCGATGGCGAGCAGGGTCTGCTGCCAGCGCCGCAGGTCCCGGCGCGCCCGCCGGGCGGGCGGCGCCGGACCGGGAAGGGCGTCGGGGTCCGTTGCCATCCTCTGTGGCCGCTCCTGGTGCCGGTCGCCTCGATGCCGGTCGCCTCGATGATGGGGTGGCGCCCGTGCCGGTCAAAGGGCCACCTCCCAATTCCCGAGGCAAGGGTGCGCCCGCCGGCCGTCCCGGACGTGGCAAGGATCGGCGGGTAATTGGGAGCGTCGGCCTGACGGGCCGCAGGGGGCACGCCCCGACGAGTTGCGGGGGCGCTCGGAGCGTCTGTCCCCGAGGGCAATCGGGTGAACCGGAGAATTGCCCCGTGCGTCGCGCTCTCGCCCGCCGTGGTGCACGGCAACCTTGGTCCGCTTCGCGGCCCAAGCCCGCGCGGCGGGCGAGGTGCCTTGCCGGAGGGCGCGCGAAGGCCGCTCCGTCCCCCGGCGCCGCCGCGAACGGGGCCGGGCGACTCAGCCCGGCCAGATCAGCCAAAGGGCCAGCAGTACCGCCGCCCACAGCGCGGTGCCGATCGCCGTGGCGAGCGCAATCCCGCGCGCCGGTGCCAGCGCGTCCACCGGCTCGCCGGTCGGCTGCGTCGGCGCGCCGGGCGCTTCTACCGGCTCGCCGGGCGTCTCCACCGTGCTGTCCTGCCGGAGCAGCGCCAGCAGTGCCGGATTGGTGTAGGGGACCCGACCCGGCCGCCGCCGCTCGGCGCCCGCCGGCCACGCGGCGCCCGGGCGCGCGTCGGGACAGGGGGCAGGCTCGCGCGTCGGGGCGATGGGGGCCGGCATGTGGCCGTCGATATCCGTCATGAGCAAGCGATCCTCGTGGCCACTGCCTCGCAGATCACCTGGGCAGTTGCAACCGCATTACAGCAGGGAAGGTGACACGGTTGATGGACGCCGGCGCAGTTTTTCCCCCGGTGGGTCCGATTTCGGCTTGCGCCCGGGCCCTACCCCCCCTATCTGCTTCCCCCACGCAGCAACGCACGTGCCTCTGGCCCTCTGTGGTTACGCAACGACGTCAAGCGTTCTGGCAACTCGTCAAGGTCGCTGGTTCGTTCGACCGTTTCGTCAACTGTCGCCCGTCGCCTTTCGCAGGCGGGCGTCCCAACTGGAGGGAGGTGCGGCGCGATGACCCCGAAAATCGCCCAATTCCTGACGCAGGCCCAGCCGGCGACGCCGTGCCTGGTGCTCGATCTGGACCGTATGGCGGCGAATTACGCCGCGCTGCGCCGTGCGCTGCCGCTGGCGCGCATCTACTATGCGGTGAAGGCCAACCCGGCCGCCCCGGTGCTCGACCGCCTGGTCCGCCTCGGCAGTTGCTTCGATGCTGCCGGCATCGAGGAGATCGACGCCTGCCTGGCAGTCGGCGCCCGGCCGGACGCGATCAGCTTCGGCAATACCATCAAGAAGAGTACCGCCATCGCCCGCGCGCACGCCGCCGGCGTCGGCCTGTTCGCCTTCGATTCCGACGAGGAACTGGACAAGCTCGCCGTCCATGCCCCCGGCGCGCGCGTCTACTGCCGCATCCGGGTGGAGAACGACGGCGCCGACTGGCCGCTGTCGCGCAAGTTCGGCACCACGATCGAACACGCCGGGGCGTTGATGCGGCGCGCCGGCGAGCTTGGGCTCGATCCGTACGGGCTGTCGTTCCATGTCGGCAGCCAGCAGACCACCACGGCGGCGTACGACGTCGCGATCGGCAAGGTGGCGATGCTGTTCACCGACCTGACGGAAGCGGGGGTGAACCTGCGCATGATGAACCTCGGCGGCGGCTTCCCCACCCGCTATCGCGAGCCGGTGCCGGAGATCAACGATTTCGCCGCCGCCATCATGGGCGCCATGACCCGCCATTTCGGCAACAACCTGCCGGAGATGGTGATCGAGCCCGGCCGCTCGGTGGTCGGCGATGCCGGCGTGGTCAGCACCGAAGTGGTGCTGGCCAGCCGCCGCGGGGAGGATGCGGTGCGCTGGGTCTATCTCGACATCGGCCGTTTCGGCGGCCTCGCCGAGACGGAGGGCGAAGCGATCCGCTACCGCATCGCGACTGCGCATGACGGCACCGCCACCGGGCCGGTGGCGATCGCCGGGCCCACCTGTGACGGCGCGGATATCATGTATGAACGCGCCAACTACCACCTGCCGCTGGCGCTCACCGCCGGGGACCGGGTGGCACTGCTCGCCGCCGGTGCCTACGTGAGCACCTACGCCAGCCAGGGCTTCAACGGCTTCGCCCCGCTCGCCGAACACTATCTTTGAGCGCCGGCCCCCTTCCTCGGCGGGGAAGGGGGCGGCCGGTCAGCCGTCGTCTTCCGAATCGTCGTCGTCGACATCCTTGTCGTCCGGCGACAGCTTCAATTGCTTGAACGGCAGCGGCTTGAACCGTTTCAGCATCCGTGTGCCCTTCTTCGCCAGGCCCGGCAGGTCCCGTCCTTCCACATTCAGCACCATGACGTCGCCGCGGTTCGCATCGGTCCGCGCGATGCCGAAGGTCATCTGGTGCAGGCCGGTCTGCTTCACCAGCACGGCGGCCAGCGCCTTGCCCGATTTGCCCTTGTGCAGCGCAAGCCGGTGCTCCTCGGGCGTCTTGCCGAGCACGATGCCGAAATTCATCTCCCCGCTGCCGCGCAGGCGCTTGAGCGCGATCAGCAGGTATTCGTGGTAGATCTCGGGGTCGCCGAATTCGCCGTCGTCGGCCGCCTCGGTGCGCTCCTCGATCCATTTGCGCGCGGCGCCGATCGGGCGGTCGAATTTCTTCAGCGCATCGACCGTCCATTCCATCTCGGGACTGGCCTTGACCTTGCCGGCCTCGGCGATCACGGCACGCGCCGCGGCGGCGACGGCATCGAGCGCTTCGGACGCCGCCTCGGCCTGCGGCTCGCCGCTATCGGATTCGAACCGGCGACGCGCGGCGTCGTACTCCTTGAGCGCGTCCTCCAGCCGGCCCGCGCTGCGCAGGCCGTCCGGCTGGCTCGACTTCCACCAGCGGGCGGAAAGTTCCGGCTGCTCGCCTTTCTTCACCGACGCATTCTCCCTTGCGGTGCCGGCACGGCGTCCGGGCGGCGGGTGTTCGGGCGGGACGACCGCCGCGGTCGCTTCGCCATCGGACCGCTCGGCTTCGGCTGTCCCCGCGCTGTCATAACCCGGGGCTTTCGCGTCGTGCGTCCGGGGTGATACTATCTGTCCCGTATCGGCGAGGGCCAGCATGAAATACGAGGTCAGTTTCGGTCGTCTGGGCGGCGCTCCCCGGCCGGCCGCTTTGGGGCAGAAGTTTCGCCTTGCCCTGCTCGGCGATTTCTCCGGCCGTGCCAATGCCGGAACGCTCGAGACGGGGGCGGCGCTGGCCGGGCGCAAGCCGATCAAGGTCGATGTCGACAATCTCGACGACGTGCTGGCCCGGATGAAGCTCAGCCTGGCCCTGCCGCTGGTCGAGGACGGCACCGTCACGGTCGAGATCGGCGCGATCGACGATTTCCACCCCGATCAGCTCGCCGAGAACGTTGCGCTGTTCGAAGAGCTGCGCACCCTGCGCCGCAACCTTGCCAGCAAGGCCGGGTTCGACCGGGCGGCGAAACAGGTCATGGCCTGGGGCGGCGCGGCGCCGGTGCCTCCCCCGCCGCGCTTCGCCCGCGGTGCGGCCGTCGCCACCACGCGGCTGTCGGACTTCGCCCGCCTGGTCGGCCGTCCGGCGACCCAGGCCGCGGAGGAAAGCTCGGCCGACGCGCTGCTGGCCCGCCTGGTCGGCCCCTACATCGTGCCCGCCCGCGATCCGCGCCAGGACGCGCTGATCGCCCAGGTCGATACGGCGCTGTCGGCCGCCATGCGCCGGCTGCTGCACCATCCCGATTTCCAGACCGCCGAGGCGATCTGGCGCGGCGTCGAGTTCCTGGTCCGCCGCATCGAGACCGGCGCGCGCATGGAGATCGTGCTGTACGACGTCTCGGCCGAGGAACTGGCCGCCGACGTCGCCGCCACCGACGCGCTGGAGGACACGGGTCTTTACGGCATGCTGGTCGAGCAGCCGGCGCTCGACGCGCACCAGGGGCCGCTGTCGGCGGTGATCGGTCTTTACGACTTCGAGCTGGCGCCGCCGCATGCCGACCTGCTCGGCCGGATCGCGCAGATCGCCGCCGCCGCCGGCGCGCCGTTCGTCGCCGGCATCGGTCCGGACCCGCTCGGCATTCCGATGCACGAGCAGCATCCGCTGATCCGCGATGCGTTCGGTGCGCTGCAGGAACTGCCGGCTGCGGCCTATCTCGGGCTGGCGGCGCCGCGCTTCCTGCTGCGGCTGCCGTACGGGAAGAAGTCCGACCCGATCGACGCCTTCGCCTTCGAGGAGTTCACCCGCCAGGAGGGCCTCGGCGGGATGCTGTGGGGCCATCCCGCGCTGATCCCCGGGCTGCTGCTGGCCGAAACCTTCGCCCAGCAGGGGGCCAAGATGAAGCTCGGCACCGTCATGGGGGTCGGCGACATTGCTTATTATACGTACACCACCCCGGACGGGGAACACGTGGCACTGCCGTGCACGGCGCGGCTGTATACCGAGCGGCAGGCGGTGCAGGTGGGCCAGTACCGGGTGATGCCGCTGGTGTCGCTGCGCGGGCGGCCGCAGGTCCGGCTGGCGGGGTTCAGCTCCCTGGCCGGCACGCCGCTGGCGGGGTTCTGGGCGCCGGTGAAGATTGCCCCCGCTGCCGCACCGGCCGCCGCGCCGCCGCCGGCCGCGGCACCTGCACCTGTCCCGGCGGTCGAGGCACCGTCCGTCGCTGCCGCGGAGGAGCCGGAACCGCAGGCTGCCGCGGCGGAGGAAGCCGCGCCGGTCGCGGCCGAGGCCCCGGCGGCCGAGGCGGCCGGCGGGGACGACCTCGACGCCCTCCTGGCCAGCCTGAACGAGGAGCCGGCGCCCGCCGCCGCGGACGCCACCGAGCCCGATCTCGACGCGCTGCTCGCCTCGCTCAACTGACCCCGGCAACTGACCCCGGCGCCGGTCGCGCGTGGCGCGCGCGGTCAGCTTGCGCGGATGACCACGTCCACCCGCTGGCTTTCCTGGCCCATCCCGGGCACATCGCTCACGTTCCGTATGATACGGATAATGCGCGGGCGTTCGACGCCGGCCTCCGCCAGCTTGTCCTCGATCAGTTGGGCGCGCAGCCGGGCCAGGTCGGCCATGGCCTGCGGGCCTTCAGGGTCGAGGTACTGGGCCAGTTCCACCGGCGCTTCGGGCGCCTCGCGGGCGCGGGCTGCGGCGGCGTTGATCAACATCACCGCATCCTGGTCGAGCAGGGCCGACCACTGGCCGAAATAGACGGCGTAGTCCGATGTGCTGCGATGGATGCGCGCAACGATGGCGGGATGGATCTGCCAGGGCATACCATCGCCCTCGGGCTCGCCGCAGTTCTGGATCCAGAGCTGGCGGATGGCCGAAGGGTGTTCGCACTGGATCAGTTCTATGCTAACGTCCTTGGGCAGGGTGTTGCCCAGCAGATCATGCAGATGCGTCTCCCCGCCTACCAGCCAGACCCGTCCGTTGAACTCGGCAAGCGTGATGTCCGCCATCGAAACCTCCTTCGCCATTGCCGCCGGCAGCGCTGATCCGGCAGGTCCGGACCGGCGGGGGGCGCACCGATGCCGCTGACCCTGACCCTGGTCGGCGGGCATGGCGCCGGCGAGCGCGCCACGCGCACGTTGCGGCTCGGCACTCTATCGATCGGCCGTGCCGCCGGCAATGACTGGGTCCTGGCCGACCCCGAGCGGCACCTGTCCAAGACCCATTGCATGATCACCGCGGCGGACGGGCGGTACCTGCTCACCGACGTCAGCACCAACGGCGTGTTCGTCAACGGCTCCGGCACGCGGGTGCCGCGTGACGGGCAGGTGGAACTGACCGACGGCGACGAGATCCGCTTCGGCGCGTATCTGCTGACCGTTTCCGAGGCGATGGCTTCGGCATCGG
Organism: uncultured Pseudomonadota bacterium; assembly: GCA_963706195.1. Lineage (GTDB taxonomy): Bacteria > Pseudomonadota > Alphaproteobacteria > Acetobacterales > Acetobacteraceae > JAJZVS01. The sequence goes on along the minus strand of OY970156.1, from coordinate 2,573,421 downwards.
CGCCGCCGCTGGCCGGCCACAGCGCGCTGGTGGCGGGGGGCGCACGGCGCGCCGATCCGCTCGCCGGGCCGGCGGACGTCGTGCCGGACCCGCTGGGTGGTGCGGACGCCCTGCTCGATCCGTTCCTCACGCCGGCGGGTGCCGGGTTCGTGCATCCGATCGCTGCGCCGCCGCCGGCACTGCGGGCCAGCGATCCGTTCGACCTCGCCGACGAGAACCACCGCGGGCTCGGCGACGACGATCGGCGCGGCAGCGCGGACGGCAATGGCCGCGGCTTCGCGGGCGAGCGTCTCCGCGGCCTGGGCGGTGACGGCCACCGCGGGCCGGGCGGGATTTCCGACGACGATCTGTTCCGCGGCGTCACCCCGCTCGACAACTGGCAGGGGCCGTCGCAGCCGGACAATGTCGACGCGCCGATGCAGGCGTTCACCGCGCCGCCACCGGTCGCGGTGTCGAATTTCGACGATCTCGATATCGATGCCCTGCTCGGCGATACGCCGCCGGCGCCTTCCGGGTTCGGCGCGGCGCCGGCGATGCGCCCGGCCGTCGCGGCTCCGGTGTCGCCGCCCGTTGCGGCGCCGGTTCCGCCGGCGGTCGTGTCGGCCGATCCGTTTGCCGATCCGCCGGCCGCCCCGTCGGCGGTTGCACCGGTGTCGGTAGCCGCGCCCGTCCTCGCCCCTGCGGCCGTCATGCCCGGCACGGCTGTTCCGGCTGGCGCGGCGCCCGGGCTCCAAGCGCCTGTTGGCCAGGGGGCGCCTGTTGGCCAGGGGGCGCCGGCGTCCGTGTCCCCGGTGCCTGCGGCGCTTGCACCTGCGGGCACGGCGCCCATTGCCGCCGCGGCGGATGCCGGCGCGCTGCTGGCGGCCTTCCTGGACGGCGCCGGCGCCGCCGGCCTCGCGCTGGGGCCGGACCCGGAGGCGGCGCTGCGGTCCGCCGGCACGGTCTTCCGGGTCCTGGTCGAGGGGCTGCGCCAGGTCCTGATGTCGCGCGCCGCGATCAAGAACGAATTCCGGGTCGAACAGACCATGTTGCGCGCGCGCGACAACAACGCGCTCAAGTTCGCCGTCACCACGGAAGACGCGATCGCCGCCCTGCTGCAGCCGAGCCGCCCCGGCTACAAGCCGCCGCTCGACAGCGCGCGGGAGGCGTTCGACGACGTGCGCGCGCACGAGATGGCGGTGATGGCCGGGGTGCAGACCGCGCTGCTCGGCCTGCTCAAGCGGTTCGAGCCCGGGGCGCTGGAAAAGCGGCTGCAGCCGGGCATGCTCGGCAACCTGCTGCCGGGGGCGCGGAAGGCGCGCACCTGGGAATTGTTTTGTGCTACCTACAAAGACATCGCCCGCGAGGCGGAGGACGACTTCCAATCGGTGTTCGGCCGGGAATTCGCCCGCGCCTACGACGCCCAGATACGCAAGCTCTGAGGCGGCCCGGGCGGGACGGAGCACAAAGCGCTTTCATCGGCCGGGGCAATCGGGGCAAATAGCTCCGCACAGCAGGTAGGGAACGGACGGAATGGGTCGATGGCTTCGAGGCTTCGCGGCGCTCCTGCTGGTTGCTGCCGTGGCGGGCTGCGGCGCGCCGCCTCCGCCGCCGCCGACCGTGGTCACCCTGACCATGCAGGCCGCGGCCGACGTCAACGCCGGCATCACCGGTCAGGGTGCCCCGGTGCAGGTGCGGGTCTACCAGCTCGCTTCCACCAGCGCGTTCGACGGCGCCGATTTCTTCCAGTTGTTCAACCACGACACCGCCACCCTGGGCACCGATCTCGTGCATGTGGACCAGTTCCTGCTGGCCCCCGGGGCGAGCAAGACCGTGGTCCTCAAGCCGAACGCGCAGGTGACGGCGCTCGGCTTCTTCGCCGCCTACGGCGCCTTCCAGACGGCCACGTGGCGGGCAACGACGCCGGTCCCCGCGCATAAGACGACACTCGTCACCCTGACCGTCGGCAAGGCCGCGCTGAGTGTGAAAGCCGCCCCGGCGCCGGCCGGATCGTAGCGATGGGCTGGGAGAACCGGGTCGTCTGGACGGAGGGGCTGTTCCTCCAGCCGCAGCACCTGCAGCAGCAGGATCGCTACATGGAGCGGCTGGTGCGGACCAGTACCGCCGGCCTGCGCCCGTTCGCCTGGGGCCTCACCCAGCTCGACTTCGATGCCGACCTGCTCACCCTCGGCAAGTTCGCGCTGCGCACGGCGGCGGGCATCCTGCCGGACGGCACGCCGTTCTCGGTGCCGGGCGACGCCGAGCATCCGCGCCCGATCGACCTCGCCGAGACCGCGCGCAACAGCATCGTCTACCTGATGCTGCCGACCCGCCAGCCCGGAGGGGTGGAGACCGCGGGCCCCGAGCAGGTGGAGACCGTCGCCCGCTTCGCCGCGACCGAATACGAAGTGGCTGACAGCAACGCCGGCTCCCAGGGCAGCGCGCTGGTGCCGGTGGGCAAGCTGCGGCTGCGCTACGCGCTTGAGTTCGAGGCGCGGGAGGGCTTCGCCGCGATCGGCGTCGCCCGCATCGCCGAGGTGCGCGCGGACAAAAGCGTGCAGCTCGACGAGAGCTACATCCCGCCGCTGCTGCTGTGCAGCGCGTCCCAGGTGCTGGCCGGGTTCGTCAACCAGTTGCAGGGGCTGCTGCATCACCGGGCGGAGGCGCTGGCGGGACGGGTGTCGGAAACCGCGACCCGCGGGTCGGCGGAGATCGCCGACTACCTGATGCTGCAATTGTGCAACCGCTACGAGCCGCTGCTGACCCATCTCGCCAACACCGTGGCGCAGTTGCACCCCGAAACGTTCTACCGGGCCTGCGTTTCGCTCGCCGGCGAGCTGGCCACTTTCACCGAGACGCGCAAGCGGCCGATGGAATTCCCCGCCTACCGGCACGACGACCTGACGGCGACGTTCCGCCCGGTGATGGCCGCGCTGCGCCAGTCGCTGTCGGCGGTGCTGGAGCAGACCGCAGTGCCGATCCCGTTGCAGGAGCGCAAGTTCGGCATCCGGGTGGGGCCGATCACCGACCGCACCCTGGTGGCCGCCGGATCCTGGGTGCTGGCGGTGAAGGCGCAGATGCCGGCCGAGGCGCTGCGCCGCGGCTTTCCGAACCTGGTCAAGATCGGCCCGGTGGAGCAGATCCGCGAGCTCATCAACGTGGCCCTGCCGGGGATCGCGGTGCGCGCGCTGCCGGTGGCGCCGCGGCAGTTGCCGTATTATTCCGGGACCACGTATTTCGAGTTGGACCGGAGCAGCCCCTACTGGGCCGCGCTGGCGCGCTCCGGCGGGATCGCGATCCATGTGGCGGGCGACGTGCCGGGACTTGAGATCGAGTGCTGGGCGATCAGGGGATAGGCGCGCGAGATGAGCGACGATCCGTTTGCCGAACCGTCCGATTCCGAAGCGACGATCATCCGGCCGCGGCCCGGCGGGCGCGGCGGGACAGGGTCTGCCGCGCCCGCCGCCGCGCCGGCGGGGCCGGTTGCGGTGCCGGCGGTGGGCGCGAGCCCGCTGCTCGCCGCCGCGGCGCCGCTGCTGGCGGCCGCGGTGCGTATCGGTGCCTCGCGCGGGGCGCCGCCCGATCCGGAACAACTGCGCCGCGCCATGGTCGAAGCGGTGCGCGAGTTCGAGAAGCGGGCGCTCGCCACCGGGCTCGACACCCGCAGCCTGCGCGCCGCCCGGTATGCGCTGTGCGCGACCATCGACGACATGGTGCTGAGCACGCCCTGGGGCAGCACCAGTTCCTGGGCGGCGCAGAGCCTGACCAGCATCTTCCATAACGAAGTGAGCGGCGGCGAACGCTTCTTCGACATCCTCGAGGACATGCAGAAGGACCTCGGCCGACACAGCGAGGTCGTGGAGCTGATGTATTTCTGCGCCTCGCTGGGCTTCGAGGGGCGCTACCGGGTGATGCCGCGCGGCATCGCGGCGCTGACCGAATTGCGCGATTCGATCTATCGCACCATCCGCCAGCGCCGCGGCGATTTCGAGCGCGACCTGTCGCCGCGCTGGAAGGGGCTCAGCCTCGGCTACAAGCCGCTGGCGCAGGTGGTGCCGGTGTGGATGCTGGCGCTGGCGACACTCGGCGCGGCCTGCCTGATCTACGTGCTGTTCAGCTTCTCGCTGTCGGGCGCGGCGGGCGTCGCCTATCGCGGAGCTGGCGGCGCTGCCGCCCAAGGGCGCGATCGTGGTGCCGCGGCCGGCGCCGGTCGCCCCGCCACCGCCGCCGACGGAAGCCGCGGTGGCGAGCCCGGCGAGCCCCGACCTGCACAAGTTCCTGGCCCCCGAGATCAAGGCCGGGCCAGGTGCAGGTGTTCGAAGACCCGCAGTCGATCACGGTGCGGCTCATCAACCGGCAAATGTTCGGCTCCGGCTCGGCCACCCTGAACCCCAGCTACCTGCCGCTGCTGCACCGTATCGGCGATGCGCTGAAGACCGAGCCGGGCGACGTGCATCGTCAACGGCTATACCGACAACCAGCCGATCCACACGGTGCAGTTCCCGTCCAACTGGCAGTTGTCGCAGGCGCGCGCCGACGCGGTGGCCGGCGTGCTGCGCGCGCGTGCTCGGCGATCCGAAACGGGTGCGCGCGGTCGGCAAGGGTGATGCGCGATCCGATCGCCACCAACGCAACGCCCGCCGGGCGCGAACAGAACCGGCGCACGGAGGTCGTCCTGCTCAAGACGTCAAACCTGCCATGATGGCCTGGCCGCGGCGGTTCCTCACGAGCTTCTGGGGGGAGACCCTCATTGGCGCGATCATCATTTCCCTGCTGGTCTGGTTCTTCGGCCCGCTGCTGGGGCTCGGCTCGTTCCACCCGTTCGCCTCGCAGATTGCGCGCATCATCTTCATCGTCGCGCTGGTGCTGCTGTGGGTGATCGTGAGCCTGCTGCACGAGCTGCGCGAGAAACGAAAGGAGAAGGAGCTCGAGGAGGGCGTCTCCAAGGAAGAACACGAGCCCGATGCCGCGGCGGTCGCTTCGGCGGAAGAGCTCGCGCTGCTGTCGGAGCGGATGAAGGAGGCGCTGCACGCGCTGAAGCGCGCCAAGCTCGGCGGCAAGTCGCGGCGGTCGCTGTACCAGTTGCCGTGGTACATGTTCATCGGACCGCCCGGCGCGGGCAAGACCACGGCGCTGGTCAATTCCGGGCTGCGCTTCCCGCTCGCCGACGCGCACGGGCCGCAGGCGGTGCGCGGCGTCGGCGGCACCCGCAACTGCGACTGGTGGTTCACCGACGAGGCGGTGCTGATCGACACCGCCGGGCGCTACACCACGCAGGACAGCGACGCCGCGGTGGATGCGGCCGCCTGGCTCGGCTTCCTGCAAGCTGCTCAAGAAGCACCGCGCGCGCCAGCCGCTGAACGGCGTGCTGGTCGCGATCAGCCTGTCCGACCTCGCCGCCCGAGTCCGAAGCCGAGCGGTTCGCGCCATGCACGCGCGATCCGCAAGCGCGTGCGCGAACTGCACCGACGAGCTCGGCGTGCGCGTCCCGGTCTACGTGCTGTTCACCAAGGCCGACCTGGTGGCCGGCTTCATCGAGTTCTTCGACGGCCTGGGCAAGGAGGAGCGCGAGCAGGTCTGGGGCATGACCCTCAGCCTGGATGACGGCAAGAGACGAGGGCGGCCCGGTCGCCGACTTCGCCGCCGAGTTCGACCGCCTGATGGGCGCGGCTGAACGAACGCATGATGGAGCGGGTGCACCAGGAGCCCGACCTGCAGCGCCGCCGCCTGATCTACGGCTTCCCCCAGCAGATCGCCTCGTTGCGCGATATCGCCGACGAATTCCTGACCGAGGTGTTCCGGCCCTCGCGGCTGGAGGCGCGGCCGCTGCTGCGCGGCGTCTATTTCACCTGCGGCACGCAGGACGGCACGCCGATCGACCGGCTGCTCGGCGCGATGGCCGGCCGCTTCGGCCTGCCGCGCCAGTCGGTGGCGCGCGTTCAGCGGCGCCGGGCGCAGCTATTTCCTGGCCCGCCTGGTGCGCGAGGTCGTGTTCGGCGAGGCGGGGCTGGTCAGTCGCGATCCGAAGATCGAACGACGCCAGCGGATCGTGCATTACGGCGCGTTCGCGATCGCCGGGATCGTGCTGCTCGGGCTGACGACGGCCTGGACCGTGAGCTGGTTTGCCAATCGCGACGTGATCGCGCGCCAGGGCCAGCAGATGGCGCTCTATCGCACCCAGTATGCCGCGCTGCTGCAACGTGGTCCGCAGGATACGGATCTCACCGCGGTGGTGCCGGCGTTGCAGACGTTGCGCACCATGCCGGGCGGCTATGCCGAACGCGGTCAGAGCACGCCATGGTCGCAGGGCTTCGGCCTCTATCAGGGCGCGCAGCTACGCACCGCGGCGGATGCCGCCTACGTGCAGGCGCTGGACGGGCTTTTGCTGCCGCGGCTGCTGTCGCGGCTGGAAAGCCAGATGCAGGCAAATCTGGACAAGCCGAGTTTTCTGTATCAGGCGCTGGAGGTCTATCTGATCCTGGGCCGGCAGGGACCGCTCAACCGCGGGCTGATCACGCATTGGATGGACTCGGATTTCGCCGCCAATTTTGCCGGCCCCGAGAACGCGACGGAGCGGGCCGAGCTGAACGGCGACGTGGCGGCGATGTTGCGCAGCCCGCTGCCGGCGCTGGCGCTGAACGGGCCGCTGGTGGCCGAGGTGCGTGCCATCCTCACCCGCCAGCCGTTCGCCGACTATCTCTATTCCAGCATCATCGACAGCGCGGTGGCGCATGGGGTGCCGGAGTGGACGGTGGCGGAAAACGCCGGGCCGGCGGGCGATCGGGTGTTCGCCCTGCGCGACGGCAAGCCGCTGGACAGCGGCATGCCGGGCATCTTCACCTGGCAGGGCTATCACGAGGTGTTCCTGCGGCTGATCCCGCAGGTGACCAAGCAGGCCGCCGATCAGGCCTGGGTGCTGGGCCGGCCGCAGGCGGCGGGGCCGGAGGCGCTCGCCAAGCTGCGCCACGACGTGCTCGATCTCTATCTCGACGACTACACGCGGCGCTGGGACGGTCTGCTGGCGAACGTGGCGCTGAAGCCGTTCGGCACGATCCAGCAGGGCGTGCAGGAATTGTACCTGCTCTCCGCGCCGGACTCGCCGCTGCGCGACCTGCTGGTGGCGATCGACAAGCAGACCCAGTTGCAGCCGCCCGCCGCCGGCCGAGGTTGCGTCGGAGAAGGCCGGCAAGGTACGCGAGGGGCTGACCGATATCGCCGCCGAATCGGCCAAGATGGGGATGGGGATCGAGGAGGCGCAGATCGCTTCCGTGCTCGGCTCCGCGTTCGGCGAAGGGCCGGGCGGCAAGCCGATCGACCCGGCGAAGCGGGTGGACGCGCATTTCAAGGCGCTGGATGAATTCGTTTCCGGCAAGACCCCGGGTGCACCGAACCTCGCCGAGGCGATCGCCAAGATCCAGCAGGTCTACGAGAGCATGAACCAGGCGGCGAACGCGCCGAACCAGGGCGCGGCGCTGCTCGGGATGGTTGCCGGCGGCGGCGCGGCGGCCGGGGGCGGCAGTGCGGGGAGCGCGGCGGCGCAGTTGGCGCAGGTGGCGCAGGGCGTGCCGAAGCCGGTGGCGGCGATGCTGCAGACGGTGTCGTCCTCGAGCGCGCAGGTGACCGCAAGCGGGGCGAGCACGGAACTCTCCGACGCCTGGCGGTCGAAAGTGCTGCCGTTGTGCGTCGCTGCGTTCCACCGCTACCCGTTCATCGCCGGCAGTTCGGAGGACGTGCCGCTCGGCGATTTCACCCATCTGCTCGGGCCGGATGGCCTGATGCAGAAATTCTTCGACAAATACCTGGCCCCGCTGGTGGATACGACGGCGACGCCGTGGAAATGGCAGTCGCCCGACCACACGAAGCTCGGCCTGTCGCCCGGCGCGTTGGCGGAGTTCGAGCGGGCGGACGCGATCCGCCAGGCGCTGTTCTCCGACGGGGCGAAGATCGGGGTGACGTTCCAACTGGTGCCGATGTCGGCCTCCGCCGGCGTGGGCCAGGTCCGGGTGCAGATCGGCAGCCAGACCCTGAGCTACGCGCACGGGCCGATCCAGCCGGCGTCGATGCAGTGGCCGGGCAAGGGCGACAACCTGCTGGTGCGGGTGGTCATGACGCCCGCGAACGGCGGCGCGGCGACGGTGATCGAGAACGAGGGGCCATGGTCCCTGCTGCGGCTGCTCGACGCGGCGCGGGTGATCCCGAGCGGTGCGCCGGACCGGTTCCAGATCGTGTTCACCAGCCCCGAGGGCGACGCCACCTTCGAACTGAACGCCAACAGCGTGCGCAATCCGTTCAATATGGCCGTGTTCCGGGCGTTCCGCTGCCCGCCGAATTTGTGACGCGTCCGCCCGCACCGGTCCGGGAGGACCGGCGGGTTCCAGCTTCCAACGATCCGAGGTGGATATATGTCCGGGACGAGCACGACGACGAAGATCACGGTCGCGATCGCGCCGGATCCGGGTTTCACGCTCGTCCTGAATTCGCTGTCCGGCACCGAGGAGCTTGGCCGTCCGTTCCTCTATGAGCTGCTGATGTCGAGCACCGACACCAAGGCGGATCTCGTCTCCGTGCTCGGCAGCTCGGTGACGGTGACGGTGGTGCAGCCGGACGGCAGCACGCGCTATTTCAACGGCGTCATCGGCCGCATCGCCTATGCGGGGATGCGCGGCGGCGCGCGCAGCTACCGGATCGAGCTGCGGCCGTGGCTGTGGCTGCTGTCGCACCGGCGCGATTGCCGGATTTTCCAGAACCAGTCGCCGCACGACATCATCACCTCGCTGTGCAAGGCGGCGGGGTTCAGCGATTACGACAATTCCGGCTGGACTAAGCTCGGTCTCGATCCGCTGGAATACTGCGTGCAGTACGACGAATCGACCTTCGACTTCATCACCCGGCTGATGGAGCAGTACGGCATCTACTATTATTACACGCACGCGAGCGGCAAGCACACGGTGATGTTCTGCGACGATCTGAGCGCGCACGCATCGATCGGCGCGGCGATTCCGTTCCGTACCCAGCAGACCCGCGGCCGTGCGGTCACCGACCACGTCTGGCAATGGTCGGCGGAGCTTGCCGTCGTACCCGGGCAGGTCACGTTCCAGGACTACAACTTCACCACCTCCGGCACCGACCTCACGGCGCGGACGTCGAAGCCGCCCAACCCTACCCACAACTACGGCGATTTCGAGGTCTTCGAATATCCGGGGCTCTATACCGATGTGACCGGCGGGCAGGGGCTGACCGGGGTGCGTGCGGAGGATCACGCCGCCCGCCGGCAGATCATGTTCGGCACCAGCAACAGCCGGCTGATCACCACCGGCTGCAAGTTCACCCTGTCGGAATTCTACGAGGAGTCGCAGAATACCGACTACACGGTCGTCCGCGCCACCTACACCCTGGCGGTGGGGCAGGTGCGGGCGAAGACCGCCGGGGCCAGCCGCGACACGTTCCGCTGTGTGTTCGAGTGCATCAACGCCGCGACCCAGTTCCGGCTGCGCCGGATCACGCCGCGGCCACTGATCCGCGGTCCGCAGACCGCCAAGGTGGTGGGCGATCCCACCGGCTCCGCTTCCGACGAGATCGTCACCGATCAGTACGGAAGGGTGAAGGTGCTGTTCTACTGGGCGAGGCCGACCACGCCGTCCACCCAGACGGCGACGCAACAGAACGCACAGAAGGCGTCCTGCTGGATCAGGGTGGCGCAGATCTGGGCCGGCGCCGGCTGGGGCGGGATCTTCATCCCGCGCATCAACCAGGAGGTGGTGGTGGAGTTCCTGGAAGGCAATCCCGACCGGCCCATCATCACCGGATGCGTCTACAACGACGTGCAGACAGTGCCCTACCCGCTGGACGCCAACAAGACCCGCTCCACCATCAAGACCAACTCCTCGACCGGCGGCAACGGCTTCAACGAGTTGCGCTTCGAGGACAAGGCGGGATCGGAGGAGGTCTTCTTCCAGGCCCAGAAGGACTACAACAAGGTCGTCCTGCACAGCGAGACGGTGAACATCACCCAGGACACCACGACCACCGTGAAGCAGGGCAACCGGTCGGTCACCGTCTCGCAGGGCAACAATTCCGCAACCGTCTCTCAGGGCGACAACTCGCTCACGGTGTCGACGGGCAAGAACACGACCACGGTGCAGAGCGACAACTCGCTCACGGTCAACCAGGGCAACAACTCGGTGACCGTCTCGACCGGCAACGACAGCCTGACCGTCTCCACCGGCAACCATTCGATCACCGTCAGCGCCGGGTCCAGCACGATCAGTGCCGGCCAGTCGATCACCATCAAGGCGAACAACTCGATCACCTTGCAGGTGGGTTCGAACAGCATCGCGATCAGCACCAGCGGGATCACCATCAGCGCGGCGCAGATTTCGGCCAAGGCCGATGCCTCGATGTCGCTCGACGGCGGCGGGGCGATGACCTTGAAGGCCGGCGCGATCGCGATCAACTGAACCGAACGAGGCACCGCGTGGCCAGCGACCTGTCCGACCTGCTCGAACGTCCGATCGCCGTGCCGTCCGCCGGCATGCTGGCCGGGCTGCGCGCGCTGGTCGACACGGCGGCGGTCTGTCCGCCCGCTGCCGCGCCCGATCCGCGCAACACGGTCGAGGCGATGATCGCCGAGCTTGACCGGCGCATGAGCGAGCTCGTCAACCTGATCCTGCACCATCCGGAGTTCCAGCGGATGGAGGCGGCCTGGCGCGGCCTGTTCTTCATCGTGGACGGGATCGAGGCCGAGGGGTCGCTGAAGATCAAGGCGTTCGACATCTCGAAGCGCGAACTGGTCCGCACCCTGCGCAAGTTCCGCGGCACCGCCTGGGATCAGAGCCCGATCTTCCGCAAGATCTACGAGGAGGAATACGGGCAGTTCGGCGGCGAACCGTTCGGCGTGCTGCTGGGCGACTACGAATTCGACCACAGCCCGCAGGACGTGACCCTGCTCGCCGACATCGCCCAGGTCGCCGCCGCGGCGCACGCCCCGTTCATCGCCGCGGCCGCCTCCGGCGTGATGCAGATGGAAACCTGGGCGGAGCTTGCCAATCCGCGCGACCTGACCCGCATCTTCCAGACCCCCGAATACGCCGCCTGGCGGGCGCTGCGGGCGAGCGAGGATTCCCGCTACCTCGGCCTCTGCCTGCCGCGCTGGCTGGCCCGGCTGCCGTACGGCCACCGCACCGAGCCCACCGAGGCGTTCGACTTCGAGGAAGACGTGGACGGCCCCGACGCGCGGAATTTCCTCTGGGGCAATCCGGCCTACGCGATGGTCGCGAACATCGCACGCGCCTTCTCGCTGTACGGCTGGTGCGTGCGTATCCGCGGCATCGACGGCGGCGGCGCGGTGGAGGGCCTGCCGGCCTACCGCTTCCCGACCGCGGATGGCGATGTCGACCTGCGCTGCTCGACCGAGATCGCGCTGTCGGAACGGCGCGAGTCGGAACTTGCGCACAACGGCTTCATCCCGCTGGTGCATCGCAAGAATGCGTCCTATCCGGCCTTCGTGGGCGCGCCGTCGATCCAGCGGCCGCAGGAATACGACGATCCTTCGGCGACGGCCAACGCCGCCCTCGCCGCGCGGCTGCCGTATCTGTTCGCCACCTGCCGGTTCGCGCACTACCTGAAATGCATGGTGCGCGACAAGGTCGGCAGCTCGATGGACCGGGTGCAGATCGAGAAGTGGCTGCAATCATGGATCAGCAACTACGTCGATGGTTCGCCGGAAAGCTCGAGCGAAGAATGGAAGGCCGCTCATCCGCTGGCCGAAGGCGTGATCGCGGTGGAGGCGAACGACGAGACGCCGGGTAAATACGCTGCGAAATTCTACCTTCGGCCGCACTACCAGCTCGAAGGAACGACGGCGGTCATCCGCCTGGTGTCGCGCTTGGCACAGGGGTGAGCCGGTTTGGCGCCGCCCTGCGGGCGGAGTGACTGGTTTGAAAGGAGAAGGCTATGGCGGATAACGACTCGTCGGACTTGCTCATGATGTTCAAGCCGCAGGGGAAGGTGGCGCTCGAGGGCGAGGGGGCTTCGGTCTTCGATCCCAATGACAGCCTGATGACGAACTTCCTGCCCAAGCGGTTCTGTGAAATCGAGGACTTCAGCTTCGGCGCCGGGATCGAGGATACCGACAGCTCCGGCGCGGAAGAAGAAGTGGATACCGCGGGCGCGCTCGACAACGAACTCCACGCGCGCGAGCCCAAGAGCGGCGCCAAGACCGGCAAGGCCAGCAAGCAGAAGCAGAAGGTCAGGAAGTTCAAACGCTTCGTCGAGCAGGGCCCGCCCGCGGCCGGCCAGGGCACGCTCGGCTACGATGTCAACCTGGACGAGGTCACGGTCAACCGGCAGATGGACCGGATGTCGATGCAACTCCTGCAGCTCTGCCTCAACCAGACCCCGCTCGATCTCATCGTGCTGGTGAAGCGCAAGTTCACCGGCAACCAGGCCTTCCATGAAGCCTACCTCCGGCTGGAATTCACGCAGCCCCTGATCACCAGCGTGGAATGGGAGCACGGCGAGGTCATGAAGGAGAAGCTGAAATTCGTCTGCCGCGGCATCAAGGCCGCCTACAAGCCGCAGACCGCGAGCGGCACCCTCGGCAATGCCATCCCGGCGAACTTCAAGTACGATGCAATAACGAACTGAAAGCGGCGGCGCGCGGGGCCGCCGCCCCTCAGGCGCTCAGCGCCTGCTCCGCCGCGGCCATGAGCTTCGCCGCGTCGCAGCCGGACCCGCAGGGCGAGGCCAGCACCGGCGTGATCCCGAACGAGGCGCTCAATTGGGCCGCGAAGGCGCAGGCCGGCAGCCCGATCTGCGTCGCCGGCAGGAGCGCCGGCACGTTCCAGTTCAGGCCGGCGAGCGCGTGCGCGCTAAGCGCCGCGGTCACCACCGGCGCGGTGGCGAGGCTGGTCGGCACCATCGGCAGGTGCGGCAGCAGGCCCAGCAGCGCGGCCAGCAGCGCCTCCGGGTTGGCGCCTGCCAGCTTCAGCCCGAACGTCGAGGCCACTGCTCGCAGCATCACGTTGAGCCGCGCCTGGATCTGCGCGGTCAGTGCCGGCAGGCCGATCTGCAACGGGTTGACCCCGAGGCTCGCCTGGAGCCGGGCCACCGCCGACAGCGCGGCCGTGAGGCTCGCCATTAGTTGCGGTGCGGCCAGCGGCGGCAGGGCGATCCGGGCGAGCGCGCGCAAGGTGGCGGAGAGCTGCGCCGTCTCCGACAGGTTGACGTTGAGCTGCGTGGCCGCCGCGATCATCGGCGCGAGCTTGCGCAATTGCGCGAGGAACGTGGCCCAGAGCGTCATCGGCTGCCCGCCGGGCAAGGTGAGCGCCAGCAGCAGCGACTGCGACGGGGCGAACAGCCCGGCCTGCAACGCGAGCTGCACCTGCTCGATCGCGCTGTTCAGGCTGGCGAGCCGGACCCAGGGCTGCGGCGAGAAGGCGCCGAGCGTCGGCATGGCGGCGAGCGCCGACATCCGTGCGTTCAAGGTCGCAATGACCCGCGCGAACGCGCGCGCCTGCGCCGGCTGCAACAGGTCAAGCCCGAGCTGCGCCAGCACCTGCGCGCGCAACTGCGCCAGCGCCGAGATCGTCGCCACTGCCGACAGCGAAAGCCGCAGTTGCGGCAGCGGCACGGAGAGCCACGCCGGCTCCGGTGTCCAGGGCGCGGCGGGCAAGCCGTGCTCGGCGAGCCAGGCCGCCAGCGCCTGCGCGATGTTCGCCCCCGGCAGGGCCGCCGATGCCGCGAGGTTCGCGCTCAGGTTCGCCTGCAATGTCGGCAGCGTCGCGGTGAGCGGGGCCATCGAGGCGTGGCAGAAGCATCCCATGCGGCTCTCCCTGGGTGGCCGTCCCGCGGCGGATTTCGCGACCCGCGCGGCTGGCCGGGCGGGCAGGGTGCCACCCACCGTTGCACTATAGCACGGCATCGGCGCGCGGCGGGGACGCGTGTCGCCCGCCGTCACCACGCCGTTGGCGCAGGCCGTTGCCGTCAGTCCGTCTCGTACGCGACCACCACGGCGGTGACGTTGTCGTTCACCTGCCGCGCCAGTGCCGCCGCCACCAGCGCCTCGGTCGGCGCCGCATCGCCGGCGCCGGCCAGCACCGCGGCGAGGTCGGTATCGGCCAGGGTCTTGTTCAGCCCGTCGCTGCACAGCAGGAACCGGTCCCCCGGTTGCAGCCGGTCGGACACTTTGTCGAGCGCCACGTCGTCGAGTGCCGCGCCGATCGCACGGGTGATGACGTTGGCGTGCGGATGGCGCTCCGCGTCCTCGGGGCGGATCGCGCCGCTGTCGACCAGTTCCTGCACCAGGCTGTGGTCGTGCGAGATCTGCTGCAGCACGCCGTCGCGCAGCAGGTAGGCGCGCGAATCCCCGGCCCAGAGGCAGGCGAAATGATCCTCCCGCACCACCAGGACGACGACGGTGGAAGCGATCACCACCTCGGGGCCGCGCCGTTCCGCCTCGGCGCGCAAGGCCGCGTGGGTGGCGGCAATGCGGCTGCGCACCTGGGTGAGGAGTTCGGTCGGGCTGACCTCGGGCGGGATCGCCTCCAGCGTCTCGGCGATCATGCCGGAGGCGACCTCGCCGGCGTCATGCCCGCCCGCCCCGTCGGCCACCGCCCACAGGCCGAGGTCGGGGCGGTTGACCATGGTGTCTTCGTTATGCGTGCGCCGAGCCCCGACATGGGTGGTCGCCCAGGAGGTGATGCGGCCGGCGGCGATCATGGCGCTCGCGCGTCCCGGGCGCCGGGTCCGGCGATCATGCCGATGAACGTGGCGGTGTCCGGCATCGCCGGGCAGGCGAGGCGCCCGGGGGGCACAAGCGGGCCGCCCTCGGTCCACCAGCGGGAGCCGGTGCGAAGGTGCGGAGCAAGGGCGGGAGGCGGGCCCATCAGCGCCAGGATCGCGTCAGGGTCGGCATCCTGATCGAGTGCGGCGCGCCCGGCGGCCTCGCAGCGGCCGAGCCAGGGGGCATCACCGTCCGGTCGCTCATCTACCGCGCCGTCCGGTGCGGCGGGCGGGAACAGGGCGGCGAAGGCGAGCGGGAAATAGCGCCCGGCGCGATCGACGCTCGGCAGCATCAGGCCGAGCGCCTCGCGCGGGCCGCACACGCCGCCGGCCAGGGCGAAGCGCCAGACCGGCGCCTCCAGCCAGGCCGGCAGCCAGGCGGCGCCCAGCGCCTCCCGGCTGGCGTCGAGCGCCGCGGCAATCCAGTCGTCCCAGGGTTCGGTGAAGGCACGCGGCAGGCGCTGGCAGACGAAATCGCCGCGTGCGGGGAGCTTGCCGTAGAGGCCGGCGAGCGGCGCGGGGCCTAGCACCGGAGGCACCGGGTGGGCGCGCGGCGGGCGGACGCGGCCAAACCGCCGGTCCGGCGGTTGCGGAGGGGGCGGGCCGACGGAGGGGGCCGATGGGTCATCGCGCGGTCGGTCCGGTGCTGCGGGGAGTCGCCTGCGGGCGTCGCGGCGCGCAGTCTGTCCCAAGCACCGGGCGGTCGGCAAGATCGTTGTGCAGGCGACGCGCAGAAGCCGGAGGGCGGCCGGTCCGCATCCGATCGGCCCTCGCCGGAACCCGGGCGGTGGCGCCACGCTGCGATGGACCGGCCCGCCGGTCAGCCGCAGGCGTTGCCGCGCCAGGTGAAGCCCTGCACGACGCCGCCTTTCACCATGAAAATGGTTTCGCAGCCGCGCACCACCGCGACCGGCGGAGGCTCGGCATACCAGCCCCAGATCCAGGGTGGTCCGCCCAGTGGCAGCGGCGGCTCGAGGTCGATCCGCTGGTGCACGTAGCTGAGATAGGTGACGCCGTTCGCCTGGAACGAGCGGTCCGGCACGCCCTCGGTCGCGATCAGCGTGTTCAGGCTCTGGCCGACGAGGTGCTGCAACTGCGCCCGCCGTGCCGTCAGCCCATTCGCGCAGCCAGTGGCCAGGAGTGCGATCGCGAGCAGGCCTGCCGCACGCCCGGCGCCGCGCCCGGTCATGCACCCGGTCATGCGAGTGCCTCCGGCGGTAGCCACAGAACCTGGCCGATGCGGTCGGCGCCGGCGGCGAGCATCGCCAGCCGGTCGAAGCCGAGCGCGATCCCCGCCGTAGGAGGCAGGCCGTGCGCGAGGGCGGCGAGAAAGTCCTCGTCGAGCGGCCAGTCCTGGCCGTGCAGCGCATGGCGCCGGGCGCGGTCGGCGATGAAGCGGGCGCGCTGTTCGTCAGGGTCGGTCAGCTCCTCGAACGCGTTGGCGAGTTCGATGCCGCAGACGAACAGCTCGAAGCGCAACGCGACCCGCGGATCGGCCGGATCGCGCCGCGCCAGGGCGGCCTGGGCGGCGGGCCAGTGCGTGAGGAAAGTGGGGTGGTCGCGGCCGATGCGCGGCTCGATCCGTTCCAGCAGCAGGCGGAAGAACAGATCTTCCCAGTCCTCCCCGGGGCGCAGGCGAGCGCCGGCGGCAGCGGCCAGCGCGGGGGCATCGCCGGCGGTGGCGAGCAGGTCGGCACCGGCGTGGCGGGCGAAGGCGTCGGGGACGGTCAGCCGCTCGAACCGGGCGAGGTCGGTGGCGATGCCGCGGCAGGTGACGACGGGGGGCAGCACGGCGCGGAGGAAGGCTTCGGTCTCGTCCATCAAGGCGTCCAGGCTGGCGCCCGGTCGATACCATTCGAGCATCGTGAACTCGGGCGCGTGCAGGTCCGAGGCCTCGCCGTCGCGCCAGACCCGGGCGAACTGGAAGATGGGTCCGGCGGCACCCGCGAGCAGCCGCTTCATCGCGAATTCCGGACTGGTGTGCAGCCAGAGGGGCATGATGGTGCCGTCGGGGTCGGTGCGGTCGGCGCGGACGGCGCGGAGGTGGACCTCCTCGCCCGGGGCAGGGACGGCGTAGGGGGTTTCCACCTCGGTGTAGCCGCGCGCGGTGAAGAAGGCGCGGGTCGCTGCGGTGAGCCGGGCGCGGCGGCGGAGGAAGGGCAGGCGGGCGGCGAGGCGGTCCGGGTGCCAGACGGGGGAGGGGGGGGAAGAGGGCATGGCTAAGGATAGCCGGGTTTGGGGCGGCGGCGGAGAGACGGCGCGCGAGGCGTGGTTGCAGGCCGGCCAGTGTGGCAAACTGTGGTGATGTCGGTCCGCCTGTCCCTCTTTCTGTTTGCCGTAGCGCTGCCGGCGACGGCACCTGCCGAGGCGGCGTTCCGGTACGCCGCCTCAAGGCGCCGCATGGCCGGGAGCCCGCGTGGCGATTTCACCCGGGCGTGCCGCGACCGACATGGGGAGGACGCGCATGCTGTCGGACGATGAGCTTCGCGTCTTGCTGCACAGCGGTGAGGCGGACAACGCCGAACGCACCGTGAGCCTGCGCGACCGCAGCAAGTTCGGCGAAGCCATCTGCGCATTCGCCAACGACCTGGCTGACCGGCGCATGCCGGGCGTGCTGTTCGTCGGCGTTGCCGACGACGGTAGTTGCGGCAACCTGACGATCGACGAGCAGTTGTTACAGACCCTGATGGGGTTCCGGAGCGACGGCAACATCCTGCCGCCGCCGGTGATGCAGGTGCGGCGCCATACGCTGGACGGCTGCACGATGGCGATCGTGGAGGTCCAGCCGGCCGAGAACCCGCCGATCAAATACGACGGCCGGGTGTGCGTCCGCGTCGGTCCTCGCCGCGGCTACGCGACGGCCGAGGAAGAACGCCGGCTGGTAGAGAAGCGCCGCTGGGGTGCCCTGCCGTTCGACCAGCAGCCGGTTGCCGGAGCGAGCATGGCTGATCTCGATTTGCTGCGTTTCCGGGAGGAATATCTGCCCACCGTGGTCCATCCCGACGTGCTGGCGGAGAACGGTCGGACGGTCGAAGAGCAGATGCGCGCGCTGGGCATCATCGGGCCGGAGAGGCGGCCGACCGCCCTCGGCCTGCTGGTCTGCGGCAAGGACCCCCGCGCCTGGCTGCCGGGCGCCTATGTCCAGTTCGTCCGCTATCCCGGCACGGCGATCGGCGACATGGTGCAGGACCAGAAGGAGATCGGCGGCCCGCTCGCGGTCATGCTGCGCCAGATCGACGAGGTGATCGCGGCCAACATCGAACTCGCGGCCGATCTGAGCGGTCCGGTCCAGCGGGTGCGGGCCAGCTATCCGCCGATCGCGTTGCAGGAACTGGTGCGCAACGCGGTGATCCACCGCACCTACGAGATGACGACCGCGCCCGTGATGCTGACATGGTATGCCGATCGGGTGGAGATCACGAGCCCCGGCGGCCCGTACGGCGTGGTGACGGCGGAGACCTTCGGCCAACCCGGCGTGACGGACGCGCGCAACCCGGCGCTCGCTTCGGCGGCCAAGGCGATGGGGTTCGTGCAGCGATTTGGCTCCGGCATTCCCCGCGCGCGCATGGCGTTGCAGAGCAACGGAAATCCACCGCCGGAGTTTCGCGTCGAGCCGAATTTCGTCAACGTGACCGTCCGGGCCGTGCCGTGAAGACGATCGGATTCTTCAACAACAAGGGCGGCGTCGGCAAGACGTCGCTGGTCTATCATGTGGCCTGGATGCTGGGTCTGCTCGGGCATCGGGTGCTGGCTGTCGATCTCGACCCGCAGGCCAACCTGACCAGCATGTTCCTGCCCGAGGAGCGGCTGGAGGAGATCTGGGAACAGACGCCGCGCCCGACCCTGCACGGCGCGGTATCGCCGCAGTTTCGTGGCGTCGGCGACATCGTTCCCCCCGCGATCGAGGAGGTGCAGGAGCGTATCGGCCTGCTCGCGGGAGATCTGGAATTGTCGCAGATCGAGGACGATCTGTCGCAGGCGTGGCCGAAATGCCAGTCCGGTGACGAACGTTCGTTCCGCGTGATGAGCGCCTTTGCGCGCGCAATCGGTATCGGCGGCGCGACATTCGCGGCGGAAGTCGCGCTGGTCGATGTCGGTCCGAACCTTGGTGCCCTCAACCGCGCCGCGCTGCTGGCGTGTGATTTTGTCGTCGTGCCGCTCGGTGCCGACCTGTTCTCCCTGCAGGGTCTGCGCAACATGGGGCCGACGTTGCGGAAATGGCGTGCCACCTGGCAGCAGATGCGTCCGCACAACCCCGACCCGTCGCTGGCCTTGCCGTCCGGAACGATCGAACCGATCGGCTATGTGGTCATGCGGCATTCGGTGCAGGCGGGGCGGCCGGCGCGCGCGTTCGGCAAGTGGATCGCGCGCATCCCTGCCGACTATCGCCGCTTCGTCCTCGACCGGCCGGACGGGGAAGCCAGTGATGTGGACTCCGATCCGAACCGGATCGCGCGGCTCAAGGACTATCGCTCGCTGATGCCGATGGCGCAGGAGGCGCGCAAGCCGATGTTCCTGTTGCGCCCCGCGGACGGCGCGTTCGGCGGGCACCAGGGTGCGGTGCGCGATTGCTACGGCGATTTTGCGGCGCTGAGCCGCGAGATCCTCCGCCGCGTCGGCCTGCCTGCCACGCCGCCTGCCTGACCGCCGCGCGCTACGCCGCCGCCGGTTTCAGATGCTCCTGCAACCGCGGCATCAGCTCCACCAGGTTGCAGGGCCGGTGTCGGTTGTCGAGCTGGAACAGCAGGATGTCGTCCCACGCGTCCTTCACCGCGCCGGTGCTGCCCGGCAGCGCGAACAGGTAGGTGCCGCCCGCCACCCCGCCCAGCGCGCGCGACTGCATCGTGGAGGTGCCGATCTTCTGGTAGCTCAGCATGCGGAACAATTCGCCGAAGCCCTCGATCCGCTTCTCCAGCACGCGCTCGAACGCCTCCGGCGTCACGTCGCGGCCGGTGATGCCGGTGCCGCCGGTGGTGATCACGACGTCGATCGTGCGGATCGGCGATCCAGCCGCGCAGATGCGCGCTCGATCGCGGCGACATCGTCCTTCACGATGGTGCGCGCGGCGAGCGCGGTGTCCGGCGGCGACGATGCGTGCGGCCAGCGCCTCGCCGGAGGTGTCGTTTGCCAGGGTGCGCGTGTCCGACACCGTCAGCACGGCGATGGTGACCGGGATGAACGGGCGGCTTTCGTCGATGCGGGCCATGGGGGCGGCTCCTTCCGAGGGCGGACGCGGCACGCGTGACTTCGATGCAGGCTCGCCAGCATCGGCGCTGCCGTCGGGGAGAAGCGCGGGAAGGACCCGTCGGCAATCGCGTCCAGGCTGGGCGAGGCGAGACCGAGCCGCGCCGCATACAGCCACGTATAGGCCAATCCGCGCTCGACGAAAATGCGGGTCTGGCGGATCGGGATCGCCTCGATGAACAGCAGCGGGTCGCCGCCGTCGCGCACGTCGTTGTGCCACGACAGATAGCTGCCGAGGCCGGCGTTGTAGCTCGCCAGCAGGCCGATCAGGTCACCGTCGATCGGCGTGCGCAGCGCCAGTCCACGGATCAGCGCTGACCGACCTCCAGATTGAACCCCGGGTCGTGCAGGCTCGCCCCGGTCAGATGCCGGTTGCCCGTCACTGCGCGCGCCGTGATCGGCGTGATCTGCATCAGCCCGCGCGCGCCGGCGGGAGAGACCGCTTGCGCATCGAAATTCGATTCGGCGCGGGTCATCCCGTAGACCAGTGCGGGATCGATCCGGAACCCTCCCTCGGGATGCAAGGTCGGCATGGGGAAATGCAGGTTCTGCGGCGGGATCCCGTCCGCCTCCTGGATGCGCGCGGCGATTTGTCCGGCGAGCTCGGGCATCCCCGCGCGCGCCGCGACCAGCATCAGGGCGCGGCGCAACGGCGGATCATGCGCGACTGCCGGCCAGAGGCAGCGCAGCGCCGCCTCCGCGCGCGTGGTCTGGCCCGACCTGCAACAGGCGCGAAGGCGAGTCGGCCCTGCGGCAGCGCAGCGAGCGCGTCGAGGTCGGCGTCCGACAGGGTGGCATGGGCGAACATCGCGCTGATGCCCCAGCCCAGGGTGCGGCGGGCGATCAATCCGTAGAAGGTCTGGCCCGCGCCGGCGGCACGGCGGAACCAGGCCTCGGCCGCGCTGGGATAGCCGCGGCGCAGCGCGACCCGCCCGGCCCAGAAGGCGCCGGCGGCGCGCAGGCTGGACGGTGCGCCCGGTGCCCGGGCGGCGGTGGCGAAAAAGAATCGCGGCATCCTGCAACTTCCCGAGCCGCCAGGCAGCCAGCCCCGCCACATAGGCCGGAGGTCCCGCAGGGCCCCGGGCGCCGGCCTCCCGCCGCGCCATCGCGGCCACTCGCAGCGCGGCGGCGTCCCGGTTGGCGACGAACAGCCCGCGTGCGACCTTGGCCTGTAGGGCCGCCGCGGCAGCCGGCCGCAGGCCGCGGGTCTGCGCGATGAGCCGGAGCGCGACGTCGAACGCGCCGGCCCGCACATGCGCTGCCACGTCGCGTTCCAGCCAGGAAGCCGCCGTTCGGCTCGACGCTGCCGGGTCGGCGGCGGGCGCCGCCGATCCCGCCAGGTCGGGGGCTGCCGCGGGCGCCAGGTCGCGGGGCGGGGGTGCCTTCAGCACGGCGCTCAGGCTCGGCGTCAGCGGGCGGCCCGGCGGGAGCCGTTGCAGCAACAGTCCGCGGAGCGCCGGTGCGTCCGGCTCGGTGCCGAAGCGGGCGAGCCAGGCCGTGAGTTCCGGCACGGTGGAACGGTGGAACGGACCCAGGTAGCGGTCGGCCAGGATGCTGCCGAGCAACAGGTCGGACCCGAGCCGGTCGGTCAGCGCCTGCGCCTCGGTCATGCGCCCGGCGCGCTGGTCCGCAAAGATGCGCCGCACCCGTGCCGCCTCGCCGGGCGAGAGCGGACGCGGCAACGCCGCGAACCCGCCGTCCCCACCGTGACCTCCGCCTTGGTCCGGGGCGCCGATCCGCGGGATGGCCATCGCGGTCTGATCGTTGCCCCCCTTTCCCCATGCGCAGGCCCCCGGGACCGAAGCCCCGGCGAACAACGCAGCCCCGGCGACGAGCGCCCGGACGGCGAAAAGGCGGGAGAGCGTGTGACCGGTCTCTCGCATGCGGTCCCGCCTAGCGGCGAGAAACTGCCGAGGCAATCCTTGAACCAAGGGCCGCGCACACCAGGATTGATGAAAAAATAACGAATCAGTCAGTTATGAGGGGTTTTTTTCTCACGATTTCGTGATGTCGGCGTCTAGCCCCCGTCGCAGAAGCCGCAGCTCGGTCCAGGCCCGGCGTCGCGCGGGGCCGGGGGCGCGCAGCAGGAAGCCCGGGTCCTGGGCCGCCAGCGCCGGGATCGGATCGAGCGGCGGGACCGCCAACGCCCGCCACGCCTCCTTCCCGCGCCGCCCGGATCCCAGCAGATCCTGGACGGCCAGCGGGCCGAGCAACACCACCCGCCGGGGCCGGACCAGCAGGATCAGCCGGTGCAGGAACGGCCGGCAGGCGGCGCGTTCGGCCGGGCTGGGAGGGCGATCGCCCGGCGGCCGCCACGGCACCAGCGGGGCGAGCAGCAGGCGCGACCGGTCGAGGCCGATGCTCGCCAGCATCTTGTCGAGATAGGCGCCGGCGGGGCCGGCGAATGGCCGACCGGCGCGGTCGTCGGCGTCGCTCGGCGCCTCGCCGATCAGCAGCAGGCCGGCGTTCGGATCGCCTTCGGCGAACACCAGGTTGGCGGCGGTGGCCTTCAGCGCGCACCCGTCGAAGCGGGCGATCGCCGCGCGCAGGGCGGGCAGGGTATCGGCGGCGGCGGCCAGTTCCGCGGCGGTCGCGGCGGCGGACGGGACCGCGCCGCGGCCGGCGTCCGACTCGGCGGAGGCAGGATACTCACCGGTACGGGGGCGGCTCGGTACCGCGACCATCCCGGCGGGCGCGCCGGCAGGGAGCGGGTCCGGCGTCGCGACGGCCGCGGGCACGAACGGGCGGAGCCGGTCCACCGGCGCCTCCTCCAGCGCCTCGTCGGCGCCGAACTCGATCTGCAACCGCAGCGCGACCAGGGGCTCCATGCCCTTTCTCCTGCCCGCTCCCGCGTTGGCGCGCAATCGGCCAGTGGAGGGTTTGCAGTGGACGGTTTGGCAACCGGGCGCCCGCCGCATAGGTTGCCGGCCCGGAATACCGGCCCGAGATGGAGGACACCAGTCAATGGCGGACGCGACCCAACCCCGCGAGTCCCCCCTCCTCGCGAATCCATGGAGTTCGACGTGGTGATCGTGGGCGCCGGCCCGGCCGGCCTCGCCGCGGCCATCCGCCTGAAGCAGCTCGCGCCCGGACGCGGCGGTCTGCGTGGTGGAGAAAGGCGGCGAGGTCGGCGCGCATATCCTGTCCGGCGCGGTGGTCGAGCCGCGCGCGCTCGACGAACTGATCCCGGACTGGCAGGACCAGGGCGCGCCGCTGAACACGCCGGCGCGCGGACGACCGCTTCCTGTTCCTGACCGCGACCCGCGCCTTCCGCCTGCCGACGCCGCCGCAGATGCACAACCACGGCAACTACATCGTCTCGCTCGGCGACGTCGTGCCGCTGGCTCGGCCAGCAGGCCGAGGCGCTCGGGCGTCGAGATCTACCCCGGCTTCGCCGCCGCCGAGCTGCTGGAGGAGGACGGCCGCGTCGTCGGCATCGCCACCGGCGACATGGGCATCGGCAAGGACGGCACGCCCACCGGCAATTTCCAGCGCGGCATGGAACTGCGCGCCACGCTACACGCTGTTCGCCGAGGGCTGCCGCGGCTCGCTCGTCCAAGCGGCTGATCGCGCGCTTCGACCTGCGCGAGGGCGCACGATCCGCAGACCTACGCGATCGGCATCAAGGAGCTGTGGGAAATCCCGCGCGGCACAGCACCGCCCCGGGCCTGATCGAGCACACCATCGGCTGGCCGCTCGACAGCGGCACCTATGGCGGATCGTTCCTGTATCATTTCGGCGACAACCTGGTCTCCTACGGCTTCGTCGTCGGCCTGGACTACCGCAACCCCTGGCTGTCGCCGTTCGAGGAGATGCAGCGGTTCAAGACCCACCCCGCGGTGCGCGGGCACTTCGCCGGCGGGCGGCGCATCGGCTACGGCGCGCGGGCGCTGAACGAGGGCGGCTTGCAGTCGATCCCCCGCCTGACCTTCCCCGGCGGCGCGCTGATCGGCGATGCCGCCGGGTTCCTGAACGTGCCGAAGATCAAGGGCACGCACACCGCGATGAAGTCCGGCATGCTGGCCGCCGAGGCGGTGGCCGAGGCGCTGGCCGGCGACCGGCCCGGCCGCAGCTCGACCGCCTACCCGGAGAAGCTGCGCGCAAGCTGGGTGTGGGAGGAACTGCGCGCGGTGCGCAACGTCCGGCCCGGCTTCGCCACGCTTCGGCCTGTGGGGCGGCCTGGCCTACGCCGCGCTCGATACCTACCTGCTGCGCGGCAAGGCGCCCTGGACCCTGCACCACCCGCACCCAGACAACGAAACCCTGCTGCGCGGCCGACCAGGCGCCGCGCATCGCCTATCCGAAGCCGGACGGGGTGCTGACCTTCGACCGGCTGTCCTCGGTGTTCATCAGCAACACCAACCATGAGGAAAACCAGCCGGCGCACCTGCGGCTGCGCGACCCCGACGGTCGCCATCACGGTCAACTGGAACCGCTACCGCAGCCCGGAAACCCGCTACTGCCCGGCCGGCGTCTACGAAATCGTCGGCGCCGACGAAGGCACACCCGCGCCTGCAGATCAACGCGCAGAACTGCGTGCACTGCAAAACCTGCGACATCAAGGACCCCACCCAGAACATCGACTGGGTCACCCCCGAAGGCGGCGGCGGCCCGAACTACCCGGGCGGAATGTGACATCGGGGACAGGGCGCGCCCTGTAGCAAGCAAGGCCAAGGGGCTTTGCCCCCTGGACCCCCACCAAGGGCTCGCCCTTGGAACCCTTCCGTTGGTTCCGTGCGGTGGGGGGTGTCGCGGCTGGGCGGGCGGCGGGGGGCTGGGGCGCCGGCAGGGACAGGGCGCAGATGCGCCCTGTCCCTGCCGGCGCCCCAGCCCCCCGCCGCCCGCCCAGCCGCGACACCCCCCACCGCACGGAACCAAACCCGAGGGGTCCAGGGGACCAGTCCCCTGGCAGGGGGTCCAGGGGGGCGGAGCCCCCTTGGCCTTGCTTGCTACAGGGCGCGCCCGCCCCCCGGTGTCACATCCCGCGTCGTTGACCGCGCGGGGGGGGGACCTTATCTGGGGGGGGTCCCCCCTCCCGGAAGGCTTGTGATGCTTGCCGCTTTTGCCCGCGCTGTGTTTGGCACTGCCAACGAACGTGCGTTGAAGGCGTATCAGCGCCGGGTGCCGCAGATCAATGCGCTGGAGCCGGCGGTTGCGGCGCTCGATGATGCGGCGCTGGCGGCGCGGACGGTTGTGTTCCGGGAGCGGTTGGCTGCGGGCGCGAGCCTCGACGATCTCCTGCCGGAGGCGTTTGCGGTGGTGCGGGAGGCGGCGCGGCGGGTTCTGCAGCAGCGTCATTTCGACGTGCAGTTGATCGGCGGGATGGTTCTGCACGACGGCAAGATTTCGGAGATGAAGACCGGCGAGGGCAAGACCCTGGTGGCGACCTTGCCGGTGTATCTGAACGCGCTCGCCGGCAAGGGCGTGCATGTGGTCACGGTGAACGACTACCTGGCGCAGCGCGATGCCGAGTGGATGGGCCAGATCTACCGGTTTCTCGGCCTTTCCGTCGGCGTGATCGTGCATGGGCTGGACGACGATCAGCGGCGGGCAGCCTATGCCGCCGATATCACCTACGGCACCAACAACGAGTTCGGCTTCGACTACCTGCGCGACAACATGAAGTACCGGCTGGAGGACATGGTCCAGCGGGACTTCTTCTTCGGGATCGTCGACGAGGTCGATTCGATCCTGATCGACGAGGCGCGCACGCCGCTGATCATTTCGGGTCCTGCCGAGGACAGTTCCGATCTCTATCGCCAGGTGGATGCGGTCGTGCAGGAACTGGTGCGCGATCCCGAAACCTACGACAAGGACGAGAAGTTCCGCACCGTCTCGCTGACCGAGCCCGGCTCGGAGCGGGTGGAGGACATGCTGCGGACGGCGGGCATCATTACCGAAGGAAATCTGTACGACATCTTCAATATCTCGGTCGTGCACCACGTCCAGCAGAGCCTGCGCGCGCATACCTTGTTCGCCCGCGATGTGGACTACATGGTTCGCCAGGACAAGGTGGTGATCATCGACGAGTTCACCGGCCGGGCGATGGAGGGACGGCGCTATTCGGACGGGCTGCATCAGGCGCTGGAGGCGAAGGAAGGCGTGGAGGTGCAGGCGGAGAACCAGACGCTCGCTTCCATCACGTTCCAGAACTATTTCCGTCTCTATCCCAAGCTCGCCGGTATGACCGGCACGGCCTCGACCGAGGCGGACGAGTTCGCCGAGATCTACAAGCTCGAAGTGGTGGAGATCCCGACCAACGTCCCGGTCGGGCGCAAGGACGAGGACGACGAGGTCTACCGCAGCGCGGCGGAGAAATACGAGGCGGTCGCCACCCTGATCGAGGAGGCCCGCAAGACCGGGCAACCGATGCTGGTCGGCACCGTCTCGATCGAGAAAAGCGAGCTGCTGTCGGGCATCCTGAAGCGCAAGAAAATCCCGCACGCGGTGCTGAACGCCCGTTTCCACGAGCAGGAAGCCGAGATCGTGGCCGAGGCCGGCGCGCCCGGCGCGGTCACCATCGCCACCAACATGGCCGGCCGCGGCACCGACATCAAGCTCGGCGGCAATCTGGAGATGCGGCTCAAGCGGGTGCTGGCGGGGATCGACGATCCCGGCCTGCGGGCGACGCGCGAGGCGGAAATTCGCGATGAGATCGCCGAGGCGCATGAGCAGGTTAAGGCAGCCGGCGGGCTGTTCGTGATCGGCACCGAGCGCCACGAAAGCCGTCGCATCGACAACCAGTTGCGTGGCCGGTCGGGGCGGCAGGGCGATCCGGGGCGGTCGCGCTTCTTCCTCTCGCTCGAAGACGACCTGATGCGCATCTTCGGCTCGGACCGCATGGGCGGGATGTTGCAGAAGCTCGGGCTGCGCGACGGAGAGGCGATCGTCCACCCCTGGATCAACAAGGCGCTCGAGAAGGCGCAGAAGAAGGTCGAGGCGCGCAACTTCGACACCCGCAAGAACGTGCTGAAATACGACGACGTGATGAACGACCAGCGCAAGGAGGTCTACGCCCAGCGCAAGGAGTTCATGCGTGCCGAAGACGTATCGGAGACCCTGGCCGAGATGCGCGCCGAGGTCATCACGGCCCTGGTCGAGCTCCGTGTTCCGGCCAAGGCCTTCGTCGAGCAATGGGAACTCGCGGAGCTGGCCGAGGACGTGCGCCGGGTGCTGAGCCTCGATGTGCCGGTGGAGGAGTGGGGTCGCGAGGAAGGGATCGACGAGGTCCAGTTGCGCGAACGCATCGAGCAGGCAGCCGACCAGATGATGGCCGCCAAGGCCGCCAACCTCGGCCCCGAGCTGATGCGCTACGTCGAGAAGTCGCTGCTGATCCAGACCCTGGATGCGGTGTGGAAGGAGCATCTCTATGCGCTCGACCACCTGCGCCAGGGCATCGGGCTGCGCGCCTACGGCCAGAAGGACCCGCTGAACGAGTACAAGGCCGAGGCCTTCGCGCTGTTCAACTCCATGCTGGACGAGCTCAAGGAGCGGGTGACGACGATGCTGAGCCGGGTCGAAATGGGCCCGGAGGCACCGCCCGCGTTCGATTTCCAGCCGCACCCGGCGCAGTATCTGGAACTGCACCCCGATCCGATGTCCGCCTTCGCCGGCGGCGGTGGCGGCGAGCCGGTCGGGGAGGCGGATGTGGCGACCCTGGCGCCGCCGGTGCTGCTGGCGGCCCAGCCGCGGCGGGCGGAGGCGGTCAATCCGGACGATCCCGCCACCTGGCATGCGACGCCGCGCAACGCGCCCTGCCCCTGCGGGTCGGGGCGCAAATACAAGCACTGCCACGGCAAGCTGGCCTGATACCGGCGGCCTCTTCGGCCGGCCGGTATCGCGCATGGGGTTGGCGGGGCGGCCATGCGCAAAATCAAGGACATACCAGCGGCCAGGTGGACGCCGGACGAGTCATCGGCCGGGGCCGCTGGTATGAGCGGCCGCCTGCCGCGGCGGGCTACACCACCAGGCGCATGCGCCGCGCCGCGGCCGGTTCGCGCGGCAGGCCCTCGGTCTCCGCGAACGAGCCCCACATGTCGCCGTTGTAGCCTTCGAGCGTGAATTGCCGCGGCCGGTAGGTCGCCTCCTGTTCCGGCAGGATGTGTTTCACGCCCACGGAATATTCGTAGACCATCCCGTCCGGGCCTTCGAAATAGACCATGATCGCGGTCGAGATCGGATGCCGGCCCGGGCCATAGACGATCTTCACCCCCTGTTGTTTCAGCCAGTAGTAGGAGCGCATCACGTCGTCGATGTCCTCCACCTGGTGGTTGATGTGCTGGATGCCCGGGCGGGTGGACGGCATCAGCACGACCGAATGGTGCACGGTGTTGATGCGCAGGAACGTCGCCTCGCCCAGCCAGTCCGACACGCGAGCGTTCAGCAGCCGGGTCCAGAACGCGGTGTCGCGTTTCGGGTCGGTGCTGAACATGCCGACATGGCTGAAATTGTCGATCGTGATGTCGCGGCCGGGCATGAAGCGCACGCCGCTGTTGAAGGGGCGGGCGAGGAACTCGATCTGGTTGCCGCTCGGATCGGTGGTGGCGATGAAATCGCGCGTGCGGCGGGCGTCGCATTCGGCGCGCGTACCGCGATGCACCGGCCTTCCCTCGCGTTCCAGTGCCGCGCCGAGCGCGTCGAGATCGTCGGGATCGAGCAGGTCGATGCCGATGGTGTGGTCGGATGGATCGCCCTCGAAATAGACCAGGGTGTGGTCGCGGGTGTCGCCGCGCACGGTGGCGCGGTCGGAGCGGAAATAGGCGGATTTGCCTTCGCGCGCGACCAGTTGCAGCCCGACGATGCTGGTGGCGAAGGTGATCGCGGCGTCGAGGTCCGAGGTTCCGAGCCGCGCGTAGCGGATGTCGTGCAGGTTGATCATGGCGTTTCCTTGCGATGCCGGGGCAGGCCGGAAGGACGGGCGGCCGCGTTTGGCGGGAGGCTAATCCCCCGGCCGCACCGGCTGCAACCACCGCGGCGGCGCGGCAGCAAGTCTCGTTTTGCCGGCGAAGGAGTGGGCGAGGCGCAAAAGCAAGGTCCACCACGGAGGCACGGAGGCACGGAGAAGGCCGCCGCCGCGGACTCTCTGCCCTTCTCCGTGTCTCCGTGTCTCCGTGGTGGATCTTGCTTCCTGCCGCGCGCCCCGGTCATGCGCGCATGCCTGGCAAAATGAGACTTGCTGCCGCCCGCACAAACCTATTGCCTCGCCCCGGGCATATGTTCTATATATGTTCGCAACCCATGACCCCCACCCCCCTCCTCGACCGCCTGACCAGCCTCATCGCCTGGCTGGCCGACCGCATCGGCGGCTTCTGCGATCCGGCGGGGCGCGATCCGGCAGGGGACGATCAGGCGGAGGCCCATCAGGCGGGCCTGGCACCCGCGCACGCCGGCGCCCTGCTCGCCCGGCTGCGCCATCTCATCGCCCGGTTCCGCGCCGTCGCCGGCACCCCGATCCCGCCCCCGAAGCCCGCTCCCAAGCCGGCCGAACCGAGATTCGTTCCCACCCACAGCCTGCGCTTCGCTCCAGCGGACCCGCCACCCGAACGCACCGGGCTGCCGCGGTCCTGGCGCTGGCTGCTGCGGCTGGTCCCGCAAGCCGCCGCCGGCCGCGCGCAGATGGAAGACCTGCTGCGAGACCCCGAGATGGCCGACCTGCTGGCCGCCGATCCCCGGCTGGGGCCGATCCTGCGCCCGCTTGGTTGGATGCTCGGGGTGGATCGCACGCTGCTGCCCGCCGCGCGGCGGCGGCGCCGGCCCGTGATCCTGGTGCCCGGCGGGCGCGCGGAGGCCGAGGCGGCGGCGGCCGACTACGCCAGCGCGCGGGCGAAGGGCGTTTCCGTGACGGACATTATCGCGCTGTGGTGCCTGCCCGCCGCGAGTAGGCGGGACCGGCGGCCGGTCTGGCGCGGGTGCGCGGGGCTGACCTTGGCGGATGGGACGCAAATTCCGGGCTGAGCGGGGGCGGCGGGCGCGCGGCCTTATTGTTGCGATATCGAACTTAATTGCCACCCCCCACCCCCCCGGGGGCTTGGGGCGGTATCCGGCAGCAATTCTCGTTTTGCCGGCGAAGGGGCGGGCGCAACGCAAAACCAAGTTCCACCACGGAGGCACGGAGAAGGCCGAGGCCGTCGCGGACTCCCAACCCTTCTCCGTGCCTCCGTGCCTCCGTGCCTCCGTGGTGGAACTTGCTTCCCGCCGCGCGCCCTGGTCATGCGCTCACGCCTGGCAAAATGAGAATTGCTGGCGGCGCGGGCGGCGGCGGCTATACCGGCAGGCTCCGCCGCTGGTGCGCCCGGCCGATGCGCGCGCTGTCTTCGTTGTGGTCGGCGATCACCCGCACCCCCTGGTCCAGCCGGGCCACGATGTTGCCGGGGTTGCCGCCCTCCAGGAACGCGATCCCGCGCGCCCGACAGGCCGCCAGCACCCGGTCGCGGGCGCGCTGCATCTCCGGCGGGTAGGGATCGCGCTGCAACGTCAGATAGCCGAGCGCCAGGCCGAGGTCGCCCGGTCCCATCTCGGCGAAGCCGAGGCCCGGCACCGACAGGATGTCCTCGCAGGCGGCGATGCCTTCGGGGCTTTCCAGCTTCACGCCGAGCAACAGCTCGCCCTCGGGATTGAGCGGCCAGGGGTCGGCGCGGCGCATGTACTCCTCAGGCGAAAGACCCCAGATCGGCGCGGCGGTACCTTCCGACCCGCGCCCGCGGGTGCCGCGGCCGAGCCGTCCCGCGCCAGGCGCCGGCTCGCGGGCGCCGTCCATCCGCGCGAGCGGGGAGGGCAGGGTGGGATCGACCCCGGCTTGCTGGTGCGGATACCGGCAGGCTGCGACGAACGCGCGCACCGCTTCGGCGCCTTCCGCCTGGCAGAGCAGGATGCCGTGCACCCCGCGGCCGAGGATCTGACGGAACTGCCAGGCATTGTAGCGGACGTTCGCCGCGTCCGTGCCGTTCACCGGCGCTTCCACGATCACCGCCGGCGTGCGGTGGCCGGAGCGGGTCGGGCCCGCCTCGGCGAGGCCGCGCATGTAGGCGTCGAGTCCGGCCATGTCGAACGCGCCATGTTCCATGCCGACATTGATATAGTCGGCCCAGGTGCCGGCGTCGGCCGCGCCTTGGGCGCGGGTCAGCACGTGGCCGGTATGGGCGCCGGTGTAGTAGATCGCCTGGTCCTGGGACAGCAGCGCGACGGCGCGGTTGATGCGTTGTGTCATGCTTGCGGCCTCGTGCCTGCGATCTCCGAACGTGGGGCGGGATCATTCCGGCTCGATCGGCAGGACCCCGAGGCTGGTCCAGGCGATCGGCGCGCCGCACCGCTCCGCCGCCTGCGCCGGCGGCAGGGAGCCATCCCAGTGCACCGCGAGGAAGCGGCGCGCCGTCACGTCCCGCGCGGCATCCGAAATCAGCCACAGCAGCGGCGGCACCATCACCTCCGGGCGGATCAGCCTGTCCCGTTCTGCCACCTCGGCCTCCGGGATGATCCGCGTGTCCGTCATCCCGCCGGGCACGAGCACGTTCACCGTGACGCCGGTGCCGGCAAGGTCGGCGGCCATCACCGCGTGCGCCGCCTCCGCCGCGGCCTTGCTCGCGCCGTACAGCGCGTAGCCGCCGCGCATCATGGTGCCGAGGCTGGTGGTGACGCCGATGATCCGCCCGCGCTTCCTTTCGATCATGTGCGGCGCCACGGCACGCGCCAGCATCAGCGGCGCGGTCGCGTTCACGGCGACGAAGCGGCTCCATTGTTCGGGCGTGATTTCCCAGAAGCGGATCGGGTGGTGCCGCTGGTCGGGGCGGATCGCGCCCTGGCCGACGCCAGCGTTGTTCACCAGCACGTCGATCTTGCCGAACCGGCCGAGCACGTCGGCGATGATGCGGTCGATGCTTTCGGCCTGCGCCAGGTCGGCGGATATGGTGTGCAACGACCCGGTCAGGTGCCGCTCCGCCGCCGTCTCGGCCAAGGTGCGCAGCCAGGCGGCTTCCCGGTCGACCGCGGCCACATCCACTCCCGCGCCAAGCAGGCCGAGCGCAATGGCGCGCCCGATGCCGCTGCCCGCGCCCGTCACGATCGCCACTTGCCGATCCGCTGCCATGGCCGTCTCCCTGTTCTTGTCGGCGCGCAGTAGCCGAGTGAGCGCGCGCCGTTATCGATCCGCATGTCCTGTCGGGCAGGCCCGGCAACCGCGCGGCGATGACGGTGCGGCGGAACGCGTCGGCGCTGCCGGCGATCGGCGCCCCGGGCACCGACGCCTGGCCATGCTGGAACAGATCGGCGACGGGCGCCAGCGCCGGTCCGCCGGCGCGGCCGGGCTGCGGCCTTGCTGCAGAAAGCCACCGCCGGCAGTCCTGCGGCGTCCGTCAACGCGGCGAGGGCGTCGCGGCTGCGCCCCGGGCGACGGCGTCAGCGCCGCTGACCTGGTGCGGTCGGCCTGCGTTCTCGGCCAACAAGGGGGCGCTGCGCACGTCCCCGGCCGAAACCGGCGCAGGGCATCCTGCGCCCTCCGGTCGTTGCGCGCCCGCTCATTGCTGTCCCGCTTCGGTCGGGCTGGCGCGACCGCGCGAGCGACTCCCGGGCCCGATCAAAATCGCGTTATACGGAACGTTGCCGCCGCTTCGGCTCACCCGGCGTCGGCCATCGCAGCGATGCCGCGGAGGACCGCCCGCGCGCGCCGCCGCCTACGCACCCGCCACGGTCCGCGCGAACCGGGTCCGGCCATGGTCGTCGATGAAGTCGAGCCGCAGCCCCTCGGCGGCGAAGGCGCAGGCGAGAAACCCGTGCGCACCCGAGACGAAGCCGGCCCGCCTGGGCGGCCCCGGCCGGTACGTCTCCGAGCCGGTGCCGGACGTGGCATAGGCGATGCCGTTCATCGCGACATACTGCATCGAATGGTCGTGGCCGTTGATGTAGACCGGCACGCGATGGCGGCGCAGCAACGGATCGAGCGCCGCGATCAGGTCCGGCTGGTCGTGGTCGGGACCGGTCAGCGCCGTGTAGATCGGGTGGTGGCCGATCACGATCTTCCACCGCGCCGTCGAGCGGCCGAGCGCGGCATCCAGCCAGGCGCGCTGCGCGTGCGGGTTCTGGCCCTCGATCCGCGTGATGGTGCCGCGATAGGCACGGATGAACGGGGAGGTGTCGAGGAAGAACAGCTCCGCCGTCGTCCCGTCGCCCACGGCCTCGATACGGCTGTAGTAGCGCGCCGGCAGCCGCCAGCGCGGCGAGATGTGCGTGTAGGCAAGCTGCGCAGGGACGTTGCCGCGATAGTCGTGGTTGCCGAGGATGACGTGCCAGGGCTTCTGGAGGGAGGGCTCGGCGTAGACCTGCTCGAAGCTCGTCTGCCACTGTGGATCGTCGACCCCGGTGACGCCGCTCTCGTAGAAATTGTCGCCGGCCGAGACGATGAAGCGTGGGCGGCGCGCGGTGCTCGCCGTCGCCATGGCGCGGGCCACGGCGGTCTGATGGTGTGCGCCGTCGCGGCCCCAGTCGCCGATGACGAAGAACCCGAGGCGCAGGGCGGCGGGCGCGGCCGCGGCCGGCAACGGCAAGGTGGCGAGCGCACCGGCACGCAGGCTACGGCGCAGCAACTGGCGGCGGGAAAGCTTCATGCGGCACCTCGCGATCCTGATCGGGGAGGCGATGTAGCGGCGGCGCCGGATGGCGTCATGCGACCGTTCTGCGACAGCCGGGCGGCAGGGAAACCGGATCGCGCGCGAGGGCCAGGTGCCGCGCCAGGCCTTCCCCCTCGGCGTCGCTCCGGGCATTGCATCCGGCGTTGCCTTGGCGCGCCGGAACGCCGAAGCTCCCCCGCTCCCGCCACCGCCGCACACCGGGAGACCGCCATGCCGCCCCGCCTGACCGAGACGGAACGTGCCGCCCTTGCCGGCACCCTGCCGGGCTGGACCCTGCTCGCCGCAGGTGCGGCGAGCGGGGAATCGATCCGCCGGCGTTTCACCTTCCCGAATTTTTCCGCCGCCTGGGGATTCATGTCGCGGGTGGCCCTGCTCGCCGAGCAGCAGGACCATCACCCGGACTGGTCCAATGTCTGGAACCGGGTGGAGATCACCTTGTCCACCCACGACGCCGGCGGGCTGACTGCGCGCGACGTGCGGCTGGCCGGCGCGATCGACGCCCTGGTCGCGGGAAGCTAGGCTTCGCGCTGCCGGGCCAAGGCGATCGGCGCGATCCTCTTCCGCGATCCTCTCTGGCGCGCCGCGTCCGGGCATGGTCATTTCCCACCCGCAGCGGAGCGGGTGCTGATGCGCGTGCTGTTCGTCATTCACGAACTGGCCCTGAACGGCGCCGTCACGGCGCTGCTGGCCGAGGTGCGCGCGCTCGCCGCCGCGGGCGAGCAGGTGACGGTGCTGGCCCCGGCCGTCACCGGAAGCGCCGCCGCCCTGCGTGAGGAGTTCCTTGCCGCCGGCGCCGCCGTGGTCGCCCGGGCAGCGGCGGCGGAGCACGACGTGGCGGTGGGCTGCACGGTGTTTGCCGCGGAGGCACTCGGCAAACTGGCGGGCCACCTGCCGCTGGTCTGGTGGATCCATGAGGGCCAGGTCGGGGTGGAGCATGTGATCGCCCGCCCCATGATGCGACAGGTGCTGGGCCAGGTGGACCGGCTGGTCTTCCCCAGCCGCGGCACGGTGGAGCGGGTCTGGGCCGGGCTGCTCGCCGGGCTGCCGCCGGGCCGGGTGGAGGTGATCCCGGCGCTGGTGCCGCCGCCTGTTGCCGGTCCCGCGGTGGTGAAGGCGGCGGGGCAGGTGCGGGTGCTCTGCGTCGGCTCTCTCTATCCGCGCAAGCGGCAGGCGGATCTGATCGCTGCGGTGGCGGCCCTCGGCCCGGGGACGCCGGTGGAATGCGTGCTGGCCGGCGAGCAGGTGCTGCTCGAACCGGCGGCGGAAAGCCTGATCGCCGCCCATGCCCACCGCTTCGTCCTGCCGGGGGGGCTGCCGCCGGCGGCGGTGCAGGCGCTCTATCGCTCCGCCGACATCTTCGCTTTGCCGTCCGCCGACGAGAGCATGCCGATCGCGCCGCTCGAGGCGGCCAGCTACGGCGTGCCGGTGGTGCTGAGCGACCTCGATTGCTACGCGGGCGTCTGGCGGCACGGGGTGAACGCGCTGCTGCATCCGGTGGGGGATGTGGAACTGCTGGCCTGGTCGTTGCGGATGCTGATCGACAGCCCCGGCCTCCGGGCGCGCCTGGCGGCGGCGGGGCGGACGGTTGCGGAGAGGTTCGGCCCGGCCCGGACGACGGCGCTGTTTGCCTGCGTGTTGGCGGAGGTGGCGGCGGGCTGGTCGGCGCGACGGCCGGGGGCGGGATGACGCTCCCGGCGGTGTCGAGCGCCGGCCCGAAAGGGAAGGGGCCGGTCTGCCGGCCCGACGCGTTCTACCCGCCGCGCACCGCACCCACAGCGAACACCGCCGGCCGCACCGTCCCGAGCCGGACCGTCACCGTGCGGACCCGTCCCAGCTTCCGCCCGTCGACCAGGTCGACCACGTCTTGCGGCGAGGGCAGCTCGATCCGCACCTGCTCGGTTCCGGTTCCGGGGACGAACCGGCGCTGCACCGCGACGATCGTTCCAGTACCGCTCCGGAACACATAGCGCGTCACATCGTGATCCGGCGCGGCGACGGCGACGGCCGGCCGCACGCCGGCGTCTGCCGCCAGTGCTTGCAGGCCGCCCGGGTCGCCCGCCGGCAGCAGCCGCGCCCGCCCCTGGGCGGCCAACAGCGTCGCCAACGGCGAGGCCGGCCGGCGCCGACCGTGCTGATCGAACG
This sequence comes from uncultured Pseudomonadota bacterium, assembly GCA_963706195.1. Taxonomy (GTDB): domain Bacteria; phylum Pseudomonadota; class Alphaproteobacteria; order Acetobacterales; family Acetobacteraceae; genus JAJZVS01. The sequence goes on along the minus strand of OY970156.1, from coordinate 2,537,656 downwards.
TCCCCGGCACGACATCGGCCGCCACGAACCCGCCGGCGGCGACGAAGCGACGGATCGCCGCCGCATCGCGCTCCGACAGGGCGATCGCATGCGGCAGGACCAGCAGCCGGATGCCGCGCAACCCGCCGTCGGCCAGGTGCGCCGGGCCGAGGTAGCGCGGCGCCAGGCCGATCTGCCGCAGCGCGCGCGCGTCCGCGGTCAGTGCCATCCGTTGCGCATCGCCATTGTCCTCGTCTGCGGCGGTGCGGGTGATCCAGGCGTCGCCCGCGGGCTGATGTTCCAGCATCCAACTGGTACGAAAACTCGCCGGCGAATAAAGGATCGCCACCGGATCGGTATGCGGCCGGGCGGCCAGCACGGCGCTCCCGAGCTTCCCGCGCAGCGCCGCGAACAAGGGCGCATCGGCGATCCCGGCGGGCCCGAGCGTGCCGTCCGGCCGCACGATCGTCTGGTCGGGATCCCACAGCACCAGCCCACGTGCGCCGCGCAGCCACTCGCGCCAGATCCAGTGCCGTTCTGCGGGGTCGGCGCTGCCGGCAGTGACGAGCGGGATCACCGCCGGGTTGAAGGCGCGCAGCAGCGCCAGGTTCTCGTCGGTGTCGTAGATCTCCATCACGTCGACGGTGTGCGCGAGCAAGGTGTAGTCGTAGCCGCCCCAGCCGGGCACCTGTGCGCCCTCGATGGCGCTGCGCGCCTGCGGGTCGGCGCGATGGATCGCCGCGGTCCCGGCCCGCACGGCGCGAGCGAAAGCGATGTCCATCCACGCCTTGAAGTCGGACCAGGCGGCGAAGTTGCCGTCCGTGCGGCGCATCGCGGCGCGGGTCAGTTCCGGCTGCACATCGGCCCAATGCGCATAGTCCGTGCCCCATTCGGCGTTCAGTGCCGCGAGCGAGGGATACTGCGTGCGCAGCCAGACCCGGAAGCCGGCCAGTGACTCGGGCGAAGTATCGAAATCCCAGAATGCCGCGAGGTCGGCGATGCCGGTCTCGTCGCCGAGACTGTAGTACAGCGGCCGGTACGGCTGCGCGGCGCGCACCGTCACCGCCAGCCGGCGGGCGATGCGGCGCAGCCAGACGGGATCGGACAGGCCGGGGTGGCGCACGAACACGGACGCGTCGTGCGGATCGGCCGCGTACTGCCGCTGCAACGCCGTGAAGCGCCAATTCGTTTCCTTGCCCGGCGTCCAGATGTGATAGGCGGAATAGAAATCGGTGGCGATGTTCTCCACGTAGCAGCGCATGCCGGCGCTGCGCAGCGCCCCCGCCGCCGTCGTGTTCAGCCCGCCGCCGTTCCGGTTCGCAAGCACCATCCCGGCACTGACGCCGATCTGCTTGAGGGTGGCGAACTGCACCGGCGTGCGCGGCTGCCACTCGATGATGCGAAACCGGCCCCACGGATGCGAATCCCGGGCGGCGTGTGCCGGCGCGGCGAGGCCCGCCAGCAGCGCCGCGGCGAGCAGCAGGCGCTTCATGCGGTCCACCCGTCCTGTTTCAGGACTTCTCCGGCGAGGTAGAGGCTGCCGCAGATCAGCACCCGCGCCGGTGATCCCCCCCGCGGCGTCTCCTGCGGCAGGCGGCGGAGCGCGTCGGCCACCAGCGGCCCGGGCCGCGCCACGCCGCCGGACGCGGCGACGATCTCGGCGACCGGCAGCGCCAGGTGCTGCTCCGGTTCCGCCACCGCCCAGACGCTCGCGGCATGCGCCAGCAGCGGACGGAGGAACTCGGCTGTGTCCTTCGCCTGTTTCATGCCCACCACCAGATGCACCGGCCGATCCGCCCAGGACGCGAGCTGCACCGCCAGCACCGCCCCGGCGCCGGGATTATGGCCGCCATCAAGCCAAAGCTCCCATCCCGGGGGCAGCAGCGCGGCGAGGTAGCCCGTGAGCCGTTGCAGCCGCGCCGGCCACTCCGCGCGCCCAACGCCGGCGGCAAGTGCGTGGTCCGGCACGCCGAGGCCGGCGGCGCCCCCGGTTCCGGCACGAAGGGTTGCAGCACGCGTTGCAGCACGCAGGGCGGCGAGCGCGATCCCTGCGTTGTCCCACTGATATGCGCCCGGCAGCCCCGGGGCCGGCAGGTCGAGCGTGCCGGCGGCATCGCGGTAGCGTCCGGCCGCAACCTCCCAATCCCGCCCGCGCAACAAGACCGGCGCGCCGCGGTCGGCCGCGTGGTCCAGCAAGACCCTTTGGGCCTCCTCCGGCTGCGCCCCGATCACCACCGGGACGCCGGGCTTCATGATCCCGGCCTTCTCCGCCGCGATCGCCGCCAAGGTCTCGCCCAGGAATTCCCGGTGGTCCAGCGAGATGGAGGTGATCGCGGTGGCGGCCGGGTGCGCGATCACGTTGGTGGCGTCGCCGCGGCCGCCGAGCCCCGTTTCCAGCACGCAGAGATCGGCGGGGGTGCGAGCGAACAGGACGAAGGCGACGGCGGTGATCACCTCGAACACGGTGATCGGCGCGCCGGCGTTCACCTGTTCGACTTCCTCCAGCGTCTCCGCCAGCACGGCGTCGGAGACCAGGCTGCCGGCCAGACGAAAGCGCTCATTGAAGCGGACGAGGTGGGGGGAGGTGTAGACGTGGACACGCAAGCCGGCCGCCTCGGCCATGGCGCGGAGGAAGGCGCAGGTGCTGCCCTTGCCGTTGGTGCCGGCGACATGGATCACCGGCGGGAGGTGCCGTTCCGGCGCGCCCAGCTTCGCCAGCAGGGCGATCAGCCGGTCGAGGCTGAGGTCGATCAGGCGGGGATGCAGCCCGTGCAGGCGTGCGATCAGCCCGTCGATCCGGGCGGCGGGTGGGATGGGCAGCGGTGCCTGCAGCGCCCGCACCGACGACGGCATTGCGATCGCAGGGTGTACAGCGCCGGTGTCGTCAGCGTCGGTCATGTGCGGAAGTCCGTCCTTGCGGAGCGGCTCTGCGCCCTCCGGCCATGGCGCGCGGTAGCGAAGCCGAGGGAGGGATGCAACTCACGTCGGGATGCACCAGCCCGACTCTCGACGCCTCGGCGCGGCCGGACGGCGCGGGTGGTCAACCGGTGGCCCCGGTCTCCGCGCCATCCGCGCGGCGCGTCCGGGCCCCGTCCGGTGTCTCGGCTGGGCCGGTGAGCGCCAGCCATCCCGCCATCAGTCGGGCGGCATCGGGCGCGAAGCTCTCGTCGAGCACGGTCGCCGCGGCGATGCGGTCGGCGCGGAAGTGGCGGTAGTCCTCGCGCAGCTCGCACCAGGCGCAGAGCAGGGTGGCGCCGACATAGTACTCGATCGCAATCGGACGGACGGTGCGCGCAGTGGTGGTCCCGCCGGCATCGACGTAGTCGAGCCGCAGCTTGCGCGCGGCGCGGATGGCGGCGCGGATCTCCGAGAGCGCGATCGCCGTGGGCGCCGGCGCACCGCCTTCGGAGACGCGGAACGGCGCCCCGGCCAGATGCGCGCGCAGCCCCTCCGGCAGCACGGTCCCCAGCTTGGAGAGTACGCTGCGCGCCGCTATTGCCAGGCCCGGGTCGCCGGTCCGGCGCAGCAGCCGCAGGCCGACGGCGATCGCTTCGGCCTCCTCCTCGGTGAACATCAGCGGCGGCAGGTCGTAGCCCCGGCGCAGCACGTAGCCGAGACCGGCGGCGCCCTCGATCGGCACGCGGCGGGCCTGCAACGTCGCGATGTCGCGATAAACGGTGCGCGGCGTGACCTCCAGTTCGGTCGCGATCGCCGCCGCGGTGATCGGGCCGCGCGCGAGGCGCAGGACCTGGATGATGTCGAACAGCCGATCGGCGCGGCGCATCGCGGCCCCCGGGACGCTCCTGACGGAACGTTGTCAGGGGGAGGAGCCTATTCCATGTCCGGCCGAGGCTGAAAGGGGGACAGGAACGGTGCGGTCGCGGATCGGGCGGCTCGGCGCAGGTTCCGGAGGGCGACGGCGCGGCGTGCGCGATTATGTTGTGATATCATAACGATATCGGCGTGCGACCGCCCGCGCCGGGCTAGCAGCCGAAAAACGGGGGGCGGTAGCCGAGCGGACCGTGGTCGCGGATCGCCGCGGCTTCGGACCGCCGGCGCCGGCGGTCGGAGTCGGGCGCTGCCGCCGGCGCGCGCCGCGGGGGCGTGTCCGGCGCGGGTGGAGGGGCCTCGGGTGGTGTGATGCCGAACATCCGGCAGAGCGGGCGCAGCACCCGCCACAGGCGCGGGGCTGTCGCCAGCAGTTCCGTCATCTCCGGCTGCGCCAGGAGATAGGCGAATTCGATGCCGGACGGCACCGTTTCCGGCGCCATCCGCGCCAGCCAGCCATAGGTTCTGGGCAGAGTCCGGCGCGGCGCGGGGGGCCAAGTCGGCGTCGCAGTGGCCGGCGCCGCATCGGCGGGCAGCGCATCGGCGGGCATGGGGGCGGGTTCGACGGGGCGACGGCGGGACCTTGCCACCGGATGGGCGGCGATGGCGGCGAAGCGCTCGGCCGCCTCCGTGAGGCGGTTCCACAGCCGGGCCGCGAGGTCCATCAGGACCGGGTTGCGCTCGGCGCCGGTCGCCATCGCTTCCCGCAGCCCACTGATGAAGCGGGCGAAGCGCCCGGCGAGGGCCCAGGCGCTGGTGGCGGGGGGAGAAGGGGCGGCGGCCGACACGAACGAAACAAGAACATAAATCCGCCGCCGTGTCAAGCGATTTTCGCGCCGGGTAACGTCGCAGTTTGAAAATCCAAATATATGGACGTTCGTTGCAGTCGGCGCCCATGGACCCTATCATCGGAGAATGAGAGCCTCGTTTGAGAGCCTCGATGCGCCAGGATGGATCTTCTGCGTGCGCGAGGTATCCTACGGACATTACTACATTGAGGGGCGTGACGCCGCCGGGAGGTCGATCAGTCGCCACGGCTCCGACTACGACGCGCTTCTCAAGCAGGGCATCGAGGATGCACGTTCAATCTGTCCAGCGGCGGGCCGAAGCGCCAAAGGCTCGCGGCACCTAGCTGGCTAAGGCTCGCAAAGCGGCGCTGGCGGCCGAAAATTCAGACTGAGACACTACGCGGCCGCAGCTCAGCTCGACTTTCCCCATTTTTGCGGCGTCGTGGGGTCGTCCGGCGACCCGGCTGCCGGTCCGAACCGCGCGATGACGGCGGGGCTTGTGCCGCCGCGATCCAACAAGTTTTTTTCACGGAGCAAGGGCGGAGGGCCACGGAGGGCCACAGGAGTCGCAGCGGTTGGTCATGGCCGGGGACCGGGAGCGACATGACGGAGCCGCGATCGACCCAACCGCTGCGACTCCCGTGGCCCTCCGTCGTTCCTCCGTGTTGGAATCCTTGCGATGCCGCGAGCCGTACGATCAGCGCGGCCGATGCCCCCGCACCGCGCCGACCGCGGTCACCGTCGGCCCGCAGGGTCCGCGCCATTGCCACGGCACCGGGCGCGCGAGGACGCAGCGACCGCCGAAACGGGCCACCGCAGGGTCGGACATGCGGAACCTCGCGCTCAGGATACCGCGGGGTCCATCGATGTCCCGGCAAGCCTCCGACAAAGCCGAAATCCCCGCCGGATCGCCAAACCGCGTCGTGGAGACTCTCGGCCTCGCCTCGAAAAATGCGGAAAGTCGAGCTCAGCGCACGTTCCGGGGGGCGACGGCGCAGCGGCGTCCCTATCCTTCCCGGCCGGAACCGAGGGAGCCATAGGATGGACGCAGGTCGCAGCCCGGCGCAGCCGGCGATGGGAGGACGGGAATGGATCCTGCTCCTGGTCCTCGCCGGGCTATGGGGCGGGTCGTTCTTCTTCGTCAAGGTTCTGGTTGCCGAACTGCCACCCTTCACGATCGTGCTCGGGCGGGTCGGCCTCGCCGCGCTCATGCTGAACCTGTGGCTGCTGTTGCGGCGGGATTTCATGCCCGGCTCGGTCCGGCTGTGGGGCGCGTTCATTGCGATGGGCGTGCTCAACAACGTCGTGCCGTTCTCGTTGATCGCCTTCGGTGAAACCCGGATCGGGAGCGGGCTCGCCGCCATCCTCAATGCCACCACGCCTTTGTTCACCGTGTTCGTCGCGCACCTGCTGACCGACAACGAAAGGCTGACCCCGGCCAAGCTGGCGGGCACTTCAGTGGGCTTCGCCGGGGTCGCCGTGCTGATCGGGCCGGACATGCTGGCGGGGCTGCGCCACGGCGGCATCGTCGGCGAGGCCGCCTGCCTGCTGGCCGCGCTGACTTATGCTTTCGCGAGTCTCTATGGCCGCCGGTTCAAGGGCATTTCGCCCATCAAAGTGGCGACGGGCCAGATGACCGGCAGCGCCCTGGTGCTGATCCCCCTGGTGGCGCTGGTGGACCGGCCATGGAATTTGGCGGCGCCGGACGCTGCCGGGTGGGGCGCGTTGTTCGGGATCGCATTGCTGTGCACGGTGATGGCCTACATCCTCTATTTCCGCATCCTCGCCACGGCGGGCGCGACCAATCTGATGCTCGTCACGTTCCTGATCCCGGTCAGCGCGATTTTGCTCGGCGTCGGCGTGCTGGGCGAGACGCTGCGGGCGCGGCAGGTCCTGGGGATGGCGCTGATCGGCGGCGGCCTCGCATGCATCGATGGACGCCTGCTGCGCCGGCTCGGGGCTTGGCGGCGTCGACTCCGGCCTGGCGCCGTGGCGAGGCGCGGCGGCCGGTCGATCCGAGGCACCGCCGCTGGCGTTGCTGCTGACAGAACGCTGTCAGGAGGCGGCGTCTATTCTGCCCGGGAACGATCGCGAGGAGCGCCAGAATGACCGTCCTGCCCTTCAGCATCACCCCGCCCGGGCCGCCGGCGTCGCGCGGATGGACGCCGGAGTTTGCGCGACCGGTCGCCCCGGCGCCGCGGGAGCGCCGTTCGCTGCGGGCCTTCCTGCGTCGCATCCGGCTCCGGTATCAATCGCGCACCGAACTGACCCGGATGAACGCACATATGCTGCGCGACATCGGCATGACCTTCGCCGAAGCCGAGCGCGAGGCGAACAAGCCGTTCTGGCGGGCATGATGGCGGGCGAGCGCGCGGCGGGGATCCTGCTGGTGGCGGCCTCGGCCGTCGCCTACAGCACGGCCGGGTTCTATACCCGGCTGATCCCGCTCGATCCCTGGACGATCCTGTTCTGGCGCGGGCTGTTCGCCGGCGGGTTCATCGCCGCCTGGGTGGCGGCCCGCGACGGGCGGCGCGCGCTGGCCGGCGTGCGCGCGATGGGCTGGCCGGGTCTCGTGGTGGCCGCGTGCTCCGGCGTTGCGACGATCCTCTTCATCAACGCGTTCCGCCGGACGTCGGTGGCCGAGGTGGTGATCATCCTGGCGACCCTGCCGTTCGTCACCGCCGCGATCGGCCGGATCGCGTTCGGTATCCGCGAACACCCGGCCACCCTGGCTGCGAGCGCACTGGCGTTGGGGGGCGTCGCGTTGATGGCGGGCGGGGGCGGTTGGGCGCACGGCCGCATGATCGGGGCGCTGCTGGCGGCCGGGACCACCGTGCTGATGGCGGTGATGATGCTGACCGTGCGGCGGCATCGCGCCACGCCGATGCTGCCGGCCGCCGCGGCCTCGGCGCTGCTGGCCGCGCTGCTGGCGGTCCCGTTTGCCGCGCCGCAGGCCGTGACGGCGCGGGAGATGGCGGAGCTGGCGCTGTTCGGCGTCACCCAGTTCGGCCTCGGCCTGCTGCTGCTGACCCTCGGGACCCGGCTGGTATCGGCCACCGAATCGGCGCTGATCGGCACGATCGAGGTGCCGCTGGCGGCCTTGTGGGTCTGGCTGGCGTTCGCGCAGACGCCGCGGTGGAGTACCGTGGCCGGGGGCGCGGTGGTGATTGCCGCGGTGCTCTGGCATGTCGGATGGAGCGGGATGCCGGCCACGCGCGCGGTGCGGGTGGCATCACAAAGCGGCTGACACAAAGCGGCTGGCGGGCGCCGCGCACAGCAAGGGAGCGTTGCATGACCGACGAACTCGTCTTCTACACCAACCCGATGTCGCGCGGGCGGATCGTGCGCTGGATGCTGGAGGAGACCGGCCAGCCATACCGCACGGAACTGCTCGACTACGCAACGACGATGAAGGCGCCCGCCTACCTCGCGATCAATCCGATGGGCAAGGTGCCGGCGTTGCGCCACGGCGATGCGGTCGTCACCGAGACGGCGGCGATCTGCGCCTATCTCGCCGACGCGTTTCCGGACGCGGGCCTGGCGCCGCCGCCCGGCGACCGCCGCCGCGGTGCCTATTACCGCTGGCTGTTCTTCGCCGCGGGACCGCTGGAGGCGGCGGTGACGAACAAGGCGCTCGGCGTCGAAGTGCCGGCAGGGCGCGAACGGATGGTCGGCTACGGCTGCTTCGCCGACGTGATGAATGCGGTGGAGGGCGCGCTCGCCGCCGATGGCTACCTGGCGGGAGATCGTTTCACGGCCGCGGACCTCTATCTCGGATCGCAACTCGGCTTCGGCATGATGTTCGGCACGATCGAAAAGCGGCCGGCGTTCGAGCGCTACTGGACCCGGCTCGCCGCCCGCCCGGCTGCCGTGCGGGCGAAAGAGATCGACGATGCGGCCATGGCGCCCCCCGCCTTGTAGGCGCGCCTCCCGCCGCGGTCAGTGCGCGTCGGCGCGCGGCGCGGCGGGCGCGGCCACCTTGCGCAGGAACGGCACCGCCAGGGTCGCGACCACGAACGCCAGCATGATGGCGCGGAACGCATCGGCATAGGCGAGCGTCGCCGCCTCCCGATACGCCAGCGCGTGCAGTTGCAGCAACGCGGCATGCGCGCCCGCCGCAGCGTTGCCCAGGACCGCGGCATCGTGATGGGCAAGGGCGGCGAGCAACCGCAGCATCGGTCCGTTTGCCGGTGTCAGGTTCGAGGCGATATCGAGGAAATGGCGGTTGGTCTGGTCGTTCAGGATCGCCCCGCACACCGCGATGCCAACCGCCCCGCCCAGGTTGCGCATCATGTTGAACAGGCCGGAGGCGTATTTCAGCCGCTCCGGCGGCAGGCTGCCGAGCCCCAGGGTCACGCTCGGCGCCACCGCGAACACCTGCGGAAAGCCGCGCAGCAGTTGCGGGATCAGCAACTGGTCGGCGCCCCAGTCATGCGTGATGAAACTGAACGACCACATCGAAAGCCCGAAACAGGCCAAGCCGAACCCCATCAGCCAGCGCAGGTCGAGCCTGCGTCCCAGCGCCACATAGACTGGCACCCCGATCACCGAGGCCACGCCGGTCGAGAAGATCGCCGTCCCTGTCTGCCAGGCGCTGAACCCGCGCACATAGCCGAGGAACAGCGGCGTCATGTAGATGGTGGAGAAGATCCCCACCCCGGTGACGAACGACAGCAGGCAGCCGAGCGAGAAGTTGCGATCCGCGAGCGCGCGCAACTCGACCACCGGACGCGCGAAGGTCAGGCTGCGCACGACGAACGCCACGCCGGCGATAGCGGCGATCGCGGCGCAGGTGCGGATGGTGCTATCGCCGAACCAGTTCCAGCGCGCGCCTTCCTCCAGCACGTATTCCAGGTTGCCGAGGGTCAGTGCCAGCAGCACGATGCCCAGGTAGTCGGCATCTTTCAGCAACGACAGATCCGGCCGGTCGATCCGCACCAGCCGCGGCACGATCAGCGCGATCAGGGTTCCCGGCACCAGATTCACGTAGAACAGCCAGTGCCAGTCGAGCGTGTCGGTGATCCACCCGCCGATCACCGGCCCCAGGGTGGGCGCGATCGAGGCGATGGAGCCGATCACCGCCGCCGCATAGACCCGCCGCTGGCCCTGGAAATAATGGAACGACGAGGTGAACACGGTCGGGATCATCGAGGCGCCGAGCAGCCCCTGCAACGCGCGGAACACGATCATGCTGTCGATGTTCCACGCCAGCCCGCACAACAGGCTCGCCGCGGTGAAGCCGCCGGCGGAGGCGGCGAACAGCCAGCGGGTGGAGAACACGCGCGTGAGCCAGCCCGACAGCGGAATGACGATGATCTCGGCGATCAGGTAGGCGGTCTGCACCCAGCCGATCTGGTCCTGCGCGGCCGAGAGGCCGCCGCCGATGTCCTGCAACGACGAGGCAACGATCTGGATGTCCAGCAGTGCGACGAACATCCCGACGCACATCACCGCGAAGGGGAAGATGCCGCCGGATGGACGCCCCAGGGGAGGTTCCGGGGGAGGCACGGCGGGGGCGCTCATCGCGCCGGCTTCGTATCGACGCTGACGGTGGTCGAAAGCCCGGCGCGCAGCAGCGCCAGCCGGTCCGCCGGCCCGGTGAGCGCGATCCGCACCGGCACCCGCTGCACGATCTTGGTGAAATTGCCGGTGGCGTTCTGCGGCGGTATCACGCTGAACACCGCGCCGGTCGCCGGCGCCAGGCTCAGCACCCGGCCGGCGTAGGGACGGCCGGGCGCGATATCGGCGACCACGCGCGCGGGCTGGCCCGGGTGCATGGCGGCGAGTTCGTCTTCCTTGAAATTGGCATCAACCCAGAGCCCGCGCGCCGGCACGATCGACAGCAGCGCGGTGCCGGCGGTGACATAGGCGCCGACCTCGGCCGCGCGGTCGCCCACATAGCCAGTGACGGGGGCGACGATACGCGTGTAGCCAAGGTCGAGCCGGGCGGTGACGAGGTCTGCCTGCGCCTGGGCCAGGGCGGCATGGGCCTCGGTGGCCTCGGCGGTCAGCACCACCAGTTGCCGCCGTGCGGCCTCCAGCGCGGCGCTGGCGGCGCGCACCACAGCGTCGGCCTGGCGGTTCTCGGCCAGCGCGCGCTGCGCGGCCTGCACCGTGCCGGCGGCGGTGCGCGCCAGGGTGCGGTAGCGGGCGGCGTCCTCGGTGGCGAAGGCGGCGGCCGCGTCGCGGGCGGCGAGGGTCGCCGCGGCCTGCCGGATCACCGTGCGCTGCATCGCCAGCCGGGCGGCGAGGGTAGCCAGCGCGGCGTCCCGATTGCGCACGATAGCCTGGGCGCGCGCCAAGCGCGCCGCGTAGTCGGCCGGATCGAGCGCGATCACCGTCTGTCCGGCGTGCACCAACTGATTGTCGGCCACCAGGATGCGGGCGACGAATCCGGGCACCCGGGCGGACAGGGTGGTGACGTTGCCGCCGACATAGGCGTCGTCGGTGGTCGCGATAAAACGGCCGGTGCGCCACCAGTCCCACCCGTACCAGCCGACCGCGCCGAGCGCGACCAGGCCGACAAGCGCCAGCACCACACGGCGGGGCGGGCGGGTCAGGCGGCGGCGGGTGGTCCGGAGGCCGGGGCGGGGCGCGGCGGCAGGGGAGGCGGCCGGTTCCGGCGCCGGGGCGGCGGGGCGGTCGCGCTCCAGGACCCGATCGTTCATGGCGTGGGCGCGGGTCGAAACGGGCGGGCGCCGCGTTCGGCGAGGCGCCGGCGCAGGGCGTCATCGGCGCCCGGGCCGGGCACCATGACGTAGCCGGGGCCCGCGATCGGCTCCCCCGTGTTGCCGTCCACCACCACCGGCGCGACCGGTGCGCCGGTGTCGGCGCGCGCGATCTGCACGCTGGGGCCGTCGGCGGCGAAGTGGCGATTGCCCCAGGCGAGCAGAGCCAGCAGCACCGGGTGAAAATCCCGGCCGCGCGCGGTCAGCACATAGTCGTCGCGCGGCGGGTGCTCCTGGTAGCGGCGGCGCTCCAGCAGGCCGGACTCCACCAGCGCGTTGAGGCGCCGGGTCAGCATGTTGGGCGCCACGCCGAGGCTTTTCTGAAACTGGTCGAAGCGGGTGAGGCCGTAGAAGGCGTCCCGCAGGATCAGGATGGACCACCACTCGCCCACGCGGTCGAGGCTGCGGGCGATCGGGCAGTGCATGTTGCCGAAGCTGGTGCGTTGCATGGCGCCCCATATGGCCCCATGACTTGCATTATGCAAGTAGTTAGGAGACGCTCGCCTCGGCGGCCCCGGGGCGCCGCCGGGGACGGCAGCCCGCCAGGCGTTCCCGGGATCTCAGGCCCCCGCTTTAAGCCTCCATGGATGCCAGCCGCGCCGCGGCGGCCTCCTCGGCCGAGGCGATGCCGCCGTGCGCGCCCGACCACGCCACCGGGTTCTCGAGGAACCGCCGCACTTCGGCCAGCGCGGATTCGGAAAAATAGGGACGGTCGCGGCAGGCCTCCAGCACGTCCCACCAGGTGCAGAGGTGGTGCAGGGTGATGTCCATCTCCGCCAGGGTCTCGAACGCGCCGGGGAACACGCCGTAGAAGAACACCACGAAGGCGTGGTTCACGAGCGCGCCGGCGTCGCGCAGCGCCTGGGCGAAGCGGATCTTGGACTGGCCGTCGGTGGTGAGGTCTTCCACCAGCAGGGTGCGCTTGCCCTCCGGCACGTCGCCCTCGATCAAGGCGTTGCGACCGAAGCCCTTGGGCTTCTTGCGCACATAGGCCATCGGCGCGGCCATGCGGTCGGCGATCCAGGCGGCGAAGGGGATGCCGGCGGTCTCGCCGCCGGCCACCGCCTCGATCGTTTCGTAGCCCACGTGGCGATGGATCTTCTCTACCGCGAGCTCGCAGATTTTCGATCGCACCCGAGGGAAGTAGATGATCCGCCGGCAGTCGATATAGACCGGGGATTTCCAGCCGGAGGTGAAGGTGTAGGGTTCCTCGGGGCGGAAATTGACCGCCTTGATCTCCAGCAGCATGCGCGCGGTCGCGAGTGCCGCGTCGCGGTCCCAGTCCGACAGGGCAGGGGTCTTGTGCAGCGGCGGGGTGGGTTTGGCCATGGCTGGGATCCTTCCGGTCTGGCCCGTCTCCTAGGCGGTTTGCGGCGGCGAGGGAACATCCTGGCGAGCAGGCCGCCCCGGTCTCGTAATGGCCGGCCAAGGTCCCTACGTGACGGTAATCGCTCACCCACGGAAGGGATCTGGCCATGACCGATACCGGGCCGTCAGGCTACAACGAAGAAGCCAAGGAGCAGATCGCCAAGCTTCGCGCGCAGGTCGAGGCGTTGATGCGGGATCGGGTGGAGCCGGCGCTGGCGGACGCGGCGGATCGGGCGGACCAGGCGCTCGGCGCGGTACGCCACCAGGCGGACAGCCTGTCGGCGCGGGTGCGCGACCAGCCGCTCACCTCGCTGCTGGTGGCTGCTGCGGTGGGTGCGGTCGTCGGACTGATCGTGTTCCGCCGGCCGGCGCGCTGAGGCCGATGCGCACCCTTCGGCTGGCGCAGATCGCAACCGAGGCCGAGGCGCTGCGATGGCGCCGGCGCGCCCGCGGCGTGGCGGCCCGGGGTGCCTGGGCGGCGGTGGCGCTGCCATTCCTGCTGGCCGGCTTTATTTTCCTGGAAGCGGCGTTCTGGATGTTCCTGGTGTCCCACCTTGCGGACGGGCCGGCGGCGCTGGTTGCCGGCGCGGCCAACCTCCTGCTCGGTGTGCTGCTGGTCCTGCCGGCGTTGCTGCGTCCCGCCGACGACCCGGTGGCGCGGGAGGCCATACATCTGCGTCGCCAGGCCGTGGCGGGGATCGAGGATCGCCTGCGGCTGAGCTCGGCCGCCATCGATCTCATTCAGACGATCGCGCTGGTGTTGCGACGCCGTCGGAGCCCCCCGCTGTAGGAGCGTCCTGCCTCCCTCTTGGGAGGGGAGACGTGCAGGGTCTCGGCGACCGAGCAGGCCGCTGAAATGAACGAGCTTCTGTGCCGACCCTGACCGTTGACGACGGCAACATGCGTCAGGATCGGCACGCTAGTGTCCCGACCCGTAAATATCGTCATCATGCGTCGGGACACTAGCTCTTTGTTTTCAGTGGCCTGCTGGTCCCTGAAATGGGAAGGCATTTCAGGGGCAGGACACTAGCGCTCGGCGAACGCCCGTTCGACCACGAAATGGCCGGGAGCTGCGTGGCTGCCCTCGACGAAGCCGCCGGCTTCGAGCCCCGTCCGCAAGGTCGCCAGCATCGCCGGGCTGCCGCAGAGCATCGCCCGATCCGTGCGCGGATCGAGCGGCGGCAGGCCGAGCATCGTGGCGAGCCGCCCGGACTCGATCAGTTCGTTGATCCTGCCCTGGGTCCGGAATTTCTCGCGCGTCACCGTGGGGACGTAGCGCAGCCGCGCCCGCACATCCTCGCCCAGCAGTTCGTGGCGCGGCAGGTCTTCGTCGATCATCCTCTGGAACGCGAGCTCGGCCACGCGGCGGCAGCCGTGCACCAGGATCACCTGTTCGAACCGGGCGTACAGCTCGGGGTCCTTGATGAGGCTCAGGAACGGCGCCAGGCCCGTTCCGGTAGCAAACAGATAGAGCCGCGTGCCAGCCAGCAGCAGCTCGGGCAGCAGGGTGCCGGTGGGCTTGCGTCCCAGCAGGATCGGGTCCCCCGGGCGCAGGTGCTGCAGCCGCGACGTCAGCGGGCCGTCCGGCACCTTGATGCTGAGGAACGCAAGCTCGTCCTCGTAGGCGGCGCTGGCGATGCTGTAGGCACGCAGGAGCGGGCGGTTGTCGACCTCCAGGCCCAGCATGACGAACTGGCCGCTGTGGAAGCGCAGTCCCGGGTCGCGGGTGGTGGTGAAGCTGAATAGACGGTCGGTCAGGTGATCGACCGTCGTGACGCGCGCGCTGGTGATGTTGCTCATGCGGCCTCCGGTTTCGTCCGGAGAATAGCGCTGCGCGGCGGCGGAATATTCGAAGAAGTCTTTATCCTGTCTATAAGTTGCCGAATTCTGTCCGGCCTCGCGCGGGGTCAGAGAACGTCGGCGAGCGAGCCGTCGCCCAGCATCACGTCGAGCCCGTCGAGGCCGCCGGTGAGCTCGCCTCCCATCGCGCGCAGGCTCTCCTCGCGGATCAGCCCGGCGAGCTCGCGGCGCAGCGCGAGGAAACCCGGCTCCAGCATTCCGTCCGGATCGCGCGGGCGCGGCAGGGTGACCGCGAACTCCGCCTTCAGCCGGCCGGGCCGCGCCGTCATGACGTAGACGCGGTCGGAGAGGAAGATCGCCTCGTCGATGTCGTGCGTGACGAACAGCACGGAGATGCGCAGCCGCTGCCAGATGTTGGTCAGGATCTGCTGCATGATGACGCGGGTCTGGGCATCGAGCGCGCCGAACGGCTCGTCCAGCAGCAGCACCTTGGGGCCGGTGGCGAGCGCGCGGACGATGCCGACCCGTTGCTTCATTCCGCCGGAGAGCCGGTCCGGATACTGGTCCTCGAATCCGATCAGCCCGGCGAGCGCGAGCAGGGTACGCGCCATCCGCTCGCGCTCATCGACGCCGACGCCTTTCATCTTCAGGCCGAACTCGACGTTCTGGCGCACCGTCTTCCAGGGAAACAGCGAGTATTGCTGGAACACCATGCCGCGGTCGGCGCCCGGGCCGCGCACCACCTCGCCGTCCACGCGCACCCGCCCGCGGGTCGGCGCGCGGAAGCCGGCGACCGCGTTCAGCAAGGTGGATTTGCCGCAGCCGGACGGGCCGACGATGGAGACGAACTCGCCGGGCCGGACCGAGATCGAACACGTCGGCCACCGCCTCGGTCGCCTGGCCCTCGCTGATGTAGTCGAGGCCGAAATGATCGATCTCGACCAGGCCCTTGATGCGGCTCATCGCGTCGCTCCCGTTCGCTGCGTGCAAGGAAACCGGACGTGCGTGCGGATCTGCCGGAGCGGGCGGGGCATGGCGTTCACTGTGCCGGCGGCCACGGCATCGTCGCGCGGCCCACGCCGCGGATGATGGCGCTCGATACCAGGCCGAGCAGGCCGATCGCCACCATGCCGAGCACGATGTCGGAATACTGGATCAGCGAATACGCCTCCCACGTGAAATACCCGATCCCTGACTGGCCGGAGATCATCTCGGCCGCGATCACCGACACCCAGCCGACGCCCATTCCCACCGCGAGCCCGGTGAAGATCGCCGGCAGCGCGCCCGGCAGACAAACCTCGCGGAAGATCGCGCCCTCGCTGGCGCCGAGGCTGCGCGCGGCCAGCACCAGCACCGGATCGATCCGCTGCACCCCGTGCAGGGTGTTGAGCAGGATCGGGAAGAAGGCACCGAGGAAGGTGATGAACACGATGCTCTCCCAGTCGGTCGGCCAGAGCATGATGGAGATCGGCACCCAGGCGATCGCCGGCACCGGGCGCATCAGCTCGCAGAGCGGAAAGATCAGCTCGTGCGCCACCTTGTAGCGCCCGATCACCAGTCCGGTGGGCACCGCGAGCAGTGCGGCGATGGCGAAGCCGATATAGACCCGCTCGCAACTGGTCAGGACGTCGCCCACGAAGGTCGGCGAGAGCACGATCGCCATCGCCCGCATGGCCACGACGGACGGGGCGGGGATGTTATCGAAGCGCAGGAACAGGTCGAGATGCGTGGCGCTTGCCACTTGCCACAAGGCGACGAAGATCGCGATCGACAGCGCGCCCAGCAGCCCCGCGCGCAGCCGCGGCCAGCCCGGGGTGCGGCCGGGCCGCGCGGCCGGCGCGGCCCGGCGCGAGGCGGGAACGGCGAGCGGCGCGGTGGACAGCGGCGTCGGGTCGGTGGGCATCGGGAGATCCATCGCGTCACCTGCGGTCGTGGGACGGGACGCAGGATCGGGGTGGCTGGTGCGGCCTGCCAACTCTCACGACGCAATTTTGGCTGATTAGTTGCCAACGGACCCCTTGGTGAGCAAAACAGGTTCTTGTCGGGCAGGACGTGCTCAAAGAATAAGCAGCATTCTCAGGATCCGGCATCACCCGCCTCCTGCATGGCGCGGAGCGCGTCGGGATTCAGGATCAGAATGCGACCCCGATGGCTCTCCAGCACACCCTGTTCGCCCAGGCGCTTGAGGCTGATGGTCACCCATTGGCGCGTCGCGCCGACCATGTGTGCAAGGTCCGCGTGGGTGAAAGTGGTGGAAATCAGTACGCCGCGCGCATCCGCCACGCCGTAGGCGTCGAGCAGGTGCAGCAGCAGCCGCGCCAGCCGTTCGGTGACCGACCGCGTGCCGAGCATCTGCGCGAGCGCCGAGTAGCAGCGGCCCTTGAACGCCAGCCCCTCGATCAACCCGATCGCGAGCGCGGGGATCCGCGGCACCAGGCCGCGCAGCACGGTCCCGCGCAGGTGCACCACCACGCTGTTGGACGCGGCGATGCCGGACCACATATGCGTCCGTTCGCCGAACAGCTCCGGGCCGCCGACGAAATTGCCGTGGTGCCAGTAGGCGAGCGTGATCTCGCGGCCCGAGGGCGCACCGTAGAAGACGCGGATGCGGCCGTGCTCGATCAGGTAGATGCCGTCGTTCGCCGCCCCCTGCCGGAACACGGTGGCGCCGCGGTAGAACACCCGCCGCGTGCCCTGGTCGAGCAGCAGGCTGCGTTCCTTCGCCGACAGCGCCTTGAACAGGTTGGGCGGGCCGCCGAGCAGTGACGGATGTTCGCTGAGCAGCAGCGCGTGCCCGGACGGCCCCGGCGCTGGGGCTAAAGCAGGTGCCGGGGCGACGGCGGCCGACTGGGCCGGCGGGGGGGCTGGGGGCGATGGCATCGGCGGGAGTGAGGCAAGCCGCGTACCAACCCCGGCGCGCCCGGTGGCATGCCGCTTGCTGGTTCGGAGACGATTCGAGCCACCAGCCGTCCTCGCAGGAGATCATGATGCGCTTCGGCCGCCGCGCGCTGCTCGCCTCCAGCCTCGCCGCCCCGCTGCTGACCACGCCGATGCTGCTCGCCGGCCGGCGGGCACGCGCGGCAGAGGTGGTGACGATCCGTGTGGGCGTGATGAAGCTGGTCCACTCGATGGCCCCGTATTTCTATGCCCGGTTCCTCCCGGCGGGCTATCGCCTGGAGATCATTCCCTTCTCCACCCCGACCGACGTGAAGGATGCGGTGGTCACCCGCTCGGTCGACTACGGCACCTTCGGTATCGCCGCTGCCATCCTGGGTGCGGTCGCGCACCAGCCGGTGGTCGTATATGGGTCCGAATGCAACAAAGGCATGGCGGTGGTGGCGCGCAAGGGCGAACACATCGCCTCGATCCGCGACCTCAAGGGCAAGAAAGTCGGCATCCTGCCGGGCACCACCCAGCAGGTGTTCTTCCTGGAGCGGCTGCACATGCTGGGCATGTCGGAGCGTGACATCCGCCCGGTGCGCGTGGGCTTCGCCGACATGCCGGCCGCGCTCGCCCGCGGCGATATCGACGCCTATGTGGGCGCCGAGCCGGGGCCGAGCCTCTCGCTCGTCAACGGCACCGGCAAGATCGTCGAATATCCGTATTCCACCCCGATGGGCAGCCTGAACATGATCCTCGCCACCCATCGCGAGACCCTGGCGAAGCGCCCGAAGGAGGCGCTGATGATGCTCGACCTGCAGCGCCAGGGCAGCGCCTACGCCATGGCGCACCCGGACCAGTTGGTCGCGATGACGGTGGCCAGGCTCGGCCTGAACAAGGACGCGGTGGCGCGCGCGGTGCCGAACGTGCAGCTCGATTGGCAGATGACGCCGACGATGATCGCCGAGGTCAAATCCTATGCCGATCATATGCTGGCCCTGAAACAGATTCGCACCCTGCCCGATTTCACCACCCTGCTCGACCCGAGCCTGTCGCAGGAGCTCGCGAAGCGCGCCTGACCCGGCGCCATGGAAACCCGTGCACATGCACCGCCCGGCATGCTGGCGGCCCTGTTCCCCGCAGCGCTGCTCGCGCTGTGGTGGGGAGCCACGCGCAACGCGCCCGATGGGCTGATCCCGCAACCCGGCCAGGTGTTGCACGAATTCCTCGATCTGGCGGGCCTCGCCGGCAACAACGATTCCTTCAGCGGCACGCTCTGGGCCAATCTGCTCGCCTCCGCCGAGCGGGTGTTCGGTGGCTTCCTGCTGGCCGCAGTCGTGGCGCTGCCGCTCGGGCTGCTGATCGGGCAGGTGCTGCTGGTGCGCCGGATGCTGGACGGCACGTTGCAGTTGCTGCGTCCCGTCCCCGTGACTGCCTGGCAGCCGCTGTTCCTGATCCTGTTCGGCCTCGGCTCGCACACCGCGCTGCTGTTGGTCTCCCTCGGCTGCTTCTACCCGATCCTGCTCAACACGGTGTTCGGGGTCCGCAACGTGGAGCCGCGGCTGTTCGAGGCGGCGGCGATGCTCGGCGTGTCGCGGGCGGCGATGTTCCCGAAAGTCGTGCTGCCGTCCGCACTGCCGGGGATTTTCACCGGCCTGCGGCTCGGCCTCGGGTTCGCCTGGGTGGTGATCGTGGTGGGCGAGATCAGCGGGGTCAGCACCGGCCTCGGAGCGATGATCACCGATGCGCGGGAGGTCTCGCGCACGGACGTGGTGATCGCGGGGATGGTCACCATCGGGCTGGCGGGTTTCCTGTCGGACCAGGCGATCGTGCTGCTGAGCCGCCGGTTGCTGCGTTGGAGCCCGCAGCATGGCGGCGGCTGACGGCTGATGGCAGACCGGCAGCGCATGGCGGAGGCCGCGACCCGCACGCCGCTGTTGCAGGTGCAGGCGGTGCACAAGCGCTTCGAGACCGCCGGCGGCGAGGTGGAGGCGCTGCGCGCGGTCAGCCTCGCGGTCGCGCGCGGCGAGTTCGTCTGCCTGATCGGGGCCTCCGGCGCGGCAAATCGACCCTGCTGCGCCTGATCGGCGGGTTCGAGACGCCGAGCGAAGGCCAGGTGTTGATGGACGGCACCTCGATCACCGGCCCGGGACCGGAGCGCGGCATGGTGTTCCAGGACTACGGCCTGTTCCCCTGGTTGTCGGTGCGGCGCAACATCGAGTTCGGGCCGGCCGCGCGCGGGCGCCCGGCCGCGGAGGTGCGCGCGACCGCCGAACGGTTCATCGAGATCATCGGCCTCGCCCGCTTCGCGGGCGCCTATCCGCATCAGCTTTCCGGCGGCATGAAGCAGCGCGTCGCCATTGCCCGGGTGCTGGCGAACGACGCCGCCGCGGTGCTGATGGACGAGCCGTTCGGCGCGCTCGATGCCATGACCCGCGAACGCTTGCAGGACGAACTGCTGAGCCTGTGGGAAAGCACCGGCCTGACCGTGCTGTTCGTCACCCACGCGATCGAGGAAGCCATCCTGCTCGCCGACCGCATCATCGTGATGTCGCCGGGGCCCGGACGCATCACCGCCGAGATCCCGGTCCTGCTGCCGCGCCCGCGCGACGTCGTGTCGGTGCCCTTCAACGAACTGCGCCGCGATCTGGCGGCGCTGCTGCACGGTCCGACGCCCGGGTAGCTGCGCGGGGTAGCCGGGGCTGGAGAGGCGCTTTGCCCAGGGTTGCAGGTTTTGCAGGGTCGCAGGTTTTGCAGGGTCGCAGGTTTCGCGGGGTTGCCGCTGTCATGGTCGGCTCATGCCCGACCGTCGCGTGCCCTTTCCAACTGCGCGGGGGAACGCCACACTGTGCCCATGTCGCGGCGGCATGTGGAGATCACGTCGGAGCTGATGTTGCGGGCGTATCGCCACGGATTGTTTCCGATGGCGGAGACGCGGCGCGGCGATCGGTTGTACTGGCTCGATCCGGAGCAGCGCGGCGTGCTGCCGCTGGAGGATTTTCACCTGCCGCGGCGGCTGCTGCGCACGGTGTTGTCGGATCGGTTCGCGGTCACCGCCGACCACGACTTCGCCGCGACGATCGCCGGTTGTGCCGCGGCGGTGCCGGGGCGGGAGGACACCTGGATCAACCCACAGATCGAGGCGCTGTTTTCCGAGCTGCACGGCATGGGTCTCGCGCATTCGGTGGAATGCCGGCTGGGGGGCGAGCTGGTCGGAGGGCTGTACGGTGTGGCGCTGGGCGGGGTGTTCTTCGGGGAGAGCATGTTCAGCCGGGTGCGCGACGCGTCCAAGGTGGCGCTGGTGCATCTGGTGGCGCGGTTGCGGTTGGGCGGATTCCGACTGCTCGACACCCAGTTCGTGACCGCGCATCTGGCGCAGTTCGGGGCGGTGGAAATCCCCCGCACGGCGTATAAGGCGCGCCTGGCCGCGGCGCTGGAGGTTCCGGCGCGCTGGCTCAGCGCGCCGGAAGCGGCGTGCCTGGAGCGGGTGCTGTGCGATCTCGGTGGGGTGCCCGGCCCGGAGCGACCGCGGCCGGTGTGACCCCGCCCGGCAAGGAGAACAGGATGCGCGTGTCTGCTTCCCCCCGCGTGGTGCTGGCGGCGTTTTTGGCCGCCGCGGCGGCGATCGGGCCAGCGATGGGCCAACCCGCGGTTGGACCGCCGGGGATCGGGACGCCGGCACTGGAGCCGCCGGCGATCCGCCCGACGCGCGACGTGGCGGTGGAATACCAGGCGCAGGGCCGACCCGATGCCTCCGGGCCGGCGCAATCGGGATTGATCCGGGTGTTCTGGGGCGATCATGGCGCGCAGGCGCGGGTGGAGATGGCGGGCATGCCGACGTGGGGGATCATCAACCTCGCGCGCGCCCGGATGATCGTGGTGTTCGCGCAGCAGCACGGCTATGTCGAGCTGCCGCTGGATCCGAACCGCGTCCCGGGCCTCTCGATCCCGCCTGGCACGAAAATGACCCGCGTGGGCAGCGCCACGGTGGCCGGCCTGGGCTGCACGGTCTGGCGGGTGCGGGGGCCCGGCGATGCCGGCACCGCCTGCATCACGACCGACGGGCTGGTGCTGCGGGCCCAGGGGCACGGACATGAGCACGGGCTGAGCGGCAACGGCACCCTGCGCGCGGTGATGGTCCGCTATGGACCGCAGCCGGCCGCGCTTTTCGAGCCGCCGGCGGGTTTCACCCGGATCGACCTGCCCCATATCGATCTGGGCCCGCCTGGCCCGGCAAGGTGATCGGAGCGCCGGTGATCCGACCGCGGTGATCGGGTCGACGGCGGGCGGATCGGCGGTGCGGGTACCGGCGGCGCTCTGCATCGGCGGTGGCCGGCGGACGTGCCCGCACGAGCGACGGATTTTCCGGGCGTTTTCCCCGGGGCGTTTGCCCCGGGCGTTTTCCTGGGCACGACGCTTTCACGGTCACATGGGCTTACAAACGGGACGGACGGGGATCAGCGGACGATGGCGACGACGAGGCCCCGGCGCAAGCGGGCTCCCTGGCGTGACCGGCAAGGGCGGTTTTCCTGGTTCAAGACGGCCGCACTGGCGGGGTGCATCGCCCCCGGCGCCCTGGTCGCGGTCTGGCTGGCGACGGACGACCTGGGCAGTCGGCCGCTGAAGTCGGCGCTGCTCTGGATCGGCCTCTGGACCGTGCGGTTCGTGATGATCGCGCTCGCCGTCACTCCGGCGGCGCAGGCGTTTGACTGGTCGAAACTCGCGCTGCTCCGCCGCATGGTCGGCGTCACTGCCTGCGTCTATGGCCTGACGCATTTGAGCCTCTATGTGATCGACGAGAACTTTCGGCTCGGCATGGTGGCGGCGGAAATCCTCCATCGGTTCTACCTGACCGTCGGGTTCGTGGCGCTGCTCGGGCTGGCGGCGCTGGCGGTGACCTCCACCGACGCGATGGTGCGGCGCATGGAGCGCGGCTGGAAGCGGCTGCACCGCTTCGCCTATCTGATCGGGGTGCTGGCGC
Source organism: uncultured Pseudomonadota bacterium (assembly GCA_963706195.1). GTDB lineage: Bacteria > Pseudomonadota > Alphaproteobacteria > Acetobacterales > Acetobacteraceae > JAJZVS01. The sequence continues at coordinate 2,515,304 of OY970156.1, read as the reverse complement.
TGCTGCACTACTTCATCCAGAGCAAGGCGAATGTCGGCGGGGCCGTGTTCCTTGCCGGCCTGTTCGTCTGGCTGATGGCCTGGCGGGTGCTGCCGGTGCGCTGGCGGAGCAGCTTGCCGATCTATCCGGCGCTGGCGGCGCTGGCCGCGGTCGCGACCGCCTGGATCGAATTCGCCTGGTACGCCGTGGCCACCGGGATCGATCCATGGCGCGTGCTCGCGGCGAACGAGACCCTGCGCTTCGGGCTGCGCCCGGCGCATTGGGTGGGGGTGGTGGCGCTCGGGATCGGCGTGCTGGTGCTGGGCCGGCGGCTGCTGCGGCGGGGCCGCAGCATTCCCAGCCGCGGCGTGGTGGTGTCGGTGATCGCCGGCCAGGAATAGAGGCGGCTTTCGGCCCCGCGGCGGCGCAGCCGCGGACACCCGCGCCTGTCGAGATCGGTTGCCCGGCAGTTTCGGTGCACGCGAGCGGACCGCTGACGGTGCGGGTCCAGGGTGTCGCGAATGATGCCGGTTTACGCGGGGGCCGGCCTGCCGGGGTGGGAGGCGGACATGGCGGTCGGTCCGGCCGGGCGACCGCGCCGCGAGACGGGAGCAGGATCGAGACGCCGGTTCACCCTTGCCTAACGGCTCCGGCCCCATCCCGCGCAGCCCCGGCCCGGACCCGTGGCATCTCCCCCCACACACGGAACTAACGGAAGGATTCTAAGGGCGAGCCCTTGGCGGGGTCGCAAGGGCCCATGGGGGCGGAGCCCCTGATCTTGTTCCTTGCCGACCGCCGCCATCGCCTTGCTCGGCAGCGCCGATGGAGCGGCCAGCCCGTAGGGGTTTTCGCCCAGTTGCGCGCCGGGCAATACAGTGACGGTCAGCGTGAGTGGCGCCTGGACCCCGGCGCTGCTCGGCACCGAGTTCCCGCCGGTGACCCTGACCAGCAGCGGGTCGATCACCGTCCAGAACTGACCGGCCGGACACGGCCGAGCGTCGGGGCAGAACCCTGCCATGCAGCGGCGCGGCCGGGTCGCGCGCTTTTCGGCTCGCATCCGGGCGCGACTGCGCCTATGTGTGCACCGCATCATCGATCCTTCCGGGCCGAACCGCCCCCCGAGGCCTGCCTCGGGGGCGTTTGCCGGCGGGATTGTTTCCGGCGACCCCGCCCGCAAGGACCGTCATGGACATCCGCAACATCGCCATCATCGCCCACGTCGATCATGGCAAGACCACCCTGGTCGATCAGCTCCTGCGCCAGTCGGGGGCCTTCCGCGAGCACCAGGCGGTGGCGGAGCGCGCGCTCGACCGCAACGACCTGGAGCGGGAGCGGGGCATCACCATCCTCGCCAAATGCGCCTCGGTCGAGTGGAAGGGGACCCGGATCAACCTCGTGGACACCCCCGGCCACGCCGATTTCGGCGGCGAGGTCGAGCGCATCCTGAACATGGTCGATGGCGCGCTCGTGCTGGTCGATGCGGCGGAGGGCGTGCTGCCGCAGACCAAGTTCGTGGTCGGCAAGGCCCTGGCGCGCGGGCTGCACCCGATCGTGGTGGTGAACAAGATCGACCGCGCCGACGCCCGCGCCGACGAGGTGCATACCGAGGTGTTCGACCTGTTCGCCGCCCTCGGCGCCACCGATGCGCAGCTCGATTTCCCGATGCTGTATGCGTCCGGCCGCCAGGGCTGGGCGGATGCGGCGCTGGACGGGCCGCGCAAGGATTTGTCGGCGCTGTTCGACCTGGTGCTGGCGCACGTGCCCTCGCCGACGGTCCTGCCCGATGCGCCGTTCGCGATGGTGGCGTCCATCCTCGACTACGACAATTTCCTTGGCCGGGTGCTGACCGGGCGGGTGGAGCAGGGGCGGGCGAAGCTCAACATGCCGCTGAAGGTGCTGCACGCGGACGGGCGGGTGATCGAGACCGGGCGGCTTACCAAGCTGATGTCGTTCCGCGGCCTCGATCGGGTGACGGTGGAGGAGGCCGAGGCCGGCGACATCATCGCCATCGCGGGTCTGGCGGAAGCGACCGTGCCGGACACGATCGGCGCGCCCGAGCTGGCCGCGCCGCTGCCCGCCATCCCGGTCGATCCGCCGACCCTGGCGATGACCTTCCGCATCAACGACGGCCCGCTGGCCGGGCGGGAGGGCAAGAAGGTCACCTCGCGCCAGATCCGCGACCGGCTGTTCCGCGAGGCCGAGGGCAACGTCGCCATCAAGGTCACCGACAGCAACGAGACCGAGGCGTTCGAGGTCGCCGGCCGCGGCGAACTCCAGTTGGGCGTGCTGATCGAGACCATGCGCCGGGAGGGCTTCGAGCTCTGCATCGGCCGGCCGCGCGTGCTGACCCGGCGCAATCCGGAAACCGGCGCGCGCGAGGAGCCGATGGAAGAAGCCCTGGTCGATGTCGACGAGCCCTATTCCGGGATCGTGGTCGAGAAGCTCAGCCGCCGCAAGGGCGAGCTGCGCGACATGCGGCCCTCGGGCGGCGGCAAGGTGCGGCTCACGTTCCTGATCCCAAGCCGCGGGTTGATCGGCTACCACAACGAGTTCCTGACCGACACGCGCGGCACTGGCATCATGAACCGGTTGTTCGCCGGCTACGGGCCGTGGAAGGGGCCGATCGAGGGACGGCGGACCGGATCGCTGATCTCCAACTCGGACGGGGAGGCGATCCACTACTCGCTGTTCTACCTGCAGGAGCGCGGCACGTTGTTCGTCTCCCCGGGCGACAAGGTCTATGTCGGCATGATCCTGGGCGAGCACGCGCGCGGGTCGGATCTGGATGTGAACCCGATCAAGGAGAAGAAGCTCACCAACATCCGCGCCGCCGGCAAGGACGACGCGATGCTGCTGATCCCGCCGCGGCGCATGAGCCTGGAGCAGGCGATCGCCTACGTGGAAGACGACGAGCTGGTGGAAGTGACGCCCTCTGCGGTACGGCTGCGCAAGCGCCATCTCGACCCGAACGCGCGCAAGCGCAGCGAGCGGCGGGCCGAGGCGGACAGCGAGGCCGCCTGATCCCCTGACGAGGGAGCCTTGCCGAACGGCAAGTAGTTGCCAGCGCCGGCCGGTTTGCCTTGCACGCACCGGCCGGTCCGCCGCCTAGATGGCGCGAGGGAAACGAGGAACGCTTGGATCACGGCATGCCCGCCAGCCCACCCGGGCCGGCGGACCTGGTTTTGCATGCAGGAGGATCCACAGATGCTGCGCCATGCCGCCCTGGCCCTTGGTCTGCTCGCCGTGCCGCTTGCGCCGGCCGCGGCCAAGACGATCGACATAAGGATCGGCCACCAGTCGATGTGCACCGACACCTACCCGGCCGGGGAGGTGGTGATGCACATGGGGCTGTTGCAGAAATACCTGCCCCACACGGGTAAGTATGCCGGCGTGAAATACGATGTCGAATGGAGCGACTATTCCTCCGGCGCGCCGATCACGCAAATGATGATGGCGCGCAAGCTCGATTTCGGGGTGATGGGCGACTACCCGCTGGTGGTCAACGGCGCCCGCTTCCAGGCCACCGCGAAGGAGCGCTCCTACCTGATCGCGCTCACCAACTACAACCTGACCGGGGCCGGCAACGGCATCGTCGTGCCGGCGAATTCGCCGGTGCAGAGCATCCGCGACCTGGAAGGCAAGGCGATCTCGGTGCCGGTCGGCAGTGCCGCCTGGGGCATGCTGTTCGAGATGGCGCAGGACGCGCACATCCCGATGGACAAGTTCAAGGTCGTCAACCAGGACCCGATGGTCGGCATCGCCTCCATCGCCACGCACAAGATCGCCGCGCACGCCGATTTCTGTCCGATCTCGGAATACATGGAGTTCAACGGCACCGGCCGGATGATCTACTCCGGCTCGGCGACCGACATCCCCTATCTGCACGGCATCGTGGTCACCAAGGCGTTCGCCGACAAATACCCCGAGCTCGTGGTCGCCTATATCAAGGCGCTGATCGCCGGCCAGCAGTGGATCACCGCCGATCCGGTGCGCGCGGCGACGTTGCTGTCGAAATGGACCATGATCCCGAAGGAGGTGCTGTACCTGTATTTCAGCCATGGCGGCTACCTGCATCCCGATCCGACCTTCAAGCCGCGCTGGGTGAAGACGCTCGCCTTCGATCATTCCATCCTGGCGAAATACGCCCACATCCCGCCGCTCGACATGAAGACCTGGGTGAACCCGACCTACATGGAGGCGGCGTACAAGCAGCTTGGCCTCAGTTACGCGAAGGCGCTGGCGACTCCGCCCTACAACCCGAAGGCCAACATCGATCTGCCGCCCGAGTTGTGGCTGTCCGGCCAGGGCATCAAGACCTATCCCTCGGTGCCGGCGCTGCTGGCGGCGATCAAGGCGGCGGGAAGTGCCAAGCAGAAGGTGGATGCGGCCTACGTCTATGACCACGCCACCGGGCTCAAGCTGTTCGCGCAATACGCCTACTACGTGACGCAGTCGGGCCAGCCGGTGGTCGCGTACATGACCCAGGGCGAAGCGGCGCGCGATGCCAACGGGGCCGCCAAGGTGCAGACCTTCGCCGCGGCGATGGGCGGCGATGGGGCCATGGCCACCGCGATGATGGCGCACCCGACGTCGATGCACATGGGTCCGGCCATGCAGATGCAGCGCAACTAGTTGCTCGCCCGCAGCGGCCGCTTCCGTCACACTCGCCCAGCTTCGCAAGGAAACGAGAGATGCCAGGCGATCGGTCGGAAGCGGCCATACCGGAGACGGTGACGATCGGTGCGGGGGGCCGCGTGCTGACCTTGCAACGCGCGGCGACCCGGCTTCGTTTCGATGCCGCCGATCTGCGCCGCGCCTGCCGCTGCGCCGCCTGCGCGGGAGCCCGCCTGCTGGGCACCGCGATCGTGGCGGCGGCGGGGATCCGGCTTGACCTCCGCCGCGCCGATCGGTGGTTACGCCTTGAACCTTGGCTTCTCGGACGGGCACGCGCGCGGCGTGTTCCCCTTCGCCTATCTCGCGCAACTCGCCACGGAGACCGCGGCATGAGCACGCCCAAGACCGAGACCCTGGAGGCCGACGTGCTCGTGATCGGCGGCGGCACCGGCGGGCCGATGGCCGCGATCCGCGCCAAGCAGGCCAATCCGAACCTGCGTGTGGTGCTGCTGGAAAAAGCCAACGTGAAGCGCAGCGGCGCCATCTCCATGGGGATGGACGGGCTGAACAACGCGGTGATCCCCGGCTACGCCACGCCCGAGCAGTATGTGAAAGAGATCACCATCGCCAACGACGGGATCGTGCATCAGAAGGCGCTGATGGCCTATGCGAACGGCAGCTACGACATGATCCGCTATCTCGACAGTCTGGACGTGAAGTTCGAGAAGGACGGCGCCGGCGACTACGCGGTGCGCAAGGTGCACCACATGGGCACCTACGTGCTGCCGATGCCGCAGGGCCATCACGTGAAGAAGGTGCTGTATCGCCAGTTGCGCCGCCTGCGCATCGGCGTGATCAACCGCTACATGGCGACCCGGCTGCTGACCACGCCGGACGGGCGCATCGGCGGCGCGATCGGGGTGAACACGCGCACCAGCGAATTCCTGGTGATCCGCGCCCGGACAGTCATCATGGCGTGCGGCGCCGCCGGCAGGCTCGGGCTGCCGGCGTCGGGGTATCTGTTCGGCACCTACGAGAACGCGGCCAATTGCGGCGACGGCCACGCCATGGCCTATCACGCTGGCGCCGAGCTCGCGAACCTCGAATGCTACCAGATCAACCCGCTCATCAAGGACTACAACGGCCCGTCCTGCGCCTATGTCACCGGTCCGTTCGGCGGCTACACCGCCAACAACAAGGGCGCGCCGCTTCATCGAGTGCGACTACTGGTCCGGGCAGATGATGCTGGAATTCTGGCGCGAGCTGCAAAGCGGCAACGGCCCGGTGTTCCTCAACATGACGCACCTGGCCCCCGAAACGGTGGGCGAGATCGAGACCATCCTGCACAGCAACGAACGCCCCTCGCGCGGGCGCTTCCACGCCGGGCGCGGCACCGACTACCGGCACAGGATGGTGGAGATGCACATCTCCGAGATCGGCTTCTGCGCCGGGCACAGCGCCTCCGGCGTGTGGGTGGACGAGCGGGCGCGTACCTCCGTGCCCGGCCTCTATGCCGCCGGCGACATGGCGAGCGTGCCGCACAACTACATGCTGGGCGCCTTCGTCAACGGCGCGATCGCCGGCGAGGAAGCCGCCCGCTTCTGCGCCGAGGTCGATCTGCCGGAACCCGATGCCGGACGCGATCGCCGCCGAGCAGGAACGGGTGCTGGCGCCCACCCGGCGCACCGACGGCCTCACCCCGCATGAGGTCGAATACAAGACCCGCCGCCTGGTCAACGACTATCTGGCGCCCCCCAAGATCACCGCCAAGATGCGCATCGCCCAGGAGCGTTTCGCCGAGATCCGCGACGACCTGAACGCGCTGGTGGCGCGCGACCCGCACGAGCTGATGCGCGCGCTGGAAGTGCAGTCCATCCTCGATTGCGCGGACATGGCCGCCGCGGCGTCGCTGTACCGCACCGAAAGCCGCTGGGGCTTCTACCACTACCGCATCGACCATCCGGAGACGGACAACGACGACTGGTTCTGCCACACCATGTTGTTCAAGGATGCCGACGGCGTCATGCGCCACCGTAAGCGCGCCATCGATCCCTACGTCGTCCCGGTCGATGAAACGGAAATGACCGCCTACCAGCACCTGCGCATCGTGCCCGCCGAAGCGGCGGAATAGGCCCCGCCGGAACGGCGAAACATAAGGACCCCTCCCCATGCCGCTTGCCGCCCATGCCGCCAGCGTTCCCGTGGTGGTCGATGACGCCAAATGCATCGCCGCCAAGGGCTGCACCGTCTGCGTCGATGTCTGCCCGCTCGACGTGCTGGCGATCGACCTCGTGCGCGGCAGCGCCTACATGAAATACGACGAGTGCTGGTACTGCATGCCGTGCGAGGTCGATTGCCCGACCGGCGCGGTGACCGTCAACATCCCCTACCTGTTGCGCTGACCATGTCCCTGTTCGATTCCGAACCAGGCGATCTCGAAGACCTCGCGCTGCGCGCATGCAGCGACGATGCGGGGGTGCGGCGGGTGGCGATGCTGGCGCTCGCCGAAACCGCGGAGCCGGAAGCGGCGGACCTGCTGATCGCGGGCCTCGCCGATCCTGCCGCGGAGGTGCGCGCCGCCGCTGCCCAGGCGCTGGAGGAACACGCCGGCCCTGCCGTGGTCGGCGCGTTGGTGGCCGTTCTGGACGATCCGGACGCGAAGGTGCGGGAAGCGGCGGCTGCCGCGCTCGCCGAACGCCACGAGCCGGACACCGCGCCGTTGCTGATCGCGCGCGTCAGGCATGGGTCCGCCTTTGCGCGTGCCGCCGCGTTTCGTGCCCTGCGCGAACTCGCCGCCCCCGGTGCGGCCGGCGTTGCGCTGGACGCGCTGGCGGATCCGTGCCCGGTCGTGCGGCGCGAGGCGGTGGCGGTGCTGGGCTGGCTGCGCACCGAGGCGGCACAACCCGGGCTGATGCAGACCGCCTTCGATCCGGAACCCGAGGTGCGCCGCGCCACCATGACCGCACTCGTCTCCGTCGCCTCCGGCGCGCCCGCGGCGGACGCGCTGGTCGGCGGCCTGCGCGATTCTCGACTGGCGGGTGCGCGAGGAGGCCGCCGCCACCATCGCGCGCAACAAGCTGCCGGAAGCCGAGACCGCGCTGATCCGCGCGATGGACGACCCGGTCTGGCAGGTCCGGCTCAAATCCGCCGCCGCGCTCGGGCGCCTGTGCGCGCTGGCCGCGTTGCCCGCACTCGCGGTCGCGCTGGCGAGCGAAGTCAGCAACCTGCGCAAGGAAGCCGCCGCCGCGCTCGGCGAGATCGGTGATCCCGCGGCCCTGCCGGCGTTGCGCGCGGTGGCTGCGGACCCTGACCCCGATGTGCGCAAGACGGCGCTCTGGGCGATCGGACGCTGCGGAAGCTGATACGGTAACGCGACGGCAGGAGGGCTTGGAGGGCGTCGCCCTTGGGCTCTGACCGCGTCCCGTCGGCGTCAGCCGCTACGGCCCTCGGCCACGGCGTGGCAGGCAACCGAAACGCCATCGACCGCAATCGCGGCCGGCTTTTCCTGCCGGCAGCGGTCGTTGGCCAGCGGGCAGCGCGGGTGGAAGGGGCAGCCAGGCGGCGGGTCGATCGGGCTCGGCACCTCGCCGCCCACCGGCGTGCGGGGCTCGCCGACCCGTTGCAGGTCCGGGATCGCCTCCAGCAGCAGCCGCGTGTAGGGGTGCCGCGGCGTGCGGAACACCGCCTCGCGCCGGTCCAAGCTCGACGATGCGGCCGAGGTACATCACCCCGAGCCGGTCCGACATGTGCCGCACCACCGCCAGGTTGTGGCTGATGAACAGGTAGGTCAGCCCAAGCCGCGTCCTGCAGGTCCGTCATCAGGTTCAGGATCTGCGCCTGCACCGACACATCGAGCGCGGTGGTCGGCTCGTCGCAGACCAGGAACTCCGGTTCGCTCGCCAGCGCGCGGGCGATCGAGATGCGCTGGCGCTGCCCGCCGGAGAACTCGTGCGGGTATTTCTCCCCGTCCGCCGGCGCCAGCCCGACCTGGGTCAGCAGCGCGGCCACCCGCGTCGCGCACGGCGTCCGCGCCCTGCGCCAGGCCGAAGGCGCGGATCGGTTCGGCGACGATGTCGCGCACCCGCCAGCGCGGATTGAGCGAGGCGTACGGGTCCTGGAAGATCATGTTCATCCGCCGCCGCAGCGCCGGCTGCGCGCGCGCGGTGGACAGCGGCTGGCCGTCGAAGCGTGATGGCGCCGGCGCTCGGCGTCAGCAGGCCGACGGCCAGCCGCGCCACGGTCGATTTGCCGCAGCCCGATTCGCCGACCAGCGACAGCGTCGTGCCGCGCGGGATGGCGAAGGAGACGTCGTCGACCGCGCGCAGCAACAGCCGCTTTTCTGCCGCCAGCATCCGTTGCAGCCAGGGACGGGAGACGTCGAACAGCCGGGTGAGGCTGCGCGCTTCCAGCACCGGCGGGTCGGTCACCGCGGCGGCAGGCATCAGCGGGGCCTCAGGCATGGGCCGGGCTGGTTGCGGCGGGGGCGGGGGCGTGCAGCCAGCAGGCGGCGTCGGTGGCGCCGGCCGCCATCAGGTCGGGGCGTTCGGCCCGGCAGCGGTCGAAGGCGCTGCGGGCAGCGCGGGTTGAAGGCGCAGCCGGGCGGGATGGCATTCAGCCGCGGCATCGCGCCGTCGATCTGCGCCAGCCGCTCGCACCGCGATGTTCCAGCGACGGAATGCTGCGCCATCAGGCCCGCGGTGTAGGGGTGGCCGGGGGCGCTGGATCACCTGCGCGCACCGGGCCGATCTCGGCGATGCGGCCGGCATACATCACCGCCACCCGGTCGGCGGTCTCGGCGATCACGCCCATGTCGTGGGTGATCAGCATCACCGCCGTGCCGTGCTCGCGCGCCAGGCGCTTGAGCAGGGCGATGATCTGCGCCTGGATCGACACGTCGAGCGCCGTGGTCGGCTCGTCGGCGATCACCAGGCGCGGCTCGGCGCAGAGCGCGAGCGCGATCACCACCCGCTGGCGCATGCCGCCGGAGAATTCGTGCGGATAGCGCATCGATGCGGCGCGCCGCGGCGGGGATGCCGACCTCGTCGAGCCAGTGGATGGCGCGCGTGCCCGCGCCTCGGCGGCCGACAGCGGCAGGTGGGTGCTGGATCGTCTCGATCAGTTGCCGGCCGATCGTGTAGAGCGGGTTCAAGCGTGGTGAGCGGGTCCTGGAAGATCGCGCCGATGCGCCGGCCGCGGATGCGCCGCAGCGCCTCGGGCGGCAGGTGGTCGATGCGCGCGCCCTCCAGCAGGATCGCGCCGCCGCGCGATCCGGCCGGGCGGCTCGAGCAGGCCGATGATCGCTGCGCCGGTGAGCGACTTGCCGGCGCCGCTCTCGCCCACCACGCCGAGCACCTCGCCGGGAGCGATGGCGAAGGACACGCCGTCCAGCGCGCGCAGCGTGCCGCGCCGGGTCGGGAACTCCACCGTGAGGTCGCGGACTTCGAGCAGCGGCGGGCTCATCGGCGTGCTGTGCTCATCGCAGCCTCGGGTTCAGCGCGTCGCGCAGCCAGTCGCCGAGCAGGTTGATCGCCAGCACCAGCGCCATCAGCGCGAGCCCGGGGAAGATCGTCACCCACCACTGGCCGGAGAACAGGAAATCGTTGCCGATGCGGATCAACGTGCCGAGCGAGGGCTGGGTCGGCGGCAGGCCGACGCCGAGGAACGACAGCGTCGCCTCGTCCAGGATGGCGAGGCCGAGGGTCAGGGTGCCGATCACCAGCACCGGCCCCAGCACGTTGGGCAGGATGTGGCTCAGCAGGATGCGCATCCGGCCGATGCCGATGACCTGCGCCGCCGCGACGTAATCCTTGCTGCGCTCGACCAGGGTCGAGCCGCGCACGGTGCGGGCGAACTGCGGCCAGCGGGAGATGCCGATGGCGACCACGATCACATAGATCTGCACGGACTCGTGCCGGTCGCGCGGCAGCAGCGCGCCGCACCACCCCGTCGATCAGCAGCGCGATCAGGATGGAGGGAAACGTGAGCTGCACGTCGGCGACGCGCATCAGCAGCCCGTCCAGCCAGCCGCCGGCGTAGCCGGCCACCAGCCCGACCGCGACGCCCGACCACCAGCGCGAACGCCACCGAGGCGGCGCCGACCAGCAGGCTGACCCGCGTGCCGTACATGATGGCCGAGAGCATGTCGCGGCCCTGGTCGTCGGTGCCGAGCGGGTAAGCGACCAGCGACGCCGAACGGGTGGCGGAAACTGTCGAGCAGGTTGAGCGTCGCGATGTCGAACGGATCGTGCGGCGCGAGCCAGGGCGCGCCGAACGCGCCGACGGCGAACAGCAGGGCCAGCAGCGCCGAGCCGATCGCCACGGGAGAATGGGGAAGCTGTACCAGAGGTCGCTGTCGCGCCACCCGGCGCGGCGCGGGGCGAGCACGTCGCTCATCGCCGCCTCATTGCGCCGGCCTCATCGTCGTCCTCTCATCGCGAGCGGCCGGGCCGTTCGACCCGGAGGCGCGGATCGACCACGTAATAGAGCAGATCGACGATCAGGTTGATCACCACGAACACCACGCCCGACGAGCAGCAGGTAGGCCGCCATCACCGGGATATCGGCCGCCGCGACCGACTGGATGAACAGCAGCCCAACGCCGGGCCACTGGAACACCGTCTCGGTGACCACCGAGTAGGCGATCACCCCGCCCAGTTGCAAGCCGATGATGGTGATCACCGGGACCAGGGTGTTCTTGAGCGCGTGGCCGAAATAGATGGTGCGCGACCGCAGCCCGCGTGCGCGGGCGAACTTGATGTAGTCGGTGCGCAGCACCTCCAGCATCTCGGCGCGCACCAGGCGCATGATGAGGGTGAGCTGGAACAGGCCGAGGGTGATCGGCGGGCAGGATCAGCGCGCGGATGCCGGACCAGGTGAGGAATCCGGTGCTCCACCAGCCGAGCTGCACCACGGCCCCGCGGCCGAAGCTCGGCAGCCAGCCGAGCTCGACCGAGAAGATCAGGATCAGCAGGATGCCGATCAGGAAGGTGGGCAGCGAGACGCCGACCAGGCTGCCGACCATGAAGGCGCGCGAGGCGAACGACTTGCGCCAGATCCCCGTATAGACCCCGAGCGGGATGCCGACCACGATCGCCAGCACCGAGGCGGTGAACGAGAGTTCCAACGTCGCCGGCAGGCGGGTGGCGAACAGCCGCGCGACCGGCTCGGCCACCCGGTAGCTGTAGCCGAAATTCCCGTGCAGCGCGGCCCAGATGAAATGCCCGAACTGCACCGAGGCCGGCTGGTCGAGCCCGAGCTTGTGCACGAGCGCCACCCGCTGCGCATCGGTGTAGTCCTGGCCGAGCATCGCGCCGACCGGATCGCCCACATAGCGGAACATCGAAAACGCAATGACGCCCACCACCAGCAATACCGGGATCGCCTGCAGGAGACGGGAGAGGATGAAGACGATCATGGCGGATCCGGCTCGGGCAGGGTCAGGCTGGGCGGGTCCGGCGCCAGCGGGGCGATCGCCTCGCCGCTCCATTCCTGGATCAACGTATAGCCGACCCCGAGCAGGACGGGGCCAAGGAAAATGCCCAACAGGCCGAAGCTCAGCGCCCCCCCCAGGACGCCGAGCACGGTCAGCAGATACGGCAGCTCCGCGCCGCGGGCAATGAACCAGGGACGGACCACGCTGTCGGCGCCGGAGACGGCGAAAGTGCCCCAGGCGGCGAGGAACAGCCCGTGCGCCACCGCGCCATTGGCCAGCAGCCAGAGTGCCGCGGGGATCCACACGATCGGCGCGCCGACCGGCAGCAGGGACAGGAATCCCGCCACCGTGCCGAGCAGCATCGGCCGCGGCACCGAAGCGAGCCACAGGCCGAGCCCCACCAGCACCCCCTGCATCACCGCGGTGCCGAGCAGCCCGTAGACCACGCCGCGCACCGTCACGCCCGTCAGCGCCAGCAGCCGCTCCCCGCGCGGCCCGCCGATGCGCCCGAGCACGCGGTGCAGCCGGTTCGCGATCGGCGGCCCGTGCAGGTAGAAGAAGAACGCCGCGAACAGCGCGAAGCCGAACATCAGCACGCTGCGGGCGATGCCGAGCAGCAGGCGCAGGGCCTCCTCCAGCGCCAGCCCCAGATAGGGTTGTAGCGATGCCAGCGCAGCGGAGAAGTCGGCTGCCCAGCCGTTCCAGATTTCAGCCAGCGCCGTCCCGGCGAGCGGCAGCGTGGCGAGCCAGGCCGGTGCCGGCGGCAGCCCGGCGGCCAGCGCCTGCATCGCGGCGAGGCGCAGCCGGACGGCGCTCGCCTCGCTTTCCGGCGCCACGAGCGCGAGCGGCACCACCACCACCACTGCCGTCAGCAGTACCATGGCCAGCGCCGCCCCGTGCCGGCCCAGGCGCGCGCGGCGGCGCAGCCACTCGAACACCGGCCATGTGGTGAACACCAGGATCCCCGCCCAGAGCAGCGCCGAGACGAACGGCAGCAGCACGAGCAGGCAGCCGGTGGCGAGGCCGCCCAGCAGCACCCACAGCAGGATTCGTTCGGCGATGGCGGGCCTCCCTGACGGCGGTCGGCGGCTGGTCAAGCCGACCGCACGCTTCTAGTCTCGGCCGGCTTGCCGGGGGAGGGAAGGGATGCCGCGTTTCGCCGCCAATCTGTCGATGATGTTCACGGAGGTCGACTTCCTCGACCGCTTCGATGCCGCCGCGCGCGCCGGCTTCCGCGGCGTCGAGTTCCTGTTCCCGTACGACCACCCGGCTGGCGAAATCCGCCGTCGGCTCGACGGGGCCGGCCTGACCCAGGCGCTGTTCAACATGCCGCCCGGCGACTGGGCCAAGGGCGAGCGGGGCATGGCGTGCCTGCCGGGGCGCCAGGCTGAGTTCCGCGAGGGGGTGAAACGCGCGCTCGACTACGCCGCCGCGCTCGACTGCAAGCTGGTGCATTGCATGGCGGGCATCGTGCCGGCCGGCGTGGCGTCGGTCACCGCCGGGGCGGTCTATGCCGCCAACCTCGCCTGGGCGGCCGAGCAGGCCCACGCCGCCGGGGTGAAGCTGGTGATCGAGCCGATCAACCACCGTGACATGCCGGGCTATTTCCTCAACACCCAGGCGCAGGGTGCCGCGATCGTCGAGGCCATCGGGCGCGACCGGCTGGGCCTGCAGTTCGACGTGTACCACGTGCAGGTGACCGAGGGCGACATCACCAAGCGCATGGAACAGTTCATGCCGGTGATCGCGCATATGCAGGTCGCCGACGTGCCCGCGCGCAACGAGCCGGGTACCGGCGAGATCGGCTGGAAGTTCGTGTTCGCGCGGATGGACGCGCTCGGCTACCAGGGCTGGGTGGGCTGCGAATACCGCCCGGCCGGGGCGACCGCGGCCGGGCTCGGCTGGCTCAAGCAGTTCGCCGGCTGACACGCTTCTCCCTCCCCCCTCGCGGGGGAGGGCCGGGATGGCGGTGCGAACCGCGGGCGCTTCCCGGGGCGCACGCCCCCCACCCCGACCCTTCCCCGCAAGGGGGATGGGCGGTTCTTGGCAACAGGAGATCATCCCCATGAAGATCGGTTTCATCGGCCTCGGCATCATGGGCCGCCCCATGGCGCTCAACCTGAAGGCGGCTGGCCACACGCTCACCGTGCCGGAACGGACCAGCCTGACCCCGGAGATTCGCGCCGCCGCCACGGTGGTGGCGACCCCGCGCGACGTCGCCGCGGCCTCCGAGGTCGTGATCCTGATGGTCCCCGATACCCCCGACGTCGAAGCCGTGCTGTTCGGTGAGCACGGGGCGGCCGAGGGGCTGAAACCCGGCACCCTGGTGATCGACATGTCCTCGATCAGCCCGATCGCCACCAAGGAATTCGCCCGCAAGGTGAGTGCGAAGGGCTGCGACTATCTCGACGCCCCGGTCTCCGGCGGCGAGGTGGGCGCCAAGCAGGGCAGCCTGACGATCATGGTGGGCGGCCCGGATGCGGCCTTCGCCCGTGCCCGGCCGCTGTTCGAGGTGCTGGGCAAGACCATCACCCACGTGGGTGCCGAGAACGGTGACGGGCAGACCTGCAAGGTGGCGAACCAGATCATTGTCGCCCTGAACATCCAGGCGGTCGCCGAAGCCCTTGTTTTCGCGGCGAAAGCCGGTGCCGATCCGGCCAAGGTGCGGGCCGCGATCTCGGGCGGATTCGCCTCTTCCCGGGTGCTCGAACTGCATGGCGAGCGGATGATCAAAGGGAATTTCGACCCCGGCTTCCGCATCCGGCTGCACCAGAAGGACCTGAACCTGGCGCTGTCGGCGGCGCGCGCGCTCAACCTGTCGCTACCCAACACGGCGGTGGCGCAGCAGATGATGTCCTCCTGTGCGGCACACGGTGGGGGCGAGCTCGATCACTCGGCGCTGGTGCTGGCGATCGAAGGGCTGGGGGATTTTTCGCTCCGCGATACGAAATAGCCATGCGATGAGCGCGTGCGAGCCGGCGGAGACGGGTCGCACGCGCTGAATCGCCCGTTGCATCGGACCCGATGCGGCCTCTATCCTTATTGATCGGTGCGGGCGGGGGGCCCGGGCCTGGGGTGCGGGGAGCGGGCGGACACCACAATGTCGATGCGTTTCAATGAGATCGGCCAGCAGTTGCGGGCCTTTCGTCTCGAATCCGGGCTGCGCGCCGAGGAAATCGCCGCCCGCCTTGGCGTGTCGCGCGCCGCGCTCTATCGCTATGAAAAAGGCGAGGTCATCAAGCTCGACACGATCAAGCGGCTGGCGGAACTGTTGAAGATCTCGCCGCTGTCCTTGCTCGGGATCGGGATCGAATACTACAACCGCCCGGTCGGCTATTTCGAGCGTCTGCGCCAGCTTGAGGAAACCGCCGACCAGATACTGGAGATTTTCGGGCCGCTCTGCTACCTGACCACCTCGGATGCGTTCGATCTTGCGCTCTCGGAAGCGTTCGAGGAAATTGCCGACAAGGCCGGCAACGAGCGCGCCGCGCTGCGCAGCCAGGCCGAGCAGGTGCTCGGCATCCTGGCCGCCCGCAAGCGATTGTACCAACATGCGCCGGCCCAATATCATCTGCATGGTCACCGTGAGCGGCGTGCAGCGCCTGCTGGAGCAGGGCATCGCCGGCGGGCTCGCGGTCTCCGATCGCATCCGTCGCATCGGCCGCCAGGTCGCGGCCACCGAGGTCGAGAACATGGCCGCGCTGATGGAAGCCGAGCCCATGGGATTGCAGTTTGGGCTGCTCGGTGGCGTCGAGCCGAGCTCGCTCTTCAAGGTGCTGCGCGCGCGCGACCGGGTCAGCCTCGCCATCAACCCGTTCCGCCCGGAAACCGCGCCCGGCATGCAAACCGGCGTCGCGATGATCACCGCCGCCGACGACGCGGTGGCCGCCCACCAGCGAGTCGCCGAAGCCACCTGGCGCGACGCGCTGAAAGGCCCGGCCGGCGCGCAGCGCCTGCGCCAGCTCGCGGACGCCGTCGTCGTGGGGTGATGCCAACCGCCTGAAAGGTTGGCGGCTTCGCAAGCAAGGCCAGGGGGCAGCGCCCCCTGGCCTTGCTTGCGAAGCGCCCAACGTTTCGACGTCCGCATAGCCCCGGCGGGGCTGGCGCGCGCCGTGGCGCGGCTTATGCTGCGCTCATGTCCTCGCGTCCTGCCTTGCCGGTCCCGCGCCACGACGACGTGCTGATCGAAACCGAGCGCCGGGTCTGGGACGGGCGCTTTCCGCTCGATGTCGTCGGTTTTCGCCAGCGGCGGTTCGACGGCGGGCTGTCCGGCGTGCGCAGTTGGGAGCTCTGGCGTCGCGGATGCGCCGCTGCGGTGCTGCCCTATGATCCGGTCCGGGACCAGGTGTTGCTGATCGAGCAGTTCCGTTTGCCGGCGCTTGCCGCCGGGCTCGATCCGGTGCTGGTCGAGCTGCCGGCAGGGCTTTGCGAGGATGGGGAGTCGCCGGAACAGACGATTGCGCGCGAAGCCGCGGAGGAGGCAGGGGTGGTTCCCGACCGCCTGCGGCGGATCGCCGCCGTGCTGCTCAGCCCTGGTGGGTCGGACGAGCTTTGCACGTTGTTCGCCGGGCGGGTGCGCCTGCCGCCTGCCGGGCCGGACGGGTTGCTTGGCCATGCCGGGCTTGCCGCCGAGGACGAAGATATCCGCCTGCGGGTGTGGTCCGCCGGCGCGGCGATCGAGGCTGCCGTGGCCGGACGCTTTCCCAACGCCCTCACCATGCTGGCGCTGCTCTGGCTCGCCGCGGAGCGGGACCGGCTGCGCGCCGACTGGAGCGAGACATGACCGTGCCGCTGTTCCTCGATGCGCCGTACCGGACCACCGCGACCGCGACGGTGCAGCGGAGCGGGCCGGAGGGGATCGTGCTCGACCAGACCATCTTCTATGCCCGCTCCGGCGGCCAGCCGGGCGATACCGGGCGGCTGGCCTGGGCCGGCGGGGAGGTGCCGATCGTCGATACGGTGAAGGGGGAGGCGGGTACGATCCTGCATGTTCCCCCGCCCGGCGTGCCCGTGCCGCCGGCGGGCGCCGCGGTGACCCTGACGATCGACTGGGACCGTCGCCATCGGCTGATGCGCAACCACACCGCGCTGCATCTGCTGTCGGCGCTGCTGCGCGGAGCGGCGGTGACGGGCGGTTCGGTGGGCCTGGACCGCTCGCGGCTCGATTTCGACCTGTCCGACCCGCCGGCCAAGGAGGCGATCGAGGCGCAGATGAACGCGCTGGTCGCGGCCGACCATCCGGTGACGATGCAGTGGGTGGACGAGGCGGTGCTGGATACCGATCCCGGACTGGTGCGGACCTTGTCGGTCAAGCCGCCGCGCGGGGCCGGGCGGGTGCGGCTGCTGCGCATCGGCGCCGGCGATCCGCCGGTCGACCTGCAGCCGTGCGGCGGCACCCATGTGGCGCGCACCGGCGAGATCGGCCCGGTGCGGGTGCTGAAGATCGAGAACAAGGGCCGGCAGAACCGGCGCATCTCGATCGCGCTGGCCGATGGAGGATGATGTCCGTCTGCTGCCCTACGATCCCGCCTGGCCCGGCATGTTCGCGCAGGAGGCGGCGTTGCTGCGCCGGGCGCTGCCGGGCGACCTCGTCATCGGGATCGAACATTTCGGCAGTACGGCGGTGCCTGGCCTGGTGGCCAAGCCGATCATCGACATCCTGATCGCGGTGGCGTCCCTGCCACGCGCGCGGGAGGAGGCCGTGGCGCCGATCCGCGCCCTCGGCTACCTCTACTGGGAGGACAACCCGAAGCGTGATCGCATGTTCTTCGTCAAGGGAATGCCGCCGCTCGGCGCGCGGCGCACGCATCACGTCCACCTCACCGAGCCGGGGGGCGAAATGTGGCGGCGTCGGCTGGCGCTGCGCGACCATCTGCGCAGGCATCCCGACGAAGCGCGGCGCTATGCGGCGGTGAAGCGCGCGCTGGCGGGGCGGTACCCGACCGACCGCGAGGCCTATACCGACGCGAAAAGCGTCTATCTGGAACCGTTATATCGCCGTATCGGCGTGGGGGACGCGTGATGGATCCTGTTGTCAGCACGGACTGGCTTGCGGCGGAGCTGGGCAAGCCGGACCTCGTCGTATGCGACGCCACCATGTACCTGCCGAACGAGGCCAAGGACGGGGCGACGGAATTCCGCGCCGCGCATATCCCGGGCGCGCGGTTCTTCGACATCGACCAGATCGCCGATCCGGACACCGACCTGCCGCACATGGTCCCGACCCCCGGGCGGTTCGCGAAGCTGCTGGCCGCGCTCGGCGTCGCCAACACGTCGCGGGTGGTGTTCTACGACCAGAAGGGGCTGTCGTCGGCGGCGCGCGGGTGGTGGCTGATGGGGCTGTTCGGCCATGACGCCGCCGCGGTGCTGGACGGCGGCCTGCCGAAATGGCGCCGCGAGGGGCGGGACGTGGAATCCGGTATGCCGCCGGCGCCGCCGCCCGCCGTCTTCCGCCCCGACTTCCGGCCCACCCGGCTGCGTGGCGTCGGCGACGTGCTGGGCAACGTGCGTGCGCAGGCGGAGCTGGTGCTGGACGCGCGGGCGGCCGGGCGTTTCACCGGCGCGGTGCCGGAACCGCGCGCGGGGATGCGCAGCGGGCACATCCCCGGCTCGGCCAGCGTGCCCTACACGGAGTTGCTGAACCCGGACGCCACGTTCCGCCCGCCAGCCGCGTTGGCGGCACGTTTCGCCGCCGCCGGCGTCGACGGCACCCGCCCGGTGGTGACGAGCTGCGGCAGCGGGGTCACCGCCTGCATCCTGACGCTCGGCCTGCGGCTCGCGGGCCTGCCGGAGGGGGCGGTGTACGACGGGTCCTGGACCGAATGGGGCGGGCGCGCGGACACGCCCGTCGCGACCGGCTGAACGGGAAGGGGAGCGGATGCGATGACCGACGGCAACGGGCGAGAGGGCGACGAAGCGGTGGACAAGGCGGGGGACAAGAGTGTGGATAAGTCCGGCACTACGGGCGGGGACAAGCCTGGGGATAAAACGGACGGCAAGACCGCCGGGCTCGGGTTCCGGACCCGGCTGTCGCATGGCGGGCGCGCCGGCAAGCGGGTGCACGGGTTCGTCAATCCGCCGCTGCTGCGCGGCTCGACGGTGCTGTATCCGACGGTGGCGGACCGGCGCGCGCTGGCGGCGCAGCGTGGCGCGCAGGTGCTGACCTACGGGCTCGGCGGCAGCGAGACGCATTGGGCGCTGGAGGACATGATCGCCGAGATCGAGGGCGGCACGCGCGCCTTCATCGTCGGCTCCGGCCTGGCGGCGGTGACGGTGCCGCTGCTTGCATATCTGAAGGCGGGCGATCACTGCCTGATGCCGGATTCCGTCTATGGCCCGGCGCGCAGCTTCGCCTCCGGCACCCTGCCGCGTTTCGGGATCGAGACGACGTTCTATCCGCCGGAGGTGGACGAGGCCGGCATGGCGGCGCTGATCCGCCCGAACACGACCGTGGTCTATACCGAAAGCCCCGGCAGCCACACGTTCGAGGTGCAGGACATTCCGGCTATCGCGCGCGCGGCGCATGCGCGCGGGGCGAAGGTGCTGATGGACAATACGTGGGGGTTCCACTTCTTCCAGCCCTTCGCGCACGGGGTCGATGTGTCGATCCAGGCGCTGACCAAATACGCCGGCGGGCATTCGGACCTGCTGCTCGGCAGCATCGCGGTGAACTCGGCCGCGGAGTGGGAGACGGTGCACGCGACGGCGCGCGCGCTCGGGCAATACGCGAGCCCGGACGATTGCTGGCTGTGCCTGCGCGGGCTGCGCACTCTGGGGGTGCGGCTGGCGGCGCAGATGGAGGCCGGGATCGAGGTGGCGCACTGGCTGCGCGGGCGCGACGAGGTGGCCGAGGTGCTGCACCCGGCGCTGCCCGGCGCGCGCGGGCACGAGTTGTGGCGGCGCGACTTCTCCGGTGCGTGCAGTCTGTTCGGGGTGGTGTTCCGGCCGGAGTACAGCGTCGAGGCGACGCATGTGCTGGTGGAAACCCTGGATCTGTTCGGGATCGGCGCGTCCTGGGGCGGGTATGAGAGCCTGGCATTGCCGACCACCGGGTTCCTGACCCGCACCGCCGGGACCGGGACGTTCGCGGGTCCGGTGGTGCGGTTTCATATCGGACTTGAGGCGACGGACGATCTGATCGCGGATCTGGAGAAGGGCCTGGCGGCGATGCGCGCGCATATGCGGTGAGGTCGGCGCGCTGGTGCCGCTTCCGCACGGGGCGCCGGGACGGGGGGCGGGCGGGGCTGGGCGTCGCGTGACCGGCGGCGATCAGGCCGAAGGTGGGGTGGCTGGGGCGTGGCGGCCCGAGTCGTGGCAGGTCGATGACGCCCGCTATCTGGCCGGCCACACCCTGTAGTTCCGGTGGTATGTCCGCTGGAGCCGGAGCAGGGTGGGGTTAAATTGAGTGTCGGCGGCGGGTGGGACGCGGACTTTCGGGCCCCAAGGTCTGGTGCACAATTCAAGATTTTTGCTCTTATTACGAATCCTGTTGCACGGTGGCGGCGGCGGGTCGCGGCAGCGGGCCGGGTTCGGCTTCCCTGCCTCGTGCCGGCGCAAGGAAGCATAGGGGTTTCAACCGCGGATGTACGCTGATGCACGCAGATGCCCCGTGCCGCTGCAGCGATCCCGGCCGACCTCGGGCGACAGAGGATGCTGCCGGCCGGCCGGTCCGCTCGGACCATCCGCGTGCATCAGCGTACATCTGCGGTTGAATAATTCTTCTGCCCGGATTCTCATCAACGGGCTTCGCAATAAGAGCGAATATTTTTGTATCAGACCTAGGCTCTTGCACAATGTGGGCTTTTTCGTTGCGGAAATCTGGTGCAGATTAGACCCCATGATGTACGAGTATGCACGAGTCTCGACCGACGGCCGAGAGCGTTGACGGCCAGGTGCGCCAGCGCCGGGCAGCGGGGGCCGTAGGGTCATCCCAGGCAGATGGGAAATGTTGGCTTACTGCTATCCATTCTCGGGGGTTTTTATGGCAACCAATCCTGGTAAGCGCACCGGCAGCAACAAGTGGACAAATATTTTTTGGCTTGGTGTTATCATGGCGTCGGGGCTTTTTTGGGTATTTACTCCAAATGCCCCAAATGGATCTGATTACGATATCAACACTCCCGCTCTAATTGGGCACCGTGTCCGTTTTGCCAGAGATGCAGTCGGCTGCCCGCAACTTGGTTCCATCGGGCATCTCGACAACGCGATCGCTGCTCACGACCGCGTAGGGTTCAACCGCCGGATGCTTTTTTATGGTTGCACATACATTATGCAAGGAAGCCGTGGCCGAGTTATTGATTCATCGGGTATACTTACGCAATATGCACATGTGCGCCTTAGCACGAGCGGTATGGCATACTGGCTAGAGGTGGGCGACGTCCCATTGTTTTCGGAAGCAAAACTGCGAGCGGCGCCGTAACCAAGCGTGAGAACTGGCTTGGTGTTGCCGTGCATGGACGCGAGCCGGTGGCCAATCAGCGGCCCGGATCGCCGGCCGGCCGTCATCGCCGCCACATACGGATCAGCCGGGCGAGAGCCGAGAACACGGCCGCCAGGGCAAACAGCCAGTGCGCGTCGGGAAGGTGCATTGGGGCGGTCCTTTCAATGAAGGTCTCCATAAACTCCCTATCGATCGTCAGCGCCAGCACCGAATCTTTAACTATTATAAGTTATGGTTCGTTCTGGCGCGCGTCGGTGGCGAGTGCCGCAATTGACTTGAGCCCCAACGTCCCCCCACTCAGAAATAGGGTCTCGTTGGTTACGGACACCGTCTTCGTCCCGTACTTCTGTTCGGTTCAGGACCGTTTTTTCTGCCCTGGCCTGAACGTTCCCGGACTCTGCGCGGCGCCAGGCTCGGCCAAGTCGGGCACCCGATCGTGTCCCCCCGCGATGACGCAGTTCTCTCCCGGCTGCCAGCCTCGATTACGGGCCGCCCGACCGGCGGGGCGCCACCCACAGCAAGCAGCGAAGAACCGCTAATAGTGTATCAGATAGCCGCCATCAGGTCGGTTCGCGGGAAGTCGCTGCCCTTGAACAGCAGCGGCAGGCTGTGCGTCTTGGCGAGGGCGTAGGACGCGCAGTCGCCCAGGTTAAGCGCGGCCGGATGGCGGCCCTTTCCATACCGGAGGAAGGCGTCCCGCGCCGCCTCCGCCAGCCCGGCATCCTGCGCCACCACCTGCATGGAAGCGCGGGCGATCAGCGCATCGAGCTCCGACCAGGAAGCGGCGTCACCGGTGCGCCCGGCCAGCACCATGCTGGTCTCGAGCAGGCTGACCGACGACAGCAGGCAGCCGTCCGCCGTGGCGATGACCTGCAGGAAGCTGTCGGCCTCCGGCTCGCGGCGCAGGACGGCGATCAGTGCCGAGCTATCGACAGCGATCACGCCGGCAGGCCGTCCTCGTCGTACAAATCGGCATCCGTCAGCACATCGCGACCATGTAGCCGTGCCGCGCTACGCAGGCTGATCGCGCGCAGATCCTCGAACAGGGAGCTTGCGTCGGGCCGCGCGGTGCGACGCCGGCGGACACCGTCCGGGATGAATTCCGCCCCCGCCTGTTCCAGGGCCTGGCGGACGCCAGCGAGGGTCACGGGCGCGACCCGCTTGCGGTGATCCGTCGCCTCGATCCGCCGGATGGTGACCACGGAAATGTGGGCGCGGTGGGCGAGTTCGGCCTGATCGAGGCGCAGAAGGGCGCGGGCGGCGCGGATCTGGTCTGGGGTCACGTCCATGAGCGGAAGATATCACAGGGAGCGGTTTCATTCAAGACCGGAGGCGGCATGGCGCAGACCTCGACCATTGGCGCAAGGTTGAAGGTCTCCGCCGGCACGTCTCACACCCGCGCGCGCGCCGCGGCCAGCAGCACCGCCACCCGGTCGCCGAGGCCGCGCGCCTCCGCCGGCACCATCGCATCGCGCCCAAGGTCGCGCCGGGCCAGCACCGCCGGCAGGGCCGCGGCGACGGCGGCGCGCGGCAGCCGGACCCGCCCCGCATCGACGAGCCATCGGCGTCCCTCCGCCGCCAGCACCCGATGCACGGCCAGCAGCGCCGGCGCGGGCGGGGTCCGCGCCAGCACGTCCGCCGTCAGGCCGTGTGCCGTCTGTAGGTCCGCAGGCAGCAACGACCTCCCCTGCCGCGCAAGGGCCGGGATCGCACGCAGCACCCGTGCGGCGCCCCAGGCCGCGCCGAGCGGGCGCAGAACCTCCGGCGCCGGCGCGCCGAGCAGCCGCCCGGCCGCCACCGCAATCCCGCCGGCACCGCCCTCCAGCCAGGCGCGCCAGTCGGCCAGGGTCGGGATATCGCCCTCCGCCTCGATCTCGCGCGCGGCGATCACGGCCAGCAGGTCCGCCCGGTCGAGCAGCCCCGCCGCGATCGCGCCGGTGAGCGGGGTCGCGACTTCGTGCGCACGCGCCGCGCCCTCCACCACCTCCCGCCACCAGGCGAGGCGGATCAGCGCGATTGTGGGCTCGCGCGTCACCGCGCCGGCGCGGGCAAGCTCGGTATCGAAGGCGTAGAGCGCGAACAACGCCTCGCGGCGCGCCGGCGGGGCGAACAGCGCGGTGAAGAACCGGTCCGGATCGTGCCGGCGCAGCAGCGCGCCGAGCGGGCTCAGCGCGGCGTGACCCGCGCTTGACGCACCCGGGGACGGGTCATAGCTAGACCGAGGCAAGAACGCCTCTCGCTTCACCCCAAACCGGCGGAGAACGCTCCATGGCATTCGAACTTCCCAACCTGCCCTATTCGCCCAACGCACTGGCGGCTCGTGGCATGTGCCAGGAGACGATGGAACTGCATCACGGCAAGCATCATCAGGCCTATGTCACGGCGCTGAACGGGTTTGTCGAGAAGGACCCGGCGTTGCAGGGCAAATCGCTTGAAGAGATCGTGAAGCTCTCGCACGGCAAGTCCGACATGGCGGGCGTGTTCAACAATGCCGGCCAGCATTGGAACCACATCCTGTTCTGGCAATGCATGAGCCCGTCGGGCGGCGGCATTCCGGGCAAGCTGGAAGCGAAGATCAACGCCGACCTCGGTTCCGTGACCGCGTTCAAGGATGCGTTCAAGGCGGCCGGCGTGAGCCAGTTCGGCTCCGGCTGGGCGTGGCTGGTGCTGGGCGTCGGACGGCAAGCTGAAGGTGACGAAGACGCCGAACGGCTCGAACCCGCTCGCGACCGGAGAAGGCAAGGTCCTGCTCGGCTGCGACGTGTGGGAGCACAGCTACTATCTGGATTTTCGCAACCGTCGGCCGGACTACCTGACGAACTGGCTCGACAAGCTGGCGAACTACGAGTTCGTTGCTTCCCAGCTCTAGGCGGTAGACATGGGCGAGGCCGCGGCGCGGTCTCGCCCGTCGGCGGCATGCCACTAGAGCACGTTCAGGAAGACTGAACGTGCTCCAGCCTTTTTCCCGAGCAGATTCACGCGCCCCTGGATCGCTCTACGATTCCAGTCAGGCGCGATCGCTCTAGCTGACCGGGCGGCAACCCCACCGGGTGCGTGTGCCGTCCTGCGCCAGCGGCACCAGCATGAACAGGAAAATGACCGCGTAGATCAGGATGTTGCCGAGCACGTTGCCCCGCACGCCGGTGCCGGCGCGGCTGTAGGGGCCGCCAAATCCTTCTGCCGATGTCCAGACCGAAAGCGTGTACAGGAACCCGAGTGGCACGGATAGCATCAGCCATCGCCCGGTCAGCACGCTGATGGCGATCGCCGTTTCCACCAATGCCACGACGACCGCCACCAGGAGCGGTCCCACCGCCTTCACGACGATGATGATGAACCCGATATAGGCGGCGATCCAGGCCGGCTGGCCCTGGACGGCGGGGGTCAACTGGTCGAGGAAATGGGTCAGGAAATACGGCACCCATTTCAGTGCCGCGTCGAACGCCCACAGCAGGCCGAACAGCCGCCGCCCGGCGGTCCAGAGCCAGGCCACGGGCCCGGAGGCGGGGGACGGGCCGGAGATCGTCGGCAGCACGCTCAGCACGAAGACGAAGGCGATCACGTAGGCGGGGAACACGCCGGGGTCGGTCTGCCCGCCCGCATACGGGTAGCCGAGCGCGCAGAGCGCGACCCAGCACATCAGACTGTAGGCGATGCCCAGCCAGCAGGCCGCAGCGATGCCGATGCGGGAGATCAGCGACAGGCCGAGCAGCAGGGCGATCGCCACCATGCCAAGCGCGATCCAATGGAGTCCGATCCCACGCACCAGCGAAGTGATCTCGAGCAGCAGCGGTCGCAGCCAGTCCGGCGCCACCTTTGTCGCCTTGGTGAAGACAGTCAGCAGCGCCGTGCTCCCCCCATGCTCCGGTTGCCAGAGCCAGGCCGAGACCTGGAACCCGGCGTTGATCAGCCAGATCAGGCCGAACAGGGTGACGAGGTGGCGAAACGCGTTGCGCGAAGTGGGGCACAACACGGCCGCATCGGTCGATGCATTCGGTGTGTTCATGCAGCCTTATCCCGATCCGAGGGATCTTCTACGATCCACAATAGCGTGAGCCGGCGTGAAACGTCCGCTACGGGCGGACTGCCCCTGAGGGCACGACCTCTCCATTCCCGACCGCTGCCCATCATGAAATCATATCCGATCGGCCCGCATCGATACCGTGGAGGAAAGGAAAAAATTACGACACGGGTGCGGTCCCGACAGGGCCGGCTGACCGGGGTAGCGCCGTCCGCGCCGGACGGCGGCGCCATGGGCTGCGTCGCCTTGGCCGGCAGCGGCCACCGGTCGGGTCGATCCGGGCAGGCGCCTGCAGCCCATGGGTCCCGTGGGCGAGCGGACCGCGCTCTGGAATGCAGGCTGACCTTAACATTGCTTCCTTGATGCCGGCGCGCAGCAGCCACCAGTTCACGGGGTCGGCAGCGGCGAACCCGAACATCATGGCGATCTGCATCATGAACCAGAACGAGGGCGTGTCGGTCTCCGGTTTCACTCCGAACCCGTTCCGGAAGATGACGAAGGAGGCGATCGCCATGAAGCCGTACAAGCCGACCTGCGAGACAGTCGGCGAGAGCGTGTCGGCCTTCGCCGCTGCAATGATTCCCTGACCGAAAGAGAGGTCGTGCATCGGCGCGATCGCCGTATGCGCCTTCTCATACGTCGCCAGGCGGCCATAGGCGAACGACTGCCATACGACCCAGACGGTTGCGAACAGCGCCGTCACGGGCCAGACGACGTTCATGATCCCCATGTACTCAGGATGCCGGATTCTCGTCCATCGCGGTGACCGCGGCACAGATGGCGCCGAAGAGCAGAGAGGCGATCGAGAGGTCGTGCAGCCGTGCCGGAATCATTCTGTGTCCGTCGCTCCACCTGGTGCCGGCGCGGGTCCGAACGGAAGCGTCCGCCCGGATGAAAGGGGCCGAATGGGAGGCTTGCGTCGGGCCACGCGGGCACGGGGCGCGGTAACCCGGGAGATTGCCCGGGACGATCAGGTCCCCGCGGTGGGTGCTCCAAGCCCCGCGGCGCTGTCACGCCTGAGGTGTGCGGTTGTCCCCGCGTCCGGCTGCTTCAGACGACGTGGTCGGGCCGCAAGGTGCAGCCGCTCGCCGCCTCGGGCGTTTCGAACTGGACGGTCGCGTGGCCGATGCCGAACCGCTCGCGCACCTCGTGGGCGATCCGGTGCAGCAGCGGGCCGTCCGCCGTTCCCTCGGGGCGCACCAGATGGGCGGTGAGCGCGGTTTCCGTGGTGCTCAGGCCCCAGATGTGCAGGTCGTGCACCTCGCAGACGTCGGGCAGCGCGCGCAGGTAGCCGGCGACCTCTTCGGGGTCGATCCCGGGCGGGATGGCATCGAGGGACAGATTCACCGCATCGCGCAGCAGCGACCAGGTGCCGGCGACGATGACGGCGCTGATCACGAGGCTCACCGCCGGGTCCACCCGCAGCCAGCCGGTGAGCATGATCACGCCGCCGGCGACGGCGACCCCGAGCGCCAGCACGGCGTCGGAGGCCATGTGCAGGAAGGCGGCCCGGATGTTCAGGTCGCCCTTGCGGCCGGACATGAACAGCCAGGCGGTCACGCCGTTGACGAACAGGCCGCCGATCGCGACGGCCATGACGACAACTCCGTGCGTCGGTTGCGGACTGACGAGGCGCCAGACGGCTTCCCAGGCGATGCCGCCGGTCACGATCAGCAGCAGGACGGCGTTCGCCAGGGCGGTCAGGATGGAGGACCGCCGCAGGCCGTAGGTGTACTGGCCGCTCGGGCCCCGGCGGCTGAGCACGGCAGCGAGCCACGCGCCGCCGAGGCCGATGACGTCGCCGGAATTGTGTCCGGCGTCCGCCAGCAGGGCCACGGAATGCGCCGAGACGCCCCAGAATGCCTCCACGACCACATAGGCGAGGTTGAGGGCGACCCCGATGGCGAACGCCCGCCCGAAAGTGGTGGCGCCGTGGTGGTGGCCGTGACCGCCGCCGTGGCTGGGATCGTGGGTGTGGGCGTCGTGATCGTGGCCCGCATGGAGGTGGCCGGCGTGACCGTGGTCCGCGTGATCCGGCATGGGCGGAGGCTCCGCGGCGCGTGGAAGGAACGATCCGTGACAGTATAACGTCAGGCAGGGACACTTTCCGATGTCGCTGTTATCCAGCCACGCGGTGCGTCACGTCAATTGCTGCCGCACGGCCGCCGACACGCCGGCCTGTCCCCGACGTTCGCGCATGGCCGCAGACGCCGGTATCAGTGCAGTTGCAACGACCTGGCGGAAGGCCATCGTGACCGGCCCGGCGGGCGAGGGAACGATTCCTCGCCCTTCCGGTCGGCCCGGACCCGGGGGTCAGGCGGCTCAGGCCGCCCGCTTCGCCAGCGCTCCCTGTGCGATCAGGGTCTCGGCGATCTGCACCGCGTTCAGCGCCGCGCCCTTGCGCAAATTGTCGGCCACGCACCAGAACGACAGGCCATGCGGCACCGTCGGGTCCTTGCGGATGCGGCTGACGTAGACGGGGTCTTCGCCGGCGGCTTCAAGCGGGGTCATGTAGCCGCCGTCCTCACGGATGTCGACCACCGCCACGCCCGGGGCGGCGCGGAGGGCGGCGCGCGCCTCGGAGGCGGTGATCGGGTGCTCGCACTCGATCGTGACGGCCTCGCCGTGGCCGATGAAAACCGGCACGCGTACGCAGGTGGCGAATACCGCGATGTCGGGGTCCAGGATCTTCCTCGTCTCGACCACCATCTTCCATTCTTCCTTGGTCGAGCCGTCGTCCATGAACTTGTCGATATGCGGGATGCAGTTGAAGGCGATCTCCTTGGTGAACTGCTGCGGTGTGGCCGGGTCGTGCACGAACACCGCCTTGGTGTGGCTGTAGAGCTCGTCCATCGCCTCCTTGCCGCCGCCGGAGACGGACTGGTAGGTGGCGACCACCACCCGCTTGATGCGGAAGCGGTCGTGCAACGGCTTCAGCGCCACCACCATCTGGATGGTGGAACAGTTCGGGTTGGCGATGATGTTGCGACGGGCGAATTTCGCCAGCGCGTGCGGATTGACCTCCGGCACCACCAGGGGCACGTCGGGTTCCATGCGGAAATGGCTGGTGTTGTCGATCACCACGCAGCCCGCGGCGGCCGCGCGCGGGGCGTGCACGGCGGAGACGGCGGCACCGGGGCTGAACAGGCCGATGTCCCAGCCGGTGAAATCGAAGGTCTCCAGGTTCTTCACCTTGAGCACCTGTTTCTCGCCGAAGGAGATTTCGGAGCCGGTGGAGCGGCCGGAGGCCAGCGCCACGACCTCGTCGACCGGGAATTGCCGCTCGGCCAGGGTTTTCAGCATCTCGCGTCCGACCGCCCCGGTGGCGCCGACGACCGCGACCCTGTAACCCATCTGATCTCTCTCCTGCTGCAGCGCGGCATCGGCCGCGGAGGCGTTCAGTTACAGGCGGTCGCGGTTTCCGGCAAGCGGGGCCGGCATGGCCGCACGGCCGGGTGCGGCGGTGCGGCCGGCCGGCGGTTCCTCGGCGGTCGCCAGCAGCGCCTCCTCGGCCGCCAGGTGCAGTTCCAGCAGCGCGTCCAGGGTATGCAGCAGCCGCTGCGCTTCCCGCGCTTCCGCCGCGGTGCCGGCGCCCGCGTCCATCCCGGCCACCAAGGCCGCGAACCGCTCGGCCTCGCGTGCGATCTCGGCGTGCATCCGGGTCATGGTGCCGAGCGGGTCACGGCCGCCGAGCGCGCGGGCGAGGGCGGGGTAGAGCGCCTCCTCCTCCGCCGTCTGGTGCGGCAGCAGCAGCGCTTCGAAGCTGGCCGCGATCCGGCGCAAGGCCGGAAGCGGGGGCGCGGCATCGCGGTCGAGTGCCGCCGCGGTGTGGCGCATGCGTTCGAGCAGGTCGCGCAGGGCGACGTGCTCGGTGCCGAGGCGCTCGACGGCGCCGCGATCGGCGATCGGGCGGGCGATGCCGCCGCGCAGGACGCGGAGCGCGTTCAGGATCACCGCGACGTCGATCGCCTCCTGCAGCAGCGCGCCGGCCACGGGGGAAAGGGCGCCGGCGGCGGCGGCCAGCATCGCCACCGCCGACAGCGCCATGCCGGCCACGATCGATTGCAGTGCGATCGCCCGGGCGTGCCGGGCGATCGCCACCGCTTCAGCCACCCGGTCCAGGCGGTCGACCGTGATGACGACCTGGGCCGCCTCGGCCGCTGCCGCGGCGCCGCGGGCGCCCATCGCCACGCCGATATCGGCGGCGGCCAGGGCGGGGGCGTCGTTGATGCCGTCGCCCACCATCAGAACGGAGCCGTTGGCCCGCTCCGCCGTCACCGCGGCGATCTTCCCGGCTGGCGACAAGCCGCCGTGCACGGCATCGAGGCCGAGCACGGTACCGACCCGGGCCGCCGCTTCCTCCCGGTCGCCGCTCACCATCACCAGCCGGACGAGGCCGGCTGCCCGCAGAGCGCGGAGCGCGCCCGCCGCCTCGGCGCGGACGGGGTCGGCGAGCAGCAGGACACCGGCGATCCGCCCGTCCAGGGCGACCCAGGCGGCAGCGGCGGCAGAAGCGGCGAGGCGGGCGGCGGCACCGCCGTCCGCGGCTTCGGGCGGGGGCGGGACCAGGCCGGCGGCGGCGAGCAGGCCGGCGCTGCCGACCATGACCCGCACCCGGCCGACCGTGCCGGACAGGCCACCGCCGGGAATTTCCTTCACTTCTTCTGGCGCATCGAGTCCCAGGTCGAGGCTGCGCGCCGCCGCCACGATCGCCGCGGCGACCCCATGGCCGGAGGCCTGCTCCAGCGCGGCGGCCAGGCGCAGAACCTCGTCCGGGTCGAAGCCGTCCAGCGCTTCCACCCGCACCAGCCGAGGCGTGCCGCTGGTCAGGGTGCCGGTCTTGTCGAACAGGCCGATCTGCACGCGCGCCAGCCGCTCCAGTGCGCCGCCGCCCTTCACGACGATGCCGCGGGCGGCGGCGCGCGAGATGCCCGAGATCAGTGCCACCGGCGCGGCCAGAATGAGCGGGCAGGGGGTCGCCACCACCAGCACGGCGAGCGCCCGCACCGCATCCCCCGAGGCCGCCCAGGCGCCGGCGGCCAGCGCCAAGGTCAGGCCGAGGAAGCCAAGTGCCCAACGGTCGGCGAGGCGCACCAGAGGCGGGCGCTCGCGCTCGGCCGCCTCCACCAGGCGGACCACGGCAGCGTAGGTGCTGGCCTCGGCGGTGGCGGTGGCGTCGAGCGCGAACGGGGCGCCGGCGTTCACCACGCCGCTCGCGACCGGATCGCCGGCGGCGGCGGCGACCGGCAGCGGCTCGCCGGTCAGGGCGGCGGTGTCCAGGGTGGCGGGGCCGGCGAGGGTACCGTCGACCGGCACGATCTCCCCGGGTTTCACCAGGAGGCGATCGCCGGGGCGGACATCGGCCACCGCGACATCGGCGAGCGTCGCGCCGTCCTGGCGGTGCGCGATACGCGGCGCGCGGGCGAGCAGGGCGGCAAGCTCGCCGCGGGCGCGGGCGGCGGCGAACTCCTCCAGCGCCGCGCCGCCGGCCACCATCAGGGCGATGATTACCCCGGCCAGGGACTGGCCGAGCACCAGCGCCCCCAGGATGGCGAGCAGGGCGATGACGTCGACGCCGAGCACGCCGCGGCGCAGCGCCGCGACCAGGTCGCGCGCCACCACCGCGGCGACCAGCGCGGCTGCGGCGTCCCAGGCCCAGCGGGCCGGTTCCGGATGGGAGATGGCGGCGGCAACGGCGCCCGCGGCCAGCGCGATCAGCACGAAGCCCAGCAGCAGGCGGCGGGCAGGGAGCATGGCGGGCGGATCCCTCGGTCGGCGTCTCGTCATCCGGCTGCGGGCGGCGGTCCGGTCTCCCGCCCCGGTCTCCCGCCATGTCGATCCGGCTTGTCCTGCGGAGAGTTCGCGAAAGAACGCCCGCCGCCCGCCAAAATCGCCCGAAAACCTGAGTATTTTCAACGGGCGTTCTTCCGCAAGTTCGACGTCTTTACGCGCTCGGACCGGGAGGGGCGCGCGCCGCACCGCGGGAGGGCCGATGCGGCGCGCGCCGTGGGTCCGGGGGGGCGGAGCCCACGACCGGTTGGTAGCAGGGTCGGCGGCCCGGGTTATTCGACTCAGGTCAATGTCCTGCCGCGCGGGTTTGGCGATGCTTGGGGCCGCGGCGGTGCTCCGCCGCAGCACCCGATACCCAGGGGAGACCTGCAATGGCCACGACCCAAGTGCAGACCACACCGACCGCTCCGGCGCCCGCGCGGGCCGGCCGACCCGACGTGCTGCGTACCTTCCGCGGCGAGATGGACCGGCTGTTCGACCATTTCTTCACCGGCTTCAGCCTGCCCACCCTGTCCTTCCCGGAACTGCCCCGCCTGCCGATGCCGGCGAGCGACGTGACGGAGACCGACACCGCCTGGCGCGTCACCGCCGAGCTGCCGGGCATGAGCGAGAAGGACGTCGAGCTGGCGCTGAGCGGCGACACCCTCACGATCAAGGGCGAGAAGCGCGAGGAGAGCACGCGCAAGGAAGCCAACACCACCCTGTGCGAACGCAGCTACGGCGCCTTCGAGCGCAGCTTCCTGCTGCCCGAGGGGATCGACCGCGACAAGATCGAGGCGCAGTTCGACAAGGGCGTGCTGACCGTCACCCTGCCCAAGACGCCGGCGGCGCAGCAGCAGACGCGCAAGATCGACGTGAAGCCGGCGGCGGGCTGATCCCGTCATCTGCCGGGGCGCGGGCTCGCGCCCCGGCTGTTCTGCTTTCAGGAGTGCTTCCATGGTCGGCTTGACGTTATCGCCGGAACAGGTCCGCGCCGCGCCCCCGGAGGTGCGTCGCTGGCTGGAACAGGAAATCGCCGGCACTTTGGGGTTCGATCCGCCGGCGCACGCGCTGCGTCCGCCGCCCCAGCATCTGGTCGGCGCCAGCCTGGAGGAGGCGCGGGCGATCCTGCAGGCGATCGGCGGCCTGTTGCCCGTGGTGGCGGTGTTTTTCGAGCTGGGCCGGGAGGCGGCGGCGGGACCGACGCCTGGTGTGCGCGCCTACCGGCTGGCCGAGTTGCAGCGCCACACGCGCCTGTCGGCGCCCGAGCAGGTGCTGGCGGCGCTGGAAGTGATCAACGACGCAGCGCGCCGGGTGCGCGGCGATGCCGAGGCGGTTCTGGTGGCGCCGGACCCGCGCGGGGTGTGCTTCGTCGCCGAGGCGACCTCGGCCAGCGTGCTGCGGCTGTGGCAGGAGATCGTGGCGGCGCGGGACCTGGGGGGGGCGACGGTTGCCGCGGCGGCGCCGGCCCCGGCGGCGGGGTATCAGGTGACGATGCCGGGGGGGCTGCCGGAGTTTGCCCAGACGCCCGGGGGCGGCTGAGCCGAGGCTGGAGCGGGCGAGGGGAATCGAACCCCCATAGCCAGCTTGGAAGGCTGGTGCATTGCCACTATGCTACGCCCGCATGGCTCCGGGATTTTAGCGGCTGCGGCCTGGGGGGGCAATCGCGGCGGGTTGGCGCTTGGCGCGTTGTACAAGATGGGTTTTGCGGGTGATTTGCGGGCTTGGCGAATGTACGTTCGCTGGGGCGTTTGGGGTGCGGGGATACGGCCGGTGGGCGCGGGGGACGTTCATTTTTGCTCTTATTGCGAACTCCGTTGCACGGTGGCGGCGGCGGGTCGAGCGGCAGCGGGCCGGGTTCGGCTTCCCTGCCTCGTGCCGGCGCAAGGAAGCACAGGGGTTTCAACCGCTGATGCACGCAGATGCCCCGTGCCGCTGCAGCGATCCTGGCCGACCTCGCGCGACAGAGGATGCTGCCGGCCGGCCGGTCCGCTCGGGCCATCTGCGTGTATCAGCGTACATCTGCGGTTGAATGATTCTTCTGCCCGGCCTCTCATCAACAGGGTTCGCAATAAGAGCGTTCATTTTTGACCGGGCCGCGCGGTGTCGGCGGTGCGCTCCCGAGAGTGCATTCGGGCGGGGGGCTCCGGGAGAATACCCATGGGCGGTCTGGGGCGATCGAGGTGATTGAGATCGATCATGGGCACCAACTGTTCAACGACGTGGTGCGGCAGATGGTTAGCGATGGTGCGTTCGCTCCTGGCGCGGCGCATGCGGCGCTGGTGGCCTCGAGCTGCGGGCCTAACCGATGACCCAGGCTGACCTACATCTCGAACATCGCGCCATTATTCACCTCGCGTGGTGGCGGTCTGGGACCGAGCGGCGCCTCGTATTCGGGTGGGTTGAGCAACTGCCTTCCTGCTTCCCTGAACAGCGCGGCCATCCGTTTAGGAGCATGCCAACCCGGAAGAGCACGGTGGACACGTTCCACGTTGCGCGGTTTCCGACGAGTTTTTCTGCCGCTAGCGCTTGGTTCAATGCCGCTACATCTGGTGACCTACGCCTTCCTATTCATCCCGATAAGCGGACGGCCGGTGATAGTGAACCGCTACTGGACCCACCTGATCGCTGCGAGCCCGCCGACGGTGGTGAGTCAGCAGCAATGCACTTGCCCTTCCTGCCCCTCGTTCACGGCCCGGTATTTATTCGTGGATTGTTCGGACGAAAGCAAGAAGACCTTTGGGAGAGAATTGTCGAAAATCCCGCGGCCCAGTGGTTGACGGAAAATATATTTATCGACTTCCGCCGGTTCCCGGAGTTTATCGGGTCGTTGCACATAGTGAGGTACCATCCGGTACTGAGGAGTGTAAATAGTAGATTGTCCAAGGAAGGCACGGCCGAGCGCGAACTTGTTCGCTTTACGCGCTGGCCTGGATCCAACCTTCAAGGGCTACGGCTTCTGGCAGTAGAAAAACGGGTCCTTGGCCTCGGCAAACCGCGTGACATACCGGTATCTAGTCCACTCGTCGAAATTGACTGGGGAGGAAAATCGGATCGAACCGCGATCGCAGTTCTTCATCCAGAGTATGGCGTATCCTGGTGGCGGGAGCCATTGCCGTTCCTCCGCACGCTTGCTTTGGAGGTGGGTCTCGTTGCTGAACGGCGTCGGGTCGTTATCGCAACCGACAAGGCCGGGAGGCCAACACGGCACTATGATGTGGATATGGTCAACTACGGGCGACCGCCGGCCCCGTTGGTACTAGTTGGCGAGGAGGGCGACGCTGGGTCGCCAGCGGCTCGCGAGGCGCAGGGAGAGGCTCGTCGACGCGAGTTGGCGGTAGCAGCTTCTTTGGGATTACGATGGTTTGATGAACCAGATAAGGCGGAAGAAGAAATACGAACTCTGATTGGTCGCGCGCGACGGACGGTGATGATTGTGGATCCATATCTCGGGCCCACCGAGGTCGTTTCCTACGGGTTGGCCATATCCAACGTCAAGGTAGATGTAGAGCTAGTGACCTCAGCGAAGCGCATGCGCGATGCCGCTGACCCCCCGTGGAATACTGCTGCTACCGCAATGGAGGCCGTCTTACAGCGGATATCAGCTAACAAAATGGCGACGATTCAGGTGAGGGTAATGCTGGGTCAAACTGCTAGTCTGCATGACCGCTTCATTGTGGTCGATGGCCGGGTGTGGCTTTCCGGCAACTCACTAAATGCCGTCGGATCAAGGGCTAGCGTGTTGATCGAGGTCCCGAACCCCCAGGATATATTGTCTCATTTAAGGCCACTCATCCGGGCGGCCCAGCCGTTCGATGCCTGGATGACAGACAGACGGCGGTCGCAAAGCGGGCGCCAGACCGATTGCTAGGCGAGTAGTATGAGCGACCCCAGTGTGCCCTGGAATCCTGTTGAAAGACGCAAGCAAATTCTGGCTACCGTCAGAGAGCAGTTTTCTAACCTTGCCGATTCGGAAGATGCTGTTGGCAGTCTAGCGCTCTGGTTCCGTTGGTTGATGGCGGACATATCGAGCGGCGTCTCAGCCGAAATGCGACTTCCACGGTCACTTCGGTCTCCCGCTGATAACCCCGTGGCGTGGTGCACGCGGGAAAGCCAGCCGCTTCCTGCTGAATTACATAATGACCTGGTCAACCAGAAATCGACAGGAGACGATAAAATCGACTTAAAGTCGCTAACTCTCTATGTCCTTGGACGCGCGGCGATGCGATGCGCGATGACGGAGCCGTCCGGGTCCTATGGTTTGACGTTGGCTTATGAATGGTTCAAGAGACTCGATGGAGGATATTCGAGTTCACCTGGTGCAGACGATGAGATCCTCGCGGCGGAAACCTTGCCGAATATTGTGGCCGATGAGTTGGTCGGAGAAGGGCGTCGATTGGGAGAGAACCCACAGCAGGTTGCCGACGCACTTGGCCGTGCCATGTCAGGAGAGGCAATTCGACAGACTGGTGAGCTCAAGAGCCTGGAAGCGACTGTCGCCTGGCGCTTTGCTGACTCCGGGCTTGATATGCCCTTCGGCAGGATCGTTCTGGTAATTTCCAAAAAATGGCCAAAATTCGGTGCAGAGTTGCTCGGAATGTTGAAGAACCCAGCTTTGGTTGCAGGGGCGCTGCGGGACCATGATCTCTGTTCCTTCCGTGTGCTGATTTCCCTTCTTCCATTTGCCCCGGCAGCATTTGATGACAAAGGATGTTGGTCGGGATCTTGCGTCGCGCGTATCCTGTTGCATGCATTTGAGAACCTGTGCATGGAACGGGTGCGCCAGGAATTACGACGAGCTGCGCACGATTCGGAATATGATATAGTAGAGTTCAGTAAAACTATCGTAGGTGAAGTCGGCGACTTAGTAGAGGCAGCCGGCCAGCGGCCGGACAGAGATCGCCTTTGGCTTGAGTGGTTGGCGCACCTCGTATGGTCATTTCTGGTAAGCCTGTCCGGACCATGGTCGGATCCTCGGAATAGGCAATTTCGAATAGTGCCACCCCACGCTATGCTGAATGCCGTGGCGGATGCTGTAAGACACGCGCCCTTCAGCGAACCTCAATCAGTCTGGGACCTTTTCGACGGTGGAGCGTTAGTGTTGAGGGAGAGTGATCCTGTTGCGGCAGACTTCCGCCAGCACGTGCCGGTTTGGAGTGATTCTCATGGGAAGGAGGACGCACTGATTCCGATCGCAGTCAGCGTTTGTCTTATCTCTAATGACGAGAGGGCATTAGCTGCTGCTGGGAAATTGGCTTTCTGGACTCGACTTGCTTTTGCACGCTTGGAGCAACAACCACATCTAGACATGATGGCCAGACAGTCATCCGGGGGGCTGGCGCACATGCTCGCGTGGCCATTTTCTCGAATCCGAAATCCAGCTGGGGCGCTACGCCTGCTCTGGGAGGACGCCGGCTGGCGTCGAACTCGTACACGGTTTGCCGAGGTGGAACAGGCTTCAGAGCTGATCCAATGTTGCGCAGTCTGTCGTTCATCTAGGGCTCCATCTGCTACGCCTAATACCTACGCAGCAGGGTGATTCGCAGTCCACTCGGGACGTGGCGCGTCAGCTCGAAGACATGACCGATGAACTTCGCTACGCCATTCCCGAACTTGGGCTAGCCAGTTGGTCGGATCTAGTCGGCCACCTAGCGGGTGGTCTAGCCATGCAGGGGCTGCTACAGGACCGAGATGCCTGCCGTAATTTTTTGTATCGCTACGTAGGGGACGACGACGCCTTGGCTGCCGCTGGAGTCAACGCTCACGTGAGTGGTGCGTCGCGCACGAATCTTGTTCTCGCACTTCGTGATATCGGCGAGGTTCCGGGTGAACTCCGGGACCGGTGGATGCGGTGGAATTATCACGTCGCCTATCTTGAACAGGGCCAATTGTCTCCCTTCGCGGCATGCCTAGCTGAACTAACCGCGCCACTCAGTGACAACGGCATCTGAAGGCCGTCCGTGCGGTCACCTGCGGCATTAGTCGGCCAATGGATACGGCGAGATCTTTTCCTGCGAGCAAGCAACGGTTGGATAGTCTGGACCGTCCAGCGGGAACCCGGTCGCAAGAGGGGCGCAGCCGCTCTCTACCAAAAGGGCCTAACTCAATTCAAGGATGCGCAATCGTCACCCGTCCGGCCTCACAACCCCGGCCGCGTCGGTGACACGCCTCGCGCCGTCCGTTGCTCCCCCGCTCACGCCGCCCGCCCCACGTGCCGCCGCGCCTCCTCCAGATCGTGCATCATCTGCAGGTTCAGCCAGAATTCGGCCGAAGTGCCGAACCGTTCCGCAAGCAGCAGCGCCGTCTCCGCCGTCACTCGCCGTCCGCCGCCCAGAATCGCGGTAATCCGGTTCGACGGCACGCCGAGCGCGCGTGCCAACGCGCGCGCCGACAGGCCCAGCGGTCGCATGAACTCCTCGGCCAGCACCGTTCCCGGTGAAACCGGTCCGATGCGCCCGCTTCCGGCCACGTCCGAAAAATCCATCCCGCCCAGATCCTCCGTGCGGATCGCCATGGCTACCCCCGATGATAATCCAAGATTTCCACCTCGAACGCGTCGCCGTCGCGCCAGACGAAGCACACGCGCCACTGGTCATTGACGCGGATGCTGTGCTGCCCCGCCCGATCGCCGCCCAGCGCTTCCAGATGGTTGCCCGGCGGCGTGCGCAGTTCCTCAAGCCGAACCGCCGCTGCCAGCACCCGCAGCTTGCGCCGTGCCGCCTTGGCGAGGTCGCTCGGGAAGCCCTTCGGCATCCGGTCCGCCCAGATCGCCGCGGTGCGCTTGTCGGCAAACGACCTGATCACACCCGATACGTAGCGCGTAGCAGGCGCTGGAGCAAGGGCTCGCCCGGTGAGGCCCGCACCCGGTCCGCGTCCCGGTCCAGCAGCACCCCGCCGTCCGCCATGTCAGCCGGAAAACCCTCCGGCGCGGGCGGCGCCGGCGCTCAGAACAGGCGCTGCAGCCAGCCCTTTTCCTCCGGCTTGATCACCGGGGTCACGCCCGCCACCGGGGATTTCCCGAGCGCAGCGTTCTCGCGCAGCCGCTGTGCCTCGGCCGGAGCGTTCACCAGCTCTTCGCTGCCTGACGGGCCGCCGAACAGAAGCGTCCGCGCGAAGCTCTGATCGTTCGCATTGCCCGGCTGGCCGAGCTGCGGGCCGGAAGGGGGCGAACCGGCCGCGGCCGTGGCGCTCTGCACCAGCGCCTGCTGGCCGGCGCTGGCCGCACCTGCCGCAGGACCGGGCCCGGCCAGCGCCGATTGCGGGATCAGTGCCTGCTCGGCCGCCTGGCTGGCCGGCACCGATTGCGGGCGCGGCGCGCCCGGCTCCGGCGGCCGGATGGCGAAATCGGGCGGCATGCTGAGCGGCGGCTGCGTGGTGACCGCAAATTCGTCCGGGGTGCTCCGGGTGAATCCGAATGTGCGAGACAGGTCGCTGCATCCGGCGAGCAACGGGCCCGCGGCAAGCAGCAGCGCGGCAGCCAGGCGAAAGGGCCGGGGAGAGCGGGGGCGGATCATGGGCGCCTGCTTAGCCGTGCGGGAGGTAGGTTCGCAAGGTGGCCACGCGAAACGGCGGCCGGAGAGATCCCGGGAAGCCGCGCACGCCACAGGCCCGGGACGAGCCGTCGCCGTCGCGCTCAGAAAAGCCGGCCGCCATTCGGGACCTTGAAGTCCGGTTTGATCAGGACGACGGCCCCGTCCTCGTCCGGCATGCCGAGGGTCAGCACCTCGCTGTCGAACGGGCCGATCCGGCGCGGTGGGAAATTCACCACGGCGCAGACCTGCCGGCCGATCAACTGGTCGGGCCGGTAATGCACGCTGATCTGCGCCGAGGAGCGCTTGCGCCCGATCTCCGGCCCGAAATCGATCAGCAGCTTCAGCGCCGGCTTGTGCGCCTCGGGGAAGGGCAGGGCTTCGACGATGGTGCCGACGCGGATGTCCACCTGGTCGAACGTGTCCAGGGTGATGGTCTGCGGCATGCTGTCCTCCCTGCGGGCAGGGGGATCATGGCACGTGCCGCGCCATCGCCCAACAGGCGCGGCCGGCGCGATTGCCAACCCTGCGCCGTCCGGCCAAGCTGCCCGGCACGCTCAGCAAGGAACCAGCATGCGCGATTTCCACTTCCCGGGTCGCAGCCCGGTCTATGCGACCCACGCCATGGCCGCGACGTCGATGCCGGCCGCGACCCTCACTGCGCTCGATGTGCTGCGCGCGGGCGGCAATGCGCTCGATGCGGCGGTGGCGGCCTGCGCCGTGCTGTGCGTGATCGAGCCGCAATCGACCGGCATCGGCGGCGACTGCTTCTGCCTGTATGCGCCGGCCGGGACGGGAAAGGTGATCGCGCTCAACGGCTCCGGCCGGGCGCCGGCGGCGGCGACGGCCGACTGGTACGAGGCGGCCGGCATGTCCGCGCTGGAAAACACCTCGGCGCACGCCGTCACGATCCCCGGCGCGATCGACGCCTGGGCCACCCTGCTCGCCGCGCATGGCCGCAAGGGGCTGGACGAGCTGCTGCAACCGGCGATCCGCTTCGCCGCCGAGGGCTGGCCGGTGGCGCCGAAAGTGGCCTGGGACTGGGCGCGGCTGGAGGGCAAGCTGCGCAAGAACGGCGCGACCCCGTTCCTGCCCGGCGGATCGGCGCCGCGCCCGGGCGACCTGTTCCGCCAGCCGGCGCTGGCCGAGACCCTGCGCGCGATCGCGCAGCACGGCCCGAAGGCCTTCTACGAAGGCGCGATCGCCGCCGACATGGTCGCCGCCCTGCGCGATCGCGGCGGGCTGCACACCGAGGCGGATTTCGCCGCCGGCCTGGGCGGGGCGAATTTCGTCGATCCGATCAGCCTCTCCTGGCGCGGCTTCGAGGCGTACCAGTGCCCACCGAACGGCGTCGGCCTGGTGGCGCTGATGATCCTGGGGATGCTGGAGGGCCTGCCGACGCCGCCCGAGGGCCCGCTCAGCGCCGAGCGGCTGCACCGGCATATCGAGGCCGCACGGCTCGCCTATCGCGACCGCAACGCCTTCGTTGCCGACCCGTCGCAGGTGGAGGTGCCGGTCGCGCACCTGCTCGATCCCGCCTATCTGGCGTCGTTGCGCGGGCTGATCGACGACACGGCGGCGCTGCGTGACCTGCCGGCGGCCGGCGAGGCGGTGCTGCCGCGGCATCGCGATACCGTCTATCTCTGCGTCGTCGATCGCGACGGCAATGCCTGCAGCTTCATCAACTCGCTGTTCGAGGGGTTCGGCTCGGGTATCCTGGCCGAACGCTCCGGGGTGATGCTGCAGAACCGCGGCTTCGGCTTCCGCGTCGAGCGCGGGCACCCGAACTGCATCGCCCCGCGCAAGCGGCCGATGCACACGATCATTCCGGGCATGCTGATGCAGAACGGTGAGGCGGTGATGCCGTACGGCGTGATGGGCGGGCATTTCCAGCCGATGGGGCATTCCCTGTTCCTGACCAACCATCTGGAATTCGGCCTCGACATCCAGGAGGCGATCGACCTGCCGCGCCTCTTGCCGCTGAACGGCAAGGTGCAGATCGAGCGCGGCATCCCGCCCGACATCTGCGACCGGCTGTCGCG
This sequence comes from uncultured Pseudomonadota bacterium, assembly GCA_963706195.1. Lineage (GTDB taxonomy): Bacteria > Pseudomonadota > Alphaproteobacteria > Acetobacterales > Acetobacteraceae > JAJZVS01. The sequence goes on along the minus strand of OY970156.1, from coordinate 2,474,479 downwards.
CCTGGGCCACACGCTGGAACTGATCGAGCGCCCGCACGGCGGCGCCCAGGCGATCCGCATCGACCGCACCCGCGGCGTGCTGGTGGCAGGGTCGGAGTCGCGCAAGGACGGCTGCGCGCTGGGGTATTGAGGTCTGCAGCGCGCGTGCCGTCATCAGAATGAAAGAATGAACCACGGAGACACGGGGACACGGAGGAAGGCGGGGAGGCTCCGGAGGGGAGCGACCGCCGCGCGAACCGGTGGAGGAGAAGCTGCGCGCCCAACCGCTCCGACATCTCCGTGTCTCCGTGGTTATCCTTTCTTCCGCGTCCCGGCCGACCGTTCCCGATCACGAACGGAGCCACCGAACCACTGCTTCGTGGAGACGGTCCCAGACATGACCGAACCCTGCGACCTCACCGCCGTCGAAGCCCGTCGCCTGATCGGGCGCAAGGCGCTGGCGCCGTCCGAACTGCTGGCAAGCTGCATCGCCCGGGTCGAGGCGGTGGACCATGCCGTGAACGCGCTAGTGGCGCGCGATTTTGATCGTGCCCGCATCGCCGCGCGCGCGGCCGATGATGCCGTGGCGCACGGCGCGCCGCTCGGCCCGCTGCACGGGTTGCCGCTCGGCGTGAAGGATCTGGAAGACACCGCCGGGCTGCGCACCACCTACGGCAGCCCGATCTTCCGCGACCATGTGCCGGCGGAGGACCAGCGCAGCATCGCCGCGGTGCGTGCCGCCGGGGCGATCGTGCTCGGCAAGACCAACACGCCGGAGTTCGGTGCCGGGGCGAACACGCGCAACGCGGTGTACGGCGCGACCGGCAACCCGTTCGATCCGGCGAAATCGGCGGCAGGGTCCTCGGGCGGCTCGGCGGTGGCGCTGGCCTGCGGGATGGTGCCGATCGCAACCGGGTCCGACACCGGCGGGTCGTTGCGCAATCCGGCAGCGTTCTGCGGCATCGTCGGCTTCCGCCCGACGCCGGGGCTGGTGCCGAGCGAGAAGCGCGGCCTCGGCTGGAGCGGACTGCCGGTGCTGGGGCCGATGGCGCGCACCGTGCCGGACCTGTGCCTGCTGCTGTCGGCGCATGGTCAGCGACGATGCGCGCGACCCGCTGGCTACCACGGTCCACGGCAGCCGCGTGCGCCGGGCGGAGGATTTCGCCGTCCCGGCGCCGATCGACCTGGCACGGCTGCGCGTGGCGCTGACGCCGGATTTCGGCTTTGCGCCGACCGAGCGGCACATCGCCGAGGTGTTCGCCGAAAAGACCGGCCTGTTCCGCGACGTCTTCGCCCGGTCGCCGAGGACGCCACGCCCGACTGCCGCGACGCCGACGAAGCGTTCGAGGTCCTGCGCGCGTTGAACTTCCTCGCCGGCCATCTCGACAAGGTGCGCACACGGCCGGACGAGGTCGGGCCGAACGTGCGCGCCAATGTCGAGGAGGGGCTGCGCTACTCGGCTGCCGACGTGGCGCGGGCGATGGCGCTGCAGACCGCGCTGTACCGGCGCTGGCAGACGTTCTTTACCCGGTTCGACGTGATCCTGACCCCGTCGATCACCATCTCGCCCGCGATCCTGGCGGGAGCTGTACCCGGCGGAGATCGACGGTCAGGCCGACCCGGACCTATTTCCACTGGCTGGCGCTGGCCTACGCGGTGACCCTGGCCGGGCATCCGGCGCTGTCTCTGCCCGTGGGGGTGGATCGGCACGGGATGCCGTTCGGCTTGCAGATCGTCGGCCCACGCGGCGGCGATGCGCTCGTGCTGTCGGTCGCGGCGGAACTGGAACGCATGCTGGCCGGCGATGCGGCCACCGCGCGCCCGGTGCCGGACCTCGCACGGCTGCGCGCGGCAGGACCGATTGCGGCAATGGAGGGCTTCCTCGGGTTCGACTGAACGCCGGCGGGCCGGTCTCCTCCGGCTGGTCCTAAATCTGCACCGACTGCACCGCCTCCTCCAGTTCCTGGAAGCTCGGCATGTGCTCGTTCGGCACCATCTTGCGCCCGGATTCCACGCTGACCTGCGGCGCGTTGCCGTGCAGGTGGGTCACCAGCACGGCGCGGATCACCTCGTAATATTTCGCCTCCTCCTCACCACGCCGCTTCGAGCCGTGCGGCGAACGGCGCCGGCCAGGCCGTAGGCCAGCAGCACGCCGAGGAAGGTGCCGGTCAGCGCGCCGCCGATCATCTCGCCCAGCACCGCGGGCGGCTGGTCGATGTGGCGACATGGTCTTGATCACGCCCAGCACCGCGGCGACGATGCCGAGCGCGGGCAGCGCGTCCGCCATGGTCTGCAGCGCGTGCGCGCCGTGCAGTTCCTCGGCCAGGGTCTTCTTCAGCTCGCGCGCCATGACGTCCTCGATCTGGTTCGGATCGTCGGCGTTCATGCCGACCATGCGCAGGTAGTCGCAGATCATGGTGCTGGCGAAGTTGTTGCCGAGGATCTTGGGGAATTTCTGGAAGGCGGCGCTTTCGTCCGGCTTCTCGATATGCGGCTCCAGCGCCATCGTGCCCTTGGTGCTGGCCAGCCGGACCAGCAGGAACAGCAGGCTGAGCAGATCGACGTAGTCGGCCTTGCTGGAACGCTGGCGCCCTTCATGATCTTGCCCGAGGCCGCCGAGCGTGTGCTTCACGTCGTGCATGCTGTTGGCCATGACGAAGCGTGCCGATGGCGGCGCCGCCGATGGTCAGCATCTCGAACGGCAGCGACCTCGGCCAGCGCGCGCGACGCTGCCGCCGGTGAGGACGATAGCTGCCGAAGACGCAGATCAGCAGGAAGACGAAGCCGCCGATCGTCAGCATGGCCGGGCCCTCGGCTAGGCCGCGTGCCGCGGTTCCGCAGCGCGGAGCCGGGGAGCGGAGGGTGGGGCGCGTCGTTCGGAGATTGGCGCCCGCGCTGCGAACGACGCGCGGCGGCGCCTGTCGCGCCCCGTCATGACCGGATCCGGCGTGGCCGCGGACTGCCCGGCATCCCGGCGCGGCGGACGGTCCGATGGCGGGGCGGGACGGCGGCCCAGCGCCGGGCCGGCGGCAGCGGTGCGGTCAGGTTCGTGAGCGGCGGCGATGTCGCGGGGTCTCATGCGTGGTCTTTCGCGAACGGGCGGAACCGCTAGCGCCTCGCCGCCGGGCGCGCGCCGCCGGCAGGGATCGCCCCAGTTGGGACCGCCCCGGCACGGACAACGCCAGCGGGGACGACATCAGCCGGAGCCGGAGCGACGGAAGCGGAGGCATCGGGCGCCGCGGCGGCGCCGCGCAGTACCAGGATGGAGATCCGCCGGTTCGCCGGCGCCAGCGGATCCTTGGGCAGCAGCAGCTCGTGCGAGCCGTGGCCGGTCACCGCCTCGATCCGCGAGTCTGCCAGGCCGGCGCCGGTCAGGAGCCGCCGCGCTGCGTTCGCGCGCGCCGCCGACAGGTCCCAGTTGGTCGTCGCCCCGCCCGGGAACGGTGCGGCATCGGTGAACCCGGCGATGCGCACCGGGCCGGCGAGCTGTGCGACGATCGGCCCGATCAGCCGCAGCAAGCGCCGGGCCGGCGGATTCGGCTCGGCCGAGCCGGGTCGGAACATCGCATCGTCGCGTGAATCCAGCAATTGGATGCGCAGCCCGCGCGGGGTGATGTCGATCGCGAGCTGCGAGGCGATGGCGGCGAGCCGGGGATCCTTGAGGATCAGCCGCTTGATCGCCGCGTCCGCGGCAGCGAAGGCATGGTTCTCGACCTGGGTGCGGTCGGCGGGAGAGGGCCCGGTATGCGTGGGCCGTGCGCGGGCCACCAGCGGTCCGTCCGCCAACGCCCCTCCTGCCAGCGAGATGGGCGCCAGCGAGACGGGCGCCGGGCCTGCGCCCGGGGCGGTGCCGGCCGGGCCGGGACCGCCAGCCTCTGCCCGGGCGGAGGCTGGCTGGCCGGCCGCCCTCGTTGCCTCGCGTGTCGTCAGGGCGGGTGCCGGGGCCGCGGCGCCCGCCGTCGCATTGGCCTGCCCCGGGCTGTTCTCGCCGTCTCGTCCCGGGCCGCGTCCGCCCTGCGGCGGCGTCCTTTCCCTGTCGTGGCGCTGCGAGATCGGGGTGCCCAGCACCGGGTGCAGCCCGACGGTCACCTCCACCGCGCCCTTATCGGAGACCATCGACCCCTTTGAAAACGCCGTCTCCCCGCCGAACGGCTTGCCGGTGCCGGAGGAATTATGGCTCATGAGGTTGGTCGGGCTGAAATAATCGGCGAGGCCCTTGCGCTGCTCCTCGGTGGTGGCGTTGATCAGCCACATCACCAGGAAGAACGCCATCATCGCAGTCACGAAATCGGCGTAGGCGACCTTCCACGCCCCGCCGTGGTGGCCGCCGGCCGCCTCATCCTCCCGTCGGATGATGATCGGGCGGGCCTTCCTGTTTCCGGTTCGTTCGCGTTTTGCCATGGCCCGCAGAGTGCACCTGCGAAGCTTAACCCGAGGCTAACCGCATCCGCCCCCCGCTCCGGGCCGCCTGTCGTGCGACGCGCGTCCGTCTTTCGCGTTTGTCATCGTCTCTCTTGCGGACCGGCGCCGGGACACGGATAGTCATTTCTTCGCCCGCCCGCTTTCGCCCCGCTCGCCGCTCCCGGTCAGATCAGGAACCGGCCCACTCCGGCCGTACCCGCCCGCATGAAGCCCTCGTCCGCCGAGATGCCCGTCCTGGACGCCATCGACCGCCGCATCCTGTCGGAGCTGCAGGCGAACGGCCGCATCACCAATGTGGAGCTGGCGCGCCGGGCCGGCATCTCCGCCCCCCCCTGCCTGCGCCGGGTGCGCCGGCTGGAGGAAGCGGGCGTGATCCGCGGCTATCACGCCGACCCCGATCCCCAGAAGCTCGGCTGGGAGATCACGTTCTTTGCCATCGTCGGCCTCGACAGCCAGAAGGAGGCGGTGCTGGCGGCGTTCGAGCAGACCGTCGGCACCTGGCCTGAAGTGCGGGAATGCCACATGATCCGCGGCGGCGGCGATTTCCTGCTCAAGCTGGTGGCGCGCGAGACCACGCAGGAGAATCAGCTCACCCAGAAGCTGACCGGCCTGCCGACCGTGGCACGCGTGCAGACCCTGCAGACCATCCGCACCAGCCGGTTGCTCGCCGGGGTGCCGCTGTAGGCAGGTCGCCCCCGGGGGGGCCGCTTGCATGGGCCGCCGGTTGCGAGGGCCGGGACGAGTATGGCAGGACGCGACCAGGCGGGACGCTTGCGGTTGCTGCGGCGCATCACGCCCCTTCTGCGCAGCCGGATGATCCCCTATATCCTGGGGAATGCGATGCGGCGCAGGCACCGGTAGTCTGCCGGAAGCGGCCGCTGCGCGTCACGGGAACCGACGGGTCGGGACACCATGCTGGATCTGTCGGTCACCGAAATCCTTCAGTACGCCGTCCATCATCCCGCCTTGCAGGCGCTGGCGATCGTGTTCGCCACCTTCGTCCTGGAAGACGCGGCGACCGTGCTGGCGGCGATGCAGGCGCAGTCCGGGGCGCTGTCGGTGCCGCTGGCGCTCGGCTCGCTCTATGTCGGCATCGTGCTGGGCGATCTCGGGCTGTATGGGCTCGGCCGGCTGGCGGGGATGGTGCCGCTGGTGCAGCGGCTGCTGCCGCCGCGGCGAACCGAGGTGGTGCGTGCCTGGCTGAGCGGCAAAGTGTTCACGGTGGTGCTGGTGAGCCGCTTCCTCCCCGGTGTGCGGCTGCCGACCTACACGACCTGCGGCTATCTGCGCGCCGATCTGCGTCAGTTCGCCCTGGCGACCGGCCTCGCGACCCTGGTCTGGACCTCCGGGCTGTTCACACTCTCCTTCCGCATCGGCGCCGTGCTGATGGCGCATTTCGGTGCCTGGCGCTGGGCGGGCGCGGCGGGGCTGGTGATCTTCATGCTGCTGGCCGGACGGCTGGTGCAGGTGCTGCGCCGGCCGCGGCGGGTGCTGCCGGATGCCTCGCGTCCATGAAGCCGGCGGACGCGCTGGGGCTTTCGGCGCCCGCCGCGGCCCGCCCCGCGGCGGAGCCGGCGATCTCGTTCTTCGAATTCTGGCCGTCCTGGGCCTTCTATGCGCCGATCGTGGCGCAGTGGGTCGGGCTTGCGCTGCGCTACCGCTCGGTCAGCCTGCCGACGGCGGCCAATCCGCACATCGAGTCGGGCGGGCTGTGCGGCGAGTCGAAACTGTCCATCCTCGACCAGGTGGCCGATCCGGCACGCGACCTGCTGGCGCGCTACACGCGCCTGCGCACCGATCCCGCGCGGCCCGCGGCCGATCCGGCGACGGCGGCGGCGGCGATGACGGCGGCCGGCCTCGCCTACCCGGTGGTTGCCAAGCCGGATATCGGCTGCAACGGCTGCGGCGTGCGGCTGATCGCCGACCCGGCGGCGCTGGCCGCCTACCTGGCGGCGTTCCCCCGCGGCGAGGTTGTGGTGCTGCAGGAATTCATCCCGTTCGAGGGCGAGGCCGGGCTGTTCTACATCCGCCACCCGGATGAGGCCGTGGGCCGGATCACCTCGGTCACCCTGAAATACGCGCCGGTGGTCGTGGGCGACGGGCGTTCCACCCTGCGCGCGCTCATCCTGGCCGATCCGCGTGCCGGGCGCGTGCCGGAGCTCTATCTGCCGCGCCTCGGGCCGCGGCTGGGCGAGGTGCCCCGGCAAGGTGAGACAGTGCGGCTGGTCTTCGTCGGCAACCACTGCCGGGGTTCGATCTTCCGCGACGGGACCGACCACGTGACGCCGGCGCTGACCGCGGCCGTGGAGCGGCTCGCGCGCGCGCTGCCGGAGTTCCACTTCGGCCGCATCGACGTCCGCTTCGACTCGCCCGCCGCTCTGGCCCGCGGCGAGGGATTCCGGGTGATCGAAATCAACGGCACCGGATCGGAAGCCACCCACGTCTGGGACCCGCGTACCCGCCTGGCGGACGCCTGGCGCGCCCAGTTCTACCACTACGGCCAAGCGTGGCGGATCGGAGCCGCGAACCGCGCCCGCGGCCACCACCCGACCGGAGCGGCGGCCTTGTGGCGCCTCTGGCGCCGCCAGAAGCGGCTGATGGCCGCCTATCCGGCGAACGATTGATACCAATCGACGGAGGCTTGGGTCCGTGAGGGCAAGAAGGCCAGGGGCTCTGCCCCTGGACCCCGCCAGGGAACTCGTCCCCTGGACCCCATCACCTGGTTTCGTGCGTGTGGGGGGTGTCTCGGGTCCGAGCCGGGGCTGCGCGGGGCGCCGGGTCAGGGACAAGGCGCCGATGCGCCTTGTCCCTGACCCGGCGCCCCGCGCAGCCCCGGCTCGGACCCGAGACACCCCCCACACGCACGAAACCAACGGAAGGGTTCCAAGGGCGAGCCCTTGGCGGGGGTCCAGGGGGCAGCGCCCCCTGGCCTTATTTGCCCTCACGGACCCAAGCCTCCGTCGGTCGGTACGATCCGCTCGCCGGCCAGGGCCACCTGCACGCTGTTGGTGTTGTAGGTGGTGGCGCCGCAGGGGGCGGCGCGATCGGCTGAGAGGACGTTGGCGCAGCCTTGCGTGTCCGTCCCGGTTGCGTCGGGGGTAAACCAGGCGCCTTCCTTGATGGCGACCACGCCGGGGGCGATCCGTTCGGTGACTTCGGCGGGCAGCGTCGTGGCGCCCAGGGCGTTGAACACGCGGACGTGCTGGCCGTTGGCGATGCCGCGCGCCGCGGCGTCGGTTGGGTGCAGCCATACCGTATCGGGATCGATGCGGGCGAAGCGTGGTTGGTTGCCGTGGATCGAGTGGGTGCGGGCGCGGGATTTCGGCGTGCAGAGGCGCAGCGGGTAGGCGACCGGGTTGGCGTGCGGATCGCCGGCCGGGTCGGACGCCGGGATCCAGGTCGGGATCGGCGGTATGGCGCCCAGTCCGTAGGGGTCCGGGTTTTCCGCAAGCGTGGTTGCGTAAATCTCGATCCGGCCTGACGGGGTCGAGAACGGATGGGCTTCCGGCTCGCGGATTTCGCGTGCGAACGCCACGGCGTCCTGGGGCGGGGGGAAGCGGGCGACGCCTTGGCTGGTGAAGGCGGCGAAATCGTCCACGGCCTCGCCGGTCAGTTCCCGCAGCCAGTCGTGTTCGGTCTTGTCGTTGTAGCCCGCGATGCCCAGCCGGCGCGCGAGGGCGGCGAAGATGTCGAGATCGTTGCGGCATTCGCCCATCGGCGCGAGGGCCTGGCGCATGAAGATCGCGTAATGCCCGGCTCCGGACCAGGGCGTGTGGACGTCGTTGCGTTCCCAGAAGGTCGTCGCCGGCAGCACCAGGTCGGCATGGCGTGCGGTGGGCGTGAGGAAGTGGTCCTGCGCGATCAGGAACTCCACGCCGTCGAGCGCGCCGGTCATTTTCGTGACGTTCGGGCACTGGTTGAACAGGTCTCCGCCCGCCGCGTAGATCAGCTTGATGTCGGTGGGATAACCCCCTGCCGCACCGCGCGCGAGCAGGTCGGCGAGCAGCGGGGAGGCGACGCGGGCTGCGATCGGGTTGCGCCCGGTGGGCAGGCTCTTGATCCCGCCTCGCCCGGTGGCGCCGTTGCTGACGCCGGAATTGCCGCCCGGGATGCCGATATTGCCGGTGATCGCGGCGAGCGCGTAGGCGGCGCGGTGGAATTGCTCGCCATAGGCGGTGCGCCCGGGTGCGTAGCCGGCGTGCAGCGCGGCGGGCTTGGTGGTGGCGAAGAGGATTGCCAGCCGGCGCAGAGTGGCGGCGGGGATGCCGGTGATGGGCTCGGCCCATTCGGGGGTTTTGGGCACGCCGTCGGCCTCGCCGAGCAGGTAGGCGCGCCAGGAGGCGCCGGCGGGGGTGCCCGGCGGCAGGTGGGCCTCGTCGAAGCCCAGCACGTGGCGGTCGCAATAGTCCTGGTCGTGCAGGCCCTCGGTCACGGCGACGTAGGCCATGGCGAGCAGCGCGGCGGTGTCGGTGGAGGGGCGGATGAAGATATGTTCGTCGGCGAGCTGGCGGCTGGTTTCGGTGCGGCGCGGGTCGATGCAGATGATGCGGGTGCCCTGGCGCTTCGCCCATTTCAGGTACGGCATGGTGCTGGTGCCGAAGGTGCCGTCGCCCGGGCTCCAACCCCACATCAGGATGAGTTTGGAATTGGCGTAGTCGGTGGGTTCGCGGCCGGCGGATTTATACGAGGTGCGCGGGCCGAAGGTGGTGCGGACGGAGAAGATCTCGGCCTCGGCCGACATGTTGGACCACAGAACGGTGCAGCCGCCGAACATGTTGAGGAAGCGCTGCGCCGCCGCGCGCCCATGCAGCATCGACAGGCTGCCGGAGCGCGAGGCGTCGAGGATTGCCGCATTCCCGTAGGTGGCGCGGACGCGGCGTAATTCCGCGGCCGCCTGGTCGAGCGCGTCGTCCCAGGAGATGCGTTCGAACCGGCCCGAGCCGCGCGGGCCGGTGCGGCGCAACGGGTGGAGCAGGCGGTCGGGATGGTAGATGCGCTCGATCTGCGCGACGCCGCGGGCGCAGGCCGGCAGCGGCGGATGGTCGGGGTTCCAGGGGCGGGTGTCGGTGGAGATTTTCATGATCCGCCCGTCGGCGACATGGGCGTTGACGACGCAGCGGCCGCCGCAGTTATGGCCGCAGGTGGTGGTGACGACGGTCTCGCCGGGGGTGCGCGGGGCGGGGCGGGGGGCTTCGTAGAGTATGGCGCGGGTCATGCGGACCTTGTTCCGATCGGACGGATGCCGGGGCAGGCAGCCCTGCCGACCGGCGGGCCTTGCTGCGTTTCCCCGGTCATCGTCGCGCGTCGCGGCACGGAACGCCAGGCGGCAGTACCTCTTGGCCGTGCTTGCCGGGGGGCCGATCTTCGGCCGGTCGGCATTACCTCGCGGGTGCCGGCAACGCCCGGCCGACGGCGTCGAGTTCGCGCAGCATCCAGGCCTGATAGTCCGTGCCGGGCGGCTCGGTTTCGGTCGCGCCGACGATGGGGATGTGCGCGGCCCTGGCGATCTGCTCCATCCGCTCGGCGACCGGATCGGTTGCCTGGCTGTTGTAGATCAGCAGCCGCACCTGATGCGTCCGCAGATCGCGTTCGAACGCCGCAACCGCCGACGCGCTGGGTTCGGTGTTGTTCATCACGGCAAGCTGGAACGCCTGGTTGCGGACCTGCAGGCCGAGCGCGTCGAACATGTAGCCGAAGATCGGTTCGGTCGCGGTCACCGGCGTGCCCGCCAGGCGCCGGCGGAGCGCCGCGATCTTCGTCGTGATCGGCCGCACCGATGCGACGAACCGCGCCAGGCGTCGCTCGTACCCCGGCTTGTGCGCAGGATCTTCGGCGACGAGCGTCCGGGTGAGCGTGGCGGCCAGCGCCAGCATGGTGTGCGGGTCGTACCAGATATGCGGGTTGTCGCCCGCCTTCCGGCCGATCAGATCGGCCACGACGATCGTGCTATGCCGATGCGCGCCTGCCGCCCCGAGCAGGCTCGCCATCCACGGATCGTAGCCGATGCCGCTGTAGATCACGATGCGCGCGGCCGAGACGTCGCGCCCGACCGACGGGCTGACCTCGAACAGATGCGGGTCCTCATCGGGATTGCTGAGGATGCTGGCAACCCGCACGTCCTTCCCGCCGATCTGGCGGGCGACATCGCCATAGAAATTCTCCGCGGCGACGATGCGGACCGGCGGGGACGCCGCATGGGCTGGCATCGCTGCCGCCAGCAGGACGAGTACAGGCCAGGGAGGACAGTTTTTTCGATGGGAGGTTTTTCATCGTGTTCCCTCATGGGAGATGGTTCGGTCGGCACTTGAGGAGACGGACGTTATAACATAACATTTCCACCGTCCAGCCCGCCGGCGCCTTTGACCTGGCGACCGGTCGGGCTGCAAGCCATGTCGTCGCAAGGAAGGGGTTCCGTATGCCGCGTCGTCACACCATTCTGCCGGCGTTGGGAACGGCTGTGCTGGCGCTGTGGGCGACCGCCGCGACGGCGCAGACGGACTCGGCTGCGGCATCGCAAACCGCACCCCCGGCGGCGACCGGGTTCTGGGAGCGGAGCAGCCTGCTGGGTGATCCCGCGGGTCTGCGCGACGCGCTCGGCAAGGACGGCATCTCGTTCGGATTGCAGGAGACCAGCGAGGTGTTCGGCAATGTCAGCGGTGGCATCCACCGCGGCGCGGACTATAACGGGCTGACCGAGATGAGCCTCGGGATCGACACGCAGAAGGCGTTCGGCTGGGCAGGCGGCACATTCAACGTGAGCGCGCTGCAGATCCACGGCCGCAGCCTGAGCGCGGACAATCTCGACACGTTGCAGACGGCGAGCGGTATCGAGGCCGAACCGGCGACGCGGCTGTGGGAGCTGTGGTACCAGCAGGCGTTCCTGGCGGGCCGGGTCGACGTGAAGCTCGGCCAGCAGAGCATCGACCAGGAGTTCATGACCAGCCAGGTCTCCGCCCTGTTCATCAACACGGTGATGGGCTGGCCGATGATCCCCTCGGCCGATCTCTACGCCGGCGGCCCGGCCTATCCGTTGTCGTCGCTAGGCGTGCGGCTGCGGGCGCGGCCGACCGCGGCGCTGACGGTGCTCGCCGGCGTGTTCGACGACAATCCGCCGGGCGGCCCGTTCGCCGATGATTCGCAGTTGCGCGGAGCCGAGGCGGCGGGCCACGCGTTCAATCTCAATACGGGTGCGTTGTGGATCGCCGAGCTGCAGTATGCCGATCAACCAGCCGGCATCGGATGGGACGCCGTCCGGGCTGGCGGGCACCTACAAGCTCGGGTTCTGGTACGATTCCGGGTCGTTCCCGGATCAGCGCTTCGATACGCTCGGCCGGTCGCTGGACGATCCGCAGTCGAGCGGCGTGCCGCGGCTCGACCGGGGCAACGCGAGCATCTATGCGGTGGCGGATCAGACGGTCTGGCGTTCCCGACCCGCGGGGGCCCCGGGCGCTGGCGGTGTTCGCGCGGCTGATGGGCGCGCCGCCCGACCGCAACCTGATCTCGTTCAGCGTCGATGCAGGTCTGACCCTGAAGGCGCCGTTCCGCGGACGCGACAACGACACCGCGGGGATCGGCTTCGGCCTCGCCAAGGTGAGCGCCGATGCGGCGGCGGGGGAGCGGGAGAGCGGCGTGCCGGGTCCGGTGCGCGGCACCGAGACGTTCATCGAACTGACCTACCAGCTCCAGCTCACCCCATGGTGGCTGTTGCAGCCCGATTTCCAGTACGTGTTCAACCCGGGCGGCGGGGTGGTCGATCCGCAAACTCCGCCGCAGCGCGTCGGCAACGAAGCGGTGTTCGGCCTGCGCACCGCCATCACGCTCTGGTAGCGGTGTCCTTCTCCCTCCCCCGCGAAGGGGGAGGGAGTCTCTCTCGCTTGTGCAGGCCTAGCTGTTCGGCCCGCGCTCCATCGACACCGGCTGCCAGCGCCGCAGCTCGGACTTCCCAGCACCGCCGGGTTGACGCAGCTCATCGGCCAGCGCCCGGACAGCACCAGCGCCAGCTCGCGCCCGACATGGCGTTTGCGCGCCGGATCGAACCGCGCGGAGGCGGAGGCGACGTGCGCGCTCAGCGTGACGTTCGTCCATCCCGAGGATCGGGTTGTTGTTGCCCGGCGGCTCGGTCTCCAGCACGTCGAGGCCGGCATGCGCGATCCAGCCCTCCTGCCAGCGCCTTGATCAGCCCGACCTCCTGCACCGTCGGGCCGCGGCCGGTGTTGATGAAGATGCGCGGTCTTCTTCATCAGCCGGAAGTGCTTCTCGCGTCAGCATGCCCTCCGCCTCCGGCGTCGCCGGCGCGTGCATCGAGACGAAGTCGGACTGGCGTCAGCACCTCCTCCAGCGTGGCGGGGATCACGCCGTGCTCGGTCATGACCAGTTCCTCGATGAACGGGTCGTAGGCCATCATGCGCAGGCCGAACGGCTTGGCGCGCTTGGCCACCGCGCGGGCGACATGGCCGAAGGCGATGAAGCCGAGCGTCTGGCCCATCAGGCGCGGGATCTGCAGCAGCGCCGGGCGGCCTTCGCGCCAGCGGCCCTCGCGCACCATCCGGTCCTGCTCGATCGCGCCGGCGGAAGCGCCGACAGCAGCAGCATCATCGCGTGGTCGGCGACTTCCTCGATGAAGGTGTCGGGGCAGTTGGTCACCGGGATGCCGCGCGCGGTCGCCGCCTCGACATCGACGCTGTCGACGCCGACGCTGCCGAGCACGATCGCCGGCACTTCGCCAGGCCGTCGATGATCGTCTTGGTGATGCGGATGCCCTTGGCATAGATCGCGTCGGCGTCCTGCGCGCGAACTTGATGAAGCCGTCCTCGTCGGTCGGGCCTTCGACGATCTCGGCGTCGATGCCGGCGAGCGCTTCCATCTCGTAGTCGTAGCCGCCGCCGGCGACGGTGAAGCTCGCCCCGGCGGGCGTCGCGATCTTGAACTTGGCCATGTGTGTTTCCCTCTCGCTTCCTCAGCGCGGTGGGCGTGGCCACGCCCCCTGCGGGGCGGGAGCCCTTCGGCGCCGCGCACCGCCTTCTCGTTCACCTCGATGCCCCAGCCGGGCCTGCTCGGCAGCACGAACTCGCCGTTCTCGATCACCGGCACGCTGTCGTAGAACTCGTCGCGCCACGGGCGCGCTGTCGATGTCGATCTCCATGACGCGGAAATTCGGCACCGCGCGCTGAACGTGCGCGCTGATCGCGCTGCACAGATGGCCGTAGAAATTGTGCGGCGCGACGTTCACCTCGTAGACGTCGGCCATCGACGCGATCTTCAGCGATTCGTCCAGCCCGTTCCAGATCACGTCGACGATCGCGACATCGATCGCGTAGTTCTCGAAATAACGGCTTGAACTCGCGCCGGCCGTGCAGCGTCTCGCAGGAGGCGATCGGGCAGGGGGCATCGCGCTTGATCTCGGCCAGCGCCGGCGCGTCGTGCGTGTCGATCTCCAGCCAGGTCAGGTTGGCCGGCGCCACCGCCTCGGCGATGCGCTTGAAGCCCTCGGTCTTGAAGTGGAAATTGATGTCGAGCATGGATGCCCATCTCCGGCCCGACCGCGTCGCGGATCGCCATCAACTGCTGCGTCACGCCGGCGGTCAGCCGGTTGTCCCAGTTCAGCTCCGGCCAGCCGGCGGTGCGGCCGAACCCGGCGCGTAGAAGCTCACCGGCTTGCCGTCCACGATCGGCAGGATGTTGGTCTTCAGCGCGCGGAAGCCGCGGCGCCTTCACCTCCTCGCGCGTGGCGCGCGAGGTCGTCGTAGCTGCGCAGCGGCGGCACGCCCATCAGCGCGGCGCTGCGCACCCGGTAGGTGCCGAAATGCGACCAGTAGACCGGAATGCGCTCGCGGATCGGGCCGCCGAACAGCGCGTAGACCGGCACGCCGTAGGCCTTGCCGGTGACGTCGAGCAGCGCGTTCTCGATCGCCGCGATCGCCTGCTGGTTGATGCCGCCGCGCGACTGGCGGGTCAGCACGTGCAGGTGCTGGGTGACCGCTCGAACCGGCGCGGGTCCTTGCCGATCAGCACCGGGGACAGGCCGCGGATCACGTCGGACAGGCCGGTGGAGCCGAAGCTCTCGTTGAACTCCGACCAGCCGATGATGCCGTCGGCGGTGGTGACCTTGAGGAAGGAGAACATCCGCCACCCGGCGTCGGCGCGCAGCGTCTCGATCCGTTCGATCTTCATGGTTTCCCCCCGATCTTCCGGCCTCGGCGACGGCCAAGGCGCGAACGCGCGGCAGTCTAGCCCAGCGGCGGGGGATGGAAAGCGCGCGTCCGACGCGGGGCGGATGCGCGTCGCGGGAAGGGCGGGGGGCCACCTGCCGTGCCGGCGGCGAAGCTGCCATACTGGCGCCGCCACCCCCTGGCTATGGATCGTCGCATGTTCCCCACCCTGTTCCTCAGCCACGGCTCGCCGATGACAGTGATCACCGACACGCCGGGGCACCGGTTCCTCGCCGGCCTCGCCGCCACGATGCCCCGGCCGAAGGCGATCCTGATGGCGTCGGCGCACTGGCTGACCATGGGGCCGGCGCTGAGTGCGCCCGAACGCAATGAGACCATCCACGATTTCGGCGGCTTCCCGCCCGCGCTCTATGCCTGCCGCTACCCCGCGCCGGGCGCGCCGGAACTGGCGCGGCGGGCGGCCGCGCTGCTTGCCGCCGCCGGGCTGCCGGCGGCGATCGACCCCGCCCGCGGGCTCGACCACGGCGCCTGGGTGCCGCTGCTGCTGGCCTGGCCGGAGGCGGACATTCCGGTGGCGCAACTCGCGATCCAACCACGGCAGGGTCCGGCGCACCACCTGGCGATGGGCCGGGCACTTGCCCCGCTGGCGGGCGAGGACGTGCTGGTGATCGGCTCCGGCAGTTTCACCCACAACCTCGGCCGCGTCCGCCGCGGCGCGGTGGGCGTGCCCGACGAACCCGATGTCGCCGCTTTCGCCGAGTGGATGGACCAGGCGCTGGAACAGGGCCGCACCGAGGACCTGCTCGCCTACCGCACGCGTGCCCCCTTCGCGCAAGAGCAGCACCCGACGGACGAACATCTGCTGCCGCTGTATGTCGCGCTCGGTGCGGCCGGGGCGGGGGCGAAGGCGGAGCGGCTGCACGCCAGCGCCGATTACGGCGTGCTGCGCATGGACGCCTTCGCCTTTCACGCCTGATGCCTTGGGCTGATGCGCTGGGGGGCTGATGCGCTGGTTCGTGTACGGCTCGCTGCGCGATCCCGTCGTCCTGGCCCGCCGCGCCGGCGCCCCGGGGCTCGCTGCGCGCGCGGCGCCGGCGACGTTGCCGGGCTGGCGGCGGGTGGCGCGCGTCGGCGCCCGCTGGCCCACCCTGTGCCGCGACCGTGGCGGGTGGGTCGGTGGTGCGCTGCTCCCCGTGCCGGCGGTCGCGTGCGCCCGGCTTGGCGCCTATGAAGGACCGGCCTATCGCCTGCGTCGCGTGATCGTCGTCACCGGGCGCGGCAAGCGCGCCGCGCTCGCCTGGATCGCGGCCGATGCCGCGCGCCGTCCGTGGAAGGAATCCTGATGCTGCAATCCCCCCCTGCCGAACCTGGTGCGCCGGAAGCCGAGATCGACACCCCGGCGCTGGTTCTCGACCTCGATGCGTTCGAGGCGAACCTGGATCATATGGCCGCGCTGCTCGCGCCCACCGGCACGAAGCTGCGCGCGCACGCCAAGACGCATAAATCCCCGGTGATCGCGCATCTGCAGATGGCGCGCGGCGCGGTCGGGCAGTGCGTGCAGAAAGTGGCGGAAGCCGAAGTGCTGGCCTGGGGCGGGGTGCCCGACATCCTGGTCAGCAACGAGGTCGTGGGCGCGCCGAAGCTCGCCCGCCTGGCTGCGCTCGCGCGCATCACCCGGATCGCGGTCTGCGCCGACGATGCCGCGCAGGTCGCCGCCATCGAGGCCGCCGCCGCGGCGGCCGGCGTGCGCCTGTCCGTGCTGGTGGAGATCGACACCGGCGCCGGCCGGTGCGGCGTGGCGCCGGGGCCGGAGGCGGTGGCGCTGGCTCGCCGCATCGCCGCCTCCCCGCATCTGCGCTTCGGCGGCCTGCAGGCGTATCACGGCAGCGCCCAGCACAAGCGCACGCCGGCGGAACGCGGCGCGCTGATCGCCGGCGCCGCCGACGGTGCGCGCCGCACGGTGGAACAACTGCGCCAGCAGGGGCTCGACTGCCCGATCGTCGGCGGCGGCGGCACCGGCAGCTTCATGTTGGAGGCGAAATCCGGCGTGTTCACGGAAATCCAGGCCGGCAGCTACGCGTTCATGGACGCCGACTACGCCCGCAACCTGGACGAGGCGGGCAACCCGGTCGCCACCTTTCGCCACTCGCTGTTCGTGCTGGCGACGGTGATGAGCGCATCGCGGCCCGGCGTGGCGGTGCTGGACGCCGGGCACAAGGCGGTGGCGGTCGACAGCGGCCTGCCGACGGTCTGGCAACGACCGGACCTGCGCTACGTCGGTGCCTCCGACGAGCACGGCAAGCTGGAAGCCGGGTCGGAGACGACCGCGCCGAAACTCGGCGAGAAGCTGCGCCTGGTGCCTGGGCACTGCGATCCGACGGTCGATCGCTACGACTGGTATGTCGGCGTGCGCGGCGGGCGGGTCGAATGCCTGTGGCCGGTGGCGGCGCGCGGGGCGATGGCGTAGCGGCGGGACGCGAGGCCCCCCGGGAGCAGTACGCGGGCGGCGCTTCCCGGCCCCAGCCTAGGCTGGGGCCGGTCGCCGCGGCATCAGCACGGTGGTGGTGAATTCCTGCACGGGTTCGCCGTGCTGGTTGCGCGTGGTGCAGCGATAGGTCACGACGCCCGAGCCGGGGCGGGATGCCGAGGGCCGGACGGCCAGCACGGTGATTTCCACCCGCAGCGAATCGCCCGGGAGCACCGGGCGCAGCCAGCGAAGCTGCTCGATGCCGGCGCCCATGCCGCCGCGGACGATCGGCAGGGTCTCGAAGATCAGCCGCATGGTGACCGAACCGGTCTGCCAGCCGCTGGCGCAGAACAGACCGAACAGGCTGTCCTTGGCGGTCTCCTCCCCCAGATGCGCGGGTTGCGGGTCGTATTGGCGGGCGAAGGCGATGATCGCGTCGCGATCGAGCGTGATGGCGCGCGGGGAGTGCAGCACTTGGCCTGCCGCCATGTCCTCGAACCAGAAGCCGTCCTGCCGTGTCACGCGTGGATCCGCCCTGCCGTGGTCGCTGCGGCGATTCTAGCGGATAATCGGTGCCTCGCATCCAGGGGGACTCGCGCATGCCGATCGATCCGGCCGCCGTGCTGGCGGGCCTGGCGCTGCTTGCGGCGCTCGCGGCACTGGCGGTGGTGCTGCGCCAGGGCGCGGCGCTGGAGCGGCTGCGCCTGCTGGCCGAACAGGCGGCCGCGGGGACGCGGGCGGAGGCGGAGACCACCCGGCGCGGCGTGACCGCGCTCGGCACCGATCTGGTGGAGCGGCTGACCCGGCTTGGCGGCGTGCAGGAGGGCGGGCTTGCGCAGGTGCGCGCCGTCCTCGCCGACGAGCAGGGCAAACTCCGCGTCGCGCTGACCGAGGCGCAGCAGAAGGGCGCCGAGGCGATCGGCACTCAGTTCGAGAGCACCCGCACTCTGCTGGAGAGCAAGTTGCGCGAGCTGCGGGAGGGTAACGAGACCAGGCTGGCCGGGATCCAGAAAGCCCTGGCCGAGCAGATGCAGGCTGCCGGCGCCCAGGCGGAGACGACGCGCGGCGTACTGGACACGCGGCTGCGCGAATTGCGGGAGGGCAACGAGAGCCGGCTGGAGGCGATCCATCGCGCACTCAACGACCAGCTTCGCCTGGCGCAGGAGACGCAGACGCGCGAGCAGGGGGAACTGCGGCTTGCGCTCGCCGAGGCGCAGCGCAAGGGCACCGAGGCGATCGCCACCCAGTTCGAAGCCACCCGCGGCGTGCTGGACGCGAAACTGCGCGAGCTGCGGGAGGGTAACGAGACCAAGCTCGCGGAGATCCAGAAGACCGTGAACGAGCAGCTCCATGCCGCGGTGGAGAAGCAGATGAACGAGAGCTTCAACCGGGTGATCGACCAGTTCGCCGCGGTGCAGAAGGCGATGGGCGACGTCGCCGCCGTCACCGCGCAGATCGGCGACATCAAGCGCCTGTTCTCCAACGTGAAGACCCGCGGCGGCTGGGGCGAGACCCAGGTGCGCGCGATGCTCGATGATATCCTCCCCGTCGGTGCCTACGAGACCAATTGCAAGGTGCGCGCCGGATCGGACGATGCGGTGGAATTCGCGGTGCGCATGCCCGGCCGTGGCGAGGGCCGGCCGCTGCTGCCGATCGACGCCAAATTCCCGGTGGAGGACTACGAACGCCTGCTCGCCGCGTCGGAAGCGGGGGATGCGGACGGCGAACGCCTGGCATCGCGCAAGCTGGAAACCGCGGTGCGGCTGCAAGCGAAGAAGATTGCGGAGAAATACATCAACCCGCCGGTGACGGTGGAATTCGCGGTGATGTACCTGCCGACCGACGCGCTGTTCGCCGAAGTGGCGCGGCTGCCCGGGCTGATCGATGCGATCGGGCGGGACAACCGGGTGCTGATCCTGGGCCCGAGCCTGTTCCCGGCGCTGCTGCGCACCATCCACCTGGGGTTCATCACCTTGGCCCTGGAACAGAAGGCCGACCAGGTGCGCTCCCTGCTCGGCGCGACGGTCACCGAGATGCGCAAGATGGACGGGGTGCTGGAACGGTTGGCGAAGAACGCCGGTACCATGACCAATACGATCGAGGCCGCGCGCCGCCGCACCCGCGCCGTGGGCCGCGCGCTGCGCGGGGTGGAGGCGGTGGAGGACGCGACGGCGGAACAGTTGCTGGAACTGGAAGCGGAGACGGTGGTCGAGGAGGACTGACGCCGTGGGGTGCCGGCCTCACCGACCCGGCAGTGGGAAGCGCAAGGTCAGCCGGTTGCGCCCGCCGATCCGTTCGTAGCTGATATCGCGGCAGTAATGGCGCAGCAGGGTGAGGCCAAGGCCGCCGGGCCTTGCGTCCTCCAGGCGCGCCGGCCGCGCCGGCGCCGGCGCCGCGGAGGCGCAACGTATCTACCAGGCGGTCCGCGCTCTCGTCCGGCCGAGACCGCTGGATGACGATTTCTCCGCGCTGGCGGTGACCTTCGTCTAGGCGCGTGCCCTGGGCGTGACCGGAGCCGCGGGCCGTGCGGCAATCCCGGCGCGGCAGCGCCCCCCCGCTGGCGGCGCCCGGCGCGGGATGATATAGGCCCCGCAAGGCCTGGCGAACACGAAGCCTGCTCCCGCCGACTGGGGCACGACGGCCGCAAAGGGGGGGCTGCTTGTACTTCTCGTTCAGTCTGCTCGGCGACGCGATCGTGTCCGGGCTGCTGCTGGGGGGATTCTACGCCGGCGTCACGATCGGCGTGTCGATCTCGTTCGGCATGCTCGACATCGTCAACATCGCGCACCCGGCCTTCATCATCCTCGGCTCCTACTGCGCCTACGTCGCCAACTCCGTGCTTCGGGGTCGATCCGATCGTGGCGAGCCTCGTGCTGTCGCCGGCTGTTCTACCTGCTCGGCGCCGGCATCTATCAGGTCTATCACGTCGCCTTCGAGCGGCGCGGCGACAGTCGGCCTGCGCGGGCTCGCGTTCTTCTTCGGCCTGCTGTTCATCACCGAAGTGCTGCTGGTGCTGGTGTTCGGCGTCGACTACCGGCTGGTGCAGGCGCCGTCTATATCGGTCCCAGCCTGCATCTCGGCGCGATCGAGCTGCCGCTGCGGCTGCTGGTCCCGTGCCTCGTGTCGCTGGCGATGATCGGCGGGCTGCAACTGTTCCTCTCGCGCACCTTCATCGGCCGCGCGATCCTGGCGGTGGCGCAGGACCCGGTGGCGCTGCGGCTGATGGCGGCCGACCCGGTGCGGATCAAGCGCATCGCCTTCGGGCTGTCGATCGCCACCGCCTCGGTCGCCGGCGCGATCCTGATCGTGATCCAGCCGGTGGAGCCGTCGATCGGGCGCGACTACATCGGCCGGGTGTTCGCGATCTGCGTGCTGGGCGGGCTCGGCAGCTTCGCCGGCACGGTGGTGGCGGCGATGATGCTCGGGCATCGTGGAGAGCCTGACGGCGACGTTCTACGGCCCGTCGTGGTCGCCGGCAGTCGCCTTCGGCTTCCTGCTGCTGACGCTGGCGGTGCGGCCGGCCGGCATGTTCGGGCGCTGAGCGATGCGCAGCTGCCCCTTCTTCCTGGCTCTGTCTGGCGGTCGCGGCGGCGGTGTTCCTCGCCGCGCGGCTGATCGACAACGCGCTACGTATTCTTCGCCGGCTACGTGGTGCTGCAATACATCGTGCTGGCGACGGCGTGGAACATCCTGGGCGGCTACACCGGCTACGTGAATTTCGGCACCTCGGCCTTCTTCGCGATCGGCGCCTACTGCACCGGTGGCGCTGTACAAGCTCGTGCCGCTGCCGCTGCCGGTGGTGATGCTGGTCGGCGGCGTCGCTGTCCGGCCTGCTCGGCCTCGGCACCGGGCTATCTGACGTTGCGGCTGCGCGGCGCGTTCTTCTCCATCGCCACCCTGGCGATGGCGGTGGTGGTGCAGACGCTGATGACGAACTGGGACTTCGTCGGCGGCTCGCGCGGCGCCTATCGTCATCCGACCGCCGACCGCGCCGCTATTTCGGCATCGACTACATCCGACTACCTGTTCCTGCTGATGCTGGCCTGTGCGTGATCGCGGTCGCCGATCGCGCGGCTGATCGAGCGCTCGCGGCTCGGCGACGGCTTCGCCGCGATCCGCGACGACGAACTGGCGGCCGAGGCCTCCGGCGTGCCGACGCTGCGGCTCAAGCTGATCGCCACCACGCTGTCGGGTGCGCTTCATGGGCATGGCCGGCGCGCCGCTGCCGTACTACGTCACCTACCTCGATCCGGCGTCGGGGTTCAGCCTGGCCTATGCGGTGAACACGATCGCCATGCCGCTGATCGGCGGCACCGCGAGCTGGCTCGGACCGCTGATCGGCGCGGTGCTGCTGGGCACGGTGCAGCAGGTCGCCACGGTGACGATCTCGTCCGCGCGTCAACCTGCTGATCGTCGGGCTGATGCTGGTCGGCTTCGTGATCGCGGCGCCGCAGGGGATCATCGGCTGGTTCGGTCTCGACCGGCGCGCGCGCGCGATCCGCGCCGGCTCGTGCCGGGACGCCCATGAACGGGATGCGGCCATGAGCGGGAGCTGCTGGAAGTGACCGGGCTCGCCAAGCGGTTCGGCGGCTTCGTCGCGCTGGACGGGATCGACCTTGCGGTGCAGCGCCGGCGAGCGGGTCGGGCTGATCGGCCCGAACGGCTCGGGCAAGAGCACGCTGGTCAACTGCCTGTCGCGGCACGTTGCGCAACGAAGCCGGGCAGCGTGCGCTTCGACGGCCAGCGTGCTGGACGGGCTGGCGGCGCACCGAGCGCACGCGGCTGGGCCTGGCGCGCAGCTTCCAGTTGCCGCGTCCGTTCCTCAGCCTGACGGTGGCGCGAGAACCTGCGCGATCCCGATCGAATACGTGGTGCACGCCCGTGGCCTGGGCCGCATCGATGTCGACGCCCGCTGCGCGGAGCTGCTGGAGATGGTGGGGCTTGCCGGCCGCACCGACGAACTGCCGGCGCGACCTGACGCAGATCGAGATGCGCAAGCTCGAACTCGCCCGCGCCATGGCCGCCGAGCCGCAAGCTGCTGATCGCCGACGAGGCGATGGCCGGCCTGTCGCACCAGCGAAGTGGACGACATCCTGGCCCTGCTGCTGCACCTGAACGATCAGCGGCGTGACGATCATCATGATCGAGCACATCATGCGCGCGGTCATGCATTTCAGCGCAGCGCCTGGTCGTGCTGGTGGCCGGGCGCAAGATCGCCGACGGCGCTGCCGGACGAAGTGATCCGCAACCCCGAAGTGGAGCGCGCCTACCTTGGCGAGTAGCCTCACCGATCGAGAACGTGAGCGCCGGCTACGGCGCGGTGCGCGTGCTGCACGACGTGTCGGTGACGGTCGGCGCGGGGCGAAACGGTCGCGCTGCTCGGCACCAACGGCAACGGCAAGAGCACCCTGATGAAATGCGTCATGGGCATGGTGCGGCCGTCCGCCGGGCGCATCACCGCCGAGATCGACGGCGCGCGCCACGAGCTGGTGGGCCTGGCGACCGAGGCGATCGTCGATCTCGGCATCGCCTTCGTGCCGGAGGGCAGGCGGCTGTTCCCGCAGGCTGTCGGTGACCGAGAACCTGATGCTGGGCGCCTTCCGCCCGCCGGCGCGGGCCGGCGATCGCGCGCAATCTGGAATTCTGCTTCGAGACATTCCCGCGCCTCAAGGAACGCCGCGGGCAGTTGGCGGGGTCGATGAGCGGCGGCGAGCAGCAGATGCTGGCGCTGGGCCGCGCGCTGATGTCGGCGCCGCGCATCCTGCTGATCGACGAGCCATCGGTCGGGCTGGCGCCGGTGCTGGTGCGGCGGACGATCGACAAGATCAAGGAGCTGAAGGACGGGTTCCAGTTGACCGTGCTGATGGCGGAACAGAATTTCACCCAGGCGATCCGCATCGCCGACCGCGGCTACGTGATCGTGCACGGGAAGATCGCGTTCGAGGGCGGCTCGGCCGACGAGCTCAACAACAACGAGCTGATCCGGAAATTCTATCTCGGGCTGTGACCCGCCTCGGGGCACATGGGATCACGGCTTGCGGGCGATGGTGATCCATTCGTCGCGCAGCAGGGCGTAGCGCACTTCGTCCGCCGGCGCGGCGCGGAAGATCTCGGGGGCGAAGCCCGCTTCCGCCAGCCGATCGGCGAAGTCGCGGCCGTAGGTGCGCCGATGGTCGGGCGCGGTGAAATGCGCGGTGCGCGCCACCGGGTCGGTGACCGCGGGATTCTCGTAGGTCTCCTGGCGGCTGGCGTTCAGCGGCACGCTGAACACGCCGAAGCCGCCGGGTTTCAGCACCCGGAACAGTTCGGCGATGGCGCGGCGGTCGTCGTCGATATGTTCCAGCACGTGGTGCGCCATCACCACGTCATAGCTGGCGGCGGGGAAGGGCAGGGCGGTGATGTCGACCCGATGCGTCACGCCGGGCTGGCGCAGGTCCGCGGTCTCGTACAGCGGATTGCCGCGCATCTGGCGCATGACGATTTTCTCGGGCGCAAAATGCAGGATGCGGCGGCCGGCGAGCTTGTCGCCGCCGCCCTCGGTGCGCCAGAGCTGGGTCAGGCGGTGGCGCTCGCGGCTGCCGCATTCCAGGCAGCGCGCATCCCAGCGCGGCGGCCGGCCGACGCTGATGAACGTGCCGTGGTAGCCGCAGATCGGGCAGGTGCGGGGCAGGCGCTTCTGCGCGAACTGGCCGGGGTCGCGCCAAGCCGCGCCGAGCAGCCGGCGCAGGCGGCGCCAGGGGCGCGGGCCAGGGGCACCGGGGATGGCCGGGCGCTCGATGATGGGGACCATGGGCGGGGATTACCAGCCGCCCGAGGTGTACGCTAGCGACCGGCGAGCCATGCGCGCGCCTGCGCCAGCGCCGTGCCGGCCTCGGTCGCGTCGAGCCGCGCCCACAAGCGCGGCGGCCGGTGGCGCCCGGTGCTCGCCCGCAGCACCGCGACGGTCGCGTCGGAGGCATCCCCCCGGCGGGCGGCGAGGCGGCCCTCCAGCACCGGCAGCGGCGCGTCCAGCCATAGGCCCACGAACGGGACCCGCCCGGCCGCCCGGGCCAGCGCGCGCCGGTCCGCCGGGTCGAGGAACGTCGCATCCGCGATGACCGCCTGCCCGGCCGCGGCGGCGGTGCGGGCCGCGGCCATCAGGGTGCGGAACACCTGCCGGCTGACCGGCTCGGCATAGGCCGCCTCGGGCAGCCGCATCTCGGGGGCCACGCCGTGCAGGCGCTTGCGGATCTCGTCGCTGCGCAGCACCAATGCCCCGGGGGCGCGGCCCAGGCCGGGGGCCAGGGCGCGGGCCAGGGTCGATTTGCCGGTGCCCTGCAGGCCGCCGATCGCCACCACCATCGCCGGTTCCGGCCGCAGATAGGCGAGCGCCGCATCGAGGTAGGCTGCTGCCGCCACCCGGTCGCCGCTGCGCGCCGCGACATGCGCGCGCACCATCGCGCGCTGCGACAGGAAGGCGGGCAGCCCGGCCAGCAGCCCCACGTCGCCGGTGCACGCGATGTAGCGGTTCATCACCCGGTTCGCTGCCGCCCGCCCGGCGCGGCGATCGAGGTCCATCAGCAGGAACGCGAGGTCGTAGCCGAGATCGACGGTCGCCAGCGCCTCATCGAATTCGAGCGCGTCGAACGGCACCGGACGGCCGCGCCAAAGACAGAAATTGCCCAGATGCAGATCCCCATGCGCCCGGCGCACGAAGCCCCGCCGTGCCCGCGCCGCCAGCCAGGGGCCGAGCTGGTCCAGCGCCGCTTCCGTCGCCTGTTTCCACGCGGCGACCGCCGCCTCGTCGAGCCCCGCTGCCCGCGCGGCGACGGCGTTGCCCGCCGTGACCGCCTGCATCCGCCCGAGCGGGTCAGCCATCGCGACGGCAGGGCAAGCGGCATGGTACGCCGCCACCGCATCGGCCACGGCGTCGAGCAGCGCCGCGTCCAGCCCACCGGCGGCGGCGATCACGTCCAGAAAATCCGCCGCCGGAACCCGCGCCATGCGCAGCACCCAATCGAGCGCCGGCCGCTGCTCGTCCTCGGCGGCGCCGAACGCGAGGCCGCCGCCGGCCGCGCGCACCACCGGTACCACGTCGCGATAGAGCCCGGGGGCGGCGCGGGCATTCAAGTCCAGTTCGCGCCGGGCGAAATGCCGTCGCGCTGCCGGATCGGTGAAGTCCAGGAACGACAGCCGCACCGCTTTTTTCAGCTTCCATGCGGTATCGGGACCGAGGAACACCAGCGAGATATGCGTCTCCACCGGCTCGGCACCGGCAAGCGCGCGCAGCCAGGCGGCGACCTCGGTCTGGGCGGGCGGGATGCTCATGGCGAGGGTCCTCGTGCGACGGGCCTGGGTGCGGCTTCCCCGGGTCCGGCGTCCGTCGCCGTCCGGCTGCGCCGACATGATCCGTGCCGCGCAAGGCGCAGGTCGCGCGGCCGGGGCGCAGAGTGTAGCATCGGCTCCGACATCGTCCGGTGGCGGCGCCGTCCGGCATCGGGGTCGGCCGGTGCCGCGGGCAGGCCCCGCCGGCGGGGCGGGCCGACCGCGTATGAACCGGAAAGGCAACCAGGTGCAAACCCAGGCGCGATCTGTCCCGCATGCCGGCCGCCGCGCCGCTGCTGCCCGCTCGCGTTGCGCCCATCCTGGCAGGCTGCGACGCCCCACCCGGCCCGACCAACGCCGCCCCGCCTGCGGGGTCGCGCGGTGAGCCCGGGCAGCGGCTACATCGACGCCGCGTATTTCCTGCCCGCCCTCGACGGGCTCGGCGGCTTCCTGGTCCTGCAAGGCTGGTACAGCGCGTACGGGCCGCCGCACCGGGCGGTGACCGCGCGCCTCAGGCTCGGCGGGCGCGAGATCCGCTTCCCCTGCGAGGAATTGCGCGCGGACGTCGCCGCCGCCGATTCCAGGCTGTCGCCGCGCTCGGGCTTCGATGTCGCGCTGCGCCTGCCCGCCGCACCGGCCGAAGCGCGCGTGCAGGTCGAGTTCCTCGCCGCCGGCACGCCCTGCGAGACGATCGAGACCGCAATCGCCGATCCGGTGTGGGAGGTGGGAGCGCGCGCCGGCTTCCTGCCGCCGTTGCGCCTGCGCAAGCTCCGCAACCTGATCCTGAATGAGCGCGAGCGCCTGTCGCACGCCACCGACGTGACCGCGCTGCCGGTCACCGGGCAGATCGACCCCTCGTTCGGCTGCAACCTGCGCTGCCCGATGTGCCAGTCGCACATGATCCGCGAACAAGGCTACCGGCTGCCCAACCTGAAGCTGGACCAGTTGCGCGCCATCCTCGATCGTTACGGCGACACCCTGGTGCGCATCTGGCTGTCCCTGTGGGGCGAACCGCTGCTCAACAAGCAACTGGCCGAGGCGGTGCGGCTGTGCAAGGCGCACGACATCTGGGTGCTCATCAGCACCAACATGAGCGTGAAGCTCGACGATGCGGCGATCGCGGCGCTGGTGGCATCGGGTCTCGATACGATCGTGCTGTCATTGGATGGCGCCACCCAGGCGACCTATCAGGAATACCGGCGCGAAGGGGATCTGGCGCTGGCGCTCGACAACATCCGCCGGATCGTGGCGGCGAAACGGCGGGCGGGCTCGGCGACGCCGCATCTGTTCTGGCGCTACCTGGAGTTCCCTTGGAACCGCCATGAGATCGAAGCGGCGCGCGCGCTGGCGGCCGAGGTGGGGGCGGATGAGTTCGGCGTGGAGCCGGGGGTGCTGATGGCGCCGCAGACCTATTCCCTGGCGCCGCGCGGCCGGGCGCACGCGCGCCCGGTGGCGCCGGCGCTGCTGGACGCCTGGCGCAGCCGGGCGGCCGTGCGTGCCGGGCAGCACCGGTATTTCGGCTGCGACTATCTCTATTCCGCGATCAGCATCAATTCGAGCGGCCTCGTGCATCCGTGCTGCTACGTGGTGGCGCCCGGGGATGCGGTGGGCGAGGCGGATGCGCCGGTCGCGCGCCTGCGCAACGCGCCCGCTCTGCGCGCCGCCCGCGCGGCGCTGGCCGCGGTGGCCGAGGGCAGGGACGGGCCGGTCCGCGCCCTCGCGCCCTGTGCGTCCTGCCCGGTGATCGAATCCTGCGAGGGCCACGTGGTCACGCAGACGAGTTTTCGGCAGTTGTTCGACTACCTGGTGTACGGCACGGGGATCCGCTGGTGAGGCGGTGCGTTGGAGCGGTGGCCCGGTTGGGGGCGGAGGGCGGTGTGGCGGCTTCCCGGGATGCGGCCTATTCCCCGTCCTGCCGGAATGGCGAGTCCTCGGCCAGCGCCGCCATCTCCGCCGCCATCTGCGACCGTTCCTCGTCCAGGAACCCGGCGACGGCGCGGCGCAGCCCGGTATGGGCGATCCAATGCGCCGAATAGGTGGGCTTCGGCAGGTAGCCGCGCTGGATCTTGTGCCGTCCCTGCGCGCCGGCTTCGACGCGTTGCAGGCCGTGCGCGATCGCCCAGTCGATCGCCCGGTAGTAGCAGAGCTCGAAATGCAGGAACGGCCAGTCGCCGCGGCAGCCCCAGTTGCGGCCATAGAGCGCCTCGACGCCGGCAAGGTTCAGCGCGCCGGCCACCGGTTTGCCGGCGTTCTCGGCCAGCATCAGCACCACCCGGTCACCGAGCCGCTCGCCGAGCAGGGAAAAGAACCGTCGGGTCAGGTAGGCGCTGCCCCATTTGCGGTCCACCGTCGAGGTGTAGAAGCGATAGAATGCGTCCCAATGGCGTTCGCGCAGGTCGGCCCCGCTCAGCGTGTGGAAGACCAGGCCGGCGGCGTTGGCGTCGCGCCGTTCCCGCCGCAGCACCTTGCGCTTGCGTGACGACAGCGCGGCCAGGAAATCGTCGAAGCCGGCGTAGCCTTCGTTCTGCCAATGGAACTGCATGCCGAGGCGCTGCAGCCAGCCGGCCTCGCCCAGCGCGGTCCATTCCGCCTCGGTGCAGAAGGTGGCGTGCACCGACGACAGCCCCATCTCCCGGCACGCCTGCGCCAGCGCGGCTCCCATGGTGCCGGGGGCGATGGCTGCGTCCGGACGGACCAGCAGCCGCGGACCGGGGACCGGGCTGAACGGCACCGCGACCTGCAATTTCGGGTAGTAGTCCCCGCCGGCGCGCTCCAGCGCGTCGGCCCAGCCGTGGTCGAACACGTATTCGCCGTAGCTGTGCGATCTTGGCGTACATCGGCGCCACCGCCAGACCACCGCCCGCCGCATCGCGCAGCGCCGCGTGCTGCGGCAGCCAGCCGGTGCGCGCGTTGGCGGAGCCGCTGTCTTCCAGCGCGCTCAGGAAGGCGTGGCTGACGAACGGATTGCCGTCGCCGGCGCAGGCGTCCCAGTCGGCGGGGGCGATCTCGGCGATGGCCCCGTGCAGGGTCAGGCTGAGGGCTGCGGACCCGTCCGGCATGGCGCTACAGGATCTCGAACAACCCCTCGACCTCCACGGCCGCATCCAGCGGCAGGGACGGCACGCCCACCGTGGTGCGCGCGTGCCGACCGGCCTCGCCGAACACCGCGACCGCGAGGTCGGAGGCGCCGTTCATGATCTCGGCATGGCGGGTGAATTCCGGCGTGCAGGCGATGAACCCGCCGAGCCGCACCACCCGGCGCACCCGGTCCAGATCGCCGTCGCAGGCCGCTTTCAATTGCGCGAGCAGGTTGATGAAGCAGCGTTGCGCCGCCTGCTGACCTTGCTCCAGCGGCACCGTGCCGCCGAGCTTGCCGGTGACGGACACTTTCCCGTCCAGCATCGGCAACTGGCCGGAAATCGCCACCAGGTCGCCGGTGGTCACGTAGGGCACGTAGGTCGCGATCGGCGCCGCCGGCTTCGGCAGCACGATCCCGAGTTCCGCCAGCTTCACTTCGACCAGCTCGGCCATGCCTTACCTTCTCCTGCGATTCATTCGCCCGGCTCGCCGGCGACACCCATCTTGCGCGCCAGCACCGGCAGCCGGACACGTCCCGGCGCCAGCCGGTGCGCCAGCCGGTCGAGATAAAGGTAGATCACCGGCGTCGTGTAAAGCGTCAGGATCTGCGACAGCGCGAGCCCGCCCACCATCGCATAGCCGAGCGGCCGGCGCAGCTCCGATCCCGCCCCGCTGCTCAGCATGATCGGCACGCCGGCCAGCATGGCCGCCATCGTCGTCATCAGGATCGGGCGGAAGCGCAGCAGGCAGGCGCTGCGGATCGCCTGCTCGGGCGAAAGCCCGTCGCGGCGTTCCGCGGTGATGGCGAAATCCACCATCATGATCCCGTTCTTCTTCACGATGCCGATCAGCAGGATGATGCCGATCAGCGCGATCACCGTGAGCTCGGTGCGCGCCGCCAGCAAGGCCAGCAGCGCGCCAACGCCGGCCGAGGGCAGGGTGGACAGGATCGTCAGCGGCAGGATGAAGCTTTCATACAGGATTCCGAGGATGATGTAGACGCTGATCAGCGCCGCCGCGACCAGATAGGGCTCGCCGGTCAGCGAGGTCTGGAACGCCTGCGCGGTGCCCTGGAAGCTCGCCTGCACCGCGCCCGGCAGGCGCACCGCCGCCATCGCCTTGTCGATCGCATCGACCGCCTGGCCGAGTGCGACGCCGGGGGCGAGGTTGAAGGAGATCGTCACCGCCGGGAACTGGCTCTGGTGGCTGATCGAGATCGGCGCCACCGGCGCGGTGGTCCAGCTCACCAGGCTCGACAGCGGCACGGTCGCCCCGTTGGCGGCGCGGACATAGAGCAGGTTCAACGTGTCGGGATCGCCCTCCAGCTTCGGATCGACGCCCAGGATCACGTGGTAGGAGCCGATCTGGGTGAAATACTGGGTGATCTGGCGCTGGCCGAAGGCGTCGTACAGCACGTTGTCGATCGCGACCGGGGTGATCCCGTAGCGGGCGGCGAGGTTGCGGTGGATCGTCAGGGTCGCGGTGGTGCCCGACATCTCCTGGTCGGTCGTCACGTCGCGCAACTGCGGCAGGCCGCGCAGATGGGCCAGCACGCGCGGCGCCCAGCGGTAGAGCTGATCCAGATCGGCGTCCTGCAACGTGTATTCGTATTCGGTCTTGGCGAGCCGCGCGCCCACCCTGATGTCCTGTGCCGCCTGCAAAAAGACCTTCACCCCGCGCAGCGCCGCGAGCTTCGGCCCCAGCCGGTTGATGTAATCCTGCGCCGAGCCGCCCACCCGCTGGTCGAACGGCTTCAGGCTGACGAACACGCGCCCGATGTTGTTGGTCTGCCCGGCGATGCCGCCGCCGATGCTGGCCGAGGACCCGGCGGTGTCGGGATCGGCCGCCACGACCTTCATCACCCGCTTCTGCACCCGCACCATATGCGCAAACGAGGTATCCTGCGCGGCCTCGGTGATGCCGATCACGAGCCCGGTGTCCTGCGGCGGGAAGAACCCCTTGGGGATCCAGATATACAGCAGCACCGTGAGCGTAACGGTGGCGAGGAACACCATCAGGGTGACGAACTGGTGGCGCAACGCGACATCCAGGGTGCGGCGGTAGAAATTCAGCAGGCTGGTGAACATGGCCTCGATCGCCCGCCACAGCGCGCCGTGTTGGCCGGTCTCGTGGCGCAGGAACCGCGCGCACAGCATCGGCGTGAACGTAAGCGAGATCGCCGCCGAGACCAGCACCGCGGCGCTCACGGTCATGGCGAACTCGCGGAACAGCCGCCCGACGATCCCGCCCATCAGCAGGATCGGGATGAACACCGCGATCAGCGAGAAGCTGATCGAAACGATGGTGAAGCCGATCTCCGACGAGCCCAGCAGGGCGGCTTCCCGCGCCGGCATCCCGGCCTCAACGTGGCGGTAGACGTTCTCCAGCATCACGATCGCATCGTCGATCACGAAGCCGATCGAGATCGTGAGCGCCATCAGCGACAGATTGTCCAGGCTGAAATGCAGTGCCCACATCAGCGCGAAGGTGCCGACCAGCGCCACCGGCACCGTCAGCGCCGGGATCACGGTGGCGCGGACGTTGCGCAGGAACAGGAAGATCACCAGCACCACCAGGCAGGCGGCGAGCACCAGGGTGAACTCCACGTCGCTCACCGCCGCCTCGATCGTCTGGGTGCGGTCGCTGATGACGCCGATATGCACGCTGGGCGGCAGCGCCTGTTCCAGCTTCGCGAGCAAGGTGTTGATGCGGCCGACCGTCGCGATCACGTTGGCACCGGGCTGCTTGAACACGATCAGCGACAGGCCGCGGACGCCGTCTTCCCAGGCGGCGAACTGGTTGTTCTCCGGCCCCGCGACGGCGCTGCCGATGTCGCGCACCCGCACCGGCGCGCCGTTGCGCCAGGCGAGCACGGTGTCGTTGAACGGTCCGGCATGGGTGATCTGGTCGTTGGCATAGAGCGTGTAGGACCGCCGCGCCCCGTCGATGCTGCCCTTGGGCGCGTCGGTGGTCGCGTTGACCAGCATGGTCCGCACGTCTTCCAGGGTCATGCCCATGGCGGCGAGCTTGGCCGGATCGACCGTGACCCGGATCGCCGGCCGCTGCTGGCCGCCGATGATGACCTGCGAGACCCCCTGCAACTGCGAAATCTGCTGCGACAGCAGGCTTTCCGCGTATTCGTCCACTTTCACGAGCGGCAGCGCGCGCGATGTGACCGACAGGATCAGGATCGGCGAATCCGCCGGGTTCGCTTTCCAGTACGTCGGCGGGCTCGGCATGTCGGCCGGCAACTGGCCGGCCGCGGCATTGATCGCCGCCTGCACGTCGCCCGCCGCGCCGTCGATGTTGCGATCGAGGTCGAACTGCACCACCACCTGGGTGACGCCGAGCACGCTGACGGACGTGAGCTGGCTGACGCCGGGGATCTGCGCGATCTCGGTTTCCAGCGGCTGGGCGACGGTGCTCGCCATCGTCTCGGGGCTGGCGCCGGGCAGCTTGCCCTGCACGACGATGGTGGGGAAATCGACCTGCGGCAGGGCGGCCACGGGGAGGAACGGGTACGCGGCGGCGCCCACCAGCACCAGCGCCAGGATCAGCAGCGCGGTCGCAATCGGGCGGCGGATGAACGGGGCGGAGATGTTCATCGGACGACCGGCCTGATGGGCGCGCGCATCGCCCGGCTCAACTGTCCGCCTGGCCGAGCGGCTCGACCCGGATGCGGGTGCCGTCGTCGAGCCGCGACTGCCCGGCCAGCACGACGTCCTGCCCCGCCGTCAGCCCCTGGGTGATCACCGCGGTCTCGCCCACCGTCTCGGCCGTGACCTGCTGCCGCCACGCGGTGCCGTCCGGATGGACGACATAGACGTAGAGCCCATCCGGCCCGTGCAGCACCGCGCGCAGGGGCAGCGCGAGCACGCCGCGGTCGGTGCGCAGCAGCAGCTTGGCGGTGACGAACTGGCCGGGCCACAGCAGGTCGTGCGGGTTGGGGAAGGTGGCCTTGAACCGGATCGTCCCGGTCGTCGGGTCGATCGTGTTGTCCGGCGTCGCCAGCCGGCCGCGATCGAGCACCGGCCCGGCGTCGCCGGACAGCGCCTCGACCGGGACCGGCCGGCGCTTCATCTCCGCCCGCACCGGCTGCAGATCGGCCTCCGGCAGGGTGAACAGCACCGAAATCGGCTGATCCTGGGCGATGGTGACGATGCCGCCGGCATCGGTCGCGCGCACGAGGTTGCCCGGATCGACCGCGATCAGCCCGACCCGCCCGGGGATCGGCGAGGCGATCGTGCAGAAGCTGAGATTGACCCGCGCAGCCTCCACCGCCGCGGAATCCCCCGCCAGCCCGGCGGTGAGCTGCGCCACCGTCGCGCGCTGCGTGTCGAGCTGCTGGCGGGAGGCGAAATCGCGCTGCGCCAGGGTCGCGTAGCGTGCGAGGTCCTGGTGCGCGTTCACCAGTTGCGCCGCGTCCTGCGCGCGCTTGGCCAGCGCCTGGTCCAGTGCCGCCTGGTACGGCCGCGGATCGATCTCGGCGACCAGGGTGCCGGCCTTGATCTCCTGGCCCTCGGCGACGGGAATGCGCAGCAGGGTGCCGTCGACGCGCGAGCGGATGGTGACGGTGTTGGTGGCCTGCACCTGGCCGAGGCCGCTGAGGTAGACCGGCACGTCCTGGCGCACGACATGCGTGACCGCGACCGGCACCGCGGGCGGCGGCGGGGTCGGCGGCGCGGCGGCCGGGTGGCCGATCCCGCCTAATGCGGCGATGAGCACGCACGCTACCACGAGCCCGAACAGAGCCGGCAGGGTGCGCCGCCGCCAGCTTCTGGTGCGGCGTCCGTCCTCGTCGCGAAATGCCATCCAGGGTCGATCCGCTCTATCCGACACCATGTCGGGGCCGGCGGAGTTTCCGCTACAAGGGGCGGGAAGGCCAGTACCAACAAACGTGCCACGGCCGGGTATGTGACGTTCGTCACACTTCGTAACTCACGCCGAGCCCCATGAATGCCCGCGCAGCGGGGTCGTTCGGTGCGGGGGCGGCCGGCGGCCCGCCGTTCAGCCGCCGGCAGGCAACAACGCGGCGCGGAACCGGTCGCGCGCGACGTGCGGGACCAGGTTGCGCTTGATCTTCGGCGGCGGGCCTTCGGTCACGCGCAGCAGGAGGAAGGCGAGCCCGGGCTCGGCCAGCAGCCGGCGGCCCTCGTCCATCTCCGCCATCGTATCGATCCGGTGCACCGCCGGGAAACCGGCGCCGCGCGCGATCGTATCCAGCGCCACGCCGAGGCCGGTGTGGCTGTCCTGGTTCCCCGTCTCCCCGTAATGCCCGTTGTCGACGCAGATCAGCTTGAGGTTGGGCGGGTTCTGCACCGCGATCGCGGCCAGCGCACCGAGGTTCATCAGCAGTTCGCCGTCCCCGGTGACCACCAGCACCTGCCGCTTCGGCTGTGCCAGCGCGAGCCCCAGCCCCATCATCGGCGCCGCGCCCATCGCGCCGCCGAGCCCGAACACGGAGGGCGCATCCGCGGTCAGTGCGGTCAGTTCCTGCGCCGTGCCGGCGAGCCCGGCCACCACCAGGAACGCCTCCGGATGTTCGATCAGAGCCGGCACCGCCTGGCGCCGGTCGAGCACCGGGACGGGCAGGGCGGACATCTGGATGCGGTTCAGCTTCGCCATGATCGCGCCCTCCTCGGGTTCAGAACGATTTCGCGCCGATCAGTTTCTGGGTCAGCAGCACCGCGACCGCCTGGCCCGACTGGAAGGCCATGGTGAGCGCGGCCGAGACGGTCGGGACCACCGCGTCCGGCTGCTCCGCGCGCAGGCAGATGACGCCCATGGCTTCCAGCACCGGCACCACCGCCTGGCCCATCGGGAACTGCCACGGATTCCCCTCGCCGAACTCGCCGCGCATGCTGACCAGGGTGAGGAACGGGAACCGCCCGCCGGCAATCAAGGACAGCATGTTGATGCAGTTGCCGACACCGGAGGACTGCATCAGCAGCACGCCGCGCGCCCCGCCCAGATCGGCCCCGGCCAGCAAGGCCACGCCCTCTTCTTCGGTCGTGAGCGGGATCGATTGCGCGTCCGGATCGGCGAGCGAGCGGTCGATCAGCACCTTGTGCCCGGCGTCCGGCACATAGGCGAACTGGGTGACGCCGGCGCGGCGCAACAGGTCGTACAGCTCGTGCGGCCAGAAGGCGGTGCCGGTGTCGCGATCGAGTTCGGCCATGTGTGCCGCCTTTCGGATCAGGAGCGGATGATGGTGCCGGAACCGCCCTCGGTGAACAATTCCAGCAGGCAGGCGTGCGGCACCCGCCCATCCAGGATCACCGCGCCCTTGGTGCCGGCGCGGACGGCCGCGACGCAGGTTTCCACCTTCGGGATCATGCCGCCGGAAATCATGCCCGAGGCGATGCCCTGCTCCACCTGCGCGACCGAGAGTTCCGGGATCAGCCGCTTTTCCGCATCGAGCACGCCGGGCACGTCGGTCAGCATCAGCAGCCGGGTCGCGCCGAGCGCGCCGGCGATCGCGCCGGCCACGGTATCGGCGTTGATGTTGTAGGTCTGGCCGGCCTCGTCCGCGCCAACCGGGGCGATCACCGGGATCAGCCCGGCGCCGGTCAGGGCATGGATCACGCGCACATCGACCGACTCCGGCTCGCCCACGAAACCGAGATCCAGCTCACGCTCGATGCGGCTGCCCGGATCGCGGGTGGTGCGGGCGAGCTTGCGGGCGCGGATCAGGCCGGCGTCCTTGCCGCAGATGCCGACCGCGAGCGCCCCGGCGCGGCTGATCAGGCCGGCGACGTGTTTGTTGACGGTGCCGGCGAGCACCATCTCCACCACCTCCACCATCGCCGCGTCGGTCACGCGCAGGCCGTCGACGAAGGTCGATTGGATCGCGAGCCGCTTCAGCATCGCGTTGATCTGCGGGCCACCGCCGTGCACGATCACGGGGTTGAGGCCGACCTGCTTCAGTAGCGCGATGTCGGCGCCGAACTCGGCCGCGCGATCCTCCTCCCCCATCGCGTGGCCGCCGTATTTCACGACGACCGTCGCACCGGCGTAGCGGCGCAGGTAGGGCAGCGCGAGCGCGAGCGTGCGGGCCTGCTCGGCGGCGGCCACGGCGGGATCGGAGGGGGAACCGGTCATGCGACGCCCTTGGACGGAAACGGGAATGGCGTGTACGGCCCCGGGCGGCGGAGGGTCAAGGCGGCGAAAGGTCAAGGCCAGGGCGATCGGGCGAACGCCTGGATCGCCCCATGGTCGGCCGTGAGAGACCTTGGGGCCACCCGGATACCGACCCAAGCCGCCGGGGGGCAATTAAGGGGGGGCAATTAAGTTCGATATCGCAACGAAAAGGCCGCGCGTCCGCCGCCCCCGCTCAGTCCGGAATTTGCGTCCCATCCGCCAGCGCCAGCCCCGCGCACCCGCGCCAGACCGGCCGCCGGTCCCGCCTACTCGCGGCGGGCAGGCACCACAGCGCGATAATGTCCGCCATGGAAACGGCCTTCGCCCGGGCGGCGGCGTAGTCGGCCGCCGCCGCCTCGGCCTCCGCGCGCCCGCCGGGCACCAGGATCACCGGCCGGCGCCGCCGCCGCGCGGCGGGCAGCAGCGCGCGATCCACCCCGAGCATCCAGCCCAGCGGGCGCAGGATCGGCCCCAGCCGGGGATCGGCGGCCAGCAGGTCGGCCATCTCGGGGTCTCGCAGCAGGTCTTCCATCTGCGCCCGGCCGGCGGCGGCTTGCGGCAGCAGCCGCAGCAGCCAGCGCCAGGACCGCGGCAGCCCAGGGCGCTCGGGCGGCGGGTCCGCCGGAGCGAAGCGCAGGTTGTGGGTGGGAACGAATCTCGGTTCGGCCGGCTTGGGAGCGGGCTTCGGGGGCGGGATCGGGGTGCCGGCGACGGCGCGGAACCGGGCGATGAGATGGCGCAGCCGGGCGAGCAGGGCGCCGGCGTGCGCGGGTGCCAGGCCCGCCTGATGTGCCCCCGCCTGGTCGCGCCCCGCCTGGTCGCGCCCCGCCGGATCGCGCAAGCCGCCGATGCGGTCGGCCAGCCAGGCGATGAGGCTGGTCAGGCGGTCGAGGAGGGGGGTGGGGGCCATGGGTTGCGAACATATATAGAACATACGTCCGGGGCGAGGCAACAGGTTTGTGCGGGCGGCAGCAAGTCTCAGTTTGCCAGGCATGCGCGCAGGACCGGGGCGCGCGGCGGGAAGCACGTTCCACCACGGAGTTGGCCAGCGGCCGGCGGCCGGCCGCACCGCGATGGGAGAAAATGGTGCGCTGCGGGGCCAGCCAAGGCCGCCCCCAGGGCTATTTTCGTAGTCGAAAAGAAGGCGCGGAAGACCGAGGTCGCAGAGGTTCCGGGGCGGTGGGCACGTGTGCGCCAGGACGATGGGCCGGGCGCTTATGGGGCGATGCCCCTGGCCTTGCGTCCCGGACGCGATACACTCCGTCTCCCCCGCGGTCCGGCGCCCCGAGCCCGACCGCGCGCGCCCCGAGGAGGCCCTGCCATGACCCCGAAATTCGGCGCCAATTCCGCCGCCGCCCGCGACATCGCCAGTGTGCTGCACCCCTATACCGACCTCGAGGCGCATCAGCAGATCGGCCCGGTGGTGATCACGCATGGCAAGGGCGTGCGGGTCTGGGACGACACCGGCAAAGAGTATATCGAGTCCGTCGCCGGGCTGTGGTGCGCCTCGCTCGGGTTCGATAACGAACGCCTGGTGGCGGCAGCGACGGCGCAGATGCGCAAGCTGCCCTTCTACCACGGCTTCACCGCCAAATCACACGAACCCTGCATCGATCTCGCGGAAATGCTGCTGGCGCGCGCGCCGGTGCCGATGAGCAAGGTGTTCTTCGCCAATTCGGGATCGGAGGCGAACGACACCGCGATCAAGATGATCTGGTATTTCAACAATGCGCTCGATCGGCCGCGCAAGAAGAAGATCATCGGCCGCATCAAGGGCTACCACGGCATCACCCTGGCCGCCGCATCGCTTACGGGCCTCGCGGTCAACCACCGCAGCTTCGACGTGCCGCTGGCCGGCTTCGTCCATACCATGACGCCGCACCACTACCACGAGGCGAAGCCCGGCGAGTCCGAAGACGATTTCGCCACCCGCTGCGCCGACGCGCTGGAACAGCTCATTCTCGCCGAAGACCCCGACACGGTCGCGGCAATGTTCGCCGAACCGATCATGGGCGCCGGCGGCGTGATCGTCCCCCGCGCGGCTACTTCGCGAAAATCCAGGCGGTCTGCCGCAAATACGACATCCTGTTCGTCGCCGACGAGGTGATCTGCGGCTTCTGGCGCACCGGCAACTACTGGGGCAGCCAGACCCTCGGCATCGAACCCGACATCCTGGTCTGCGCCAAGGCACTGTCGTCGGCGTACCTGCCGATCAGCGCCGTGATGGTCAACGATCGGGTGTTCCAGGCACTCGCGGCCGAAAGCCACAAGATCGGCACCTTCGGCCACGGCTTCACCTACTCCGGCCATCCGGTGCCGGCGGCGGTCGCGATCGAAACCCTGAAAATCTACGACGAAACGGATATCGGAGCCCACGTCAAAACCGTCGGCGCCCATATGCAGCGCGAACTGCACCGCCGCTTCGCCGAACATCCCCTGGTCGGCGAAATCCGCGGCGTCGGCCTGATCGCAGCCGTCGAGTTGATGGAAGACAAGGCCGCACACCGCAAATTCGACCCGGCCGCGAAAGTCGGCGCGCGCTTCACCAGGCTGATCGAGGCCGAGGGCGTCATCGCCCGCGCCGTCGCCGGCGAAGTGCTGTGCTTCAGCCCGCCGCTGATCATCAGCACAGCCGAAATCGACGAAATGCTCGACCGCGTGGAACGTGCGCTGCGCACCGTGACGGCCGAACTGCGGCAGGGGAAGATCGGCGTTGCGGCGGGCGCCTGAAGTAAGGCCAAGGGGCTCTGCCCCCCTGGACCCCCCGCCAAGGGCTCGCCCCTGGACCCCGTCACCTGGTTCGGTGCGTGTGGGGTGTCGCGGGTCCGGGCCGGGGCTGCGCGGGGCGGTCGCGGGGAGGAGCAGGGCGCATTAGCGCCCTGCTCCTCCCCGCGACCGCCCCGCGCAGCCCCGGCCCGGACCCGCGACACCCCCACACGCACCGAACCAGGTGACGGGGTCCAGGGGACGAGTTCCCTGGCGGGGGTCCAGGGGGCGGAGCCCCTTGGCCTTACTTCGCGACGTTCCCGAACCGTGCTCGCACGGCCGCGAGCACGGCGGCGTGCACCGCGTGCGGCGTGGGGTTGGCGTCGATCGTCACGCAGCGCTCCGGCGCCGCGGCGGCGATGTCGCGGAATCCCCGGCGCACCCGTTCGTGGAATGCCGGGTCCAGGGCCTCGTAGCGATCTGCCGCCCGGCCGCGGCCGGCGAGTCGTGCCGATGCGGTTGCGGCCGAGACATCCAGCACCAGGGTCAGATCCGGTTTCGTTTCCAGCAGGGCGGTGAGGGTGGCGATCATCGCCCGGTCCACGCCCAGGCCGTAGCCTTGGTAGGCCATCGTGGAATCGGCGAAGCGGTCGCACACGACCCAGCGCCCGGCCGCGAGGGCAGGGCGGATGGTGCGCGCCAGGTGCTCGGCGCGGGCGGCGAAGTGCAGCAGGGTTTCGGCTTCCGGCACGAAGGCGGTGGGGCCGTGCAGCAGAAGCTCGCGCAGCGCCTCGGCCCCGGGGGCGCCCCCCGGCTCACGGGTTTCCGCGACCGCCTGGCCGGCATCGCGCAGGGCCTGGGCGAGCAGCCGGGCCTGGGTTGATTTTCCGGCGCCTTCCCCGCCTTCCAGGGTGATGAACCGGCCTGGCGTGGGCGGGGCGGCCATGGCGCGCTCAGCGCCCGCTCAGGTCGTGCATCAGCACCGCGACCGCCCGGCCCGGCAGGCCGAGGCGGCCGACCGTTGCCCCGGCCAGCAGCGGCACGGTCATGTCGGGTGTTCCCGCCCTGGCGAGGCGCAGGGTGCCGAGCGAGGCGCCTTTCGCCACCGGGGCGCTCACCGGCGCGTCGTATTCGGCGGTGACCTTGAGGCCGGTGCGCCAGCCGTGCGGCAGGGTCACCACCAGATCCTGCGCGACCACCAGCGGCACCGTGGGGGCGGCGCCCAGCCAGACCGGGGCGTGATCGACCGGGGCGCCGGCGGCGACCAGGGTGACGTCCTCGAAATTGGTGAACGCCCAGCCGAGCAGGCGCTCACCCTGTTCGATGCGCTCGTGGGAACTCGGCATGCCGTTCAGCACCACGATCACGCGCCGTCCGTTGCGTTCCGCACTCGCGACGAGGCCGAAGCCGCCGGCTTCGGTATGGCCGGTCTTCAACCCGTCGGCCATGCCGTTATCGACCAGGACGTTGCGGTTGCCCTGGGTGATCTTGCTGTAGGTGAAGGTCTTGTCGCCGAAGAAATGATAGTATTGCGGGAAGTCGCGGATCAGCGCCGCGGTCACGCGGGCGATGTCGTGCACGCTCATGTAATGATCCGGGTCCGGCCAGCCCATCGGGTTCGTGAAGTGCGAATGGGTCAGCCCGAGCCGTTTCGCCTCCTGGTTCATCAGGTCGGCGAACTGCGCCTGCGAGCCGGCGATCGCCTCGGCGACGACGATGCAGGCATCGTTGCCGGAATCGACGACGATGCCCTTGATGAGGTCTTCGACCGAGACGGTGGTGCCGACCTCGACGAACATCTTCGAGCCGCCGAAGCGCCAGGCGGTGCGGCTTACCGGCAGCATCTGATCGAGCTTCATCCGGCCCGACTTCAGCCGGCTGAACAGGATGTAGAGCGTCATCAGCTTGGTCATGGAGGAGGGGGCCATCTGCTCGTCGGCCCGTTTCTCCAGCAGCACCGTGCCGGTGGTATAGTCCTCGATGTAGGCCCAGTGGGCGTCGGTTGCGACCGGCCCGATCGGCGTCGTTGCCGGCGTCGGCGCGGCCGCGGGGACAAGCGTCTTGCGCACCCGCCGCGCCCCGCCCCGCCCGGGTGGTGCTGCCGCCGCAGCGCCGCCCACCGCGCCGGCACTCAGCATACCGGCGCCCGCGATCCCCATGCCCAACACCCCCGCGCCCAACACCCTGGCGCCCAGCACCAACCGGCCAAGGGCCAGCGGGCCAAGCAGGGCGGAGCGGCGGGTCAACATGGCACGGGCTACTCCTGTTCCACCACGACCCGCGCGCCGCCAACCCCGGCGTCGATCGCCTGGCGCAACGTCGCATCCGTCGCCGCCATCCCGGCCGCGCCGAAGGCGAACGGGCCGATGCCGACGATGAACCGGTCCTCCCCGTGCGCCATCTCGCGCCGGATCACCGGATGCAGGCCTGCCAGCCGGGCGGCGAGCCGCGCGGCATACTCGTATTGGGTGAAGCGGCCCAACTGCACTGACAGGCTTCCCCCGACTGGCGTCCCCTGGGTCACCTGCCCCGACAGCGTCGGCACGATCGCCCCGCTCGGGGCCGCGGCGGGGAGGGGTGCGGCGGGAACGCCCGTGACCGCGCTGCCGGGTGCGCTGCCGGGTGCGCCGAGCTGGTGCGTCACCACCGCCCCCACCGGCGCCGCCGTCATCGCGAGCAGCGGCGCGCCCGGGAGCGCCGCTTCCGCCGCCTGGCTCGGCCCGGCCAGCACGTGCAGCCGCACCGGCGCCGCGCCGTCCGCCGCGATGCCGAGCAGGGCCGCCACCCGCCGCGTCACCGCCACCACCCGCCCGGGATCGGCCGGGCCGCGATCGTTGATCCGCACCACCACCCGCCGCCCGTTGGCGAGGTTGGTCAGCCGCGCGATCGCCGGCAACTGCAGGTTCGGGCTGGCAGCGGCAAGCGCGTCCGGATCGAATGCCTCCCCGTTCGCGGTCAGCGGCGGATGGCCTGGGGGGATGACCGCGGCCAGGCCGGTCACGACGCCGCCAAGCCGCCGGCTCGGATAGTGCCATACCCCATCGGCCTCGTAGGCTGCGCCGAGCACGTAATGCGGCTGTGGAGGAACCCCTCGCGTGGTGCAACCCGCCACCAACAGGCCCACCAGCAGCGCGAGCAGTCGTTTCACGCCAGGATCCTGTCCCCGAGCAGCCCGACCGCGAGTGCGTAGAAGTCGGACGGATTGTAGCGTCGGATGGCCGCGAAGTCGGAGGTGACCAGGAAGGCGGGGCCGGCCGGGCCGTCCGGCCGGACCAGCGAGAGGGGTGTGTCCTGGGGCAGTCGGCGGCTCGCGGTCCGGTCCTCGGGTGCCACGCCGAGCCGGCGCCATCCCGCGAGCGACCGCGGCGGTCCGCCGAGCAATGTCGTGTCCGCTGCTGCCACCACGGCCGGCGCGCCCCAACCGGGTCCCGGCCGCCAGCCGTTGCGCGCCAGGTAGTTGGCGATCGAGGCCAGCACGTCCGGCACGCTGGTCCAGATGTTGCGCCGCCCGTCGCCGGTGAAATCGACTGCGTAGTGCAGGTAGGAGCTTGGCATGAACTGCGGCTGGCCCATCGCGCCTGCGTAGGACCCGGTCATGCCCGGGGCCGTGATGTCGCCGTCGTTCAGGATGTGCAGCGCGTCCATCAGTTCGGCACGGAAGAACGCCGGCCGGCCGCTCGCCCAGGCGAGGGTGGCAAGCGCATCGACCACCCGGAAGCCGCCGGAGGATGCGCCGAAGCTCGATTCGATCCCCCAGATGCCCAGGATGACGCCGGGGCCGACGCCGAATCGGCGCGCCACCGCGGCGAACAGCGGCTGGTAGGCGCGGTAGGCGGCCTGCCCGGCGGCGATGCGGGTCGGCGTGATCAGCAGCGCCTGGTAGTGCGCCCAGGTCATGGTGAATTCGGGCTGGTGGCGTTCCCGCGCCAGCACGCCCTGGTTCGGCACCAGGCCGTCCAGTGCCGCGGCCAGGACGCCGGGGGCGATGCCCCGCCCCCTTGCCTCGGCCCAGACGCCATCGAGGAAGCCGGCGAACCCGCCCGGGCCGTCGGCGGCGGCGGGGCTGGCCAGCACGACCGGGAGAACGGCGCACAGCGAACGGCGTGAGATCATGGTGCGTCGGTTCTGCCACGCCGCACGGGCGCGGAGCAATCGGGTCGACGACGGCCGCCAGGGCGCGCGGCAAGACTCCCTCACCCGGTTCGCTGCGCGAACCGACCTCTCCCGCCCAGCGGCAAGGGGAGCGCCCCGGACGTTTGCGCAATACCCGGGAGTGCGGCGCCCGTCGTGCTTGCCATCCGCGCCGCTGCGCCCGACCATTCCCCTCCGACGCCCGCCACGCCCGCCGTACGACCCGAAAGGCCCGCCATGCTCCATACCCCGTCCCCCCACGCCACCCAGAACTGGCGCCTCGCCAAGCCCGCCGCGAGCGGACGGCGCGGCATGGTCGTCTCCCAGGCGGGCAGCGCCGCGGAGGCCGGAGTCGCCGTGCTCGACGCCGGCGGCAACGCGATCGACGCCGCCGTCGCCACGGCGCTGGCGCTTGCCACCGTGGAGCCGTGGAACTCCGGCCTCGGCGGCATCGGCTTCGCCCTCGTCCACCGTGCCGGGCAACAACGCGCCGAAGTGGTGGATTTCGGGCCCAAAGCGCCGCGCGGCCTCGACCCGAGCCGCTTCCGGCTTACCGGGCGCATGAAGCAGGACCTGTTCGCCTGGCCGGAGGTGGAGGGCGATGCCAACATCCACGGGCCGCTGTCCTTCGCCATCCCGTCCTCGACCGCCGGCTATGCCTTCCTGCACGACACCTGGGGCCGGCTGCCGCTGGCCGAGGTGATGGCCCCGGCGCTGGCGCTCGCCCGCCGTGGCCTGCCGGCGGATTGGTACACCACCCTGAAAGTCGCCGCCTCGGCGGCCGTGTTGCGGCGCTATCC
Organism: uncultured Pseudomonadota bacterium; assembly: GCA_963706195.1. GTDB lineage: Bacteria > Pseudomonadota > Alphaproteobacteria > Acetobacterales > Acetobacteraceae > JAJZVS01. The sequence goes on along the minus strand of OY970156.1, from coordinate 2,431,283 downwards.
GGAAAGCGCGCGCATCTACCTGCCGGACGGGCTGCCGCCGATCGCGCCCTACCAGGGCGTGCCCGGCTTCTTCCGCCTGGGCCGGTTGCCGGACACCTTGGAGCGCCTCGCCCAGGCCGGTCTGCGTGATTTCTACGAGGGCGATGTCGCCGCCTCGATCGCCGCCGACGTCGCCGCGATGGGCGGCGTGCTGGACCGCGAGGACCTGCGCACCTGCCGCGCCCGCGTGCTGGCCGCGACCGATTTCCCCTGGGCCGGGCGGACCCTGCAGCTCACCGGCGGGCTGACCGCCGCGCCGACCCTGGCGTGGGTGCTGGAGCAGATGGCCGAGGCGCCGACCGGTGCCGCGCCGTCCCCCGCCTGGTTCGCCGCGCTCGCCCGGGCGATGAAAGCCGCCTACGCCGAACGGCTGGAGGGACTGGGCGATGCCGATCCGCACGCGGCGGAAACCTGCACCACCCATCTGACCGTGTGCGACGCCGAGGGCACGGTGGTGGCGATGACCACCACCCTGCTGTCCTCGATGGGCAGCCGGGTCGTGCTGCCGGGCTCGGGCGTGCTGATGAACAACGGGGTGATGTGGTTCGATCCGCGCCCGGACCAGCCCAATTCCATCGCGCCGGGCAAGCGTCCGCTCACGAACATGCTGCCGGTGATCCTGCGCGACGGCGGGCGGCCGGTGATCGCGGCCGGCGCCTCCGGCGGGCGGCGGATCATGGCTGCGGTGGTGCAGATGCTGAGCTTCCTCGCGCTGTTCGGCATGGACGTGGAGGCGGCGGCGCATCACCCGCGCATCGATGTCTCCGGTCCCGACCTCGTCAGCGTCGATCGGCGCATGGATCCGGCGGTGATCGCGGCGCTGGCGGCGGACGGGCCGATCGAGGTGGTGGAGCACGGGGTGATGCCGATCAACTTCGCCTGCCCGAACGCGATCGTTCTGGGCGGGGACGGGATGCGGCACGGGATCAGCGATGCGGCGTCCCCGTGGTCGGCGGCCGTGGCACAGGCCGGATAGGCCCGGGGCAGCGCTCTCCCGGACCTGCGGACCGGCGTTACCGGCCGTTCAGCCAGTCCGCGAGCGCACCGGTATCGGACAGCCGCAGGCCCCCGATCACCGCGCGGAACAACTGCGCCTCGTCCGCCCGCTGGCAGAATGCGGCGACGATCCGCGCGTACTCCCGTGCCAGGGTCCGGTTGGCGGGATCGAGCCGGCGCACCAGCGCCATGCCGGTGGGCGGGGCGTTGAACACCCGCACCTCCAGATCGGGTCGGAACTGGGCCAGGATCGGCAGGATCTTCCATACGTCGCCGGTCCAGAACGCGGGATGGCGGGAGCGGTTGCGGCTCGCCGTATCGTTCTGATCCCGGCACGCCATGTGGCGGTCGAGCGGCACGCAGTCATGGATCACGATCATCGATCCCGGGCTGCAGCAGCGCTCGACATTGATGAAGTCGCGCAGCACGTTCTCGACCAGGTGCAGGCCGTCGATGAACGCGAGGTCGACCGCCTGGCCCAGCAGCCGGGCCGGATCGTGCCGGGCGAAGAAATCGTCACTCGGCATCTGGAACAGGAACACGGCCGGCGCTTCGCGTCCGATCGCGATCCGCGGCTCGAAGGCCGGATCGATGCCGATCGCCGGGCAGCGCGCGAGCGCCAGCGTTTCCCCGTCCAGGCAGCCGATCTCCAGGTAGGTGCGCGGGGTGCGCACCGCGTGCACCAGGCGCAGGCAGTCGCGATAGTCCGCGCCCGGCATGTCGGGCAGCGCGCATTCGCCCCGGCCCGGATCGGCCGGCGGCACCGGCTGTCCGGTCTCTGCCGCGTCCAGCGCGCGGGTCAGCGCCGCGAGGTCGACGCGCAGCGGCGCGCGCGGATCGGCCGCGCCCCCTTCGGCCCCGTTGGGATCAGCCCCGTCAGGATAAGCCCCGTCGGGAGCAGCCCTGTCCGCGAGCACTTCGATGTAGCGTTGGTCGCGCTGTCCGGCGAGGTCCCAGAAGATCGGGTCGATCCAGTGCCGCGGCGAGAGCACGACGGCGGTCGTGTGCTCCGGAGCGAACAGCAGGTTCGACAGCGCCGCCCCTTTGACGCCCACGACCAGCTCCGCCGCGGCGAACAGCGCGGCCTGCGCGCGCAGCCCGAGCCGTTCCGGCTGCACCACCTCGCACCCGCGCGCCGTGCAGAGGTCGATCACCTCCGCCTCGTTCACCAGCAGACGTTGCAGCTCCGGCGGGCGGCGGACATAGAGCCGCCGCCGCGGTGCGGCCGATGCCGGTACCACCGCACGGCGCAGCAGGGCGATCGCGTCGGGCTGCTTGAACAGGGGCGTGACGCTGACCGGGGCGGCGTAGTGCAGCTCGTTGAACTCCAGCGCCTCGCCGTCGTCGTGCAGGATCACCTCCGCCTCCGGCAGCAGGAGGGCGAGGGTTTCCTCCACCACCGCCCGCATCGCCGGATCGGCGTGGCGCCCGAGCACGAGCGCCAGGCGATGCCGCCGCGCGTAGCCGGCGGCCAGCGCAAGCAGCGCGGCCGAGTCGAACAGCCAATGACCGTAGTTCCGCCACCACGCGCTTTGCAGCAGCAGCGCCGGCTGCGGCACCGCCACCACGCGGGAGGGGACGACCTGGAACCGCCCGCCCACGTCGGCGAGGCCGTCCACCAGCCGCTCCGGTCCGATCATCGCGCGCACGCTGTCGTGGATCAGGGTGCCGTTGCGGGTCACGACCGCGCCCTGGCCGACCACCACCGCCCCGCGCAGGGATGCGACCACCGCCGGATCGTAGTCCTGCGCGAGGGGCTGGAATGCCTGGCGGCAGGCGGCGAAGCCGGCGCCCGGATCGGAAAACTCCGCCGCGCGGCGCGCGTAGCGCCCGCCGTCGGCCAGGGTGGTCACCGAACCGACGCCCGCGGCGGCGCGCTCCGCCGGATCGGCAAGCAGCGCCGCGAGCTTCAGCATCGACAGCGGACGATCTTGCCAGTCGGACATGCCACGCAACGAAGGGTCGGGAGCGCCACGCTTGATGTGTGCGGCGGCGTCGGCTGCGTGTAGCAGGGCGGCTCGGCACGGGTCCAGGTGATCGGGCGGCGCCAGGCGTCCCGCGCCCGGTTCAGTTCCGCGGCAGCCGCGCCACCTCCGGCGCGTCCGGGTTCTGCGCCCGGTGGCGCAGCTTGTGGTCGGCCAGCACGCAGGCGACCATCGCCTCCCCCACCGGCACGGCGCGGATGCCGACGCAGGGATCGTGGCGCCCTTTGGTGGCGATCTCGGTCTCCCGCCCCTCCCGATCCACCGTCCGTCGCGGCGCCAGGATCGAGCTGGTGGGCTTCACCGCGAACCGCGCCACCACCGGCTGGCCGGACGAGATGCCGCCCAGGATGCCGCCGGCGTGGTTGGCCTGGAACGCCACCAGCCCGTCCGCCATGCGCAGCTCGTCGGCATTGTCCTCGCCGCGCAACGACGCGGCGGCGAACCCGTCGCCGATCTCCACCCCCTTCACCGCGTTGATCGACATCAGGGCGCCCGCCAGGTCCGCATCCAGCTTGGCGTAGACCGGCGCGCCGAGCCCCGGGGGCACGCCATCGGCCACCACCTCGATCACCGCGCCCAGCGAAGAACCGGCCTTGCGCACCGCGAGCAGGATGTCCTCCCATTCCGCCGCCGCCACCGGATCGGGGCAGAAGAACGGGTTGGCATCGACCGCGTCCCAGTCCCACCGCGCGCGGTCGATGCGGTGCGGGCCGAGCTGCACCAGCGCGCCGCGGATGCGCACCCCGGCCCCCAGCACCAGCCGCGCCACCGCGCCGGCGGCGACCCTCATCGCCGTCTCGCGCGCCGAGGACCGGCCGCCGCCGCGATAATCGCGGATGCCGTATTTCAGCTCGTAGGTGAGGTCCGCATGGCCGGGGCGGAATTTCGCCGCGATCTCCCCATAGTCGCGCGAACGCTGGTCGACGTTGTCGATCTGCAACGCGATCGGCGTGCCGGTGGTCATGCCTTCGAACACGCCCGACAGGATACGCACCTGGTCCGGTTCCTGGCGTTGCGTGGTGAAGCGCGACTGGCCGGGGCGGCGGCGGTCCAGGAACGGCTGGATGTCGGCCTCCGACAGCGTGAGCCGCGGCGGGCAGCCGTCGATCACGCAGCCGATCGCCGGCCCGTGGCTTTCGCCCCAGGTGGTGACGCGGAACAGATGGCCGAAGCTGTTGTGGCTCATGGGCGGCCGATCAGGTCTCCCCGCCGCTCTCGACGATGGCGATGTCGGGGGCCTCGGGATGCTTCATGCCGACGATGTGGTAGCCGCAATCGACGTGGTGCACTTCGCCGGTGACGCCGGATGACAGATCCGACACGAAATAGACCCCGGCGCCCCCCACATCGTCGGTGGTCACGTTGCGGCGCATCGGCGAATTGATCTGGTTCCAGCGCAGGATGTAGCGGAAATCGCCGATCCCCGACGCCGCCAGGGTCTTCACCGGCCCGGCGCTGATCGCATTCACCCGGATACCCGACGTGCCGAGATCGGCGGCGAGGTAGCGCACCGAGGCCTCCAGCGCCGCCTTGGCCACCCCCATCACGTTGTAGTGCGGCACCCATTTCTCGGCACCCATGTAGCTGAGGGTCAGCAGGCTGCCGCCGGGCTTCATCATCGGCACCGCGCGCTGGCAGACGGCGGTGAAGGAATAGGCCGAGATGTCCATCGCCTGCAGGAACGCCGCCCGCGGGGTGTCGAGGTAGCGCCCGCGCAAGTATGCCTTGTCGGCGTAGCCGATGGCGTGGACCAGGAAATCGAGCCCGTCCCAGCGTTCCGCCACCGCGGCGAAGGCCGCGTCGATGCTCGCTTCCTCGGCGACATCGCAAGGAATCACCAGATCCGATCGCACCGAGGCGGCGAGCGGGCGCACCCGGCGTTCCAGCGCCTCGCCCTGGAAGGTGAAGGCCAGTTCCGCGCCCTGCGCCGCCGCCGCGGCCGCGATGCCCCAGGCGAGCGAGCGTTCGTTCGCCACCCCCATGATCAGGCCGCGCCGTCCCGCGAGCAGTGTGCCCGGGGGAGGACGGTGGGCTTGGGTCCGGTCGGCCATCGGCGCTCCTTTGGGGGGTTGTCCGTTTTGGAGGCTTCCCTCTCCCGGGGGGATCGACCTCGGGGGGGTTGTCCTGTTGCGGTCGGTGGTGGCACAGCCCGGCGCGACGGGGCAAGAGGCCGCCCCGCGTACGGGAGCACCCTGCATGGTCGACCGCCCTGCCGACGCCGATCCCTTCGCGCTGTTCCAGGCCTGGATGGCCGAGGCCGAAACCACCGAGCCGAACGATCCGAATGCCATGACGGTCGCCACCGCGACGTCGGACGGCATTCCCGCGGCGCGCATCCTGCTGCTGAAGGAGCTCGACCCGCCCGGTGCACAACCCCGCGGATTCGTCTTCTACACCAACCGCCAAAGCCGCAAGTCGGACGAGCTCGCCGCCAACCCGCGCGCCGCCCTGCTGTTCCACTGGAAGGTGCTGCGCCGGCAGATCCGTATCGAGGGCGCGGTGATCGACGCCACCGAAGCCGAATCGGACGCCTATTTCGCCACCCGTCCGCGCATCTCCCGTCTCGGCGCGTGGGCGTCGGACCAGTCCCGCCCGCTGGCGGAGCGGGCCGTGCTGGAACGTCGCCTGGCCGAGCAGGAGGCTCGCTTCCCGGGCGAGGCCATCCCTCGCCCGCCGTACTGGGGCGGCTACCGGCTGATCCCCGGCCGATTCGAATTCTGGCAGGACATGCCCTATCGGCTGCACGACCGCACCGTATTCACCCGCGCCGGATCCGCGGGCGCCGGCGACGGCTGGACCATGGGCAAGCTGTTTCCCTGAGCGAAGGCGTAAGGCCGCCGACGGCAGGCTCCGGACGCGGAGACCCCGGACGCGGGGCCATTCGCCTGACCGGCCGCCGTATACGCGGATGGTGGCCGGCACGTTCAAGCCGGATGCAATCGCCCCCTCGATCGTCCCCTTGAGGGCCAGGGGTTGCCCGGCCGCGACCGGCCCTGTAAGCCCCGGCCCATGATCCTGCTGCGGCACGGACAGAGCGAGTTCAATCTCCATTTCACGGCCACCAAGCAGGACCCCGGCATCATCGATGCCCGCCTGACGCCGGCCGGCCATGCCCAGGCGCGGGCCGCCGCGGAACGCTTCGCCGGCGAGCGGATCGGGCGGATCATCACCTCGCCCTACTCCCGTGCCCTGGAGACCGCCGCCCCGGTCGCCGCGGCGCTGCGCGTGCCGGTGGTGATCAACCCGATCGTGCGCGAGCGCTGTGCCTTCGCCTGCGACATCGGCACGCCGCGCACCGAGCTCGCGCAGACCTGGCCGGCGCATGATTTCTCCGCGATCGCGGAGATCTGGTGGCCCGCCATGCCCGAACCGGCCGCCGCCGTGCTGGATCGCGCCGCCCTGTTCCGCGCCGAGATGGCGGCGCTGCCGGACTGGCAGGATACGCTCGTGGTCACCCACTGGGGCTTCATCATGGCCCTGACCGGCCAGAGCATCCAGAACGGCGAGCACCTCCGTTTCGATCCCACGGCGCCGCCGCCCGAGAGCATCCCGTGGCGGGTGTGACGCCCGGCGCCGAACGCTTCGATGCCGTGCCGGCACGACCCGGGCGGCTCGCTTTCTTGGGACTCCGCGCGGCCGCGACGCCGCACTCCCCGCGCCGGGGCGCCGGCGAGGCCGGTTTCCCGCTGCTCGCCGCGGCCGTCGCGGCACGCTACGCGCCCTGTGGGCGGGCAGCACGGGGCTATGTGGCCGGCAAGCTGCGCTACGATCCGGTGCATCGGGCGGTGCTGACCTTGGCCGAGGGCGCGGCGTTCGGTGCGGTCGTCGATCTCGGGTGCGGGCGCGGGCAGCTTGGCGTGGCGCTGCTGCTGGCAGGGCGGGCGAACTCGGTGCTGGGGATCGACCTGCCCGGGGTGCGGCTGGGGCAGGCGGCGCGCGCCGGGGGAGCGCTCGGGCTCAGCACCATCGCCTGCGATCTGGCCGGCATCTCCGCGGTGCCGGCGGCCGATACGGTGCTGCTGATCGACGTGCTGTACCAGTTGCCGACCGCTTCCCAGCTTGCGCTGCTTGCCGCGGCGGCGCAGGCGGCGCGGGCGCTGGTGCTGGTCCGCACGCTCGATCCCGCCCGCGGCCTGCGCTCCAGGCTGACCATCGGGCTGGAGCATGCCTGGCGCCGGGTCTCGGCGCATGCGGGCGCCATGGTCAACCCCCGGCCGCTCGCCGAGCTGACCGGCGTGCTGGAAGCGGCGGGATTTGCCGTCACCGTCGCCCCCTGCTGGCAGGGCACGCCGTTCGCGAACGTACTGCTGACCGCGCGCCGGACGCACGCCCCGCTGCTGTGATACCGGCGGCCTCTTCGGCCGGCCGGTATCGCGCATGGGGTTGGCGGGGCGGCCATGCGCAAAATCAAGGACATACCAGCGGCCAGGTGGACGCCGGACGAGTCATCGGCCGGGGCCGCTGGTATGAGCCTGACCGGCCGCATCGCGGCGCGCACGCCTGGAAGGTCGCCGTGGCGGTCGGCGTGCCGTGTGCGGGCGTGGCATAGGGCCTTGGCTCGGGCCGCCCGGCGAGCGATCAGCGCCGGTGGATGCCCGCCCGCTCCGCGCCGATGGCCGGGGGCGCCAGCGACAGGGAGGAGCCCGCCCCAAGCGCCGCTTCGACGGCGGCCTCCAGCGCAAAGCGGGTGAACGGCTTGCGGAGGATCCGGGCCAGGTCGGCCGAGCGTTCCAGTTCGTCCGCCTTGGCGAATCCGGTCATGAACAAGGCCCGCAGCCCGGGCCGCATGATCCGAACGCGGCGCGCCACCTCGATCCCGGTCAGCTCCGGCATCGCGTAGTCGACCAGCAGCAGGTCGGGCTGCGCGCCATCGGCAAGGATCTTCAGTGCCTGACGGCCGCTATCGGCCGCAGTGACCGCGTAGCCGAGGCTCTCCAGTTCCGCCGCGACCAAGGCGCGAACGTCCGGATCGTCATCCACGACGAGGATCGCGGCCCCCTGGTGGCGCGGGCGTGGGCTGTTGGCGGCGGCGGGCGGACGGTCCGATACGGCGGTGCCCGCCGCGCGTGGGAGATAGATGGCGGCGGTGGTGCCGTGGCCGAGCTCGGAGCTGATGGTGACGGTGCCGCCGGACTGGCGGACAATCCCATAGACCTGGCTGAGGCCGAGGCCGGTCCCTTCGCCGACGTCCTTGGTCGTGAAGAACGGCTCGAACGCCTTCGCCTGCACCTCCTCGCTCATTCCCGTTCCGGTGTCGCCGACCGACACCCTGATGTAATCCCGCGGTGCGAGCTCCTGCGGGCGCTCGGGATCGTCGGCGGCGACGTTGCCGGTGGCGATCGTCAGGCGGCCGCCGCCGCGCATCGCATCGCGCCCGTTCAGTGCCAGGTTGAGCAGGACGAGCTCCACCTGGCTGGGGTCGGCCGTGGCCGGCCAGAGCTGCGGCTCCAGCGCCATCTTGACCCGCACGGTGCTGCCGATCGTGCGGACCAGCAGCTCGCCCATGCTTGCCACCAGTGCATTGAGGTCCACCGTTTGCGGGTCGAGGTGCTGGACCCGCGAGAAGGCCAGCAGTTGGCGGGTGAGCTTCGCTCCGCGCAAGGCGGCGCGCTCGGCTTTGCCGAGCAGGCGCAGGGCGGCCTCGTCCGTCACCTTCGCCATCGCGAGTTCGAGATTGCCCAGCACCGCGGCCAGAAGATTGTTGAAGTCGTGCGCGACGCCGCCGGTCAACTGGCCGACCGCTTCCATCTTCTGCGCCTGCTGCAGCGCCGCCTGCATCTGCTCCCGTTCGGCGATCTCGGCCACGAGGCGCCGGTTCGCCGCTTCAAGCGCGCGGGTCCGCTCCGCCACCACTTCCTCGAGTGCGCAGGCCGCCTGTTCGCGTTCGAGCAGGTAGGTGCGCGCCTCGTATTGCCGCCGGCGCGCGCGCAGTGCCGCCCGGACGGCACTCACCAGGGTGACGCTGCGCAGAGGGCGTTCCAGCAACGACACGTTCCGCAGTGTTTGCAGCAGCGGAGGCGGGCGCATCGGATCCGAAGCCGGGCCGCCGGCGCCGGTCAGGACGATGAACGGAAGGTCCGACCAGGCCGGTTGCTGGCGGACCCAGCCGACCAGGGGTTCCACCGGCTCGCGCTGGAACGCTTCGGCGGCGATGACCGCAACCCCGGCGCCGGCGCCAAGACCCACCCGCAGCTCCGTGAGATCGGCGCAGGCCTCGGCCTCGATGCCGATCTTCCGGAGCAGCGCCGTCGCGGTCGGGGCGTCCCGCCCGGTCGGCGCCAGCACAAGGACCCGTTCGCTGCCGATACCGGGATCGCTCGTACCGGGATCACTCATTCCCGGCCGTCCTCGCCGCGGTCCAGGAGGGGAACGCCGTCGCCGCGATACACCGGGACGCCGGTCAGGATGCCGTCGAATCCGGTCAGCGGCGGCCCGACTTCGAGGCCGTTCCCGGTGAGGCGGAACTCGCGGATCGTATCTTCGTGCACGCCGCTGCGCTTCTTGACCAGCGACATGGCGCGACGGACATGCCCTTCGGATTCGAAGTAGCGCAGCATCAGTACGGCGTCGCTGAGGTAGCTGACGTCGAGCGGCGTCTCCAGCGGCCCCATCAGCCCGTGCTGCGCCAGCACCAGCAGGGTGACCACGTTGAGCTGACCGAGATAGCTCAGGACCTCGTGCATCTGCAGCACGAGAAACCGCTCCCCGGGCATCGCGTTGAGATACCCGTTCAGCGTATCGATCACGACGAGCTGCGCCCGGTCCCGTTCCACGCTGGCTTGCACGCGGTGCACGAACTCGCCGGGCGACAGCTCGGCCGGGTCGATCTGCTGCAGACTGATCCGGCCGGCATCGACATGGGCCTGGAGCGGGATGCCCAGGCGGGCGGCGCGGGCGAAGATCGTGCCGCGCCCCTCGTCGAACGCGAACACCGCCGCATGCTCGCCCCGTTCCGCAGCCGCCACGGCGAAGCCGAGCGCGACGGAGGACTTGCCGACGCCGGCGCCGCCGATCAGCAGGGCCGACGTGCCGCGGTCCAGGCCGCCGCCGAGCAGCGCATCGAGCTGCGGATTGCCGCTGGAGATCGGTTCGCCGAGCGCGGCCGTGCGGTGCTCGCTGGCGACGAGGCGCGGGAAGGCCGCGATCCCCCTCGAACGGATGACGAAGTCGTGGAAGCCGCCGCGGAAGTCGGTGCCGCGCATTTTCACCACCCGCAGTCGCCGGCGATCGGGTCCGTAGTCGATCGCAAGCTGCTCCAGGGTGATGACGCCATGGGCGATGCTGTGCAGGCCGAGGTCGTCGCCCGGCGCGGTGATGTCGTCGAGCAGCAGGACCGTGCAGCGGCAGTCGGCGAAGAAGTGCCGCAGGGCGAGGATCTGCTGGCGATACCGCAACGGGTTCTGCGCCAGCAGCCGCAGCTCGCTCAGGCTGTCGAACACGACCCGCGTCGGACCGACCGCGGTCACCCGCTCGGTGATCAGCTTCGTCGTTTCGCCGAGTTCCATTTCGGCCGGGTGGAACAGGCTCTGCGCCTGCGCGCCGGCGAGGGTGGCCTCGGTCGGCACAAGCTCGAAAATGGAGATGTCGTCTAGCGACCAGCCGTGCCGTGCCGCGCCCACGCGCAGCTCCTGCTCGCTTTCCGACATGGTAACATAAAGGCCGGCTTCGCCGCGCCGCGCACCTTCGAGCAGATACTGCAGCGCGAGTGTCGTCTTGCCGGTGCCCGGCCTGCCCTCGATCAGATAGATCCGCTCGGCGTCGAGGCCGCCGCCGAGAATGTCGTCGAGTCCCGGGACGCCGGTCGAGACGCGGTCGGGCTCGAGGGACGGCGGCGGTGAGGGGTCAGATCGTGGCGTCGTCATTTTTCCTTCCCGTAAGTGGGCGGGCCGGATCCATCTGCTTTTCCTACCAGGGCAATCCGGGGCCTTGTTATCTCGGCGGTCCGACATCCAACCGCCAGAACGGCGGCGGGGCCCCGCCAGAGAACGTGATCTGGTGGGCAGGTTGATCGGCCTGCGATCGTGGGGGGGAATATGCCGATGCGGCCGCGCGCCGCGGGCTGGAAGCGAGGAGGCGGCAGCCGCTGGCGTGCCGTCGGGATCGCCGACCGGGATCAAGGGGCCGTGCGACCCCCCTCCGGCCGGACGGGTCAGCCGCCGCCGTGCTTCGCCGCCAGCCGGTCCAGACGCAGCCGCTGGCGGTCGTCGGTCAGCCGCCTGGTGGCCAGTATCACCACCGCGACCGCTGCCAGACCGCTCCCGCCGGCCAGGAGAAAGATCAGCAGAATCTGGTATTTGGCCGCTTCCAGCGGGTCCATCCCGGCCAGGATCTGCCCGGTCATGATCCCCGGCAGGGTCACCACGCCGGCGGCCGACATGGTGTTCACGATCGGCAGCAGCGCGCGGCGGACGGAGGCGCGCACCAGCCCCCGCATCGCCTGCCGGTACGGCGCGCCGAGTGCGAGCTGCGCCTCGATCGCCGCCCGTTCCCGCATCACGCCGCCGAGCAGGCTGTCGAGCGCCAGGCTCGCCCCGTTCAGCACGTTCCCCAGCACGATCCCGGCCAGCGGCACCGCGTAGCGCGGATCGTACCAGGGGGTCGGCCGGATCGCCGTCGTCAGCGCCAGCACGGCGGTGAGGAAAGTGGCGAAGGTCACCGCCGAGGCGCCGACCGCCAGGTTGCCGAAGCGGGACAGGCGCTGTTCCGGCCGCGCCGCCACCTCGCGCGCCGCGATGGCGGTCATCACCAGGACGACGGTCAGGGTCGCAATCGGCGAGGCCAGGGTGAACACGACCCGCAGGACCAGCCCCACCGCGATGAGCTGCACCACCATCCGCGTCGCCGCCACCGCGAGCGGCCGGTGCAGGCCGAGGCCGAGCCAGACCGACAGCGCCCCGTCCACCAGCAGCAGCAAGGAGGCGATGGCGACGTCGGGCCAGGTGAGCAGGATCGGCGTCATGCGGCGACCAGCCGCCGGTCCGCGAGCCGCAGGTGGCGCTTGCCCATCCGGGCCGCCTGGGCAGGGTTGTGGGTGACCATCAGGATCGTGGTGCCGGTGGCGAGGCGGGCGGCGAGCAGCGCCTCCACCAGCCCTGTGACTGGCCTCGTCGAGCGCGCCGGTCGGCTCGTCCAGCAGCAGCACCGACGGGTCGCCCGCCAGGGCGCGCAGCAGGGCCAGGCGCTGGCGTTCCCCGGTGGAGAGCCGTGCCACCGCAGCGTCGAGCAGGGCGGGATCGAGGCCGAGGCGCGGGGCCAGGACCCGGGTCGCAGCCAGGGCCGCACCGGGGAAATGGGGGGCGACCCGGTCGGCCCACCAGCCGGCCTCGGCCGCATTGTAGACCACCTGCCGGCGCCAGGCAGGTGCGGACCAGGTGCGCCGCTCCTGCCCGTCCAGCCAGACCTCACCCTCGTTCGGGTCGAGATCGGCGATCATGCGCAGCAGCAGCGACTTTCCGGCTCCGGACGGGCCGGTGATGGCGACGCATTCGCCGGCCGCCAGGGTCAGATCGAACGGGCCGGCGAGTGCGCTGCGCAGTCCCGCCAGCCGCAGCCGGGGCGGCGGCTCAGCCGGCAAGCCAGTGGAACAGGCCGAGATGGCTGAGGTCATTCCAGGTGGCGAACACGAACAGCCCGGCGAGCAGGGCGAGCCCGGCGCGGAAGCCGTATTCCTGCGCGCGCGCCGGCAGCGGTCGGCCGCGGACCGCCTCGAACAGGTAGAACAGCAGGTGCCCGCCATCCAGCACCGGGATCGGGAACAGGTTGATGAGCCCGATGTTCACCGACAGCACGGCGATGAACGACAGCAGGCTGGGCAGGCCGAGTTCCGCCACCTGGCCCGAGAGCTGGGCGATGCGCAGCGGGCCGCCGAGATCCTTGGTGCCGCGCGTGCCGGCGATCATCTGGCTCACGCCCTGCGCGGTCTTGGCGGTGACGACCCAGGTTTCCCGCACGCCGGCGCCGATCGCGGCGGGGAGCGCCATCGGCCGGTACGCGAGCAGCCCGCCGGCCACGCCGAGCAGGCCCGCCCGGTGTCCGTCGACCGTATGGGTCCCGATCACCACCGGCACCGTCAGGGTCTTGCCGGCGCGCGTGAGGGTCAGGACCAGGCGGGTGCCGGGGTTCGCCTCGACGACTTCCTGCAGCGCCTGGAAATCGGCGATGCGCTGCCCGTCGACGGCGTCGATATGGTCGCCGGCGCGAAGGCCGGCGGTGGCGGCGGCGGAACTGGGCAGCACGGTCTGCACCACCGGCAGGGTAACCGGGTGGCCGATGACGGCGAACAGGAAGGCGAACAGCACGATCGCCAGGAGGAAGTTCGCCGCCGGGCCGGCGGCGACCACGATGGCGCGCGAGCCCACCGACTTTTCATGGAAGGTCTGGCCGGGAACCCAGGAGGCACGCACTGCCTCCGACGCGTCCTCCGGCCGTTCCTGTCCGTGCAGCTTCACGTAGCCGCCGAGCGGGATCCACGAGACCTTCCAGAGCGTGCCGCGGCGGTCGGTGCGGGTCACGATCGGCCGGCCGAAGCCGATGGAGAACGCATCGACCTTCACGCCGCGCCAGCGCGCCGCGAGGTAATGGCCGAGCTCGTGGACGAACACCAGTACGCCCAGGACCACGACGAAGGCGCCGGCACTGCGAAGGAGGTCGGGCAGGGCGTGGGTCACGTCGCTATCCTGTGCCGGAAAAGCGAGGCCCTGGTGCCGGAACAGCAGATCCAGTCAGCTCGCCACAGATCAAAATCTTCGTCTACCACGCTTATCGCGCCGACACCACCGCTTCCGCTGCCCGTCGCGCTGCCGTATCGACTTCCACGACATCGTCCAGTGTATTGATCTTGCAAATTCCCAACCGATCCAACACCCGCGCGGCGGTTTCCGCGATATCCAGAAATCCGATCCGCTGCCGCAGGAATGCGTCGACCGCCACCTCGTTGGCGGCGCTCAGAATGGTGGGGGCGCCACCGCCCGCCCGCAAGGCCTCCCGCGCCAGCGCCAGCGCCGGAAACCGCTCCGGGTCGGGGGCGAAGAAATCGAGCCGTGCCAGCGCGGCGAGGTCGAGCCGCCGCGCCGTGGTTGCCATGCGTGCCGGCCAGGCCAGCGTGTGCGCGATCGGGATGCGCATGTCGGGCGAGCCGAGCTGCGCCAGCACGCTGCCGTCCGTGGTAGCAGACCATGCCGTGGATCACCGACTGCGGGTGCACCAGCACCTCGATCGCCGGCTCCGGCAGGGCGAACAGCCGGGCCGCCTCGATCACCTCCAGGCCCTTGTTCATCAGGGTGGCGGAATCGATGCTGATCTTGGCGCCCATCGACCAGACCGGGTGCTTGCAGCGCCGCCTCCGGCGTGACGGTGCGCCATCTCGCTCGCGGGTCGCGGTGCGGAACGGGCCGCCCGAGGCGGTCAGCACGATCGTCTCCACCGCGCCGCGGTTGCCGTCGGCGAGCGACTGGAAGATGGCGTTGTGCTCGGAATCGACCGGCAGCAGGGTCGCGCCGGCTTCAGCGACCGCGCGCAGCATCACGTCGCCGGCGCAGACCAGCGCCTCCTTGTTGGCCAGCGCGACCGCCCCGCCGCGGCGGATCGCGGCCAGCGTCGGCGGCCAGGCCGGCGGCGCCGGTGATCGCCGCCATGGTCCAGTCGGCCGCCAGCGCCGCGGCCTCGACCACCGCGGCGGGGCCGGCGGCGGCGCGCACGCGGCTGCCGGCCAGCGCCTGTCGCAAGTGCCGCGTAGCGCGGCCGGGTCGCTGATCACCGCAAGCTCGGCGCCGAGCGCCAGCGCCTGCTCGGCCAGCAGCGCGGCGTTGCGCCCGGCCACCAGGGCGCGCACCCGGAACCGACCCGGTGGCGCGGCGGCCAGCAGATCGACCGTCTGGGTGCCGACGCTGCCGGTGCTGCCGAGCAGGGTGACCGTGCGCGGCGGCGTGGAATGTGCGTTCATCGCCACAGCACTACCCCAGGTCCGAGCCCATAGCGCCAGCAGCGCCGCCGCCGGCAGCACGGCGAGCAGCCGCGTCCAGCCGGTCGAGCAGGCCGCCATGGCCGGGGATCAGCCGACCGGAGTCCTTCACGCCGAAGCAGCGCTTGGCCCAGGCTCTCGGCCAGATCGCCGAGCCTGGCCCAGCACCGACAGCCCTGCCGCCACCGCCGCGCACGGGCGAGCCCGAGCGTGCCCAGGGTGCCGTGCCGCCAGCCGTGCAGCCCGCGACCGCGAGCCCGACGCAGGCCGCGCCGACCAGCCCGCCGGCCGCGCCGGACCAGGTCTTGCCCGGGGAGATCGCCGGCGCCAGCCGCGGCCCGCCGATCAGCCGCCCGGCCAGATAGGCGCCGACGTCGCTCGCCCAGACCAGCAGCACCAGGAAGCCGACAGGTTCGCCCGCCCGGCCAGCGGGTCGGCGCGCAGCCAGAGCAGCGCAGCCGGCGGCGAGCAGCGATCCAGCCGACCCCGGCCGCGGCGCGGCCTCGCCATGCCGGGCCGAGCCGGCACAGCCGCCGCCCACTCGATCGCCAGCCGCCGCAGCGGCGGCGACGATCAGCGACCAGGAACACCGTGCCGCCGAACCAGATCGCCGGCCAGCGCGAGCGGCGCCAGCACCAGCGCCGAGACCAGCCCGCAGGCGCAGATCGCGTCCAGCGCGCGGGGGAGGCGACTCAGCGCAGGACGCGCGCCGAACCGCCGCTCCCGCTGTGCGTAGTCGGCCAGCGCCGCGGCGAACTGCGCCTCGGCGAAGTCCGGCCACAGCACGTCGTGGAACACGAGCTCGGCATAGGCGGCCTGCCAGAGCAGGAAGTTGGACAGCCGCTGCTCGCCGGAGGTGCGGATCAGCAGGTCGGGGTCCGGGATGCCGGCGGTGAACAGCCGGGACGCGACGGCGGCTTCGTCCACGCGTCGCGGGGTCGAGCGTGCCGGCCTGCGCCTCGGCGGCGATCCGCCGTGCCGCGGCGGCGAGTCTCGGCGCGCGCGCCGTAGGACAGCGCGACCGTCAGGTTGAGCCGGTGTTGGCCGCGGTGCCGGCCTCGGCGGCGGCGAGGTCGGCCTGGATGTCGGCGGGCGAACCGGTCGCGCTCGCCGATGATGCGCAGCCGCACGCCGGCGGCCGCCAGTTCGGCCAGTTCGGATTCGAGGTAGTGGCGCAGCAGGCCGGTGAGGTCGAACACCTCGCCCGCCGGGCGGCGCCAGTTCTCGCTGCTGAAGGCGTAGAGCGTCAGCCAGGGCACGCCGTGGCGGATCGCCGCCTCGATGGTGCGGCGCACGGCGCGGGCGCCTTCGCGATGGCCGGCGATCCGCGGCAGGTGGCGCGCGGCGGCCCAGCGGCCGTTGCCGTCCATGATGATGGCGACATGGGTGGGCAGCGCCGGCGGGATCGTCCGCGGCGGCGCGGCGGCGCGGGGCGCGCGCGGAGGGACACCGGGGCGGCCTCAGACCTGGCGGATGTCGCGTTCCTTGTCGGCCAGCATCTCGTCGACCCGCTTGATGTACTGGTCGGTCAGCTTCTGCACGTCCTCGTGCCAGTGCTTGGCCACGTCCTCGCCGATCTCGTGCTTCTTCTCGAAGCCCTTGACCTGCTCCATGCCGTCGCGGCGCACGCCGCGCACCGCGACCCGCGTGCCTTCGGCGTATTTGTGCGCGGCCTTGACCAGCTCGGTGCGCCGCTCGGCGGTGAGCTGCGGGATCGGCACCCGCACCAACTGGCCGTCGGCGGACGGGTTGAGGCCGAGGCCCGAACTCGCGGATCGCCTTGTCCACCGCGCCGACCAGGGAGCGGTCCCAGACCTGGACCGTGAGCATGCGCGGCTCCGGCGAGCCCGACGGTGCCCACCTGGTTCAGCGGCACCTCGTTGCCGTAGGCCATGACCCGCACCGGCTCCAGCAGCGCCGGGCTGGCGCGGCCGGTGCGCAGGCCGGAGAATTCGCGCTTGAGCGTCTCCAGCGCGCCGTCCATCCGGCGGGTGAGGTCCTGCTTCAGGGCGTTGAGATCGGCTGGCATGATGGGCCTCCCGTTAGAATCCGGCGGCAAGGTGAGGGCGGCCGGGGCGCGCCCGGTCGTCGCGGCGACAGAGGATCGTGCCGGCGATTGAGGTCGTGCGACATGACGCTGGCGCCCCTCAGATTGCCAGCATGGCCTGGGTCGGCGCGCCGGGCGCGGCCGGTTCCAGGCCGGCGCGATCGTTGAGCAGCCGGCGCAGCCCGGGGTCCTGCCGCGCCAGGAACGCCTGCCACGACGCCGCATCGCGCAGATCGTCCCAACGTTGCTCCGGGACTGTGCAGATCATCACCGGCTTGTCCTGCGCGACCAGGCGACGAGCGTTGCCGATCGTGCCGGGGCTGCGTCCGTCCCAGACCATCAGGCCGTCAGTGGCGGCCTCGGCCATGGCGCGGTCCTTGACCGCGTAGAATTGTGCATCCCGCGCGCGGCGCCCGGTGGGGACCGCGCGGACCGGCCAGTTGCCAAGGTTGTGGCGGCACAGCCCGTCCGAACAGAAGATTTCCACCCGCCGATAGCCGCGCGCGTGCAGCACATGTTGCAGTGCTGCGTCCGCCCCGGCGGCGTCGCCGATCAGGACCGCGGGTGCGCCCTCCAGCAGCGCCGCCAGCCGGTCGAGAACCAGCCCGGGTAGCCGGGTGACGTGGCGGGAGCCGCCGAGGAAGAGCCGGGTCATTGGTTGCTCCGGGTTCGGGTCACGGTCAGGGCCATGACCGCCGCGGCCGCACCCGCCCCGTACAGGGTTGCGGTCACCTCGTTCATGGTGGCACCCGATCGGTAGAGATCGTCGAACAGCAGGATCCGTCCCCCCTGGATGGCGGCCCGATCGACCTCGTACAGGCCGTCGAGCAACTGTAGCCGTTGGTCCAGATCATAGACGTTTTTGAGTTGCGGGATATCCCGTCGCCTTCGCGCGCCTGTGACCAGGGGCAGGCCGGTCTGCCGCGCGATCTCGGTCGCGAGCAGCGGCACCGGCTGGAGCGCCCGGGCGGAGGACCAGGGAACCGGGACAAGCCGGTCCACATCGGGGTTCCAGCGCCGCAGCAGCGCCACCAGAGCCTCGGCGAGCAGCGCGACGGCAGCGGTCTCCTGGCCGTATTTCAACCGGTACAGCAGATCGCCCGCTTCGGTCCGCGTGGTCTCGAACTGCGGGTGGCCGAATTCGTCGTCGCCGAGGAAGCGGCTCGCGTGCGTGTGCAGGTCGAGGGCGTAACCCTCCGTCCAGCGGCCGATGATCCGCCGCGGCTGGAAGACGATCATTCCGTGCGCCCGCGGACCGAGGGCCCGCTCAGCGCCGCCGCGGCGCCCACGCGGCGCCGGCGGCAACAATCGGCGGTGGCGGGCAGGCGCTCCGGCGGGTCACGGCCGACCTTGCTCGATGATCCGGGTGAACCGTCCCTCGCCGCGGACCACCGCGGCGAAGGCGCCCGGCGCGTGGATATTGAAGACGACGATCGGCAGCGCGTTCTCCCGCGCCAGGCTGATCGCGGCGGCGTCCATCACCGCGAGGTCGTTCGCCAGCACGTCCTGGTAGGTGAGCTGCTCGTAGCGCTCCGCGCGTCGGGTCGCTTGCCGCGGGTCGGCGGCATAGACGCCGTCGACCTGGGTGCCCTTGAACAGCGCGTCGCAGCCCATCTCGGCGGCGCGCAGGGCGGCGGCGGTGTCGGTGGTGAAGAACGGGTTGCCGGTGCCGGCGGCGAAGATCACCACCCGGCCCTTCTCCATGTGCCGCTCGGCGCGGCGGCGGATATAGGGCTCGCAGACGCGTGGACATCGGGATGGCCGACTGCACCCGGGTCGGCGACGCCGCGCGCTTCCAGCGCGCTCTGCATCGCCAGCGCGTTCATCACCGTGGCCAGCATGCCGATGTAGTCGGCCTGGGCGCGCTCCATGCCGGTCGGCGGCGGCCGAGACGCCGCGGAAGATGTTGCCGCCGCCGATCACCACGCAGACCTGCACGCCGAGCGCCACCACGTCGCCGATGTCGGCGGCGATCGCCGTCACCGTATCGTTGTCGAGGCCGTACTCCCGCTCGGCCCATCAAGGCCTCGCCGGACAGCTTCAGCAGGACGCGCTTGTAGACGGGTTGTTCGGGCATGCGACAGGGGGACTCGGCTGCGGGAGACGGCGCGCACCCTAGTGGCGCGGCGGGCGAAAGGCCAGAGGGGGACCAGAGGGGGGCATCGGGCCATCGCTCGCACCGGAACATCGGCGCGGGAGAGGTGACGTGCCGGACGGTCGAGCAATGGTCCTGGCGGGGGCATTGATCTGCCTCAACGCGCCCCCGGGGGAGGTGTGCGAGGAGTGCGGCATGGACGCGACCGCAACACCGAATGCTACGGCCCTTACGGGGGCGCCTCTCGTACCGCATGCGCGGCCGGCATTGCCCGGCGGTTCCCCCGGGACGGGTTTCGGGCCGGTCGCGCTGCCCGATCTCGGCGTGCTCGACAACCTGGTGCACGCCGCGGAGGGCCGCGCCACCCTGGGTCTGTCGCCCACCGCGCTCGGCCTCGCCTGGCTCGACTGGGCAACGCATCTGGCCAACGCGCCGTTCCGCCGGCTGGGCCTCGCGCGTGCCGCGCTGCACCAGGGGCGGCGGCTGGTGGAGGCGGCGGCCACCGGCGTTCCCGTCATTGTCCCCCCACCCGGAGATCGCCGCTTCGCGGCGCCGGGATGGCAGAACCCGCCCTTCCACCTGATCCATCAGGCCTTCCTCCTGACCGAGGAATGGTGGCGCACCGCGGCCGCCGCGCCGGAAGGCACCGCGCGCGCCAACGACCGCATCGTCGCCTTCGCCGCGCGGCAGTGGCTCGACATCTTCTCCCCCTCCAACGTCCCCTGGCTGAACCCGGAGGTGATCGAGGCCACGGCCGCGACCGGCGGGCGCAACCTCGCCACCGGCGCCGCCAATTTCCTGCGCGACCTGCAGCAGGCGCTGAGCGGGCGGCCGGACGCCGCCGGCTTTCGCATCGGCACCGATATCGCCGCCACGCCGGGCAAGGTGGTGTTCCGCAACGAGCTGATCGAGCTGATCCAGTACGCGCCGACGACGCGCGACCGTGCGGCCGGAGCCGGTGCTGATCGTGCCGGCCTGGATCATGAAATACTACATCCTCGACCTGTCGCCGCAGAACTCGCTGATCCGCTGGCTGGTGGCGCGAGGGCTACACCGTGTTCGCGATCTCCTGGCGCAACCCGACCGCGGCACAGCGCGATCTGTCGCTCGACGATTACCGTCGCCTGGGCGTGATGGCGGCGCTCGACGCGGTGGGCGCGATCATGCCGGGGCGCGAAGATGCATGCCGTGCGGCTATTGCCTGGGCGGCACGTTGCTCTCGATCGCCGCCGCCGCCATGGCGCGCGAGGGCGACGACCGGCTCGCCAGCATCAGCCTGTTCGCCGCGCAGACCGACTTCACCGAAGCGGGCGAACTGCAATTGTTCATCACCGAGGACCAGCTCGACTTCCTCGACGACCTGATGACCGCGCAGGGCTATCTGGACAGCCGGCAGATGGCGGGCGCGTTCCAGTTGCTGCGCTCCAACGACCTGATCTGGTCGCGCGCGGTGCGCAACTACCTGCTTGGCGAGCGTGAACTGCCGAACGATCTGATGGCCTGGAACGCCGACGGCACGCGGATGCCGGCGCGGATGCACCGGGAGTATCTGCACCGGCTGTTCCTCGACAACGACCTGGCCGCGGGACGCCTGCCGGTGGACGGGCGACCGGTCTCGCTTGCCGATATCCGCGCGCCGTTCTTCGTGGTGGGGACCGAAACCGATCACATCGCCCCCTGGCGGTCGGTGTACAAGCTGCATTTGCTGAACGACGGGGACATGAGCTTCGTGCTGACTTCGGGCGGCCACAACGCGGGCGTGGTGAGCGAGCCCGGGCATCCGCGCCGGCACTACCGGCTGGCTCGCCGCCGGCACGGCGACCGCTACCTGGGGCCGGAGGAGTGGCTTGCGGCGACGGCGCCGCGGGAGGGGTCCTGGTGGCTGGAATGGGCCGCCTTCCTGGCCGCGCGCTCCGGCCCTCCCATCCCGCCACCGCCGCTCGGCGGCAAGGATTTTCCGCCGCTGGCGGAGGCTCCGGGGAGCTACGTGCATCAGCACTGATGCCCCGGGCGAGGCGATCCGGGTCCCGCCGGGGGCCGGGATGGGGCGCGAGGGTTTCCCTGCCACGGCACCGGAACCTTTCCTGCCGCGACGGGAAATTCCGGATCAGTGCCTTCGCATCGAAGGCTCGGAGCGTGCGCCAGCCGGCATGAGCCGGTCGGCGCCGGGGAACCGCCTGCCCCGTCCGCCCCGCGCCGGGGTCATACCAGCCGGCAGGGATACTGACTCACGCGCCGGCTGGTATGAGTCGTTGTTTTGCGCGCAGCCGCCACGCCAACCCTGCGCGCGATACCAGCCGGCCGCGATGCCGGAAGGGTCCGGTATCATGTAGCAAGCGCCACCAGACCAAAACCAGGTCGGGGGCGGCCCTACTCCCATATTCCGGGCGGTAGGTGAGTCGTGTGGAAGGGGATGGCGCTGGCCATTTTGTTAATTGGCGTCGGCTCCAGTGCCGGTAGCGTTAAAGTGCCACGCGCAGTTCATGTTCTCAACGCCAATGATAATACAGCTTGGGCCTGGCACGTCCCGCAACATGAATTGAAATTTGCTTATGTGGTCGGAATTGAATGTGCGGTATGCGATACAGCCGTCTATTATCATGGTTTTCTGCCGTGTTCTGGCTTGAATCACAATCGCCCGATTGCCTGGCGTATCAGGAAAGTCAGATTCTATGAAGGCATTTGTTTTTCCTGGATAGATGACCGCGCCCTCGCCGCGAGTTGGGGTCAAGCCGTCGCATGCGGTATTGGGACGATCGGTTGGGCTCGTCGGGGCGCTTCCATCAGGAATGTATTTGACCAAGAACTCGTGAAAGCGATATGCTACGTTTGTGGCAGGTGCGCGCCCGGTGTCCTGCGCGAATACCACCACCTCGACCGGGCTATTGTATTCGAGCGGCCGATCCAAGTGCATGGCGGACGGGCTAATCCACGCGCGGTTAGCGGTTATGAAGGCATCCTGATCGTTCCGTACCAGGTTCCACGTCAGGATTACGAGCACCCACGTACCGATCGCAAGCCAATGGTCAGATTTGGTATTCCGGAGAAATTCCTTGCTTCTCTGATAGCTGTGATAGAGGTAGCTGCGCTTTCCATCATTGCTTTGGGCGCCGCCGCCTATCTGGGGGCCGTCTGGGGGAATGCCTCCATCCCCCTCTCCGCTTTGCTCTGGGCGTTTTGTGCCTGGATCGTCGCTCATGTGGTTCGCAATCTCGGTCTCTGATTCGAACCGGGCTATTCGTGGTCCTAAAGGTCCGCCAGCACCAGCGCCGCGATTCCCAGTACGGCCAGACAGGCCAAGAAGAACGTCACCGAGAAGGTGCCCCGGACCAGCTTACTGTTCACGGATGCCTCGGTCTCTCCCTCAAACCCATGGTCATTGAGCCGCCGGGCAAGCTCGGCATAGGTCAGGTCAGCCCGCTTTAGCTCGGCCTTGAGGAAGCGACGGGCCTTGTCCGCCCATTCCCGCTCCTTGGCTGATATCGCCATGATCGTCTCCGGTCAAAACCGACTGGACCCGATCATATACGATCTTTTCCGATTGACAAGGCCGGTCTGAATAGATCATATTC
This sequence comes from uncultured Pseudomonadota bacterium, assembly GCA_963706195.1. Lineage (GTDB taxonomy): Bacteria > Pseudomonadota > Alphaproteobacteria > Acetobacterales > Acetobacteraceae > JAJZVS01. The sequence goes on along the minus strand of OY970156.1, from coordinate 2,408,590 downwards.
GCTCGACACCCAGCGGATACGATCTAATGTCTCAGCATTTCCTCCTCTCTGCCAAAGCCCGGACCCTTTCCCTGGCGGCCGTGCTATAGGGAATCAGCGGGACGCCGGCTTCGTTGCCGCGTTGGCCGTTGCTACCTAATATCGGAAGGGTCGGCATCACGGCCGGCTGGTATCAGTGCGTCCACATCTCCCGCCGCCCGTAGCGGAAGTTGTCCGCGTAGGCCTTCGGGTGCTGGCGGTGCTCCGTCGGGCGTTCGAGTTCGTAGGCGATGCCGTGCTTTTCGGCGTAGGCCACGGCTTCCGCGCTGGTGGCGAAGCCGAGGCGGACCTGGGTCTGCGTGTCCGTGCTGCCGATCCAGCCCATCAGCGGGTCGGCGCGGCGCGGGGCGGCGGGTTCGAACTCCAGCACCCAGTGATGCGTGCCGGCGCGGCCGGATTGCATGGCGTTCTTCGGCGGCTGGTAGATGCGCGCGCGCATGGGGATTGTTCTGTCCTTACGTTGGTGGTCGGGGCGGCCGGATTTGAACCGGCGGCCTCGTGTACCCAAAACACGCGCGCTGACCAGGCTGCGCCACGCCCCGAGAGGGAAAAGCCAAGGACCCTCAGGCCCCTGCCGCCCTCCGCTAGCACATCACCCGGCGGGGTGGAACATCGGCCCCTCGACCTTGTCGCCCACCGTGATGCCGAGCCGTCGGGTGGTGCCGCCGGCCAGTTCCAAGGTGGCGGTCACCTTGCCGTGGCTGGAGACGACACGCAGGCTCTGCGGCACGGTGTCCTCGGCGATCGAATCGATCGTGCCGTCGGCCCGGATGAACACCATGTCGAGCGGCACGAGGGTGTGCTTCATCCACATCTGCGAGACGATGGGCGTGGGCCAGACGAACAGCATCCCGCCGTCGGGGGCGACCTTGGTGCGGTACATCAGCCCGGTGATCTGCTGCTGCTGCGTACGCGCCATTTCCACGTCGAAAGCGTGGCGCTTTCCGTCCTGCGTCACGATCGTCAGGTGCTCCCTGGCCAGTTCCGGCTGCGGTCCCTTCGGATCGGACTGGGTAAATCCCGATTGGGCAAATCCCGATGGGGCGAAGGCGGCGATCGGAGCGGCGATCAGCAGGGCGAGGAGGATGCGGCGGTTCATGCGGACGGGCTCTCCTTCAGGGCGGCAGCGGCGAGGCGCGGGATGTCCGCCCGCACCGGGCCTTCGCGCGGGGGATCGCGCAGGGTGGTGAACCAGTGGGCGGGCGGATTGCGTCCGGCGGCGCGGTCGAAGCGCAGGCCGCGCAGCACCGCCTCGGCCGCCGGCGGCAGGATGTCGGGGATCGGCAGGTCGTTGAGCGTGGCCCAGATGGCGGCCCAGCACCGCCCCACGCTCCAGGGGTTGTAGCCGCCGCCGCCGAGCACGACCAGCCGCGGCGCCAGGTTGCGCAACGCCGCGGCCACCGCGCAATGGGCGTTGTTGGACAGCGACAGCCGGGCCAGCGGGTCTTCCTCCAGCGCATCCGCCCCGGCCTGCAGCAGGATCGCCTGCGGCCGGTGGGCGCGGATCAGCGGCAGGACGGCGGTATCGATCAGGGTGCGGAACTCGGTGTCGTTGCAGCCAGCCGGGCAGGGGGAAGTTGCGCGCGGCGCCTCCGGCGCGATCCTCGGCGGCGCCGGTGCAGGGCCAGCGGCCGGCCTCGTGCAGGCTGATGGTCAGCACGTCGGGATCGTCGTGGAAGGCGTCCTGCACGCCGTCGCCGTGATGCGCGTCGATGTCGAGGTAGGCGATGCGCGCGAGGCCCTGGTCGCGCCAGGCGAGCAGCCCGAGCACCGGGTCGTTGATGAAGCAGAAGCCGCAGGCGCGGTCCGCTTTGCCGTGATGCGTGCCGCCGCCGGGGCAGTGCACGATGCCGCCGTCTGCCGTGAGCCGTGCCGCCAGCAGCACCCCGCCGGCGGAGATCGCGGGGCGGCGGAACATCTCAGGGTAGACCGGATTGCCTTCGACGCCGAGCCGGTGGCGGGTGCGGTCGGTTTCGCTCACGTGTTGCGTGGCCTCGGCGCGGCGCAGGGCGGCGATGTACTCCCGGGTGTGGAAGCGGGCGAGCTCGGCGTCGCGCGCCATCGGCGCGTCGCGGTAGGCGTCCTCGGGCAGCCAGCCGAGCGCGCGGCAGAGATCGGTGCAGACCGACACGCGCGGCACCGCGAGCGGATGCTTCGGCCCGTAGCTGGAATTGCGGTAGATCTCGCTGCCGATATAGATCGGCCGCCGGGGGGCGGTATCCGTCAGTGCAGTGTCCGGCAGCGCTGCGTCCGTTGGGGCGGCGTCCGTCATGGCCGCTCCGCGTGACCCGTCGCGGTCAGCGCTGCGGCATGCCCTGCGGGATGATCGTGGTGACGATGGAGGCGTCGAGCGCCTCGTAGTCGTGATAGCCGATCGTCTCGTACAGTTCGGCCCGGGTCTGCATGCGGTCGATCATCGCCTGGGTGCCGCCGTCGCGGCGGATGGACGGCATACAGCTCGGCCTGCGCCTTGTTGGCGACGCGCAGCGAGCTCACCGGCCAGATCACCATCTTGTAGCCCATGGCCTCGAACTCGGCGGCGGTGAAGAACGGCGTGCGGCCGAACTCGGTCATGTTGGCGAGCAGCGGCGCGTCGCACCCGGCGCGGCGAAGTCGCGGAACATCTCGCCGCTGGTCAGCGCCTCGGGGAAGATCACGTCGGCGCCGGCCTCCAGATAGAGCTTCGCGCGGGCGACCGCGCCGTCCATCCCCTCGCTGGCGGCCGCGTCGGTGCGGGCGACGATGACCAGATGGCGGCGGGCGCGCGCGGCGGCGGCGATCTTGGCCGCCATGTCGTGCGGGTCGGCGAGCTTCTTGTCGTTCAGGTGGCCGCATTTCTTCGGCAGCAACTGGTCCTCGATATGCACCGCGGCGGCGCCGGCGTCCTCGAAGCTGCGCACCATGTGCATGACGTTGAGCGCCTCGCCGTAGCCGGTGTCGCCGTCGACCAGCACCGGCAGGCCGGAGGCGCGGGCGAGCTGGCGGACGAAGAAGCAGGCCTCGTCGACGGTGATGATGCCGAGGTCGGGCAGGCCCATCTGCGCGCTCATCGCCGCACCCGACAGATAGAGCGCGTCGAACCCGGCCGCGCGCGCCTGTAGCGCCGCCTGGCCGTTGTGCGCGCCGGGGAGCTGCAGGATTCCCGGCCGGGCGAGCAGGGCGCGGAACCGCTCGCCGGCGGGGGCGGTCGGAAGGTCGGCGGCAACGAGATAGGTCATGGGGAGGCTCCGCTTACCGAGCAGGGAGGGCATCCCCTAGTACCCGCGGCGATGGCGGCCGACAAGCGCGCCCGCGGCCTCTTGCCTCGCTTCCCGGTTCCATCCTACCAGAAAGCCGGAAGCGCGCAGTCCTCAAGGCGCGCAGCACCAGGGAGAAAACGTGATGAGTCTGCGCCACGCCGGCACCACACGCCGGAGCCTGCTGACCGCGGCGGGGGCCGCTGGGGCCGCCACCGGCCTCGGGATGCCGTTCATCCGCCCGGCCGAGGCGGCCGGTCCGATCCGCATCGGCGTGCTGCTCGCCAAGACCGGGAGCATCGCCGCGCAGGCCCAGTACCTGTGGAACGGCACCCAGCTCGCCGCCGCCGAACGGGGCAACAAGATCAACGGCCGTCCCATCGAGCTCGTATGGTACGACGAGCCCTCCACCCAGGGCGCAGAACAGAATTTCCGAAAATTGGTGCAGGAGGAGAAGGTTGTTGCCGTGCTCGGCGGCACGCTCAGTTCCTCCGCATTGGCCGAGGAGGCGGCGGCCCAGGAGCTGAAAATCCCCTACGTCTGCAACAACGCCGCCGCCACCGAGATGACCGGCAAGAATTGCAGCCGCTACACGTTCCGGCTGAACACGCCGGTGAACGTGCAGGCGGACATGTTCGCGCCGTTCCTGATGGGCTACGGCAAGAAGTGGTACTTCCTCACCGCGTCCTACGCCTTCGGCCAGGATATCGCGAAGTCCTTCAAGGCGCTGCTGAAGGCCGCCGGCGGCACCATCGTGGGTGACGACACGGTGCCGCTGAACACCGCCGACTACAGCGCCTACATCCTGAAGATCCGCGAGGCCAAGCCGGACGTGGTGCTGGGCGGGCTGGCCGGCGATCTCGGCACCTGCCTCAAGCAGTGGAACGACATGGGGATGAAGGGCCAGATCCCGTTCGCGGAGATCGCGATCGGCGATTCCGACATCTGGGGCGTCGGCCCGCAGGCGGCCACCGGGATCTACACCTCGCTCTGGTGGTACCGGAACCCGGCCAACACGGCGGCCGAGAAGCGGATGGCGGCCGATCACGAGAAGAAATACGGCAAGCCCGCGGCCGACAAGTCCTGGATGGGATGGCTCGGCGCCCGCTCGCTGTTCGAATCGATCCAGGCGGCGAAATCGACCAGGCCGATGGCGATCGTCGAGGCGCTGGAGCACTGGAAGGACAGCGGCACCGGCTCGTCCTACCGCAACTTCGACCACCAGATGCTGCTGTCCAACCTGGTGGTGCAGGTGAAGCCGAAGATCACCGACAAGTGGGATTATTTCAACGTGATCGCCACGGTGCCGAAGAACAAGGCCGACCTGGCGAAGGTGTACGGCACCGAGGCCGAGGTCGGCTGCCACTTCCCACCGGCCTGACCGGAAGGCCGGTCGCGATGCTGTCGCTGTGGCTGTCCCAGTTGGCCAACGGCCTGGTACTGGGCGGGCTCTACGTGCTCATCGCGATCGGCCTTTCCATCATCTTCGGCCTGCTCGGGATCGTGAATTTCGCCCATGGCGGGTTCTTCGCGCTGGGGGCGTATTTCGCGGTCACCCTGTTCAACACGCTCGGTTGGCCGGCGGTGTTGCTGGCGCCGATCCTGGTCGGGGTGGTCGGGATGGTGGTGGAACGGTTGCTGATCCACCACCTGTACGACAAGGAACCGCTGATCAGCCTGATCGTGACCTTCGCGCTGGCGCTGATGCTGGAGGCGCTGACGAAGCTGATCTGGGGCGGGCTCGGCCTGCCGTTCAACGCCCCGCCGTTCCTGACCGGGATCTTCCTCTGGGGTCCGGTGCTCGTCACCCGCTACCGGTTCGCGGTCTTCCTGGTGACCGTGGCGCTGCTGGCGGGGCTGTGGGCGTTCCTGCAGTTCACGCCCTACGGCCGCATCCTGCGCGCCGGGTCGCGCGATCCGGAGATGGTCGGGCTGCTCGGCATTCGCCTGCCGCGGGTACTCACCGCGGTGTTCGGCCTCGGCTGCGCGATCGCCGGCATCGCCGGGGTACTGGCCGCGCCGCTGTGGACGGTCGATCCGACGATCTCGGAAAACGCCATCATGCCGGCCTTCGTGATCGTGACGATCGGCGGGCTCGGGTCCTTCCCCGGCGCGGTGATCGCCGGGCTGCTGGTGGGCGAGGTCGTCACCATCACGATCCAGCTCGCCCCCGCCGCCTCCGGCGCGATCATGTACATCTTCATGGCGGCGGTGCTGCTGATCCGCCCGCGCGGCCTGCTCGGCGAGCGCTGGGAGCGGTTCGAATGAGCGCCGAAACCCACGCCGCCGCGGCCCGCCGGCCCGCGCTGGCGGGTGTGCTGCGCCATCCGATCCTGTGGGTGGCCGTGGTGCTGCTGGCGCTGACCGCGTTGTGGCACGCGATCAACGCACCCGAGAGCCTGATCGCCGAGATCGCCATCTACACCCTGTACGGCGCGGCGGTGAATCTGCTGGTGGGCTACACCGGCCTGGTGCCGTTCGGCGCCGCGGTGTTCTTCGGCTGCGCCAGCTACGCCACCGCGATCGCGCTCCTGCGCGGCATGGGCAACGAGATCGAAGCGCTGGTCTTCGCGGCCGGCTTCAGCCTGCTGCTCGCGGTCGTGATCGGCCTCATCATCCTGCGCCGGCGCGGCCTCTATTTCTCGCTGCTGACCCTGGCGTTCTCGCAGACCGCGTTCGAGATCGCGTTCAAATGGACCGCGCTCACCGGGGGGGAGAACGGGCTGCAGAACGTGCCCCGCCCGTTGATGGGCGACCCGGCGGTGTTCCACGCCTTCACCCTGGCGACCGTGACGCTCGGGATGTGGCTGCTGTGGCGGATCGCCCATTCGCCGTTCGGGCGCACCCTGCAGGCGCTGCGCGACAACGAGCAGCGGGTGCGCAGCCTCGGCTACAACACCTTCCTGCTCAAGCTGATCGCCTTCGTGGTGATGGGGGTCGTGGTCGGCTATGCGGGGTCGCTGCTCGCGCTGCTGCTGCGCGGGGCCTACGCCGACAACCTCGGCTGGCAGCACGCGGGCGATGCGCTGCTGATGGTGGTGCTGGGGGGCGTGCACCAGTTCCTCGGCCCGCTGTGGGGCGCCATCGCCTTCGTCATCCTGGAGGACCGGCTCTCGGCGCTGACCGCGAACTGGTGGCTGATCTTCGCCCCGATCATCCTGGTGTTCGCGCTCGGCTCGCCGGAGGGGATCACGGGGCTGGTGCAGCGGATCACTCGGCGTCCGCGCTGGACCCTGACCCGGCCCGGGATCCCGCCGCGCCCGGCGCGGATCGCGCCCTGGCGGAGCGCGCATCTGGAACTGGACCCCGCCCGGCCGATCCTGACGGTCGAGGGGCTGCACAAGCGGTTCGGCTCCCTCGTCACCGCCGCCGACCTGCGGCTCGACGTGTTCCCGTTCCGGCTGCACAGCTTCATCGGCCCGAACGGGGCCGGCAAGACCACGTTCTTCAACATGCTGACCGGGCTGCTGGCGCCCAACGCCGGGGTGATCCGGTTCCAGGGCCGCGACATCACCCGCCTGTCGGACTACCGCCGGGTGCGGCTCGGGCTCGGCCGGTCGTTCCAGATTTTGAGCGTCTTCCGCACCCTGACCGCGTTCGAGAACGTGCGCATCGCGGTGCAGGCGCGCGCGGCCGGGGCGAGTAACTTGTGGCGCGACGCCTACCGGATGGAGGCGGTGAACGCGCGCACCTGGTCGCTGCTCGACGCGGTCGGCCTCGCCGACCGCGCGGCAGAAACCTGCGAGAGCCTGGCGCATGGGGAGAAGCGGCTGCTCGAAATCGCCATCACCTTGGCGACCGACGCCAAGCTGTTGCTGCTCGATGAGCCGCTGGCAGGGCTCGCCGAGGCCGACCGCGAGGTGGTCGGGCGGCTGATCCGCCGGCTGGCGGAAACCCATGCCGTGCTGCTGATCGAGCATGACATCGACCGGGTGCTGGCACTATCGGACCGCATTTCGGTGCTGCACCAGGGAAGGCTGATCGCCGACGGCAAGCCGGCCGAGGTGGCGGCGAACCCGGAGGTGATCACCGCCTATCTCGGCACCGCGCACGGTGCTCCGCCGGCCTTCGTGACCCCGGCACCGGGCGCGGTATCGACCGCTCCGGCCCTCCCGTTGCTGGAAATCAAGGGGCTGCGGGCCGGTTACGGCGGCAGCACGGTGCTCGACGGGATCGATCTTCGCGTGGGTGCCGGCGAGGCGGTCGCGCTGCTGGGCCGCAACGGCGTCGGCAAGACCACCCTGCTGCGCGCGATCACCGGGACCGTGCGCGCCTCCTCCGGGGGCATCACCCTGGAAGGCGCGGCGATCGTCGGGCGGCCGAGCTTCGAGATCAACCGCCGCGGCATCTCGCTGGTGCCGGAGGGCCGGCGGGTGTTTCCGAACCTGACGGTGATCGACAACCTGCGGCTCGCCGCGCGACCGGGCGGGGCGCGCCTCGACGAGGTCTACGATCTGTTCCCGAAGCTGCGCGTGCTGGCGCGCGCGCGGGCGGAAAGCCTGTCGGGCGGTGAGCGGCAGATGCTGGCCATCGCGCGGGCGCTGATGGTGCCGGCAAAACTGATCCTGCTTGATGAACCCTTCGAGGGCCTGGCGCCGGCGATCGTGCAGGAGGTGATGGCGGCGCTGGCCCGGCTGCGCGGCGCGGTCGCGATGGTGATCGTGGAACACCACGCCGAGACGGTGCTGCCGCTGGTCGATCGCGCCTACGTGCTGGTGAACGGCCAGGTGGCGTTCGCCGGCAGCGCGCGGGCGCTGGAGGCCGATCCGGCGCTGCAGGCGCGGCTGCTGGGGGTCGTGCAGCCGGAGCTGGACGCGGTCTGACACCGATCGGCAAGCTCCGGGGGCCAGGCGAGCCTCGGTCCGACTGTCAACACCGATCGCTCCAGGGTCCGGCCCCGGCGGCATCGCCTCGTCCCGCACCTGGGCGCGTCCACCCTGTTCGGCCACAGGCGCCGCGCGGTCTTCGGGACGGACGGAATGGGTGCCCCGGCGCGGGGGCCTGCCCGATCGCGATCGGCCGCGCGGCGATCGATTGCGGCGCCCATCGGTGCGCACCGGGCTGACGCGGCGGCGCGAAGCCGCTATAGAGCGTGCGTCCCGGCTGTCGGGACGTCCGGCCGGTCCGGAGCGCGAGTGGCGAAATGGTAACCGCAGGGGTCTCAAAAACCCCCGGGGGAAACTCCTTGCCGGTTCGAGTCCGGCCTCGCGCAGACCCGGCCGCCAGGTGCACCGGGGCCATCGCCGGAACGCTCCGATGTCGGCGCCAGTCGGTGGACCGGGGCGCACGGCCTCCGCCGGAATGCGAACGCACGGAATGGTATGGGACGGCGTGCGGCGATCGCGATGGGTTGTAGCCTCCGCCGGGGTGCGAACGCACGGATGGTATCGCGTGTCCGCGGCGGCGGCCCCCGGCGCCGCCTTGACGGTCGGGGGGCCGATCTGGCACCGCCATCACGCCCGCGGATCGGAGGGGACCTGACATGCGCCTGGTGATCGCCGCGCCCTTCCTCGTGCTGCTCGTGCTGTTCGCGCTGACCAACCGCGCCACCGTCAGCCTCGGCCTGTGGCCCACCGGGCTGCACCTGGAGGCGCCGCTGTCGCTCGTGGTGCTCGGTGCCGCGGGGGTGGCGTTCCTGGCGGGGGCGGTGCTCGTGTGGGTCAACGAACTCGCGCAGCGACGGCGGGCACGGCGGGCCGAGGCGCAGGTGCGCCGGCTCGAGGAGGAGATGGAGATCCTGCGTGCCCGGCTTGCTGCGGCGTCGATCGCCGTGCCGGCCGGACCGCCGGGAGCGCTTGTGCCCGGAGCGCTTGTGCCGGGAGCGCTGGCCGCCGGGCCGCCCGCGGCCGGCGGCGTGGCGCTTGTCCCCCCGGCCTCCGGGGCAGCCATCCGGGCGCCCGGCACGCTCGCATCGCCGCCGGGGGCACGCTGATGTCGGCGCGGCTGATCGCGGCACTGGATACCGCCGACCCGGCGCGCGCCGCCGCCTGGGCCGGAGCGGTCGCGCCGCATGTCGGCATGCTGAAGCTCGGGCTGGAGTTCTTCCTCGCCAATGGCGCCCCCGGGGTGCGCGCGATGGCGGCTGCGGCGCCGGGGCTTCCGATCTTCCTCGACCTCAAGCTGCACGACATCCCGGCGACGGTGGCGGGCGGGGTCCGTGCGGTGCTGCCGCTGGCGCCCCGGCTGCTGACCCTGCACGCGGCCGGCGGGGCGGCGATGATCGCGCAGGCGCGGGAGGCGGCCGAGGCGGGCGGAGCCGACCGGCCGCTGCTGCTCGCGGTCACGGTGCTGACCAGCCTGGACAACGCGGCGCTGGCCGCCACGGGGGTGCCTGGAGGGGCGGCCGAGCAGGTGCTGCGGCTGGCGCGCCTGGCGCTTGCCGCCGGGGCGGACGGGCTGGTGTGCAGCCCGCTGGAGGTGGCGCTTTTGCGTGCCGAGCTTGGCCCGGGGCCGAAGCTCGTGGTGCCCGGCATTCGCCCGGCCGGCGCCGCCCTGGGCGATCAGGCGCGCACGCTCACCCCGCAGCAGGCGGTGGCCGCCGGGGCGGACTGGATCGTGGTCGGCCGCCCGATCACCGCCGCCCCGGATCCTGCCGCCGCGGCCGCCGCCATCGCCGCCGCGATCGCCGGGTGCGGCAATGCGGCCCCTGGTGAAGCGGCACCCGGCAAAGCGGCACCCGGCAATGCAGCACCGGGCGATACGGCACCAGGCAACGCGGCACTGGGCAACACGGCACTGGGCAACGCGGCACCAGGTAACGCGGCCCGGGGCGACGTGCCGTCCGGCGACACCGTAGCTGGCGATGCGGCATCGAACGCTTGGCGCGCGACCGCACCGCACCCGTCCGGCCGGCGGCGATGACGCAAATGCAGGTGAAAATCTGCGGCATCACCGACGAGGTGGCGCTGGCGACGGCAGCGGCGGCGGGAGCGGACTGGGTCGGCTTCGTGTTCTTCCCGCCCTCGCCGCGTGCGCTCGCCCCGGCACAGGCGGCGGCCCTGTCGGCCGGCCTGCCGGACGGCCCGGCGCGGGTCGGGCTGTTCGTCGACCCGACCGACGCGGAGGTGGCAGCGGTGCTCGACGCGCTACCGCTGGACGCGTTGCAGGTCTACGCCGCGGCGGAGCGGGTGGCGGCGCTGCGGGCTCGCTTCGGCCGCCCGGTCTGGCGCGCGATCGGTGTTGCGACGGCGGCTGACCTGCCCGCCGAGGCCGGGGCCGCCGACCGTTTCGTCCTGGAAGCCAAGCCCCCCGCGACGGCCACTCGGCCCGGCGGCAACGCCACCGCGTTCGACTGGTCGCTGCTGCGCGGCTGGCGCGCGCCGGCGCCCTGGCTGCTGGCCGGCGGCCTGACGCCCGCGACCGTGGCAGCGGCAATCCGTGCCACCGGGGCTGCCGCGGTGGATGTGTCTTCGGGAGTGGAGCAGGCGCCGGGGGTGAAGGATCCGGCGCTGATCCGCGCCTTCATCGCCGCGGCACGCGCCGCCTGACGCGTGCTCCGGCCGGGGTGGTTTGCAGTTGGCAGGGAGCGCGCTTTCCTGCCCCTGTGGCGTCGGGCGCCCACGTCGTGCATCCTGCGCGCGGCCCCGTGGGGCGTGCGTTCCGCTACTCTGATCTCGTGCCGCCCATTACCGGTTTCCGCGCCCGTCCCGACGTCCTGGCCCGCGTGTGCACGCTGATCGATCCGGCTGCCGGCCCGGGGTGCTGGCAAGGCTCGCGATGCCGCCCTGCCATGCGGCGGCGGCCTGGTTGCAGCACGTGTGGAAGCTGCCTAGATGCCTTCACGCCGTTGCGGAGGAGGCACCACCGTCGGCACGGGCCCTGACTGCACTGTCATCGCGCCTGCGATTTCATCTGTGAACGAGACGAGACGCCGAGCTTCCTGCACGCGCGGCCCGACCGACTTGCCTCCTGGCCGGTGCGACCGCGTCCATCCAAGCCCGGGATACGACGATCTGCCGACAATGCTGTACCGCGGGATGCCGGGCTGTCGATCTGCCGCGGTGCGACCGCCGAAAAAGGCCGTTTGGACGCCATGAAGATTATCAGCTGGAATCTCCTGCGCACGGTCGGGGCCTCCGTGTACGACGTGGCCGGCCTGATTCTCCGGGAAAAACCCGATCTGCTGCTGATGCAGGAAGCGACCAGTGACATCGATCTGCTGCCGGCGCAGATCGGCGGGCACTATGCGCGTACCCCCTTGCCCGACCATATCCACGGCCTCGCGATGTGGAGCACCAGTGCGATCACGCCGCAAATCCTGCACCTGCCGCGGGGGACGCTGGTCCGCCGCATCTGCCAGATCGTCGATCTCGGGGATCTTGCCATCGCCAACGTGCACCTCTCGCACGGACAGATGCTCAACCGGCGCCAGTTGCGCCGGATCGCCCGGATACTGCCCGCCCACGCCGCGGTGCTGGGCGACTTCAACCTGCTCGGCCCGGCGCTGCTCGCAGGATTCCGCGACGTCGGACCGCGCCGGCCTACGCACGTCATGGGCGACATCGTCCCCATCCGCATCGATCGCTGCCTGACCCGCGGCCTCATCTGCACGGAGGCCCGCGCCCTGCCGCGCGCAACCTCGGACCATTCCCCCATCGTCGTCCGGCTGGAAATGGAAGCCGCCGCCTCGCTGGCCGCCGCGGCCTGAGCCCGACCGACCGCCGGGATGGCTGTCAGGCCCGGAAGCAAGGCCAAGGGGCTTTGCCCCCTGGACCCCCACCAGGGAACTCGTCCCCTGGACCCCGTCTATTGGGTTCCGTGCGTGTGGGGGTGTCTCGGGTCCGGGACGGGGCTGCGCGGGGCGGGCTGCGGGGTCAGGGACAGGGCGCAGACGCGCCCTGTCCCTGACCCCGCAGCCCGCCCCGCGCAGCCCCGTCCCGGACCCGAGACACCCCCACACGCACGGAACCAACGGAAGGGTTCCAAGGGCGAGCCCTTGGCGGGGTCCAGGGGCAGAGCCCCTGGCCTTGCTTCCGGGCCTGACAGCCATCCCGGCGGTTGGTCAGGCTCACAGGTAGGGCATCAGCAGCCGGGCGGCGGCGTCGCGCAGGCGGTGGGGTAGGGTGCGGGCGTTGAGGTCTGCGGTCGACAGGCGCTGGGTGTGGTGGTTTTGCATGTGGGTTTCGAGTTGGGCGCCGAGATTTTTGTCGTAGATTTCCACGTCGAGTTCGAAATTCAGCCTTAGGCTGCGGATGTCCCAGTTGGCGCTGCCGATCAGGCACCATTCTCCGTCCACGACCATGATTTTGGAGTGATCGAACGGGGGTGGATTGCGCCAGATGCGGCAGCCCTCGGCGAGCAGCGGGCCGATATGCGCGTATGTCGCCCAGTCCACGAGGCGGTGATTGCTTTGCACGGGCAGGATGATGTCGACGTCCACCCCGCGCAATTGCGCCAGTGCGAGCGCGGTGATCTCCCGCTCGTCGGGCAGGAAATAGGGCGTCATGAAGCGGACCGAGTGGCGTGCGCAGGCGATCGCCTCGAGGATTAGGAACTCGATCTTCTCGACATCCTGGTCGGGGCCGGAGGTGATGACCCGGGCGACCGCCGTCCCGGCCGGCGCGAGGGGGGGAAACCAGATATCGCCGGTGAGTTCCTGTTTCATCTCGAACCACCAGTCCTCGGCGAAAGCGGCGACCAACTGGGCCACCACCGGCCCCTCGAAGCTGAAATGCGTGTCCCGCACCGGCTGCGGCGGCTGGCCGGCGAGCACGTTCTCGGCGCCGATGTTCATCCCGCCGGTGAAGGCGCGGCGTCCGTCCACCGCCAGGATTTTCCGGTGCGTGCGCAGGTTGAGAACCGGCATGCGCCAGGGGCTGAGTGCCTGCAGGAAGCGGGCGACCGGCACCCCGTTGCGGCGCAGGCGGCTGTAGGCGGGGGAATGGAAATAGCCGCCGCCGATGCCGTCGATGAGCACCCGCACGGTGAGGCCGCGGCGGTGTGCGGCGATCAGGGCGTCGATGAACGGGCCGCCGGCCGCGTCGTCGCGCAGGATGTAGCTCGACAACGCGATGCTGTGATCAGCCACCGCGATGGCTTCCAGCATCGCCGGATAGGCCGTGTCGCCATTGCAGAAGACCTGGACCGCGTTGCCGCTTTCCGCCGCCCGGCCGGTGATCCGACCCGCGGCGCGCGCGAGTGCTGCGAAGCTGTGGTCGGGATGGATGGCAAGGCTGTGGGCCTGCGTGTGCTCATGGGACCCGTGCCTCTCCCGCAGCCGGCGCGCCCGCCGGCGCACCCGGTTGATGCCGAAGATCAGATAGAGCATGCCGCCCGCGATCGGTGAGAGCCACGCCAGGCCGATCCAGCCGATCGCCGAGCCGACGTCGCGTTTGTGCAGCAGGGCGTGGAGGCTGACCACGAGAGCGGCGGCGACCCCGGTCAGCACCAGCAGCAGGCTGGGGAACCATGGCCAGGCATTCAGCGGCCATCCGCCTAGCAGTCGCAACACGTGGCGCTCTCTCCTGTGGGTCCGCGGGACACCCGGCCTGGTGGGTCAGCCGCCGGACCCGCGTGCGGCCAACCGCATGATCCTGGCGACGGCGGTGGCACGCCATCCGCCGCGATCCACGGCACGCCATCCCGCGGAACCGCTCGTCAGGCAGCCGCGTCCCCGCGGGGCGGTCTTCGGCCCGCCTGCGCCGGTGCCTGGGACAACGGCATCGGGCCACGCCGGGGCGGTGCGCCGGAGATTGGGGGCCCGTTAGATTGGGGGCCCGGCGTTCGCGCCCGTGCTCCGACACCAGCCGACGTTTCCCGATGCGTCAGAGCACGAGCCCGATTTCGTGGGTCGAGTCAGCCAACGCCCGGAGGCAGGCGTTGGCATCGGATCACGAATACCCTGCCCCGAAATGCCCACGCATTTCGGGGGCCAGCAGGCGATTGAAAACAAACAGCCACTAGCCGCCGGCGCCCGCCTTGTCCTTGTGGGTCGCCGCGAGCTGGCGCTTGAGCTGTTCCACCTCGGCGCGCAGTTCGGCGACCTCGGCCTCCCCGGGCTCCGGCGGGGCGGCTCCTTCGGCCTCGGTCGGGCGGTAGAACGGCGTGAACAGGCTCATCGCCCGCTCCATCATTGCCAGGTTCTGCCGGCTGACTTCCTCGATCGCGGCGGGGCTGCCGAACGGGAACAGGGTGCCCATGGAGCCCATGGTCTTCTGCATCGCCGTGCGCATCTGCTCCTGCTGGGCGGAGAAGGCGCCGATCGCCTGTTCCAGGTAGCGCGGCAGCAGGCCCTGCATCTGCCCGCCGTAGAAGCCGATCAACTGGCGGAGGAAGCCGGTGGGCAGCAGGTTCTGCCCGCGCCCCTCCTGCTCGACGATGATCTGCGTCAGCACGCCGCGGGTGATGTCCTCGCCGCTCTTGGCGTCGTACACCACGAAATCGCGGCCGGCGCGCACCATCTCGGCCAGGGTGTCGAGGGTGATGTAGCTGGAGGTTTCGGTGTTATAGAGCCGCCGGTTGGCGTATTTCTTCACCACCACCGGGACGGTCGCGGCCGCTTTCGGGTCCGGTTCGTTGCGGGTCGGCTCGGCCATGCTGCCTCCGGTCTTGAACGATCCTGACGCTAGCATACAGGCGATACCAGCTTTGACCAGAACTTGTGATGCCGTCCTGGGCCTGTGGCCTTCGCGCTTCCTGCCCGCGCGGGGGGCGGATGGCGCATGAGAGAGAGCCGCGGCCCGGGCCGGCCCGGCCCGGCGGCGTCGGCGAAGGCTGCCGCGCCGGATGCGCGGACGCACGCCGCGGCGGCGGAGGCCGACGCGGCGGTGCGGGACCCGGCGGAGCAGGACCCGGCGGAGCAGGACCCGGCGGAGCAGGACCCGGCGGAGCAGGACCCGGCGGAGCAGGACCCGGTGGCGCAGGGGCGGTCGGAGCAGGGGCGGTCGGAGCAGGACACCGCGAACCGCGACGGAATGGACCGCGACGGGGCGGAGCCGGTTGCCGCCGGCCGGGAGAGGGCGGGCCGGGATCGGGTCGGGGCCGACCGAGCGGGGCGGGAGCGGGTCGACCCAGGTTGCGCCGCGCCCGACCTCGCGTCCCTGGCCGGCGATTGGATGACCGTCTGGCAGAGCGAACTCGCCGCCCTGGCGACGGACCGCGAGGTGCAGGAAGGATGGCAGACGCTGGTCGCCCTGTGGGCGGGTGTGGCCGGGGCGGCGCTGGCCGGGTTCCGACGCACCCCCCCCGGTGGCGGCGTCCCGCCGGGCTGGCCCCCCTTGTGGCCCCCGACTCGGGCCGGCGCTGCCGCGGCCGCACCCGGGGCCACCGCCACGAGGCATCCCGCCCCGCCGCCGACCGAAGCTGCCGGCTCCGCGCCGCCCGACCTCGCGCCACCTGGGCCCGGCCCGACCGGCCATGAGCGAGCGGACCGACGCACCGGGACCGCTGCGCCGGCGGGGTCCGCGGCCGCTGCTGCTGCACCTGACCCTCGCGACCTTGAGATCGAGCGCCTCCATCGCCGCATCGGCGTCCTTGAAATCCCGCCTGGCCGAGCTCGAAACCCGGCTCCATCCCGCCGATGGCCGAGGCGATCGCCGCCGCGCTCCGCGCCGACGGGTCTGAGGCGGGCTTCCCCGCCGCGGTGCTGGCCGAGGCGCTGCGCCAGGACAGCGCGCTCGTCGCGGGCATCGCCGCCTACCGCCGCCACCCCTACGCGCGCACCCTGGCCGACCCACCCACGCTCTGGGCCGAGGGAGGCAGCCGCCTGCTCGACTACGGCGCGCCGGACGCCGGCAGGCCCGTGGTGCTGTTCGTGCCGAGCCTGGTGAACCGCGCCTATGTGCTCGATCTCGCGCCCGGGCGGTCGCTGCTGCGCTGGCTGGCGGGGCAGGGGGTGCGCCCGCTGCTGCTCGACTGGGGCTGGCCGGGGGAGACGGAGCGGGCGTTCACCCTGACCGACTACATCGCCGGGCGGCTGGAACGCGCGCTGGCCGCGGCGGCGGGCGTGGCGGGCGGGCCCGTGGTGCTGGCGGGGTATTGCATGGGCGGGTTGCTCGCCCTGGCGGCGGCGGGGCGGCGGGGGGAGCTGGTGCGCGCGCTGGCGCTGCTGGCGACACCGTGGGACTTCCATGCCGCCGGGGCGAACGCGGCGGCGGCGGTGGCGCGGCTGCTGCCGCTGCTGGAGCCGGCCCTGGCGTTTTCCGGCACCTTGCCGGTCGATGCGCTGCAACTGCTGTTCGCGCTGCTCGATCCGTGGGGGGTGGCGGAGAAATATCGCGGCTTCGCCCGGCTCGATCCGGCGGGGGCGCGGGCGCTGCTGTTCGTGGCGCTGGAGGACTGGCTGAACGACGGGGTGCCGCTGGCCGGGCCGGTGGCGCGCGAGTGCCTGGCGGGATGGTACGGGGCGAACACGCCGGCGCGCGGGGCGTGGATCGTGGCGGGGCTGGCGGTCGATCCGTCGGCGCTGGCGGTGCCGACCCTGGTGGTGGTGCCGGGACGGGACCGGATCGTGCCGCCGGAGAGCGCATTGCCGCTCGGGGGGCTGATCCCCCGGGCGCGGGTGCATGCGCCGGCGGCGGGGCATATCGGAATGGTGGCGGGGGCGGGGGCGGAGCGGGCGTTGTGGGGGGTGCTGCGGGCGTGGCTGGGGGAGGTGTGAGGGGGATGGACGACGGGTCGATTCGGGGTTCTCGGGGCGGGTTGCGTTGTACGTTCGGTGGGGCGTTTGGGGCGGCGGTGTACGGCCGGTGGGCGCCGCGACGTCCCGCAGGGGTCGTCAGTCCAGCCCCGCCAGCAGCCCCGCGAACAACTGCCCCCGGCGCGCCAGACTCTCCACCACGATATGCTCGTCCAACGTATGCGCCCCGGCGCCGAGCACGCCGAGCCCGTCCAGGGTCGCCACCCCCATCGCGCCGGTGAAATTGCCGTCCGAGCCGCCGCCGGCACTCTGGTGGCCGAGTTCCATCCCCATCCGTCCGGCCACCGCGCGGGCGCGTTCATAGAGCGCCATGCCGCGCGCATCCGCCTCCCATACCGGGCGGGTCACGCCCGGGCTCACGCGGAACGAAACCTCGTTGGACGTCGCCGTCAGCGCCGCCATCTGCCCGACCGCCGCATCGAGGTCGGACTGGCGCTTGGCCATCGACAGCGCCTCCGCCGTGCAGGCGGACGGCACGCAGTTCACCCAGTCCCCGCCGCGGATCACGCCGACGCTGAACGTGCAGTCGGGCGTCGTCATGTCCTCGATCGCGATCACCTGGCGCGCCATTTCGCGGATCGCGGAGCGACCCTCGGCGAGCCGTGCCCCGGCGTGGCTCGGTCGCCCGCTCGCTTCCAGGTTGAAGCGTGCGATCGCGTAGCGGCCCGTGACCACGCCGCCGTGGGCGCTGCCGTCGGTGCGCGCGGGTTCGGGGATCAGCACGTAGCGGTGGCGCGCCGCTTCCGCCTCGATCAGGTCGCGGGTCGACGGGCTGCCGACTTCCTCGTCGCTGGTGAACAGGACGGTGATCGGCAGGTTAGGAACGATCCCGGCACGGGCCAGTTGCGCGATCGCCTCCAGCGCCAGGTAGTTGCCGCCTTTCATGTCCAGGATGCCGGGGCCCCAGGCGTGCGCGCCGTCGCGCCGGGCGGGCAGGCGCGCCAGGGTGCCGAGCGGATGCACGGTGTCGAGATGACCCATCACCAGGATCCCCGGCGCATCGGCGTGCCGGTGCGGGAAGCGGGCGCGCACGCAGTCGCCGAAGCCCATGCGGCCGGGGATGCGCTCGATCCGCCCGCCGGCGAGGGCGACGGCGCGGGACGCCAGGTCCATCATCCGGTTCACCGCCGCGGCGTCCCAGGTGGGGCTTTCGCAGCCGACCCAGGCGAACAGGCCCTCCAGCATCGTATCGGCATCGAACGGCAAGGCGGTCGGGTCCATCGCAGGCCTCCGGAGGTGGGTCGCAGGCTTCCGGGGTACCGGCAGTCGGTCGGAAACGCCAGAGGACGCCCAGGCGGGGGCAGGGCGATCGGGTGAACCGGGGAATTGCCGCGGCCGGTGGCGCCTTCACCTCTCCCGCGCTGCGCACGGCGACCTTGGTCCGCTTCGCGGCCCAAGCCCGCGAGAGCGGGAGAGGTAACACGCCGGAGGTTCGCCCGATCGCGCCGCTGGCTGGCGGCGCGGCGTTCAGGTGATCGCGTCGGCGGAGCGGGCGAGCGCGCGGAGCACGAATTTCTGGATCTTGCCGGTCGACGTCTTCGGCAGCTCGCGGAACACGATGCGCTTCGGCACCTTGAACGCGGCCAGGTGCTGCGCGGCAGAAGCTGCGCAGTTCCTCGTCGCTCACCGTCGCGCCCGGTTTCAGTTCGACGAAGGCGCAGGGCGTCTCGCCCCATTTCTCGTCCGGCTGCGCCACCACCGCGGCGGCTCATGACCGCGGGGTGGCGGTACAGCGCCTCCTCCACCTCGAGCGAGCGAGATGTTCTCGCCGCCGGAGATGATGATGTCCTTGGAACGATCGCGGATCTTCACGTAGCCGTCCGGCTGCATCACCGCGAGGTCGCCGGTGTGGAACCAGCCGCCGGCGAAGGCGGCCTCGGTGGCGGCCGGGTTCTTCAGATAGCCCTTCATGGTGATGTTGCCGCGGAACATGATCTCGCCCATCGTCTCGCCGTCCGCCGGCACCGGCTGCATCGTTTCGGGATCGAGCACCGTCATCGCCTCCTGCATCGGCGTCGCGCACGCCCTGGCGGCCGTTGCGCTCGGCGCGGGCGTCGAGCGGCAGCGCGGTCCACGTCGGTCTGCTTGGCGACAGACGCGCGGCCGGGCCGTAGGTCTCGGTCAGGCCGTAGACATGCGTGAGGTCGATGCCCGCCTCTTCGGCCCCCTCGATGATGGCCGCCGGCGGCGCGGCGCCGGCGACCTGGCCGGCGATACGATGATCGATGCCCGCGCGCAGCGCCGTCCGGCGCGTTGATCAGCGGTCGCGTAGACGATCGGCGCGCCGCACATGTGCGTGACGCCGTGGTCGCGGATCGCGTCGCCAGATCGCCGTCGCCTTCGACCCGGCGCAGGCACACGTTGGTGCCGGCGCGTTCGGCCATCGGTCCAGGGGAAGCACCAGCCGTTGCAGTGGAACATCGGCAGCGTCCAGAGATACACCGCGTGCGTGCGGCATGTCCCAGTCGAGCGATGTTGCTGACCGCGTTCAGATAGCGCGCCGCGATGGTGGTAGACCACGCCCTTCGGATCGCCGGTCGTGCCGGAGGTGTAGTTGAGCGCGATCGCGTCCCATTCGTCCGGCGGGTTTGCCCAGGCGAACGTCCGGATCGCCCTCCGCCAGGAACGCCTCGTAGGTCATCGCGCCGAGCAGCTCGCCGCCTGCCGCCGTCCGGATCGTCGATGTCGATCACCAGCGGCTTGTCGTCGAGCAGCGCGAGCGCGCTGGCGACCGTGGCGGAGAACTCGCGGTCGGTGATCAGCACGCGCGCGCCGCCGTGGCGCAGCATGAAGGCGATGGTCTCGGCATCGAGCCGCGTGTTCAGCGTGTTCAGCACGGCGCCGGCCATCGGCACGCCGAAATGCGCCTCGTAGATCGCCGGGCATGTTGGGCGCCATCACCGCGACCGTGTCGCCGCGGCCGATGCCGCGCCGCGCCAGCGCCGAGGCGAGCCGACGGCAGCGCGTCGTAGGTCTCCGCGCCACGTGTAGCGCGTAGCGCCCCATGCACGACGGCGAGGCCGGTCGGGATGGACCGCCGCGGCGCGCTCCAGGAACGTCACCGGATTGAGCGGCGTGTAATTCGCCCGGTTGCGGTCGAGACCGGTGAGATACGCAGGATTGGCCATGGACGTGCTCCCTTGGGGACGTGCTCCCTTTGTGCGGGAGATTACGCCAGGGGGGCAGGCGGGAACAGGCGGGGGCCGCGCCCTACGCCGCCGCGATCTCCAGCCGTCGTGCCGCCCGCGCGCGCCCGATCAGGGGCAGCAGTTCGCGCAGTTCCGGCCCGTGTTCTTCCCCGGTCAATGCGAGGCGCAGCGGCAGGAACAGCGCCCGGCCCTTGCGGCCGGTGGCGGTTTTCAGGGCTTCCGTCCAGGCATGCCACACGTCGCCCTCCCAGGGTTCGGGCGGCAGCAGGTCGCGCGCGGTGCGGAGGTAGTCGCGTTCGCCCTCGATCACGGGTGGGGTGATGGTGCCGGAAGCGACCTCCCACCAGCCGCGCGCCTCGTTCAGCAGGTCGAGGTTGCCGCGCACGGCGTGCCAGAACGCTTCCGTGGCGCCGGCGGGCAGCCGCTCGGCCATGGCGGCGAAGGGGGCCGCGTGCAGCACGCGCCGGTTCAGCGCCAGCATCTGCCGTGCGTCGAAGCGCGCTGCGGAATGGGAGAATGCGCCGAGATCGAAGCTCGCCGTCAGGTCCGCCAGGTCCAGCGGCTCGGGATCGGCCGAGGTGCCGAGGCGGGCCAGGTAGCTCGTGATCGCCTGCGGTTCCACCCCGTCGGCGCGCAGGCTGCGCAGGGTCAGGCTGTCCAGTCGTTTCGACAGTT
Organism: uncultured Pseudomonadota bacterium; assembly: GCA_963706195.1. Lineage (GTDB taxonomy): Bacteria > Pseudomonadota > Alphaproteobacteria > Acetobacterales > Acetobacteraceae > JAJZVS01. The sequence goes on along the minus strand of OY970156.1, from coordinate 2,387,855 downwards.
TCCCCCCGTCGCTGTCGGTCAGCAGCGGCAGGTGGGCGAAGCCGATCGCGCGCCGGATCGGCGCCGAGGGCAGTGAAGATGTCGCGCTGGATACCTGTGTTGGTGACGTGGTCCTCGCCGCGGATCACGTGGGTGATGCCGGTTTCGATGTCGTCCACCACCGAAGTGAACGTGTAGAGCGGCGTGCCGTCGGCGCGGATCAGCACCGGGTCGGACACGGCGGGCAGCTTCACCGCGCGATGGCCGAGCACGAGGTCGTCCCAGTCGATGGTTGCGTTCGACAACAGGAAGCGCCAGTACGGGCGCTTGCCGTTAGCCTCGGCCGCTGCGCGCTGCGCTTCGGTGAGTTTCAGCATGGCGCGGTCGTAGACGGGCGGCTGGTGGCGGCGGATACGCTGTTCGCGCTTGGCGCGCAATTCCTCCTCGCTTTCGAAACACGGGTAGAGCCGGCCGGCGCGTTTCAGGCGTTCGGCGGCGGCGGCGTAACGATCGAGCCGGGCGGACTGGTGGAAACTGGCGTCCCAGTGCAGGCCGAGCCAGCGCAGGTCCTGGGCGATCGCGTCCGCGTATTCGGGCTTGCCGCGCGCGGTGTCGGTGTCGTCGAGGCGCAGCAGGAAGCGGCCGCCGTGGCGGCGGGCGAACAGGAAATTGGCGAGCGCGATGCGCGCGTTGCCGACGTGCAGGTAGCCGGTCGGGCTGGGGGCGAAGCGGACGACGGGCGGGGTCATTCCGGGTCACCGTCCGCGTCGTCGTCGTCCAGGCGGCGCGGGTCGAGCGCGCGCCAGTCGCGGTCCTCCGCGCCGGCCGGGCGGTCGGCGAAATCGCCGAGTTCGTTGGCGCTGCGCCAGCCGCCCTCGGCGGCGTCGATGACCTCGGCGTCCTCGCCCCAGGCGAACCAGGCTTCCAGCACGTCTTTCGTGTTCATGCCCGGGGCGCGGCAAAGCTCGACCGAGTCGCGCACGTAGCGGCGGGCGAATTCGTTGGCGTGCATGAGGGTGGGGAAGCCGGCGACTTCCTCCACCACGTTGTCGGTCGCGCCGCCGGAGAGATCGAGGATGCGGACCCGCCAGCCACCCTCGGGGGCAAACAGGTCGCTCACTGCGGGCAGCGCGGGCGGGAGGGATGGGGTGTGTACATGCGCCGGAAGCTAGGCGCGGGGGGATGCGTAATCAACGCCGCGCCGGCGGGGGGGGCATGGGCCGCGGGCCTTGGTTCGGCCGCGGCGATCCCGCAGACTGGCGACCATGACCGAACGCCTGACCCAAGATGCGGCCGGACTCGCACGCGCCGCAGCGCTGCTGCGCGCGGGGAAGCTGGTCGCCTTCGGTACCGAGACGGTCTACGGCCTCGGCGCCGACGCGACCGACGCCGCCGCCGTCGCCGCGGTGTTCGCCGCCAAGGACCGGCCGCGCTTCAACCCGCTGATCTGCCACTACCCGGACGCGGAGTCCGCTTTTGCCGACGTGGTGGCAGGCCCCGTGGCGCGGGCGCTGGCGGCGGCGTTCTGGCCGGGGCCGCTGACCCTGGTGCTGCCGCGCCGGGCGGACAGCCTGGTGGCGGCGCTGACGGGGGCGGGGCTCGACACCTTGGCGGTGCGGGTGCCGGCGCCGGCGGTGGCGCGGGCATTGCTGGCCGCGGTCGGTCGTCCGGTCGCGGCGCCCTCCGCCAACCGGTCGGGCCAGGTGAGCCCGACCACGGCCGAGCACGTGCTGGAGGGGCTCGGGGGGCGGATCGCGGCGGTGCTCGACAGCGGGCCGTGCGCGGTCGGGGTGGAATCGACGGTGCTCGACCTCAGCGGCGACCGCCCGCGGCTGCTGCGCCCTGGCGGCGTGCCGTTGGAGGCGCTGGTGGCGGCGATTGGTCCGGTGGCGATCGGTGCCCCGCCGGCCGACGCCGCGGCGCCGCGGGCGCCGGGCCAGCTTGCGTCGCACTACGCGCCCGCGCTGCCGGTACGGCTGAACGCCGCCGCGGTGGGGGCGGACGAGGCGCTGCTGGCCTTCGGGCCGCCGCTGCCGGGGGCTGCGGCGGTGTTCAACCTCAGCCCGTGTGGCGATCTGGGGGAGGCGGCGGCGCGGCTGTTCGCGGGGCTGCGTTGGCTGGATGCGTGCGGCGCCGGGCCGGGGCTGCGGGGAATCGCAGTCATGCCGATCCCGGAGGAGGGACTCGGTCGCGCGATCAACGACCGTCTGCGGCGGGCCGCGGCGCCGCGGTGAGCCGCCGGGTCAGCACTCGCGCGGCGGCCGGGTGCGTTGGCGCTTCACTTGACCCTGGCGCGCCTTCTCCGTCAGCCGCCGCTCGCGCGCCGCTTTGCCCGGGCGGGTCGGCACCCGGCGCACGGGCGGGATCGCGGCGGCGCGGATCAGGCGGAGCAACGTGTCCATCGCCTGCGCCCGGTTGCGCTCCTGGGTGCGGTGCTGCTGGGCGGTGATCACCAGGACACCGGCCTGGCTCAGCCGCCGGCCGGCCAGGCGCGCGAGCCGCGCGGCCACCGCCTCCGGCAGCCCCGTCTCCGCCAGCACCACCCGCAGCTCCACCGCGGTGGCGAGCTTGTTCACGTTCTGCCCGCCGGGGCCGGAGGAACGCACGAAGGTCTCGCTGAGCGCGCGGTCGTCGATGCTGAGCGTGTCGGTGACCGGGATCGCGGCCATCAGCGGCCGAAGCGGCGGTCGCGCGACTGGAAGGTGCGGATCGCGCGCAGGAAATCGATGTGGCGGAAGGCCGGCCAGTTCACGTCGGTGAAGTGGAATTCGCTGTAGACCGACTGCCAGAGCAGGAACCCCGACAGGCGCAGCTCGCCCGAAGTGCGGATGATGAGGTCGGGATCCGGCAGGCCGGGGGCGTAGAGGTGCCGCCCGATCGCCTCCGGCGTCACCGCCGCCGCCGCTGCCTCCGCCGACAGGCCGCGAGCGGTGAATTCGCGCATCAGGGAGCGCATGGCGTCGACGATCTCCTCCCGCCCGCCGTAGTTGGCGGCGATCGTCAGGGTCATCTGCCGGTTCGCCGCGGTCGCCGCGCGTGCCTGATCCAGCGCGGCGACCAGGGAGGGGGGCAGCAGGTCCAGCCGGCCGATCGTCGCCACCCGCACGCCAAGGCGGTGGATGCGCGGATCGGCGGCGAGGCTGATCATCTTGGCCTCGATGGCGGCCAGGATGCCGGACAGTTCCTCGGCCGGGCGGGCGAGGTTGTCGGTCGAGCAGACCCAGAGGGTGACGGCGCCGACGCCGAGGCCTGCGCACCAGTCGAGCACGTCATCCAACTTGTGCGCGCCCATGGCATAGATTGCGCGGAAGTCGCTGAGGCCGCGGTCGCGGCCGTGGCGGCGGTTGCCGTCGAGGATGATGCCGATGTGGCGCGGCATCGGGCCGGCATGGATTTCGCGCAGCAGGCGGGCTTCGTACCAGCGGTAGATGCCGCCGCGCGCCAGTCGGCGCAGCAGCGGCAGCCGCCAGGGGCGGGGCCAGGGCCGGGGCCGCGCCGGCGCGGCAGGGCGGGCCGTGCCGGTCACGTCCGGGTTCGCCTCTTTCACGAACGAGACCATCGCTTGGAGTATCGTCGCCCGCCGCCGGCGGCGCCAGGGGGGATCTTCAGCCTGGGGATCTCAGTCCGGGGACCTCAGCCCGCCCCGCCCAGTTCCGCGCGCACGATCGCCGCGCCCTCGGCCAGCGCGTGCAGCTTGCCGAACGCGGTCGCCCGCGGCAGGTATTTCATGCCGCAATCGGGCGCCGCGATCAGCCGCTCCGGCGGCCACATAGCGCAGCCCGGCGCGGATGCGCGCGGCGACCGTGCTCGGCGGTCTCGACCGCCGGGTCGCCGAGATCGAGCACGCCCGAGCATGATCGTCTTGCCCGCCAGATCCGCGCAGCACGCCGAGATCGAGCTTCGGCTGCGCCGCCTCGATCGAGATCTGCTGCGCGACGTAGTCGGCGAGCTGCGGCAGGAAGCTGTAGCCGGTCGGCTTGTCCTGCACCACCGCGGCATAGCCGAAGCAGAGATGCACGACGGTCGGCCCCGCGATCCCCTCCAGCGCGCGGTTGATCGCGGCGAGGCCGTAGCGCTCGCGCCTTCGTCCGGCGCGGTGCGCACCCAGGGCTCGTCGAGCTGCACCACGTCGACGCCGGTGGCCTTCAGGTCGCGCAGCTCCTCGTTCACGGCGATGGCGTAGTCCATCGCCAGTCTCCTCCTCGTCGGCGTAGAACTCGTTCTGCGCCTGGCGCGACAGGGTGAACGGGCCGGGCAGGGTGATCTTGGTGGCGCGGTCGGTGTTGGCGCAGCAGGAACTCGCGCGTCGCGGACCTCCACCGGGCCGCGGCGGCGGATGCTTGCCGACCACGCGCGGCACCGGCGTGGTGCGCCCGCCTGCGGAGCGAACCTCGCCCGGATGCTCGGGGTCGATGCCCTCCAGCGCGAGGGCGAAACGGTTGGAGTAGCTCTCGCGGCGGATCTCGCCGTCGGTGACGATGTCGATGCCGGCGCGTTCCATGTCGCGGATCGCGAGGATCGTGGCGTCGTCCTGCGCCTGCTTCCAGCAATTCGGCGCGGGATGCGCCAGATGTCGTGCGCGTGCGACGCGCGGCACGCCGTGCGTGTGCCAGCGTGGCGCGGTCCACCAGCCAGTCGGGCTGCGGATAGCTGCCGACCACGGTGGTGGGCAGCAGATGGGTGGGATAGGGCATCCTGGCGGTTTCCCCTGGTTCTTTCCGGTGGTTGTTTCCGGTGGCTGTTCCCCCCCTGGGGGGGCGCGGCGGCCCGGCCGCGCGGCCCCGGCGCGCTCAGGGGCCGGGGGACGGGCCGGCGACCTCCTCGATCACCTCGTGATGGCGCACAGTATCGTCGTAGTCGGCGAGCGCGGCAATCGTGCCGGGTTCGACGACCAGGGCGATCGGGCGAACGCCTGGATCGCCCCATGGTCGGCCGTGAGAGACCTTGGGGCCACCCGGATACCGACCCAAGCCGCCGGGGGTGGTTAGTAGTTTCGATATCGCAACAATAAGGCCGCGCGTCCGCCGCCCCCGCTCAGCCCGGAATTTGCGTCCCATCCGCCAAGGTCAGCCCCGCGCACCCGCGCCAGACCGGCCGCCGGTCCCGCCTACTCGCGGCGGGCAGGCACCACAGCGCGACAATGTCCGTCACGGAAACATCCTTCGCCCGCGCGCACGCGTAGTCGGCCGCCGCCGCCTCGGCCTCCGCGCGCCCGCCGGGCACCAGGATCACCGGTCGGCGCCGCCGCCGCGAGGCGGGCAGCAGCGCGCGATCCACCCCGAGCATCCAGCCCAGCGGGCGCAGGATCGGCCCCAGCCGGGGATCGGCGGCCAGCAGGTCGGCCATCTCGGGGTCGCGCAGCAGGTCTTCCATCTGCGCGCGGCCGGCGGCGGCTTGCGGGACCAGCCGCAGCAGCCAGCGCCAGGTCCGCGGCAGCCCGGTGCGTTCGGGCGGAGGGTCCGCCGGAGCGAAGCGCAGGCTGTGGGTGGGAACGAACCTCGGTTCGGCCGGCTTGGGAGCGGGCTTCGGGGGCGGGATCGGGGTGGAGGCGACGGCGCGGAACCGGGCGGCGAGATGGCGCAGCCGGGCCAGCAGGGTGTCGGCATGCGTGGGCTTCAGGCCCGCGTGACCGCGCCCCGCGTGATCGCGCCCCGCGTGATCGCCCCCGGCCTGATCGCCAAAACCGGCGATGCGGTCGGCCAGCCAGACGATGAGGCTGGCAAGACGGTCGAACAGGGTGGGGGACAGGGGGGCGGGGGACATGGGACCAGGAACATATATAGAACTTTCGTCCGAGGCGAGGCAACAGGTTTGTGCGGGCGGTGCGCGCGATTGCCCGAACCATTCTCTGTTTGGCGGTCCATTTCCCGGCGCCTCGGCGTTTCCGTCATGGCCGGCCTTGAGCCGGCCATCCGCACACGGACGATCGGGAGCAGATGGCCGGCTCAAGGCCGGCCATGACGGGAGCTCCAGATCGGCCATGACGGGGATCAAGGCCGGCCGTGACGGGGCGGGCGGGCGGGACAACAGGGGCGCGCCCCGGGCGGGGCCGGTGCCGGCGGGCAGCCGCCGATTCCAACACAGAGAAGAGTAAGGCGAGGAAGACCGAGGTCGCAGAGGTTCCGCGACGGTGGGCACGTGCCCGTGTCCCTGCAGACCTCCGCCGCGGCACTTGCGCAGCCGCCCCGGCATCGCGCTGCGAGGGACGCACCCGGCCGCGGGTGGCGACGCGCACCTCTGCGCCCTCGGTCTTCCTCGCCTTCTCTTCTCTGCGTTGGAATTGGCGACCGCCCGCCACCCGGGACCCACCCGGGTGCGGTCGCAACCGATGCCACGCGCGGACCGCTCGGCAGGCTCGGGTCCGCGCCGATCCGGTGCGGCACGACGCGCAAACGGAACCGGGGCGTCCACGCGATCGCCCTGGTTCGACGACCGCCTGCTCCGCCTCCGCCCCCGGCGAAGGCGCGGACGGCCTCCATCGTGCGCTATCGGGTCAACACGGTGAACGCGATCCCGGCCTCGGTCGGGCGGCGGGTCAAGGTGGCGCCGAGGAAGCCGGCGATGCCGCGCAACTGCGGGACGACGCTGGTGCGGGAATGTTCCGGATCGGCCTCGGGCGCGGCGTGCCGGGCGCGGGCGCGCCATGCGCGGAGGATCATCGATCGCCGCCTGTGCGGCGGTCGCGGCGTGTCATGGCCGCAGGTCGAGCTCCCAGTCCTCGCCCAGCATCGGCGGGCCGAAATCGGCGTGCGGCTTGCTGGCGACGAGGCGGAAGCCGGCGGCCCGGTAGATGTGCCGCGCCGCCACCAGCACGTCGTTGGTCCAGAGCGTGATGCGCCGGTAGCCGCGCGCGCGGGCGAAATCGATGCAGGTCGCGACCAGAAGCCGCCCCAGCCCCTCGCCGCGCGCGGCCGGCTCGACCAGCAGCAGGCGCAGCTTCGCGAGCTCGTCGGTCGCGCGGACGAGGAAGACCGAGCCGAGGTTCACCCCGTCGCGGGCCGCGATCCAGCAGGCCTCGCGCGCCGGGTCGTGCGTCGCCAGGAACCCGGCCGCGACTTTGCCCACCAGCGCCTCGAACCGCGCATCGAACCCGTATTCCTGGGCATAGAGGGCGCCGTGGCGGGCGATCACCCAGCCGATGTCGCCGGGGCGCGGCGGGCGCAGTGCCGCCGGGGTGCGCGGCGCGGGGGCGAGCAGGGTCTCGATCCCCGCCATCGCGCCGACCAGCGCGGCCTGCGCGGGGTCGGGGAGGGGGGCGAGCAGGGCGCCGATCTCTTCGCGTGCCGCCGTGTCCAGCGGGGCGAAGGCTTTGCTGCCGGCGGCGGTGAGGCGGAGGAGGTGCTGGCGGCCGTCGTCGCCCGAGCGGGTGCGCGCGATCAGGCGGCGGCGCAAGAAGTGGGCCAGGATGCGGCTGAGGTAGCCGGGATCGAGGTCGAGCGCGCGGGCGATCGCCCCGGCGGTGGTGGTCTCGCCCGCGGTCTCCCGCTGGGCGAGTTCATAGAGCACGCGGGCTTCGGCCAGGCTGAACTTGCTGTGGTGCAGGCCCTCGCGCAGGACGCCGATGCGCGCGGTGTAGAAGCGGTTGAAGCGGCGGACGGCGGCGATGCGGTCGGGGGTGGACATGGTTGACAGGGTCAAGGGGATTGTTGACGGAGTCAAGGGGTTGGGTGGGGCTTCGTGTTTTTCCGTGGGTGTAGGGGGAGGGTGGGAGGAGTGCCGGTCCGGCGGTGCTGGGTCGGCGCGGGTCGCTACACAGGGTGGGGCGGGGGGAGGGGAGCAGCGTTGTCGGGCCGAAGGTCCGGTTTGTGGCCATCGCAGTCACCCGGCCATTTTGGCCGCCACTCCAGAAGCGGACATTCATCCACGCCCCCGTTTGGCATCTACTCACCCTACTAACCCGACGTTCAAATCCATCAACCCAGTCGTCGGTGGTCCTGCAAAACGCACGTCATCTACTAGCATCTTCCGATATGCGACTTCAAGAAGGATACCTATTTGTCTGCCTTATTGGTAATTGGTGGAATGGGTGGGAAGCGGTAGTTCCTGGGCCGTCGGATCAATTTCTGATCCCCGCAAGGAGCAGGCATCACAAATAGCCGAATCGGCGCTTTCCGTATAGAGTTGGTTGGATTGGCATCGCTTTCCGCGGCGGCCGATAGCAACCTCTCTTTGATCTTTGGTCCTCGACATGAACCACATTCTTCTTCTCGGCGCCGGCTTCAGCCGTAACTGGGGCGGTTGGCTCGGCGACGAAGTCTTTGAGTACCTGCTCGGCTGTCCGGAAGTTGCTAGAGATGGCGATTTGCAGAGACGCCTTTGGCAACACAAGGATCGTGGGGGATTTGAAGCAGCCTTGGAGGAGTTGCAGATCGAAGCAGGACGAACGGGAGATCGATGCCGACTGGAGAGATTGGAAACGGCGATCTATCGTATGTTTTCCGATATGGATGTGGGTTTTTGTAACCAAGACGGAAACATTTTTCAGTTCGAGTTCTTGCCCGGAACGTCGCTGGTGAAGGACTTCCTATCCCGTTTCGATGCTATTTTCACACTTAACCAAGACTTGCTGCTTGAGCGACACTACTTTCAGTCTGGCTTTGAACTGGGCGGTGCACGGCGCTGGACGAGCTATTCCTTTCCTGGCATGAAGCCCGTGCCCAATCCAAACGCGCCATTCACAGGCGAGTCCATCGTCCCGGATTTTGTACCATCGGGAAACTTCGAAGTCTCCGCCATGGAGCAGCCCTACTACAAGCTGCATGGATCATCAAACTGGCACGATGACGACGGCCGCCCCATCATCGCCCTGGGGGGTAATAAGACCGGCACGATCCAGACGTCTGCAGTCCTGCCAGCACTCAATGCAGCGGTTTAAGAAAATGCTCGAGGCAGGTGATTGCCGGCTAATGATTATTGGCTACGGTTTTCTAGATCAGCATATCAACCAAGCTCTGACCGACGCGGCCGGAGTAGGACAGGGGTTGAAGATTTTTGTGATCGATCCTCTTGGCGTCGGAGTGATGCGCTCGCCACTGGAGCGCCGACCCTTCCAGATCCTGGGGCCTCACCCCTTCGAGGGCCACATCATCGGCGCGTCCCGACGCGGGTTGGCGCAAATTTTCAGCTCAGACCGCGTGGAACGCGAAAAGGTCCTAAGGTTTTTTGCTTGACGGCGTCGCGTCGGCCGTAGGATTGCCCTGGTTCAATCGCTCGCGCCACAGATTCGCGCAGATACGCAAGTACTCATTGCTGTTGGGAGATGGTGTACTCGACTCAGACATTTGATTCGCAATATCTGATCCTCCGAGAAGGGTCGAGTGCCGCCGCTAGGTCACGCGGATGCGAATGGCCGCTTCGGGGCGCCGCCTCTCCAAAGGCGCCAGTCCGCTCATGGCCAGTCCCGGCCTGCCGACCTTGCACCCGCAAAGCCTCGCCCCCCCGCACCCCCACCCCCGTCCGCTTCCCCCCCCACCCGAATTCCGCCATCCTCCCGCCTCCCGCCCCCAGGACCACCCGCCCATGCCCGCCCTGTCCAACCGCCTGCCCGGCCTCGACTTCGACCTCGGCGAGACCACCGAGATGCTGCGCGCGCAGGTGGCGGCCTTCGCCGCCGACGAGATCGCCCCGCGCGCCGCCGCGATCGACCGCGACAACGCATTCCCCGCCGACCTCTGGCCGCAAGCTCGGCGCCCTCGGCCTGCTCGGCATCACCGTGGAGGAGGAGTACGGCGGCGCCGGCATGGGCTACCTCGAGCACGTGGTGGCGATGGAGGAGATCTGCCGCGCCTCCGCCTCGGTCGGCCTGTCCTACGGCGCGCATTCCAATCTCTGCGTCAACCAGATCCGCCGCAACGGCAGCGAGGACGCAGAAGCGCCGCTACCTGCCGAAGCTGATCGCCGGCGAGCACGTCGGCGCGCTGGCGATGAGCGAGCCCGGCGCCGGCTCCGACGTCGTGTCGATGCGCGCTGCGCGCCGAGAAGCGCGGCGACCGCTACGTGCTGAACGGCACCAAGATGTGGATCACCAACGGGCCGGACGCCGACGTGCTGGTGGTCTACGCCAAGACCGATCCCGACGCCGGCCCGCGCGGCATCACCGCCTTCCTGATCGAGAAGGGCTTCGCCGGGTTTCGCACCGGCGCAGAAGCTCGACAAGCTCGGCATGCGCGGCTCGAACACCTGCGAACTGGTGTTCGACGACTGCGAGGTGCCGGCGGAGAACGTGCTCGGCGCAGGTCGGCGCGCGGCGTGCGCGTGCTGATGAGCGGGCTCGACTACGAGCGCGCGGTGCTCGCCGGCGGGCCCGCTCGGCATCATGCAGGCCTGCCTGGACGTGGTGCTGCCCTATGTGCACGAGCGCAAGCAGTTCGGCCAGGCGATCGGCGAGTTCCAGCTGATGCAGGGCAAGCTCGCCGACATGTACACCACGCTGAACGCCGCGCGCGCCTACGTGTACGCGGTGGCCGGCGCCTGCGACCGCGGCGCAGACCACGCGCAAGGACGCCGCCGGCGCGATCCTGTACGCCGCCGAGAAGGCGACCTGGATGGCGCTGGAGGCGATCCAGTGCCTCGGCGGCAACGGCTACATCAACGACTACCCGACCGGGCGGCTGCTGCGCGACGCCAAGCTGTACGAGATCGGCGCCGGCACCAGCGAGATCCGCCGCATGCTGATCGGGCGCGAGCTGTTCGCCGAGACCGCATGAGCGTCCGATGCCGTCATCCGCGATCGATCCGCGCGCGCCGGAGTTCGCCGCCAACGCCGCGGCGATGGCGCGCGCTGGTCGCCGACCTGCGCGCCCAGGTCGCCGCGAGTCGCCGAGGGCGGCGGCGACGCGGCCCGCGCGCGCCATCGCGCGCGCGGCAAGCTGCTGCCGCGCGAGCGGGTGCGCCGGCGCTGATCGATCCCGGCATCGCCGTTCCTCGAATTCTCGCAGCTCGCCGCCTTCGGCATGTACGGCGACGAGGTGCCCGCCGCCGGCATCATCACCGGCATCGGCCGCGTCGCCGGGCAGGAATGCGTGATCGTCGCCAACGACGCCACGGTGAAGGGCGGCACCTACTACCCGATCACGGTGAAGAAGCACCTGCGCGCGCAGGAGATCGCGCGCGCAGAACCGTCTGCCCTGCCTCTACCTGGTCGATTCCGGCGGCGCCTTCCTGCCGCATGCAGGACGAGATCTTCCCCGACCGCGAGCACTTCGGCCGCATCTTCTTCAACCAGGCCAACCTGTCCGCCGCAGGGCATCCCGCAGATCGCCGTGGTGATGGGCTCCTGCACCGCCGGCGGCGCCTATGTGCCGGCGATGTGCGACGAGACGCATCATCGTGCGCGACCAGGGCACGATCTTCCTCGGCGGCCCGCCGCTGGTGAAGGCGGCGACCGGGCGAGGTGGTCATCGGCCGAGGACCTGGGCGGCGGCCGACGTGCACGCGCGCACCTCCGGCGTGGTCGACCATCTACGCGCAGGACGACCGCCACGCGCTCGCGCATCTGCCGGCGCATCGTCGCCGGGCTGAACCGGGTGAAGCGGCCGGCGCGTGGCGCTGCGCGCGCCGGTGCCGCCGCTCTACGATCCGGCCGAGCTGTACGGCGTGGTGCCCGACCGATCTCGCGCACCACCTACGACGTGCGCGAGGTGATCGCGCGGCTGGTGGACGGCTCGCGAGTTCGACGAGTTCAAGCGCCTGTACGGCACCACGCTGGTGTGCGGCTTCGCCCATCTCTGCGGCTACCCGGTCGGCATCGTCGCCAACAACGGCATCCTGTTCTCGGAATCGGCGCTGAAGGGCGCGCATTTCATCGAGCTGTGCTGCCAGCGCGGCATCCCGCTGATGTTCCTGCAGAACATCACCGGCTTCATGGTGGGACGAAAATACGAGGCGGGCGGCATCGCCAAGGACGGCGCCAAGCTGGTCACCGCGGTCGCCACCGCCGCGGTGCCGAAGCTCACCGTGATCGTCGGCGGCTCGCTTCGGCGCCGGCAACTACGGCATGTGCGGGCGGGCCTACGAGCCGCGCTTCCTGTGGATGTGGCCGAACGCGCGCATCTCGGTGATGGGCGGCGAGCAGGCGGCGAGCGTGCTGGCGCAGGTCCGTGCGCGGCGGCTTGCGCCGATGGCCGGCGGACGGAGGAGGCGTTCAAGGCGCCGATCCGCGCCGCAATACGAACGCCAAGGGCCAGCCCTATTACGCGACCGCGCGGCTGTGGGACGACGGGATCATCGATCCCGCGGACACGCGGCGCGTGCTGGCGCTGTCGCTCTCGGCGGCGCTGAACGCGCCGATCGAACCGACGCGGTTCGGCGTGTTCCGCATGTGAGCCGCGGGACGGGCCGAAGAGAAACGTCGCAGCCCGGGCGGAGTTCCGCGCCCGAGAAACCCGCCGCTACCGCCGGCCGCCAACCTCGTCGATGTGGCGCAGCAGGTCGGCGGGATCGTCATAGACGCGGAACGCGCCGGCCTTCTGCAATTCCTCGGTGCCGTAGCCGCCGCTCAGCAGGCCGACCGCGAGCGCCCGGCAGCGGATCGCGGCGAGGATGTCCCAGATGCTGTCACCCACCACCACCGCACGCTCGGGGGTGGCGCCGAGCCGGTCGGCGGCGGCCAGGAACAGGTCGGGATCGGGCTTGGCGTATTTCACGAGATCGCGCGTGATCACCGGCGTGCGCGCCGGATCGACGCCGAGTGCGGCGAGGTTCACCGCCGCGGTCTCCATCCGCCCGCTGGTGGCGATCGCCCAGGGGATTGCCGCCTCCGTCAGCCAGGCGAGCAGTTCGCATGCGCCCGGCAGGGGGCGGATACTGTCGGCCTGGCGCTGGTAGGCGGCGGCGTGCAACTGGCGCAGGCGCCCGACCCGCTCGGGGCTGATCTCCAGGCCGATCTCGCGCAGCAACTGGTTGGTGAACAGCCCGCCGCTCATGCCGACCTTGCGGTGGATGCGCCAGACGGAGAGCTCGATCCCCTCGGCGTCGAGCGCCTGCTTCCAGGCGAGCACGTGCTGGTAGACGCTGTCCACCAGGGTGCCGTCGAGGTCGAACACGAACACCGGCTCGATACGCATGGCAGGTCTCCTGCGGCGGTGCAGCGGTCACGCTGCGGGAGATGGGTCGCCGCGGCGGGGAAAACACCGGGCGCGGTGCTTCCTTCCCGTTGCGGGGAGACGTCAGCGCGGGGCCATGCGGAGCGCGCCGTCCAGGCGGATCGTTTCGCCGTTCAGGAATCGGTTGGCGGCGATGTGCAGCACCAGCGCAGCATATTCCTCCGGCCGGCCGAGCCGTGCCGGGAACGGCACCGAGGCCGCGAGGCCCGCGCGCACCTCGTCCGGCAGCCCGTTGAACATCGGCGTTTCGATCAGCCCGGGCGCGATCGTCATCACCCGGATGCCGACGCGCGCCAGTTCCCGCGCCGCCGGCAGGGTGAGGCCGACCACCCCGGCCTTGGAGGCGGCATAGGCAGCCTGGCCCACCTGGCCCTCATAGGCCGCGACCGAGGCGGTGTTCACGATCACGCCGCGTTCCCCGTCCGGCCCGGGGGCGAGCGTGCTCATCCGCGCCGCCACCAGGCGCAGCATGTTGAAGGTGCCGATCAGGTTCACCGCGATCACCTGCGCGAAGGCGTCGAGCGGCAGCGGCCCGTCGCGCCCGAGGATGCGCCCGGCGTTGCCGATGCCGGCGCAGTTCACCAGCAGCCGCGGCGGGCCGAGCGCGGCTTCGGCGGCGGCAAGCGCGGCCTCGGCGCCGGCGGGATCGGTCACGTCGACCGTACCGGCGTGGCCGCCGATGCGCCCCGCAACCGCCTCCGCCGCCGCACCGTTGCGGTCGAGCACCGCAACCCTCGCGCCGGCCGCGGCCAGCGCCGCCGCTGTGGCGGCGCCGAGGCCGGAGCCGCCGCCGGTCACGATCGCCGCCTGTCCGTTCACGTCCATAGCTTGGTCTCCCGGCAGTGATACCGCCCGGTATCCGACCTATGCCGCCGGCGGGCAAGCTTGCATGCCGCGGTGCGGCAATTCCGGGTTGCGGGGCGCGCCGATCGGTGGTCCGATCCGCCGCATGGACCCGATCACCGCCGAACTGTTCCGCAACGCCGTCGCCGCGATCGGCGACGAGATGGTGCTCACGATCTACCGCACCGCCTATTCGGGCGTGCTCAAGAACATCATGGATTACAGCGCCGCGCTGTGCGACGGACAGGGGCGGCTGGTGGCGCAGGGGCTGAGCCTGCCGGGCCATCTCTGCTCCATCCCGGTCGCGTTGCAGGCCGCGCTGCGCGCCTACGGCGACGACATCCACGAGGGCGACATCCTGGTGCTGAACGACCCCTACGAGGGCGGCATGCACCTGCCGGACATCTTCGTCTTCCGGCCGCTCTTCGCCGACGGTGCGGTGTTCGCCTGGGCGGCGACGATCTGCCACCACACCGACGTGGGCGGGCGGGTGCCGGGCTCCAACGCCTCCGACAGCACCGAGATCTTCGCCGAGGGGCTGCGCATCCCGCCGCTGAAGCTGTACGAGCGCGGGCAGCCGAACCCGACCCTGCACCGGATCATCGAGAAGAACGTGCGCCTGCCCGGCCGGGTGTTCGGCGATCTGCGGTCCCAGCTCGCCGCCTGCGCCATCGCCGCGCGCGGGATGGAGCCGCTGATCGCCCGCCATGGTGCCGCCGGCGTGCGCGCGCTGATGGAAGAGACGATGGACTACAGCGAGCGCCTGACGCGGCACTGCCTGGACGAACTGCCGGACGGCGAGGCGACATTCACCGACTGGATCGACGACGACCAGATCGACGTCGGCGTGCCGATCCCGCTGGTCTGCACGGTGACGAAGCGCGGCGGATCGATGCGCTTCGACTGGACCGGCAGCGCGGCCCAGGTGAAGGGCGCGATCAACAACACCTGGAGCTACACCGCTGCCGCCAGCTTCACCGCGGCGAAATCGGTGCTGTCGGTCAACATGCCGAACAACGACGGCGTGTTCCGCGCCATCGAGGTGGTGGCACCCCCCGGCACCATCATGAACGCGCTGCCGCCGGCGGCCTGCGCGGCGCGTGGGCTCACCGGATTCCGTGCCACCGACTGCGCCTTCGGTGCGCTGGCGAAACTCTATCCGGATCGCGTGTTCGCCGCCGGCGACGGCGGCAATACCGGCATCACGGTCGGTGGCTACGACCGCGACCGGCGCCCGTTCATCTACGTCGATTTCCTCTCCGGCGCCTGGGGTGCGCGGCCCTGGGCGGACGGGTTGGAAGGCAACACCACGATGTTCGCCAACATGGCGAGCTTCAGCGTGGAGATGATCGAGGCGGAGAACCCGCTCGAAGTGCTGGACTACGGCTTCGTGCCGGACACCGGCGGCGCCGGGCGCTTCCGCGGTGGTGCGGCGATGCGGCGCACCTGGCGCATGGCAGCCGAGGAGGGGATCCTGCAAGTCCGCGCCGACCGCCAGACCCACCGCCCCTATGGCCTCGCCGGCGGCGGCGCGGGCGCGGCCGGGCGCAACCTGCTCGCGCCCGACGCGGCGGAGGAACAGGTGCTGCACGCCAAGCTGACGATGAACTTCCGTGCCGGCGAGGTGTTCCGCCACCAACTGCCCGGCGGCGGCGGCTACGGCGATCCGCTGGACCGCGCGCCGGAGGTGGTCGCGAAGGATCTGCGCGACGGGCTGGTGACGATCGCAGGCGCGGCTGCCGACTACGGCGTCGTCGCGCGCGGCGATCCGCCGGAGATCGACCGCGCCGCCTCCGACGCGCTGCGGACCCGGCTGCGCGCCGCACGTGCGGCGGAGACGGGGCGATGAGCGTGCGCATCGGCATCGACATCGGCGGGACCTTCACCGACCTGGTCGCGATCGGCGCGGACGGGCGGGTGCACACGCGCAAGACCGCCTCCACCCCGCACGACTACACGCAAGGCATCCTGACCGGATTGCAGGCGCTGCTCGCCGCCGTCCCGGGGCCGGTGGGCGAGCTGCTGCACGCCACCACGATCGGATCGAACACCATCCTGCAAGGTGCGGGCGCGCGCACGGCGCTCATCACCACCGCCGGCTTCCGCGACGTGCTGGAAATCCGCGACCTGCGCATGCCGCGCGTCTACGACATCGGCTGGACCAAGCCGCCGCCGTTGGTGGAACGCCGGTTGCGGCTGGAAGTGACCGAGAAGCTGCGCCCGGACGGGACGGTGGCGATCCCGCTCGATGAGATTTCGCTCGCCGTCGCGATCGAGCGGTTGCGTGCGGAACGGGTCGAAAGCCTGGCCGTCTGCCTGCTGCACAGCTACGCCAATCCGGCGCATGAGCAGGCGGTGGCCGCGGCCGTGCGCGCGGCGCTGCCCGACCTGCCGGTCTCGCTCAGTTGCGAGATCCTGCCGGAGATCAAGGAATATCCGCGCACCAGCACGACCGTCATCAACGCCTATGTGCAGCCGGTGGTGCGCGCGTATCTGACCACGCTCGCGGCGCGGCTGGCGGCGCTCGGGGTCACGGCGCCGCTGCATTTGATGCAGTCGAACGGCGGGCTGGCCTCGGCCGCGTTTGCCGCGGCGCAGCCGGTGCACATCATCGAATCCGGCCCCGCCGCCGGCGTGGTGGGGGCGGCGGCGCTGGCCGCGACCCTCGGAGAGCCGCGGCTCATCACCTTCGACATGGGCGGCACCACCGCCAAGGCCGGGCTGGTCGAGAACGGGGACGTGCTGCGCACCGAGGCGCTGGAAGTCGGCGCCGGCGTCATGGCCGGCTCCCGCCTGCTGGTCGGCGCCGGGTACCTGTTGAAACTTCCCGCGATCGATCTGGCGGAAGTGGGCGCCGGCGGCGGCTCGATCTGCCGGCTGGATGCGGCCGGAGCGCCCAAGGTGGGACCCGAAAGCGCCGGCGCCGCGCCCGGGCCGGTCTGTTACGGGGCCGGCGGGACCGAGCCCACGATCACCGATTGCAACCTCGTGCTGGGCTATCTCGATCCCGGCGGTCTCGTCGGCGGGGCGATGAAGCTCGACCTCGCCCGGGCGCGCGCGGCGGTGGCGGAGCGGCTGGCCGCCCCGCTGGGACTATCGGTCGAGGACGCCGCGGCCGGCATGCTGCGCCTCGCCGCCGCCAGCATGATGCGGGCGATCCGTGCCGTCAGCGTGGAACGCGGGCGCGACCCGCGCGACTTCGCGCTGCTCGCCTTCGGCGGCAACGGCGGGCTGTTCGCCGCCGCGATCGCCGCCGAGCTCGGCATCCGCCGCGTCATCATCCCGCCGCTGCCCGGCGTGTTCAGCGCCTTCGGCCTGCTGGTCGCCGAAACCGAGCACCACGCCGCGCGCAGCCTGCGCGCCCTCGTCGCCGACGCCGACGCCGCCCCGCTCGGCGCGGCGCTGGAGGCGCTGGAACAGGAAGGGCTCGCCCGCCTCGCTGCCGATGGCTTCCCGCCCGGACGCTGCGTGCTGCGCCGAAGCGCCCTGGCCCGCTACGTCGGCCAGTCGAGCGAAATCGCCGTGCCCCTGCCCCAAGGCCCCGCAGCTACGTGGCTCGCCGCCCTGCCCGACCTGTTCGGCGCCGAACACGAACGCACCTACGGCTTCCGCGCCGGCCCCGACGAACCGGTCGAACTGATGGGCCTGTCGATCATCGCCCGCGGCATCGCGGAAACACCCAGAGTGCCCCCCACCATCCAAGCCGCCACCGCCGATGTGCCGCCAACCCGCCGCGCCTGGTTCGCCAATACCGGCTGGACCGAAACGAAAGTCACCGACCGTGCCGGCCTGGCCGCCAAACCACTCCGAGGACCCGCCATCATCCAGGAATACGACGCCACCTGCCTCGTCCCGGCCGGCGCCGAAGCCAGCCTCGACCCCTTCGGCGCGATCCGCCTCCACCTCGACGCGCCGGCGTAGTCGGGGGGCCGCAAAGCAAGGCCAGGGGGCTTTGCCCCCTGGACCCCCACCAAGGGCTCGCCCTTGGAACCCTTCCGTTGGTTCCGAGTGTGTGGGGGGTGTCTCGGGTTCGGGCCGGGGCTCCCTGGGGCGGGCGGGTTTGGGCAGGGATCGGGCGCAGCCGCGCCCGGTCCCTGCCCAAACCTGCCCGCCCCAGGGAGCCCCGGCCCGAACCCGAGACACCCCCCACACACTCGGAACCAGTAGACAGGGTCCAGGGAACGAGTTCCCTGGCGGGGGGTCCAGGGGGGCAGAGCCCCCTTGGCCTTGCTTGCCGGCCCCCCGACTACGCCGCCGCGCAGGCGAGGCGGGCGCCGGCGGCGAGGGCTTGGAGTTTGGCCTGGGCGACGTCGCGCGGCATGGGGGCGAGGCCGCAGTTGGTGCAGGGGAACAGGCGCTCTTTGGGGACGAACCGTTGTGCCGCGGCGATGGTGGCGGCGACTTCCTCGGGGGTTTCGATTCGGTTGGTGGCGACGTCGATGACGCCGACTATCACGTCCTTGCCTTCGAGCAGGGCCATCAGGTCGGGGGGCACGTGCGAGTTGACGCATTCCAGCGACACCTGGTCGATGCGGCTGGCGGCGAGGGCGGGGAAGATCTGTTCGTACTGGCGCCATTGTTCGCCGAGGCTTTGTTTCCAGGCTGATGTTCGCCTCGATTCCGTAGCCGTAGCAGATGTGCACGGCGGTGGTGCAGGTGAGGCCGTCGATCGCCTGGTGCAGGGCCTCGACGCCCCAGGTGGCCGCGTCTTCCATGTAGACGTTGAAGGCGGGTTCGTCGAACTGGATGATGTCGATGCCGTCCTGTTGCAGGCCGTGCGCTTCCTGGTTCAGCAGCGCGGCGAAGGCGAAGGCGAGGGTTTTGCGGTCGCCGTAGTATTCGTCGGCGAGGGTATCGACGATCGTCATCGGGCCGGGCAGGGTGAATTTCGTGCGCCGTGTGGTGTGGGCGCGGAGCAGCCTGGCCTCGGTTTCATGGACCCGTCCGGCCAGGCGCAGCTTGCCGGTGACGACGGGGACCATGGCGTCGTAGCGGTTGTTGCGGATGCCCATCTTCACCTTGCGGGTGAAGTCGATCCCTTCCACGTGTTCCAGGAAGCCGTGCACGAAGTGCTGGCGGGATTGTTCGCCGTCGGTGATGATATCGAGGCCGGCGTCTTCCTGTTCCTTGATCGAGAGCAGGGTGGCGTCGCGTTTGGCGGCGGCCAGGGCGGCGCCGCTGGCCTGCCAGGCGGGCCAGAGTTTTTGCGTCTCGGCGAGCCAGGCGGGTTTCGGCAGGCTGCCGGCGACGGACGTCGGGAACAGGGTACGCGACATGGCAACGGATCCTCCCGGGGGCGGGCGCTTGGCGGCCCGAGCCCAGTTTGGCATGGAACGCGCCGTCTTGCCTCCTCCTTCGGGCGCGTGTCGGGATTGGCTTGCCGGGTCGTGGCTGGGGCGATAGAGCCTCGGCGGGCGTCATCCGGCGCCGGGGCGACATGTTGGCGGGAGCGGCGCATGAGCGAGCAGGATTTGTTGTGGGAAATCCGTGACGGCATCGGCTGGATCACGTTCAACCGGCCCGCCGCGCGCAATGCGATGACCTTCGCGATGTACGACCGCCTGGTCGAGATTTGCGAGCAGGCCGGCACGGACCGCGGCATCCGCGCCCTGGTGCTGAGCGGCGCCGGGGAGAAGGCGTTCGCCTCCGGCACCGACATCTCCCAGTTCCGCGCCTTCGAGACCGAGGCCGATGCGCTGGCCTACGAGGCCCGTATCGACCGGGTGCTGGAGGCGCTGGAGCGCTGCCCGCGGCCCACGATCGCCGCGATCTCCGGCGCCTGCACCGGCGGCGGCGCCGGCATCGCGAGCGCCTGCGACCTGCGCATCGCCGCCCGTGGCGCGCGCTTCGGCTTTCCGGTGGCGCGCACCTTGGGCAACTGCCTGTCGATGGCGAACTACGCCCGGCTTGCGGCACTGCTCGGCCCGGCGCTGGTGACCGAGATCGTGTTCACGGCGCGGCTGGTGGAGGCCGACGAGGCGAAAGCGATCGGCCTCGTCTCCGAGCTGCTGGAGGACAAGCCGGCGTTGCTCACGCGCGCCGAGGCCTTAGCGAAGCTCGTCGCCGGCCATGCGCCGCTGACCCTGGCGGCGACCAAGGAGGCGCTGCGCCGCCTGCGTCCGCGCGTGCCGGCAGGGCAGGACAAGGACCTGATCCTGATGTGCTACATGAGCCGGGATTTCCGCGAGGGGATGGAGGCGTTCCTGGCCAAGCGCACGCCCGTCTGGCAGGGCGAATAGCCCGGGTCGGACACGGGCACCCTTCTCCCCTCCCGCAAGCGGGAGGGGAGAAGGGTGCAGGCTTGTCGTCGCCTTGCAGGGGGGCGAGACTGGCCGTCTGCCGGAGGAAATCCACCCATGCGCATCGTCACCCTGGAAGAACATTTCACCGTCCCCGACCTGGTCGCCCGCATCGACCCGGCGCTGATCCGCCGCCGCGGCTTCCCGCCGCCGGACGTCGTCTGGAGCCAGGTCACCAAGCGCAACGAGCTGGCCGATCTCGGCGCGGCGCGCATCGCCGACATGGATGCGGCCGGGATCAGCGTGCAGGTGCTGTCCGTCGCCGGCGCCGGTGCCGACCTCGTTGCGGGGCCAGACGGTATTGCGCTGGCGCGGGACTACAACGATGCGCTGGCGAAGGGGGTCCGCGAACATCCCGGCCGGCTCGCCGGTTTCGCGCATCTGCCCATGCTGGCGCCGGAGGCGGCGGCGGACGAGCTGGAGCGGGCGGTGCGCGACCTCGGCTTCCACGGCGCGCTGATCAACGGGCTGACCGACGGGCGCTGCCTGGATCATGCCTCGTTCGACCCGATCCTGGCGCGCGCCGCGGCGCTGGACGTGCCGATCTACATCCATCCCGGCATTTCCGCCGAGCCGGTGCGACGGGCCTATTACGACGGGCTGCCGGGGAACATGAGCTTCGCGATGGCGACCTCCGCCTGGGGGTGGCATATCGAAACGGCGGTGCAGGTGCTGCGGCTCGTGTTGTCGGGCGCGCTCGATCGCCATCGCGGATTGAAGCTGATTATCGGACACATGGGGGAGGCGTTGCCGTTCATGCTCGCCCGCTGCGAGCAGACCCTGGCGGCCGAGGCGGCGAAGGTGCTGACGCGGACGGTGACGCAGACGATCCTGGACCAGGTGTGGATCACGAACAGCGGGTTCTTCACGGTGCCGCCGTTCCTGAATGCGTTGCAGACGTTCGGGGCGGACCGGATCCTGTTCTCGGTCGATTATCCGTTCGCGGCGAACGCGGTCGGGCGGCGGTTCCTGGATGCTCTGCCGGTTTCGCCGGCGGATCGGGAGAAGATCGCGCACGGCAACGCGGACCGGCTGCTGCGGCTGCCGGTCTGAGCGCCAGGATGGCGTGAGCCGGCGGGCGTGCCGGCCCGGGTGGCCGGCACGCCCGCTCGGCCAGGCGCCGGCGTGGGGCGGCCGGCGTCGGCGCGCAGGGGGCTCAGTGCGGACGGGGCTCAGCGCGGGCGGAAATGCTGCCAACGCGGATTGGCGGGATAGTAGCCGCGGGCGCGCGTCTGGTAGGCGCCCCAGTCGCCGGTCCGGAAGTGGCGCAACGGCGGTGGCGGCGCCGGCAGCGGGCGCCAGGGGCCGCGGAAGTTTGGCCCCGAATACCAGCCCCCATCGTAGAAATAGTAATAAATGCCACTATAGAAGAACAGCGGATAGGAATAATCCTGTGCGATGTAGACGCCGGGTGAGGGCAGCCAGACCATCTCCGGGTAGAACGAGGCTGGCGCCGGCGGCGGATAGGCGCCGTACGAGGGCGGCGGCGGCGTGGTGACGGCACCGCCGACCGCACCGACGGCGCCGCCGATCAGCGCGCCCGCGGCGGCGCCGCGCCCGCCGCCGGCCAGCCCGCCGATCGCCGCCCCGGTGCCGGCACCGATCAGGCCGCCGCCGATCGCGCGCTGGCCGGGGTCGTACGGGTTGGTGCAGCCCGACAGTGCCAGCGCGAGGCCGAGGCCGGCGGCCGCGGGTTTGAGCAGACGCACTCTTGTCATGACGATCTCCGTTGCGGTCGCTGCCCGGGCGGAACGGCCCGCGATGCAGGCCTGCCTCGCGCCATCGGCATCGCCTGCATATGAAGGCGGCGGGCGGCGGCGGCATTGATCTGCGTCAAAGCGGGTGGCGACCGGGCGCACCCCGCCACCGGGTTCGTCCGGGTGGCGCTGGCGCGGAAGCGTCCGCGGCGCCGGCGTGCCAACTGACGTCGTAAGATACGACATGAATGCGGTATCGCATCGACCGGATTTCCGGAGTAACAACCGATACTTGTAACGTAAAGTGTCCGGTGCTTCGGCGTGACTCCGGGTCGGAGATGATCGTGTCCGCATCGCCGGGTTTGCCGCGCCCGTGTGTATCGCGCATCAACTGTTACTTCATTATCTTTTAGAAATCTGCCGTTCATCTGAGCTACCCGGGGATCACAGACTTTGATCCTTAACTTCAGGAGGCGCGGATGGGTTCGATCAGGAATGGACTGCTGGCGGGGGGGCTCGCTCGGATGAAGAAGAAGTTTCTGCTGCCGGTTGCGACGGCATGTGCACTGGCGATGAGTGCCCACGCCTATGCCGGGTCCGCGGTATGGAACAATAACGGGGACGCGGGAAACAACAATCCGCCGCCCGCCGGCGCGATTCTCGACCTCAATGGTCAGACGATCAACCACAACTCGGCGGCGCCGACGCTCTATACGGTGGATTTCAGCGCCGCCATCACCAGCACGGCCATTACTTTCGCCTTTCGCGAGGATCCGGCCTTCATCTTCTTTTCCGATCCTTCGGTGACGAACCTCACCACCTCAAGCGGGAACCTGCTGGCGAATTCGACCTTCACCGCCGGCACCCACACCAGCAACGGCAACAGCGCCACGCCGATCGACTGGACCTACGCCAATCAATACGGAGCCACCTTCGGCGGGGTGCAGCAGTCCGGCTGCGGCGCGCTGGCCGGCAGCGGCTGCTGGGACGACGGCGCCGTGCAGGCGTATGACGCAATCAGTCAGACCATCGCCACCACGGTCGGCGACCTGTACCAGGTTTCCTTCTACGCCTGGGACAACAGTGGTCTGACCACGTTCTCCGACCTCAGCACCAACGGCAACACGACCGGTACCGGCGGCAACGGGGCCGATATTCTTGCCTATGCGCAGGCAGGGCTTCCACCGCCCGGGAACGTGCCGGAACCGGGCGCCCTCACCTTGCTCGCGGTCGGCATCGCGGCACTCGGCATGATCCGGCGTCGCAGGACCACCTGAGCCACGACGACGGACGGCACGGCAGCGGCGCCCTTCGGGGCGCTGCTTTCGTGTGTACGGCCTGCACGCGGCGGTTCAGAGCCCGTGAAGAAATCGAACTTGCGAAAGAATGCCCGCTGAAATCATTGCGATTTTATTCGAAAGTTCATGCTTTCACGAACTCTCAGGGCTGGCGGCGCAGCAGGAACTCCCGCCCCAGCTTCACCATCGGCACCCCGTCGTATTCGACGATATCGGCGGTGGCGTAGGTCTCGTGCCAGGAATCGGGGATGAAGCTGCCGGTTCCCACCACGTCGATCGGCGCGTTCGCATCCGCCATCACCCGGCACTTGTCCACGCCGAAGCCCGAGGACGCCACGATCCGCACCGCCCGGCACCCCGCCGCGTCCAGCGCCTCCCGCAGCCGCCAGATCGCCGCCGCGGACACGCCGGTGCCGACCAGGTAGCGCAATTCCGTTTCGCTGCGGTAGCGGCGGATCGCCCCCGGTACGTGGCGTTCCAGCACCGCGTAGCTGGCCGCCGGATCGAGCCCCTCGACGAACCGCCCGCCGTGCGTATCGAGCCGGAACGACAACTGCCCGGCGGCGGCGAGCGCGGGAAAGCGGGCGCAGACTGCGAGCGAATCGGTGATCTCATGGCCGAAGTAATCGACCAGCACGGTCATCGGCTCGTCGGGAAAGGTCGCGTGGTACATCTCGGCCGCGCGCAACGTCGATCCCGCGTAGCCGATCAGGGAATGCGGCATGGTCCCGAGCCCGCGCGGATTGCCGAACCAATGCGCGGTGCCGTCGTTGGCGTTGCCGATGAAGCCCCTGGCGCCTTCCCGCCGCGCGGCGGCAGAGCCGGTGGCGGCGGCATAGGCCATCATCTCCTGCATCTCGGCCCCGGCGCAGTGGCGCGCCTCCATCGCCAGGAACGCCACGCCCGGCAGCGCCAGGCACATCTGGTAGGCGTGGTGCGCGGCGACGCAGGGCGGCCCCAGCTTCTGCAGCAGGATCGTTTCCAGCTCCGACAGCGCGAGCAGGCTGCCGCTCACGTAGGCGATCGGCTCGCCGGCGCCGACCCAACTGCCTTCGGGATGCAGCAGCTCGACCGCGATCGGGCTTTCGCGTGCCGCCGCCACCGCGGCCAGCCAGTCGGCCATCAGCCGCGGCGCGCAGATCACGGGGCGGCGGAGGAACACCGCGTAGGTCACGCGCTTGTCGCCGAAGCGCGCCACCACCGCACGGGTGCGGGTGAAATAGGCGTCGGTGCGCGCGGCGATGTCCGGGCCGAACGGATCGCCGGCGGGCTCCGGCATGGCGCTATTGCGCGGCGAGCGCAGCGGCCTCGCGCCCGCCCTCGCGCCGGCGCTTCAATTCGGCGGCGACCAGGAACGCAAGCTCCAGCGATTGTTCCGCATTCAGCCGCGGGTCGCAGAAGGTTTCATACCGCGTGCCGAGGTCGGCCTCGGTCAGCCGGTGCGCCCCGCCCACGCATTCGGTCACGTCCTGGCCGGTCATTTCCACATGCACACCGCCGGCCCAGGAGCCTTCGGCGGCATGGATGTCGAAGAAGCTGCGCACTTCGGACAGGATGGCGTCGAAGCTGCGGGTCTTGATGTTGTTCGCAGTCGAGATCGTGTTGCCGTGCATCGGATCGGTGATCCAGACCACCTTGCGGCCCTCGCGTTCCACCGCCCGCAGCAAGGGCGGCAGGCGCGCGCCGATCTTGTCCGCGCCCATCCGCGCGATCAGGGTCAGGCGGCCGGCTTCGTTGGCCGGATTGAGCCGGTCGATCAGGCGCAGCAGGTCGTCGGCTTCCTGGCTCGGGCCGACCTTCATGCCGATCGGGTTGTTGACGCCGCGCAGGAAGTCCACGTGGGCGCCGTCCAGTTGGCGGGTGCGGTCGCCGATCCAGAGGAAATGCGCCGAGCAGCCGTACCAGTCCCCGGTGGTGGAATCGACCCGGGTCAGCGCTTCTTCGAAGCCCAGCAGCAGGGCTTCGTGCGCGACGTAGAAATCGGTCTCCCGCAGGTCGCGCGTGGTGGCGCTGGTCATGCCGCAGGCGGCCATGAAGGACAAGGTCTCGTCGATGCGCGCCGACAGGTCGCGGTAGCGGTCGGCGAGCGGGGAGCGTTCGACGAAGCCGAGGTTCCAGCGGTGCACCTCGTGCAGGTCGGCGTAGCCGCCGGAGGCGAAGGCGCGCAGCAGGTTGAGCTTGGCGGCCGCCTGGAAATAGCCGAGCTCCATCCGCGCCGGATCGGGCGTGCGCGCGGCGGGCGTGAAATCCGGGCCGTTGATGATGTCGCCGCGGTAGCTGGGCAGGGTGATCCCGCCCAGGGTTTCGGTGTCCGAGGAGCGCGGCTTGGCGTACTGGCCCGCCATGCGGCCCATCTTCACCACCGGCAGGCTGGCGCCGAACGTCAGCACCACCGACATCTGCAGCAGCACGCGGAACGTGTCGCGCAGGATGTTGGCGGTGAATTCGGCGAAGCTCTCGGCGCAGTCCCCACCCAGCAGCACGAAGGCGCGGCCCTCGGCGGCGAGGCCGAGGTTGGCGCGCAGCCGGCGCGCCTCCCCGGCGAACACGAGCGGGGGATAGGCGCGCAGGCGGGATTCCACGGCCTCGAGCGCGGCCTGATCGGGGTAGGTGGGCGCCTGGCGGATCGGGCGCAAGCGCCAGGCGGCGGGGGACCAGGCGGGATCGGTCGTCATCGGGGTTCGTGCTCCTGCGTCCCCGGACAGCTCCGCGCGCGGGGCGGATAGGCGCGCGCGCCCGGGGGCGATGTACTCGGCGGCGGTTATGCCGGGATTTGGGGCGATTGGCTACACGCGCCACCATGCCGGGCGTGGGGGCTGGGTTGTGCGTCCCCAGGGGCGGGGCATCGCGGGAGTGGGGCATCGCGGGGGCGGGCATCGCGGCGCGGCCGGGACGGCGGCCGGCAGGGGAGGGGGTGAGATCGGCGGAGACCCTCACACCGTCAACGGCGGCCCCAGGAACTCCACCCCCCACGCTGCCCCGAAGGCGTTCAGCCGCGCCTGGTCGGGCCGCCCGTCGCGCATCACCTCGCCCAGCCCGGAGAAGAACGCCACCGCGTCCAGCCCCGGCACGATCAGGATGTACTGCCGCGCCGGCCGGTCGGTGATGTTGACGAAGGCGTGCGCCGCCCCGCCCGGCGCGGTCACCACCGCGCCCGTTGCGGCCTCGAATTGTGCGCCGTCCACCACGAAGCGGTAGGCGCCTTCCAGCACGTAGAAAATCTCCGTCTCCCGATGCCGGTGCAGCGGCGGGCCGAACCCCGGCCGGTTGGTCGTCTCGATCGCCGTCAGCGTGCCGCCGGAGGAGTCCGGCGGCACGCGCACCCGCAGGTCGAGGCCGATGGCGGGG
This sequence comes from uncultured Pseudomonadota bacterium, assembly GCA_963706195.1. Classification (GTDB taxonomy): domain Bacteria; phylum Pseudomonadota; class Alphaproteobacteria; order Acetobacterales; family Acetobacteraceae; genus JAJZVS01. The sequence continues at coordinate 2,361,288 of OY970156.1, read as the reverse complement.
ATTGAGATCGGCGCCTCGGTCCGCTCGGAATGCAGGAAGGTGAAGCTCATGGCACTACCCTTGGTCCGGAGGGCAGGGGCGGTGCTCCCGTCGACCTCCGGCGCGCGACAGGAATAGCAGGATCAGACCCGTCGCTGTCCGCCGGCGGTCGTCCCGAGCGTCTGGCGCGATCCGCCGACCGCCGCTCCGTGGCGTGTCTCGGGCCCAGGACCCCGCTGTCGCGACGCTCCGTCGCAACCGGGCCGCCCGCTCGCTCAGCCAGGGCCGGACGCGGCGGCCTGTGGTCACGAAGTCCGGACGTCACGGAGCATTGTGACACCGGTTCCTCGGCCGCGTGTTACCCCGACGGCATGGTTACGAACCTGCGGCGCCGCCGGCGCCGACTGCTTGGACTTGGGGTGTCGCTGCTGCTGATTGCCCTGGTGCTCGGCGGCGGTTGGTACTGGATTACCTATCGGTTGGCGCCCGTGGTTGCCGCCCGCGCTTCGGCCGCAATAGGCCGGCCGGTCACCATCCGTCGGCTCCACGTCGGCCTCGGGCGCATCACCACGGTGGTCGCCACCGACGTGGTGGTGGACAATCCGAAGGGCTGGCCAGCCGACAGCGCCAAGCTTGCCGTGGTGCCGCGGCTCGTCGTGCGGTTCGATCTCTGGCGTTACCTGTTCCACCATCAGATCATCGTGCCGAGCATCGACCTGCAGCAGCCGCGGCTGCTGATCGAACGAGCTGGCGAACCACGACGCCAACTACCGGCTGCACATGGCCGGCGGCAACAGCCCGGGGACGAAGATCGGGGCGCTGCGGATTGCCGACGGCGCCATCCACGTCGTGCTCGACCCGCTGCACGCCAACGTCATGGTTGCAGTCCATACCGAGCAGACATCCGATGGTTCGGTCCCAGATGGTTCGACCCCAGAAGGGACGGCATCGGGGACGACGCCTGCAACCTCCGCCGGCCATTCCATCGGCTCTTCCATCCGCTCTTCCCCTGGGACCGGCCCAGGGAAAACGCTTGCATGGACGCCCCCGAAGCCTCCGCGGACAGCCGCGGCAACGCCGACGGCCACGTCCGGCGCGGCACCGGCACCATCTTCGGGCGCGCCGACCGGAACGGCGGCGGGACCATCCCGCGCAACCGCGGCGAACACGCCAGGCACGACGGGCGCCCTGGTGGCCGACGCGCACGGCACCTATGCCGGCCAGCCGATCGAGGGCCACCTGGTCGGCGGCAGCGTCCTCGCCCTGCGCAGCAAGACGCAACCCTGGCCGATCGACCTTCGGGTCGCGAACGGCCGTACCACGGTCCACCTGCACGGCACGGTCGCCGATCCGCTCGCGCTCGCCGGAGCGCGGCTGCGCCTCGCGCTCGCCGGCGCCAGTCTCGGCAGCCTGAGCACGCTCACCGGCCTAGCGTTGCCGGACACCCCGCCCTACAGCCTGTCCGGCGCGCTCGATTTCGCCAGCCATAAGATCGAGGTGAGCGACATCGAGGGGCGGGTCGGATCGAGCGACCTGGAAGGCACGCTCGCCGTCGCCCTCGGCGGCCCGCGCCCGGTGCTGGACGCCACGCTCCAGTCCCGCTCGGTCAACCTTGTCGACCTCGGCGGCTTTATTGGCGCCAAGCCGGGGCCGACAACGCCGGCGGCGAAGGCCGACGCGGGGCTGCTGCCGAACACGCCGATCAACGTGCCGCGGTTCCGCAACGCCGACGTCCACCTGCGCTACCGCGCCGGGCAGATCCAGGGGCGCAGCATGCCGCTCGACAACCTGGTCGCGGCGCTCGACATCGTCGACGGCAAGGTGACGGTGCATCCGGTGGCGTTCGGCGTCGGGGCGGGGCGCATCGCCATCACGGCGAAGCTCGACCCGACGGGCCGGCTGCTCCACACCGATGCCGAGGTGGATTTCCACAGCCTGGACGTGGCGCGCCTGATGCAGGCGACGCACACTTTCACCGGCGCCGGGACGCTCAGCGGCAGTGCACGCCTCGTCGGCACCGGGAATTCACTGGCGGCGATCGCGGCCGATGGCGACGGCGTGCTGCTTGTGGGCATGGCGGGCGGCAATCTGAGCGCGGTGCTGGTCGATTTGTCGGGGCTCGAGTTCGGCAACGCGTTGCTCTCCGCGCTGGGCCTGCCGAAGACGACCGACATCACGTGCATGGTCGGCAATTTCGCGCTGCAGCACGGGATCCTGCGCACCCGGGCGTTCATCATCGATACCAGGCAAGCGATCATGGGCGGGACCGGCAAGATCGACATGCGCAGCAACACGATCGATCTGACGCTGCGCACCGCGCCCAAGCATTTCAGCATCGGCTCGTTGCCCGGACCGATCCATATCTCGGGGCCCGTGAGGTCGCCGCGGATCCTGCCCAGCGCGCAGACGGTGGCGCGGGCCGGGATCGCCGGCGCGTTGGCGGCGATCTTCCCACCGCTCGCGGCGCTGCCGACCATCCAGTTCGGGACGACCGATCACCATCGCTGCGACGCCCTGCTGGAGCGGGCCCGCCACGAGGCGCCGGGGACGCGCCCGCCACTGCCGCAGCGCCCCGCGACGGGGCACTGAAGCGGGCTGTCCTCGCGTTGCGCGATGCCGGCTGTGCGGCCACCCTGTCAGATCGGCTCGTCCAGGCTCTTCATGATGCTCTTGACGAGGTTTTCCACCGAGTAGTGCTTCATCAACTCGTCGCGCGCCCAGGCCAACGGGCTCGATTCGATCAGGGATGCCTTGGCCAGGGTGCGGCTGGCGCTCTGGATCAATTCCACCCGCTTGCGATGCCGCAGCTCGAACAGGCGCAACGCCCGCTCCACGGTCGGCGCTTCCACGCGCAACAACTCATCGGCCAGCACGGCGGCGGATTCGAGCGCCATGGACGCGCCCACCCCCGCGGTCGGCAGGAACGCCGTCGCCGCGTCGCCGAGCAGCACGACCCGCCCGCGGCGCCAGTCCGGTGCGCGCACGTCGTCGAGCTTCCAGAAGAAGATCTCCTCCCCGTCCGCCGGCAGCGCGTCGAACACCGGCCGCAGCGGCGCAACGAGATTGGCGAACAGCGACAGCACGTGATCCCGCCGCCCGGCGCCGGTCGGCAACCCGATATGCTTGATCGGGCCGCCGGCGAACACGCAAATGCGCTCGCGGGTAGGATAGAGGCCAACGAACCGCCCCGCACCCCAGTATTCGGTGACGTCGTCGGCCGGGATCGCGCCCGGCGGCGCCCACCAGAGCCAGCCGCCCCAGCCGGTGGAATAGGGTGCGATCGGGCCGAACAGCAATTGGCGCACGCCCGACCCGATGCCGTCGGCGCCGACGACGAGGTCGTAGGCGGCGGAGGTACCGTCGCTGCAGGTGACCGTGGCTTCCCGCTCCGTCTGTTCGATCGCCGTCACGGTGGTGCCCATCCGCACGGGGGCGTTTCCGATTCGATCACGCAACAGACCCAGCAGCTCGGCGCGCGAGAGGGTGCCGGTGTCGCCGTATTTGCCGATCGCCGAGGCGAGCTCGTACGCGTGCACCATCTCGCCGGCGCCGTTGCGCAGGTGATAGGTCCCGAGCTTCTGGCTGCGCCGGCGGAATTCGTCGATCGCATCGAGCCCGATCAGCACCCGCGTCGCCAGCGGCCACAACGACAGCGCATAGCCGAGATGGGACTGATCCGGGCTGCGTTCGACGATGGTGACGTCGTGCGGCCGGTCCCGCAGGAACGCCGCCAAGGAAAGGCCGGCGATGCCGGCCCCGACGATCAGAATACGCATGACCCTGGCTCCCTCGCTATCGGGCCGGACAATCCCGATGGCGGCCGCGCCGGCCGGCCCGGCGGCGATATGCAGCGAGGAAACTTACGTGTTGGTTACCGAGCGCCGCGCGGGCGCGAGGGAGAGCGGCATCCAGGCACGCGTCCGGGCTACGCCTCGCGCCCCGCGCAGATGAAATCCGGGTTCTCCCAGCCGGGCTTGCCGTAGCCCAGGCGCCGCCCGTCCACCGTCCGCACCGAGCCGCCGGCCGCTTCCAGGATCGCCTGCGGGGCGCAGGTGTCCCACTCCATCGTGCGGCCGAAGCGGGGGTAGAGATCGGCCGCGCCCTCCGCCAGACGGCAGACTTTCAGCGCCGAGCCGTATTTTTCCACCCGCGCCACCGTCCGCCCGGCCAGGAACGCCTCCAGCCGCGGCACGTCGCCATGCGAGCGGCTGGCGAGCACCACGAGCCCGTCCGCCGGCGGCACCCGCGCCGCGATCGCACGCTGGCCGGCCGCGTCGCGCTTCCACGCGCCCTGGCCGGCGATGGCGCCGAAGACCTCGCCCGACACCGGCACCGCCACCACGCCGAGATGCGGCTGGCCGTCGCGCACCAGGCCGATGTTCACGACGAACTCGTCGCGCCCGGCGGCGAACTCGCGGGTGCCGTCCAGGGGATCGACCAGCCAGTACCTGGGCAGACGGGGCGGTGATGCGCCCGCCGGCCATTTCTTCCTCGGCGATCACGGGAATGTCGGGTGCGGCGGCACGCAGGCCGGCGACGATCAGCGCCTCGGCGGCCCGGTCCGCCTCGGTGACCGGGGAGCGGTCATCCTTCCGCTCCACCGCGAAGCCGCGGGCGCGCACGGCGAGGATGGCGGCGCCGGCTTGCAGGGCGAGGTCGGCGGCCAGCGCCAGCAGGGCGGAATCGTTCATCCGCCGGGTGTAGCGGCGGCCCATGGCGGCGGCAACTCTGGGTGGCGGGGGGTGGGGGCACTCGCGCGAACAGGGCCGTCCGGGTGACTGCCTCGGGGCGGCCATCCTGCGCATGCACGGCCGAACCCGAGAGGCGCCTGGAGAACCCGTCAGCCGGCCCTCGCCGTGGGTGGCGGGGGAGGACGCGCGCCGGCCGGTGCCTCCGTTCCGGTGGAGGTGCCGGCACCAGGCGCCGCCAGTGCCGCCAGCCGCGCCATGCATGCCGACCGATCCGCCGTGCAGCCGCCGGCCAGCCACCAGTCCCGTACCGCCCCGAGCAATGCCCCGACCGCCGGTCCCGGCGGCACGCCGAGGCGCAGCGCATCCCGCCCCGCGAGCGGAAACACCGGTCGCGGCAGCGCCGCGAGGCGGGCACGCAGGTCCGCCCAGCGCGCCGCCCCTCCCTGCGGGCCGCTCCGGTCGCGATCGTTCCGCCGGGGATCGTCCGGTCGCATCTCGCCGGCCTCGGCGAGCCAAACCCGCCCGGCGAGCACCGCGGCGTCCGTGCGCGGATCAAGCCCGGCCAGCATCCGCCGCAGCGCGTCATCATCCGCCCCCGGCGCCGGCACCGGCCCCGAGCGCAACGCCAGCAACCGGCTCCGCTCGGCGGAGGAGAGCCGCAGCCGCGCGGCCAGCGCCTCCGGGTCACCCTCGGCCAGTGCAGCAAGCCGCAGCAGCGGATCGCCCGGCGCTCCTGCGGCCACCAGCCGGGCCAGCCGCGCCGGCGCCGTCCCCTCCGGCAGCACCGCGCCCAGCACGCCAAGCTCCGCCATCAACGCGACCGCCGCGCGCGGGTCCGGCGTGCCGAGCAGGCCGGCAAGCTCTTTCCACACCCGCTCCGCCGCCAACTGCGCAAGTCCCGGCATGCCGGCACGCAATGCCGCCAGGGTGGCGGCATCGGGCGGCACACGGCCGTAGCGGGCGAAGAAGCGGAAGAAGCGCAGGATGCGCAGATAATCCTCGGCGATGCGCGCCGCCGGATCGCCGACGAAGCGCACCACACCGGCACGCAGATCGGCCAGCCCGCCCCAGTAGTCGAACACCGCCCCGTCGCGCGTCATCGACAGCGCGTTCAAGGTGAAATCCCGCCGCGCCGCATCCGCCCGCCAGTCCGACGTGAACGCCACCACGGCGTGGCGGCCATCGGTTTCCACATCACGGCGCAAGGTCGTGACCTCGAACCCCCGCCCGCCCGCAACCGCGGTGACCGTGCCATGCGCAAGCCCGGTCGGCACCGCCTGCAGCCCGGCGCGCCGCAGTGCCGCCACCACCTCCTCCGGCCGCCGCGGCGTGGCAAGATCGACATCCGCCACCGCAAGCCCGAGCAGCGCGTCACGCACCGCGCCGCCCACCACCCGCGCCTCCGGGACCGCATCGAGCACCGCACACAACGCCGGATCGGCCAGAAAACCAGGCGGCGGCAGCCGCAGCACCGGCGCCTCGCCGCTCACGGCGCACCATGCCCAGGCCGGATCCGCCCGCCCGACACCCGCGCCGGCACATAGGTCGCATCCGGCGGCAACCGATGCGTCTGCGCAAACCAAATGAGCCCCACCAGCAGCAACACCAACGCCCCACCAGCGCCACCCAGCACAAACCCGGACGGCCACCCCCGCGCCGCCGCCAGCCGCAGCGCCAGGAACAGCGCAAAAGGCAAAAGAAACAGCCCGACCTCGGTCAGCCGCTCGAACATGCCGCCGCCGCGCGCGAGGATGACGTGCCGGAAGCAAGGCCAGGGGGCTCCGCCCCCTGGACCCCCGCCAAGGGCAGGGCCCTTGGAACCCGTCCGTTGGTTCCAAGCGTGTGGGGGGTGTCGGGGCTGGGTGGGCGGCGGCGGGGTGGCTGGGGCCGCGGGCAGGGACAGGGCGCCTCCGCGCCCTGTCCCTGCCCGCCGGCCCCAGCCACCCCGCCGCCGCCCACCCAGCCCCGACACCCCCCACACGCTTGGAACCAGAAGAATGGGGTCCAGGGGACTTGTTCCCTGGCGGGGGTCCAGGGGGCGGAGCCCCCTGGCCTTGCTATCGCCGCGTCCCCTCTCATGCCGCCCGCAGTCCCGCCGCGAGGTGGGCGAGGATGGCGGCGGTGGCGCCCCAGATGACGTGTTCGGTGTGGGGCCAGATCCAGACGTCGCGGGTGGCTCCGTTGCGTTCCTGGCGTTCGCGTCGCGGGGCTTCGGGGTTGAGCAATGTGGCGAGCGGGTAGTGGAACACGGCTTCCACTTCTTCCGGCGCTGGCGTGTAGGCGAGGCCTGGCGGCAGCGTGGCGAGCACGGGGGTGATGCGGAAGCCGGTGCCGGTGAGGAAGTCGCCGAACGGTCCGAGCACCTCGATCCTGGCGGGATCGATGCCGACTTCCTCCCGGGTTTCGCGCAGGGCGGCGGCGATGGCGTCGGCGTCGTCGGGGTCGATGCGACCGCCGGGGAAGCTCACCTGGCCGGCGTGGCGCTTCAGGCGTTCGTTTCGCTTGGTGAGCAGGATGGCGGGATCGGGGCCGGTGACGACGCCGACCAGGACGGCGGCGGGGATGGGTGGTTTGCCGTCCGGCGGCAGCGGCCAGGAGCCGCGGACCAGCAGGCCCGGGCGTTCGGCCCGCACGATGCGCGCAAGCTGCCGGCGCAACGCATCCGCGTCCACAAATGCGCCCCGTCAGTCGTTGCCGGGCGGCAGCTCGCCCAGCGGGAAGAACTGCCCGCAGCTCCAGACGCCGAGCATCTGCCGGCCGCGGATGAACTCCGGCACGCCGAGCGCGACCAGCTCGTAATAGACGGCGCGGCCGATGCGTGCCTCCACCGCCGGCACGCCGGCACCGGGGCGGACCAGGAGGTAGGGGGTTGGCTCGCAGGTGAGCAGGTCGTGCGCGATCCGGATCGGATGTTCCGGCCCGGCGGTGACGATCTGGTCGACGTTGGTGCGGAACGACAGCATCTGTTCGCGGCCCTGGCCGGTCCAGTCGAGCTCGACGGCGACGAAGGGGGCGTCTTCGACTTCGATGCGGCCGCGTTCGGCCGGGGTTTGCAGCCAGAAGCTGCCGTCTTCTTCGCGCTTCAGGACGGAGGCGAACAGGCAGACCAGTTCTTTTCGCCCGATCGGGCTGCCGCGGTAGAGCCAGGTGCCGTCGCGGCGGATCAGGAAGGGAAGGTCGCCGCATTCGGCCGGCGCGCGGCGCGGGCGGCCGGTGCGGGGTGGGTCGGAAGGACGCACGCCCCGGGACGTGCCGACGCGGGCCGTGGCCGTACACGGCATTGCGGCGCGGGCTTCGCTCATGAGGGTGCGCGGCGTCTCGGCGTGGGGTGCGCAGGCATGGGCGCCCGATTCGGTGCGTGCGGCCGGCGGGAGGTCCCGGCCTGTGCTGCCGATGCGTGTCGCGGGCGAACTTGCGTGGGTCACGTCTGCGTCTCCTTGGCGAGCCTCGCGAGGTCCGCGCCTGAAACCCGGCGGAACGGGCAGTCCCGTCCGGCCGTTTGACCTTGCCGAGCCGAAGCGATCATCGCGCAACCGGTTTCCGGCTGCTGCGCGTTCCGCTCCCGCTCGCCATATAGGGAGCCTCCCCCGGCCCGGGAAAGTGCCAATATGTCCGTCATGGCAAAACCCACGCAACGGAGTGCATGATGCCGGCCGATCCCGCAGTTTCCGATCCGGCCGGCGCCCATCCCGCAGGCGTCGATCCCGCCGGGGCCCATCCCGCCGGGGCGGGGCCGGCGCGGCACGCCGGTCCTGCGCGGTCTCCGGCCTTCGCCGCGTCGCCCGTGCTGGCCGAGATCGAGGCGCTCGCCGAGCGCCTTGCCGCTGCGCGCGCCGCCGTTGGCCGGGTGATCCTGGGGCAGGAGGCGGTGGTCGATCAGACCCTGATCACCTTGCTCTCCGGCGGCCACGCGCTGCTGGTGGGCCTGCCGGGCCTCGGCAAGAGCCGGCTGGTGGAGACGCTTGCCGTGGTGCTGGGGCTCGCCGCGCGGCGCATCCAGTTCACCCCCGATCTGATGCCGCCCGACATCACCGGCAGCGAGGTGCTGGACGAGGCCGCCGGGCGCCGCGCCTTCCGTTTCGTTCCCGGCCCGGTGTTCTGCCAGTTGCTGATGGCCGACGAGATCAACCGCGCCAGTCCCCGCACGCAATCGGCCCTGCTGCAGGCGATGCAGGAACGCCGCGTGAGCGTCGGCGGCACCGATCATGCGCTGCCGGCCCCGTTCCACGTGCTGGCGACGCAGAACCCGATCGAGCAGGAGGGGACGTATCCGCTGCCGGAGGCGCAGCTCGATCGGTTCCTGTTGCAGATCGACGTCGGCTACCCGGCGCTTGGTGCCGAGCGCGCGATGCTGCTTGCGACGACCGGTGCTGTGGAGGCTGCGGCTGAGCCGGTGCTCGATCCGGAGGGCCTGCTCGCGGCGCAGCGTCTGCTGCGGCTGGTTCCGGTGGGGGAGGCGGTGCTGGAGGCGATCCTGGCGCTGGTGCGGGGCGCGCGGCCGGAGACGGCGGCGGATGAGGTGGTGACGCGCCACGTCGCCTGGGGTCCGGGACCGCGCGCGGCGCAGGCGCTGATGCTGGCCTGCCGGGCGCGCGCGCTGCTGGACGGACGGCTGGCGCCGAGCCTCGACGACGTGGCCGCGCTGGCGCGCCCGGCGCTGCGCCACCGCATGGCGGTGAGTTTCGCCGCCCGCGCCGAGGGGATCACGGCGGAGGCGGTGATCGATCGGTTGGTGGAACGTGTCGGCTAGGCGGGATATGCCGTCCTTCTCCCTCCTCCCTTGCGGGGGAGGGCTGGGGTGGGGGGTGGCCCGCCCCATGCAGCTTCATGCGGCGTGCACCTCCCACCCCAGCCCTCCCTCGCCAGGGGGGAGGGAGAAGGACGGCGCCCCGGCCCGGAGCCGGGGTAGATGAGGGGCCGGGGTAGATGAGGGGCCGGGGTAGATGAGCGGGCGCGCCCGCCCCGCCGCGCAGGCGCTCGGGCTGGACGCCGCCGCACTGGCGGCCCGGCTGCCGCCGCTGCTGGTGGCGGCCGAGCGGGTCGCAGCGACCGTGGCGCAAGGGGTGCACGGGCGGCGCCGGGTCGGCGCGGGCGACAGCTTCTGGCAATTCCGCCCCTATGTGGCGGGCGATCCGGTGGCGCGCATCGACTGGCGCCAGGCGGCGCGGTCCGGTCGCGCCGCGCCGCTCGGCTGGCACGTGCGCGAGACCGAGTGGGAGGCGGCGGAGACGGTCTGCCTGTGGGCCGACGCCTCGCCCAGCATGCACTGGCATTCAACGCCGTGGCCGGCGGCGGTCGGCGCGATCCCAGGGCAGGCATTCCCAGGGCAGGCGTCCCCTGGGCACGCCCCCGAGCAGCGTGATGCGACCCTGGTGCAGGCGGCATTCGGGCAGTCCCCGCTGGACGCCACGACCAAGCACCATCGCGCCGTGCTGTTGCTGCTCGCGCTCGCCGCGCTGCTGTTGCGCGGCGGGGAGCGGGTGGTGCTGCCCGACGTCGATCCGCGCCCGGCGCTCGGCCGCGGCGCGCTCGCGCGGCTGGCGGCGGCGCTGCTTGCCCCGGCGACCGGACCCCAAACCGGCGCTCCTCCCCCGCCGGAGGCGATCCCGCGCCACGCCAAAGTGGTGCTGATCGGCGACTTCCTGGGTCCGCTGGCCGAGCTGGAAGCGGTGCTCGCCGGCTATGCGGCGCGGGCGGCCGGCGGGGTGCTGCTGCAGGTGCTCGATCCGGCGGAGGAGACCCTGCCCTATGCGGGGCGCATCCGCTTCGACGGGCTGGAGGGCGAGACCCCGTTCCTCGCCGCCCGCGCCGAGGATCTGCGCGGCGCCTATGCCCGCCGGCTGGCGGCGCAGCGGGCGGGGATTGCCGCGCTGTGCCGGGCCGGCGGGTTCCGCGTCGCCTTCCATCGCACCGACCGGCCGCCGGAGACGGCGCTGCTGGCGCTCTATGCCGCGCTGGCGGCTGCTCCCGGGTGGGGGTCGGCCCCAGGGTCGGCCCCCGGGTCGGGTCCCGGGTCGGCCCCAGGGTTGGCCCCGGAGGCGGCGGCCGGGTTCGCTCCGAACGCCGCACCGGCCGCAGCGCCGGATATCCCACCGATCGCTGCGCCGAACACCCCGCCGGACGCGGCATCAGGCGGCTCGGCCGACGCCGTGCCGGCGGCCGCTCCCGCGGCCAGGGGCTGAGTGGCGATGCTGTTCACCGCTCCCCTCGTGCTCGCCGCCCTCGCCGTGCTGCCGGTGCTGTGGTGGCTGCTCCGGGTCACGCCGCCGGCGCCGCGGCGGGAGCGGTTCCCGGCGGTGCGGCTGCTCGCGGACCTGGCCGCACCGGAGGAGACGCCGGCGCGTACCCCCTGGTGGCTGCTGGCGCTGCGGCTGGCGGCGGCGGCGCTCGTCATCCTGGGGCTGGCCGGCCCGCTGCTGCGCCCCGGGGCGGCGCTGCCCGGGCGCGGGCCGGTGCTGCTCGCGATCGACACCGGCTGGGCCGCCGCGTCCGACTGGGCGGCGCGGGAACGCGCGGCGGCGGCGGTGCTGGCGCAGGCGGCGCGGGCCGGGCGCGGCGTGGCGCTGCTCGCCACCGCGGCCGGGGGCGACGGCGCGCCCCCGGCGGTCTCCGCGGTACTGCCGGCATCGGTGCAACGGGCGCGGCTGGCGGCGCTGCGCCCGCAGCCCTGGCCCTCCGACCGCCGCGCCGACACGGCGGCGCTGGCCGCGTTGCGCGCGCGCTGCGGGGCGGTGGCGTCGGCGCGCGCCGGGGCGGCAGATGGGGTCGGATCCACGGATGGGGCGGCGTCCACGAACGGGGCGGCGTCCGCGGATCGGACCGCCGCGGCATCGGGCGGAAGCGCCGCCGGACCGGTCGCGGGCGGTCGCGCGACGGCGGCAGCGACAGGCGCCGGATCGCAGTGCCCCCGGGCTGTCGTCTACGTCGCCGACGGGCTGACCGACGGGCCCGGCTACGCCGGCTTCGCCCGCGCCCTCGCCGGCTTCGGGCCGATGCGCGCCTTGCGCCCGGCCGCCCTGCCGCAGGTGCTGCTGCCGCCGGACAACCGCGCCGACGCGCTGATCCTGCGGGTCGCGCAGCCGCCGCGCCCGGTGCCGACCGCGATCACGGTGCTGGCGGAAACCGCCGCCGATCAGCCGTTGGCCGAAACGCCGGTCACCATCCCCGCCGGGGCGGCGATCGGCACGGCGCCGCTGCGCCTGCCCGCGGCGCTGCGGAACGAGGTCGCGCGGCTGGTGATCCCCGGTGTCGCCTCGGCCGGGGCGGTGGTGCAGCTCGACGAGCGCTGGCGCCGCCGCCCGGTCGGCCTCGCGAGCGCCGACCCGGCGGCGGCGAACGCCCCGTTCGTCGGCGCGCTCTATTACGTCGCCCGCGCCTTGCAGCCCTATGCCGTGCTGCGCCAGGCGGGGCTTGGCGCGCTGCTGGGCGAGCGGATGGCGGCGATCGTGCTGGCCGACGACCCGCTGCCTTTGGGTCCGGAGCGGACGGCGCTCGCCGCCTGGGTGCGCCGGGGCGGCGAGCTGATCCGCTTCGCCGGCCCGCGCACTGCGGCCGCGCCGCCGCCCGCGGGGGCCGATCCGCTGCTGCCGGTGCCGCTGCTCGCCGGCAACCGGGCACTCGGCGGCGCGATGTCGTGGAGCCGGCCGGAGCACCTGGCGCCGTTCCCCGCCGGTTCGCCCTTCGCCGGGCTGGCGGTGCCGGCCGACGTGACCGTGCGCAGCCAGGTGCTGGCGCAACCCTCGGCGGCCCTGCCGGCGCGGACCTGGGCGGCGCTGACCGACGGCACGCCGCTGGTCACCGCGGCCGCCTATGGGCGCGGGCGGATCGTGCTGTTCCATGTCACCGCCAACGATGCATGGTCGAACCTGCCGCTGTCGGGCCTGTTCGTGTCCATGCTGCGCCGGCTGGTGGCGCTGTCGGCGGGGGTGGCGACGCCGCCCGGACGGGCGGTGCTGGCGCCGTGGCGGACCCTGGATGGGCAGGGGGTGGCTGGCCGGCCGCCGCCGGCGGCGACGGGTCTGGCGGCGGACCGGTTCGGGTCGACGGCGGCCTCGCCGCGCCATCCGCCGGGTCTCTACGGGCCGGAAGGGTCGCGGCGGGCGCTCAACCTCGCGGTGGGGATGGCGCTGCCGGTGGCGGCGCCGGTGCCGCCGGGGGCGGAGGCGAGCGGGTTCGCGGGCGTGGCGGCCGGGACGGCGCTGGGGCCCCCGCTGATCGCGCTGGCCGCGGCGCTGTTGCTGGTCGATCTGCTGGTCTCGCTCGGGCTGCGCGGGGTGCTGCGGGGCGGCGAGCCCCTTCGCCCCCTCCCGCCAGGGGAGGGGGCGAAGGGGCGAACGGTGCTTTGGGGGCTGCTCGCCCTTGCGCTGCTGGTCGCCGGGCCGGCGCATGCGGACGAGGGGCTGGCGCGGGTCGCGGACCCGGCGCTCGGCACCAGGCTCGGCTACATCGTCACCGGATCGGCGGAGGTCGATCGCATCTCCCGCGAAGGGCTCACCGGCCTGTCGGCGTTCGTCAACACGCACACCGCCGCCACCCTGGACGCGCCGGACCCGGTGGTGCCCGGGCGCACCGATCTCAGTTTCTATCCGCTGCTCTACTGGCCGATCGTGCCGGATGCGTCGGCGCTCTCGGCGGCGGCGGCGCAGGCGCTCGACCGGTTCATGGACCGCGGCGGCATCCTGGTGATCGACACCGGCGCGGCGGCGGCGGGGGGTGCGCCGGCGCCGCAGGCGGTTGTGGCGCTGCGGCGGGCGGCGCGCGGGCTGCTGATTCCGCCGCTGGCGCCGCTTTCCATCCACCATGTTCTCGCGCGCAGCTTCTACCTGCTGCGCGCCTATCCCGGCCGCTATGCCGGCGGCGCGGTCTGGGTGGCGCGGGCTGCCGATCGCGGCAACGACGACGTGAGCCCGGTGGTGATCGGCGACAACGACTGGGCGGCGGCCTGGGCGGTCGATTCCGACGGGCAGACGCCCTACGCGACCATTCCCGGCGGCGAGGACCAGCGCGTGCTCGCCTACCGCTTCGGCGTCAACCTGGTGATGTACGCTCTGACCGGCAGCTACAAAGGCGATCAGTTGCAGATGAAGGCGATCCTGCAGCGGCTCGGGCAGTAGCATGGGGCCGCAGAACCTGACGGTCGCGCTGCGCTTCGTCCCGCTGATCCCGCTCTGGGCGCTGGCGGTGCTGGGGACGGGGGCGGCGCTGGCGGTCGGCTTCGGCCTCTGGCGGCGGGCGCGCGGCGCGGCCTGGCGCGGGGCGGCGTTCGTGGCGCTGCTCGGCTGGCTCGCCGGCCCGGCGCTGCTGCGCGAGACGGTGCGCCCGCTGCCCGATATCGGCGTGCTGCTGGTCGATCACAGCGCCTCGATGCGGATCGGCGACCGGGCGCGGCTCGCCGCCGCCGCCGCCGCGGCGCTGACCGCGCAGGCGGCGCACCACCCGGGGCTGGAGTTGCGCCCGGTGGTGGTGCCGGAACGCGGCGATCGCGGCACGCGGCTGTTCGCCGCGCTGGGGCGCGCGCTGGCCGACATCCCGCGCGATCGTTACGCCGGCACGATCGCGATCTCGGACGGGGAGGTGGCGGACGTCCCTGCCGCCGCCGCCCGCGCCGCGGCGCTCGGCGGCGCGCCGTTCAGCCTGCTGATCCCGGCGCGGGGGGAACAGACGGATCGGGTGCTCCGGGTGCTCGATGCGCCGGCCTACGGGATCGTCGGCAAGTCGGTCGCGCTGCGGGTCGCGATCGACGATCTCGGCGCGCATGACGACGGCAAGCCGGCCGTGCTCAGCATCCGCCGCGGCGGCGCGGCGGCGGAGACGCGGATGGTGCCGATCGGCCGGCCGGTCACGATCCCGGTGCCGATCCGCCGCGCCGGGCCGGTGGTGATCGCACTCGCCGCCGCGCCGCTGGCAGGCGAGGTCTCCACCGTGAACAACCAGGCGGTGGTGCAGATCACCGGGGTGCGCGACCGGCTGCGGGTGCTGCTGGTCTCCGGCAGCCCGCACCAGGGGGAGCGGACGTGGCGGCGGCTGCTCACCTCCGATCCCGCGGTGGACCTGGTGCATTTCACCATCCTGCGGCCACCGGACAAGGTCGATCTCACGCCGCTCGACCAGTTGTCGCTGATCCCGTTCCCGGTGGACGAGCTGTTCGATCGCAAGATCGACCGCTTCGACCTCATCATCCTCGACCGCTTCGCCGATACCGGGCTGCTGCCGCTGCACTATCTGGCGAACATCGCGACCTATGTGCGCGGCGGCGGGGCGCTGCTGCTGGACGTGGGGCCGGAGTTCGCCGGCGACGGCAGCCTGGCCGACACGCCACTGCGCCCGGTGTTGCCGGCGGTGCCGGCGACGAGCGGCGCGGGGCGCCAGGCGGCGGCGAATCCGGGGGGCGGCCTCGGCATGACCGCGGGCGACATGGCGGCGGTAGACCCTCCCGCAGGCGATCCGGCCGCGGCGGGGAGTGCGAACGATCCCCCGCCCGGGGGTGGACTATCTGACGGCGCGGCGTCCGGCGGTGGGGCGGTGGTGGACGGGCGGTTCCGTCCGCGCGTCACCACGATCGGGGCGCGCGACCCGGTCACCGCCGGGCTCGCGGGGGCCAACCCGCCGGACCGGCCGGATGCGGCGCCGACCTGGGGCCCCTGGTACCGCCGTATCCAGCCGGCGGACGTGCGCGGCGAAGTCCTGTTGCGCGCCCCCGGCGGCGCACCGCTGCTCGTGCTGAACCGGGTCGGCAAGGGGCGGGTCGCGCTGCTGCTGTCCGACCAGATCTGGCTGTGGTCGCGCGGCCACGATGGCGGCGGCCCGGACGCCGAGCTGCTGCGCCGGGTCGCGCATTGGCTGATGAAGGAACCGGCGCTGGAGGAGAACGCGCTCACCGCCTCGGTCGCCGAGGGGCGGCTGCAGGTGGTCCGCCGCCGGCTGGAGGGCGACGCCGCGCGGCCGGTGACCGCCACCGGGCCGGACGGGAATCGCCATGTGCTGGGCTTGCACCGGGTCGGCCCGGGGCTCGCCGAAGGCAGCCTGGACGCGCCGCGCCCCGGCGTCTGGCGGGTGACGGACGGGACGCGCACCGCGGTCGCCGCCGTCACCGCGGCCGATCCGGCGGAGTATGCGGATCTGCGCGCGACGGCGGGCAAGCTCGGGCCGCTGGCGGCGGCCTCCGGCGGCGGGGTGCACTGGCTCGGCACCGCCGCCGCGCCGCGGTTGGCGGAATTGCGCCGGGTCGGGCACGGGGACGGCGCCTCGGGTCCGGGCTGGGTCGGGCTGGAGCGTCGCGACGCGCATGTCGTGACGGGCGTCGCGCTGGTGCCGCTGCTGCCGCCCTGGGCGGCGCTGCCGCTGATCCTGGGGCTGCTGCTGCTCGGCTGGCGGCGGGAGGGGCGATGAACGATCCGGAGGGTTGCCTCCGCGGGCTGCTGGTGTGCCGATCCTGACGCACGCTGCCGTCGCGGGCGGTCAGGATCCGGCACACGAGCTCTTTATTTTCAGTGGCCTGCTGATCCCTTACCTTCGCCGCGAAGGCAGCGAAGATAAGGGGCAAGACACGAGGGTGCTTCGCGCCGGCGTGGGACGCGCCTACATTGCGGTGCGATACCTCGGCATCGCCGTCCGGCCAGGCGTCCCATGAGGGGACGAAGGGAGGGTGTCTTCCAGATCACCGATCCGCGTTATGATGGTGGGGGCGCCGGCCCGCATGACGCCCCGCCGGCCTGGCCCGGCCTGGCGCTGGTGGGCTTCGTCGGCCTCGGGCTGCTGGTGGGAGCCTCCGACGGGGCGCTGACCGTCTCGGCGCTGCGCGGCTGGTACGGGTCCCTGGCGCAGCCGCCCGGGACGCCGCCGAGCGTGGTGTTCGGCCCGGTGTGGACCGTGCTGTATGTGCTGATGGGGCTTGCCGCCTGGCGGGTCTGGCGGCGGGTGCAGGCGGGACCGGCGTTGCTTCTGTGGGGCTGGCAACTGGCGCTGAACGCGGCCTGGACCCCGGTCTTCTTCTGGTTGCGCCAGCCGCTGCCGGCGCTGGCCGTGCTGGCGGCGCTGCTCGGCGCGATCGTGCTCACCATGCGCCGTTTCGCCGCGATCGATCGTGCGGCGGCGTGGTTGTTGGTTCCCTATCTGCTGTGGACCGGCTATGCGCTGTATCTGAACGCCGGGATCTGCTGGCTCAATCGCGGCTGACCGCAGGGCGCGCCCGCGGCACGGCCGACCTGGGTCGAGCGGCGGCAGGGGATGGAGCGGGCACATGGCACGCGAAGCAGGCAAGGTGACAGGCAAGGTGGCACGCAGGACGGGACGGCGCGAGCCGGCAGCGGAGGCGCGTCCGGTCGACGCACGATTCACCGACGTCCGCCCAATGGAGATGCGGCCTGTGAAGAGGGACATTGCGACCCCACGTCGGGCCGGTGGGTCGACGGTGGGAGTGCTGCTGATGGCGGCGACGCTCGCTGCGCCGCTGCTCCTGACGGCATCCGTGGCGCGGGCGCAGATCACGGGCGCCGACACGAGCGGCCCGTTGTTCCACGGCTCTAAAGCCAAGGGGAGCGCGCCGCCGCCGCCCTCGGCGCTTCCGGGGGCGCGGGCGAGCAAGACGGTGGCGCCGGCCGCGCCCGACGCCACGGGGATGGACCCGACGGCGGCGCTGTTTGACGCGATCAACCGTGACGACGTGGCCGCCGCGCGGGATGCATTGAGCCGGGGGGCGGCGCTGCAGGCGGATAACGTCCTGGGGATGACGCCGCTGCAGTTGTTCGATCGATCTGGGACGCAACGACATCACGTTCCTCCTGCTGTCGATGGGGGCCGGCAACGCGGCCGCCTCCGGCGAAGGCGGACCGCCGCACGGAGGAGCGCCGGCCATCGGTACTGCCGGCGGTCGCGGCGTGCTGGCGCGCCGGATGGGGGCGCCTGCCGGCACGCCGGCGCGGACGCATCCGGTGCGCGCGCCGGTGGTCGCGCGGGTTGCCGCGCCGATGCCGGTTGCCGACCGGTTCGCCGGGAACGGCGGCACGCCGGTGCCGTCGGCCGGGTTCCTGGGCTTCGATCCCACCCGCTGACGTCTGGCCGCGGTCCCGACGGCGCGACGCCCGTTCGGCGTGCGCCGATCCGGCCGGCGGGCGATCGGCCAACGCGGCGGTCGGCAGCCGAGCGGCGGACCCGCTGCCCATTGACGGGCAATGGTTCCCCATCCGTCTTGTCCGGCGGCGCCGGCGCCGCCACACTGCGCCGATGCCCCCACCGCCGCCACGCACGCAGGTGCTGCGCCACCTCTCAGCCGATCCGCGCTGGGCCGGGCTGATCGCCCGGGTCGGGCCGCCGCGGCTCGCGATCGACCGCGTCCGCAGCCCCTATGAGGCGCTGCTGCGGGCGATCGCGCATCAGCAACTGCACGGGCGGGCCGCCGAGGCGATCCTGGCGCGGTTCGCCGCCCTCAGCGCCGAGCCCGGGACGTTGCCCGCCCCCGCCGCGCTGCTGGCCCTTTCGGAGGCGCAATTGCGCGGCTGCGGGTTCTCGGGCTCCAAGATCGCCGCGCTGCGCGATATCGCCGCCCATGCCGAGGCGGGGGTCGTGCCCACCCGGCGCGCCTGCGCGCGCCTCACGGACACGGCGCTGATCGAGCGGCTGACGGCGATCCGCGGCGTCGGGCGATGGACGGTGGAGATGCTGTTGATCTTCACCCTGGGCCGGCCGGACGTGCTGCCGGTGGACGATTTCGGGGTGCGCGAGGGCTATCGCCTGCTGCACGGCCTGGCGGCGCAGCCGAAGCCGCGCGGGCTGGCGGAGCTTGGGGCGGCTTGGGCGCCGTTCCGCTCGACCGCGGCGTGGTATCTATGGCGGGCGGCGGAACTGGGACGGGCAGGGGTGGTGCATGAGGCGTGAGGGGGGGCGGTCGATGCCCTGTGGCCGATGCTGAGGGTTCCGTCCGACCCGGGGCCACGGGCCGGTGTTCGACGCCATGCAGGCGGATCCGTCGCGCGCGATCCCGGCCGACGAGGTTTTTCAGACCTTGCGCGCGCATCACGCCCGACGGTTGGGCGCCCGGCGCGGTGCATAGTGTTTCTCTCGCGCCGGAGGCGCAGACAGACCTGATCGAGCTTTACGCGTACATCGCGGCGCACGGCAGCCCGGAGCGGGCGCTGGCTTATGTCGAGCGGATCGAGGTGGCTTGCCGCGGTCTGGCGACGTTTCCCGAACGCGGCACAAGGCGCGACGACATTCGCCCCGGGCTGCCGGGTGATCGGGCTTGCCCGACGAATGACGATCGCCTTCCACGTCGGCGGCGGGAGGGTGACGATCGACCGCATCCTCTATGGCGGGCGCGACCTTGGGGCGGCACTCGACGACGGATGCGGGTGTTGACCTGACCAGTCCGTCGCGCCGTGCCGCAGGCTGCCGCGTCATGGGCTTCGATCCGGGCAAGCGCCCCCAAGCCGGGTTGCCTCGTTGTCGGCTTCGTTCGCCACCTCCCGGAGCATCTTGCCCGCCTGGGCGGGCCGAAGCTGGTACATCAGGTACTGCAACGAGCTGTCCGTCCGTCGATACCGGTGCATATCAGTATCTCATGTAGCCGTTACGGTGCGGGCGTGTCCGTATCGTCGCCCGGAATCGCGGCCAGGTCTTGCGGAGCAGCCAGCGCTTCCTGCAATGCATGCACGGTCTCGTCCAAGGCTGCGTCCAGGCGTTCGTACAGCAGCCGGTCGAACGCTTCCGCGCTCTCGCCCGCCTGCGCCTGCTGCAAGGCGCGGAGATAGGCCGGCCGGTCCGCCGGCCGGACGGCGACCGGAGGATAGCCACCGCGGATCAGGATCAGATTCATCAGCAGGCGCGCGGTGCGGCCGTTCCCGTCATTGAACGGATGGATGTCCACCAGCCGCCGATGCGCCGTGAAACCGGTCTCCGGCGTGTCGGGTGCTGCCCGCAGCCAGGCCGCGAAATCCCCCATCAGCGCCGGCACCTCCGCCGGCGAGGGGAAGCCATGCCGGCCGGCATCGGTCAGGACATAGCGCCCCTGGTCCGCGTACCGGCCGGCAATCTCGGGTCGGCTGCGCAACACGACCAGCCGATGCAGGCTGCGCACATCCATCTCGGTTAACGGCGTCGTCCGGCGGGCAAGCGCACGCACGTAGCGGATCGCCTCGTAATGATCGACAGCTTCCAGGTGGTCGCGCAGCGGCTTGCCGGCGACCGTGATGCCGTGTTCGATGACGAGGGTGGTCTCGGCGGCGGTGAGCGTGTTCCCCTCGATCGCGTTCGAGGTATAGGTCAGTTCGAGGTCGTGTGCATGTTCGAGGTTCGTCAGCCCCTCGGGCGCACGGGTGCGCAACCGGTCGAGCTCGGCCTTCTTCGCGGCGACGGTATGGGAAAGCGTGGTCATATCTCACGCATCGGATGCGGTGCTTTCCTATGCGCCGAAGCCCGGCAGCGGACAAGCCTGATCGGCCCGCGCCCTCATCCCGTCGCCGCCACCTCCAGCACATGCGCCGCCAGCGCCAGCGAGGCGGTCAGCCCGGCGATTCGATGCCGAACAGATTGACCAGCCCCGGCACGCCATGCGTCTGCGGCCCCTGCACCACGAAATCCTGCGCCGGCGCCCCGGGCGGCGTGATCTTCGGCCGGATCCCCGCATACCCCGGCTGCAACGCCCCGTCCGCCAGCCCCGGCCAGTAGCGCCGTACCGCCGCATAGAACCCGTCCGCGCGGCGCGGATCGACCGTGTAGTCCAACGTCTCCACCCATTCCACGTCCGGTCCGAATCGCGCCTGCCCGCCGAGGTCGATCGTCAGGTGCACGCCGAGCCCGCCCGGCACCGGCACCGGATAGATCAGCCGCGAGAAGGGCGACCGCCCGGCTCAGGGTGAAGTAGTTGCCCTTGGCATAATAGGCGCCCGGCACGCGCTCGGCCGGCATCCCCGCGATCCGCCGCGCCAGGCCCGGTGCGTGCAGCCCGGCGGCGTTCACGAACAAATGGCAGCGCAGGGTCGTGGGTTCCGCCCCGCCGACCTCCACCTCGATCCCCGCCCGCCCGGCGCGCGCGGCGATGACCGGGCTCAGGAACGCCACCAGCGCGCCGGCCGCCTCGGCCTCGCCTTGCAGGGCCAGCATGTAGGCGTGGCTGTCGATGATGCCGGTCGCCGGCGAGACCAGCGCGGAGGTGCAGGCCAGCGTTCGGTTCCAGCGCGCGCGCCTCGGCCGCGGACAGCACGCGCATCCCTTCGACCCCGTTCGCCTCGGCGCGGCGCCTTGATGCCGGCGAGCCTGGCGTCCTCCTCGGCGGAGGTGGCGACGATCAGCTTGCCGCAGTTGCGGTGCGGCACGCCGCGGTCGCGGCAGAAATGCGTACAGCGCCCGCCGGCCGGCGACGCAGAACCGCGCCATCAGGCTGCCGGCGGGGTAGTAGATGCCGGCGTGGATCACCTCGCTGTTGCGCGAGGACGTTTCGGTGCCGATCGCCTCCGCGGCTTCCAGCACGATCACCTCGCGCCCCGCCTGCGCCAGCGCGCGCGCCACCGCGAGGCCGACCACCCCGGCTCCCACCACCACGCAATCGACCTCGTCCACCCCGTCCTCCCTCGCCCGCCGAGCGGGCGGGTGTAGCCCCGGCGCCCGGGCCGGCCAAGCGGTGGGGCGGCGTGCGTCGCTGGCTTCCCTCTGGGCCCCTCTCTGGCCCCCCCCTCTGGCGAGCGGGCCGCCGCGCCGCTACATCCGCACGCATGGCGAACAATGCGTCCTCCCTGCTGCCGATCCTGATCGTGCCCGACCCGGTGCTGAAGGCCCGCGCCCGCCCGGTGACCGCGGCCGACGCCACGCAGGTGCGCGCGCTGATCCCGCGCATGTTCGCCGCCATGTACGCAGCCCCCGGCATCGGCCTCGCCGCGCCGCAGGTGGGCGTCGGGCTGCGCCTGACCGTGATCGAACCTGATGCCGGACGAGAATCCGGCCCCCCTCGTCCTGATCAATCCGACGATCGTCGCCGCCAGCGACGAGCTTGCCACCAGGGAGGAGGGCTGCCTGTCGCTCCCCGGCCAGTACGCCGAGGTGACCCGCCCCGCGCGCGTCACGGTGCGCTACCAGGACCCCGAGGGCGCGCGGCGCGAGCTTTCCGCCGAGGGCCTGCTGTCGGCCTGCGTGCAGCACGAGATCGACCATCTGGACGGCGTGCTGTTCGTCGACCGGCTGTCGGCGCTGAAGCGCAATATGATCCTGCGCCGGCTCGCCAAGGAACAACGCCAGAAGCGGGAACAGGCGGGCGGGCGCTAGCGCCGGACGGTGGGCCGGCCCGGCGGCAGAGGAGTACACGGCCATGCGGCTCGCCTTCATGGGCAGCCCGGATTTCGCGGTTCCCGCGCTGCTGGCGCTGCATGCCGCCGGCCACGAGATCGCCGCGGTCTATACCCAGCCGCCGCGCCCGGCCGGCCGCGGCCAGGCGGTGCGGCCCTGCGCGGTGCAGGCGGCGGCCGGGCGCCTCGGGCTGCCCGTCCGCACGCCGGCGCGGCTGCGCAGCGATCCGGCCGCGCAGGCGGCGTTCGCGGCCATCGGGCTCGATGCCGCGGTGGTCGCGGCCTACGGGCTGATCCTGCCGCCGGCGATGCTGGACGCGCCGGCGCGCGGCTGCCTCAACATCCATGCGAGCCTGCTGCCGCGCTGGCGCGGCGCGGCGCCGATCCAGGCGGCGATCCTGGCCGGCGATGCGGCGACCGGCATCACCATCATGCGGATGGACGCCGGGCTGGACACCGGGCCGATGCTGCGCGCGGAACCCGTGCCGATCCCGCCGCGCGCCACCGCGGCGGACCTGCACGACGTGCTGGCCGATCTCGGCGCGCGGCTGATCGTGCAAGTGCTTGCCGACCCCCCGCCGGCGATCCCGCAGCCGGCCGAGGGCGCGACCTACGCCCCGCGCCTCGCCCGCGCCGACGGGCGGATCGACTGGACCCGGGACGCGGCGGCGCTCGATCGCCAGGTGCGTGCCTTCACCCCCTGGCCGGGGAGCTTTACCGCGCTGGCGGGCGCGCCCCTGAAAGTGCTGGCGGCGCAGCCGGACGTGGGGGAGGGGGCGCCGCCGGGCACGGTGCTCGATCCCGGACCGCGCGGGGAGGCGCTGCGTGTCGCCTGCGGCACCGGCGTGCTGCGGGTAACCCGGGTGCAACTGGCCGGCGGGGCGGCACTGGACACGCCGGCGTTCCTGCGCGGCCATCCGCTGCCCCCGGGCACGCGTCTTGGCTGACGACGGGCATGCCGGCTTGCCGCCCGGTGCCGGCGGCTGGGCGCTGCTGGTGGAATACGACGGCGGCCCCTTCGTCGGCTGGCAGCGCCAGCGCGGTGCGCTGTCGGTGCAGGAAGTGCTGGAGTCCGCCGCGTCCCGCCTTGCCGGCGGCGCCGCGGTGACGAGCGTCGCGGCGGGACGGACCGATGCCGGCGTGCACGCCGGCGGCCAGGTGGTGCAGCTCGCGCTCGATCGGCCGATCACGGCGGAGCGGCTGCGCGACGCGCTGAACTTCCATATGAAACCGCATCCGGTGGTGGTGCTGCGCGCCGCCCCCGCCGCTGCGGGCTGGAGCGCGCGGTTCTCGGCGATCGGCCGGTCGTACCGCTATGTGATCCTGAACCGTCGCGCCCGCCCGGCGCTCGACCTCGGCCGCGTATGGCACGTGGCCGAACCGCTCGATGCTTGCGCGATGGCCGAGGCGGCGCAGATGTTGTTGGGCCGGCACGATTTCACCAGCTTCCGCGCCAGCGCCTGCCAGGCCAACAGTCCGTTGCGCACGCTCGACCGGCTGGACGTGATGCGGCACGGCGAGCGGATCGAGATCGCCGCCGAAGCGCGCAGCTTCCTGCACCACCAGGTCCGCAACATGGTGGGTACCCTGCGCCTGGTGGGCGAGCGGCAGTGGGCCCCGGCGCGGGTCGCCGCGGCGCTGGCCGCGCGCGACCGGGCCGCCGCCGGGCCGACGGCGCCGGCCGGCGGGCTGTGCCTGGTTTCGGTTCAGTACAAGACCGATCCGTTCGCGGCGGAGGCGGGATCGTCGCAGTGATCTAGGCGGCCTGGGCGTCGTCGGCTGTCCCCGGCAGCGACGGCGTGACGGATCGGCGCGTCGCGGCCTGGTCTTCCGGCGCGCGGCCTTGCGCCGTCGGGCTGGCCGCTGCCGGAACGCCGGGCCGCGGCGGGAACGGCACGACGGTGGCGGCGCCGGCCGTGGCAGCGTGGCGATCGGCGGCATCGAGCGGGGCCGAGAGCGGCCTGGGGTGTGTCTGCATTGCCGGCACGCGCATCGTTGGCGGCTGGATGGGCGGCGTTTGCACGGCAACCGAGGTCCGCGCTGCCGTGTCGTTGCGGCCACGATGTGGTTGCATCAGAGCCGTTGATCCCGGTCCGGCCGCCGGCGCGCCCATCGCCGCGCGGAGCTTCTTGAATGCCGCCATCTCGATCTGGCGGACGCGTTCGCGGGAAATTCCGTACTGGTGCGACAGGTGTTCCAAGGTGGCGGGATCGTCCTTGAGCCAGCGCTCGGTCACGATATGCAACTGGCGTGCGTTGAGCGTCCGCAACGCATCGGGCAGCAGCGCATGGCGACCGGAGAATTCCTCGCGGTCGGCGATCACGCTCTCCTGGCTGGCGGTCTCGTCGACCAGCCAGTCCTGCCATTCGCCCTCTGCGCCGGTGCGCACGGGCGCGTTCAGGCTATGGTCGGCTGCGCCAAGCCGGCGGTTCATGCTCACCACGTCCTGCTCCGGGACATCGAGCAGGTGGGCAACCTTTGCGACCTGCTCCGGCGCCAGGTCGCCGTTGTCGATTGCCTGCATCTGCCCTTTGAGGCGGCGCAGGTTGAAGAACAGCTTCTTCTGCGCCCCCGTGGTGCCTATTTTCACCAGCGACCAGTTATGCAGGATGTATTCCTGCATCGCGGCGCGGATCCACCACATCGCATAGGTGGCGAGGCGGAACCCGCGGTCCGGGTCGAACCGCCGCACCGCCTGCATCATGCCGACGTTGCCTTCGCTGATGAGGTCGGCGACCGGCAGGCCGTAGCCGCCGTAGCACCGCGCGATCTTCGCCACCAGGCGCAGAT
The DNA here is from genome assembly GCA_963706195.1 of uncultured Pseudomonadota bacterium. GTDB lineage: Bacteria > Pseudomonadota > Alphaproteobacteria > Acetobacterales > Acetobacteraceae > JAJZVS01. Next base: position 2,336,558 of record OY970156.1, on the reverse strand, counting down.
GTGCGTTCACGAGCTTGTGTACCGCGTCGAGATCCTGCCGCTCGCACCAGCGGCGGGCGAGATCGAGTTCCTCCTCCGCGGACAGCAACGGGAACTTGCGGATATCGCCGAGGTAGCGGGACAGATCCCGCCCCACGGCGACAGGCGTGACGGCCGAGGCCATGGAGAATTCCTTCCGGATATGAGAAACCATCCTGGGGACCGCAACGGTTCGCGACGGCCACCTTGCGGATTCGATATTAGGGGTCCGAATGCATCGCGCAATAATACGTTCGTATGTAACTTATGCCGGAAGGTCGCGCGCTCAACAGAATGCCGGCGCCTCGTAGCCCCATGCGGGCGTCGCGCGGGGCGGTTCCGACGGAATGCGAACCTCGCCGGCGCGCGGGGCGGTGCACATCATCCTGTCCGCCATCCTGACCAGATCGGCCACCGACTGCGCCTGCATCTTCCGCATCACCTGGCCGCGGTGGATCTTCACGGTGGCTTCGGAAAGACCAATGCGGTAGGCGATCTGCTTGTTCAGGCGGCCGGCCACGACCTGCATCATGACCTCGCGTTCCCGCGCGGTCAGGCGGTCGAAATTCGCCTGCAGGACCGCAACGATCCGGCGGTCGGTCCGGTGCGCCCGGTCCTGCGCGAGCGCGCGCTGGATCGCGTCCAGCAGGTCCTGATGGCGCAGCGGCTTGGTCAGGAACTCCACCGCGCCGGCCTTCATGGCCCGGACCGACATCGGGACGTCCGCATGGCCGCTGATGAAGATCACTGGTATCCGCAGATGCTCCGCCAGCAGCTCGTCGTGGAAATCGAGGCCGCTGCGCCCCGGCAGACGCACATCGAGGACCAGGCACCCGGCCCGCTCCGTTCCGCCCGCCGCGCGGAATTCGGCCACCGAGGCGAACGGTCTGACGCGCAGGCCCACCGACCTCAGCAGACCCGTCAACGCCGCGCGTATGTCTTCGTCATCGTCGATGATGTTCACGCTGGGTTCGGTCTCGGCGGCTTGCATTTTCGTTCTCCTTCTGGTTGATCCCGCGTCGGCAGAATGAACTGGAAGACGGTACCGTGCGGTCGCTGCGGCGATGCCCACAGCCGGCCGCCATGGGCCTCGATGATCGAGCGGGAGAGTGCGAGTCCCATGCCCATTCCTGCCGGCTTGGTGGTGAAGAAGGCGTCGAAAATCCGGCCCATCCGTGCGGGCGGAATGCCGGTGCCCACATCGGCAACCGACACCAGCGCGCCGCCGCCCGGGGCGCGCACCGAGGAGACGCGCACGGTTTTCGCGCGACGCGTGAGCGCTGCCATCGCCTCGGCGCCGTTCATGACGAGATTGAGCACGACCTGTTGCAGCTCGATCTTGCTGCCGACGATGGGCATCGGCGCATCGCAGAGGTCGGTTTCGAGCCGCACGCCGCGCTGGCGCAGATCGCTGGCGATCAGGGCGAGTGCGCCCGCGATCGCCTCGTTGAGATCGAAGTGTACCGCTTGTTCCGGCGCCTTTCCGGCCATGCCGCGGATCGTCGCGACGATCCGCCTGGCACGGTCGCCGTTGCCGACGATCCGTTCCGCCGCCCGGCGCGCTTCGTCGAGATCGGGATTCTCCCGGGTGAGCCAGTTGAGGCAGGCCTCGGCATTGCTGACGAGCGCCGTCAGGGGTTGCGCGACCTCGTGGGCGATCAGGGCGGTGAGCTGGCCGATCGTGGCCAGCCGTGCGGCGTGCGCACGGTCCGCCCTGGTCTTCCGCGGCGCCGGTTCCGCCTGCGTGCGGGGGCGGACCCCGATACGGCTACCGCGATGGGGCGCGACGGCGGGCAGGGGCGATCCAAGTCCCTGGTCATCGCTCTGGCGTCGGCCCCGCTGCGGCCCCCGTGCCGGGACGGGCAGGGCGTGCGGCCGGTAGCGGCATGGCATGGCCCGAGGCATGTCGGTCCTCCCTCGACACGGTGCGGCCGTCGCCCGGCGGGCGCATGATTTTGTCGCGCACTGCGCCCGGGCAGCCGGTGGCCGCACCTCATTCCTCGCACATGATGGGCGAAGGATGCGTTTGGCACGAGTTAATCGATGCGAATTCTTGCGGGCGCTCCAGGCATGCGTCCGGCGCGAATGCGGGCGCAGGATGGCTTGACGCAAATCCGTGTAAAGATCAATAAATGGGTGTTGCGGGGAGTGTCGTGGTGTCCGAGCAGGCGTTCGCCTTCGGGCCGTTCCAGCTCGTGCCTTCGCGGCGGCTCTTGCTCATGGAGGGCAAGCCCGTCGCGCTCGGCAGCCGGGCGCTCGACATCCTGATCGTTCTGGTCGGGCGCGCCGGCGAGGTCCTCAGTAACGACCATGTGATCGCCACTGTCTGGCCCGATGTCGCCATCGAGCAGGCCAACCTTCGGGTCCACATCGCCGCGCTCCGCAAGGCGCTCGGCGACGGCCCTTCCGGCAACCGTTTCATCGTGAACATCCCCGGCCGCGGGTACTGCTTCGCCGCGCCGGTCGAACAGCAGGCCGAAGCCCTCGGCGGCGCAGAGCTGCCGGCGGCCGGGCCGGCGCACGCGCGCAGCCTGCCGGCCCGGCTGACCCGGATTGTCGGGCGCACCGACATGATCCACGGCATCGCGGCGCAGATCGTGCTGTGCCGTGCCCTCACGATTACCGGCCCGGGGGGGATCGGCAAGACGACGGTCGCGGTCGCAGCGGCGGAGGCCGTGGCGGGGTCGTACCGGGACGGGGTGGCCTTCGTCGATCTCGGTCTCGTCAGCACGCCTGGGCTGATGCCGAGCGCGCTCGCCTCCGCGCTCGGTCTCGCGCTCCGCACCGAGGACCCGGTCTCGGACCTGGCGGCGTCCCTGCATGCGAAGCAGATGCTGATCGTGCTCGACAATTGCGAACACCTCGTGGAGACCACCGCCGCCCTGGTCGAGGCGTTGCTGAAGGGCGCGCCCGGTGTCTCCATCCTGGCGACGAGCCGCGAGCCGCTGCGCGTCGAAGGCGAATGGGTGCAGCGCCTGTCGCCGCTCGGCCTGCCGCCCGTCTCCGCCACGCTTACCGCGGACGAAGCGCTCGCATCGCCGGCGGTGCAACTGTTCGTCGAACGCGCGGCGGCGAGCCTCGGCGGATTGCGGCTCGCCGACCGCGACGCGCCGATCGTCGCCGAGATCTGCCGGCGGCTGGACGGCATCGCGCTCGCGATCGAGTTCGCCGCCGGGCGGGTCGATACCTTCACCCTCGGGGAACTGGCGTCTCTGCTCGACGACCGCTTTCGCGTGCTGACCCGCGGTCGCCGCACCGCGCTGCCGCGCCACCAGACCCTGCGCGCGACGCTCGACTGGAGTTACGGGCTGCTGCCCCGGCCCGAGCAGGCGACCCTGTGCCGCCTGTCCGTCTTCAACGGCGTGTTCACCCTCGCGGCCGCCGCCGCCGTCGCGACCGGCGCGGAGATGGAAGCGGGCGACGTCGAGGACTGCGTGGCGGGCCTGGTTGCAAAATCGCTGATCGCGACCGAAGCCGGCAATGGCGGCGTGCACTACCGTCTGCTCGACACCACGCGCGCCTATGCGCGCGAGAAGCTGGAGGAAAGCCAGGAGTCCGCGGAATTCGCACGTCGCCACGCGCAATACTATCAGCGCCTGTTCGCGCGCGCGGAACGCGAATGGGAGGCGCAGCCGACCGCCGGGTGGCTCGCGACCTATGCGCGCCATATCGACAACCTGCGTGCCGCCCTGGGCTGGTCGTTCTCGCCGGGCGGGGACGCAGCGGTCGGCGTCGCACTCGCCGTCGCGGCGGTGCCCTTGTGGCTCCAGCTTTCGCTGGTCGACGAATGCCTCGGCTGGGTCGAACGCGCGCGCGCCGCGCTGGATGGGGTCCGGGGCGGGGACGAGCGGCGCCGGATGCAACTGCACGCGGCCGTCGCCTGGCCGGAGATGTTCGCGACCGCCGGGACGGAGGGCGGCGCGTCGGCGACGGCGACGGCGTTGCGGCTCGCCGAACAGCTCGGGAACACCGACTATCAGTTGCGCGCGCTCTGGGTGTTGTGGGCCGACCGCATCAACCACGGCGACTTCCGCGACGTGCTGAGCCTCGCCGAGCGGTTTCGTACGCTGACAGCAACGAGCGGCGATGCGGCCAACCGGCTGGTGGCGGAGCGGATGATCGGCGCCTCGCTGCACTTTCTCGGCGACCAGGGGGCCGCGCGGGGACGTATCGAGGACGTTCTGGAGCACTATCCGATCGCGGTCAGGTGGTCCCATATCGTCCGCTTCCAGTTCGATCAGCGGGTGACGGCGCGCATCACCCTGGCGCGGATCCTGTGGCTGGGGGGCTTCGCCGATCAGGCACTTGAGCACGTCGAAAGCACCGTCCGGCGGGCGATTTCCATCAACCACATGCTGTCGCTGTGCAACGCGCTGGCGCAGGCCGCGTGCCCGGTTTCGCTGCTGGCCGGCGATCTCGCGGCAGCGGAGCGTTACGCAGCGATGCTGCGGGCGCACACGACGATGCACGCTCTCGGCGTCTGGCGCTCCTATGCCGATTGTTTCGAGGGCGAGATCCTGGTCCGTCGCGGCGATATCGCGCGGGGACTGGCCCTGCTCCGCGCCGGGGTCGACGAGATCCGGCGCGACGGCTTCGGACAATACCACACCGTGTTCCTCATGGCGTTCGCGCGTGGCCTCGCCGCTGCCGGCGAGATCGCCGAGGCCGCCGCCGTCATCGCCGAAGGGCTGCTGCGCTGCGAGCGCACCGCGGAGCGATGGTGCCTGGCGGAGTTGCAGCGGGCGAGCGGGGAGATCGCGCTTGCCGGCGGCGCCGAGGCGGCTGCGGAGGCGGCGTTCGAGCAGGCGCTCGCGACTGCGCGCGCACAGGACGTTCCGGCCTGGGAACTGCGGGCGGCGACGAGCCTGGCGCGGTTGTGGCGGGACCGTCGTCGCGGCGACGCGACCGCGCTGCTGGCGTCCGTGTACGAACGCTTCTCCGAAGGTTTCGAGACCGAAGATCTCATCGGCGCCGCGGCGGTGCTCGCCGAGCTGGGGCATCCGATCCGGCGCTGAGCGCGCCGACGGGTTGACGCCGTCGCGGCGCACGCCCGATCCATCCGACCTATATGCGGCCGCTATACGCGCGGCGCCGGCCCGATATGGATTCCATATGCACCCGTTCGCTATTTCCGCCTCGCCGCGATCGATCGGGCCAGCGCGGCGGAGGTCGATCGGCGAGCAGGAGCGTGTCGTGAAAGAAGCGAAGACCGGCCTGCATGTTTTCGACCAGGAGCAGGGCCGGACCGAGGATCTCGGCGGCGATTTCACGCCCGGCCAGTTCTTCCGCGAGGCGGGCCGCATTGTCCTCGTCTGCCTGGCGTTGGGCCTGCTCCTCCAGCTCCTGGCATGGGCGGCAGGGTGGTTCTGACCCTGCCGGTTGCGGCTTGCCCGCCAGAGGGTTGATCCATATCAATGCCACCAGAATTCCGGCCGGCAGAAAATAAAAGATGTGGATCGGCTGCACAGGCCACTCCGCCCGCCCGCTCTATATGCCGCCGCTACACCACACCCCGTCGCGCGACATGGAATCTATATGTCCAGTCCGCTATTTGCTGCACCGCAGCGCGTCACCAGGGGCGGCCACCAGGGGCGGAGTGTGTCCGCCTGCCGGGTCGATCCTTCCGGATCCGCACGCTGCACTCCGGAGCAACGAAGCCATGCTTGACGTGATCTACCTGTTGATCGGCGCCGCCTTCCTCGGCGCCTGCGTGCTCTACGCCATCGCCTGCGATCACCTGTGAGGCCACCCCATGTTCGATGACATCCTCGGCGCGATCGTCACGGTCGGCCTGATGGCCTACCTCGTCTACGCCCTGATCCGGCCCGAGAAATTCTGAGCCTGGCGCCAAGGAGCACCATGACATGATGGGTCATACGACCTTCAACGGCTGGCTGCAGATCGCGCTGTATGGCGTGCTGCTCATCCTGCTGACCAAGCCGTTCGGCGGCTACATGACGCGCGTCTTTGCCGGCGAGCGCACCGCGCTTTCGCCGGTGCTCCGCCCGCTGGAGCGCGCCCTCTACCGGCTCTGCGGCGTCGACGAGGCTGCCGAACAGCACTGGGTCGCCTACGCGGTCGCCATGCTGGTGTTCAGCTTCGTCGGCTTCGTGGTGCTGTACGCGATTGCAGCGCGCTGCAGGGCGATGCTGCCGCTCAATCCGCAAGGTTTCGGCGCGGTGTCGCCCGACCTCTCGTTCAACACGTCGGTCAGCTTCGTCACCAACACCAACTGGCAGTCCTACGTCCCTGAGACAGACGATGAGCTACCTCACCCAGATGGTCGGGCTGACGGTGCACAATTTCGTCTCGGCCGCCACCGGCATTGCGCTCGCCATCGCGCTGATCCGCGGCTTCGCGCGGCGCTCGGCACAGACCATCGGCAATTTCTGGGTCGATCTGACCCGCTGCGTGCTGTACATCCTGCTGCCGATCTCGATCGTCGTGGCGCTGTTCTTCGTCTGGCAGGGCGTGCCGCAGAACTCTCGACGCCTATACCGATGCGACCACCTTGGAAGGTGCCAAGCAGCTCATCGCGCAGGGGCCGGTGGCCTCGCAGGAAGCGATCAAGATGCTCGGCACCAACGGCGGCGGCTTCTTCAACGCCAACTCCGCGCATCCGTTCGAGAACCCGACGGCGCTCACCAACCTGATCCAGATGCTGCTGATCTTCTCGATCGGCGCGGCGCTGACCAACGTGTTCGGCCGCATGGTCGGCAACCAGCGCCAGGGCTGGGCGATCTTCGCCGTGATGGTCGTGCTGTTCCTCGCCGGTGTGGCGACCGGTCTATCCGGTCGAAAGCCAGCGGCAACCCGGCCTTCGCCGCGTTCCATGTCGATCAGGCACCGACCGCCCTGCAGACCGGCGGCAACATGGAAGGCAAGGAGGTGCGCTTCGGCATCGCCGAACTCGGCCCTGTTCACCACCATCACCACCGACGCCTCCTGCGGCGCGGTGAACACCATGCACGACAGCCTGCTGCCGCTCGCCGGCGCGGTGCCGATGGTCAACATCATGCTGGGCGAGATCATCTTCGGCGGCGTCGGCTCCGGCCTGTACGGCATGCTGCTGTTCGTCATCGTCGCGATGTTCGTCGCCGGGCTGATGGTCGGACGCACGCCGGAGTATCTCGGCAAGAAGCTCGAGGCGAAGGAGGTCAAGATGGCGATGCTCGCCATCCTGATCCTGCCGCTCTCGATCCTCGGCTTCACCGCGCTCGCGGTGGTGCTGCCGGTCGGCACCGGGGCGATGAACAACGCCGGTCCGCACGGCTTCAGCGAGGCGCTGTATGCCTACGTCTCCGCGACCGGCAACAACGGCAGCGCCTTCGCCGGCCTTTCCGCCAACGTGCCGTTCTGGAACGACACGCTGGGACTGGCGATGTTCATCGGCCGCTTCCTGATGATCGTGCCGATGCTCGCCATCGCCGGGTCGCTGGCGCGCAAGAAGATCGTGCCGGCCTCGGCTCGGTACCTTCCCGACCGACCAGCCCGCTGTTCGTCGGCCTGGTGATCGGCGTGATCGCTCATCACCGGCGGCCTGATCTTCTTCCCGGCGCTCTCGCTCGGCCCGATCGTCGAGCACTTCTCGATGCAGCCGGCACGCTGTTCTGATCATGGTGCATCCTATGGACATTCGTACTCATCAGCGCGGCCCGCGCTCCAGCGTGCTCGACCCGGCGATCCTGGTGCCGGCGATCCGGCGGTGCTTTCGCCAAGCTCGACCCGCGGATCCTGATCCGCAACCCGGTGATGTTCGTGGTGGAGATCGTCGCCGCGCTCACCACCATCGTCTTCCTGCGCGAACTGGTGACCGGGAGCAGCAACACCGGCTTCAGCCTGCCAGATCGTCGTTCTGGCTGTGGCTCACGGTGCTGTTCGCCAACTTCGCCGAAGCGGTGGCGGAAGGCCGCGGCAAGGCGCAGGCGGCTGCCCTGCGCCGGGCGCGGACCGAAACCATGGCGAAACGGCTACGCACGCTCGATGCCACCGAGTTCGACACCGTGCCGGCGCCCGAGCTCAAGCCCGGCGACCTCGTCCTCGTCGAAGCCGGCGAACTGATCCCGAGCGACGGCGAGGTCGTGCGAGGGCATCGCCTCGGTCGACGAATCCGCGATCACCGGCGAATCCGCGCCCGTGATCCGCGAATCCGGCGGCGACCGCTCCGCCGTCACCGGCGGCACGCGCGTGCTGTCGGACTGGATCAAGGTCCGCATCACCGCCGCCCAGGGCTCCACCTTCCTCGACCGCATGATCGCGCTGGTGGAGGGCGCGGAGCGGCAGAAGACGCCGAACGAGATCGCGCTCAACATCCTGCTCGCCGGCCTCACGATCATCTTCGTCATCGTGGTCGCCACCATCCCGAGCTTCGCGGCCTACGCCGGCGGCACGGTCTCGGTGGTGATCCTGGTCGCGCTGTTCGTCGCCCTGATCCCGACCACCATCGGCGCCCTGCTGTCGGCGATCGGCATCGCGGGCATGGACCGGCTGGTGCGCTTCAACGTGCTGGCGATGTCCGGCCGCGCGGTGGAGGCCGCCGGCGACGTCGATACGCTGCTGCTCGACAAGACCGGCACCATCACGCTCGGCAACCGCCAGGCGACCGAGTTCTTCCCGCTCACGGGCGTCACGCCGAGCGGAGCTGGCGGATGCCGCGCAGCTCGCCTCCCTGCCGGACGAAACACCGGAGGGTCGCTCGATCGTCGTGCTGGCGAAGGAGAAATACGCGATCCGCGGGCGCGACATGGCGCCGATGGGGGCCCGGTTCATTCCGTTCTCCGCGCAGACGCGGCTGTCGGGGATCGATTTCGACGGCTCCTCCATCCGCAAGGGCGCGGTCGATGCGGTGCTGGCCCTCGTGCGCGACGGCGCCCCGAAGGCCGGCCAGGGCGGCGTCGCCACCGCGGCGCTGGTGTCCGATGCCGCCGTGCGCGAGCTCACGGCGAAATCGGACGAGATCGCCAAGGCCGGCGGCACGCCGCTCGCGGTCGCGCGGGACGGCAGGCTGCTCGGCGTCATCTACCTCAAGGACATCGTCAAGGGCGGCATCCGCGAACGCTTCGGCGAACTGCGGCGGATGGGCATCCGCACGGTGATGATCACCGGCGACAACCCGCTGACCGCCGCCGCCATCGCCGCCGAGGCGGGGGTGGACGACTTCCTCGCCCAGGCGACGCCGGAGACCAAGCTCAAGCTGATCCGCGACGAACAGGCGCAGGGCAAGCTGGTCGCGATGTGCGGCGACGGCACCAACGACGCCCCGGCGCTGGCGCAGGCGGACGTCGGCGTGGCGATGAACACCGGCACCATGGCGGCGCGCGAAGCCGGCAACATGGTCGATCTCGACAGCGATCCCACCAAGCTGATCGAGATCGTGGAGATCGGCAAGCAGTTGCTGATGACCCGCGGCGCGCTGACCACGTTCTCCATCGCCAACGACGTGGCGAAGTATTTCGCCATGATCCCGGCGATGTTCGTCGCCTTCTACCCGCAACTGCAGGCGCTGAACGTGATGCGGCTGCACAGCCCGCAAAGCGCGATCCTGTCGGCGATCATCTTCAACGCGCTGATCATCGTCGCCCTGATCCCGCTTGCGCTGCGCGGCGTTGCCTACCGGCCGATCGGCGCGGCGGCGATCCTGCGGCGCAACCTGCTGCTCTATGGCCTCGGCGGCATCATCGTGCCGTTCGTCGGCATCAAGCTGATCGACATGCTCGTCACCGCCATCGGCCTGGCCTGAGAGTTTGTGAAAGAATGCCCGTCAGCCGCCAAAATCGCCTGAAAACCCGAGCAACGACAACGGGCGTTCTTTCGCAAGTTCGATCGTTTTTCACGCTCTGAGGACAACCCAATGACCAACCATCTGCGTCCCGCCGTGATGATGATCGTCGTCATGACCGTCATCACCGGCCTTGTCTATCCGCTGGCGATCACCGGCATCGCGCAACTGGTCTTTCCCTGGCAGGCGAACGGCAGCCTGATCCGGGAGAACGGCAAGGTGATCGGCTCGGCGCTGATCGGGCAGGATTTCACCTCGGCGCGGTATTTCCACGGCCGTCCGTCGGCCACGACCGAGACCGATCCCAAGGACCCGACAAAGACCATCGCCGTGCCCTATGCGGCCGACAACTCCTCGGGCTCCAACCTTGGGCCCACGTCGAAGGCGCTGATCGATCGGGTGAAGGCCGACGCCGCACGGCTGGCCGCGGAAAATCCCGGCGTGCCGATCCCGGTCGATCTGGTCACCACCTCGGCGAGCGGGCTCGACCCTGACATCACCCCCGCCGGCGCGCTGTTCCAGGTGCCGGCGGTGGCCAAGGCGCGCAACCTGCCGGTGAGCGACGTCCGTCGGCTGGTCGAGGACCACATCACCGGTCGCCTGTTCGGCATCATCGGCGAGCCCCATGTGAACGTGCTAAAGCTGAATCTGGCGCTGGACGCGCTGCAACTTCACTAGTGGTCCGATGCCAACGCCTGCTTCGGGGCGTTGGCTGAATCGGCCCACAAAATCAGGCTGGTGCTCTGACGCATGATGAATCACCTGTTTGTGTCAGAGCACTAGCCACGGCGCGCGGCGAGGCCGGCCGCCGCAAGGATACCTCGCCGGATGCAAGAGACCGCGGATCGGGACGCCCGCCCATCCCCCGACGCTCTGCTGGAAGCCGCCCGGCGCGCCGAAGCCGGGCGGCTCAAGCTGTTCCTGGGCGCCGCCCCCGGTGTCGGCAAGACCTACGAGATGCTGACCGGCGCGCACGCCCGCAAGCGCGAGGGCGTCGATGTCGTCGTCGGCGTGGTGGAAACCCACGGGCGACGCGAGACCGAGGCCCTGCTGGAAGGGCTGGAGGTCATTCCCCGCCGCAGCATCGACTACAAGGGCCACACCTTGCAGGAGATGGATCTCGACGCCATCCTCGCCCGCCGTCCCGCCCTGGTCCTGGTCGACGAGCTTGCGCATACCAACGCCCCGGGCAGCCGCCACGCCAAGCGCTACCTCGATGTGCAGGAACTGCTCGCCGCCGGTATCGACGTCTATACCACCCTCAACATCCAGCACGTCGAGAGCCTGACCGACGTCGTGGCCCGCATCACCCGCATCCGGATGCGCGAGCTGGTGCCGGACGCCATCATCGACCGCGCCGACGAAGTCGAGGTGATCGACCTCACGCCCGAGGACCTGATCCAGCGCCTGCGGGAGGGCAAGGTCTATGTGCCACAGCAGGCGCAGCGGGCCATCCGGCATTATTTCTCGCCCGGCAACCTGACCGCCCTGCGCGAGCTCGCCTTGCGCCGCACCGCCCAGCGGGTGGATGCGCAGATGCTGAGCTACATGCAGAGCCACGCCATCCGCGGCCCCTGGCCGGCCGGGGAGCGGGTGCTGGTCTGCATCGACGAAGGTCCCGGCAGCGCGGCGCTGGTCCGCCACGCCGGCCGCTTCGCCGAGCAGTTGCACGCCCCCTGGACCGCGCTGCATGTCGAGACGGCGCGCGCCGGGCGGCGCAGCGAGGCGGCGCAGGACCGCATCGCCGAGGCGCTGCGCCTGGCCGAGCGCCTGGGCGGCGCCGCGCTCACCATCCCCGGCCAGGATATCGTCGATACGGTGGTGGATTATGCGCGCGAGAACAACGTCACCCATGTGATCATCGCGCGCGCCCGCCGCGGCGGCTGGCGCGGCTGGCTGCGCGGGCCGGTGGAACGCCGGCTGCTGCGCCGTGCCGGCGATCTTACCATCCACCTGCTGCCGCCGCCGGTGGAAACGCCGCGCGGACCGGAGCGGGCCGCGCCCGCCGGTGCGACGATCGATCCGGGCGCGCATGCCGGCAGCGCGGCGATCGTGCTCGCCGGCCTGCTCGTTGCGCTGGCGATGCACCGGGTGCTGCCGGCGTCCGACGTCTCGCTGGTGTTCCTCACCGCGGTGCTGGCCAGCGCCATCGCCTACGGGCTGTGGCCGTCGCTGCTGGCCTGCCTGCTGAGCGTGCTCGCCTATAATTTCTTCTTCCTGCCGCCGCTCTACACCTTCACGATCGCCGATCCCGAGAACGTCGTCGCGCTGTTCTTCTTCGCGATCGTCGCGGTGCTGGCGAGCAACCTCGCCGCACGGGTGCGGGCGCAGGCGATCGTCGCCCGCTCGCGTGCGAAGACGACGGAGGAGCTGTACCAGTTCAGCCGCAAGCTCGCCGTCGCGGTGGCGCTCGACGACCTGCTGTGGGCCACCGCGCACCAGATCGCGCTGATGCTGAAAGTGCGCGTGGTGCTGCTGCTGCCGGAGGACGGGACGCTCGCGGTGCGCGCCGGCTACCCGCCGGAGGACCTGCTGGACGCGGCCGACATCGCGGCGGCCACCTGGTGCTGGCAGCACAACCAGCCCGGCCGGGCGCGGCGCCGACACCCTGCCGGGCGCGCAAATGGCTGTTCCTGCCGATGCGCACCGGCCGCGGCCCGGTCGGCGTGGTCGGGCATCGACCGCGACGCCCCGGCGCGCCTGCTGACGCCCGAGCAGCGCCGGCTGCTCGATGCGCTCGCCGACCAGGCGGCGCTGGCGATCGAGCGGGTCGCGCTCGCCGAGGACCTCGACCGCGCGCGCCTGGCCGCCGAGACCGACCGGCTGCGCGCGGCGCTGCTCACCTCGATCTCGCACGACCTGCGCACGCCGCTCGCCTCCATCCTCGGCTCGGCCAGCAGCCTGGTCGCGGATGCGCGACCGGCTCGAACCGGGCGCGCGCCGGGGGCTGATCCGCACCATCCAGGAGGAGGCGGAGCGGCTCAACCGCTTCATCGGCAACCTGCTCGACATGACGCGGCTGGAAGCGGGGCGGGTGACGCCGGAGACCGGGCTCGTCGACCTGTCGGACGCGGTCGGCGGCGGCGCTGCGCGCGGGCCGAGAAGCTGCTCGCCGGGCACCGGGTGGAGGTCGATCTGGCGCCCGACCTGCCGATGCTGGCGCTCGACGTGGTGCTGTTCGAGCAGGTGCTGTTCAACCTGCTCGACAACGCCGCGAAATACGCGCCCGCCGGCAGCCGGATCGGCCTGCGCGCCTGGCGCGACGGCGGGCTGGGTGCGGATCGCAGCTCGCTCGACGAGGGCGACGGGATCGCCGCGGCCGATCTCGCGCATCTGTTCGACAAGTTCTACCGCGTCCCGCGCACCGACCGCCGCCCGCGCCGGCACCGGCCTCGGCCTCGCGATCTGCCGCGGCTTCGTCGAGGCGATGGGCGGGCGGATCGCGGCGGCCAACCGCACCGACCGCCCCGGCGCCGTATTCACCATCGACCTGCCGGTGCCGCCGGCGCGCCCCGTCGACCCGGCGGGCGAGGCGGCATGAGCGAGGGCCTGCGCATCCTGATCGTCGACGACGATCCGGCGATCCGCCGCTTCCTGCGCACGGGCCTGACCGCGCAGGGCTACCGTCCGTCCGAGGCGGAGACGGGGCGTGCCGCCCTCGCCGCGCTCGCCCGCGGCGCGGTCGATCTCGTGGTGCTCGACCTCGGCCTGCCGGATATCGACGGGCTGGAGGTGATCCGCGACCTGCGCGCGGCGGGCAACGCGGTGCCGATCATCGTGCTCTCCTGCGCGACGCGGAGGCGGCGAAGGTCGCCGCCCTCGATCTCGGCGCCGACGACTACGTCACCAAGCCGTTCGGCATCGACGAGCTGCTATGCACGCATCCGCGCCGCCGCTGCGCCATCGGCTGCAGCGGCAGGGCGAGGCGCCGGTATTCCGCTCCGGCGTCGCTCATGGTCGACCTGGTGCGCCGGATCGTCACCGTGTCGCGGGCGGGACGGTGAAGCTGTCGCCGCGGGAATACGACCTGCTGCGGCTGCTGGTCGCGCATGCGGGCAAGGTGCTGACGCACCGGACGATCCTGCGCGAGGTCTGGGGCGGGGAGACCGACGTGCAGTATCTGCGCATCTACATCCGCGCCCTGCGCCAGAAGATCGAGGCCGAACCGGACCGCCCGCGCCACATCGTGACCGAAACGGGGGTGGGCTATCGGTTGCGCCTGCTCGACCCTCCAGGGGAGGAGGGGGCGGATGACGCGGCCGCGGGAAGCTGCTAGGCGCCCCGCCATGCAGATCTCCGACTTTCTCTCTCCCGACCGGGTCCTGGTCGACTTCCGCGCCGCCGGCAAGGCGGCGCTGCTGGACGATCTGGCGCGGCGGGTCGCGCCGGCGTCCGGGGTGGGCGCGGAGAAGATCGCCGCCGCTCTCGCCGCCCGCGAAGGCCTGGGGTCCACCGGCGTCGGCCACGGCGTGGCGCTGCCGCATGCGCGGATCGCCGGGCTCGCCGGGTTCATCGGCCTGTTCGCCCGGCTGGCGAGCCCGATCGCCTTCGAGGCGATCAACGCGGCGCCGGTCGATCTGGTGTTCCTGTTGCTGATCCCGGCCGAGGCCGGCAGCGCGCATCTGGCCGCGCTCGCCGCGATTTCCCGACGGCTGCGCGAAGATGGGGTTGCCGCCCGGCTGCGCGCCGCGCGCGGCCCGGCCGAAGCGCACGCGGTGCTGACCGGCGCGGGCGAGGCGCCGCGCGGGCGCTGAGCGCGCCGGCAGGTCGACCGCCCCCGTCCGGGCCCCGACGACGGCGCAGGATGCTTGCGCAAGGTCGAAAATCCGGCCAAGGACTCGCCGATGACCCATGAGTCTCCTGCCGGTACGACCCTGGGGCGCGCCGGACCCGCGCATCCGACCCTGGCGCGCTGGCTGACCGGCCCGCGCGTGGCCGGGCTGCCGGCGCCGTTGTGTGACGGCCCGGCGCCGGCGCTGTCGTTCGAATTCTTTCCCCCGCGCACCGATGCGCTGGAGGCGCAGCTCTGGGCCTGTATCCGCCGGCTGGAGCCGCTGGCCCCGCGCTTCGTGTCCGTCACCTACGGCGCCGGCGGATCGACCCAGGCGCGCACCCACGCGACCGTCGCGCGTATCCTGGCGGAAACCGCGCTGACGCCGGCCGCACACCTGACCTGCATCGGCGCCAGCCGGGCCGAGGTCGATGCGGTGGCCCGCCGCTACTGGGATGCGGGGGTGCGCCACATCGTCGCCCTGCGCGGCGATCCGCCGCCGGGGGAGGCGTATGCGCCGCACCCCGACGGCTATCGCTACGCCGCCGACCTGGTCGCCGGCCTCCGTGCCATCGCCCCGTTCGAGATCTCGGTGGCGGCCTATCCGGAAACCCATCCGCAGGCGATCAGCGCGGCGGCCGACCTCGACAACCTCAAGCGCAAGCTCGATGCCGGGGCGACGCGGGCGATCACGCAGTATTTCTTCGATACGGACGTGTATCTGCGCTTCCTGGATCGCTGCCTGGCGGCCGGGATCAGCGCGCCGATCGTGCCGGGGATCATGCCGGTGTCGAATTTCGCGCAGGCGGCGCGGTTCTCCGCGCTGTGCGGGGCGAGCGTGCCGGCCTGGCTCGGGCGGCTGTTCGAGGGCACGGAGGCCGATCCCGACATCCGCCGCATGGTCGCCGTGGTGGCCGCGGCCGAGCAGGTGCGGCTGCTGCAGGCGAACGGGGTGGACGAGTTCCATTTCTACACGCTGAACCGGCCGGAGCTGACCTACGCGATCGCGCATATCCTCGGCGTTCGCCCGGCGACCGGCGCATAGGCGGCGCGGCGGATCAGCGTCGCGGGACGTTGGCGGCGCCTTCGGGCGGTTCCGTCCGTCGCATCCGCCGGCCGCCGACTTGCCCTCGCGCCCCGGGTCGGCGATGTGATCCCCGCATGACCGATTACCTCACCCGCCTGAACCAGGCCCAGCGGGAAGCGGTGGAAACGCTCGACGGGCCGCTGCTGGTGCTCGCCGGCGCCGGCACCGGCAAGACGCGCGTGCTCACCACCCGCTTCGCCCATCTGCTGCTGACCGGCCGCGCCGCGCCCGGCCAGGTGCTGGCGGTCACCTTCACCAACAAGGCGGCGCGCGAGATGCGCGAGCGGGTGGCCACGATCCTCGGCCGCCCGGTGGAGGGGTTGTGGCTCGGCACATTCCACGCCCTCGGGGCGCGGATGCTGCGCGCGCACGCGCCGCTGGTCGGTCTCACATCCAACTTCACCATCCTCGATACCGACGACCAGATCCGGCTGGTGAAGCAGGTGATGGAGGCGCTGCGGCTCGATACCAGGCGCTGGGCGCCGCCGGCGATGGCGGGCATCATCCAGCGCTGGAAGGACCGCGGGCTGCCGCCGGCGCGCATCACCGCCGCCGAGGACACGGATTTCGCGGCAGGCGCGGCGCGCGCCGTCTACGCCGCCTACCAGGCGCGGCTGGCGGCGCTGAACGCGGCCGATTTCGGCGATCTGCTGCTGCACGTGACGGAACTGCTGCGTGCGCATCCGGAGGTGCTGGCGCAGTATCACCAGCGCTTCCGCTACCTCCTGGTCGACGAGTACCAGGACACCAACGTCGTGCAGTATCTGTGGCTGCGGCTGCTCGCGCAGGCGCGGCGCAATATCTGTTGCGTCGGCGACGACGACCAGTCGATCTATTCCTGGCGCGGCGCGGAGGTGGAGAACATCCTGCGGTTCGAGCACGATTTCCCCGGCGCCAAGATCGTCCGGCTGGAAGCCAATTACCGCTCGACCGCGCCGATCCTCGCCGCCGCCTCCGGCCTGATCGCGCATAACGAGGGCCGGCTCGGCAAGACCTTGCACGCCGGGCGAGCGGATGCGGACGGCGAGAAGGTGAGCGTCGTTTCGCTGTGGGATTCCGACGAGGAAGCCCGCATGGTCGGCGATCGCATCGAGACATTGCGCCGTGACGGCCACAAGCTCGCCGAGATGGCGGTGCTGGTCCGTGCCGGCTTCCAGACCCGCGCGTTCGAGGAGCGGCTGATCACCCTTGCCATCCCGTATCGCGTGGTCGGCGGCCTGCGCTTCTACGAACGCCAGGAAATTCGCGACGCCATCGCCTATCTGCGGCTGCTGGCGCAGGCCGGCGACGACCTGGCGTTCGAGCGCATCGTCAACACGCCGCGCCGCGGCGTGGGGGAAACCGCGCTGCGCAGCCTGCACGAGGCGTCGCGCGCGCACGGCATCCCGCTCGCCGTCGCCGCCGCGCGGCTGCTCGACGAAGGCGCGATCCGCGGCAAGGCGAAGGAGGGGCTAAGCGGGCTGCTGCGCGATCTCGACCGCTGGCGCGCGGCGCTGGGGCGCGACGGGCACGTGACCGTGACCGCTTTGATGCTGGACGAGAGCGGCTACACCGCGATGTGGCAGGCCGACAAATCCCCCGACGCGCCGGGACGGCTCGAGAATCTGAAGGAGCTGGTGCGCGCGCTGGCGGAATTCGATACGCTATCGGGATTCCTCGACCACGTCGCGCTGGTGATGGAGAACGAGGAGGCTGCTGCCGGCGATCGCGTCAATCTCATGACCCTGCACGGCGCCAAGGGGCTGGAGTTCGACACCGTGTTCCTGCCGGGCTGGGAGGAAGGCGTGTTCCCGAACCAGCGCGCGCTCGACGAAAGCGGCGCCAAGGGGCTGGAGGAGGAGCGCCGGCTTGCCTACGTCGGGCTGACCCGCGCGCGCAAGCGTGCGATCGTCAGCCACGCCGCGCACCGGCGCATCTATGCGAACTGGCAGGACAGCATCCCGAGCCGGTTCATCGACGAGCTGCCGGAGGAGCAGATCGAACGCGCCGGCTCGGCGGCGCTGGCGCGCGACGCGCGGATCGCGGCATCCAGCATGTTCCCCGCCGGCGGCCCGCTGCTTGCGCGCGCCCCGCGGATGATCGAAGCGTGGGAAACCACGCCACGCGCCGCGCGCAACGATGCGATCCCGGTCGGCAGCCGCGTGTTCCACGAGAAATTCGGGTACGGCACGGTGACGGCGACGGACGACGACCGGCTGGACATCGCCTTCGACAAGGCGGGACCGAAACGCGTGCTCGACCGGTTCGTGGCGAAGGCCTGATACCGACCAGCCGATCGTCCGGCCTCCGGTATCATTCCCCCATGCTGACCAGCGCCCCGCGCTCTCGCGCCGCGCGGAACTGGCGCGCGAACAGCAGCGCCGCGCCGGCGATCCACAGCAGGTTCAGCCCGAACGCCCAGCCCAGGTGGTCCCAGCGCACGGTGCCCGTGCAGCAGCGCCGCGCGCATCCCCTCGAACACGTGCGAGGCCGGCACCAGAAACGCCATCGGCGCGCATCGCGCGCCGGCAGCACCGCCACCGGGATAGAACACCGCGGAGAACGGCGTCAGGCCGAACAGCACCGACCAGGCCAGCGCCTCGGCCCCCGCGCCGTGGCGCAGGATCAGCGACGACCACGCCAGCGCGACCGCCCAGCCCATCACCATCAGATTGGCGAAGAACAGCACCAGCACCGGGCCGAGCGCGAACAGGTTGAAGGCGTACAGCAGCCAGGCCAGCAGATCGCCGGCAGCACGCCGACCAGCATGCGGATCACCGACATGCGCGATCAGCGCCGCCACCAGCTCCCACGGCCGCAGCGGGCTGACGAAGACGTGGCCGAGGTTGCGCGACCAGATCTCCTCCAGGAAGCGAGATCGCGACGCCCATCTGGCTGCGCAGCGCCACCTCCCACAGCAGCACGCCGCCGAGCAGCGCGCCGGCGGCCAGCGGCGCGCGGCGCTGCTGCCCGTGCGCGCGTCGGCGAGGAAGCTGGCGGTGAAGCCCCAGATGCACATCTGCAGCACCGGCCAGTAGGCGAGCTCCAGCAGCCGCGGCCAGGAGCGGCGGTACAGCGCCAGGTGGCGATACATCAGCCCCCAGATGCGCCGCGCCGAGCCGCTCATGGTCCCGCCTCCGCCGCTGCGGCGTGCGGCGCAGGAGCGGCGCCGGGCCGGCGGTCGCGGGCGATGTCGAGGAACACCTCCTCCATGTCCTCCCGGCCGTAGCGCGCCAGCAGCTCGGCCGGGCTGCCGCGATCGACGATCCGGCCCGCGCTTCAGCATCAGCACGTGGGTCGCACAGCCGTTCCACCTCCGCCATGTTGTGGCGAGGCGAGCAGGATGGTGCAGCCGCTCTCCGCCCGGTAGCGCTCCAGCCAGGTGCGCACCCAGTCGCCGGTGTCGGGGTCGAGGCTGGCGGTGGGCTCGTCGAGCAGCAGCAGCTCCGGGCCGGTTGATCAGCGCCTTGGCCAGCGCGACGCGGGTCTTCTGCCCGGCCGAGAGCTGCCCCGCCGGGCGGTGCGAGCAGGTCGGCGAGGTCGAGTTCGGCGGCAAGCTCGGCGATCCGCGCGCTCGAGCCGCGGCACGTCGTACAGATGGCCGTAGACCCGCAGGTTCTCCGCCACCGTCAGCCGCGCCGGCAGGGAGACGTAGGGCGAGGAGAAATTCATCCGCGCCAGGGCGGCGAACCGGTCGCGCGCCATGTCGTGGCCGAGCACGCGGATGGTGCCCGGCGGTCGGGATCAGCAGGCCGAGCAGCATGGCGATGGTGGTGGTCTTGCCGGCGCCGTTGCCGCCGAGCAGGCCGAGCGTCGCGCCGGCGGGCGACGGCGAAGTCGATCCCGTCCACCGCCAGCGTGGTCGCCGTAGCGCTTGGTCAGGCCCTCGACCCGGATGGCGTCCATGCGCTTCGATATGCCGGCGCGGGGCGGCCGGGCCAAGGGGGCGCGGCGCGGAGCAGCCCCGCCGCGTGCCCCCTGGCGGCGCTGCGGTCAGCCGCCCGGTTGCATGCCGGCGTTGCGCGCGGCGAGATCGGCGAGTGACGCCCAGTCCCGCTCCGCGCCGCCCTGGGCCAGAACGGTCATCAACTGGTCGCGCAGCAGGCTCGCCAGCGGCATCGGCACGCCTTCCGTCTCGGCGGCGGCGAGCGCGAGGCGGATGTCCTTGAGGCCGAGCGGAACCGAGAAGCCCGCGGGCTCGTAGCGTTCTTCCGCCATCAGGGTGCCGTAGGTGCGATAGATCGGCGCCGTGAACAGGGTGTTGGTCAGCAGGTCGAGATAGGCGTGCGGATCGATGCCGGCCTTGCGGATCAGGGCGAAGGCCTCGGCCAGCGCCTCGATCGTCGACGCGGTCAGGAAATTGCCGCTGAGCTTGACGAGGTTCGCTGCCGCCGGCGTCGCGCTGATGGCGAACACGCGCTGGCCGACGGCGGCGAACAGCGGGGCGAGCGTGGCGAGCAGCGGCGCCGCGCCGCCGGCGACGATGAAGAGCTTGCCGGCCGCGGCCATGTCCGGCCGGCCGAACACCGGCGCCGCGGCGTAGGCCTGGCCGGCGGCCGCATGGGCCTCGGCGAGACGTTCGGAGAGCGCGACGCTGATCGTGCCCATGGCGACATGCGCCGCACCCGGCGCGAGCCCGGCCAGCAGGCCGCGCGGGCCGAACACCATCGCCGCAGTCGCGGCGTCGTCGGCGAGCATGGTGATCGCGACCTCCGCCCCTGCCGCCGCCGCGGCCGGATCGGCCGCCGCCGTGGCGCCGGCCCGTACCAGGGCCGCCGCCTTGTCCGGACTGCGGTTGAATACGGTCACTGCGTGGCCCGCTTTGAGCAGGTTGGCCGCCATGGCGGCGCCCATGTTGCCGAGACCGATGAATGCCACTTTCATTTCGTCACCTGTTCGTTGCCGTAAGATATCTCTTCGCCGGCGGGCGTCAGAACCCTTCCAGCACGATCTTCCCCTTCGACCGGCCGCTCTCGAGCAGCGCATGCGCGCGCCGCAGGTTTTCCGCGGTGCAGGGGCCGAAATTCGCGGCGAGCGTGGTGCGCAGGGTCCCGGCATCGACCAGCCGGGCGACTTCCGCGAGCAGCCGGTGCTGCTCGATCATGTCCGCGGTTGCGAAGGTCGAGCGCGTGAACATCAGTTCCCAGTGCAGCGATACGCTCTTGCGCTTGAGCTTGCGGACGTCGATCGGCTCGGGGTCGTCGATCAGCCCGAAGCGTCCCTGCGGGGCGATCAGCTCCACGATCTCGTCGAAGTGCCGGTCGGTGCCGGTGGTGGAGAACACGACGCCCGGCGCGCCGAGGCCGAGCGCGGCGACCTCGGCCGCCAACGGCCGGGCATGGTCGACGACGTGATCGGCGCCGAGCGCGCGCACCCACTCCCGCGTTTCGGGCCGCGAGGCGGTGGCGATCACGGTGAGGTCGGTCAGCGCCTTGGCAAGCTGGATCGCGATCGAACCGACGCCGCCGGCCCCGCCGATGATGAGGATGGCGCGGGGGGCGCCCGGCACCGGGCGGCGCACGTCGAGCCGATCGAACAGCGTCTCCCACGCGGTGACGGCGGTGAGCGGCAGGGCAGCCGCTTCGGCCATGCTGAGCTTCTGTGGTTTCGGGCCGACCAGGCGTTCATCGACCAGGTGGTATTCGGCGTCGGTGCCCTGCCGTTCGAGCGCGCCGGCGTAGAACACGGCATCGCCCGGCTTGAACAAGGTGCATCCGGATCCGGTGGCTTCGACCGTGCCGGCGGCGTCCCAGCCGAGGACGCGGACCTCTCCTGGCGGCGGGGCGGCGCGGCGGCGCACTTTGGTATCGACCGGATTGACCGACACCGCGGCGACCCTGACCAGGAGGTCGCGGCCGGTCGGCGCCGGCTTCGGCAGCTCGACATCGAGCAGCGCGTTGGGGTCGCTGATCGGCAACGACATCCGATAGCCGACGGCCTTCATGACTGAACTCCCGGGTTGAGGGCAGGATCGGGCGATGCGCGTGCCCGGTGTCATCACGCGCACGAGCGGGGAGCGATCGCAACCGCGCACGAAAGAGATTCCCTCCCCCGCAAGGGGGAAGGGAGTTTCCGGCGAACCTGCTCAGCCCTGCATGCGGCACGCCGCGCGGGCGGCCCGGCCGCACCACGCCCGCTTCATCGCAAGGCGCGACCAGGCGGGGGCCTGCTGGTGGGCGGCGATCGCCGCGGTCTGCGGCGTCCCGGCGGGCACGGCCGAGGCCTGTGCGGCGCCGGCCGCGGTCATCAGGCCCAGCGCCAGGAAGGCGGCAGCGAAGCTTTTCATGTCATCTTCTCCATCCATCGAGGCCCGCGCAGGCGGGCCGGTCCATCAGTTCCAGGCTGACGGAGGAGAGAGGTGGCACGGCGCGCGCGCGGCACGACTGCCCCGGCGGGGGATGCACCCATGCGGGCCGCGGGCGGGCGCGGCCCCTTGCCGTGGACAGGTTTGCGCCCATGCATCCGGACTCTGCGCATGCCTGCTTCTGCAGGTTTCAAATTCTGCGCATGCGCGCACCGGCGTCGCAGGTTCCGGCGCCGCGTTCCCCGCACCTGGTGCGGGTCAGGAACGATCTCTCAGGCCGCCGGTTCGCCCGCGACCGGGGCGTAGCCGAGGGCGGTGAACAGCGCGGCCACCTCGGCGATCGCCGCCTCCAGCCGCGCCGGATCGAGGCCCTTGGCGACGATCGCGACGCCGTTGCCGGCAGGGCGATAGAACGGATAGCTGCCGATCTCCACCCCGTCGTAGCGCGCGGCGATCGCGGCCAGCGGTTCGGCGAGCCGGCCTTCGGAGGCGCCGAGCGCGTGCACCGCGCGGGCCGCGATCGGCGTGCCGCCGGGCAGGCGCGGGGCGAGGGTCTCGAACATCGCCTGCATCACCCGTGGCACCCCGGCCATCACGTGCACGTTGCCGATGGTGAAGCCGGGGGCGGTGGAGATCGGGTTCTCGATCAGGCTGGCGCCGCGCGGCATGGTGGCCATGCGCTGGCGGGCGGGGTTGAATTCGCCGGGCTTGTAGCTGCGTTCCATCCGCGCCCACGCCTCCGGGTGCGGTTCCCACGGTACGCCGAATGCGGCGGCGATGCATTCGCTGGTGATGTCGTCATGCGTCGGGCCGATGCCGCCGGTGGTGAACAGCATGTCGTAGCGGGCGCGCAGTTCGTTCACTGTCGATACGATCACGTCGGGGATGTCGGGGATCACGCGCGCCTCGGCCAGCCGGATGCCGCGTTCGCCCAGGCGCTGGGCGAGGAAGCGCAGGTTGATGTCCTGCGTGCGGCCGGACAGGATCTCGTTGCCGATCACCAAGACCGCAGCGGTGGGCACGGCTGGGGCGGGGTCTGCCATCTCGGGGTTCCTTACAGGAAATCGCGCAGCAGCGGGATCAGCGGCTTGTCGGCCGGCGGCATCTGGTAGTCGGCCAGGCGCTCGGGCCGCACCCAGGTGAGCGCCTGGCCCTCCCGCCCGCGCGGGATGCCGCGCCAGCGGCGGCAGAGATAGAGCGGCATCAGCAGGTGGAACCGCTCGTAGGCGTGCGAGGCGAAGGCGAAGGCGCCGAGGCAGGAGGCGGTGACGTCGATCCCCAGTTCTTCCTTGAGCTCGCGGATCAACGCCGCTTCCGGCGTTTCCCCCGCGGCGAGCTTGCCGCCGGGGAATTCCCACAGCCCGGCCATGGTCTTGCCCTCCGGGCGGCGGGCCAGCAGCACGCGGCCGTCGCGGTCGATCAGCGCGCAGGCGGCCACCAGGACCAGCGGCCTGGCGTCGGGCGCCGCGGCAAGGGAGCCAGCGGGCGAGGCGGCAGGGGAAGCGGCGGGGGAAGCGGCGGGGGAAGCGGCAGGGGAGGCAGCTATGGGGGCAACAGCCGGTGCGACCGCGAACGGGGCGGGTGGCGTCGGCCGGTCCCTGCGCGCGGCGACGGGGACGGGGCGCGGGGCGGCCCCGGCTTCGCCGAACACATCCCCCCGGGTCGCGGTCAACCGCAGCACCGGCTGCTTGCCGCCACGGGCGCGGAACAGTTCGGTCCCCCGGCCGCTTTCGCGGAAGCCGATGCGATGCAGCACGGCGCGGGAGGCGGGGTTGCCCTCGATCACCGTCGCTTCGAGCCGATCGAGATCGAGATTGGCAAGCCCCCAGCGGGCGAGCCGCCCGGCGGCCTCGGTGGCGACACCGTGGCCCCAGAAGCGGCGGCCGACCCAGTAGCCGAGCCGCCCGGCTCGCGTCGCGGCATCGCAGCGCAGGCCGACGACTCCGACCAGGGTCTCCGCCGCGCCCTCCCAGCCGGTGATCGCCAGATGGTAGGCGTCGCCGGCGGCAAGTTCGCGCATCGTGGCGGCGATCCACTCGTCGGCGAGGTCGCGCGGGTAGGGGAACGGGACGTTGGCCAGGGTGCAGGCGACCTCCCAGTCGTTGACCAGGTTGTGCAGCGCGGCGGCGTCCGGGGGGGCGAGGGGGCGCAGGATGAGGCGCTCGGTCGCGAGCGGCGCGAAGGCGGAAGCGTGGTCCGGACCGGTCTCGGGCGTCGGGCTCTCCGGCATGGGGGCGAGCAGGTCCGTCGCGGCACGGTGGGGCTTCGCACCCGCCTTGGCGCGGGGACGGGCGCGGGATTTCGGCGGTGGCGCCTCGGGGGCCGCGGTCATGGGCAGGTCTGCATCGGGATCGGCTAGGGACAGGACACTGCGTTAGTGGCCCAGCCGCCCGAGAGGGGCAAGGTGGGGCGAACCGTGTGGGCACGTCGGGAGCACGCCGGCGGACGCGGCGGTTGCGTCCGCCGCCGGTCGGACGGATCGTGGCCGGCTCCGACGGCGGGGTGGAAGGCAGGTGGCGATGGGGTGGGTCGTACTCGATCTGGCCGGCACGGTGGCCCTGCCGCGGGCCTGCTGCGCCGCCTGGCTGCGACGACGCGCAGCGCGGGCGCGGTGTTCCTGACCGCGGACGCCGGCGCCGCGCGCGGCCTGGCGGCGGACCTGCTGCATGCAACTCAAGCAGGTGAACGGCCATTTGGTGGCCGCCGCGGCCTATCCGGTGCTGGAGGAGGAGGGCGCATTGCTGGCCAGCCGGTTGCGCGCGGCGCCGTAGCGTTCTGTCCCGTGCGGTCGCTGTTCCCGGGTGGGCCGGCAGCAGACGACGGAAAACAAAGAAGGGACGGGCGGGCCCCGGCCGCTGGGTAACGGCCCCGTCCGTCGCGGCCGGAGCGTCCCGCCGGACCGAATTGCGTGGCAGGTACGCCACAGGCGCCGCGCATTTAGGGTTCGACCTCGGGTCGGGAAGCTATATATTGATTGACGGTGACTCCGGACGGGTCGGACAAGGAACGTCCGGATGGACGAACAAGGGGGATCAGACGTGCTCGACGCGGTGCAGATGCGAGGCCGGTTCCAGGTGCATGTCGATCGGTCGCGGGATGCGCTGATCACCGAGTTCGGGCGCGCGACCCTGACCGATCGCTACCTGATGCCCGGCGAGGGGTTCCAGGATCTGTTTGCCCGCGTCGCCTCCTATTACGGGGACGATCAGGCGCATGCGCAGCGGCTGTACGACTACATGAGCCGGATGTGGTTCATGCCCGCCACCCCCGTGCTGTCGAACGGCGGCACCGAGCGGGGCCTGCCGATCTCCTGCTTCCTCAACGAAGCATCCGACAGCCTGGACGGAATCGTCGGATTGTGGAACGAGAACGTGTGGCTCGCCTCGCGCGGCGGTGGGATCGGCAGCTACTGGGGCAACCTGCGCTCGATCGGAGAGCGTGTGGGGGCGGTCGGCAAGACCTCCGGCGTGATCCCGTTCATCCGGGTGATGGACAGCCTGACCCTGGCGATTTCGCAGGGCTCGCTGCGGCGCGGCTCGGCGGCGGTCTACCTGCCGGTGTGGCATCCGGAGATCGAGGAATTCGTCGAGATGCGCCGGCCCACCGGCGGCGATCCCAATCGCAAGGCGCCCAATCTGCACCATGGGATCCTCGTTCCGGATGCGTTCATGCGCGCGGTGGAGGCCGACGAGGCCTGGGCGCTTGTCTCGCCCAAGGACCAGTCGGTGGTGCGCTCGATCTCGGCGCGGGCGTTGTGGATTCGTATCCTGACGGCGCGGATCGAGACCGGGGAGCCGTACCTGATCTTTTCCGACCACGTGAACCGCGCGCGGCCGCAGCACCACAAGCTGGCGGGGCTGGAGGTGAAGACGTCCAACCTGTGCAGCGAGATCACCCTGCCCACCGGGATCGACCAGCACGGGATGCAGCGCACCGCAGTGTGCTGCCTGGCGTCGCTGAACCTGGAATCCTGGTTCGACTGGGAGGGGCATCCGGGGTTCATCGAAGACCTGATGCGGTTCCTGGACAACGTGTTGCAGGACTTCATCGACCGCGCGCCGCCGGGGATGGAGCGGGCGAAATATTCGGCGATGCGGGAACGCTCGGTCGGGCTCGGGGTGATGGGGTTCCACTCCTTCCTGCAATCGCAAATGGTGCCGTTCGAGAGCGTGGTGGCGAAGGTGTGGAACAAGCGCATCTTCCGCCACATCCGCGCGCAGGCGGATGCGGCGTCACGCGTGCTGGCGGAGGAGCGCGGGGCGTGCCCGGACGCGGCGGAATGGGGGGTGATGGAGCGCTTCTCGCACAAGCTTTCCATCGCGCCGACCGCATCCATTTCGATCATCGCGGGGAATTCGAGCCCCGGGATCGAGCCGATCGCAGCCAACGTATTCTTGCAGAAGACCTTGTCGGGCAGCTTCACGGTGCGTAACCGGCACTTGCAGCAACTGCTGGCGGCGAAGGGGGAGGATCGCGACGAGGTGTGGTCGTCGATCACCTTGAACAAGGGCAGCGTGCAGGATCTGGACTTCCTGACCGAGGCGGAGAAGGCGGTGTTCAAGACCGCGTTCGAGCTCGATCAGCGCTGGGTGATCGAGCATGCGGCGGATCGCGCCGGGTTCATCTGCCAGAGCCAGTCGGTGAACGTGTTCCTGCCGGCGAACGTGCACAAGCGGGATCTGCACCAGATCCATATGATGGCCTGGAAGCGTGGGGTGAAATCGCTGTACTATTGCCGGTCGTTGTCGATCCAGCGGGCGGATTCCGTGAGCGAGAAGGCGGTGCGGCCGGCGGCGTTTTCGGGGATGACGGCGGAGGCGAACGACGGGGTGGGGCCGCTGCCGCTGGTGGCGGCAGCGGCGAAGGCGGGGACGGATTACGAGGAGTGTCTGGCCTGTCAGTAGCAGGGCGTCCGGTACGATCGTCAGCGAAAGGCGGACCGGACAAGGCTGATGCCTTGTCCGGTCACAGGTCGCTTCCTCACTTTCCGAGAACGCAGGCGACGGCACGAAGTTCCCGCATCAGGACGTTGACGGAATTGGAAGCGCATGCCCGGCTTGCGGGCCGCGATCGTCACCGCCGGCTTCCACGTCCGGCGCGGCGGTCTGCCGTGGGTTCAAACGCTCACTTCTTCAGCACCATCGCACTCGCCCCGCTGAGGTCGCCCAGCTTGGCGCCCTCCGCGACGCGCCGCTGTGTCGCCAATCCGCTCGCCTGCTTGGCGATCGCCTGGCGCGCTTCGGCCTCGGCTTCGCCGGGCGGCAGCACCAGCACCCCGCTGTCGTCGCACAGCACCGCGTCGCCCGGCATCACCACTGTCCCGCCGATCGACACCGGGCGGTTGAGGCGACCGCCGAGATCATAGAGCCGGGTCGTGATCGGAGCGAAGCCGCGGCACCACATGGGAAAGGCGGAGGCTTCGATCTCCTCCAGATCCGTGCAGGGCCCGTCCACCACGCCGGCCTTCGCGCCGGCGGCCTTGGCAGCGACGGTGACGCCGCCGCCCCAGCAGGCGTGGCGGTCGTCGCCGAGCCGGTCCACGACCAGAATGTCGCCCGGACGCAACAATCCCAACGCATGGTGCAGCAGTGTCGAGTTGGGCCCGGGGATCGCCACCGTCACGGCGGTGCCGGCGCGCCTGTGGCCGCGCAGGGCCGGCTGGATACCGCGGTGGCAGAAGCCCCAGTGGCGCCAGTGGCCGATCGTGGCCGTCTCCGCCTGTTCGAGCAGCGCCACCACCTCGGCGCTGATCGGCTCCGGCATGGTACCGATATCGTATGTGGGCATCGCTTGCTCCTGTCAGGAAGGATCGGCAAAGATCAGGCGGGCAGGCTGTCCGGCACGGCGCCGCCGAGTGCGGCCACCGGGCGTTCCGGATGCACGAACAGCCACAGCACGGCCCCGGCGACGCCGGACAGGGCGATGCCGAGCAGCGCCCCGGCCCAGCTTCCGGTCCAGTGCACGAGATAGGCGGTCAGCACCGGCCCGACCACGCCGGCGGCGTTGCCCCAGAAATTGGTCCAGCCCGAAACGACACCGGTGGAGGCGCGGCCGATATCCTGCGTCGCCGACCAGATCGAAACCTGGGTCAGCCCCACTGCGCCCAGCGAGATGCAGAGCAACGTCATCATCAGCCAGATCTGCGGCGTCCGGGAGGCGGCGATCAGCGCCAGCGCGCTCACCGCGAACCCGACGATCGCGATCGGCACGCGCGCCGCCCAGACCGAGCCGGTGCGTC
Organism: uncultured Pseudomonadota bacterium; assembly: GCA_963706195.1. Taxonomy (GTDB): domain Bacteria; phylum Pseudomonadota; class Alphaproteobacteria; order Acetobacterales; family Acetobacteraceae; genus JAJZVS01. The sequence continues at coordinate 2,308,383 of OY970156.1, read as the reverse complement.
GCAGGATCCGGTCCGACAGTGCACCGGTCACGAACACCATCACGAACAGCGCGACCCAGGGCAGGGAGGAAAACACGCCCATGGACGCCAGCGAGAAATGCCGGTCCCGCACCAGGTAGGTGGGCAGCCAGGTCGTGTAGAAACTCTGGATCATCACCAGGAAGAAATATTGCAGTCCCAGCGCCCAGAACTGCACCGATTCGAGCCCGCGCAGGAACGCCCCGCGCGCCGGCCGGGATGGTTCCTGCGCCTGCCCCGCGGCGATCAGGCGCGCTTCCGCCACACCCATCATCGGATGCGCCGCCGGATCGTCACGGAATCCGAACCACCACGCGAAGCCGATCAGCAGCCCGAGCAGGCCGAAGCCGTAGAACGCCCAGCGCCAGCCGAAATGCAGGATCACCATGGCGGTGATCGGACCGGCCGCGATCGGGCCGAGATACAGGCCGCCGAGCAGGATGGAGTTCGCCTTGGCGCGCTCGGCGTGCGGGAACCAGCGCTTCAGCGCCAGCACCGAGCTTGGCCAGTCGGCCGACTGCCCGGCGCCGAGCAGGCCGCGGATCACGACGAAGGAGGCGAAGCCCCACGCCGCCGGCGTCAGCGCGGTCAGCAGCGACCACAGCAGGTTCGCCCAATAGAGCATCTTGCGCGGCCCGAACCGCTCGGCGAGCCAGCCGGACGGCACTTGCAGCAGCGCGTAGGTCCAGGAGAACGCGGTCAGCAGGAACGACATCTGCACCAGGCTGAAGTGGTACTCGCTCTGGATCGTCGGTGCGGCGATCACGATCGCGGTGCGATCGAGCGACATGACGAAGGTGATCGGCCCCAGCAGCAGCCCGGCCATCCACCAGCGTGTCGCGCCGGGCGCCGCATCCTTCTCCGCCATGTCCGTCTCCGTTTGTCTCAGATGACCCGATCCGTTTCCGGCAACGGCTCGCCGCGCGCCACGCGGACGATGTTGCCCAGCCAGTGCCGCACGCCGATTGCCGAGTTCTCGAACGCGGTGGAGGCGCAATGCGGGGTGACGATTACGTTGTCCATGTGCAACAGGGGGTTCGCCGGATCCGGCGGCTCCGGGTCGAACACGTCGATCGCGGCGCCGGCGAGCTTGCCGTGGCGCAGCGCGGCGACCAGGTCCGCCTCCACGACGATACCCCCGCGCGCCACGTTCACCAGGATCGCGCCCGGCTTCATCGCGGCAAGCTGCCGGGCGGCGATCATGCCACGCGTTTCCGGCGTGAGCGGGCAGCACAGGCACACGAAATCGGACTGCGCGAGCAGCGCGTCCAGCGGGCGCCAGGACACGCCGCGGGCGGCCTCCTCGGCGGCGGAAAGCGGCGTGCGGGTGGTGTAGAGCACGGTGCAGCCGAAGCCGGCCACCCGTTGCGCCACCTGCTTGCCGATCGCGCCGAGGCCGACGATCCCGACGGTCTTGCCGGACAGCATGATGCTGCGCCGCCAGACCTCGTTCTTGTCCCAGCGCCCGGCCAGCATGCTGTTGTGCGCCATGACGATGCGCCGGCCGGCGGCGATCATCAGGCCGACGGTGAACTCGGCCACCGGCACCGCGTTGCTGCCGGGGGTGCGGGCGACCTGGATATCGCGCGCGCGCGTCACCGCGAGGTCGATGTTCTCGACGCCGACGCCCCATTTATGCGCGAGCTTCAGCCGCGGCGCCGCATCAAGCAGGTCCGCCGGCAGGCCGACGTCCCAGAACACGACGTAGTCGGCATCGGCCAGTTTCGCCTTCAGCTCGGCGGGCTCCGCGGAGTCCGTGAAGCGCGCCTCGAAGCCCGGCGGCAGCTCGGCCAGGATGATCTCGCGCAGCTCGGCCGCGATCGGCTGCAGGACCAGGATCGTCTCGTTCATGCCGGCACCTTCTCCGCCGCGGCGATGCGCGCCGCGGCCTGCAATCCGATCATCACGCAGGTGAAATGCGTATTGGCACGGCAGTCCGCCGGCATGATGGAAGCATCGGCAACCCGCAGGCCGGCGACGCCCTTCACACGGAGGTCGGGATCGACCACGCCGCGGGGCTCCTCGTAGGCGGTCATCCGGCAGGTGCCGGCGGCATGCTGGATATCGCCCGCCTCCTGCAGCATCAGCGCATCGAGCGCATCGGGCGCGAGGCCGGCCGCTTCGTCCATCGCAAGGCCGGTCTCGGCGAAGGTGACGGCGGCGGCGATCTCCGTGACGGCAGGATGGGCGCACAGCACGGCCAGGCGGGCCACCGCGTCGCGCATGCGCAGCCGGTCGCGCGGATCGTCCAGCATGTTCTCCTCGATTTCGGGATCGACGGTCGGGTCGGGGGAAACCAGACGCACCTCGCCGCGGGAGAAGGCGTCGAACAGCGCCGCGCCGATGGCACCAACGCCGCTCGGCCGGCCTGCCTCGCCGAGGCCGCGGTGGTTGAACCCGATCAGGATCATGTCGCGCACCCCACCGCCGCCGAGGCCGGAGCTGTAGGTGACGCAGCAATTGGTGTGGCGCTGGTCGGGGTCGCGGCACACGTGTTCCGGCCGCAGCCGGATCGAGGCGCGCAGGATCGGGTGGTCCATGAAGTGCCGCCCGACCGCCGCCAGCTCGTGCCGCACCGGAATGCCGAGCGCCGCCAGCGCCGCGCCGGGACCGATGCCGGAGCGCATCAGGATGGCGGGGGAATGGATGGCGCCGGCGCACAGCAGCACCTCGCGCGCCGCGATCTCGGTCCAGCCGTCGGCCAGGCGCACCCGCACGCCGGTCGCGCGCCCGTCGCGCAGCAGTACGCGATCGACCAGCGCCTCGCCGCGGATCTCAAGGTTCGGGCGGCCGCGCGCCGGCTCCAGGAACGCCTCGTTGGTGGAGATGCGGCGGAGGTCGCGGCTGTTGATCGGGTAGCAGGACACGCCCTCACCGGTGGGCGCGTTCACATCCGGGTTCCACGGATAGCCGGCGGCGCGCGCGGCGTCGCGCAACGCGCGATCGATCGGGCCCCAACGTTCCGGCGGTGCGCGATAGACCGGGATCGGGCCGCCGATCCGCCCCATGGCCGGATCGTCCTCCATCGCGTCGAACACCGGCAGCACATCGGCGGCGGACCACCCCTCGCAACCGGCTTCCGCCCAGGCATCGAAGGCGCTGGCGACCCCGCGGATCGCGATCTGCGCGTTGACCGCCGACGAGCCGCCGAGCGCCTTGCCGCGCCAGTAGAAGCGCGGCGCCTGCGCCCGGGTGCGCCGCGTCATCAGCCCGGGCCATTGCCATGCGGCCTGATGCGCCGGGTCGTTCATGAACGGGTTGATATTGGCGCTGCGCATCGCCGCCGGGGCTTCGTCCGCGCGCCAGGCGCGCCCGGCCTCCAGCAGCAGCACGCGCCGGCAGGGATCGTCGCTGAGCCGCGCGGCTGCGGCGGCCCCGGCCGAGCCGCCGCCCACCACGATGACGTCGTATTCCCCCATCAGGCGTCCCAGCCGGCGACGCGCGCGGCCAGGCGAGCGCCGATCTCCGCCAGCCGTTCCACCAGCGCGGCTCCGGTCTCGGCCGCCGACAGCCGCGGGTCGCCCAGCAGGACGCCGTTGGGGGCGATCTGCGCCACTTCCAGCGGCAGGCCGATCTCCGCGCCCTCGAAATCCACGGTGCCGAAGCCGGAGACCGGCAGGCCACGGAAGTCCGGCGGGGGCGCGGCGGAAGGCACGAGGTCGGGACGCATCAGCTCGGGGAACAGGTGCATCGCCACGCTGGTGAGCGGATCGGCGCCGTGACCGCTGGCACGCCGCGCCGCATCCGCGCCGAGGATCGCCGGCAGCAGCCCGTAGGCGACCCGCCAGAGATAGAAGCTCGGGACCAGGACGCCGTGCTCCAGCCAGACGCGCTGGGTCGCGTCATGGATCGCCTGCACGTTGCCGCCGTGGCCGTTGATGACGACGAGCCGCGTCAGGTCGTGGCGCAGCAGGCAGCCGAGAACGTCGTCCAGCACGGCGCGCAAGGTCGATTGCGACAAGGAGATGCCGCCCGGCATGCTGGCGAAATAATCCGCGCCTCCGAACGGCAGGACCGGCGCAACCAGGGTCTCCGTGCCCGCCGCGCTCGCCGCGGCGGCGATACGCAGCGCGACCGCCTCCGCCGAAAGATAGTCGCCCATCGGCGCGTGCGGCCCCTGGTCCTCGTGGCTGCCGAGCGGCAGCAGGATCACCGGCCGGCGCAGCGCCGCCTGGCGCATCTCCCCGCCGGTCAGCGCGGCCAGACGCAATTTCGCCGCTGGCGGCGGAGGCTGATCCATGGCAACGAGGCTCCTCGACGGGACTCTGTTTTGGTGTATACATGGCGTATCCAAGACGGTCAACCGGTTTGCTTGCCGATGCAGCGACCGGCGAGGGGGAGGACTTCATGGGCAATCTGTTGCCCCGTCCGACGGCGGGACCGGCCTGGCAGCGCGTCTATGCGCATATCCGCGCCCGCATCATCTCCGGCGAAATCCCGCCCGGCAGCTTCCTGGAGGAGGAAGCGGTCAGCGCCGAGGTCGGCGTCTCCCGCACCCCGGTGCGCGAAGCCTTCCAGCGTCTGGAAGCCGAACAATTCATTGACCGGCTGCCGCGGCGCGGCGCGCGGGTGCGCGCAGCGACGGCGGAAGAACTCGTGGCGCTCTATGAAACGCGGCGGGTGATCGAGACCTTCGTGGTCCGCCGCATCGCCGAGCGCGCGATCGCCGTGCCGGCCTCGCTCGATGCGCTGGTGGCGCGGCTCGCCGCACCGCGCAAGGCGACCGACCTCACGTTCCAGGCGGAGGGGGATTTCACCTTCCACCGCACCCTGGTGGCCTCGATCGGCAATGCGGTGATGCTCGGCGTGTTCGATGGGCTGCATCTGCGCCAGCTTCGGGTGGCGATGCGGGCGGTGGCACTCCATCCCGGGCGCCTCGTGCTGATCCATGCCCAGCACACGGCGCTGCTGGCGGCGCTGCGCCGCCGCGACGGCGCCGACGCGGTGCGCATCCTGGAGGAGCACCTGCAGCCGGCACCGGAAATCCTGGCACGCATGGACGGGAGCGGGTGAGGGGCGCAGCGGTTGCGATAGCCTCTGCCCCGCCCCGGTCCAGCGAAAACAGAGGCGCCGCTGCACGTTCACCCGGGTGCTGTGCTGCCCGGCGCGATCGCCGCTGAGAGTCTCCTGCCGGTTTGGGATCCGCCGGCCCGGGTTGCGCGACGACCCGGCCGGGAGTGCCGACGCAAGAGACGACCTCGCGCCGCCGGGTTGGGCTGCCCTTCCCGCGGGACCATATCGGGTTTCCCACCCGATTCGTCCCGATGTTTTCCAAAAGGGAGATCCGCCATGACCTACCACCTCTCCAGGACCGTCGCGCTTCCCTTCGACGCGGCGATCGCCGCCACCACCGCTTCCCTGAAGCGCCACGGCTTCGGCGTGCTGACGGAGATCGACGTGCAGGCCACGCTCAAGAACAAGCTCGACGTGGCGTTCCGGCCTTACCGCATCCTCGGCGCCTGCAACCCGCAATTTGCCTACAAGGCCCTGCAGGAGGAGGACAAGATCGGCACGATGCTGCCCTGCAACGTCGTCATCCAGCAGCGTGACGGCGGCATGGTGGAGATCTCGGCGGTCGATCCCGTTGCCTCCATGCAGGCGGTCGGCAATCCGAAGCTCGCCGCGGTCGCGGAGCAGGTGCGCAGCATGCTGCGTCAGGCGGTCGAGGACATCGCCCCGGCCGCCTGACGCTTTTGCATCGCCTGACGCTTTTGCATCGCCTGACACTTTGGGCCGCCTGACGTCCCGGCAAACCGGTGGCCGGGCCGTCCGCCTGCCCAACCGGGCAGGTGGCAGCCCGGGTGCGATGTCTCACAGTGGGACCACCCCAGGAGGCACTCCCGATGTCCGACACCGTTCCCGCTTCCCCGCTCCAGGTCTTCTCCGCGGCCCTCGCCGGCCTGGTCGCCGGCGCCGCCCCCGGCCTCGTGTCTGTCCATTCCCATCGCGCCCGCTCCAGCGGCTTCGCCTGGGGTCCCGGCCTGATCGTCACCGCCGACGAGGCGCTGGCGGAGGAGGGCGAGATCGCGGTGACCTTGCCGGACGGCACCAGCCACCCCGCCACCCTGGCCGGCCGCGACGCCAGCACCGACATCGCGCTGTTGCGGATCGATCGCGCCGACCTGCCCCCACCGCCCGCGCCCGCCGCCCCGGTCGCGCCCGGCGCGCTCGCGCTCGTGCTGGGGGCGGAGGACGGCGCGCCGTCGGTGGCGCTCGGCGTGATCGCCCGCGCCGCCGGCCCCTGGCGCAGCCTGCGTGGGGGCGACATCGACGCCCGCATCGAGCTCGACGCGGCGCCGCGGCGCGCGGCCGAAGGCGGCCTCGTGCTCGATGCCGCCGGCGGGGCGATCGGCATGGCGGTGTTCGGGCCGCGCCGACGGGTGCTCGTCATTCCCCGGGCGACGATCGACCGGGTGGCAGCGGCACTGGCGGCGCATGGGCGGATTGCCCGCGGCTACCTCGGCCTCGCGTTGCAGCCGGTTCCGCTGGAGGGCGGTGGCGGCGGCGTGATGGTCATCAGCATCGATCCCCAGGGGCCGGGCGCCGCGGCCGGCGTGCTCCAGGGCGACGTGATCCTGGCCTGGGCCGGGGAGCCGGTGCGCAGCGTGCGTTCCCTGCTGCGCACGCTCGGCCCCGACGCCATCGGCCGCACGATCGCGCTCTCGGTGCGGCGCGCCGGCGTGCCCGCGGAACTGCACCTGACCGTCGGCGAGAGGCCGGCCGCTTGACGGAGCGGCCCGCATCCGGGCCGGTCATCATCGCCGTCGACATCGGCGAGGCGGGGCTTGCCGACCGTCTCGCCGCTCTGCTCGCCGACGTCCCCGGCCTGCGCCTGGCCAGCGCGGGGGAGGCGGCGGACGCCGTGTTGGTCGCGCCCGGGCGCGCGCCGCCTGCCGATGCGGATACCGGCGTGACCCCCAACGGCCTGACCCCCACCGGCCTGACCCCGCGCGAACGCGAAGTCCTGGCGCTGCTGGCCGAGGGCGCGTCCAACAAGCTCATCGCCCGCCGGCTCGGCATTTCGACCCATACCGCCAAGTTCCATGTCGGCTCGCTGCTCGACAAGCTCGACGCCACCGGGCGCACCGATGCGGTCGCGCAGGCAGCCCGGATCGGCGTGATCCATCTCTGAGCCTGGTGTTGCCGCCTACCGGCTGCACGCCCCGCCACCGAGCACGCAGAACCGTGCGCAATGCGGATGGTTCAGCGCCACCGGCACGAACGACTCCCGCAGGCTGGCCCCGAGCTCGAAGCGCGGATCGTACGGCAGCAGGGTGCAGGCAAGCACCGCGGGCCGGGCGGCGTCCTTCCGCTTCACCACCATCCGCGCCGAGGCGCACATGACGCTGTCCGGCGAGCGGCCGAGAATCCCCCAGCACGCCTCGGTGATCTCCGGCGCCTCGGCTGTTGCGTCCATTTCCGGGAAGATCGTCAGCGCCACCGGGTCCGCCGCGTCGATCGCGAGGCCAAGCCCGGCGAACAGCGCGGCATAGCCGGCACGCAGCGCCGCTTCCGGCTCGTTGGTGAAACGCCGGCCGGCGACGTGGACGGAGAACCCGGCCTCCCCCAGCCAGCACAGCCCGGCGATGGTGGGCGCCCAGGTGCCGGTGCCGCGTTCCGCTTCGTGCACTGCCGCCGTGTGATGATCGAGCGAGACGCGGATGGTCAGCCGGGCGCCGAATCGCAGCAGCTCCGGCAGCCAGGTGCGCGCCTGGAGCAGCGGCTGCATCGCGTTGGTCAGCACCAGGGCGTCGAGGCCACGGCCGAGCACGTCCTCCAGCATCGGCCGCAGGTCGCGGTTCATGAACGGCTCGCCGCCGGTGAAGCCGATCATCGTCGTGCCCAGCCGCTCGCGCGCGATCTCGTCGAGGAACCCGGCCACCTCGGTTGCGGTCAGGTAGGCCAGGCGGTCGTTGCGCGGAGACAACTCGATATAGCAATGGCAGCAGGTCACGTTGCACAGGGTGCCGGTGTTGAACCAGAGCGTGTCCAGCCGGTGCATCCGCACCCGGGCACGTGGCTCGCCCGCGGCGGTGCGCAGCGGATCGCGGAAGCTGGCGTTGGGCAGGTGGGTATCCGGCATGCGGGACCGCGAGCGGGTGCAGGGTGTGGTTGCCGGCATTATCCCGCCGCAGCGCGCGGACGCAATGTGCGCGGCGTCCGGCGGCGTGCGATCGTCCTCCCGTGCCGGACGATGCGGCGCGCGGCCGAGGACGGGATGACGGCTCCGCGCGACCTCAGCGCGACGGCTCCGCGCGACGTCAGTGCGGCGGTGCCGATTGCGCCGCGGGCGCGCCGGCGGCCCTCTCCTCCGAGGTGTCCGTGCGGCGGTCGGAAGTGGCACGCGTCGCGGTCTGCGCCGACTGCCCAGTCTGCGCCGACTGCCCAGTCTGCGCAGACTGCCCGGTATGCAGCACGATCCATTGTGCGCCGTCGTCCCAGCGAACCAGGAGCGCGACCAGCGGCAGGCGTGCGGCGGTGTCGCGGATCAGGCGCGTGGCCTCCGCCGGCGTGTCGACCGCCTGCTCCTGGATCTTCTCGATCACCACGCCGGGCCGGAGGCCGCGGCTATAGGCTTCGGACATCTGGTCGACTGCGACCACCAGGACGCCCTTCCGCTCGCCCAGCTTGTATGCCTTGCGCGCGACGGGGCTGATCGGTGCCAACAGCAGGCCGAGATCGGGCGGGGGTTGCGGCAGAAGATTGCCGGGGTTCGCCACCACCGCGGCGGGCGCTTCGTTGACCTGCGGCCAGAGTCGCACGGTGACGCTCACCTGCCGCGTGCGGTCGTTCTGCCAGACCGCAAGCTCCCTGGTCTGGCCGATCGGCGTGGTGGCGATATCGCGCATCAGGGCACGGGCGTTCGCCGGGGTCTGTTGCCCGTAGCGCAGGATCACGTTCCCCGCGGCGAGGCCCGCCTGACGGGCCGGGCTGTCCGGATCGACCCCGGTGAGGATCAATCCGCCGGCCTGCGGTACGTGCAGCGCCCGCGTCAGGTTCGGCGTCATCCCCTCCAACTGCACGCCGATCCAGCCGATCGGTTGCTGCTCGGGATGCAGCAGGTGCCGCAGGGCTGCGGCCACGACGGTGGAGGAAATCGCGAAGCCGAGGCCGTTGGAGCCCTCGTTCGGCTGGTTGGTGAGCAGGATCGTGTTCACGCCGATCACTTCGCCGGCGGCGTCGATCAGCGGGCCTCCCGAATTGCCGTGGTTGATGGCGGCGTCGGTCTGCACGTAGTCGTCGAACGGCGTGTTCATCAGGTCGCGCTGCAGCCCGCTCACGATGCCGGCGCTCAGGGACGTTCTGAGGCCCAGCGGGTCGCCGATCGCGAGCACCGGATCGCCGACCCGCACGGCATTCCCGGGGGCGAGCTTCAGGGCCGGCAACTTATGGCCGGCGTCCACCTTCAGCAGTGCGAGATCGACGACCGGCGAGGCGGCGACCAGCTTTGCCGGCAGCTCGGTCCCGTCGTCCAACCTGACGGTGATCCACAGGGCCCCGGCGATCATGTGCCGATTGGTGACGATAATCCCGGACGGATCGACGATGAAGCCGGAGCCTGCATAGCGCTTGCGCTGGCCGACGGTGTTCGCCGGATCCTGCTCGTCGTTCTTGTCCTTCTGGTACGAGCCAACGACCTTCACGATGAGGATGTTGACGGTACCGGGAATCACGCGCGCGGCGACGTCGGCCCATGCCACGGCCGGCGGGGCACCAGCGGCCGCAAAGCGGCACGGAACGGGCAGCCCGAGCAGGACAGTCAGCGCGAAACCCAAGGCTGCCCGGCGCATGGTCAGGATGTGGCGCATGAGGAACCAACGAATGCTCTCGCTCGACGTCCTGAGCGTCCTGCGGCTGATCGACCGCGACCTCCCGGGCGATGTACCATCCCGCCCCGCCTACGATAACGGCGGACAGGCCGGCCGGGTCTTGGCGACCCGGCCCGCTTCGTCGCGGCGCTGCGCGGACGTCAGTCCTTGTTGTTCTGTTCGGCGGTGCCGTCGTTTTTGTGGTTGCCGGGGCTGGCCTCCTTCGTCTGCTCGGCCTGTCCGTTGCCGCCCGGGGCCGTGTAGCTCTTCTCCTCGGCCTGTCCGTTGCCGCCCGGGGCCGTGTAGCTCTTCTGCTCGGCCTGTCCGTTGCCGCCCGGGGCCATGTAGTTCTTCTGCTCGGCCTGGCCGTTTCCGCCGGGCGTCGAATAGTCCTTAGGCATCGTGGTCTGCGCGAAGGCGGGCACGGTAAACGCCAGGATCCCGGCCGTCAGTGCCGCCGTCATGACACGCTTCATGTCGATCTCCAGAACTCGCTTGCGGGGAACACCTCGTCCCTCGTCAAGATCGCCATCACCAGATCGGATGTCGCGATGGGATGCATTGATCTACGTCAAGTCGTGCCGAGGAATTGTGCAACCGTTCAGCGCCGGCGATGAGGCTGGGACTTGGCGGATGGCACGCACGCTGCACCTGGCGCCCGGGTGGGACCCGCCTCCGCCGGGCGTTCCCCCGGGGGCCTGCTTCAGGCCGCGAGCAGCCAGTCGGCGATCTCGGCGGCCAGCGCCTCCGACCCGAGATCCATCATCAGCATGTGCGAGTGCCCCGGGCGGCCGCGCGCCGCCATCTCCCACAGCTCGTTCCGCACGCCGCGTGCGGCCAGCCCGGCGGCGAAGGCGCGCATCCGCGCCGTGCGCGCGGTCGCATAGGGATCGCAGTCCAGGAAGTCGCCGAGCACGGTCAGAACACGTTGCTGGCCCGGATCGAGACCGTCGGTGTAGCCCGAGGGTTCCAGCGCCACCACCGCGCGCACCTGTTCGGGGCACGCAGCAGCGGCGCGCAGCGCAAGCTCCCCGCCGTGGCTGTGGCAGATGAGGTCGAGCGGGCCGATGCGCCGGATCGCGGCAACCAATGCGGCCACCTGCGCGTCGTTGGTGCTGGTCCAGCGGGGCACGAAGCTGCGCGCGAACGCGGCCATGTGCGCAATCGGGAAGCGCTGGCCGGGGAAGGGGCGGTCGGGGTAGCCCGCCTTCGGACCGAAGCGGAACAATTCCCACGCCCATTCGGCGTTGCGCGCCAGCGGGGCGCCGTCCCACACGCTAGGCAGGGCGCAGAAGCCGGCACGGCCGCGCTCCACATTATCGATCACGAACACCGGGAAGCCGCGGCGGAGCAAAAGCTCCATCCAGCCGGGGCGGCCGTCGGGCGTGGTTTCCCAGCTCGCCCCGGTGAGCCCACCGCCATGCACCAGCAGCAGAGGGCGGTCGGTCACCGGCTGCGCGGGGCGGAACCACTGCACGTAGGCCTGTTCGATCGCGTAATGCCCGTTCGGATCGTAGGTCACCGTGGTGTGTGGGTGAAGGCGGTGGTGCGGAGCGGTTCGCCGGAGACCACCAGCTCCCGCCCGCCGACGTGGAAGCTCCCCATGGCGGCGAGCGCAAACGGGGCGTCGGCGGGCGATGGCGGCATGGACGGCTCCTGGCAGGATCAGGCGGGCACCTGGCCCCAGGCGGGCACCTGGCCCACATACCAATCGTGGATCTGTTCGCCGGTGCAGAACAGCACGTCCTGGTGGCCGCGGATATGGCGCAGCACCTCGCGCAGGTAGCGCGCCCGGTGCGGGGCGTCCATGATGGAGGGTGCACCACCAGCGCCATCACCCGCGCGCTGTCGCGGCTGTCGGCGTAGATCTGGTCGAACTGGTCGATCGCGCAATCGCGGTACTCGCGCGCAGGCCCTGCGCCGCGCGGTCAGTGCCGGCGCGCCAGGGCGCAGGTGTGGTCCTGCAGGCGCTCGGCGGCGCCATGGTCGCCGTGTGCCAGGTCGGCGCGGCCGGCGAACAGCACGAATCCCGGGCGTCCGTCGGGCGGTAGGCTTGTGCCGGCCGCCGCCAGGGTCCAGCGGCCCATCTCCGCCGCCGCGCCCGGGACACCACCCGCGGCGAGCAGCCGGAACGGGTTCACGCCCGCCAGATCGGGGCTGGCCACCACACGCGCGAGATATGGCCCGCCCGGCAGTGGGGCCGGGAACGGTGCCCAGCGGGTCCCGAGCGCGCCCACTTTTGCCGCGATCGCCGCGCGCACCGCGGGGACGATGCAGTCGATATGGATGTGCAACTGGTTCTGCGTCCGCCCGTAGATGGAATTGACCGCGAGCACCACGTCCTGGCGCGCCAGCGCGCGCCCGGCCAGCGCCGAGACGGTGCCGCGCTCGGCCCAGGCGAGCTGGAAATAGTCCGGCGCGGTGGGGGCGCGCACCGCCGGATCCTCGATGCCGGTCACCCGCGCGGTCGGGATCAGCAGCACCTGGGTGGCGCCGTCGCGATCCTTGAGCAGGGCGTAGCCTGCGCGCGGATGCACGGCGATGCAGGGCAGGGGGGTATGGAACCGGGCGAGGTCGGGCACGCAACGGTCGTGCACGATGCGCCAGAGCACGTTCGGGTCCGGTGCGGCGGCACGTGCGGCGTCCGGGCCGATGATGAGGCCACCGACGAGCGCGGCCAACGCCATGACGACCTGCCCCGGCGACGCCCCGTGTCCTTTTCGCTGCCGTGCCATTCCGCCCTCCGCGCCCGCGTCCGGCGAGCTACATACCAGCCCTGGACCCGTCCGGCATCTGCATCGTCCCTGTGCGCGCCGTTAGCCTCGCATTCATCTTTCCGGTGCAGCGTGCAAAGCCGATACGGACAGGTGCGATCGCATGGCGACGGAGGTTCCGATCCAGGACCAGGTGCGGGCGGCGCGGGAGCATCTGGCCCGCCACCTGGCCGACCTGCACCGGCTGCATCTCGTGCTGGCCGAGGATTTGCGCGCCATCAAGGATTTCACCACCGCCGGCCATCCGCTGGCCGAGATCGAGCTGGCGACCGAGCTGCTGGAACAATATCTCGCCGCCTCCAACGCCTTCCTGGAGAACATGCGCGGCCGGTTCGAGGCGCGGCTGGCCCTCCTCCGCCGCGGCGAGCCGGCGGCCGGGCTGCGGCGGGACGCGGCGCCGGGGCATGGCGCATTCTGGCTGGCGTTCTCCCGCCTGTGCGCGGCGCTGCGCCGGGTGGACCGCGCCGCGCAGGGCTGAGCCCGGGCACAGCTCGTAGGTTACCCTCCGCGACAGCGCCGCGGCCATTGTTTGCGGCCATTGTTTGCGGCCATTGTTTGCCCTGGCGTCCGACCGGTTGCACACTGCGCGTCCCGTCCCGTCCGATCGGATGCGCCATGACCGACCTGCCGCTTGCCGGCCTCGCCGTGCTCGACTTCGGCCAGATTTTCCAAGGCCCCTACTGCACCCTTCTGCTCGCCAAGGCGGGCGCCGACGTCATCAAGATCGAACCGCCGGGCGGTGAACCGTTGCGGCGGCGTGCCGAGCCGGGCAAGTCGCAGATCTTCTCGTTCGCCATGCTCAATTCCAACAAGCGGGCGATCACCTTGAACCTGAAAACCCCGCGCGGGCGGGAACTGCTGGGCGAGATGGTGCGCCGGGCCGACGTGCTGCTGGAGAATTTCTCCCCCGGCACGATGGACGGCCTCGGCGTGGGCTACGAGGTGCTGAGCGCGCTCAATCCGCGGCTGGTCTATGCCTCTGGCTCCGGTTTCGGGCTATCGGGACCCGATCGCGACAATCTGGCGATGGATCTGACGATCCAGGCGGCGTCCGGGATCATGAGCGTGACCGGCGCGCCGGATGGTCCGCCGATGAAGGCCGGTCCGACTCTGGTCGATATGATGGGCGGCATCCATCTTTATGCCGGCATCATGACGGCGCTGTACCAACGCGCCTCCACCGGCCGGGGCCGGCTGGTGGAGGTGGCGATGCAGGAGGCGGTGTACCCCGCGCTCGCCTCGCCGATGGAACACTACGTCCGCACCGGCACCATGGCGCCCCGCGCCGGCAACCGCCAGGCGGCGATGACCACCGCGCCCTATAATGTCTATCCCACCGCCGACGGTTGGGTGGCGATCCACGTCGTGACCGAAGGGCACTGGCGCAACCTGCTCACGGCGATGGGGCGGGGGGAACTGGCCGAGGATCCGCGCTTCGCCACCAACGCCGCCCGCGCCGCCAATATGGACGCGGTGGATGCGCTGGTCGCCGACTGGACCCGCACCCTCGGCAAGCACGCGGTGTTCGCCGCGACCAAGCGCCACCGCATCCCGAGCGCCCCGGTGCGCGACGTCGCCGAGGTGATGGACGATGCGCACATGCACGAACGCGGCTTCCTGGAACGGGTGGATCACCCCGAATTCGGCCCCGTGGTGCTGCAGGGCTCGCCGTTGCGGCTGCACGGGGCGGAGCGGGTGGCGACGGTGCCGAGCCCGTCCATCGGGCAGCACAATGCGGAGGTGTACCAGGGCTGGCTCGGGCTTTCAGGGGCCGAGGTGGCGGGGCTGCGGGCGGAGGGGGTGATCTAGGGTCCGTCGTTCCCGGCAGCCGGCGGTCCCCGTGCCCGACGGCGCTGCCGCCGGGTCAGCGCATTGCGGTGGCCGGTCGCGCCGGTGTCGTCGGATCCGCCTCGGCCGACACCCACGTGCCGGGACGACATTCCAGCCGGATGACGTTGTGCCCATCGGGGTGCCCATCGTGCACCGCGGCGATGGCGCCGGCGGAATCGGGGTCGAAAAGGCCGAGGTCGGCCGGGGCGAGGCCGGGACGCGAGAACGCCTGCACCCGGGCCACGGCCGCGATCCGGTTGTGGACCCCGAGGGTGCGATAGAGCCCGTCCAGATGCGCCTTGATGGTGCCGATCCCGAGGTCAAGTGTCCGGGCGATGTCCTTGGTGGAGCGCCCCTGCGCCAGAAGGCTCAGCACATCCTGCTGGCGGCGGGTCAGCGGACGCGCCTGCTGCGACGAGGCGGCAGGCGCCCGCCGGGACGACGTCTCGGCAAGGCCGGGGCCGTCGGCTGCGGCCTGCGATCCGCCGGTCTCGCCCGCGGCACGAATTGGTGGCCGCCCCGTGGTCCCGGCCAGCCGACGAACTTCGGCGATCACGGTTTCGCTGTCGCTGTCGGCGGCAAGGTATCCGTCGACCGGCAGCGCAACGCCGTCGCCGGGCGGTCCGCCGAGCAGTGCGATCCGCCACCCGGGATAGATCAGCCGTATGGCGGCCAGAAGCTGCGCCCCGGCACCTTGTTCGGCTTCCAGGATCAGCAACCCGAGGGGAACCTGCCCCATCAACATCGCGCCGTCGGGGAGGGAGGGGACGACCATGAGCTCGAGGCCGGCGATCCGCGCGCGCAGCAGCGCCGCCAGCGAATTGCGGAACAGGGGTTTCCGGTGGATGATCAGAACGCGCATGGCTCCCCCAGTCATGGTCGTATCGCTGACGCCTCCCCAGGCTCGCTCATTCCTGGTTCGGAAGATATGCGGCGGTCAAGGCCTTTGGCGCAGTCGTGCGAACCGGTGTGTCCCGGAGGGCGCAGTCGCGTGCCCTGCGGCGGCGGTTCCGGCCGCTCCGGCGCGCTCACGGTTGTCCCGCTCCGCCGGGCGCGGGTGCCGACCCTTCCGCGGCGAAGGCGCGCAGTGCCGCGGCGGCCTGCGGCGGCGGCAAGTCGCCGGCGAGGATCGCCGCGGCCTGGCTATGCTCGCCCGCCATGGTCAGCACCGCGGCGTAGTCCTCGCGCAGCTTCGCCCCTGCCTGCGGATCGCCCGCCAGGCCATGCAGCAGCGCGACGGCCTGCGGCCCCTCGCCCTGCATCGCCAGCGACAGCGCGAGGTTCACCCGCGCTGCGGTCAATCCGGGGTGCGCGGCCAGCGCCAGGCGATAGGCTGTCTCTGCGGCTCGGTGTCGGCCCTGCAGGTCGAGCGCGATGCCGAGATCCGTCTCTGCCGCTGCGTTATCCGGGGCGGCGGCCAGTGCGCGGCGCAGCAGCGCCTCGGCGGTGGCGGGATCGCGTCCAAGCTGCAACCGGCCCAGCCCCAGCAGCGCCGCGCCGGACTCCGGCGCGCTCTGCAGCACGCGGGCGAAATCGGCGCGCGCCGGCCCGGCCTGGCCCAACCCGGACAGCGCCTCGGCGCGGACCAGCCGCGCCGCCGTATTGTCCGGATGCCGCGCCAGCACGCGATCGGCGAGCTGCAGCGCGTCGGCCGGTGCGCCGGCATGCAGCGCCGCCTGTGCCAGCCCGGTGTCCACGGCGGTGCCGTCCGCCGAGGGTGACGGCGTGCCGGCGCAGGCGGCGAGCCCGGCCAGGAGCAGACCGGCCACCGCGCCGCGCAGAGCGCGGCCAAAAAATCCCTCGCGCAAAGCGCGGCCAAAGGGGCCGCCACGCAGAATGCAGTCCAGACATCCGCCGCGCAGCGGGCCGCCCGAATCTCCGCTGCGCAAAGCGTGGGCGAAGCACATGCCGCGCAGCGCACGTCTAGTGCTTGAACGCATGTATCACTCCGATAATGGCCGGGCCGCCCACGATCATGAACAGGCAGGGCAGGATGAACAGCACCATGGGCAAGGTCAGCAGCACCGGCAGGCGGGCGGCGCGCGCCTCGAACCTTGTCACCAGCTCGGTGCGCAGTTCGGCCGCCAGGGTGCGCAGCGCATCCGACAGCGGCGTGCCGTACTGCGCCGACTGCACCAGGGTGTTGGCGAGCCGGCGCACGCTCTCCACCCCCGAGCGCGCGCCGAGATGGGTCAGCGCCAGTTGCGCGTCGGTCATGATCTGCAGCTCGTCAGCGGTCAGTGCGAACTCGATCGCCACGGCCTTGTGGGAGTGCACCAGCTCCTCGGCGACCCGCAGGATGGTGGGACCCAGCCCGAGCCCCGCCTGGGTGCAGATCACCATCATATCGAGCGCGTCCGGCAGTTCCTGGCTGAGCCGCTTGGCGTGGCGGTCGCGCATCCGGTTGAGTACGAAATCCGGCGCCAGCAGCCCGAGCACCGCGCCTGCGGCCGGCATCAGCAAGTGCAGCAGGCCCGGCGCGGCGATCTCCTCGGCGAGCAGCCACAGCAGCGCCGGCAGCGCCAGCACGGCGACGATCTTGGCGCCGATGAACAGGCGCAACGCGCCGGTCCCGCGCAGCCCGGCGGCACCCAGGCTCTTTTCGAAATCACCCAGCATCTGCGCCGACAACATGCGCCGGCGCAGTACCCACTGGCCGACGCCGGAAAGCAGGCGGACCATGGTCGCGCGGAGTCCCTCGCGCCTGCCGCCGTCGGCGGCGACGGTGCCGAACCCACTCTGCGGGCGAACGTGCAGCGCACGGATGCGGGCATCGAGCCGCTGCTCGTGGCGCAGCAGGCGGAACGCGACGCCGCCGCCCATGGCGATGATCACGACACAGGCGCCGACCGCCACGGGGAGTGAGATCGGCGTCATGACAAGCTCTTGCGCATCATCCAGCGCATGACGAACCAGCCGAACGCGAGCAGGCCGACCGAGGCGCCGAGCAGGTGTTGGCCGATCGGGTTGTGCAGCAGCACGCCGAAATACTTCGGGCTCATGAGCGACAGCACGAGGCCGCAGACCGGCGGCAGCGAGCTCAATACGTAGATGCTCATCTGCGCCTCCGACGCGAGCGCCTTGCCGCGCTCCTTGACCGCGAGCCGGCGGCGGATCATGTCGGCGAGCCCCTCCAGGGTCTCGCTCAGCCCGCCGCCGGTCTGGGTCTGCAACGCGAGCGCCATGGCGAAGAACCGGTATTCCGCCAGCCCGGCGCGGGCGGCCATCTCGCGCAGCGCGTCCTCGATCTGGCCGCCGAGCATGAGCCGCTGTGCCACCTTCTCGAATTCCGGTCCGGTGGGGGCGGGCATCTCGCGCGCCACGGCGCGCATCGCCTCGCCTACCGGCACCCCCACCCGCACCGAGCGTACGATCATGGTGAGCGCGTCGGGAAACTGCACCAGCAGCTTCTGCCGCCGCCGGGTCGCGAACCAGCCGAACATCCAGCGGCTGACGCCGAGCCAGCCCAGCGGCAGCATCAGCCAGCCGAATGGCCCGACCAGCATCGTTGCCACCGACTGCGCCGCCTTGGCGACGGCGAGGGCGACGAGCAGCACGAGCCACCACGGCAACGGGCATTGCTCCGGCCGCGCCGGGTCGAAGCCGAACCAGACGGCCGCGTGGCCGAACGCCGAGCGGCGCGGCCCGTCGGCCGGACGGGTCAGGATCGAGGCCGCGACGAAACGCCGGGACCGGCTATGGCGACGCAGCACCTCGCCGATCCGCCGCGCGAAGCGCTGCTGTTCGGCCTGGGCGCGGGCCACCAGCAGGCCGCTGAAGGCGAAGCCGACCAGGATCAGCAGCCCCATGCCGGCCAGCACCATGGGCGAGGTCCAGTTCATGTCATCGCCTCATGGATCGCATCGGCCCAGATGGTATCGAGGCCGAAATAGGCGAGCCGGCGCATGAAAGTCGGCGGTACCGGGTTCACCTTGTAGCGCCCGTAGAGCCTTCCATCCTCGCGCTGGCCCTGCACCTCGAACTGGAACACGTCGTTCAGCGCCACCACGTCGGCTTCCATGCCGCACACCTCGGTGACCTGGGTCACCCGCCGGCTGCCGTCGCGCTGGCGCTCCACCTGCACGATGAGATCGACCGCGCCGACGATCTGCGTGCGGATCGCCTTCGACGGCAGGCCCATGTTGCCCATCTGCACCATGTTCTCGATCCGGGTGAGCGCGTCGCGCGTGGTGTTGGCGTGGATGGTGGACATCGAGCCGTCGTGGCCGGTGTTCATCGCCTGCAGCATGTCGAACGCCTCGCCGCCGCGCACCTCGCCGATGATGATGCGGTCGGGGCGCATGCGCAGCGCGTTGCGCACGAGGTCGCGCTGGGTGATCTCGCCCTTGCCCTCCAGGCTCGCCGGGCGGGTTTCCAGGCGCACCACGTGCGGCTGCTGCAATTGCAGCTCCGCCGCGTCCTCCACCGTCACCACCCGTTCGGCGAGGTCGATGAAGTTCGACAGCGCGTTGAGCAGCGTGGTCTTGCCCGAGCCGGTGCCGCCCGAGATGATGACGTTGAGCCGCGCCCGCCCGGCGATCTGCAGCACGCGCGCCACCGAGGGCGTGAGGGCGCCGAATTCCACCAGTTGCGCGAGATCGATCTTCGTGCGGCTGAACTTGCGGATCGAGACGTAGGGCCCGTCCAGCGCCAGCGGCGGGAACACGATGTTGACGCGCGAGCCGTCCTTGAGCCGGGCATCGACCATCGGGCTCGATTCGTCGACCCGGCGGCCGATCGCGGCGGCGATGCGCTGGCAGATGCCAATGAGGTGGGAGGTGTCGCGGAAGCGCACCTCCGACAGCACCGTCTTGCCGCGCCGCTCCACGAACACCCGGTTCGGGCCGTTCACCATGATGTCGTTGATGGCGTCGTCTTCCAGCAGCGGCTCGAGCGGGCCGAGGCCGACGATGTCGTTCACCAGCTCGTTCGCGAGCGCCCGCTGCTCGCGGGCGTTGAGCTGGGCGCGGTTCTGCGAGGCGAGCTCGGAGATCAGCCGCTCCACGTCGCCGATCAGTTGGTCGGCCGGCATGTTGGCGACGACGGCCGGGTCCAGCCGGGCGAGGCAGAGGGTGCGCAGGCCGGTGATGGAATCGGGCGGTGGGGCACCCTGCGCCGGCGGCGCGGGCTTGGGTGGGACCGGCGGCGCGGCCTGCTCGCGCGCGGCCGCCGCCTCGCTGCGGCGGCCGAACCGCGGTACGGCGAGGCTTGCGCTCATGCGGCTTTCCGACTGGCGGTGCGCGGCAGGGAGAACCAGCGGCGCCCGCGGTCCGCTGTCGCCGGTCCCTCGGGAGCGATCGGGTCGAGCAGGGCGAGCGAGGCGACCTGGCGGGCGAGCTCGGTGATGGCGCGGCGGAACACGCTGCTGGTGGCGATTGCCGGCTCGCCGAGATTGGCGGCCTGGCGCAACTGCCGCGGCAGGTCGGGGATCACCACGTCCACCTTGGCCTTGAGCCCCTCCTCGATCTGGCGCCGGCTCAGCCCGCCGGTCAGGCCGAGCCGGTTCAGCACCAGCACCGCGTTCTGGGTCTGCCGCGGTCCGGCGGGCAAGGCGAGCAGCCGCAGGGTATCGCGCATGTCGGCGAGCGTCGGTTCCAGCACCAGCACCCGCTGGTGCGCGAGATCGAGCAGGTCGCGGTGCAGGGGCACCGGGATGAAGGGGACGTCGGCGATGACGAAGTTGTAGCGTTTGCGCAGCGACTCGACCAGGCGCTCGGCGGCTGCGGGGGCATAGGCCAGCGGCACGTTCAGCCGTTCCTCCCCGGCCAGCACGTGCAGCCGGTCGGTGGCGGGCACCGCGGCGCGCTCGGCCAGCAGCGCGTCGATGCGCTCGGGGAACTCAAGCGCGGTGCGCAGCCCGGCGCCGGCCTGGAGGTTGAACAGGAAGGCCGCCGTGCCGCGATAGAGGTCGGGATCGAGCAGCACGGTATGGTGGCGCAGGGTGGCGCCGAGATACCAGGCGAGGTTGGCCGCGACGGTGCTGGTCCCGACGCCGCCGCGCACCCCGGTGACGGTCAGCACGCGCCCGCCCAGGGTCGCTTCCGAGGACGGGCCCTTGCCGAGCACGAAGCCGCCGAAATGGCGGGCCACGCTGTCGCGCGTGAGCGGCTTGGCGAGGTAGTCGGCCGCACCCAGGCCGCGGGTCACCTCGCGGTAGAAATCGGTGCTGTCATGCTCGCCGATCACCAGCACGCAGACGTCGGGTTCGACCACGGCGGCGAGGTCGCCGAGCGCTTTCAGCGGCTGGTCCTCGCCGGTGATGTCGACCACGAGGATGCGCGGGGTGGCGGATTTCTGCATCGCCACGTAGGCGGCGCGGATGCCGCCGCGGCGCAAATCCGCAGCCTGCGGCAACAGGCCGGCGAGGCCGGCCTGGAGGGCTGCCTCGGATTCGGCGTCGGTGACGAAGCCCTGCAGGTTGGGGCGATCGTGGCGGATCGGACCGATGTCGCCTGCGGCGAGGGGGTCGGCGCCGAGACCGGACGTGCTGCCGTCGGGCATCAGGGTGTTCCCCCGCTGGCGCCGACACCCGCGCCGGACGCGCTGCCGCCGGCGGCGGCAGCACCGGATCCGCCCTTGCCCTGGCCGGTCTCGACCTGCTGCAGACCGGGCATCAGCATCGCGGCATCGGTCCGGTCGCTGCCGTGCCCAACGATCAGATCGTCCGGATTGGCAACCTGGGCAGCAATATTGGCAACGTTCGCCCCGACGGGGTGCCAGGTGTAGGGGCGGTTGTAGCTATCGAGCCGGGCGCAGCCGGAGAGCGCTCCGGCACCGGCGATCAGCAGTACGAGGGGGGGCAGGACGCGGTACATGGCAATCCTCACTGCACCATGAAGCCGGCATCGCCCGGGACCGGGACCGGTTCCCAATGCCGTGGCGTGCCGACCTGGCGCATGAACAGCAGGCGTTGGAGGTCGGAAGGCGCGGTATAGGTTTGGTCCGGGGTCTGCAGCCGGCGGACGCTGTCGACCGGGCGGACGATGTAGGGGGTGACGATGATCACCAGCTCGGTCTGTTGGCGGGTGAACTGATCATCGCGGAACAAGGCGCCGAGGATCGGGATGCTGCTGACGTTCGGAATGCCGCTGGCGCCGTCGTTGAGCGTATCCTGCAGCAGCCCGCCGATCGCGAAGCTCTGGCCCGAGCCGAGTTGCACCGTCGTTTCCGCCCGGCTCACGGTGAACGAGGGCACCTGGAACGTCTGGTTCGCCGCCGTGATGGTGACCGTGCTCGTATTGCTGGGCTGGCTGACTTCCGGCGCGACGTGGATGTTGATCCGTCCGCTGCTGAACACGGTCGGCAGGAAGTTCAGGGAAACGCCGTATTTCTTGTATTCGACCGTCACCTGGCCGTTCTGTCCGGGCACCGGCACCGGGATTTCGCCGCCGACCAGGAAGCTGGCCGGCTGGCCGCTGATCACCGTGAGGTTGGGCTCGGCGAGCAGGCGCAACAGCCCGTCGCTTGCCAGCGCGTCGAGTGCGCCGGCTACGCTGAGGCCCTTCGCGGTGCTCCCGGCCAAGGCTGAAACCCCGCCGTTCAGGGCGAGGCCCAGCGCCGGACTCGAAGGCGCCGATCATGCCGACGTTGCCGAGGGCGGTCCAGTTGATCCCGAGCTTGTCGCTCAACGTGCGCGACATCTGGACGATGCGGACCTGCAACGTGACCTGCACCGAGGCGCGCACCGTGATCTGGTCCTGGAGCGCCTGGCCGGCATCGAGGAAGCCCTGGGCGACGGCCACCGCCTGGGCCGCCTCGGCCGGGGTTTCCACCCAGCCGGTCAGCAGCAGGCCTTTGGGCTGTGCCCGCACGCGGATATGCCCGCCGGGCACCAGGCGGTCGATTTCGGTCGCCACCGCTCGGGCGGAGAATTCCGAGGGCTGCACCGTCACGTCGTAGGCCCCGATCAGCCTGCCGTCGGCGCCGAGGGCGGCGATGGTCGTGCGCCCTGCGCCGACGCCGAAGACGAACAGGGTGGAGGGGCCGGCGGGATGCACCTCCGCCACTTTCGGGTCGGCGACGAAGACGTTGGCGGCGGGGCCGGCGAGTCGGAGGATCTGCCCGCTGCCCTGACGTAGCGCCAGGCTGCGGGACACCGCGGCTCCGGGCGGATCGCGCGGCATGGGCTCCGTTGCCTGCCGCGGGGCGGCCGCCGCAGTCATCAACAGGCGCTGGCCGGTGCCGCTGTCGCGCACCACCGTGCCGGTCGGCAGCCCCGCTCCCATTGGGGGCACCGAGCCGCGGGCGGAATCGCCAGCCCAGGGGAAGCGAGCCCAGGGGACGCGAACCCAGGGGAAGCGAGCGCCGGGGAGGCGAGCGCGGCCAGCAGCAAACCGGCAGCGGCGCGGAGGCGGATCAAAACTTGAACTCCTGCGCGGCGGCGGCGCCCTGCCAGATGCTCATCGCACCGCCGCTCCGCGCGGGCGCTACGGCGCGCGCGCGCGCTATGGCACCCAGCGCCGGGGAGACGTCGGAGGCCCAGGTGGTGGTGCCACGCGGGGGCGGCGCGCCGACCGGGGTGGCGGCGGACCGCACCGTGAGCGACAGCCGTCCGAGGCGGATGGCGACCTGGACCTTCTGGGCCTCGGCTTCGGTCACTTCCAGGGTGACGGTGTGCGCGGTCTTGGCGCCTTCGCCGGCAGCCGCACCTTCGACGATGCGCTGATCGATCGCGATCACCCGCACGTCGGACAACACGGTTTCCGCGGCGATGCGCTGGCCGGGGGCGAGGTTGGGATCGTTGAGGGTCTCGGTAAGGATCAGGTCGACCTTGTCGCCCGGCCAGATCAGCCCCGCGGTGCCGGTGATGTCGTCCACGCCGACGGTCACGGCGCGCATCCCAGGCTTGAGCACGGCGGCGAGGAAGCCATGGTCGCCCGGGCGCAGCAGCGCATCGGCGCGCACCGGCTCGCCCTTGGACAGGCTCCGGCGCACCATGGCGCCGACCAGGGAGCGGCGGTCGGCGGCGGTGTCCAGGCTGTCGCCGGGGCGACGGTCGGGGATCGGGATCACCTTGTCGCCCAGGTCTTCGGGCTTCAGCAGCGCGCCCGCGTGCACCGAGCGAGTGGCCACCAGGATGCGGACCGTCACCGGCTTCGCCGCCGCGACATGCGCGGGATGGGCCGGGTGGGTGGCGGAGAAGGCGATGACGCCGAGACCCAGCAGGCCGAGGGCCATCAGGGCGAAGAAGGTGATGCGCAGAACCATCGTGGGCGATCCGATCTCAACGCAGCATCAGGAGCGTGCCGCAGGCGATGGCGCAGGCGTACGGCAGCGGACAGCCACGATGGATGCGCCAGCGCTCGGCGCGCCAGACGCGGGAGACCAGGTTGCCGCGATGCGCGGCCGCTTCGGCCGGGGACGGCGCGGCGATCAGGCGGCGGGCGAGCACGTAGAGCAGACCGAGCAGGCCGCCGGCGACGCCGGTGGCCAGGACGAAGCTCGCGCAGGCGGTGGGTGGCACGAGGGTGGCGGCGGCGCCCAGCATCTTCACGTCGGCGCCGCCGATCCAGCGCATCTGCCAGCAAAGGAAGGCGAAGCCGAACACCAGTGCCCCGGCGAGCAGGGCGAGCAGCAGCCGACCCTGCAACGCACTGTCGGCGAGGCCGATCGCAGCGAGCGCCAGCGGGATCATATTCGGCACGATCCGCGTGGCGAGGTCACGCAAGGAGGCCAGGACCAGCAGCAGCACGGCCAGCCCAAGCAGCAGGCTGGTTGCGACGGAAATGATGCCGTGCTGCCACATGGTTCGGTCCTGATCCCCCTCGGCGGTCCGCGTGGGCGGACGGCGTCGCGATGCAAGCCGCCGACGATGGTCATGGCCAGCGCGGACGCGGCGACGGCGTCCACGCCGGCCCGCGGCCGTCAGCTGCCGATTGCGGTGAGGTTGGTGCCGATGTTGGTGAATACGTTCTTCAGATCACCGCCCAGCGTCGTCACCGCGCCGATGATCACGACGGCGATGAGGCCGGCGAGCAGGCCGTATTCCAGCGCGGTCACGCCGCGGCGGTCGTTCTGCAACTCGCGGAAGCTCCGGATGGACAGATGGGAAGAGAGGCTGGGGATGAGGTTGAGCATGGGAGGTCACCTTGGTTGAAGAGTTGCGACATATGCGGAGCGCAGTCCGGCGCGTCTTCGGGGGTCGCGTTCTCGCGCTTGCAGGGGGGACACAACCACGGGCCGGCTTGCAAAGGCGTTTCAGCAAAAGCGCCATGAATTGGCAGTGGTTCGGCAGGGTGACGGCAGTCTCCGGACTGCTGCCCGCCGGTCCGTCGGCATTGGGGCGGATGCGAAAAATCGCCGACTGGACTTACAAAACCGTTGCGGCCGATCATGAACGATGAGACTTCGGATCGGAATCCGGAGCGGGCCGATCCACCGCATGGGGTGACCTTGCAACCGTTTTGACAACCGCGGCGCGCTATGTCGCGGCATCGTCATGTACGAGGTGCGCCATGCTGGCCGGAAATCGGATCGCCGTCGTGCTGCCCGCCTACAACGCGGAGAAGACCCTGCGCCGCACCTATGATGAAATCCCGAGGGACATCGTCGATGACATTATCCTGACGGATGACGCCTCGGCGGACGGCACCGTGCTTGTGGCGCGCTCCCTCGGCGTCCTGACCTTGCGCCACGACCGCAACCGCGGCTACGGCGCCAACCAGAAGACCTGCTACGCCGCGGCGCTGGCGCGCGGGGCGGATGTCGTCGTCATGCTGCACCCGGACTATCAGTATTCGCCGACCCTGGTGCCGGCCATGGCGTCGATGATCGTGTCGGGCCATTACGATGTGGTGCTGGGTTCGCGCATCCTCGGCGGCGGGGCGCGCAAGGGCGGCATGCCACTCTATAAATATATCGCCAACCGGGCGCTGACCGCGGCGCAAAACCTGCTGGTGGGGCAGAAACTGTCTGAGTACCACACCGGCTACCGCGCCTGGAGCCGGCGCGTGCTGGAACGGCTGCCGCTGCTCAACTGCTCGGATGATTTCGTGTTCGACAATCAGATGCTGACCCAGGCGATCCACGCCGGCTTCACCATCGGCGAGGTCTCCTGCCCGACCCGCTATTTCCCCGAGGCATCCTCGATCAACTTCGGCCGCAGCGTGACCTATGGGTTCGGCGTGCTCGCCACCGCGGCAAGCTATCGCGCGTCGAAACTGGGCCTCGCGGAGCCGCACCTCTTTTCCGACAGCGTTCAGGAGCGGCTGCGCCCCGGCCTCGCGCGGCTGGCGTGAAGGCGTCGGGCGTGAACACGCGGGGCATGAACGCGCGGGGCATGAAGCCGCTCGCGGCGCTGGGGCTGCCGGCGCTGCTGCTGGTCGGGCTGGCGGCGGTGCAGATGCTTGACCCGGCGCTCGGCCAGGCGGCGATCGGGCTGCTGCGCGGGGCGCGGGCGCAGGGGGTCGCGGGGCTCGTATTCGTGGTGCTGCTGCAAGGGGTGGTCGCGGCCAGCGGGGTGCTGCCGGCCTCGGTGCTGGGGATTGCCGCGGGGGCGCTGTTCGGCGTTGGCGCGGGGTTCGCCGCCGCCGCGCTCGGTACCCTGGCGGGGGCGCTGGTGGCGTTCGCACTCACCCGCTCCTTCGCCCGGCCGCTGATCGCGCGGCTGGTGCGGGAGCGGCCGGGACTGCGGCGGCTCGATGCGGCGCTGGCGGGTGACGGGTGGAAGCTCGTGTGCCTGCTGCGCATTTCGCCCGTGATGCCCTTCGCGGTGACCAGCTATGCGCTGGGCCTGTCTTCGGTGCGGTTCCGCGCTTACCTGCTCGGCACCCTGGCGTCCTTGCCGCCACTGCTGGCCTACGTCGTGCTGGGGCGGGTGCTCGGCTTCGGCGCGCTGCACGCGGGTGCGGACGGGGCGATGCGCTGGGTCGCGCTCGGGATCGGCGCCGGGGCGAGCCTGGGGCTCGCGTGGTATGTGCTCCGGCTGCTGCGGCGGGCTTGCGCCCTGCCGGCAGAGGGCTCGTTCGCGCCCTGAGCCCTTCGCGCCTCGGCCACGCCGGCCCGCACGGCCGATTGCATTGCCGATGCGGGGGGGCTGTGCCATATCCCAGCCGGACAGTCGGACATGCGGCGCCGCGCCGCGTCCGCCCCCAACGGCGGGAGAGCCCATCTGCATGTTGCGCGTCATCCTGGCCCAGCCCCGCGGCTTCTGCGCCGGCGTGGAGCGGGCGATCGAGATCGTCGAGCGGGCGCTGAACAAATACGGCCCGCCCATCTACGTGCGCCACGAGATCGTGCACAACCGCCACGTGGTCGAGAACCTGCGCACCCGTGGCGCCGTGTTCGTCGATGAGCTCGACCAGGTCCCGCCCGGCGCGATGACCGTCTTCTCCGCCCACGGCGTCGCCCGCCGGGTGGAGGAGCTGGCCCGCAACCGCGCGCTTCCCGTCATCGACGCCACCTGCCCCCTGGTCGCCAAGGTCCACAACGAGGGCCGCCGCTACGCCGCCCAGGGCCGCGACATCGTCCTGGTCGGCCACGCCGGCCACGCCGAGGTGGAGGGCACGATCGGCCAGATCGACGGCACCGTGCACCTGGTGCAGACCGTCGCCGACGTCGCCGCGCTGGTCGTGCACGACCCCGAGAAGCTCGCCTACATCACCCAGACCACGCTTGTCGGTCGACGACACGCGCGGGATCATCGCCGCCCTGACGGCGCGGTTTCCGGCGATCGTCGGGCCGGACGTGCGCGACATCTGCTATGCCACGCAGAATCGCCAGCAGGCGGTGCGGGACCTGGCCGCGGCGGTCGACCTCATTCTGGTCGTGGGCTCGAAGAACAGCAGCAATTCCAATCGGCTGCGGGAGATCGGCGAAGAGCTGGGCAAGCCCGCCTACCTGATCGACGACGCCGGCGCGCTGCGCTGCGAATGGTTCGCGGGCGTGGAGTCGGTAGGGGTCACGGCGGGGGCCTCGGCGCCGGAAACCCTGGTGCAGGGGGTGATCGAGGGGTTGCGGCGGTTCGGCGCCGATCGACATCTCCACCCTGGACGGTGTGGCCGAGAACGTGCGCTTCCGCTTCCCTGCCGAACTTGCCGACGCCTGAAGGTTTTCAAGGGGTTAGACGATGGCCGTGCCGTTGAACCAGGCGATCCGGGTCGGCGCCTACGTGCTGAAGCAGCACCTGATCGGGCGCAAGCGCTATCCGCTCGTGCTGATGCTGGAGCCGCTGTTCCGCTGCAACCTGGCCTGCGCCGGCTGCGGCAAGATCGACTATCCGGCGGCGATCCTGAACCAGCGCCTGTCGGTCGCCGAGTGCCTGGAGGCGGTCGACGAATGCGGCGCCCCGGTGGTGGTGATCGCCGGCGGCGAGCCGCTGCTGCACAAGGAGATCGACCAGGTCGTGGAAGGGGCGATCGCGCGCAAGAAGTTCGTGATCGTCTGCACCAACGCGCTGCTGCTCGAGAAGAAGATGTAGCTGTTCAAGCCGGGGCCGTATTTCACCTGGTCGGTGCATCTGGACGGAGCGAAGGCCGAGCATGATGCCTCGGTGTGCCAGGACGGGGTGTACGAGCGGGCGGTGGCGGCGATCGGCGGCGGCGAAGAAGGCCGGGTTCCGGGTCATCATCAACGCCACCCTGTTCGACAACGCCGAGGCGGCGAAGGTCGCGGGGTTCTTCGACGATGTGATGGCGATGGGGGTGGACGGGATCAGCGTCTCGCCCGGGTATGCGTATGAACGGGCGCCGGACCAGCAGCATTTCCTCAATCGGCGCAAGACGAAGGAACTGTTCCGCGGAATTTTCGCGCGCCAAGGGAAGAAGAAGTGGGCGTTCAACCAGTCCTCCATGTTCCTTGATTTCCTGGCGGGGAACCAGAGCTTCCATTGCACGCCGTGGGGAAATCCGACGCGGACGTATTTCGGCTGGCAGCGGCCCTGCTACTTGCTGGGCGAGGGCTACGCGAAATCCTTCAAGGAGCTGATGGAGGAGACGGACTGGGACCGCTACGGGACCGGAAACTACGAGAAATGCGCCGATTGCATGGTGCACTCGGGCTACGAGGCGACGGCGGTGATGGAGACGGTGCGGCGGCCGTGGCGGGCGCTGGCGCAGACGGTGCGGGGGATTCGCACCGAGGGGCCGATGGCGCCGGATATTTCGCTGGAGGGGCAGCGGCCGGCGGAATACGTGTTCTCGCGGCATGTGGAGACGGCGATGGCTCGGATTGCGGCCAAGGGGGAGGGGGTTCGGGAGGCGGCGGAATGACGGGGGGTTGGGGCGTGAATGGGTTGCTCGATGCCGGATTGTTGCGGATCAACGTCCGTGTCGTTCACGTGATGGTTTGGATCTGAGGTTGGCCGGCCAGAGCTTCGCGCCGCCGGCGGCGTGGCTTCGCAAAAGCGATCCATCTCATCCTGCCAATACCACCTCCGCCCCCGCCTCCCGAGCCGCCACGACCAGCGCCGCATCCGTCGTCGCCAACGGCAGGGCCAGCCGCAGCGCCAGCTCCAGATACGTCGCGTCGTAGGCGGTCAGCCGATAGCGCTCGGCCAGCGGCGCCGTTGCCTGCCAGACCCGCTCCGCCGTCGCATCATCGATGGTGATCGGCAACGCTTGCAGGAACCCGGCCAGCCGCGCCCGCAGCGGGGCCGCGATCCGCCCTCGCCGTTCGGCTACCAGCAGGCCGTTCAGCGCTTCGATCGGCCAGAATTGCGGCGCCACCGCCCCCGTCTCGGTCACCCGGTCCAGCAGCGCCATGATCGCCGTGGTCTGCTCGTCCTCGAAGCACCAGGCCAGCGCGACGGAGGTGTCGAGGACGAAACTCACCGCCGCCCTTCGCTGATCAGATCCTTCAGACTGAGCCCGCCCAAGGTTGCCCCCTTGCTCGCCTCCCGCAGCCCGGCGGCGGCGCGGCGCGCACGGTCGCGGTCGAAGCCCGGTTCTGCGGCCACCAGCCGCGCCACCGGCTTGCCGCGACGGGTGATCAACACCTCGCCGCCTGCTTCCACCTCGTCAAGCAGCGTCGTCAGGTGTGTCTTTGCTTCGAAAACTCCGACCATGTGCATTTGTATGCCTATCAGGCTAGACAGATAACCAGTTTATCCGATGACGGCCAGCCGCGCCAAGCCCGTTCCCTCCGCCACCCTGCCGGCCCGATCGGCAGGGCGCGCAACCGCAGTGCCCGACGGAGTAGGACGCACCACGTGGCACCGTTCTCGCGCCCGATGGCGGAACCGGCGGGCACACAGGCGATCCTGGTGCCGACCATGTCGCTGAAGTACTGATACGACCTGGGCCAGGAACGACATCACCGTGACGAACGACCGCGGCAGCCACCAACGCCAGGCAACGCCCCGTGCCCGCCGCCTGGGGGGGAAACCCTGCCCTCTACTGGAAGATTTCCTCGAATTTCCGCTTGTCGGAGATCGAGTTCTTCTCCACCACCGCGTAATCGATCGGGATGATCTTGATCGTGGCAAGGCTGGCGCCGCCGGACGGCGGGGCGATATCCGTCCGCGCGGCATAGCCGCCATCGGCCGGGAACAGGGCCTGCACCTGCTGCGTCAGCATGAAACTGGCGAACAGCTTCGCCGCCTCGGGATGCTTCGCGCCTTTCACGACGCCGGTGGGGGAGGGGATGATCAGCACGCCCTCGCTCGGATACAGCGTGACGATCGGGTGGCCCGCGCGGCGCGCGTCGGCGGCGTAGGAATCGAGCGCGCCGGCGGCGATCAGGCGTTCGCCGCTGTCCAGCATGCCGGTCACCTGCTGGTTGCCCTGAACGATCATCGTGCCGTTCCCGGCAAGCTTGCGGTAGTAGTCCCAACCGAAGCGCGCGGCGAAGGTTGCGACCTCCACCAGTTTCAGTGCGGTGAAGGAAGGATCGGGCATCACCAGTTGGCCCTTGTAGCGCAGGCTGGTGAGGTCGGCCCAGCTCTTCGGTCGCTGCGAAGCCGGAACCTTGTCGCCGCGCAGATAGATGGTGATCAGGTTCAGGCGCTGGGCGACGTAGTTGCCGTCTGGGTCTTTCGCCGATGCCGGAACCTTGTCGAATCCGGCGGGCTTGAAGGGCACGAACGCGCCCTGCCGGGCCAGATCGGCGAAGGCGGCGGGATCGGACGTGGTCAGCACATCGGCGGCGATCTCCCCGGCCTGCCGCTCCTCCAGGAAGCGGCGCATGGTCGCGGTGCCGCCGGAGCGGAACACGTCGGTGTGGATGCCGGTTTGCGCGGTGAACAGCTTGCCGATCTGCTGGGCGACCTTGATCGGGGACGAGGTGTACCAGACCAGCTTCCCCTCCGCCTTCGCCTTGGCAAGATCGACGTTCCCGGCTGCCTGGGCGGCGCCGGCGCCGACGATGCCGATTCCGCCCAGAAGCGCCGTTCTGCGGGTGATGGACGTCATTGTTTTCTCCCTGGTGTCCGTGCCGGCCGCTGCCAGTGGTCCGATGCCAACGCCTGCTTCGGGGCGTTGGCTGAATTGGCCCACGAAAACAAGCTCGTGCTCCGACCCGTGCTGAATCACCTGTTCGCGTCGGAGCGCGAGCCGCGATAGACGGGGTCCGGCTGCGAGAAGAAGCCGTGCAGGATGTGATAGACCAGCCGGTAGTTCTTCTGCTGGAATGATGCGTGCGAGATCCCCGGCATGATGGCGAACTGCTTGTCGGCATTCGGCAGCTTGCGGAAGAACGCCAGCAGGTCGTCCAGACCGGCGATGCCGTCGTATTCGCCGCGCATCAGGATGGTCGGCACGGTGATTTTTTCCGGATCGACCACCGGCAGCTTGGAGCACATATCGACATAGGTTCCCGTGGGCATCGAATCGTCGAGGGCGAGGATTGCATCGGCGAACGCCTCCACCACCGCATCCTCGGCGGTGCCGGGATGGTCGCGAGTGAAGATGCTGCGCACGAACGCGCGGTCGATCGGGCGACGCGTGCGGGCCTGGAACTCCGCCAGCTTCTTGCGCCGCTCGGCCAGGGTCGGGCTGCCCTCGCCGGTCCAGACGAAGGCATCGAGCGCCAGGCGCTTCACCCGTTCCGGATGCCGCTCGGCGAATAGTGCCGCGCGCAGCGCGCCGGAGGAGATGCCGTAGACGAGCAGCTTCCCGCTCGCCCGCGTTTGCTGGATGTAGGCGGAGGCGGCGGCGAGATCATCGGCGCCGTTGGCGATGTCGGCATTGATGGGCCGCGTCTTGTCCGACCTGCCGTAGCCTTCCATGTCCACGCACCAGCATTCGAAGCCGCGGCGCGCGAACCAGTCCATCACCGACGAATCGGGCCGCCCCGGCACGTGCAGATCGAAGGTCGGCTGCGAGGCCATCGAGGACCCGTGCACGAACAGCACCGTCCCGAGCTGCGGCGCGACGGCGCGCTTCTCCCACAGGAACAGCCGCACGTCGCCTTTGTGCACCCAGTGCTCTGCCCCGGCGATGTTCTGTTCGGTTGTCATGCCAGATTTCCTTCCCTTACCAATCAAGCCGCCGCGGACAGCGCGGGCGGCGGGAACACGCTGATCTTGTCGGGGTCGAACCGCAGACCCACGATCTCCCCGATCTCGAAGCCCTGGCGCGGATGGGTCTGCACCCGCAGGACCAGCTCCGGTCCGATGCCGACCTGGTACTCGGTGAGATTGCCCAGGAAAACACGGTCCAGGATGGTGCCGCCGGGGCCCGCGCCCTCCGGCGCGCCCAGGCTGATGTCCTCGGGGCGGATGCCGAGTTCCACCGCCTGCCCGGCGGCGCAGCCCGGCGGCAACGGCAGATCGAGCGGCGGGCCGTCGGCCACCGCGACCAGCCCACGCCCGGCGGATGCCGACAGCACCTTGCCCGGCACCAGGTTCACGAGCCCCATGAAATCGGCGACGATGCGATTCACCGGCCGGCCGTAGATCTCCTGCGGGGTGCCGTATTGCTGCATCCGGCCGCCGTGCATGACGGCGATGCGGTCCGACAGCGCCAGCGCCTCGGTCTGGTCGTGGGTGACGTAGATGAAGGTGATGCCGGTGCGGCGCTGCACATGTTTCAATTCGACTCGCAACCGTTCGCGCAGCTTGGCGTCGAGGTTGCTGAGCGGTTCGTCCAGCAGCAGGATCTCGGGTTCCACCACCAGGCTGCGCGCCAGCGCGACGCGCTGCTGCTGGCCGCCGCTGAGCTCGGCCGGGTAGCGCCCCTCCAGTCCCGACAGATTGACCAGGTCGAGCATCCGTTCCACCTGCGCGCGCATCTGCGGCCCGGCGATCCGGCGCAGGCGCGGGCCGAAGGCGACGTTCTCGAACACCGTCTTGTGCGGCCAGACGGCGTAGTTCTGGAACACCATGCCCATGCCGCGGCCTTCGGGCGGGACGACGCCCGCGGGTGAGGAGACCAGCCGGCCGCCGATATGGATGCTGCCCGCATCAGGCCTGATGTAGCCCGCGATCAGCCGCAACGTCGTGGTCTTGCCGCAGCCGCTGGGGCCGAGCAGGGTGACGAACTGACCTGCCTCGATGTCGAGATCGAGCCCGGCGACCGCGGCGGCATCCGACCGGCCGCCGTAGGATTTCGCGAGGTTCCTGATGCTGATCCCGGCCATCGGCGTTTCCTTCACGGCGTGCCGCCGAAGCGCGCCACGCGTACGTGGCCGGCCTTGCGGACGGCCCATATCGCCAGGGCGATGATCATCATGTTCACCATCGCCAGCGCCGCCACCGCCTCGGTATAGCCGGTATCGTAAAGATTGTAGATCTCCACCGCGATGGTCACCGATTTCGAGCTGAACAGCAGGATCGACGCGCTCAGCTCCTGGATGGCGGGCACGAAGACCAGCAGCCAGCCGGCCATCAGGCCGGGGCGGATCAGCGGCAAGGTGATCTCGCGCATCGTCCGTCCCCAGGACGCGCCGAGGATGCCGGCGCTTTCCTCCAGCGACGCATCCACCTGGCGCAACGACGTGTTGGCCGCGCGGGTGCCGAGCGGTACGTAGCGCCCGACATAGGCCAGCAGCAGGATGGTCAGGGTGCCGTACAGCGCCAGCGGCAGGCGCAGCCAGAACTGGAGCAGCGCCACCGCCATCACCATCCCCGGCAGGCCGAGCGGGATGAGGGCGACATAATCCAGCACCCACCTGCCGCGCAGACGGGTGCGCAGGTCGATCCAGGCGATCAGTGCCCCCAGCGCGACGACCAGGCTGGCCGCCGCGGTCGCGAGATACAGGCTGTTGAGGATCGCGCGCCGGGTGCCGCTTTCGGTCAGGACGAAACGGTAATTGGCGAGGGTCAGGTGCTTCCAGAACGCGAGCCCCCAGGACTTGCTGAGCGAGACGGCGATCAGGGTGCCGTACGGCGCGACCAGCGCGACCAGCGCCACCAGCACGCAGAGGGCCAGCAGCAGCCAGCGGCCGGGGCCGATATCCAGCAGTTGCACGCGGCTGCCTTTGCCCGCCAGGGTCACGTAGGACCGCCGCGCCAGGAAGCGGCGCTGCGCGAACAGCGCCGCCATGGTGATGGCGACGAAGATCAAGGACAGCGCCGAGGCCACGCCATATTGCGGCGGATAGTCGAACAGCGAGTAGATCCGCGTCGTCAGGGTCACGACCCGTCCCGGCAGCCCGATGATGGCCTGCGAACCGAACAGGGCAATGGCATTGACGAAGGCGAGCAGCACGCCGGAGAGAATCGCCGGCGCCACCAGCGGGAACGTGACCGAGAGCGCGGTGCGGAGCTTGCCGGCGCCGAGAATCTGCGCGGCCTCCTCATAGGATGCATCGACCGACTGCAGGGCGCTGCTGGCAAGCAGGAAGACGAAGGGGAAGGTGTGGATGACGGTGACCAGAACCAGCCCGGCCATCGAGAATACGTTCACCGTCAGCCACGGCGCCCCCACGACATCGCGCAGGAAGGCATTGATGAGCCCGGCCCGCGGGCTGAGCAGGTAGACGTAGGCGATCGCGGTCAGGAACGGCGGCGAAATATACGAGAGATTGACGACCGCCTGGATGAACCCCTTGGCCGGCACATTGGTCCGGCTGATCGCCCAGGCCAGCGGCACGCCGACCAGGGCGCTGAAAAACCCCGTGAGCACGCCGAGCTCCACCGAATTCCACAGCGGCACCAGGTAGAGCGGGTCGGACAATGCGGAGGCGAAATGCCGCAAGGTCAGCCCGTGCATGTCCGTCACGCTGCCGAACACGAGCGAGGCCAGGGGGCAGACGACGAGCAGAAGCAGGGCGACGATCACGAGGACGGTCGTGACCGGCTGCGGGCGGAGTATTCGGTTCAGCCCCCGGCCGGCCGGCGCGGCGCTGTCGGGCTGCGCCGGCCGGTCTGGCAGACTCTCCATCCCTGCCGGGCCCACCGGGGGTTACTCGGCCGTGCGTCTGGGAGTGCCGGCGTCCTC
Organism: uncultured Pseudomonadota bacterium; assembly: GCA_963706195.1. Lineage (GTDB taxonomy): Bacteria > Pseudomonadota > Alphaproteobacteria > Acetobacterales > Acetobacteraceae > JAJZVS01. Next base: position 2,273,637 of record OY970156.1, on the reverse strand, counting down.
GGCAGCGATCTGGACGAGCGCGTGGTAAAAATCGAGGAGAAGTGGCCGCAGCGCTGCGGGCGGGCCGCCGGTGATGCCGATACGCGGGCCGGTTTCGGCCGCATGGCAGGCGAATTTCACGACCCCTCCCGGAAAGGCAAAATGATTGAGCCGGATTATTGACGTGGCGGACGCATTGTCAACCGGGCGGTTGCTCGCTATCGGACCATAATGGTATGTTCTCCAACGGTATCCTATTTGAGTGCGGCAACGGACAATGTTGCATATAAGAATACATTGGCCGTTCTTGCCCGGTATTTCGGATCGATCGGGGAAGCACGATCAGCTGGTGCTCGACGCGCATTCCATGCATTCGGAACGCCACCTGCGTGGGCGACATGAAGATCGGTGCGTGGGCGCGAAAGCCGGGCCGGCGCAGCTCGGCAGCGGGCGCATTTCCCTGCCACGGGCGGCCACCGGGCGCCATGACCCGACCCGCGGAAACGCCCAAGGGATCTGATTGGCGGACCCGAGGCGACTCGAACGCCTGACCTTCGCCTTCGGAGGGCGACGCTCTATCCAACTGAGCTACGGGTCCGTCTCCCCCACCGCATAACCCGAATCCCGCCGCCGGGGAAGCCCGCCCGCGACCTTTTCCCCGTGCAGCCAGGCCTGCGCCGCCCGCCCCGCCCCGGACGGCAACGGCGCGCGCGGATCGGCCATCCACGACAGGATGTCCCCGATCGGCACCGCCCGCTGCAGATCGCGCAGCATCAGGTGATAATCTGCCGGGTAATACGCGATCCGCGGCCCCGGCGCGCCCGCCTGCCGGCGCGGCAGCGACCGCCACACCGCCCGCATCGCCCGTTTCGGGATCAGCTCGTCCTTGCCCCCGTACAGCAGCAGCGCATCGGGCGGCAGACGCGGGGCTGCTCGCGCCGCCGCGTCCATCAGCCGCACCAGCCCGTCGATCGCATCCCAGCGGGTGCGCAGCAGGGTCAACTTGTCCGTCCCCAGTGCCCGCAGCGCCGCCATGTTGTCCGACGCCCGGATATGCAGCCCGCCGCCCGCGACCGTCAGCCCGGGCACGGTATGGACCATCAGCCACAGGCCGGAGCGCTCGAAGATGTTCATCTGCGCCTCGCTCCATACCGCCGGCGAGACCAGCACATACCCCGCTACCGGCGGCGGGTCGGCCGACGCCGCGAGGCACATCAGCACCGCCGCTCCCATGCTCTCGCCCATCAGGAACAGCTTCACGTGCGGGTGCGCCGCATGCAGCAGCAGCGCCATCTCGCGGGCGTCGGCGACGAGGGTGCGCCGCCCCGGCCAGTAGCCGCGGTCCTTCGTCGCCCCGAAGCCGCGCTGGTCGGGCGAGACGACCTCGATCCCCGCGGCGGCGAAAGCCTGGGCGGGGATCGCGAAGGCATCGCGGCTGTCGTCCATGCCGTGCAGCGCGAGCATGATCGCCGCCGGCCGGCCCACCGGGCGCCAGACGCGATAGGGCAGGCGGGTCCCGTCCGGCATCTCGAACGCGCCGGCGGTGCGCGCCGGGGCCATGACGGCCGCGCCCTCCGGCACCAGGTGCGTGGCGCAGCCGCACAGCAGCAGGCCCAGGAGCAGGGCCGGGAGGCGCCGGGCCGATCGCCGGGCGCGGCAGGGGAAGATGAGGGCGGCGGTTGAAAACACCGGGCATATCGCTATCATCGGCGCGGCGTTATCGCCACCTCCCCCTTCGCCATCCAGGAACGGACGAACCCCCATGCCGGACGGCGTCGCCGCCTCGCCTGCGTTCACCCAAGAAGTGATCCACGTGAACGACCGCACCGTCGCCTGCGACGGCGGCGGCGGCGTGCTCGGCCATCCGCGCGTGTTCCTGCGGATCGAGGACCGGCAGGTGGTGTGCCCCTATTGCTCGCGCCTGTTCATCCTGAACGCGGGGGCCGGCCACGCCAGCGGACACTGATATCCCCGCCGGCACGGCCGCCGGTGTGGCCGTCGGCGCCCTCCCGGCCGAGCTGGCGATTGAGCCACCCCCCGGGCCGCCGCCGCACCTCGTGCTGATCGACGGCTCCGGCTTCATCTTCCGCGCCTTCCACGCCCTGCCGCCGATGACCCGCCCGGACGGCACCCCGGTAAACGCCGTGTTCGGCTTCACCAACATGCTGTCCAAGCTGCTGCGCGAGCACGCCGGTACCCATCTCGCCGTGATCTTCGACGCCGGCCGGCTCACGTTCCGCAACCGGCTCTATGACCAGTACAAGGCGCACCGCCCGCCGCCGCCCGAAGACCTGGTGCCGCAATTCGCCCTGGTGCGCGAGGCGACCGACGCCTTCGGCGTGCCTGCGATCGAGCTGGCGGACTGGGAGGCGGACGACCTGATCGCCGCCTACGCCGTCGCCGCCGAGGCCGCCGGTGGCACCGCCACCATCGTCTCCTCCGACAAGGACCTGATGCAGCTGATCCGTCCGGGCGTCGCGATGCTCGACCCGATCAAGCAGCAGCCGATCGGGCCGGCCGAGGTGGTGGCGAAATTCGGCGTCGGGCCCGAGAAAATGATCGACCTGCAGGCGCTGATCGGCGATCCCACCGACAACGTCCCCGGTGTGCCCGGCATCGGCCCCAAGCGCGCTGCCGAGCTTTTGGCCGAATACGGCGACCTCGACCACGTGCTGGAGGCGGCGCCGGCGATGAAGCCCGGCAAGCGGCGCGATATGCTGGTGGCGCACACGGCGGCAGCGCGGCTGTCGCGCGAGCTCGTGCGCCTGCGTGCCGACGCGCCGCTGCCGCTGCCGGTGGCGGCGCTCGCCGCCCGCCCGCCCGATCCGGTGCGGCTCAGGACGTGGCTGGAGACGCAGGGCTTCCGCAGCATCGTCTCCCGGCTGGGGCTGGACGGGGCGGCGGGGGCAGGCGCGCCCCCTCCGGCCGCGGGCCGGAACGACGCGAGTGCCGCCGGGATCGCCGCCGCCGCAGGCGCGATGGCCCCAGGCGCGATGGCCCCGGGCGCGATGGCCCCGGGCGCGATGGCCTCGGGCGCCGGCGCGGCGCAGGGGCGGCTCGGGCTCGATCCGCCGCTCCCCGCGCTCATCCCCGCCGACGGGTACGGGCCGTACGAGACCGTCACTGCCGCCGCCGCGCTTGCCACCTGGGTCGATGCCGCGCGCGCGGCGGGCGCAGGTCGCGATCGATACCGAAACCGACGGGCTCGATGCGATGCGCGCCCGCCTGATCGGGCTCTCGCTCGCCACCGCGCCGGGCCGCGCCGCCTATGTGCCGCTCGGCCACGCGGGCCTGGAGGCACAGGTGTCCGTGGCCGAGGCGGTCGCCCTGCTCGCCCCGCTGATGACCGATCCATGCGTGCTGAAAATCTACCAGAACGCCAAGTTCGACCGCATGGTGATGGCCCGCGCCGGCTTCCCCGACAGCGTCCCGTTCGACGACACCATGCTGATCTCCTATGCCCAGGAAGCCGGCATGCACGGGCACGGGATGGACGAGCTGTCGCAGTTGCACCTCGGCCACCGCCCGATCCCCTACGACGAGGTCACCGGCACCGGCCGCGCCCGGATCGCCTTCGCCGACGTGCCGATCGACCGCGCCACCGCTTACGCCGCCGAAGACGCCGACGTGACCTTGCGGCTCTGGCAGGTCCTGCGCCCGCGCCTGCGCGCCGCCCACGCGCTGGCCTTGTACGAGCAGATCGAGCGCCGCCTGGTGCCAGTGCTGGAAGCGATGGAATGCGCCGGCATCCGGGTCGATGCCGAGGAACTGCGCCGCATCTCCGCCGATTTCGCCGTCCGCATGGCGGAGATGGAACGCGACACCCACCGCCTGGCCGGCCATCCGTTCAACCTCGGCAGCGCCAAGCAACTGGGCGAGGTGCTGTTCGACGAGATGGGCATCACCGGCGGCAAGCGGATGAAAACCGGCGCCTGGGGCACCGACGCGGCGGTGCTGCAAGGCCTGGCCGACCAGGGGGTGGAGCTGGCGGCCCGCGTGCTCGACTGGCGCCAGCTCGCGAAGCTGAAATCGACCTATGCCGATGCGCTGGTGGAACAGATCAATCCGGCGACCGGGCGGGTGCACACGAGCTTCGCGCAGGCGATCGCCAGCACCGGGCGGCTGTCATCGACCGATCCCAACCTGCAGAACATCCCCGTCCGCACCGAGGAAGGCGGGCGCATCCGTCGCGCCTTCGTGGCGGAGCCGGGGCGTGTGCTGGTCAGCGCCGATTATTCGCAGATCGAGCTGCGCCTGCTCGCCCACGTCGCCGCCATCCCCGCCCTGCACGACAGTTTCGCGCGCGGCGAGGACATCCACGCCCGCACCGCATCCGAAGTGTTCGGCGTGCCGATGGCCGGGATGGACGCGATGACGAGGCGGCGGGCGAAGGCGATCAATTTCGGCATCATCTACGGCATCAGCGCCTTCGGCCTGGCGCGCCAGTTGGGCATCGGCCCGGCCGAGGCGCGTGGCTACATCGACGCCTATTTCGCCCGCTACCCGGAAATCCGTGCCTACATGGACGGCACGAAGGAAGCGGCGCGCCGGCAGGGCTACGTGGAAACCCCGTTCGGCCGGCGCTGCTACGTGCCCGGCATCGCGGACCGCAACGGCGCGCGCCGCAGCTATGCCGAGCGCCAGGCGATCAACGCGCCCCTGCAAGGCGGCGCGGCCGATATCATCAAGCGCGCCATGGTGCGCCTGCCGCGCGCGCTGGCAGACTCTGGCCTGCGCGCGCGGATGCTGCTGCAGGTGCACGACGAACTGCTGTTCGAGGTGGCGGAGGCGGAGGCCGCCCCGCTCGCCGCGCTGGCGAAGCGGGTCATGGAAGCCGCGGCCAGCCTGTCGGTGCCGCTGGTGGTGGAAACGGGCCAGGGGGCGAACTGGGCCGAGGCGCACTGACCGGGGGACCGGACGCGGGTCTTCACTGGGGGAGTGGGTCAGTTTGAAATTTCCGCCCTTGGGAAAGCGGACCTGGATGATATGCCCGTTCGGGGTCCGGTTCGCGCCCGTTACCGTCATGCATGGCAGACGCGCATCTCCTCCGAAGCGGGCGTTCACACCGGATGAGGCTTGACACAACAGATATGATGTGCCATACGTGCGCCCATGCTAGCGACCTTCCTCATCACAAATGAACGCCAAGAACGAGAAGTGAGCATTCTCATCGACCAAATCACCGATGCGCTGTCGTCTGAGAAAGCCCTCAAGTCGATTGTCGACGGCCTCCCTCCTGAGGTGACGGATGGCGTCCGTCGCTCGCTGACTGCGGAACGGCAGGAGCTAACCGAGAGCCTGAGAGCCTATCAGAATGCGCAACGCGGCGCGGCCGACGAACTAAAATCCCGCGCTGGGAATGATCTTGGGGCGCTTCTGGTTGCCGCGCGTGTGGCGAAAGGCTGGAAGCAGAAGGAACTCGCCCGTCGCCTGTTCCTACCAGAACAGCAGGTGCAGCGGTATGAAGCCGAGCGCTACCGCAGTATCAGCCTCGGGAACCTAATGCGCGTTGCACGGACGCTTGGGGTTCGTCTGACTGCTGACATCTCGAATCCGCTGGAAGAACCGTGGCTCCCGGCACATGAGATGACCTCGACGGAATTACAGAAGGTACTCAAGCACGCACGCACACACGGGTGGCTCGATAAAGCTGATCAGTCGGACGAGGCCGGGATCAGCCAGATCCGACGTACGGTCGCTGAGCATGTCGGAGAGTACGGGACGCCTTCGCTTCTCCGCACTGGTCTAAATGTTACCGACCATACCGAAGACTGGCTGCTACTCGCGTGGAAGGCTCAGGTCACTCGTGCGGCGCTAAAGTTCATGCAGCGGAACCGGGTTAAGTATCGCCTGCTTGATGTCTCGTGGCTCAAGGAACTCGTGCAGCTTAGCGCCCTTGATGACGGGCCTGTACAAGCGAGGGATCTCTCGCCAAACGCGGAATCATACTTATTGCAGAGCCACAAATTGCAGGCATGAAGATCGATGGGGCTGCATTCCTAGTGGATGAAATACCTGTCATCGGCATAACATTACGGCTGGATACCATCGACAATTTTTGGTTCACGCTCCTGCACGAAGTCGCGCATGTGATTCTTCACTATCGCACGGGACTCGCTTCGGGATTCTTTGATGAAGTCGGCAACCAGGAGATTGACGAATTGGAGGCGGAAGCGAACCAGTTCGCGAGCAGCGTGCTTATCCCTGATGAACTATGGAAACGGTCTCCTGCGCGCATCGCGAAAACGGCAGAACCGATTGAACGTCTTGCTAAGCAGATTGGCATCGCACCTGCCATTGTATTCGGGCGAGTGCGGATGGAGCGGCAAAATTATAAGATATTCTCCGACAAAATAGGAAGAGGCCGAGTTCGCAAGCAGTTCCTTTCCCAAACCTTAGAGGCAAGCCATGAGCCAGCCGCCTAAGTCGATTTACTGCCCCGCTCTTCGTATGAAGGCGGGTGAACTTGAAGGTGTTCGTCAATTGGCACCGGATGTGGCCGACTGCGTTCTGCCTCGTTTCATCGTCCCGCCGAAGAGTGAGCGCGACGAGACAACTCCCTTGCTGTTTGAAGTTGAGGAAAGGCCCGACATCAGCGTCGCTCTCGGGGCTCATTGGCGGCAGCGCCCAGTGCTGATCAACGCGACCCACATCATTGACGAGTATGGAAGAGATTGGCTTGCAGTCTGGCTTCCTGCAATGTTTGAGCGCGCGCGAAACAGTCAAGTGAGAGCGATTCCCTCGGCGTTGCTCACAGATTTGGGAGACGCCGAAGCTCCCGCCTTCCGTGCGGCGATCGCTGCGGGTGAGCGCATTAAATTCGCGATCTGTGTACCGTCCGGAGAAATGGTTGGCCCTGAGTTTATTATTGCCATGAACGCGGCACTTGGCCGCCTCGGCCTGACGCCTGTGGACTGCGCCGTACTGGTCGATTTCGGGGGGAACGAATTTGGCGATCCCGGAATCGTTGCGCCTATTATCGGTGGTGCGCTGGAAACGCTTCAAGACTTCGGGCCGTGGCAACAAATCATCTTTCAGGGCACCCACTATCCCGAAACGAATCCCGCAAAGGACGGAAGCGTGGAAATTTGGCCGCGCAACGAGTGGTTGGCATGGCAGCAAGCCGTAAATTTCGATTCCACGACCGCTGAACATATGACTTTCGGCGATTACGCCGCGGACTGCGCCAAGATGACATTTGACAGCATTGGCGCTCCCGCTATCAGGCATATCCGCTATACGACCAGTGATAGGTGGCGCATCCAGCGTGCGGTGAAGTCCGGCGGCGACACTCACCGTATGCACGGTGTCTACAAAGCAATCTGCAACTGCGACGAGTTCGCCGGTGAGGGATTTTCGGAAGCGGACGCTTATATCGCGCGTGCTGCGAAGGACCCCACTGCTAAACCGGGCAATGCGAGAACTTGGCGACAGCTCAATACAACGCACCACATAACTCAAGCGGTAGCGGACATCGCCAAGGTCCGTGGCATCCTAATCAAGAAGGTGTCGGCAAACGAGTTCCACACGCAACCGTCTCTCCTGGACTGAGGCCGGAACCAGGCCGTCACTGCCTGCGGCATTCGATGTCCATAGTTTGCGCTACCGCTCTTTGAAGCGGACAGTCCCCTTCCGGCCAATCCCTGCCGGTTGCGCTGCCTTTGCGAAGAGCCGCTTGGATGTCGAAACCGGAATCTCAACCTGCCCCACTCCCCTCACCGGCGCCCCCTTCTCCCCTCGCGCAAGGGGAGGGGAGACATGTCCGTTCAGGCGCCGAGGCCGGCGAGCGCGGCGCGCAGCTCGGGGATCCCGGTCCCGGTGTCGCTGCTGGTGGGCAGAACGTCCGGATGCGCCGCCGGGTGGGCGCGGGCGAGGGCGGTGGCCTCGCGTTCCTTGGCGGCCAGGGCGGCCGGCGTGACGTCGTCGGTCTTGGTCAGCACGATCTGGAACGTCACCGCGGCGCGGTCGAGCAGGTCCATCACCGCGCGGTCGCTGTCCTTCACCTCGATCCGCGCGTCCAGCAGCAGCAGCACCCGGCGCAGGCTCGGGCGGCCGCGCAGGTAGTCGAACATCAGCCCCTGCCAGTCGCGCCTTGATGTCCTTGCCGGCCTGCGCGTAGCCGTAGCCCGGCATGTCGACCAGGGTCAGCCGGCCGCCGAGGTCGAAGAAGTTGAGCTGCCGCGTGCGCCCCGGCGTGTCGGACACCCGCGCCAGCGCGCGCCGCCCGGTCAGCGCGTTCAGCAGCGAGGACTTGCCGACGTTGGACCGGCCCGGCGAAGGCGACCTCCGGCCGCGCCGACGCGGCGGCATCTGGTCGAGCCGCTGCGCGGCGTAGAAGAAGGTGCAGGTCGCGGCGAACAGCAGCCGCCCGGCCTCAAGCGCGGCCGCCCGATCGGCGGCCGGGTCGACCGCGGGGTCACCCGCCCTCTCGCCCGCGGCCTCGGCCCCCACCTTGGGTCCGGCCCTCTGCTCCGAACCGGGCGGGGCGGGCCGCTCCCGCCCCGCTGCGGTCAGGTCCGTGCGAGGCCGGGACGGGCGAGCTTGGTGCGCCGCATGATCAGCCATTGCTGCGCGACCGACAGCAGGTTGTTCCAGGTCCAGTAGATCACCAGCCCGGCCGGGAAGCTCGCCAGCATGAAGGTGAAGATGATCGGCATGAACTGGAACAGCCGCGCCTGCATCGGATCGGGCGGCGGCGGGTTCAGCTTCTGCTGCAGGAACATCGTCAGGCCCATGATCAGCGGCCAGACGCCCAGGTGCAGGAACGGCGAGATCGTCGTCGGATCGAACGGGATCAGCCCGAACAGGTTGAACACGTTGGTCGGATCGACCGCCGACAGATCGTGGATCCAGCCGAAGAACGGCGCCTGGCGCATCTCGATGGTGACGAAGATGTCCTTGTAGAGCGAGAAGAACACCGGGATCTGCACCACCATCGGCAGGCAGCCGCGAGGCCGGGTTGACCTTCTCGGCCTTGTACAGCGCCATCATCTCCTGCTGCATGCTTGCTGCGGGTCGTCCTTGTAGCGCTCGCGCATCGCCGTCATCTTCGGCCCGAGCAGCTTCATCTTGCTCATCGAGCGGTAGGAGTAGTTGGCCAGCGGGAAGAACAGCAGCTTCACGCAGACCGTGAAGACCATGATCGCCAGGCCGAAATTGCCGAGCAGCCCGTTCAGGCAATCCAGCGCGTAGAAGATCGGCTTGGTCAGGAAGTAGAACCAGCCGAAATCCACCGCCTTGTCGAAATTGCGGGATGTGTAGTTGCGCCTCGTAGCGGTCGAGCAGGTCGCACCACCTTGGCGCCGGCGAACAGCTGCGTCGCCATCGCCGCGCTGCCGCCCGGTGCGACGGTCTGCGGCTCGTGGCGGTGACGTAGTCCACCTGGTAGTGGTCGCCGCCCGCCGGCGATGTGGCGGAAGCTGACGGTGGTGGGCATCGACTGGTCCGGGATCAGCGCGGTCAGCCAGTATTTGTCGGTGATGCCGGCCCAGCCGCCGGTCGGCGGTGGCGTCGTAGGCGACGCCGTCGCGCTTGTCCTCGCCCTCGCTCTTGGCCTTGGCGTAGGTGGTCTCCTGCAAGCGTGCCGTCGACGACGCCGAGCAGGCCCTCGAACAGGATGTAGTAGCCGGCGACCTGCGGCGTGTAGTCGCGCCGGATGCGCGCCCAGGGGAACAGCTTCACCGGCGCGCCGGTCGCGTTCTTCACCGGCTGCTCGACGCTGAACATGTAGTTGTCGTCGATCGACGAGCACGATCTCGGAAGGTCAGGCCCGGCGCCGTTGTCCCACGACAGCGTCACCGGATGGCCGGGCGCAAGCGTCTTGGCCGAGGCGGTCCAGACGGTGTCGTTGCCCGGCAGCGGCGACGTGTTCCCCGGGCGCGGCCGACCAGCCGTACTGCGCATAATAGGGCTGCTTGGTCCCGGCGCGGCTCGAGCAGCCGGACGCGGGGGAATTGGGGGCCATCGTCTCGCGGTAGTCGGTCAGCACCAGGTCGTCGATCCGCGCGCCGAGCAGGCTGATCGAGCCGTGCACGGAGGGGGCATCGATCGCCACCCGCGGGGCGGCGGCGCGCGCGGCTGCGGCGGCTGCGGCCGCGGCGGGTGGGCCGCTGGTGGCGGTGACCCCGGAGGTGCCCGCGGACGTGCCGTTGGCCGCCCCGTTGGGGGTGCCGGCGGACGTCGCCGTCGTCTGCGGCACCGGCGGGTGCGGCAGATAACGCGTGGCGATGAACTGGTAGCCGACCAGGATCGCGAGCGAAATCAGGATCGCGACGAACAGGCGCTTCTGGTCCATTCAATGCCCCGCTTGGTCGAAGTCCGTCCGTCCGGCGGCCGGCCGGGCGGCGTCACGCCATCCGGGTTCCGGGACCGGGTCGTAGCCGCCGTCGCACCACGGCTGGCAGCGCAGCAGGCGCCAGGCGGCCAGGCCGCTGCCGCGCAGCGCCCCGTGCCGGCGCAGCGCATCCACCGCGTATTCGCTGCAGCTCGGGGCGAAGCGGCACTGGCCGCCGAGCACCGGGCCGAGGGTCCATTGATAGGTCCGCACCGCGCCGATGCCGAGCCGCGCTGCCGGGCTCATGCCAATGCCGCCGCTGGGAGGGGTGCAGGTGGGAGTGCTGCCGCCGGGATCGTCGCCTCCCGTGGTGTCGTCGCTCCCGAGGTCATAGCCCCCGAGGTCATGGCGCCTGGGTCATAGCCCCTGGCGCCGTCTCTGGTGTCGTCGCCACGCCGGCGCGGATCAGCGCCTGGCGTAGGTCGTCCTGCAGGGCGGCAAACGGGCGCGCCCGCGTGCGGTCCCGGCCGATCAGCACGAGATCGGCCCCGCGCACCGGCTGTTCGGTCAGCACCAGCCGGGCGGCTTCCTTCAGGCGGCGGCGGGTGCGGTTGCGGACCACGGCGTTGCCGACCTTCTTCGTCACGGTGAAGCCCAGCCGCGCGGGCTCCGCGTCGTCGCGCCGCAGGACCTGCAGGACGAGGCCCGGCGTGGCCAGCTTGCGGCCGCGGCCGGCGACGCGCAGGAACTCGGCGCGGCGCTGCAGGCGGGGGTGTTTCAGGGGGGGCAGGGTGGCGGTCACCGGAGGCTCCATGATCCGCGCGCAGGGAGGCGGCGTCCCGACCGGCTCGGGTCGCTCCGGCTTGCTGCCGCCGCCGACCGGTCTCTTGAGGCCGGGCGTCCTGATGCCGAGCCTGCCGATGCCCAGCCTGCCGGCCTCCGGCCCGTGCGGACCGCGGAAGCGGCACCTGCGTTCCGGCCTCCCAAGCTCAGGACACCGGCCTTCAGGACCGGTGAGGAAATCGACCCCGCGCAAGAATACCCGCCGAAGAATCTTGTCTTTTCGTGGGGATAACGGGCATTCTTCCACGAACTCTCAGGCGGACAGACGCTTGCGGCCCTTGGCGCGGCGGTTGGCCAGCACCTTGCGGCCGCCGACGGTGGCCATGCGCGCGCGAAACCCGTGGCGGCGTTTGCGGACCAGCTTGGAGGGTTGGTAGGTGCGCTTCACGCCCGAAACTCCGACTATCGCAAAAGGGAAATCCCGCGCCTGCGCGGGAGCGGCCCCGACCGCGCCGGGGCACGGGGGCCAACTCAGGGCGCGGCTTATAAGCGTCGCCCGGGACGGGGTCAACGCCCCCTGTTAATGCCCCCTGCGATCCTCCGGCCTGCCTCCAGGCATGGGGAAGGGCGGTCGTTCCTTCCGAGACAGCGCAATGAGGTGATGCCTCCGGTCGCCATGCGGATCCGGACGTGCAGAGGGGGGGCCGTCGGCGGAGACCACCTGCGCCTGCACCCCGGCCTGGGGGAGCCGCAACCGCCGATTGCAATGCTGAGAAGAGAAGGCGAGGAAGAAAGAGATCGCAAAGGGACGGTGCGCATGTATGCATCCCCTCGATCCTCTGCCGCGGTCCGTGTGCGGGCGCACCAGCCGCGCGCTGTAGTGACCCATGCGGCCACCGCCGGGGACGCACCCTCTGCGATCTCTTTCTTCCTCGCCTTTTCTTCTCTGGGTTGGAATCGGAGCCAGCCGTCGGCACCGGCCCAACCCGTCGGCCCGCGGGGCAGCAGCATGTTCCTGGCAGGTTCCGCCCGCCGCCGGCCGCCCGCCCTGTCCCACCCGCCGCGCCGCTGGGCTTCGGCCTGCCGACGATCGACGCGCATTTGCCGGGCGGCGGCCTCGCGCACGGCGAGGGGACTGTCCTTACTCTCTCCCCGCGTTTGCGCCAGGGGGAGGCAAAGAAGCTGCCCCGCACCCCTCTACAGCAGCTTGTCGAGCGTGATCGGCAGCTCCCGCACCCGCCGTCCGGTCGCATGGAACACCGCGTTCGCGATCGCCGGCGCCACCCCCACGATCGCGAGCTCCCCCACCGCCTTGCCGCCCAGCGCGGAGGCATGCGGATCCGGCACGCCCACCGAGATCACCTGCAGATCCGGCACATCCGCGTTGGTCGCCACCAGGTAGTCCGCCAGGTTGTCGTTCATCACCCGCCCGTGCCGCGCATCGACGACGCCTTCTTCCAGCAGCGCCTGCCCGATCCCCATGATGATGCCGCCCTTCCACTGGCTTTCGGCCAGCCGCGGATTGTAGAGCCGCCCGGAATCGAGCGCCGAGACCATGCGTGCCACCCGCACCGTGCCGAGCTCCGCATCGACCCGGACCTCGACGAAATGCGCGCACCAACTGTGCGCGGAATAATCACCGTCGGTAGGCGGACGCATCGTCGCGATCGTGGTGAAGTTCTTGTACCGGTCCTCGTCGCTGCGCGCCCCGTCCGGCAGGGTATCGCGCAGCGCCTCGATCCGCGCGCGGCCGAGCCGGCGCATCAGCTCCGCGATCGGAACCCGCGGCCCGTCGCCGCGCGGCACGCCGACCTCCCCGCCAGCGATCACCAACGTATTCACCTGGCGATCGCGGAACGGCGAATCCGGATGCGTGATCGCGAGCCCGATCAGCTCGTCGCGTGCCGCCAGCGCCGCCTTGTGCACGGCCCCGGTCATCAGGTTGGCGAGCTGCGACCCGCCGGCGACCGGCGCCCGCGGCAGCGCCGAATCGCCGAGCTGCACGCGCACATCCTCCACCGGCACGCCCAGCGCCTCGGCCGCGGTCTGCGCCAGGATCGTGTAGGTGCCGGTGCCCATGTCGATGCCGCTGCTGGCGACCTCGACCGCGCCGTCGGCGAGGATGCGGACCAATGCCTCCCCGGCGGTGCGGCGGACCGGATAGGTGCCGGCGGCGACGCCCCAGCCGATGAGCGCGTGTCCTTCCCGCATGGAGCGCGGCGCCGGCGTGCGCCGCGACCAGCCGAAGGCCGCCGCGCCGGCCGCGAACGCCTCGCGCAGCCGCCGTGTGGACCAGGGCTTGTTCGCCTGCGGGTCTTCCTCCGCATAGTTCAGCAGGCGGATGGCGACGGGGTCGATGCCGACCTCATAGGCCAGCTCGTCGATGGCGCATTCGATGCCGAAGGCGCTCGGGTTCTCCCCCGGCGCGCGCATCGGCCCCGGCAGCACCGTGTGCACCGGCACGAGGTTCTGCTCGGAGCGGAAATCGGCCACCGCATACATGATCGAGATAACCGATCCGAGCGGCTCGACCCCGAAGCCGTCGATCGACGTCTCGTTGGCCCCGCGATGCACGATCGCGAGCAGCTTGCCTGCGCGCGTGGCCCCGAGTGCGATCGTCTGCCGTGTGGCCGGCCGCCCGCCATATGCCGTGAAGGTCTGCGGTCGGGTGACCGCGAGCTTCACCGGCCGGGCGAGCATCCGCGCCGCCATGATCGCGACCGCGCCGTACGCATAGGACAGCGCCTTCGACCCGAAGCCGCCGCCGATATAGGGGGAGACCAGCCGCACGTTCTCGAACGCCACGCCGAACCACTCGGCGTAGGTGCGCGCCATCCCGTCCACCCACTGGCTCGGTTCGTGGATGGTGAGCGTGGCGGCGGCGCCTTCGCCCGCCCATTCGGCGATCAGCCCGTGCGGTTCGATCGGCAGGTTGTACTCGCGCGGCGTGCGGTATTCCCGCTCGATCCGCACCGGCGCGGCGGCGAGTGCTGCGGCGGCGTCGCCGCGGGTGATGGTCAGGTCGTCGATCTTGTGGCCGTCGCCGGCGCCCGGGTCGTCGAGGCTCGCGATCGCCGGCGCCGGGTCGTAGGTGACGCGCACCAGCGCCGCGGCGGCGGTCGCCTGCTCGAAGGTTGCGGCGACGACGGCGGCGATCTGCTGGCCGTTGAAGGTGATGTCGGGGCTCAGCGGGACATAGGGCCCGTCGGGCGCCGGCGTCCCGAGCCAGCTTGTCGCCGCCCGCAGCGGCAGCGCATTGTCGGGGGTCACCACGAGCAGCACCCCGGGGGCAGCCTCGGCCGCCGCGGTGTCGATCGCGCGCACCCGTCCCGCGGGGATCGTGCTTTGCACCAGGACGGCGTGGACCAGGCCCGAGGGGCGGTATTCGGCGGCGTAGACGGCCGCACCGCGCACCTTCGCCGGCCCGTCGCGGCGCGCCACGCTGGTGCCGAGCACCGAAGTTGTCGGCGCGTCGCCGTCCGACGCGTCGCCGTGCCGCATCCTGCTCCCGCTGCCGCTCATGCCATTCCTCCCAGCGTCAGTACGGCACGCGCGATCACGCGCGGCGCAAGGTCGATCTTGAAGCGATTGGCGCCGTGATCGACGGCGCCCTCCATCGCGAGCCGGCTGGCGCGCCGCACGGTCTCGGCCTCCAGTGCCGTGCCGATCAGCGCCGCCTCCACCGCCCGGGCGCGCCAGGGTTTGGTGGCGACGCCGCCGAGCGCCACGCGCAGGTCGCGGATCGTCCGCCCGTCCGCTTCCAGCTCCAGGCCGACGGCGGCGCTGGCGGCGGCAAATTCGTAGGACTGCCGGTCGCGCACCTTGAGGTAGGTGGACCGGCGCGCGGCGGGCGAGGCCGGGATCGAAACCGCGGTGATCAGCTCCCCGGGCGCGAGCGGATGTTCCCGCTCCGGCGTGCTGCCCGGGGCCAGGAAGAACGCGTCCGCCGGCACCGTGCGCGCACCGACATGCACCACGGCATCGAAGGCCACGAGCGCCGTCGCGAGGTCGCCCGGGTAGGTGGCGATGCACGCCGCGCTGGTGCCGAGCACCGCGTGGTTGCGCGTCGCACCTCCGATCGCCGCACAGCCGCTGCCGGGCGCGCGCTTGTTGCAGGCGGGGAAGACGGCAGGCGCGCGGAAATAGGCGCAGCGGGTGCGCTGCATCAGGTTGCCGCCGATCGTCGCCATGTTGCGGATCTGCGCCGAGGCGGCCAGCGCCAGCGATTCCGCCACCGCCGGGAACTGCGTGCGGATGGCCGGATCGTCCGCGACCCGGCTCATTTTCGCCAGCGCGCCGATCACCGCGCCGTCGGCATCGACCCGCACCCCGTCCAGCCCGTCCAGACGCGTGATGTCGACGACCCGGTCGGGCTCCGCAACACCGCATTTGGCGAGGTCGAGCAACGTGGTGCCGCCGGCGAGCAGCATCGTGGCCGGGAGCGCCGCTTCGCGCTGCGCCGCGGCGGCGGAGGCGGCGCGATGATAGGAGAAATCCCTCATGCCGCTTCTCCCGCGGCTGCCATATCTCCCACAGCCTGGCGCACGGCGGCGACGATGTGCGGATAGGCGCCGCAGCGGCAGAGGTTGCCGGCCATGTATTCGCGGATCTCGGCGTCCGATCCGGCGTGGCCCTCGCGGATGCAGGCGACCGCGGACATGATCTGTCCGGGCGTGCAATAGCCGCACTGGAAGGCGTCGTGCTCCAGGAACGCGGCCTGCACCGGGTGCGGCGTGCCGTCGGCGCCGGCGAGGCCCTCGATCGTCGTGACCGCCCGGCCCTCCATCTGCGCGGCGAGGGTCAGGCAGGCGAGCACGCGGGCGCCGTCCATATGCACGGTGCAGGCGCCGCACTGTCCCTGGTCGCAGCCTTTCTTCGTGCCGGTGAGCCCGAGGCGATCGCGCAGCGCGTCGAGCAGGGTGACGCGCGGTTCGAGCGCGAGCGTTTCCGCCCGGCCGTTGATGGTCAGGCTGACGGTGATGTGATCGGCCATGAGAGGCGGTCTCCGGTTCGGTCGGGCGGCGTCCCCTGGGTGTGGGCACGGGGCGGGCGCGAGCGCGGCAGTTGCGGGATCAAGGACATGGCGGGTCCGGCGCCGAAGCGGGTCGAACCGGGGCAGGGGCCGCTCCCGGGGGCGCGGCCGGCACTAGCTGGGCGAGATCGGGGATTGTTCAACCCGGCCCGCGGGGCGCGTCCTGGGGGCGCGTTGCGGCGTTCGACAGCGCCGGGCACCCGGGTTTAAGCAGGGGAGCTGTCGCCCCCGTTGCGGGGGAGGGAGAAGGGCGAGGGCACGGCTGCCGCCTGAACCGCTCGCCAGCGATCGGACCCGCGCATGAGCCATACGATCGGCATCGATGTCGGCGGCACCTTCACCGACGTGGTGGTCGCCGGCCCGGACGGGGCGATCACCTTCGCCAAGGCGGCGACCACGCCGGCCGACCAGTCGGAGGGGGTGCTGGCAGGCATCGGCCTCGCCGCCGCCACGCTGGGCCTGACCCCGGCGGGCCTGCTCGGCGCCGCGTCGCGCATCGTGCACGGCACCACGGCGGCCACCAACGCGTTGCTGGAGGGTAAGGCGGCGCGGGTCGCCATGCTGACCACCGAGGGCCATCGCGACGTGATCGAGATGCGCGAGGGGCTGAAACCCGACCGCTACAACCTCCGCCTGCCTCCGCCCGAGCCGCTGGTCCCGCGCGCGCTGCGCCTGCCGGTGCGCGAGCGGCTGCGCGCCGATGGGAGCGTGGAAATCCCGCTCGATCCGGCGTCTCTGGACGCGGCGCTGGCGGTGCTGGAGGCGCACTCCGTCCCGGCGGTGGCGGTGTGTTTCCTGCATTCCTGGCGCAACCCGGCGCACGAGCAGGCCGCCGCCGCCGCGGTGCGCGCCCGGCTGCCGGGCGCGTTCGTCACCACCTCGGCCGAGGTCCTGCCGCAGATCAAGGAGTTCGAGCGCTTCTCCACCACCGTCGCCAACGCCGCGGTGGGGCCGGTGATCGCCGCCTACCTCCGTCGGCTGGAAGCGCGGCTGGCGGAGGCGGGATTCGGCGGCAGCCTGTTCGTGATCCTCTCGCACGGCGGGGTGGCGACGGTGGACGAGGCGATCCGGCTCGCCGCCGGCACCGCGCTCTCCGGCCCGGCCGGCGGCGTCGCGGCGGCGGTGGCGCTGGCGGCGGCGGGGCTGGGGCGCGACCTGATCGCCTTCGACATGGGCGGCACCAGCACCGACATCGCCCTGGTGCGCGACGGCGCGGCCACCCTCGCCGAGGGACGGATGGTGGGGCAGGCGCGCATCGCGCTGCCGGCGCTCGATATCGTCACCCTCGGCGCCGGCGGCGGGTCGATCGCCAAGCGCGATCGCTCCGGCCTGCTGGCGGTGGGGCCGGAGAGCGCGGGAGCGGAGCCGGGGCCGGCCTGCTACGGGCTGGGCGGGACGGCGGCGACGGTGACGGACGCCACCCTGGTGCTGGGCTACCTGGACCCGGACCGGTTCCTGGGCGGGCGGCGCCGGCTGGATCGCGCGGCCGCGGCGGCGGCGATCGGGCGGCTGGGCGCAGACCTCGGGCTGGGGCCGGAGGCGGCGGCGGCGGGCGTGCAGCGGCTGGTGACGGCGCGCATGGCCGATGGGGTGCGGATCGCGACCGTGCGCCGGGGCGTCGATCCGCGCCGCTTCGCCCTGCTTGCATTCGGCGGCGCGGCGGGGCTGCACGTAACCGCGGTGGCCGCGGCCCTCGGCATTTCCCGGGTCGCGGTGCCGCTTGCGGCGGCGGTGCTGTCGGCCTGGGGGATGCTGAACACCGATCTCCGGATCGAGCTGGCGCGCAGCCTGGAGCAGACGCACGGGATCGACCCGGCGGCGCTGTGCACGGCGTTCGCGGCGATGGAGGCCGAGGGGCGGGCACGGCTCGGCTGCGTTTGGCGCCGGGGCGATCGTCCGCCGCGCGGCCGACATGCGCTACGGGGAGCAGGTGTTCGAGCTGTCGGTGCCGCTCGACTGGGACATGGCCGGATGGGACGCGGCCGGGTGGGAGGCGCCGGACCTGGCGGAGCGGCTGGCGCAGGCGTTCCACGCCCGGCACGCGGTGCTCTACACCTATGCGCAGCCGGACCAGGAGGTGGTGGTGGTGAACGCGCGGGCCTCGGTGATCGGGCGGCTGCCGCCCCCGCCCGCGGCGGCGGAGCCGGACCGGGCGCCGGCCGCGCCGGTCTTGCGGCGGCGGATCTGACCTGGAGTCCTGGCAGGAGGTGCCGGTGTTCGATTTCGCTGCGTTGGCACCGGAACAGGCGGTGGCCGGGCCGGCGATCGTCGAATCCGATACCACCACCGTGCTGCTCCGTCCGGGCGATACCGGACGCTTTGCCTCGCCGGGATGGCTGGAAATCGCGGTGGGGGCGGCGTGATGCGCGGCGGCGCTGCCGGTTGCGCGTCCGCTGCTGCCCTTCGCGGTGGGCGCGTCGGCAGGCCGCACGGCCGGACCGGAGGGGGACGCGGATGACCGCCCCGCCGCCGACAATCCCGCCGCCGGCCGTCCCACCGCCGGGGCGGCTGGTGGGGCTGGTCCTGGCGGGGGGCAGCGCGCGGCGGCTGGGCGGCGGGGACAAGCCGCTGCTGGAAGTGGGTGGGCGGACCATGCTCGCGCGCGTGATCGACCGGCTGCGCACCGAGCCGGTCGAGGCGATCGCGCTCAGCGCCAACGGCGATCCGGGCCGGTTCGCCGCCTTCGGCCTGCCGGTGCTGGACGACGGCGCCTTCGTTGGTGCCGGGCCGCTGGCGGGGCTGCTCGCCGGGCTCGACTGGGCCGCGGGGCTTGGCGCGGACGCGCTGCTGAGCGCGCCTGGCGATACGCCGTTCCTGCCGGCGGGCCTCGCCCGCGCGCTGGCCCCGCCGCCGTCGTACGCGACGGGCGGCGCGGCGGACGGGCGCACGCAGACGCACTACCTGGTGGCGCTTTGGCCGGTGATGGCGCGCGAGCTGCTGCGCGCCCGGCTCGCGGCCGGCGAGTCGCGCCAGGTGGGCGCCTTCGCCGCCGCGCTCGGAGCGCGGGAAGTGCGCTTTCCGGCGGCGGGCGAGGACGCGTTCCTGAACGTCAATACGGCGACGGAACTGGCGGCGGCCCGGGCGGTGGCGGCGCAGACGGCGGCCCGCTGACCCCGGCCCAGGAGCCGGTGGCGAGGGTCGTCGGCGCCGGCTCCGGCGGCGACCAGCCGCGGGGCAGGACGTCCGTGCGTCGCCAGGCGGCGGCGATGTGCACCCGCCACAGCCGCTCGGCGCCGCGGAAGGCGGCGATTTCGGCGCCCTGCTCCACCAGTTCGACCGCACCCGACAGGTGCAGCAGCGCGCCGGAGGCGAAGTCCGGTAGCAGCAGCGCCGCCCGGGGGTTGAGCCGGAAGTTGCCGAGCGTGTTGAAGTAACGGTTGCCGGCGAAATCCGGGACCGTCAGCACGTCGCCGTCCAGCCGCAGGAAGCCGGGCCGACCGCCGCGATGCGAGACATCGACCGCGCCCGCCGCATCCGCCTGCTCCGCCGAGGCGACGAACATCGTGTCGGCACCGGCGATCAGGCGGCGCGCCGGCACGTCCAGCGCCGGGAGCCAGGCGGCGCCGCCGTCCGCCGTCCCGGCCGCGCCGGCGCTGGCGTCACCCGCCCGGATGTCGCCCGCCCCACTGTCACCCGCCCCACTGTCATGTGCCGGGATTCCCGGCGCCTGGATGTCCCTTGCCTGGATGTATTGCGCGCAATTGCCGAAGCTCTGCACGACCGCAACGTCGAAGCCGCCGGCATCGATCCGCGCCACCAGGCCGTTCAGCCGATTGCGCCGACGGGTAGCGAATGTGATGCCGAGCAGGCCGACCGGCGTGCCGGGAACGAGCGTGCTGTCCGGCGGCGCGGCGCGCTCGGCCGGCAGCGCGATCCGCAGGCGGCGCGGATCCGGGCTGGCGACGAAGCCGGGGGCGCCGGTCAGGAGCGTCGCCGCCGGCCAGCCGCGGCGGTCGTTCACCGCCAGCGGCAGCAACGCCAGGCCGGCGAAGAACGCGCGGTGCTGCTCGGGCATGGCGTCGCGGATCGCGCGGGCGGCGCGCTGATCCATGCGTTCGCGCACGCCGGCGCGGGCCTGCATGTCGCGTTCGCCGGGATGGAAGGGGCTGGGTGGGGTTTCGGTGGGGTGGAATGGCATCGGTGCCTCCCGGTTGCCGCATCGATTTGGTCCTTGCCGGGCGCAGACGAAATCCCGATAGTCGGCAACAGACAATTCCAGGATACGGAACAATCGGATGGATCGGCTCGATGAGCTTGCCGTCCTGGTCGCCATCCTCGATGCCGGCAGCCTGCAGGGCGCCGCGCGCCGCCTGCGCCGCTCGCCGCCTGCCGTCACACGTGCCCTCGCCGTGCTGGAACAGCGAGTTCGGCACCCGGCTGCTTGCCCGCACGACCCGCCGCCTTGCCCCGACCGAGGCCGGCCGGCTGCTGGCGGAGCGTGCGCGTGGGCTGCTCGGCGACTACGATCTCGCGCTGCGTGCCGGCACCGCAGCCGGGGCGGCGATCGGCGGCCTGCTGCGCCTCAGCGCGCCGGTGGTGTTCGGGCGGCTGCATATCGTGCCGCTGCTGGCGCGCTTCCTCGACGCCCACCCCGAGGTACGGGCCGAGCTCGTTCTGTCCGACCGCTACCTCGACCTGATCGAGGACGGGCTGGACGTCGCACTGCGCATCGGTCCGCTGCCGGATTCCGGGCTGGTCGCGCGGCGGGTCGGCCAGGTGCGGCGGGTGCTGGTCGCGAGCCCGGCCTATCTCGCCGCGCACGGCACGCCGGGGGCGCCGGCGGACCTCGCCTATCACGCCATCGTCTTCACCGCGACCCGCTCCGGCCCGATCGCCTGGCGCCTGCGGACCGGCGGACGGGAGCGCGCGATCCGGCTCGTTCCCCGCCTGACGGTCAACGAGGTGGAAGCGGCGCTGGACGCTGCCCGCCAGGGGCAGGGGATCGCTGCCGCGCTGTCCTACCAGGTCGCCCGGGACCTCGCCGCCGGCGGGCTGGTGCGGATCCTGCGCGCCGCCGAGCCGGCCCCGCTGCCGGTCCGCCTCGTGCTGCCTGGCGGCCGCGACCCGCCGGCCCGGGTGCGCCGTTTCGTCGACGACGCCGCGCCGCGCCTCGCCGCGTTGGCGGTGCTGGCGGAGCCGTGAGCGATCGTGACAGACTACGCGTTATCCGCCGGGCGTTATCCGCCGGGAACCGTCCGGATAGACGCGCGTGCCGGCGTGCGTTCGTTGCCACGCGCGTGCTCCCGGCGCGCGCCGCGGGGCCGGCGGCGCGGGTTGTGTGCGTCGGCGGTTCGATGCGAGAGGAAGGATCGAGGTGCTTCGACGTGGCCCCGGAGATGCCCGGGGGGATGGAGGAACGACATGACGATGACCGTCGCGATCGGCGGCCTGGGCGCGATCGGCCTGCCGCTGGCCCGCGCGCTCGATCGCGGAGCGGTGCCCGGCCTGCGCCTGGTCGCGGTTGCCGCCGCCGATCCGGTGCGTGCCGCCACGCGGGTGGCGGAGTTCGAGATCCCGCCCGAGGTGGTGTCGCTGGCCCGGCTGGCAGAGGCCGACATCGTGGTGGAAGCAGCCCCTGCTTCGGTGTTCCTCGCCATCGCCGAGCCCGCGATCGCCGCCGGGCGCATCCTGGTCGTGGCCTCGGCCGGCGCGCTCCTGCCGCGATTGGAGCTCGCGCGGCGGGCGGTGAAGACCGGGGCACGCATCCTGGTGCCGACCGGGGCACTGCTCGGGCTCGACGCGGTGCGCGCGGCGGCGGAGGGGCCGGTGGAGAGCGTGACCCTGGAGACCCGCAAGCCGCCGGCGGGCCTGACCGGCGCACCCTATCTGCGCCGGCAGCGGATCGACCTTGCCGGGCTGACAGAACCGCGCCGAGTGTTCGCGGGCAACGCGCTCGCCGCGGCGGCGGGGTTCCCGGCGAACGTCAACGTGGCGGCGGCCCTGGCGCTCGCCGGGATCGGGCCGGTGCGCACGAAAGTGGAGATCTGGGCCGACCCCGGGATCGACCGCAACATCCACACGATCCGGGTGGAGGCGGAGGCGGCCCGCTTCACCATGCGGATCGAGAACGTGCCGAGCCTGGAGAACCCGCGCACCGGCCGGCTCACCCCGCTGTCGCTGCTGGCGTGCCTGCGCGGGCTCGTTTCGGTGCTGAAGGCAGGAAGCTGAGGGGAGTTCGCGCCCCGTTCACGGATCGTCGGACTGCTCGGACAGCCGGTTTTCCGAATTGCGGATCTCGGTCGCGATGGTGCCGTGGTTGAGCAGGGCCACCAGCGCCACGCCGCCGAACACGTTGCCGATCAGGGTCGGCACCAGGAAGCCGCCGAGATAGGCCGCGAAGGGCCGTGCGCCGGTCAGCACCGCGTAGGCCGCCTCGGCCGAGCCCGCGACCACGTGCGACAGCCGCGCGAGCGCCACGACATAGGTGACGATCAGCACCGTGAGCAGGCGCGCCGAGCGCGCGCTGGGCAGGATCCACACCATCAGGGCGATCAGCCAGCCGGCGAACATCGATTTCAGGACCGTCGCGCCGAATCCCGGCGGGATCGCGTCCCGCCCCAGCGCGGCAAACGAAGCGGTCACCGGCGCGGCGAACACCCCATGCGGCAGCAGCAGCGCGGCGAAGCACCAGGTGCCGACGAGATTGGCCGCCAGCACGATCGCCCACAGCCGGCCGACCGCGACCGCCGTCGCGCGGTCGCGGCGGGTGAGCACGGGCAGGATCGCGGTGAGCGTGCTCTCGGTGAACAACTGCTGACGGCCGAGCACCACGATGATGAAGCCGATGCTGTAGCCGAAGCTCGCGATCAGCGGCCGGTACGGCGCCGCCGGCAGGCCGGCACGCAGCAGCGCCTCGGTGAGGAATGAAAACCCCATCGACAGCCCGGCCGCGAGGCCCGACAGCGCCAGCGCGCCGGAGGTGCGGGCAAGCTCCGTCTCCCCTTCGGCGCGGATGATCTCGTGGATGACGAGCGGGCGCAGGGCGGCGTGCTGCGCCGCCTGGCGGCGCTGTGGTGCGGCGAGATGGGGGGAGGCGGCGCCGTCGGGGCGGAGCGTGGCGTCGCTGGCCTCGGGTTCCGGCAGCGGGGACTCCGTCATCGGGATATCCGTTCGGTGGGCGCCCGGACGTGGGAGGCAGCCTGACGGCGGACAAGCCCACCGCCGCGTGTCCCGCGCCACCTCGCGCCAGTGTGCGCAGCGCGCCCCCGGCGCGCGTGGTCGCGGCCGGCGACCAGCCCTCTGCGATTTCCATCTTCGTCGCCTCGCCTTCCGTGGGCGCGCCGGCGCAAACCGCGGCGCTCTTCTTGCGCCGCGACGGCTCCTCCCGGACACTCGCGCGCGCCGTGTCGCGCCGGGCGCGCCGGCAAGGGGGGTCGCATGGGCCTGGATCACGGGACGAACGCGCTGCCGGTGACGATCGTCACCGGCTTCCTGGGCAGCGGCAAGACCACCCTGCTCAACCGGCTGTTGCGCCATCCGGAACTCGCGGACACGGCGGTGATCGTGAACGAATTCGGTGCCGTGGGGCTCGATCACCTGCTGATGGAGCCGGCGATCGAGGATGCGGTGCTGCTCGCCAACGGCTGCATCTGCTGCACCGTGCGCGGCGACATCGCCGACACGCTCGATCTGTTGTGGGAACGGCGCGCGAGCGGCGCGCTGCCGCCGTTCCGGCGCATCGCGATCGAGACCACCGGCCTCGCCGATCCCGCCCCGGTGGCGCACGCGCTGCTGGCCGGGCCCGGGGCGCGGTTCGCCTGCCGGCTGGACGGGATCGTCACCACCGTCGATGCGCTGCACGGCTCGGCGCAACTCGCGCGCCAGCCGGAGGCCCGCGCGCAGGTCGCGCTCGCCGATCGGGTGCTGCTGACCAAGACGGACCTGGCGGAGCCCGCGACAATCGCGCGTGCGGAGGCGGCGATCGCGGCGCTGAACCCGGGCGCACCGATCCGCCATGTGATGGCCGGTGCGGCCGATCCCGCGGACGTGTTCGACCTGGGGCCGGAGGCGGGGCGGATCGCGGCGTGGCTAGGGGAGGGGCGGCATGCCGGGCACGGGCACCTTCCGTTCCGCCATGGGGCGCAGGTCACCGCCACCGTGCTGCGCTCCGACCGGCCGGTCGCATGGGAGAAAGTGGCGCTGTGGCTCGATTCCCTGCTGTCGTTGCAGGGGGAGAAGGTGCTGCGGGTGAAGGGGCTCGTGCGCATCCCCGGCGAGGACCGGCCAGTTGTTGTGCAGGCGGTGCACCATGTGCCGCATCCGCCGGCATTTCTCGCCGGCGCGGCGGCGGCGGCGACCGGGACGCGCATCGTGGTCATCGCGCGCGGCCTGTCGGCGGCGGGGTTGCGGACGAGCTTCGCGGTCGCGACGGCGTGCAGTGCGGCACTCATATCGTAACAGATTGAATATGTAACGAATGTCGCCGTTCAGGCCGGTGGTGCGGGGTTCGCGCGCGCACGGTGCGGCGAGAGAAGGCGTGCGTGCGCTCCGTGCGATTGGCAGAAGATGCATGCCCGGGCTTCGCATTTCGCAAAGGGAAGCAAACCTGTCCTAATTTTCATCCATCCCCACGTTGACTACCGGCGCCACGGGCGTATGTGCGGCGCCATGAAAGCCGGACGTCATGAGCGCGCGAGCGCGGCCGCAGATCGGGGCGTCGGCATCCGGATGTTGGCGCGCCCTTTGCAACACCCCCCGTAAGCAGGGACATCCGCGGCGCGCCGCCGACCGGTGCGTGAAGATGGACGTTGATCCGGAATAAGAAGATGAATGTACGTAACCTCAGGTTCGCCGCGAGGGCTGTGTCCTTGTGCGGTATTTTTGGCCTTTCCGGATGCAGCTACTTGTCGGTACTCGACCCCAGGGGGCCGATCGGCGCGGCCGACAAGGCGACGATCCTGACGTCGATCGCGCTGATGCTGATCGTCGCGATTCCGGTGTTCGCCCTGACGGGCTTCGTCGTCTGGCGTTACCGCGCGTCGCGGAAGGCGACCTACGCTCCCGACTGGTCCCATTCCGGGCGGCTTGAAATCGTGGTCTGGGTCGTGCCTGCGATCATCGTTGTCGCGCTCGGCGGGCTGGTGTGGGGGACGACCCACCGGATCAGCCCGTACAAGCCGATCGCCTCCGCCGCCAGGCCGCTGCCGATCGATGTCGTGGCGCTCGACTGGCGCTGGCTGTTCATCTATCCCGACCAGCATATCGCGACGGTGAACAAGCTGGTCATTCCGGCCGGCGTGCCGGTGAGCTTCCGGATCACCTCGGCGACGGTGATGTCGTCGTTCTTCATCCCCCGTCTTGGCAGCCAGATCTACGCGATGCCGGGCATGCGGACGAAGCTGCACCTGCTGGCCGACACGCCCGGCACCTATGTCGGGCGGAACTACCAGTTCAGCGGCGCCGGCTACGCTGCCATGCATTTCCAGACCATCGCCACCTCGCAGGCGGATTTCGATGCCTGGGTGCAGCAGGCCCGCACCGGGCACCGTGCGCTCGACCCTGCGGCATGGCATGCGCTGCAGAAGCCGGTCCGCGGCGGGCCGGTCATCACCTACGCCTCGGTGCAGCCCGGGCTGTTCGATCGCATCGTCAGCCGGTTCATGACGGCCGACGCTGCGCAGCCGAAGCCGCACTCCTGACCGCCCACCGCCTGACACCGCACGCCTGAACGGGGCTGGACAATGCTCGGAAATCTTACCTTGGCCGCGATCCCCTATGACAATCCGATTGTCATGGGCGCGGTCGCCTTCACCCTGGTGGGCGCTGTCGTCGTGATGGGCGCCATCACCTGGTTCGGGAAATGGGGCTACCTCTGGTCCGAGTGGCTCACCTCCGTCGACCACAAGCGGATCGGCGCGATGTACGCCATCCTGGCCCTGATCATGCTGCTGCGCGGGTTCTCCGACGCGATCATGATGCGCGCGCAGCAGGCGATGGCGGAGGGGGCCGCGCAGGGCTACCTGCCGCCCTACCACTACGACCAGGTCTTCACGGCGCACGGCACGATCATGATCTTCTTCATGGCGATGCCGTTCCTGGTGGGGCTGATGAACCTCGCGGTGCCGCTGCAGATCGGTGCGCGGGACGTGGCCTTTCCGTTCCTGAACTCGGTGGGCCTCTGGCTCACGGTCATGAGCGCGGTCCTGGTCATGGTCTCGCTCGGGGTGGGCGATTTCTCGCACGCCGGCTGGACCGGCTATCCGCCGCTGAGCGAGCTGAAATATAGCCCCGGTCCCGGCGTGGACTACTGGATCTGGGCCATCCAGCTCTCCGGCCTCGGTACCTTGATGACCGGGATCAACTTCGTCGTCACCATCCTCCGCATGCGCGCGCCGGGGATGACCCTGATGCGCATGCCGGTGTTCACCTGGGCGGCGCTCTGCACCAGCGCGCTGATCGTGCTGGCGTTCCCGGTGCTGACCGTGACGCTCGCCCTGCTCACGCTCGACCGCTATGTCGGCACGCATTTCTTCACCGCCGCCGGCGGTGGCGACCTCATGATGTACGTCAACCTGTTCTGGGTCTGGGGGCATCCGGAGGTCTACATCCTGGTGCTGCCCGCCTTCGGCATCTTCTCCGAAGTGGTCGCCACCTTCTCGAGCAAGCGGCTGTTCGGCTATACCGCGATGGTCTACGCGACGGTGTCGATCACCCTGCTGTCGTTCCTCGTCTGGATGCACCATTTCTTCACGATGGGCGCCAGCGCCACCGTCAATTCCGCGTTCAGCATCGCGACGATGGTGATCGGCGTGCCGACCGGGGTGAAGCTGTTCACCTGGCTGTTCACGATGTACCGCGGCCGCCTCCGGTTCACCACGCCCATGCTGTGGACGGTCGGCTTCATCGTGACCTTCACCATCGGCGGCATGTCCGGCGTGGTGCTCGCCATGCCGCCGGCCGATTTCGTACTGCACAACAGCGAGTTCCTGATCGCGCATTTCCACAACATGCTGATCCCCGGCGCGCTGTTCGGCTACTTCGCGGGCTATGCCTACTGGTTCCCCAAGGCCTTCGGGTTCCAGTTGAACGAGACCTGGGGCAAGCGTGCCTTCTGGGCCTGGCTCGTGGGTTTCTACGTGGCGTTCGTCCCGCTCTACGTGCTGGGCCTGATGGGGATGCCGCGCCGGATGTGGCACTACGACAACCCGTCCTGGCAGCCGTGGCTGGCGGTCGCCGGCCTCGGCGCGGTGCTGGTCCTGATCGGGATCGTCTGCCAGATCGTGCAGCTTGCCGTCAGCATCCGCGACCGCGCCAAGACCCGCGACCTGTCGGGTGATCCGTGGGACGGCCGCACCCTGGAATGGTCGATCGCCTCCCCGCCGCCGGTCTACAACTTCGCCCGCATCCCCGTCGTCTATGACCGCGACGCCTTCATCGACATGAAGCAGACCGGCACCGCCTACGTGCGCCCCGACGAGTATTTCGACATCCACATGCCGCGCAACACCGGGGTCGGCTTCATCATGGGCCTGTGCGCCTTCGTGTTCGGCTTCGCGATGATCTGGCACATCTGGTGGATGGCGATCGCCGGCGCGCTCGCGATCGGTGCCTGCATCATCGCCCGTGCCTGGGCCGAGGACGTCGACTACGACATCCCCGCCGCCGAGGTCGCGCGCACCGAGGCCGCCCGTTTCCGCGCGCTCGCCTCGGCCGCCGACGCCGAACGCGACGTCGTGGATAATTTCCGCATGCGCCCGCTGCCCGAGCTGGTGGACTGAGAGTTTGTGAATGAACGCCCGTCTTCCGCCGAAATCGCCTGGAAACCCGAGCATTCTCAACGGGCGTTCGTTCGCAAGTTCGATTTCTTCAGCACACTCTGAGCGCATGAACGCGGAGCAGACACAATGATTACCCGCACCTTCGACGACGTCTTCGCCCCGCCCGAGGCGCACGGGCACGCGGAGAGCGACACGAACGTGATGTTCGGCTTCTGGCTCTACCTGATGAGCGACTGCATCCTGTTCGCCGCTCTGTTCGCGAGCTACGTCGTCTACACCCACAGTACCGCCGGCGGTCCGACGGGACGGCAGCTTTTCGACCTGAGCGGCACGCTCGGCGAGACGATGTTCCTGCTCATGAGCAGCATCACCTGCGGCTTCGCCATCCTGGCGATGCACCGCCGCCAGGCGCGCCAGGTGATCGGTTGGTTCGCGGTCACCTTCCTGTTCGGGCTCGGCTTCGTCGCGATGGAGGTGCACGAGTTCCTCCATATGGTCGCGATCGGCGCCGGGCCGGATCGCAGCGGCTTCCTCGCGGCCTTCTTCGCCCTGGTCGGGACCCACGGCACCCACGTCACGGTCGGGCTGATCTGGATGCTGGTGCTGATGGCGCAGGTGATGGGCAAAGGGCTGACGCCGCGCGTGCAGTCGCGGCTGATGCGGCTCAGCATGTTCTGGCATTTCCTCGATATCGTCTGGGTCGGCGTGTTCTCGATCGTCTATCTGAAGGGGATGGTGTGATGGCGCACGCCCACGCGACGACCGCCGATGACGAGGCGGGCCACGGGAGCCTCGGCTCCTACCTGACGGGCTTCGGCCTGGCCGTGGTCCTGACGCTCATTCCGTTCGTCCTGGTCATGACCGGGGCGCTGACCGGACCGTCCACCCTGGTGGTGATCTTCGCGGCTGCGATCGTGCAGATCCTGGTGCACCTGCATTATTTCCTGCATCTCGACAGCTCCTCCGGGCAGCGCTGGAACATGCTGGCGTTCCTGTTCACGCTCACGGTGATCGTGCTGCTGGTCGGCGGGTCGATCTGGATCATGTACAACCTGGCCGGACGCACGATGATCGACCAGGGCCGGCCGCCGTCGACCGGGGAGATGATGTGACCGCGAAGACGATATGACCGCGGCCGGGCCCGCGGTCGTTACGTCTGTGGGATAAGGCCCGGCAGCGGAAGACAGGCGTCGAGCCAGGCGTGGGTCTCGGCAGCGATGCGGGCTTCGGTGTCCGCTTCGCTGCTGAGCCCCTCCAGGCACAGGAACCGCACGTCGCGGATCCCGAGCGTCTCCAGCATCGCCGTCAGGTAGGGCGTCAGAAAGTCCGGTTGCCGCGCGGCGCTGCCGGTGATCCGCCCGCCCGCGGCAACGACGACGTAGCTCGGCCGGTCGGCCAGCCGCCCGACCTTGCCCGCCGGCGTGCGCCGGAACGTCCGCCCGACCCGCAATACCTGGTCGATCCAGGCTTTCAACACCGCCGGCACGGTGAAGTTGTGCATCGGTGTGGCGATCACCAGCGCGTCGGTCGCTTCCAGCTCGCCGATCAGCCGTTCCGATTCCGCGAGCGCCGTCGCCTGTGCGTGGCTTCTTTCCGCCTCTGCCGCCAGCATGGCGGCGGCGAAGGGTGCGTCGACCAGTGGCGGCGGGGTGGCGGCGAGGTCCCGGCGGATGACCGCCATCCCCGGTGCGCGCGCGTGCAGCCGTGCCAGCACGTGCTCCGCCGCCGCCCGGCTGGCGGAACGCTCGAACCGCGGGCTGGCGGCGACCAGCAGGACCGATCTCACGGCAGGTCCCGGCGGAAGTGCAGCCCGGTCGCCAGCAGGCCGCAGCGGAAATAGAACCGCTGCGCCAGCGCGTTGTCGAGCCCGGTATCGAGCGTCAGCCGCGCGCACCCGGTGGCGGCCGCCACAGCCGCGACGCCGTCCAGCAGGAGCGCGCCCACCCCGCCGCGTCGGGCCCCGTCGCAGACGACGAGGTCGTCGACATGGACGAAGCGGCCGTGCATCAGGTTCTCGCTGATCCGGTAGCCCGCCGCGCCCAGCACCTGCTCCGCGCGCCAGGCGGCGAGCAGCCGGTAGCCCTGGTCCCGCTGGCGCTGCACCTGCGCGACCAGTGCCGCCGGGTCGGCACGATGCGGGCGCAACTGCTGCAGGGCGGCGACGCAGGCGCCGATCTCCGCCTCCGTCGCCGCTTCGCGCAGCGTGATCCCGCTCACGCCGCGACATCCGCGGGTGTGACGTCGTGCACGTAGCGCATGCCGATGGCGAGCCGGTTCCACAGGTTGATCAACCCGATCAGGGTGGTGAGATCGACGATCTCCTTGTCGCTGAACTGCGTCCGTAAGGCGGTGTAGTCGGCGTCCGGCGCACGCGTCGCCGCGACCAGGGTGAGCGCTTCCGTCCAGGCCAGCGCGGCCCGTTCGGCGTCGGTGTAGAGCGGCGATTCGCGCCACGCGTTCAGCAGGTGCAGCCGCTGTTCGGTCTCGCCGTGTGCGCGCGCACTTTTGCTGTGCATGTCGAGGCAGAAGGCGCAGCCGTTGATCTGGGAGGCACGCATCTTCACGAGCTCGATCAGGCCGATCGGCAGGCCGCAGCCCCGGATGTAGGTCTCGACACTGCGGACCGCCCGGTAGGCGTCGGGGGCGATGCTGGCGGGCAACAGGCGTTCGGCATGCATGGCAACGATCCTTCCACGGTGATGCCGCCAGAATGGGAGGCCAATGGCCTAACAGACAGGGCCAAGATGTGCTAATAGGACTGGGCCATGAGATCGGACCCGCCGCACCGGCTCGGGCCGGCCGCGCTGGACCGCGGCGCGGCGGCGCCGCTGGCGGGGCAGCTCTATCAGCGCATCTGCGCGGCGATCGCGGACGGCCGGCTCGCCGGCGGGGACCGGCTGCCGTCGGCGCGCGGGCTCGCGGTCCAGTTGGGCGTGGCGCGCGGCACGGTGGACGCCGCCTACGCGCGGCTGGCCGGCGAGGGGTATCTGCTCGCCCGTGGACCCGCGGGCACGATCGTATCGCCCGACCTGCGCCCGGGCGTGGGCGTGCCGGCGCCGGAAGCGCCGGATCGCACGGCGGCACCCACGCCGGATCCCGCGGTGGCCCCAGCCGGGCTGGTACTGCCGTTCCGGGTCGGGCTGCCGGCGCTCGACATGTTTCCGCGCACCGTCTGGGCGCGGCTGACCGCACGGGCGGCGCGACGTCTCGGCAGCGCCGGGCTCGCCTATCCCGATCCGGCCGGGCTGCCGGCCCTGCGCGAGGCGATTGCGGCCTATCTCGCGGTGTCGCGCGGGCTTACCTGCCGGCCGGCGCAGGTCGTCGTCACCGGCGGCTACCAGGCAGCGATCGGTCTGCTCGCGCGCCTGCTGCTGCGCGCTGGCGACCGGGTCTGGTTCGAGGAGCCAGGGTATTACCTGGCGCGCCGCGCGCTGGAAGCCGTCGCCGCCGAGATCATTCCGGTTTCGGTCGACGAGTCCGGCCTCGATGTCGACGCGGCGCAGGCCCGCTCGCCGGACGCGCGGCTTGCGGTGGTGACGCCGGCGCACCAGAGCCCGCTCGGCGTCGCCTTGTCGCTGCCGCGCCGCCAGGCGTTGCTGGCCTGGGCCGCGGCGGCCGGCGCCTGGATCGTGGAGGACGATTACGACAGCGAGTTCCACTACGTCGGCGGCAAGCTGCCGGCGCTCAAGAGCCTCGATGCGGCGGACCGGGTGATCTATGTCGGCAGCTTCAGCAAGACCCTGTTTCCCGGGCTGCGCCTCGGCTACCTCGTGCTGCCGGCGGCGCTGGTCGGCGCGGTGACGGAAGCGGTGCGGCTGACGAACCATGGCGAGGCGTGGCTGGCGCAGTCCGTGGTGGCCGAGTTCATGAGCGGGGGCAATTTCGCCCGCCACCTCAGGCAGATGCGTGGGCTCTATGCAGCCCGGCGGGCGGCGCTCGCCGATGCCCTGGGCGCGGCGTTCGGGCCGCGGCTGCAACTCGCGTTGCGGCCGGGCGGCCTGCACCTGCTGGCCCGTTTTCCGGCCGGCGCGTCCGCCGGCGACGACAGCGATACCGCGATGGTGCGACGGGCGCTGGCGCGGGGGCTGGCGCCCACCGCGCTCTCGACCCAATTCATCGACGCGGGCCAATTCATCGACGCGGGGCGCGCGCAGGGGCTGTTGCTCGGCTTCACCAACATCCCCGCGGACCAGGCCGGCGCCATGGCCGAAGCCCTGCGGCAGGCCCTCGGGTGATGGCGCGCCGCTGCCGGGGGCAGCCGGAGGCTTGCCCCGATCCGGCGCCGCCGCCATAGACCACCCCGGAGCCCGCCATCGGAGATCTCGTGCCCATGCCCGCCATCACCCTGCCCGACGGTTCCGTGCGCCGCTTCGACGCGCCGGTGACGGGCACCGCGGTGGCCGAGGCGATCGGCCCCGGCCTCGCCCGCGCCGCGCTGGCGATGAAGCTCGACGGCAAGCTGGTCGACCTCGCCACCGCGATCGAGCACGACGCCGGCGTGGTCTTCGTCACCCGCCGCGACCCCGACGCGCTGGAGCTGATCCGCCACGACGCCGCGCATGTGCTGGCCGAGGCGGTGCAGGCGCTGTTTCCCGGCACCCAGGTCACCATCGGCCCGGCGATCGAGGACGGCTTCTACTACGACTTCGCCCGCAACGAGCCGTTCACCCCGGAGGACTTCCCGCGCGATCGAGGCGAAGATGCGCGAGATCGTCGCCCGCGGCGCACCGTTCGAGCGCCAGGTGATCGACCGCGAGGACGCCATCGGCTTCTTCCAGGCCAAGGGCGAGAAGTACAAGGCCGAGCTGATCCAGGACCTGCCGGCAGACGAGACGATCACGCTCTATCGCCAGGGCGACTGGGTCGATCTGTGCCGCGGCCCGCACATGCGCTCGCACGGCCGATGTCGGCACCGCGTTCAAGCTGATGAAGGTGGCCGGCGCCTATTGGCGCGGCGACCACCGCAACGCCATGCTGTCGCCGCATCTACGGCACCGCCTGGCGCGACCAGAAGGAGCTCGACGCCTACCTGCACCTGCTGGAGGAGGCGGAACGCCGCGACCATCGCCGCATCGGCCGCGAGATGGACCTGTTCCACATCCAGGAGGAAGCGGTCGGCAGCGTCTTCTGGCACCCGAAGGGCTGGAGGCTGTATCGCACCGCCGAGGCCTACATGCGCCGCCGGCTCGACGCCGCCGGCTACCAGGAGGTGCAAGACGCCGCAACTGGTGGACCGCGCGCTGTGGGAGGCCTCCGGCCACTGGGAGAAGTTCCGCGAGCACATGTTCATCGCCCAGGTCGAGGACGAGGACAAGGTCCTCGCGCTGAAGCCGATGAACTGCCCCTGCCACGTGCAGATCTTCCGCCAGGGCGTGCGCTCCTACCGCGAGCTGCCGCTGCGCATGGCGGAGTTCGGCGCCTGCCACCGCTACGAGCCGTCCGGCGCGCTGCACGGCATCATGCGGGTGCGCGCCTTCACCCAGGACGACGCGCACATCTTCTGCACCGAGGAGCAGATCGCCCCGGAGACGGTGCGTTTCGTCGAACTGCTGTCGTCGATCTACCGCGACTTCGGCTTCGCCGGAATTCCGCGTGAAGTTCTCCGACCGCCCGGCCCAGCGGGTCGGCGCCGACGAGGTCTGGGACCATGCGGAGGCGGCGCTGCGCGAGGCCTGCGCCACCGCCGGCGTCGACTACGACGCTGAACCCCGGCGAGGGCGCGTTCTACGGCCCCAAGCTGGAGTTCGTGCTGCGCGACGCGATCGGCCGCGACTGGCAGTGCGGCACGCTGCAGGTCGACTTCAACCTGCCGGAGCGGCTGGACGCCGAATACGTCGGCGAGGACGGCACCCGCCGCCGCCCGGTGATGCTGCACCGCGCGATCCTCGGCAGCTTCGAGCGCTTCCTCGGCATCCTGATCGAGCAGTACGCCGGCCGCTTCCCGCTCTGGCTGGCGCCGGTGCAGGCGGTGGTGGCGACCATCGTCTCCGACGCCGACGACTATGCCAGCGAGGTCGCGGCGGCGCTGCCGCGCGCCGGGCTGCGCGGTGCGAGACCGACCTGACCAACCAGAAGATCAACGCCAAGGTGCGCGAGCACAGCCTGGCGCACGTGCCCGTGCTGGCCGTGGTCGGCCGCAAGGAGGCGGAGACCGCGCACGGTGGCGCTGCGCCGCCTGGGCGGCCAGGCGCAGGAGGTGCTGCCGCTGGACGAGGCGGTCGCCGGCCTTGCAGCCGAGGCGACGCCGCCCGATCTTCATGACCAGGCGGCTGACACCCGGCCTGAGGCAGCTTGATCGCCAGCCGGGATCGGCCAGACAGTCGGTCGATACTGCCGCCTGGCCCGGCTGCCGAATTCGGCCAGGCACCGCGATCAACAACGACAGGAGAAGACCATAGCCAGAGGACCCATGCCCGCGCCGCCAACCCGCGACGGGCCCCGCGTGAACGAGGAGATCCGCGTCCCCGCAGGTGCGCCTGATCGACCAGGACGGCGAGATGCAGGGCGTGATGAGCGCCCGCGAGGCGCATGAACCGCGCCTTCGCCGTCGGCCTCGACCTGCTGGAGATCAGCCCGAACGCCGATCCGCCGGTGGTCAAGATCCTCGACTTCGGCAAGTTCAAATACGAACAGCAGAAGAAGAAGAACGAGGCCAAGAAGAAGCAGAAGGTCATCGAGATCAAGGAGATCAAGGTCCGCCCGAACATCGACGAGAACGACTATCAGGTGAAGATGCGCGCCATGAAGTCGTTCATCGAGGAGGGCGACAAGGTCAAGGTGACGCTGCGCTTCCGCGGCCGCGAGATGGCGCACCAGGAAATCGGCGTGCAAGGTGCTGGAACGCATCCGCACCGAGATGGACCCGGTGACCAAGGTCGAGCAGATGCCGCGGATGGAAAACCGCCAGATGGTCATGGTGCTGTCGCCGCGCTAGGGGGGGGCTGGCCTCTCCCTCCTTTCCGGCGGGCGGGGGACGCACGCGTGTCCCCCGCCGGGCTTTCGTGGGTTCGGATCGGGACCGTTCGGCGCGGTCCTTTGCTGCGCTAGCCGGGTCGGACGCTCCGGCATGCCGGCAAAGCCTTACCAGACCGGTCGGCGTGAACCGGCGCTTCGGGACCGATCCCGATCCCCGCGCCCCGGGCCGCTGTGGTCGCGCCGATTTCCCTGTCGTTCCAGGTTGCGCCGCCCGCCTCGCCGCCGCTCGACCGGTGGTTGCAACAATGCTCTTGACACTCGCTCCGGATGCGGGGATTTTCGCGCGCACGGTTCACAGGACGTCAGCGGCAGCGGCGGAGGGGACGTGGGCGACACCACTGCGTTGCGGGCGGAATGGGTGCGTCGGGTGCTCGGCGTCTCGCTCCAGGGCACGTCGCCGACCAGCGCAGCCAACCCGGTTGTGCAGGCCGCCGCGCTTTGGCGCGAGGCCAAGGAAAAGGTGGATATCGGGATCTCGGCGCTGGCCCGAACGATGCGCGGCACGCCGCAACCGGCGTTCCATCGCGTCGCCGATGAGGGGCTGTTCGGCCTGACGAGCGGCGGTTTGACCGTCCCGCTCACCGCGGCGATCTTCGATTTCGATGCCGCAGTCGGCCCGGCGCGCGCCACCGCAGCCCAGGCGCTCAAGAAGCAGATTGCCGCCTATCGCAGCGGCCTTGGTGCCAGCCAGATTGCGCGCCTGGTGGACGAGAATCCGTTCGGCATCGAGGTCGGGTTGCGCAAGACCGTGCTGGACGCTCTGGCAACGATTGAGCGCGACCTGACCGAACGGCCATGACCGGAAAAAATCAAGGGGACATAGCATGACGGATACCGCGACCAGCCACTCGGCGGCGGATGCCATCACCGTGGCGCTGCGCGAGGTCACCGGCGATGCAACCCTTGCCCCCACCGCGGACGGCCGCTGGGTGGTCGAGGCCGAGGGCGGGCCTGAAATCCTTCTTATCCTCTCCGAAGACCAGACGACCCTGAGCCTTTACACCTCGCTGCGCGAAGTCGAGGTTGTGCCGGAAAATGAGGGGGTCATTCTGCGCCGTGCTCTGGCGCTCAATGTGGACGACACGTTTCTGCGCGGCGCCGCGATCGGCATGGATACGGCCAGCGGCAGGTTGCTTCTCCGGCACAGCCTGAACCCGGCCATTTTTTCGGGCAGCGCACTCGGCAACGTGCTGACCCATTTCGTGGCCGCCACCGCGATTGCGGTCATGGCCATGACCGAACCCGCCGTGGCCTGACAGGGGACGGCGCAAGATGCTCCATTTCACCAAGATCGTTTTCAGATTCAAGAAAACCCCGACGGCCGAAGACTTCAATATTGTCAAGCAGATAATAAGGCTCTCTTCCAGCAACTCTGGTCAAGAGGGGCCGCCGACGATCAAACCCTTCGAGCCGCCGGAAAAGGACTGGATGACGCAGCTCCTTGAAACGCAGAAGATATTGAAGAAGCAGGAGAAAGCATCCATCAAACGCCTGGCCGATGCCGCCAAATACGCGAAGGAACTGGATCCGAAGCCGATCGAGGTAACCAGCAAGAAAGCAAGCGCTAAGGTCCAGTTCAATTCGTTCGACTGGAAACCAACTGTGGAAGGCATCAACATCGACCAGGCGGCTTTCCGTCGCCTGGGCACCATGACTGCCGGCAACGTCAAATTCACCGGCAAGATAGGGACTGACGGGATATTCCAGATCATCACCAACGTGGAGATGAACGCTTTCAAGCACATCGTCGACTACGGCACTGTGCCCAAGATACAATTTTTCAACTTTACCGGCGATCTCTCGGTCAAGAAGATCGGCCAGCAGCCGGGTCAAAAGACGCGGAGCTTCGGCCTCGGCATCGGAATGCCCCCCCAGACGGACGAGGGCGACGACCGTGTAGCCAAGAAAATATTTGCAAATGTAGAACAAACGGACCCCCGCACCGGTGAAGGCAGCGCGCGGAAGCTGGTCATCGAGGATCTCCGTTCGCTCGGTGACCTCGATAAAACCACTGCCGAAATCATCGAAGGCTTCCTGAACGGCACTGTCGTGCCCAGCTTCTCCGACGTCAAATACGTTCTGAAGTCGCTGCTGTCCTATGAGGCAACCAGCATTCCGCGGGCCAAAGCCTTCGTCAACCTGCTCGAAGCCGCGCGCAAGGAGCTTCAACGCTTCCTCAAGGAGAACGAGCAGGCCCATCAGGAGTTTCTGGTCGAAAACGGCGTCTCCTCCATTACCGGAGAGGGCACCGACGAGGTCGTCCTGTTCGACGACATAATGAAGGACTTCCTCTCCGGCCTGAACATGCGCATTGCGACCTTGCGCAAGACCCAGAAGCCGGAGACCGAGTTCGACAATTTCGGGATGGCGTGGCTCAAGGAATTCTACCAGTACATGGGCTGGGCGCTAAAGATCGAGGATCTTGATCCCGTGCGCCGTGAGTGACGCCTGATCCCGGATGACACCAAGACGGATCGATATCCGGCTGCGAAGTCGGATGCGTCCGGTGCAGCACGACAGGCGGCCTTCTCCCTGGCCGAACGCCCTGGACCGAACGTCCTTGGCCGGTGCCGGCCCACTCCCGTTGCCCTTGTGCCCATCCCGGGCCTCGCCCCAGGATCGCCCCCCCGGGGGAAACGGGATGGATCGTCCGCTTCGTCGGGCTGATGAGCTCGTTGTGACCGCTGGAGGTGCTGCGGGGCATCGCCTGTCCCAACCTTGCTGGTGGTGCCGGGGGCGAAGACGGTGGGCAGCCGCGCCACCTACCTCGCGATGGCCGCGCGCACCCCGGATTGCGACCTGGTTTCATATGACGACTTGCCCACAACATCCGCGATATTGCCCCGGGCCGTTGCGCTGCCGAGCCTGCTTGGCTTTTCCATGGGCATCACCACGCACGTGGCGAAGATCATCGAATGCGCCTCGCTCTGCTGCGTGCCCGGCGGACGGGACTGCATCCTGGCGACGCTCGACGACGAGGGTTTCGAGATGGACCCGGTGACCAAGGCGGAGCAGTTCCCCCGGATGGAAAACCGGCAGATGATCATCGTGCTGTCACCGCGCTAAGAGCTCACGACCCGAGTTTCTTCCCCTCCGCGGGGGAGGGTGGGGCGGCGGCGCGGCCCGCGTTGTGGGTTGGCGCCATGCCGGCCGCCCTACCCAGGGCGGCCGGCATGGCGCGGCTGCGTCAGCCCGCGGACTGGGCCTTGCCCTGGCGGTCGAGCGCCGCGAATTCCTCATCCGTCAGCGCGATATCGACCGCGGCGACGTTCTGTTCGAGATGCGCGACCTTCGACGTGCCCGGAATCGGCAGCATGACCGGGCTGCGCTTGAGAACCCAGGCGAGGGCGACCTGGCTCGGCGCGGCGTCGTGGCGCCTGGCGATGGTGTCGAGCACCGACCCGGGCCTGGCGAGATCGCCCGCCGCCAACGGAAACCAGGGGATGAAACCGATCCCGTGGCGCTCGCAATACGCCAGCACGGCCTCGCTGGCGCGATCGACGAGGTTGTACCGGTTCTGCACCGTCGCCACCTTGAAGACCTTCGACGCCGCTTCGATCTCCTCGACCGAGACTTCGCTTAAGCCGGCGTGCCGGATCACGCCGCTGTCGATGAGCGCGCGGACCGCGCCGAACTGCTCGTCACGCGGCACCTTGGGATCGATGCGGTGGAGCTGCCACAGGCCGATCCGC
This sequence comes from uncultured Pseudomonadota bacterium, assembly GCA_963706195.1. Classification (GTDB taxonomy): domain Bacteria; phylum Pseudomonadota; class Alphaproteobacteria; order Acetobacterales; family Acetobacteraceae; genus JAJZVS01. Next base: position 2,235,186 of record OY970156.1, on the reverse strand, counting down.
GCGACGCCGAGCCGGCGCCGGCTCTTGTGGGCCTGCTGGATCAGGTATTCGGGCCGGCCGAGAGGAATCCACTGATCCGGCCCGGTCCGCGCGAGCCCGCCCTTGGTGGCGACGAGGATATCGTCGCCGGGCGGCAGCGCCTCGCGGATCAGCTCCTCCGAGACGTCGGGGCCGTAGGAGTCCGCGGTGTCGATGAAGTTCACGCCGAGCTCGGGCAGGCGCTTGAGGGTGCGGAGCGCCTCGGCCCGGTCGGCCGGCTCGCCCCAGATGCCGGGGCCGGTGATGCGCATGGCGCCGAAACCGAGGCGATTGACCTCGATATCGCCGCCGATCTTGAACGTGCCGGACTTGGCTGCCTTGCCGCTGAACATCTGCGCACTCCATTTTTCGGGTGAAACCGGCTTGTCCGCTCGACGCCCGCGCGCAGGCCCGGAGGCCGCGCTCTCGCGCGAGGTCAAAAGGAGGACGCTCCCCAGGTCGCGGGACACCAGCCGCACCCATGCGGGCACGGCTGGACGAGGCGGCGCACCGCCACGGGGACGATCGCCGCCGTCAGACCTTCCGATGCGGACATGGGAGCGGTCGCCGGGCCCGCAAGGACGCATGCTGCCGACGATCATGAGCGGGCAGAAGATCGCGGATCCGCAGGGGCAGGCGGTGTGAGGCGGCACGACAGCAAACCGGCGCGTGCCGGCGGACCTCCTGCCGCCCTTGTGTCCGCCCCAGGCCCGCGACAGGATCGCCCCCGATCGCGGTGCGACCGATGCGGGGCATCTGCAATCGCGGCCGAGACGGCGGAACGACCCGCCTGAAAGGACCCACCATGCAGCTCCAGGACCTCGCCCAGGTCATCCGCAGCAAGAACGCCGGCCCGCGCCGCCTCACGCTCGACGTCATCCTCGCCACCGACGAGGACTACCGCCGCGTCGCGCAATCCACCGCCCTCACGCCCGCCCGCATCGCCGCGCTCTATCGCGTGCCCGCGGAAGACGTTGCCGTCATCCCCTACCCGCTCGGCCGAGCCATCAAGATCACCCTCGCGCGCCCCCTGATGGCGGGCGACCCCGGCGACCGCGACGTCTACGGCGCCCAGCAGCACGCCCCGCTGCTGGGGATCGAGCTGTGAGCGCCTCGGCCCGCGTCCTGGACGCCATCCGCCGCGCCCGCCGGCCGATGCGTCTGGTCGGTGCCTCCGGCCAGCTCGGCTACGGCGTGCCCACCCCGGCGTTCGAGGCCGGCGCTCGCCCGCGCAGCCCGACCTGATCGGCGCCGACATGGGATCGATCGATATCGGTCCGACCTATCTCGGCAAGGGCGAGATGGCGACCGCGCCCGCCGCCACCCGGCGCGACCTGCGCAAGCTGCTGCGCGGCGCGCGCGGGCTCGACGTGCCGCTGGTGATCGGCTCGGCCGGGTCCGCCGGCGCCGCGCCGCATCTTGATGCCACGCTGGCCATCGTGCGCGACATCGCGCGCGCCGAGGGGCTGCATTTCCGCCTGGGCGTGCTGCGCGCCGACATGCCGCGCGCCGATGCTGCACGCAGGCGCTGCGCGGACGGGCGGCATGCGCCGGCTCGACGGCATGCCGGCGCTGACCGAGCGAAGACATCGACGCCGCCGCCCACATCGTCGGCCAGATGGGCATCGGCCCGTTCCGCCGCGCGCTGGCCGAGGACATCGACGTGCTGATCGCCGGCCGCGCCTGCGACACCGCCATCTTCGCCGCCCTGCCGAGCCTGCTCGGCTTTCCCATCGGGCCTCGCCGTGCACATGGCGAAGATCATCGAGTGCGCCTCGCTGTGCTGCGTCCCCGGCGGGCGCGACTGCATCCTGGCGACGCTCGACGACGACGGCTTCGAGCTGGAGAGCATGAACCCGGCCCGCCGCGCCACCCCGGTCTCGGTCGCCGCGCACAGCCTGTATGAGCAGTCCGACCCGTTCAGCCGTGACCGAGCCGGATGGCACGCTCGACCTGGTGGCGCGCGCTACGCCGCGCTGGACGACCGCCGCACCCGCGTCACCGGCGCGGCCTGGCGGCCCAGCACCGATCCGACGCTGAAGCTCGAAGGCGCGCGCAAGATCGGCGAGCGCGCGATCCTGCTGGCCGGCGCCGCCGACCCGCGCTTCATCGCCCGCGCACCGCGAGATCCTGCCCGCGGTCGCGGCCGTGGTGCGCGATCTGGTGTGCGAGGACCAGCCGCAGGACTACACGCTGACGCTTCCGCGTCTACGGCGTCGACGGCGTACGCATGGCCCCGCCGGCGAACGAACCCCCGCCCGGGGAAGTGTTCGTCATGGGCGAATGCATCGCCCCCACCGCCGAGCGTGCCGCCGAGGTGATGCGCACCACCAAGCAATACCTGCTGCACCACGGCTATCCCGGGCGCCTGTCCACCGCCGGCAACCTGGCCTTCCCCTTCACGCCGCCGGAAATCTCCACTCGGCCCGGCCTTCCGCTTCAACGTCTATCACCTGCTGCACGTCGCGGATCCGGACGCGCTGTTCCCGCTGGAGATCGAAACCCTGTAGCCGGCCGGCGGGGAGCGTGGCGCGCCGGCCCCGCCCCGCTCCGGTCCCGTTCGCCCGTGCCGGCGCGCCGCGGCGCCTGTGCTGGCTCCGCCGCGCGGATGGTCCGGGACAGGCGGCGGCCGGTTTCCGTGCACCGGTGTTCGGCGGACGCGCCGCGACGGGCGCCGACCGCGGGCTACTCGCGCCCGTGCCCCAGCTTCGGCGCCGAGCTGATTCGGTCGACGAAGGTGATGCCGAGCGCCGACAGGATGAAGATCGAGTGGATGATCGTCTGCCACATCACGCCCATCTCGGTGATCCCGCTGCCGGGCGCGCCGAGCGCGCGCGCCTCCACGAAGGTACGCAGCAGGGAGATCGAGGAGATGCCGATGATCCCCATGGCGAGCTTGACCTTGATCACGCCGGAATTGACATGGCTCAGCCATTCCGGCTTGTCCGGATGGCGTTCGAGGCGCAGGCGGGAGACGAAGGTCTCGTAGCCGCCGACGATCACCATGACGAGCAGGTTGGAGATCATCACCACATCGATCAGGCCGAGGACGACCAGCATGATCTGCTGCTCGTCGAAATCCATCACGTGCAGAACGAGCCCGTAAAGTTCCTTGAGGAACAGGAAGACATAGACAGCCTGGGCGACGATGAGCCCGACATAGAGCGGCATCTGCAGCCAGCGGCTGGCGAAGATGAGCTGCGACAGCGGCGTGAGTACGGCGGCCCGAGCGGGCGCCGGCGAGTGTATGTCGTCCATTGCGTCAGTATAGGCGATTTTCCGGGACTCGGAAGCGATACGAGGCCGGCCTGGATTTGCCGGTGTTGATCGGACCTTGCCTCAGCCGGGATCCAGGTCGCCCCAGGACGCGACCCGTGCGATCCGGAGCGCGATCACCGGCAGCCCGTCGAGCCGCATGGCACGGAGCTGCGGATAGCGCGCGCGCGCCAGCGCCTGCGCCCTGGCGTGCTCGGCGCCGTCGGCCAGGACCTCCGCCCGCCCGCGCAGCATCACCCAGCCCAGCCGGCTCCAGTTCGGATCGTAGCGATCGACGACGACCGCCGCCGCCGGCCGGGCGGCGAGGTTGCGCAGGCGCTGCAGCACGGCGCCCGGCCGTTTCGGCTTCTCGTTCGATCGCGATGTAGAGCGTATCGCCCTCCAGCACGTGGCAGACCGGCACGACATGCGGCGTGCCGTCCGGCCCGACGGTGGCGAGCCGGGCCACCGGGACGGCGGCGATGAAGGCGCGTTCGCGGGCGCTCAGCATGGCGGCAGGATAGCAGCCCGGACGGCACGCCGGGGGAGGGATCAGCCGCGCGTCTCGGGCGGCAGCATCAGCTCCGGCACCCGACCGCCGTCGCGCACGTGGCGCTCCAGCACCTGGTCGATCGCCGCCGGCGTATCGACGCGGTACCAGACGCCCTCCGGGTAGATCACGAGGCACGGCCCATGCTCGCAGCGGTCGAGGCAGCCGGCGGTGTTCACCCGCACCGACGCCAGTCCCATCTCCTTCGCCCGCGCCTTCATGTAGTCGCGCAGCTTCTCCGAGCCCTTGGCGGCGCAACTGCCCTTGGGGTGGCCGTCCGGCCGTCGGTTGCAGCACACGAAGACATGCGCGGTGTAGTACGGAGGCGGGTCGTCCGCCCGGCGTTCGCCCATGAGGAGGCTCCGGTTCTGGCAGGGGACGGCTATCCCACCGCCGTGCCCCCGGCGCAAGCGCGGGGCACGGAACTCCTTGCCTTATGTAGTGGCGTTATGTATATGCCTTCCCAAGGCAACGCAGCGCCCCCCGCCTGTTAGCCCCGGATTAAGACCGACATTGCTTCCATGACCCCACGCGCCCGCCGGGCGTCTGTGGACATGGAGACGGGACGGTGGCGGATTTCGCCGACGGCTTCGAATGGGATGCGGCAAAGCGCGCCCGCAACCTGGCCCGCCACGGGCTCGATTTCGAGGATGCCATCGCGATCTGGCACGGCCCCGTCCTGCAGCGTCGCTCCGACCGGGGCTTGGAGGTCCGCTTCGTCGCCTACGGCCAGGTCGCGGGGCGGGTGCTCGCTGTGGTCTGGACGGCGCGCGCCGCGCGGCGGCGCATCATCTCGGCACGGATGGCGAACCGACATGAACGAAGCTCCTATCACGCGTGCCTCGAAGCCCGCCTCCTCCGGCCGCACTGAGGCCCGCCCCACTGATGCCGGTCCTTCCGGCGCCGGCCGCACGGACTGGGACCGGCTGGACCGCCTGACCGACGCGGACATCGCTGCCGAGGTGGCGGCCGATCCCGATGCGGCGCCGATCGCCGGGGCGGACTGGTTCCGCGACGCCGCGCTCATCCTGCCGGAGGCGAAGCAGGCGATCTCGCTCCGGATCGATCCCGACGTGCTGCGCTGGTTCAAGGACCAGGGGCCAGGCTACCAGTCGCGCATCAATGCCGTGCTGCGCCGGTACGCCAAAGCGCACGGCGCGGAAGTCGCCGAACGCACGGCGCGCGCGCCGGCGCGGTCCCGCCGCACTGCGCCATCCGTCGCCTCGGACTGAGCTCGACTTTCCTCATTTTGGACCAGATGGCGGCCGGGCTCCACGGATGGTCTGGCCGGTGTGGCCGACTTCAGGTGGTTGATCGCTGCGCCACCGGTCGGCGGCCATCGCTCGGACCCTGCGGACCGATGCGGGCCGTGGTTGGCGCGGTCCCGGCGCACCGGCCGCGCGGATCGTGCGGCTCGCGAAATCGCTGAATTCCACCACGGAGGAAGCACGGAGGGCCACGGAGGTTTTGTGCCTCCCCGACGGCCGGGGCAGCACGCGGCCTTCGTGGCCTTTGTATCCTCCCCGTCGTTTCGCAGTCATCCTGCGAAGCTCCACCGGGACCGGTGGCCGCCGGTCCCGGTGCGCGGTGGCTGGCGCCCGCGTAGCCCCCTGGTCATAGACGCCGATCCGATGTGGCTCGCGCTGGACGCCGCGTTCCGTGAGATTCAAGGGCGTCGCGGAGCGGCGAACCGGTTGTCGACCGCCTGCGCGTAGGTCACGGTTCCCGGCTTGATATTGCCGATGAAAACCTGCAGCGCGAGCGCGTTGGCGAAGGCCTTGGGCGTAATCCCGGGGCTCGCCGGGTAGACGTCGAGCGCCACCATCCGGGCCACCGCGGCCTTCACCACCGACGGCGGCAGGGTGGGGAATTCCTGCTCGGCGATCTTGACCGCGACTGCCGGCGTGCTGTGCATCAGGTGTTCGGCGGCGGCCAGGCCGGCCACGAATTTCCGCACCATGGCCGGGTGCGACGCGACCGTGGCCCGCAGCGCGTCGATCGTCGAAAACGCGTAGCCGCCGGGATAGTGGCGGGTGAAAGCGTAGACGATGCGGTCCCCGGCGGCGACGGCTTCTTCGAGCTGCGGCTCGTACAGGGCTGCGGCCGCATCGCGCCCGGCGGCCATCGGCGCCATCTCGCTGCCGATCTGCACGGTGTCGAGGGTGGCGTGCACGCCTTTCTGCTTCAGCAACCGTTGCAGCAGATAGGTGCTGGTCGAGGGCGGGATTGCGGTGGCGATCGTCTTGCCGCCCAGGTCGGCGAGCCTATGGACCGGCGAGGCGGAAGGGACGGCGATCCAGACCGGCGCGCCGTTCACGACGAGCGCGACATTCGTGAGCGTCGCGCCCTTGAGGTTCGCGAGCACCGCGGTCATCGGATCCTGGAGCGAGAAGTCCGCGTGCCCGCCGATCACCGCACCCACCCCGGCGGCGCCGCTGCCGGCGGTGACCTTCTGCACGTCGAGGCCCTGCTTCGCGAACTGCCCGGTATCGATGCCGACATAGAGCGGCAGATACAGCAGCGACTGGAACGCCTGGTAGATGACCACTTTCTGCGGCGGCGCGGCGAGCGCCGGCCGCCCGGCGAGGCCGCTCAGCAGCAGCGCGGCGAGACCAAGGACAAGGCGGGGCTTCAGGAACCAGGCTTCCAAGTGACGACCCTTTCTTCGACGATGCGGACGAGGGCGGTCATGAGCGCGGCCAGCACCGTGAGCACGATGATGCCGAGCCAGACCGTGTTGAGATCGAACAGCGAGCCCGCCACGAAAATCTCGTGGCCGAGTCCGTTCTGGGAGGCGATGTATTCGCCGACGATGGCGCCGATCAGCGCGAAGCCCACGTTCATGCGCAGCGCGGAGAAGATCCACGGCACCGCGCTCGGCAGGATCAGCTTGCGGAAGATCTTGCCCGGCGAGGCGCCGAGCGAGCGGAACAGGTTGAGCAGGTCGGCGTCTACTTCCCGCATCGAGGCCGCCGCCGCGATCATCGACACCGCGTAGGTCGAGATCGCGGCCAGCCAGATTTTGGAACTCATCCCGGATCCGAACCAGATGACGATGAGCGGCCCGAGCGCGATTTTCGGCACGCTGTTGAGCACGATGGAAAACCCCTCGGCCGGCCGGGCGATCCCGGGGACGAACCAGAGGCCGAGGCCGCCGAACGTGCCGGCGATGCTGCCGATCGCGAGCCCCGCCAAGGTCTCGTACAAGGTCACCAAGGTGTCGGAGACCAGGGTACCGGCGCCGAGCCCCTGCCGCAGGGCGGCGAAAATCCCTGCCGGCGAGCCGAACAACTGGCCGTTGATCGTGCCCGCGTCCGCCGCCCACTGCCAGAGGACGATCACGGCCAGGATCGACAGCGCGATCGCCCCGGCCTGGCGCGCCAGGCGCGCGCGCCGCGCGACGCCGGGCCGGTCCGCCCGCGGCACCCGGGCAGCGAGGTCCGTGGCGCCGCTCATGCCGGCGCGCCGAGCGGGGCCTTGAGCGCGGCCCAGATCCGCGCGTGGTAGGCGCGGAACTCCGGCGCCTCGCGCGCGCTCACGGCGTCGCGCGGACCGGCGAGGGTCAGGCGGATCGCGATGTCTTCGCGCACAAGCGCCGGCCGGCCGCCGAGCACGATCACCCGGTCGCTCATGGCGATCGCTTCCTCGATATCGTGCGTGACCAGGATGACGCTCATGTCCTGCTCCGTGCGCAGGCTCATCACGTCGTCTTCCAGCATCAGGCGGGTTTCGTAGTCGAGCGCAGAGAACGGCTCGTCGAGCAGCAGGATGGACGGTGCGATCAGCAGGGTGCGGGTGAGCGCGACCCGCTGCCGCTGGCCGCCGGACAGGCGATGCGGATAGGCGCCGAGATGGCCGGCCAGCCCATAGCGGGCCAGCATGGCGGCGGCCGCGTCCGGGTCGCGGCGCGCCGCCCTGCCGCGCAACTCGACCCCGAGCAGGGCGTTGTCGAGCACGGTCCGCCAGGGCAGCAGCAGGTCCTTCTGCAGCATGTAGCCCACGCGGCCGGGCCCGCCGTCGGCGCCGGGTGCGACCTCGATCCGGCCGGCGCGCGGGGCGAGCAGGCCGGAGATGAGGTTGAACAAGGTGCTTTTGCCGGCGCCGCTGCGGCCGACGATGGCGACGATCTCGCCCGCCGCCACCGTGATGTCCAGGTGGCTGAGTACCGGGCGCGACACTGCCGTCCGCGGCGATGAAATCGTGCGACAGGTCGCGAATGGCCAGGGCGGATCGGCCCGTGGCGTTGCAGCTACGGGGGAGCAGGTCGGTCGAAGGCAGGCAATCCATGCCGCCGTTCACGCAAGAGCCGTGCCATGAAATCGGGCGGAGGCGTTTGCCGGGCGCCCCAGGCAAGACCAGAAAATAGGCTCAGAGCGATGAAATGCGCATCGTTCGCCCGCGTTCGCAGCACAAATCCGGCGATGATCGCGATCGCGGGCAGCGATCGGAGTTGGCGCGCGGGAGCGGCCCGGCAACAGCAATTCTAAATCCGTCGTTTCCTGAAATTTCTCTCGGTCGATCCCCATCTCGGCTCGGCTTTCATAGCGGCTTGGCGCGTGCGTGCTGTCAGGGGGTCTGATGACCTGCGCGGCCGATATCACGCATGCGAGTTGGAATGTGCGCGGGCCCGGCGCTACTGCCGCCTACGGCGTGCTCGATAGCGCATCCGCTGCGCACAAACCTGTTGCCTCGCCCCGGACGAATGTTCTATATATGTTCGCAACCCATGACCCTCCCCCCCCTCCTCGACCGTCTGACCAGCCTCGTCGCCTGGCTGGCCGACCGCATCGGCGGCTTGCGCGACCCGGCGGGGCGCGATCCGGCGGGGCGCGATCAGGCGGGGCGTGACCAGGCGGGGGCACATCAGGCGGGCCTGGAACCCGCGCACGCCGGCGCCCTGCTGGCCCGGCTGCGCCATCTCGCCGCCCGGTTCCGCGCCGTCGCCGGCACCCCGATCCCGCCCCCGAAGCCCGCCCCCAAGCCGCCCGAATCGAAATTCGTTCCCACCCACGACCTCCGCTTCGCTCCGGCTGACCCGCCGCCCGAACGCACTGGGCTGCCGCGGTCCTGGCGCTGGCTGCTGCGGCTGGTCCCGCAAGCCGCCGCCGGCCGCGCGCAGATGGAAGACCTGCTGCGCGAGCCGGCGATGGCGGAGATGCTGGCCGCCGATCCCCGGCTGGGGCCGATCCTGCGCTCGCTTGGCTGGATGCTCGGGGTGGATCGCGCGCTGCTGCCCGCCTCGCGGCGGCGGCGCCGGCCGGTGATCCTGGTGCCCGGCGGGCGCGCGGAGGCCGAGGCGGCGGCGGCCGACTACGCGTGCGCGCGGGCGAAGGGGCGTTTCCGTGACGGACATTGTCGCGCTGTGGTGCCTGCCCGCCGCGGGTAGGCGGGACCGGCGGCCGGTCTGGCGCGGGTGCGCGGGGCTGACCTTGGCGGATGGAACGCAAATTCCGGGCTGAGCGGGGGCGGCGGACGCGCGGCCTTATTGTTTCGATATCGAACTTAATTCCTCACGGCTAACGCCTCCCCCCGGGGGCTTGGGTCGGTATCCGGCAGCAATCCTCGTTTTGCCGGCGAAGGGGCGGGCGAGGCGCAAAAGCAGGTTCCACCACGGCGGCACGGAGAAGGCCGCCGTCGCCGCGGACTCCCGACCCTTCTCCGTGCCGCCGTGGTGGAACCTGCTTCCCGCCGCGCCCCCTGGTCATGCGCGCATGCGTGGCAAAATGAGAATTGCTGGCCCGGCAAGGCAGCCCTTGCATTCGCCGCCCCTGCCGCCAAACATGAGGGCCATGTCCGGATTCGCCCCGCGGGTGAAGGCCGTGCTCGGCCCCACCAACACCGGCAAGACGCATCTCGCGATCGAGCGGCTGGCCGCCCACGCCTCCGGCATCATCGGCTTCCCCCTCCGCCTGCTCGCGCGGGAGAACTACGACCGGCTGGTGCGCCTGAAGGGCGCGAAGCACGTTGCGCTGATCACCGGGGAGGAAAAGATCGTCCCGCCCGATGCGCGCTGGTTTTCCTGCACCGTCGAGGCCATGCCGCTCGATCGCGCCGCCGAGTTCGTCGCGGTCGACGAGATCCAGCTCTGCGCCGATCCCGACCGCGGCCACATCTTCACCGACCGGCTGCTGGCGGCGCGCGGCCTGGTGGAGACCATGTTCCTCGGCGCCGAAACGATCCGGCCACTGCTCGCGCGCCTGGTGCCCGGCGCGCAGATCGAGACCCGGCCGCGGCTTTCGCAATTGCACCACGCCGGCGCGACCAGGCTCACGAAACTGCCGCCGCGCAGCGCCGTGGTCGCGTTCTCCGCCGCCGAGGTCTACGCCATCGCCGAGGCGATCCGCCGCCGGCGCGGCGGCTGCGCCGTCGTGATGGGCCGCCTGTCCCCGCGCACGCGCAACGCCCAGGTGGCGCTCTACCAGGACAAGGAAGTCGATTTCCTGGTCGCGACCGACGCGATCGGCATGGGCCTCAACATGGATGTCGACCACGTCGCCTTCGCCGGTCTGTCGAAGCACGACGGCCACCGCATCCGCCGCCTGATGCCGGCCGAGGTCGCGCAGATCGCCGGCCGCGCCGGGCGGGGCATGCGCGACGGCACGTTCGGGACCACCGCCGCCTGTCCGCCGATGGACGACGCGCTCGCGAGCGCGGTGGAGGCGCACGGGTTCGACCCGCTGACCCAGCTCTGCTGGCGCAACGCGGATCTCGATTTCAGCGGCATCGATGCGCTGCTGGGCAGCCTGCTGGCCCCGTCGCCCAGGCCGGGCCTCGTGCGCGGCAACGACGCCTCCGACCTCGAAACCCTGGCCGCGCTCGCGCGCGAGCCCGAGATTCGCCGCCTCGCCGCTGGTCGCGCGCGGCTGCGCCGGCTGTGGGACGCCTGCCAGATTCCCGATTTCCGCAAGCTCGCCGACGAGACCCACACCAGGCTGTGCGCGCGCATTTTCGGCCATGTCGTCGACGGCGGCACCGTGCCGACCGACTGGTTGGCCGCGCAGATCGCGGCCCTTGCCCGGCCGGAGGGCGATATCGACACGTTGATGCAACGCCTCGCCGGCATCCGCGTCTCTGCCTATATCGCCGCCCGCCCCGACTGGGTGCGCGACGCCGCGTCCTGGCAGGCGCGCGCCCGCGAAGTTGAGGATCTGCTGTCGGATGCGCTGCACGAGCGCCTGCTCGCCCGCTTCGTCGATCGCCGCGCCACCTTGCTGATCCGCGGACTGGACGCGGGCGAGGGCGGGGCGCTGCTCTCGGCGGTGACGCGGCGCGGGGAGGTGGTGGTGGAGGGGCACGGCGTCGGCCGGCTGGAAGGCTTCACCTTCATCCCCGATCCCGCCGCCGGCGGGGATGCGCGCAAGCTCGTCCTGCGCGCCGCCCGCCGCGCGCTCTCCGACGAGGTACCGCGCCGGGTGGCGGCGGCGGAAGCGGCGCCGGATGCGGCCTTCGCCTTCACGCCGGACCAGCGCATCGCCTGGGACGGCTACCCGATCGCCCGGTTGCGCCGCGGCGCCTCCGCGCTGCGCCCGCAGGTCGAGGTGATCGACAGCGAATTCCTGGATGGCGCGCAACGCGAACGGCTGCGGGCGCGGCTGCAACACTGGCTGGACGACGTGATCGCCGGCGGGCTGGCGCCGTTGTTCCGCGCGGTCGCGCAAGCGGCGGACGACGCTGCGTTGCGCGGGCCGCTGCACCTGCTCGCCGGGGGGCTGGGGCTGCTCGCCGACGGTGGGACGACGGGCGTGGATCCGACCTTGCGCCGGAAACTCAAGCCGCTCGGCGTGACGGCGGGGCGGTTCGCGCTGTTCCTGCCGGCGCTGGTGAAACCGGGGCCGGCGGCCCTGCGCGCGCGGCTCTGGGCGTTGTGGGCGGGCGTGCCCCTGCCCACGCCCGAGCCGCCGGCGGGAGCGGTCGCGCTGGCCCCGCCTGCCGAGTGGCCGGACGGATTCGCCGGCGCGATGGGCTGGGTGCCGGCCGGGCCGGTGCTGCTGCGGCTCGATGTGGCGGAACGGGCGGCGGCAGAGCTGGCCCACGCCACCCGACCGGGCGCCGCCCTGCTTCCACCCGGACTGGCGTCCCGCCTGGGCGTGCGCGGCGCATGGTTGCCGGCGGTGCTGCGCGTGCTTGGCTACCGGGTCGTTCCCGCCGAAGTGCCGGCTCCGGCGCAGTACGGCCCACCGGCGCCCGCGTTGCTGGTGCCGCTGCGCCGGCGGCGGGAGACAGCGGGGCGCGCGCCGTCCGTCGTGTCCGCGGTCCGCAGCGCCCGCGCGGCGCCGCCCCGGCCGGCGCCGGTGGCCACGGGTCCGTTCGCCGCCCTGGCGGCGCTGCTGCGGTAGGGCGGTGGCACGCGCCCAGGAATCGGAACCGGTCCTGCCGCCCAGAGATGCGGCGGGGCAGGCGGCCGGGGCGTCGGACGCCTGGCAGCGGCTGGATATCTGGCTCTGGTGCGCGCGGTTCCTGAAGTCGCGCGCCGACTGCGCCCGGCTGGTGGCGACCGGCGGGGTGCGGCGCAATCGCCAGCCGACCGACAAATCGCACGCGCGGGTGCGGGCGGGCGACGTGCTCACCCTGGCGCTGCGCGACAACGTCCGCGTGGTGCGGGTGCGCGCGCTGGCGGCGCGGCGCGGGCCTGCCACCGAGGCGCGCACGCTGTATGACGAGGTGCCCGAACCCGGCAGCGAGTCCCTGCATGATCCCGCCCGTCCCGACGCCGCCGCCTGATCGCGCGACCGGTCTCCCCCGCCAGGTGGTGCATCTGCCGTTTGCGCCGGGGCCGTACCGCATGGCGATGGACCTCACCGCCTGCCCGGAAGCGGAATGGATCGAGCGCGACGTGCGCTACACGGAAGAAATGGCGCTGCGCCGCACTCTGCTCGCCGCCCGGCATGACGAGGTGTTCGGCGCCCTCGGCGGGTCCGCCGCGGCACGGCGGGAAACGCTGACCCTGCTGGCCGCGCACCTGCCGGTGCGCTTTCCGGATGGATTCCTGCGCGATGGCCGGACGTTGCGCAACCGGCTGACCGGGGAGGAGTGGGATCTTGCGGACCCGCCGTGCGATCCGCTGGAGATCGCCGGCCGGCTGGTGCAGGAGGATCTGTGCCTGGTGCGGCTGGACGGGGAGGTCCCGGTGCTGGATGCGGCGGTGCTGTGCTTCCCCAGCCGCTGGCGGCTCGCCGACAAGCTGGGCCTGCCGCTGGCCGCGGTGCACGCGCCGGTACCGCTCTATGCCGAGCGCCTGGCCCGCCCGGTCGATCGCATCATGGCTGCCATCAAGCCCGGTCGCGTGGCGCTGCGCCTGAACTGGGCGGTCGTCGACGATCCGGCCCTGTTCCAGCCCACGGGTAAGTTCCGTGCCGCGCATGACCCGCGCATCACGGCGGCGAATGCCGGCGATCGGCTCTGGCTGCGGGTGGAGCGTCAGACCCTGCGCCGGCTGCCGGACAGCGGCGCCGTGCTGTTCGCCATCCGGGTGCATGTCTACCCGTTGGCACGCATCGCGGCCCACGCGGAGGTCGCGGCGCGCCTGGCCGGCGCGGTGCGGGCCCTGCCGGAGGAAACGGCGCGCTACAAGAGCATCGCCCCGTTCCGCGCGGCGGCGCTCGCGTATCTCGAGGACTGCGCCGCGGGAGACCCCGCCCTTACACGCGCTTCTCCCTCTCCCCCCGCGCTTTGCGGGGGGAGAGGGTTGGGGTGAGGGGGGCGCGCGCGGCACAGGATGCGGATCGGAGGGCGCGTTGCCCCCTTCATCCTGCCCTCTCCTCCCGGAAAGCGCGGGGGAGAGGGAGAAGCGTCGCGGTCCTGCCGCGAAGACGCCGGTCAGCTCTCCCGCAGGATGCGGGCGAGGAAACTGCGCAACCGCTCGGTGCTTGGGGCCGCGAACAGGGTCGCCGGCGGCCCGGTCTCCACGATCTCGCCCTGGTCCATGAACACGACCCGGTCGGCCACCTGGCGGGCGAAGCCCATCTCGTGGGTGACGCAGAGCATGGTCATGCCGGAGCGGGCGAGTTCGATCATCACCTCCAGCACCTCCTGGATCATTTCGGGATCGAGCGCGGAGGTGGGTTCGTCGAACAGCATGACCTTCGGGCGCATGCAGAGCGCGCGTGCGATCGCCACGCGCTGCTGCTGCCCGCCGGAAAGTTGCGTCGGATATTTGTGCGCCTGCTCGGGGATGCGCACGCGTTCGAGCAGGCGCATCGCCAGCGCCTCGGCGTCCGGCCTGCTCATGCCGCGTACCTGGATCGGCGCCAGGGTGCAGTTCTGCAGGATGGTGAGGTGCGGGAACAGGTTGAAGGACTGGAACACCATGCCGACCTCCTGGCGCACCCGGCGCAGGTCGCCGGGGCGGTCGGACAATTCGGTGCCGTCCACCACGATGCGGCCCCGCTCGTGCGTTTCCAGCCGGTTGACGCAGCGGATCAGGGTGGATTTGCCGGAGCCGGAGGGGCCGCAGATCACCACCCGTTCGCCTTCCGCGACGTTCAGCGACACGTCGCGCAGGACGTGGTGGGCGCCATAGGATTTGTTGACCCGGTCGAGGGTGATGATCGGCGGGGTGATCGGAGCGGCGGTGGCATCCTGGAGCATCGGCGCAGCATAACCGCAAGCGGTGGGGGAGGGGGAAGGGGCCGGGATCCTGAAAAGGCGCACTTCCGCCGGAGCGGGCCGGGGGCGGGAGCGGATCGGGCTTGCCGGCGGCGCGGCGGGGGCGAAGAATACCCGGGCATGAGCACGAGTTGTCCCTGATGCTGCACTTGATGAAACTCGCCGTCGGCGTGCGCGATGTCGAGCACCTGCGCGCGTTGCAGGCGGAGCGGGTGGCGCGCACGCCGCCCTTGTGCCACCGCACCCGCAATTTCCCTCGCCGGGCCGCCGAGGTGACCGATGGTGGCTCGATCTATTGGGTGATCGGCGGGTTCCTGGGGGTGCGCCAGGCGGTTCTGGATATCGTCGAGGACCATTGGGAGGACGGCAGCGCCTGTGCGGCGCTGCTGCTGGACCCGACTCTGGTGTTGCTGGACGGGCGTCCGGTGAAGCCGTTCCAGGGCTGGCGCTACCTGGGGCCGGCGGAGGCCCCGTCCGACCTGGCCGCCGCCGCCCCGACACGGGGGGAGGCGGCGCTGCCGCCGGCGCTGCGACAGGAGCTTCGGGCGCTGTGCCTGCTGTAACGCGGACGAGGCTTGCCCCGTTTGTGGGTTTTTTATAATGTGTCAATCGATTGCGACTGGTTCTCCATCTGACTTCTCAGGTGCCGGTCAGCAACGCCTTTGACTGGAGCCAAATCCCGTGAGCACGTTCCGCAGACAGCTTCTGGCCGCGCTTGGCCTTGCCCTTCCCCTCGTTGCCGCGGGCGCCGCGCCGGTGCTGGCCCAATCCGTCTCCCCGCCCGTGCACCACGTCGCGCCCGCGCCCGTGCATCATGTGACGCACCGCCCCACGCATCATGTCGTGCACAAGCCGGTGCACCATGTCACGCACAGGTCGGTGCACCATGTCACGCACAGGTCGGTGCATCACGTTTCCCATCGGCCGGTGCATCACGTCGCTCATACGGCTCCGATGCACACCAGCTCGACGCACGTCTCCCCGGTGCATCATCCGGAGACGGCGCCGCACGGCTGATATCGGCTGCCGGACACGAGATGCGCTGGGACGCGGCCGGGGCGGTTTCCCGGCCGCTTCGGGCATCGCGCCTCGGGCCGGCGGGCATGCAACTCGGCGGCCGATCGCTTGCCGTACTCGCGGCACGCCGCCGCCACGCGGTCGCCCCATTCGTCCGGCCTTCTGTGCGCCGTCCCGAACGGACAGGAGGCTGCGACGATGACCGACGCCGAGGACATGAACGAACCGGAATACGGCCGGAAGCTCGCCGAGCTCGATCGTCTGATCAACGACCCGGAAGTGCCGATCCAGCCTGAGCGTGTTTGGTCGCTGCTGGCCGAACTCGCCGCCAGGGAGCGGTGGGGCGCCGTTCTCCAGCCTGCCGCGTCCGGCGCGGCCGTACACTGATCCCGCCGCGCATGTCGGGCGAGCTCAAGCCCTTCCCGGTAGTACGCACAATCTGCCCAGCGCGGCTTGCCCGGTCCCCGCGCGGTCGTGGGTAGGTTTGAACGTCGGGTTCCGACCATAGCTGCCTATCGACCGGCCGGTTGGCAGCGGCCGAAGTTGGCCGAAAGCCGACAGGCGGCTTTCGGCCATAAGAAGGCAAAAGCGGACACGCAGCGTGGGTTTCGCTCTATTGGCGACATTCGGACGTGCAGAGGCGCGTCTAGCGCCGCGCCGCCTCCGCCCGGCCGCGCCGGCGCAGTTGGCGCAGCGACAGCGCATGCAGCAGGATCGAGCTTGGCACCACGAAAGCGGGGGTCAGCACATTCGGATAAGCGCCGGCGCCGATGCTCGGCAAATTCGGAACGATCAGCTGGAACCGGCCGGGCGAGGTGACCATCCCCAAGGTGATCGCGACGGCGAAGTCGGCCAGGCCGAAGATATTCCAGATCATCGCGGCCCTTCGGCCCTGAGCCGTGCCGGTCGCCACGGCGATCGCCGCCGGCACGGCGAACAGGCCGGTCAGCACATCGCCAATTCCCGCCGGCAACGCGAACACGCCGGGCAACGCCGCACGCAGCCAGGCAGCGAGAGCCCAGCTGCCGAATACGCGGTAAAGCTGAAGAGCGACGAGCCAGGTCGCCGGCATCGCGTCGAGCACCTGCCCCACACGCTTCGACAACAGCAGCAGGGGCGCGCCGATGATCACCGGCAGGAAGATCGCCAACGGCAGCAACGGGAAGGGTGAAGCGCCCGTGATGAAGACACCATTGATCGCCGCGCTCCAGGCGACAGCGAACCAAAGAGTGTCTGGGATCATGACCGCCAGCCAGGTCGTGCGGCGTTGGCTCGGCGTCAGGTCGGTGCTCTCGAGGCCGAGCCACAAACCGACCGCGATAAGCCCATGGGCCATCAACTGATGTGCCGAGGTCGGAACGCCGCTCGCCGGGATAAACGGCTGCCAGTAGATCAACACGATCCACAGGACCGTCAGCGGGATGAGCCAAAGCAGGCTGCGCCAGGCGGGACCAGGCGGGACGATACCAGCGGGAACAGCGGCGGCAGTCATCAGCGGTCCTCCGTGCGTAACTACTGATTTGCACGTCACATGTACGACCACTTTCGGTGAGCGACTATCCGCGATAACATTGATGGGCTATGAAGCAGAACTTCACGGTCAGGCAAGGCGCGCTCGACGGCGTAGAGGCGTTCCTGAGCGTCGCCCATCACCGCAGTTTTCGCAAAGCGGCCGCGGCGCTCGGGGTAACACCATCGGCGATCAGCCAGGCGGTGCGCGCACTTGAGGCGCGCGTCGGCGCAGCACTTTTCATCCGCACGACGCGCAGCGTCGGCCTGAGCGAAGCCGGCGAGCGATTTCACTCGCGTGCAAAGCCCGCTTTCGAGGAGCTTGTCGCCGCAAGTGAGGTTGCGCGTGACCTTGGGCAGCGGCCTGCCGGACTGTTGCGCCTCACGGTGCCGCGGGCGGTGGTGCCGATCCTGCTGGAGCCGCTGATCGCGTCGTTCTGCCAAGCCTATCCCGAGGTCGAGGTGGAGATCGCCGCAAGCGCGGATCTGGTCGATATCGCTGCCAAAGGATTTGACGCCGGCATCCGGCTCGGCCAGTTCATCGAGGCCGATATGATCGCGGTGCGTCTGACGCCGTCGTTCCCGCTGACCGTGGTCGGCAGCCTCGACTATCTGCGCCGGCGACAGCGGCCGGAACTCATCGACGATCTGCGCCGGCACGCCTGCCTGCGCATGCGCCGCTCAAACGGGTCGATCGCGCCCTGGTCCTTTGTCAACGGCAACGAGGCAGTCGAAGTCATCGTTTCAGGACCACTTATCGCCAACGACATTCCCACAGTGCTTGGCGCGGCCGTCAAAGGACTGGGCCTTGCGCAGGTGCCCGAGCCGATCGCAGCCGGCGCGGTGAAAGCGGGGAAACTCGTGCGCGTGCTGGAACCCTTCGCGCCCATGGTGCCGGGTGTGTTTCTCTACTATCCCGGCTACCGGCAAATGATGCCGAAGCTGCGAGTCTTCATCGATCACGTGAAGAGCCGCTCGGGCGCTACCGACAAAACCCGAAGTCACGTTGATGACAAGCGAACACGCGGGATGAAAATGCGCTGACGTGGGAAGCGCGGACCGGAATGGATTGAAGTCACTATGTGCATCAAACCACGATGCGAGATCTATCGACTGCTATTGCAGAGACAACATCGCATCCAATACGCCACGCTAACCTACTCTATCCCGCGCTGCTCTTCCCTCACTCCCACTCGATCGACCTTGTAGGACTCGCGTGGATCGATACAGCTTGAATGGTAAAACGGCACGCACTTCGCCGACCATGCGGGGTCGTCATCGACGGAGGAGCGACTTTCCGATACGTCTCGCGCACCAACGAAGCTGGGTACTGGCAGCGCTTCCAGCAGATCTCCGCAGGCTTGGATTGTCCGCTTTCGGGAACTCGCCGGGTGGCCCGGAACGACCAAGATGGGCGCGAAGCTGCCGTTGGAAGACCTTCAGACGGACTTCCGCTTACCACCCTTTGGAGACATCCAAACTGACCCACTACCTCCGCGCGGGGGATGAAACCTTCGGCAGCTTGCCCCGGTGCTCAGCGCTGCCGCGCGCGCAGCCGTCGCTGCGCGACCCCGAGGCCGGCCATCGACAGAGTGACGCCCAGCGCCGGCAAGGTCGCCGCCGCCAGCACGTCCCGCCCCGATCCGCCGAGCGCCAGGATCGCGCCGCCCAGCAGCGGCCCGGCGATGGTGCCGACCCGCCCCGCGCCGGTGGCCCAGCCGGCCCCGGTCGAGCGGATCGCGGGCGGGTAGACCCGACCGGACAGTGCGTTGATCCCGTGCTGGCAGCCGCCGATGCCGATGCCGGCCAGCCCGATCGCCACCACCAGCGGCCCGAACGGCGGGTTCAGCACGCCGATCGCGAACATCGCCAGGGCACCGAGGGCCAGCAGCCAGGTCAGCACCCGCTCCATTCCCAGCCGGTCCACGATCGGCGCGGTGGCTAAGGCGCCGAGGATGGTGCCGAACGCATAGGTGGTGGTGGCGAAGATCGCCCATGCGGGGGTGACTCCGACCGCGTGCAGGATCGCCGGCAGCCACAGCAGGATCAGATAGTTGTTCAGCAGGTTGAGCAAATTCATCACCCACAGCAACAGGGTGGACGGCGCCAGGCCGCCGCCGAACAGCGCCGCGGCCCGGTTGGCCGGCGCCGGCGCGTCGTGCAGCACATCCAATTCAGGCAGCCAGGCGATCAGCGTTGCGGCGACAATTAGGGGCAACGCCCCGCCCAGGACGAAAATCCATGGCCAGCCGAGGAAGCGCACGATCTGACTGGCCGCCAGCCCGCCGATCGTGTTGCCGATCGAGATGCCGGAGCTCATCAGGATCACGAGCCTGCCCTGCCGTCCCTCCGGCGCGTGGTCGGTGGCGAGCGCGATCGCCAGCGGCACCCCGCCGCCGAGCCCGAGGCCGGTGCCGAAGCGCAACCAGAGCAGCGCCTGCGGACCGGGGGCGAAGGCGCTGATGAGGGAAAACAGGCCGAAGGTGCCGACGCAGGCGATCAGCACCGGCTTGCGGCCGATGCGGTCGCCGATCGGCCCGGCGATCAGGGCGCCGAACAGCAGGCCGATGTTGCCGGCGGTGAACACGCCGGTGAACACCACCGGCTTGACGTGCCAGGCATCGATGAGTGAGGGCGCGGCGAAGGCCACGGAGGCGAAATCATAGCCCTCCAGCGCCAGCACGACGCCGCAGAGCCAGGCGACCAGCACCGGGGCGCGGGCCGCTTCCCGCGGGGCCGCCGCTCCCGTTCCATCGGACATAGTTTTCCCCTTGCTGCCCGGCTCTGGCGGCCGGGAGATGTTGCGGGCGGAAGCTTGCCTGCGACCGGTGCGGTGTGCCAGCGCCCGCCGCGCGGCTACGGCGCGCGCCGCAGGCCAGCCACTGCCTTGTAGCTTTCCGACAGTGCGCGCAGTTCGCCGGGCGCGATCACGTCCTCGATGCGGGAGAATTTCTTGTCGCCACTGCGCAGGAACACTTCGCGCAGGATCGCGTCCGGCGGATTGGCGCGGTTGGTCAGCACGATTTGGGTGGTCGGTTCCAGGCGCAACCGTTCGTATTCGGCCAGCGCCGCCGTGGGGTCGCCGCCGCGCGCCAGGCAGTCGACGAGCGCACGCGCATCCAGGATCGCCTGGCCGGCGCCGTTGGAGCCGCGCGGCACCATGGGGTGCGCCGCATCGCCGAGCAGGGTGATGCGCCCGAAGCTCCAGGCCGGCAGCGGGTCCTGGTCGACCATGGGGAATTCCAGCACCTGCTCGGCGGCGCGGATCATGCCCGGCACGTCGAGCCAGTCGAAGGTCCAGTCGGCAAACGCGGGCAGGAAATCCTCCAGCCGACCGGCGCGGTTCCAGTCGCGGTCGCGATGGCGCGGGGTTTCGATCTCCGCCACCCAGTTGACCAGTTGGCGGCCTTCGCCATCGACATCGTTGCGGATCGGGTAGATCACCATCTTGCCGGTGGCGAGCCAGCCGGCGCGCACCATGCTGGCCCCGGTCAGAAAGCGCGGCCAGACGGTGACGCCGCGCCACATGTTGTACCCGGAATAGCGCGGCGGGCCTTCGTGCGGATAGAACTGCTTGCGGAGCACGGAGTTGATCCCGTCGCAGGCGATCGCCGCGGCGCCGCGCACCGGGGGGCGGTCACGGAAGCGCAGTGTTACCCCGGTGGCGTCCGCGTCCGCCCCGAGGCAGGCCCAGCCGGTGCACACCGCGTCGGCGCCGAGCCGCGCGCGCACCGCCTCCAGCAGCAGGCGTTGCAGGTCGCCGCGGTGGATCGAGAATTGCGGATGGGCGAAGCCGGCGGCGCGGCCGGCCGGCTCGCGCCAGATCGCCTGGCCGAAGCGGTTGAAGAAGGCGCTTTCCTGCGTCTGCACCGCGACGGCGGCGAGAGCGTCCTCCAGCCCCAGGCGGGCGAGTTCCGCTGCGCCGTGCGGCAGCACGTTGATGCCGACGCCGAGCGGGCGGATTTCGGCCACCTGCTCGAACACGCGGCACCGCAGGCCGGCCTGGTGCAGCGCGAGCGCCAGGGTCAGGCCGCCGATGCCGGCGCCGACGATCAGGATCTCGCGCTGATCCGCGTCCATTCCCGTTCCCTCCCGATCCGTCGCACCGACGGCCCGGGCAGGTCGGGTCAGGCGGCGCGGGTCAGCCGCTTGACGAAAGCCGAGATGCGGTGGCGGCGCAACTCCGAACGCGCCTTGGCATCCGTGGTCATGTAGTTGAGTTGCACGGAATAGCGCGGGCCGACGAAGGTCTTGTGGCCGTGCCAGGTGGTCGGACCGTTGGGGAAGACGAGCAGGGTGCCGTTCACCGGTGGGACCTCGACCGCGAAATCCTCGATGTCGTCCGGGCCGCGCAGTAGGCGCAGGCAGCCCTCATGGCTCGCCCAGGCGTCGGTCGCCTGGTTCAAATAGAGCAGCACCGTCACCCGCTTGGCGGTGGAATCGCAATGGATGCGCCCGTCGCGCGGGCCGGTGTGGCCGCGCAGCGTGACCATGGTGGGGGCGTCGGACAGGTCGAGGTCGAGGCGCGCGGCGATGGCGGCGCGCAGCCGCGGTCCTTCCATCTCCGCCATCAGCGCGCGCGCCGCCGGGCCGAGCGGCAGCGACCCCGGCGGGAAGGACCCGCCCTTGGCGATCGGCGGCAGGTCGGCGACGACGGCGGCGAGCGCCGCGGGGGGGACGAAATCGGGCACCAGCAGGTGCGGGAAGGGGGCGGTCGCGAGCGGCGCGGCGGCCAGGGCATCGTAGTCGAGCACTTGCATGATCGGGACCAGCACAGTCAGAGGGACAGGCGGCGGCGCGGACGATGGCCTCCGCCTCGGAGGTACGGAGCCCCCCCGGGGTGTCAAGCTCGCCCGCCGGCGCGGGATCGTGTATCCACCCGACCCTGACATGGACATCCTGACACACGATCCCGCCGCCGGGCCGCTGCCGGCCTATCGGGCGCTGGTGGCGGCCGGCGACCTCGTGCCCGACACGGCCCAGGCGCTGGCGGCCCAGCGGCTGCAGGCGCTGTGGACGGCGCTGCGCGGGTACGACCCAAAGCCCCGCCGACCGGGTAACGGGCTGCTCGCCCTGCTGCGTCGTCGCGGCCCCGCCGAGGAGGCGCCGCGCGGCCTCTATCTGGTCGGTGCCGTCGGCCGCGGCAAATCCATGCTGATGGATCTGTTCTTCGCGAGCGCCGATGTGCGCCGCAAGCGCCGCATCCATTTCCATCGCTTCATGCAGGACGCACACGCGTCGATGCACGCGATCAAGCGTGCCGATCCGGGGGTTGACGACCCGATCCCCCCGCTCGCCGACCAGCTCGCCGCCCGCGCCGCGCTGCTTTGCTTCGACGAATTCCAGGTGCACGACATCGCCGACGCCATGATCCTGGGCCGGCTGTTCGAGGCGCTGTTCGACCGCGGCGTGGTGGTGGTCGCCACCTCCAACACCATGCCCGACGACCTGTTCAAGGGTCAGCCGGGGCGGGATGCGTTCCTGCCGTTCATCGCCTTGATCAAGCGGCGTCTCGATGTGCTGGAACTGGATGCGGCGCGCGACTTCCGCCGTGCCCGGATGCGCGCCTTGCGCACCTGGCATGTGCCGGCGGATGCGATGGCGCGCCGCGCGCTGGATGCGGCGTTCGGGGAACTGACCGGTGGTGTCATGCCGGCGCCGCTCACCCTGATCGTGAACGGCCGACGGCTCCTGGTGCCGGTCGCCGCCGAGGGGGTGGCGCGGTTCGACTTCGCTGCGCTGTGCGGCAGGCCGCTCGGACCGGGCGATTACCTCGCGATCGCGAACCGGTTCCATACCCTGATCCTGGACGACATCCCGCGCCTCTCGCCCGACAATTACGACGAGGCGCGGCGCTTCATCACCCTGATCGATACGCTCTACGATCAGCGGGTGAAGCTGCTCGCCTCCGCCGCCGCGGCGCCGGACAAGCTGTATCAGCGCGGCGAGAACGCGGCGATGTTCGAACGCACCGCCTCGCGCCTGGACGAGATGCAGAGCGAGGCCTGGCTCGCCCTGCCGCATCTCGGCTGAACCGGCGCGCTCAGCGCCCGTGCTGCTCGCGCCAGCGGGCGAACGCCGCGAGGTTCGCGGGATCGGTCGCCGGATAGAGGCCGACGATCGTGGCTCCGGCGCGCACGCGCTCGGTGACGAAATCCTCGTACGCGGTCATTTCCACCGCCTCCGCCGCGATCTCCTCGGCGATGCCGGCCGGGATGACGATGACACCGTCCGAATCGCCCACCATCACGTCGCCCGGCCAGACCGGCGCGTCGCCGCAGGCGATGGGCACGTTGACGTCCACCGCCTGGTGCAAGGTGAGGTTGGTCGGTGCCGACGGCCGGTGGTGGAAGGCGGGAAAGCCGAGGGCGGCGATCTCCGCCGAATCGCGGAAGCCGCCGTCAGTCACCACGCCTTCCACCCCGCGCTGCATCAGCCGCGTGACCAGGATGCCGCCCGCCGAGGCGGCGCGCGCGTCCTTGCGGCTGTCGATCACGAACACCATGCCGGGCGGGCAGGTCTCGATCCCGTTCCGCTGCGGATGGGCGGGATCGCGGAAGACGTCGATGCGGTTCAGGTCCTCGCGCGCGGGGATGTAGCGCAGGGTGAACGCCTCACCCACCATGGATTGTTTCGGGGGCGACAGCGGCAGCACGTCCTGGATCATCTGGTGGTGCAGGCCGCGCTTGAACAGCGCGGTTGCCAGGGTCGCGGTGCTGACGCCGCGCAGCTTCGCGCGCGTCTCGGGGCTCAGGGCCATGATGTCGTCGCTCCGGTCAGTAGATGGCGGGTTCGGGCACGCGCACGCCGAACTCGGTGCGCAGGAAGTCGAAGTCGCAGCCTTCGTTCGCCTGCTGGATGTGCTTCGTGTAGACCCAGCCGTAGCCACGGCCGTAGCGCGGTTCGGGCGGCGTCCAGGCGGCGCGGCGGCGGGCCAGCTCGTCGTCCGATACTTCCATGCTGATGCTGCGGGCGGCGACGTCGATGCTGACGATATCGCCGGTGCGTAGCAAGGCGAGCGGACCGCCGATCCAGGATTCCGGCGCCACGTGCAGCACGCAGGCGCCGTAGCTGGTGCCGCTCATGCGCGCGTCCGACAGCCGCAGCATGTCGCGGTGGCCTTGTTTCAGCAGCTTCTTCGGCATCGGCAGCATGCCCCATTCCGGCATCCCCGGCCCGCCCTGCGGCCCGGCGTTGCGCAGCACCAGCACGTGGTCGGCGGTGATGTCCAGGCTCTCGTCCTCGACCGCCTTCTTCATCGCCGGATAGTCGTCGAACACCAGCGCGGGGCCGGAATGTTTTAGGAACCTCTGGTCCATCGCGGCGGGCTTGATGACGCAGCCGTCGGGGGCCAGGTTGCCGCGCAGCACCGCGAGCGAGCCCTCACCGTAGATCGGCTTGTCGAGCGGGCGGATCACGTCGTCGTTGAACACCCGCGCGCCGTCGATGTTCTCGCCGATCGTGTGCCCGGTGACGGTCAGGCAATCGAGGTGCAGATGCGCGGCGATCCGCCCCATCAGCGCCCGCAGGCCGCCCGCATAGTAGAAATCCTCCATCAGATACGTGCTGCCGCTTGGGCGCACGTTGCCGATCACCGGCACCAGCCTGCTCGCGCGCTCGAAATCATCGAGCCCGATGTCGGCCCCCGCACGCCGCGCCATGGCGATCAGATGGATGATCGCATTGGTGGAACATCCCATCGCCATCGCCACCGCGATCGCGTTCTCGAACGCGGGCCGGGTCTGGATGCGCGCCGGCGTCAGGTCTTCCCACACCATCTCCACGATGCGCCGGCCGGATTTCGAACACAGGCGGATGTGGCCCGCATCGGCGGCGGGGATGGACGACCCGCCCGGCAGCACCATGCCCACGGCTTCGGCGATCGCGGTCATGGTGCTCGCGGTGCCCATGGTCATGCAGGTGCCGTAGGAGCGCGCGATGCCGCCCTCCACGCCGAGCCAGTCCTGCTCGGTGATCTTGCCCGCGCGCAGCTCGTCCCAGTATTTCCAGCTATCGGAGCCGGAGCCGAGCACCTTGCCCTGCCAGTTGCCGCGCAGCATCGGCCCGGCGGGCACGAAGATCGCCGGGATGCCCATGCTGGTCGCGCCCAGCAGCAGGCCTGGCGTCGTCTTGTCGCAGCCGCCTAGCAGCACCGCGCCGTCGACGGGATGGGAGCGCAAAAGCTCCTCGGTCTCCATCGCCAGCATGTTTCGATACATCATCGTCGTCGGCTTGACGAAGCTTTCCGACACCGACAGCGCCGGCAGCTCCACCGGGAAACCGCCGGCCATCAGCACGCCGCGCTTCACGTCATCGACCCGCTGCTTGAAATGCATGTGGCAGGGCTGCAGGTCGGAGAAGGTGTTGACGATCGCGATCACCGGCCGGCCGGTCCACTCCTCCGGAGCAAAGCCCATCTGCATGGCGCGCGAGCGGTGCCCGAAGGAGCGCAGATCGGCGGGGCCGAACCAGCGCGCGCTGCGCAACTCGGCGGCGGTCTTGCGGGGCGGGGTCGAAACATTCGGCATGGCGCGTCTCCTCAGGGCGGCGGATAGCAACCATCGGGCTGGCAAGTTGTCAACTTGTCTGACAAAGTGCCCGCCGCCACCTGATAAAAGAGAAATGCGCATGACGGAGCTCGACCTGCAGCCGCCCCGCAAGGAACGGCTGGCCGACCGGCTCTACGGGCAGATCCTGCAGCAGATCGTCGCCGGCACCTTGAAGGAAGGCGAACGTCTGCCCTCGGAGCAGGAGATCTGCCGCGTCTTCGGCGTCTCCCGCCCCACGGTGCGGGAGGCGCTGACCCGGCTGCACGCCGACGGCCTGGTCGCAAGCCGCCAGGGCTCCGGCAGCTTCGTGCTGCGCCGGCCGCCGGACGGGCTCACCCGATTGGCGGAAGGCGCCGACATCGCGGGGATGCTGCGCTGCCTGGAAGTACGCATCGGGCTGGAAGGCCAGGCCGCCGGCCTCGCCGCGCGCCGGCGCAGCGCTGCGGATCTCGACCGGATCGAGGCCGCGTTGCGTGCCCTGGGCGACCGGTTCACCGACGGCACGACGCCGGCGGCGGCGGACTTCGCGTTCCACCTCGCCATCGCCACCGCCAGCGGCAACCGGTTGTTCGCCGAAATGCTCCGCACCCTGGCCGGGACGATCAGCCAGACGATGGCGGTGGCGCTCAGTATCACCCAGGCCGGATCGCAGGAACGGGCGCGGCGTGTGCTGGACGAGCATGCGGCGATCGCCGAGGCGGTCGCGCGCGGCGATGCCGAAGCGGCCGACCTCGCGATGCGGTATCATTTGCACCGATCGCGCCAGCGGGTGACCGATCGGCAGCGGGACGTTTGACCGTTCGCAAGCAAGGCCAGGGCTCTGCCTCTGGACCCCGCCAAGGGCACTGCCCCCCTGGCCTTGTTTCCTCAGACCCGCTCGATCAGCGCCGCGATGCCCTGGCCGACGCCGATGCACATGGTGGCGATGGCGCGTCTGGCGCCGCGTTCCTCCAGTGCGTTCACCGCGGTCAGCGCCAGGCGTGCGCCGCTGGCGCCGAGCGGGTGGCCGAGAGCGATGGCGCCGCCGTGCGGGTTCACGTGCTCGGCGTCGTCCGGCAGGCCGAGCTGGCGCAGCACCGCGAGGCCCTGGGCTGGCGAAGGCCTCGTTCAGTTCGATGACGTCGATATCGGCGAGGGTGAGGCCGGTGCGTTGCCAGCAGCTTGCGCACGGCCGGCGCCGGGCCGATGCCCATGATGCGCGGGGGCACGCCGGCGGTGGCCATCGCGATCACGCGGGCGCGCGGGGTCAGGCCGTGCCGTTTCGCCGCCGCTTCGGACGCCAGCAGCAGCGCCGCGGCGCCGTCGTTCACGCCCGAGGCATTGCCGGCGGTGACGCTGCCCGGGATGCGGAACGGGGTTTTCAGCTTCGCCAGCATCTCCATCGTGGTATCGGGGCGGGGATGCTCGTCACGATCGACGATCGTTTCGCCCTTGCGGGTTTTGAGCGTGACCGGGGCGATCTCGCGGGCGAAGAAGCCGCTGGCTTGCGCGCGGGCCGCTTTCTGCTGGCTGCGCAGCGCGAACGCGTCCTGGTCGGCGCGGCTGATCTGGAATTCCTCGGCGACGTTCTCGCCGGTTTCCGGCATCGCATCGGTGCCGTACATCGTCTTCATCAGGCTGTTGACGAAGCGCCAGCCGATGGTGGTGTCGTAGATCTCGGCCTGGCGGGAGAAGGCTTCGGTGGCCTTGCCCATCACGAACGGCGCGCGGGTCATGCTTTCCACCCCGCCGGCCAGCATCAGCTCCATCTCGCCGCTGCGGATCGCGCGCGCGGCGGTGCCGACGGCATCGAGGCCGGAGCCGCACAGCCGGTTGATGGTGGCGCCCGGCACTGTGGTGGGCAGGCCGGCGAGCAGTACCGCCATGCGGGCGACGTTGCGGTTGTCTTCCCCGGCCTGGTTGGCGCAACCCATGTAGCAATCATCGAGCGCATCCCAGTCGACGCCCGGATTGCGTTCCTTCAGCACCCGGATCGGGTGCGCGGCGAGGTCATCGGTGCGCACGTCGCGCAGCGCGCCGGCGTAGCGCCCGATCGGCGTGCGCGTAAAGTCGCAGATGTAAGCATCTTGCATGGGCGTGCCTCCGGTTCGGGCGCTTGGCGGTGGGCCGGATCGCGGGACGAGGCCGGCCCGGGTTTGTACCGCAGCCGCAGGGCGGGGGCAAACTGGCCTCCCGCGCCCCGCCATGGCAGGCTGGGCCCGGGGGAGCGCCCGTCGCGGGCGACCGTTGCAGATGGAACCGAAGCCATGACCGAACCGCTGATCCGCAACCGCCTGCGCGAGACGCTCGCCCGCGGCGAGGTTGCCGCCTCGATGACCGTGCGCGCCTTCCGCGGCATCGAGATCGCGCGCATCGCCGCCACCGCCGGTTTCAATTCGATCTATGTCGATATCGAGCACAACACCCTGTCGATCGACACCGCCTGCCAGATCTGCATGGCGGCGCTGGAGGTAGGCGTGACGCCGCTGGTACGCGTGCCGGGCCGTTCGCCCGACATGATCGGCCGGCTGCTCGACGGCGGCGCGCTCGGCGTGATCGCCCCGCACGTGCAAACGGCCGAGGACGCGGCCCGCATCGTGGCCTGCGCGAAATTCCCGCCGCACGGCGAACGCGGCGCCGGGGGCGCGCTGCCGCATTTCGGCTATCGCACCATCCCGCCGGCGGCGGCGAACGCGGCGCTGAACGCGGCCACGATGGTGGTCGTGATGGTCGAAACGATCGCCGCGCTCGACAACGTGGCGGCGATCGCCGCGGTCGACGGCGTCGACCTGCTGATGGTCGGTACCAACGATCTGTGCGCGGAGCTTGGCATCACCGGCCAGTACGATCACCCGGCAGTGGCGGACGCCTATGCGCGCTGCATCGCCGCGGCACAGGCTTCGGGCAAGCACGTGGGGGTGGGCGGCCTGGCCGGGCGGCCCGACCTGGTGGCGAAATGCGTGGCGGCGGGCGCACGCTATGTCTCGACCGGTACCGACCTCGCGTTCCTGATCGGGGCGGCGAACGAGAAGGCGGCGTTCGTGCGCGGGTTGCGGGTCTGATACCGGGCGCCGGGGAGGCCGGCGGTCAGCAGGCAAAGCCCCTTGGCCTTGCCTGCTGACCGCCAGTCCCCCGCGCCTGGTATCAGACCTGCAGCCCGCTCATGTTTCGCTAATTCTTCCGCGCTATCCCGCTGCCATGCGAGGGGCGGCGATCGCGGCCGGGCTGGTTGTGCTGGCGGCGATGGGGGCGGCGGCGTTTTCTCCGGCGCTGTATGGGCTGGGGCTGGCGCTTGCCGCCGCCGCCGCGCTCGCGCTGCTGGCCTGGCGGCATCCGGTGACGGCTTCGGTGGTCTGGCTGCTGGTCGTCGGCAGTACACCGGAGATGTCGCTTGGCGACATCCTCGGCCCCGGCTTCTACCAGCCGATCATTGCGGTGGAGAAGGGGGTGGGACTGCTGCTGGCGCTGCTGACGGTGTTGCGGTTCGGGCCGCGGCGGGATTGGTGCAATCCGGGGCTGGCGTTCGTGGCGATGTTCGTCGCCGGCCTGGTGCACGGGCTGTATCCGGGGCTGGGGGTGCTGGAAAGCCTGCGCTCGCTGGTCGGCTCGGCGGCGCCCTATGCGTTCTCCTTTTCGCGCCTGTCGCGGCCCTGGGCGCGGGCGGTCATTCGCACCACGGCGCTGATCCCGCTGCTGAACGTGGCGACGGGCGCGGTGCTCGATCTTGCCGGCGTTCGGCCGCTGTTCGTGGCCTCGGGCGGGTGGCGGCTCGGGGCGCTGAGCCATCCGGCGTTCCTCGCCGGGTTTGCCCTGGCGGCGATCTACGCCTGCCTGATCGAGCTGTATCGGGAGGGCGACCGGCGGCATATCGCCTTGCTGGCGGTCAATTTCGTGATCCTGGTGCTGACCGGGGCGCGCGCGCCGCTGCTGTACGGGGTGGCGGTCGTCGGGCTGACCCTGGGGTTCGTGCCCTCACCGGCGTTTTCGCGGCGGGAGCGGCTGCTGCTGTTGCTGGGCGCGCTGGCCCTGGCCCCGCTGGTCGCGGCGCTGGCCGGCAGCCTGAGCGAGCTGCGGCTGTTCAACCTGCTCGACCACGACGCCGACGGCTTAAGCGGTCGGGAGGAAATCTGGGCTTATTTCGAGCACGCCGCCGCCGGCTCCCCTTGGGTCGGCTGGGGCGTCGGCGCCGGCAATGTCGTGATCCCGCAGACGAGCCTTGTGGTGCGCGTCATGCACACCTGGGCCGCCCATAACGAGTATCTGCGCATCGAGGTGGAAGGCGGCCGGCTCGGCGAAGCGCTGCTGCTGGCCTGCTTCGTGCTGTGGGCGGCGGGCCACACCGCGGTGCTGCCGCGCACCGATCGGGCGATCATGCGGCTGGCGTTCGTCGCCTTCGCGTGCCATGCCGTGACCGACAACGTGCTGATCTCCACCTCGGCCTCGGTGCTGTTCGCCTTCGTGGCCGCGGTGTTCGCCCGCGGCGCGCTGGAAGCCGAGGACGCGGACCGGGGCGGGGAGGCGGTCGGCACGCGCTGAACCGCCTGCCGTGCCCCCCCCTGGCGTGCCCGAGGATCTCCCATGCGCCTGCCCCGCCTGCTGCCGCTTCTGCTTGCCCTGTTCGCCTGCGCCGCGCTGGCCTTCGCCGTGCCCGGGGCGGCGCGCGCCGAGGGGCTGGCGTTCGTGATGAACTCCGGCGCCGCGTCGATCAGCGTGATCGACATGAGCACGCACAAGGAACTGCGCCGCATCCCCGTGCTGCGCGAGCCGCACCACTGGGCGCTGAGCCCGGACGGGCACAGCCTGATCATCGGCGATTCCTCGGGCAACACCTTGTTCTTCCTCGATCCCACGACCGGCGCGGTGCAGCGGCGGGTGCTGGTGGCGGATCCCTACCAGCTCGGTTTCAGTCCGAACGGGAAGTATTCTCGTGGTGAACGGTCTGGCGCGCAACCAGATCGACGTCTACGCCGCCGACAGCATGAAGCTGCTGCATCGTTTTCCGATCCGCGCGATGCCGAGCCACCTGGCCTATTCGCCGGGATCGCACCGGGTGTTCGTGACCTTGCAGGAGCACGAACCGGATGGTGGCGATCGACCTGAGTACCATGCGGGTGCTGTGGGACCGGCCGGTGGGCAACACGCCGGCGGGCGTGCTGTGGCAGAACGGCAAGCTGCTGGTCTGCGACATGGGCACGGATTACGTCGCCGAGGTCGATCCCGCCGACGGCCGCGTGATCGGGCACATCGTCACCGATCGCGGCGCGCATAATTTGTTCCGATCCCCGGACGGCAAGACCATCTGGGTGAACAACCGGGTATCGGGCACCACCACGGTGCTGGACGCAGGATCGTTGCGACCGCTCCATACCTACCACATTCCCGGCGGGCCGGACGATCTGTTCTTCGCCCCCGACGGCAAGGTTTGGATCACGCGCCGGTTTGCCGAGTCGGTCGCGGTGCTCGATCCGGCGACCGGGCATTTCACGACCATCGATGTCGGCCGTTCGCCGCACGGGATCTTCCTCAACCCGCGCGCGCCGTCGCCGGACCGGCTGGCCTCGGCGCGGTAGGGCACGATGCGCGATCCGTTCGATCTCGCGGCCGGCTGGGTGCAGGAACACGTGCTGCTGCCGTTCCTGTATGCGATCGGCTGGATGCGGTGGGAGGAGGTCTCCTACGGCTGGGCGCTGGCCGCCGTGTACGGCCTCGTGCAGGTGGGCGCGACCCTCGCCTTGTGCACGCCGCTGGAACGCTGGCGTCCGGTGGAACGCTGGACCGATCGCGGCGCGGTGTGGGTGGACGTGGTCTACACCTTGATCTCCCGCGTCGGCGTGCTGCCGCTGGTGACGTTCGTGCTGTTCTACCAGGTGCAGGTGAGCCTGACCGGCTGGCTGGTCGATCACGGCTGGACGCCGCCGATGCTGGAACTGCTGGTCCCGCAGTTGCTGGGTCATCCGATCGTGACGTTCTTCGTCTATGCGGCGATCCTGGACTGCGCCGACTACTGGCGGCACCGGCTGTCGCACCGCTTCCGCTGGTGGTGGGCGCTGCACGCGCTCCACCATGCGCAGACGCAGATGACGTTCTGGTCGGATGATCGCAACCATCTGCTGGACGACCTGATCGGCTTCGTCTGGTTCTCGGTGATCGCGTTGGCGATCGGCGTGCCGCCGTTGCAGTTCCCGCTGCTCGTGCTGGTGCTGCGCTTCGTGGAAAGCCTGTCGCACGCGAATGCGCGGATTTCGTTCGGGGTGGTGGGGGAGCGGCTGCTGGTCTCGCCGCGCTTCCATCGCGCGCATCACGGGGTGCTGGCGGCGGGGCAGCGCAGTTGCAACTACGGGGCGGTGCTGCCGTGGTGGGACATGCTGTTCGGGACTGCGGATTTCTCGCGCGATTTTCCCCCGACCGGGGATCCGGCGGCGGATGCGGCGCTGGTGCGCGGTGGGTATGTGGCGCAGCAATGGTCGGGGTTGCGCCGGTTCGGGCGCGCGCTGGCGGGGCGGCGGGCGGCGTGAGGCGCTGACGGGCGGGGGTTTGTGCCGCCCCCCATCGTCCGTGCCCTTCCCGCTGGCCCAGCTTCGCGCCATGGTGCGGCCATGCGCACCAATGACCCCACATCCGCGATCGCCGAGGCGGTTCGCGGCATCGAGCCGGAGCTGATCGTCCTCCGGCGCGATATCCACGCCCATCCCGAGCTCGGTTTCCAGGAGCACCGCACCGCCGGCGTGGTGGCGCGCGAGCTCACCAGGCTCGGCATCCCGCACCGGACCGGCATCGGCAGGACGGGCGTGGTCGGGATGATCGAGGGCGGCCGGCCCGGCCCATGCCTCGCCATCCGCGCCGATATGGACGCGCTGCCGATCACCGAGCAATCGGGCCTGCCCTTCGCCAGCACCGTGCCCGGCCTGATGCACGCCTGCGGCCATGATGTGCATACCACCACCCTGCTCGGCGTCGCCGCGGTGCTGCGCGAACTGGCGCCGCAGCTCGCCGGGTCCGTGAAGCTGATCTTCCAGCCAGCCGAGGAAGGTCTGGGCGGCATGGCGGCGATGCTCGCCGACGGGCTGCTGGATCAGCCGCGGATCGATCGCGCGTTGGGATTCCACAACCATCCCGACATGCCGGTGGGTCGTTTCGGTTTCGCCCGCGGCGCGGTGCTGGCGGCCTCGGACCGGTTTGAGATCACGGTGCACGGCAAGTCCGGCCATGCCGCCTATCCGCACACCACGGTCGATCCCATCGTGGCGGCGGCGAGCCTCGTGGTGCAGTTGCAGACGGTCGTTTCGCGCGAGGTGCCGCCGATGCGCCCTGCCGTGGTCACGGTGGGCGCGATCGCCGGCGGCGAGGCGCATAACATCATTCCCGACACCGTCGAGATCAAGGGCACCGTGCGGACCTTGCACTCCGAGGTGCGCGACCTCGCCGAAGCCGCGATCGCGCGCCTGTGCGCCGGTCTCGCCGGCACAATGCGCGCCCGCGCCGAGCTGACCTATCGCCGCGGCGTGCCCGCGCTGGTCAACGACGATACGGTGCTGGATGCCGCGGTGGCCGCGGTGCGCCGCCAGCTCGGCGATGTGGTGGTGGAGGGCGAGGCCAGTCTGGGCGGGGAGGATTTCGCGCTGCTCGCCGAGCTGGTGCCGTCCTTCCAGTTGCGGATCGGCTCCGGCCAGCCGGGACGGGCGGATCGGCTGCACAATTCCGCCTACCAGCCGGACGAGGCCTGCATCGGGCTCGGGGTGCAGGCGCTGGCCCGCGCCGCGTTCGACATGCTGGGCTGAGAGTTTGTGAATGAATACTCGTTTCCACCGAAACTCCCTGGAAACCCGAGCATTTTCAACGAGCGTTCATTCACAAGTTCGATTTCTTTTTCACGCTCTGAGCAGCGGCGGCCCGCGGGAGTGCCGGATCAGACGCCGGCGAACCTGTTGGCGGAGCGGTGGCTCCGCGCCGCGCGGAGGTGCTGCTGGCGGTGGACCTCGGCGCGCAACGAGGCCAGCCGGTCGGCCTGCGCGCGTCGGTCGGGACCGTTCCGGAGCGGCTGGCGCACCTGCATGTATTCCAGCACCTGGAGCAACTCCTCGGCGGTCTGCAGGTCGCCGATCACGCAGGCTTCCTCCAGCACGTTCTCGATCTTGTCGGTCAGCCGGCGCTTGAGGGAGACGTACATCCGGGTCATGCGCTCCGCCGGAATGGCGAGGCCCTGGTCGGCACGCGCGGGCGGGACGGCGCGCCCGCGTCGCGCCAGCAACCAGGACCGGGTCTTGTTGAGCAAAACTGCCTCCCTCTGCGAACAGATCCGCAGGGCGGTGTGTGCGGCGAAGGGCGTTCCTTTCGTCCGGCTTCGGGTTCCTTCGCATGCGGCTGGTTACAGCGCTGTTTCAGGGTGGCAGCGACGGGAAACGCGCCCCCCTGGACCCCATGGCCTGATTTCGAGCATGGAGGGATGTCCCGGGTCCGCGACGGAGCGCTTCGCCTGGCGGGCATCGAGCCGAACGCGAGGACCGTTCGAACCGAAGAGAGGGGGGGCCGTGCGCGGAAAGGCGTCCAGGTGGGAAAAAAGGCCTCCCGGCGGGCTGCAATTCCCTATATAGCACTTTGTGCTAGAGTTCGGGCATGAGGGTCTTTCTGGTTCCGCAGGTGACCAGGCTGATGCGCAAGGAACGTCTCCCGGAGGCAGCACTGTGCCGAACGGGGCGCGAGGTCTTGGCCGGTACGCTCGGCGCCGGAGAGGCCGATCTCGGGCGAGGGCTCTTCAAGAAACGCATCGCGCGGCCGGGCGGCGGCAAGAGGGGCGGCTACCGGATGATTGTCGCCTGCCGCCAGCCGGGAACGGAGAAGGTTCTGTTCACGTATGCCTTCGCGAAGAATGCAGCCTCGACGCTGACGCCACAGGGCCATGAGGCGCTGGCGAAGGTCGCGGAGGCGTTCCTGACCGCCGATGACGGACAGGTCGCGGCGTTGCTGGCTTCGGGTGACGTGAATGAGGTGGAATGCAATGACGACGAACAGGGCTGAGCCCGCGAAGCGCATGGGAACGCGGGCCATGGAAGACGACGTCCTCACGACGGCCCACGGGCTTGCGGCGGCGCTGCATCGTGTCGGTGCCATGGATGCGCTGAGCATGCGCGACATGGACCGGCTTTGCCTGCCGCCGCGGCCCGACTATGGCAGTGCGGAAGTGAGGCGGATCAGGGCCGCGACGCGGATGAGCCAGCCGGTATTCGCCCGTCTTCTGGGCGTAGACAGGTCCGCCGTTGCGCAATGGGAACGCGGCGCCAAGCGACCGTCCGGGCCGGCGTTGCGGCTGCTGGAGGTGCTCGACCCGGACAAGCCGGATAGCCCGGTCGTGCAGGTGCGGCGCGGTATGGTCGAAGGCGCAGCCCGACGTTGATGCGCAATCGACCGTTTCGCTCCTGACCCTCCATCCTGCGGGTGGACGGGCCGTTTCCGCCACGCATGCACCCAAAGCAAGGATTCCAGGGGCGCGCGCCCCCCGCCTTGCCTTCGCCCATTCCCCGCGCAAGGATCGCCCGATGCCGCCGCCCCTGCCGCCCGACGACCGCCTGACCATCGCCTTCGCCCATGCCGCCTACCGGATGGGCGAGCGTTTCGCCGCCCGCAGCACCGGGATCGGCTGGTTCGAGGTCCGCACCCGTCCCGAGCTCGAAGCCCGCATCGCCGAGGCCGACGTGCTCGTCGTGTCGATGCTGTGGGACAACGCGCTGATCGCCCGCGCCCCGCGCCTGCGCTTCATCCAGTCGATCAGCGCCGGGACCGACCAGTACGACCGCGCGGCCATCGGCAGCGCCGGCATCCGGCTCGCCTGCGCCGCCGGGGTCAATGCCAACGCGGTGGCCGAGCACGCGATGGCGCTGCTGCTGGCGCCTCGCCCGGCGGATCCCGGAGGCACGGGACAACCAGGCGCGCCGGCACTGGCGCGGCATGATCGGCGATCCGGCGGCGCGCGAATACGAGCTTGCCGGCAAGACCATGGTCCTGGTCGGCCTGGGGCGGATCGGCGGGCGGCTGGCGCAGTTGGCGAAGGCCTTCGACATGCGGGTGATCGCGATGCGGCGCGATCCGGCCGCGGGCGCCGGCGCGGCGGATGCGGTGCACGGGCTCTCGGCGCTGCCGTCCTTGCTGGCGGATGGCGGATTTCGTCGTGCTGACCTGCCCGCTGACGCCGGAGACCGAGCGGCTGATCGACGCCGCGGCGCTGGCGCGGCTGCAGCCCGACCGCGGCGCTGGTCAACGTCGCGCGCGGCCGCTGCGTCGACGAGCCGGCGCTGATCGCGGCGCTGGCCGAGGGACGGCTGGCGGCGGCGGCGCTCGACTGCGCGGCGGCGGAACCGCTCGATCCCGCCTCGCCGCTGTGGGCGATGGCGAACGTGCTGATCACGCCGCACACCGCCGGCGAAACGAGCGCGCTACGAGGACAACGTGATCGACATCCTGCTGCGAGAACCTGGACCGGCTGCGGCGGGGCGAGGACGACGCTGCGCAATCAGATCGTCTGACCGCGCCCGCCGCCGGGATGCAGGCATTCGCGGCGCTGCTGGAGCGGCTGGTCTTCACCCCCGGGCGCAACGCCAGGATCGCGCTGCTGCGGCGCTATTTCGCTACCGAGCCGGACCCGGACCGCGGCATCGGCCTGGCCGCGATCACCGGCGCGCTGCGCCTGCCCGCGGTCGGCCCCGGCCTGATCCGCGCGCTGGCCGCGGCGCGCACCGACCCGGTGCTGTTCGCGCTGTCCTACGACTATGTCGGCGACCTGGCCGAGACGGTGGCGCTGATGTGGCCGGCCGCGCCGACCGAGCCGGCCGCGCGCCGCGGCTGGCCGAGGTGGTCGTGGCGCTGGAGGCCGCGCCCGAAGGCCGCGCTGCCCGACCTGGTCGCCGGCTGGCTGGACGCCTGCGACGCCTCGGTGCGGCTGGCGCTGCTGAAGCTGATCACCGGCGGGCTGCGCGTCGGCGTCTCGGCTCGGCTGGCGAAGGTCGCGCTGGCCGAGATCGGGGCAAGCTCGACCCGGCGGAGGTGGAGGAGGTCTGGCACGGGCTGACGCCGCCCTACCTGCCGCTGTTCGCCTGGCTCGAGGGCCGCGCGCCGCGGCCCGACCCGGCCGGCGCCCCGGTGTTCCGCCCGCCGATGCTGGCGCATCCGTCCTGGCGGCGGAGCTTGCCGCGCTCGATCCCGCCGGCGTGGCGGGCGGAGTGGAAGTGGGACGGCATCCGCGTGCAGCTGGTCGCGACGCCGGGCGGGCGGCGGCTGTATTCGCGCGGGGCCGACGACATGTCGGCGGCGTTCCCGGAGATCGTCGAGGCGATGCGATTTCCACGCGGTGCTGGACGGCGAGCTGCTGGCTGCTGCGCGACGGCCCGGCGAGGGGCTCGGCCGGTCGCGCCGTTCGCCGACTTGCAGCAGCGGCTGAACCGCAAGGCGCGTCCGCGCGCGCTGCTGCGCGACTTCCCGGTCGGCGTGCGGCTGTACGACATGCTGTTCGAGGGCGACGGAGGACCTGCGCGCGCTGCCGTTCGATGCGCGGCGCGCGCGGCTGGAGGCCTGGTACGCGCGGGTGCGCCCGGCGCGCGATGGACCTGTCGGAGCTGATCGACTTCGCCGGCTGCCGACGATCTGGCGCGGCTGCGCGCGGAGGCGCGCGGCGGCGGCGATCGAGGGGCTGATGCTGAAGCGCGCGCGACAGCGCCTATCTGCCCGGGCGGGTGCAAGGGCCTGTGGTGGAAGTGGAAGCGCGATCCGCTGACGGATCGATGCGGTGCTGATGTACGCGCAGCGCGGCCACGGCAAGCGCAGCGGGTACTATTCCGACTACACGTTCGGCGTCTGTGGCGGCGAGGCGAGCTGGTGCCGGTCGGCAAGGCGTATTTCGGCTTCACCGACGCCGGAGCTGGCGTTCCTCGACCGCTGGATCCGCAACCACACCATCGCGCGGTTCGGCCCGGTGCGGGAGGTGGAGAAGGCGCTGGTGCTGGAGGTGGCGTTCGACGCCGCGCAGCGCTTCGACCCGGCACAAATCCGGCGTGGCGCTGCGCTTTCCGCGCATCGCGCGGCTGCGGCCGGACAAGCCGGCGGCGGAGGCGGACCGGCTGGAGACGGTGCGGGCCTTCGTGGGCGCGCGGTCGGCCTGAGCCGTGTCGTCAGCGACCGCCGTCCGCCCGCGCGGGCAGGACGACCGGCTTGCGCGGGCCGGCGCGGCCCACGGCGTGCAGTTCGCGCAGGATGCGCAGTAGCCCCGGCTTGTCCTTGCGGGCGACTGCATCCGCGAGCTCCACATTCACGCGCGCCTGGGCGGAGGTATAGCCCGGTGGCCCCGGAATGGTGAGGAAGACCGGCACGTCCGCCGCCACCGCGGCGGCGACCAATTCCGCCAACCCCTCGGCCTTCAGCGCGGACTTGGTGAGCAGGGTGAAGGAGACGCCGAGGCGCCGCGTTCCGTCCGTCGGCGAAATTTCCCCCTGCAACTGGACCAGCACGCCGGACGTATCCGGCCGGAGATTTTCGCGCACCCATTTCAGCCGGCGCCAGCCGCAATGGAAGGTGCGGCAGGTGTCGGGGCGGGTGGCGTAGATGCCGCAACTGTTGTCGCGCTGGGCGTGGCGGCAGCGGTAGCCCTGGGCTTTCTGCAGTTCCGGGTCGTCGATCGTCAGGGCGACGCAGCAGACGTTGCAGGACCCGCAGGTGCGGCCGGCGACGAGGGGCAGATCGTCGGAGATAGCGGTGGGGGGCATCGATCGCGGGCCATGGGGACAGTCGATGACGACAGGCGCTCGCGCAGGGCGGGCGCGGGCGCGGGCGTGGTCGGGGGCGGCGGCACAGGATCGCGCAAACGGAGGATTTAGGGAAGCATATCCGGGATGGCAGGACCGTCGCGGGACTTCCCCGAATTCATGGGGACTTCACGGAAATGGCCCGCGGGGGCGGCTTACGACGTGGCCAGGCAAACCAGTGCCAGGGGAGGGTAGCGCGATGGCTCGTTCACCACAGGGCCGCAGGCCGAAGGGGCCGGGACAGTCCGAGCCGATCGACAACATCGGGCCGACCGACCTCAGCCATCCCGTCTTCGCGCAGCCGCAGCCGACGCTCGATCCGACGCGGTTCGAGGTCCGCCACCCGTCCGACGGGCCGGCCTACAAGCGCATCGACGAACTGAACCGCGAGCATCGGCTGGCGCCGCTGCCGTTTCCGCCCCCGCGCGGGCTGCCCGAGCCGCGGCTGAGCCTGGCCGCGGTGCTGGGCGACAACAACGCGGCGTTGCAGCGGCGCATCGCCACGCACGGGCAGATCGTGTTCCACGCGGTCGGCGACACCGGCAACACGCGCGGGCCGGAAAGCCAGAGCCGGGTCGCCGACAAGATGGTGAGCGACTTCGCCGATCCGGCCGCGGACGCGCCGAGCTTCTGCTTCCACCTCGGCGACGTGATCTACAGCTTCGGCGAGGCGCAGTACTACTACGACCAGTTCTACGAGCCGTACCGCGACTACCCCGCGCCGATCGTCGCGCTCGCCGGCAATCACGACGGCATGGTCGCGCCCGGCACGAACGCCGCAACCCTCGCGGCGTTCCTGGAGAATTTCTGCGCCGCTTCGTTCGAGGTGACGCCCGAGGCCGGCGGGCTGTCGCGCACGGCGCAGATCCAGCCCGGCGTGTTCTTCACCTTCGAGGCGCCGCTGGTGCGCATCCTGGCGCTGTACAGCAACACCCTGGAAGACCCCGGCGTGATCGCCAACGAGACGATCGGGCATGCCCAGCTTGCCTATCTGAAAGCGGCGCTGGAACGGGTGAAGGCCGAAGCCTTCGCCGGCGCGCTGCTGCTCGCGCATCATCATCCGGCGTACACCGCCGGCAGCAAGCACGGGTGGAGCGAGCACATGCTCTCCCAGATCGATGCGATCTGCGCGGAGGTGGGGGTGTGGCCGCACGCGGTGCTGTCGGGGCACGCGCACAACTACCAGCGGTTCACGCGGCTGCACGGGCACACGCAAATCCCCTACATCATCGCCGGCAACGGCGGGCACGGGCTGGCGAAGCTGATGCGCCGGGGCGAAGGGCCGCTGCGCACGCCGCAGGCATTGCAGGTTCCGGGCCACGCCGACAGGGTGATCCTGGAGAACTACGATGACCAGGACTACGGGTATCTGCGGATCGTCGTGACTTCGGCGCAACTGCGGATCGAGTACCATCCGGCGAGCGACGGGGCGGAGGCGAAGACGCCGGACGATTTCGTGACTGTCCATCTGGCCACGCGCAAGCTGGTGCATTTCTCGGGGTGACAAGCTCGTGGCGGCGGGGCCTGGTGACCGGCGCCGGCCGGGGGCATCGCGGAGGCCGGGTGCGCCTGCGGCCGCAACATGGAAGGCGCAGGCGTCAGTGCCGGCCGCCGGGGCGCCAGTTGTGGATCTCGATCGTCTCATAGAGGTCGTGGCGGACGTAGGGTTCGCCCGCCAGCATCGCTTCGACCGCGTCGCGGTCCGGAAGTTCGATCAGCATGGCGCTGCCGATCCAGCTCGCGCCGTCGTCGGACAGCAGCGGGCCGCGGGCGAGGAAGCGGTCCTGGTAGTGGTTGTCGATGAAATAGGCCCGGTGGGCGTCGAGCAGGCTGTCCCGTGTGGCGTTCATGCCGGGCTTGCCGTGGCCGATGACGAGGAAGCGGCGGTTGTGCTCGGGGTCGCCCTGGAACTGCCACATGGTACGGCCGAGGGCGTTGCGCCAGCGGCGGAGCATGACGTCATGGAAGACGCCGGCTTTGTAATAGGGTTCCTCGTAGGCGAAGGTTTGGGCGGCGGCGGCGTCTGGGAGGGCGAGGATGTGCATGCTGCCGGTGGGGGTGGCGTTGTCCTCGGCGAGTGTGGGGCCGCGGGCGATCATGTTGGGAGCGTAGTGGTCCATGAAGGCCCAATGGGCTTCGGTGGCCTGGCGGCGGAGGGCGGCAGCGTCGGCGTGGTCGCGGCAGTAGACGAAGTAGTCCATGGGTTCCTCCTTGGCGGGAGCGTAGGGGGGGCGGGGTGGGTTGGCCAGCGGGGGCTGTGCTGCGGGGTGCTTGCACGGGCGCCGGTTCGTGAACCCTTCGGGGCCAGTGACCGAGGCGATCGCACATCATGAACAGAAAATCTGTCGTGACATTGTCTGGCAAAAATGGTATGGCGTTGAAGGCATGGAGGAGCCGATGGCCACGCACGCGATCCGCACGACGAAGCTTGACCTGCGCCTGTCTCCGGAGGCCAAGCAGACCTTGAACGCCGCTGCCCGCGCGTCACACCGCTCGGTGAGCCAGTTCGTGCTGGAGAGCGCGCTGTCGCGGGCCGAGGAAACGCTGATCGAGCGGCGGCATTTCGCATTGAGCGCCGAGCAGTGGGACGCTTTCATGGCTGCGCTGGATGCGCCGCCGCGCGCGTGGCCGCGGCTGCGGCGTCTGTTGCAGGAGCCGTCCCCGTTCGATCCTCCCGAACCGGCGTGAGCAACGGGTTCCGGATCGAGAAACTCCGACGCGATCATGCCGTCGACGGGTTCACGTGCGGCAGTGCCGAGCTGGATCGCTTCCTGATCCGCTATGCCTTGGCCAATCAGCAGGCGAACGCCGCGCAGACCTATCTCGGGCTGCATGGGTCCGAGGTGGTCGGGTTTCATACGCTGGTTGTGGGCGAGGTCGCCTGTGCCGACGTGCCGGCGCGGCTGACCCAGGGCCTGGCCCGCCACCCGGTGCCGATCATGCTGCTGGCGCGCCTGGGCGTGAGCCTGGCCTGGCAGGGCCGCGGGCTTGGGGCGGGGCTGCTCAAGGATGCCATGCGGCGCAGCTTGCAGGCGGCCGATATTGCGGGGATCCGGGCCTTTGCGGTGCACGCGAAGGATGAGGCGGCGCGCGGGTTCTATGCGCATTTCGGGTTCATGCCGTCGCCGACGGATGCGCTGCATCTTTATCTGTTGGTCAAGGACCTGCGTCGGTTGGGCGTGGGGTAAGGCTGCGGGGCGGGGGTTGGTGGGGGATACGCATTCGGGCGCGACGCGGTTGCTCGGGATCGCGGGGGCGTGGCGTAGGGGGTGGTCGAGAAGACCGGTTGGGCGGGTGCGTGCGCTGCACATGGTCCGGAGGCCGTCGGGAGCGACAACGTCTTCGCGGATCTCGGGCTGGCCGATCTGGAGGCGCATCGCGCCAAGGCCGAGCTGGCGTCGCGGATCGGGGAGGCGCTGCGGGCACGGCGGCTGATCCGGGCCGCGGCGGCGGAGTTGCTGGGGATCGATCAGCCGAAGGTGTCGCGGCTGTTGCGCGGGTGTCTGACGCATTTCTCGGCTGAGCGGCTGATGCGGTTCTTGACGTTGCTGGGGCGGGATGTGGAGATTGTGGTGAAGCCGGTGCCTCGGTCGCGCCGGCGGGGACGGGTGCGGGTGGTGGAGGCGGGTTGAGGGGGGGGCTGGTCGGTGGGGAGGCGGAGTGGTACGGCGGCGCCTGCGAACCGTGTAGGTGCAGCGGGACAGGCCGGCGAGGAAGCAGACCGGTGGGAGACGGTGTTTGTGTGTCGGGGGAGGGCGTGGGAGCCGGCCGTCTCGTAAGGTCAATTGACGGATTAGGGGTGGCTCGAATATCGCTTTCTAATCGGAGTCGGGTCTCCGGCTTGCGTATCGGCTATTCATGGCCACAGGAGGCTCGACAGGCAGCCCGGCGTATCGTATCAAGATTCGAAGTCTCATAGCCGTGAGCTAGCATGGGTGGGAGTATCGCGCTATCACCCGATTGGGGAGTGAGTTATGGTGGGTCAGCCGGCAGAAGAATTCGGCTGAGCACGGTGGTTAGGTAAGACATGTTTGGAAGTGAAGAGCACGTGACGGAGTTCTAGGAAGAGCAAATGAGTGGTACTCCGAGCGCGAAGTCTATCCCGGTAAATGCAAACGTCGTGCAGCCTGTCGCGATAGGCGAGTTATTTGATTCAAAGCAACAGATTGAATCCTCCCATACCAGTGAACTCGTAATCGCTCTTTGCGGGCCTATCGGATCCCCGCTCCATAAAGTCGCCAGCGCCATCAAGGCACGACTTGAGCATGACTTTGCGTACCAGAGCTGCACGATTCTACGGCTGAGTACGGTAATTGAGCGCTATACCGCCAATGTACAGACCGATTAAGCGTACCAGAGAACTAAGGATCTAATCAGCCAAGGGGATGCTCTCCGCGCGAGTCATGGTCCGGCCATACTGGCTGAGTTAGCAATTGGCGATATCGTTTTAGACAGACAAAAGACTAAGGCGGCCTTGGGCGAGGGGCGTTACCCTCCGAGGAGGGTGTGTCACATTATTGATTCTATCGAGAATCAAGCGGAATTGGACATACTAAAGCTTGTTTATAGGGATATGCTTTATTTCGTTGGTGTTTACGCGCCATTGCCAGCAAGAGTGAAATCTCTTCAGCGCGCAGGAATGTCGCAATCGGAGATTTATGGACTGATCGATCAAGACTCTGGCGAAGAGCTTGCTCATGGGCAGACAGTTCGAGACACGTTTCCGCAAGCCGACTTCTTTCTTCGGATTGATGCGGACACGGATACCCAGATTGCATCTCGAGTTGAGCGTTTTCTGCATCTCATATTGGGGACGAAGGTACTAACGCCTACCCAGTCCGAGACTGCAATGTATATGGCTGCTTCAGCTGCAGGAAATTCCGCGTGCCTTTCGAGGCAAGTAGGGGCTGCGGTAACCGATGCGCATGGTGACGTAGTCGCGGTTGGTTGGAACGATGTCCCAAGATTCGGTGGGAACTTGTACATGTCAGAATCCTCAAGGGGATTCGAATGGTGAGAAGGATAAAAGGTGCTGGAATTTAGATGGTGGGATATGCTTCAATGATCAAGAGAAGCGCCTAATTTCAGAGCTTTTGGTCGGTGAGCTAGTCACAAAGGGCCTTCTTTCTGAAAAGGACAAAGACCGAGCAGTCAGCGCGGTTATCGAAAATTCAAAGGTGAAGGACCTTATCGAGTTTTCGCGGGCTATTCATGCTGAAATGCATGCGATCTTGACTGGCAGCCAGCTTGGTGGTGACCGGCCAAGGGGCGGAAAGTTGTTCTGTACAACTTATCCATGCCACTCCTGTGCAAGGCATATAGTAGCCGTGGGTATTCGGGAAGTTTATTATATCGAACCCTATCGTAAAAGTCTGGCGACGAAGTTACACGGCAATTCGATCACCGAAGATGAGTCGGATGCCACAAAAGTTAAGATCCTGCCTTATGACGGGGTGGCTCCGACTAGGTACTTAAGGTTGTTCCGAGTGCCTCGAGACTCGAGGAAAGCAAATGGTCGCATGACGAAAGTTGATCCGAAGGTCGCAGGTCCAAGGTTTGACAAGACGCTGGAAGCCCTCCCTACACTTGAGGCATTGGTTGTAAAGGGATTGCAAGAAAAGAAACTCGTGGCTGTGGAGGTTGCTAATGCGTAAGAAGGGTGATGACCAGTTTTCGCTAAATCTTTCTACCTGCACAACCCCCAAATTGCCGAGTGTCTCAGATATGCCAAAGGTTGGCCTATCTGAGACGCCGGCATATCCTCAGGCCGACGTTATTTCGTTTACAGAAAAAAAGGCGGAAAGGGACAGAGGCGAGCTGAACAGGCATTATTTGGAAATACTAAATCTTGTCCGGCATTTCAATTAGATCGCTTTGGACGCGACGGGCCGCCCTTTGTGGCGTCGTTGCGTAATGCGGTCGATTGCAAATTTACACGAGACACGGTCTTTCTCGGCCTTCTCGCCCGCAGTTGCCTGGATTCTCCATCCGATTGACCCGCCTCCCCCCGCATGCTGCCCTCCGCCCGCCCGGACCAGCGGCGATCCCCCACCCCGCGCGCGGCCGCCCGATAGGAAGACTGCCATGCGCTCCCCCCGCCCGACCCTCCTGGCCGCCTGCCTGCTCGCCCCCATCGCCGCCGCCGGTCTCGCCCCGCGCCCCGCCCACGCCCGCACCACCGTCGGCGCCGTCAACACCAACTTCCGCTGGCTCGGCCCCGACGACAAAATCGTCGTCGAGCGCTACGACGACCCCGAGGTCAAAGGCGTCTCCTGCTACGTCTCCCGCGCGGAGACCGGCGGGATGACCGGCTTCGTAGGCCTCGCCACCGATCCGTCGCGCTTCTCCATCGCCTGCCGCCAGGTCGGCCCCGTGGTGATCCCGCCCGACCTGCCGCAGAAGCACCTGGTGTTCACCGCCTCGGCCTCGCCGATCTTCAAGGCGCTGCGCATCTGGCGGATCGTCGACCGGCAGAAGCAGGTGCTGCTCTATCTCGTGGTCAGCACGAAGCTGGTGCACGGCTCGCCCTACAACAGCCTGTCCGCGGTCGCCTACGGTCCCAGGTAAAGAGACCGGCAAGCAGAAACAAAAACCACCCCAAGGGAGAAAACGCCGCCATGGCCCCAGTGCAGAACACCACCA
Organism: uncultured Pseudomonadota bacterium; assembly: GCA_963706195.1. Taxonomy (GTDB): domain Bacteria; phylum Pseudomonadota; class Alphaproteobacteria; order Acetobacterales; family Acetobacteraceae; genus JAJZVS01. The sequence goes on along the minus strand of OY970156.1, from coordinate 2,190,277 downwards.
AACGCAAGCTGGCCGAGGGCCACGTCGTGCTCGGCTTCCTCGTCCACCATCTGCGCACCGTTGCCGTGCCGCTGCTGGCCGCCGCTTCCGACCACGACTTCCTGTTCATCGATACCGAACACGGCGCGTTCAGCATGCAGGAAGCGACCCAGCTCTGCCTGGCCGCGCTGCCCACCGGCATCACGCCGCTGGTGCGGGTCTGCGCCGGCGCGCTCGATGAAGCGACCAGGCTGCTCGACAACGGCGCGCTCGGGATCGTCGTGCCGCATGTCGATACCGCGAAGCAGGCGCGCCAGATCGCGCAGGCCTTCCACTATCCGCCCGCCGGCACCCGCAGTTGGGGCGGCCCGCCGCCGGCCTATCTGTACCAGCCGCCGGCCGACGTGGCGGAGGCGCAGGGCGCGATCAACGCCGAGATCCTGACGGTCGTGATGATCGAAACCGCCGCGGCGGTGGCGAACGCCGCCGACATCGCCGCGGTGGACGGCATCGACGTGCTGCTGATCGGCAGTTTCGATCTCACGACGGACCTCGGGGTGGCGGGCCAGATGGGGCATCCGAAGCTGGTCGATGCGTATGAAACCGTGGCGCGGGCGTGCCGCAAGCACGGCAAAGTCCTGGGGATGGGCGGGATCAACGGGCGCGAGGACTCCGCGCGCTATATCGGCATGGGCGCGCGCTTCGTCACCAACGCCTCCGACCACGCCTATGTGCTGGAGGGGGCGCGGGCGCGCACGGGGTTCCTGCGCGGCCTCACGCCCGGCGCGGAGATCACGGACCCGCCGGCGGGGAAGAAGGCGCGGAAGGCGAAATCGCACCAGCCATGAGCCGCCGCGCCGGCGCGCGACCCGGCAGCCCGCTGCCCAGCAAGCGCAGCAACCCGTGCGCCACCGCGACCGATTGGACGATCTGCCACGGCTCGGACAGATGGTCCGGCGTGTCGAAGAAATCGGCGCGCGGATACAGGCTGCGGTTCGGCAGTTCCAGGAACCCCGCGCCGTTGGCGCGATAGATCGCGGCGATCGCGTGCCGGGCCGCGGGGGACATCGGGTCGTCGATGAACTCGGTCGGCAGGCCGCCGATCGTGCGTACCCCGTGCGTGCGCGCCCAGGCAAGGAAGCGCACGATCAGCCGCGTGCCGTAGCCGTGCGCCACCTGCGCCGCATCCGGGTAGGTCGGGTGCGCGCGCGCCAGCACGGCGCGATACGGTGCGGCGAGCGCGGCGGTGTGGCCGGTGTGGTCGCCCCAGGCGTCGGTGCGGCCTTCGTCGGCGGCACGCGGATCGTGGAAGCCGCCGGCGAGCAGGGCGCGCTCGATCACAGCCATCAGCGCGTAGCGCAGGTCGAAGGAGAACAGCGCCGCCACCCAGCGATCCGGCGGCAGCCGGCCCAGGGTGCGCCAGTCGTGACGGAACATGATCGACGCATCCGGGCCGAGGTCGGTGGCGGCGCGCGAGCGGCTGTACTGCGCCGCCTCCATCGGCAGGTAGACGATATCGCCCGGATGCAGGCGGCGTTCCCAGCGGGCGAACAGGTAGTCGAGCCCGATGCCGACCGCGACGCCGCCGTTCACGCAGGGGAGGCCGAGGATCGGTTCGATCGTTTCGCACCGGTGCGAATAGGGTCCGTTCGAGCCGGCCAGGATGACGAGCTTCGGGCTGCCCACCGCGGCGCCGCGATCGAGCTTCAGGTCGATCTCCCGGCGCAGGAAGCCGTAGGCGAGCGGTCGGTCCAGCACGCAGCCGAACAGCACCGCATACAGCACGAGCGACCCGGCGCAGGCGGCGAGCAGGCGGAGCAGCGGGGCGAAGCGGGCATGCACCCCGACGGCCGCCCGTGCGGCGCGGACCCTCCCCTTGCGGGGGAGAGCCCGCCCCGCGCAACTCGGGGGGAAGGCCCGCGCATCCCCACCCCGTTCCGCCACCGCGCCCATCAGAACCGGAAATACAGGAACGGCACCACCTTCGGCGCGAAGAACAACCCCTGCACGGTGAACGCGAAGCTCGCCGTCAGCGCCAGGCTGCGCGCCCGCGCGCCCAGTTCGTGCAGGTGCGGGGCTCCCAGCACGATCCCCCAGCCGAGCGCGAGGCAGGCCGACACCTCCGGAAAGCTCAGCGTCCGCGCTGCGCCCAGATGCGCGAGCAGCGGCACCGGCCGCGCCAGCATGCCGAGCGCCGGCAGGAACTGCACGATCATGGCCGGCAGCGCGATCCCGTGCAGGCCCGCCATCCCGCCCAGCACGGAAAGCGCAGTCGCCATCCCCGTGGCGCGGAACGGCACCCAGGCCGCCACCACGGCAAGCAGGGTCAACGCCTGCGCGACCGGCGCCCACAATCGCAAGCCGGCGCGTCGCCAGCCTGCGTGCCCGACCAGGAATACCCCGTGCAGCCCGCCCCACAGCACGAAGCGCCAGGCCGCTCCGTGCCACAGCCCGCAGGCGAGCATGGTCAGCATCAGGTTGCGCACCCGCTTCCAGTGCCCCGCGCGCGAGCCGCCGAGCGGGATATACAGGTAGTCGCGCAGGAAGCCACCCAGGGTGATATGCCAGCGGCGCCAGAACGCGGCGATGTCGCGCGCCTGGTAGGGGCTGGCGAAATTGAGCGGGAAGCGCACGTTCAGCATCCGCGCCAGCCCGATCGCCATGTCCGAATAGCCGGAGAAGTCGAAATAGATCTGCAACGCATAGGCCAGCGCCGCATACCACGCCGAGAAGAACGTCAACTGAGCCCCGTGCGCGGCGGCATCGAAGCCGACATCGGCGAAGCGCGCGAACAGATCCGCCAGCACGAGCTTCTTCGCGAGCCCGAGCAGGAAGATGGTGGCGCCGTCGCACAGCGCCGCCTGCCGCGGCCGGGCGATGTCGGGGGCGAGCAATTGCGGAATGATCTCCGCCGGCCGCACGATCGGCCCCGCGATCAGGTGCGGAAAGAAGGCGACGAACGCCGCATAGGCCAGGAACCCGCCGTCCGGGCGCGCCGTCCGGCGGCTGTCGACCAGGAACATGATTTGCTGGAAGGTGAAGAAGCTGATCGCGAGCGGCAGAAAGATGTGCAGCTCCGGCGCGTCGGCGCCGAACAGCGCCGTGATGCTGCCGGCAAGGAAGCCCGCGTATTTGAACCAGCCCAGCAGCGCTAGGTTAGCGGCCACGCCGGCGGCCAGCCAGACCCGCGCGGCGCGTTCCCGCCCCGCTCCGGCCAGGTGCAGCAGGTGCTGGCCGATCGCGTAGTTGCCGCCGATCGAGCCCGCGAGCAGCAGCACGAACGGCGGGTTCCACCAGCCGTAGAAGAACAGGCTTGCAACGATCACGAATGCCAGCGCGGCGCGCGCGCCACCCAGTCGGCCGGCCAGGAAGTAGCCGGCCAGCACGGCAGGCAGGAAGCCCAGCACGAAGGGCTCGGAATTGAACAGCACCGGCGATCCCCGCGACGGAGGCGGTCAGTCTCCGTCGCGGGGGCTAAGCGAAGGTAAACGCAGCGGGCCGATCAGCCCCGCCGGCCGGGGGTCACGTAGTCGCGCTTCGGTGCGCCGGTGTAGATCTGGCGCGGCCGGCCGATGCGCTGCTCGGGGTCTTCCATCATCTCCGGTCCACTGGCTGATCCAGCCGACGGTGCGCGCGACCGCGAACAGCGCGGTGAACATCGAGGTCGGGAAGCCCATCGCCTTCAGGATGATGCCCGGAATAGAAATCGACGTTCGGATAGAGCTTGCGATCGACGAAATACTTGTCGTTGAGCGCGATCTTCTCCAGCTCCATCGCCAGGTCGAGCAGCGGGTCGCCCTTGATGCCGAGCTCGGACAGCACGTCGTGGCAGGCCTTCTGGATGATCTTCGCGCGCGGGTCGTAGTTCTTGTAGACCCGGTGGCCGAAGCCCATCAGCTTGGTGTGGCTGTCCTTGTCCTTCACCTCGGACAGGAATTCCGGGATGTTGCGGACATGGCCGATGTCGGCCAGCATCTTCAGCACCGCCTCGTTGGCGCCGCCATGCGCCGGACCCCAAAGGGAGGCGATGCCGGCGGCGATGCAGGCGAACGGGTTGGCGCCGGTGGAGCCGGCGAGCCGCACGGTGGAGGTCGACGCGTTCTGCTCGTGGTCGGCGTGCAGGATCATGATGCAGATCCATCGCCCGCGCCAGGATCGGGTTCACCTTGAACGGCTCGGCCGGCACCGCGTTGAACATGTAGAGGAAGTTCTCCGCGTAGCCGAGGTCGTTGCGCGGATACATGAAGGGCTGGCCGATGGTGTACTTGTGCGCCCAGGCGGCGATGGTCGGCATCTTGGCGATCAGGCGGAAGGCGCTGATGCGCCGGCTTTCCGGGTTATTGATGTCGAGGCTGTCGTGGTAGAACGCGGACAGCGCGCCGACCACGCCGCACATCACCGCCATCGGATGGGCGTCGCGGCGGAAGCCGTTGTAGAAGCTGGCGGATCTGCTCGTGCAGCATGGTGTGGCGCAGGACGCCGAGCTCGAACTCCTTCAACTCGCGCTGGCTTCGGCAGCTCGCCGTTCATCAGCAGGTAGGCGACTTCGAGGAAGGTCGAATGTCTCCGCCAGTTGCTCGATCGGGTAGCCGCGATACAGCAGCACGCCCTCGTCGCCGTCGATGTAGGTGATCTTGCTTTCGCAGGCGGCGGTGGCGCCGTAGCCCGGATCGTAGGTGAAGATGCCAAGGTCGCCGTACAGCTTGCGGATGTCGGCGACGGCCGGGCCGATCGTCCCGTCCATCAGGGGCAGGGTGGACGATTTGTTGGAGCCGTCGAGGCTGATGGTAATGGACCGCTTGGCCGAGCCGCTCATGAGGGCATCCTTCATGTAAGATAAGGCGGCGCCATTGCCGCCGACCGCGCATGCGGCGAAATTATGACCGCGCACGCCGGTGCGCAACCTTCGCGCCCGCAGCATACACGGAGGTCACGGTACGAACATACAAGCGCATGCGCCTCTCATGGGATTTTTCTCTTTTCCTGGGATTTTTTGCTCGCCTCCTCGTGCTTCATGGTTTATTAACCATTGCCGCAACCGGGGACTTCGTCATGCCTGCCACCGCCCAGATCATCCCGTTTCCCGCTCCTCCGGCCGCCGCTGCGGCGGAACCGGAGGCGGCCGAGCGGCTGGCGCGCGCACTCGCCCTGCTCGACGCGGCGCTGGCCGAACAGCACGCGGCGGTGGCGACCTGGCGCGACGGGTTGAGCGCGCTGCACGGCAGCGTTGCCGGACTCGACGGTTCGGTGCGCGCCTATCACGCGCAGCTCACCGGCCTGCGCGGACGCACCGAGGACGTACACGCCGCGGCCCGGCGGCTGGAAACCTGGGCCGACGCCGCACTTCTCGGCCGGAAGTGACCCGCCCCGCCGCCTGATCCTGCCGGGATTCAGCTCGGCTGGGATTCGGTGAAGAACCTCTGCCCGGCGGCGAAATGGTTGGGCCGCATGAACACGCCGATAATCAGCGCCCCGTGCGGGGCCCGCGCCTCATGCGTGTTGCCGGCCGGGCGCCAGACGAAATTGCCGGCGGTGCAGGACCCTTCATCGTCCTCCAGGCTGCCCTCCAGCACGTAGGTCAGCTCCACCCCGGTATGTTCGTGCAGCGGCACGACCGCGCCAGGCTCCAGGCGGAACAGCAGGGTGGACATCCCGCTGACGGGATCGCGATACAGGACCTTGTGGCGAATGCCGGGGAATTGCGACGTCTCCCACGCCATGCCTGCCACATCGACATAGCAGGATGGCGGCGAGGGATCGGGACCCAACAGGCGCGGACGCGCCGGCGGGCTGGGGGCGAGGCCTTCGGGCATGGTGTTTCCTCCTCTGGCAGCAGCCGGGCGGTATCGCGCGCCGGCCTGTGCGGGCTGTCAAGCATTGCCGCGCCGGCCGGCCGATGATCGATGTCATCCACAGGATTTTGTGGTCATCGTGCCAACAGACCGCAAAATACCCTTCACCACACCCGGCGGACGGTCCTAAGCTCCGGGGCATGAAAGCACATCCCATCTGGCACGGCGTTCGCCTGCGCCGGCTCGCGACCGGCGCCGACCCCGACGCCGCCCCGCGGCTCGTCAGCTTCCCCGCCGCCTGGGAAGACAGCGCCGCCGCCGCGCTGGCCGCGCTCGCGCCGGGGCAGGGGCCGGTGGCGCTGCCGACGGCGGCGGCCGCCTGGATCGCGCTGCTCGCCGCCCGCGCCGCGCCCCCCGCGGCGGGGACGCCGCCGCTGGCCGAGCGGCTGAACCTGCTGCTGCTGCGCCGGCGCGCGGCGCCGGAGGCGGCCCTGTGGCAGGGCCGGGCCGAGCTGCCGGTCCGCTTCGTGCTCAACCTGCCGGGCTTCCTCGACCCGCTGGGCGGCTTCGATACCGCGGGTTTCGTCGACGCGGTCGACACCATCGCCGCCGCCCTCGCCATTGCGGCCCCGGCCCCCGACGCCTCCGACCGGACGCCGGGAGGGTTGTTCGCGCCGCAGCCGGCGGACAAATCCGGGATCGGCTTCGCCGACCTCGCCGGGTTGCTCGCCGCGCTCGGCATCGACTACGCCTCCGCCGCGGCGCGGGACGTGGCGCGCGCCCTGGCCGCAATCCTGCGCGGGTACGCCGGCGCGCAACCTCGCCCGGGACACGCCGCGCCGCCGCGCGCAACCGTCGTGCCGGGCCTCGCCGAAGCCGCCCAGGCCGCCGCGGGCAAAGCCGCTTCGGCGCCGCGCTTTGCCGTCGCCGTCACCGCGCCCGGCGCCGCCGAGGCACTGCTCGGCGCCGAAACCGGCGGCATCGCCCCGGCCTTCTCGCCGCTCTCCGCCGCCGGCGGCCTCACCCGCGCCGCCCGCGCCTGGCTCGGCGCGCAGGGCCTCGACGCCGAGGCAGCGCTCGCCGCGCTGCTCGCCGGCGCCAGCCCGTTCCCCGCCGCCGGCGCCGCGGCACACGCGGCCATGCACGACGCCGTGGCTCCGTTCGTCGACGCGCTGCCCGCTCGCCCGGCCGAGCCCGCGCCGCGCCTGGTTGCCCCCGCGCCCGCCAGTCCGGCCCAGACCGGCCGCCGCCGCGACCTGCCGCCACGGCGCGCCGGCTACACCCAGAAAGCCGCCATCGGCGGCCATCGGCTGTTTCTCCGCACCGGCGAATACGCCGACGGTACCTTGGGCGAACTCTCGATCGCCCTGCATAAGGAAAGCCCCGCCTTCCGCGGCCTGATGGACAGCTTCGGCGCCGCCGTCAGCCTCGGCCTGCAGCACGGCGTGCCGCTCGACGAGTTCGTCGACGCCTTCACCCTGACCCGCTTCGGCCCCTCCGGCGCGGTGGAAGGCGACCCCGCGGTCGCGCAGGCGTCGTCCCTGCTCGACTACGTGTTCCGCCACCTCGCCGCCAACTACCTGGGCCGGCACGACCTGCCGGCTCCGGAGCCCGAGGAAACCGAGCCCGCGGCCCCGGGCGCGCCGCTGCTGCCGCTCGAACTGCCGACCGAAACCAGCGTCCAGGCACGCCGCCGGCGGTTCCGCGTCGTCGCACGCTGATGGGCGGAGGTTCAACAGCAAGGCCAGGGGGCGCTGCCTCCTGGCCTTGCTCCCCAGCCTCTCAGCCGTCGCCGCGGCGGCGCAGGAGCAGGGTCGCGAACGCGCCGAGGGCCGTGTTGATGCCGATGCCCGCGAATGCCAGCAGCACGAGCGCGGCGAACATGCGCGGGATTTCCAGCCGGTAGCCGGCTTCCAGGATGCGGTAGGCGAGGCCCGAGGCGAAGCCGCCGGAGCCCGCCACGAACTCGGCCACCACCGCGCCGACCAGCGCAAGACCGCCGGAAATCCGCAAACCCGCCAGGAAATAGGGCAGGGCCGCCGGCAACCGCAGCAGCCACAGGGTCTGTCGCCGTCCGGCGCCGTAGAGACGGAACAGGTCGAGCAGCTCCGCCGGCACGGCGGCGAGGCCGGCGGCGGTGTTGGCGAACACCGGGAAGAAGGCGACGATCGTTGCGCACACCACCAGCGCGGCGAACGGGTTGCCGACCAGCACGATGATGAGCGGCGCGATCGCGACGATCGGCGTGACCTGCAGGATCACCGCCCAGGGCTGGATGGCCGCGCGCGCCAGGCGGCTGAGTTCCATCAGCAGCGCCATCGCCCCGCCCAGCACGGCGGCGACCAGCAGCGCGACGCAGGTGACGGCGAGGGTGGCGAGCAGCGAGCCCAGCAGCAGTCGGGGTGCGGCGAGGAACGCGGCGACGATCGCCGCCGGGCCGGGCAGCAGGTAGGAGGGCACGGCGAACGCCCAGACCAGCCCCTGCCAGGCCGCCAGCACGAGCACGCCCAGCGCCGCCGGCGCCAGGTGTTCGAGCCGGCGCGGCGTTCATGCCAGCACCGCGGTCATGGCCTGCGTGACCTCCGCGACCAGCGCGGCATAGGCGGGGTCGAGCCGCCGGCTCGGGGCCTTCGGGCAGGGTCGCGCCAGTTCGCGCGCGATGCGCCCCGGGCGCGGCGTCATCAGCACGATGCGGCGGGCGAGGAAGCAGGCCTCGTAGATCGAATGGGTCACGAACACCACCGTGCAGCCGATGCTCGCGCCACAGCGCCAGCAGGTCGGCCTGCAACCGGTGGCGGGTGAACTCGTCGAGCGCGGCGAACGGTTCGTCCATCAGCAGCAGGCGCGGCCGTGTCACCAGAGCGCGGGCGATCGACGACCCGCATGCGCATGCCGCCCGAGAGCTGGCGCGGGCGGGCGTGCTCGAAGCCCGCCAGGCCGACGTCGGCGAGGGCGGCATGCACGCGCGGCGGCGGTCGCGGCCGGGTCGGCGCCGCGCAGGCGCAACGGCAGCGAGACGTTGTCCGCGGCGGTGGCCCAGGGCAGCAGCGTGGCGTCCTGGAACACGAAGCCGATCTCCCCCGGTGCCGGGGGCTGGCCCTCGTTCCAGGCGATGCGCCCGGCTGTCGGGCTGGTCGAGCCCGGCGATCAGGCGCAGCAGGGTCGATTTGCCGCAGCCCGAGGGGCCGAGCAGGGCGACGAAATCGCCGTCCTCGATCGTCAGCGAGACGTCGGCGAGCGCCTCCACCCCGCCGGCGAAGCGGCGGCTGATCCGGTCCAGGCGCAGCATCGCCAATGGCAGCATCGGCTGTATCACCCGCGTGGCAGGCGGCCCGGGACGGCGAGCGTGCCGCGGGCGGAGCGCGCGGGGATAGCGGGGACGCGGGTATCGGGCAACCGGCGGGGGAGTGGTCAGCACTCCTTATTTTGCCGGGCATGCGCGCCTGACCGGGGCGCGCGGCGGGCGGCAGGTTCCACCACGGCGGCACGGAGAAGGGTCGGAGTCCGCGGCGGCGGGGGCTTTTTCGTGCCGCCGTGGCGGAACCTGCTTTTGCGCCTCGCCCGCCCCTTCGCCGGCAGAACGAGAAGTGCTGCGAGATACCGCCCCAGGCCCCCGCGGGGCGGCTATTCATAACGACATAGCAACAATAAGGCCGCGCGTCCGCAGCACCGGCTCAGTCCGGAATTTGCGTCCCATCCGCCAGGGTCAGCCCCGCGCACCCGCGCCAGACCCGCCGCTTGTCCCGCCCACAAGCGGCGGGCAGGCACCACAGCGCGAGAATGTCCGCCACGGAAACGGCCTTCGCTCGGGCGCTCGCATAGTCGGCCGCCGCCGCCTCGGCGTCCGCGCGCCCGCCGGGCACCAGGATCACCGGCCGGCGCCGCCGCCGTGCGGCGGGCAGCAGCGCGCGATCCACCCCGAGCATCCAGCCAAGCGGGCGCAGGATCGGCCCCAGCCTTGGATCGGCGGCCAACAGGTCGACCATCGCCGGGTCGCGCAGCAGGTCTTCCATCTGCGCGCGGCCGGCGGCGGCTTGCGGGAGCAGCCGCAGCAGCCAGCGCCAGGACCGCGGCAGCCCGGTGCGTTCGGACGGCGGGTCCGCCGACAGGAAGCGCAGGCTGTGGGTGGGGACGAATCTCGGTTCGGCCGGCTTGGGAGCGGGCTTCGGGGGCGGGATCGGGGTGGAGGCGACGGCGCGGAACCGGGCGACGAGATGGCGCAGCCGGGCCAGCAGGGCGCCGGCGTGCGCGGGTGCCAGTCCCGCCTGGTGCGGCGCTCCCGCCGGATCGCGCCCCGCCGGATCGCGCAAGCCGCCGATGCGGTCGGCCAGCCAGGCGATGAAACCGGTAACGCGGTCGAGGAGAGGGGTGGGGGTCATGGGTTGCGAACAAATATAGAACATACGCCCGGGGCGAGGCAACAGGTTTGTGCGGGCGGCGGCAATTCCCGTTTTGCCAGGCATGCGCGCAGGACCGGGGCGCGCGGCAGGAAGCAAGGTCCACCACGGAGACACGGAGAAGGGTCGGGAGTCCGCGGCGGCGTCGGCCTTCTCCGTGCCGCCGTGGTGGAACCTGTTTTGCGTTTCGCCCGCCCCTTCGCCGGCAAAACGAGAATTGCTGGGGGGTGGTTGGGGATTCTGGTCTTGGCCCATGGCAGCCGATCGACCGGTCGGTTGGGTGGCGGTCGAAGTTGGCCGACAGCGGAATGGCAGGTTCCGGCCCCCGGATCCAGAAAGCTGCCCTTCGCTTCGGGTCGTGGGTAATGACGGCGCACGACCTACCGGCGATATTCTCGATTCTGACTCAATGTTTGATCTCGGCTGGGAAGCGCCCAAAAGGTGCGGAGCGCGCCAGGACCGGCGGCATTGCGCCCTGGCTTCGGTATCCGACGACGCCACCGCCGCGCTGTGGTGGCCGCTTCCCCCCTCAGGCTCATGAGGCCCTTGCGCTCGAGATCGCGCGGTTGCACGCTCCGATCAGCCAGGGAGCGAGTCTCAAGCGAAATGAGCGAGCAAGGGCAGACCGGATCGCACGCGGCGGACGCCGCCGCACTCGGCTTCTATTTCCAAGCGTTCTTTGCACTCGCGACGCTGGTGGCGCAGACCGCTGACGATGCCGCTGTCGCGGTGGAGCAACTCGACGACGTCGAGCTTACGGCAGATGGTAGAGCTCTACTTTATCAGCTCAAACATTCATTCAGCGCGACTCCACCGCCCATTACGCTGAAGGCTCGTCCATTCTGGCGGACGGTAAAGGTCTGGGTAGACCTCCTGCCTTCCCTGACGCTCTCGGCTACAACGCTCCACCTCGTGGCCGTCGGGAGAATCCCTACGAGTAGTCCTTTACAGGCGCTCACAAGCCTTGACCACGACCGTTCGGCGTTGGTTAGGGCCATGGTCGAGGAGGCGCAGCGGGTCGTTGATGCTCGCGTGGCCGCGGAGAGGACCAACAAGAAGCTTCCCTACGCGGATCGGGTCGACGGGTGCGAGGCTTTCCTGACCCTATCAGAAGTCGCTCGGCTGAACCTCATCCGCCGCGCTCTCGTCGAACAGAACAGTCCGACCATCAAAGAGATCGAAGGGCGGATCGCCACCCACCTTACGTTGCTCCCGGTCGCGCAGCGGCCATCGGTCGCCACGCGCTTGATCGAATGGTGGGATCGGCAGATTGTCTACTCGCTCTGCGGCAAGCGCGAGAGGGCGGTCACACGCGCCGAGCTGCAGGCGCAGATCATGTCCATTGTCGGTGATCTCGAAGAGGGGAGAACTCCTTCCCGAGTTCGAGACGGCAACACCGCCTAACGAATATCAACCCGACGGGATGCTCACCCGCCAGATCCATCTCGTGAACGGAAAGGCATCCGACTTGTCGAGGGCCATTCGTGAGGAGTGGAAGGCCAGGGAGCAGCGTTCACGATGGCTGAATGCGAATCCAGCGATGGCGGCCACGATCAACGATTATGACCTCGTGCTGAAGGAGTATTGGGCCGATCGCCACACCCAGATGTCGGAGGAATGCGCGGAGCAGGAAGAACAGAGGAAGTGCGAGTCAGGTCTGGAACTCTTGCGCTGGACACATGAAAAGGCGCCAATGACGGTAAGGCCGATCGTGGAGAATTGGACCGCGCCCTACTACGCACGGGGCAGTTACCAAGTCCTCGCCATCAACCTGACGGTCGGTTGGCATCCCGATTTCGTGGCGCTGCTAGAAGGCAACGAATGATGGCCGCCCACGACGTCTTCTCGGAGACGAATCCTGCTTTCTGTTCCTATGCGCTGGGGGCCTTCACGACCGCCTACACCTCCGTTAACGAGAATGGGCCGGAGATGCCGATAGTCTATCTGGCGCTGCCGCTCGCGTTATCGGGCGATCTTGCGACGGCATTTGGCGGTACCAATAAGAACACGGGTCTTTTGGAGTGGTTGGAACGAAATCCGCGTGTCCAGGTGGGCTTGGCAGGGCGGATCAACGCCACCATTGAGATGGTCAGCGAGGCAATTCGTTTCGCATGCTTTGCACGAGTGGTGGAATTGCACAAAACAGCGCGACTACGGCCGGGCCCAACGAGGCTCAAGAAGAGCGCAATAAATGCGCTTAGCAAAGAGCCGTCAGAGGCGATCAAGTACGCAGAGCGGCTTGGCTACTGGTTCGCGACGACTGGCTCTACGCGAGCGGTCTTCGACATGATGGGTCTCACGGTATGACGCGCTGGAATATCACCGACATCTTCTTCATTGGGGTGTCTGGGCGCCGCCGCGACGTCGCGCTCGAACCTGGAGCGGTGAACATCATCACCGGCGCGTCCGGCACGGGAAAATCGGCGCTGATCAAGGCTATCGACTATTGCCTCGGCTCCAGCAAATGCGAATTGCCCGCTCATATCCGCCGGCGAAGCGTCGCCGTCGGCGTGAAGTGGATCTCCGGCAATGGCGAAATGATCATTGGCCGCATCATCCCTCCTGTCGGACAGGCGACCAGTACGCGCATGTTCGCAACCGCAGGCCGCAACCTTCGTCTGCCCGTGACCTTACATTCGTTCGATGGCGCGACGACGCTTGGCGCCGCCAAGGCTTTTATCGAGCGTGCATTCGGCATCGGTGATCTTGGTCACGAGGAGGAGCCGGGCAGCAGCGACAGCGGGCGCGCTACGGTTCGCCATGTTACGCCTTATATGTTTATCACTAAAGAAGTGATCGATAGCGAAATCTGTCCTGCTTCACGGCTTAGAGCAGGCGGACAAAGCGCGAGATATCGTCGCCGCCATGCCTTACTTCCTGCGTGCGACGGATGAGGCGAATGCTATGGATGAACGGCAACTCCGGCAGTTGCAGCGCGCGCTCGACCGGGAGGAGGCGAAGGCGCGATCGCGAGCCGGAGCCGAAAGCGTGCTGAGGCAGCGTGCGACTAGTCTACTGGCGGAGGCGCATCGCATAGGGCTCGCTCGCGCACCATCCCCAGAAGCCAGCGAAGGTACGTTGTTGGCTGAACTGCAGGTCGTTGCGAACACACAGTTGGAGGCGAGCTCCTACCCGGCCGAGGCCGAACTCGGGGCACTTCATAGCCGTCGTCGGGAGATCCTGTCGCAGCTCGAGGGGGCCCGGCGGCAGTCGCGCGCGACGCGGACCGCGCTCCGGGAGGCGATCGGGTTTGAGGGGGCCGTCCTCCGCCAGCGCGAGAAGCTCATGCTGGCCGAGCATCTGGAGCTTCACAAGATCGCAGAGGTGTGCCCAGTATGTGAAGCACCGTCCGAGCGGGGACGCGCAGCGGCCAACGCGCTCCAGGCGACATTGACGAAAGTGCGGGCGGAGAGCGCGGCCGTCGAACGCATTAGACCGCGGCTGGTGGAGTACAGACCGGGTATTGGACGACGAAGTCCGCAATCTAAACGTCGAGCTTCGGAGGGTAGACGACCAGATCCAAACATGGATTCGCCAGACGGATGAGACGCGACAGCTGGCCAATCTTGCACAGCTTCAGGCGCACCTCTTGGGCCGCATCTCCTTCTTCCTGGAGTCGAGCGCGAACGAACCGCGCCAGGTCGTTCATGACCTTTCCGTCCTTCGGGCCGAGATCGTTGAGCTTGAGGCCCGCGTCGATCGCGAGTCCAAGAGGATAAAGTTGCGGTGGGCGGAACGAAAGATTTCGCAGTTTGCGTCTGAAGCGCTCGCGAGGCTTCCAACCGTCGCGCCCTGCGTTGGGTCGGAGTTGGAGTTCTCCTCGCGAGAGCCAGAAGTGGCCGTTATCGAGGCGGAGAGCGGAGCAACTCTTCGGATGCCGGACGTTGGATCAGATCAAAATTACCTGGCTATCCATATTGCGCTATCATTTGCGCTGCAGCGCTATTTTGAATCCGTCAACGCGCCAGTGCCGGGCATTCTCGTGCTCGACCAGATTAGCCGTCCCTACTTTCCTACCAGCGGCGAGGAGGTGGATGAAGCCGAGATCGCTGGCGGCGCGGAAGACGCCGACATACAAGCCATGCGCCAGCATATCGACTTTCTGTTTGACGAGGTGAACCGACGTACAGGGTTGCAGGTGCTTCTGATTGAGCACGCCTATTTCGCGGACGACCCTCGTTATGTGGCTGCAACGCGAGAGCGATGGACTCGGGCATCGGGTCAAGCGCTGATACCGCGCGACTGGCCTACGCGTGGTGATGCGTAGCTGCAACCGTCGAGGGGCGCCGGTGCCGTCTGAGTTTCAGAGTTGACCTCGGGTTTACCTCTGAAGATAGTCGGAGCGTTGACGAGAGCGCGTTGAAGGCGTGCCATCGGATGAGCTCACAAGCGGCACCTACTTCAACTCGCTACCCCAGTTGGCCGGCAGCACGTGCCATGCAACGTCCGCTTTGAACCAGCACGTATCAGCTGCTGAGCGACTGGAATAGGCGCGAACCCGCCGTTGGAAGACCTTCGGACGGAATTCCGCGAACACCCTCCCCATCCCGGCACATCCCGTTCCGACGGTTCGCCGCGGGCTGTCCGACCGCAACCGATGCGGCGCGCCGAGGGGGGATCGGAAAATGGGGCTCTCCGCTGCCTGGCGTGATCGCGGGCCAACCTGCTGGGCACCCGCGATCACGCCTGCCGATCGGGAGATGGCTGCACCCCCGCAAGGTTGCCCGACCTGATCGAGCCTGGCGCCGTGCTCGCCGCCGTCAAGGACGCTGCGCGCCGCGCGAAGGGCGCGGTGACCCGCGAAGGGGCGGGCCATCCTTGACCGCGGCTCCGCTCGGCGCCCTGGGGATATCAGGCCGGGACGAAGAAACCGCCCCCATCCGAACCAAGAAACACCGGAGGAAGACAGGGGGCGTGCCCACCCACCCCAGACAGCGAGGCGGCAGGAACTCCCGCACCCGCGCACCGAGCGATAAAACCGAGTCGGAGGATGGTCCCCCGCGATCACTCCTCGCGCCGGTCCCGATCGCGAAGGGCGGAACGATCGCCCCCGAGCCCACCCGCGCGCGGCGACGAAAACGGGGCGCGGCGCGCCGATCGGCCGCCCCACCAAACGTACATTAGCGCCCCCAACGCCCCACAAGCTGCACAAGTCGCCCCGCCCCCCCAGGGGAACCGGCTCGCGTCTCCCCCGCCGCCTCCCGGGCCGGCCCGCGCCTCGATTGACCCGCCCGCGCGCGTGCCCTACGGCGGGACCATCCTCGAAGGACCGCGAAGCCGGCGCCCGGGCGCCCCCGCCGGCGCGGTGCGCCGACCGGCAACCAGGCGGAAGGGCGTGCCATGACCGAGCCGGCGCCAAGGCCCTGGACCGATCCGACCGGCTCGGACAAGCACACCTGGCACCGCTTCAGCGCGTTCTACCGGCGCCACTTCGCGACCCTCGGCCCGGTCACGAGGGTGCTGGAGTTCGGGGTCCTGAACGGCGCCTCGATCCGCTGGCTGCGCACCCTGTTCCCGGCCGCGGAGATCGTCGGGCTCGACATCCTGCCCGTGCAGCCGGAGTGGCCGACGGGACCCGCGATCCGCTACGTGCAGGCCGACCAGGGCGATCGCCCGGGCCTCGAAGCCGCGCTGGCCGGCCTGGGCGGCGGCTTCGACCTGGTGATCGAGGACGGCAGCCACATCCCGCAGCACCAGGCGGCCTGCCTCGCGGCGGCGTTTCCCATGCTCCGGCCGGGCGGTCTCTATGTGTTGGAGGACCTGCACACCTCCCTGCCGTGGCACCCGCTCTCTCTGCGCCACTGCGCGCCGGGGACGCCGACCAGCCTGCATCTGCTGCTGGCGATCGAGCATGAGCTCGCCACCGGGCAGGCGCTGCGGCCGGCGGAGGCGGGGCGCCTGGCGGCACCGGGCCTGTTCACCGCCGCCGAGGTCGCCCTGCTGGGCGCGCGGATCGCCGCGGTGGACATCTTCCGCCGCGCGACGTTGCCGCTGCGCTGCTGGTCCTGCGGGTCCGACCGGTTCGACCACGTTGCGCTGCGGTGCGGATGCGGCGTGAGCCTGTCACTGGCCGAGCCGGACTCGATGACGGCCGTGCTGCGCGCGGGGACGCCCGGGTGCGCCGCCGCCGACGGATGAGAAGACCGGGCCTGCTGCCGGTCGCACCCCTCGACGTGGCGCTTCAGCCCGCGGCCACCGGCACCGGCCGCCTGCCCAGATCGCCGAAGAATCGCAGCAGGTAGCCATCGGGATCGACCACGACGAATTGCCGGTTACCCGCTTCGGTCTGACCCTGCCGATACCAACGCTCTTCCAGCGGAATGAGAATGCTCAGGCCTGACCGCTGCACGTCGGCGTACAAGGCATCGACGTCTGTCACCTCGATCTGCAGGTTCATGCCTCGGCCAAACGGAAACGTCAGCGGTGCGGTATGGAAACGTCGGCCGGGTCCACTCGCCTCCTCGAGCATGAGGTGCGCGCCCTCGCGGACCAGATAGGCAAACCGCTCTTCCGGGCGGCTCACGTGGACCTTGAAGCCGAGCACGTCCAGGTAGGCGGCAAGCGAACGGTCCAGATCGGCAACATTCAGCTCGGGAATCAAAGGAGGTGGACGGAACGCCATCACGCATCATAACAACCCGGGCGATCGTCGGCCAGACGGCTGTGTTGCCGCAGAGCCCGGGCCGATGGCGGCGCTATCCCCCGGGCGCTTCCAGCCCCGCCCCGCGTCCCCTCCGGCGCGCCAGGAGCCGGGCGGCCAGCCGCGTGCCACGCCGGAGCTGACCAGCGAGCCGGCCGTGCCGGGCGGCGAAGCGGCGCAGGGGTGCGGTTGCGCGCCAGCTCGTGCTGCGTTGCAGGAGGTGCAATGCGGCCTCGAGCGCGCCGGCGCGCTCCTGCGCCGCGCGCAGGGTCGCCGCCGCCAGGTCCCGCTCGGCGACGGCGCGGTCCCGCTCGGCCCCCAGCCGGCCCAGCTCCCGGACGGCGCGTCCGCGTTCGGCGTCGGTGCGCGCCCGGTCCGCGGCGCCCCGCTCCTGTTCCACGCGGAGCTGCGCCTGGAGGGCTGCCGCTTCGGCGCGGAGCGCGGCGAATATCGATTGCTGCGCGGCGGTCTGCGCTGGCGCCACGGCATCGGTCCCGGCCTCGGCGGCGGTGCGCGGGGCAGGGGCCGGCGCAGGGGCAGGCGGCAGGCACGCGATCCCGGGCGCGCGATGCGGGCGGCGCAGATGCGCGAGCCGCTCGGCATAGGCCGCCTGCAACGTGGCGCAGACGTCGCGGAACGCCGCCGCGCCGTCCAGCCCGCGCTCCTCCTCCCACGTCTTCAGCCGGTCGACGATGTCGTAGGTGGCGCGCAGCAGCGCCACCGCGCTCGGCAGGTCGTCCGCGGCGTCGGGACGGCTGGCCGCGCGCCAGCGATCGATCGCCTGGTGGGCGAAGGCGGCGAGGTCGGTCTCGGCCACATCGGCTCGCACCCGGTCGGGCGAGGAGGTGTAGCGGTTGGTCTTCTCGATCCATTCGGCGACGGAACGGTGCGACAGATGATGGATACAGGCGCCGGTTTCGGTCGGAATGCGGTGGATGCGCTCCGACCGCAGCGCCATGCCGCCATGCACCGTGTCGGCGAAGGAGACGGCGTCGCGGCGGAACAGGCGCGGATGCCACTCCGGCCAGTAGTAGCAGCGCTCGTCGTGACACCCGAGGATATAATGGCGCAGCGGCAGGCAATAGATATCGGCGCGCGGCGCCGCCAGCTCCGCGGCGATCAGCAGCACCGCTTCCGGGTTCAGGCATTCGTCGTCGTCGAGCAGCAGCACCCACGCGTGCGTGCACTGGGCCACGGCGAAGGCGCGGGTTGCCTCCACGGTCGGCGACCACGGCACGCGGATGACCCGGTCGGCGTGCTGCGCCCCGCGTTCGGCGGTGCCGTCGGTCGAGGATTTGTCGACCAGGATGACTTCGTCGGCGAAGGCGAGGGCGGCAAGGCAGGTCTCGATCGCCCAGGCCCGGTTGCAGGAGACGACGACGGCGCTGAGCCGGGCGTGGGGGATCGGGTCGGAGGAGGGCATATCCGGTTCGGCCGGGGCGCTCGTGGGGTTGCGGGGGGAGGTGCGGGCGACGCCGGACATGCCGATCGGCTCAGAGCGTGAAAAGCAATCGAACCTGTGAAAGAACGCCCGTTGTCATTGCTCGGGTTTTCAGGCGGTTCTGGCGGCCGACGGGCATTCTTTCACGAACTCTCGGATGAGGGCGGCTCGGGCGGAGCGATCCGCTGTAGGCGCGGAAAATGAACAAAGGGTTGCGAGAAACGGCGCAGCCGGTCGGGCGGGCCGGCCCGCCCATGATCCGGCCTGACAGGACGGGGCCGGCGTGACAGGACGGGAAGAGTTTGCAAAAGAAGGCGCACGCACCCGAGCCGCGGAGGACGAACCCCATGGGTCCAGCCGGCATTCCTCCCCGCGGTCGGGCAGCCCCTCGCCGCGCCGGCTCCGTCCGCGCCGATCGCCCCCCGCCGGCGAGCGGGCGCACCCGGATCGGCGCGCGCCGGCAGGAGGGCCGGTGACCTTCCGCCTCTGGCCGCGCAGCCTGGCGGCGCGCACCACGCTCCTGCTGCTGGTCGGGCTCGCCGTCGTGCAGGCGGCGGGGCTGACGATCCACGCGCTCGACCGCATGGACCTGCTGCGGCTCGAACAGGCGCGCAACCTGGCATTCCGGGTGATGACGATCTACCGCACGGTGGACCTGTCGCCGCCGGACCGGCGCGCGGCCGTGCTGGCCGGGCTGCCGCACGGCCCCGGCCTGCACGCGAGCCTCGATGCCAGTCCGCCGCTGGTGCCGATGCCGCCGGCCCCGTTCTGGCTGCAGCGGCTGCTCCGGGTGAACCTCAACCTGATTCCCATGCCCCCGCACGAGCGGCCGCGGGAGATCCTGATCCGCGGCGATCTCCCTCGGCGACAACTGGTGCTGGGGCTGCTGCTGCCGGACGGCACCTGGCTCAACGTGCACGCGATGATACCGCCGCTGCGGCCGTGGCACTCGCCGTCCTTCCTGTGGGCGTTCGGGCTGATGACCCTGGCGGCGGCGGCGCTCAGCCTGTGGGCGGTGCGCCGGCTGACCGCGCCGGTGCGCACCCTGGCCGAGGCCGCCGAAGCCCTGGGGCGGGACGTGAACGCGCCGGCGCTGCCGGAGACCGGGCCGTCGGAAGTCGCCGCCGCTGCGGCCGCCTTCAACACCATGGCCGCGCGCATCCGCCGCTTCGTGCAGGACCGCACCGAACTGCTGACCGCGATCGGCCACGACCTGCGTACGCCGATCACCCGGCTCAAGCTGCGCGCCGAGTTCGTCGAAGACGACGAACAGCGCCGCAAGATGCTGGCCGACCTGGAAGAGCTGGAGCAGATGGTCGCGGCCACCCTGGTGTTCGGCCGCGACGCGCGCACCGGCGAGCCGGTGGTGCCGCTCGATCTTGCCGAACTGCTGCGCACGGTGCTCGACGAGGCGGCCGACGCGCGGCCCGAAATGGCGGAGAATCTGGGCTACGAGGGGCCCGCGCACCTGACCCTGCGGGCCCGCCCGCTCGGGCTGAAGCGGGCGTTCGCCAATCTGACGAGCAACGCCGTCCTTTACGGCGGCGCCGCGCGGCTGCGCCTGCTGCCCGCAGGCAGCGACGGCATGGTCACGGTGGAAATCGAGGACGAGGGGCCGGGCATCCCGCCCGAACAGCTCGATCTGGTGTTCGAACCCTTCCACCGCGGCGAACCCAGCCGCAACCGCGAAACCGGGGGTGTCGGGCTCGGCCTGCCGATCGCCCGCAACATCCTGCGGGCGCACGGCGGCGACATCACGATCGCCAACCGGCCCGGCGGGGGACTGAAAGCGACGGTGCGCCTGCCGGCCTGAGCAAACCTCTGGAGGTTTGCGCTCGAATCAAGAGCCTACAATCTTATTGCGAACCCCGTGTGGCGATCCGCGCAAGCCTGTTCAGGCCGGGACACGTCGCGGGAGGGCGGAGCGGCCGCTACCCCGGGCCGGCCGGCGGCGCATCGGCCGCGCGCGCCTGCAGGTGGTGGCGGAAGCGCTCGCGCAGTACCGTCTTCTGCAGCTTCCCGGTGGCGGTGTGCGGCAGTTCGTCCAGCACGACGACGGCGTCCGGTACCCACCAGCGCGGCACCTTGCCGGCGTAGACCGCCAGCACCGAGGCCGGATCGATGCGCCGCCCGGCACGCGGAACGACGATCAGCACCGGCCGCTCGTCCCATTTCGGGTGCGCCGCCGCCACCACCGCGGCCTCCGCCACGTCGGGGTGGGAGACGGCAAGGTTTTCGAGCGTGATCGAGCTGATCCATTCCCCGCCCGACTTGATCACGTCCTTGGAGCGGTCGGTGATCTCCATCATGCCCTGCGGGTCGATCGTGGCGACGTCGCCGGTGGCGAACCAGCCTTCGGCGTCGAGCGCGCTGCCCGGCGGCTCGCCGTAGTAGGCGCCGGTCACCCAGGGGCCGCGCACTTTCAGA
Organism: uncultured Pseudomonadota bacterium; assembly: GCA_963706195.1. Lineage (GTDB taxonomy): Bacteria > Pseudomonadota > Alphaproteobacteria > Acetobacterales > Acetobacteraceae > JAJZVS01. The sequence goes on along the minus strand of OY970156.1, from coordinate 2,169,601 downwards.
TCGCCGAAAGCAATGCCGTCCCATGGCAGTTCCGCGCCGGTGTCGTCGACGATCTTCATGTCGAGGCCGCACAGGATGCGCCCCTGCTTGAGGCCGAGCCTGGTGCGCCCGGCCCGGTCCAGCCCGAGGTGGGCGGGCTTCGGCTTGTTGTAGGTGCCGACCGGGCTCATCTCCGTCATGCCCCAGCCGTGCTCGACGGTGATGCCGTGTTCCTGGCCGAATGCCTCGATCAGCAGCGGCGGGCAGGCGGAGCCGCCGGTCATGATGATCTTCACGGTCTCGAGCCGGCCGCCGGTGGCGCGCAGGTGCGCGAGCAGGCCCATCCAGACGGTCGGCACCCCGGCGGCGAGCGTGACCCGCTCGGCGTTCATCAGCGCGTGCAGGCTGGCGCCGTCGAGGTGGCGGCCCGGCAGCACGAGCGCCGCGCCGGCCATCGCCGCGGCGTAGGGAATGCCCCAGGCGTTGACGTGGAACATCGGCACCACCGGCAGCACGCGGTCGATCGCGCGCAGGCCCAGCACGTCGGCCATGTTGATCGCGTAGCCGTGCAGCACGGTGGAGCGGTGGCTGTAGACCACGCCCTTCGGCCGCCCGGTGGTGCCGGAGGTGTAACAGAGCGAGGAGGCGGTGGCCTCGTCGAACATCGGCCAGGCGAAATCCTCGTCCGCCGCCGCCATCAGGGTGTCGTAGCACAGCAGGGCCATGCCCTCGGGCAGCGCGACGCTCGGCATCTGCGCGGGCGCGGTCAGCATCACCACCGCGCGCACGGTTGCGCGGATCAGGGGCGCGATGGTTTCGAGCAGCCCGGCGAAGCCCGGATCGACGCACAGCACGGAATCGCCAGCGTCGTTGATGATATAGGCGATGTCGTCGGGATGCAGCCGCGGGTTGATGGTGTGGCAGATCGCCCCCATGCCCGGGGCGGCGTAGTAGATTTCGAGATGCCGGTGGTCGTTCCAGGCGAGCGTGCCCACCCGGTCCCCCGCGCCGAGGCCGAGTGCTGCCAGCGCGCGGGCCAGCCGGCGGGCGCGCGCCTCGGTTGCGCCCCAGGTGGTGCGGTGGAGCGTGCCGTCGTCGGTGCGGGAGACCACGTCGGCCTCGGCGTGGTGGCGTGCGGCGTGCTTCAGCAACGAGGAGATCAGCAGCTCGTGCGGCTGCATCAGGCTTTGCATGGACGCCCTCCGGGAGCTTTGCGCAGAGTTCTGGCGCGCCTTCTGCGCCGCGTCCAGCGACGCAGGGGCGCGCGGGTAAAGGCCGGGTGGGGGCAGGGGGGGGGCGGCCTGCCGGGTCAAGCCTGGCCGGTCCCGACGCACCGGCCGCGCGGATCGTGCGGCGCGAAATCGCCAAATTCTTTATCACGGAGGCACAAGCCTCGTCGTCGCCCCTCGGCTCCGATCAGCCGCCGGCCCACAAGAGTGCCCCCACGACGTCACGAAATTGCGGAAAATCGAGCTCAGGGCAGCGTGACGAACGGATCGTGCGTCGTCACGCCGAGCGGCTGGAAATGGCGCAGGTTACGGGTCAGAACGGTCAGCCGATGCGCCGCCGCCGTCGCCGCGATCGCCAGATCGGCGAAGCCCGGCGCATGGCCGCCCTGGCGCGCAAGATCGGCGAGGCGGCCGGCGATGCGGGCGGCCGGGATATCGAAGGCCAGGACACGATCGCCGTACAAATGCAGCACCGTTTCCAGCCAATCGGCCAGACGCGCGGCCTTGTGGTGCGCACCCTGCCGGCGTGCGCGCGCGATCCCATCTTCCACCTCGGCGACCGTGACCACCGACAGGAAGAGCAGGTGGGAATTCCGCTCCATCCACTGGCCGAGCGCGGGCGCGGCGTGCGCCTTGGTGGGAGCGCCCGCCGAAATCACGTTCGTATCGACAAGATACACAAGCTCACAGCCCCGCATCGCGCGACGGGGCGGCGTTTCGCTCCGGCATGTCGTCCGGCTCGATCGGGGCCGCCATCAACAGTTGTCCGAACGAGGGCACGTGGGACAGCCGCTCCCATTCCTCGAAGCTCAGGATGACCGCCGCGCGCTTGCCGTGCCGTGTGATGATCGCGGGCTCGCCGCGCCGCGCGCTGTCGACGACTGCGGAGAGCGTTGCCTTGGCGTCGCGGAGCTGGATTTCGCGCATGGGGATGCCTTGAGACTACAGTGGTCATTGTATATGGCTCACCTTCCCCGGGTGCAAGCGCGACCGGTCGGTCTGCACGGGGGGAGCGGCGCTCTTGTTCCCCGCTGCCCGATTCCCCCTTTGCCCGACGCCCGTGCCTTCTGCGCCGCGTCCAGGCGTGCTTTGATCGCCGCCTGACAAGGGGGAACGCGCGGATGCAGCCTGTCCTATTGGTCACCGGCGGCAGCCAGGGGATCGGCGCGGCCGTCGCCCGGCTCGCCGCCGCGCGCGGTTATGCCGTGGCGCTGACCTATCGCGGCAACCGGGCGATGGCGGAGGCGGTGGCGGGCGGGATCGAGCGCGCCGGCGGCCGGGCGTTGCCGATCCGCGCCGAAATGGCGGCGGAGGCCGATATCGTCGCCGCCTTCGCCGCCGTCGATCGCGCTTTCGGCCCGCTCACGGCGCTGGTGAACAACGCCGGCATCACCGGGCCGACGGCGCGGATCGATGCTGTGACCGCGGCGATCCTGGACGAGGTGCTGGCGGTGAACGTGCGCGGGCCGTTCCTGGCGATCCGTGAAGCCGCGGCTCGCATGGCGACCGATCGCGGCGGCGCCGGCGGGGCGATCGTGAATGTTTCCTCGCGCGCCGCGGAACTGGGCGGGGCAGGGGAGTGGATCCACTACGCGGCGTCGAAAGGCGCGTTGGATTCGCTCACTCTCGGCGCGGCGCGCGAGCTTGGTCCGCGCGGCATAAGGGTGAACGCGGTGAGCCCCGGGCTGATCGAGACCGACCTGCACGCCCGCGCCGGCCTGCCGGACCGGGTGGCCCGCCTGACCGCCGGCGTGCCGATGGGCCGCGCCGGCTCGGCCGAGGAGGTGGCGGAGGCGGTGCTGTGGCTCGCCTCGGACGCCGCCGCCTATGTCTCCGGCGCGATCGTGCCGGTTTCGGGAGCACGCTGATGGAACCCCGTCTTGCCCTTATCGTCGGCGCCGGCAACGGCCTGTCCGCCTCGCTCGCGCGGCTGTTCGCGCGCCACAACGTGCAGGTGGCGCTGGCCGCGCGCGCGCCCGAACGGCTGGCGGCGTTGTGCGCCGAAACCGGGGCCGCGTCGTTTGCCTGCGAGGCCGCCGAGCCGGAGGAAGTGGCCGGCCTGTTCGATGCCATCGTGGGTTCGCTCGGGGAACCGGACGTCGTGATCTACAACGCCTCCGCCCGCGCGCGCGGGCCGATCGGCAGCCTGGTGCCGGAAGACGTCGCCCGCGCGATCGCCGTATCCGCCTATGGCGGTTTCCTGGTGGGCCAGCAGGCGGCGCGGCTGATGGTGCCGAAAGGGGCGGGGACGATCCTGTTCACCGGCGCCTCGGCCTCGGTGAAGGGCTATCCGCAGTCCGCGGCCTTCGCGATGGGCAAGTTCGCGCTGCGCGGCCTGGCGCAGAGCATGGCGCGCGAACTGGCGCCGCAGGGCGTGCATGTCGGCCACGTGGTGATCGACGGCGCGATCCGGAATCCCGGGCGGGCGGAACCGGCGGACGCGCCGGACAGCATGCTCGATCCGGACGCGATCGCGGCGACGTACTGGCACCTGATCGGCCAGGACCGCAGCGCCTGGACGTGGGAGGTGGAAGTGCGGCCCTGGGTCGAGCGGTTCTGAGAGCAGCGCCGTCCCGGGGCGGCCGTCGCGGTCCCGGCCGAGGGTCGGGATCGCCTGGGCAGCTTCAGAGGTGCGCGTCCCGCTGCCGACCGCCGAGCGCGGCGGCCACGCAGGCGATGAACGCGCCGACCAGCATCGACAGCCCGGTGACGATGGACAGCGTCGCCCCCGCCTTGCGCGCCGTATTCGCCGCCGTGCGCAGCTTCGCCTCCGCAGCCTTTTCCTCGGCGAGCACCGTCCCGACCCGCTTGTCCGCGTCGGCCGGGGACAGCCCGGTGCCGGCCGCGACGAGCTGGACGAGATAGGCACGGTCGGCCGCGGAAACGCCGCCCGAGGAATTGCCCCCCTGGCCGAGGCCGGTGACAAGGATGCGGGTCGTCTCCGCCCGCACCTCCGCCGCCGAGCCGTTGGTCGCCGGATGGTCGCTCCGGTAGAGCCGATCCACGAAATAAGCCGTCGGCTCCGCGGCGGTGCCGCCCGGCCGCGCCGCCGCCTGGCCTGCCCCCGCCGCCGCTCCGGACGCCACGTTGCCGGCCACGGCGGCGGTGCGCCCCATGACGGCGGAGGCGGCGGAGGCGAGCAGGGCGGCGCCGATCACGGTCGCCACCGCCCAGGTGAGGAAGCCGTTCGCGGTGTCGCGGAAGAACACCTCATGCGTGTGCAGCCCCACCCATTTGGTGCGCAGCCGACCGGTGAGGTAGCCGCCGACGCCGGAGGACAGCCACTGCACGACGATCAACCACACCGCGGTCGCGGCCGTGACGGTCGTGGCGGTGGCGCCCGCGCCGGGCCAGGGCGAGACCGCGGCAAGGCCGAAGCCGGCCCCCAGCGCGAGCAGGATCAGGGTCAGCGCCGCCGCCGCGAATGCGCCCCCGATGATGGCGGGCCAGGCGACGGCGGAGGTCCGCGCCTCCAGCCCCGGCCGATCGTCCCCGCCGGTCGCGACGCCGACGGCCATGCCCCCGGGAATACCGGTGACGGGCGATGCTGACATGATGGGGTCTTCCCTCCGCTCAGCGAAAGATCAGCAAGAGAAGAATGATGACCGGGATCGGGACACCCAGGAGCCAGAGAAGAATTCCGCCGCCCATGGTCGCCTCCATTTGGTTGGGAAAGTTTTACTCGAGTCGTCTTCCGCCGGTTCGTGAGCTTCTGCCGCTCCATCGAGCCCGCCAGCGCGGCTGGTCACGTCTCCGCTCGTGCCGCCGCCTCGCGGCGTGCGCGCTGCGTCAGCCTGCGGCGCGCGACTTGCCTTTCGCGCTCCGCTCGTCATCGGGATTGACCGGTGCCGGCGGCATGCCGCCCTCCGGCTTCGGGTTCGCCACGTAGTCGAAGGCGGGCGCCTCGTTCCACGGGCCGCGGACGTCTTCCCCATGCGACAGGTTGAAGACGATCTTCACGGTCTCGTCGGGCGGGATGTTGCCGAACATCGGATCGGTGAGCTTGCCCATGGAGTCGAGCGCCTTCATGAACATGTGCGCGTGCGTGATCTCCCGCGTCAGCAGATGCGTGAGGGTCTTCTTGCTGCCCTCGTCGTCGCACGCCTTGATGAGCGCTTCGTAGGTCTGGCGCGCGCCGGCCTCCGAAGCGATGTTGGCGCGCAGATCGCGCACCACGTTGCCGCCCTCGTTGATGTAGGCGGCGGTCCAGGCGTTGCCCTGGCTGTCCAGGAAATGCGGGCCGACGCCCTTCACCCGGAACAGCGGCGCGTCATGGACGGCGGTCTGGTCGATCTTGCTGGTGTGCTGCGCGATCAGCTTGCCGACCATTTCGAGATGGCCGAATTCCTCCATCGCGATGTCCTGCAGCATGTCGCGGATGCCGGGGTTCTCGACGTGGAAGGACTGCACCCAGTACCTGCAGCGCGGCGGTAAGCTCGCCGGTGGCGCCGCCGAACTGCTCCAGCAGGAAGGTGCCGAAGCGCGCATCGGGCTTGCCGACGCTGACCGGCTGGATGGTTTCCTTGCGATGTACGAACATGGTTCCCTCCTTTCTGGTCCTTGGGCCGTAGAGGAGGACATAGGAAATCAGCGGGCGCACGCGGGGGGAGATGCCGTCTTGTTGATCCGTCCCGGTGGTCCGTCCTGCTGATCCGCCTGGCAGCGCAGTCGGTCGTACCGATCGGAGTGGAACGACACGATTGCCGGATCTGAAAACCGGATGGCGGTTGACAGTTGTCAGCGATCGGGCGCGCCCGGGGGCGGTACAACTTTTTGCCAGGAGCGCATGTTTCTTAGGAGCGCATATCTCTGCCGTCCGTGCGCCGGCGGCTGCCGGTTCCGATGTCGAACCGGGGACGATGCTGCGGCGCGGTATCGCCGGCGCGGGCAGCATACGGTCCGGCGGCTCGCCCGCTTCAGCCGGCCCGGGCCAGCGGCAGCTTGGTACCGGCAACCGCGCGCTCGGCGCGCACGGCGCGGCGGAAGCGGAACAGCTTGGCCGGGCGGCCGCCCGTTTCGCGCACCGTCTCTCCCGTCTCCTCGACCAGGTCCTGGCTTTCCACCAGGCGGCGGAAATTCTGCTTGTGCAGCAGGCGGCCGGCGAGCGCCTCCACGGTGCGCTGCAGGTGCAGCAGGGTGAAGGCGCCGGGAAGCAGTTCGAACACCACCGGGCGGTATTTGATCTTGGCGCGCAGCCGGGCGATCGCGGTGGCGAGGATGCGACGGTGGTCGTGGCGCATGGGCGTGCCGGGCACCGGCGGGGCGGTCGCGCCGGCTTCCGCGACCAGGCCGGCCTCCCACAGCAGCTCGTAGCGTTGCAGCACCAGCTCCTCGTTCCACGCGCCGCCCTCGAGCCCGAAGGTGATCGCCGCGCGCTGGCGGCGTTCGCGCCGCGCCGCGGGGTCGGGCGCCGTGTCGGCCCAGGCGAGCAGGTGGGGCGCGATGGTTGCAGCGACGATGTCGGCGCCGCCCGCCCGCTGGTCCTCCCACGGGAAGAAGCGGTACCAACTGTGCCAGCCGACGCCGGGTTCACCGCCGGCGCGCGCCTCCCGCGTCAGGCCGAGGTAGCTGATGGAGATGTGGCGCGCGTCCGGCACCGCCCGGTCGCGGTCGGCGAAGGTGTAGAGCTGCTCGACATAGCCCAGCGGATGGTGGGTCTGCCGCTCCACCCAGGCGCGCAGGCCCGCTTGCAGGGAGCGGTGGCCGGGCTCCAGCGGGCCGGAGGGCAGGGCCTGGCCGCCGGCGATGGTGAGGACGCGGGGCTCGCCGTCCGTGACCGCGGCGAGCACCGCGATCAGCTCGGCCACCGCAAGGCCCGGTGCCGCCAGCCCCGATACCGTCGCAACCGCGGCCGGGGCGTCCCGGCCTATTGCTGCCGGTGCGGGGAGGGGCGGCGTGGTCTGGGTCGGCGCGGCGTGCATCGGCGCCGCTCGGAGTGGCGTGGCCGCGGTCGGCTTGACCCGGGTCGGCGCGCGGCTCGGCGCCTCTCTTGGTGCCGCGCCCGCGGGCGGCGCGTCCGGAACGGCGCCGGAGGGGGGAGCATCGGGTCCGGCCCGCCGGGCCGCACGGCCGCGCGCCCGGCCCGGCGCGGCGACGCGCCCGGCCGGCACCAGGGCGGCGTCCGGCGCCGTCCACGCTCCCATCCGGCAACTCCCTTGCGTGATCCGGCCCGATCCTACACGTTCGCCGCACAATAGGGGGAGAGACGTGATGGTGACGGGTGCGCGCACGCCGCTGACGGTGGACCTTTCGGGCCTACGGGTGGCCATCAGCGCCGGGGCGGGCGGCATCGGCCGAGTGATGGCCGACAGCTTCGCCGCCTGCGGCGCCGCGGTGTTCGTCTCCGACGTCGATCCCGCCAGCCTCGCCGCCTGTCCGCACCCGCATATGCGCGCCGATGCCGGCGTGGTCGCGGACTGCGAGGCCTTCGTCGACACGGCCGTGGCGCATCTCGGCGGGCTCGACGTGCTGGTGAACAACGCCGGCATCGCCGGCCCCACCGCGCCGGTGGCGGACGTGGATCCGGCGGCGCTGGACGCCACCTTGCGCATCGACCTCGCCAGCATGTTCCACTGTGCCCGGCGCGCCATCCCGGCCCTGCGCGCGGCCGGCGGCGGGGCGGTCGTGAACCTCTCTTCGGCGGCCGGGCGCTTCGGCTTCCCGCTGCGCGCGCCCTATGCGGCGGCGAAATGGGGGGTGGTCGGGTTCACCAAGTCGCTGTCGATCGAGCTCGGCCCGGACGGCATCCGGGTGAACGCGATCCTGCCCGGCCCGGTCGACGGCCCGCGCATCCGCGCGGTGATCGCGGCCAAGGCGAAGACGGCCGGCATCTCGGAGAACGAGATGACCGAGCGCACCGTCGCCACCACCAGCCTGCGCAGCTTCGTCACCCAGCAGGACATCGCCAACATGGCGCTGTACCTCGCCAGCCCCTTCGGCGCCACGATCAGCGGCCAGGCAATCGCCGTCGACGCCGACATGCAGATGCTGATGTAGCCGGGTCGGCCGCGCCACGATCCGGCGGGCAGGGGGGCCTGCGCCGCCGCCGGCCGTTCAGGGCGTGGTCGGGATCTCCCGGTACACGTTGCGGACGGAACGGATCCAGTGCTTCTTCGTCTCGTTGGTCCAGGGGGTGCCGGCCAGCAGCTTCGTATAGGCCTCGGTCTGCAGCACGTCCGGGCTTTCGAGGTCATAGAGCGCCAGGTATTTCGGCTCCCCCTCCACCGCCACGAAACGGCGCGCGTTCAGGATGCCGGGGACGGACAGGCGCTCGGGCACGTGCTCCTCGTTGTACCAGCGGTTGAAATCCGCCTCGTGCGCGGGCTCGACCTCGATCATCACCAGCAGCAGCCCGCGCGATTTCGCGTCAGTCATCGTCGTTCCCTCCGGCATCCTCGTTCCCTCCGGTTGCCAACCGGGGCAGGATAGGCGGGAACGGCCAAATGCAGAAGCGGGGGAGGCGGCGATGCGAGTGGTGCTGATCGGCGTGGGGCACTGGCACACGCCATTCTATCTCGACCCCTGCCTCGCCCTGCCGGACGTCGCCGTGGTGGGCGTGAGCGATCCCGATCCGGCGCGGGCGGCGGCGGTCGCAGCGCACGCCGGCTGCCCTTCCTTCACCGACGCGGCGGCGCTGTGCGCGCAGGCGCGGCCCGATTTCGCCTTCGTCCTCGGCCGGCACTGCGATATGGCCGCGAGCGCCCGGCTGCTGATCGCGCTTCGGATCCCGTTCGCGATCGAGAAGCCGGGCGGGGTCACCGCCGCCGAGGTGGCGGACCTCGCCGCCCGCGCCGCTGCCGCCGGTTGTTTCGCCGCCGTCCCGTTCGTGTTCCGCGACAGCGCGCTGCTCGACGCGATCCGCGCCGCCGCGCCGGGCGAGAGGGTACAGGTGGCGAGCTTCAAATTCATCGGCGGCCTGGTGGAGCGCTACCGCGCCGAGGGCTGCGACTGGATGCTGTCGCATGCCACCGCCGGCGGCGGGGCGCTGCTCAACCTCGGCATCCATTTCCTCGACCTGGCGCGTGCGCTGCTGCCGGGCGTGACCTTGCGGGTGAGCGCGGCGGCGCGGTCGAACGCGACGGCGGGGCTGGATATCGAGGACCACGCCGTCGTCCTGCTGGAGGGCGGCGGCGCGCGCTGCCTGGTGGAGACCGGCTACCTCTACCCGGCGCCGCATTCGGTGTTCGACCTGCACTACAGCCTGCGCACCGAGCGGCACTTCTTCGCCGTGCGCGGGCCGGATGCGCTCGAGATCAGCGACGATTCCCGTACGCGGCGGGTGGTGGCGCTGCCGACGATCAACGCCCCGCTCTATCCGGGTTTTGTCGCCGAGGTGCTGGCGCGCGCCGCACGCGGTGCGCCGCCGGCGGCGGGGCTCGGCGAGCTTGCTGCCGCCGTGGCGCTGGTGGAAGCGGCCTATGCCGCCGCGCCCCTGCCGCCGGTGGAGCGCTGAACGCGGACTCGCCCAAAGGCTGGCAACGGGGGCTGGCAACGGGGGCTGCCCAGGGGAGCCCTGCCCCGGGGAGCCCCCCTGGGGAAGCTGCCAAGGGGCTGGCAGCGGCGCGCCCGGCGGGCCATGTTGGCGGCAAGGAGGGCCCGATCATGGACCAGCAGATCGACGCCGGCGCCGCGTGCGGCCCGGACGGATGCGAAATTCCCGCCGCCAGCGTGCCCCTGCCGGCCGCGGCGGGCGCCGGCACGCGGATCGACATCGTTTCCGATGCCATCTGCCCGTGGTGCTACATCGGCAAGCGCCAGCTCGAACGCGCGCTGGCGGAGTTGGGCGGGCAGGGGCTGCGCTTCACCGTGCAGTGGAATCCGTTCCAGCTCAATCCCGACATGCCGCCGGGCGGCGTGGCGCGGGCTACCTACCGCGCCGCCAAGTTCGGCAGTGCCGAGCGTGCCACGGCGCTCGATGCGCGGGTGAGCGAGGCGGCGCGCGCGGTCGGGCTCGATTTCCACCTCGATCGGATCGTGCGCACGCCGAACACGATCGACGCGCACCGGCTGATCTGGCTCGCCGCCCGGGAAGGCGTGCAGGACGCCGTGATGGAGGCGGTATTCGCCGCCTATTTCATCGACGGCCGCGACATCGGCGATCCCGCCGTGCTGGAGGCGTGCGCGGTGGCGGCGGGGCTGGACGGGGCTGCGGTGCGCGGCTTCCTCGCCGGTGGGGCGGTGGTCGGGGAGATGCGTGCGGCCGACCAGGCGGCGCGGGAGGCGGGGGTGAGCGGCGTGCCGTCGTTCTTCCTCGACGGCTACGGCCTGTTCTCCGGCGCCCTGCCGGCGGCGCAGATGGCCGAGGCGCTGCGCCGCGGGCACGACGTGCTGCGCCAGCGGGCTGCGACCCCGGCGGGCTGAGCGGCGGTGCGCGGCGCCTCTTTCTTCGCTCCGTTGCCTGCCGCTTGCAGGAGGCCGCCCATTCCAGGAGACCACCCATGTCCGGCCGCGAACCCGTCCTGCTGCTGACCGGCGCCAGCCGGGGCATCGGCCACGCCACGGTGAAGCGCTTCAGCGACGCCGGCTGGCGGGTGCTGACGATCTCGCGTCAGCCGTTCGACCCGCGCTGTCCGTGGAAGGGGGGCGCTGCCAACCACATCCAGCTCGATCTTGCCGATATCGAGGCGATTCCCGACGCGCTGGCACGGGTGCGGGAGATCGCCGGCGGGCGGCTCGATGCGCTCATCAACAACGCGGCGATCTCGCCCAAGCATCCCGGCGGCGGCGGCAAGATCCGCGCGCTGGAGATGGGCTACCGGGACTGGCTGACCGTGTTCAACGTGAACTTCTTCGCCCCCCTGGCGCTGGTGCAGGGGTTCCGTGCCGAGCTGATCGCGAGCCGCGGCAGCGTAGTGAACATGACCTCGATCGTCGGTTCGCGGGTGCATCCGTTCGCCTCGGCCGCCTATGCGACGTCGAAGGCGGCGCTGGCGGCGCTGACGCGGGAACTGGCGGCCGATTTCGGGCGTGCCGGGGTGCGGGTGAACGCGGTCTCCCCGGGGGAGATCGAGACCGCGATCCTGTCGGCGGGGACGGAGGAGATCGTGGAACGCGCGATCCCGCTGCGCCGGCTGGGGCAGCCGCGGGAGGTGGCGGATTTGCTGTTTTTCCTGTGCTCGGACCAGGCGCAGTACATCAATGGCTCCGAGGTGCATATCGACGGCGGCCAGCGGGTGTGACGGCGGCGCGGTTGCGCGCCGGGGTGAGCCGATCGCGGGCGTGACGAAGCGGCGGCTGCGCGGGGCTCGGACGTCGTCGCGGATGCCTCCGGCCTATTCGGAGCGACACGGTTACATTTCTATTTAGAAACAAACGCGGCGCACGGTGCGACAGCGCCGGGACGGGCGGGCCGCGTAACGACGGCCTGGCGGTGGTGGGGCGGAGCCGCACCGCCGCCCGCCGTGCTCCCGCGGTCGGTCGTTCCGGCCCTGCTCGCCCGCTTGGCTCCGCCGCCGAGAGCCCGCTGATCCCGTCACCGGCGCTGCTGGCGGCGTAAGCCGGGGCGGGCGGAGTGGTCAGGCGGGCGGCGGACGTCCCGCAGCCGTGATGGTTGCGATTATGGCCACGACCAAAGGCGGCATGGACCCCATTTACGCTGGCTTCTGCAACGCTGCCGGCAGCCGCTTCCACCGCTTCACGCGACCGGAGCCGGCGCCGGCAACAGAACCCTCCTGCGCCTCGGATGGCGGCGGGTGACACGACTGCGGGAACGGGCCAACATGTGATCGCGGCGCACGTCGTGGGGCGTTCCAGTCCAACAGGAAGTGCCGCCATTGGGTGGCCATGCGCCTGGATCTGCTGACGCTTGAGCTGTTCGTTGCCGTTTGCGAAGAGCGGAGCATTTCCCGTGCGGCGGACCGCTCCCACACGGTCGCCTCCGCCGTGAGCAAGCGCATCTCGACCCTCGAAGCTTTGCTCGGAACGCAGTTGTTCTACCGCCAGGCGAAGGGGTTGACGCCCACCCCGTCGGCGGAGGTGCTGCTGCGCCACGCGCGCCGGGTTCTGCGCGATCTGGTGGAGATCGAAAGCGAGCTCGGCGAGCATGCCAAGGGCCTGCGCGGCCATGTCCGGGTCCGGTCCAGCGTCTCGAGCATCGTCCAGCATCTGGCGCAGGATCTGGGCCGCTTCCTGAGCCTCTATCCCGGCGTCCGTATCGACCTCGAGGAGGACACAAGCTGCGAGATCGTCCAGGCAGTGGCCGAGAACGCGGCGGATGTCGGCATTTTCGGGGGCAACGTTCCGGCCCCGGGACTGACGCTGTTCCCCTATCACAGCGATCGGCTGATGGCCCTGGTGCCCGCGGGGCACCCCCTGAGCGAGCGGACTGCGATCCGCTTTGCCGATCTTCTGGCGCATGACCTCGTGGGTCCCAAGAAGGGCAGCTCGCTCGACATGCTGATCGAACGCGCGGCGGCGGGCATCGGTCATCCGCTCAAGCTGCGCCTGCGCGTGAACGGCTTCGAGACGGTCTGGGCGATGGTGGAGGCGGGCCTCGGCATCGGCCTCATTCCGGAGACAAGCGTGGCGCGCTACGTTCCCAGCCGCCGCGTGACGCCGGTCCGGCTGGACGAGAACTGGGCGGTGCGGGAATGGAAACTCTGCGTGCGTGACGCTGCCTCCCTGCCGCCGGCGGCGGAACGCCTGGTTGCGTACCTGAGCCAGGCGTGAGGGCGCGAAGGCTTCGCGAATCGAGAACCCCTGTTTCCGAACGACCAATCGGCCCCGGTCGTCGGGTGCGCTAGTACCTCGCCCGCTACAGCGACAGGACGGTCCTCCGAGGACCGTCCGGACGGCGGGGGGAATCGCATGAGTACGGAGTCCCAGTTCGGGCCTCGCACGATGTTCGACAAGATCTGGTCGGAGCACCGGATCATCGAGCGCGACGATGGGCAGACGCTGCTCTACGTCGATCGCCATCTGATCCACGACGGCTACGCACCCGCCTTCGACTCCCTGGAAGAGCGCGGTCTCATGCCGCGCGCGCCGGAGCATATCTTCGGCACCCCGGACCATTACGTGCCGACCGACACGCGCGAACTGGCCGAGATCGCCGATCCGGAACGGCGGTTCATGGTGGAGTCGCTCATGCACCGCGCGGCGGCGGCGGACATCACGGTGTTCGGGCTCAAGGATCGCCGCCAGGGGATCGTCCATGTCATCGGGCCGGAGCAGGGCATCAGCCAGCCGGGGCTGATCCTGGTGTGCGGCGACAGCCACACCTCCACCCACGGGGCGCTCGGCGCGCTCGCCTTCGGGATCGGCATGACCGAGGTGACGCATGTGCTGGCCACCCGGACCCTGTGGCAACGCCGACCGCGCGTCATGCGCATCGTCGCGGACGGCGCGCTGGCCGAGGGCGTCACGGCGAAGGACCTGATCCTGACGATCATCGCCACGATCGGCACCGCCGGCGCCACCGGGCACGTCATCGAATATGCCGGCCCCGCGGTCACCGCCCTGACGATGGAAGGCCGGCTCACCCTCTGCAACATGTCGATCGAGGCCGGGGCGCGCGCCGGCATGGTCGCCCCGGACGAGGTGACGTTCGCCTATCTCGCCGGCCGGCCCTATGCCCCCACCGGGCGCGACTGGGACCAGGCGCTGGCCCGCTGGCGCGCCCTGCCGTCCGATCCCGGCGCCCGGTTCGACCGCGAGGTGGTCATCGACGCCAGCCGGATCGCGCCGATGGTGACCTGGGGGACCAGCCCGCAGGACGCGATCCCGATCGACGGCCAGGTGCCGGACCCCGACGCCGAGCCCGATGTCGAACGACGCCAGGGCATGGTCCGCGCCCTGGCCTACATGGGCCTGACGCCGGGTGCGGCGCTGACCGACATCGCGGTGGACCGCGTGTTCATCGGCTCCTGCACCAACGGCCGCATCGAGGACCTGCGCGCCGCCGCGGCGATCGCCGCCGGGCGCAGGGTCAGACCGGAGGTCGAGGCCTGGGTCGTGCCCGGCTCGCGCCCGGTGAAGGAGCAGGCCGAGGCGGAAGGACTCGACCGGATCTTCAAGGCCGCAGGGTTCCAGTGGCGGGAGGCAGGCTGCTCCATGTGCCTCGGCACGAACGGCGAAGTGGGCAGGCCGGGGCAGCGGTGCGTCTCCACCTCCAACCGCAATTTCGTCGGCCGCCAGGGGCAGGGGGTGCGGACGCATCTCGTCAGTCCGGCGATGGCGGCGGCGGCGGCGGTGACGGGTCGTTTCGCCGATGTGCGCCGCCTGGCGGCGGGGGCGTAGGGCATGGAACCCATCACACGGATCATGGCCGGCGCGGCGCCGATCGACCGGCCGAATGTCGACACCGACCAGGTCATTCCGGCCCGCTTCCTGCACAAGCCGCGCGACGGCACCCTGGGCCGGTATCTGTTCCACGACCTCCGGTTCGGCCCGGACGGCGCGCCGAACCCCGATTTCGTGCTGAACCGGCCGCCCTTCGACAGCGCGCGCATCTTGGTCGCCGAGCAGAACTTCGGCTGCGGCTCCTCGCGCGAGAACGCGGTCTGGGCGCTGCACGACTACGGCATCCAGGCGGTGCTCGCGCCGAGCTTCGGCGACATCTTTCGCAGCAACAGCCTGAAGAACGGGTTGCTGCCGATCGTGCTGCCGGTCGAGGTGATCCACGGCCTGCTCGCCCAACTGGCCGAAACCCCCGGCGGGACGATCGCGATCGATCTGGAAACGGAGCTTGTGACCCTGCCGGACGGCACGCGACACCGGTTCGAGATCGACCCGTTCATCCGCCACTGCCTGCTCAACGGTATCGACGAGCTCGACTACACGCTCTCGCAGATGGACCAGGTGGAATCGTTCGAACACCGTTACGGACGCAGCAACGCCTAGAGCGTGACTCACACGATCAAGCAAGGCTCTGCACGCGACCGGGCCGGCGGCGGCGCGCCGCCGAGGACATGGCAAGACACGACGATATGGAGTGCTCCGAATGAAGATTGCGGTTCTGCCGGGTGACGGCATCGGCAAGGAAGTGACGGCGGAGGCGGTGAAGGCGCTCAAGGCCGTGCTCGGCAATGCGCAGCCGTACGAGATGCAGGAAGCGCCGATCGGCGGCGCCGGCTACGAGGCGGCGGGCGATCCGCTGCCGCCGGCGACGCTGGAGCTTGCCCGCAAATCGGACGCGATCCTGCTCGGCGGCGCCGGCGTGCCGGAGGACGAGCACCGCCCGCCGAGCGCCGGGGCCGGCATCGGCCTGTTGCGCCTGCGCAAGGCGCTCGGCCTGTTCGCCAATTTCCGCCCGGTGTTCATGTTTCCCGAGCTGGTCGGCGCGTCCACGTTGAAACCCGAGGTGGTCGAAGGCCTCGATCTGCTGATCCTGCGGGAGCTGAACGGGGATCTCTACTTCGGCGAGCCGCGCGGCGTGACCACCGAGCCGTCGGGCGAACGGGTCGGGATCAACACGATGCGCTATACGGCCACCGAGGTGGAGCGCATCGCCCATGTCGCGTTCCGCGCGGCGTCGGGCCGGCGGGGCAAGCTCTGCTCGGTGGACAAGGCGAACGTGCTCGAGACGATGCAACTCTGGCGCGAGGTGATGGTCGAGGTCGGACGCGGCTATCCCGACGTGGAGTTATCGCACCTTTATGTGGACGCGGCGTCGATGGCGCTGGTGCGCAACCCGCGGCAGTTCGACGTGATGGTGGCGGGCAACGTGTTTGGCGACATCCTCTCCGATGCCGCCGCCATGCTGACCGGATCGATCGGTATGTTGCCGTCCGCGTCGCTCGGCGCGGACCGCAAGGGGCTCTACGAGCCGGTCCACGGCACCGCGCCGGACATCGCCGGCAAGGACATCGCCAATCCGCTGGCCGCGATCCTGTCGGCCGCAATGCTGCTGCGTCATTCATTCGAGCGCGAGGCCGACGCCGCGCGCATGGAGCAGGCGGTCCGTTCCGTGCTGCAGGCCGGCTATCGCACGGCGGACATCATGCAGCCGGGCATGCGGGCGGTCGGCACCGTCGAGATGGGCGATCTCGTCACGGAGGCGATCCGCCGCCTGGACCACTGAACCATGACGCCGCCGGCACGATCGTGCCGGCGGCACGGCCCAATCAAACGGAGGAAACGAGTGAGCGAACGAACGTCCCAGAGGCATGCCGCCGAGATCGCGGCAAGGCTCGATCGACTGCCCTTCACGCGCACCATCTGGCGGATGGTGTTCCTGATCTCGCTCGGCGGCGTGTTCGAGCTGTACAGCCTGTTCATGACCGCCTACATCGCCCCCGGCCTGGTGAAGGGCGGCCTGTTCACGACCAGCACGGTAGGGCTGTTCGGGATCAGCGGCGTCGGCTTCTTCGTGTTCTGCACCTTCGCCGGCATGTTCGTCGGCACCATGGGCTGCGGGTTCGTCGCCGATCTCATGGGGCGGCGCTCGATCTTCACCATCTCCCTGGTCTGGTACTCGCTGGCGAGCGCGATCATGGCATTCCAGTCCACCGCGGGCGGGGTCGATCTCTGGCGGTTCATCGCCGCCATCGGGGTCGGCCTGGAGCAGGTGACGATCGATACCTTCCTGTCCGAGCTCGTGCCGCCGAAGGGCCGCGGCAAGGCATTCGCCTTCTACCAGTTCGTCGAGTTCTGCGTGGTGCCGGTGGTGGCGCTGCTCGGCTGGCTGCTGGTGCCGATCCATCCGCTCGGGCTCGACGGCTGGCGCTGGGTGGCGCTGATCGCGGCGGTGGGTGCGCTGGCCGCCTGGTGGGTGCGCCTCGGTCTGCCGGAAAGCCCGCGCTGGCTCGCGATGCGCGGCCATGCGGAGCGGGCCGAGCAGGTCATGCGCGACATCGAGGCCCAGGTGTCCCAGGACATTCGCGGGCCGTTGCCGGCCCCCGGCGCGCTACGGGAGATCGTTTCTGACAGTACCGACTTCTCCGAAGTGCTGAAAGCCCCCTATGGCAAGCGCACGCTCGTGCTGTCCATCTTCAACCTGCTGCAGACGATCGGGTTCTACGGCTTCGCCGCCTGGGTGCCGACCCTGCTGATCGCCAAAGGCGTACACATCACGACGAGCCTGCAGTATGCGTTCATCATCGCGCTCGCCAATCCGGTCGGGCCGCTGCTCGGCATGCTGATTGCCGACCGGATGGAGCGGAAATGGCAGTTGGTCTGGGCCGGTGTGGGGATCGGCGTGTTCATGCTGCTGTTCGCCGAGCAGCAGAACGCCGCCGCGGTGATCTTCTTCGGGGTTCTCGTGACGCTTGCCAGCAACTGGTTGTCGTTCGCGTTCCATAATTACCAGGCGGAGCTTTATCCGACGCGCATCCGGGCTCGCGCGGTCGGCTTCGTGTATTCCTGGAGCCGGGTCAGTGCGGCGTTTGCCGGCCTTCTGATCGGCTTCTTCCTGCGCCAGGGCGGAACGGTCGGGGTGGCTCTCTTCATTGGCGGCGCGATGGTCCTGATGATCATCACGGTCGGCGGCTTCGGCCCACGGACGCTGAACCTGCAGCTTGAGGAGATCTCCCACTGACGGGCTGCCGGAAAGCCCTCCACGCCTGGAGGGTTTTCCGGCCGGCTTTCTTGCAAGTGCGCCGGGCGACGCCGGCGCGGTCCGGCTGGTGGCAGGAACAAGGAGGTGCCGGCCATCTGGCCGACGCCCCCCCTGCCGCTTTGTCGGTCCGGAAAACGCCGCCCCGCCGGCACCGAGACGATCCCCACGGGGAGGTCGGGGGCGTCCGGCGATTTCGGGGAAGAGCGTGGGACCGCGGTTCCCCACGCGGTGACGGCCGAATCCGTTGATTTTCTTGGTGAGCCCGGTGGGACTCGAACCCACGACCCCAAGATTAAAAGTTTCCCCCACCGCGGACACGGGGCCGCGTGTCCGCACTCGACAACCGCATAAGCCCTTGCATTCCCGTGTTTCGACGGTGAAGGCGCAAGAAAGCTATTGCACGGAAGGGAACCGAAGAGCATATCTCGTGCGGACACAATGCGGACACGAGGTTAGGTGCGATGGCGGTTCAATTGAGCGACAAGGCGGTGAAGGCGCTGCCGGCACCCCCCAGCGGGAACCGGATCAGCTACGACGCCGAGGTGCGCGGGCTGGGCGTGCGCGTCACCAGCGCCGGGGCACGCGCCTGGATATTTGGATACCGGGCCGGGGGGATCGAGCGGCGCCTGACGATCGGGGATGCCTCGGCCTGGACCATCCGGCAGGCGCGGGATCGAGCACGGGAGCTTCGCCGGCAGGTTGACGAAGGGGGGGACCCCATGGCCGCCCGCCACGCCGAGCGTGCCGCCCCGACCGTAAACGACCTGGCAGACCGTTTCGAGGCCGAGCATCTGCCGAAGAAGCGGGCCAGCACGCAGGACGAATATCGCCGGCTGCTCCGGAACCATATCCGGCCGGCGCTTGGCGGCAAGCGGGTGGCGGACATCCGGCACGCGGACGTGGAGACCATGCACCGGAAGATCGCCGGCAGCACGCCCTATGCGGCGAACCGGGCTGTTGCCGTCGTGTCGAAGATGCTGTCGCTCGCGGTGAAATGGGAAATGGCGCAGGCGAACGTGGCCCGCGGGATCGAGCGCGCGCCGGAGGAAAAGCGGGAACGGTTCCTGACCCCGGCCGAGATCGTGCGCCTGTCCGACGTGCTGGCCGGCGCAAACGCGGAGCGCACTAGCGCCAACGCTGTCCGACTGCTGCTGCTGACCGGTGCGCGGAAGGGCGAGACCTTTGCCGCCCGCTGGGGCGATTTCGACCTCGGCACCGGGGTGTGGGTGAAGCCGGCGCACACGACGAAGCCCGGCAAGCTGCACCGCGTTCCCCTGAGCGCACCCGCGATGCAACTGCTGGCCGGCATGAAGGCCGAGGCCGACGCGGAGAACGCTCGGCGCCGAGCACGATAAGCTACCGCCGATCGAGTGGGTGTTCCCGGGCGCGAACGGCAACCCACTCCGGGACATCAAACATTTCTGGGCCTCAGTCTGCCAGAAGGCCGGGCTCGGCGAATACGTCGAGAAGAAGGACGCGGCCGGCAAGGCGAACAAGGGCGACGACGGCAAGCCCGTGATGGTGTGGCGGGCGAACGTGCGTATACACGACCTCCGCCATACCTATGCGTCAATCCTGGCATCTTCTGGTCTGAGCCTGCCGGTGATCGGTGCCTTGCTCGGGCATACCCAGGCATCCACCACCCAACGGTACGCGCACCTGATGGACGACCCGCTGCGGGCCGCGACCGAGCGGGCCGGCGCGATCATTACCCGCGGCACGGAAGCCGGCGGCGACGTGGTGCCGCTGGCGGGGCGGCGGGCATGAGCACCCCTATTTTCCGCGCGACCCGCGACCCGGCCCGGCCCGAGCGGTGGACGATCATCCTGGCCGAGACCGGTGCCGTGCAATGCCGCCTTGGCGTAGCGGACACGCTGGCCGGGGCCGCTGCCGCCATTGCCCGGCAGACCGGCGGGACGTTGCTCGATCAGGACGGGCAGGCGGGGGACGTGCCGGCCGGCGGGGGCGGGGCATGAGCGGGGCGCGGCCGGGCAACGTATCCGCCGGCAGGAAGCCCCGCGGCCCCATGCCCCCGGCACCGCCCCCGCGTGTGCGCAGAGGTGACGGCTGGGAGATTCGTGAACACGGATGGGCGGAGGATGCCCCCCCCGTGCCGGCCGCCGAGGGGGCCGACGCGGCAACGCGGGCGCGGGCGGACGATGCACGGTTCCTGCACGAGACCCGCGCGGCGATCCGCGCCTGGTGCGCGAAAAACTGGGCGGGGAGATGGCGCGAGCCGACGCCGGCCGAGGCGCACGACCTGGCAGATGCGATCAGGCACGTCCGGAGCCACCCCGTGCCGCCACTGCGCGATGCGGCCGTTGATGATGCGATGCGCACATTGCGGCGGCGGTTGCCTAGGCTGCTCGCCGCGGCGGAGGAGGCGAAGCGGTTGGCGATTGGAAGCGGACGGCCGGAGGTGGGGACGGTTGAGTTTGTCGAGGGTCACTATCGCCGGCTGCTAGATTCGGCGCGGGCGTTGACGCTGGGAGACCGGAAACCTGATTTGCGGGGGAGCGGCGACTGGCACGGCGCGGGCGTGATGCTGGCGACACAGGCGGCACTACTGCTGGCCCGCATCGGTGGGCCGCCCGGGTTGTCGCAGCCCGAGGGCGCCGCCGTGCGGCTCACGATCTGGGCATTGGCGAAGGCAGGCAAGCACGCGGCCACACCCACGGCGCTGATCGAAGCGTTGCGGTGTCGTTCTGGTAAGTTGGGGGGCTAAGATGCCATCTGCCGCCTGTCGGGGGCGGTAGTTACGAATACTTCGGCACGCAACCGGAGTTTTCGCAATGAGTGACACCGCCCCCTTCCTCTCCCCCGACGATGCCGACCTCGCCGCGATCCGCGCGAAGATCATCGGCGACCGCAAGTCGATCCCCACGCTCGCCCGCGCGCTGAACGTGTGCGAGCGCAGCATCTACAACGTGATTACCCGCTACCGCATCCCGACCGTTAAGTTTCTGGGGAAGCGGCACGCGGACCCCGCTGCGATCGGTGCCGCGATCCTGCGCGAGCAGTCGAACACCGCCCCCCGCGGCCCCGGCCGTCCCCGCAAGGCAGCCTGATCCCCACCCTCGGCGCTGGTATCGCCAAGAGCGGGGACGGCTTCAATTCGCAGGGACAGCGGGTTGATACCCTACACGCATGGCGGTTGCAAGCGCGCTCTATGTAGGAGCGCCGAACATGACATCCCTGAAAATCCTGGACTGGCGCGAGATGCGCCGCAATTCCCTGCTCGGCTTCGCGAAAGTCGAGTTCCCGAGCGGTATGGTCATTTCCGACGTGACCATCCTGCAAGGCGAGAAAGGCCCGTGGGCCTCGCCGCCGAGCAAGCCGATGGTCGGGCGCGACGGGACGGTGATGAAGGACGACAACGGTAAGGTCCGTTACGTTCCGATCATCGAGTTCACCGACAAGGCGACGCGCAACCGCTGGTCCGATAGCGTGATTGAGGCGATGCGGGCCGCGCATCCCGAGGCGTTCAATGGCTGAGCACCAGGGAGACAACCGGCTTCCCATTCTCGCCGCCGATATCCGCGCCGCCGATGGCCGATGCCGCCGCAGCGCCGAGGAAGCCGCCGGCGCCGCGGTCGAGGCGGGACATAAGCTGATCGAGGCCAAGGGGCTGCTCGCGCATGGCGCATGGGGCGTGTGGTTGCAGGACCATGCGGGTCTGAGTGACCGAACTGCCCAGCGGTACATGCAACTGGCCCGCGCCGGTCTCGATAAGCGCCACGTGGCGGATTTGGGCATCCGCGAGGCCAGCCGGGCGATCGCGAAGATCAAGCGCCCCCCCCAGCCCGATCCTGCTGAATTGGCATGGGTGGAGGAGATGCTAACCACCTTCTGGGCGCTGCTGTTCCGGTACGCGCACCTACCGCAGGCGCGACGGCGGGCGCTTCGCATGGATACGTTGGACGAGATCATGTCCAAGTGTGAGGAACCCGACAAGCTGGCGCGTGTGTTCCTGTTGAAGACGCAGGAGATAGAGGACCTGATTGCGGCAGAAGGGCAGCATTCGATCCCCGCTCCAGGGGCGACCCAGCACGAGATGGAGGAAGCGTTGCGGCCGTCCGTCCGCTCGATCGTGGCGCGGAAGGTGGCATCGTGATCCCGCCCCTGCCCGCGGACGTGACCGAGCACGTCATCTGCGCGCTGGGCGGTATCGCACCCGACGCCGCAGGGGAGATCATCGCGGGGCTGGTCGCGAGCCGCATCGTTACGAGAGACCGGGGTAACGAAATCCTACTCTCGGCGCTGCTGCGACCGCGGGCGAGCGTGATGGGGTGGGTGCAATGAGCGCCGCGGTCGCGTCGGGGGGCGCCCCACCCATCAATCCCCCGGACCCCGCAGAAGCCGCCCGGCTCGCGCAGAACATTGCCCGCAACCTCGGCTGGCCCGTGTTCCCCTGCGCCTGGGAAACCAAGCGGCCGACCCGCCCAAAGGCCGATGGGGGCACCGGCTACAAGGACGCCACCACCGACCCGGACGGGATCGCGGAGCTGTGGCGCCGTTGGCCCGGGGCACTGATCGGCGTTCCGTGCGGCCCCCTCTCTGGTATCTCCGTGCTCGACGTGGACGTGAAGCACGACGCCGCCCGCGCCTGGTGGATCAAGAACGAAATCCGCCTACCGACCACCCGAACCTACAGGACCCGAGGCGGTGGCCTGCATCTGGTGTTTCGCCATGCGGAGGGGGTGCGCAACATCGAAGGCCGCCCGATCCAGGGCGTAGATGTCCGCGGCGAAGGCGGATACATCATCTTCTGGTTCGCCGCCGGGTGCGAGTGCGTTGACCACGCTCCGCCGGCACCCTGGCCGCACTGGTTGACCCCGTTCTTCTGGCCGCCGCCGGCGCCCCCGAGGCAGGAACAGGCGAAGGGACGCAACGACGCAGCACCGCTGGCCGAGCGCCTGGAACAGATCAAGAGCCGCGCGATCGAGCTGGTGCGCGCCGCCGAGGAAGGCCAGCGGCACGACCGCCTACGCAGCTCCGCCCGGCTGCTCGGCGGAATCCAGCGTGCCGCCGGTTTCGGCGACAACGAAGCGATCCGTTGGCTGGTCGAGGCGCTGCCGACCGGTGCCGACATTCCGAAATCCGAAGATACCGCCGCCTGGGGACTCGCCGCCGGGCGGGCGCTCCCGCTCGACCTGGGGGCCACCTGATGGACGGCGCCGATAGCAACGACCGTCGCGGCTGGGTTCCGCCGCCCTCTGAGGAATACCAGCGGGAACATCCCGACTGGAACAAATCGGCGGATGGCACGCTCCCCGGCCTCGCCGAGCTGCTGTCAATCGACGCCTGGACTACACGGCCGATGCCGTCACCAGACCGCCTGCTCGGCGACCTGGTGACGACCACCACCCGCGTCTTCCTGGTCGGCCGCACCGGCCTGGGGAAGACGCTGGTCGGCCTCGGCATGGCGCTCGGCATGGCGACCGGGGAGGGGTTCATGCACTGGCGGGCCGGCCGCGCAGCCCGCGTGCTTTACCTGGACGGGGAGATGCCGGGGGAGCTGATCCGCCAGCGGGCAATCGACGCCCTGCGGCGGCAGGGTATCAAGTCCTGCCCGGGCCTGTTCATCTTCGGCCGGGACCTGGAAGACGAAATCAAGGCCCGCTTCCCCACCATCGGCGAGATGCCGCCCCTCAATACCGAGGCAGGCCACAACTGGATTCTGGCCCTGATCGCGGGCCTCGGGGGCGTGGACGTGCTGGTGCTCGACAACGTCATGTCGCTGCTGGAGGGGATCCAGAAGGAAGAAGAAGCCTGGTCCGGCGCATTGCCGCTGGTGCAACGCCTGACCGGGAAGCGCATCGGCCAAATCTGGCTCGATCACACGGGCCACAATCAGGACCGCCAGTACGGCAGCAGCACGAAAGCGTGGCGCTTCGATGCAGTCGGGGTGATGACCCCGCTCCCTGCCGATCAGAAGGGCAAGCATGAGGTGGCGTTCGGCCTCTCGTTCGAGGCACCCGGTAAAGCGCGGCGCCGGACACCCGACAATTGGGCCGATTTCGAGACCGTCACCGTCCGGCTGGCGGACGACCGCTGGACCTCGCAACCCAGCGGCGACAACGGCAGCACCACGGCCAAGGTCGCGCCATCCAGGGTGCCGTTCTACGACGCACTGACAGCCGCCCTCACCACCACCACCGACCGCACGGCAGGCACGACTACCGTGTTCGAGTGGCAGGCCGCGTGCCAGCGCAAGGGCCTGATCGAGGCCGCCCAGAAAGACGAAGGGTATCGCCAGCGGGACGCCCGGATGCGGGACTTCCGGCGGGCAAAAGGGGACCTCTTGGCAGCGCGGTGGATCAGTGTCGAAGGCGACACCGTGACCGACCTCAAGGGCCGCTGGTGATGCCCCCCACGCCCCCGCCAAAGGCTCGCCCAGCTCGCCAGACTGTAAGAGTTCTGGACGAGCCTGGGCGATATCGCCCAACCCGTGCTGGGCGAGGCTGGGCGAGGCCTGGGCGAGGCTGGGCGAGCCGTTTCTGGGCGAGAGTTGGGCGAGAGGGGTATCGCCCAAGCACACAGCACCGGCAGGCAACACCCCTGAGAGGCACCGAAACGGAGCGCGCAAACTCGGCAACCCAGCCGATCCCGTCCTTCCCCTCCCCCCCGCCCGCAGAACGTCTCGGCGCCGAGACACTTTCCCCCCACAACCCGCCCGCCACTGACTAGCAGTCACCGGGCCTCCCCCTGCAAAACCCTTGCGCCTCTAAGGCTTGCGCGCATATACGTGGAGCCATGTCCGCCCAGTGTCCGCAAATCGAGCGCCGCTGCTACCCGAGAGAGGCCCCGCCCATGCCGCCCGCCGCCCCCCGCCGCAACCCGTGGAATGCTCGCGGCCTGCTCCCCTACAGCCGTCCGGTTGCCCTTGCGACGCTCGATCAGCGTACGCGCGAAGCCCGCCTGATCCGCGAGACCCGGGCCGAGCTGGTACGGCACCTTGGCGGCAACCCCTCCGCGACGCAGGCGGCGATGATCGAGCAGGCGGTGCAGCTCCGCCTACGGCTCGCCGTGATGGACCGGAAATTCGCCGAGGGCGGCGAGCAGACCCTACACGATAGCCGGACGTATCTGGCGTGGTCCGGGTCCTACACGCGGCTGCTCGCCCGCCTCGGCCTGGAAGCCGCCCCGGCGCCCGTTGTGTCCCTCGCCGACCGGCTTGCCGCCAGCCCCGCCGCCGCGGCCTGGAGCCGCCCCCCTGGCCCGGTGCAGCCGCCCGGACCGGTGACTGCCCCGCCGGCCGCCGAGCCGCCCCTGGCGCCTGCTGTTGCCGCGCTGGTGCCGGCCCTATGACCCGCCCCGCCAATGAGTTCATGTCCGACTGGACCGAGTGCCGCCTGTGCGTCGCCGAGAACGATAAGCTGGGCGGCGGCCGAGGCCATGCTGATCGGTATTTCAACCACGGCGGCGACCTCTGGGCAGTCTGCGATGTCCATCACGTCCGCTGGTACGTGACGCGCGAGATAGGATGCGCCCCAGCCGCAACCGCCGCCGACGTGCAAATCGCGACGGTCGATAGGGTCTGGCGGCTGGCCCATGACGGCTACAAAGGCGGCCGGTCGGGGCCTCGCCCATGACCACCGCCCCGCACCCGTTCGCCTTCTTTGAGCCCCTACGTTGGCTTGACGGTCGGCCGCTCATGGACACGATCGAACCGTACCGGCGCGAAATATTCGAGCGGGCGCTGTTCACGTTCGGTCCCGATGGGTGGCCGATCTATAATCGGGTGCTGTCGGGTAGGGCCAAGAAAAACTACAAGACCGCCGACCTGACTCTGGCCGCGCTCTATCGTTTCCTCGCGTGGCCCTCCGCCGCTGGCAACGACTGCGCCATCATCGCGAACGACGAAGAGCAGGCCAGCGATGACCTGTCGCTCGCCAAAAAGCTGATCGCGGTCAACCCGATGCTGGCCGCGGAGGTGAAGGTTTACGAGAAGGAGATCGGCCGCCGCGATGGTGCCGGGAAGCTGACGATCCTGCCAGCCGGCGACGTGGTGGGGCTGCACGGCAAGACGTTCCTCTTTCTCGGCTTCGATGAAATCCACGGCTATCGCAACCACGATCTGTTTGAGGCGCTGTCGCCCGATCCGACGCGCCGGGACGTACTGACGTGGATCACGTCCTATGCTGGACTACGGCATTCCGAGGGCATCCCGTTGCACGACCTGTTGCAGCTCGGAAAGTCCGGTGACGATCCGCGGATGCTGTTCTCGTGGTATGCCGGCGACTACACGACTGATCCGGCGCTGGCGGGTGATGACATCGAACCCGAGGTGCGCGCCAATCCTTCAATGGCGTCGTGGGGCAATGACACCTATCTGGCGGATCAAAAGCGTCGGCTTCCGGCGAACAAGTACCGCCGCCTGCATCTCAATCTGCCCGGTGCGCCCGATGGGGCGGCGTTTGCTGCGGATACGGTGGTCGAGGCGATTGTGCGGGGCCGGAAGCGGCTGCCGCCGGTGGCGGGCATCGTCTACCGGGGCTTTGTGGACATGAGTGGCGGCGGTCATGACGATGCCGTTCTGTCGATTGCGCACATGGAGGATGGCCGGATCGTTGTGGACCTGCTGGTATCGCAAACCGGCGTGGCGCCGTTTGATCCGCTGGTGGCGGTGCGCAAGTTTGCCGAGCTTCTTCGGGCCTATGGGGTGCATCGCGTGACTGGGGATCGGTTTGCGGGGGAGACGTTTGTGCAGGCGTTCCGGGCGGAGGGCATCGCCTACGACGTTTGCGAGCTATCACGTTCGCATCTCTACGAAGCATTTGAGCCGCAGTTGAACGCCGGGGTTGTCGAGCTGCCGGATATATCGAAGCTGCAAGAGCAACTGCTGACGCTGGTCCGGAAGGCGAGCGGGCGCACGGACCATCAGGCGGGGGATTTCGATGATTGGGCGAATGCGGCGGCGGGTGCCGTTGTCATGGTGGCGCAGGACCGGGCGCCGGCCCTGATCCGGCCTCGGGATTTGTATGTAGCGGACGAAGCGGTGCCGCTGCCGAAGGGGTGCCATGTGCTGTATGCCGTCATGGCGGTGGGGCCGGACGGGATGGCGGCGGCGGCGTATTTCTCGCTGATTGAGTTGAACGATCCGGCGTCGGTGCCGCTGCATTTGCTGGATTTCGACGTGGCGCCGCTGTCGGGTGCGATGATTGACGGTATGTTTGCGCGGGGGGAGGATTTGTGTCGGGTGGTGCGGGTGTTGGGTGTTCGGTGCGTATGGGTGCCGGCGCCGATTGTGATGCAGTGCCATCTACGGGGCTTTGCTGCTGAGGCGATTCCGCCGGAGCTGTTGGGCGATCCTGATGGGCTGGCGTTGGCAGTAGCGGGGCACATTTCGCAGGGGCGTGTCCGCATTTGCGAGCCGGCGGCTTTGAAGGCGCGGGTGCATCCGCTGCGGGGCGCGTTGGAGTATCGGGCGGGAGACAAAGATGCCGACCCGCTGCGCATGGCGTTGCTGACGGGGATCGGGATCGGGTTGACGCCGCAGGGCGCTGCGGAGGCGCCCGTGCACCAGGGCGCGCGGCTCATGCTGGTCTGATGGTTTCGGTCGCCGAGGCGCTGACTGGCGTTGTGCGGGAGCAGCGGGCGGCGGCGCCGGCTGCGGATGCGAAGGCGGCGTTTCGGTCTTCGATTGCGTGGCGGCGGATGCGGTACGCTGCGCTTGCCGAGAACGCGGCGAAGCATGGGGGGAAAGCGGAATGCGAGCTATGCGGTGCGCGGGCTGCGCCGGGTGCGCCGCTTCACGTGGATCACGTCGAGGCGGTGTCGAAAAACTGGGGCCGGCGGCTGGATCGGATGAATTTGCAAGTCTTGTGTCCGGACTGCAACGTCGGGAAACTGGACGGGCCGGCGCGGGATTTCCGGACGCCGCCGACCATGCCCTGATTGCTGCCCTGTTCCCGATTGTGCGCCAATGTGCATCCGTGTTCATTAGTGACGATATCCGGAAGACCGTAGAAAAACACTTGGAAATACCCAGGCATACGCCTATATATGCGTCATGGATGACTCGATCGTTCCTGTTTCGCTGAAACTGCCCGCCGGCCTCGTGGCCGCGATCGATGCTGCTTCGGTGGCGGAGGATCGGAGCCGCACGGCAACGGTGCGCCGGGTGCTGATGCAGGCGTTCTCCGATGATGCCGATCTGCGCGCGATGGCTGCGCGACGGTTTGAAGCTTTAACGAATCCGGCCGGCGGGGCGCTCCTCTCCGGTGGCCGGCCAGGTGGTGAAGCCCGGCCCGCCTCCGGCTGCACCGCCGCCACCGCCTCGGCTGCTGCGCCTGCCTGTTCCTCGGCGGGTGGTGCGCGCGCCGGGGCGGAACCCATTCCCCGCATGAAGGAACCCGCGATGCCCACCGATTATGAAACCCGCCGCGCGGCCGCGCTGGAACAGGCCGAGCGGGATACCGCCATCCTACGCCAGCGCGCGATTAGCGACCCCACACAGCGCCCCGCAGGCGGCGCCGTCGATACCGTGACGACCGCGCCCGCCCAGGATGCGGCCAGGGCGGAGCGGCAGCGGCTCGCCGAGCACTATTCCCGCCCCGCACCGAAAGGTTGACCCCCATGCCGAATTTGCAAACCCATGCCGCCCGCGCCGCTGCCATCGCGCAGCGCGAGGCCCGGGAGTTGGCCGCCGCGACTGCCGCCCATGCGGCCTACACCGCCACCGCCGCTGCCGAGACGCCTGCCCCGCCGCCGCCTGAGCCTGTCGCCGCGCCTGCCGGCCGCCCGACCGCGAAGGGGGAACGATGAAACCCACCCCGGACGATCCCAACAATTTCGGGTCCATCCCGCTGCCCACGCTCGACACGCTGCTGACGGGCGCTGTCGCCCGGGGCAATACCGAGCTGGCCCGCCAATTCCGGGCGGCCATGAACCGTCACGGGCATGTGCAGACTGAGGAACTTGCAAACAGCGGCAAGTTGTGGGCTCATAACGAAACCATCACCGATGCCAACAACCTGCCGATCCGCGCCGTGACGCGCTTCGTCGGCGACATCGGTGCGACGTTCGCCCCGTTCATGTCCGGCCCGATCACCGGGCGGATCGACCGGGACGCCGGCAAGCGTTTCGAGACCGTTGCCTTGAGCGGTAACGAACGTGTCATCGTGGTCCGGTCATGAGTGGCGCCGCGGAGATGAACGCGCGGGCGCTGATGCGGGCGCAGATCGACCACCTTACCGCCAAGGTAGAGGCGCTCCGCCGCCCCGTGCCGCCGGCCGAGCGCGACATCCTGGCCCGGGCGCAGGCCCGTGCTGACGGCGTGGCGGGCTTGTTCGGGGAGCGGGCACTCGCCCCGATGCCTGGGGAAGGTGGCCTTGCTTACCGCAAGCGCGTGTTGGCGGGGTTCCAGAAGCACTCGAAACGCTTCGCCGCCGCCGACCTGGCCCGCATGGACGCGGCGACGTTGGCCCCGATCGAGGACATGATCCTGGCCGATGCCACCACCGCCGCGCACGACCCCGCCCGCGCCGCCCCTGGGCGGCTGATCCCGATCACCACACGCGAGGGCGGGCGAGACGTGACGCGCTTCACCGGCGACATGCGGGCCTTCATGGCGCCGTTCATGGCGGGGCCAGCCGTGGCCCGGATCGTGCGGCCGGCATGACTGAAATCCCGCCCCTTCCGTCGATACCGCCCGCACCGGCGGTCCACCTGTTCGCCATCACGCCGAGCGACACCATGGCCTTCCCCACCGCGACCGCGCGGCTTCGTGGATCGGTGGCGCCGGCAATGTCGCCATCGTTGCGCTGTCTGACACCGGATCGCCCGTCACGCTGACAGCGGTTCCGGCCGGCACGCTCGTTGCAGATCGCCGCGCAGCAAGTCATGGCGACGGGCACGACTGCAACTGATATCGTCGGGATGTGGTGATGTCCGAGACGCTGCGCCTACCGTCACCCGTCGCGCCGTTGGAGATCATCGGCAACCCCGGCCATGCAGACTGCGCCAGCGCGCTCTCCGGGCCGATGCGCTGGTCGCGCTGGCGGATCGAAACCCAGGCGGAATTCTATGACCGCGTGACGGACGAAGCCCGGCGGCTGGGCTTGGCAGCGGTGAAGTTCGCAAAGACGGGCTACGCCGGCGGGCTCGACCGATGACCACGCCCCCGACCGTTGCAACGCAGCTTGACGACCCTCGCGCGCGGGACATCACCATTTTGTGCCTGCAATCTCTTGCAGCGTGCGCCTACACGCCGAGCCCGAGCCGCGCGCGGGCGGCGTTGCTCGCGCAGGTGTTGCGCCAAGGCGTTGATTTTCGCGGGGGAACGAAATGAGCGGGCTGATCAACGCCGCGATTGCCGGCGCGCTCGCCGGCTCCAGTGCGGTCGGGGCCGGCACCAGCGCGCAGGCCGCCTGGCAGCACCGGTACCAGGACTCCCCGATCTACCTCCAAGGGGGCACCTTCGCAGGGGCGCCGGGAGGCACTTTCCCGATGTCCAACCTAGCGGGTTCGACCCTCTCTCCTTTCCAGGAGATTGCGCCGCGGTCGGGTTCACCGTTCCTCGGGCAATTCACCGTCATCCCGGGCGGCAAGCTCCTATCCCAGGCCGCGGCCACCTATCCCTTCGCCAGTCAGCAGATCGCGGCGAACGCCACGGTGCAGCAGCCGATCGCCGTGTCGCTGCTGCTGCGGGCGCCGGTGAAGGACGGCTTCGGCTACGCGACGAAGGCCGCGATCTTCACGTCGCTCAAGCAGGCGCTCACGCTGCACAACAATGCGGGCGGGACCTACATCGTCTTCACGCCGGCCTTCATGTACGACAACTGCCTCCTGCTCGATGTCACCGACGTAACGGATGGCGAAAGCAAGCAAGAGCAGGTGATGTGGCAGTTCGATTTCTACCAGCCGCTGATTACGCGCGCGCAGGCGCAGGGGGCGTATAATAGTGCCATGACCAAAATGAGCGGAGGGCAGCCCCCGCACCGTCACAGGCGCCCCCACGTGGGGCACGCTGGGCGGGACGACGCAGAACGGTGGGTGGGTTTCCGCGGAGCCGGCGCCCTACACGTCAACCCCGCTGGCTCCCCCGGCATGAGCGCGGCGACGACGGGCCGGAGCTTGCGTTGTGGCCCGGTGGGGAGGCGCGTCGCGGAAATCCATGCGGTCATGGCGCGCGCAACTGGCGGGGTGGAAGGCCGGCACGATCAAGCTGGCGGCCCCGAAGGAGCGAGCCTCGCCCGGTTCGCCGAGGCCGCAGGCGGCAAGTGGGAGCCGGCGTGATGGCTGACGCCGATCGCTTTCATCCTGGCCCCGATCTGCTCCCGTGCCCGGCCCGACTGCGGGCTCCCGCCTGGCACGACCCTGCCGCAGTCCCGGTGACGGGCGAGCGGTGCAGCACGTGCTGGGGCGCGTGGTTCTGGACGGAGGCCACAGCCCCGCGCGGATGGCGCTGCTGGTGCTGTGTGCCCGCGCCGGGCGGGCTGGCGGTGGTGGAAGTCGAGACGTGAGCACGAAAGACCGCCTACTCGCCCTCGCCGACCGCCTGCGCCGCCTGCCGCCGCCCGATCGCCGAGACCCCGAACGCTTCCACCTGGAACGGAGCGACCTGGCGGCCGAGCTTCGCGCCCTGGCCGCCGAGACCGAGCCGGGGCGGACGGGATGAGCGGCACGAATACCCAAACCGTCATCGTCGTTACGCCGACGCGGACCTGGGAATTCAAGGTCGGGCATGTCGTCTACATCCCGGCCGACGTGCGCGCGGTGCTGGCGCTGGCCTGACGGTTGCCGAGCGGGCCGACCATATCGCGGAGTGGGTGCGGATCACGGGGGAGAAACTTCCCCAACTTGGGGAGGTTTCCGGAGGCCGGGGGAACCGGGGCGGTATTTCTGAGGCCGCTCGCGTTCTGCCCGTCGAAGGCAAGACTGAGAAAGCGCGCCAACACAACGTCGAGCGCGCCGTCAAGATCGCATCCATCGCGCCGGAGGCCAAGGAAGCCGCCCGCGCCGGGAGGGGCCGGCACTGGCATCGTGATTTTTGGAGGTTTGCCTGACGCGTGATTATCAGCCGGCAAGCTCTGGGAACGCCGCCATGAAGATCGCGGCGGTGTCCGGGTCCTGAAGCTCAAGCAGGCTTGCAGAGGCCATCCACAATCCGAGCTTTTCGTTAAGCTCGGGATGCGCGTCCTGGAACTTCATGAACCGCCGTTCAAGCTCCGGGTCCGACAACGAGTCTTTGGGTGGGCGTTCGGCCATCGTAATCTCCTACGGCTAACCGGCAGCTTACCCGATGCCCGGTCAGACACCGAGGCCAAAGTGGCCGCTGCCCTTCGCCCGACCCGAGGCTTGACACCCTCCCCGGCCCGGGCGCAGCATCCGAACCGGAGCGTAGAAAACTCCAAGCACAGCGGCCCGCGCCGTCAAAGCGGATTCCGCGTTTCATCCGGGGGCGGCATGCGTATGTCCAAGGCGCGAGCCTAAAGGCATGCTGGCCCGACTGTGCCGGGTTTTCTACCCCCCGGAGCCGTGCGGCGTAGAAACCGCGACGCTCCGGCAACTATACGCACAGGAGTTTCGCGATGCCCCGTGCACGCGACGATGGGCAGACACGCCCGAACACCACCCCCGCCGACAATGGCCGCCGATCCCTACTTGCCGGCGCCGGCGCCATCCTAGCCGCGGCCCCGTTCACCGCGCACGCCGCGCAGCTCCGCACGGTAGCGGCGCTGGCACGGGATGCGGGCGCTGGCGCGGATGCCGAGCTGATCGGGCTGGCCGATGCCGTCATGGCGAACACCGCCGAGATCAACCGCCTGAGCGACGTGGAGGAAAGCCTGCCTTTCCCCGCGCGGTGGCACTACACGGAGAAGAACATCCGCCCGCTGGTAAGAGAAGGATGGGCGCTCCGCATCCGGCTGGCGCAGATGCGGGCGGCGACGTTGGACGGGTTCCGCGCAAAGGCGCGCGTGGTCCAGGAATATTCAAACTGCCAAGCCGAATACGCCGACCCCGATCAGGACGATGCTATGGCATGGTCGCTCGCCAACGATCTGCTCGGGGTGCCGTCCGTCTGGCGGCCCGAGGGCGAGGGGGAGGGCGAGGCATGAGCGCCCGGAAACCCCGCCCGCCGACCGCGGCCGCACCCGCCATGGCCCGCTTCCGCCAGCTTGCCATCGACGCGCGCCGCCACCCGTTGCTGGCGGACGGCCCGCCGCACCCCGATACCGGCCTGCTCGATCTATGCGCATCCTACCTGGACCTCTGCGCAGAAGCCCGTGCGATCGACCGGGAGGCCAGGAAGCAAACCGCGCCATATAGGGGCAATCCGCAGTTCGAGGCCGCCATGGCGCAGCGAGACGAGAAGGAAGCGGCGGCCAAGCTGGTCCTGAACCGCCTGGGTAAAACCCCTGCCACCACGGCGGCCGGCGTCTATGCCAAGGCGACGATCGTCGTGACCCGGAAAGGATACATGACGGCGCCGCGCTTCATGCTGAGCCTGGCCGCCGACCTGGTGAACGCCCCCGGCTTGCGCGCGGTGCTCTGGCCTGCGGAGGTAGAGACCGAGCAGCCGCCATCCCCGGGGCGGCTCCGGGCACTGCGGACGGGGGAGGGCTGAGCGATGCCGCAGCATCTATGGCGCAAGGTTCTCCACCGTGCGCGCGTGCGAAGTCTGCTTGACCTGCCAGACCGAGGCGGCGGGCGAATGGGTACCGCCGGTCGCGGCGATCTGCCCGGGGGACCGGGACGATGACGACGGCGGGCGTAGGAGGCGGGGGAGGAAGCCGATGCCGCCGAGCGGGGCGCCGAGGGTGCGGGAGTTGGTCGAAGCCTGATCCTGCCGATGGGGTGACGACGGGGCCGCTCGGGGAACCGGGCGGCCCTTTTTGTTTGTCCGCCAGTCTATGCGGACCGCGAAGGCAGCGGCCTACTTACGCTCCAGAGCATCCAGAGCAATTACCCCGTCTTGATATGTCCGGGTGTGTAGATTGTTCCCCTCGAACCATGCGAGCGCCGCCCCCTCGGGGAAGACGTGGGTAATCGTCATCGGTGGACCTCCGGACTTGAGCTTCACCACATCGCCCGGCTTGAGCGTGTCTGCCATGTCATCCTCCCGTTTCGTGATGACGGCATGTTGCACCCGTAAACCGTGACAGGCGAGTCCCATCAATGTCCCGCTCGCGCCCCGGCCGGATTGAGCTGTGTCCGCGCCCCGTGTCCGCACCTACCACCTGATCCCGGCCAGCCCCGGCAGATGCGCTCCGCAGGGATCGTGCATTTTGTCCGCCTGGCGCCGGGGGCAGTCCGCCGACAAGAGCCGGATCAGATCGGGCACCGGCATGGCCGGCCCATGGCGATCGAGCAGCCCGGAAAGCCGCAGGCGGCCGTGGCGAGGGCAGCGATTGCAGGCGATTCCCACCACGGGGAGGCGGCCGGCAAGCTGGCCGAGGCGGACACAACCGGCCCCGATTTGCGGACACTGTGCGGACATTTTCCGGGGTAATTTAGCGGGGGACCCCGTAACCCCTTGATATCTTGGTGAGCCCGGTGGGACTCGAACCCACGACCCCAAGATTAAAAGTCTCGTGCTCTACCGACTGAGCTACGGGCTCGCTCCGCTGGCCTTCAACCCCACGCGGGCCGGCGGGTCAACCGCCGCCCGGATCGTCCGGCGACGGCCCCCCATCGGCCCGCGGGCGATCAGGCCTTCTCGTCCGCCGCCACGCGCATGCGCACGATCCGGTCCGGGTCGGTCACCGTCCCCGACGATCCCGATCCGCGCTTGATCATGTCCACGAATTCCATCCCCTGCACCACCTGGCCCCAGATGGTGTACTGCCCATCGAGGTGCGGCGCCGCGGCGAACATGATGAAGAACTGGCTGTTGGCGCTGTTCGGGTCCGCCGAGCGCGCCATGCCGCAGGTACCGCGGACGAAGTGGCGCTTGGTGGTGAACTCGGCCGGCAGGTTGGGCAGCGGCGAGCCGCCGGTGCCGGTCCCGGTGGGATCGCCACCCTGGGCCATGAAGCCCTCGATCACCCGGTGGAACGGCGTGTTGTCATAGAACCCGTCGTTCGACAGCGTCTTGATGCGGGCAACCGCGAGGGGCGCAATGTCGGGATAGCACGCGATCACCACCCGCCCGTATTTCAGGTCCATGTAGATGGTGTTGGCGAGGTCGAGCTTCGGTTCGGCGTCCGCGGTCATGGTCAGTCCCAGGCTCATTGTGGCGATCGCGGAAGCCGCGATCAGGGTGCGTCGGTGCAACGGGGCAGGCATCAAGTCACTCCGTCAGGGCGGGCCGTCAGGGCGGGTCGTTTCGGGGGGCCCGTTCAGGCGGTGGGGCTGCGGGAAGCGGCCCCGCGCAGTTTGGCAAGCGTGCGGGTCAACGTAAGGCTGGGGACGAAGGAGGAGATGTCACCCCCGAGCGCCGCCACTTCCTTGACCAGGCGGGAGGCGATGAACTGGTGGCGTTCGCTTGCCATCAGGAACACCGTCTCCACCCCGGGGTCCATGCGGTAGTTCATGCCCGCCATCTGGAACTCGTAATCGAAATCCGATACCGCGCGCAATCCGCGCACGATCATGGACGCGCCGACCTCGCGGGCGAAATGCACCAGCAGGCCCTGCATCGGGCGGACCTCGATCGCGGTGCCGTTGCGGTCGGCGATGGCGGCGATCTCCGCCTCCACCAGCTCCACCCGTTCCTCCAGCGAGAACATCGGCCCCTTGCCGGTGTTGACCGCCACTCCGACGATGAGCTTGTCGAGCAGCCGCGCGGCGCGGCCGATCACGTCGAGGTGTCCGTTGGTCACCGGGTCGAAGGTGCCTGGGTAGAGACCGATCCGCGTGCGGGTCGCCTCAGCCATCGTTGCCGTTCTCCGTTGCCTCCGCGCCGGGCGGCGCCACGTGGTCGTCCCCGGGGAATCGCCCGGCCCCGTATCGCCGGCCGGACCGTCGGTGGCGGGGCTTTCGTCCTCGCCCTGGTCGAGCACCGGGAACACGCTCGTGACATGCTCCCCGGCGTTCACCCGGAACAGGGTGACCCCCATCGTCTGGCGTCCGGTGATCCGCACCTGGTCGGCCGGCACGCGGATCAGCCTTCCCGCATCGGTGACCAGCATGACGTCGTCGCCCGGCCGGACCGGGAAGGTGGCCGCCACCGCGCCGCCATTTCGCTTGCCCAGGGTGATGTTGGCAATCCCCTGGCCGCCGCGGCCGGCGGTGCGGTACTCGTAGGCGGAGCTGCGCTTGCCGAAACCGCCGGTGGTCACGGCGAGCAGGAACTCCTCCTGGGCTTCGAGTTCGCCGAACCGGCTCTCGTCCAGAGTGACGTCGGCCACCGCCTCCTCGTCGCCATCGCCATTTGCGGCGTCCGCGGGCGCGGCCTCGGCTGCCTCCTCCTCCCCGGCGGTGCGGCGCCGGGCGGCGGCGGCGCGCAGATAGGCGGCGCGCTCTTCGGTGCTGACCTCCACATGGCGCAGCACCGACAGGCTCACGACCTCGTCGCCGGCGGCGAGGCGGATGCCACGCACGCCGGAACTGTCGCGGCCGGCGAACACGCGCAGGCTGTCCTCGGTGATCTGGAAGCGGATGCAGCGGCCGTTGCGCGCGGCGAGCAGCACGTCGTCGCCCTCCCGGCACGTCGCGACCCCGATCAGCCGGTCGCCCTCGTCCAGCTTCATGGCGATCAGCCCGCTCGCGCGGACGTTGCGGAAATCCGACAGCCGGTTGCGCCGCACGTTGCCCGAGGCGGTGGCGAACACGAGGTGCAGGCTGTCCCACAGCGCCTCGTCCTGCGGCAGCGGCAGCACGGTGGTGATGGTGTCGGAGCCGAGCTCGGGCAGCAGGTTCACGAGCGCCCGGCCCTTCGCCGCCGGAGCGGCTTCCGGCAGCCGCCAGACCTTCTCTCGGAACGCCTTGCCGCCGGAGGAGAAGAACAGCACCCATTGGTGCGTATGCGCATTGAAGCTGCGGGTGACGATGTCGTCCCCGCGCGTGCCAGCCCCGGTGCGCCCGCGCCCGCCGCGGTTCTGCGCCCGGTAGGTTTCGAGCGGCGTGCGCTTGATGAAGCCGTCGCGGGTGATGGTGACCACCATCTGCCCCGGCTCCATCAGGCTTTCGTCGTCCTGGTCGGCCTCCGCCTCGGCGATCGTGGTGAGCCGCGGGGTGGCGAGTACGGCGCGCGCGGCAGCCAGTTCGTCGCGCATCACCTCCATGCGACGGATGTGCGAGCCGAGGATCTCCAGCAGGTCGCGGATACGCTGGGCGACTTCCACCAGCTCGCGCTCGACCTTGTCGCGTTCCAGGCCGGTGAGGCGTTGCAGGCGCAGTTCCAGGATGCCCTCGGCCTGCGCCTCGGTCAGCCGCACCGTGCCGTCCGGCGCGATCGTGTTGCCGGGTTCGTCGATCAGCGCCAGCAGCACGCCGACGTCGGTGGCCGGCCAGTCGCGCGCCATCAGCGCGGCGCGGGCCGAACGCGGGTCGGGGCTCGCGCGGATGACCCGGATGATTTCGTCGATATTGGCGACGGCGATGCTGAATCCCACCAGCAGATGCGCCCGGTCGCGCGCGCGGCCGAGCTCGTGGCGCGAGCGGCGCAGGATCACGTCCTCGCGGAAGGCGATGAAGCATGCGAGCGCGTCGCGCAGCCCCATCAGCCGCGGCTGGCCGTTGTCCAGCGCCAGCATGTTCACGCCGAAGCCGATCTGCAACTGGGTGAAGCGGTAGAGCTGGTTCAGCACCACCTCGCCGGTGGCGTCGCGCTTGAGTTCGATCACGAGGCGCATGCCGGAGCGGTCGCTCTCGTCGCGGATCTCGCTGATGCCTTCGATCTGCTTGGCGCGGACCAGTTCGGCCATGCGCTCCTGCAAGGTGACCTTGTTCACCTGGTAGGGGATTTCGGTGATGACGATCGCCTGGCGGTCGCGGCGGATTTCCTCGATCGTGGCGCGCGCGCGGATCACCAGCGATCCGCGTCCCGTCTCGAACGCGGAACGGATGCCGCCACGGCCGAGCAGGATGCCCCCGGTCGGGAAATCCGGCCCAGGAACGATGCGCAGCAGCGCGTCGAGCGTGAGGTCCGGATCGGCGATCAGCGCCAGGGTGGCGTCGATGATCTCCCCGGGATTGTGGGTCGGGATGTTGGTCGCCATGCCGACCGCGATGCCGCCGGCGCCGTTGATCAGCAGGTTGGGGAAGCTGGACGGCAGGACCCGCGGCTCTTCTGCCGACTCGTCGTAGTTGGCCTGGAAATCGACGGTGTCCTTGTCGATGTCCTCCAGCATCAGCATGGCGGCCTTGGCCAGGCGCGCTTCGGTGTAGCGCATCGCCGCCGGCGGATCGCCGTCGACCGAGCCGAAATTGCCCTGGCCGTCGATCAGCGGCACCCGCATGGAGAACGACTGCGCCATCCGCACCAGCGCGTCGTAGATCGAGGCGTCGCCGTGCGGGTGATACTTGCCCATCACGTCGCCGACCACGCGGGCGGATTTGCGATAGGGCTTGTCGGGCGTGTTGCCGGCTTCCTGCATGGCGAACAGGATGCGCCGGTGCACCGGTTTCAGGCCGTCGCGCGCATCGGGCAGGGCGCGCGCGACGATCACGCTCATGGCGTAGTCGAGGTAGGAGCGGCGCATCTCCTCCTCGATGGTCACGGGCATCTGGCCCTCCGGCGGAGGGGGCGGGGTGGTCGGATCGCTCACCTTGGTTTCGGTCTCCTGGGGGCCGCGCCGGGGGTAAGGCGGGGCTCGTGCGGGCCGGCGGCCGGCGGCCGGGCGGGACGGGGCGGCTTATACAGGGATTCCCGCGGTGCAGCGAGGGGTGGGGGCGGCGACCGGGAGACGTGCGCATCAACAGGCGCGACGGACGGACAAGCGCGCGCGAGAAGATCGTGCCGCGGTTGCTCCCGACTATCCTGCGACCGGCGAACCGGGCTAGACAGCCCCCCGCCCCGGGTCGCTCCGGAGCAGGGATCGCTGTGCAGGAGACACCGGACTTTGCAGACCTATCTGGCCGACTCGCCGCAACCCTGCCCGACGCACTGCGGCGGGCTGATATCGTCGACAACCGGACCCATGCCGTCTTCTGCCCCGTCCTGCCCGGCCGGTGGCGGCATCGGCCGCCGCCGCGGGCGCGCGACGGCAGGCCTGGCAGCGGCATGCGTCATGGCGGCGCTGCTCGCCGGCTGTGCGGGCAAGCCCCCGCCGCTCGCGACCCGCTCGGGTGCCCCGGTCTACGCCATCGACATGACGGGCGCGGCAAAGCTGTGCACCGTCCCGCAGCCGCACCTGCTCGCCCGGAAGACCACGTCGGTCGCCATGCGGGTCGGCAACGACGGCGGCTGGTGCGGAATTCGCCTGATACAGCCGGGCAGCGAAGCGGAGCCGAAGCCGTACGCTGCCGGCCTGCTGCTGACGCCGGCGTCGCATGGCACGGTGTATATCCACACCGTCGGCGACCTGACCCGGGTCGACTACACGCCGCGCCCGGGCTTCGTGGGAGGTGACCACTTCACGGTCTCGCTGCTGCCCGGTCGCCCGGTGCTCACGGTGCAGGTCACCGTCGTCCGCTAAGGCTGGCCGTACGCTGAGGCTGGTATCCGCTAAGGCTGGCGTCGGCTGAGACCTCGGCCGCGGGTGGGCGCATCCACCCGCAATGTGTGCTGTCGTGCCTCTGTCGCCCCGGGCGGGCGGCCGTAGGCGCCGCATGAACCCGCGGATCGCGGGCCTCGCGCATCTGGCGCGGCCAGGCGGGACGGCCCAAGATGCCCCCCGGCGCACACCCCGGCCCGAAAGGGACACGCATGGACGATCCCAGTTTCCTCCCCGCCTGGCGCCTCGCGGAGCTGACCCGCGCCGGCGAGATCGGCTGCCGCGAACTGCTCGATCACTTCATCGCCCGGGTCGAGCGGCTGAACCCGCGCATCAACGCGGTGGTGGTGCGCGACCTCGAGCGGGCGCGGGCCCGCGCACATGCGCTCGACCACGGTTCGCGGGCGGGCGCGCCGCCGCTGTTCGGCGTGCCGATGACGGTGAAGGAAAGCTTCGACCTCAAAGGCCACCCGACGACCTGGGGCTACCAGGCGCGCGCGGGCCACCGGGCGGAGACGGATGCGCTCGCCGTGCAGCGGCTGGAAGCGGCGGGCGCGGTCGTGTTCGGCAAGACGAACGTGCCGGTGAGCCTCGCCGACTGGCAGAGCTACAATCCCGTCTACGGTGCGGCGTCGAACCCCTGGAACACGGCGCATACTCCGGGCGGGTCCTCGGGCGGCGGGGCGGCGGCGGTGGCGGCGGGGTTCGGCGGGCTCGAATGCGGCAGCGACATCGGCGGGTCGATCCGGGTGCCGGCGCATTTCTGCGGCCTGTTCGGCCACAAGCCGAGCTGGGGAATCGCCTCGCCGCGCGGCCATTCGCTGGTCGACGCGGCGGCCTTCACCGATATCTCGGTGATCGGGCCGCTGGCGCGCTCGGCCGAGGATCTGCGGCTGGCGTTCGAGGCGATCGTCGGGCTCGACCCGGCCGACACCGGCCTCGGCTTCACCCTGCCGGCCCCGCGCGCCACCCGGCTGTCGGAGCTGCGCATCGCCGTCTGGTGCGCACGAGCCGGGCCAGGCGACCGAGGCCGAGACGACCGGGCTGCTCGACGACCTTGCCCGCCACCTCGAATGCCGAAGGCGCCGAGGTCTCCCGCATCGCGCGGCCGGACCTCGATCCGACCGAGGCCTGCCACCTCTACCTGACCCTGCTCGACGCCGCACTCTCCGCCCGCCTCCCCGAGGCCGCGCTGGCGAAGCGCCGGGCGATGAAGGCCGCGCTGCGGGCGGACGACCTGAGCGCCGATGCCGTCATGCTGCGCGCGGTCGATCTGCCGCACCGCGACTGGCTGAAGCTGCACGAGCGGCGCCACCAGCTCCGCCGGGTCTGGGGCAGCTTCTTCCGCCAGTGGGACGTGCTGCTCTGCCCGGCCTTCGCCCGCCCCGCCCTGCCGCACATGCAGCAGGGCGAGACGTGGGAGCGGCGCTGCACGATCGACGGCCGCTCGATCGCCTACAACGACATGCTGTTCTGGCCCGGGCTGACCTGCGCGTTCCACCTGCCCGCCTCGGTCGCGCCACTCGGGTTGTCGCACGACGGCCTGCCGATCGGGGTGCAGATCGTCGGGCCTGTACGGGGGCGACCGCACCACCCTCGCCGTGGCGCATCTGCTGGAACAAAGTTGGCGCGGCTTTGTCCCGCCGCCGGGATGGAGCTGAAACGATGCGGATTCTGGTCCTCGGCGCCGGCGGAATCGGCGGCTATTTCGGCGGCCGGCTGGTCGAGGCCGGCGCCGACGTCACCTTCCTGGTCCGCCCGCGCCGCGCCGCCCAGCTCGCCGCCGACGGGCTCGTGGTGCAAAGCCCGCACGGGGACTTCACCCGCCACGTCCGTACGGTTTCTGCCGAGGTTTTGAGCGACGACGGGCGCTACGACCTCGTGCTGCTGACGTGCAAGGCCTACGATCTGGAGCCGGCGATCGCCGCCATCGCCCCCGCGATCGCGGGCGGGGCGGCGGTGCTGCCGATGCTGAACGGTCTGCGCCACCTGGACCGGCTCGATGCCATGTTCGGTGCGGAGCCGGTGTTGGGCGGGTTGTGCCATATCGCAGCGACCCTGACCGCCACCGGCGAGGTGCGGCACCTCAACAAGCTGCATGCCCTCACCCTGGGGCCGCGCCGGCCGGACCAGGCGGCGCGTGTGGCCGCCTTCGCCGCCGTTGCCGCGCCGGCCCGGTTCGAGCTGCGGGTGAGCGAGGATCCATTGCAGGACATGTGGGAGAAGTTCGTCCTGCTCGCCACCATGGCCGGCATGACCTGCCTGATGCGCGGCAACGTCGGGCAGATCATGCAGGCCGACGACGGCGCGGCGCTGATGGGCGAAGCGCTGGCCGAGGCCGACGCGGTGGCCGCCGCCGCCGGCCATGCCTCCCGCCCCGCGCGGCTCGCCGCCGCCCGCGCGACGCTCACCGAGCGCGGGTCGTCGTTCGCCGCATCCATGCTGCGCGATGTGGAACGCGGCGGCCCGACCGAGGCCGCGCACGTGGTCGGCGACATGCTGGCGCGCGCCCGCGCGGCCGGCCAGGCGGCGCCGCTCCTGCGCACGGCCTGGTGCCACCTGCAGACCTACGCGGCGCGACAGGCGGCGGCCTAGGACGCGCCCCCGGCGGCAGGGCAGGCGGCTTCCCGCCGCCATCGCGTGCCGGCGGTCACACCCGGTAGCGTTCGATCACTGCACGGTTGATCTCGATGCCGAGGCCGGGACCGGTCGGGACCGGCATGATGCCGTTGCTCTGCCGGATCGGGTCGCATACGATATGGTCTCGGAACGGGTTTTCCTCCTGCTCGAACTCGAGCATCATCGGGAACGGGCGCAGGCTCGACGGCTGGTCGGGCAAGGCGGTGAGGAACTGCAAGGTCGCCGCAAGCCCGATCGCGCTGCCCCAGGCGTGCGGCACGCATTCGACGCCATGCGCCGAGGCGCGTGCCGCGATCTTCTTGCACTCGGTCAGGCCGCCGGCGCGCCGGGTCAATCAGGATGTTACGTTTTGGGATCGGGACGGCAGCGGCGACAGGAGGGCGGCGGCGTTGCGCGGCATGACAGGCGAGCGTAAGCCGCCGCGTGAACCGACTGGCCAGAATGGCGGTGCGACGTGGCTTCTGCCGGCTTCATGATGGAGCGACCGTCGCCGCGGCGGCGGGAGCGGCGCCGGATCGGGCCGTCGGCCGCGCTCTCCGCCCTGCTGCATTTCGGGTTGCTGCTGGCGATCGTGCTCCTGGCGCGCCGGCGGGTGGAGGCGCCGCAATGGCTGCCGCCGCCTTCGGTGCAGATGGTGTTCCAGGGGGGCGGTAAGGGCCCGACCTCGGTACCCAACAAGGCGCCACGCTTTGCGCACCGGCGCGCCTCGCCGCCGCCCGTCCCGGCTGCGCCCGCCGCGCCGGCGCCCCCGGCGACCGCACCTGCCCCCTTCGCGCCACCGCCGTCTCCGGCTCCGTCGGCGCGCCCCGTGGCCCCGCTTCCCCCGGCGCCCACGCCTGCGCCCACACCGGTGCCCATTGGCCCCCCCGCGCAGCCCCAGGCCCGTGTACCGCCGACACCGTCACCACCCGCGCCCCTCTTGTCGGCCCCATCGCTCCGCGCCGTCCCGGCGCCCACGGTGCCCGCCAGCCGGCCCGCGCCCGCCATCTCCCTGCCGCTGCCCCCGGCGCGCCCCGTCCCGCCGCCCCCGCCGACGCGCCCCGCAGCGCCCACGCTCCGGTTTCCCGCGCCGATGCCCTTCTCCCTCGGCGCCGCCCGCCCGTCCGTGACGAGTGCCAACCCCGCCCGCGACCGGCCGCCCAGCCGCGGTGTCGACCTCTCCTTTGCCGCCCATGGTGCCGGCGCCGACCGGCTCAGTATCAACGGCCTGCTTGACCGCGACGGCGTCGGCCCCGACTGGTCCAATGCGTTCCGGGCCTGGCTCGATCGCCATACCTATTACCCGCACGACGCCGGCGAATTCGGCGAGTACGGCGATGTCGTCGTCGATTTCGTGGTCAGCAAGGACGGCCACGTCAGCGACCTGCGGCTGGTCAGCAGCTCCGGTCACCCATTGCTGGACACGGCGACCCTGGGAATGTTCCGCGACGCCACCCTGCCGCCGCTCCCGCCCCAGGACGGCGCGCGCCAGACCGTGCACTTCACCATGCGCTACGTCATCATCCCGCCCTGACCGAAAAATCGCCGCCCTGAAAATCGCCGCCCTGGCCGGCGTGGCGCCGGCCAGGGGAGGGCGAGGCGGAGGGCGGGGCGGCCCGTCAGGCGGCTTCGGCGCGCAGCACCAGCCGCCCGGTCACCTGGCCGTCACGCAGGCGCATCAGCGCCGCGTTGGCCTGGTTCTGCGGCACGGTGGTCGACCGGGATCGGCGGCAACGTGCCCGTCCTGCGCCAGCTCCACCAGCTCGCGCAGCTCCTTCGGGTTGCCGACATAGCTGCCCTGGACGGTCAGCGCGCGGATCGCCATCAGCGGCAGCGGCAGCGATCAGCTCGCCGCCGAACAGCCCGACCTGCACCAGCTTGCCGCCCTTGCGCAGCGCGTCGAAGGCGAAGCGCGCGGTCTGCGTGCCGTTCACCAGGTCGACCACCGCGAGCACCGGGCCGCCGGCCGCCTCGATGATGCGCTTGGCGACATCGGCGCCGTTGCCGTCCACCACCTGCGTTGCGCCCTCGGCGCAGCGCCGCCTTGCGCTTCTCCGCGCTGATATCGACCACGACGATGTTGCGGTGCTTCAGCGCCTTCAGGACGGCGATCGCGTTCAGCCCCAGCCCGCCGGCGCCGACCAGCACGATCGGCTCGTCCGGCGGCATCGGCATCACCTTGCGGATCGCCGAATAGACGGTGATGCCCGAGCAGGCATAGGTGGCGGCGACCGCCGGATCGAGCGTGCCGGGATCGACCAGGTGGCGCGGATGCGGCGCGATCACGTGCGTGCCGTAGCCGCCGTTCTGGTAGACGCCGAGGCTGCGCGGCGTGAGGCACATGTTGTCCTCGTCGGCCAGGCAGTTCGTCGCAGGTGCCGCAGCCGACCCAGGGATAGACGATGCGCAGGTCGCCGACCTTCACGCCCTTTGGCGTCCGGCCCGAGCTTCACCACCCGGCCGACGATCTCGTGGCCCATGGCGAGCGGCAGGGTCACGCCGCGGTCCTTCAGCGACATCTTCTTGCCGCCGCCGAGGTCGTAGTAGCCTTCCCAGATGTGCAGGTCGGAGTGGCAGACGCCGCAATGCGTGACCTCGAGCAGCACCTCGGTGCCCTTCGGCTCCGGGGTGGGCAGTTCGATTTCCTGGAGCGGGGCTCCGTTCTCGACCACGGCCCAGGCGCGCATGTGGGTTCCTCCGGCTGGCTTGTGTGGGGGCAGGGATAGCGCGGCTCCGTGCGGGGTCAAGCGGGGGAGGCGGTCGCGC
Organism: uncultured Pseudomonadota bacterium; assembly: GCA_963706195.1. GTDB lineage: Bacteria > Pseudomonadota > Alphaproteobacteria > Acetobacterales > Acetobacteraceae > JAJZVS01. Next base: position 2,124,965 of record OY970156.1, on the reverse strand, counting down.
GGCGTCCGCCGTCACGCGCGCGAAACGGTGCGCGGCAGCGCCGGCACCACCACTGCCGGCGAGCGAACGAACACCGCGACCGACAGGGCGCCGAGCACACCGATGGCCCCGGTCAGTACGAAAGCGCTCGTGAACGACCCGCTGGCCTGCACCATGTAGCCGGTTGCCGCCGGCGCCACGATCCCGGCAAGGTTCGCGATCAGATGGACAAAGCCGCTGACGCCGCCGACGCGGCGCTTCTCGATCGTGTCGAGGATGATCGCCCAGTACGTGTTTCCCGTCAGGTACATGAAGAACACCGAGATGCTCATCAGGGCCACTGCCGGGCCGACGCTGGTCACGGTTCCGGCCAGGGCCACGCAGACCGCGGCGACCAGCAAGCCGCCGACGAGCACGAGCTTGCGCGACAGCACCGCGTTGCCCGTCAGGCGGAATATCCAGTCACAGACCATGCCACCGCCGGCGAGCCCGATGAAGCCGAGCAGCCAGGGGATCGCACTGACGAAGCTCATGGACTTGATGCTGAGATGCTGCTGCATCGTCAGGTAGCTGGGGAACCAGGCGAGGAAGAAATACAGGATATAGGCGTAGCCGAAGAACGCGAAGGCGGTGGCCAGAACGGAGGGGCGTGTCAGCAACGGGCCGAGCTTCGCCGGCGGCCCGGCTTGCGGCGCCTCCTGGTCGGCGGCGATCAGAGCGCGCTCGGCCGACCTGGTGCGCGGATTCTGCTCCGGCCGTTCAGTGACGATCAGCATCCAGGCCACCGTCCAGCACAGGCCGATGATCGCGATGACGACGAACGACACCCGCCAGCCGTACGCCAGGGCGATAAAGCCGACGATCGGGCCGGCGATGGCGCCCCCGAGCGGGGTGCCGGCATTGGCCCAGCCGACGGCGCCCGCATGCTCCCGCCGTGGGAACCAGTTGCTGACCAGTTTGTTGGTGGCCGAGCCGTACGGCCCCTCTCCCATCCCGAAGATCAGCCGCACGATCAGCAGCGAGGCATAGCTGAACACGAAAGCCGTCAGGGCGCAGAATATCGACCAGACCACCGAGGCGATAGCGAACACGTTGCGGCCGCCGATCCGATCCGACGCGTATCCGCCGACGAAGCAGAACGCTGCGTAACCAAAGAAGAACACGCTGAACACCCAGCCGAGCTCGGATGGCGATAGCGACAATTGTCTGGTCAGAAAAGGTGCCGCCACGGCGATGGCGGAACGATCGAGGTAGTTGATCATGCCACCGAGGAACAGCAGCGCTACGACCGTCCAACGAACGGTTCCGAACATTTTCATGATTGTCTCCCCCCGGCGCCGGCACTTGTGGCCGATCGCTCGATTAACTATCCGTCGGTAAGCCGCGCGCCGCCGTGGCGCGCGGAACCAGGACCATCAGGCGGCCGCTGTGCGGCCGGTATCACGCATCAGAATCTGCTGGTTTGCCCCGGTGACCTGCGCATGGAAAGCGAGAGCAGCCGGAGAGAAATCGGCATCCGGCCGTTGTTCGGGGGCAAAGTTCCCGAATGTGTCGATACCGCGGACCAGGGTGGCACTGTCATGCGTGCCGACGATCTGCCGTACATGCGTCGGCAGATAGCGGATGGCAAAGCCGATCCGCCGCTTGTCCGAAGGATTGGGGTCGGAGCCGTGGATCAGCCGCACATGGTGCAGCGACATCTCGCCCGGCTGCAGTACCAGCGTCCGCGCCTTCGCCGCGTCCACCTCGACAGCGATCTCCTGGCCACGCGACAGCAGGTTGCCCTCCGCGAACGTGTCGCGGTGCGCGATTTGATCCAGCACATGGCTATCCGGGATCACCCGCATGGCGCCGTTCGCGACGGTGCTTTCCGACAGCGCCACCCAGGCGGTCACGATGTCCGCCGGTTCGAGCCCCCAATAGGTGGAATCCTGATGCCAGGACACATAGCTGCTGTCGTGGCGTTCCTTGACGAAGAAGCTCGAGCCCCAGGCCAGGATGTTGGGGCCGATGATGTCTTCGACGGCGTCCAGGATGGCCGGGTTCCGGATCAACGCATCCAGCCAGGTGAACAGAAGATGGCTCTTGTGGCGCAATGGGCCTCGGAGCCGGCCATGCTCCGCTTCATGCGTTTCCAACTGGCGGCGGGCCGCTTCCGCGTCCTGGGCGGAGAGCACGCGGACCGGGGCGTAGTAGCCGTGTTCCTGGTAGAACGCGACCGCATCGGCAGACAGGCGCTTCATGGGGTTCCCTCCAGCGACGCGTCTTGCCGGCGCGTCGATTTCTCTGGTGTCTTTGTGATTTCAAATATGGAAGTGCGCGGAACGGGATGTCAATACCAGAAAAACTGGAGCCGGCGACGCCGGGCGGCGGGGCGCCGGCCCTGGAAAAAGGGCTCGACCTGCTGGAGGCGCTCGCCGCCGAACCGGCCGGACTGACCCAGAAGCAGTTGGCCGCCCGCATCGGCCGTTCGGTGGGCGAGATCTTCCGCATGCTGGGCACGCTGCAACGCCGCGGCTATATCAGCCGCGACCCGCGGACCGGCGAATACGTGCTCACCTTGCAACTGTTCCAGCTCGCGACGCAGCATCCGCCGACGCGGCGACTGCAGCAGGTGGCGCTCCCGATCATGGACGCGCTGGCTGCGAGTACCGGGCTTTCCTGCCATCTCAGCATGGCGAGCGGCGGGCAGTTCCTCATCGTGGCGCAGGCCGAACCGCCGCGACCGATGGGCTGGGTGGTGAAGCTCGGGGCGGCATTTCCGTTTTCAATGGAATATCCTTCTGCCCGCGTCATCGCCGCCTTTCAGACCGGCGGGCGGCGTGAGGAGATGGTCCGCATCCTGGTTGAACGCAGCGGCCAGGCGGCGGCGCAGATATCGCGTCGCCTCGATGCCATTGCAGCGATCGGGCACGACATGGCGGCCAGCGAACTGGCCGGGGGGCTGACGGATCTGAGCTGCCCCGTGCGTGACGAGCGTGGTCATGCCGTGGCGGCCCTCACCCTTCCGTTCGTGCCGCGGCTGGGGGTGCAGGCGGAAGCGGCAGAGGTCGTGCCGTTGCTGTGCGCCGCCGCGATTTCGATCTCGAGCAGGATCGGCGGCGCGGTGGAACCATGCTGAACCGCTCCCGCCTTCCGTCACGGAATGCGAACCTGCCTGCTGCGGCGCGGGCTGCCCGACCCCGCAGGCGGGTCAGCCCGCCGCCCGGCAGGCCGTCAGGCTGCGCCGCTGCCGCCCGGCGGGATCGAAATTATCCGCCGCCAGCCAGCGTTCGAAGCCCGCGCGCACCGCCGGCCATTCGGTGTCGATGATGGAGAACCACGCGGTGTCGCGGTTGCGGCCCTTGTACACCACCGCCTGGAGGAACGTGCCTTCGTAGCGGAATCCCAGTCGCTCCGCCGCCGCGCGCGAGGGCGCGTTCAGGCTGTCGCATTTCCATTCGTAGCGTCGGTAGCCGAGCTCGTCGAACGCCCGGCGCAGCATCAGGAACATCGCCTCGGTCGCCGTCGGGGTGCGCTGCAGCCGGGGCGCGTAGTTGATGTTGCCGACCTCGACCGCGCCGTTGCCGCGATCGATGCGCATATAGGCGGCAACACCTGCCGCCTGGCCGTCGCGATGGTCGATAATGGCGTGGAACATCGGATCGGCTTTGCCGGCGACCGCAGCCAGCCAATCGAGATACGCCGCTCGGTCCGCCGGCCGGTCGATCCCCAGATAGGTCCAATTGCGCCCCTCGGCATCGGCTTCCATCGCCGCGGCCAGCGCCGCGCCGTGGCGCGCGGGATCGAGCGGCTCCACGGTGCAGAAGCGTCCGAGCATCGGCATGGCCGGCGGCAGTGGCCGCGGCGACCAGCCAGGCACCGGCGCGCCGATGGGGTTGCCGAAACGATCGTGGTGGTCGGTCATTCTATCCCTCCGCCGGGTCGCGCGCCTCGAATCCCGGGCGCGGCACCAGGCCCATGAGTACACGACCGAAGCCGCCGTCGCAGCAGACATCCTCGCCGTTCACGTACCCCGCGCGGTCGCTCGCCAGGAACGCCGTGACGTCGGCGATGTCACCGGTGGTGGCGACCCGGCGCAGCGGCACGATGCCGGCGCGGCGCTCGGCGACTTCGGGGATGCGGTAATAGGCGTCGGTCATCGGCGTGCGCACGAGGCCGGGGCTGACCACGTTGCTGCGCACGCCCGACGGCCCCCACTCCAGCGCCAGTTGCTGCGACAGCATCACGACCCCGGCCTTGCTGACGGAATAGGCGCCCGACCAGGGCTGCGGATGCCGCCCGGCGATCGAGGCGACATGCACGAGCGCGCCCTGTTTCTTCTCCAGCATCTGCCGCCCGAACGCCTTGGCGCAGAGGAAATAGCCGGTCAGGTTCACCGAAATCAGCCGGTTCCATTCCTCGAGCGTCAGGGTGGCGATCGGACCGGGCCGCAGCAGGCCGGCGTTGTTCACCAGCACCTGGCAGGCGCCGAGGGTGCGCGCGGTGCGGTCGGCAGCGGCGGCGACGTCCTCGGGGTCCGTCACGTCGCATTTCATGGCCGTGGCCTCGGCGCCTTTCGCGCGCAGGTCGGCGGCGGTTTCCTCGCAGGTGGCGGGGTCGCGGTCGAGCAGCACGAGCCGCGTCCCGGCGGCGGCGAGGCCGCCCGCGATTGCACGGCCCAGGCCGCCACCGGCGCCGGTGACGACGGCGATGCGTCCTTCGAGCCCGAGCCAGGTTTCTGCGTGCGCCATGCTGTGCGATCCCACTCTGGTGTGCCGGCGGCCGACGGTGCCGAGGCGGCGCGCGGGGCGGTGGGCGCTTCCCCCGGCGGCTCTCCGCCGGACCTCCCGCATGCAGGAGATCGACGGGCGGCGTCCTTGCGCTGCGAGGTGGATCAGGGGGGCGACGCGCCTTCGGCCGTGCGTGCACGGCCTCGGGGCTGTGCACGCAGGATGTAGCACGGGAGCGGCGCGCGGCCTAGGGACGGCGCCATCTCGTCCGGACGGCAGCCCGAGCCGCCACCGCGCCGGACGCGTTCAGGCGGATCGGCGCCGCTTCGTCGTCGGCACCTTCCGCTTGCGGCCTTTGGGTTCCGCTGCATCGGCGGCGGGGCGCTTGCCGGATGCCGGGCGCGTTCCCGCTTTGCGTCCTTCCGCGGCGCCTTTTCCGCCCAGGCTCCTTTTCAAGGCCTGCATCAGGTCGATGACGTTGTCCTGGTCCGCCGCGGGCGCGGCCTCGGGGGTGATGCCCTCGCCGCGCAGCTTGGCGTCGATCACCGCGCGCAGGCGGGCTTCGTAGCGATCCTCCATGTCGGCAGCGTCGAATTCTGCCGTCTGCCGGCCGATCAACTGCACCGCGAGCCTGACCATTTCGGGATCGGGTTTCGTGTCGGGAACGGCGCCGAACAGCGCGTGCGGATCCGCGAGATCGCGCGCCTCATGCAACGTGTGCAGCACCATGCCGCGATCCATCGGCAGCAAAGCGACCGCCCGCTCGCGGCGCGCGATCACGAGCCGCGACAGCGCCATGTGGCCGGTCCGGCGGATCGCGTCGCGCAGCACGACGTAGACATCGATGCCGGCGTCCCCGTCGGGCACCAGATAGTAGCTGCTCTCGAAATAGATCGGATGGACCGCACCGGCCGGCACGAATTTCTCGACGTTCAGGGTCGCCGAGCTGTCGATCCGGGCCGATTCGAAATCGGCCTCGTCGAGCAGCACGTACTCGTTCTTGCGGAACTCGTAGCCGCGCACCAGGTCGCGGCGGGAAAGCTCTTCGCCGGTTTCGGCATCCTCGGTGACCATGCGGACACGGTTGCCGGTGGCCGGGTTGATGTAGTGGAAATGCAGATTGCCACTCTCGTGCAGGGTGCTGTACAGGGCGACCGGGCAGGTCACCAGTGCCAGGCGCAGATGGCCGCGCCAGATCGGATGTTCCGCCATCATCGTCCTCCCTTGGCTGCGGCGGGACTGTCGAGCCGGGGCAGTTCGGCCACCGCCGCGGCGAAGTCTGCCCACGGATCCTGCGGCTGGCGGCGGAGCCGGTCCGGCACCGTGCGCAGGGTGAATGCTGCCGGGTCCAGCCGGGAAGTCACCTCCCGCCAGGCGAGACGGGTGGCGACGGCGGCGCCGGGGCGTGCGCGCGGGGAGAACGAGGCGACCGCGGTCGCGCCGGGGCCGTTGCGCAGCCAGTCGATCAGGATGCGGCCCTTGCGCGCGTTCTTCGCAACGGTCGCGACGAAACGGTCCGGCGCGTCGTGCGCCAGCCGCGCCGCGAAGCCATGGCAGAAATCGCGCACCGGTCCCCATTCCGCCCGCGGCCGGATCGGCACGACGAGATGCAGCCCCTTGCCGCCGGTGGTACGGCAGAAGGCGACCAGCCCGAGCCGGTCGAGGCGCCGGCGCAGCTCCTGCGCGGCCTCTGCGACGGTCGCGAACGTCACCCCCTCGCCGGGATCGAGGTCGAACACCAGGCGATCGGGGTGCGCCGGATCCGCTTCGGTGGCGCCCCACGCATGCAACTCGATCGCCGCCATCTGCGCCATCGCGACCAGCCCCCGCGCGTCGTCGATCGCCAGATAGGGATTGCCTTGCGCCTCCCCGGCGCGCACCGGGGCGGTCATGCCGGCGTGCGCGTGCTTCTGGAAGAAGTGCGGGCCGTCGATACCGTCCAGGCAGCGCACCACGGCCAGCGGCCGGGACGCGATTTCCGGCAGGGCGGCATCTGCGACGGCGAGCCAGTATTCCGCCAGGTCGCGCTTGGTGATGCCCGGCCACAGCGCCCGGTCGGGATGGCTGAGCGCCACGCCGCCGAGCGTGGCGCCGGCATGGCCGGGCGGAGCGGTCACGATCCGCAACCGCCGTGCCGCCGGCGCATCACCGGCCGGCGGCGGTGTCGGGCCGCTGTGCCGGATCCGCCGGGCCGAGAAAGAAGTCCGCCTGTTCCGTAATCACCACAGGGGCTGAGGCGCACCGCACCAGCAGTTGCCAGTGGGCTTTCGGCCAGTGGGCTTTCGGCCAGTGGACTTTCAGCTCGTGAACTTTCGGCCAGTGAACGTTCGGCCGGTGGGTTTTTGCCGGGTGGGTCGATGGCCGGTGGCTCGTCGGTCGGCGGGTCTTCGGCCGACGGGCCGTTCGCCGGCGGATCAAGGACCGGCGGAGGGGCAGGCGGCGCATCGATGGGCGGGGTTGCCGCCTGGTGCGCCGTCGACGTTCGCCTCGCGGACTTCCGGGCGGAAGCGGTTCGTCCTGACATCGCCGTTCTCCCTGAATCATGGCCGCCGCAGAGGTGCCAACGATGGGCGTCCCGTGGCGGCGATCAAGCGGGGCCGCGAACACATTCCGGCAAGCCCCGCGGTTCGGAACGGCCGCCGCCGTATCGACGCACGGCCATCATCGCGATCGGATGAGAGAAAACGCAACCGCGCCCGGCCAGCGCCACCGCTTCGGACGGGGCTGTGCCCGTCCATCAAACGTTGCAGGTATTTACAAACCATATGACAGACCGAGCGAAGGTCGATGACGTGGCTTTGATCCGCTTTCTATCGTAATCGCAGCGCTTCCCGATTCTGTGATTTGCAATGCGATCGCCGCATGATCGACACCTGCATCTCGACAGATGCGGTCGGATTTGCCCATCCGCATCAGACCGGGGGGCCGTTCGTGCCGAGTCAGTTCGAAATGCAGTTGATCGCCTTGCTGCCCCGCATGAGAGGCTGGGCGCTGGCCATGACCCATAATCGTCCGGCCGCCGACGACCTCGTGCAGGACGCCGCGATGAAGGCCTGGGCGGCGCAGGAAAGTTTTGCCGCCGACACCAGCCTGGCCGCGCGGGTACGTCGCATCATGGCCAATCATTTCGTCAGCGGCATCCGACGGCGGCAGATGTTCGTCGCCCTGGATCATGCGCCCGAGGTGCCGATCGACGGCGTCCACGAGGAACGCGTCGCCCTGCAGGAGCTTGGCACCGCGCTCGACCGGCTGCCGCCGGATCAGCGCGACGCGCTGTTCATGGCCACTCTCGGAGAGGCGTCGTATGAGGACATCGCGCGGGACCGACAGTGCGCCGTCGGAACGGCAAAGAGCCGCGTGCACAGGGCGCGCGAGTCCCTGCGGGGATGGCAGTCCGGCGAAGGCTGAGCCCGGCCGACGATATCGACGGGGCTGCGGGGCGCCGCGCGCCGGCGCGGACAGATGGTGGGTGCGACAGGGATTGAACCTGTGACCCCCGCCGTGTGAAGGCGATGCTCTCCCGCTGAGCTACGCACCCATCCAACGGCCGCGGACATAAGCCGCTCCCGCCCGGCGGTCAACGGGCCGCACCGTGGTTCGGGGCGACCGCGCGCATCGTGCGTGCCCTGCGCGCCATCTCTCCGGCAGGAACGGCGCAGGTGCCGGGCGTTCGCCCGATCGCCGCAGGGGTGCCTTTGGGGTGCCCGTGCGGCGCCCCGCCGATCTGCCTCGGGTCGGTGCCTGCATTTGTAACCCCGGGTTAACTGCGCAGGGGCTATTGCCCGACGACAGGGGAGTCGCGTGCGCCGGCCCGGCGCGTGCGCTAGGGTGATCGGAACCGGGCGCAGAAGGATACCAGCCGATCCCAACGCTCATGTCGCGCCGTCGCCCCGTCGAGTCCCCGCCCAGGCGGTCGTCCGGCCCGTCGTCCGACGCGCCGGCGGGGCCGACGATCGTCGCGGCCGATCGTGCCGGCCCCGGCCTCGCGGAGCTGCTGCGTATCCAGACCCGCATCCTGCGCGACATGGCGGCCGGGCAGCCGGCGCAGCCGCTGGCCGAGCGGCTGTGCGATCTCGTCCGCCACTATGCGCCTGGGCGGATCGCCTGCCTGATGCGCCTTGGGCCGGACGGGCTGCTCCACCCGGTGGCCGTCACCGGCGCGCCGGAGGGACTGTCGGCGGCGATCGACGGGCTGGCGCCGGGACCGCACAACGGGTCCTGTGCCGCGGCGATCCATGCGGGCACGCCGATCCTGGTGGAGGATGCCCGCACCGACCCGCGCTGGGCATACCAGCGTGAGATGGCCGCAACCTTCGACATCCGGGCCTGGTGGTCGCATCCGGTCTGGCAGGGGACGCAGCCGATCGGCACCTTCGCGCTGGCCGGTGCCACCGGGGGCGCACCTGGGCCCGCGCTGCTGCGCCTGCTGGAACAGGCCGCAGCGATCGCCGGCAGCGTCCTGCAACTGCTCGACCTGCAGGAAGAGCAGCACCGCCAGTCGGTGCGCATGCGGCGGCTGAGCGGCTTCAACGCCATGCTGGCGCAGGTCAATCAGCTCGCCTCCGGCCGGCCCGACGAAGCGACCCTGTATGCCGGGGTCTGCCGCATCGCGGTGGCGCAGGCCGGCCTGCGTCTCGCCTGGATCGGCGCCCCCGATCCGGCGGGTGAGGTGCGTCCGACCGCCGCCGCCGGCGCCATCGGGTTTCTGGACGAGGTCTTCGTCACCGTCGATCCGGCGCTGCCGGAAGGGCGCGGCCTGTCCGGGACCGCCTGGCGGGAGGTCCGCACCGTGGTGCGCCAGCGCTTTGCGCCCGAGACGATGCTGGCGCCCTGGCTGGAGGCGGCCCGTCGCCACGGCCTCGGCGCCGGTGCCGCGTTGCCGCTCCTGCTGCGCGGCGTTCCCCAGGCGATCCTGCATGTCTATGCCGCCGAGGAAGGGATCCTGGATGCCGAGCTGCTCGGCCTGGTCGAGGAGCTGGCGGTCGATGTGGGCCGCGCGCTGGAGGCACTCGACCAGCAGCGCCATCTCGACCGGTTGCAGGCGCTGCACACCGCACTGCTGACCGAAGGCGAGATCCTGTTGCAGGCGCGCAGCGAGACCGAGATCTTGCACAAGACCTGCGCACAACTCGGCACCAGCACCCTGTTCCACGTCACCTGGATTGCCAGGCCGGACGCGGACGGGATCTTCCAGGCCCTTGCCGGCGCCGGGCCGGGGATGGCCCTGTTGGTGCAGCAGCGCCTGGCGCTCGACGACGATCCGCCCTCCTTCATCGCGCGCGGCTGGCGCGCCGGCGGGGCGCTGGTGCAGAACGACCTGCGCGCCGACCCCCACCTGGTGCGCTACCGCGACATGTTCGAGCGCGACGGCTGGCGGTCGGCAGCGGTGGTGCCGCTCCTGCGCGGCGGAGCACGGGTTGCGGTGCTGCTGCTCGGCTCCCCGCACGCCGGACTGTTCACCCCCGACGTGCTCGCCTTGTGCGAGCGCATCGCCCAGTTGCTCGGCCGCGGCCTGGACGAGCTCGACCTCAGGCAGGCGCTGGAACAGGAACGCAGCCGCCAGTTCCACCTGGCGCGGCACGATCCGCTGACCGGCCTGCCCAACCGGCTGCTGTTCGAGGAGCATCTCGGCCATGCCCTGGCGCGCGCCCGCCGCCGCGGCACGCCGCTTGCCGTCTGCCTGCTGGACCTCGACGACTTCAAGCCGGTGAACGACCGCTTCGGGCACCACGCGGGCGATGTCATCCTGCGCCAGGCCGGCGTGCGCCTGCACGACAGCATGCGCCGGTCCGATCTTGTCGCGCGCCTGGGCGGGGACGAGTTCGTTCTCGCGATCGAGGACCTGGGCAGCGTGCAGGCGCTGCCGGGACTGCTCGGACGCCTGTCGGAGACGATCGCGGCGCCGTTCGACCTGGAGGGGAGCGCCGTGCGCGTCGGCCTCAGCGTCGGGGTCGCCGTGTTTCCGGACGACGGGGAAGACCCCGACATCCTGCTGCGTCGTGCCGACGCCGCCCTGTACGCCGCCAAGGCCCGCAAAGCCGTGCGGGAGGCGAACTGGCAGCGCTGGACCGCCGATCTCGCCCAGGATCATGCGCCGGCCGCCGCGATCGACGACGCCTACGGCACGGAGGCAACCCGGCTGCTCGCCGCAACCGCCGAAATCTGGCCCGTGGTCACCGCCGGCTTCCTGGATGATTTCTACCGCGATCTCGCCCGCCAGTCGCTCGCCGCGCCGATCCTGGGCGCCCTGGCGCCGGCGGAGATGGCGCGAACTCAAGACCAGGCAGGCGGAGCATCTGCTCCGGTTGATGGACCCGGCCACCGACCGGGAGACGCTGCACCGCCACGCGCGGGAGATCGGCCAGGTGCATGCCCTGGTCGGCGTCGACGGGGCGTTGATGATTCAGGCGATCGCCATCTACCAGGCGCGGCTGACCGATCGGCTGGCGGCGCAGTCCCTGCGCCCGATCGACCGGCAGCACCTGATCTCGGTGGCGACCGTGCGGTTGCAGGAAGACATGGCGGTGCAGATGGAGGCGCGGGGCGAGACCATCGCCGCCTATTTCGACGTACTGCTGCGCCGGCCGCCACGCTCCGACGCGCCCTGGGTGGATGCCGCGCAGGCGCGGCTCGATGCGCTGGCGGGGCTGCCCGGCATCCTCGCCGTCGGGCTGCTGCGTCCCGACGCCGAAGGACGCTTCCAGGTGCTGGCGAGCAGCAGCGCGGTCGGCCTGTCCTTTGCCCGCATCCGCGAAGCCAGCGCAATCGTGCCGATGCTCGATACCGCGCGGCCGGAGGGCCAGGGCCTGCTGGCCGAAGCCTGGCGCAGCGGGGAGATCGTCGTCGCCGCCAATTTCCAGACCGATCCCCGCACCGCGCCCTGGCACCCGGCGGCAGTGCAGCTCGGCGTGCGCAGCGGGGCGGTGATGCCGGTGCGCGATGCGGAGGACCGGCCGGTGGCGGCGCTGATCCTGCTCGGCGCCACGCCCGGCCAGTTCGTTTCCATGTGGATGCGCCACTTCTGCCTCGGCATGGCGCAGGGACTCGCCTTGCTCTGGCGGCAGCGGCGCGGCGCGGCGCAGGCGGTGGTGGTGCCGGAGACGACGGCCGCGGCCTGGCGCCGGCGGTTGTTCGCCGGCGGCCTGCGGCTGCACTACCAGCCGCTGGTCGATCTGCGCAGCGGCCGCCCGGTCAAGGCCGAGGCACTGGCCCGGCTCGAACAGGACGACGGCACGATCGTGGGTCCGGTGCAGTTCCTGCCGGTGCTCGGCGCGCGCGATCTCGATGAGTTGTTCCGCCTCGGCGTCGCCGAGGCGCTGCGCCAGGCGGTGCGGTGGGAGGCGGAAGGGCTCACGCTCGGGGTCACGGTGAACCTTGCCCCCTCCACCCTGGCGCGGCCGGACTGCGCCACCTGGGTGCGCGACGCGCTGCGCGAGACGCCGCTGCCGCCGGGGCGCCTGTCGCTCGAGATCACCGAGGACCAGGCGCTGAGCGAGGCCGACGAGGCCACCGCAGCCACCCTGGCGGCGCTGGCGCGGCTCGGCGTGACCCTCGCGATGGATGACCTCGGCTCCGGCTACAGCAGCCTGCAACGGCTGCGCGCGCTGCCGTTCCGCACCGTGAAACTCGACCAGGGACTGCTGCATGGCGTGCTCCGCGCGCCGGCGCGCACCATCAGTTTCATCGGCGCGCTGGTGCACCTGGCCCGCGACCTCGAAATCGAAGTGGTGGTGGAGGGGCTGGAAAGCGCGGACATGGTGGAAGCCGCGGCGCTGCTGGGCGCGGACGTCGGCCAGGGCTTCGCACTCGGCCACCCGATGCCGCCCGAGGCCATTCCCGAATGGGTGCGCAGCTTCGCCTGGACGGTGGATACCGAGACGCCGCGCACGGTCCTCGGGGCGCTGGCAACGGCCTGGCGCGGCAACCACCTGGGCGACAACATGAGCGGGCCGGCCGAAACCTGCCCGATGGCCCGCTTCCTCGACGCCCAGGGACTGTCCGGCAGCAAACTCGCCCGGGCACACAGCGCCCTGCACGTGCTCGCCGCAAGGGACGGCCGTAGCAGCCGCCGCTACCGCGCCGCCGCCGCCCGGTTCCAACAGGCGCTGGCACGGCTGGTCACCGAGCCGGGCTGAGACCGGCGCAGATTGACGCCGGCGCTGGCGGGGGCCCAGATTTGGCGCCGCGACCGGGGCGGGCGGGGGGAAGTGCGATGGACCTGACTTTCACCGAAGCCGAGCAGACGTTCCGCGAGGAGGCGCGCCGGTTCTTCCGCACGGCGGTTCCCGAGCGCATCCGCGCCAGGTTGCGGGACGGGGAGCATCTCGGCAAGGACGACATGATTGCTTCCCAGCGCATTCTGAACGCGCGCGGGTGGGCGACGCCGAACTGGCCGGTGGAATGGGGTGGGCAGGACTGGTCGCCGGTGCAGGTCTATCTCTATCAGGACGAGATGCAGCAGGCCTACGTGCCGCCGCCGATCGCGTTCAACACCTCGATGGTGGGCCCCGTCATCGCGCAATTCGGCAACGATGCGCAGAAGCGCCGCTTCCTGCCGCGCGCGGCCAATGCCGACGATTTCTGGTGCCAGGGATTTTCCGAGCCCGGCGCCGGGTCGGATCTGGCCAGCCTGCGCACCCGGGCGGAGCGGCGCGGGGACACATACGTCGTCAATGGGCAGAAGACCTGGACCACGCTCGCGCAGTACGCGGATTGGATCTTCTGTCTGGTGCGCACCGATCCGGCGGCGAAGGCGCAGGAAGGGATCAGCTTCCTGCTGATCGACATGCGCTCGCCGGGGATCACCGTGCGGCCGATCGTCACCATCGACGGCGGGCGGGAGGTGAACGAGGTCTTTTTCGACGCGGTCGAGGTGCCGGCGGAGAACCTCGTCGGGCAGGAGAACAAGGGCTGGGATTATGCGAAGTTCCTGCTCGGCAACGAGCGCACCGGCATCGCCCGGGTCGGCACATCGAAGGCGCGCGTCGCGCGGATCAAGCAGCTCGCCGCGCTGGAGCGGATCGGCGATACGCCGCTGATCGAGGATGCGCGCTTCCGCGAGAAGCTCGCGGCGGTGGAGATCGAGCTGAAAGCGCTGGAGATGACCCAGTTGCGGGTGGTATCGGAGGAAAGGAAGACCGCGAAAGGCAAGCCCAACCCGGCCTCGTCGATCCTGAAGCTGAAAGGCTCGGTGATCCAGCAGCAACTGACCGAGCTGACGATGGAGGTCGTGGGGCCCTATGCGATGCCCTGGCAGTCGCCGGAGGCGGGGCAGAACGAGCCGTTCATCGGTCCCGGCTACGCCGCCGCGGCCGGTCCGGTGTATTTCAACACGCGCAAGGTCTCGATCTACGGCGGGTCGAACGAGATCCAGCGCAACATCGTGGCGAAGGCGATCCTGGGGCTTTAGCCAGGCCTTTCAGGCGGCGGTGGCCTGGATCATCTCGCGCACGCGCGGATAGACCTCGCTCGCCCAGCGCCGGCCGCTGAACACGCCGTAGTGGCCGACGCCCGTTTGCAGGTGGTGGCGTTTCATCCCCGGATGGATGCCGGTACAGAGATCGAGCGCGGCGACGGTCTGGCCGATGGCGCAGATGTCGTCGCGCTCGCCTTCCACCGTCAGCAGCGCGGTGCGGCGGATCGCGCCGGGGCGGACCAGTTCGCCGCGGAATTTCAGCCGGCCGAGCGGCAGGTCGTGATCCTGGAACACCCGCTGCACGGTTTCCAGGTAGAACTCCGCCGGCAGGTCCATCACGGCGTTGTATTCATCGTAGAAGCTGCGATGCGCCGCCGCGCCGGCGACATCGCCGCCGACCAGGGCACGGAAGTGGCTGAAATGGGCGCCGACGTGGCGTTCCAGGTTCATGGTCATGAAGGCGGCGAGCTGCAGGAAGCCCGGATAGACCCGCCGCCAGGCGCCGCGGTAGCGCCAGGGGACGACGCCGATCAGGGTCTTCTCGAACCATTCGATCGACCGGCCGGAGGCGAGCTCGTTGACCTTGGTCGGGTTCACCCGCGTATCGATCGGCCCGGCCATCAGGGTCATGCTGCGCGGCTGCGCGGGATCGCCCGCCTGAGCCAGCAGTGCCACCGCGGCGAGCACCGCGACGGCCGGCTGGCAGACCGCGATCACATGCGCGCCGGGACCCATCGTGCGCAGGAAGCGCATGACGTGCTCGATGAACGCGTCCATCCCGAAGCTGCCGTCTTCGGCCGGGATGTCGCGCGCATTGTGCCAGTCGGTGATGTAGACGTCGTTTTCTGCCAGCAGCACCTTCACGGTGCCGCGCAGCAGGGTGGCAAAATGCCCCGACATCGGGGCAACCAGCAGCACCTTGGGTTGTGCCGGCGCCGGATCCTTGCGGAAATGCAGCAGGGTGCCGAAGGGGGTCGCGTCCGCCGCCTCCTCGGTGACCGTTGCGGTACCGTTGCCGATCCGCACCGCGTCGAACCCGAACGCCGGCCGGCGGTGGGTGAGGCCGCCGGTGGACAGGATGTCGCAGGCGGCCAGCATCTGGCGCAGCGCCGGCGGCGTCGCCGCGCCGATGTCGGCGGGGCGCATCAGGCCGGCGGCGATGGCGGCGGCGCGGCGCAGCGGGGCCAGCAGGTCCGCCTGGGTCTGGTAGAGCTGGTAGATCATCGGCGTGATGGCGGCACTCCTGGCGAGAGGATTTTGTCCCGGTCGGCCCGGCATTGTGGTACATTGCACCGCAGCATCGCAAGTCGCTCGGGAAGGGGACGCCATGGCCGAGGCCACCGTGTCGGATACCACGTTGCTCATCAGCAGCAAGAATTACTCCTCCTGGTCGTTGCGCGGGTTTCTGCTCGCGCGGCTGTCCGGCCTGCCGTTCCGCGAGCAGGTGGTGGCGGCGGACGATCCGGCGACGCGGGCCGAGCTGCTGTTGCAGTCCTCCTCGATCCTGGTGCCCTGCCTGGTGCACGAGGGTGTGCGGGTGTGGGACACGATGGCGATTGCCGAATATCTGCACGAGGTCCGGCCGAAAGCCGGGATGTATCCGCTCGACCGGCCGGCGCGCGCGCGCTGCCGGTCGATCTCGGGGGAGATGCATTCGGGGTTTTCCGCCCTGCGTTCGTCCCTGCCGATGAACCTGCGCGGCCGGCGCCCGGGATTCACCGTGTGGTCCGGGGCGCGGGCGGACATCGCGCGCATCCTGGCGATCTGGGAGGAGTGCCTGCAGACCTGGGGCGGGCCGTACCTGTTCGGCCGGCGCCTGACCGTGGCCGATGCGATGTACGCCCCGGTGGTGACCCGGTTCGTCACCTATGACGTGACATTGGCGGGTGCGGCGGCGGCATACGCCGCCCGCATCCTGGACTGGCCCGATCTCTGCGAGTGGACCGCGGCGGCCGAGGCCGAACCCGAGCAGATCGAGGATCTGGAAGTCGAATTCTGAACGCCGCCGCGCCGGGTAGCCCCGCGTCCCGTCGTTCGCCTCACGCCTCCGGCCAGGGTGTGGGCGGCGGCACCGGGACGGGATAGGCGACGTCGACGGTCGCGAAATCCGCCGGGGCGACGACTTCCAGGTATTCCATGTCGGGCGAGTAGTCGAACAGGTAGTGGGTGATCCCGGGGCGCTGGTGCACGCAATCGCCGGTGGCGACCAGGTGCTCCTTGTCCTCGTACATGAACTTGGCCCAGCCTTTCAGCATCAGCACGATGTGGAACTCGGCCACGTGCTGGTGCCAGCCGGTGCCGTGTTCGGGCGGGCGGGCGGCTTTCACGAGTTGGGCGAGCACCCGCCCGCCGGTGGCCTCGGCCACGCCGAGGTCCTTGTAGAGGAAGAAGTCGCGCAGCCCGTCGCCCTTCCACTCGGTGTCGCCGGGCTTGATGTGCGCGAACAGGTTGACCAAGGGATGATCCAGCATCGGCGCGTCCTCCGTGACAGGGGCCGCGACCAGGGGCGCGCGGCCAGGTTGCGCGAAGCCCTGCTGACTGGTGGTTTCCGCCCGGAGGCGCCGGGGCGCGGATCGTGTCCCGGCTGGATGTTGCGATGCAGCGTGCCATGGCGGGGGCCGGGCGGGCAACAGAATTCATACCCGCGGGTGCGGCTTGCCGGGTAGGGCGGGCGCGGGTAGAAGCGGGGCGCCGGCTGGACGGGCGCGTAGCTCAGCGGAAGAGCACTACCTTGACACGGTAGGGGTCACAGGTTCGATCCCTGTCGCGCCCACCAGATTTCCCCAGGATTCCAGCCATTTACCGGCGGCGCCGACTGGACAAATCTGAACAAACCGGGGCAACAAAGGCGGAACACCGCCGCGCGAGTTGGACAAAATCTGGACAATGGCGCCTAGGCGATCCGGTTGATGGCTTCCGCCTGATGCTCGGCCGAGACCGCCGAATACCGTTCCACCATGCGCAGCGTGCTCCAGCCGCCCATTCGCTGGAGCGTTACGAGGTGCGTCCCGGGCATAACCTGATGCGGAGCCCCCCGCCCATGGCCACCCGCTCCCACCTCCCCTCCGTCCGGCGGCTGCTGCGGGGATGGCGGCCGATGCGAATCGGGACCCGTCCCCGTCAATATGCTATCGTGTGCTATCTTACAGTAAGTCGTTAGTGGTTTTCGGGACAGGCGAGCAGGGAGCGTTGCCGACCGATGGGGCGCGCGCATGACCGGTTCAGGCTCACCCTTGGCGACACGCTTTCAGTGCATGACCAATCGGAGTTTGCTTAGCCCTTCATGCCGCCCGCGGTCAGCCCCGTCGCCATGAAGCGGCGCAGCGCGTAGAAGGTCGCGATCGGCGGCAGCGAATAAAGGATCGCGATCGCCATCATGTAATTCCATGGCGCGTCGTCGTCGTCGAAGAACTGTTCGAGTGCCACGGCGACCGTGGTGTGCCTTTCCGACATCAGCAGCATGTATTGGTAGAAATAGTCGTTCCAGGCGTACAGCAGGGCGTAGGTGCCAACCGCGGCAAGCGCCGGGGCCATCAGCGGGAGATAGATACGAAGATAGATCTGCGGGACCGAAGCGCCGTCGATCCGCGCGGCGTCGTCGAGCTCGGCCGGGATGAGCTTCGAATAGTGCTGCAGCACCAGGACGGCGTACGGGGTCGCGAAGGTCACGTCGGCCGCGATGACAGCCCAGAGATTATCGGAAATCCCGTAGATCTGCATAATCCGGATAAACGGGATGATCAGGGTCGAGGCCGGAACCGCGTAGATGAGAAGGGCGGTACCGGTGAGCGTCCATTCCCTGCCGAGCCGCATCCGGCCGATCGCGAAACCAGCGAGCGAACTGATCAGCACGGTCGCCACGGTCACCAGCACGCCGATGAAGAGGCTGTTGGCAAACTGGTGCCAGATATGGCGGACATCGTCGGCGCCCTCGGTCCACAATGCGCCGAAGATGGCGAGCGTCGGGTGCGCGGGCCAGAGCCGGCCGGTGAACTCGTTGTGGCCCGAGCGATCGAGCGCGACCAGGAACATGTTATAGACCGGGAGCAGAGACCAGACGGCGATGATCGCACCCAGCGCGATCGAGCCGGTTTCGATCAGGAGCCGCCGCAGCCGGTAGCGTGGCCGGCGTCCCGGCCGGGAGGGGGCGAGGGCCGCGCTCACAACCGCACCTCGGTCCGGCGCAGTACGCGCAGCAGCAGCACCACGATCGGCAGCGCCAGCGGTAGGAGCGACAGGCCGGCGGCCACGCCAAGCGGTGGGTTCGAGAGATCGAACGCATAGCTGAACCCGAGGGTGGAGACCACGGACGAGGCGAAAGCCGGTCCGCCGCCCGAGACGAACAGAACCGGAGTGTAGTCGCCGAAGGTCCAGATCGCCGAGATCAGGGTGCTGATCAGATAGAGATTGGCAAGCAGCGGCACGGTGATGTGGGAAAATAGCTGCCACGGCGTCGCACCGTCGATTTCCGCCGCGTCATAGAGATCCTGCGGAATCGCCATGCGTCCGCCGAGCAGAATCAGGGTCCAGAGCGGCATCCATTTCCAGACCGAGGCCACGATGTCGCATGTCAGGGCGAGCCAACCGTGAATGAACCAGATCGGCCCCTTGATTCCGAAGAGCGCCGCCAGCAGACCGTCCAGCAGCCCCATCCGATCAGGGACAAGCATCCAGTGGAACGAGAGATAGGCGGGAACGGCCGGTATCGTCCACGGCAGAATATAGATAACGAGGAGAATCTTGATCCACCGGCGACGACGGGCGAAGAATCCGGACAATAACAAGGCAAGCAACATCTGCACGTTCACACCGATCCCAACGAACAGCATCGTGTTGACCGCCGCCCCGAGATAGCGCGGGTCGGACAAAAGCGTGGCGTAGAGCGACGGGTTGCGACCCATCCACAGTGCATAGCCGATCGGATAGATCGCGAAGGCGGCAAACATGGCCGCGTAGGGAACAACGAACGCAAGCGACCATGTGAAATCCGAGCCGTACAGCGACCGGCGCGAGGTGGGGCGGCGCGGCGGTCTGCTTACGATGGCCCTTCCGACGGGGAGTACACCTTGGATGCCACTCATGTCTTGATTCAACTCCGTCTGATCGGAGAAGGAACGATCCAGTGACGCCGAAGGCGCGGCGGGATCGGAGGAATGGTATGCTTGAGCTGTGCGGCAAACCAGCCGGGAGGTGGGGCTTGCAATGTCGTGGCGATTAATTATCGTTAACTATCGTTTTTTGCGTCGCCGACATGTGAACCCATCCGCATAAACTTTGCCAGAAATACCATAGGGTCGTCCGCGCTGACGGATCTACCGCCGGTTACCGCCGCCTCTCAGGAGGCCTGCCGCATCGGCATATGGCGTTGGAGTACGCGATTCTCCGCGCAAACAGCCGAAAGCCGCATCCGCGTGGCGAACAGCGCCCGCAGCTCCGCCGTGCCGGGCAAACCCTCGATCGCATTGTTGTGGTGCCCCGCCGCGGACGCCACCCGCACCGCCGCCAACGCCGCCGCGTCCAGCGGCTGGAACCGCAGCGCGCGCAGCGCCTGCCGTTGCGTCTTGATCACCGCCCATGCCCCTGGTCGAGCGCCTGCGGGCGGCCATCCTGCCCGATCGTGACATTCGTCTCGATACAAGAGATGTACGCCATATGACCGTTCCAACGGAGGCTCCGGGCATCCCATTGGCGCCAGGTTCGCGGCAACTCCACTCTTCTGCCGCCGGGCTCGGTGGCCGCCACGTTCTTGCCCCCTGGCGCGGTTCTGGCGATCCTGCCCGCCAGCGCCGCCTGCGGCCGGGCCTGAGCGTCGCGCCCGGGCCGCGAAGGGACCGGCGGGCAGGCACGAGGGGCCAGGGATGGAAACGGACTACGTCGTCATCGGCGCCGGCTCGGCCGGCTGCGTCATCGCCAGCCGCCTGAGCGAGACCGGCGCGCGCGTCGTCCTGCTGGAGGCCGGCCCGCCCGACTGCCACCCCTGGATCCACATCCCCGCCGGCGTGCTGAAGCTGCTGCGCCATCCGGTGGTGAACTGGAACTACACCGCCGAGGCCGGCACCGGCAGCGCCGGACGGCCGCATCCACTGGCCGCGCGGCAAGACGCTGGGCGGCTCGAGCTCGATCAACGGCATGCTGTACGTGCGCGGCAATCCCGCCGATTACGACGGCTGGGCGCAGATGGGCTGCCGCGGCTGGAGCTTCGACGACGTGCTGCCGTTCTTCCGCCAGTCGGAAGACTACGTGCCCGGCGGCGACCCGGAGGTCCGCGGCCAGGGCGGCGTGCTGCGGGTGGAGGACTACCGCACCATCCTGCCGCTGACGCATCGTTTCGTCGAGGCGGCGCAGCAGGCCGGCTTCGCCTACAGCAAGGACCTGAACGGGCGCGATGCAGGAAGGCGTCGGCTATTCGCAGATGACCCGCAACGGCCGGTTCCGCGGCTCCACCGCGCGCACCTTCCTGCGCCGCAGGCGACGCAAGGGGCGCGCCAACCTGCGGGTGGAGACCGATGCGCTGGCCACCCGGCTGCTGTTCGACGGCAGGCGCTGCGTCGGCGTCGCGTTTCGCCAGCGGTGGCGAGGACCGCGAGCTCCGCGCGGCGCGCGAAGTGATCCTGTGCGGCGGCGCGGTGAACTCGCCGCACCTGCTGCAAATCTCCGGCATCGGTCCGGCGCGCGCACCTGGCAGTCGATCGGCGTCGCGGTGCGTGCACGACCTGCCCGGCGTCGGCGCCAACCTGCAGGACCACTACGTCGGCGCGCATCTCGCACCGGGTGCGGGACGCGATCTCGATCAACCAGCTCGCGCGCGGCGCGCGGCTGGCCGGCGAGGTGGCGCGGTTCTTCGCTGCGCGGCAACGGCGCGCTGACCTTCGGCGTGACCTCGGCGCAGGTGTTCACCCGCTCGCGCGAGGGACTGGCCAGCCCCGACCTGCAACTCCTGTTCACGCCGGCGAGCTACGATCCCGCGCCGCTTCGGCGCGCTGGAGCGCGCGGCGGCATGACCGTGGCGGTCTGCCCGGTGCGCCCGGACAGCCGCGGCAGCATCATGGCGACGTCGCCGGATCCGTTCGCCAAGCCGCGCGATCACGCCGAACTACCTGTCGGCGCCGAGCGATGCGCGCGTGCTGCTGGCAGGCATGCGCCTGACGCGCGAGATCTTCGCCCAGGCGCCGATCGCCCAGCACAGCGTGGCGGAGATCGTGCCCGGCCCGCGACGTGGTGACCGACGACGCAACTGCTGGACTACTGCCGCCGGTTCGGCACCACGATCTTCCATCCCGTCGGCACCTGCCGGATGGGCGAGGACCCCGCGCTCGCGGTGGTCGACTCGCGGCTGCGCGTGCACGGAATCGGCGGGCTGCGGGTGATCGATGCCTCGGTGATGCCGACCCTGACGACGGGCAACACCAACGCGCCGACCATCATGATCGCCGAGAAAGGCGCCGCGATGATCCGCGAGGACGCGGGGGGTTGAGGGGGAAAAGGCCAGGGGGCAAAGCCCTGGGCAGCGCCCCCTGGCCTTTTGCCCCTCAATGCCCCGGACACGAGGCTCCCGCGAGCACCGGTGCCAGCGCGCGGTATTCCGCTGCCCGCGGCGCCCCCTGGCGCCAGACCAGCCCCAGGGTCCGCCAGGCTCCGGCGCCGGCGAGCGGGCGCAGTACCAACTCCGTCCCCGCCGTCACGCCGCCGGCGACGGCGCTTTGCGGCAGCAAGGTCACGCCGAGCCCGCCCGCGACCATCTGCACCAGGGTATGCAGGCTGGTGGCGGCGAACTCGTCCTGCCGTCCGGCGTGCAGCCCGCATACCGCCAGTGCCTGGTCGCGCAAGCAATGCCCGTCCTCCAGCAGCAGCAGCCGCTCGCTTGCCAGCGCGGCGATCGGCACCTGCTCGGCCTGCGCCAGCGGGTGGCCCGGCGGCAGCGCGGCCACGAACTCGTCGCGCGCCAGGGCCAGGGTTTCCCCGCCGCCGCAGTCGCAGGGCAGCGCCACCAGCAGCGCGTCCAGCCGGTTGGCGGCCAGCCGCTCCACCAGCCGCGCCGTCAGGTCCTCGCGCAGATAGAGCCGCAGGCCGGGGAAGGCGGCGCGCAGCGCGGGCATCAGGCGCGGCAGCAGGAACGGGCCGATGGTCGGGATCACACCGAGGCGCAGCGGGCCGGTCAGCGGGGCGCGGGCGGCGTCCGCCGCCTCCGCCACCGCCGTCAGGGCGGCGAGCGCGGCACGGGCGCGCCCCACCAGCTCCTGGCCGAGCGGGGTGAACACCACCCGCTTGCCGGCGGCGCGGTCCAGGATCGCCGCGTTCAACTGGTGTTCCAGGGTCAGGATGCCGGCCGAGAGGGTGGACTGCGACACCGCGCAGGCATTCGCGGCGCGGCCAAAGTGCTGCTGGTCGGCGAGCGCGGTGAGGAAGCGGAGCTGTTGCGGGGTGGGAAGAGGGGTCATCGGTTTTCTCGATCAATCACACCAATACTAATCGTGATGACAAGAAGACGCCAGCACCCATGTGCTGCGCTGCCACGAACCAGCAGGAGACGGCACTGCCGTGACCGAGCCGACCCGGACACCCCCCGCCTGACCGCCGATGCCGGGATTCCTGTCCCGGACAAGCAGAACAGCCTCACCGTCGGCCCGCTCGGCTCCGCCCGGCGCGCGCGCATCCCTCACCGCAGACAGCAACTCGGGAGTTTCCATGTCCTCATCGAAGGTTTTCACCAACGCCACCGGCGCACCGGTCGCCGACAACACCAACATCCTCACCGCTGGTCCGCGCGGACCGGCGCTACTGCAGGACATCTGGCTGATCGAGAAGCTGGCGCATTTCGATCGCGAGGTGATCCCCGAGCGCCGCATGCATGCGAAAGGCTGGGGCGCCTACGGCACCTTCACGGTCACGCACGACATCACGCGTTTCACGCGGGCGAAGATCTTCAACGAGGTTGGCAAGCGCACGCCGATGTTCGCGCGCTTCTCCACCGTCGCCGGGGAACGCGGCGCGGCGGATGCGGAGCGCGACATCCGCGGCACGGCGCTGAAGTTCTACACCGAGGAAGGCAACTGGGATATCGTCGGCAACAACACGCCGGTGTTCTTCTTCCGCGACCCGCTGCGCTTCCCGGATCTGAACCACGCGATCAAGCGCGACCCCCGCACGGGCCTGCGCAGTGCCGACAGCAACTGGGACTTCTGGACCCTGCTGCCCGAGGCGCTGCACCAGGTGACGATCGTGATGTCCGACCGTGGCATCCCGAGAAGCTTCCGCAACATGCACCTGTTCGGCAGCCACACCTTCTCGATGATCAATGCGGCGAACGAACGCGTCTGGGTCAAGTTCCACTTCCGCTCGCAGCAGGGGATCGCCAACCTCACCGACGCCGAGGCCGAAGCCCTGGTGGCGGCGGATCGCGAGACCCACGGTCGTGACCTGCTGAACGCGATCGAGGCCGGCGACTTCCCGCGCTGGACGCTGTTCATCCAGGTGATGACGGAAGCGCAGGCGAAGACGCACAAGCACAACCCTTTCGACCTCACCAAGGTCTGGCCGAAGCAGGACTATCCGCTGATCGAGGTCGGCGTGATGGAGTTGAACCGCTATCCGGACAACTACTTCGCGGAAGTGGAGCAGGCGGCGTTCTCGCCGGCCAACGTCGTGCCGGGCATCGGCTTCTCGCCCGACAAGATGTTGCAGGCGCGGCTGTTCTCCTATGGCGACGCGCAGCGCTACCGGCTCGGGGTCAACTTCAACCATGTTCCGGTGAACGCGCCGAAATGCCCGTATCACAGCTATCATCGCGACGGGCAGATGCGCACGGACGGCAACCTGGGCGGCACGGTGAGCTTCCATCCCAACAGCGCCGACGTGTGGGCGAACCAGCCCGATTTCGCCGAGCCGCCGATGCCGGTGGATGGCGACGGGGCGCATTGGGACCATCGCGTGGATGACGACCATTGGGAGCAGCCGGGCAACCTGTTCCGGAAGATGACCCCGGCGCAGCAACAAGCGCTGTTCGAGAATACCGCCCGTGCGATGGGTGATGCGCGGGCACACATCAAGCAGCGCCATGTGGAGAACTGCACGCGGGCGGACCCGGCATACGGCGCGGGCGTGGCGCGGGCGCTGGGGATGAAGTAGCCGGCGCAGGTGCGCTAGTGGTCCGATGCCAACGCCTGCTTCGGGGCGTTGGCTGAATCGGCCCACAAAAACAAGCTAGTGCTCTGACCCACGCTGAATCACCTGTTTGTGTCAGAGCACTAGCAGGCGGAGCGGCCGGCGACGGGATGCCCGTCGCCGGCTCGCTTGCGACGCAGGAGGCGGATCGCGGACAACGTCGTGCTGGTTGTGCGATTTCACGCGAAGTCCGGGCTGAAGACCTCGTTCCTCGATCGGCTCGATCAGCTTGTTCAGAGGATCAGCCAGGGGGGGCTTTCGCAGGCCGGCGACAAGGCTCGATCCTGGTGCCGGCCGGCGTCGCGCCGGCGGTGAGCCCCGCGGTCACCCAGCGGCGAGCCAGTCCTCGACCAGCCGGCGCGCGATCGAATCGCCGCGCGGCAGCACGAAATCATGCGCGGCGGGGTCGGCGACCTGGGCGCGGGAGAACCAGCGCACGTCGATCAGTTCCTCGGTATCGACCGTGATGTCCTCGCTCAGCCCCTCGCCGTAGCAGCCGAGCATGATGTTGCCGGGGAACGGCCAGGGCTGGCTCGAATGGTACCAGACGTCGCCCACCGCGACGCCGGATTCCTCCAGCACTTCGCGGCGCACGGCTTCCTCCACGCTTTCGCCCGGTTCGACGAAGCCGGCCAGCGTCGAATACATGTTCGCGCGCGGGAAGCGCTGCGAATGGCCGAGCAGGGCGCGGTCGCCGTTGGTGACCAGCATGATCACGGCCGGGTCGGTGCGCGGGAAATGGTCGGTGCCGCAGCCGGTGCAGTGCATCACATGGCCGGCGCTCTGCGGCTCGCAGGGCGCGCCGCAGACGCCGCAGAAGCGGTGCCGGGTGCGCCAGTGCAGCAGGCCGCGGGCGTGCGCGAGCACCGCCGCCTGCGGGTTCGGCACGCCCCAGCCGACTGAACGCAGATCGACGAACCCGCCGGGCAGGCCAGGCAGCAGCGGGGCCGGGTCCTCGGCGGAGCTGAGATCGATGGCGAACACCGGGGCCTCGTCGAGCAGGCCGAGGAATGCCCATGGGCGTTCGGGGTCCTGGCGGAGCGGCGCGGCGGCCTCGGCGGGTACGTATACCGCCTCCGGCTGCGCGTCTTCCATGCCGGTGACCAGGTTGCGGTTGCGCCAGAGCGGCACGAACAGTGCGCCGGGGGCGGCGAGGCTGGCCGCGATCCAGGCCGTGTCGGTACGGCGGGCGCCGGCGCGATCGAGCGGGGAGGCGGCGTAGACGTTCGGCCGGCGCGGGAGGATCGGGGGCATAGGCGGGTTCCTTGTGTCGGGCGCCGCGGAAGGGACCAGTGTGCGGCAGGACCGGCCCGCTGCAAAGCCGAGGCCCGCTGCAAAGCCGAGGGGAGTACGACGCTGGGCCTCAGGCCGTGGCAGGGTCGTGCGTTATGCCCACGCGACATGCCGGGCAGGGCAGGTGCGCATGACAGTCCATGGGGAAGGCTTACTATATGGTCGGCTACCATAGCGTTGTGATACGGTCTCCATGTCCGCCGACCCGCTCGATCTGCTGTATCTCCTGTCCGACATCGCACGCCTGTTGCGCGCCGAATCCGGCCGCCGCGCCCGTGCCCGCGGGCTCGGCCGCGCGGAGTTCGCCGCCCTGGCGGTGCTCGCCCGCGCTCCCGGGGTGACCCAGCGGGAACTGGCCGAACGGCTGGACGTGGAGCCGATCACCGTCGCCCGCCTGCTCGACCGGCTGGCGGCGCGCGGTCTGGTGGAACGCCGTCCCGACCCGCGCGACCGCCGCGTCTGGCGACTGCACCTCGGTCCTGAGTCCGGCACGCTCAATGCCGCGACCGCGGAGGAACTGGCAGATCTCGCGCGCCATCTGGCCGAGGGGATGGAGCCGGTGGCGCTGAAGGGGGTGATGGCCGGGCTGCGCCACGTCGCCGGCGTGCTGGCCGCCCCCGTCGTGCCCGCCGGTGCGTCCGACCCTGCCGCTGCCCAGCTTGGCGCCGCCCAGCCTGGTGTCCACGGATCCGCCGCCGCGGACGCCCGTGGCCTGGTCGCTCCCGATCTTGTCACCGCCGGGCGCACCTCTCCCGCGCTTATCTCGCCCCGTCATTCCCCCGACCTCGTGACGGGACCCGGCGCGCTGCGGGAGACGGCCTGATGGACGACATGACGGAGGCCGACATCGCCGCGGCCCGCGAGCAATCCACCGCGCCCGAGCCGGCCGAAGCGCGCGCGTCGTCTGCTGGGCGGCAGAGCGAGCCCGCCGCGCCGACCCGGGCCGGCCGCCGCGCCCGGATGTTCAAGCTGCGCTACGCGCTGTTCGCGCTCGGCGCGCTGGTGCTGATCGGGGGCGGCCTGTTCTACTGGCTGAGCGGCGGGCGCTACGTGACCACCTCGGATTCCTATATCGAGGCGAACGTGCTCGATGTGAGCACCGACGTCTCCGGCCTGGTGCGCCAGATCGACGTGCACGAAGGCGAGGCAGTGAAGGCCGGCCAGGTGCTGTTCCGGCTGCAACAAACGCCGTTCCGCCTCGCGGTGGACCAGGCGCGGGCCAACCTGGGGCAGACGCGGCTCGATCTCCAGGCGCTGAAGGCGGACTATGTGCGCGCCCTGCGCCAGGTGGCGGCGCAGCGGGCGCAGGTGTCAGCCGACCGATCCAACTTCGACCGTTACGCGGCGCTGATGCGCTCCCATGCCGGCACGCGCCAGCAATATGACGACGCGAAATACAAGCTGATGGCCGACCAGGCGGCGCTTGGTGCCGGGAGCGCGCAGGTGACCTCCTCGCTGGCCCGACTCGGCGGTACCGCCGATCTGCCGGTGACCGCGATGCCCGCCTACAGGCTTGCTGCCGCGCGGCTTGCCGAGGCCGAACGCGAACTGCGCCACGCCACCGTCCGCGCCGCCTTCGCCGGCGTCGTGACCCAGGTCACGAAGCTGCAGCCGGGCCAGTACCTCGCCGCCGGCACAGCGGCTTTCGGCCTGGTCGATACGCAGAACATGTGGGTCGCCGCGGAGCCGAAGGAGACGGCGCTGACCTGGGCCCGGCCCGGTCAGAAGGCCACGGTGACGATCGATGCCTACCCGGGCCACGTCTGGCACGGCACGTTGCAGAGCGTCGCACCCGCCACCGACCAGCAGTTCGCGATCCTGCCGGCGCAGAATTCCTCCGGCAACTGGGTGAAGGTGGTGCAGCGGGTACCGGTGCGGGTGCTGATCCACGAGGGTCCGCACGACCCGCCGCTGTCGGCGGGCATGAGCGCGGAGGTGTCGATCGACACACGCCACGTCCGCCACTTCAGCGACCTGTTCTGAGCCGCGGTCATGGCGGCAGCGGTCCAGGGCGACCCGGTCTTCCCCCACCGCGGCATCATCACGGTGTGCGCGATGGCGGCGACCTTGATGCAGGCGCTCGATTCCACCATCGCCAACGTGGCCCTGCCCTATATGCAGGGCAGCCTGTCGGCGAGCTACGACGAGATCACCTGGGTCCTGACGTCCTACATCGTCGCCGCCGCGATCATGACCGCGCCGGTGGGCTGGCTGTCGGCGCGGTTCGGGCAGAAGAATCTCTACCTGGTCTCGATCATCGGCTTCACTGTCGCCTCGATGGCGTGCGGCATCGCGACATCGCTCTACGAGATGGTGCTGTACCGGCTGCTGCAGGGCGTGTTCGGCGCCGCGCTGGTGCCGCTGTCGCAGGGCACCATGCTGAACATCTACCCCGCCGAGCAGCGCGGCTCGGCGATGGCGCTCTGGGGCATGGGGGTGATGGTGGGGCCGATCCTGGGTCCCACGCTCGGCGGCTACCTGACCGAGCTCTATAACTGGCGCTACGTGTTCTATCGTGAACCTGCCGTTCGGCATCGCCGCCACCGTCGGTCTGTGGCTGTTCCTGCCGGCCGAGAAGCAGGAGAGCGGGCTGCGCTTCGACTGGTTTGGCTTCGGCGTGCTCGCGATCGGCATCGCCGGGATGCAGCTCATGCTCGACCGCGGCGAGATCAAGGACTGGTTCGGCTCGACCGAGGTCATCATCGAATGCGTGACCGGCGTCGCCGGCTTCTACCTGTTCATCGTGCACATGATCACCGGCGAGCGGCGCTTCATCAATCCGGCGATCTTCCGCGACCTCAATTACCTGACCGGCGTCATCATCATGTTCGCCGTCGGGATGGTGCTGCTATGCGTCCTCGGCGCTGCTGGCGCCGTGGTTGCAGGAGCTGGGCGGCTACCCGGTGGAAGTGGCGGGGATCCTGATGGCCCCGCGCGGGATCGGCACCATGATGGCGATGATGGTGGCCGGGCGGCTGGCGAGCCGAATGGACCCGCGCCTGCTGATCGCGTCCGGCGTCGTGCTGATGACCTGGAGCCTGCTGCGGCTGTCCGGCTGGACGCCCGCGATCGGCGCGTGGTCGTTGTTCTTCGACATCATGATCCAGGGCGCCGGCCTGGGGCTCGTGTTCGTGCCGCTGAACGTCGTGTCCTTCGCTACCCTGCCTGTGCGCCTGCGCTACGAGGGGACGGCGGTGATCAGCCTGTCGCGCAACGTCGGCAGCTCGATCGGGATTTCCGTCTTCGAGGCGCTGCTGACCCGCGCCACCGAGGTCGAGCACTCCGCGCTGGCCCCGTTCGCCTCGCCGCTCAACCGGGCGCTGACGGCGAGCCCGGGGATCGCGCATGCGCTGTCGCCGGCCACGCCACACGGGGCGGCACTTTTGAACCAGATGATCGACTACCAGGCGCAGGTGATCGCCTATAACAACGACTACTGGCTGATGGGGCTGATGGCGCTGCCGATCCTGCTGCTGCTGCCCTTCGTGCGCCGCCCGCAGGCGAGCCCCGGAGAACCGGTGCACGCAGCGATGGACTGACGCCCGGCGCCCTTTGTCGCCGGCGGCGGCGGCCGCTACAGTGCCGCCCATGCAGATCGCGACCTCGTCCGAATTCAAGCGCAACGCCTACCACGCCCTGGCCGACGTCGGGCTGCAGAAGGCGCTGGCGCGCAGCGGCACCAGCTTCATCGCTCGCCGCGCTGCCGCCGTCGCCGCCTTGCCGGAGTTCGAGGCGCTCCGGGAGGAAGCCCGCGCGATCAAGGACCACACCCTCGCGCATCTCGATTTCTACCTGGAGGCCTATGCCGCCCGGGTCACCGCAGCCGGCGGCACCGTGCACTGGTGCGCCGACGCCGCGGAAGCCCGCGCCGTGGTGCTGGCAATCTGCCAGGAAGCCGGCGCGCGCACGGTGACCAAGGGCAAGTCGATGATCAGCGAGGAGCTGGGCATCAACGAGCACCTGGAAAAGCACGGCATCGTTCCGGTGGAAACCGACCTTGGCGAATACATCCTCCAGGTCCGCCACGAGACGCCGAGCCACATCATCGCCCCCGCGTTCCACCTGAACCGCGAGGACTGGGAAGCGAGCTTCCGCGCCGCCCATACCGACCTGCCGGTCGATCGCGTCTTCCACGAGCGCCGCGACATCCTGACCGAGGCGCGGTCGCGCCTGCGGGAAAAGTTCCTCGCCGCCGACGTCGGCATCACCGGCGCCAATTTCCTGGTGGCCGAGACCGGGTCGAGCGTGATCGTGACGAACGAGGGCAACGGCGACCTCACCCAGACCCTGCCCAAGGTGCATATCGCGCTCGCCAGCATTGAGAAGGTGGTGCCGACCCTGGAAGACTGCATGAGCCTGCTGCGGGTGCTGGCGCGCTCGGCCACCGGGCAGGATTTTTCCGTCTACACGACGTTCTCCACCGGAGCGCGGCGGCCGGGCGATCTCGATGGGCCGGAGGCGTATCATGTCGTGATCGTCGACAACGGGCGGTCGGGGATGCTGGGCAGCGAATTCCAGCCGATGCTGCGCTGCATCCGGTGTGCGGCCTGCATGAACCACTGCCCGGTCTACGGCGCGGTCGGCGGGCACGCCTACGGCTGGGTCTATCCCGGGCCGATGGGCAGCGTGCTGACGCCGGCACTGATCGGGGTGGACCAGGCCGGTCTGCTGCCCGGCGCGTCCACCTTCTGCGGCAAGTGCGAGAGCGTGTGCCCGGTGAAAATCCCGCTGCCCAACCTGATGCGCCACTGGCGCGAACGCGAGTTCGAGCGCCACCTGACGCCCGCGGGACAGCGCAGCAACCTGGCGCTGTGGGCGTTCGCCGCCAAGCGCCCGGCGCTGTACCGCGCGCTGACCCGGGTGGCGGCGTTCGGCTTGCGCACCTTGGCCGGACGGCGCGGGCGGCTCGCGCACGTGCCGCTCGCGGGGGGCTGGACCGCGGGGCGGGACCTGCCGGCGCCGGAGGGGGACACGTTCTTCGCCCGCTACGCCCGCGCCCAGCGCGCCGGACGGGCCGCATGAGCCCCGCCGGCACGAACAAGGACACCGTGCTGACGGCGATCCGCCGAGGCCTGCGGCGCGGTCCGCTGCCGGAGGACCAGGCCTTCGCGCTGCGGGCGCGGCTCGCGGCACACCCGCGCCACCTGATCCCGGCGCGCTCGCGCCTGGATCACGCGGGCCAGGTCGCGCTGTTCGCGGCGAACGTGGAGAAGGAATTCGGCAGTGTCGCCCGGGTGGAGGACCTGGCGGAGGTGCCGGGCGCGGTCGCCGACTACCTGGCGGTGCAGAACCTGCCCGGGCAGTTCGTGATCGCCCCGCATCCCGGGCTGCGCGCGATCGACTGGTCATCCCGCCCGTTGTTGCGCTTCCGCGAAGGCCGCGCCGAAGCGACCGATGCGGTGGCGATCCAGCACGGTTTCGCCGGCATCGCCGAGACCGGCACCTTGATGCTGCCCTCCGCCCCGGAACGTCCGACCACGCTCAACCTGCTCGCCGAGGCGGCGATCGTCGTGCTGGCCGCCGACCGGGTGGTGGGCGCGTATGAGGAAGCGTGGGATCTGCTGCGCGCGGAGATGGGCGGGATGCCGCGCAACGTGATGCTGGTGACCGGGCCGTCGCGCTCGGCGGATATCGAGCAGGCGTTGGAACTGGGCGCGCACGGGCCGCGGCGGCTGCATGTGGTGCTGGTGGGGGCATAGGGGCGGTCGCGGCCACGTTTGTAACCGGCACGGCCGGAGCGTAGGCTTCCGCCCATGAGCACCGCCCTGCGACCGCCGATGGACCGCGACGCGTTCCTCGCCTGGGAGAACCGGCAGGAGCTGCGCTACGAGTTCGACGGATTTGCCCCGGTGGCGATGACCGGGGGGACCGTCGAGCACGCAATCATCCAGCGCAACCTGATCACGGCCTTGACGAACCGGCTCCGCGGCAAGCCCTGCCAGGCGTTCGGCAGCGAACTGAAGATCCTCGTGGATGGCAGCATCCGTTATCCGGATGCCTTCGTTGCGTGCGCCCCGATCGCGCGCGGGAGCCTGGTGGTGGCAGACCCGGTCGTGATCTTCGAAATCCTCAGCCCCGCAACAGCCGCCATCGACCGCATCGTCAAGAATCGCGAGTACCGCGCGACGCCATCCGTGCAGCGCTACGTGCTGCTGGAGCAAATCCGCCCGGCCGCAACGGTCTTCACCCGCGAAGGCACCGACTGGATCGGCCGCATCTCCGACGCCGACGCGATGCTGGCCCTGCCGGAGATCGGTATCGACCTGCCGCTGGCCGAGCTTTACGAAGGCATCGCCTTTCCGGACCCGCCCGAGGACGACTGAAAGCCGCCGCATGCACACGACCCGACCAGGCCGCCCCGCCGGCGCGCGTGGCGCGCAGCGCCGATGAGCAAGCCGGCCCCGTCGCGGCTCGCCACGCCGTCCGTGCTGGAAAGCTTTCGCGAGATGCCGATCTGGCCGCTCGCGGCCACCCTCGCGGTACAGACCTTCGCCACCATGGCGCTGTTCTCGGTGCCCACCGCAGCACCCGAGATCGCGCACGACCTGCACGTGCCGGGCTCGCTGATCGGCGTCTTCGTCTCCCTGGTCTACGGCATCGGCATCGTCTCGGCGCTGCTCTCGCCCGGGTTCGTGCGCCGCTACGGGGCGGTGCGGGCGACCCAGGCGAGCCTGCTCGCGGTGACCGGGATGCTGCTGACGGTGACCGCCGGTGGCGGGGTGACGGCGTTCGCGCTCGGCGCGGTGGTGCTCGGGCTCGCCTATGGCGCGATCGCGCCGGCCAGCACGCATCTGCTGGTGCCGCAGACGCCGCGGCCGGTGTTCAACCTAGTGATGTCGCTGCGTCAGATCGGCGTGCCGCTGGGCGGCGTGCTGGGCGCCCTGTTCGTCCCGCCCATGGTCGGGCTGATCGGCTGGCGCGCCACCTTGCTCACCGAACTGGTGCCGGTCGTGGCGCTGCTCGTGCTGATGGAATTTCCGCGCCGGGCCTGGGACCACGATCGCGACCCCGGCTGGAAGCTCTGGGGCGGCACCTTGCTGCAGCCGTTCCGCCTGCTGGCCGAAGACCGCCGGTTGCGGTCGCTGTCGGTCGCGAGCTTCGTGTTTTCCGGCGTGCAGCTCTGTTTCATCGCCTTCATGACGGTGCAGCTCACATCCGTCGTGCGGGTTCGATCTGGTGCGCGCGGGGTTTGCCCTGGCGCTGTACCAGATCGCCGGCGCGGCCAGCCGGCCGGTGTGGGGCTGGGTGGCGGACCGGTTCCTGTCGCCGTCGCGGATGCTGGCGGTGCTGGGCTTTGCGATGGCAGCGGCGGCGCTGGCGGTGGGGCGGTTTGGTCCGGGCTGGCCCTGGGGGGCGGTGCTCGGGGTCGCGGTGTTCGGCGGCCTGACGGCGAGCGGGTTCACCGGTGTCGCCTATGCCGAATATGCCCGCCTGGGCGGAGTGCGGCGTACCGAGGCCACCGGGCTCGGCACCGCGGCGATGTTCGCGGGCGTGATGCTGCTGCCCTCGGTGTTCGGCGTGGCCGTCACCACGCTGGGCGGGTGGTTCTTGCCGTATGCGGGGCTGGCGGTGCTGTCGGCGGGATCGGCGCTGCTGCTGCTGTAGGCGGCGATCAGGCGGCGAACTCGGCGCGGATCGCCGCCGATTGTTCGCCGATCGCCGGCACCGGTCCCAGGTGCGCGATCCCCGTCGTTGCTGCGCACCGGCGGGGCGGCGAGGCTCACCTCGCCGTTCGGGCGTCGCCACCGTCGCACGCCGCAGCGCCGGGTGGTGTGCGAGCGCGGCCACGTCGTTGACGAAGCCGATAGGCCGTGTTGGCCGCGCGCAGCTTCGCCGCCGCCTGGGCGCGAGTCAGGCGGGCGAAGGCTGCCCCGATATGCGCATCGACCATGGCGCGATGGGCGACCCGGATCACGTTGGTCTCGAACCCGGGGCGAGCGGCAGGTCGGGTTCGTCCAGGAACTTCGCGCAGAACTCCACCCACTCGCGCTCGTTCTGGATCGAGATCAACACCAGCGCGCCGTCGGCGAGCGCGAAGGCGCCGTACGGGCAGATCGAGGGATGCGCGAGGCCGATGCGTTCCGGCGCGCGGCCGGTGCCCTCGAAGAACAGCAGCGGCACGTTCATCCAGTCGGCCATGCCGTCGAACAGGCTGACCGCGAGCCCCTTGCCCTGGCCGGTGATGCCGCGCCCGATCAGCGCCTCCAGCACGCCGGCGTGCGCGGCCATGCCGCAGGCGATGTCGCAGGCGGAGACGCCGACCCGCCCCGGTCCGGCGGGATGGCCGGTGATCATCGCCAGCCCGGATTCCGCCTGCACCAGCAGGTCGTAGGCCTTCATCGTCGGCGTACTCGCCGGTCTCGCCGTAGCCGGAGATGTCGACCGTGATCAGCCGCGGATAGCGCGCGCGCAACGCCGTCCGACCCGAACCCGGCGCGCGCCGTCGCGCCCGGGGCGAGGTTCTGGATGAACACGTCGGCGCTGCGCCAGGATCCGGTGCAGCAGCGCCGCGTCGTCCGGGTTCTTGATGTCGGCGACCAGGCTCTGCTTGCCGCGGTTGAGCCAGACGAAATAGCTGACGACAGCCCCTTCGCCGCGCGTCGTAGCCGCGGGCGAAATCGCCCTCCGCGCGTTCGATCTTGATCACGCGCGCGCCGGCGTCGGCCAGGCGGGAACTGCAATAGGGCGCGGCGACCGCCTGTTCCAGCGACAGCACCAGCAGGCCGGCAAGCGGTCCGGCCATCAGTAGCTCCGCGGCAGGCCGAGCACGTGTTCGGCGACGTAGGACAGGATCAGGTTGGTGCTGATCGGCGCCACCTGATAGAGCCGCGTCTCGCGGAACTTGCGCTCGACGTCGTATTCCTCGGCGAAGCCGAAGCCGCCATGCGTCTGGATGCAGGCCTCGCCGGCCGCCCAGGACGCCTCGGCGGCGAGCATCTTCGCCATGTTCGCCTCCTCGCCGCAGGGCTGCCCGGCCTCGAACTTGCGGCAGCCCTCGGCGCACCATCAGCTCGGCGGCGCGCATCTGCGCGTAGGCGCGCGCGATCGGGAACTGGATGCCCTGGTTCTGCCCGATCGGGCGGCCGAACACGCGGCGGTCCTTGGCGTAGGCGACCGACTTCGCGGTGAACCACTTGGCATCGCCGATGCACTCGGCGGCGATCAGCAGCCGTTCGGCGTTCATGCCGTCCAGGATGTAGCGGAAGCCGCGGCCTTCCTCGCCGACCAGGTTCTCGGCCGGCACCACCATGTTGTCGAAGAACATCTCGGTGGAGTTGTGGTTCATCATGGTGCGGATCGGGCGGATCGTCATGCCCGTTGCCGAGCGCTGCGCGCATGTCGACGATGAAGGTGGACAGCCCGTCGGTGCGCGACTTCGCCTCCTCGCCGCGGGGTGGTGCGGGCGAGCAGCAGCATCAGGTCGGAATGTTCGCGCGCGGCTGGTCCAGACCTTCTGGCCGTTGACGACGTAATGATCGCCCTCGCGCCGGGCGAAGGTGCGCAAGCGAGGTGGTGTCGGTGCCGCTGGTCGGTTCGGTGACGCCGAACGCCTGCAGGCGCAGCTCGCCGGTGGCGATCTTCGGCAGGTAGGTGCGCTTCTGCGCCTCCGACGCCGTGGCGCAGGATGGTGCCCATGATGTACATCTGGGCGTGGCAGGCGGCGCCGTTGCAGCCCTCGCGCCTGGACGGTCTCCAGGATCGCCGCGGCGGCCGACAAGCGGCAGGCCGGCGCCGCCGTATTCCTCCGGGATCAGGGCGGCGAGGTAGCCGGCCTCGGTCAGGGCGTGGACGAACTCGGTGGGATAGCCGCGCTCGGCGTCGAGCTTGCGCCAGTACTCGCCGGGGAAGCGGGCGCAGAGCTTGCCCACTTCCTCGCGGATTTCGGCATGCGGGTCGGTCTCGGTGGTCTGGTCCATGCGTCGCGCCTCCGGGCCTCGGGATACGGCGGCGGCGACGGGGAGGCAAGCCGAGTGGGGTGGGGCGGTGGCCCGCCGGTCATCGTCTTGTGAGCCCCGGCGGCGACCGTTACGGGGCAGGATATGCCGGTGCTGGCCGCACCGATCGGCCCACAGCACCGAGACGACAAAAGGAGCGCCTGATGCAGACCGTCAAATACCGCCTGTTCGAGCCGCGCCTGATGCCGCGCCGCACGAAGATGGAGGTGCCGGGCTGGGCCGGCGCCCCGGAGCCGCGCCGGGACGGCTCGCACGAGCACGCCTGGCACTGCATGCCCTTCATCGAAGGCGCGCAATACGGCATCGAGCTGTTCTATCCGTACGACAACGAATTGCGGGTCACGAAGCGCGACGGCCATGTGGCGCTGGAAGGCGATTTCGGCCCCGATCCGGACACCGGCATCCAGTGGCCGCCGTTCCGCTCGTTCGGCGAGAACTACTACACTTACCAGTTGCTGCTCGATCTCCAGGTCGCCGAGGACATGGCGATCCGCACCGAGCCGCATCCGCGCTTCTACACGAGCGCCGAAGACGACGTGCCACTGGCGGTGCCGGCGCTGCTGCGCACGAGTTGGTGGCCGATGATCTCGTTCGTGGTCTTCAAGGCGCCGCCGGAAGGGCGCTGGCATGTCTTCCGCCCTGGCGAGCCCTTCATGCAGATCCTGTTTCTGCCGCTGGAACCCGAATTCGAGCTGGTGGTGATGGACGAGGCGGAGGCGGCGGAGCGCGAAATGCGCGGTCGGCGCATCCACGCCAGCCGGGATACCTTGGGCCGGGGGACGCGGTGGACGTCCTCGACCGACACCGTGTTCGACGGCACCTATCGCCAGATCCTGCGCGCGGCGCGGGCCAAGGCGAAGGAGCAAGGCGACGGCTGAAGGGAACGGGGCCGTGACCCCGTTCCGCTTCCGCCGGCCATCCTAGTGTCCTGCCCCTTACCTTCGCGGCCCTTCGCAGCGAAGGTAAGGGATCAGCAGGCCACTGAAAATAAAGAGCTTGTGTGCCGATCCTGACCGCCGACGACCGCAACATGCGTCAGGATCGGCACACTAGCGCCGGGTCCGTACCGTCCCGCCCACGCCCTGGAAGCTACCGACGGGCGCGTGATGGTGGTGGTGGTGATGGTGGTGATGGTGGTGATGATGGTCGCGGGAGTAACCGTAGCCCTCCGCGATCCGGGCGCCGTCCAGACCCTCCGTGCGTGTCCGCGCGCGTGCCGCATCGTGCGCGCGCAGCGTCGCGACGGGATCGGCGACCGGGGCGAGCAGGTCGGCGTATGAAGATACCTGCAGCGTGCCGGATGGGCCGGGTGCGATCGCCGCATGGGCAGCGCCGATCGTTGCGAGACCGGCGACCGCGCCGAACAACCCCGCCGTTTTCCTGTTCATGTCATTCCTCCAGTTGCTGAACCGACGCGATGGAACTGGGGATGAAGCGCGGCAATTCCGTGGCAGGACAGGGCTGCAAAATGGGCGAAACGGGGATGTGATCGGGGTCACAATCGCGTCACGGACAACGATGCGGCCATCTGCGATGCCGCGGCTGCTCCGCCGCGGACGCGCCGATCAGTCGCTGCGGATCACCATGTCGTCATGCGTGGACCTCGCAAAGGTCGCATAGCGAAACGGAAGCCGCCGCACGCCCCGGCGTTGCCGGAGAGATGCGCGGGGGAACGGGACGCGCCGTACCGTTCCCCCGCCGCCTCAGCGGTTGATCTCTTCCAGCGCCAGCCCGCGGGTGTTCGGGCCGAAGATGCCGATCGAGCCCATCACCACCAGCATCGCGATACCGACGAAGATCGCCACCGCCGGCACGCCGCCGGTGGCCAGCAGGTAGCCGATCACCAGCCCCGCGAAGGCGGCCGACACCCGGCTCCAGGAATAGACGAAGCCGATCGCGCGGGCGCGGAAGCGGGTCGGGAACAGCTCCGCCTGGTAGTTGTGGAACGAATACGACATGACGTTGGCGCACAAGGTCCACAGCACGCCCACCACGATCAGCCAGGCGGGGACCGAGATCATCGCGAAGATGCTCATGAACACGAGCATCCCGAACGCCGCCAGCACGATCTGCCACTTGCGCTCGATCCGGTCGGAGAACAAGGTCCCGAGCAGCGGGCCGAACGGGTTCGCGAGCGCGATGATGAACGCGTATTCCAGGCTCGCGGTGACATGGATGCCGCGGTGGATCAGCAATGTCGGCACCCAGGCGGCGAAGCCGTAGAAGCCGATCGTCTGCGCGAGGTTGAACACCGACAGGGTAATGGTGCGCGACAGGTAGGGCGGGCGGAACGCCTCCGCGAGCGAACCCTGGCCCTCGGCTTCCGCGGGTTCCGGCACCGGTTCGGGCAGCGGGCCCTTCTCGGCGGTCACTGCGGCCTCGATCGAGGCGACGATCCGGTTCGCCTCCGCGTACCGGCCGTGCTTGACCAGCCAGCGCGGACTTTCCGGCAGGCCGAGCTGGAGGAACCACACCACCAGCGCGCCGACCGAGCCGATCAGCACGACCCAGCGCCAGCCGTCGAAGCCCAGCGGGGCGATCGGCACGAGCTTCCAGGCCAGGAAGGCGATCACCGGCACCACGGAATAGGTGATGGTCTGATTGATCGAGAACGCCCGGCCGCGTTCGCCCTTCGGGATCAGCTCGGCGATGAAGGCGTCGATGGTGACCAGTTCGACCCCGAGTCCGATGCCGGCGATGAAGCGCCACACGTTCAGCCACAGGCCGGTGGTCTGGAAGGCCATGATGGCCGTGCACACCATGTACCACACCAGCGCCCAGGTGAAGATCTTCCGCCGCCCGAGCCGGTCGGCCACCTGGCTCACGATCAGCGCGCCCACCCAGAGGCCCGCGAAGGTGGCGAAGACGAAAATCCCGAAGCCGGCGACCGCGATGACCTTCAGCGCGGCCAGCGGGCCGAGCGAGGCCGGGGTGAACAGGCCGGACTTGACCATCCCCGGCGCCACGTAGCCGGTGAAGAACAGGTCGTAGAACTCGAACATGCCGCCAAGAGAGAGCAGGACGATCATGCGCCAGACGTGCCAGGACGGCGGCAGTCGGTCCATGCGCGCGGCGATCTCGGCGATGCGGCCGCCGGCCGTATCCTGGTTGGCAGTGAAGCTGGTAGACATTCCCTTACCCTCACACGGTGGCAACGCCGCGGGCGCGACGCCGGCGCCTCGGCCAGGCTCCCAACGGTGCGGGCCGAATCGACAGGCGGCATGGTGTGCGCCGGACCGACGCTGGCTGCAACCCGGCGCACATCGGCCTCGACGCGGCGCACAGGAACAGGCATAATGATGCTGTCCGCACGATGTTGCGTCGCAAAACATGCAATGTTGCGTCGCAAAACAAATCGAAAAAAGATAAAGTCTCCAGGGGGACCCAGGATGAGTAATGCGTTGAGTACCCGGCGACCGCCGGGCTTTCTGGACCGGGAACATATCGTTGCCGGTTCCGGGTTCAACCGCTGGCTGGTGCCGCCGGCGGCGCTGTGCGTGCATCTGTGCATCGGTTCGGTGTACGCATTCAGCGTGTTCAACCTGCCGATGACGCGGCTGCTCGGCATCACCAAATCCGCGCCGGACGACTGGAAGCTCACCGAGCTCGGCTGGATCTTCAGCTTGGCGATCGTCTTCCTCGGGCTTTCCGCCGCCTTCACCGGCACCTGGCTCGACCGGGTGGGGCCGCGCAAGGCGATGCTCGCCGCGGCCGCCTGCTTCGGCGGCGGCTTCCTGATCGCGGCCCTCGGCGTCAGCATGCACGTGCTGTGGCTCATCTATCTCGGCTACGGCGTGCTCGGCGGCTGCGGCCTGGGCATCGGCTACATCTCGCCGGTGAAGACGCTGATCACCTGGTTCCCGGACCGGCCGGGCATGGCGACCGGGATGGCGATCATGGGCTTCGGCGGCGGCGCGATGATCGCCTCGCCCTTGTCGGTGATGCTGATGCACGCCTTCTCCACCCCCACCCATATCGGCGTGGCGGATACCTTCGTGGTGCTCGGCATCGTCTATTTCTGCTTCATGGCGATCGGCGGGCTGATCGTGCGGGTGCCCGCCGCGGGCTGGGCTCCGGCGGGCTATGTCGCGCCGCGGCAGAGCGTCGGCCTCGTCACCACCGAGACGGTGCATGTCGATACCGCGCTGCGCACGCCGCAGTTCTGGCTGCTGTGGTGGGTGCTCTGCCTCAATGTCACCGCCGGGATCGGGGTGATCGGCCAGGCCTCGGCAATGGCGCAGGAGATGTTCCCGGGCAAGGTCACCGCTGTCGCCGCCGCCGGGTTCGTGGGCCTGCTCAGCCTGTTCAACATGGGCGGGCGGTTCTTCTGGGCCTCGGTCTCCGACACCATCGGGCGCAAGGCCACCTACGTCGTGTTCTTCGTGCTTGGCATGGTGCTGTACGTGCTGGTCGGCGCCACCCAGTATATCGGCAGCGAGGCGCTGTTCGTGCTGGCGGTCTGCATCATCCTCAGCATGTACGGCGGCGGCTTCTCCACCGTGCCGGCCTATCTGCGCGACATCTTCGGCGTCCGCTACGTGGGCGCCATCCACGGACGGCTACTCACCGCCTGGTCCGCCGCCGGCGTGTTCGGCCCGGTGCTGGTGAACTACATCCGCGAATACCAGATCGACCACGGCGTGGTGAAGGCGGATGCCTATTCGATCACGATGTACATCATGGCCGGGCTGCTGCTGATCGGGCTCATCTGCAACCTGGCGATGCGCCCGGTGTCCGAGCACCACCACCTGCCCGGTCAGGAGGCCGACGCATGAGCGACGCACCGCAGGAATCCGGCACCGGCGTCAAGCTGCTGGTGTACTGGCTGCTGGTCGGCATCCCCCTGCTCTGGGGGGTGGCACAGACCATCGCCAACGCTACGAAAATGTTCCGCTGAAACCGGACGGGCGGGGCGCCGTGCCCCGCCCGCCGTGCTCCCT
This sequence comes from uncultured Pseudomonadota bacterium, assembly GCA_963706195.1. Lineage (GTDB taxonomy): Bacteria > Pseudomonadota > Alphaproteobacteria > Acetobacterales > Acetobacteraceae > JAJZVS01. The sequence goes on along the minus strand of OY970156.1, from coordinate 2,084,509 downwards.
CCCAGGCGGGACCGTCAGGTCGGGGCCGTCAGGTCGCTTCCGACAGTAGCGGAACGTCCGCTTTCGGCTCGTCGGTCAGCATCTCCATCGTGCCGGAGATCTGCCCGCCGTCCTCCACCTGCAGCCGCCGGCAGCGCGCGGTGCCGAGCAGCCGGCCGCTCGCGCGCAGCACCAGATTGCCGCGCGCGGTCAGGGTGCCGTTCATGGTGCCGGCGATCTCGGCGTCTTCCACTTCGATCTCGCCTTTGAACATGCCGCCCTGGGTGATCGCGAGCTCGGTGGCGTGGATCATGCTCGCTTCCACCGTGCCCTCCACCACCAGACGCTCGGCATCCTGCACGGTGCCCTGAACGCTGATCCCGCGGCCCACGACAAGGGTGCGCCGCTCCCCCGACTCGCGCGGGGCAGGGCGGGCAGAGCCAGCCGTCGGTCGCACCCCCGGCAAGCCGGAGGCCGAGGGGCCCGTCGGCGTGATCGGCGTGGTCGGGGAAGGGGTGAACGGCGATCGGGCCATGGTGGAGGCGTCCTTCATTGCGGCGGGACGGAACGGCGGCACGCCCAGACCGCTGTCGGGCGGGGCGCCGCGGGCGGCTTCCTTGCTGTCGGACAAAGCGGGGTCCTCCGGACTGGATTTCGAACCGGCCGGCCCGGGCGTGGGCTCGGCAGGGGTCGAGTCGTCGGGTTTGCGGCGCTTGAACACGGGTTTCCACCCTGAAAAATACAAGACTCCCCGGCCGATGCCGGCGGACCCGGTTAGCACGCCCTCGCGGGGCGTCACAATGCGCCGGGGATCGCAAACCCGTGATGACCAGGTCCCGGACCCCTTGCGGCCGGAGTGCGGGCAGGGGACGCTGGCGGGGAAACACGCGCACACAGGAGAGCGGTCCATGGATACCACCACCCTCGGCAGGACCGGCCTCCGGGTCGGCGTCGCCGGCCTCGGTGCCGGCGGGCACAGCCGCCTCGGCCTCGGCACCGGCGGCACCGAGGCAGACGCAATCGCCGTGGTCCACGCGGCACTCGATGCCGGGGTGAACCTGATCGACACCGCTTCGGCCTACGGCACCGAGGCGGTGGTCGGCAAAGCCCTCGCCGGGCGGCGTGCCGGCGTCGTGCTCGCCACCAAAACCTCCGTCATGCGGGCCGGCGAGCCGCTGTCGGCCGAAGCCGTGCGCGAAAGCCTGGAGAACTCGCTGCGGCTGCTCAATGTCGACTGTATCGACCTGTTCCAGTTGCACGCCGTGCCGCCTGCGCAGTACGAAACGATCCGCGATCGGATCGCCCCGGTCCTGCAACGCGCGCGCGGGGAAGGCAAGATCCGCTTCGTCGGCATCACCGAAACCGCACCCAACGACCCCGAACACGCCATGCTGGCGCGCGCCGTGCCGGACGGCCTGTGGGACAGCGCCATGGTCGCGTTCCACATGATGTGCCAGGGCGCACGCGAACAGGTGTTCCCGCTGACCCGGACATACAACGTCGGAACCATGGTGATGTTCGCCGTGCGCGGCATCTTCGCCCGCCCCGCGTTGCTCGCCGCCACCATGCGCGACCTCGCCGCCGCAGGCCAGGTCCCGGACGAACTCGCCGCCAGCGACAACCCACTCGGCTTCCTCATCCACCCCGACGGCGCCACTTCGCTCACTGATGCCGCCTACCGCACCGCCCGCCACGAACCCGGCGTCGACGTCGTGCTGTTCGGCACCGGCAACATCGCCCATCTGCACGCCAATATCGCCTCCATCCTGAAACCGCCCCTGCCACAACCCGACCGAACCCGCCTCGCAACCCTGTTCGCCCACCTCCGCGGTGTCGGCCTGGACCTGCCCGCACCGCGCCGCTAAGTCCAACCGGTCGTGGTGTCTGGAACGCAGTGAGCAAGGCCAGGGGGGCGCTGCCCCCCTGGACCCCCCGCCAGGGGACGAGTTCCCTGGCGGGGTCCAGGGGCAGAGCCCCTGGCCTTGCTTAACGCGCTTCAGGCTCCACGACAGATCGACATAGCGGGAGCAGGGCGGATGGCGCAGTTCGATGTCGTGGGGATCGGTAATGCGATCGTTGATGTGGTGGCGCGGGTGGAGGAGACGTTTCTGTCTCGCCATGACATGCGCAAGGGGGCGATGGCGTTGATTGATGCCGCGGCGGCGGCGGCGCTGTATGAGGCGATGCCGGCGGGGCTTGAGAGCAGTGGCGGGTCGGCGGCGAACACGTGTGCGGTTGCGGCCGGGTTCGGTGCGCGGGTGGCCTATCTGGGCAAGGTGGCCGACGACCAGTTGGGCGGGGTGTTTCGCCATGACATCACTGCGGCCGGGGTTCATTTTCCTTCTGCGCCGTTGGTGGGGGGCGTGCCGACGGCGCGTTGCCTGATCGTGGTCACGCCGGACGGGCAGCGGACGATGAACACCTATCTCGGCGCCTGCGTGGCGTTCGGGGAGGCGGATGTGGACGTCGCGTTGGTAGCCGAGGCGTCGGTGCTCTACCTGGAAGGCTATCTGTTCGATCCGCCGGCGGCGCAGGCGGCGTTTCGCCGTGCCGCGGCGGCGGCGCATGCGGCCGGCCGCCAGGTGGCGCTGTCCTTGTCGGATGCTTTCTGCGTCGATCGCCATCGCGCTGCATTCCTCGATCTGGTGCGCGGGGAGGTGGATATCCTGTTCGCCAACGAGGTGGAGATTACCGCGCTGTATGAGGCCAACCGGTTCGAGGATGCGATGGAGCAGGCGCGCGCCGACGTCGGGCTGGCGGCGTTGACGCGCAGCGAGGCGGGCAGCGTGATCGTCCGCGGCGCCGAAACGGTGGAGATCGCCGCCGCGCCGGCGACGGTGGTTGATACGACCGGGGCGGGCGATGCCTATGCGGCGGGGTTCCTGGCGGGGCTGACCGGGGGGCGTGAACTGCCGGTGTGCGGCCGGCTCGGCAGCCTGGCGGCGGCGGCGGTGATCGGGCGTTATGGTGCGCGGCCGGAGGGGGATCTCCGCGCGCTGGCGGCGGCAGCCGGATAGTACAAGGCCGGGGAGCAGAGCTCCCCGGCCTTGCTTCAGCCGCCGGCGTCAGACCGAGAAGTATTTCGCCCGCGGGTTCAGCACCACCAGCGCGCTGGTTGACTGTTCCGGGTGCAACTGGAATTCGTCAGACAGCGACACGCCGATCCGGTCGGCACCGAGCAGGCGCAGGATCGGTTCCTGGTCTTCCAGTTTCGGGCAGGCCGGGTAGCCGAACGAGTAGCGCGAGCCGCGGTAGCCCTGGGCCAGCATCTTTTCCATCTCGCGGTCGTCCTCGGCGGCGAAGCCGAGTTCGGCGCGGATGCGCTTGTGCACGTATTCGGCCATCGCTTCCGCCATCTCCACCGACAGGCCGTGCAGATAGAGGTAGTCCTGGTAGCGGTTTTCCTCGAACCAGGCGCGTGCCACGTCGGAGGCGCGCGATCCCATGGTGACGACCTGCAGACCGATCACGTCGCGTTCGGCCTCGTCGACGTCGCGCACGAAGTCGGCGATGCACTCGCCGTCCTCCTTCGGCTGGCGCGGCAGGGTGAAGCGGGCGAGTTCGGTCTGGCCGTCGGTATCGAACAGGATCAGGTCGTTGCCCTGGCCGGCGGCTTTCCAGTAGCCGTAGGTGGCCGGCGGGTGCAGGATGTCCTCGGCTTCGGCGATCGCCAGCATCCGTTTCAGCACCGGGCGCAGTTCCTGCTTGGCCCAGCCGAGGAAATCGTCGAGCGAGCGGCCCTGTTTCCGGAAGCCCCACTGGAACTGGTACAGGCTGCGTTCGTTGAGGAACGGAACGATCGCCTTCGGCGGTGCCTCGATCACCCGCGCGCCCCAGAACGGCGGCGTGGGTACCGGCACGTCGGCGGTGATGCGGGTGCGGCGGGCGCGCACCGCGGCGACATCGACCGGGCGGAAGGCGCGGGCATCGGCCTGGCCCAGGGTGCGCGCGGTGTTGCGCGCCTTGCCCGATCGTTTCGCGGCGACCGCGGCCAGGTAGTCGTCGAACGCGTTGCCGGTGACCTTGTCCATCAGGTGCAGCCCGTCGAACGCGTCGCGCGCATAGGCCACCCGCCCGCAGGCATAGGACTGGACGCAGTCGTCCTCGACGTAGTTCCGGGTCAGCGCCGCGCCGCCCAGCAGCACCGGGATTTCCAGCCCCTGGCGCGACATTTCCTCCAGGTTCTCGCGCATCACGACGGTGGATTTCACCAGCAGGCCGGACATGCCGATGGCGTGCGCGCGGTGTTCGCGCACCGCGTCCAGCATGTCGGCCAGCGGCACCTTGATGCCCAGGTTCACCACCCGGTAGCCGTTGTTGGTCAGGATGATATCGACCAGGTTCTTGCCGATGTCGTGCACGTCGCCCTTCACGGTGGCGAGCACGATGGTGCCCTTCTCCTGGCCCGCCACCCGCTCCATGAGCGGTTCCAGATAGGCGACCGCGGCCTTCATCGTCTCGGCCGATTGCAGCACGAACGGCAGCTGCATCTTGCCGGCGCCGAACAGCTCGCCCACCACCTTCATGCCGTCGAGCAGCACGTCGTTGATGATGTCGAGCGGCGCCATGGTCTTCAGCGCCTCGTCCAGCTCGTCCGTCAGCCCCTTGCGGTCGCCGTCGACGATGCGGTCCTTCAGCCGGCCTTCGACGGTCTCGGCGCGCTGCTTCTTCACGTGCGTCGCCGGCCTTGCGGTCGGCGAAAATCTCCAGCAGGCGCTGCAACGGATCGTAGCCTTCGCGCGCGGCGGTCGAAGATCAGGTCCTCGGCGACCTGCACTTCCTCCGGCGCGATCAGGTGCAGCGGCCGGATCTTGCGACACGTGCACGATCGCGCCGGTCATGCCGGCGCGCACCGCGTGGTCGAGGAACACCGAGTTCAGCACCGCGCGCGCCGCCGGGTTCAGCCCGAAGCTGATGTTGGACAGGCCGAGGATGATCTGGATGTCGGGGAATGCGGCGCGGATCGCGGCGATCCCCTCCAGCGTCCACTGCGCCAGCTTGCGGTCGTCCTCGTTGCCGGTGGCGATGGTGAAGGTCAGCGGGTCGATCAGCAGGTCGGACTGCGCCAGGCCGTGCTGTGTCGCAGGCGAAATCGACCAGCCGGCGCGCGATGCGCGAGCTTGGCCTCGGCGGTCTTGGCCATGCCGATCTCGTCGATGGTCAGCGCGATCACCGCGGCGCCGAACTGCTTCGCCAGGCGCAGCCGGTCGGCGGCGTGCGCTTCTCGCCGTCCTCGAAGTTGATCGAGTTGATGATCGGCTTGCCGCCGTGCAGCTTCAGCGCCGCCTCGATCACCGGGGTTTCCGTGCTGTCGATCACCAGCGGCGCGTTCACCGACGACGGTGAAGCGGCGGATCACCTCCGATCATCTCGCCCATCTCGTCGCGGCCGACGAAGGCGGTGCAGACGTCGAGCGCGTTCGAGCCTTCGCCGAGCTGCTCGCGCCCCATGGCGACGCAGCCGTCCCAGTCGTGCGCTTCCTGCAGCTCGCGCCACTTCTTGGAACCGTTGGCGTTGCAGCGCTCGCCGATGGCGAAGAACGCGTTCTCCTGGCGCAACGGCACCGCCTGGTAGAGGCGATGGCGACCGAGGGCACCCAGACCGACGTGCGCGGCACCGGCGTCGGGCGGAAGCCGCCCCGCTTGCGCAGCATCGCATCCAGCGCGGCGATATGCGGCGATCGGTGCCGCAGCAGCCGCCGATCAGGTTCACCCCGTCCTCGGCGACGAAGCGCTCCAGCCAGCTTGCCAGATCGGCCGCGCCCAGCGGGTAGTGGGTCTGGCCGTCCACCAGCTCCGGCAGGCCGGCGTTGGGCTGCACCGAGATCAGGCCCGGCCAGTTGCGCGGCAAGCCAGCGCACGTGCTCGGCCATCTCCTGCGGGCCGGTGGCGCAGTTCAGCCCGATCAGCGGCACATCCAGCGCATGCACCACGGCGGCGGCGGCGGCGATGTCGGGGCCGACCAGCAGCGTGCCGGTGGTTTCCACCGTCACCTGCACGAAGATCGGCGTGTCGGTGCCGGCCTCGGCGCGCGCGAGTCTTCGCGCCGTTCACCGCGGCCTTGATCTGCAGCGTGTCCTGGCAGGTCTCGATCAGGATCGCATCGACGCCGCCGGCGATCAGCCCGCGGCACTGTTCCGCCAGCGCCGCCTCCAGCGGGTCGTAGGCGATGTTGCCGAGGCTCGGCAGCTTGGTGCCCGGCCCGATGCTGCCGAGCACCCAGCGGTGGCGGCCGTCGGCGAAGCTCTCGGCCGCCTCCCGCGCCAGTTCGCCGGCGCGGCGGTTGATCTCGAAGGCGCGGTCGGCGAGATCGAATTCCGCCAGCGTGACCGGCGAGCCGCCGAAGCTGTTGGTCTCCACCATGTCGGCGCCGGCGGCGAAATAGCCGCGATGGATGTCGCGCACCAGGTCGGGGCGCGACAGGCACAGCACGTCGGTGCAGTTCTCCCGGCCCCAGTAGTCGCGCTCGACATCGAGCGTCATCGCCTGCACGCGGCTGCCCATGCCGCCGTCGCACAGCAGCACGCGGTCGCGCAGCGCATCCAGCAGATGGGGTCGGGACATCAGGTCGTCTTTCTGTTACGGAACGAGGGCGGCGGCGGGCGCGGTGGCCGGCGCGGCGGCGGCGGTGGTGCGCACGGCGGGCCAGAGCCGCACCGGCAGCGGGCCCGGGACGGCGAGCGGCGCGCCGGGAGCCAGGCCGGCGTCGACGCAGCAGTCCGTCTGCAGCGCATCGTCGCCGAAGCCGGGCCAGCGATGCGCCAGCCGCTGCATGACGTCGGCGCGCCCGTGCGGCGCGAGGTCGACCACGATCAGCCGGCCGCCAGGTCGCAGCACGCGGGCGGCTTCGGCCAGCACGCCGGCCGGGGTCCTCGGCGTAGTGCAGCACCATCTGCAGCACCACGAGATCGAACCTCGCCCTCCGGCAGCGGCAGGCGGTACATGTCGGCCAGCCGCACCGCGCAATGCGCCGAGCCCGGCGCGGGCCAGGCGGGCGCGCGCGAGCGCCAGCATCGCCGGGCTGGCGTCGACGCCCAGCCCCTCCCGCACCCGCGGGCCGAGCAGTTCCAGCACCCGCCCGGTGCCGGTGCCGATATCGAGCAGCCGGTTCACCGCCTTCGGGCGGGATCAGCCGCAGCAGCGTTGTCCTCCACCGCCTGCGGCGGGCAGGTCGAGGGCGCGCATCTCGTCCCAGTCCGCGCCCTGGCGCGGAAGCTTTCGGAGGCGATGCGGGCGCGTTCGGCCAGCACGCGGGCGGCCTGGCGGCGATCGGCCTCCAGCACCGGATCGCTTTCGGGCAGGCGGGCGAGCAGGGTCGCGGACCAGGGCGCCGCGGTCGCCGCCGGGCAGGGCGAACCAGGCGTTGGCGCCTTCGCGTACGCGGTCGAGCAGCCCGGCCTCGCACAGCAGCTTCAGATGGCGCGACAGCCGGGGCTGCGACTGGCCGAGGATCTCGGTGAATTCGGATGACGCAGAAGGCGCCGCGCGCCGGCCAGCGCGAGCAGGCGCAGCCGGGTCGGTTCGGCGGCAGGCGCGCAGCGCGGCGAGCAGAGTCTCCATGGGCTTGTATCTGACATAAACATATCCTTATGTCCAGCCTATGGCACTCTTCCTGGACGCACGCCTGCCCGTCCGCTTCGGCACGCCCGACCAGGCCGGTCCGGAGACGGCGCTGCTGATCGAGGGCGACGCTCCGGCCCCGGCTGGCGCGGCGGTCGCCAGCTTCGTCCTGGCGTCCGGCGGCCATCCGGCCGGCTGCGCCTGCTGCGCCCCGCGCGGCCCGGCGGCCGAGGCGCTGGCCCGGCTGTTCCTGGGCCGCGCGCGGGGAGGGGTCCTGTTCCGGGACGTCGTGGCGCTGGTCCGCGGGCCGGCGGGGGAGGCAGCGGTACGCGCGGCGGTGACCGAAGACCGGTTTGCGGCCGCGCGGTTCCGGCTGGGCTGACCGGCCGCCGGCTCACGACGAGGCGCGCACCCGGGCCATGCGACGCGGCTGTCAGTTTCGCGACCCGTTCAGCAACTCCTGGTTGAGGCGCTCGAGCGTGTCAGCCGCCGACTTCCGCCGCGATGGCGTTAGTGCAAGGCCCGCCGCCTTCTCCTCCTGTTGCACCTCCGCCGCGGTCGGCTGGTGGTTGCGCCAGTCCCAGGTGTTGCCCTCGTGGGTCGGCGTCTGCGCATAGGCGCGCACGGCGGCGTGCGGGGCCAGCAGCGCCACCAGGGCCACGGCCGGCAGGCGGAACGGAACGCTCATTATCTGCACCTCTCGCGCCAGTCTGCAACGCGCCAATCTCCAAGGGGACCGCCGTCCTCCCATTGGCGCGACCGAGGATCGTCCGCGTCGCATCGCCGCACCCGGGATGACGCCGCCGTCAAATCGGACCGAATGGAACAGAAGCAAGAGGGGCCCGGATATCCTCGCCCGTGTGCGGGGAACGGCGGATTTGCCGCCCGGTGCAGCGCCGGGCCCGACCGTCATCCCCCCCGCCGCCGCCGGCCCGACCTGTGGTCCCGCTGCCGGCCGGACAGCTTGCACGCGCGCACCCTTTTGCGCATGGTGCCCGCGACTTGCTCCGGAGGACACCGCGCATGCGCCTGGCAGTGCTCAAGGAACGGCGGGCGCACGAAACCCGCGTCGCGGTGACGGCGGACACCGTGAAGCGCCTGATCGCCCTCGGCCTGACGGTCGTGGTCGAGACCGGCGCCGGCGCCGGCGCCTCCCTCCCCGACAGGAGTTTGCCGCCGCCGGCGCGGAAATCGCCCCCGATGCCGCCACGGCGCTCGCCGGAGCGGGCGTCGTCTTCGCCGTGCAGGCGCCGGTGCCGAGCGACCCGCGCCCTGATCCCGCGCGGCGCGCTGCTGGTCTGCACCGCCGGCGCCTTCGCCGATCCCGCCCTGGTTCCCGGCGCTGGCCGAGGCCGGCATCGACTGCGCGGCGATGGAGCTGCTGCCGCGCATCACCCGCGCGCAGTCGATGGACGTGCTGTCCAGCCAGGCCAACCTCGCCGGCTACCGCGCGGTGATCGAAGCGGCGGCGGCATTCCAGCGCGGCTTTCCGATGATGATGACCGCCGCCGGCACCGTGCCGCCGGCCCGCGTGTTCGTCATCGGTGCCGGTGTCGCCGGACTGCAGGCGATCGCCACCGCCCGCCGGCTCGGCGCCATCGTCTCCGCCACCGACGTCCGTCCGGCGGCGAAGGAGGAGATCAAGTCGCTGGGCGCCACCTTCGTCGGCGTCGAGGACGAGGAGACCGCGCAGCCAGACCGGCGCCTACGCCGGCGAAATGAGCGACGCGTTCCGCCAGAAGCAGGCCGAGCTGATGGCCGCGACGGTGGCGAAGAACGACATCGTCATCTGCACCGCGCTGGTGATGGGCCGCCGCGCGCCGGTGATCGTGACGCGAGCCGATGGTGGACCGCCATGCGCCCCGGCAGCGTCGTCGTCGACCTCGCCGCCGACGCCGGCGGCAACTGCGCCGCGACCAAGCCCGGGCGAGCGCGTCGTCACCGCGAACGGCGTCGACCGTGCTCGGCTGGCACAACTGGCCGGGCGCGCATCCCGGTAGCGGCGACGCGCGCTCTATGCCCGCAACCTGCTGACCTTCCTCACCACCTTCTGGGACAAGGAAGCGCAGGCCCCGCGCTGCCGGACGACGACGACATCGTCAAAGGCGTGCTGCTGACCCGCGGCGGCGCCATCGTGCACCCGCAGTTCGCGCCCGCCGCAGAGCGCGGCCGCCTGATCCCGGAGACGTCTGATCTCATGACCGCCGGATACACGGAGGCGCCGGATGAACCCGCACGGCTGGCCGACGAGGCACATCGATCTCGCCGCCCAGGCCCAGGCGCTCGCGGCGCACGCGACCGCCGGGCTGGCACTGCCGCGCCGATCGCGCCGCCGCTGGTCGCGCCCGTTCGTCTTCCTGTTCGCCATCTTCGTGATGGCCTGCTTCGTCGGCTACTACGTGGTGTGGAACGTCACCCCGGCGCTGCACTCGCCGCTGATGGCGGTGACCAACGCGATCTCCTCCGTCATCATCGTCGGCGCCATGCTGGCCACCGGCCTCGGCACCGACGCTGGGCGATCGCGCGGGTTCGGCTTCATCGCCGTCACCCTGGCCATCGGTGAACATCTTCGGCGGCTTCCTGGTCACGCAGCGGATGCTGTCGATGTTCAAGCAAGCAGCGCTGAGGGCCGGCCGCGATGTCCGCCAACTGACCGCGCTCGCCTACCTCGTCGCCGCCGTCCTGTTCATCCTGGCGCTGCGCGGCCTGTCCAGTCCCGGAACCTCGCGCCGCGGCAACCGGCTTCGGCATGATCGGCATGGCGATCGCACTGCTCGCCACGCTGCTCGGCAATCCGGCATGGGATCGGCGGCTACGGGCTGATCGTGCTCGGCATCGTCATCGGCGGCGTCGATCGGCGCCGTTCATCGCGCTGCGCATCCAGATGACGGCGCTGCCGCAGCTGGTCGCCGCATTCCACTCGCTGGTCGGGCTGGCCGCGGTGTTCGTCGCCGCCGCGGCGCTGAACGCGCCGGAGGCGTTCGGCATCGGCGTGCCGGGCGCGATCCACACCGAAAGCCTGGTCGAGATGTCGATCGGCCTGGCGATCGGCGCCATCACCTTCTCCGGCTCGGTGATCGCGTTCGCCAAGCTGCAGGCGCTGATGAGCGGCGCGCCGATCACCTTCCCGCGGCCAGCACCAGCTGAACCTCGGGCTCGGGCATCCTGCTGCTGCTGCTGATCGTGGCGTTCGTCGCCACCGGGGGCAGCCAGGTGGTGTTCTGGCTGATCGCGCTGCTGGCGATCGGGCTCGGCTTCCTGCTCATCATCCCGATCGGCGGCGCCGACATGCCGGTGGTGGTCTCGATGCTGAACAGCTACTCGGGCTGGGCGGCGGCGGGCATCGGCTTCACCATCCAGAACCTGGCGCTGATCATCACCGGCGCGCTGGTGGGCGCGTCGGGCGCGATCCTGTCCTACATCATGTGCAAGGGCATGAACCGCAGCATCTTCAACGTGCTGCTGGGCGGCTTCGGCACCGAGACCGGCCGCTGCCGGCGGCCGGCGGGGCCGGCGGGCGACCGCACGGTGAAGAGCGGCAACGCCGACGACGCCGCCTTCATCCTGAAGAACGCGTCGAAGGTGATCATCGTGCCCGGCTACGGCATGGCGGTGGCGCAGGCGCAGCACGCGCTGCGCGAGATGGCGGACACGCTGAAGAAGGAAGGCGTGGAGGTGAAATACGCCATCCACCCGGTGGCCGGCCGCATGCCCGGGCACATGAACGTGCTGCTGGCCGAGGCCAACGTGCCGTACGACGAGGTGTTCGAGCTGGAGGAGATCAACAACGAGTTCGCCACCGCCGACGTGGCCTACGTGATCGGCGCCAACGACGTGACCAACCCGGCGGCGAAGACCGACCCGAAGTCGGCGATCTACGGCATGCCGATCCTGGACGTGGAGAAGGCGGGCACGGTGCTGTTCGTCAAGCGCTCGATGGCGTCGGGCTACGCGGGGGTGGACAACGAGCTGTTCTTCCGGCCGAACACGATGATGCTGTTCGGCGACGCGAAGAAGATGACCGAGGAGATCGTGCAGGCGCTGGGGCGATAGGGAAGACGGGCGCCTAGTCAGCATGATTCACTGTCGACATTCATGACCTTGAAGCAAGACAAATGGTGGAGGGACTTCCCGGATTATGCCGGTCGTGATCGGTTGCCGGGGACCTTGGTTGCATCACTGCCGATGATGGACATATCGGCCTGTCTGAAGCGATCAGCCTGCTCAAGTCAGGCGCGAGCCGCTGGAATGAGTTCCGAGCTACGCTGCCGACGCTTCGCTGGTACCGAACGCGTGATGGTGCGCGCTGGGTACCTGGTTTCGTATTTAGGCTCGTGGGTCAAGATCTTCGGGGACTTGACCTCAGTGGTTGCAATTTGTCTGGTTGCTCGTTCGTAAGGTGCGATCTCACGAAGGTGAACTTGCGCGGCGCAGTACTTGCCGGCCACAGTCCGAAAGGTACGGCTGAACATTCGTCGTGCTTTTCTGGTTCCAGGATGCGTCAAGCGTTCCTATGCGGTAATCTGGGTAACGCTGATTTTTCTGACTGCGACTTTCGTGGTGCCGAACTCAACGGGGTTACAGGGCATGGCACAATCTTCGACCGAGTCAGCTTTACGAAAGCGCTTTTATGCATGCACTTGACCGACGCCAGTTTCATCGAATCGGACTTTGCTGACTCGTATATTATGTCTGGCGAGCTTATCAATACCGACCTCGGGAAAGCACGAAATCTCTCGCTAATCCAAACTCTGCACGATATGACCCTCGATCATAGAACGATCGTCAGGTCTGGCCTACTTCCGCGTTCATTCTATCAAAGTTGCGGTTTTCCTATCGAGTTTGTTGACTTTATTGTCAAACATCTTCGGAGCGCTAAGCGCCAACCGTCCTGCTTTATCAGCCACTCTTCTAAAGATGAGATCTTCTGCAAGCGCCTACATGCAGGACTACAGGCGGAAGGAATACGATGCTTCTACGCACCGAAAGATTTGCGAATTGGGGCGCCGTTGAGGGACGCCCTTGACTCCGAGGTAGCGAGCGGAGACTTTGTGATTGTCGTTTTGTCGGAGCATTCGATCGCGAGCGCGTGGGTCGAACACGAGGTCGAGGCCGCATTTGAGAGGGAGCGTAAGGAGAACAGAACGCTACTGATGCCTATTATGATCAACGGCAGCCCAATGAATTCGCCAAAGGCGTGGGCCGCAAATCTTCGGCGCCAACGTAACATCGGTGATTTCCAATCATGGAAATATAAGAACGATTTTGATGCAGCCTTGCGGCGTCTTTGCGATGACATCAAGAACACGAAGGTAAAATCTGCTCAGAAGAAACATCGCTTGGCAATGGCAGCGTGTTGACGTGCCAATTCTCCGTGCCGGCCAGATGAACATGCTGCTGGCCGCGGTCAATGTGTCCTATGACGAGGTGTTCGAACTGGAGGAGATCAACGACGAGTTCTCCACTGCCGACGCCGCCTATGTGATTGCCGCCAACGACGTGACCAACCCGGCGGCCGAGACAGTCGCCGATCTATGGCATGCCGATCCTGGAGGTTGAGAAGGCCGGCACGGTGCTGTTCGTCAAGCGCTCACTGGTATCCGGCTATGCCGGGATAGAGAACGAGCTGTTGTTCCGGCCGAACACCATGATGCTGTTAGGGGACGCGAAGAAGGTGGCCGAGGAGATCCATACAGGCGCTGGGGCGGTAGCGCCGGGCGGCAATCGCGCCCCTCGGCATCATTTCGCCGGTACCAGCCGCACCGTCGCGCTTACCCGTTCCGCGTTCGGCCCGATCGTGATCGTGCGGCCGTCGCGCCAGGCGTGCAGGAAATTGCCGGCGAACCGGCTGAGCAGATTGCCCGACTGGCCCGGTGCCATCATGAACCCGCTGTCGTCCAGATCCGCCAGATCGTACACCGCGCGGAACTCCGGCCCATGCACCGCGGAGAAATGTCCGAGCGCGGTGGCCCCGGCGTCGATCGTGGTGGCGCTGCCCGGGTCGGAGATGCGCAGGCTCGCGACCCGGCCGAGCCACGGGATCGCGCGCAGCAGCGGATCGGCGAACACCGCCTGGTGCGCCGCCCCCCAGCGCCAGGCCGCCGGATCGGGGCCGAACCGCGCCGCCAGCCCCGCCACCGCCTGATTGAGCGCGGTTACCAGCAGCCCCGTACAGTCCCCGCCGCACCACTGCGCCCCACCCGGGGCCAGCACGGAGGGCAGGAATTCATCGAGCGGCGCCGCCGGCACCGCCTCCGACAGCGGCACGTGGTTGCGCTGCATCACCAGCGCGTAGAACCGGCCGATCCAGGCGTGGAAGATCAGCGGCTGCGGCGCGTTCGTCGTCATCGCCCCGTTCCAGCCGGCGAGCAGGCGCAGCGCCGCGCCGGCGCGCCCCGGCGGTGGCGGGACCGCGCGCAGGCTCGGCAGCAGGTGCCGGGCGAACAGGCTGGTCGTGTCGGTCTGCATGCGGACGAACTCGGCGAGCGTGGCGCGCCGGCGCCGCGCGAGCAGGTCCCGAATGCGCCGCGCCCGCCAGTCGGCGAACCAGTGGCGGCCGAGGAAGACCGGGAAATCCGCCGGCGCCACCCGGTTGTTGGCGTTCACCAGCCGCCCGCTGGGCGGATCGATGGCGTGCGGAAGCTGCATGCCGGCGGCCCAGCCGGTCCAGTCGTACGCACCCGACGCGCCGTCGACCGGCATCGTCCCGTCGCCCTTGGCGCGGATCGGTACCCGGCCGGTCACGAACAGGCCGATGTTGGTCTGCCCCGCCACCAGCAGGTTCTGCACCGGCGCGGAGATCAGGGCGGCGGCGCGTCCCGCCTGCACGACCGAGCCGGCCGCGTCGAGCGCCAACAGCCCCTCGGCTGCCGTGTGGCCGCGTTGCAGGTTCGCCATCGAAACCGCGAGCACCGGTCCGCCGGGCGCGAACAGGTCGCTGATCACCGGCCCGTGCCGGGTGGCGCGGACGCGGATCGTTGCGTCCGGCGCGCCGCGCACCTCGATGCGTTCGGTGCGGATCGTGAACGGGCGCGGCCCGTCCGGCGTCGCGTAGTCGTCCGTGCCGACCGGCGTTTCGACGAAGATGTCCTGCACGTCCGCCCCGGTGGAGGTGAAGGTCCAGGCGATGTGCCGGTTGCGCCCCAGCATCACCCCGGGCACCCCGGGCGCGGTGGCGCCGACCAGGGTTTCCCGCGGCGTGTCGATCCGCGCCAGGTACCATAGCGACGGAAAACCGAAGCCGAGATGCGGATCGCCGGCGAGCAGCGGCTTGCCGGTGGCGGAATGTTTGCCGTCCACCGCCCATTCGTTGGACGCGGCGGACGGCTCGGTGAACGGTGCGGGGAAGGCGGGCAGGGCGCGCGCGATCGCCGGCGCCGACAGCGCCGCGGTACGGATGCCTGTCTGTCGTTGCGCGTCCGGCGCCCCGGCCTCGTGCTGCGGCGGCCACAGCGCGGCGATCACCGATCGCGGCAGGGTGGCGGAAAGCTGGGTGCGCGCCAGTTCCTGCCGCCAGTCCATCGACAGCCATAGCCCCATGGTCTGCGCCCACAGCAGCGTATCGACCGGGGTCCAGAGGCGCGGCGCGCCGAGCAGCAGGAACTCCGGCGCGCTGAACCGCCCGTGCGCGAGGATCCACGCGTTTACCCCGCGCGCATACGCTTCCAGCAGCGTGCGCGTGGGCGGCGGCAGCGCGGCAAAATCGGCCCGTGCGGCCCGGCGCAGGCCGAGGGTGCGCATCTCGCGGTCGAGCGGCAGCGCTGCGGGTCCGGCGATGGCGGCGAGCCGGCCGGAGGCGACGCGGCGCATCAGGTCCATCTGGAACATCCGGTCCCGCGCGTGCACGTAGCCGAGCGCGGCGGCGGCGTCGGCCAGGTTCGCCGCCCGGATGCGCGGGATGTCGTACTGGTCGAACGTGACGGCCACCGGGGCGGACAGGCCCGGGATGGCGGCCGTCGCGTGACGTGGCGGCAGGGTCCACCACAGCGCCCCCCCGATCCCGGCGGCGGCGAGCACGACCAGGACCGCGAGGCCGATCAGGACGCGGCGGAGGAGCCGGGCGGCACGGCGCATCGACCCCTCCGCGTCGCTCAGCCGATCGGCGGCAGGTGAAGCTGCACGATCTCCGGGTTGCCGCCGAGCGGGGGGAACCGTTTCAGGATCAGCGGATCGTGACCCGGAATGACATGGTCCGGCCCGTCGGCCAGCGCCTCGATCGTGTTGAAGCCGCGCAGCATGCGCGCGACGTCCACCACCACCGGGAACGGATTGCGGCGGCGGATGTTGCCCCAGAGATGCGCCGCGTCGCCGGCGAGCACGATCCAGCCGCGCGCGGTCGGCACCCGGATCGACTGGATACCGCCCGAATGCCCGCCGATCAGGTGCAGGCTGACGCCGGGGGCGATCTCCACCGTGCCTTCATGGATGCGCAGCCGGTCAGCATAGAGGGCGCGCACCACGCTTTGCACGTCATCGACGTCGAACGGGCGGCGCAGGAAGGGCTGGCACATGCAGGGGCCGGTGCAATAGGCCATCTCCTCCGCCTGGATGTGGAAGGTGGCGGCGGGGAAATATGCCATCCCGCCGGCGTGGTCCCAGTGCATGTGCGTCAGCACCACGTCCTTCACGGTCGCCGGATCGATGCCGGCGTTGCGCAGCGCCGCGTCTGGCGTGCAGATCAGCTCGCGCCCGCGCCGCTTCGCCGATTCCAGGTTGAACCCCGTGTCCATCACGATCGTGCGGCCGCCACCGCGGATCGCGAAGACGAAGAAATCGAGCGGATCGGGCGCCGCGTGGTCGTCGGGCATGGTGTAGTTCTGGTACTGCCTCCGGCCATCGAAAATGCCGTAGCGCAGGGCCAGCACCTCGTAGGTGACCGTGGGTGCGTCCGCCATTGCCGTGTCTCCTTCCCCTTGGGTTGCGGGTAGTGAACCGCTTGCCGGGCAGGCTGGCAATCTCTAGGGTCCGCGCGCCGTCTGACCGAAGGGGGAAGCCATGGCCGACATTCCGGACCGTCCCGAATACCAGAGCGACCTGTTCAAGCGCGGCCTCGCCGTCCGGCGGGAAGTGCTGGGCGGGGACTATGTGGACGGCTCGATCGCGCGCGCCGACGATTTCAACGCCGCCTTCCAGCAGCTTACGACCGAGGTCGCCTGGGGCACGATCTGGACCCGCCCCGGCCTGCCGCGCAAGACGCGCAGCATCGTCAACATCGCCATGCTGGTCGCGTTGAACCGTGGTTCGGAGCTGCGGCTGCATTTGCGCGCCGCGCTGACCAACGGCGTCACCCGCGAGGAGATCAAGGAGATCCTGCTGCAGACCGGCGCCTATTGCGGCATCCCGGCCAGCCTGGAAGCCTTCAAGATCGCCACCGAGGTGTTCAAGGAAGTCGATTCTAAATGACAACGGATGCGAAACTCCCGGTGGGCAAACCGACAGTCGGCTTCGTCGGCGTCGGCAACATGGGCTGGCCGATGGCCGCCTGCCTGGTGCGCGCCGGCTTTACCGTGCACATCAACGATTCCCGCCGCGAGGTCGCCAACAACTTCGTCCAGCAGATCGGCGGTGACGCGCCCGACAACCTGCGCGCACTGGCGGCGGGATCGGACGTGATCGTGACCATTTTGCCGACCAGCGCCATCGTGCGCACCGTGCTGGCCGAGGGGGACGACAACATCCTGGCCGGGATGAAGCCCGGCACGGTGGTGGTGGAAATGAGCTCCGGCGTGCCGTCGGTCACGCAGGAACTGGCCTTGCGGGTGGCGGAGCTGGGCGGCGTGCTGATCGACGCGCCGGTCTCGGGCGGCGTGCCGCGGGCGAAGACGGGCCAACTCGCCATCATGGCCGGGGGCGACGCCGCGGCGATCGAGCGTGCCATGCCGGTGCTGTCGGCGATGGGCAGCCAGGTGCTGCGCTGCGGCGACGTGGGCTCCGGCCAGGCGATGAAGGCGCTGAACAACCTCGTCTCCGCCGGCGGCTTCCTGATCGGAATCGAGGCGCTGCTGATCGGGCAACGTTTTGGTCTCGATCCGGCGGTGATGGTGGATGTGCTGAACGCGGCGACGGGGATGAACAACTCGACGCAGAAGAAGTTCAAGCAGTTCGTGCTGTCGCGCAAATTCGACGCCGGCTTCACCATGGGGCTGCTCGACAAGGATCTGTCGATCGCGCTGCAGGTGGGGCGGGAGACGGCGACGCCGGCGCCGCTGTCGGCTTTGTGCAAGGAGATGGTCGGCGCGGCGCTGGCGATGTTCGGTCCGGGTGCGGATCATACCGAGATGGCGCGGGTGGCGGAGCGGCTGGCGGATACCGAGCTGGGCGGCTGACGGGGGCCGGGGAGGGGCGTTGCCCGCCTATCCTCGCGCCCGCGGCCGGAATGCCAGCGCCTCGGCCACATGCACCCGGCCCACCACGGCCGCACCCGCCAGATCGGCGATGCTGCGCGCCACCCGCAGCACGCGCGTATAGCCGCGCGGTGACAGGCGCAGCCGCTCCATCGCCTGGCCCGCCAGCGCCAGGGCTTCGGGTGCCAGCGCCACCTCCGCCCCGTCCGCCTCGGCATTCGTCGCAGGCCCGGCCGTCCCGTAGCGCGCGCGCTGCGCGTCGCGCGCACGGGCGACCCGGGCGGCCACCGCAGCACTCGCCTCGCCCGCCGGTGCGCGGGCAAGCTCGGCCGCCGAGGCCGGCTGCACCCCCACCACCAGGTCGATGCGATCCAGCACCGGGCCGCTGATGCGGTTGCGGTAGTCCTCCCCGCAGCGCGGCGCGCGGCCGCATTCACCCACGCCCTCGCCCATATGCCCGCAGCGGCACGGGTTCATCGCCGCCACCAGTTGGAAGCGCGCCGGGTAGGTCACGTGCGCCGCCGCGCGCGCGACCGTGGTGCGCCCGGATTCCATCGGCTGGCGCAGCGATTCCAGCGCCGGGCGCGGGAACTCCGGCAGCTCGTCCAGGAACAGCACGCCGCGATGCGCAAGCGATACCTCGCCCGGCCGCGCCCGCTGCCCGCCGCCCGACAGCGCCGCCTGGGATGCGGAATGATGCGGCTCGCGGAACGGTGGGCGCATGACCAGCCGGCCGCCGGCGAGCAGGCCGGCGACGCTGTGGACCATGCTGACCTCCAGCGCCTCGGCGGGCGAGAGGTCGGGCAGCAGGCCGGGCAGCCGCGCGGCGAGCATCGACTTGCCGGCCCCGGGCGGCCCGATCAGCAGCAGGTTGTGGCCACCGGCCGCGGCAATTTCCAGCGCCCGCTTGGCGGTTTCCAATCCTTTCACATCTGCAAGGTCGGGTCCGCGCGGTGCCTCGGCGAGCCCCGCCGGCTCCGGCGGACTCAGCACCTGGCTGCCGCGGAAATGGTTGACCAGGCTCAGAAGATCGGGCGCGGCGAGCACTTCGATCCGCCCGGCCCAGGCTGCCTCGCCCCCCTGTGCGGCGGGGCAGATCAGCCCGAGTTCGCGCGCCGAGGCCCCGATCGCCGCCGGCAGCACCCCGGCCACCGGGTGCAGGGTGCCGTCGAGGTGCAATTCCCCCAGCGCAGCGAAGCCGCCGATCTCCTCCCGCGGCAGCACGTCCATGGCGGCAAGCACACCGAGCGCGATCGGCAGGTCGAAATGGCTGCCCTCCTTCGCAAGGTCGGCCGGCGCCAGGTTGACCAGCACGCGGCGCGGCGGCAACGACAGTCCCATGGCGGCGAGTGCGGCGCGTACCCTTTCGCGCGCCTCCCCCACGGCCTTGTCGGGCAGGCCGACCACCAGGATCGCGTATCCGATTATATCCTAACTACCTGCCATGATCTTTCCGCATGGGCGGGCGCGGGATGACTTTGCCAGGTGGAGTTTTCCACCGGGCCAACATGGCGGTGCGAGTGGTTCCCTTCGTAAGGAGAAGGGAACCATCCGCCTAGAGCTAGAGCGGCCCCACAACGGGTGGCCGTTGCGGTGGCCCTGTGCCAACACCTGCGACATGGGCGAGGGCCGACCACGGTGACGGCCGCCGCGAGATGAGCGCCGGACAGCGTCTGCGCTGCGAGACCCACACGCTCTCGTGCCACTGCCTCCCGATCATCGTCTGCAGCCCGCACGTCATACCCGATCGGCGGGCGACTGAGGCGTTGGTCGGGCCCAGTTCTCGCGCTCGCGCGTGATCTCGGAGGGAGTGCTTGCGCTATCCGCGCTTATCGCGCCAAGCGGAATTATCCGGCTTGCCTTCCCCGGAATCGGCAGGCGATGCTGCTGGCCATGCCCGATTCGGACCCTCCCACCCCGCCGGCCGCCCCGGCGGCCCCCGTCGCCGCCGTGCCCGCCGTCGGCGCGCCGGGCCCGACCGCCGCCGGTCTTGCCGCCCTGGCGCAGGCCGAAGCCTTCGCCCGGCGCTCCGCCGCCCCGGCCACGTTGCGCGCCTACAAGGCCGACTGGCAGCACTTCGCCGCCTGGTGCGCATCGTCCGGTTTTTCCCCCGTGCCGGCCGCCCCCGCCACCGTCGGCGCCTACCTGGCCAGCTTGGCGACCACCCACGCCCCCACCACCATCCGCCGCCGCCTCGCCGCGCTCGGCAAAATGCACCGGTTCAACGACCTGCCCTGGAACCCGGCGCACCGCGCCATCCAGGGCCCGCTGCAGGGCCTGCTGCGCCAGCACGGCCGGCCGGTGCGCAAGGCGGCGGCGCTCACCTTGGAGCGGCTGCGCGCGCTGCTCGCCACCTGCGACACGAGCGCTCGCGGCCGGCGCGACCGCGCGCTGCTGCTGTTCGGCTTCGCCGGCGCGCTGCGGCGGGCCGAGCTGGTGGCGTTGCAGGTGGAAGATGTCGCCGTGGTCAACGGCGGCCTGCGGCTGCGGCTGCTGCGCAGCAAGACTGATCCGGCGGGGGAGGGGGCCGAGATCGGCTTGCCGCGCGGCAGCCATCCCGACACCTGCCCGCTGCGCGCCTTCGAGGCCTGGCAGGCAGTGGCACAGCGCCCCGCCGGACCCCTGTTCCGCCGCATCGCCGCCGGCGGGGCGATCGGCGCCGCGGCGCTACACCCCGACGCGGTACGCCGCATCCTCGCGCGGCGGGCGGCGATGGCCGGGCTGGAGCTGGAAGGGTTCGGCCGGCTGAGTGCGCACGCGCTGCGCGTCGGCTTCATCACCGAGGCCTATCGCAACGGCGTGCGCGACGAAGAGATCATGCGCCACACCCGCCACAAGGATCGCCGCGCGATGCGCGGCTATATCGACCAGGCCAGCCTGGTGACCGAGAGCCCGGCCGGCCGGCTCGGGCTGTGACGGACTTCCGCACTCCCTGGGAGCCCGATCCGCCGTCGGCGGCCCCGCCGGCCGCCCGGGAGCCGCCGCCCCCGAAACGACGTGGGCGGCGACCCCGCCCCGTGGCGGCGCCCGTCACAACGGCGCCGCCGTGGCTCTATCACCACCTGACCGTCTCCGGGCCGGCGGCGGAGGTCGCTGACTTTGCCGCGGCAGCGCGTGGCGCCGGGGTCATCCCCTGGCGGGTGGATGTCGCACAGATTGAAGAAGAGGTGTTCGCCCTCGCGGTGGCGCAGCCGGCGGCGCAGCGGGGCCTGACCGTGGAGGGCTGCCACATCCTGGCGCGGCGGTTCCGCGGCGGCGTCGAAGCGCGCCAGGCGCGGGCCCTCGCGCTGGTTGGGCGCAGCCGTGCCTGTCCCTGCGATCTGCACGCGCTGCTGCCGGTGCCGGCGCATATCCTGGCGCTGGGGCCGACCGATCCAACGGCGCTGTCCTGGCTGCGGGACCATTGGGGGACTGAGGACGGACTGCGGCAGGTCGTGCTGCGGCCCCGCGCCACCGCCGGGCGGTGGCTGCCGGCCGGGTATGCGGTGATCGGCTATGGGTTCTTCACCAGCGGTGATACCCCACAGGCGGCGGTCACCCGGCTGGCGGCGCGCTGGGCGGGGCTGCGGTTCGCGCTGCGCCCGCGACCGTCGGACTGAGCTGCGATGGACGCGGCGCTGACTGAGGCAGTGGCGGAGCGGGTAGGGGAGGGGACCAGCCCCTCGCTGCAGCTCGACGGATTCAGGGGATCGCTCGACTTGCTGCTCAGCCTGGCGCGGGCGCAGCGGATCGATCTCGCCCGCCTGTCGGTGCCGGATCTGGTCACGCAGCTTGCCGCGGCGCTGGAGCGGGCGGGCGGGGAGATCACGCTCGGGCAGAAGGGCACCTGGGTGGTGATGGCTGCCTGGCTGGTCTGGCTGCGCTCGCGCCTGCTGCTGCCGGCCGGGCCCGTGGACAAGGAGGCAGACGCCGAGGGGGATCAGCTGCGCGAGCGTTTGCTC
Organism: uncultured Pseudomonadota bacterium; assembly: GCA_963706195.1. Classification (GTDB taxonomy): domain Bacteria; phylum Pseudomonadota; class Alphaproteobacteria; order Acetobacterales; family Acetobacteraceae; genus JAJZVS01. The sequence continues at coordinate 2,062,687 of OY970156.1, read as the reverse complement.
GCGTTGCAGCAGGCGCAGGCGCTGGCGGGGTGGCTGGAGCGGCGACCGCAGCTCGGGCGTGACGTCTTCGCGCGCGGCCAGCCGGAATTCACGGCACTTCTCGGCGACGCCGGCCCGGTGGTGGCTGAGCGGCACGAGGTCGACGTCATCGAGTTCCTCTGGGCCGGCCTGGCCCTGTTCGACGACACGCCCAAGCCCACCACGACCGCTCCACCCTATCGGCCGCCGTGGCTGGATCTGCTACTCCGTCGTCGAGGCGCGCGACCGCATTCGGCATGTCCTGTCGGAAGCGTCGGACCCGACGCCGATGCAGCGCCTGTTGCCGCCGGATGACGGGGCCGGGGAGGGGGAGGGGCCACCGCGGAGCCCGCTGCGGCTGCGGTCCGGTTGGGCCGGCACCCTGATCGCCTGTCTCGAGCTCGCCAAACAGGGTGAGGTCGCCACGGCGCAGGACGGCAGTTTCGCGCCAATCCTGGTAAGCCGGATCCCGGCGGCAGAGCCGGCCGGCCGCAATCACGGGGACGCCGATGGCCGGAATGGATCGAGTCCCGGATAGGGCCCGGGTGGTGCGCCAGGAAACCGACCGGAAGGCGGGAGGCCGCCGACGGCAAGAGCCCTGAGCCGATCAGACCGCCTTCTTCAGGGTGGGTGAGGCCTTGAACCGCACCGTCTTGCCCGCCTTCACCTTGATCGCTTCGCCGGTGCGCGGACAGCGTCATCGCTGATGCGTTGCAGGCAATCTGCGATCTCGACCTCGCCGAACTTCAGGCCATCGACCCACCGCGAGGGTTTGGCAGGGACTGACCGTCCCAAAGACTCCACGCCTCCCACCGACAGCCCCTCAGCGACCCTTGCCGGCGCGCCCCTCGCGCCGAAACGCCGGAAGGCCCCCGCGGGGGCCTTCCGGCGTCCGTCTCTGATGCATTTTTACTCCGGCACGCCGATGCATTTTCTCTCCGGCGTTGACACGCAAACAAACAGAGCGGTGCTACGCAGCTCAGAACGCCGGTCGGCCCTTCTGCTCGCCGCTCGCTCCGCGGGCTGCCTTGATCTGCTGGGGCGTCACCCGTCCGTTCCGGCCGCCGAATTGTGCGATGACGTAGTTCGCGACCGCCGCCAGTTCCTGGTCCGTGTACGCGCGCGTGAAACGGTGCATGAACATCAGGCCCTGGCTGGTTTCGATCTGTGTTCCGTGCGCCAGCACCTGCACCAGGTTGGTGCCATCGACATCGCCGGTACTGTGATCACCGCGCAGGGCGGCCCAGGCCGATTGGCGGCCGGCACCGTCAGGCAGGTGACAACCGGCGCAGGCCTCGACGAAAACACGGGCACCGAGCGCGTCCAGCGGCCGCGGCGTCGCGTCGGATCGCGCCGCCGGCGGCCCTCCGGGCCGGGCGCCGATGTCGCGCAGATAGGCGATCATCGCGTGCGTGTCTGCCGGCGTTAGATACCGGAGGCTGAATTCCACGGTCTCCGCCATCGGCCCGGAAGCCGGGCCGCGGCCATCGGCATGGCCGGTCGACAGGTATTGCGCAAGCTGCGCGTCAGACCAGGTGCCGATTCCGGCGGTGCGATCGCTGGTCAGGTTGTAGGCCAGCCAGCCTTGCTGCTTCGCGCCGGCGAACGCATCGCTGCTGCTCAGTCCCATCATGAAGTTGCGCGGCGTATGACACTCCGCGCAGTGGCCCAGCGCTCCCACAAGGTAGGCACCGCGATTGACGTCCGTGGACTTCGCGGGATCGGGCTTGAAGCGTGCATCGGGATTGTTGAACAGGTTCCAGAACACCATCAGCCAGCGCTGGTCGAACGGGAACCGCATCCGGTTCGCAGGGATGCTGACATGCACGGCGGGCCGGCTGAACAGATAGGCCTTAATCGCCAGCGCGTCCTCGCGCGTCATTCGGGTGTAGGACGGATAGGGCATCACCGGATAGAGATGCTTGCCGCCGCGGCTGACGCCCTCGTGCAGCATGCGCACCCACTGCGCGTCGGTATACGCGCCGATCCCGGTCGCCCTGTCCGGCGTGATGTTCGGCGCGTAGAGCACGCCGAACGGCAACTTGAATGCCCGGCCGCCTGCGAACGGCGTCCCGCCCGGCGCCGTGTGGCATCCTGCGCAGTCCGCGGCGCGGGTCAGATACCTGCCCCGATCAACCAGGCCGGGTGCCGCATCCGCCCGCGCGGCCAGCGGGGCGAGGGTGAGCAGCGCCATGCTGGCGCCGAACAGGATTCGCCGCATGCCCCCGCCTCCTGTCGATCCTCTCACGATGCCTCCAGCTGGAAGCTGAACGGCAGCCGTCGCAACCGTCGCCCGGTCGCGGCGAAAATCGCGTTGCCGAGTGACGGCGCCGCTGCGACGGTGCCGGTCTCGCCGATCCCGCCTGGCGCTTCGTCGTTTCTTATCTGGAACACCTTGATCCGCGGCGCTTCATTGATCCTCAGCGTGCGGTAATCGTGAAAGTTGCTCTGCTGCACGCGGCCCTGCGCCACCGTGATCTCGTTGTACATCGCTGTGCCTAGGCCGAGGATCATGCCACCCTCGATTTGCGCGCGCACCGTATCGGGATTGACGGTGGCACCGCAATCTACCGCAACGACGACGCGGCGCGGCATGATCTCGCCGCTGCGCCCGACCTCGACCTCCAGCACGCTGGCGAGGTAGGTGCCGAAGGCGAACTGCCACGACACGCCACGGCCGTGGCCGACCGGCACCGAGCCGCCCCAGCCGGATTTTTCCGCCGCGAGGTTCAGGACCGCGAGCGCGCGCGGGTCGTCTTGCAGCATCGCGCGACGGAACGCGACCGCATCTTGCTTCGCCGCCGCGGCCATCTCGTCGACGAAGCTCTCCACGACAAAGACGTTGTGCGTTGGCCCCACGCCGCGCCACCAGCCGGTGGTCAGCCCCGGCGGTTCAGCCCGCACGTAGTCGACCAACGTCGCCGGGACCGCGTAGGGCGTTTCCACCGCGCCTTCTACCGCGTCGGGATCAAGCCCGTTCCTGAAGCCGGCCGGCGCCCACCGCGCCATCACGGATGACCCCGTGACGCGGTGCGTCCAGCCCACGAGTTTGCCGGAAGCATCGAGGCCGGCCGAAACCCGGTCGTAATAGTACGGCCGATAGATGTCGTGCTGGATGTCCTCCTCGCGGGTCCACAGCAGCTTCACCGGGTAGCTGACCTGCCTGGCCAGCTCGGCCGCGATCGCGATCATGTCGATGTCGAGCCGGCGGCCGAAGGCGCCGCCGCTGTAGAGATTGTTGATCGTGACCTTCTCCGGAGGCAGGCCGGTCGCCTTGGCGACCGCATTCTGCGCCCGCACCGGCACTTGTGTGCCCACCCACACCTCCGCGCCATCGGGGCGCACATGCAGCGTGCAGTTCACCGGCTCCATCGGCGCATGCGACAGAAACGGCAGCTGATAGATCGCCGAGAGCTTGATCGCCGCCTTGCCGATCGCGCCCTCTGCATCGCCCTGCCGCTTGGCGACAACGCCTGGCTTTTGCGACGCCGTGTCGAGTGCCGCCACGAGCGATTGCGTGGACACGCCGCCGTTGGGGCCAGCCTCCCAGACCGGGGCCAACGCCGCCATACCCTGCTTGGCCGCCCACGTGTGATCCCCGATCACGGCGACCGCGTGCCCCCCCGCCCGGGCCACGTCGCGCACGCCGGCAACCTGCCGCGCCGCGGCCTCGTTCATCCGCACCAGCCGGCCGCCCTGCACGGGAGAGATCGCGACAGTGCCGATCTTCATTCCCGGCAGTCTGGTGTCGATCCCGTACAGCGCCGAGCCGTTGACCTTCGCCGGCGTGTCCAGCCGCTTGGCACTGGTGCCGATCAGGCGGAACTGCGCAGGCGGCTTCAGCGGGATCGGCTGCGGCACCGGCTCGGCCGCGGCAGCGGAGGCCAGGTGGCCGTACCCCAGCGAGCGCCCGCTCGCGGGATGCCGCACGACGCCGCGATCCGCATGGCAGCTCGACGGATCGACGTCCCAGCGTTTCGCGGCGGCGCCGATCAGCATGATGCGTGCCGCGGCCCCGGCCTGGCGTAGCCGCATCCAGTCGCCGCGGATCGAGGACGATCCGCCGGTCGCCTGCTCGCCGAGGATCGGGTTGGCGTATTTCGCCGCGTCGGGCGGCGAGGGCTGCACGCGGATTTGATCGAGCCCGACCTCCAGTTCCTCGGCGATCAGCATGGCGGCCGAGGTGTATATGCCCTGCCCCACCTCGGCATCCGGCATGATGAAGATGATCGGCCCTTGGGGGGCGATGCGCACGAAGGCGTTCGGCTCGAACGGGCCGTCCGGTCCCGCCGCACGCGCCAGCGACGGCAGCCGCAGGCTGATCAACAGCCCGCCGCCCGCGGCCAGCCCGGCGGCGAGAACGGCGCGGCGCGATGGCGTGTCGTGTCCCATGTCCATCCTCCTAGGCCGTCGCAGCCGCATGGATCGCGGCGCGGATGCGGACATAGGTGCCGCAGCGGCAGATGTTTCCCGCCATCGTGGCATCGATGTCGGCATCGCTCGGGTGTGGCGTGCCGTTCAGCAGCGCGGTTGCGGACATGATCTGGCCGGACTGGCAGTAGCCGCACTGCACGACCTCCTGGTCGAGCCAGGCCTGCTGCACCTTGCGTCCGTTGGGCGTATCACCGATCGCCTCAATCGTCAGCACCGGCCTGCTGCCGACCGCGCTCATCGGCAGCAGGCAGGACCGCACCGGCTGCCCGCCAAGATGCACCGTGCAGGCCCCGCACTGCGCGATGCCGCAGCCGAACTTCGTGCCGGTCAGACCAAGCAGGTCGCGCAGCACCCACAGCAGCGGCATGTCCGGCGGGACATCCATCTGGTGAGTCTGGCCGTTCACAGTAACGGTGAACATGCGATCCCCCCTCGCGAACCCCTGTCGCGGATTTGGGCGCGCGCCCATCACAGTCCAAGGCAGCAGCGCGCGCAATCTGCCGACGCCCGGGCATTCAGAGAGCGGAACGCCGCCCTGCGCCGCGGCAGTTGATGTCGCGCGCGCGTACCTGTGCCATAGTATCGTGTCATAGTCTCGCCCAATCTGCGATCCAACGTCTCGGAGGGAAGGCGCACGTGGCAGAAAGGTTCAGCACCTACGTCCAGTTTCGGGGCAGCGAGCGTCCCGCTCCGGCCGATGCGACGCTGCTCGCCCCGGTTCCCCCGGACGAGATGATCGAGGTCAGCCTCTATCTCAGGCCGCGCGATGCCGCCGCCGCGCCGCCGGAAGCTGCCATCGACACACGCGCCGCGGTGCGCTCGCGGTGCAAGCAGATGCATCGAGACGACATCCGCCTCGTCGCCGATTTTGCCGCCGCCAATGGGCTCACCGTCGTCACCGCCGATGCGGCGCGGCGGCTGGTGCGGCTCGCGGGCCCGGTGAGCCGTATGGAGCGGGCGTTCCGCACCAGCCTGCGCCACTACCGGGGCGCCGACGACGGGGGTGCACCTGCTCCAGGCCCAAATCTCCGGCCCGGTAGGCGTCCAGCAGCACCGGCGAGACGCGCCTCAGCCGCATCCGTTTGGTGACGATCGCCTCCGAGACCCCGAACCGGGCGGCAACGTCGGCGACGCTCGATCCCTTGCCGATGAGGCCAGAGCAAACGAAATGCCCTCCTGGTACGCATAAGCCGACATAGCGGGATCGGCGCGGGTAAGTTTCTCAGCTGGATCAGGCGCTTGTATCTTTCGACGACCCCGATACGGTTTAGGTGGCGACGACGGCAAACACCTGGGTTCCATTACCCCTGCCGGCACTACGGCGGACAGCGTAAGACCACCAACCCTTTGTTTTCATTATGGGCCGGACATTGCTCTTTCAAGCTTTGTCGGCTTATGCGTACCAGGAGGGCATTTCGTTAGTTCTGGCCTACAGGAGCGCATCGGCTGGCTGCTGAAGCGCCCGGTGGGCCGTCCGCCGCACGAGGTGCGGCGCTACCACGCCAGCTTCAGCTATCCGACCGGATCTTGGAGCCGGGTCCGCCGTGTGGTGGCCAAGGTCGAGTGGCATCCTGGCGAACTGTATCCGCACGCCGGGTTCATCGTGACCAACTTGACGCGACCGGCCGAGCGAGTGGTGGCGTTCTACAACCATCGCGAGACGGCGGAACAGCACATCAAGGAGGGCAAAAACGCAGTGACCTGGACGCGGCTGTCCTGCCATCGCTTCGCCGCCAAATGTCGTTCGGCTGCGACTTCGTGCCCTGGCCTACAATCTGGCCAACTTCCTGCGCACCCTGGCGCTACCCGATGAGGTCAAGCAGCGGTCAATGACGACGCTGCGCGACCGGCTGGTGAAGATCGGCGCCAGGATCGTCCGCCACGGCCGGTCGATCGCGTTCCCAATGGCCAAGGTGATGGTGACCCGCGCGCTGTTCCCGCAAGTCCTGGATGCCATCGCTGGGCTGCGCGCATCGCCGCCGGCCCGATGTTGATGATCGCCGGCTCGGCTGACCCGCCCGACTACCTGTGGGGGGCATGCGCCCAAATCTGGCGCTGTGGATCGGAAGGCGCTCCATTTTGGCCGTCGCTGCACTGCCGCAGAAGCGTCGACGGGCCGTAACATACGGGACCATTGCCAAGAGGCTTGGGAGATGACTATGGTCAGCGACAAAGGTATTAGATCGAACGGCTATCTGGGGAATCCCCGTTGAAGCTGGTTCTGGCGACATTGAACGAGCCGATGTTGCAGTTGACCGTCCCCGCGCCCGGTCAATCGAAAGAATGCGTTGAAATGCAGACGTAACATAGAACTCGTTCGCCGCTTATGCACCAACCAGTCTCGAACGAAGGAGTATGACTATGGCCACCCCTGACGCGCTTCGCTATACGAGGATCCCTCTTACGCACGGATCTGGCGCGATCCCCGCCGTCGGGTTCGGCACGCTGATCCCCGATCCTGTCGCGACAGACCAAGCCACCAGGACCGCATTGGAAGTGGGATTTCGACATTTCGATTGCGCGGAACGGTATCGGAATGAAGAGGCGGTTGGTGATGCGATGCAAGCAGCATTCAAGGCGGGGACCGTTCGGCGGGAGGACGTATTCGTCACCACGAAGCTATGGAACACCAATCATCGTCCTGAACGGGTCAAGCCCGCCTTTGACGCAAGTCGCCGGCGATTGCAACTCGACTACGTCGATTGCTATCTCATCCATACCCCTTTTGCATTTCGACCCGGCGACGAGCAGGACCCGAGGGACGAACTCGGCCAGGTAATCTATGATCCCGGGGTGACGTTGGTCGAGACGTGGCAGGCGCTCGAGCGTCTCGTTGACGATGGTCACTGCAAGGCGATCGGCTTGTCAGACGTTACCTTGGAGAAGGTGCGAGAGGTCATTGCGGCCGCGCGGATCAAGCCTGCCGTGGTGCAAGTCGAATCCCACCCGTACCTCCCTGAATGGGATCTGCTCGACTTCTGTCGGGAGCACGGGATTGTGCTGCTGGCGTTTGCGGCGCTGGGACACGGCTTGAGCCCGAGAGTGCTGGATGACCCCGTGATCACCAGCATTGCTCAGCGCGTCCACAAGACGCCGGCGCAAGTCGCGCTGGCCTGGGCCGTACAGCGCGGCACCGCTTTCCTGACGACCTCGACCACACCTCGCTACATCCAAGAGAATTTTGAGATATCGGCCCTGCCTGAAGACGCCATGCAGGAGATCCGAGAGGGCATCACGACGAACGTCCGGTTCAACACGGTGGTGGGGACCGGCGTGCCCGGCTTTATTCCCCGAGTCAGTTGAACTGAACTCATCTCGCTCTGATCACGTTTGTGTCGATGCCATCAACTGAGAATTCTAAGTGAGGGAGGTCACCGCCGATGAAGGTCATTTCCGTCAATGTGGGACTGCCCCGAACGGTGCAGTGGAAGGGCAAGGCGGTTTCGACCGGCATCTTCAAAACCCCGGTGTCCGGTCGGATCCACTTGCGGACCCTTAATTTCGAAGGCGATCGCCAGGCTGACCTATCGGCACATGGCGGGCCGGACAAGGCGGCTTACGCTTATCCGGCAGAACACTACGCCTATTGGCGTCGCGAGCTTCCGGACATGACGCTGCCATGGGGCGCGTTCGGCGAGAACCTGACCACCGAAGGGCTGCAAGAGGACACCCTGAGGATTGGTGCCCGTTTTCGCATCGGCTCGGCCGAGATTGTCGTGACCCAGCCGCGATTACCATGCTTCAAGCTGGGACCGAGATTTGGTCGCGACGATATGGTCAAGCGACTTCTCGCGAGCGGCCGTCAAGGCGTCTATTTCAAGGTGGCCACCGAGGGTGAGGTTGCGGCGGATGACCCGATCGTCGTGGTCGATTGGGCCGAGGACTCTGTTCCGATCTCGGAGGTCACGCAACTCTATGCTCGCGACAAGGATGATCTGGAGGGCCTGCGGCGCATCGTGGGAGTTGCTGCGCTACCCACCGACTGGCGAGACTACTTCGAGGAACAGATCAGGCAGGTGTCTGCGCGCGGTCGAGCCCGCCGCGCCCAGACCCCGGCATGGGCGGGGTTCCGGCCCTTCACCCTGCGAGAGAAGGTGCGAGAGAGCGACGATGTTGCCTCATTCCATTTGGTGCCGAAAGATGGACAATCTCTGCCACCCTATCTTCCCGGCCAGTATCTGACTGTTCGGGTCTCCATTCCAGGTATGGAATGCCCCGTTGTCCGCTCCTATTCATTGTCCGATGTGGCCAGGGACGACCATTACCGCCTCACGATCAAGCGGATCGCCTCGCGTTCGGAGAATACGCAATCCGCATCCGGTCTCGTGTCGACCTATTTCCACGACCGGCTTGCCGTCGGCGATTGCATCGAGGCAAAAGCACCGACCGGCACGTTCACGATCGAACGTCACGCAGCACGACCGCCCCGTGGTCTTGATCGGCGGCGGCATAGGCCTCACGCCGTTGGTTAGCATGGTCAACAGCATCGTGGCGGCTGACTCACCGCGAGAGACGTGGCTCCTGTACGGGGTTCGCAATGATCGAGAGCACATTATGCGGACATACTTGGAGGCAGTTACCCGGGTCCATCCGAACATCCATCTGCACATTTTCTATTCGCAGCCGAGCTGCGAGATAGACGATCCGAGCACCCATGCTGGATACATCGATCTGGGTGCCATCCAGCGGCTGATACCGACAAATGCTTACGACTTCTACGTATGCGGGCCGCCGTCGATGATGGACTCCGTCACCCGAGATCTTGAGGCCTGGGGTGTTCCGGCTGACCGCGTGCGCACTGAAGCCTTCGGCCCCACAACGATCAAGCGATCGGTTCGCGGTCCGACGACTCAGCCCAACTGCGGCATCGAGGTAACATTTGCCCGATCGGGCGTGACCGCCCTGTGGAGACAATGCGCATCTCCGTTGCTCGAACTTGCAGAGGAGCATTCGGTAGCGATCAACTTCGGCTGCAGGGCAGGAAGCTGCGGCACGTGCGTGACGCGCCTCCTCTTCGGCAGTGTTCGTTACCTGCACCAGCCGAACGCTCCGCTTCAGGGTGATGAGATGCTCCCCTGCATTGCCGTGCCGTCCGAACCGCTCTCGCTCGATGCCTGAGGCTGGGCCAAGCTTCGTTCAGCGATTTAATGATCGCCGGATCAACCGGCTCAGCGTGCAGTCGGAATTCTGCGAAATCACCGAGCCAGCGGGAATATCAGGCCATACTGCTAAGCAGGAGGACACGATGGCGGCCTACAACGCGATCATCATTGGAACCGGACAAGCGGGCCCAGCGCTAGCGCGGCGCATAGCGGGGTTAGGCATGCAAGTCGCCGTCGTCGAGCGCGGTCGCTTCGGCGGCACTTGCGTCAACACGGGCTGCACACCGACGAAAACCCTGATCGCCAGTGCGTATGCCGCGCACGTGGCCCGCCGCGGTGCTGACTATGGCTTCAGCGCCGGCGACGTTAAAGTCGATATGAAGCGCGTCAAGGCGCGCAAGGATCACGTCGTCGGGCTTTCCAATCGCGGGGTCGAGCGGTCTCTGAAAAATCTCGCGAACTGTCGGGTCTATGAAGCGCATGCGCGGTTCGTGTCGCCACGCGAGGTGCAGGCTGGCAGCGAGGTCCTGACGTCCGACCGGATTTTCATCAATGTCGGTGCTCGTGCAGCGACGCCTGACATCCCTGGCCTTGATCAGGTAAATTACCTCACCAACGGTTCGATGATGGACATTGACTTCCTGCCGCGCCACCTGCTGGTGCTGGGCGGCAGCTACATTGGTCTGGAATTTGGTCAGATGTATCGGCGGTTTGGCAGCGAGGTCAGCATTGTCGAGCTCGGGCCGCGCCTGGTTTTGCGCGAGGATGAAGACGTATCGGCGGCAATCGCCGATATCCTGGCGCGGGAAGGTATCACTGTTCTCCCCAGCGCGAAATGCCTGCGCATCAACAAACAAGGTGGCGACATCGTCTTGACAGTCGATTGCGACGGTACCTACAGAGCTCCGAGGCTCGCACTTGCTGATTGCAACGGGTCGCCGTCCCAACACGGATGATCTCGGTCTCGATCGCGCGGGGGTAAAGCGAGACCAACGCGGCTATATCGTCGTGGACGATGAGCTGCGTACTTCGGTCCCTGGCATCTGGGCGCTAGGCGACTGCAATGGCAAAGGCGCGTTCACCCATACATCGTGGAATGATTACGAGATTGTCGTCGCCAATCTGTTCGATGGCGAGAGCAGACGGGTGAGTGACCGCATTCCCGCCTATGCGCTCTACATTGATCCACCGTTGGGGCGTGTCGGCATGACCGAGGCCGATGTTCGCAAGAGCGATCGCCCTGCACTGATTGGCAAACTCGCCATGGGGGATGTGTCCCGCGCCTTTGAAAAAGGTGAGACGAAGGGCTTTATGAAGATACTGGTCGATGCCGAGACCAAGGCAATCCTAGGCGCATCGTTCCTGGGCACCAGCGGCGATGAGGCGATCCACTGCGTGCTCGACGCAATGTATGCGAAGGCACATTATACGGTGCTCAAGCGTGCGATGCATATTCACCCTACAGTCGCAGAATTCATACCCATGATGCTAGACGACCTCGTTCCGCTGCCGGGCTCGGTAGCGGGATAGATCGCCAGCTCGTGTCCGAACTCGCGTGGACGGCCAACGCGCCATGGCACTGAGCGGCCGGGCTTTGATCACCAGGAACGGGAGCGGCAACATGGATGAGAATGAGCTTCGAGAGGCACTCAATCGCCACTGGACCGCGGCGGACGCAAATGACTTCGAGGTTGAACACGACATATACCGAGAGGATGCAGTGCTCGAATACCCGCAATCGGGCGAGCGCATCCGAGGCCGGCACAACATCCAGGCCTCACGCGTCGCGCAGCCGAACGCGAAGCGCTTCAGGGTACGCCGCATCGTCGGCAGTGGTGATCTCTGGGTCACGGAATTCATCCTCACATATGATGGCCAGCCGTCGTACTCGGTGAGCGTCATGGAGTTCCTGGATGGCAGGGTGGCCCGCGAAACCCAATACTTTGGTGACCCCTTCGAGCCCGGACCTTCGCGCGCCCATTTGGTTGAACGAATGGGATGAAACCGGTGCGCCAACGACGCGCTCGCGCGTGCTGGATCGGGCGGAGATCCCCGTCGATACAGTCCAGTTCGCCCGTTTTCTCATCGGCAAAATGCTCGTGCGGGTATTGGCCGAAGGCGTGGCGGCCGGCCGCATCGTCGAGACGAGCCATATGGCATCGGCGACCCTGCGGGTCATGTTTATCGTGGTATCATCCCACGCAATCGGGTGCTTTTCCTCAAGCGTTTCATCCCCCTGCGACGGGTGGTTGACATGATTGAGCAAAGCGACAGGCGAGGTTTGATCAATGCGCAACCGGCAGCGAATGAAGATGCTTCGGCTGCTCACGACGCGAAATCCGCGCAGACACCGCCGGAGTCTCGCCCCGTGCCGCAAAAGGCCGGAAAGGCACCGCGGAAGCGAACGCTTCTGTTCGGTGTGCTCGGTGTTGCTGCCCTGGCAGTTCTCCTCGTGTTCGGCATCCCCTGGGTCGAGCAGATGCTCAACACCGTCTCCACGGACGACGCATTCGTAAATGGGCACGTGACGTTTGTTGCGCCCCGCGTGGCAGGGCAGATTTCCCGCGTTCTGGTGGATGACAACAACCATGTGCACAAGGGAGATCTCCTCGCCGAGTTGGACAAGGAGCCGTACCGGGTTGTGGTCTCCGAGAAGCAGGCAGCAGTCGACACCGCGAAAGCAGACCTGCAAGCGGCCATCGCGGCGGCGCGCGCGATCGAAGCGCAGGCAATGAGCCGACGGTGGCACCTGCAACGCGCCGTGCAGGATGTCGACAGCCAGGTCGCTCTCCTGCACGCGCGGGTCGCCGCTGTCGACAAGAGCAAGGCCGCACTGGTGCTGGCACAGGTTGAATTCGATCGGGCGCGGCAGCTCGTTGCCAGGGGCGATGTGTCGCGTGAGGAGTACGACCAGCGGCAAGCGGAGCTGACGACGGCTGGCGCTGAACTCGCCCAGGCCCTGGCCGACGTCTCACCAGATCCGCGTCTCGCTGGGGCTGCCGGCTCGACCTGACGAGGGCGGCGATCTCGGCCAGGTGCCGCCCGATCTCGACGAGACCTTTTCGTCCGTCCTCGAGGCACAGGCGGCGCTCATTCAGAGTGCCGCTCAGCTCGGCGTCGTCCACTCGTTCGATCAGGGTCCGAAAGCGATGCTCGATCAGTTCTATAAACTGGGCGACGTCGACACGCACGTTCGCCCGGTTCGCGGCCAATGCCCCGGCCGTCAAGCAGGCCGAGGCGAAGCTGGAAGCCGCCAAGCGCGATCTCGCGCAGGCCGAGCTGAACCTGCGTTACTGCGACATCACTGCGAAGATCGACGGGATCGTGACGCGCCGCAACGTCAATCCGGGTGACTATGTGCAGGTCGGCCAGAATCTGATGGCGATCCGCTCGCTCAAGGAAATCTGGGTCGACTGCCAACTTCAAGGAGACACAGTTGCGCGACCTGCGCATCGGTCAGCCGGTCGATCTTTACGTCGACATGTACGGCGGCGATCACGTGTTCAAAGGCCGGATCTCCGGCTTTACCGAGGGGACCGGATCGACCCTCGCGCTGCTGCCCGCGGAGAATGCCACCGGCAATTTCGTCAAGGTGGTCCAGCGGTTGCCGGTACGGATCGACCTCGTCGATTACAACCCGGTCAGGCACCTCTGTTCATCGGCACCTCGGTGGTCCCCTACGTCTATATTAACAAGCCGCCGACCGGACCCGATGCCGGGAAGTTCCTCCAGGCATATGTGCCGCGGTCCCCGGGTCCCGGTCCGGCCGCCGGCGCGTCGGGCGTCAGGCAATGACCGGCGCGGTAGCAGCGTCGACACTCCCGGGTTCGGGACCCCGTGCGGCGATAAACCCCTGGGTCGTCGCCGCCGTCGTCGTGGTACCGACCTTCATGGAGGTGCTCGACACCACGATCGCGGTCGTGGCGCTGCGCTATATCGCCGGCGGCCTGTCGGCGACGGTCGATGACGGCGAATGGGTCATCACCAGCTACCTTGCTGCCAACGCGATCATCCTGCCCATCACCGGCTGGCTGATCGCGCATCTCGGGCGTCGCAACTATTTCCTGCTTTCGATCGGCGTATTCACCCTCGCCTCGGGGCTGTGCGGCATGGCCACGGGGCTCGGGCAACTGATCCTGTTCCGCGTGCTCCAGGGCCTTGCCGGCGGCGGTCTTCAACCATCGAGCCAGGGCGTGCTGCTGGACGCCTTCCCGGTCGAGCAAGCAAGGCATGGCCATGACGCTGTTCGGCCTGGCCGCGCTGATCGCGCCCGTCGTCGGCCCGACACTCGGCGGCTGGATCACCGACAGCTACTCCTGGCGGTGGGTGTTCTGGATCAACGTCCCCATCGGCCTCCTGGCCCTGGGTGCGTGTGCCATCACACTCCGGGATCCCGACTACCTCACGGCGGAGCGCAAGGAGTTGCGGAAGCGACCGTTCAGCTTCGACGGCGTTGGCTTGTCGCTGCTGGTCATCGTCATGGTCTGCTGGGAGGTGATGCTCAGCAAGGGCCAGGAATGGGACTGGCTGGGCGACCCGTTCTGGCGCGTGCAGACGCTGGCGATCCTGTTCGTCGTGGGCCTGGCCGGACTGATCTTCTGGGAACTGCGCCATCGGAGTCCGGTGGTCAATTTCCGTCCGTTGCGAGAACGCAACTTCGCCGCCTGCTGCATCATCATCTTTGGCGCCTACGCGGTGCTGTATGCCGCCAGCACCTCGTTGCCGGCCCTGCTCCAGTCGCTGTTCGGCTACGATGCACTGAACGCCGGCCTGGTCATGTCGCCGGCCGGATTCTTTGCGGTCATCGCCATGCCGTTCGTGGGGCGCATGCTCGGTCGCGGCACCGATGCGCGGTGGATGATTGCCGCGGGTCTGCTGACCATGGCCGCGGGAAGTTACTGGATGTCGCAGATGAACCTGGACATCAGTCCGGGGCAGGCCGTCTGGCCGCGGGTGGTGCTGATCGTCGGGCTTGCGATGTGCTTCGCCCCCGCGAACGTGGCGGCTTACCTCTATACGCCGGTCGAACTGCGCGGGGCGGCGGTCGGCCTGTTGAGCCTCCTGCGCAACGAAGGCGGCAGCGTCGGGACCTCGCTGGCCCAGACGATACAGGAGCGTCGCGATCAGTTCCACAGCCTCCGTCTTGGCGAATGGCTCGATCCCTTCAACCCGGCTGTGCGTTCCTTCCTTGAACAGGCTTACCGGCCGTTCCTGCAGCAGACCGGCGATCCGGTCGCCGCACGGCAATTGGCCTTGCAGGCGCTCGCAAACCTGCGTCAGCAACAGGCATCGGCGCTCGCCTACTTCGATGTGTTCTGGGTGCTGGCCGCTGTCATGGTGGCGCTTGTGTTCGTTGTGCTGCTGATGAAACGCTCCGTCGCGGAGAAAGGCGCTCGGATCGGATCCGAGTAAGATGCCGCCGAGGTAGGGCGGCACTGAGCGTCCGCTTCCGGGATCGCCTACTGGGTCGGGCCACGGCCGAGTTGGGTCGGTTGCTGCGGCTCTGTTGCAAACGCTGGTGATTTCCGGCGGGATAACGGCTGGCTGGAAGGAGGCGCGATCGTGTCGGATTTCAAGGGACGGCATTTTGAGGGTGAGATCGTGCTCTGGGCGGTGCAGTGGTATTGCCGGTACGGCGTCAGCTACCGGGATCTCGAGCAAATGATGGTCGAACGTGGCGTGAAGGTCGACCATTCCTCGATTTACCGGTGGGTTCAGAGATATGCCCCCGAGATCGAGAAGCGGTTACGCTGGCAGTGGCGCCGGCCCGGCTCCACGAGTTGGCGGGTCAATGAAACTTATATCAAGGTCCGCGGCGAACGGGCGTATCTGTATGATGCTGTCGACAAGCACGGGAACACGATTGATTTCTATCTTTCGCCAACGCGGAGCACGAAGGCGGCAAAGCGCTTCCTGGGCAAGGCGCTGAACGGCCTGAAGGACTGGGAGAAACCCCGTGTTATCAACACAGACAAGGCACCAACCTATGCCGCCGCCATCGCTGACCTGAAAGGGGAAGGCGGGTATCCCGAGGATACCCTGCATCGCCAGGTCAAGTATCTGAACAACGTCGTCGAGGCCGATCACGGCAAACTGAAGCAGCTGATCCGGCCGGTGCGCGGCTTCAAGACATTGAAGACGGCGCATGCGACGATCAAGGGCTTCGAGGTGATGCGGGCTCTGCGCAAGGGGCAGACGGCGGCCTTCAACCTCACGCGAGATATTTGCGGCGAGGCCCGCATCGTCGAGCGCGCCTTCGGTCTCGGGGCTTCTGTTCTTGCAGAGGCAGTCCAGCTCATCGGCAGGCAGATGGAAATCAGGGCAGTATGATAGGGCCGCTTATCCAATCGTGCTCCCAACGGCGTCCGCTCCCACACTTTGCAACAGAGCCGATCGCTTCGCCCGCAACACACGCCACCTGCTGACTGCGCTCGAGGAGTTCGACCAACTCGGCGTGCGCTTCATCAGCGTCCAGGATCAGGTCGATACCGACAGCCCCATGGGTCGGGCAATGTTCACCATCATCGGCGCCATGGCCGAACTCGAAGTCATCGCTGATCAGCGAACGCGTCACCGCCGGCATGAGAGCCGCCGAAGCACGCGGAAAACACCTCGGCCGCCCGGCCATCCCGGAGCGCATCGTCAGCGAGATCGTGGCGCTTGCCACCTAGACCGACCTCAGCATTCGTCAGGTCCAGGCCAGGATCGCAGGCAAAGCAAGCCGTGGAATCGTCGGCCAGATCACCAAACGCGCCCGCTCCACACCTCATCCGGCTTGTGAGTGATTTTCGGCCGTATCCTCAACCAACCTCAGGACCGCCTATGCAGGACCAGATGCCGCCCGCCGTGAAGTTCCGCGATCCGTCGCGCACCGCCGACGGCGCCCCACGCGCGGAGGTGTGGCTGCGCGCGCTGGAAACCTTGTGGTTCAACACCGGCGCGCTCTGCAACGTGACGTGCGGCCATTGCTATATCGAGTCATCGCCGCGCAACGACCGGCTGGCGTACCTGAGCGCGGCCGAGGTGACGGCATTCCTCGACGAGATCGACCGCGAGAACCTCGGCGCGAAGCTGATCGGCTTCACCGGCGGCGAGCCGTTCATGAACCGCGACCTGCGCGCGATGCTGGAGGACACGCTCGGCCGCGGCCACGACGCGCCTGGCTGCCCGCGCTGCGGCGCTTCGGCGCGCGGCTGATCCTGCGCGTCTCGCTCGACCACTACGGCGCGGCGGTGCACGAGGCCGAGCGCGGCCCCGGCACCTGGGCGCCCGGCATCGCCGGGCTGCGCTGGCTGGCCGCGTAGGGCTTCACCCTGCACGTCGCCGGGCGCCGCTTCACCGGGGAAAGCGAGGCGGCGCTGCGCGCCGGCTACGCGGCGCTGTTCGCCGAGCTCGGCGTCGCCATCGATGCCGACGATCCGGTGGCGCTTACGATCTTACCCGAGATGGACGCGGAGGCGGACGTACCGGAGATCACCGAGGCCTGCTGGGGCATCCTCGGTCGCTCGCCCGACAGCGTGATGTGCGCCTCGGCGCGGATGGTGGTGAAGCGCAAGGACGCGGACCGACCGGCGGTGCTGGCCTGCACCCTGCTGCCGTACGATCCGCGCTTCGAGCTCGGCGCCAGCCTGCGCAAGTCCTTCACCCCGGTGCCGCTGAACCACCCGCACTGCGCGCGCTTCCGCGTGCTGGACGGGGCGGCGTGCAGCCGGTAGGACGCCGAGGCCGGGCTCGGTCACGCCTCCCGCCCGGCGCCTCGCAGGGCGGCGAGCACCCAGGGCAGCCCGCGCCGCAGCGCCTCCCCGGTCGCCTCATCGAAGCCACGCACGATGCTGTCGAGCTTGTTGTCCGCCGCCGGCGCCGCGGCGGTGATCAGGCTGTGCGCGACCATCCGCCGCCCCGGCAGCGTGGTCAGGTGCAGGTCCAGGCCCACCACCACGACCGGCGGTCGCGAGCCCTCCCCGGCATAGCGGGCTTGGAAGGCACGGATGTCAGTCTCCAGCGCATAGCCGCGCGCCAGGCCGTAGGGGTCGCGGCCGACGTTGGCGATCCGCCCGCTGGCCTCGAACGCCGCCACCAGCAGGCTTTGCAGCAGCACCGGCACCCGGTCGGTCCAGACCGCGGCGGCGAAATAGTCGAACCGCGTACGCCCGAGCGTGAGCGCGATGCGGTCGGTGTCGAGGCTCGCCGGCGCGCTCGGCAGTGCGACCGCCAGCGCCGCGTGCAGCGGCGGCCCGGCGGCGGCGACGCCAGGGCTCGTCGGCACCAGGCGATAGATCTGCGGCGGCGGCGGGTCGGGCAGCAAGCTGCAGCCGGCGAGCGGGAACAGGCAGGACGACGCCGCCAGAATCTGCCGGCGCGCCAGGAGCGGGATGGTCATTTCGGCCGGAAGCCTCCCTGCGATGCGCCGAACAGCAGCCCGCTCGGGTCGCGCTCCAGCGCTTCGGAGACGCGATCGAGGCTCGCCGCCAGCCGATTCGCCTCCGCCAGCAATTGATCGAGCCGCGCCGTGTCGGTGGTCGTCAACTGGTGCAGCCCCGGCCGCGCCGCCTGCACCGCCGCGTCCAGATGGCCCGCCAGCCGGCTCGCGCGGTCGAAGGTGACTGTCGCCGACGCCACCAGCCGGTCCGCCTTGCCCGAGGTGCGATCCAGATTGGCGACGATCTGGTCCAGCACCGCGCTCGCGCTGGCGAGGTTGTGCATCGTCTGCCCGCCGTCGGTGATCAGCCGGTCGATGTCCTTCGACCGATGCGCCAGCATGCCGGTGGTGTCGCTGAGGTTGGCGAGCGTCGTGGCGACCGCGCGCCGGTTGCGCGCGTCGAGCAGCGCGTTGAGGTGGTCTGTGACGACCAGCAGGCGGGCCAGCAGCGCGGGGGCGCTGTCGAACACCTCCTGCAACGACGACGGCCGCGAGCGGATCCGCGGATAGCGCTGGCCGGCGGCGGCGCGCAGGAGCGGCGCGCCGAGCGTGCCGCCGGCGATCTCGATGTAGTTCTCCCCCGCCAGCCCCTCGGTCGCGAGCGAGGCCACCGCGTCGGCATGCAGCCGCACCGCGTCGCGGACCTGCAGCAGCACCGCGACGCGCGAGGGATCGTCGGGATCGAGGTCGAGCCGGCTCACCTGGCCGACGTCGATCCCGTTCAGCCGCACCGGCGCACCGGCGCCGAGGCCGCTCACCGAGCCGGAAAAATAGGTGACGTAGAACCGGTAGCCGGTCTGGAACTGCATGCTCGCCAGCCAGATGAAGGCGCCGACGATGCCGAACAGCACCAGCAGGACGAAGGCGCCGACCGCCACGTAGTTCGCCCGCGTCTCCATGCCCTGCCTCCGTTCGGCCTGCCCCCGGCCACCCCGTCCCTTGCCGGCCCGTCTCTCGCGGCCCGTCCCCGGCGATCCCGTCGTTGGTCAGCCCGCCGTCGCTTCGCCCACCTTCGCGCCGTCCGCCGTCGCCTCGCCCGCCGCCTCCGCCGCCCGGCCCCGCACCCCGTTGAAGTATTCGTGGATCCAGGGATGCGGATCGGTCGCCAGGCTCGCCATGGTGCCGAGCCGCAGCTTGCGGTCCACCAGCACCGCGATGCGATCGGTGGTGGCCTTCAGAGTGTCGATATCGTGCGTCACCATGAACACCGTAAGGTGCAGGCTCTGCTGCAACTCGCGCACCAGCAGGTCGAACTCGGCCGCCGAGATTGGGTCGAGCCCGGCGGTCGGCTCGTCGAGGAACAGCAGCTCCGGATCGAGCGCCAGGGCGCGCGCGAGCCCGGCGCGCTTGCGCATTCCGCCCGAGAGCTGGGCGGGGTATTTGCCGGCGGCGTCGGGGGGCAGGCCCACCATGCTGAGGCGGACCGAGGCGATCTCGTCCATCAGCCGCTGCGGCAGGTCGGTGTGCTCGCGCAGCGGCACCTGCACGTTCTCCGCCACCGTCTGGTCGCCGAACAGCGCCCCATCCTGGAACAACACGCCCCAGCGCACTTGCAGCTTCACCAGCGCGTCGCCGTCGAGCCCGGAGAGGTCCTCGCCCAGCACGGTGATGCTGCCGGCTGTCGGCTTCTGCAGCCCGACGATCGAGCGCAGCAGCACCGACTTGCCGGACCCCGAGCCGCCCACCACGCCCAGCACCTCGCCGTGGTACACGTCGAGGTCGATATGATCGTGCAGCACCCGGCCGTCGATGCGGGTGATCAGGTCGCGGATGCGGATCGCGACCGGCGGGGCCTCGGCGGCGTTCATACCCCGAGCCGGGAGAACAGGACCGAGAAGATCGCATCGGCGGCGATCACCAGGAAGATCGATTCCACCACCGCCTGGGTGGTGTGCCGCCCGACGCTGGAGGCGCTGCGCCCGGCCTGGAAACCCTGCTGGCAGCCGACCAGCCCGATGATGCCGGCGAACACCGGCGCCTTGATGAGGCCGACCCAGAACGTCCAGCCGGTCATCGCCCCGTGCAGCTGATGCAGGAACACCGGCACCGCGATGCCGAGGTCGAAATAACAGGTCGTCGCTCCGCCGATCAACCCCATCAGATTGGAGTAGAATGTCAGCAGCGGCAGGGTCAGGATGATGCCGAGCAGCCGCGGCAGCACCAGCACCTCGGTCAGGTTCAGCCCGCCGACCTGGATGGCGTCGATCTCCTCGTTCACGTTCATGGTGCCGATCTGGGCGGCAAAGGCCGAGCCCGAGCGGCCGGCGACGATGATCGCCGCCATCAGCCCGCCGAGCTCGCGCAGCACGCCGACGGCGAGCAGGTTGACGGTGAACACGTCGGCGCCGAAGCGGCGGAGCTGGTCGGCGCCCTGGTAGGCGAACACGACGCCGACTAGGAACGACAGCAGGCCGATGATCGGCAGCGCGTTCAGCCCGGTCTCCTCCATCTGGTGCACCAGCGCGGCGAGGCGCAACCGGCGGGGCTGCAGCACCGTCGCGATCGTCTCGAACACGATCAGACCGAGGAAGCCGACCAGCCCGTAGCCCTGGTGCAGCGCCTGGCACAAAGCGCGGCCGATGCGTTCCAGCCGCATCGTGAAAGTATGCCGCGGCGGCAGGCTGACCGGCGGTGCGCGGCAGTCGTGGTCGATCGTGTGCACCAGCGCGTGGTATTCCGGATCGACGTTGATCGGCTGCACCGCCACGCCGCGGTGCTCCAGTACCCGCTTGGTGCGCAGCAACAGCCAGGCGCCGACCGTATCGAGTTCGGGCGAGTGCGCTGCAATCCACCTCCGCCCGCGTGCAGCCCCCGGGGTCGAGCGCGCGCAGCGACGGGTCAAGCCGCGGCGCCTCGCTGCGCACCCAGAAGCCGCCCACCACCATGCGCAGGGTCGCGCCCTGGCGCTCCAGCCGATACCAGCCGGGATCGGCCACCGCCGGCGCATGCGTCCTCATGGCGGGCGCCGGCCCGACGAAACGCCGCGCAGTCGGCCCGCCGCCGGCGAGACGAGGGCGCCAGCCACTCTGCGTTGCGGTGCGCAGCGCACCGCCCGCCCGGTGCGGCGCGCGGCCAGCAGCAGCGCGACCTGTTCGGGCGTCGCCGGGCTGCGCAGGCCGAAGCCGCCGCCGACGTCGGGCAGCGTGACCTCGATCCGCTCGATTGGCACATCCAGCACGGTCGCGAGGTCGAGCCGAATCTCGTTGATGCCCTGGTGCGGGGTGACGAGCTGATAGACGTCGCGGCCGGCGTTGTAGCGGGCGATCGACCCGCCCGGCTCCATCGTGGTCGGCGCCAGGCGCGGCAGGGTCAGTTCGGCGGTGACGACATGCGCGGCGGCGGCGAAGGCCGCGCCGACCGCGGCGGCGTCGCCGGCCTGGTGGCGGAAGGCGAGATTGCCGGGCGCTTCGGGGTGGATCGCCGGCGCCCTGGTGGCGGCAGCGATCCCCGCCACGGCGGGAAGCTCGCGATAGCGCACGTCGATTGCCTCCGCCGCATCGGCGGCGAGCGCCGCGGTCTCGGCGATCACGCAGGCGACCAGCTCGCCGACGTGGCGCACCCGGCCTTCGGCCAGCACCGGCCGGCGCGGCACCACCAGCGGGCGCGGGCCATCGGCGCCGTAGGGCATCAGGCCGCGGAAATTGGCGAGCCCGGCGGTGCGGCAATCCTCCCCCGTCAGCACCGCGACCACGCCTGGGATCGCCCGCGCCGGCGCGGTGTCTATGGCGGTGATCTCGGCGTGGGCGAGGGGCGCGCGCAGGAAGGCGGCGGCGAGCGCGTCGACGGCGGGCAAATCGGCGACGTAGCGCCCCTCCCCACGCACCCAGCGGGTGCGGTCGCGGGCGGATTGGGTCGGACGGGCGGGCGGGGCGGTATCGGGCATGTCAGAAGGCCTCGGCCCGCCGGCGCGGCGGCGTGTGGGTCTGGTGCGGGAACGGTCCGGTGTTGCGGATCGCGAACGACATGGCCACCCCCAGGCGGACGCGCGGCGTCCCGGCGAGAGTTCAGCTCCGGTTTCGGTATCCCGGTTGCAGCGCGAGGGATAGCCCAGACCGGCCGGTCCGGATAGGCTGGCGGTGACGCGCGCAGCAGCGAAGGAGGGCCCGGATGCCGGTCACGACGCGATACGTCTTCATCGTCAGCATGGACGTGACCCCGGACAAGGAGGCGCTGTTCAACGAGGTCTATGATCGCGAGCACGTGCCGAACCTGCTCAAGGTCCCAGGCGTGCGCGCGGTGACCCGGCTGCGCACCCAGCCCGCCAGCGTCACCATCGGCGGCGAGCCGAAGCCGCTGACCGGCGAGGGGGCGCCGCGCTACGTGGCGCTCTATGAAATCGACGATCCCGCCGTCCTGACCAGCGCCGCCTGGGCCGAGGCGGTGGAGTTGGGCCGCTGGCCGACGGAGGTCCGGCCCTATACGAGCAACCAGCGCCACATCCTGCGCACGATCGTCTAGCCGGGGGGTGCCGTCGGGGCGCCGGCCGACCTGCCCGCGAACGCAGTACCCGAACGGGTTCTTGCCGGGTAGCGGAGCGGCGATGGGCGTAACCTTCATCGCCCGGGCTTGGCACGACGCGCTGCCGGCGGCGATCCGGAGCCGGTACGAGGCCGCGCCCGGCCTCAGCTCGTCGGGCCCAAGACGTCGCACCAGCCATGCGGGCTGACCAGACCGGCGACGACCTGGCAGTGCCCCGGCTGCGTCAGATCGGCGGCCGGAACGAAGAACCGGCAGTTGGAACAGTCGTGTCCGTAGTGGGGTCGGTCGCGATAACGGACCGTGGTCCCGTTGGGTGGTGCCGTATCGCGGCGTCGACACAGTTTGCGCCCGCGCGCCGAGCACCGGGAGCAGTCCGGCCGCGGCAGCGACGCCGGACAGCATGGTCCGTCGCCGGATCGATTCCGCTAAGCGTGGCATAGGTATTCCGGCCAGAACTAACGAAACGCGCTCCTGGTACGCATACCGGGACAGGCAGCGAACACAGGGCAGACAGATCAGGAAGAACAAGTCGGAATTCGCCCCTTCCATGCGCTGTCAGCACGAAAGCGTCCTGCCGGGCGGACGGGTGACATCTTGCTGATTTTATTCGACAACATGCCCCCTGAAAGTTGCGATTCCGCCTTACGCGTACCGGGAGGGCATTTCGTTCATTCCGGCCGGGATCGTGCCGAACGCCGAAACCGCGGCGCTGTTCGACGTCGTGATAGAGGAGCGTGTGCCGGCCGGAGGAATGGCCGGCGCTGGTGCTCAGGGCGATGCGGGCGCGCCGGCGCCCTGGAAGATCAGGCGCCACGTAGGACGGTCGTGGCGGTCATCCTATCAGGGGCACAGCCGATGAGCGCGACTGCGGTGATCGCCAGGAAGAAGCGGCCGGCTCAGACCGCTGCGCCAGATGCGTGCGGCATGCTAATCGGCTACGCCATGTCTCGACGCGCGATCAGGATGCCGCCATGCAGATCGAAGCCCTCGAGGCCGCGGGCTGCACGTGCATCTTCACCGAGATCGCGTCGGGCTCGCGCGCGGACCGGCCCGAGCTCGCGAACGCGCTCAGTGACCTCCGACCGGGCGATACGCCGATCGCGCGGCACCTGGACCGGCTCGGCCGGTCAGTGGCCCAGCTGATCGAGCTCATCGGCGCGTTCGAGGCGCGCGGCGTCGGATTCCGCTCGCTGTGCGATCCGATCGATAGGACGACTGCCGCCGGCGAGCTTATCTTCAGCATATTCAGCGTGAACCGGCCGCGGCGGCTTCCGCATCCCGCGCCGGGCGCCGGATGCGCGGTTCGCGGGGCAGGCATGGAACGAGCATAATAACGAGGTTGACGAAACCTTGATTCTCCGGTAAAGTCCAATTTGGAATTGCCAAAATCTGCGTCGGGAGGGCAAGGTGAGAAATTTCGCGTTTTTCGTCACGCTAACCGCTTTCGTAGTGTACTCGGCAGGAGCGTCGGCCACTGAATGTCGCGGCTGGCAACGCGCCAGCTGGCCAATCACCTCGAAAACCTTCGAAATGCAGCAGAGCGGGAATCATATAACGTACGTTGTTAAATATAAAGCGGAGGCAGAGCAAGAGCTGTGCGAAAGTGGCAATGCCACGTTCTTTTCAGGCAACTTATCGTGCTCTGCAAGGATTAGGAACGGAGAATTGGTACGCGACCTTTCACGAAAGGAGGGGGCGCACGAAAAGACCTTGCCGGAGAAGACGTGGCCCATAGCGGTACCCTCACACGAGGATTCGAAAACCGATTGTAATTGGTTTCGTGACCACTTTCTCGCACCGCTTGACTTCCACGTCCTTGGACAAAATGCTCAAGCCCACGCCATTGTTGCCAGAGACCTGCCCAGTTTGGAGTCAATGCATCACCTGCCTAAGTGAAAAAGAGTGCCTGGGGCCGCGCAATGGTACGCGGGCGGCGTAGCAAAGACGACACTTGAGGCACCGAAGAGTCCGATATCAGAATATCGGAATACACGAACGATTCGATATAGTGCGCTAACATTTCTAGATCCCATCTTGTAATGTCCGACAAAGGAAGGTGACGTTGCGATGAGCGGGCGACTCCGATTCACTCTAGCGGCCGTGGCGGTTTTACTGACAGTGGCGACGGCAACTCCTTCGCTCGCAGTAGCCCAAACCGATCCAGTCTCAATTGGCATCGGGATTTTCAAAGCCTATATACAAGCACAGCAGAAACAGCAGGCTGCGCATAATCGAGAAAACCAAACTGAGGAGTTTAGGCGCCAGATTTTCAACGAACTGGCCGCCATAAACACTAAGCTAAGCGAATTGTCCAGGCGCCTAATCGAGATGTCTGTGTTCCTAGACCAAGATATACGAAGGGTTCCGCTTCGGCTTTATCAAGATAGGGAGGCCGCCATATTGACTGATGTACGAGATAATTGGGACGAGATTACAGTGAGTAATCATAACCGTGAGCGAGCCATCCGGGACCTCACGGGAATAATGGCAGGCATCACAGCGGCATCTTATCAAACCACCCCCCAGGTTCCCTATGCCGTTGTTCCTGATATCGCATACCTTGAAGCGGCAACTTACGCCATAATTTATCTGCACTCAAGTCATCCTTATCCCTATGACGCAGACAAGAGACGAGTTTTCCTAGACTACAGGCGGTTCTTTGACTTAGCGCTTGGTGCGAGTGAAGGAAGCATAAAAGCAATGCAGGCAAGACTATCGAAGCTTCGGCAGCAGGCTGCATCTCTCGTCTCCCAAATGCCAACCTCGGCGCAAGAGGTAGTGGCGTGGTGTCCTGCAGGAAACGGGTGGGACTACCGTGCTGGAGAAGTTATTACAAAGGGCAAAGGCGGCTTCTATACCATAAAGCTAATCAGCACGGTAAATGGATATGTAGTGCTAACGGTACGGAACGACGCGCCTCTTACCGAGCATACGTATGATGCATACGTCCAAAATTTGCGCTCTCTTCCGAATCCACACACTCTGTGGGAACAAAATAGTCCGGCCAATCATTGGCCTGAAGAGAGAGCTAGAGATTCGATTACTCAGCAAGCCCATGATCTTAATCTGCTTATCCAACTGGAACATAGAACGTCGCAGGACCTCGACAAATTGAACGGCATTAGTCTTACTGTGTCATAAACTTCTTGACCGATTCGGCGCGGATTTGTCAGGGATGGAGATTCTCACTCGTGGAGGCGGGTCGTGGGTCTCGAATCGGGCGTGGACGGCAGCGAATCACGGTTCGCGGCCTATGTCGAGGCAATCACGTCGACGCTCGGTCACGCCGACCGCGCGGCGCCGTTCCGGTCGTATTGTGCCGGACTGCTGCTGCCGGGCGATCGCAAGAGCGTTGAGCCGATGGCTGCGCGCGTGCAGCCGGGGCGCGTGCAGGCGGCGCATCAGTCGCTGCATCACTTCGTGGCAAAGTCCGATTGGTCCGACGATGCGGTGCTCGGGGCGGTGCGTGCCCGCGTCCTGCCGATCATCGAGCAACGCGGTCCGATCCGCGCGCTCATCATCGACGACACCGGCATGCCGAAGAAGGGCAAGCACTCGGTCGGGGTGGCGCGGCAGTACTGCGGACAGCTCGGCAAGCAGGACAACTGCCAGGTCGCGGTGAGCCTGTCAGCCGCCAACGACCATGCCAGCCTGCCGATCGCCTACCGTCTGTATCTGCCGCATGAGTGGGTCGACGGCCCCGACCGGCGCGCCCAGGCGGGCGTGCCCGACGATGTCGTGTTCCAGACCAAGCAGCAGATCGCGCTGGACCAACTGCGTGCTGCCCGCGCAGCCGGGATCGATGCCGAGGTGGTGTTGGCCGACGCGGGGTACGGCAACGACACGGACTTTCGCGACGGCATCACCGGGATCGGCCTTGCCTATGCTGTCGGTATCCAATCCTCCACCAGCCTGTGGCCGCCCGGGGTGGAACCGCTGCCGGCCAGGCCATGGAGCGGGCGGGGTCGTCCGACGTCCGCGATCCGTCGCGACGGAGCGCATCAGCCGGTCTCGGCCAGGCAACTGGCGCTCGACCTTCCCCAAAAGGCGTGGCGGCGGGTCACCTGGCGCGAAGGGACCAACACCAAACTCGCTTCGCGCTTCGCGGCGGTGCGTGTGCGTCCCGCGCATCGCGATTATCACCGTTCCACACCACGCCCTGAGGAATGGTGCCTGATCGAATGGCCCGCGGACGAAGCCGAGCCGACGAAATACTTTCTGTCCACACTGCCAGAAAACATCAGCCGGCGCGCACTGGTGAACGCTACCAAGCTGCGCTGGCGGATCGAGCGGGATTACCAGGACCTCAAGCAGGAACTTGGGCTCGGCCATTACGAGGGGCGAGGGTGGCGTGGCTTTCGCCATCACGCCACGCTGTGCATCGCCGCATACGGATTCCTGATCTCCGAAAGGGGAACGATTTCCCCCTCAGGACCATGCAACACCGTTCTCATCCAAGAGCATCGCCTTCCCAACGGTTATCGACCCCGCGGATCCCCCGATCCGACCTGAACGTCATGTCCCGACCTCGATCACATCTGTCCGGATCGCGATAGCGCGCGCCATCGCAAGAACCCTGCCGCGCTGCCCTTGCTGCCAGCAGGCCACACGCAGGATGCACCTTATGACACAGTAAGACTAACAGGCTGCGGAAAATCGCCCGCTTTTGAGGGATATCCTGTCCTATGGGCGCTCACGGCGGCCTGTTGGGCGGGGTTTCTGTGCGTTTCCTCGGCCCTGACGGCGAGAATTCTGCCGCCGGGGCCGTTTTGGACAGGCTCCGGGCCTGGCTACGCCGCTCCTATTTTTCGTAGCAGGGCAGCGCCTCCGTGTCGGGCGGGCGCGTTCACGCAGGCACCTGACCTATGTACCAGTCGTGGATCTGTGCGCCGGTGCAGAACAGCGCGTCCTTGTGGCCACGGATATGGCGCAGCGCCTCGCGCAGATAGCGGGCCCGGTGCGGCGCGCCCATGATGTAGGGGTGCACGACCAGCGCCATCACCCGCGCGCTGTCGCGGCTGTCGGCGTAGAGCTGGTCGAACTGGTCGATCGCGCGGTCGCGGTACTCGCGCGCCGGATGATGCTGGATCAGCATCATCGCGACATCGTTGCATTCCTGCGTGTAGGGGATGTTGACGATCGGGCGGGTGCGGGTGGCGAGCCGCACCGGCTGGTCGTCCAGCACCCAGTCGCAGACGTAGTCGAAGCCCGCCTCGGCGAGCAGGTCCGGTGTCTCCCAGGTCTCGGTCAGGCCCGGACCCAGCCAGCCGCGCGGCGGACGGCCGGTGACGGCGGCGATCGCGTCCCTGGTGGCAGCGATGTCGGCGCGCTCGTCGGCGACGTGTTGCATGTTCTTCTGGCTGAACCCGTGGCCGATGAATTCCCAGTTCCGCTGCAGCGCCGCACGCACGATCGGCGCGTAGGGTCCGATCGCCGAGCCGTTGATTGCGAGCACGGCCGGGATGCGCATTTCGTCGAAAATCTCGGTGAAGCGCCAGAATCCTACCCGGTTGCCGTATTCATGCCAGCACCAGTTGGGAATGTCCGGGGTCGGCGCTCCGCCGGCGGGTGGGGTGAGCACGGTGCGGGGCATGGTCTCGTGCGGGTTCCACGCCTCCACGTTCACGATCACCCAGACCGCCGTGCGCGCGCCGTCGGGCAGGCGCAGCGGGAGGCGTTCCGGGATCGCAGAGTAGTCGAGGCGTTCCGTAGGCAGCATGGCGGGGTCCCTTCGATCGATGTGCATATTCCTACGGCAAATGAATACAATATGTCTTGCGGCGAGCCAAATCCGATTCTAACCTGCCTCGGGTATGAGCAATCGGACTCAGGACGCTGGGCTGCCGCCAGGGCGGGAAGTATCGGACAGCAGCACGGTCTCCGCCACCGCCCTGCTCCGCGCCGCCCTGCTGGACGACGCCAATCTGCCCGGCACGCGGCTGAACGAGGTGCGCCTGGCGCAGGCGCTCGGCATCTCCCGCACCCCTGTCCGCGCCGCCTTGCAGACCTTGGCGGGGGAGGGGCTGCTGCTGCACCAGCCCAACCGGGGCTTCACAGTGCGCGGCTTCGCCCTGTCCGACATTGCCGATGCGTTCGAATTGCGTGCCCTGGCCGAAGGTCTCGCCGCCCGGCTGGCCGCCGAACGCGGCCTCGGCCCCGCGGTCGAGGCGGTGCTGCAGGCGGCGCTGGAAGAAGGCGACGCGCTGCTCGCCGCGCCGGCGCCGGAGGCCCCCACCCGCGCTGCCTACGCGCGCATCAACGAGGACATCCACGGCGCCATCCACGCTGCCGCCGGCTCCGCGCTGGTGCGCGACGTCATCCGCTTCTGCCAGCGGGTGCCGCAAAGCGCGCCGCACAACGTCGTGGCGTTCGAGCTGGAAGACGTGCGCAGCCGGCACGAGGCACACCATCGCATCATCGAGGCGATCCTGCGCCGCGCACCGCGCCAGGCGGAGGAGTTGATGCGCGAGCACGTGCTTAGCCTGCGCCATTCCCTGGTGCGCCGACTCGCCCGTCGTGCCTCCGTCCCCCGTTCCGCTGTCCAGGACTGACCCTCGCCATGGATCTCGGCCTTGCTGCGCTCCGTCCTGCAATCGTCGCGATCGATTTGCATCGCGGCCATCTCGATCCTTCGGTCGCCACCATGCCGACCGCACCCGATGTTGCGGCGCGGGTGATCGCGGCCAATGCGCGCTTCTTCGCCTGGGCGCGCGCGCAGGGCATCCCCGTCCTCCACATGCTCACCTGCTACCGCGACGCCGAGGAAATCCGTGCCAACCCGTTCTGGAACGTGCTGGCCCGCACGCCCTCCGCCACCCGGCGCAATGCGCTGCGCCACAACCTCGCCGGCAGCCCGGGGGTGGAGGTGATGCCGGCGCTCCTCGATCCGCGCGACCACGTCCTGGCCACGAAGAAGCGTTACGACTGCTTCGTCGCCACCGACCTCGACTTCACCTTGCGCGCGCACGGGATCGACACCGTGCTGATAACCGGGGTGAACACCAATTCCTGCGTGCTGGCGACGGCGATCGCCGCCAATGTGCGCGACTATGCGGCGGTGGTGGTGGAAGATTGCGTCGATACAATGGATACGCCGGAACTGCACCGTGCCGCGCTCGCCTGCATAGCCAACGCCTTCGGCCATGTGCTGAATGCGTCGGCGATCATGGACGGCGCGCTTGCCCCGCCGCCGCGCAGCGGTGCAAACGCCTGATGGCGGCCCTCAATCTTTTCTCGCTGCTGAACGGGCTGACCTTCGCCGCACTGCTGTTCCTGGTCGCAGCCGGGTTCACCCTGATCTTCGGGCTGTTGCGTATCGTCAACCTCGCGCACGGGGCGATCTACCTCGCCGGCGGCTACATGGGCTACAGCGCCGCGGTACTCAGCGGGTCCTTCGCGCTCGGCGTGTTGGGGGCGATGGCGGGGGCGGCGGCGCTCGGCCTTGTGCTCGATCACGGGCTGCTCGGATTCGTGCGCGGTTTCGAACTGCGCCAGGTGCTGCTCACCCTCGGCGTCGCGTTGGTGATCGACGATCTGTGCCTCGTGACCTGGGGCGGCGATACGCTCAGCGTGCCGATTCCGCCGGTGCTGTCGGGTGCGGCGCACTTCGCCGGCGTCTATTATCCGCGGTTCCGGCTGTTCGTGCTGGCGCTCGGCGTCGTGGTGTTCTGCGGGCTGTGGCTGCTGCTGCACCGGACCCGGCTTGGCGCGCTGATCCGGGCCGGGGTCGATGACACCGAGACGATCTCGGCGATGGGCGTCGATATCCAGCGGATCTTCCTGATCACATTCCTGCTCGGCGCAGCGCTGGCCGGACTTGGCGGCGTTGTGGGCGGGGCGTTCCTGACCTTGTACCCGGGCGCGGATTCCGAGATCCTGGTGTTCTCGCTCGCTGTCGTCGTCATCGGCGGGCGCGGCAGCCTGGCCGGCGCGGCGGTGGGCGCGCTGCTGGTCGGGCTGCTGAACGCGATCGGGCAGGTGATGTTTCCTGAGCTGGATTATTTCGTGATCTTCGGCCCGATGGCGGCGATTCTGGCGTTCCGTCCGCTTGGCCTGTTCGGCCGGGCGGCCTGAGGGATGGCCCGTCTGCCAGCCTTCCTCGCCGGCGCAGCGGCGCTTGTCGCGCTGCCCTGGGTGCTGCCGGACTACCAGCTCAGTCTTGCGGTGCAGGTGCTGGTGTTCGCACTGCTTGGCATGTCCGTCGATCTGTTGGCGGGCTATGCCGGGCGCACCTCGCTCGGGCACGGGGCGATCTTCGGGACCGCGACCTATGTCAGCCTGTACTGTTCCGCCACGTTGCACCTCTCGCCATGGATCGGGCTGCTGCTGGGCGTCGCCGCGGCGGTGCTGGTGGCGCTCGTGTTCGCCGCCTTGGCGGTGCGAACCGGTGGGGTCTATTTCCTGCTGCTCACCCTCGCCCTCGGGATGGTGGTCTGGGGCGTCTGCCTGCGCTGGAGCAGCGTGACAGGCGGGGAGAACGGGCTGCGAGGTGGCGCCCGCCCGGCGTTGATTGCGAGCGGTCCGGCGCTCTATTGGCTGGTCCTGGCGGCGACCGTCGCGACCGCCGCGGGCGCCTGGCGCCTCGTGCGCTCCCCGTTCGGCCTCGCCTTGCGCGGCATCCGCGATTCGGGTCTGCGGATGCAGAGCCTCGGCTACGGCACGACCGCGCTGCTGATCGCGGGCTTCGCCGGCTCCGGGCTGATCGCCGGGATCGGCGGCGGATTGTATGGGATGTTCAACGAATTCGCGAGCCCGAGCACGGTGGCACTTTCCACCTCCGTCGCCGGGCTGCTGATCGCCATCATCGGCGGCGTCGGTACCCTGTTCGGCAGCTTCGTCGGCGCGGGGGTGCTGGTGATCCTGCAGAACGTCGTGAGCGAATACACCGATCGCTGGCAGAGCGTGATGGGGCTGATGTTCATAGGGCTGATGATCTTCGCCCCCACTGGCCTGATCGGCCAGTTGCGACGGCTGCGCCCGCGCGCGGCGGCCAGAAAACCCTTATCGTAACGAGGAGTGGGACCATGCGACGCAGGGACATGATCAGGCTTTCCGCCGGCACCGCCGCCGCGGCACTCGCCGCGCCGGCGATCGTGCGCGCCGCACCGGCACCGATCCGCATCGGGGTGCTGGCCCCGCTTACCGGCGTGGTTGCCGCCGGCGGCAAGGAGATGGTGCAGGATTTCTCCTGGTTCTGGGCGCTGCACGGCAACCAAGCCGGCGCGCGCAAGGTGGAGCTGCTGGTCGAGGACGACGGCTCCAACCCCGACACCGCGCTCGCGAAAGCGCGTCAACTGGTCGAGCAGTCGCATGTCGACATGCTGGTGGGCGACCTGTTGGCGAACACCGGGCTTGCGGTCGCCAACTACGTCAAGGGCACCGGCACGCCGTATTTCATCCCGATCGTCGCCGCCGACAATCTGACCCAGCGCGACCGCATCCCGAACGTGGTGCGGGTCGCGGGCTATTCCGCGAGCCAGACCACGCACCCGTTCGGGGCCTGGGCGGCGCAACAGGGCTACAAGAAGATCGCCACTATCAGCCAGGACTACACCTTCGGCTACGAGCAGTGCGGTGGTCTGGCACAGACCTTCACCGCGGCGGGCGGCAAGATCACCGCGCAGTTCTGGAACCCGCTCAACACCGCCGATTTCAGCCCCTATCTGGGCCAGCTCGCCAATGCCGGCGTGGATGCGATCTTCGCCATGCAGACCGGCGCCGATGCCACCCGCTTCATCGAGCAATACGCAAGCTTCGGGCTGAAGGGGAAAATCCCCCTGCTGGGCTCGATGAACTTCACCGACCAATCGGTGATCCGCACCATGGGTCCGGAGGTCGAGGGCATCGTCTCGGCGGCGCAATTCGCCGAGGGCTCGGCCAACCCGACCACCCAGGCCTACGCGGCCGCGCATGTGAAGAAATTCGGCACCCTGCCGTCGCTCTATGGCTTCGCGATGTATTCGGCGGCGATGTGGATCGACGAGGCGCTGCCGAAGATCGGCGACACGGTGGGGAATCCGAAGAAGCTGCTGGCTGCTGTGGAGTCCACCACGCTGGTCGGCTCGCCGCTCGGCTATCCCGTCACGCTCGATGCCTACGGCAACCCAATCTACACGATCTTCATCCGCAAGGTGGTGAAGAACCCGCAGGGCAAGTGGTGGAACGTGCCGATCCACAGCTACCCGCACGTGTCGCAGTTCTGGACCTACAACCTGGCGCAATACCTGAAGCAGCCGTCCTACTCGCGCAGCTTCCAGGGGATCGCGAAGACCTGAGGCGCATACCGGGCCGATGCTGGAGATCGAGAACGTTGCGGTCCAATTCGGCGGGCTGGTCGCGGTCGATGCGGTCAGCCTGCGCGTGGCCGCCGGCGAGCGGCATGCGGTGATCGGCCCCAACGGCGCCGGCAAGACGACCCTGTTCAACGCCGTCGCCGGGCTGGTCGCGGTGAACGCGGGGCGGGTGCGGCTGGGCGGGATCGATATCACCACCGCCTCGGTGCCGCGCCGGGCACGGCTCGGCCTCGGGCGCACGTTCCAGATCACCACCCTGTTCCCGAGCCTGACGATCGCCGAGACCATGCGGCTCGGGCTATATGGCTGCACCTGGCGGCCGTGGGCACTGCTCGGGCGGGACCGGCCAGATGCGGCGGGGCGGGAGGCGATCGCCGCGGCGCTCGGCGCCTGCGGGCTCGCGGGACACGGCGAGGCGGCGGTGGCGACCCTGTCCTACGGCGCGCAACGTCAGCTCGAACTCGCCCTCGCGCTGGTCGGCGCGCCGCGGCTGCTGCTGCTGGACGAGCCGGCGGCGGGCCTGTCGCCCACGGAACGCAGCCTGCTCGCGCAGATCATCGCCGGCCTGCCGCGCAGCCTGACGGTGCTGATGATCGAGCACGACATGGACCTCGTGCTGTCGCTGGTCGATCGCATCACCTGCCTCGACAGCGGGCGGACGATTGCCGCCGGCACGCCGGAGGCGATCCGCACCGATCCGGACGTCCGCCGCGTCTATCTGGGCACGCCCCATGTCCGCGCCTGAACGCCCCTCGGGGCTGGGGGTGCAGGCGCTGGAAGCCGGCTACGGCGCCGCCCAGGTGCTGCGCGGGGCCTGCCTGCATGTCGGCCACGGGGAGGTGGTGGCGTTGCTCGGGCGCAACGGCATGGGCAAGACGACCCTGGTGCGGAGCGTCATGGGCCTGCGCCCGCCCGAGCCGCGCGCCGGCGCGGTGCGCTGGGACGGCACCGACCTGCTCGGCCTGCCGCCGCACCGGATCGCGCGCCTCGGCGTGTCGATCGTGCCGCAGGGGCGGCGGCTGTTCCCCTCGCTCACGGTCATGGAACACCTGACCAGCCTGAAACCGGCGCGGGTGCGCACGGGCTGGACCGTGGCCCGGGTGCTGGAGCTGTTCCCGCGCCTGGCCGAGCGGCGCAGCCACCGCGGTGGCCAGTTGTCGGGCGGGGAGCGCCAGATGCTGGCGATCGGGCGCGCCCTGATGACCGACCCGCGCCTGCTGCTGATGGACGAGCCGACCGAAGGCCTGGCGCCGGTCATGGTCCAGCACGTCTGCGCGATCATCGCCGAACTGCGCAGCGCCGGCCTCGGTGTGCTGCTGGTCGAGCAGAATCTGTTCAGCGCCCTCGCGGTTGCCGATCGGGTCTACGTCATGGACACCGGGCGGATCGTCCACGAGCAGCCGGCAGCAACCGTGCAGCCGGACGCTCTGCTGCGCTTCCTCGCGATACGCTGAGAGCCGGAAGATGTATCAATCCTCGCCGCGCCGATTTTGACGGCGCTTGCGGCGAACGATCGCGGCCTGGGCCCTGGAGGACACGTTGCTGGTATGATGTTCGGGTTTCTCTCCCGATCAACCGGCTTGCACACGGTCCCGCGGCGGGTACAATCGAACATGCCGATACGAGACCGAATGGAGACCGTCATGCCCGTCGCCGCCACCATCGTCCCGTCCCGATGAGCACGGGCGGGGACCTTGCCGCTGCTCCGGACATGCCGGGGCAGCTCGACATCGCGCTGAACGGGAAGCGCACCCAGAGGCTGCGCCTCCTGCGCGCCGCCGTCGTGGCGGCGAAGTCGGGCTGGGCGGACCGGCTGGAAGCAGGGCAGTATCTCCGCATCCTCGATCCCTGCGGCAAGCAGGCCGGCGATTTCTGGGCCTTCAACGCCGATGATCCGGAGGAGCATCTCTCGGCGATGCACACGCGGGTCTGGGTGAACCGGCTGTGCCCGCGCCCGGGGGAATCCTTCCACAGCAACCATCGCCGCCCGATCCTGCAGATGATCGCCGATAGCTGTGGCGTCCACGACCTGCTCACCGCCCCATGCGACGCGCATCGCTACCGCCTGTATGGCGTGCAGGGCGAGCATCCGAGTTGCGCGCAGAATTTCCGCACGGCGCTGGCACCCCTCATTCCCGGTCGGATCGCCATTCCGCAGCCGGTAAACCTGTTCATGAACGTCATGGTGCTGCCGGACGGACGGGTGGAGACCGGGGAATGCCCGTCGCAGCCGGGCGATTTCGTCCTGTTCCGGTCCTGGATCGACTGCATCGTTGCCCTGTCGGCCTGCCCGCAGGAGTTCAACCCGGTTGCCGGCTGGTATCCGAGCGATCTGCACGTCGGCATCTATGAAGCGGCCTGAGCCGGGCCGCACCGGACGAGGAATTTCGCAATGTCACCGGTCCAGCCGCCGCGCCGCACGCCGGGCACCTTCCTCCATTCCGAGCCGGCGGGGAGTCTTGCGGATCTGCAGGCCGATATCGCCTTCCTCGGCGTGCCGTACGGCCAGGCCTACACCTTCGAGGACATCACCAACGACCAGAGCAATGCGCCGACCGCCATGCGCGAAGCTTCGGTCCAGATCGTGCGCGGACTGGAACGCTACGATTTCGATCTGGGTGGTCCGCTGTACGACGGGCGGCCCATCCGTGCGGTCGATTGCGGCGATGTCCGCAGCGATGTGGCCGACCCCGCCGCGCACGCGCGGCGGACCGAAGAGGTGGTGCGCGCCATCCTGCGGGCGGGGGCACTGCCGATCGTGCTCGGCGGCGACCACGGCATCCCGATCCCGGTGCTGCGCGCGTTCGATCGCCACGGGCCCATCACCCTGATCCAGCTCGACCAGCACATCGACTGGCGCGATGAGGTGGGCGGCGTGCGCGAGGGATTGTCGAGCCCCATCCGCAGGGCTTCCGAGATGGCGCATATCGGCGGGATTTTCCAGATCGGCCTGCGCGCCACCGGCAGCGCGCGCCCCGACGAGGTCGCCGCCGCACGCAGCTACGGCGCGCAGCTCATCACCGCGGCCGAGCTGCACGATGTCGGCATGGATGCGGTGCTCGCGCGCATTCCCGACGGAGGCCGTTACTATCTCACCATCGACATGGATGGGATGGACCCGTCGATCGCCCCGGCGGTGGCCGCGCCATGCCCGGGCGGCGTCACCTTCGCCCAGGCGCGCCGGCTGATCCACGGCCTGGTGCGCAAGGGCCGGGTGGTCGGGATGGATGTCGTCGAAATCACGCCGCGGGTGGACGTGAATCGGATCACGTGCATCACGGCGGGAAGGCTGATCGTGAACCTGATCGGAATGGCGGTGCGGGCGGGATATTTCGACCGTTAACCCACCGGCGCTGCCCGTACCCGGCGCAGGAACTCCCGCGCCCGCTCGTGCCGGGGGGTGGCGAAGAAGGCCTGCGGCGCTGCATCCTCCAGCACCCGTCCGGCGTCCATGAACAGCACGCGGGTGCCGATCTCGCGCGCGAACTGCATCTCGTGCGTGACCACCAGCATGGTCATGCCGGCGTCGGCCAGCTCGCGGATCACTTCCAGCACTTCGCCCACCAGTTCGGGGTCGAGCGCGGAGGTTGGTTCGTCGAACAGCATCAGCACCGGGCGCATCGCCATCGCGCGCGCGATCGCCACCCGCTGCTGCTGGCCGCCGGAGAGTTGCGCCGGGCGTTTCATCGCGTGCTGCGACAGGCGCACCCGTTGGAGGTGTTCGGCTGCCAGCGCCCTTGCCTCGGCCCGCTTCATGCCCAGCACCAGGCGCGGCCCGATCGCCACGTTGTCGAGCGCGGTCAGATGCGCGAACAGGTTGAACCGCTGGAACACCATGCCGATGCGCCGCCGCTTGCGCGCCGTGACGGGGTGGGGGTCGGGCGCGAGCTTGCCGTTGCGCATCTCGCCTGCCATGTTCACGCCTTCGAGCAGGATGTCGCCCTCCGAGGCGATCTCCATCCGGTTCACGCAGCGGAGCAGGGTGGATTTGCCGGCCCCGCTCGGGCCGATCACCATCACGATCTCGCCGCGACTCACGTCCAGATCGACCCGATCGACCACCGGTACGTCGCCGAAGGTCTTCGAGACCCGGCGGATGCTGAGCAGCAGTTCGCCGCTCATGCCAGCCGCCGCTCGACATATTCCGACACCTGCGCCATCGCCGAGATGATCACGAGGTAGTAGACGGCGAGCGCCAGATAAAGTTCGAACGGCACGAATTTCGCTGCGATGATCAACTGCGCCGAGCGGGTCAGCTCGGTGACGGAGATCACCGACAGCAACGAGGAGCTTTTCACGATCGTGATCATCTCGTTCGTGAGCGGCGGGGTGATCCGACGCAGGGATTGCGGCAGCAGGATGTGCACGATCGACTGCCGGTTGGTCATGCCGATCAACAAGGCCGCCTCGTTCTGGCCCGGATCGATGGATTGCAGGCCGGCGCGCACGATTTCCGATACGAACCCGGCCGAGTTGAAGGCCAGCGCCACGACGCCGCTCCAGAAGGACGACAATTCCAGGCCGATGCGCGGCAACGCGAAATACACCAGGAATATCTGCACCAGCGCCGGCGTGCCGCGGACGAAATAGACATAGGCGCGCACGATCCGCTTCAGGAACCCGAGGTCGGAGACACTGATCAGGCCCATGACCACACCCACCAGGGTCGCCACGACCATCGAACAGGCCGAGATCTCCAGGGTCACCAGCGTACCCTGGAACATGTACGGGACGGCATACCAGATGGCGCCCCAGTCGAAGCCGTTCATGTGCCCGCGATATCAGGGAGGAAGCACGGCCGGGATCGTGTTCGGTGTTGCCATCGTGGCGCCGAACCATTTCATCTGCAGCTTGGCAAGCTCGCCATCCTTCTTCAGCTCCGCAAGCTGTCCGTTCACGAAAGCGAGCAACGCCGTATCCTGCTTGCGGAAGGCCATGCCGAAATAGGCATGGATATCGGAGATGCCGGGCAGGATCTTGAACTTGCCCGGTGCGTCCAGCATCACCACCATCAAGGTGGATTTCGAATTGACCACCGCGTCCACCCGCTTGTCGAGCAGGTCCTGATAGGCTTCCGGGTAGTGGTCGTACTGCTTCACATTGGCGTAGCCGGGCAGGCCCTTCGCCTTCAGCTTGGCCGCGAAGGACTGGATGATCTGGGCGGCGGCGCTGCCGAGCTGCACGCCGATCACCTTGCCGGACAGGTCATAGGCGGTCTTGATCCGGTCATCGTCAGCGCGCAGCAGGATGACGTTGCTCGCATCGGCGTACGGCATCGAGAACGCGACTTTTGCCGCGCGTGCCTTGGTGATCGTCATGGCCGAAATGACGCAGTCGAACTTCCCGGCATATAGCGCGGGAATGATGCCGGCCCACGCGGTATCGACCAGGCGGGCCTTCACGCCGAGGTTCTTCGCCATGATGGTGATGATATCGGGATCGTAGCCCACGATCTTGCCGTCCTTGAAGGATTCGTAGGGCACGTAGGCGGCTTCCATGCCGACGATCAGTACCCCGCGCTTCTTCACCTTCTCCAGCGTGTCCGCGTAGGCGAAACCGATCGAGGACAGGCCGACAACACTGGCCGCCCCGGCACCAGCGAGGAGCGATCGTCTAAGCATCGAACAACCTCTGTGTGTGATGGTGGTGGAACTATGCCAAGCAAACAGTGTGCCAATCGCCAGCGCCGTGCGCGCGGTCGAGTGGCACGCCGATTGCTCCATCCGAGACGACATCGGCGTAACCGGATGAGGCTGAAGATGGCGAGCAAGCCCCTGCACCTGGGTTGGTTCATGAATTTCACACCCGGCGAGTGGGACCACCCGCTGGCGGTCGGCGGCTCGCCCTGGGACGGCAGCTTCTACGTCGACATGGCAAAGGCACTGGAGCGGGCCTGCTTCGACTACATCATGATCGAAGACACGTTGATGGTCTCGGAAGCCTATGGCGAGAACGCGGATGCGGCGCTGCGCCATGCGCTGCAGGTGCCGAAGCACGATCCGTCGCCGCTGGCAGCCCTCATCAGCGCCGGCACGCGCAACCTCGGCGTGGTGGCGACCTTCTCTACCCTGGCGTATCCGCCGTTCATGCTCGCGCGGCTGTGTTCGACCCTGGACCACATCGCCGGCGGGCGGTTTGGTTGG
The DNA here is from genome assembly GCA_963706195.1 of uncultured Pseudomonadota bacterium. Taxonomy (GTDB): domain Bacteria; phylum Pseudomonadota; class Alphaproteobacteria; order Acetobacterales; family Acetobacteraceae; genus JAJZVS01. The sequence continues at coordinate 2,023,800 of OY970156.1, read as the reverse complement.
AATATCGTGACCAGCGGCGAGGATGCGGCGGCCCAGAACTTCGGCATGGACCGGCTGCCGCCACGCGACCAGCGCTACGACATGGCCGATGAATATGTCGCGCTGGTGCGGGCGTTGTTCAACTCCTGGGACCCGGACGCGGTCGTGATGGACCGGGAAACCGGCACCTACGCCGATTTCCGCAAGATTCGGCCGATCAACTTCGAAGGCAAGTTCTTCAAGGTGCGCGGGCCGTTGAACACGGTGCGCTCGCCGCAGGGACGTCCGGTGTTCGTCCAGGCCGGCGGCTCACCGCGCGGCCGGGCGTTCGCGGCCAAGCATGCGGATTCGATCATCGCCACCGCGAACGATATCGACGGCATGAAGAGCTATCGCGACGACGTGCGGCGCCACGCCGCCTCGTTCGGGCGCGACCCGGATGAGATCAAGGTGCTGTTCCTGGTCTATCCGGTGCTCGCCGAGACCGACGCGGAAGCGCGGGCCAAGCGCGACCGCATGGTCTCCTCGCCGCGCTTCATCGAACGCGCGCTGGCGAGCGTGGCCACCGTCACCGACATCGACTTCTCTAAATACAACCTGGATAAACCGCTGCCGCGGCTGACCACGAACGGGGAGCAGGGATCGCTCGACAAATTTGCGCAATGGGGCAGCGGCAAGACCTTGAGGCAGCTCGCGATGGAACGGTTCAGCACCGCGTCGGCGGAACTGGAGTTCGTCGGTTCGCCGGACACCGTCGCAGACCGCATGGGTCGGGTAGCGGAGGCTGTGGGCGGCGACGGGTTCCTGATCAGCACCCCGTTCCAGCGCACCAACCGGCGCTTCATCACCGAGGTCACAGAAGGTCTTGTTCCCGCATTGCAACGGCGTGGCCTGGCGCGCACCGCCTATTCGGGCGGGACATTGCGGCAGACCTTGCGGGAGTTCTGATCCCGGCGCACGCGATTTCGTTGCGATGCCTAACTTGCACACAAGACGGACATTCGTCGCGTACAACTTGCGCAATCGTGCCATCTTCAAGCATCGGCGCGATTGCGCATGCCTGCCGGAGCCCTGGGCGGCCTGCGCGCGGGAGGATCGTGCGGGTTTATCAGGCGCCGGCTGCATCTTCCGCGCGCCGCCGAAGACGGCCGCGCGCCGGGCTCCGCGCTGGGCGCGAGCGGATCGGGTGGCGCTAGGCGTCCTCGGGCACGCCGAACGACGACGCAACGTCCAGGCGCAGGGCGCGCTCCACATAGGCGTGCATCTGCGGCTGCCACAGGCGCCACAAAGACGTGAGCGCGGTGATCGGCGCGTCACGCCAGTCGACCCGCAGGTCCGCGATCGGCCAGTCCACGTCATCGACGAGCGGGAGCCCGGCGGAGCGGATCGGCCCGGCGTCGCCGCCCGCCGCCAGATCGGCCGCCATCGCGGCAATCGTTCGGTCGCCAAGATCGACGTCCTGGGCGGCGATAAGCGCATCCAGCATGCGTTGCGGTACGCCGGAGTCGGCCAGCAGGTTGCCCGCCGCGACGGCATTTTCCGCCGTGACGGCGGCATACACGCCGAGCGTATGCGGACCCGAAAAGCCGCCGCCCGCCCGGCGCGGTCGACCGCCGAGAGTTGCCGATAGCAGGCATGCGTCGTAACCGCAGCGATCGCGGCGATCGTCTCGGCTGCGCTCATACCGCGCGCCAGCAGGTCGAGCCCCTGCGGCCCCAGCCGCGGATCGGTGACGTTCTGCGATCCCACCGCACCGACGCCGGCGCGCGCATGGGCGCACCGCGCCGCCACCGCCGGCGAGGAGGATGCCACCGCGATCGCGAAGCGTCCCGAACGCGCGCAGCGCGCGGCGATCGAGAACGTCATGCGGTCTGCGGCCGCGCGGCGGACGTGGGCGGGGTCACCGCGATGATATCGATCTCCATCAGGTATTCGGGACGGCAGCCGCATCGCGATCCTGCCGCTCACCGAAAGCCTGCTGCCGGTGAAGGTGATGAGCCTGCGGCGGGCCCGCCACGCACCGCGCCCGGCCGTGGCGGCTTTCGCCGACTCCCTGCGGGAGGCCTTCCGCTCTGGCGGGCCGCTCGTATCCGGATCAGTGGCCCCGGCCCAGGTCGACCTGGTGCAGCGGCGGCGCGCCTGAGCGCAGCCGCCGGACGTGCTCCGTGAACCGGCCCGACCGCAACGCCGCGACCAGCGCGTCCGCGCTCACGCCGCGAGCAGGCGGGACATGGCGATGATCGCGAACTCGTATCCCATCGCCCCGAGCCCGGCGATGAGCCCCGTTGCGGCCGGCGAGATATAGGAGTGGTGACGGAACGCCTCGCGACGCCAGATGTTGCTCATCTGCGCTGCGATGATCGGGCCGGGGAACGCGCGCAGCGCATCCAGGATGGAGATCGAGGTGCAGGTCAGACCGGCGGCGTTGATGATGACGCCGGCCGCGTCCCGCCTTGCGTCCTGGATCCAGTCGACGATCACCCCTTCGTGGTTGGACTGGCGGAAATCGAGCGCGATCCCGGCCGACGCCGCGCAGGCCAGGCAACGCGCGCGGATGGACCCGAAGCTTTCGGTGCCGTAGGTCCCGTCCGGGTCGAGCCCGTACAGGTTGGCGTTCGGCCCGTTGACGAAGAACACGTTCGGCACCGCCGCTCGCTCCTGGCGCTGGCGCGCAGCGTGGGCGCGCACCGGGCGCGAGGCGAATCGCTTTTGCCGCTGCGGCGGATTGGATTTCCTGATCGCGGGCCAGTGTCCTGCCCCTGAAATGTCTTCCCATTTCAGGGACCAGCAGGCCACTGAAAACATAGAGCCAGTGTTCCGTAAATGCGGAAGCGACTTTCGGAGACGGGACGCTAGCGGCGGGCGCTCTGGCGATAGAAGGGCTCGTGCGCCTCGGGGTCGATATAGCCGTCGTAGAAGGCGCGCACGTGCGGCAGCACTGCCTTGGCCAGGTGCCGGCGCTCCTGCTCCTCCGGGGTCAGGTCGCGTTTCAGCATGTCCGCAAGTTGGCGCAGGGCGGCCTGGTGGTCGAGGCGGGTGAACGTCCCGTTGCGGTAGATCGTTTCGCCGCCCACGATCACCGCGCGCACGCCTGCCACCTTGGCCCGCTGGATCACCGCGTCCAGCACCGACACCTCGGCGTCGAGGTAGGGGAAGCTCACCTGCTGCCAGTCGATCAGCACCATGTCGGCGGCGCGCCCGACCTCCAGGCAGCCGATGTCGGCGCCGTAGGGCGTGGTCATCGCCCCGCCCGCGGTCGCCATGCGGAACACCTGCGCGGTGGTGGGCACGTCGTCGCCCATCCCGGGTTCGCGATGGGCGCGCAGGACCATGCGCATCTCCTGCAGCATGTCGCGATCGTCGTTGATGCCAGCTTCGTCGAGGCCCATCGCGACGTTGATGCCGCGGGCCTCGAACCGATTCAGCGGCGCGACGCCCGACCGCAGCCGGAAGTTGGAGCTGCAGTTGTGGCAGATGTGCGTGCCGGTCTCGGCGACACGGTCGATATCCGCCGCGGTCAGCCAGACCCCGTGACCCAGGGTCATGTTCGGGCCGAGCAGCCCGAAGCGGGCGATGTAGTCGAGCGCCGTTCCACCGCCGCGGCGGCGGGCGTATTCCTTCTGGTACGCCGTCTCTACCAGGTGCATGTGCAACGGCGCGTCGTAGCGCGCGGAGGTCTCGGCCAGCAGTTCCAGCGCCCGATCGGAGCACCAGTGCAGATTGCCGGGCGCGAGCTGGATCTTCACCCGCGGCTTCGGGTCGTGCCTGGCGCGCAGATGCGCGAACAGTGCGACCGTGTCCGCGGCGTCGAGCTGGAAGCGGGCGAAATGCCGGGCGAGCAGCGGCTTCACGGCGTCCGGCACGCGGGCCATGAATTCGCGATTCGGGGCGTAGACGAGGTGGTTCTGGTCACGCAACGCGAAACAGTAGGATACGCGCATGCCGACATCCTCATAGGCACGGATCACCTGCTCGGCCGAGGCCTCGACAGCGGCCAACGGTCCCGGCACCCAGCCGTGGATGTGCTGGACCGTCGTGATGCCGGAAGAGACCATGTCGAAGGCAGAATATAGTGTGTCGAGGTAGGGATCGATCGCCCGGATCACGAGGCGGGTGGCGAACCACAGTTCCAGCGGCATGTCCGGTGCGCCGAGCTGGAACGGCGTCAGTCCGACATGGTGATGGCCGTTCACGAATCCAGGCAGCACGACCTCGTCACCGGTGCCGACGACGGGCACGTCGGGATGGTCGCGCCGGATGTCGGCGAAGCGGCCGATCGCGGCAATGACGCCGTCGCGTTCGAGCACGGCACCGTCCGCGATCTGCTCGCAGGCGTGCCGGTCGAGGCTGCGGGTGGTGACATGCTTTCCGCGAATGATGGTGCTCATGCGGGCGCGGCTCCGGCGGCCCGAGGGCGAGGCGAGACCCGGGTGGAGGTGCGCCTGCCGCGGTGCGGGGCCAGCATACGGCGGCGGCGCGGCGGGTGCCAGCGACGGCAGGGCCGGAGGCAGATCAACAGCGTCGATCGTCTGATCTTCGGGGTTCGATGGTGTCGTTCCATTCACCGTGGAAGTCGATGGGCGTGATATTCCGGTTCTGCGCGCCGGCGCGTACGTCAAATGCCGCATACTGCACCGCAGCATTCCTGCCTAGCCTCCCCAAGGTTCAACGGGGAGTCCGGGCCGATGTCAGAAATCGTCGCCGACGCGCCACGCGCACGTCGGTCCTACAACAAATTCGTCAACAACCCGGTGCTGGAGGACTACTCGCTCCGCTACGCACCGAAGAGTTTCCGCCGCTGGTCGAGCTATGCGGTCGCCTCCGCCGCGCTGGGCGGCATCGCCTATCTCGCCGACCAGGCGATCGGCGGCTCGCTCGCGGTGCAGTTCGGGTTCGAGAACGCGTTCTGGGGCATCCTCGCCGCGGCGCTGGTGATCTTCCTCACGGGCATCCCGATCGCCTACTACTGCGCCAAGTACAACGTCGATGTCGATCTGCTCACCCGTGGCGCGGGCTTCGGCTATCTCGGCTCGACCATCACCTCGGTCATCTATGCGTCGTTCACCTTCATCTTCTTCGCGCTCGAAGGGTCGATCATGGCCCAGGCGTTCCACCTCTATTTCGGCATTCCGTTGCCGATCGGATATGCGCTGGGCTCGCTGATCATCATCCCGCTGGTCGTGTTCGGGATGACATTGCTGGCGAAATTGCAGGTCTGGACGCAGCCGTTGTGGCTGCTGCTGTTGTTTTCGCCGCCCATCGCAGTTCTGATCGGTGACCCGCAGGCGCTGCACACCTGGGTGAATTTCGCCGGCAATTCGCCGAGCAAGTCGCATTTCGACTGGCTGCTGTTCGGCAGCGCTGCCGGCATCGCGCTCTCCTTGATCGCGCAGATCGGCGAACAGGCGGATTATCTGCGCTTCATGCCCGACAAGACGCGGGAAAACCGGGTCAAGTGGTGGGCGGCGGTACTGTGCGCGGGGCCCGGCTGGGTCATATTGGGTGCCGCGAAGCAGTTGATGGGTTCGTTTTTCGCGTCCGTCGCGGTCGCGCACGGCACGCCTCTGGCCGCGGCGAACGAGCCGATCCAGATGTATATCGCCGGCTACAACTACATGTTTCCGGCTTTTGCCGCGCTCAGCGTGGCGACGTTCTTCGTCATCCTGTCGCAGATCAAGATCAACGTTACCAACGCCTATTCCGGCTCGCTTTCGTGGTCGAACTTCTTCTCCCGGCTGCTGCACGCCCATCCCGGGCGGATCGTCTACATCTTCTTCAACGTGGCGATCTCGCTCACGTTGATGGAGCTGAACATGTTCTCCGTGCTGGGCAACATCCTCGGCTTCTACTCCAACGTCGCGGTGGCATGGATCGGCGCGGTGACCGCCGATCTCGTGATCAACAAGCCGCTGCTGAAACTGAGCCCGGAGCATATCGAGTTCAAGCGGGCGCATCTCTACAACTTCAACCCGGTCGGCTTCGGCTCGATGGTGTTCGCCTCGGTGGTGTCGATCATCGCGTTCTTCGGGCTGTTCGGCCCGGGCGCGCAGGCGTTCTCCGCCTTCATCGCGCTCGGCCTCGCCTTCGTCAGCTCGCCGATCATCGCGATCGCCACCAAGGGCCGCTACTACCTGGCGCGCACGCCGTACGCCGACGTCGAGGCGGCACACAGCCTGGCCTGCGTGAGCTGCGGCTTCGAATACGAGAAGCAGGACATGGCGACATGTCCGTTCCACCGCGGCACGATCTGCTCACTTTGCTGCTCGCTCGAAGGCGCCTGCGAGGACGCATGCAAACCCGCCTTCGGCGCCGCGACGGCCGCTACACCCCGCGCGGTCTGATCCCTCCCTTCATGGCGCGGCGCGGTCCCCCGGGGCCGCGCCGTGTGCCTGTTTCCAACCGGAGAGCAAACGACATGATCCACGGCGATATCGGCAGCAGCCACGACACGGTCGGCGTGGCAGTGGTGAACTACAAGATGCCGCGCCTGCACACCAAGGCCGAGGTGCTCGCCAACGCGCGCGCGATCGGCGAGATGATCGTCGGCATGAAGTCCGGGCTGCCCGGCATGGACCTGGTGATCTTCCCCGAATACAGCACGCACGGGATCATGTACGACCGCCAGGAGATGTTCGACACCGCGGCTGTGATCCCGGGCGAGGAGACGGAGATTTTTGCCGCTGCCTGCCGCAAGGCCGGCGTCTGGGGCGTCTTTTCGCTCACCGGGGAACGCCACGAGCTGCATCCCGACAAGGTGCCGTACAACACCCTGATCCTGATGAATAACCAGGGCGAGATCATGCAGAAATACCGCAAGATCATGCCCTGGACCCCGATCGAGGGCTGGTATCCGGGCGATTGCACCTATGTCTCCGATGGGCCGAAGGGCCTTAGGATCAGCCTGATCATCTGCGACGACGGCAACTATCCCGAGATCTGGCGCGACTGCGCGATGCGCGGCGCCGAGTTGATCGTGCGCTGCCAGGGCTACATGTATCCGGCCAGGGAGCAGCAGGTGCTGATGGCCAAGGCGATGGCCTGGGCCAACAACGTCTACGTCGCCGTCGCCAATGCCGCCGGCTTCGACGGCGTCTATTCCTATTTCGGCCATTCCTCGGTGATCGGCTTCGACGGCCGGACGCTCGGCGAATGCGGCACCGAGGAGAACGGCATCCAGTACGCGCAGCTTTCGGTGCCGCTGATCCGCGAAGCCCGGCGGTCCATGCAGTCGCAGAACCATCTCTTTAAGCTGCTGCATCGCGGCTACACCGGCATGATCAACTCGCGCGAGAACGCGAGCGGCAAGGCCGAGTGCCCGTACGAATTCTACCGCCAGTGGGTGACGGACCCGGAGGCAATGCAGCGACAGGTGGAAGCGCTGACCCGCAGCGAGGTCGGCGTGGCCGACTGCCCGATCGAGGGCATCCCGGCGCGCCAGGCGGCGGAGTAACCGGCATCCCCGGGGATGCGCCTCCCCGGGGATCTTCGGGTCAGTGGCTGATCATCCACGGCCGCGCGGCGGGGAATCCCTTCGCCGCACCGGGCCGTTTCGGCGCGCAGCACGCGCATCCGGCGCCGTGCGTGCGGGTCGAGCGGGGTGCGTGCGCGCTCCGCTCGTTGGTCGCCGCCGCCACCCGCCGCGCGCCGTCCATCCCCGCGACATGCGGCAAGGTCAGCGCCCGCGCGCAGGCCTGCCCGCAGCCCGGGCAGGCGGCAGGCAGGTCGTACTCGGCAAGCGGCCGCAGGGCATCGAAGCCGCCGCACTCCGCGCAGTCATATGCATAGGTCGGCATGGCTACTTGTCGGCCGCCAGCGGCACGTCCACCCCGCCAGTGATGAATTTCGTCGGCCCGTCCATGCCGGGGCTGATGTCGAAGTCAAAAATCTCGGTCGGCAGATAGAGCGTCGCGCAGGCGTTCGGGATATCGACCACGCCGCTGATATGCCCCTGCACCGGCGCGGTGCCGAGGATGCTGTAAGCCTGAGCCCCCGAATAGCCGAACTTCTTGAGATATTCGATCGCGTTCAGGCAGGCCTGGCGATAGGCGACGTGCACGTCGAGATAGTGCTGCTTCCCGTGCTCGTCGACCGAGATGCCCTCGAAGATCAGGTAGTCCTTGTAGTTGGGCGTGATCGGGCTCGGCTTGAAGATCGGGTTGCGGATGCCGTATTTGGCCATCCCGTCCTTGATCAGGCCGGACACTTTCAGGTGGATCCAGCCCGGCATCTCGATCGCCCCGCAGAACGTGATCTCGCCGTCGCCCTGGCTGAAATGCAGGTCGCCGACGGACAGGCCGCCGCCCGGCACATAGACCGGAAAATAGACCCGCGCGCCGCGCGACAGATCCTTGATGTCGCAGTTGCCGCCGTGCTCACGCGGCGGCACGGTGCGCGCGCCGGTCGCGGCGGCAGCGGCCCGTGCCTCGCCGCTCATGCGGCCCATATGCGCGGTCGGCCCGAACGGCGCGTTGGCGAGCGGGGGCACCCGTGTCGGGTCGGTGGCGATGAAATCGATCTCGCGCCGGTTCCACGTCTCCAGCAAGTCCTTCGACGGCAGGCAGCCGATCAGCCCGGGATGGATCAGCCCGGCGAAATTCACCCCCGGAACGTGGCGCGAGGAGGTGAACATCCCCGCGATGTCCCAGATCGACTTCTGCGCGAACGGGAAATGCTCCGTCAGGAAGCCGCCGCCGTTCTGCCTGGAGAAGAATCCGTTGAAGCCCCAGGAATTATGCGGGAAGGCGCCGATGTCGAGGAAATCGACCACCAGCAGGTCGCCCGGCTCGGCCCCCTCGACCCCGATCGGTCCGCTCAGGAAATGCACGATGCTGAGGTCGATGTCGCGCACGTCCTCGGCGGAATCGTTGTTCTTGATGAAGCCGCCGGTCCAGTCGTAGCACTCGACCACGAAATCCGCGCCCGGCTTGACGGTGGCGATCATCGGGATGTCGGGATGCCAGCGATTGTGGATCATATCGTTTTCGTAAGGCGACCGGGCGAGGTCGACCTTGATCAAGGTATCCGGCATGTCCGCTCCGTGGCTCGGGATGGGGGAAACGGCGTCCGCGTGTGCCTGCGTCGCGAACGGGCGCGGCATGGTCCGAACTGCCACCGGCGGGGGGAATACGTCGTTTGCCGTATGGCGGCCGGCGCGGCGATTTTTCATTGGACACCTCAAGGGTGGCCGCGCAACATGGCCCGCAGAACCGACGACGGTCCCGCCAGCGGATCGGGCCGGGAGGGACGTTCACCCCCAACCCTCCAGGAGGTGACGCCCCATCCATGGCGCTCCGGCAGCGAATCATCCCGTCACGACGGGACTATAATCGCTGGGTCGCCGACCAGACCTTGGAAGACTACGCGCTCCGCTTCACCGCCGTCTCGGCGCGGTGCTGGGGCGCGGGGCAGGTTGCGAACACTGCGTTGGGTGCAACCTCCTTCCTGGCACTGGAAGCGATCGGCGGCGGCATTACCCTGCGCTACGGCTTTGCCAATGCCGCGGCGGCAATTCTCGCCGTCGGGCTGCTGATCTTCGCGACCGCGCTGCCGATCGCCGTCTGCGCCGCGCGCTACGGGCTCGATATCGACCTGCTCACCCGCGGCGCCGGGTTCGGCTACATCGGCTCGACCGTCACCTCGCTCGTCTATGCGACCTTCACCTTCATCTTCTTCGCCATCGAGGCTTCGATCCTCGCCATGGCGCTGCAACTCTGCCTCGGACTGCCGCTCTGGCTCGGCTATGTGCTTGCCGCGGTGGTGGTGATCCCGATCGTCACGCACGGCATCACCGTGATCAGCCGCTTCCATCGCTGGACGCAGCCGGTCTGGCTGGCGCTCAACCTGCTGCCGTTCCTGGCGCTGGCGGCGCGCGGCCATGTCGGGCTTGGCGGATGGACGGCGTTCCGCGGCGCCGGCGGCGGCGGGTTCGCGCTGCTGCCGTTCGGTGCCGCGGCCTCGGTGATCGTCTCCCTGATCGCGCAGGTCGGCGAGCAGGTGGATTTCCTCCGCTTCCTGCCGCAGCCCACCCCGGGGCGGCGCTGGCGCTGGTGGCTGGCGGTGATCGGCGCCGGCCCGGGCTGGATCGGGCCGGGGATGCTGAAACTGTTTGCCGGCTCCTTCCTCGCCTGGCTGGCGCTGCGCTCGGGCGTGCCGGCGGCGTTGGCCACCCAACCGGCGCTCATGTACCGCACCGCCTTTGCCGCCGTGCTGCCGGCCTGGGCCGCACTGGCGGCGACCGGGCTGCTGGTGGTCGTGGCTCAGCTCAAGATCAACGTCACCAATGCCTATGCCGGGTCGATCGCCTGGTCCAATTTCTTCGCCCGCCTGACCCGCAGCCATCCGGGCCGGGTGGTATGGGTGGTGTTCAACGTCGCCATCGCGCTGCTGCTGATGGAGATCGGGCTATATGCGGCGATCCAGGGCATCCTGGCGCTGTTCTCGGTGCTGGCCGCCGGCTGGGTCGGCGCGCTGGTGGCCGATCTCGTGGTCATCAAGCCGCTCGGCCTGGCGCCCGCCAGCTTCGATTTCAAACGCGCGCATCTCTATGACATCAATCCCGTGGGCGTTGGCGCCATGAGCCTCGCCGTGCTGGTCGGCATCGCCGCGCATATGGGCAGCTTCGGCCCACTCGCCCGCGCCGGCGCGCCGTTCCTTGCGCTGCTGCTGGCCTTCGCCACGGCGCCGGCGATCGCCTGGGCCACCGGGGGGCGCTTCTATCTGGCGCGCCGGCCGCGCCGCGGCTGGGCCACCACCGCCGCGGCGCGCGATTGCGTGGTCTGCGGCAACCGGTTCGAGCCGCACGACACCGCGTTCTGCCCCGCCTATGGCGGCGTGATCTGCTCGCTCTGCTGCTCGCTCGATGCGCGCTGCCACGATGCCTGCAAGCCGCACGGGCGGGCGTCGGCGCAGCTCCGCGCCGCGGTCGGTGCGCTGGTGCCCGCGCCGCTGCGCCCTTATCTGGATGGACCGCTGCCGCGCTTCGTCGGCATGTACGTCGTCGCGGCCGGCATGATCGGCATGATCCTGCTCGGCATCTATCTGCAGGCGGCGACCGGCAGCCCGGTCGGGCGTACTCTGCTCGCGAACGCCATGTGGCGCGCCTATTTCATCCTGGTGATCATTGCGGGGGTGGCGGCCTGGCTGCTCGTGCTGGCGCAGGAGACGCGGGCGGTCGCGCAAGGCGAATCCCGCCGCCAGACCGCACTGCTGCTGAGCGAGATCACCGCGCACCAGCGCACCGATGCCAAGCTGCAGAAAGCGAAGGAAGCCGCCGAGGCCGCCAACCTCGCCAAGACCCGCTTCGTCGTCGGCATCAGCCACGAGCTGCGCACGCCGCTCAACGCGGTACTCGGCTACGCGCAGATCCTCGACGTCGATCCCGCCATCCCGGCGCACCGGCGGGAGGCGATCCGCACCATCCGCCGCAGCGGCGAACACCTGGCGGGGCTGATCGAGGGCCTGCTCGACATCTCCAAGATCGAGGCCGGGCGCATCCATATCGAGCGCCACGAGGTGCGGCTGGCCGATTGCCTGGACCAGCTCGTCGATATGTTCCGCCTCCAGGCGGCCGGGAAAGGCATCAGCTTCGCCTTCGAGCGCGCCGATCACCTGCCCGGCGTCGTGCATACCGACGAGACGCGGCTGCGCCAGATCCTGATCAACCTGCTGTCCAATGCCGTGAAATTCACCCAGCGTGGCGGCGTGACGTTGCGGGTGCGCCGGCGCGGGGAGGTGACCGAATTCGAGGTCGCCGATACCGGCGTCGGCATCCGCGCCGACGACCTGAACCGTATCTTCGATCCGTTCGAGCGGGTGGAGCAGGCCAGCGGACCGGCGATCCCCGGCGTCGGCCTCGGCCTTACCATCACCAAGCTGCTGACCGAGATCCTCGGCGGCGAAATCTCGGTGACGAGCCGCCCCGGCCAGGGCAGTTGCTTCCGGGTGCGGCTGCTGCTGCCGGAGGTGGCGCGTGCGGTGGCCCGCGCCCCGGCGCGGCGGCGGATCACCGGCTATGCCGGCCGCCGGCGTCTGCTGGTCGCGGCGGACGACGACGCCACCCATCGCGCGCTGCTGGACGAAACCCTCTCGCCGCTCGGCTTCGAATTGCTCACCGTGCCGGATGCGGCGAGCTGTCTGCGGCTTGCCGCTGAATGCCGGCCGGACGCCTTCATCCTGGACCTGTCGATGCCGGGAATGGACGGCTGGGCGCTGGCGCGGCGGCTGCGCGAGGGTGGCCACGACGCAACGCCCATCGTCGTGGTCTCCGCGCATCCCGACGACCTCGCCGCGCGCTTCGGCGAACGGCGGCTGCACGACGCGTTCCTGTCCAAACCGATGAACCTGCACGCGCTGCTGACCGCGCTGGGCGAGCGGCTCGGGCTCGCTTGGACCGAAGAGGCCCACCCAGGGCCGGCCGGCGCGGCCGAACGGATCCCCGCGCCGCTGCTGCCGTATCTCAACGAGCTGGGCCATCTGATCGATATCGGCCATCTCAGCGCGTTGCGGCTGCGGCTCGACGAGCTCGCCACCACGCACCCGGTGACGGCGCATTTCGTGGGGCGGATGCGCGCGGCGGTGGAAGCGTTCCGGCTGGAAGAACTGGCCGGCATGATCGAGGCGGCGCGCCGCGAGGCGGCCTGAGATGGCCGCGCCCGACATCATCGCGGAGGCCGCCCCGCCGGCCGCGGGCACGGTGTTGATCGTCGACGACAGCCCCGGCACGCTTGGCTTCCTGACCGAGGCGCTGGAACGCGAACATTTCACCGTGCTGGTCGCGCTGCGCGGCGAACGCGCGCTGGCGACCGTGCAGCAGCTCCGTCCCAACCTCGTGTTGATGGATGCGATCATGCCGGAGCTGGACGGGTTCGAGACCTGCCGGCGGCTCAAGCGCATGCCCGGCGCGGCCACGATCCCGGTGATCTTCATGACCGGGCTCAGCGACACCGACCACGTGATCCGCGGGCTGGAGGCGGGTGGGGTCGATTACGTGACGAAGCCGGTGGTGCCGCAGGAACTGGTGGCGCGGATCCGGGTGCACCTCGCCGGCGCGCAACTGGTGGCGAGCGCACATGCCGCGATCGACGCTGCCGGCCACGCCCTGTTTGCCGCCGGGGAGGACGGGCGGCTGCGCTGGGCGACGCCGGGCGCTGCGCGCCTGCTGGCCGGGCTCGGGCCGGCGGGAGCCATGGCGGAGGGCGCGGAACTGCCAGCGCCGATCCCCGCTCTGTGGCGCAATCCGACCGCCGGCGATGCGGTGGAGGTGGCGGTCGCGGACGGGAGCGGGGCCGGCGCGAGCCTCGATATCCGGCTCGTCGGGCGCATCGGCCCGGGGGAGCTGCTGCTGCGGGTAGCGCCGTCCCGCCCATCGCGCGACGAGGCGCGCGTGCGGGCACATCTGCCGGTGACGGCGCGGGAGGCGGAAGTGCTGATCTGGCTGACCCGCGGCAAGTCCAACCGCGATATCGCCGAGATCCTCGGCCTCAGTCCGCGCACCGTGAACAAGCATCTGGAGCAGATCTATGCCAAGCTCGGGATCGAGAACCGCTCCTCGGCGGTGGCCCTGACGCTGCGCGCGCTGGCGGCGTAGACTGCCGCGGCGCCGCCGGCCCACGCATTGCTTGCCGCTGTTCGACAATGCCACAACCCAGGGGCGAAGGATGATCGCCTGCTCGACCTCAAGCGCCAGGTCCCGGCCCAAGGTCCGGTCATGGAGCAGCTGCGCCCTGAGCTCGCGGCGGGCTGGAGACGGACTCTTGCGCACGTTTGGTGCAGGGGGGCCTGGTACCGCGGTGGCGAATCGATGAATAGGATTACCGCGCGAGCAGCAGTTGGTTGGTCGTACTTGCAAGCTGTTCAGGCGCTCGTTCCGAGCGAACCCGTTGTCCGTCAGGTCGTTCCTGACATGCATCGTGTTATCATCATCGCCGAGCCGCGAAGTCGAACGGCGGCGTGTCCGGGATGCTATCGTCCATGACGTCGGGTGCACAGTCTATATCAGCGGATGTTGGCCGATCTGTCCCGGCAAGAACGTGCCTTGCTCATCAGCGTGGCGGCGCGCCGGTTGCTGCTCCTGGTCCTGTGCCTTGTCGGTGACTACGACGCGCCCAATGCAGATCCGGCTCAGGTGACCGCGGGGCCGGAGGTTGATTGACCCGCTGCGGGGCAGAACCGTGCGGCTGATCTTTTGCCTCGTCCCGGACGGGGCAGGGCAGACGCGTCGGCGCCAATCGTCTCCTTGCGGGGCGCGGATGGGAGGGGGAGGCCTCCGTCGTCGGCTCAAAACCCGAGCGGCTCCGGACTCTCGCCGCCGCCGGAGGCCGATTATCAAAGGCCTCGACGTTCTTGGTCCATTCCCAAATGGTGCAGGCGAGGAGCTTCGAACCCGCGACCCCACCCCTGAAGATATCCTGGCTCATGCGGCCGCTCGGAACAGCAAGTCGTGATGGCTGCGCTCCCCCGCAACCACGTTGACTTGCGCCGCCAGCTCCTCGATCCGGCGCAAGTCATGATGGCTGCGGTTCCCCGCAACCACCGATAGTTGACTCGCACGGAACCCCCGGGGAACAGACGTCCCCCGGGGGTTCTTGCGTTTGAGCGTTCCCGTGCCGGCAGAGCCGCCGGCCGGCCCCGGAGACGCGGCGGCGAGGATCATCGCCAGATCGCCGTGCAACTCCGCCGCCAGGCCGTCCGGGGCATCGGCATCGGGGGTGAGCACCACCTTCTCGATCAGCGACCGCAGCGCGTCCGAGGCTTCCATCCGGACCTCGGGATCGTTCAGCGCCGCCTCAAGATCGGCCACCTGCCGGCGGTAGGCTTCCGCCGCCTTGGGATGGAGCACCGCGGGGGCGGGTAGGTCCTGCGCCGCCAGATCCGCGGTCAGCGCCGCCTTGCGGGCTTCGAGTTCGTCGAGGCGGGCGCGCAGCGTGTCGTTCCATGCTCCGCCCTCGATGGCCCGGAGAATGCCGGCCAGCCCCCGCTCGGTGTCGGCCAACTGCCGCTCCAGGCTCGCCCGCTGTTGCCCCGCCTGCTTCTGGGAGAGCTGGAGTTCCTCTGCAAACGCACGGACGAACTCCGCCACCAGTTCGGGCGTCAGCATGCGTGAGCGCAGCGCGGCCAATACCCGCGTCTCGAGGTGCTGGCGGGTGATGGTGCGACCGTTGTCGCAGGTGCCCTTGCCGCGCCGGGTCGCGCACCCGTAGCGATCGCGGCCGATGACGGTGTATCCGCCGCCGCAGCAGCCGCAGGTCAGCAGCCCGCTGAGCAGAAACTCCCGGCGATGCGTCCCGTTCAGCACGTTGCCGCCGGCATCGTGCATCTCCAGTCGGACCTCCGCCTGCTGCGCCTTCACCTGTTGCCACAGCTCGTCGTCGACGATCCGCAGGTCAGGGATCTCGACCTGTTCGTACTGGTCAGGCGCGTTGACCCGGGCCACGCGCTTGCCCGTGCGCGGGTTCTTGACGTAGCTGCAGCGGTTCCACGACAGCCGGCCGATGTAGAGGGTGTTGTTGAGGATCCCGGTGCCGCGGTCGACCTGGCCCCGGATCGTCGTGTCGATCCATGGCCGGCGGCCCGGTCCCGGCACACCTTCGGCATTCAGCACGTGGGCGATCTGCCGGGGGGATTTGCCGGCAGCGTAGTCGCGAAAGATCCGCTCGACGATCGCCGCCTCGTCCGGCCGGATCCGCCGCTCGCCCGCCTCCCGGACCCCGGGGGCGGGGAGAACCACATCGTAGCCATAGGCCAGGCCGCCCGGGATTCGTCCGGCGCGGGCCCGGCCGAGCTGACCGCGCCTTGTCTTGTCACGCAGATCGGACAGGAACATCTGCGCCGTCATGCCCATGACACCGACGTGCATCTGCGTCACCAGGCCGATGCTGGGGGCATGGATCTGCACCCGGTCGAAGGCGAGCTGGTCATAGAGGGTGGCGATGTCGGCGAGCTTGCGGCTGAGGCGGTCGATCGCTTCGCACACCACGATGTCGAACATGCCGGCCCGGGCATCGGTGGTTAACCGCGCGAATCCGGCGCGCATCGCGCTGGCGCCGCTCATGGCGCGATCGTCGTAGGTGCCGGTGAGGGTCCAGCCCTGCTGTCCGATATATCGGCGGCAGATCTCGATCTGGTCGTCGATCGAGGCCTCGCGTTGGTTCTCCGAGGAATACCGTGCGTAGATCACCGCCCGCAGGCCGCCGCGAGGAACGCCGGGGCGGGGGGAGGGACCGATGGTTGGCCGCTGGGTCTGTTCGGGTCGGCGCGCGGACATGGCGATCAGGGTCCCATGAGGTGCGAGGCCAGAAAGAGGCATGCCATCAGAAGCAGTGCCACGATCGCGAGCGCGAAGGGAAACTCTATGACGCTACAGCCAAGGCTACGCCGCCGGTGCCGCAGCGCCGCCTGTCGTGCCAGGAGCCGGGTGATCTGCTGCAGACCCGGGTGAAGGGCGCCATCGGGCTCCGCGTGCAGCGCCCCGTCCCGGCGGAGGACCGGGGCGCTTCCCGTAATGGACCGCGATGGTCGGGCAATACTCATCCCATCAGACTGCTCCGCCTCCTCCCCCGATCCTCGCTGCATTCGCGCTGGCCGTGCCATCTGAGATCAATCCTTCCCGGCGGACGAGATGCCCGTCGCAATCACTGTCTAAATTTATGGTGCCCCAAAATCCTGGATTGTCCAGAACAAAATCCGAACCCTCCGCGTCGTTCAGCGGCGCCCGCCGAACCCCATAATGGCGCACCAGGCGTTCAAGATCCGGAGCGACGGCGTCTGGCCGGCCGTGGCGGCGCTCCGCCGTCGGCGGGCGCGACCTGGGCCAGGGCCTCGATGACCGCCACCGCGGCCGCGAGCTGCGGGCCGGACAGTGCCCGACCGGCGAGGGCCAGGCGCTCGCGTGCGGCTGCTTCCGGATCGGCCTCGGCGGCCGGAGCATCGTACCCCAGGAGCCAGTTCGGCGTCGTCCTCAGCACCGTACAGATGCGGCGGAACGTGGCGTAGTCAGGTTCGCGGATGCCCTGCACATAATTGGCGTAGCGCGATGGACTGAGCCCCAGGCGACGCGCGACCTCCGCGTCGCTCAGCTCAAGTTCGCGCGCCCGCGCGCGCAATCTCACGGCAACTTCCTGCACATGCGGACTGTTGCCCGAGTGCGATGACGCGGTCAACAACAAAAGGGGTTGTCAACAAACACATTATGTGTATATATGGCGGCTCATCCAAATGCGGTCGCAGCGTCTGCGGCCCCACCGCCGGGAGTTCGTCATGTCCGATCATACAGTCGCCGTCGCTGCCGGCCCCACGAAGGTCCCGACAATCCTGCCGCGGCACGGCGGCCCAGCCCACCCGGCCGATGCGCATGCGGCGGCCAGTGCGGCGCCGTCTGTGTCCGGCACCGAGGACGCGGCCCAACTGCTCGTCCGGGAGGCGAACCACCGTATCGCCAACTCGCTGCAACTTTTGGCGGTGCAGCTGCAACAGGACAGAGCCCTGGTGCGCGATCCGGTTGCCGCCAACGTTCTCGATCGTGCGGTCGACCAGGTGATCGCCATCGCCGGCGTGCACCGGTCTCTGACCCGAGGCACCGGACGTTGCGGGACCGATCTTCGCGCGTTGCTCGAGGTTACGGCCACGCACCTTGCCAGCCTTCGTCCGGGGATCGGCATCAGCGTCGAGGTTGACGGCACGCCGCTGCTGCTGCCGCACGAGACCGAGCGGCTCGCCTTGCTCGCCGCCGAACTCATGATGAACGCTTTCAAGCATGCATTCCGGGAGGGCGAGGCCGGCCACATCGCGATCCGGTGCCGGTCGGCGGCGGATGAGGTCGTATTGACAGTTGCCGACGACGGCATCGGCTTGGGCCCCGGCTCTGCCGGAGCCTCCAGCGGCGGGGGCGCCGGTCGGGAGATCATCGCCGGGATTGCGGCGGCTCTCCGGGCTTCGGTGGCAGTCCTCGCGACGGCCGGCGGCGGCACGACGATGCAGGTGACCGTGCCCGTCTCGACACGACGGGTCACGCGATCGACATCGGCGCACTGACGGCGGCAATGCCGCGGATGTCGGCCTATGGCCGACATCCGCGGCATTGCGTCGACGAAGAGTAACGGCGAAGGGCCGCGCGACCCGTCGCCGCTGCCAAGACATCAGATCCACCCGATCGTTGGCGCACCGCTGTGCGCATGGTCCCAGATGAACCAGGCAAAGGCCAAATGCCCGGACCCTTTCTTGCTCACGCCGTCCCGGCACATGGTGATCCTCTTCCGGAAGACCATCACACGAGCGAGCGGGGTCTCATCGAAGAGCGGGCCGCGCCTTTGTCCTTCCAGAAACGCGAGCCGGAGAAGAAAGGCGACCTTCTTGTGCGAGCGGGCGACAGCAGCACGCACGAAGTCCTCGGCCAGGCAATACGGCGGATTCGTTATGACATTGTCGCAGCTCTCCCTGGCCTTGAGAAAGTCGTGGCCGCCATTGCCATAGCCGCGATAGACGATGTCCGACGATCTGACCTCGTGTCCGTGCTTCTCGAGTACTTTCGAGATCGCCCCGTCACCACACGCCGGCTCCCAGATTTGACCGTCGAACTTCTCGGCTGAGAGAAGAGCCTTGGTGGCATGCGGTGGAGTGCGGTAATAATCGAGATCGGGATTCGAGAATCGAGCGGAGAGCCGCATCTCGGGTGTAGGGGCGGGGAGGGATATGTAAGCCATGACTGAGCTCCTGGTATGATGCGTGATGGAACAAAACGACGCTGCTCATAAGAGTGGCATCATTACAGTCTAGCACACACCATGCGCAGAGTCAATGGAATTGTTTTCGGTATGTTCGCCAATCGTACCCATTCTTCGTGTCCCCACTCCTCTGCGGGCCACGTTTTCACGTAGGTACCCGAAACGGGGCTCCTCGGATGCCCGGGCGCGCTTTGCCGCCGCGACACGGCAAGGCCGGTTGGCATCTCAGCCCGCGGCGATCGGGCACGATGTCCGGATGCCGTTCGTTGGTATGCTGACGCATTGTGGCGCCTCGCAGCAGCAGTCCGCTCCGGCGCTCGTTGCCAGGGGGAACTTCGCACCGCGGGGTGGCCGGCAGTCGCGATCCCCGATGCCGGGAGGGCGCACGGGCTCCGCCTTCCGCCTCCGAAGACGCGCCAACTGCGCGGCCTGGCCCGTCGGAGGGCATTTGCAATTTCTGTTGCACAACCAGGGAGTAACGGGGGGACGAGATCGAACGACTGATTTGTCAACCATGGCGGAAGCGTTACCGGAGGCGGGTGGATGCCGGTCAGGGGGATGGCAACCGAGACCAGGGCGGAGGCCCCCAGATGGGTGGGTGAGCGAGGGATGCGGTTGATGTCGGCGAAGGGGCGGGGCTGGCGAGAGCCTGGAAGACGGATGGGCTCCTGGCGACTTCCCCGTGAGGTCGGGGGTCCTCATGCCGTAGATGCCGGGAACCGGCAGCCCCCGGCATCCGTGGGCGGCCACAGAAGCGGTCGACGCACGCAGTCGCTTTCCCCGGCCGGTGGGACATCGCCCTCCCTTGGGAGGCTCATCGAGGACCCGCGTCGACGGCCAGATACCGTAAACTACCCGGACGGTGCCAGCTGTGTGCCCGGGGCGCCCCTGCGTGCCGCCGGAGAACTGCGGGCACACGCGATCATGTCTGGCATCCCGATATTCCGTCGGGGCGCGACACTTCCGCGATTCGTTGCTGTCTTCGGATATCTCAAGTCACCGCGCCCCAAGCGCGTTACGCACTCAGGAAACTGCGTTACCCAGGTCGGGGAGAACCGTTACCTAACTCCGAATATTTGTTGCACAACTCAGAATATTTGTTGCACAGGTCCAGAAAGGCTTGGCCGCCGCGTGCCTGCGACGACGGGGCGCCGAACCGAGGCGATCAGCCTCCAGGCTGCTGACGCACTACGACGGAATTCTCGTGGATGCCGGTCAGGGGGATAGCGACCGGGGCCAGGGCGGAGGCCGCCAGATGGATGGGTGAGCGAGGGATACGGTTGGTGTCCGCGAGGGGGCGTGACTGCTGAGGGGGGCCTGGAAGAGACGGATCGCCTTCTGGCGACCTCCCCCGCGAGGTTGGGGATCCTCATGCCGTAGATGCCGGGAACCGGCAGCCCCCGGCATCCGTGGGCGGCCACGGAAGCGGTCCACGCACGCAGTCGCTTTCCCGGCCGGTGGGACACATCGCCCTCCCGTGGGAGGCTCATCGAGGACCCGCGTCGACGGCCAGATACCGTAAACTACCCGGACGGTGCCTGCTGTGTGCGGGACCCGCCCCAGCGTGCTGCCGGAGAACTGCGGGCACACGCGCGCATGTCTGGCATCGCGACATTCCGTCGGGACGCGACACTTGCGCAATTCGTTGCTCTCTTCCGAAATCTCAATTCACTGCGCCCAAAGCGCGTTGCGCAGGCAGGAAACCGCGTTACCTGGGTCGGGAAGAACCGTTACCCAACTCCAAACATTCGTTGCACGACCCAGAATATTTGTTGCACAGATCCAGAAAGGCTTGGCCGCCGCGTGCCTGCCACGAAGGGGCGCCGAACCGAGGCAATCAGCCTCCAGGCTGCTGACGCACTACGACGGAGTCTTTGCTTGGCACGGACCTCGGCGACGGCCGTCCACCCCGGCGCGGCGGCGGCCTCTCGATCGCGATCCCCGTGAACCTGACCAGGTGATACCGGCGTCCCGGTCAGGATGCCTTTTTGCGCCGCACGCCCGATCCGGTGGTGGTCGCTTCCCCGGCGACGCTGGCGCCCGCCGCATCTGCACGCGCCGCATCTGCACGCGCCAGCTGCGCCGCGCCACCGCGTGGCAGCGGTTCCTCTGATGCCGGGCGCCCGCGCCCATGCTTCTCCAGAAAATCGTTGATGGCACGCGCCAGCAGACCCTGCACTGTGGTGTCCTGCTCGACCGCAAGCCCCTTCAGGACCCGTGCCACCGAAGCGTCGAAGTAGCCGCTGATCACACGCTTGCCGACGCGCGACAGGTGCCGGGAGACACGGGGTTCGTCCGGTGTCTCGGTCATGGGCGCTGAGCCGCCTTACCAGCGGGCACCGCATGATCGCGTGAGCGGAGAAGGATCGCAGGATGGGGCATAGCGCGTGATCTACACGAACAGCCGGTCCAAATGAAGTGCCGCCCGGAAGAAAGGTCGAAGTGTGGACCATACGGGTTGACGTAGAGACGATTTCGATCTATATGCTCGCCTGCCGTTCCCCAGGGCAGAGGGCCTAACATGCTGACATTGCGAAGATTCGCCCCCTCCGGATTGGGCTTGATCCGCAGGGCCGCCGTCCGCTCCAGCCTCCGGGTTGCTTCTTTCGGAGCCCACCGCGACGGAGGCTCAACCCGCTGCCACAGGCAAACCGTGGAGCGAATCGGATCGACATCTCCCTCCGAGCACCGCCGGATGGCGATCTGCCGATCATCACCGAGGTCACCGAGGTGCGGGCGCGTCCCGGGGCCGTCGGCGACTTTGCCTCGAGGTCCCCCATGCACTCAGGCGTTCCGCATCGTCGCGGAGCGGCCTGCGTGCTGCCGACACCCAGTCGCGGCAACCATCGCAATGGATGCGCACCGATAGAGGACATGCCATGAGAAGCCGTAAGCATATCGCCAGCCACAGCGCGGTGCCAGTCTCCAGAGGAGCCGGCGACAGCAGGGTCCCGCCCAACGGCAATGGCCGTTACTGGAGAATTCTACTATCTGCGTCGGCGCGAAGACGGGCGCGGCTACGTCGGGGTCACCTGCCGTACCCCGCCCGCGCGGTTCCGTGGCCACTGCACCGATGCATTGCGCGACGGCGGAATGCGCGGGCGGCCCGGTACCGTCACGCACGCGCTGCGCGAGACAATCCGAAGCGGCGCCGATCCGGCCGTTGCGTTCCAGATCCTGGAGGTCGCGCGTTACACCGAGCCGGAGGCCGCCCGCCGCGCGGAGGCGAACTGGATCCGTGTGCTGGGTACCGCCCAGCCCAATGGATTCAACGTCATGCCGGGCGGGGCGTCGCTGGGCAGCATCGCCAACGCCAAGCCGGTGGCCATCCGACACCCGACGCGGGGGCGGCTGCTCTTTCCGGCCCTGTCGGCGGCGATCGCCCTGCGGGAGCAGGAACTGAAGCGGGCAGGGCGGCAGGTACTGTCACCCTCGCTCGTCTATTGGCGAGTGGCATCGGGGTGGAAGCTGGAGGAGGCGCTCGGCTATCGGCCCCATGCGGACGGTCGCGGGCTGCGCCAGCCGCTGCGCCGCGGACGGCGGCCCTGCTCCCTGCGCGAGGCGGCCGCGACGATCGGAGTGACCCCCGACGCCCTGCGCTCGCGCGTGCACCGGGCACGCCGGGCTGGCCTGCGGCGGATCGACCTTGCCGTCGACCGCCGCGGCCGCGGGGCGCCGCGAGCGGCACGACGGCCGGTGCGGCTCCCCGATCCACGTCGCCCCGAGGCTCTCCCGTTGAACACGACGCGATTTGCGGCGGCGACCGGCATCCCGAAGGCCACGGTCATCCACCGGCTGACCCGGCTGCGCGCGGGCGGCCGCGATCCGGAGGCCATGTCGCGATCGGAGCTGCTCGCGGCCATCCAGCAGCGGACCGAGCGCCGGATCATCGTCGAGCTTGCGGCCCCGGACGGGCCGGTCCTGCGGGGTGGTGTGCGCGAACTCGTCCGCGCGGTGCTCGGTGATCCGAAGCTGAAATGGGGCCGCCACGAGCAGCTCGGGGCGAGCGCCATCCGGGCTCGGCTGCGGCGGCTACCGGGCTGGCGCGATCGCCTGCCGCCGGACCGCGACCAGGTGCTCTGGGCCTTTGGCTTTCGGCCGGAGACGCCGGCGGAATCCGTGCGGGAGCAACCAGGCGAGCACCATCAGCGGCCACGCTGAAACCCCAAAGGCACGGAAACCCCGACCCCGGGCCACCTTCGCCCCCCGCATCGTACGCCGGTCCCTGGACCCCTCGCGCTGAGGGGGCCACCGGCACACAGTCCTTTTGGAGCCATCTCTCATGCCGATCATTGTAGATCGTCACGCCGTCGCCGGTGATGTCGCCGGTGAAATCGCCCGCCTCGAATCCCTGCTGGTCGACCTGGAGCGGATCGGCAGTGGCAAGCTGCCGACACAGGAGGAACTCGCAGGCGCGCCGTTGCTGGATCCCTTCGGCTTCGGTACCCGGGAGTTGCCATGCCTCATCGGCGGTAACCACGGGCATCCGCTCCTTCGCGGGCCGGTGATCAAGACCACCGAGGTCTGGGTGTTCGCGCCCAATCTGGGTTGGGCGCGCACGCTCAGCCGCTTCTACCGCTTGGGGCGCGCGGCACGGCCCGACATTGGTTAGAGCGGGATGACCCTGGCCCTTGCACCGTCCGAAAGAACCCGTCGCCGACTTGTATAGAAATACCGGAACGAACGCGTGACTTTCGTATCCCACGCCTGATCCTGGCTCTGATGGGCGCAGGATCGCACGGCGATACGAGCGACGGATCTTTCGTCCGTCTTGTCCACGCGCGTGCCCTGTTCAAAAGGTGCCGACATGTCCATCTCCCGCGGCCGAAATGGCCCCCAAACAAAGCCGTCCTCCGATAAGAAATCCCGAGGTTCGAAGACGAACCCACCTGGGCCGATCGACCCTGCCGCGATCGTGGCCCAAGCGATGCTATCGCGCGTGCTCGGGGGGAAGCCCGGAAGCCCCCCCGCGATCGCCACGGCATCATTGACCGTCGTTCGGACCCCGTCGGTGGAGTGGACCGAACTGGTGCGCGGGGCATGGGGCACGTTGCTGCATGGCGGTGTCGAACCGGCGTTCGGCGACGTCGAGAGTTGGTGGAGCGCAACAATCTGGGTCGCCATGGTCGCCATCGATGAGCCTGACGAGGGCACCTTTTCGCGTGCCGAACGTGCAAGCAAAACTGTGGCCAAAGCGCTGTGGCAGGGGGTACCGTTGGTCGGGTTCTCGCCCGCACCGGAGAGGCAACTGCCACGGGACCTCGTTCTTGCTGCCGATCGCCGCGTCGAGACGTCAGGGCCATTGCCCTGCGACATCGAGCAAGCGGCCCGGCGCCTGACCGGTGGCAAGCCGACGGTCTGCCTTGAGGAGGACGAAGCCGCGGCGCTGACACCGCGCTTGCTTCGTCTGGCTCGCCGGTTGCGCAATCAAGGGGCCGACGATTACATCGTGAAGCTTCGCGAACTTCTCGTCCGGGAAGCGCCGCCCCCGGCCCCGCCGGATCCGGCTCCGCCACGCGCCTCGTCGCCTCGTGCCGCACCGACGTTGGAGCGGCTGCACGGAATGGACGAAGCCGTCGCGTGGGGGTTTTCGTTGCGAAATTCACTTCAGGCATACATGGCAGGCACGTTGCCCTGGTCAGAGGTGGATGTCGGATGTCTGCTCAGTGGCCAGCCGGGGTGTGGCAAGACGCTGTTCGCGCGGGCCTTGGCTGCGTCATGCGGCGTGTCCCTGGTCAGCGGATCCTATGGAACCTGGCTGGGGTCCAGCGGGGGGCACCAGGGTTCCATGCTGAAAGCGATGCGTGAGACATTTGCAGAGGCCAAGCAACAGGCGCCCAGCATCCTGTTCATCGACGAGACGGATTCGTTCCCCAATCGCGCGACATTGAGGCACGCGTGGGCGACATGGGACACCCAGATCGTCAATGCGCTGCTGGCCGAGCTCGATGGTGTCCATGGGCGGGAAGGGGTCGTGCTCGTGGCCGCCTGCAACCACCCGCACCTCTTGGATCCGGCCTTGACCCGCAGCGGGCGATTGGACCGGCACATCCGGATCCATTTGCCCGACCGGGTCGCGCTCGAAAAAATCCTCCGCGAACACCTTGGGTCGCATCTCGCGGACGTGTCTCTGGCGGGCGCGGCCGTGGCTGCGGCTGGGGCAAGCGGCGCGGACTGCGAACGCTTCGTTCGGGGCGCACGCCGGCGCGCGCGTGAAGCTGGCCGAGAGATGGTCCTGGCAGACCTCATGGAGGAGATTGGCGGGGCTGACCCGCGAACTGGCGCCGAGCTTCGCGTGGCCGCTGCGCACGAGGCCGGACATGCGGTGGCGATGTGCGAACTCTATCCCGGTGCTCTCCATGCCGTGTCCGTTCGGTCTGCCGACGGTGCGGGGGGAGCAACCATCTCCTCGGGCTCCGGGTCCTACCTGTCATCTGCCGATGTCCATCGGGCCATTGTCTGTCGCTTGGCGGGCCGGGCCGCCGAAGAGGTTCTGTTCGGCGCGCCCTCCTCCGGCGCGGGTGGCGGCGCCAACAGCGACCTGGGCCTGGCCACATGGCTGGCGGCCACCGCGGCGGCTTCGCTGGGGCTGAGCGACGCCGTCGGCCTGGTCTGGCTGGGTGCGCCCGATGTGACATCCGTTCCGGGGATGCTGGCGGACGATCCACTCTTGTCCGCCCAGGTGCGCGCGGCGCTGGATGCCGCCTATGCGGATGCCCTGGCTTTGGTTCAGCGGCGGCGGGCCGCTGTTGAGGCGCTTGCCGCCGCTCTCCTCGAACACCGGGCGCTGGGAGGGGACGAAGCGGCCGAGATTGTTGCCCGCCACGCCGGTGCCGCAGGCGAGGAGCGGGTGGCGTGAGCGGGGGCGTCATCATCTATGGCGACCCGCACGGCGAGTGGAGGCAGCTGCTGCGCGCGTGCGAGGAGGAGCGGCCGGACGGCGTGGTGATCCCCGGCGACTGCGACCTGGCGCTTCCCCTGCGGCCGCAAATCAAACCCGTTTTTGATGCGGACATTCGGGTCCGTTGGATTCCCGGCAACCAGGACGCCTGTGAATCAGCACCCAATCGGGACCCCGGCCTAATCGCGGTCAAAGCTTTGATTCAACTGAAGAAATACGTCGTGTGGTGGGGTCCCGATCGGCGCCGACCGGGACTCCACCTAGAACGAATTTCTTCTCTATATATCAAGGTGTTGTTGTCACTTTGAGGTAGGATCCCACTTCGGTGCCGATTTACACCCAGGGATCCTTTTGCAAGTACATGAAACCATTGGATTTGCTGCTTTTTGCCGTCTCCAAGAAGGTTTGATACGCTGCCGCTTCAAAAGCAATATCAATCTACATGCCGACCCATGATCGTGTCCCCGGACGTGGTGTAGAAGCCGCTGCTCCTTGGCAGGATTGAGCTGCCTTGTTGTCAGGCTGCCAAGGCTGGCAGGCTGACGGCGGGATCATCGCTCAACGGTGCGATGGTTTCCAGGCTCATGTAGCGTGCGCGCTGGACCGCCCACTCATCGTTTTGTTCCAGCAGTAGGGCGCCGATCAGGCGGGTCACCGCCTTGGTCTGCTTCGCAGCCCAAGCGTTGGGGAATATCCCGACGACATCGCTGCGCCGCTTGATCTCGCCGTTGAGGCGTTCGAGCGGATTGGTCGAATGCAGCTTGACCCGGTGCGCGGCGGGGAAGTCCATATAGGCCAGCACGTCGGCCTCGGCCTCGTCCATCAGCCCGGCAAGCTTGGGGACGCGGGTGCGGACCTGGTCGGCGACCTTGCGCCACTGGGTGCTGGCCGCCGCGGCATCGTCCTGGGCGAAGGCGGTGCCGACCCAGGCGGAGACGATGCGCCGCTGGGTCTTGCCGGCATAGGCGAGCGCATTGCGCATGAAGTGCACCCGGCAACGTTGCCAGGTGGCGCACAGCACCTTGGTGATGGCCGCCTTCAGCCCCTCGTGTGCATCGGAGACCACCAGCTTGACGCCGCGCAGGCCGCGCCGGGCCAGGCTGCGCAGGAACTCCACCCAGAACGGCTCGGCCTTGCTGTGGCCGATCGTCATGCCGAGAACCTCGCGCCGTCCGTCGGTGTTCACGCCGACGGCGACGATCACCGCTACCGAGACGATGTGGTGATCGCGCCGGACTTTGACGTAGGTGGCATCGAGCCAGACATATGGCCACTCGCCCTCGATCGAGTGGGTGAGGAAGGCCTGCACCCGTTCGTCGATCTCGCCGCACAGACGGGAAACCTGACTCTTGCTGATCCCCTCCATGCCGAGCGCCTTCACCAGCTCGTCCACCGAGCGGGTGGAGATGCCCTGGACATAGGCTTCCTGGATCACCGCAGTCAGGGCTTTTTCTGCCATCCGACGGGGTTCCAGGAAGGCGGGGAAGTAGGCACCGTGGCGCAGCTTCGGGATCCGCAGCTCGACCGTGCCGGCACGGGTCTGCCAGTCGCGGTCACGATAGCCGTTGCGCTGGTTGCGCCGCTCGATGGTGCGCTCGCCGGGGGCGGGCCACACAGCGTCTCGGTCTCCAGCGCCATCAGCCGTTCGGCGGCGAAGCCGATCATCTCGCGCAGCAAGCTGGCGTCGGAACCCTTTTCCAGGAGCTCGCGCAGCGCAATCTTGTCGTCGGTCATCGTGGTGGTCCTTCGGGTTGGGGTTGCGTCTCGCAACAACCCTACCCGGAGCCGCCACGGTGACCACCTGGCTGGCCGCCGCTGTGGATAAGTGGCCCGCCTGCGCCAGACGCTTGGCGGTCGCTCCGCCGGGCCACTTACCCACAACTCCTACACCATCAGGGGGGACACGATCCGCGCCCCGGTCCCCCGGAACTGTCTCGGCCGGGAGTCGGTCCATTTTTTCTGTTTGTAACCGCGTATTAACCAGGACGTCGCTACGGTGAGTCCGCGCGAAGTCCTGCGCCCCTGGAGTCGCCTAAAACTTGAGTGCGGCCAACGACGTGATCACCCCGCGAGCCATTCCGGCCCCACCCCTTCCGATCCCGGCGGCACGGCCGGGCTTCGCGGTGCCGCGGCGGCTGGCCAAGATTAGCGCGGCGGTCGCGATTCTGGCTATCGGCGGCTACGCCGCCCTGGCTAACCAGGGGTATGTGGTCACCGACAACGCGGTGGTGTCGGCCTACCAGATGCCGCTGCGCACGCCGATCGCGGGCGATCTGACCGGCTTCACCGCGCCGGTCGGCGCGGTCGTGCCGTCCGGGTTCGTGCTCGGGCGGGTGCGGAGCGGCCGCATCGACGATGGGCGGCTGCTCGACTTGCGCCAGAGCTTTGCCCGTGCCACCGCGCTAGCGGCAGCGCAGCAGCGGCAACAGGCCAGCCTGCTCGTCCTGCAAGCCGCGCTTCGCCGCAACGCCGGAGCTGATCTGCAGGCGTCCCGTCAGGAGATCCGCGGCCGGCTGCTCCAGGTCGCGGCGACCCTGCGCCAGCGGGAGGCACAGCGGGATCTGGCCCGGCTGCAACTGGCCCGAGCGAACCGGTTGCTGGCCGATGGCGTAGCCTCGGTCGCGGCACGCGATACACAGGCCACTGATCTGGCGACCGCGACCGCCCAGGTCGCGGCTGAACAGGGCAATCTGGCCGCGCTCGCCGCGCAGGCCGCCGCCGCGGCAAACGGCGTACTGCTCGACAACGGCGGGAACGACGCCCCCTATTCCGCCCAGCGGGCGGACGAGCTTGCCATTGAACTGGCCCGTCTGGACCGCGAGATCGCCGAAACACACGCGAATGAGATCGGGCTGCGTGGGGAGATCAAGGCGGAACGGAGCCGGCTCGCCCGGCTGAGCACTGCGGTGCTGCGCGCGCCGGGGGGCGGGACGATCTGGAAGGTGGAGGCGGTCGCCGGCGAGCACTTGACCCAGGGCGAGACGGTGGCCGATCTGGTGGACTGCGCCAGCCCCACAATCTTGGCCGCGATCCCCGAGGACGAGGCGCCGTACATCGCCGTCGGCAGCCCGGTGCGCCTGCGGCTGGCCGGGGAGACATGGGACCGCGCCGGACGGGTAATCGCGATCGGCGGGCAGCGGCTCCGCGACGATGGCCGCGCGCTTGCCGCGGTGCCGGTGCCGCGCGCCACGGGGCGCCTGATCCTGCGCATCGTATTCGACGCGGCCCCGGCGGCGGGCACAAGCTGCCTGGTCGGGCGCAGCCTGCGGGTCATGATCCCTAAGCGCGGCCCGGGCTGGCTCGGACGGTGGCTGGGGTGACAGGCGTGACCGCGGATCGCGCGATCCCCGCCAGAGCGATCCCGGCGCCATGATCTCACTCTCCCTGGTGCCGCTGTTCCTGACGTTCGGCCTGCTGGCACTGCTGCTGCTGGCGGACCGGCCGGGCCGGGTCGCGCCGCGCGCTGCCGCCTCGGTGCTCTGCGCCGCGTTGGTGGGGCGCTACATCTACTGGCGCTATGCCTACGGCTTCCCGCACGGCCAAGCGCTCTGGCAGCAGGCGTGGGCGGTGCTGTTCCTGGGTTTCGAGACGCTGAGCGTTGCCAGCGCGCTGTTGTCCTTCCTGTTCCTCTCCCGCAGTCTTGACCGTTCGGCCGCGGCGAGCGCCGCGGCGCACGGCCCGCTGCTCGATGCTCCGGTCGATATCCTGATCGCCACCTACAACGAACCCCACGAGGTGCTGGAACGCACGATCGTCGGCGCCATGGCGGTGACTCACTCCGATCTGCGGGTGTTCGTGCTCGACGACGGTGGGCGCGACTGGGTGCGTGCGCTCGCCGAAGAGCTGGGCGCGTTCTATCTCGCCCGCAGCGAACATGCACACGCCAAGGCCGGCAATGTGAACAACGGCCTGCGCCATGCCCTCGCGCACGGGCGACCGCCGGAGTTCGTGCTGCTCCTCGATGCCGATTTCGTCGTCGATCGCCGCGTCATGCGCCGCACGCTCGGCCTGTTCGCCGATCCCACGGTCGGGATCGTGCAGACACCGCAGCATTTCTTCAATCCAGATCCGATCCAGAGCAATCTGCTCTGCACGCGCACATGGCCGGACGAGCAACGGTTTTTCTTCGATACGATACTGGCAAGTAAGGACGCCTGGGGCGTGGCGTTCTGCTGCGGTACCTCCGCGGTGATCCGCGCCCGCGCACTGGTCGCGATCGGCGGCCTCGCGACCGAGACGGTGACTGAGGATATGCTCACCTCATTCAAGCTGGAGGCGGTGGGCTATCGCACCATCTTCCTGAACGAGCGCCTCAGCCTCGGTTTGGCGCCGGAAGGGTTGGCCGAATACGTGGGCCAGAGGACCCGCTGGTGCCTGGGCGCGGTCCAGCAGCTCTATACGCGCTGGTCCTTCTTCGGCGCGGCGCCGATGCGGCTGATCTGCCGGTTGTCGATTTCTGGACGGGATGCTGTTCTGGGCGAGTGCATTTCCATTCAAGCTGATGATGATGGTGGCCCCGGTGCTGTTCTGGTGGACCGGCACCTCGGTGATTGCCGGTACGCCACGGGAACTGCTGATCTGGCTCGCGCCCTCGGCTCTCGCCTCGGCGCTGTACATGACGCATTTCGGGGAGCGGCGGGTGATCCCGGTGATGACCGATGCAACCCAGCTGCTGTCGGCGGTGGCCCTAGTCCGCACCATGGTCGTGGGTCTGGTCCGCCCGTTCGGGCACAAGTTCCGCGTTACCGCGAAAGGCCTGTCGTCGGAGCGGGTGACCATCCAATGGGCGATCCTGAGCCCGCTGGTCGCGGTGGCGGCGGCGACGCTGGGTGGCATCGCGATCAACATCGCCCCGAGTGCCGGCGCGTTTGGCCGCCAGGGGTATTCGGTGAACCTGTTCTGGAGCCTATTCAACATCATGGTGCTGCTGATCGCTGCGGCGGTCTGTGTGGAACTGCCGAAGCGCCGCAGCGCCGAACGCTTCCTGACTGACGAGCCAGCCACCCTGGTGTTCGACAATGGCGAGACATTGCCCTGTCGGCTCAGCGATCTGTCTCTGACGGGGGCCGCGCTCGCCGCCACGGCAGGTGCGATTCAGTCCGCCGGTGGGGGGCAGTCCGGTGGCGCGGGCGAAATCTGGCTCGACGGCGGGGCAATCCGGATGCCGTTCCGCCCCGCGCGCATACAGGGCGAGCGGATGGCGATTGCATTCACCCCCGATACCGCGAACCGGCGGGCCCTGATCCGCAAGCTCTATACCGGGCGCTACGTCGCGGGGGTGGAGAAGGTGAAGATCGGCGCAGTTGCCGCCGCCCTGGTGGCCAAGCTCGCGCACTGACCTCGACTTTCTGCAATTCAGGCAGCGTGCGAATCGGCGCCGAAGTGGGGCTCTGTCGCGCTTTTGGTGCATCGCCTGTGAATCAGCGCCCAATCGGGACCCCGGCCTAATCGAGGTCAAGATGTTGACTCAGTTGAAGAAATGCGCCGTGTGGCGGGGTCCCGATCGGCGCCGACTGGGACCCCACCCCGAACGAATTTCTTCTTTATATATCGAAATGTTGTTGTCAGTTTGAGGTGGGCTCCCACTTCGGTGCCGATTTACAGGCACGATCGTCGATGCGACCATCATCCAAGCGCCGAGCTCGACGAAGAATGCGGCGAAGGCGCGCGACCCGGAGATGCACCAGACTGGGGAGGGCAACCAGTGGTATTTCGGGATGAAGGCGCATATCGGCGTGGACAGCCGGAGCAAGGTGATCCACGCGGTGGTGGCGACGGCGGCCAACGTGGCGGCTTGAGCGGCGAAGCCGATCAAGGCGGTGCTGCCCGATCTGCTGCATGGTGATGAGACGCGGGTGTGGGGCGATCAGGCATATCGCGGGCAGCGCGCCGTGATCCGCGAACATGCACCAAACGCACGAGACTTCATCAACCGACGCTATCGGCATCGCGGGGTGGTGAACGAGGCGGAGAAGGCGCGCAACCGCACCAAGTCGAAGGTGCGGGCGAAGGTCGAGCACTGCTTCGGCGTGATCAAGCGGGTGTTCGGCTTCGCGAAGGTCTGCTACCGCGGGCTGGACAAGAACGCGAACCGGCTGTTCGTGACCTGCGCGCTCGCCAATCTGTTCGTCGTGCGCCACCGATTGCTGCGTGCTCAAGGGGCGTAGTGCGTCCACTGCGCTGCTCACGGTGCCGCGGGCGTCAGAAAACGTAGGAAATTCACCCCCTCCCGACAGGTTTCAGCCGACCTGAGCGGTAGGCAGGGCGATCTGGACCATAGGAAACCAGCTGATCAGAGGTTCCCTAATCGCAGTCCGAAGAAACAGGGCAGGTCAGGAGCATGCAAACGCTTCCAAACCCGCCCCATTCCGAGCAAGGGGGATGTGCGACGTCGATCCAACCTCAGGCGGTGGCTTACGCTGTTCCGGCCGACACGGCACCCGTGGGCGCAGTGTGCAAGCCGATGACCCACCTGCCGCCCCTCCCATTCGGCTGCTCCAGTTCTCATCGCAGTGGGTGCGCGGCCTCATCTCCCCATCCCGCAAGAACATATAGGGACGTTGCCGTGACGCTCGCATGTCACCATACCTAATGGCACCGCAGATATATGTTCCATTAAACTTGAGCATACTAGATATAGATACCGCCGTAGAAATGGTTCCGATCCGGCGGCGACAACGCGTTGCATCCCGCATCATATCCCAGGAAGCAATCTTGTCAGCCGAATGGTTGACTTTCCCTTTCTATCACATTCTTGTTATCCTGTTTCCGGACCAAATGTACCGGCGGCGCTAATAGCGCAGTGCGGAGAAAAGTCGAGCGTCATCTCGACCGGTACACACGTGAGTAATGTGTCTTCCCGCCGAGACACGTAGGCGGCTGAGCTACGTCAAAAGGGATGAACCGCTGATGAACGATCTTGCAACACTTCTCCGTCCAGCCCTAAGCCCTCAAGCGTCGCACGTAACCAGTGAGCGCCGCGCGGTGTTGATGGTCGTTGAGAACCGAAACGGCCTGAGTGCTATGGTTCAAGGTCTTTGCGACCATCTCGGAATTACCGTAGAACCCGTGTATTGCAGCCAAAGCCTGCCGCAGCTCCTAGTTTCTGAGAGACCCGTCGCGGTGCTCGCTGAACTTGATGGCGTCGACCAGGACGGCTGCGATGTGATGATGCGGGTCGCTGATTACGACCCGACAATGCCCGTGCTGTTGCTGACCGGTGCTGATCCTGCACAACTTGGTGCTGCCGACGCTGTCAAAGAACTGTGGGGTCTGTCCGGGGTACAGATGGAGCCCCAGCTGCCCAGTGCAGGTTGGCTGGCGGAATTCCTATGCTGTGCGGCGCGCAGCGGCAAGTGCTTGTCCGCTCTCGACGGTGCGACGGCTATGGGTCGTATGGAGCTGGCCACTCTGCCAGACCAGCGATAGTATCTCTGCGAATGCAGCCAAGACGAGCAGCGATGACCGCGCAGCAACTATAGTGGACGACGCGCTGGCTCTAAGGAATCGTTTGTGTTCTTACCGTTCTTTCCAGCGGCGACACCTCGCTTGGTGAACCGAAGTCCCAACGCGTAATGACCCCGATCGAGATTGGAGTACCGTATCGTGACATCATCCGAGGATATGGCAACCGCATTAAAGATGTTGCGGACTTATGGTAAGGCGGCGGGTGCCGTTGCGATGCAGCTGGCATTGGATGCTCGCGCTGCCTACCGACCCAAAGCAGAAACGAAGTGGCTTCGGGTTTTTGATGGAATACAGGAGTTGAGCAACCGGGCGGCCGACGTGGCAGACCTGACGGCGCAGCCGGATGTCCGACAGCAAGCCGAGCACGACCAGATCTTGCGGCAGTCGCAGAATGATGGCGGCTCAGCTATCTCATTGCACTGACATCGCATTCCAATTTGCGGTAGCGCTATGTGGGGTTATTTACGAGCAGCTTGAAACGACATCGATAGACTTGGATACTCGGGTAGAGATTTCGCCCGACGGCTTTTCGAGAGTCTGTCTCGAATCGGGTCATCAACGTGCCAGCCAGCGTAGGAGCAGGATCGCGGATGCGGCGTCAAGGAACGCCTCCGCGGACTTGATGGTAGCTTCGAAGTCTTTGGCGAGGCGGCGATTGCGGTTGATCCAAGCGAAGAACTGCTCGACCACCCAACGTCTGGGCAGGACGACGAAGCCAACCTGATCCTTTGGTTTGCGCACGATTTCGACCTTGATCCGGCTGATGCCGGCGACCCGCGGACCCTGATACCCCGCATCAGTGAACGCAAGCGTCACGAATGGCCAGCGCGGACGTGACGCCCGCAGCAGCGGCTCAGCCCCGTCCCGGTCCTGGATATCGGCCGCGTGCACGTGCAGTTTGAGCGCCCTTCCGTCGGTATCGACCAGGGCGTGGCACTTGCGACCCTTGATCTTCTTGCCGGCGTTGTAGCCGCGAATGCCGCCGCTCTCGGTGGTCTTGACGCTCTGGCTGTCGATCACCGCCGCGGTCGGGCTGGCCTCGCGCCCCCTCCGCTCGCGGTCTTGCATCACCAGACGGTGGTTGATCGTCTCCCAGGTGCCATCGTCGCGGAAGCGAGCGAACCAGCGATAGACCGTGCGCCAGGGCGGAAAATCCGCCGGCAGCAGCCGCCAGGTCACGCCGCCGCGGAGGATGTAGCAGATCGTGTCGACGATCTCCCGCATCGGCCAGGCCAGCTTGCGGCCCCACATCCGGCCTCGGCGGGCAGGAATGGGGCGAGGATCTCCCATTCCGCATCGGCCAGGTCGCTTCCATAGCGCAGTCCGGCGCGGCTATGCTGTCGTCGGGTGGTCGGGGTCCACATCGCGGTCTCGTCTGGTGTGTTGCAGCCCTGACGAATCACGATTTGCCCCGGCTGCCCAGCCCTACCATGTCATGCTGATATCGTTTCGAGACAGCCTCTCGAGGTCCGGTTATCCACCTCGACGTCCGCCTTCATCCCGAAATATCGCTGGTTACCGTTTTTGGTCTGGTGCGACTCCCGGTGCCGCGGTATCCATCCGGCGAGTGGCGCCTTGCGTCGCTGAATCGTGCTGCTGGTTCTAACGGCGCTTGTACGGGCGCCGCAAAGCACAGGGACGGGTGTGACGGCCGTGGAGATCATCACTGGGGTTGAACGGCGGCGCCGCTGGCGGGTCGAGGAGAAGCTGCGCATCGTCGCCAAGCTTGACGAGCCGGGAGCCTGCTTTGCCGAGGTGGCGCGACAGCACGATGTCAGCCGCGGTCTGCTGTGGAACTGGCGACGGCAGGTTCGCAAAGGCAAGCTGGCCGGGACCGACGGTGTTCAGTTCCTGCCCCCGCGGGTGATGCCGGAGGCGACGACCGCGGGACATCCGCGTCCGGCCGATCGGCCTCCATCGCGCAAGCCAACTACAACGGCGGATGCCATGATCGAGATCGTGCTGGCGGATGGCACCACGGTCCGGATCCGGGATGACGTCAGGACGGCGGCGTTGCGCCGTGTGCTCGGCGTGCTGCGCGGGTGATCCCGGTTCCCTCCGGCGTGCGGGTCTGGCTGGCGACGGGTGCCACCGACATGCGGCGCGGCATGAACGGGCTGGCGCTGCAAGTGCAGCAGGCGCTCGGCGGTGATCCGCATGCCGGAGACCTCTACGTGTTCCGCGGCAAGCGAGGCGACCTGATCAAGGCCCTCTGGCACGATGGTCTCGGCATGTCGCTGTATGCCAAGTGACTGGAGCGCGGCCGCTTCATCTGGCCGTCGCCCGCGGACGGTGTGGTGGCGATCATGGCGGCCCAGCTTGGCTACATGTTGGAGGGGATTGACTGGCGGCATCCACAGCGCACCTGGCGGCCGGAACTGGCCGGATGACTCGGATGTGATGACGCAGGCCGACATTTCGGCGTGCATGACAACGGCGGTGTGTGATTCGATTCCGGTGTGAGCGATGCGACCGACACGCTGCCCGACGACATCGATGCGCTGAAGGCAGCGTTGCTCGCCGAGCGGGCGGCACGGCGCGAGTGGGAGGCCCGCGCCGCGGGCGCCGAGGCGATGGTCACGCATCTGAAGCTGATAATCGCCCTGCACAAGCGCGATCGCTTCGACGCCTCCGCCGAGCGCGGCCGCAAGCTGCTCGACCAGTTGGAGATGCAACTCGATGAGATCGAGACCGCCATCACCGAGGACGCGGTCGCCGCTGCCCAGGCACAGCCGGCGGCAACGGCGGTACGCGCGTTCACGCGGGCCAGGCCGGTGCGTGCACCGCTCCCGTCGCATCTGCCGCGCGAGCGCGTGGTGCTGCCGTCGCCGACGACCTGCCCCTGCTGCGGCGGCAGGCTGAGCAATCTCGGCGAGACAATGACCGAGACGCTGGAATGCATCCCGCGCACCTACGAGGTGATCCAGACGGTGCGCGAGAAGCTTGCGTGCCGCTCGTGCGAGACGATCACGCAGCCGCCCGCGCCGTTCCATCCGATCGCGCGCGGCCGCGCCGGGGCGAATCTGCTGGCGACGATCCTGCATGCCAAGGTCGCCGAGCATCAGCCGTTGAACCGCCAGAGCGAGGGATTTGCCCGCGAGGGCATCGACCTCAGCGTCTCCACGCTGGCCGACTGGGTGGGCGCCTGCACGGCGACCCTGTCGCCGCTGGTGGTGCTGATCCGCGCGCATGTGCTTGCCGCCGGGCGCATCCACGGCGATGACACCACGGTGCCGGTGCTGGCCAGCCCGAAGACCGTCACCGGCCGCCTCTGGGTCTATATGCGCGACGACCGGTCGTTCGGTGGCGGCGCCGCCCCGGCGGTGATCTTCGACTACTCGCGCGACCGCGGCGGGACGCATCCGTGCGGCCACCGGGGCTACGCGCGGCATCCTGCAAGCGGACGCCTATGCCGGGTTCAACAACCTCTATCATCCGGCCCGCACGCCCGGCCCAATCGTCGAGGCGGCGTGCTGGGCGCACGGGCGCCGCAAGCTGTTCGTGCTCGCCGATGTCGCGAAGGCTCCTCTCGCGGTCGAAGCGGTGCGCCGCATCGACGCGATCTTCGCCGTCGAGCGCAACCTCAACGGCCTGCCCGCGGCGCAGTGTCTGGCTACGCGGCGGGTCCAGGTGGCGCCGCTCGTCGCCTCGCTCGAAGCCTGGATGCGCGGCGAACGCGGCAAGTTGTCGCGCCACGCCGATGTGGCGAAGGCGATGGACTACATGCACAAGCGCTGGGTCGCCTTCACGCGCTTCCTGGCCGACGGGCGCATCTGCCTGACCAACAACGCGGCCGAGCGCGAACTGCGCGGGGTGGCTCTCGGGCGACGCGCCTGGCTGTTCGCCGGGTCCGACCGTGGCGGCGAGCGGGCGGCAGCGATGTATTCGCTGATCGCGACCGCGAAGCTGAACGACGTCGACCCGCGTGCGTGGCTGGCCGACGTGCTCGGGCGTATCGCCGACCACCCGGCCTCGCGCCTGCACGAATTGCTACCGCGGCAGTGGTCGTCCCCGCGGGAGGACCGTAGCCTGGCGGCATGACCGCCGCCGCGATCGCGCACCTGCGCATCAAGCTCGACGATGTCGAACCCGCCGTCCTGCGCCACTGACAGCGTGCCGGTGCCGGTGACCATCCGCCTCGACCGCCTCCATCTGGTGCTACAGGCGGCGATGGGCTGGACCAACAGCCACCTCTATGAGATCCGTGCCCGCGATGTCGGCTGGGGCATGCCCGACCCCGACTTCGGCGACGGGCCGCTCGATGCCAGCAAGGCGCGGTTGATCGACGTGCTGGAGGAGGTCGGCGCCCGGTCGCTGAAATACCTCTACGACTTCGGCGACGGCTGAGGACACTCCGTCCGCATTGAGCGCATCACCGACGCGGTGCCGGGGGTGACATACCCCTTGCCTGGTCGAGGCAACCGGGCGCTGCCCGCCGGAGGATGTCGGCGGTCCCTGGGGCTCCGCGAGTTCCTCGACGCTATCGCCGATCCCGACCACGAGGAGCACGCCGAACGGCTCGAATGGATCGGCGGGTCCTTCGACCCCGCTACTGTCGATCTCCAGGGGCTCACCAAGGCGGTCGACAGCCTGGCGAAGCGGTGGGCGCGCAAGCCATCAGCACCTCGGAAGCGGACAAGCTGATCCCGCGGCCCTCGCCGGATGGTTACCATAAACCTGCCGCGTGGGATGACAGCTTTCTTGAAAGGCTCATTACGGGACAATCTTGTTGCCCGATTCCCTGGCAGTTTATGTGTATCTATAATAGAAGCATGTATCTAATTATATGCAGAGGCGAATTGCAACGGCGGCCACGCCGCGACGGTAACCTTTTCGTAAGACGAGTATGTGAACCACATCGTATGTCCGATCCTGCTGACCGATTCCCCCGGAATGCGCCGATTGGCTCACGCGAGCCGGAACAGCAGGAGCGACGCCGCCCCGGGCGCCGGGCCTGGGTCAGCCCGACCCTAATCCCACTGCTCCGATTTAGCCCCACACCAGAGCAAGTTGAAGCAGCAAGGCAAGCAGGATTTCTACTCGATGAGGACTGAAGCCGTGACACGACGAGTGGACCGTTGGTGGTGCGCCGCCGTCCGCCGGTGCAGCTCCTAGTGTCCTGACTCTCAAGTGCCACCCATAAACTCACGCAGCGGCGGCTTTGTCGAGTGCGGCGCGAGCGCGTTTGATCTTGGCGAGGATCTCGGCGCCTGCGGCTCGCCAGACGTATGGCTTCGGATCGGCGTTGCGCTGCTTGAGATAGGCCTTGATGTCGCGGACGAGATCATTGACCGAGACGAAGCTGCCGGCGCGGATCACATCGCCTGTCAGGTCGGCGAAAAAGCGTTCGACCAGATTGAGCCATGACGACGAGGTCGGCGTGAAGTGCATCTTGAAGCGCGGGTGCTTTTCCAGCCACGTCCGCACCTTCGGGTGTTTGTGCGTGGCGTAGTTGTCGGCAATCAGATGGAGGTCAAGCGCGCGCGGTGTCTCGCGGTCGATCTGCTTGAGGAAACGAAGCCATTCGACGTGGCTATGGCTCGCCTCCGTGCGCGTGATCAGCCTGCCAGTCAACTGCTCGAGGGCGGCAAACAGCGTGACCGTGCCGTGCCTGAGGTAGTCGTGGGTCATCGTGCGCGGACGCTTCGGTGCCAGCGGCAGGCCGAGTTGCGTGCGTTCGAGCGCCTGGCACTGGCTCTTCTCGTCGCAGCACAGCACGAGCGCGTTGGTCGGAGGATTGAGGTAAAGACCGATCACGTCCCTGAACTTCTCCTCGAACCTCGGGTCGTTCGACAGCTTGAAGGTCTTCAGGCGGTGCGGCTTCAGGTCGTTCTTCGACCAGATCCGCTACACCGAACTCGCCGAAATGCCGGCGTAGCGGCTCATTGATCGGATGCTCCAGCGACTCCTGCCTGGCGGCGGGCGGGTTGCCTCAGTGATGACGCGCGCTACCTTCGCCGCCGCGATCGAGCTCCTGCGGCCACGGCCCGGCCGGTCGGTGAGACCGTCAAGGCCTGACGTCGCGAAGCGTCCCGACCACGTGGGGACGCGCTTCGGCGTTGTGCTCAGCCGTTCGGCGACGGCTTCGACACCGAGGCCGTCGAGCCGAAGCAGGATGATGTTGGCGCGCTCGCGATCCCGCACGCCGATCGTGGTAGATCGCGATCCGCGTCGGAGTTCACCCACAACGCTGGGCTCAGCCTGCAGTCGCTTGATCGGTCGTGCCATCCGAGCAGTCCACCGCGGCTCCCGCACCCGCAAGACATTAGTCGATATTTACGGGGCAGGACACTAGACGCTGGCGCATCGCCGATATGCACTATATGCTTAACATCCTTGACCCCTGAAGGATGAGCTTCAGGTCGGACCGCGACTCTTGAGCAACATAAGGCAGTTGGGCATCGATAATGAGCTTCTTTTCCCCGTTGATGATCGCACGGCTGTTGAATGAACCTTTGGTGAGATGCCGCAGTCGAGGTCACTGCTTCTCTCTGGGTGCGGACGACGTGGCTGGGTGGCAGTGGCTTGGATTATAGGTTATGATTGCCGGAGCGGTCGCGCGAGGCAATTTCCTCGGGCCGCCTGCTCATCGCCACAAATGACGAGCATAGGAATGGAGCGAAGAGAATGCGTATTGGCGGCGGTATGTACTCAGGTGAGCCGGTGGCTGAACCATCTGGAAGAACGACCGCGGTTGGCGGTGCAGCAGTATGGTCACCTTCCGTATCGGATCTGGACGTGACATTCACGAGCGTTGATGAGATCTCAATCAACGATGTTTCCGGTTGACGAAATGGCAACGATCTATTCACATCTGGTGCTCCCCCAGGCGGTCTGGAAGGATGGGCCGGATATGATTACGACGAGTGGAGTTATAATCACGTTCCGCAAGGTTGTTGTATAATATCATTCCGACGGACCTTTGGCAAGGCGGGATCAATTTTGTCTACAAGGTGCCGCCCGGTTACCGCTGCAGGATGGGAGAGTGTCACGTCAGATTTATCTCAATTCCGTTATCACGTTGCGTTCAACCGCAACCTCGGTTGGTTGACCGAATGGGAACAGGTGGCGCTGCGCACCAAGCGGGTCGCAATCGCGGGTCTTGGAGGAGCTGGAGGTGCACATTTGCTCACGCTTGCGCGATTGGGGATCGGAGAATTCACGATCGCCGATTTTGATCGTTTTGATTTAGCTAATTTTAATCGCCAGGTTGGCGCCACAATGGACACGCTCGGGCAGCCCAAAGCCGTCGTGCTGGAGGCGATGGCCCGCGCCATAAATCCGGAACTGCGGATCCGTCGCTTCGATATCGCGATCACGACCGCGCAGATCGACGACTTCCTGGACGGCGCGCACCTGTTCGCCGACGGGCTGGATTTCTTTGAAATCGCTATCCGCCGGCAGATTTTTGCTCGCTGCGCTGAACGCGGGATCCCCGCCGTCACCGCCGCCCCAATCGGAATGGGCACCGGCCTCCTGATCTTCACGCCGGGCGGCATGAGTTTCGAGCGCTACTTCCGATTCGAGGGCCAACCCGAGAACGAGCAGTTCCTGCGCTTCCTGGTGGGATTGGCGCCGGCCGGACTGCATCGCCCATATCTCGTTGACCGTAGTAGGGTCGATCTGGCCGGGCGGAAGGGCCCTTCCACTGTCGCGGCGATCCAGCTCTGTGCCGGCGTCGTGGCGACCGCCGCCAGCAAGCTGCTGCTGGGCCGCGGCGGGGTAAAGGCCGCGCCGTGGCATCACCAGTACGACGCCTACCGGGATCGTCTGGCCACGAGCCGCCTGTGGTTCGGCAACGCCGGTCCGCTGCAACGGCTGAAACTTGCGATCGGCCGACACCAGTTCGGCCGCCAGGCTGGCTTGCTGCCGGCCATCGCCGCTGCGCCCGAGCCCGCCGGCCCACGGTCCGTGATCGAGGAGATCCTGGAGCTCGGGCGCTGGGCCCCAAGCGGGGACAATATCCAGCCATGGCGGTTCCGGGTGCTGGACGCGGCGACCGTGGCGGTAGACGTACGCCAGGAGGCGACCGGCCGGTTATATGAGTACCGTGGCGGCGAGCCGACCCTGCTTGCAGTCGGAATGCTGATGGAGACCTTGCGTGTCGCAGCCACCTTCTGGCAGCGCGGCATGACCTGTGAGGATCTGGCGGTGCCCGGGCTGGTCCTGCGCTTCCCCGCTGCGCCGGATACGCCGGAGGACCCGTTGGTGTCCTACCTGACGTTGCGATCCGTCGATCGCCGCGCCTACACGCGGCGGCGGCTCGTGCTGAGCGAAAAACAGGCGCTGGAGGCTTGCCTCGATGCGGACCTGGCGCTCGACTGGCACGAGGGGGCGGCGGCACTGTGGCAGTTCGGCCGGCTGAACGCACTCGCAACCGGCATCCGGCTGCGGGCAGCGGAGGCGTTTGAGGTCCACCAGCGCGTGCTGGACTGGATGCGGCCGCATAGCCCGGATCGGATTCCGGTCGGGGCGATCGGTCTCCCCCGCCCCGTGCTGCCGCTGATGCGCTGGGCGATGCAGCGGTGGGAGCGGATGCGCCTG
The DNA here is from genome assembly GCA_963706195.1 of uncultured Pseudomonadota bacterium. GTDB lineage: Bacteria > Pseudomonadota > Alphaproteobacteria > Acetobacterales > Acetobacteraceae > JAJZVS01. The sequence goes on along the minus strand of OY970156.1, from coordinate 1,982,193 downwards.
CTCAATCAGCTCGGGGGCGCAGCGCTAACGGCGGTGCAGCTCGACCGTTGGCCGGCCTGGAACAGCGGCGCATTCTTCGTGGTCCGCGTCCTGCCGGGAACGGGCAGGGAGACCGCGCAGGCGCGGCTGCTGCGAACGGGCCGCTGTCTCCAGCGCCTATGGCTGACGGCGACCCGCCTGGGCCTTGTGTTGCAGCCGGTGCTGGCGACGGTGGCCTTTGCCGAATACGGGGCGAGCGGCGAGCCCTTCACCGCCGACCGGGCCTTGCTCGACCGGGCAGCGGTGCTGGCGCGGCAGTTTTCCCGGGTGACCGGACGGTCGCCGGGTGAGGTGGTGTTCATGGGTCGCATCGGCACGCCCCAACCAAGCTTGCCGGGGGCGCGATCCACGCGGCTGCCGCTGGAACAACTGATGGCGAAAATCGTGAGCTAATCGGAACATAAAGGAGCTACGCCAGAGCTGTGGGGACGCGGCCACGCCGGTGAAGCGCCAGGTGCCGCGCTGGGTTCCCCTTCATCAGGCCATTGCCGGGACGTTGCTATCAGCCCGGAGCGTGCCGGCATCGGTGACGACATCCCAGTTGAGGACGCGGGAGCCGTGGCGCCCACGCCGGCTGATTGCGTCCCTCGGACCCCCGCCGAAGGCCAGGATGCGAACGGACCGCGGTGAAAGCTCCGATTATCGGCGTCCGATCTGGTCTCTATGGTGCCCTGCTTTCTCGCCAAAGGAGGGACTACAAGAAGGATCGTTCTCGCCGACAGACTTGGCAGTGCGCGCCTTAGAACGATCGATTTGAAGCCCAGGGGCAGTTATTTTTCGGCACATCCGGTGCGAACTCTCAGCATCGATAATTTGTTAGGGAGGCATTAAATGGATATTAACGTGGTTCACGGAGATTTCTGCAATGTAATGTCTTCGAGGAGGGCAAACGCCACAGCCAGAGCCGACTGCGAGGGAAAACCACTCTTGAGGGTGCACCACAACCAAGTCGTCCATATTCATGGCTCCGGCCGCTGGTTGTTCACTGAAGGCTGACAAGAAAAAATCTTGCTGCTTGCCCGGAGGGATTCCGGAGAGTAGGTTTCCTCGGAGCCGGCGGTTACCGCGAGGTCGCGGCGTTAATCCGTTACTCTGCGCCAACAAACGTCCGTAATCGCGGCGTAGCGAAGCGGCGTAGGTCAGTCTGTGTGGTGATCGATGTCGACTTCAAGTAGACGGATCCGTCGCGCCCCAGCTCGAACACCGTATGCACCTGTCAACCGGTACCTTTGCTGCCGCGCTTGCTGATGCACCCGCCGTCGCTGGCATACAGGACGCGACCCGGCCAATGCACGCTGGCACCGGCCGACTTCGCCGCCAGTTGGTGTGTCATCACGGCGTTCAGGAAGCCGACCGCCTTGTCCAGCCGGTATTTCACAGCCGGGTCGCTCAGCGACCGGAGGGCGAGCGTCGTGGCCCACGCAGCCGTCGCGCTGAGCGACAAGCCGCCGGGACCACAGGGACGCCGCTCAGGCAGCCCGGCGCGCCATGTGCGGGCCGTGGCCAGCGGCGGCGTGGCCGGATTCTGTGGCAGCAGCACGATAGTATTGCAGAAGAAATACCCGCACGGCGCTGGTCCGCCCGCCGGCGTGGCGAGAGACGTCGACGGCGCGGATCAGCGCGTGCACGTCGCGATCCTCGCGGTGGCAGACCTCCAGCAGCGCCTCCCACAATTCGGGCTCGAGCCGCATGCTGGTCCGCCCGCTGCCGGCTATGACGTTGCGATTGACAAGCCGACTGGCTGACACGGCGACCCCCTTCACTGAACCGGCGCAGAAAATCATGGCTTGGTTAAGCGACGGCAAAGAATGGGGGCAAAGAATGGGGGCTGCCGTCTCCTCCCCCGCGCTTGTCGTCCGCGATCCCGCCGCCTGTGATTCTGTCGCCTGCGACCGGGGGCTCACGGCCTGCCCCCGCGCAGTATGTCGAGCTGCCAGTGCATCACCTCGACGGCGAGCGGGACGCCACCACGCGGCCTGGCAGCCAGCACCTCCGCCGGGCCCACCCGGGTCAACGTGCCTTGCAACCTGATCGCCGTTGTCATCGAGAACCCGGCCTTCCACGTGAGGCTGACCAGCGCCTTGGCGTTGCGCAGCGCCATCGCCCGCTCCACCGCTGCAACCGGCAATTGCCGACAGCGCCACCGCCAGCCGCGCATCCCCTGCTGCAGGGCGCCCAGCAGGGTGGCCTCGATCAGCGAGCCAGCCCGGGCGATCCGGTGCGCTTCGGTCATCGTCGGAGAGCGCTCGATGTCGCCGCCACCACCGGCAGGCGTATGCCCGGTCCGGCGAGCGCCGGGGCGCTGCTCGGGGTCGGTGGCGTCGCCAGCGCCAGCCGCAGCAGCGCGGTGCCGGTGCCGAATCTTGCGCTTACGCCGAATGGCTTCGATCTGAATGGCCCGCGCGTCGAGATCGAGATCGGGGGAGCCGGCCCAATGATTCGGCACATTGGCCAGCCGGGAGAGATACTGTGTACCTGCATATGCTCGGGGATCGTACCGATTCGTCGGGTCACGTGCTATGAGCAATTCCCCCTGTTCGTCGGCCAGCAGCACCCGGTGTGCGTCGCTGTCGAGTGCGAGGCCGAGGTCGGCGCCGTGTGTCGTACTGCCCGCCTGAGTGCGCTTGGCGTCCTGAAAAATCAACGCGTTACTCCTCCAGTCGGGTAACCGGGGCAAAACCCCGGGCGGTTCTGGTCAGGCGGGCCTTCCGCGGCAGCGGACGAGGTCGGAAAGGCCGAGGACGTCGGCATGTCCCGGCACGGCGAGCCTGTCGCCGAGGTAGTCCCAGAAGGCGATGCCGAGCTTGGTGCAGGTCTGCATCAGGCCGAGGAAGGCGTCGCGGCAGTCGCGTCCGGCGTCGCTGTGGGTTCCGCCGCTGATCTTGCGCTTGGTGACGTGGCCGCGGATGTCGCGCTCGGAGCCGTTGGTGTGCAGTGGGATCTCGGGCCGATCAAGCACCATCAGCAGTTCGGGCTTGTTGGCGTGCAGCCGCGCCAGCAGGCGATCAAGGGTGACGAAGCCGGTGCGGCGGTGGAAGATGCGATCGAAGCGGGCGCGCAGCGCAGCGCGGCGTTGGACGGTCGGCGCGGTGCGATACGCCTTCAGATCGGCATAGAGCCGCCAGATCAGCGCGCGCAACTGTGCCTGGGCGGCGCGATGCAGGTCGGTGAAGGTGTCGAGCTTGTGCACCAGCCGTTCCGCATGCACCCAACAGAGCGCGTGCCGGCCGACGTCGAACTGGCCGGCATCGTCGCTGACGATGACGGCCTCGCGCAGGAACCCATGGTCGTGGATGCTGCCCCACAGCGCGCCCTCGGTGGCGATCAGCACTGGGTCGGGCGTGACCTGCAGCGCGGCGAGGCCGAGGCGGTCGAGATGCGCCTGCCAGGTGGTGGCATCGGCGAACCGCCTCTCGGGCTCTGCCGCCAGGCGACGGATCACCGGCCCGGCGAGGGCGCGACTGCGCATGTAGTCCAGGGCCGCCTCGTTGATCACGTAGTCGGTGTGCCCGGCGCGCAGCAGATCGAGGAAGTTCAGCCGGCTCTTGCTGTCCCGGGTGCCGAACCAGGTGAAATCGTCATTGCCGATCTGCGTGCAGAAGCCGTTGGCGCTCCGATGCCGTGCGCCGGTGTCGTCCACCGTGATCCAGCCGGCGCTCTGCAAGCCGGCGCGCAGCACCTCCCGGCTCTCGGCCAGGAAGTCGTCCTGGCGATCGATCAGCAGGCGCATCACCTGACGCTTCGAGATGCCGATACCGATGGCCCGCAACTGTGCGATCAGCCGCTCCACCGTCACCTGGCCCTGATGGTGCTGCAGCAGCACGAAGCGGCGCAGTTCCGGCCCGAAATGGCCGCTGATGCCCGCCGGCAGCGGCGCCAGCACGGTCTGCCCGTCCGGCGTGAGCCAGCGTTCCCGCCGGTAGCAGGTCACCTGGGCCCGCAGCACCAGGTCCTGCACCACGAAGCTCTCGTAGCCCTTGAAGCGCGATCCCGCCGGGGCGGAAATCCGAAGGACCTGCTCCTCCACCCTGACCCGTGGCGCCGATTGGCCGCGGCCCGGACGCTTATCGGGGCGTGGCGAGGCCCGCGCGCTCGCCCGCTCCATGCCGCTTGGCTTGAGCTGCGGGCGCCGGCTCACCCCCTTCAGCCGCGCGATCTCCTCGCGCTGCTTGGCGACAAGCTGCTTGAGTTCCGCAACCTCACCCAACAGCTTCCCCAGCAGAGCTTCCAACTCCGGGCGCGGCAGGCCAGACAGGTCAATCGGCGGAGACACAGGGAGCTTGAATCGAACCGCCCCGTGTCGGGTCAAGAAAAATCAGCGCGGCGCCCGGGGTTTTGCCCCGGTTACTCAGTCGGTAATATAGGCGACAGATGGAGCTTGGAAGAATGAGCGCACCAACTGAGGCGCCCGCTTGATTGCAGCGAGCTGGGCGTCGATCTTGTCCCGCAGCCGTTCGCCCTTGCGCAGCGGGTTTCTGGCAACTCCGGTGCGCTTGACGTAGCTCCAGACCAGTTCATCCGGGTTCAGGTCGGGTGCGTAGCCCGGCAGGAAGTGTAGCGTCAGCCGACCTCGGGTAGACAGCACGTAGTCCTTCACCGCCTTCGTCTTGTGCGCCGGCAGGCCATCAACCACCAGATGCACCGGCTTCGTGCGATGCCGCATCATCCGACGCAGCAGCCGGATGAACAGTTCCGCCGTCAGGCCACCGTCGTAGGTGCAGTACCAGAACCCACCCTTGGCGCTCACCGCCGAGGCCGCACTGATCGACTGACGCTGACCGGGGCGGTCCACCACCGGGCGTTTTCCCTTCACCCCCCAAGTGCGGCCATCCACCGCATCGGCCCGGAACCCCGATTCATCCCAGAAGAACACCTCCGCGTCTTCTGCCCGAGCCTGAGCGGCGATCGACGGCCAGGTCTTGCGCTGCCAGCGCTCGATCGCCGCGGGATCGCGTTGATGGGCTCGCTGGAGTGGCTTCTGCGGTGTCAGGCCCAGACGGGCGAGCAGTTCGCCGATGGCGGTGAGACCAAGCCGGATGCCGAACCTGTGCTCGATCAGGTCCGCCACGACCGACCGAGTCCACAGCCCGAAGTCCAGACCATACTGGCGTGGGTCCTTGCCGTTGATCCAGCGGAACACCTGCTGCTCCTGCCGCGGTGTCAGACTGCGCGGACGACCGGTCGCCTGGCGGGCGTGCAGGGCTCTAATCCCCATGCCTGGGGTACGAGCGGCTGCCAGCCACTTGTAGATGGTGGTGCGGCTGAAGCCGTAAGAGGCGATCACCGCGGCGGCGGCTTCGCCATCGCGCACGCGCTCGACCGCCATCAGGCGGATGGTTTCCAGGCTCTTGTGGTCGAGGGTGCGTCCGTCACGCTTCATGCCATCTTGAATCGCGGCGCAATCGGTGCGTCAAGTCTTTGTCGCCTATATTACCGACTATGGAGTAAACCAAGTACCCGGCACCGGCGCTCCGGCCGATGCTTGCCCGGGCGGAACAATCGCCGGTCAGTCCGCGAGGCCTCCCTCATCGCTCTTCACACCCCTGGCGACGATCACAAGGCCATCCTCCGGCAGCGGTTGCTGCAGCTTGAGCGCTTCCTGGACGGGCGCGGTCATCCAGAGATCGATGCCCTGCCGCGTTGTGAGAATGACGGGCATCGCTTTCGGGTGATAGGCGCCGACGAGCTTGTTCGGCTCCGTCGTGAGGAACGCAAAGATGTCGTTGGTCGTCTCGCCCTCCTTCGCCTTTCGAACCGAAGTCCAGTGCGTCCAGATGCCAGCGAAGAAGGCCAGCGGGCGCGTCTCCTTGAGCGCGAACCAGATCGGCGGACGCGTTCCGTTCGGCAGTTGCTCATTCTCCGAAAAACTGGTGAACGGCACAACGCAACGGCTCTCGACCCCAAGCCAGCGTCGCCAGTGCGGGGACGCGACATTGCGCACATTGGTGACGCCGGGATCGGACTTCTTGCCCTTCAGCGCAAAAGCCGGAGAGGGCATTCCCCACCGGGCCATCGTCAGTTCGCGACCTTCAGGGCGATTCCGGACAATCGGGGCAGGATAGTCGGGAAATATGCCGGGAAAGGGAGGAGGTTGCCCGTCCGGTCGTTCATGGCTCCTGCCAATTCCCGGATCGCCTGCTGGCCCTTCGTCAGAGTTTGTCTCGAATTGGGTCATCAACGTGCCAGCCAGCGTAGGAGCAGGATCGCGGATGCGGCGTCAAGGAACGCCTCCGCGGACTTGATGGTAGCTTCGAAGTCTTTGGCGAGGCGGCGATTGCGGTTGATCCAAGCGAAGAACTGCTCGACCACCCAACGTCTGGGCAGGACGACGAAGCCAACCTGATCCTTTGGTTTGCGCACGATTTCGACCTTGATCCGGCTGATGCCGGCGACCCGCGGACCCTGATACCCCGCATCAGTGAACGCAAGCGTCACGAATGGCCAGCGCGGACGTGACGCCCGCAGCAGCGGCTCAGCCCCGTCCCGGTCCTGGATATCGGCCGCGTGCACGTGCAGTTTGAGCGCCCTTCCGTCGGTATCGACCAGGGCGTGGCACTTGCGACCCTTGATCTTCTTGCCGGCGTTGTAGCCGCGAATGCCGCCGCTCTCGGTGGTCTTGACGCTCTGGCTGTCGATCACCGCCGCGGTCGGGCTGGCCTCGCGCCCCCTCCGCTCGCGGTCTTGCATCACCAGACGGTGGTTGATCGTCTCCCAGGTGCCATCGTCGCGGAAGCGAGCGAACCAGCGATAGACCGTGCGCCAGGGCGGAAAATCCGCCGGCAGCAGCCGCCAGGTCACGCCGCCGCGGAGGATGTAGCAGATCGTGTCGACGATCTCCCGCATCGGCCAGGCCAGCTTGCGGCCCCACATCCGGCCTCGGCGGGCAGGAATGGGGCGAGGATCTCCCATTCCGCATCGGCCAGGTCGCTTCCATAGCGCAGTCCGGCGCGGCTATGCTGTCGTCGGGTGGTCGGGGTCCACATCGCGGTCTCGTCTGGTGTGTTGCAGCCCTGACGAATCACGATTTGCCCCGGCTGCCCAGCCCTACCATGTCATGCTGATATCGTTTCGAGACAGCCTCTAAGGCTGATGCTGTGAAAGCTCTGTAATCCAGTGTGATGTTCTCGGATGGGCTCGGAAGGCGAAGAAAAAGGGGAACAATCACCGGGTTCGCTGGTCTGACCTGCCTGCCGTCAAAATAGACCCGCTCAATAGACCGGAGGCCGGGAGACCGATTCCCCGGCTGGGGTTCTGGAGGCAGCGCCCCCTGATCTTGCTTGCGACGAGTCCAACACTTTTTGCGGTTGGTATTGCGCCGCGCCAACGGCGTTCGCGAGCTCGCGCAGGCGCTGTGCGCCGGCCGGGCCTTTCAGCGCATCGCGCCACGTGGCTTCGGCGACCCGCTGGTGGGCGGCCACCGCGTCGTCGGTGGCGGTGATCATCGCGACGCCGGTTTGCATGCCGGGCGCGGTTTCCGGGCGGAACGGGTTGATGGCGAGGTTGACCCGGTCGCGCGCACGCAGCACCTTGAAGAGCGAGCTCGGCCCGACGCCATTGAGCAGGCCGAACTGCAATCCCATGGGCTCGGCTTCCATCAGCGCGGCCATGTTCTCGACCTCGGTGACCGCGACCTGACGACCGATGCGGCGGACCCGGTCGGAGACCGGAAGTCCGCCGGAGATGCCCTGCTCCAGCAGGCACTGCACGCCGCTCACGGTGACCATGCAGATGATGTTGGGCCGGCGCATCTTGTACACCCGCTTGCGAGCAGCGAGGATGCCGAGCACCTGCTCGGCCTGGCTGCGCAACGCGACAGGCTCGTTACGAGCCGTGTCGGCCATGTCAGCCAGATCCTCGAATGCTTTCGAGAGCGCTAGGTCGAATTCATCCGACGTGGTCAGGTAGCAGAGCGGGCCGAAAATCTCCAGTATCTGGTCAGCGGTCTCCTCCAACTGGCGCAGACGCTCGAAATAGCCGATCGGACGACTATAGTATTCAATCCCGAATCCAAGCAGCGACAACGGCGAGACCTTCAGCAGTTCCGCCAGCCGCTTGATCGTGTCGAGCTTGATGACCTCGCCTTTTTCATAGCGATAGAGCGCGGCGCGCGACACGCCGAGGCGGGCGGCGATTTCCTCCGCGCGCAGCCCGGATTCGAGACGAAAGGCCCGCAACTTCTGGCCGATCTCGTTGAAACGCATCGACATTGTGGTGTCCGCCCCGCTCCCGCGCCCGATGGTCGGGCTCCTCGCCCGCATAGCGCGATGACGGTAGAGGCCCCTCGGGGGGGATGCAACTGTTAATTCATTCCATGCGACCCGTCTCCACCGGCTCACACGCGCTCATCGCATGGCTATTTCGTATCGGGGTAGGAAAAGTTAGCCAGCCCCTTGATCGCCGGCACCGGCGTCGGGTTGTCAAGTGCCGCTTCGCCGTGCGCGTGCCACCGCCATGTTGGGCAGGGAGAGGTTCCGCGCGCGCGCCGACCACAGAATTAGGTTGAGGCCCATATGGCTGCAGCAAGCAGGAGCGATTCCCTTTGATCATCCGCTCGCCGTGCAGTTCGAGCACCCGGGAAGAGGCGAGGCTGCCCGAGATCGCGACGCGCATAGTGGCTGGAGCGGCGCCAGCTTTCACTGCAAAGACAAGAACTTCGGCATCGCCCTGAACGTTGTGGGCGACGATGATCTGCGTGGCCCCGTAGCAGGTCCGCCCATCACCGTTCTCGGCCACCATGCATATGGTGGTCTTGCTCAGGACGTCGAACAGCGACCGAGCGCGGGCGAAGGCCTTCTCCGGCAGCCCACTACTCTTACTGTGTCATAAGGCGCATCCTGCGTGTGGCCTGCTGGCAGCAAGGGCAGCGCGGCAGGGTTCTTGCGATGGCGCGCGCTATCGCGATCCGGGCAGATGTGATCGAGGTCGGGACATGACGTTCAGGTCGGATCGGGGGATCCGCGGGGTCGATAACCGTTGGGAAGGCGATGCTCGTGGATGAGAACGGTGTTGCATGGTCCTGAGGGGGGAATCGCTCCCCTTTCGGAGATCAGGAATCCGTAGGCGGCGATGCACAGCGTGGCGTGATGGTGAAAGCCACGCCACCCTCGCCCCTCGTAATGGCCGAGCCCAAGTTCCTGCTTGAGGTCCTGGTAATCCCGCTCGATCCGCCAGCGCAGCTTGGTAGCGTTCACCAGTGCGCGCCGGCTGATGTTTTCTGGCAGTGTGATCAGAAAGTATTTCGTCGGCTCGGCTTCGTCCGCGGGCCATTCGATCAGGCACCATTCCTCAGGGCGTGGTGTGGAACGGTGATAATCGCGATGCGCGGGACGCACACGCACCGCCGCGAAGCGCGAAGCGAGTTTGGTGTTGGTCCCTTCGCGCCAGGTGACCCGCCGCCACGCCTTTTGGGGAAGGTCGAGCGCCAGTTGCCTGGCCGAGACCGGCTGATGCGCTCCGTCGCGACGGATCGCGGACGTCGGACGACCCCGCCCGCTCCATGGCTTGGCCGGCAGCGGTTCCACCCCGGGCGGCCACAGGCTGGTGGAGGATTGGATACCGACAGCATAGGCAAGGCCGATCCCGGTGATGCCGTCGCGAAAGTCCGTGTCGTTGCCGTACCCCGCGTCGGCCAACACCACCTCGGCATCGATCCCGGCTGCGCGGGCGGCACGCAGTTGGTCCAGCGCGATCTGCTGCTTGGTCTGGAACACGACATCGTCGGGCACGCCCGCCTGGGCGCGCCGGTCGGGGTCATCGACCCACTCATGCGGCAGATACAGACGGTAGGCGATCGGCAGGCTGGCATGGTCGTTGGCGGCTGACAGGCTCACCGCGACCTGGCAGTTGTCCTGCTTGCCGAGCTGTCCGCAGTACCTGCCGCGCCACCCCGACCGAGTGCTTGCCCTTCTTCGGCATGCCGGTGTCGTCGATGATGAGCGCGCGGATCGGACCGCGTTGTTCGATGATCGGCAGGACGCGGGCACGCACCGCCCCGAGCACCGCATCGTCGGACCAATCGGACTTTGCCACGAAGTGATGCAGCGACTGATGCGCCGCCTGCACGCGCCCCGGCTGCACGCGCGCAGCCATCGGCTCAACGCTCTTGCGATCGCCCGGCAGCAGCAGTCCGGCACAATACGACCGGAACGGCGCCGCGCGGTCGGCGTGACCGAGCGTCGACGTGATTGCCTCGACATAGGCCGCGAACCGTGATTCGCTGCCGTCCACGCCCGATTCGAGACCCACGACCCGCCTCCACGAGTGAGAATCTCCATCCCTGACAAATCCGCGCCGAATCGGTCAAGAAGTTTATGACACAGTAAGATTAATCACCGCCCTCCGAATCGTGGGTGTCGAAGCTACCCGACCTGCACCGAAGATTGAGCCAGAGCCCTTTTGGGACGCCGATCACCTCTCCAAGGGAGGCCATTTTCCACGCCGAATCACATTCCTCAAACGCAGATGCTCGAGTGTCCACAAAACCGGGCCAACTCTACTGACCGTGCTCCCCCAAGATTCGTTGCTAAGGGTAAGGCGAATTCGACGCGGGGTCAATCTGCTTCGGTATATCGTTCTACAACCTTGGCGCCGTACAAAGGTCGAATCGGTACGGGAGACTTTTCGCTGCTCGATTTCGGAACTGTAGCGGAATTCCGTTCCAAAAATGAAGTAATAGCCTGCCGGACCAACCAAGACATTGCTGCTTGGTTCGTCTGAGCCAAGCGCTCCAAAGCTGCAAACTGCTGATCGCTGAGGGCGACCGAGACGCGATTTGGAAGATGCCGCCCTTTTGGTCTCGCCATCTTAGGAATACCTTCCTCTGCCATTCCGCACAATACGGCCCATAATGAGGCACAAATTTCTTTGAGGTGCAATAGATTGTGACGTGCTACGGAAGGAGTTTACCTGAAAAAACGCCCTTCTGACGAATTTATTGGATTTCTTGATCCCGGGAATGGGCCTATCCTCTTCGGACTACCAGCCAACTTGGCCCAACTTCCTTAGAGGCCGTCTCGAAACGCTCTGGCACGGGCTTGAAATCGGGGGAAGGCAGCGAATTTAGGGCTTCCCCAACTCTCGCCTTTGCCCCGGAGCCGACAATGTGGACCCCCGACACCCGGTCGGAGCATGACCGGGACGAGCTGCGCTACCCCAGCGACCTGACCGATGCCGAATGGGCGATCCTGGAACCGCTGCTGCCGCCACCATCCAAGACCGGCCGCAAGCGCGGCTGGCCGATGCGCGAAGTGGTCAACGCCATCTTCTTCGTCCTGCGCGGTGGCTGCCCATGGCGGATGCTGCCCGAGCACTTCCCGCCGCATCAGACCACCTATGCCTGGTTCGCCCGGTTCCGCGATGACGGCACCTGGCAAACCATCAATCATCGCCTTCTGATGCTCGACCGCGAACGGGTCGGCCGCGAAGCCACGCCGAGCGCCGGGGTGATGGATAGCCAAAGCGTCAAGACCACCGAAGCAGGCGGTCCGCGTGGCTATGACGCGGCCAAGAAGACCAAGGGGCGCAAGCGGCACGCCCTGGTCGATACCGGCGGCCGGGCGCTGTTGCTGCAAGTCAGCCCGGCCGACGTGCAGGATCGCGACGGTGCGGTGCCGCTGCTGCGAACATCTCGCGGCTGGTTCCCTTTCGTCGAGCGGGTGTTTGCCGACACAGCCTATGCCGGCGAGTGGGTGGCCAACGCCACGCGCATCATCGTCCAGATCGTGCGCAAGCTGCCGGATCAGGTGGGCTTCACCGTGCTGCCGCGCCGCTGGGTGGTCGAGCGCTTCTTCGCCTGGCTCGGCCGCAACCGCCGCCTGGCCAAGGACTTTGAGGGCACGCTCACCTCGGCAACCGCGTTCCTCTATGCTGCGGCTGCCATGCTTCTGCTCCGCAGGTTGGCTCGTTCGGGATGAGATTCGAGTCGGACTCTTAGCGACCTTTCGCAATTCCTAGTACTGCGTTTGCGAATTGGCAACTCGAATCATGCCGCCAGAGCCTGAGGGTCGGTAGCGATACCGTAACGCCAGCGCGGGAGCACAGGTGCGGCGTTGCACATCCCGATGTAGCGTCGGATCCGATCGACCAGCTCCGCCTTACTGGCGACGCGAATGCGCCGCAGCACGGAGCGGGCCACCTTCGAGAAGAAGGTCTCAACATAGTTGAGCCACGACGCATGGGTCGGGGTGAATACCAGCTCGAACCGGCCCGGCCTGCTGGCAAGGAAGCGCCTGGTCTCGCGTGAGCAATGTGCGGAGTGGTTGTCGAGTAGCAGGCAGATCAGCATCCCTGTCGGATAATGTGCATCCAGCCGCTCAAGGAACGCGATGAACTCGCGCGAGCGATGCCGTTCGGTGACGACGTGATGCACGAAGCCGCTCACCAGGTCGACCGCCGCGGACAAGGTAACCGTACCAAGCCGCTTGTACTCGTGGTCGCGATGCATCGTGGCATGCTTGCCCGGTTTGGGCGGCAGATCGGGTGCCGTTGTCGCGATCGCCTGAATGCCGGGCTTCTCATCGTACGAGAGCACGGCAACGGGGCGGTCGGCTTCCGGCATCTGTCGCAGCATCTCGGCCGCGGCATAGACTTCCAGCACCTCGGCCTTGCGCGCTTCGAAGTCCGGGTCGCGTCGTTGCAGATAATAGCGTACCTTGTGCGGCTTGACCGGCTGGCGGTTCAGCACCTCGTGCACCGTGCTGGGCGCGAGTTCGGCCAGGCAGGCATGACCGGCGGCCGGCCCGTGTTCGCGGGCGTGCACCGCCAACAGGCGCAACGTCCATAACTCCTGCGGATAGCCGCGTTCTTTGGCTTTGACGCAGGCCTCGCCGATCAGCCAGGTGCGCGCCGCTTCGGTGATGTCCGGCCGCCTCCCGGAGCGCGGCAAGTCGTCAATCGCCGCGAGCGGTCCCACCGCCATGACCCGGCGCAGGCAGCGGGCGACGCGCTGGCGATCGATGCGCAGCCTGACAGCGACCGCGCTGACATCGTACTGATCCGCCAGGTGCAGGATGATGGCCGAGCGTTCGACATGATGCGCCGGGGCGGTGCGCGAGCGGGCGAGCGCACTCAGTCTGGCGCGGGTTTCTTCGGTCAGGCACAGCGCCAATGTGGCGGCTTTGCGCGGCATGCGATGTTTTCCGGAATTGCAACCAACTGCCGGCTGGTTGGCGCAACGTCCGTGGTCAGGTCAACACGGCTGGAACCACGGCTCGCTCGCGATCCGATCCAGCGCTTCCGTCAGCGACAAGCGCTCGCCCATGCAATGCCATTCGCCGGTGTGCCGGTGCCACATGAGATCGAAGCAGTCCCGGCTGGCATAGTCCAAACGGGCGAACGGGGCATCGAACTCAGCCTTCAGCGATGCCGGATCGTCCGAGCGGTAGCGCGTGAAGAACCGGTACTTGTTGCCGAACCATTTGCCCTCGATGGCAACCGGGTAGTTGATCATGGTCGAGGGGCGTATCTCAGGGAGAAAGCGCGGCCGCAGCTGCTCGGCAATCAGCCTCTCGCAGGCTGCCGTGATTGCTGCCTTTTCGGCCGGCGACGGTTTGTTCCCAGCCCGCCCACCGACATACATCCAGACCCGCTTCGCCACCGCCGCCCCGAGAACTTGACCCGGCTCTTCTACCCCGCCCTTCCTACCCGCTGCCAGCCGCTCCTGCCCGCTCCAGGCTTTGATCACCAATTCCGAATCGCAGTACTAGTCTGGAAATCTTACATCGCAGGAGCCACCCCCCTTTGATGCCTGGAGACGTAATGGCTTGATATTTTTCGCTCTTTTAAGGCCTGTTCATAAATAACCGAATCGCGGGGTAAATTTTGCCTGGGGGATTCCGGCTCGGGGTGGAAATGTCACTGAGACTTGACCGTGGTTGAAGCGGCGGGCATCCAACTGCGCTTCGAGGCGCTTGAACCGGTTCTGGACGAGCAGGGACGGCGACGGTTTGCCGCGGCCGAGGAGCGCGTTGCGGGCCGACGGTGCCAGGATGGTCATGAACGGGAGTGCCCAGTGCCGGCCGGACCAACTGATCGGGGCGCGCCAACACAAGCGACGGTGATCACCGGCGAAGACGACGAAGTGGGTGCCAAGCAAGGCAGGCTGGCCAGCGTAGTCTTACTGTGTCATAAACTCATGTGTCGAGTGGTCCGCTGGCAGCAGGGGCATCGCGGGAGCGTGCGAGCAATGGCGCAAGCGATAGCGACGCGGACGGATGTCATGGAGTTCGCCACATGACGCTCAGGTCTGATCGGGGGATCCGCGGGATCGGTAACCTCCGGGTAGGGGATGTTCTTCGATAAGAACGGGGTTGCGTAGTCCTGAGGGGGGAATCGCTCCGCTTTCGGAGATCAGGAATCCGTAGGCGGCGATGCACAGCGTGGCATGATGATGAAAGCCTCGCCAACCGCGCCCCTCGTAGTGGCCAAGCCCGAGTTCCTGTTTGAGGTCCTGGTAGTCCCGCTCGATCCGCCACCGCAGCTTGGTGGTGTTCACCAGGGCACGACGGCTGATGTTCGCGGGCAAGGTAGACAGAAAGTATTTCGTCGGCTCGGGTTCGTCTGCGGGCCATTCGATCAGGCACCATTCCTCGGGACGCGGCGTAGAGCGGTGATAATCGCGATGCGCAGGACGGACACGCACTGCCGCGAAGCGCGAGGCGAGCTTGGTATTGGTCCCTTCGCGCCAGGTGACGCGCCGCCAGGCTTTTTTGGGAAGTCCCAGTGCCAGTTGCTTGGCCGAGACCGGCTGATGCTCGCTGTTACGGCGGATCGAGGACGTCGGCCGACCACGCCCGCTCCATGGCTTTGGCGGCAGCGGTTCCACGCCGGGCGGCCACAGGCTGGTGGAGGACTGGATGCCGACGGCATAGGCAAGGCCGATTTCCGTGATGGCGTCGCGGAAGTCGGTGTCGTTGCCGTATCCGGCGTCGGCCAATGCGACGTCGGCTTCGATCCCGACCGCAAGGGCGGCACGAAGCTGCTCAACCGCGATCTGCGGCTTGGTCTGGAAGACGATATCGTCGGGTATGCCCGTCGCGGCGCGCCGGTCGGGATCGTCAACCCACTCATGGGGCAGATACAGGCGATAGGCGATCGGCAGGCTGGCGTGATCGTTGGCGGCCGAAAGGCTCACCGCAACCTGGCAGACCGTATGTTCGTCATCCAGGCGGTGGCTCGTCCCGCAGTATGCGACGAGCGGGGACTGCGCTGAATGGTTCAGCGCCAAGCCTGACGCACAGGAGATAAGTCATGCAGCAGGATAGTGGAGTTTACGTCGGTCTGGATACCTCGAAGCTGAAGATCTCGGTGGCCGTGGCAGAAGCCGGGCGTGATGGCGACGTGCGCTTCATTGGCGACATCGACAGCACGCCGGAGGCGGTCGAGCGGTTTGTCGTCAAGCTCGGGAAGCGGCATCGTCGGCTGGCTTTTTGCTATGAATCCGGGCCAACGGGATACGGACTGCACCGGCAACTCACCGCCCTGGGGCACGATTGCGTGGTGATCGCGCCCTCGCTGATCCCGCGTCGGCCGGGCGAGCTGGTCAAGACCAACCGGCGCGATGCGCTGAGCCTCGCCAAGCTGCACCGTGCCGGCGAACTCACGCCGGTCTGGGTCCCGGACTCCGGCCATGAAGCAGTTCGCGAACTCGTGCGTGCACGCGAGGCTGCGATGGAAGATCTGCGGCGATCGCGTCAGCATCTTCAGTCTTTTCTTCTGCGTCATGGCAGGGTCTTCACTGGCCGCGCCGCATGGACCAAGGCGCACACCCGCTGGCTCTGCACGCAGACGTTCGACCATCCTGCGCAGCATCTTGTCCTGGCCGAGTATCGCCAAGCCACCGAGGATGCCGAGACCCGACTCGAGAGCCTGACCCGGCAGGTCACAGAGGCGGTGGCGGCCTGGTCCATGGCGCCGGTGATCGCGGCCTACCAAGCGATGCGCGGGGTAGCCCTCCTGACCGCGGTCACCTTCGTGGCCGAGATCGGGGACGTGCGGCGCTTCGAGAGCCCACGCCAACTCATGGCCTATCTGGGCCTGGTACCCTGCGAGAGCTCGACCGGCGATCGCGTGCGGCGGGGCGGAATCACCAAGGCCGGGAACAACCGCGCCCGGCGTGTGCTGATCGAGGGGGCTTGGACGTATCGCTTCCCAGCTCGCAAAAGCCGCCTGCGCAGGAGCGGGAGGCCGGGCTGCCGAAGACCGTTCGTGAGATTGCCTGGAAGGCTCAGGTGCGGCTCTGCGGGCGCTACCGCAAACTCATGGCAAACGGCAAACGTCAGACAGTCGCGACCGTGGCGATTGCGCGCGAGATGGCAGCCTTCCTGTGGGCTATTGGACGCGAGGTCCCGCTGGAGCCGATCGCATAGTGTAGCCCGATACCGCCGCTTTCACGTCAAGGGAGAGTGCTGAACGTCTGACATCGCTGTTGCGCATCGCTGGAGGCAGGACTCCGGTCGGAGAACCCTCAAGGACAATTGTGTGGCCGACATTCGTTGACGCCCGCTGGCAGATCGAGGCAGCCCCAGACGAACAAACGGAAATGCGGTACCCAACCCGCGCATCAGAGTTTGCCAACCGTCGTCTCAGCAGCCCTGCCTCCTGCGTTGCGCAACATTCATGGACCACATCGCTTCGCAGCTTTAGAGTCCGACTCGAATCTCATCCCGAACGAGCCAACCTGCGGAGCAGAAGCATGGCAGCCGCAGCATAGAGGAACGCGGTTGCCGAGGTGAGCGTGCCCTCAAAGTCCTTGGCCAGGCGGCGGTTGCGGCCGAGCCAGGCGAAGAAGCGCTCGACCACCCAGCGGCGCGGCAGCACGGTGAAGCCCACCTGATCCGGCAGCTTGCGCACGATCTGGACGATGATGCGCGTGGCGTTGGCCACCCGCTCGCCGGCATAGGCTGTGTCGGCAAACACCCGCTCGACGAAAGGGAACCAGCCGCGAGATGTTCGCAGCAGCGGCACCGCACCGTCGCGATCCTGCACGTCGGCCGGGCTGACTTGCAGCAACAGCGCCCGGCCGCCGGTATCGACCAGGGCGTGCCGCTTGCGCCCCTTGGTCTTCTTGGCCGCGTCATAGCCACGCGGACCGCCTGCTTCGGTGGTCTTGACGCTTTGGCTATCCATCACCCCGGCGCTCGGCGTGGCTTCGCGGCCGACCCGTTCGCGGTCGAGCATCAGAAGGCGATGATTGATGGTTTGCCAGGTGCCGTCATCGCGGAACCGGGCGAACCAGGCATAGGTGGTCTGATGCGGCGGGAAGTGCTCGGGCAGCATCCGCCATGGGCAGCCACCGCGCAGGACGAAGAAGATGGCGTTGACCACTTCGCGCATCGGCCAGCCGCGCTTGCGGCCGGTCTTGGATGGTGGCGGCAGCAGCGGTTCCAGGATCGCCCATTCGGCATCGGTCAGGTCGCTGGGGTAGCGCAGCTCGTCCCGGTCATGCTCCGACCGGGTGTCGGGGGTCCACATTGTCGGCTCCGGGGCAAAGGCGAGAGTTGGGGAAGCCCTAGATTCGCTGCCTTCCCCCGATTTCAAGCCCGTGCCAGAGCGTTTCGAGACGGCCTCTTAGCGGAGATCGTGCGATTACGCCCAAATACGTTGACAACAAACATCAGAGCTGTCCTGTTTGCCGAGCTGTCCACAATACTGACGCGCCACGCCGACCGAGTGCTTGCCTTTCTTGGGCATGCCCGTGTCGTCGATGATCAACGCCCGAATCCGGCCGCGCTGCTTGATGATGGGCAAGACACGGGCGCGCACCGCCGCGAGCACGGTGTCGTCGGACCATTCGGATTTCGCCACGAAGTGATGCGGCGACTGGTGCGCTGCCTGCACACGTCCTGGCTGCACGCGCGCGGCCATCAGCTCGACGCTCTTGCGATCGCCCGGCAGCAGCAGCCCTGCGCAATATGATCGGAACGGTGCTCCGCGGTCAGCGTGACCCAGCGCCGACGTGATCGCCTCAACATAGGCGGCGAACCGTGACGCGCCGCCGTGCCCCTGGGATTCGAGACCCACAACCCGCCTCCACGAGTGAGAATCTCCTTTCATACACACAGGTCGCCAAATCGTACAAGGACTTTATGACACAGTAAGAATAAGACCCTGCACGAGAAGCCGGAGGCTGGAACTTACTGGAGCATCCGCAAGATGGCCGGGGCCACCGGCCTCAGCTACACCAGCGTTCAGCGCATCTGGAAGGCGCACGAGCTCAAGCCGCACCGGGTCAAGACCTTCAAGCTGTCGAACGACAAGCACTTCGTCGAGAAGGTGCAGGACATCGTCGGCCTCTATCTCGATCCGCCGGACAAGGCACTGGTGTTCTCGGTGGATGAGAAGAGCCAAATCCAGGCGCTTGACCGTACCCAGCCTGGCTTGCCGCTCAAGAAGGGCCGCTGTGGCACCATGACACATGACTACAAGCGTCACGGCACCACCACCCTGTTCGCCGCTCTCGACGTGGCCACCGGCAGGGTGATCGGCCAGTGCATGCCGCAACATCGCCACCAGGAGTGGCTCAAGTTCCTGCGCCGGATCGACGCTGAGACGCCCAAACACCTCGACGTGCACCTGATTGCCGACAACTACGCCACCCACAAGCATGCCAAGGTCCAAGCGTGGCTGAAGCGGCATCGGCGGTTCCACATGCACTTCACCCCGACCTCGGCCTCCTGGATCAACCAGGTCGAGCGCTTATTCGGCCTGATTACCGCGGATCGGATCCGCTGCGGCGCGTTCAAGAGTGTCACCGAGTTGGTCGCTGCCATCCAGCAATACCTGCAGCACCACAATGCCGACCTCAAGCCCTTCGTCTGGACTGCATCCGCTTCCGCCATCCTCGAGAAGGTCACCCGTGGGCGACAAGCGTTAGAGTCAGTACACTAGGCGTCGAGACCCGGCGTCAGTGGTCCGACCTCGCCATCTTGCGCACCACCCCGGCACTGCTCGGCCTGTTCTCCCTGATCACCGTGTGGGCCGATGATCTGGCTCGCAACGCCGTGCCCGGACTGCGGCCGAACATCGCGGCCTGGTACCGCAAGGACGAACCGACCTTCAGCGATGCGATTGCCGCCGTACGTCGTGTGCTTTGGCGCCCGCCGGATTTTTCCATCTCGCGGCAGCCCGGGAAACCGTGAAAATTCCCGCCGGCTTGCTAAACCGAATCTTCCAGACTCTCTGTCTCGCTGCCTGAGTTGCGCAAAGTCGAGCTCAGGGCAAGTGCGATTGCCGTCGCTACTCGGACGGACAAGTCCAGCCTATGGGCCCGCGATCAGGCGGGTTTGGGATTCCTTTACACTTTTCAGTGCAATGTGCGGCCTGTCCCAGTCCGATAGGCTGACGCGCGCAGCATGCGTTGCCCTCGGCGCGATGGGAGAACCGAGGCGGAAAGGACGACGTGGAAGGGTCATGACTGTGGTTCAGGAGTCCTCAACTTCTGCGGAAGCTACCGCCTCCTTCCCTCGATTCGGGTATAGATGCGACTGCCTTAGCCCGAAGACGTACTTGCCTAAACCGGGATGGGACGTTTCGGGTGATGCGGCGATATTGGACAAGATTTTGCGCTGGGCAATTCCTCGCCGCGACGTCAAGCGAACGACGCGCGCCCTCCTGGCTCGGTTTACCACTTTTCCTGCCGTTATTGCTGCACCAATATCCGATCTGATGGGCATTGAGCTGCTTGGCGAATCCGGCATTGTAGCGCTCAAGACCATTCATGCAGCGGCGCTGCGATTTGTTGCTGCTGAGCTTGCAGAGTGTCTGGTTCTCTCAAACTGGGAGCGCCTGATGGGATACCTGAACGCCAAATTGGCCCGCGAGCAAGTGGAGCAGTCTCGCGTGCTGTTCCTCGACCAACACAACCGTCTGATTGCCGATGAATTGCATCGTCAAGGGAGTGTGAGCCACGCGCCCGTCTATTCGCGTGACATTATAAAACGTGCACTGGAACTTCACGCCAACGCCCTAATTTTAGTGCACAATCACCCAAGTGGCGATCCGACTCCGTCGGCCGAGGATATCGCAATCACTCTACAGGTAAAGGCCGCTGCCGAGGTTTTCAGCATGACTCTTTATGACCATGTGATTGTCGGTAATGGACGGTGGTGGAGTTGCCGACGCCACGGGCTTTTGTGACGTTGTTTAGCCGTACCGACACGCAATGAAGCGATACCATTAGCCCTTCGACGTGACCGCGAGAGCCGCTTTTTGTCGCGGCACCGTGGGCCGCGATCTTCGGGTGCGTGCGAACTGTACGGCAACCGCTGCCGCCTACGGCACCACTTGTCGATCGTGGTCGCGTAGCTTGGCCGCGACCGGCCCGTCCTTATCGAGTGATCTTCGATGGCCCGGTCCAGGGCGATCGTAAGCGCAGCTTTGTGGCCCTTCTTCTGCTGGGACGGATGGATGTGCTTGGACGTCCTGGGTATGGGCTGTTCGAGCTATCGTTATGGATGACGCTATCGACGACGCGAAGGGTGAGTTCCGACGGATTGAGCTGCTGACGGGCCCGGCCCGGCGGCGGCGCTGGTCGGAGGCGGAGAAGGCTCGGATTGTCGCCGAGACCTTGGTGCCCGGTGCAGTGGTGAGCGCGATCGCCCGCCGTTGGCAGGTTTGCCCGCAGCAAGTCTTCGGCTGGCGGCGCGCAGGGCGGACGGGTGATGTGGCGCTGGCGACGAAGCCGGACGGGCCGGCGTTCGTACCGATCGTCGGTGCGTCCCCCCGGCCGTTGGTGACCGAGGCCGCTTCGTCGACGCCTGCGATGACCGTGCCACCCGTGCCGCCGCCCGCGCCCGCCGTTGAGGTTGCGCTTGCCGGGGCGGTGGTGCGGGTGGCGTCGGGCACGGACGGCGCGTTGCTGACGGCGGTGCCGCGCGCGGTGCGCGCCTCGGCGGGATGATCTCGGTTCCGGCCGGCGTGCGGGTGTTGCTGGCGACCCGTCCGGTGGATTTCCGCAAGGGCGCGCACGGCGTGGCGGCGCTGGCGGCGGAGGTGCTGGGGCAGGAGCCGTTCTCCGGCGCGGTGATCGTGTTCCGGGCCAAACGCGGCGGCCGGGTGAAGATCCTGCTCTGGGATGGCAGCGGGCTGGTGCTGGTGTGGAAGCAGCTGCAGCAGGGGGCGTTCCGCTGGCCGCCGGTGATGGACGGGGTGATGAAGCTGTCGGCGGCGGAGTTTGCGGCGCTGTTCGACGGTCTCGATTGGACACGCGTACAGCCGCTGCGGCGGATTCCCCAACCGACCGCGGCGGCATAGGATTCGCGGTGTGACCCACGCCGCTCCCGCCGCACCTCCGAGCCTGCCCGCCGATGTCGCGGCGCTGCGTGCGCTGGTGCTGGCGACGATGGCCGAGCGCGATGTGCTGGCCGAGGAACGCGACGCGCTGGCGAGCCAGAACGACCGGTTGCGGCACCTGCTGGTGAAGCTGCAACGCCTGCAGTTCGGCCGGAAGTCGGAACGGCTGCCGGAGGAGCAGCTGCACCTCGGCCTCGAGGATCTGGAGACTGCGATCGCAGAGGGCGACGCCAGGGCGGAGCAGCGCGATCCGGACCTGCGGCGTGAGCGCACCGCGAAGCGCCGCGCCAACCGCGGCGCGTTGCCGGCGCACCTGCCGCGAATCGAGGTGGTGCTGGAACCGCGGGATACCGCCTGCCCGTGCTGCCGGACGGCGATGGTGGTGATCGGGGAGGACCGCTCCGAGCGGCTCGATGTGACCCCGGCGCAGGTCCGGGTGCTGGTGACGCGGCGGCCGAAGCTGGCCTGCCGGGCCTGCGCGGGCGTCGTGGTGCAGACCCCGGCGCCGCCGCGGCTGATCGCGGGCGGCCTCCCCACCGAGGCGCTGGTCGCGCATGTGCTGGTGGCGCGCTACGCCGATCACCTGCCGCTGTATCGCCAGGCGCAGATGCTGGCGCGCCATGGCGTGGCGCTCGACCGCGCGACGCTGGCGTTCCAGGTGGGCTATGCGGCGGCCGAGATCGCCCCGCTGGTGCGCCGGCTGCGGGAGATCGTGCTGGCCTCGGTGCGGGTGTTCGCCGATGAGATCGTGGTGCCGGTGCTCGACCCCGGTCGTGGCCGAACCAAGCACGGCTACTTCTGGGCGGTCGCGCGCGACGACCGGCCCGAGCGGCACCGATCCGCCGGAGGTGGCCTATCGCTACGCCCCTGGCCGCGGGACCGAGCATGCCCGCGCGCTGCTCGGCGGCTACCGGGGCATCCTGCCGTGCGACGGCTATTCCGCCTACAAGAGCGTGGCCGATCCCACTGGCGCACGCGGGCCGCGCGTGCTGGCGTTCTGCTGGAGCCATGTCCGGCGCGGGTTCTACGACCTGGCCAGGACCGCGGCGGCGCCGATCGCGACCGAGGCGCTGGCGCGCATCGCCGCGCTGTATCGGATCGAGGCGGACCTCCGTGGCCAAGCGGCCGCCGCGCGCCGCGACGCACGCCAGGCACGGAGCCGACCGTTGGTGACCGAGTTGCACGCCTGGTTCACGGCCCAGATGGCGAAGCTGCCGACACGGAGCCCGACCGCCGAGGCGATCCGCTATGCGCTGAACCATTGGCACGGGCTGTCGCAGTTCCTCGACGACGGCCGGATCGAGATCGCCAACAACAGTGTCGAGCGGGCCATGCGCCCGATCGCGCTGAGCCGGAACTATGCACAGCCACGGATTATGCGCAGTCCGGCGCGGAGATGCAGGATTTTTCAACGTGGACGGTCGTGCCAGACTGCGCATAGTTCATAGGCTCTGGAGAAAGCGCATCAGCGCGTCGGGCGGCCGACAGCGCGTGGCGACGGTGCCCGGCGGCTGCAGGTGGGCGAGCGCGCGCTCTTTCATTGCCAAATCGGCCTCGATGTGCAAGTGCGTTGTCGCCGGGCTCTCGTGGCCGAGCCACAGCGCGATGACGGTGATGTCGACGCCTGACTGGAGCAGGTGCATGGCGGTGGTATGCCGGATCGTGTGCGGCGAGATGCCGCGGCCGAGCAGTTGCGGTCGGTCGGCAGCGGCTATCTGGACGCACAGCGCGAGCCGCTGCGTGACGTTTGAGCGTGTCATCGCCGTCCCACCACGGTTCGGGAACAGCGGACTGCTGGCGACCGCTCCATCGAGCCGCCGCGTCCAGGCCCGGAGCAGCGCTGCTGTTGTGCGCCACAGCGGGACAGTACGCTGCTTGCGTCCCTTGCCGTGGAGGTGGAGGCAGGGCGCGCCGTCGAGGACCAAGTCACCAATCCGCACGCCGATGATCTCCGAGACGCGGACGCCTGTGTTGTACATTGTTGTCAGCAAAGCCCGGTCCCGCTGGCCGACCCAGCTCTGCGCGTCCGGGACGTCGAGAACGGCGTGCATGTCGTCGCGCGACAGGAACCCCAGCATGGGCCGGTCGAAGCGCTTCACGGGAATGGCCAAGGTGCGCTGGATGGTCGGTAGGGCCAAGAGGTCATGGTGAGCGGCGTAGCCGAGGAACGAGCGGATGGCGGTGAGGCGGGCGTTGCGGGTCCGCGCGCCGTTGCCACGCTCAGCCTCGAGGTGATCCAGGAAGGCCAGCACGAGCGGTGCGTCGAGATCGGTGAGGACAACGGCAGTCGGTGCCTTGCCAATGCGCCGCTCGGCAAACAGCAGCAGCAGCCTGAACGTGTCCCTGTAAGCCGCAATGGTGCGCGGGCTGACAGACCGGTGCTGGGTGAGGTGCTCCGCGAAGAAGCGCTGGAGCAGCGTCGCGAAGGACGGAGGCCGCAGGGGATCAGCCATGTTGGGCCTCCCCCGCGTCCACCGCCACGAACAGCTCGAAATGCTTCGCCGCCACAGCCATCAGGTCGGGTACGGCGGTCAGGTACCAGTACGTGTCGGAGACCTTGGCATGGCCGACATAGGTCGAGAGTGCCAGCATGGCGTTGTCGATGTCGGCCCCAGTCTCGTGCCACAGCGTCACCCTGCGACAGACGAAACTGTGACGCAGGTCGTGGATGCGCGGCACCGGCAGGGTGCCACGGGCGGCCCAGCCCAGCTCCGCGCGCAGCCGGGCGAACACGCCGTGCACGGTTCTCTTGGCAAGCGCGGCGGCCGACGGCGACACGAACAGGGGCGCGTCCGGCACCGCCGGGGTAAAGCGCTGCCGTGCCGAGAGGTACTGAGCCAGCGCCGCAGTGGTGGTCGGGTGCAGTGGCACGAGGCGGGACTTACAAAACTTCGTCTGCCTGATTGTCAGTGTACCGCCGCCGACATCGAAGTCGCCGCATCGCAGGCACAGCGCCTCCGAGAGCCGCAGGCCGGTGGCCGCGACCAAACCGAAGAACGTCTCATAGGTGAGCGGGCGCAGCGTCCCGGTCGGCGACAGCCGGCGCGCCGCGGCCAGCAGGTCCGCGATCTCCGCGACGGTGTAGATGTGCAGCGTGGGCCGTCGCCACTTGTGGCGGAAGATGTCGGCGGAGGGGACCTCCGTGGCGGGGTCGATCTGCGCGCGATGGCTGGCGAACGGGCGGAGGATCGCCAGGCGCCTCCCCCAGTTGGCTGGGCTGGCGCGCCTTGCCTCGCCCTGTGCCTAGTACAGCGATTCGGAATTGGCGATCACAGAAGCCGCCCCCGCGCCCGGAGGCGCGCGCAGCAGCCGAGGCACTGCGGGCCCTTGGGTGCGATTCGGCAATTCGCGAACGCTGGACCAGGTACTGCGATTCCGAATTGGCGATCAGAAAGGCTGGACCGGCATCCCGGACAACCCACTGCCGCCGCGGAGGCACCGACCGGCTCATTCGAGTCGGCAATTCGCGAACGCAGTACGAGGGTGTGTCGTCATTTAGGGGATTCCCACGAAGGGAATTGCGTGATTCCTAGGCGGTCAACCGATTCGGAGGTTGACCTGTGCCCCGTTATGCCCTGCGTGATGATCAATGGGACCGCATTCGCGATTTGTTGCCGGGCCGGGAGGGCCACGTCGGCGTGACGGCGGCGGATAATCGCCTGTTTGTGGAGGCGGTGCTCTACCGCTATCGCGCTGGCATTCCCTGGCGTGACCTACCGGAACGCTTTGGTGACGGAGTGCAGGTGCATCGGCGCTTCAGCCGTTGGGCCAAATCGGGGGTCTGGGAGCGCATGTTCAAGGTGCTCGCTGCGGATGCCGACAATGAATACGCGATGATCGACAGCACCATCGTGCGCGCCCATCAGCACAGTGCCGGCGCCCAAAAAAAGCCGGCGAGGATCAGGCGATCGGACGATCCCGCGGCGGATTGAGCACCAAGATCCACGCCTTGGTCGATGCGCTCGGCAACCCGATCGGCTTCCACCTGACCGGCGGGCAGGCCCACGATCTGGTTGGGGCGGATCATCTGCTGCCCGGGATGCAGGCCGACACCCTGATCGCCGACAAGGGCTTCGACGCCGATCAGCGCGTCATCGAACCGCTGCAAGCCGCCGGCAAAACAGCGGTCATCCCGCCCAGAGAGCATCGCCGCCTGCCGCGCGACTTCGACAGAGACCTCTATAAAGCGCGCCACCTGATCGAGAACTTCTTCGCCAAACTCAAGCAGTTCCGCGCCATCGCCACTCGCTACGACAAAACCGCCCGAAATTTCCTCGCCGCCATCCACTTGGCCGCCACAGCCATTTGGCTCAATTGACGACACGCCCTAGTCCATCATGAGCTGGACAGTGAGCGGGCCGCGGTGCCCGGCCCGATCGGCGAATCGGGCGAAGCTCAGCAACTGCGCGCCCGGGATGGCGAGCGCGAAGCCGAGGCGTCGCCGCTCGTCCAGGTAGGCCTGGACCAGAGACAGCATGGACGGTGCCGGGTTCATGCCGCCCTCCCGGGCCAGGGCAGCGCCACCGCGGCCAGCCGCGCGTCATCGACCTTGGCGTAGATGGCCGACGTGTCGAGGCTACGGTGCCTGAGGACGTCAGCAATCTCCTTGAGCGGCCGGCCCTGCCGCAGCAGCCGACTCGCGACGCTGTGGCGGAGGGTGTGTACGCGCGTACGGGTCCAGCCGCATCGGCGATATGCCTCCCGAACAGCCCTCTGCACGGCGTTTGCCCTGATCGGCTCGTCGTAAGGCGCGACGTGGCGGACGAAAACGGCCCGGTTCGTCGTCAGCGGTCTCTCGGCGCGCAGATAGTCGGCGATCGCGCGCCCTGTCTCGACCGGCAACGGGAGCAGGTCGGTGCGGCGGGACTTGCCCTGGGCGACGCGCAGCGTGCCAGCCCGCCAGTCCAGATCGTCCAGCTGCAGGCGGGCGACCTCGCCGGCGCGCAGGCCGAGGTCGACCAGGCAGCGGACCATGGCATAGGCCCGCTTGCGGGAGGGGACGGCCTCACCGAAGGAGCCGAGGAGCTGATCGATCTCCGCCGGCGAGAGCACGTCCGGCAAGCTGGCCAGGCGCCAGTGCGCCGCAGCGGGGATGGTCTCCGCCAGCGCGCCAACCGGGTCACCGGCGAGGCCGCGGAACCGGAGATAACAGCGCAGGGCGCCGGCCATCACCCGGACGGTTCCGGCGCTCCGTCCCTTGTCATTGCCGTGCCCAGTACGAAGCGACTCAGGTCAGCCGTGGTGAACTCCGCAAGCGCGAGCGGGCCGCCCCCGAAACGCCCGGCCAGGAACGCGCCGACGATGCGGACGCGCTGGCGGCGCGTGCTGGCAGCGAGACCGCGCACCGCGCCCATGTAACTATCGAACGCCGCCAGTTCCGACGCGATGGGCCCGGCGTCGCCGGGCGGCGATGCCGCGCATGCCCCACAGCTCCTGAGTACCCGGTGCAGGTGTGACAGGGCGGCCCTGACCTCATGCGGTTTGCGCCTGACGGGCGGCAGGCAGTCGCAGAGCGGCAGGTGAGCGCTGACAAAACGCCGCCCCGCTTGCTCGTTGGCGTCCTCCAAGCTGAGCCCCTCGGCAGCGAGCCAACGGGCGAAGTGCGCGACGCAGCCCAGGTAGATGTGCCGGGTCTGCGCCGCGTAGCGCCTGTCACGCAGGTAGCAGCAGTAATGCGCCACATATGGCCCGAGCACACTGTTCAGCAGCGCGGCTCGGGCGAGCGGCGCCGCGGTCTCGTCGTCCATGTTCGTCTCCCACGAGCGGAATGCCCGCAGGCGACGACGGTAGGATTATGCGCAGCTCCCGGCGCGATACCTTGCCCGTGGGCTTACCGCGGCTCGCCCCGCATAGACCTGCCAAGTAGGACTGCGCATAATCCGTGGCTGTGCATAGTTCCGGCTATGCAGAGCTCTGCATAGCCGGAAGAACGCGTTGTTCACCGGCAGCGACGAGGGGGGAGAGAACTGGGCCGCCGTCGCCTCGCTGATCGAGACCTGCAAGCTCAACGGCGTTGACCCGCAGCGTTATCTGACCGGGCTGTTGACCCGCCTCGTCAATGGATGGCCCCAGGCGCAAATCGACGCGCTGATGCCCTGGAACTACGCCGCAGACACCGACGCCTGAACGTCAAGCGCCCAACACAAGGGCAGCGAAGCTGCGCTTACGCTGAAGCTCCGTGATGCCATCCCCAGACCGCAGCCGTTGGCCCGCGCCGAGTTCACCACCCTGCGGGCGCGGCTGCTCAAGATCGCTGCGCGCGTCATCGAGACGGCGACCCGCGTGCGCATCGCCTTCGCCGCGTCCTGCCCCGAGGCAGAACTGTTCGCCAACCTCGCCCGCTGCGTCCAGCCGGCCGGGCCGTGACGGGTGGGGCGCCAGCCCCAGAACCCGCCCGATCCCAACAACCCCGAACGCCTGCCAAGTATGTTCTGAAATCGTGCTGAACCCGCGCGTCGGGTGGCCGCGCCCGGCGTCCAGCACGACGAGCACGCACAGGCGCGGTGAATGAGATGGGCTAGACAAATGATTGAACCAACCGGGGCAAACTCGACATTTCGCAGAAAACAGCAGCAGCGCCAGCTTCCAACAGACGCTGCTCATAACCCGGAAAGCAGTGACCTCCGCCATGAAAACCAAAGGCCTGCATCCCTGCCGCCTTGGCGGCCCGGATACCGGTTGGACTGTCCTAAATCACCAAGGAGCGGGTCGGCAGTGCCCCCATCTGTTCGGCCGCAAACAGGAACAAGTCGGGAGCTGGCTTCGGGCGCGGCACAAGGTCAGCACCGAAGATATGTGGATCGAAGAGGGCTAGTAAACCCGTCAAGTTTAGCACATCGCGCAGGCGGACCATCCGTGCATTGGACGCCACGCACGCCGGTAGGCCCATCGCGACCATTGCGTTTTCTACACCAGCGATCGGCTTCAACTCTCGTCGGTAAGCCTCATCCACCAGGCGATCCCTTCTTGTCTCGAAGTCAGTCGGCAGGGTTCGCCCCAACACAGCTTCGACATGTACCTGAATTTCTTTTGTGGCGGTGCCGATGAACCGTTGCGCCAGCTCGTCGGCGGTTATGGGATATCCGACCCGAGTGAGTTCAGCGGCATCGACTTGGCACTGGATGATCTGGCTATCTATCAGGACACCATCACAATCGAAAATGACGAGATCGGGTGATTGTAAGCTCGACATGCGCTAAATCTCCAGGTCATTCCTGCCAACTATAAAGGCTGCCTGTGGATTGGCATTGTTCAAGCGCCTCCCCCCACATGCGCCAGGCGATGTCCTTTTCCTCCGCCCCGACGGCGTTGGCATAGATGGCGGTGGTGGTGAGCTGGGCGTGGCCGAGCCATTTCTGCACCAGGTTGAGCGGGATGCCGGCGGAGACGGCGGCCACCCCGAAGCCGTGCCGCAGCCCCTTGGGCGAGGCCTGCGGGCCGTCGAGCTCGGCCGCTGCCATCACTGCGTGCACGGCGCGCCAGCCGGTCATGCGGCTCCACGGCCAGAGGTGTCCGCCGCGCCCCTTGCCGCGGCGGCTCTGCCGCTCGCGGATACCGTGCACCAGGTCGAGCGCCTCCAGCAGGGTCGGGGGCACGGGGACGGCGCGGAAGATCCCGGGGCGGCGCTTCTTCAGGCTCTCGATCACCAGCACGCCGGCGGTGAGGTCCACTCGGTCGGCGGTCAGCGCCAGCGCCTCGGACCGCCGGCAGCCGGCGTAGGCGAGGGTCATGCAGAGGGAGCGGACCTGGCGATCGGCGTGCTCGGCCGCCCGCAGGAAGGTGTCGCGCTCGCCGGCGGTCAGGTATTTCCGCGTTCCGTCTTGCGTGTGCAGCTGCATCCCGGTCTGCCCCGCCTCGTCAACGGATGGCCCCAGGCGCAGATCGACGCGCTGATGCCCTGGAACTACGTCGTAGACACCGACGCCTGAACGTCAAGCGCCCAACACAAGGGCCGCGAAGCTGCGCTTACGGTGAGTCCGTCCCGCTTCGAGGACGACGAAGATCAGCTCGGATCGGCCCGCAGCATCGCCATCAGTCTTCTGCTGGCAGCCCCCCTGTGGCTGGCCTTGGGATGGTTCGCGCTGCATTGCATGGGCTTCATTGGTGTTCTATAAGCAAAATAAGCTCCAGGTGCCTCTGCAAAGAGGTTCTGGTCGGCTGGTCCTGCGCGGTAACAAGGTCCGGTATCGCTTGCGGGCGACGCGAAGCGCGAAGCTGCGGAGCCATTCAGCGAAGTCATGGCAGGGTTGTCGGTAGGAATGAGATTACATTCCCATCCCTTTTTTTATTCAATTAGATTTAATGGTGGCGCAACTGGTGAAAAAGAGTTACAGAATCCTTTACGGGCGATGCGGAGAGCGCGACCGTTTTTCATCTAGGAGATGCACGATGACGCGACGGTTGGCTACAATAGGACGGTTGGTGGGTCAAACGGCAATCAGCCTGGGATTGGTGGCCGGGTTGTCCTCGGGGGCCTGGGCAACGTTGGCGACGATGGACGTCAATGGCGTGGTGTTCCCGGTCGGACTGGTCCCTGGCGGTGACCAGATCCAGAGCGGCTTCATTAATGAGACCAGCATCTCTAACGTCGGCGATACACTGTCCGGCGTCGGCTACGTGAACGCCATCTCCGTCGGCAGCAATATCAGCGAACAAACCTGGTCGAACGGCCAGAACGGCGTGATGCTCGCCTTCGTATTCAACGGCTATACGGCATCGAGCATTACTCTCCCGAACGGCGCGGCCAGCGGCTCGGTCGATTTCACTGGGGGAACCGTGAACTTCTACACGTTGGCGGCCGGGACCAATCTATCCCTGGGAAGCGTTGCCGCGGATGAGGCCCTGGTCCAGAGCGGCAACTTGTGGATGTCCACCTCCGCCGCCGTGGAAGGAGCTAACGGGGTGAGCCTCGTGGGCATTCTGCCGCCCGGCGATACGGCCGCCAACATTGTCAACCAGGCCAGTGGCAACGGCTACCTGGACGTGACGGGCGGGCCCGCCGGGGCGAGCTACCAGACCGGGACGTTCGCCAATCCGTTCGACCCTGCAGGCGCATCGGATTCGAGCTTCACTACGGACTTCTCGAACGCACCTGCCGGGTCCGACTTCCCGATCAGCGGCTCGGCAACGCTCAAGGCGAACGCCGTGCCGGAGCCGATGTCGGCAGCCCTGCTCGGGTTCGGCGTGTTAACGCTGGCTTTCGCCTATCGGCGGCGTGCCGAAGGCTAGTCCGCATAAGTCCTGCCGACTGTCGAAGCGTGTGGCGTCCTTAGTGGGCGCCACACGCTTGGCGTCGTCCCAGTAGCCGCGCGTTACGGCGTGGCCCTCGGGCCGCTTACGGCGGGAGGAGCCCCGGCCTGTGAGCGCATGTGGGGGTGCGGCGGGGTCCATCGACGCCATCGCCACCGACGGCAACATCGTCACCGCCATCAGGAACGCCGGCGCCGACTACCTGCTGGCGGTCAAGGCCAATCAGCCAGGGCTCCGTGCCGAGGTCGAGGCCTGCTTCATCGCCGCCTCGCCCGGCACCGCCGAAACCCACACCGAGCACGACAAGGACCACGGCCGCACCGAGCAGCGCACCGCCAGCGTCGTGCGCGAGGTCGATTGGCTGTTTGGCGAACGCCGCTTCCCGGGCGAACTGCGACTGCCCGACGCCGCCAGCAGCGTCCGCGTCGATGCCTGCATCCGCCGCGGCGAGAAGGCGCATACCGAGACCCGCTATTACATCTCCTCCGCCAGCCTCACCGCGGAGGATGGTGGGCCGGGCGGTCCGTGGCCACTGGGGCATCGAGAGCCGCCTGCACTGGGTGCTCAACGTCACCTTCGCGCCGGCCCGACAGCATCGCCGCCACCGCGATGAGCAGCAGACTGGCAAGCGCATCTACAGCCGCCCCGCCGAACGGCGATGATCCGGCACCGAGGCCAGCGCATCCCCAGCCACCGCGACCGACACCTTCGCTTCCTCCACCGCCGGTTCGCACCAGAGAGGAGTGGAATCCCGATCAGCCACTCATACCAGTGGAAAATAAGCCGATCAGGGAGGAACCGAATCGCCCAGGGGCGGAGGACTTGTTGGCTTGCCCCGGCCTGCGGGGGGCGCTATGGCCTGCGGAGGTGGAGACGGAGCAGGACGAGCCCTCGCCGGGGCAGCTCCGCACGTTGCGGACGGGGGAGGGCTGACATGGCGCAGCATCTGTGGCGCCGGTACTCGACCGCGAGCGCCTGCGACGTATGCCTTGCCTGCCAGACCAAGGCAGCCGGGAAATGGGTGCGGCCAGTCGGGCCGATCTGCCGGGGGGACCAGGACGATGACGCCAGCGGCCGGCGCAGGCGGGGCAGGAAGCCGATGCCGCCGACCGGGACGTCGAGGGCGCGGGAGCTGGTCGAAGCCTGGTCCCGCCGCCGACCGGCAAGGGGCCGCTTCGTAGGCGGGCGGCCCTTTTTGCGTCCATGCGAGAATGTTAACAATTCCCTAACGGATTGCCCCGTAGCATCGGGCCATGTCCGCCGATCAGCCCGTGAGCGCGCCAGTTTGCAAACCGATCTTTCCGGCGCGGGGGTTGGCGTCCCTGATCGGAGCTTCGTTGATGGTACTGCCGCTCTACGCAGCCGCGATTGGTTGGCTTGTGCAGGCATGCGGGTGGTACTGGCGATGGGCACCCGGCATTTACCTCGGCGCACTGTCAATATTGGCCGGGCTCGGTATCCTGTTCGCTGTTGGGTGGCGAGCGGAGGAAGGTCGCGCGCCTAGGAGGATCGATCCGTGCCAGCCGACATAATCGAGTTCCCGTCAGCATGGACGCCGCACGGCTTGAGGCAAGCCGACATTGCTGAATTGCACCACTGCGCCAGGGTCATGCCGGGCGTTGTGGTAACCTCATCCTACGACGGTGATTGCTCTCGCCTCTGGCTTTGCTTTCCCAGAGCTGTGCCGGCGCCTGCGTTTGGTTTCGCCCGGAGGGACGGACTGGTCTACATCGCGGCGCGGGGTCTTGCCCCTGGATGCCCCGATTGCGAGAGGCAAACGCCCTTTGCCTCCATCACGGCAGCGGTGGCGGAACTCATGGCCGCCCTCAACGAGATTCGACCCGCGTGGTGGACGTCCGGCCCACCCGCAGCTTAGCGGTCCTGTTCCTCGGGCCGTTTCGGCGGTTCTTCCGCCTCTGGGTCCGCGCGGTGCGGCGAGCGAAGCACATGCACCAACCCGGGGCTGACATAGACACGCCGCCCAGGCCGGCGACGGTCAATCGGTGCCGCCCGGGGCTGCGGTGGGGGGCGATCGGGCGGCGGGTCTGGATTCCGTGGCATGGTCGTATGTCACAGGCCAGTCCTTACAGATTGGTTAAGAGGTGGCGGTGCACGCCTAATCCTGCCGGTGTGGTGACGATGGGCCGCTCGGGAGGCCAGGCGGCCCTTTTTCCATTACAGAACCGATCGCGGTCAGGTTCGGACGATTGGCGCGAAGCGGACAAAACCGGACGCACCGGAGCCGCTTGCAGGCTCCAGAAGATCATTCGGAAACGCGTCGGTCTGTGTCTTGTCCCCGGAGAACCAAACCACGACCCAGCCGCCCGTGCGCGGTGCCTTCCCTGTGATAGTCATCGCCGGCCCTCCGGACTTGAGCCGCACCACGTCGCCCGGCTTGAAGCTGTGTGCCATGTCAACCTCTCGTTTCCGTGATGACGGTATGTTGCACCTGTAAGCCGCGACAGGCGAGTCCTCGATACCTCGCTCGCGCCCCGGCCTTGTCCGTCGTCGCTCCGATCCCGTAGCCTGCCCGCCACGTGCGGCCGGTATGCCACTGACCTCCCCACCGCGGCGATCGCTCGGCTCTTCCGGACCGTCAACCCGATCCCGAATGCCCCCATCGTGGAACGTCGCGCCGCCGCAATTCGCCCCGGTGGTGCGCGTCCGCCCCCGAGACTGGGCTCGTCTGTCCCCCGGGAATGAGACACGGTAATTAGGGATACTCTGATCAAGTTCCTCTCGCTCCGACCATGGAACATCATATGGAATCGTCGCCAGGAGCAGCAGGGGCCGGCAACGATGCGGCAAGCGAACTTGGCGACGGCTGGGTTCGAGCGCTACAGCAAGCCGACCCGGCGGGCTGCGTTTCTGGCGGAGATGGCCCGCGTCGTACCGTGGCGCGAGTTGTGCGCGCTGATTGAGCCGGTGTATCCGAAGCCCGGCAAGGGCCGTGTCCCGGTTGGTCTGGAGCGGATGCTGCGGATCTACTTCCTGCAGCAAGGTTCAGCTTGTCGGACCCCGGGGCCGAGGAGGCGCTGTATGACAGCCTCACGATGCGCCGGTTCGTGGACATCGATCTGGGCCGCGAGCCGGTGCCGGACGAGACCACGCTCTGCAAGTTCCGTCACCTGCTGGAGCGGCACGATCTGGGCTCGGCGCTGTTCCAACGCGTGCACGAGCATCTCGAACAACGCGGCCTGAGGCTGTCTGCCGGCACGATCGTCGATGCGACCATCATCCACGCGCCGAGCTCGACGAAGAACGTGGCGAAGGCGCGCGAACTCGGAGATGCACCAGACTGGGAAGGGCAACCAATGGTATTTCGGGATGAAGGCGCATATCGGCGTGGACAGTCGCACCAAGCTGATCCACTCGGTGGTGGCGACCGCGGCCAACGTGGCGGCTTGAGCGGCGAAGCCGATCAAGGCGGTGCTGCCCGATCTGCTGCATGGTGATGAGATGGGGATGTGGGGCGATCAGGCATATCGCGGGCAGCGCGCGGTGATCCGCGAACATGCACCAAACGCACGAGATTTCATCAACCGACGCTATCGGCATCGCGGGGTGGTGAACGAGGCGGAGAAAGCGCGCAACCGCACCAAGTCGAAGGTGCGGGCCAAGGTCGAGCACTGCTTCGGCGTGGTCAAGCGGGGGTTCGGCTTCGCGAAGGTCCGCTAGCGCGGGCTGGACAAGAACGCGAACCGGCTTATAGCGCGACAGCTCGGATGTCCGGTCAGCGACAGCAAGGATGTCCGGTCGCTGCGTGTGGCGAAGGTGCCGTGGTTGACGCTGCGTGGCAAGGGTTGTGTCTCGCGGCGCGTCAGGTGGGCGGTGCGGTGACGAGCTTTTCCTTGGTGTCGCGCTTGCTGTCGCTGGTGGTGCGCTGCTTCTGACGGTTGGCGGCAGAACGTTGGCGGTAGCTCTCGACGTTCATCTCTAGAATGACCGCGTGATGAACGAGGCGGTCGACCGCGGCGAGGGTCATGGCGGCATCTGGAAAGACGCTTGTCCACTCGCCGAAGGGCCGGTTGGAGGTGACCAACAGGCTGCGGCGTTCATATCTTGCGGCGATCAACTCGAACAGCACGCTGGTTTCAGCCTGATCGCGATGGACGTAGCAAAGATCGTCAAGAACGATGAGATGGTACTTGTCGAGCTTGTCAATGGCGCTGTCGAGCGACAGCGCCTGCCTGGCAGTTTGCAGGCGTTGCACCAGCTCGGTGGTACGGATGAACAGCACACGGTAGCCGTTCTCGACGAGGGCGTGCCCAAGCGCTGCCGTGAGATGCGATTTGCCGGATCCGCTTGGCCCGAACAGCAGGATGTTGGCGCCCTTGTTCAACCAGGCATCGCCGCTGGCGAGTGCCGTGACATGGGCATGGCTGACCATGGGCACGCTGGCGAAGTCGAAGCTGCCGAGGGTCTTGCCTGGTCGCAGGCGCGCTTCCATCAGGTGTCGCTGGATGCGTCGCTGAGCGCGCTCGGCGAGTTCGAGTTCGGCCAGCGTTGCCAGCAGGCGTGCGGACGGCCAGCCCTCGCGATCGGCGCGCTCGGTGAAGGCCTGCCACAGCTTGGCGAAGCTGGGCAGGCGCAGCTCGCCCAGCAGCAGTGGCAGGCGCGCGGTGTCGACGGTGATGCTGTCGCTCATGGCGCGACTCCTGCTGTCGCGGATGTTGTCGCGACCATCTCGGGCAGCAGCGTGTCGTAGCTGGCCATCGACGGCAGATTGACCGTGACGACGGGCAGCGGGGTGGCGGTCGGGGCGAAGCGGGCGCGCAATGGCGCCAAGTCGGGCACGCCACCGTCGTCCAGTTGCTCGGCCAGGGCTGCGGCAAGGTCGGCCTCACAGCCGCGCTCATGGGCGAGCGCCAGCAGCTCCACCATGGTCCGGCAGGCGACGCGGGCGCCGCGCGCCGCGATCAGGCACTCCCAGGCGGCGCGGTAGGCCGGGCGCCGGAACAACGCGTCGCGGTAGACAAGATGCAGCAACGCCATGGGCTTGCGGCGCAGGCTATGGATGATGTGGCGGTAATCCACCACCTGGGCGCGGCGGCCATCGCTCGGCGCGCGGCGCCGTGGCAGCGTCAGCGCCAGGCTTTGGCCGACGCAGCAGTCAAGCGGTCATCGTAGATGCGCAGGTTCAGCCGGTAGCCGATCAGGCGGGACGGCACGGTGTAGAACACATGGCGCAGGATGAAGCCGCTGCTGGAGGTCACCCGCACGCTGGCCTCGTCATGATCAGTCGTGCGCCGCGGCGGCAGCGTGCCCAGTACGGCGCGCTCAAGGCCGACCAGCTTGTCGCGCCTGGCGTTGCGGCGACCGATGAGGTCGGCGATCCAGTCGCGGTAGCCGTCGAGACTGTCGAAGTCGGCGCCTCCCCGCAGCAGCAGGGCCTGGGCGGCGATGCGCTTGAGGTGGCCATGCTGGCTCTCGATCGCGCCGTTCTCGTGCGCGACGCCGCGGTTGTTGCGGGTCGGCTGCATGCCGTAATGGGCGCACAGCGCTTCGTAGCGGCGGGTCTGGTCCGAGGCGGCGTCCTGGTCGAGGTTGCGGAACGCCGCCGAGAGGCTGTCGGAGCGATGCTCGCGCGGTGCCCCGCCGAGCGACCACAGTGCGTTCTGCAGGCCGCAGGCCAGTGCGGTGTAGCTTTCGCCGCCCAGCACCGACCTCGGCGTGTTCCCAGGCGGAGTAGGCCAGGACGAAATGATAGAGACGATGCGCGAGCGGCTGCCCGGCGACACTGACGCCGAGATCGGCCATATCGGTGAAGTCCGACAGGCCCTGCTGGCCCGGCGGGTGGTCCTGGCGGAAGATCACCTCGCGCTCCGCGCCGTGTTCGGCGCACCACGCGCGCACGCGACGCTCCAGGGTGCGGCGCAGGCGGTCCCAGTCGCGGTCGGGATGGCAGCGCTGCATCTCTTCCAGCACCGTCACCGGCCGCATGTCGGGACGGCTGGCCAGCAGCGGCAGGATGTCGCTCTCCCACAGGCCGCCCAACGGATCGACGACCTGTCGCCGTAGCGGTCGCTCGGCGGCTTTCTGGGACGGCAGCCGCGGATCGCTCTCGATCCGGCGGCCGGTGCGCTCGCTGACGCCGGTCTTGGCGGCGGCAACGCGCTGCGGATGGTAACGGCAGAGGTCCATGTACAGTCTCATCTGCTGATCGGTGGCGGGGCGCCCGGGCACATCGGACCTCTTCGGGAAGTCGAGGCTCCAACCGTGCTCGCACGCACGCCGCGACCAGAGCGGCGGGTGAAAAACCCGTGCCGCCGGTTTGGTCGCCCTACGGTCGGGCTACGCCCGCCCTTCGGCCGACCAAACCGGCCATCCTACGTGTCGCTGACCGGCCAACTTTGCTGTCGCGCGGCATCCGGCGGCGTGGCAGGCGCATTTGCAGCGGCTTGGCATCGCCTCGCCGCCGGCAAGGCCCGGTTTGGCGGTCATTCAGGACCCCGTGCAGATCGCCACCGAAGGGGCTCAGTGGGGCAGCATCCACGCCCACGGCTTTCTGCACGACGCCGTGGTGCTGAGCGACGATGCCGGGCAGTTCGACGTTGGCCAGCACGCGCTGTGCTGGGTTCACGCAGAACGCCTGGTGCACAAGCTGGATACCTTCACCGAACCACAGCGGATCGCTCAGCAACGCATCCGCGCGCTGATCTGGAACTACTATGCCGATCTCAAGGCTTACCGCGCCAGGCCCGGCAAACACCGTCGCCAGGTGCTGCGCGCGCGGTTCGATCGCATCTTCCGTCGCCGCACCGGCTTCGCCACGCTGGATCGATTGCTGAAGCGGTTGCATGCCAACAAGGCCGAATTGCTGAGGGTGTTGCAGCGGCCAGAAATACCGCTGCACACCAATGGCTCCGAGAACGACATCCGCTGCCAGGTGATCCGCCGCAAAGTCAGCGCCGGAACTCGCAGCGACCTCGGGCGTGATTGCCGCGATGCCTTCCTCGGTCTGGCCAAGACCTGCACCAAGCAGGGCATCGCCTTCTGGGATTATCTGGGCAGTCGCCTCGGCGTTCACCCTCAATCAACCATTCCGCCGTTGCCGCAACTCATCCGCTGCCGCGGGCAGCCCGCCTGATACCGGCGCACGCCCAGGGTTTTGCCCCTGTTACCCCCGCTTGTAACCGGGGCAAAACCCCGGGCGGTTCTGGTCAAGCGGGCCTTCCGCGGCATCGGACGAGGTCGGAAAGGCCGAGGACGTCGGCATGTCCCGGCACGGCGAGCCTGTCGCCGAGGTAGTCCCAGAAGGCGATGCCGAGCTTGGTGCAGGTGTGCATCAGGCCGAGGAAGGCGTCGCGACAGTCGCGTCCGGCGTCGCTGTGGGTTCCGCCGCTGATCTTGCGCTTGGTGACGAGGGCGCGGATGTCGCGCTCGGAGCCGTTGGTGTGCAGTGGAATCCCGGGCCGATCAAGCACCATCAGCAGTTCGGGCTTGTTGGCGTGCAGCCGCGCCAGCAGGCGATCAAGGGTAACGAAGCCGGTGCGGCGGTGGAAGACGCGATCGAACCGGGCGCGCAGCGCAGCGCGGCGTTGGACGGTCGGCGCGGTGCGATACGCCTTCAGCGCCGCATAGAGGCCCCAGATCAGCGTGCGCAACTGTGCCTGGGCGGCGCGATGCAGGTCGGTGAAGGTGTCGAGCTTGTGCACCAGCCGTTCCGCATGCACCCAACAGAGCGCGTGCCGGCCGACCGCGAACTGGCCGGCATCGTCGCTGACGATGACGGCCTCCCGCAGGAAACCATGGTCGTGGATACTGCCCCACAGCGCCCCCTCGGTGGCGATCAGCACTGGGTCGGGCGCGACCCGCAGCGCGGCGAGGCCAAGGCGGTCGAGATGCGCCTGCCAGGTGGTGGCATCGGCAAACCGCCTCTCGGGCTCTGCCGCGAGGCGACGGATCACCGGCCCGGCGAGGGCGCGACTGTGCATGTAGGCCAGGGCTGCCGCGTTGATCACATAGTCGGTGTGCCCAGCGCGCAGCAGATCGAGGAAGTTCAGCCGGCTCTTGCGGTCCCGGGTGCCGAACTAGGTGAAATCGTCATTGCCGATCTGTGTGCTGAAACTGTTGGCGCTCCGATGCCGTGCTCCGGTGTCGTCAACCGTGATCCAGCCGGCGCTCTGCAAGCCGGCGCGCAGCACCTCCCGGCTCTCGGCCAGGAAGCCGTCCTGGCGATCGATCAGCAGGCGCATCACCTGACGCTTCGAGATGCCGATACCGATGGCCCGCAACTGTGCGGTCAGCCGCTCCACCGTCACCTGGCCCTGATAGTGCAGCAGCAGCACGAAGCGGCGCAGTTCCGGCCCGAAATGGCCGCTGATGCCCGCCGGCAGCGGCGCCAGCACGGTCTGCCCGTCCGGCGTGAGCCAGCGTTCCCGCCGGTAGCAGGTCACCTGGGCCCGCAGCACCAGGTCCTGCACCACGAAGCTCTCGTAGCCCTTGAAGCGCGATCCCGCCGGGGCGGAAATCCGAAGGACCTGCTCCTCCACCCTGACCCGTGGCGCCGATTGGCCGCGGCCCGGACGCTTATCGGGGCGTGGCGAGGCCCGCGCGCTCGCCCGCTCCATGCCGCTTGGCTTGAGTTGCGGGCGCCGGCTCACCCCCTTCAGCCGCGCGATCTCCTCGCGCTGCTTGGCGACAAGCTGCTTGAGTTCCGCAACCTCACCCAACAGCTTCCCCAGCAGAGCTTCCAACTCCGGGCGCGGCAGGCCAGACAGGTCAATCGGCGGAGACACAGGGAGCTTGAATCGAACCGCCCCGTGTCGGGTCAAGAAAAATCAGCGCGGCGCCCGGGGTTTTGCCCCGGTTACATTCCGGATCACTAACTCATTGATCTACTTTTCCCGGGAGTCTGGGCGTCAATGGAGTCCGACAGCCATCATCGGAAATCCCTCGTCGGCACTCGGATGCTTCTGTGAAGGCGGCTCTGGTGGCCGCTGACCTGGCGAGGATCGGGGCCGCTGGAATGGGTCACACTATCGCCGCGACCGTGCGAGGCCGGAAACGGGTGTTGCCGATCCCCGACACTCCGAAGCAGAACTCGAGAGGTCGTCGAGTCGGCTGGCGATGACGTGGATGACGTCGCCCTCGCGCTGCACGCATCCCCGACACGCCATCATGCTGGCCGACAGCACAACCCGGCGCTGTTCCTCGAACAGGCTCGACCAGACAATCAGGTTGGCGATGCCGCTCTCGTCCTCGACGGTGATGAAGATGACACCGGTCTTCGTTCCCGGCCGCTGTCGCACCAGCACAAGACCGGCCACCGCCACACGCTGGCCATCACGGGCCATTGTCAGTCCGGCGCAAGGGATGATGCCGCGCGGCTCGAGTGCGGCGCGCAGGAACGTCACCGGGTGCTGGCGCAGCGTCAGCCCGACGCTCGCATAGTCTTCCACCACGGTGCGCCCGGCGGGCATCGGCACCAGGGCCACGGCGGGTTCGACCAGCTCCGGCTGCGGCATGCGACCCGCGTCCGCCGCGGCGAACAGCGGCAGGACCTCATCCCGCAAGCCTCGAATGGCCCACAGTGCCGCGCGCCGCTCCAGCCCCAGGTCCAGGAACGCGTCGGCCTCGGCCAACCGCTCAAGGGCCGCCGGGGAAACGCGGGCGCGGCGCCTCAGCTCCTCGATGGACCCGATAGGGTCGCTCGCCCCGTGCCGCGACGATCTCCGCCGCATGCGCGTTCGACAGGCCTTTCACCATGCGCAGGCCCAGGCGCACCGCCAGGAAGCGGCCGTCCGCGGGCTCCAGCGTGCAGTCCCAGCGGCGTGGCGTTGACGCAGACCGGTCGGACCGCGACGCCGTGCTCGCGCGCGTCGCG
The DNA here is from genome assembly GCA_963706195.1 of uncultured Pseudomonadota bacterium. Lineage (GTDB taxonomy): Bacteria > Pseudomonadota > Alphaproteobacteria > Acetobacterales > Acetobacteraceae > JAJZVS01. The sequence goes on along the minus strand of OY970156.1, from coordinate 1,941,788 downwards.
CACGATCTGCGCCGGCGCATAGAACCCCATCGGCTGGGCGTTCAAGCAGCGCGCAGCAGAACACGTCGGGGTGGTGGCACTTCATCCAGGACGAGGCGTAGGCGATCAGCGCGAAGGACGCGGCGTGGCTTTCCGGAAAGCCGTAGCTGCCGAAGCCTTCGAGCTGGGTGAAGGTCCGTCTCGGCGAAGTCCTGCTCGTAGCCGTTGCCCGACCATGCCGGCGATCAGCTTGTCGCGGAAATGCGTCACGCCGCCGGTCATCTTGAAGGTCGCCATCGACGCGGCGCAGCGCATCAGCCTCGCCCGGCGTGAAGCCGGCGCAGACGATGGCGACCTGCATCGCCTGCTCCTGGAACAGCGGCACGCCGAGCGTCTTGCCCAGCACGCGCTCGAGTTCCGGGGTCGGATAGCCGACCGGCTCCTTGCCCTCGCGCCGGCGCAGGTAGGGATGCACCATGTCGCCCTGGATCGGGCCGGGCCGGACGATCGCGACCTCGATCACCAGGTCGTAGAACCGCGCGGGCTGCAGGCGCGGCAGCATCGCCATCTGCGCGCGGCTTTCGATCTGGAACATGCCGATCGTGTCGGCGCGCTGGATCATCGCGTAGGTGGCCGGGTCCTCGGCAGGGAGCGTTGCCAGATCGAGAACCTGGCCGCGGTGCTCCTCCAGCAGATCGAACGCCCGGCGCATGCAGCCGAGCATGCCGAGGCCCAGCACATCGACCTTCATCCACCGCAGAGTGTCGATGTCGTCCTTGTCCCACTCGATGACCTGGCGGTCCTGCCATCGCCGCGGGCTCGATCGGCACCAGCTCGTCCAGCCGATCCCGTGTCAGCACGAAGCCGCCGGGGTGCTGGGTCAGGTGGCGGGGAAAGCCGATCAGCTCCCGGGCCAGCTCGAGGGTCAGGCGCAGCCGTCGGTCCTCCAGGTTCAGGTCCAGCTCCACGACACGTTCCTCGGTGACGCCGTCCTCGGACCAGCCCCAGAGCTGGGAGGCGAGCGCGCCGGTCACGTCCTCGGTCAGGCCCATCACCTTGCCGACCTCGCGGATGGCGCCGCGCGCGCGATAGCGGATCACCGTGGCGCAGATCGCGGCCCGGTCGCGGCCATAGCGGTCGTAGATCCACTGGATCACCTCCTCCCGACGTTCGTGTTCGAAATCCACGTCGATGTCCGGCGGCTCGCTTGCGCTCGGCGGAGACGAAGCGCTCGAACAGCAGGCCCGCGCGCACGGGGTCGATGCTGGTGATGCCGAGCACGTAGCAGACGGCGGAATTCGCGGCCGAACCGCGGCCCTGGCAGAGAATGCCCCTGGAGCGCGCGAAGCGGACGATGCTGTTCACCGTCAGGAAATACGGCGCGTAATCGAGCTCGGCGATCAGCCGCAGCTCGTGGCGCAATTGCCGGTCCACGTCCTCCGGCACGCCCCTCCGGGTAGCGGTGCGCCACACTCTCCCTGACCAGCGTCTCCAGGGTCTGCTGCGGCGAGAGCGCCGGATCCTCCACCTCATCCGGATACTGGTAGCGGAGATCGGCCAGGGAAAACCGGCAGCTGCTCGACGATCTCCAGCGTACGGGCGACCGCCTCGGGATGGCGTGCGAACAGCCGCGCCATCTCCTCGGGCGATTTCAGGTGGCGGTCGAGCGTGCGTTCGCGCCGGAAGCCGGCCTGTTCGATCGTGCAGCCTTCGCGGATGCAGGTGAGCACGTCCTGCAGGATGCGTCGCTGGGGAACGTGATAGAGCACGTCCCCGGTTGCGACCGTCGGAACGCGCGCGGCCTGCGCCATGTCGGCCAGCTCGCGCAGCCGGACCGCATCGCCCGGGCGGCGGCGCAGCGTCAGGGCGAGATAGGCGCGGCCGGGGAAGTCTGCCCGCAACCGGGCAAGGCTGGCGGCGAGCGCGGCATCCGGGGCATCCGGAAAGAGGACGGCGATCAGGCCGTCGCCATGAGCGGCGAGGTCCTGCCAGGCGAGATCGCAGGCCCCCTTTCCCGCGCGCCCCTTGCCGAGCGTCAGCAGACGGCAGAGCCGCGCGTAGGCCGCGCGGTCGGTCGGATAGACCAGCACCGGCAGGCTGTCGCGAAGGTCGAGCCGGCAGCCCACCACGAGACGGATGCCGGCTTCCGCGGCGCGCTGATGCGCGCGCGCCATGCCGGCGAGCGTGTTGCGGTCGGTGATGCCGATGCGCCTGCAAGCCAAGCATGCGTCGCCTGCGCGACCAGTTCCTCGACATGCGAGGCGCCGCGCAGGAAGGAGTAATTGGTCGTGACCTGCAGCTCGGCGTAGCCCGTCACGGCCCAGTCGGCTCCCGACCGGGCCTTTCCGTATGTGGGGTCGTGCTCGGGGCCGCGGCATCCGGGCGCTTCATCAGCACGAAGCCACAACGTTCGAGGTGCCGCACGAGGCGCTCGGCCGTGATTTTCGCCATGAGCTCGTCGGCATGATGAACGCGCTTCCGGCCGTCGTAGCGCAGCGCGTACGACAAAGATTCGCCGATCTCCTCAGAAGTGGCGGGGCGAAGGCCGGGCAGGACGCTCATGCATCACCTGTGGAATCGGCATCAGAAGAATCCATGCAGGAACCAGCGCAGGTCGCCGGTCGCCGGATCCACGGCATCGCCGCTGCGATAGAGCCAGAACCGCCGGCCCGCGTCGTCCTCGACCTGCCAGTAGTCGCGCGTGGCGCGTCGCTCACCGTCCAGCCTCCACCATTCGCCGGCGATGCGCTCCGGACCGTCCGTGCGTCGGATGCGGTGGCGTCTCCGTCGCCAGACGAAGAACGCGGGCGGATGGTCGGGCAGCATCGCCAGGGCCTCGACCGGCTGCGGCGGTTTCAGCAGCCGGGTCGGTCGCGGTAGCGTCGGCGGCCACGTGGCGTCCGCGGCCGGGCTCAGTGGTCCGATGCGGCGGACGCTGCGCTCGGGCACGTCGCTCTCGACCGGGGCAACGCGATAGACACGCCGGTCGCCAAGCCGATTGATGAGCCGATCGACCAGGACCGACAGGTCGGTCTCGGTCTTCTGGCCGACGAGGAACCCGTCACGCGGCTGCGTAAAGCTCAGCGGTTCGACGAGCGGCACGGCCAGGCGCATGGCCTCGATGCCGAGGCCGGGATCGACCCGCTCGAGCTGCTCATCGAGCAGCCGGGCGAGGTGTTGCGGCGCACGGCTCGGTCGGGCCGTGCCGATGCGAATCGCCTGCAGGGTCCGATCGACGCGCTCGAAGATCAGATCGAGCTGTCGTGCCCCTTCCTCGCGCCGCTCGAGCTCCGTGCAGACCGCATTGGTCAGGCGGCCAACGACAGCGGTGAGCGCCTCCGGCGTCAGCAGCGGCTCCGGAAAGGTCAACCGGCTGCTCACGGTCTCCGACGGAGAGACGGCCTCGATCGGCTCGAAGTGGTGGCCGAAGGCCTGATCGAGGCGGCGCATCAACACCGGGCCAAACCGCAGCGTGAGCGCGGGGCGAGGGGCGGCCATGAGCTGGTCGATGCGTTCGAACCCCAGCCGCGCCAGACCGGTGATCACCTCCTCGGGCAAGCGGAGGGCGGCGATCGGCAGATGACGAAGGGCGTCCGCCGTTCCGGACGGCGCCACCACGGTGATTGGCTTCTCCGCATACCGTGCGACTGCCCAGGCGGTGCCCGGCGTGTCGGCGATTGCGGCCCGGGCCGTGACACCGCCACGGGCGAGCCGCGCGACGAGATCTTCCAGGAGCGCGGCCTCCCCGCCGAACAGATGCGCGCCCCCCGCAGCCTCGATCCAAATCCCATCCGGCCGATCCGGCGCCGTCAGCGGCGCATACCGCAGGCACCAGGCCGCCAGATCATCCAGCGCCCGCGCACCACCCTTTGGTTCCGCCGCCAAAATGGCCAAGCCTGGAACCACGGCCTGCGCCTGCGCGACGGCCATCCCGGGATACAGGCCCAGGGATCGGGCCACCCGATCCGCGGCGGCCACGACCTGGCGGCGACCATCGTGGGTGGCGGTGATCAGCGGCTTATCCACCGGCACGGCGGCGTTCCCATGCCGCCGGAGCCGATCGGTCGCCAGTGTCGGCAGCCAGACCGAGACGACCCGTCGCATCGCTTGCCTCCACAATCCAGGATGCCGGTTCGCCACCGCGACACCGCGTCAGTTCGAGATGCCAGCGCGAGCGGCCGAGGCCGGGGGTTCCCGGGGAATTCGCCAAGGGCGGAGCCGACGGCAGCGCGCTCACCCGCCAGCGCGTTGCCGCGGCCGTCGGCTCCGCGAGCTGCGCGTCGTCATGGCTGCGGCTGCGCCGGAGCGCGAAGCAGGTCACGCCCGACCGTTCCGCCGCCAGCTGCAGCCGACGCGACGCGGTCAGCGTCAGGTGACCCGACAGCTCGCCGACGACCCCGGCCAGCCCGTCATGGCGCAGGCTCTCCTCCACGCTCAGAAGCACGGCCGTCGGCTTGCCCGCTTCCGCGTAGATGACCCGATCGGGGTGCAGCCCGGCGGTCGCCAGCGCCGGTGCGAAGAGATCCGGCCTCTCGAGCACCCACAACACCGGACCGGGAAGCCGGGCCAGCACACCGGCGACCAGCAGTGCCGCGGCGGCGCCGTGCTCGATGTCCGGCCCGCTGCCAGCGACCTCATGCAAGGCACCCAGGCTCAGTCCACCAGCCGGAAGCCGGGCATCGATCTCCGGAATCCCGAACGGAAGGACGGCCTCGCCGCCTCTTTCCGGTCGCCCGACATGGGCGATCCGGGCCTTCAGGTCGGCTAGGACGACGGCGGTTGCGTTGCCCGGTTCCACAGTGGCCCTCGCGTGCTGGATTTGCACAGGGACGAGAACATATAGCGAACTTCTCCGGCGAGTCGAGTCGCACCGGGGGGCTCGGCGGTAAAGCCAAGCGGACTCAAGCTGTTGGAACGATTTAGAAAACCAGAGTCTGAGCCACGCGCCCGGGCGCTCCGGATGACCTGCCGTCAGATGCTGAACCCGGTGACCAGCGCGGAGCCCGCCAGCCTGACCTTGTCGTCTGCCGCGCCCCAAGGGCGGACAGCATGACCGCCGCCAGCTCATCCGGTGCCCGCCGTGCTCCATCGGACCAGGTACCCGGCACCGGCGCTCCGGCCGATCCCTGCCCGGGCGGAAACAATCGACCGTCAGGCCGCGAGGCCTCTCTCATCGCTCTTCGCACCCCTGGCGACGATCACAAGGCCATCGTCCGGCAGCGGTCGCTGCAGCTTGAGCGCTTCCTGGGCGGGCGCGGTCATCCAGAGATCGATCTCCTGCCGCGTCGTGAGAATGACGGGCATCGCCTTCGGGTGATAGGCGCCGACGAGCTGGTTCGGCTCGGTCGTGAGGAACGCAAAGATGTCGTTGGTCGTCTCGCCCTCTTTCACCTTCCGCACCGTGGCCCAGCGCGTCCAGATGCCGGCGAAGAAGGCCAGCGGGCGCGTCTCCTCGAGCGCGAACCAGATCGGCGGACGCGTTCCGTTCGCCAGTTGCTCATTCTCCGAGAAACTGGTGAACGGCACAACGCAACGGCTCTCGACCCCAAGCCAGCGTCGCCAGTGCGGGGACGCGACATTGCGCACATTGGTGACGCCGGGATCAGACTTCTTGCCCTTCAGCGCAAAGGCCGGAGAGGGCATTCCCCACCGGGCCATCGTCAGCTCGCGGCCTTCAGGGTGGTTTCGGACGATTGGGGCAGGGTAGTCGGGAAATACGCCAGGAAAGGGGGGAAGGTTGCCCGTCCGGTCGTTCATGGCACCTGCCAATTCCCGGATCGCCTGCTGGCCTTTCGTCAGAGAATAAAGATTGCACAAGGATCAGTCCTCCACATCGCCACATGCTGCGCATACGCGCTCCGACATTATCGATCGGCGCCGAAGTAGGACCCCAGACAGAAGCACGTAAACGCGGTATTAGGTAGCAACGGCCACCACCAAAACGAAGCGCCCCGGCACCATTCCGGGCTAGCCTCGGCCCATGGAAGATGCCCCCGTCATAGCCGGCCTGCTAGCCAAGCGCGCCGAGATCGAAACGCAGATCGCAACCCTAGCAGGCTGCGGAAAATCCCCTTGCCGCACTGACAACGATATCATTCTCTGCATGCATTGCCGCTGACCGGAGATTCGCGGATGCGCGGGGCAGATCGACAGACCGCCAAGCTGTTCAGCTACCTGAGCCCGGAGGCGCTGGTGCCGCCCGATCATCCGTTGCGCCAGATCCGCCCGCTTGCGAATGCCGCCTTGGAACGCCTGTCGCCCGAGTTCGACGCGATCTACGCGGCAGCCGGCCGCCCCTCGATCCCGCCGGAGTACCTGCTGCGAGCTCTGCTGCTGCAGGCGTTCTTCTCGGTCCGCTCGGAGCGGCAACTGATGGAGCAACTGGCCTACAACATGATGTTCCGCTGGTTCGTCGGGCTGTCGATGGATGCGCCGGTCTGGGACGTGACGGTGTTCACGAAGAACCGCGACCGTCTGCTGGAGGGCGACATCGCCCGCAACTTCCTGGCCGAGGTGCTGGCCGATCCGAAGATCATGCCGCTGCTGTCGGACGAGCACTTCTCGGTCGACGGCACGATGATCGAGGCCTGGGCGTCGATGAAGAGCTTCCGTCCGAAGGACGGCAGCGGCGAGCCGCCGGCACCGGGACGCAATGGCGAGCGCGACTTCCACGGCGAGAAGCGCAGCAACGAGACGCACGCCTCGACCACCGATCCAGATGCGCGGCTGTACAAGAAGGCGAAGGGGCAACCGGCCCGGCTGTGCCACCTGGGGCACGTGATCATGGAGAACCGGAACGGCCTGGTGGTCGAGGCGAGCCTCACCCCGGCCACCGGCACCGCCGAGCGGGAGGCCGCCGTCGCCATGGTCGAGGCGCTTGGTGGAGACGAGCGCATCACGCTCGGCGCCGACAAGGCCTACGACACCGCGGACTTCGTCGCCGAGATGCGGCGGCTGCGGGTCACCCCGCATGTGGCGCAGAACGATACGAACCGTCGGTCCGCCATCGACGGCCGCACCACGCGCCATCCCGGCTACGCAGTCAGCCTGCGCATGCGCAAGCGGATCGAGGAAGTGTTCGGCTGGATGAAGACCGCGGCCGGACTGCGCAAGACACGTCATCGCGGCACCGCCCGGGTCGGCTGGATGTTCACCCTGACCGCGGCTGCCTACAACCTGGTGCGGATGCCGAAGCTGCTGGGTACCGCGGCGTAACGAGGCCCGGAGTCTGTCCAAAGCGGCCCAGACAACGCAATTTTCGCCGTCAGGGTCGGGAAAACCCGCAAAAACCACCCCCTTTTGCCCGCCAAACCAGGCAAAACGGCAGGAAATCCTTCAGACTTCGGCAATTTTCCGCAGCCTGTTAGTCTTACTGTGTCATAAGGTGCATCCTGCGTGTGGCCTGCTGGCAGCAAGGGCAGCGCGGGAGGGTTCGTGCGATGGCGCGGGCGATCGCGATCCGGACAGATGTGATCGAGTTCGGGACATGACGTTCAGGTCGGATCGGGGGATCCGCGGGGTCGATAACCGTCGGGAAGGCGATGTTCTTGGATGAGAACGGCGTTGCGTGGTCCTGAGGGGGGAATCGCTCCCCTTTCGGAGATCAGGAATCCGTAGGCGGCGATGCACAGCGTGGCGTGATGGTGAAAGCCACGCCACCCTCGCCCCTCGTAATGGCCAAGCCCAAGTTCCTGCTTGAGGTCCTGGTAGTCCCGCTCGATCCGCCAGCGCAGCTTGGTGGCGTTCACCAGGGCGCGACGGCTGATGTTTGCGGGCAGCGTGGACAGAAAGTATTTCGTCGGCTCGGGTTCGTCCGCGGGCCATTCGATCAGGCACCATTCCTCGGGGCGCGGTGTGGAGCGGTGATAATCGCGATGCGCGGGACGGACACGCACGGCGGCGAAGCGCGAGGCGAGCTTGGTGTTGGTCCCTTCGCGCCAGGTGACCCGCCGCCAGGCCTTCTTGGGAAGGTCGAGCGCCAGTTGCCTGGCCGAGACCGGCTGATGCGCTCCGTCGCGACGGATCGCGGACGTCGGACGACCGCGCCCGCTCCATGGCTTCGGCGGCAGCGGTTCCACCCCGGGCGGCCACAGGCTGGTGGAGGACTGGATGCCGACGGCATAGGCAAGGCCGATCCCGGTGATGCCGTCGCGAAAGTCGGTGTCGTTGCCGTAGCCCGCGTCGGCCAACACGACCTCGGCATCGATCCCGGCCGCGCGGGCGGCACGCAGCTGGTCCAGCGCGATCTGCGGCTTGGTCTGGAAGACGACATCGTCGGGCACGCCCGCCTGGGCGCGCCGGTCGGGGTCGTCGGCCCACTCATGCGGCAGATACAGACGATAGGCGATCGGCAGGCTGGCATGGTCGTTGGCGGCCGACAGGCTCACCGCGACCTGGCAGTTGTCCTGCTTGCCGAGCTGTCCGCAGTACTGCCGCGCCACGCCGACCGAGTGCTTGCCCTTCTTCGGCATGCCGGTGTCGTCGATGATCAGCGCGCGGATCGGACCGCGCTGCTCGATGATCGGCAGGACGCGGGCGCGCACCGCCGCCGAGCACCGCGTCGTCGGACCAATCGGACTTTGCCACGAAGTGATGCAGCGACTGATGCGCCGCCTGCACGCGCCCCGGCTGCACGCGCGCGGCCATCGGCTCGACGCTCTTGCGATCGCCCGGCAGCAGCAGTCCGGCGCAATACGACCGGAACGGCGCCGCGCGATCGGCGTGACCGAGCGCCGACGTGATCGCCTCGACATAGGCCGCGAACCGTGATTCGCTGCCGTCCGCGCCCGGATTCGAGACCCACAACCCGCCTCCACGAGTGAGAATCTCCATCCCTGACAAATCCGCGCCGAATCGGTCAAGAAGTTTTATGACACAGTAAGATTAGAGCGCCAGGTGCGCCAGCACCAGACCAAGCTGCGCCAGCTTGATACCGCCATCTGTCTCTTTGCCCCCACCCTGACTCGTGCCAAGCGGGAGGTGACCAGGTTCCAGCGCTCGGCCCATTTCGTGACCGGGGAGCTTACCCGCTGGGTGCAGATCGCGCTCCGGGAGGCTACCGGGCCGACCACGGCGGACGAGATTGCGGTCGCCGCCATGCGGGAGAAGGGGATATGGGGGACGGGGAGCTGCGGGCCGATATCACCCGGCGGTTCCTCTGGACGTTGAACCGGATGCTGGGGCGCGGGGCGGTCACGAAGCAGGGGTGGGGCGCGGCGGCACGGTGGGGGGGGCGGAGCGAGAATGACTCCCGCTCCGCCGTTCGCTACCTTGGTAGGCGCCAACCAAACCAAGGAGCGAAACGTATGCCTGATATTTCTGCGACCCTAATTGGGCAAATTACTGGTGTGATGTCATCTGATGACGGCAATCACGTGCTGATTCGGACCGAACCATCCCCTGGGATTGAATTCAGTGTTTGCCCTAAAGCGCGATCAACTATGCAACCTGATTGACCTTCTTGCCTTGGGACATATGCAATGCAGGAAGATACACGGCGTGCCGCTTGAGCAACGAGACGTATACGCCACTACGTGGTGGGAGATCGGGTTCGATCCTGCGTCTGGGGTTGCGATTTTATCCCTGACGTTTGGGGCCGGCGGCCGTCTCGACTTTGCACTGCCGGGGGCAATGCCCATGCAGATACTAGAAACGTTGCGCGCTCACTTGGAACCGTCCACATCCCAGACGCATGAAAAACCTCTAAATTGATAGGTATCGGTTTCATGATGCCAAACTACTCCTGTTCCGTGTATGGTGCCCATACGCGGGCCATGGGTGGCCTTCCTCTCCGCCAGTCGGGCGCCAACCCAACTCGGCAATCTGCATCTAGCACGGATCGCAGGGGCGGCGCTACGCCGCCTTCTGCGCCCGCTGCCAATATCCGCACCAGTCCACACTCGGCCCGCTCGCCATTGCCAGCCCGGCCACGGCTTGGACCTGGGCGCCGTTCGCGACCCGGCGGTGATCCTCGCGCCAAGCCGCTTCCTGCGCATACCGGACCAGATAGGCGCCCGCGATATGGTGGTGATGCCCGATCTCGGCCCGGCGCATCCGGGAGAAGAATTCCTCGGCCCCGTTCGTGTAGACCCCGGCACCGGTGCTGTAGAGCTTGCTGTGATCGATCCGGGAGACCGGGAAGCGCGCTGCCAAGTCATTCCGCTCTCCGTTGGCCGCCGCACTCCGCAAGGGAGAGCCGTTCCGATAGTGACCTGCATCTACGCACGCATCAATCAACCTGCCGATAACCTTTGACACGCAGGACGGCTGAATTCGAACTTTCAGGTCCGTTGCTACCGGACCTCCACGACCTACCCCCTTTCGCTCACCCTTGCTGCCCGGAGCACTTCCATGCCTCGGTCCAGGTCTAGACCCCCAGCTTTCTTCCGCTCCCTCGCCGCCCGGCGCCTGGACGAATAGCCAATCCGCCGCCGGTCCCGCATGGTCCCATCCGTGGTGGCCCGGTCGATCGCGCGACTGGATCAGGGCGCCGTCGTCGCGTCCGCCTGCTCCGCCGCGGCGGCCCGCACCTGTTCGATCAGCCAACACAGGCTGGGGTCCGCCAACGACCGCTCGTGCCAGATCATCTCATGCGCGGCGGCCAGGGGTTCATACGGTAGCGGCAGGACGACGAGCCCGTCGCGCGTGGCGGCGAGCCGCGCCAGCCGCGAGGGCAGGGTGGCGACCATGTCGGTCGCCTGCAGCATCGGCGCCACGCCCGAATAGTGCGGTACCGTCACGGCGACGCGGGCCACGTTGCCGGAGTTGCCGCGGCTCGTTTCGATCAATAGCCGTTCGATCCAGATCCGGCGTACCACACCGCGATCATCGACGAAGCCGTCCTGGTCGTGCGCGCCGGTGCCGGTCAGTTCCACCACCACATGCGGGAATACAAGCAGCCGCTTCCGGCTTACCGTGCCCGTGGTCAGCGGGTGGCCAGCGCGCACGACGATCGCCTCGTGATCGGTCAGCAGCGTGTGGCGCTGAATGTATTCCGGCAGTTTGTCGAACCAGCCCAGGACTACGTGCAGCCGCCCGTCCTCGAGCTGCTGGATGACGTCGGAGCGGCCGGACGGGAAGATCCGGACATGCGCCTGGGGGGCGAGCGTCGCCAGGCGGCGCATCAGCTGCGGCAGGGTCAGGCTGATGCCGTAATCAGTCGCGGCGATGGCGAAAGTGACGGCGGCGTCAGCCGGGTCGAAGCGGCGTCGGTCCAGTGCCGTCGCCAGCCTGCCGAGGCCATCCTGCACGCTCGGCGCCAGGTCGAGCGCGCGCGCGGTCGGCTGCATGCCGTCGGGGCCGGCGACAAACAGCTCGTCGCCCAGCAGTTTGCGCAGCCGCGCCAGCCCATGGCTCACGGCTGACGGCGTGACGCCCAGCTCGCGCGCCGCCGCGCTGGCGCTGCGATGGCGCAGCATCAGTGCGAAGAGCGCGAACAGGTTGAGATCGACCTTGCGCAGGCCGATCGCGGGCGCCGGCCAGTTGTGCGGGAGATTCACGTCCGGCATGAGAATCTTTCAGCATTTTCAAGCAGGGGCGGGCCTGTTAGAGCGCGGCCGACACCGAAGGCGTGCGGCGGCAGGTGCGACAGGGCAGTTGTGGCGTCTCCGGTCGGGCGAACATAGGCGTGCAGGGGGGATCGCGTCCATTGGCGTGCGGCGTTTCGCGCCGGCGACCGGGACGGGCCTAGCGGAGATTATCCGGAATGTTCCGTATTATCATATGAATGGAGACGGCGATGAAGGACTTGACGGCAATGGCACTCCTCGCGGCGGGCCTGACCCTCGGCGGCACCGGCTTGGCGTTTGCCGCCGGGGCGACCGATCCCGGCGCGCATGGCAAGCTGCTGCTTGCGGCGAACCAGGGCCCCAACTACACCAGCGGCGTGGGCGGCAACGGTGCCGCCGCGGTCCGCCAAGGTGAGACCTATGGCGGCGTGGGCGGCAACGGTGCCGCGGTGGTCCGCCAGGGGGAGACCTACGGCGGCGTGGGCGGCAACGGCGCCGCGACCGTCGGCAACGGCCAGGCCTACAGCGGGGTTGGCGGCAATGGTTCCGCGACGAAGAAGCAGTAGGCGCATGACCGGCAAGGGGGATCGCGCCACCACCGTCCCGGCGGCGCGCTGCCGTCCGCTGATCGCCGGGCTCGCGCTGATCCTGGCCCTGACGGCCGCCCAGGCCACGGCGGCCGCCCGCGCGGCGGCGCCGGTGATGGGCTGGAGTGCGATCGCCGCCAAGGCGGTGCCCGCAGTCGTCAACATCGAGGTGCTGACGATCGCCCGGAACGGCCAACACGGCGGCCTTGGTGAGCGACAGGAGGAAGTCGGCTCCGGCTTCATCGTCTCCCCATCCGGGATCATCGTTACCAACAAGCATGTCATCGAGGGCGCGTTCCAGGTCACGGTCACCCTGCACGACGGCACCGAGCTGCCGGCGAAAGTGATCGCGGCGGCCAAGCTCGTCGATCTCGCGGTGCTGAAAATCGACGCCGGGCATCCGCTGCCGGTGCTGGCGTTGGCGCCGCCGGGCGCGGTGCAGCCGGGCGACCCGGTGCTCGCGATCGGCAACCCGGAGGGTGTCGGCACCTCGCTTAGCTCCGGCATCGTGAGCGCGGTCAACCGCAACCTGATGAAGAGCCCGTTCGACGATTACGTGCAGACCGACGCCGCAATCAACCACGGCAATTCCGGCGGCCCGCTGATCGATGCCGCCGGCGAGGTCGTCGGCGTCGATACCATCCTGCTGACCAACATTGCCAACGAAGGCTCGAACGGGCTCGGCTTCGCCATCTCCTCCACGGTGGTGGGCTACGTGCTGCGCCACCTGCTCGACCCCGACACCGCGCCGGTGGGCTGGGTCGGCATCCGGCTGCAGGACCTGACCCCGGACCTTGCCGAGGCGTTCGGGATCCGGACCCCGCGCGGCTTCCTGGTGACCGGGGTTGACCCCGACAGCCCGGCGCGACAGGCCAGGATCGAACCAGGAGACGTGATCCTGCGCGACGGCACCGGGCCGGAGCAGCCGCACGATGCACGCGATCTGATGGACACCCTCACCACCAGCCCGATCGGCAAGCCCGTCAGGCTGGAGCTGTGGCGCGCCGGGAAGATGTTCTGGACCCCAGTGACGGTCCGGGTCTGGCCGAACCTGATGGAAACGCGCAGCGCGATGGGGCTGGGGCCGGACACGATGGCGCCGTTGCCCTCCCCCGAACTCGGGATGTTGCTGGCACCGATCACGCCGATCGCCCGGAAGGAATATGCACTCGGGCACGCGCAAGGCGTTCTGGTGGTGGCAGTGGACAAGCAGTCCGACGCCTATGTCCACGGGTTGAATGTTGGCGACGTGGTCGAACGCGTGGAGGGGCAGAAGGCGGAGAGCCCGGACCAGGTCTATGCGCTGGCGCGCCAGGCCTCGGCGGACCACCGGTTCGTCGCCGTCCTTGTACGTTGGACGAGCGGCGCCCGCTGGGTCTCGCTGCGCGTCGGATCCATGGCCCAATCGGGACCACAGGTCCGGACGCCGTAAGGGCACGGCCGGCGCTCGCCGGCTGCCGGCATGGACCGAATGCGACTTCACATGGTGCATATCCGGAATTGGGTCGTGTCCGACGATGTCAGGTGTTGATTGTGTTGGCGGCACTGGGCACGATTGCCGTCATGTTCCTGACCGGGAATCACCATCCGACAGGTTCCGTCCGCCGGGCCGTAAAGTCCGGTAGGCCGGGACCCGTGCGCGCGATCGCGATGCGCTGTCTTCCGCTGCTCGTCCTCTTGTCGCTGAGCGGCTGCGCGGCGGTCGGCGCACCCTCCTTTGTGCTGTTCGGTACGTTCTTCCCGGCCTGGATGTTTTGGGCACTGTTCGCCGCGTTCGTCGGCGCCACGCGACCCTCGTCGAACGATGCGTCGATCGACGCCGACATCGTCCATATCGCCGCCGCGGTGGGCGGACGCATCATCCGGACCGACGTTGTCGAGAATGCCCGCGTCGCCAAGGGAGCATTCCTGTTCCAGATCGATCCCGTGCCCTGTCGCCTCGCCGTCGATCAGGCCTCGGCCGATCTTGCGATTGCCGAAGCTCAGCTCGCAACGCAGAGGCACATTCTGTCCACCCGGCGCTCGACTGCAGTCATCGCCGCAGACCAGACCAGGACTGCGCGCGCGAATGACGCGCTCGCCACTCGCACGGTCGCAAGATTGCGTCCGCTCGCTGCCAAGGGTTACGTGCCGCGCCGGCAACTTGACGACGCCGAGGTCGCGGCGCGCGACGCGGCCACGGCACTGCGACAGGCGCAGGAGCAGCAGGTCGCGGCACTCCGTGCCATCGATACGGAGCAGGCGGCCGAAGCCGCGGTCGACGCCAGGAAGGCGGCACTAGCGCTGACCGGGCGCGGCCTCGCCGACACGACCGTGCGCGCGCCGCATGCCGTGCTGGTTGTCGGCCTGACCGCTTCGTCGGGGGAGAAGGTCGCGCCGGGTCAAGCCCTGTTCAACCTGATCAACATGGACGCATGGTTCGCCGTCGCCGATTTCCGCGAAACCGACCTCCATGCGATTGCCGCCAGCGATTGCGCGACGGTCTATTCGATGATCGACGACCGGCGCCCGATCAAGGCTATCGTCCAGGGAATCGGCTGGGGTATCCTGGATCAGGACCGGATCACTCTCCCGCGCGCGCTGCCCTATGTCGAGCGGTCGCTGAGCCGGGTGCGCGTTCCGCAACGATCCCCGGTGCGAATCAGGCTCGAAAATCCGCCGCCGGCACTGATGCGTCTGGGCGCAAGCGCGGTGGTCGAGATCAGGCACGGCCATGACTGCCATTGAGCCGTGCGTCGACCTGTCCGGAAACCACTTCGGTTCTACTGTTCTCATGGGCGTCACGATCCCGCTCTACAGGGGCGGGGACCGCGCGGCGCTGTTGGCGCAGGCACGCGCCAAAGTCGACAAGGCGGGGGGCGTCTTGGACCGAGTTCGCAACGGGACTATCCGCGAGATCGTCGAGGCGGAAGACGCGGTGAAGACCGGCCTCTCCGCCTACGCTGCCGCCGGAGCGCTCGCGTCCGCGGCGCGGACGACATTCGATGCATCCCTGGCGTCCCACCCGCACGGTGTTGGCCCTATCGCCGATGTCACGACGGCCGAAGCCCAGTTGCTGCAGGCACACGGCGTCGAGACCGACGCCTACAGCATGGCTCTGACGGCCGCCGCCTCGGTCGCGCTTTCCGCCGGCACGCTCGGCGCGGCGCCCCGGTAGCGGAGCAGAAGGAGACCGTCATGTTCGTGGTCCCCACATGGACCTGGAGTGTATTGATCATAGCACTGACCCTGGCAATCCATGCGATCGGAATCGTGATCATATCCACTGTGGAGTTCAGGATCAGGGCGCGGCTGAACACCCGGGGCCTGGGTTTGCGGCAAGTGATACCGTTGACCATCGGCGTGATCGAGGCGGTCGGACTGCTGCTGACCCTGCTGCACGGGATGGAGGCTGCGATCTGGGCGGGGGCATATGTGTGGCTCGGCGCATTTCATTTGCCCGGTGATGCGATCCTCTATTCCATTGACGCGATGACGACGCGAGGTGATTCCGGACTGTTGTTGCAACATCACTGGCGAATCATGGGCGCGCTGGAGGCGGCCGATGGCATGCTACTGTTTGGTATCAGCACGGCCTATATTTTCGCGGTCATGCACGCCTATTGGGGCGTGCTCTCCGGGCTGCTGTTAACCGGCCGTCAGCCAAGATGAACCTCTTGCGTCGCTGCCAAGGTTTTGCTTCGTTCCTTCATGCCAGTGGGGTAGCTTGCCGAAGCGCAGTCCTGTTCGTCTTCCCGCTGATGCTGCTCTACACGGTGCTTAACTACGGAGTCTTCAAAAGCAAGGTTTCGGCGCATGGTCCCAATGCTAGACGCGACGCCAGTCATGACCGAGGGAAAGAGTATGATCCAACACATGAGGTACTCCCATGAGTAAGCGGGTAGCCGATCTGATAGTGGAGACACTGCAAGCCGCCGGCGTGAAGAACTGCTATGGTGTCATCGGCGACACACTGAACCGGATCGCCCACGCCATCGACCGCAGCGAGATCGATTGGGTCCACGTGCGGCACGAGGAGGCCGGAGCTTTCGCGGCGGGCGCCGAAGCTCAGTTCACCGGCAACCTCACAGCCTGCGCAGGCTCTTGCGGCCCCGGCAGTCTCCACTTCATCAATGGGCTTTACGAGGCCAATCGCAACCGCGCGCCCGTCATTCTGATCGCAACCCAGATCGCGCGGCAGGACTTGGGCTTCGAATCGATCCAGGAGGTCGATTTCGTCGACGTATACAGAGGCTGCAGTGTCTTTTGCGAGATGATCCTTGCGCCGGAGCAGGCCCTCCGCAAGACGGTCGCAGCCTGCCAGGCAGCTCTTACTAAGCGCGGCGTCGCCGTGTTGGTGGTCCCGGTCGACGTGTCCAATGCAACCGCAGACTGAGGAGCGGCCCTACAGCGTGCATGCGCGGCGCCCGCTGGTTCGCCCAAGCGACGCGGACCTTGACGAGATCGCCGCAGTTCTCAACAAGGGCAAGAGAATCACAATCTATGCGGGCGCTGGCTGCGCCACAGCGCATGACGAGGTCGTCGCCACGGCCGCGCGTCTTAAGGCTCCCGTGGCGCATACGTCCCGCGGCAAGGACTTCGTCGAATACGCCAACCCCTACAACGTCGGAATGACAGGCATGATCGGCGAGGCCGCAGGCTATCACGCCATCCTTGACTGCGATGTGTTGCTTCTGCTGGGCGCGAATTTCGCCTGGCCGCAGTTCTATCCGGATAGCGCGACCATAATTCAGATTGATATCGATCCGACGCATATCGGAGGACGGCATCCCGTGACGTTGGGGGCCGTGGGCGATATCAAGGCCACTCTTGGTGCTCTACTGCCACGCCTCGCGCAACACGATGACAATGCCTTCCTGACGGCACATGTGGAGCGCCACCGGAAGGACGTGGAAGCAGCGAAGGCGGAAACCCCATCTGGTCCCGACGCGGCCATTTCCGGGACTTACCTTACCAAGGTCGTCAACAGGCACGCCGCAGACGACGCCCTCTTTGCGGCAGACGACGGCACGCCCTTGGTCTGGATGCTTCGCCATATCGACGCCAACGGCAAGCGTCGAACCTTCGGAAGCCTCCTCCACGGTACGATGGCGGACGGGATGCCATCGGCACTGGGACTGCAAAAGTGCCAGCCCGGGCGGCAGGTGATCTGTCTCGCTGGCGATGGCGGGTTCTCCATGCTACTGGGTGATCTCCTGACAACGGTCCAGGAGAACCTGCCCATCAAGATCGTCGTCTACGACAACGGCAAGCTTGGGTTTATTGATATCGAGCAGAAGGCGGCAGGCCTGGAGCCAGTATTCACCGATTTGAAAAACCCGGACTTCGGCCAGGTTGCGAAAGCAATGGGCCTTTGGGGACACATGGTCTCGAAGGCAGGGGAACTTGAGGACGCGGTTCGGACCTGGCTCGCGCAGCCCGGCCCGGCGGTGCTGGATGTGAAGGTGAAGCCGATGCAGCTCGTGACGCCGCCCTCACCCTTCGTTTCTCCGGAGGCCGTCGTCGGCATGGCGGTCTATAGCGCCAAGGCACTGCTGCGCGGCAAAGGTCACGACGTCTGGGAAATGCTCGTGGAAAATATTCCCTAAGTCCCGGCAATGAGCGGTACCACACGTCAAACCGCCGACCGGCTGCCGCGCTTCCGTTCGACTGCTGACACACGGTCGATCGCGGAAGCGGTGCGCGCCGCGGGACCGCCACTTCTGTTCGGGCTGCGGCTATGGGCCTCGGTGTCGCTCGCGCTTTATGCCGCGTTCTGGCTCCAGCTCGACAGTCCGTTCTGGGCCGGCACTTCAGCGGCGATCGTCTGCCAACCACAGCTCGGTGCCTCGCTCCGCAAGGGCTGGTTCCGCATGCTCGGCACCCTCGTCGGGGCGACCATGAGTGTCCTGCTGACGGCCTGCTTCGCACAGGATCGCGTGTTGTTCCTGGGCGCCCTTGCAATATGGGCCGCGGTCTGCGCTTTTGGCGCTACGCTCTTGCGTAACTTCGCTTCCTACGCGGCGTCTCTGGCCGGCTATACGGCCGCGATCATCGCCGGCGACCTGCTCGGAACCGTCGGCGGCATCGATGCGAACGCAGCCTTTTTGCTGGCCGTCAGCCGGGCGACCGAAATCTGTCTCGGCATCGTCTGCGCCGGTGTTGTTCTTGCCGGGACCGATCTCGGTGGCGCACGTCGCCGGGTTGCGGCACTGCTGGCGGAACTGACGGGCGGCATCACGAACGGCCTTGTCGGGACGTTGGCGGCGGCGGGAAACGAGCATCGCGAGACACGGGCGGTCCAGCGGGAGTTTCTTCGCCGTGCCATTGCGCTCGACCCGATCGTCGACCAGGCGCTCGGTGAGTCGTCGGAGGTCCGCTACCATTCATCGGTATTGCGGCGAGCTCTGGACGGGTTGTTCGCCGCCCTGGCGGGCTGGTACGCAATCGCCGACCATCTGGGCCGGTTGCCCGGCAACGAGGCACATCGCCAGGCCGCTACCCTCCTCGCAAGCGTGCCGCAGGGATTACGAATGGCCTCGGAGGGCGACGTGGTAGCGCGCGCGCTCGCGACCCCGATCGATCTGCACCGGATCTGTGTGACTGCGGCGAGGCGGGCCGCGTCGCTGCGCGCAGGGACCCCGTCCCTGGAACTGCTCGCCGGCAGAACAACTCTCGCATTCGCCGGTATGGCGGATGTGCTCAACGGGCTCGCCCTGCTCGTGGGCGTTCCTGCTCGTCCCACCCCCCGTCGCGGCAGCTATCGTTTTCGTGTACCCGACTGGCTGCCTGCACTGGTCGGCGCCGGGCGCACCTTGATCACTGTCGGTGGCATCGCGCTGTTCTGGATGGTGACGGGTTGGCCGGGCGGAGCCCTCGCGATGACGTTTGCCGCAATCGTTGAGCTCCTGCTCGCGCCGCGTGCCGACGAGACCTATGGCGCCGCCATGCTCTTTACGATTGGCGCCATTCTCGATCTGATCCTGACCGCGATCGTCGCCTTCGCCGTCCTGCCGGGACTCCGGACGAGCGGCTTTGTCGTCTTCAGCCTTGTCATCGGCGCATGCCTGGTACCGATCGGCGCCCTGCTGAAGCACGCCCGGCAGCCGTGGCAGGTGGGCCTGTTCACCGCGATGACGATGGGGTTCGTACCGATCCTACAACCGACGAACCCCGAAATCTACAATCCGGAGTTGTTCTACAACATCGGTCTTCCGATCGTTGTCGGCATGGCCGGCGCGGCCCTCTCGTTCCGTCTCGTGCCACCACTGTCCCCGGCATTTCGCGTGCGTCGACTGCTTGCACTCACATTGCGCGATCTGCGCCGGCTGGCAAAAGGGCGCCCGCGCAAGGACTGGGAAGGCCATGTCATCGGACGGCTCTCGGTAATGCCGAACGAAGCGACAGCGCTACAGCGTGCGCAGCTCCTGGCGACGCTCTCGGTCGGTGGCGAGATCATGCATCTGCGACAGATCGCACCCCGGCTCGGCCTCGGCACGAACCTCGGCACGGCATTTGCGGCGCTGGCGGAGGGCCATAGCGCGCACGCGATTGCCCGCCTGTCTCGGCTCGACGAGATGCTTGCCGCCGGGCCCGCCGGCGGACCGGGGACGCAGGATGCGCTGCGAGTTCGCGCCGGCATTCTTGTCATCTCCGGCGCGCTGGCACGGCACGCAGGCTATTTCGATGCCGGAGCGCCGGAATGAGGTTCGCCGAGGTCAACCTGCTCGGTGTCTATGTCGCGCCGATGTCTCTGATGCTGGTCGGCGCGTGGGTCGTGACGGTCGCACTGCGTCGGATCGCCGCCCGGTTCGGGCTGCTGCGGCATGTGTGGCATCCGGCGCTCTTCACGTTTGCAGCCTACCTGATCGTTCTGTCATCGATCGTTCTGGCGATGGGCGGGTGACCGAAATGTCTGAAGTCGAATCGCAGCCGGACAGCGCAGCAGCCGATAGCGAGGCAACTTCGTCCGCCGACGCGCCTGCGCGCGCGACCCCAAAACGGCGCCTGCGCATCCCGCCGCTGTTGCTCACCATGCTCGCTGCGGCGGCCGCGGTCACGCTCGGGCGGGCGGCGTGGGATGCCTATATGGGCGCACCGTGGACGCGCGACGCCACCGTCCGTGCCTATGTGGTCACGATGGCGCCGGAGGTCTCCGGTCGCATCGTCGAGCTGCCGGTCCGCGACAACGAGCTGGTCCACAAGGGCGCACTGCTGCTCGCGATCGACCCGACCAACTACGAGATCGCCGTCAGCCAGGCCGAGGCAGCGGTGCGGCTGGCGCAGGCCAGCGTGCAGAACATCGATTTGCAGATGCAGGTCCAGCAGGCGCAGATCCGTGCCAATCAGGCCCAGCTTGACCAGGCACTCGCAGCCCTCGTGTTCGCGCAGCAGCAGGCGGGGCGCTACCGGACGTTGGCCCACGACGGCTGGGGCACGATCCAGAACGCCCAGCAGTACGCGTCGCAACTGCATCAGCAGGAAGCCGCCGTGCAGACCGCGTTGGCGAATTTCGATCTAGTGCGGCGGCAGGTCCAAACGCTAAAGGCGCAGCGCATGAGTGCCGAGGCAACCCTCGGCGAGGCCGCCGCGCAGCTCCGCCAAGCGCAGGTGAATCTGAAGCGTACACGTATCATTTCGCCAGCCGACGGCTACGTGACCAACCTGCTGGCGCACCGTGGCGACTACGTCAATGTCGGCATGGACGCCATCTCCGTCGTCGTTGCCAGTTCATTCTGGGTCGACGGGTATTTCGAGGAAACGAGCCTCCGTTCGATCCACGTCGGCGACCCCGTGGAGATCAAGCTGATGGGATATCCGGAGGTCGTGCGCGGACACGTGGACAGTATCGCACGTGCGATCAGCGTCGCGAACGCACAGCCGAACGGGCAGGGCCTCGCCAACGTCAATCCCATCTTCACATGGGTGCGGCTGGCGCAGCGGATCCCGGTGCGCATCCGGATCGACGAGGTGCCGGAAGGCATCGTCCTGGTAGCGGGGATGACCGCAACAGTGCAAATCGATGACCGCTCTCATCGGTCGCCCTATTGAGCCGGACGAACCATGCCATCGCCTGCGCGGCACCGGAGGTCTGCGACCTGCCCGCTTATGCGTAGTGCGCCGAGGAACCGGCAAGGAGTAGGAGGCGTAAGCCTCCGGTGGCGAACGCCTTGTTTCGGTGGGCGCTTGCCGCGCATGTACGGCGCATGATCAAGGGCAAGCATGAGGCTGCCACAGAGGCAGCGAGACGTAGCGAGGCGATGCCTCGGATCGAGATCGTGGCCGACCGGCGGCGGGCACACACGGCGGAATTTCGGGCCAGTGTGGTGGCTGAGTCCTTGGTGCCAGGCGTTCGCGTTCGGGATGTCGCGGAGCGTCGGGGACCCCAGCGGGCAGAATGAAAAGGCGGGCTTCCTGAGTCAGCGGCCCACGGCATCGGACTATCTGCCGAACACCCGCGAACCGGCCGCGTCGCCGTTCCAGATTCGAGCCGGGACAGTGATTCCGGCCGTGATGGTGGGCGGTGTTGACTCGGACCTGCCGGGGCAGATCCTCGGCCAGGTGCGGGAGAACGTCTATGACACCGCGACCGGCCGCTACCTGCTGATCCCGCAGGGCGCAAAGCTCGTCGGCACCTACGACAACCGCGTGACCTACGGGCAATCGCGAGTGCTCGTCGTGTGGAACCGGATCATCTTCCCTGACGGATCGTCCCTCGATATCAACGGGATGCCCGGCGCCGATCAGGGGGGCTATGCCGGCTTCTACGGCGAGGTGAACAACCACTACATCCGGATCTTCGGATCAGCCACGCTGCTGAGCCTTTTCTCCGCGGGTATCCAGCTTTCCCAGCCGCAGCCGAACGCCGACAGCAACAACGTCTATTCCAGTCAGCAAATCGTTGCCGGCGCTATAGGACAGCAACTTGGCAACGCCGGTCTGTCGTTCATTCAGCGTGGCATGGACATCGCGCCGACACTGAAAATCCGGCCGGGGTACCTCTTCAACGTGATGGTGACGAAAGATGTCGTGATCCCGCCTTACAATAGTTCGGCGGGCTGAGCTCGATGCACCATCTCGCGCTCGGCCATCCGATTGTATCCTCGCTGGTGCAAGGCGTGATCTATGGCCTCGTCTGGAAGGTAATGTGGCACCTGACGATGCCGGAGGCGGCGGCCCTCGCGGCCGTCATCGTAGCGCTTGTCCTGGCCTTCAGCGCCGCTGGCCAGCGCCAGCGTAGCTGATGACGGCCGCCGAATGGCCAAGAATCCGGCGCCCATAATCTTCAGGTCGCAGCCGCTTTCGACCCGAAGCGGCCTTTTGCAGCCGCAGCTCAACCGGCTAAGAGGCCTCTCTGATTGGGGCTGTTGAGGTCAAGCTGTTTCTTGCGCCTTTTCGGATGTCCGGTCAGTCGCGGCCATAGCCGCGTGGCAACTCGATGTCGGCAATGGCTGTGAGGTCGAGGTCGACGATAGCTTCGAGCGCGTCGGCGGTAGGGCTGTCCTGAAGGCCTTCGGGCAATGCGGTCAGCCAGCAGGCATAGTCGGCCTGCAGCGTCAGTAACTCGGTGACAGCCTCTCGCCACCGTTGCGGCCGGCTGCGTCGATCGGTTGGGTGGTGCGTGCGGGTCTGGACCGTCGTTGGGCGCATCGAATGCCTTGCGCGATAGCGAGCTTGGCGCTCGGCGTTGCTCATTGCCTGCTCGCCATTCGGTTTGCGGCCCGTGGGCATGGCTTCCACCTTCCGTTACGTAACGCATTGCAGGGGGATCGGCGTCAACCGGTCAGCCCTTGCCCGGCCAGACCGGACCGGGATTAGGCTGTTTGTCGTCGTCGATGTTGCGCCCGTGGGTCACTCGCTTCTCTTCGCGGTCGGCGCATGGCCGCCGCAGGATGGGGTCAGGAGGGCGAGGCGTCTCAATCTGTCCCGCGACCTGGAGGCATTGCTGCCGTCCGGTTCCGGACTCTCAACGAGATCGCCTCGCCCATCGTCCCCACGGGAACGACGCGGCTCCGCCCTTTCAGGCGGAAACTGGAATGGCTCGGCTCATGCGGCGGTCATCGTGCGCCGCGGCTTGCTTGCCCCAGCGGAACTCGCTGCCATCGGTCCACATCCGGTGCAGGATCACCGCCAGCTTGCGCGCGACCGCGACACGGGCGCGCGCCATGCCGCGCCGCTTGGCGACGTTCATGCCCCATGCCCGCAGCGCCGACCATTTGGTGCTGCGGATCAGCAGCGAATGCGCCGCTTCATACAGCGCGGTGCGGGCCAGTTCGTCGCCGCACCGGCTGATGCGGCCTTGGACGTCCGTCTCGCCCGATTGGTAGCGCCGCGGCGTCAGGCCGAGATGGGCGCCGACGTCGCGCGATTTTCGGAAGCGGCCCGGTTGGTCGATGGTGGCGCGGAACGCCAGCGCGGTCAGCGGCCCGACGCCCGGCACCGTCATCAGCCGCCGGCACGTCGGTTCGATGCGCACCTCGTCGAGCACGCGCTTGGTGAGCGTCGTCGGCCTGCTGGCTCATGACCTCCACGACGGCCAGCAGCGATTCGGTCAGGCTTGCCAGCACCGGGTCGTCAGCGGCCAGCTCGCGCACGCGCGCCGGGAATATCTTGCGGCTCGGCGTGCCGAGCTTCAGCCCGGCCTCGCGCAGCAACGCCCGGATGCCATTCTCGACGTCCCGGCGCTTGTTCAGCACCATCCGTCCGCGCGCGTCAGTAGCGCGCGCCAGGAACGGCAGGACGGACTCTTCACGTGAACTGCGCGATACCAGCCGGTGCGCATGATCTGCGCGATCCCGCGCGCGTCGTTGCGGTCGGTCTTGTTCGGCATGGCACCCATCGCCGCCTTGGCCTGCCGTGCCTCGATGCAGATCGCCGGGACGCCAGCCTCCGTGATCCCGGCGTGCAGCCAGGCGCTCAGCGAGCACGCCTCCAGGCCAACCCGCTCCATCCTCATTCCGCACGCCCCGAAGAACGTAATCAGCGCCTCTGGCTCGCTGGCCACGCGCGCCTCGCGCACGATGCTCCCCGCATCATCGACGATGCAGATCGCAGCCTCTTCCAACGACACGTCCAACCCGGCAAAATAACCCACGGCTGCTCCTCCTCGATGCTTGTGGCCGATGCACACGGACCACGCTCTTATCATCCTGAGAGGAGCAGCCACCGGGTCACCGGGGGGAGGCCCCAATCACCCCATCTGTCTCGAAACGCTCTGGCACGGGCTTGAAATCGGGGGAAGGCAGCGAATTCAGGGCTTCCCCAACTCTCGCCTTTGCCCCGGAGCCGACAATGTGGACCCCCGACGCCCGGTCGGAGCATGACCGGGACGAGCTGCGCTACCCCAGCGACCTGACCGATGCCGAATGGGCGATCCTGGAACCGCTGCTGCCGCCACCATCCAAGACCGGCCGCAAGCGCGGCTGGCCGATGCGCGAAGTGGTCAACGCCATCTTCTTCGTCCTGCGCGGTGGCTGCCCATGGCGGATGCTGCCCGAGCACTTCCCGCCGCATCAGACCACCTATGCCTGGTTCGCCCGGTTCCGCGATGACGGCACCTGGCAAACCATCAATCATCGCCTTCTGATGCTCGACCGCGAACGGGTCGGCCGCGAAGCCACGCCGAGCGCCGGGGTGATGGATAGCCAAAGCGTCAAGACCACCGAAGCAGGCGGTCCGCGTGGCTATGACGCGGCCAAGAAGACCAAGGGGCGCAAGCGGCACGCCCTGGTCGATACCGGCGGCCGGGCGCTGTTGCTGCAAGTCAGCCCGGCCGACGTGCAGGATCGCGACGGTGCGGTGCCGCTGCTGCGAACATCTCGCGGCTGGTTCCCTTTCGTCGAGCGGGTGTTTGCCGACACAGCCTATGCCGGCGAGCGGGTGGCCAACGCCACGCGCATCATCGTCCAGATCGTGCGCAAGCTGCCGGATCAGGTGGGCTTCACCGTGCTGCCGCGCCGCTGGGTGGTCGAGCGCTTCTTCGCCTGGCTCGGCCGCAACCGCCGCCTGGCCAAGGACTTTGAGGGCACGCTCACCTCGGCAACCGCGTTCCTCTATGCTGCGGCTGCCATGCTTCTGCTCCGCAGGTTGGCTCGTTCGGGATGAGATTCGAGTTGGACTTTAACAGGCTGCGGAAAATTGCCGAAGTCTGAAGGATTTCCTGCCGTTTTGCCTGGTTTGGCGGGCAAAAGGGGGTGGTTTTTGCGGGTTTTCCCGACCCTGACGGCGAAAATTGCGTTGTCTGGGCCGCTTTGGACAGACTCCGGGCCTCGTTACGCCGCGGTACCCAGCAGCTTCGGCATCCGCACCAGGTTGTAGGCAGCCGCGGTCAGGGTGAACATCCAGCCGACCCGGGCGGTGCCGCGATGACGTGTCTTGCGCAGTCCGGCCGCGGTCTTCATCCAGCCGAACACTTCCTCGATCTTCTTGCGCTTGCGCAGGCTGACTGCGTAGCCGGGATGGCGCGTGGTGCGGCCGTCGATGGCGGACCGACGGTTCGTATCGTTCTGCGCCACATGCGGGGTGACCCGCAGCCGCCGCATCTCGGCGACGAAATCCGCGGTGTCGTAGGCCTTGTCGGCACCGAGCGTGATGCGCTCGTCTCCACCAAGCGCCTCGACCATGGCGACGGCGGCCTCCCGCTCGGCGGTGCCGGTGGCCGGGGTGAGGCTCGCCTCGACCACCAGGCCATTCCGGTTCTCCATGATCACGTACCCCAGGTGGCACAGCCGGGCCGGTTGCCCCTTCGCCTTCTTGTACAGCCGCGCATCTGGATCGGTGGTTGAGGCGTGCGTCTCGTTGCTGAGCTTCTTGCCGTGGAAGTCGCGCTCGCCATTGCGTCCCGGTGCCGGCGGCTCGCCGCTGCCGTCCTTCGGACGGAAGCTCTTCATGGACGCCCAGGCGTTCGATCATCGTGCCATCGACCGAGAAGTGCTCGTCCGACAGCAGCGGCATGATCTTGGGATCGGCCACCACCTCGGCCAGGAATTTGCGGGCGATATCGCCCTCCAGCAGACGGTCACGGTTCTTCGTGAACACCGTCACATCCCAGACCGACGCATCCATCGACAGCCCAACGAACCAGCGGAACATCATGTTGTAGGCCAGTTGCTCCATGAGTTGCCGCTCCGAGCGGACCGAGAAGAACGCTTGCAGGAGCAGAGCTCTCAGCAGGTACTCGGGCGGGATCGAGGGGCGGCCGGCTGCCGCGTAGATCGCGTCGAACTCGGGCGACAGGCGTTCCAAGGCGGCATTCGCAAGCGGGCGGATCTGGCGCAAAGGATGATCGGGCGGCACCAGCGCCTCCGGGCTCAGGTAGCTGAACAGCTTGGCGGTCTGTCGATCTGCCCCGCGCATCCGCGAATCTCCGGTCAGCGGCAATGCATGCAGAGAATGATATCGTTGTCAGTGCGGCAAGGGGATTTTCCGCAGCCTGTTAGTCGGGTCCTTGACTCAATTTCCGAGACGATGCCAACTCATCCGAATGTCAAGCGGACACTACCCAAGCCATCTGAAACATCGTTCCGATATGTTCTCGCGCAACACGACGATCCGAATCGTGAGGTGACGGTCACTGTAATGACCTTTGATGTGCCGCAACCGGATATTCCCACGACGCCCGCCAACTAACGCCGTCAGAGCATCAGAGCCGTATCCGTTCCACCTCATCCTGCGTCAGCCGCTCCTTCGTTCGGTCGTAGAGCTTGGTCGTGCGCGGACTCTCGTGCGCGGCTATCTCTTGGGCGTGCTCAAGCGCCCCGCCATTGGCGAGGTAGGCGGTGATCCCGGTCGCCCGGAAGCTGTGATTGCCGATCGGTGCCATTATGCCGGCGGCCGCGGCGCGGCGGCGGATCATGCGCCAGGCGTCGGGCTGGCTCATCGGCTGCTCGGACAGCACCGTCGCGGCGTGGCCGCCGGCCAATCGACCGACGCAGCCGAGCTCAGCGCTGGTGTGACACCGTCGCCAAACTGCTCGCCTTGCAAACCGAGTATGCCGCCTGGTCCGACACCTTGCCCGACAGCCTTCGCGACAGTGCTACGGCGCAAGCGCTTCAGGCCATCGTCGACCTCGATCTCGACGACCTCGCCGCGATCGTCCCCCCACGCGGCTATGGCCGTGACTGATCCAAAACGAAGTGGGGAATTTTCAAGCGGCGCTTTTGGGGAAAATTCAACCGGCATTGACAATCGTCACGACTTCAAGCAGGACTTTTTCAACACGGTCGGCGGAAAGCGGACTTGGATCATCCAGGAACTACGTGGCCCGGGTCGGAAGTTAAGCTCCCGGTAACCGACAAGCTGTTGGCCCCCTACGGTGCGGCCCCTGGCGGCCGCCTACCGCTTCGCCTCCGGCAGTGGCACTGCGAGTTCTCCGGGCTGGTATCTCGGCCGATCAGCGCGGCGTACATTCGCTACCCGCCGCAGCGGTCGCATGGCAACGGCTACGGTGCTCTCACCCCCGTGCTTCCAATGTAGGACCAGTCGGTCACGCTCCCAATCGACGATAACCCTAACGAGCAGCGACTGTAGGATCGCATGTAACTCCTGGCGATCCACGATCGTCGCCTTGGCTACCGTCGCCAGTTTGGTCAGCCTTGCCGACAGCGTGATATCAAGCCATTTGGGCCGATCTACCCGCATCCGCTTCCGTTCGTCGAGCAACTGCTGAATTTCCTTTTCGACGGTCTCTCTGACCTCAAGCGCCGGTCGAAGCGATTGTCGAACCAGAGCGTGTTCGGCGTTGATCGACGCCTGGCGTCCGCGCAGCGTGTGAAGCCGGAGCCGTATTTGCCTCAGTCGATGGCTGCGGACATCGGACGTGAGGGCTGGCTTCGGACAGCTTTCGATTATCTCGTTGATGTCGATGGTAAGGGCATCCTCGATGCCTGGATAGCGAACCCAACGATCCGAACAGCCGAGGCCGTTGTACGCACGACGGCACATTAGATAGCGCCAGTTCGCCTTGCCGCCTCCAATTAGGACCATGGGTCGGTCACAGAATGGACAGCGGGACAATCCCGCCAAGAGATTTGCCCGTCCTGTCTTCGGGACGTTGTTACGATGATATGCGGACCATACCGCGCGCCGCGCCTGAACGCAATCCCAATCGGTTCTACTGATGATAGCAGGGTAGTAATTCTCCACCGCGGGCTGCGGACGCATACGCCTCACACCCTCGACGTATTCAGTAGTGAAGGGAACGAACCTGCCAATGACGGTGGGTGTGAGCAGGAGGTGACGGATCAGTTCTTTCTGCCAGATTTTACCACGCTGATTGCCATGTCCGAATAGTGGAACATGCTCCTCATTCAGCGTCCGAGCGACCGTCTGATGGCCGGTACCAGACAGGACCTCCCGGTAGATACGGCGTACCACCTCTGCGCGTTCTTCTACGATCACAAATCGCCCGGCCTCCTTATCTAGCCGAAGCCATCCCGGCGACCTAGCAGACCATGGCTTTGTGGCAAGGTTGGCGCGCTTGATCTCAAATGCTGCCCGTATTCGACGAGACTTCAACTCGCTTTCCTCGTTAGCGCGCATCATTGACACGAGGGAGATGATAAGATCAAGTGGGCTCTGATTCAGGCTGGTCAATGAGTAGGATCGCTGATCGGTTAGCGTGACGATCGTCACACCGGCTTGAATGATTTGTAGAAACAGGCTTTGCGCTGCGAGAATACGATCGCGGCTCAAACGGTCGAGGGACTCGATCAGAAGAAAACTGTTGGCAGGCACAAGATTGTGCTCAATAGCTTCCAGGAAGGCCCGGAGCGCCCCTTCCTTTGCATTCCGACCGCGGAAAGCACTGACGCCCAGGTCGCGGAACGACAATGCGATATCGAGCTTGAGATGATGGTTGGCCGCATATTTCTCCGCCATCGCCATCTGACGCCGCCTGCTGTCACCTGCGCTTTGCTCGGCCTGTACTGAATCTTCAGATACGAATATGCTACATTCGTCATGTTGGCATTCTCCTGAGGCAGCAGAGCACTTCTTGCCGCTCGGTGGCAGTGATAGCTGTACTCGCCGGATAAATCTCAGGCGTAGTTAGAATCGGGGGTTTCAGATTGCCAATATCGCGGCCAATTGTCGCCTTCCGATCGTGACCGTATCGTTAGACCCATTGTCCGGTGTAAGGACCCAAAACACCGACAGGTTCCTGCGGAGCCAGGAAATCAGCGTCCGACGTTTCCGGCTCAAAGACCAAGAGCCTTGTACCGGCAGCCGGGACAAAAACCCCGGTGGTGTAGTGAGTTTTCTTGACCCGACACGGGGCGGTTCGGGTCAAGCTGCGTGTGTCCCCGCCGATTGATCTGCCCGGCCTGCCGCGCCCGGAGCTGGAAGCTCCGGTGGGGAAGCTGTCGAGCGAGGCGGCGAAACTCAAGCAGTGCGTAACCGAGCAGCGCGAAGAGATCGCGCGGCTGAATGGCATCGGTCCACGCGCACCTCAAGCCGAGCGGATTGGAGAAGGCGATCGCGCCGCCGTCCCAAGCCCCGGCAAGCGTCAGGGGGGATCGCCTTGGATCGCCTCCCGCCGCAGGCCGTGCGCCGCGCCATGAGCGGTGGCACCGAGCCCGCTGCGCGTGCAAGGGTGACGCAGGGGCGCCGATCAACGCCGTCAGCCACCCGACCCTGACGAAGCGGCCAGCATACATCGCCGTGACCCGGTCGGCGATATCCACCGCCACCCCGACGGCGCGGGTGACGAAGATGTCAAGGGACATGCGGAATTGCCCCACTTTACTCAGCGCTGTCGACAATGGCCCGTATAGACCGGGCTCTTGGCGTAGGCGGGCTACTTATCCATGGCTCCCACACCGGTCGGGGGGACATGACCTGATTCCCGGATTACGAGAGGCCGCCATCTCAAGGAAAACCCTTGCTGCGCACGGTGCAGTTCGCCTGGAGGAGCACGGTTGTGGCTCACCTGCTTTCCTTCTGTCCCCGTCGGGCCAACTCTTCGCCATCGTCCGCTCACATCTGGAACCCAAAGAGGGATCGACCGTAGACTGTTCCAGGGATTGGCACGTAATGTAGCGATTTGCTTGCTGGAGCCGGCCTCGTTCGCACCCCGGCCGCCGGTCTCGTCCGGAGTATGCCGGTGAAGCATCCCTGCACGGATTCTGCACGGATTTCCCCGTTCCCGGCCGCTTTTCGGCCCACCTCGCCGGACTCGACGTGTGCGCGGGGCATCATGAAAGCCAGCCATCTGCCTGGATTTCCGCAATTCGCGGCGCTCAAGGGGGGGCGCCGCCCCTCCTTGCCAATCATGCAGTGCCCACGAACACGCGCGCCCTATCCAGCTTCCGCTACCACGTCCTCGATCTTTGGCGACGCGCCCTGCGCCGGCGTAGCCAACGGGATCGCACGACGTGGAAGAGGATGGGTAAACTGGCCGACCGCTGGCTGCCCATGCCCCGGATATCCCACCCGTGGCCATCTCAGCGCTTCCGCGTCAAACACCCAAGGTGGGAGCCGTATGCGGGAAAGCCGCACGTACGGTTCTGTGCGGGGGGCGCCCAGTGATGGGCGTCCCTACCGCGATCCAGGAGGCCAGTTCATTAGTTCTGGCCGGTCACGGCGTCCTGTGATGCGCAACTCCCTCCTCCGTCCGGGGAGCCCGTCCTCCCCGCGCAGCGATGCGGCGCTGTTCGCCGCGCACGAGCGCGCCGCCGGCGCCATCGCGCGGCTCGACCAGGCGCTCGACCATCACCCGCTGCTGCCTGCGTTTCTCCACCGGGCGCGGCTCGAGGCGGTCCGCCGCCAGGCCGCGGTGGACGGACGCAGCATCGATCCATGGCACCTCGCCGCCGTGCTTGAGGGGCTGCGCCTGCGCATGGACCACGCGCTGCGGATCGTCGATCGCGGTGAGATTTTCGAGGCCGCGCGCACGGCACTCGCCCTGCACCAGTGGATTACCGAACCGGATTTCGATCAGGAGGGCGAGGTGCAGGCGGCCGAGCGCCACCTGGCCGCCGCACTCCCCGGCGGCCTGCTCGGTGCCGCCGAGGGAGCGTGGTCGTGGCTGCAGGGCGGCGGGACGCGGCCGCCGATCCGTGCCGCGCTGATCCGGTTCTGGGGGAAGCGTCGCCTGCTGCGGGTGCCCGTGCCGTTGACCGGGCCGCGCGCGTTGCGCGCCGAGGCGCCGACGGAGCATCCGGACTGGGTGGTGGCGTTTCTTGAGGAGGTGGCCGCCGAGGCAACCGACTATCTGGAGCTGCTGCGGGGTTTGGAACACGGCTGGCTGGCGGCGCGGGGCAAAACCACAGGCCGGCGCCGCACCTCGCAGGCCACCCTCGCCGTGGACGTGCTGGCGGTGACCCCGCTGCTGTCCGCCACCACCTTGGCAGGCGCGATCGGCATGTCGGTCAAATGCGCGACCGAGCTGCTCGATCGCTTCGTCGCAGCGGACGTGGCGGTCGAGGGGACGCACCGCTCCGCGCGGCGGCTGTTCGGGCGCAAGGGAATGACGCCACTCGGCGAGGCAGTCCGACCGCCCTATCGGCCGGAGCCCAACCGCGGTCGTGGCCGGCCACGGGTTGTCGCGACGGAAGAGCCCTCCGCAGGGCCGGCGGTGCCGATGCCGCCGCTCACCCCAGTCGCGCGGCGCAGCTTCGATTACAGCGATCTGGAACACAGCATGGCGCAGCTGGACCTGGTCCTCCGCCAGACGCGGCGGTCGCTCGACGCGCAGGCGCGGGGCGCACCCGCAGGGGCAGGATCGATCCCGGCGCTCGGGGACGGGGACGCCAGCGAGGCCGCGCCAGTTCCCGCTATCGACGCCGGCGATGCGCGGGATTGTAAAGCGGCACCGAAGTGGGACCACACCGCAAAGTGACAACAACACCTTGATATATGGAGAAGAAATTCGTTCGATGTGGGTCCTGGTCGGCGCCGATCGGGCCCCCGGCATACGACGTATTTCTTCGGTTGAATCAACGCTTTGACCTCGATTGGGCCGGGGTCCCGATTGGCTGTTGATTCGCAGTCAAATTTCCGTGGTAATGTCCAAGACTCGGCAAACCGGGACAATGATGCTCGCGGTGATGTCCGACCTTCGATATTCCGTCGATCGGCACGGCCCGATCCGAGGCGCCGGCGTGCGGCAGCAGGATGCCGCCGCTGCTGGCAGGGCGCCGTTCGCGTCGTCGGGTGACCGGTCCTGCCCCGGGCCGCCCGGCGCGCGACGGGCATGGTGAGGCCCGCCCCGGACACGGCGGCGTGGTACCGGCTGGAACGGCAGGGTAGTACGTTGCGCGTCGTCGTCGGCGGCGCCTGGGTCCGGAGCGAGGCCCGACGTCTCGACCCGTTGCTGCGCACCCTCGATCCCATGGGCTGCACGCGGGTGGACGTGGATTGCGGCGGGCTCGCCCGGCTCGATACTGTCGGCGCCTGGCTGCTGCTGCGCACCAAGCGGGTGCTGGAGCACCGCGGCGTGACCGTGCAGCCGATCAATGTCGATCGCGAGTACCACGCCCTGGTGCACACGATCGATCATGAGTGCCGGGCGCCTCCCGTCACCCTGCCGCCGCGGCACACCTTCGCCATGCGGCTGGAACGCATAGGCCGCGGCCTGTGCCAGGCGGTGCACCAGGGTTACTTGCTGATCGGCTTCCTCGGCCTGATCGTGTTCGAGACGCTCGCGACCGTGCTGCGACCCCGCCGGTTGCGCGTCGCCGCACTGGTCCACCAGATGGAGGAGACCGGGTTGAACGCGTTGCCGATCGTGGGGCTGCTCTCGTTCCTCGTCGGCGTTGTGTTCGCCTACCAGGGGGCCGACCAGCTGCGTCGCTTCGGTGCCGACGTGTTCACGGTCAACCTGCTCGCGGTTGGCGTGCTGCGCGAGCTCGGCGGGCTGATGGCCGCGATCATCGCCGCCGGCCGTTCCGGCTCGGCCTTCGCCGCCGAGATCGGGACGATGAACGTGAACGAGGAGATCGACGCCATCCAGGTCGGCGGGCTGAACCTCACCGAGGTGCTGGTGCTGCCACGCCTGCTCGGCATCGTCCTGACCCTGCCGTTGCTGACGTTCTATTCCAACGTGATGGGCCTGATTGGCGGGGCTGTGACCTGCTATTTCGACCTCGGCATCTCGGTGCCCGTCTTCCTGCATCAGCTGCGCGGCGCGTTGGCGGGAGGGACGTTCTGGGTCGGGCTCATCAAGGCCCCGGTGTTCGCCTTCGTCATCGGGCTGGTCGGCTGCCACCAGGGCTTCCAGGCAGGACGCAATGCCTCCAGCGTCGGGCGGCATACGACGCAGGCGGTGGTCGAATCGATCTTCCTGGTCATCGCCGCCGACGCGGTGTTTTCCGTCCTATTCTCCCGGCTCGGCATATGAACGCCGGCGCCGCTCCGCCGGTCGTGATCCGCATCCGCGGACTGCTCACGCGTATCGCTGGCCGGGTGCTGCACGACAATATCGATCTCGACGTGTACCGCGGCGAGATACTGGGCGTGGTCGGCGGCTCCGGGTCCGGCAAGTCGGTCCTGCTGCGGTCAATCGTCGGGTTGCAGACGCCGGCCGCGGGCCGCATCACGGTGTTGGGCCAGGAGCTCCGCGATCTCGACGGGGACGCGCTGGTGCGGATGCAGGTGCGCTGGGGCGTTTTGTTCCAGGACGGGGCGCTGTTCGGCGATCAGACGGTGGCGGAGAACGTACAGGTGCCGCTACGCGAGCATACCGATCTGCCGCAGCGGCTGATGGACGAGATCGCCTCGGTCCGCCTCAGCATGGTGGGACTGCCGGCCGATGCCGCCGGCAAATACCCCGCGCAGCTGTCGGGCGGGATGCGCAAACGCGCCGGCCTCGCGCGGGCCCTGGCGCTCGACCCGGAGCTGTTGTTCCTCGACGAGCCGACTGCCGGCCTCGATCCGATTGCGGCGGCCGAGTTCGACGTGCTGGTGCGCGAGCTGCAGCAGAGCCTGCACCTCACCATCTTCATGGTGACGCACGACATCGACACCTTGCGCGCGACGACCGATCGTATCGCGGTGCTGGTGGACCGGACACTCCGGATCGGCACGATGGCGAGTCTGGTGCACGACCCGCATCCATGGATCCACGAATATTTCACCGGCGTGCGCGGCAGAGCGGCGATGATAGGCTGAGCGGGCAGCGAGCAGATGGAAACGCGCGCGAACTACGTGGCGGTCGGGGGCTTCGTCCTGCTGGTGCTGGCAGGCATCGTCGTCGCGTTCCTGTGGCTGGCGAGCGCGCAGTTCGAGACCGGTTACTCCTACTACGATACCTATGTCTCAGGCTCCGTGAGCGGGCTGAGCCTTGGCGCACCGGTACGGCTGGACGGGATCGACGTCGGGCGCGTGAGCGGGATCGGGCTGGATCCCACCGATCCCGCGCGGGTCGCGGTGCGGATGCAGGTCCGCGACGCGGTGAAAATCCATGCCGACGCGGTGGCCTCGCTCGAGACCCAGGGGCTGACGGGCGTCAGCTACGTCGAGATCGCCGGCGGGACACTTGGCGCGCCGTTGCTGCGCGCCGCCGCGGGGCAAACCTATCCGACCATCGCTTCGCGCCCGTCGGGATTGCAGGAGGTCTTCGCAAACGCGCCGGCGCTGCTGGCGCGGCTGATGGTGGTGGCCGATCGCCTGGAGGCGCTGCTCGACGACAAGAACCGGCAGGCGATTGCTGCCTCGCTTGCCAATGTCCGCAACGCCACGGGCGCGTTCGCGCATCGGACCAAGGATATCGACCGGCTGATCGCGGACGGCGGGCAGACGATGCACAATCTTGCCGCCGCGAGCGCGGTGCTGGACGGGCTGGTCGCGAATCTGGATCGTACGTCCGGCAAGGCCGACCGGCTGGTCACCTCTGCGACCGTCACGTTCGACCGCGCCAGCCGGCTCGCCGGCCATCTGGACGCGGCGGTGCAATCAGCGCGCCCGGGGCTGCAACAGCTGACCGGCACCGATGCCGGGCGGCTGGACCAACTGCTGGCCGAGGCGAACCGCCTGGCGGCGAGCCTCGATCGCGTGTCGCGCGAGCTCGAACGCAATCCGAGCGGTCTTCTGTTCGGCGCCGCGCAGGGAGGCTTCCGGCCGAAATGAGCCCGTTGATGATCCCCCAGTACCTGTCGCGCCGGCGCGTCCTTGCGGCCGCCACGGCGGCGCTGCCGCTCGCGGGCTGCAGCGTGCTGCCTGACCCGCCGGCGGCCCGGATCTACCGTCTCGATCCGCCGACGATTCATCCTGTCCCGGGTCCGGCCTTGCACACCACCCTGACGATCGAGATGCCGACGGCACCGGAAAGCCTCGACACCGACCGCATCGCACTCACGCTCGGCAGGACGAGGTTCGACTATTACGCCGATTCGATCTGGACCGACCGCGTGCCGGCGTTGCTGCACATCCTGCTGGTCGAGGCGTTCGAGAACAGCGGACGCTTCGCCGACGTGGGGCGCGGCGCGGACGGGCTCGCGCGGGGCCATGCGCTGGAGACCGACATCCGCGCCTTTCAGGCCCGTTATCATGGCCGGGGTACGCACCCGCCGGTCGTCGCGGTCAGCCTCGACCTGCATCTGATCGCGCTGCCGGGTCGCCGCACGGTCGGCCGCAGCCTGCTGGCCGCCGCGGTGCCGGCCGCGGGCAACACCCTCGACGGCGTCGTTCGCGGCTTCGACGCCGCGACCGGTGAGGTGCTGAATCGCATGGTTCCGTCGGTGCTGCGCATGCTGCGCCGCGGGCAGACGGCCGCATGATCCACGCTGTTCGGCAGTGATACCAACCGATAGGCGGCGCATCATACCGAGACACGGTGACGATCCGGCAGGCACGCCGACGCAGTCCTTTCGCGAAAGCACAAACGCCAAGACGCGGTGCGCGCCGGCCGCAGCGTCTACTTCTCCCCGCTTGCCGACATCATCGACAACCTCGCCCGCGCCGACCGCGAGGGCCGGCTGCGCGAACGCATCCGCTATCTCTGCCGCGCCCAGCTGCTGATCATCGATGAGATCGGCTACCTCAGCGTCGGCGCCGGCAACCTGTTCTTCCAGCTGGTCAACGCCCGCTACGAGCGCGGCGCGATGATCCTCACCTCCAACCGCGGCTTTGCCGAATGGGGCGAGGTGTTCGGCGATCCCGTCGTCGCCACGGCCTTGCTCGACCGGCTGCTGCATCACGCCGTCGTGGTGCAGATCGAAGGCTCCAGCTACCGGCTCCGTCAGCACGCCGACCTACTGGCGCAGCCGCGCCACCCGAGCCAGGCCGTCACTGCCGAAGCGCCGCCACGCCGCCGCGGCCGACCACCCAAGGGGGCGCCATCCAACGCGCATGTCGCGTGAAGCCTCCAACCCCCTCCATACAATTCCGTTACGTCACGGAGAACACCCCATGCCAAGAGGCCGCCAACCGCAGGGCGAACACGCCCTGACCGACGCCGAACGCCAGGCTCGCTATCGCGCCCGCCAGTTTGCCAAGCAGGAGCCAACCCTGGTCCGCCTCCGCCGGCCAATCGACCGACGCAGCCGAGCTCAGCGCTGGTGTGACACCGTCGCCAAACTGCTCGCCTTGCAAACCGAGTATGCCGCCTGGTCCGACACCTTGCCCGACAGCCTTCGCGACAGTGCTACGGCGCAAGCGCTTCAGGCCATCGTCGACCTCGATCTCGACGACCTCGCTGCGATCGTCCCCCCACGCGGCTATGGCCGTGACTGGTCCAAAACGAAGTGGGGAATTTTCAACCGCCCGATCTGGGGAGAATACGAGCGCCACTGACACACCACGCGGCTCACCATCCGCGGTGACGGTCATTACGGCCGTCCCGAGGTGATGGCCTGGTGCGAGGCCAACGGCGTAGACTACGTCCTGGGCTTATCGGGCAATGCGGTGCTGGATCGGCTGGTCGAACCGGCCGCCGACGATGTGCGGGTCCGCCGCGCCGAGGAACAGGCAGCGGTCGTGCGTCGTTACACCGAGACCCGCTACGGCGCCAAATCCTGGAAATGCCAGCGGCACGTGGCGGCACGCATCGAGGCGACGACGAAGGGGTTGGACATTCGTTACGTCGTGACCAACCTCGAGATCGGCACCGCCGCATGGCTCTACGATACCCTTTACTGTGCCCGCGGCCAGGCCGAGAACCTGATCAAGCTGCACAAGAGCCAGCTTGCCTCCGATCGCACCAGCTGCCGCTCGCCGCTCGCCAACCAGGTGCGCCTCGTGCTGCACACCGGCGCCTACTGGCTGATGCTGACGCTCCGTGATGCCATCCCCAGGCCGCAGCCCTTGGCCAGCGCCGCGTTCACCACCTTGCGGGCGCGGCTGCTCAAGATCGCCGCGCGCATCACCGAGACGGCGACCCGCGTGCGCATCGCCTTCGCTGCGGCGTGCCCCGAGGCGGAACTGTTCGCCAGCCTCGCCCGCTGTGTCCAGCCAGCCGGACCGTGACACACGGGGCTCGTGCCCCGAACCCGCCCGGTCCCGATAATCCCCAACGCCTGCCAGGTATGTTCCGAAACGGCGACCAGCCAGCGCGTTGGGTAACTGCGCCCGGCGCTCGGTAAGCCGATCACGCAGAAACGCGGTGAATAAGATGGGTTAGTGTAGCGCGGGCGAGTGCTGCCTGTTGGTCGGAAAGCGATTGCGCCCATGACCCGCGCCGCCCAATAATGGTGCTGGCAGAGCCAGCCGGCACGAGCCGCGACCAGACTGATCGCGCGAGATATCTTGATTATCGATCCGCAACTGCGCCGGAATGATCTAATTGTGCTGATAAAGCTGGCCGGCCAAGCAAATACCCCTGCACCATGTCGCAGCCGTACTCGCACAAGGTCGCCAGTTGCTCTGGCGTCTCCACTCCCTCCGCGGTCACTCGCAGACCGAGACTGCGGCACAGCGCCAGGATCGAGTGTACGATCATCCCGGATTCCCGGTCCGAACAGAGCCCGTGCACGAACGACCGGTCGATCTTGACTGCATCGAACGGGAAGCGGCGCAGGTACCCCAGGCTGGAATAGCCGGTGCCAAAATCGTCCAGCGTGATCCGCACCCCGAGCCCCTTGAACCCGTCCAGCACCTGCAAGGCACGCTCGGTGTTGCTGATCAGGATGCCCTCCGTGACCTCCAGCTCCAGCCGCTCCGGGGCCAGCCTGCTCGCGCGCAGGATCTCGCCCACCATCGCCACCAAGTCCTGCTGCACGAACTGTGCCGGCGAGATGTTCACCGACACCGTGCAGGGCGGCGGCCAGGACGCCGCGGCCATGCAGGCCTGCTCGAGCACCCAGCGCCCGAGCGGGATGATGAGGCCGCTCTCCTCGGCCAGCGGGATGAATTCCGTCGGAGCGACGGCGCCGCGCGTCGGGTGGTTCCAACGCAGAAGCGCCTCGTAGCCGGTGACCGCGAGC
This sequence comes from uncultured Pseudomonadota bacterium, assembly GCA_963706195.1. GTDB lineage: Bacteria > Pseudomonadota > Alphaproteobacteria > Acetobacterales > Acetobacteraceae > JAJZVS01. Next base: position 1,903,379 of record OY970156.1, on the reverse strand, counting down.
GAGCCGGCCTCACACAGTCTCTGGTAGTGGAGTTCGAGCTGTCCGTGCTGCAGCGCGCCGCGAAGCTCCTGCTCCAGCAGGCGACGGCGCTGCAGCCGCTGGTCCATCTCCGGCTCGAAGCAGCAGAACGTGCCGCGCCCCTCTTGCTTGGCGCGGAAAAGGGCGAGATCGGCGTGCTTCAGCAGCACCTCCGCCGTGCGCGCGTCGTCCGGGTAGAGCGCCACGCCAACGCTGGCGCCGACTTGCACCAAGTCGCCGTTCAGGTTGAACGGCGCGCCAAGCAGATCGACCAGCCGGCGCGCCAGCGCCGCGGCGGCTTGCGGCTGGTCGGAGAACGGCTGCACCACCGCGAACTCGTCGCCGCCCAGCCTTCCGGCGGTATCCATTTCCCGGACCTCCAACGCCACGCGCCGCGCTGCCTCTGCCAGCAGGAGGTCGCCCGCCGGATGGCCAAGCCCATCGTTGACTCGCTTGAACCCATCGAGGTCGATGCACAACAATGCCACCTTGTTACCCGACCGCTCCGCCATCGCCAGCGCCTGTGACAGCCGATCGTTGAACAGTACGCGGTTGGGCAGGCGCGTCAGGGCGTCGTAGTGGGCCAGGAACTGGATGCGTTCCGCCGCCGCGATGCGTTCGGTAATGTCGCGCACGACCACCACCGCAAGCTCGCCCTGGCCCTCAGAGATCGGGCGCAGGACGATCTCGACCGGCGTCACCGCGCCACGGGCGGCGCGCAGCCTGGTCTCGAACGGCGCGTCGGGCCAGCGATCGCGCAGTCCGTCGAGCGGCGGCAGCACGGCAGTGATCCGCCGCCCGATCATCTCTTCTGCCCGCTCCCCCAAGAGGCGGCAGAACACCGCGTTCACGTCGGTCACGATGCCGTTGCGATGGAACAGGATGCCTTCAAATGTCGCGTCGGCGAAGCGGCGCAGCCGCGTCGCTTCGGCCTCGGAGCGGTGCGCAGTGTCCTGGTCGAACGCAGCGCCGGCGAGCCCGAGCAGCAGGATCGGCAGCACCACCGCAGCCACCGCCACCGCGAGCATCCGCCCCGACAGCAGGAAGGAAGGCACCGGCACCGCCATTGGCATGAGGTTGATGGCCGCCATGGCGGTGAAATGCAGCCCGAGGATGGCGAGTGCGAGCAGCGTCGCGCCGGCGATCCGCCCCAGCAGACCCGGTAACAGTCGCAGCGCCACCATCGCCAGCATGCCGAACCCGAGCCCGATGACCACCGAAGCGATGACGAAATTCGGGTTCCAGGTCAGCTCCCCGGGGAAACGCAGCGCGGCCATGCCGGTGAAATGCATCGCCACGATGGTGACGCCGACCACCGCTCCGCCGGCGCCGGCGGTCAGTATGCTCCGTGGCCGCCATAGCACCAAGGCAAAGCCGCCGACGCTGCCGGCGATCGCGAGGCCGAGGGAGATCGCGGTCAGCCCCGGCGCGAAGCCGATCGGCAGGGACGAACGGAACGCCAGTTCGGCGATGAAATGGGTCGCCCAGACGCCGGCGCCGAACGCGAATCCGGTTCCGAGCAGCCAAGCCTCCCGCACCTCACGCCCTGCCTCGGCGCGTGGCAACAGGCTCAGCGCGGTCCAGCAGGCGACGACGCACACCGCGGCCGCCAGCATGACGAGGCGCAGGTCGTGCTCGAAAGCGACGCAGCCGAAGACTTCGAGCATCCGGGTAACTCCGCGGCGGGGAGACACGCAACGGCCCGCCGCCGCAGCGAGCCGCGAAGTCTGGTGCCGGTTCGGCTACGTCCGACGCGCGTCGTGGCCGGAGGCGAGCCGGGACGCGCACTCCCCGCCGCGGCGCAGCGAGCGACGTTGCCAATCCAGCATTTCATGACATGAATCTTCACTGGGTGCTAGCATCGATCTGCTTTCATCCAACTTACACAGCGCGGTTGGGACGATCGGCAGACAAGGGTTCTCGGAGGCGTTGCGCAGCAACGAGCGTGTGCTCTTGTAGGGGCCGTCCCCCCCAATCTTGTGTCCACACCGCCAGAAAACGTCACCCGGTGCGCACTGATGAACGCTACCAAGCTGCACTGGCGGATCGAGCGGGATTACCAGGACCTCAAGCGGGAACTTGGGTTTGGCCGTTACGAGGGGCGAGGGTGGCGTGGATTTCACCATCATGCCGGGCTGTGCATCGTCGCTTGCGGATACCTCCTCTCCGAAAGGCGAGCGATTCCCCCCTCAAGACCACGCGACACCCTTCTCATCCAAGAACATCGCCTTCCTGAAGGTTATCGCCCCCGCGGATCCCCCATCGTTGTCAGTGCGGCAAGGGGATTTGCCGCAGCTTGCCTTACTGTGTCATGACGTCCCCGCTCCGGCGCCAACAGTCGCTCGAACTCCTCGGGCGGGCCGGGACGACCGAACAGGTAGCCTTGTGCCTCGTCGCATCCGATCGCGCGCAAGAGCGAGAGCTGCGCCTCGGTCTCAACCCCCTCCGCGTTGACCCGGATCGCCAGGATGCGGCCGAGGCCGACCACCGCCTGCACGATGGCGGCCGCACCGGGGTCGGTGGTTATGTCGGCGATGAAGCTGCGGTCCACCTTGAGCTTGCTGAAAGGAAAACGGCGCAGATAACTCAGAACTCGAATAGCCGGTGCCGAAATCATCGAGCGCAATGCCCACGCCCAGCGTGCGGAGGCGGGCCAAGGTCGCAAGTGTCGCGGCGGTGTCGTGCAGAAGAATGCCCTCGGTGATTTCCAGCTCCAACCGGGACGGCGGCAGATGCGTCTCCGTCAGCACCGCCATCACCAGATCGACCAGACCGGGCCGGCGCAGCTGCTCGGGCGAGAGGTTCACGGCCACGCACGGCCCGCCGGCCCATCGCGCCGCCCGGGCGCAGGCGGTATGCAGCACCCAGGCGCCCAGCTCGCCGATCAACCCGGCCCCTTCGGCCAGCGGGATGAACTCGCTCGGCGGCACCATGCCGTACTCCGGGTGGCGCCAGCGCGCGAGCGCTTCCGCGCCCACGATGCGCTGCGGCGCAGCAAGCGTCACCATCGGCTGGAAATGCACGTCCAGGCCGCCTTCTGCCAGCGCCCGACGCAAGTCCCGTTCCATTTCCTTGCGCCGGTGGAGGACGACGCGCATGCCGTTCTGGAAGAAGCGATACGCGCCCCGCCCCTCGGCCTTGACCCGGTAGAGTGCCATGTCGGCCTGGCGCAGCAGTCGCGCCGGGTCGGTGTCGTCGGCATCGCCCTGGCCACACAGAGTGATGCCGACACTGGTGCCGACGACCGCCTCGCGCCCATCCAGGACGAACGGTTTCGACACGACGCCGATCACCCGTTGCACCACCTCTGCAACCTGCTCCGGGGTTGCGCAGCTTTCGAGCAGTACTGCGAACTCGTCGCCCCCCAGTCGGGCTAGGGTGTCCTCGGTGCGGATGCAGAGGCCGATCCGCACCGCGACCAGCCGTAGGAGTTCGTCGCCAGCGGCGTGACCGAGGGTGTCGTTCACGTCCTTAAACTGGTCGAGATCGAGGAACAGAACCGCGATCAGCCGGTCCTTGGCGGTCGGAGCCGGTCGGTAGTCTTCCAGCCTGCTCTCGCCGCGCAGGCGGGCCATGGTCTGTTCCAGGCGCTCGATGAACAGGATGCGATTGGGCAGGCCCGTGAGCGCATCATGATGCGCCATATGCCGGATACGCGCCTCCGCCTGGCGTCGCTCGGTGACATCTTCGAAGCTCGCAACATAGCCGCCGTCGGCGGTGGGCTCATGGTGGATGACATGCACGCGGCCGTTACGCAGCGTCACTTCCGTGTTCGACCCCCGACCCGCGGCCCCGATACGGTCGCGCCAGGCAGCGTATTGCTCAGGGGACATCTCTGGCCCGGCGCCGGCGGCGTAGCGGAGATCGAGCACCTCACGCAGGCTCATGCCGACCCGGAGCTGAGACGGGTCGAGATCGTACATTTCGGCATACTGCCGGTTGAACAACAACAAGCGCCGTTGATGGTCAAACAGGCAGATACCCTGCTGGATGCGGTCGAGGGCAAGATCGCGTAGCTCAAGCTGTCGGAGCAAAGCGTGCTGATTGAACGACAGCGGTTCGTCTCGATCCGCACCGCGGCACGGCGTTGCAGCCGGAGAAGTCATTTCCAAGGCTGACGGAGGTACTTTCACGAACCGGCCAATCCACGGAGTTTTCCCGGGCGTAGCGGCCACCAATTAATCCATCGTGAATGGTTCATCACCATCGTGGCCGTCATGATCCGGGAATGCCGCCTTCTTCTCGGTTACAGGCGACCGAAGCAAAATCCGGGGTAAATTCCGTCGCAGCGGTGCCCGCTGCGACCCTCCAGCCACGCAACAGTGGCCGACTTCCGCCATTTGATCGCCCGTCGCGATGCTGCACGTCCGTGCCCGGGGTTTTGCCCCGGCCGCCGGAGGCGAGTAACCGGGGCGAAACCCCGGGCGATTTGGGTCAAGCAGGCCTGCCGCGGCATCGGACTAGGTCGGGAAATCGTCGTTGCCGATCTGTGTGCTGAAACCGTTGGTGTTCCGATGCCGCGCTCCGGTGTCGCCAACCGCGATTCAGCCGGCGGCTCTGCAAGCCGGCCCGCAGCACCGCACGACTCTCGGCCAGGAAGCCGTCCTGGCGATCGATCAGCAGACGCATCACCTGACGCTTCGAGATGCCGATACCGATGGCCCGCAACTGTGCGGTCAGCCGCTCCACCGTCGCTTGGCCCTGGTGGTGCAGCAGCAGCACGAAGCGACGGAGTTCCGGTCCGAAATGGCCGCTTATGCCCGCCGGCAGTGGCGCCAGCACTGTCTGTCCCTCCGGCGTGAGCCAGCGCTCCTGCCGGTAGCGGGTCACCTGGGCCCGTAGCGCCAACAGGCTCTTCCTCCGTTGCCTGGTAGGGCTGGCGCCGGCCGGGCTGCACCGTCCGTACCTCGTGGACCGGACCCGGGTCGACCTTGCGGGGCGGAAAGGCCCGTCCACGGTCGCGGCAAGGCTCCTCCCGTTGTTTCCGGTTGGACGGTGGCACCACAATATATGGTGTAAGATCGCTGAGATTCTGCTTGACAACCGAGCAACAAGCGCTCGAATCGCGCCATGTCGAGTCGCTGGAAGCACGACAGGCCGATGTCCCGGACCGAGTTCGACCGTCGGTTCCCGAACGAGGACGCCTGCGCGCGGCATCTGGCCCAGCTGCGGTGGCCGGAGGGGTTCGCCTGCCCCGCATGCGGGGTCTGTAAGGGCTGGGAGCTGGAGACGAAGCCGCACACCTGGGAATGCGCGGGCTGCCACCGACAGACATCCGTGACGGCCGGGACGGTCATGCATCGCAGCAAGCTGCCGCTGCGCACCTGGCTCCAGGCAGTCCACCTCCTGACCAGCCACTCGAACGGCATCTCCGCCGAGCAGGCCCAGGCGCAGCTCGGCCTGGGTAGCTACAAGACGGCCTGTCTGCTGCACAAGCTCTGCCGGGCCATGGTCGTGCCCGGCCGCTCCATGCTCGACGGGCTGGTCGAAGTGGACGAGACCGAAGTGCCGCTGCGCTCGAAGCACGACCCCATCGCCAACCACGGAATCCCGAACGTCGGCACGTTGCAGATCATCGGCGCGGTGGAGACCGATAAGGCTGGTCGTCCGCACCGGGTGCGCCTGGAGCCGCTGGAGACCCGCACCGGCGAAAACGTGCGCGGCTTCGTCGAGCGGAACGTCGACATGCGCGCCACAGTCGTCAGCGACGGGTTCCCCGGCTACCGCAAGCTGGCGGAGCATCGCAAGCACGTCGCCAAAACGGTCGGCATCATGGCGGCCCACGTGCTGCTGCCATGGATCCATCGGGCCTTCTCGAACCTCAAGCGCTGGCTCCTGGGCACGCTGCATGGCGTGCGTAAACCGCACCTCTGGCGTTACCTCGACGAATTCATCTTCCGCTGGAACCGACGGCGCCATACGCGCGCGGCGTTCGACGGCCTGCTGCGCTCGATTGCCCAGCAGGCCGACGCATCGGCGCGCGACTTCGTGGAGCAGAGAGTCTAGGCCGTCGGCGTTCAGTCAACGTCTCATGCTGGGGGCCTACGTGGTCAGGAGAATGGCTTGCGGACGTAAACTGGATCATGAGTCGGTGCGTCCAGCTGTTTTCCTCCGGCAGCAGCCTTGATTGCCACCCAGGCACTGCGCGTGTCGACAATGCCGTAGTCCCGAGACCTGGGAGATCGCCCGCTGACCGGGTGCTGGTCCGGCTACCTGCATTCGGGCTGCCACGTACTACCGCCGACGGCCCCGTTCTCATAGCCATCGGGCAGGTCGCGGAACATGCGTGGGCGCTTCGCCGGGTCGTCGGGGTTCGTCATCGCGGCGATGACCGCGTCGGCGGAGTCGATTAGGCCCATCCGCTCCATGCCGCGCAGCATCGCTACCGTCGAGAGCATGTGCAGGTTGTCCGGCTTCCGGACGAAGCGGACCGAACGGAAGTCTGCGTCCTCGAACAGCAGCAGGACGGGCGAGCCGTCGTCGACGTAGTTCCCGAGGCCGTCGCCCATGAACTCGGCGATGGCTGCGTCCCCGATACTCCTGCCAGCCCTGAAGGTGCGCTGTTGGCGGGCGATCCTCGCCTGCTGGCCGACGAAGGTCTCCTCCATGATTAGCCGGGTTCCCACCAGCCCATCGAGGAACGCCTTCACCTCGCGGTCCTTGACGTAGTTGGCAGGGTCGCTGGTCAGTTCGTCGTAGACCGCGTCGATCAAGACAATCGGGATTTCGAGCGCCAGCAGCAGGTCCAGCCGCCCGGCAGTCCAGAGGCTGTTGATCGGGCCCGCATCGGGGATGACGAGCACGCAGCGGGGCTTGCTCACCGCGCATTCTCCCGCCCGAGCAGGCGCACCATGGTGTCGGCCATGGCTTCCACCTCGTGCCTCGGCAGGCTAGGCATGGGCAGCCCGCGCTCGCCCAGGGCAAGCAGCAGATCGGAGTAGTCGCGCAGGCCCAGGGCGGCCACGGCGGCTTCCTTGGTCATCTGCCCCTCGGAGAATGCCACTAGGGCGTCGCCCTGCTGCGGCTGGGCAGCCCGGTGACCAGTCACCCGCTCCAGGTGGTCCCGGATGAGGGCCGTTACCGTCGTGCCGTGCTGAGCCGCGTATGCCTTGGCGTGCTGCACCAGGTCATCCGGCAGATTGAACGTGGTATTCCGCATCATGGCGCACCTCTGAACAAATATATATGTGATGGCGGCGCTTCTCACAACCGCGCTCAGCAGGCCGGAGATGCCCCCATGCCGGACAGCGGGTTCCAGCTGACCAGCGGCTGGGCGCGCTTGCCGGGCCGCTGCTAGTACAGCGATTCGGAATTGGCGATCACAGAAGCCGCCCCCGCGCCCGGAGGCGCGCGCAGCAGCCGAGGCACTGCGGGCCCTTGGGTGCGATTCGGCAATTCGCGAACGCTGTACCAGTGTCCCGCCACGTTGCGACTGGTGGGCGTGCCACGATATGTGGTAGGCACCGGAACCAACGGGAGAAGCCTTGTCGCGGCGATCCAGCTCTGCGCCGGCGTCGTCGCCACCGCGACGGTGAAGTTGCTGCTGGGCCGCGGGGGGGTGAACGTGGCGCCGTGGCGTCACCAGTACGACGCCTACCACGAAGCGCCTGGCCGTCAGTCGCCTGTGGTCCGGCAACGCGGGGCCGCTGCAACGGCTGAAACTCGCGATTGGGCGGCCTAGCTCTGCCGTCAAGTCGGGCAGCCGGCCGCGCCGGAGCCGGTCGGGCCGCGGTCGGTGATCGAGAAGGTCCTGAACCTCGGGCGCAGGGCATCGAGCGGGGACAACATCCAGCCCTGGCGGTTCCGGATCCTGGACGAGGCAACCGTCGCGGTGGACATCCGCGAGGAGGCCGCCGGACAGCTATAGCTATACTACATGAGTACCACGGCGGCGAGCCGACCCTGTTCGCGGTCGGCATGTTGATGGAGACCTTGCGCATCGCCGCGTCCGGCTGGCAGCGCGGCATGGTCTGCACGGCGCTTTCGGTGCCCGGGCTGGTCCAGCATTTCCCGCCCTCAGACGCGCCGCTGGACCCGTTGGTGTCCTACCTGACGTTGCGCTCCGTTCGATCGCCGCCCTTATGCGCGGCGGCGGCTCGCGCCGGCCGAGACGCGCGCGCTGGAAGCTTGCCTGGATGCCGACCGGGCGGTGGATTGGCACGAAGGCGCGCAGGCCCTTTGGCAGTTCGGCCGGCTGAACGCCGACGCGACCGGGATCCGCCTGCGAGCGGAGGAGGCGTTCGGCGTCCATCACCGTGTGCTCGATTGGTCCCAGCCCCACAACCAGGACCGAATCCCCGTCGGAGCGATCGGCCTGCCGCGCCCATGCTACCGCTGATGCACTGGGCGATGAAGCGATGGAAACGGATGCGCCTGCTCAACCGGCTCAGCGGGGCGGCGATGACGGCCGGCGCGCTTGATCTGTGGCCAGCATGGAACAGCGGCGCCTTTTTCGTGGTGCGGGTGCTGGCCGGACCGGGGGCGGAGACCGGGCCCAAGGCAGCGACGCGGCCTGAGGCGGAGACGGGGCCGGCGCGGCTGCTGCGCATCGAGGGCTGTCTCCAGCGCCTGTGGCTGACGGCCACGCGGTTGGGCCTCGTGCTGCAGCCTGTTCTGGAGACAGTCGCCTTTGCCGAATACGGCGCGCGCGGGACGGTATTCACCGGCGATCGCGGCCTGATCGACCGGGCCGCGATGCTGGCGCGGCAGTTTTCCCACACGACGGGGCGCGAGCCAGCCGAGGTGGTACTCATGGGCCGCTTCGGGACGCCGCAGCATGGCTTGCCAGGGGCGCAATCGAGCCGGCTGCCGTTGGACCAGCTGATCGAGGGGCGGGCGACAGGACGGAGGCTCGGAAACCCGGTGCGGTGGCCGACGTGAGGTGCGTCGCGCGGAGCCCGTGGCGTGCGGGTTCAGGCGGCCACTCGCAGGGCGCGATCGGACCAGAGGCAGCCACCTTCGGTGATGAAGTTCCAGATCGCGGGCTGCTCCCGTTCCATCCGGTCCAGCACGTCGCCGATCTGGCCGATCGCGGGCTGGCGCAGCCCGTGGTGTTCCACCACCGGGCCGGCAGGCTGGAAATGGATGGCCGTGGTGCGCAGGAGGCGCAGCAGGCACGGTTCCATGAGGGCACACCAGTGGGTGAGTTCGAGTTCCCCGCTGAGCGCCACGATCCCGCGCATCAGGAACAGGCGCAGCAGGGGATCGGAGATGCCGCCTTCGGCGCGAAAACGCTTCGACAGGGCGAAGCGGGAGATTTCCGCGGTGCGTTCCCACGGCAGACGCCGGAGGAAGGCGGAGTCGGCCACTTCCTCGATCGGCATGTGCGCCGCGGTTTCGGCCAGTGCCGGGGCCACCAGGCGGACAGTGCCGATGACCTGGCGGCTGGCGCGGTGGCGAAGGAGGGCGTGACGCGAGAAATGGTCGAACTCGTCGGTCTCGCGGCCGTTGTGGGGCGGTTCGAAGCCGCGTTCTAGGCAGTAGACTTGATAACGGAGCCGAAATACTTCGTCGAGATCCTGCGGTGAGCGCGCGAGTACAAGCTCGTATTGCGTGGCCGCGCTGTCGAGCGCGGCACCTATACCGTCCAGTCGCATGAAGTCCCCCTGCCTAGGTATTGAGCACTCGGCGACGATCACGTCCGCATGAGTGTCCTTAACCTACCCTCCAAATCTTGCAAACGGTTTACTTATGGAAAATATCGGCCCCCACCGATTTAGTCCGATACGGATCGATGATCGTTTCGTCTGCGTCGTGCTGTGATCGGCAACGACCCTCGTGCGCTGCGGCACGAGGTGCGATGTTGTGGACCATCGCACCGGGGAACGGGCGTTCCCGGGCGATCCGCGTCTAGCGGAATTGCGATCCGATGATCGCGACCACACGACAGCGTGCGTGGTTTCTAAACCGGGGACGCGATCCCGCAAAGATAATTTTGGGCGGCCAGCCACTATTAGTTGAAAAAAAGCGCCAAGTTGGCGGATCCGTAAAAATGGCGAAAGTATGTCGTTTTTGCGGATATTCAATGGCATTGGAAGGACGCTCTTGCTGGTGCAGTCGCGATGTTGGATCGGAGTCGGCGGATAGCATGGGCGCCTGCCCCGGCATGTCGCAGCCCGATGCGGCCTTGAACCAGACCGGTTTCCCACTCACGACGGTCTAGGGGCAGCCCGTGTGCTACGCGCCGCCTCCGCACGCCCTCGATCGGAAGCCAAGATGCCCCGGCCTCGGTGCGGAGGAGCAGCACGCCCGCGCAATCGGGCGTGTCACGGCGCACGCAAAGCCGGCTCACCTCAAGGATGCCGCGCCCATCAAGGCCGGAGCGACAGGGGTGCCGACAACGGCGGCACCGATCCGGGTGGGTCCATTGAAGACGACGTTGTGAAAGCACGCCGAGCGGCCCGGCTTCGCTCCAGCGCCCTTATCCGCGTAGAAGGTGTGGAACGCTTGCGGGATCGCCCGTTTTGGCGCGAGGCCGCGGTGGCCTATCTCGACGGGCGGCCAACAGCCTCGTGGCTGGCTCTCCCCGGGCCAGACGACCGGGATCAGGCTGCTTGCCGTCGTCGATGTCGTACCTGTGGGTCACACATGAGGCTGTCTCATCCAACTCGGTCTCGACAACCCGTTGGAATCACAGCTCGCCCGGCCATCCAACCCCCGCTTCCACCGTTCCGCATTGATTCCGGAATGGACTCCAAATCCCGCTTTCTTTGACAGTCGTTAGCAAATCAGTAACTACTTGTAATCACCCTTAAGAGGGCCCGGCTCGTTGTGCTCGGCTTAACTCCTTGCAAATTGGGCACCTGCGGCCTTTGGTGCCTGGAGAGGAACGGAGATGGGGTTGAATCGTATAGGTGCCGCAATGGGCGACGTAGCAGACCGATTCGAGATCGTGGTCGTCAATACTGACCATGAACTGAACGAGGTGTTCCGGCTACGGTACCAAGTATACTGCCTGGAGCGGGGCTTCGAACCCGCAATAAATGGACGGGAAAGCGATCGGTTCGATCGCTCGGCGGCACACGTGCTACTTCGTCACCGACTGAGTGGTCAGCCCGTCGGCACGGTGCGCCTGGTTACGCCTGCATCGAGCGATGGCTCCGTGCGGTTTCCGATAGATGAAATCTGCGAATCCCTTATACTACGCCAGCTGCCGTCAACTACCAGCGCAGAGATCTCGAGGTTTGCGTTATCTAAACGTTTTCGTACTTGCGGCGATCTACAAATGCCTCTACTGAGACTTCTCTTAGTGCGTGGAATCGTTTTGCTTAGTGGTAGGCTTGGGATTACTCATTGGTGCGCGCTGATGGAGCCGTCTTTACTGCGTCTGCTGGGAGCAAATTCGATTTACTTCAATGCGGCTGGCGGGCTCGTGGACCATCATGGACTTCGTCAACCGTCATATGGTGTGGTTTCAGATATGTTGGCGCGGTTGAAACGCGAGCAGTCCCTAATCTGGGATTTTGTTACCGCTGGTGGCTCACTTTGGGAGGAGCCGAAGGTTCAAAAAGCTGCGTAGCCTCGCTCGGCTAGCCTTCTCAGGCACGCGCGTGAGGAACATCGATGGCACCTCATTAGAACTGCACTTCACACAGGAGAGCATCTCAAATAACCTTCTGGATATCCCGGCATTATGGAGCAGATGCCACTTGCAAGCTGCGCCTGCGCTGTCATCCTGATGTCAGTTCAGAGGGATATCTGCCAGGGCTATCGAGGCCGCGCGGCCTCGGGAAAAAATCGATCTCCAAACGGACGGGCTCTTGGTAAGCGTGCCGCCCACGGGCAGTCTGAGCATACGGACGAGCTGAGCTATCCCCGGCGGCCCCCGCCCCGGACCAGCCGTGCCATAGCCAGCCGGGAGTGTCCCCATGCCCGACATCGCCGAGAACTGGAGTGCGCCCCTGGGGGTGGACACTTCTGGCGATTGGAATTGACCATCCCTGCTGGGCTTCCGGAGGATGGAAACCGTGACGAAGCACCGATCGCACAGCGCCGCCTTCAAACGGCAGGTCGCTGAGGAGTTCATCGGAGGCGAGACGCTGCACGCGTTGGCGAAGCGGCATGATATCTCGCGGCAACTGGTCCGGATCTGGGTCGGCAAGTTCGAGGCCGGCGCTCTGGATGATGACGTGCAGGCAGCCGACCTGATCCAGGAATACGAAGCCAAGATCGCAGCCCTCGAACGCATGGTGGGCCGCCAAGCGTTGGAGCTCGAGTTGCTAAAGGGGGCTTTGAAGCATGCACCCCGGCCGAGAAGCGGGACCACCTCCGTCGTCACCGGCCCCGTGGCGTCACCGTCAGCAGAGGGTGCGAACTGATGGGCCTGGCACGCTCTACCTTCTATCATGCTTGGCGCGCACATGTGTGACCAGGATCCGCTGCGCCTCCCGAAGGTCTGCACCGCAGTCAGTAGACCTTGTCCCGCAGTCGCCTGATGAGTCACCGTTGTCAATGTGCGTCGTAGGATTCACAATGGAGCCTCGTTACGATGGCATGCGCACGGGCTATTCCGGCGCGGATGGACGGTGTTCGGTCGGAAACAAAAAACGCTGGCCAAACACGCGAATCTCTGTTACATGGTCCGCGTTATGAACCAGTCCCTCCTCATACGTGCGATGTCGTGATGGTTTGGCGGTCTTCGGGCCGTCTGCCGTCGCGTGTCATGCGCGTCCGAGGGGCTCTGCAGCACTTCGACAGGCGGACGTCCCCTTCGTAGGGGCGTGCCCGCATGCGTGCGGCACTGAGTTCCTCCTCGCATCGGTCTTGTAAATCAAGCTGAAGAGGAAGATCGTCGTGCAGTTCAAGCCATATTTCCCGTCCGACCGCTTTGTGCTCCTGCAGGAATTGCTCGGGCGAACCAAGGATGAGGGGGCACTCGGCAATGTGGCCAGGGGGCTCGCCAAGGATAAGAGCATCCGGTGTCTCTCAACTCGCCAAGGGTTCGATGCCTGGGCTGCTCATGCGATTCTGGGCGGAGCCCACGTCTACATGCCAGTTGTTGCCTGGCACCGTCCGCAGGGCGTGACCTCAGGGTGATTCGGTTCCCCGCCCCCTCCCTCGCCCCGCTACCGGTCGGATTTTTGGCTGGCCGTGAATCCGCGCATCGATTCAATACTCCCCGTGCGAGTCGATCAATGGGGGTATGATGACGTTGATCTCTGGAGCGGCGCCCAGTCTGTGGGAAGCGCTGGGCTCGGTGCCGGACCACCGGCGTTCGGCGGGCCGGCGGTATCCGCTGGCCAGCCTGCTGCTGATAGCGGTAGCGGCGATGCTGTCCGGCCGGCGCGATCAGTTGGGGATTGTGCGCTGGGGCCGACGGTTGCGCCGGGAGGCGCTGGAGGCGATCGGGATCCATCGCAACCGGGTTCCTGCGCCGTCGGTGTGGTGCGAGCTGTTCCGCAGCCTCGATGTCGGTGCCCTGAACGGGCTCTGGGCGGGTGGGTACGCGGCGAGGAGCCGGCCGGGCACGTGGCGATCGATGGCAAGCGGTTGTGCGGCAGCGCCACGGCCACGTCCTCCGGCGTGCATCTGCTGGCGGCATTCAGCGACCGCTTGGCCGGGGTGATCGGCCAGTTGCGGGTCGCCCCCGAGGCCAACGAGATCACCGCGGCGGTGGAACTGTTGAAGACGCTGCCGCTGTCGGGGGTCATCATCACCGGCGATGCGATGTTCACCCAGCGGGAGATCTGTCGCGTCATCACCGAGCGGGGCGGGGACTATTTCTTCACCGTGAAAGACAACCAGCCGGCGCTGAAAGCCGCCATCGCGCTGGCCTTCGGGCCGGATTCCCCCCTGTGCGGAATGGTCGCCGCCGCCTGACCACAAAACGGCCCGAACCTGTGACAAGGCCCATGGCCGGATCGAGACCCGCCGCATCGAGGTGACCTCGACCCTGGCCGCGCACTTGGCACCGACCTGGTCCGGCGTGACGCAGGTCTGCCGCCTGACGCGCCAGCGCGAACTGCACGGCAAGCAGAGTATCGAGACAGCCTATGCGATCACCAGCCTGACCGCAGCCGAGGCCACGCCGGCGCGCCTGCTGGCGCTGGCGCGCGCCCATTGGGGGATTGAGAACCGCCTGCATTATGTGCGCGATGTCGCCTGGGGAGAGGATCAGGGGCGAACCCGCGGCGGCGCCGCACCCCAGGTGCTCGCCGCTCTGCGCAACACCGCGCTCACCCTCATCCGACGCCGCGGCTTCACCCCGGCCGAAGCGTTCGACCACTTCTCCGCATACCGGCACAAAGCCATCAAGGCGGTCCGACAGGGGAGAACCGAATGACCCTGGCGTGACCTGGGTCGAGGTTTCCCGGCCCGATGGCAGCCGCTATGGCCTGCTCTACGGGAAGGATCCCGACCAAAGCGTCAGGGTACGCCACATTGAGGCCAGCTTCCGCGGTCGTCGGGCCTGGTGTCTCCCCGTGTCGGTGCGGAGCAAGCTTTGCGATCAGCCTCCGCCGATCGATTGGAATGCCCTGGTTCGGGAGCGCTGGAGCCCGGACCCCGACGTCGATAGAGAATGGATGTCCTGGGGGCAGGAGCATCTGATTTTCGAGCTGCTCGAACCGGATCTCGACCCGGCGGACACAATGAGGCTCCTTGGCCCGCTTGGCCTCCGTGATCTGTTCGTGGCTGCCCTGGCGGGCGCGCCGGTGATGCAACGGGTGCTCCAGCCCGAAACGCCGACGTCTGGTACTCCCGGCCGCACGTGACTTGGCACGGCCGGGAACATTCTGCCCGGCCGATCGCCCCGTTTCCGGCCGCGATCGTGTCCCCCTTGATGGTGTAGGAGCTGTGAGTAAGTGGCCCGCCGGAGCGACCGCCAAGAGTCTGGCGCAGGCGGGCCACTTATCCACAGCGGCGGCCAGCCGGTGGTCACCGTGGCGGCTCCGGGTAGGGTTGGGTTGCGAGACGCAACCCCAACCCGAAGGACCACCACGATGACCGACGACAAGATCGCCCTTCGCGAGCTTCTGGAGAAGGGTTCCGACGCGACCTTCCTGCGCGAGATGATCGGCTTTGCCGCCGAACGGCTGATGGAGCTGGAGACCGAGACGCTGTGCGGCGCCGCCCACGGCGAGCGCAGCACCGAGCGGCGCAACCAGCGCAACGGCTACCGTGACCGCGACTGGCAGACCCGTGCCGGCACGGTCGAGCTGCGCATCCCGAAGCTGCGCCACGGGCAGCTACTTCCCGGCCTTCCTGGAACCCCGTCGGATGGCCGAGAAGGCGCTGACCGCGGTGATCCAGGAAGCCTACGTCCAGGGCATCTCCACCCGCTCGGTGGACGATCTGGTGAAGGCCCTGGGCATGGAGGGGATCAGCAAGAGCCAGGTCTCGCGGCTGTGCGGCGAGATCGACGAGCGGGTGCAGACCTTCCTCACCCGACCGATCGAGGGCGAGTGGCCCTATCTCTGGCTCGATGCCACCTACGTCAAAGTCCGGCGCGATCACCACATCGTCTCGGTCGCGGTGATCGTCGCCGTCGGCGTCAACACCGACGGACGGCGCGAGGTGCTCGGCATGACGATCGGCCACAGCGAGGCCGAGCCGTTCTGGGTCGAGTTCCTGCGCAGCCTGGCCCGGCGCGGCCTGCGCGGCGTCAAGCTGGTGGTCTCCGATGCGCACGAGGGGCTGAAGGCGGCCATCACCAAGGTGCTGAGCGCCACCTGGCAACGCTGCCGCGTGCACTTCATGCGCAACGCGCTGGCCTATGCCGGCAAGACCCAGCGGCGCATCGTCTCGGCCTGGATCGGCACCGCCTTCGCCCAGGACGATGCCGCGGCGGCCCGCAAGCAGTGGCGCCAGGTCGCCGACCAGGTCCGCCCCCGCGTCCCCAAGCTTGCCGCGCTGATGGACGAGGCCGAGGCCGACGTGCTGGCCTACATGGACTTCCCCGCCGCGCACCGGGTCAAGCTGCACTCGACCAACCCGCTCGAACGCCTCAACGGCGAGATCAAGCGGCGCAGCGATGTCGTCGGCATCTTCCCCAACGTCCGAAGCGACCGGCCGTGATCCGCCTGATCGGCGCCCTGCTGCTGGAACAAAACGATGAATGGGCCGTCCAACGCGCCCGCTACATGAGCCTGGAAACCATCGCCCCTTTGAGCGATGATCCCACCGTCAGCCTGCCCGCCCTGGCAGCCTGATCCGAGGCAGCCAACCCTGCCCAGGAGCAGCGCTCCTACACCACGACCTGGGACACGATCTGCGGCATCTGCGGCCGCCCTTCGGCAAGCAGCCCACGACGACCAGACGGCATGTCAGGGCCTGACCAAGCTGCGCGGGATTGGTCGATGGATTGCCTACTATGTAGTACTTCGCGGGTTTGGCTGTGCGAAAGGAATCCAGTTGGGGACGAAATCCGGCGAAAATAAGAATTGTGTACGCGCCGGAGTGCAAATCCCTCACTGAAGCGGTCGGGCGGTCTGGCTGCGCCGGAGTAAAATTCCGGCGGTGGGAAGCTCAGCGTTCCGGTCCGTGGAGCCGGACGGTGGTAGACAGCCTGGTCCTGCCCCCGAAAAGTGGGCCAGGGATACGGTGAGAGGACCGTCATGTGTTCCTGCCTCAAATGGTCAGCAGACGGGTGAGGGGAGGGGCATCATGTTGCTGATATACAACGCCCTATCGAGGCCACGGCCTCACGTTTTCCGTTGCTCAGCAGGCGACTGGCCGCAGAGTCAACTGTCGGTGGTTTCCTGTCCATGCCCATGGCTTTCACCAGATCGTCCACCGAGCGGGTGGAGACGCCCTGTACATAGGCCTCCTGGATCACCACGGTCAGCGCCTTCTCACCCATCCGCCGGGGTTCGAGGAAGCCCGGAAAGTAGCTGCCGCGGCGCAGCTTCGGGATGCGAAGTTCCACCGTGCCGGCGCGCGTGTGCCAGTCGCGGTCACGGTAGCCGTTGCGCTGGTTCTGCCGCTCCACCGCCCGCTCGCCAGGGGCGGCGGCGCACAGGCTCTCGGTCTCCGGCGCCATCAGACGTTCAGCGGCAAAGCCGATCATCTCGCGCAGGAAGCCGGCGTCGGAACCCTTTTCCAGGAGTTCGCGGAGGGCGATCTTGTCATTGGTCATCGTGGTGGTCCTCGGGTTGGGGTTGCGTCTCGCAACCCAACCCTACCCGGAGACGCCACGGTGACCACCTGGGTGGCCGCCGCTGTGGATAAGTGGCCCGCCTGCGCCAGAACTCTCGGCGGTCGCTCCGGCGGGCCACTTACCCACAGCTCCTACACCACTCGGGGGGACACAGCGGGCTGAACGCGATCTTTGCACTGAAATGGCGCTGTGCCCCGGCGCACACCGCGATCCGCTACATCCTCCGGGGGCTTGATCCGGCGGCGGTGGAGGCGGTGTTCCGCCGCCATGCCATCTTGCTTCAGGCCGCACGCGCGACGCCCGGACAGGGGGGCATCGCGCTCGACGGCAAGACGCTCCGCTGCAGCTTCGACAACTTCCGTGACCGCGCCGCCGCCCAGGTGCTGAGCGCGTTCGCCACCGACACCGCCCTTGTGCTCGCCCATGTCGAGATCGCCGAGAAGTCCAACGAGATCCCGGCGGCGCAGGCGCTGCTTGCCGAACTCGGCGTCCCGGCCGGCGCCATCGTTACCCTCGATGCACTACACTGCCAAAAAACCTTCGAGGCCGCCGCACAGGCCAGGCTCGCCCTGATCGTCCAGGTCAAAGACAACCAACCGACCCTGCTGCGCCAGATTGCGGAACTCTCCACCACTGTGACGCCGCTCGGCGCCGTCCACAGCCACGATATCGGACGCAATCGCGACGAGAGCCGCACCGTCACCATCCTTGATCCAGCCAACAAACTTGCCAACACCGACTGGTATCCCCACGTCGCCGCGATCATCCGTGTCGAGCGCGAGGTCTTCACCCGCAACAGCAAGACCGGGTTGCTGCACCGCTCTGCCGAGACCGCCTTCTACGTGTCCAACGCGCCGATCACTGCACACCGCGCCGCCGAAGCCATCCGCGCACACTGGCGGATCGAGACCACGTCCCACTACAGCCGCGATGTCACCTTCGGCGAAGACCGCTCGCGCATTCGCACCAACCCAGGCGTGTTCGCTCGCTTGCGGAGTTTCGGCTTCAACATCCTCAAGGCTCACCGCACCAACACGTTAACCCAGGACCGCTACCGAGCAGCCCTCGCCGGCATCGACAACCTGCTCGCGCTGCTTGCTATTTCATAGCGTTGAACAGCCTTGTCGGATAGACCGGCTCAATTAGCGCGCACAGATCGCGCCACGGCACCACACGGTTCATCTCCGCCAGGAACGCAGCCCGCCGGGTCGGCTTGCTGTAGCGCTCGAACCCAGCCGTCGCCAAGGTTGCTTGCCGCATCGTTGCCGTCCCCTGCTGCTCCTGGCGACGATTCTATATGATGTTGCGTGGTCGGGGCGAGAGGAACTTGATCAGAGTGTCCGTAGCGAAGCCGCCTGCGGTAATGGCGGCCACGGGTCTCGGGCGTCCACATCGGCAACCTCCTGCGAATCGGGACGTCACCAGGGAATCATAGGTGACTCCAACGATTCAAGATGTTCCCGGATGGACACCAAGGCAAAACAATGCCATCAATTAACGTTTAACCCGGGCACTCCCCGGGGGCGGATCACGAGGGGCTAGGCTGGCCGCACGAAGCCGACCTGCCAAGCGCTTCCGAGGCTTTACAACCGTCTGGAACAGCAGATGGCTTTTGCCGTCCTGCGTGATTGCCGTGACCGTCGTGGACGTGAAACGCAGCTCACGGATCATACGCCTGATCTCTTGGGCGACCTTGGCCCGGAATGCGTATTCATCCGTATCCCTCGCCATTTTTCGACGCTCCGCCAACCGTCTCAGAATGTCCTCCCAAGCATCCTTGGTACTCTGGAGGCTCGACGACTTCTCGATCGATGCCTCATGCCCGGCGAGGATGCCCTTTAACCGTTTGACTTCCGAGGCTGCCTCGCGGATCCTGCTCCCGATAGCTTCATCGTTGAGGTCGTCGAGATCGAGTAGCCTGTTTCGACGTGATTCAGCGCGCTCCAACTGTATCCGCACCCGCGCGAGTTGTTCGTGCAGGTCCGCGAGCTTGCTCTCACTATCGCTGTCGAGAGGCGTTATGCCTTTGTCAATGATACTCGCCATCACGGCGAATTCGGTGGACGTATATTGCCACCAGCGGCTGCGCGGGGTCGCGCAGTCCAAACCCCGTCTGAGAGCATCACAGACCAGGTAGCGCTGCTGGGTCCCTTTCTTCTCACCCTTGTCAACGTGGGTCATTGGCCGTCCGCAGGCACATCGAGCGACATGTGAAAAGACGTTGCTGAATGTTTTTCCGCGTCGGCCCCCACCGTTCGTCCGGCGCTGTGACATGGCCGCCTGTGCGGACCAGAACAGGTCGGAGCTGATCACCGCAGGATAATAATCGGCAATCTCGTCACCCTCGATGATCCGCTTTCCATTCACTTTTCGATGCGGTTGATAGAACCCAAGCACCGCGCGGTTTGTGAGAATCTTCTTGATGTAGGAGAAGTGCCAGCCGACTGACCGACCCCAATGCGGAACTCCTTCCCGGTTGAGCCGAATAGCAATGGCATAGTGGCCAACGCCATTTGCACATTCAGCAAATATCCGGCGAACGATCTCGGCGCGCTCCGGGACGAGGACATAGCGCTTATCCTCGATCCGACACCAGGCGACGCCTCCCCGTGTCAGGGCTTCCTTGTGCTCAGCAGCCCGCTTCTTCTTCTGCTGCCACGCTTCCCTGACTCGCTCACTCTTCTGCTGCGATTCACCGTAAGCGGTGCTCATACGCACCAGTGCGACGAGCAACGCGTCCAGTTGTCCGAGCTTGTCCTTGCTATAGTGCTGGCCATCGGAGAGGGTGACGATATCCACCCCAGCCCGCAAAACCGAACGAAGCTGATCGAGTGCTTCGAGCGGGGTTTCCCGACTGAGCCGGTCCAGCGCCTCGACGATCAGGATGGAGCCGGGTTCGACCTGGCCCCGGCTTATCGCGTCAAGAAATCGTCCAAGCGAGCCCCTGGTGCGATGGGCACCGCTCCACGCGGATAGCCCTGTATCCGTCAACCTGTCGTCGAGCTGAAGCCCGTGCGCCCTGGCGTAAGTCTCGGCGGCCTCAATCTGCCGCCGCATACTGTCGCCTTTGGCCTGGTCGGGGCTGGAGAACCGGATATAGCTATAGGCATGCCTCATATCTGGAGCATAGCGCATTCCGGGTGTAAATGGCTACACGTTGAGGAAGGCGGGCAGGCCGGCGGAGATCTGCACCTGCACTTCCACCGGCACCGCGTCGATCCCGGCGAAGGCGAACGTGCGGATGCGGGCGATGGCTGCGGATCGGGTGAGGGCGTTCATCCGGTGGCTCCGGTGGCGGGCAGGGGAGCCTGGCACGGCAATGGTGAACCGGCGGATAATGCCGGGAGGCCGGCAGGCTTGCGGTGGCTGTACGTCCCGGCCTGCGGTGATCGCCCGGTTGTACGACGTCCTCGGCCGTTGCCGTCCTTTCGGCGCTGCGTTGACGCTCCGCCCCGCAGGGAGGGAGACGGTCGGCGCCTCCGCAAAGGCCACGCCGATGATACGGACAGATTTCCCGCGGCTGTACAAGCGATCCCGCGGCGAACGTCCGATTGTACAACGTCGTAGGCCGTTTCGGTCCTTTCGACGGCCATTTGTACAACGCGCCGCTCCCCGACCGGCCGTCTGCGGGTCCCGTGCTTACGCGCGCGTGCCCTGATTGTCGTGGGCGTGCCGCCCCCAGCCGGCCCGCTGCCGCCCGCCGACCTTGACACGCCGCGCCCCCGGCTCGCATATGCGCCGCACCCGGGGACATCCCGTCCGTCCGGTCCCCGCCCCCTGCGCGGGGGCCCCGCCGCTCCGCGAAGTCTCGCGCAGCGGCGCGATCTGTCATGGAGTGGTCTGCTCGTGTTCGAGGCGCTGTCCGACAAGCTCTCCGGGGTCTTCGACCGGCTGCGCCGCCGCGGCGCGCTGTCGGAGATCGACGTGGGCGAGGCGCTGCGCGAGGTCCGCCTCGCCCTGCTCGACGCCGACGTCGCCCTGCCCGTGGTGCGCGACTTCATCGCCAAGGTGCGCGAACGTGCGCTGGGCACCGAGGTGCTGGGCAGCGTCACCCCCGGCCAGCAGATCGTCAAGATCGTCAACGACGTGATGATCGAGGAGCTGGGCGGCGAAGGCGCCGTCCCGCTCAACCTCAACGCCGCGGCGCCGATCCCGGTGCTGATGGTCGGCCTGCAGGGCTCGGGCAAGACCACCACCGCGGGCAAGATTGCGCTGCGGCTGAAGCGAGCGCGCGCGCAAGCGGGTGCTGCTTGCCAGCCTCGATACCCAGCGCCCCGCCGCGCAGTTGCAGCTCGCCCAGCTCGGCGAGCGCGCCGGCGTGCCCTCGCCTGCCCATCGTCGCCGGCCAGACGCCGGTGCAGATCGCCCTGCGCGCCATGGAAACCGGCCGGCGCGAGGTGCTTCGACCTCGTGATCCTCGACACCGCCGGCCGGCTGTCCATCGACGAAGCGCTGATGGACGAGGTGAAGGCGATCCGCGCCGCCACCAACCCCGCCGAAACGCTGCTGGTCGTCGATGCCATGACCGGCCAGGACGCGGTGAACACCGCGCGCGCCTTCCACGAGGCGGTCGGCGTCACCGGCATCGTGCTGACCCGCATGGACGGCGACGCCCGCGGCGGCGCGGCGCTGTCGATGCGTGCGGTCACCGGCGCGCCGATCAAGCTGATCGGCGCTTGGCGAGAAGCTCGACGCGCTGGAGGAGTTCCACCCCGAGCGCGTCGCCGGCCGCATCCTGGGCATGGGCGACATCGTCGGCCTGGTGGAGAAGGCCGGCGAGACGATCGACCAGGACGAGGCCGAGAAGCTTGCCGCCAAGATGGCGCGCGGCAAGTTCGACCTTGAGGACTACGCCGCGCAGTTGCGCCAGATCGGCAGATGGGCTCGCTGTCGGGCATCCTCGGGATGCTGCCGGGGGTGGGCAAGATCAAGGCGCAGCTCGACGACGCCAAGCTCGATACCAAAATCCTGAAGCGGCAGGAGGCGATCATCTCGTCGATGACGCCCAAGGAACGGCGCGCGCCCGACATCATCAAGGCGTCGCGCAAGAAGCGCATCGCGCGCGGCTCCGGCACCACGGTGCAGGACGTGAACAAGCTGCTGAAGCAGTTCGACGACATGAGCGCGATGATGAAGCGCATGAACAAGCTCGGGCAGAAGGGGCTGATGCGGCACGGCCTGTCCGCGCTGCTGCCCAAGGGCATGGCTCAAGGCAACCGGCCGCCCGGCCGGGGCTTTTAACAGGAGATACGAAACCGATGGGTCTGAAAATCCGCCTGGCGCGTGCCGGCGCGAAGAAGCGCCCCTACTACCACATCGTGGTGGCCGACAGCCGTTCGCCCGCGTGACGGGCGCTTCATCGAGAAGGTGGGCAGCTACAACCCGATGCTGCCGGCCGAGCATGCCGACCGCATCCGCCTCGTCGATGCGCGGGTGCAGCATTGGCTGGGGCAGGGCGCGCTGGCGACCGATCGCGTGGCGCGCTTCCTCGGCCGCGCCGGCCTCGCCCCGATGCCGGCCTGGCGCGAGCAGCCGCAGCAAGTCGGCGCCGAAGAAGAAGGCGCAGGAACGCGCGGCCAAGGCCGCGGGCTGAGCGATCGGTGCCCGCCTCCCGCGTCCTGCTCGGCGTGATCGGGCGCCCGCACGGCGTGCGGGGGCTGGTGCATGTCGTGAGCTACACCGATCCGCCCACGGCGCTGGCGGAGTACGGCGCGCTGGAGGCCGAGGACGGCCGATGCTTCACCCTGCGCTGGCGCGGGGAAGGGCTGGCGGAGATCGCGGAACTGCAAGCCGGAACCGCGCTGCCGGTCGCCGATCGCACGGCGGCGGAGCGCCTCGTCAACCTGCGGCTGTTCGTCCCGCGCGCCCGGCTGCCGGCGCCGGCAGCCGACGAATACTACCTCGCGGACCTGGTCGGGCTGGCGGCGGTCGACCCCGCCGGCGCGGCGCTTGGCGAGGTGATCGCGGTGCACGACTACGGCGCCGGCGCCAGCCTGGAAATCGCCCGTCCGGAGGCGGCGCCGCTGCTCGTGCCGTTCACCCGCGCGGCGGTGCCGGAGGTCGATCTGGCCGGCGGGCGGGTGGTGGTGGCCATGCCGAACGAAATCGTCGCGGCTCCCGCCGAACCCGCCGCCCCGCCGCGCCGCGCCCCTTCGCGCCGTCCGGGTGGCGCCGAGCCGCGGAGCCAGGCCCCATGACCTGGCGCGCCACCGTGCTGACCCTGTTCCCCGAGATGTTCCCCGGCCCGCTCGGCCATTCGCTCGCCGGCCGCGCGCTGCGACACCGGGCGCTGGTCGCTGGCAGGCGGTCGACATCCGCGACTTCGCCACCGACCGCCATCGCACGGTCGACGACACCCCGTTCGGCGGTGGCGCCGGCATGGTGCTGCGCGCCGGACGTGGTGGACGCGGCGATCGCCGCCGTCGCCGACGACCGGCCGCTGCTGGCGCTGACCCCGCGCGGGCGCCCGTTCACCCAGGACCAGGCCGCGCGCCTCGCCGCCGGGCCGGGCGTCATCCTGCTCTGCGGGCGCTACGAGGGCGTCGACCAGCGGGTGATCGAGGCGCGCGGGCTGGAGGAAGTCTCGCATCGGCGACTACGTCCTGTCGGGCGGGGAGCTCGCCGCGATGGTGCTGCTCGACGCCGCGTCCGCCTGCTGCCCGGCGTCATGGGCGCCGCCGACAGCGCCGAGGAGGAAAGCTTCAGCGCCGGCCTGCTCGAATACCCGCACTACACCCGCCCCGCCGACTGGGCAGGGCCGCCGCGTGCCGGACGTGCTGCTGTCCGGCCACCACGCCGCCATCGCCGCCTGGCGTCGCGCCGAGGCCGAGACGATCACCCGAACCCGCCGCCCCGACCTCTGGGCGCGGCACGCCGCCCCCGTTGCCAGACAGCCCCGCGGCGCCATAATCCGATCCGCACGAAAGGACCGCACTCCCATGAACATCATCCAGGCCTACGAGGCCGAGCAGATCGCCCGCCTGACGGCCGACCGCGCCGTGCCCGAATTCGCCCCCGGCGACACCGTGCGCGTGTCGGTGAAGGTGGTCGAAGGCGAACGCAGCCGCACCCAGGCCTTCGAAGGCGTGGTGCATCGCGCGCTCCAACAAGGGCCTGAACAGCAACTTCACCGTGCGCAAGATCAGCTACGGCGAAGGCGTGGAACGCGTGTTCCCGCTGTATTCGCCGACGATCGCCGAGATCGCCGTGGTCCGCCGCGGCGACGTGCGCCGCGCCAAGCTGTATTACCTGCGTGGCCGCTCCGGCAAATCCGCCCGCATCGCCGAGAAAGCCCGCAGCACCGAAACCCCAGCCGCGGCCGCCTCGGCGGAGTGAGCGGGACGGTCAAGCAAGGCCAGGGGGCTTTGCCCCCTGGACCCTATCTATTTTCTTCCGTGCGTGCGGGGGGTGTCTCGGGTCCGGGCCGGGCTGCCTGGGGCGGGCGGGTTTGGGCGGGGATAGGGCGCGCTTGCGCCCTATCCCCGCCCAAACCCGCCCGCCCCAGGCGCCCGGCCCGGACCCGAGACACCCCCCGCACGCACGGAACCAACGGAAGGGTTCCAAGGGCGAGCCCTTGGTGGGGGTCCAGGGGGCAAAGCCCCCTGGCCTTGCTTGACCACCCCAATTCTACCCGAGGAGGCGACGCCGATGTCTGGCAACAAGCCGCGGACGTTGTTCGACAAGATCTGGGACAGCCATGTGGTGGAGCGGCTGCCGGACGGCACGTGCGTGCTCTACATCGACCGGCATCTCGTCCATGAGGTGACCAGTCCGCAGGCCTTCGAGGGGCTGCGCCTGGCGGGCCGGCCGGTGCGCCGCCCGGATGCGACCATCGCGGTGGCCGACCACAACATCCCGACCACGGATCGCGCGTCTGGGCATCAAGGAGGAGGACAGCCGCATCCAGGTCGAGACCCTGGAGCGGAACGTCGTCGCAGTTCGGCGTGCCGTACATCCCGATCCTGGATGTGCGGCAGGGCATCGTGCACATCATCGGCCCGGAGCTGGGCATCTGCCTGCCGGGCATGACCATCGTCTGCGGCGACAGCCACACCTCCACCCACGGCGCGATGGGCGCGCTGGCCTTCGGCATCGGCACGTCGGAGGTGGAGCACGTGCTGGCCACCCAGACCCTGCTGCAGCGGCCGGCGAAGAACATGCTGGTGCGGGTGGACGGCACGCTGGGCTTCGGCTGCATCGGCCAAGGACATCGTGCTGGCGATCATCGGCAAGATCGGCACCGCCGGCGGCACCGGCCACGTGATCGAGTACGCCGGCGAGGCGATCCGCGCGCTGGACATGGCCGGGCGGATGACGGTGTCCAACATGTCGATCGAGGCCGGCGCGCGCGCCGGGCTGATCGCGCCGGACGAGACCACCTTCGCCTACGTGCAAGGGCCGCGACTACGCGCCGAAGGGCGCGGCGTTCGAGCAGGCGGTGGCCTACTGGCGCACCCTGCCGTCCGATCCGGGCGCGGTCTACGACAGGACGGTGGTGCTGGATGCCGCCGACATCGCGCCGATGGTCACCTGGGGCACCAACCCGGGCGCGGTGGTGCCGGTGACCGGCGTCGGTGCCCGACCCGGCGCTGCGCCGAGGACGAGGCGGCGCGGGCGCAGATGCAGCGCATGCTCGACTACATGGCGCTGACGCCCGGGCAGAAGCTGGCAGGACGTGCCGATCGACGTGGTGTTCATCGGCAGTTGCACCAACGGCCGGATCGAGGACATCCGCGCCGCCGCCGCGGTGGCCGCGGGCCGCAAGGTGGCCGCCGGCGTGCGCGCGCTGGTGGTGCCCGGCTCGGGCCTGGTGAAGCAGCAGGCGGAGGCAGGAGGGGCTGGACCGCGTGCTGCTGGAGGCCGGGTTCGAGTGGCGGGAGCCGTGCTGCTCCATGTGCCTGGGCATGAACCCCGACAAGCTGACGCCGCGGCCAGCGCTGCGCCAGCACGTCGAACCGCAACTTCGAGGGCCGGCAGGGCCCGGGCGGGCGCACGCATCTGCGTCTCGCCGGCGATGGCCGCCGCCGCGGCGGTGACCGGGCGGCTGGCCGATGTGCGGGAACTGGTCTGAGGGGAGGGTGGATCATGGACAAGTTCACCACGCTCACCGCCGTCGCCGCGCCGCTGCCGATGGCGAATGTCGATACCGACAAGATCATCCCGGCGCGGTTCCTGAAGACCATCAAGCGCTCCGGCCTCGGGCGTGCATCTGTTCGACACGCTGCGCTACGACGCGGACGGGCAAGGAGCGGCCGGAGTTCGTGCTGAACCAGGAGCCGTACCGCCATGCGCAGATCCTGATCGCGCACGAGAATTTCGGCTGCGGCTCGTCGCGCGAGCACGCGCCCTGGGCGCTGCTGGACTTCGGCATCCGCTGCGTCATCGCGCCGGACTTCGCCGACATCTTCCACAACAACAGCTTCAAGAACGGCATCCTGCCGATCCGCCTGCCGCGCGCGGTGTGCGACGCGCTGATCGAGGATGCGCAAGCTCGGCGGCAACGCGCGGCTCACCGTCGATCTGGAGCGCCAGGTGGTGGTGCGGCCGAACGGCGAGGAAATCCACTTCGAGATCGACCCGTTCCGCAAGCACCTGCTGCTGAACGGCCTGGACGACATCGGCCAGACCATGCAGCACGCCCGAAATCGATCGACGCCTACGAGACGCAGCGCCGGCGCCGAGCAGCCCTGGTGCCCGCCATCACTGCCGCCTGAGAAGGACCCGACCGACATGGCCGCCAACAAGAAACTGCTGGTCCTGCCCGGCGACGGCATCGGCCCCGAGGTGATGCGCGAGGTCCGCCGCGTGATCGACTGGATGGACCGCCGCCGCATGGTCTCCTTCGACATCACCGAGGACCTGGTCGGCGGCGCCGCGATCGACGCGCGCGGCACGCCGATCACGGACGAGACGATGCAGGCGGCGAAGGACGCCGATGCGATCCTGTTCGGCTCGGTCGGCGGGCCGCAATGGGACAAGCTCGGCTTCGACATGCGCCCGGAGATCGCCATCCTGCGGCTGCGCAAGGAACTCGGACCTGTTCGCCAACCTGCGCCCGGCGATCGTGCTCGATCCGCTGGTCGATGCCTCCACGCTGAAGCCCGAGGTGGTGCGCGGCCTCGATCTGATGATCGTGCGCGAAAGCACCGGCGGCATCTATTTCGGCGAGCCGCGCGGCGATCGAGACCCTGCCGGACGGCTAGCAGCGCGGCTTCGACACCGAAACCTACACCACCGCCGAGATCGAGCGCGTCGCGCGCGTCGGCTTCGAGCTGGCGCGCAAGCGGCAGCAACCGCGTGACCAGCGTGGAAAAGGCCAACGTGATGCAGTCCGGCCTGTTCTGGCGCCAGACCGTCACCGCGCTGCACGCGCGCGAATACGCCGACGTGGCGCTGTCGCACATGTACGCCGACAACTGCGCCATGCAGCTCGTGCGCAACCCGCGGCAGTTCGACGTGATCGTCACGTCCAACATCTTCGGCGACCTGCTGTCCGACCTGGCCTCGATGCTGACCGGCAGCCTCGGGCATGCTGCCCTCCGCGACGCTCGGCGCGCGTGCAGCCGTCCGGCAAGCGGCACGCGCTGTATGAGCCGATCCACGGCAGCGCGCCGGACATCGCCGGCAAGGGCATCGCCAATCCGCTGGCGCAGATGCTGAGCTTCGCGATGCTGCTGCGCTATTCCTTCGACATGGAGGAGGACGCGGCGCTGATCGAGCGCGCCTGCACCAACGTGCTGGCCTCCGGTCTGCGCACCGCCGACATCGTGGCGCCGGGAACGTCGCCGGTCGGCACCGAGGCGATGGGTGCGGCGCTGCTGGCCGAGCTCGATCGCATGGCTGCCTGAACGGGATCGGCGTCCGCGGGGCTTGCTCCCGCGGGGCGGTTCGACTACATGGGCCGCTCCGGCGGCGCCCGTAGCTCAATTGGATAGAGCACCAGACTACGAATCTGGGGGCTGGGAGTTCGAGTCTCTCCGGGCGCGCCAACAACTCGGAACGAAACCGCGAATTTTGGCTTCGGCCGCCGATGCGCCCGCAGCGGCGGAGCCAGGCGGTACGGGTCTCGACAGCGAAGAATGCCGCGCGGTCCGGCGTCGCGGTGGTATCAGGCTCCCCGGCGGCAGCCGGGTCGGTGCTGTTGTCGGCCCCCGGCTCCCGGCATCCCGTCGCGCGTGGTTCCCTGCCTCGGAATCGAGCGCCGATGCGCCTCCTTGATCGCCTCCCGGGGGTGCGGCGAGCAACCTCCACGAAAGACCCGCCATGGACGCCCTGATCGCCGGCTACCGCCGCTTCCGCACCGAAACCTGGCCGCACCGGCGGCAGATGCTGGAGCGGCTTGCCGAGCACGGTCAGCAGCCGCGCGCGCTGGTCATCGCCTGCGCCGACAGCCGGGTTGATCCGGCCATGATCTTCGATGCCGCGCCGGGCGAGATTTTCGTGGTCCGCAACGTCGCCAACCTGGTGCCGCCCTTTCAGCCGGACGGCGCGTACCACGGCACCAGCGCGGCGGTGGAATTCGGCGTGCTCGGCCTCGGCGTGTCGGACCTGATCGTGATGGGGCATGGGTTGTGCGGTGGCGTGCGGGCTCTGATCGAAGGCGTGCCGGAGGGGCTGGAAACCTTCGTCGGCCCCTGGATCCGGCTGGCGGAGCCGGCCTGCGCGCGCGTCCTGGCCTGCCACCCTGCCGATCCGCAACTGGCCTGTGAGCATGCCACGGTGCGCCTGGCCTGCGACAACCTGCTGACCTTCCCCTGGATCGCCACCCGCGTGGCGGACGGCAGGCTTCGCCTGCACGGGGCGCATTTCGACATCCGGACCGGGGTGCTGGCAATGCTCGGTCCGGATGGAACCTTCCTGCGCGTCACCTAGTGTGCCGATCCTGACGCATGTTGCCGTCGTCGGCGGTCAGAATCGGCACACAAGCTCTTTATTTTCAGTGGCCTGCTGATCCCTTACCTTCGCTGCGAAGGGCAGCGAAGGTAAGGGGCAGGACACTAGCGCAGACCCGCCGCATCGCGGTTCAGGGCTGCCGTCCGGTGCGCCAGCGTACCAGGTCCACGACCACGAGCAACGCGGGCAGGGCGGCCGCGAACAGGAAGGTGGTGTGGAACCCGAGCCAGAACGCCACCTCGTTGCCTGCCCCCTGCTGCAGCGCCCTGTCGTGCACCGTCTGGAACACCGACATCAGCACCGTGGCGCCGGCGACCAGACCGAGCGTCCGGGTGAGCATCCCGAGGCTGCCGGCCACCCCTCGGTCACGCAGCGGAATTGCCCCCGTCACGACGTCGAAATACGCAACCTGGAACATGCCGAGGCCGACACCTTGGGCCAGCATGCCCAAGGTCAGCATATCCAGGGTTGGGACGGCGGGATCGAGGCCCGACCCGGCGATGCAGGCCAGCCCCGCTGCGATCAGCCCCGCACTCGCCGTCATCAGCACGGCGGGTGGCACACGCAGGGCCAGGCGGCCGGCCAGCGGGCCGCCCAGCATCACTCCCGCCGGCGAGACGGCGAGCAGGAGACCGTCCGCCGCGGTGGAGAAGCCCGGCAGCCGCGCCAGGGCGAACGGCACCAGCAGCAGCACCGCGAACGCGGCCAGGTTCATCAGCGCGTTGGCAAGATTGGCGCGTGCGAAGCCGGGATCGCGGAACGGCCGCAGGTCGAGCATCGGATGCCGCACCCGGCCCTCCCGCCGGATGAAGGCGGCGAGCGCCAGCGCCGCACCCGCGGCGGCAGGCAGCGCGAGAACCGGGGTCCGGAACCGATTGAGCGCCAGCAGCAGCGCTCCGATCGCCAGTACCAGCAGCGCCGCGCCGGCGAGGTCGAAGCGCTCCCCGTGTCCCCGATGCGGCGCCGCCGGCAGCGCCAGGCCGGCCAGCCCGCCGAGCGCGGCAATCGGCACCCGCGCCCAGAACACCGCGCTCCAGCCGAAGCGGGCCGCCAGCAGCCCGCCGAACGCGGGCCCGAGCGCGCCGCCGAGGCCAAAGCCGAGGGTGTACACCCCGAGCGCGCGCGCCCGTTGCGCTTCGGGATACAGCGCGGTGATCAGCGCCGGCCCGCAGCTCAGCACCAGCCCCGCACCGATGCCTTGCAGCACGCGGGCGGCGAGCAGCCAGGCGTAGCTGGGCGCGACGGCGCAAAGCATGAAGGCGATTGCGTTCCAGGCGCAGCCGGCCAGGAATATCCGCCGATAGCCCAGCATGTCGGCGACGCGGCCGAATACCAGCATGAGGCTGGCGGTGGTCAGGGTGTAGGAGATGACGATCCACTGGATCAGCGGGATCGGCAGGTCGAAATGCCGGGTGATCGATGGAAAATCGACATTGACTGCGGAATTGAGCGGCACCACCAGGGTGCCGAGCAGGACCGCGAACACGCCCCAGGCCGCACCCGGGGGCAAGCCCGACACGACGCAAAGCGACCGGTCACGGCCCATGCCGTGCCCGCAAGGAAATTGGCCGGAGGGCAGAAAGCCCTCCGGCCCGCAAGAGGAACGCCGTGCCGGTCAGACCGCCTTCTTGAGTGTGGGGGAGGCCTTGAACCGCACCGTCTTGCCGGCTTTCACCTTGATGGCCTCGCCGGTGCGCGGGTTCAGCCCTTTGCGGGCCTTCGTCTTGCGCACGGTGAAAGTGCCGAAGCTGGGCAGGGTGAACTTGCCGGACTTCTTGAGCTCCCTGACGATCGCTTCCATCACATAGCCGGCGGCGCGGTTGGAGGCTGCGCCGGTGATCTCGGCGGATTCCTGGATCGCCTGAGCGATGAAGGCTTTCGACATGCTGTCTCCTCAGCGTGTTGTCGCGGCTCGCCGACGCCTTAGGACCAGGCAAGGCCGCGCGGTTGCTTGATCTGGCCACGGCGCGTGCCGATTCGCCGCGTCGCTGCAACGGCTCTAGCCGCGTCGCGCGGATTCTGCCAGTGGTTCTGCAAGTTTTACAGGGAATTTTTGCAAGCCGAGCTGCGGGGCGGGCTAAACCCGCCCCGCATCGCCGCGCTATAACCCGGCTTGCGACACGAACTTGGTGTTCAGGTACGCTTCGATCGCCTCAAGTCCGCCTTCCGACCCGTAGCCGGAATCCTTCACGCCCCCGAACGGCACCTCCGGCAGGGCCAGCCCGTGGTGATTGATGGACATCATCCCCGCCTCCACCGCGGCGGCGATCGCGTTCGCCGTGCGGGCGGAGCGCGTATAGGCATAGGAGGCCAGGCCGAACGGCAGCCGATTCGCCTCCGCCACCACGTCGTCGAAGCTGTGGAAGCGGGAGATCACGGCCACCGGGCCGAACGGCTCCTCGTTCATGATGCGCGCGTCCTGCGGCACGTCGGTCAGCACCGTGGGCTCGAAGAAATTGCCCTTGTTGCCGATCCGGTTGCCGCCGGTGCGCACCGTTGCCCCATGCTTCACCGCATCGGCGATGAAATTCTCCATCGCCGTGATCCGGCGCGGATTGGCGAGCGGGCCCATGGTGGTGCCGGAGTCCAGCCCGTCGCCCACCTTGGCCGCCTTGATCCGTGCGGTGAACTGCTCCACGAACGCATCGTACACCGGCTCCTGCACCAGGAAGCGGGTGGGCGAAATGCACACCTGCCCGGCATTGCGCAGCTTGTTGGCCGAGAGGATCTTCGCCGCCGTATCGATGTCGGCGTCGTCGAATACGATCGCAGGCGCGTGCCCGCCCAGTTCCATCGTCACCCGCTTCATATGCGCCCCGGCCAGCGCGGCGAGCTGCTTGCCGATCACGGTCGAACCGGTGAACGAGATTTTCCGGATCACCGGATGCGGGATCAGGTATTCGGAAATCTCCGCCGGCACGCCATAGACGAGGTTCACCACGCCGGCCGGCACGCCGGCATCGACGAAGCAACGGATCAGCTCGGCCGGGGAGGCGGGGGTTTCCTCCGGCGCCTTGACGATGATGGAACAGCCGGCGGCCAGCGCGGCGGACAGCTTGCGTACCACCTGGTTGATCGGGAAGTTCCACGGCGTGAACGCCGCCACCGGGCCGACCGGCTCCTTCAGCACGAGCTGGTAGATGCCTTCGGCGCGCGCGGGCACCACGCGGCCATAGGCGCGGCGGGCTTCTTCCGCGAACCAGTCGATCACGTCGGCGCCGGCGAGCGTTTCGCCCTTGGCTTCGGCGAGCGGCTTGCCCTGTTCCAGGGTCATCAGCCGGGCGACGGCATCGGCCCGTTCCCGCAACAGCTCGGCCGCTTTGCGCATCAGCTTCGAGCGATCGTAGGCGGACATCCTGCGCCAGACGCGGAAGCCCTTGTCGGCGGCTTCCAAAGCGCGGTCGAGATCGGCACGTCCGGCGTGCGCGACCGTGCCGTTGGTCTCGCCGCTGGCGGGATTGACCACCGGCAGGCTGCGTCCGGAGTCGGACTTGGTCCAGGCGCCGTCGATCAGCAGCAGGACATCCGGATACATGGCTAGCCTCTCTTTCAGTTGCATGCCCGCTTTCAGATGCATGCCGGGGCGCGGCGGCGCCGTGCGCACGGAGTGGCGGGTTCCGCCGGGTGGTAGCCCCGGCCGCCCGGTTGTCAAGCCGACGCGGCTGCGCCCAGCCCTGCCGCCACGCGAAGATCCGCAACGAAGGCGGCGTATTCCCGCGTCCGTGCCGCTTCGTCCGGCACCCGCAGCAGGAACGAGGGATGCACCGTGACCAGCGCCGTTTCATGCTCCGACAGGCGGATCGGCCGCCCGCGTTCACGCCCGATCGTCACCGGCCGCCCGAGCACCGCGCGCGCCGCCGTCGCCCCCAGCAGCACGAGCAGGGCAGGGCGCAGCCGCACCCGTTCCACATCCAGCCAGAACCGGCAGGCCTCGATCTCGGGCGCTTGCGGGGTCTGGTGCAGGCGGCGACGGCCGCGCTCGATGAACTTGAAGTGCTTCACGGCGTTGCTGATCCACACGGCGCGGCGGTCGATGCCGGCTTCTTCGAGCGCGCGGTCCAGCAACTGGCCGGCGGGGCCGACGAAGGGGCGGCCGATCACATCCTCCTGATCCCCTGCCTGCTCGCCGATGAACATGACGCGGGCGCCGGCCGGGCCTTCGCCGAATACGGTCTGCGTCGCCGGCCCGCCGAGCGGGCAGCGCCGGCAGGAGGCTGCTTCCCGCGCGGCCGTGTCGAGCGCCGGGTCGGTCGCCCCGTAGCCCCCGGGCACCACCGGCCCGAGCGCCGGGCGGTCCGGCGGACGGCGCGCTTCCTCGAACGCCTCGGCCTCCGGGAGCGAGGTTCCCGCCGTGCTCGCGGCCAGTAGGTCGGTGCCGAATTCGCTCCAATAGGCGCGCAGCGCCGCATCGTCCGGGACCAGAGCCGGGTCCACCACCGGGCCGAAGCGCAGCCTCGTGTCGTCCCCCGTCCTGTCCCAGTGCGCGCTGCCGTCGGGGGTCAGGATCGAAACGGCGAACCCGGGGTACCACCGCGCCAGCAGTTGCGCATTCGCCTCCAGCACGAAATGGGCGGGAGCATACCAGCCGAGCAGACGGGCACCGTCCGCTGCCGGCAGGTAGCGGAGCAGCGCGCGCATCCGGTGCGCCTCCGCCCGGACCGCGAGGGCCAGCGCGCGGGCCTGCGCCAGGTCGGGATCGTCGCGGTCTTCCATCACCGCTTCGCCGGCGTTGGCGCGCCAGACCAGGCGATAGAGCAGGGCGAACCGCTCGGGGTCGCGCGCCTGGATCGCCTGGGCGGCGAGGGCGACCAAGGTGCGCGGCACCCCGAACCGGCCCTCGGCGTGCGGGGGCGGCGCGGCGGCGGCGGGGTTCATCGTCCAGCGCAGCGTGTCCGGCGGCGTGCCCGCCAGCACAAGCGCGCGAGCGGCGGCCCGCCAGCCGTCCCAGTCCGTCTCGCCGCGCATATCTATGACCCGCATGGCGCCAGGAAATCCCATCCCGGCGCGGTTTCCAATCCCGCCGGTTCGGCGCTAATCAAGACGGGCAGAGGAGGACGCGCCATGACCCCCGATCCCCTGGTGCTCGACATGGGCCGCCAGTTCGGTGCCGAACGCCTCGCCCCCGGCGCGGCAGCGCGCGAGAAGGCCGGGCGGATCGAGCCCGGCATCATCGCAGAACTGGGCGAGCTTGGCATCCTCGGTGCCACCACCCCCGCCGAATGGGGTGGCTCGGAGCTCGATCCCGTCACCTACGCGCTGCTGCTGGAGGAGATCGCTGCCGGCGACGGCGCGGTGTCCACCCTCGTTTCGGTGCACAACTCGCCCACCTGCGTCGTGCTCGACACGTTCGGCACCGATGCGCAGAAGGACCGCTGGCTGCGCCCGCTGGCGAGCGGCGCGCATGTCGGCTCGTTCGGCCTCACCGAGCCGCAGGCGGGATCGGATGCCTCCAACCTGCGCACCCGCGCGGTGCGCCGCGGCGACCGCTGGATCGTCAACGGCGCGAAGCAGTTCATTTCCAACGCCACCTTGCCCGGCAGCATCGTCTTCTTCGCGGTGACCGATCCGGGTGCCGGGAAGAAAGGCATCTCCTGTTTCGTCGCCGACAAGGCGACCCCGGGCTTCAAGGTGCTGCGGGTCGAGGAGAAGCTGGGGCAGAAAGCCTCCGACACCTGCGCGCTCGCGTTCGAGGATATGGAACTGGCCCCCGATCAGCTCGTCGGGCGGGAAGGGGAGGGCTACAAGATCGCGCTCTCCACTCTGGAATCGGGTCGCATCGGCATCGCCGCGCAGAGCGTGGGAATGGCGCGCGCGGCGCTCGATTTTGCGATCGCCTACGCTCGCGACCGCACTGCCTTCGGCCAGCCGATCATCGCCCACCAGGCGGTCGCGTTCCGCCTGGTCGATGCCAAGACGCGGCTGGAAGCCGCCCGCCAGATGACCCTGCATGCCGCGCGCCTGAAAGCGGCCGGCGAGCCGGCGCTGGAAGCCGCCTGCATGGCCAAGCTGTTCGCCTCCGAAGCGGCCGAGGCGGTGTGCAGCGCGGCGATCCAGACGCTGGGCGGCTACGGCTTCCTGGCCGACTATCCGGTGGAGCGGATCTACCGCGACGTGCGGGTGTGCCAGATTTACGAAGGCACCTCCGATGTGCAGAAACTGATCCTGCAACGGATGCTGTAGGGCGCCATGCACGGAGTGTCCGCGGTGATCGGGGAAGACGGGGCGACGGCGCCGGCGCTCGCCCGCTACCGCGCGATCCGGGCGCATACCGAAGCCCTGGCCGGGGCGCTGAGCGCGGAGGACCAGGGTCTGCAGTCGATGCCGGATGCGAGCCCCGTCAAATGGCACCGCGCGCATACCACCTGGTTCTTCGAGACGTTCGTCCTGCTCCCCTTCGTGCCTGGCTACGAGGTGTTCGACCCCGACTTCGGCTATCTGTTCAATTCCTATTACGAACAGGTCGGGCCGCGCCATCCGCGCCCGGCGCGCGGGATGCTGACCCGTCCCCCGGCGGCGCGGATCGGCGCCTATCGCGCCCATGTGGACGCGGCGATGGCGGCGCTGCTGACGGCGCGGGCGGATGCCGCCGCCGAGCTGGTCGAACTCGGGCTACAGCACGAACAGCAGCATCAGGAGCTGCTGCTGACCGACATGCTGCACGGCTTCGCGCAGAACCCGCTGACGCCGGCGGTGCTGCCCGGCTGGACCGAACCCGCCGGCGCGACGGTGGCGGACCGGTTCCTGCCCTGCGCCGGCGGGCTGGTCGAGATCGGCCACGCCGGGGAGGGCTTCTGTTTCGACAACGAGGCCCCGCGGCACCGCGTGTTTCTGGCTCCCTATGCCATCGCTTCCCGCCTGGTACGCAACGGCGCGTGGGCCGATTTCATTGCCGACGGCGGCTATCGGACTTCCACCCTGTGGATGTCGGACGGCTGGGCGCAGGTGATGGCGGAAGGCTGGGCCGCGCCCTTGCATTGGCACGAGCGCGACGGGGCATGGTGGCAGATGGGCCTCGGCGGCCTGGCTCCGATCGATCCCGCCGCGCCGGTGCGGCATATCAGTTGGTACGAGGCCGACGCCTTTGCCCGCTGGGCCGGCGCACGCCTCCCGACCGAGGCGGAGTGGGAGATCGCGGCGCGGCTGGCGGGGATGGCGGAGGCCACCGGCCGGGTCTGGCAATGGACCGCCAGCGCCTACCTGCCCTATCCGGGCTATCGGCCGGCGGCGGGTGCCGTCGGCGAATACAACGGCAAATTCATGATCGGGCAGATGGTGCTGCGCGGCGGCTCGCTCGCCACGCCGGCAGGCCATGCGCGGGACAGCTACCGCAACTTCTTCCATCCGGAGAAGCGCTGGCAGTTTTCCGGGCTGCGTCTGGCCCGCGACGTATAGGAAGGGGGCAATCGATGCCCGACGATTTCGTTCCGCACGAGCGGCCGGGCACCGTCGCCGCGCTGGCGCTCGCGGGATTGCGGACGCGGCGAAAAACCCTGCCGGCACAATTGTTCTATGACGAGGCCGGCTGCCGGCTGTTCTATTGCATTACCGAACTGCCCGAATACTACCTGACCCGCACCGAACTGGCCCTGCTGCCGCACGTGGCGGAGGAGGTCGCGGCGTATCTGCCCGCGCCGGTCGCGCTGGTGGAATACGGTGCCAGCGACGAGACCAAGGCGGGCTTCCTGCTCGATCAGCGGCGCGCCGGCGCGCCGGTGGTGGCAGCCTATGTGCCGATCGACATCGCTGCCCCGGCGCTGGCGGCGCTCTCTGCGCGGCTGCGGCGGGCACAGCCCGGCCTGGCGGTGTTTCCCGTGGCGGCCGATTTCCTCCAGCCGGTGGTGCTGCCGGGCGAGGTCCGCGGGCTGGCGCGGCTCGGGTTCTTTCCCGGCTCCACGATCGGCAATCTGGACCCAGGCGAGGCGCGCATGTTCCTCGCCGGCGT
This sequence comes from uncultured Pseudomonadota bacterium, assembly GCA_963706195.1. GTDB lineage: Bacteria > Pseudomonadota > Alphaproteobacteria > Acetobacterales > Acetobacteraceae > JAJZVS01. Next base: position 1,866,432 of record OY970156.1, on the reverse strand, counting down.
GCGCGCGGCGCTGGGGGAGGGGGCGCGGCTGCTGGTGGGCGCCGATCTGCGCAAGGATCCGTCCGTCCTGCTGCCGGCCTATGACGATGCCGCGGGGGTGACGGCGGCGTTCAACCGCAACCTGCTGGTGCGCCTGAACCGTGAGGCGGGGGCGACCTTCGACCTTGCTGCCTTCGACCACCGCGCGGTGTGGAACGCGGACGAGGGCCGGATTGAAATGCACCTCGTCAGCCGCCGTGCGCAGACGGTGCGGGTGGCCGGCGAGGTGGTGCGGTTTGCGGAAGGGGAAACGATCCATACCGAGAACAGCTACAAATACACCGTGACCGGGTTTGCCGAACTCGCCGCGGCGGCGGGCTGGCAGGGCGAGCGCGTCTGGACCGATTCGGCGGGGCTGTTTTCGGTGCATCTGTTGCGGGCCTGACCGGCGCAGGGGATTGGACGCGGATCTGCCGGGACCTGCGCGATCGCTTCGGCCCCCGCTTGCTCCGGCCCCCGATCGCTCCGGCCTATGATCCGCCCGGAGCGGACGTCGCGCGGGCCGGCGGGCGCGTCTCCGGCATTGCCAGCAGGATCACGCCCCAGGCGATCGCCCCGGCTGCGGCCAGCGCCAGGAACGCTGTCGGCACGCCGGCCCGGTCGGCGATCCAGCCTGCCAGCACCGTGCTGATCGTCGCCCCGATGCCCACCGCCAGTCCCAGCGAGCCGATCGCGAGGTTCAGATAGCCGGTCTGCCGCGTCAGGTCGGCGGCGATCAGCGGCAGCATGATGCCGAACACCGTCGCGCTCACCCCGTCCAGCACCTCGAATCCGATCAGAGCCGGTGCGCCGGGCAGGGTGGCGAACAGCAGCCCGCGCAACGGCACGGCGGCGAAGCCCACGAGCAGCAGCCGCCGTCGCCCCAGCCGCTGCGCCGCCCGGCCGACCCAGGGCGAGGTCGCCGCCACCACCGCCTGCGGTACGATCACCGAGGCGGAAATCACGAGGCCGCTCGCCTGGCCGCGCTGTGCCAGCCCGTTCAAGGCCAGCGGCAGCATCGCCGCGTTGGCGAACTGGAACAGCACCACGCAGATCGCAAAGACATGCAGGTGCAGTTCGAAGAAGATGTGCCAGGGCCGCATCGGTCCGGTGCGCCGGGCCCGTGGATGCAGCATCGCCGGATGGTCGAGCGGCGGTGGTCCGTGGCCGCTCGCCGACGCTCCGGGGCGCAGCAGCGCCAATGCCGCAATCGCCGGCAGCACCAGCACGGCGGTGACCAGGAACACCGCGCGGTCCGATTGCCAGGTGGCAAACCCGCCCAGCAGCGCCGCCGCCGCCGCCGCGCCGAGCGAGGCGTAGCGCGCGTTGCCGCCCAGTTGCGCGCTGAATTCCTCGTGACCGCACAGGCCCAGGGTCAGCGCCGCGATGGCAGGGGTCAAGGCGCTCGCCGCGACCGCATGCAGCACTTGCGCCGACCAGACCTGGGCAACGAAGCCCGGGCCAGGACGTGGCCAGACGGCGAGCAGCAGCGCACTGATCCCGGTGAGCGCGAGCGCAAGTGCCGTGACCATGCGCTTGCCCGCCACGGCATCGACCAGCGCGCCGGCTGGCAGTTGGCTCGCGATGGCCGCGACCGTTCCGATGCTGAGCGCGAGGCCGACGTCCGTCTGGCTCCAGGCCAGACCGGTCAGGAACACGGGAATGAACGGTCCGAAGCCGGTCTGCGTCGCGGCAAGGAAGAAATTCAGCGTATTGAGGCCGATACGGGCGTGGCTCTGCGCCTTGCCCGCGGTCTGGCCGCTCGCTGCCGTGCGGCCGGCCGTTGTAACGGCGGCGCGCGGCGGTATGTGGCTTATGACCGGATCCCGGGTCGTCGGGAGCGCCACATGTTCGGGCCGTACTGGCTGGCCTCCCGGTCCTCCCGCTTCGGCGGGATCTTCCATCCCCTGCATCTCCTCAGAAGCCCAGATTCGCGACGCCGCCGCAAGGGGAAGCCGCGCGGGTCCCAGGGCAATCGGGTGGATTGCCCTGGCGTAGGTCCGACGGCCGCCAGTCCGGGCCGGCCACATCGGCGTCGCCCGCACCGGCTTGTGAGCGGCATCGGAAGCCGTGCATCCCCAGGTTCAGCCCAGGGCTGAGCGGGTCTGCATGGTCCGCCGCCGGCCGCAGTCGGAAGCAAGCAGAATTGCAAACAAGGAGAACGCTGATGAACGCACGGCGAATGACGACGACACTCGGTGCGCTCGCGCTGGGTATTGCGACGATCGGGATCACGCCCGCGATCGCGCAGACCGGAGGTGCCGGCACCAATGGCGCCGCGCCGGGTTCCGCGGCGAGCGGAATGACCAATACAGGCGGCGGCGCATCGACCGCTCCTGGTCCGATGACGGGCCGGCCCGGCGGGACCTCCGGCGAGTCGGTGCAGCCGACGACCGGGCAGCACGCCGCCCCGAATTCCGGGATGTCGTCCATGTCCGGCACGTCCGGGCAGGGAATGTCTGGAAGTGGCATGTCCGGAAACGGGACCACCGGCAGCGGGATGTCCTCGGGCCGGACCTCGTCGGGCGCCATGGGCCACCCGCACGCCGCGGGCAACGCGCGTGGTTACCCGATGCATTCCGGCAGCTATCGGACCATGAGCGGGCGTAAGGGGATGACGGGCGGCGCGCAGGCGCAGAACCCCGAAGTGGACCGGCTGAACCAGCAGAGCCTGGAGGCGGCCCGCAAGCACGAAGCATTCAGTCCCTCTTCTTCTTCGCAGCAGTAGCCGGACGACGGCCGACGGACCCGCAGGCGACACCGCGCAGGCACACCTGCCGGGGCTGCCTGCGGGGCGCGTAGCGCCCCTGTTCGGGGCTCCTGAAAATGTCCGCCCGGGGGCGCCGTTTGGGTTTCCGGGGGCGTTGCGGCGCGCCCGCGGCCCGCCTTCCACGGCACCCCGACGCAGCGCGAACCCGAGGCGTCCGCCGAGCGGAGAGCGAACGACCGCCGGGGCTCGCGCGCTCCTGAAGTCGGGCGCATGACGCGCTCCCCTCCCGCAAACCGGCCCCACTGGCACCCCCACTGGCACCCCGACTGGCACCCGAGCCCCGGCGCGCGTAGGCTCGCCCGTCGCCCCCCGGCGCGCTTCCCAACCCCTCGCACCCTCTGGCTCCCCCGCACGTGACCCCTGCCGCGCGCCTCGCCGCCAGTATCGAGCTGCTCGCCGCCATCGACGCCAGCCCGCGTCCGGCGGACGCGGTCGCCAATGATTTCTTCCGTGGGCGGCGTTACATCGGCGCCGCCGACCGCCGCGCCGTCTCCGAGGCAACCTGGGAGGTCCTGCGGGCGCCGCGCCGGCTCGCCTGGTGGCTCGCGCGCGCCGATGCCCCCGCCACGCCGCGCCTGCGTGTCGCCGCTGCGGCGCTGCTCCGCCCCGGCGGCAGCCTTCCCGTGCTGACGCGCTCGTTCTCCGGCGGCCAGTTCGCCGCCGCCCCGCTCGCGCCCGCGGAACTGGCCGCGCTGGCCGCGCTCGCCGGCCATACGCTCGAGCATCCGGCGATGCCGGAGGCGGTGCGGCTCGAACTGCCGGACTGGCTGCTGCCGCACCTCGCCGCCCGCTTCGGCCCGGCGCTGGCAGCCGAGCTGGCCGCGGCCTTGCTCGCCCCGGCCGCCGCTCGACCTGCGGATCAACCTGCTGAAGACCACCCGCGACGAGGCCCGCGCGGCGCTGGCCGCGGAGGGGATCGAGGCGGTCCCGACGCCGCTCTCGCCCTGGGGCCTGCGCATCGCCGGACGGCGCACCGGTCACCGCCGGCGCCGGCGTTCCGCGCCGGGCTGGTGGAAATCCAGGACGAGGGCAGCCAGCTCGTCGCCCTGCTGGCCGACGCGCGGCCCGGGCATGCGCGTCGCCGATTTCTGCGCCGGCGCCGGCGGCAAGACGCTCGCGCTGGCGATGACGATGGAGAACCGCGGCCAGCTGCTCGCCTGCGACGTCTCCGCGCCGCGGCTGGACGGCGCGGTGCGCCGCCTGCGCCGCGCCGGGGTGCACAACGTCGAGCGCCACCTGCTCGAGCCGCCGGCGACAAATGGGCCAAGCGCCGCGCCGGCGCGTTCGACCGCGTGCTGGTCGACGCGCCCTGCACCGGCACCGGCACCTGGCGGCGCAACCCCGACGCGCGCGCCCGGCTGACCGCGCAGCGACCTCGCCGAACTGGTGGTCCGCCAGGCGGCGATTCTCGATCAGGCCGCGCCGCTGGTTCGCAACGGCGGACGTCTGGTCTACGCTACCTGCTCCCTGCTCGCAGAGGAGAACGAGGCGCAGGTGCACGCGCTTCCTTGCCCGCCATCCGGACTTCGCCCTGGTGCCGCTGGCCCGCGCCTGGCCGCTGGCCGTGCCCCCGCCGGGGCCGGACCCGGCGTTGGCGCTCACCCAGGCGTTGGCGCTGACCCCGGCCCGGCACGGGACCGACGGGTTCTTCGCCGCGGTGCTGGAGCGCCGATGAGCGCGCGTGCCGCCCGCTCCTGCGCCTCGGTCCGGCCGGCGGCGGAGCCTGCGGGACGGGGCAGCCGCCGGCGGGCCGGGACGGGCCGCGCATGATCGCCGTCCGCCTCGCCCGCAGTGCCGACGCGCTCGCCATCGGCACGGTGCATGTCGCGGCCTGGCGCTCGGCCTATCCCGGGATCCTGCCGGCGGGCTACCTGGCGCGGCTCTCGGTGTCGCGCCAGGCCGTGCAGTACGAGGCCGCGATCCGGTCCGGCGCGCCCATCCACGTTGCCACCGCGAGCGGCACCGACACGCCGGATGGCCGCGGCCCGCGCGTAATCGGCTTCGCCGCCGCGGGACGGGCCCGTGGCGGGTCGTTCGCGCGCCGGCTCGGCGAGGGCGAGATCGAAACCCTCTATGTGCTCGACGACTGGCGCGACCGCGGGGTCGGGCGCCGACTGCTCCGTGCCGCTGCCGCGCAGCTTGCCGGCAGCGGCTGCCGCAGCGCCTTCCTCTGGGTGCTGCGCGATAACCCGAGTCGCTGGTTCTACGCACGGCTCGGCGGCCTGCCGGTGGCGGAATCCACCATCCGGGTCGGCGGCGCGTCGGTCGTGCAGGTCGCTTTCGCCTGGGATCCGATCGAGAAATTGCTCGAAGCCACTGCGCGCGCTTCGTGATTCGCGTCTGTGGGGACGCCCGGCGTCGGCCTCTTTCCCAGGACAATCGCGCGAAGGGGGCAATTGCCCTGCTGCACCGCACCGCCATACTTGCGGCCCGGCTGATCCGCCCGGTAGGGTGACAGCGTGGCTTCCAGGGCGTGGCACCCCCGGATTCGCGCCTTCCCCGGCCTTCCTCCAGAGTGGGAGACCTTGCATGCCCGCCACCATCACCCGGGACCCGGACACGGAAAGTTCCGCCAACCCCCTCGATCTGCTGGAACAGATCATCGTCGCCAACGACTGGGATTTCGACCGGCGCAACGAGGCCGAAATGGCCGCCGAGGCGCCGGGCCGCTGGTGCGACTATGGCCTCTATTTCAACTGGTCGCAGGAGATCAGCGCCATGCACTTCACCTGCACCTTCGACCTGAAGGTGCCGGCGAAGCGCCGCAACGCGCTGTACGAGCTGCTGGCGCTCGCCAACGAGCGGCTGTGGATCGGCCATTTCGGCATGGACCCCGACGACGGCATGCCGGTGTTCCGCCACGCGGTGCTGCTGCGCGGCGCCCCGGGCGCCTCGGCGGAAAGCCTGGAGGATATGGTCGACATCGCCATCACGGAATGCGAGCGCTTCTTCCCGGCGTTTCAGTTCGTGCTTTGGGGCGGCAAGACTCCGGCCGAGGCGCTGGATGCGGCGATGCTCGAATGCGTCGGCGAAGCCTAGCGGCGCGCCGGCCGGGGCGGCGGGGCGCATGAGCCGGGCCGCGATCCCGCCGATCCTGCTGGTCGGCTGCGGGCGGATGGGCGGGGCGCTGCTCGCCGGCTGGCGTGAGCGCGGGCTCGCGCCCTCGGTCGCGGTCGATCCGGCACCGGAGGCATCCCGGCTGGCCGGGCCCGACCTCCAGGTCGTGGCGGAACCGGCCGCCATCCCGCCGGGCTTCACCCCCGCGGCGGTGGTGCTGGCCATCAAGCCGCAGGCTGCGGCGGCGACTGTGTCCGCCTACACTGGGTTCGCCGGCGCAGCGGTGGTGTTGTCGATCATGGCCGGACGGACGATCGGCGGCATCCGCGGCCTGCTTGGTCCGCCAGGCGGGCCAGCCGCCGGGGCCGTGGTTCGCGCGATGCCGAACACCCCGGCGGCCATCCGCCAGGGGGTGACGGTCGCCTGTCCCGGTCCCGGAGTCGCCGCTGCGCAGCGGGCGCTGTGCGAGAGCCTGCTGGGCGCCATCGGGGTCGTGGCATGGGTGGCGGACGAGGCGCTGCTCGATCCGGTCACCGCGGTTTCCGGCAGCGGGCCGGCCTATGTGTTCCTGCTGGCCGAGCTGCTGGAGCGGGCAGCGATCGAGCAGGGCATCCCGCCCGACCTCGCGCGGCTGCTGGCGCGGCAGACGGTGGCGGGATCGGGCGCGCTGCTTGCCGCCTCTGCGGAGGATGCGGCCGCGCTGCGCCGGGCAGTCACCAGTCCAGCCGGCACGACCGAGCGGGCGTTGGAGGTGCTGATGGCGCCGGACGCCTGGCCCGCCGTGCTGTCGCGCGCGGTGGACGCGGCGACCCGGCGCTCGCGTGAGCTGGCGGGCTGACAAGGCGGCGGGGGGTGCCTATGTCGCAGTCCATGGACGCATCCGAATTCGACCGGGCGCTCGTTGCCAGTGCTTTTGCGCTCGCCGGCGAGCAGGGCTGGGCACGGCTTTCCGTGGCGGAGGCGGCACGGCGCGCCGGCTTGCCGCTCGATCGCACGCGGGCGCGCTTCCCCGGGCGGCTCGCGGTGCTGGCCCGCTTCGGGCGGATGGCGGACCAGGCGGCGCTGGCCGAGGTGTCGACGGCGGCGGCGACTGCGGCGACGTCGACCCCAGGGACGCCGGCCGCAGGGACGCCGGCCCCTGGGGTGTCGGCCCCCGGGGTGTCGGCCCCTGGTGTGCAGGCCCCTGAAACGGCGCCCCTTGGAACGCCGCCCGTTGGGATGCCGGGGACCGAAGCGGCCGGGACCGGGATGTCCGGTTCGGGCGGTGCGGGACGCGATGAGCCGGTGCGCGATCAACTGTTCAGCCTGCTGATGCGCCGGATCGACGTGCTGGCGGCGCACCGGGCCGGTGTGCTGGCGCTGCTGCGCGCGGCGCCGGCCGATCCGCCATTGGCGCTCTGGCTCGGCTGCGCGACCCGGCGGAGCATGCGATGGATGCTGGAGGCCGCCGGGGTCGGCACCCGCGGCCTGCGCGGCGAATTGCGCGTGAAGGGCCTGGTCGCAGTGTGGCTCTGGACCGTGCGGGCCTGGCAGGCGGACGAGAGCGCGGACCTCGCCCACACCATGGCGGCGCTCGACAGCGCTCTGGGACGCGCGGAGCGGATGGCCGGCTGGCTGGGCGGTGGGTCTGCGCACACCGTTGGGCGGGCGGGGGCACCCGCGGAGGCATCCCCGCGTGAAGGGGGCATCGCAGCCGGGGGTACCGCAGCGCCTGCCGCAGCGTCGCACCCACCGGCGGAGGAACCACCGCCCGCGGCGCCGCCCCCGGTGTAGAGGGCGTCGGCAGAGCGTCTTCTTGGTGATGTGACGGAGCCGTTGCCATCCGTCCCGGGCCAGCCGGGCGCAGGGGCGCGGCGGCGCTTGCTGTGTGGCGTACCCTCTTTGCGTCTGTCGGCCTTTGCGTCTGTCGGCGGCCGCGCCGCCCCCGGCGCCAGGCGGGGACATTCGGGCAGGCTTCGGACAGCGGCAGCGTCCGGCCCGTACCCGTGCCGTCCGATCCCATCATTCACGCCCACGTCGCTTCCCGCTCGGCTATCATCTTCGCATCGCCGGCCACCCCGGCCGCGCGAGCCGAGAAAAGGAGCTACCCATGGCCGCCGGTCCCAAATCCGCCCCGCACGCCGCCCCGGGTCCCGATTTCGACCTCACCCGCTATTTCGCCGACCTCAAGCTGCCGGCGATGCCCGATTTCGAGGCGCTCACGGCGTCGAATCGCCGCAACCTCGAAGCCCTCACCGCCGCGAACAAGGTGGCACTCGAAGGCGCCCAGGCGGTCGCGCGTCGGCACATGGAGATCATGCAGCAGTCGCTCACGGAAATGACCGAGGCGATGCGCGCGCTTGCCGCCCCCGAGGCGCCGCAGGCGAAGGCCGCGAAGCAGGCCGAGTTCGCCAAGGCGGCCTACGAACGGGCGGTGGCGAACCTCAAGGAGCTTAGCGACCTGATCCAGCGCTCCAACGCCGAAGCGGTGGGGCTGCTCAACAAGCGCTTCGCCGCGGCGCTCGACGAGGTGAAGGCGCTGGCCGAGAAGGCGAAATAGCGGCCCGGCCCAGCGCGCCGCCCGGCAGGCGCGCCGGGCGGCGGCATTGACATGCCGTGCCGCCGGCCGCGATCTCCCTGCCATGTCGGCCGCCATGCCCGTCCCTCTTCGCCGCCTCGCGCTCGCCTGCCTGCTGCTCGTCCCGCTCGCCGGCCCGGCGGCGGCACGGGAGCGCGTCTTCATCACCAGCGACGGGGTGCGGCTGCACTATACCGAACAGGGGCCGCGCGACCCGTCGCGCGGTCGAATCGTCCATACGATCGTCTTCGTTCCCGGGCTGGCCATGCCGGGATGGATCTGGGCGGGACAACTGGCGGCATTTCGCGACCACGATCGGGTGATCGCCTTCGACCCGCGCGGCCAGGGCAGTTCGCAGATTGCTGCCGGGGGCTACACCGCGCTCCGCCGCGGCCGGGACCTTGCCGAGCTGCTGGCCCGGCTCGGCCCGGCGCCGGTGCTGCTGGTCGCCTGGTCGCTCGGCGTGCTCGACGCCCTGGCCTATGTGCATGCCTATGGGGACCGCCGGCTGGCGGGACTGGTGCTGGTGGATAATTCCGTGGGCGAGAACCCGCCGCCGACTTGGCATCCTGCGCCCGGGCCGCCGCCGCCGTACCGGGTGGCGATGGCCGGTTTCGTGCGGGGGATGTTCCATACGCGCCAGCCGGCCGCCTGGGTCGACCGTTTGATCGTGGCGAGCCTGAGGCTGCCTCCGCCCGACACAAGGGCGCTCCGCGCGTATGATGAACCGCGCTCCTTCTGGCGCTCGGCGGCGGAGGGTTTCCGCCCACCGCTGCTCTACCTCGTCCGTCCCTGGCTCGCGGCCCAGGCGACGAATTTGCAGGCGAACCGGCCGGGAACCGAGGTCGCGGTGTTCCCGCACGCGGGCCATGCGCTGTTCATCGACGATCCGGTGCGGTTCGATGCGCTGCTCCGCGGCTTCATCCGGAGCCGGGTATGGCCGTGACCGAATTGCGCCCGCGTGCCGGCGCCGCTGCGTCGGCCGCCCGCACGCCGCCTGGATCGCCGCCCCGGGTGCCGTCGGTGTTCGCGCCGCTGTTCCTGGTCTCGGCCGCCGCGATCGGCTTCGAGATCGCGCTCACCCGTTTCTTCGCCGTCGCGCTGTGGTCGGAATACGGCTACTGGGTGATTTCTATCGCCATGGCCGGCTTCGCCTTCAGCGGCGTGGCGCTGGCGCTGGGCCGGGATGCGCTGGTCCGGCGCGGCCCAGCGCTGCTGGCCGGGCTGCCGGCGGCGCTGGTGGCGGCGGGGGCGGTCGGGTTCCACCTCGCGGCGCTGAACCCGTTCAATCCGTTGGCGTTGCAGAATCCCGTCACCTGGGCCGGCGAGTTGTGGCACATCGGCTTGTATTACGCGGCGCTGCTGCCCTTCTTCTTCCTTGCCGGGCTGTTCGTCGGCCTCTGCTTCGTGCTGAACCCGCGACGGATCGGTGCGGTCTATGCCGCCGACCTGGCCGGCGCCGGGGCGGGGGCGGCAGCGCTGATGGGGCTGATGTTCGCCCTGCCGCCGTTCCGCCTGGTGCCGGCGCTGCTGCCGGCGCTGGCCGCGGCGGCGCTGGGCGCGACCCCGGGGCGAACCCGGCGGTTCGGGGCGGCGGCGGCGCTGGCCGCCCTGCTGGCGGGGGAGGCGCTGCTGCTGCTCGGCGTCCAGCCGCAGGTGAGCCAGTACAAGCCGATCTATGCCCCCGCGCATACGCCCGGCGCGCGCGTGCTGGCGCGGGTGGCCCGGCCGTCGGGCGCCTATGTGCTGCTCGACGATTTCACCGAGCGGCTCGATACCGACCTTTCCAACGACGCCGCCATGCTGGGCCTGCCGGGACCGCCGCGCAGCCTCGGCCTCTATCGCGACGGCGAGCGCATCGCTGCCCTTCCCCTGCCGGACGGAGCGCCGGTTGCCGCCGGTGCGGCCACTGGGCGGATGTCCCGGCCCGGCCCGGCGACCGGCCTTCGCGTCGGGTATGCGCCGGCCACGCTCGGGGCGTTGCCCTATCGGCTGCTGCACGCGCCCCGCGTGCTGCTGCTGGGCGGCGGCGGGGGATTTCGGATCGCGGCGGCGTTGGCGCTTGGCGCCCGGGGGGTGACGGTGCTGGAGCCGGAGCCCGTGCTGCGCCGTGCGCTGCGCCACGGGCTCGGCCCCGTCGCGCCGCTGCCGGTCGATCCGCGGGTGACGATCGGCGACGCCTCGCCGCTGTCCGCGCTTGCGGGCTGGCATGCCGCGACGGCACGCACCGCCGCCTCCGGTCCGGCCGGCGCCGGGCGCTATGACCTGGTCGACCTCGCCGCCGACTTCCTCCAGGCCGCCCCGGCCGATGAGGCGGCGTTCACCGCCGAGGCCTTCGCCGCCGATCTGGCCTTGCTGCGCCCGGACGGCATGCTGTCGATCCCGGTCTCGATCCGCGACTTTCCCGTCTATGCGCTGCGGGTGCTGGCCACCGTGCGCCGCGCCTTGCGCCTGGCGGGGATCGCCGATCCGGGGCCGCACGTGATCGTCTACCGCTCGGCCTGGACGACGCGGGTGCTGGTCGCGCGACGCGCGTTCGGCCCGGGGGCGATCGCCGCGGCGCGACGGTTCTGCGACCGGCGCTCGTTCGACGTGTCCTGGTATCCGGGCATCGACGTCGCCAGGGCCCGGCCCGGCATCTACAACGATCTGCCGCCGGTGTCCTTCGCCGCCGGCACGGTGGAGGCGGGCGGCGGGCCGGACGATGCGATCGCCGATGAGGCGGGGGCGGTGCTGGCCGGTCGCCCCACCGCTTCGGCCACCGCGTTCAGCCTGGCGCCCGTGACGCTCGACCGGCCGTTCTTCTACGCCGCGCTGCGGCTGGCGGATCTGCCCACCCTGCTGCGCCGGCTGGAGGTGCTGCCGCAGCCGGAAATCGCGGCGCTCGTGAACCTCGCGGTGCTGGCGCAGGCGGCGGTGATCGCGGCGCTGGTGCTGGCGGTGCCGCTGCTCGCCCCGCGGCTGCGGCGGATTTCTGCCGAGGAGGGGGTGCCGGTGGCGGCCAGGACAGCGGCCGGCTGCCCAACGGCGGGCGCACCGATGGCGGATGTGCCGCCGGCACGGCGGCGGGCGGCCGCGGCGGGGGAGGGAGGGGCGCCGGGGGGTGGGCTGCTGCGCGTTGCGGTGTTCTTTTCCGCCCTCGGGCTCGGCTTCCTGTTCATCGAGATCTACCTGATCGCCATGGCGACCCGCTGGCTGGATGACACCGCATCGGGCTTCGCGCTGGTGCTGAGTGCCATGCTGGTGGCCTCCGGCGCCGGCGCGCTGGCCTCGGGGCGGTTCGCAGCGCGTGCCGGGACGGCGATGGCTGTGGCGGCGGTGATCGTCGCGCTGTGGGTTGCGGCGGTGCTGGCTTGGCTGCCGCCGCTGCTGTTCGCCACCCTCGGCCTGCCCTGGATGGCGCGCGCCGGGCTGCTGATCGCGGTGATCGCGCCGGCCGGCCTCGCGCTCGGGCTGCCGTTCCCGCTCGGGCTGGCGCGGCTAGCCGGGCGGCAGCGGCTGCTGCCCTGGGCCTGGGGACTGAACGGCGCTTTCTCGGTGCTGGCGACGCCGCTCGCGACGCTGCTTGCGCGTGAGGCGGGGTATTCGCGGGTTCTGCTGGTCGCGGTCGTCATGTATGCTGTGGCGTTACTCAGCTTTCCCCGAGCCTGGAGGCCCACAAGGTGGCGCGACTTGCCGATTCCCTCTCCCGACGCGGCCTGATCGGCGCGGCTTCCGTCTGGCCGCTGCTGCCCGCCGTGGCGATGGCCGCGGATGGGGCGTCCGCGCCGACCGTCGCACCCGCGCTGCCCCCGTCCCCTGCTCGCCCGCCTGTCGTCCACCCGCCCGCAGCTCCGTCGTCGGCTGCCCCATCCGTTGCGGCCTCCTCTGAGGCGTCTGCCTCTGCGGCTGCCTCGCTCGCGCGCCCGTCCTGGACCCTGGCCGCCTACGAGTCCGCCATGGCCGCCTCCGGCCGCCCGGCGCACATCTCCGCGGCCGAGTTCGCCGCGATCCAGGCGCGCAAGCCCGCCGCCATCGCGCGCATCGCGGCCTATCTGAAATCCCGCCTCGGCCATGCCGACCCCGCCGTGATCGCCGCCTTCCAGGCGGTGCCGCGGGATTATTTCCACTACATCTATTCCTCCCGCGAACCGGTGCCGTCGGAGGCGTACGAGGCCAACCCGAAGCCCTGGGCGATCGGCTACGGCTCGGCGCTATCCGATTATCTCGGCCAGGCCTACATGACCCAGTTGCTGGCGCCGAAACCCGGCATGGTCAGCCTGGAGATCGGCACCGGCAGCGGCTTCCAGAGCGCGCTGCTGTCGCGCATCGTCGATCACGCCTACACGATCGAGATCATTGCGCCCCTGGGCCACGCCGTCTCGCGCATCTTCGCCCCGCTCGGCTACGCCAACGTCTCCACCCGGGTGGGGGACGGGTATTACGGCTGGCCGGAGGTGAAAGGCGGGTTCGACCTCATCATCGTGACCTGCGCCGCGCGGTTTGCCCCGCCGGAGCTGTTCGCGCAGATGAAACCGGGCGGGCGGATGGTCATCCCGATCGGCCAGCCGTTCAAGCGCGGCCAGGTGCTGTATGTCTATACGAAGGACGCGGCCGGAAAAATCCATTCCCGCCGCGACATGGGCGTCTTCTTCATCCCGATGACCGGCGCGATCGCCCAGGCGGCGGCGACCGCCCGCGGGTAGGCGGCCCGCCCCCGCGCCCCGGACAGCCGCGAGGCGCGGCGTCCCCGCGGCGCGCATCCGGGCGCGCATCCCCGGGGCGCGCATCCCTGGGGCGCGGGCGCGTGCGTCAGAGGTAGACGGCCCGCATGCCGCCCGCCGGATAGCGCGTGCCCGCCGCCGCGCCGGGCGGGACCGCGGCCGACATCGCCGCGACCTCCGCCGCCGTCAGGCTCACCCGCAGCGCCCCCAGATTCTCGTCCAGCCGATGCTGATAGCGCGTGCCGGGGATAGCGACGACGTCCTGTCCTTGCGCCAGCAGCCAGGCGAGCGTGAGTTGCGCCGGAGTGCAGCCCTTGTCGGCCGCCATCGCCTCGATGCGTGCGACGAGTTCGCGGTTGGCCGCGAAATTCTCCGCCTGGAAGCGCGGATGCGCGCTGCGCCGCCCGTCCACATCCGCCAGATCCTGGATCGTGCCCGTCAGGAAGCCGCGGCCGAGCGGGGCGTAGGCGACGAAGCTGATGCCGAGCTCCCGGGTCGTCTCCCGCGTCTCCTCAGCTTCAGTGCGGTAGAGCAGCGAGTATTCGGTTTGCACCGCGGCGATCGGATGCACCTTGTGGGCGCGGCGGATGGTTTCGGGCCGCGCCTCCGACAGGCCGAGGAAGCGGACCTTGCCCTGCTCGACCAGCCGGGCCATGGCGCCCACCGTGTCCTCGATCGGCACGGCCGGATCGACCCGATGCTGGTAGTAGAGGTCGATCACGTCCTCGCCGAGCCGCTTCAGGCTCGCCTCGCAGGCGGCGATCACGTACTCGGGCTTGCCGTTGACGCCGTTCGGGCCGCCCGGGTTCTGCGTCTGGCCGAACTTGGTGGCGAGTACGACCCGGTCGCGTCGGCCCTTGATCGCCCGGCCGACCACCTGCTCGTTATGACCCCAGCCGTACATATCCGAGGAATCGAGGTGGTCGACGCCCTGGTCGATCGCATAGCGGATCAAGGCCTCGGAGGCCGCGTCGTCGGCCTCCCCGTAGACGCCCGACAACGACATGCAGCCAAGCCCGATGGCCGAGACGGTCAGGCCGCCGGTGCCGAGCGCGCGGTGTTCAAGCTTGTTCCCAGTGCTCATTGGTAACGCCTCCCTTCCTGCGGTCCCGCCCGCCACCGCCAGCATGCGCGAGCATGGCCTCTCCATAGCCCACCTGCCGGTGCATCGGTAGGTGCCCACCCGGGAGCGGGTCCGTCCTGCGCGCCCGAGGCGGATCAGAACGTCTCCTTCGCCAGCGCGATCAGCGCGCGCAGATACGCCTCCGCCGTCGCCGGCGCGTGGGCGACGCCGATGCCGCGGCGGTAATCGTGGGCGCGCTGGGCGAAGTCCGTGATGCCGTCGGATTCGCCGAGCCAGTTGCAGAGGGCCGCGTATTCGGCCTGCAGCGGCGAACCGCGCAGCCGGCGCAGGTCCGCGGCAAGTCGGGCGAGCAGCACCGCGGCGGCGGCGCTCTGCCGGTCGGTGGGATCGGCGTCGACCTTGCGCAGGCGCCATTCGGCGGCGCGTTCCAGCTCTTCGGCCTCGGCTGGATCATCGGATTCGGCGTTGTCGGCCATCGCGACGCTCCTGGCCCCGGGGGACGGCCTGGGGGGAGACGGCCCGGGGGACGGATCGTCACGTGCCAGGGCCGGCAGCATCGGAGCGGAACCGCGGACGGCTGTCCAGCAACCGCGGAGCGCCGTCGCGCGCGTTCCGTTCCTGCTCCCGCGCGCGCTTCCCGCCGGTCGCGGACGGGCGGCCGGCGCCGACCGCCGTGGGAGGCATGCCTGGGATGCGCGGAACCGGATGTCGGCCGGTGCCCGCTTCACCCATCCTCGCGCGGTGCCGAACACAGTTCCTGAACCGGCGAGACAGGGCGCGACGGTGCCGCCAGCGATGCCGATGCACCGGCGATGCGGATGACGCGGCGCCGCGGCGCGCGGCAGGTGGGCCGGAACGCGCCGGCGCGGCATCGGCTCGGCCCGCGGCTGCCGGCCCGCTCGGCCCCGGTCGCGATGCCGGCCCGGACATGACCGATCCTGCGCCTCTTTCCCCGTTGGGCGGGACGGAAATCCGGGTCGACTGGAACCGGACGCTCTGGGTCATGGTGGGCATCCAGTTCATCATGACCCTGTCGTTCACGGTCCTGAGCCCGATTCTGCCGCTGTTCCTGCCGCAGCTCGGCGTGCACGCTGCCGCGGCCATCGATCTCTGGACCGGCGTGCTGAACGCGACGACCCCGCTGGTCGCCGCGTTCGTTTCGCCGCTGTGGGGGCGGCTCGCGGACCGGCGTGGCCGCAAGCTGATGCTGCTGCGCTCCTCCATCGCCATCAGCCTGTTCACGGCGCTGATGGGCGTCTCGCAGAACGTGTGGGAGCTGCTTGCGTTTCGCGCCCTGATGGGCGCCTTTGCCGGCTTCTCGGCGGCCGCGATCACCCTGGTGGCGAGCCAGGCGCCGGAGCGGCGACTGGGCTTCGCGCTCGGCTGGCTCAGCACCGGCCAGCTCGTGGGCGGGCTGGCCGGCCCGATCGTGGGTGGCGTGATCGCCGATCTCACCGGCAGCTACCGGGTGCCGTTCTTCGTGACGGCCTTCCTGGCGGCAACCGCGATGGTGCTCGCCAAGCTGCTGGTGCAGGAGCGTTTTGCGCCGCCGCGCGCCGGCCAGCGCCGCGGCTCCCCGCTTGCGGGGTTGCGCGCGCTGACCGCCTCCGCCGGGCTGATGCCGTTGTTCCTGGTGTTGCTGGTCGCCCAGTTCGGCGTGCGCACGGTGCAGCCCGTCATCACGCTCTATGTGCAGCTTCTGGTCGGCAATCCGCCGAATCTCGCTACGCTTGGCGGCATCGCCTTTTCCGTCACCGGGCTTGCCGACCTGGTCGCCTCGCCCTTCCTCGGCAAGCGCAGCGACGTGCTGGGCTACCGGCGGGTGTTGCTGATCAGCCTGTTCGGCGCCGCCCTGTTCAGCGTACCGCAGGCGTTTGCCACCAGCTACTGGGTGTTCGTCGCGGAGCGCTTCGGTGTCGGGCTGTTCATCGGCGGCATCCTGCCGACCGCCAACGCGCTGGTCGGCCGCATGGTGGCGGCGTCGGATCGCGGGGTGGTGTACGGGCTGACGGCATCGGCGACGTTCCTCGGCAATTCGCTCGGGCCGCTGACCGGCGGCGTGGTGGCCGCGACCCTCGGGCTGCGCTGGGTGTTCCTGGTCACCGCCGCGGCGCTGCTGGCGAATCTGGCCTGGGTATGGATCGCGGTCCCGGCGTCGGTGGACCGGCTCGTGGACTGACGATGCCGGCGACGACCCTGCCGCCGCGGAGACGAACGCTCCCCGGGGACGAAATCGGCGCGAGCCCGGCGTGAGCCCTTGGCACGTTGCGCCGGTGCGGGTCTTCGGCTTGACTGCGTTCGTCCGACCCGAACCCGAACCGGAGGAAACCCCGAACATGGCGTTCTCGATGTACGACGCTTGCGTACCGGTGTGCACGCAGGTCATGACCACCCTGGGCGCAATCCTCGACAAGGCGGCGGCGCATGCGGCGGCGCAGAAGCTGGAGGAGGCGGCCTTCCTGCAGGCGCGTCTGTTCCCCGACATGTTCCCCATGGCCCGCCAGGTGCGCCAGGCCACGGACTTCGCCCGCAATGCGCCCGGCCGCCTGGCCGGCGTGGCGCTGCCCGACTTCCCCGGGACGGATGGGGCAAGTTTTGCCGCGCTCAAGGAACGGGTGAGCGGGTCGCTCGCGTTCATTCGCGCGGTGCCGCGCGCGGCGATCGAGGGGACCGAGGACAAGGACGTCGTCTGGATGCAGGGCACCCAGCAGCGCAGCATGAAAGGTCGCGCCTATCTGCTGCATTTCTGCCTGCCCAACCTCTTTTTCCACGCCACGACGGCCTACGCTCTGCTGCGCCACAACGGGGTTGAGCTCGGCAAGCGCGACTTCATCGGCACGTTCTGAGCGCGACAGGGCCTGCGGTTTCACCGAACCCGTAGTCGATACGGTGCCTGCCCCCGGCGTGCGCGGGGGGCAGCATCGGGCCCGGTCCGTATCGCCGTGTCCGGTACGGGCTTTACCCGCCCAGGGCGGCGTCGATCCGCTGCATCGCCTGAGCGCGGTGCCCGGCGCCGAGCGCCCGGCGCGCCGCGCCGATGCGGGCGACGAGGTCGCTGTGGCTCGCGGCATTGGTCGCACCTTGCGGCACCGACCGGTCGAGCGCCCGCGTCTCGGCCATTTCCAGTGCCTGTTGCGCCTGCCCGGTCTGCCCGGCATCCAGCGCGGTGCGGGCCGCGCGCAGGTAGTCCTGCACCGTGGCGTCGGGGCCGAGCGCCGGCGTCGGCAAGGTTGGCGCGAGCACCGAATGCGTGTCGTTGGAACGGATGTTGCTGGCGTGGTTCGACAGCGGGTACGAGGCCCCGACGCCGGGTTCGTGTCCCGGCCGTGCGCCGGGGGCTTGTGCCACCGAACCCGGCGGAAGCGACGTCGGGATGGGCGAGCCCGGCGGGGCAGACGTGGGGGCCGAGCCCGGGGGCGGGGGAGTGGTCTGAGCCAGCACCGCGAGGCTTGTCATGCCGGCCAGCGCCACCGCCGCAAGGGAAACGTAACGCATCGGAACGACCTCCTGGCAAAGTTACTGCAGCGCGGCGGCGTTGCCGCCGCCGTGCTGCATGTCCTCAGCGGAACAACGGGATGCTGAAGTTGATCGAGGCGCCCGGCGGTTGGTAAACGACCGGCGGCGCGCTGTAGTACACGTTCGGCTGTTGGTAGTACCCCTGATAACTTGGTCCTATGTAGCGGGGCGGCGGGCCGCGGTGCCCCCGGTCATCGTGGTGCCCCCGGTCGTCGTAGTGTCCCCGGTCGTCGTGATGCCCATAGTCATGGCCATCGGCCAACGCGGGGGCGGCAGCGGCGCCGGTCAGCGCCGCGGCCAGCAGCCCGCAAAGCAGCCCGAGCCGTGCCCGGCCGGCGCGTGATCCGGTCGCGCGGGTCAATCGGTTCATGCGTCGGCTCCTATTGATGGCGCGCGGCCTTGCCGCGATACGCATCGTTGCGGAAGACCTGATCGACGGTCTGCTTCTGAGCGGCCGACATCGTGTGGTACAGATGCTCGAACGCCGGCACCAGCTTGCGCATGCCCTGGGCATGGAGCGCGGCGATATGCGCGTACGACTGCATGTTCTGCTCCGCGGTCATGTTCGGCAGCCGGCCCATGCGCTGGTGCATCGCGGTATCCATGTCGCGGGCGTTCTCCCGCATCACTGCGGTGAACCGGCGCCACTGCGGCGCCTGGGCCGACGTGATCTGCAACTCGCTGTGCAACTGGTCGATGCGCTGGTTGACCCGTTCCGCCATGGTCGGGGGTTTGGCTGTCGCGTTGGGCGCCGTGGATGGCGACGGGACGGACGGCATTGCCTGGCCGGCGGACGGCGGCGGCATCGGTGCGGCCGGGGTGGTCGTGGCCGCCGTGGCCGCGATGGTGCCGAGGCCGAAGACGGCGACGGTCGCCAACATGGTCTGCCGGAGGAATGTTTGCATGGTGTAACCTCGTGGTGAGTGGAGTCGAAGGGCGCGACGGCCGGCGAAGCAGTCAGCGATGCCGCCCCGCCGACCGATGCGCGAAGAGGGACAACGGGCGTGCCGGCCGGCCGATCAAGCCAAATGCGGCATCGCAGAAGAGACGCCGAGCCGGTCGCGGGCCCGGTCGTCGCGCCGGGCGACGTTGCCATCGGCGGCGTGGTTTCCGTTCATGGTGTCGGCTGCTTTCCTTTTTGTAACGAGGGCACCGCCGGCGTCGATGGACGCGCTGGCGCGGCGACGGCGGTGCCGGAGGGCTTGGCGGCCTTCGGCTTCTTCGCTTCCCGACTGGCGGGTTGACGACCCTTGGCCAAAGCGGCCCTCCTCTCGATTCTGTTTCGTCGTTCGGCCCCTCAACGTCCTGCCCGGCCGACCGCGGGCGAGCGACAGGACGCTACCGGGGGCTGCGCTCTTGCCGGCCGCTGGGATCGCAACAGTCCGACACCGGCTGAATCTCCACCTGTCCAAAACCGTCGCCGTTACGTTGGGACGGCAAGCCGGCATTGCAACGTCGGGCCGCACCCGACGGTGCCGGGGGACGTTGCCGCGCCGGCTCGTCCGCTGGCGCTGCGGCGGGTGGAAGCTGCGGTGGTTGCCGTCCGACAGGGCAAAGATCGGCGCCTCGCACGGGCGGACGGACTCCGCGGCCAGGCCAGGCAAGTCCCAAGGTCGATCCGTCAAGTTCGCGTGAAGCGGTTGCCGCCGTGGTCCGATGCCAGCGCCTGCTTCGGGGCGCTGGCTGAAGCGGCCCACAAAAACAAGCTGGTGCTCTGCCCCATGCTGAATCACCTGTTTGTGTCAGAGCACTAGCGGCCGGGCGGCACCACGGCAGTCCGGCGAAACCGGAACAGCACCGCCGAGACCGCCCAGCACAGCGCGAACACGCCCACCACCGCCATGCCGAACCCGGTCAGGTTGTCGTTGAGGCGGCTTGCTGCCGCCCATACCGCCCCGTTCAGGTGCAGCCGGTCGGCGATCAGCGCCAGGGTCTCGATGCCGCCGATCAGCAGCGCGAGCAGCACCGAGGCGACGGTCATGGTGAGATTGTACCATAGTTTGCGGAGCGGATCGTTGAACGCCCAGCCGTAGGCGCCGACCATCAACACACTGTCGGCGCTGTCGACCAGGGCCATGCCGGCGGTGAACAGGGTCGGAAATACCATCGTCTGCCAGGGCGCCATGCCGCGCATCGCCGCGCCGGCGGAAATCGCGAGCAGCCCGATCTCCGTCGCGGTATCGAAGCCGAGCCCGAACAGGAACCCGATCGGGTACATGTGCCAGGCGGCATCGACCAGGCGGAACAGCGGGCGGAACAGCCGCGCCAGCAGCCCGCGCCCGGCGAGCAGCCGCTCAAGCCCGTCCTGGTTGAGGGCCGCGCCCTGGCGCACCCGGCGGAAGACGGCCCAGAGGTCGCGCAGGATGACGAGGTTGATCAGCGCGATGGCGAGCAGGAACAGCGCCGAGACCAGGGTGCCGGCCACGGCGCCGAAGCGCGCCACCGCTGGGGAGCCGGCCGCCGGAAGCGACCGCCGCCAGTACCACCGTGCCGGCGGCCAGCACGACCACCGTGGAATGGCCGAGCGAGAATCAGAGGCCGGCGGTGGCCGGGCGTTGGCCCTCGCGCAGCAGCTTGCGCACGACGTTGTCGATCGCCGCGATATGGTCCGCGTCCAGCGCGTGGCGCAGGCCGAACACCCAGGCGAGCAGCGCGGTGCCGAGCAGCGCCGGGTGGCCGGCGAACGCCGCGCCGGCCCAGGCCCACGCCAGGACGTTGGCGTCGATCAGACCGTCAACCAGCAGCATGGGGCCTTCGCCTATGCCGGCGCCGCGCTCATCGCGCGCGCCGCACCGTATAATCGCATACGTCGGCGAGTGCGCGGCGGAGCTCGCTGTCGGGGAACGGCCCGAGCGCCGCCTGCGCCGCGGCGGCGTAGACCCCGGCGCGATCGATCGTGGCGGCGATGGCGCCGTGGCGGGCCATCAGGCCGAGTGCGGTGTCGAGATCGGCCTCGGTCTGCTCGCTGGCCTCGATGGTGCGCTGCCAGAAACCGCGTTCGGCCGCATCGCCGGCGGCGTGCGCGAGCAGGACGGGCAGGGTGATCTTGCCCTCGCGGAAATCGTCGCCCACGGTCTTGCCGAGCAGCACCTGGTCGGCGGCGTAGTCGAGCGCGTCGTCCACCAGTTGGAAGGCGATGCCGAGGTTCATGCCGAAGTCGGCCAGCGCCGCCTCCTCCGCCGCCGGGCGGCCGGCGACCACCGCGCCGACCTGGCAGGCGGCGGCGAACAGGGCGGCTGTCTTGCCGCGGATCACGTCGAGGTAGCGGTCTTCCGGGGTGGCGAGGTCGTTCTGGGTGGCAAGCTGCAGCACCTCGCCCTCGGCGATGGTGGCGGCGGCCTGCGACAGGATTGCGAGCACCCGCAGCGAGCCGTCTTCCACCATCAACTGGAAGGCGCGGGCGAACAGGAAATCGCCCACCAGCACCGAGGCCTTGTTGCCGAACACGGCGTTGGCCGAGGCCTGGCCGCGGCGCAGCCGGCTTTCGTCCACCACGTCGTCGTGCAGCAAGGTGGCAGTATGGATGAATTCGACGCAGGCGGCGAGGTGGACGTGCCGCAGCCCGCCTGCCTCCGCCGTCGCGGCCCGGGGCGGGTAGCCGCACAGCCGGGCGCAGGCCAGGGTGAGCATCGGCCGCAGCCGCTTGCCCCCTGCGGCCACGAGATGCGCGGCCAGCCGGGGAATCAGGCTGACCGGGCTGTCCATGCGCGCGACGATCGCGCGGTTGCAGGCCTCGAGATCGCGTCCGAGCAGGGCGAGCAGGGCAGAGAGCGCGTCTTCATCCGCGCCCGCTGCGGCAGGTGCGCCCAAGGGCACCGCCCCGGGCGCCCCATCGGTAAGCGCGCCATCGGTAGGCACGCCATCAGTACCGGGCCCGGCCGACGGCGCCAGGCTCGGCTGGCTGGCGATCACGCCCACTGGGGTCTCCCGGCTTGCATCCGCGGCTGTCACGGGCACCATATCGGCCGGTCGGAAAGCGGGTCAAGGCAAGCCCGACGGCGACGCGCCCATCCGGCCCATCCGGGCGGTCGCGGAGCGGCGCGGCGCGGCGGGGCCCGGCGGTCGGGCAGGAAAGGATAGAGCCCATCATGCGGATCATGAGTGCGAGCAACGACCCGGTCAGGCTCTCCTTCCTGCTGGCCCTGCTGGCCGATGCCGGGATCGAGGCGGTCCTGCTCGATCAGCATGCCAGCGTGATGGACGGCAGCATCGGGGCAATCCCGCGTCGGCTTGCCGTCGCGGATGCCGACGCGCCGCGCGCCCGGCAGGTACTGGAGCAGGCGGGCGAGCTTTGAATGGAGCTCACGCCGGGCACCCTGCTGGGCGGGCGCGTGCAGTATGCCCAGCCGCGCACCGGTTTCCGCAGCGGGATCGAGCCGGTGCTGCTGGCAGCCTGGGTCCCGGCGCGGCCCGGTGAGCATGTGCTGGAGGCCGGGTGCGGCGCCGGCGCCGCGTTGCTGTGCCTTGCCGCCCGCGTGCCTGGCGTCTGCGGGACGGGGCTCGAGCAGGCACCGGACCTGGTGGCGCTGGCGGCCCGCAACGCCGCGGCGAACGGCTTCACGGCGCTGCGATTCGAGGTTGGCGACGTGCTGGCGGCCGATCCTGCAGGGCCGTTCGACCACGCCTGCGCCAACCCCCCCTATCACCCGGGCGGCGGAACCGGCTCGCCGGTGGCGGCGCGGGAGGCAGCAAAACGCGGCGGCCCGGGGCTGCTGACCGCCTGGACAGCCGCACTGGCGCGACGGTTGCGCTCCGGCGGAAGCCTGAGCCTCGTCCTGTCGGCGGGGGGAGTGCCGGAAGTCGTGGCGGCCATGGAAGCGGCGGGGATCGGCGGGATCACCCTACTGGCGTTGTGGCCGAAGCCGGCGCGGGCGGCGAAGCTCGTGCTGCTGCGTGGGGTGAAGGGCGGGCGCGGGCCGTTCCGGCTGCTTCCGGGGCTTGTGCTGCACGGCGCGGCAGGGGGATTCACCCCGGCTGCGGAGGCGGTACTGCGGGAGGGAGCGGCGCTCTAGTGTCCTGCCCCTTACCTTCGCTGCCCTTTGCAGCGAAGGTAAGGGATCAGCAGGCCACTGAAAATAAAGAGCTGGTGTGCCGATCCTGACCGCCGGCAACGGCAACATGCGTCAGGATCGGCACACCAGCAGGGTTACGGTGGGCCGGGCTGGTGCCGGCGCGTGCCGACCGTGAGGCGCACGGGCCCGCGCCGGTCATGCGTGCCGCAACTGCCCAGCCGGCTTTCCCGGTGCGGTCGCAAGCGCCGCGCCCGCCGCCGAAATGGTTGCAACACAGCCGGGCCGGCTGATACCATCCGGTTACAAAATGCTCCCGAAGGGTCGATCCTTCCGGTCCCATGGCGGAGCGCGCGTATGCACGACCCGGGCCGGGGCGCAGGCCGGACCAGTCGCGTCGGACGCGGCGATCCGGTTTGGCTGCCCTGCCCGAGGCAAGAGCTGATCGGCGAGGGCCCGGCCGCGTTTCTGGCGTGTCGCGCATCGTCCCCGCCGACCTGGCCGGCCGCCACGCGCGCGCCGGCCTTCGCCGGGCCGGCCCGCGGCAAGCGAGCGGCCCCATCTGCGACAAAAGGCGGTTCGCAACCGCCGTTTCACGCAAGGAGCACGGCACAACGCGGCCATCGGCCCGGCCGCGATACAGGGAGCAAAGTCCATGAAAACGACCACCCGAAGGGTGTCGCGCCGCCAGGCCCTGGCGCTTGGCGCGGCGGCGGGCGCGTTGCCGCTGGTGCACATCCGCACCGCCGGCGCCGCCGGCAAAGTGAAGATCGCCTTCTGGGACCACTGGGTCCCGGGCGGCAACGATATCATGAAAAAGCAGGTCGAGGCCTGGGCGACGAAGAATCACGTTACGGTCGAGGCCGACTTCATCACCGGCAACGGCGGCAAGCTGCAATTGACCGGCGTGGCCGAATCCCGCGCCCGCGCCGGCCACGACGTTTACACATTCTATAATTGGGACGTCTACAACGTCCACCGCTACCTGCAGCCGGTGGACGACGTGATGCGGACCTTGATCGCGAAGAACGGCACGGTCGACCCCACCGCCGAATACCTGGCAAACGTCAAGGGACAGTGGATCGGCGTTCCCACCAGCACCGGCACCCAGACCAAGCCGCCCTGCGCGCGCATCAGTTGGATGCGTCAGCACGGGTTCGACCCGGTGGCCGCCTATCCGGTGAAGCCCGAGCACACCAAGATGCAGGACGCGTGGACCTACGACCTGATGCTGAAGCTCGCCGTGGCCGCGCAGCAGGACGGCATGACCTTCGGCATGGGCTGCGGCGGCGCCAACAACACCGACGCGATCGACCAGGTGGGCGCAATGTTCCACGCCTTCGGCGCCAACGTGGTCGACAAGAGCGGCAAGATCCTGCTCGACAGCCCGGAGGTGCACGCGGCGATGGAGTACTGCGCGAAGCTCGTGAAGGCGCTGCCGGCGGAGGCGCAGGCCTATGACGATGCCTCCAACAACCGTGCCCTGATCTCGGGCAAGAGCGCGCTGATCTTCAACCCGCCGTCGGCCTGGGCGGTGGCCAAGCGCGACGCGCCGAAGGTGGCGGCGGATTGCTGGACGTTCTCCGCCCCGGTCGGGCCGGCGGGCCGATTCGTGCCGACCGCGACGTTCTTCTGGGGCATCTGGCAGTTCAGCCGGAACCAGGCGGCGGCGAAGGAACTCATCACCTACCTGATGGAACGGCCGCAGGTGGAAGCGCGGGACAATTTCGTGGATGGCTACGACATCCCGCCCTATGCCGGGCTGCTCGATTTCAAGGTATGGGAGACGACCTCCCCGCCGCCCGGCACGGTATACAACTATCCGATCCGTCCCTGGCACGACGCCCGGTCGAGTCTGACCGCCTCGGAGGCCGATCCCGACGTGGCGGTGCAGATCTACCAAAGCGCGATGCATACCGGGATGGTGGCCCGCCTCAAGGCCGGGCAGCCGATCCCGCAGGTACTCGCCTGGGCACACGGCCAGATCGAGGGCTTCCTGCACTGAGAAAGGGCAGGGGACCCCAGGATGGCGCGCTGATCGGCATTGTGCTTCCGCGGGCAGGTGGCTAGGTTCCATCGGCTGCATCGATGGCGGCCAACGGTGGTCACCCGGTCGTGAGGACCGGCCGCGCTTTCGGGCGCGTGCCGGCCCCGTGCCGGGCCGAGCGGGGGAACCTCGCCGGATCGCCTGGGTTCAACTTGGGGAGCCTCCTGGAATTCCGGTTGCGGCCGGGATTGCGTGGGGGCGCAGGGGGATCGTCTGCCGGAACCGCAATCGCGCGGTCCGTGACCGTATCCTTCGCCACAGGCTTGTCCCGCTACCATCCGACCAACTCGGCCGGTATGGCCGCGTTGTGTGATGGGCGTTGCGTCATGAGAGTGAACCGGCGCTTCGGCCGGACGGAGGAGAGCAAGATGGCAGACGGTTCAACGGGTGCGGTGGGGGTCCTGGGTTCGGGACGCGCCGCCGCGACCCGCCCCGGCGGGCTGCAGCGCTTCGCGCGCCGGCGCAGCACCATCGGGTTCCTGCTCGCCTTGCCGCTGATCCTGCTGATCGGCGGGTTGGTCGTCTATCCGGCGGTCTATGCGGTGTGGCTCAGCCTGCTGAACAAGCAGATGACCAAATTCATCGGGTTGGGGAATTTCCGCTTCCTGCTGCAGCGCGATACCTTCCACCTCGTCATCTTCCAGAGTTGCCTGTTCGCGGTCACGGCGGTCTTCTTCAAGGCGCTGATCGGCCTCATCCTGGCGCATCTGATGCACAACATCTCCGGCCGATCCCAGCGCATCTGGCGCGGTCTGCTGCTGGTGCCCTGGGTGATCCCGGAGGCGCTTTCGACCCTGACGTGGTGGTGGATGTTCGATCCCAGCTATTCGTCGTTCAACTGGATCCTGAACCAGTTCGGCATCGCCTCGGTGCCCTGGCTCGGGGTCGGCTGGATCGCGCGGTTCTGCACCATCCTGGTGAACGTGTGGTACGGCACGCCGTTCTTCATGATCATGTATCTGGCGGCGCTGAAATCGGTGCCCGACCAGTTGTATGAGGCGGCCGCCATCGACGGCGCCACCGGCCTGCAGAAGCTGCGCTTCGTCACCTTGCCGATGATGCGCAACATCATCTCGATCACGGTGCTGTTCAGCCTGATCGTGACCTTCGGCGATTTCGACATCGTACGCATCCTGACCAACGGCGGACCGCTCGACATGACGCACGTGTTCGCCACCTACGCCTTCCAGGTCGGTATCCAGTCGGGCGACATCCCGCTCGGCGCGGCGGTGTCGCTGTTCATGGTGCCGATCCTCGCGGTGGGCGCGTTCTTCATTCTGCGCGGGGTCACCCGCCGCACCCAGGAGATGGGCGCATGAGTGCGACGACTGCCGGCAACATCGCGGCGCGGCAACGCGGCAAGAGCCAAAAATCGCAGCGCCGCTGGGCGCTATGGGGCAGCTACGGCGCGCTGGTGGTGTTCGTGATCGGCTTCCTCACGCCGCCCTACTACACGCTGATGACCAGCCTGAAGACCTCGGCCGAGATCGGCGCCGAGAAGGGCAATCCGTGGTTCGCGCATCACCCGACTCTGGCCAATTTCTGGTGGCTGATCACCTACCCGAACTTCCAGCGCTACTACCTGAACTCGGTGATCGTCACCCTGCTGGTGGTGTCGGTCAGCATGGTGATCTCGGTGCTGGCGGCGTTCAGCCTGGCGCGCATGGGCTTCAAGGGCAGCAAGACCCTCGGCACCGGGGTGTTCCTGACCTATCTCATCCCACAGTCGCTGCTGTTCATCCCGCTATTCCAGATCGTCGGCTGGCTCGGGCTGATCAACAGCTTCTGGTGCCTGGTGCTGATATACCCGACGCTCGCGGTGCCGTTCTGTACCTGGATCATGATCGGCTATTTCGGCTCCATCCCGAAGGAGCTGGACGAGGCGGCGCTGATCGATGGGGCGGGCTATCTGCAGATGCTGTGGCAGATCTTCATTCCCGTCGCGATGCCCGGCATCATCGCCGCCACCATCTTCGCCTTCACCGTGAGCTGGGGCAACTTCATCTATCCGCTGGCGTATCTGTACACCTCCAGCCAGGAGGTGCTGACCGTCGGCATCGTCAGCGACCTGATCCGCGGCGACGTGTTCGAGTGGGGCAAGATCATGGCGGCCAACCTGCTCGCCTCCGCCCCGCCGATCATCATCTACGCCTTCCTGATGGATTATTACGTCGCCGGCCTGACGGCCGGTGCAACGAAGGGATAAGGGAACCGTCATGGCTGAAGTCTCGTGCCGCAAAATCTTCAAGATCTATGACGGCGGCGTGCAGGCGGTGAAGGGGATCGACCTCGAAATCGCCGACCAGGAGTTCGTGGTGCTCGTCGGCCCCTCCGGCTGCGGCAAATCCACCACCCTGCGGATGATCGCCGGGCTGGAGGAGATCACCGACGGGGAGATCTGCATCGGCGGCGACGTGGTCAACGACATCCCGCCGCGCGACCGCGATATCGCCATGGTGTTCCAGAACTACGCGCTCTATCCGCACATGAGTGTGTTCGACAACATGGCCTTCGGCCTCAAGCTCAGGAAGTTCCCGAAGGACGAGATCAAGCGCCGGGTCGACGAGGCGGCGCGCATCCTCGACATCCACGCCCTGCTCGAACGCAAGCCGAAGGCGCTGTCGGGCGGCCAGCGGCAGCGGGTGGCGATGGGGCGCGCCATCGTGCGCAACCCCAAGGTGTTCCTGTTCGACGAGCCGCTGTCCAACCTCGATGCCAAGCTGCGCGTGCAGATGCGCACCGAGATCAAGAAGCTGCACCAGACGGTGCGCACCACCATGGTCTACGTCACCCACGACCAGGTGGAGGCGATGACCCTGGCCGACCGGATCGTGGTGATGAACCAGGGCATCATCGAGCAGGTCGGGCCGCCGCAGGAGCTGTACCACAACCCGGCCACCCGCTTCGTCGCCGGCTTCATCGGCAGCCCGGCGATGAACTTCCTGCCCGTGCGGATGGAAGACACCGGCGGCCGGCCGGCGGTGCGGATCAACGCCACCACGGTGCTGGCGGTGCCGGACCAGCGCGTCGCCCGCTACGCCCCGCACAAGGGCAAGGAGATGCTGCTTGGCGTGCGGCCCGAACACATGTTCGACTACCACGAGGCCGACATGAAGCCGGGCTTCGGCCGGCTCGATGCCGCGGTCGATGTCGTCGAGCCGATGGGGATGGAGACCCTGGTGCACTTCTTCATCGACGGCACCCCGGTCTGCGCCCGCTGCGAACCCTCCACCCCGGCCGCACCGGGGGAGATGCTGCCGCTCGTGGTCGATCTCAACAACATGCACCTGATGGATCCGGCCTCCGGCCGGGTGGTCTGAGACCGGCGCCCGACCCCGCGACCCTCAGGGGCATCCGTCCCGCCGCTCACGCCCGCGCGCAGAGCGTGCGCGGAGGGGTACGGTCCGGCGCGGCGCGGCGCCCGGGGGCCTGGTAGCCGCCGGTTGGCGCGGGCCGCGCCGCGCGGGCAACCAGGGCGATCACGCGCCCCTGCACGCCCATCGCGTGTTCCAGGAGCGCGCGGTTCCGCCGTGCCAGTGCCGCCACCGCGTGGGCAGCCTCGATCAGCGCGGGCGGCGGCGGCGGTGCGGCCGACAGGGACGCCAGGGCGGCTTCCTTCTCGGCCAGCAGCGGGCCGATCGCGGCCAGATCGAGCGCGGCAAGCGCCGCGTTCTCCCGCTCGAGCGCCGCGGCCAGCCGCCGCAGCGCCGCTGCCGTGGCGTGTGTGTGGGCGGACTCATGAACCGGGCTCCTGCATCGGCGTTGGGTGGCGTGCTTCCTGGGCGGCCAGCATGGCATGGAACACCGGCACCGCGAGGCCGAGCCCGCCGCCGGCGGCAATCTCCTTGCCGATCGCGGACACCAGCATCGGCCGCCAGGTCGCTTCCGCGTTGCCGCCGCCGAACGGGCCATGCGCGCCGTGGACGGTATCG
Source organism: uncultured Pseudomonadota bacterium (assembly GCA_963706195.1). Taxonomy (GTDB): domain Bacteria; phylum Pseudomonadota; class Alphaproteobacteria; order Acetobacterales; family Acetobacteraceae; genus JAJZVS01. The sequence continues at coordinate 1,837,739 of OY970156.1, read as the reverse complement.
AACATCGGCGCCAGCAGGGCACCGAGGGTCATGCCCTCGAACGCCTGCGCTGCCTGCCACAGCTTCGCCGCCTGCGCCGGCGGCAGGTCCGAGGACGGCGGCCCGGCAGCGGCCAGGATGCGCGGCCCGACCGTCGCCGCCGCAAACGCGGACCCGGTCATGCCGGACCCGGTCATAACTGTGCCAGCGGGCGCGGTCATCGCACGATCAGATCGGCCTGCAAGGCGCCGGCTGCCTTGATCGCCTGCAGGATGGTGATGAGGTCACGCGGCCCGATGCCGAGCGCGTTGAGGCTGGCCACCAGCTTCCGCAGGGTCACCGTGCCCGGCACGATGGCGAGCTTATTCTCGCGGTGGTCGTTGATCTGGATGCTGGTGCGCGGCACGGTGGTGGTGGTGCCGTTGGAGAATGGCCCCGGCTGGCTCACCTGCGGGGTCTCGGTCACCCGCACCGTCAGGTTCCCCTGGGCGATCGCCACCGTGCTGATCCGCACGTCCGCGCCCATGACCACGGTGCCGCTCGCTTCGTCGATCACCACCACCGCCGGTTCGTCCGGCACCACCCGCAGGTCCTCCACCGTGGCGAGGGTGCTGATCGGGTCGCGCCCGGCCAGGTCGAGCACCACGGTGCGCGGATCGGTCACCCGCGCGATCGGGCCCACCGCGGCGTTGATGGCGGCGCGGATGCGCTCGGCGGTGGTGAGGTCGGGGTTGCGCAGGCTGAGATAGAGGCTCTTGCTGCGGTCGAGGTGGAACGGGACCTCCTTCTCCACCGTGGCGCCGTTGGCGATATGCCCGGCGGTCGGCACGCCGCGGGTGACGGAGGCCGCCGCGCCTACGGCGGCGATCGCCCCGGTCGCCACCGCGCCCTGGGCCACCGCATACACCTCCCCGTCCGCGCCGAGCAGCGGGGTGACGAGCAAGGTGCCGCCCGTCAGGTCGGTGGCATCGCCCAAGGAGGACACCGCGACGTTGATCCGGTCGCCGTTGCGCGCGAAGGCGGGCAGTTCGGCGGTGACCATGACGGCGGCGACGTTCTTGGTCTGCAGCTTGGCTTCCAGGTCGCGGGTGTTGACCCCGAGCCGTTCCAGCATCCCCACCAGCGACTCGCGGGTGAACACCGCGTTGTTCAGGGTATCGCCGGTGTTGTGCAGCCCGACCACCAGGCCGTAGCCGATCAACTGGTTCTCCCGCACGCCCTGCACGTCCGCGATGTCCTTGATCCGCACCTGTCCCATCGCCGGGCGGAGCGGAAGAACCAGGACGGGAAGGAGGAGCCCGGCGAGGGCGAGCAGCAGGCGGAACGGGGGCACGGCGAGGTCCTTGGCACGGCGTTAACCAACGGCGGGGCAGTGTCTTGCGCCACCGGGGTGGCGGCCGCCGGGTGGACAGGGGCAGTCGGCTGGCGGGATGTCTCCGGGGGGCGGGTGTTCTGACGGATGGTGGGGTGGCGCATGGAATTGGGGCGGATGACCTGGCGGCAGGCACGGCGGATGAGCGTGGGAGAGGGAGCGCAAGCTCTGTGCCAGGATGCGACGCCGCTCCGCCGCGGGGTTGCAGGTGCCGCCGGGCGGCAGGATGTGCCGGCCGGCACGGCCGGCACGGCCGGACCGGCAGCCGCCGGCCGAGCGGGGCGCGCGACTCCGCCGAGTGCATCCGGAGAATCCCGGATGCGCGACCTCCGGCGCGCCGTCATGTGCAGCCGCGGGGAGGCGGGTACCTTGGGCAGGCGGCATGCAGCAGGAGGAACCGACGGTGACGGGCATTACGGCGCTGAGCGGCACCGTCCCGGCGGTTGCGCCGGCGCGCGTGCCGGCGCAAGCGATGAACGGCGGCTTCGCGCTACCTGCGGCGGCGGTGGCCCCGCCTGGCCCCGGCGCCGCGTCCGCTCTCGCACCCGCGGCCGCGCTGGCAGGCCTGCTCGCGTTGCAGGAAGCCGGGCCGGAGGCGGTGCGCGATCGCGCCGCGCGGCGGCACGGGCGGGCGATGTTGGCGGCATTGGCAGGCGTGCAACTGGCTTTGCTCGCCGGAGCCGATGGCGGAGACGGGACCGGATCCGGCGGCACCGCGCCTGCGGCGGCGGCGCTGGAGCGGCTGGCCACCTTGCTGGACGGGATGCCGCCGGCCGAGGACCCCGCGCTGGCAGCGGTGCTCGGCGCGGTGGCATTGCGATGTCGTATCGAGATTGCCCGGCGGCCCTGATGCCGCCCCCGCCGGCATTTGATGCTGTGCGGCGTTCGCTGTCATGAGGCTTTCACATCAGCCGCTTGGCCCTTCATCATGCGGCCTTGGCGCGGCCGAAGCGCGCGGCTATAAGCCCGCCCGTTCGTTCGTCACCGCCAGAAGCGGCGAAGCAGGGCAGGACCGGCACGCATGATGATCACGCTTCCTCCGGATTACCGCCCGAGCGAACCGGAAGAGTTCATGAACCCGATCCAGGTGGAATATTTCCGCCAGAAGTTGCTGCGCTGGCGCGCCGACCTCATCAAGGAAGCCGACGGGACGCTCGCCAGCCTGTCCGAGGGCGGCATCCGCGAAGCCGACATCACCGATCGCGCCAGCGTGGAAACCGACCGGGCGCTGGAACTGCGCACCCGCGACCGCGCCCGCAAGCTGATCGCCAAGATCGACCAGGCGCTGGCCCGGATCGAGGCCGGAACTTACGGCTACTGCGAGGAAACCGGTGAGCCGATCGGCCTCAAGCGGCTGGAGGCGCGCCCCATCGCCACCCTTTCCATCGAGGCGCAGGAACGGCACGAGCGGATGGAACGCGTCCATCGCGACGACTGAGGGGGGCCTCGCAAGCAAGGCCAAGGGGCGCTGCCCCTTGGCCTTACTTCCGAGGCCCCTTCAGTCGTCGCGATGGACCCGGGCGCTACGTCCAGCGTGGCGGGTGGGTACCGCGCGGCACCGACGGCAGGGTCCAGTATGCCGGGGTGGCCGACAGCACCGCCGCGTGCCGCACGGCCGACAGCCGGCCGAAGCCGCTGTCCGATTCCTCCAGAAATTCCGCAATATCAGCCCGTTGTGGCACGGAGCAGGCCAGGCCGCGGGCCACCTGCCCGAGCCCGCGGAGCCAGTGGCCCGTGCGCGCGAGCGAGACGCGCACATGCCAACTGCCGCCCTCGATGGCGCGCCGGTGCAGCGCGGCCAGGGTGCCGGCGGCGAGCAGATAGCCCGAGGCGTGGTCCAGCGCCTGCACCGGCAGCGCGCGCGGCTTCGATTCGCCGGCCGCCTCGGCCTCGGCGGTGTTGAAGCCGCTGGCGGTCTGCGTCAGGCTGTCGAAGCCGCGCCGGCCGGACCAGGGGCCAGCGAAGCCGAAGGCGCAGAGCGAGACGTAGACGATCCCCGGGCGCAGCGCCGCCGCCTGCTCCGGCCCGAAGCCGAGCCCGGCGATCGCGCCGCGCCGATAGCCCTGGACGAAGATGTCCGCCTCGGCCAGCAGGCCCGCCAGGGTCGCGCGCGCGTCCGGCTCGCGCAGGTCGAGGAAGGCCGAGCGCTTGCCGCGCCCGGTGTCGATCGCGAGCGGCGCCGGGTTGAACAGATGCGGCGCGGTGATCAGCAGCACCTCCGCCCCGTGCGCGGCCAGGGTGCGCCCGCACACCGGCCCGGCGATCACCCGGGTGAGGTCGAGCACCCGCATGCCCGCCAGCGGCCGGTCGGCGGCGGGTGGCAGCTTGCGGGGCGGGGCGTCGCCGATGCGCTCGATGGCGATCAGCGGCTCGGCCTGCACCGCGCGTCCCTGCGGATGGGCGTCCCATTCGGCGAAGCTGCGCTGGGCGGTGACGCAGAGGCCGGCTGCGGCGGCTTCGTCCTCGAAAGCGATCGCGTCGCGGCGGAGCAGTGCGGCGGCGACCTCGGCGCGGTCGTAGCCGCAGCCGAGCAGGCTCAGCACGCCGGCGCGATGGCGCGGGAAATTGGTGTGCAGGCGGACCCAGCGGCCGTCGCGGCAGGGGTAGAGGCCGGCGATCCGATCCCAGCCGTCGCCGCGTGCCGTGCCGTCGACCGTCATCCAGTCCTCGGAATGGAAGTCGGTGGCAGCGTGGCGCATGTCCACGGCGACGGTCTGGCGCGGGCCGCCGCGGAGGTGGTGGATGGCGGCGGCGGCCAGTCCGCTGGCGGCGATCGCCGCTTGCGCGGCGGTGCCGAGGGCGAAGGAGGACGGCAGCACCGGCTCGGCGCCCGTGAGGCGCGCGTCGTCGAGCAGGGCGGGGAGGCCGAGCTGGGTCCAAAGTCCGGCAAGCGCCTGGGGTGGGGTCATGCGCGCGGTCCTTCCTGGCGGAGGTCGCGCAGTATGCCCGTCCTGGACGCCGTCGGGGAGGGGGCAGCTACTCGGCGGGCAGGTCACTGTTCAGGATGTCGGCGGCAGCCTTCCAGGCACCGTCGAGCCGTTTCCAGACGACCACGTATTTGCCTCGATCCTCGACGCGGGCCGCGCCGGTCCGATCGAAGCCGAGCGCATGGGTGCCGATCTCGAACGCCAGATCGCCGTCGGCTTCGATATGGGTGGGACCGAACTGCAGCGCTGCGTTCGGCAGGGCCAGCAGATGGTCCCACAGCGCGGCGACGGCCGCGTGGCCCTGCGCGAGCGGGGCGTTCGGCACCATGAAGCGGCCGTCCGGCGTATAGAACGCTGCGATTGCCGCGCTGTCCTTGCGGCGCACGGCATCGAGCCAGGCGGGGATGAGCGCGCGGATCTCGCGATCCGCGGCAATGCTGACGTGTGTCATGTCGGTCCTCCCTCGGGGCGCGGCGTGGGCTGTGGCAGGCGGCCGAGCAGGCGCACGAGCTCGGCTTGGCGGGTGGTGCCGGTCTTGTCGAAGATCGCGCGCAATTGGCTGCGCACCGTGGGCATGCGTACGCCGCGGTCGGCCGCGACGGCATCGAGCCGCTGGCCGCCGGCGAGCGCCGCGGCGAGCTCGGCTTCCGCCCCGGTGAAGCCGAACGCCACGCGCAGCGGCGCGGGATCGGGGCGCGGTGGATCGAGCGGGGTGGCAGTGATGAACGCAAGCCGGCCCGCCGTGCCGGCGTCCCATGCTGCGCAGGCGAGCGGAACGACAGTGAGCGCGAGGCGAGCGCCCGTCGCATCGTGCAGCACGAGGCTCGCCGCAGGACTTTGCGGATCGTCCGCGGTGGCTTCAACCGCCCGGCGCAAGGCGGCGTGCAGCGCGGCGGTTTCGGCGGGGATGGCGGCGGCGATTCTGCCGGCCTGCTGGCGCAGGGGCGCTGCGCCGCGCAATAGCGCCTCGGCGGGCGCGTTGGCATGCGCGATGCGGCCGGCGGCGTCGGTGGCGAGCACCGCCTGCGGCAGGGCATCGAGCAGGGCGCGGCCGAACGCCGCCTCCGCGGTTGCCGTGCGCAGGCGCTGGCCGAGGCGGAAAGCGCGGCGGAGATCGGGGAGAAGGTGGAGGAACAGCCGGCGGTCTGTTTCCGTGTACGGGGATTGGTCCGGTGCGCGGAACAGGGCGAAGATCGCGGCGACGTCGACATCTTCCCAGAGGATGGTGGTCATCAGCCAGCGGCGGCCGAGGGGCAGGGAGAAGTCGTTATAGAATTCGCTGGCGCGGACGAAATCAGGCGAGAAATGCTCGTGGCAGAGCAGCAGGAAGCCGGGCGGCCGGCGCATCAGCAGGCTGGCGGCGCGGGTCGATCCGGCCATAGCGGCGGTGAAAATCCTCCTGGCCCCGATAGGCGCGCGAGGGCAGCGACAGCGTGGCTCGATCGGCGCTGCGGTCCCAGAGGAAGAGATGTGCCGCTGTGGAGGTGAACAGGGCGGCCAGCACGTCGAGCGCGTCCGGCCAGAGACTGGGCGTGACGGCAGCGTCGTACAGGACCGGGACCGCGGCAGCAACGGCTTCGTTCTGGGTGCGCAGATCCGGCATGGCGGCCTCTCTCGGTGCCAATGCGGGCGTCACCGTACCTACGATCCGTTCGGGATGCATCATCCGTTTTGATGATGCGGCCACCGAAACAGGACAGTCGTCCGGACCGCTCCTGGAAGGCTGACTGTCAGCGTGTCATGGACCGGCTCCTCGAGGGGAGAGCGGGATGCGTCGTCCAGGCGTTACAGTGCTGTATCTCGGCCCGCGCCGTGTCGACTCAGGTCGCGGTTAAGCGGATCACGGTAGCACACCCGATTGCCGACGGCGTCGGCCAGTCCTCCTGCCGCTGGATTGACAAAGGGGATGGGAGCCCGCGTAGCTGGGCGTGCCAGAACAACTGAAGAAGCATGGTTGCAGGCCGGGGCCTGGTCCTGGACGGGTCGTGATCACCGCACCAAAAGCGCGGATCAGACCGGCGCCGCGCCCCCATCCTGTGCCGCCGCGGCGATCACCGCCAGCCGCCGCCCGATCGCGGGCGCCGGATGCACCTCCGGCATCGCCGCCACCAGCCCGCGCGTGTAGGGATCGGCGGGGGCGGCGAACAGCGCCTCGGTCTCCGCCAGCTCCACGATCCGGCCCTGGCGCATCACCGCCACCCGGTGCGCGACGTGGCGCACCACCGCGAGGTCGTGGGTGATGAACAGATACGCGATCCCGAGCCGGTCCTGCAGGTCGCGCAGCAGGTTCAGCACCTGCGCCTGGATCGACACGTCGAGCGCGGAGACCGGCTCGTCGCAGACGATCAGCTCCGGCTCGGCGGCCAGCGCGCGGGCGATGCCGATGCGCTGGCGCTGGCCGCCCGAGAATTCATGCGGGTAGCGCCGCGCCTGCGCCGCCGACAGCCCGACCAGGGACAGCAGCTCGCCCACCCGGTCCCGCCGCGCGGCGGCGCTGCCGGGGCGATGCAGGAGCAACGGCTCGCCGACGATCTGCTCGACCGTCTGGCGCGGGTCGAGCGAGGCGAACGGGTCCTGGAACACGATCTGCATGCGCCGGCGGAAATGGCGCAGGGGCGCGCCTGTGAGCGCGGTGATGTCGGTGCCGTCGAAGCGGATGCGCCCGGCCGAGGGATCGAGCAGGCGCAGCACGAGGCGCGCGGTGGTCGACTTGCCGCTGCCGGATTCGCCCACGATTCCAAGGGTCTCACCACGGGCCAGGGTGAACGACACGTCGTCCACTGCGTTCACCCTGCCGACCGCGCGGGCGACCAGCAGGCCGCGGCGGATGGTGAAGCCGCGCGAGAGGTGTTCGACTTCCAGCAGGGGCGCGCTCATGCGGCGATGGCTTCTAGGGGGGCGCGGCGGCAGGCCGCCTGGTGGTCGGGGCCGAAGGGGCGCAGGCCGGGCGGCGCGGCGAGGCAGGCGGCCTCGGCCAGCGCGCAGCGCGGATGGAAGCGGCAGCCTGCAGGCATGTCGGCCGGGGTCGGGACCGTGCCTTCGATGGCGAGCAGCCGGCCGCGCGGCGCAGCGGCCTGGGGGGCGGAGGCGATCAGGCCGAGCGTGTAGGGATGCTGCGCGTCGGCGAACAGGGCGCTGGCGGGGGCGTGCTCGATCACCTGGCCGGCGTACATCACGGCCACCGTATCGGCCATGCCGGCGACCAGGCCGAGGTCGTGGCTGATCAGCATCAGGGCCATCCCGGTCTCGGCCTGCAGGCTGCGCAGCAGGGCCAGGATCTCGGCTTGCACCGTCACGTCGAGCGCGGTGGTGGGCTCGTCGGCGATCAGCAGGTCGGGCTGGCAGGCGAGCGCCATGGCGATCATCACCCGCTGGCGCTGACCGCCCGAAAGCTGGTGCGGATAGTCGTCGAACCTGCGGTCGGGGTCGGGGATGCGCACCCGGTCGAGAGCCGCGACCGCGCGGGCGCGCAGGGTGCGGGCGGGGACGCCACGTTCATGCGCGGCGATGGCCTCCACGATCTGCGCGCCCACCGTGTGGGCGGGGTTCAGGCTCGTCATCGGCTCCTGGAAGATCATGGCGATGCGGCGGCCCCGGAGCGCGCGCATGGCCGGTTCCGGGAGGGTCAGGAGGTCCTGGCCAGCGAAGCGGATGGTCCCGCCGGCGATGCGGCCGGGCGGGGGGACAAGGCGCATGATCGAGAGGGAGAGGACGGATTTGCCGGAGCCGGACTCGCCGACGATGCCGAGGGTGCGGCCGCGTTCCAAGGTGAGGTCGACGCCGTCGACGGCGGCGAAGGGGGCGGTGTCCCCGGGGAAGACGGTGCGCAGGGATTGGATGCGGAGGAGTTCGTCCATCGGGGGGATTAGCCGGGTCATGCGGCGGTGCGTCAAGCGGTTTGGGGGTGCTGTCGGTTCGGGGTCCGCGTCGGTGCGCGCGGTGGGTGCGGTCGCCCGAACCGGTCTTTCTTGCGCCGGCGCTCCGCTTTGCCGTCGGGATTTGCTCCGGTGGCCTTGCTTGCGGAGGGTCAATTCTTCGTCGGGTTGGTTGCGCCCGGTCCGGTGCGGCGGCGGGCGCGGAAATCGGCTTGCAGCTCCCAGGTGGCGCCGTTGTCGCGGGAGCGCTCGCCGCGCCAGCGGAAACGGTCCGGGGTCATTTCGGTGAAGCTCCAGCGGAGGGTTTCGCCGGCGTCGTTGGTGCCTTCCTGCACGATGTCGGGGCCGCGGGGGCGGCCGAGCTGGCGGGCGTAGTACTGGCGCAACGGGTCGGACCAGAGGATGTGCCAGGCGTCGATGCCGGGGTCGTAGATGCGGAGGGTGGTGCCGTGGAACATGCCGGGGAGGATCCAGACGTCCTGGATGGCGCGGCCTTCGAGCACCCAGAAGAAATCGATCGTGCCGTGGCCGTGGTGGGTGGTGCCGTCATCGCGGTGGACGGTCGCGTCGAGGTCCCAGGCGCCGATCAGGCGGCCATAGAGGGCGAGCTTGTCGATTTCGGTCTGGGGCGGGGCCGGGGGCGAGGAGGGAGGTAAGGAAGGGGGTGGGGGTCATCATTGTGGGTCCTCGCTGGGGTATGGCGGTACGTCGCGTCTGGACCGGTGGGGGGGCGGGGGCTTGGCGGAAATTGCGATGCTGGATGGCGGGGTAAACCTTTCCCACTCTGCGCGGCCCCCTGCCAGAACGACGACGGCGCGCGCCGCGTCCGCCCAGGGCCGGTTGCCTAACTGCCGCCCGCTGGCTACAGCCCGCCCTCCCGCGTCCCTCGCCGGAGCGCCCCCCGAATGACCCCGTCCCCCCTCGCCGGCATCCGCATCCTCGACCTCACCTCGGTCGTCGTCGGCCCCTCCTGCACCCTCCGCCTCGCCGACTACGGCGCCGAGGTCATCAAGCTCGAAGCCCCCGAGGGCGACGTCCTGCGCACCCTCGGCGGCCCGTCCCCCTCCGGCCGCACCTCGGGCAAGTACCTTCATTTTAACCGTAACAAACGCGCCATCTGCCTCGACCTGAAACAACCCGCAGCCCGCGCCGCCCTGCTGAAAATCATCGACACCACCGACGTCGTCGTCTCCAACATCCGCCCCGACAGCCTGGCCCGCCTCGGCCTCGACGCCGCCAGGCTGCGCGCCACCCGCCCGCGCCTGATCCACTGCGCCATCACCGGCTTCGGCCCCAATGGCCCCTATCGCGGCCAGCCTGCCTACGACACCGTGATCCAGTCGGTCGCCGGCGTCGCCGGCCTCGCCCTACGCCGCGACGGCGCCCCCGCCTATGCGCCGCTGCTGATCTGCGATCACGTGGTGGGGGAAATCACCGCCGGCGCTATCCTCGCTGCCCTGTTCCGCCGCGAACGCACCGGCACGGGTGCGGCCATCGAAGTCCCCATGCACGAAACGATGGCGGCCTTCGTCATGACCGAGCATCTCGGCCCCGCCAGCTTCGTCCCCGCCAAAGGCCGCGCCGGCGACGCCCGCGTGCTCGACCCCAACAACCGCCCGATGCAGACCGCGGACGGCTGGATGACCGTCACCGCCAACACCGACGCCCAGGTGGCCGGCTTCCTGCGCGGCATCGGCCGGGCCGATCTGATCGAGGACCCCCGCTTCCGCACCGTCGCCGACCGCTTCCGCAACGCCCCCGACTGGTACGCCTTCCGCGGCAACGCCCTGCGCAGCCACCCCACCGCACACTGGCTCGCGGTCTTCGCCCAAGCCGACGTCCCCGCCGCGATCTGCCACACATTGGAAACCTTGCCCGACGATCCGCACCTGAATGCTGTCGGCCTGCTGGTCGCAGAGACCCATCCGATCGAGGGCGACATCCGCTCCATCCGCCCCACCGTGCTGGAAGACGGACACACCGCGCCGCCCGGCCCGCCGGCCCGCGCGCAGGGGGCGGACACCGAAGCGGTGCTCGCCGAAGCCGGGCTGACCGCGGCGGAGATTGCCGACATGGTCGCCAGCGGCGCGGCGCGCGCCGCCGGGTAATCCGGTCCGCGTCAGCGCGTGTGAAGAAATCGAACTTGCGAAAGAACGCCGGTTGAAAATGCCCGGGTTCTCAGTCGGTTTTGGCGGCCGGCGGGCCTGCTTTCACAAACTCTCAGTCCCGCAGTTGCGGATTGTCGAACCGCGGCTCGCGCATCCGCCGCAGGGCGGCGGCGAGCGCCTGCGCCAGTTCGCGCTTTTCGTTCTCGCCGAGGGCGGTGGCCACTTCCTCGCGCCGTCCGTGCGCCACCAGCAGCAGGCGCGGGACCCGTCCGGGCGCCTCTTCCAGCACTGCGTTGAGCCACCCCGCCGGCAGGGTGCGGCTGCTGCGCCGTCCGGCCGGGTCGGTGCGCAGCACGCGCAGCCGCCCGGGTTCCAGCAGCAGCACCTCCGACGCGCGCCCCGCGCGCGCATGGGCGGCAAGCAGGGCCGCCCCAAGGATCGCCTCCGCCGCCATGCACGCGATCACCGGCCACAGCCCGAGCAGTGCGAAGCGCAGCGCGGCGATCGCGCCCAGCCCGGCGAGCCCGCCCAGCAGGACCGTCCAGCCGCGGCGCGACAGGCTGCGCCGGGGGACGATCGTCGCGTGGAACAGGATCTCGGGCGCCGCGCTCACGGACCGCAGCCGGCCTCGCGCAAGGTCGCGAGCACCGCCTCCTCCGCCACGTCGCGCGCGGTGAAGGCCTGGCCGATCCCGCGCACCAGCACGAAGGTCAGCGCCCCGTCGCGCACTTTCTTGTCCCGCCGCATATGCGCGAGCAGTCCGGCGGCGGAGAACCGCCGGTTCAACTGCGCCAGTTCCGCCGTCAGCCCGACCGCGCCCAGATGCGCCGCCACCCGGTCCGCATCGCTCTCCGCGCATACCCCGAGCCGGGCGGACAGGCGGAACGCGAGGCCAAGCCCGATCGCCACCCCTTCGCCGTGCAGCAGCCCGCCCGAGTAGCCGTACTCCGCTTCCAGCGCGTGGCCGAAGGTGTGGCCGAGATTGAGCAGGGCGCGGCCGTCGTTCGGTTTTTCCTCGCGTTCGTCGTCGCCGACGACGGCGGCCTTGAAGGCGCAGGCGCGCAGGATGGCCTCGGCCTGGGTTTCCGCGTCCCCGGCGATGACATCCGTCCCATGCGCCTCGCACCAAGCGAAGAACCCTGCATCGCCGATCAGCCCGGCCTTCACCGTCTCGGCGTAGCCGGCGCGCAGCTCGCGCAGGGGCAGGGTGGCGAGGGTCGCGGTATCGGCCAGCACCATGCGCGGCTGGTGGAAGGCGCCGACCAGGTTTTTCCCCCGCGCGGTGTTCACCCCGGTCTTGCCGCCGACCGAACTGTCCACCTGCGCGAGCAACGTGGTCGGGATCTGCACGAACGGTAAGCCGCGCAACGTAGTGGCGGCGGCGAAGCCGGCCAGATCGCCCACCACGCCGCCGCCCAGCGCGATCACCGTGGTGCGCCGTTCCACCCGTTCTTCCAGCAGCCGATCGACGACACCGGCGTAGCTCTCGATCGATTTGGAGGCTTCGCCCGCCGGCACCACGATCTGGCGGGTCTCGACCCCGGTCTCCGCGAGGCCGGCGAGCAGCGCGGGCAGATGCAGCGGCGCGACGGTTTCATCCGTCACTACCACGGCGCGCTTCTGCGCCAGCACCGGCGCCAGCAGCGCGCCGGCGCGGGAAAGCAGGCCGGCGCCGATCAGCACCTCGTAGCCGCCGGTGCTGAGGGCGACCGACAGCCGCCGCGGCGCGCGCCAGGCGAGCACCGCGTCCAGCACCTTGTGCGTGGTCGCATCGGGGGTTTCGTCGCCGCAATCGACGATCACATCGGCCTCGGCATAAACGGGGTGGCGCACGCCCATCAGGCGGGCAAGGATTGCGTTCGGATCGCCGCCGGCGAGCAGGGGGCGGTTCTCGCGCCCCGCGACCCGGCGCACCAGGGTCGGCAAGGCGCAGCGCAGCCAGACGGAGATGGCTTCGGCGCGCACCGCGGCGCGGGTTTCGGGGTCCATGAAGGCGCCGCCGCCGAAGGCGAGCACCATCGGTTCGGCGGCGAGCAGGCGGCGGATCACCCGGCGCTCGCCGTCGCGGAAGGCAGCCTCGCCGTAGCGGGCGAACAATTCGGGGATGGAGCAGCCGGCGGCGGCCTCGATCTCCACGTCCGCATCGCGGAACGGCAGGCCCAGGCGGGCGGCGAGCCGGCGGCCGATCGAGGTCTTGCCGGCGCCCATCAGCCCGACCAGCACGATGCTGCGCCCGGCGATCGCGTCGGGCAGCGGCACGGCGTGGGTGAGGGCGGTGTTGCGTGTCATCGGTCGCAAGGCTAGCACAGCGGGCCCGCCGGAGGCCAAAGCGGCGGGCCCGCCCCGAAGGCATATGGGTGGCATGCCTGTCGCATGCCGGACCTGTCGCACGCCGGACGTGTCGTATGCCGCAGCGGAGCGTGGCACAGCAGCGGAGCCCGAGCGAATGATCCGCGTGTTCCTGATCGTGCTTGCCGCCGGCGTGGTGCTGGCACTGCTCGGGCTCGGCTATCTGGGCGCGTTCCCGCCGCATCCGGTCGTGCACCACGTGGTGACGGTGCTGCCGAACAGCGGCTTCCAGACGCATTAGTGCTCTGACACAAACAGGTGATTCATCATGTGTCAGAGCACTAGCCTGATTTTGTGGGCCGATTCAGCCAACGCCTTGAAGCAGGCGTTGGCATCGGACCACTAGGGCGCGAACCCGCGATGGCGCACAGGAGCGGCCGCGACGTGAAGATCGGCTCGGCCGGCGGATCGAAGGCCGCGCCGGCGGCGGGAGACAAGGGGACGGTCGCCCGCGCCCTGGCCCCGCGTCGGTCCCGCCCGGCTGCCGCGCGATCGGGCGGGCTCGATCGGCATGTGGAGGCATTCCTCGAGATGCTGGCGGCCGAGCGCGGCGCGGCGCGCAATACGCTCGCCGCCTACGGCGCCGATCTCGAGGATTTCGCCGGTTTCGCCGCCGCCGCCGGGATCGGTGTGGCGGCGGCGGATACCGCGCTGCTGGCCCGCTACATGACCAGGCTCGCCGCCGCCGGCCTCGCCGCGCGCACCGCGGCGCGGCGGCTGTCGGCGTTGCGCCAGTTCCATCGCTTCCTGCTGCGCGAAGGAGTGCGCGCGGACGATCCGACCGGGTTGCTGGACGCGCCGCGGCTGCCGCGCCCGTTGCCGAAATACCTGAGCGAGGCGGAGGTCGAGGCGCTGCTCGCCGCCGCCGCCGCGCGCGGCGCGGGCCCTTGGGTCACGGCGCGCGCGGCGCTGGAACTGCTGTACGCCAGCGGGATGCGGGTCTCCGAGTTGCTGTCGGTGCGCCGCACGGCGCTGGCGCGGGATGCGGCGAGCCTGATGATCCGCGGCAAGGGCGGCAAGACCCGGATGGTGCCGCTGTCGGCGCAGGCGCGGGAGGCCGCGGCTGCCCTGGTCGGCTCGCAGGGGGTGCGGTCGGACTATCTGTTCCCGGGGCGGGATCCGCGCCAGGCCATGACACGGCAGGGCTTCGCGCTGCTGCTGAAGCAGGTGGCGCTGGCGGCCGGGCTCGATCCGGCGCGCGTGTCGCCGCATGTGCTGCGGCATTCCTTCGCCACCCATCTGCTCGCCCGCGGCGCCGACTTGCGCAGCCTGCAGACCTTGCTGGGTCATGCGGATATCGCAACGACGGAGATCTACACGCATATCCCGCCCGATCGGCTGCGCCGTGTGGTGGAGGAGAAGCACCCGCTGGGCGTCGCGCGAAGCCGGTCGCGGCGGGGGACGTAGGCGCGCCGGTCAGTTCCCGTGCACGGCGCGGCGAATGGCGCCGCCGAGCGCGTGCGCTGTGTGGCGGATGGCGTGCCCGGCGGCGTGCGCACCCTGCGCGATCGCGTGTCCGGTTTCATGTGCAGCGGTCTTGATGTCCTGCTTGGCTTGCGGCCAGGACACGGCGGCTGTGGCGGCGGGTGCCGCCAGCAGGCTCGCGGCCACGAGCGCGCCGGCGAGGCTGCGGGCGGCGCGGCATGACGGGGCGCGGCGGGGCATGGTGGTTCTCCAGGGTCCGGGCCTGTGCGGCCGGCATGGGCGCCCGGCTGCGGAAGACGCCGGCCAGTGTGCCACGGCGCCGGCACGCACGCCCAGGGGCAGGGGGGCGCCGCGGGCGATTACGCCTGCCCTTGACACGGCGAGTTGAGCTGTTGACCAATGTCGACCGGAGTGAGCGCACCGCATGCCGGTGCGCCGGCTCCTAACGACAAAAGGCCCAGGCGGTCATGAAGCCGGGGCGGCCATGAAATAGGGAGAAACGAAAGATGCGGCATCGGTGGGTGGTGCGCGCCGGAGCGGGCGCGGCGTTGGCCCTGGCCCTGGGGCTTGGCGGCGGTACGGCGCCGGCACGCGCGGCAGGACCGGGCCCGATCAAGATCGGCGTGATCGCCGAGGAATCCGCGATCGTCGGACAGTCGATCAGCCAGGGCGCGCAGCTCGCCGCCGCCGACATCAACGCCCATGGCGGGGTGAACGGGCGCAAGATCGAGATCATCGTCTACGACGACCATTCCTCCGCCGCCGACGCGGTGCGCGCGTTCCAGCGCGCCGCCGAGCAGGATCACGTGAAGGCCGTCGTCACCACCTTCATCAGCGAGGTGGCGCTGGCGGTCGAGCCGTGGGCGGCACGGCTGCACATGCCCACCATCACGCCGGCCGCCGCCTCCGACCTCATCAGCAAGCAGGTGCACGACAACTACGCCCGCTTCAAATACATGTTCGAAGGCTGGCTGACCGCGCCGGTCCTGGCGCTGGCGGTGTGCGATTCCTCGCACGACCTGTTCGTGAAGCAGTTGCACATGAAGACCGCGGTCATCATGAGCGAGGACGCGGACTGGACCAAGCCGCTCGACGACGGCATGAAGACATGCCTGCCGAAGGCCGGGCTCAAGGTGCTCGACGAGATCCGGTTCAATCCGGATACGACCGATTTCACGCCGATCTACAACAAGATCGAAGCCCTGCATCCGGACGTGATCGAGACCGGTATCGCGCATGTCGGCGTGCAGCCGACGGTGCAGTGGCACGACCAGCAGGTGCCGATCGTGCTCGGCGGCATCAGCGCCCAGGCCACCAACCCGACGTTCTGGAAGGATACCAACGGCGCCGCGAACGGGGTCGTGACGCAGACAGGCACCGTCGCCGGACTGGCGATCACCCCCGAGACCTTGCCGGTGGCGGCGGAGTTCGTGAAGAAATACGGCCATTTCCCGGCCTTCACCGGCTTCACCGCCTATGACGCGGTGCGGGCCCTGGCCGGGGCGATGCAGCGGGCGCATTCCACCAATCCCGACAAGATCGTGGCGCAGATGGAAAAGACCGACATGGTGGGCACGCTCGGCCATTACGGCTTCTACGGTCGCAAGTCGCCCTATCACCCACGCGCTGCGCTACGGGACGGACTGGGTGTCGAGCGTGTTCATGCAGTGGCAGAACGGCAAGCAGGTCTGCATCTGGCCGGCCAAACTCTGCCCGAACAAGATGGTGTTCCCGTCCTTCGTGAAATCCGTGCATCTGGCGGCGAAGTAGCGTGCCCGGCCCGGGCGGGGCAGGCGCCTCGCCCGGGAGCATTTGATCCGGTCCCATAACCGACGGGAGCGCACGTGCTCGCATTGCAGATCCTGATCGACGGGTTCGCGATCAGCGCACTCTACGGCCTTGGCGCTGTCGGCTTCACCCTGATGTTCGGTGTCTGCGGCGTGCTCAATCTCGCGCATGGCGGGATCATGGTGATCGCCGGGCTGGTCGGCTGGTGGGCGGCGGCGAATTACGGCGCCGGACCTTACGGCGGGGCGGCGATCGGCACGCTGGCGGGCCTGCTCGCCGCCTACGTGACGTATTTCGTGGTGGTCCGGCCGATCCAGCGCTCGCGCACCATCCCCCGCGCGGAGGAGGAGATCTTCCTGCTCACCGGCACCCTGCTCTGGGGGATCATGATCCAGGTCGGCTCGGACTATGTCTTCAGCAACAACCCGGTGACCATGCGGGCGATGATCCCGGGCGTGATGCACATCGCCGGCGTGCGCACGCCGCGCAACGAGGTGCTGATCGGCATCGTCTGCTGGGCGGCGATCGGGCTGCTGACCGCTGCTGGTCAACCGCACCCGACTCGGCAAGCAGTTGCTGGCCGCGTCGATCAATCCGCGCGGGCTGACCCTGCTCGGCTTCGAGCTGTCGCGCATCTATCTGGTGGTGTGGACGATCTACGGCGCTGCTGGCGGGACTGGCCGGGGTGCTGCTCGCGTCCTTCATCGGCGTGAGCTCGGCCAATGCGCGGGCGCTGACCGCGAGCGCCTTCACCATCGTGATCCTGGGCGGCCTCGGCAGCGTGCCGGGCTCGCTGATCGCGGCCTATGTGGTGGGCTATGCGGAGACGATCACCGCCTACCTGATGGCCCCCACCCTGCGGCCGATCCCGGCGCTGCTGATCCTGGTGGTGGTGATCTACGTGCGCCCGCAAGGGCTGCTCGGGCGACGGTGAGGGGGCGCGCGATGCGGCGGACGCCCCTGATCTGGATCGTGCTGGTGTCGTTGCTGTTCGGCCTTTCGGCGCCGTGGTGGCTGGGCGCCTATTTCCTCGGCATCTTCACCACCGCGTATTATTTCGGTGTCTTCGCGATGTCGTGGGACCTGCTGTTCGGCTTCGCCGGCGAAGTGAACTTCGGGCCGACCTTCCTGATCGGGCTCGGCGCCTACGGCGCGGGGCTGCTCAATACCGCAGGCTGGCCGATCCCGCTGTGCCTGGCGGGCGGGGCATTGGCCGCGGTGGTCGGCGGCGTCGCGCTGGCGTTGCCGGCGCTGCGGCTGCGCGGGCCGTATTTCGGACTGATCACCCTGGTCGCGGTGCTGCTGCTGCATCGACTTCATCGTGATCTTCGCCGGCGTCACCGGCGGCGAGATCGGCATGATGGTGCCCGACGTGCTGTCGATCAGCGCGCGGGTGAACTACTGGTACGCGTTCGGCTTCCTGGTGATTTCGCGGCGCGATCCTGTTCGGCCTGTCGCGGTCTTCCCTGGGCCTGATCCTGCAGGCGACGCGGACAGGACCGGATCGAGGCCGCGGCGCTCGGCTTCAACGTCACCAAGCACAAGCTGGCGGCGTTCTGATCAGCGCGCTGTTCTCCGGCCTCGCCGGCGGGATGCTGACGTTCTACGAGGGCACCGCCTCGGTCGATACCGTGGTCGATCTGTCGATCGCGCGTGCAGATCATCATCGCCGTGGTGTTCGGCGGCCGGCGCACCATCCTGGGCGGCGTGCTGGGGGCGATCTTCCTCGTGCTGTTCGACGAGCTGCTGCGCCCGCTCGGCCAGCTCAACACCTTCGTCGTGTCGGCGATCGCACTGGGGGTGATCCTGTTCCTCCCCGACGGCGTGCTGGGCGTACTGCTGCGCCCGCGGGAGGGACGGTGATGGCGGCGCCGCGCCCTCTGCGCCGCTGCCCACCGCACCGCTGCTGGACGTTGCGGGCCTGACCAAGCGCTTCGGCGGCCTGGTCGCGGTGAAGGACATCGGCTTCGCCATCGCCCCGGGCGAAATCCTCGGCCTGATCGGGCCGAACGGGTCGGGCAAATCGACCGTGATGAAGCTTGTCATGGGGATCGAGAAGCCCAATGCCGGCCGGGTGCTGCTGGAGGGGATCGACATCGCCGGCTGGCCGACGCACCGGATCGCGCGCGCCGGCGTGGGCATCGTGTTCCAGCACTCGCGCCCGCTGCACCGGCAGACCGTGCTCGAGAACATCAAGCTCGCGCTGCTGCCCGATTCGCTGCTGAAACTGGTGGCCGAGCCGCGCGGTGGCGGCGCGCGCGCGCGCGATCGCCGAGCGGGTCGGCCTGGGCGCGGTGCTCGACCGCCGCCCGCCGACCCTGCCGTTCGCCGACCTGCGCCGGCTGGAGATGGCCAAGGCGCTCGCGCGCGATCCGCGCGTGGTGCTGATCGACGAACCCTTCGCCGGCCTGACCCAGACCGAGGTCGCCACCTTCTCCGAGCTGATCGACGGCTTCCGCCGCGAGGGCCGCGCGGTGCTGCTGGTCGACCACAACGTCAAGAGCGTCGCCGCGCTGGTCGATCGCGTGCTGGCGATGTATCTCGGCGAGCGCATCGCCGAAGGCAGCGCCGAGCACGTGATGCAGGACCCGACCGTGCGCCGGGTCTATATCGGCGGCGACCATCGAGGCGCATCCGCGCAAGGAGCTGGATGCGCGCGGCGGCGAACCGTTGCTGGATGTGCGCGACGTGGAGGTGTTCTACGGCAAGGCGCAGGCGTTGCAGAAAGTCTCGGTGCATGTGCGGGCCGGGGAGTTCGTTTCCGTCGTCGGCCTGAACGGGGCGGGCAAGACGACCTTGTTCAACGCCATCTCCGGCCTCGTGCCCTACGGCGGGGAGATCCGCTGGGACGGCGCGGCGCTGCGCCGGGCGCACGCCGGCGGCGATCGCGCGCGGCGGCATCGTGCAGTGCCCGGAAACCCGCGAGCTGTTCGGCGAGATGAGCGTGCGGGAGAACCTCGACCTCGGCGGCCAGCATCTGGCGGCGGACGAACGCGACCGGCAGCTGGCCTGGCTGCTCGACCTGTTCCCGATCCTGCGCGCGCGCGAACGCCAGGCGGCGCGCACGCTTGTCGGGCGGCGAGCAGCAGATGCTGGCGATCGCGCGCGCGCTGATGATGCAGCCGCGACTGCTGATCCTGGACGAGCCGACCCTCGGCCTCGCACCGGTGATCCTGGAGCAGTTGTCGAAGGCGCTCGGGCGCTTGCGTGAAACGACGCCGATCACCGTGCTGCTCGGCGAGCAGAACGTGACCTTCGCCCTGCCGCATGCCGACCGGGTCTACGTGCTGGAGCATGCGCGCGTGGTGTGGGAGGGCGACCCTGGCCGGTTCGCTGCCGAGATGGGAACCGGCTACCTGTAAACCATTGCGATCGTCACGACGATTTTTCATTCCGATCCACGAAATTCCCTCATATCCGGAACATCTCAGTTGCACATCATGCAGCGGCGGTCGCGTCGCTGCGCGGAGCAGCCATCGGATGATCCGCTATGCACGGCTTCGACCGGGGCGAGGGTTCCGGCTCCGCCGTGCGATCGCCTATTACGCCCAGCGCGTCGTGACGGTGCGCGGCGTCCGGCGCGGCGTCTGGCGATGTCTTGCGGCCGCGGTGCGCCTGCGGCAGGGGGCTGGCTCGCCGGGCCCCGCCGAACCCCGTGTCGCCCACGCGGTCGCTGCCCTGGAACGCGACGGGCTGGCGCGGCTTGCAGACCTCGTTCCTCCTGCGGAGGTCGCGACCATTCTGGCCTATTTCCGGGACCGGAAGGTTATCGGTCCGGACGGATGCGCCGTCGTACTGTCGGAGCTGCCGCCGGGCACGGCGATGGCAGCCTATCCGCTCGCGACCGTGGTCCGCTGCCCCGGCTTGATGGAGGCCGTCAACGCGCCCGAGATCCTGGGGGTTGCCTCGCGCTATCTCGGCTGCAAGCCGACCATTTCGAGTTCTCGGCGTCCGCTGGTCGTTTCCGCCCGAGGGTGGCGGGGAAACGACGCAGTGCTTCCACCGCGATCTTGACGATTGGCGCTCCCTGAAGCTGTTCGTCTACCTGACGGATGTGGACGCCGAGGGCGGCCCGCACGTCTATGCGGCCGGTTCCCACCTGACCGCGGCGGGGCTGCGGGCGCAGCTTTATGCGCAGCCGATGGTGGAACGCCGGTTCGGCACGGAGAACCTATGGACAATGACGGGACCGCGCGGCACCACGTTCATGGCCGACGTCCATGGCATTCACCGAGGTGTGCCGCCCCGCCACAAGCCGCGTCTCATCCTGCAAGCGCAGTATTCGCTCCTACCGATCTTCGCTTTTGAATACGAGCCGGTTGCGCATCCGGCCGCGCACGGGCTCGACGCCTATGTGAACCGTCTGCTGGTAGTCCGACGTGTCTGCCCGCAGGCCTGCCGTCCGCCCCCCGCATCCGGTGACGCGCAGCGGAAGGTGGTGATCGCACGTTCTTGATGTGGTTACGGGAACTGTTGCCGACACGCCGGACCCGGGTCGCGTGCGGGTACTTGTTGAACATTTGTCGAAATAGTTGAGACGGTCGCGGGACACGGTCTCGGGTCGCGCATGGGTCTCCATGCACGATTTGACTTTTGATTCATCACTGCCGGACCGGATTTTTTCGGGGTGGCTCCTGCCGCAGACGGAACGGAAGCGCCGCGCCGGGCGTTGTTGCGGTGGGCCATTGGCAGCATCGCGACGTGGCATTCGGGATCATTTTTGACCGGAGACGGACAAAAAATCGCGCTGCATCCCCAACGGGCATGTCGCACGACCGACGAGTGTTACACATGCGATGATTCCGCCCGGCCGCCACCTGCGCTAAGGCGCTCGCGGCGGAGCGACCCTCGCTTCGCTCCGCGGGCGGCGGCATTCCGCCGGAGCGCCATGGGACCTCATGAGTATTCTCACCGTCGGCACCGGTGCGGGCGAGTACGCCACGCTCGGGGCAGCGCTGGCAGCGTCACAGAGTGGCGACACGATCAACCTGCCGGCCGGGGTCTATGCCAACCAGATCGCGACCGTCACGGATAACGTCACCATCCAGGGCACCGGCGGCGTGGCATATCTGCTCGCCACCCAGCCGGTCGCGAATGACCAGGGCATCCTGGTGGTGGACGCTCCCGGCACGGTGACGATCAACAACGTCGCATTCTCGGGTGCCGCCACCAGCAACGCCAACGGCGCCGACGCTGCCGGCATCCGCTACCAGGGCGGCAACCTGGTGCTGAACGGCGACCAGTTCTCCGGCAACCAGGACGGTATCCTGGCCACGCCATCGGTCGCCGGCACCGGATCGATCACGATCCAGAACACGACCGTGACGAACAACGGCGTGTCGGACCCATCGCTCACGGCCGGCTACGGCCTCACGCATAACCTCTATGTCAACGGTGTCGCCAGCCTGAGCATCACCGGCAGCACCATCACCGCGGCCAATGTCGGCCACGAGGTGAAAAGCCGGGCGCTGTCCACCAGCATCACCAACAGCATCATCGCCGACGGGCCGACCAGCACGGCGAGCTACAGCATCGACCTGCCGAACGGCGGCGCGGCGACGATCCAGGGCAACACCATCCAGCAGGGCCCGGCTTCGCAGAATCCGGCGATCATCTCGAACGGCGAGGAAGGCAACCTCAACCCGGGGAGCCTGACGGTCAGCGGCAACACGATCGTCAACGACAACGCCTCGCCGAGCAGCATCGCCGTCGTGAATGCGACGAACATCCCGGCCCAGGTGACCGGCAACCTCATCGCCGGGCTTTCCGCCTCGCAGATCGACCAGAACGTTGCCGACACGGTCTCTGGCAACACGCTGACCTCCGTCGCACCCATGATCGGGTTGCGGGTGTCCGACGACGGCGTGCTTCTCACCACCGCCGGGGCGACCGCCAACACGGTCTCCGCCAGCACCACCGGACCGGGCTACGCCGCCCTGACCGGCATCGGCACGCCGGGCCTGAGCCTGTCGATCACCGCGAGCGGCAGCGGCGGGCACAGTGCGAGCTTCGTGCTCAGCCAGCCGGGGTTCACGTCGAACAGCGCGGTGGCGTTGTTCTTCGACACCAACACCGGACTCGCGGGCGCGACGGTGACGTGGTCGGTCTACGCCAACGCCGACGATGCGCTGTACGGGATGGAATTGCTGCTCGGCAGCCAGAGCTTCACCGATTTCGGGGGTCTGCTGATCAGCGCCTCGGACGGATTCTCCGTGCCGTTCACGCCGGACGGGGCCTATTCGCTGACCGAACTCGTCACCATCGTGCCGAGCGCGATCGGGCCGCTGCCGGTGCCGGAGCCGATGACCTTCGTGCTGCTGGCGACGGCCGTCGCCGCGACGGGCCTCGCGCGGCGGCGGGCCGCCCGGCGCCGGCGGGCGCGCTGATCCGCCGCGCCGGCCTTGCCGCGCGCCGCCTGCCGGCCATATGGCGGGTATGACCCATAATCGCCGCGCCCCGGGCACTCTGCCGCTGATGGCCGCCCAGCTCATGTTGTCCTCGTGGGAAGTCATCGCGCGGCGCAGCCTGCTGATGGCGCAGAATCGCTGCTCCCCGTTCGAATATCAGCGCATGGTGACGGAGAAGATGCAGGCGGCGCAGCTCTCCGCGGTGGCGCTCATGACCTCGGGCATGACCTCGGGCGGGGAGGCGAGCCTCGCCGCCGTGCTCGCCCCATGGCACCGGCGGGCGAAAGCGAACGCGCGCCGGCTGCGCCGCTCGTAGCGACGCGGCGGGCCGCCGCTCAGAGCGTGAAAAAGAAATCGAACTTGTGCATGAACGCCCGTTGAAAATGCCCGGGTTTCCGGGCGATTTCGGCGGAAGACGGGCATTCATTCACAAACTCTCAGGCGGCGATCGCCGGCACCACTTCCAGATGGCAGGCGGCAAGCTGGCCGTCGGCGCCGGGGCGCAGCAGCGGTTCCTCGACCCGGCACCGATCGAAGACGAACGGGCAGCGGGTGTGGAAGCGGCAGCCGGAGGGCGGGCGGATCGGACTCGGCACGTCGCCGGTCAGGATCATGCGGTTCCGCTTCGCGGTCGGGTCCGGCACCGGCACGGCCGACAGCAGCGCGCGCGTGTAGGGGTGGCGCGGGGCGGCGAACAAGGTGCGCCGATCCGCGATCTCCACCAGCTTGCCGAGGTACATCACCGCCACCCGATGCGTCAGGTGTTCGACGATCGCCAGATCGTGACTGATGAACAGCAAAGTCAGGCCAAGCTCGTCCTGCAATTCCGCCAGCAGATTGACGATCTGCGCCTTCACCGAGACGTCGAGCGCGGACACCGCCTCGTCGCAGACGATCAGATCCGGCTCCGGCGCCAGGGCGCGCGCGATGCAGATGCGCTGGCGCTGGCCGCCGGAGAATTCATGCGGGAACCGATCCAGCGCGTCGCGCGGCAGCCGCACCTTGTCGAGCAGGGAAACCAGCCGCGCCTCCAGCGCCGCACCGCGCGCGAGGCCGAAGTTGCGGATCGGCTCCGCCAGGATCTCGCGCACCTTCATCCGCGGGCTCAGGCTCGAGAACGGGTCCTGGAACACGACCTGCATCCGCTGGCGCAGCCGGCGCAGTTGCGGGGTGGGCAGGTTGTTGATCCGCTCGCCGTCCAGCCGCACTTCGCCGGATGTGGGTGCGACCAGTCGCAGGATGGCGCGGCCGACGGTGGATTTGCCGCAGCCCGATTCGCCGACCAAGGACAGGGTCTCACCGCGAGCGATGTCGAAACTGACGCCATCGACCGCATAGACGAAGCCGGTGGTGCGCCCCAGCACGCCGCCATGCAGCGGGAAGTGCTTGCGCAGCTCGGTGACTTCCAGCAGCGGGCTCATGCGGCGACCATTGCGGCTTCGGTATGGTGGCAGGCCACCAGGTGGTCGGGCGCCTTCGCCTCGACCGGCGGGGCCACCCGATGACAGAGTTCCGTCACCCGCGGGCAGCGGCCGGCAAACGGACAGCCTTCGATGCGTGATCGCAGGCTCGGCACCAGCCCCGGGATTTCGGCGAGCCGTCCGCGGCCGGTCCCGTCCAGCGAGGATCCGAGCTTCGGCACCGCGCCAAGCAGGCCCAAGGTGTAGGGATGCAGCGGGCGGGCGAACAACTCGCCCACCGGCGCCTCCTCCACCTTGCGTCCCGCGTACATCACCACGACCCGCTCGGCGGTTTCCGCCACCACGCCGAGATCGTGCGTGATCAGCACGATCGCCGAACCCAGCCTGCGTTGCAGATCGCGCATCAGATCGAGGATCTGCGCCTGGATGGTGACATCGAGCGCGGTGGTGGGTTCGTCGGCGATCAGCAGCTTCGGATTGCACGCGAGCGCCATCGCGATCATCACCCGCTGGCGCATCCCGCCCGAAAGCTGGTGCGGGTATTCGCGCACCCGCCGCTCCGGCGCCTGGATGCCGACCAGGGTCAGGCTCTCGATCGCGCGCGCCTCGGCGGCCCGCGCGGAAAGCCCCTGATGCAGGCGCAACGTCTCGCCGATCTGCCGGCCGATCGTCAGCACCGGATTGAGGCTGGTCATCGGCTCCTGGAAGATCATCGCGATCTCGTTGCCGCGGATGCGCCGCATCTCGGCTTCCGGCAGGATCAGCAATTCGCGCCCGGCGAAGCGGATGGAGCCGACGATCTTGCCCGGCGGCTCGGCGATCAGCCGCAGGATCGACATCGAGGTGACGGACTTGCCGCATCCCGATTCGCCCACGATCGCCAGGGTCTGCCCGGCATCGACCGAGAACGACACGCCCTCCACCGCGCGCACCACGCCCTCCGGTGTCGCGAAATGCGTCTGCAGGGAGGTGACTTCGAGCAGCGCGCTCATAGCCGTTTCGCCAGCCGGGGGTCGAGCGCGTCGCGCAGCCCGTCGCCCAGCAGGTTCACCGCCAGCACGGTGACGGACAGGAAGGCGGCGGGGAAGAAGACGATATAGGGCTTGATCTCCCACAAGGCGCGGCCCTCGGCCATGATATTGCCCCAGCTTGGAACGATCGGCGGGGTGCCCGCGCCGATGAAGGACAGGATCGCCTCGGTGATCATCGCCGAGGCGCAGGTGAAGGTCGCCTGCACCAGCAGCGCGGCCACCGTGTTCGGCAGGATGTGCCGCCACACGAGCCGCGGCAGGCGCGTGCCGGCGGCGATCGCGGCCTCCACGAACGGCTGTTCGCGCAACGACAGGATGATGCCGCGCACGAGGCGGGAGACGCGGGGGAATTCCGACACCGAAATGGCGAAGATCACGTTCTGCACCGAGGCCTGGGTCAGCGCCATCAGCGCGATGGCGAGCAGGATCGGCGGGATCGACATCAGCCCGTCCATGATGCGCATCAGGATGCTGTCGAGCGGGCGGACGAACCCGGCCGCCACGCCCACCACGGTGCCGGCGGCGGAGGCGCAGAAAGCGACGGAGAAGCCGACCAGCAGGGAGATGCGCGCGCCGTACAAGGTGCGCGAATAGACGTCCCGCCCCAGCATGTCGGTGCCGAACCAGTGCCGCGCCGAGGGGTCGGCCAGGCGGTGGATCGGATCGATCGCGGTCGGATCGACGGTGCCGAGCCAGGGCGCGAAGAGCGCGACGAACAGCATGACCGCGAGCAGCACGCCGCCCAGCGCGGCGGTGGGATGGCGGCGGAGGAAGGTGCGCACCCGCCCGCGGCGCACCACGGGCGGCAGCACGTCCGCCAGCGGCACCGCGGCGGATCGGACGGTGGTGCTCAATAGCGGATCCTCGGATCGAACAAGGTGTAGAGCAGATCGACGATCAGGTTCACCACGACGTAGGTGAAGGAGAACAGCAGCACGACGCCCTGGATGACCGGATAGTCCCGTTGCAGGATGGCATCCGTCGTCAGGCGGCCGAGGCCGGGGATGGCGAACACGCTTTCCGTCACCACCGCCCCGCCGATCAGGAGCGCGATGCCGGAACCCACCACCGTGGTGATCGGCACCGCGGCGTTCTTGAGCGCGTGGACGAACAGGATCGCCCGCTGCCCCACGCCCTTGGCGCGCGCGGTGCGGATATAGTCCTGGTTCAGCACTTCGAGCATGGTGGCCCGCGTGATGCGCGCGATCAGCGCGATGTAGATCAGACCGAGCGCGACCGAGGGCAGGATCAACGTGCGCAGGAACGGCACGATGCCGTGGCGGATCGAGTCGAATCCCTGCACCGGCAGCCAGCCGAGTTTCAGCGCGAAGGCCCAGGCCAGCAGGTAGCCGACCACGAACACCGGGGTGGAGAACCCGAACACCGCGAGCGCCATCACCGCGCGGTCGATCCACGAGCCCTGCTTGGCCGCCGCCAGCACGCCGAGCGGGATCGCGACCACGATCGCGATCACGGTGCTGAGCACCATCAGCGACAGGGTCGGCTCCAGCCGCTGCGCGATCATGTGCGTCACCGGCAGCCCGGTGAAGATCGAATTCCCCAGGTTGCCGTGCAGGATCTGCCACAGCCAGGACCCGAACCGGACCAGGAACGGCTTGTTGAGCCCGAGCGAGACGCGGATGGCGGCGATCTGCGCCGGCGTCGCCTGGTCGCCGGCGATGATCGCCGCCGGATCGCCGGGGGCGAGATAGAGCAGTCCGAAGACCACGAAGGCGACCACCAGCATGACCGGGATCGTCGCGAGTACCCGCCGCGCGGCGTAGGCGAGCATCGGCTCAGGCGCCGAATCGGCGGCGGGCGGCGCGGCGCGCGGCGCCTCGCACGCCCGGAGGATGGGTGTGCGTTCGGGTCATCGGCCGTTCGGTCCCTGTATCCATGCGTGTTCTTGTTGGTCTCCCCGGTCCCAGCACCGGCGATCCCACCCTGCCCCTCTCATGGCCGGCATACCCGCGGAGACGGCAGCCCGCCGGCCGGCCCAGGTGTGGGACGGTCGCGCGGATCAGCTCCAGCGGCCCATGGCCGGCGCGATTGCGCGGCCGAGCGAGGCGGTTTCCTGCGCCGATTGGGTAGCCACCCCTGGGCCGGCGCTGGCCCGGGGCGATCCGGACATCTTACCCGCTGCCGCGGGCGCTGCAATCATCCTTCTGTTCATGATCGGCCGCTGGTCATGATCGACCGCCGGGCGCCAGGCCCGGGCGGTCAGCCCAGCACGAAGCGCGCCAGCAGCCAGAGCTTGCGCCAGGCCGGCACCGACGCCTTCGCGGTCGGCCGGTCCCAGCCGCGGCGTTCCTGCGCCGCCAGTACCGCCGCGTAGGTGGCCGCCATCAGCCGCGCCGGCTTCATCGCCCGCCGGTCGCACCGCGCCATCGCCGTCTGCGCTTCGGCGAACTGCGCCCGCGCCAGCCCCGCCACGCGCGCGCACACCACAGCGAGCCCCGGTGCCGCCAGCGCCGCCGCCGGATCGAGCGGTACGCCGGCGTCCTGCAACCATTCGCGTGGCAGATAAAGCCGCCCGAGCCCGGCGTCCTCGGCCACGTCGCGCAGGATGTTCGTGAGCTGCAGCGCCCGCCCGAGCGCATGGGCAACCCGGTCCGCGGCCGGGGAGGCATCGCCGAATGCGCGCACCGACAGCCGCCCGACCGCCGCCGCCACCCGGTCGCAGTAGAGATCGAGCGTGGCGAGGTCCGGGGCCACGATCGGCGCCCCCGCGTCCATCTGCATCCCGTCGACCACCGCCAGGAAGTCTTCCTCCCGCAGCCCGAAGCGCGCGGTGGCGGCGGCGAGCACCCGGGTCACCGGCCCGTCGGCCTCGCCCCGCGCCAGCCCGGCGATGCGGCGGCGCCAGGTGTCGAGCGCGGGCAGCTTCGCCACCAGCGCGCCGGGTTCGTCGACGATGTCGTCGACTTCGCGGCAGAAGGCGTAGATCGCGTACATCGCCGCGCGCCGGTCCGGCGGCAGCAGGCGCATGCCGCGATAGAACGAGGTGCCGGCGCGGCGCACGATCGCCTCCACTGCGGCGAGATCGGCCGGGGCGGCGCCGAGCGCGGGCGGCGTGGCGCTCACGGCAGGAACCGCAGCGCGGCGAACAGCGCGCCGGCGATGTCGGCCCGGCGCAGCTTCACCCGCCCGGCCACCGGGTCCTCCCGCCGCAGCCGGCGCGCGAGCCGGCGCGCGAGGCCGGTGATCACGGCCGTCTCCAGCCGCAGCCGCCGGTCGCGCACGCCGCCGGGCAGGGCGGCGGCGGCGGCAATCAGCGCCTCCGTCCGCTCCAGCAGCGCATCGAACACCGCGCGCAGGGCTGGGGTCTCGGCCGCTCCCCGCAGGTCGTCGACCGCCGCGCCGTGCTGCGCCAGCATCTCCTGCGGCAGGTAGCAGCGATCGAGCGCGGCGAGATCGGCCGCGCCGTCCTGCAGATGGTTCAGCACCTGCAACGCGGCGCAGAGCGCGTCGGACGCCGCCCAGGTGGCACGGTCCTCCCCGTGCAGGTCGAGCACATGCCGCCCGACCGGCATCGCCGAATAGCGGCAGTAGTCGAGCAGTTCGTCCCAGTCGGCGGTGCGCTGCTTGGTGGCATCGCGGCGGAAGGCGACCAGCAGCGCGCGCGCATGCGCGGCGGTGGTCCCGGTCGCGGCCAGGCTGGCGCGCAGCCGGGCGGCGCTGGGGGCGCCGGTCTCGGCGTGCCCGAGCAGCACGGCCTCCATGCGGTCGAGCCGGGCGAGCTTGTCGTCGGAGGCGAGCGCCGGGCTGTCGGCGATGTCGTCGGCGTTGCGGGCGAAGGCGTAGAACGCGTGCACGTGCGGACGCAGGTCGCGGCGGATCAGCGCCGAGCCGACGGGGAAGTTCTCGTCGGCGCGGTCCTTGCCGGACCAGGCCTCGACCGTATCCGCCTCGCTCATGGGGTGCTCCCGCGATAGGCACGGCCCTTCCAGGCGACGCCGCGCCCGGAATAATGGTTCCAGGCGGAGCCGACGGTGGCGGCCACATAGAACAGCGCGATCAGCGGCAGCGCCGGCGCCCAGAAGGGGGAGCGGTGAAACCGGCGCAGGGTCGGCAGATAGGACCACGCCATCCCCGCCCAGGCGAGCAGGCCCATCGCGCGCACCCAACCGTGCCCGCCCAGCGCGGCAAGGGGAGGGACCAGCCAGACCAGCCCCATCGCCGCCACCGTCAGCACCAGCAGGACCGGGGAATAGCGCAACTGCACGTAGGCGGTGCGGGCGATCATCTGCCAGATATCGGCAAATCCGGGGTAGGCTCGCTCCGAGCGGGCCAGCACCGCATGGCCGAGCCAGATGTGCCCGCCGCGCTTCACCGCCTGCGCCAGCGCCACGTCGTCGATCAGCGCGCCCCGCACCGCGGCGATCCCGCCGATGCGCGCGAGCGCCCGCCGGCGCAGCAGGATGGTCCCGCCCGCGGCGGCAGCGGTGGCGCGCAGCGGATCGTTCACCCAGGTGAACGGGTACAGCAACTGGAAGAAGAACACGAAGGCCGGGACGAGGGCGCGCTCGGCACGGCTGGCGCAGGCGAGTTCCACCATTTCGGACACCAGGTCGAGATCGTCGGCCTCGGCGCGCGCGACCAGGGCGGTGAGGTGGCGCGGGTCGTGGACGATGTCGGCGTCGGTCAGCAGCACGAAGCCCGCCGCGCTGTCGCCTGCCGCCTCGATCCCGGCCTCGATCCCGGCCTCGATCCCTTGGGCGACCGCCCACAGCTTGCCGCTCCAGCCCGCCGGGCGGGGGCGGCCGGTGAGCACGGCGAGGCGCGGGTCGGCGATCGCGCGGGCGCGGGCGCCGGTGCCGTCGGTGCTGCCGTCATCGACCAGGATCACCCGCAGCGTCCCCGGATAGTCCTGGGCAAGCAGGGAGCCGAGGCTGGCCGCCACATGCGCAGCCTCGTCGCGCGCCGGCACCACCACCGCGACCGGCGGGGCCTCCGCGCCCGCGAAGGTGAGCGGCGGCGCCGGATCGAGCACCGGTCCGGCCTGCCAGAACCTTCCGTGGCCGGCCAGCAGCCAGACCCAGACGAGCAGCGCCAGTGCGGCCAGCCAGCTCATGCCGGCGGCCGCGGCGCGGGGCCGGCCAGCATTCCGGCGGCGCGGAACCAGGCGAGCGAATCGGCGATCGCGCTCCGCACCGGGCGCGGCGCGTAGCCGAGCTCGGCCGCCGCCTTGGCCGAAGAATAGAACATCTTCTTGCGCGCCATGCGCAGGTAGTCGCGGGTCACCCGCGGCTCGGTGCCGAACAGACGCGCGCCGACCTCCATCGCCAGCGCCGCGGGCCACACGGCGGCGATCGGCACGCGGAGGCGCGGGGGCGCGCGGGCGGCGGCCTCGGCGACCAGGGTGAGCAGGGCGCGCAGGGTCAGGTTCTCGCCGCCCAGGATGTAGCTCTCGCCGATCCGACCGCATTCCAGCGCCAGCACGTGGCCCTCCGCGACGTCGTCCACATGCACGACGTTGAGGCCGGTATCGACATAGGCAGGCGTGCGGCCGGCGGCGGCGTCCAGGATCATCCGACCCGTGGGGGTGGGCTTGATGTCGCGCGGCCCGACCGGGGCGGCGGGGTTGACGATCACCACCGGCAGGCCCTGCCGGGCGAGGCCGCGCGCCGCCTGCTCGGCCTGGTATTTGGACTGCTTGTAGGTGCTGACGATGCCGGCGGGATCGACCGGCGTCGCCTCGTCCGCCGGGGTGCCGTCCGTGGTCAGGCCGAGGGCGGCGACCGAGCTGCAATAGACGATCCGCTCCGCCCCGGCTGCCGCGGCGGCGCGCAGCATCGTCACCGTGCCGTCCACATTGGCGCGCAGCATCGCCGCCGGGTCGGGCACCCAGATGCGGTAGTCGGCCGCCACGTGCACGACGTAGCGGCATCCGGCAGCGGCGCGGGCGAGGGAGGCGGGATCGGTGAGGTCGCCCACCGCCAGCTCGGCGGCGAGGCCGGCGATGTTGCGCCGATCGCTGCTCGGGCGGACCAGCAGGCGCAGCGCATGGCCCCGCGCGGCGAGCGCGCGCGCCACCGCCGAGCCGACGAAGCCGGTGGCGCCGGTGACCAGGGTGGGCGCTGCTGTCGCGACGATGGCGGACCTCGGCGGGCTGGAAGGGATCGTGCGGGCACGGGTGGACCCGGCGGCGGCCGGCGGGCCGGTTCTATAGCCCGGGGGAACGGGCTGGTGTAGAGCCGCCCCCGGGCCATGCCGGCCCCCGGCCGCCGGCGGTCCGACCCGGTCCCCAGGTGCAGCGGAAAACGAGTTCCCGTCTTGAAGAAACTGTCCCTGGTCCTGGCCCTGCTCGGGCTGCTGCTCGGCACCGCGCTGATCGGCTGGTCGGGCGCCGGCGCGGTCGTGCGCGCGGTGCTGTCGGTCGGCTGGGGCGGGTTCGGCCTGTATTACGGCTGGCAGTGGCTGATGTTCGTCCCGCTGGGCTTGGCCTGGGACACGATCGCGCGCGGGCGCGGCGTCCGGCGGGCGCGGGTGTTCATCGGCGGGCGGATGGTCCGCGACGCGGCTAGCAACTGCCTGCCGTTTTCCCAGTTGGGCGGCTTCTTCGCCGGGGCGCGGGCGGTGATGCTGGGCGGGATCGCCTGGCCGCTCGCCACCGCGTCGACCGTGCTCGACGTGACGGCGGAGTTCCTTGCCGAAGTGGCCTTCGCCGGGATCGGGCTCGGGGTGGTCCTGCTGCACGATCCTGCCTCGCGGCTGCGGCTGCCGATCGAGCTCGGGCTCGGGGCCGCGGTCGTCGCGGCGGGAATCTTCATCTGGATGCAGCGCGGCGCCAATTCGCTGTTCGCGCGGATCAGCGGGCGGATTGCCGGCGGGCGGTTCGCCGGTGGGCGCATGGATGCCGCGCGCGAGCGGCTCGATCTGCTGGGCCAGGAACTGGCGGCGCTGCACCGGCACAGCGGGCGGCTGGCGATCAGCTTCGCGCTGCACCTGCTGGGCTGGATGATGAGCGGCGTGGGCACGTTCATCGCCTATCGGGCGCTCGGCGCTGCGGTGCCGTTCGAGGTGGCGCTGGCGATCGAGGCGCTGCTGAGTGCGATCGCCGCCGCGACCTTCCTGGTGCCGGCCGGGATCGGCGTGCAGGAGGCGAGCTACGCCGGGCTCGGTGCGATCTTCGGCCTGCCGGTGGACGTGTCGCTGGCGGTCTCGCTGCTGCGCCGGGGGCGCGATCTGGCGGTGGGGGTGCCGATCCTGCTGGTCTGGCAGGGGCTGGAGCTGCGGCGGCTGCGGCGGGATCGGGCTGGGGCGCTGCGGACGGGCGAGCCTGTGCCGCCTGCGGGCTGAACGTACGTGCGAGATCTAACGTACGTGCGAGATCTGCGGACAAGGATCGGCGCTGTGCCGCCGGAGTGAGCCGAGTACTTGGCGGGGAAAACTCGGCGCCCCAGTTTGGCAGCTGAGGGCTACTGAGCGTCCCCGGTACCCTCCTCTCCAGGTCCCAGGTGTACGCCGAGGGCCTCGCTTTGGGCGCTGTCTCCGTGTTGTCAGAAAAGCTCGAGTTCCGCCTGTTCATGCGACCAACCCATTGCGTAATCCGCCGTCTTGGCCCACACGGCTCGGTAACGGATAGCGGACCGCAAAAGATCATTCTGCCTTGACTTACGTCGGAGCCAACGGTGCATCACGGGAGTTCCACAAAACGAACCCCGAGGGTGAAATGCGGATCACGGCGGCAAGCGATTTTTCGGAAAAGGCTATGGAGATTGTACTTTGACGGACAACCGGCGCTTCCTCAAACGTGCTGCTCTGGGATTGCTCGATGCCATAGGTGAGCAACATCCGATGGGGCATCAGCCGAGCAAAGCGAACCGTTACGTCCTAGTGTCCCAGGACCGCGTGCGTGTGGAGATCATGTTCGAGAAGAATGACGATAGCCCCCCGAACCTCTGGTGCCTGAAAGACGCTGCGGGAAAGGTGCTGATCGCTAAGCATAACCCGAGGCTTTCACTTGCAGGCGACCTGTGGACGAGACGAGGTAAAGACGGGCCTCTCTACGGGCGACACAGCGCTCTTGAGAAGATGCCGCAACTCGGCAATGCGGATTTGGTCTGCTTCACCCCGGACAGCGTCGAACAGATTGGGCAAATCGTTGATAGGCTACGGCGAGTCACCAAATCTGACATCTCCTAACGCGAGCCCACATGCGTTGTCGATACGAACTTTAATCGGCGCTAGCTGGTTGCCATCCTGCCGCCTGTAGACACTCTCGTTCAAGCTGGCCTTCCCGCATACCGGCCGCAAAGGCTCCGTCCAAATCAATAGGCGAGTACGGAGTGGCTATGTCCGCTTGGTATTTGCAGATGGCCTTATCGTGCCTAAAGTCTGCTTGCGGATTATCGTTCACCCAATGGGTTCGCGCGCAGCCGGCGACGCTTCCCACCATCAAGAACAAGAGGCCCACAAACGCGGTTCTGATAGCCATGCCGGATTCCCCAATTATTAGGCTATCATCTCAACATGATATGGTGGATCTGGCAAGAGCCACGAGTTTGTCGGTCAGTCAAACACAGGAAATCGCTGTGAGGTGTCCACAACTGGTCTAAATGGCCGCAAAAGATCGCGTGACTTCGGACAATTCCCTATCTCACCAGCTGTCGTCATCAGCCTGGCAAGGTGATTTCTCACAGCCTGCTACACCCAACGCAGGTTCGCCGCCATCCCGAGCTTGTGCTGGCCGATCGTTTCGAAATGCGCGGTCCGTCCCTGCACCTGCTGCGAGACCGCGTTCATGTCGCGAAACCGGTGCTCGAACGGCTGCGCATCGAAAATCGCGGTCGCGCCCGCCTCGTGCCACAGTGCGTTCACCACGTCGCGCGCCTCCGTGATCGCGAAGGTCGCGGCCTGGCGGATGTCCATCTTGTCGTCGAGGCGCAACGGTCCCTCCGCTGCCTGCGCCTGCGCGGTCGTCAGCACCTGGATCAGCCAGGTGCGCGCCGAACGCAGCCGCGCATCCGAACGGCCGATCAGCCCCTGCACCACCGGGTTGTCCTTCATCGTCGTGCTCGTCAGCGCCGGCGTCTTCGCCCCCGCCAGTCGGATGAACGTGTCCAGCATCCCGCGCGCGACGCCGAGCCCCACGGCGCCGAACCCGGCGGCGTAGATGTTGCTGGTGCTGAAACGATAGAGCGGCCCGTCCTCGCGCCGTTCCTCGTCGCGGTCGCGGGTGACGGAATATGCGTCCGCCACGAACAGGTCTTCCACCGCGTAGGTGTCCGACCCGGTGCCGCGCAGGCCGAGCACGTGCCAGGGATCGGTGATGGTCGCGATCTCGCGCCGGAACAGCATGGTGCGCTCGAACGCGGTGCCGTCGGGGTGGCGGCGCGGCGTGCCGTCGGCCTCGAAGGTCGGGCAGTGCATGCCGAGCCAGGTGGAATGGCGCGAGCCGGAGGCGAAATGCGACGTGCCGGTCACGCGCCACCCGCCCGGCACCTTCACCGCGCGCGTCTTGCCCTGGCCCCAGGCGAGCACGTCGCGCGGGGCCCCGAACATCTCGCGCGCCACGTGCGGCTCCAGATAGGCGGCGGTCATCGAGCAGCCGGTGCCCTGGTTCATGCACCAAGCGGTGCTGCCGTCGCCGCTGGCGATCGCCTCGACCACCTGGATGTAAGTGGCGGGATCGAGTTCCTCGCCGTCCACGCTGCGCGGGAGCAGCAGGCGGAACATGCGGTTGGCGTGCATCGCATCGACCACGTCGGGCGGCAGCTCGCGCGCCGCGTCGATGCGCGGGCCGGCGGCCTCCAGCAGCGGGATCAGCGCGCGGGCGCGCGCGATCGGATCGGCATCGGTGGTGGCGGCATCGGTGGTGGCGGTCCGGCCGCCGGTCGGCATGTCCATCGAACGATTTCCTCGGTCTTCTTGGGTTCACGCTACACTGCACCGGCGCGGGGGAGAAGCCACGGCGGCCGAACCGGTGTACAAGCCATGCCGATGGGACCGACGACGGGACGGGAAGACGCGCATGGACCCGCGCGCAGCCATGCTGCAGGCGATCGAGGCGGAGGTGCAGGCCACCGCGCATGCGACCGGGCGCGCCGGCCTCGCGCCCAGGGTGCGCGCCGCACTGGCCGGCGGTGCGCCGGGAGGCCTTCGTGCCCGCGGGCCAGGCCGCGGCCGCCTATGCCAACCGCCCGCTGCCGATCGGTCAGGGCCAGACCATCTCGCAGCCGTTCATCGTCGCACTGATGACCGACCTGCTCGAGGTGGGCGCGGAGGACCGGGTGCTGGAAGTGGGCACCGGTTCCGGCTACCAGGCCGCGGTGCTGGCGCGGCTGGGGGCTCATGTATGGTTCGATCGAGAGGCTGCCGGCGCTGGCCGGGCGGGCGGGCGCGGCGCTGGCGGCCGAGGGGGCGGCAAACGTGACCTTGAGGATCGGCGACGGCGCCCTGGGATGGCCGGAGGCGGCCCCGTTCGATCGCATCATCGTCACCGCCGCGGCGCCGGTGGTGCCGGAGGCCCTGGTCGCGCAATTGCGCGCGCCGGGCAGGATGGTGATCCCGGTGGGGGAGCCCGACGGCGCCCAGCAGTTGCGCCTGATCGAGAAGGACGCGGCCGGCGCGGTCCGTGCGCGCCCGGTGCTGGACGTGGCGTTCGTGCCGCTGGTGGCGGGTCGGCCGCAAGGAGCGGCGACCTGACCGGCGGGGCGGTGACCGACGGCGGGCGCCGGGGGCCGTGTGCTGGCCGGCGCGACAGGGGCCAGGCACCATGCCGTCCCGCAACCGAATCGGGGACGGCGCAGCACGGATGATCCATACGGCCCTGTTGGTGGTGCTGGGCGCCTTCCTGGCCGCCTTGCTGCGCGGCTTTACCGGCTTCGGCTTCGTGATGGCGGCGGTCCCGCTGCTCAGCCTGGCGCTGCCGCCGACCCGGGTGGTGCCGCTGGCGATCCTGCTGCAGATCGAGGTCGGGCTGATCGACATCCCCGTCGCCGTGCGCCTGTGCGACTGGCGATCGCTGGCCTGGCTCGCGCCGGGGATGGTGCTCGGCACGCCGCTCGGGCTGTTGGTGCTGACCAGCCTGTCGACCGGGAACGCCAGGCTGGCGATCGGGCTGCTGATCGCCGGGTCGGTGGCTGTGCTGGCGTGCGGGGTGCGGCTGCCGGAACGGCCGTCGCGCTGGCTGACCCTCGGCGTCGGTATGGTGTCGGGCACCATGAGCGGGCTCGCCGGCATGTCCGGGCCGCCGGTGGTGGCCTACCTGCTCGCGCTGCCGCACAGCACCGCGGTGGTGCGCGCCTCGGCGATCGTGTTCTTCGTGATCACCGCCTCGGTCGCGCTGGTGCCGATGACGGGGGAGGGGCTGGTCAACGAGCGGCTGCTGGTCTTCGCGGTGATCGCGTTCCCCACCTTGTTCGCCGGCGCGCGCGCGGGCGCCTGGGGCTTCCGCCGCACCACCCCGCGCCAGCACCGTGCGACCGCGCTCGTCGTGCTGTCGCTGCTGGCGCTGATGCTGATCCTGCGCGGGTTGGCGCAGACCTGAGCGGAGCGGGTTGGCGCAGGCCTGAGCGGATTGGCGCGTTAACCGCCGATCAAGCATTCCGGCCCACCTTGCCGGCATGGATCCGACCAATATCGGCCTGTTCAGCCTTGCCGCACAGCGGATGAAGTGGCTCGACCAGCGGCAGACGGTGCTGGCGCAGAACGTCGCCAATATCGATACGCCGGGCTACACGCCGCGCGACCTGCCGGCGTTCGCGGCCACTCTGGCCGACGCGGCGGGGACCTTGCGCCGCACGAGCGCGCGCCAGCTTCCCGGGGCGGCGCCCGATCTGCTGTCGGGGCGCGCGCAGCCGGATGCGCGGGCGCCGGACGGCAATGCGGTGTCGCTCGATACCCAGTTGAAGAACATCGCCGACACCGCGACGGACCAGCAACTGGTCACCACGATCTACACGAAATACCTGGCCATGTTCCAGCTCACGCTCGGCCATGGCAACGGCTGACCGAAGGGGCGCGCAGATGGATCTCACCAAGGCACTCAGCATTTCCGCCAGCGGCATGGACGCGCAGGGCACGCGGCTGCGCGTGATCGCGGAGAACCTGGCCAACCAGGACACCACCGGCGCATCCCCCGGCGCCAATCCGTATCGCCGCAAGACCGTCACCTTCGCCGACACCGTGGACAGCCAGGCCGGCACGAAGCTCGTCACGGTGGCGCAGGTGGGCGAGGACCCGAGCGCATTTCCGCTGCGCTACGACCCGTCCAACCCGGCCGCCAACGCCCAGGGCTACGTGAAGCTGCCGAACGTGAACAGCTTCATCGAAATGATGGACATGCGCGACGCCGAGCGCAGCTACAACGCCAACCTGTCGGTGATGCAGGCCACGCGCAGCATGCTGACGCCGCACCATCGACCTGCTGAAATGAGCCTGATCCCCACCATCACCGTCACCCCCGGCGCCGCAGCGCGCGCCTATGGGGAGACGGCGGGCGGCACCGGCGCGGCCGGGGGCGCCGCGGGCGGCGATTTCGGCGCCACCTTGCAACGCGCCATCGGCGGCGCGGTGAGCGACGGCCACGACGCCGACCAGCAGGCGATGAGCGCGATCGCCGGGCAGGGCAACCTGACCGACGTGGTCACCGCGGTGACCCGCGCCGAGCTCGCGTTGCAGACCGCGACCGCGATCCGCGACCGGTTCGTGCAGGCCTACCAGGACGTCATGCAGATGCCGATCTGACAGATGCGGACCTGACAGATGCCGATCTGGGCGGGCGGCGGGCGCGTGCCATGAGCCAATCCGAAGTGGCGATGCTGCTGGAGGCAGGGCTGCTGGTCGCGCTCAAGCTCGCCGGGCCGCTGCTGGGGGTCTCGCTTGCCGTCGGGCTGGTGGTCTCGCTGATCCAGGCGATCACCCAGATCAACGAATCCACCCTGACCTTCGTGCCCAAGATCGCTGGCGCTGGCCGCCACCCTGGTGCTGCTCGGTCCGTTCATGCTGGGCGCGCTCGAGGGCTACGCAAGGCTGCTGTTCGACCGCATCGTCGCGATCGGCGGCTCGTGACCGCGGCCGACGCGGCGCTGCTCGCCGCCCTGCCGGCCTGGGCGTTCGCCTTCGTCCTGGTGCTCGCCCGCGTCGGCGCGGCGGTGATGCTGCTGCCGGGGCTGGGGGAGAGCGGGCCGCCGGCGATGGTCCGCGTCGGGATGGCGATGGGCGTCACCTTGCTGCTGCTGCCGCTGGTGCAGCCGCTGATCCCGCCGTCGCCGGGCGCGTTCGTGCCCGCCGCCGGGATGGTGATGGCCGAGGTGGCGACCGGGCTCTGGCTCGGCTGGCTGGCCCGCGTGCTGGTGCTCGCGCTGCCGATGGCCGGGCAGATCGTGGCCTACATGATCGGGCTGGCCAACGTGCTGGAGCCGGACACCAGCCTCGGTGCGCACTCGACCGCGCTCGGGCGGCTGTTCTCGCTGGCAGCGGCGGTGGCGGTGCTCGCCTCGGGGTTGTGGGCGGTC
Source organism: uncultured Pseudomonadota bacterium (assembly GCA_963706195.1). Taxonomy (GTDB): domain Bacteria; phylum Pseudomonadota; class Alphaproteobacteria; order Acetobacterales; family Acetobacteraceae; genus JAJZVS01. The sequence continues at coordinate 1,799,594 of OY970156.1, read as the reverse complement.
CCGGTGGCCGCGCTTGCGGGCAGTTTCCGCCTGATCGCGCCGGGGGCGTTGCTGCCGGCGGGGGATGCGGCCGCGGCGGCGTCCGCCGCGGTGGCGGGCGGGTTCGCCCTGGCGCTGCGGCTCGCCGCGCCGTTCGTGCTGGCCGCGATCGTCTGGCAGGTGGCGAGCGGGGTGGTGGCGCGGCTGATCCCCCGGCTGCAGGTCTATTTCCTCACCATGCCGGCGCAGATCCTGGGCGGGCTGCTGCTGCTCGCACTGCTGTCGGGGGCCATGCTGACGGCCTGGCAGGACGCCCTGCAGACAGGGTTCGCCCGGCTACCCGGCCTCGGCTGAGAGTGTGTGCATGCCCGCGACGTCCCGCCCGCGACGGAGACCGGTCAGCGCGCGGGCCGGGCGCGTTGCGTCGGCGCGCCGGCACGAGCCGCGCTGAACCGACGCGATGGCCGAAGGGGCGCCCGGCAGCGAGGACCGCACCGAAGCTGCCACCCCGCGGCGGCTGCAACGCGCGCGCGAGGCGGGCCAGGCGCCGGTCTCGCGCGAATTGCCCGCGTTCATGGGGCTCGGCGTGTTCGCCCTGGTTCTGGCGATGGCGGCGCCCGCCGAGGCGCACGCGCTGGCGCTGCGGCTTTCCATCCTGTTCCGCCGCTTCGACCTGAGCCCGGCGGCGGCGCTGCGGCTGGCGGCGCTGGCGGCGCTGGCCGCACTGGCCCCGGTGGTCGGCGCCGCCCTGGTCGCGGGGGCGGCGGCGGTGCTGCTGCAGACCGGATTCCTGCTCAGCCTCACGCCGCTTGCGCCGGATCCGTCCCGGCTCAGCCCCGCCGCCGGGCTGCGCCGGCTGTTCGGCGCCACGCACCTGGTGGAAGGGGGCAAGGCGCTGGCCAAGCTGACCGCGATGGGCATCACGGTCTGGTATGCGCTGCGCGGCGCGCTGCCGGCGCTGCGGCTGGCGCCGTTCCGCGATCCGCGCGACCTGCCGCCGATGGCAGCCGGCCTCGTGCTGCGGGTGCTGGTCGCCGTGCTGGCAGTGCAGGCGGTGATCGCGGTCGCCGACCTGGTCTGGATGCGGTTGCAGCACGCCCGCAGCCTGCGCATGAGCCGCGAGGAACTGCGCGATGAGCAGAAGGAGGCCGACGGCGACCCCAAGATCAAGGCCCGCATCCGCCAGCTCCGGTTGCAGCGCGCGCGCCGGCGGATGCTGGCCGCGGTGCCGAAGGCGACGGTGGTCGTCACCAATCCCACGCATTATGCGGTGGCGCTGGCCTACGATCGCGGCAAGAGTGCCGCGCCGCGGGTGGTGGCGAAGGGAGTGGATTCGATGGCAGCCAGGATCCGGGAGGCGGCGACGGCGCACGGGGTGCCGCTGGTGGCGAATCCGCCGCTGGCCCGCGCGCTGCACCGGCTGGACATCGACGCCGAGATCCCGCCCGAGCACTACAAGGCGGTGGCCGAGCTGATCGCCTATGTCTGGCGGCTCGGCGCCCGGTCCGCGACGCCAGCCGCGACGCGCGCATGAGCGACTCCGGCGCTCCGCCGCCCCCCCCGCACCCGCCCGCCGCATCCATCCCCCCGGGCTCGCTCCCCCCGGGCCCGCTCCCCCTGGGCCCGGGCGATGCCGCCGAGCGGCTGCGCGTGATCGGTGCGCAGACGGCCGGTGTGGCGCACGACGTGAACAACCTGCTGACCGGGATCGACGCCGCGGCCGCCCTCGCGCTCGACCGCCCCGGCCTCGATGCCGAGACCCGTGCCGATCTCGCTGAGATCCGTCGCGCCGTCGCCCGCGGGGCAAGCCTGGTGCGGACCTTGCTCGCCACCGGCGCCCGCCCGCCGCGGCCGCCGCGGGCGCGCCCGCTCGATCCGGAGCTGGCGGCGGCGGCGGCCCTGATCCGCCGCCTGTTGCCCCCCTCGGTCCGTTTCGTCCAGCGGTTGGATGCCGCCGGCTGCAGGGTGCGGATCGATCCCGACCGGTTGCACCACGCCGTGCTGAACCTCGCGATTAACGCCCGCGACGCGATGCCTGCGGGCGGCACGTTCAGCCTGCGCAGCGCCGAGCTCCTGCTTCGTGCCCCGTTTCCCGCCCTGCCGCCGCCGACCCCGTCCGAGCCGGTGCCGCCCGGCCGCTACGCGGTGGTGAGCCTGCGCGACACCGGCCCGGGACTCACGCCCGAGGTCGCGGCCCGGCTGTTCACGCCGTTCTTCACCACCAAGCCCCACGGCAGCGGCTTCGGCCTCGGCCGGGTGCGCGAAAGCCTGCAGGAGGCCGGCGCGTTCCTCGCCCTTGGCGGCCGGGCGGGGCAGGGGCTGGTGGCGCGGCTGTTCCTGCCGCTCGCCGATGTGCCGCCACCGCCCGATCCCGTGTCGGTCTGGCTGGTCGAGGATGAGCCGACCTTGCGGCGGCTGGTGCAGCGGGCGTTGCAGGCCGCCGGCTGGCGGGTCAGCGCCGCCGAGTCGGCAGAGGCGGCGCTGGCCACGGTCGGCCCGGGGACGCCGGCTCCGGCGGCGCTGCTGTGCGACCTCACCTTGCCCGGGATGGACGGGCTCGCGCTCCTGCGGGCGCTGCGCCGGCGCTGGCCGGAGCTGCCGGCGGTGCTGATGTCGGGCTATGATCAGCACGTGCTCCCCGCGCGCGCGGTGTTCCTGCGCAAGCCGTTCGCGCTGGCGGAACTGGCGGGCGTGGTGGAGCGGCTGGCCGGAACCGCTGCCCGGCGCCCTGTGGGACCTCCCGCGGGGTCTTCCGCCGGCGGCGAAAGTTGCTAAAATGTTCTTGCGCGGGCGTGGGCTTCGGAACAGAATACAAACGTATGGTTAAGATCGCAGTGAAACCGGAGTTGGCGTATTGTTCGCTTGCGGAATCGCGGCAAACCCTGCAATCTTGACGCGAAGAAAGCGCCTTTGTCCACGCCCTACGGTTGTAGAAACGCCGAACACAGGACCTCCAGAATGGAAAAGAACAAGGCGCTCGACGCCGCGCTGAGCCAGATCGAACGCGCCTTCGGCAAGGGCTCGATCATGCGCCTCGGCGCCCGTTCCGCCAACGAGCAGATCGAGGTCATTCCGTCCGGCTCGCTCGGGCTCGATCTGGCGCTCGGCATCGGCGGGCTGCCGCGTGGGCGCATCGTCGAGATCTACGGGCCGGAAAGCTCGGGCAAGACCACGCTCGCGCTGCACGCCATCGCCGAAGCGCAGAAACGCGGCGGCACCTGCGCCTTCATCGACGCGGAACATGCGCTCGATCCCACCTATGCGCGCAAGCTCGGCGTCGATGTGGACAACCTGCTGATCAGCCAGCCGGACGCCGGCGAGCAGGCGCTGGAGATCGCCGATACCCTGGTCCGCTCCGGCGCGATCGACGTGCTGGTGGTCGATAGTGTCGCCGCCCTGGTGCCGCGCGCCGAGCTGGAAGGGGAGATGGGCGACAGCCACATGGGGCTGCACGCGCGGCTCATGAGCCAGGCGTTGCGCAAGATCACCGGCAGCGTGTCGCGGTCGAACACGATGCTGGTCTTCCTCAACCAGATCCGCATGAAGATCGGCGTGATGTTCGGCAACCCCGAAACGACCACCGGCGGCAACGCGCTGAAGTTCTACGCCTCCATCCGCCTCGAGATCCGCCGCATCGGCCAGATCAAGGAGCGCGAGGAGATGGTGGGCAACCAGACCCGCGTGAAGGTGGTGAAGAACAAGCTGGCGCCGCCGTTCCGCCAGGTCGAGTTCGACATCATGTACGGCGAAGGCATCAGCAAGGTGGGCGAGCTGCTCGATCTCGGCGTGAAGGCAGGGGTGGTAGAGAAATCCGGCGCCTGGTTCAGCGCCAACAGCCAGCGCATCGGCCAGGGCCGCGAGAACGCCAAGCAGTTCCTGCGCGAGCACCCGGAGATCGCCGATGCGATCGAGGTCAAGGTGCGCGAGCAATCGGGCGTGGTCGCCAACACCATGCTGGCGAGTTCCGATGACACGGAGGAGACGGCGGAGGCGGCGGAGTAGCCGGCCCGACGCGGGGCGGAACAGCGATGGTGGTCCGGTGGGGTCTGCGGCGCTGGCCCCGCCGGACCACGGTCGCGGCGACAGCTTCTTTCCTCTCCACCCCTCGCGCCTGATCGAAACGCCCTGATGTGCGCCGCAGCATCGTGGGGAAAATGGCGAACTGCGCAGGCCGTCGCGTAACCGCTTGGCAGATCGGGCGGAAACGCCCCATGTTTGCCCGCGCGGCCGTGTTCCCGGCCGCATGGGGACACGTTCCAATGGATATCGGTCTCGCCCGCCCGCCGCTCACCCTGGACAGCCGCTATGTCGAGCTCGACCAGCCGGTCCTGCTCTCCGGCGTGCAGGCGCTGGTGCGCGTGCTGCTGGAACAGGCGCGGCTCGACCGGGCGGCCGGGCACCGCACCGGCGGGCTCGTGTCGGGCTATCGCGGCTCGCCGCTGGGCGGGCTCGATCTCGAACTCTGGCGGCGGGGCAAGCTGCTTACCGGCCACGACATCCGCTTCCAGCCCGGGCTGAACGAGGACATGGCCGCGACCATGCTGTGGGGCACGCAGCAGCTCGACGCCTTTCCCGGCGCCCGGGTCGAGGGCGTGTTCGGCATGTGGTACGGCAAGGGCCCCGGCGTCGATCGCTCGGGTGATGCGTTCCGGTGTGCGAACATGCTGGGCACGCACCGGCTGGGCGGCGTGCTGGCGGTCGCAGGCGACGACCACGGCGCGCAATCCTCCACCTACCCGCACCAGACCGAGCACGTCTTCCAGGGCGTGATGATGCCGATCCTGAATCCCGCCTCGGTGCAGGACATCCTGGATTTCGGCCTCGCCGGCCTGACGCTGTCGCGCTATTGCGGCCTCTGGACCGCGCTCAAGACGACCGCCGAGACCGCCGAGCAGGCCGCCACCGTGCTGGTCCCCGCCGAGCGCGCCTTCACCGTGCCCGACCATCTGCTCCCGACCCATCCGATCGGCTACGATCCCAGCTTGAGTTTCCCCGCCGACCGGTTCGAGCTGGAACGGCGGGTGATGGACGACCGGCTGCCGGCACTGCTGGCCTGGGTGCGCGCCAATCCGTTCGACCGCCGCATCTTCGGTGCCGCCGACGCCCCGATCGGGCTCATTACCGTCGGGCGCGCGCATATGGATACCTTGCACGCGCTGCGCCGGCTCGGCCTGGCGGACCACCCGCAGCTCGCGCTGTACAAGGTCGGCCTCTCGTGGCCGCTGGAGACCGAAGGGCTGCGCGATTTCGCCCGCGGCAAGCGCGCGCTGCTCGTGATCGAGGAGAAGCGCAGCTTCGTCGAATCGCAGCTCCGCGACGCGCTGTATCACCTGCCCGCCGGCGAACGGCCGGACGTGGCCGGCAAGACCGACGCCGCCGGCGCGCCGTTGCTGTCGCCGCTGCTGGAAGTTTCTCCGGAGACGGTCGGCGCCGCGCTGGCCCGCTTCCTCACCGCCTATGGGCTGAACGTCCCCGAACCGCCGGCGGCGCCGCATCCGGAACGTCCCGCCGGGCTGCTGCGCCGCATCCCCGCGTTCTGCGCCGGCTGTCCGCACGCGACCTCGACCGTGCTGCCGGAAGGCTCGTTCGCCACCGCCGGTATCGGCTGTCATTTCATGGCGCAGGACCGCGGGCCGGAAACGCGCACATTCACCCATATGGGCGGAGAGGGGGTCACCTGGGTCGGGCTCGCGCCGTTCACCGACATCCCGCACCTGTTCGCCAACATCGGCGACGGCACCTACACCCATTCGGGCATTCTCGCGATCCGCCAGGCGATCGCGGCGAAGGCACGCATCACCTACAAGATCCTGGTCAACGACGCGGTGGCGATGACCGGGGGCCAGCCCGCCGAGGGCGGCTTCACCACCGCCGACATCGCCGCCCAGATGCGCGCCGAAGGCGTCCAGCGCATCGCCGTCGTCGCCGACGAGGCCGAACGCCTGCCGCCCACGACCGCCCTGCCGCCCGGCACGACCCGCCACACGCGCGGCGAACTCGACGCCGTGCAGCGGGAATTGCGCGCGACGGAAGGCGTGTCCGTCCTGCTCTACGACCAGATCTGCGCCACCGAAAAGCGCCGCCGGCGCAAGCGCGGCAAGCTTGCCGAAGCCACACGCAGCGTCGTCATCAACCCCGAGGTCTGCGAGAACTGCGGCGACTGCTCCACCCAATCGGGCTGCATCGCGATCGAACCGATCGAGACTGCGCTCGGGCGCAAGCGGCGGATCAACCCGACCGCGTGCAATGTTGATCTGTCCTGCCTGAAAGGCTTCTGCCCGAGCTTCGTCACGATTGCCGGCGCCCCGCGTGCGCCCGCCGCCGATGCGCGCTGGGCGGCGCGGGAAGCCGAGTTCGCCGCCGCGCTGCCGAGCCCGTCTTTGCCCGCCAAGGCACCGTGGCGGGCGCTGTTCGCCGGCATCGGCGGCGGCGGTATCGTGACCTCCGGCGCGGTGCTGGCGATGGCCGCGCATCTGGAAGGGCGCGCGGTGCGCACGCTCGATTTCACCGGGCTGGCGCAGAAGAACGGCACCGTCGTTGCCCATGTGCAGATCGGCGACGACCCCGATCTGGATGTGGTGCGCATCCCGCTCGGCGAGGCCGACGTGATGCTGGCCGCCGATCTCGCCGTCGGCGCCGGGGCCGGCGTGCTGGAACGCTGCGCGCCGGGCTGCGCGGTGATCGGCAATCTCGATCTGGTGGCCACTGCCGCGTTCAAGGCCGATCCGCGGCTGGTGATCGATGCGGGGTTGCACCGGCGCACCATCGAGCGCGCCACCGATCCCGCTGCCGGCACCTACCTGCACGCGGTGCGGCTGGCGGAAATCCTGTTCGGCAACGCCCAGGCGATGAACACGATGCTGCTCGGCATCGCCTGGCAGCGCGGCCTGGTGCCGGTCGCCGAGGCGTCCATCCTGCGTGCGATCGAGCTGAACGCCGCCGCGGTGACGGTGAACCGGCGCGCCTTCCTCTGGGGCCGCATCCTGGCCTACCTGCCGGAGCTGGCGGACGAAATCCTGACCCATCCGGCCGAAGCCCCGCCCGCCGACCTGGATGCCCTGATCGCTGACCGCGCCGCCCGGCTGACGGAGTACCAGGACGCCGCCTATGCCGCCCGCTACCGCGCGCTGGCCGAGGCCGCCACCGCGCGCGAAGCGGCAGTGTTCGGCGCCCCTGGGCGCTTCGCCCGCGCGGTCGCCGACAATCTGTTCCGGGTCATGGCCATCAAGGACGAATACGAAGTCGCCCGGATGCACGCGGCCGCAACCTACGGCGCGCAGCCGATCTTCCACCTCGCCCCGCCGCTCGTGACCGGCATCGATCCCGCCACCGGCAGGCGGCGCAAGATCGCCGTGCCCGGCTGGCTCGCCCCGCCGCTGTTCCGCGCGCTCCGCCACGGCAAGCGCCTGCGCGGCACCGCCCTCGACCTGTTCGGCCGCCAGGCGGAGCGGCAGTGGGAACGCGCGCTGATCGCGCAGTATGAAGCCGACATCCGCGCCGTGCTGGAAAACCTCACTGCCGCCACTCTGGACACCGCCATCGGCCTCGCCGAACTTCCCGATCAGATTCGCGGCTTCGGCCCGGTGAAAGAGGCCAACCGCACCAAAGCTGCGGCCCAGCGCGAAGCGCTGCTCGGCCGCCTGCACACTCCTGTCATGGCGGCCTAAGGAACCTCTGATCAGCTGGTTTCCTACGGTCCAGATCGCCCCGCCCATCGCTCAGGCTGGCTGAAATCTGTCTGGAGGGGATGAATTTCCTACGTTTTCTGACGTCCGCGGCGCCGTGAGCAGCGCCGTGGACGCACTACACCCCTTGAAGACGTAGCACTGATTGCCCTTCCTGGTCTGGTGCATCTCCGGGTCGCGCGCCTTCGCCGCGTTCTTCGTCGAGCTTGGCGCGTGGATGATGGTCGCATCGACGATCGTGCCGGTGGACAGCTTCAGACCACACTGTTCCAGATGCGAGTGCACGCGTTGGAACAGCGCCGATCCCAGATCGTGCCGCTCCAGCAGGTGACGGAACTTGCAGAGCGTGGTCTCGTCCGGCACCGGCCCGCGGCCCAGATCGATGCCCACGAACCGGCGCATCGTGAGGCTGTCATACAGCGCCTCCTCGGCCCCGGGGTCCGACAGGTTGAACCATTGCTGAAGGAAGTAGATGCGCAGCATCCGCTCCAGACCAACCGGGACACGGCCCTTGCCCGGCTTCGGATAGACCGGCTCGATCAGCGCGCACAACTCGCGCCACGGCACGACGCGGTCCATCTCCGCCAGAAACGCAGCCCGCCGGGTCGGCTTGCTGTAGCGCTCGAACCCGGCCGTCGCCAAGGTTGCTTGCCGCATCGTTGCCGGCCCCTGCTGCTCCTGGCGACGATTCTATTTGATGTTGCGTGGTCAGGGCGAGAGGGACTTGATCAGAGTGTCCTTAGTCTGTCGTGGGCAGGCCCTGGGGGGGATTATTACCATGGTTAGAACGATTATTACTAATATCATAACATGATACATGAAATAAACCGCCAGGTAAGAGCCGCATTTCTCGTCATGTGGTGCCGTCGCGTATCACGTATAATGTTGGGGTATTAGTAACATCGCTGAGGTCGAACGAATCGTCGTCGTGTGGATTCGGTCGTGAAGCCCGCTACCCGGCCCATTACGCTTGAAATCGTGATCGCGGGCGCTGACCCGCTGGAGATTCGTTCAGGCCCGTCGATCGTTCCGATTGAACGGCTGAAGCTATTCTCCTCCAGCGATTGGAAGGGCTTCGTCAACGAGTGGGCTTCGAGCCTGGACAGCTATGGGTTGGTCGAACGGACCGGCGGCTCCGGCGACATGGGTTGCGATGTGATCGGGATGGTCGACCCGAAGACGCCGGATAGCGCCTGGGACAATTACCAGTGCAAGCACTATGATCATGCCCTGGCGCCGCCCGACATTTGGATCGAACTGACGAAGCTGTGCTATTACACGTTCATCGGTGCATACAGCATTCCACGCCGCTACGTGTTCGCCGCTCCGCGCGGCGTCGGGACAAAGCTGACGCGCCGTGCTGGTAGAGAGCGATGTGCCGGAACGCACGGTACGGCACAGCACGGCCTTGGCGCCGGCCAGCGGCCGGGGATGGCCCGGCGGCCTGCCTCGCCCGGTGCGGCTGTTCTGTCCGCCGCAGCCGATCGAGGCGCTGGCGCTGCTGCCCGATCATCCTCCTGCCGCCTTCACTTGGCGGCGTCGGCGGTTTCGCATCCGTCGTGCCGACGGGCCAGAGCGTATCCGGGGCGAATGGTGGCACCGCGACGCCGAGGCACTGGCCGCGCGCGACTACTGGCGGGTGGAGGATGAGACCGGGCGGCGCTTCTGGCTCTATCGGCGCGGGGACGGGGTGGACGCGGCGAGCGGGGATCTGCGGTGGTTTCCTGCACGGGGTGCGGTGAAGCTGCGTGTACGCCGAGCTCCAGGTCACCGCCAACCATGCCTTCCTGCGCGGCGCCCCACATCGAGGAGCTGTTCGCCACCGCCACCGCCACCGCCGTGCCGCAGGGGCCGTTCGGCGATGGCTGCGACGCGCGACGCGGCCGTCCGGCATTCCCGTTCACGGTCCGGTTCCGTCCCCGGCCGGCGCCGGAAGGGTGATGCGGAAGATCGTGCCGCCGCCCGGGTTCGCCTCGGCGGTCACGGTGCCGTCATGCGCCTGGACGATACTGCGGCAAATCGACAGGCCGATGCCGAGACCGTTCGCCTTGGTGGTCACGAAGGGCTGGAACAGTTGGGCGCGGATCGCCTCCGGCAGGCCGGGGCCGGTGTCGGCGATGGCGATCTCCACCCGCTCCGGGTCGAGCCGGCGGGTGGCGACGGTCAGCTCCTGGTGCGGCGCGTCGGCCATTGCCTCGATAGCGTTGCGCATCAGGTTGAACAGCACCTGCTCGATCTGAATGCGATCGAGCACGGCGGTCGCCGCCGCGGGATCGAGCGTCCGGGTGAACAGGATCGGCCGCGTGCGCACCCCGATCATCGCCAGGGCCAGGGCCTCCTCGATCACGGCCGGCAGCGCCTCGGGCCGCTTTTCGGTGGGGCGCTTCCGCATGAAGTCGCGCAGGCGCTGCACGATCTCGCCGCCGCGCCCGGCCTGTTCGCCGATACGCTCCAGCGCCTTCGCCGCCCCCGCCACGTTGCCGGCCGCCAGGGTGCGCCGTCCTGCTGCGGCGTAGTTGCCGATCGCCGCCAGGGGCTGGTTGACCTCGTGCGCCAGGGCGGAGGCGATCTGGCCGAGCTCGCTCAGGCGGGAGACGTGCACGAGCTCCATCTGGCTCGTGCGCAGCGCCTCCCGCGTGCGCTTCTGGGCGGAGATGTCGCGCGCGATCGTCGCGGCGCCGACGATCCGCCCGCTGCCGTCGCGGACCGGGGAGATCGAGAGGAAGACGGGGACGATACTGCCGTCCTTGCGTCGCCTTGTGCTTTCGTGGCGGCCCACCAACTCGCCGCGGCCGATGCGCTCCAGGACCGCGGCCTCGTCCGCCAGCAGCCCGTCCGGCAGTACGAGGGCGATCGGGCAGCCGATGATTTCCGCCGCCGTGTAGCCCAGCATCTGCTCGGCGGCGCGGTTCCAGCTCGTCACCCGGCCGGCGAGGTCCTTGCCGATGATTGCTTCTTCCGAGGAATCGACGATTGCGGCGAGGCGGAATGCCGCCTCGGCGCTGCCGTCCACGGTGCAAGGGCCGACGGCAACTTCCAGCACCCCCGCCGCCCCGCCGTTCACCGGGGCGGGGGGCGACCCGGGCACAGACCCGGACGCCGACCTGGACATCGACCCCTGGGCATCCCCCTCGATTGGCCCCGGATTGTCCCTTTGGGGATTGCCCCTCTGGGCCGACCCGAACGCCGAGCCGTGGGTCGTCGACCAGTGGGCGGCGAGGTCGAGCCAGCGTCCGTCAGCCATGCGCTGGCGCACGCTGCCCTGCCAGGTGCCGTCGCGGCGCAGGGCTTCCCCGATCCGCGCCCAGGGCTCGGCAGGCTCGGTGCCCAGCAGCGCGTCCTCATGCTGGCCGAGCGCCGCGTCGCGCGGCCAGCCGTAGAGCCGTTCCGCCCCCGTGGTCCATAACCGAATCCGCCCGTCGGGTCCGCGTAGCAGCGCCGGCACGAGGTCGAAGGCGGGCCGGGAATCAGGCGGCGGCGGGACAGTCATCTCGCGCACATCATACGGTACCTCACTGGAGGCAGGGCCACCATACCTGCGGTTGCTCGATCTTAGCCATATGGCTTCCGGAATGCACGCGCACCGCCACGGAGGCGGACGGCCATACTGGCGAATGGCTGGCCCTTTGCATCGGCCCCTTGCAAGCGAGGCCAAAGGCGCTGCCCTCTTTGAATCCCCCCTTGGTCCCGCTTGCGGAGGGCCGGCCTCAAACCAGCGCGCCGCCCCCGTCCACGACCAGCACCTGGCCGGTGCCGTAGGTCTGGCGCATCAGATACAGATAGGCTTCGGCGACCTCTGCCGCCTCCCCCACATGGCCGACCGGCAGGTGTTCCGCCGTCTGGCGGTAGAGCGCCGCCCGGTCCGCCTCGGCCATGCCTGCCCAGAGCGGCGTCTGCACCACGCCGGGGCAGACGATGTTGACCCGGATCGGCGCCAGCTCCACCGCCAGCGCGCGGGTCAGTCCTTCCATGGCGGAACAAATGCTCGCCCCGAGCGCCCAGCCCGGATGCGGGCGCATTCCGGCGAGGCCGGAGGTGAATACGATGGACCCGCCGGCGCGCAGGCTGGGGCTGCCGTATTTCGCCGCCAGCACCGCGCCCCAGTAGCGCAGCCCGAAGAAGTGGCGTGCCGCCGCCACGTTCATCTCGGCCAGCGACCCGAGCTGCAGCGTCTCCCCCGCGGTGAACACGAGATGGTCGAAGCCGCCGAGGCGGGCGAACAGCGCCTGCACCGCCGCTTCGTCGCCGAGGTCGGCCGCATGACCTTCGGCCCCTGCCGGCAGGGTGGCGAGCGCCGCGTCCACCCGCGCCTGGCGGCTGGAGGCGATCACGATGGAGGCGCCTTCCTGCGCTGCCGCCTGGGCGGCGGCGAGGCCGATGCCGGAGCTGCCGCCGAGCACCACGATCCGTTGGCCCTTGAATGTCATGTCCCGCTCTCCTGTGACGTGGTGACGGCGGCAGTTTCCTCCGCCGGGGGCTTTGCGGCCAGCGCATCTTTGTCCATCCTATGATGCGGAGTACTCATCATGGCATTCGACGGCAGGCTTCTCGGCGGTATCGGCGTGCTGGCGGCGGTGGTGGAGACCGGCAATTTCGTCCGTGCCGGGGCGGCGTTGGGGCTCACGCCCTCCGGCGTCAGCCGGGCGGTGGCGCGGCTGGAGGCGCGGGTGGGCGTGCGCCTGTTCGACCGCTCGCCGCGCGCGGTGGTGCTGACCGACGAGGGCCGCCGCTTCCACGCCGAGGTGCGCCCGCTGCTGGCGGGGCTGGAGGAAGCGGCCGAGAACGCGGCCGGGGCCGCCGCGGCCGTGCGCGGGCGGCTGCGGGTGAATACCGATCCGTGGTTCGCGCGCCTGGTGCTGGCCCCGCGCCTGGCCGGCTTCCTGGACGCGCATCCGGCGCTGTCGCTGGAGCTGATCGTCCGCGACGGCCTCGGCGATCCGGTGGCCGAGGGGGTGGATATCGCGCTGCGCTTCGGCGAGCCGGAGCCGTCCGAACTGATCGTGCGCAAGGTGCTGGAGACGCGCATCCTGACCTGCGCCGCGCCCGCCTACCTGGCGCGCCGCGGGCGTCCGGAGCATCCGCGCGACCTGGCAGGGCACGACTGCCTGCTGTTCCCCGATCCCGCGACCGGCCGGCCGTTCACCTGGGAGTTCCATCGTGGCGGCGAGGTGGTGGAGGTGGCGGTGCGCGGGCGACTGGTGGTGAATGATCTGGCGACCAAGCTGGCGGCCTGCGCGGCGGGGCTCGGGGTTGCGCAGACGTTTGCGCTCGGGGTGGACGGGCTGCTCGCCGGCGGGGTGCTGGAGCAGGTGCTGGGGGCGTGGGCGGAGGAGCGGTTTGCGCTGTTCGCCTACTACCCGTCGCGGCGGCTGCCGCCGGCGCGGGTGCGGGCGTTCCTGGATTTCGTGCTGGAGGCGGTTGGGCGGGGGGCGGAGCGGGGGGCGGGGTGAGTTGTACAAGAGGGGGTTTCGGGGGGATTTTCGCTGATCGGCGATGTACGTCGGATGGGGCGTTTGGGGCGTGGGTGTACATCGGGTGGGGGTGAGGCGTTGGCGGGCCGGATGTGGGTGCGGGGGCTGCGGTTGGGTCGTTGGGGTGATGGTGGGTGGTCCGGATGATCCGGCACGGCGGCGGCCTTTGACGGGCCGAGGCAGGGGGCGTTTGGCCGTGGTCATGCTCGCGGTCTTCCGGCATACTTGCCCGGCCCCGGCGGCTCGCAGCAGGCGCACCCGGCGTCAATACTCTGCCCATCCGTCCGCACCCGTGCATCCCGAAGATCGTTGGGTCTAATCTGCACCTGACTTACGCACCGGGAAGGCCCTTATAAATCTGCGCTCCGGGTTTGTTGCGAAATTCTTGACATGTGCACGCAGAACGTCGGCGAGGGCCTTCACATCAGAGCCGTGATAGGATTGTTGCTGCGCTGGGGGGAGTATCATGAACAGAAAGGCAGTGGCGGCCGCTATCCTCGTTATGGTCGCGCCCGCCGGCTGGGCTCAGAATCCAACTGCAATCGGCAAGCAGGTTCGGCTAACAAGAGAAGGTATTGGCTGCTCCGGATATGATCAAGTGCTCCAGATTCTCACCGATTCCTTTGCCTATGGTAATGCTTATGCTTGGCCAAGGCCAAATAGTGCCAGTATTGCGGCTGGGGCAAAGAGGGATTTTTACCGCCGCATCAGGATGTATGGCTGTATCTATATTGTGGCTGGAAGTTCGGTCACTATTATTCGCCCGTTCGGGCCGACCTATGCTATCGCCGAAGTCAGTTTTGCTGGCAGGGCATACTGGGTGGGATTCCCGTGGGAGATACTGGGGGGCGGCCCAGAATCACCTCCGCCCAGGTCAGGGGCCCCATAAAAAGCAGGGGGCCTTGTGTCTGCGCTTACGGCGGATCGGAACTGCCCCGTTTGGTGGCGTAGCGTGAAGAAGAGCGGCACGAAAAGAAGGCCGATGAAGGCGTGGCTTATCACGCGGGGGCCGGGGCAGTACGCAGCACTCGCCAAAGGCGAGGTCGTTGACATACTCAGCGCACGGAAATCGATCGAGGATGTACGTCAGTACGTGCAGCGCTTACATGATCTCTTTTATCTCACGCTCTGCGAACGCGCCGAAGGCGCGCGATACAATCGGAAGGAGGCTCCTATATACGAAGCGAAGGTGTCGTGGCCTACGTTACCTAGTGCGCCGAAGATTGGAGGTGTAATTCCGCCTGATCGCTCTCGCGGCCCGCAGATTTATTGTGGTCACGACCCATGTTTCGCGGCTCAGTTGGTCCAAAACGTTGTAGTGGCGCGGGAAGACGAGACGGGGCGGGAGCGCATAAACTGGGAGCCTTGGAGGCGCGGGCGAGATCGTGGCCCACAATAGTGTCAGCATCTTTGTGTCCCGTGCTTTGTGGCATGGGCTGCCCAGCGTCGCATAAGGTGTGCAGGCGACGCTGCGAAAATCTTGAGTTTTGTGCCGTGCCTCGCTGCTACCCGAATAGAAGCAGCTTAGATGGTCGCGGCCGCGGCGCGTAGCTCTGCTGTCACGTCGGAGACCCCGGGAAGTTTCCAAACGTCGTCCCGCAAGAGGAATCTCCAGCTATTCGTATGGGCCTGGTGAACCGATCTCTCGCGAACGACCGCGATGGGTACGAGGGCCGCACGGATGATCTGAAAGCTTTCGTCCACAAGAACACCGCCTAGCAGGTCAAAGGGAATAGCGTCGAGGTTGCGGATCGCACTCATCTGTCGCGAGGGATTGTGGCACGTCAGCCTCCTTCCTTTGATCTGGTAACGGACTCCGGCGGCATCGGTAGCATCGTGCCCTGAGGTTGAATTGCCTTCGCGTGACCATCCGAACGCCTTGCAAAATAAGAGCTCGGCATAATCGCTGAGCGGGTTGTTGGAACTACGAACGATCCGACGGCGGCGCAACTCGTCGAGGATTGCACCATACTCGGATAGCAGCTCTGCGACAGTTAGGTTTTCGACGCCGAAGGGTGCTTGGTCTTTACCTATCTTCCTCATACGAACCTCCTGCACAAGATTCCATTTATCATGAATTATGCAACGGCATGATAGGCAGGCACGACGCTCGTCGGCGCCATGGTGAGGCAGGACGCGCGGCATTCGCGTCGTCGTGCTCGGGGCGGTGGGACAAGTCCGTGCCGGCGGATCGCACCGACTCCAACACAGAGAAGGCAAGGCGAGGAAGACTGAGGCCGCAGAGAGTTCGGAGCGTTGTGCGCGTCCCCTCGGTCCTTTCCGCGGCACGTCCGCCTTCCCCGCGTCACGCTGCGACGGACGCACCCGGCCACGGCAGGCGACGAACCCTCTGCGACCTCAGTCTTCCTCGCCTTGCCTTCTCTGTGTTTGAATCGGCGGCTGCCAGCCGCATCAAGCCGGGGTGCAGACGCAACCGGCCCCGACCGCGGATGGCGCGCCGGACGCCGGCTCCGCATCGCGACCGCACTTCCACTCGTCGCGGGGCGGTGGCGTGAACGCCCCCCGGACCACGCCACCCCTGGCCCGCGCCTCCGATCCAGCCTATCTCCCCCCCGCCCATGCGCCCCACCCCATCCCCCGCGACCCTGCGCGACCCCGCCGCCCTCATCGCCGCCGGCCTCGCCCCGCCCGACCACCGCCCCGCCCTGGAAGCGGTCGCCCGACGCTACGCCATCGCCATCCCCGCCACGCTCGCCGCCCTCATCGACTCCCCCGACGACCCCATCGCCCGCCAGTTCGTCCCGCACAAAGACGAACGCCACACCGCCCCGCACGAACGCGCCGACCCGATCGGCGACGACGCCCTTTCCCCCATCAAAGGCATCGTCCACCGCTACCCCGATCGCGTCCTGCTCAAGCCGCTGCTGGTCTGCCCGGTCTATTGCCGCTTCTGCTTCCGCCGCGAACACGTCGGCCCCGACGGCGGCCTGCTGACGGACGCCGAGCTCGCCGCCGCCTGCGGCTGGATCGCCGAGCACACCGCGATCCGCGAGGTCATCCTGACCGGCGGCGACCCGCTGATGCTCTCGCCGCGCCGGCTCGGTGGCCTCCTGCGCACGCTCGCCGCCATCCCGCATATCGAGACCCTGCGCATCCACACCCGCGTGCCCGTCGCCGACCCGGACCGGATCACCCCGGCGCTGGTCGCCGTCCTCGACGTCACGACCCCGCTCTGGGTCGTGCTGCATGCCAACCACGCGCGCGAGTTCTCCGCCCCCGCCCGCGCCGCGCTCGATCGACTGCGGCGCGCGGGGATCCCGCTGCTCGGCCAGTCGGTGCTGCTGCGCGGGGTGAACGACACCGCCCCGGCGCTGGAGGCGCTGTTCCGCGCCATGCTGGCCGCCCGGGTGAAACCCTATTATCTGCACCAGCTCGACCCCGCTCCCGGCACCGCGCGCTTCCATGTGCCGATCGCCGAGGGCCAGCGCCTGCTTGCGTCCCTGCGCGGGCGGGTGACGGGGCTGGCCTGGCCCACCTATGTGCTCGATATCCCGGGTGGGGCCGGGAAGGTGCCGATCGGGCCCGAGTATCTGGCGGCGGACGGGACGGTGCGCGACCCCTGGGGCGGGCGCCATGACCTGCCGCTCCACCCCCCGGCCGAGCCGGCAGCGCGCGAGGAGAGCAAGGCACATGGACCGACCGGCACCTGATCCTGGCACTCCCGCCGGTACTCCCGGACACGCAGCCCCGCCGTCCGGCGCCCCTTTCGCCGCCGGCAGCGCGGCGTTCGCCCTCGGCGCCGGAACGCACGCGGCGCGGCTGCGTCGGCTGCTGCGCGACGAGGTCCTGGCGCGGCGGATCGCGCTCGCGGCCCTGCTAATCCTGCCGCCGACGCTGCTGGCCAGCCGAGGTTTCGCCGATGCGCTGATGTCGCTGATGGGCGTGCTGTTCCTGCTCACGCGCGCGACCGTTCCCGGCATCGCGCGGCCCTGGTCCTGGACCCTGCGGCCCTGGCATGCGCTCGCGCTGCTGTTCTGGGCCTGGCAGGTGGGGGTTTCGGTGGCGCTCGGCGACGGCCACCAGATTTCCGAATCCATCGTGCTGCTGCGGCTGTTCGTCTTCCTCGCCGCGCTCGAGGACTGGGTGCTGGCCGAGCCCCGGGCGCGGCGCTGGTTCGGCTGGGTGGTGCTGGCGACCGCGCTCTGGGTCGGCATCGAATGCTGGCAGCAATACCTCACCGGCACCGACATCTTCGGCTACCACCGCTGGGGCGACGGCTCGCTGACCGGGCCGATGTACGGGCCGCGCGCCGGGTCCACCTTCCTCCTGCTCGCATTTCCCGCCTTCCTGCCGGTGCTGGCGCCGCTGCTGGCCGGGCGCAGCACCGCGGCGCGGGTCGCCGGCGGCGTGGGGGTGGTGGCGATGCTCGCGACCCAGGTGCTGATCGGCCAGCGCATGCCGGTCGTGCTGATGGTCTTTGGCCTCTGCGTCGCCGCGCTGTTCCTGCCGCGGCTCCGCTTGCCGGTGCTGGTGGCGGCGGTGGTGGGCGCGGTGCTGGCGGCGCTGACGCCGATCCTCTCGCCGCCCACCTACGCCAAGCTGGTGGTGCATTTCTCCCAGCAGTTGGAGCATTTCTGGAGCACCCAGTACGCGCAATTGTTCGAACGCGCGGCGGCGATGACGGCCGCGCATCCCTGGACCGGGCTCGGCTTCGACGGCTTCCGCGACCACTGCATGGACCGTATCTACTGGCACAACCTGCCGTGGTTCGCGGTCACCGATCCGGCGAGCCCGCTCGGCTGCAGCATCCATCCGCACAACTACTACCTGCAGGTGGCGACCGGGGCTGGGGTGCCGGGGCTGGTGCTGTTCGTGCTGCTGGGGCTCGCCTGGCTGTGGCGGCTGGGACGCGGCGCCGGGGGCGCGGGTGGACGGGAAGCCGGCGTGCGGGTCGGGCTGTTCGTGGTGGCGGCGATGACCCTGTGGCCGATCGCCTCGGCGACGTCGCTGTTCACCCTGCCGAACGCGGGCTGGGTGTTCATGGCGATCGGCTGGGGGCTGGCGGAAGCGCGCGCCGCCGCCGCCGCGCGGGCCTGAGCGGCGATGGCGGTGCTCGCGATCTCCGGCGCGGTGATCCGGCTCGGCGGGCGCACCCTGCTGGACGGGGCCGATCTGTCGGTCGATGCCGGGTCGGCGCATCGGCCTGGTCGGGCGCAATGGCGCCGGCAAATCGACCCTGCTGCGCGCCATCGCCGGCGAGATCGCGCTCGATGGCGGCGAGATCCGCCTGGCCGCCCGCGCCCGGCTTGCCTCGGTGCGCCAGGAGGCGCCGGAGGGCCCGCTCAGCCTGCTCGATACCGTGCTCGCGGCCGATCCCGAGCGCCTGGCGCTGCTCGCCGAGGCCGACGGCGCGCGGCGCCGGAGCGGCTGGCCGACATCCACGACCGGCTGCGCGCGATCGACGCGGACTGCCGCGCCGGCGCGCGCGGCGCCATCCTGGCCGGGCTCGGGCTTCGACGACGGCGGCGCAGGCGCGGCCGGTGGCGGAATTCTCCGGCGGCTGGCGGATGCGCGTGGCGCTGGCCGCGGCGCTGTTCGCCGACCCCGACCTGCTGCTGCTGGACGAGCCGACCAACCACCTCGACCTCGAAGCGACGCTGTGGCTGGAGGGCTGGCTGGCGCGCTTCCCCGGCGCGGCGCTGATCGTCTCGCACGACCGCGGCCTGCTGGACCGCGCGGTGCAGGCGATCGCGCATCTCGATCGCGGCAAGATTTCCCTGACCCCCGGCGGCTTCGACGAGTTCGTGCGCATCCGCACCGAACGCGCCGCCGCAGCAGGCGCGCGCGGCGGAGCGGGTCGCGGCGGAGCGCGCGCACATCCAGACCTTCGTCGACCGCTTCCGCGACAAGGCCACCAAGGCGCGCCAGGCGCAGTCGCGCATCAAGGCGCTGGCCCGGCTGCCGGCGATCGAGACGGTGATCGAGGACGCGCCGACCCGCTTCGACTTTCCCGAGCCGGCGCGCATCGCCCCGCCGATCCTGGCGCTGGAGCGCGTCGCGGCGGGCTACGACGGCGTGCCGGTGCTGCGCGGCCTGTCGCTGCGCGATCGACACCGACGACCGCATCGCGCTGCTGGGCGCCAACGGCAACGGCAAATCGACGCTTGGCCAAGCTGCTGGCCGGGCGGCTGGAGCCGCTGGCCGGCGAGGTGCGGCGCGGGCCGAAGCTGCGCGTCGGCTATTTCGCGCAGCACCAGACCGACGAGCTGGTGGCCGCCGAGACCGCCGCATCGACCACATGGCGCGCGCGCTGCCGCGCGCGCTGCCGGAGCGCAGGTGCGGGCGCAGCTGGCGCGCTTCGGGCTGGACGCGGACCGGGCGGAGACGCCGGTGGCCAACCTGTCGGGCGGCGAGAAGGCGCGGCTGCTGCTGGCGCTCGCGACGCGCGAGGCGCCGCATCTGCTGATCCTGGACGAGCCGACCAACCATCTGGACATCGACGCGCGCGAGGCGCTGGTGAAGGCGCTGGCCGACTTCCAGGGCGCGGTGCTGCTGATCACGCACGACCCGCATCTGGTGGAGCTGGTGGCGGACCGGCTGTGGCTGGTGGCCGACGGCACCGTGCGCCCGTTCGACGGCGACCTGGACGACTACCGCGCGCTGCTCGCCGAACGCGCCCGGCCGCGCGCGGCGGCTGGACGGCGGCGACGCGGCGCGACGATCGGCGCGAGCGGGCCGAGGCGCGCGCCGCCCTGGCGCCGCTGCGCCAGCGCGCGAAGGACGCCGAGGCGGCGCTGGCGAAGCTGGCGGCGGAACGCGCGCGATCGAGGCGAAGCTCGCGGACCCGGCGATGTACGCGCCCGGCCGCGGGGCGGAGATCGTGGCGGCGAACGCGCGCCTGGCCGAGATCGCGCGGGCGGCGGAGGCGGCGGAGGCGGCGTGGCTGGAGGCGGCGGAGGCGCTGGAAGCGGCGGGGTGAGACCCGCTTTGGCTATGAAAACAGCGCGGTGCCCCGCCCTTACCCCCTCTCCGTCCGCCAGCGCGGGGGGAGAGGGAGAGAAGGGCCTGGTTCAGCTTGCCTCCGCCGCCGGCCCCAACGCCGCCGCGATCCCGAACTCCCCCGGCAGGCTCCCCTTCGGGAACAGCCGCGTGACATGCCCCATCTTGCGTCCCGGCCGCGCTTCCGCCTTGCCGTACAGGTGCGGGATCAGCCCCGGGGTCGCCACGACCGCCGGCCACAGCGCCAGTCTCCTCCGGTCCGACCAGATTCTCATCACCGCATCCGCATGGCGCACCGCCGGCGGCAGCGGCAGGCCGGCCACCGCGCGGATATGCAGCTCGAACTGGCTCGCCGGGCAGGCATCGATCGTCCAGTGGCCGGAATTGTGCGGGCGCGGCGCGATCTCGTTCGCCAGCAGCTTGCCCGTGCGCATCAACGAACAATTCCACCGCCAGCACGCCCACCAGATCGAGCGCGTGCGCGATCTGCATCGCGATCGCGCTGGGCCTCCGCCGCGGTCGTCTCGGCCACCCGCGCGGGGGCGAAGGTCAGGTCGAGAATGCCGTCGCGATGCCGGTTCTCCACCGGGTCGAACAGCGACATCGCGCCGTCCGCGCCGCGCGCCACGATCGACACTGATCTCGCAGGCGAAATCGACGAAGCCTTCCAGCATCAGCGGCTTCGGCGCCAGCGTGGCGAAGGCCGGCGCGAGGTCGGCCTCGGTGCGCAGCCGCGCCTGGCCCTTGCCGTCGTAGCCGAGCGGGTGGTCTTCAGCACCGCCGGCAGGCCGATCCGCCGCGCCGCGTCGTGTAGCGCGTCCAGGCTGTCGACCGCCGCCCAGGGCGCGGTCGCCACGCCGGCCGCGTTCAGGAACCGCTTCTCCGCCACCCGGTCCTGGCTGATGCGCAGCACCTGCGGCGACGGGCGCACCGGCTTCAGCGAGGCGAGCAGGTCGAGCCCCTCGGCGCTCACGTTCTCGAACTCGAAGCTGATCACGTCCACCGCGGCGGCGAAGGCGCGCAGGCTGGCCGGATCGGCGTAGTCGCTGATCGTGACGCCGGCCGAGACCTGGGCGGCGGGGCTGTCTACCTCGCGGGTCAGGATGTGGCAGCGATAGCCGAGCCGGGCGGCGGCCAGCGCCGACATCCGCCCGAGCTGCCCGCCGCCGACCAGGCCGATGGTGGCGTTGGGCGGCAAGGGAAAGGGAAAGCGGGCGGGTGTGTCGCCGCCCGGGTGCGTCATGCCGGTTCTCCGGCAGCGCCGCCGTCGTCTCCTTCGGCGGGCGCGTCGGGCACTGCCGCGGTCTGCGCCGACCGCCAGGCATCGAGCCGGGCGGCAAGCGCCGCGTCCGTCCCGGCCAGGATCGCCGTCGCGAGCAGGGCGGCGTTCACCGCCCCGGCGCGGCCGATCGCCAGGGTGCCGACCGGAATGCCGGCCGGCATCTGCACGATCGACAGCAGACTGTCGAGGCCCTTGAGTGCCTGCGTTTCGATCGGCACGCCGAGCACCGGCAGCGGCGGTCCAGGCGGCGCACATGCCCGGCAGATGGGCCGCCCCGCCGGCGCCGGCGATGATGACCCGCAGCCCGCGCGTCCCGCGCCTCCATCGGCGTAGGTCGCGCAGCCGGTCCGGCGTGCGATGGGCGGAGACCACGCGGGTTTCGTGTGCGACCCCGAGCCTGTCGAGGATTTCCGCGGCATGGCGCAGCGTGGGCCAGTCCGATCGGCTGCCCATGATGATGCCGACCAGCGGGGCCGCCTGTGCGACGGTCCGATCCATGCTCTGCTCCGCGGCCATCGGCTCGGCCCCAGGAGGCGTCCGGGTTTCGGGCGTCCGGGCCGCGGCGGCAGCCGGGGATGCTGTCTCTGCCTGGGTGGCAACGGAGGGGGGCGCGGCCGGGCGGGCAGCCGTCGGGGCAGATCGCGGGCGGCGGGGCATCAGGCAATATCGTCCGGAATCAGGCGGCTTTCCAGCCAGGCGACCTCGTCCTTCAGCAGCAGCTTGCGTTTCTTGAGCCGCTGGAGCTGGAGCTGGTCGATCGGCCCGTGCTCGGCCAGGCGCGCGATGACGGTGTCCAGATCGCGGTGCTCACTGCGTAGCTCATGCAGCTTGCGCATGAGCGAATCCCGGTCGGTCAGCATGCACGCCCTATAGCATGGGCGGGCACGGCGCGCAGCGGGTCGCAAAGGACGGACGCGACCGGCTTGCGGCGGGCAAGCGGAACGTCCATGTCATTCGGGTGACGGTTTTCCCGGGTGCGGCTGCGGCCGGCCTGGCCGCCGTCACCCTGCATGATGCCAGAGGAGAGCTCATGAGCCTGGACACTCATCTCGATCAGCTCCGGGAGCGCCACGCGGCGCTCGAAGCGCGCATCGCCGACGAGGATCACCGGCCACGTCCCGATAGCGAGGCGCTCAACCGGCTCAAGCTCGAGAAGCTGCATTTGAAGGAGGAAATGGAACGATTGCGCAGCCGGGCGAGCTGACCCGGCGGAACCAGGATCGCGGGACGGGCCGGCACGGGAAACGTCCCCGAGGGCAGCGCCCCCGGGAAGAGGCCCACGCGAAGGGGAGCCGCCACACGTCGGGGCGGCTCCGGGCGCCCGCCGGCGGCCCGTAGCGCTGCGTGACCGGAAACGGTAAGGGTTCGCTTGCCGGCGCGATCGGCGGCCGGCGCCCGACTGCCCGCGCCGGTCGGAGTGGACCAGCCGCCTGATCGACCGCGCTGATCCAATTGACGGCGGGGTTCAATTTGCGGCACGGCCCCGATGGGCGGTACCGGCGGCGGAGGCGCCCTGCGCGCACCGCCGCCGTCCTGCGCGGAAGACCATCGGTCAACGGGGCGGCCGGCTCAGGCGGCCTCGTCCGCCTCCGGCATCGGCGGCGGGGGGACCGCTTTGCCTTCGCGTTCCAGCCGCTCGTTCGCCGCAGCCACCGCGGCGTTGAGGTCGGTCTGGCTGCACAGGCCCAGGATCACCGGATCGCGCGGCTTGATGTTGGCGCTGTTCCAGTGGCGTGCGCTCGCGCACCTTCTGGATGGTTTCCTTGGTGGTGCCGAGCAGCTTGGAGATCTGCGGCTTCCGTCAACTGCGGATAGTTGCGCAGCAGGAAGGCGATCGCGTCCGGCCGGTCGTTGCGCTTGGCCACCGGCGTGTAGCGCGCGCCGCGCCCGCGCTTGGGCACCGGCATGGTCGATCGGCAGCAGCTTCAGCCGCGCCTCCGGATCGGCCTCGCAGCGGCGGATTTCCTCGGCGCTGACCTGGCCGTTCGCGACCGGGTCGTAGCCGACGATGCCCTGCGCGACCTCGCCATCGGCGATGGCCTGGACCTCGAGCGGGTGCATGCCGCAGAAATCGGCGATCTGGGTGAACGTCAGTGCGGTCTTTTCGATCAGCCACACGGCGGTGGCCTTCGGCATCAGCGGCAGGGCCATGGTTTTTCCCTTCAGGCCCGCGTCGCGTCGCCGGAGCATTCGCTCCGGGCTACCCGCGCGGGTTGGAACGCGCCGCGATCGCGGGCAAAAACGAGATATGACGGTCGGGTCGGGGCGGGTCAAGGGCGCGCGGACGGCGGCAGACGGCAAAAGAGGAACAGAGGCATGGCACTGGAAGAGGAAGCGGAACCGCGGCGGCCGGCACGGCTGGAACCGCTGGTGCTGGACATGATGGGGGTGGTGGAACTGCGCGGCTACATCGCGGCGCTGGCAGCAGAGATCGCGCGGGTGGAGGCGGAAATCGCCCGCAAGGAAAGCCACCGCACCGCCGCCGACGCGTTCTTCCGTCGGCCCTGAGCGCGGCGTTCCGCGGTTTTGCATCAATTGCAGGAATGATCGGGGCGTCGGAGGAAGCAAGGCCAGGGGGCTTTGCCCCCTGGACCCCCACCAGGGAACTCGTCCCCTGGACCCCGGTCTATTGGGTTCCGTGTGTGTGGGGGTGTCTCGGGTCCGGGGCGTGACGGGGCCGGAGCGCGGATAGGGGCAGGGCGCATCGGCGCCCTGCCCCTATCCGCGCTCCGGCCCCGTCACGCCCCGGACCCGAGACACCCCCACACACACGGAACCACCGGAAGGGTTCCAAGGGCGAGCCCTTGGCGGGGTCCAGGGGCAGAGCCCCTGGCCTTGCTTCCTCGAAGCGCCGATCATTCCTGCAGTTGGCACAAAACTGCGGAACGCCGCGGCCTTGGTCAGGCGAGGCGGAGGTTGGTTGCGGCGGCCTTGCCGCGCTCCATGGTCACTTCGTAGGTGACGGCTTGGCCGTCATTCAGCCCCTTGAGGCCGGCCGCCTGCACCGCGGTGATGTGGACGAATACGTCCTTGCCGCCGTCCTGCGGTACGATGAAGCCGAAGCCTTTGGTTGCGTTGAACCATTTCACGGTTCCGGTGGCCATGTATCATTCCCTCCTGCGGTCGCCTGCCGCGCGTGGGCGGGGTATGCCCCCGATGCAACGCGGACAGGCGTCGTCACCCGGAACCGGAACGGGGCCGGGGTGGTCATGTCGTTGGTGTCGGAGAACTCAGGCGAGGCGAAGATTGGTGGCCGCGGCCTTGCCGCGTTCCATCGCCACTTCATACGTCACCTTCTGCCCTTCATTCAGCCCACGCAGGCCAGCGGCCTGCACTGCGGTGATGTGGACGAACACGTCCTTGCCGCCGTCCTGGGGCATGATGAACCCGAAGCCCTTGGTGGTATTGAACCACTTGACCGTGCCGGTAGCCATCGTTGCGTCGCTCTCTCTCGTTTCCGTTGGTGCCGCGCGACGTCGCGCGGCGATGAGACAACCGAGCCTTTGGTCGTCTTGAGAGCACCCGGGGCACGGGAGGCACAGCAAGCCAAGCCAAACGCGATTGCAACACCTATTTGGCACGGAACCGGGCTGGCTTGTCAATGATCCGCGAACGGTCGCGCGGGGACGATCGCTTTTCCCCCTGGTTCCGACATCCGTCCGGATGTCCCGGCATCGGCCGGTCGTTCAGGCTGCCAAGGCAACGGCTTGCGGACCCGCACAGGGGCTGCGGATTTAGCCGCCCGCGCCGTTGCCGCCCGCGAACCTGGCCGCGGGCGCGCCGGCGATCGGGCCGCGGACGCGACGCCCGCGGGGATGGGTTTACAACGTGACCGTTCCCGCCAGCATCGGCACGCAGGTGCCGGAGACGGTGGCGCTGACCGGACCTTCCCCGGTCTTGCGCGCGGCGGCGACGATGCGGCTCGGGCGGCCGAACTCGACACCTTGTTCGATCTCGAAAGTGAGCGCGACGTTCTCGCCCGGCGCCTCCGCGGTGAGCAGCGCGGCCAGGGCCGCGCTCGCACTGCCGGTCGCGGGATCCTCCATGATCCCGCCGAGCGGGGCGAACATCCTCGTGCGCAGCCGCAGCGCGCTGCCGTCCACGCGAACGTAAAGATACAGCGGAAAGCGCGCCGCCTCCTGCGCGAAGGCCGGCTGCGCGGCACGGAACGCTGCCGGATCGGGCGCGGCGCGGCCGAGGGCGGCGAGATCGGTCACCTCGGCGATCACGAACGGCATCCCGACCGAGGCGATCAGCGGCGTGTGCGCGCCGGTGGCGATGTCCTCCGGGTCGAGCCCGGCGCAGGCGGCGACCGTCTCGGTCGGCACCGCGCTGCCGCGGGTGAGCGAGCGCGGGGCGGAGATGCGCGCGCCATCCACCGTGCCGTCCGGCCCACGCAGGACGTGCACGCGCACGAGGCCGGCCAGTTCCTCGAACGTGAAATGCTCGGGCGGGTTGTCCATGCGCCGGGCGAGCACGAAGCCGGTGCCGACGTTCGGGTGGCCGGCGAAGGGCAGCTCGCTGCGCGGGCCGAAGATGCGCACGCGCGCGCTGTGGCGCGGGTCGTCGGGGGGCAGGACGAAGGTGGTTTCCGACAGGTTGAACTCGGCGGCGAGCGCCTGCATGTCCGCGTCGCTGAGCCCGTCGGCGGCGGGAAAGACCGCGAGCGGGTTGCCGCCGAAGCGGCGGTCGGTGAACACGTCGACGGTCACGAACTCGTAGGTGGGCATGGGGCGCACGGTCCTGGCTGCGAGGTTCCGGCGCGCCAATGGGGGGCGCGGCCGATCGGGCGGGGCCAGGGTGCGCCGGTCGGCCCCCGGGCTCAACCGGGAGGGTGCTCCGGCGCCGGCGCGACGCCTCACGACCGGCTCTCGCCCGCCCCGGCCGGACCCCTGACAGCGCGCCGCCGGCGCCCTATCTTCCGCCTGCCGGCTCGCCACGCCGGCCCAGGAGGATCCTGCCATGCTCAATCCCGTCTCGCCTCTGCCGCTCGCGGACCCCACCCTCTTCCGCCAGGCCAACTGCATCGACGGCAAATGGGTGCAGGCCGACAGCGGCGCGCACGCTCACGGTGAAGAACCCCGCCACCGGCGAGGCGA
Source organism: uncultured Pseudomonadota bacterium (assembly GCA_963706195.1). Classification (GTDB taxonomy): domain Bacteria; phylum Pseudomonadota; class Alphaproteobacteria; order Acetobacterales; family Acetobacteraceae; genus JAJZVS01. Next base: position 1,773,118 of record OY970156.1, on the reverse strand, counting down.
TCGGCGAAGTGCCCGCGCTGGGCGCCGCCGAGACCCGCCGCGCCATCGAGGCCGCGCAGCGCGCGCCTGGCCGGCCTGGCGCGCCATGCTCGCCAAGGAACGCGCCGCCATCCTGCGCAAGCTGTCCGACCTGATGCTGGCCAACACCGAGGACCTCGCGGTCATCATGACCGCCGAACAGGGCAAGCCGCTGGCGGAAAGCAAGGGCGAGATCGCCTATGCCGCCAGCTTCATCGAGTGGTTCGCCGAGGAAGGCAAGCGCATCTACGGCGACACCATTCCGCAGAACGCGCGCGGCCGGCGCATCATCGTGCAGAAGGAGCCGATCGGCGTGTTCGCCGCGATCACGCCGTGGAATTTCCCGACCGCGATGATCACCCGCAAGGCCGGCCCGGGCTGGGCGGCGGGCTGCACCGGGGTGATCCGTCCGGCCAGCCAGACGCCGTTCTCGGCGCTGGCGCTGGCGGTGCTGGCCGAGCGGGCGGGCATGCCGGCCGGGCGTGTGCAACGTCATCACCGGCCCGTCGGGCGAGACCGGGCGTGGAGCTGACGTCGAACCCGCTGGTGCGCAAGCTGTCGCTTCACCGGCTGCACCGAAGTGGGCGCCAAGCTGCTCGCGCAGTGCGCGCCGACGATCAAGAAGACCAGCATGGAACTGGGCGGCAACGCGCCGTTCATCGTGTTCGACGATGCCGACCTCGACGCGGCGGTGGTGGGCGCGATGGCCAGCAAGTACCGCAACACCGGCCAGACCTGCGTCTGCGCCAACCGGCTGCTGGTGCAGGACGGCGTCTACGACGCCTTCGCCGCCAAGCTGCAAGCGGCGGTGGAGGCGATGAAGGTGGGCAACGGCATGGAACCCGGCGTGATGCAGGGCCCGCTGATCAACGCCGACGCGGTGGCGAAGGTGGAGGAGCACATCGCCGACGCAACGAAGCGCGGGGCGCGCGTGCTGACCGGCGGCCATCGTCATCGCCTGGGCGGCAATTTCTTCGAGCCGACCCTGCTCGCCGACGTGCCGCATGACGCGCTGATCTTCCGCGAGGAGACGTTCGGCCCGGTGGCGCCGTTGTTCCGCTTCAAGACCGAGGAGGAGGCGATCCGACTGGCCAACGACACCGAGTTCGGCCTGGCGGCGTATTTCTACGCCCGCGACGTGGGGCGCGTCTTCCGGGTGGCCGAGGCGCTGGAATACGGGCTGATCGGCATCAACGAGGGGATCATCTCGACTGCGGAAGCGCCGTTCGGCGGGATGAAGTCGTCGGGGCTGGGGCGCGAGGGATCGAAATACGGGATCGAGGAGTATCTGGAGATCAAATACCTGGCGATCGGCGGCATCGGCACCTGAACCGGGCCGCAGCGTAGCGCCGCCGCGGTCATTCCGGCGCGGCCGCGGCCGCGCCGGCGCGGGTGCACCAGTCCTGCCAGGCGGCGCGCAGGCCGGCGCCCAGGCTGCGGCCGAAGCGCGGCGCGTCGCACAGCGGGCTCGCTTTCACCCGCGCGCGCAGGCCGGCCCGCAGGGCGGCGAGGCCCGCGATATCGCCCGCTGCCGCCACCGCGCGCTCGGTGTAGGCTGCGATATCGGCTGTCACCCAGTCGGCCAGCCCGGCGTTGCTCAGGTGGCTGGCGGAGTGGCGGGAGGCGAAGGTTTCCCCCGGTACCGTCACGGTGGGCACGCCCATCCACAGCGCCTCGCAGGTGGTAAGGCCGCCGGAATACGGGAACGGGTCCAGCACCAGGTCGATGTCGTTGTATTCGCCGAGGAATGCGCGATGGCCCGAGCCGGGGCGGGTTTCCACCCGGGTGGGATCGATGCCATGGCCGGCGAACGCCGCGCGGAGCCGGGCCGCGGTGGCCGGATCGGCGAGCTGGTGCGTCTTCAGGATCAGCCGCGCGTCGGGCACGCGCGCCAGGATCCCGGCCCAGACGGCGATGGTTTCGGTGGTGATCTTCGCCAGATTGTTGAAGCAGCCGAACGTGATCCGCCCGTTGCGCAGCGCCGGCAGCGGCGCGACGTCGGGCGCGTAGGGCGGCGGGCTGTAGCAGACGTAGCCGTCGGCCAGGCGCAGCGCGCGTTCGGTGTAGGTGGGTTCGAGCGCCGGCGGGGTTTCCCAGCGGTCGGTGATGATCCAGTCCATCTCCGCCAGGCCGGATGTGTGCGTCTGCATGCCCACCCACTTGACCTGCACCGGCGCGAGGCGATGCGCGCAGGCGGCCATGCGCCCGGCGTCGCCGTAGCCGCCGAGGTCGATCAGGATGTCGATGCCGAGCGCGCGGGCCTGCTCGGCCAGCGCGGCGTCGGCAAGCCCATCGGTGTCGTGCCACTCGGCGGCGAGGGCTGCGAAGCGGCGCGCGATCGGGTCCGCGCCCGCCGGCGGGGCGAGGGCCACCACCGCGAAGGCGGCGGGATCCAGGGTCTCGAATCCCGCCACCGTCAGCCACCCGACCGGATGGGTCTTGAGTGTGCCGGACAGCAGGCCGAGCCGCAGCTTGCGCCCGGGGTCGGGCGTGTTGGCGAACACCGGGGCCGGGCCGCGCAGCAGGCGCGCGGAGGTGGCGGCGAGCGCGTCGCGCACGGCGCCGGCGCCGACGCCAAGCCCGTCCGCCCCGGGGCAATACGGCAGCGCGTTGGCCAAGGTGCGCTGCGGCAGCACCGCGTCGGGAGCAAGCGCCACCGCCGCACGCGCCAGCGCCAGCGCCTCGGCATGCAGGCCTAGGTTCACCGTGGCGTTGGCGAGGTTGCACATCACGTTGGCGTCCGGCCCGCCCTCGTCCAGCACGGCTTGCAGGAGCGCCCGCGCCTCCGCATGCCGGTGCATGCGCATGAGCACGGCGGCGTGGTCGTTGCGCAACGCCCGGTCCGCCGGATCGAGCGCCACGGCGCGGGCAAGCGCCGCCTCGGCTGCCGCCACCCGCGGGGTGCGGGCGAGCAGCCCGGCGTGCAGCCGGGCGATCGCGGCGGAGTCCGGGGCCAGCGCGGCGGCGGCTTCCAGCGCCTCGATCGCCTCCTCCCGCCGGGCGCTGCGTTCCAGCAGCAGGCCGGTGGCGGCGAGTGGGACCGGGTTCAGCGGATCGGCTTCGGTGTCCTGCGCCAGCCGGGCGAGTTCGGCCTCGGTGGTGCCGGCGCGCGCGGAAGCCTCGGCGCGATGCAGCGCATAGTCGAGCCGGTGCGGTTCGCGCCGGCTGGCCTCGGCGAAGGCGGTCTCCGCCAGGGTGAGGTCGCCCGAGGCTTGCAAGGTGTGACCGAGCAGATCCCAGGCTTCGGCGCGCTCCGGTGCGATCCCGCAGCAATGCAGCAGCTTGCTGCGGGCGGCTTCGGTCTCCCCGGAGGCAAGATGGAGGGCGGCGCGGGCGACCAGGGCTTCCGGGCGGCCCGGGTTGCGTTCCAGCGCCTGGTCGTAGGCCGTGGCGGCCTCGGCGGCGTGGCCGGCGGCGCGCAGGCTCTGGCCCAGGCGGAACGGCGGCTCGTCCCATTCGGGGAGCAGGGCGGCGAGGTCGCGCAGCAGATCGCGGGCGTGGGCGGAGCAGCCGGCCTGATCCTCGGCGATGGCGAGGTTGAGGCGGGTCACCGGGGAGACGGTGCCGGCGGCGGCGGCGGCGCGCAGGACGCGCAGGGCCTCGGCATGGCCGAGCCCATCCAGCACCGGATCTTCGATCCGGGGTCGGATCATGCCCGGGAGATCATTGGCGGGCCAGCACGGCGAGCAGGCCGGGCACCGGAAGGTCGTTCTCGAAGCGCTGGGTCTCGGCGTCGAGCGCACGCACGACGAAGCCGGCGGCTTCGGCCGCGGCGCGCAGATAGGCTTCGGTATGGGCATAGCGCCCCTGGCGGCCGAGCCGCCAGGGCGGCGGCGCGGTCTCGTCGGCCGCCGGCGATTCGGTGGAGACCAGCATCAGCCCGCCGGGACGCAGCCGTGCATGCGCGGCGGTCAGCAACGGGTCGAGCATGCCGAAATAACAAAGGACGTCGGCAGCCAGGATCAGCCCATACGCGGGCTCGGGTTCGCCGAGCACGGTCAGCACGTCGGCCTCCCGCAGATCGGCATAAATCCCCTTGGCCGCGGCACGGGCCAGCATGCGCGGGGCGAGATCGACGCCGTGCAGCGGGCCGACCGGCAGGTCGTGCACCGCGAGCCCGACGAGCCCGGTGCCGCAGCCGAGATCGAGCGTGGGGCCGCAATTCCCGCCGTCCGTCCAGGGGGCGAGGCGTTGCAGCACCGCGCGGAACCGCCCGGGAATGCGGTAGCCGAGCGCGACCAGATGCTGTTCGAAGCGGTCCGCATAGCCCTCGAACACCGCGCGGACATAAGGCGACGGCGCGCGATCGGCGCCGGGCAGCGCGCCAGAGGCAGCGACCAGGTGGCGCACGTAGGGATCGTGTGGGCCGAGCTTCAGCGCCGCATCGTACGCCTCGGTCGCCTCGGCGTGCCGACCGAGGCAGGACAGCGTGTGGCCGAGCAGCCCGAACAGGCACGCATCGGCGACGCCGATCTGCCGCGCCGCCTCGGCCAGCGCGTAGGCGGCGGGGAAATCCCGCCGGCGGATCGCCATCAGCACGGCGGCGTTGCGCAGTTCCACCCGGCCGGGGATGCGGGCGATGCCGGCAGCGAGCGTGGCGCCGGCACGTTCGGTATCGCCGCCGGCGGCCTGGGCCGCGGCCAGGGCTTCGACGAAGGCGGCATTGGCGGGTTCCGCGTCCACCGCCTCGGCGAGGCAGGCGACCGCGTCGGCCGGGCGGCCGAGCTCGGTCATCAGCACGCCGAGGATCGCCTTGCCGGACGGATCGCGCGGGTCGAGCGCCACCGCCTCCGCCGCATCGATCGCCGCGGGCACGTGCTCGCCGCGGCGGTGGCGCACATCGGCGCGCAGCCGGCGCAGCCCGGCGTGGGTCGGCGCCGCCGCCACCGCCACGTCAAGCTCCGCCGCCGCGCGATCGAGCTGCCCGGCCGCGAGCGCCAGCCGCGCCGCAAGCTCCGCCGTCGCCGGCCCGGGCGGGGCGAGCCGGCCGAGGGCCGCCAGCACCGCGCGCGCGGCGTTCAACTTGCCGGCGTCGATCATCTCGCGCACGCGGCGGCCGAGGATGTCGGGATCCGGCTGGGCGGCGAAGGTATCCATCGGCGGGGCTCCTTTTGAGCCTGGGGGGATCAGACCACGAGGCCCTGCGCCTGCACTGCGAGGGCGGCCAGGCTGGGTTGGGTTGTCGTGCTGGCCGAGGCGCTTTGCGCCATCGCGATCAGGTAGCGCTGGGCGAACTGCTGGACGAATTTCGGGTCCTGCAGCTTGGTGATGTCGAGCTGCGAGGTGATCGCCTTCTGCTGCGCCTCCAGCGGCTGGAAGGCGATCTGCAACGGAATCCCGAGGGTGGTGGTCACCACGCTGCGCAGGGTCGGATCGCCCAGGATCTGATCGACCTGGGTGGCCGAGCTGGCGTTCGCGACGAACGTGAGCGCGTTCGACAGCCCGGGCGTGGTGGCATTGAGCGAATTCCGCCAGGTTATTTCCGCATAGGCGTTGGTGATGGTGGAGATCACGCTCGGGTTCTGGATGATCGACAGGCCCTTGTTGGCGAAATCATAGGTCTGCACCACCGGCTTCCAGCGCGTGTCGGTGAGCTGGTTGACCAGCGAGGTGGGGGTGTTCACGTTCGACAGCAGGGTTTTCTGCGCCAGCGCGGTGTAGGGAATCTGATCGGCGAGGCCGTTGGCGGTCATCAGCACCTGCATGACCGCGGGATTGGACAGCAACTGCTGCGGGCTGGTGGCGGTCTGCACCGCCTTGGTGAAGGCGCTGATGGCGCGCTGCACCGCGGGTTCGGCCGCGGTTGCCTTGATGTCCTGGGTCTGGTTGGTCTCGGCGTTGGTGAGCGCGGTGATCGGGTTCTGCGACCCCAGGCTCACGCCGGTGGTGCCGGTGTTGTAGATCGCGCCGAGCAGGCTCGCGGTCGTGCCGCTGCTGCCGGAGATGGCCGCATACAGCGACGACAGGCCGGGCAGGCTGTTGAGCGTGGTGCCCATGACGTGAGTGCCTTTGCGGGCAGGGGGCTTACCCGGCGGTGAGGCCGGCGGCGAGATTCTCGTTGATCGCGATCAGGAAGTCGAAATTCGGCGCCGGCAGGTCCATCTCCCGCTGCACCGCGAGCCCGACCGAGAAGATCGAGGCGCGCAGTTCCACCGGCAGCGCGTTGTCCGGATCGCGCATCAGGTCGTTCACCGTGGTCCAGAGGCGGCGGTTGTCGGCGAGCGCGCGTGCCTGCGCGACCGCACTGGCAGTGCGGGCGGCGCGCAACCCGGCGTTGGTCACCTGGAACACTTCGGCTTCCTGCGCACGCAGGCTGCGGTGGGTGGCGCCCGCCTGGTAGGCGCGGGCGGCGTCGATCATGCGGGACATGGGATGGCGATTTCCTCGACCGGTTCAGGGGAGCAGGACGGCACGGCGGGGCCGAGCACGGCGGCCTCGTGGCGCATGATGCGGCGGGCGAGCTTGAGTGCCTGGTAACCGTCGTCCGCCTCGGCCGCGGCCAGCGCGCGGTCCAGAATGTCGCGCGCGAGCGCCGAGGTGGTGGCCGCCTGGAAGTCCGCGATCAGTTCCCGTGCCGCTTCCAGCCCGCGCGGCCGTTCGCTGTCGTCGCCGATATAGGCCGATTGCAGAGCGAAATAGATCCGCCGCGCCGGCGTATCGGCCTCCGTCGGCAACATGATCTGCTTGCCGAACAGGAACCGCGCGTGCGCGGTCAGTTCGATGCGCGAGCGCGTGCGGAAGCGGATCGGTGCGCCGTTGACGATCATGAGCTCGCCCTGGCGCAGCTCGAGAACCAGATTCGACATCGGCGGATCCTTGCTCGCCCGCCCGACGGCCCGCAACGGGCCGATCGGGGGCAGGCATCGCGGCGGCGCGTCCTGCGTCGCCCTGTTGCAGTCCAGGTCGCGGCGCGTTCTGCGCCGCGCTGTCGGGCCGGGTTGCGGCGCGTTCTGCGCCGCGACCCGGCGTGTCTGTCCGGTCAGGCGTTCTTGACCAGGGTCAGCAGCGTGTTCGGCGTCTGGTTCGCCAGGGTCAGCGCCTGGGTGCCGAGCTGCTGGCGGATCGTCAGCGCCTGCAACTGTGCCGATTCCTGCGCCAGGTTGGCGTCGATCAACGCCCCCATGCCCTGGTTCAGGCTGTCGATCTTGTCGCTGTTGAAGGTGATCTGGTTGCTGACGTAGTTGGTATTGGAGCCGTAGGTGTTGAGGGCGGTGCCGACCGAGTTGAACTTGTTGATGAAGGTCCCGGTGTTGGTGATCAGCGCCGCCACCGTGCCCGCGCCGTTCAACTGCGTGGAGGTGAAGTTGAGCGAGCCGTACAGCTTGGAGCCGCTGAACGTCCCGATGCCGTAGGTCGATCCGACCTCGTTACGGACAACCGAGACCGAGGAGAAGGTCCCGGTGCTGCCGGTGATGTTGCCGATCAGGGTCTTGCCGTTGTAGCTCGCATCCTGGATGTTGCTCTTCACCTTGGTGAGCAGGGTCGCGTACTGCGCCTCGAACTGGGTGCGCTGGTTGCCGGACACGTTGCCGCTGGCGAGCGATACCAGAACGTCACGCATGGAGTTCATGGTGTTCTGGACGTCGGTCAGCGACGTGGACGGTGGTCGAAAGCAGCCCCTGCACGCCACCCAGCTGCTGGTTGGCGGTGGTGAGCGCGCTCACGTCCGAGCGCACCCGCTGCGCCACCGCATAGGCCGCGCCGTTGTCGGTGGCGTCCGCCACCGCATAGCCGGTGGAGATCTGCTTCTGGGTGGAGTTGAGCTGCATGGTGGTCGTGTTCAGCGACTGGAGCGCCACCATCGCGCCGACGTTGGTATTGATGGAGTAGAGTGTACCGGACATGGTCTTTTCCTATGGCCCACAAAGGTTACGGAATGTCCCGCTTTTTGCGAGTAGTGCTGCATCGTGACGCGCACGGGTTAACGCCGGGTGAACACGGGGCGTGATCGATCACCCGACCGGCAGGAATTTCACCAGCGACAGCGCGGATTGCCCCGAGATGAGCTGGTAGGAGGACTGCAACTGGGTCTGCACCAGCGACAGGTTGGACAGGGTCTGCGCCATATCGACGTTCTCCGCCGGCGAGACCTGCGCCGTCAGCGCCGTCGTCTGGTCGGTCAACTGCGTGCCGACCGCCGTCAGCGCCGTCTGCTGGTTGCCGAGCACGCCGGCGTCCTGCGCCATCGCGGTCACGACGCCGCCCAGGCTCGTGTAGGTGTCTGCAACGAGGCCCTGGAAGCCGGTAGCGCTCGACCTGCGAACTCGACAGCGAGCCGATCGTCGCCAGCGCCCGCATCAGGTCGCGCATGTAGGAGCCGGTGGTGGAACTGCCGGTGGAGGCGACGTAGGTGTTGGCACTCGCCAGCAGGCCGATCGCACTGCGTCTGGCCCGGCGCCGGTCTGCACTTGCGGGATCTGCGCCTGCAAGGTGGCCGCGGGCTGCGACATGTAGGCGGAAAACGGCGAGGTGCCGGCGGCGTTGGAACTCGCGATCGCCAGCGTCGAGGCCGCCGTGGCCGCCGCACCGTGCACCCGACAGGCCGCCGACCGCGGTGTTGATCTGGGTGTAGAAGCCCGACGTCAGGATGCCGTCCGGATTGGGCACCGGCGGGTTGGTGCTGTCGGCGCCGCCGAATACGTAGGTATTTCCGTCGGTCGTATCGAGCAGCCCGGCGACCTGCACCAGCGCCTGCGCGGGCCGAGGCGGCGACGGTATCGACCGTCGACGGGTTCAGCCCGTTCAGCGTGTTGATCTGCGCATAGAAGCTCGAGCGATCGACTGCAACTGCGTCATCGCCGTCTGCGTTACCCCCATCGTGCCGGTGGCGGCGTTGATGTTGGTCTGCCAGGTCTGCAGCGCCGGCGATCTGCGGGTGCAGATCGAGCGAGACCGCAGCGCCGCCGACCCGAGCCCGGCATAGGTCTGTGCCGATCAGCCCGGTGCTCGCCTGATTGGTCAGCTGGTCTGAGCTTCTGGCGCACCGTCTGCGGCATCGGCGATCAGGCTGGTCATGGGCCGAGCATCGGCGTAGCCCGGCGGCGCCGATCGCCGCCGCTCATGGTCCCCGGCATCACGACGCCTCAGCAACTGCGTGAACATGCTCTGCACCGCGGCCATCACCTTGGCGTTGGCGCCATAGGCGTTCTGCAACGGATCATCTGCGACATCTGCGTGTCCATGTTCACGCCGGACTGCGGTCGTGAGCTGGCCTTGCAGCGTGGTCTGCACCGCCTGCTCGGTGCCGAGCTGGCTGGTCGTGGTCGGCGCTGTCGCGCCGCCTGGGCGCCGACCAGCGCGGTGGCGATGTCGCCCAGCGTCGGCCGGTGCGGCGTAGGGCGCGCGTCAGGGTGCCGGTGGGGCCGAGACCGGTGGTGTTCGACGCCGGCTGCGCGCACGCCGGTCTGCGCGTCGGCGCCCAGCGCGTAGGTCAGCACTGCGCGTGATCAGCGTGGTGAACCCCGCCGGTCCGCCGGCCGGATTGGGCGTGAAGGCGCTCGCCCCGGTCGGGCTGCCGGCGATCGTCGTGGTGCCGTCGCGCACCAGCGAGCGGGGTCGCGGTCACCGCCGGGTTCACCTGGATCACGGCGGCGAAGCCGACATAGCCCGACTGCACCGGCGCTGCCGCCGCCCGCCGGCACGTTGCCGTGCCGATCGGTGAACAGGGTCAGCCCCTGGGCGGCGAAAAGCGCGAGGCAAGGTTCTGCGAGAACTCGTCGAGCTCGGCCTGGTAGGTCGGCAGCGTGGTGTCGCGCAGCGTGAGGTTGGCGCCGAGCTGCCCGCCGGTCAGCTGCGTGGTCACGTCCGTCCCGCCCAGCGTGATCGCGCTGGATGCCGCCGCCGGGATAATAGGAACCCGGCTGCACGTTGGCTCCGCTGGTCGGACAGCGGATCGGCCGGCCCGTGCGTCGGCAGCTCGGTGCCGCCGGCGGTGGTGACCATCATGTCGCCGTTCGGCTGCACCAGGGTGTTCACGCTCAGGGTCTGCGACAGGGTCTGCACCGCCGCGTCGCGCTGGTTCTCCAGATCGGCGGTGCTTGTGCCGGCGGCCTGTGGCGTCATGATCTGGTCCGGACAGCGCGCCGATCGCCGACAGCGCCGAATTCACCGTCGCCGACCTCGGCGACGATCGCTGTTCTGCGCCGCTCTGGCGCTGCGCGGTGTAGGCGTTGCTCAGCGCGTTGATGCCCTGCGTCGCCAGCGTGCCGCGCTGGCGACCACGGCGCTCTGCTGCGTCGGGTTGGACGGGATCGGTCAGCAGGGTGGAGAACTGGTTGCCGCAGCGCGCCCGAGCAGGCTCGCCAGGTCGCTGCCCTGGCCCGGCGTGCCCTGACCGCGTCGATCGCCTGCAGCGCGGTCTGCGTGGGTCTGCAGCCCGGCGACGGTGGAGTTCTGCGCCGCATCGCGCTTTGCAGCGCGGCGTCGATGCTGCGGATCGCCGGCCCGGTCGCACGCCCATGCCGACGCCGCCGGCGTCACGGCTCTGCTGTCGAGCCTTCCATCGCATAGCCCGGCGTGCTGGCATTCGCCACGTTGTGCGACACCAGCGCGAGCTGCGCGCTGACGTTGGCGATCCCGCCGGAGGCGATCGAGAGGGCGGCAACGAGGCTCATGGCAGGGTCGCGTCGGGCTGCACAGGGTCAGGCCGCCGCGGTCATTGCATCATGTTGATCGTGGTCTGCAGCAGCTGGTCCGCCGTGGTCACCATCTTGGCGTTGGCGCCGTAGGCCTGCTGGGCGACGATCAGCCTGCTGAACTCGGTGGCGATATCGACGTTCGATCTCTCCACCGAGCCGGTGACCAGGCTGCCCGCGCCGTTGGTGTTCGCGGCCTGCGTGATGGCGTTGCCGGAGTTGGTGGTGGCGGTGAAGGCCTGGCCGTTCTGGCGCTGCAGCGCGTCGGGGGCGGCGAAGGTGATCATCGGCACCTGCGCCACGGTCTGCGTCTGTCCGTTGTTGTAGTTGGCGACCACATCGCCGCTGGCGTTCATGGTGATGCCGGTGAAGCCGCCGGGCGCCACGCCGTTCTGGCGAGATGTTGCGCAGGGTGTAGGCGCGTGCCGGCGAACTGCGTCACCCCGTTGGCCTGGCCGAAATTGCCCATGTTCAGGTTGATGGTCTGCGGTGCCGCTGCCGAAATTGGTGGTCAGCGTCAGGTGGCCGGCTGGTTGGCGCGCGAAGGACGTCGCGGTGACGTTGCCGGTGACGCGTGCCGAAGGCGCCGATGGTGCCGGCATGGTGCCGTTCGGGTTGGCCGTGCCGAACTGCACCTCGGCGGTACCGATCGTGGTCGGGACGTGGCGTCGGGCGAGCTGATCGTCACGGTCCAGTCGTTGGTGCCGAATTCTGCGTCCAGTTCAACGTGAGGCGTGGGCGTTGCCGAGCGAATCGTACACATCGACCTGCGAGGACATCGGCGTGTCCGCCGCCGGCGTGGCCGGCAGGTTGGCCGACAGGCTCGACGTTGCGACGGTGGAGACCGGGTTGAACTGGGTCTGGGTGATCTGGATCGGCGCGAGCTGCGACTGGTTGGCGACGCCGGTCTGCGGATTGACCGTCCAGCCCTGCAGATACTCGCCGGCGCCGTTCACCAGGTAGCCGTTGTTGTTCATCTGGAAGTCGCCGGCGTCGGGTGTAGTAGGTCTGCGGGCTGAAGGTCGGCGATCGGTTGCTGCCGGCGACCGTGCCGTCTGTCGGACACCGCGAAGAACCCCTGGCCGGAGATCGCCAGCGCCAGCGGATCGCTGCTCTGGGTGATCGTTCCCTGCACGTTGTTGGTGTAGCTGGGCGGCGTGGTCACCGGCCCCGGCTCGTTGTGCTGTCGCGGTGCTGGTGGTCAGGTAGTCGATGAAGTTGGTGTTGACCGCCTTGTAGCCGACGGTCTGGCTGTTCGCGACGTTGTCGCTGATGTTGCCGAACGCGGCGGACTGGGCCGACAGGCCGCTGACCGCGGTGTTCAGCGCGCCGAACAGAGACATGGGAGGCTCCGGGATACAGGTCCGGCGGGGATAACGCAGGAAGCGTGCCAGGAAACTTGCCTGGAGCGTGCCAGGACACATGCCGGTCGGGACGGGCGGGAAGGTGGCGGCAGCGGCGGGGCGGCGGGCGGTGCGACCGGCTGCGCCTGCGGGTGGCGGGAACGGACCATGGGCGCGGCCGGTCGACGCCCGGCCCCGCCCGGCAGGAAGTGCCGGGCCGATCGTGCCGGGCCGCGCCCGCCGGGCCGGGGGGCCGCGATCATGCCGGGCGGCGCAATCCGGGTCGGCCCGCTGTCGCCGGCGCTGGCCCCGGACTTGCTTTGCTCCGGGCCGGAGTGTTCTGCCATGCACGTCGTCCCGTCCGCCCTCGCTACCGCAGCCGCGCCCGCCTCCGCCGCGGCGGGTGCCCGCGCGGGTGCGGAGCCTACCCCGGGGCCGAGCTTCGCCGCCGACCTTTCCAGCGCCCGGCGCGCCGCCGCCGACCCGGCCGCGGCGGGCCGCAGCGCCGCCGATCGGCCCGGTGGCGCGACCGCCGCCGGAGCGGCCGGTGCTCTGCCGGTCGGGGAGCACGACAGCACCGGGGACGCGGGGTCGGCCGCCGCCGACAGAACGCCGGCGGCCGGCCCGACGTTGCCCGGTGGCCCCGCGACGTCCGGCGGCTCCGGCCTCGCTTCCGCGGTTGCGGCCCAAGCGGTTGCCGGGGCGCTCGCTGCGGCGGTGCCTGGTGCTGCGTCCCCGGCGGCTGCGTCTCCACGGGTCGTATCCCCGGGGGCGGCATCCCCAAGGGGCGCACTCCCCCCGGCTGCCTCCTCAGAAGTTTCCTCCTCAGAGGTTGCGTCCTCAGGGGCTGCGTCCTCAGGAGCTGCGTCCTCAGGGGGGGGCTCCCTTCAGGCGGTGTCCCCTGGGGCTGTGTCCTTGGGCGTGGCCTCTCCGAACACGGTTTTGCCGGGCGTTTCCCCTCCGACCGCGTCTTCCGCCGGCGTCGCCTCCCGCGAGCCCGGCCAGGGCGGTCCGTCCGGACCTTCTGCTGCAGCTTCTGCCGGGGCTGCCGCCGGCGCTTCCCGCAGGACATCCGCCGGTACATCCCCCGGCACGTCTCCTGGCACGTCCCGTGACCTGTCCCCTGGCGCATCCTCTGGCGCATCCCCTGCGGCTTCCCCAGGCGGTGCATCTCCCGGGGCATCGGCGGCGGCTTCCCCCGGAGCCGCAACCACGGCCGGGCAAGGGCCGGCGGGCGCGGCGGCGGCTGCGCTCGCCGATCTGGCGGCTCCCGCCGCGGCCTGTGCGGCGGCGGGTACGGTCGCATCTCCCGCCGTGCCGACCGGGCGCGGCACCGGCCCGTCCGATTCCGCCGCCCGGAAGCACCAGACCACTCAGGCGGACCAGAGGGCGCAGCCTGGTGCCGGAAGCGTGCCCGTTCTCCCGGTCGCCCTCGCGCCGGTGGCGGTGCCCCCGCCGGTTCCGCCGCCGGCGAACACGAGCGGCGCCGTCGCCGCGGCAGCGACAGCCGGCAGCGGTGCGGCTTCGGCCGTGGGTGCGGCGCATGATCGGGGGACCGGCATGGGCGCGATGCCCGGGGGGGCGCGTCAGGCCGGGGCCGATGCGGTGGGGACGCGTGCCGACCCCGCGTCCTCCGCCGCCGCTCCGCCCGGGCCGGCGGCGCCACCTTCCCCCGTGTTGCCTGCGCTGCCCGCTGATCCCGGCGGAACCGCCGCCATCGGGGCCGGTCTCGCCGGAACCGCGGTGTCCGCGCTCGCGCCCGCTGCCAATCCCGCTGCCAACATCGCGCCCGCGGGCGGGACCGGCCCCGCCGCCCCCCCCTCCGCGCCGGCGCAGGTCGCCCCGGCCGTGGTGGCGCTGGCGAGCGGCCCCGCGGGGACCCACCGGCTCAGCCTGCTGCTGAACCCGGCCGACCTCGGGACCGTGCAGATCACCCTGCATCGCGCCGCCGACGGCCCGACCCAGATCGAGATCGTCGCGCAGCATCCGCAGACCCTGAGCCTGCTGGTGCACGACCAGACGCAACTGCATCGCGCGCTCGACCAGGCCGGCGTGCCGGCGGCGGGACGCAGCGTCAGTTTCCAGCTCGGCGCCGGCGGCGGGGGGACGGGGTCGGGGAGCGGCTTCGCCCGTCAGGGCGGCTCCGGCGGCACGCCCCGGGCCGTCGCGGCGGCATTCGGCAACGGCCATGTGGATACGCAAGCCACGTTCGCAGTCGCTGCGCGCGCCGTTCGTGCCGGCATCGATATCACCGCCTGAGCCTGCCCACCCGCACAGCACGTTCTTTCGGGAGACCCGCCATGAGCCTTGCCTCCGTCGCCGCCCAGCAGAGCGCGGCGCTGGCCGCCGCCACCGCCGCGGCGAGCAGCGCGGCCACCGCCGCCGCCGCTCCCAGCACGACGGGCGCCACGAGCAGCACCACCGCCGCGCAGACCGGACAGGCGGCGCTGTCGGCGCTGTCCGGCAATTTCTCCGACTTCCTCGGCATGCTGATGACCCAGATGCAGAACCAGGATCCGACCAGCCCGATGGACACCAACCAGTTCACCCAGGAGCTGGTGCAGTTCTCGGGGGTGGAGCAGCAGATCAATACCAATTCCAGTCTGACTCAGTTGATCCAGCTCACGCAGTCCGGTCAGGTGATGCAGGGCACGGCGATGACCGGCAAGCCGGTGACCGTGACCGCGACGCAGATCCCGTTGCAGAACGGCACCGGCAAGGTCAGTTTCACCGATCCCACCGCCGGCCCCGCGGCGATCGTGATCGACAACAGCAACGGTCAGACCCTGCGCAGCGTGAGCCTGAACGCGACCGCCGGGCAGAACACCTGGACCTGGGACGGCACCGACAATGCCGGCAACACGGTGCCGGACGGCGCCTACAGCATCTCCGTCATCGGCGCGAACACGGACGGCAGCACGACGCCGCTGACCTTCTCGGTTACCGGCACGGCGACCGGGGTGCAGAATACGGGGTCGGGACTCCAGCTCGGCATCGGCGCGCTGACGGTGCCGTTCAGCGCGGTGCAGTCGGTCGGGGCCTGAGAGAGTTCGTGAAAGAATGCCCGTCAGCCGCCGGAACCGCCTGAAAACCCGGGCAATGACAACGGGCGTTCTTTCACAGGTTCGATTGCTTTTCACGCTCTGAGCGACGCGGCGCGGGCGGCGGTGCGGCGCGGTGGAGCCCGCGCCGATCGGCAATATCGGAAAGCTCCGCCGGACCGGCGAGCTTGCGGCGTCAGCCCGCCTGCGTCAGGCCGTCGCGCACCGCGCCGATCAGGAATTCGCGGTTGCCTTCCGGGCCGGTGATCGGGCTTTCCTCCACGCCCAGTACGCGCCAGCCGGGGAGGGCGGTCCACCAGGCGCGCACCTGCGCGCAGACCCCCCGGTGCACCGCAGGGTCGCGCACCACACCCTTGCCGCCCACCGCGGCGCGGCCGGCCTCGAACTGCGGCTTGATCAGCGCGATCGCCCAGGCGCCCGGGGCGCACAGCGCCAGCGGGGCCGGCAGCAGGGTGGCGAGCCCGATGAAGCTCGCGTCGCACACCAGCGCCTGCACGGGCTCGCCGATCACGGCCGCATCGAGATAGCGCGCGTTGGTTCGCTCGTGCACCACGACCCGTGGATCGGTGCGCAGCTTCCACGCCAGTTGCCCGTGCCCGACGTCGACCGCGTGCACCCGCGCCGCACCGTGCGCCAGCAGCACATCGGTGAAGCCGCCGGTGGAGGCGCCGATGTCGAGGCACACCCGCCCCGAAGCCGCCAGGGCGAAGGCGCGCAGCCCGTGCTCCAGCTTGAGGCCGCCGCGCGAGACCCACGGATGGTCGGGACGGCTCAAGGTCAGCGGCGTGCCGTCGGCGAGCAAGGTGCCCGGCTTGTCGATCCGCTGCGCGCCGCTGAACAGCTTGCCGGCCAGGATCAGCGCCTGGGCGCGGGCACGGCTCTCCGCCAGCCCCTGCGCCACCGCCAGCACGTCCGCCCGCTGCTTCATGCGCCACGCGTCTCCTGCCGCCCCGGGAGGCTCCCGGTAGGAGGTCCCAGATGAAGGTCCCAGGTGATGTCATAGCAGCGCCGCGGGGGGACACAGACCGCACGATCGTCGCGCCGCGGGTGTCCATCCGTCGGGGCGTTCCCGCCCCGACGTTCAGCCGAACAGCCCCGGCGCCACCACCGATACGCCATAGGCCAGCCCGCACAGCACCAGCGCCACGGTGACGGTGACGCCGGCCAGGTTCCATGCCCGGCTGTTCGCCCACGGGCCCATCACCTCGGCATCGTTGGCGAGCAGCAGCAGGAACAGCAGCGCCGGCGGCATCGCCAGGGTGGCGATGACGTTGACGATCAGCACGATCGTCTCCAGCGGCGCGCCCGGGATCAGCACCACCGCCCCGGCCAGCAGGGTGGACCCGAGCAGCACCGCATAGAACGGCGCCGCCTCGCGCACCGATGCGTTCAGGCTGTGCGGCCGGCGTGCCACCTCGCCGTACGCATAGGCCGAGGAGGTCGCGATCGTGATCGCCGCCACCAGCCCGGCGGCGAAGATGCCGAAGGCGAACAACGCCGCCCCGACCGGGCCGATCGCGGGCGCCAGCGCCTCGGCGAACTGTGCCGCCTGGAAATTCGCCGCACTGATGCCGGCGTGGAACAGCGGCGTCGTCGCCAGCACGCCGGCGATGCCGAACAGCCCGGCCAGCGCGGCGCCGAGCGCCGTGTCGAGCCGCGCGCCGCCGATGTCGCGCGGCCCCAGTCCTTTGTCGACCACCGCGCCCTGCTGGAAGAACAGCATCCACGGCGTGACGGTGGCGCCGACGTCGGCCACCATCAGTAGGATGCTGTCCGGCCGCAACCCGCCCGGCAGCGGTCCCCAGGCGACGAAGGCGTGCCCCACCGCGCCCCAGTGCGGCCGTGCCAGCAGCGCGACCGGCACGAACACGGCGTTGCTGAGCGCGAGCCCGAGGGTGATCCGCTCCCACAGGGTGTAGCGCGCCGTGGAGGCGACCAGCACCACCACCGCCGCACCGCCACCGACCGCGAGCACCGGCGGGATGCCGAAATAGCCGAGGCCGGCGCGGATGCCGATGAACTCGGTCACCAGGGTGAGCAGGTTGCCGATCAGCAGGTCGGCCATGGCGAAATTGCCCCAGAACCGGCCGAAGCGGGCGTAGATCAGGGCCGCATGGCCGTGCCCGGCGGCCGCACCCACCCGTGCTGCCATCTCCTGCACCACGAAGCCGACCACGAAGGTGACGGCAACGAACGGGAGGAAGAAGCCGACGCCGTAGCTGGCGCCGGTGGCGGCGTAGGAGAGCATGCTCGGGGCGTCGTTCTCGCCCAGGAACACCAGAATGCCGGGACCGGCGAGCAGCCACAGCCAGCGCATCCGCCCGAGCGGCCCCCGGGTTCGCCGCGCCCGTTCCCGCGCGAGCGTGCTGCGGGCGCGGGCCATGTCCTCGCCGGCCGGCACGGGGCCACGTGCGGCGCCGGCCGGCAGGTCCGGCCGGCGGATCACGCCAGGCGGACGATCTGCAGCGCGACCGCAGCCATCATGGCGAAGACGTAGAGGCGCAGCAGCCACATCAACGCCCGTTCTCCCGACGACAGCGCGCGGCGCGGCCAGCTTCCCATGCGCCGGTGCGCCGAGAGGCGTGCCAGTGCGAGCAGCCCGGTGGGATCGGGCGGTTCGGGAGCGACAGCGTTGCGGGTGGCGATCATCCGGGGGAAATGGTGCCTGGTGGCCGAAGGGGAAGGGGAGAGGAAGCCTTAGGCCCATGATGTAGCCTTGGCTACATCTAGAATCAAGAAGCCATTGTGTCGGGCCCTGGCCCCGGGGTCCTGATCCTGGGGCCCTGATCCTGGGGGCCGAGACCCCGGACCGTGCCCCCGGATCGGCCGGTGCCGGTCGGACCCGCGCGCTGGGCCGATGGCGGGAATGCCGCGCCGGGCCGCGACTCCCTGGGTGGCGGGCGTCGCGGGGCGGTTTTGGCCGCCGCCGCGCCCCGGACGCGCCGCGTCGGCGAAGGGCCGGGGAAGGTCGGTGTGCGATGCCTCCGGTCGCGGACCGGCCGTTCGGCGCGCTGCCACGAGTTTGACACCGGCGGGGTTCACGCTAAGGGTCATCGAGGGGCGGCGGCCGCGCCGCGCCCCGAGGAGGACAAGGCCCGCCGATGACCGCCCCCCTCGACGATCCCGCGGCGCCCCCAGGGTGGTCCTTTGGGCCGTCCCCTGGACTGCCCCTTAGGCGGCGTCGCGTGCTTCGCCTGTTCGCTACCCTGCCGCTGCTGCGCGGGTCGGGGCAGGCAGTGCTGCCCGGAGCTCCGGTGCGGCTGACGCCGCTGGGTGATCCGGCCATTCCGACCGATCCGTTCCACCACGGGACCACCCTGCTGGTCGCCGGCCCGGTGGACGGAGCGCCGGGTCGCTGGGCGCGGCTGGTGGCCCCGGCGCTGGCGCGTGGCCTGCCGCCGGGCGCGGCGATCACGCTCGCCAGCGTGGGCGGGCAGGACGGCGTGACCGCCGCCAACCAGTTCGGTGCCCGGGTGAGCCCGGACGGCCGCACCTTGCTGTTCGCGCCCGGTGCCGCGGTGCTGGCCTGGCTCGCCGGCGAGGCGCGCGCCAAGTTCGATGTCGGGACCTGGGTGCCGGTGTTCGCTGCCGCCTCGCCGGGCGTGCTGGTGGGCGGTTTCGGCGCGGCGGCGCTGCGGGCGGGGGCGGTCGTGCGTCTGGCGGTGGACCGGCTGCCCGGCCCGGATCTTGCCGGCCTGCTGGCGCTCGCCCTGCTGGGCGGCGTGCCGCGGCCGGTCGACGGGCTTGGTCCGGCGGCGGCGGATGCGGCCCTGCTGCGCGGCGAGCTCGATGCCGTGCTGCTGACCGGGGAGGGGGTGGCGGCCCGCGCCGCCCGGCTGGCGCGACATGGATTGTGGCCGGTGGTGAGTTTCGGTGCGCCGGATGCGGCGGGCGCGCCGGGGCGCGATCCGGCCTTCCCGAGTGTGCCGGAGGTCGCCGAGCTGGTCGCGACCCTGCACGGTCGTGCGCCCACGGGGCCGCTGTTCCGGGCATGGCGGGCCTGTGCCGCGGCGGCGCAACTCGGCTTCGGCCTGGAGTTGCCGGCACTGACCCCGGCGGGAATGGTCGCACTCTGGCGGCAGGCGGCGAGCGGCGCGGTGCAACAGCCGGCGGTGGCGGCGGCGCTGGCCGCCAGTGGCCTGCGGCCATTGACCGGGGCGGCGGCGCTGGCGACGGCGCGGACCCTCGCGCTGGGTATGCCCGGGCTGCTGGCGTTGCGGCAGTGGCTGAGCACGCGCAAGGATTGGCATATCGGGTAGCCGGCATATCGGATCGCGGCCGACCGAGTGGCGGCGGATCGCGGCGCGGCCGGCAGCCGGAGCCGGCGTGAGATCCGGGGCGGCGTGATCGGAACGCGCGGGGCGGCCCGGGGTGCCCGCGTTTACCGTTTGTTAGCGGGATTTGCCTCAGGGTCGCATGTTTCGGGCGCCAGGACGGCGCGGTTACCTCCGGTCCGTTCGATGGCGCCTCCACCGATCAGCTCCTTGCCGCCCGCGGCACCGATCGCCGGAGCATCCGCTCCGGCGCCCCTGCAGCGGCGCAGTGCTGCGATCGTGCCCGCGACGGCGGCGGTCGCGCCGGCGCCTGCCGCCGGCGTCGGGAATCCGAGCGAGCATCTGGATTCCGGGCTGGGTCTGGTGGTGATCGAATTCCACAACACCGCCGGGGCGGTCACCGGGACCATCCCGACCGAGCAGCAGTTGCAGGCTTATCGCCGGTGGGAGGACATGCGGGTCGGTTCCTCCGCCGAGGCGGGTACGACCCAGGCGGGGTCGGCGGCGGCGGAAATGACCCTGGCGAAAATGACCCTGGCGGGATCGACCCCGGCCGGAACGAACCCTGCGGGAACGACTTCGGCGGGGGCCGCCCCGACGGGAACGACGGCGATGGGCCCTGTCGCGGAGGCGCCGGGCCCGGTGGGCGCGACGGCCGCTACAAGAACGGTGGCCGGTGGCGGTGCGGCTCCGCCGGCCCGACGTCCGCAGGCCCTGCCATCGCAACCGCCTGCCGTCCCGGTGCCGCCGCCTCCCACGGGTCCCCCGCACGCCGCGCCACGCGGCGGCACCGGGAGCGGTTGAGCGCGGCGGCGGCCTGCCCCCGCCGGCGTTGGTCTCGCCGTTCCGGTCGCGCGGCCGGGTTTTCGTCCCGGCCGGCCGTTGCGCACCGGCCGGTGGCCGAACGCGGCGCCGTGTTTGCCGGCGTCATGTTTGCGGGCGCCATGTTTGCAAACGCCGCGCGGGCGCGCCACATGCGCGGCATGTCCCATCCCCGCTTTCGCTCCGCCGGCATCCTCGCGCCGGCACGCACCGTAGCGTCGCTCGCGGCGCTGGTTGCTCCCCTGCTCATTCCTCTGGCGGCTCCGCGCGCCGAGGCTGCGTCGGCGCCCGCCGGGGAGACCCGTCCGCCCCCCGCCGCCACCGCGGGCGAGGCGGCAGAGCTCGCGCGGATCGAGACCTATCTGAATGCGATCCATACCCTGAAGGCGCATTTCCTGCAGGTCGCGCCGGATGGCGCAGTGAGCGAAGGCACCGCCTGGCTCGAACGGCCCGGACGCATGCGCTTCCAGTACGCGCCGCCGAGCCCGTTCCTGCTCGTCGCCGGCGACGGGTTCGTGGTGTTCCATGATTCGTCGCTGGGACAGAACAGCACGGTGCCGGTCGGCAGCACCCCGCTCGGCATCCTGCTCGCCCGTCACGTGCGCCTGTCCGGACCGGTGGCGGTGACGTCGGTGCGCCACCTGCCCGGGGAGGTCGAGGTCACCTTGCACCGTCGCGCCAGCCCGGCCGACGGCAGCCTGACCCTGGTGTTCAGCACCGACCCGCTGACCCTGCGGCAATGGACGGTCACCGACGCGCAGCACCAGCGCACGACGGTGACGCTCGAGAATGCGGTAACCGGCGGGCGCTTCGATCCCGACCTGTTCAACGTGGCGATCCCGGCCGGCTCCGGCGGTCCCGGCGGCTGAACCGCCAGGCGGCCGGGGCGCCGCCCGGCGCGCCATTGGGCGCTGCGCCGGCGTCGCGTGCCCGGGCGAGCGCGCCGCCCCGCGGCCGGGGCGGGGGTCGGCCGATGACCGCGCACTCTTGCCTCCGGCCGTGTCTGCGGCTAGAGTGACGTGATGCTGTGTCTGTTCGCCCGCATGGCCTGCCGCACCTCCCGCGCGATCGTGCGCGGCTCCGCGCGCCTGCGGCCTGCGCGGCCGATCTCCCTCCTCCTTCGACTTACCCGCCCCTGAGCGTCCCGCCGGGGTAGGTTTCGCGCCGCCGGCCTCGCTCAGGGGACATCCCTGGGGGGACACCCTGGCAGCCTGTGCGTACCCATTCCCGGAGACCGGCCCCATGACCATCGAGCATCCCAGCTTCGGCACGCTGGACGACAACCGCATCATCATCTTCGACACCACCTTGCGCGACGGCGAGCAGTCGCCCGGCTTCTCGATGAACCTGAACGAGAAGCTGCGCATGGCCGAAGCCCTGACCGAGCTCGGCATCGACGTGATGGAGGCCGGCTTCCCGATCGCCTCCCCCGGTGACTTCGAATTGGTGAAAGCCATCGCCGAGACGATCGGCATCCGCGACGGCAGCCCGGTGATCTGCGGCCTGGCGCGCTCGGGGCGGGAGGACATCCTGCGCGCCGCCGAAGCCGTACGCCCGGCGCGAAGGAAGCGCATCCACAGCTTCCTCTCCACCAGCCCGTTGCACATGAAATACAAACTGCGGATGGAACCGGACGAGGTTCTGCAAGCCGTCACCGACAGCGTCACCCTGGCGCGCCAGTTCACCGACGACGTCGAATGGTCGGCCGAGGACGGCACCCGCACCGATCCCGATTTCCTCTGCCGCTGCGTCGAAGCCGCGGTCCGCGCCGGCGCGACCACGATCAACGTGCCGGACACGGTGGGTTACGCGCTGCCCGAGGACATCACCCGCATCTTCACCATGCTGCGCGAGCGGGTGCCGGGGACGGAGAAGATCATCCTCTCCACCCACAACCACAACGACCTGGGTCTTGCGGTCGCCAACACCATCGCCGCGATCCGCGCCGGGGTGCGCCAGGTCGAGGCCACGATCAACGGTATCGGCGAACGCGCGGGCAATGCCTCGTTGGAGGAGGCGGTGATGGCGATCCGCACCCGCCACGACGCGATCCCGTTCGACAACAACATCGAGACCCGCAACATCCTGAAGGTCTCGAAGCTGCTGTCGGCGATCACCAGCTTCGACGTGCAGCCGAACAAGGCGATCGTCGGCCGCAACGCTTTCGCCCATGAGGCCGGCATTCACCAGGACGGGGTGCTGAAGCACGCCGCCACCTACGAGATCATGACCCCGGAAAGCGTGGGCTGGAACAAGTCGAGCCTGGTGATGGGCAAGCACTCCGGCCGCGCCGCGTTCCGCGACAAGCTCGCGACCCTGGGGTACAGCATCGGCGACAATCAGTTGAACGATGCGTTTCGCCGCTTCAAGGACCTCGCCGATCGCAAGAAGGTCGTCTACGACGAGGACATCGTCGCCCTGGTCGATGACGAGGTGCTGCGCGACCATCAGCGCATCCGCTTCGTCTCGCTCGATATCCATGCCGGATCGAAAGCGCCGCAGCGGGCGGAGCTGGAGCTGGAGATCGATGGGGTGGTGAAACGGGCGACCTCCACCGGTGACGGGCCGGTCGATGCGACCTTCCGCGCCATCCACGAGATCTTCCCGCACACGGCAAACCTCGTGCTGTTCTCGGTCGGCGCCGTGACCGAGGGCACCGACGCCCAGGCCAAGACCACCGTGCGGCTGGAGGAGAACGGCAAGCTGGTGGACGGGCAGGGCGCCGACACCGATACGATCGTCGCTTCGGCGCGCGCCTATGTGCACGCGCTGAACAAGCTGCTGGTCAAGCGGGTCCGCACCGCGCCGCAGGCACTGTCGGCCTGAGCGGAGCGGGGGTGGGGCGCGTGTGCCCCGCGACTCACCCCCGCGCCAGGACCGTCGCGATCTCGTCGAGCGCCGCCGGGTCCTCGATCGTCGGCGGCACCGACCGGCGTCTCGCCGTCCGCCAGCGCGCGGATCGGTCGCGCGCAGGATCTTGCCCGAACGGGTCTTCGGCAGCCGCGGCACCACCCGCGCGTCCTTGAACGCCGCCACCGGACCGATCCGTTCGCGCACCAATGCCACCAGTTCCGCCGCCGACCTCCGCCTCGTCGCGCACGACGCCCGATCTTCAGCACCACGAGGCCGAGCGGCGCCTGGCCCTTCACCGCGATCGGCGGCGCCGACCACCGCGCATTCCGCCACGTCCGGGTGCGCGGCCAGCACCTCCTCCATCGCCCCGGTGGACAGCCGATGGCCGGCGACGTTGATGATGTCGTCGGTGCGGCCCATCACCCACACGTCGCCCTCCGCATCGATCGCTGCCGGCATCGCCGGTGCGGTACCAGCCGGGGAAATCGGCGAGATAGGCGCGCGTGGTAGCCCGCGTCGTCGCTGCCACAGCGTCGGCGCGCAGCCGGGCGGCAGCGGCAGGCGCAGCGCGAGATTGCCGGTCTCGCCCGCGCGCCAGCACGTGCGCCGTCATCGTCCAGCGCGTGCAGGTCGTAGCCCGGGCAAGGGCCGGCCGCCGGAGCCGGGCTTGAACGGGAACAGCCCGTAGCCGCGGAAACCGGCGGTGATCGGCCAGCCCGTTTCGGTCTGCCACCAATGGTCCACCACCGGCCTGCCCAGCAGCGCCGCCGCCCAGATCGCGGTGGGCGGATCGCAGCGCTCGCCGGCGAGATACAGCGCCTCGCAAGCGTCGACAGATCGTGCGCCGCAAGCAGTGTCGCCGTCCGGGTCCTGCTGCTTGATCGCGCGCAGCGCGGTCGGCGCGGTGAACAGCACCTTCACCCCGTGCTGCGGCGCAGACCCGCCAGAACGCGCCGGCATCCGGCGTGCCGACCGGCTTGCCCTCGTACATCACGGAGGTGCAGCCGCGCAGCAGCGGCGCGTAGACGATGTAGCTGTGCCCGACCACCCAGCCGACGTCGGAGGCGGTCCAGAACACGTCGCCCGCGTCCAGCGCCGTAGATCATGCGCATCGAGTTCCACAGCGCCACCGCGTGGCCGCCGTTGTCGCGCACGACGCCCTTGGGCTTGCCGGTCGTGCCGGAGGTGTAGAGGATGTACAGCGGATCGGTGGCCGCGACGGACACCGGCGTCGATGCGGCGCGGCGGCGGCCTCGGCGTCGCGCGAAATCGTGGTCGCGACCGGGCGTCAGCGCGGCGTGCAGCGCTGCGCGCGTTGCAGGATCAGGCAGGCGTCCGGCTGGTGCGGCGACAGCGCGATGGCGGCATCCAGCAGCGGCTTGTAGGCGACCACCCGGCCCGGCTCCAGTCCGCAGGACGCCGAAACGATCACCTTCGGCCGCGCGTCGGCGATGCGCGCGGCAAGCTCGGCCGCGGCGAAGCCGCCGAACACGACCGAATGGATCGCGCCCAGACGCGCGCAGGCGAGCATGGCGATCGCCGCCTCCGGCACCATCGGCATGTAGATCACCACCCGGTCGCCGCGCCCGCACGCCCGAGGGTGGCCAGCGCGCCGGCGCACTTCGCCACCCGCGCCAGCAGGGCCGCGTAGGTGAAACGTCTCGACCCGGCCCGGTCCATCGCGCTGTCCCAGATCAGCGCCGGCTGCGCGCCGCGGCCGGCGGCGACGTGGCGGTCGAGGCAGTTGAAGCTGGTATTCAGGCGGCGCGCCGGGGAACCAGCGGCCGTACGGTCCGTCAGGTCGGGGTCGAACACGCGGTCCCAGCGGCGGTCCCAGGTGATGCCCTTGTGCGGCGTCCGCCCACCAGGCGTCGGGGTCGCGCCGCCAGGCGGCATAGGCGGCCGGGTAGCGGGATGCGGGTGCGGTCATCGTGCGGGCCTCCCTCCCTTCGTTGCGGCCAGCATCGCGCCGGGGGGCGGCGGCGGCAACCGCCGCCGGCCCGGTGGCCGGCCGCCGCGGCCGTCGTCGCATCGTGTACACGTCGGCCTTGTTCTGGTCACACTGTCCGGGTTCACTCAGGACTGTCGGAGACTGGAGCAGGCGCATGAGTCCGCATGATTTTCGCCGCTTCGCGCTCGGCCATGAGCTGCTGGCGCGCCGCCCCGCCGCCCGGCCGGTCGCGTCGGCCGGGACAGGCGCGACCGATCTTGCCTCCACGCGTGCCTCCACTGGCGTCTCCCCCAGCGACCGCCCATCCTCACCTGTGCGCGCCGGCTCGTCGCCCGCGCATCCTGCCGCAGCGGGGGGAGGGGCGGAGCAAGGGCGGATGGTATAGCCTGCACCTCCGGCCGCGTAGGGCGGCAAAGGGGGAGGGGAAAATGGCAGACGAGCCGACGGCCGACACCGATGTCTTCGAGATCATGCGCACCACCCGCGCGATGCGCCGGCTGCGGCCGGACCCGGTACCGGACGACCTGATCCGCCGCATCCTGGAGGCCGGCAGCGCGGCGGCCAACGGCGGCAACACGCAGCGCTGGCGCTTCCTGGTGCTCAAGGACCCGGCGATCAAGCGCGCGGTGCAGCTTCTCTACCAGCGTGCGTTCGACGAGGTGATCGGCCCGCGCTACCAGGCCTCCGCCCCGCCGCCCGGCGTGACCGCCGAGCGCTACCAGCGCCAGCACGCCGCGGTCGAATATCTGACCGAGCATTTCCACGAGGCCCCGGTCTGGATCGTCGCCTGCCTGGACGAGGGCAGCGCCAAGCCCTCCCGCTGGTCCGGCGCCTCGATCTACCCGGCGGTGCAGAACATGCTGCTGGCCGCGCGCGCGCTCGGCCTCGGATCGACCCTGACCACCAGACACCTGCTGTACGAGGCGGAGGCGGAGGCCGCGCTGGGCCTGCCGCCGGGCGTGCACTCCTACGCCATCCTGCCGATCGGCTACCCGATGGGCCGCTTCGGTCCCGTGGGCCGCGGCGCGCTGGCCGAGATTGTCTACGGCGACCGGTGGGGCGAGCCCTGGTCCGGCCTCGCCGCCGGCTGACCCGCCGGCAACCCAGCCATCCCGTCCCGGGCGGCGGGGGCGCTTGACGCCCCCCCGTCGCTCCGCCCATGTCCCGCGCGCGCGTGGGCCTGCTGCCGCCGGCGGCGCCGCGCCCGGGACAGATGGATACAGCCGCCGATGGATGCCCGACCGACTGCCGAAGTCCGCCTACCCGGCTTCGGCTTTACGTTTGCCGACCTTGCCGCGCGCGAGGGGCTGATCCGGCTCGACAAGCTGTTCCTCGACCAGCTGGCGGCGCAGGACGCCCGCAGCTGCACGGCGCGCCTGCTCGCCGCCCGCGCCGCGCCGGAGGCGGTGGCAGCCAAGGATGAGGCCGAGCTCGTGGTCGCGCTCGGCCCGCATCTGGACGGTTTCGTCGGCGACCTTGTTCGGCATCGAGGCGGAGCTGGACGCGCTGGTCGCGGCGACCCGCGCGCTCGACCCGATCCATCGCCTGCAAGCGGCTGTTCGTGCAGCGCCAGGCGGTGAAGAAATATCCCGATCCCGTCCGGCTTCGACGGTCCCGCGCTGCGCGCCGCGCTGGAGGCGCGCGATCGGCGAGGCGCTGACCGAGCCGGCCTTCGCCCGCATGTCGCCGCCTGGGAGGCGGGCGGGCGAGGCCGAGGCGCTCGACCTCGCCGCTGCGCTACGCCGCCTGGGCGACGCTGACGCCGGCCGGGCAGGCCGCGCACCGCGGCGGCACGCTGTTCCGCGTGCCGCACCGGATCGACCCGCAGCATCTGGTGCCGGTGGAAACGATCGAGCGCGACGGCGTGACCATGCTGCGCCTGCCGGAGCACGACTGGCGCGCGCGCGACGGTTTCGCGCTGACCGATGCCGGCATGGACCGCGCAGCAGGCGCTCGATCAGATGAACTACTGCATCTGGTGCCACGCGCAGGGCAAGGATTCCTGCTCCAAGGGCCTGAAGGACCGCAAGACCGGCGGGTTCCAGAAATCGCCGTTCGGCGTGACCCTGGCCGGCTGCCCGCTCGACGAGAAGATCAGCGAGATGCACACGCTGCGCGCCGCAGGGCGCGTGCTGGGCGCCTTCGCCGCGATCGCGGTCGACAACCCGATGATGGCGGCGACCGGCCATCGCATCTGCAACGACTGCATGAAGGCCTGCATCTACCAGAAGCAGGAGCCGGTCGACATTCCGCAGGCCGAGACCTCGGTCCTGAAGGACGTGCTCGGCCTGCCCTGGGGGTTCGAGATCTACGCGCTGCTGACGCGCTGGAACCCGCTCGACATCCGCCGCCCGCTGCCGCGCCCCGACAGCGGGCGCAAGGTGCTGATCGTCGGGCTCGGGCCGGCCGGCTTCACCCTGGCGCACCACCTGATGAACGACGGCCACACGGTGGTCGCGATCGACGGGCTGAAGATCGAGCCGCTCGGCTTCGATCCCGCGCGCGCCGGTGCGCGACGTCGACGACGCTGTACGAGAACCTCGACGACCGCGTGATGGCCGGGTTCGGCGGCGTGGCCGAGTACGGCATCACCGTGCGCTGGAACAAGAACTACCTGAAGCTGGTGCGCCTGCTGCTGGAGCGCCGCGCGGGCTTCGCCGCATTTCGGCGGCGTGCGCTTCGGCGGCGGCGCACGCTGTCGATGGACGACGCCTGGGCGATGGGGTTCGACCACATCGCGCTGTGCATGGGCGCCGGCAAGCCGACCGTGCTCGACATCCCGAACGGGCTGGCGCGCGGCGTGCGCGCGGCGTCGGATTTCCTGATGGCGCTGCAACTCACCGGCGCGGCGAAGCTGTCGTCGATCGCCAATCTGCAGATCCGCCTGCCGGTGGTGGTGATCGGCGGCGGGCTGACCGCGATCGACACCGCGACCGAAAGCCTCGCCTACTACGTGCGCCAGGTGGAGAAATTCGCCGCCCGCTACGCGCGTGCTGGTGGCCGAGCGCGGCGAGCGCCGCGGTGCGCGCCGCGCTGGAGCGAGGAAGAGGCGGCGATCGCCGACGAATTCCTGGCCCACGCCGCCGCCATCGCGGCCGAGCGCGCAGCGGCGGCGGCGCGAGGGGCGTCGCGCCGCGCCTCGCCGCGCTGCTCGATGCCTGGGGCGGCGCCACCATCGCCTATCGCCGCCGGCTGATCGACAGCCCGTCCTACACGCTGAACCACGAGGAAGTGGCCAAGGCGCTGGAGGAGGGCGTGCGCTTCGCCGAGGGCCTGACCCCGGTCGCGGTCGAGACCGATCGTTTCGGCCATGCGGCCGCGCTGCGCTGCGCGCGCGCCGACGGCACCGAAGCGATGCTGCCCGCGCGCGCCATCCTGGTCGCCGCCGGCACCCAGCCCAACACGGTGCTGGCGCGCGAGGACGGCCGGATCACGCTCGACGGCCGCTACTTCCAGGCGGTGGACGAGGACGGCGCCCCGGTCCGCCCGGTGCGCGGCCTCGCCAAGCCGGATGCGGCCGCAGGTGCTGATGCACCGCGCCGCCGACGGCCGCTTCATCAGCTTCTTCGGCGACCTGCACCCGAGCTTCTTCGGCAACGTGGTGAAGGCGATGGGCGGCGCGAAGCGCGGCTATCCCGTGGTGTCGCGCGCGCTTGGCCGGCGCGGCCGGCGACGCCGGTCTCCGGCGCCGCGCTGATCGCGCGCTGCCGGGACGAGCTTGCGGCGCGCGGTGCACGCGGTGCACCGGCTGACGCCGACCATCGTCGAGGTGGTGCTGCGTGCCCCGGCCGCCGCGCGCGCCTTCCGCCCGGGCCAGTTCTACCGGTTGCAGAACTACGAGATGCTGGCCCCGCGGCTGGCCGAACCGGGTCGGGCCGCGACCGTGCTGGCGATGGAGGGCCTGGCGATGACCGGCGCCTGGACCGATCCGGAGCGTGGCCTGGTGTCGGTGATCGTGCTGGAGATGGGCGGCAGTTCCGACCTGTGCGCGCTGCTGCAGCCCGGGCGAGCCGGTGGTGCTGATGGGGCCGACCGGCACGCCGACCGAGATCCACGCCGACACCACGGTGGCGCTGGTGGGCGGCGGCCTCGGCAACGCGGTGCTGTTCTCGATCGGCGCGGCGCTGCGCGCGGCCGGCATCGCGGGTGATCTATTTCGCCGGCTACAAGCGGATGCGCGACCGCTACAAGGTCGGCGGAGATCGAACGCGCCGCCGACGTCATCGTCTGGTGCTGCGACGAGGCGCCGGGCTTCGCGCCCAACCCGGACCGCCCGCAGGACCGCAGCTTCGTCGGCAACATCGTCCAGGCGATGGCGGCCTACGGCGCCGGCCGGCTTGGGCGAGCAGGCGATCCCGCTGGGCGAGGCCGCGCATCTGATCGTCGATCGGCTCGGACCGCATGATGCAGGCGGTCGGCGCGGCGCGGCATGGCGTGCTGGCGCCGTATCTGCAGCCCGGCCACACCGCGATCGGCTCGATCAACTCGCCGATGCAGTGCATGATGAAGGAGGTCTGCGCGCAGTGCCTGCAGCCGCAGATCGATCCGGTCAGCGGGCGAGCGCAGCGTGGTGTTCTCCTGCTTCAACCAGGACCAGGCGCTCGACCGGGTGGATTTCCCGGCCCTGCACGAACGGCTGGGGCAGAACGGCGTGCAGGAGAAGCTGACCGCGCAGTGGATCGACCGCGCGCTGCGGCAGTTGGGATTGCGGGCGGCGGCGGCCTGATCGGCGCGCCTGGTGTTCTGACACCGACAGATGATTCGAGACGCGTCAGAGCACCAGTCCGATTATATGCAGGATCGACTGCGCCGCGGAGACGATTGCCTGCGGCCCGGAGCCGCACAGCCGGTTCATGGTCAGCGCCGGCGCCTCCTGCGCTACCCCGGCGTCGAGCGCGGCGACCCAGGCGAGGTACACGTACATGCGGCTCTGTGCGGGGTGGCGCAGTAACGCGCGTCCCTACCGCGATTCAGGTCACGGCGTGGCGCAGCCACAGACCGTTCGCAAACGCCGGGATCGGAGTCAGCCGGCCCAGGCCGAACTCGCGGATCACGCTGCAGAAGTTGATCCGCTTGAACGCGGGGTCCTTATCTGCGAGGACGTCGTCGTTGACGGTACCAAACGTGCTGTCAGGCCTGTGCTTCATGCCGTCGTAGAAGGCCCGGATGATGTCTTCCTTGAAGTGTTCGTCGCGCGGATGCGCCTGCACAACCGCGTTCCGCTCGGTGTCGGCGTAGTCCGAATAGGCGATGCCCAGCACGTCCATCTCGACCCCCGCGGTCACCAGCGCGACGACCGGATGCATGAGGGGCGGAATGTTCGGCGTCGTGTGCAGCGCGATCGCCGTCCAGACGGTGTAGACGTCTGCCTCGGAGATGCCGTGGCTGCGCAGGAAGTCGCGAGCGGTATTCGCGCCGTCGACTTCGAAGCGTTGATGCTCGCTACGGTACTGGGGCGTCAGGCCCATGTCGTGGAACATCGCCCCGGCATAGAGAAGTTCAGCATCGAACTTCAGGCCACGCCGCTTTCCGGCCAGCGCGCCCCAGTAATAGACGCGGCTGGAGTGGTGAAAAAGCAACGGTGATTCGGTGTCCCGGACCAACTCGGTTATGGCGCGGGCAAGCTTGCTGTCGGGAATTCCGACCCCTTGGACGATCACTGTCATTTGAGTCTCCTGCCAAACGTGACACTCAGACAAACCGGGATTATACCGGCCGCCCGAAGATTTGACGGACATCGGGTCTAGCGTCTATCATTCCGCCGGCGGATTGGGGTCTAGACCGAGGGCGCGCGCGACACCCTCGCCGTAGGCCGGGTCGGCGCGCCGACAATTGGCGATGTGGCGCTCCTTGATGTGCTGGCGCGCATCGCCCATCGCTCGCGCCGTGTTCTCGAACAGCGCCTGCTGCTGCGCCGGCGTCATCAGCCGGAACAGATTGCCCGGCTGCTCCCAATGGTCGTCGTCGGCGTAGTGGTCATAGCGCGCCGCCTCGCCTTCAATGGGCAGCGGCGGCTCGGCGAAGTCGGGCTGGTTGTCCCACAGCCCGGCGCTGTTCGGGTTGAAGCTGGTGGTGGCGCCGAGATTGCCGTCGACCCGCATCTTGCCGTCGCGGTGATAGCTCATGTACGGGCATTTCGGTGCATTGATCGGGATCTGGTAGTAGTTGACTCCGAGGCGGTGAAGAACCGTGTCGGGGTAAGAGAACAGGCGCGCCTGCAGCATCCGGTCCGGGGAGAAGCTGATGCCGGGGACGACATTCGACGGCCCGAACGCCGCCTGCTCCACTTCGGCGAAATAGTTGTCCGGCCAGCGGTTCAACTCCATCACGCCGACCTCGATCAGCGGGTAGTCGGCCTTCGGCCAGACCTTGGTCAGGTCGAACGGGTTGTGCCGGTGGGTCTTCGCCTGCGCTTCCGTCATCACCTGGATGAAGAGCGTCCAGCGCGGAAAGTCGCCGGCCTCGATCGCATTGAAGAGGTCGCGGCCATTGCTTTCGCGATCCTTGGCAACAAGGGCTTCGGCTTCGGCGTCGGTCAGATTCTGGATGCCCTGCTGCGTCCGAAAATGAAACTTGACCCAGACGCGTTCGTTCTTCGCATTGATCATCGAGAACGTGTGGCTGCCGAACAGGTGCATATGGCGGAAGCTCTTGGGGATGCCGCGGTCCGACATCACGACCGTGACCTGGTGCAGCGCATCCGGGAGCAGCGTCCAGAAATCCCAGTTGTTGTCGGCGCTGCGCATGCCGGTGCGCGGGTCGCGCTTGATCGCGTGGTTGAGGTCGGGGAAGCGCAGCGGATCGCGGAAGAAGAACACCGGCGTGTTGTTGCCGACGATGTCCCAGTTGCTTTCCTCGGTGTAGAATTTCAGCGCAGTGCCGCGGATGTCACGTTCCGCGTCGGCCGCGCCGCGTTCGCCGGCGACGGTCGAGAAGCGGACAAACATCGGCGTCTTCTTGCCGATCTCGGCAAAGATCTTGGCCTTGGTGAAGCGCGTAATGTCGTGCGTGACCGTGAAGGTGCCGTGGGCGCCCCAGCCTTTCGCATGCATGCGGCGCTCGGGGATCACCTCGCGGTCGAAATGCGCCAGCTTCTCGATCAGCCAGATGTCCTGCAGCAGCGTCGGGCCGCGCCGGCCGGCGGTCATCGTGTTGGTGTTGTCGGCGACCGGGGCGCCGGCGACGTTGGTGAAGGGCTTTGTTCCTGACATGACGGCCTCCTTGGGTGGTGGGTAAAAAACCAGCACGGTGGGGGTGGCGGGTTCCGGACGCGGCGACATCGTAACGTATGATTCTACTTGGCAGTGACGCCTCCCGTCGCCGGCACGCTCACGAGCGTGTCGGGCTTGGGCTGCGCGTTAAACAGATAAGAACCTGAAATCTCCCAGCAATAGCGGTCCGTGCCGTCACAGCGGATTACGCGTTACATCCGGGGGTGGCATGCGTGTGTCCGGGGCGCGAGCCTAAACGCGGCTTCCCCAGATAGCCGTCGATCCCATACCTTTGTCGCTGACCATAGTCCTCTCCCAAGCCTCTTGACAATGGTCTCGTATGTTACGGACTGTCGACGCTTCTGTTGCAGTGCAGCGATGGCAAAAAATGAGCGCCTTCCGACCCACAGCGCCAGATTTGGGTGGGCGCAGCGCAGCGATGGCATCCAGGACTTGCTGGAACAGCGCGCGGGTCACCATCACCTCGGCCATTTGGAACGCGATCGAACCGGCCGTGCCGGACGATCTTGGCGCCGAGGATACAGTTCGCCAGGATGCCACTCGACCTTGGCCACCACACGGCGGACCCGGCTCCTCGATCCGGCCCGGTAGCTGAAGCTGGCGTGGTAGCGCCGCACCTCGTGCGGCGGACGGCTCACCGGGCGCTTCAGCAACCAGCCGATGCGCTCCTGTAGCACCGCGTTCGCCGGCAGGCGGATCGTGTATTTGTAGCCCTCGGCTTCGAGGAACTCGTAGATATCCGGGTTTGCGTATCCGGCGTCACCCCTGAAGAAGCGGCGCTTCATATGGTGCCGATAGCGTGCCACCACCGGCTCCAGCCCTGGCGCCAGCCATCTGCGCTGTGGGCGTTGCCCGGCCGCAGGGCGCACCGGTCCAGGTCGCCGAACTGGTTGAACACGAACAGCGGATGGTAGCACATGCAGGCGAAATGCCCATTGTAGGCGGTGCCTTCCTGCGCGCCGCGGGTCTCGCTCACGCTGCTGTCCATGTCGTGCACGATGGTGGTCTGTGGCCGGCGCGCGTGCACTCGGTCGATCCGGGCGCCCGACAGGTCGGTCAGGGCGGCGAGGTTGGCATCGCTGGTCAGCCATATGGTCTCGAAACGGCCCATCTGGCTGGTCGAGGCGGCGGCACGGTCGAGGCCGTTGCGATCGACCACGGCGCGCATCGTCGGATCAAGAGCAAGACGATCGGCGTCGTTGACGTCCTCATAGCCGGCGAGACGGCCGAACACCGACTGACGAAACAACCCGCTCAGCAGGTGCCGGGTGTTCTTGCCACGGCGGCATTCCGACGGCACGCTGGCCAGCCAGATCGGTCAACCCGAGTGCATCATCCAGTTCGCGATAGGCCAGCAATCCGGCGTCGGAGGTGATCCGACTGCCGTGGAATTCCAGCCTCAGCCGCGTGTTCCATCCGCGTGCGTCCTCATCAACGACAACACGCTGATATTCATGCGAGATTCAGCCTTCCTGTACAAGGAAATCCGCACTCATCCGGGAATCCGGGTTTATGGGCCGATCCAGCCAACGCCCGGAAGGGGGCGTTGGCATCGGACCACTACGTCAGGTGGAAGGCATTGTCGCTGCCGCGGTCGATCAGGCGCGGCAGCGGACCGGTGCGCAGCGGATACCACCAGATGTCGTTGTGCGTGCCGGTGACCTCGACCCGTGCGCCGGGCTCCAGGCCCAGGGTCACGTCGTTGTGGTTACCGGTCACCGTGACCTGCCGGCAGTGCCCGGCGAGCAGGGTGGACGTGTGGCTGCCGTCCAATTGGATCGGCAGCACCCCGCAGGCGCCCTGCACCGTAGTTGCGTCTCCGGTATAGACCATCCAGCCGTTGCGCATCGCGGGCGTGGCGGCCATCTCGAACGAGCATCCTGTCGCTCCCGCCGCGACCGCAGCCAGCAGCAGCAATGACACGGCAGATCGCATCTTCGGGCCTCCCTGCGGCGAGATGACGCGGCCGGGGGGCCCGGGTTCCGCTGTGGCCGGTCGCCCCCTCGCCAGGGCGGCCGGGCCGGACTGGTCCCGTGCGCGGGGACGACGGGTGGTGCCGGGTGAGGGATTTGAACCCCCGACCTTCGGTTTACAAAACCGCTGCACTACCACTGTGCTAACCCGGCTGAAGGTGGCCTTCTCCCGGACTTCTAGCGTTCTTTCCGGGGATTCGTCGAGGCCGACGATGCCCCCGTTCGTGATCGCCCGGAACTGGAACGCCCGTCTCGACCGACGTGTGCCCAGGTGCCCGGACAGCCGACGGGCGACAGATCCGCGGACGGTCGTCACGACCCGGCGCAATCGGCGGATGGCGCGGCGCCCGGCCCGGCGCCAGATTGCGTGCATGACCCAGGCTCTTTCCCGTCCAACGCCCTGTGACTTCCCGCCACTTTCTCCGGCCGCCGACGATGCCCGTTGGCAGGCGGTGTGTACCCGGACCGGCGGCGATTTCTTCTACGCCGTGGTCACCATGGGCGTGTTCTGCCGCCCTGGCTGCCCGTCGCCGCCGCCTTTGCGCCGCAACGTGCGGTTCTTCGCCACCGCCGCCGATGCGGTCGCGGCCGACTTCCGCCCCTGCAAGCGCTGCGACCCGCTCGGCGTCCGTGCGCGGCTGGCGGCGGAGGTGGTGCGGGATGCCTGCGCCGCGATCGCGGCGGCCGAGACCATCCCCTCGCTCGAGGCGCTGGCCCGCCGCGCGGGATACTCGCGCTTCCACTTCCTGCGCATGTTCCGCGACCATACCGGCCTGACACCGCGCGCCTATGCCGAGGGGATGCGTGCCGGCCGGCTTGCCGCCGCGCTCGGCGCGGGCGAGCGCGTGGCGGACGCGGTGACCGGCGCCGGCTACGGGTCGGAAAGCCGGGTCTACGAGGATCCGGGGGCACTGCTCGGCATGACCCCCGGCGCGGCCCGGCGCGGCGGTGCGGGCGAGACCATTCGCATCGGTTTTGCCGACTGTGCGTTCGGCCGCCTGCTGGTCGGCGCCACGGCGCGCGGTGTGTGTTTCATCGGCTTCGCCGAGCCCGAAGAGGCGCTGGAGGCAGACCTCCGCCATCGCTTCCCGCGTGCCAGCCTGGTGCGCGACGATGCCGGCCTGGCCACGACCTTGGCCAGGGTGCAGGCGGCGATTGCGGAGCCGGCGGCGGCGGCGACGTTGCCGCTCGACCTGCGCGGTACCGCGTTCCAATTGCGGGTGTGGCAGGCGCTGCGCCGCATTCCGCCCGGCGAGACCCGCAGCTACGGGGAACTCGCGGCGATGGCCGGGCAGCCCGGCGCGGCGCGCGCAGCGGGGCGCGCCTGCGGGCTGAACCCGGTGGCGCCCGTCGTGCCGTGTCACCGCGCGGTGGCGGCCGACGGCGCGCTGACCGGATATCGCTGGGGCCTGCCGCGCAAGGCGGCGCTGCTCGCCCGGGAGCGGGGGTGACCGTTCGCATGCAAGGCCAAGGTGCAGCAGCGCCGTCTGGCCTTGCTTGCGCGCGGTCCACCCTTCGGCGAGCGAGGCCTCAGGCGCGGGTCAGCTCAGCGCCGGCCCCGGGAGTGCCGAGAGCCGCCCCGTCCCCGGGGTGATCAGCACCGGCGTGCCCACCGGCACGGCGCGGTAGAGCGCCATCACCGCGCGCGGCGCCATCTGCACGCAGCCGTGTGAGGCCGGCCGACCCAGCATCCCGAGGTTGGCCGTGCCGTGGATGTAGATGTGGCGGAGGAAGGTGTCGAAAGCGCCGCCCTCGTTCCAGCCCGGCTGCAGCCCGGACAGCCAGAGGATACGGGTGGTGATCCAGCGGCTGGCCGCGGGGTCGTCGGGACGGCGGACCGGCGCGACGATGCGTCCGGTCGGCGCCTGGTTGCGCAGGACTTCGTCCGGCGGCAGTCCCCCGCCGATCTTGCGGACCACGCGGAACACGCCGACCGGCGTGCCGTCGCTATGCGCGACCTGGTCGATGCCGCGGAGGGAGGTGGAGACCGGCCAGTCCTCGGCGATCCGGCCGCGGTGCAGCAGATAGAGCGTCTCGGTGTGCACATCGACGACGATCAGGTCGGCGTCGTCGCGCGTCGGGAAGCGCCGGCAGACCTGCTGCCAGAGCGCGCGCAGCGAGCGGTCGAAGCGGGCGGCGCGGCGCAGCGGACGGGGGGTGCCGAGCGCCTGCGGGCGGCCCGTTTCCGGTTGCAGCAGAGCGAGTTGCGCGGGCTGCGGGACGGTGGGCAGGCTGGCCGCCTGGGGCGCGGCGGCGGGCGCCAGCGCCAGGATCGCCATGGCCATGCAGAGGCCGAGCAGACCGGCGCCGAAGATCAGGCCAAGCAGGCGCATCACGCCATCTCCGACGGTCAGGCCGCATCGAACGATGCCGGCGGGCGCATCAGATTGCAGATGAAGACCGGGCGTCAAGTGACAGAAAGGAAGGCTGCTTTATGCTCCTGCGCCGGGGGGTCAGTCGGGCAGCCCGGCCCGGAACGCATCGGCGATGCGGCGTACCGTGCCGGCGGCATCGACCAGCAGCACGTCGAAGCGCACCCCGGCGCGGCCCCAGTCCGGATGCGCCGCCAGCATCTGCTCGGCCGCACCCAGCAGCCGCTGCCGTTGCCGCGGCGAAAGCGCCGCCGCGGCGAGCGCCAGGCGCGGCCGGGCCTTGACCTCGATGACCGCGAGCAGTCCGTCCTTCTCGGCGACTAGGTCGATCTCCCCGGCCTCGGTCCGCAGCCGGCGCGCCAGGATGGTCCAGCCGTCGCGTTCGAGTGCCGCGGCGGCGGCGGCTTCGGCAAGCAGGCCGCGGGACTGGGCGCCGCGTCCGCGCTGCGCCCGCGCCGCGCTCACGGTCGTGGCGTCCTCACCGGCGCGCGGCGATCGTGGCGGCGAGGCGCAGCGCCGCGATCAGGCTGGCCGGATCGGCGAGGCCCCGGCCCGCGATGTCGTAGGCCGTGCCGTGGTCGGGCGAGGTACGCACGATCGGCAGGCCCAGGGTGACGTTCACGCCCTGCGCCATGTCGAGCGTCTTGAGCGGGATCAGCCCCTGGTCGTGGTACATGCAGATCGCCACGTCGTAGCGGGCGCGGGCGGCGGCGGTGAACATGGTGTCGGGCGGCCAGGGGCCGGAGACGTCCTCGCCCTCGGCGCGCAGGGCGGCG
This sequence comes from uncultured Pseudomonadota bacterium, assembly GCA_963706195.1. Taxonomy (GTDB): domain Bacteria; phylum Pseudomonadota; class Alphaproteobacteria; order Acetobacterales; family Acetobacteraceae; genus JAJZVS01. The sequence goes on along the minus strand of OY970156.1, from coordinate 1,735,808 downwards.
AGGGCGGGTTCGATCAGGCGGGTTTCCTCATCGCCGAGCGCACCACCCTCGCCGGCGTGGGGATTGAGGCCGGCCACCGCCAGGCGCGGGTGGGCGATGCCGAAATCCCGCCGTAGCGCCGCCGCGGTGGTGCGGGCTGCCGCGAGGATGCGCGCGGTAGAGAGGCTTGCGATCGCGTCGCGCAGGCTGGCATGCACGGTGACCGGAACGACGCGCAGGTCGGGGCTGGCGAGCAGCATCTCCTGCCGGCCGGGGGCGCCGGTCAGGGCGGCGAGGAACTCGGTATGGCCCGGATAGGCGAAGCCGGCGTCGTACAGCGCCGCCTTGTTGATCGGATTGGTGACCACCGCGCCGACCGCGCCGGCGAGCGCCAGCTTCGTGGCCTGTTCGATCGAAGCGATCACCGCCGGCGCGTTGGCCGGATCGGGGCGGCCCGGGGTTGGCGGGACCGCGAGCCGCACCGGCAGCACGGGCAGGGCGGTTGCGAAGTCCGCTTCGTCCGGGCTGGCAACCACGGCGATCGGGGTGGCCAGGCCGAGCCGGTCGGCGAGCGCGGCCAGCCGGTCCGGATCGTCAAGCGCCACGAACGCCGGGCCGGTGGCGCGCAGCGCGTGCCAGGCGCGCAAGGTGAGCTCCCCGCCGATACCGGCGGGATCGCCCATGGTCAGGGCGAGCGGGCGCATGGCGGCTTCAGATATGCAGCGCGCGGCCGTCGACCGCCAACGCCGCTTCCTTCACCGCTTCCGACAGGGTGGGATGGGCGTGGCAGGTGCGCGCCACGTCCTCGGCCGAGGCGCCGAACTCGATCGCGGTGACCAGTTCGGCGATCAGCGCGCCGGCGTCGGGGCCGAGCACATGCGCGCCGAGCAGCCGGTCGGTGGTCTTGTCCGCCAGCAGCTTCACGAATCCGTCGGTATCGCCCATGGCGCGGGCGCGGCCGTTGGCGGTGAAGGGGAATTTGCCGACGTTGTAGGCGGTGCCGGCGGCTTTCAGCTCTTCCTCGGTCTGGCCGACGCTTGCCACTTCGGGCCACGTGTACACGACGCCGGGGATGGCGGCGTAGTTCACGTGCCCGGCCTGGCCGGCGATTCGTTCGGCCAGCGCGACGCCCTCGTCCTCCGCCTTGTGGGCGAGCATCGGCCCGGCGATCACGTCGCCGATCGCGTAGATGCCGGGGATATTGGTGGCGTAATGTGCGTCGGTCTGCACCCGCCCGCGCTCGTCGCGTGCCACGCCGACAGAGTCGAGACCGAGATTGTCAGTGTAGGCGCGCCGGCCGACGGAGACGAGCACGATGTCGGCGTCGAGCTGCACCGCCGCGCCGCCCTTGGCGGGTTCCAGGGTCAGCGCCACGCTCTTTTCGCCGGCGGTTGCCGCCGTGACCTTGGTGCCGAGGCGGAACTTGATTCCCTGCCGCGCCAGGATGCGCTGGAAGGCGGTGGCGATCTCGCCATCCATGGTCGGAACGATGCGGTCGAGGAACTCGACCACCGTGACCTCGGCGCCGAGGCGGCGCCAGACCGAGCCAAGCTCCAGCCCGATATAGCCGCCGCCGATCACCACGAGGTGCTTCGGCACTTCCGCCAGTTCCAGCCCGCCGGTGGAGCTGACGATGCGGCGTCTCGTCGACGGTCACGCCGGGCAGCGGGCTCGATTCGCTGCCGGTGGCGATGACGATGTGCTTGGCCTCGTAGTCGGTGCCGGCGACGCTGACCTTGCCGGGGGCGGTGATGCGCGCTTCGCCCTTGAGCCAGGTGACCTTGTTCTTGCGGAACAGGAATTCCACACCCTTGACGTTGGCGGAGACGACCTCGCCCTGGCGCGCCTGCATGCGCGCAAGGTCGAGGCTGACCGAGCCGGCGGTGATCCCATGGGCGGCGAAATCGTGCAGCAGCGCGGCATAGTTCTCCGACGAGTGCAGCAGCGCCTTGGAGGGGATGCAGCCGATGTTGAGGCAAGTGCCGCCGAGGGTGGCGCGCTTTTCGGCGCAGGCGACTTTCAACCCGAGCTGGGCCGCGCGCAGCGCACAGACATAACCGCCGGGACCGGCGCCGATGATGAGGACGTCGAAGCTTTCGGCCATGTCACACACCCAGCAGCATGCGGCGCGGGTCCTCGATCTGCTCCTTCACCCGCACCAGGAAGGACACCGCCTCGCGTCCATCCACGATGCGGTGGTCGTACGACACCGCGAGATACATCATCGGGCGGATTTCCACCTTGCCGCCGATCGCCACCGGCCGGTCCTGGATCTTGTGCATCCCCAGGATCGCCGATTGCGGCGGGTTCAGGATCGGCGTCGACATCAACGAGCCATACACGCCGCCGTTGGTGATGCTGAACGTGCCGCCGGCGAGGTCTTCGAGCTTCAGCGCGCCGTCGCGGGCGCGCTTGCCGAAATCGGCCACCGCGCGTTCGATCTCGGCGAGGCTCATGCGGTCGGCGTCGCGGATCACCGGCACCACGAGGCCGGAGGCGCCGCCGACGGCGATGCCCATGTGCACGAAGTGCTTGTAGACGATCTCCTCGCCGTCGATCTCGGCGTTGACGGCGGGGAACTCCTGCAATCCGACGACGCAGGCGCGGACGAAGAAGCTCATGAAGCCGAGCCGCGCACCGGCGTGTTTCTTCTCGAACGCGTCACGGTATTCGGCGCGCAGCGCCATCACCGCCGACATGTCGACCTCGTTGAACGTGGTCAGCATCGCGGCGGTGTTCTGTGCTTCCTTCAGCCGGGCGGCGATGGTCCGGCGCAGCCTGGTCATGCGGACCCGTTCCTCGCGCGCATCGGTCTCGCGCGGGGGCTTCGCCGTCGGCGCGGGCGCGGTCGGGGCAGGGCGGTTGAGGAAGGCGAGCACGTCGCCCTTGGTGATCCGCCCGTCCTTGCCGGAGCCGTCGCCAATTGCCGCCGGCTGCAGCGCGTGCTCCTCCATCATCTTCGCCGCCGCCGGCAGCGGTGCGGGGGGCGGAGACGGGGCCGCGGGCGGCGGCGTCGCGGGGCGGGAGACCGGGCCGAGCGGACGCGGCGGCGGGTTCACCCCGGCGGGCGGATTGGCGGCCGGGCGGCCGGCGTCGGCGGCCGGTGGCGGCGCGGCGGCTGCGGGTTTCGGTTTCGCGGCGGCGGCGGGGCCAGCCTCCAGCAGGCCGAGCAGCGCGCCGACTTCCACTTCCGCGCCCTGTTCGGCACTGATCGCGGCCAGAACGCCGGGCCCGGGCGCGTTCACTTCGACGGTGACCTTGTCGGTCTCGAGTTCCACCAGCGGCTCGTCGGCGGCGACCGGATCGCCTGCCGCCTTCAGCCAGCGCGCCACCGTGGCCGAGGTCACGCTCTCGCCCAGGGCGGGCACTTTTATTTCGGTCGCCATCATCTCTCTCCGTTGCCGGCCCTTCGGTCCGCGGTCAGCACTTACAGCCCCAGCGCGTTGCCGACCAGCGCCGATTGCTCGGCCGCATGCGTGCGCGCAAGCCCGGTGGCCGGGCTCGCCGCTTCGGCCCGCCCGACATAGACGGGGCGCCGCACCTTGTGGCCCTCGATGCCGCGCAGCACCTTCTCGATCCGCCGGTCGACGAAGCTCCAGGCGCCCATGTTCTCCGGCTCCTCCTGGCACCAGACCACGCTGGTGGCATTCGGATACGCGGCCAGCACGCGGCCCAGATTACGTTCCGGGAACGGATAGATCTGTTCCAGCCGCAGGATCGCCACGTCGTTGATGCTGCGCTCCCGCCGCTGCGCCAGCAGGTCGTAATAGACCTTGCCGGAGCAGATCACGACCCGGCGCACGTCCTCCGCCGGGGCAATCGGATCGATCTCCGGGATCACGAAGCGGAACGTGCTGCCGCTCGCCATCTCCGCCAGCTTGGAGACCGCGAGCTTGTGGCGCAGCAGCGATTTCGGCGTGAACACCACCAGCGGCTTGCGGAAGTTGCGGTGCAACTGCCGGCGCAGCGCGTGGAAGTAGTTGGCCGGCGTGGTCAGGTTGCAGACGATCATGTTGCGCTCGGCGCAGAGCTGCAGATAGCGCTCGATCCGCGCGGACGAGTGCTCCGGCCCCTGGCCCTCGTAGCCGTGCGGCAGCAGCAGGGTCAGGCCCGACATGCGCAGCCATTTCGACTCGCCCGAGGCGATGAACTGGTCGATGATGACCTGCGCACCGTTGGCGAAATCGCCGAACTGGCCTTCCCACAAGCACGAGCGTGCGCGGATCGGCCAGGGTGTAGCCGTATTCGAACCCCATCACGCCGGCTTCCGACAGCAGCGAGTTGAAGATGTCGATCTTCGCCTGTTCGGGGGCGATGTTGTTCAGCGGCACGAATTCGTTCTGCGTATCCTGGTCGATCAGCACGGCGTGGCGCTGGCTGAAGGTGCCGCGCTGGCAGTCCTCGCCCGAGAGCCGCACCCGGTGGCCTTCGACGAGCAGGGTGCCGAAGCCGAGCGCCTCGCCGGTCGCCCAGTCGATGCCCTCGCCGGTTTCGATCATCGTCCGCTTGGCGTCCAACTGGCGGGCGATCTTCGGGTTCACCGCGAAGCCTTGCGGCACCTGCGCCAGGGCCAGGCCGACCTTGCGCAGCACGGCGGGATCGACGCCGGTCGCCTCCTGCATGCGCTCGGTGTCGTCGTCCGGCTGCGACAGTCCGGCCCAGTGGCCTTCCAGCCAATCGGCCTTGTTCGGCTTGTAGGATTTCGCTGCCGCGTTGGCGGCCTCCAGGGTGGCGGCGAGTGCGTCCCACATCGCCTTGGCATCCTCGGCCGCAACGACGCTTTCGGCGGCCAGGCGCTCCGCGTACAGGGTCCGCGTCGTCTTCTGCTGGCCGATGGCGCGATACATGATCGGCTGGGTGAAGGCCGGCTCGTCGGTCTCGTTATGGCCGTGGCGGCGGTAGCAGACGATATCCAGCACGATGTCGCAGGCGAAGCGCATGCGGAACTCGGCCGCCATGCGGGCGCAGAACACCACCGCTTCCGGATCGTCGCCGTTCACGTGCAGGATCGGCGCCTGGATCGATTTCGCGACATCGGTGCAATAGAGACCGGAGAACGCATGCGCCGGCACGGTGGTGAAGCCGATCTGGTTGTTCACCACCAGATGCACCGTGCCGCCGGTGCGATAGCCGATGAGCTGGCTCATCGCCAGGGTTTCATACACGAGCCCCTGGCCGGCGAAGGCGGCATCCCCGTGCATCAGGATCGCCATCACGGAGCGGCGGTCCTTGACGTCCCCCGCCTCGTCCTGGCGCGCGCGCACCTTGCCGACCACGACCGGATCGACCGCCTCCAGATGCGAGGGGTTGGGCTGCAACGACAGATGCACGTTCTGCCCGCCGATCTCGACATCGGTGGAGGTGCCGAGGTGATATTTCACGTCCCCCGAGCCCTGCACGGAATCGGGCTTGAAGCTTTCGCCGCCGAATTCGGAGAACAGCGCGGTGAGCGGCTTCTTGACGATGTTCACCAGGGTATTGAGCCGACCGCGATGCGGCATGCCGATCGCGATCTCCCGCACACCTTGCGCGGCGGCGGTGGCGATGATCGCGTGCATGGCGGGGATGGTGACCTCGCCGCCCTCCAGCCCGAAGCGCTTGGTGGTGACGTAGCGGCGCTGGCAGAACGCCTCGAACCCTTCGGCTTCGGTCAATTGTTGCAGGATGGTGCGCTTCGCTCCCGCATCGAAGGCGCCGACCCAGGGCGCGCCTTCCACCTGGCGCTGGATCCAGGATTTCTGCTCGGGGTCCTGGATGTGCATGAATTCGACGCCGATGTGCCCGCAATAGGTCGCGCGCAGGATGGCGACGATCTCGCGCAACGTGGCGCTCTCGCGGCCGAGCACGTTGTCGATGAAGATTCCACGGTCGAGATCGGCTTCGGTGAAGCCGTAGGTCGCGGGGTCGAGCTCAGGGTGCGGCTTCGGCACCGTGAGGCCGAGCGGATCGAGCTGCGCTTCCAGATGCCCGCGCACCCGATAGCTGCGGATCAGCATCAAGGCGCGAAGCGAGGGGATGACGGCGTCGCGGAGCTGCACGGGGCTGGCGGGGACCGCGGCGGGCGCGGTGGCGGCACCGTTGCCGAACGCGATGGGGCGCGGCGCCCAGGACGCGCCGGTGGCGTCTTCCAGCACGGCGCGGGAATCATCGTTCAGCGCAGCGAACAATGAAGCGAAGCTGGGATCGACGGCGCCGGGATCGGTGGCCCAGCGGGCGTAGAGCTCGCCCAGGAACGCCGCATTCGCGCCGGTAAACGCCGACGCCAGAACATCAACACCCGCCATCCGACCCAACTCCTCGCTGCGCAGCGCGCCGTGCATAGGCCCGCTCGCGCCGCACCGGGAGCCCCGGTTGCCGCGCGGGCGGGTTGTCCTGCCCGCAGTGCTCCGGCGGCCAAACCAATCGCGCCAGGGGTACGGGACCCCTGGCGCGTGTCTCGGCGCATCACGTCCAGGCTTCCGATCTTGGAGGCGAGGGGGGATCCGGCGGCAGCGAGCCGGACCCTCACATGCGGCCGGGCGGGCCGGGTTTCAAGCGATCTTGCGGCCCCCGTTCACCCTTGCGTGGGCTCGGCCGGCGGCGGTTGCGGGTGCTGCCGACGCTCCGCCATGAATTCGTCGAACTCGGCCTTGTCCTTGGCGAAACGGAGGCGTTCCAGGAACGTCGCGAATTCCTTCTGCTCTTCCTCGAGCCGTCGCAGGGTGTCGGCGCGGTACTCGTCGAAGGCGTGATTGCCGCTCGACCGGGCTTCCGGCGCGCCGCCCCGGCACATCCCCCAGCCGGCCCAGGGTGCCCAGGGGCCCGCCTGGCCGCCCTCCGTCGCGCCGCCGCCGGCGGCCATGGCCCAACGCCGATATCGTCCGCATCCCATGTGTCGTCTCCCTAATCCGAACAGCAACACGCCCAGCCCGACCGGCCACCAGACGAGGAAGCCGAGCACGGTCGCCACGATCCACAGCGGTCCGCCGCGGGCGATGCGGCGGAACACTTCCCTGCCGGCCCCGGAGAAGTTCGGCGGCCCGTTCCAAGGCCCACGCCACGGTCCGTCCCAGGGCGGGGTGCTGTCGGGCGATCCCGATGCAGCGGCGGGGTTCCAGCTTGGGCTGCCGTAGCCGTAGTGACTGGCGGTGCGCATCGTTGCGGCCCCTTATGTGAATGTAAGGCACATTCACATTTAGGGCCAAGTGGGTGGCGAGTCAAGCACAACCACCCGCCGCTCAGTCGTCCTTGGCCGGCGGCAGCGGACCGCCGGCGAGGCCCAGGCCCTGCAGATAGAGCAGCACCCCGGCTTCCAGCAGATCCTCCGGCGCCATCGGCAACGGCCGCCGCGCCCGGTCCGGCCGGCAGAACAGCGATGCGATGCCGTGCGACAGCGCCCAGACATGCAGCGCCATCATCAGCGAGGGCGGCCGGTTGCGCGCGGGCAGGCTGGCGGTGATGCGCTCGGCAGCGTCGCGCAGCAGGCCGAAGGCGCGATCGGAGGCGGCTGCGAGCGGCGGATAGTCCTCGACGGCGATGCGGGTTTCGAACATCGCCGCGTAATAGGCGGGCTCGCTGCGGGCGAAGGCGAGATAGGCACGGCCGAGAGCGGCGAAGGCGTCCACCGGATCCGGCCGGCCATCGCGCCAGGCGCGCGCGAGTGCTTCGGCCAGGCGTTCGAACCCGCGCAGCGCCACTTCGGCGAGCAGGGCCTCGGCGTCGCGGAAATGCCGGTACGGCGCGCCGGGGCTGACGCCGGCCAGCCGGGCGGCTTCGGCGACGGTGAAGGCGGACGGGCCTTTCTCGGCGATCAGGACGAGCGTGGCCTCGACCAGCGCCTCACGGAGATTGCCGTGATGGTAGCCGCGCCGCTCGAAACCCCCGCTCGGATGCGACCAGGTCATGTGGAGGGGTTTTACATCAGGACGCGGCTGGCGCCAGCGCCTGGCACCGCGCGTCCGTTATCGGCCGGCCGCGGTCACGGTTCGGGCGGATACCACTCGCCCAGGACCTGCGCGGCGGAGAACGCCAGTTCGGCGATGTCGGCGCGCAGGCTCTCCCCATGGCGCGCCGCGGAGCGCGCGACCATCCGGCCGGCCCTGGGCAGTTCCGCCGTGAGCAAGGCGGGGACATCGCGCCGCAGGCTGGGGCTGTCTTCCAGCAGGCGGTCGATCGCCGCGCGCTGTTCGTCGATCGTGTCCAGCCAACCGGCACGCGGCGCCGTTGCCGGCAACGCGATCAGCTTGATCAGGTGTTCCAGGATGACGCCGATCCGGCTGCGGAGTTCGCTGCGTTGCGAGCGGCCCAAGCTGTCGATCTCCTCGGCCACGTTCTCCCAGTCGATCGGCGCCGGCGTGTTGATGCGCATCGCCCCCGCGGCGCGCAGCGCGGATGCCTGGCTGCTGGTCCAGCGGAGGAAGTCCGTCTCATGGAGCGGCTTGTTCATGCCCATCTCCCTACGCGGCGCTCCGTGTGCGGCCGGCTGCCCCATGGCAGCCGGCGTCTCAAGGAACCGCTACCGTAGCAGGTCCAGCATGGTCGACCCCAGCGCCGCCGGGCTTTCCGACACCCGGATGCCGGCCGCGCGCATCGCTTCCATCTTCGCCGCCGCGGTGTCGCGCCCGCCGCTGATCACCGCGCCGGCGTGGCCCATGCGCCGGCCGGGGGGCGCGGTCGCGCCGGCGATGAAGCCGACGGTCGGCTTCTTCACCTTCTCGCGGGCCAGGAACTCGGCGGCATCGATCTCGCTCTGGCCGCCGATCTCGCCGATCATGACGATCTGCTTCGTTTCGGGGTCAGCGAGGAACATCTCCAGCACCTCGATGAAATCCGTCCCCTTCACCGGATCGCCGCCGATACCGACGCAGGTGCTCTGCCCGAGGCCGGCCGCCGTCGTCTGGGCCACCGCCTCATAGGTCAGGGTGCCCGACCGCGAGACGATCCCGACCGACCCACGCCGATGGATATGCCCGGGCATGATGCCGATCTTGCAGGCCTCCGGCGTGATGACGCCCGGGCAGTTCGGCCCGATCAGGCGGGATTTCGTCCCCGTCAGCGCCCGCTTCACCCGCACCATGTCGAGCACCGGGATGCCCTCGGTGATGCAGATCACCAGCGGTATTTCGGCGTCGATCGCTTCCAGGATCGCATCCGCCGCGTAGGGCGGCGGCACGTAGATCACGGTCGCATCCGCGCCGGCGCGGGCGACCGCTTCCGCCACCGTATCGAACACCGGCAGCCCGAGATGCGTGGACCCGCCTTTGCCCGGCGTCACCCCGCCGGTCATCTTCGTCCCGTAGGCGATCGCCTGCTCGGAATGGAACGTGCCCTGCGCGCCGGTGAAGCCCTGGCAGATCACGCGCGTGTTGGCATCGACGAGAATGGCCATCTATGCGGCCTCCTGCACGGCGCGCACCACTTTTTCCGCGGCGTCGGCCAGGTTGTCGGCGGCGATGATCGGCAGGTTGGACTTCGCCAGGATCGCCTTGCCGAGATCGACGTTGGTGCCTTCCAGCCGCACCACCAGCGGCACCGACAACTGCACTTCGCGCGCGGCCGAGACCACGCCCTCGGCGATCACGTCGCAGCGCATGATGCCGCCGAAGATGTTGACCAGGATGCCCTCCACATGCGGATCGGACAGGATGATCTTGAACGCGGCGGTGACGCGTTCCTTCGTTGCGCCGCCGCCGACATCCAGGAAGTTCGCCGGTGACGCCCCATACAGCTTGATGATGTCCATCGTCGCCATCGCCAGGCCGGCGCCGTTCACCATGCAGCCGATGGTGCCGTCCAGCGCCACGTAGTTCAGGCTGTGCCTGGCGGCTTCCAGTTCCTTGGGGTCTTCTTCCGCCTCGTCGCGCAGCTTCTCGATGTCGGGATGGCGGAACAGGGCGCTGTCGTCGAAGGAAATCTTGGCATCCAGCGCCACGACGTCGCCGGCGCCGGTGACGACCAGCGGGTTGATCTCCACGATCGCGCAATCGAGCGCGGTGAAGGCCGCATACATCGCGCTGACAAAGCGGGTGAAGCTGCCCACCTGCGCCGCCGTCAGCCCCAGCCCGAAGCCGAGCCGGCGCGCCTGGAAGGGAAAGAACCCGGCGGCGGGGTCGACCGCCACCCGCATGATCTTCTCCGGCGCCCGCGCCGCGACTTCTTCGATCTCGATGCCGCCTTCGGCCGAGGCCATGATGGTGATCCGCCCCGTCACGCGATCGACCAGCAGGGACAGATAAAGCTCGCGGGCGATGTCGCACCCGGCCTCCACATACAACCGATGCACCTTGCGGCCGGCCGGGCCGGTCTGCTTGGTGACCAGCACGTGGCCGAGCATCGCCTCGGCCGCCGCGCGGACGTCGTCGGCGGAGCGCGCCAGCCGCACGCCGCCCTTGCCGGAGGGATCGTCGGCGAAATGGCCGGCGCCGCGCCCGCCGGCGTGGATCTGCGCCTTCACCACATACACGGGGCCGGGCAGCCTGGCCGCCGCCGCTGCGGCTTCCTCCGCCGTCCAGGCAACATGCCCGTCCAGCACCGCGACGCCGTAGCGGCGCAGCAATTCCTTGGCCTGGTATTCATGGATATTCATGGCGCCGATCCCGTCCGGTTGCCGCGGTTCAGCCGATGAGCTTCTTCGATGCCGCAATCAGCTCCTTCACCGCCGCACAGGAGGCATCGAACGCCGCCTGCTCGTCCGGGTTCAGCGCGATCTCCACCACCCGTTCCACCCCGCCGGCGCCGATCACGACCGGCACGCCGATGTAGAGCCCGTCGATGCCGTACTGGCCGGTGAGGTAGGCGGCGCAGGGCAACACCCGCTTCTTGTCCTTGAGGTAGCTCTCCGCCATCGCGATCGCCGAGGATGCCGGCGCGTAGAACGCGCTGCCGCGTTCGAGCAGCTTCACGATCTCGCCGCCACCGTTGGCAGTGCGGGTCACGATCGCATCGATCTTCGCCTGCGTGGTCCAGCCCATCTTGATGAGATCAGGCACGGGAATGCCGGCGACGGCGGAATAGCGGGTCAGCGGCACCATCGAATCGCCATGCCCACCGAGCACGAAGGCGGTCACGTCCTCCACCGATACGCCGAATTCCTGCGCCAGGAACAGGCGGAAACGCGAACTGTCGAGCACGCCGGCCATGCCCACGACCTTGTTCGCCGGCAGGCCCGACTTCTCCTTCATCACCCAGACCATCGCATCGAGCGGGTTGGTGATGACGATCACGAACGCATCCGGGCAATGGGTCTTGATGCCCTCGGCCACCTCGGCGATCACGCCGGCGTTCTTGCCGATCAGGTCGTCGCGCGACATCCCCGGCATGCGCGGAAAGCCGGCGGTGACGATCACCACGTCCGACCCGGCGATGGCGGCATAGTCCGAGCCGCCGGACATGGCGGCGTCGAAGCCCTCCACCGGGCCCGACTGCATGAGGTCGAGCGCCTTGCCCGCGGCGACGCCGCCGAACACGTCGAACAGCACCACGTCGCCCAGTTCCTTGAGGCCGACCAGGTGAGCAAGGGTGCCGCCGATATTGCCGGCGCCGATCAGGGCGATCTTGTTGCGGGCCATGAGGACCTCATTGCGGAGCGGAGGACAAGGCGATGGCGCGAGACGCCCGCCGCTGATGCAGGGGCGGGATGGGAGCGCCTCGGTTGTGCAGGTGCTAACGCATCGCGGCGGGAGGGACAAGCGCCTGGGCGCGCTGTCCGGAGCGCTGCCCCGAGCGTTGCCCCTTGGCCTTCACTCCCCCGCCAGTTCGCGCCGGCGGCGTTCCAGCTCTTCGCTGTAGCGGCGCAGCGCGTAGTATTCGGTGAGCAGTCCGATCACCTGCCGCGTCGTCGGGCTCGTCGACCACGGCCAGCGCATCGCTTTCGCTGGCCTCGAACAGGGCCATCGCATCCTTGACGCTCATGTGCGGCAGCAGCATCGTGTCGCGGTGGTGCAGGATATCGCCTACCAGCCGGTGTTCATCGGCCTCCGCGTGCGCCTCCGGCACCAGCACGATTCCGGCGTAACGGTCCTCGGCGTCGAGCGCGACCACGCGCTGGGTCGAGCCCGAGCGGGAAGTCCGCGCGGAATGCGGCAAGCGGCATTTCGGCGCGCACGGTGCGCACGCTCGTGGCGCATCATCCGCCCGACCGTCAGGTTGCGCATCCAGCCGATATCGACGGCGCTGCGGATCGCCTCGCCGCGCAGGTGGAAGCGCCAGGTGGCGAAGGAATAGCCGAACGTCCGCCGCACCGTGAGCGGCGGAGACCACGCAGGCGCCGAGCACCGCGATAGTCAGCGGCAGGCTGCCGGTGGATCTCCAGCGCGAGGAACCCCATGGTCAGCGGCCCGCCGACGATCGCCACCGCCAGCGCGCTCATGCCGACCACCGACATGATCACCGATCGGGACCGGCATGCGCGGTGCTGACCAGCGCCAGCGCCCGCCGGCGAAGCTTGCCGACCAGCGCGCCCAGGAACAGCGAGGCGAAGAACAGTCCGCCGCGGAAGCCCGAGCCGATCGAGATCGCCGAGCCGCACGCTTTCAGCACCACCAGCAGCCCGACCCAGGGCAGCGCATAGCGCGCCTCGATCACTTCTCCGATCACGCCATGGCCCGAGGACAGCACCGTCGGCGAGACCAGCGCCATCGCTCCCACTGCCACCCCGCCGACCAGCGGGCGCAGCCAGAGCGGGATGCCGCTGCGGCGGAACAGATCCTCGGTCAGCGTCACGCCGCGCATGATGGCAATGCCGACCAGGGCGCAGACAAGGCCGGTGCCGAGGATCGGCACGTAGTCTTCGCGCAATGCAGCGTCGGCATCACCAGGTGCAGCTCGAACGGCGCATGGCCCATCGTGTGCAGCACCGAGACCGCGACCAGGGACGCGACCGCGACGGGGGCGAAGGTGCCGAGCGTGTAGGTGCCGATCACCAGCTCGAACGCGTAGAACGCGCCGGTCAGCGGGGCGTCGAAGGCTGCGGCGATCGCCCCGGCGGCGCCGCAGCCGACCAGCAGGCGCATGTCGTTGCGCCGCAGCCGGAAGCCGCGGCCGAAGCGAGAGGCGAGACCGGCGCCGATCTGCGTGTAGCCGGCCTCCAGCCCGATCGACGCGCCGACGCCGTTCGACAGGATCGTCTGCACCATCACGATCAGGCTGTCGTTGAGCGACATGCGCCCGCCGTAGAGCGCATTGGCCTCGATCGCGTCGACCGCGCGGCGCGGGCGCAGCCGGCCCATGAGCAGGCCGAACAGCCCGAGCGCCAGGCCGCCGAGCGAGGGCACCAGCATGGCCGCGCCAGGGGTCCACCCGCGGCATGGCGCTGAGATGCGCGCCGGCGGGCAGGGCGAACAGGACCTCGTGCATGAGCTGGGCGGCGCCGGTCATGAGCAAAACCGCCACGCCCGCGCAGGCGCCGACCCAGGCAGCCAGCGCGACCAGCCAGACCTCGTCCACCCGCACCAGGGCGCGCAGCACCTGCGGCGCGTGCAGCACGCGGTCGGCGAAACGGTGCCGGCGGGCCGGGGCGCGCGGCGCGGCGGCACCGGTCGGGCGGGGGACCAGGCCGAGCGGACGGGTTTCGTGGCCGGGGATCGACGACATGCACGGACGTCCGGGAGGCGAGGGCCTGGGCGCGACGGAACGACGGTACGACGCATCGGAAGCCGGAGCAGGCCGCGCACCTTCTTCATGGGCCCGACCCCTCGACGGATCAACCGGAAAGATGATTTTTATCAGCCGGCCGTGCGGCGTGCGAACGTCCGGGGCGATCGCCCCGGTGCCGATCGCCCCGGTGCCGGTCGCCTTGGTGCCGGCTGCCTTGGTATCAGTGCGCTGGGACGAGCGCGGCGGCCGGTGCCACCAGCGCGTCGGCGTCGGACGGGACGTTCGGCCTGTCCGCGCCCCTATCGGAGCTGTCCGCCCCGCTGTCGGCTGCGCGGCGCAGCAGCGCCGGCGGCAGCCAGATCCGGGCCAGCTTCCATTCGCCATGCTCGAACCGCAGCCACAGGCGGATCGGCTGGCGCTGGCCCGTCATGTGCAGCCGGACCCCGACCTGCGTCAGGCCGTCGACCCACACGCCCGCCAGCCGTACCCGGGCCGGCGGCGCGCCGGTGGCTGCACCCGCCTGCGCCAGCCCGATCAGCCCGCCCGGGGTCAGGCGCCGGGTCATGGCGTGGTCGGCGATGCCGGAGGCGAAGGAGAAGCCGAACGGCGGCAAGGTGTCGGCGGTGCGGTGGATGGGCGCCTGGGCGCCGCCGGGAAGGCCCTCGGCCACTTCGCGCGCCAGGCCTTTCCGGACCGACGGGAAATCGACCATGCGCGTAAGGGTCGCCGCGTCGCCGTGCCGCATCGCCCGATCGAGCCGCAGCAGCGTGACGGCGGGGGTCAGCGCGTAGGCTCCCAGCGCCAGCAGGATCGCCCCCGTCACCCATAATTTTGGCATCGCCCTCCGCTCCGGCAGCATCGCGCCCGTCGCGGTCTTGTGGACCGGACTTTACGCCAGTCTAGCGCAACCGGCTGAAGAACGCGCTAACGCAGGGGCGGGGGAGCGCACAACTTTCGGCTATCCGCCGGCGGTGTCCGGCTTCATCGCCCTGCCGGGGCCGTCCTGCCGCCAACCGGCTGCCCCGTCAGGGCAACCGCGCCAGCAGGGCGGCGAGGCGGCGGGTCCGCGGGGCGAACAGCCGCTCCAGATAGAAGCTCCCGGCGGCGCGGACCGCCGCCTCGGCGCGGGTCGGATAGGGCACGATCATGCCCGCCAGCGCCGCCAGCGGCACGCGGCGGGCGATCGCCAGGGTCCAGGTGCCGATCATCTCGCCGGCGTGCGGGGCGAGGATGCCGGCGCCCAGCACGCGCCCGCGCGCCACCACCAGCTTGACCAGGCCGGCGGGCTCGCGTTCGGCGAGCGCGCGATCGGTCTCCGCCAGCGGCCAGCGCAGGACTTGCGGCGCATGGCCGGCGGCGCGCGCCTCGGCTTCGGTCAGGCCGACCTGGGCGAGTTCGGGGTTCGTATAGGTCACCCGCGGCAGCGCGGCGTCCGAAAGCCGCGCCGGCAGGCGGAAGAGTGCGCGGCGGATGACGATGCCGGCGTGGTGGCTCGCCGACATGGGTGAAGGCGCGCGGGCCGATCCCGGCCGGGTCGGCGATGTCGCCGACCGCGAACACGCGGCGGTTGGTCAGGCTGCGCAGCCCGCGGTCGGTGGCGATCCCGGCGGCGGAGGCGCGCACGTCGCCCGCCTCCAGCGCCAGCGACTCGACGTCGGCGCGGCGGCCGGCGGCGACCAGCAGATGGCTGCCGGCGATCCGCCGCCCGTCGGCCAGCACCAGGGTGGGGCCGGGTTCGACGGCGGCCACCGCGACGCCTTCCAGGATCGCGATCCCGCGCGCCGCGAGCGCCGCGCGCAGACCCGCCGCCAGTTCGGGGTCTTCCTTGCCGGCGATCCGCCCCGCCTCGACCAGGGTCACGGCGCAGCCGAGGCCGGCGTGCGCGTCCGCCATTTCCAGCCCGACCGGCCCGCCGCCCAGGATCAGCAGATGCGCGGGCGGCTCGGCCAGGTCGAACAGGGTCTCGTTGGTCAGGAACGGCACCTGGTCGAGGCCGGGGATCGGCGGCACCGCGGCGCGGCTGCCGGCGGCGATGACGATGCGCCGTGCGAGGATGCGCCGGTCTTCCGCCGCCAGGGATCGTTGACCGCCAGGATCGTTGACCGCCAGGGTGGCGGGATCGAGGAAACGGGCCTTGCCGCGAGCACCGTCGGCGCCGAGGGCGCGGTAGCGAGCGGCGGAGTCGGCCGGGGCGATCGCGGCGATCACGCCCCGCACATGCGCGCGCACCGCGTCCCAGTCGATCGCCGGCGCCGGCAGGTGGACCCCGAAGCGGCCGGCGCCGCGCGCCGATTCGGCCGCATGCGCCGCGGCCAGCAGCGCCTTGGACGGCACGCAGCCGGTGTTGAGGCAGTCGCCGCCCATCGTCCCGCGCTCGATCAGCGCCACCTTGAGGCCGAGCTGGGCTGCGACCGCCGTGACCGACAGCCCGGCGGCGCCGGCGCCGATCACGGCAAGGTCGTAGCGCTCGGTCACCGGCGCGCGCCGGCACGCGGGCCCGGGGACGTGCACCACGAGGTTCAGGCGTCCCGGCGGCGCAGACGCCGCCAGAGCACCGGCGCCAGGGACAGCGCCGCCAGCGCCAGCAGCGGCCGAGCACCGTGGGCGAGAAGAGCAGCGACAGATCGGGCCGGCCGCCGACCGCCAGCACCTCGCCCACCCCGGCGCCGATCCAGGCGAACACGAAGGTGACCGGGATGATGCCGATCAGGGTTGCCGCGGCGTATGGAAACAGCCGCATGCCGCACAGCGCGGCGCCGAGGTTGACCAGCCAGAACGGCACGATCGGCAGCAGCCGCAACGCCAGCAGATAGCTGAACCCGTCGCGCTCCAGCCCCGGGCGGATGCGGCCGAGCAGGGTCTGCGCCCGCCGCGCCATGAAGCCGGCGAGCGCGGTGCGCGCCACCACGAACAGCACCACCGCGCCCAGGGTCGCGCCGAGCACCGCCAGCCCGCCGCCGAACCACGGGCCGAACAGCAGCCCGGCCGTGACCGTCGCCAAGGAGGCTTCCGGGATGGAGAAGGCGACGATCAGGGCATAGAGGCCGACGAAGGCGGCGGGGGCGAGGAGCGGATGCGCCGCGACCTCGGCCCGCAGCGCCTCCTGGTGATGCGCCAGGGCGGCCCAGCTCAGCTCCCCCGCCAGCCCACTGTGCCAAATCGCCACCCCGGCGGCGACGAGCAGCAGCAGCGGCAGCAGGTGGCGCAGTGCCCGCACTGCGCCGCTCAGCTTCGCGCCGCCCGGGCGGGGCCCGGTGTGGGCGTGCCTGCGGATGTGGGCGTGCGTGCGGATGTGGGCGTGCGTGCGGGCGGGCGTGCGCTGGGAAGGCAGCCGCCGCGGGCCGGCATCGGGACCGCCGGGGCGGAGTGCGGCGCGGGATCGGGCATGGAGCTGTCTCCGGTCGGGCTGCACGGCGGAGCGCGCGGGGTCGGGGCGGCGGCGCGGTCGCGGCGAACGCAGGAAGTCGGGGCGTTCCCGGCCACGGGAGAAGGGCTTGGCACACCGGCCGGCGCATGCAGGCCGGCTGGGACATCCGGCGGGGCGCGTGCGGCCGGGTTGGGAGCAGCCGAGTCCGTGCGCCTTCAGGTGTTATGCAAGGTTAATCAAGACGTTAGTGACACATGCCACCGCTCCGTGTAGCATCCGGAGCAGCGAGCGGCAAGCCCGCCATCGCGCTTGCCGCGCCGGCGGCTGCACGCTCAGCCATGCCCCGTCGCCCCATCGATGCCGAAATCGGCTGTGCAGCGCTGCACCAGCGCCTCGATCGAGGGAAACACGAGCGCCCCCGCCGCCGCCAGCCGCCGGGTCTTTTCCGCGAGCGTGCCGCTGCTCCCGTGCACCAGCGCGCCGGCGTGGCCCATCGCGACGCCCTCCTTCGCCTCCCGTCCGGCGATCAGCGCATAGAGCGGCTTGGCGGCGCCCAAGGCGGCATAGGCGGCGGCATAGGCGTCCGCGCAGTCCTCCTCCTCGGTGCCGCCCACTTCGCCCACCAGCACGATCGCGCGGGTGCGCGGATCGTCGAGGAAGACCGGCACCAGGTCGGCGAACCGCACGCCCTTCACCGGATCGCCGCCGACGCCGACCCACAGGCTCTGCCCCAGCCCCGCGCGCGCCAGCCGCCAGCCGACCTCGTACGACAAGGTGCCCGATTTCGACATCATCCCGAGCGGCCCGGGGCGCAGCGCCACGTCCGGCAGGAAGCCCAGCTTCAGCTCCCCGGGGATCGCGAGCCCGGGCGTGGAGGCGCCGACCCAGGTCGCGCCCACCTCCCGCGCCGCACGGCCGATGCGGAGCGCGTCATGCGCCGGCACGCCTTCGGCCACGGTGACGAGTAGGCGGACGCCGGCGGCGAAGGCCTCCCGCGCGGCGGCCAGGGTCTCGGCCGGCGGGGTGAGCGCGACCGAAACGACGGCGCCGGTGGCAGCCACCGCAGCGGCGCAGGTGGCAAATACGGGAACGCCGGCAATCTCCGTTGCCTCGACCGGTGCCGCAACTCCGGAGGTCGGCATCCGCGCCGCTACGCCGGCAGTCGACATCGGCGCCACTACGCCGGCAGTTGGCGTCCGCGCCGCGACGCCGGCAGTCGACATCCGCGCCGCTACGCCGGCGACGATATTCGTTCCATATGCGCGCATCAGCGCCGCATGGGTGCGCCCCATCCGTCCGGCGATGCCCTGCACCAGCACGGGCGTGGCGCGGCTCAGCCCGGCGATCATGCCGTCACCGCGACGGCGACGCGGGCGAGCGCGGCAGACAGATCGTCCTCCACCGCCACCGAGGGCGCTCGCTCGGCCAGGATCCGCCGCGCCTCCGCCGCCCCGCGTCCGATCAGCCGCGCAACGACCGGCACGCGCAGACCCGGCGACTGCGCCAGCGCGTCGGCGAGCAGGGCGGCGAACTCGCCGAGGTCCGTGATACCGGCGAAGATGTTCACCAGCACCACCCGCAAGGACGGGCGCGCGGTCATCCACCCCAGGGCGGCGATGATGCGCGCGGGGCTGCCGCGCAGCATGGAGGTGCGGATGTCGCAGAAATTGAGCGGGTGCGCGCCGCGCGCCACCAGTTCGTCGATCAGCATCATCGACAGGCCCGCTCCGGTGGTGAGCAGCCCGATCGTTCCGGTGGGATCGATCTCCACATAGTCGAACCCCGACGCGAGCTTGCGCGCCGCGTCGGCATAGGTCCCGGGCCGGGCGGCGATGAGGGCGGCGAGGCGGGGCTGGCGGGGCAGGGCGTTGAGGTCGATCACCACCTTGGCGTCGCCGGCCACGCAGGCGCCGGGGGTGATGAACAGCGGGTTGATCTCCACCAGCATCGCCTCCCGCTCGATCAGCAGGCGGGCCAGCGCCCGCGCGGCGGCGGCGGGCGCGGGGTCCGGGATGGTGCGCGCGATCACCGCCTCGATCGCCGGCAGATCGGGCGCGCAGGTGACGCCGGCGATCCGCCCTGCCTCCTCCACGTCGATCCCGCCGTGCGGATGGGTGATGAGCCGCACCCCGTAGTCGGCCGGGTCCAGCATGAGCGCCAGGTAATGTTCCGATCCGGCGACGACCGGTTCGATCAGGCATTCCTCCACCCGGTGGCCCTTGTGGGTGGCGCCGAGCAGGTCCCGCAGCGCGGCCTGCACCGCGGCGGGATCGACGCAGCGGCGGACGAGCCCCGCCTTGCCGCGCCCGCCGGCCGGGACCTGCGCTTTCACCATCCAGGGGCCGGGGCCGGGCAGGTCGGGCGGGGTATCGGCGCGGACCAGGCGGCCCGGGGGTATCGGCACGCCGGCCTCGGCGAACAGGGTCTTGCCGTCGGCTTCGATCAGCAGCATGCGCGTTCCGTCCCCCGTTGACGGGCTGATCGTGCGCGGGATCGGCGTGCGGGTGAAGCCCCAGGCGGTGCGTCCGGTGGGGCCTATGCCGCCGGATCGTCGGGCGCGATCAGCCGCGCCTGCTCGATCCGCCCGTCACGAACGAGGCGGGCAACTTCCGCACCGATCGCCTCGGCCACCACCCGCGCCGCCCGGCTCGGCGCCCGGCCGCGCGGCGTGCCCAGCTTGCGCACCAGCTCGAAGCCGCGGATTTCCGCCCCCGCGAAGCGTCCCGCGGCCAGCTCCGCCCACATCGCCGAATAGGGCAGCAGCGCGCAGCCGAGACCGAGGCGCACCAGGTCGCGGATGGTCCCCAGGCTTTCGGCGTGCAGCCGGCAGCGCGGCGCGATCCCGAGCATCCGGCTTTCGGCATGCAGCCAGTGCAGGCTGGCCTCCCCCACCGGCAGGATCAGTTCCCGGGTCAGCGCCTGTTCGAGGGCGATCGGCGCGCCGCCGAGCAGCGGATCGCCCGGCAGTCCGATCAGCCACACGGCCTCGGCGTACAGGGGCCGGAACGACACGAGATCGGTCCGATCGCTGGTCGTGACGATCGCGAGGTCGAGCCGTCCCTGCGCGAGCCGCGAGATCAGATCGTCCTGGCCCTCGTGGAAGTTCAGGTGCACGTCGGGATGTTCACGCGCGAAGCGCAGCGCGAGCGGGCCATACAGCACGTCGGCGACCGTGGACGACGTCGCGATATCGACCGTGCCGCGCAGCCGCCCGGCGCCGGAGGCAAGCTCCGTCCGCGTCGCCTCGATCTCCTCCAGGATCGCGCGGCCGCGCGCGAGCAGCAGGCTGCCCGCCTCGGTCGGCACCACGCCGCGCCGGCCGCGGTCGAGCAGCCGCGCGCCCACCGACTGCTCCAGGCATTGCAGGTGCCGGCTCAGCGCCGACTGGGCGATGCCGATCGTGCTGGCGGCGGCGCTGAGGCTGCCGGCCTCGGCGATGGCGACGAAGTAGCGAAGCTGGCGAAGGTCCATGGTGATCCATCTCAATCTAAGATGGAAGCTATCTCGATTATGTTGTTTCTGGCTAGCACGCGCGCGCCTATGCTCCGCCGCAAAACAACACCGGCTTGGGGAAACGCATGTCCGTCACCAGCTTGCTCGCGCCATCGGCGGAGGGGGCGACCGCCCGTTCGGTCGCCGGCATCACGCTCGAGATCCAGGAGCGCGGCGCCGGCCGCCCGATCCTGTTCCTGCATGGTCCCGACCCGTTGGAGGCCGATGCGCCGGTGCTGGAGCGGCTCGGCGCGCTCGGGTCGGTCATTGCGCCGTCGCATCCCGGGTTCGGTGGCTCGCCGCGGCCGGACGGGTTCGAAACGGTCTACGACCTCATGCAACTCTACGCCGCGCTGCTCGATGACATCGGCGCGCCGGCGGTGGTGGTGGGCTGCTCCTTCGGCGGCTGGATCGCGGCGGAGCTGGCGCTCGCCTGCCCGCACCGGGTCGCGCGGCTGGTCCTGGTCGATCCGCTCGGCATCCGGATCAGCGCCGATCCGCTGACCCGCGACATCATGGATTTCTTCAACACCCACCCGCACGAGATCAGGCGCCGGAGCTGGCACGATCCTGCCCGCGCGCCCGATTATGACGCCATGAGCGACGCGGCGCTGATCCGGCATGCACGCTCGCGCGACGCGCTGTGCCTGTACGGGTGGGATCCGCACATGTACAACCCGCGGCTGCACGCCTGGCTGCACCGGATCAAAATCCCCACCCTGGTGCTGTGGGGCAGCGCGGACGAGGTGGTCACGCCCGACTATGGCCGTGCCTATGCCGCGGCGATCCCGGGCGCGGCCTTCGCGATGGTGCCGCAGGCGGGGCATCATCCCGAGCTGGAACAGCCTGCGGCCGTGGCCGATCACGTGGCTGCCTTCCTCGACCGCCAGCCCGCCGGGGAGCTCGTGCGATGAAGGCCTGGTATCTTTGCGAATGCCCCTATCCGTTCGTGCCGCAGGAGGTGCTGGACAGTGCCGATTTGGTGCGTGCCAGCCTGCCCAACCATTACGTCGATCCGCGCCATGCGGCCGATCTGTACCACGAGGTGCTGGACGAGTTCCTTTTGTGCGACGAGCTCGGCATCAACGTCATTTCCAACGAGCATCATGCGGGCATCAACTGCCTGTTCGGCGCCTCGCCGCTGTTCCTCGGCGCCTTGGCCCGGCAGACGCGCAAGGTGCGGATCCTGTCGTTGGGCACGTTGATCTCGATCCGCAAGGACCCGGTGCGGGTCGCCGAGGAATACGCCGCTGCCGACGTGCTGTCGCGCGGGCGGCTGGAGATCGGCTTCGTGAAGTCGGGCGGGTCGGAGATGGCGTCCGGCAACGCCAACCCGGTCGGTTTCGTGGACCGGTTCTGGGAGGCGATCGACCTGATCCAGGCCACGCTCACCCATCACGACGGGCCGATCAGTTGGGAGGGCAAGCACTACCGCCATCGCAGCATCAACATCTGGCCGCCCTGCTGGCAGCGTCCGCACCCGCCGTTCTGGGCCGCGACCGGCGATCCCGGCAGCGCGGCCGAGCTCGCAAGGCGCGACATATTGAACACGGTGGTGCTGCGCGGGCCGGAGGGGACGAAGCGCGCCTGGGACGCCTACAAGGCGGCGCGGCTGGAGGCGGGGATGGCGCCCGCCGGGCCGGACCGCTTCGCCTATTCCGCCTTCGTCTATACCGGGGAGACGGATGAGGAGGCGGTGCGCATCGGCAGCCAGTTGCTGTGGTTCGTGAACACGAGCCTCAAGCAGGCGCCGCAATACGGCAAGCTGCTGCCCGGCCAGTCGCCGCCCGAGGCGGCGCCGGTGCTGTACCGCTCCAAGCCGCCGCCGGGCGGAGCGGCGGGACGGCCGGGGGCGATGCTGGCCGGCATCACGCCCGAACAGGCGATCGCGCAGGGGCTGATGTTCGCCGGCAACCCGGATACGGTGGTGCGCCAGATCAACGAGTTCCAGGCCAAGGTGGGGGGCTTCGCCAATCTGGTGCTGATCGGCCGCTCGGGATTCATGGACCACGCGCAGGCGGAGAAAGGGTTGAAGCTGTTCGCGCGCGACGTGCTGCCACGGCTGCAGACGCCCACGCTTGCGAGCGCGGCGTAGGCGATGGAGGTGTTCGATCTCCCGGCCGAGGCGCGGTTCGATCCGCGCCGGCACGTCGAGAAAATCCTCGGCCGCGCCGGCGAGGGCGACGTGACGGTCGCCTGCTGGGAGCCGGGCCAGAGCAGCCCGTACCACTGCCACCCGAACGCCACCGAGATCTATTTCTGCGTCGAGGGCGGCGGGACGATGCGCACCCCGGAGGGCGCGGTGGCTGTCGCGCCGGGCTGCTTCGTGGTGCATCCACGCGGCGAGCTGCATGAATACGTCAATGGGCCGACGCGCAGCTTGCTGTTCCGGGTGCGCTACGGGACCGACATGACGACCCGCACGCGGTCATGGGACGGCAATCCGGAGTGGCTGGCGCGGCCGGAGGATACGGCGTATTTCGCCGGGCCGTGACGGCGGAGCTTCGCGCACCCGGTCGCGATGAGCGGTCCCGTTCCATGCTTTCGGTCGTCATTCCCGCGTTGAACGCTGCCCCACGGCTGGCTGCGACGATCGCCGCGGTGGCGGCGACCGCGGTGGAGATCCTGGTGGTCGATGGCGGCAGCAGCGACGCGACGGTGACGGTGGCGCAAGCGTGCGGTGCCCGGGTGGTGACGGCGCCGCGCGGGCGCGGGCCGCAACTGGCCGCCGGCGTTGCCGCCGCGCGCGGGGACTGGCTGCTGCTGCTGCATGCCGATACGTGTCTGGCGCCGGACTGGGCCGCCGCCGCCGCGGCGCATATCGCGGCAGGTCCGGCGCGGGCGGGATATTTCCGATTCGTGCTCGACAGCCCCGATCCGCGCGCGCGGCGACTGGAACGCGCTGTGGCGTGGCGCTGCCGGGTGCTCGGGCTGCCGTACGGCGACCAGGGGCTGTTGATCCATCGCGACCTGCTGGCCGCGGTCGGCGGCATCCGCCCGCTGCCGCTGATGGAGGACGTCGATCTGGTCCGCCGCCTGGGACGGGCGCGGCTCGCTTCCCTGCCGGCGGCGGCGGTGACCTCGGCGGAACGATGGGAGAGCGCGGGCTGGCGGCGGCGTTCCGCGCGCAACCTGTTCTGCCTCGCCGCCTGGTTCGCCGGCGTACCGCCGGCGCGGATCGCACGGCTGTACCGATGAGGGATACGGCGATCGTGTTCGCCCGCGCGCCCCGGCTCGGCGCGGTGAAGCGACGCCTGGCGCGCGAGATCGGCGCGCGTGCGGCGCTACGCTTCTACCTCCGGACCTTGTCTCGCCTGCTGCGCGCGCTCGCCGCGGACCCGCGGTTCCGGACCGTGCTGGCGATCACGCCCGACGGCGCCCGGTTCCGGCTGCTGCCCAGCATGGGGCGGCGGGTGACGCGGATCGGCCAGGGCAGTGGCGATCTCGGCACCCGCATGGCGCGCGCGTTGGCCCGCTTCCCGCACCGGCGGGCCGCGCTCATCGGCTGCGACATCCCCGACGCCGGGCCGGCCGAGCTCGTCGCCGCGTTCCAGGCCCTGGGTCGCGCCGAGGCCGCGTTCGGCCCTGCCGAGGACGGCGGCTTCTGGTTGGTCGCCCTCGGCCCGCGCCGCCCGGCGCAGCCGTTTGCGCGCGTGCGCTGGTCCGGGCCGCACGCGCTGGCCGACACCTTGCGCCGGTTTCGCGGGCGGAAGGTCGCGCTGCTGCGTCGGCTGCGCGATGTCGATACCGCGGCCGATCTCGCGGCTATGTCGCGTGATCGAGGCCGATATCCAGCACCCGCACGCTGTGCGTCAGCCAGCCGATCGAGATCAGGTCGACCCCCGACGCTGCCACCGCCGGCGCCGTCGCCGGGGTGATGCCGCCGGAGGCCTCGGTGATTGCCCGACCATCGACCATCGCCACCGCCTCGGTCAGCAGGGCCGGGCCCATGTTGTCGAGCAGCACGGCATCGACCCGCAGCTCCAGCGCCTCGCGCAGTTGGTCGAGCGTATCGACCTCCAGTTCGATCTTCACCATGTGCCCGACGCCGGCGCGCGCACGCGCAACCGCCTCGACCACCCCGCCGGCGATCGCCACGTGGTTGTCCTTGATCAGCACCGCGTCATCGAGACCGAAACGATGGTTCGACCCGCCGCCCACCCGGATTGCGTATTTCTGCGCGATGCGCAGCCCGGGCAGGGTCTTGCGGGTGCAGACGATCTGCGCGCGGTGACCCTTGATCGCCTCGACCACGCTGGCGGTGGCGGAGGCGATGCCCGACAAGTGGCCGAGGAAGTTCAGCGCCGTGCGCTCGGCGGTGAGGATCCCCCGCGCCGGCCCGGTGATGGTGGCGATCACGTCGCCGGGCGCCAGGTGCGACCCGTCCGGCCGTGCCACTTCGACTGTGATCGCCGGATCGATCAGGCGGAAGGCGGTGAGCGCGAAATCGAGCCCCGCGACCACCCCGGGCTGGCGCGCGCGCAGCACGGTGCGCGTGCGCGCCCCCGCCGGCACGATCGCATCGGTGGTGAGATCGCCGGCGCGGCCGAGGTCTTCCAGCAGTGCCGCACGCACCGCGGGTTCCACCATGATCGGCGGCAGGGGAGGGACGGTCATGGTCCGCTCCTACCGCACGGCCAGCATGCGCGCGACCGCGGCATGCGCGCGCTCGGCGAGTGCCGGGTTGATCGTCACCTCGTGGCGCATCTCCTCGAGGGCGGTGCGGATGTTGGCGAGCGTGATCCGCTTCATGTGCGGGCAGAGGTTGCAGGGGCGGACGAACTCGACGTCCGGATTGCCCACGGTGATGTTGTCGGCCATGGAACATTCGGTCATCAGCACGACCCGCCTGGGCTTCTCGCGCCCGACATAGGCCGCCATGTCGGCGGTGGAGCCGGCGTAGTCGGCGGCGGCGACCACCTCCGGCGGGCACTCGGGATGCGCCAGCACCACGACGCCCGGATGGCCCGCGCGCAGCGCGTGCACGTCGGCGGCCGAGAAGCGCTGGTGCACCTCGCAATGCCCGGCCCAGGCGATTACCTGCACCTTGGTCTGCTTCGCGATGTTCTGCGCCAGGTATTCGTCCGGCAGCATGATGACCCGCGGCACCCCGAGCGATTCGATGATCTTCTTCGCATTCCCCGACGTGCAGCAGATATCGGCCTCCGCCTTCACCGCGAGCGAGGTGTTCACATAGGCGACCACCGGCGCATCCGGGTAGCGCGCGCGCATCAGCCGCACGTCCGCCGGCGTGATCGAGTCCGCGAGCGAGCAGCCGGCACGCAGGTCGGGGATCAGGACCGTCTTGGCCGGATTGAGCAGCTTCGCGGTCTCGGCCATGAAATGCACGCCGGCGAGCACGATCACCTTCGCATCGACCGTCATCGCCTCGCGCGCCAGCGCGAGACTATCGCCGGTGATGTCGGCGACGCAGTGGAAAATCTCCGGCGTCTGGTAGTTGTGCGCCAGGATCACCGCGTCGCGCTCGCGCTTGAGGCGCTGGATCGCCGCGATGTCCGGCGCGAACACCGGCCATTCCATCGGCGGGATGAGGTGGCGGACCCGCTCGTACAGCGGGTCCAGGCGGGCGGTCGGGGCCAGCAGGGTCGCGGACATGGACGCACCTCTTATGCTCGTTATGAGCATTATGGGGGGACGAAAAATCCGGCCTCGCTTCGCCGGCTCGTTATGCTAAGACTGAGTATAAGGGTGGTGTCAAGAGCGCCCGCAAGGGCCAGCCGGCGCCGGGGTCTTGGCCCCATAGCGGCACCAGGCGGCGGCGACGCAGCGCCAGCACTCCGGCCGGCGTGCCTTGCAGACGTAGCGCCCGTGCAGGATCAGCCAGTGGTGCGCATTCCGCAGCAGCTCGGGCGGCACGCGGCGGACCAGCCCGTCCTCCACCGCCCGCGGGGTCTTGCCGGGCGCGAGGCCGGTGCGGTTGCCGAGGCGGAAGATGTGCGTATCCACCGCCATCGTCGCCTCGCCGAAGGCGACGTTCAGCACCACGTTGGCGGTCTTGCGCCCGACGCCGGGCAGCGCCTCCAGCGCCGCGCGATCGGCCGGCACCTCGCCGCCGTGCTGCTCCAGCAGGGCGCGCGACAGTGCCAGCACGTTGCGCGCCTTGCCCTGCCACAGGCCGATCGAGCGGATGTGCCGGGCGATCCCCGCCTCCCCCAGCGCCACCATCGCGGCGGGGGTGGCTGCGTCGCGGAACAGGGTCGCGGTGGCGCGGTTCACCGCGGCGTCGGTGGCCTGCGCCGACAGCACCACGGCCACCAGCAGGGTGAACGGGTCAGTGTAGTCCAGTTCCGACTTCGGGTCCGGCGTGGCGCGAGCGAGCGCTTCCAGGAAGTGGCGGACATCCTCGCGCGACATGGCGCGTGCGGGGCGGGGGGCTTGCATCGCGTGGTTGTGACCGCGGCGGGGCGGCGCGGCAAGTCCGGGCCGGCCCCCCGGGTGCGGTGCGCCGAAGTGCGCTACACAGGACGAGCCAACGCCACCTCCCGGTCCCCGCATGTTCCGCACGCTCCTGATCGCCAACCGCGGCGAGATCGCCGTCCGCATCGCGCGCACCGCGCGGCGCCTCGGCATCGAGGCAGTCGCCGTCTATTCCAATGCGGACGCCGACGCGCTGCACGTCGCGTCCGCAGACCGCGCGTTCCGGCTCGGCCCGGCGCCGGCGCGCGAGAGCTACCTGTCCATCCCCCGCCTGCTGGACGTCGCTGCCCGTGCCGGCGCCGACGCGCTGCACCCCGGCTATGGCTTCCTGTCGGAGAACGCCGATTTCGCCGCGGCCTGTGCCGGCGCCGGCATCGTCTTCGTCGGGCCCCCGCCCGCGGCGATGCGCGCCATGGGCTCCAAATCCGCGGCCAAGGCGCTGATGCAGCG
The DNA here is from genome assembly GCA_963706195.1 of uncultured Pseudomonadota bacterium. Classification (GTDB taxonomy): domain Bacteria; phylum Pseudomonadota; class Alphaproteobacteria; order Acetobacterales; family Acetobacteraceae; genus JAJZVS01. The sequence continues at coordinate 1,708,510 of OY970156.1, read as the reverse complement.
GGCCGGCGTACCGGTGCTGCCCGGCTACCACGGTGACGACCAGGACCCGGATCGCCTCGCTGCGGAGGCCGCGCGCACCGGCTTTCCCCTGCTCATCAAGGCGGTCGCCGGCGGCGGCGGGCGCGGCATGCGGGTGGTGACGGAGCCGGACGGCTTCGCCGCCGCGCTTGCGAGCGCCCGCCAGGAAGCCGCATCGGCATTCGGTGACGACCGCGTGCTGATCGAGCGCTATCTGCAACGGCCCCGCCATATCGAGGTGCAGGTATTCGCCGACACCCACGGCCAGGCGGTGCATCTGTTCGAGCGTGATTGCTCCGCCCAGCGCCGGCACCAGAAAATCCTGGAGGAAGCGCCGGCCCCCGGCCTCGATCCCGGCCGCCGGGCGGCGATGGGTGCCGCCGCGGTCGCCTGCGCGCGCGCCGTCGGCTACGTCGGCGCCGGCACCGTCGAGTTCGTCACCGAGGGCAACGGCTTCTTCTTCCTGGAGATGAACACCAGGTTGCAGGTGGAACATCCGGTGACGGAGATGATCACCGGCTTCGACCTGGTGGAATGGCAGCTCCGCATCGCCGCCGGCGAACGCCTGCCGGCGGCGCAGAGCGACATCCACGCCCACGGCCACGCGATCGAGGCGCGGCTGTATGCCGAGGACCCGGCCCGCGACTTCGCCCCCTCGGTCGGGCGCATCGCCGCCCTGCGCCTGCCGCCCGAGGGCGAGGGGGTACGGGTCGATGCCGGCGTGCGGGCGGGCGACGCCGTCTCGGTTCATTACGACGCGATGCTGGCCAAGCTGATCTGCCACGGCCCCACCCGTGCCGAGGCCCTGGCCCGGCTGCGCCGCGCCCTCGCGTTCTGCGAGATCGCCGGTGTCGCCAGCAACCTCGATCTGCTGGGGCGGATCGCGGCGCATCCGGACTTCGCCGCCGGCGGCATCGACACCGGCTTCATCGCCCGCGAGGCCGCGACCCTGCTCGCCCCGCAGGGCGTGCCGCCGCCGGAGGTGCTGGCCGCCGCGGCGCTCGGCGTGGTTCTGGGCGAAGCGGCGGAGGCCTCGGCGGCGGCGGCCGGCAGCGCCGATCCGGGCTCCCCCTGGCTGGCGCGGGACGGCTGGTGGCTGAATGCGGCGCCGGAACGGCTGCTTGATTTCCATGCCGACGATGCCGCCTGCCCGGTGCGCCTGCGTCGTGCCGGCGGTGGCTGGCGGATCGCGGCGGCCGGGACGGAGTTTGCCGCCGCCGGCGCGGTGCGCGCGGCGGACGGACGGCTGGCCGTGGACCTCGACGGGGCGCGCGAAACATTGGGCTTCACGCGGCTGGGCGGGACGGTCCTGCTGCGCCGGCGCGGGGTCACCTGGCGCCTCACCCTGCCCGATCCGGTGGCGGCGGCGGAGGCGGAGGACGGCGCCGGGGGGCGGCTGATCGCACCGATCCCCGGCCAGGTCACGGAGGTCCGCGCCGTGCCCGGCCAGGCGGTCGTCCGCGGCGCGGTGCTGGTCGTGCTGGAGGCGATGAAGACGGTGTTCCGGCTGACCGCGCCGGCCGATGCGGTGGTGGCGGACGTCGCCTGCGCCCCGGGGGAGACGGTGACGGACGGCCAGGTGCTGATGCGCTTCGCCGAACCGGGGGCGCCGGCCGAGGCCGGTCGGGACGATCGTGCAAACGCCCAAAATCAGGGCGACGGGTGACGTCCTTGCAAGCAGGCGCAACCGACGCCGCGTTCAAGGACCTCGCCAGAGCAGTGACGCCGCCAGCGCCAGGCCGAGCAGTCCGGCCACGGCTTGCCAGAACCGAACCGGCGCGCGCTCGTAGAGCGTCGGCGGCCGGCGCGCCGGCGGGGGCGCATAGGACGGCCCGGCCTCGAACTCGTGCGCGAATTCGGCCATGTCGGCAAACCGTTCGGCGGGATCGGCCGCGATCGCGCGGGCGAGTGCTGCGGCCAGCCAGGCCGGCAGGTCGGGGCGCAGGACGGCGAGGTCCTTGGGTCGCTGCAGGCTCGGCGCGCCGGTGGCGTCGGGATTGCCGTAGGGATAGGTGCCGGTGAAGGTGCGAAACATCGTCACGCCGAGCGCATAGACGTCGGTCGCCACGGTGCCCGCCTCGCCCGCGAACATTTCGGGCGCCATGTAGGCCGTGGTGCCGGGAATGGCGTCGGGCGGAAAATCCTCCAGCCCGGGCAGCCGCACGACGCCGAGATCGAGCAGCTTGAGCGATGCGCCGGCCTCCAGCATCACGTTGTCCGGCTTGATGTCGCGGTGGATGATGCCGGCGCGGTGCAGCGCCGCCGCCGCGTGCGCGAGGCGGATCGCGATGCCCCGCCCCTCCTCCAGCCCCACACCCGGCGTGCGGGCGAGGCGGGTTTCCAGCAGCTCGCCGACATACAGCGGCATGACGGTGTAGAGACAGGTCTGCCGCCCCGGCGGCAGTTCGATCACATGCGCGACCCAGGGACTGGTGATCCTCGTGCCGACCCAGGCCTCGCGCACGAAGGCGGCGTGGATGGTGGCGACCGCGGCCACCTGCGGCTTCGGGAACTTGAGCACCACCGTGCCGCCATCCACCTCGTCGATCGCACCGAACAGGCGGCTGTACCGGCCCTCGGAGACCAGCACGTTCAGCACGAACCCGTCGATCGTCTCGCCGACCTGCGGCACCGGGATCAGCGGCAGGCGCCGGATGGCCGCGCCGACGTCGGCCGAGCGCGCGGTCGGCAGCGCCACCACGTCGAGCACGAGGGCGGTGCAGTTGTCGGTGCTGCCGGCGGCGAGCGCCGCCTCGACCAGGGTCCGGCTGGTGTCCTCGGGTGCCGAGCGCACGCGCAGGATGTCGGCGATGGCCTCGTCGACCAGGGCGCCGTGCACCCCGTCGGTACACAGCAGGAAGCGGTCGTGCAGCGCCACCGGATGGCTGGTGTAGTCGAGCCGCAGCTCCGCCTCGATGCCGAGCGCGCGGGTGAGCACGGGCGAGCGGCCGCGGGCGTCGCGCACATGATCGGTGGTGAGGCGGACCAGGCGATCGTCGCTCAGCCGGTAGGCACGTGTGTCGCCGACATGCAGCAGATGCGCGAGCCGGCCGCGCAGGACGAGCGCGGTGAAGGTGCAGCCCATGCCGACGAGATTCGGATCCTGCCGGCCCTGGGCGTTGATCCAGGCATTGAGCGCATCGAGGATGCGGGCGCCGGCGCGGCGCACCTCCATGGTCTCGGGCACGTCCCAGAACCCGTCGAGGAAGCCGCGCACCGCGGTCTCCGCCGCCTCGCGCCCACCTTTGGCGCTGCCGATCCCGTCGGCGATGGCCGCCGCCACGTCGCGACGTTCCGCGGGCGGGCGGGAGCCGAGCACGGCGCCCACGAAATCCTCGTTGCGCGGGCGGGGACCGGTCGCCGAGCTGAAGCCGATGCTCGCGCGCGGGATTGCCGGGTCCTCGCTCACCTGGCCCGCCGTGGCTTCACGGCGGCAATCGGCAATGATCGTGCAGGAAGTAGCCGCCGGTGCTGGACGGCACGATCACGGTCAGTTCGCCGGAATGACGGTCGAGCGTGTAGTTGCCGCCGTCCTTGGCGTCGTGCCAGGAAATTTCGGCGTCGCTGACCCGGGCCGGATTGGAATCCACCCTCGCCCGGTCATAGTCGATGCTGATCCGCCAGGTCGCGCCGCTGGCCGGATTGGTGCAGGTGATCGGGGGCGCGTGCGGGCGGGGCTGCCCATGGACGGGAGCGGTCGCCACGCATGTCGCCAGGGCGGCGATCGCCGCGAGGCGAGTCAGGGACATGATCGCATCTGCCTGCCGGGCCCCTCCCATAGCCGGTTTCCGGGACAGTGCAAAGCACGTGCCCGGAACCTGGATGATCCGGAACCTGGATGATCCGGCGGGTGGCGTGCGACGCCCGCCGTGGCCGGAAGGACGGCTTACATCAAGTTCCGCCCCGTGCGGGCGGGCCTCGCCGCGATCTGAAGTCCTCCAGGGCGGCGATGACGAAACCGAATTCCCGGGTACCGGCAGATAACGATCACATTGCTTAATATTTATGCAACCGGCCGCTTTCATGACCTTCGCAAGGATCGCTGAAGGGCAGCGTGCGGAACCGAACCACTGGCGGGAACGTACCCATAACGAGCAAGCGTTGTGCGGAAATCCGACCTGTACGGGGGAGTCTCCGCCTGCCTGTCCCGACAGGTAACGCCGAGGACCATGGGTGCGCCGCATCGGGCGTTCGGCAACGACGCCCCGTGGCATATTCCTTGCTTGAAACTGGTTCGCCTTGGCGTCACTCGCTTTCAGGCGTGCAGCGGGGAGTTGGGAGCCGCCGTTTCGGCGGAAGACGCCGTCGGAACATCGGCAACAGCGGAGGAACCCCGTGCTCGTACCTTCACCCAAATGGCTCGATACCGGCGACAATGCGTGGCAATTGGCCGCCGCAACGTTCGTCGCGCTGCAAAGCATCCCCGGCCTCACGGTTCTCTATGGCGGCGTCGTCAAGAAGAAGTGGGCGATCAACTCGGCCTTCATGTCGATCTACGCGTTCGCCTCGGTGCTCGTCGTCTGGGTCCTGTTCGATTACAACATGGCGTTCGGACCGCAATGGTTTCCATTCCTCGGGAAGCCTATGCCCGCGCTGTCGGCCGCATTCAGTATCGGCCAGGCGACCATCCCCGCCGCCGCCTCGGGCATGCCGCCGATCGGGTTCCCGATGGCAACGCTGGTCTACTTCCAGTTCGTGTTCGCGGCGATCACGGTGATCATCCTTGCGGGCTCGGTGCTCGGACGCATGAGTTTCAAGGCGTGGGTGATCTTCTGCCCGCTGTGGATGACGCTGTCCTATACCGTGGGGGCGTTCAGCCTGTGGGGCGGCGGATGGCTCGCCAGCATGGGGGTGGTCGATTTCTCGGGCGGCTACGTCATCCATCTTGCCGCCGCCAGTTCGGGCTTCGTTGCCGCGGCCATGGTCGGCCCGCGTCTGCAACAGGATCGCGATCATTTCCCGCCCAACAGCCTGCTGATCACGCTGGTCGGCGGCGGCATCCTGTGGCTCGGCTGGAACGGGTTCAACGGCGGTGACCCCTACTTCGCCAACGCCGATGCCGGGGCCGCGGTGCTGAACACCAACACCGCCACCGCGTTCGCGGTGCTGGTCTGGACCCTGCTCGACAAGATGGCCTACGGCAAGCCGTCGGTCATCGGTGCGGTCAACGGCATGATCGCCGGCCTGGTCGCGATCACCCCGGCCGCCGGTTACGTGACCGGCTGGGGCGCCATCATCATCGGTATCGTCGCCGGCATCCTGCCCTGGATGAGCATGAACTGGCTTCAGAAGACAAAGCTGATGATGAAGGTGGACGATACGCTGAGCGTGTTCTCGACGCACGGCGTCGCCGCCATCACCGGCGGCCTGCTGACCGGCATCCTCGCGTCGCCGGACATGCTGGAATACATAGGCACCGCCAAGGATGCGCCGGGCGTCAGCGTCACCGGCCTGATCTACGGCAATCCGCACCAGCTTCTGCTGCAGATCTACGGCGCGCTCTTCATCATCGTCTATAACGTCATCATAACCTTCATCATCCTCAAGGTGATCTCGTTCATCACCCCGCTACGCATGGACGAGGCGACCTTGAGGATCGGCGACGATGCCGTGCACGGCGAGACGGCGTACGCCATCGGCGTCGAAGGCGAATAACCGGCCGGACTTTCCTGCTGGACTGCCCGACGATCGGCAGTCCGCGCGGCGGGGCGGGCGCGTTGCCCGCCCCGCCGTGTTCCGGGGTCCGGCGGAACACCGGCTTGCAGGCGCCCCGGCCTGCAGGTGCAGGGCGAGCCAAGGTCAGGCGCGGCCAATTCCCCGCGCAACAGGCTGTTGCGCGATGGGTATGCGTATGCTGCATCGAATTCGATGCCGGCTGGCCGAACTCTGTCGCCGCATGCGACGCCTTTGGGCCATCTGGCAACGGCGCGATCCGAGCGCCTGGGTCGTTGCGCTGGTGGGTATGGCGCTGGGTCTCGGGCTCTTCCTGATGACGCTGCTATGGCTCCGGGCACTCCGCCTCGTGACCTGCGTCGTGAAACTGCTCCGCTGAGCGACGGGGGGTCTTGATGGCGGCCTACTCCGCGGCCGTTGCGGGAACGCGGAGATCGGTGGCGTAGTCGATGCTGACGGGCGCATCGGCTTCGAAGGGGGAATTGAGGCCCAGCTCCTTGCCGATGTCGCGCACGGCGGGCATCACCTCCTGGCACAGGAGGCGGATGCAGGTGCGGGTGTCCGCGGGACTGACGGTGCCGTCGTTGGCCCAGAACGCCATGATCCCCGGCCTGGTGCGCTCGATCAGCCAGCGCAGGCGGGGGATGACCGTCTTCGGCGTGCCGGCGATGATCATGGTGCTGGCGAGTTGTTCCTCGAACGTCATGGCCCCGCGCGGGTTCTTCGCACGGCCGACGGCGAATTCGACGAAGTTGCGCCGGCCGGAAGGGGAGAAGTAGCCCGCCGGGTTGGCCCAGACGGGGTTCGCCAGGCCGGTGAACTCGCCCTGCATCCACATGAACTGGCGCGCGTTCTCCAGCGCCTTTTCCTCCGTCTCCTGCACGTGCACGCGGATCAGGTAGCCGAAATTCTCCGGCCCCGCGGTGTAGCCGACGTCGTTCGCCGCGGCGGAATAGGTATCCCAGATCGATTTGGTGGCCTCGGGGGAGGTGTTCAGCGCGATGTAGGGATAGCGTCGGCGCGCCGTCCAGATGACGGTTTCCTTCGACAGCACCCCGGGGATCCAGATGCGCGGGTGCGGCTTCTGCAACGGCACCGCCCAGGGGTTGACCACCCGGTGCTGGTAGTGCGTGCCTTCCCAGCGGAACGGCCCCGGCTGGGTCCAGGCCTTCACGATCAGGTCGTGCGCTTCCTCGAACCGTTCGCGGTTGTAGGCGGGGTTGACCCCCGTCGCGAGCTGCTCCTGCCCGCCGCCGCGCACGAAGCCCGACACCAGCCGACCCTTGGAGATCATGTCGATCATCGACAGCTCTTCCGCGAGCCGCACGGGATTTTCCGCCAGCGGCAGCGGGTTGCCGAGGATGACGATCTTCACCCGTTTGGTGACGGCCGCCAGGATCGAGGCGAAGACATTGGTCTTGGCCTGCATGCAGAACGGCGCGTTATGGTGCTCGTTCAGCATGATGCCGTCGGCGCCGCATTCCTCGGCGTAGATGTAGTCTTCCAGATACTGGTTGTACAGCCGGCTGCCCGCCACGGGGTCGAAATGGCTGTTGGAGAACGTGAGCGCGGTGGCACCAAAGTCGAGCCCCGCCTTGGCGTCGTAGGCGGACATCGGCTGCTCGGTGAAATACATCAGATGCATGGACGTGCCTCCTTCGGGCGCGGGCGGCGGTCAGTCGGCGGCGAGGAAGTCGGTGACCAGGCGGGCGAGCGCCTCCGGCTGTTCCATGTCGACGCAGTGGCCGCAGCCGGCGACGGTCTCGAAAATTGCGTGCGGCAAGGCGCGCGCGTAGGCATGGCCGGCGCTGATCGGCACCACCTTGTCGTCGTCGCCCCACACCACCAGCGCCGGCGCGCGCACGCCGCCCAGCAGATGCGGCAGGGTCTGGCTGTACATGTAGGGCTTCCAGGCGATGCGGAAGCACATCTCGCGCGCGATGTCCCAGGCTTCGAGCTGGTCGGTGGAGACGTCGCCGTAGATGCGGGTGAACGCCGCCGGATCGTGGAAGCCGGCCTGCGGATAGGCGAGGTAGCTGATGATCGCCTGGTCCAGGATGTCGCCCTCCGGCGGCTTGATCCCCATCGCGCCGACCAGCACCAGCCGGCGGAAATCGGCGGGCGCCAGCGAGGCCATTTCGGCCGCGATCCAGCCGCCGAAGCCGAGGCCGAGCAGGGACACGTCCTTCAGGTCAAGCTCGGCGAGCAGCCATTGGTGCATCGCGGCCACGTCGCGCACGCTGCGCATCCAGGCGGGGCGTTCGGAGCGGCCCCAGCCGGGGTGGTGCGGGACCAGCACGTCGAACCGTGCGGCGAGTGCGTCGTAGATCGCCAGCCGGTCCGGGGTGCCGGTGTCGTGGTGCAGCACGAGCAGCTTCCGGCCGGCGCCGGCGCGGCTGAGATGGATACCGGTGCCGGCGATGCGCAGGGTGGTCTCGGTCCAGGCCACGTCGGTCATCCGCTCGGTCCCCCCTTCGGTATGCTGCGGGGGAGGATACTCATGGGTAGGCGCGCGAGTCCAATCCGCCGTGCGCGGCGGCCGGGAGGCGCCCTTGCCACACCCGGCGCGTGCCCGTACCAGGGTCGTGCCGGAGCTTCGGGTCCGCCCCTCCAATACCAAGGTCATCGCAATGGACAAGGACGCACTGACCGCCTGGGCGCTCGCGAACGGCTGGCGGATGATCGCCGGCTGCCCCAGCCTCACCAAACCCGCCGCGCCGAAAGACCCGATCGTGCGCATGGTGTTCAAGGCGACGGTGGTCGCGGTGGAGGTGAAGAAGCCCGCCGGGAAGTGGGAGAAGCTTGCCGGCGCCAGCTATCCCAAGGTCGTTCCCGATCCGGAGACGGGATGGCCGCAGGGTCTCGGGCTCGACGCCATGCCCGGGCTGTCGATGCTGATGCGCGACAACAAGGACAGCATGGCGTTCGACCGCATGGGGCCGGCGCGCAAACCCTGAGCGAGGGGCTTCGCGCGGCGTTTCGCCGCCCGGGTTGATCCAGATCAACGTCGTCGGCCGGCCGGGGCGCTAGGCACGCCGCATGTCACGCGGCCTGCTCCTGGAACTCGGTGCGGTGGTGGCGGCGAAGCTCGCCGCGCTGACCGTGATCTATCTGCTGTGTTTCACACCGGTGCACCACAATCCGGTGGACACGCTCGCGCAAATCGCCGGCCCGCCCCAGGCCACCGCCTCTCACGCCGCTGTCTTGAGCCACGGATGACCGCAATGGACATCGTCACCCTTTCGCGCCTGCAATTCGGCCTTACCGCGCTCTACCATTTCCTGTTCGTGCCGCTGACGCTCGGCCTCTCGGTGCTGCTCGCGATCATGGAGAGCGTCTACGTCACCACCGGGCGCACCATCTGGCGCGACATGGTGAAGTTCTGGGGCGTGCTGTTCGGCATCAACTTCGCCATGGGCGTCGCCACCGGCATCACCATGGAGTTCCAGTTCGGCACCAACTGGGCCTACTACTCGCATTACGTCGGCGACATCTTCGGCGCGCCGCTGGCCATCGAAGGGCTGATGGCGTTCTTCCTGGAAGCGACCTTCGTCGGCCTGTTCTTCTTCGGCTGGAACCGGCTGACGCGCGTCCAGCACCTGGTCGTCACCTGCCTGATGGCGCTCGGCACCAACCTGTCCGCGCTGTGGATCCTGATCGCCAACGGCTGGATGCAGAACCCGGTCGGCGCGCACTTCAATCTCGCCACCATGCGCATGGAGGTCACCGATTTCTGCGCGGTGCTGTTCAACCCGGTGGCGCAGGCCAAGTTCGTGCACACGGTCTCCGCCGGCTACGTCATCGGCTCGATGTTCGTGCTGTCGATCAGCGCGTTCTACCTGCTGCGCGGGCGGCACCGCGGCGCTCGCGATCCGCTCGATGACGGTGGCGGCGAGCTTCGGCCTGGCCTCGGCGCTGTCGGTCGTCGTGCTGGGCGACGAGAGCGGCTACATGGCGGGCCTGAACCAGAAGATGAAGATCGCCGCGATCGAGGCGATGTGGCACACCGAGCCGGCGCCGGCCGCCTTCACCGTGATCGGCATTCCCGACATCGCCGCCCGCACGCACCGACTATGCGGTGCGGATCCCCTGGGTGCTCGGCCTGATCGCCACCCGCTCGCTCGACGGCAAGGTGGCCGGGCATCGACAACCTGGTGCGGTGTCGCGAAGCGGCGCATCGCCAGCGGCATGATCGCCTACGGCGCGATGGAAAGCCTGCGCGTGCACCCGGCGGACGCGGCGGCGCGCGCCACGTTCAAGGCGCATGTCGGCGATCTCGGCTACGCGCTGCTGCTGAAGCGCTACACGCCGAATGTCAGCCGACGCGACGCCGGACGCAGATCGACGCCGCCGCGCTGGGACACCGTGCCCGCCGTGCTGCCGCTGTTCTTCTCGCTTCCGCCTGATGGTGGCGCTCGGGCTTCTACTTCATCGCGCTGTTCGCGACGATGTTCTGGCTCGCCTCGAAGCCGCAGCTGGAACGGCACCGCTGGCTGCTGCGGCTCTGCCTGTGGTCGCTTGCCGCTGCCCTGGGTCGCCGCCGAGCTCGGCTGGTATCGTGGCCGAAGGTCGGCCGCCAGCCCTGGACCATCGACGGCGTGCTGCCGACCTTCCTGTCCGTCTCCTCGATCCGCGCGACCGACGTGTGTGATCTCGCTCGCCGGCTTCGTGCTGTTCTACTCGGTGCTGGCGGTGGTCGAGATGTTCCTGATGGTGCGCGCCATCCGCCCGGGCCCGAGACGGCACCGACACCGGCGCGCCCGGGCGGGCGCCCGTTGTTCCGCCTGTCGTTCCGCCTGGCCGCCGAGTGACGGAGGACGCATGCGATGTCCGAATATGAAATCCTGCGCCTGCTCTGGTGGGCCGTGCTCGGGCGTGCTGCTGATCGGCATCGCGGTGATGGACGGGTTCGACATGGGCACCGCGATCCTGCTGCCGTTCGTCGGCCGCACCGATCTGGAACGGCGGGTCGTCATCAACACCGTCGGACCGGTGTGGGAAGGCAACCAGGTCTGGCTGATCCTGGGCGGCGGCGCGATCTTCGCCGCCTGGCCGCCGCTGTACGCGGTCGCGTTCTCCGGCTTCTACCTGGCGATGCTGCTGCTGCTCGCCGTCGCTGATCCTGCGGCCCGTCGGCTTCAAGTTCCGCAGCAAGCTGCCGGACGCGCGCTGGCGCGCCACGTGGGACACGGCGCTGTTCATCGGCGGGCTGGTGCCGGCGCTGGTGTTCGGCGTCGCGTTCGGCAACGTGCTGCAGGGCGTGCCGTTCCGCTTCGACGACATGCTGCGGATGACCTACACCGGCTCGTTGTTCGGCCTGTTCAACCCGTTCGCCCTGCTCTGCGGCCTGGTCAGCGTGGCGATGCTGACCATGCACGGCGGCGCGCTGGCTCGCGGTGCAAGACCGAAGGCGGCGGTGCAGGTCCGCGCGCGCCGGGCCGGCGGGATCGCCGGCGATCGCTGGTGCTGGTGCTGTTCGCGCTGGGCGGGGTCTGGGCGGCGCGGCTGAATGGCTATGCGGTGCGCGCATTTCGCCGGGGCCGATGCGCCGTCCAATCCGCTGCTCAAGCAGGTCGTGCTGCGTGCCGGGCGCGCTGCTGGCGAACTACGGGGCGTATCCGTGGATGCTGGCTGGCACCGGTGCTCGGGTTCGCCGGCGTGCTGGGCGCGATCGCTGCTGCTGCGCACGCGCCATCCGGGGCTGACGTTCGTGGCGAGCGGGCTCGGCGTCGCGGGCATCATCGCGACCGCCGGGGTGAGCCTGTTCCCGTTCCTGCTGCCGTCCTCGCTCGATCCGAACGTCCGGCCTGACGGTGTGGGACGCGTCGTCCAGCGAGGCGACGCTGGCGATCATGGCGGTGCGTGACCGCGATCCTGCTGCCGATCGTGCTGGCCTACACCGCCTGGGTCTACCGCGTGCTGCGCGGCCCGGTGACGGCGGCGTTGATCGAGGCCGACAGCCATACCAGCGTATTGAGGAGGACGGACGATGTGGTACTTCAGTTGGGTGCTGGGACTGGGCTTCGCCGCCGCCTTCGCGGCGCTGAACGCGATGTGGCTGGAGCTGTCGCCCGGCCAAGGGCTGCCGGAGGAATAAGCGGGGCTGCCGGAGGAATGAAGGATCAGACCTCCACCACCACGTACTCCTCCTCGACCGTCACCGGGATCGTTTCCGCGACGTACGGGCCTTCCACCACCCGCTGCCCGGGCGCGACCTCCACGCTGTAGTTGCGCAGGGTGACCTTGTCCGGGTCGCACCAGGATTGGCCGGTGCGAATGTCGAACTCCCAGCCGTGCCAGGGGCAGCGCAGCACCTCGCCCTCGCGCGAGTAGCGGTAGGTGCCCGGGGTGTCGGCCTCGATCAGCCCGGTCAGCACGCCCTCGCACATCGGCCCGCCCTGGTGCGGGCAGCGGTTGAGCAGGCCGTAGAACGTGCCGCCGAGGTTGAACACCGCGATCGGCCGGCCGCGCACCGTGACCAGCTTGCGCCCGCCCGGCGGGATGTCGGCGGCTCGCGCCACCACGTGCTTGCTCATGTGTGCGGTTCCTGCCGTCGCGGTCCCTGCCATCCCTCGGGCCGTCCCTCGGGGCCACCGCCGGAGCCTACAAGCCGCCCTGAGGGCCGGCAATGTCGGACCGGGGAGAGGGCAGGGCGATTGCCCTGGGAGAGGGGAGCGCCCGCCGCGGAACCCTGCCATGCCACCTTCGCCCTTGCCCCGGCCACGCGCGGCCTCGTAGTGGAATGCTGCACCGCAATACGGAGCCGCCGCCGATGCCGCTCAGCCCGCCCGCCCCGCGCGAGGCCCTGCACACCCGCACGATCGTCCTCAACGGCTACCGCCGGGCCGACGGGCTCTATGACATCGAGGCGCAGCTCACCGACACCAAGACCTACAGCTTCCCGAACGAAAACCGCGGCACCATCTCGGCCGGGGAGCCGCTGCACGGGATGTGGATGCGCCTCACGATCGACGAGGACATGCGCATCGTCGCCGTCGAGGCTGCGACCGACTACGCCCCCTACGGCGTCTGCCCGCAGGCGGCGCCGAATTTCACCCGGCTCGAGGGGCTGGTGATCGGCGGCGGCTTCCTCAAGGCCGCCGCCGCCAAGGTGGGCGGTACGGTGGGCTGCACCCATCTGCGCGAGCTGCTGCAACAGATGGCCACCACCGCGTACCAGACCATCAAGCCCGCCCGCGCCCAGCGCGAAGTGGCGCGCGAGCCGGGTCCGGACGGGGAAAAGCTGGACGCGCGGATCAGCCAGCATTTCGGTGGCGCGCCGAAAATCCTGAACACCTGCCTCGCCTACAGTTCCGACAGCCCGGTGGTGCGGCAGCGCTGGCCGCATCTCTATACGGGGGGCTAACCCACCCTGGTCCGGGGCCGGGCCGGGATTTATCATTGCTGTTGAACAAGAACACCGCTACCGCCGGGCTCGCATGCTTCCCTCCGCCGCACCGCCGCCGCCGACCTATCTGCTGTACGACTGGGACAACACCCTGGTGGACGGCTGGGCCGGCGTCGCCGCCGCGCTGAACGCTGTCTTCACCGCGTTCGGGCATGCCGCTCTGGACCGCTCGAGGACACCCGCGCCCGCGTCCGCGTCTCCCTGCGCGACAGCTTTCCCGCTCATGTTCGGCGACCGGTGGGCACGGGCGCGCGACATGTTCTACGCCACCCTGAGCGAGCCTGCCACCTGCACCACGTCCGCCCGATGCCGGGCGCCGTCGAGGCGCTGATCCGCCGGCTGCCGCCTGGCCGCAGGGCGTCGTGTCCAACAAGACCGGCCGCTATCTGCGCGCCGAGGTCGCGCATCTCGGCTGGGCAGGCCATTTCGGCGCCGTGATCGGCGCCGGCGATGCCGCGGCCGACAAGCCGGACCCGGCGCCGATCCATCTCGCGCTGGAGCGGCTGGGCGTGCCGGCGAGCCGCATCCGTCTGGTACCTGGGCGACACCGCGCTCGGACATGCAGGCGGCGCGGGCCGCCGGTGTCACCGCGGTGCTGATCGGCGATGCGGCGCACGATGGGGGCGTTGAACTGCCGGCCCCCATCTCCATTTCCCTGCCATGTCCCTATCCGCTTGGTCGGCACCGAACCTGGCGCTTGCCTGCCAGGGCGACGGCTGCTAGACTGCACCCGGTCCGCCGCGCGGTCGTGCCACGCCCGTCGGGGACGCCGCTCCGACAAACACGCGACAACAAGAAGGATCATTCGCCGTGGCCAACGAGAAAGTCGCAGAACGTTCAGGACGTGTTCCTGAACCATGTGCGCAAGAACAAGACCCCGGTGACCGTGTTCCTGGTCAACGGCGTCAAGCTGCAGGGCATCATCACCTGGTTCGACAATTTCTCGGTGCTGCTGCGGCGCGACGGGCACACCCAGCTCGTCTACAAGCACGCCATCAGCACCGTGATGCCGGGCGCCCCGATCCAGCTGTTCGATGCCGCCAAGGCCGAGGGCACGCGCCACGCCTGACGCTGCGCCCGCTGCGGTGCGCGAGCACTGGCTCCGGCTGCGCCGCGCTCCGAGCGATCGGGCCGTGACCCGTGCGCCGTCTCCGGCGCGACAAGGCCGGCCCGCCACCCGCGCGGCCGTGATCCTGCCCTGGGAGAAACCGCACGCGCGGGAGGCGGGCGGAGGCGAGCGCGTGCGGCCGAGGCCCGGCTGGCCGAGGCGGTCGGGCTGGCCGCCTCGATCGGCCTCGTGGTCGTGCCACCAGGCGATCCTGCCGCTGCGCGTCCGCCGCCCGGCGACCCTGCTCGGCGAAGGACAGGTGGCGCCGCAGGGCGCAGGCGATCGCCGAGCACGACGTCACCGTCGGCGGTCGTCGATGCCGCGCTGTCGCCGGTGCAGCAGCGCAACCTGGAACGCGCCTGGGCCTGCAAGGTGATCGACCGCACCGGCCTGATCCTCGACATCTTCGGCGAGCGCGCCGCGCACCGCGCGAGGGCGCGCTGCAGGTCGAGCTGGCGCATCTCGAATACCAGCGCTCCCGCCTGGTGCGGTCCTGGACCCATCTGGAGCGCCAGCGCGGCGGCTTCGGCTTCCTCGGCGGCCCCGGCGAGACGCAGATCGAGGCCGACCGGCGGCTGATCGGCGACCGCATCGTGCGGCTGAAGAAGGAGCTGGAGCAGGTGCGCCGCACCCGCGGCCTGCACCGCAGCGCGCGGCGCGCGCGTGCCGTTCCCGGTGGTCGCGCTGGTCGGCTACACCAACGCCGGCAAATCCACCCTGTTCAACGCGCTGACCGGCGCCGAGGTCGCGGCGCGCGACCAGCTGTTCGCCACGCTGGACCCGACCATGCGCGGCCTGCGGCTGCCGTCCGGCCGGCGGGTCATCCTGTCCGACACCGTCGGCTTCATCAGCGAACTGCCGCACGAACTGGTGGCGGCCTTCCGCGCCACGCTGGAGGAAGTGGCCGAGGCCGACGTGATCCTGCACGTGCGCGACGTCGCCCATCCCGGACAGCGCGGCGCAGCGCGCCGACGTGGTCGCGGTGCTGGACGGACATGGTGGCGGACGGCACGCTCGACGCCGGACTGGCCGGCGCGCACGATCGAGGTGCTGAACAAGGCCGACCTGCTGGGCGGCGTCGGCAGGTGCCGGAACGCGGTCGGCGCCGGTCGCGGTCTCGGCCATCACCGGCGAGGGCCTGGCCGCGCTGCTGCGCCGCGATCGATGCGCGGATCGCCGCCGGCATGGAACTGGCCGACTACGACCATCGCGCCGACCGGACGGCGCGCGGCTCGCCTGGCTGTACGAGCACGGCGAGGTGGTGGAGCGGCAGGACGATGACGGACGCGATCCATGTGAAGGTGCGCCTGCTGCCGGCCGACCGCGCGCGGTTCGAGCGGCTGGCATGAGTTTCGATCGCGCGGAGGCCTCGGCGCTCGCCGCCTTGCTGCGGGCGACGGCGCGGGCCGAGATCCTGCCGCGGTTCCGCCGGCTTGCGCCGGGCGCGGTGCGGCAGAAATCGGGACCGCTCGACCTCGTAACGGACGCCGATGAGGCTTCGGAACGGATCATCGCCGCCGGCATTGCCGCGCGCTGGCCCGGGGCGCTGATCGTGGGGGAAGAGGCGGCGGCAGCCGATCCTGCGCTGCTTCCGCGGCTGGCGGAGGCGGAGCTGGCCTTCGTCGTCGATCCGCTGGACGGGACGTTCAATTTCGCCGCCGGCGTGCCGCTGTTCGCGGTGATGGCGGCGGCGATCCTGCGCGGCCGGGTGGTGATGGCGGCGATCTACGATCCCATGGGCGACGACACCATGCTCGCCGTGGCGGGGCAGGGGGCCTGGGTGGAAGACCCGGACGGCGCGCGGGCGCCGCTGCGGGTCGCGACCGGTGATGTGCCGGGGCGGATGAGCGGGGCGGTGTCGTGGCAGTTCCTGCCGGAACCGCTGCGCTCGCACATGCTGGCGCGGTTGCCGCAATTGGCGGCGTCGTGGAACTACCGCTGTGCCGGCCACGAGTACCGGCTGGCGGCCTCCGGCGGCTGCCATCTGTTGGTGTACCACCGCCTGCTGCCGTGGGACCATGCCCCGGGCTGGTTGTTGCATCAGGAAGCAGGCGGCTATTCGGCGCAGTTCGACGGGATGGGTTATGTCCCGGTGCGGACGGACGGCGGCCTGATCTGTGCGCCTGACCGCGCGGCGTGGGAAGCGGTGCACACGACCCTTCTGGGCGGCGCGCCGGGGGACATCGCGCAATAGAAGGGCCCGGTTCGCCCGGGCCCTTCTGTCGACGTCCGATCGCTCTTGCATCATCCGAAGGCGGGACGGCTGTGAGCCGATATGCCCCCAACCGTTGATGCTGCGGGGGTTGGTACTCCGTTGACCGTGCCGGATCGGGCGTGCACGCCAGCGGCAATATCACCGCAGACTCAGCGAATTTTGGTGGGCCGATTCAGCCGACGCCCGGTAGCAGGCGTCGGCATCGGACCACTAGTGGGACAGCTTGTCCCGCACGGCATCCTTGAGCCCGCCGGCGGCGTTCTGGATCTTGCCTTCGGTCTGTTCGGCCTGGCCCTCGGCCTGGGTCTTGGCATCGCCCGTCACTTTGCCCACGGCCTTCTTGATCGCGCCCTTGGCCTGTTTGCCGGCGCCTTCGATGCGGTCTTTGTCCATGGTTGCCTGAGTTCCCTGGTTTCTCTCGGAACTGGATGGCTCCGAGGTGCCCAAAACGTTGGCAGGCGCGGGAAGGCAGACAAGACCAAGGCACCATGGCCCTGATGACGATCCGGAGAGTGCGATGGAAGCGCCCTGCACGCGCCGACAAAACCGGCCCATCGCAAGGGCGGGCAAAGAAACAACGCCCCCCGTCGACGGTGCTTGATTTCGTATCACGTCTTGTTCAGGAAAGCGTGCCGGGCCTGGAGCCGAAGTGGCGGCAGTCGGCGTACGGCGAGGACGGGATTTTTCGGCGCCGCCGACGGTGCCGATCATTGCGCCGCCGGCTGGTGGAGGGGGTTGGATTCGAACCAACGTAGGCGTGCGCCAACGGATTTACAGTCCGTCCCCTTTAGCCACTCGGGCACCCCTCCGCACCGGAGCGGGCGGACTAATGCCATTGCCGCGTGCTTGTCAACGAACGTGCTGGCGCGTCAGCACTTCTCGTTTTGCCGGCGAAGGGGCGGGGGAGGCGCAAAAGCAAGGTCCACCACGGAGACACGGAGGCACGGAGAAGGCCGAGGCCGTCGCGGAATCCCTACCCTTCTCCGTGTCTCCGTGTCTCCGTGTCTCCGTGTCTCCGTGTCTCCGTGTCTCCGTGGTGGACCTTGCTTCCTGCCGCGCGTCCCGGTCATGCGCGCATGCTTGGCAGAATGAGACTTGCTGTCGCCCGCACAAACCTGTTGCCTCGCCCTAGGCAAATGTTCTATATATGTTCGCAACCCATGACCCCCACCCCCCTCCTCGACCGCCTGACCGGCCTCATCGCCTGGCTGGCCGACCGTATCGGCGGCTTGTGCGATCCGGCGGGGTGCGACCAGGCAGGGGACGATCAGGCGGGGACCCATCAGGCGGGCCTGGCACCCGCGCACGCCGGCGCCCTGCTGGCCCGGCTGCGCCATCTCGCCGCCCGGTTCCGCGCCGTCGCCGGCACCCCGATCCCGCCCCCGAAGCCCGCTCCCAAGCCGCCCGAACCGAGATTCGTTCCCACCCACCGCATGCGCTTCGCTCCAGCGGACCCGCCGCCCGAACGCACCGGGCTGCCGCGGTCCTGGCGCTGGCTGCTGCGGCTGCTCCCGCAAGCCGCCGCCGGCCGTGCGCAGATGGAAGACCTGCTGCGAGACCCCGAGATGGCCGACCTGCTGGCCGCCGATCCCCGGCTGGGGCCGATCCTGCGCCCGCTTGGCTGGATGCTCGGGGTGGATCGCGCGCTGCTGCCCGCCTCGCGGTGGCGGCGCCGGCCGGTGATCCTGGTGCCCGGCGGGCGCGCGGAGGCCGAGGCGGCGGCGACCGACTACGCGAGCGCGCGGGCGAAGGATGTTTCCGTGACGGACATTATCGCGCTGTGGTGCCTGCCCGCCGCGAGTAGGCGGGACCGGCGGCCGGTCTGGCGCGGGTGCGCGGGGCTGGCGCTGGCGGATGGGACGCAAATTCCGGGCTGAGCGGGGGCGGCGGACGCGCGGCCTTATTGTTTCGATATCGAACTTA
This sequence comes from uncultured Pseudomonadota bacterium, assembly GCA_963706195.1. Lineage (GTDB taxonomy): Bacteria > Pseudomonadota > Alphaproteobacteria > Acetobacterales > Acetobacteraceae > JAJZVS01. The sequence continues at coordinate 1,690,165 of OY970156.1, read as the reverse complement.
ATCCCTCTCGGGGGGGACTTGCTGCTGGCGCGTGCTTGTCCACGAACGTGCCGGGGCGAACCCCGCCGGCGGGCCCGGGCCATGCGGTCTGGGCAGCACCCCGGGTTGTCTCTATACCGGCAGCGATGAAGCCCCCCCATAACCGGCATGGCGGCCCCGGCCGCCCGTCCTCCGATCGCGGCCCGTTTCGCAGCTCCGGCGGCCCCGGAGCGCAGCAGACCGGATCGTTCCGAGCCCCCACCGGCGAGGGTCGCGGAAGCCGTCCCGGCCCCGGTCCCGCCCGATCGGACAAGCCCAGCCGGGACGGCGCGCCGCGGCCTCCGCGGCCGGACGGGACGCGCTGGGATGGAGCGCGCTCGGATGGGCCGCAGCGGCAGGAGCATCCCCGCCACGACCGGCCCCGGCACGGTAGCGGGCCGCAGGGCCCCGGTGGCGGTCCTGGTGGCGGTCCCGGCCGCCACGGCCGGGACGAGCCGCGCCCGTTCGGTGCGCCGCGCGGCGCCACCCGCACCGGGCCCGACGCACGGGGACCCGATCGCCGCCCGCGCCCCGATGACCGCCCGCTCGCGGGTGCCGGCGACCGGCCCCGCCCGGAGGCCCGTCCGGCGGACGGACACCGCGGCGACGACCGCGGCAGGGAGGCGTTCGCCCCGGGCCGCCCGCCCCGGCGTGACGGCCCCCGTCCGCCTGCCGATCCGAACGGGCTGGACCGTGCTCCCGCGCCGCCCACCGGGGAGCGGCTGCACGCCCGCGGCCCGCATCGTCCCGCCACGCCGCCCGGTCCCCCGCCCGCCCCCGCCGGCACGATCTGGCTCTACGGCCACCACGCCGTCGCCGCCGCACTGGCGAACCCGTCACGCCGCCTGCGCCGCCTGCTGCTGACCGAGGAGGCGGAGGCCGCGCTCGCCGCCCTGGTCCCGCAGCCCTGGCCGCTCGCCGCGGAGCGCACGGACCGCGCCCGGCTCGACCACCTGCTGGGGCGCGAGGCGGTGCACCAGGGCGCGGCCCTGCTCGCCGACCCGCTGGCCCCGCCCAGCCTGGCGCAGATGCTCGAACGCCCCGGCCCGGTGCTGGTGCTCGACCAGGTCACCGACCCGCGCAACGTCGGCGCCATCCTGCGCTCCGCGGCGGCGTTCGGCGCCGCCGGGGTGATCACCCAGGAACGCAACGCGCCGGAGGAAACCGGCTCGCTCGCCAAGGCCGCCTCCGGCGCGCTGGAGACGGTGCCGCTGCTGCGCGCGGTGAACATCGCCCGCACCCTGGTCGCGCTGAAGGCGGCCGGACCGCTGGGTGGTGGGGCTGGATGCCGGCGGGCCGACGCCGCTCTCCGGCCCGGCCTTCGCCGGGCGGCGGGTGGCGCTGGTGCTGGGCGCCGAAGGCTCCGGCCTGCGCCGCCTGACGCGCGAGACCTGCGACGAGCTTGCCGGCCTGGCGACCGAGGGCGCGATGGCGAGCCTGAACGTCGCCGCCGCCGCCGCCGTCGCGCTGTATGAACTGACGCGCCGCGCATGAGCGGGTTCGACGCCGCCGCCGCTGCCGCCGCCCTGCTGGCCGCCCGCGGTGCCGGCGGCGCGCTGGCCCCGCTGCCCGCCGCGCTCGCCCCGCGCACCGAGGCGGAGGGCGCGGCGGTGCAACACGCCCTCGCCCTTGCCGCTCGGCGCGGACCCGCCGGCGGGCTTCAAGATCGGCGCCACCGCGACCCGGATGCAGGTCTATCTCGGCCTGTCCGGCCCGGCGGCGGGCTTCATGCCGCCTGCCGGCCTGCACGCGAGCGGCGCCGTGCTGCGCTTCGCCGATTTCCGCAATCCCGGGGTGGAATGCGAAGTCGCGGTGCGGCTTGCCCGTGACCTGCCGCCCGGCCCGTGCTCGGCCGAGACTGCCGCCGCCGCGGTAGGGGCGTTCTTCGCCGCGATCGAGGTGGTGGAAAACCGCTACGGCGACCTTGCCGCCTTCGGCACGCCGAGCCTGATCGCCGATCAGGTCTTCCACGCCGCCGCGGTGCTGGGCGCGGCGACCGGGCCGGGGTGGACCGGCGACTGGCGGACGCTCGACGTCCCGACGCTTGCAGGCAGCCTGGCGATCGACGGGGTGGAGCGGGATCGCGGCGTGGCGGCCGACCTGCTCGGGCACCCGCTGAACGGACTGGCCTGGCTCGCCGGATCGTCGGTGGCCGCGGCGTTCGGCGGGCTGCGCGCGGGGCAGGTGGTGCTGCTCGGCAGCGTGACGCCGCCGGTGTGGCTGGACGCACCGGGGACGGTGACGGTGGCATTCCCGCCGCTGCCCCCGGTGCGGGTAACCTTCGTTTAACCGCCTGGCACGAAACTGGCGCCGACCGCGCGCGCCCTCCGTCTTCCGCGGCATTGTTTTGCCAGAATGGCTTGCCTTGGACCCGCCGCCGATGAACGCCGACTGGAATACGCTATCCGACGAGACGCAGCTTGCCGTCACGCGCGCGGCGCTGCACCGCGCCGTGGAGACGATCGCGGGACAGGCCGAGGGCCTGGCTTCGGAAATGGACGCGGGCCATCTCGCCGACCGCGGCGGGCCGGATGCGCTGCGCCTGTTCGCCGCCCTCGTGCGCAGCCATACCCGCCCGCGGCTGGTGCCGGCCGGGCACTGCTGAGCCGGCACGGCGCGTCCGCCTGCCGCTGCGTCAGCCCGGCAGCGCGTCCAGCAGCAACTGGCCGACCATCGTCAGCTCCGGGCTGGTCACGCCGTAGCGCGCAATCGCCGCCGCCACCCGCGCCGCGGTCGGCACATCCGGCACCGGCTCAGGCGGCAGGCCCGGCAGACGTGCGACGATCGCCGGCGCCGCCGCGGCCGCCGCGTCCCGCATCGCTGTCCCGCTCGCGCGCATCTCGGGCGCGCCCAGCCGCGGCACCACCTGATCGGCGAGCCAACCCAGCAGCCCCGGCCAGTGGGCGAGCTGGCGATACAACGCCGGGATGAAGGGTTTGCCGTCCAACTCGGTGGCGAAGCGCAGCAAATGCGCCCGCGCATCGTCCGCCAATGCGGCGGGGTCGACGTTCCCCGGCATCGGCGGCAGCAGTGCCGGCGGGGTCCAGCCGGGGGCGAAGCCGGCACCGGCCGGGCGCGCCCCGTCCAGCAGCAGGCCGAGACAGCGGCCGAACACCAGGTTCACCGGCGCCACCCGCACGAAATTCGCGGCGACGTTGCGGATGCCGGCGCGGCCGGCGGCATCGATGCCCCAGGCGGCCAGCAGCGCCGGCGGGATCGGCGGCAACGGCGCGAGCGAAGTCGCCCCGACGAGGCCCCAGCCCGCCCGCTGGATCGCGCCCGCCGCCATCGCCGGGCGCAGCGCGCCCCAGGTGAATTCCAGCAGGCCCGGCATGGTCGCCAGGTAGCGCTGCATCGAGGACACGTAGGGCACGCCGGAAAAGCGCCGGATCTCCTCGTAGATCACGGCGATCGCGCCGGTCGCGCGGTCCTCCGGCAGTTCGTCGAGCATCGGCGCTGCTGTCTGGTTCATGGGCGGCCTCCCCGGGTGCCGCACGACACCAGCCTTCGCCCTGCGCTGCAAGCAGCCCTTCGCCCCGCGCTGCAAGCAGCACTTTGCCCTGCGCTGCAAGCAGCGACGCCGGGGATCAGCCCGCCAGCGCGCGGCGGAGCACCGCCGCCATCATGTCGATCGCCGTGTCGGCGGCATGGATCACCTTGCCCATGCTGAGGAAGCCGTGGATCTGGTCCGACAGGTGCACGCCGGTCACCCGCACGCCCTCGCGTTCCAGCCGCTGCGCATAGGCGAGCCCCTCGTCGCGCAACGGGTCGACCGCGGCCGTCAGCACCAGCGCCGGCGCCGTGCCGGCGACGCTGGCTGCGCGGATGGGGGAGGCGCGCCAGTCGATCCGGTCGGCGTCGTTCTGCATGTAGTGGTCGATGAACCATTTCATCGTCCCCGAGGTCAGCGGCACCCCGGAGGTGATCGTCTGCGACGAAATCGTCGTCATCGCCATGTCGGTTGCCGGATAGATCAGCAACTGGAACGCGAGCGGCGGCAGCGCCCCGTCGCGCGCCATCAGCGCCATCACCGCGGCGAGGTTGCCGCCGGCGGAATCCCCGCCCGCCGCGACCCGCCTGGCATCGATGCCGAGCGCGCCCGCCTGATCGCAGACGAACCGGGTCGCCGCCGCGCTGTCGTCGACCGCGGCCGGGAATTTGTGCTCCGGCGCCATGCGATAATCGACCGAAACCACGACGCAGCCCGCCGCATTGGCGAACCGGCGGCAGACCACGTCGTGCGAATCGAGTCCGCCGAGCAGCCAGCCGCCGCCATGGTAGTACACGAGCGCGGGCAGGGGGCCGGCGGCCGCTCCGGCGGGCCGGTACAGCCGCAGCGGAACCGGCCCGTGCGGACCGGGCGCTTCGAGCGCGCGGACCTCGCCCACCACTTCCGGTTCCGGCTGCAGCACGGCGCGGCTTTTCATGTAGGCTTCGCGCGCCTCGCCGGGCGTGAGCTGCTCGAACGGGGGCCGGCCGGCGAGGCGGATCATTTCCAGGACCAGCATGACGTCGGGATCGAGGGTCATGCGTCGCTCCCTATGCCATCCAGCCGAGGATCGCCAGCGCCACCGCGTCCGGCCGGTCGAGTTCGGCCAGATGCCCGGCGCCCGCGATCACCTGCAGCTCGGTCGGCCCGGTGATCGCCGTGCGCGAAACCGGTCGGCGTAGCTGCGCGGCATGATCTGGTCCTCGGCGCCCCAGAGCAGCAGGGTCGGCGCCGCGATCAGCGGCAGGCGCTTCTCCAGCCTCGTGTTGCCGAGCGGCCAGAAGATGCGCGCGGCGGCTTCGCGAGGCGCGGATCTGCTCGATCGGCCATTCGATCGAGTTGGCGCCGTCCGGCGACGGCCTTCATCGCCTTCCAGATCTCGGGATCGGCGCACATCAGCCCCGGCACCGCATCGGCGCGCTGCGCCCAGGGATCGGTCGGCGGATCGGCCTCGTCGAACAGGCCGAACGGGGCGATCAGCGCGAGCCTGCGCACGCGCGCCGGCCAGACGCGCCGCCATCTCGGCGGCGAGCGAGGCGCCGACCGACGACTGCCGGCCAGATCGGCGCCGGCCAGTCCCGCCGCGTCCAACAGTCGCCCGCACCGCCAGCAGCCAGTCGAGATGCGTATCGAGCACGGTATGCCCGCGATCGCCGCCCGGAAAGCCGGGCAGGGACGGCACGATCACCGTGCGGCTCTCGGCCAGCCGATCGAGGAACGGCATCCAGCGCGGCAGGCCGCCGAGACCGGCGAGGAAACCGAGCTTCGGCCCCGCTGCCCTTGCGCCAGACGCGGGTGGCGAAGCCGTTGATGTCGACGGTCGTGGTTTCGGGTTCGCTCACCCCGGCTCTCCAATGCTGCCCGTCGAGGGGACCGGCGCCGGCAGAAACCGGCGCCTTCGGGAAACGGCCGGGCCGCCGCGGCGGCCCGGCGGCGCCTATTCTGCCGCCAGTTTGGGCAGGAAGGCCGGCACCTCGGCCCGCTGCGCGCGGCCCATCGGCTGCGGCCACCAGCGGTCTTCCCATTCGCGCGAACATGTCCTTGCAGCTTCGGCATCACCTTCTCGGCGAACAGCTTCGTGTTGTAGCCCGGCAGAGCTGCCTTGCTCATGTTGCCGAACTGCAACAGCAGCATCAGGTGGCCGACGTTCAGGTTGCGTCGCCACTTCGCGCAACTGCTCGGTCACCTCGTCGGGCGAGCCGATGATGACGTAGCCGTGATCCACGATCGCATCCATCTCGCGCGCCACGGCGGCAAAGCGGGTGCCGGAGGTGGAGCCGATGGCGCCGGCACCGGCCGCCTGCTGCACCTGGCTCTTGATGCCGGCCGCGCTGGGTCGCTTCGGTAGCATAGCCGGGCGGGGTCGCCCAGCGCGGATCGACATGCAGGCAGCGGCCGTAGAAATACTCGGCGGCTTCGCGAATAGAGGTCGTAGGCCTGCTGGCGGCTTTCGCGCCACGCCGACGAATTGCAGGAAGCCGGCGCGGTACGGGTTGCGGTCCTTGCCCAACCGGGCCATTTCGTTCCAGAATCCGTCCATCAGTCGCCTGGCCGGCCTTGTAGCCGTAGTAGGACAGGTAGCAGTAGACGTAGTCCATCTCGGCGCACCACTGCCAGGTCTCCACCGACCCGCCGCCCGGGATCCAGATCGGCGGATGCGGACGCTGGATCGGGCGCGGCCAGATGTTGACGTAGCGCTGCTGGTTGTAGCGGCCGTTGAAGGCGAAGGTGTCCTTCTCCCGCCAGGCGCGCATCACCAGGTCGTGCGCTTCGAGGTAGCGGGAGCGGAGTTGGCTCGGGTTGGTGCCGTAGGCGTAGCAGGTGTCCATCGGCGTGCCGACCGGGAAGCCCGCGATCAGCCGCCCGCCGGAGATCACGTCGATCATCGCGAATTCTTCGGCAACGCGCGTCGGCGGATTATACAGCGCGAGCGAGTTGCCCATGACGCAGATCGCGGTATCGGTGGTGCGCCGCGCGAGCGAGGAGGCGATCAGGTTGGGCGAGGGCATCAGCCCGTAGCCGTTGGAATGGTGCTCGTTCACGCAGACCGCATCGAACCCGCAGTCGGCCGCGTATTCAAGCTCGTCCATGAAGTCGTTGTACATGTGATGCGCGCGCGCCGGGTCGAACAGCGAGGAATGGATATCGACCCACACCGAGGGATTGCTGGTCCCGGAAATCCTCCGGCAGTTCGGTGTACGGCATCAGATGGAACCACATCAGCTTCATGGACGCTCTCCCCGGTGGACGGCGCGTGGATACCGACGAGTAGCATGCCCCGCCCGGGTGGCGTCAATCCCCGCCGGCCGCGTGATCGCCTGCCCCGCGGTGTACCGTTCGGCCGCCGAGCCGCCTCATGCGGCGGGTGCGGCCTCCGCGCCGGGGGCGATCGAGAGGACGGAGGGCACGGTCCGGGAGTCATGCAGACGCAAGTAGAAATATCCGATTCCCGCAAGCCCCAACATGAGGTTGGGCGTCTCCCCCGCGCCCGGCACGCCGCAGGGCCACGGCTGGTTCGGCTGTTCGAAGCGCGCGATGGCAGCGGCCCCGGCCTGCTCGGCGTGGCGCCGCAACTCGGGCCGATCGAGGCGGTCGGCCGCCAGGAGCAGCAGATCGCAATTCCCTCCGTGCCCGTGGCACAGGGAGAAATTGCCCGTGGCCTCTACCAGGGGCAGGTCGAGCGCGGCGGCGGTGGTGGCGATCGCGATGTCCACCTCGGCGCGCAGCCCCGGTTCGTCCGGGAGGACATCGAGCAGCCGCAGCCGCCCGATTCCGATCCCCGGAGCACCATGGCACCAGGCCAGCATGCACGGCAGATCGCGCGGTGGGTCCGATACGCCGAAATCGCGGAAATCGGGCCAGTTGCCCTGGGTGGGCAGGAAAAAATGGCGCTCGTACCGCAACGCCTCCCGCGCGCCGTGCAGGAAGTCGGGGCGGCCGACCGCGCGTGCCAGCTCGCCCAGGGCGCAGGCGATCCCGGCCGTGCCGTGCGAGTAGCCCACCAGGTTGCGCGCGCCATTCGCGCCCAAAGTGTCCCAGGACCAGCCTTCCGGCGACCGGTCCGCCCGCGCGAGAAGCTGCTCGGCATGCGTTACCGCCGCCGCCAGCGCGGCGTCCCGGTGCGGGCCGGCGGCGGCGATCAGGAGCGGGATCAGCCCGGCGCTGCCGTTGACGACATCAAGCCGCTGCGGGTGCGGCGCGATCCCCGCCGCGCGCCGCAGCAGGCGTTCGCCCTGGACGGCGAGCGTTGCGTCGTTCAACGGCACGGCCGCAGCCATGCAGGCGTGGGCGATCCCCGCGACGCCGGCGTAAAGCCCGTACTCGCCGGCGTCGGCGAGCGCGTCGGCACGCGACAGCGCCTGCGCCAGCGCGCCTCGCGCCGTCGCGCGTGTGATCGCATCGCCGGTCAGGGCTGCGAGCCGCGCCAGGAACAGGCCGATGCCGGCGGTGCCGTCGTACAGCAGCGCACCCATGGCACGGGTGGCCGGCGCCCACTGGCCGCGGCGGAACTCCATGCTCCAGCCGAGCCAGTTGCAGCGCCCGCCGGCCCAGATGGCGTCGCGGCAGAGCCGGGCGCCGATACGGTCGGCGGTGGCGAGGAACGGCGCCGCAGCGTCGGCCATCAGCCGCGCTCCGCGTGCGGCGGCCGGAACGGATCGATGCATCCCGGTCCGAGCCATGGCCGTGCGAGGTCGAGGCCCGCTGCCGCGAACCGCGCCGCCACGGCGGCGCGTCGCGCCGGGCCATCCTGCCGCCCCTCGCGCCAGGCATCGACGAGCCCTTCGGCGGTCAGCCGGCAGCGATGCGATCCGAAACTCTCGCCGTTGGCGGGATCGAACGCTGTCGCAATGCCGGGCCAGAGCGGCTTGGCGAACAGCGGCACCGGGGTATCGAGCGGAATGGTGGTTCGTACCTCCGCGACGATGCGGAGCGCGATCGGTACATAGCGCACGGCGAGATACAGGACTGCCGCATCGGTGCGCCCGTAGAGGGCGGGCGCGGACGGCAGCTTCATCTGGAACGGGATCTGAAAGCGATTCAACCGCGACGTCAGCGCGCCGAGCAGCGGCGCGGCATCGTCCGCCGCGCAGTGGAAATAGAATCGCACGAGGCTCAATTGTTCCGCCAGCTCTTCCAGCGTCTCGCCGAATGCGAAATAATAGCCCGGCTGCACCCCAAGCGCCCCGGCCGGCGCGCGCAGGAGCACGCTGCCGCCGGGTTGGGCCACCATCCCGGAGGCGATGGCGGAGATGAACGCGCCCGGCACGGCGATCCGCTCGCGCTCGCCCTTGCGCACGAACGCCTGGCCGTTGGGCGCGAGCTGCTGGATCACCCAGCCGGGTTCCCAGCGCTCGCTGCCGGCGTTCGCGCGTGCCAGCTCCTGCGCGAAGGCGGGGTCGTCGGCAAGCGTCGTCGCCGGCGCCGCCCGCGGCTCGCCCAGCCGGTGCGCGTAGCAGCCGTCGTAGAGTGCGTTCTGGAGCGCGTGCATGAGCGCCGCATCGGGGTTGCGGCCGTCGGGCTCCCCCGACGCGCCCTGCGGCGGAGCGCCCGACGGTTCGCCCCACGCTCCTTGGCCCCACATCCCCTGGGCCCACATCCCTGGGGCCGCCGCCGATGCGACGTCCACCGGCGGTCCGCCGTTGAAGACGAATGCGACGGGCGAGAGAATCGCCACCGCGCCGAGCACCTCGGCAAGCTCGGCCGCGCAGGCGTCGACCGTGCCGGCGATGTCAAACATCGAGCAACTCCCTGACCGCCCGGGCAGGGTTCTGCAGGATGTTCAGGCTTACCTGCAGCAGCGCCGCCGCCGAGGGATCGACGCCTGGGGCGTAGAGCCGCTGCTCGATCGCCGACCAGACGAGACGGGCGGCGCCGAAGCGCAGGCAACGCTCGATCTGGCGCCGCGCCTCCGCCGCGCCGAATCCCCTGGTGTCCGTGTACGCCCGCCAGAATGCGCCGATCACGGGGCGCATCGTCTCCAGCGGCTGGCCGGCCATGGCGACATAGGTCTCGGGCGTGAGACCGCTACCGATCGGCATCGACAAAATCCAGGCGGTGAGAAAGCTCTGCAGCACTGCCCCCACGTCCCAGGCGGCGTCGCCGATATCGGCCATCTCCCAGTCCACGATCCGGAAATCGGGCGTCGGCGTGCCACCGGAAAGGACCAGGACATTGTCCCATTTCATGTCGCCGTGGATCAGGCTGTCGCGGCGCCACTCCTCGCCGAGTCCGTCGAGCAGGTGCTGGAATTCGGGGTGCTGCTGGATGACGGCCGACAGCGCCGGGCCGATGCGGCCGTAGTGTCCGAGCATCGCATGACCGCCCCGCCCGAGCGTCAGCACGACCGGGACCTGGCGGGCGAACAGCGGCTGGATCGAACTCGTTCGCGGCGATGTCGGCGGCGCGGGCGTGATAGAGGCCGATCGCCTCGCCGAGCGCCTGTCCGAGCGCAGGTGGAAAGGCGCGGTGGCGCAACTGGTATTCGGCGAGGCTCTCCGCGTCCGCCACGATCTCGACCGCCAGCACGTGCCTCAGCGCGTCGTATGCCACGAGACGCGGCATCAGCCGCCCGAGCGCCGGGTCCGATCGCGCCAGCTCGTAGCAGGCCGCCTCGCGCCGCAGGGTGAGCATGGCGTCCGCCTGCATCTCCCGCATCTGCTTGACGAAAACGCCGCCGGTACCGGTGATCACCTTGAAGTTCCGGTTGCGCCGGCTGGCGTCCAGAACCACCAGGTCGCCGTCCACGACGGCGTCGGCGTCGAGCAGGCCGCGGCCGATCAGGAAATGCACGACATTGGCAACGGTCAGGTGCATCCGGGCGAACCCGCGCCGGATGCACCTGACCGGCCGTCGGCGGTTGTTCCGGTTCCGACTTGGATCATCCGGCCCCGAAACCGCCCTGGCCGTAGCCGCCGCAGGCTACGCTCTGCTGCGGGCAGGCGATGGTCTGCACCGGGCAGAACAGCGTGAGCTGCGGGCAGCCGATCAAGGTCGGATGGCAGGCGACGAGCGGCGAGTGCTGACACACGATGGGCAGGGTCCGCGGCGGGCAGCCGATCAAGGTCGGATGGCAGGCGATGAAGGGCGAGTGCTGGCAAACGACCGGTGGGGTCGGCGGCGGACAGGCGATGACGATCGAGTGCTGGCAGACATTGGGCAAGGTCACCGGACAGGCGATCGCCGGCGTGGCCTGGCAAGCGGCCGGGTGGGTAGGGCAGAAGACCTGAAGGGTAAGGGCCTCCACGCCCGCCTGGCCCCCGCCTCCTGCCTCCATTCCCTGGGCCATCCCTTGGGCCATCGCCTGCGGCAGCGGACAGATATGAGCCGGGATCGTGCACGGGATCTCGGGCGTGCGCAGGGGGCCGCAGACCGCGGGCGGTGAAACATGGCACACCGGGGGCGGCGAGATGGGACACACGGCGCCGGGCGAATGCTGGCAGACCACCGGGGGCGAATGCACGCAGACCACCGGCGGCGAGTACTGGCACACCGCCGGGGGCGAAGGTGGCGGGCATGCGATGACCGGCGTCTGCGGGCAGGCGACCGGCGCGGTCGGCGGCGGCGGACAATGGATGACCGGGGTGTGCAAACACACCACCGGCGGCGACGGCGGAGGACAGGGCAGGACCACCGTGTGGCCGCACAGGGCCTGCGGGAACGAACAGGCCGGCGACGGCGGACAAAGAGCCTGAGGCAGGCTCCCGATCGGCAACGCCTGTGCCGGCGCCGCGTTCTGTGCCGCCATCGCAGCGGCCTGCATTGCGCCCTGGAAATAAGCTGCCAGCGCGGTTGCCGACGGCGATGATTTTTGCTTGAGGGCTGCGTCCTGGCGGACCCACAGGATCACGCTCCCCTGCGGGTCCTGCTCCCGCGGCATCGCCATCCGGTGCAGGATCGCATCGGTCGGGATCTCCACATAGGAGGAGAGATCGGGCGTCAGGTACAGCCGCTCGTGGTGTGCCTCCGACGAGGCGCCGACATAGCCGCACAGGCGCATCACGTCGGGTACGTGCGCCGGATCCTTGACGATGTCGTGGATGAACCGAGCGCCCTCCGCGCCGCTGTCGGGCCCTTGGGGCGACGAACCTGAACCTCTTGGCTGTTCCGCCATATTGACCTCCCCTGTCCGGTTGTCGTGCCGCTGGACGTGCGCGGACAGCGGTCCGCGCAGCCTGTTGCGTTCAGATGCCGTCGGCGGATCTCGTCGTCGGCGCACCTGCGCCGTTCCGAACTTCTGATGATGCCTTCTTGATCGGAACGGACCGAAGCACGTAACCGTTATCATACGACACGATTGACACAAGACAAAAACTTGTGAGCGCTCGTGCCCCTGGCGGCGAATGCCGCGGATGGGCGTCCGCGATGTCGTTGCACGCGGCCGGTTCGGGGACCCGGTTGCCATCGGGCGCCAAGCTGAGCAGGAACGCGGTCATGACCGACGCCGCTCCATCCCCGGACCCCGCTCCCCTCGACCCCGGATTCCTCGACTCCGGGCCCCTCGATTCCGCCCCCCGGCACCTGCTCGCCGACCATCGGTTGTGGCTGATGGGTGCCTATGGCTTCTTCTCCGGCCTGCCGCTGCCGCTGTCGGGCTTCACCTTCCGCCTCTGGCTGTCGGAGGGCGGGGTGTCGCTGGCGCTGATCGGCCTGACCGCCAATGTCGGGCTCGCCTATTCGCTGAAATTCCTCTGGGCGCCGGTGTTGGACCAGGCGCGGCCCCCGGGGCCATTGGGCCGGCTCGGCCGCCGGCGGGGCTGGCTCGCGGCGATCCAGCCCGCCTTGGCGCTGGCCGCACTGCTGCTCGCGCTGTCGCACCCGAACACGGCGCCGGCGGGCGCGATCGCCGCGGCGGGGCTGGTCGCGTTCCTGTCCGCAAGCCAGGACATCGTGATCGACGCCTGGCGGATCGAGACCTTCCCGCCGCGCGCGCAAGGCGCGGCCATGGCGGCCTATGTCTGGGGCTACCGGGTCGCGCTGCTCGTCTCCGGCGCCGGGGTGATCGCGTCGGCAAGCTGGGTCGGCTGGCACGGCGCGCTGGCGGCGATGGCGGCCCTGCTGGCGCTCGGCCCGCTGGTGACCCTGCTGGCACCGGAGCCGATGGTGCGCGTGCGCGCCGCCGGCCTGCGCCTCGGCGCCCGCCTGCGCGCCGCCGTGATCGAGCCGCTGCGCGAGATGCTGGCTCGTCCGGGCGCCCCCACGATCCTGGGCTTCGTCGCCCTGTTCAAGCTGGGCGAGGCCATGGCCGGCGTGATGACGGCGCCGTTCTACACCCACCTCGGCTTCAACCGCGCGGCGATCGCGGTCGCCAACGGGCCGCTCTCGCTCGCCTGCGCGCTGGGCGGCACCGCGCTCGGCGGCTGGCTGGTGGCGCGCATCGGGGTCGGGCGGGCGCTGCTCGCCACCGGCTGGGTGCAGACGATCGACGATGGGGATGTATCTGCTGCTCGCGGCTTCGGCCGGGCGGGCGCATGTGCTGGTCGCGACGGTCGCGGTGGAATCCTTCGCCGAGGGCATGGCGGACGCGGCCTTCATCACCTACCTCTCCGGCCTCTGCTCGCCCGGCTTCACGGCGACGCAGTACGCGCTGCTATCTTCCCTGGCGGCGATCGCGCTGCGCACGGTGGGCGGGCTGTCGGGGTTCCTGGCCGCGGCGACTGGATGGACGTTGTTCTATGCGCTGGCGATGTTTGCCGCCCTGCCGGCGATGGGGCTGATGCTGCGGCTGCTGCGACGCTACCCGCCGGCGGAGCGCCCCGCGGTCAGCCGCGACCCCTGAACTGCGCCGGCACTACCAGATCATCCGCGGCGCGCGGTTTGGGCGTTGCGGCTGGCCCGGCCTTGTCGCCGAGATCCATTCCGTGACGGGCATGAAGCGCGGTGCCAGAAACTGGTAGGTACTGGCGAGCAGGGCGAGGGTGCCCTCGTCGAACGTGCCGGCCGCCGTGTCCCACTGCGTCAGGATCGGCTCCCAGGCGCGCTGGCTGCGATATAGCCAGTCGCGGTTGGAGCGGATGAAAGTACGCTGGCTTTCGACGTTGCGCAGCGCCGCCATCACTTCGCCGGTTTGCGCGTCGAGCACCTCGAAGCGGGCGACGATCTGGCGTAGCGCGATGGCGGTCAGGCGTTTCACCTGCGTCAGGGTCTCGATATGGCTGGCATCGCTGCGCCAGCCGCGCGACAGGCGGTCGATCTTCCCGGCCGTGATTCGGACCCGACGCAGCAGCCGGTCGCGTAGCGCCTCGATATACGCAAGCTCGCGCCCCAGGGCTTCGAGCAGCCCGACCACCTCCGCCGCGGTTCCCAGTCCCAGGGCTTCGGCGGCGCGTGCGAGCGCCTTCTGCACCTGGTGGCGCAGCTTGGGATCATTCGCGACCGCCAGCAGCGAGCCGGCATCCAGCGCCTGTCGGTCCGACCCGCGGTCGGTATTCAGCCAATCGACCAGGCTGACCCGCAGCCGTGTCTGCGCGATTTCAAGATGCAGCGGATCCGGCTCCCAGCTCGCTTCCCCGGTCAGCACCTCGCTGGGCAGCGGGTCGCCGGGGCGCAGCACCGAGACGAAGTCGAGCGATTCGGCGATGCGCGCCAGCATCTGCCCATCCTCCGATTCCTCGGCGATGCCGAATTCCCGCGCGAGCGAGCGCAGCGGCAGCGCCGCCGCCCGCTCGCCGAGCTGGACCACCATGATCGGTGCGCCGTCGACTTCCGAGCGGCGGAAGAGGGGCGGCCCGAAGGAGCCGAACAGACGATGCGCGAGGTGACAATCCGTGGGCTCGGCCGGGGGCGGTGGTTCCGCGGCGGGCACGTCTTCGGCCCCACCGGGCGCCTGGGTCGGCGGTGCCGGCGTCGCCGCGGGGGCGGCCGAGGGGTCCGGTCGGGGAGGTGAATCGGGCATGGCAGGCTCGGCAGGAAAGCGTGCGGGGATGAACAATCCGCTAATGTCGCGGGTACGCGACGGCCACCGCCCATTGCGCTTCCGGCGTCGACCCGCCAAGACTGCTCACCAGCCGCCCAAAAACGGCGTGACAGGTGGCACGAACGTTGCTAGCCAGAGGCATCGGCTGCCAGGAAGCCATCGGTCGCCACACAACCAGAACCACAGGGGTCGCAGGAATGATTACACGTCGGGCCGCCGCCCAACTTCTCGCCAGCACCGCCGCCGCCGCCGCCCTGGGTACCGCCGCCCTGGGGGCCGGCCCCGCCGTCGCCGCCGCCGAGAAGGAGGTGGATGTCGGTATCGACCTGTCCCTGACCGGTGCGGACGCCGACAGCGCGGTGCGCATGCGTGACGGCGCGCAGCTCGCGTTCGACAACGCCAACGATGCCGGGTCGATCCCGGGCTACAAGCTGCGGGTGGTGGTCTATGACGACGGCACCGCCACGGCCGGCCAGTACGATCCCGCCCAGGCTGCGACCAACGCGCGGCGGATGGTCTCCAATCCGAAGATGGTGGCCGCGATCGGCCCGCAAATGAGCGGCGCCGGCAAGGCGATGGCGCCGATCCTGAGCGAGGGCGATCTCGCGATCATCACCCCCTCGTCCACCAACCCCGACATCACCAACCCGAAATTCGCCGCCCAGTTCCGCCCCGCCGGCAAGGCGATCTATTTCCGTACCGTGACGACCGATGCCTACCAGGGCCCCAACATGGCGAATTTCTACGCCGAGGTCCTGCACGTGAAGAGCGTCTACATCCTCGACGACAGCGGCGCCTACGGTGTGGGCCTGGCGGATGCGTTCGAGGCGCAGGCGAAGAAGAAGGGGATGCAGGTGGTCGGCCGCGATCGGCTGGATCCGAAGGCGGCGGACTATACGACGGCGCTCACCAAGATCAAGGCGCTCAATCCGCAGGCGATCTATTACGGTGGCGTGCTGCAGGCCGGCGTGAAGCTTGCCAAGCAGGTCTATGACATCATGCCGCACGTCATCCGCGGCGGTGGTGACGGCGTCTACGGGCCGGAAATGCTGACCGCGGTCGGCTTCCCCGCCGCCGAGGGCTGGTATGCCACCATCGCCTCCCCGCATCTGACCGATTCCGACAAGGCGGCCGAATTCGTCAAGCTGTTCAAGGCCAAGTTCGGCATCCCGCCGGACGACTACTCCATCACCTCCTACGATGCCGGCCTGGTCGTGGTCGCCGCGATCACCCAACTGGCGAAGGCCGGCAAGCCGGTCACCAAGGCCTCCGTGCGCAACACCATCCAGACCATCAAGGTGCCGACCATCCAGGGTGTGGTCTCGTTCGACGCCAACGGCGACCTCACCGACCGCACCGTGAGCGTGTTCCAGATCCGCGAAGACAAGGCGAAGCCGCTCAACGATATCTCGGCGCAGTACCACTATATCGGCGTGGCGCCGCAAGCCTGAGCGGCGGCGATGAGCTTCTCGTCCCTGCTGCTGCAGCAGACGATCAACGGCCTCAGCCTGGGAGCGATGTACGCGCTCCTGGCGCTGGGGTTCACCCTGATCTACGGCATCCTGGAGCTGATCAACTTCGCCCATTTCAACGTGTTCATGGTGGGCTCCTTCATCGCCATGTGGACGTTGCAGTCCTTCGGCCTGTCCGGTCAGGCGATCGTCCTGACCGGGCTGCCGCTGGCGGGCGTGCTCATCGCCGCCTTCGCCGTGACCATGCTCGCCTCCGGCACCATCGGGGTGGTGATCGAACGGCTGTCGCTGCGTCCGCTGCGCGGCATCACCGGGCCGGCGGCGATGATCACCACCATCGGCGTCTCCTACATCCTGTTCAACCTGATCCTGATCACGGTCGGCGCGGATTCGAAGAACTTCCCGAATCCGCTGCCGCCGCTGCGCTGGCATGTGGACGGGGCGGTGCTCGAACTGCGGCAGGTGCTGATCTGGGGCGCTTCCGTGGTGCTGATGGGTGGGCTCTGGCTGTTCGTACAGAAGTCGAAGCTCGGCAAGGCGATGCGCGCCACCGCGCAGGATCCGGAAGCGGCGCGGATGATGGGGGTGGAGGTCGACCGGGTCATCATGACCGCCTTCTTCCTCGGCTCCGCGCTGGCCGGGGCGGGCGGGCTGATCTTCGGGCTCTATTACAATTTCACCAGCTTCATCATCGGCTTCACCGCCGGGCTGCGCGCCTTCACCGCCGCCGTGCTGGGCGGCATCGGCAACGTGCCGGGGGCGATGGTGGGCGGCATCGTCATCGGGCTGGTGGAGGCCTATGGCGGCCAGTTCATCGCCACCGAATGGGCCGACGTCATCATCTTCTCGATCCTGGTGCTGGTCCTGGTGTTCCGTCCCTCCGGTCTGTTCGGCCGGATGGCGCCGACCAAATCCTGAGCGGGAGCCGCGTCCATGCCCGCCATCGCTGCCGCCGTCGCCCGGCCCTTCGCGACGATCCCCGAAGCCCGCCGGCGCCAGGCGCTGCTGATCCTGGTGGCGCTCGCCGCGCTGGGCTTCCCGCTCTACCACAACAACGATGCCGATATCGACAGCATGGCCAACGCGGCCTCGTACGCCTGCCTGGCGCTGGGGCTGAACATCGTCGTCGGTTTCGCCGGGCTGCTCGACCTCGGCTATGCCGCGTTCTTCGCCATCGGTGCCTATACCTACGGCATCCTGACCTCGTTCCAGTTGCAGCCTGACTGGAGCAGTTTCTGGGTGCCGTTCCAGGAGCTCGGGCTGGTGGCGCAGATGCCGGGGGAAAGCTCCGGCTTCGTGGTGCATTTCACCCTGTCGTTCTGGCTGGCCTTGCCGTTCGCGGCGCTGATCGCGGCCGGCTGCGGCGTGGCGTTCGGCGCGCCCACCCTGCGGCTCAAGGGCGACTACCTGGCGATCGTCACCCTCGGGTTCGGCGAGATCGTGCCGATCGTGGTGCGCAACTGGGCGAGCCTGACCAACGGGGCGGCCGGGCTCAACGGCGTGGCGGCGCCGCAGTTGTTCGGCCACAGCTTCGGGGTGGACGCCACGCCCTACTACTACGTGGCGATCGTGCTGGTCGGCTTCCTCGTGTTCGTCTCCACCCGGCTGCGCGATTCCCGCGTCGGCCGGGCCTGGATGGCGATCCGCGAGGACGAGATCGCGGCCGGTGCGATGGGCGTGAACCGTACCCGCTTCAAGCTGCTCGCCTTCGCGACCGGTGCGGCCTTCGCCGGCGCGACGGGCGTGCTGTATGTCGCCAAGCTGCAGACCGCGACACCGGACATGTTCGGCTTCCCGGTCTCGGTGATGATCCTGGTGATGATCGTCTTCGGCGGCATCGGCAGCATCTGGGGCGCGGTCGCCGGCGCTTTCATCCTGCAACTGCTGCAATCGTGGTGGCTGGAAGACCTCACCGGCTGGATCGACGATTTCGGTCGCGCAATCGGCAACCGATGGATCGCGCATATCGATCTGGTGCCGTCGATCGAACTGATCTTCGGCGTCATCCTGGTGCTGATGATGCTGTACCGCCGCCAAGGGTTGATCCCGGCCTACCGGCCGCCCGCTGCGCTGAGCTTCGAACAGCAGCACGCAGTGGTGCAGCGCGGCTTCGGCGAACTGCGTCTGTCCGGCCTGGGCGGGGAGGCGAACAGCGACGCCACCGCGCTGGCCGTGCGCGGCGTGACGGTGAAATTCGGCGGCCTCGTCGCCCTGAACGCGGTCGATATCGACGTGCCGGCGGGCGGCGTGGTGGCGGTGATCGGCCCCAACGGGTCGGGCAAATCGACCCTGTTCAACGTGATCACCGGCCTCGTGCACGCCGACGGCGGCAGCATCCGCTTCCACGACGAGGAAATCCTCGGGCTGCACGACTATCAGATCCTGGTCAAAGGTATCGCCCGCACGTTCCAGAACATCCGCCTGTTCCCGACGCTCACCGTGCTGCAGAACGTGCTGGTCGGTCAGCACGCGCGGCTTGGGACCGGTGCGGTCTCCGCCGTGATCCGCCCGCCCGGCACGCGGCGGGAGGAGCGGGAAGCGATCGACTGGGCGATGGAGATATTGGCGATTTTCGGCAACCGCCTCACCCCGCGCGCAGGCCAGGCGGTGAGCGGCCTGTCGTACGCCAACCGCCGGCGCACCGAGATCGCCCGCGCGCTTGCCTCGCGGCCGCGGCTGCTGCTGCTCGACGAGCCCACGGCGGGGATGAACCCGGCGGAGACCCTGGAACTCGCCGAACAGATCAAGGGGCTGAAGGGCCTCGGCCTGACCGTCCTGCTGATCGAACACAAGCTCGATGTGGTCACCACCCTGGCCGATACCGTCTACGTGCTGGACCATGGCGAGGTGATCGCGAAAGGCCGCCCCGACGAGGTGCGGCGCGACGAGGAAGTGCTGCGCGCCTACCTCGGCCGCAACGCGCAGGCCGCCGCCGCCGGCACCACGGGGCCCGTCCATGTTGCTTGAGTTCAACGATGTCAATACGTACTACGGCGACCTGCACGTCCTGAAGAACGTCAACTACGCGATCGAGGAAGGGGAGATCGTCTCCCTGCTCGGCGGCAACGCCTGCGGCAAGTCGACCACCATGAAGACCATCATGGGCGTGGTCCGCCCCACCACCGGCACCGTGATCTTCGACGGCAAGCCGATCGAGAAACTGCCGACCGCGGAACGGGTGAAGCGCGGCATCGCCCCGGTGCTGGAAGCGCGCCGGCTGTTCGCCCGCATGACGGTGTTCGAGAATCTGGAGATGGGCGCCTATCTGCGCGCGCGGGGCCCCGAGTTCGATAAAGACCTGGAACGGGTCTATTCCCTGTTCCCGCGCGTCAAGGAGCGGCGGACCCAGATCGCCGGCACGCTCTCGGGCGGCGAGCAGCAGATGGTGGCGATGGGCCGCGCACTGATGGCGCGCCCGCGGTTGCTCTGCATGGACGAACCCTCGATGGGCCTGTCGCCGATCTTCGTCGAGCAGGTGTTCGATATCATCCAGCAGATCAACAAGCAGGGCACCACCATCTTCATGGTGGAGCAGAACGCCAACATGGCGTTGCAGATCGCGCATCGGGCCTATGTGCTGCAGACCGGGCAGGTGGTGCTCAGCGGGAACGCGGCGGAGCTGCGGCAGAACCCGATGATTCGGGAGGCGTATCTGGGGGAGATGCAGGTGCCGGCGGCGTAGGCGGGGCGCGCGGGTTCTTCCGCGTCAGTGGATCCCGTGCAGGATCACGCCGATCAGGCCGCCCAACAGCCCCAGGATGGTGCCGAACCCGGCCAGCATGGTGCCCAGCAGCCAGCGGAAATCGGCCCGGTACTCGCTGCGTAGCCCCTCGATGCCGTTCCTGGATTCCGCGCGCAGACCATCCAGGCCGGCGCGAAACTCGGCCGCCATCAGATCCAGCCGCCGGTCCATCCGCTCCAGTGCGGCCCCGGTCGTACGGGCAAGCTCCTCCAGCACGGCGACCCGCGGTTCCATGGGGGAAGGGTAGGGCGGGGCAACATCGGGTTCAAGCGGCATGTCGAGCATCTCGGCCTGATCTGCGGTTCACCCGCAAAGTCTACCGCCCGCCCGTGAACGGTCCCTTACCGCGCCAGCCATAGCGCCCCGATCACCAGGGTTGCCACCGTCACCGGCGCGCCCACCAGGAAATACGCCCGGAACCCGATCGCGACGCCGCGCCGCGCCGCCTTCTCGGCCACGATCAGGTTGGCGATCGATCCGAGCAGGGTGAAATTCCCCGCGAGCGTCGAGGCCATCGCCACCACCAGCCACGCTCGCGCCGGGTCGGCAAGATGGGCCACGAACGGCCGCAGCACCAGCACCGCCGGCACGTTGCTGACCAGGTTGGACAGCACCGCGGTGAGCGCGCTCAGCACCGCGACGTGCCCGAGGTGCAGCCGCCCTGCCGCGGCGACGATCGCGGGGGTCAACAGCCGATGTTCCGCACCGGCGACGATCACGAACAGCCCGGCGAACATCAGCAGCAGCGACCAGTCGATCTCGGCATAGATGCGCGCGCTCTTCACCCGCCGCGTCAGCAGCAGCAGCGCACCCACGACCACCGCCGCCTTGGCCGGCGGCTGGCCGGCAAAAAAAAGGGCGATCACCGCCGCCGTGGCGGCCAGGGACCGCGCCACCAGCACCCGGTTCGCCCGGATCCGCACCCGACGCGGGGCGAGCGGCGCCTCGGCCGCAAACTCCGCGCGGTAGAACAGCGCGATCAGCCCGCCGGCGACGACCAGCCCCGCCAGCGCCACCGGCGCCAGCGCGCCGGCGAAGGTCGCATAGGGGATGGCGGAGTATCCGCCGATCAGCATGTTCTGCGGATTGCCGGTGATCGTTGCGACGGATCCGATGTTCGACGCCATCGCCACCGCGAGCAGATACGGCACCGGGTTGCGTCGCAGCGCCAGGGTCAGATCGACCACCAGCGGCGCCAGCACCAGGCAGATCGCATCGTTCACCAGGAACGCCGAGGCAAGCCCCGCGACGGCAACGATTGCCGCCAGCAGCAGGATCGGCCGCCGTGCATGCCGCGCGACCCAGGCGGTGGCCATCGCGAAGAACCCGGACAACCGCAGGTTCGCCACCACGATCATCATGCCGAGCAACAGGGTGAGCGTGTCGAGGTCGATCGCGCGATAGGCGTCCGCGAGCGGCATCGCGCCAGAGGCGACCATCAGGCTCGCGCCGACCAGCGCGATCCCGGCGCGATCGATGGCAAGACCCGGCACCCGCCCGATTGCCAGCGCCAGATAGCTCGCGGCAAAAATCCCCCCCGCGGCGATCCGTCGCGCTGCCGCATCGTTGCCCGGCATCGCCCACGGCGCCAGGGCGGCCGCGGCGGCGAGTACGAACAGCGCCGCGATCAGCGCCAGGCTGATCCAGCGTGCTGCATCGGTGCGCGTGGGCGGGGACCGGGTGGCGGCCTCCATTCAGGCGTTCGGCCACAGGCCGGGGGTGGCGAGCTCGATCGAGTGTCCGTCGGGGTCGCGGAAATAGAGGCTGGTGCCGCCGCGCGGCCAGCGGATCCGGCTTTCCACCGCCACGCCGCGTTCCGCCAGATGCCGTTCCCACGCCGCCAGCTCGCCGAACGGGATCGCGAAACAGAGGTGCAGGGAGCCGCTGCCGCCGTGCGGCGGGATCTCCGCGCCGCCGGGCGCGGGCGCCGGCGCGTCGGTGGCGCCGTGGGCGAACAGCAGCAGCACCGCACCGCCCGGCAGGCCGAGGGCGATCATGCGCTGGTCCGCGACGAAGGTCTCGAGGCCGAACAGGCCGCGATAGAACCCGGCCGCGCGGTCGAGGTCTTCGACGTAGAGCGAGGTCTCCAGCACCCCGGACAGGCGCGGCGGACTGGCTTCGGACATGGCACTGCATCCCGGCTGGCAGTGAGGCGGACCGGAGTCACGACGTCGGGCTCCGACGCCCCCCACTATGGGACCGCCGCCGGGCCGACGCGAGCCGGCTACGGCCTGGAACGGAGCGCATGCGCGTGATGGGCCGCCGCGCGGCCGGTGCCCCGCGGCCCGCCGCGCGGCGTCTCGCACCGTAGAGGCATCACGGTGCGTTCGGGCCAAATGCGATCGCCCTGGTGCGGCCGGCGCCCGGCCGGTGGGTGGCGGAATCTCCGCTTTCGGCCCCCACGCCACTACGGTCTGGACCCTATTAGTGATGTTTTATGCTTGACTTATAGCGTCTGTAGCGTAATTTTGCCCTGACATGATCACCGCCGGCCAGATGCGCGCCGCCCGCGCCCTGTTGGGGATCGACCAGCGCCGCCTGGCCGAACTCTCCGGCCTGTCGCTCCCCACCATCCAGCGCATGGAGGCGAGCGAGGGCGTCATCCGTGGCAATGTCGAACTCGCTGATGAAGCTGGTCGGCGCGCTGGACGAGGCCGGAATCGCGCTGCTCGGCGACGGCGGCGCCAGCCCCGGCGGCGGCCGCGGCGTGCGCCTCAAGGGGCCGGCCGGCTGATGCACGTACCTCTCCTGCCGGCATGCGTTCTGCTGGCGGTCGCCGCCCTGCTTGCCACCGGCCTCGCGGGCGCGATCCGCGCACGGGCCAGGGATGGGGGCATCCTGGATGGGGGCATCCTGGTCTATGGCGCCTGCCTGGCGCTCTGCACCTTGCTGGCCCTGGCGGGCCTCGCCGCACTCGCCGCCCCGCCCGCCGGGCTCACCCTGCCGCTGTTCCTGCCCTGGATCGGTGCCCGGTTCCGGCTCGACCCGCTGGCCGGGTTCTTCCTGTTCGTGGTCAACCTGGGCGGCGCCGGCGCCAGCCTGTACGCCCTCGGCTACGGCCGCCACACGGCCGAGCCGGAGCGGGTGCTGCCGTTCTATCCGGTCTTCCTCGCCGCGATGAACCTCGTGCTGGTCGCGGCCGATGCGTTCGGCTTCCTGTTCGCCTGGGAACTCATGTCGGTCGCCTCCTGGGCGCTGGTCCTGGCGCACCACCACGAGCCGCGCACACGGCGCGCCGGCGTGCTGTATCTGCTGATGGCGACCCTGTCGGGCCTCGCCCTGCTGCTCGGCTTCGGCCTGCTCGCCGGGCCGGCAGGGGATTACAGCTTCGCCGCCATGCGCGCTCGCGCACCCGGCAGGCTGGGTGGCCGCGCTCGCGCTGATGCTTGTGCTGTTCGGCGCCGGCGCCAAGGCCGGGCTCGTGCCGCTGCACGTCTGGCTGCCGGAGGCGCATCCCGCCGCCCCCAGCCATGTCTCCGCGCTGATGAGCGGGGTGATGACCAAGGTCGCGGTCTATGCCTTCGTCCGCGTCGTCTTCGACCTGCTCGGCGCCCCGCCGTGGTGGAGCGCGGTCGTGGTGCTGGCGCTGGGCGGGGGCACCGCGGTGCTCGGCGTGCTGTATGCGCTGATGGAGCAGCGACCTGAAGCGGCTGCTCGCCTACAGCACGGTCGAGAACATCGGCATCATCTTCCTCGGCCTCGGCCTCGCGATGGCGTTCCGCGCCGACGGGGACCCGACCGGTGCGGCGCTCGCGCTGACCGCGGCGCTGTTGCACGTGTTCAACCATGCGCTGTTCAAGAGCCTGCTGTTCATCGGCGCCGGCGCGGTGCAGACCGCCACCGGCACGCGCGACCTGGACCGGCTCGGCGGGCTGATCCACCGGATGCGGGTCACGAGCTTCGTGTTCCTGATCGGCTGCGCGGCGATCTCCGGCGCTGCCGCCGCTCAACGGTTTCGTCTCGGAATGGCTGACCTTCCAGGCGATCCTGCTGCATCCCGACCTGCCGCAATGGGGCTTCAAGGTGATGCTGCCGGCGGACGGGGCGCTGCTTGCGCTCGCCGCCGCGCTGGCCGCGGCGTGCTTCGTCAAGGCGTTCGGCATCGCCTTCCTCGGCCGTCCGCGCAGTGAAGCCGCCGCCGCGGCGGGCGAGGTGGATGGGTTTTCGCGTCGCCGCCATGGCCGGGTTCGCCGCGCTCTGCGTGCTCGCCGGGATTTTTCCCGGGGTGATGATCGACGCGCTGGCGCCGGTCGCGCACCTGCTGCTTGGCACGCGGCTGCCGGCGCAGCTTGCGCTGCCGTGGGTTTCCGTCATTCCGGTGGCGGCGGCGCGCAGTTCCTACAACGGACTGCTGATCTTTCTGTTCGTCGCCGCGGCGAGCGGCGATCACCGTGGCGGCGATCCACCGCTTCGCCTCGCACGCACTCCGCCGCGCGCCCGCCTGGGACTGCGGCTTTCCCGATCCCAGCCCGATGACGCAATACACCGCCGACAGCTTCGCCCAGCCGATCCGCCGCGTGTTCGCCGCCAGCCTGTTCGGTGCGCACGAAGACGTCACCCTGCCGCCGCCGGGCGACACCGCCCCGGCGCGGATCGACAAGGCGATCCATGACCCGGTGTGGGACTGGGGCTACGCACCGGTGGCAGGATGGGTGGAGCGGACGTCGCTCTCGCTCAACCGGCTGCAGTTCCTCACCATCCGCCGCTACCTGGGCTTCGTGTTCGCGGCCCTCGTGGCACTGCTGCTGGCGCTGGCGCTGTGGCAGTGATCTTCGCCTGCTGGTCCAGGGCGGGCAGATGGCGCTGGTGCTGGCGCTGGCGCCGCTGCTGACCGGCTGGGTGCGCAAGGTGAAGGCGCGGTTGCAGCGCCGGCGCGGCGCCTCGGTGTTCCAGCCCTATCGCGACCTGCGCCGGCTGCTGGGCAAGGAGGTGGTGCTGGCGGAGAACGCGTCCTGGCTGTTCCGCGTCGCGCCCTACCTGATCTTCGCCTTCACCTGGGTTGCCGCCGCGCTGGTGCCGACCTTCGCCACCGGCCTGATTTTCTCCTGGACCGGCGATCTGATCGCCATCATCGCCCTGCTCGGCGCGGCGCGTTTCCTGCTGACCCTGGCGGGGATGGACATCGGCACCGCGTTCGGCGGGATCGGATCGTCCCGGGAAGTGATGATCGCCGCGTTGGCCGAACCCGCGATGCTGATGATCATCATCGCGCTGGCGTTGCTCGCGGGCTCTTCGCAGCTCTCCACCATCGCCCGTTTCATGCGATTCCCCCGCGGTCGGCCTGCGCGTATCCCTGGCGCTGGCGCTGGTGGCGTTCCTGATCGTCGCCCTGGCCGAGAACGCGCGCATCCCGGTCGACAACCCCGCCACGCACCTGGAACTCACCATGGTGCACGAGGCGATGGTGCTGGAATATTCCGGCCGCCACCTGGCGATGATCGAGCTCACCGCCGCGCTCAAGCTGCTGCTGATGGTCTCGGCGATCGGCTGCATCTTCGTCCCCATCGGCCTCGCGGTGGGAGGGGAGGGTCCCGGCGGCTACGCGATCGGGCTCGCGGCCTATGCGGCCAAGCTCGTGGTGGCGGGCGCGCTGCTCGGGACGTTCGAGACGGCGATCGCCAAGATGCGGGTGTTCCGGGTGCCGAACCTGCTCGGCGGCGCGCTGATGCTGGGCTTGCTCGCCACGCTTCTCCTGTTCGTCTCGAAGGGATTGTAGCGCGCATGGGCGGGTTCGCGTTCGACGTCGCGCACACCCTGGCCGGGCTGCTCGTGCTCGCCAGCCTGACCATGCTGTATCAGGACCGGCTGGTCGCGCTGATCAACGTGCTGGCGGTGCAGTCGGTGATCCTGTCGGCCTCGGTGGCGTGGCAGGCGCATCTGCAGGGCGCGCCCGATCTGTTCGTCACCGCAGCGATCGCGCTCGGCTTCAAGGCCGCGTTCATCCCCTGGGCGCTGAAGCGCATCGTCGTGCGCCTGGGCTTGCACCGGGAGATCGAGACGGTGGTGGGCATCGGCCCCACCATGCTTGCCGGCATGGGGCTGATCGCGCTGGCGATGGAGGTGATGCTGCCGGTCACGTCGCGGGTCGATCCGGTGGCGCGGCAGGACATCGCGCTCGCCCTGTCCGTGGTGCTGATCGGGCTGCTCATCATGGTGACCCGGCGCAACGCGGTCAGCCAGGTGGTGGGCTTCCTTTCGATCGACAACGGCATCAGCCTCGCCGCCACCGGCGCGCGCGGCATGCCGCTCGTGGTGGAGATCAGCGTCGCGTTCTCCGTGCTGGTCGCGTTCATCGTGATCGGCATCTTCCTGTTCCGCATCCGCGAGCGCTTCGACACCGTCGATCTCGGTGCGCTCGACGCCTTCCGGGGCGAACGGCGATGATCGGCATCGACTTCGTGCTGGTCGTGCCGCTGCTGGCCGCGGCGCTGCTGGCGAGCCAGACCGACTACCGCCGCTCGGCGCGAATCAACGTGGCGGCCAGCGCGCTTGCGTTCCTTGCCGCGCTGTCGCTGCTGTTCCACCGGCCGGTGCCGGGACAGTTTGTGCTGGTCGACGATCTGAACGTGGTGTTCATCGTGCTCGGCACCTTCGTCGGTACCACGACCAGCGTCTTCTCCGCGAGCTACATCGGCCACGAGCTGGAGACGGGGCGGCTCACACCCGGTTACCTGCGCTTCTACCATGCGATGTTCCAGGTGATGATGTTCGGTATGAACCTGGCGCTGGTGGCGAACGACATCGGCGTGATGTGGGTCGCGGTGGAGCTGGCGACCTTGTCCACGGTGATGATGGTCGGCATCTACCGCACCCATGCGGCGCTGGAAGCGGCGTGGAAATATTTCATCCTCGGCAGCGTCGGCATCGCGCTGGCCTTGTTCGGCACCATCCTCGTCTATCTGGCGGCGCGGCCGGAGGTAGGGGAGGGGCTGCGCGCGATGGAATGGACCGTGCTGGTGCGCCACGCAGGCGGGTTCGATCCGGCCTTGCTCGATGTCGCCTTCGTGTTCCTGCTGCTGGGCTATGGCACCAAGGTCGGGCTGGCGCCGATGCACGCCTGGCTGCCGGATGCGCACGCGGAGGGCCCGACGCCGATCTCCGCGGTGCTCTCGGGGCTGCTGCTGAACGTGGCGCTGTATGCGCTGCTGCGCTTCAAGATGCTGCTGGCGGCGTGTCCGGGGGCGATCGCGCCGGGGCCGCTGATGATCGCACTCGGGTTGCTGTCGCTGATCTTCGCCGCGTTCATGCTGTACCGGCGGCGCGACATCAAGCGGCTGTTCGCCTATTCCTCGATCGAGCACATGGGGATCATCGTGTTCTCCTTCGGCATGGCGGGGCCGCTCGGCAATTTCGCCGGCCTGTTGCAGATGACGATGCACAGCCTGACCAAGTCGGCGATCTTCTTCTCGGTGGGACACGTTGCGCAGGTGAAGGGCACGCAGCGCATCGCCGAGATCGGCGGGCTGACGGAAAGCCACCCGCTGCTCGGCTGGGGCCTGCTTGCGGGCGTGGCGGCGATCGCCGGGTTGCCGCCGTTCGGCGTATTCACGAGCGAGTTCCTGGTGGTGAGCTCCACCTTTGCGCGCGCGCCGCTGCTGGCACTGGGGCTGGTGTTCGGCCTGTTGCTCGCTTTCGGCGCGCTGCTCCTGCGCGTGACCGAGGTCGCGTTCGGGCCGCCGCGCGGGCCGGTGGGGCCGGTGCATGCGTCCTACGTGCCGATGTTCGCGCATCTGGCGCTGGTGCTGATCGCCGGGATCTGGCTGCCGGGACCGCTGGTGGCCTGGTTCCGCCATGTGGCGGCGATGCTGGGATGAGCGGGTGGGATGATACGGCGGCGCGGCTCGCTGCCGGGGAGGCGACCCTGCTCGGGCTGTGGGGCGAGCCGGGGGCCGTGCATCTGGCGGTGCTGGAGGGCGCGGAGTCCGGTGCGTCGGGACCGGTCATCCGGCATCTGATCCGCGCCTGCCCGGACGGGCGCTACCCCTCGATCAGCCGCGTGCACGCACCCGCGCTGCGCCTGGAACGCACCGTCCACGATCTGTACGGGCTCGACCCGATCGGCCTGCCCGACACGCGCCCCTGGCTCCTGCATGGCGCGCACCCGACCGCCTATCCGTTCCTTCCGGTCGAGGGCGCCGATCTGCATCAGATCCCGGTGGGGCCCGTGCACGCCGGCATCATCGAGCCCGGGCATTTCCGCTTCACCTGCGACGGGGAGACGGTGGTGCGGCTGGAACAGCGCCTCGGCTACGCCCACAAAGGCGTCGAAGCCCTGCTCGCCGGCGCCGCCCTGCCCGCCGCGGCGCGCATCGCCGGGCGCGTCTGCGGCGACAGCACGGTGGCCTACGCGCTCGCCTTCGCCCGCGCGACCGAGGCCGCGTTCGGCGCCGAACCGCCGCCGCGCGCGGTGTGGCTGCGCGCGCTGGCGGCGGAGCTGGAGCGGCTCGCCAACCACCTCGGCGATGTCGGCGGCATCTGCAACGATGCCGCCTTCGCCCTCATGCTCGCGCATTGCGCGGTGCTGCGCGAGCGCGTGCTGCGCGCCGCGAGCGCCTGCTTCGGCCACCGGCTGATGATGGACGTGGTGGTTCCGGGCGGGCTCGCGGTTGACCTGCCGGCCGACGGCGCGGCCCGGCTCGGCGCGCTGGTGGACGAGCTGCGCGCCCGCTTCGCCCGCCTGGTCGCGCTCTACGACGGCACCGCGTCCTTGCAGGACCGCACCGTCGGCACCGGCATCGTCACCGCCGACCTGGCCGCGCGCTTCGGTGCCGGCGGCCCTGTCGGCCGCGCCTCCGGCCGCGATTTCGACGCCCGCCGCAACCCGGGCTACCCGCCGTACGACCGGCTTGCGTTCGAGATCCCGATCCGCACCGAGGGCGACGTCAACGCCCGCGTCTGGATCCGCATCGAGGAGATCGAACAAAGCCTGCGCCTGGTCGAACAGATCCTCGATCGCCTGCCCGAAGGCCCCGTGCGCGCCGCCCTGCCGGAAGCGGCCGGCGAGGGGATCGCCCTGGTGGAAGGCTTTCGCGGCGACATCCTGGCCTGGGTGCGGATGGATGGCGACACGGTCGTGCGCGCGCATCTGCGCGACCCGTCCTGGTTCCAGTGGCCGCTGCTGGAAGCCGCCATCGAGGGCAACATCGTCGCCGACTTCCCGCTCTGCAACAAATCCTTCAACTGCGCCTATTCGGGGCACGATCTCTGATGTTCCGCACCTTGCTCTCGGGCCTACGCCCGCCGCTCACCGAACCGCCGGTGCCGGACCCGGAGCTTGCCGCGCTGGGCGCGCAGCTCGATGCGGCGGCGCGCCGGCGGCTGGGGCGCAGCCTTTCGATCCGTGCCATCGATGCGGGATCGTGCAACGGCTGCGAGCTGGAGCTGAACGCGCTGGGCAACGCCTTCTACGACCTGGAACGGTTCGGGTTGCGGTTCGTCGCCTCGCCGCGCCACGCCGACGTGCTGATGGTGACAGGCCCGGTCACCTGGCACATGCGCGAGGCATTGGTGCGCACGCACGCCGCCACGCCGGATCCGAAATGGGTGGTGGCAGTCGGCGATTGCGGCGCCGGCTGCGGGGTGTTCGCGGCCAGCGCCGCCTGCGTCGGTTCGGTGGCGAAGGTCGTGCCGGTGGACCTGACGATCCCGGGCTGCCCGCCATCGCCGACGCGGCTGCTGGCGGGGTTGCTGGCGCTGCTTGGGACGTGACAGGCGATCGAACCCTCAGCGCTCGCTGAACAGCACGCCGCCCTTTGCCTTGTTGTGGCATGCGGTTTCGACGATCTCCACCATCACCGCTTCCGGCGCCACGGCGAAATGCGTCACCACCGCCGCGGTGACGGCCTTCACCAGCGCACGCTTCTGCTCGATCGTGCGCCCCTCCACCGCATGGATATAGACCTCCGGCATCGCTTCCTCCCGTCGCTGCGCGAACCGTGCCAGCATAGCGCGGGGTGACGCAACGCGGAGAGGGGAACATGCTGGCAGGCGAGGCGGTGGTGGCGATCTGGAACGGGATCGCCCCAGAGGTGCGAAGCCGGTTCTACGACTGGCATAACAACGAACACATGCCGGAACGGGTCGGCATTCCGGGCTTTCGCCGCGGCCGGCGGCTGGTGGCGCTGGATTCGGCGACCACGCCCGAGTTCTTCACCCTCTATGAAGCCGACGCACTGCCGGTGGTCACGGGTGCCGACTACGCCGCCCGGCTGAACGACCCGACGCCGGCAACCAAGGAAGTCACGGCGGAGTTTCGCGCCACCACCCGCGCCCTCGCGGCGGTGGTCGAAAGCCGCGGGCCCGGCCTGGGCGGGGTGATGGGCACTTTGCGCTTCGAGGCGGAGGCGTGGCTGGCGCCGGCACTGCGCACCGTGGTGCGCAGTGCCGCAACCCTGCCGCGGGTCACCGGGGCGCATCTCTGCCGCACCGAGCTGGCGGCCTCGGGTGTGCGCACAACGGAAACCCGCGACCGCACCGATCTGCAGGCGGTCCCCGCCTGGTTCGTGCTGATCGAGGCCACCGACGCGGACGCGCTGGCGCTGACCGACGTCGCGGCGATGCTGGCCCGCGCCGGCGCCCGGGCGCCGATCGTGAGCGGGCGGTACCGGCTGGAATACGTGCGCAGCAAGACCGGCTTCGCCGTCTGACCCGCGGGGCACCTCTGCCGACCGGCCCCGCTTTCGAAGGCCGAACATGTCGACAGTCGCCATTAGGGCCTGCTTAAGCCGGCGGCGGCACGGTGCGTCCGCGTGCCTCACAGCAGGGACCCTCGTCATGCGCCGTTCCGCCTCCATCGCGGTCGCACCAGTGCCCGGCGGCGTGCGGCATGCGCTCGATCATGCCCGCACGCTGGCCGGTTCGGGCGCGGATGAGGCCGCAAAGGGCGCCTATCTCGAGATGCTGCGGCGCGACCCGACGCAGCGTGCCGCGCTGCTCGAACTCGGCGCGCTGTGCGAGGCGAGCGGCCACCGCTCCGCGGCGCGCACCGCCTATGCCCAGGCGGTCCGCTGCCATCCGGATGACCCGACGGCGCGCGTCGGTCTCGGCAATCTGCTGTCGGAAGACGACGATCTTGCGGGCGCGTGCGCGCAGTACCGGGCCGCGCTCGCCGCCGACCCCGTGTTCCCGCAGGCGCATCAGGGCCTGGCGCGGGCATTGAGTGCGCTCGGGGATCCGGGGGCGGAGGCGCATTGGCAGCAGGGCTTCGCCGGCCATGCCGTCTCCCGCCGGCGCTATCGTGGCACCGGGCCCGGCGTGCCGCTGCTCGTGCTTGTCGCGGCACGCGGCGGCAACGTCCCGACCCGGCACTGGATCGACGATCGCCGCTTTGCGGTCACTGCGGTCTGTGCCGATTTCCACGCCCCCGGGGAGGCGTTGCCACCGCATGATCTGGTGGTGAACGCGATCGGGGATGCGGATTTGTGTGCTGCGGCGCTGATCCGCGCGGAGGCCATGCTCGCCGGCGGCACGGTGCCGGTGATCAACCCGCCCGGGCGGGTGCGCGCGACGGGCCGGGCCGAGATGGCGCAGCGCCTGGCCACGATCCCCGGCGTGATCGCGCCGCGGATGCGGGTGCTGCCGCGCGCGGCGCTGGCAACGGCCGAAGGGCTGGCGTTCCCCCTGCTGCTGCGCGCGCCGGGTTTCCACACCGGCCGGCATTTCGTGCGCGTCGACAGCCACGGCGCGCTGGCCGACGCGGCCGCCGGGCTGCCGGGGGAGGAGGTGCTCGCGATCGCGTATCACGACGCGCGCGGGCCGGACGGCATGGCGCGCAAATACCGGGCGATGTTCATCGACGGCCGCGTCTACCCGTTGCACCTGGCGATCGCGGCGGACTGGAAGGTGCATTATTTCACGGCCGCGATGGCCGAGCGGACCGCGTACCGGGAGGAGGAGCGCCGGTTCCTCGACGACATGCCGGGCGTTCTCGGCACGCGGGCGATGGCGGCGCTGGAGGCGATCGCCGCCATGCTCGGGCTCGGCTACGGCGGGATCGATTTCGCGCTCTCGGCTGACGGATCGCTGCTGGTGTTCGAGGTCAATGCGACAATGGTGGTCAATCCGCCCGATCCGGACCCGATCTGGGACTACCGCCGCCCCGCCGTTGCGGCCGTGCTGGCGGCGGCGGGCGGGATGCTGGCGCGGGCGGCGGGGATGGGTGGCTGATGTCGTGGTCCTGATGCCGTCACCTTCGGTCAGGATCGGTACATCAGCGCTTCGATTGCCGCGGCCCGCCCCTGACGATTGCTGCGGCGACGATTGCTGCGGCGGGCCGTAATGGGCAGGGCATCAGGCGGCCGACAGCTCCGCCAGGCGCGTCGCGACGGCGGTGGCGAACTCCGCCGGCTCACGGATCGTATAGCCGCGACCCCAGACCGTGCCGATGACGTTGCCGGCCCCCGCCAGCGCCAGCTTCTTGCGCAGCTTGCAGACGAACACGTCGATGATCTTCATCTCCGGCTCATCCATCCCGCCGTACAGGTGGTTCAGGAACGCCTCCTTGGTCAGGACCATGCCCTTGCGCAGCACCAGCAGTTCCAGGATCGCGTATTCCTTGCCGGTCAGGTGGACGGCCTGGCCGTGCACCGTGACCTCGCGCCGATCGAGGTTGAGTTCCACCGGGCCGAGCCGCAGCATCGGCTGGCTGAAGCCCTTGCTGCGCCGTACCACCGCCTGCATCCGGGCCAGCAGTTCCGCCCGGTCGAACGGCTTGGTCATGAAATCGTCCGCGCCCATGCCGAGCGCCTTCACCTTGGCCTCCGGCCGACCGAGGCCGGACAGCACCAGCACCGGGGTGTCGTTGCGGGCCTGGCGCATGCGCCGCACGACCTCGAACCCCTCGATGTCGGGGAGCATCAGATCCAGCACCACCATATCGTATTCATAGTGGCGCAGCAGTTCGAGCGCTTCTTCTCCGGTGTCGGCATGATCGACGACGGCAGCATCCCGATTTCAGCACCATGGTGATCCCGCGGGCGGCGGTCACGTCGTCCTCGACGAGCAGAACACGCATGGAATTCATCTCCGCAACTGACACGTGTAACATACCACCATAGCGTGTGATCGGCTATAGTTTTTTCACCAACGGCGTGTATCAAAAACAAAGACGTCCGGGGCGTGACCGGAACATGCCACGAACACGACTCACGGAACCGAATAGAGAGACAGGTAAATCCCATTGGGACATTGCAATCCCGAAAAATACGTCACTCCGGCCACCGAGGCGCTGCGCGGCATTCCGCCGCTGCATCTGACCGGCCGCATCGCCAGCCTCTCCGGCCTCATGGCGGAGGTCGCGGGGCTGTCCGGCCAGCTCGCGGTCGGCAGCCGTCTCCTGCTCCACCCCCGCCATGGGCCGGGGCGCGCGGGGCCGGTCCTGGCCGAGGTCGTGGGATTCCGCGGCACTCTGGCGCGGACCATGGCGTTCGGCTCGCTGGACGGGCTTGGCCCGGGCGCGGCGTCGCTGATGCCGGTGCGCCGCCATGCGGGCGGCTTCGTGCTGGGGGAAGGGGGCACGCTCGCGCCCACCGACGCCTGGCTCGGCCGGGTGATCGACCCGCTCGGCCGCCCGCTGGACGGCGGCGGATCGCTGCCGCCAGGGCCGGCCCCGCGTCCGGTGCGTGCCGCGCCGCCGCCGGCCGCCGCGCGCGCCCGGCTGGGCCCGCGCGCTCGATCTCGGCGTGCGCGCGCTCGACTGCTTCGCCACCATCCGGCAGGGCCAGCGGCTCGGGCTGTTCGCCGGCTCCGGCGTCGGCAAATCCACCCTGCTCGCCATGCTGGCGCGCGGCGCCGCGACGGACGTGACGGTGCTCGCCCTGGTCGGCGAGCGCGGGCGGGAAGTGCGCGAATTCATCGAGGACGAGCTGGGCGCCGGAGGGCCTGGCGCAGCGCGGTGATCGTGGTCGCGACCTCCGACGCGCCGCCGCTGCTGCGCCGGGAGGCGGCGCACGCGGCGATGACGGTCGCCGAGCATTTCCGCGACCAGGGCCGGCAGGTGCTGCTGATGATGGACAGCGTCACCCGTTTCTGCCTGGCGCTTGCGCGAGATCGGCCTGTCCGCCGGCGAACCGCCGGCCACCCGCGGCTACCCGCCGAGCGTCTTCGCCGAGCTGCCGCGGCTGCTGGAACGCGCCGGCCCCGGCCTGCAGCCGCCGCAAGGGGATGCGCGTCCGCCCGGCCACATCACCGCGCTGTTCACCGTGCTGGTGGAGGGCGACGACCACAACGAACCGGTGGCGGACGCGGTGCGCGGCATCCTGGACGGGCACGTGGTGCTGGACCGGCGCATCGCCGAGGCCGGACGCTACCCGGCGATCGACGTGCTGCGTTCGCTGTCGCGTGCCGCTGCCGGCTGCCTCGGACGCCGAGGAAGCCGCCCTGATCCGCCGGGCCCGGGCGATCCTGGCGCTGCACGCCGACATGGCGGACCTGGTACGGCTCGGCGCCTATCGCGCCGGCGCCGATCCGGCGGTGGACGAGGCGGTGACCCTGGCGCCGCGGATCGAGGCGGTGCTGGCCCAGGACCGCGCCAGCGCCTCGGACATCGATGACGGTTTCGCCGCGTTGCGCGCGGCACTGGAGACAAATGCCCCGTGATCCGCTCGGCCCCGTGCTGCGGCTGCGCCGGATGGCGCGGGACGCGGCGCTGCGCGACCTCGCCGCCGCCCTGCGCCAGGAAGCCGCCTGTGCCCAGGCGGTCACGAACCTGGAAGCCGCGATCGCGCGCGAGACCGAGGCGGCCGCCACCCTCACCGGCGACGACAGCGTGGTGGAGGCCTTCGGCCTCTGGCTACGCCGGGCCCGCCACGAACTGGACGGTGCCGGCGCCGCGCGCGATGCTGCGGCGGGGGAGGTGGTGCTGGGCCGTTCCGTGCTCGCGGTTGCCCGCGCCGCGGTGCGCGCGGCCGAAGAACTGGTCGCCCGGCACGAGGCGGAGCAGCGCGCGACAGAGGCGCGGGCGGAACAGCGGAGCCTGGACGAGATCGCGCCCCGCACGCCGGAAGGATACGGTGATCCGCCGTAAAGGACAGTCATGCTGCCGGTTTGACTCAGATCATCGTCGGCCCGACCCGGCCGCGCCACGCTGCCTGCACCACTCTGAGCAGGAGCCCGCGCCATGTCCGACGCCCCCTTTTCGCCCGCCGATTCCGGCCACCACCAGGTCGTGCCGTTCCTGGTCGCTGTGGCGATCGCCGTCCTGACCTTGGCTGTCTCGCTGATCGTGACCGGCCTGCCGCACTGACGCCACACCCGCCGCCGGCAGGCACCGCGTCCGAGGCGACGGCACGCGCCGGCGTCAGGACAGCGTTCCGGCACGGGGCCGCCCACAACCCGCCGCCGGCATAGCCGCGGCGGGCGCGGGTGTTTCAGGCGCCGGCGGTGGCAGCGACCTCGGCGGCGAAGTCGGCGGCCTGCTTCTCGATGCCCTCGCCCAGGTTGAAGCGG
The DNA here is from genome assembly GCA_963706195.1 of uncultured Pseudomonadota bacterium. Taxonomy (GTDB): domain Bacteria; phylum Pseudomonadota; class Alphaproteobacteria; order Acetobacterales; family Acetobacteraceae; genus JAJZVS01. The sequence goes on along the minus strand of OY970156.1, from coordinate 1,655,087 downwards.
GCGAAATCGGCTACCGTGGCGCCGGCCTTGGCCAGCACCGCCTTCACCCGGCTTTCGCCGTCATGCACCCAGACCTGCTCCAGCAGGACCACTTCCTCGTAGTATTTTCGGACGCGGCCATCGACCATCTTCTCGATGATCGCTTCCGGCTTGCCCGACGCGCGGGCCTGATCGGCCAGGATGGCGCGTTCGCGTTCGAGCGCGGCGGGATCGACGGCGGCGATGTCGATCGCGTCGGGCCGGGTCGCCGCGATATGCATGCCCATCTGGCGGCCGAGCAGTTCCAGCCCTTCCAGCTCCGACGGTGCTTCCAGCGCCACGGCCACGCCGATGCGCCCGAGGCCGGGGCGCAGCGGCTGGTGCACGTAGGTGGCGACAGCGCCCTGCTTTACCCGCAGCACGCGGGCACGACGCAGGCTCATGTTCTCGCCGATGGTGGCGATCAGATGGGTCAGCTCCTCGGCCACCGTGCGCCCGGTGCCGGGGAACGGCGCGGCGTTGAGGGCAGCGACGTCCTCGCCCACATCCAGCGCGAGTTTCGCCACGGTCGCGACGAACTCCTGGAAGGTCTCGTTGCGGGCGACGAAATCAGTCTCGGCGTTGACTTCCACCAGCGCCGCGGCGCGCGGGGCGGAGGCGACGCCCACCAGCCCCTCGGCCGCCACCCGGCCCGACTTCTTCGCCGCGGCGGCGAGGCCTTTCTTGCGCAGCCAGTCGACGGCGGCGTCGATGTCGCCGCCGGTCTCCGACAGCGCACGTTTGCAATCCATCATGCCTGCGCCGGTCTTCTCGCGCAGGTCCTTCACCAGGGCAGCCGTGATCTCGGCCATTGTGCGATGTCCAGTTATCGGTTGTCGGGGCTCAGACGGCGGCCTGCTCGGCCGGGGCCTCGGGCTCGGGCAGGATTTCCGGCGGCAGCTCTTCGGCGGCACCGAGATCGGCCCCCGATGCGGACAACTCGGCGCTGATGCCGTCCAGCACCGCCCCGGCGACCAGATCGCAATAGAGGGTGATGGCGCGGATCGCATCGTCGTTGCCGGGGATCGGGTAGGTGACGCCGGCGGGATCGGAGTTGCTGTCGAGCACCGCCACCACTGGGATGCGCAGCTTGGTGGCTTCCTCGACCGCCAGCTTCTCCTTGTTCGTGTCGATGATGAACAGGATGTCCGGCAGCCCGCCCATGTCCTTGATGCCGCCCAGCGAGCGATCCAGCTTGTCGCGCTCGCGGGTGATGTTGAGGACCTCTTTCTTGGTCAGGCCCTCGGTGTTGCCGGCGAGGGTCTCCTCGATCTGGCGCAGGCGCTTGATGCTGCCGGTGATCGTCTTCCAGTTCGTGAGGGTGCCGCCGAGCCAGCGGTGGTTGATGTAGTACTGGCCGCAGCGCTTGGCGGCGTCCGCCACATAGTCGGCAGCAGCGCGCTTGGTGCCGACGAACAGCACGCGCCCGCCGGCCGCGGTCACGTCGCGCACCGCGCGCAGCGCACGGTCGAGCATCGGGACGGTCTGCTGGAGGTCGATGATGTGGACCTGGTTGCGGACGCCGAACAGATAGGGTGCCATGCGCGGGTTCCACCGCCGCGTATGGTGGCCGAAATGAACGCCGGATTCGAGCAACTGGCGCAGAGTGAACTCGGGCATCGCCATCGGCGAGCTCCTTTCCTGGATGGTCCGGTTGAGCCTCCGCGGGGTCTGGCCAAAAGCGGCACCGGACCGGGAATGATCCCGGGAAAGGCACCCCGCGTGCGAATTACCGGCCGCGCACCGCGCCGCCGGCAGGCGGGCATATGGCCGAGCGGGGACGAAAACGCAAGGGCGGGACAATCTGCTCGCCCCCGCCTGCGGCGAGCCGCCCTCAGGCCGGGGCGAACAGGTCGTCCCGCGCGGCGCGTGCCGAGGCCGGCGGGGCGGTGAAGGCCGGATCCCGCCGCGCCACCGGCAGTACGCGGTCGGCGAACCGGCGCAGGTTCAGCTCGCCCTCCTCGTGTGGCATGCCGCCGTAGGAGAAGTCGGCAATCAGGTGGTCCGTCCCGGTCACCGCGCGCAGTTCGGCGATCTGCTGGAGGCAGTCGTCCGGCGTGCCGACGATCTGGATCTTCACGTAGAATTCGGTCGCCTTGGCGCGCGCGGCGGGTTCCTTCAGCTTGGCGTAGGTCTTCGCCATCTTGCCGTAGGATTCGTAGCCCTTCACCGCGCCGAGGTGGCCGTCGGAGAAGCGGTAGTGGGCATCGATCGAATCCCACTTGCGGCCGAGCCATTGCATGGCGCGGTCTTCCGCCTCGGCCCGGCTTTCGGCGCAGGAGACATTGGTCAGGATCACCGGCGGCGGCGGGACGTGGCCGACCGCCGCGGCGATGGCGCGGAAGCGGGCGATATCCTCGGCCGCCTTCGGCCACTCGTTCTGCATGATGACCATCATGCCGAAGCCGAGCTGCGCCATCGCCTCGGCCGATTCCGGGCTGACGGAGGAGGCGTAGAAGCGTCGCTCCGGGTGCGACAGCGGGCGCGGGCGGATCGCGGTGCGGGGGATCTGGTAGAATTGGCCGGCGTATTCGAAGCTCGGTTCGGCCAGCGCCAGCTTCACGATCTGCGCGGCTTCGACGAAGCGGGCGCGCGCTTCCTCCATCGGGATGCGGAAGCCGGCGTATTCCACGCTGGCGGCGCCGCGGCCGAAGCCGAACAGGCAGCGCCCGCCGCACAAGACGTCGAGCAGCGCGATCTGCTCGGCGACCCGGATCGGATCGTGCCAGGGCAGCACGATCACCGAGGTGCCGAGCGTGATCCGCTGCGTCCGCCCGGCGAAATAGGACAGCAACTGGGTCGGCGCCGGCGACATCGAATAGCCGGTGAAGTGATGCTCCAGCGCGAAGATGGAATCGAAGCCGAGCGGCTCGGCCAGGTCGCCGAGGGCCAGGTGCTCGCGATAGACGGCGGCGTCCGCGCGGCCGTCCTCGGCCAGGATGCTGAGCGAGAGCCCGATCTTCATCGCCGTTTCCCCTTTTTTTCCGGCCGGCGCGGCGGTCAGGCGAGCGCCGGCATCACCTCGGCGGTGAACAGTGCGACCGAGCGCAGCCCGGCGGCAAGCGGGAGGGCGCCGAAGGCGAAGCGGTGCAACCGGGAGCTGATGCCGCTGTCCGCGACCTTGCGTCGGCTCAGTACGTCACCACCGTCCGGATCGATTCCCCGCGCCGCAGCAGGTCGAAGCCTTCGTTGATCCGCTCGAACGGCAGCACATGCGTGATCAGGTCGTCGATATTGATCCGCCCGTCCATGTACCAATCGACGATGCGCGGCACATCGGTGCGTCCGCGCGCGCCGCCGAACGCCGTGCCCTTCCACACCCGCCCGGTGACCAGCTGGAACGGCCGGGTCGCGATCTCCTGCCCGGCGCCGGCGACGCCGACGATGATCGATCTGGCCCCAGCCGCGATGCGCGCATTCCAGCGCCTGGCGCATCACCTTCACGTTGCCGATGCACTCGAAACTGTAATCCGCGCCGCCCTGGTCAGATCGACCAGATAGGGCACCAGTTCGCCGGCAACCTCGGCCGGGTTGACGAAATGCGTCATGCCGAACTTCTCGGCCATCGCCTTGCGGTTCGGATTGAGATCGACGCCGACGATCATCTCGGCGCCCGCCATGCGCGCGCCCTGGATCACGTTCAGCCCGATGCCGCCCAGGCCGAACACCACCACCCGCGCGCCCGGTTCCACCTTCGCCGTGTTGATCACCGCGCCGATGCCGGTGGTCACGCCGCAGCCGATGTAGCAGACCTTGTCGAACGGCGCGTCGGGCCGGATCTTCGCCACCGCGATCTCCGGCAGCACGGTGTAGTTCGCGAAGGTCGAGGTGCCCATGTAGTGGTGGATCGTCTCGCCGGCGCAGGAGAACCGGCTGGTGCCGTCCGGCATCACGCCCGCGCCCCTGGGTCGCGCGGATCGCCACGCACAGATTGGTCTTGCGCGAGAGGCAGTATTCGCACTGGCGGCACTCGGGCGTGTAGAGCGGGATCACGTGATCGCCCTTCGCCACGCTGGTGACGCCCGGTGCCGACTCCACCACGACGCCGGCGCCCTCATGGCCCAGGATGGACGGGAACAAGCCCTCGGGGTCGGCGCCGGACAGCGTGAATTCGTCGGTGTGGCAGATGCCGGTGGCCTTGATCTCCACCAGCACCTCGCCGTCGCGTGGGCCGTCCAGGTCGACCTCTTCCAGGCTCAGCGGCTTGCCCGCCTCGCGCGCCACCGCGGCACGTGTCTTCATCACCGATCTCCCTGCTGACCCGCCTGAACAGTGGCGGCGGGGCGGGAGGGGCGCAACGGGGGCGCGGCAAAAAAGCAAAGGCCATGGGGGCAAGGCAGGGGGTTTTTGCCCGCCCCCGCGGCCGCTCAGCCGCCGCGCACCGCGACCAGGCGCCAAGTGGGGTCGGAGCCTGTCAGGTCGCGTTCGAAGGTCCAGACGTCGGTCAGTTCGGTCACGGCGTCGGTGCCGGCGACGGGTTGGCCGGCTGCATCGCGGGTGATGGTGACCTGGTCGGAGACGAGGCGCAACGTGATCTGCGCGGTGCTGCCGCGCAGGTCGGCGGCCTCGATCGCCACCTGGGGCACGGCGCGGATTTCCGTGGTCTGGGTGTGGCCGGCGGCTTCGCGCACGGTGATGGCGTGTTCGAAGGCGCTGTACACGTCCGGCGCGACCAGCGGCTGCAGTGCGCTGCGATTGCCGGTGGCGAAGGCGGCGACGATCATGCGGAACGCCTGTTCGGCGCGGCCGAGGAAGGCCACGGGGTCGAAGCTGCGGTCGAGCGCCTGCATGCGCGCCAGGGTCTGGCCGAGCGGGCTGGCGGGATCGGGACCGCTGCGCGCCGGGCCGGCCGGGTAGGCAGGTTCGGCGTGGCCCTCGATCACCGGTGCGGGGCCGCCCGGCCGGGCAGGACCGGCCGGCGGTGCGCCGGGCGGGGCCTGGAACTGGGTCGGGCGCTCGAAGCCGGTGCGCCGACCCAGGATGCTGCGCAGGCGCAGGATCAGGAAGGCGGCGATCATCCCGAACAGGATCAGATCGATAGGGAATCCGCCGGTACTCATGGCTGCGTTCTCCTCAGCGAAGCCGGAAGGCTCCGCGCTCTTCTTCGTAGGCCGGCCGGGCTTGCACGCGTGTTGCCGCGGGGCGGCGTAACGAAGCGCGCAAGTCGGCCGCGTGGCCCTGATCCGAAATCCATATCATGCGGCCCAAGCCGCACCGCAGGGGCAGGCGCCGGCCCGCAACGGCGCGTCGCCGCCGGCCCGAAGCCGCACCGCCTCACAGCACACATAGGGACGTCGGAGCGCGGAGACAAACCCCGCCGCGCCGTCCGGCCGCCGGACCCTCAAACCCCGATCGCCGCTTTCACCCGCGCGGCGGACAGCGGCAGGTCACGCAACCGGGCGCCGGTGGCGTCGAACAGCGCGTTGGCGATCGCCGCAGCCATCGGACCCTGGCCCGCCTCGCCGGTACCGAGGAACGGTTGGCCGGGGCGGTCCAGCACATGCACCTCCACCTTGTCCGGGGCGGCGGGGAAGCGCAGGATCGGGTAGCCGCTCCAATCGGTGCTGGTGATGCGGCGGCGGTCGAAGCGCACTTCCTCATAGAGGGTCCAACTGGCCGACTGCACCATGGCCCCTTCGATCTGGTTGCGGATGCCGTCGGGATTGATCGCCTGGCCGCTGTCCACCGCGGCGACCACCCGGCCGAGCTTGATGCGGCCGGTCTCGTGCTCCACCGCGAGATCCAGCGCCACGGCGCAATAGGCCCCCAGGTTCTTGTAGCGCGCGAAGGCGAAGCCCCGTCCCCGGCCGGGCACGCGCGCGGGCGGCCTGGCCCAGCCGAAGCGATCGGCCGCGGCCTCGATCGCGGCGCGCCCGCGCGGATCGGTCAGGTGGCGCAGGCGGAACGCCACCGGATCGGCGCCGGCGGCGTGCGCCAGCTCGTCCATGAAGCTCTCGAGCGCGAAGATATTCAGATGCGCCCCGAGCGCGCGCATCGCCGAGACCCGCAATGGCATCTCGGAGACGAAATGATACACCACATGCGCGTTCGGGAAGGCGTAGATCGGGTTGCTGTTGCGGTCGCCGCCGCCCTCCGGCATCGGGATCGGCGCCGGCGGTGGGACCGGCAGCGGGTCCGGCAGCGCGGCGTTCTGCAGCAGCAGCCCGCCGACCACCGGGCGGCTGTTGTGCGTGTTGCTCCACACGCCGTAGTCCCAGTCGACGATGCGACCCGCGGCGTCGAGGGCTGCGGACACCTCGCCCACCATCGCCGGGCCGTAGGGTTCGCTCGTGTTCTCCTGCTCGCGCATCCATTGCACGCGGATCGGGCGGCCGGGCAGCGCGCGGGCGATCAGGGCGGCGTCCGCGGCGGCGTCGTCGGCGCCGTTGTGGCCGTAGCAGCCGGAGCCTTCGACCTGGATGCAGCGGATCTGTTCCTTCGGCATCCGCAGCAATTGCGCCAGGGCCGTGCGTAGCGGGAACACGCCCTGGGTGTGCGTCCAGACGATCAGCTCGTTCGGTTCGGCCACGGCGACCGCGCAGGACGGACCGATCGCGCCGTGCATCTCGTAGGGCCGTGTGTAGCGGGCGCTGAGCCGCTTGACGGGGGGCGCGGCCGGATGGGTCCAGGTCAGGACGGGAATGTCGCGTGCGGGCAGGGTGCGGATCAGCTCCGGGATCGCGCTCTGCTCCGGCAGGGTCGCGGTCTCCCGCCATGTGGCGGAGGCGGCGAGGGCGCGCATCGCCTTGATCGCCTGCCATTCCTTCATGGCAACGACTGCGAGGTAGCTGCCCTCGCGCACCACTTTCACGATCCCAGGCAGGCGCGAAACCGCGTCGATGTCGGCGTGCAGCAGGACGGCGCCGGCGCTCGGCTGGCGCACGGCGCGCGCGTGCAGCATGCCCGGCAGCCGGATGTCCTGCACATAGGACGGCCCACCGGTGAGCTTGGCGGGGATGTCGATCCGCGGCATCGACGTGCCGATCACGCGGAAGCTGGCGGGGTCCTTCAGTCCGGCGCTCGGCGTGGCGCTTGTGTGCAACGACAGCTTCGCGGCAAGCGCGCCGTAGGTCCGTGTTGCCCCGTCCGGCGCGCGCACCACGCCGTCCGCGACCGTCAGCGATGTCTCGCGGACGTCGAGATCCGCCGCCGCCTGCGCCACCAGCAGCAGGCGCGCCTGGGCGGCGGCGTTGAGCAGGGCGGTGCCGCTGTCCTGCATCGAATGGCTGCCGGCGGTGAAGCCCTCGTTCGGTGTGCGCCCGGTATCGGCCGTCACCAGGTCCACCCGCGCCGGCGCGACGTCGAGTTCCTCGGCGACCACCTGGATCAGCGCCGTTTTCAGCCCCTGGCCGAGCTCCGCCTTGCCGGTGAAGGCGGTGATGCCGCCGTCCGGCCGCACGTGAATCCACGCATCGAGTAGCGGGGACGTACGGAGGCTGCCCGGCAGCGGCGGCGGCGGGGCGAGCGGGGCGCTGCTGACGGGGGCCACCGGAATGGCGGCCATTACCAGCAGACCGCCGCCGGAGCCGAGCAGGTCGCGGCGCGAAAGCACGGGGTTCATCGTTCGGCCGCCTGCACCGGCGCCCCCGCCCGCAGCGAGGCGGACGCGCGCCGCACGGCGGCGAGGATGCGCATATGCGTGCCGCAGCGGCAGAGATTGGGGTTCATCCCGTCGCGGATTTCCTGCTCCGTGGGATCGGGCCTGCGCGCGAGCAGCGCGTGGGCGCGCATCACCATCCCGGCGATGCAGTAGCCGCACTGTGCCGCCTGTTCCTCGATGAACGCACGCTGCACCGGCCCGGGGGCCGCGATCGTGCCGAGGCCCTCGATCGTGGTCACCTTCCGTCCCGCCAGCAGCGCCAGCGGCGTGAGGCAGGAGAACACCGGCACACCGTCCACCAGCACGGTGCAGGCGCCGCACTGGCCGAGGCCGCAGCCGAACTTGGCCCCGTTCAGCCCGAGGTCGTCGCGCAGCACATAGAGCAGCGGCGTATCGGGCTCGGCGTCGACCTCGTGGTGCTGCCCGTTCACGGTCAGAACGGTCATGAGCCGCCTCCGTCATGGCGTGCCGCGCGCACCGCTGCCGCGAGATGCGGCCACGGCGGGCGGTCCGTATACTGCGCCCGCACATAGGCCGCGAGCGCTGCGATTTGCGCGTTCGTCAGCGCGTCGGCGAAGCCGGGCATGTAGGGACCGGCGTGGCCGTCCCGCCAGGGCAGCCCGTGCAGGATGATCGCGATCACATTGCGCGGGGTCTTCGCGTTCACCGCGGTGCTGAGCGCGAGTGAGGGCGCGCCGTCGCGGGTCATCGGCGCGTCGGACGCATGGCACGCCCCGCAGGCGCCGGTGAAGATCGCGCCCGTTATGCTATCCGAAGTCGAAACGGGCGCCGGGCGCGGCGGGGCGGCGGGTCGCGCCGGCGGCATCAGCGCGGCGATGTAGACGGCGATCGCGTGCACGTCCGCTGCCGGCACGGTGGCAAGCGCGTCCGTCACCTGCCGCATCGGGCCGGCGGCGGCGCCGTGCGCGCGATCGACGCCGGTGCGCAGGTAGGTCGTCAGTTCCGCAACGGTCCACTTGTGCGGCGCAGGGGAGCCCGCCTGGATCGGGGGCGCGTACCATCCCTCGGCCTCGCCGCCGGCCAGCGTCTGGCCGGATTCCTCGGCGCCGAGCCCGTTGCGCGGCGTGTGGCAGGCGCCGCAATGGCCGAGCGCCTGCACGAGATAGGCGCCGCGGTTCCACTCCGCGCTCTGCGCCGGGTCGGGACGCCAGACGCCGGGATGCAGGTAGAGCAGGTTCCAGCCGGCGAGCAGCGGGCGCCAGTCGAGCGGGAAAGCGAGCCGGTTCGGCGGCGCGACCGCGTGCACCGGCGGGCGGGTCATCAGGAAGGCGTAGAGCGCGGCGATATCGGCGTCGGTCGCATGGGTGAAATGCGTGGTACGGCAGCGCCGGATAGAGATGCGCGCCGCGGCGGCCGATGCCGTGACGCAGCGCGCGGCGGAAGGCGGCGAGCGACCAGTGCCCGATGCCGGTCGCCGGATCGGGCGTGATGTTGGTGGCATAGACGGTGCCGAACGGCGTCGGGATCGGCCGCCCGCCGGCAAACGGCGCGCCGTGCGCGGCGGTGTGACACACCGCGCAATCGCCGATTGCGGCGAGGGTGGCGCCGTGCGCGATCTGCGCGGGCGGGAAGGATGTGGTGGGTGGCGGCGCGATCGGGCGGATCGTCGGGTTCCAGGCGATCGCACCGGCGGTACACCCGCCGGCGAGCAGCACCACCGTGATGACAAGGGCGAAGCGGCGCAGGCGCATGGCGGCAAGCTGGGTCATCGGGGGCGATCTTACCCCCTCCCGCCGAATCTCCAACGCCGCGCGACATCCCGAACGGGTGAGGGGGCGCCCCAGACATCGGCCCGCGCGCGCCGAAATGGGCGGGCGGCTCAGCCGGTCGGGCCGAGTTCCTCGGCGGTGAAGCCGTCCTCGCGGAACTCGACGCCGTCCGGCGTGCCGGTGCGGGCCGCCTCCTGCTCGCGCAGGCGCAGCTCCACCCGGCGGATCTTGCCGGAAATCGTCTTCGGCAGCGCCGCGAACGCGATCCGGCGGATGCGCTTATAGGGTGCGGCGCGGGCGCGGATATGGCGGAAGATCGCCAGCGCCGTCTGCCGATCGGCGGGCCAGCCGGCGGCGAGCGCGATATAGGCTTTCGGCACCGCGGTGCGCACCGGATCGGGCGCCGGCACCACCGCGGCCTCGGCCACCGCGGCGTGCTCGATCAGCAGGCTTTCGAGCTCGAACGGGCTGATCCGGTAGTCGGCTGCCTTGAACACGTCGTCGGCGCGGCCGACGTAGGTGAAGTACCCGTCCGCGTCGCGGCTCGCCACGTCGCCGGTGCGGTAGGCGGCGTCATTGCACGGCGGGATCGTGCCGTCATCGTTCTGGTATCCGAGCATCAGCCCCGCCGGCGGCGGATCGCGCGCGATCGCCACTTCCCCGTCCGTCGCCGTGTTGCCGTCGGCGTCCAGCAGCAGGATGTCGAAGCCCGGCATCGCCTTGCCCATCGATCCGGGGCGCACGGGGAGGCCGGGCGGATTGCCGATCTGCACGGTGGTTTCGGTCTGGCCGTAGAAGTCGCGCACGGTCAGGCCCCAGGCGGCACGCACCTGCTCGATCACCTCCGGGTTCAGCGGCTCGCCGGCGGCGCCGACCTCGCGCAGGCTGGTCTGCCATTGCCGCAGGTCCTCCTGCACGAACATCCGCCATACGGTGGGCGGCGCGCAGAGAGTGGTGACGCCGTGGGTGACGATCGCGTCCAGCATCCCGCGCGCGGCGAAGCGCGGCTGGTTGGCGATGAATACGCAAGCCCCCGCGTTCCAGGGCGCGAAGACGCAGGAATAGGCGTGCTTCGCCCAGCCGGGGGAGGAGATATTCAGATGCATGTCGCCCGGCTGCAGCCCGAGCGCGTACATCGTGCTCAGGTGCCCGACCGGATAGCTCGCATGGCTGTGCAGCACGAGCTTGGGCCGCGCCGTCGTGCCGGAGGTGAAATAGAGCAGCAGCGGGTCGTCCGCCCGGGTCGGCGCGTCGGGGACCAGGGTTTCGGATGCTTCCAGCAGCGCGTCGTAGGGCTGCCATCCGGGCACCGCCGGCCCGACCGCGATGCGGGTGATGCCGGGCGCCATGTCGGCGAATTTCGCCGCCTCGGCGCTGCCCGCTATCACGTGCCGCGCCCGGCCGCGGCCGAACCGGTCGGCGAGATCGTCGGCGGTGAGCAGGGTGGTGGCCGGGATCACCACCGCGCCGAGCTTCATCGCCGCCAGCATCACCTCCCACAGCGGCGCCACGTTGCCGAGCATCAGCAGGATGCGATCGCCGCGCGCCACGCCCAGCGCGCGCAATCCGTTGGCGACCCGGTTCGAGCGCGCCGCCAGCTCGGCGAAGCTCCGCCGCGCCGCGCCGTCGCCGGTGATGATGAGCGCCGGGGCATCCGCGCCCGGGCCGCGCGCCAGTTCGGCATCGAACCAGTCGAGCGCCCAGTTGAACCGGTCCAGGACCGGCCAGCGGAAGTCGCGCCGCGCCGTGTCGTAGTCGGAGCGGTGGGCGAGCAGCAGGTCGCGCGCCGCCTTGAATGCACCGGCCGGCATCTCGTTGTCCTCCCGTTTCCTCCGCCCCGGCGGAGCGGCCTGCCTATCCCGCCGTGGCGCGCTCCTGCGCGGCGAGCCAGCGGTAGATCACCGAGAAATCTCGCGCCCCGTCCCCCGCGTCGACCAGCTTCTGATACAGCGCTGCGGCGTGCGCGCCGAGCGGGGTGGGCGACCCGGTCGCCTCTGCCGCCGCCTGCGACAGCTTCACGTCCTTCAGCATCAGTGCAGCCATGAACCCAGGCGCGTAGTCGCGGTTGGATGGCGCCCCCGGCACCGGCCCCGGCGCCGGGCAGTAGTTCGACAGCGCCCAGGACTGCGCCGTGGCGGCCGAGGTGATCGCCCACAGCTTGGCGCGGTCGAGGCCCAGCTTCTCGCCCAGCAGGAAGCCTTCCGAGACGCCGATCATGGTGATCGCCAGCATCATGTTGTTGCAGATTTTCGCCGCCTGGCCGGCGCCCGGCCCGCCGGCCTGCACGATCGTCTTGCCCATGCCGCGCAGGACCGTTTGCGCGCGCGCGAAGGCCGCATCCGACCCGCCGACCATGAACGTGAGCGTGCCCGCCGCGGCGCCGACGGTGCCGCCCGAGACCGGCGCGTCCAGCATCTCAAGCCCGGCTGCCTCGGCCGTTTGGGCGACCGCGCGCGCCGAGGCGACGTCGATAGTGGAACAATCGATCAGCAGCGGCTTGCCTTCGGCCACGGCTGCCTCGATCAGGCCGCCCTGGTGCAGCCACACGTCGCGTACCTGCTCCCCGGCGGGCAGCATGGTGATGATCACGTCAGCCCCGTGCACCGCCTCCGCCGCACTCGCCGCGGTCCGCCCGCCGGCGGCGGTAAGCGCGGCGAGCGCGGCATAGTTCAGGTCGTACCCGGTCACCCGATGCCCGGCCTTGACGAGATTAGCTGCCATCGGCCCGCCCATGTTGCCGAGGCCGACGAAGCCGATCGTCGCCATCACAGCACCTCGAACACATCGTAGACCGGTCCCGAGGGCGGACGATGGCCGGTGCCGACGGCGACGATGCGGTTCAGCCAGTCGTATTTCGCGGCCGCGGTCTCGAACGTCACGCTGGTGCGGAAATAATACTCGGACGGATCGACCGCCTCGCCGCGGGCGACCTTCTCCATCACCGCCGCCGGCCCGTGGCGCATGCCGCGATAGGTCATGCCGATCACCGCGCCATCGTCGGTTTGCAGCACGATCCGCACGTCGAGCGTGGTGGCGCCGTCCGGGCGCAGCAGGATCCAGTCCGACCCGCCCGGCAGCACGGTCCCCGACAGGCGCGGGCCGGCGAACCGCCCGCCGGCCACGAGGCCCACCCGGCGGTCGCCGACCGGCGTGGCGCCGATCGGCTGCATGCCGGCAACCTCCAGGCTGAGGGTGAACAGATGCGCCGTACGTAGTTCGGCCATGGGCGTGTTTCCTCCGCTCGTTGGACGCGGCGGATCAGACCCGATCGGCGGCAGCGCCGCAAGCGCGGACGACGCGACGTCGCGTTTGCGCCGCGATCCGGCTTCAGGTCGCGCAGTCGCGCGCCGTCGAGACAGCCGAGGCCGGACGGACCTCCTGCGCGCGTCGCACGGGTTGGAATGCTCGGGCCTGCCCGGCGATCGGACCACCGCTCGCTGCCTGGGCACGGGGGCGGTCGCAAGTGCCCGCGTCTCGGCCGGGACGACACGGCGCCCGGCATTAACGGATCGGCAAGACTGCCACCGCATGCTGCCGGGGCTTGCAGGAGCGGACCCAGATGCCGGCGTTGCCCACCGTCGACGTGACCCTGTTCGTCCATAACGGCGCCGCCACCGTCGGTGCGGCGATCGAGAGCGTGCGCGCGCAGACCTGGCCCGCGCTGGCGCTGACCCTGATCGACGACGGTTCGACCGACGGCACGGCCGAGATCCTGGCCGGCTTCGCCGCGCGCGACCCGGCGATCCGCCTGCATCGGGTTCGCCGCAACGGTGGCGCGATGGCCGCGTTCCAGCGCGGCTTCTGGTTCGGTGACGCCGATTTCCTGTTGCCGAAATCCGCCGACGACCTGATCGCGCCCGATTTCGTCGAATCGCTGCATGGCGGTCCTGCTCGCGCATCCCGATTGCGCCATGTGCCACGCCGCCGGCCTGGTGTTCGTGGGGGAGGGGGAGGTGCGATCGATCTATCCGCCCGAGCACCGGCTGTCCGCCGTCGGCCCCGATCCGCTGGCGCGCGCGCGGGACGTGATGGCGCGCTACACCTCCTCTCCGGCGTTCTGGGGCGTCTATCGCCGTGCGGCGACCGATACGCTTGTCGCCGATCCGCCCGCGCGCCGGGTGGGACCACGTGGTGCTGGCGGAGCTGGCGCTGGCCGGCGAGATCCGCCACGTGCCGGAGGTCGCTGTACTGGCGTCGCGACGGCGGCAAGCCGGTGGCCGCGCTGGCCCGCGCCGCGACCGAGCAGGCGCGCGCCGGCCTGCCGCTCGACGACACCCTGGCCGAGCAGCGCTGGCGCACGCCGCTGATCACCACCGCCTATGCGCATCAGGAGATGTTCGCCGCCGCCCGCCTGCCGCACGCCGACCGGCTGGCGCTGATGGAAGCGGTGCCGGAGATCTTCCGCGACCGCTGGCTCGTCCGAGCTGCGCCGCGAGGCCGCCGCGCTGGCCGCCGATCTGCCGCGCCTGATCGCGCGGCTCGATGCGGCTGTCGGTCACCGAGCAGCGCTGGCTCGCCGCATCAGCTCGGCGCGGCGATCGCTGCGGCCGCTGCCATCGTCCCGGAGATCGATCTGACCATGTTCGCCCTGGAACTGAGTCGCGCGCGCGGGCGAACCGTGCCGTGCCGCGGCCTGAGGACGACGGATGGACACCGCGCGCTGCCGGCTCCGCCTGCATATCGGCTGCGGCACAAACGTGCTGCCCGGCTGGATGAATATCGACCAGGTGGCGCGCGCCTGCCCGGCGTCGTCGACGGACATCGATCCCACCGCCTGCCCTATCCGGACGGCACGGTCGATGCGAGTGCTGGCCGAGCATATGTTCGAACATTTCTCCTTCGCCGAGGAAGGCGCTGGTGTGGCGCGAGATGGCGCGCGTGCTGCGCCCCGGCGGCACGCTGACGTTGGAAGTGCCGGACTTCGAATGGGTGTGCAGCACGTTCCTGGCGGCCAAGACGACTGGCGGGAGTTCTACATGGTCGGCGCCGTGGACCATTACGCCGGCTGCGGCCGCGACCTCGATCAGCGCTGGGGCATCCTGCAGACCATGTTCTTCGGCAACCAGAACGGCGCCGGCCAGTTCCACCGCAGCGCCTACACCGAGGGCAAGCTGCGCGCGATCGCCGCGGCATCTGGCGCTTCGCAGGCGATCGCGGTGCCGCCGGCGGTTCAACAAGGGCGGCCAGGCGCTGCGCGCCGTGCTGGTCCGCTGAGCGGGGCAAGCGCCATGCGCATCTTCATCACCGGCATCGCCGGGTTCCTCGGCAGCCATCTGGCGGAGCGCCTGCTCGGCGATGGGCCACCACGTGGTCGGCTGCGATCGCCTGCTGGGCGGCGAACTGATCAACGTCCCGCCGAGGCCGAATTCTACCAGTACGACTGCCGCGACTTCAACGCGATGGCCAAGGTGATGCGCGGCGCCGAGCTGGTCTATCACTGCGCCGCCACCGCGTATGAGGGGCTTGTCGGTGTTCGCCCCGGCGATGATCATGGACAACATCGTGACCGGCTCGGTCGCGGTGTTCTCCGCCGCCATCGCCGGCGGCGCGCGGCGGATCGTGTTCTGCTCGTCGATGGCGCGCTACGGCACCAACCGGTGCCGTTCGTGGAAGCTACGACCCACGTCCGCAGGACCCGTACGGCATCGCCAAGGTCGCCGCCGAGGCGGCGCTGCGTCAACCTCGCCGGCGTGCACGGCGCTGGAATACGCGATCGCCGTGCCGCACAACATCATCGGCGCGCGGCAGAAATTCGACGATCCCGTACCGCAACGTCGCCTCGATCATGGCCAACCTGATGCTGCAGGGCCGCCAGCCGTTCATCTACGGCGACGGCGAGCAGCAGCGCTGCTTCTCCCATGTCGATGACTGCCTGTCCTGCCTGCTGGCGATGGGGCTGACGCGAACGCGGCCTGGGCCAGGTGGTGAACATCGGTCCCGACGAGGAATTCATCTCCATCAACGCGCTGTTCCGCCTGCTCAAGGACATCACCGGGTTCGAGGGCCAGGCGATCCATCTGAAGGACCGGCCGCAGGAGGTGAAGCACGCGTTCTGCAGCTCGGCCAGCGCGCGCGACGCTGCTGGGCTATCGCACCACCCGCAGCGCTGGACGACGGGCTGCGCGACGTCGTGGGCTACATCCGCAAGCGTCGGGCCGCGCAAGTTCCGCTACCACCTCGATATCGAAATTCGCACCGAGCGCACCCCGCGCACCTGGACGGAGCGCCTGATGTGAGCACCGGGATCGATCCCAATGCGCTGCCGCGCGCGATCGTGATGCGTTACGATCGGGGCGAGATCGTGTTTCCCGCCGGCGGCGCCCCGGTGCTGGAAGAGTACAGCTACCAGGGCTGCGGCCTGCGTGTCTTCGGCAAGAGCCCGGCCTTCCTGGCCGATCCGCGCTTTCAGCTCGCCCACGCGAGCGGCTGGGCGAGCAGGGGGCGGAAGACGGACCAAATCGACGACAACCGCTGGATCATGCACACGGTGCTCTGGGCGGCGGCGCAGGCTGCGCGCCTGGACGGCGATTTCGTCGAATGCGGCGTCGACAGCGGCATGATGTCGGTGGCGATCTGCGAGTGGCTCGACTTCAACCGGGTGGACAAGGATTTCTGGCTGTTCGACACCTTCCGCGGCATCCCCGACGCCCAGATGACCGCGGCCGAGCGCAACGGGATCGGCGGCTGGCACAACCAGCACAGCTACGCGGAATGCTTCGCCGAGGCGCAAGCGACGTTCGCTCCCTGGCCGCGCTGCAAGCTGATACGCGGCGAGGTGCCCGACAGCCTGGCCGCATTCCCGCCCGACCGGCGGGTGGCGTATCTGTCGATCGACATGAACATCGTCGCCCCGGAAGTGGCGGCGCTGGACTTCTTCTGGGACCGGCTGGTGCCCGGCGGTGTGGTGGTGCTGGACGACTACGCCTGGGCCACGCATCGCGCGCAGCAGGAAGCGCTCGACGCCTTCGCGGCGACGAAGGGGGCGATGATCCTCAGCCTGCCGACGGGGCAGGGGCTGCTGATCCGCTGATCCGGGAGGCCGCGCTGCCCCGCGGCGGTCGCACGCCGTCGCCGCGGGGCTCCACTGCGGCCCGCCGGCGCGGTAGGCTTCCCCGAACCGACCGGGGAGCCTGCCCATGTCCACCGTTCTGCGCGCACGCGCGTCCACCGACGCCGACCAGGTGGAAGCCGAGCTGCGCCGCGATCTCGCCGCGGTGTTTCGCATCGCCGCGCGGGAAGGCTGGAACGAGCAGATCGGCAACCACAATTCGGTGATGCTGCCCGGGCAGGCGGCGGACGCCCCGCTGTTCCTGATCAACCCGCGTGGGCTTTTGTTCCAGGAAGTGACTGCAAGCAACCTGATTGTCTGCGACCTCGACGGGCGGGTGGTGCGCGGGAAGGGCGAGCTGCGCCGGGTCGCGTTCCATATCCACACCCGCATCCACCTCGCCCGGCCGCAGGCGGCCTGCGTGCTGCATGTCCACCCCCGCTGGCTCACGTCCCTGTCCCTGCTGGAGGCGCCGGCGCTGGCGCTCGCGCACCACAACAACCTGCTGCTGAACGACCGGGTGGCGATCGATCAGGAGGGGTACGCCCCGGCGGGCGACATCGCGGAGGGCGATCGGCTGGCCGCGGCGTTGGGCGACAAGTCGATCCTGGTGATGGGCGGCCACGGCGTGACCGTCGCCGGCCCGACCGTGCACGACGCCTTCGACGAGCTGTTCATCGCCGAGCGCACCTGCATGTACCAGCTCACCGCCATGGCGACGGGCCAGCCCCTGCGCCGCCTGCCCGACACTGCACGCCGGCGCTGGCACGGCGCCTGGGGGGAGAAGCTGGACGCCAGGCTGCACCTCGACGCCTGGCGCCGGGTGCTTGACCGGGAGGAGCCGGACTACGCGGCGTAGGCCGGCTCCCGCGGTCCGGTCAGGCCTTGCGTACGTTCCAGAAGATCACGAAGCCGTTCAGCATATCGACGATGTCCTTGCGATAGGCCGTTGGCGCGAAATACTGCCCGAGCGGGACGTAGGGCACGTCGTGCAGCGCCTGGCGTTGCAGTTCCACAGCGATCTTCTTCTGTGCCGGGAGGTCCGGAGCGTCGATCCACTGCTGGCGCAGCGCCTCGATCTTCGGCGCGGTCGGCCAGCCCATCATGCCCTTCTTGCCGATGCCGCGCAGGAACACGTGGCCGACCGGGTTCGACTGGTCGAGCCCCGACCAGCCGGTGATGAACATGCTCCACCCGCCCTTGTCCGGCGAACGCTCCTGCGCCCGGCGCTGCACCAGGGTGCCCCAGTCCATCGCCTGGTAGTCGAGGTTCATGCCGATCTTCTTCAGCATGTCGGCGGCGACGTCGCACTCGGCCTTCAGCACCGCCTGGTCGGTCGGCACCATCAGCACCACCTTTTCGCCCTTGTAGCCGGCGGCCTTGATCTCCTGCGCGACCTTGGCATAGTCGCGCTTGCCTTCGAACACGGAGAGCCCCGTGGCGGAACCCATTGGCAGTTCCGGACAGAAGTAGCCGGCGGGCACGTGCCACAGTTTCGGGTCGGTGCCGTTGGCGCCGATCATGTATTCCCGCTGGTCGATCGCGCCCAGCAGGGCGCGGCGGATCCTCGGGTTGTCGAACGGCGGCCACAGCTCGTTCATCCGCATGCAGGCCATGGTGCCGGTGGGATCCTTGACGTTCACATCAAGAGCGGCGTTGCCCGTCAGCAGCGGCAGGATGTCGGCGGTCGGGTTCTCCCACCAGTCGATCTCGCCCGTGGCCATGGCGTTCGCCTTGGTGCTTTCGTCCGGAATGACATGCCATTCCACCCGGTCGAAATAGGCGATTTTCGGCCCCGAGGTCCATTGCGGCGTGCCGCCCGTGCGCGGCACGTAGGCGGTGTTGCGGTCATAGACCGCGCGCGAGCCGACCACCCGCTCCGCGCCGTTCCACTTGAACGGGCCCGAGCCCACCATCTCGGTGATCGCCGTGAAGGGCGAGATGTTCGCCAGCCGCTCCGGCATCATGGCGCAGAAATTGCTGCCCGGCTTGCCGAGCGCGTCGGGCAGCAGCGCGAACGGCTTCTTGAGCCGGAAGCGAATTGTCTTGTCGTCCGGCGCGGTGAGCGCGTCCGTGTAGGCCATCAGGGTCTGGCCGAACGGGTCGCGCGCCCCCCAGCGCTTGATGGACGCCACGCAATCCCGCGCCAGCACCTTCGTCCCGTCGTGCCAGGCGAGACCCTCGCGCAACGTCAATGTCCATTGCTTCCCGTCCGCTTCCACCGTATGACCCGCCACCATCTGCGGGCGGGCGACATAGGTGTTGTCGATCCCGTACAGGGTGTCGAAGATCATGAACCCATGGTTGCGGGTGACGTAGGCGGTGGTCCAGATCGGGTCGAGGATGGTCACGTCCGATTGCGGAACGAACCGGAGCACCCTTGCCTCCGCGGCACGGCCGATCGCGGGGGCGGCCAGGGTGGCTGTGGCGGTTGCGGCGGCACCGGTGGCGAGAAACGTACGACGCTTCATCAGGGAATGTCTCCGATCCATCATGCTGCGGTGCAATATATGACAACCCCGGACGTCCGCGCGCAAGCACAATCGAACCGCTCCTTCGCCCAATCCCTGAGCCCGGCGATCATCGCCCAGTTCCTCCGCTTCGGCACGGTGGGCACGATCGGCTTCGTGATCGACACCGCCGTGGTCTATTCCTTGCGCGGCGTGCTCGGGCTGTACGGGGCTGGGATGGTCTCCTACCTGGTGGCGGCCTCGGCCAACTGGGCGCTGAACCGGGCCTGGACCTTCCGCGGCCACCACACGGGGCCGGCGCACCGGCAATGGATGCGCTTCATGGCCGCGAATCTGGTGGGCTTCGCGCTCAACCGCGGCACCTATGCGGCCCTGGTCACGTGGGTGCCCCTGTGTGCGGCCCAGCCGGTGTTCGCGGTTGCGGCCGGATCCGTTGCGGGAATGTTCGTGAATTTCGCGCTATCGCGCCGGGTCGTGTTTATTTAGATCGATTCGGCACCATTATTTGAACAAACGAAAGATACAGATGCTGTCTGCGCTTTAACGATCCAGTGAGATTTCGAAGGCAAACCGTCTAACCGCAGCCACAGCACAGGGCGCGGTCGCATGTCGCATATCCAACGCCCCCATTTCGATCCGGGCTTCGCTCCCCTCGCCCTCGCCCAGCCGCTGCACGGCCATGCCGCGGCGCCGCCGGCCCGGGGCTGGCAGGCCGGCGCCAAACGAGGCATCGATATCGTGCTCGCGCTGGCACTCCTCGTGCTGGGCGCGCTGCCGATGGGGCTGATCGCGATATGGATCCGGCTCGACAGCCGCGGGCCGGCGCTGTTCCGCCAGCCGCGTGTCGGGCTGCACGGGCAGCCGTTCCGTATGCTCAAGTTCCGAACCATGCACTGCCAGGCCGCGGCGTCGGTGTCGCCCGGGCGGACCGCCCTCTGCTGCCAGGCCACGCGGGACGATCCGCGCGTCACCCGCGCCGGCGGCGTGCTGCGGCGGTTCTCCATTGACGAATGGCCGCAACTGCTCAACGTCCTGCGCGGGGAGATGTCGCTGGTCGGGCCGCGCCCGCACGCCCCCGGCACCTGCGCCGGCGGCCGGCCGTTCGAGGAAGTCACCGCACGCTACGCCGCCCGCCACCTGGTTCGTCCCGGGATCACCGGTCTCGCCCAGGTGCGCGGCTGGCGCGGCGAGACCGAGACCGAGGAGAAGCTGCGCCGCCGGGTCGAGTCCGATCTGGAATATATCGAAACGTGGTCGCTCGGCCTCGATATCGGCATCCTGCTGCGCACCATTCCCGCCGTGCTGCACGCCACCAACGCCTACTGACCGCGCCATGAACCTGCCAGCATGACCTTGCGACTGGTCGCCGGCGCGTCCGCCCCGCCCGCCGGGCGCTACGACGCCGACGTCGTGATCCTCGCGCTCGACCGGATGGAGGAAACCGAGCAGGCGATCGTCTCGGCACTGGCGCAGCGCGGCGTCTCGCGCCACGTGACGGTGGTAGACCAGGGCTCCCATCCCTACGCCCTCGACCGGCTGGCACGGCGCGTGGCGGGGCGGGCGGACGCCAGCCTGTGGGCGCTGTCGTCCAACCTCGGCGTCGCCGGCGGGCGCGACGTGGGCACCTGGATCGGCCACGGACGGGTGATCGCCGGGATCGACAACGATGCCGAGTTCGCCGATCCGGACACGCTGGCGCGCGCCGTGGCCGCACTCGATGACGATCCGGGCCTTGCCGCGCTCGGGCTCAGGATCGTCGAATACGACAGCGGCCGGGACGACCTTTCGTCCTGGGGCTATCCGCGCAGGCTGCTCGCGCGCGCCGGGGAAAAGTTTGAAACGGCAACTTTCGTCGGCGCCGGCCACGCCATCCGCCGCGCCGCCTGGGACGCCGCCGGTGATTACGACGCGAAATTGTTCTTCTGCTGGGAGGAATACGATTTTTGCCTGCGCGCGATCGCGCTCGGCTGGCGCATCGGCTACCGCGGCGACATCGTCGTGCGTCACAAGGTCAGCGCCGAACACCGGGTCGACTGGTCCGGCACCCGCTGGTTCCTGTTCGTGCGCAACCGCCTCTATATCGAACGCAAATGGGGCGCATCCTGGACAACGCTGGCCCCGCGCATCGCCGGCTACCTGGTCAAAGGCGCGCGCGCCGGTCTGCTGCGCCAGACACGGTTCGCCATCCGCGCCGCAGCGCGGATGGACCTTGCCCCCCGTCCCCTGCCGGCCGCCGCAGCCGCCTACCTCCGCCGCACCGACCGCGCCTACCGCGGCACCTGGCTCGGACGCATCCGAGACGAGGTGCTGAGCATGCCGGGGGGGGTGCGGGTCCATCAGCAAGGCCGGGGGGCAGCGCCCCATGAACGCTAGGATAAGGGGCAGCGCTCCTTGGCCTTGCTGACGGGCCCGCCCCCCCGGCCCGCTACACCTTCTCGAAGTCGATGCGTTCGGCCACCGGCAGGTTCTGCAGGAACCGGCGCAGGCAATCGAGGCCCAGTTCGACGGCGCCGAGGCGCACCCATTCGCGTCCGCCCAGGATGCGGGCGCGGCGGTAGGCGGTGTGGTTTTCGGTAGCGATGGCGAGGTGGATGGTGCCGCCGAAGTCGATGCGGTCGTCACCGTCGTCGAGTGCGATCAGTACGGCGAGCGCGTGGGTGGCGCCGGAGGTGATGCGGGCGGCACGAGCCACGGCCTCGGCGGTTTCCTGCGTCAGGGGACCGAGGGGCGGTGCGTCTTCCAGTCCGACGGCGGGGCCGAGGTCGGCGAGGTCACGCAGCACGAGGCCGCGGCGGAAGGCGCTTTCGGCGCCCGGCAGATGGCCGATGCGGGCGGCGATCTGCCCGGCGGTGAAGGTTTCCACCACGGCCAGGCTGGCGTTCTGCGCGAGCAGGGCCGCCAGCACCACGCCTTCCAGGGTGCGGTCGTCCTCGGCGAGGATGAAATTGCCCAGCCGGCGGCGTACTTCGGCGATGACGGGGGCGAGCTTGCGCTCCACGTCCGCGGGGTCGGTGCCGCGCACCGTCAGCTTGGTTTCCAGTTGCGGGTAGTGCGCACGGAAGCCGAGTTTCACGCTGCCGTCCGGGGCCAGCGCCTCGATCCCCGCCAGCAGCGAGTCCACATGCGATTCGCCGAGCCCGTAGGAATGGAAGCGCTTGAGCCGGATTGTCGCCGGGCTGCCGGCGCGGGCGAGCAGGCGGGGGATCACCTGCTCCTCCAGCATCCGGCGCAGCTCGCGCGGCACGCCAGGGGTGAAGAAGAAGCGTGCGCTCCCGATGTCGACCGCGAAGCCGCAGGCGGTGCCGACGGGGTTGTCCAGCACTTCCGCGCCCTCGGGCAGCATCGCCTGCTTGCGGTTGTTGGGCGGCATGATGCGGGACCGGCGGGCGAAGAAGCTTTCCATCTGCGCGAGCCAGGCCTCGTTCAGCACGAGCTTCACGCCGGCCGCGGCGGCGGCGATTTCCTGCGACAGGTCATCGACGGTGGGGCCGAGGCCGCCGTTCACGATCACCGCATCCGCACGCCCGGCGGCGAGGCGGAAGGCTTCCAGCAGCCGTTCGCGATCGTCGCCTACCGTGGTGCCCCAGACGACGGTGAGGCCCACGTCCTCCAGCTTCTGGCTGATGTAGCTGAAATTCGTGTTGGTGATCTTGCCAGTCAGCACCTCGTCGCCGGTGCAAAGTATCTCGATGTTCATGCACTGCGTCCTTCAATAGGCGAGGAACCCGCCATCGACCGGCAGGGTAACGCCGGTGACGTAGCGGGCAAGATCGGACGCCAGGAAAACCGCCGGCCCGGCGATATCATCGGGTTCGCCCAGCCGGCCGAGCGGGATGCGGTCCTTGAAGTTGCGCATGTAGTCGGGGTTCTCGCGCGCTTTCGCGTTCAGCGGCGTCGCGATCATGCCCGGCCCGATCGCGTTCACCCGCACCCCGAGCGGGGAGAGCTCGATCGCCAAGGCCTTCGTCAATGCCCGCACGCCGCCCTTGGAGGCGGTATAGGCGGCCGAGTTGGGCAGTGCCACGAAGGACTGTACCGAGCCGATGTTGATCACCGCGCCCTTGGTTTCGACCAGGTGCGACAGGAACGCCGTCGTCATGACGTAGGGCCCGTCGAGGTTCACCGCCAGAGTCGCGTCCCAGTCCGCCCGCGCGGCGGGATCGGCGAGCTTGCCGCGGCGGATGATGCCCGCGTTGTTGACCAGCACCGAGATCGGCCCGTCCTGCGCCCGGATCGCGGTCGCGAGAGTGTCGACCGCGGCGCGGTCGGTGACGTCGAGCGCGACCGCGCGGGCGGCGGCGCCGATCTCGCCCGCTACCTGCGCCGCACCCGCCTGGTTCACGTCGGCGACGATCACCCGCGCGCCTTCCGCGGCCATGGCGCGTGCGATGCCCGCGCCGATGCCGGAGCCCGCGCCGGTGACCAGCGCGAGCCGTCCGTCCAGCAGCCCGGCCACGGCTCAGCGCGCCATGGCGGTGGTGGCCGCGCCCGGCGTGGCGGTGCGCCCGCCGTCGACCACGTAGTGGCTGCCGGTCACGTTCCCGGCCAGGTCGGAGCAAAGGAACAGTACGACGTTCGCCACTTCCTCCGCGGTGCCGTAGCGGCCGATCGGGATGGAGGCCTGGTAGCGCCGGCTGGCCAGACCGGGGTCGTCCGGGCTCATCATCTGCTCCAGCGAATGGATCATGCGCGTATCGATCGGTCCGGGGCAGACCGCGTTCACCCGCACGCCGGCGCGGGCCACCTCGCCGCCGGCGACCTTGGTCAGGCCGAGCACGGCGTGCTTGGAAGCGACGTAGGCCGGCATCCCCGGCGTGCCGACGAGGCCGGCGACCGAGGCGGTGTTGACCACGGCGCCGCGCTTCTGCGCCAGCATCACCGGCAGCACGTGGCGCAGGCCGAGGAACACGCCTTTGACGTTGACGCCCATCACGGCGTCGAACATCGCCTCGTCGTATTCGGCGGTCGGCGCCACGGCGCCTTCGATGCCGGCGTTGTTGTGGAAGCAGTCGATGGCGCCGAAGGTGTCGAGCGCGGCCTTCACATAGGCGGCGACGTCGGCGGATTTGGTGACGTCGGCGGCGATGAAGATGGCCTCCGCGCCGTGCTGGCGGGCGATGCCGACGGTGGCCTCGCCGGCTGCGGTGTCGCGATCCACCGCGACCAGCTTCGCGCCGCGGCTGGCGAAGCCGAGCGCGCTGGCGCGTCCGATGCCGTTGCCCGCGCCTGTGACCAGCGCGACCTTGCCCGTGAAGTCCATGGCGTTCCCTCCGTTCTGCTGCGGTTCGGCGGGAGCCTAGACCAGGTCCGGCAGCGCGTCATCGTCGGCGGCGCGCGCGGCCGACCCCGCGCCGGCGGATCGGACCGTGGTGCGCCGCGGGTGCCTGCCGCAGCGGCGGGTGCCGCCCCGGGCTGGACAACTGGTTCCGTGCGAATCTGTTCCGTCCGCCATCCGTCATCCGGTCCCGAGCGGATGTCCGGCCGCAGTTTCAGGGAAGCGACGGCCCCGAGTTGCAATCAGTCGACCCGAACATGGCGAAGACCGGTCGTCGGGGGGCGCGGGAGCGCCAGCGCCCCCCGTTGCACGCTGGGGGGGATCAGTTCAGCGTGCGCCGGCGCCGCGCAAGGCCGAGGCCGATCAGGCCGGCGCCAAGCAGGGCTACCGATGCCGGCTCCGGGACCGCCATCGTCAGATCGGCAGGTGATCCGTTGGATTCGACATAGACCAGCTTGAAACTTCCGGCGGGCAGCAAACCGGTACTCGTGATCTCGGCGGTTGGATCCGGCGAGGTAAAGACCGTCACGTTGCCCGGTTCCGAATAGAGGCTCGCGCCGTCGTCATGGTTCACCGAAACCATTCCGCCTGCCGAGGTGCCGCTGATCGTCAGGTAGCTGTTGTCGACTTCCCCTATCGTGCTCATCGTTGTCCCGAGAAACGTAGAGAGAGAGTACCGGTGCTCGAGCTGTAGCCGGAGATGTTCGAGGTCGAGAACCCGAAATTTGCGAACGTGTTCGAGCCGCCCTGGGGGTTGTTATTGATGAAGTCGATGGCCCCGGTGTACGTGAAAGCGGCCACGACGGACGCCGACGTCGGCTGGTGTGCAAGGTCTGCCTGGGTCGTGACGGTGTTCCCGCTCCAGACATCGACGGTGAACGTGCCGCTCACGAATCCCGCGTGCGCCACGCCGAGCGAACCCACGACCAGAACGCTGGCCAGCAGCCCGTTCCTGAACAAACCCATTTCCGCCTCCTTAATTGCGTGTCGTCGCAGGACGGCGAGTAGAAGGGTGGAAGGGGCATTGCAAAAATATAATAAGGTTGCGATCGAATACGTATGCGACCGTCAGGTTCCCTTTACATATGACGCAGTGACCGCGCGGTCCTGCGGATCGCGCTCCACATCGTCGGGGCGGCGGGCAGACCTCTTCTGCCGGGCTCCGGATAATATCTCGATAATGCAACGCGACGACGGCGCGCCGCCGCGCGCCCCGCGTCCTCGGCACGGGCCGGGCTCGCATGCTGTGCCGCGCCACCTCCGGCGCGGCCCGTGACGGCGCCTTCCGTCCGCCCCGGCCCAGGTCCCCGCTCAGCCGCCGCCGGGCAGCTTGATCCCGGTCAGCGCCTCCCACACCCGGATCACGAAGGCGTCGTCCTTCGCCCCGTTGCCCAGCGCCGCGGCGCCGAGGAACAACTGGTGCGCGGTCGCCGCGATCGGCACCGGGAACGTCAGCGCGCGCGCCTGGTCCAGCACGATCCCCAGGTCCTTGACGAAGATGTTCACCGCCGAGACCGGCGTGTCGTCCCCGGCCAGGATATGCGGCACCCGGTTCTGCCACATCCACGAACTGCCGGCCGAGGTGCAGATCACGTCGTACAGCACCTGCGGATCCGCCCCGGCCCGGATGCCGAGCGCCAGCGCCTCTGCCGGCGACCGCGATATGCACCCCGGCCAGCAACTGGTTCACCATCTTCACCGTGCTGCCGACCCCGGCGGCATCGCCGAGCCGCCAGACCTTGGCCGCGATCGCGTCCAGCACCGGCGCGGCGCGCTCGAACGCCGCCGGCGCGCCCGAGGCCATCACCGTCATGCTGCCGCCCTCGGCGCCCGCCCGACCGCCGGAGACCGGGGCGTCCAGCATCAGGAGCCCGGCGTCGGTCAGGCGCTGTTCCAACCCGCGCGCCGCCTCCGGCGCGACGGTGGTGGAGCAGATCACCACGGCGCCGTGCGGCAGCCGCGTCGCGCAGCCTTGCGCGCCGAACAGCACGTCCTGGTCCTGCGCCGCGTTCACGACCAGGATCAGCAGCGCCTCCAGATCGTCCGGCAGCGCATCGGGCCGTTCCACCGCCGCGCCGCCGGCCGCGGCCAGTGCCTCCCGCGCCGCCGGGCGCAGGTCGCAGCCGGTGACATGGTGGCCCTTGCGTACCAGGTTCATCGCGGCGCCCATGCCCATGGTGCCAAGTCCGATCACGCCGATTTTCATTCGTGCGTGCTCCAGGTGGTGGGCCTGCGCCTGCCGGTGTTCAGCGCCCGTGGCGGAAGCGTTCCACCGCCGGCGACCAGCGCGCGGCGGATGCCGGGTTCCAGCGCCGAATGCCCGGCGTCCGGCACGATCGGACAGCCGCGCCGCCGGCCAGGCGGCCGCCAGCTCGAAGGCGGTGGCGGGCCGGGCAGATCATGTCGTAGCGGCCCTGCACGATCTCGGCCGGGATGTGGCCGATCCGGTCCATCCCGCCGAGCAGCCCGCCGGGCGGCAGGAACAGCCCGTGCGCGAAATAATACGCCTCGATCCGCGCGAGCCCCAGCGCGGTGCGGTCCTGGGCGAAGGAGCTGACGGTCTCCGGGCTCGGCAGCAGGGTGCTGGCACGAGCCTTCGTAGACCGACCAGGCGCGCGCCGCCGGCAGGTGCACCGCCGGATCGGGATCGGTCAGCCGGCGCAGATAGGCGCCGAGCAGGTCGGCGCGCTCGCGCCTCCGGCAGGATAGCTGGCGAACGCCGCGTGGGCGTCGGGAAACACCGCGGCGCAGCCCGTGCAGGAACCAGTCGACCTCCGCCGGGCGGCCGAGGAACACGCCGCGCAGCACGCAGCCGGCAACCCGCTCCGGATAGGCCTGGGCGTAGGCGAGCGCCAGCGTCGAGCCCCAGGAGCCGCCGAACAGCAGCCAGCGCTCGAGGCCGAGATGGCGGCGCAGCGTCTCGATGTCGGCGACCAGGTCCGGCGGTGGTGTTGTCGGCCAGGCTGCCGAGCGGGCGGGAGCGGCCGGCGCCGCGCTGGTCGAAGATGACGACGCGCCAGAACTCGGGGTCGAAGAAGCGCCGGTGCACCGCGCCGGCGCCGGCGCCGGGGCCGCCGTGCAGGAACAGCACCGGCCGGCCGCGCGGATTGCCGACCTGCTCCCAGTACATCACGTGGCCGGCGGACAACGGCAGGTAGCCGGTCTCGAACGGGCCGATCTCGGGGAAGAGGTCGCCGCGCGGCATGGTCGTTCGGATGCTATAGGCGGCGGCGCGGTCGGAACGGAAGAGCAAGGGGACGCAATGGAGCGGGTATGGATCGGCGCCGGGGCGCTGGCGGGGATGGGGGCGGTGGCGATGGCCGCGCTGGCGGCGCATGCGCTGGAAGCGATCGGCCCGGCGCGGCTCGGGATGGTGGAGAGCGCGATCCAGCATGCAGGGCTGGCACGCGCTGGCGCTGATCGGGACCGGGCTGTGGGCGGGGCGCGGCGGCGGGCGGGCTGGCGGGCTTCGCCGGGGCGGCGTTCCTGGTCGGGATCGCTGCTGTTCTGCGGCGCGGTCTACGCGCTGGCGCTGCTGGCCTGGCCGGTGGGGTTCCTGGCCCCGATGGGCGGCAGCCTGCTGATGCTGGGCTGGGCGCTGCTTGTTCGTCTCGGCGCTGCTGCGGCGGTGAGGGCCCGTGGTGCCGGCACTCTCGCTGCGCCGGGTGGTCCGGTTGGTGGCGCTGCTGAACCTCGGGTATTTCGGGATCGAGTTCGCGGTCGCGCTGGCGATCGGCTCGGTGTCGCTGTTCGCCGACAGCGTCGATTTCCTGGAGGATGCGTCGGTCAACCTGCTGATCGCGGTTGCTCTGGGCTGGTCGGTGCGGAACCGGGCGCGGCTCGGGATGGCGCTGGCCGGCATCCTGCTGGTGCCGGGACTGGCGACCTTGTGGACCGCGTGGGCGAAGATCAGCGTCCCGGTTGCGCCCGAGCCTTGGGCGCTGTCCTTGACGGGGCTTGGTGCGCTGGTCGTGAACGCGAGCTGCGCGCTGATGCTGGCGCGCTATCGGCATCACGGCGGCAGCCTGACCCGGGCGGCATTCCTGTCGGCGCGAAACGACGTGCTGGCGAATCTGGCGATCATCGCCGCTGGGGTGATGACGGCGGTGGTCTGGCGGGCGGCGTGGCCTGATCTGATCGTGGGGCTGGGGATTGCGGTGATGAACGCCGACGCGGCGCGCGAGGTGTGGCAGGCGGCGCGGGCGGAGCATGGGGCGGTGGCGTAGGGTGGAAGCAGCCGTCTCCGCCGGTGTCGGGTGATCGGGCGCAGGCAGTGGAGGGGGCGGCCCGCGAATGAGCGCGCTCCATATCAGGGGTTTGGTGAGGTGCGACGACGCCCGCCCGACAGCGTTGCTTGACGTCGGCGTTCTTTTGGTACATAAACTCGTACATTAACCAAGGCCCTGACATGAGCCATGTTTCCTTCACCGAGCTGCGCCAGAACATGGCGGGCTATTTCGACCGCGTGATCGCCGACCGTGAGCCGCTCGTCGTCACGCGCACGGGTGGCAGGGGCAACGTCGTGGTCATGTCCGAAGACGAATTCGCGGGCTGGCAGGAGACGGTGCACCTGCTGAGCAGCCCGAAGAACGCCGAGCGCCTGATGGCGTCCATCCGCCAGGCAAAGGCCGGGGGCGCGCGGGAGCGCTCGCTGCTCGCCCCTGGGAATGGCCGCACTCCGGCTTGAGGGGCCATTTCACGGATGGCGGGTGGGAGGATTACCTCCACTGGTGCCGCCACGATGCCGGGACGCACGCGCGGCTGAATGAGCTGATCGAGAACACGCGGCGTATGCCCTTCACGGGGCTGGGGAAGCCCGAGCCGCTGAAGGGCGACCTTGCCGGATTCTGGTCGCGTCGTATCACCAACGAACACCGGCTGGTCTATGCGATTGACGGCAAGGGCGATGCGCAGTGCGTCACCATCGTCCAGTGCCGCTACCATTACTGATCCTGCCCCGCACCGGTTCGGCGGAGGTGGTCGGGGAGCGCTGCTCCGGGGCAGAGGTGCGCTGCCCGTATTCAGGCTGCGGCAGCGGAGAGGGGGGCGGCAGGACCATCACACGACGGAGCAATGGCTTCCCGGCTCTGGTCGCGAACGCGTTGGACGGCCCGCTCCCGGAACGAGGAAACCGCGGGTCGCGCGGGAGAGGTTGTGTTGGAGATGGAGGAGGATGACGCGGACGACCCTGGCTGAATTGCGCGAGGAAATGCGGAGCGTGGCGCGGGGTGAGCGGGCCGCGCCGCTGCTGGCGGCGTTGTCGCGGGAGGGGCTCGATCTGCTGGGCGTGGTGCTGCGGGAGCGACCGGCGAGTGTGGCCGCGCTGGTGGCGGTGACCGGGCGATCGCAGCCGAACGTGTCGCGGTCGTTGCAACTGCTGGCGCGGCATCGGCTGATCCGGCTGGTGCGGCCGGAGCCGATCGCGCAGGCGGTGCGGATGGACCTGGCGACGGGGACGTATGAGGTGACGAGGGGGCGAGCGTGAGGCACTCGTCATCCTATCAAGAGCTATCCATTGAGCCAATTCTTGTTTTGTAGCAATTATCTTATGGGTAAGAGATGAGTACCCAATCTAGCAAAGAATGAGTCTTCTTATGGCCATTGCTCTCAAGATCATGTCTGGATTTCTAGGACTTCTTGCGGCGGTTCTATGGTTCTTATCGGCATTCAGCAAGATCCCTCTCGCTCCAGGTGCAGCGTTTGGGGGAACCTCGCCAACGGAACCGTTCAATATTGCACTACGTCACTCCGCTTATCTGAACGAGTGGGCAGCAGGCATGACCGGACTATCAGTGCTATTCATGGTTGGCGCCGAATGCATAGACCTGTGGCAGTCCTGTCGGACAAGGCCACATCGATGATACTGCGAGAAGCTACTGTAATACGGACCTTCCGGCAGCAGCGCCCTCGCCGGCATCTACCACTGCATCGGTTGCTCCAGCTGGTGCGGAAGGGCCGAAGGTTCGGATGGAGCCACATCGTGCAGTCAGTACCGGTCGATTTGGCCACAGCCACATACCAAGTGACGCCGCTTTCGGCACCGATGGTCGGGTCCAAGGAGACCTGCGTGGAGCGGACGCGAGCAGCTCTACGTCGCCCTTCCGCGCTACCCCCCAACCTCCTCCGCCACCACGATGAACCCCGCCAGCGTATTCGGCCCGAACGTCGTCGCGATCGCCACATCCGCTGCATCCCGCCCCCGCGCCAGCAGCACCCGCCCGATCCGCGGCGTGTTGAACCGCGCATCGAACACCCACCAAGCCCCGCCCAGATACGCCTCGAACCACCCGGAAAAATCCATCGGCGCATCCATCGTCGGCACGCCGATATCGCCCAGATACCCGGTGCAGTACCGTGCCGGGATGGTCATGCAGCGGCAGAACGCCACGGCGAGATGCGCGAAATCCCGGCACACCCCGGTGCCTTCCTCGTAGGCCTCAAACGCCGTCTTGGTCGGCCGTGCGTGCGCGTAGCCGAAACGAAGATGGCGGTGCACGAAATCGCAGATCGCCTGCACCCGGCCCCAGCCGGGGGGCACCGTGCCGAACAGGCGCCAGGCGATCTCCGTCAGCCGGTCCGTCTCGCAATACCGGCTGCCGAGCAGGAATTGCAGGGTCTCCTCCGGCAGGTCCTGCACCTGGTGCTGGACCGCCTCCGGACGGACCGGATCGGGCAATCCGGTATCGTTCACCACGGCGCGCGCCGACAGAACGATGCGCCCCACCGGGGCGACGATGCGGCTGATCCAGTTGCCGAACGAGTTGCGATACCTCGAGACCGGTACCGACGGCGCGGTCACCAAGTAGTCCGGCGCGATCAGGTCGGACGCGCGGGAATGATGGATCGTCAGCGCCAACAGCATCGGCGTCGGCTGCGGTACGTCGTAGATGAGCTCATAGCCGACTGCGATCTGCATCGCGGCTCTCCGCGTAGGGGAGCGGCGACAATGCACGAGATCCGCCGCGCTTGCGCGGACCTGACGGTTTCGTGCGGATGATCCGCTCAGTAGCCCCGTGTCCAGTCGATCACGTTCTCCAGCGGCGCGCCGTCCAGATACGCGCGCAGGTTGCGGCAGAACACTTCGATCGCTCCGTGCCGGTTGCGGTCGCTGGCGCCGGAGACGTGCGGCGTGATCAGCACCCGCGGATCGCGCCACAGGGCTTCCGGCGGCGTGTGCTCGAACTCGCCCAGGTAGACATCCAGCACCACGCCGCGCAGGTGGCCGCGTTCCAGCGCCTCGACCAGTGCCGACTCGTCCACGATTTCGCCGCGCGCGACGTTCACCAGCACGACGTCGGGCTTCATCGCGGCCAAGCGCGCGGCGTTGATCAGTCGAGTCGTTTCCTCGGTCCATTGGCAGCAGACCACGACGAAATCGCTCTCGGCGAGGAACCCATCCAATGCCTCCGGCCCGCCCAGCCGCGCGAACCCCGCCGGCAGCGGCGTCCCCTCCGCCGCCTGCCGCCGCGTGCCGATCACCTGCATCCCGAGCGCCGCGCCCAGCCGGCCGACGTCGCGGCCGATGCCGCCGGCGCCGATCACGCACATCGTCTTGCCCTCGATCAGTAGCGGCCGATAGGCGCGATGGTCGAACGCACCGGCGTCCCGATCGAGCCCCGCGCGATCGAGCCCCTTGGCGAAATGCAGAATCCCCGCGATCGCGTATTCCGCCATCGCGAGCGTGTTGCCCGACCCGCGCGAGGTGGTCACCACCACGTCGCTCCCCCACAGATCGCCGAGCCGCAGGTTGCTGGCGCCGGCCGGGCGCTGATGAAACCAGTGCAGCTTCGGCGCGCGGGCGCGCAGGTCGAGCGGGAAGGGCCAGCCGCCCAGGATCACGTCCGCCTCCGCCAGCAGCCGGTCGCGTTCCGCGCGCGTGCCGCTGCCGGCGGCGTCGGGGGCGAGGTAGCGGGCGGCGGTCTGCGCCGGCCAGGTGGCGCGGATCTCACCGTCGAACCAGCCGCCGGCGTCGGTCAGCCGGATCGCCGGATCGACCGCTTCGATCCGCGCGCGATCGGCGGCACTGATGCGCTGGATGGCAAGAACCTCGACCGTTCGCATGGCGCCTCGTCTGAGCGTTTTCGAGCATGCCCGCTTGTAGCACGGCTGCGCCGGGAGGTTGGAACCAAGCGACTGTTCGGTCGCGCGTGACGAGGCGGCGGCTGGGCCCAGGCTCCGTGACGGCTGTGCCCTGGGGCGACGCGGACGCCAGCCACCGGTCCCGGTGCAGCTTCGCAAGAAAGTCGAGCTCAGGCCACCCCGATCAGCAACGCCAGCGCCACCGCGAGCCCGGTCTCCCGGTTCAGCCGGAACAGCCGCAAGCACCCCGCGGGATCGTCGATATCGAGCGCCGCCACCTGGTATCCGAGCAGCGCCGCCGGCAGCGCCAGCGCGGGGTAGAACCCGACATCCAGCCCATCCAACCAGCCCGTCAGTGCCAGCAACCCCAACGCGCCAGCATAGCACGCGGCCAGGAACGGCCGGGTGCGCGCACCGAACAGCCGCGCCGTCGATTTCACCCCGGCCAGCGCGTCGTCCTCGCGGTCCTGGTGCGCGTAGATCGTGTCGAACCCGAGGTCCCACAGGATCGCCGCCCCGTACAGCGCCGCCCCGGCGGCATCGATCCGCCCGGACGCAGCGGCATAGCCCAGCGGCGCGCCGAAGCCGAAGGTGAAGCCCATCACCAGTTGCGGCCACCAGGTCACCCGCTTGGCCAGCGGATACAGCGCCACCAGCAGCAACGAGCCCGCCCCCAGGGCCTGCGCCAGCAGGTTCAGTTGCAGCAGGACGGCGAGGCCCAGCGCCAGCAGCACCGCCAGGAACGCCAGCGCCTGCCAGGCCCGCAGCGCGCCGGAGGCGAGCGGGCGGGCCGCCGTGCGTGCCACCAGCCGGTCGATGTCGCGGTCCCAGAGGTCGTTCACCACGCACCCCGCCGCGCGCATCACCACGCTGCCGACCGCGAACAGCACCCCGAGCCAGGCGGTCCGCCCCACGCTCGCCCGGCCGAGAAGAATCCCCCACAGCCCCGGCAGGAACAGCAGCCACACGCCGATCGGCCGGTCGAGCCGTGCGAGCAGCGCGAACGGCTGCAGTCGGGCCGGCAGGCGGGCGATCCAACCCTCGGTGCGGATATCGGTATGTGCGGCCATACGGGGTAATCTGCCCGCCGCCATGCCCGGGTCAATCCGCCTGTTCACCCAAGCCCCGCTCGCCGCCGGTGCCGCCGTCGCCGCGACGCCGGCCCAGGCGCATTATCTCGCCACGGTCATGCGCCGCGGCCCGGGCGATCCGGTGTGCCTGTTCAACGGCCGGGACGGCGAATTTCAGGCACGCATCGAGGCCGTGCATCGCGGCGTCGCAACCTTGCGCGTCGGCGCGCGCATCCGTCCGCAGGCAGCCGAGCCCGATGTCTGGCTGGCGTTCGCCCTGCTCAAGCGCGACGCCACCGACCTCCTGGTCCGCCAGGCCACCGAACTGGGCGCGGCGGCCTTCTGGCCGGTGCTGACGGCGCGCACCAACGCCGCGCGCACCAACCCCGAGCGCCTGGGCGCGATCGCCGCCGAGGCGGCGGAACAAAGCGAGCGGCTGACGATCCCCCTGCTGCACGACCCGCGTCCGCTCGCCGCCCTGCTCGACGCCTGGCCGTCCGACCGCCCGCTGTTCGCCGCACTGGAGCGCAGCGCCGCGCCACCGCCGCCGGCCGTCGCAGGCATGTGGGCCGCCGCAGGCATGTGCGGGCTGCTGATCGGCCCCGAGGGAGGCTTCACCGAAGCGGAGCTTGACCAATTGCGCACCCGTCCCTTTGTAACGCCGGTCGGGCTCGGGCCGCGCATTCTGCGGGCGGAGACGGCGGCCCTCGCCGGGCTGGCGCTGTTGCTTGCGTCCCGGCGCGACTGAATACTGCCCCCCGATCCCGGCGCCCCGCCCTTCGGGTGCCCACCAACCGCGCGGAGCGACATGTCCAATCCCGGAGACGCCGACACCACGCCGATCACCTCGGTGCGGCAACTCGCCGAGTACATCGCCGCCGGCTGCAAACCGCCGGAAGCCTGGCGCATCGGCACCGAGCACGAGAAATTCGGCTTCCGCCACGCCGACCTGGCCCCGCCCCCGTACGAGCCGGCGCCCGGCACCGGGGCCGGCATCCGCCCGCTGCTGGAAGCCATGGCCGCGCGCGGCGGCAGCCCGATCCTCGACCAGGGCAACCCGATCGGCCTCAAGCTCGACGGCGCCGCGATCTCGCTCGAACCGGCCGGGCAGCTCGAACTGTCGGGGGCGCCGCTCGAGACGCTGCATGAGACCCGCGCCGAGATGGCGGCCCATTTCGCCGCCGTGCGGGCGGCGGCGGAGGGGCTGGGCATGGGCTTCGCCCCGCTCGGCTTCCACCCGACCGCGACGCGTGCGGCGATGCCGTGGATGCCCAAGGGCCGCTACGCCATCATGCGCCGCTACATGCCGGAGGTGGGTCGCCTCGGCCTCGACATGATGACGCGGACCTGCACGGTGCAGGTGAACCTCGATTTCGCCTCCGAATCCGACATGCGGGCGAAGCTGCGGGTCGCGCTGCTGCTCCAGCCGCTGGCCACCGCCCTGTTCGCCAATTCGCCCTTCACCGAGGGCCGCCCGAACGGCTACCTCTCCTACCGCGCGCACATCTGGACCGACACCGACAACGCCCGCGCCGGCATCCCCGCGGTCATGCTCGAACCGGGGTTCGGCTTCGAGCGCTATGCGGAATGGATGATCGACGAAGTGCCGATGTATTTCGCCTATCGCGACGGCCGTTACATCGACGTCGCCGGCGCCTCGTTCCGCGCCTTCATGGAAGGCCGCCTGCCGGCGCTGGCGGGGGAGGTGGCGACGGTGGGCGATTTCGCCGATCACCTCACCACCGTGTTCACCGACGTCCGGCTCAAGCGCTTCCTGGAGATGCGTGGCGCCGACGCCGGCACGCCGGAGATGATGCTGGCGCAGTCCGCGCTCTGGGTCGGGCTGCTGTGCGATCCGGCGGCGCTGGCGGCGGCCGGCGCGTTGCTGGCCGGGGTGCGCTGGGAGGAGGCGGTGGCCCTGCGCGCGGCCGTTCCCCGCCTGGGGCTCGCCGCCCCCCTCGGCCCGCCCTGGCGCGGCGGAGTATTGCGCGACCTTGCCCGCGACGTGCTGGCGATCGCGGGGCAGGGCCTGCGGGCGCGCGCTCGGCGGGATGCCGCCGGGCGGGACGAATCGGGCTATCTCGTCCCGCTGGAAGCGATCGCGGCCGGCGCCCCGTCCCAGGCGGAACATTGGCTCGCGCGCTACCGCGGCGCCTGGGACGGCGAAATCGGCCGCATTTTCGCTGAAGCTGCAGTGTAAGCCGCGGGGGCCTACTAGGGATGCGTGCAAAACCTCTTGCCAACGCAACCGTAGGGCTCACAATAGCGTGATGGAGACTCTCGTTCAGGATGCCGACCCTAACGGGGCCCCGCCATCATCCCCCGGACCCGTGCTCCGCCTAAGGCTGATCGGTCAGATGGAGGCCTGGACGCTGAGCAGCGAGAGTGTGCTGCCGGTCGGTCGCAAAACCCGCGCCTTGCTCGCCGTGGTGGCGCTGTCCGCGCCGCGCGCCGCGTTGCGCGGGCGGCTCGCGGAACTGCTCTGGAGCCGCCGGCCGGAAGAGCAGGCCCGCGCCTCCCTGCGCCAGGAGATCCATCGCCTGCTCGAAGCCCTGTCGCAGGCAGGTCCCGACATCCTGAGCGTGACCCGCGACCACATCACCCTGCGTCCCGGCGCGGCCTGGATCGATGTCGATCAGGTGATGCGCGCAACCGTCGCGCAACCGGCGGCGCTGTCCCTGCTTGACGGCGACCTGCTGGAAGACCTGGACGGGCTCGATCCCAGCTTCGACATGTGGCTCGCCGCCGAGCGGGAACGGCTGCGCGACCGCGGGCGGTCGCTGGCGGAAGATTTGCTGCGCGGCGTCAGCGACCCCGACGTGGTGATCCCTGCGGCGCAGCAACTGCTGCGCATCGACCGCGCGCATGAGGGCGCCTGGCGGGCGCTCATGAAAGCGCATGCCGCGCGTGGCGAGCGCGGCATGGCGATCCAGTCCTACGACCGCTGTCGCGCGGTGCTGGCCGACCTGCTGGATGCGGCCCCCTCGGCGGAGACCCAGCGGCTGCTCTCCGAGATCCGCGGCCCCTCCGGCTCGCGCCTGCCGCTGCGTCCGCCTGCCCCGCTGCCCTCGGCGGAGGAGATGGAGGAGACGCCGGTCCTGGCCGACCGCGGCTTCGGCCCGACCCGCGGCGGGGCGCATATCGGGGTGCTCCCCTTCACCCTGCTCGGGACGGAGGTGGATGAGGCGCATCTCGGCCCCGGCCTCGCCGAGGAGATCACCGCCGCGCTGTCGCGCTTCCGCTGGATGTTCGTCGCCTCCTCCAACTCGCTCGCCCGTTTCGCCGACGAGAACCGCGACGAGGTAGCGATCAGGCGGCTGTTCGGCCTCGATTTCCTGCTCGACGGCTCGATCCAGCGGGTGCGCGGGCGGCTGCGCATCACGGTGCGGCTGCTCGACCTGCGGCACGCGAACCAGGTGGTCTGGGCGCGCCGCTTCGACCGCCAGGCGCACGATCTGCTGACCCTGCAGGACGAGATCGCGGCCGAGGTGGTGGCGCAGACCG
Organism: uncultured Pseudomonadota bacterium; assembly: GCA_963706195.1. GTDB lineage: Bacteria > Pseudomonadota > Alphaproteobacteria > Acetobacterales > Acetobacteraceae > JAJZVS01. Next base: position 1,618,292 of record OY970156.1, on the reverse strand, counting down.
ATCCCGAGATCCTGCTGATCGAGGCGCGCCGGGTCGCCAACCGCCCGACCACCGGCGCCACCGCCTATCACTTGGTGTTGCGCGCGCTGTCGCTCATCAACCGGCTGGAGCGCGCGGCGCTGACCCAGGCCGGCGCCTACCTGCGCCAGGCGATCGAGCGCGACCCCGACTACGCCGCGGCGCACGCCTGGTACGCCTACTGGCAGACCTTCATGCTCGGCCAGCACTGGGCGGAGGACCCGCAGGCAGCGCTGGAGGCAGCGGAGCGGCTGGCCGACCGTGCCATCTTGCTCGATCCGTTCGATGCCCGCGGCCTGACCATCTGCGGCCACGTGCGCGCGTTCCTGCACCGTCGGCTGGAGGAAGCCGCGGTGCTGCACGAGCGCGCCCTCGCGCTCAACCCCAACCTTGCGATGGCCTGGGCGCTGTCGGCGGTCACGCACGCCTACCTCGGCAACGTGGCGGAGGCGGAGCGGCGCAACCTGCGCTACAAGAAGCTCTCGCCCTTCGACCCGTTCGCGTTCTTCTTCGATGCCTTCTTCGTGCTGATCCATCTGATGAAGGGCGACTATGAATTGGCGGCGGCGATCGGGCGCTCGGTGGTGGGGATGAATCCCGCATTCTCAGCGGCCTACAAGCCGTACCTCGCCGCGCTCGGCTATCTCGGGCGGCCCCAGGAGGCCGAGGTGGTGCGCCACCGGCTGGCCGCGATCGAACCCGGTTTCAGCATCCGCAGCTTCCTTGCGACGACCCCGATGCAGCGGGAGAGCGACCGCGTGCACTTCGCCGAAGGCCTGCGCCGCGCGGGCGTGCCGGAGCGCGACAGCGGCGGCGCCGAGGTCACTGGGACCAACGTCGTGCGGCTGTAGCCGCCGGGCGGCCGACGAGGCCGATCGCACCGCGCATGTTGCACCGCACGGAGGAATTTTGCGTCGGCCGACGGTGCGGGCGCATGCTGGCCGTGCCGGCACGCCCTGGTGCCGGCCCGGAGGGCACGACATGACCATCGCCTCGATCCTGCGCCGCCACGGCAGCCGCCCGAGCACCGTGCCGCCGACCGCCTCGATCGCCGAGGTGGCCCGAACCCTCGCCGAGCGGCGTGCCGGCGCGGTGCTGGTGGCCGATCACGAACCGGCCCGGCGCGAACAGGTGCTGGGCATCGTCAGCGAACGCGACATCGTGCGCAGCCTCGCCAGCGTCGGCGCCGCCACCCTGGAAATGACGGCGGGCCAGCTCATGACCCGCGCGCTCCGCACCGCCAGCCCGGAAACCACCCTGGACGAGGCGCTGCGTCTGATGACTGCCGGCCGCTTCCGCCACCTGCCGGTGTTCGAGCACGTCGGTCTCGCCGGGCTCGTCAGCCTGAGCGATGTCGCCGAAGCGCGCGCGCGGGAAGGCATCGCGTCGCTGGCGGCGTGAAGCAAGCAAGGCCGGGGGGCAGCGCCCCCTTGGCTTTGCGTGCGTCTACTGCCGGCGCAGCACGACGGGTTGTTCCTCGCGCAGGGTCGGGTGCGGCACGGGGGGCGGCAGCACGTCGGGCCAGCTCCAGCGTGCCGGGTCGAACAGGCGGCGCATGGTGGTGAGGTCGCAGTCGAACGGCGGCCCGCCGGGCTGGCCGGTCTGCATGAACAGGGCGAACAGGTGGCCGCCGGGGCGGAGCCAGGTGGCCAGGCGCGCGGCATAGTCCGGCCACAGGTCGGGCGGCAGGGCGCACAGGCAGGTCTGATCGTAGATCGCATCGAACGCCGCGTCCGGCGTCCAGGCGAACAGGTCGGCGGCCACCGTGTGGGCGTGCACGCCGATCCTTGCGAACCGTGCCTGCTGCACCGCGACGGCGCTCGGTGCGGCGTCGAGCACGGTGACGTCGAACCCGGCCTCGGCCAGCGCCAGCGGCTCGGCGCTGCGGCCGGCGCCGGGGACCAGGATGCGGCAGGGGGCGAGCGTGCCGGCGGCGCGCCAGTCCAGGAAGGCCGGGTGCGGACCGGCGCGCTCCCACGGCGCGCTGCCGGCGCGGTATTTCGCTTCCCAGTCGATCGCCTGCGTTCCGGTCATGGCGTGGTCTCCGGCAGGTGCATCCAGCCCGGGACGCGCGGGGTCAGGCGGGCGGCGCCGCGGCGAGCGGCGCGGCCAGCGCGTCGAGCCGGAGCAGCGCGAGGCCGAGGGGGCCGCAGGACGATCGCAGGGTTCCCGCTTCGACCGGGAGCGCCCCATCCTGGCGCAGGACAGGGGTGCCGGACGCGGGCGGGTCGCCCGCGATCTCCACCGGCACCAGCCGGCGCTTCACGCAGCCCACGGTAGCGGGTCCGCGCGGTGAGTTCCTGGCCCATGTAGCAGCCCTTGGTCCAGGAGATGCCGCCGAGCTCGTCGAAGCCGGCTTCCAGCAGCACGGTTTTTTCGGACTCGAGATCGCGCGTCCCGTCCGGCAGTCCGAGCGCGAGGCGATGGCGGTCCCAGGCATCGAACCCGGCGTCGACGGGTCTCGCGGCGGCGGATCCTCCATCCGCGGGTTCGGTGTCGGCGGCGCCCGCATCCAGGGGAGATGGCGCGGGCAGGAGAATGCGCCAGCCGGCCGCGGGCAGCCGCGGGTCGGCGGCGGCGACCGCGCCGGACGGCAGCCTGGGCAGCGGCCCGTCCCAGGCGGCGAGCACCGTCCAGTCCTCGAGCGTGGCGAGGCTGACCGCGGCGCGCAGGCGGAACCGGCCGAGGCGGGTGAGCAGCATCGGGATCTGCGCCCGTTCGACATCGAGCAGCAGCCGGTCGGCCTCGGCGAGGACGAAGAAATCGGCCAGCCACTTGCCCTGCGGGGTCAGCAGCGCCGCCCACAGCGCGCGCCCGGGCGCGGCCTCCGTCACGTCGTTGGAGACGAGACCTTGCAGGAAGGCCACGCGGTCGGCGCCGGCAACTGCGATTACGCCGCGCGCAGGGAGGGAAGCGATCCGGGTCATGGCCGGCCGATGCTAGCAGTCCGGACGGCAGCACCCAAGCGCCGATACCTGCCCTGCGCATGGCTGGCCTCTGCCGGGCCAGGTTCGTTCCGCTGCGCTTGCGCCGCTCCGCGCTTGGCCCTAAGGGGAGCCGCCAAGGTACGGAAAGGCGCGCCCGGCCATGGCATTCGACACCCCCCCATCCCCACCGACCCACCACATCGAGGAGGCGCTTGGCCTTCGACGACGTGCTGCTGGTGCCCGGCTATTCCCAGGTCCTGCCCGCCGCGACCGACACCGCGCACCCGGCTCACCCGCGAAATCGCGCCTGCAACATCCCGCTGATCTCCGCGGCGATGGACACCGTCACCGAGAGCGACATGGCGATCGCCATGGCCCAGCTCGGCGGCATCGGCGTGATCCACAAGAACCTCGACGCCCGAGGAGCAGGCCGCCCAGGTGCGCCAGGTGAAGAAGTTCGAATCGGGCATGGTGGTGAACCCGCTCACCATCCACCCCGACCAGACGCTGGCCGATGCGCAGCGCGCTGATGGCGCAGCCACCACATCAGCGGCATCCCGGTGGTGGAGCGCGACACCGGCCGGCTGGTCGGCATCCTCACCCACCGCGACGTGCGCTTCGCCACCGACCCCAGCCTGCGCGTCTACGAGCTGATGACGCGGGAGAACCTGGTCACCGTCACCGCCGACGTCGGACCCGGAGGAGGCCCGCCGCCTGCTGCACCGCCACCGCATCGAGAAGCTGCTGGTGGTCGACGAGGCCTATCGCTGCGTCGGCCTGATCACCGTCAAGGACATGGACAAGGCGCAGGCCCACCCGCTCGCCAACAAGGACGAGCTGGGCCGGCTGCGCGTCGCCGCCGCCACCGGCGTCGGGCGAGGACGGGCGAGCTCGCGCGCCCGCGCCCTGATCGCCGCCGAGGTCGACGTGATCGTGGTCGACACCGCGCACGGCCACTCCGCGCGGCGTGCTGGACGCGGTCGGCGGCGATCAAGCGCGCTGTCCAACGCGGTGCAGGTGATCGCCGGCAACGTCGCCACGCCGGAAGGCGCGCTGGCGCTGATCGAGGCCGGGGCGGACGCGGTGAAGATCGGCATCGGCCCGGGCAGCATCTGCACCACCCGCGTGGTCGCCGGCGTCGGCGTGCCGCAGTTCACCGCCGTGCTGGAAACCGCCGCCGCCTGCCGCGAGCGCGGCGTGCCGGCGCATCGCCGACGGCGGCATGCGCACCTCGGGCGACATCGTCAAGGCGATCGCCGCCGGGGCCGACTGCGTGATGATCGGCAGCCTGCTCGCCGGCACCGACGAGGCGCCGGGCGAAGTGTTCCTCTATCAGGGGCGCTCCTACAAATCCTACCGCGGCATGGGCAGCATCGGCGCGATGGCGCGCGGCTCGGCCGACCGCTATTTCCAGCAGGACATCAAGGACCAGTTGAAGCTGGTGCCCGAAGGGCGTGGAAGGCCGCGTCGGCTACAAGGGACCGGTCGCGGCGGTGGTGCACCAGCTGGTGGGCGGCGCTGCGCGCCGGCATGGGCTACACCGGCAGCGCCACCATCGCGGACCTGCAACGCCAGGCCCGGTTCCGCCGCGTCACCGGCGCCGGCCTGCGCGAAAGCCACGTCCACGACGTCGCGATCACGCGCGAGGCGCCAAACTACCGGCAGGACTGAACGCTCAGCTCCGCGCCCACGAGATCGCCGCGCGGGCGAGGGCGTCGATGGTGTCGATGAGGGGGGCGCCGAGTGTGTCGGCGGGTCCAGCGGCGAGGCCGAGCGGAATTTCCGTGCATCCGAGCACCACAGCGCGGGCACCGCGGGCTGCGAGGTCTCGGGCGGCTTCGGCGAGCGGTTCGTAGGCTTCCTGCACGCGATTGGCTTTGACCAGGGCGATCGCTGGGCTGACCAGCCGCTGCATTTGTTCGGCGGGCGGGATCAGGCAGTCCCAGCCCTGCGTGCCGAGGCGGTCCTGGTAGAGGTTCATGGCCAGGGTGGCGGCGGTTCCCATCACGCCGATCTTGCCTTGGGGGATGTGGGCGCGGCGGAGGTCGGCGGCAGCGGCGTCCACGATGTGCAGGATCGGGCAACCGGCGGCGGCGGCCATGTCCTCGTACCAGCCGTGCGCGGTGTTGCAGGGAATGGCGATGGCGGCGCAGCCGGCCTGGCGCAGGCCGGCGATGCCGCGGAGCAGCCAGGGCAGGGGGTCCGGGCCGACGCCGTGCTTGCCTTGGGTGCGGTCGGGTACGCGCGGGTCGGACCAGAGCACGGCGGGGATGTGGTCCTGGTCGCGCTCGGCCGGGGTGAGCAGGGTGAGGCGCAGCATGAACTGGGCGCTGGCGAGCGGGCCCATGCCGCCGAGCACGCCCAGGATCTTGTCGTTTGCCGGTTCCATCGGTGTTCCGTCTCCGTCGGATCGTCGGGCGTTACTGTGCGCCGGCCTGAGGTCGCTGCAAGCGCTGCGCGCCGGCTGGTCGCGGTGGACAAGGTTGGGGTGCGGCCATGGCGGCCATGGCGGGCGGTCCGGTGCGGTCCGCGGGCCGCGCGGGTCAACCGGGCGGGTGGTACCAACCGGGCCGGCGCTTGTCGCGGAATGCGGCGGTGCCTTCCCGGGCTTCTTCGGTGGCGCGCTGGGTCCAGCTTTCGTGGGCGAGCAGGGTCATTGCGCGTTCGTCGAGCAACAGCCCGTTGGCGCCGAGGAACGAGCGTTTGGTCATCGTGATCGCGCCGGGCGCGCCGAGCAGGATGGCGTCCAGCACGGCGGCGAGCTTCGCCTCCATCGCGTCGGCCGCCACCACCTCGTGCACCAGGCCGATGCGGCACGCCTCGGCGGCGTCGAAGCGTTCGCCGGTCAGCGCGTAGCGGCGGGTGTGGCGCAGGCCCATGGCGTGGACCATGTGGGTGGAGATCGGGGTGGGGGCGACGCCGACCCGGACCTCCGTCAGGCCGAAGATCGCATCCGGCGTGGCGAGCGCGACGTCGACGCAGCAGACCATGCCCGCCCCGCCGCCGAAGCAGGCGCCGTGCACGACGGCGATGGTGGGGTGCGGGAATTCGTTCAGGAGCTGCATCGCCCGGGTGGTGGCCATGGAGGCTTTGTAGTTCCGCTCCGGTGGATATTCGGTGGCCTGGCCGAGCCAGCCGATGTCGGCACCGGCCTGGAAATGCTTGCCGGCGCCGCGCAGAACGAGGGCGCGGATCGCCGGGTCGGGCGCGAGCCGGGTGAGGCCGGCGATGAGCTCGTCGAGCAGGTCTTCGTTGTAGGCGTTGCCGACCTCGGGGCGGTTGAGGGTGGCGGTGGCGATGCCGGAGGGGGCGATGTCGAGGCGAACGAGGCTCATGGCGGGTGCCTTTGCGGTCGGGTCGGGCAGGGTGGGGCAACCTGCCCGGGTGGTGCGCAGGATACCGCCGGCCACGCCGCACGGGAACAGATCCCCCAGCGAGCGTCAGGTGAGCCCGACTTCGCATGGGCGATCGCGGCGGCGGCCACTCCTGCCGCAATCGGCGCCCGATCCGTCGTTTCTCGTCCTGGAATGGTTGCCCTTCAACCGTATCGGCCGCCTCTGAGGACAGACGTAACTACCAACGAAGATGATTGAGCCCCGGAGGGATTCAGACTATCATCCTCGATAATGAACCGTAATCCGACTCCTCTTCGGGCTTAAGCTCGAAAGGTTTGCTGTACGGTCCGTAAATACTTGCCATGTCCCATGCCTCCTCCTTGCAGCCGCGCGGAAGCATCTGGAAAGCGCAACTTTCCATGGCTTCCTGGCTGCCGCCCTTTGGGTGCACATTAGACCATACCAATCGAAACTTAGTCTTTGCTGAAAAACCAAAGGCGGTAAGCGGGCCTCAGCCCATCTGACCCGTGGGCCTCACCCCGGCACAGCACCCGTATTCCCCCCGCACACCACCACGCCGATCCGGGCTCCCTCCGGCGGCACGAACGCCCCGCACAGCAGCGCGGCGAGCGCGGTCGCCCCGCCCGGCTCGGCCAGCACCCGTGCCCGGTCCCACAACAGTCGCCGCGCGGCGTCGATCGCCTCATCCGGTACCAGCACCAGCGCCGCGACATGCGCCTCCACCAGCGGAAAGACATGCGCCCCTGCCTGGCGCGCCCCCAGGCTGTCGGCGGCGAGTCCGCTGACCGCCACCGGCACCGGCCACCCCGCCGCCCGGGCGGCGTGCAGGGTGGGGCAGGTCTCGGGTTCCACCCCGATCACCTGCGCGCTCCCGGCGTACCAGGCGGCGATGCCGGCGAGCAGGCCGCCGCCTCCGGCTGCGACCAGGACATGGGTCAGCTCCGGCGCGTCCTGCTCGAACTCCCGCCCGACCGTGCCCTGGCCGGCGATCACTTCGGGGTCGTCGTAGGCGTGCACGGACAGCGCGCCGGTCACCGCCTGGCGCGCCTGGCTGGCGGCGAAGGCGGCGGCGTAGTCCGCCCCCACCGGCACCAGCCGCGCGCCATAGCTTTCGATGCGCGCCCGTTTCGCCGCCGGCGTCGTTGCGGGCACGAATATCTCCGCCGCCATGCCGAGCGCCCGGGCCGCGAACGCCACCGCCGCGCCGTGGTTGCCGCCCGAGGCGGCAATGACCCCAGCACGCTCCGGATCGGCCCCGGACCCGCCGGCCGCCCGCGCCGCCAGCAGATGGTTGAACGCCCCACGCGGTTTGAAACTGCCGGTATGTTGCAGAAGCTCAAGTTTCAGCGTCAGGTGCGGCGACGGCGGCCCCGCGAGGCCGAGCTCGGCCCCGCCGATGCGCAGGATCGGGGTGTGACGGATCACCGGGATCAGCCGGCGGGCGGCGGCGGCAATGGCGGGACGGCTGGTCATGACCGGGCGGAGGCTGACATGGGGTGCGGACGGCGACAAGTCAGGCGACCCGGCCCGCGCCGGGCGGCGCTTTCGCTCCGCGGCGCGACGGATCAGACTGGGGCGCCATGAAACCTCCGGCAGAACCGCCCGGCTCGCTCCATGCCAGTTGCGTCTGTCGCGACGGCGCCGCGGTACTGTTGCTCGGCCCGCCGGGGGCGGGCAAGTCGGATCTTGCGTTGCGCCTGCTGGCGCGCGGCTTCGCCCTGGTCGCCGACGACCGGGTGATGATCGAGGCCGGGCTGGCCCGTCCGCCGCCGGCGCTCGCCGGGCTGCTGGAGGTGCGTGGGCTGGGGATCGTGCGGCTCGACCATGTGGCGTCCGCGCCTGTGGCCCTGGCGGTGGAGCTGGCGCCGCCGGAGCGGATGCCGGTGCCGCGCGTGGCGGCCGGTCTCGGCGTGCCTGTGGTGACGGTCGACCCGCGTGCGGCCTCGGCGCCGGAGGTGGTGGCCCTGGCGCTCGACTGCGCGCTGGGGCGGGTGAGCCAGGTGGCGGGAGCGTTCGCGGCATGAGCGGGCCGCGGGACACCGGCCGAACGGTGCCGCCCGCCGCACCTGGGGAGGCGGCAGCCTCGGCTTCCGCCGCACCCGGGACGTCACCTGTCGCGACGGAGCCGGCTGGTGCGACCCGGACCGCCGCCCGCCGCCTCGTGCTCGTCACGGGTCTTTCGGGCGGCGGCAAGGCGTCCGTGCTGCACGCGCTGGAAGACCTCGGCTACGCCGCGATCGACAATCCGCCGCTGCCGATGCTGGAAGAGACGGTGCGCCGCACCGACCGCCGCCTGGCGGTCGGCATCGACGTCCGCAGCCAGGATTTCGCCGCCGCCGACCTGCTCGCCGCGCTCGACCGGCTGCACGCCGAGGCCGGGCTCAGTCCCGAACTTGTGTATGTCTGGGCGGAGGAGGCGGTACTGCTGCGCCGCTACACCGAGACCCGCCGGCGCCATCCGCTCGCCCCGGAAGGCCGCGTCGCCGACGGCATCGCCGAGGAGCGGGCGCTGACCGCGCCGCTGCGCGATGCGGCCGATCTCGTGATCGATACCTCCGACCTGCCGCTGCCGGCCATGCGCCGGCTGGTCGAGCGGCATTTCGGCTCCGACCAGCCGGCGCCGCGGCTGGTGGTGACCCTGGTCTCCTTCGCCTACCCGCAAGGCTTGCCGCGCGATGCCGATCTCGTGCTCGACGCTCGCTTCCTGCGCAATCCGCACTACGATCCGGGCTTGCGCCCAGGCACCGGGCTCGATCCCGCGGTGGGTGCCTACGTTGCGGCCGATCCTGCCTGCGCGCCATTCCTGAGCCAGGTGGGAGGGCTGCTTGACCTGCTCTTGCCTCGCTTCGTGCAAGAGGGCAAAAAATATGTCACCCTTGCGGTAGGGTGCACGGGGGGACGACACCGCTCAGTCTATATTATCGAACGGCTCGCCGCGTTCCTGGCAGACCGCGTGGCTTCCGGCGGAGCGGAGACGGACTGGCGCCTGCACGTCGCGCATCGCGAACTGGCCCGTGAGGGCCATGCGAGCGCCTATCTGACGGACCGGCCGGTAGCCCCGGGCGGGACTGAACTGGGGAACGGCGCGGGCGATCTCCCCGCGCCGATGCAGGCGCGGGAGGCCTGAAAGGGACTGGACCACATGATCCTTCGATCACTCGCTTCACCGCGGACCCGCTGCCGCATTCCATGATCGGCATGGTCCTGGTGACCCACGGCAAGCTCGCGGACGAACTGCGCGCGGCCATGGAACACGTTGTCGGTACGCAACGCAACGTCGACACGGTCTGCATCGGCCCGGACGACGACATGGAAAATCGTCGTGCCGAGATCGAGCGCTGCATCACCCGCTGCGACACCGGCGACGGGGTCGTGCTGCTGACTGATATGTTCGGCGGTACGCCTTCCAACCTTGCGATTTCGATGATGGAACGCAAGGGAATCGACGTCATCGCCGGGGTGAACCTGCCGATGCTGGTCAAGCTCGCGAAGGTGCGATCCAACCAGCCGCTGGCGGACGCGGTCACCTGCGCCGAGGATGCGGGTCGCAAATACATCGCCGCCGCATCCCACGTGCTGCACGGAGCGAAAGCGGACGGGGTGAAGCCGAACGGCACCCCGGGCAACGGGACCTGCCGGTGAGCGAGCGGGACGGGGCGGAGGATCCCCCCGCCACCGCGCCCTCCGCCGCCGGCCCCGCCGATACCTCCCCCGCCGATACGTCCCCCGGCGGCACCGCGCCCTCCGGAGCCGGTCTTGCTGGCATGCTCCCTGCCGACGCCCCTGGCGTCGCGGGCGAAGCGTCGGACGCGGTCGTGCTCACCCGCCGGGTGGTCGTGCCGAACCGGCGCGGCCTGCATGCCCGGGCCGCCGCCAAGCTGGTCAACGCGGCGGAGCGCTTCGGCGCTGCGATCGACGTCGAGTCACAATGGCCAGAGCGTCTCCGCCCGCTCCATCATGGGGCTGATGATGCTGGGCGCCGGGCCGGGCACCGCACTCGATCTGCGCGCCGAGGGCTGGGACGCGCGCGAGGCGCTTGACGCGCTGACGGCGCTGATCGAGTCCGGCTTCGATGAGCAGGACTGACCCGCCCCCGCCGCAGCACCAGCGCCTCCCCGCCCGGCTCGCGCGTGTCCCCGACCGGGTGGAGGCGGCGTTCTACGGCATCCCCGTCTCCCCCGGCGTCGCCATCGGCGCGGTGTTCGGCACCGGCGAACCGACCCCCGAGATCGGCCGCACCAAGATCCAGGCCGCGGACGCGCCGGGTGAGGGCGCGCGGCTCGACGCGGCGATCGCCCAGTCGCGCAAGCAGTTGCTCAAGCTCAAGATCCGCCTCGCGGTGCTGCCGGAGGACAGCCAGGCCGAAATCGCGCCGCTGATCGAGGCCTATCTGCGCATGCTCGGCCCTTCCCGCCTGATCCGCGGCGCCCGCCGGCGCATCGCCGAGGGGCTGCAATCGGCCGAGGCCGCCGTGCTGCGCGAGGCCGAGGAGATCGGCGCCGCCATCATGGCCCATGCCGAACCCGGCGCCTCGGCCGAGGACCGCGCCGGGCTGCGTCGCCGCGCCGACGAGGTGGGCGAGATCGCCCGTCGCCTGGTCCGCAACCTCACCCGCGCGCCGTTCCAGAGTTTCGCGGGCCTGCCCGAAGGCGCGGTGCTGGTTTGCGAGGCGCTGCGGCCGGCCGACGCGGCGCTGCTCGACCCCGCGCGGCTGGCCGGGGTGGCGACCGAGGAAGGCGGCGCGGACGGGCATACCGCGGTGATGCTGCGCGCGCTCGGCGTGCCCGCGGTGCTCGGTGTGCCGGGGCTGCTGGCGCACGCGCGGCCGGGCGATGTGGCGGTGGTGGACGGCAGCACTGGCACCGTGGTGCTGAACCCGTCCCCCGCGCGCCTGGTTGTCGCGCGCCGCGCGGTGGGCGCGTTCGCCCGCGAGCGCCAGCGCTTCGCCAAGCTCCGCCGCCTGCCGGCCGAGACCCTGGACGGCACCCAGGTCGAGCTTGCCGCCAACCTGGAACTGCCGCTGGAACTGCCGCTGATCCAGCAATCGGGCGCCTTCGGGATCGGGCTGCTGCGCACCGAATTCCTGTTCATGAACCGCGAGACGGTGCCCGACGAGGACACCCAGGCCGAGTTCTACCGCGGCGTGATCGAGGCGATGGGCGGGGCGCCGGTGACCTTCCGGGTGCTCGACTGGGGCGGGGAGAAGGAGATCGAGGCGCTGTCGGCCGCCGGGATCGTCCCGGAAATCGCCGATACCAACCCCGCACTCGGCCTGCGCGGCATCCGCCTGCTGCTGCGCCAGCCGGAGCTGTTCGAGACCCAGCTCGCCGCCATCCTGCGCGCCGCGGTCGCCGGGCCGGCGCGGGTGATGCTGCCGATGGTGACGACGGTCGCGGAGGTGCAGGCGGCGCGCGAGGTCTACGAGCGGGTGGCGCGGCGGCTGCGCCGGCGCGGCGAGCGCATCCCCGAGCGGCTGCCCCCGCTCGGGATCATGGTCGAGACGCCGGGGGCGGCGCTGTCGGCGGATGCGCTGGCCCTGGAGGCGGATTTCCTGGCGATCGGGACCAACGACCTGACCGCCTACACTTTGGCCGTGGACCGCGGGGAGAGCGAGGTCGCGGCGCTCTATGACCCGCTGCACCCGGCGGTGCTGCGCCTGGTACAGTTCTCGGTGGAGGCGGCGCTGCGGATGCACCGGCCGGTGTCCGTCTGCGGGGAGATGGCGGCCGACCCGCGCCTGACGTCGCTGCTGCTGGGGCTGGGGCTGCGGTCGTTCTCGATGAACGCCGCGGCGGTGCCGCGGGTGAAGCAGGCGGTGCGGGGAATGCGGATCGAGGAGTGCGTGCGGTTCGCGCGCCGGGTGATGGAGCAGGCGGACCCGCGGGCGATCGCGGCGCTGGTGGAGGGGGGACGGTAGGGGGCGGGCGTGTCGTACAAGAAGCCGTTGGAAGGGCCGGAACGGGCCGAACGGTTGTACAACGCGGGGCAGCCGCGCCGGCACCACCCGGATCACCAGCGCATACAGCAGCCAGGCAACCAGCACCGCACCCGCCACCAGGATGATGGTGATAAGGCTCGGCGGCCAGCCGGCGAGCGCGCGGCGCACCTCTCCGGCGGGATCGAGGCACGGCGAAGACGGACCGATACCGTATCGTCGAATCGGCCCGCGCCTCACATCCCCGCGCCTCACATCCCCGCGCCTCACATCCCGGCGCCTCACATCCCGGCGCCTCACATCGTTGTGAAGCCGGCGGCGTTCCTGCCGCCCGGTGACGTAGGCAGCTCCGCCCCCGTTTCCAACCCGGCCGTCATGCGTCGGCGGGCATCCCCGCGACTCGGGAAATGGGATAGGCTTGCCCCATGCCGCACGCCGATTTCGTCCATCTCCGCGTCCGTTCCGCCTATTCGCTCAGCGAGGGCGCCATCAAGGCCGACAAGATCCCGGCGCTCGCGCGCGAGGCGCGGATGCCGGCGGTCGGCATTGCCGACACCGCCAATCTGTTCGGCGCGCTGGAATTCAGCCAGGCCTGCGCGGGGAAGGGCATCCAGCCGATCATCGGCTGCCAGGTCGCGCTGTCCCGCCCCGAGGCCCCACGCCTGGCGCCGGATCCGCTGGTGCTGCTGGCGCAGACCCCGGCGGGGCTTGCGAATTTGCAGCGTCTGTCCTCGCGCGGGTTCCTGGAGACGGAGCCGGGGCTGAAGCCGCAGGTGCCGCTCGCCACCCTGGCCGCGCATGCGGACGGCCTGTTCCTGCTCACCGGCGGCACCGGCGGCCCGCTCGCCCGCCTGCTCGCCGACGGCCAGAAGCCGGAGGCGGAGCGGCTGCTCGCAGCCCTGGTCGAGGCCTTTGCCGGTCGCATCGCGGTCGAACTGCATCGCCACAACGATCCCGTCGGACGCGCGGTGGAGCCGGGGCAGATCGCGCTGGCGGATGCGGCCGGCCTGCCGCTCGTTGCCACCAACGATTGTTACTTCGCGCGCCCGGAGATGCACACGGCGCACGACGCGCTGCTGTGCATCGCCGAGGGCCGCGGGCTTGCCGATCCGGAACGCCGGCAGGTGAGCCCCGAGGCCTGGTTCAAGCCGGCGGCCGATATGCGCGTGCTGTTCGCCGACCTGCCGGATGCCTGCGACAACACGCTCGCGATCGCGCGGCGCTGCGCGGTGATGGCCGAGACGCGCAAGCCGCTGCTGCCGCGCAGCCCCAAGGTGCGCCCCGGCCAGACCGAGGAGGAAACGGTCCGCGCGATGGCCGCCGAAGGCCTCGTGCGCCGGCTGGACGCGATGAGCGCCGATGCGGCCACCCGCGCGCGCTACGGCGAACGGCTGGACTACGAGCTCGGCGTGATCGGCCGCATGGGCTTCGCCGGGTATTTCCTGATCGTTGCTGATTTCATCCAATGGGCGAAGGCGCACGATATCCCGGTGGGGCCGGGGCGTGGCTCCGGCGCCGGCTCGCTGGTGGCCTGGGCGCTGACGATCACCGATCTGGACCCGATGCGCTTCGACCTCCTGTTCGAGCGCTTCCTGAACCCCGAGCGCGTGTCGATGCCGGATTTCGACATCGACTTTTGCCAGGAGGGGCGCGACCGGGTGATCGACTATGTTCGCGGCGAATACGGCGCCGACCGGGTCGCGCAGATCATCACGTTCGGCAAGCTCCAGGCTCGCGCGGCGGTGCGCGACGTTGGCCGGGTGCTCGGCCTGCCGTTCGGCCAGGTGAACAAGATCGCCGAGCTGATCCCGAACAACCCCGCCAAGCCGGTCACCCTGGCCGAGGCGGTGGCTGGCGAGCCGCGGTTGCAACAACTGCGCGACGACGACGAGGCGGTGCGCGGGGTGCTGGAGATCGCGCTGCAGATCGAGGGGCTGTACCGCCACGCCTCCACCCACGCCGCCGGCGTCGTGATCGGCGACCGGCCGCTGATCGAGCTGGTGCCGCTGTATCGCGATCCGCGGTCGGACTTCCTGGTCACCCAGTACTCGATGAAATATGTCGAGCAGGCAGGGCTGGTAAAGTTCGACTTCCTCGGCCTGACGACGCTCACGATCCTGGAACGTGCGCGCGGCTTCCTGCACGGGCTCGGCGTCGAGGTCGACCTCGCGCACCTGCCGCTGGATGACGCGAAGACCTTCGACATGCTGGCGCGCGGCGATGCCGGCGGGGTGTTCCAGTTCGAAGGTCAGGGCATGCGCGACGCGCTGCGCCAGATGCGGCCCGACCGGTTCGAGGACCTGATTGCGCTCGGCGCGCTGTACCGCCCTGGCCCGATGGCCAATATCCCGGATTATTGCAGACGCAAGCATGGCGAATCCTGGGAGGCGCCGCACCCGTCGCTGCACGACATCCTGAAGGAAACGAACGGCATCATCGTCTATCAGGAACAGGTGATGCAGATCGCCCAGCAGATGGGGGGCTATTCGCTCGGCGCCGCCGACCTGCTGCGCCGCGCGATGGGCAAGAAGATCCGCGCCGAGATGGAGGCGCAGCGCAAGATCTTCATCGATGGCGCCACCGCGCGCGGCATCGACGAAGCAAAGGCGATCGAAGTCTTCGACCTGATGGCCAAGTTCGCCGACTACGGCTTCAATAAGTCGCACGCGGCGGCCTATGCGCTGGTGTCCTACCAGACCGCCTGGCTGAAGGCGAACCATCCGGAAGCGTTCCTGGCGGCCTGCATGAGCCTGGCGCTCACCAACACCGACCGGTTGGCGTCGTTGAAGCAGGAAGCCGAGCGGGCGGGCATCCCGATCCTGCCGCCGGACATCAACCGCTCCGGTGCCGATTTCTCGGTGGAGCGGCAGGCGGACGGACGGCTCGCAATCCGCTACGCGCTGGCGGCCGTGAAGAAGGTGGGTTTTGCCGCCATGCAGGCGCTGGTCGCGGCGCGTGGCGATCTTCCGTTCACCGACGTGGCGGAGTTCGCCGCCCGGGTTGACCCGCGCCAGCTCAACAAGATGCAACTGGAAAACCTGGTGCGGGCCGGGGCGTTCGATACGATCGACCCCAATCGCGCGCGGTTGTTCGCAGCGGTAGAAACCATCCTGCGCCGCGCCCAGGCGACGGCGGCGGAGGCCGGCAGCGGGCAGATCGGCCTGTTCGGCGGCGGCGCGCGGCCGGAACCGCTGCGCCTGCCCGAAGCACAGGAGTGGCCGCCGCTGGAACGGCTGGGGTTCGAGGCCGAAGCGGTGGGGTTCCATCTCACCGCGCATCCGCTCGACGCCTACCGTCAGGCGCTGCGCCGGCTGCACGCGGTGCCGATCGCGCGGTTGGAAGCGCGCGGCCAGGCGGGCGAATCGCGGGTGAAGCTCGCCGGCACCGTGGTCGCGATTAAGGAGCGTACCACGCGGACCGGCAACCGCATGGCCTTCGTGCGCATTTCGGACACCTCCGGCTCCTGCGAGGTGACCCTGTTCAGCGAGGTGCTGGCGGTGGCGCGCCCGCTGCTGGTCGCCGGGACGAACGTGCTCGTGACCGCGGAGTTGCAGACCCAGGGCGAGAGCCTGCGCGCAACGGCGCTCGATGTGGCGGCGCTGGACCGCGCCGCCGCCGCCGTGGGCGCGGGCCTGCGCGTGTGGCTGGCGGAGACGGGCGCGGTGCCGCATATCCGCACCCTGCTGGGCCAGGAAGCGGGCGGGCGCGGGCGGGTGTTCCTGGTGCCGCGCACGGATGCGGCGCGCAGCGTGGAAATCGCGCTGCCGGGCGGCTTCACCGTGACGCCGGTGCTGGCGCAGGCGATGGCGCAGGTGCCGGGGGTGGAGCGGGTGGAGGAGATTCTGAGGGCCGGCCCCACCTTGCCGCAACGCACAATCGGCCCCACACTCCCGACCGACCCCATTCCCCCGATCCCATCGGCCGCCCCGCCACGGGCGGTCGGGCGCTGGCCCGGGGGGAGCCGACGATCCCGACCGGAAGGACAGACCGGACCATGAACGCCCCGTTCGACGTCATCGACTATGCCGAGGCCAAATACGCCATCGGCCAGCCCGTCTCCCGCAAGGAAGACCCCGTCCTGCTGCGCGGCCAGGGCCGCTATACGGACGACATCAACCTTCCCGGCCAGCTCTACGCCGTGATGGTGCGCAGCGGCCACGCGCACGGCACCATCCGCGGCATCGACACCTCGGCCGCCACCGAGGTGCCTGGCGTGCGCGCGGTGTTTACCGGCGCGGATCTGCTCGCCGCCGGCCTCGGCCCCATGCCCTCGGGGGCCGCATCCAAGAACCGCGACGGCTCGGACATGCCGAAGCCGAAGCAGCCGCCGCTCACCACCGACAAGGTCCGTTTCGTGGGCGACCCGGTTGCGGTGGTCGTCGCCGATACCTGGAAGGCCGCGCGCGACGGCGCCGAGGCAGTCCTCGTCGATATCGACCCGCTGCCCGCCGTCACCTCCGCCCGCGCCGCCGTCGCCCCCGGCGCGCCGCAGGTGCACGACGTCACACCAGGCAACGTGATCCTCGATTTCCACCACGGCGAGACCGAGAAAGTCGCGGACGCCTTTGCCCGCGCTGCGCACGTGACGCGGATGAAGATCCTGAACACCCGCCTCGCGGTCTGCCCGATGGAGCCGCGTGCCGCGATCGGCGACTACGACGCGGCGAACGCGCACTGGACCCTGCGGCTCGGCTGCCAGGGCACGTTCCCGATGCGCAACCTGCTGTGCAGTGTGCTGCACGCTCCCCAGGACAAGGTGCGCGTGCTGACCGGCAACGTCGGCGGCTCGTTCGGGATGAAATCGTCCTGCTATCCGGAATACATCGCGATCCTGCACGCCGCGCGCGTGCTCGGCCGGCCGGTGAAGTGGCGCGACGAGCGTTCCGAAAGCTTCCTGTCCGACAGCCACGGCCGCGGCCATGACATGGAGCAGGAAGTGGCGTTCGACGCCGAAGGCCGCATCCTGGCCCTGCGTGTCACCGGCTACGGCAACATCGGTGCCTACCTGTCGAACGGCACGGTGCTGCAACCGACCGGCAACGTGGTGAAGAACACCATCAGCGTCTATGCGACGCCGTTGCAGGAAGTGGTCACCCAGGCGGTGTTCACCAACACGAGCCCGGTGGGGCCGTATCGCGGCGCCGGCAGGCCCGAGAGCAACTACTACATGGAACGCCTGCTCGACACGGCGGCGAAGGAGATGGGCATCGACCGGATCGAGATCCGCCGGCGCAACCATATCCTCCCCGAGCAGCTTCCATGGACGACCCCGGCCGGCACCGTCTACGACAGCGGCGATTTTCCCGCGATCCTGGAAGAAGCGCTGGCGGCGGCCGACTGGGACGGCTTCGCCGCCCGCAAGCGCGCCGCGCGCGAACGCGGCAAGCTGCGCGGCATCGGCATCGGCCAGTATCTGGAAGTGACCGGGCCGCCGGCGCCCGAGATGGGCGGCATCCGCTTCGAGGACGACGGGTCCGTGACCATCATCACCGGCACGCTCGACTACGGCCAAGGCCACGCGACGCCGTTTGCGCAGGTACTGGCCTCAAGGCTCGGCATCCCGTTCGAACGGATCAAGCTGCTGCAAGGCGATTCCGACGAACTTCTGGCCGGTGGCGGCACCGGCGGGTCGAAATCGCTGATGGCGAGCGGCACCGCGATCGCCGAAGCCTCCGACCTCGTGATCGAGAACGGGCGCAAGCTGGCGGCGCACGTGCTCGAAGCCGCGGCGGCGGATATCGAGTTCGACATCGGCGCACGCGGCGGGCAGTTCCGGATCGCCGGCACCGACCGCGCGATCGGCATCATGGAACTGGCAGACCAGGTGCGCACCGCCACCGACCTGCCCGGCGACCTGCCGCGCACCCTGTCGGTGCGCCACGTCGCGAAAAGCCCGCCGTTCGCCTACCCGAACGGCTGCCACATCGCCGAAGTGGAGATCGATCCGGAAACCGGCGTCACCGCCGTCGTCCGCTACACGATGGTGAACGATTTCGGTGTCATCATCAATCCACTGCTGGTCGAAGGCCAGGCGCACGGCGGCGTGGCGCAGGGGATCGGCCAGGCGCTGCTGGAACACGTCGTCTACGACGAATCCGGCCAGCCGGTCACCGGGTCCTACATGGACTACGCGCTGCCGCGCGCGTCCGATACGCTGAACTACGAATTCCACAGCCATCCGGTGCCGTGCAAGACGAACGTGCTCGGCGCGAAGGGGTGCGGGGAAGCCGGCTGCGCGGGATCGATGCCGTCGGTGATGAACGCGGTGGTCGATGCGCTGAGCGAATACGGCATCACCCATATCGACATGCCGGCCTCCCCGCGGCGGGTGTGGGAGGCGATCCAGGCCGCGCGCGGCTGAAGGACCCCGGCCCGGAGGCGGCGTGCCGCCTCCGGGCCGGACGGCCTACAGGCGATCGAGCCCCAGTACCCTGGGTGCCAGAACGTAATTGATCTGCACCAGCACCATGAAACCCAGGCTCCAATAGGTGCTGAAGACGCACAGCGCGGCGCCGAGCGCATACAACCCCTGTGCGATCACGATCCGCCGCTCCACCGCGCGCCCGAGGCCCGCCGGCGCATCGTCGCGCACCAGTCCCGCGCGGATCGCGTAGCGCCAGCTTGCGAACACGAAGACCCCCAGAAGCAGGATGTTCGCCCAGTAGGCCAGCAGCGCCACCCGATCGGCCATGAACGTGCCGATCAGCATGGTGGAGAACGGCATCAAGGTCACCGCGAACAGGAAGCCGAGATGGATCCAGGCCAGATCCCGGCTGCCCCGCGCCAGGTGATTGAGCTGCGTCTGCTGGCCGACCCAGAAGATGCCGAGCGTCATGAAGCTCATCAGGTACACAACGAGGTGCGGCGCCAGGTCCAGCAGGGCACGCCCCAGCCCCGCCTCGCCACGGACCGTCGCCGCGACGGGCAGCCGCAGATCGAGCACCAGCAGGGTCATCGCCACGGCGAAGATGCCGTCGCTCAGCGCCTCGAGGCGTGCGACGCTGTCGCCGGCAAGGCGGTTGTAGTTCGTTCCCATGCGCGCCGGATCATCCGGGTGCCGCGGCGCGACGGGCGGTCACGACAGCGCCTCGTGGGCCGGGGGGCGCGGCCGGTCTTCGGGCAGGGGGATGAATTCGTCGTGGTCGGCTTGCGGCAGCGCGATGCGGCCGGCTTGCCAGTCGGCCTTCGCCTGCTCGATCCGGTCGCGGCGGGAAGAGACGAAATTCCACCAGATGAAGCGCTCGCCGAGCGGTTCGCCGCCGAGCAGCAGCACGGTGCAGGCTTCGGGCGCGACGATCGCCGGGTCCTCGGTGGCGCCGAACGCCAGCATCCGGCCGGAGTCGTAGCTGTGCCCGTCCACCTCCAACCGGCCCGCGGCGATATAGGCCGCGCGTTCGGTGTGGCCGCGCGGCAGGGCGAGGCGGGCGCCGGGTTGCAGAACGATATGCAGGTAGAACAAGGGCGACAGGGTCTTCACCCCGTTGCGCAGCCCGTAGGCGTCACCGGCGATGAGCCGCATCCAGACGCCCCCATCATGCGAGATCGGCAGGGCTTCGGGGGCGTAGTGTTCGAACGCCGGAGCGGTTTCTTCTTCCGCTTCCGGCAGGGCGACCCAGGTCTGGATCAGTTCCACCGCGGCGGCGGCGCGGGCGGCCGGGTCCTCGAACCGTTCCGAGTGGGAAATGCCGCGGCCGGCGGTCATCCAGTTGACCTCGCCGGGGCGGATGATTTGTTCCACGCCCAGGCTGTCGCGGTGGGTGATCTGGCCGCTGAACAGGTAGCTGACCGTCGACAGGCCGATATGCGGGTGCGGCCGGACGTCGGCCTGGCGGCGCTGTTCCGGGGCCACACTGACGGGGCCGGCATGGTCCATGAAGATGAAGGGACCGACCATGCGCCGGCGCTGGAACGGCAGGATGCGCCGGACTTTGAGGCCGCCGCCGAGGTCGGCGGCGCGGGCGTCGATCACCAGCTCGGGCATGTGGCGGCTCCTGTTCAGATCCCTTTGAAATCGGGCGGGCGGCGTTCGGCCATGGCGCGGGTGCCTTCGCGGAAATCCTCGGTCTGGCGCAGCCAGGTCTGTTCCTGGTACTCGCGCTCGGTGGCCGCCTGCACCGCTTCCGCGAGGCCGCGGCGCAGGGTTTCGCGGGTGGCCGTGATGGCGAGCGGGCCGGCTTCGGCGATCTCGGCGGCGAGCGCCGTCGCGGCTTCGATCAGTTTCTCCTGCGGGACGAGCTGGTCCACCAGGCCCATCGCCTTGGCGTCCTCGCCGGTGAAGCGCCGGCCAGTGTAGAACACGAACGCCGCCTGCTGGGCGCCGATCAGCCGCGGCAGGGTGGCGGTCAGGCCGAACCCGGGGTGGAAGCCCATGCGGGTGAAATTGGCGGAGAACCGTGCTTCCGGGCACGCCACCCGGAAATCGGCCATCACCGCGAGACCGAGCCCGGCGCCGACCGCTGCGCCCTGCACCGCGGCGACGATCGGTTTGGCCGTGCGCCACAGGCGGACCGCTTCCTTGTAGAGGTGCCGGCCGCGCTCCACCGGCTCGCCCCGCCCGTCCGGGCCGCGCGAGGAAAAATCGGCGCCGGCGCAGAAATGCTTGCCCGCGGCGCACAGCACGATGGCGCGGCAGGCGGGATCGCCGTCCAGCGCTTCCAGCGCGTCGGCGATCTCGGCCACCATCGCGACGGAGACGAAATTATTCGGTGGGCGACGGATCTCGATCGTGGCCAGGTGGCCGGTGCGGCTGACGCCGATCTGCTCGTATGCGGGTGCGGCCAAGGCCGGGTCCTCCTGCTGTCGGAGGGCAGTGTGCGGCCGGGCGGGCAGCGTGTGAAGGCGCGCCGTCTGCGTGCGGGAAAACTGTCGGGTCCGGGGGAATCCGCCCCTTCCCCCTCTCCCTCGCCCTTGCGGGGGAGAGGGGGACGTTCAGGCGGCGGGCAGGCTGCCGGCCAGCAGCGCGCTCACCCGGCGGGCGAAGCCGGCGGGGTCGCGCGGGAGGTCGCCCTCCTGCACCAGCGCGAGGTCGAGCAGGGTCTCCGCCGCGGCGCCCACCCGGTCGGCGTCGGCAGCGTGCGTGGCGAGGGCGACGATCAGCGGGTGGCGCGGGTTCACCTCCAGCACCGGCGGCGCCATCGGGCCGCCGCGGCCGGAGCGGCGCAGCAGGCGCTGCATCTGCAGGTCGGGGCCGGACGCGCCGGCGGCCAGCACCACGGCGCTGTCGGTCAGCCGGCCGGTCGCGCGCACGTCGCTGACGGCCTCCCCCAGCGCGGCCTTGATCGCCGTGGTCAGCACCGAGATGTCGGGCAGGTCGGCGCCCGCCTCGGCGCCGGACTGGGTGATGCTGACGAGCCGCTTGCCCTCGAAGCTCGCCAGCCGGTCGGGCCAGAAGGCGTCGATCGGGTCGGCGAGCAGCAGCACCTCCTCGTCCCTGGCGCGAAAGCCTTCGAGCTGCGGGGAGCTGCGCAGCGCCTCGATCGTTTCGCCGGCCAGGTAGTGGATCACCTCCTGGCCCGGGCGCATGCGGTTGATATACTCCGGCAACGAGGTCCAGTCCTCGCCGACGGAGGAACGGAAGCGCAGCAGGGCGGCGAGCTCGGCGCGGTGCTCGGTGTCCTCCCAGGTGCCTTCCTTCAGCAGGGCACCGAAATTCTCCCAGAACTTCGCGTAGTCGGCGGGTTCCTTGGCGCGCGTTTTCAGCTCCCCCAGGATGCGCCCGACCAGCGCCTTGCGGATGCGGCCCAGGACCGGGGTCGCTTGCAGCATCTCGCGCGAGACATTGAGCGGCAGGTCCTCGGTGTCCACCACGCCTTGCACGAACCGCAGCCAGGCGGGCAGCAGCTCCGCCTTGTCGGTGATGAACATCCGCCGCACGTGCAGGCGCAGGTGCGAGTCGCGGTCGTTGTCCAGGATGTCGAACGGGCGCGATCCGGGGATGAACAACAGCGCGGTGAACTCGGTCATGCCCTCGGCACGCCAGTGCAACGTGGCCCAGGGCGTGTCGAACAGATGGCCGAGGTGGCGGTAGAATTCGTGGTAGGACTGCTCGCTGATCTCGGCGCGCGGCTTGCGCCAGAGCGCGGTGCCTTCGTTCGCCGCTACGTCCTTGCCGTCGCGGGCGATGGTGATGGGGACCGTGATGTGGTCGGCCCATTTGCGCACGATCGTTTCCAACTGCGCGGGATCGAGGTAGTCCTGCGCGTCGGCTTTCAGGTGCAGCAGCACGTCGGTGCCGGGGCTCGCCCGCTCGGCCGGGGCGATGGTGAAGCGGCCGTCGCCGGCCGTCATGTCGCAGGACCAGACGTGGGCGAGCTCGGTGCCGGCCTGGCGGGAGGTCACTTCCACCCGGTCGGCGACCATGAAGGCGGAATAGAATCCGACGCCGAACTGGCCGATCAGGGTCGGGCGCTCCTCCGGCTTGGCATCGGCCAGGGCGGCGCCGAAGGCGCGG
Source organism: uncultured Pseudomonadota bacterium (assembly GCA_963706195.1). Classification (GTDB taxonomy): domain Bacteria; phylum Pseudomonadota; class Alphaproteobacteria; order Acetobacterales; family Acetobacteraceae; genus JAJZVS01. Next base: position 1,595,606 of record OY970156.1, on the reverse strand, counting down.
GTGCCGGAGCGGGCGATGGTGCCGAGATGGGCGATCAGCGCCGCGCGGTCCATGCCGATGCCGTCGTCGGCAATCAGCAGGCTGCGGGCGGCTTTGTCGGGGACGATGCGGATCTTGGCGTCCGCCGGCGGGGCGAGGGCGGGGTCCGTCAGCGCCTCGAACCGGCGGCGGTCCATCGCATCGGCGGCATTGGCGACCAGCTCGCGGAGGAAGATCTCCCGCTCCGAATAGAGGGAGTGGACCACGAGGTCGAGCAGGCGCCCGGTTTCGGCGCCGAAGCCGTGGGTCTCCGCCGCCGGGTTGCCGTCCCCCTGGGGTGTGGTTGCCGTGTCCGTTCCGCTCATCTCGGCCCTCCTTTCGCGCCGGCCGATATGCGCATCGCCGGCGGGGCGTGCAAGCCCGGCGCTGCTTCTCCCGGGGGCGGCGACGGCCCAGGCTGGCGCCCCGGGTGGGAAGCGGCCACACTTGCCGGGCCATGTCCGGCTCCGACCCGCCCGTCCCGCACCGCGCCCTCATCACCGGCTGCGCCATGATGGCGACCCTGATGCAGGTGCTCGACTCCGCGATCGCCAATGTCGCGCTGCCGTATATGCAGGGCAGCCTGTCGGCGACGCAGGACGAGATCACCTGGGTGCTGACCTCCTACGTCATCGCCGCGGCGATCATGACGGCGCCGGTGGGGTGGATGGCGGTGCGGTTCGGGCGCAAGCGGCTGTTCATCCTCTGCCTGGCCGGGTTCACCGTGTTCTCCATGCTGTGCGGGGCGGCGCGAGACCCTGACGCAGATGGTGCTGTTCCGGCTGGGCCAGGGCATGTGCGGCGCGGCGCTGGTGCCGCTGTCGCAGGCGACCATGCTGGACATCTATCCGTTCCATAAGCGCGCCCATGCGATGGCGATCTTCAGCTCGGGGGTGATGCTGGGGCCGATCATGGGGCCGACGCTGGGCGGCTACCTGACCGTACATGTACAACTGGCGCTACGTGTTCTACGTCAACCTGCCGTTCGGCATCCTGGCGATCGTGGGGCTCGCGCTGTTCCTGCCGAATACCGAGCCCAAGCGGGAATTGCGGTTCGACTGGTGGGGGTTCTCGGTGCTCGCGCTGGGCGTCGGCTCGTTGCAGATGATGCTGGACCGCGGGCAGTTGCTGGACTGGTTCTCCTCCCGCGAGATCATTCTCGAGGCGACCTTCGCCGGGCTGGGGCTCTATCTGTTCGTGGTGCACATGCTGACCGCGCGGCATCCGTTCCTCGATCCGGCGGTGTTCCGGGACCGCAATTTCGTCGCCTCGGTCAGCATGGTGTTCTTCGTCTCGATGGTGATGCTGGCGACCTCGGCGCTGCTGGCGCCCTATCTGCAGAACCTGGCGGATTATCCGGTGTATGACGCGGGGGTGGCGCTGGCGCCGCGCGGGCTCGGCACCATGACGGCGATGTTCTTCGCCTCCTGGCTGAGCGCGCGGGTCGACAGCCGCAAGATCATGGCGGTCGGGCTGGTCATTCTGGGCTTCGCCTTGCACTCCATGAGCTTGTGGACGCCCGATATCAGCGAGGCGCAGACGATGGCGACCCTGGTGGTGCAGGGGTTCGCGATCGGGCTGATCTTCAACCCGATGACGGTGGTGGCGTTCGTGACCTTGCCGGCGCGGCTGCGCGGGGAGGCGACGGCGTTGCAGGCGCTGGGGCGGAACATGGGCCAGGCGATCGGCATCTCGGTCACGACCTTCACCCTGGAGCGCAGCGCGCAGGCGATGCACGCGGACATGGCGGCGCGCATCACGCCGTTCAATCGGGTGCTGCAAGGGGCGGGCGCGGTGTCGCGGTTCTACGACGCCGACCACGGCGCACGGGGCGGCGCTGCTCAATGCGCTGATCGACCGGCAGGCGCAGATCATTGCGTACAATAACGATTTCTATGCGATGACCTTCGTCGTGGTGCCGCCGCTGTTGCTGTTGCTGTTGTTGCGGCGGGCGCCGCCGGCGGGGGCGGTGGCGCCGCCGAAGCCGGCGGCGGCGGAGTAGGGGGGTGGCGCGCATCCTGTTCGGGCTCGATCGGCTGCCGCGGACGATGGGGGCGGACGATCCTCGGCTGCCGGGGGTGGCTGCCTCGGGCGGGGTGCTGCGGCTGAATACCGAGGCTTTGCCGGCGGCGGCGATGGAGGGGGTGGCGGGGGCGGATCACGCGGCGCGGATGGCGGCGCTGGTGCGGTGGCTGGAGGGGTTGTGCGGGGAATACGCGCCTCTGCGGCGGCGGTTCGTGGCTTTGTACTGCGAGATGGTGGGTGCTGCGGTCGCTGCGCGGCGGGAGGAACTGGCGGCGGGGCTGGCGCGGTTCGACGGGTTGTATGCGCCGGAGGATTGGGTGTGGTCGGCGCCTCGGCCGCTGCCTCGGGCCTGGGTGCCTGGGGCGGGGGGGATGGTGTTTGCGGAGGTGGCGTTCCGGCTGGCTTCGGGGCCGGTGGCGGTGGTGCTGGGGGAGGCAGGGCGGGCTTCGGGGCAAGAGGCGGCGTTGCTTGCGGCGGGGGTGGGGGTGCGGTTTGTTGGGGCGGAGGTGCTGGCGGGCGGGGCGGCGGCGCTGGGAACGGCGTTGGGGGAGGGGTTCTGGCGGTTCGAGGTGGGGGAGCTTGTGCCGGTGGGGGCGTTTCGGCGGGGGGTGGGGGAGGTGGTGGGGAGGGTGGTGGGGTGAAGCGCGGAAGCGGAAGGGGGACCTTTGGGAAATGAACTCTGATGGCGGGGACCCGTGCTGGCGACAGGCTCAGGTGTAGAGGATGCGCCGTTTCTGACCCGACGTGGTCATGCGCCGTATGGGCTCGGACCCTCGCAGATGAGCGGAAGGCTTAGCAACAGCTTGGCAGCGTCAGCGCAGATGCGCCGCTAGAATAGATCGTCACCGCTAGGCTCCCGCAGCGTGGGTTTGAGCGGCTGCGGACCTAGGTAGTTGCGTAGGGCGCGAAGCTTCAATAGCACCTCATCAAAGGTGTAGATGCGGACATCCTTGAGGTTGGCTCGATACATCTCAAATGACGCAAGGCGATCAGCGTCGGTTGGCTTGCGTCCAACAACGACGACGCAGTCAACGGAATGAGCTGTACCTACGCTACTAGAACGACCTTTGTGGTTAACGAGAAGCTCGTATCTCTGATCCAAAATCTGGATAATTGCTCCATTCAAGTCCGCCGACGGTTTATATCGCCCAGCCCTGAACTCACCGCCTCCCAGCGGGGTATCAGGCGTCTTGATTTCAACGATCGCCAGGCTGCTAGTGGATTCATTCTTCACAAGGAAGTCTACGATCGTATCGCCCGAGCCATCCAAGATTTGGCCGCCGACGTGGGCGTGTTCCGTAACAAGAACTATAGGATAGCCAAATAGCATAGATAAAATGAAGGGATTCATCTTCAGAAGTTTCTGCCAGAACGACTCCGGGTGAGACTTGGCGAGGTCAGCTTCAAACCTGCCAATCAGCTCATTAAGGCCGGCAATCTCGAAGTCACGCTGAAGCTTGTAAAGCTGATGAGGGTCGAACCTTGCTATTGCAGGGGCTTCCTCGGCCGTTCGGGTAAGCAGGGCTTGGCGGTCCGCCGATGAAAGCGAGGTTCCGGCGTCTTTGGATTTTCGAAGGAATGAGACCAGGATGCCATTGCGTTGAGGCAATTCGTTACGGACAAATTGATTAGGAAAATTCCTTGCTAATATCTCGTTATGGGCATGGCGTGAGCGTTCGGCAAGGCTCTGGTCAGAGAACCGCTTTGCGATGCGGTCCAATTCATAGGCAATCTCCCTAAAATCATCCTTCGACAGTACAAGGGACGTTGCCGAGTCGAGTGCTGTACGTCTGGTCAAGGAGATCACAAGGCGGCGAAAACCGTTGCGCCTTATGATTTCAATAATCGGTCGAAAACGCCGCTGGATGCCCAAGCCATAAACAGGCTGGGAATAAAACTCCTCCGGCAGTTGATGAAGCCGTTCCTCAACCTCGTGTTCAGCGTTTGGTAGGGTGAATGTGAAGCCTTCAAACGCTATTTCGCCCAGAGAACCGTATTTGGCACCCATTATGCTCAGGCTTGATCTCGTCTTCAGCGGGTAAGTGTGAATTGTCCTGGTAGAGATATCGAAGCGTACCAGCGGGCATCGGGGTAGCTCTCCCTGATGTTGCGGGTGAGCGTCCTCCCAAGCTTGCCTGGAAGGCTGGAAGTCGACCCTCAGACGTTCCGGTGTCTCTACTTCGAGATAAAGCCTCTCCAGAACACTATTTGCGGTCGCATCAGCCATTCCAGCCTCCATCCCTTTAACAAGTTAGCATGATAGCGCATCTGACTAACAGCGCGCCTCGGCTATGTACCCGCCTCCCACCGCGACATGCCCCCCCACCATGCCACGCTCCCCCTCTCGCCCCACGCCGGAGCCCCCATGCCAGCCCCCATCTGCACTACCTGCGGCACCCACTACCCCCAAGCCGACACCCTCCCGCCCACCTGCCCCATCTGCGCCGAAGAACGCCAATACGTGAACCCGCTCGGCCAGGCCTGGACGACAATGGAAACCCTGGCCCGCACCCACCGCAACGCCGCCGCCGAGCACGAGCCCGACCTGCTCGGCATCGGCACCACGCCCACCTTGGCCATCGGCCCGCCGCCCTGCTGGTCAGCACGCCGGCCGGCAACGTGCCGTCGGACCGCATCAGCTTCCTCGATCCCGCCACGCACCGGATCGTCGCAGCCCTCGGCAGCATCGCCGCGATCGCGATCTCCCACCCGCATTATTACGCTCTCATGGGCGCCTGGAGCCGCGTAACTCTTGCACTGCGGCATACCGCGATCGCCGCCGCGTAGCCCGCGAACATGCCCCATTCCACGCCAGCGGCGCAGAGGCCGGCACTCCCGCCATCTTGCCATGCCTCGCGGAGGATGCTGAAATCGCCAAGAACGATCCAAGAGGATGACGTGAACGGCGAACCAGAATCGGATCCTGCACGCGTGCGCTCCGCGTGCAGCCTCGACCCCGGCCCCCGCACCGCGGGCCGCCTGCTGTCCCCGGCGCCCAAGCGCCCGGGCGCAGACATGTAGCTCTCCGCCGCCCACCGACCTTTCATCGGGTTTGCCTGCCACACGCCGGCACGCAGCACCGTCACGCCTGCCGCAGGGGAGAGAAACCATGCAGACCGCGCGCTTCCTCATCAACAAACTGATGCCGTTCTGGCTCATCGTGTTCGGCGTCTTCGCCTATCTGGTCCCGGCGCCCTTCACGGGACTGGCGCCCTATGCCGCCTACATGCTGGGCGGCGTCATCATGGTCATGAGCCTGACGCTCACCTTCGGCTCGCTGGGGGAAGTATTCGTGCGTCCCAAGGCCGTGATCGGCGGGTTCGTCATCAAATGGATCACCGTGCCGCTCGCCGCGGTGGTCGCGGCCCATCTGTTCTACAGCCATCAGCCGGCCCTGGCGGCCGGCACCATCCTCGACGGGTCGGTGCCGGCGGGCGTGTCGTCGAATCTGTTCACCTTCATCGCGCACGGCTCGGTGCCGCTGGCGATCAGCCTCACCTTCATCCACACGCTGCTCTCGCCGGTGCTCACGCCGGCCTTCACCTCGGCGCTCGCCAGCAAATACGTGGCCGTGAACTTCCTTGCGATGATGCATCAGATGCTGCAGCTCGTCGTGGTGCCGGTGGTGATCGGCCTTGCGGTGCGCTACGGCGCCGGGGAAAAGCGGATCAAGCGGGCCGAGCCGCTGCTGCCGATGGTCTCGGCCATCCTCCTCTACGGCATCGAGCTCGGGCTGATCAGCCACGCGGCGCCGGCGATCGAGAAGAACCTCAACTGGGTGCCGGTGGTCGCCGGCGTGACGTCGTTGCTGACCGCGGTCAACCTCGCCGTCGCCTATCTGCTCGCCAGGATGCTGCGCCTGCCGGAGCGCCAGGCCCGGGCGATCATGTTCGACGTGGGTGTCTATAACTCCGGCCTTGGCGCCGTGCTCGCCGGGCTGAATTTCACCCCGCTCGCGGTGCTGCCGCCGCTGCTCAATTCGGTGATGAACATGATCATCGGCGCGCTGCTCGCGTCGTACCTGCACAACCGCGTGCCGGAACCGCAAGGCGAACTGGTGGCGGTCGCGCAGCCGAGCCTCGCGGGGGAGTAGCCGGACCCGCATGCCGCGTCCCGAACCGGCCTGAAGGACACACAGGCCGACCGACCAAAGGTTGAGAACAAGGCCAGGGGGACGCGACCTCCTGGCCTGGGTTTCATGTGGCGGTCGTCCGGGGAAGGGCGGGGACAAGGCAAGACACCGCCCGGCCGCGACATCCCGCCCGCCCGATGGCACGCTCCCCCTCCCGACGACGGCGGAGGCCCCCCATGCCAGCCTATATCTGCACCACCTGCGGCACCCACTACCCGCCCGCGGACGCTCCCCCGGCAAGCTGCCCCATCTGCGCGGAGGAGCGGCAATACGTGAACCCGCTCGGACAGGCCTGGACCACCATGCAGGCCCTGGCGCGCACCCACCGCAACGCCTTCGCCGAGCACGAACCCGGCCTGCTCGGCGTCGGCACCACCCCCGCCTTCGCCATCGGCCAGCGCGCCCTGCTGGTCCGCACGCCGGCCGGCAACGTGCTGTGGGACTGCATCAGCCTTCTCGATCCCGCCACGCGGCAGATCGTCGCCGCCCTCGGCGGCATCAAAGCGATCGCGATCTCCCACCCGCACTACTACGCCGCCATGACCACCTGGAGCGCCGCGTTCGCCAACGCCCCCATCCTGCTGCACGCCGCCGACCGGCGCTGGGTGATGGACCCCAGCCCCGCGATCACCTTCTGGGACGGCGAGACGCACGTGCTGCTCCCCGGCCTCACCCTGCTCCGCCTCGGCGGCCATTTCGCCGGCGGCACGGTCCTGCACTGGGCCACCGGCGCCGGCGGGGCAGGGGCGCTGCTCTCGGGCGACATCGTGCAGGTCGGCCCCGACAAGCGGGTCAGTTTCATGCGCAGCTACCCCGACCTGATCCCGCTCGACGCCGGCACGGTGCGCGCCATCGCCGCGAAGCTGGAACCCTGGAAGTTCGATCCGATCTACGGCGCCTGGTGGGACCGCGTCATCCCCACCGGCGGCAAGGCGGCGCTCGCCTATTCGGTGCGCCGCTATATCGACGCCGTGAGCGGGCCGCCGCAGGACGCATAGGACCCGCTCAGGCCGTCACCCGCAGCCGCACGCCGGCGTGGCGTTGCAGGCAGGACAGCACGGCGAACAGGTTGCGCGCCTGCGGGTTGCCGCGCGGGCCGAACATGCGGATCAGGCTTTTCGGCGGCGTGCCGGTTTCCGCCGCCAGTTGCGCGAAGCCGAGCGTCGCGTTGATGTAGTCGCGCAGGACCGTCTTGCCGATCGCGACGTCGCCGGCCAGCAGGCTGTCGATCGCCTCGCGCAACAGCGCCGCCCCGAAGCCGGGGTCGGCAGCGACCCGGCGCTGCATCAGGTCCTTGAAGCTGCGGGTCAGTGCCATCGGTTGCCTCCCGGTCCGGTGCGCGCCGCCGGTAGTCTGCCCAGAGGCGCTGCGCCCGTTCGATATCCGCCTGCTGGCGCTGCTTCGTCCCGCCGGTCAGCAGGATGACGAGGGTTGCGCCGTCGCGCCCGAAATAGATCCGGTAGCCCGGCCCCCAGTCGATCCGGCATTCCAGCACACCCTCCCCGACCGATTTTGCGCGCGACAGGTTGCCCTGCCCGAGCCGCACCAGGGCAATCGTGACTTTCGCCGCCGCCAGGGTGTCGAGCCGATCGAACCAGGCCGCAAACGGCTCGCTGCCGTCGTCGGTGACGAGAAAGCGCAACTCCAGCGGCTCGAAAGGTAACACTTAGGGCACCTTTGCGCAAGGGGTCTCGTTCGCGGCCGCGTCCGCAGACGGCCGCGGCGAACGACCGATCGATGCTTCTATGGCGAATCCCTCTCTTTTCGGTTGACGGGCCTCCCGCCGCTTCCGCCGTCGCTTCCCCTGCCGCTTCCCCTGCCGCTTCCGCGCCGCTTCCCCTGGCGCCCCACTCCGCTATCCTGCCCCCATGCGCATCCTCTTCCTCGGCGACGTCGTCGGCCGCACCGGTCGCGAGACCGTCGCCGCCGCCCTGCCGGGCCTCCGGGCCAGCCTCCGCCTTGATCTCGTGGTGGTGAACGCCGAGAACGCCTCGCACGGCTTCGGCCTCGGTCCCGACATGGCCGAGGCCCTGTTCGCCGCCGGCGCCGACGTGCTGACCTTGGGCAACCACGCCTGGGACCGCAAAGAGATCATCCCCTACCTGGCCGAGCACCCACGCCTGCTGCGCCCGCTCAATTTTCCCCCCGGCACGCCGGGCGCCGGCTCGGTGGTGGTCGATCTGGCGGACGGGCGGCGCGCGCTCGTGCTGCAGGCGATGGGGCGGCTGTTCATGGACCCGCTCGATTGCCCGTTCCGCGGCACCGCCGAACTGCTCGGCCGCTACCGGCTGGGCGGTACGATCGCCGCCATCGTCGCCGATTTCCACGCCGAGGCCACCAGCGAGAAGATGGCCTATGCGCACTCCTTCGACGGCCAGGTCTCGCTCGTGGTCGGCACTCACACGCACTGCCCCTCGGCCGACCACCAGGTGCTGCCCGGCGGCACCGCGTTCCAGTCGGATGCGGGGATGTCGGGCGACTACGACAGCGTGATCGGCATGGTGAAGGAACCGGCCGCAATCCGCTTCTGGCGCAAGATGCCGGGCGAACGACTGGCGCCGGCGGAAGGCCCGGCCACAATCTGCGGCGTGTTCGTGGAGACCGACGACGCGACCGGGCTCGCGCGCCGGATCGCGCCGCTGCGCCAGGGCGGCCGGCTTTCCCCCGCAATGCCGGAGGCCTGAACGGCGCGCCCGCACAGCCGCGACGGCGCGGCCGGCGCATGATACACGACCCCCACCATACGGAGCAGCGACGATCGTGCAGACCCCAGTCGTGACGCGACCCAATCCCCCGGCCACGCGCCCCCTCGTGGGCGGCGGCCTGACCCGCAACCTCGCCGCCGTGGCGCTCGGCTCCGCGCTGCTGGCGCTTGCTGCCCATGTGCAGGTGCCGTTCTGGCCGGTGCGGCTGTCCATGCAGAGCTTCGTCGTGCTGGCGATCGGCCTCGCCTGCGGCGGCCGTCTCGGCGCGGCAACGATCCTCGCCTATCTGGCCGAGGGCGCGCTCGGCCTGCCGGTGTTCCAGGCGGGCGCGGGGCCGGCCTATATGGCCGGGCCGACCGGAGGCTACCTGCTCGGCTTCCTGCTCGCCGCCGCAGCCGTCGGCGGCCTCGCCGACCGCGGCGCCACGCGACGCTGGCCGGGCCGGATCGCGGTGCTGCTGCTCGGTGAGGCACTGATCTACGCGCCCGGCGTCGCCTGGCTCGCCGTGCTGTTCGGGCCGGCGAAAAGCATCGCGTTCGGGCTTGTTCCGTTCCTCCCGGCCGAGGCGTTCAAGCTGGCACTCGCCGCCACCGCAACCCCGCTGCTCCGCCGCAGCGCGGGCTGAACGCGCACCCGATCGTCCCTGCACCGCCCCTGGACAGCGCCCCGCCGCCCGAAGGTCGCGCGCCGATCCGGCCGGCGTACCCGGTGCCCGACCTCGCCCGCTACCTGGCCGGCACCTGGCACCTGACACGGCTCGGCTGGGACGGCGGGTCGGGACGGACCATGCGGCTGCACGGCCAGGCCCGGTTCGCTCCCTGCGCCGCCGGACTGCTGTTCGAGGAGCGCGGCACGGCCACGATCGGAACCCATCAAGGCGAGGCAACCCGACGCTACATTTTCCGCCGAGGCAGCCCCGGCGAGGCGGATGTCTGCTTCGAAGACGGAACCTTCTTCCACCGCCTGGACCTGCGCACTGGCAACGCACAGATCTTCCACCCCTGCGCGCCGGACCGCTACCAAGGACGCTACCGCGTGCTTGGCCCCGACCGCTGGCTGCTGACCTGGCACGTCACCGGCCCGCGCAAGCGCCAGCGCATCGCCAGCCGCTTCGTTCGGGTGGGGGGCGGGGTTTAGCAAGCAAGGCCAGGGGGCGCTGCCCCCTGGACCCCCGCCAGGGAACTCGTCCCCTGGACCCCGTCACTTTGGTTCGGTGCGGTGGGGAGTGCGCGGGTCCGGGATGGGGCTGCCGGGGCTGGGCGGTTTGGGTGGTGAGAGGGCGCCAGCGCGCCCTCTCACCACCCAAACCGCCCAGCCCCGGCAGCCCCATCCCGGACCCGCGCACTCCCCACCGCACCGAACCAGAACGGAAGGGTTCCAAGGGCGAGCCCTTGGCGGGGTCCAGGGGCAGCGCCCCTGGCCTTGCTTGCTAAACCCCTACACCCGTACCGGCACGAGCCGCCGCGGCGTGCGGAACCAGGCGCCGGACCCGACTGCCGCGGCGATAGTCAGTCCGTACGCGACCAGCCCCACTGCTAGGGCGACGAACAGCCAGCCGAGCGATCCGGTCCATTGCAGTGCCAGCCAGCCGCCGCCGATCGCCAGGGTCATGCGCAGCAGCCCGGCCAGGACCGGCCAGAACAGTTTGCCGGCGCCCTGGGAGGCGAAGTAGAGCGCAAGCCCCAACCCGAAGAACCCGTATGCCGGCCCGACCGCGTGCAGGTAGGCGGCGCCGCTCGCCAGCATTCTGGGATCGGAGCCGAACAGCCCCAGCCACACGTCCGGCCAGGCGGCGGCGCCGAGCCCGATCACCTCGGTCAGCACGAACGCCACCAGCCCGCCGGCGAGCGCAATGCGCAACGCCCGCTGCGGCTGGCCGGCACCGATATTGGTGCCGACCATCGCCACCAGCGGCGCGCCGAGGCCGAACACCAGCGGGATCAGCAGGTATTCCAGCCGGGCGCCGGTGCCGTAGCCGGCGACGGCGTCAGTGCCCGCCGCGCGGGCGACCAGCGCCGTGGTGAGCGCGACCGTCAGGTTGGTTTGCAACGATGTCAGCGCGGCGACGCCGCCGACCCGCAGGATCGCCGCGAACAGCGACCAGCGCAGCCGCACCAGGCGGAATCGCGCCAGGTTCCGTCCGGACGCCATGTAGCCTGCCAGCACCAGGGTTCCGCCGGCGTAGAAGGCCAGCAGCGCGGTGGCGCCGCCGGCGATGCCCATGCGCGGGAATGGCCCGAGCCCGAAGATCAGGCACGGCGAAAGCGGCACCAGCAGCACGACGCCGGCGCAGATCACCAGCGCCGGGACCAGCATGTTGCCGGTGCCGCGGATCACGCTGGCGAGTGCGTTCATCAGCCACAGCAGCACGGTGCCGGCGAAGACGATGTTCGAGTAGCGCAGCGCGGCGGCAAGCGCGCCTCCCGTGCCGCCGAGCGCGGTGTAGAGCGCCGGGCCGAACGCCAGCACCAGGATCGAGCAGATCGCCCCCAGTGCGACGTTGATCAGGACGGCGTGCAGCACCAGCGCGTCGGCTTCGTCGCGCCGTCCCGCGCCCAGGGCGCGCGCGACCGCCGAGGAAATCCCGCCGCCCATCGCCCCGCCGGAGATCATCTGCATCAGCATCACGCCCGGGAATACGAGCGCCATGCCGGCCAGCGCGTCGGTGCCGAGGCGGGCGACCCAGAACGTTTCGATCAGCCCGGTGGCGGCCTGCGCCAGCATCACCAGTACGTTGGGCCAGGCGAGCCGCAGCAGGGTCGGCAGGATCGGGCCGGCCAGCAGCAGGCGGGTGCGCGGGCTGTGCGCCGCGGAGGCGGGGGGCGCCGCGGAGGCGGGGGGCATCGGGGTCTATGCCCGGGTCAGGTGCGCCAGGCGGGCGCGGCGGCGGGGGCGCCGGTATGACCGCCGTCGACGAAGATTTCCGCGCCGTCGACGTGCCGCGCATCGTCGGAGGCGAGGAACAGGATGGTGCGCGCCACGTCCTCGGCCTCGGCCAGGCGGCCGAGCGGGACGGCGCGGGTCATGCGCGCCTCCAGTGCCGCGCGCGCCTGCGGATCGGGGGCCATGCTGTCCCAGATCGGGGTGAGGGTGGCGCCGGGGCTGACCGTGTTCACCCGCACGCCGGCAGGTGCAAGCTCGCCGGCCAGGACGCGGGTCATGGCGCGGATGCCGCCCTTGCTCGCCGCGTAGGCGGACCATTCGGGCGCGCCGATCAGCTCGTGCACCGAGCCAAGCAGCACCACCGACCCGCCGCGCGGCAGGTGCGGCGCCGCGGCCTGGATGGTGAGGAAGGGGCCGACGAGGTTGGTGCGCAGGATGTCCTCGAACGCCGCCGCCGTCGTGCTGCCGAGGCGGGTGGTGCCGCTGATGCCGGCGTTGGCGACGACGATGTCGAGGCCGCCGAAGCGGGCGACGGTGGCGGCGACCGCGGCGGCGTTGCCGGCCTCGGTGGCGACGTCCGCCTGGATCGCCAGGGCGTCGGGGCCGAGCGCGCGGGCGGCGGCGTCCAGCCTGGCGGCGTCGCGGCCGGTGAAGGCGACGCTTGCACCCTTGGCGATGAAGAGGCGTGCGGTGGCGAGGCCGATGCCGCTGCTGCCCCCGGTGATGAGGGCGATCTTGCCATGGAGGCGCATATGCGTGGTCCTTGCGATGCGGGCGGCGCGGGGCGCGTCGCTAGCATGGTGCAAGTCATATGGCGCAAGGGCAGCAGGACGCAAGGTGGCGGGGGACGTTCCGGCTCTACCACCCTGCCCGTGCGGCCGAAGGGGCGACGCCTGGCCTTATTCCGCGGCGCGAGCGGCGCCGGCGGTGCGGGTTCGGGTGCGCATCGTGACGAACTCCTCCGCGGCTGTCGGGTGGATGCCGATGGTGCGGTCGAAGTCGGCTTTGGTGGCGCCCATCACGACGGCGATGCCGAGGCCTTGCATGATTTCCGGCGCGTCCTCGCCCAGCATGTGGGCGCCGAGCACGCGCCCGCTGACCTGGTCGACCACGAGTTTCATCAATGACTTGCGGGCGCGGCCGGTGAGTGTGTGGCGCATCGGGGTGAAGCGGCTCACGTAGACGTCGACCGGGCCGCGGGCGGCGGCCTGTTCCTCGGTGAGGCCGACGGTGGCGATCGGGGGGGTGGAGAACACGGCGGTCGGCACGTTTTCGAGCGAGATTCGCCGTGGCCGGCCGCCGAACAGGCTGTCGGCCAGGGCGTGGCCTTCCGCGGTGGCGACCGGGGTCAGGTTCATCCGGTCGGTGACGTCGCCGATGGCGAAGATATGCGGGCGGCTGGTGCGCAGGTGTTCGTCCACCGCGACGGCGCCGGTGGGGGTGGTGGCGACGCCGGCGTCTTCCAGGCCGAGGTTGGCGGTGGCGGGCCGGCGGCCGGTGGCGAAGAACACGAGGTCGGTCTCGATCGTGTGGCCGCCGGCGAGGACCAGGCGGCGGCGCGTGCCGTGCGGCTCGATCCGTTCCGGGATGCAGCCGGGGTGCAGTGCGATGCCGCCGGCGCCGAGGGCTTCGGCCAGGGCTTCGCGCAGGTCGTGGTCGAAGCCGCGCAGCGGCAGGGGCTGGCGGTAGACGAGGTCCACCTCGGCGCCGAGGGCGGCGAAGATGCCGGCGAACTCGACCGCGATATAGCCGCTGCCGAGGATCGCGACGCGCTTCGGCAGGTGCGGGAGGTAGAACGCGTCGTCGGAGACGATGCCGAGCTCCGCGCCCGGGATGTCGAGCCTGGTGGGGTGGCCGCCGGTGGCGACGACGATGCGTTCGGCGGTGACGCGCGCGCCGCCGACGTCGAGCGTGTGCGGGCCTTCGAGCCGGGCGCGGGCGTCGAAGATGGTGGCGCCGGCGGTATCGAGCAGGCGGCGGTAGGTGGCGTTGAGGCGGCCGATCTCGCGGTCCTTGGCGGCGAGCAGGGCGGTCCAGTCGTGCGGGCCTTTGCGGATCGACCAGCCGAAGCCGGCGGCGTCGTCCGCCCAGGCGCCGTATTCGCCGGCCTGGACCAGGAGTTTCTTCGGCACGCAGCCGATGTTGACGCAGGTACCGCCCCAGAAACGGTCCTCGGCGATGCCGACGCGGGCACCGTGGCCGGCGGCGATGCGCGCGCAGCGCACGCCCGCCGAGCCGCCGCCGATCACGAACAGGTCGAAATCCATGCTGTGTGCCTTTTGTCCTGGGTCCGCGGGAGCGGGGGTGGCGGTGTCGGGCCCGGGCGATCAAGGCGCAAGCCTCGGCCGGGCGCAAGCTTCGCGGCCGAGGCGGCGTGGTTTTCAGCGCCACGGCTCCCGAGCGGTTGGCACATATCGATGGGCGGCGGCGATCGCGCCATGGCCGGCGCCCCATGCGCGGCCGTGGGAGACCTTGGGGCAACCCGGATACCGCCCCAAGCACCCCGGGGGGCGGTTATTAAGTTCGATATAGCAACGATAAAGCCGTGCGTCCGCCGCACCGGCTCAACCCGGAATTTGCGTCCCATCCGCCAGCGCCAGCCCCGCGCACCCGCGCCAGACCGGCCGCCGGTCCCGCCTACTCGCGGCGGGCAGGCACCACAGCGCGATAATGTCCGTCACGGAAACGGCCTTCGCCCGGGCGGCGGCGTAGTCGGCCGCCGCCGCCTCGGCCTCCGCGCGCCCGCCGGGCACCAGGATCACCGGCCGGCGCCGCCGCCGCGAGGCGGGCAGCAGCGCGCGATCCACCCCGAGCATCCAGCCAAGCGGGCGCAGGATCGGCCCCAGCCGGGGATCGGCGGCCAGCAGGTCGGCCATCTCGGGGTCTCGCAGCAGGTCTTCCATCTGCGCGCGGCCGGCGGCGGCTTGCGGGAGCAGCCGCAGCAGCCAGCGCCAGGCCCGCGGCAGCCCAGGGCGCTCGGGCGGCGGGTCCGCTGGAGCGAAGCGCAGGCTGTGGGTGGGAACGAATCTCGGTTCTGCCGGCTTGGGAGCGGGCTTCGGAGGCGGGATCGGGGTGCCGGCAACGGCGCGGAACCGGGCGGCGAGATGGCGCAGCCGGACCAGCAGGGCGCCGGCGTGCGCGGGTGCCAGGCCCGCCTGATGCGGCGCTCCCACCTGATCGCGCCCTGTCGGATCGCGCCCCGCCTGATCGCGCAAGCCGCCGATGCGGTCGGCCAGCCAGGCGACGAGGCCGGTCAGGCGGTCGAGGAGGGGGGTGGGGGTCATGGGCTGCGAACATATATAGAACATACGCGCGGGGAGAGGCAACAGTTTTGTGGGTTGTGTCCCAGTTTGGATTTCGGCTCCCGACCCAACCCTGTCATCTAGGACGCTGGTGAACGGTTCGGAAAGCGGACATCCGCCGTAGCGTCATCGAGGCTGCTGCGCGCCCCGTCCGGTGAAGATTGATCACTCCGAGAAAGAGAGCTTGTGTCGGCGACGGCGATGATAATTTGAGGTGCCTTAGTTAGCGAGCCTTTCCACGATCAGGCTAAGCAACTCCCGCATCCTGGCCAGTCGCCTCAGATCACGATGATACCCGACGAAGGTGTCCCGTCCTGGGGGCGGCTCGGCGAGGTCGAACGCGACTATATTAGGCGTCACGTCGCCCAAGGGGCGCGGCAGAACCGCCAGACCCGCGCCGTGGGAGCAGAGTTGCGCCTGTACCTCTCGATTGTTGCTTCGATGTGCAACGGTCGCGTTCGGCAAGAGGCGCTTCAGCCAGACCGCATCCGGCATCTCCGAAAAGTCGATGTTCATGGTGATCACCTGCGAACCGGCTCCGTCACCCAGACGCGGCTTATCGCTCCCCGCCAAACCATAAAGCCCATATGGGATATGCATCAGTCGGCGCGAAATGACTTCAGGTTCGTCGAAAGGCTTGATCCGGAAGACCATGTCCGCCTCTCGCCGCGGCAGGCTGTAAAGCCGCGCATCGGTCAGCAATTCAACGCAGACGAGCGGATGTCGATGGCCAAACTCGGCCAGTACAGGCGCCAGAATGAAGGTGCCAAACCAATCCGAGGAGGAAAGCCGCAACATTCCCTGCAACTGCGCCTCCTGGCCCGCCAACTGTCGCTGGAACGCCAGGACCTCCTCTTCGACGCGCTCCGCGTGGCCGAGCACGGAAGTTCCTTCGCTGGTCAGTACGAAACCCTCTCCTGTGCGTTGAAACAGCGTCTGCCCAACCGCCGCTTCCAGCGCGCGCAGGCGCCGCCCCATTGTCGGCTGAGTCTGGCCGAGCTGCCGCGCGGCTGCCCCGAGCGTGCCTTCGCGCGCAATCGCCAGGAAGACTCGAAGATCACCCCATTCCAACATGGCATCTGGTCCAAACAGAACTGCATGAACTTCGTGCAGTATTGATGATCGCCATGCGGAATGTAGGGGACGATGCTTCGGCCGTCACCAGGAGTCACCGTGATGAACGAACATCCCACGATGAAAGCGGCAGTTCTCGAAGCGCATGGCGCGCCCTTCCGCCTTGCCACGATTGCGCGCCCGGTCGCCGGCGCGGGCGAAGTGCTGGTTCGGGTCGCGGCGAGTGGCGTGAACCCGCTCGACCTCAAAATCCGCAAAGGTGCAGCTGAGCATGCGCGGCAGAAGCCGCCGGCAATCCTGGGCCTCGACCTCGCAGGGACGGTCGTGGCGGCCGGCCCCGGGGTAACGCGCTTCCGGACCGGTGATGAAGTGTTCGGCATGACCGGAGGCGTTGGCGGCCATCAGGGTTCGCTTGCCCAATATGCCGCCGTGAATGCGGATCTATTGGCTCTCAAGCCGGCCAATCTCAGCATGCGAGAAGCCAGTGTCGTGCCGCTCGTTTTCATCACGGCCTGGGAGGGCCTGGTCGACCGCATGGCGGTGCGGGCCGGCCAGGCCGTGCTGGTTCTAGGCGGCGCGGGTGGCGTCGGCCAGATGGTGATCCAGATCGCGCGTGCCCGCGGCGCTACAGTCTTCGCAACCGGGTCCGCATCCAGCAAGCACACGATCGAAAGTCTCGGAGCAAGCTTCATCGACCGTTCAGAGGCCATCGAGACGTTCATGATGCGTCTGACCGGCGATCGCGGTTTCGACCTTGTCTATGACACCGTTGGCGGTTCATCGTTGGATGGCGCTTTTGCGGCCGTGCGCCGGTTCGGCCATGTGGTGAGTGCGCTCGGCTGGGGCACGCATGCGCTCGCCCCGCTATCGTTTCGCGCCGCCAGTTACTCGGGCGTGTTCACGCTCCTACCTTTGCTGACGGGCGAGGGGCGGAGGCACCATGGCGAGATCTTGTCCGAGGCGGCGCGCATGGCGGAGGTCGGGCAACTTTCGCCATCGCTGGACCCACGACGGTTTACGCTGGACGGGCTGGACGAGGCCTACCGTTTGATCGCAGAGGGCAGGGTGCGCGGCAAACTCTCGATCGATATAGAGGCAAACGCGGGATCATGAAGGGAGCGTCAGACGCGGCAAGCCCGCAACTTTTTGTATTTATGCGCAACAGCGTAGGCGCTGGAGAAATCAAGGGCGCTCGGGAGCGGTGGATCGCGCCTGCCGCCCTCTATACGGGGGCCGCGGGCATCAGCGAATCCTCGTGGACGATTACACCCGAAACGGTCATAGCCCTGCGTTTGTTTGGCGCGACCGTCGAGGATCACAATCGACGGGTGATACGAACCAGCGGACCCGGCCGGGATTTTGCGCTCCAGCCCAGGGGGACATCGACCCGTTATCTCGCCTACCTGAGCATCAAATTCGGGCAGGTGTTCTTATCCGATGCATTGCTCGACAGAGCGTCCGACACGGAAAACCTGCCCGCTCTAAGCGGCCGCCTGCGCGACGATCTCTCCTTCGTTCCGGAAAGAACGCTGCAGAGCCTGACATCCGACTATCTGCGCCGCGCGTTCGACCGGCGCATTCCCGCGACTTCGCTCGAAATGGAAGGCCGTGCGCTTCTGTTGGTCGACTGGCTGATGCGGTTGCATCAATCGCCGGCCCTCGGCGTGGAGCCTCAGTTGGGCGGCCTGTCCGCGCGCCATTTGCGCCGGGTCTGTGACTTCATGATCGACCATCTCGCGGAAGACATTCGCCTGGACGACCTAGCCGAACTGACCGGCCTCACTGCCAAGCATTTCTCTCGCGCGTTCAAGCAATCGACGGGATTGCCGCCGCATCAATATCTGATCGTGCAGCGGATCGAGGCGGCCAAGCGCTGTTTGGTCAAGGCCAAGACAAGCCTCGCTGACATCGCGCTCGCATGCGGTTTTGCCGATCAGAGCCATTTTGCTGCGACCTTCCGAAAAGTGGTCGGCGTCCCGCCCGGCACCTGGCACCGTCACCACGCGAAATACCCGGAGGCAATCGCCCCTACAAAATCCCCGTGACGCTTGTAGTCAGGCTCCACATTCGCAGAACAAGAGCACGCGTCGCCACCCGTGAGGGCAGGCCGTGTCGATAAAAATGCTCCTTTTTCAACAAGGCGCGGGAAATCACAAAAGCGGGATCGTCTATAAATGGCTTAGCACTTCGGGGCGACAACCGACCGGTGCCGGGGCCGCCGCTGGGCGCGCTATTGGTTGGAAAAGACGCCCACGAAGTGCCTCGCCCACCAGTGCTTTTTGAACGGCGGAGCAAAGCCGATGCGCGCGACGATGCTACTATCTACTCTCTTTCTTGGAGCAATGATGATGACCGCGAGTGCCGCCCCCAATGTTGCAACCGACCCCAACATCGATCCGCAGATCAGAGCGTTCCTTGTCCAGATCGACAAAGATCCGAGCCCGTTCTGGGAACTGCCGCAACCGAAACCTCAGGATATCCTTACCGCGCTCCAGAACATGACGCCTGTCGACATGTCGGGTGTAACCACGGTTGAAAGAACAATCACCGCGGAGGGTCGGGCGGTGAAACTCTATGTCATGACGCCGGACCATGTGACCGGCAAGCCGGGTGTACTGCTCTTCATCCATGGCGGCGTCTGGATTGCCGGCAACTTCGAAAACCATAAGCGGCTTTTGCGCGACCTCGTCGTAGGCTCGGGCCAGGTTGGCGTGTTCGTCGAATACACCTCGTTGCCGGAGGCCAAGTATCCAACGCAGACGGAGGAATGCTACGCCGCGCTGACGTGGGCCGCTGCGCATGCCGGTGAATTCGGTGCCGACGGCAGCCGTATTGCGGTCGCGGGCAACTCTGTCGGGGGCGACATGTCGGCGGCGCTGACCATGATGACCAAGGATCGAGGCGGGCCGAAGATCAGTTATCAGGTGCTGTTTATCCCGGCAACGGATGCGAGCGTGGACACGGCCTCTTATCACGCCTTCGCCTCCGGTCGCTTTCTCTCGCGCGATTTCATGAAATACGGCTGGGACCGCTATGCGACCGACGAGACGACACGCGACAACCCCTATGTCTCGCCGCTGCGCGCCAGCAACAAAGAGCTCATCGGGCTTCCGCCGGCGCTCATCATCACCGCCGAGAACGATCCTCTGCGTGATGAGGGCGAGGCTTATGCCCGCAAGCTGAAGGAAGCCGGGGTCGACGTGAATGCTGTCCGCTTCAACGGCACGATTCACGATTTCGTCCTTCTCAACGCGCTGCGGCACATCCCCTCAACTGAGGGCGCGCTCCAGCTGGCGAGTGAAGGCATCCGAAATCACATAGGCCAGTGATCGGCGCGGCGGATGTCTTTGCGGATGTGCGGACCGCCCTCGCGTTATCGATCAGGTTTCAGGGAGCGGGGGTTATCCCCCCGACCGTCCGCGACCGTCGGCTCCCCAGGACACAACTGGGCGCTCGGATCCGATGGCTCAGGGTTGGCCACTTGAGCTCTGCCAAACCTGGATCCAATTTCGGATCCGAGCGCGCCTGTCCAACGAAGCGCCTTAATCCTGGATCAATTCCTGAAGCCATGCATATGCTTTCGATAAATTCAGCCCGAAATTAGTTGTCCAATTTCAGCGACTTTCCGCCTGAAGCCGGACAGGCAGCTTGCAATCCATGTCGGAAACTCAAGCTGCGACACTACCGGTTTGTGGGTAGTGTCTCAGTTTGAATTACCGGTTCCGGTCCGGCTGCGTCGGCGGCGACGCATCTGCCAGCACCGATAAACGGACACCACCAATCTGCCGAATGGGATGACAGATTTCTCGAAAGCTTGGTCATAGGGTGATTTTTTCGCCCGATTTCCCTGGATGCTATCTGAATCAAGGGCACGCGCCCCTCTTTGCTCTTCCGGGAGGGGAGAAGGCGCGTGCCGGACGCTTGCTCGCGCGCATCGAGCCGCCGATAACCGCCTGCCTCCCGCCATCCGGACCTGCCCCATGCCCGAGACCCACCAGAGCCGCGTGCTGATCATCGGCGCCGGCCCCGCCGGCTACACCGCGGCGATCTATGCCGCCCGCGCCGGCCTTGCGCCGCTGCTCGCCTGCGGCCTGCAACCCGGCGGCCAGCTCACGATCACCACCGATGTCGAGAACTACCCGGGCTTCGCCGACACGATCCAGGGTCCCTGGCTGATGGAGCAGATGGCGGCGCAGGCCGCGCATGTCGGCACCAGGATCGTGCCCGACCTGATCGTGGCCGCCGATTTCGCGGCGTCCCCGTTCCGCTGCCGCGGCGATTCGGGCGACGACTACCTGGCCGATGCCGTCATCATCGCGACCGGGGCGGAGGCGCGCTGGCTCGGCCTGGCGTCGGAAAAGCGCCTCTCCGGTCGCGGCGTCTCGGCCTGCGCCACCTGCGACGGGTTCTTCTTCCGCGGCAAGCGCGTGGTCGTGGTGGGCGGGGGCAACACCGCGGTGGAGGAGGCGCTCTATCTGACCCATCACGCCACCGACGTGACCCTGATCCATCGCCGCGACTCCTTGCGGGCGGAGAAGATCCTGCAGCAGCGGCTGTTCGCCCACCCGAAGGTGCGGGTGGTCTGGAACGCGGTGGTGACCGAGGTGCTCGGCGGCGGAACCCCAGAGACCGTCACCGGCGTGCGGCTGCGCGACGTCGCCGGCGGGGCGGAGCGGGACCTGCCCACGGACGGGGTGTTCATCGCCATCGGCCACCAGCCCAACACCGCGATTTTCGCCGGCCAGCTCGCGATGGACGCCGAGGGCTATATCGAGACCGTACCCGGCAGCACCCGCACCTCCGTCGCCGGGGTGTTCGCCGCCGGGGACGTGCAGGACAAGCTGTTCCGCCAGGCGGTGACGGCGGCCGGCACCGGCTGCATGGCGGCGTTGGAGGCGGAGAAATTCCTGGCGGCCCAACCGGCCCCGGGCGGTTGAGCCGCCCCGGCCGGGCGGGCGCGCGGCGGCGGGGCGACCCGGCGCCAGGGGCCCGCGGCGCTTACGGCGGCGTCAGTTGCCTGCGTTTCGGGCGGCTCTGCGGGGCGGCGGGTCCCGATCGGGGCGGTTCGCCCCGCGACGGACCCGCAAATCTGCGAAAAAACGCCCCGCCGCCGGATGCGAATCGGCAATTCAGGTCTAACATGACCGATTGAGCGCCCATGACCTGTGGGCGAGGGAGGCTGGACCGCGGCCGTGACGGACCGCGGCGGCAGGGAGATGGTGCGGTGATGGACTGGGACAAGCTGCGGGTGTTTCATGCGGTGGCTGAGGCGGGTAGCTTCACCCACGCCGGCGACACCCTCAACCTCAGCCAGTCCGCGGTCTCGCGCCAGATTTCGGCGCTCGAGGAAGCCCTCGCGGTGCCGCTGTTCCATCGCCATGCACGCGGCCTGATCCTGACGGAGCAGGGCGAGGCGCTCAACCGCACCGTGCGCGACGTCTTCGCCAAGCTCGCGATGACCGAGGCGCTGCTGACGGAAAGCAAGGAAAAACCCGCCGGGCGGCTGAAAGTCACGACGACCGTGGGCTTCGGCTCCACTTGGCTTGCGCCGCGGCTGGCGCGGTTCCTGGAACTGTATCCCGACGTCTCGATCTCCCTGCTGCTCGACGACCAGGAGCTCGATCTGGCGATGCGGGAGGCGGACGTGGCGATCCGCATGCACGCGCCGAAGCAACCCGACCTCGTGCAGCGGCATCTGATGACGATCCATTGGGTGGTCTGCGCCTCGCCCGACTATCTCAAGAAATACGGGATGCCGCAGCGGCCCGAGGATCTGGACGCGCATCGGCTGGTCCTGTTCGGCGACCACCATCCGCCGGTGGCGGACGT
The DNA here is from genome assembly GCA_963706195.1 of uncultured Pseudomonadota bacterium. GTDB lineage: Bacteria > Pseudomonadota > Alphaproteobacteria > Acetobacterales > Acetobacteraceae > JAJZVS01. The sequence goes on along the minus strand of OY970156.1, from coordinate 1,573,638 downwards.
GAACTGGTTGGCCGACGCCGGGCGGCGGCCGGGCAATCCCAGGCGCGCGCTGCTGGAAGTGAACAGCACCCAGGCGATGATGACGACGATCCGCGCCGGCATCGGGCTCGGCGCGCTGCCCGATTACCTGATGGCCGAGAACCACGACCTGGTGCGCCTGCTGCCCGACATGAAGTCGCCGAAGGTCGACGTGTTCTTCGTCTATCCGGAGGAATTGCGGAATTCGAAGCGGGTCGCGGTGTTCCGCGATTTCCTGCTGGCCCGGCTCGCCGAACTGCCGTGACCTTCCGCGCCGGGTTCCGGCGCTCCTGCCCGATCCCCATGCAGGTCTCCGCGCCGCTCTCCCGACCCGCGGCGCCGGATCCCGACGCCTCGGTCCCGATCCCGCAGCGCCCGCCGGCGGTCGCGCTCTGGGGGGCAGGATATTGATAAGAATCAGTCGCCCAACCGCCAACACACTTGTAGCGTTATGCATACCCGGCATGGCGGCGTCCGGGTTTTGGCGCTGCACAATCGACCGAGCAGAAATTAAGTTCCTTGTGACGGTTACGGCGGCTTCGGCCGCCAGTCTTCCGGTCCTCGTGACCGGAAAGGGGTCTTCGGATCCCTGCGTCTCCCAGACGTGAAGCCTCCCTGTTTACTTGACCCCCGGTCTCTTGGCCGGGGGTTTTCTTTCACGACGGCGCGATTGGCTGCCGTTTGTTTTGCATTCCATGCACCGTGCCCGGCGAACCACCGCCGCCGGCGGGAATTCCGCACCGCAGCGCGTGACATCCGGCGCGCGCCCGGGTTGAATGCGCGGATGGACGGCTCCACCACCGGCTTGCCCCTCGTTTCAGACCCGCCGCTGCTGGTCCACCACCCGCTGCGCCAGACCGTGCCGGTGGTGTTCGCCTCGGCCCATTCCGGCCGTGCCTATCCGCCCGAGTTCCTCGCCGCCGCCCGGCTCGACCCGCTCGGCCTGCGCCGCAGCGAAGACGGCTTCGTCGATCGCCTGTTCGCCGCCGCGCCGGCGCACGGCGCGCCGCTGCTGCTGGCGCGCTTCCCGCGCGCCTTCTGCGATGCCAACCGCGAAGCCTGGGAGCTCGATCCCGCGATGTTCGCCGATCCGCTTCCCGGCTTCGTCAATACGACAAGCCCGCGGGTCGGCGCCGGGCTCGGCACGATCCCCCGCGTGGTCGCCTCCGGCGAGGCGATCTATCGCGCCCGGCTGCCTTTCGCCGAAGCGGAACGGCGGGTGCGTAGGTGCTGGCAACCCTACCACGATACCCTCGCCGCGCTGATCGAGGCCACGCGCGCGCAGTTCGGCGCCTGCCTGCTGATCGACTGCCATTCCATGCCGAGCCCGGTCGGATCGGGCGCCGCAGCCGGACCGGACATGGTGCTGGGCGATGCCCACGGCACCGCCTGCGCCCCCGCCGTCACCCGCTTCGTGGAACAGACGCTGCGCGACCTCGGCTACCTCGTGCGCCGCAACGACCCCTATGCCGGCGGCTACGTCACCCGCCACTACGGCCGGCCGCGCGAGGGGGTGCACGTGCTGCAACTGGAAGTGGCGCGCAGCCTTTATATGAACGAAGCGCGGATCGAGCCGCTGCTGCGGCTCGATCTCGTGGCCGAGGATCTGACCCGGCTGATCGAACGGCTGACCGCGGCGGCGACCACCTTGCTGGCGCGCTGACCGACTTGCCGCTGACCGGTGTCGGCGCCGCTCAGCCCGGCCCGGGCAGCAGGCGGCGGACTTCCCAGGCGGTCTGTCGCTCGGTGCCGTGAGCCAAGTGGACGACCTCCTCGCGCTTGAGCGGGATCAGCGTGCTGCGGTCGAGCCACCAGAGGGTTTCGGTCGTCACGTCCGGCCGGTCCGGAGGCCCGTGCCGCTCCACCCGCAGCAGCAGGGTGCGGCGCTGGACCGTGCCGTCGAGCATGAGCAGCGGGTTGGCCACATGGGTGACGCTCGCCGAGCGCCAGAGCGCGAGCGGCGTCGCCTGCGCCAGCGGGAAGCTGGCCCGCGTCCCCACCGGCCCGCGCAGCACCTGGCGGATCGCCGCGCGCTCCTCCGGATTGCCGTCGCGGAACCAGCCGTCGCCCCAGAAACCCAGGAAATACCGGTAGGTGTGACCGTTCATCCGGCGCAGGCAGACCTGCGGATGGTCCGGCGCCGCGCCCTCGAAGCTGACCGCCACGCCGGTGTTGAGGGTCGCGGTCACGCCGGACGGACAGGCCGGGATGGTGGCGAGGCCCGTTACGCTCACTGCCGGCGGCGCCGGCGGCGTGGGCAAGGGCGGCGCCTGGCAGCCCGCCAGGAGACCGGCGAGCAGCCCGGCCGCCGCCATCCGCACCACTGCCCGTCGCCGGACCTTTTCAGCGCCATCCCGCGGGATGTCATCGATCCGCGCCGCGATTGCGGGCGCGTCGCTCCTGCCTGCGGTCACGGGTCAGACCCGCATCGGCATCAGCACGTAGAGCGCGCTCGCGTCGGCCGCATCGCGCACCACGGTGGGGGCGGAGCCGTCGGCGAAGCAGAACTCCACCCGTTCGCTCACCTGGTCGGTGATGTCGTTCAGGTAGCGGGCCTGGAAGCCGATCTCGAGCGGCGAGGAATTCGTAGCTCACCCGGCCTTCGTCCAGCTCCTCGGTGGCCGCCCCCTGCTCGGGGCTGGAGGCGGACAGCACCAGCAGGTCGTGCGACAGGGTGAGCTTCACCGGGCGCGAGCGCTCGGCCGAGATCGCCGCCACCCGGGCCACCGCGTCGGCGAATTCCTTCTTGCCGACCCGCAGCACCTTGTCGTTGCCGCGCGGGATCACACGCTCGTATTCCGGGAAGGTGCCGTCGATCAGCTTGCTGGTCAGCCGCACCGCGTCGATCGTGAACTGGATGCGGGTGTCCGACAGTGCGACCTCCACATTGCCGGTGACCTCGTCGAGCAGCTTGCGCAGCTCCGCCACCGTCTTGCGCGGCACGATCACGCCGGGCATGGAGCCTGCGCCTTCGGGCAGTGGTTCTTCGACCCGCGCCAGGCGGTGGCCGTCGGTGGCGACCGCGCGCAGCACCTTGGTGCCGTCGCTGTCGGCGGCGTGCAGGTAGATGCCGTTCAGGTAGTAGCGGGTTTCTTCCGTGCTGATGGCGAAGCGGGTGCGATCGATCAGGGCGCGCAACTGCTGCGCCGACAGGCTGAACCGATGCGGCAGGGCCCCCGCGGTCATCGAGGGGAAATCCTCCACCGGCAGCACGACCAGGCTGGTGGCGTAGCGCCCGGCGCGCAGGCTGAGCTGCGCATCGCCGCCCGGATGGTCGAGCTCGACCTCCGCGCCGTCCGGGAGCTTGCGGACGATCTCGTACAAGGTGGCGGCCGGGGCGGTGCAGGCACCGGCGCGGCTGGTGGAGGCGGGGACATCCTCGACCACCGCGATCTCCATGTCGGTGGCCGTGAGGGTGAGGGTGCCATCACGCACCGCGATCATGACATTGGCCAGGATCGGGATGGTATTGCGCTTCTCGACCACGCTCTGGACGTGGGCCAGCGCCTTCAAGAGGGCGGCGCGGTCGGCCTTCAATTTCATGATGTCATACCCCAAACGGCCGTGCCCCCGGGTGGGGCGAATTGCAGCCGACACTGTAGCAAGCCAGGATCGCCGAAGGCCAGGGGGCGTAGGGAAGCAAGGCCAGGGGCGCTGCCCCTGGACCCCGCCAAGGGCTTGCCCTTGGTGGGGGTCCAGGGGGCAAAGCCCCTTGGCCTTGCTACCTCACGCCCCAACCCCAACACGCCACAGGCCGAGCAGCGCCGCGCGGCGGAGGCCGGGGCGGGCCGCGAAGGAGCGGTGCAGCCAGGCCAGGGCGTCCGTTCGTCGGCCGTGCCACAGGAGGGCGCGGCCGGCGACCCATTCGGCCTCTGCGGCCATTTGCCGGCGCAAGTGGGCCAGGCGGTCGGGGGCGAAGCGCGCGGCCAGCGCCGGGTTGGCGAAGGCGGCGTTCATGGCCGGGGCGAAGGCGGCGGGATCGGTGGCGGCGCCGAGACAGGCACCCTCGGCGCGGCGGCGGACGAACAGGACCGGGGCGCGGCCGGGCGTGGCGGCGAAGGGGCCGAGGGTGGCGAGGCGGACCCAGTATTCCCAGTCCTCGCCGAAGGACAGGTCCTGGCGGAAGCTGCCGGCCTGGCGGGCCGCCGCGGCGCGCAGCAGCAGATGACCGCCGTTGGCGAACCGGTTGCGGGTCAGCAGCCGGGCCAGCATGTCCCCGCCGGCCGCGGGTTTGGTGCGGAGCCGTCGGCCGGTTGCTGCCACCGGCGTGTAGGGGCCGCAGGCGGCGACGGCGGCCGGCGCCGCGTGCAACGCCGCACCCAGGCGGGCCAGGGCGTCGGGGGCGAGCCAGTCGTCGGCATCGAGGAACAGCAGGGCCGTGCAGCCACCGAGGGCAGCGACGCCGCGGTTGCGCGCAGCGGAGACGCCGCTCGGGGGCTGGCGGATCAGTGCGATGCGCGGGTCGGCGACGCGCGCGGCGACTTCTGCCGTGGCGTCGGTGGAACCGTCGTCGACCACCACCGCCTGCCAGTGCGGCACGATCTGCGCGCGGAGCGACCCGAGCGCGGTGCCGAGCCAGGGGGCGGCGTCGCGCGCCGGGATGACGATGCCGATCAGCGGGTTCGGGGCCATCGCACGAGCCAAGCACGCGGGGGTTAATAGCGGGTGAGCGGGGGACCGGCGCGGCGGGATTGTCCGGCTGGGGGCGGGGGTTCGCGGCGTCGGGGTGCGTGAAAAGGAGGGCGGCGGGAAGGGGCTGGCGGGCGCGGGCGGGGAGACGTGCCGGCCGTGGGGGCCGGAATGTATGCTCGGTGGGGCGTTTGGGGCGGCGGCGTACAGCGCCGGCGGGCGCCCCCCAGGCTTTTCCTGGCGGGTTTCGTCCGACGAGACTGCGTTCGAAGGGGGTGCGTCCGGGAGACGCGTCAGGGGGCTTCGTTCCAAGGGGGCGGCGCGCCAGGAGGGCGCGTCAGGGGGGCTTCGCCCGGGCGCCGGTGCCGTGCCGCTCGTGTGCCGGTTCGACGGCGCGAAGCGGCGCAATCGGTCCCATGTCGCAATGAACGCGCCGGCCGGAGGGGGGCCGTGGTCCATCGCGCGTGCCGGCGCGCGGTGCCGGCGGCGATGTTGCCGGAGCGCACCTAAGCGGGTTTTCATGCCCGACCCACACAGGGCACAGGCGCGATCCCGCAAACATCTCGCCATGTCGCCCTGGCTGCGAGCGTCCGGTCTGGCCGCGCTGACCGTGGCGGCATGCTTCGCGGTACGGCTCGACGTGCCGGGGCCGGCGGCGCCGTCGCGTCCCGAGCGCATCACCACCGACACCGCGCGCTATTGCCGGCAACTGGCAACCCGGGTCGAGGCGCTGACGCGCACGGCAGCGCGCACGGTCCCGGCCGAGGCGTTGCATCTGGGGGCGGAGGGGCGGCGCATGTGCGCGCGCGGCAGGCTGCACCGGGGCCTCATCTGCCTGCGCCGCGCGGTCGTGCTGCTGCGTGGCCCCGCCGTGCAGCGCTGACCTGCCCGCCGCGCGGCGCCGGCCGCTTCAGCCCAGCAGCCGCCCGATCACCCGCGCCGTATAATCCACTACCGGAATGATCCGGCCGTAGTTGATCCGCGTCGGCCCGATCACCCCGATGGCGCCGACGATCCGGCCGCCCTCGCCGCGCGCCGGCGAGACCACCATCGCGATATCGGCGCTGCCGAACAGGCCGCTTTCGGCGCCGATGAAGATGCGCACGCCCTCCGACCGCTCCGCCAGTTCGAGCAGGCGGAGCATGGTCTCCTGCGTTTCCAGCCGCTCGAACAGGCGCTGGATCGCGGCCAGGTGCTCGATCGCGGTGACGTCGGCGAGCAGCCGGGCCTGGCCGCGGATGATGAGGCTGCCGCCGCGGCCCTCGGCGGTCCAGGTGGCGAGGCCGGTGGCCACCACCTGCGCCGACAGCGCATCGAGCTCGGTGCGGTTGGCCGCCATCTCCTCGGCGACGATGCGGCGCAGTTCGGGCAGCGGACGGCCGCTGATGCGCGCGTTCAGGTAGTTGCTCGCCTGCTGCAAGGTGGACGGCGGCAGGCCGGGGGGCGTCTCGATCACCCGGTTTTCCACATGCCCGTCGCCCGCCACCAGCACCACCAGCGCGCGCCCGGAGCCGAGCGGGACGAATTCGATGTGCTTGAGCGGGCCTTCGCTTTTCGGCGCCAGCACGAGCCCGGCGGCGGACGACAGGCCGGCGAGCAGGGTGGAGGCGTCGGCGAGCGTATCTTCCAGGCTGCGCCCCGAGGCGCCGAGGGCGGCGGTGATCGATTCGCGTTCGTCCTCGCCCAATTCGCCGAATTGCAGCAGGCCGTCGACGAACAGGCGCAGGCCGCGCTCGGTCGGCAGCCGCCCGGCCGAGGTGTGCGGGGCGAACAGCAGGCCGGCGTCGGTCAGATCGGCCATCACGTTGCGGATGGTGGCCGGCGACAGCCCCATGGGCAGCAGGCGGGCGAGCGTGCGGCTGCCTACCGGTTCGCCGGTTTCCACATATTGTTCCACGATCTCGCGCAGCACCGCGGCCGAGCGGGGGTCGAGACCAGGCGGCATCGGGCCCGGAAAGCGGGATGCGATCGCCGCCGGCGAGCCTTGTTTGTCCATTTCGTGCTCCGGGGCAGGCTAACGTAGGAAGCGCGCCCGCCGCGGTCAATCAAATCGCCCCGGGCAAATCGCCCCGGGCAAATCGCCCCGGGCGAATCGGCCCGGGGCGAATCGGCGTCGGGCGATCATGCCCGTCCCTCCTTCCCACAAGTCGAGGGGACGTGGTCATGGGGCGGGGACAAGCCGCGCGGAGGGGGCTGCCGCAGCCGGCGCACGTTGCAGGCGATCAACGGATCGCGCGGGGCGCGGCCCCGGACTCGCCCCGCGGCCTTGCCCCCTGGCGCGGCCGGCTCGGCCACCCTATATAGGGCGCACGGCGCTTTTCCAGCGTGGGTTGCGTGTGCCTAATTTTGCGGCTTTGTCGCAACCGGTGCCCCCAAATTTGAAAAGTATTTCGGTCCACGCCGTGTGGGCCGCCGGGTTGCATGGAGAGACATGATGTCGCAAGGCACGGTCAAGTGGTTCAACGCCCAGAAGGGCTTCGGGTTCATCCAGCCGGATGACGGCGCGAAGGACGTGTTCGTCCATATTTCGGCCGTCGAGCGTGCCGGGATGGCCGGTTTGAACGAAGGGCAGAAGGTCAGCTACGACATCGAGAACGGCCAGCAGGGCAAAAGCTCCGCGGTCAATCTGAAGTCGGTCTGAATCCGCGAAACCGGTGCCGCCGTCGGCGGCACCGGGTGCGAGGGAGAAAGCCGTGATCAGCCACAAGTTCAAAGTCGGCCAGATGGTGGAATTCCTGCCGGGGCCGCGCGATGCCAATGTCCCGCGCGGCCGGTACAAGGTCCAGCGCCTGATGCCGAGCGAGACGGGCGACCCGCAATATCGCGTGAAGCATGCGGCGGACAGCCACGAGCGCGTCATCCCCGAAAGCCAGCTCGCGGCCGAACCGGGGATCTGGCGCCAGGCGTTGTCGGGGACGCGCCCGGCATCGTGACGCCCGGCATCGTCACGTAGGAGAGAAGCATGGCGTTCAAGCCGAACTACAATCAGCAGCGGGCCGAACGAAACCGCGCCGCGCAGGCCAAGAAGGACGCCAAGCAGCAGGAGCGCGAGGCCGCCGTCGCACGCCGCAAGGCGGGCCAGTCCGCCCAGGATCCGTCCACCCAGGATGGGGCCGCTCCCGACCAGACCGCTGCCGTCACGACGCCGGATGCGGGCATCTCGCCCGCCGATATGCCGTCCGGGTCGTGACCGGCGCAGCACAGGATATGTTCCGATGAAGCGCCGTGCCGACAGCAGTTTCCTTCTGTTCGACGTGACCTATGTCGACGGCAGCCAGAGCTCCCGCCGCAAGATCCCGAGTGCGGCCCTGGTGGAACCGAAAGACGAAGCCGCCGTCAAGGCCGCGATCGAGGCGCAGGACCGCGAGATCGCGATTGCCTCCGGCCGGCCGCGCGGAGCGATCAAATCCGTGGCGCGTTCGCGGACGTGAGCGCACGATGCCGTCCCACACCGCCGGCGGTCGGATGCTGCGGCGTGACGGACGGGCCATACCCCGGCGCCCGGTCGCGCGCCGCCCCGCGCCGGTGAGCGATCGCCCCGGCCCGGGCGGGGGGAGCCCGACGTGATGCTGCCCGGGTGGGAGTACTGGGTCGTGCTGGAACTCCCGCTGCTCGCGCTGACCGTGGTCGCCACCCATCTGGTGATGTCCGGCAGCCAGACCATGCTGCACCGCTGGCTCGGCCATCGGCCGTGGGGCGGGCGGTTCTTCCGTAACCATATCAACTTCCATCACGCCTGCTACGCGCGCGGCCACCTGACGTCGGCCGTGTATCGCGGCGAGGAAGGCAACAACACGCCGTTCTTCCTGATCCCGACCCTGCTGCTGGGCGCCGGCCTCTATTTCCTGCTGCCGCTCGGCCTGTTCCTGGCGATGGTCCTGGCGAGCGCGGCCTCGTTCGCCGCGCATGTCTATTTCGACAAGGTCTACCACGTCAGCGGTTCGCGGCTGGAGCGCTTCGCCTGGTTCCGCCGCAAGCAGCAGCTTCATTTCGTGCACCATGTGCACGCGAACACCAATTTCGCGGTGATCGATTTCTTCTGGGACCGGCTGCTCGGCACCTATCGCGCGCCGGACGAGGACCTGCGCTGATCCCGCGCTACATCCCGAGATAGGCGCGGCGGACCTCCACATCGGCGCCGATCGCCTGTGCCGTGCCGGCCATGACCACCCGCCCCGTTTGCAGCACGTAGGCGCGGTCGGCGATCTCCAGGGTTTCCGCGAGTCGCTGTTCCACGATCAGCACCGTCACGCCGAGCGCGCGGATGCGCTGCACCGCGGCCAGGATGTCGTCGACCAGGCGGGGCATGATGCCCTGGCTCGGCTCGTCCAGCATGAGCAGGCGCGGGCCGGTCATCAGCGCGCGGCCGATCGCCAGCATCTGCTGCTCCCCGCCCGACAGCGTCTCGGCGCGCTGCGGCAGGCGCTCGGCGAGGCGGGGGAACAGCTCGAACACCAGATCGAGCGGGCGGAAGCGGTCCGGACCGCGCCTGGCGTAAGCGCCGAGGCGCAGGTTGCTCTCCACCGACAGGCGCGGGAACAGCCGCCGCCCTTCCGGGACCAGCACGACACCCATGCGGTTGATGCGATGGGCGGGCACGCGGGCGAGCGGGGCGCCGTCGAAGGCGATCGTGCCGCCGATCGCCATCTGCCCGGCGATGGCGCGCAGGAGGGTGCTCTTGCCGGCGCCGTTGGCGCCCACGACCGCAACGATCTCGCCCGCCGAAACGTCGAGGTCGATGCCGTGCAGCGCGCGCAGGCCGCGATAGGCGGCGGTAAGGCCGCGCACTTCGAGCAAGGGTCGACCAGCGGACATAGCATCAGTGGACATAGCGGTCGCCCAGATAGGCGCGGATCACGTCGGGGTTGCGCACCATGTCCGCGGGGCTTCCTTCGGCGAGCTTGCGGCCGAGATGCAGCACCACGGCGCGGTCGATCAGCGGCAGCAGCACCTCCATCACGTGTTCGACCATCAGCACGGTGATCCCGCGCGCGCGCACGTCGCGCACGAGCCGCATGCCGGCCTGCGCTTCGGTGGGGGTGAGGCCGGTCAGCATCTCGTCCAGCAGCAGCACGCGCGGTTCGGTGGCGAGCGCGCGGGCCACTTCGAGCCGCCGTTTCTCGGGCGGCGTGAGCGCATGCGCCGGCACGTCGGCGCGCGGGCCGAGGCCGCAGAAGTCGATCACCTCCAGCGCCTGCGCCATCGCGGGGCGCGTGCGCGCGATGCGGGCGAAGGCGCCGACCATCACGTTCTCCAGCACCGTCATCGAATCGAAGCTGCGCACCACCTGGAAGGTGCGGCCGATGCCGGCGCGGGTGCAGGCGACCGCGCCGAGGCCGGAGATGCGCTTGCCTTCCAGCAGGATCTCGCCGGCATCGGGCGTCTCGGCGCCGGCGATGCTGTTGAACAGGCTGCTCTTGCCGGCGCCGTTCGGGCCGATCAGGCCGAGGATCTCGCCGCGCCCGACATCGAACGTCACATCGACATTGGCGGTGACGGTGCCGAAGGACTTGCTGACGTTGCGGATCTGCAGGATCGGGTCAGGCGTCATCGACGACCTCCCCGCCCGCCTGGCTGCGCATGCCGAACAGGCTGACCAGCCCCTGCGGGCGAGCCAGCGCGAGTCCCATGATGAGCGCGCCGTAGATCATGAGATCGACGCCGTTGCCCGAGCTGCCGAGCCAGGCGACGGAAAGCTGCTGCACCGGGATCAGCACCGCCGCGCCGAGCAGCGGCCCCCATAACGTGCCGACCCCGCCCACCACCGCCGGCAGCGCGATCAGCACCGAGAGCGACAGGCCCAGCACGCTGTCCGGATCGATGAAGCCGACGTATTGCGCATAGAGCGCCCCGCCGGCGCCGACGATCGCGCCGCTGATCGCCGCCGCGGCCATCTTGCTCGGGAACACGCGCACCGCGAGGCTGCGCGCCGCGGCGACGTCGTCCTTCACCGCGCGCCAGATGAAGCCCCAGCGCGAGCCTTCCACCACCCAGGCGATGATCCAGGCGATCGCCGCGTAGGCGAGCATCACGTAGTGGAACGGCAGCACGGCGACCCGGAATTCGAGCTGCGCCCAGCTTTCGGTGCGGAACGGGATGGTGATGCCCATCGCTGCGTTCACGAAGCCCCAGTTCTGCACCAGCAGCAGCACCATCAGCCCGACGACCAGGGTGGCGATGGCGTAGTAGTGTCCGCTCAGGCGGAAGCACGGCCAGCCCACCGCCAGCGCCGCCAGCGCGCCGAGTGCCGCGCCGGCGAACAGCCCGAGGCTCGGCGGGATGCCGAGCCGCGTGTAGAGCAGGGTGGAGGTGTAGGCGCCGATGCCGAAATAGAGCGCATGGCCGAGCGAGATCTGCCCGCAATACCCGCCCAGGATGTTCCAGCCCTGCGCGAGCCCCGCATACAGCAACGTCAGCACCATCAGCCCGCGCAGGTAGGTGCTGTCGATCGGCAGCGGCAGCAGGGCAAGCACCACCAGCAGCACGCCGCCGACGGCAAGCTCGCGCGTGCGGCGGCGGGTGATGGCATTCGGACGCAGGACGGCGTTCATCACAGCCGCCCGAACAGGCCGCGCGGGCGGAACATCAGCACCGCGACGTAGATCGCGAACACGCCCACCTGCTTGAGCGAGGGATCGATGAACAGCGCCGTCAGCGCTTCCACCAGGCCGATCACCAGCCCGGCGACCAGCGCGCCGAGCAGCGAGCCGAAGCCGCCGAGGGCGACCGTCACATAGGCGATCAGCGCGAAGCTGCTGCCGACGGTGGGCGAGATGTAGTAGAAATTCGCCAGCATCACGCCGGCGATGCCGACCGTCGCCGCGCCGATGCCCCAGCCGAGGCTGAAGATGTGGTCGCGGTCGATGCCGATCAATGCGACCGCGTCGCGATCCTCCCGCGTCGCTTCCAGCGCGTGGCCGAATTCGGTGCGCGAGATCGCCACCAGGACGGCGAAGGCGAGCAGGCAGACGAGCCCCGCCGCCACCTGCGACAGCGGCAGCACGATCTGCCCGAAATGCAGGATCCGCCCGCTCAGCATCCCGTCGCTGACGCTGCGGAAATCGCTGCCGAACACAAGCTGCGCCGCGCCCACCAGGAAGATCGACAGGCCGAAGGTCACGAAAATCTGCACCATTCCGGTATTGAACCGCACGCCGAGCGCGCGCGCGATCAGCAGGCGGTAGATCGCCACACCGATCCCGAACAGCAGCGCCGCCACCAGCGGCAGTTGCACCAGCGGGTCGAGGCCGAACACGGCGTGGATCTCGAACACCGCGTACATGGCGAGCATCAGCAGCTCGCCATGCGCGAAGTTCACCACGTCCATCAGGCCGAAAATCAGGGAGAGACCGGCGGCCACCAGGGCGTAGACCAGCCCCATCAGCAGCCCGCCGATGGCGACCTGCGCCACCAGGCTGGCGGTCATGCGCGCTCCCCGCCGGTCTCCCCGCTCACTTGCCCACGTTCCAGATCGCCGGAGCGGTGGCGACGTCGAACGGGAACACGGTGCGCCATTCCCCGTGCTGGTATTGCAGGATGACGGGATTGCCCTCGATGTTCTGGCCGGTCTTGTCGAACCTGATGCCGACCCAGGGCATGATGGTTTCGTTGCCGGGGATGTTGGTGGTGCGCAGCGCCGCCCGCAGCGCGGTGTTCTTCGTCGATTTCGCGCGGTTGAGCGCGTCGGCGAGCACCTGCAGCGCGGTCACCTCGCGCGCGCTCAGGTCGTTGAGGTCCTTGCCGTTGTCACGCGCCTTGAACAGTGCGTCGACCGCCGGGATGGCGGGGCGGGTCTTCACCGCGTCGATCGAGAAGCTGGAGCGGCTCATCACGCCCTCGGCGAGCGGGCCGACGGCCTTGATGAAGGCGGGATCGATGAAACCCGCGTCCTGCGCCATGATCGCCTTCGGCGTGTAGCCGGCGTCGTGCATCGCGTGCACCATCAGGATGGCGTCGCTGGTGTAGGACGACGGCATCACGACGTCGGCGTTCGCCGCGCGCAGCCGTTCGGCTTCCACCGACAGCGACGGCGTGCTCGCCTGATAGGAGATGTCCGTCAGTACCTTGATCCCGGCGGCCTTCGCCATTGCGGTCTGGATGCGCGAGCTGTCGGTGCCGAACACCGAATTCTCGTGGATGATGGCGACGCTGTGCACGACCCGGCCGGTCTTCTTGCCGATGGCGGCGTAGAAGTCGAACATCGCCTTGGTGAAGTCGATGTCGGTGGGGGAGGGGCGGAAGAACCAGGTGAGCCCCTGCTTGCTCAGGCTGGGCGCGGAGTTCTCGGCGGAGATGTAGGGCACCCGGTAGCGGTTACAGATCTGGCTGATGGTGACGGCGGTCGCACTCGTGTAGCTGCCGATGATCGCGACCACGTGGTCCTGGGTGATGAGCCGCTGCGCCTCGCTCTGCGCGATCTGCGGGTTGTTCTGGCTGTCGGCGAAGATCAGTTTCACGTGCGCCCCGCCGAGACCCGGCAGGCCGCCGCCCTTGCCCAGCAGCATCGGCACGTCGTGGTGGCCGTTGATGATGGCGGCTTCCGTTTCCAGCGCCTGCTGCGCGTCGTGCCCGATCGGGGCGGCGTTGCCGCTGAGCGGATACACCGCGCCGATCAGGATGTCGGGCGGTGCGGCCTGCGCCGGCCGCGGCGCGAGCCATCCCGCCATGCCGAGCAGCGCCGCGCCGAGCAGCAGCTTGCGTCCAAAGCCAACCATGCGTGCCTGTTCCTTTCGCTCACACCGCCCGGCCGCGCCGGGCTGTTCCGGTCCGCGGACGTCTTCTCCCCTGGTCGAACGGCACCTTGTGGCGGGCGCGCTTGTCTTGCGGCGTGAGAATGCGTCGCCGGAACGTTCAGCCGCGGGCGGCGCTCCGCATGCGACGGGGGGGAGGGGGGCGGGCTGGCGGCATCGGCGGGCTTTCTCCTGACCACGCGGCGGCGCACCCGCACGGGACCGGCCGACCTCCTGTCCCCGGCCGGTCCCGGAGTGTCGGCGCGCCCCATCGCGCGTGTTCCCCGCTGGTTCAGCAATGGGCGTGCCACCGCGGCGGCGGCGTCCCGGCGGGGCGTGCGGTGGGCGGCGACGCCCCGAGAACGGGCATGTCCGGTGGGCAATTGCCGGTTATCGGGTCATTCCGGGGCGCCGGAGGCGTGTTTGCCCCGGGCGCGGGCGCGGGCGCGGTCCGGCCGGGGCGGGGCCGGCTGTGGCGCGGGCTGCATCCGCCACCCGGGCGACCGCTGCGTCCGCATGGGGGATCGATGCGGGGCCGGTCATTGCGACGGCGCGCGGGCTGCCCGATGCCGCCCGTCAGCGCGCCCGTCGCCCGGGGATGACATCGGCGCGAGCCCGTTGCGGTGCCGGTTCGTCGCGCCCCATCACACCCTCGTGCGTGGTTGAATTCAGGGGGTGGCCTCTATACTTCTCGGTTATGATTTTGCGGATTTTCGACGACCGGACATCGCTCGCATATGGCGCAACGGGATCGGCCGCGAACGCGTCGCGGCTCCGCGGTCCGGCATGATGCGGGAATCGGCAGGGTCGGTAGACTGCCGTATCTATTATATGCATCCGCTGCTCGCCGGGGCCGTGACGGAGTGGGGTGCGGAGCTGGATCGCTGTGCGGCGATGGGATTCGACCATGTGCTGCTCGCCCCGATCCTCGCCACCGGGCGCCGCGCCGATCTGTTCCTGACCGGCGACCCGCGGCAGCCGAACGCGGCGCTGGGATGGCGGGGCAGCGCGACATCGGCCCTGGCCCATGTCGCCGCGATGTGCCGCGAGCGCGGGCTGCGCCTCCTCATGGATCTGGTGATCGATCGGATCGCCGCAGACTCCCCCCTGCGTGCCGCGCATCCGGCCTTGTTCGAGACGGCGGACGCGCGCGCCGCACTCGACCCGCGGCGCCCGCGTGCGGGCTGGGGCGCGGTGCGCGCGCAGTGGAACGAACCGGAGGCCACGGCGGAGCTGTGGGCCGGGCTCGTGGTGGAATGGGCGGCGGCGGGACTGGCCGGGGTGCGGATCGCATCGCTGGCCGCGGTGCCGCCGGCCGGCGTGCGCGCGTTTGTCGATCGCGTGCGCGCGGGCGCGCCGGATTTCCGGTTCCTCGGCTGGACCCCCGGCATGCCTGCCCCGGCGGTGCAGGCGCTGCGCGGCGCGGGACTCGATTTCGTGTTCTCCTCGCTGCCGTGGTGGAATTTTCGTGACGGCTGGCTGTGGGACGAGGCCGCGCGGCTGCATCGCGTGGCCGCAACCATCGCTGCCCCGGAAGCGCCGTTTGGTCCTCGGCTCGCCGCCGGTTGGCACGATCCCGCGACTTTGCGCGCGGGCTATCTCCGTGCCCTGGGATGCGCGGCGTCCCTGGATGCCGGATGGCTGATGCCGATGGGCTTCGAGGTCGCGGCGATGCAGCCGCTGCCCGCCGCCCACGGGGATCCCGGGATGCTCGCCGCCTGGCGCCGCGAGGCGCCGTTCGACCTCACCGACGCGGTGGCCGCGGCGAATGCCGCCCGCGCGGCGATGCCGGGCGGCAGCGGCGGGGAGACGCGGCTGCTCGCGGGCCCTGGCGCAGATGTGATTGCGGTGCTGCGGGCGGAGGCGCCGGATGTCCGGCTTGCCGGGCGGGCGTCGGTGGTGCTCGTCAACGCCGACCTGGTCGCCCCGCGGGAGGTGCTGGTGGCATCCCTGCTGCCGGGTGCGGGGATGGCGCTCGCCGGCCTGAAGGATGGGGAAACGGTGCTCGACCCGGCGGCAAGCGTGCATCTCGCGCCCGCCGAAACCCGCATCCTGCAGGCGGTGCCGGCCGCGCCGGTGCGGCAGCCGACCGCGCGCGGGGCGCGCGCCGCCGCCGGCGCCCCGCGCATCGGGATCGAGGCGGTCAGCCCCGCGGTCAGCGGCGGTCCGTTCGCGGCGCGCCGCCTGGTTGGCGAGGTCGTTACCGTCGAAGCCGATTTGATCTGCGACGGCCATGATATGCTGGCCGCCGTGGTGCTGTGGCGCGCCGCGGACGAAAAGGAGTGGCACGAGGCGCCGATGCGGCTGCTGGACAACGACCGGTGGCAGGGCACGTTCCCGCTGGCCCGGCTCGGGCGGCACCAGTTCGCCGTCGTGGCCTGGCGTGATGCGTTCGCGACCTTCCGCGACGAGCTCGCCAAGAAGCACGCCGCCGGCCTGTCGCTGGAGCTTGAGCTGGAGGAAGGGCGGCGGCTCGTGCAGCAGGCGGCCGCGCGCGGCGGCGCGGAACTCGCGCTCGTGGCGGGGCGGCTGGAGCGGGCCGATGCGGCGGAACGGCGTCTGCTCCTGATGGCGGAGACAACGGCCGAGCTGATGCGCGCGGCCGACGACCGCCCGTTCCAGGTCAGCAGCGATCCGCCGCTTGCGGTCGAGGCCGAACGCACCGCCGCGGGGTTCGCGAGCTGGTACGAATTGTTCCCCCGCTCGATGAGCGACGATGGCGTGCGCCACGGCACGTTCGCCGATGTCATCGCCCATCTGCCGCGGATCCGCGACATGGGTTTCGACGTGCTGTACCTGCCGCCGATCCACCCGATCGGGCAGGCGAACCGGAAGGGGCGCAACAACACGATCCCCGCCGCCCCGGACGATCCGGGCAGCCCGTACGCCATCGGGGCGGCGGCGGGCGGGCACGATGCGGTGCATCCGGAACTCGGCACGATCGAGGATTTCCGCTGCCTGCGCGACGCGGCGGCGGCGCACGGGATGGAAATGGCGCTCGACTTCGCCATCCAGTGCGCGCCGGACCATCCCTGGCTGCGCGCGCATCCGGAATGGTTCGATTGGCGGCCGGACGGATCGTTGCGCTACGCGGAGAACCCGCCGAAGAAATACGAGGACATCGTCAACGTCGATTTCTATGCGCCCGGTGCGGTGCCGTCGCTGTGGGCGGCGCTGCGCGACGTGGTGCTGTTCTGGCTGGGCGAGGGCGTGCGCATCTTCCGGGTGGACAACCCGCATACCAAGCCGTTGCCGTTCTGGCAGTGGCTGATCGCGGAGGTGCGGGCGCGGGATCCGGGCGCGATCTTCCTCGCCGAGGCCTTCACCCGGCCGAAGATGATGTATCGGCTGGGCAAGGTCGGCTTCTCGCAATCCTACAGCTACTTCACCTGGCGCAATACCAAGGCGGAGCTGGAAGAGTATTTCACCGAGCTTGCCACCACCCCGCCGCGCGAGTTCTTCCGCCCGCACCTGTTCGTCAACACCCCCGATATCAACCCGTATTTCCTGCAAACCTCCGGTCGCGCCGGCTTCCTGATCCGCGCCGTCCTGGCGGCGACCCTGTCGGGCCTGTGGGGCATCTATTGCGGGTTCGAACTGTGCGAGGCTGCCGCCCTGCCGGGGCGCGAGGAATACCAGGATTCCGAGAAATACCAGCTCCGCGCCTGGGACTGGCAGCGGCCCGGCAACATCGCCGCCGAGATCGGCCGGCTCAACCGCATCCGGCGCGACAATCCGGCGCTGCACACCCATCTCGGCGTGCGTTTCTACAATGCCGCCAACGACCTGATCCTGTATTACGGCAAGGCGAGCGCCGACCGCAGCAATGTCGTCCTGGTCGCCGTGAACCTCGATCCGCACCTGGTGCAGGAGGCGGATATCGAAATTCCGCTGTGGGAATTCGGGCTGCCCGACAGCGGCAGCCTGCTGGCCGAGGACCTGATGGACGGGCATGCGTTCCGCCTGGAGGGCAAGCGCCAGCGCGTGCGCCTCGACCCTGGGGCGCGGCCGTTCACGATCTGGCGACTGAGCGGCGAGAGGTAAGGCAGGCCATGGCACAGAAGAACCACGCCGCACCCGTCGGGGACCCGCTCTGGTTCAAGGATGCGGTGATCTACCAGGTGCACATCAAGTCGTTCTTCGATGCCAACAACGACGGCATCGGCGACTTCCAGGGTCTGATCGGGAAGCTCGACTACATCAAGGAACTCGGGGTCACGGCGATCTGGCTGCTGCCGTTCTATCCCTCGCCGCTGCGTGACGACGGCTACGACATCGCGGAGTACCGCGGCGTCAACCCGGACTACGGCACCTTGGCCGATGCGCGCCGTTTCATCCGGGCGGCGCATGACCTCGGCCTGCGGGTCATCACCGAGCTCGTCATCAACCATACTTCCGACGCCCATCCCTGGTTCGAGCGCGCGCGGCGGGCGAAGCCAGGAAGCGCGGCGCGGAATTTCTACGTGTGGTCGGACGACGACCAGCGCTACGGCGGCACGCGGATCATCTTCGTCGACACTGAGAAATCCAACTGGACCTGGGATCCGGTGGCGAACGCCTATTTCTGGCACCGGTTCTATTCGCACCAGCCGGACCTCAATTTCGACAATCCTGCGGTGGTGCGCGCCGTGCTGGCGGTGATGCGGTTCTGGTTCGACCTCGGCGTGGACGGGCTGCGCCTCGATGCGGTGCCCTATCTGGTGGAACGGGAAGGGACCAGCAACGAGAACCTGCCCGAGACACATGCGATCCTGAAGCGCATCCGCGCCGAACTGGACGCCTGCGCACCGGGGCGGATGCTGCTTGCCGAGGCGAACCAGTGGCCGGAGGATGCGCAGGAGTATTTCGGCAGCGGCGACGAATGTCACATGGCGTTCCATTTCCCGCTGATGCCGCGCATGTACATGGCGATCGCGCGCGAGGATCGCTTCCCGATCACCGACATCATGCGCCAGACCCCGGAAATCCCCGACACCTGCCAATGGGCGATCTTCCTGCGCAACCACGACGAGCTGACCCTGGAGATGGTCACCGATCAGGAACGCGACTACCTCTGGGCCGCCTATGCGAGCGATTCCCGCGCGCGGCTCAACCTCGGCATCCGCCGCCGGCTGGCGCCGCTGATGGAGCACGACCGGCGGCGTATCGAATTGATGAACAACCTGCTGCTCTCGATGCCCGGCACGCCCGTGATCTACTACGGCGACGAGATCGGGATGGGCGACAACATCCATCTCGGCGATCGCGGCGGGGTGCGTACGCCGATGCAATGGTCGCCGGACCGCAACGGCGGGTTTTCGCGCGCGGATCCCGCGAAGCTCGTGCTGCCGCTCATCATGGATTCGCTCTACGGCTACGACGCGGTCAACGTCGAAGCGCAGGCGGCCGATCCGCCGTCTCTGCTGAACTGGATGCGGCGGATGCTGGCGGTGCGCAGCCGGTTCCGTGCGTTCGGGCGCGGCACGCAGCGGATGCTGTATCCCGGCAACCGCAAGGTGCTCGCGTTCCTGCGCGAATACGGCGACGGGGACACGCAGGAAACCGTGCTCTGCGTGAGCAACCTCTCGCGCACGGCGCAGGCGGTCGAGCTCGACCTGTCGGAATTCGCCGGGCGGCTGCCGGTGGACATGATCGGCGGCGCGGTGTTCCCGCCGATCGGGCAACTGACCTACCTGCTGACCCTGGCGCCGTACGGATACCTCTGGTTCGTTCTCACGACCGAGGCGGCGCTGCCGCCCTGGCATGTTCCGGTCCCCCAGCAATTGCCCGAATTCGTCACCCTGGTCGTTCGCCGCGAGATCGCCGAGATCCTCGATCCCGCACACCGCGCCATCCTGGAGCGCGACATCCTGCCGGCCTATCTCGCGCGCCGGCGCTGGTTCGCCGCCAAGGACGAGAAGCTGTTGCGGTGCCGCATCGCCTACGCGGTGCGCCTGCCCGGCGCCGGCGCCCCGGTGGCGTTCGCCGAGCTGGAGGTGGACCTGCCCGGGCGGACCGAACGCTACCTGCTGCCGCTCGGCGTGGTGTGGGAGGAGGAGGCGACCGGCGCGCTGTCCGATCAGCTCGGTCTTGCCCGCCTGCGTCGCGGCCGGCGGGTCGGTGTGCTGACCGACGGGTTCGCGGTCGACGGGCTGGTGGAGGCGCTGGCCGCGGGGTTGCGGACACGCGCCGTCGTGCCGCTGCCGGACGGTGGGGAACTGCGGTTCCTGCCGACCTCGCGGCTCGATGCGCTGGACCTGCCCGCCAATCCCGAAATCCGCCGGCTGTCGGCCGAGCAGACCAACAGCTCGCTCGTGGTCGCCGACGCCGCCGTGGTCAAGCTGATCCGCCATGTTGCCCCGGGCATCCATCCCGAGGCCGAAATGACACGATTCCTGACCGAGCGCGGCTTCGCCAACACCGCGCCCCTGCTGGGCGAGGTGGTGCGGGTCGATGCCGAGGGCACGCCCCATACATTGGTGCTGGTGCAGGGTTTCGTGCGCAACCAGGGCGACGGCTGGATCTGGACCCTCAATTTCCTGAGCCGCACGGTCGAGGAACTGGCGGTAACGGATGCCGGGGAAGAGGCCCGCGCCGACGCGTTCGGTGCCTATCTCGGGTTTGCCCGTGCGCTTGGCCGGCGGCTCGCGGAGCTGCATGCCGTCCTGGCGCAGCCCAGCAACGATCCTGCGTTTGCGCCCGAGCCGGCGGGGGAGGCAGGGCCCGCGGCCTGGGCGGAGTCGGCCCTGGCGCAGGTCGACGACGCGATCGAAATCCTGCGCAATACCGCCACCTGGGCGAGCGAGGACCTGGCGGAGATGGCGGCCGACGTCGTGGCGCAGGCGCCGGCCCTGCGCGCGGCGGTGCGTCGCCTGGCCGCCGCCGGCGCCGGCACCGGCGCGCTGTGCACGCGCATCCACGGCGATTTCCATCTCGGCCAGGTGCTGACAGTGCAGGACGACGTCTGCATCATCGATTTCGAGGGCGAACCGGCACGCCCGCTGGCCGAACGGCGCACGAAATCCTCCCCGCTGCGGGACGTGGCGGGCCTGCTGCGCTCGATCGACTACGCCGCGGCCGCCGCCGACCAGCACCAGACCGGCATGCCGTCGCAGGTGTCGCAACGGCGCGCCGACCTGCTCGATCTGTTCCGCCGCGAGGCGAAGGCGGCGTTCCTGTTTGCCTACGGCACCGTGCATGCCGAGGCGCCGCGACGGTGGGCGGAGGCGGCTGCCGAACCGGCGCTGCTCGATCTGTTCCTGATCGAAAAGGCCGCCTACGAGATCCGCTACGAGGCGGCAAACCGGCCCGCGTGGCTGCCGATCCCGCTGCGCGGTTTCGCGGAACTGGTGGCGCGGGTGACCGGTGTCGGCGCCGAAGCAGAGGCCGGCAGGGAGACGCAGGATGCTTGAGCGGGGGATCGATCCGGCTGCCCTGGAAGCCCTGGTGCACGGCCACCACGGGAACCCGTTCGCGCTGCTCGGCCCGCACGCGACCGCCGCCGGCTGCACGGTGCGCACGTTCCTGCCGACCGCGGAAAAGGTGGAGGCGGTGGGCCGGCATGACGGGCAGGTGCTGTCCGAACTGACGCGCGCGCATCCGGCCGGCCTGTTCGTCGGCCTGCTGCCCGCGGACGTGCCGTATCTGTTGCGCATCCATGACGGCGCCGGGGTGCGCGAGACGGAAGACCCGTACGCCTTCGGCCCCATCCTTGGCGATCTCGATCTCTATCTGCTCGCCGAAGGCCGCCACCACGATTTCGGCACCTGCCTCGGTGCGCACGCGGACGAACGCGACGGCGTGCGTGGCGTGCGCTTCGCGGTGTGGGCACCGAATGCGCAACGGGTTTCGGTGGTCGGCACGTTCAACCACTGGGACGGGCGCTGCCATCCGATGCGGCTGCGCCACGAAGCCGGCGTGTGGGAGTTGTTCATCCCCCGCCTGCTGGCCGGCACGATCTATAAATACGAGCTGCTCGGCCCACACGGCGAGCGCCTGCCGCTCAAGGCCGATCCGGTGGCGTTCGCGACCGAGGTGCCGCCCGCGACCGCCTCGGTGGTCGCCGCCCCGCCGGGCACGCTCTGGAGCGACGAGGTCTGGTTGTCGCGCCGCTCGGCCCGCCAGGCGATCGGCGCGCCGCTCTCGGTCTACGAGGTGCACGCGCTGTCCTGGGTGTCGTTGCACGAGCCCGGACGCTGCGGCTGGGAGGTGCTGGCCGACCGGCTGGTGCCCTACGTCGCGGCACTCGGCTTCACGCATGTCGAGCTGATGCCGATCATGGAGCATCCGTTCGCCGGCTCCTGGGGCTACCAGCCGCTGGCGCAGTTCGCGCCCACCGCGCGGCTCGGCCCGCCGGATGCGTTCGCCGCGCTTCGTCGATCGCTGCCATGAGGCCGGGCTCGGCGTCATCCTCGACTGGGTGCCGGCGCATTTCCCGAACGACGCGCACGGGCTGGCGAGGTTCGACGGCACCGCGCTCTATGAGCACGCCGATCCGCGCGAGGGCCTGCATCCGGACTGGAACACGGTCGTCTACAATTTCGGCCGCAACGAGGTGCGCGGCTTCCTGATCGGCAGCGCGCTGCACTGGCTGGAGCGGTTCCACGTCGACGGGCTGCGCGTCGATGCGGTCGCCGCCATGCTGTACCGGGACTACAGCCGCGCGGCGGGGCGAATGGATCCCGAACCAGTACGGCGGGCGGGAGAACCTGGAAGCGATCGCCTTCCTGCGCGAACTGAGCGAGGTCATCGCCGCAGCGCTGCCCCGGCTGCCTGCTGATCGCCGAGGAATCCACCGCCTGGCCCGGCGTCACCCGCGCCGCGCGCGACGGCGGCCTCGGGTTCACCTACAAATGGAACATGGGCTGGATGCACGACACCCTGCACTACATGCAGGAAGATCCGGTCTACCGCCGCTACCACCACGACGAGATGACGTTCGGCCTGGTGTACGCGTTCTCCGAACGTTTCGTCCTGCCGCTGTCGCATGACGAGGTCGTGCTACGGCAAGCGCTCGCTGCTCGGCCGCATGCCGGGCGACCACTGGCAGCGGTTCGCCAATCTGCGCGCCTATCTCGGTTTCATGTGGGCCCATCCGGGCAAGAAGCTGCTGTTCATGGGCGGCGAGTTCGGCCAGGAGGCGGAATGGAACCACGACGCCGACCCTGGCGTGGGACCTGCTCGACGATCCGGCGCATCGCGGCGTGCAACTGCTCGTGCGCGACCTCAACGGCGTCTACGCCGCCACGCCGGCGCTGCATGCGCGCGATGCGGACCCGGCGGGATTCCGCTGGGTGGTGCTGGACGACAGCGACCAGAGCGTGTTCGCCTGGCTGCGCTTCGGCGCCCAGGACGACGCCCCGGTGCTGGTCGTCAGCAATTTCACGCCGGTGCCGCGCCATGGCTACCGGGTCGGCGTGCCGCGCGGCGGGCGCTGGCAGGAAGTGCTGAACAGCGATGCGGAGGTGCTACGGCGGGTCCAATCTCGGCAACGGCGGCAGCGTGCTGGCGCAGATGGTGTCGAGCCACGAGCTTCCCGCCTCGCTGGAGCTGATCCTGCCCCCGCTTGCCACCATCATTCTGCGCGCCGACTGAGAGTTTGGGAAGGAATGCCCGTCGGCCGCCGAAACCGCCCGAAAACCCAAGCAATGACAACGGGCGTTCCTTCACAAGTTCAATTGCTCTGAGGCCAGGGAGGATCGCCCGACCGATGTCCGCGCTGCCCGACAAGCTGCTGCCCGGCCGACCGGATCCCCTGGGCGCGACCCCGGACGGACTCGGCGTCAACTTCGCGGTGTTCTCGGCCCATGCCGAGGCGATCGATCTGTGCCTGTTCGAACCGACGGGGCGGCGCGAGATCGCCCGCCTGCCGATGCCGGAATGCACCGACGAGGTCTGGCACGGCTATCTGCCGGAGGCCGTGCCGGGCTGCGTCTACGGCTATCGCGCACACGGCCCGTACGCGCCGCGCCGGGGGCATCGGTTCAATCCCAACAAGCTGCTGCTCGATCCGTATGCGCGTGCGTTGACCGGCGCGCTGCGCTGGGCCGATGCGCTGCACGGCTATCGGATCGGCGCGCAGCGGAGCGACCTGTCGTTCGACCGCCGCGACAGCGCCGCGGCGATGCCGAAGGCTGTCGTCGTGGCGGACGCGTTCGACTGGCACGACGACCGCCCGCCCGCCGTGCCGTGGTCGGAGACCGTCATCTACGAGGCGCATCTGCGCGGCTTCACCATGCTGCGCGAGGACCTGCTGCCGCCCGAGCGCGGCACCTTCGCAGCTCTGGCCGACCCGCGGGTGATCGGGCACCTGCTCCGCCTCGGGGTCACGACGATCGAGCTCCTGCCGGTGCAGGCCTTCGCGCAGGACCGCTTCCTGGTCGCGCGCGGCGTGTCCAACTACTGGGGCTACTCCACCCTGGCCTTCTTCGCCCCCGAGCGGCGCTACCTCGGCGCCGGCGGCGCGGACGCCATGCGGGTCGCGATCCGCCGGCTGCACGCGGCGGGGATCGAGGTCATCCTCGATGTCGTCTACAACCATACCTGCGAGGGCAACGAGCTCGGCCCCACCATCTCCTGGCGCGGCCTCGACAACGCCAGCTACTACCGCCTGGTTCCCGGCGACGAGCGCCATGGCATCGACGACACCGGCTGCGGCAACACGCTCAACCTGTCGCATCCGCGCGTGCTGCAGATGGTGATGGACAGCCTCCGCCACTGGGCGACGTCGTTCCGGGTGGACGGGTTCCGTTTCGATCTCGGCGCCACCCTCGGCCGCGAGGGAACGGGCTTCGACCCGGGCTCGGGCTTCTTCGACGCGATCCGCCAGGACCCGGTGCTGTCGCGGCTCAAGCTGATCGCCGAGCCATGGGACATCGGCCCGGGCGGCTACCAGCTCGGCAGTTTCCCGCCCGGCTTCGCCGAGTGGAACGACCGCTTCCGCGACACCGTGCGCCGCTTCTGGCGCGGCGATCCGGGCCAGCGGGCCGAGCTTGCCGGGCGGCTGTCGGGTTCGGCCGATCTGTTCGATCATCGCCGCCGCCGCCCCTCCGCCTCGGTCAATTTCATCGCCGCGCACGACGGGTTCACCCTGCACGACGTCGTCAGCTACAACGATCGCCACAACGAGGCGAACGCGGAAGAGAACCACGACGGCCACGACAACAACCTCAGCAACAACTGGGGCGAGGAAGGCCCGACCGACGATCCCGCGCTCGCGGCGCTGCGCGAACGGGTGAAGCGAGCGATGCTGGCGAGCCTGCTGCTCGCGCACGGCACGCCGATGCTGCTCGCCGGCGACGAACTCGGCCGCAGCCAGCAGGGCAACAACAACGCCTATTGCCAGGACAACGAGATATCCTGGCTGGACTGGCGGCTTGCGGCGGCAGCGCCGGCGCGCAACCTCGCCGCGTTCACGGCCCGGCTGATCGGCCTGCGCAAGGCGCTGCCGGTGTTGCGCAGCCCGCGCTTCGCCCACGGCCGGACCGAACCGCTGCCCGGCGTCACCAATGTCGCCTGGTTCGACGAGACCGGCCAGCCGCTGCCGGAGGAAGCCTGGGGCGATCCGGAAGGCCGGCTGCTGGCGATGCGCCGCGCCGGCGCCGCCGATCCGCCGGAGCGCGGGACGGACGTCGTGCTGGTGCTCATCAACGGCACCGACACCGACCGCGTGTTCACCCTGCCGGACCCGCCGTTCGACTGGCGCCTGCTGCTCGACAGCGGCCGGGACGACGGCGACAACGGCGGCCAGGACAGTGGCCAGGAAGGGCCGGACGCCGCCGCCGCTCCCGGCACTTTCGCCGTCGGCAACCGCAGCGTGGTGGTGCTCGGCGCCACGGTCCCGCCCGACACTGCCGAGCAGGAACCCGTGCCATGACCGATCGTTTCGCCCACGCGCTTCCGTTCGGCGCCACCGTGCAGCCCGACGGCACCACCCGCTTCCGCCTGTGGGCGCCCTCGGCCGCGGCCGTGTCGGTGGAGGTGGAGGGCCATCCCCCGGTCGAGATGCGCGCGGAGGCGGACGGCTACAGGGTGGCCGAAATCCCCTGCGGCGCCGGCGCGCAGTACCGCTATCGCCTGGCCGACGGCGTCGCGGTGCCCGACCCCGCCGCGCGCGCGCAGGTGGGCGGCGTGCACGGGTCGAGCGTGGTGGTCGATCCGCACGCCTACGCCTGGCGTCACACCGCCTGGTCGGGACGGCCCTGGCACGAGACCGTGCTGTACGAACTCCACGCCGGCCTGCTCGGCGGGTTTCGCGGCGTGATGGCGCAGTTGCCGCGCCTCGCTTCCCTCGGCGTGACCGCGGTGGAGCTGATGCCGGTCGCGTCCTGCCCGGGGCGCTGCAACTGGGGCTACGACGGCGTGCTGGCCTTCGCGCCGGACGCCTCCCTCGGCACGCCGGAGGAGCTGAAGGCGCTGGTGGACGCCGCGCACGGGCTCGGCCTGATGGTGTTCCTCGATATCGTCTACAACCATTTCGGACCGGACGGCAATTTCCTGCACGTCTATGCAGACGCGTTCTTCCGCACCGACGTCGCCACGCCGTGGGGTGCGGCGATCGATTTCCGCCAGCCGCCGGTGCATGATTTCTTCGTCCACAACGCGCTCTACTGGCTGAACGAGTTCCGCTTCGACGGCCTGCGCTTCGACGCCGTGCACGCGATCACCCCGCCCGCGGCGCTGCCGGCGCTGGATGCCGCGATCCGTCGCGGCGTCGAGGGCGGGCGCCGCGTGCACCTCGTGCTGGAACACGACGACAACGCCGCCTCCCTCCTGCGCGCCGGATCGCGGGAACCCGAGGCGCATGCGGCCGGCTTCGACGCGCAATGGGCCGACGACTACCATCACTGCATGCACCGGCTGCTCACCGGGGAGGACGGCGGCTACTACGCCGACTATCCCGAACCGGCGGCGCAGCTCGCGCGCTGCCTCGCCGAAGGCTTCGCCTGGCAGGGCGAACCCTCCGCCTATCGCGACGGCGCGCCGCGCGGCGAACCCAGCGCGCACCTGCCGCCCTCGGCC
Source organism: uncultured Pseudomonadota bacterium (assembly GCA_963706195.1). GTDB lineage: Bacteria > Pseudomonadota > Alphaproteobacteria > Acetobacterales > Acetobacteraceae > JAJZVS01. The sequence goes on along the minus strand of OY970156.1, from coordinate 1,547,263 downwards.
TTCGTCGCGTTCCTGCAGAACCACGACCAGATCGGCAACCGTGCGTTCGGCGAGCGGCTGACCCGGCTCGCCGATCCCGCGGCGCTGGAGGCGGCCACCTTGCTGCTGCTGCTCGCCCCGCAGATCCCGCTGCTGTTCATGGGCGAGGAATGGGGCAGCACCACCCCGTTCCTCTATTTCACCGATCACGGGCCGACGCTCGCCGATCTGGTGCGCGAGGGCCGGCGGCAGGAGTTCGCGCGCTTCCCGGCCTTTGCCGACCCCGAGGCGCGCGCGCGCATCCCTGACCCGAACGATCCGGCAACGTTCCGCGCCTCGATCCCCGACCCGGTGGAGGCAGCCAGCGCGGCGGCGGCAGCGAGCGCGGCGCGCACGCAGCGCCTGCTTGCCGTGCGCGCCCGCTCCATCGCCCCGGGTGTTCCCGGCTGCCGCAGCCTCGGCGCCTTCGCGCTCGGTCCGGCGGCGGTGCGGGCGGCCTGGCGCCTGGGGGGCGGCGGGGAGCTTTGCATCCTCGCCAATTTCGGCACGGCGGCGGTGGAGGTCGGGCAGCCGGCCGGCGCGGTGCTGAGCGAATCCGCCCCCGGCACCGCGGCTTCGGTGGCGACCGGCCGGCTGCCGCCGCGCACGGCCGTCGCGTTCCTCGCACCCGGGCCTGCATAATGTCCGACCCGCTCGCGGAGCTGGCCGCCGCCGCCGGCATCGCCGTCCACTCGCAGGATGCGTTCGGCCGCCCGCACGAGGTGCCGCCGCCGACCCTGCGTGCGGTGCTCGCCGCCGTGGGGCTGCCGGCGGCGACGGATACGGAGGTGGCGGGCAGCCTCGCCTCCCTCCGCCAGCCGCTCGCGCTGCCGCTGCTGGTCACCGCCGAGGCCGGCGAGGCCGCGATCGTGCCCGCGGCGGCGGGACGGTTCCGGCTGCGGCTGGAAAGCGGGGGCAGCGCGGAGGGGGTGTTCGCGCCCGATGACACCGGGCGGATGCGCGGCCCGGTCGTGACCGAGCCCGGCTACCACCATTTGCAGACGGCGAGCGGGGAGGTCGTGCTGGCGGTGGCCCCGCCGCGGTGCTGCGGCCCGTCGGACCTGGCGCCCGATGTGGCGACGGGGCATCGGCTCTGGGGCCTGTCCGTGCCGCTGTACGGCCTGCGCCGGGACGGCGACGGCGGGCTCGGCGACTACACCGCGCTGGCGCAGCTCGCGGCCGCGGCCGGCGCGCGCGGCGCCGCGGCGCTGGCGATCAGCCCGGTGCACGCGGCCTTCGCCGCCGATCCCGGCCGGTTCAGCCCCTATTCGCCGTCCAGCCGGCAATTCCTGAACGTCCTCTACATCGACCCGGACCATCTGCCGTTCGGCCTGGCGGCGACCGCGCCCTCCGCCGATGCCCCGGATGCGCCCGCCGGCACCCTGATCGACTGGCCGGCCGCGGGGGGCGCCCGGCTGCGGCGGCTGCGCGCCGTGTTCGACGCCTTCACCGCCGCCGCCGAGCAGCCCCCGGGGCCGGCCCGCGCCGCTTTCACCGCCTTCCGCGCCGCGCGCGGCGAGAGCCTGGAACGCCACGCCAGGTTCGAGGCGCTGGCGGCGCATTTCCTGCGCCAGGACCCGCCGCTGCGCGAATGGCAGGACTGGCCGGCGCCCTATCGCGACCCGGCCAGCGCGGAGGTCGCCGCCTTCGCCGCGGCCCATCCGACCGAGGTCGCATTCCATGCTTTCCTGCAATTCCTGGCCGACGCGGGCCTCGCCGCGGCGCAGGCGGCCGCGCGGGCGGCGGGGATGCCGATCGGCCTGATCACCGACCTTGCGGTCGGCACCGACCGCGCCGGCAGCCACGCCTGGAGCCACCGGGCCGAGATGCTCTCCGGCCTCACCATCGGGGCGCCCCCGGACCTGCTGAACGCGATCGGCCAAGGCTGGGGCTTGACCGGGTTCTCGCCCGCGGGCCTGCGCGCCAGCGGCTACGGCGGGTTCATCGAGATGCTGCGCGCGTCCCTGCGCCATGCCGGCGGTGTCCGGATCGACCACGTGATGGGCCTGCGTCGGCTGTGGGTCATCCCCGAGGGCGCGCCCCCGCGCGAGGGCGCCTACCTGGCGTTCCCGGAGGCCGATCTGCTGCGCCTCGTCGCGCTCGAATCCTGGCGGCATAAGGCGATCGTGCTCGGCGAGGACCTCGGCACGGTGCCGGAAGGCTTCCGCGACGGGCTGCGGCGGGTCGGCGTGATGGGCCTGCGCCTGCTGATCTTCGAGCACGACAACGGCGGCTTCATCGCGCCGGCGCGCTGGCCGCATGATTGCGGTGGCGATGACGACAACGCACGACCTGCCGACGATCTCCGGCTGGTGGCAGGAGCGCGACATCGATTGGTGGGAGCGGCTCGGCCACATCGACGCCGCAACCACCGCCCGCCAGCGGGCGGACCGCGGGCGGGAACGCCGCGAGATGTGGGCCGCGTTCCAGGCGAGCGGGGCGGCGGCCGGCCCGGAACCGGCGCGCACCGACGGCACGGCCGCGGCGGATGCCGCCTGCGCGCATCTCGGCGCGACGGCGGCCGACCTCGCGCTGCTGCCGATCGAAGACGCGCTGGCGCTCGAGGAGCAGCCGAACCTGCCCGGCACCACCGACGAACATCCGAACTGGCGGCGGCGGATGCCGGCGCCGGCCGCGGTGCTGCTCGACCCGCCCGCGGTGGAACGCCGGCTCGCCGCCCTCGCGGCCAATCGGCGTGTGTCATGCCGGCGTGTGTCATGCCGGCGTGTGTCATGAACGTGCCGCGCGCCACGATGCGACTGCAGTTCCATCGCGGCTTCACGCTCGACGACGCGACCGCGATCGTACCGTATCTGCACCGTCTCGGCATCAGCCATCTCTATGCCTCCCCGCTGCTGACGGCGCGCCCCGGTTCGACGCACGGCTATGACGTGATCGATCCGAACCGGGTCAACCCGGAGCTTGGCGGGGAGGCGGCGCTGCGCCGGCTGGTGGCCGCGCTGCGGACGCACGGCATGGGGCTGATCCTCGATATCGTCCCCAACCACATGGCCGTCGGCGGCGGCGGCAATGCATGGTGGCAGGACGTGCTGGAATGGGGGCGCGCCAGCCCCTATGCGGAACATTTCGATATCGACTGGAAATCGGCTACGCCGGGGCTGCGCGGGCGCGTGCTGGCGCCGTTCCTGGGCGAGCCCTACGGGGTGTGCCTGCGCGAGGGCCAGCTCGGGTTGCGCTTCGATCCCGCCGACGGGCGCGTCTGCGTCGCCTATTGCGACGACCGGTTCCCGCTCGCGCCGCGCGACTATCCGGCCGTGCTGGCCGGCAGCGCGGAGCTGGCCAGGGCGGTGCGCCCGCTCGCCGCGGCCAGCTCCGCCCTGGCGCGCGTGCGGGCGGCGGCGCGGGAGCAGGCTGCGGCGGTACGCCAGGCGCTGCGCGCACCGGCGCTCGCGCCGGCGATCGCTGCGGCGCTGGCGGCGTTCGATCCGGCCCGGCCGGACGGGCGCGCGCGCCTGCACGACCTGCTGGAGCGGCAGGCCTACCGGCTCGCCTGGTGGCGGGCGTCCGAGCAGATCAACTGGCGCCGCTTCTTCGACATCAACGGCCTGGCCGGGCTGCGCGTGGAGCGGCCCGAGGTGTTCGAGGCGACCCACGCCGGCATCCTGCGGCTCTACGCCGAAGGCCTGATCGACGGCGTGCGGATCGACCATGTGGACGGGCTGGCCGATCCGGGCGGCTACTGCCGCACCCTGCGCCGACGCCTGGCTTCCCGCGCCGCGGCCCGTCCGGCGGAGGCGCCGCCTGGTCCCGCGCCGATCTGGGTGGAGAAGATCCTCGCCGACGGCGAGCACCTGCCGATCGAGTGGCAGACGGACGGAACGACCGGCTACGATTTCATGGACCAGGCGGCGTCCGTGCTGCACGATCCGGCCGGTGCGCCGATGCTGACCGCCGGCTGGGTGCGCGCCACCGGGCGTCCCGCCGCCTTCGTCGCCGAGGTCGATGCCGCGCGTCGCCAGGTGATCGGCGAAATCCTGCCCGGGGAGACGGAAGCGCTGGCGGCGGCGCTGCACGCCATCGCGCTCGAAGACCTGGTCACCCGCGACTACGGCCTGCCCGCGATTCGCCGGGTGCTGCACGCGCTGCTGGCGCGGTTCCCGGTGTATCGGATCTACGCCGGCCGCAACGGACCGCGCGCCGCCGATGCCGCGGTGATGGAGGCGGCGGTTGCCGGCGCGCGGGCGTCCCTGCGTCCGGCCGATCACGCGCTGCTGCACCTGCTCGCGGGCTGGCTCGGGGGCGCGGACGTGCGCGGGCTGCCCGCCGCTGCGCGCACGCGGCGGCTGCGCGCGATGGTGCGCTTCCAGCAACTGACGGCCCCGGCGGCGGCGAAGTCGGTCGAGGACACCGCATTCTACCGCTACGGCCGGTTGCTGTCGCGCAACGAGGTCGGCAGCGATCCGGCCGTGTTCGCGCGCCCGCCCGAGGCGTTTCATGCCGCCATGGCCGCGCGCCGCCGGTACCTGCCGCAGGCGCTGCTCGCCACCGCGACGCATGACCACAAGCGCGGCGAGGACGCGCGCGCGCGGCTCGCGGTGCTGAGCGAGTTGCCGGAGCTGTGGACCGAGTGCGTCGCGGGATGGATGCGCCGGACCGCCGCCTGGCGCCGGCGGCCGGTGCCCGATGCGGCGGACGAGGCGATGCTGTACCAGTCGGTGGTCGGCGTGTGGCCGCCCGGCCTGTCGGCGGGGGATACGGCGGGGCTCGAAGCGCTGGGCGGGCGGCTGGCGAGGTGGCAGGAGAAGGCGCTGCGCGAGGCCAAGCGGCTGTCGGACTGGGCCTCGCCGGACGCCGTCTATGAAGCCGGGTGCCAGCGGTTCCTGGCGCGGCTGCTGGACCCGGCGCATTCGGCCGGGCTGACGGACGAGATCGCCCGGTTGGTGGCGCGCATCGGCCCGGCCGGGGCGCTGAACGGGCTCGCGCAGACCACGTTGCGGCTGACCGTCCCGGGGGTGCCGGATCTGTTCCAGGGCACCGAGCTCTGGGATTTCAGCCTGGTCGATCCGGACAATCGCCGTCCGGTGGATTTCGCGGCGCGCGACGCGGCGCTCGACCCGGCGGTCGCGCCGGGAGCGCTGCTGGGGGCGTGGCAGGACGGGCGGGTGAAGCAGGCGCTGATTGCGCGGCTGCTCGGCTTGCGTGCCCGGCTGCCCGATCTGTTCGCCCGCGGCCTCTATGCGCCGCTGCGGCTGGCCGGGGCACAGGCGGCGCATGCGCTGGCCTTCGTGCGGGCGGAGGGGGACACGGCGCTGGTGGTTGTCGTCAGCCGGCTGGCCGCACGCCTGCCGGGGGTGGAGCGGGCGCCGCTGGTCACGCCTGCTGCGTGGGAGGATACCGCCGTGCTGCTGCCGCCGCGGTTGCGGGGGCGCCCGGTTGCGGATGCGCTGGCGGATCGGGCGCTGGTGCCGTCCGGGCAGCGGCAGCGCCTGGCCGAGGTGCTGGACGCGCTGCCGGTCGCGGTGCTGGTGCTGGGTCGAGCGCGGTCCGGTTCGCTCAGAACGTGAAAAAACAATCGAACTTGCGAATGAACACCCGTTGTCATTGCTCGGGTTTTCGGGCGGTTTTGGCGGCCGACGGGCATTCTTTCACAAACTCTCAGGCATCCCCGCGGCGGCGCCAGGCCGCCGGCGAGAGGCCGGTCCAGGCGCGGAAGGCGCGGCTGAAGGCGCTCAGTTCCGAATAGCCGAGCAGCAGCGCGATTTCGGTCAGCGACAGATGCGGCTCCGCGAGGTAGCCGAGGGCCAGCTCGCGCCGCAGCGCGCGCACGAGTTCCGAGAATTCGACCCCGCGGCTGCGCAGGGCGCGGTAGAGGCTTGGTTCGGACATCCCTTGCCGGCGCGCGATCGGCGCGAGCCCGACGGAGCCGGCGACCAGCGCGGTGCGGATCTGCTGGCGCACCTCGCCCACGAGGTCGTCCGGCCGCGCCGCGGCGGCTTCGTGTGCAAGCCGGGCTTCGAGCGCGCCGGCGCGGCGCAGATCGGGCGCCGGCATCGGCGCGGCGAGGGCGGCGGCGCGGAAGATCACCGTGTTGGCGGCAGCGGAGAATCCGACCGGGGCGCCGAGCAGGGTTTCGACCCCGGCGCGGCCGGCCGGGCGGACGTGCTCGAACTCGATCGCCTCGGGCGCCCACGAGACGCCCAGCACCCGGCGCAGCAGGGCCACGAGCACGCCGATCGTGAGTTCCGCGTCCTGCCGGCGCTGCACGATCCGCCCGTCGCGGATCTGGTAGTCGAGGCGCACGAAGGTGCCTTCCCGGTGCAGGGTCAGCGAGGAATGCTCCTGCAGGGCGGGGAAGAAGCGGCAGAGCGCGGCGAGCGCGGCGGCGAGGGTGGGGGCGGTGAGCGCGAGGTCGCCGACGTCGCCGAGCGCGTCGGTGGCGCGGGCGAGGCCGAAACGCAAGCCGAAACGTATCGATGCCGGTCTGGCGCGCCGCCTGCTCGAACAGGTCGCAATAGGCGACGAGCGGCAGGCGGCGGTGCGGATGGGCAAAGGTATCGGGGGCGAGGCCGGCGGTGGCGAAGACGCGCCCGGCGGCAGCACCGTGCGCGGCGATGAAGGCGGCGATGCCGGTGGCGGCGACGGCCTGGATGCCGGGCAGGGCCGGATCGGGGATCGCGGCGTGTCTTGGTGTCATGCCACACCTCCGCTGCGGGCTGGGGCGAGCGCTGTTTCCAGGTTCAGGCTAGCGGGCGCGGAGAGCCTGACGCAAGCGCATGAGGCAATTGCACAATTAATGGCATATATCTGATCTATATATAGACATTTTCGGGTCATATGATTGTGTATTAGGCATTTCTTGACGGGAAATGTCAAGCACGCCGGTCCGGCCCGCCTCTAGCCTGCGCCTGGCTCTGACGCCGCTTCGGCCCGCGCCGACGCGTTTTGCCAGCCCGAAGGAGACCCTGCTGTGAACGACCTCGGCCTTTCCCTTACGGCATCCGCTCCCGCCTGCTGCGCCGACGCACCGGCCGGGGCGGCGGCGCATCCGCTCGCACCGCTGACGGACGCCGAAATCCGCGCCGTCGCCGCCGCGGTGCGCGCCGCACCGCAATTCGGCGCGGGCATGCTGTTCGAAACGATCGAGCTGCTGGAACCGCCGAAACCCGCGCTGCGCGCCTGGCATCCCGGAATGGCGCTGCCGCGCGCGGCGCGCGCCAACCTGTTCCGCCCGGACGAGGCCGGGGTGTGGCGGGTGACCGTTGCGATCGAGACCGGCGTGATCCTGTCGCAGGCATTCGTGCCCGGCGCGCGGCCGATGATCCAGCTCGAACAGTTCCTGGCGATCGAGGGGATCGTGCGCAGCCATCCCGACTTCATCGCCGCCTGCGCGCGCCGCGGCATCACCGACATGGAGCTGGTCTGCGTCGATCCCTGGTCGGCCGGCAATTTCGGCGTGCCCGGCGAGGAGGGGTTGCACCTCTCGCACACGTTCTGCTGGCTGCGCACGCGCGCGAACGACAATCTGTACGCGCACCCGATCGGCGGGCTGAACGCGGTGGTGGATATCAAGGCCGGCCGCGTGCTGCGCATCGACGACCACGGCGCGCTGCCGGTACCGATGGCGGAGATCAACTACGAAGCGCAGTTCCGTTCCGACTTCCGCGCGCCGCTCAAGCCGCTCGACGTGGTGCAGCCGGAGGGGCCGAGCTTCACCCTGGAAGGCTCCGTGCTCGCCTGGGACAAATGGTCGCTCGTGGTCGGTTTCAACGCCCGTGAGGCGATCACCCTGCACGACATCCGCTACGACGGGCGGCAGGTCGCGCATCGGATGTCGCTGGTGGAGATGGTGGTGCCGTACGGCTCGCCCGAACCGGGGCACGCGCGCAAGAACGTGTTCGACATCGGCGAATACGGGCTCGGCAAGCTGGCGAATTCGCTCAAGCTCGGCTGCGACTGCCTCGGCCACATCGCCTATCTGGATGCGCATCTCAACACCATGAGCGGGGAGGTGTTCACGATCGAGAACGCAATCTGCATCCACGAGGAGGATGCCGGCGTGCTGTGGAAGCACTGGGACTTCCGCACCGATCGCGCCGAAATCAGGCGCGGGCGGCGGCTGGTGGTGTCCTGCATCTGCACCGTCGGCAACTACGAATATGCCTCCTACTGGTATTTCCGCCAGGACGGCGCGATCGAGTTCGAGATGAAGGCGACGGGGGTCATCAACACCGCCGCCTGCCCGCCTGGCAAGCCATCCCGCTACGGCACCGAAGTCGCCCCCGGCGTTGAGGGCCACATCCACCAGCACGCGTTCTGCGCGCGCATCGACGTCGCGATCGACGGCGAGGCCAACAGCGTGATCGAGTGCGACACGGTGGCGGACCCGCCGGGGCCGGACAATCCCTGGGGCAACGCCTTCCATGTCGAGGAACGCGTGCTGCGCACCGAACGCGAGGGCGCGCGCCGCGCCGAACCCGCCGCGCAGCGCTACTGGAAAGTGGTCAACCCCGGCGTGCTGAACGGGGTCGGCCGGCCGGTCGGTTACAAGCTGGAACCGGCCCGCGTCATCACCCCGTTCGTGGCACCCGAACTCGCCTTCGGGCAAGCGGTCGCGGTTCATGGCGAACCACCTCTGGGTGAGCGCCTACGACCCGGAGGAACGCTATCCCGCCGGCGAATTCATGAACCACTCCGACGGCAGCGGCGGGATCGACGATTTCATCGCGCAGGACCGGCCGATCGAGAACACGGATATCGTGCTCTGGCACGTGTTCGGCCTGCACCACCTGCCGCGCACCGAGGATTTCCCGGTGCAGCCCTGCATCAGCACCGGATTCATGCTGATGCCGAATGGATTCTTCGACCAGAACCCGGCCATCGATCTTCCCCCGGAGACGAACCGGGCAAGCCGGCACGCCAGTGCCGGCTGCTGCGCGCACGGCACCTCGTAAACACCCCCGATGGAGGTCGCACCATGAGCACGACCACGGAAACCCCGCCGATCGGCGGCATCACCGCCGATGTCGCACGGCCGCAACTGCGTTCGAACATCCTGCGGCTGCCGGAGTGCCTCGGCCAGTCGGTGGCGAACATCGCGCCGACGCTGACGCCGGCGCTGAACATTTCGGTGGTCGCGGGGCTGGCCGGGGTCGGCTCCTGGCTGGGCTACCTGATCGCCACCATCGGCATGCTGTTCGTCTCCGCCAACATCGCCACCCTGGCGCGGCGGCATCCGCTGTCGGGGTCGTATTTCGTCTACATCGGCCGCACCTTCGGCCCGTTCGCCGGGATGATCGCGGGCTGGTCGATGATCGCGGCCTATCTTGTCTGCGCGGTCGCGGTGACGGTGAGCGAGACCTTGTTCCTGGATAACGTGCTGATCGCCTTCGGGCTGAAGGCGTTCCTGCCGCCGGGGTGGCTTATCAGCGTGCTGTTCCTTGCCCTGGTCTGGCTCGCGGCCTACCGCGATATCCGCATGTCCTCGCGGGTCGCGCTGGTGCTGGAGGGGATCTCGATCAGCATCATCGTCGTCATCACCGCGATCGTCGTGGCCCGGCATGGTACGATCATCGATCCCGTGCAGCTCAACATCGCCAAGCTGCCGTTCGGCGGCGTGATGTCCGCGCTCGCCTTCGCGGTGTTCAGCTTCGTCGGTTTCGAAAGTGCCGCGACCCTGGCCAAGGAAACGCGCGATCCGGAACGCACGGTGCCGCTGGCGGTGAACCTGAGCGCGGTGCTGGTCGGCATCTTCTTCGTGCTGATGGCCTATTTCATGGTGCTCGGCATGGACGACAAGGCCGACGTGATCGGCAACAGCAGCTCGCCATTTGCTGAGATGACGGCGCGCGCGGGCCTCGCCTCCGCCGCCGGCGTGGTCTACTTTGCGGCACTGATCAGCGGCTTCGCCTGCGCGTTGGCCTCGGTCAACGCGGGCGCGCGGCTGATCTTCTCCATGGGCCGCTACAAGTTCTTCAGCGGGCACATGGGCCGCGTGCACGAGACGCACCAGACGCCGCATTTCGCGGTGACCCTGTCGGTGCTGTTCACCCTGGTCGTCAGCCTGGCGCTGCTGCCGCAGGGTGCCCTGAACGCCTTCGGCTACGCCGGCACGTTCTCGACCTTCGGGTTCCTGGTCGTCTACATGCTGATCTGCCTCGTCTCGCCGGTCGATCAGCGCAAGGCCGGAGTCCTGAAGCCGCAGCACATCGCGCTCGGCGTGATCGGGGCGGCGCTGATGGCGTTCGTGGTGTTCGGCAGCCTGTACCCGGTGCCGCCGTTCCCGTACAATATCATTCCCTACCTGTTCGCTCTTTACCTGGCGGTCGGGGCGGCCTGGTTCGGCTACCTGAAGGCGCGCGCGCCGCATGTGTTGGCGACGATGGAACACGACATGGAGGCGTAAGGAAGCAAGGCCAGGGGGCGCTGCCCCCTGGACCCCGCCAAGGGCTCGCCCCTGGACCCCATCACCTTTGGTTCGGAGCGGGTGGGGGGGTATCGCGGGTGCGGGCCGGGGCGGCACGGAGGCGGGGGATGCGCGCCACAGCGCGCATCCCCCGCCTCCGTGCCGCCCCGGCCCGCACCCGCGATACCCCCCCACCCGCTCCGAACCAAAACGGAAGGGTTCCAAGGGCGAGCCCTTGGCGGGGTCCAGGGGCAGAGCCCCTGGCCTTTTTCCTCACGCCCCCGCCGCGCGTTCCAACTCCGCCGCCAGCACGGCGAGCAGATCGGAAAATCTCTCTTCCGTCGCAGCGGCCCGGGTGGTTGAAGGGTGCGGGCGCTGCGGCGGTTGGTGACCGTGGCGCAGGGGGATTTTCGATGCGGGACCAGACCGTGCCGGCAATGATCCGCCCGGTCGCCGCGGGGGCGGACGATGCGGCGCCGCCGCAGCCCCGTGGTTGAGGCTGGAGGGCGGAGGCGCGAGACCGTCCGGCTGACGGTGGCGCTGGGGCTGACCCAACTGATTGCCTGGGGAACGACGTTCTATCTGCCGGCGGTGGTGATGGGGGTGGCGGGGCCGGACCTCGGCCTGTCGCGGGCGGGGACGGTCGGGGCGTTTTCCTGGGCGCTGGTCGTGTCGGGACTGTGCGCGCCGCGGATGGGGCGGTGGATCGACCGGCACGGTGGGCGGGGCGTGCTGGCGAGCGGGACGGTGCTGCTCGCCGTCGGGCTGGCGTTGCTGGCGGCGGCGCGGGGGCCTTGGGCGTGGTACGGGGGATGGACGGTGCTGGGCGTGGGCATGGCGCTGGCGCTGTACGATGCGGCCTTCGCGACGGCGGGACGGCTGCTCGGCACGGCGGCCGGGTCGGTGATCACCGGCATCACCCTGATCGCCGGCTTCGCGAGCTCGGTGTTCTGGCCGGCCGGCGTTGCGCTCGTGCATCGGTTCGGCTGGCGGGCGACCTTGCTGGTGTATGGCGGGACGCTGCTGGCGGTGAACCTGCCGCTGATTCTGCTGCTGGTGCCGCGGGCGGGGGCGCCCGGGGCGATCGTGGCGGCGCGGGCGGCGGGCGTGCCGGTCGGGCGGCGGCGGGTCGCGGCGCTTGCGTGCCTGTCGGGGTTTTTCAGCCTGCGTTGGCTGATCACCTCGGCGATCGCGGTCTATGTGCTGCACCTGTTCCAGGCGCTGGGCCTGAGCGCGGGGCAGGCGGTACTGGCGGCGGCGCTGATCGGGCCGGGCCAGGTGCTGGGGCGGGTGGTCGATTGGTCGGTCGGGCGGCGGTTCGGGGTGCTGGCGCGGGCGCGGCTGGCGGCGGCGCTGTTGCCGGTGGGCGTGGTGGTGCTGGCGCTGGGCGGGGCGGTGGCGGTGCCGGTGTTCGCGGTGCTGTACGGGATGAGCAACGGGATCCTGTCGATCAACCGCGGGACGTTGCCGATGGCGATCTTCGGGCCGGCGGGCTACGCGGCGCTGCTCGGGTGGCTGGCGGTGCCGCCGCTGCTGGCACAGGCGGCGGCGCCGAGCGTGGCCGCGCCGCTGGTGGCGGCGGTGCCGGCGTTGGGGGTGTTCGTGGCGGCCGGCGCGCTGGGGGTTGTGGCAGGGGCGATGTTGCTGCCGCTGCGGGTGGGGGGTGCGGGCGAGGGATAGCGGCGGGGGCACGTTGGCTCCGAGCGGGCGAGCGGTCGGCGCAGCCGGGAATGGCCACTGGGCTCTGACCTGCGGGTTGCCCCGTAGCGGTCATCCAGTCTGCCGGTGGCTGCAAGCCGCGCCCTCCATGTCCGAACCTCGCAGAGCATGTTGCCCGCTGGTTTGGCCGTTTATCCCGATAGTGACGGGACCGGCGGCAAAATGGGGTTCGGCATGATTTGGATCAAAGCGGCCGTGTCCCCGCCGAGAGTAGCGCAGCTTGCATGTTTGATCTGGGTGAGAGTGGCGTTGCCCGTGCAACGAGGTTGCGGCCCGCCGGCACCGTCCGATGAGCCTGCGGCCTCGCATCGGGACATGCACGGCCCCTGCCTGGATTTCGGCCGATCCATGTCGCGCTCGCACCTTGCCGGGAGGAGGGCCGCCCGTGCGTCGCTTTGGTCCGGATGCGCAAGATATCGGCGGGCGGAAGCGATGAGGCCCGGCCGGCGATCGCTGTTGCCGATCGCAGCGATCGCGCTCGGTCTTCTCGCGGCGTTCCTCGGCTGGGAGTGGTTCAAGCCGACAGCCCTCCCGGTGGGCATTGCCGGCGGCAACGGCCGCATCGAGGCGGTGGAAATCGACATCGCCACGAAGACGCCGGGCCGCGTCAAGGACATCCTGGTGCACGAGGGCGAGTTCGTCAGGGCCGGGCAAATCCTGGCCACCATGGATACGGCGGTGCTGGATGCGCAACGCCGGGAAGCCGAGGCGCAGTTGCGGCGGGCGCTCGTCGGTGTGCAGACCGCGGCAAGCCGGGTGCGGCAGCGCAGAGGCCGAGAAGACAGCGGCGGTGGCGGTGGTGGATCAGCGTCTGGCCGAACTCGATGCCGCCAGCCGGCACCTTGCGCGTTCCGCGCAACTTGCGCCGGGAGGTGCGATCCCGGTCCAGCGGCTTGACGACGATCGCGCCAGGTTCGCGCAGGCGAAGGCCGCGGTCAGCGCCGCGCAGGCGCAGGTGGCCGCGGCCGAGGCGGCGATCGGCGCCGCCCGATCGCAGGTCATCGACGCGGAGGCGGCGGTCGATGCCGCGCGGGCGACGATCGAACGCATCCAGGCGGATATCGACGACAGTGTCCTGCGATCGCCGCGCGACGGGCGGGTGCAGTACCGCGTCGCCGCAGCCGGGCGAAGTGCTCGCGGCGGGCGGACGGGTGCTCAACCTGGTCGATCTCGGCGACGTCTACATGACGTTCTTTCTGCCGACGGCGGAGGCCGGCCGGGTCGCGCTCGGGGCCGAGGTGCGGATCGTGCTCGACGCCGCGCCGCAATACGTCATTCCGGCGAAGGTGTCCTTCGTCGCCGACGTCGCCCAGTTCACGCCGAAGACCGTGGAGACCGCGCAGGAGCGCCAGAAGCTGATGTTCCGCGTCAAGGCGCAGATCGCTCCCGATGCTGCTGCAGCAAGTACATCACCCAGGTGAAGACCGGGCTGCCGGGCATGGCCTATGTCCGGCTCGATCCGCGTGTGCCATGGCCGGCGGCGCTGCAGGTCAAGCTGCCGCAATGAGCGCGCGCGTGACGGTCGCGCGGGAGGCGTCCGCCGAGCCGCCCTCGGTCGCGCGCCTGCGCGACGTCAGCCTGCGCTACGGCAAGACGCGCGCGCTCGACGCCGTCACCCTCGATCTGCCGCGCCGGCTGCATGGTCGGGCTGATCGGCCCGGACGGGGTCGGCAAGTCGAGCCTGCTCGCCCTGATCGCCGGTGCCCGCGCGATCCAGACGGGCACGGTCGAGGTGCTCGGCGGCGACATGGCCGAGGCCGCGCATCGCCGCGACGTGTGCCCGCGCATCGCCTACATGCCGCAGGGCCTGGGCAAGAATCTCTATCCGACGCTGTCGGTGTTCGAGAACATCGACTTCTTCGGCCGCCTGTTCGGCCACGACCGCGCCGAGCGCGAGCGCCGCATCGCCGAGCTGCTGCAGAGCACCGGCCTCGCGCCGTTCGCGGACCGGCCGGCCGGCAAGCTGTCCGGCGGCATGAAGCAGAAGCTCGGCCTGTGCTGCGCGCTGATCCACGATCCGGACCTGCTGATCCTCGACGAGCCGACCACCGGCGTCGATCCGCTGTCGCGCCGGCAGTTCTGGGAGCTGATCGAGCGCATCCGCGCCAGCCGGCCCGGCATGAGCGTGCTCGTCGCCACCGCCTACATGGAGGAGGCCGCGCGCTTCGACTGGCTGGTGGCGATGGACGCCGGCCGCGTCCTCGCCACCGGCACGCCCGCGGAACTGCTCGCGCAGCACCGGCGCCCGCTCGCTCGAAGCGGCCTTCATCGCCCTGCTGCCGGAGGAGAAGCGCCGGGGCCACCGCGACGGTGGAGATCCCGCCGCGGGCCGCCGGGACCGACGGCGACGTCGCCATCGAGGCGCAGGATCTCACCATGCGCTTCGGCGATTTCGTCGCCGTCGATCACGTGAGCTTCCGCATCGGGCGCGGCGAGATCTTCGGCTTCCTCGGCTCCAACGGCTGCGGCAAGACGACGACCATGAAGATGCTGACCGGCCTGCTGCCGGCCAGCGAGGGACAGGCCTGGCTGTTCGGCCAGCCGGTCGACGCCGCACGATCTCGAGACCCGCCGCCGGGTCGGCTACATGTCGCAGGCCTTCTCGCTCTACACCGAGCTGACGGTGCGGCAGAACCTGGAGCTGCACGCGCGGCTGTTCCAGGTGCCCGCCGCGGACGATCGCCGGCGCGGGTCGACGAGATGGCGCGAGCGCTTCGACCTCGCCGAGGTCATGGACGCGCTGCCGGACGCGCTGCCGCTCGGGCAGCGCCAGCGCCTGTCGCTGGCGGTGGCGATGATCCACCGGCCCGAGATGCTGATCCTCGACGAGCCGACCTCGGGCGTCGATCCGATCGCGCGCGACGCCTTCTGGCGGAGCCTGATCGAGCTCTCGCGCCGCGACGGGGTCACGATCTTCATCTCGACCCACTTCATGAACGAGGCCGAACGCTGCGACCGCATCTCGCTGATGCATGCGGGCCGCGTGCTGGTCAGCGACACGCCGGCCGCGCTGATCGAGCGGCGCGGCGTGGCAACGCTGGAAGACGCCTTCATCGGCTACCTCGAAGAGGCGGCGGCCGAGGAGGCAGGCGCCGGCAGCCGGCGCCGGACCCGGCCGGCGCATCGGCGGCGCCCGGCCGAGCAACAGGTCCCGCGGGCGCCGGCGCAGCTTCGATGCTCCGGCGCATGTTCAGCTACACGCGGCGCGAGGCGCTGGAGCTGCGGCGCGACCCGATCCGCGCGACGCTCGCGCTGCTCGGCAGCGTGATCCTGATGTTCGTCATCGGCTACGGCATCAGCTTCGACGTCGAGAGATCTGTCGTTCGCCGTGCTCGACCGCGACCAGACCACGGCCAGCCGCGACTATGTCCTGAATATCGCCGGCTCCCGCTACTTCGTCGAACAGGCGCCGATCGCCGACTACGCCGATCTCGACCGGCGCATGCGCGCGGGCGAGCTGAGCCTGGCGATCGAGATTCCGCCGGGCTTCGGGCGCGACGTGGCGCGCGGCCGGCCGGTGCAGATCGGCGCCTGGATCGACGGCGCCATGCCGACGCGCGCCGAAACCGTGCGCGGCTATGTGCAGGGCATGCACGCGCACTGGCTGGCCGAGCAGGCGTCCCGCGCGCAGGCGAAGGCGGGCTTCCGCCGGGCTCGTCACCATCGAGACGCGGTTCCGCTACAACCCCGACGTCAAGAGCCTGCTGGCGATGGTGCCGGCGGTGATCCCGCTGCTGCTGGTGCTGATCCCGGCCATGCTGGCCGCGCTCAGCGTGGTGCGCGAGAAGGAGCTGGGCTCGATCGTCAATCTCTACGTCACGCCGGTGACGCGGCTGGAGTTCCTGCTCGGCAAGCAGCTTCCCTACGTCGCGCTGGCGATGCTCAATTTCCTGCTGCTGACGGTGCTGGCCGTCACGGTCTTCGGCGTGCCGCTGAAAGGCAGCTTCCTCACCCTGACGGCCGCGCGCTGCTCTATGTCACGGCCACCACGGCGCTCGGCCTGCTGATCTCGACCTTCATGCGCAGCCAGATCGCGGCGATCTTCGGCACCGCGATGCTCACCATCCTGCCCGCGGTGCAGTTCTCCGGCATGATCGATCCGGTCTCCTCGCTGGCAGGGCGCGGCGGCGCTGATCGGGCGCGTCTATCCGACCACCTACTTCCTGACCATCTCGCGCGGCGTCTTCTCCAAGGGTCTGGGCTTCGCGGACCTGCAAGCCTCGTTCGTCCCGCTGGCGCTCGCGGTCCCGGTGCTGCTCGGGCTGAGCGTGGCGTTGCTCAGGAAACAGGAGACCTGATCGATGCGGCCGGCCCACATCCTGCATCTCGGCGTCAAGGAGCTGCGCGGCCTGGTCCGGGATCCGATGATGCTCGTGCTGATCGCCTACGCCTTCACCTTCGCGATCTACATGGCCGCGACGGGCATGCCGGAGACGCTCAACCGGGCCACCGATCGCGATCGTCGACGAGGATCACTCGGCGCTTTCCGCGCGCATCGTCGGCGCCTTCTACCCGCCGTATTTCCTGCCGCCGACGATGATCACCCAGTCCCGAGATGGACGCGCGGATGGACGCGGGACTCGACACCTTCGCCCTCGATATCCCGCCCGATTTCCAGCGCGACGTGCTGGCCGGGCGCACGCCGACGGTACAGCTCAATGTCGATGCGACCCGGATGACCCAGGCCTTCACCGGCAGCGGCGACATTCAGACCATCGTGCGTGATGAGGTGCAAACCTTCGCCCAGCGCTACCACTCCGTCGCGATTCCGCCGGTGGATCTGGCGCTGCGCGTCCGGTTCAACCCGACCTTGAACAAGTCCTGGTTCGGCGCGGTGATGGAGCTCATCAACCAGCTCACGCTGCTGTCGATCGTGCTTACGGGCGCCGCCCTGATCCGGGAGCGCGAGCACGGCACCATCGAGCATCTGCTGGTGATGCCGGTCACGCCATTCGAGATCATGATGGCCAAGCTCTGGTCGATGGGGCTGGTGGTGCTCGCCGGCTCCGCCTTAGCCCTGGCGTTCGTCGTGCAGGGGCTGCTGCGGGTACCGATCGAAGGCTCCGTGGCGCTTTTCCTGACCGGTGCAGCGTTGTTCATGTTCGCCAGCACGTCGATGGGCATGGTTCTCGCGACGATCGCACGCTCGATGCCGCAGTTCGGTCTGCTGTTGATGCTGGTGCTGATGCCGCTGGAGATGCTGTCCGGCAGCATGACACCGCGCGAGAGCATGCCCGAGCTGCTGCAATGGGTGATGCTGGTCGCGCCGACAACCCAGTTCGTGCTGCTGTCGCAGGCGGTTCTGTTTCGGGGGGCGGGATTCTCGGTCGTCTGGCCGGAACTCCTGGCACTCGCGGCGATCGGGTCGGTCCTGTTCGGCTATGCGCTCGCGCGCTTCCGCCAGGCCATCGGCACGATGGCATGATAAAGCGGTCGCGGACCGTATCGGCAGGGCTGCCGGGAAGGCGAGGCAAGCCCGGTGCCCCGCGGCACCCCGACGGAGCGCCCGCGGATGCCGCGGGGCGTCTGACAGCGGGGGGGGGGGAGGGCGGCTTCCGATCCCCTTTCAGCCCCTACGCCGCGTGCGCGCGCACGTCCTTCACATCCCGGAACGTCACCGCCGGCGCCAGGTCCGCCGTCCGCCGCAGCATGAACTCCGATGTCGCCAGGAACACCGGATCGGCGTCCACGTCATCGGCGATCGCCGATCGGTTGGCGGCGATGAACCGTTCCAGCGCCGCCTTGTCGGGCGAGGAAATCCAGCGCGCCAGGGCGAACGGGGTGGCATCGAAGCCGACCCCGACACCGTATTCCGCGCCCAGCCGCGCGGCCAGCACGTCGAGCTGCAGCGCCCCGACCACGCCCACGATCGGCGCCGCACCGTCCTGTGGGCGGAACAATTGCACCACGCCTTCCTCGGCCAGTTCCACCAGCGCCTGGCGCAGCTTCTTCGCCTTCATCGCGTCGTCCAGCCGCACCCGGCGCAGGATTTCCGGGGCGAAGGACGGCACGCCGACGAAATTGATCGCCTCGCCTTCCGTCAAGGTGTCGCCGATGCGCAAGGTGCCGTGGTTGGGGATGCCGACGACGTCGCCGGCGAAGGCTTCCTCGGCGATCTCGCGCTCGCGGGCGAAGAAGAACTGCGGCGCGTGCAGCGGGATCAGCTTGCCGGTGCGCACCTGTTTCAGGCGCATCCCGCGCACGAGCCGGCCGGAGCAGACGCGGGCGAAGGCGATGCGGTCGCGATGGTTGGGGTCCATGTTGGCCTGGATCTTGAACACGAGCGCGGTCAGGCCGGGCTCCGTGGCATCGACCATCCGCAGGTCGGCCTGCTGCGCGCGCGGGCGCGGGCCGTAGTCGGCGAGGCCGTCGAGCAGGTCGCCGACGCCGATCCCCTTGATCGCGGCACCGAAATAGACGGGAGTCAGGTGGCCTTCCGCGAACGACGTGCGGTCGAATTCCGGTAGCGCGGCGGCGACGAGATCAAGCTCCTCGCCGAGCGCGGCGAGCCGCGGGTCGCTCTGCGGCAGCTCCTGTGTCAGGTGCAGCGCCCGGGCGCGCAGATCGTAGGTGCCGATGAAGCCGGAGGCGCGGCCGACCGGCCAGGTGACCGGGGCGGTATCCAGCGCGAGATCGGTGCCCACCTCGTCGAGCAGGGCGAACGGGTCCTGGCTCTCGCGGTCCATCTTGTTGATGAAGGTGATGATCGGGATGTCGCGCAGGCGGCAGATCTCGAACAGCTTGCGGGTGCGCGCCTCGATCCCCTTGGCGGCGTCGATCACCATCACCGCGGCGTCGACGGCGGTCAGGGTGCGGTAGGTGTCTTCGGAGAAATCCTCGTGCCCCGGCGTGTCGAGCAGGTTGAAGACGCAGCCCTTGTATTCGAACGTCATGACGGAGGTCACGACCGAGATGCCGCGCTCGCGTTCGATGCTCATCCAGTCCGATCGGGTGCGCCGGCGTTCCCCCTTGGCGCGCACGTTGCCGGCGAGCTGGATGGCGCCGCCGGCGCGCAGCAGGTGCTCGGTGAGGGTCGTCTTGCCGGCGTCGGGGTGGGAGATGATCGCGAAGGTGCGACGGCGGGCGATCTCGGTGGCCTGGTCGGTCATGCGGGGTCCGGAGGGGGTGGGCAAGGGAAACGCC
This sequence comes from uncultured Pseudomonadota bacterium, assembly GCA_963706195.1. Lineage (GTDB taxonomy): Bacteria > Pseudomonadota > Alphaproteobacteria > Acetobacterales > Acetobacteraceae > JAJZVS01. The sequence goes on along the minus strand of OY970156.1, from coordinate 1,528,020 downwards.
GGGCGCGGGGGCGTCCGGCGTTGGCTGGAAGGGATATGGGGCGAGCGCGGGCCGATTGCCAAGCATTCCGGCGCGGCCGGGGGCCGGTCGGGGGCGGCGGTGTCCCAGCCATCCCGGGCCGCAACCGAGTCGCCGCGTTGACAGGACCCGGGCGCGGCCCTGTCATCGTCGCCGGGCACATCCCCCGGGGGCCGCATGACGATCCCGACACGACCCGACACCGACCCGCCGGACCCGGTCGCGCGCGCCCGCCGCCTCGGCCCCGCGATCGTCGCCGCGGCCGAGACGATCGAGCGCACCCAGCGCATCCCCGAACCGTTGCTTTCGGACCTGCACGAAGCGCGGCTGTGCCGGATGCTGCTGCCGCGCTCGGTCGACGGCGACGAAGTGCCACCTTGGGTCTATCTGCGCGCGGTGGAGGAGGTCAGCCGCCACGATGCGTCGGTGGGCTGGAACGTGTTCGTCGCCAACAGCTCCGCGCTGATCGCGCCGTTCCTGCCCGCCGAGGCGGCCCGCGCCATCTTCGCCGATCCGCGCGCGCTGGTCTCCTGGGGGCCGCCCAACGCCGCCGCCGCGACCGCGGTGCCGGGCGGCTACCGGGTGAGCGGGGAATGGCATTTCGCCAGCGGTTCGCGCCAGGCGACCTGGATGGGCGCGCATTGCCAGGTGATCGAGCCGGACGGCACCCGCCGCCGCAACGCCGCCGGGATGCCGGTGATCCGCACCCTGCTGTTCCCGGCCGATCGCGCCGAGCGCATCGCCGACTGGCAGGTGATCGGCCTGCGCGGCACCGCGTCCGAAGGCTACCGTGTGGCCGACCTGTTCGTGCCGGAGGCGTTCAGCGCCACCCGCGAGGACCCGGCGCTGCGGCGCGAGCCGGGTCGGCTGTACGCCTTCACCATGCAGGGCCTGTACGCGGTGGGCGCGGCGGGTGTGGCGTTCGGCATCGCGCGCGCGATGCTGGATGCGTTCGTCGCCTTGGCCATGCGCAAGGCCCCGCGCGGGTTGGGCCGGCTGGCCGACAGCGCGGTGGTGCAGGCCGGCCTGGCGCGGCACGAGGCGGCGCTGGGCGCGGCGCGGGCCTATCTGACCGAGGTTCTGGGCGCGATCTGGCAGCAGGCGGGGGACGCGGCGCCGATCGACATCCCGGCTCGCGCCCAGGTGCGGCTGGCCTGCGCGCACGGGCTGGGCCAGGCGATCGCGGCGGCGGATTTCGCCTACAAGGCGGCCGGGGTCGATGCGATCTTCGCCGGCTCGGCGTTCGAGCGGCGGTTCCGCGACATGCACACCCTGGCGCAGCAGATCCAGGCGCGGGATGCGCATTTCGAGGCGGTGGGCGCGATCCTGCTCGGGATCGTGCCGGAGGTGTTCTACTGACGGCGGATCGGGGCGGCACGGGCCGCCGCCCCGAACCGGATCAGCGCGACCGGATCAGCGCGAGTAGAACTCGACCACCAGGTTCGGTTCCATCTGCACCGGATAGGGCACATCGGACAGCTTCGGCGCGCGGGCGAAGCGGCCCTTCATGGCGCGGTGGTCGACTTCCACGTAGTCCGGCACGTCGCGCTCCCCGCTCTGCGCGGCATCCAGCACCATCGCGAGCTGCTTCGACTTCTCCTTCACCTCGATCGTGTCGTTGTCGCGCACGAGGTAGGAGGGGATGTTGACCCGCTTGCCGTTCACCAGCACGTGGCCGTGCGAGACGAACTGGCGCGCGGCGAACGGGGTGATGGCGAACTTCATGCGGTAGATCACCGCGTCCAGCCGGCGCTCCAGCAGCTCGATCAGGTTCTCCGAGGTGTCGCCCTTGCGGCGCACCGCTTCCTCGTAATACTTGCGGAACTGCTTCTCGCCGATGTTGCCGTAGTAGCCCTTCAGCTTCTGCTTGGCCATCAACTGGATGCCGAAGTCGGTCGGCTTCTTGCGCCGCTGGCCGTGCTGGCCGGGGCCGTAGTCGCGCTTGTTGATGGGGGATTTCGGCCGGCCCCAGAGATTGACGCCGAGGCGGCGGTTGATCTTGTACTTGCTTTCGGCGCGCTTGGTCATTGGCGCGGTGCCCTTTCGTGTGGCGTTGTTGCACCGGTAGGCCGCGCACAACGCGCGCGGCGGGCGCGGGACCCGAAGTCCCGTCCACGTTCCCGGTTGTGGAAGGGGCGGCTTCTACGGGGGCCGGCCCGGGGTTGTCAAACCGGACGGAACGGGTGCGCGGGCGCCCGTGGCCCCGCCGTGCCGGCTGTGCGAGGCTGAGAGCCATGCGCATCCATGTCCAGAACCCGCCCGACGACCCGGCCTTCACCGTCACTCCGGCCCTGTGGGATGCCGCCGCGGCCCGCGCCGGCGCGGCGGGCGCGGGCCACGCGGTCAGCTTCGGGACCACGCGGGCCGATTTCGCCGCCGCGATCACGCAGGCCGAGGCGCTGGTCGGCGACAAGGACGTGCTGCGCGCCCTGCTGCCGGTGGCGGCACCCCGGCTGCGGGTGGTGTTCGTCGCCAACGCCGGGGTCGACAACCTGGCCCCGTTCGACTGGCTGCCGCCGGGCGCGATCCTGCTCAACAACCGCGGCACGCATACCGAGAAGGCGGGCGAGTTCGGGCTGATGGCGCTGCTCATGCTGCTGAACGGCATCCCCGCCATGGTCACCGACCAGCGCGCCGGCGTGTGGCGCAAGCGCTGGGGCGGGTTGGCGGCGGGGCGGGCGGTGACGGTCGTGGGGCTGGGGGCGCTCGGCGGCGCGGTGGCAGGCCACGCCGCGCGGCTCGGCATGGTCGTCACCGGGGTGCGCGCGCACCCGGCGCCGCATCCGGCCTGCGCCACGGTCGTCGGCACGGACGCGATCGAGTCGGTGCTGCCCGGCTCGGACTTCCTGGTGCTGGCCTGCCCGCTGACGCCGGCGACTCGCGGCCTGCTCGACCGCCGGCGGATCGGGCTGCTGCCGCGCGGGGCCGGAGTGGTGAATATCGGCCGCGGCGGGCTGGTCGCGCAGGCGGCGCTCTGCGATGCGCTGGACGCGGGGCAGCTTTCCGGCGCCGTGCTGGACGTGTTCGACCCCGAGCCGGTCCCGCCCGGCGATCGCATCTGGACCACGCCGAACCTGATCGTGAGCCCGCACACCGCGGCCGACGATCCGGCGAGCTACCTGCCGCGCAGCCTGGATATTTTCTTCGCCGGCCTCGGCGCGCTGGCCGCGGGCCGCGATCCGCCGACCCGGGTGGACCCGGCGCGCGGCTACTGACGCGCGGCCTGTCACAACCTGGTCATGGGTAGATTGACGCCGCCGCGCCGGCCGCTATAGTCCCGCCCTCTCGACAGGCGGCCCCGGTTGCGGGGCCGTCGTCGTTGGCGCATATGGATCGGCCTTCGGCCGCACGCCGGATCACCCCGAGGCAGGATCGCCCCGGGCGGCCGGGCGGCACCGCAGGACAGTTCGAGCAGGAGAGTGCAGGCGTGGCGCGTATCGCGGGGGTGAATATCCCTACCAACAAGCGGGTGACCATCGGGCTTCGGTATATCTACGGCATCGGCCCGACCAAGGCCGCCGAGATCTGCTCGCGCCTCAGCATCCCCGACGACCGCCGGGTCAACCAGCTCTCGGACGACGAGGTGCTGCGCATCCGCGAGCTGGTGGATCGCGAATTCCGGGTCGAAGGCGACCTGCGCCGCGAAGTGGCGATGAACATCAAGCGGTTGATGGACCTCGGCTGCTATCGCGGCCTGCGCCATCGCCGCGGCCTGCCGGTGCGCGGCCAGCGCACCCACACGAACGCCCGCACCCGCAAGGGCAAGGCGGTGGCGATCGCCGGCAAGAAGAAAGTGACCAAGTAGGCCCCGTTTCATCCGCCGATTTCGTCGCCCGCCGATCCCCTCCGGCGCGCGCCTCTCGTAACAGGAAACCGATCCGCCATGGCGAAGCCCGCCGCCACCTCGCGCCCCCGCCGCAAGGAGCGCAAGAACATCATTGCCGGAGTCGCCCATGTGGCGGCGACGTTCAACAATACCGTGGTGACCATCACCGACGCCCAGGGCAACGCGATCGCCTGGTCCTCGGCCGGCAGCCAGGGGTTCAAGGGCAGCCGGAAGTCCACCCCCTACGCCGCCCAGGTGGCCGCCGAGGACGCGGGCCGCAAGGCGCGCGAGCACGGGATGGAAACGCTGGAAATCGAAGTGAGCGGGCCGGGCTCGGGGCGCGAGAGCGCGCTGCGGGCCTTGCAGGCGGTGGGATTCGCGGTGACCGCGATCCGCGACATGACGCCGATTCCGCACAACGGCTGCCGTCCGCGCAAGCGCCGGCGGGTCTGAGGCAACCCCTCCGGCGCGGCGTGCGCCGGATCGGCCCGGCGGGCCGTGCTACCGCCGATCGGTCCTGACGGGGCCGCAACGCCGCTGTCGGTCCGGCGGGCCGTCAACCGCCGCAGCAGCGCCGCCTGCCGACGCATCCAGCCCCCGGGATGCAGCCGGCCTGCGGCGGAAAGGATTTGTGAGACATGAGGCAGACCCAGGTCATCCAGCGCAACTGGCAGACGCTGATCAAGCCGGAAAAGCTCGGCGTGGAGCCCGGCGCCGACCCCGCGCGCATCGCCACCATCGTGGCCGAGCCGCTGGAGCGCGGCTTCGGCATGACGCTCGGCAACGCGATCCGGCGCATCCTGCTGTCGTCCCTGCAAGGTGCGGCCGTGACCGCGGTGCAGATCGACGGCGTGCTGCACGAGTTCAGTTCGATCCCCGGCGTCCGCGAGGACGTGACGGACATCGTGCTGAACATCAAGCAGCTGGCGCTGCGGATGCACGGCGAAGGCCCGAAGCGCATGACCCTGACGGCCACCGGCCCGGGCGAGGTGCGCGCCGGCCAGATCCAGGCCGGGCACGACATCGACATCATGAACCCCGAGCTGGTGCTGTGCACCCTGGACGACGGGGTGAAGCTCGGCATGGAGTTCACCGTCCAGCTCGGCAAGGGCTACGTCGCCGCGGCGGCGAACCGGCCGGAGGATGCGCCGATCGGGTTGATCCCGGTCGATTCGATCTACTCCCCGGTGCGGCGGGTTTCCTACAAGGTCGAGCCGACCCGCGTGGGTCAGGTGACCGACTACGACAAGCTGCTGCTGACGGTGGAAACGAACGGCGCGGTGACGCCGGAAGACGCGGTGGCGCTCGCCGCCCGCATCCTGCAGGACCAGGTGCAGCTCTTCATCAATTTCGAGGAGCCCCAGCTTGCCAGGCTGGAGGAGCCCGAGGAGAACCTGCCGTTCAACCGCAACCTGTTGCGCAAGGTGGACGAGCTGGAGCTTTCGGTGCGCAGCGCCAACTGCCTCAAGAACGACAACATCGTCTATATCGGCGACCTGGTGCAGAAGACCGAGCAGGAAATGCTGCGGACCCCGAATTTCGGCCGCAAGTCGTTGAACGAGATCAAGGAAGTGCTGGCCTCGATGGGCCTCGGTCTCGGCATGGCGGTGGTCGGCTGGCCGCCTGAGAATATCGAAGACCTCGCCAAGCGGGTGGACGAACCGTTCTGAGCCGCCGCGGCGGACAAGGAGTGCGATCATGCGTCACGGAATGGCTGGGCGGAAGCTCGGTGTTACCTCTACCCATCGGCTTGCGATGTTCCGCAACATGGCCGTTGCGTTGCTGAAGCACGAGCAGATCACGACGACCCTGCCGAAGGCGAAGGAGCTGCGGCCGGTGACGGAGAAGCTGCTGACGCTCGGCAAGCGTGGCGGGCTGCACGCGCGGCGGCAGGCGTATGCGCAGTTGCGCGATGCGAAGATCGTGGAGAAGCTGTTCGGGCCGCTGGCGGATCGGTACCGCTCGCGGGCCGGGGGCTATACGCGGGTGCTGAAGGCGGGGGTCCGGTTCGGGGACGCCGCGGATATGGCGGTGATCGAGCTGGTGGACCGGGATCCGGCGGCCAAGGGGCTGGACAGCGGGCCGAAGCAGGAGACCGAGGCGGAGGACGACGTTCCGGAAGCCCGGGCGGCGTAGGGGGACGAGGGGGCGCGAGCCCCCTTTTCTTTTGGTGGAGCTGCCTGTTTCCCGCTGCGCGCGGGCGGGCCTTCGCTTGCCGCGGCGCGGCGGATCAGGCGGCGATGCCCAGCCGGTGGCGTGCTTCCTCCAGGTCGTGCGCCGTCTGCAAGTTCATCCAGAACTCCGCGCTGGTGCCGAAACGGCGTGCGAGGAGCAGCGCGGTCTCGGCCGTGATGGCCCGCGCCCCATGGATGATCCCGGTGATGCGGTTGGCCGGCACGCCGATCTCGCGCGCCAGGGCGCGGGCGGACAGGCCCATCGGTTCCAGGAATTCGGCGCGCAGGACCTCCCCGGGGGTGATGTTCGGCAAGGGCGCGCCGCTGGTCTCGGCCGCGAGGTCGAGGCCGGCGAGGGCGCTGCGCTGGATCAGGTCGGGCATGTCGGGCACCTTCATCAGTGATAGTCCACGATTTCGACCGCGTGGGCGCCGCCGTCGCGCCAGATGAAGCATAGGCGCCATTGGTCGTTGACGCGGATGCTGTGCTGGCCGGCACGATCGCCCGCGAGCGGTTCCAGCCGGTTGGCGGGCGGGATGCGCAGATCATGCAGCCGGACGGCGGTATCGAGCATGCGGAGCTTGCGGCGCGCGACGGCGGCGAGATCGGCGGGGAAGCCTTTCGGCGTTCGTCCCTGGAAGACGGCCGCCGTGCGCCTGTCCCGGAAGCTTTCGATCACGGCGTTATGTGTCGCGTAACGGCGGCGGGGTCAAGGGGGACATTAGCTTGGTATGGTCGGGGGGCTGGAGCGGGGCGGGCGAGCACGCTGCGCAGCCGCGAGCCGAACTCCTCCACCTTCCGAGCACCCTTTCCGGCTTCGACGCGCCGTGATCATTGGGTGACTTCTGATTAGGAGGCCGTGCGGACACGGGAAAATCACCTATGGGAGTGGTTCCCGAGTCGGACTCTATCTGATTGATATCGTGAGAGAGCTTGGTTGCGGGGGCCCGCACACCCGATTCTTGCGATTGGTCGAGCAAGCAATTCCAAGGCTAGCAGCTTGACCATTGCCAATGGCCGGGTCGAGGTTAGAAGTCGTTCAACAGCCCCAAGATCTCTTCAAGCGGGCATTTTAATATTTATGCGACGGTCCATTACCGCGGGGCGGCAGGGTTGACGAGTGTCATGAGATCGCTGCCGTCGCTGGTGAAGCGGAGACGCCAACCGTCAAGGCGTGCGCGCAGGTGACGGTGCTTCACGAGGTAGGTGAAGGCGACGACCGCCGCCATGAATCCAGAGGCGGCGCCGACGCCTAGCGCCCACCGCGGACCGAAGGCATCGGCGACCCAGCCGACGATCGGGGCTCCGATCGGCGTCGCCCCCACTCCGATGGCGAGACGCAGCGCCATGACGCGCCCGCGCATCACAGGTTCGGTGGAGAGCTGCATTAGGCTGCTCGTCGAATTGGTGAAGGTCAGGATCGACACGCCGATGACGACGAGCGCGGCGCCGAACAGCCAGACATTGGGCGTGATCGCGGCGAAGGCGAAGCCGATTCCAAAGATAGCGGCACCGCCGAGCAGAAGGCCGAACCGGGGTTTCTCCCGTCCGGCGGCAAGCAATGCGCCGGCCAGCGTGCCGATCGCCATGACCGAAGTCAGGAACCCGTACTGGTTTGCGCCGCCGTGGAATACCTTGACCGACATGGTCGAGATGAAGATCGGGAAATTCAGTCCGAACGTGCCCATCAGGAAAAGCATCCAGAGGATGGCCGTCAGGTCCGGGCGGGACCGGACATAACGGAATCCTTCCACGAGGTTGCCGCGGGCCTGGCCGGCGCGGGTGCTGGCATGAAGCTCCGTCACGCGCAAAAGCCCAAGCGACGCGAGCACGGCGCCAAAGGAGGCTGCGTTAATCAAAAACGCCCAGCCGGAGCCGACGGCGGCGATCAGAACGCCGGCCACAGCGGGACCGACCATCTGCGCGACGGTGATGGATGCGGAATTTAGCGCCACCGCGTTCGAAAGGTCCTCGTCCCCGACCAGATCGGAGACGATGGTCTGACGCGCCGGCATATCGACGGCGTTGACGCAGCCGGATAGGAACGCGAGCAGGTACACATGCCATAGCTGGACCAGCCCGGTGACGGCGAGCAGACCGAGGACGAGCACTAGCAAACCCGAGGTCGCCTGGGTGGCGATCAGGAGCTTGCGTCGATCGAAGCGATCCGCCGCATAGCCGGTCCAGGGCAACAGAAGGAGTTGCGGGCCGAACTGCAGGCCCATCACGATGCCGACGGCGGTTGCGCTGTGATGGGTGAGGCCCGTCAGCACCAGCCAGTCCTGGGCGGTGCGCTGCATCCATGTTCCGACATTGGAGACGAGCGAGCCGATGGCCCAGACCCGATAGTTGAAGACCTTCAGGGAGCGAAACGTGCCCTTGGCCATGCCGTCACGAGCCTGAGGGCGAATTGCCGCCGTGGAACCGCCCGAACAAACGCGCGGACATCATACCAATCAGCAGAACGCCTACACCCACGGCGATAGCTTGATCCGCAGCGTGCAGATCGAAGCTCCCCACGCGGGCGATGAGAATGTAGGCGATGACGAAGTTCGCAAACCCCCAGAGCACGTTCACTGTCGATGACGACAGGCCTTTGCCGGGCGGTTTGGCAAACGGGCTCTGAAACGGTCGCCCCATCATGCCGCTGACGAAATGCGGAACGGCGTTCGCTAGAAACGCGCCGCCGAACAGGTAGGATACGTCGTGAAGCCAGTCCATGATCAGGCGCCCATTTCCAGAAGATCGATGATGTCCTGCGACGTGCCGGTCTCGCCGATTTTCGGAAAAACCCTTGTGGTGCTGTAGGCGTGCGCGTCGGCTTGCGTGTCGGTCATGGCGTCGGTCGCGAGGGTGACGTTGAAGCCGAGCTCGTAGGCCTGGCGCGCGCTAACCTCGACGCCATTGCTGGTGGCGATACCCACGATCACGACCTGCGTGACGCCCAAAGCCCTCAAATGGGCGTCAAGACCGGTGTTCGTGAAGGCGCCCGGCGTGTGCTTCGTCACGACATGGTCCTGCGGCTGCCGGTTCAGCTCGGGGATGAGATCGGTCCAGCCGGTCGGAAAGGCTCGGTGACTGCGCGGCTGCTCCGTCCGGCCCGGCGCTCCGCGGTCGACGTTGACGAACACGACCGGCAGGCCATGCCCCCGAAAGGCCTCTGTCAGCATGCCAACATGTTCTACCACCCCCTCAATCGGATGCACGGTCGGAAGCGAAACGATGCCTCTCTGAAGATCGATGACGATGAGCGCGGACTTCGGGTCGAGAGTGGTCACGGGCACGGCGTTTTCCTTTTGCTGATCTGGATGGCGGCGAAACCGCATGTTGCAATCTCGTGCGTGGAGCGAGCTCAGCTCCTCGGGCGGCCTACGGGTCGGATTCGCCGAGACGCTTGATCAGGGCGGCTGCGGATACGAGCGTCTGCTGTTCGCCGGGATTGAGCTTGGCCATGGCCGCCAGCAGCCATTTCTGCTTCGCGGCACTGCGCTTACGCCGCGCCTCGAAGCCTCCTTCCGTCAGGGCGAACAGGATCTGCCGACCGTCGGTGGGATGAGGGTGACGCTCGACCAAGCCCTCCCGCTCCAACTCGGCGAGCGTCGCGCCCATGGACTGCGGCTTCACAAACTCGGCGCGCGCGAGATCCGCCGTCGTCATCGGGCCCGCCTTCTCCAGCCGAGCCAGCGCCACGGTCTGCGACCAGGTCAGCTCGTCTGGATTCGATTCCGCGCGCAGTCGCCGCAGGAGCTGCCCGATCGCCAGAGAAAGTTCGGCGACGGTCGTTTCGAGGGATATGGAGGTGCCAGAAGGAGCGTTCATAACGCCGAATATAAATATCCACAGTAAGACTTGCAAGTCCTCCTGTCGATATCTGGACTGCCCTCCGCCATGACAGTTTGGGTCGCTAAGGGCTTATATGCCTCGCATTGGGCATGCTGATTGCGCCGCGGCGCGCCCGATGGTCGGTCGCATGCCAGCGAAAACGGAAGCAGCGTTTCGTAATGTGGCGTGGTTGCGGGGACAGGATTTGAACCTGTGACCTTCAGGTTATGAGCCTGACAGGCGTTCTCATTGGGTCCCTCGCTACTCCGCCCGCTCCCTTACCTCCGGATGCCCCCGCAAGCACCGCCGGAACTGATCGTATCCCAACCCCAAACGCACCGCCGCCTGCCGCTGGTTGAACCGCGTCGCCGCCAGCGCCTCCGCCAGCATCCGCCCCTCCAGCGCATGCACCGCCGCGCGCAGCCCGGTGCCAACAGCCGGCAGGGCAGGGGGCGCGGACCCAGCCGCCACCACCGCCGGACCCGGCACCGGCGCCGCCCCGGACCGCGGCCCGAACGGATCGATCACCACCTCGGCCAGCTTCCGGTCCGGCCGGGTCATGCGGCACACGCTGCGCTCCACCACGTTGCGCAACTCCCGCACGTTCCCCGGCCAGGCATGCGCCGCCAGCGCGTCCAGCGCCGCCGGCGCGAAGCCCGGGAAATACGCCCGCCCCAGCGTCGCCGTCATGCGCGCCGCGAAATGCTCCGCCAGCAGCGGAATGTCCCCGCTCCGTTCGCGCAACGGCGGCAACCGCACGACATCGAACGCCAGCCGGTCCAGCAGGTCGGCGCGGAACCGCCCTTGCGCCGCCAGCGCCGGCAGGTCGGCGTTGGTCGCCGCGATCACCCGCACATCGACGCCCAACGTATCGTTGCCACCCACCCGTTCGAAGCTGCCGTATTCGATCGCGCGCAGGATCTTCTCCTGCACCGCCAGCGTCGCGTTGGCGATCTCGTCGAGGAACAACGTCCCCCCGTCCGCCAGCTCGAACCGCCCGGCGCGGCGGCGCACCGCCGAGGTGAACGCGCCCGCCTCATGCCCGAACAGCTCCGAATCGAGCAGCGGTTCCGCCAGCGCCGCGCAGTTCAGCGCCACGAACGGCCGGTCCCAGCGCGGCGACAGATAGGCGAGCCTTGTCGCGATCAGTTCCTTGCCGGTCCCGCGCTCGCCCACCACCAGCACCGGCCGGTCGAGCGGCGCCAGGCGGGAGACATGCGCCAGCATGTCGAGGAAGGCCGGGGATTCGCCGAGCGGGGTCGGCGGCGTGGGGGAAATCGCCATGATACGGCGAACTATACCGATATTCGGCGAAAAACGCCACCAAAACGCCGAACGCACGCAACAAACCAAAGCAAAATCAATAGACTAGCGTTTGGCATACCGCCTGCATATATCCCCCCAGGCGCCCCCGCGCCGCAGCAGCGACAAGGACCCCCACCCCATGGGCATCTTCTCCCGCCTTTCCGACATCGTGAACTCCAACCTCAACGTCCTCCTCGCCCGCGCCGAGGACCCGGAGAAACTCATCCGCCTGGTCATCCAGGAGATGGAAGACACCTTGGTCGAAGTCCGCTCCGCCGCCGTGCGCGGCATCGCCGAGCGCAAGGACCTCGAACGCCGCGCAGAGACCCTGAAGCGCGAGGCGGACGAATGGGAACGCAAGGCCGAGCTCGCGCTGACCAAGGGCCGCGAAGACCTCGCCCGCGGCGCCCTGCTCGCCAAGACCCGCGCCGCCACCGCGGCCGAGGAAGCCGCCCGCCAGCTCGCCCAGGTCACCGAAGCGCTGGCCCGGCAGAACGAGGACATCGGCAAGCTGCAAGCCAAGCTCACCGACGCCAAGACCCGCCAGCGCGCCCTGATCGCGCGCCACAACACCGCGGCCAGCCGGCTCAAGCTGCGCCGCACCCTCTATGACCAGCGCATCACCGACGCCTTCGCCCGGTTCGAGCAGGTGGAACGCGCGCTCGATGAAGCCGAGGGCAAGGTCGAAGCCTTCGACATCGGCCGCCCCACCGGCAGCACGCCCGGCCCGGCACCCACCGACGAGTTCGCGCAATGGGAAGCCGACGCGCGGGTGCAGGAGGAGCTGGACCGGCTGAAGGCGCGCCTCGGCAACCGCCTGCCGCCGGCACCGATGCCCGCCGCCGCCGCGCAGAACGGGTAACGGGGGATGCTGTCCGGCATCATCGCCCTGGTGTTCGTGGTCGTCGTCGCGCCGATCTGGATCGTCGCGCACTACGCCACGCGCTGGCGCACCGCGCGGATGCTCTCGCGCGAGCATGAACGCACCCTGGCGGACATCTGGGACCTGACGCAGCGAATGGAGGCACGGATGGCGACGTTGGAGCGCATCCTGGACGCCGACGCCCCCGGCTGGCGCGCTCGCGCCGGCGATGCGACCACGGCCGGGCCAGGGCGCGGTGCGCCGGGAGGTGGACGATGAGCGGTCCCAACCAATGGGGCGGCCCCGGCTGGGGCGGTCCTCAGCCAGGCGGCGACCCGGCGGGTGGTCCCGGTTGGGGCGGTCCCTTCGGCGGTCAGGCGCGGCGCGACGCGCGCGGCGACCGCTGGCGGATCTGGCGCGATCCGGATCAGGGCTGGATCGCCGGGGTGTGCGCCGGCATCGCCGACAATCTCGGCATCCGCCCGGGGCTCGTGCGCGCCGCCACGGTGGTGGGGCTGGTGTTCTTCACGGTGCCGACCGCGATCGGCTACCTCGCGTTGGCACTCGCGCTGAAACCGAAGCCGCCGGCGCTGTTCGCCGACCCGGCGCAGGAAGCGTTCTGGCGTGGCCTGCGCAGCGATCCGATGCAAAGCCTCGTTGCCCTGCGCGACCGGCTGGCCGCGCTCGACCGCCGGCTGGGGCGCGCGGAAACCCTTGTCGCGTCCGACGAGTTCGAGCTGCGCCGCGGCTTCCGCGATCTCGGCGCCTGAAGCGCCGAGCGGAAAGGAGTTTCCGCCCATGCATCCGTTCCGCCTGCTCCTGAACGTCCTGTGGCTGATTTTCGGCGGCGTGTGGATGGCGCTCGCCTGGATGATCGCAGGGGTGATCATGGCCGTGACGATCGTCGGCCTGCCCTGGGCCCGCAGCGCCTTCACCATCGCGCGCTACACCTTGCTTCCGTTCGGCTTCCGCGCCGTGCCGCGGACGATGCTGATAGGATACGGATACGGCGACCTCGGCACCGGGCCGATGGGGGCGATCGGCAACGTGATCTGGCTCGTGCTGGCGGGATGGTGGCTGGCGCTCGGCCATCTGCTCACCGCGCTGGCCTGGGCGGTGACGATCGTCGGCATCCCGTTTGCCTGGGCGCATCTGAAACTGGCGGCGCTGGCGCTGTGGCCGGTGGGACGCACGATCGTGGCCGACGACGATCCGCGGCTGATGCGCCGCGCGTGGTGACGGCAGCGGGGGCGCGTGGCGGATTTCGTTGCCATCGCTTCCTTCACCGGCCCCGGGCCGCTTGCCGTCGGGCGCGATCGGGGCCATGACGTCGTGAAATCCCCTCCATCCTCCGTGTTCCGCGCCATGGCCGATCCCCCCTCCGACCGCGTGCCGTCCGCCGTGCCCGTTCCCGACCGCGCCCTGGTGCTGTTCTCCGGCGGCCAGGATTCCGCGACCTGCCTCGCCTGGGCCCTGGCGCGCTATCCGCATGTGGAGACGGTGGGCTTCGCCTACGGCCAGCGCCACGCGGTGGAACTCGCCTGCCGGGCGCCGCTGCGCGACGGCCTGGCGGCGTTCGGCGACTGGGGCGCGCGGCTGGGGCCCGATCACGTCATCGATCTCGGGCCGTCGATGGCGGCGATCGGCGCCACCGCGCTGACCTCGGAGGCGGAGATCGCGATCGGCGCCGACGGGCTGCCGACCACCTTCGTCCCCGGCCGCAACCTGCTGTTCCTGACCTACGCCGCCGCGATCGCCTGGCGGCGCGGGCTGCGGCGGATCGTGGCGGGGATGTGCGAGACCGACTACTCCGGCTATCCCGACTGCCGCGACGACACGATCAAGGCGATGCAGCTCGCGCTCAATCTGGGGCTGCAACGGCACTTCGTGCTGGAAACGCCGCTGATGTGGCGCGACAAGGCGGCCACCTGGGCGATGGCCGAGGCGCTGGGCGGCGCCGCGCTGGTGGCATTGATCGAGGAGCAGTCGCACAGTTGCTACCGCGGCGACCGCAGCCAGCGCCACCCCTGGGGCTACGGCTGCGGCGCCTGCCCGGCCTGCGACCTGCGGCGCAGCGGGTGGGAGCGCTGGCGGGCGGCTACGCCGCCACGCGCAGCATGATCTTGCCGATATGCGTGCTGGTCTCCATCAGCCGGTGCGCCTCGGCTGCCTGATCGAGCGGGAAGGTGGCGTGGATCACCGGTCCCGCCCGCCCCGCCTCCAGCACCGGCCACACTTTTTCCCGTAGTGCCGTCGCGATCGCCGCCTTCTGCGCCGCCGTGCGCGGGCGCATGGTCGACCCGGTCACGGTCAGCCGCCGGGTCATGATCGGAACGAGATCGAACCGCATCCGTCTTCGACCCGCCGAGGAAGGCGATCAGCACCAGCCGCCCGTCCATCGCGAGGCAGCGCAGGTTGCGCCCGAAATAACTCGCGCCCACCATGTCCAGGATCACATCGACGCCGCGACCGTCGGTGAGGCGCTTTACTTCTGCAACGAACTCCTGGCTCTTGTAGTCGATCGCCGCTGCTGCCCCCAGCTTCACGCAGGCGGCGCATTTCTCCGCCGAGCCGGCAGTGGCGTAGATCGTGGCTCCGAACTCGCGCGCGAGCTGGATCGCGGTCACGCCGATCCCCGAGGTGCCGCCGTGCACCAGCGCCGTCTCCCCCGCAGCCAGCCTGCCGTGGCCGAACAGATTGGCCCAGACGGTGAAATACGTCTCCGGCAGCGCCGCGGCGCGCACCGCATCGTAGCCCGCGGGCCAGGGGAGACATTGTGTGGCCGGAACGGCGCAGTACTCGGCGTAGCCGCCGCCGTTGGCCAGGCCGCAGACGTGATCGCCCACCGCCAGGCCGGCGACGTCCGCGCCGCACGCGACCACCTCGCCGGCGACTTCCAGGCCGATGATCGGGCTCGCCCCCGGCGGCGGCGGATAGACGCCGAGCCGCTGCTGCACGTCCGGGCGGTTCACCCCGGCGGCCTGCACGCGGATCAATACCTCGTCCGGCTTCGGCACCGGCAGCGGGCCGGTGGCCGGACGCAGCACTTCGGGACCACCGGCGCCGGCAGTCTCGATGAAGGTCATGCGGGACGGCAGGGTCATGCGCGCGGGTCCTTGTGCGGCCGGGGGGGTGGAGGCTCTGCGCCCGTCGTTCGACCGTCAAGTGCCCCGTCGGTGATCGATCTTGGATCGACTGCGACGGGCTATCCGTGACGCCGGTCACCGGCCTGCCCACGTACTTGCGCCGTTTTCATCCACGGTGGCGCGTTGAACGAACCGAGATTGGGTCTGCGGCGGAGATTTCACGGCGATCTCAAAGAGTCGAAATCACTGTGCAGGGGTACTAGCAAGCTCGGCTCGATCATCTCCCGCCTCCGCCCGGCGCCGCGACCGCCGGGCATGGCTCATCCAGTCAGATGCGATACGTTTTTCGTGACCGTGTAGCACTGCAACCCCTCGATCCCGCCTTCGCGCCCGATGCCGCTATCCTTGACGCCGCCGAATGGCGTCTCGGCGCTCGAGGCCACGAAATGATTGATCGAAAGATTCCCGACCTCCACCCCCTCGGCAAGCTGTTCGGCGTTGCGGGCCGAGTGGGTGAAGGCGTACCCTGCCAGTCCGTAAGGCACGGAATTGGCCTTGTCGATCGCCGCGTCGAGGTTGCGCACGCGGCTGAGCAGCGCCAGCGGGCCGAACGGTTCCTCCCGCATCGCGATCGCGTCGTCGGGCACATCGGCCAGGACCGTAAGCGGGAAGAAATAGCCCTGGTTGCCGATGCGACTTCCACCGGCGACGAGCCGCGCGCCTTTGGCCGTCGCGTCGGCGACCAGGGCTTCCATGGCTGCAAGGCGGCGTTCGTTCGCCAATGGCCCCATCTGGACGTTCGGGTCGAGACCGTTGCCGACCTTGATCGCCTCGGCCTGGGCGGCGAACGCTTCGGTAAAGCGATCGTAGATCGAGTCGGCGACGAAGAACCGGGTTGGGGACACACAAACCTGTCCGGCATTGCGCGATTTCGCCACTGCGGACATCTTGCCGGTCGCGGCAGGATCGACGTCGTCGCAGACGATCACCGGGGAATGTCCGCCCAGCTCCATGATCGCAGGCTTCATGTAGGCACCCGCCATCGCCGACAGGTGCTTGCCGACGGGTACCGAGCCGGTGAAGGTGATCAGCCGCACGTCGGGTTGCGGGATCAGATATTCGGAAATGTCGGACGGCTTGCCGAACACGAGGTTCAGCACGCCGGGCGGCAGCCCCGCATCGGCAAAGGCCTGAACAAGCTGCACCGCGCCGGCCGGTGTTTCCTCGGACGCTTTCAATATGATCGAACATCCCGCCGACAGCGCCCCGCCGACCTTGCGCGCCGGCGAACTCATCGGGAAATTCCAGGGCGAGAATGCGGCCACGACGCCGATTGGCTGGCGGAGCACGGTATGGCGCATGCCAGGCTCACTCGGGATCACGCGGCCGTAGAGGCGCCGGCCTTCCTGGGCGTCCCACTCGATGATTTCGCACCCGCGCAGGATTTCCAGTCGCGATTGCACGATCGGCTTGCCCTGTTCCAAGGTCATGGCCATCGCCATCTCTTCGATCCGCCCACGCATGATCTGGGTGGCGCGCGTAATGATCTCCGCCCGTTTTGCCGGCCCGGTCCGCGACCATACCCTGAAGCCCGCCGCGGCTGCCGCCAGCGCCCGGTCGAGATCGGACCGCGTCGCGTACGGAACGGTTCCAAGGATGGTCTCGTCCGCCGGGTTGATGACGGGCCGTCCTTCGGCTTCCTTCCATTCGCCGCCGATGAAAAGTCTGAGCGCGGGGTAGTCGGGCATCGATCGTCTCCTGTCGTGAGCCGGCGCGTGCGGGTCGGGGCACCCTGCCGGCGATCATTTCGCTCCGGGACGCGGCGTGTTCAGATTGACCGTGACGTTCTTTCGTTGCGTGAAGCTGTCAAGCATGCCTTCCAGGGAAAACTCCCGGCCGATCCCGCTCTGCTTGTACCCCCCGTAGGAGTGGCCCGGCTGCTGGCCGAGCCCCTGGTTGACCTGCACCCAGCCGGACTCGATCGCGTGGGCGGCCCGCAACGCACTGCCGATATCGTGGGTCCAGACGTAGGCGGCGAGACCGTAATGGCTGTCGTTGGCCATCCGGATCGCATCCGCCTCCTCGCGCCAGGGGATGGCGACCAGCACCGGGCCGAAAATCTCCTCCCGCGCGAGCCGCCAGTCGTTCGATGCATCGGCGAACACCGTGGGTACGGCGAAGTAGCCTTCGCTGAGCGGTCCTTCGGTCGGCGGCAGCCCGCCGAAAACCAGACGTGCGTCCGGATGGTGCAATCCTTCATCGACGTAGCCGCATACCTTGCGGAATTGCTTCTCGTTGATGATGCTGCCGATGTCGGTCGCTTCATCCAGCGGATCGCCGAGCTTCAGCGCTTCCACCTTGGCGCGCAGCTTGTCGAGAAAGCTGTCGAAGATGTCGGCGTGCAGGAACAGCCGCGATCCGGCGGTGCAGGACTGGCTCTGCCGGGTGAAACGCATCGCGGCGACGATGCCGTCCACCGCCCACGCCTCGTCGGCATCCGGATAGACGATCGATGGGCTCTTGCCGCCGAGTTCGAGGGAGACGGGAACGATCCGGTCCGCCGCCGCGCGCATGATGATCCTGCCGACCTCGGTCGAGCCGGTGAAGGACAGCTTGCGGACTGTCGGATGCCGGGCCAGCGGCCCGCCGCATTCCTCGCCCAGGCCGGTGAGCACGTTGAGAACGCCCTTGGGCAGGACCTGCTGGCAAAGCTCGGCTATGCGCAGCACGCCGAGCGGCGCATCCTCGGCCGCTTTCATCACCAGCGTGTTGCCGGCGCACAGGGCGGGTGCGATCTTCAGCGCGCCAAGCAGCACCGGCGCGTTCCAGGGGATGATCGCGCCCACCACGCCGATCGGCTCGCGTCGCGTGTAGCTGAGCACATGCTCGCCCAGCGGAATGGTCTCCTCCTTCAGTTCGCCGGCCAGGCCACCGAAGTAGCGGAAAATATCGGCGCTCAGCCGCGCTTCGGGGCGCGCCTGGGTGCGCAGCGCGTTGCCGGTCTCCAGCGCGATGACGCGCCCAAGGGCGTCCGCCTCCGCTTCGAGCAATTCGGCGATCCGCAACAGCAGGCGGCCGCGCTCACGCGGCACCATCCGGCTCCAGGACGGGAAGGCGCGCGACGCGGCCTGGACCGCCCGCTCCACATCCTCGGCATCGCCGCGCGGGATGGTGGCGATCATCCGACGCTTCGCGGGGTTTTCGACCGGCAGCACGGCGCCCGATGCGGCGGCGGTCCACGCCCCGTCGATCAGCATGCGGGCTTCGCGCAGCGCATCCACCGTCGCCGGCGGGTTTCGTTCGGTCACGGACATCGCAGGGCGTCTCCAGAACCGGGGATCGGGCATATGTTTCCGCGCGTCCCCGGAGGCGGGATGTGGCGTCGTATCCAGATGGGTATAACGCAAGGACCGCTCCGTGTCACCCCCGGGACCGGTTCGCCTCAGTGGCCGCTGCGCGCCGCCTGGATCGCCTGCCAGACCCGATGCGGCGTCGCGGGCATGTCGATATGAGTCACGCCGAACTGCGACAGTGCGTCCACCACCGCGTTCATCACCGCCGGCAGGGAGCCCGCGCATCCCGCCTCCCCGCAGCCCTTGGCACCGATCGGGTTGGTGCGGGCGGGAACCGGGTGGCTCGCGAAGCCGAGCGGCGGCAGATCGGCCGCGCGCGGCAGGCCGTAATCCATATAGGAGCCCGTCAACAACTGCCCGTCCGCATCGTAGGCGACGCTTTCCATCAACGCCTGGCCGATCCCCTGCACGATGCCGCCGTGCGCCTGGCCCGCGACCAGCATCGGGTTGACCAGCACGCCGAAATCGTTGACGGTCGCGTAGCGGTCGACCCGTATGATACCGGTGTCCGGATCGAGTTCGACCTCCGCGACGTGGCACCCGTTGGGGAATGCGGACGGCACGCCCTTGAACACGTGGCGCACGTCGAGCGTGGCCGGCAAATCGCCCGGCAGGCCCTGCAAGGTCGCGGCGCGGGCGGCGAGCTCCATGATCCCGATCCCGAGATCCGTGCCGGCGACGGTGAAGCGCCCGTGCGAGAATTCCACATCCTCCGCCGCGGTCTCGAGAATATGCGCGGCGAGCTTCCGGCCGCGATCGATGAGGATGTCGCTGGCGGCAAGGATCGCGCCGCCGCTTTGCATCAATGATCGTGACCCGCCGGTTCCCCCGCCGGCGAGAAGCGCGTCGGAATCGCCCTGCAGCAGCCGGATCTTCTCGAACGGGATGCCGAGTCGGCCCGCCAGCACCTGGGCGAACGGCGTGGCATGGCCCTGTCCATAGTCGAGCGTGCCGGTGATGATCGTGACGTCGCCATCGGGTTCGAACCGGATCCCGCCCATCTCGTTGCCGGCATCCGCAGTCACCTCCAGGTACTGACCGATCCCGCGGCCACGCACCAGGCCGCGCGCCCGCGTTGCCTCCGCGCGGGCCGCGTAGCCGTCCCAGTCGGCCGCGGCCAGGGCCTTGTCCAGGACGGTCGGAAAATCGCCGCTGTCGTAGATCATTCCGGACGGGGAGCGGTAGGGCATCTGCTCGGGGCGGATATGGTTGCGGCGCCGCAATTCCACCGGGTCGATGCCCATCTCGCGCGCGGCGGTCTCGACCAGCCGCTCCATGTAGTAGTTGCCCTCCGGCCGGCCGGCGCCGCGGTACGCACCGACCGGCGTCGTGTTGGTGAACATGCAGCGCGAGGAGACCTCGATCAGCGGAGTCGCATAGACGCCGACGATGTTCTTCACCGTATTGAGCGTCGGCGGGATGGTCGTCGCGTTGCTCAGCCAGGCGCCGAGGTTGCCGTAGCCGTTGACGCGCAGGGCAAGGAACCGGCCGTCGGCCGCCAGGGCCAGTTCGACGACCATTTCGTGGTCGCGGCCGTGGCTGTCGGACATGAAGCTTTCGGATCGCTCGTCGGTCCATTTCACCGGCCGGCCGAGCAGTCTGGCCGCATGCAGGACGCACACATATTCGGGGTAGGCCGAGGCTTTCATCCCGAACGAGCCGCCGACGTTTCCGGTCAGGACCCGAAGTCTCTCGACCGGCACGCCGAGAATCCCGCTCAACAGCGCACGCTGGCCGAACACCCCCTGGCAGCCGAGCCGCAGGATCAGCCGATCCTCGGCCGGCGCGTACTCGCCGATCGCAGCCCGGGGCTCCATCGGGCAGACGATGATCCGGTTGTTGCGCAATGCGAGGCTTGTGACATGTGCGGCGCGGGCGAACGCCGCCGCGACTTCCGCGGTGTCGCCGTAATGGTATTCGAGGCACAGATTGCCCGGCGCGTCGGCATGCAGCAGGGGCGCA
Source organism: uncultured Pseudomonadota bacterium (assembly GCA_963706195.1). Taxonomy (GTDB): domain Bacteria; phylum Pseudomonadota; class Alphaproteobacteria; order Acetobacterales; family Acetobacteraceae; genus JAJZVS01. The sequence continues at coordinate 1,507,612 of OY970156.1, read as the reverse complement.
TCAGGCGCAGCCGCGGCGCTGGCGCCGGTGACCGCGGGCAGAGGGTCGATGTCGGCGAAGACTGCCTCCGCCGCATCCTTCGCCTGCTGGGCCGTCTCTGCCACGACCATCGCGATCGGTTCGCCGACGTAGCGTACTCGGCCGGAGGCGAGAGGACGCTGGCGCGGCCGTGGCGTCGGCGTGCCGTCGCGATGCTTGCCGGCGGCGGCCGGCATGTCCCCGATCCCGGCCGCGTCCAGCTCCGCCGCGGTGATGATGGCGTGCACGCCCGGCAGGTCCCGCGCGGTCGCCGTATCGAGCGCACGCAGGACGCCATGGGCGATCCGGCTGCGCACCATGACGCCGTAGAGCTGGCCGACAAGATTGAGATCGTCGGTATAGCGCCCCTCGCCGCGCAGGAGCACCGGGTCTTCCTTGCGCGACACCGGCTGGCCGACGGAGAATTTCTGGTCGGCCAGCAGCGCCGGATCGAGTGGTGCGTCCATCGCGAGCGGATCTTTCCTGACAGTCCAGAAAGGCGGTTTGCGCGATACCCAAGCAGATATAGCGAAAGCCGGCAACCCGCGCCCGCCGTGCGCTCGGCCCTGTTGTCAGCGGCCGGCGATGGCACTATGATTTCGCCGAATGGGCGGCTTCAGGAACGCCGCCACCGAAGCCATCCGGGTGCCCGCGCGCCGGACGTTGCGGCCGATCCCGCCGCGCCAACGCCGGCATGGCAGGTTGCGGACCGGCCGTCACGTCCCCGCTCCGTCACGCCCGAAACCACAAGGTCACGCCATGCATCACACGAAATTCGGTCGCACCGGTCTGCGTGTATCGAAGCTTTGCCTCGGCACCATGACGTTCGGGCTGCAATGCGACGAAGCGCAAAGCCGCGCGATCCTGGACGCGGCGGCCGACGGCGGCATCGACTTCATCGACACCGCCGACGTCTATCCCCTGGGTGGCGGCCGGGCCACGGCCGGCCGCACGGAGGAGATCGTCGGTGCATGGCTGCAGGGCAAGCGCCACCAGTACATCCTGGCCACCAAATGCGTCGGCCAGATGGGGCCGAAGCCGTGGGACCAGGGCATGTCGCGCAAGCACATTCTCGACGCGATCGACGCCTCGCTCCGCCGTCTCGGCACCGACTACGTCGATCTCTACCAGTTGCATGGCTTCGATCCGCATACGCCGACGGATGAGGCGCTCGATGCGCTCGACACGGTGGTGCGGTCCGGGAAGGCACGCTACGTCGGCGTGTCGAACTGGCCGGCGCATCGGATCGCGCGCGCCCTGGGTCGTTGCGAGATCAAGAACCTGACCGGCATCGCCTCCGTGCAGCCGCGCTATAACCTGCTGTTCCGCGCGTTCGAACGGGATCTCCTGCCGATGTGCGAGGAAGAGGGGATTGCGGTGATCCCGTACAACCCGCTCGCCGGCGGTCTGCTCACCGGCAAGCACGACCGGACCGCGCCGCCGCCCGAGGGCACACGTTTCGCGCTGGGCAATGCCGCCTCCCGCTACCAGGATCGCTATTGGCACGAGCAGGAATTCGAAGCCGTGGACGGTCTGCGCGCGATCGCCGTGGAGGCGGGCATGAGCATGGCTACCCTGGCCGTGTCGTGGGTGCTGTCGAACCCGGCCATCACCGCACCGATCGTCGGCGCCAGCCGGCCCGGGCACCTCGCCGACAGCCTTGCGGCGGCGGAACGCGGCCCGTTGCCGGCAGATCTCAAGGCCCGGCTGGATGCGGCAACCCATGTCTGGCGTGCGGTTGACGCGGAACGCTAGTGGCCCGATGCCAACGCCTGCTTCCGGGCGTTGGCTGAATTGGCCCATAAAATAGGGGGCGCTAGCCCGGACTGGCGCGCTCCGGCTTCAGATCGATCAGCGGCGTCCCATCCAGACAGTCGAGGCCGCGCACGTGCAGGACCGTGCCCTCGATCGCCACGAGATCGACCACCGAGGACGCGATCGGGTTCGGCCGCACCGGCGAACGCAAGGCGAAGCTGCCGGTCGTCTGCCCCGTGCGCCGCGGGGTCTGCAACACGATGTCGCGACGCGCGCGATGCATCCAGTACAGGACCTGAAGACGCCGATGACCGTCAACATCCGTGAGCGCCGCGCGCCAGCGCTCATCCACCACGATCGTGCAGATCGGCCCGTCCGGGCTGCCGCGCTTCGGGCAGTCGCCGCGGGCGTGCCAGGGCGTGTGGATGGTACCGATGAAATAAAGACCGGCATCCGCGTGCGGCGGTAGCGGAACCGCCAGTTCGCCCGGTCGCGCATCGAACTCGGCTTCGGCTTGGTCATCGTTCATCGGGCAAACCTGCCAGCAAAGCCGCCATCCCGTCCATCCCCGGCGGGTCGCCGCCCGCCGGGGCTCCCGCTCACAGCGCCGCGGTGATCGCTTTCGTTTCCGTGTAGTTGTGGAGAACCTCGGCACCCATCTCCCGGCCCCAGCCCGACTGCTTGTAGCCGCCGAACGGCAGCGACGCGTCGAAGACGTTGTGGCAGTTGATCCACACCGTGCCCGAGCGGATGCGCCGGGCCAGCTTGTGGGCCAGGCTGCCGTTGCGCGTCCAGACGCTGGCGGCCAGACCGTAGATCGTGTCGTTGGCCTGCGCCGTGATCTTGTCCAGGGCGTCGTCGTCGAAGGGCTGGGCACAGACCACGGGGCCGAAAATCTCCTCGCGCACCACCTGCATGTCCGGATTGGTGTTCTCCAGCACCGTCGGCGCGACGAAATAGCCGAGGTTGCCGACCCGATTGCCGCCGACGGCCACTCGGGCACCGGCGTGCCGGCCGGCGTCGATATAGCCGGTGACGCGGGCGAACTGTTCTTCGGAGACCAGCGGCCCCATCTCGGTCTGTGGGTCGAGGCCGGAGCCGACCCTGATCTTTCCGGCGATGTCCGCCACGCCCGCGACCACCCGGTCGTAGACGGATTTGTGGACCAGCAGCCGCGAACCGGCGCAGCAGCATTGCCCGTGATTGAAGAAGATCGCGTTGGCCGCACCCGCGATCGCGAGATCGAGATCGGCGTCCGCCAGGATGATCGCCGGGGATTTTCCGCCGAGCTCTAGTGAAACCTTCTTCAGGTTGCCGGTGGCTGCCTGAACGATCAGCTTGCCGACCTCGGTCGAACCGGTGAAGGCGATCTTGTCCACGTCCGGATGGGCGGCAAGCGCCGCGCCGGCCGTCTCGCCGAAGCCGGCGAGGATGTTGACGACCCCGGCGGGGAACCCGGCTTCCACGATCAACTCGGCAAGCCGCAGGGCGGTGAGCGGGGTCTGCTCGGCAGCCTTCAGCACTACCGTGCATCCGACCGCCAACGCCGGCGCCAGCTTCCACGCCGCCATCAGCAGCGGGAAATTCCACGGGATGATCTGCCCCACCACGCCGACCGGCTCGCGCGTGGTGTAGGAGAGATATTCCCCCGGCAACGATAGCGACAGCGAAGAGCCGGTGATCTTCGTTGCCCAACCGGCCATGTAGCGGAACATGTCCACCGCGAGCGGCAGATCGGCGATCCGCGCCACCGCGTAGGGCTTGCCATTGTCGATCGATTCCAGCTCGGCCAGTTCTTCAAGATCGCGTTCGATCAGATCGGCAAGCCGCCACAGCAGACGACCGCGCTCCGACGGGGTGACCCGGGCCCAACGGCCGTCGTCGAACGCGCGCCGGGCAGCGGCGACCGCCAGATCGACATCCGCCTTGTCCGCTTCGGGGACGTGGGCGATCACCCGCCCAGTAGCGGGATCGTGCACGGCGAAGGTCTTCCCCGACGCGGCCGGTACCAGCCTGCCGTCGATCAGCAGCGCCGGCGTCCTGCCAAGAAATCCCGCGGCATGCTTCGGCGTGAAGTCGCGTTCGATCGTATCCATGGCCCGTCTCCCTGCGCTGCCCGGCGCTGTGTCGCGGACGGGACGGCGGCGCCGCCCCTTGCCAATCGGCGTCCGCCGCGCCAAGGTCTCTATATCCAACCATATATAGCGCCCGGACGCCAGGGGAGACTGGCCGGACGTTCCGCCGACCGCGCCGATCCACCAAGGAGCACCCGATGTATCCCGACACGAATTTGTTCATCGACGGAAGCTGGATCGCCGGGGCGGCCGGCCGCACGTCAACCCGGCAAGCGGCGAGGTCATCGGCACGGTGGCCCATGCCGAACGCGCGGACCTCGACCGCGCCCTGGAAGCTGCCCAACGGGGCTTCCGCACCTGGCGCAAGGTGTCGGCCTTCGACCGCTCGAAGCTCCTGCGCAAGGCGGCCGACCTGCTGCGCGAGCGGGCCGCGATGATCGCGCCGTTGCTGACCCAGGAACAGGGCAAGCCGCTCGCCGAGGCCAGGGGCGAGATCCTCGCCGCCGCCGACGTCGTCGACTGGTTCGCCGAGGAGGCGCGCCGCACCTATGGCCGGGTCATCCCGGCGCGCGCCGAAGGCGTCTATCAACTCGTCATCAAGGAGCCGGTCGGACCGGTCGCCGCCTTCACGCCGTGGAACTTCCCGATCAATCAGGTGGTGCGGAAACTGGCCTGCGCGCTGGCTGCCGGCTGCTCCATCATCGTCAAGGCGCCGGAGGAGACGCCGGCCTCCCCGGCCGAGCTGATCCGCGCCTTCGCCGATGCCGGCGTGCCGGACGGCGTGATCGCTCTCGTCTATGGCGTGCCGGCGGAGATTTCCGAATACCTCATTCCGCATCCGATCATCCGCAAGATGTCGTTCACCGGCTCGACTGCGGTCGGCAAGCAGCTCGCCGCCATCGCCGGGGCGCATATGAAGCGGGCGACCCTGGAACTCGGCGGTCATGCCCCGGCCATCGTCTTCGACGACGCCGACGTGGACACCGCGGCCCGGCTGCTGGCGGGCGCGAAATACCGCAATGCGGGGCAGGTCTGCGTCTCGCCGACCCGGGTCCTGGTGCAGGAACCGGTCTATGACCGTTTCGTTGCCAGCTTCGTGGCGCACAGCCGGGCGGTCAAGCTCGGGGACGGACTGGAGCCCGGCACCACCATGGGTCCGATGGCCAATCCGCGCCGCATCGCCGCCATGGAGTCCCTCCTCGACGATGCCACCCGGCGCGGCGCCACCGTCCGGTCCGGCGGGAACCGGGTCGGCAACAAAGGCAATTTCTTCGAACCGACGGTCATCACGGACGTGCCAAGGGACGCGCGGATGATGAACGAGGAACCGTTCGGTCCGGTCGCGATCATCGCGCCGTTCGACTCCTTCGACGACGCGGTGGCGGAAGCGAACCGGCTCCCCTACGGGCTTGCGTCCTACGCCTACACGCGCTCGGCCCGAACGGCGAACGCGGTTGCCGCGGCGGTGGAGGCCGGAATGATGTCGATCAACCACCACGGCCTGGCGTTGCCGGAGGTTCCGTTCGGCGGCGTGCGGGAGTCGGGCTACGGGTCCGAAGGCGGGCTGGAGGCGATCAAGAACTACCTGAACACGAAATTCGTCACCCAGGCCGGCCTGTAGCCGGCGGCAGGGCACGCGGGGCGGGATTTCGTTGCGATCAGGGCGGATGCGGGGTTGGGCATGACCTCGGCGCGCATCCTGCCTGCCTCGTTCCCATCCCCGTTGATGCCGATGGCGCAGGTACCGCACCTTCGTCGGCGTGACGGTGCCTTATGTCGGTGACGGTCCGAATCAGATGGCTCATCTGCGCGCGTTGGTCGAGCGGGCAGGCGCGACCTTCCTGCATCACGACGGCGGTATCGAGCAGCATCTGATATCAGACCTGGTCGTAGTCCAACGCGAGGCGGGCGGTGAGGGGGTGGGCCTGGCAGGTAAGGACGTAGCCCGCGGCTGTTTCCCAGGGTTCCAGGCTGTAGTTGGCGGTCATGTGCACCTGTCCTTCCAGCAGGCGGGCGCGGCAGGTGCAGCACATGCCGCCGCGGCAGGCGTAGGGCAGGGCGAGGCCGGCGCGCAGGCCGGCGGCGAGCACGGTTTCCTCGCGGACGATCGGGAAGGTGGTTTGCACGCCGTCGAAGGTGACGGTGGCGATGGCGGCGGGGATTTCAGTCGCGGCGGGGGGGAGCGCGACGGGGGCGGCCGGAGCGTCTTCGGCGGGGGTGAAGCGTTCGGTGTGGATGTGGGTGTCCGGCAGGCCGTGCCGGGCCAGCATCGGGGGCAGGGCCTCCAGCAGTCCGGGCGGGCCGCAGAGGAAGGCGTGGCTCGGGCGGGCCGGTGCCAGGCTGTGCAGCAGCCGGTGCACGGCAGGGGGATCGAGCCGGCCGCCGAATGCGGCCAGGTCCTGGCGCTCGCGCGAGAGCAGGTGGACCACGACGAAGCGGTCGAGGTAGCGGTCCTTCAGGTCCTCGATCTCGCTGCGGAACATGATGTCGGCGCGGGTACGGTTGCCGTACCACAGCACGCAGCGGCCGCGCTCGGCCGCCAGGGCGGAGCCGAGGATCGACAGCACCGGGGTGATGCCGGATCCGGCGGCGATGGCGAGCAGGGTGCGATCCGATCCGGGTTCGATCGGAATGCCGAAGCGTCCGTCCGGCGTCATCACGTCGAGCGCATCGCCGGCGCGGAGCCCGGTTGCGGCCCAGCCGGAGAAGCGTCCGCCGGGCTGGTGCTTGATGCCGACCTGCAACATCGGCGCGTCGGGGACGGAACAGATCGAATATGGGCGGCGCAGCTCGGCCCCGTCGATGCGGGTGCGCAGGGTGAGGAACTGTCCGGGGGTGAACCGGTAGGCCTCGCGCAGTGCTGCGGGGACGTCGAAGCCGACGCAGACGCTGTCGGCGGTGTCGCGCCGCACGGCGGCGATGCGCAAGCGATGGAAGCGCAACGGGGGACGGCGGGGCGGGACCATGGCGGATGAGGGGGTGCGGTGGGGGAGGCGGATCAGGCCGCGGCGGATCAGGCAGGCCCGGCGGGTGGGGGGGCGACGGCGGCCATCAGCTCTGCCCATTCACGCCTCGGCAGGCCGCTGCTGGCCTGGTCCACCGCCTCGCCGGCGAGCATCCGCCGCAACACCGCGCGCATGCCGGCCGAGAGCGTGACGGCGCCGAGCCGGTAGTCGAGGAACGCCTGGTACGCTGCCGGCACCCAGGCCTGCACGGTGGCCAGCATCGCCTCGGCGTAGGCACGGATCTCGTATTGCGCGTGCGGATCCGCGCGCAGGGAGAGGAAGTGCAGCAGGTTGTGCAGATCGGTCTTCCAGTACCACTGCGTATAGGCGTTGAGCGTGAGGTTCATCCGCGCCAGCTCGCGCGCGAGTCCGAGCCTGCCGGGATCGCGCGCCGCGCCCGGCGTGTCCTCGTTCAGCATTTCCAGGTAGTGGTCGTAGGCGCGCGTCGCGTCGGTGCGCAGCAGGTCCATCACGCGGGCGGCTTCGGTGCCGTCCAGGACCGTCGCCGCGGCCCTGGCGGTTGGCGGCGGATTGCGCGGCGAGGTGTTCGGGGGCGGGCAGGTAGAACTCGCGGTCGAGGATGGAATAGCGGGCGGAGTATTCGTTCACATTGGCGGTGCGGTGGCGGATCCACTGCCTTGCCACGAAGATCGGCAGTTTCACGTGGTATTTGATCTCGCACATCTCGAACGGGGTCGAGTGGCGGTGGCGCATCAGGTAGCGGATCAGCCCGGCGTCTTCGGACACGCGCTTCGTGCCGGTTCCGTAGGAGACGCGGGCGGCCTGCACGATGGCGCCGTCGTCGCCCATGTAGTCGATGACGCGGACGAAGCCGTGGTCGAGCACGGGCAGCGGCTGGAACAGCAGGTCTTCCAGCGCCGGGACGGTGGGCCGGCGGGTTTCGGCGCGCGCGGCGCGGGCGGCGTCGATCTCGGCGGTCTGGTCGGGCGTGAGGCGCATGGCGGTCCCCGGGGGAAGTTGCGTGCTTAGGGCGGTGCCGGGGCGGGGGGAAGCGGGATCAGGCGGCGTGCTGGGTGGGGATGCGCGCGACTTCCTCGGCGAGATCGCGCTCGGCCTGCCACAGGTCGTGCGCCATCTGCATGCGCAGCCAGATGCCCGGGCCGTCGCCGCAGAATTTGCCGAGGCGGACGGCCATCGCCGGCGTAACGGCGGCGCGCTCGGCGAGGATGGCGTGCAGGGTCTGGCGGGAGACGCCGAGGGTCCGGGCGGCGGCGGTGACGGACAGGCGCAAGGCGGGGAGCACCTCCTCCCGCAGCAGTTCGCCGGGGTGGCAGGGCGGCCAAGCGGGGCCGGAGGTGACGGGGTATTCGCGCATGGCAAGCGTCCTGCTACGGCAACAACCGATATCCCTACCTGGGGGGGATTTCGGGCGGTGTCAAGTCATTCTTGACGGATTGACGTGTAACCCATTACGAACATCCGATGATCCGTTCATTCCGACGCAAGGGGCTCGCGGCATATTGGCATCGGGCCGATGCCTCGGGCGTTCGTGCGGATCTGATCGGTCGGGTTCGCCTGCGTTTGGCCCGCCTCGATGTGGCGACGCGCCCGGAGGACATGAACCTGCCCGGCTTCAACTTCCACCGCCTGCGCGGCCGCCCCGTGCGCTACACCGTGCACGTCAACGGCCCCTGGTGCCTGACCTTCGAGTGGGACGGCGAAGACGCGGTGCGGGTCGATCTGGAGCAGTACCATTGACCGGCCGGAACCTTCGCCCCGACGCCGGCCGCGCGGTGGCGTCCATGACGCGCCTTCCCCTGCCCGCGCGCAGGATAGGCAGCCCCGCGGCGGGACTGCAACGAATGCGCTCGCCAGCCAGCAATTCTCGTTTTGCCGGCGAAGGGGTGGGGGAGGCGCAAAAGCAAGGTCCACCACGGAGACACGGAGAAGGGTAGGGAGTCCGCGGCGGCGGCCTTCTCCGTGCCTCCGTGCCTCCGTAGTGGACCTTGCTTCCTGCCGCGCGCCCCGGTCCTGCGCGCATGCCTGGCAGAATGAGAATTGCTGCCGCCCGCACAAACCTGTTGCCTCGCCCCGGGCAAATGTTCTATATATGTTCGCAGCCCATGACCCCCACCCCCCTCCTCGACCGCCTGACCAGCCTCATCGCCTGGCTGGCCGACCGTATCGGCGGCTTGTGCGATCCGGCGGGGCGCGATCCGATAGGGCGCGACCAGGCGGGAGCGCATCGGGCGGGGGCCCATCAGGCGGGCCTCGCACCCGCGCACGCCGGCGCCCTGCTGGCCCGGCTGCGCCATCTCGCCGCCCGGTTCCGCGCCGTCGCCTCCACCCCGATCCCGCCCCCGAAGCCCGCTCCCCAGCCGCCCGAACCGAGATTTGTTCCCACCCACAGCCTGCGCTTCGCCCTAGCGGACCCGCCGCCCGAGCGCCCTGGGCTGCCGCGGTCCTGGCGCTGGCTGCTACGGCTGCTCCCGCAAGCCGCCGCCGGCCGTGCGCAGATGGAAGACCTGCTGCGAGACCCGGCGATGGCCGACCTGCTGGCCGCCGATCCCCGGCTAGGGCCGATCCTGCGCCCGCTCGGCTGGATGCTCGGGGTGGATCGGGCGCTGCTACCCGCCTCGCGGCGGCGGCGCCGGCCCGTGATCCTGGTGCCCGGCGGGCGCGCGGAGGCCGAGGCGGCGGCGGCCGACTACGCGTGCGCGCGCGCGAAGGCCGTTTCCGTGGCGGACATTATCGCGCTGTGGTGCCTGCCCGCCGCGGGTCGGCGGGACCGGCGGCCGGTCTGGCGCGGATGCGCGGGGCTGGCGCTGGCGGATGGGACGCAAATTCCGGGCTGAGCGGGGGCGGCGCACGCGCGGCCTTATTGTTGCGATATCGAACCAAAATCCCCCCAAGGGCTTGGGTCGGTATCCGGGTTGCCCCCGGTCTCCCGCAGCCGCGCATGGGGCGCCGGCCATGGGGGGGCCGATCCAGGCGTTCGCCCGATCGCCCTGGGACGGCACCGCCTGCCCCTTCCGCCCGCCCTCCCGACCCCCTATATCTCCCGCTGCCGGCTTGCCGGCTATGGTGATAAACGGTGTGTGGAATAAGCGTTGTGGACCCGGGGGCAGTACCCGGCGCCTCCACCATCATCCCCCAATGGGGATCATGGGGGCGAAACAGGCTCGACACGCGCGGTAAAGACCCATCTTTTGCCCGGCATGGTTCCGCCGTTATCGGGCCGTATCACAAGTGCCAATGACAACATGGCGCTCGCTGTCGCTGCATAAGCGATAAGCGCGGTTCGGGGGGCACCGGGCAACAGAAGCCCCCCACTTCATCACCCCCCGATATTTCGTCCCCTCTGGTCACCCGCGCCGCCCGGCAGTATGCATCGCGCGATGTCCGACGATGCCGCCCCCCCTGTCGAGAGCCTGCTCCCCTACGACGAATGGACCGAGGCCGCGATGCGCCAGGTCATGGTCCGCGCGCTCGCCCACGCCGCGGCGCATGGGTTGCCGGGCGAGCACCATTTCTACCTGACCTTCCGCACCGATCACCCCGGCGTCGTCATCCCCGCCCGGCTGCGCGCGCAATATCCGCAGGAAATGACCATCGTCCTGCAGCACCAGTTCTGGGATCTGACGATGGATGAGGAGTCCGGCCTCATCAGCGTGGGCCTGTCGTTCGGCGGCATGGCCTCGACCCTGGTGATCCCGCTCGCCGCCGTGACCGCCTTCGCCGATCCCTATGTCCGCTTCGGCCTGCGCTTCACACCCGCCGCCGCGGCGGCTGCCGAGGCACCCGCCCCGACCGCAACCGAAGCTCCCGCTGCCGCCGATGCCGCCGCCCCCGGCGAACCCGGCCCCGCCGCCGAGCCGGAAGCCGAGCCTGCCCCGCAGGTGGTCAGCCTGGACGCGTTCCGCCGCCGCTCCCCGCCCCGGACTTGATCTCCCGCACCTGATCCCCCGCGCCGCCCTGCCGCAACCGAAGGCCGTGCCATGAACGCACCGATGCCGCGTCCGCAAGGATTTCAGCTACTCCCCGATGTTTCCGCTGACGCCGCTGCCGACGCCATGGAAGCGCCTACCGATCGCGGGCGTGCGCACCGCCACCTGCGACGGGGCCTCGGTGCTGCGCATCGCCCCCGAAGCGCTGAGCGAACTGGCCTTCCAGGCGTTCCGCGACGTCTCCCACCTGCTGCGCCCCGGCCATCTCGCGCAGTTGCGCGCGATCCTCGACGATCCGGAAGCCTCGGCGAACGACCGCTTCGTGGCGCTCGATCTGCTGAAGAACGCCAACATCGCCGCCGGCGGCGTGCTGCCGATGTGCCAGGACACCGGCACCGCGCTCGTGTTCGGCAAGCAGGGCCAGCGCGTGTGGGTGGATGGCGACGCCGAGGAAGCGCTCAGCTACGGCGTGCACCGCACCTATACCGAAACCAACCTGCGCTATTCGCAGATGGCGCCGCTTTCGATGTTCGAGGAAGTGAACACCGGCAACAACCTGCCGGTGCAGTTCGACATCATGGCCGCCCCGGGCGAGGACCACGCCGACGAGCTGAACCTGATGTTCGTCGCCAAGGGCGGCGGCTCGGCCAACAAGAGCTTCCTGTTCCAGGAGACGCGCGCGATCCTGTCGCCGGCGCGGCTGGTGTCCTATCTCGAAACCAAGATCAAGACCCTCGGCACGTCAGCGTGTCCACCCTATCACCTGGCGATCGTGATCGGCGGCACCTCGGCCGAGCTCACGTTGAAGACGGTGAAGCTCGCCTCCACCCGCTGGCTGGACGGGCTGCCGACGTCGGGCTCGCGCGCCGGGCACGCGTTCCGCGATCTGGAGATGGAGCAGAAGGTGCTGGAAATGACCCGGCACATCGGGATCGGCGCGCAGTTCGGGGGAAAATATTTCTGCCACGACGTGCGCGTGATCCGACTGCCGCGGCACGGCGCGTCGTTGCCGGTGGGCATCGGCGTGTCCTGTTCCGCCGATCGGCAGGTCCTGGCGAAGATCACGCCCGACGGCGTGTTCCTGGAACAGTTGGAGACCGACCCGGCGAAATACCTGCCGGAGACCACGGACGAGCATCTGGACGCCGAGGCGGTGGCGGTCGATCTCGACCGCCCGATGGCGGAGATCTGTGCGCAACTGTCGCGCTATCCGGTGAAGACGCGCCTCGCGCTATCGGGCACCATGGTGGTGGCGCGCGACATCGCGCATGCACAACTGAAGGAGCGGCTCGATCGCGGGCGAGGGGCTGCCCGCCTACTGCGCGATCACCCGGTCTATTACGCGGGGCCGGCCAAGACGCCGACCGGCTACGCCACCGGCAGCTTCGGCCCGACCACGGCGGGACGGATGGACAGCTACGTGGCGGAGTTCCAGGCGGCCGGCGGGTCGCTCGTGATGCTGGCCAAGGGCAACCGCTCGAAGGCGGTGCGCGAGGCGTGCAAGGCATACGGCGGGCTTCTACCTCGGCAGCGTCGGCGGGCCGGCGGCGCGCCTGGCGCAGGACTGCATCCGCAAGGTGGAGGTGCTGGAATATCCGGAGCTCGGGATGGAGGCGGTCTGGCGGATCGAGGTGGAGAATTTCCCGGCGTTCATCGTGATCGACGACAAGGGCAACGATTTCTACGAGGGGATGGAGTAGATGCGCTTCACCATCGACCGCATCGACCACATCGTCCTCAACGTCGCCGACGTCGAGCTCGCCGCCGCCTGGTACCAGCGCGTGCTCGGCATGGAGCGGGAGGAATTCGGCCCCGATCTGCGCACCGCACTGAAATTCGGCGGTCAGAAGATCAATCTCCGCCCCGCCGACGCCGACCCGCGCGCCTGGGTCACCGGCGCCTGCGACACCCCGGGCGCGGCCGATCTCTGCTTCATCACCGCGGTCGGTCCGGACGATACCATTGCTCACCTGCACGGCCTCGGCGTGGAAATCACCGCCGGCCCGGTGCCGCGGACCGGCGCGCTTGGTCCCATGCGCTCGGTCTATTGCCGCGATCCGGACGGCAATCTGATCGAGATCGCGAGCTACCTGACCGCCTGATGCTCCCCACCGTCCGCCTGCGCATCGGCGCCGTTGCCTTCGTCGCCTTCCTCGGGCTGATCCCGCTCGCCAACTGGATGATCCAGCACGTGGGCACGGTCTGCACGGCGGGCGGGCCGTGCCTGGTGCCGGTGGCGCCCGGGCTGCTCGCACCCTCCGGCGTGCTCACCGTCGGCGTGGCGCTCGTGTTGCGCGACGTGGTGCAGCGCTGCCTGGGGCTCGCCTGGGGGCTGGCGGCGATCGTCGCGGGCACGGCGCTTTCCACCCTGGTCGCGCCCGGCGCGCTGGTCGCCGCCTCCGGGACGGCGTTCCTGCTGAGTGAGCTTGCCGATTTCGTTGTCTATACGCCGCTGCAACGACGACGGCTGGTGCTGGCGGTGGTCGCCTCGGCCGCGCTGGGGCTGACGATCGATTCGGTGGTGTTCCTGTGGCTGGCGTTCGGCAGCCTGCACTTCCTCCCCGGTCAGATCGTCGGCAAGCTGTGGGCGGTGGCGGTGAGCATTCCGTTCATCCGCCTGCTCCGCCGGGTCGCGCCGGCCTGACCGGGGCTTTTCTCCCGCCCCCGCCAGGGGGGCGGGAGAAGCGCGCCGTGCGTGTCCGCTCCCCCATCTCCGGAGCCCCGCCCATGAGCCTCGAACCCCCCGTCCACCTCGACCGCGGTGACGGCGTCGCACTCGCCGCCCGGTTGTTGCCCGGGCGCGCGCCGACCGTCGTCTTCCTGCCCGGTTTCCGCAGCGACATGGGCGGCGACAAGGCGAGCCACCTCGCCCGTTTCTGCGCCGCGCGCGGCCAGGCGCTGCTGCGGCTCGACTATTCCGGGCACGGCGCGAGCGGCGGCCGGTTCGAGGACGGCACGATCAGCCGTTGGGCCGCGGACGCAAGCTGCGTGATCGACCGGCTGGCGCCGGGCACGCTGGTCCTGGTCGGCTCCTCCATGGGCGGCTGGATCGCGCTGCTGCTGGCGCTGGCGCAGCCGGAGCGGGTGGCAGCGCTGGTCGGCCTCGCCGCCGCGCCCGATTTCACCGAACGGCTGATGTGGGACGCCATGGCCCCGCCGGAGCGCGCCCGGCTGCTCGTCGACGGCGTGCTGCACATCCCGAGCCGCTACGGCCCGCCGACCCCGATCACCCGCGCGCTGATCGAGGACGGCCGCCGCCGCCTGCTGCTCGGCGCGCCGATCCCGCTCGCCTGCCCGGTGCGGCTGCTGCACGGCCAGGCCGACCCGGACGTGCCGTGGGAAACCAGCCTGCGCCTGGCGGATCGGATCACCGGCAACGACGTGCGCATCACCCTGGTGAAGGACGGCGACCATCGGCTGTCACGCGCTGCCGACCTCGCCCTGCTGGACGCCGTGCTGGCCCCGCTCTTCGGCCAGGATGGCGTCTAGGCCTTCGCGGTAGCTGGGGTAGCGCCAGGCGATGCCGAGTGCGGCCTGCGTCGCCCGGCTCGCCACCTTGCGGTTGTCGGCCCAGAAGCTCAGCGCCATCGGGCTCATCGACGCGGCGGCCTCGGCGAACGGCACCGCCGGCGGGACCGGGACGCCGAGCAGCCGCGCGGCGTGCGCCACCACCGCTGCACTTTCCGCCGGCGTGTCGTCGGCGAGGTTCAGCACCCGCACGCCGTGCCCCGGCCGGTCGATCGCCGCCAGCACCGCGCGCACGATGTCGTCGCGATGGATGCGCCCGAACGCGTGCCCGGGCTTGGCGATCCGCCGCGCCCGGCCGGCGCGCAGCTCGTCGAAGGCGGAACGGCCCGGCCCGTAGATGCCGGCGAGGCGGACGAGGTCGAGTGCCGCGGGGCCGACCACCGCCGCCCACGCCACCTCCGCCTCCCGCCGGCGCACCCCGCGCGGACCGGAGGGGGCGGGTGGCGTCGCCTCGTCCACCCAGCCGCCGTCGCGGTTGCCGTACACCACGGTGGACGACAGGTAGCCGATCCAGCGCAGCCCGCCGGCGCGCACCGCTGCCGCGATCGCCGCACCGTGCCGGGCCAGCACCGGATCGCCGGCCGCGTCCGGCGCGGCGGTGACCAGCAGGTGGCTGGCCGCCGCGATCGCCGGCCCGGCAGCCTCGAAGCCGATCGTCGCCGGCGGCGCCGGCGCGCCGCGCGTGATGCCGACCACCGTGTCCCCGCGCGCCCGCGCCGCCGCCGCGACTGCCGCCCCGCAATAGCCGAGACCGAAGATCAGCAGCACGGCGCTACACCTTGAGGCGCGGCAGCACCGTCTCGCCGAACAGACGCAGGGAGGCTTCCGCCACGGTCAGCGGCAGGTCGTTGAAATTCACCTGCAACGATGCCGTCTCGAACCAGCCGACCTGTTCGCGATAGGCCGTTGCCATCTCCAGGATGCGTGCCGGCGTGCCGATCCAGGCGGCGGATTTCGCTACTTGCGTTTCGAAGGTTTCCGCGGCCAGGTCGGCAATGATCTTGTCGTAGCCGGGATAGTCGGCCGAGGCAGCCCCCGCGGTCCAGTCGGACGCCGCGGCGACCAGCGATTTCAGGTAGCGTTCCAGCGGCCCGCGCGCGAGATTTTCCGCCTCCGCCTGGTCGCGGTGGCACAGCATGTGGAACGCCAGCATGACCGTTCCGGTGCCGGGATGGCCGGCGCGCGCCCAGGCCTCCCGGTAGGCCGCGATCAGCTCCGCCATCGCCACGCCGGCCATCGGGATCGCCATGATCCCGTAGCCCGCGGCGCCGGCGCGCTCGAAGGATTCCCGGGTCGCCAAGGCGGCCACATGGAACGGCGGACGCGGACGCTGCGTCGGGCGGGGCAGGGAGGTGACGTCGCGGAAACTGTGGAAGCGTCCCTCGGAGGTCGCGTGCTCCTGCTCCAGCAGCAGCCGCACCTGCGCCACCCCTTCGTCGAACCGCGCGCGGCTTTCGTCGAGCCTGACGCCGAAGCGGGCGAATTCATGCGGCAGGAAGGCACGCGCGAAACCGACCTCCAGCCGCCCGTCCGACAGCGCGTCCAGCATGCCGATCTCGCCCGCGAGCTTCAGCGGATGGTTGAACGCCGGCAGCACCGCCCCGGTGATGAGCCGCGCGCGGCGCGTGACCTGTGCGGCGGCGGCGAGGAACAGCAGCGGATTCGGGCTGTAGCCGCCGTAGGGATGGAAATAATGCTCCACCGTACGCACGTGGCTGTAGCCGTAGCGGTCGCACAACGAAACGAGGCGCAGCGCCTCGGCCCAGTAGTCCTGCGCGGATTTCTCCGCCGGGCCGATATCGGGGAAGAACTGGATGCCGACCTGCATGGTTCAGTGCCCTCCGCCTATGCGATCCATCGCTGCCAGCAGCACGCCCGCCACCGCGAAGCCGAGCAGCAGTGCCAACTGCCATAGCACGGTCCACAGGCTGGCCGCATCGATATGCACGAACCCTTCCAGCACCTGGATCGCCGCGATCGCCACGATCGAGCCGAGCAGCTTTACCTTCACCGCGCCGAAGCCAAGGTCGGCAAACCCGGAACGCTCGGGGACGATCGGACCGATCACCCCCTCCCACCCCGCCAGCACCACGATCAGCACCATGTTGGCGAGCAGCGCCAGATCGACCAGTTGCAGGACGCCGAGCACGGTATCCGCGCCTGATAGCCCCGCCAACCTCCCGCCCAGCACGATCAGCTTCTGGACGAACTTCACCGCCAGCATCACCAGCGCCGCGAACAGCCCGAGGTAGATCGGCGCCATCGCCCAGCGCGCCGCATAGACGGCGCGCCCAAGCGGGCGATGGAGCCAGTCGTCGCTCACGCCGCGCGGGCCATCCCGCGCAGCACGTAGTGCAGGATGCCGCCGTGGCGGTAGTAGTTCACCTCATCGGCGGTATCGATCCGGCACAGCACCGACACCGTATCGGTTTTGCCGTTCGGCCGGTGGATCACGAGCTTCAGCTCGATCCGCGGGTGCAGCGCGTCCAGACCCGCGATGTCGAGCGTCTCTTCTCCGGTCAGCTCCAGCGTCTTGCGGTCCATCCCGTCCTGGAACGTGAGCGGCAGCACGCCCATGCCGACCAGGTTCGACCGATGGATGCGTTCGAAGCTTTCCACGATGACGGCGCGGATGCCGAGCAGCAGGGTGCCTTTCGCCGCCCAGTCGCGCGACGATCCGGTGCCGTATTCCTTGCCGCCGAACAGCACCAGCGGCACGCCCTCGGCCTTGTAGCGCATCGCCGCGTCGTAGATCGGCATCTGCTCGCCGGACGGGATGTGCTTCGTCATCCCGCCTTCGACGCCCGGCACCATCTCGTTACGGATACGGATGTTGGCGAAGGTGCCGCGCATCATCACCTCGTGGTTGCCGCGGCGCGATCCGTAGCTGTTGAAATCCTTCTGCTGCACCTGACGTTCCAGCAGGTAGTCCCCGGCCGGAGAGACCTTGCGGATCGAGCCCGCCGGGCTGATGTGGTCGGTGGTGATCGAATCGCCGAGCAGCGCCAGGATGCGCGCGCCCTTGATGTCGACCACCGGCGGGGGTTCCATCGTGATGCCCTCGAAATAGGGCGGGTTCTTCACGTAGGTGGAACCATCCGACCAGCGATAGGTCTCGGTCGCTTCCACCTGCACCGCCTGCCACTGCGCCGGGCCCTTGAATACCTCGCCGTAGCGGGCCAGGAACTGCTCGCGCGACAGGCAGGTGCGGATGGTCTCGGCGATCTCCGCATTGGTCGGCCAGAGGTCGCGCAGATAGACGGGCTTGCCGTCCGATCCGGTCCCGAGCGGCGCGGTGGTGATATCCTCCGACATCTTGCCGAGCAGCGCATAGGCGACGACCAGCGGCGGCGAGGCGAGGTAGTTCGCGCGCACGTTCGGGTGCACCCGACCCTCGAAATTGCGGTTGCCCGAAAGCACCGCGACCGCGACCAGCTTGTTGTCCTCGATCGCATCGACGATCGGGTCTTCCAGCGGGCCCGAGTTGCCGATGCAGGTGGTGCAGCCGTAGCCCACCAGGTTGAACCCGATCGCGTCCAGATCCGCCTGCAAGCCGGATTTCTCCAGATATTCGCTCACCACCTGCGATCCCGGCGCAAGCGAGGTCTTCACCCACGGCTTCGGCGTCAGCCCGCGCGCCCGCGCCTTGCGCGCCACAAGCCCCGCCGCCACCAGCACCGACGGATTGGACGTGTTGGTGCAGGACGTGATCGCCGCCAGCACCACATCGCCATGCGTGAGTTCATAGTTCTTGCCGGCCACCTTCACCGACGTTCCGGCCTCGTTGGCGGGTACGCCAAGCCCCTTGGTCAGCTCCGCCTTGAATGCGCCGGCGGCATCCTTGAGCGCCACCCGGTCCTGCGGCCGCTTCGGTCCCGCAATCGACGGCACCACGGTGCCGAGATCAAGCTCCATAGTATCGGTGAAGATCGGCTCTTCCATGCCCGCCTCGTGGAACATGCCCTGCGCGCGCAGATAGGCTTCCACCAGCGCGATCCGGTGCGTGTCGCGTCCCGAGAGGCGCAGATAATCCAGCGCCACCTTGTCGACGGGGAAGAACCCGCAGGTCGCGCCGTATTCCGGCGCCATGTTGCCGATGGTCGCGCGGTCCGCCAGCCCCAGCCCATCGAGTCCGGGGCCGAAGAACTCCACGAACTTGCCCACCACGCCCTTGCGCCGCAGCATCTGCGTCACCGTCAGCACGAGATCGGTCGCCGTGGCGCCCTCCGGCAGCTTGCCGCTCAGGCGGAAGCCGATCACGTCCGGGATCAGCATGGCGATCGGCTGGCCGAGCATCGCCGCTTCCGCCTCGATCCCGCCCACGCCCCAGCCCAGGATGCCGAGGCCGTTCACCATCGTCGTGTGGCTGTCGGTGCCGTACAAGGTATCGGGATAGACGAACGTCTCCGCGCCCTCGGTCGCGGTCCACACGCACTGGCCGAGGTATTCCAGGTTTACCTGGTGGCAGATGCCGGTGCCCGGCGGGACCACGCGGAAATCGGCGAACGCCTCCTGGCCCCAGCGCAGGAAACGATAGCGCTCGCCATTGCGCTCGAACTCGGCTTCCACGTTGCGCGCCAGCGCGTCGGGGCGCGCGCTGACATCCACCATCACGGAATGATCGATCACGAGATCGACCGGGATCAGCGGGTTCACCTTGGCCGGATCGCCGCCGAGCCGGGTGATGCCGTCGCGCATCGCCGCCAGATCGACCACCGCGGGAACCCCGGTGAAATCCTGCATCAGGATGCGCGCCGGGCGGAACGGCACCTCCTTGTCGGAATGCCCGCCCGGCAGCCAGCCGGCGATCGCGCGCGCATCGTCCACCTTGTAGCTCGATCCGTTCTCGAACCGGAGGATGTTCTCCAGCAGGACCTTGAGGCTGACCGGCAGGCGGGAAATATCGCCGATCGTCTTCGCCGCGGCGGGCAGCGAGAAATACTGGTAGGTCTTGCCCTCCACCGTCAGGCTGCGGCGGGTCTTCAGGCTGTCCTGACCAATCGCGCTCATGCTCGCTCGTCCCGCAGGACGCCCCTGGCTTGTTGTGTCGCGCGCCGCGCCGTGGTTAAGGGCGCGCGCGCCCTCGCGGCGCGGCTTTAACCACACCGGCAGGGGATCGTCCACCAATGCACCCCGGCCATGACCCCAGGCGGACCCGGCGGTGTTGCAGACCGAAAGCGTGGCGGCGTTCCGAGGCGAACGCCTGGTGCTCCGGGACATCAGCCTGACCGTGCCGGCCGGCGGCGCGCTGATGCTGGTCGGCCCGAACGGCAGCGGCAAATCCACCTTGCTCCGTCTGCTCGCCGGCCTGCTGCGTCCCGCCGCCGGCCAGGTGCTGTGGCAGGGCGAGGATGCGTTCGCCGATCCGGCAGCACACGGCGCGCGGCTGGTCTATGTCGGCCATCAGGACGCGGTGAAGCCCGGCTTGACCGCGGCCGAGAATCTGCGTTTCGCCGCCGTCGCCGGTGGCGGCGACGTGGCCGCCGGTCTGGCCGCCGTGGGCCTGACGGCGCTCGCCGATCTGCCGGCGCGGGTGCTCTCGGCGGGGCAGAAGCGGCGGCTGGCGCTGGCAAGGCTGGCGGTGTCCTCGGCGCTGCTGTGGCTGCTGGACGAGCCGACCCTGGGGCTGGACGTCGCTGCGGTCGACCGCTTCGGCAATCTGCTCGCGGGCCATCGCGCGCGCGGCGGCGTGGTCGTTGCGGCCACGCATCTGCCGCTGCCGCTTGCGGGTGCTGCGGAGCTGCGGCTCGGATGAAACGGTTTCATGCGGTCCTGGCGCGCGAGTTGCAGCTCGCGCTGCGCCACGGCGGCGACACGCTCGCGGCCTTGCTGTTCTTCGTCGTCGTGGTGATGCTGTTCCCCCTGGCGCTCGGCCCGGATCCTCGGGTGCTGGGCGGGATTGCACCCGGGATCGTCTGGGTGTGCGCGCTGCTCGCGGCGCTGCTGCCGCTCGATCGGCTGTTCGGCGCGGATTTCGAGGATGGGTCACTCGATCTGTTGCTGCTCTCCGGCCTGCCGGCGTTTGCGGTGGCGGGGGCGAAGGCGCTGGCGCACTGGCTGGTGACCGGGCTGCCGCTGCTGCTCGCCGCCGAGCCGCTGGCGGTGATGCTGCGCATGCCGCCGGCCGGCGTGCCGGTATTGCTGGCGGGGTTGGTGCCGGGAACGTTGCTATTGTCGTTGCTTGGCGCGACCGGGGCGGCGGTGGTGCTGGGAGCGCGGCGCGGCGGAGTGCTGCTGCCGTTGCTCGTACTGCCGTTGGCGGTGCCGGTGCTTATTTTCGGGGCGGCGGCGGCCGAGGCGGCGGCATTGGGGGAAAGCGCGCGGCCGGAGCTGTTGTTGCTGGCGGCGCTGCTGGCGGCGGCGCTGCCGCTGTGCCCGATCGCGGCGGGGGCGGCGTTGCGGGCGGCGGTGGAGTAGGCCCGGCAGGGGCGGGCGCTACGCCAGCAGGTGGGCGGGGATACGCAGCCCGAGCCGGGTCGGCACGTCCCAGATTTCCCGCACCTGGCGCAGCGGGCGGAAGCCGGCGCGCAGGTAGCGTCGGCAGTGCCCGCGCGTGGTCGGCGGTGCAGGTGTTCACCGTCATGCCCCGCGCGCCCTGCCGCCAGACCGTATCAACCGCCTGGCGCAGGAAGGCGTAGCCGACCCCGGTTCCGACCGCCCAGGGCAGCAGCCCGAAATAGCTGAGATTGATATCGGGCCAGTAGCGGGCGTCGAGCTCGAAGAATCCTGCCGGTTCGCCGCGCCGATACAGCACATGGATCGAGACCAGCGGATCGGCGCAGCAGCGCTTCCAGGTCCTCGTCCGCCATGGTCCGGCGCAGCCACCAGACATAGGCGCCGCCGACGTTATCGTAGAGGTAGCGATAGAACGGCACCGAGCACGCCTCGGCCCGCACCACCTGGCAGCCCACGCGGCAGCGCCGGCGCGCGGGTCCGCCGGGCGGGTGGTCCATCCGCAGGAACGTCACCGTCACCGCCACCCGCGTGGTCGCGTCCATTCGCATTCAGGGCGAGGCGGGCAGGGGGGCGCGGATCATGCTCAATCGTCCAGGAAGCTGCGCAGCTTGCGGCGCGCGACGGGTGCTTCAGCTTGCGCAGCGCCTTCGCCTCGATCTGGCGGATGCGCTCGCGCGTCACGTTGAACTGCTGGCCGACCTCTTCCAGCGTGTGGTCGGTGTTCATGCCGATGCCGAAGCGCATGCGCAGCACCCGTTCCTCGCGCGGCGTCAGCGAGCGACAGCACCCGCGTGGTCGCCTCGCGCAGGTTGGCCTGGATCGCGGCGTCCAGCGGGATCACCGCCGCCTTGTCCTCGATGAAGTCGCCGAGGTGGCTGTCTTCCTCGTCGCCGATCGGCGTCTCCAGGCTGATCGGCTCCTTGGCGATCTTCAGCACCTTCCGCACCTTCTCCAGCGGCATGCCGAGCTTTTCGGCGAGTTCCTCGGGCGCCGGCTCGCGGCCGATCTCGTGCAGCATCTGGCGCGAGGTGCGCACCAGCTTGTTGATCGTCTCGATCATGTGCACCGGGATGCGGATGGTGCGCGCCTGGTCGGCGATGCGAGCGCGTGATCGCCTGGCGGATCCACCAGGTCGCGTAGGTGCGAGAACTTGTAGCCGCGGCGGTACTCGAACTTGTCGACCGCCTTCATCAGGCCGATGTTGCCTTCCTGGATCAGGTCCAGGAACTGCAGGCCGCGGTTGGTGTATTTCTTGGCGATCGAGATCACCAGGCGCAGGTTCGCCTCGATCATCTCCTTCTTGGCGCGCGCGCGAATCGCGCTCGCCGCGCGCGACGGTCGCGTACACGCGGCGGAATTCGCCGATCGGCAGGCCGGCGTCGTTGGCGACCGCGCCGATCTGCGCGCGGATGGCCGACGATCTGTGCCGGATGCGCGGGCGGCGAAGGCCTTCCAGCCCTTGCCGGGCAGCTTGCTCACCCGCTCGAACCAGTTCGGATCGAGCTCGCTGCCGCGGTAGTGCTTCAGGAACTCCTCGCGGTTGACCTTGTTCGCTTCGGCCAGGCGCAGCAACT
Source organism: uncultured Pseudomonadota bacterium (assembly GCA_963706195.1). Taxonomy (GTDB): domain Bacteria; phylum Pseudomonadota; class Alphaproteobacteria; order Acetobacterales; family Acetobacteraceae; genus JAJZVS01. The sequence continues at coordinate 1,485,293 of OY970156.1, read as the reverse complement.
GGCCTTCCAGCCCGGTCAGCCGCTGGTTGAGCTCCTTGAGCTGGGTGACCAGCTCCTCGATGCGGTTGTTGTGCAGCCGCACCTGGCCGACCTTCTCGACCAGCTCCTCGCGCAGCTTCTCGTAGCTCTTCTCGGATCGCGCGTTGACCTCCTCGCCGCTGGTCATGGTCTCCAGCCGGCGCGACTGCATCTTCTGCAGCTTCTTGTACAGGCCTTCGATTTCCTCGAAGGTCGCGAGCACCTCGGGCTTCAGCTTCTCTTCCAGCGCCGACAGCGAGAGGCCGGCGCCTTCGCCTTCCTCCTCGTCGTCGGTTTCCTCGTGCGCCTCGAAACCGTCGCGCGCCTCGGCACCGGGTTCGGCGACGGCCGCGGCCTCGGCGCCGCCGCCCTGGGTCGCTTCCAGGTCGATGATGTCGCGCAGCAGCATCCGCCCGGCCTTGAGCTGGTCGTGCCAGGAGATGATCGCCTTGAAGGTCAGCGGGCTTTCGCACAGCCCGCCGATCATCATGTCGCGGCCGGCCTCGATGCGCTTGGCGATGGCGATCTCGCCCTCGCGCGACAGCAGCTCGACGCTGCCCATCTCGCGCAGGTACATGCGCACCGGGTCGTCGGTGCGGCCGAGGTTTGCCTCGTCGACGTTGCCGGTAGGCTCCTCTTCCTCGGCTTCCTCCGGCTTATCGGCCTTGGCTTGACGGCGGCGCCTCGCCGTCCTCGGTTTCCTCGCTCTCGACGACCTGGATGCCCATCTCGTTGAGATTGGCCATCACGTCCTCGATCTGCTCGGAACTGTTCTGTTCCGGCGGCAGGACGGCGTTCAGCTCGTCGAAGGTGATGTAGCCGCGCTCCTTGCCGCGCGCGATCAGCCGCTTCACGGCGGCGGCGGCGACATCGAGCAGGGTGGTTTCCACGTCGTGCTTCGGCGGTGGCGGTCTCGGCGGTTGCGGCGGGCTTGGTCGCCATCGTTCACGGCTCTCCGAATCAAGTCGCGGGCGGCGCGGCGGGCGCCCGGAATAGCGGCTCATGCGGCTCGGCTCCGACCCCGTCGGGTCTCGCCGCTGATCGACCTTGTCGCAGGGCCTCGCGCGCGAGCGCGCGATCAGCCGCCGCTGCGTGGCGTCGTCGGTCAGGCGCGCGAACTCGCGGTTCGCCGCCGCCACCTCGGCTTCCAGCCGGTCGCGATGCATCAGCCCGAAAATATGCCACCACCCCGCCTCGGCCTCGCCGGCATGGCCGACGGGGACGCGCAGCGCCGGCAACGGGACGGGGGTGGTTGCCAGGATCCGCGCCGCCTCGGCAGCCAATCCAGAAGCCGTCAGGTGGTCCATGATCCCTCCGGAGTCAAGGAGTTCGGCCTGTTCCGCCCAGTCGGCCAGCGCCGCGCGCACGGCTCCGAGCGCCGGCGGCAGGTCGAGGCCCGCCAGCGCCGGCCCGACATCGGCCGCAAAGCTCCGGATGGCGCAGCAGGATGGCGAGCAGGATGCGCAGCCGCTCGGCGGTCGCGACCGCGTCGGAAGGCACGGGCCGCGGTGGCGTTCGTCCGGGCGGCAGCCAGGTCGGCCGGCCGCCGGGTGCGCCGCCGCCGGCCCCGAAGCGCGGCCTGCCGCCGCCGCGCTCTCCGACCGCCGCCCCGCGCGACGGCCAGCGCCCGCTGCCGCTGCCGGTGCCGCGGGCGGCGTAGAACCGGTCGAGCAGCGCCTGGCGGTACTCGCCCGCCAGGCCCCGGTCGGCGACTGCGCTCCGCCGCAGCCTCCAGCCGGCGCTTGAACGCCGGCACGCTGCTCGGGCGTCGCGCCTGGCCGCCGGGCTCGCGCACGCAGGTCGAACAGCGCGTCCGACAACGGCCGCGCGGCGTCCAGCACCGCCTGGAACGCCGCCGGTCCCTGACGGCAGGACCAGCGTGTCCGGGTCCTCGCCGGGCGGCAGCGCGGCGAAGCGCAGCGTGCGGTCCGGCGCCAGCAGCGGCAGCGCCAGTTCGGCCGCTCGGGCCGCGGCGCGGGCGCCGGCGGCATCGCCGTCGAAGCACAGCACCGGGCGCCGGCGACAGGCGCCACAGCTCCTCCAGCTGCTCCTCGGTCAGCGCGGTGCCGAGCGGTGCGACGGCGCCGCCGAATCCCGCCTGGTGCAGCGCGATCACGTCCATGTAGCCTTCGACCACCACCACGCGGCCGCCGCCGCCGCGCACCGCCGCGCGCGCGCGCAGATCCAGCGCGTAGAGGTTGCGCCGCTTGGAGAACAGCGCGGTCTCCGGCCCGTTGAGGTATTTCGGCTGGCCGTCGCCCAGGGTGCGGCCGCCGAAGCTGATCACCCGGCCGCGGCGGTCGCGGATCGGGAACATCACCCGGTTGAAGAACAATTCGCCGACCGCGCGCCGGCCGGTCCTCGCCGCGCGCAGCAGCCCGGCCTCGGCGAGCAGGTCCGGGCTCGATCCCCTCGCGTCGCCAGCTCGCCGACCAGTGCGCCGCGGCCCTCGCCCGACCAGCCGAGGCCGAAGCGGCGGATGGTCGCCTCGCGACAGGCCGCGGCCGCAGCAGATAGTCGAGCGCGGCGCGCCCCTCGGGCAGGAACAGCCGGCGCTGGTAGGCCGGCCTGCGCCATCTCCAGCACGCCGGTCAGGTCGTGGCGGCGGCGTTCGGCCTCGGCGGCGTCGGGGGAGGGCTTCGGCACCTCCAGCCCGGCCTCGGCGGCCAGCCGCTCGACCGCCTCCATGAAGCCGGCGCCGTCGGCTCTGCATGACGAAGCTGATGGCATCGCCATGCGCGCCGCAGCCGAAGCAGTGGTAGTGGTCGTCGTAGACGTAGAAGCTCGGGCGTCTTCTCGCCGTGGAACGGGCAGCACGCCCTTCCATTGCCGCCCGGCGCGTGCCAGCTTCACCCGCCGTCCGATCAGCGGCGCGCAGCGGGGTGCGTGCCCGCAGCTCGTCGAGGAAAGCGGACGGGAGCGCCATCAGCCGCCGAGCTTCGCTTTCACCGCCGCCCCGGCGCGGGCCATGTCGAGGTTGGCGGCGTGGCGGGCGCGCAGCTCGGCCATGACCTTGCCCATGTCCTTGACCGAGGCGGCACCGGTGTCGGCGATCGCGGCGTCGACCGCCTCCGCCGTGGCGGCCTCGTCCATCGGTCTGCGGCAGGAAGCTCTCGATCACCGCGATCTCGGCTTCCTCCTTGTCGGCCAGCTCCGGGCGGTTGCCCTGGCGGTACAGCGTCCACCGATTCGCGGCGCGACTTCACCATGCCGCGCAGCATGGCGACGATCTCGTCGTCCGGCACCTGTGGCGACGCCCTTCGGGCGGGCGGCGATGTCGGTGTCCTTCAGCTTCGCCAGGATCATGCGCAGGGTGGAGGTGCGCGCGGCGCTCGCCGGCCTTCATCGAGGTCTTGAGCTGGTCGGTGAACTGCTCGCGCAGGCCCATGGCGTGCTCCTTCCGGGAACGGTCCGCGGTTTCGGTGGCGGTTTCAGCACTGGAGGCCGGGCACGTCCAGGGACCGATCACATTATATCCCGCGGCGGCCGGAGGTGGGTGGGAAAAAACTTCCCACCTTGCTTGTGCGCGCTTGCGGTGGGAGAAAACTTCCCGTAGGGAGATGACATGCCCCTTTCCGTCGATGAGATCCTGGATCGTCTGGGCGGGCCGGAGGCCGCGTTGCGGCTGACCGGCGTCGGTCCCGAAGCGGTCCGCAAATGGCGCCAGGCCCATGCGATTCCGGCGCGGCACTGGCCGGCGGTGCTCGCCGCCACCGGCCTCGCGTTGGGCGACCTGCCCGGGGCCGATGTGCCCGGGGGCGAGCGGGTTGCCGGGGGACGGGCTACCGGGAGCAGGGCCGCCGGGGACAACGGGGCCGCAGGGGACAACGGGGCCGCAGGAGATCGCGCGATGGGGGATCAGCCCGGCGGGGACCGCCCGGACGGAGCGGCCGAACCCGGAGCGGCGTCCGCGCCGCCACCGGGCGCCACCGCCGCCCTCGTGCTGGCCGACGGCACGGTGTTCTGGGGTCGCGGCTTCGGCGCGCCAACCGCCGACGCCCGGCGCCCGGTGGGCGAGGTCTGCTTCTACACCGGCATGACCGGCTACCAGGAAACGCTGACCGACCCGTCCTATGCCGGCCAGATCATCACCTTCACCTTCCCGCATATCGGCAATGTCGGCGCCAACCCCGAGGACATGGAGGCCGACCCCATCGCCGCCCGCGGCCTGGTGGTGAAGCAGGACGTGACCGAGCCGTCCAACTGGCGCGCCGCCCAGCAGCTGGATGCCTGGCTGCGCGCGCGCGGCGTCGCCGGGCATCGCCGGGGTGGACACGCGGGCGCTGACCATGCGCATCCGCGACGGCGGCGCGCCGACCGGCGTGCTGGCCTATCCCGGCCGACGGGCGGTTCGACCTGGCCGGCCCTGCGCGCCGCGCGCCGCCGCCTGGCCGGGGCTGGAGGGGATGGACCTCGCGCAGCGAGGTCACCTGCCGGCAGACCTATGACTGGGACGAGACGCGCTGGGCCTGGCCCGACGGGCAGCGGGCGGCAGACCGCGCCGCGCATCCACGTCGTGGCGGTGGATTACGGGGCGAAGCGCAACATCCTGCGCTGCCTGGCCTCCGCCGGGTGCCGGGTGACGGTGGTGCCGGCGACCGCCTCGGCCGAGGACATCCTGCGCCACCGGCCGGACGGCGTGTTCCTGTCGAACGGGCCGGGCGATCCGGCGGCGACCGGGGCGTACGCGGTGCCGGCGATCCGCGGCGTGCTGGAGCGCGGGGTGCCGCTGTTCGGCATCTGCCTCGGGCACCAGTTGCTGGCGCTGGCGCTGGGCGCGCGACCTACAAGATGGCGCGCGGCCATCGCGGCGCCAACCAGCCGGTCAAGGACCTGACCACCGGGCGGGTGGAGATCACCAGCCAGAACCACGGCTTCGCGGTCGATCCCGAGACGCTTGCCGGCGACGGCGTGCGGGTCACCCAGTGTCGCTGTTCGACGGCTCCAACGAGGGCATCGCCTGCGACGGACCGGCCGGTCTTTTCGCGTGCAATACCATCCGGAGGCGAGCCCCGGGCCGTCCGACAGCCACTACCTGTTCGCCCGCTTCGTGGCGCTGATGGAGGCGGGTCGTTGATCGACCCGGTGGTCCCGATCCTGGCGACCGCTTTCCGCCACGTGATCAACGAGCCGAATATAGAGGCCGGCTACGAGCGCTTCCGCGTGCTGTCTGCCGACGCGCTGGACGCGGACGGCTTCCGCACCGGCATCGCCGAATGCCTGCGCCGCGGCCTGATCCGCGAGCCGATCCGCCTGCCGGAGGGGGCGTTGCAGTGCCACTGGCATTTGGAACTCACCCCGGCCGGGGTGGCGGCGGCGCGCGGAATAGAGAATGAATAACCGGCTTACCGCAAGGTCTGTTGCAGGCCGGGGCGTTGGGTTCGACGGCGGAGGGCCGAATGCGGCGGCCGGCGTCCCGTGGCCCCGTAAGGAAGCAAGGAAAGTCAAACGCAGATGCACGCAAATGGGCGCAAATACACGCAGATGCAGCGTGCCGCCTCAGCGATCCCACCCAATCCCGCGCGGCGGAGTGTGCTGCTGCCTCGGGCCCATGCCGCTGGCGGGCCGTTCCGCTCGGTCCATTTGCGTGCATCTGCGTTGAATCCTTCTTCTGTCTGGCCGCTCACCAACAGGGTTCGCAATAAGAGCGATGAATAACGCCGCGTTCTCAGCAGCCATTTCCGGAGCGGTTGCGATAATTGTCGCAGCATTGACGGCTGGATCCACATATCTCTTAACCAAAAGGAGAGAGCGCGAGGCAGATTGGCGTAAAATGAAACTTGACCTCTACAAGGACTATGTGGCGGCCCTTTCCGGGCAATTAAATAATATGGCAACGACGCAGACGCACTACATTGACGCCGTCAATGCTCTGACACTTGTAGCGCCTCCTGACGTTCTCAGGGCGCTCTACGCCTTTACCGATGAGATCTTTGGCCGCTCATCGGAAAATCTCGGAGAGCGGATCCAAATGCTGCTGAAGGCTCTGCGGGAAGACATCCATCCGCCGCTCCGGCACAAACGCCAGAACTTCGACCTCCGGCTCTTCCGCAGATCGTCAGCGCAAACGATCGATCCGCAGCGCCCTCCTGCAAGCAAGTAGTCCATGCCCAATCGCACCGACATCCACTCCATCCTCATCATCGGCGCCGGCCCGATCGTCATCGGCCAGGCCTGCGAGTTCGACTATTCCGGCGCCCAGGCCTGCAAGGCGCTGCGCGCGGAGGGCTACCGCGTCATCCTGGTCAACTCCAACCCCGCCACCATCATGACCGACCCCGGCCTGGCGGACGCCACCTACATCGAGCCGATCACGCCCGAGATCGTCGAGAAGATCATCGCCCGCGAGAAGCCCGACGCGCTGCTGCCCACCATGGGCGGCCAGACCGCGCTCAACACCGCGATGCAGCTCGCCGCGTCCGGCGCGCTGGAGCGCCACGGCGTCGAGCTGATCGGCGCCCGCGCCGAGGTGATCGACCGCGCCGAGGACCGGCTGAAGTTCCGCGACGCCATGGCGGAGATCGGCATCGAATCGCCGACGATCCGCCATCGCCCACACGCATGGACGAAGCCCGCGCCGCGCTCGCCGCGGTCGGCCTGCCCGCCGTCATCCGCCCCAGCTTCACCCTCGGCGGCACCGGCGGCGGCATCGCCTACAACCGCGAGGAGTTCGAGCAGATCGTCGCCGGCGGCCTCGACGCCTCGCCCACCACCGAAGTGCTGATCGAGGAATCGCGTGCTCGGCTGGAAGGAATTCGAGATGGAGGTGGTCCGCGACCGCGCGGACAACTGCATCATCGTCTGCTCCATCGAGAACGTCGATCCGATGGGCATCCACACCGGCGACTGCGTCACCGTCGCCCCGGCGCTGACGCTGACCGACAAGGAATACCAGCGCATGCGCGACGCCTCGATCGCCTGCCTGCGCGCGATCGGCGTCGATACCGGCGGCTCCAACGTGCAGTTCGCGGTCAACCCCGCCGACGGGCGCATGGTCATCATCGAGATGAACCCGCGCGTCTCGCGCTCCTCGGCGCTGGCGTCCAAGGCGACCGGCTTCCCGATCGCCAAGATCGCCGCCAAGCTCGCGGTCGGCTACACGCTGGACGAGCTGGCCAACGACATCACCCGCGTCACGCCGGCGAGCTTCGAGCCGACCATCGACTACGTCGTGGTGAAGATCCCCCGCTTCACCTTCGAGAAATTCCCCGGCACGCCGGCGCTGCTGACCACCGCGATGAAATCGGTCGGCGAGGCGATGGCGATCGGCCGCAGCTTCGCCGAGGCGCTGCAGAAGGGCCTGCGCAGCATGGAGACCGGGCTTGTCCGGCCTCGATCGAGATCGAGCCGCCCGGCGACGGCGGGCCCGACGCGTTCCGCGCCGCGCTGTCCGACCCCGCGCCCCGACCGGCTGCTGATGGCCGCGCAGGCGCTGCGCGCCGGCCTCTCGGTCGAGGACATCCACGACGCCAGCAAGTTCGATCCCGTGGTTCCTGCGCGAGCTCGCGCGCATCGTCGCCGCCGAGCGCGCGGTCGCCGCGCGACGGCCTGCCGCAGGACGCCGGGCGCGCTGCGCCGGCTCAAGGCGCTCGGCTTCTCCGACCAGCGCCTGGCCGCAGCTCACCGGCCGCAGCGAAGCCGAGGTGGCCGCCCTGCGCGCAGCGCCTCGGCGTGCATGCCGGTCTACAAGCGCATCGACACCTGCGCCGCCGAGTTCGCCTCCGCCACGCCCTACATGTATTCCACCTACGAGGGCGGCTTCGGCACCCCGGTCTGCGAGGCCGATCCGACCGACGCGCAGAAGATCGTCATCCTCGGCGGCGGCCCGAACCGCATCGGCCAGGGCATCGAGTTCGACTATTGCTGCGTCCACGCCGCCTACGCGCTGAAGGAGGCCGGGTTCGAGACCATCATGGTCAACTGCAACCCGGAAACCGTCTCCACCGACTACGACACCTCCGACCGGCTGTATTTCGAGCCGCTGACCGCGGAGGACGTGATCGCCCTGGTCCGCCGCGAGCAGCAGGCCGGCACGCTGCTCGGCTGCATCGTGCAGTACGGCGGGCAGACGCCGCTGAAACTGTCGCAGGCGCTGACGCACGGCGGGCATCCCGATCCTCGGCACCAGCGCCGACGCGATCGACATCGCCGAGGACCGCGAGCGCTTCCAGCAGCTGCTGCACCGCCTCGGCCTGCGCCAGCCGGAGAACGGCATCGCGCGCTCGGCCGACGGAGGCGGAGGCGATCGCCGAGCGCATCGGCTATCCGGTGGTGATCCGCCCGAGCTACGTGCTCGGCGGCCGGGCGATGGAGATCGTCTACGACCGCGCCGGCCTGCACCGCTACATGCGCGAGGCGGTGCGCGTCTCGCGGCGACAATCCCGGTGCTGATCGACCGCTACCTGAACGACGCGATCGAGGTCGATGTCGACTGCATCGCCGACGGCGAGACCGTCTATGTCGCCGGCGTGATGGAGCACATCGAGGAAGCCGGCATCCATTCCGGCGATTCCGCCTGCGCGCTGCCGCCCTACACGCTCTCGCCCGGCCACCGTGACCGAGCTGAAGGCGGAGACCGAGGCGATGGCGCAGGCGCTCGGCGTCGTCGGGCTGATGAACGTGCAATACGCGATCAAGGACGACGTGATCTACGTGCTGGAGGTGAACCCGCGCGCCTCCCGCACCGTGCCGTTCGTCGCCAAGGCGACCGGCGTCGCGGTGGCGAAGATCGGCGCGCGGGTGATGGCCGGCGCGCGGCTCGCCGATTTCCGCCTCGACGACCAGGCGATCGCGCCGCATGTCGCGGTGAAGGAGGCGGTGTTCCCGTTCGCCCGCTTCCCCGACGTGGACACCATCCTGGGGCCGGAGATGAAATCGACCGGCGAGGTGATGGGCCTCGATTCCAGCTTCGAGCGCGCCTTCGCCAAATCGCAGCTCGGCGCCGGCGTGATCCTGCCGCAGGCCGGCACGGTGTTCCTCTCGGTCAAGGACGCCGACAAGAAGGGCGTGCCCGCGCTGGCGCGGCGGCTGACCGACATGGGCTTCGCCATCGTGGCCACCCGCGGCACCGCGGCGCGCATCCGCGACGCCGGCCTGGCGGTGACGGTGGTGAACAAGGTGCTGGAGGGCCGGCCGCACTGCGTCGACGCGATCCGTTCCGGCGAGGTGCAGCTGGTCATCAACACCGCCTCCGGCGCGCAGTCGGTGGCCGACAGCTTCGCCATCCGCCGCAGCGCGCTGACCCACGGGGTGCCGCACTACACCACCATGGCGGGCGCACGGGCGGCGGTGCACGCCATCGCCGCGCTGAAGTGCGGGAACGCTTGAAGTCGCGCCGCTCCAGTCCTATTTTCGCGGATCGTTCTGACGCTTCCGTCGACGGCCGGGCCGCGGCTCGGCCGCGGCGGTGGTCATGGCCGCTGTCGTGCCCTGTCGAGCGCCGGCTGTACGCGTCGAAGGACCACGACGTGCAGAAGTTCCCGATGACCGCCCCCGGCCTGCAGCGGTTGGAAGAGGAGCTGCGCCAGCTCAAGTCGGACGAGCGTCCGTCGATCATTCGCGCAGATCGCCGAGGCGCGCAGCGCATGGCGATCTGTCGGAGAACGCCGAATACCACGCCGCGCGCGAACGCCAGTCCTTCATCGAGGGCCGCATCGCCGAGCTGGAGGAGATCGTCTCCTCGGCCGAGGTGATCGACCCGTCCAGCCTGTCCGGCGACCACGTGAAGTTCGGCGCGCATGTCCGGCTGGTCGACGAGGAGACCGAGAAGGAAGCCACCTACCAGATCGTCGGCGTGCACGAGGCCGACATCAAGATCGGCCGGCTGTCGGTGTCCTCGCCGCTGGCCAAGGCGCTGATCGGCAAGAAGGTGGGCGACACCGTCTCGGTGCCGGCGCCGGGCGGCGACCGGTCGTACGAGATCCTCGGAAATCCGCGTCTCGTGAGCAGGCGCTGCGGCATGAGCCGGGCATGATCGCCCTCGGCCGACGTGCGCGCCGGCGGCGGGGCGGATCGCCGGGCGCGTGCTGCGCACGCCCGCGGCTGCCGTCGGACGCCGTCTCGCCGCGCCACCGGCGCGGAGGTCATGCTCAAGCTCGACAATCTGCAGGTCACCGGCGCGTTCAAGGAGCGCGGCGCGGCCAACCGCCTGGCGCTGCTGAGCGCGGCGGAGCGCGCGCGCGGCGTGATCGCGATGTCGGCCGGCAACCACGCCCAGGCGGTGGCGCGCCACGCCGCAGCTGCTCGGCATCGCCGCCACCATCGTGATGCCGAAATTCACCCCGGCGACCAAGGTCACCCGCACCGCCGCCTGGGGCGCCGAGGTGGTGCTGCACGGCGAGACCCTGGCCGAGGCCGCGGCGCACGCCGCAGCAGCTGGCGCGAGATCGCGGCAGCTGGTGTTCATCCACCCCTATGACGATCCGGCGGTGATGGCCGGCCAGGGCACCCTGGCGCTGGAACTGCTGGAGGACGCGCCCGAGCTCGACGCGCTGGTGATCCCGGTCGGCGGCGGCGGTCTGCTCGCCGGCTGCGCTGGTGGCGGCGACGGCGCTGCGCCCGGGCATCGCGGTGTTCGGCGTCGAGGTCGAGGCCTATGCCGCCATGGCGCAGCGCCTGGCCGGGCGCGCCGGTCTCGGTGGGCGGCCCGACCATCGCCGAGGGCATCGCCGTGCGCGACATCGGCGAGCTGCCGCTCGGAGATCGTGCGCCGGCGGGTGACCGACGTGCTGGTGGTGCCCGAGCGCGCGGTGGAGGAAGCGATCGGGCTGCTGGTCGAGGGCGCCAAGACGGTGGCCGAGGGCGCCGGCGCGGTCGGCGCTGGCCGCGCTGCTGACCTTTCCCGAGCCGCTTCGCGGGCAAGCGGGTCGGCGTGCGCGGTGACCGGCGGCAACATCGATGCGCGCATCCTGTCCAACGTGCTGCTGCGCAACCTGCTGCGCGACGGGCGGCTGCTGCGGCTGCACCTGCAGATCCCCGACCGGCCCGGCGTGCTGGCCGACATCGCCGGCAAGATCGGCGGCGCCGGCGGCAACATCATCGAGGTGTCGCACCAGCGGCTGTTCGCCGCGGCCTCGGTGCAGGCGGCCGAGCTGGAGGTGATGGTGGAGGCGCGCGACTCCGCGCACGCCGACGCCATCGTCGCGGCGCTGGAACGGAAGCTACGTGGTGCGGCGGGTCTGAAGCGCGGCGGTCCTGGTGGCAGGTCGGCGGCCAACCGGAACGCGACCAGAGGTGCCGGGCGGCCGGACGCTGCAGGCGACAGGCCAACGTCGGCCTGCTAGGATGGCGTCGTGATGGCGGTTCTGTTCGACACGCTGAAGCTCTCCCGCCGCCTGGAACAGGCGGGGTTCACGCGCGACCAGGCGGTCGGTGCGGCCGAAGCGTTGTCGGAAGCGATTTCGGGCGATCTGGCAACCAAGGCGGACATCGCGGAGCTGCGGGCGGAGATCGTGGCGCTCGGTTCGGAGCTGCGCGCCGAGATCGCCACCTTGGGCGCTGAGCTGCGCACCGAATTCCGCACGGAAATCGCCTCCGTCCGCACCGAAATCGCCTCCGTCCGCACCGGAATCGCCACACTGCGCACCAGCACGGCGCAGTGGATCATCGCCGCGGTGTTCGTGAACATCGTCACGATCAGCGGGGCCATGTTTGCGGTCTGGCAGCTCGCCGCGCACCACTGATCCGGGCGCGCCCCTTCCCCTCCGCCCCACGACGCGCTGATATCCCGCCCGTTTCCGAGGAGGGACCGCCCATGCAGATCACCCCGACCGGCCAGACGCTCGGCGCGCGGATCGACGGCATCGACCTCGCCCGTCCGATCAGTCGAGGCCGAGACCGCCGCCCTGCTGCGCGCGCTCGGCGCGCATGGCGTGCTGTGCTTCCCGCGACCAGGACCTGGACGCCGCCGCGCTTGCCGCCTTCGGCCGCCGTTTCGGCGACACTGGAGGTCAACGTCGCCAACCTGTTCCACGACGCCGGACTTCCCGGAGGTGATGATCCTGTCCAACATGAAGGAGGGCGGCAACCCGCTCGGCCTGAACGACGCCGGCCAGGGCTGGCACACCGACATGTCGTACAGCCACGACATCGCGCTGGCCAACGTGCTGCACTGCCGCCGCGTGCCGCAGCGCAACGGCAAGCCGCTCGGCGAGACCCAGTTCCGCAACATGCACGCCGCCTACGACGACCTGCCGGAGGACCTGAAGCAGCGGCTGGAAGGCCGCACCGCGACGCACGACTTCGCCAAGTTCTGGGACAAGATGCGCAAGCGCCCCGGTTCGCGGCGCACGCCGCTCACGCCGGAGCAGCGGGCGAAGAAGCCGCCGGTTTCGCAGCCGATCTTCCGCCGCCATCCGATCACCGGGCGCATCGTGCTGTACGCCAACCCCGGCTACACCATGTGGATCGACGGCATGGACCCGCAGGAAAGCGGCGAGATCCTCGACTTCCTGTTCCGCCACCAGGACCGCGCCGACTATCTCTATGCGCATCGCTGGACCGAGCGCGACGTGCTGATGTGGGACAATATCGGCACGGTCACAACGCCGTTGCCGACTACCTGCCGGACGAGCCGCGCTTCATGCTGCCGCGTGCAGGTGATGGCCGACCGGTTCGGCCTCGCCCGGGCGGCCTGAGATGGCCGCGTTCGCCGGCCAGCGCATCGCCATCACCGGCGGCGCCGGCGGCATCGGCCTCGCCACCGCGCGGATGTTCCTGCAAGGTGGGGCGCATGTGCTGCTGATCGACCGCGACGCGGCGCGGCTGGAGGCGGCGGAGCAGGCGCTCGGCACGGCGCGGCTGGCGGCCTGGCGGTCGGACCTCGCCACCCCAGCCGATTGCGCTGCCGCGCTCGATCAGGCCGGCGGCAAGGTCTGCGGCGCTGATCCACCTGGCCGGGCTGTTCGAGCCCGATCCGCTGGCGGCGGAGGATCACGGGGTCTGGGACCGTGCGATCGCGGCCAACCTGACCAATGCCTACGACATGGCGGTGGCCTTCATCCCGCGCGCCGCCCCGCCGGCCGGCGCGCGCGGGCCGGCGCGGATCGTGTTCGCGAGCTCGCTCGCCTACCGCCGTGGTAGCCCCGACCGCGCCGCCTATGCCGCCGCCAAGGGCGGGCTCGTGGGCCTGACCCGCTCGCTCGCCCGCAAGCTCGCGCCGGACGTGCTGGTGAATGCGGTGGCGCCGGGGGTGATCGAGACCGCCATGACCACCACCCTGATCGCCGAACGCGGCGAGGCCTACCGCACCGATATCCCGCTGCGCCGCTGGGGCCGGCCGGAGGAGGTGGCCGGGGTGATCCGCTTCCTCTGCTCGGAAGGATTCCTCCTACGTCACCGGCCAGACCGTCACGGTCGACGGCGGCATCACCAATGCCTGACACCGGCCGCGCCGGCGCGTGAGCCCGGCCGGGCGCGATCTCGTCCTGCTCGGTGGCGGCCACGCCCAGGTGGAGGTGCTGCGCCGCTTCGCCCGCCGGCCGGAGCCGGGCGTCCGCCTGACCCTGATCGCACGCGAGCCCCGCAGCCTCTACTCGGGTCTGTTGCCCGCCGTGATCCGCGGCGCGTGCACGGTGGACGACGCCGCGATCGACCTCGCCCCGCTGGTTGCGCGCGCCGGGGCGCGGCTGGTCGTAGCGGCGGCGGTGGCGATCGACCTCGCGGCGCGTCGGGTCGCGTTGGCCGACGGGACGGCGGTGGGATTCGACCTGCTGTCGCTCGATATCGGCGGCCTGCCGCGCCTGCCGGCGGGCGCGGCCGGGGAGGGGACGATCGCGGTGAAGCCGATCGGCGGTTTCCTCGACCGTCTCGCTCGCCTGGACGCGGCGCTGCCGGCCGGCGCTCGCATCGCCGTGGTGGGCGACGGCGCGGGCGGCACCGAACTGGCGCTGGCCCTGGCGCGGCGGTTTGCCGGGCGGGCGCGGATCCTGTTGGTCGGCGCGGCGGCGGCGCCGCTGCCGGAGGCGCCGGCACGTGCCCGGCGGATCGTCACCGCCGCGCTGGCGGCAGCCGGCGTGGCCATGCGTGCCGGGGTGCGGGCGGAGACGCTGAGCGACGGCCGGTTGGCGCTGTCCGATGGCACCGCCGAGCCGGTCGTCGCGGCGATCTGGGCCACCGGCGTCGCCGGGCCGGCGCTGCTCGCCGCCGCCGGCCTCGCCTGCGATGCCGACGGCTGCGTGCAGGTCGATACCGGCCTGCGCAGCGTCAGCCACCCCTCCGTGTTTGCCGCCGGCGACTGCGCAGCGATCCTGGGCGCGGCGCGGCCCAAGGCCGGGGTGTGGGCGGTACGCGCCGGCCCGGTGCTGGCGGCGAACCTGCGGCGCGCCCTGCGCGGGCAGGCGCCGCGTCCCTGGCGACCGCAGCTTCGGGCTCTGGCGATCCTCGGCCTCGGCGACGGGCGGGCGGTGGCGTGGCGCGGCGGGTGCAGCCTGGCGGGGCGCGGTATGGCGTGGTGGAAGGCATGGCTCGACCGCCGGTGGATCGCGACCTACCGCTGAGCGCACCCGCTGCGCCCCGCGCCGGCGCGGCCGGGTCTTGACCTGCCGGCGCGCTTCGCCCAACGAACCGCCTCGCCCGCCCCATCCGTGCTTGTCGCCGAGGATCCTGCCCATGCCAGCCAGCCGTACCCATCGCATCGCGTCCATCCCCGCCGACGGCATCGGCCCCGAAGTGATCGCCGCCGGGCTCGAAGTGCTCGATGCGGTGGCGAGCCGTGACGGCAGCTTCACCCTCGCGGTAGATCACTACGACTGGGGATCGAACTGGTATCGCAAGCATGGGGTGATGATGCCGCCCGACGGGCTGGCGTGGCTGCGCACGGCGGATGCGATCTATTTCGGCGCGGTGGGCGATCCGAACCTGCCCGACCACGTGACCTTGTGGGGCCTCAGGCTCGCCATCTGCCAGGGCTTCGATCAGTACGCCAACGTCCGCCCGACCCGCATTCTGCCCGGCATCGTCTCGCCGTTGCGCGACGTCGGACCCGGCGACCTCGATTGGATGATCGTGCGCGAGAACAGTGAGGGTGAATACGCCGGCCAGGGCGGGCGCACCCATCGCGGCCTGCCGGAGGAGGTGGCGACCGAGACCGCGATCTTCACCCGCCGCGGGGTGGAGCGGATCATGCGCTTCGCCTTCGACCTCGCCCGCGCCCGCCCGCGCAGGCACCTGACCGTGGTCACGAAATCGAACGCGCAGCGGCACGGCATGGTATTCTGGGACGAGATCGCCGCCCTGGTTTCGCACGACTATCCGGACGTGACCTGGGACAAGGAGCTGGTCGATGCGATGACCATGCGCATGGTCCGCCGCCCCGGGTCGATCGATACGGTGGTGGCGACCAACCTGCACGCAGATATCCTTTCGGATCTGGCTGCAGCACTCGCCGGCTCGCTCGGCATTGCGCCCACCGCCAATGTCGATCCGGAACGGCGCAGTCCGTCGATGTTCGAGCCGATCCATGGCTCCGCGTTCGACATCACGGGCAAGGGGATCGCCAATCCGGTGGCGAGCTTCTGGACCGCGGCGATGATGCTGGAACACCTGGGCGAGAAGCCCGCTGCCGAATTGCTGATGCGCGCGGTGGAGCAGGTCTGCGCGGCCGGGGTGATGACCCCGGACCTGGGTGGCAAGGCGACCACCGCCGAGGTGACGAAGGCGGTGGTCGAGGCCGTGCGGGGGATGAACCGGTAGCGCTGCGTCCGATCCCGCGCGCTTACGTTCCCCGCGCCTATGCCTCCTGCGCCTATGCCCCCTGCGCCTGGGCCCCTTGCGCCTGGGCCAGAAAGCCGGCGAGCAGGTTGCGCCATTGCTCCGGTTGTTCGCGCACCGAGCAATGCGCGGCCTGCGCGATCCATTCCAGCCGCGCGGCCCCGATGTGTTCCGCCATCCAGCGTGCGGCATCCTGGAACGCCGCACTCTCCGCATCGCCGCACAGCACCAGCGTGGGTGCGGCGATGCGCGCGGCGAGCGGGCGCAGATCGGCCGCACCCAGCGCTTCGCACGCCAGCGCGTAGCCCTCGCCGTCGCAGGCCGACAGAGTTTCGCGCACGAAACGCACCGCCGGCGGACCTTGCTCCAGGAATGGGGCGGTGAACCAGATTTTCAGCAAGCCCGGTACCAGGGACGGCACGCCATCGCGGCGTGCCGCCGCAGCTCGCGAGACCCACATCGCGCGCATCTCGTCAGTGTAGCGCGGCGTGGTGTCGGCCAGGATCAGGCGGTCGGTCAGCTCCGGATAGGCGGATGCGAAGCGCTGCGCTACCAGGCCGCCGAGCGAAAGGCCGCAGACATGCGCCCGCGCGATTCCCTCCCGCCGCAGCACCGCGGCAAGCTGGTCGGCAAGCTCCTCCACCCCATAGGGCGCCGCCGGCAGCGGCGTCTCGCCGTGCCCGGGCAGGTCGTAGGCGAGCAGGGTGAAACGATCGGCCAGCGGATCGAGCGGGTCCCAGAGCCGGTGCGTCACCCCGAGGCAGTGCAGCAGCACGAGTGCCGGCCCGGTTCCCTTGCGGTGCAGGCGGATGGCGGCGGGATCGAGCGGTGCGGTTGTTCGGTCGGTCATCTGCGGGTCTCCGTCACGCGTCGTTCCACAGCCGGCGTGCATAGAGCTCGAACCCTGCGGGGCGGGCGATGTTGCGCGCGGCGCGTTCGGCCGGCAGGTTGGGGTTCCAGGCGTTGGCGTCGAAGCGGAATCCGTTCGCCGCATCGGCGGCCGCGGAGACGACGAACAGCAGCGGCGGCACCATCTCGTCCGGCTCCACCAGCCGCGGCTTCGTTCCGGCCGCCGACCAGTCGCGCATCTCCTGCGCCATCCCCGGTGTGTTCGCCCCGGCGCCGGGGTTGACGATGTTGATCGTGAGCCCGGTGCCTGCGACCTCCTTCGCCCAGACCTCGGTCGCCATCTCGAGCGCCGCCTTGGAGGGGCCATAGGGGCCGCTGCCCTTCTGGTTCATGGTGTCGAGCTTGGTGGTGACGTTGACGATCCGCCCCCAGCCGCGGGCGATCATCTCGGGGGCTACGCGGCGCGCCATGTGCTCGGCGGCGACGTAGTTCGTTTCCATCACGTTGCGGGTGATCTCGTCGGTCAGCTCGTAGAATTTGCGCGGCCCGTTCACGAAGCGCGGCGGGTCGATATAGGTGAAGGTCAGCCCGGCGTTGTTCACCAGGATATCGATCCCGCCGAACCGCGCCCGCGCCGCCGCCGTCACCCGGTCGCATTCCGCCGGCCGGCGCAGGTCGGCGAGCAGCGGTACCAGCGGCCGGCCGTCGGCCAGCCGCTCCATCTCCGCCACATCCTCGGCCAGGTGGCCGACGGCGAGCACGTTGTGGCCGGCGCCGAGCAGGCCGAGGGCCATCGCCCGGCCCAGCCCGCGCAAGCCCCCGGTGACGATCGCGCTGCGTGCGGTCATCTGCGGCGCTCCCGTCAGGCCGCGCCGAACGGGGTGACCAGCGTGCCGGTCTTGTACTCCGCCGGGCTGAGCACCACCTCGCGCGCCGGGTCCATGAACTGCTGCACGGCGTTACCGCTCACGCCCTGGAACTGCGCCTGCAGCATCCGCTCGTGCGCCCACTCGCCATCGGCGCCGAACGTGATGTCGCCCACCATGGTCTTGAAGGTGGCGGCATGGATGTGGTCCGCGAGCTTGGCCTGGTCGAGCCCGACCGCGGCGACCGCCTGGGTCAGCACCTGGAACGAGGCATAGGCGAAGGGCGGCATGTAGAAGCCGAGCGGATCGACGCCGGCCTTTACCGCGAGCGGGCGATAGCGTTGCAGGAACGGCTCGACCTCGGGGAAGAACCTGGCCACCGCCGGCACATACAGCTCGTAGCTGACGACCCCGTTCAGCTCCGGGCCGAGTTCGGCCTTCAGCGAGCCGATCTGCGTGCCCACCATGCTGCCGCCGAACAGCCGGGGCCGCAGCTTCAACGAGTGCGCCGAGCGGATCATGCCCACCGTATCAAGCGGGTAGGAGCCGACATAGATCACGTCAGGGTTGGCGGCGCCGATGCCGCGCACGATCGGATCGTAATCGACGGTCGATGGCGGATAGGTACGGTCGTAGACGATCTTCAGCCCCATTGCCTTGGCATGTTCCCGTGCCCCGGCGACGGCGGTCTTGGAGAAATCGGCATCCGCGCCGACCAGGGCGATGGTCTTCACCTTCGGCACGATCGCCGCCGCCGCGTCGAAGAATCCCTTCGAGATGGCCATCTTGCCGTTCGGCCCGTACGGCATGGTCTGGAAGAAGCGCGGGTAGTGGAACTTGTCGTTGATGCCGAGCGAGAACATCACCACGATCAACCGGTTCCGCTGCATCACCACCGGCATGGCAGGCGCGGTCAGGTTGGTACCGTTCGACATCAACAGGTCGACTTTGTCGATGTCCAGCAGCTTGGTGTAGATCTGCGGCGCGTTCGACGGGTTGCTCTGGTCGTCGTAATAGATGAACTTGACCGGACGTCCGTGCACGCCACCCTGCTTGTTGAGATCCGCTTCGAACATCTGCAAGGTCAGGAGAATGGCGCGGCCCGAGACGGCCAGCGGGCCGGTCAGCGACAGGCTCATGCCGATGGTGATGGGTGCGCCGGCCGCCCGCGCCGGGATGCCGCCCGTGCCGAGCGCTCCCAGCGCGCCCATGCCGAGCGCACCGGCAACCGCAGTCCGCCGTCCGATTTCGGTGTTCATGCGAGTTTCCTCCGTGTTTGTTTGTCGTGGCGCGGCCGGGACCGTCCTCCGGTCAGGCCGCGCACCAGTCCCACGATCCCCTTTGGCGCCAGGCTCACGAACCCCACCAGCAGCAGGCCTACCACCATCATGTTGGCGCCCGACGAGATCGTTACCATCGCCGTCTGCTGCGCCGTGTCCAGCAGCACCGCTCCCACCACCGGGCCGGCCCAGGTTGCCGTGCCGCCGACCAGCGCCATGGCGATCGTGTTCACCGGATAGGACAGCGCGAAGCCCGACGACGGGTCGATATACGCGGTGTAGTACGGCAGCGGTGCCCCGGCCATGCCCATCAGCGCGCCGCTGATCACGGTCATTGCCAGCTTCAGCCGGAAGGTCGGCACCCCCAGCGCCTCGGCCGCGCCCTCATCGTCACGGATCGCAGCCAGCCCGTCGCCAAGCCGGGACCGCTCGATCGTGCGTGCCAGGCCGACCGCAAGCCCGGCCAGAACCAGCATGACCAGGAACAGGTATTCGACGTAGCTGCCGCCGAACGGCCCGACCCGCGGCGGGATGACATAAGCACCGGAGGAGCCGCCGACATAATCCCAGTTGGTGATCGCTGCCTGCGCCACCACCGCCAGCGCCAGGGTGCAGATGGAGAAGAACACGCCGCGCAGCCGCAACGTCATCACCCCCATCAGGACACCCACCAGACCCGACACCAGACCGCCGGCCAGGATCATCACCGGGATCGGCAACGGAACCAGCTTGCCGAGCACCACGCTGGTATAGGCACCCAGGGCGAAGAAGGCCGCAGTGCCGAAATTCACGTAGCCTGCGTAGCCGCCAAGGATGTTCCAGGCGGAAGCAAGCACGATGTACCTGCAGCACCCCGTAGCCGGCGAAGAACACGTATTGGTTGGTTACCAGGCGCGTCGCCACCGCGACCAACACCACCGCGGCAACCAGCCCGGTCCAGAAACGGCCGGTGCTCATGACCCGCCCCAGGCTCGAACGCCCGCTCGCAGAGCATCGATGCGTTGGACGGTCGTGATCACAGGCTGCGTCCGAGCAGGCCGCCGCCGCGCAGCGCGAGGGTGGGGAGCAGCAGGCCGAACGAGATCGCGGGTGCCCAGGAGGGATCGTAGAAGGTGGCGACGATGCTTTCTGCGACGCCGATCAGCAGGGCTGCGGCGAGCATGCCGCCGAAGCTGTCCATACCGCCCAGCACGACGATGGCGAAGGCCCGGCCGATGTAGTCTTCACCGAGCGAGGGGTCGACGGGTTGGATGACGATCAGCAGCGATCCGGCGATGGCGGCGGTCGCCATGGCGATGCCCGAGGCCATCATTTTGATCCGGTAAGGGCTGATGCCCATCAGTTGCAGGGCGAGGCGGTCCTGCGAGACGGCGCGCACGGCACGGCCGAGGAAGGTGCGGCCGAGGAAGACGTGCAGGCCGCCGATCAGCACCAGGGCGACCACGAAGGCGACCAGCATGCGGGCCGGCAGGTCGATACCCAGGAGTGTGAAGGTGGTGCCGCCGTAGCCGGTGTGCACCGAGCGGTAGTCGGCGCCGAACGCCATGACCAGGCCGACTTCGGTGATGAACAGAATGCCGAAGAAGAAGGCGAGGCCCTGGAGGGAAGTCTGGCCATGGCGTTCGAACAGCGCGTGGTAGGCCTGGTACAGCCCCACGCCGAGCAGGAAGAAGGCGGGTGCCGCGATCAGCCCTGCCAGCAGCGGGTCGACCCCGAAAGTGCTGTTGAGCAGCCAGACGGCGAAGGCGCCGAGGATCACGAAGGCGGGGTGGGCCAGGTTGGGGATGTCGAGCATGCCGAAGGCGATCTCGATCCCGACGGCCACTGCGGCGTAGAAGCCGCCGAGCAGCAACCCCGCGACCGCCGCGTTGGCCAGAAGATTGGCGAAGGGACCCATGGCTTCCCGACGTTTCCAGACGTTTCTGTTCTGTCGCCAGTCTCGGCGCTTGCGGCCGGCCTGGCAAGCGCGCGGCTTGACCACGGCGCCCGTGGCAGCCCATTATCGACATCAACTCAACCAACAGGATCGTCCTCGGAGGCCGAAAAATGCGGTTCGGATTATTCGGCGGCGCGCGCACCAAGCGCATGGCGGGACCGGCGGTGGGCTACGGCGACAGCCACGGCTACCGGGACTTCATCGATTACGTGATCGAGGCGGAGCGCCTCGGCCTCGACAGCGTCTTCCTGGTCGAGCACCATTTCACCGGCCAGGGGCAGGTTTCCGCGTCCATGAGCCTGCTCGGCTACCTGGCGGCGCGCACCACCCGCATCCGGCTCGGCACGGCGGTCGTTGTGCTGCCGTGGCACAATCCGGTGCTGGTGGCCGAACAGGCGGCGACGCTCGATCTGCTTTCAGGCGGGCGACTCGATCTCGGCGTCGGCAAGGGCTATCGCGCCGCCGAGTTCGCCGGCTTCTGCATCCCGCAGGAGGAAGCGACCGAGCGGTTCGACGAGGCGGTGGAAGTCATCCGCAAGGCCTGGACCAGCGAGGGGCGGTTCTCCCATCACGGTAAGCGCTGGCATTACGAGAATATCGTGGTGGAACCGGAACCGATCCAGGTGCCGCACCCGCCGCTGTGGCTGGCTGCCGGCAGCCCGGACTCGATCCGCCGTGCGGCGCGGGAGGGCTACAACCTGCTGCTCGACCAGCTCGGCTCGATCGGTATCACCATCGAGCGTGTCAGGATTTTCCGCGAGGAATGCGAGAAGATCGGCCGCCTGTACGATCCGGCGATGGTCGGCACCACCCGCGCCCTGCAGCTCGTGCACAGCGACGAGGAGCGGGAGGCGGCCTATGCCACCCGCGCCCAGGTGCTGAACACGATCGGCGACCTGCGCCGCGGCGAGCTGGCGCCGGACGACGTGCGCCACGACGACGCGCCGCTGCTCGGCACGCCGGAGGAGGTCATCGCCAAGCTGGAACGGCTGCGCGCAGGCGGGGTGGAGAACATCCTGCTGGTCGATCCGCGCGCCTCGATCACCAACCTGCGCGCCTTCGCGGCCGAAGTGATGACATCGTTCCAGCCGGAACGCGCCGCGGCGGAATAGCCCGCCGCACGGGAGGAACCACCATGCAGGACCTGACCACCGAGACCGTCACCGACGCCGTGCTCGATCAGATGGCGACGACCAAGGACGCCCGGCTGCGCGAGGTCATGGCGAGTCTCGTGCGCCACATGCACGATTTCGCCCGCGACGTGCGACTCACGCCCGACGAATGGCTGACCGCGATCGGCTTCCTCACCAAGGTCGGCCAGGCCTGCACCCCGGCGCGGCAGGAGTTCATCCTGCTCTCCGACGTGCTCGGCCTGTCGGCGCTGGTGAACCTGATGCACGACCGGGAAGCGACCGAGCTCGGCACCACGTCGAGCCTGCTCGGCCCGTTCTACCGCGACGACGCGCCGGAAGTGCCGATCGGCGGCAGTATCATTGCGGATCAGAAGCGGGCGGAGCTGCTGCTGTACGGCCGGGTTACCGACGCCGACGGGCGCGGCATCCCTGGCGCGTTCATCCAGCTCTGGCAGACCAACTCCGAGGGTTGCTACGACCTGCAGGTCGACGGTGGCGCCAACATGGACATGCGCGGCAACGTCCATTGCGACGCGGAGGGGCGGTTCCACGTCCGTACCGTCCGTCCGCTCGGCTACACCATCCCGATGGACGGGCCGGTGGGCGACCTCGTGCATCGGCAGGGACGACACGGCTGCCGCCCGGCGCATGTGCACTTCCTGATCGGCGCGCCGGGCTATCGGGAACTGGTAACGGCGCTTTATTTCAGCGATGATCCGCATATCGACAGCGATACGGTGTTCGGCGTGTCCGCGCCGCTGGTGATTGCCCCGGTCGCAAGCGACCCGGACGCCCCGGTCAAAGGCATGCCCTCGGTCCGCTACGACTTCACCCTGGCACGCGCCACCGGTACCGGCAGCAACCGGGTCGGCGCCGATCCGAAGCACATCCTGGCAGCCGAGTAGAAAACACCCCCCGCTCGTCCGCCTCTCCCTCTGCGCTTGCGGGGGGAGAGGGGCGGGGGGGAAGGGCGCTCATGCGGCTTCGAACCGCTCGGCGGTGCCGTGGATCAGCGCGATCTGACGGGCGATGCGGTGCAACGCCGCGGCGGCGCTGCCGCCGGCCGGGGCCAGCGGGGCCGGCGCCGGGGGCGTGCCGATCGGGGCGGCGAGGCTGGCCGCGATCCAGGTGCGCCAGGCCTGCGCCTGTTCGGGCTGCAGCGTGGCGGCGTCGGGGTCGTGTTGCAGGGCGAGCAGGCGGCCGGCCATGCGGCGCAGGGCGGCATCGATCGCGAGGGCGGGTTCGAAGCGGGCGAAGCCGGCGCGGCGCGGTTCCAGCAAGGCTCGCGACAACGAGGCCTCCAGGTTGTTGCTGGCGAGGCCGGCGGCGCGGCGCGCGTTCTCGACGTCCGGCCAGGCGGTGGTGCCGAGGCAGCGTGCGTCGACAAGGGCAGCGAGCAGGGTTTCGGCGTAGCGCGCGTGCGCGGCGATGGCGGCCCGCACTTCACCGTCGACGCGTGCCGGCTCGAAGCTCGGCCACAGCACGAGGCAGGATACGACCGCGAGCAGTCCGCCCGCCACGGTGTAGAGCGCGCGCATCAGGGCGATGGTGGGTTCGCTGGTTCCCGGCAGGTCGAGTTCTACCAGCAGAACGATCATCGGCGTCAGGGTCGTGATGAACAGCGCATAGCTCACGGTACGCAGCGACAGGCTGAGCACTGCGAGCGGGAACAGCGCCGCGGCGATCGCCAGCGGCCCGTGCAGCACGAACGCAAGGGCCGCGGCCACCAGGCCGCCGGCGACGGTGCCGCCGATCCGTTCCAGCGCGCGCAGCCAGGTCAGTCCGAAATAGGGCTGCATGGTGAGCACGAGGGTGATGGTGAGCCAGTGCCCGTACGGGGTCGGGTGCACCAGGGTGAAGCCGAGCGCCGGCACCGCCGCCAGGGCCGCGCGCAGCGCGTGGCGCAGCGGCAGCGACTCGCGATCGAGGTTGCTGCGAATCGTGTCGCGCGCGCGCTGCCACCAGGCTGTGCCAGGTGCGGCGCGGTCTGCCGCCGCGATGGGGGCACCGGTGGGGGTGGCGAGGGTCAGTGCGATGCGCAGGCGTTCGGCGATGGCGGCGAACAACATGCGGACCCGGTCGTCACGCGGCAGCGACGCAAGCCCGCGTTCCATCTCGTCCAGGCTGGCGGCGAGGCGGCCGGTGCGGGCGAAGCGGTCGGTCTCGATCGCGGTGGCAAGCGTCACGCAGCAGGGGCCGCAGGCGCCGCAGCGCCTGGGCGGCGGCGGCGCGAGGCAGGGGATCCGTCTCCTGCTCCAGGCTGTCGGACAGCGCGATCAGCGCGCCGAACGCCTGGTCGGCGGCTTCCAGGCGGATCAGCACCTCGGTGCCGCGGCGGCTGGCCGGGCCGCGTGCGCGCAGGGTGCCAAGTACCAGGTCGTGCGCGCCGCCTCGATCGCCTCGCGTGCGGCGCGGCGGAAGGTGCGGGCGTGGGCGGCCCAGCGCGCTTCCTCGATGCGCGGGGACGCCGTGGCGGCGGCAGCGGCGGCGAGCAGCGCGTGCAGGTCGTCGGCCAGGCGACCTAGCGTGCGGTAGGCGCTCGCGAGCGCCCGGCGGGCGGGGCCGTACGGGTGGATGCGCCAGATCGCCAAGGTCAGCAGGCTCGCCCAGAGCCCGCCGGCCAGGAACAGCCCCGCGACGGTGGCGGCGGTGCCCGGCGCGAGCGGCTGGTCGAGCCCGATCACGACCATCACGGTGATCAGGTTGCCCATCTGCAGCCCGGCCTGGCCGAAAACGCGGGCGAAGCTGCAGGCGAAGATGGCCAGGGCCGCGAGCGGCAGCGCGACCGCGATGCCGCCGGCCCGCGCCAGTCCGAATCCGCCCGCCGCTGCCGCGCCGAGCACCGCGAAGCCGAGCAGCGGTCCCAACCGCGCGCGCAGCGGGCCGCCGGGATCGCACAGGCAAGTGAGCAGCGCGCCGAGGGCGGCAACCGCGGCCAGCGGCTGGTGCAGCAGGGTTCCGACGGCCACGATCACCGCGACCGAGAGCGCCGCACGCAGCCCCTCGGCGAGGCTGGCTGCGCGCGGGTCGAAGCGCAGAGGCAGGCGGGCGAGGTCGGCGGGCGCGCGCGGCACCGAGGCTACCGGCGCACCGGCGCTCGCGCCGCGATCAGTCCGCGCCGGGGGCGCAGACGAACTCGTTCCGGCCCTGTCCGTTTCATTCAGGGCAGCAGCACGGTGCTGCCGGTGGTCTGGCGCGATTCGAGCGCAGTATGCGCGGCCGCTGCGTCCTTGAGCGCGAAAGTCTGGTTGACCGCGATCTTCACCGCGCCCTGCTTGACCATGTCGAACAGGTCGTTGGCGGTCGCCACCAGGTCCGCCCGCTTGGCCACATAGGTCGCGAGCGACGGGCGGGTGAGAAAGAGGCTGCCCTTGGCTGCCAGGATGCCGATATCGAACGGCGGCACCGGGCCGGAGGCGCTGCCGTAGCTCGCCATCAGGCCGAGGGGTGCCAGGCAGTCTAGGCTGGTATTGAACGTGTCCTTGCCGATGCTGTCGTAGACCACCGGCACCATGGCGCCGCCGGTGATCCGCTTCACCTCGGCAACGAGCTTGTCGTAGCCCACCACGGTGTGTGCGGCGCCGTGCGCGCGGGCGAGCTCGGCCTTCGCCTCCGACGACACCACCCCGATCACGGTCGCGCCGATGTGCTTGGCCCATTGGCAGAGGATCAGCCCGACGCCGCCGGCGGCGGCGTGCACGACGATGGTTTCACCAGGTTTCACCGCATGGGTGCGGCGGACGAGATATTGTGCGGTCATGCCTTGCAGCATCATGGCCGCACCGGTCTTGAAGTCGATTTCCGCCGGCAGCTTCACGAGCTTGTCGGCCGGCAGGGCGCGTTCGGTCGCATAGGCACCGATCGCGCCGGCGTAGGCGACGCGGTCGCCGACGGCGAACTCGGTGACACCGGAACCGATCGTGGTCACGGTGCCGGCGCCTTCCATGCCGATCGTCAGCGGCATCGACGGGGCCTTGTAGAGGCCGGTACGGAAATAGACGTCGATGTAGTTGAGGCCGACGGCCGCGTGCTTCACGACGACTTCGCCGGCGCCGGGTTCAGGGGTGGGCACGTCTTCCCATTTCATCGCCTCGGGGCCGCCGGGGGCGTGGATGCGGATGGCCTTGGTCATCGTGGTCTCCGTGCGAGAAAGAGGGATCGTTCAGAGGAGGAGTGCGACTTCGAGGTCAAGCAGCGCGCGCTTGGTCGCCACCCCGTCGCCGCCCGAGTAGCCGCCCAGGCCGCCGACGGCAACCACCCGGTGGCAGGGGATCAGGATCGGGATCGGATTGGCCGCGTTGGCCTGGCCGACGGCGCGCGCGGCGCTGCCGAGCAGCGTCGCGAATTCCGCGTAGCTGCGGGTGCGGCCATACGGGATCGTTTGCAGTGCAGCCCAGACGCGGCGCTGGTATTGGGTACCGGCGGGGGCGAGCGGCAGGTCGAATCCGGTCCGTTCGCGGTCGAAATAGGCGAACAATGCGTCGCGCGCGCGGGTGAGCAGCGGGGTTTCAGTCTGGTCGCGCCCCCAGCCCCAGTCGAGCGCGACGATCGCCCCGTTCTGTTCCGAGACGGTGAGATCGCCGATCGGGCTGTGCAGCGACAGTTGGGGCAAGCCGGATGTCCTCCCGTTACGGGCGTTTCCGCCGTGGACTGGGGGATGGCAGACCGGTGGGAGGGATGGTGTCAAGAGCGCCGCGCGGCCGGTGCGATCGCCCGCGGTGGGCGGCCGTCAGATTGGTATTGGCGAGAGTTGGCCGGCGGCGCGACTGCCGCTGCTGACAGGGGCCGCTGAAGTGGGGCCGGCGAAAGGGGATGAGAAGGGCGACGACTTTCCGAGCCTCGAGTCTCCCCCGAGATTCCATGGTACCGCCGGTGGCGATCCAGCAACACCGTTCGCTTCCGAAGGCGGGGGATCGGGCGGTCGCAGTCGCTCGAAGTTGCGACGGTGAAGCCGAAGGGTCCCTGCGCCGCAACCGCGGCGGCAGGGGGCACGGTCAGGCGGCCTTGTTCGTCTCCGACCGGGCGGATGCCGCGGCGTCCACCGGGGCGCCCCGGACCGGCGCCATCTCGGCCGGAGGGCGCTCTGCGGCGGGCTCGGCCGCGAGGCTACCCGGCGTCGGCGCGGCGACGGGCGGCGGGGAGGGCTGCGGCCGCACCTTTGGCGCGTCGTCCTCGGCCATGGTGGCCTTGAACGACTTGATGCCCTTGGCGAGGTCGCCCATGAGGCCGCTGACTTTGCCGCTGCCGAACAGCAGCATCACGACCAGCAGCACCACCAGCCAGTGCCAGATGCTGAATTCGCCCATCACCTGTCTCCGTATGGTCCGTCCGGGGTATCCCCGGACACCGATATTCGCAGATATCGGTGGTTCGCCCCCCATCGCCGCGGGGGGGCACGCCACCGCGCCGGGCACGTGAGCGCAGCGCGTCGGGCCTGTCTTCCGGTTGGAAAAAAAGGCCTTTGGCTGGTTCGTCAGCCCCGGCGGGCGGCGGTGGTCTGGGTCGTGCCGGCGGTGGCTCCCGGCTGGCCCGGCCCGGCGAGGCTGCTCGTCGGCTTCTCCACGTTCGCCGCCATCGAGGCGTCGTCGTCCTCGGCCATGTTCTTCTTGAAGGACTTGATGCCCTTCGCGAAGTCGCCCATCAGGTTGCTGACCTTGCCGCTGCCGAACAGCAGCAGCACGACCAGCAGCACCACCATCCAGTGCCAGATGCTGAAGCTACCCATACGATCCTCCGACCCCCCCGGGCGCGACGCGGCACCCGAACGCTCCCGGGCGTGCGACGCTGCACCCAGGCTTTCTCCGCTTCACATGACCCGCCGGAGCGCAGCTTGCAAGCGCTCTTTCGCCACGTGGAAGATCGGTCATGCCCCAGGGGAGGCTCCAGGGGGCCCAAGGGGGGGCGGGAGGGGGGCCGGGCGAGACGGCCGGATGGCGCGGTGCGGGCGCTCCGACGCGGTTGACGCCACGGCGCATCCCGGCATCCTTGGCGCCTCGCACATCGCGAACAACAAAGGGAGCGCAAGACCATGGGCAACATCATTACCCTGACCGCCGCCGACGGGTTCGGCCTGTCGGCCTATGTCGCGGGATCCGCAAGCGCCACCAAAGGGATCGTGGTCATCCAGGAGATTTTCGGCGTCAACCACCACATCCGCGACATGGCCGACCGCTTCGCCGCGGCAGGCTACGCCGTCTGCGCCCCGGCGCTGTTCGATCGCGCGCAGCCGGGCGTCGAGCTCGGCTACACCCAGGAGGATATCGGCAAGGGGCGCGAACTCCGCATGAAGCTCGACGATGCCAAGGTGATGGCGGACGTGGAGGCGGCGGCCAAGCACCTGGCCGGCAAGAAGCTCGGCATCGTCGGCTACTGCTTCGGCGGCACCGTGGCCTGGTGGGGTGCGACCCGATCGCACTCCTTCGCCGCTGTGTCCTGCTGGTACGGCGGCGGCATTCCGGGCACCAAGGACGAGCGCCCGAACTGCCCGGTGCAGATGCATTTCGGCGAAAAGGATGCCTCGATCCCGATGACCGACGTCGATGCGGTGCGGGCAGCGCAGCCGAAGGCCGAGGTCTACGTCTATGCCGGCGCCCAGCACGGCTTCGGCTGCGACGAGCGGGGCAGCTTCAGCAAGCCCGACTACGAAGTGGCGCAGAGCCGTACCCTGGCCTTCTTCGCCAAGCATCTGGGCTGAGCGGGCGGAGGGCCCGAGCGGAGGGCGGCTCGGGCGCGCGGGGCCTCCCCGCGCCCCGGACCGCCATCGCCAAGCCTTGACACCGGCCGCGCCGCGGCCTTTCTACGCTGCTCGCGCGAGCCGCTTCCGCAAGGAGCCCGGCCCGATCCGCCGGCGCGTGCAGGGGTGTAGCTCAATTGGCTAGAGCGCCGGTCTCCAAAACCGGAGGCTGGGGGTTCGAGACCCTCCACCCCTGCCAGCGACGCGCGAACCGATCGAACGGACGAGTGAAGGACAGACAGGCGTGGCGGCGAATCCGGCGAAATTCCTGCGCGAGGTGCGGGTCGAACTCGGCCGCGTCACCTGGCCCGGCCGCAAGGAGACGACGGTGACCACCGCGCTCGTGCTCGGGATGGTGGCGATCACCGGCATCTTTTTCTTCGGGGTCGATCAGCTTATCGGCCTGGCCGTGCGCGCCTTGTTCGGCGCCGCCAGGTAATGCAGGGCGGGACAATGACAAAGCGCTGGTACGTGGTGCACGTCTATTCGGGCTTCGAGAAGAAGATCGCCGAACAGATCAAGGAGCAGGCGGCCCAGAAAGGCCTCGCCGAGCAGTTCGACGAGGTGCTGGTGCCCTCGGAGGAAGTGGTGGAGCTGCGCCGCGGCCAGAAGGTCAATGCGGAGCGCAAGTTCTTCCCCGGCTACGTGCTGGTGAAGATGGACCTCACCGACGACGCCTGGCACCTGGTGAAAGACACGCCCAAGGTCACCGGCTTCCTCGGCACCCGCAACAAGCCCTCGCCGATCACCGAGGCGGAGGCGGAGCGGATCCTGAAGCAGACCAAGGAAGGCGTGGAACATCCGCGCCCGGCGGTGCTGTTCGAGATCGGCGAGCAGGTGCGGGTGGCGGACGGCCCGTTCACCAGCTTCAACGGCACGGTCGAGGAAGTGGACGAGGAGAAGGGCCGGGTGAAGGTCAGCGTCTCGATCTTCGGCCGCTCGACGCCGGTGGAGCTGGAATACGGGCAGGTCGAGAAAGTCTGAGCGGGCCTGCACCGTCCCGGCCGGGTGGACCCCAACGGGCGGACGCAGCCCTCGCCCGGCCAGTCCATCGCCCGGTCAGTCCATCGCCCGGTCAGTCCATCGCGACATGTGACTCCACCGGGGTCGCCGTGTGGCGCGGGCGGCGCATGACGAACAGCAGGAGCAGCGCCGGCAGGGTCGTGAAGATCAGCAACTTGTAGTCGTCCATGTAGGCGATGATTTGCGCCTGGCGGTCGATCTCGTTTGCCAGCAGAGCGGCGCCGCGGGCGGTCGCCGGATTGAGTAGCGGCACCGCTTGCAGCGCCCGGTTGAACGGGGTGACCGAGTTGTCGATCATCGCGTGCAGCCCTTGCGTGTTGTGCGCCAGCACCGAGGCCGTCACGGACACGCCGATCGCGGCGCCGATGTTGCGGAACAGGCTGAACATCGCCGCCCCCTCGGTGCGCAGCGCCGGGTCCAGGGTGGCGAAGGCCAGCACCTGCAACGGGGTGAAGAACAGCCCGAGCCCGGCGCCCTGCACGACGATCGCGAGGATCAGCTCGTGCGCGGAGATGTCGGGCGTCCAGCCGGTCATGATCCAGAACGACCAGCACATCAGCAGCAGCCCGGTGCCGACCAGCAGCCTGGCGTCGATCCGCTGCGCCAGCCGGCCGCTCACCACAATGGTGGCGAAATTGCCGATCCCGCGCGGCGCCATGATGAGCCCCGCGGTCGCCACCGGGTAGCCGCCGAGCTCCTGGAGCCACGGCGCCATCAGCGACATGGTGGAGACCAGGATGGTGCCGACCGCAAACATCATCACCGCTCCGGCGGCGAAGTTCACGTCGCGGAACAGGCTGGGGCGGATCAGCGGCCGCCGCGCCGACAGCACGTGCACGGCGAACAGGTAGATGCCGAGGCCGGCCAGCACCGCCTCGACCATGATCTCGCGTGAAGCGAACCAGTCGAGCTCCTCGCCGCGGTCGAGCATCATCTGCAACGCGCCGATGCCGATGCCGAGGGCGGCGAAGCCGATCCAGTCGAAGCGCAAGGTGTTCTGCCCGCGCCCACCCGGCATGAACAGCACGAGCCCGGTGGTGGCGAGCACGCCGAACGGCAGGTTGACGTAAAAGACGTAGCGCCAGTTGTAGAGTTCCGTCAGGTAGCCGCCCAGGGTCGGCCCCAGGATCGGCCCGATCATCACGCCCATGCCCCAGATCGCCATTGCGTAGCCGCGCCGCTCGGGCGGGTAGATGTCGAGCATGGTGGCCTGCGACAGCGGCACCAGCGCCGCCCCGCACATGCCCTGCAGCAGGCGGAACACGACGATCTGCGTCAGGCTCTGCGCCGCGCCGCACAGCATCGAGGCGATGGTGAAGCCGGCGAGGCAGGTAACGAACAGTCGCTTGCGGCCGAATTGGGCGGCAAACCAGCCGACCGGGGCGGTCATGATCGCCGCGGCGATGATGTAGGAGGTGAGGACCCAGGTGATCTCGTCGAAACTGGCCGAGAAGCTGCCTTGCATATACGGCAGCGCGACGTTGGCGATGGTCTGGTCGAGCGCCTGGACCAGGGTGGCGCCGATCACGCAGACGGTGATGATGCCGCGATGGGGGACCCGGTCGGCGGCGGTGGCGGCGATGAAATCGGTCACGCGCGGCCGGCCCCCGGCAGGCGAGGGAAACACGCGCCCGCTCCTGCCAGACGATGTCTGGCCGGGCGTCCGCCGTGGCTTCGGCCCCGGCGCAGCTTTCGGCTCCGGGCCTGGTTCTGCTGACACGTGAGGCCTGTCATTTCCGGCGGATCATCCTTGGCGCTTCTCCCATCCGGCTGCCGCGCGCCTGGCGGGGCTTGCCGGATCGGCACGGACACTCGCCCGCCGGCGTTGCGCAATCAAGCGACGCCGGCGCGGCTTTGACCCGCGCCGGGCGCAGCCGGTATCAGGGGACTCCGTCCAGGGAGGCCCGCATGACCGACACCCCGCCCGCCGTCACGATCCCGCCGGCGCTGGAGCCGCCGACCTGGCGCTCCATGCTGTTCGTCCCGGCGACGGTGCCGCGCTTCGTCGCGACGGCGGCCGATCGCGGCGCGGATGCGGTGATCCTGGACCTGGAAGACTCGGTGGCGCTGTCAGAAAAGCCGCGCGCGCGCACCCTGCTGGCCGCGGCGATTCCGCAGGTCGCCCGCCGCGGCGCCGATGTGCTGATCCGGGTGAACCGCCCCTGGCGCCTGCTGCTGCGCGACCTGGAAGCCGCGGTGCTGCCCGGCGTCGCCGCGCTGATGCTGACCAAGGTCGAGAGCGCCGAGCACGTGCAGGCGGCGGCCGAGGTCGTGGCCGAGATGGAAGCCGAGCGCGGCCTGCCCGCCGGCAGGCTGCGGTTCGTGGTGTTGGTGGAGACGGCAGCCGGGTTCTTCCGCATGGAAGCGATCGCCCGCGCCCATCCGCGCATCGTCGCGCTCAGCCTGGGGGCGGAGGATTTCGCCGCCTCCGTCGGCATGCTGGCCGAGCCCGAGGGGCTGTTCTACCCGAAGCAGCACATGCTGTTCGCCGCTCGCGCGGCGGGCGTGCTGCCGCTCGGCTTCGTCGGCTCGATCGCGGATTTCCGCGACCAGGAGGCGTTCCGGACGATCGTGCGCCGGTCGCGCCGACTCGGTTTCGTCGGGGCGTCCTGCATCCATCCGCTGCAGGTGGCGGTCCTGAACGAGGAATTCGCGCCGCCGGCAGAGGAGGTGGATCAGGCGCGGCGGATGGTGGCGGCCTACGACGCGGCGCTCGCCGGCGGCACCGGGGCCGTGCAGTTCGAAGGCAAGATGATCGACATTCCGGTCGTGGAACGGGCGCGGACGGTGCTGGCGCGGGACGCGGCAATCCGCGCAAGGCTGGCCCAGGCCGGGTAGAGCCCTTCTCCCTCCCCCGCACGGGGGGAAGGGAGACGAGTGCTGTCTAAACCGTCTCCGCGGCGGGGAAGTTGAATTCGATGTTCACCCCGTCCGGGTCCTTGAAGAACAACTGCGTCATGTTCAGCCGCGGCAGTACCCGCTCGTCGTAGCGGATCCCGTTGGCCGCCAGCCGGTCCTTCATCAGCCGCAGGTTCTCGGCGTGGAAGGCGATGTGGTCGAGCCGCCCGGTGTCCGGCGCGCCCTCGATCTTCGGGTCCTCCGGCCGGTAGCCGATCAGGTGCACCACCGGTTCCCCGCCGCAATAGAGCCAGTAGCCGGGGAAGGTCAGCGGCGGGCGGTCGCCGGCCTTCAGGCCGACGATGTCCTCGTAGAAACCCTTGGTGCGTTCCAGGTCCTGCACCAGGATTGTGTAATGGTTCAGCGCGACGGCCGGCATGGTTTCCTCCTTCACGGGCTGCGTGGGACGACGGCCCGCAGCGGTGCCAGCATGGGCGATGATCGGGCCGGGAATCAATCCGCCGCTGTGGCCACCGCGCAGCATCATCCCGGCTGCGGCGGTACTCGGGGCAGTCAAACAGACGTTTGTTCAACCTGACATTTGGATCGGGCGCTGCCGGCGTGGGGGAGGTTGGGATCGGGGCTGGCGATGGGCTGCTGCGCACGCTCATCTTCGTCCCCCTGGCGTCTTCGTCCCCCTGGCGTCTTCGGCACCCTGGTGGCCGGCAGCCGGGCTACGCTCTATGTGGTCCGCGAACGGCGGCGGTCCTGGGCGTAGCGGTGGTCTTCGCGCTGGCGCTGGACGTCGCGAAGCGTCCCGTCTTCGCCTGGGCAGGGATCGGCCTGGTGCCGCCCGAGGGGAGTGCCCAGGGGGAATGTCCAGGGGAAGTATCCAGGGGGGCGAAGATGCGGACGCGACGACCCGGGCGAAGGATCGGGCAAAAAAACAGGGCGGTGCGGGGGGCGCACCGCCCTGAGGTGGCCGTGCGCGTGCGCGGCATTGGGGAGGAAACAGGAAGCCAGCACACGTCGACCGGCTCCGTGCGTCCCTTGTAGAGATCGAAACTTTCGAAAAGGTTTAGGAACCAGCCAGATGCCGAAGAATCCTGCTGCCACCGCTGCAACTCTGCCTGTCGCCGGTCCGCTCGCCGGCCTCAAGGTTCTGGAGCTCGGTCATTATATTGCGGGACCGTTCTGTACGCGCATTCTTGCCGATCTCGGCGCCGAGGTGGTGAAGGTCGAACCCCCCGGGGGCGACCCGTTCCGCGGCTGGGGGGCGGCGAAGGATGGGCACTCCGTCTGGTTCAGTATTCACGGGCGCAACAAGCTTTCGGTCGTGCTCGACCTCAAGCGCCAGCAGGAAGCAGCGCTGAAGCTAGCGGCGCGGGCCGACGTGCTGGTGGAGAACCTGCGGGCGGGACAGCTCGAACGCCTCGGGCTGGGGCCGGACGTGCTGCACGCGGTCAATCCGCGCCTAGTGATCGCCCGCATCTCCGGCTACGGGCAGGATGGCCCGTATCGCGACAAGCCTGCCTTCGGTGCCATCGGCGAGGCGATGGGCGGGCTGCGCCACCTCACCGGCCATCCGGCCGGCGCCTCGGACCTGCCGCCGCCGCGCTGCGGCATTTCGATCAGCGACGACCTGGCGGGGATGTATGCCGCGATCGGGCTGCTCGCCGCGGTCTGGCAGCGCGACGCCGCCACCGCGACCCAGGTGCCGACCGGACGCGGGCGGACGATCGACGTGAACCTGGTCGACAGCGTGTTCAGCCTGATGGAGGGGATGCTGCCCGAATACGCGCTGGACGGGCGCATCCGTCAGCCGGTGGGGGCGGCGATTCCGACTGCGGCGCCGACCAACACCTATCCCTGCGCCGATGGCAGGTGGCTCTGTATTGCCGGCAATTCCGACCTGATCTTCGCCCGGCTGATGCGGGCGATCGGGCGGGACGATATCGCTGCCGATCCGGCCTTTGCGACCAACGCCGACCGGTGCGCCCGGCGCGCGGCGTTGGACGCGGCGATCGCGGCCTGGACCCGCACCCTGCCTGCGGCGGTGGCGCAGGACCTGCTGGACGCGGCCAACGTGCCCTGCTCGCGCCTGTACGACATCGCCGACTGCGCGGCCGACCCGCATTTCCGCGCCCGGGATGCGGTGCAGGAGATCGACGATCCGTTGATCGGGCGTACTCTGCATCCGGGGCCGGTCATCCGGCTGGATGGCGACCCGGCCCGGCAGGTCGTGCGCTGGCCCGGTCCGGCTGTCGGTGCCCATACGGAGTACGTCCTGCACGAATTGCTCGGGATGTAGGGCGGCTTTCGCCCTCGCGCGGCCCGCTGGCGTGGCTTGATCGCGCCGGCGCGCCGCTCCCGCCGGGGCGAGCATCGATCCGGCCCCGGGTTCTCGCCCGGCCGTCGTTTTATCGCAGGCCTCGGCTTCCCCAGGCCTCGGCTTCCCCCAAGGCGCCGGCTAGCCCAGGCGCACCCTACGTCGGTCGCGCTCCCTGGCGGGACGCCGGGTCGCGCTGCGGGCCGGGTGGCGGCACCTCCCCGCCTTTCGTCTGGCGGGCAGTCGGATCACCGTCGTCGGGCACGCCCCGCCGGAAGCTTTCCGCCTGGTCCATCGATCCCGGGTCGGCGGATCGCGGCAGGAGCAGCCGGACCGTACTGCCGACACCGGGTTCGGACTCGATCTTCAGGCTGCCGCCGGACTGGCGCGCGAAGCCTTCGGCGACGCTGAGCCCGAGGCCGGACGCCTTGCCGGGCGGGCGGGTGGTGAAGAACGGCTCGGTCGCGCGTGCCAGCACCGCCGCATCCATGCCGGAGCCGGTATCGGACAGGCTGATCATGATCAGCCCCCGATGCGGGGTCGGGCCGGCGAGGTTGGCGGTTTCGATGCTCAGCCGGCCGCCCCGCGGCATCGCCTCGCGCGCGTTGGCGACCAGCGCCAGCACGGTCGTGCGGAACTGCGCCGGGTCGATCCGCGCCGGGTCGAGCAACGGCGAGAGCAGGAATTGCACCTCCACCTTCGGCCCCGCCGCCTGGGCGATCGCGTCGGCAGCCTCACGCAGCAGGCGATTGGCGTTGACCAACTCCGGACGCAGCGGCTGGCGCCCGGCGGCGGCGAGCAGGCGGGCGGTCAGCCCCGCGCCGCGCTCGGCCGCGGCGAGCGCCATGCCGGCCAGGCGGCGGACGGTGTCGGGGCGATCGGCCTGCGCGACCAGGCGCTCCAGGCTGCCCATCACCACCATCAGCAGGTTGTTGAAATCATGCGCGACGCCGCCGGCCACCCGGGCGAGCACGTCGGGCCGGCCGGGCTCCGGGGCGCCCGGCACGGCGGCGGGCTCGATCAGCAACGCGAGCGCCCGGCGCAGCCGTCCATCCGGGTCGCGCTCGGCCTGCATGCAGAGCGTGAGCTCCACCTCCGCGCCGTCCGGGCGCAGCATCCGAAGTCGGGCCGGCTGCGGCTGGTCGCCGGCCAGCAGCCGGGTCCAGGCCTGCGCGGCGGGGATACGTGCGGCCGGGGCGAGGTAGCTCTCGAAGTGCCGCCCCAGCACCTCCTCCCGCCGGTAGCCGAGCAGGCTCAGCCAGCGGTCGTTCACCGCCACGATCCGCCAGGAGGGATCAAGCGCATGCATCGCCGCCGGGGCGCCGAGATAGAGCTGACGGTAGCGCTCGCTGCTGAGGCGCAGCACGTCGGCGAATTGTTCCGCCGCGGCCAGGGCCTGCGCGGTCTGCTGCTGGTGCTGCGTGGCGCGCGCTGCGGCGGCCAGCGCCAGCCCGACGGTGAGCGCGAGCAGCGCACCGATCCACGCCATCGGATACCACGCGTGCCAGCGGGCGGACGGTGCCGGGGTGAACACGACCCGAAGCGGCGCTTGTGCGACCGGCTCGGCGCGGGCGCCGGCGGCGCCTGGCCAGGGGCGCGCCTCGCCGCCAGCAACCCGCAGCAGGTGCCGGCCGCCCGCCTCGGCGAGCAGCAGGGTATCCGCCGGCCCGAGCCGCTCACGCCATGCATCGGTCAGCGCCTGCGGCACGATGCAGACGCCGATCACGCCCTGAAAGGAGGCGCTGCGGCCTGTCGCATCCCCGGCCGGCGTGGTTCCGAGCGGTGCGCCCCGGTCCGGTCCGCCCTTTCCCGGTCCGCCCTTTCCCAGTCCGCCTCTTCCCGGTTCGCCTCTTTCCAGTTCACCCTGGGGACCGCCGGCGCTGGCATTGAGCGGCTCGGCGAGGACGAAGCCGCGGCCGGGCATGACCAGCCCATCGGCCGTGGCCACCGGGCACACGGTGCCGACCGCCATCGTCGCGCCGCGCCGCAAGCGGGCAAACAGGGGCATGCCTTGCAAGGTGGCCGCCGCCGGTTGGCCACCCTCCGCAGCCGGGCCCAGCGGCCGCAGGACCCCGGCTGCGTCGGCGACGAACAACGCGACGATGCCGCCGTCGCGCCGCGCCCCCGAGGGCAGGGCGGCGAGCGAAGGCCAGGAAAGAGCCAGGCGGGTCCGCACCGGCGCCAGCACCGGCGGCAGGTGCGCCCGCACTTCACCCAGAATGACGCGATCCAATCGGACCAGCGCCGCCACTTCATCCTGGGCGCGATCGAGCTGGCTCGCCGCGTACGCTTGCTGCAGAACGCCGACGGCGATCCAGCTCGATCGCGCCAGGACGGCGAACAGGACGACCGGGGCCAGGAGCGCCAGGGCGTACAGCACCCGATGGGGAGGAACCGTGGCGAGGGCGCGCATGGCGGTCCGGGCGAGAGGGCAAAGCCGGCGGGACAGCCCGCGGCAGGCAGAAGTATCCGGGTGCAATCTAGCGTGGCATTCCGCAGACGGACCAACCGGCGCGATCACGGTTCTGTGAGACGTGATTGCGCCCGCGGCGTTCCGAGGGCCAGCCGGCGGCGGATCTGCCCGGAAATGATCGTCGTCGCCGACTTGCCCTGCTCGCACGTCCGCAGCGTGGTTTGCCGGCTGCGCCCTGTCGTGTCGCCGGTTGTCCGGCATCCGTGCTCAGAGCGTGAAAAAGAAATCGAACTTGTGAATGAACGCCCGTTGAAAATGCTTGGGTTTCCGGGTCATTTCGGCGGAAGACAGGCATTCATTCACAAACTCTCAGTGCATTCCGTCCGAGTAGGGATGCGTCCGCGCGGCGGGTCTGGTGGGATTCGCAGGATGTGCCGGCGTAGCAGGGCGGCGTGGCGCAGCGGGCCGCACGCCGAGCGGCGCCTGGAGACTGAGGCGTTGGCCGTCACGCCATACCAGCAGGGTGACGACGGTGCCCGGGGACGCCTCCGCCATCCGCCTGGGCAGGGTGCGGGCGCGCAGGGGGACGCCGGCGAACCGCAGGATCACGTCGCCGGCCCGCAAGCCCGCCGTCGCCGCCGGGCCGCCTGGTGCCACCCAGGCGACCAGGGCGCCCCCGGGATCCGGCAGGCCCAGGCTGCGGGCCATGGTCGCCGTCACCCTCTCGGCCTGCAGGCCGAGCCAGCCGCGCCGCGGATGGCCGTAGCGGCGCAGTTGCGCGATGTCGGTGCGGGCGAGATCGGACGGAATGGCGAAGCCGATCCCGATCGACCCTCCGGAAGGCGAGTAGATGGCGGTGTTCACGCCGATGACCCGCCCCGCCAGGTCGAACAGCGGCCCACCCGAATTGCCGCGGTTGATCGGCGCATCGGTCTGGATGAAATCGTCGTACGGCCCGTCATGGATATCGCGCCCGCGGGCGGAGACGATGCCGGCCGTTACGGTGCCGCCAAGGCCGAACGGGTTGCCGATCGCGATCACCCAGTCGCCCACACGCGTGTCGGCGGAATCGCCCCAGCGCACCGCCGGCAGCGGATGCCCGGCCGCGACCCGAAGCAGCGCGAGATCGCCGGTGCGGTCGCGCCCGACCACCCGGGCCGCCAGCACGGTGCCGTCCTGGAGCGTCACTTTGATGCTCGTGGCGCCGGCGACGACGTGGTGGTTGGTCACGATCAGCCCGGCGGGATCGATGACGAAGCCGGACCCGAGGCTTTGTGTCCCATGCGGCGCCGGTGCCTCGGCCGGGGGTAACCCGCGCATGAAATCGTAGAAACGTTTTTGGAAAGGGATGTCGGCCTGCGCGCTGCGGTCCTGCGGCGCGGATGCTGTTGTGGTGGCGGCGATGTTCACCACCGCAGGCAGCAGGCGGGCGGCCAAGGTGGCGAAGCCTGGTGGGGCAGGGGCAGGCGAGGCTGAGAGCGAGGGCGCGCCGGCCGGCGGGGCGCCAGCCGGGGCGCCAGCCGGGGCGCCAGCCGGGACGATCGGCGGGGCTGGCGCGTGCGCCGCGGCAGGCACCGGAAACGGCGCGGGAACGGGCGGCACGGCAGCGCCACCCACAAACGATCCGGCGAGGGCGGCGGCAAGGGCGCGAACGAGGCGCGAGCAGAGGATCGCCATGGGTCGGACTGTCCCGAGGTGCCTGCCGCCGCCCCCCGGGCTTGCGGCTCGAAATCCGGGCAGCATAGCGCACCGGTATCCCGCTGGCATCGACGACCAGGGGGTGCCAGCGAGGGCACCGGCGTGCCGGCCCGGATCCGCGGGATGACGACGGCCCGGAGTGTCGCGGATCGTGCCGTCAGGGCCCGACCGGCCCCTTGATCCCGGCCGGCAAACAGCGTTGATGATGCCGCGTGCGGCGAGTGATCCGGGGCGGTCCCCGGCTGTATTCGGGCCGGCGATAATTGGGAAGGATGCCCATGGCGTCGAATGAAGGCGGTCCGCCGCCGGCGGGAAGCCCCTGGGGCGCGCCCGGCGGCAGCGGCCCGCAAGGCGACGGACGGCGGGGCGGCGGCGCGACGGGGGGCGCCCCGGGCAGCGGCGGCCAGGGCGGTGGGGGCCAGGGCGGCGGCCAGGGACCGGGGGGGCGCGGTGGCTTCGGCGGCTGGGGCGGCGGTTCCGGTCGTGGCCCCGGCGGCGGCGGCGGCAATGGCGGCGGTCCGTGGGGTGGCGGCGGGCGGCGGCGCGGCCCCAACCTTCCGCCCGACCTCGACGCCCTGATCGCCCGGCTGCAGGCGTTCCTGCGCGGGCACGGCCCCTCTGGCGGCTGGCGCAACACCCGCGTACTGGCGCTGGCCGCGATCGCCGTGGTCGCGCTGTGGCTCGCCAGCGGTTTCTATGTGGTGCAGCCGGACGAGCTCGGCGTCGTGCTGCGCTTCGGTGCCTTCACCGGCACCACGCCGCCCGGGCTCAATTACCATCTTCCCTGGCCGATCGAGACGGTGCTGCTGCCCCCGGTCACACGGGTGAACCGCACCGACCTCGGCTTCGTTGCGCACGGCGGTGAGAACGGCGCCCCGGTCCAGGTGCTCGACGAAAGCCACCTGCTGACCGGCGACGAGAACATCGTCGCGGTCAACGCCACCGTGTTCTGGCGCATCCGCGACCCGCAGGAATACCTGTTCCATGTCCGCGACCCGATGCGCCTGGTCAAGCAGGTCACCGAAAGCAGCCTGCGTGAGGTGATCGGCACCATGTCGCTCGACCCCGTGCTGACGTCGGGACGGGATGCGATCGAGCAGGCGGTGCTGGCCGGCACCCAGGCGCGGCTGCACAGCTATCACGCCGGCATCGAGGTGAACGAGGTGCAGTTGCAGCGTGTCGATCCGCCGAGCGAGGTGATCCCGGCGTTCCGCGACGTGCAGGCAGCACGCGAGGATGCCAGGCGCGCGGTGAACCAGGCGGAATCATATCGTAATAACATCGTCCCGCGGGCCCGCGGCAAGGTGGCGCAGATCGTCCAGGCTGCCGAAGCCCACAAGGCGGCACTGATCGCGCAGGCCACCGGGGCAGCGAAACAGTTCGACAGCGTGGTCGCCGCCTATCGCGCCGCCCCGGCCGTGACCCTGGAACGGCTCTATATCGAGACGATGCAGAAAGTGCTGGCGGGCGCCGCCACGACGGTGGTGGGCGACGGGCTGAAAGGGGTGCTGCCGATGCTGCCGCTGACCGGTCAGACACCGCCGGCTGCGGCCGGAGCAGCGCCGCCGCCGGCGGCGGCGACCACGGCGGGAGACGGCCGATGAACCGGCTCGCCATTGCCGCCGCCGCGCTCGGCGTGATCGTGCTGATCGCCCTCGGCGCCAGCGTCTACACCGTGCGCCAGACCCAGGATGCGCTGATCACCCAGTTCGGCAAGCCGGTCCGCGTCGTGACGACGCCCGGCCTGCACTTCAAGACGCCGTTCGTGCAAGCGGTGATCCTGTTCGACAACCGGTTGCAGATGGACGTGTTCCCGGCCGAGGAGACCATCCTCGGCGACCAGAAGCGGCTGATCGTCGATGGGTTCGCGGAATACCGGATCGTCAATCCGCTGGCCTACTACCAGACCGTGGGACCGGACCCGGCGGCGATCCTGCAGCGGCTGGACGCGGTGGTGTCGGCCTCGATGCGCAACGTGCTGGCCTCGGTCAGCATGGTCTCGGTGCTGACCTCCTCGCGCACCCACCTGCTGGGCCAGGTGCTGACGCAGGTGCGCGATGCCATGAAGCAGTTCGGCGTGCAGGTGGTGGACGTGCGGATCAGCCGCACCGGCCTGCCGACCCAGAACACCGAGGCGGTGCTGAAGCGCATGCGCGCGGAACGCGAACGGGTGGCGGCGCAACTGCGCGCGCAGGGTGCCGAGGCGGCGCTGAAGATCACTGCCGACGCCGATCGCACCCGCACCGTGCTGCTTGCCAACGCCGATGCGGAAGCCACCGCGTTGCGCGGCGAGGGAGAAGCCCAGTCGATCGGCATCTATGCCAAGGCCGTCGACCAGGACCCGCGGTTCTTCGGCATCTGGCGCACCTTGGAAGCCTACCGCGACGGATTGGCCACGCCGCGCAACCGCCTGGTGCTCTCGCCCGACAGCCCGATCCTGCGCTACCTGCGCGAGGCCCCCACTGAGGCCGATGCCCAGGCGCCGGACCACGGCCCCGTCGTGTCGGCGG
This sequence comes from uncultured Pseudomonadota bacterium, assembly GCA_963706195.1. GTDB lineage: Bacteria > Pseudomonadota > Alphaproteobacteria > Acetobacterales > Acetobacteraceae > JAJZVS01. The sequence continues at coordinate 1,443,959 of OY970156.1, read as the reverse complement.
CGCCAGCCAGCCATTGAATACGACGGGGAATGATGTGCCGCCGGCGAGGCGGGGACGCGCTACCCACGCGCCTTGGCGGGCGTGTTGTCTCCCTGCGCCTGCTGGCATACCGGGCGGGCGGTGCCACATAGGATGGGCCGGTGTGGGGTGACGCCTGGGGCGGCTCCCGGTTGTCGAGCAGGAAGGATTGCAGTCGCATGAGCAACGATACGCCTCGGGCGGCTTCGCCCGATGTTCTGCCGCGGGCGACTTCGCCCGACGTTCTTCGTCAGGCGTTGCGCGGCATCAAGGACCCGGCGGGGCGCGACATCGTCGCCGCCGGCCTGGTCGAGGGGATCGAGGTGCGCGGCGGGCTCGTGCAGGTCTCGCTGCTGACCGACCGCGCTCAGGCGGCGGCGATGGAGCCGGTACGCCGCGAGGTGGAACGGGTGCTGGCGGCTCAGCCGGGCGTGACCAATGCCACTGCGGTGCTGACGGCGCACAAGGCTGCGGCGGCGGCGCCGCCCGCCGGGCCGCGGCATGGGCATGGTCCGGCGGCCGGCGGTGCGGCGCAGCCGGCGGCGCTGCTGCTGCCGGACGTCAAGGCGATCGTCGCCGTGGCGTCCGGCAAGGGCGGCGTCGGCAAATCCACCGTGGCGGTGAACCTGGCGGTGTCACTGGCGCGCCAGGGCCTCGCGGTCGGGCTGCTCGACGCCGACATCTATGGGCCGTCCTTGCCGCGCCTGCTCGGGTTGGCGCGCAAGCCGGAGGTGCGCGGCGAGAAAATGATCCCGCTCGAAGCCTGGGGCGTGAAGTGCATGTCCATCGGTTTCCTGGTCGAGGAGGAGACGCCGATGATCTGGCGCGGCCCGATGGTGATGGGCGCGCTGGAACAGATGATGGGCCAGGTTTCCTGGGGCGCGCTCGATGTGCTGGTGGTCGATATGCCGCCGGGCACCGGGGACGCGCAGTTGACGATGGCGCAGCGGGTCACCCTGGCCGGCGCGGTGATCGTCTCCACCCCGCAGGACATCGCGCTGATCGACGCCCGCCGCGGGGTGCGGATGTTCGAGCGGGTGCGGGTGCCGGTGCTCGGGATCGTGGAGAACATGAGCTATTTCTGCTGCCCGGCCTGCGGCCACCGGGCGGAGATTTTCGGCCACGGCGGGGCGCGGGCGGAGGCGCAGCGGCTGGGCGCCCCGTTCCTGGGGGAGGTGCCGCTGCTGCTGGACATCCGCACGTCCTCGGACGCCGGCACGCCGGTTGCTGCCTCTGCGCCCGACAGCCCGGCGGGGCAGGCGTTCGCCGCGGTTGCGCGGGCGGTGCGGGAGAGACTGGCTGGCGGGACCGCGGCGGCGGGGCCGCGGATCGTGATCGAGTAGGCTCGGTTTCTATCCCGCGGGTTCCAGCGCCGCAGCAGCGATCACGTCCGGCGCCGCGTCGTAGGCGCGGATCAGGGTCAGGGCGGCGGGATCGGGGCGGTTGCGGCCCTGTTCCCAGTTGCGCAGCGTGTCGGGATCGATGCCGAGCAACGCCGCGAACTCGCGCTGCGACAGGCCGTGGCGGGTGCGCACCTCGGCCACGGTCCCCGGATCACGGGCGCGTTCGTGGTAGGCCTGCACGCCCAGACCGGCGAGATCATGCGCCAGCGCCGGAATATTCGCCCCTTCGGCGATCGTGCACACTGCAAGGCCGGTATCGGCGAGGCGGGTGAGGGCGGCATGCGCGGCCTGCAGGCTGAGCCCGGCGGCGCGCAGGCGTTCGGCGACGGCGAGGCGCTTATCGAAGGACCCGCCCCGCCGCAGCAGCACTGTGACCGGGGCGCCGGAAAACAAGGGTGCCGGGGGCGCGTCCCGGACCGGCCCCAGACGTGCGAGCCGCGCCTTCAATACGGAGTTCGTCGACATCCAACACCTCCATGGCCCAGCCGGCGAGGCCGCGCAGACCGGAGATCCCGAGGCTGCCCGGTCCGGCGCCCTGCACGTGCTGGGCGAGGATGCGGGCCGTCCGGCCAGCGATCCGGACGGTGCCGAGGACTTCGATCTCCCGGCACCCGTCCGACAGGCAGGCGTGGATCAGGTCGTGCGGCGTGATTTCCGGAATGCCGGACAGCTTCCAGGCCATGGCGTCCTGCCCAGGCGGAAATGTCCCACAGTCGCGGCGGTTGCTTGATCAAACGTAAACGGCAGGGAGGCCGGCGGTGTGCCGCCGACGTTCTTAAGGAAGAGACTATACGCGGATCACGGATGTGCGTCAATCCGAACCTCGCAAACGCGGCCCGCCCCAGCGCCCATGAGGAAGACCGCGGCCATGACCGTCATTGGCTCCAATCCGGGAGCGTAGCTCGGACGGCCGCGGGCAAAACCCGCGGGACGCCGCATTCCCGCCGCGGTTCGCGCCGAAACGTAGCCCTGTCCCATGGCGGGGCGTCCCGCCGGCCTATCCGCCCCCGATCTTCGGGATCAGCACGATCTCCGACTCCCTCCGCCAGCGGCGCCGCATAGGCGTCCTGGTAGATCACGCCGTCGATGGCGACCGCCATGCCGTCCTCCACCTGCTTGCCAAGGCCCGGGAAGCGCTCGTCCAGTTCGCGCACCAGGCGGCGGAAAGTGGTCGCCGTCACCTCGAGCTCGGTCGCGCCCGCCGGTGAACCGGCCGGCGTCCGAGCCCGAGAAGACGACATGCGGCATCAGGCGGCCTTCGCCCCCGCTGCCGCGTCCAGCGCCGCCCGCAGCTTGCGGCGGCGACATCGGCAGGTCGGGCATGCGCAGCCCGGTCGCGTCGCGGATCGCGTTGGCGACCGCCGCCATCGGCGGCACGATCGGCACCTCGCCGACGCCGCGCACGCCGAACGGATGGCGCGGGTTCGGCACCTCGACCATCACCGCCTCGATCATCGGCAGGTCGGAGGCGACCGGGCATGCGGTAGTCGAGGAAGCCCGGCGTTCTCCATCTTGCCGTTCTTGTCGTAGATGTATTCCTCGTTCAGCGCCCAGCCGATGCCCTGCGCCGCGCCGCCCTGGATCTGGCCCTCGACGTAGGACGGGTGGATCGCCTGGCCGACGTCCTGCACCGCGGTGTAGCGCAGGATCTTCACGTGCGCCGGTCTCGCGGTCGACCTCGACGTCGCAGATGTGCGTGCCGAAGCCCGGCCCGGCGCCCTGCGCGTTGAGCGACACCTCGGCGCTGATCGGCCCGCCGGTGCGCGCCGGCCTTCAGCGCGATCTCGGCCAGCGTCAGCGGCTCGAACGCGCCGGCGTTGGGGCCGGCCGGATACGCCTTGCCGTCCTTCCACTCCACCGCCTCGGGCGCGATCTCCCAGATCTGCGCGGCGCGCTGCTTCAGCTCGTCGACGACCTTCTCGGCCGCCTGGGTCACCGCCATGCCGGTGGCGAAGGTCACGCGGCTGCCGCCGGTCAGGTAGGTGAAGCCGATCGAGGCGGTGTCGGCGACGATCGGGCGCACGTGCTCCGACCGGCATGCCCAGCACCTCGGCCGCCATCATCGCCGATCGAGGCGCGCGAGCCGCCGATGTCGGGGTTGCCGGACGACGACGCTCACCGTGCCGTCCTCGTTGATGTGCACCGCGGCCGAGGACTCGCCGCCGATGTTGAACCAGAAGCCCGCAGGCGACGCCGCGGCCCTGGTTCGGGCCGAGCGGCGCCTTGTAGTGCGGATGGCTCGCGCGCCGCTTCCAGCGTCTCGAGGATAGCCGATGTTCGGCGCAGGTCGGCGCCGTAGTGCGTCTTGGTGCCGTCCTGCGCGCGCGTTCTTCTCGCGCAGCGCGAGCGGATCGATCTTCAGCTTGCGCGCCAGCTCGTCGATCGCGCTTTCGACCGCGAAGGACGAGATCGGCGCGCCCGGCGCGCGGTAGGCCGCGACCTTCGGGCGGTTGGACACGACGTCGTAGCCGACGACGTCGACGTTCGGGAGGTCGTACAGCGCGAAGCCGCACATGCAGCCCGGCCCGATCGGCGAGCCCGGGAAGGCGCCGGCCTGGTACTTCAGCACCTGCGCTGCGCGGCGACGATGGTGCCGTCCTTCTTGGCGCCGAGCTTCACCTCGATGACCGCGCCGGAGGTCGGGCCGGAGGCGCGGAACACCTCCTCGCGCGTCATCACCATCTTCACCGGGCGGCCGGCCTTCTTCGACAGCGCGAGCGCCACCGGCTCCAGATAGACGATGCGTCTTGCCGCCGAACCCGCCGCCGATCTCCGCCGGGATGGCGCGGATGTTGGCGATGTCGCATGCCCGAGCAGCTTGGCGCAATAGGCGCGCACCATGAACTGGCCCTGGCTCGAGCTCCAGATCGTGCGCCTGGCCGTCGGCGCGCGACCGCGACGAGGCAGGCATGCGGCTCGATATAGCCCTGGTGCACCGGCTGCGTGGTGTAGCGGCCGCTCGACGATCACGTCGGCCTCGCGTGAAGCCCGGCGTCGACGTCGCCCTTCGTGAAGCGCGACCCGCTTGGCGATGTTGGACGGCTTGGTCGGCTTCGGCTCGACGCCGGCGGTGAACAGGTCGTCGTGCAGGATCGGCGCGTCCGGCTGCATCGCGTCCTCGACGTCGATGACGTGCGGCAGCACCTCGTAGGTCGACCTCGATCAGCTCGAGCGCCTCCTCGGCGATCGCCTGGCGTGGTCGCGGCGACCGCGGCGACCGCGTGGCCGTCGTACAGCGCCTTGTCGCGCGCCATGCAGTTGCGCGAGAGGTCGCGGAAGTTCATCGGGCCTTCGCCGACGAAGGCTTCCTCCGATGGCGATGTCGGGGAAGTCGGCCGCCGGTGACCACCGCCTTGCACGCCGGGCAGCGCCAGCGCCTTGGCGGTGTCGATCGACGACGATGCGGGCGTGCGCGTGCGGGCTGCGCAGCACCTTGCCCCAGAGCATGCCGGGCATGCGTCATGTCGGCGCCGAAGGTGGCGCGGCCGGTGACCTTGTCGACCCCGTCGGGACGGATCGGGCGGGTGCCGACGACCTTGAGTTCGGATTGCGGAATGATGTAGTTCATGCTGCCCTCGCTTCGCCGCGCATCTCGGCGGCGGCGTCCAGCACGGCGCGGATGATCTTGTCGTAGCCGGTGCACCGGCAGAGGTTGCCGGCGAGCCAGTAGCGCGACCTCCTCCTCGGTCGGGTTCGGGTTCGCGTCCAGCAGCGCCTTGGTGGCGACGATGAAGCCCGGCGTGCAGAAGCCGCACTGCAGCGCGGCGTGTTCCAGGAACTTCTGCTGCACGCGGATGCAGGTGTCTCGCCGTGGGCGATGCCTTCGACCGTGGTGATGCTCTTGCCCTCGGCCTCGACGCCCAGCATCAGGCAGGAGCAGACCAGGCGTGCCGTCGAGCGATGACCGAGCAGGCGCCGCAGTCGCCGGAGGCGCAGCCTTCCTTGCTGCCGGTCAGGTTCAGCGTCGTCGCGCAGCACGTCGAGCAGGGTCTGCTGCGTCTCGCACAGAAACTCGATCGGCTCGCCGTTGATCGTGGTGGTGACGTGATGCTTGCTCATGTCCTCAGTGCCCCTTCACGACGCGACCCGCCGCGCGTTCGAAGGCGATGGCGGCGGCGCGGCGCGCGAGCACGCCGGCCACCTTGGTGCGATATTCGATCGTGCCGCGCTTGTCGTTGATCGGCTTGCAGGCGGCGCGCGCCGCCGCGTCCAGCTTCGCGCAGCGTCGCCTCGTCCAGCTTGTGGCCGATCAGCGCCTTGCGCCGGCCTCGGCCACCAGCAGCGGCGTCGGCGCGACGGCGCCGAGCGCGACGCGCGCGGCGGTGCACGACGCCGTCCGCGTCCAGCGTCACGTTGACGCCGCAGCCGACCACCGCGATGTCCATCTCGGTGCGCGGGATGAAGCGCAGATAGGCGTCGCCCGCATGCGCCGGGCGCGGCGGCAGGCGTGAACTCGCCAGGATGAACTCGCCCTTGCGCGAGCGAGGTGCGGCCGGGCCGGTCGACGATGCTCTCCACCGGCACCTCGCGCTCGCCCGTTCGGGCCCACGATCACGGCGACCGCGCGCGGCGGCGATCATCGCCGGCACGCTGTCGGCGGCGGGCGAGGCGTTGCACAGATTGCCGGCCAGCGAGGCGCGGCCCTGGATCTGCTTCGAGCCGATCAGGTCCATCGCCTCCACCACGCCGGGCCAGGCGGCCTTCAGCGCTGCGTGCGCTTCCAGCATCGCGCCCGGCGTCGCGGCGCCGATGACGAAGCCGCCGGCTTCCTCGCGGATGCCGATCATGCCCGGGATCTGCTTGGTGTCGACGATCAGATTCGGGCTTCAGCCGGCCGGACCGCAGCTGGACCAGAAGATCGGTCCCGCCGGCCATCGGCTTGGCCAGGCCGGCGGCACCGGCCAGCAGGGCAACGGCCTCCTCGACCGACGTGGGCGCGGCATAATTCAGACTTGGCATGTTCGCTCCTGGATTGCGCACGGCAGCGGGCAGCCGTGGCCTTGCGGCCGAGGGCCGGACGGGTATGTCCATTCTACTGCCGAGGAGACGGGGGGGGTCAAGGCGCGGGGGCGGCCCGGCCCGATATGTCGGGCGTCGGAGCCGCGACGCGCTGCGTCGCCCGAACCGATTCGCCTGTGTCGCCAAGTCGGTGGGCCCGGCCGGGATTGGCGACGGGCTTGCGGCGCCGGGCACAACGGGTCGATCCGAGACCGGAAAGGTTCCTCATGACACTCTCGTGAACCTGACAATAACGTGCCTGCGATGACACGTCGATCTTGACATGATCGTGACGGGTAACGGATTAGCGCGCACCGCCCATCGCGGCGGCAGCGTGGTATTCTGGCGGCGGCGATTGAGAGCCGCACCTCAGGAAGAGGTGCAGAACCGACGGGAGATCGCGACGATGACCGATGCGGAATACGGCCGTAAGCTCGACGAACTCGACCGCCTGATCAACGATCCGGAGGTTCCGATCCAGCCCGATCGCGTCTGGTCCCTGCTGGCAGAGATCGCCACGCGCGAGGACCGGACCGGCGTGCCACGGCGTCCCGCCGATCGCAGGCAGATGCGCTGAAAGCAGATGCGCTGAAAGCAGATGCGCTGACCGGGCGTGCCGCGGTCGCGTTTGCCGCGGGCCACCCGGCCGCTGGTGGGCGGGCGAACCTGACCGGTGCGCTCGCCGGCGCTGGGCGCATCATCCTCGCATCCAGCGCCGGGTCTGTCGGAGCGCGGCTGCCGCGCTGGCGGACAGCCGCCAGGGCAGCTCCTCGCCGACCGAGACATGCTGCCAGTGCCAGCAGCGCGGGCAGCGTACCCGCTGGGACGCCAGGTCCGGCTCGATCGCGACGGTCCCGCCGCAATAGGCGCAGAGGGCGCGCCGGCGCGGATCCTGGGCGGCGGACCGGATCGCCTGCTTGAGCTCGGAGCCGAGCGAGAGCGTGAACGGGAGATAGCGCATGCGGGGTGCCGAGGCGAGGGGCGACGAGGCCGAGCATAGGCGCCGCCTCGGCGCTTCCGCAATACGGTTCCGCCCGGCGATACCGGCCAACTGCCTGCCGGGGGCCCGGCCGGCCCGACGGCCCCCGGGTACACTCCGCGCTTCAGCCGCGCATCCGCACCGTCCATGCCTTGAACGCGACCAGCATCGCAGCCAGAAAATCGCGCGTCGCCTGATCCGTCAGCTTCCCGGCGGCGTCGAACCTGCCCGCTGCCCCACCGATCATCACTTCCGGCCGGTTCAGCACGTGACCGTTCAGGAAGACGAAGCATTGGCGCAGATGATACTGCGCGCGCGCGGTGCCGAGCACGCCCGGGCTCGCGCCCATGATCGCGATCGGCTTGCCGTCGAACGGCTGCTCCGGCGGGCGGGAGGCCCAGTCGATCGCATTCTTCAGCACGCCGGGAACGGAATAGTTGTATTCGGGCGTAGCGAACAGAACGCCGTCGGCGGCCTTGATCCGCTCCCGCAGCCGTTGCGCGGGTGGCGGGAAGCCCTGCGCGCGCACATCATCATTATAAAGCGGCAGCTCGCCGATATCGTGCAGCTCGATGCTCATGCCGGACGGTGCCAGTTCCATCGCCGCGCGCAGCGCGGCGGTGTTGAACGAACTGGACCGAAGGCTGCCCGAAATGGCGAGGATTTTCACGTGTGTGCTGTCGCTCATGCATGCCTCACATCGGGTGGAAGGGATGTTGCTTCCCGACCGTCATAGGCGGGCGAGCCGGCAGGGCGCAATGGCCCGTGCGAACTGCCCCGGACAGGCTTGCGGCCTCGCCGATCGGCCCCATATCGCCTTTGCCCGCGTTCCAGGTCCCCAGCCAGGGGCGGGGTATTGACGTTTCCTCCCCAGACTAGGGCGGCGTCCTGCCGGGCGCCGCCCGCTCTTTTTTTGTCCGCGGGCGCTTCCCATGATGCACCACTCCCGGCGCGCCTTCGACCGATACATTTCCGGCCGGTGCTCTTCGGCCGCGGCTCTTTCGACAGGTGTCGATGCGGCCTATGTTGAGCTACATGGACCTCGATTTTACCGAAGACGACATCCGCCGCTACTCCCGCCATATTCTGCTGGCCGATGTCGGCGGCATCGGCCAGGCGCGGCTGCGCCAGGCCCGGGTGCTGGTGGTGGGCGCGGGCGGCCTCGGCAGCCCGCTGATCCTCTATCTCGCCGCCACCGGGGTCGGCACGATCGGTATCGTCGATGACGACACGGTGGAGCTGTCGAACCTGCAACGCCAGATCGCCCACACCACGGCGGCGATCGGCACGCCCAAGGTCGCCTCCGCCGCCGCAGCGGCGCGGGCGATCAATCCCGGTACCGCGATCGAGGCACATACGCTGCGGCTTGGTCCCGATAATGCCGCAAATCTCGTCGCGCAGTACGATATCGTATGCGACGGTACAGACAATTTCGCGACCCGCTTCCTGCTCGCCGACGCCTGCGCGCTCGGCCGCCGCACGCTCGTCTCGGCAGCGGTGCTGCGCTTCGAGGGCCAGCTCTCGGTCTTCAAGCCACATGCGGGCGGCCCCTGCTACCGCTGCCTGTTTCCCGCCCCGCCGCCGCCCGGCACAGTGCCGAGCTGCTCCGAGGCCGGCGTGCTCGGCGCCGTCACGGGCGTGATGGGGACCCTGCAGGCCACCGAGACGATCAAGGAGATCCTCGGCATCGGCGAAAGCCTCTCCGGCCGGTTATTGATCTGGGACGCGCTGGCGAGCAGCTTCCGCACGATCCGGCTGCGCCCCGATCCCGCCTGCGCCTTGTGCGGCGCCCACCCCACGATCACGGACCTGTCGGCGCATCGGCACCCCGCGCCAGCCTCCGCCTGTGCGGTCTGAGCCCGTGCCGCCCGGACCGATGTCGCTCACGCCGCCACCCCCGGCGCCTATTTCCCCAGGGCCTATTTCCCCTGGGCCGACCTCGTCGCAGCCGGCCGCGCCGGTGCCGGCGACCTCCGGGCGCGACCGGCCGCTCGCCATCCTGCTTGCCTCGTCCAGCCACGGGAAGGCTCACGCCGCTTTCGTCCTGGCCGCCGGTGCGGCAGCGCTCGGTCGGTCGGTCGTGCTGTTCGCCACCAACGCCGGCTGTCGGGCGCTGCTCGCCGACCTTGGCGGCCTCGAGGACGCGGAGCGCGAGCAGCGCGTGCAGGCGGCCGGCGTCGCGGGGCTCGCCGAACTGCGCGAGGCGGCGCGCGAGCTCGGCGTGCGGCTGATCGCCTGCGAGTCCGGCTTGCGCGCCGAAGGGCTGCAGGCGGCTCCGCTCTGCCCAGGCGTGGAGGTTGCCGGCGTGGCGAGCTTCCTCGTCGCGGCGGGAAGCGGGCAGATCGTCGGCCTTTGACCGCTTGACGCGATTCGTCGCGCCGCGGGAGGTAAGCGGCATGCCCCGCCGCTCCCCCCGTGTCCGCCTTCCTCGCGCCCGCTCTCCGTGCGCTGTGCCGTCGCGCCGTTACGTCGTGGCGCTGCTCCTGTTGGCCGTCGGCGCCGGGTTGGGGGGCCCGGCGGGCAGCGACGCATGGGCAGCGTCGCCGGCGGGCGCGCTGCCGCTGCCTCCGTCCCAGCCGCCCATGGTGATGGCGGCGCCAAGGGCGCCGGTGCGGCGCGTTGGCGGCGCGCCGCCCCCCGTGATCCATGCATCCGAACCGTCGCGTAATCGGGCACCTCATCCAGGTGCGCATGCCGCTCCGGCCCGCAATCCCGCGCCGCCGGCCCGCCCCGAGCCGCCGCAGTCCCCCGCCGTGCGGGCCGACATCGGCTCTGTCAGCGGCTTGCCGCTGCCGCGTTTCGCCGCCCTTCGCTCGAGCGCGGTCGACCTGCGCGCCGGCCCGGGGCTCCGCTACCCGATTCGCTGGGTGTACCACCGCCTGGGGATGCCGGTGGAGATCGCGCGCGAGTTCGCGGTTTGGCGCGAGGTCGTGATGCCGGACGGGACGCGCGGCTGGATGCACGAGGCGACCTTGACCGGCCGCCGCGACGGGCTCGTGATCGACGGCCGTCACACACTGCGCGGCGCCGCCGCGGCCACGGCGCGCCCGGTGGCGGTGGTCGAACCAGGGGTCGTCCTGCGCATCCTGCATTGCGATGCCGGTGCGGCCTGGTGTCGGGTCGCGGCAGCCTCGTTCCAGGGCTGGCTGCCGCGTGCGGATTTCTGGGGCACATTTCCCGGCGAGCAGGTGGCCGCGCGCTGAGCGCAGGTACCCCGCAAGGGGGGAGGGAGCCGCTCGCCGCCTGCAGCGCCACCGCCCAGGCCCGTTCGCCGGACCGCCTGGCGGGCGAAACAGGACGGGCACCCGCCGGTCGCTTTATCGTACCGGCGGCAACGGCGGGCCGGACGACTCCGGGTGCGGCCGCTTGCTTGCGCGTCCAGCCTCATCCTCCCCGGCGGTGTCGCCGCGCGGCAGCGCGGTTCGCCCGTAGCCGCCACGCATCGCCTTGTGCAGGATAACCGGCATCTGTGTCGTGCTCTCGAGCGCGATATGGCGCAGGCTGGCGCGGCTTTCGAACAGCAGGGCGAGGGCGCGGGAGAGGGGGCGGCCCTTCAGCGCGTCGGTGAACGCGCGATAGTAATAGCGGCGATCGATTCCCGCCTGGTGCCGTCGCAGCGCCCGGCGGAATGCAGGGTCCGTCCGCAGTGACGCGTCTTCCAGAAGACGTTGCTCCGCCGTGCGGATGCGCAGCAGGTCCGCCGCCGTCTGCACCTCGGTCAGCGATCCCGTACGCACCGTGTAGTGGTAGAGCGGCGCCGGCGTGATCCACCAGCAGGCGCCGCGGGCCAGGCAGGCGAGGTAGAACAGGAAGTCCTCACCGAAGCGGTTGCGCTCGTCGTAGCGCAACCCGTGCGCGGCGATGAAGCTGCGGCGCAGGATGGGGTGCATGAAACCATAGCTGATCCTGGGCGTGCGGCGGCTGCCGATGTTGCCGGTGACGAATTCGGCTGCCGTCATGCGCTTCGGCGCCGCAAGCAGGTGCGGCGGGATCATCGGCGTCGCGGCGCCGCTGCCATCCTCGGTGCAGAGGAGCAGGTTGTCGGCGACGATATCGGCGCCGTGGCGCTCGCCAAGCGTGCACAGCGCCGCGATCCGCTCGGGCGCAAAGCCGTCGTCGGCGTCGAGCAGGGCGATCCACGCTCCGCGCGCCTGCGCCAGGCCAAGGTTGCGCGCCGCACCTGGACCGGCGTTCACCGTCGCACGCAACAGACGCACGCGCGGGTCGCGCGCGGCGATGCGGTCCACCAGGGCGGCGGTACGGTCCGTCGAGGCGTCGTCGACGACCAGTATCTCGACATCCGGTTCGGTCTGACCGAGCGCCGAGGCCAGAGCGCGCCCGATATATGCCTCGGCATTATAGGCCGGTACCACGACCGACGCCTGGACCATCTCGCCATCCTACCGGGTCGGCAGCCGCACCCTCTTGCAGTGCAGCATACCAAAGGATGAGGGGGCAGTGCGCAAGCCATCTCCGGCGCACGAATTGGAGTACCGCAGCTTCTGCTGCCGAAGGCCTACCGCTGGAGAGGTGGGGGCTCCGATGTCGGCCGCAGCGGCGCCGCCGGGGGCGACACGAGGTTCGGCGAACCGCCGCCGTTCTCCACAACCCCGCGGCCGACCAAGCGCACGACCAGGCCGTACAGCAGCGCGATCGTGAGCGCATAGGTGAGGGCTGCGTAGGCCAGGCCGGCTTCGATCCAGAGCGCAGCGGCACCCATGACGCCGATCGCGCTCAGCAGCATCAGCACCCACACCTGCCCGCGCGCCCAGTGCCGGCGTGCCGAGGCACGCGGAGCGCTACCACGCACCTGCGTCCGAAAAACTTCGAGCATCCTGGCGTCCTACCCGCGTTTCTACGGGTAAGTATAGCGCCGATCCGCCCGGTGAAAAAAGAGAGAATGCCTCAATCTAGCCATTATTGTCGCGCCTGGACGTGTAAATTGCGCGCCAGCGGGGCCTGCCGGAGCGTCTCCCCGTCGCGGAGCAGCGCGACCGTCGCGATCAGCAGAACTGAAAGCAGGATCGGCGGGAACTCCTGATAGCCGCCGGTGAACATCAGCAGCACCATCAGCGGCACCAGAAGCGCGCTCTGCCGGGCCGAGCGCCGGGCCGTCAGTATGACCCCCAGATACATCGACAGCCCGAAAATCCCATATTCCATCACGATCTTCACCGGCGTGTTGAGCGTGTATTTGAACGGCAGGAGCAGGTTCTGGCTCGCCCCGGGGCCGAGGCCGGTCGCCAGGGTCCAGGGCGCATCGTGCAGAACGCGGCCCAGCGCCATGAAGGGGGTCACGAAGCGCGCGTAGCCGCTGCTGCCGGGTTGGGACAGCTCCCCGGCCCGATCGAACAGGCCCGCCGTGATGGTCGGCAGGATGAAACTGGCAGCCACGATCGCGGCCCCGCAGACCGCCACCAGCGCGAGCACCTGGAGCAGGCGCTGCAGGCGCATGGTCGGCAGGAACGATATCAGGAAGGCAGCGAGCACCAGCCACCCGGTCCCCGATACCGCGACCAGCAGCCCGGCCACGTACAGCAGCATCTGCAGCGGCCGGCGAAAGGTGAGGTACTCGATGATGATCCCGACCGCCATGAACTGCGAAAACACCGACGGCTCTACCAGGAAGAAACCGTTCGCGCGCAGGATCCCGCTGCCTTTCAAGGGGATCACAACGGCATATTGGTCCTCGATTAAAAGCCTGGCCGGCACGAGATGGCTGAAGCTGAACAGGGTCAGGCCGACGAACTGGCCGACGAACGCCAGCACCCCGGCGGCGGCAACCACGGTCAGCCAGGCCGAGACCAGGCGGAAGAACTGTACCTCCGGCATCGGCTCGCGCAGCCGCAGGATCGCGAAGGCCGTGATGATCAGCCAGTAGGCCAGCGAATTGAGGCTGATCCGCGGGGCAATCGCGACCGGCACGTTGACGTGCACCGCGGTCGCGATCAACGCCATCGCGCAGAGGCCAAGGAAGCAGGCGGCGCGCCGGCGGTCGATGGTCAGGATGCCGACGGCGAGGCCCCAGACCGCCAGCAGCAGCCCGAGCGGCGCTGCCACGCTGAGTTCCAGCGAGCCGAACGGAAGGGCGAAGCGTTGCAGCAGCAGGCAGATGGCGAGGATGGCGCCTACGAACCGCGCCGGGGTGAGCCCGCGCGCCCGGCTGCCCGAGCGTGCGCCGACCGGCTGGGCAGCGCGACCGGCCAGGGCTGCTCCCGGATGCGCGAGCGACGGCCTCATGACCGGTTGTCCAACGGGCTGGCGGCGGACGGCACGACACACCCTCCCGTATACGTGAAGCGCCCGCCGGGAGGCCGGAGGTGTGCAAGCCCGGATGTGGATGCCACTCCTTGCCCGACCCATCGCGCATTCTCGAGGACCCAGCCCATATGGCAACAGACGACGAGCTTCCCGCGGACCCGGCACGGCGCCGGCTCGGCCGGCTTGCGGTTTCCGGTCTCCTCGGCCTCACCGCGGCGAGGTCGTTGCCAGTCCGTAAGATACCGATCGGCGTCTACGGCGGCGCCGGCTGCACCGGGGTTCCGGCGGTGCGGGCCTACCAGGCCTGGCTTGGTCGGCCGGTCGCGGTGGTGCTTGATTTCCTGCAGATGGACACGTGGTCGGGGATGGAAAACGAGGCCGGCTGGATCACCGGCTGCTGGAAGCAGATGCCCGGTACCACCCTGGCGATCTCGGTGCCGATGCTGGTGGGAGAGGGCCACCCGACCCTTGCCCAAGGCGCCGACGGCGCGTTCGACCCTCATTTCGTCACCCTGGCCCAGCGACTGGTCGCCGGCGGCAACGCCGATGCGTTCGTCCGCATCGGATGGGAGTTCAACGGCGGCTGGTACCCATGGACGGCGCGCGGCCAGGCGGCGGCGTACGCGCGCTACTGGCGCCGGATCGCACGGGCGATGCGCGGCGTGGCCGGCGCGCGGTTCCGGTTCGACTGGACCGCGGCGATCATCGACGGCCCCACCGCCGATGCCTATCCGGGCGATGACGTCGTCGATGTGATCGGCCTTGATGTGTATAATGAATCCTGGCCGCGCATTGCCGACCCCGCGCAGCGCTGGGCCTATCTCCTGCATCATCCGGCCGGCCTCGTCTGGCATCGCGATTTCGCGCGCGCGCACGGCAAGCCGCGCTCCTTTCCCGAATGGGGCACCGGCACCCGCCCGGACGGCCACGGCGGCGGCGACGACCCGATCTTCATCCGCAACATGCTGGCGTGGATGACGGCAGGCGGCCCGGTCGCCTATGACTGCTACTGGGACTATCATGCGTCCGATTACGACGCCAAGGTCACGGACGGACACCAGCCGAAGGCCGCGGCGGCGCTGCGGAGCGGTCTGCGCGCCCTGTAGGGGTGGCCAGAGGGGTGACCAACCCGTCGTCGCGCGCCTGGCTCGCCGCGGCAGCGCGATAGACCGCGCTGGTGCGGCAGGCGATCTCGCGCCAGTCCGGGATCGCGTCGGCCAGGGCGGCGACATTGCGCGCGCAGGCGGCGACGAAATCGTCATCGCCCACGAACCGCGCCATGGCGTCCGCCAGCGCGGCCACGTCGCCGGGGGGTACCAGCAGCCCGTCCAGCCCGTCCCGCACCGTCTCGGCGAAGCCGCCCAACCGGCTCGCCAGTATGGGCCGCGCATGGGCGATGGCAAGCGAGAGCACGCCGCTGGCTTCGATCTCGCGGTACGGAAAGACGGCGACGCTGCGCGGTCCGAACAAGCCGGGTATTTCGGAATCCGTCACGAAACGCGGTTCGATCGCGACCCGATCCGCCACGCCGAGCCGATCTGCCAGATCGCGCAGCGGGGCGAGATCCATGTAGGGCTTGCCGATGATGCGCAGCCGCGCCCGCGCCCGCACGGCCGGCAGCACCCGTGCGAAGGCCTGGATCAGCAGGTCGGCGCCCTTGTAAGGTTTCAACTTGCCGAACAGCAGGAATTCGATTTCCCGCCCATCGACGTCCCCGCTGCCCTCCCGGTGATTCGGACTGATCAGGAGCCCGTGCGGCAAGATCGCGATCCGGTCGCCGTCCACACCCTGTTCCTGCAGGCGTGCCCGGCCCTGCGCGGTGTGCACGATCAGGCGGTCGAACCGGCGGAAGCTCGCCGGCAGCCCATGCTGCTGCACGCCCGCGGCTGGATTGCCATTGAACGGGTTCGAATCATGCACGGTCAGGACGAGCGGCGCGAGGGACCGCAAGCCGGCGAGAAACCGAGAATCCACAGCCGGCAAAGGCAACCATTGGAAATGGATGACGTCGGGGCGCTCGCGCGCCAGCTTCCCGCGGAGCCGCGCCATCGAGACGAGGTGGTCGATGCCCTTGATCCCCAATCGGAGCGGCTTCGGCAATTGCTGCAATGCCGGCAATCCGGCGACGGAATAGAAGCTCGGGACCACGGGCGGCTCAAGCACGCCGCCGTCCTCGGCGCGTTGCCGTCGGCCGTGCAGGCTGACGGCGTGGCCGATCGCGCGCAATCCGGCGGCGAGCCTGGCGTCGTAGGGCAGGGTGAACAGCGATGGGTCGATCAGCGCGACACGCATTCAGGCAGCCTGCTCGACGTGTGGCGAGGGGTCGGTCCGGGCGCGTTCGATGGAGGGCAGCGACGCCGGCGAGGCGATCGCGCGCGCCAACGCGGGCGCGATCCGGTCGTCGACGGCGGTATCGAATTTGCGCGCGTAGAAGGCGGGGCTTTGTTGCAGCAGGTCCCAGTCCGCCATCGTCATCACCCGCGGGCCCGGCCAGATGATCTCGCGTCCATAATGGGCAGCCGTCTCGCCGCGCCATGGGCTGTTGCGCACCAGGGTCTGCATCAGCAGTTCATCGGAAAGAAAGGCGCCGCGGAGATATTGCCGCACGTCGCGCGCGATCGGGGCCCGCCGCTGCCATTCGCAGAAAGCGCGCGGCAGGATGCACCATTGGGAGCCTTTGTACTCCAGCTCGAACCGGTCCGGCCGGCGGCGTGGGCCGCGCAGTGCCAGCGCCTTGTGCGGCAGTTCGATCATCGGTTGCCAGCGCAGATGCCAGTCGTCCGGCGGCAGTGACGAGAAATGGCGCAACTGTACGTATGCCGTGTCGCGGGATTCGCCGAGCTGGGCGCGGATCGCGTCCAGCGGCTTGATGGGAAAGCACTGCCCGCTCAGGTTCACGAGATGCGTCCAATTGCCGGCGCGCGCCAACGCCAGGTCGATCGCATCGAGCAGCACTTGCGACAGGCTCCAGCCGCCCCAGTTCGTGCAGCGCGGCCGCATCAGGATCACGTTCGGCCGCTCGCGCGCAAGGCGGCGCGCCATCGTCCATGTCCCGCTGCGCTCGGGACGCAGCCCGAGCATCGACTTCAGGTCGACATGCAGGATCACGAGGTCACGTGGGTCGGCGATCGTCTCGACCAGCAGGCGGAGATGGTCCGGTCCGCGGTGAGCAAGCACGAAGTAGGCGAGGCTGGCTTCCAAGAGTGGTGTCCTTCATCGGCATCCCGTCGGACCCAATATCTACGCCGGAACCGGGCGGAACCGCGACGCCTCACGTGATCGTGGCCGGATCACCGTGCCGGAGCCTGTTAGAGACGGGGCCAGGCGGTGCTGTGCGCCGGACCTGCGCCGCTGATGAGGTCGCCAGAACGCATGCCAGATTTAATCATTTCGGACCGTCTGGACCCGCTGGACAACGCCCCGGCTGCCGCCGATTCCATCGGGCCGGCGCAGGGCCTCAAGGCACTGCGTCGCAACTGGCGGCTGCTGCTCGTCTGTGCCCTGACGTTCGGCGTGTTTGGGTATGTGGGTGCCAAGGTGCTGCTGCCGCAGCAGTTCACGGCATCCGGCGCCGTCGCCGTCGACAATCGCAGCGTGGCGGTTCCGGCGCTCGAGGGTGCACTGAAGAGCCCCGTCCTGGCGGACCCGATGCCCGTCGTGCGCAGCGAAGTCGCGATTTTGCAGTCGCCCGCGCTGATCCGCAGCGTGGTGCGCGACCTCAAGTTGCAGAACGATCCAAATTTCAACACGACCTTGCGACCGCCCCCGCTGCTGACCCGGCTGAAACTGGACCTGGCACGGATGCTGCCGACGGCGCTCAGCCGCGCTGCGGCTGACTTCGGGTACTGCCCGACATCCGGCAATCGGCACCACCCCCGCCGCAGGTCGTCGACGATATCGTGGTCGGCAACGTCCAGCGCCGGCTCAGCGTCTACAATTATGGTCAGAGCCTTGTCATCACCGTGCAATTCCGCGCGCCCTCCGGCCAGACCGCCGCCGCGGTGGTGAACGACCTGATCCGCCGCTATATGGCGGAGAAGCAGGCGGTCCTCGATCAGGCGAATACCGCGGCGAACGCGACGCTCAGTCAGCGCCTGCAGAGTGTCCGGGCGCGGGTCGATGCGCTCGAGCAGAAGATCCAGCAGACGCGCCAAACCTATGAGATCGTGCAGACCCGTGCCGGGACCGTCGGTCAGCAGCAGCTCCAGGAGCTGTCGGCTGCGCTGACCCGCGCCAGCACCGACCGGGCGGCGCTGCAAGCCGACTACGCCCGCGCCTCCAGCCTGGCGCAGCTCGGCGGCGGCACGCCGGACGGCGTGCAGGGACTGAACGCGGGTACCATCGCCGTGATGCGCGAACAGGAGGCCAACGCCGCACGTCGCGTCGCCGAATTGTCGCAGACCTACGGCCCCCGCTATCCGGCGTTGCGGGCCGCGGAAGCGCGGCTTGCGGCGGCGCGGGCAGCGGTGTCGGCGGAAACCCATCGCGCCGTGACGGGTCTGCATGCCCAGGTGGAGGCCGCGCAGCAGCGGGAGGACGGTCTGCGCCAGCAGCTCGCCGCCGCGCAGGCAAAGGCGAGCCGGCTCGCCACCGTCCAGGCAAAGCTGCAACAATACCAGAAAGACGCCGACGCAGAGCGTACATTGTATCAGTCTCTGCTGATCAGCGCGGATCAAACGCAGAGCGGCGGCCACGGTGTTTCTGGTGTGGACGCGCGGGTGGTGAGCCTCGCCACGCCGCCGGCCTTCCCGTCGAGCCCGCGACCCAAGTTCGCCGGCGCGCTGGGGCTGGTCAGTGGCCTGGCGTTCGGCGGCTTCCTCACTCTGTTGCGCCGACGAACCCATGACGTCGTCCTCGACCCCGAGGACCTGGCCGCGGAAACCGGGGGCCGGCCGGTGACGGTGATCCCGCGGCAATCCTTGCGCGGGGCCATCGGTTCCCTGGCGGGACTCGTGGCCGAACAGCCGTCCGGTGCCGTTGCCGAAGCCCTGCGCCTGTTGCGGACGCAGTTGCGCGCCGTCGGGCGCGGCGCGATGCCGCGGACCCTGCTGTTCGTTTCGATCTCCGGCGGTGAGGGCAGTTCCAGCGTGGCGGCGGCATTTGCGCGGCTGGCGGCGCTCGACGGGCTGCGCACCCTGCTGATCGAGGGCGATCTGGAGACGCCGTCGCTGGCCGTACTGCTCGACGCGCCGCCGAGCAACGGTCTCGCCGATGCACTGGCCGGACGCGATCATTGGATGGAGGTGATCCGGCGCGATCCGCTATCGATGCTCGATTGCCTGTTGGTAAGCGGCTCGGAGGCCGGCGCCGCGAGGCTGCTGCAGACCACGCATCTGCCGAACCTCCTGGCCGAGGCGAAGGAGGAGTACAATCTCGTGGTGCTCGACGTGGCGCCGGTCGGGGTTTCTACCAACGCGTTTTCCCTTGCCACCGGCGTCGATGCGATCGTGCTGGTACTGGCGGCCGGGGCGACCACGCCGGCGGATCTGCACGATGCGCTGGGCGCGATCGCCAGGGCGGGCGCGCGACCGCTCGTCCTCGTGCTGAACAAGGCCTGAGAGTTTGTGAAAGCATGCCCGTCGACCGCCAAGACCGGCTGAAAACCCGAGCAGCGACAACGGGCGTTCATTCACAAGTTCGATTTCTTTTTCACGCTCTGAGGCGAAACCGGGTTCAGCCGAGCGAGCGGGCGGAGGCGGGCGGCGTCCAGACCTGGAAGCGATCGCCGCGCAACGAGCGCAGCACGCCGAGGGATGTCGCCGCGAACGCCGCGCCCATGTCCAGCAGCTTGCCCGGCAGGCTCGACGGCCGGGCCAGCCCGACCGACAGCAGCGCGGCGCCGGCCAGCACGGCGATGCTCAGCACCATCCAGGCGCCGAGCGCGGCGAGGCCGCCGGCGCACAGCACGCCGGCGGCCGCCAGCAGATATCCCGACAGCCATCGCAGCAGCTTGTGCGAGGTGTATTTGTAGCGATCCCACATCGACAGCCGCCGCAGCCGTGGCCGCAACAGCCGGTGCACGTTGAACGCCTGGCAGGCGATCCGGGTCTTGCGGCGGAATTCCTCCCGCGGGCGGGAGACGGTGGCTTCGTAAGCGAGCGCATCCGCCGCCCGCACGACCCGATAGCCGTCGCACAACACCGACAAGGAGACGAACATATCGTCGATGATGTCGGGCGGGGGCGGATGATGCAGCCGGCGGCGGATGGCAAAGATCGAGCCGTCGGCTCCCATCGTCGATCCGGTGCGGCTTTCGAGCTGCTTGACCCGTTCCTCCAATCGCCAATAGGCCGAACCGGTCGCCGCGGTCGTGCTGCCGTCGGCGCCGGTGTAGATGAGATGTCCGCACACGCACCCCACCTCCGGATCGGCGAACGGGGCAAGCAGGCGCGGAATGGCGTCAGGCGCGAAACGGACGTTGGCATCGGAGAACACCACGAACTCCGCCTCGGTCGCGGCGATGAGAGTGTTCATCCCGAAGGTCTTGCCCTGCCGCGCCGTGCCCACCACGAGGGTGATCCGATCCGCGTACTCCCGGGCGATCTCCGCCGTGCCGTCGGACGCGGCATCGACATAGACCAGCAACTCCAGGGACGGGATGGCGGCACGCATCGCCAGCATGTTCTCGATCCTGGCGCGGATGATCGGCGCCTCGTTGTAGGCGCAGACGCAGAACGCGACGCGCGTGCCCGGCCCGGGATCGGCCCCAGGATCGGCCGTGCGCAGCGGGCGGTGCGCGCCGAGCCGTGCCGCGGCGGCGAGGCTCGCCGGGTAGGTGGTGAACGGATGGACGGCAAGCACGGCGAGCACGCCACCGGCGGCCAGTAGTTCAGGTCCCATGGCAGAGGTCATCCGCAGCGACGCGTGGCGGGGAGGAGAGGCCGATGGGTGCGCGCCACACCTCGCCGGCATCCGTCGGAATTGATTGCCGCATCGACGCGGCGTGCAGAACCGCTTCGTATTGCCCGGTGATGCGGTCGGGTTCGTAGGCTGCCGCGGCGACACGGCACTGTCGGCGCAAGGTGGTGCGATCCCAGCCCTGCGCAGCCAGCCGGGTCAGCATGGCGCGCAGGGAGCCCGCATCGGCGCCCGCAGCGACGAAGCCCGTCTCCCCGGGGCGGATGACTTCCTGCAGGCCGCCGAGCGGCGTCACCAGGCTCGGCACGCCGTAGGCGAGCGCCTCGTGGAAGACGCGCGGGAACGGGTCTTCCCACACGGACGGAATGACCAGCAGGTCGATCGTCGGGAAGAAATCTGCCGGGCGGACATGGCCGAGGAACGCGATATTGCCGCACCCGGTGGCATGCGCGTGCAGCCCGGCGACGTAGTCCGGCCGGCCGGTTCCGGCCACCGACAGGCTCATGTGCCGGGCCGGCAGGCCCTGCAGCGCATCGAGCAGGTTTTCCAGGCCCTTCGCCGGTTCCAGCCGGCCCATGAAGCCGAGCCGCAGGCCGTCGCCGCGCGGCGCAGCGACGGGCGGTGCGATCATTGCGCCATTATTACCGCGGATGATCCGTACCGGCTGGTCCTGCGTCACCGCATCCGGAAACACGCCTGCCGCCGCCAACCGGTCGAACATGCGGTGGCTCACTGCGGTGATCGCCGCCGGGAGCCGCGACAAGTGCCGCCGCGGCAGTGAAAACGCCCGGCATTCGGGACACGGTCGCGCACAATTACCGCGTCCGGGCCGCCACATCGCACTGCGCGGACAGCCGAGGTAGTAATCGTGCACCGTTTGCACGACCGGAATGCCGAGCCGCGCCGCCGCGAGCCACGCCGCCGCCGAAAACCCTTGCAGGTTGTGGCAGTTGACGACGTCGGGCTGCCGGGCCGCCAGCACGCGCGAGAGCCGGCGCAACATCATCGGGTTGAAGGCATCGAGCAGTTGGAACATCGGCCGCAGCAGGGCAGGGCGCCGCGCCCCGTGCGGCCAGTAGACATTGGCCAGCGGCAGGTACGCGACAGGAATGCCGTCCACTTCACCTTCCGTCGCATGCGGCTCGGGCGTAAGGGTGACGACCGAACATGCGTGGCCGCGGGACGTGAGCGCGCCTGCAAGCATGCGCAATGTGTTCTCGGCCCCGGCGCCGCCGTGGGGTGGATACAGGCCATTCACGAATGTGATGCGCATGGCCGTGTCAGCCCGTCGCGTGATCGCGATATAGAGAGCCGCACGGGACGCCCCGTGTCGTTCCGCGCCCCCGCGCCGACGTCGATCGCGGATCACCAAGGGAACGATCGTCACGATGTTCAGTCTGTTTGGCCGCCGCAGGACGACGCCGGTTCGCCGGCTCCCACGGGAACTTCCCCGGGGCGCGATGCGGACGCCGCCCACGCCGCCGGCAGCCGCCGCGCCGGGTGCCACCTACTCCGTGCAGGAGGCGTTGCGCGAAGCCTTCACCCCGACCCAGCCGCAGCGCAATCCGCGGCGCCTCGCCGGGCGCGCCTCCGAACTGGCGCTGATCACGCAGGCAATCGCCTATAACCGCGCCCACGTCGTCCTGTACGGCGATCGTGGCCGCGGGAAGACCTCGCTCGTGAACCTCGTCGCCGCGTCGGCGCGCACGTCCGGCTACATGGTGGGACGCTACGCCTGCGCCCAGGACAGCGACTTCGACGAGATCATGCGCGGCCTGGCGCGCGATCTGCCGCGCGCGTTCCTCAGCCTGCCGGGGGTGGACGATCCGGCCTTGGAAGGCTGCGAGGCCGCGTTGCCCCAGCGCCCGCTGCACCCGCGCGACATCGCCATGCTGCCGGGCCGCCTGTCCGGCGGCCGTCTCGTGCTGGTCGTCGATGAGTTCGACCGGGTGGCCGATCCCGCCACGCGCACCCGCTTTGCCGACACGATCAAACAGGTTTCCGACCGCGGCGCCCGGCTCAGCATCCTGGTCGTCGGCGTGTCGGACAGCCTGGAAGAACTGCTCGGACGCCACCCCTCGATCCAGCGCAACGTGATCGGCGTGCACCTGCCGCTGCTGTCGGATGCGGACGTACGGCAGATCCTGACCAGCGGGGCACGCCATGCGGGGCTCGACTACCCGCCGCATATCCAGGACGCCATCGCTGCCCTGGCGCGTGGCGTGCCCTACATCGCGCACCTGCTTGGGCTGCACGCCGGGGAGAACACGCTGCGGCGCCAGGCGCAGGTGGTCACGAACCAGGACCTGCGGATCGCGATTGCGCAGGCCGTCGCCGAGATCGATCCCCGCGTGGCCGTGAGCTATGAGGAACTGACCTACGGCGGGCAGGAGCCGGGCATGCAGGAGTTGTTGCGGATCATCGCGACGGCGAGCCACGACCGGTATGCCCGCTTTGCGGTTGCGGAAACCGACGGCGTGCTGCGTGTGGCGGACCGCCCGATCGACCCGGCGCTCTGGGTCCGGTTGCGCGAGGGCGGCGTGGTGCGTGCCTGCCGGAATGCGGGGTTCGGCCTGCACACGTTCACCGAACCGATGCTGCTGCACTACGTCCTGCTGCGCGTTGCCGCCGCCGCCGGACCCGTCACGGAACCGACGCGGGAGGCTGTCGCCTGACGGAGCGCGCGTCCGTGGCGGCACGTCGAACCGACCCGTTGGCAGCATCGTCGGCTCAGACGGCGCCGTCGCGCTTGAAGACGACTGGAATCGTCTTGAGCAGGATCGCGATGTCGTGCCAGAGGGTCCAGTTCCGGGCGTACCAACGGTCCATTTGAACCCGTCGCGAATAGCTGATGTTGCTCCGGCCGCTGACCTGCCAGAGCCCGGTCATGCCGGGCTTCGTGCCGTAGTAGTAATCGATATCGTGCCCGTAGCGCGGGATTTCCGCCTCGACGATCGGGCGCGGGCCGACCAGGCTCATTTCTCCCCGCAGCACGTTTACGAGTTGCGGCAGTTCGTCGAGGCTGGTCCTGCGCAGGAACGACCCGACCCGGGTGACCCGCGGGTCGTTGCGCAACTTCTGCTGCTCGGACCATTCGCGCCGCGCCTCGGGATCGGCGGCCAGAATCTTGCGCAGCACGACGTCGGAATCCGTGACCATCGTGCGGAACTTGAGACAGCCGAAACTCTGCCCGCCCATGCCGACGCGCCGGTGGCGATAGAAGGCCGGTCCGC
Source organism: uncultured Pseudomonadota bacterium (assembly GCA_963706195.1). Classification (GTDB taxonomy): domain Bacteria; phylum Pseudomonadota; class Alphaproteobacteria; order Acetobacterales; family Acetobacteraceae; genus JAJZVS01. The sequence goes on along the minus strand of OY970156.1, from coordinate 1,420,209 downwards.
CGTCGCGGCGCACGAGCGAGGCGAGCACGAGCAGCAGGGGGGCCAGCAGGAACAGCAGGATGGCCGCGCCCACCTGATCGAACACCAGCTTGGCCATGCGGCCGAACGGGCGGTCCAGGTTGTTGTGGCAGACCAGCATCAGTACGTCATGGCTGAGGAAATACTGCTGGCTGAAACCATGTACCGGCAGGCCGTCGATCGCCGGCACGACCGCGAGGGGTACCCGCGCCCGCGCGAGCAGGGACGCGATGGCCCGCATCTTCTGGCCGCCCTGATCCCCCAGCAGCACCACGACCAGTTGCACGCGTTGGGCCGCCAGCAGGCGTATCCAGCCGGACACGTCGTCCGACCGCGGCGCATCGTCGGGCGAGAGGCTGCCGATCAGCTCGTAGCCAAGCGCCGGTTCCGACCTCAGGGCGGCGTTCATGCTGGCGACGGTCAACGTGTCGCCGATCACCAGGGTGCGCAGGCCCCAGTACCCGCAGGCGCCAAGCAGCGTGCGGGCCGCTTGTCGCATGCCCAGTACGGCGGGCACAAAAAGTATCCACCTGAACATCCCTTCGTTGCCGAAAGGAACGTGGTAGACCGCGACGCAGATCAGCCCGTCGGCGACGAAGGCGAAGGCCGCGCCCCGGACAACAGCTTGCGCCTCGATCCAGAAGGGAATCCGCGAGGTGTAGTGCCGCTGGCCCCCGTAATACGCGAGGAGGCATGCCAGGACGAGCAAGGTTGCCCACCCGTGCCAGGCCGTACCGAGATGCGCGAGGTGGCTGTAGGCGCGGTCGAACGGCTCGGGTTCCACGGCCAGGCTCAGCGAGAACGCGACCACCGCGGCGATGGCGAAGCCCAGGAGATCCGCTGCCAGGAGCACGAGTGACCGCCGCGATCCGATGGCAGTGCGCAGCACCCGGTCCGCGTGGCCCTCGAGCGGAAGGCGCTCACGCATGGCTGGTATCATCCGGTACACTCCTGTTCAGACCATCCCGCACGGGACGGCATATCGGCTCCAATCCGGCATTCCCGGCGGGGAGCTCAAGACGCGCCGCAGCGCGACGGCGCGGGAAGCGCGCTCATGCAATGCGGCCTCGCCGACCAGTATAAACGTTCGGTGGCCTGGCTGCGGCTCACGATCCCTCGACCACAAGGTGAATATCCGGCAAGCGCGGTACGTCGGGGGGAAGATCTCACGAGGTCTTGAGCAGCCGGAGACACGTGCCTGCCGCGGCGCAGGCGGTCAGAAATGACGTTCGTATACCGAAATCACATCGCCTGGCTGCAGCATGCTCTGCCGATTTGCGCGGTCTTCCGTCGTCCTGCCGCCGATGGTGCGGACGACGGAGAACGTGTCCTCGATCGCGCGATAGGTAAAGCCACCGGCGATGGCGACCGCAGTCAGTATCGTCATGCCTGGCTGGTACGGATATTGCCCAGGCTTCTTCACTTCCCCCAGGATGAAGATCGGGCGATAAGCAACCACCTCGACGGCGACGCTTGGCTGCTTGAACATGCCGGTCCGTACAAGGTCCGCGGTCAGCCGATGACCGAGCTCCCTGGAGGTGAGGCCGGCGGCGTGCACGGTGCCGATCAGCGGGACCGCGATGTCACCGCTGTCGCCGACCCGGAACTCGCCCGTCAACTGTTCGGCGCCGAACGTGATGATCCGGATGCGATCTCCGGCCCCCAGCACATACTGGCCGGTCCGCACCGGCGGGAGGTCCGGAAGGTCCGCGCCGGGAGCGGCGCAGCCCGACAGGATTGCGGCAGTCAGCGCAAGAGGCGCGTAGATGCGCCACCGCACGCCGGGATCGATGACGTCTTCATCGGCGCCGCGCCTGGCGGCAACGCCATCTCTCCCCACATCGATGGCGCAGGGGGTGCGATCATTCCGACCGCCCGCGAATCGTCGCAAAACCCACGGCATCGAGATCGATTTCAAGAGAATCCTCATCCGTAATCCCAGGATCAAGGAAAGCATGATGTCGTACTAAGCGACAGGCCCCTCGCGACTTTGTGATCTCGAACACGCCATGTTCCGACCGGTTCATCATTGCGCGATATCCCGCGCGCGGAGCCCACCATGCTACATTTTGCGGCGTCGGCCAACAAGTACGTAACGCTCGCATCATCGAACTGGAGTGAGGCAAAAATTTGACAGGCAAAGCGACCAGGCGACACGCGATCGCCCCACGCCGTCCGCGTCCGTACCGGTGCCTGCTTATGGGGGCAGCCGCCTGCTTTGCGGGTGCGTTGCCCATACGCGCCTATGCGCAATATGTTCCGGGTGAATTCCCGGTCGGCGTGCCGGGATACGACGAAGAACTGGGCGTTACGGTCGTTTCGCGCCTGCGGCCGCTGTACGAGCAGAGGGGCATCCGTCTCGGCGATTTCATCGTGCAGTCCTCCCTCGATCAGTCCTTCGGCTACAACAGCAATGTCCTTGACCTGAGCGGCGGGCGCGGCAGCCCGGTGATCGAAACCAATCCCAGCCTCTCGGTCAATTCCGATTGGGGACGCGACGCCCTGGGGGCGAACGTCAGCGTCAACAACTACCGCTATCTCGACACGCCCGAACAGAACAGCACCGACTGGACCGCAGCGCTAGGCGGCGCATATACGATAGGGCGCGACAATCTGACGTTGTCTTACGCACATCTCCAGCTCCACGAAAGCCCGACGTCCGTCGGTGCCCCCCCGACCACCACGCCGATCCAGTTCACCGTGGACGACATCCGGAGCTCGTATCGCCTCAGGCTTGGCAGCCTGGAAATTACACCAAACGTTGATGTCTCTCTTTTTCGATATGGCACGGCGACCATACCCGGAGAGCCGGCCAGCCAGAGCTTCCGTGACGCCAACGAAGTGCGCGGCGGGACCTCGTTCCGCTATGCCTTAACCGACCAGGGCTCGCTGCTGTTCACGGTCGAGGGAATCGAATCGGAATTCCCGCACCAGCAGCCAGGCCAGCCGACGCTGAGTTCCAGCAGCGTGCTGGCGATGGGGGGCATCGACTACCAATACGACGGCATCTGGCGCTATCAGTTTCTCATAGGGGCGGAGGCCCGATATTTCGCGTCCTCGCAATTCAAGACCCAGGTTGCGCCGATCGCGCGGGCAGCCCTGATCTGGACGCCTACGGAAACGACCACGGTCACCGCCACCCTGCTGCGGACGATCGAGGATCCGGACCAGATCAGTAGCGGCTACACCTACACGACGGCGGCACTGCGGGTTGACCACGAATATCTGCGCAACGTGCTGTTGAACGCGCAGGTCGGAATCGACCGCGCCGCCTATCTGCAAAATGGGGGCACACAGACCGCCTATACCGCAGGAGCCGGTGTGACCTGGCTGATCAACCGCCGCATGAGCCTGACTACCCAGTACACCTATACGACGCAATCGAGCCCGGTCACGCGAACTTCGACCAGTTCGCTGCCCGGCGCCTTCGGGACGGCGGGTGGAAGCCAACACGTTCTGCTCGTCACCATGCACTTTGGCTTGTAAATGACACAGATGTCGCAAAGCGGCCGTACGTCGTCGCGATTCTGTCTCAAGGAATCGTGTTGCGCCGCGGCCTTTACCCGCCGGCCGGGCGCTCCTCTAATCGCGGTCGTCATCCCGGATCAACCGTCGGGGGGTGCGATGCATCGAGTACGACGACGCCTGGGCAGTCCTCTATGCCGGCTGGCGAGGTCGGGGTTGCTCGTCACCATCCTGGTGGCGGCTGGCTTGGTGCAGGCCAGCGCGCGCGAGGGCGATCCCGGCGCGGCCACGTTGCGGGCGTGCCGCAGCGACTCAAGCAAGTATTGTTCCAGCCTGGATCGTATGGGCGGCGGAGAGGCCGCCTGCCTGCGCCAATTCTACATCAATTTGTCACAGCCGTGTCAGGCGGCCTTGGACGCCCGTGGCTCCGCCGGCGCACCGCCAGGCGGGGACGACGACGAAGCGAGTAGCGCTTCAAGCGATACGTCGTCAGGCGACTGAGCGCGGCGCGCCGAGGGCCGAGCGGGCATAGCGCGCCATGCCAGTCAAGCAGCCCGCCACGTTGCTCCGGTAGGTGAAGCCCAGGGATCGATCCATCGGCGCGCCGCCGAACAGTTCGCGTACGCAGCCTTTCATGTCCCAATAGAGATGGCGCAGCAGCCGTGAATCGCGGAGGTATTTGGCGTAGAGGGCGCCGTTTCCCTCGGCATAGATGCGCGACAGGCGCAGGATATCCTCCTGCTGCCGGCGACCATGGTGGTGGTAGACCAGACAATCCGGAACATATTCGATACGGATTCCCGCCCGATGGGCGCGGTACACATATTCGGTGTCCTCTGCGGCCTTGAACGGCGCGCCGGCGCCGAAGCCAGGATCGAACAGGCCGATCCGGTCGATCACGTCGCGGCGCAGCGCCATGTTGCAGCCGTGGATGAACCCGCCCGGATGCGCGAGACCGTCATACACTGCCGGTTCCATGTCGGTCTTGATCGTGAAAGGCAGGTCGCGCGGATCGCCCAGCTCGACCCGGCCGCCGCGAATCACAGGGCGGTCGTCGTCGGCATAGCCGGCCAGCAAGGTTGCCGCGTAGCCAGGACCGAGCCGGCAATCGTCATCGGTGAATGCCAGAATACCGCCCCGCGCAGCCGCAATCCCTGCGTTGCGCGCGCCCGCCAGACCCGGCCGCGGTTCATGCACGAGGGTGACCGGGAGCGGCGCCTGCTCGCGCCATGCCGCGAGCAGGGCGGGCGTCGCATCCTGCGAGCCGTTGTCCACGACGACGAGCTCGACGTCCGCGACGTCGCGTACAGCAGCGGCGATGGACCCGAGTGTTCCCTCGAGCCGATCGGCGCCATTGCGCGTGCACACGATGAAGGACAGGGTCATCAAGCTCAGTCGCCTCCGCGCGCCGCATCGGCCGCATCATGGCACGATGCCGCGAGCGGATCCCACCAGCAGGTGGGCCCGGGGCGCTCATGTGACAGCCATATCAACAAGGATTGATACCCGCGTCCGGACGGCGCTTTCGCTTTCCCCCTGCGTGCCGGGAGCGATAACTGGATGCGACAGCACAGGAGCCTCGGGACCCAGGATGCCAGACGATCGCCGCCCGCCGCAGGCTGCACGGCACATGGGGGACCGGCCGCCGGGCGAGGCCATCGCGGATGTCGATCGCAGCGAGTGGCAGCGCCGCTCGGTGCACGGCGTCGCCGCGACCGTGGTCTCGCAGGGCCTTCGCCTCGTGCTGCAGGTGGGCACGCAGGTGCTGCTGGCGCGCCTGCTCTCGCCGCGGGATTTCGGTCTGGTGGCGATGGTGGCGCCGATCATCTCGTTCGCGCAGTTGTTCGCCAGCATGGGCCTGCTGGAGGCGGTGGTACAGCGCCCCACGATTTCGCAATCGGAATTGTCGGGCCTGTTCTGGATCAACGTCGCCGCGGGCTCGGCGCTCGCGCTGCTGGTGGGCCTGGCCTCGCCGCTGGTGGCATGGCTCTATGGCGAGCCGCGCACGGCGGCGATCAGCGCCTACCTCGGCGCGTTGCTGATCATCGGCGGGTGTTCCGCGTTGCCGATGGCATTGATGAATCGCCGGTTGCGCTTCGTGCCGCTCGCCGGGATCGATCTGGCGGCGGCGGTCGTCACGGCGGGGGTGGGTCTCGGCGCCGCCATGCTGGGCTTCCGCTACTGGTCGCTGGTGGCGATGCAGGCGGCAAACGCACTTACCACCCTGGGTCTCGCCTGGTGGTTTGCCGGCTGGCGGCCGTCCTGGCCGCGTCGGATCGCGGGGCTTGGGTCCCTGCTACGGTTCGGTTCACAGGTGACCGCATCCTCGCTCGTGCATTCGTTGTCCTACACGCTCGACAACGTGCTGGTCGGCCTGGCCTGGGGCGCCGTTCCGCTCGGGCTTTACGAGCGCGGCTTCCGGCTCATGCTGCGCCCGGTCATGCAGATCACGACGCCGTTCGCCCGTGTCGCGGTGCCGCTGCTATCGCGGCTGGTCGACGAGCCGGACCGCTATCGCGCCGCCTATACGCGCCTGGTACGTGCCGTGTTGTTCGCCACCACGCCGGCGGTTGTCTACGCGATCGTCATGGCGCTTCCCTTGGTCGTGCGGCTGCTCGGGCCGCGCTGGGCGGGCGCGGCCCCGGTGTTCGTCTGGTTCGGCCTCGGCGCCCTGCTGGCACCCGTCAACACCAGCACGAACTGGCTGTTCATCAGCCAGAACCGTCCGCGCCAGGAAGTGCGCTGGAACTCGCTCGGGGCCGTGCTGTCGCTGCTTGCGGTCCTGTGCGGCCTGCACTGGGGCGCGACCGGTGTCGCCGCCGCCCGGACGAGCTTCAGTTGCCTGCTCTGGACCCCATCGCTCTGGTGGGCCGTGACGCGCGAAGGGCCGGTGCGAGCGGGCGATCTCATGCGTGCCGTCTACCCGACGTGCATTGCCGGTGCCGCCGCTTTCCTGGCCCTCCGGCTGGCCTATGCGCTGCTGATCGGACGCGGATTGCCCGGCCTCGCCTGGGGGCTGGCGCTTTCGTATCTTGCCTTCACCGTCTGTTATGCCTGCGTTCCGGAGGGGAATCGCGCCTTGCGGGAACTGCGCGCCCTGCGGCGGCCGCTGCGCCGCGCGCAGGCCTGAGGTAGCCTGAGGTACCGGGCTCAGCGCGGCGGCGCTGCGAGGCGGCCGAGGGCGCGCGGCACGGTGACCAGGCCCTGCCGCAACACGTGCGCCATGGTGCGCGGATCGCGGAACATCTCGGCGCCGGCGGCCGCCGGGTCTCGCCGCTTGAGCGCCTCGGAGAAACGAAACCAGGCCAGTGCCAGCTCCACGGAGCGGATGTGGCGGCGCATGGCGACCGGCAGCGTCGCGTCCCCCTGCGCAGCAGCCGATCCCAGCAGGGCGCGTTCGTGCCCGATCAGGCGGACCAAATCCTCGGCGTTGTGGTGTACCGCCGCCGAGCCTGCGGCGATCGCATACTCGTACCACGCTTCCGGCGTCACCACCCAGCGCGCGCCATGCAGCAGGCAGCGGAGGAAGAAGATGTAATCTTCGGCGAACCGCGCATCGTCGTAGCGCAGACCCGCGGTTTCCAGGAATGCGCGGCGGATCAGCGGCTTCAGGTAGCCGTAGCCACGGCGCGCCCGCCCGCGCCAGTTCGTGTTGCCGATGACGAAGGCGGTAGCGCCAAGCCGGCCGTCGGCGGGCAGCGTCCCCGCCGGGAACATGAGCTGTCCGCTCGGCTGGCCCTCCGGACAGAGGTAGAGGTTGTCGGCAACCATGTCGGCCGCGCGCGATGTGGCAAGTCGCAGCAGCCGCTCGAGCCGTTCGGGCCGGAAGCGGTCGTCGGCATCCAGGATCGCGATCCATTCTCCCCGCGCCGCGGCCAGCCCCAGATTGCGGGCGGCGCCCGGCCCCCCATTCACCGGCGCGCGCAGCAGACGGAGGCGCGGATCGGCCCGTGCTGCCACGATCGCCGCAGTGTCGTCCGTGGAGGCATCATCGACCACCAGGACTTCAAGCTCGCGCTCCGTCTGTGCCAGCGCCGAGTTCGAGCGCCTGGTCGATACTGGCGGCCGCGTTATAGGCGGCGACGATGACGGAGATGCGCATGCGGTCGGTGGCTTCGCGGCAGGTCGGGCACCCTCGCACGGCGTAGCGGCGGAAACACGACGCGGCCGATCAGCATTCCGTGAGGCGCCCGCCCGCTTGCCGGCCGCGGAAGCTCGCCCCGCGTTGACAACCGGCCGAAGCGGGACAAGCCTCCGCCCCGCGTCTCCAAAGAGAGGAACCGCCATGAACGTCCTGCGCGGCAACCAAGGTCCGCGGTACAAGGCCACGGTCGACGACGGCGAGCCTTATGAGACGATCACCGTCGACAAGCTCACGCCGATCATCGGCGCCGAGATCGGTGGCGTCGACCTCGGGCATCCGTCGAACCGCCAGCTCGACGAAGTCCACCGCGCGCTCGCCGAAAACCAGGTGATCTTCTTTCGCGACCAGAAGCTAACCCCGCAGCAGCACCTCGATTTCGGCCGTCAGTTCGGGCCGCTGCACATCCATCCCGCAGCCCCGCACGCGCCGGGCCATCCGGAACTGATGATCATCCACGCCGACAAGGACAGCCCGCGCGCCAACGGCGAGAACTGGCACTCGGACGTGTCCTGCGACCTGCTGCCGCCGCTGGGGAGCATCCTCTACATCAAGACCTGCCCGCCGCGCGGCGGCGACACCCTGTTCGCCAGCATGTACGCCGCCTTTGAGGCGCTGTCGGATCGAATGAAGCAGTACCTGGACGGTCTCACCGCGGTGCATGACGGCGAACCCGTCTATCGCGGCCTCTATGCCAACTACGGCGTCGCCGACAAGCCGAGCTACCCGCGCGCCGAGCACCCCGTGGTGCGCACCCATCCCGTCACCGGGCGCAAGGCGCTCTATGTGAACCGCGGCTTCACCCGCCATATCGTCGGCATCCCGCGCGACGAGAGTGAGGGGATCCTGCGCTACCTCTACGAACACATGGAAAATCCGCTATTCCAGTGCCGCTTCCGCTGGCGCGCCAACTCGGTCGCGTTCTGGGACAACCGCTGCGTGCAACACCACGCGCTCTGGGACTACTGGCCGCATACCCGCTCCGGCTTCCGGGTCACAGTGCTGGGCGACAAGCCGGTCTGAGCCGCGCCGTCCCGGCGGTGCGAACAAGCGGCCGGGGAGAAAAAAGCGGGAGAAAACAATGGTCCAGGAACCGAGCCTCGTCATCCGCAACGCGACCGTCATCGACGGTAGCGGTGGGCCGCCGGTCGCGGCCGACGTCGCGCTTGCCGGCGACCGCATCGCCGCGGTCGGCGCCGTCGCGGCGCGCGGGGCTGCGGAGATCGACGCCCGCGGGCTGCTCGTCACCCCGGGCTTCATCGACCTGCACACGCATTACGACGCGCAGGTGACCTGGGCCGAGCACATCACGCCCTCGTCCTGCCAGGGCGTGACCACGGTGCTGATCGGCAATTGCGGGGTCGGCTTCGCCCCCTGCCATCCCGACGATCGCGCCCGGCTGGTCGAGCTCATGGAGGGCGTCGAGGACATCCCCGAGGTCGTGCTGACCGAGGGCCTGCCGTGGAACTGGCGCAGCTTTCCCGAGTATCTCAACACCCTGGCCGCCCGCCGCTTCGACCTCGACGTCGCCACCCAGGTGCCGCATGCGGCGCTGCGGGTGCATGTCATGGGGGAGCGCGGGGTGGCGCGCGAGCCGGCCACCGCGGCGGACCGGGCCGCGATGGCGCGCCTCGCCGCCGAGGGGATCGCGGCCGGCGCGCTCGGGTTCTCGACCTCGCGCACCCTGAACCACAAGACCCTGGCCGGCGCATCGATCCCTACCTTGGACGCGGCGGAGGACGAGCTCGCCGCCATCGCCGCGGCCGTCGGCGCGACCGGGCAGGGCTGGCTACAGGTGATTGCGGATTTCGATGACGCGCTGGACACGGAATTCGCCATGCTGCGCCGGCTCGCGGCGCGCTCCGGCCGGCCGCTCACAATGACGATCCTGGAACGCGATTCCAAGCCAGACGAGTGGCGCCGCCTGCTGGACGGCATCGCCGCGGCCAATGCCGAGGGCCTGGCCATCACCGGCCAGGTGCTGACCCGGCCCACGGGGATCCTGCTCGGCTTCGAGATCTCGCAGCACCCGTTCGTCGACTGTCCCGCCTTCCAGCCGATCGCCCCGCTGCCCTTCGCCCGGCGGCTCGCCGCGCTGCGCGATCCGGACCTGCGGGCGCGGCTGATCGCCGAGGCCGCGGCGCTGGGGGCGCGGATGCGCCGGCTGCGCGACTGGGACCGCATCTTTCCGCTCGGCGACCCGCCGGACTATGAACCCCTGGCCGCGCGCAGCCTGGGGGCCGAGGCGCGCCGACGGGGGTTCGATCCTGCCGCGCTGGCCTACGATCGTCTGCTGGAACGCGACGGCCGGACCATCCTGTACCGCCCGCTCAGCAACTACGCGCATGGCGACCTGGAAACCGTGCGGACGATGATGGCGCACCCCAACACCCTGCTCGGCCTCGGCGACGGCGGGGCGCATGTCGGCGTGCTGTGCGACGCCTCGGCGCTGACCTATGGGCTCACGCACTGGACGCGCGACAGGGCGAACGGGCGGTTCCCGCTGGAATGGATGGTGCGGCGGATCACGCGCGACAACGCCCGCGCACTCGGGCTGCGCGACCGCGGCGTGCTGGCGCCGGGGTATCGCGCCGATCTCAACCTGATCGACTACGACCGGCTGCGCCTCTGCGCCCCCGAAGTGGTCTACGATCTACCAGCCGGCGGGCGGCGGCTGATGCAGCGGGCGGAGGGCTATGTGGCGACGATCGTCGCCGGGGAGGTGGTCCGCCGCGACGGCGTGCCGACCGGCGCGCTGCCCGGCCGCCTGGTGCGCGGCCCGCGGGCGGAGGCCGCCTGATGTATCCGCCCCCGCAGATCCTGGAGACCGAGGTCTTCGCCACCGTCCCCGACGCCCTGCGCTATCCGGACCGGCCGTCCTGGATGCAGCGCCACCACCTGCGCGCGGTCGACTGCTTCCTGGAAGGGCCGGGGTTCGATCGGGCCGGGAACCTCTATGTCACCGAGCTGGCACACGGGCGCATCCAGCGGCTCTCGCCCGCCGGCGCCTGGGACGTGGTGGCGGAGTATGACGGGCGGCCGAACGGGCTGCGCATCCGCCCCGACGGCGCGATCTTCGTCACCGACCGCCTGCGCGGCATCGTCCGCGTGCATCCCGACGGCGGCCGGATCGAGACCGTCCTGGGCGAGCTGCCTGGGGCGAAGCTGCACGGTCCGAACGACCTCGTGATCGCGCGCAACGGCGACATCTACTTCACCGACCAGGGCGAGACCGGGCTCAACAACCCGACCGGGCGGCTGGTGCGGCTCACGGCCGCGGGCGCGGCGCAGGTGCTGCTCGACAACGTGCCGAGCCCCAACGGCCTCGCGCTGACCGCGGACGAGACCGCGGTGCTGCTGGCGGTGACGCGGGCAAACGCGATCTGGCACGTGCCGCTGCTCGGCCCCGAGCGGATGCCCGGCCGGGTCGGCACCTTCATCCAGATGTCGGGCGGTCCGGGCGGCGGCCCGGACGGGATCCTGCTCGACGCCGAGGACAACCTGGTGGTCGCGCATGCGCGGATGGGAGCCGTCTGGGTGTTCTCCCGCCTCGGCGAGCCGCTGTACCGGCTGCGGTCGTGCCAAGGCCCCATGACCACCAATATCGCTTTCGGCGGCGCGGACCGGCGCACCCTGTTCGTGACGGAATCGACCACCGGCACCATCCTGACCGCCCAGCTGCCGACCCCGGGCCCGGGCCGTGATCCGGGCTGGCGCGCCCCGGGCTGATGTGCCTGAGGCCGATCCGAGGGCCGATCCGGGCCGGTGCGCCCGAGGTGCGGATCAGCCCTCCGGCTCGTCCTCGGCCTCGCGGCGCAGGCGGTGGAAGCTGCGCAGGCTGAACGGCAGCATGCCGAGGTAGATCAGCCCGGCGGCTGCCAGCGCGCGCCCACGGGTCGGCCACCAGCACCGCGACGAACAATCCGACGCCGAGCAGCATCGGCAGCACGTAGTCGGCCGGTATCTTGAAGTTCTTGAAGCTCCAGACCGGCAGGGTGGACACGCAGCAGCAGCGCCGTGCCGGCCAGCACCGGGGCGGTGAACAGCGGACTTTGCGCCAGGGTCACCAGCCAGGCGACGTGCTGGGCCTGACCTTCGAGCCCCAGGAACAGCGGGAACAGCGCCAGCCCTGCGCCGGCCGGCGCGGGCACGCCGGTGAAGAAATTGTAGGCATAGGCCGGCCGCGGCGCCCCTTCCAGCGCGGCGTTGAAGCGCGCCAGCCGCAGCGCCATGCACACCGCGAACATCAGGCACGGGATGAAGCCGACGCCGCCCAGCCGTTTCAGCGACCACAGATACAGCGATGAAGGCCGGCGCCACGCCGAAGCAGAGGAAATCGGTCAGGCTGTCGAACTCGGCGCCGAAGCGGGAGACACGCCTTCAGCAGCCGGGCGATGCCGCCCATCCAGCCCGTCGATCGCGCCGGCCACGCACGATCGCCACCGCCGCCGGGCCGAAATGCCCGTCCGAGTGCGAAGCGCAGCCCGGTCAGCCCGGACGCACAGGCCGAGCAGGGTCAGGATGTTGGGCACGATCCGGTTGAACGACGGCCCTTTGTAGCGCGGCCGGACGCGCGGGCGCAGCCGGCCCGGCAGCCGGCGCATCGGCGAGCCGCGCGGCTGCCCCTCGCCGCCGTGGGGGGCGGGGCCGGTCCAGCCGGGACCGGGCACGAGGCTCACGTGCGTGCCTTTGGGCTCACGGCGCCAAGCTCCGCGATCACCGTCTCGCCGCCGATCATGGTCTGGCCCTCCGCCACCAGCGGGCGCACGCCTTCGGGCAGGTAGAGGTCGGTGCGGCTGCCGAAGCGGATGATGCCGAAGCGCGCGCCGGCGTGCACCGCGTCGCCTTCGCGCACGTAGCACAGGATGCGGCGCGCGATCAGCCCGGCGATCTGCACCACCGCGATCTCCCGCCCGTCCGGCAGGCGGATGGCGATCGCGTTGCGCTCGTTCTCGCTCGGAGGCCTTGTCGAGGCTCGCGTTGACGAAGGCGCCGTGGCGGTAGGCGATGCGGGTGACGGTGCCGTCGGCGGGCACGCGGTTCACGTGCACATTGAGCACCGAGAGGAAAATCCCGACGCGCCAGCGCGGCGCCGGGCCGAGGCCGAGTTCGGGCGGCGGCACGGCGGGGGCGACCGCGACCACCTTGCCGTCCGCCGGGGCGACCAGCACCCCGGGCCGGGCGGGCGGCACGCGTTCGGGATCGCGGAAGAAATAGAGCGAGAACAGGAGGAAGATCGCGGCCAGCCAGGCCAGCCAGTGCGCCAGCACAAGGCCGAGCACGAAGGCCACCGCGCCGCCCGCCAGGAACGGCCGGCCGGCGGGATGGGGGGGAGCGAGAACGAGGCGGGCGCTGTCGGCGAGGGACATGCGGGGGGTTATGGGAGAGTTGGCGTGGCGGCGGCAAGCGGGGGCACGAGCGGGGAGCGGCCGGGCTTGCGGCCGGTGCTGTGGCGGTCCCGTCGCGGCAGGGTTCGCTGGGGAGGGGGGCGTGGCGTCGTTTAGCTATGCCGCGAAGCCCCCAGGTAGTCCCCTGGACCCCGTTTTTTTGGTTCCGTGCGTGTGTGGGGCCAGGGGGGCAGCAGCCCCCCTGGCCGTGCTTCCTCAGGTCAGTGCTTCCTCAGGTCAGTGCTTCGCGCCGTCGTACGGGGTTTGCAGGGTCCCGGACTTGTTCGCCGGCGGGTACAGGATCACCTCGGTCTTCGGGTTCTTGAACTGCGCCACGTCGTGGCCCTTCACGCCCTGGAACTGTGCCTCCAGCACGCGCGGCGCTTTCCATTCCCCATTCGGACCGAACGCGATCTGACCCACCACGGTGTCGAACGTGTGATCGCGCATATAGGCCGCGAGCTTGGCGTCGTCGGTGCTCTTGGTTGCGCCCACGGCGTCGGCCAGCACCTGCATGTCCGAATAGGCGAACGGCGGCAGGTAGTAGCCGAGCGGATCAACGCCTTCCTTGGCAGCCTGGGCCTGGTAGATTTTCAGGAACGCCATCGCCGCCGGCGTGGCATAGCCCTTCACCGGAAGCCAGAAGTCGTAGTCGGTGATGCCGTTCAGCAGCGGCCCGAGCGAGGCCTTGATCGGCGTCGATTGCAGCCCGACCATGTCGCCGCCGAACAGGCGCGTCTTCAGCCCGACCTCCGCCGCGGCGCGCACCATCCCGACGGAATCCGGCGGATAGGACGCGACCATCACGACGTCCGGGTGGCGCGCCGCGATCGCGTGCACGATCGGGGTGAAATCGGCAGTGTTCGGCGGGTAGGTCTGGTTGTAGACGACCTGCATCCCGTCCTTCTTGGCAAGCTGCAGCGCCCCGTCGATCGCGTTCTTCGGGAATTCCGCATCGGCGCCGACCAGGGCGATGGTCTTCGGCTTCGGCGACATCGCGTCGGCCACGGCGAAGAACGGCACCGACAGGCTTTGTTTCGGGTGCATGCCGCCGGTGGGGACGATCGCGAAATACCGATCGTATTTGAACTGGCTGTTCACCGCGAGGCCGAGCAGGCCGAGGAAGGTGCGGTGATGCGCCATGATGATCGGCATCGCCGGCGCGATCATGTTGGTGGCATAGGAGCTGACCACGAGATCGACATGATCGACGTCGAGCAGCTTGGTGTAGATCCCCGGCACCAGCGCCGGGTTCGACTGGTCATCGTAATAGATGAGTTTCACCGGCCGCCCCAGCAGACCGTCCTTGGCGTTGGCCTGCTGCGCCCAGATCTGCATCGCCAGCAGCGCCGCGCGGCCGTTCGCCGCCAGCCCGCCGGTGAGCGACATGGAAAAACCGATGGTGAGCGGCTTGCCAGACGGTGCCGCCTGCGCCGGCAGCGGCGCGATCAGCGGCAGGGCCAGCCCGAGCGCAACCGTGGCGGCAAGGCGCGTCCTGCGGAGCAGGCGCTTGAGGCGATGCATGCGATTTCCTCCCTGGATCGGATTGATTGGGGACAGACTAGCCCGCCTTCGCCGCCCGCGCCAATCCCGCGCCGGGAAGACGGCCCTTGCCGCAGGCCGCGCGGCGGCTTTTGATAGGGTCCGGTCGACATTCGGGGGTGGCATGACGGGACGGTTCGCGGGACGCACGGCTGTCGTCACCGGCAGCGCGGCGGGCATCGGTCGGGGGATCGCCGAGCGGCTCGCCGCCGAGGGCGCACGGCTCAGCCTGTGGGATCATGACGCGGCGGCGCTGGCACAGACCGCCGCCGCGCTCGACGCGTCCTTCGCCGCCACCGCGGGGCCGGTGCATAGCGTGGTCCTTGACGTGACGGATGCCGACGCGGTCGCCCGTGCCGCGGAAGCCGCGACAGCGGCGCTGCTCGGGCGGATCGACATCCTGGTCGCCTCTGCCGGCATCACCGGGCCCAACGCGACCGGTGGCGGACTATCCGATCGCGGAGTGGAACCGGGTGATCGACGTCAACCTGAACGGCGTGTTCTACTGCAACCGCGCCGTCGTGCCGCACATGCAACGGAACGGCTACGGCCGGATCGTCAACATCGCCTCGATCGCCGGCAAGGAGGGCAATCCGAACGCCTCGGCCTATTCGGCGTCGAAGGCGGGGGTGATCGGGCTGACCAAGTCGCTCGGCAAGGAGCTGGCGGGGACCGAGATCCGGGTGAACTGCGTCACGCCCGCCGCGGTGCGCACGCCGATGTTCGACCAGATGACGCCGCAGCACATCGACTACATGCTGTCGAAGATCCCGCTCGGCCGGTTCGGCCAGATCGAGGAGATCGCGGCCCTGGTCTGCTGGCTCGCCAGCGAGGAATGCAGCTTCTCCACCGGCGCCGTGTTCGATGTCTCCGGCGGCCGCGCGACCTACTGAAAACGGAACGATCCATGACCCACGACGACGCTTGGCTTCACCCCGGCGATCCGAGCTCGCCGAACTGATCCGCACGAAGAAGCTCTCGCCGGTCGAGGTGATGGGCGGCGCTGCTCGCGCGCATCGCGCGCTGGATCCGCGGGTCAACGCCTTCGCGCATCTCGCCGCCGAGCGGGCGATGGACGCGGCGCAGCGCGGCCGAGGCGGCGCTGATCGGCGGCGGGCCGATCGGCCGGCTGCACGGCGTGCCGGTCACCATCAAGGACCTGGCGATCACCAAGGACATGCCGACGCAGTTCGGCAGCAAGATCATGGCCGGCAACCAGCCGGCCGAGGACACGCCGATGGTCACCCGGCTGCGCGGCGCGGGCGCGATCGTGCTGGGCAAGACCACCACGTCGGAATTCGGCTGGAAGGGGGTCAGCCAGTCGCCGCTGACCGGCATCACGCACAACCCGTGGAAGCACGGCTACAACGCCGGCGCGTCCTCGGCCGGCGCGGCGGCGGCGGCGGCGGCCGGGTTCGGGCCGCTGCACCAGGGCAGCGACGGGGCCGGGTCGATCCGCATGCCGTCGCATTTCTGCGGCGTGTTCGGGCTGAAGCCGAGCTTCGGGCGCGTGCCGGCCTATCCGGTGTCGGCCGGCGACTATACCTCCCACAACGGGCCGATGACGCGCACGGTGGCCGATGCGGCGCTGATGCTGGAGGTGATGGCCGGGCCGCATCCGCTCGATCACACGACCCTGGAAGCCGGGCCGGCGGACTACCTGGGGCGGCTGCACTGAGGGCGTGCGCGGCAAGCGCATCGCCTACAGCCCCGACCTGGGGCACGCGCGGGTCGATCCGGAGGTCGCCGCCCTGGTCGCCGCCGCGGCGCGGCGCTTCGCCGAACTGGGCGCGACGGTGGAGGAAGTGCCGATCCCCTGGGGGCCGCAGGGGCCGGAGCTGGTCCGGCTCTTCTGGCCGGCGCATCTCACCCGGCTCGCGGCCAGGCTGCCGGAATGGGAGGACCGCATGGACCCCGGCCTGGTCGCCTGCATCCGCGCCGGGCAGCGCGTCACGATCGACGACTACCAGCTCGCGCGCGAACGCAAGATAGCCTACGTCGCCGCCATCCACCGCTGGTTCGAGGACTGGGACCTGCTGCTGACGCCTGCCGTCTCGGTCGCCGCCTTCCCGGCCGAGCGGCTGATCCCGGCACACTGGCCGCAGCAGGACTGGGACTGGGTGCAGTGGGCGGAGTTCTCCTACCCGTTCAACATGTCCTGGAACCCCGCCGCCAGCGTGCCCTGCGGCTTCACCGAGGCAGGGCTGCCGGTGGGCCTGCAGGTCGTCGGCCAGCGCTTCGACGACCTGTCGGTGCTGCCGGCCGCCGCCGCGTTCGAGCAGGCGCAGCCCTGGGCGGGCCATCGCCCGGCGCTCGCGTGACGGAGGCAGCGATGTCCGGACCCGCCGCCGTCACTGCCCATTACGCGCGGGAGGGGATCGCCGATCGCATCCTCGCCGCACTCCGCGCTGAGCACGGGGCGGAGGTCGCGGTCACGCCGGAAACCCTCGCCCCGCTCGATCACTTCCACGGCCGCGGCGTGGCCGCGACGGCGGAACTGCTGGCCGTGCTCGACCCGCAACCTGGCGAGCGCCTGCTGGATATCGGCAGCGGCATCGGCGGGCCGGCGCGCTGGATCGCCGCGCGCACCGGCTGCCACGTCACTGGGGTCGACCTGACGCCGGAGTTCTGCGCCGCGGCGGTGGCACTGAACGTGGCCACCGGGCTCGCCGATCGGGTGCGCATCCTGACCGGCAGCGCCACCAACCTGCCGCTGCCGGACGCCGCATTCGATCGGGCCTACTCGCAGAACGTGGCGATGAACATCGCCGACAAGCAGCGCTTTTACGCCGAGGCGCGGCGGGTGCTGAAACCGGGTGGGGTGCTCGCGCTGTCCAACTTGGCGGCCGGGGCGAACGGCCCGCCGCGCTACCCGCTGCCCTGGGCCGCCACGGAGGAGACAAGCTTCCTCGCCACCCCGGCGGAAACCCGCGCCGCGATCGAGGCCGCCGGCTTCGAAATCGTCGCGTTCCACGACCTCACCGCCAAGGTCCAGGCGTTTAACGACGACATGCGTGCCCGCGCGAAGGCGGGCGCACCGCTGCGCCTCGGGATGGCCGTGCTGGTGGGCGAGGCCATGGCTGAACGGCAGCGCAACTCGGCGAGCGGCATTGCAGAGGGCACCCTGATCGCGATCGAGGTGCTGGCGCGGAGGTAAGCAAGGCCAGGGGGCGCTGCCCCCTGGAACCAGACGGATGGGTTCCAAGGGCTTGCCCTTGGCGGGGTCCAGGGGCAGAGCCCCTGGCCTTCCTCACACCCGCCGCAGCGGCATCGTCCAGGCCGCGGCCACGATGCCGGCGGAGAACAGGGCGACGGTCAGGAATACGCCGCGAAAGGCATTGGCGATTTCGGCGCGGACCATTGCCTGGGCTGCTGGCGGCAGTGCGGCGAGTGCGCCTGGTCCGTGGCGGACCATGGCCAGGAACAGATCCGCTGCCTGGCTGTCCTGCAGGGCCAGCAGTCCGAACAGCACCGCGCCGGCCGCCGCGGCGCCGAAGGCCGAGCCGAGCGAGCGGGCGAGTTGCACCGACGCCGAAGCGACGCCCAACTGGCGCGGGCTTGCCGCGAGCTGCACTGTGATCTGCGCGGTCAGCATGGCCGAGCCCTGGAACAGCCCGCCGACGGCGAGCAGCAGGGCGAGGTTCGTTTCGCTCAGCTCCGGCCCCCACGCCGCCGCGGCGAGCAGGGTTGCGGCGGTGACGATCAGGCCTGTCCCAGGAAAGACCGCGGTGCGGCCGGTGCGCGCGATCAGCGATCCGGTCAGCACCGATCCGGCGCTGACCGCGACGGTGAGGGGCACCAGCAGCAGCCCGGTGTGCCCCGGGCTCGCGCCGTGCACCACCTCGAAATAGAGCGGCAGGAAGGTGACCATGGCGGTGAGCGAGGCGCCGGAGCACGCGGACATCACGTCCGCGCGCCAGAACGAGGCCAGCCGCAGCAGCGGCAGGGCGAGGATTCCGGCGCCGGCGCGCCGCTGCTGGCGGATCAGCGCGCGCAGCGCGCCGCAAGCCGCGGCGGCCAACACCAGGGTGAGCGGCAAGGTGGCGAGGGAGGGCTGCTGCAACCGCTCCACCGCCGCCAGCAGGGGCACGACGACGGCCGCGAGCAACCCCATGCCGGCGAGGTCGAAGCCGCCGCCGGTGCCGTGGGGTGCGTCGGCGGGCAGGCGCGCGGCGAGCGCCAGCGCCACGCCGCAGACGGGCAGGTAGGCCAGGAACACCGCGGGCCAGCCCCAGGCCTGGGTCAGGAACCCGCCCGCCACCGGGCCGAAGGCGGAGCCGGCCATGATGAAGGCGGCGTAGTAGCCCTGGTAGCGTCCGCGTTCCCGCCGCGGCACGTGCACGCCGATCAGCGCCTGGCAGAGAGTGACCAGCCCGCCGCCGCCGAAGTCCCTGCAGCACGCGCCCGAGGATCAGCACGAAGATGTTGCCCGCCGCCGCGCACAACAGCGCCGCACCGAGATAGAGCCCGAGCGAGCCCAGCAGCAGCCGCCGCTGTCCGAACAGGTCGCCGAGTCGCCCGTAGGCCGGCGCCGCAACGGTGCCGGCGATCAGGTTCGCCACCACCATCCACGACAGCAGGTGCACGTGCCCGAGCGCCGCGCCGATCGCCGGCAGCGCGGTCGCCACCACGGTCGGATCGGCCGCGGCGAGGAA
The DNA here is from genome assembly GCA_963706195.1 of uncultured Pseudomonadota bacterium. GTDB lineage: Bacteria > Pseudomonadota > Alphaproteobacteria > Acetobacterales > Acetobacteraceae > JAJZVS01. Next base: position 1,401,001 of record OY970156.1, on the reverse strand, counting down.
CACCGGCAGCGCGATCGGCGGGATCACGGTCAGGAAGAGCTGGCGCGGCGGCAGGTGGACCGGCTCTTCCGCGATCGGGAGGCTGGACATCGGCGGGGGTTCTTGCACGTTTCTCCGGCCCGTGGTGTTGCACGGGGAACGGTCCGGTGCCCAGGGGGTGTGCCCAAAGGGGCGTGCCCAAAGGGGCGATCCGCGGGAGCGTCCCCGGGACGCGATCCCGGCAGCGCCGGCCAGTCGAGGAGGAAGCGATGTCCGATGCGCCCATGCCGGCTCCCGCCGCCCCGTCTCCAGTTGCTCCGTCTCCAGTTGCCCCATCGGCCGCAGGCGCCGCGCCAGCGCTCGATGCCGCGGCGATCGCCGCGGCTGGCCGGACAGCTCGCCGATCTGTTGCGGCTGCGCACCTTGCCGATCGGGATGAAGCTGTTCGAGGATCTGGAGGAGATGGCGCGTGTGCCCGGGCCTGCGCCGGCCGCCGCGAGGCAAGACCTTCTCGACCTGCCAGCTGGTCACGCAGGCGCGGCTGGCCGGCTTCACCCTTGGCATCACGACCGAGAACGTGCCGGAGTTTTCCAGCTGTTCCAGCGTGATCGGGCTGGATGCGCCGGGAGAAATCTACACCTCCGGGCGCAAGATGGAGGGCGTGTGGTTCGAGAACCGCGACGCCGCCGCGGCGCACCAGGCGCGGATGCCGCGCGTCGCCGCCGGGGCGGTATCATGGGCTGGTCGTTTCGCCGCTGCGCAGCGCGCGGCTCGACCCGCCGGATATCTGCCTCTTCTACGCCAACCCGGCGCAGATGATCCTGTTCATCAACGGGCTGCAATGGAAGACCTATCGGCGCTACGATTTCTCCATCACCGGGGAAAGCGCCTGCGCCGACATTCCTGGGGCCATGCGCTGAAGACGCGCGAGGTCAGCCTGTCGATCCCGTGCTACGCCGAACGTCGTTACGGCGGCGGTGGCCGATGACGAGATGCTGATGGCCTGCCCGCCGGAGGATCTGCGCGCGCGGCGTCACCGGCCTGCTCGGCCTGTCGAAGGCGGGGCTGCGCTATCCGATCATGCCCTTCGGACCGCAGGCCGAGCCGGCCGAGGGCATGGCGAAAAGCTATGCCGGCAAGAACTGACGAGGACGCAACATGGACGTGCAGATTTCGCCTTTGGCCGTGATGCTACCGGCGCTGCCGCCGCTGGCCGGCGTGCGACTCGGTGCCGTCGAGGCGGGCATCCGCTACCGCAACCGCACCGATCTCGTGCTGCTGGAACTGGCCGCGGGCACGACTGCGGCCGGTGTGTTCACGACCAATCGCTGCCCGGGGGCGCCGGTCGACTGGTGCCGCGCGGCGCTGGCCGGCGGGCGGGCGCGGGCGGTGGTGGTGAACGCCGGCAACGCCAACGTCTTCACCGGTCAGGCCGGCCGCGACGCCTGCGCCGCCACCGCGGCGGCGGCGGCCGGGCTCGTGGGCTGCCCGGCGAAGCAGGTGATGGTCGCTTCCACCGGGGTGATCGGCGAGGTGCTGCCGGTGGATCGGCTCACCGCCGCGCTGCCCGGTCTGCACGCCGCGCTGTCCGAGGACGGGTGGGAGGCGGCGGCGCGCGGGATCATGACCACCGATACCTTCCCCAAGGCCGCTACGCGCACGGCGCGGATCGGCGGGACGGAGGTGCGCATCACCGGCATCGCCAAGGGCAGCGGCATGATCGCGCCCGACATGGCGACCATGCTGTGCTTCATCGCCACAGACGCGAAAATCCCGGCCCCGGTGCTGGATGCGCTGCTGCGGCGCGGCGTGGGGGGAAGTTTCAACTGCACGACGGTCGATTCGGATACGTCGACGTCGGATACGGTGCTGCTGTTCGCCACCGGCCAGGCGCGCCATCCGCGCGTGCCGGCCGAGGGCGGGCGGATGCTGGCCGGGTTTGCCGCCGCGCTGGACGATCTGCTGCTCGATCTCGCGTTGCAGGTGATCCGCGACGGGGAGGGGGCCACCAAGCTGGTGCGCATCGACGTGACGGGAGCGACGACTGCGCGCTCGGCGAAACGGATCGCGATGGCGGTGGCGAACTCGCCGCTGGTGAAGACCGCAATCGCCGGGGAGGACGCGAACTGGGGGCGGATCGTGATGGCGGTCGGCAAGGCGGGGGAACCGGCGGATCGGGATCGGTTGTCGGTCGCGGTGGGCGGGGTGTGGATGGCGAAGGACGGCGGCGTGGTGCCGGGGTACGACGAGACGCCGGTGGTCGCACATATGAAGGGGCGCGAGATCGCGATCGCGGTCGATCTGGGTCTGGGGCGGGGGAAGGCCACCGCGTGGACCTGCGACCTGACGCACGGGTATATCGACATCAATGGGTCGTATCGAAGCTGAGCGGGGGCGGCAAGCGCGGGGGAACCGACCGGCCGCGGGCGAGAGCCAGATGCACTCGCCCGCGCTTGCCTCGCGTGCTCGCAGCTTCTGCTTGGTCGCGTCAGTCAGGCTTGCGGCTGAGTCCACCTTGGGTCATCGCGGCCCTTGCCGCCCGGGTCCGCCCCCGCGCCGTCGAAATAGCCGATGGCGTCCGTCACCCCGCGTAGCACATGAAGCACCGCCTCGCTGCGCTCACGATCTGCGGTGACACGGTCGGCGGCGTAGACGCGCCCTGCGGGCAGTGTCGGCACGGTTTCGATCGCCTCCATGCCGCCCTGGCCGCGATAGGCCTCTACCATACGCGCCGGGAAGGCGCCGATGCCCAGGCCGGCGGCGACCAGTTGGGCGGCGGCGTTCAGGCTGGTGCAGACGCAAAGTGACCCGGGCGGCACGCCGCCCACAGCGAACCAGGCGATGGTCGCGCGATACATCGCGGTGGGCGCGGGCGTCGTCACGACGGTGAAGGCCGCAAGATCGCGGGGCGTGGCGCCGTGCGGGATGCCAAGCCGCGGCGCTGCCGCCCAGACCGTCCGCTGAAGACCGATCGGCGCCAGACGCAGCGTGCGGTGCCCAGCCGCATCGACCAGCACCGCGAGATCGAGCGCATCGTCGACAAGGTCCTGTTCCAGTCCCGCGCTGGTTGCGACGGTCCATTCCGGACGCACCTGCGGAAAGGCGCGCGCCAGGGCGGGAATGAGGTGCGGCAGGCAGGCAACGGCGAACCCCTCGGCAAGGCCGATGCGCAGCATGCCGCTGACCAGTCGCTCGCCCGATGCGTGGAGCATGCGCTGGTAGGCATCGATGACCGCGCGGGCATGTCCGACAAAGGCGTGGCCACGCCGTGTCAGGCCGAGCCGGCGGCCGACACGCTCTACCAGCGGCGCCCCGAGTACCGCTTCCATCTCGCGCAGCCGCAACGAGATCGTCGGCTGGGCCACGCCCAGCTTCGCCGCCGCCTTCTGGACGGAGCCCAACTCGATGGCCCAGTAGAAGGCCTCGACCTGGGCGATGGTCAGACAACTCATCAGATTTTCCTATGGTTTTGCGGAATGACTTCCTATTAGACGGCGGTTTCCACCCCGTATAGCTGTGGCGGACGCATCGGCGACGGCGTCTCCGTCCTGGGCGGGATGCCGACAGAAACGGCTTTGGGGGAAACATGACGCGACGTCGCGCCTGGATTGCCGCGCTGATCTTCATGGCGGTGGTCATCAATTACATCGACCGCATCGCCCTGGCGGTGGCGGCCAAGCCGATCGCCAGCGAATTCCACCTCTCGCCGATTGCGCTGGGGTACTTCTTTTCCGGCTTCCTCTGGACCTACGTCGCCTGCCTGGTACCGCTTGGCCTTGCGGTCGAAAAGTTTGGCGCCAAGCGGATGACGGGCGGTGGCATCGCCATCTGGTCGGCCGCCACGGTGGCGACGGCGGCGGCAACCGGTTTCCTGTCGATGCTGATCGCCCGCCTGGCGATGGGCGCCAGCGAGGCAACCAGCTTCCCGGCCGGCGGGCGCGTGATCCGCGATTGGTTTCCCGAGCGTGAGCGCGGCCTGGTCACCACCCTGTTCAACGGCGGCTCCACGGCCGGCCCCGCGATCGGCGCGCTGGCCGGCGCGGCGCTGGTCAGCCATTTCGGATGGCGCGTCGAGTTCGTCGTGCTTGGCCTGCTTGGCTTCGCCTGGCTGGTCGTCTGGATGATCTGGTACGACGAGCCCGAGGCCGCCCCGTGGCTGCCGGCGGCGGAGCGCGCGACGATCCTGGCCGAACGCAACGGCCACGCCGAGGCCGAGACCGTGCACCAACCGCGACCCTCCTCGCTCGGCTACCTGGTGTCGCAGCGCAGTGTCTGGGGGCTGGTGCTGACCCAGGCCTGCCTTGTCTATACCGCCTATCTCTTCATCACCTGGCTGCCGAGCTTCCTGCAATCGACACGGGCCTTGTCGATCCTGGCGGCCGGCGCGATGACCTCGATCCCTTATTTCGTCACCTTGGTTCTCGGTCTGGGGATCGCGCGCATCAGCGATCGCGCCCTGTCCTCCGAAGCGGTGCAGGCGGGACGGCGGCGGAGTTTTGTTGCGGCGATGGCGCTGATCTCGCTGGCGATCGTCTTCGCGCCGGGGATGAGCGGGCTGGCGCAACTGCTGATCGTGCTGACCCTGGTCTTGACCGGCTCCACCGCCGGGGCGGGGTTGAACTTCACGCTCGCCAACGACCTGACCCGCAACCCGCGCGACGTGCCGCGCATCATCGCGATCACCGCCTTCGGCGGCAATCTGTTCGGCCTGATCGCACCGATCATCACCGGCTACGTCATCGCCGCGACCGGCGGCTATGTCTGGGCCTTTCGCATCGCCGCGTTGCTGCTGGCCTGCGGCGCACTGATCACGCTGACCATGACGCGCGCCCCGATCGCGGGCGAGCACGAGGCCGCCCCCCAACCGGCCCACGCCTGAGAGTTTGCTAGAGAATGCCCGTCAGCCGCCGAAATTGCCAGAAAATACTAGCAATTTCAATGGGTATCCTTTCGCGATCTCGCTTGCTCTCCACCCTCTGAGCCGTCCCCCCCGTTCGTTGCCGTGCCGACCGAAGGAGCCCGTTTGATGCCCCATCACTATGCCAGACCACGCCGTCCGGTGACCCAGTCCGTGCGCGACGCGGTGATCGAGGATTTCCCCGAGATCGCCCTGATCGCCGACGAGACCCTGCGCGCGCTGTCGGTCGAAGCGTGGAGCTATGCGCTGTGCTGCTCGGATTTCGCGCGCATCACCGACATCCCGCCGGAGGGTAATCCGGGCGCGCCGGTGCTGCGCGCCGGCACCCAGGCCGACCATTTGCGCGGCGTCGTATGTCTGGCGAAGGCCATCGGCACGGAATTCGCCCGCTCCCATCCCGCCAGCCGCATCGACTGGGCGATCCTGATGGCCGGCGCCGTCTGCCACGATGTCGGCAAGCCCTACGAGTTCGATCCCGCCAACCGTGCGCGCTGGCAGGCGGCGCCGGCGGAAAGCGGGTTTCCCACGTTCCGCCATTCGGTCTTCGGCATGCATGTCTGTCTGACCGTCGGGCTGCCGGACGAGGTGGCGCATATCGCGCTCGGCCACTCCTTCGAGGGGTTGCACATGGGGGTCAGCGCGGAATGCACCATCATCCGTCAGGCCGATCACGGCTGGTGGCAGGTGGCCGGCGCGCTCGGCCTGCTCCGCCCGGAGTCGATGGGCGCGATGCCGGCCAATCTGCGCGCCCGCCTGCCGTAGACGTGCTGAGCGAGCCGCACGGTGCCTTTCGGGACGTGTCACCACGGTCGGGATGGAAGTTTCCGCATTGACGGCCGGCATCGGGGCATTAGTTCTGTCGTTTCGGTGTCCTGTCCCCGACGGTCGCTGCGCAGCGCCGCGCCCGCCAGGGCAGGACCTCGGACTGCCGTGACCCGCCGCAACCACAGGGAATCCCGATGGCCACGCCGCTTCTGTTCCAACCCGTCACGTTCCGCTCGGTCACCGCGCGCAACCGCATCACCGTCTCCCCCATGTGCCAGTACAGCGCCACCGACGGGCTGGGCGACGATTGGCACATCCAGCATCTCGGCGCCCGCGCCGCCGGCGGGGCGGGGATCGTGTTCACCGAGGCGACGCACGTCTCCGCGATCGGGCGGATCACGCACGGCTGCCTCGGGCTGTGGGACCGGCGCCACCAAGCGCTGCTCACGCGGGTGGCGGCGCTGATCGCGCACTGCGGCGCCGTGCCGGGCATCCAGCTCGCCCACGCCGGGCGCAAGGCGTCGAGCCAGCGGCCGTGGGAAGGCGGCAAGCCGATCGCGCCCCAGGACGGCGGCTGGGTCACCCAGGCGCCGAGCGCCATCCCCTTCGTCCCCGGCGCCACCGACCCGCACCCGCTGTCTCCCCAGGAGATCGGCGCCATCGCGGCGCAGTTCGCCGCCTCGGCGCGTATGGCGCGGGAGGCCGGGTTCCGCATCGTCGAGGTGCATGCTGCGCACGGCTATCTGCTGCATTCGTTCCTCTCCCCCGTGTCCAACCGGCGCAACGATGCCTATGGCGGGGATCTTGCCGGGCGGGCGCGCTTCCTGATGGAAACGCTCGACGCCGTGCGCGCCGAATGGCCGACCGAGCTGCCGCTGTTCGTGCGGTTGTCGTGCTCCGACTACCTGGCCGGCGGGATCACGATCGAGGACACGATCGCGCTGGCGCGGCTGCTCGCGGCGCGCGGGGATGTGGATCTGATCGACTGCTCGGGCGGCGGCATCAGCCCCGACATGCGCATCCCGTCCCTGCACCCGGGCTATCAAGTACCGTTCGCCGACGCGGTGAAGCACGGCGCCGGGATCGCCACCGGTGCGGTCGGGCTGATCACCGAACCGACCCATGCGGCCGAAATCGTTGCGAACGACCGCGCCGACCTCGTGTTCCTGGCGCGCGCGGTGCTGGCCGATCCGGGCTGGCCGGTGCGCGCGGCCAAGGCGCTCGGCGTGAAACCAGAGCTGCCGCCGCAGTATCAGCGCGCGCTGGGGTAGGACGGGGGGCGGGGCAGCAAGGCCAGGGGCTCTGCCCCTGGACCCCGTCTTTTGGGTTCCGTGCGTGTGGGGGGTGTCTCGGGTTCGGGCCTGGGCTGCGCAGGGTGGGGCGCCGGGTCAGGGGCAGGGCGCGGGTGCGCCCTGCCCCTGACCCGGCGCCCCACCCCGCGCAGCCCAGGCCCGAACCCGAGACACCCCCCACACGCACGGAACCAACGGAAGAGTTCCAAGGGCGAGCCCTTGGCGGGGGTCCAGGGGGCAGCGCCCCCTGGCCTTGCCGTCCCGCCCCCATCGGCTGGCCGGGCGGGTTGCGGCGGTTCTCGGGCCGGGCCTAGGATGCGGCCCTGGCACGCCGCCCCACGCGATGACGCCCAACGCGACGCCGATCGCGACCGTAACCGATGAGGAAACGCCGCATGTCCCAGGTCGTATCAGAAACAAGCACGACGGATCGTCCCCGCGAGACCGCCGGCCTCTACGCCAGGCTGGAGGAGCGCATCATGGCGCGCGACCAGGTGGGCGCGAGCGGGGTCTATTACGATCTGGTGCGCGCCGGCCGCCCGCTGACGGAGATCGTTGCCGAAGGCGTGCGCATCCACGCACCCTACACGCATGTGCCTTACCATCGAGCGTATCGACGACGGCTATCCCGAATTTCGTCAACAACGACCATTGCCTGCTGTCGGCCCGTGCCACGTTGAACCTGCACCGGATGCTGCCGGACGGGCTCGCGGCGCTGCCGATGGCGCAGACGATCTGGTACATCCCGACCGGTCTTGATATCTGGAACCAGAAGATCGGCAAGGCGCCCGGTCATTACATGCGCGGCTTCCGTGGCGGTCCGGTGGCCGATCCGCCAGCGCCGGTCGCCTATTGGCCGGATCAGGAACCGTTGCGCGAGGCGGGGCCGTTGCGCGAGCGGCTCGGCCACTGGCTCACCCTGGTCGCAACGCGGCGAGGTGATCGAGGCCTACCGCATCTTCCTCGGCCTGATGGAGGAGACGGGCCACCGGCGCGAGGTGCTGGCCGAGCTGGTGTTCGCCGGGTTGATCGATGTGCAGGATCGGATGCTGTACAACCGATCCTACACCACCGGGCACAAGGCGTATCGCGCCCGCGCGACGGTGGAGATCGGCAATGCCATCGGCTGGGACAACGCGCATCACGTGCTGTATGCGGGCGCGCTGGACATGGCGGTGGGGCCGCGCTGGTATTCCACCTACGAAATGGCCTGCAACGCGATCAAGATGTTCATCGACGGCGAGGCGCTGCACGCCGTCCCGTACGGCGGCGTGAGCGAGGCCGAGACCGCGGTGCTGCGCAACACCGAACCGCTGAACCAGGCGGAGGCGGCGGAGCTGATCGAGGTGCTGATCCGCGAGCACGAGCCCGCGTATATCGAGAACGCTGGCGGCGCTGCTGCGGCCGGCAAGGAGCCGCGGCAGATCCTCGACGTGCTGCAGATCGCCGCGGCCGCAGGTGGTGATCGAGACGCAGGGCGACGTCAATTTCTCGATGCCGCATCACTGCTACGAATACTGCAACACGCTCGGCTGGTTCTTCGACAATTTCGACCATCCGCGGCGGCTGAGGCTGCTGTATCGTGGCAGCGTCGTTCCTCAACCGGGTGGCCTGGCATCAGCAGGGCATCGGCGACGTGCATCCGGTCGCGATCCAGCGTGCCCGCCGGCGCGGACCGGCTGGGCGCTGGCGCAGTTGCTCGACCGGGTGGAAGGCGCGGTGCTGGGCGCTGAACGGGCCGGAGAGCCTGGCCTGGACGCAGGCCTATCTCGACAACGTCGCCGACCGCGCGGCCGCTCGTGCAGCGGGTCGCGCTCGCTGCGTGCCGGATCGGCAACGATCCGCACAACCAGGAAATCGCCCAGTGCATGCTGGAGGATTTCGGCAAGAACCGGCAGCCGGAGCGGACCAGCTGCTGCTGGCCGCGGCCTATCACACCGCGATGCACCGCAAATACGGCGATCCGCTGGAGGCCTCGCGCCGGTTCGGCACCGCGATGGGGATCGAGGCGCTGCGTTAGGGAGCGGCCCGCATGCGGATCGTCGATGCGCAGGTGCATCTCTGGGCCAGCGGCACGCCGAGCGGGCACCACCGCCAGGTGCCCGCCTTCACCGCTGGCGAACTGCTGGCCGAGATGGCGGCGGCCGGCGTCGATGCCGCGGTGATCCACCCGCCGAGCTGGGACCCCGGCGGCAACGAGGTCGCGGTCGCCGCTGTCCAGGCGCACCCCGGACGCTTCGCCATCCTCGGCCAGTTCCCGCCCGACGTGCCGGAGAGCCAGGCGGCGATCGAACACTGGAAGGACCGGCCCGGCATGCGTGGGCTGCGCTGGGCGCTGACCCTGCCGCGCCAGCGCACTTGGCTGGAGGACGGCACGATGGACTGGGTGTGGCCGGCGGCCGAGCGGCTCGGCCTGCCGGTCGCCACCATGGCCTGGCGCTTCCTGCCGGCGTTCGCTGCCATCGCCGAGCGCTACCCGCGCCTGCGGCTCATCATCGACCACCTGGGCTGGGTGCGCCCGGCGCAGGACGCAGCAGCGCTGGAGACGATGCCGGCGCTACTCGATATCGCCCGGCGCTGTCCCAACGTGGCGGTGAAGGCCACCGGAGCACCGGCCTATTCGACCGAAGCCTACCCGTTCCGCAACCTCCACGACCCGCTGCACCGACTGTTCGACGCCTTCGGGCCGGACCGGTTTTTCTGGGGCACCGACCTGACGCGGATGCCGTGCAGCTACCGCCAATGCGTGAGCCTGTTCACCGAGGAACTACCGTGGCTGGCCGGGCCGGAGCTGGCGAAAGTGATGGGGCAGGGGGTGTGCGACTGGATCGGCTGGGCGGGCGACTGATCGCCCGCCCTCGGCCGCCCGTCGTGCCGGCCCGCGGCTCACGCCGCCCGCTTCATCCCCGCGAGCAGCCCGTCGATGCTGCTGCGCAAGGTCCCGAGCCGCCCGTCCAGGTCGCGCGCGACGCCGCGGATACGCTCGGCGGCGGCGGAGGTATCCTCGGTCCGCTGGCGCAGCCCGGCGACGCCCTGGGAGACGTTGCCGGTGCCCTGCGCGGCCTGCTGCACGCTGCGGGCGATCTCGTCGGTGGCGGCGCGCTGTTCCTCCACCGCGCTCGCGACGGTGGCGGCGATCATCGTGAGGCCGCTGATGCGCTCGGCGACCTTGGCGATGGCGGCCACCGACTCGTTGGTCTGCGCCTGGATGGTGGCGATCTGGGCAGCGATCTTGCCGGTCGCCTGGGCGGTCTGGTTGGCGAGGGATTTCACCTCCCCGGCGACCACCGCGAAGCCCTTGCCGGCATCGCCCGCGCGCGCCGCCTCGATCGTGGCGTTCAGGGCCAGCAGGTTCGTTTGCCCGGCGATATCCTCGATCAGGCGGACCACTTCGCCGATACCGCTCGCGGTTTCCGCCAGCACGCCGACGTGTTTTGCCGATCCGTTGGCATCCGTCGCGGCACGTTCCACGGCGGCGGCGGTTTCGGTCATGCGCGCCGAGATTTCCCGGATCGAGGCGGACAGTTCCTCGGTGGCGGCGGCGAGCTGGTCGACCCCGGCGGAGGCACCGGCGGCGCTCTCGGCGATCGCTCCGGCCTCGCCCTGTGCGCCGTGCGCGAGCTCGTTCAGCGCATCCGCCGTCTGCTGCAAGGCTCCAGTTGCGGTGGCGACGCCGGAGACCGCCTCCCCCGCGCCGCGCTCGAACCCGGCGAGCAAGGCGGCCAGGCGCTCGGCCTCGGCCAGTTTCTTCTCCTGCTCGGCGGCGGCGGCGGCCGACAGGCGGCGGGCTTCGAGCGCACCGCTGCGCAACGTCTCCACCGCCTGGGCGATGGCGCCGATCTCGTCGGTGCGATCGCGGTCGGCGACGACGCTGTCGAGTTCACCCGCCGCCAGCCGGCCGAGCGTGTCGGTGAGCCGGCCCAGCGAGGCGAGCACCCGCCGCCACAGCAGCAGCCCGGCCCCGAGCGCGAGGCTGAACGCGACCAGCATCGCCACCCCGGCCAGGGCAAGGGCCAGCTCCGCCTGATTGCGCTGGCCCAGCGCCGTGTCCCGGGCCGCCGTCAGGGCCGCATCGCGCGGCGTCTGCAAGGTGGCCAGCCAATGCACCGCGAACTGGTGCAGATGATCCGCGGTCTCGGCCGTCCGGTCATGCGCGCGGGCGAGATCGGCGGTCTTGAGGAAGCCCGGCTCGCCGATCGCAAAGAATCCGTCCCTGGTGGCGGCCAGCGCGCCGCTCAAGGTCGGGTCCGGCGGCAGCACCCGCGCCGTGCGCTGGATCGTTGCCCAGAGTGTACTGACCGAGCCGGCCAGATGGTCGAGCCGGATGATCATGGCCGGGTTGGCCTTCTGCCCGCTCAGCCAGGTGAGTTCGATCGCACTGCGTAGCCCGGCGGCGCCGCGCAGGTCCATCAGCAGCTCGGCCAGGCCGGCATAGCCGGCCACGGCCGGATCCTCCCGCATCAGCCGCTGCTGCACCGTGATATCGAGCCGACCGAGCGCACCCATCAGCGCCGTCGGCACGGCGACCGCCTGATGCATCAGCGCCGGATCCTTTTTGCCGTCCGCGTCCCGCAGCTGGTCCACCACCCCGGCCAGCGCCCCGTTCGCCCGATCGAATGCCCCGATCGGCAGGCCGAGCCCCGCGAAATGCTGACGGGCCGTTGCGGCATCGTGCGTCTGGACGGCAACGATCCGCTCCATCCCCGCGCGGTCGCCGGCGCCGGCAGCCATCGGCAGCAGGAAGCCGCGTTCCACCGCGGCGGTGACCGCGGCCCGCATCGAGGCGCCGAGCGCGTCGGTGAGCGCCATCGCCTCGTTCGCCCGCGACCACGACGACCATGCCGTGCCCGCCGACCAGAGCGCACCCAGCAGGCCCGGCACGGCGACGGTGAACAGCGCAGCAAGAAACAAAGTGCGGACCCGCATCGAACCCTCCTGGTGAATTCCCCGGTCTTATCGGGGCGAATGATCTTATCGGGGCGGAATTGACAGGGGGTTAACCGCCGCCCCCCATCGGCTACGCCGCGTGGCGCATTCCCGTGAGCAGGGTGTCGATGCTGCCGTGCAACAACCCGAGCCGGCTGTCGAGATCGCTCGCTACCCCGCGAATGCGGTCCGCGGCGACCGAGGTTTCCTCCGTCCGCTGGCGCAGCCCGGCGATCCCGCTGGAGACGGTGCCGGTGCCTTGCGCGGCTTGCTGCACGCTCCGGGCGATCTCGTCGGTGGCAGCGCGCTGCTCCTCCACCGCGCTCGCGACGTTGGTCGCGATCACCGTCAGCGCGCCGATCGTCTGCGCCACCTTGGCGATTGCGTTCACGGACTTCGTCGTCTGCGCCTGAATGGTGGCGATCTGGGCGGCGATCTTGCCGGTCGCCTGCGCGGTCTGGTTGGCGAGGCTTTTCACTTCACCGGCGACCACGGCGAAACCCTTGCCGGCATCGCCGGCGCGCGCCGCCTCGATCGTGGCGTTCAAGGCCAGCAGGTTGGTCTGCCCGGCGATGTCCTCGATCAGGCGAACCACCTCGCCGATCCCGGCGGCGGTCTGCGCCAGCACGCCGACCCGCTCGGCCGAGCCGTTGGCGTCGGTCGAGGCGCGGTCCACCGCCGCTGCGGCCTCGGTCATGCGGGCGGAGATTTCCCGGATCGACGCGGACAGTTCCTCGGTCGCCGCGGCGAGTTGGTCGACCCCGGCGGAGGCGCCGGCGGCACTCTCGGCAATCACCCCGGCTTCGCCCCGCGCGCCGTGGGCCATCTCGTTCAGGGCGTCGGCGGTCTGTTTCAATGCGCTCGCAGCACCGGCAACGCCGGCCACCGCCTCGCCCGCGCCGTGCTCGAACCCGGCCACCAAGGTGGCGAGACGCGCGGCTTCGGCGAGCTTCGCTTCCTGCCCTTCCGCCGCCGCGGCGGCCAGGCGGCGCCCCTCCAGCGCACCGGTCCGCAAGGTCTCCACCGCGTCGGCGATCGCGCCGATCTCATCGGTGCGATCGCGATCCGGCACCGCGGTTTCGAGCTCGCCTGCCGCCAGCCGGCCAAGCGTGTCGGTAAGCCGCCCCAGCGCCGCGATCACCCGCCGCCACAAGATCAGGCCGGCCGCCAGCCCGAGGCCGAGTTCCAGCAACAGCCCCACGACCGCGAGACCGAAGCGCAGCCGCGCCGATGCGCGCAGCCTGGCCGCCCCGCGCCGTGCCGCGGCCAGCGCGGCATCGCGCGGCGCGAGCAGGCTCGCGAGCCAGTGCGTCGAGAAGTCGCGGAACGCGGCGGGCGTCAGCCCCCCATGATCGTTCGCGGCCATGCGCGCGATCAGCGCGCGATAGCGGGGATCGGCGATGCGGAAGAACCCGTCCTCCGTCGCCGTCAGGGCGCGCGCGAGGTCGGGATCGGGCGTCAGGGTGGCAGCGGTGCGCCGGATGGCGGTCCACGTGCTGGCGACCGCGCCGCTCAGGCCTTGCAGGCGCGCGATCCCCGCGGCGTCCGCCGTGCCCCCGGACAGCCAGACGAGTGCGAGATTGCTGCGCAGGCCGGCGGCGCCGCGCAGGTCCATGATCTGCCCGGCCAGCGCGGTGTCGGCACCGATCGCCGGATTGCGCCGCATCAGCCGCCGCTGTAGCTCGACATCGATCCGCGCAAGCGTGCCCATGAGCGCCGTCGGCAGGTTGGTCGCGGCGTGCATCAGCGCGGGGTTCGGCGTGCCGTCCGCCGCGCGCAGCTTGTCCACGAGGTCCGCTACCGCCGCATCGCCCCGATCGAACGCACCGGTGCGCAGGCCGACCGCAGCGATCGCGCGCCGTGCCGCCGCCCGGTCGCGCGCCGCCGCCACCAACTGCTCGGGGTTGGCGGCGTTGCCCGCGCCGGCCGCCAGCGCCACGAGATCCCCCCGCTCCACCGCCGTCGTGACGCTCGCGCGCATCGACAGCGCGAGCGCCTGCGTGAGCGTCGCGGCCCGGCGCGCATCCGACCACGCCGACCAGGACCGCCCGGCGATCCAGACGACGGCGACGGCGCCCGGCAGCGCGATGGCGAACAGGGCAACCAGAAACAACGTGCGGACCCGCATCGACCCCTCCTGACGGAAGCGGCCGTGCTAGCCGAGCGGCATTTACAGGCGGTTAATCGCGCCCGCCCGTCAGCGCGATGGCTTCAGCGGCGGCGCCTCTCCCGCCGGCAACGGCACGCGCGCGGTGTTCAGCACCATCGAAACCATGCTGTAGTAGCCGACCGCACCGACCAGATCGATCACGCCCCGCTCGCCCCACCGTTCCTGCACCGCCGCGTAGTGCGCATCGGACACCTGTCCGGTGCCGACCAGTTCGGAGGCGAAATCATACACCGCTGCCGTATCGCCGCTCATGCCCTCCGGCCGCCGCCCTTCGGCCACCGCATCGGCGATCGCGGGGGCGAGCCCGGCTGCCAGCGCCAGCTTGCGATGGGCGTAGAATTCGTACTGCGCGGTCCAGTGCCGCCCGGCGATGAGGATCGCCAGCTCGTTCAACTGCGCCGGCAGCGAGCTCGAAAACCGCACATAGGCGCCGACCCGCTGCACCAGGTCGGCCAGTTCCGGCGCGCGCAGCAGCGCGTTGAACGGCCCGCGCAGCCCGGCGCCGCGCGGGCCGGACTGGATCGCCTCGGCGACCCGCCGTTGCTCTGGCGTCATGGTTGCGGGCGTGAGTTCGGTGAACCTCGGTTCGGCCATCTCGTTTCCTCCTGTTGTCGTCACGGCGAGGCCAGGATGAGGCCGCCGTCCACCACGATCTCGGTGCCGGTGATATAGCCCGCCTCGTCCGAAGCGAGAAACAGCACCGCGTTCGCCACGTCCCAGCCGGTGCCCATGTGGCCCATTGGGCAGCGCGCGTTGCGGCTCGCGATCAGCGCCGCCGCGTCGCCGCCGGCCACCGTCTTCGCCAGCCGGCTTTCCACCAGCGGCGTGTGCATCAGCCCCGGCACCACGGTGTTGACCCTGATCCCCTTGGCCACGAACGCCCCCGCCGTCGAGCGCGAGAACTGGATCACCGCCGCCTTCGACGCGCTGTAGCCCACATGCGTGCGCCCGCCATGCCCGTCGTTGCGCAAGCCGGCCACCGAGGAGATATTGACCACCGCCCCCTTGCCCTGAAGTTCCATCACCGGAAGAACATACTTGCAGCCCAGGAACACGGTCTTGAGGTTGAAGTCGATCTGCCGGTCCCAGACCTCCTCGCTCATGCTCACCGCATCGCCGGGCGCCGAGCCGCCGACGTTGTTCACCAGCACGTCGATCCGACCGAAACGATCAAGGCACGCCCGCACCATCGCCGCGACCTGCTCGGCCACCAGCATGTCGGCCTGGTGCACCGCGCTCGTGCCGCCCTCGCCGGCAATGATCCCATGCGTCTCCTCGGCCGCCGCCGCCGCAATGTCGACCAGGAACACCGAAGCCCCCTGCCGCGCCAGCAACGTCGCCGTCGCCTTGCCATTGCCCCATCCAGGCCCAACCGAGCCCGCCCCCGTCACGATCGCCACCTTGCCGCCTATGTCCAGCATGCGCCATCTCCCCCCATTGCACGGCAAGCTTACACGACACGGCGCAGGGCGCGAGGCCCCGACCGGTGGCGGTCCGGACCAGGGAGAGCAAAGGCCAGAGGGCAGCGCCCCTTGGCCTTCACCTTCCCGGGTCCGGGTCGTCTCCGGTCGGGGTTTCCCGTGCCCGGCGCTTGCGCGCGGCGGCGGCGTATTGGCCGCGGGGGCGGTTTTCCTGGACGTTGGGGCGGACGACGGTGTCGTAATAGTCGTCCCAGTCCTCGGGGCGGAGGCTGTCGAGGTCGGGGACCAGTTCGTAGTCGTTCAGGGTGGCGTCGTCGTAGGCCTGGCGCGGGATGGGCTGGACCTGGAGCAGGGGGAAGTCTGCGCGGAAGTCGATCGGCACGTTGGTTTTGGTGAGCCTCAGGTTGGTGATCAGGGGGCCGAACCAGCGGTCGGTTTCGACGATGCCTTCGAACAGCTCGTAGCCGCCGTTGCGCGGGATATTGGCCGGCGCGCGGACCAGGGCGCTCCATCCCGGGGCGGTGCGCAGGATGAGGCCGGTCCACATCTGCACCAATCCGGGTTCCTGCAGCGCGCCGAGGAAGGGCGGCGAGAACTCCCGGATGTCCGGCGGTGCGGCGGCGTCGAAATGTTCGCGGAAGCCGGGGAACTGGGCGGCTTGCAGCGGCAGCCACGCCCCGGCGCCGGCGAAGCTCCAGGTGATGTCGTCGCCGTCCCACATCAGGCTGAGGCTGGTCGGCGGGAACACGTACCAGCCGAAGGCGGCGGCGGAGGTGGCGGGTTCGCAGTAGCGGAACGCGCGGGTGGGCAACGAGCCGGCGGCGGAGCGGTCGGCGCGCATCGGTGCGCGCGCGCCGGGGATCAGGCGGTGGAAGGTGATGGTCTTCGGTTTCGCGGCCGGCTCGGCGTTCGCGCGGCTCATGGTGTTCTCCGTCCTGAGGGTTCTCCGTCCTGGAACAGCTCCCGAGCCTAGCCGGGCGCGTCCGCCGCGGACAGGGTGCGCCGCGTGATCCGGGCGTGACAACGCCTCGCCGCGATCAGAACGGCGCCAGGATGTCCATCACCTGCTGGCCCCAGCGCGGTCCTTGCACCTGGGTCAGCTCGCCGCGGCCGCCGTAGGCGATGCGGGCTTCGGCCATGCGGTCGCTGGTGATCGTGTTGTCCGAGGCGATATCTTCCGGCCGGATCACCCCGCTCACCCGCAGCACGCGCAGTTCGTTATCCACCCGGAATTCCTGGCTCGCCATCACGACGAGGTTGCCGTCCGGCAGCACCTGCGTCACTTCGCCGGCGAGGCTCAGGGTCACCTGTTCGTTGCGCTGGATCTGCCCGGTGCCGGTGTTGCCGTTGGCGCTGCTTGATGACACGAGCTTGGACGGGTCCATCGGCACGTGCGTCAGCAAAGCCTCGAGCCCGAAGAAATTCGGCACGCCGAGGGATTCCGATCCCGTGCGCGTGGCCGTGGTATTGTTCTTGAGGTTCGCCGCGTCGTTCATGGTCACCAGGATGGTGACGAGATCGCCCACCCTGGCGGCGCGCTGGTCCTTGAAGAAGGCGCGTGAGCCGGGTCGCCAGAGCGAATCCGCTTCCGCCGGCGCCGGGCGCGGCGTCGGCATCGGCATCGTGACCGGCCGCCAGCCCGGCGTTTGCGTCGGGTTGGCGGTCGGCGTCATGGCCGGTGGGCGACCCACTTCGGAAAGCTGCTGCGCGAGGCCGCAGCCGGGCAGGGCGAGCAGGGCGAGCAGGGGGGCGAAGCGGCGGACCTTGCGCATCATCGCACCACCCCTCTGGGCACCACCCCTCCGGCCGGGATCAGCGGCGGCGCGCCGGGCACCACGCGCACCAGGCCGGGGCCGGTCACCAGCGCCTCCAGCACCGCGTGGGAGACCGGGTTCAGCACCCGGATGCGGTCACCCGAGCTGCCGGGATCGAGCGCCTGGCCGGTGGCGATCAGGGTGATGCCCGGGCTTTGCACCCGGATCGTCACGGCCGCGCCCTTCCGCACCAGCAGGGGCGGGCGCAGGTCGGCGCGCAGGAACGGCGCCCCGGCCGGGACCAAGTTGCGGATCTGCTGGCCGACCGCGTGGTCCGCGGCCAGCACCGCCCCGCCCGGGACGGTGGACAGGCGTCGGCGCACGAACCGCAGGTCGGCCGCCGCGATCACCGTGCCGGCGGCGAGCCGGGTGGCGGCGACCGGCAGCAGCACCGTCGCCTCCACCCGGCCGGCGAGCGGCACCGCGATCGGCTCCATCTGCCCTCCGCTCAGCAGCAGCATCGCGCTGTAGCGGCCCGAGCCGGGATCGTAGGCGAGCGCCGAGACGGCCGGCGTGGGCGCGGGCGTGAGCGGCACGATCGGCGGGTCGAACCGGTCGAGCACGATGCGCGCGTGCCGCCCGGCGCCGGCGGCGTGCAGGGCGGCGATCAGCGGGCCCATCGCCTCGGCGCGGGTGAAGGGCCGGCCGGGCCAGGCCAGCACGGCGCGGTCGCCGGGCGAGGCGGGGTGCCAGTCGATATCGTAGCGGTCGGCGATATAGGCGAGCTGGGTCGCCGGCACGACGATCCGCCCGCCCGGCGCCGGACCGGGGCCGAGCACCTGGGCCGCGGCGGGCCCGGCGTTGGCGAACAGGTCGCCGAGCCGCACCATCGGCCCGCCGAG
The DNA here is from genome assembly GCA_963706195.1 of uncultured Pseudomonadota bacterium. Lineage (GTDB taxonomy): Bacteria > Pseudomonadota > Alphaproteobacteria > Acetobacterales > Acetobacteraceae > JAJZVS01. The sequence continues at coordinate 1,382,874 of OY970156.1, read as the reverse complement.
GGTTGTCATCGGACGCAGGGTCGGCGTCGGCGCTGGCGCCGCGGTAGCAAAGGGTGCTGGCGCCGCAGTCGTAATCAGGGACGCGAGCAGCAGCACCAGCAGGCGGAGCGCGAGAGACGCCCTGCATCGTGCGGCCGATGCGCCACCGGCGATAACAGCGGCGGCAGTCCGGCCATCGGTCAGCCCCATACCCGGCCCGCCGCCGTGGATGAACTTCACCTCTCCCGCGAGGCGGGAGAGGTGCAGTCGAGCCGGACCGATCTTCCGAGCGGGCGTTTTCATGGCAGGGCACATCGGATCACTGGGCGCATCGGATCACTGCAGGTTGGTCAGGGTGGACAGCATCTGGTCCGACGTCGTGATGACCTTGCTGTTCATCTCGTAGGCGCGCTGGGCGGTGATGAGGTTGGTGATCTCGCTCACGACATTGACGTTCGAGGTCTCGATGAACCCCTGCATCACCGTGCCAAACCCGGGATCGGCCGGATTGCCCTGCACCGGCGCGCCGGAGGCGGCGGTCTGCTCGAACAGATTGCCGCCCTCGGCCTGCAGCCCGGCATCGTTCGGGAACGCCGCGAGCTGGATCTGGCCGAGCGTCTGCGGCGCGGTCTGGCCGCTGATCGTCGCCTGCACCTGGCCCGAGGTGTTGATGGTGACACTGGTCGCATTGGTGGGGATCTGGATGCCCGGCTGCACCACATAGCCGTCGGCGGTGACGATGGTGCCGTCCGGGGCGAGCCCGAAGGTGCCGTCACGCGTATAGGCGGTGGTGCCCGACGGCAGGGTGACCTGGAAATACCCGTTGCCCTGGATCGCCATGTCGAGCGAGTTGGAGGTTTGTTGCAGGTTGCCCTGCTCGTTGATCCGGTAGATCGCCGCGGTCTTCACCCCCAGCCCGATCTGCGCGCCGGACGGCACGATAGAACCGGAGGACGAGCTGTTCGACCCCACCCGGCGCAGGTTCTGGTAGATCAGGTCCTGGAACTCGGCGCGCTGGCGCTTGAATCCGGTGGTGGTCATGTTGGCGATGTTGTTGGAGATCACCTCCACGTTGGTCTGCTGGGCCTGCATGCCGGTGGCGGCGATGTCGAGCGAGCGCATGGGCGGGACCTTCTAGCGAGGGGACGAGATTTCGGCGGCCTGGGCGCCGGGCACGGTGGCGGCGGCAAGCCCGGCGACGGCGGCCAGCATCAGGCACAGCAGCAGGAGCGGGGCCAGCAGATGGGCGCGGATCATGGCGTGCTGCTTCCCGGTGCCGGCAGCAGCTTGTCGATCGCGCTCTTCTGGCGCGTCGATTCCGCCTGCACGAACTGGGCGACGAACTGGAACTCGCGCGAGGTGGCGATCATTCGCGTGAGCTCGGCGATCGGCTGCACGTTCGAGCCCTCGATCGCGCCCTGAATGATCCCGGGGCTGGCGACCGCGACGGTGGGCGTGTTGGCCTGGAACAGGGTGCCGCCTTGCGCCTGCATCAGCATCGGGTTCTGCGGGCGGACCACGCCGATCCGGGCGATCGTGCGGGTGGTGCTGGACAGGGTGCCGTCGCCGGTGATGGTGAGGCCGCGGTCGGTGGTGGCGACCCGGATCGGCTTGCCGGCGGTATCGAGCAGGGCGTTGCCGGTGGCGTCGGCGATCGTGCCGTTCGGCAGCAGGCCGAACTTGCCGTCGCGCGTCAGGCGCGGGCCGGCGGCCGTCTGCACCGTGAAATACCCCTGACCGGTGATGGCGAGGTCGAGCGGGTTGGCGGTGTGGCGCAGCGGGCCGTGTGCGGTCTCGCGCCAGGTGGCGCGGTCCTGGGTGTAGGCGAGCACCCGCCCGCCTGGCGGTGTGGCCGCGCCCGTCTGGGTGGAGAGCCAGTCGGCGAACTGCACCCGCTCGGCCTGGTAGCCCGGGGTGTCGGCGTTGGCGATGTTGTTGGCGATGACGTCGATCGCGTGGCTCTGCGCGACCAGGCGGGAGGTGGCGATGCTGCTGGCGATGTCCATGCCGGCGGTTGAGCAACCGGTGTGCCAAGGGGGGCGATCGAGGGGGGCGGGGCGGGAATGGCGCGCCCGGGCGGTACCCGGGCCGGCCGGCGGGCGGCTGGGCGCTCCTGGCCGGCGGCGGCGTGCCCGGCAGGGTTTGCCGGCCCGGCGGGCTCTGCCGGGTTGTCGGCCCGTGCGCAAGGGTTCGTTAACCCGCCGCTGCCAAGCTGGGACTTCCGAACGAGGGGACGCGCCCCCAGGGTCGCGTCGCCCCAGGGTCGCGTCGAATGAGCAGCATCGGATGAGCAGCGTCGAATGAGCAGCGCCGAAGCGACAGCGGAACCGACGGCTTCGCCCGCGCCGGCGAAGGCGGGCGGCCGGCGGAAGCTGATCCTGATCGGCGCGCCGGTGCTGCTGCTCGCCGCGCTCGGCGGCGGGGCCTGGTTTTCCGGGCTGCTGCCGCGCCTGCTCGGGCGGAGCGGCCACGCCGGGGCGCAGGCGTCGCCGCCATCGGTGTTCATCGACGTGCCGGACATGATCGCCAATCTGAACACCGATCCGTCGGAGCCGCGCTACATCAAGCTGAAAGCGCGGCTCGAGGTCGCCGCCGGGCCGGATGCGAAGGCGGCGAAGCGGCTGATGCCGCGCATCGTCGACCTGTTCCAGACCTATCTGCGCGAACTGCGCCCCGGCGACCTGCAAGGCGCGATGGGCACCTACCGGCTGCGCGAGGAGCTGATCAACCGCGCCGACGTGGCGCTCGCCCCGGCGAAAGTGCGCGACGTGCTGTTCGTGCAGATGATCGTGCAATGAGCGACACCCCGGCCGCACCGAGCGACGAGGACCTCGCCGCCGCCTGGGGCGCCGAGACCGACACCCCGGCCGACGACCCCGCCGCCGCGATCCCGGCGCGGGTGCTGAACCAGGCCGAGATCGACAGCCTGCTTGGCTTCGACGACGGCGCCGGCGGCGCGGAGAACGCGTCCGGTATCCAGAAGATCATCAACTCGGGCCTCGTGTCGTACGAGCGCCTGCCGATGCTCGAGATCGTGTTCGACCGGCTGGTGCGGATCATGTCTACCTCGCTCCGCAACTTCACCTCCGACAACGTGGAAGTGGGCATCGACAACATCCTGTCGTTGCGCTTCGGGGACTACCTGAACTCGATCCCGCTGCCGGCGATGCTCGCCGTGTTCAAGGCCGAGGAGTGGGACAACTACGGGCTGATGGTGGTCGACAGCGCGATGATCTACTCGATCGTCGACGTGCTGCTGGGCGGCCGGCGCGGCACCGCGGCGATGCGCATCGAAGGCCGGCCCTACACGACCATCGAGCGCACCCTGGTGGAACGCCTGATCCATGTCGTGCTGGCCGATCTGTCGGCCGCCTTCGATCCGCTGTGCCCGGTGACGTTCCGGTACGAACGGCTGGAGGTGAACCCGCGCTTCGCCACCATCTCGCGCCTGTCCAACGCCGCCGTGCTGGCACGCCTGCGCGTCGACATGGAGGACCGCGGCGGGCGGATGGAGCTGCTGCTGCCCTATGCCACCCTGGAACCGGTGCGCGAGCTGCTGCTGCAGCAGTTCATGGGGGAAAAATTCGGCCGCGATTCGATCTGGGAAACCCATCTCGCGGAAGAGCTGTGGAACACCGAGGTCGAGCTCGACGTGGTGCTGGACGAGCAGACCATGCGGCTCGCCGACGTCATCGCGCTGCGTCCCGGCAGCCGGATCACGCTCGGCGCCGCGCCCGGGGCCTCGGTGGCGCTGCGCTGCGGCGCGGTGCCGCTGTTCGAGGGCAAGGTGGGGCGGCGCAAGAACCGCCTGGCCGTGCGGATCGAGCATGACGTGCTGCGCGCCGGGCCGGAGCGGTAGCGATGGGCGACGCGCAATGGCTGCTGGAGCTGGTGCTGGTCGGGCTGCTCGCCACGACCCTGGTGCATGCGATCCGGCTGGAACGCGCGCTCGGCGTGCTGAAGCGCGATCGCGCAGCGCTGGAGGAGCTGGTCGCCGGGTTCAACAACAGCACGCAGCAGGCGGAATCGGGGATCATCCGGCTGCGCGAGGCGGCGGACGGCGCCGGCCGACACCTCGTGCGCCAGATCGAGCAGGTGCGCCGGGTGGAGGGCGACCTGGCCTTCCTGATCGAGCGTGGGGACGTGCTGGCCGACCGGCTGGACCCGCTGATCCGCGCCGCCCGCCAGGCCGCCCCGGCGCGGCCGGCACCGCCGGCCGGGCCGCCGACCGTCGTTGCGGACGAGGGGCCGCGGCTGCGCAGCCAGGCCGAGCGCGACCTGCTGCAGGCCTTGCGGCTGCCGCGATGAGGGCGCGCCTATGAGGATCGCCGCACCTCGGATGCTGCCGGCCACGATCGTGGCGCTCGCCGCGCTGCTCGGGATGAAGTCGGTGGGGCTGGTGCGGGCGGTGGCGCCGGCGTTCGCCGCGATGCAGACGTCTCCAGGGGCACCGGGCGGTACATTGGGGGATGCGCCGGCAGGGACGGTGACCGCGGAACCCGGGGCGATCGGCGCCCCCGCCGCCACGAGTGCCGCGCCGGCGCCACCGGCGCCGGCGATCAGCCCGGAGGAGCGGGCGCTACTGGTCGACCTGCGGCAGCGGCGCGACCGCCTCGATGCGCGCGCCCGCGCGCTGGCGGCGCGGGAATTGCTGCTGGCGGCGGCGGAACGGCGGCTCGATCAGCGGGTGGCCGAGCTCAAGCTGCTGCAAGGCAAGCTGCAGGCGCTGGATACGGCGCGGCGGGCGCGCGCCGACGACGCCTGGACCGGGCTCGTGAAACTCTACCAGAGCATGAAGCCGCGCGAGGCGGCGAAGATTTTCGACAAGCTAAAGATGCCGGTCCTGCTCGCCGTGGTGGACCGGATGGATGCGCGGCGGGCGGCGGCCATCCTTGCCGCCATGCAGCCCGAGCGCGCGCGCGAAGTCACCGACCGCCTGGCGGCGCTGCGGGTCAGCCGCGATGCCCCCCCGTCCGAGGCGACCGCCGCCGCCCCCCCGCCTCCCGGCGCTTCCGGCGCCGGGGGCTGACCCGAACCGGATTGCAACCAAGGAGCAGGCATGCCGATCGACAAATCGATGCAAGTGCTGATCGTCGACGACTACAAGACGATGCTGCGCATCATCCGCAACCTGCTGAAGCAGATCGACTTCAACAACGTCGAGGAAGCGAGCGACGGCGCCGAGGCGCTGGGCAAGCTGCGCACCGGCAGCTTCGGCCTCGTGATCAGCGACTGGAACATGCAGCCGATGACCGGACTGCAATTGCTCCAGGAAGTGCGCGCCGACACCAAGCTGAAGACCACGCCGTTCATCATGATCACCGCCGAAAGCAAGACCGAGAACGTGGTGGCGGCGAAGCAGGCCGGGGTATCCAACTACATCGTGAAGCCGTTCAACGCCGAGACGTTGCGCGAAAAGATCGAGAAGGTGTTGGGCAATGCATAAGGAGCCAGGCAATGCATGAAGCCTTCGTCGGCACCCGCGCCGAGCCGCTGGCCGAGCGGATCGCCGCGATCCGTGCCCGCTACCCGTCCGCGGAACCCGAATGGGTGGCCGACGTCGTGCGCGCCGTGATCACCGCGGTGCAGGGCGACGCGGCGCCGATGGAGACCGCCTTGCTCTCGGAGGTGGAGGCGCTCGGCCGCACCATCGCGAACGCCAAGGCGGAGATCGCGGCGCTGCAGGTCGACGACATCACCGCCGCGCAGATCCCCTTCGCCACCGACGAACTGGACGCGATCGTCGCCCATACCGCCGCGGCCACCAACGCGATCCTGGAAAGCTGCGAGACCCTGGACCTGGTGGCGGAGACGTTGTCGGGCGAGGCGGCGGGCCGGTTGCAGGCCGCCACCACGCAGATCTACGAGGCCTGCAGCTTCCAGGACATCACCGGCCAGCGGATCACCAAGGTGGTGACGACCCTGAAGGCGATCGAGGAGAAGGTCGCGCAGATCGTCAGCACCTTCGGCCAGCGCGGCGCCGCCGCAGCGGCCCCTGTCACCTTGCCGGAAGGCGAGGCGGCGCTGCTGAACGGCCCGCAACTGCCGGCCGCGGCGATGGGCCAGTCGGATATCGACCGGCTGCTCGCGAGCTTCGACTGATGCGCCGGCCGCTGCCTCCCGCCGGCGGGATGCACGGCAGACGGCGCCGGTGCGGGTCCGGGCTGCGCCCGGGCGGCGGCTGATGCGCCGGCGCCGGATTCTTTCCGCTCGCCGCCTGTCGCCGGCCTCCCGCCTGCTGCTGACCTTGGGGCTGCTGGCGGCGCTGTCGCTGCTGCTGGCGCTCCGGCCGCTGGCGGCGCTGGGCGCGCCGGCACCCGCCCCGGCGCCGGCCTCGGCATCCGCCCCGGCGGGACCGGTGATGATCCGCTCCGGCGACCACACGGGCTTCGGCCGGCTGGTATTCGATTTCCCCTCCTGGGTCGGCTGGCGCATGGAACGGCACGGCGATGTGGTGCGCCTGACCTTCAGCCGCGCCCTGCCGTTCGGCGCCGACCCGCCGTTGCCGCACAACGTGCGCGCGCTCACCGATACGCCGGGCGGGGCGGAGATCACGGTGGTGCCGGGAGCGCGGCTGCGGCGGATGCGGGTGGGCGCGCGGCTGGTGCTCGACGTGCTGAACCCGGAACGCCCTGCCGAGCGCGGGCGCGCCGCCGTGGTCTCGCGTCGGGACGGACCGGCGCCGCAGCCGCCGGTGCCGGCAGTGCTGGCCGGGACGGGGATGAACCTCGGCGGTGCGGCCGGCGCGGCCGCGGGGCCGTCGGTTGCGGGCGCACAGCCCGATGCGGGCGCGGCCGCGGTGGGCACGGCCCTGGCGGGCGGGGCGACGCATCCCACGGCGCGGCAAGCTGCGGCGCCTCCGTCGCCCGGGTTGGGGCCGCGTGCGCCGGTGGCCGGCGGGGGCGGATCGGCGGAGAGTGGACCGGCCGCGACCGTCCCCCCGGCCGCCACACCTTCGGCCGCCACGTCCTCTGCTGCGGTGCCCTCTGTTGCCGTGCCCTCTGTTGGTATGTCCTCTGTTGGTATGTCCTCTGGCGGCGTGCGGACGGCTGCCGTTGGCGCCGGGCCGGGGGGCGCTGCCCCGACCGCCGCTCCGGCCGAAGCCGCCGCCGGCCCGGCCGGCGGTGCGACCGGCAGCAGCGCCGCCGTCGGCCCGACCGACGGCAGGGGCGCACCTGCCAACACCCCGCAAAACCCGGACGCCGCCGTCCCCGTCGTCCCGGCCACGCCGCCCGGTGGGCCGGTGGCGCTCGCCGCGGCGCCCGTCATGTCGAGCGCGGCGCCCCGGACCACCGCCGTGCTGATCCCGTTCGAGCCCTCCGTTGGGGCCGCGGCCTTCCGCCGTGCCGGGGACGGCATCGTCGTGTTCGACACGCCGCGCCCGATCGACCTTTCGGCATTGCGCGGCGATCCCGTGTTCGGCACCGCCGCGGTGCACCTGCTCGCGGCCGGCACCGAGCTGACCCTGCACCTCCCGCCCAGCACGCGGATCGGCCTGCGCCGCCGCCAGGCGGGGTGGGAAGTCGCGGTCACCCACACCGGCGCACCCGGCTCCGGCGCACCCGGCACGTCGATCCACCCGCGGGCGCGCAACGGCGAGGTTCGGCTCGCGGTGGCGCACCCGGGACAGGTCGTGAGCCTGCTCGATCCGGAGACCGGCACCCCGCTGCTGATCGGCACCGAGCTCGCCGCCGGGGACGGGCTCGCCCTCATCCGCCGTGCCCCGCAGTTCGAGCTGCTGGCAAGCTGGCAGGGCGTGGTGACGGAGGCGCTGTCGGACCGGCTGACCTTGCGCCGGGTGCCGAGCGGTTTCGTGCTCGGCGAGGCCGGCGGCAAGCTCGCTCTGACTCCCGGCTCCCCCGACACCCTGGCGCTGGCCGACGCGGCGCTGCTGACCCGCCGGTTCCGCTTCCCGGCGGAGCCGATCGCGGCATTGGCACGGCGGCTGCGCACCGAGCTGGCCACCGCCGCCCGTCGCCCGCCGCTCGCGCGCGGGCCGCTGTTGCGGCGTGCCGCGCGCAGCATGATCGCGCTCGGGATGGGGCCGGAGGCGGGGGCGCTGCTGCGTCTCGCCGCGGCCGAAGACCCGCGCGAGGGTCAGGTGGCGGATCACGTGGGCCTCGCCGCGGTGGCGGCGCTGCTCGCCGGGCATCCGGGGCGCGCCGGCGGGCTGACCGACCCGCGCTTGGCGGGCAGCGACGAGATCGCGCTCTGGCGCGGCGTGCGCGCGGCGGAGCTGCATCCCGGCTCGCCGGCCGCCGCCCAGTTGTTCGCCGCCACGGCGCCGCTGATCCTCACCTATCCCCGGCTGCTGCGCCGCCGGCTGTTGCCGCTGGCGGCGGAGACCATGATCGCCGGCGGCGAGCCCAAAGCGGCTGCCCGGCTGCTCGACCGCCGGCCGGACGATCCGCGCCTCGCGCTGGCGCGCGGCATGCTGGACGCGGCCCAAGGGCGCACCCCGGGGCGCACTGCGGCGGCGCTTGCGATCTACGACCGGCTGGCACAAGGAGCGGACCGGCTGCTCCGCATCCGCGCCGCGACCCGGGCGGTGGCGCTGCGGCTGGCGACGAAGCAGATCGGCCCGGCGCAGGCGGCGGACGCGCTCGACCGTCTGCTGGACGCCTGGCGCGGCGGCCCGCGGGAGCTCGCGTTGCGCGAGAACCTGGCGGGCCTGCGCGCCGAGGCCGGGCAGTGGCGCCGCGCGCTCGGCCTGCTGCGCCGGACCGTCGCCGATTTCCCCGCCGCCCGGCCGGAGCTGCGGGCGCGGATGCGGCACCTCTTCATCGCCATGCTGGCCGATCCCAGGCTCGACCGGATGCCGCCGCTCGATTTCGTGGCGCTGGTCGATGCCAACGCCGACCTGCTGCCCACCGGGCGCGCCGGCGAGGCGTTGGAGGCGACCCTGGCCGACCGGCTGCTCGCGCTCGATCTGCCGGACCAGGCCGCGCCGGTGCTGGCGAAGCTGATGCGCGCCGCGCCTACGCCCGCCGGGCGGGCCGGCTTCGGCGCAAGGCTGGCGGCGCTGCGGCTGGCGGACAACGATCCGGCGGGGGCGGCGCAGGCATTGACCGACTCGGCGGCCGACGGATTGCCCACGGCGCTGGCAGAGCAGCGTGCCGTGCTCGCCGCCCGCGTGCAGGCCACGCAGGGGCACGTGCCGGCCGCGCTGGCGGCGCTGGCGGCGATCGGCTCGGCTCCCGCCGACCGCGCCGCCGCCACGATCGCCGAGCGGGCGGGCGACTGGCCGGGGGCGGAGCGGGCGCTGCACGCCTACGTCGGCCGCGCCCTGCCGGCGGCAGGCGGGCTCGATCCGGCGCAACAACAGGTGCTGCTGCGGCTGGCCACCGCCACGGTGCGGGCCGGCGATGCTGCCGGGGTGGCGGCGCTGCGCGCGGAGCAGCCCCGTATGGGGACGGGCCCGCTGGCCGACATGTTTCGCCTGCTGACCGGGCCGGCGATCCGCAGCGTGGCCGACCTGTCGCGCGCCGGCACCGAGGCGGCGCTGGCCGGCCGCCTCGGCAGCGCGCTCAAGGCGGTGCGCTGAACGGGGCGATCTGCTGACGGCGCGGCCCTCCTGCTGGCCCCCGCCAGACCCGCCCGGCGCGCACCTGCCCGGCGCACAGCGCGGTCCTCCGCGTTTTCCTTGCCCCGGGGCGGAAATAACCCTTGCATGACAGCCGCGGCTTCGCCAATTACCCCCCCCTTGGCCGACCGGGTCCGCGCATAGCGCTGCCCCGCAGGCCGTCTGCTGGTAGGGACAGGGTACGCTATGAACGCACTCGCTCCGCTGGGGATGGTCTCGGAGTCTCCGAGCAGCAACCAGGTGTCGGAAAGCGCCGAGGCGCAGAAGGACTATTTCGTCGTCAAGGACGGCGTCAAATTCGCCGGCACGCATCTGCTGGTCGATCTCTGGGGCGCGCATGAGCTGTGCGATCCCGAAGCGATCGACCGCGCGCTGCGCACCGCGGCGGAGGCTGCAGGCGCCACCATCCTGCATGGGCATTTCCACCATTTCTCGCCCAACGGCGGGGTGTCCGGCGTGCTGGTGCTGGCCGAGAGCCACATCTCCATCCATACGTGGCCGGAACGGGATTTCGCCGCGATCGACATCTTCATGTGCGGCGCCTGCGACCCCTACAGGTCGCTGCCGATCCTGAAGGCGGCGTTCCGCCCGGCCTCGATCCACCTCGGCGAGCAGCGCCGCGGCCTGATCGCCTGAGCGTACCGCCAGCCCCCGTCATGCGGCCCGGAGTCCCTCAGGTCCCGGGCCGTTTCGCTGTTCGGAGACCGCAACCATGCCCGCCGATATCTGGCTGAACGAAACCCTCTACCCCGACTGGGGCCAGCGCTTCCGGATCACGCGCGAACTCGCCCGCACGCAAAGCGCCTTCCAGGACATCGCCATTCTGGAAACGAGCTCGCACGGACGGGTGATGGTGCTCGACGGCGTGATCCAGATCACCGAGGCGGATGAATTCGTCTACCAGGAAATGCTCGCCCACGTGCCGCTGCTCGCGCACGGCGCCGCGGCCACCGTGCTCATCATCGGCGCCGGCGACGGCGGCGTCCTGAAGCGGGTGCTCGCCCACAAGACCACCGCGCGCGCTGTCATGGTGGAGATCGACGGCGAGGTGATCCGCCTGTCCAAGGAACACCTGCCCGCGATCGGCGGCGCCGCCTGGACCGATCCGCGCGCCGAGGTGATCGTGGGCGACGGCATCGACTATGTGAAGCGCGCCCCCGATGCCAGCTTCGATGTCATCATCGTCGATTCCACCGACCCGATCGGCGTCGGCGAGGTGCTGTTCACCGACGATTTCTATGCCAACTGCGCCCGCATCCTGACCGCGCGCGGCTTGGTCGTGAACCAGTGCGGCGTGCCGTTCATGCAGGCCGACGAACTGCGCGAGACCTCCGCCCGGCGGGCGAAATTCTTCCCCCATGTGACCGCCTATACCGCCGCGGTGCCGACCTATGTCGGCGGGTTCATGACCCTCGGGTGGGCGGCGAAGGATGCCGGCCTGACCGCGCTCCCCGCCGAGGAGATCCGCCGCCGCGCCGCCGCCGCCGGCATCCTTGGCACCACGCAGTACTGGACGCCCGAGATCCACGCGGCGGCCTTCCACCTGCCGCCCTACATCGCCCGCCACCTGCCGTAGCGGTCAGGTCCGGGCGGCCGGCGCCTCGTCGCTGCCGAGGAACGGGAACGGGCCGGGATATGCCTCCACCAGCGCGGTATGGGTCACGAACCCGCCAGTCGGCGAGAAGTGGTGCAGCAGGAAGGCCGGCGGCTCCAGGGTGAAGGCGGAGACCGCCTCCGACCCCAGTTCCAGCACCACCTGATGCGCGACCGAGGGCGCGATGCACACCACGGCCGCGCCGATCCGGGTCGTGATCGCGCGATGCACGTGGCCGCAGACGACCAGCCGCACCTGGGGATGGCGCGCCAGCACGGCGGCGAAATCCTCCGGCGCGGCAAGCGCGATGCGGTCCATGTGGCCGATCCCGGTGGCGAACGGCGGGTGGTGCATGGCGATCAGGGTCGGGCGGTCGGGCGCGGCGGCCAGGGTCGCCTCCAGCCAGCCGAGCCGCTCGGCGCAGAGCGCGCCATGGCTCACGCCCGGCACCAAGGTGTCGAGCAGCACCAGGCGGACCGGGAAGTCCTCGACCGTGTACCTGCAGGAAGCCGCCCGCCTGCGGGGTACCCAGCGCCGCGCGCAGCGCCGCCCGGTCGTCGTGGTTGCCGGGAATCGCGAACACCGGCCCGACCCCCGCCCGTTCGAGCAGGCGCGCGAGCAGCGCGTAGGCTTCGGGCTCCCCGCGGTCGGCAAGGTCGCCGGTGAGCAGGATCGCGTCGGGCGCCGGGCGCAGGGTGGCCAACGTGCGCAGGGCGCGGGCGGCGAGCATGTTCGTCTCCACCACCCGGTTGGCCGCGCGGCCGGGCGGGCGCAGATGGAAATCGGTGAGCTGGGCGATCAGCATCGCGTGTCTTCCTGTGTGGCGGGGTATGGCCGGCGCACGCGATGCCGGGCGCGCCGAATTGGCGCAAAGTCGCGCGGGAGCAGGGAAGGGTCCAGTGGCAGCTTGATGACGCGGTGCGGATCGCACGCCTGCGCCCGGCGCGTGGCAGGACAAGCAGGTGAACCGGGGAATTGCCGCGAAGCGGCCCAAGTCCGCGAGAGCGGGAGAGGTAAATTGCCCTGCCGGCGTGCGGGCGGCGCACTGGCGCCGTCGCGGACCAGCCGATATAAGCCCCGCCATGTTGATGCGACCCGAGACGATCGCTGCGGCCACCGCGCAGATTGCACTGGCCGCGCCCGGCAGCGAACCGGGCGCCTGCCTCCGCTATGATGCCGCCATGCCGCGACGACGCGCGCGCGCCGCCTCGGATCTCACCATCGGGCTGCGCCGTTGGCGACTGGCCGCGACGCTCGCCTGGCTCGACATCCGCAACCGCTATCGCGGCTCCGTGCTCGGGCCGTTCTGGCTCACGCTCTCCACCGGGCTGATGCTGGCGGGGCTCGGCATTCTCTACTCCGCGCTGATGCACGAGACCCTGCGCAGCTACCTGCCGTTCCTCTCGGTCAGCCTGATCGTCTGGAACATGATCTCCCAGATCGTGATCGATGCCACCACGAGCCTGATCTCGGCCGAGGGCATGATCCGCCAGTTGCCGCTGCCCTACACCACCCATGCGTTGCGCTGCGTGTTCCGCAACGTGATCATCGCGGCGCACAACCTGCCGCTGATCCTGATCGTCATGGTGATCTGCCGGGTGTTCCCCGGGCCCGGCATCGTCCTGATGTTCGCCGGGCTGGCGATCCTCGCCGTGAATGCCTTCGCCGCGGCGCTGCTGCTCGGCATGTTGTGCGCGCGGTTCCGCGACCTCGGCCAGATCGTTGCGAGCGTGATGCAGTTGGCCTTCTTCATGACGCCGATCCTGTGGAAGCCGACCTCGCTCGGCGCGCGCGCCGTATGGCTCGATTTCGACCCGTTCTACGTGATCATGCAGGTGGTGCGCGGACCGCTGCTCGGCTCCGGCGCGCCGCCCCTGATCTGGCTCGCGGCGCTGGGCTTCACCGCGGCGTTCTGCGCGCTGAGCTTCGCCTTCTTCGTCCGCTTCCGCGGCCGCATCGCGTTCTGGGTCTGAGCGATGGCGCGTATCCTGGCCGAGGATCTGAGCATCGAGTTCCCCTTGTACCACGTCGGTGCGCGATCGCTGAAGAAGCAGTTGCTGGCGCGCACCGGCCTCAGGCTGCGCACCGACGACCAGAACCGGGTCGTGATCTCCGCGCTGCGCAACCTCAATTTTGCCATCGGGCGCGGCGAGCGGGTGGCGCTGATCGGCCATAACGGCGCCGGCAAGACCACCCTGCTGCGCACCCTGGCAGGCATCTACGAGCCGGTCGGCGGGCGGCTGCTGGTGGAGGGCGAGATCGGCTCTCTGATCGACCCGAGCGCCGGGATCGACCCCGATTCCACCGGGCGGGAGAACATCGAGCTGCGCTGCCTGTTCCGCGGCATGAGCGAGGCCGAATCGCGGCAGAAGGTGGAGGAGATCGGCGCCTTCAGCGGCCTTGGGTCGTTCCTGGACGTGCCGATCCGCACCTATTCGTCCGGCATGTCGGTGCGGCTCTCGTTCGCCATCGCCACCATGATCGCGCCGGAGATCCTGCTGATGGACGAATGGCTGGCCGCCGGCGATGCGGAGTTCCAGCGCCTGGCGCAGGACCGGCTGGAGCGGCTGGTCAGCGATGCCGAAATCCTGGTGATCGCGACCCACAGCATGGCGACGGCGCGCACCTGGTGCGCGCGCGCGATTCGGCTTGACAGCGGACGGGTGGTCGCCGACGGGCCGGTGGAGGACGTGATCGAGGCGGCGGTCGAGGCGGACAAGCGCGCGGTCGAGACCGCATAGGGCGCCGGATCGGACAGCGTCCGGACCGTATTGCGCCCGGATGGGCGGCAGCGCGACCGGGACGCGACGCCCCGGCATTCGCACATCCGGATCGTCCGCGCGCAGCGCGGCAGGAACGGGTGGGCTGGCGCGGGAAGGGGGCACCCCGTATACTTTGCGCCATGCTGGTAGGCTCGGAGACGGCGAGCGCCACCGTCGCGCGGACTACGATCGACATGGACAAGCGCGCCATCGAATTGGGCTTGCACCACGCCGCCGGCGCGTCACGACAGGACGCGCCGGCCCGCGTTGCATCCGGGACGCCGAGCTTCCGAGTAATGGCCGGCGCCACCGCCAGCCCTGCGCCGGCTGCGCGGACGATCAGTACGCCATGAGCTTGTGGCCTGTACAGTCGTGGCAGTGAAGCGACCAAAATTTCTTTCGAGGGTCTCCTTGTGAGCCTGCCGAGGCGCCTGATCATCGCGGATCCCGGGCTGCGCAGCGCGCTGGGCCACAACCTCGGCTACTCCGTCGCGGTGGCGACGGCGGCGCAGGCGCGCGGCATCGTGACCCTGGTGCTGGTCTCCCGCGACTTCGAGGGCGAGCTGCCCGACGGCATCGGCTTCCGGTCGGTCTTCGTCCCGGCGCTTCGGTCCGCCGGCGCCGAGGCGTTGCGCCGGGCGGTGTTCGGATCGGTCGCCCGCCTGCCGTCGGGTGCAGCCGCCCGGGTTGCCTCGCCCCTGCGCACCGTGCGCCGCGCCCTGCGCCGACCTGCGTCGGACGGTTTCGGCGAACAACTGGCGGCGGCGCTGGCGGCGAGCGGCGATACCGCGCGCGACCTGCTGCTGCTGCACAGCATCTCCGCGGCCAGCCTTTCGGGTCTGACGGCGCTGCCGCCGGCGCGGCTGGGCGCGCTTGCCGTCGTCCTGCGCCATACGCCCGCGGAGATGGACTGCGTCGAAGCCGGAGCGCAGCCGGTCACGACGATCCTGACCGACCTCGCCGCCCATTTCGGCGCACGGCTGTGCCTGCTGGCGGACACCGCGCCGCTGGCACGGCTGTGGTCCGTCGCGCTGGATCGCGAGGTGCGGGAGATTCCGCCGCCGGTCGTGGTGCCGCCACCGCGCGACCAGCCCGCCGGGCAGCCGCCGCACGTGGTGTTCGCCGGCGGCGCACGGCGGGAGAAGGGCTACGGTCTGCTGCCGGACCTCGTGCGGGAGCTGGCGGGCGAGGTCCGCTTCACCATCCACAGCGGGCCGATCGGTGCCACCGACGAGCCGCTGATACAGCGCGCCCATCGCGAGCTGCGCGCGCTGGCGGGCGCGGGGCTCACCTTGCTGGAACGTCCGCTGCCGCCGGCGGACTACCTGGCCCTGTTGTGCTCCGCCGACCTGCTGCTGTTGCCCTACGACGCGCAGGCCTACGGCCCGAGGTCCTCGGGTATCCTGGCCGAGGCGCGCGCGATGGGGGTGCCGGCCGTGGTGCCGGCCGGCTGCTGGCTGGGCGATGAAGTCGGCCCCGATCCGGCCCTGGCATTTCGTGACGAGAGCGGAATTGCGCCGGCGATGCGGCACGCGCTGGCGCGGTTGCCGGCGCTGCTGGAGGACTACGCCGCCGCCGCCCCGGCCTGGCGGCAGGCCCATGCCCCGGCCGCGTTGCTGGCCCGGCTGCTGGATGATACCGGACACGACGATCCGGTGCCGCTGGGGGCCGGAGTTGGTTGCCAGCGCGTCGGCGACCCCTTATGAAACCTCGTCTCCGCCCGAGGCGATAACCCCTTCATTCTGCGAGGTCGTATGCACGTTCTGGTGACCGGTGGCGCCGGCTATATCGGGTCCACGCTGGTGCCCACCCTGCTGGCCCGGGGCTGGCAGGTGACGGTGCTGGACACGTTCGCCGCCGGCGATACCTACCTCGCGCAATGTTGTTCCGATCCGAACTTCGAGCCGGTGCGCGGCGATTGCCGCGACATGGCGGTGGTGGAACCGCTGCTCGCCAAGGCGGACGCGATCCTGCCGCTGGCCGCCCTGGTCGGCGCGCCGCTCTGTGCGCGCGACAAGGCGGGTGCCACCACCATCAACCGCGACGCGATCGTCGATCTGATGCAGCGCGTCTCCCGCCAGCAGCGCGTGATCTATCCCACCTCCAACAGCGGCTACGGGGTGGGCACGGGCAATGCCCATTGCACCGAGGAAAGCCCGCTGCGCCCGGTGTCGCTGTACGGCACGACGAAGGTCGAAGCCGAGAAGGCGGTGCTCGATTCCGGCGTCGGCGTGACGTTGCGGCTCGCGACCGTGTTCGGCATGTCGCCGCGCATGCGGCTCGATCTGCTGGTGAACGACTTTACCTGGCGCGCCGTGAACGACAAGGCGGTGGTGCTGTTCGAGGCGCATTTCCGCCGCAACTACATCCACGTCCGCGACGTGGTGAAGGCGTTCGTGCACGCGCTGGATAACTACGAGCGGATGCGCGGCGAGCCGTACAACGTCGGCCTGTCGGAGGCCAATCTGTCCAAAAGCCAGCTCTGCGAGCGGATCGCGCGCCAGGTGCCGGGCTTCGTCTATCTGGAAGCGCCGATCGGCGAGGATCCGGACAAGCGCGACTACATCGTCTCCAACGACAAACTGGAGGCGACCGGCTGGCACCCGGACCATGGGCTGGACGCGGGCATTCGCGAACTCATCAAGGGCTGCCGGATGCTGCGCAACGGGCGCTTCACGAATGTCTGAACCGGCTGCCGGGGCGCAGCGCCTTTCCGTGCCCGCGCCCGGGCGGATGCTCGACCTGGCGTGCCGCTGCTGCGGGGGGCGGCGGGTGGAACTGGTCATCGACCTCACCGACCAGCCGCATTGCAACCGCCTGGTGCGCCGGGACCTGCCGGCGCGGACCGAGCCGCATTATCCGCTGCGGCTCGGTTTCTGCCGCGACTGCACCATGGTGCAGATCGACCATACCGATTCCGAAGGAATTGATGTTCTCCGACTATCCGTACGTGTCGGGGACGACCAAGACCCTGCCGGCGCATTTCGCCGACACGAGCCGGCGGATCGCGGCGGCCTACGGGCTGGGGCCGGAGCACCTCGTGGTCGATATCGGCAGCAACGACGGCACCTGGCTGAAGCAATATGCGCCCTTCGGCTGCCGGGTGCTGGGGGTGGAGGCTGCCGCCAACGTGGCGAAGCTGGCGCAGGACGCCGGCATCCCCACCTGGCAGCGCTTCTTCAACGAGGACTGTGCGCGCGACATCCTGGCCGAGCTCGGCCAGGCCAAGATCGTCACCGCCGCCGGCGTGTTCTTTCATCTGGAAGAATTGCACAGCGTGGTACGCGGGATCGAGCGCCTGCTGACCGAGGACGGCGTGTTCGTCGTGCAGGCCATATATCTCGGCGGCATGGTGGAGAACACCGCGTTCGATCAAATCTATCACGAGCATCTCTGCTACTACACCCTGCGTTCGCTGTCGGCCCTGCTCGAACGCCACGGGCTGGAGGTGTTCGAGGCGACCCTGGTGCCGATCCACGGCGGCACAATCGAGGCGCATGTCGCCCGGCGCGGCCGTCGGGAGGTGGGCGAGAGCGTGCGCGCGATGCAGGCCGAGGAGGCGCGCAAGGGCTTCGGCGAGATCGCCACTTATCAACGCCTGACCCGCAACGTGCTGGCGTTGCGCGAGAAGCTGGTGGCGCTGCTGGAGGGCTATCGCGCCCGCGGCAAGCGGGTCTGGGCCTACGGCGCACCGGCCAAGGGGGCGACCTTGCTGAACAGTTTCGGAATCGGTCCCGATCTGGTGCAGCAGGCGGTAGAGCGCAATCCGATGAAGGTCGGGCTCGCCATTCCCGGCGTGCGCATCCCGATCGTCGAGGAAACCGTGGAGGCGAAGCCGGACGCCTATCTGGTGCTGGCCTGGAACTTCATCGACGAGTTCCTGAAGAACCCCGCGAACATCGCCTTCATGCAGGGCGGCAGCGAGTTCATCGTGCCGATTCCGAACGTACAGGTGGTGGGCGCCAACGGCGTACGGCAGGTCTAGGTGCCGGAGCTTCCCGAAGCCGTCGTGCTGTTCGGCGCCAGCGGCTTCATCGGGCGCAACATCATCGCCGCGCTTTCCGGCAAGCTGGCCTTGCTGGTGGCGGTGACCGCGTCCGGCCGACCGGTGGCGGGATGCGACCTGACAGTGGCGGCGGGTGCGCTCGGCGAGATACCCGCGTTGCCGCGTGAGACCGCGGTGGTGAACGTGGCGGCGTTCCGCTACGCCGCCAGCCGGTTCGCCGGGCAGCAGGCGGACATCCTGTCGGTGAACATCGGGCTGACCGATGCGGTCTATCGTTTCGCGCTCGATCGCGGCATCGGCGAAGTGCGCGCGGCCAGCAGTGCGGCGGTCTATCCGGCGGACTGGGCGGTGCAGGACGATGCGCGCCCGCTCGATCTGAACGCCTGGCCGCATGCGGGCGAGGCGGCCTATGCGTGGTCGAAGCGTTGGGGCGAGATCAGCGCCGAGCTGTGGCATCGCCGCGCCGGCGTGAACAGCATCAGCCTGCGCCTGACCAATCCCTACGGTCCGTATGACACCTTGGACGAGGCCGAAGCGCATGTCGCGACCGCCTTCGTCATCCGCGCCCTGTCCGACGTGGCGGAATTCGAGGTGCGCGGCGATCCGGAGGCGGAACGGGATTTCGTCTACGCCGGCGACGTCGCCGACGCCTTCGTGGCAAGCCTGACCCTGCGCGGCGTGCACGAAGCCGTGAACTGCGCCGCCGGAGCGACAACGAGCGTGCGCGATCTGGCGCAGGCGGCGATGCGCGCCGCTGGACGGGAGCGCCCGCTGCGCACCAATCCGCCGCCATCCGGTGCCAACGCCGGGGTCAAGGTGCGCCGCGCCACCGCCGCACGTTTGCGTGAGGTGATGCCGGGTCTTGCGCCTTTCCGCAGCCTCGACGCGGGGATGCGGCTGACGATGGAATGGTACCGCAATGCACTACGCTGAGCGGCCGACGATTATCCTGGGGGCCGACGGGTTCCTCGGCCGCAACCTGACGGAACACTGGCGCGCGCAGGGCTGGCCGGTGCATCCGGTGGGCCGTGCGGCCGGGGACTTCACAGATGCTACGGTGGTGGATCATGTGTTCCGGAAGGCGCCGAAGGCGGGGCGGATCCTGCACGCCATCACCAAGCAGCGTACCGGCGCCATCCAGTACGAGATCCAGGGCGAGCTGCTGCGCGACAACAGCCGCATCCATCTGAACGTGCTGGACGCCTGGCGCGCACACCAGCCGCAGGCAAAGCTGATCTCGCTCGGCAGTTCCTGCGTCTATCCCGAATCGCCGCAGCCGCTGCCGGAAGAAGCCTTCCGCACCGGGCCGCCGCACCCGTCCGTGCGCGGCTATGCGCTGGCGAAGGAGACCCTCGCGGTCGGTTGCGAGACGTTCGGCGCGCAATACGGGCTGCAATGGTTGCATTGCATCCTCGCCACCGTCTATGGTCCGCATGCGCATACCAAGGAGCATCGCAGCCACTTCATGGCCGCCCTCATTGCCCGCGCCGCCGCCGGCAAGGCCCGGGGCGACACCGAGTTCGAAGTCTGGGGTAGTCTGGAGACAGTGCGGGATCTTCTCTACGTGACCGATCAGATCGAAGCCGTCATCGCCGCCGACCTTGCCTTCGACAACCGTATCCTTAACGTCACGTCCAACCAGCCGGTTACGATCGGGGCATGCGCGCACGCGATCCTGCGCGCGCTCGACTGGCCGGCCCGCATCGTCCATCCGGAGGGAAGTTTCCAGGGTGCCGGCTACAAGAGCCTGGACAGCAGCCGCTTCCTCGCCGCCACCGGCTGGCAGCCGCGCTACGGGATCGAGGCCGGGGTGCGCGCAGCACTCGCCGGCGGCATCGCGCAGGAGCACACGGCATGATCATCGTCTCCCGCACGCCGCTGCGTGTTTCCTTCTTCGGCGGCGGCACCGACTATCCGGAATATTTCCGCCGTGCCCGCGGGGCGGTGGTCGGCATGGCGATCGACAAATATATCTACATCTCCGCGCTGCGGCTGTCGTCGATCCTGGAATACCGCTACCGGGTCAGCTATTCCCGGATCGAGACGGTCACGGATGCGTCACTGATCCAGCATCCGGTGGTGCGCAGCGTCATCGCCCATTGCGGCGTGACGGAGGCGCTCGACCTTTCCATCATGGCGGACCTGCCCGCCAAGAGCGGGCTCGGCAGTAGCAGCAGCTTCACCGTGGGCTTCCTCAACCTGATCGGCACGTTGCAGAAGCGGCAGATCACCAAGCTCGATCTGGCGCGCCAGGCGGTGTTCGTGGAACGCGACCTGCTGGCGGAGAACGTCGGCGTGCAGGACCAGTACCACGCGGCCTTCGGCGGGCTGAACCGCTTCGACTTCGAAGGCCAGCGCACGCGCATCAGCCCCGTGCAGATGGGCGGGCCGTCCTTGGCGGCGCTCACCAATTCGCTGCTGCTCGTCTATACCGGCGTGACCCGGTTCGCCTCCGCGACGTTGGACGAGCAGATGGCGCGGACGAAGCAAGGCACGGTGGACCGCGATCTTTCGCACCTGTTGACCCTGACCGACCAGGCGGTGGAGGTGCTGGAGGGCGACGATCCCGAACGCATGCTGACCGATTTCGGCGCCATGCTGCACGAGGGGTGGGAGACGAAGAAGCGCCTCTCTTCCAAGGTCAGCGGCCCGGAGATCGATGCGCTCTACGCGGCGGCACGCGATGCGGGCGCGCTGGGCGGCAAGCTATGCGGCGCCGGGTCCGGCGGGTTCCTGCTGATGCTGGTGCCGGCGGAGCGCCAGGAGCGATTCCGCGAGCGGCTGGCCGGGGCCGCCATCACCCGCATCGGGCTGGACACCATCGGCTCCACCATTCTGACGGGATGACGTGATGGAGGGTGTGACAACGATGGCCCGCGCGGACCTGGCTTTGGTCGGCGCGGGACAACGGGTGCTTGTGACGGAGGTCGACCTGTTCCGCAGCCTGGGCGGCGGGCAGACCGTGTTGCGACGGCTGATGACGCTACGCCCGCAGGACCGGTTCTATTATTTTCTACGGCACGAGAGCCCCGACGCACCGCGGCCGGCGAACGCCGTTGGCATCCCCTTTGTGCCGAAATACCGGGCGGTGCAGGATGGTCTCCCGCAGGATCAGGCGCATCTGCTCTGGGCCTATCGGGATGCCCGCAACCTGGCCTTCAGCGTGGCCCAGCATCTGCCGGGCCATAGCTTCGATGTTGTGGACGTGCCGGACTACACCCAACACGGCATTTTCATTCGCGCGGCGCTGGAAGCGGAGGGGCTGCGCTGTGACACCGTGGTTCTGGCTCTGCACGGCTCGCTTTCATCGGCCTTGGCGAGCGGCTGGCCGGCACCCGGAGCGGAGACCGTCGAGGTGGACGAGATGCGCATCCGGGAGGAACTTCAGTTCCGCGCCGCAGATGCGCGCTATGCAATTAGTGCACCTTATGCGCGGGAATGGCAGGCGACGGTGCCGCTCCCCGTGAATTTGGTGGACCCGTCGATTCTCATGGGTGACGTCGACCCGGCGCTTTCCGGGTTGCGAGAGGGACGGCCAGATCTAGTGTTTCTCGGTCGGCGGGAGAAATGCAAAGGCCCAGATATGTTCCTGGACTTGGCTTGGTGTGTGGATCCGAGCCTCTACCGCCGGCTGCTCATCGTCGGTCCGGACGGGCTGAATCGCCTTGGGGTGGGCTCGAACCGCATTCTGGCAGGTATGGCGCGGTTGCGACGCCTACAGCCGGAGATCGTGGGCGGCTTGGCCCGTGGGGCGGTGCTGAATATGCTGGCCGAGCGCACCGTGCTGCTGCTGCCGTCCCGCCGCGATACCTTCAACTTGGTCCTGCTGGAGGCCTTGGCGCGCGGCTGCCCGGCATTAATCTCCCGCAACGCTGGCGCTGCCGAGTGGCTGCTGGAGAAATTGCCGGACCTGGCTTGGTTGGTAGTGGACGTGGACTGCGCTCGTACAGCCGCCGCGGCCACCGCCGATGTCCTCCGGCACTATGATGCCCGCCGCGCCGAGTTGGTGGCGGCGGTGCGGCAACTGGAACCGCCGCGATTGGATGCGTTCGATGATATCTATCGCCCGGCGCCGCAAGTCGATCTGGACGGGCGCCAGACGGTGGTGGAACTGGCTGCGCGCTTCGGCACCTTGGTGCGGTTGGAACAGCGTTCCCGCCTCCGTCAGGCCGTGGTCCAGCCTTTGGTACCGATGCGTCGGGTTGGTCGGGCGATCGCGCCGTTCCTACCGCCGATCGTTCGTCGCCGGCTTGAACGGGCGGGTCCGCTTGGGCATTCCCTTATCACTAGGGCCTTCGCGCTCTATCAACTTCGCCACGGCGGGCTGCGCCGAGAGGCGAAGGAGGCGTTGAGGCAGGCCATCCAACGGGCGAGCAAGGTCTCGGCGCGCACCTTCCGCCAGATTGACTGCAGCCGCCGGCTGGAAGGGCTCCGGCATGACATGCTCGGGGCCCCCGAAACCGACTTCGCCGAGCAGCGTGCCAAACTGCGCCGTCTGTCCAACCGGGTTGTCGATCATCTGGTGAATCGGGTGCCCCTGTTCCGGGAGATGGCGCGGCTGGAGCGTGCGCTGGGTCGCGACTTGGTGGCGGCAACCTATTTGTTGCGTGTCATGCGCTGGGTAGGACGTGACAGCTACGGCGATCTGCCGTTCGTGCGCGCGACCCTGCAGGCGCAAGGCTTCAACGACGAGGCGGCCACGGCCGAGGCCATGTTCGGCCCGGCGGAGGAGCGGGACGCCCGCTGCCTGGATCTGATGCAGAGTTCGTTCCAGAGAAACCGCCGCAAGCCGGACCTGCCGCTGGAGGTCCTGGACGATCGGCGCGGTCCAGCGCCGCGGCGCGTCGCGGTGATCGTCTCGCTGTACAACGCCGCCTCCAAGCTACCCACCCTGCTGGCCTGCCTGGCGCAGCAGTCGCTCGCGGCGCGCGGGGAGCTTGAGGTAGTCTTGGTGGACAGCAACTCGCCCACCGATGAGCGGGCGGCGTTGGAAGGGTTCCTTGCGCGGCAGGACCTGCCGGTGGTCTACGCCCGCTCGGCGGCGCGGGAGACGATCCAGCAGGCGTGGAACCGTGGCATCGGGCTGACGCAGGCGCCGTATCTGGCCTTTCTTGGCGCCGATGAGGGACTGCATCCTGATGCGCTGCACACGCTCGCTGCGGCGCTGGACGCGGAGCCCGGGGCTGATTGGGCGATGGCCGATAGCTTAGTGACCAATGTGGATGCCATGGGCGTCTATGACGGCGATATCATGCCCTACGACCGGACGGGCTATCGCCAGGATCTGGTGTATCTTGATACCTGCTATCTTTCCTGGGTGGGCGGGCTGTACCGGCGTAGCATCCACGACCGGTTCGGCTTCTATGACGAAAGCTTCCGTGCTGCCGGGGACACCGAATTCAAGAGCCGCATCCTGCCGCATATCCACTCCGTGCGCGTACCGCGGATGCTGGGTGTCTTCAACAATTATCCGGAGGAGCGCACGACAGCGCATCCGCGCGCCGAGATCGAGGATCTGCGCGCCTGGTATCTGTGGCGCACGCCGGCGGGCATGCGCCATGCCTTCGCCAACCGGCCGGCGGAGGACGCGATGGCGCTGCTACGCACCGCGCTGAATTACCGTAAATCCTTCTGCGGCCATTGGAGCAGTGATTTCGATCTTGCGGATGCGATCGCCCGTTCCCTGGCCGGCCGGCCGGATGTGCCAGCGGCATCGGCGCAGCAGGCGGCACAAGCGACCGGGGCGGCGTTGGCCACGCTGCGGCAGTTGGACCAGCTGCCGCGCTCGCTTTCCAGCGGTCCGCGCGGGCTGAACCACGCGCGGTACGTGTTTGCGCAGGTGAAGGCAGCGCATGGATCGATGGCGGAGCAGCATCGTGTGTTGTTCAACCTGCCGGCGCGACCGCACTATGAGGTGTTCAACGACAACCGCTACGAGCAGCATTGGTGGTCGTGGAGCGGGGCATGAGATGGGGCGTGGCGCTCGTGTGAGGGGCATGGTGTAGGGGCGGTGGGTGTAATCCGCTCCGCGGCGTTCGGTCGCCTGCGCGGGCGAGGACGTGCCGCATGAACAACGTGACGAGCCTTGCGCGCGGGCTCGTCATCAGTGATATCCGTGGCTGCAAAACGTGAAGCGAGGGGCTTGGATGCGCGCCAGGATAATCGACTGGATCCGTCGAGTGGCAGGTACGAAACAGATTTCCACGCGAACTCGAGCGCATCGAGCGGAAGCTGTATGCCGACCTGAGCGCCCCCGAGGCACCGGCGAATTCGCTCCAGATTTTACCCGGTACCGAATATTCGCGCTATGCCATCCCCCTGGAGTATCCGCCGTCGCGTGCATTCGGAGGACAGAGCGTCGGTTGTTAGCTAAACAACGCTAAGATCGAACGTCTCGCGAACATTCCGGCTGCGTTGCCACTGGCGCCTGCTTCCTCAGCCACGTAGCGCTTCATAGAGCGCCGTTTTCCCCACTTTGAGGCGGGTTGCAGCCTCGCGCACGGTCATGCCTTTGGCGATGATAACTCGCGCGCGTTCGAGCTTCTCGCCGGTGACGACGGGCTTGCGCCCACCTTTGCGGCCCCGTGCCGCGGCGGCTGCGAGCCCGGCACGTGTCCGTTCCTGTATCAGGTCGCGTTCGAACTGCCCCAGCGCGCCAAACAGGTGAAACACAAGCCGCCCCCCAGGCGTGGTGGTGTCGATCGCCTCGGTGATGGAGCGGAACCCGACGCCGCGTTTCTCCAGCGTCGCCACTGTCTCGATCAAATGCGGCAGCGAGCGGCCGAGGCGATCCAGCTTCCAGACAATCAGCACGTCGCCGTCCCGTACATAGTCGAGCGCAGATCGCAGTCCCGCACGATCGGCCCGTGCCCCAGAGGCTCGATCTTCAAACACCTTCGCGCATCCGGCTGCCGCGAGTGCGTCGAGTTGCAGCGTCGGGTCCTGGTCGATCGTGCTGACGCGCGCGTAGCCGACATTCGCCACGGTGATCTGTCCGTTTTCCTGTCCGGCAATCATCTTGTCCGGCTTGCCGTTGGAAGTCCAGGGTTTACGGACAGTCCGGGCGTGGCCGCTCAACGTTCGTTTGACGGACAGCCCCGAGTAGGGTCGCCGTCATCCGATGGAGGACAATGATGGCGCACCGGCAACTGCTGACCAACGATGAGCGCGTGGCTCTTCTTGGCATCCCTGCCGATCCCGACGGCATGGCGCGACGTTTCACCTTGTCCCGGGCCGATCAGAACCTCGTGGCGAACCGGCGTCGGGATGCCAATCGAATCGGTTTTGCCGTACAGCTCGCCTTGCTCCGTTACCCCGGCATCGCCCTTGCGCAGTTGGAGCAACCCGTCGAACAACTCGTTGAATGGCTTGCAGCCCAGCTGGAAATCCCGGCGGCGCCGTTCGTCGAGTACGCGAACCGCCCGCAGACAATGACAGACCACGCCAGGCTGCTCGCCACCACCCTGGGACTCCGGCCACCGGTTAGCGCCGACCTACCGATAATGATCGAGGCCGCGGCGCAAGCTGCCTGGAGTAATGATCGCGGACAGCCGATCGCCGCTGCGGTCGTCGCCGCATTGCGCACCGCGCGCATCATCCTCCCGGCTGCCGGTGTGATCGAACGCACCGCGATCGCTGGTCGAGCCCGAGCCCGAACACGCGCGACACATGCATTGCTGACGGGCCTTTCCGATGAGCAGGTGGCCGAACTCGACGGGCTTCTCGTCATCGATCCTTCCGTGAACATGACGTCGTTTGGCTGGCTGAAGGCTGTGCCGATCGCACCGAAAGCGGATCACATCCGCGAATTGCTGGAACGGCTGCACCTGGTCCGCGGCATCGGCCTTCGTCCCGAGATTGCCGGTCGCGTTCACGAGGAGCGCCTGCGGCAATTCGTTCGGGAAGGGTACGCGTCCGATGCTCATCAGCTCGGGCGCTATGCCGCGCACCGGCGGCGCGCAATTGTCGCGGTGACCATCCTCGACCTGGAAGCGCGATTGACGGACGCGGTGCTGGACATGGCCGACAAGCTGATCGGCGGCTTCTTCGCCAAGGCACGCAACGTCACGCGTCAGCGCTATGTGGCAAGCGCCGGGAACGTCGGCCAACTCATGCGTCTGTTCCATGGCACCATTGACGCACTGGCCGCGGCGCAAGAAGCCAAGAGCGACGCATTCGAGGCCGTAGACGAGGCCGTTGGCTGGCCAAAATTGCTGCGTGTGCGCGACGAAGTCAAAGAGTTGGCCAACCTCGCTGACGAAGATCCTTTGCTGCGTGCCGTCGATCGCTGGAGAACGCTGCATAAATTCGCGCCTGCTTTGATCGAGGCGTTGGAGTTTCGGTCGGCGCGCGCGGGAGATCCAATGCTGGCCGCTCTCAGACTGTTGGTCGAATTGAACCAGTCAGGCAAACGCGAAGTCCAGCCGGACGCGCCCATGCCGTTCCGCAAGGAATGGCGCCGGTTGGTGTTGGAGGCTGCACAGCCGAACAGGCGTCTCTATGAAATGGCCGTTTTGGCCACGCTGCGGGACAAACTGCGATCGGGCGATATCTGGGTCGAGCGTTCATCCGACTATCGCCGCTTCGACAGTTACCTGTTGCCAACGGCGGCGGTCCCGGCTGTCGCCGCGGAACTCGAACTGCCCACCACGGCGGACGAATGGCTCGCCGCGAAAGGTCAGGAACTGGACCGGCGGCTGAAGCAATTCTCGCGCCGGTTGCAACAGGGCGACCTCGAAGGAGTCGAATTCATCGACGACCGCCTGAGTGTGACCCCGGTGAAGGCCACCGCCACACCGGAGGCCCAGGCGTTCGCGGACAGGATCGAGGCGATGATGCCCCGTGTCCGCATCACCGAATTGCTGCATGAAGTAAACAGGGCCACGGGCTTCGCGTCCGCATTCACCAATCTTCGTACGGGCGAGCAATCCGAAGACGACAACGCGCTGCTCGCCGCGATCCTCGCAGATGCCACCAACCTTGGCCTCGGCCGCATGGCGGCCGCCAGTCATGGGGTCACACGCGACAAGCTCGTCTGGACAGCCGACGCCTATATCCGTCCCGAGACCTATAAGGCCGCGCTGGGCAAGATCATCGACGCCCATCATGCGTTGCCTGTCGCGGGCACCTGGGGAGATGGCACGACCTCATCGTCGGACCGGCAATTCTTCCGGTCTGGCAAACGGGGTGACACCGCGGGCGACGTGAATGCCAGATACGGAAACGATCCAGGTCTGGGCTTCTACACCCATGTCTCCGATCAGCACGGGCCCTACAACGTCCGGGTCATGTCGGCGACCAGTCACGAAGCCCCTTACGTGCTGGACGGCCTCATGCATCACGGAACCGGACTGCGAATCGGGACGCACTATACTGACACCGGCGGCGCTTCCGACCACGTATTCATCCTGTGCGCGATGCTGGGGTTCCGATTCTGTCCGCGGTTACGAGACTTCCCCGATCGCAAGCTCGCCTGCATCGAACCAATCGCGATCTACAAAGACTTGCAGCCCATCCTTGGGCGGCGGATCAGGACGGACGTCATCCGCGAGTACTGGGGCGAAATTCTACGTCTTGTCGCTTCGTTGAAGGCCGGCACGGTACTACCATCGGCTATGCTGAGACGGCTGGCGGCCTACCAGCGCCAAAATCAGCTCGATCTGGCGCTGCAAGAACTGGGGCGCATTGAACGCACGCTGTTCATGTTGGACTGGTTGGAATCGCCTCTGCTCCGACAGACTGTGCCAGGCGGGCCTGAACAAAAGCGAGCAGCGCCACGCATTGGCTCAGGTGATCTGTACCTTCAGGCAGGGTCGCATCGCCGACCGAGGGCAGGACGCGCAACAATTCCGCGCATCGGGTCTCAATCTGGTAATTGCCGCCATCGTTTACTGGAACTCGACCTATTTCGCGGATGCCATCGATCACATGCGGGATCGCGGAAGGGGGGTGCCCGACGAACTGCTTGCCCACACGTCGCCTCTGATGTGGGAACACATCGGCTTCTCCGGCGATTTCCTCTGGGACCGCGCCGCGGCAACCGCCGGACAGCGTCGACCGCTCAATCTCGGACGTGAAAGGGCGGCGGCCTGATCGCCGACCCGGCGTTCCCGGAATGTTCGACTTTAGCGTTGTTTAACTGACAACCGACGCTCTGTCCTCATTCGCGCCTCGGTACGGCTACTCGCACGGAAAGATCGAAGCCCTCGCATCCTGGTTCACGCAGCACAACAACGCGTATATGGAATTTCTTGATTACATGCGGACCCTCAGCGTGGGGCACATACCGGTTTCGCTGTCGGCCGGCGCGCCGCTGGCACCGGCCTGGGTGGGTGGTCCCATCTGCGCTTTTGATTCCCTGGCACTTTACGCCATGGTACGGAAGCATGCGCCGAAGACCTATCTTGAGATCGGGTCTGGGATGACCACCTGTTTCGCCCGACAGGCGATCAAGGATGCGGGCCTGGCGACCAGGATCATTTCGATCAACCCGGAGCCGCGGCGGGAGATCAACGCCATCTGCGATGAGGTCATCCGCGACGGGCTGGAAACCTGCGACGTCGCGGATTTCGACCGGTTGCAGGCGGGCGATATCCTGTTCTTCGACGGCTCACACCGGTCCTTCATGAACTCCGATGTGACGGTGTTCTTCATCGACGTGCTGCCGCGCATCCGGCCCGGCGTGATCGTCCACATACATGACATCCTGCTGCCGTGGGATTATCCTGATTCGTTCAAGCACTGGTACTGGAACGAGCAGTATCTGCTCGCGGTATATTTGATGTGTTCGCGCGATCGGCTCACCCCGCTGTTGCCGACCACGTGGGTCTGCCGCAGTCCGGAGTTCGAGGCCAAGCTGCGGGACCCATTCATTGATCTTGGCTCGACAGACGCGAATCTGTCGTGGCGCGGCGGTGGGTCGATGTGGTTCACCAGGAATGACGCTGGGTAACGAGATGGGTCTTGTGGGCGTGCGAACGCCACCGCCGGGGGCCGTCCGGCCGCATTAGGCGGTTCCAGGTGGTCCCTGTCGCGATGCAATCCGGGCGGCAACGGGTTCGTGTTTGACGCTTGGAAAGAATTTATGCGATGCTATCTGCAGCCTGACCGACGTGCGCTATGGGGCGACAGGGCAGGCAGGGGCATCAGATGGCGACGCCGGGAAGACTGGACGATGTTCAAATTCTACGAGGGATCGCCGTAACGCTAGTGCTCGCGGTGCACTTGAGCTTCTCAGCAACCATTATCGGGGCTGTCGCACCGTCACTGTCAGACCCGTTCTACATCGGCGTGCAGCTCTTCTTTATCATCAGCGGGTTCGTCGTAACCCGGTCTCTCCTGCGCGGGTCAATCCGGCCGGACACGTTCCTGATAAGGCGTGCCTTCCGGCTGTTTCCGCCCCTCGTCGCCGCACTAACCCTCTCTGCCCTGACTATGGGTATCTTTCATCTGGCCACCGCGCAGAAATGGCCCCTTGGTTTCTTCACCGTCAGCGCACCTGAATTCACTTTCGAGGCGGCACATATTCTGACTGGGACATTCATCAACTACGTCACCCGCTCGGCCTACGAGAACGGGGCCATGTGGACGCTATCGGTTGAATTTCAATTCTATTTCGTCGTGGCCTTGCTGCTCAGCGTCGGTGCCCTGGCTCGCATGCGCAGGGAGGCCGTCGTGACCACCCTTCGAACCATTGCCGCCGCCGTATTGCTGATGTCCATCGGGGCTAGAATTCTGATACAGTTCGGATATTATGCACCCTACCTCCAGTATGTCGTGCGCTTCTCCTTCGACTTCATGGCAGCGGGAGTGCTCCTATCCTTCGTGCCCGACGAAAGATTCATCCAGCTCCGGCGCTTCGGGCCTGCGTTGCCTGCTGCTCTGATCATCGCGCCAGTCATCGTCGTGGCGTTTTGCCGGTCGCCCCTGCAAGCCGCCACTGGGCCGGACTCTCTCGACGGCGTGGGTTTTCTCGCGGTCCAAGCCTTTTACGTCTTGCTCGTTGCCTGCGCCATTGGCGGCGTGTTGTCCGCCAAGCGGCGCGGGAGGCTCTATCGGCTATTTTATGCAATCGGAGAGCGAAGCTACACAATCTACGTCATCCAGTTCGCGTGCATAGCGCTTGCGTGGCTCGGCATCGTGTCCGTCGATGCGTCGATTACAAGCAACGCTTGGTCCTACGCGGTCGTGCAGCCAATCGCGACTTTTGTGATATTGGTCCCGGTAACGGAGGTAATTTACCGGTTGGTTGAGATGCCGCTCAACCGATACGGTCATAGATTAGCCTCACGCGTGATCCAACCCGAGCTCCCCGCTGTCGAGCGCCTTACAGAGAGTGCTTCGACGATAGCGCGCCGGCAAACAGCGGCGAGCCAACGCCAGTAGGGCTTATTGGCCTCACAACGCCGAGATGCCATGTGCGGGGCGCGGGGCCTCGACAATCGCCACTGCCCGGGTTGCATCATCGGCATTGTGCCACGCCGCGAGCGGTTCGCTGGAACATATTGGGGCATCGCCTCATCGGCAGCTCCAGAACCAACGGATCGGTTCCAAGGACCATACCCTCGGCGGAGGGCCCACCGGCAGCGCCCCTTGCCTTTAGCCCCAAGGACCCCTGCGTCCGCTCGCCACCCTCACGAAACCCCCAGCCACCGCGGCAGCGCCAGGGTGATCGCCGGCACGAACGCGATCAGCAGTAGCGCAACGAACACGATCGCCAGGTATTTCACGATCGGCCGTGCCACCCGCTCCATCGGCACCCCGCCCACCGCACAGGCCGTATACAGCCCCACCCCGAGCGGCGGCGCGAACAACCCGATGCCCATCGAAATGATCAGCAGAATGCCGAAGTGCAACGGATCGACCCCCAGCCGCTGCGCCGCCGGCAGCAGCAGCGGCCCGAAGATAATCAGCGCCGGTGCGCCCTCCAACACCGACCCCATCACGATCAGCATGCCGATCGCGATCAGCAGGAACGCCCAGGTCCCGGCCGACGACCCGATCCCCGCCAGGCTCGCCGCCATGTGCTGCGGGATCAGGTTGACCGTCAGCAGGTAGCTCAGCAGCTCCGCCGCCGCGACGATGAACAGGATCATCCCCGACAAGGAGGCCGAGCGCACCATGAAATCGCCGAACGACCGCCAGCTCATTTCCCGGAACAGTACCGCGCCGACCACCAGCGCGTAGATCACCGCGACGGAGGAAACCTCGGTCGGCGTCGCCACGCCGCCCACAATGCCGCCGACGATGATCACGATCAGAACGACCCCGGTCAGCGCGCCGCCCGTGATGCGGACCACGTCGCCGAGCGAACGCGACGCGCGCCCGCCCGCCTGCCAGGGCATCGCGTAGCCGTCGCGGCCACCGGAACCTTGCGCCTCAGGAGCTCGCCCCCTGGGGCCGCGCGCCGTCAGCACCGCCACCAGGATCAGCCCCAGCGCCATCACCAGCGCCGGCAGCAGCCCCGCCATGAACAGCCCGGCGATCGAGACATTGGCGACATAGCCCAGGATGATCATGTTGATGCAGGGCGGGATCGTCTCCCCCATCACCGCCGATGCGGCGAGCAGCGCCACCGCGTCGTCCTCGTCGTAACCGGAGTTTCGCATCGCCGGGACCATGATCGATCCTACCGCCGCGACGTCCGCACTTTTCGAACCGGAGATGCCGGAGAACACGGCCATCGCGGCGATCATCACCACGCTCAGCCCGCCGCGCACCTGACCCAGCACCATGTCGAGGAAGGCGATCAGCCGCCGCGACATCCCGTTCACGCCCATCACGAGCCCGGCGAGCACGAAGAACGGGATCGCCAGCAGCACGAAGCTCGCGACGCCCGATTGCATCTCCTGGCCGAACTGGACGATCGGCAACGATCCGGTGACCGCGATGTAGCCCAGGCTGCCGGCGGCGAGCGCGAAGGCCACCGGCACCGCGGCGACCAGGCAGGCGGCATCGATCGCCAGCATCACCCAGATGCCGGCGCCCGCCGCGGCCGGGGCGAATGCGCCCCAGGCCAGCAGGACCGCGACCGGGACCATGACCACCGCCGCCCCCGTCCACCGCGCATGCGCCGGCACGCGGGTGAGGTGGAACAGCGCGAACACGCTCATCGCGACGCCGCCGACCAGCAGCGGATAGTAGTCGATGCTCGCCGGCAGGCTGCCGCTCAAGGTCGTCTGCCCGGCGACGCTTTGCAGAAGCGGCACGGAGGACCAGGCGAGGCAGACCGAAACGACCAGCACGACCCAGGCCGCAACGCCGTCCGCGCCGTCCGCCCAGCGTCCATCGAGCCGGTTGCGGAACGCCTGCACACCGAGATGCTCGGAGCGGTACAGCGCCAGCGCGGCGCCGAGGAACGTGATCGCGATCAGCACCGCGATCGCGACCTCGTCGCCCCATTGCAGCGGGTTCGACAGGAAATAGCGGAACACGACGTCGAGGAACACGACCACGACGCCGATCGCCAGCACCACGGCGCACAGGGAAGCGACGATGCCGGCGACGATCCGCTCGACCAGCGGGCGCCGTGCCGGCAGGGGCATGCTCAGACCTTCTGCCCCGTCTCCGTCAGGATGGCCTGCAGCACCGGCTTGGTGTCGGGGTGCTGGGTGGTGAAGCTGGTCCAGAGCGGGCGGACTTCCGCGGCGAGCGTGGCGCGGTCGATCGGGATCGTCTTGACACCGTTCCGTTTCAGCGTGTCCAGCGCCTGCTGCGCGGCGGCGGCGGCCTTGGGGCGCTGGAACTGCGCCGCAGCGGTGGCGGCCTGGCGGACCGCATGGCGTTCGGCGACGGACAGCCGCTCCAGGGTGCGGCGGGAGATCATCGCCGCCAGCGGATCGAAGATATGGTTGGTCAGGGTCAGGTTCTTCGCGACCTCGAAGAACTTGTTCTGCAGGATGGTCGGCGCGTCATGCTCCAGCCCGTCGATCACGCCGGTCTGCAACGAGATGTAGACTTCGTTGAAGCTCATCGGCACCGGATCGGCGCCGAGCAGGCGGAAGGTCTGCACGTAGGTGGGCGAGGGCAGCACGCGGATCTTTTTGCCGCGGAATGCCGCCGGCGCCGCGATCGGCGCCTTGCTCAGCACGTTCCGGCCGCCGAAATTGACGCACCAACCAAGGATTTCGGCCTGCGTCTTCTGGTGGAAGATGCCCTGGAGCTGCCGCCCGGCGCTGCCGTCCATGACGTGGCCGAGCTGGCCGATCGA
Source organism: uncultured Pseudomonadota bacterium (assembly GCA_963706195.1). Lineage (GTDB taxonomy): Bacteria > Pseudomonadota > Alphaproteobacteria > Acetobacterales > Acetobacteraceae > JAJZVS01. The sequence continues at coordinate 1,349,742 of OY970156.1, read as the reverse complement.
GGTGAACAGGAACCCCATGGTCAGCACGCCAAGCTCCGGCACGATCGGCGACCAGTCGGACACCGTCAGCATCATGTCGAGGGTGCCGGTGTTGAGCTGGTTCGGATATTTGTCTTCCGGCCCGAGCTGGCTGTCGCCGTAGAAGATGGCGCCGACCTTGCCGTTCGTCCGGTGCATCAGTTCGGCGACGAACTTGTCGAAGAAGACGGTATGCGCGTTCTCGGTATGGGTCGGCTGCGAGGAGCCGAACTTCAACGTGACCGCCTTGCCCTGCCGGCCGCGGATCCCCGCGTCCGATGCCGCCAGTGCCGGACGGGAAGCGAGCAGTGCCGCGCCGAACGGCGCGACGGCGGCGCCCCGAAGCGTCCACCCCAGCACGCCGCGACGCGAAAAACCGTAGCCGGAAGCTGCGGACATGGACGATCCCCCGTGACGAAATCGCGGCCCGACCGGGCGGCTGTCCGGGTAGCTACCGGTGGGGATTCAGGGTGTCAAGGGAGGCGCCGGGCATCTCGGTCCGCTGCCGGAATATTGCCGGCGGTCGCGATCGGCCCCGCCGCATCGCTGCCATGCGATGCGGCGGGGAAGATCGTCCGCTCTTGCGGCGCCGGCCCACCGCGTGTCACGTCTTGCGAAGCTGCGCCGGATCGACCGGCAGGCTGCGGATCCGCTTGCCGGTGGCGGCGAAGATCGCGTTGCAGATCGCCGCCGCCACCGGCGGTACCCCCGGTTCGCCGACACCGCCGGGCGGGGCACTGCTCGGCACCACATGAACATGCGTCTCCGGCGTGGCGTCCATGCGCGCCACCAGGTAGTCGCTGAAATTGCTCTGCTCCGCCCGGCCGTTGCGGAACGTCGCCGTACTGAACAAGGTGTTGCCGAGACCCATCACCGCCGCGCCCTCGAACTGCGCGGCCACCCGGTCGGGGTTCACCACCATGCCGCAATCGACCGCGAGATCGATGCGCGGCACCCTCACCGTGCCGTCGTCGCCGACCGCCACCACCACCACCGCTGCGACATAGGTGAGGAAGCTGCGGTGCACGGCGATGCCGCGCGCCTGCCCCGCCGGCAGGCTCCCGCCCCAGCCGGAGCGCTGCGCCGCCAGCGAAACCACCCCGCGGAAGCGGCCGATATCGATCGGGTAACTGGCGAGCGAGGCGCCATAGTTCGGATAGTCGATGCCGAGCGCCGCCGGATCGAGCTTGCGGTCCGGACCCAGCGCATCGAGCAGGAACGCCACGTGGTCCCCGCCGGACGCCGCCGCCAGCTCGTCGATGAACGAACCGACCGCGAAACCATGCGGGATGTTGTAGACCGAGCGGTACCACCCGATCCGCACATGCGCCGCCGCCGGCCCGTTCTCGCAGCGCACGTTGGCGATGTCGTACGGCATGTCGGTGACGCCCTGGCCCAGCTCGCCCGGCGCGCCGTACAGCACGCCGGGCCGGAAGGTGGAGGCGATCGAGGGAAACACCGTCCGGTGCAACCACGCGACGGGCTTGCCGCCGGCGTCGAGCCCGCCTTCCAGGTGTTGCGCGCAGATCGCGTGGTAGTAGCCGTGCCGCAGGTCGTCCTCGCGCGTCCACAGCACCTGCACCGGCGCGCCGATGGCACGCGAGAGGAAGGCGGCCTCCGCTACGTAGTCCGGCTTCGACTTACGGCCGAAGCCGCCGCCGAGCAGGGTCACGTTGACGGTCACGTCCGATGGAGCGATGCCGAGGGTGGTCGCCACCGTCGTGCGCGCCGCCTGTGGGTTCTGCGTGGCGGTCCAGATTTCGCACTTGCCGTCGGCGAACCGGGCCACCGCGGCTTCCGGCTCCATCATGGCGTGATCGAGATGGGGTACGAAATAATCGGCGCTCACCCGCTGCGCGCTCGCGGTCAGCGCGGCGCCGGTGTTGCCGTTGTCGCGCACGACCTTGCCCGGCCGGCGCGCGGTGTCGGCAAGCTGCGCCGCGTAGGCCGTGGTGTCATAGTCGGCATTCGGTCCGTCATCCCAGTCGATCTGCAGCTTCGTCCGCCCCTGCATCGCCGCCCAGGTATTGGACGCAACCACCGCGATGCCGCCGAGCGGCGCGAAACCCGACGGCAGCGGCGCGGCCGGGATCTGCACGACGCGGATGACCCCCGGCACCTTCAGCGCCGCGCTCGCGTCATAGGTTTTGACCGTACCGCCATAGACCGCGGGACGCTCGATCGAGGCGTAGTGCATCCCCGGCAGCACCACGTCGATCCCGTACACCGCGCGACCGTGCACGATGTCGTCGAGATCGACGATCGGCACCGCCTTGCCGATGAAGCGCCAGGCGGCCGGGGATTTCAGGCTCACCCGGCCCGGCGCCGGCACCGGCAGGCGCGCCGCATCGGCGGCGAGCGCACCGTAGCTCAGGCGTGCGCCCGAACCGCTGCGCACGACCGCGCCGTTGTCGGTATGGCAGGCGGCGGGTGCCACGCCCCAGCGGCGCGCGGCGGCGGCAACCAGCATCTGCCGCGCCGCCCCGCCGGCCTCGCGCATGACGCCGAGCAGCAGGCGCACGCTCTTGGATCCGTCAGTATTCTGGTCGCCGTAGATGGGATTGCCCGGCGCCTGCAGCACGTGCACGTCCTGCCAGTCGGCATCGAGCTCGTCGGCCAGCACCTGCGCGAGGCTGGTGCGGATGCCGGTGCCCATCTCCGAGCGCGACACCACGATCGTGACCCGGTTGTCGGCGCCGATGGAGACGAACAGGTTGGGCATGAAACCGCCGGCCGGCAGGCCGGCCGGCGCCGGCGCCGCTTCCGCCTGGGTGATCGGCGAATAGCCCGGCACGCGCAGCCCGAGCAGCACGCCGCCCGCGGCGAGGCCCGCCAGCGCCCGGCGCCGGCTCAGCCCGTGCTGGCGCAGCCCGCGCCGGCTCAGATTGACGATCCGGTCCATCACGCCATCTCCGCGGCGATGCGGATGGCCGCCTTGATGCGCTGGTAGGTGCCGCAGCGGCAGATGTTGCCGGTCATGGCATCGAGAATCTGCTGCTCCGTGGGCTTCGGCGTCTGTTTCAGCAGCGCCGCCGCCTGCATCATCTGCCCCGGCTGGCAGTAGCCGCATTGCGGCACGTTGGCCTGGGCCCAGGCGCGCTGCACGGGATGCTCGCCCTGGCTGCCGAGGCCTTCGATAGTGGTGATCTGCCGCCCCGTCGCGGCGAGCAGCGGCGTGATGCAGGCGCGCACGGCCTCGCCGTCGAGATGCACGGTGCAGGCGCCGCATTCACCGATGCCGCAGCCGAACTTGGTGCCGCGCAGGCCCATCAGGTCGCGCAGCGCCCACAGCAGTGGCATGTCCGGATCCGCGTCCAGGTGATGCAGCGTCCCGTTGACATGAAGATCCGGCATGATCGTATTCCTTGCGTCAGGCGAGAAGGGAGGCATGGGCGGGGAGGGCGCTTTGTCGCGACGGTTTCCGCCCAGGGCCAGGTCGTCGAGTCCTGGCTGCCGGGTCGGTGCCGCGTCGGCTGCGCCGTGCGGCGCGCCGGTCCGCGGCGGGTGAAGATGCGCTGCGGTGCATGCAGATGCTCCCTGGTCCGGGCCGTACATGAGCGGACTCGCCGATCCGGCAAGCGCGGCGCTCTATGACGACCACGCATGGCGGTGCCCCGCGCCGCCGCGCCCACCGCCGGCGGATATGACAGCGGACCCCGTCGGGCCTAGGCTCCGCCCAAGCGGGCGCCAGCCGGGCCCGCAATCCGGTGAGGTGACCCGACATGACCCTGAAGCGCATGGTGCTGGAAATCGGCATGGGCACCGATATCCGTGGCGCGGACTACACGAAGGCGGCGGTGCGCGCCCTGCGCGACGCGCTGTGGCACAATTCGCTGAGCGTGGCCGACGCGCTCGGCCGGGACGTCGATGCGATGGTCGTGGACGTCACGATCGGCGTGCCGCGGCCCGACCGGGTGGACAAGGAAGCCGTGCTCGCGGTGCTGCCGCACGGCACGGGAACGGTGAGCGTCGTCGCAGGCGGGCTGGAAATTCCGAACGACGCGGGCACCGGTTCGACGGTGATGGCCCATGCCGCCGCGGTCGTGCGGCTCGATATCGCCTGAGAGTTTGTGAAAGAATGCCCACCGGCCGCCAAAATCGCCCGAAAACCCGAGCATTTTCAACGGGCGTTCTTTCGCAGGTTCGATTTCTTCATACGCTTTGAGGGGAGCAAGCGCATGCCATCCAAACGCGTCATCCTGGAGATGGGGGCCGGCAACGACCTGCATGGAGGCGACTACACCAAGGCGGCGCTGCGGGCGGTGCAGGATGCGCTGCACCATTCTTCGCTCAGCCTGATCCGTTCGCTGGGACTGGACTCGCATACCATGCTGGTGGAGGTCACCATCGGCGTGCAGCGTCCGGACCAGGTGGATGCGGCCGCGGTGCAGGCGTCGCTGCCGCACGGGCGCGCGACGGTGCGCGTGGTGAAGGGCGGCCTCGATGTGCCGGACGACACTTCGGGCGATGTCGCCGTGATCGCCAGCGCCGCCGTCGCGGTGCGGTTCGAGGCGTTGCCGCAAGCGGGGTGAGCGGCGACGGAATCGTTATCGGAACGTCCAGAAGAAACAAACTCAGGAGGAGGACTGCATCATGCCGGCCGACACCCAGGAGTTTACGACCCGCGACGTCGAATACCTCCACCACGGCGATCGTCGCCTGATGGCGCGCCTGTTCGTCCCGCACGGCCGCGGCCCGTTTCCCCAATCGTGGAACTGCATGGCGGCGCCTGGTGCAACGGCGACCTGAACGAATGCCAGACCTATGCCGAGGCGCTGGCGCGCGGCGGCCTTGCGGTCGCGGCGCTCGATTTCCGCCATGCCGGGGACGGCTATCCGTCTTCGCTCGCCGACATCAATTACGGCATCCGCTGGGTGAAGGCGAACGCTGGCGAGCTGAACACGCGCGCCGACCTGATCGGCGCGGCGGGCCAGTCGAGCGGCGGACATCTCGCCACAGCAATTCTAAACTCGGTATTATGGAGGTTTTTGGCTCTGCTCCGGTGGGTGGCGGGAAAGACGGCGGGTGAGTGCGGGTCAGGGGGGCCGCAAGTCAGCTGTGGTGATGGCCCGCAGCAGGTGTGGCCAATCTGCGAAGACCGTATAGGCGGTGATGGTTCGCAGGTTCTCGAAGAAGCGGTATGTGGCGCCGCAGGCGGCAACGGCCTCTCGCCAGGCCAGCATGGCGAGAGATGCGGCGGTGTGGCAGGCGAAGGCCAGCAGGTTGAGCGTGAGAAAGATGCTGGCCAGGGTCTGCTTGCCGTGGCCGAAGTTGTGCTCGAGGTTGTAGCCATTGGTCTTGAGCATGTTGAACGTCTCGTTCTCGATCTTCCACCGCGCCCGCCCGCAGGCGGCCAGTTCGGCGATGGTGGCACCCGTCACCGGCAGGTCGGTGACAAAGCTGTTGTGGTAGGTCCGCTTGCCCGCGGCGTTGCGGATCTCGATGGAGAACCAGTTGACCGGAATGGCGTCGGCGGTGCCGCGCAGCGGTACGCCGGACAGCCAGCGATAGATGGTGGTGGTATGCGTACCGCGCACGCAGACGATCTGGCGATATTCCTCCAGATCGGCGCCGTGCAGGTACTCGGTGATGGTCTGGTGTGAAGACGGCTTGCAGGTAAGGACGAAGTTGCCGCCGGCCTGCTGGATGGCGGCGGCGATCGGCTGGCAGGCGAACAGGTCGTCGCCAAGATAGACCGGCCGCAGTTGCGCGACCGCCGGCCCATGCTGGGCGAGCCAGCGCTTGGCGGCGTTGCGCTCGCAGTCCTGCTTCTCCGCCCCGTCCTGCGGGGCGATGAACTCCGGCGGCAGCGGCAGCACCTGCTGGTGGCCCGGAGCGACCAAGCTGGCGCCGAGGAAGCCGTGGAAATACTCCGTGCCGCCGTCGGAGCGGCGCCGCGTCGAGCATTGGCTGCATGTGATCTTGCGCGAGCAGAAGTACTCGCTGCCGTCCAGCGCGATCAGCACCCTGTCGCCGAGGCATTGGATGCGTCTCAACGGCCCGGCTTGCTCGATCGCCCGCATGAACAGACCGTCGAATGCCGCCGGCGAGACGCCGTCCAGCATCAGGCGAATATAGTTGTCCGACGGGATCGCCGCCATCCCGAACAGGGTTTGGCAGTTCGAGCGGCCCCGGCCGCGTTCCAGCGCCCGCTGATGCGCCAGGAACGACGGGCTTCCCATGAAGAACAGCGAGAACGCCGAGAGGCCGATATCGGCCATGCTGTAGTCGCCGTCACGGCGCGGTCCCTTGCGCGGGTCGGGAAGACCGGCACAGACCTTGCCCAGCTCGGCGATCAGGTCCTCGACCACACTCATGCCGCTGTGGAATCAAGAGCCGAGGCCCCGCGCAAGCAGAATCTGCCACATGGTGGGGCAGGCGATCATGAAAGCCCCAACATGTGGCAAATCAGACTCGGCCCCCACTCCGGCGGGACGGAAACCGCCAAGAGCACCTGCGCGCTCACCTGGATAGACTCAGAATGCGATTCAGTCGCGTTGAGAACCGCTGATCTCGCCATGCTCGCGGCGATGCGGCCCGAGGATCCGTGCTACACTGCGATCAGCCTGCCGTCCGCCCTGCCTGCGGTGGATGCGCGCCTGCGCGCGGTCGCCATGCTGTGGCCGGTGATCAATCCGCTGTCGCGCTATCGCCACGCGCTGCGGGCGCGCGACAGCGCCACCCCGCCGGCCTGGGTCGGCAACATCCCCGATCGCCACGACCTCTACTGGAAGACCGAGGCGGCGATGGCCGACGGCAACCCGATGCTGGCCTTGGAGCGTGGCGAGAAAGTGCAGACGCCGCCCGCATTATGGCTGCAAGGCCGGCCCGATCCGGTGCACGACTACCACGATCCGGACGGGGGTTTCGCCGGCACCGAACCGGAGCGCTTCACCGCTGCCTATCGCCGTGCCGGCGGCACGATCGACTTGCGTATCGTGGCGCAGGCGGAACGGGCGAGCGCGGCGACCCTGGGCGATGTCGCTTCGTTCTTCCGCAAGAACATCACGCCGTGACCTGCGTCCGCCTGTGGCTCGCTCAGCCGAACGGCGATGACCCTGCCGGCGGAGCGATCCCGACCCCCGCCATGCGCAGGGCAAGCTCCGCCATGCGCTCGCACAGCACGTCGAGCGGCAGCCGCCCGTTCGGGCGGTGCCACGTGTAGCTCCAGGAGATCATCCCGCCGATCGCCAGCGCGGCGAGGCTCACGTCCGGAATATCGAACTCCCCGGCCGCGACCCCCTCGGCGAGCAGCGCCGACAGCACCCGGTCGAAGCGCTTGCGCAGGGTGGTGATCTCCTCCAGCGCCGCCGGCTCCAGGCTTTTTTCCTCGCGGAAGAAGATCGCGATATTGGCCTGCCGGCCGAGAATCACCCGCGTGAAGTCCATCATGGCGCGCCGCAGCCGCGCGGTGGGGCTGCCCGGTCCGGCCGAAGCCTCGGCCACTGCCTGCAACGAAAGCTCGATCGTGGGGGTGCAGAGCGCGGCGAGCAGGTCCGTCTTGCCGCGGAAATAGGTGTAGATGAACGGCTTCGTCACGCCGAGCGCGGCGGCCACGTCGTCGAGCGTCGTCGCCACGTAGCCGCGTTCGTAGAACAGCGCCATCGCGGCCTGCAGGATGCGCTCGCGCTTGAACGCCTGGGTTTCCGTCCGCAATTGCTCGGCGCCGCTCATGGCGGGCTGTTTACGCCGGCGGCGGGCGGGGCGCAAAGCGGGGCGCGCCTCATCCTTCGGGTGGGCTCTCCGACGTCGGCAGCATCAGGCGGGCGCGCAGGCCGGGGGCGGCGTCCTCCAGCACCAGCGCGCCGCCGTGCAGTTGCGCCACCGCCTGCACCAGCGCGAGCCCCAGCCCGGCGCCCGGCGTGCTGCGCGCGTATTCGCCGCGGAAGAACCGTTCGGTGGCGCGGGCGCGGTCGGCTTCCGGGATGCCGGGACCCTGGTCGGCCACCGTGATCTCCGCCTGGCCGGCCTGGCCGCGGGCAATCAGCCGCACCGTGCTGGCGGGGGGCGAGAACTTGACCGCGTTGTCCAGCAGGTTCGCCACCGCCTGCTGCACCAGGGCCTGATCGCCGTAGGCGGGCAGGCGGTCGGGCAGGTCGACCTCCAGCCGCAGCTCCTTTTCCTCCGCCACCGCGCCATACAGCTCGGCGATGTCGGCCAGCACCGGCGCCAGATCGAAGCCGGCGAAGGCGGACCGGCGGGAGCCGGCCTCGATCTCGGAGATGCGCAGCAGGGCCTGGAACACAGCGACGATGCCATCCAGATCGGCGGTGGCGCGCTCGATCGCGGCGCGCAGATCCTCGGGCGTGGCGGCGTGGATGGCGGCGTCCTCCAACCGGGTCCGCGCGCGGGTGATCGGCGTGCGCAGGTCGTGGGCGATGGCGTTGGACACCTGGCGCACCCCGTCCATCAGCCGCGCGATGCGGTCCAGCATGTCGTTGATGGTCTCGGCGAGCTGGTCGAACTCGTCCCCGCGCCCCGACAGCCGCACCCGGCGCGTCAGATCGCCGGCGGCGATCGCGGTGGCGGTCGCCGAGACGTTGGCGAGCGTGCGGCGGAACAGGCTGCGCACGACGGCGGCGCCGATGGTGACCATGATCGCCACCACCCCCATCGCCCAGAGCAGCGCGTCGGTGAGCAGCCGGCGCAACTGCGCCCGGTTGCGCACGTCGCGCCCGACCAGCAACTGGTAGCCGCCCGGCAGGTCGTAGCGGTGCACGAGGCCGATCGAATGGATGCCCGCGCGCATCACCGGCAGCTCGTACCAGCCGTCGGTGCGCCGTACCACGGTCGGCCAGTGTGCCAGGTTGCCGGCGAGCGGCCGGCCGAGCGGGGTGGTCAGCAGGTAGATGGCGTCGTCGTCGACGTTCTCGGCGAGGCGGTCCTGGATGGTCAGGACCAGGGCGGGGATGCCGCCCTCCTCCCAGCGTTCGGCGAGGCCGCGGGCGTCGGCGCGGACAGCCGCCTCCACCTGGCGGTCGAGCAGGCCCGCCGTCGCCCACCAGAGGAAGACCGCGAGCGCGGCGGCGCTGATCGCCAGCAGCCCGGCATAGACGAGGGCGAAGCGGACGCCGGCGGAACGGAACAGCGGCGCCCGCGCCCGCCGCGGCGCGTCGTGCGTCGCACGGCCCGGCATGTCAGGCCGGTCGCGTCCCGCGCACCCTGGCACATCTTCTCCTGCGTGCTCAGGCACGCCTGGTCCCGCGTGCACTGGCACGCCTGGTCCCGCGTGCACTGGCACGCCTGGTCCCGCGTGCACTGGCACGACCCCTCCCGCGCTCCCTGGCGGAACCGGCACAAGCCCGCGGCTGTCCCCCTCGTTCACCGCCGGGAACGGAACGCGGGGGACGGGCTCACCCCTCGGCCTTCAGCATGTAGCCGGCGTTGCGCACGGTATGGATCAGCGCGAGCGGGAACGGCTTGTCCACTTTCTGGCGCAGGCGGGAGACATGCACGTCGATCACGTTGGTCTGCGGATCGAAATGATAGTCCCACACGCCCTCCAGCAGCATGGTCCGGGTCACGACCTGGCCGGCGTGGCGCATCAGGTATTCGAGCAGGCGGAATTCGCGCGGCTGCAGGTCGATCTTCTGCCCGGCGCGCTTCACCTGGCGCGACAGCAGGTCGAGCTCCAGGTCGGCGACCGCGAGCTTCGTGACCGGGCCCTCGCCCTTGCCGCGCCGGGCCAGGGCCTCCACCCGCGCCAGCAGCTCGGCGAAGGCGAACGGCTTCGTCAGGTAGTCGTCGCCGCCGGCCTTGAGCCCGCGCACCCGCTCGTCCACCTCGGCGAGCGCCGAGAGGATCAGCACCGGCACGGCGTTCTTCTGCGCGCGCAGGGTCTCCAGCAGGTGCAGCCCGTCGATGCCTCCGGGGAGCATGCGGTCGAGGATCACCGCGTCGAACGCCTCGCTCGCGGCCATGAACAGGCCGTCGCGGCCGTTGTCGGCATGCTCGACGACATGGCCGGCTTCGCGCAGGCCGCGCACGACGAAGCCGGCGACGTCCTTGTCGTCCTCCACCACCAGGATACGCATCGCTTGGTCCTTCCGGGTCCAGTCCAGGGTTGCAGTGTCTCGTGCTCTGACACAAACAGGTGACTCAGCATGGGCAGGTGACTCAGCATGGGTCGGAGCACGAGCTTCTTTTTTGTGGGCCGATTCAGCCAAGGGGCCCGAAGCAGGCGTTGGCATCGGCCCCCTAGTCCGGCTCATCGGACGGGCGGCGCCCGACCGTGACCGGGATCGTGAGCGTGGCGGCGCCGCGGCGGAGCGTGAGGCGCGCGATCTGGCCCGGCGGCACGGCGGCGATCGCACGGATCAGCGCGCCGGTATCGTGCACCGGGTGGTCGTTCACCGCCAGCAGGCGGTCGCCGGGGCGCAGCCCGGCCCGCGCCGCCGGGCCCCCGCGCTCGACGCTGGTCACGGAGACCATCGCGGGGGCGCCGTCGGCGCCGGTCACATCGGAAATCGCCACGCCGAGCCAGCCGCGATCGATATGCCCGTGCACGACCAACTGGTCGACGATCTGGCGGACGAGATCGCTCGGGATGGCGAAGCCGATGCCGACCGAGCCGCCCGAGGGGCTCACGATCGCCGTCGTCATGCCGACCACGTGTCCTGCCATGTCGAACGCCGGCCCGCCGGAGTTGCCCGGGTTGATCGGCGCGTCGAGCTGGAGGAAGCGGTCGAACGGGCCGCCGCCGAGGCTGCGGCCCTCGGCCGAGACGATCCCCGCGGTCACCGACCCGCCCAGGCCGAACGGGTTGCCGGCGGCCAGTATCCAATCGCCCACCCGGACCTTGCGCGAATCGCCCCAGGTGATGGCGGGCAGCGGATGCGGCGGATCGACCTTCAGCACCGCGACGTCGGTCAGCGGGTCGCGCCCCAGGATGCGCGCCGGCACCTGGGTGCCGTCCGGCAGCGCCACCACGATCTTGCTCGGCGTGCGCGATCACGTGGTTGTTGGTGACGATCACGCCGTCCGGGGCGACGATGAAGCCGGAGCCGGCGGCGGAGACCTGCGCCGCCTGGTTGCCGTAGCGGCGGCGGAAGGCCTCGCCGAGCGGGCTGTTGCGCAGCTCCGGCGGCAACTGGTCGAGCATGTCGGTGCCGTGCACGGTCTCCGTCACGGCGATGTTCACCACCGCGGGGAGCACCTGGTGCACGAGCGGGGCGAAGCTCGGGAGCGTGACGCGCGCCTCCGGCGCCGCGGCCGGTGCCTGCAGCGGCCCGCAGCCGGCGAGGGCGAGAGCGAGGGCGAGGGCCACGCCCTGCGGGGCGCGCGCACGGGCACTGGTCAGCGTTCGCGAATTGCCGAATCGCACCCAAGGGCCCGCAGTGCCTCGGCTGCTGCGCGCGCCTCCGGGCGCGGGGGCGGCTTCTGTGATCGCCAATTCCGAATCGCTGACTAGACACGGGCGCCGGAGACACGGGCGCTGGCGACGCTGAACAGACGGGCGCGTGACGGGGGCATGGACGTGCGTGGTCCTTTCGCGGGGGACATGGCATCTGGACGCGGACGCAACAAGAAACCGGCGATGAGGCTTTGTTCATCCCCCGGAGAGCCGGAGCGCCGAACGCCCCGCGCAGGCGGCGGAACGCGCCCGCGGGCGACCGGTCGGCAGGGCGGGTCCTGCCGACCCGATCACCGGGCAGCATGTGCCAGCATGTCCGCGCAGCGCCGAAATCGCGGGGAAACCCAGGCATTCTTCAACGGGCGTTCCTTCGCCGGTCGGGTCGCCTTGCACGCTTGTACGTGCCTCATACGCGCCTCACGCCGCATCGGGCCGCTCCGGCCAGTCGTGCCTGGGGTAGCGTCCGCGCATGGTCTTGCGCAACTCAGGCCAGCCGTGCCGCCAGAAATGGACAAGGTCCCCGGTGATCGCCACCGGCCGGCCGGCGGGGGAAAGGAGGGCGAGGCTGAGCGCCATCCGGCCGTCGGCCACCCGCGGCGTATCGCGCAGGCCGTAGAACGCCTGGGCGCGGGCGGCGGCGGTGGGCACCGGGGCCGTGTAGTCGATCGCGGCGCGGCCGTGCGGCAGCGCGAGGTGCTCGGGCAGCAGGCGATCGAGCCGGGCGGCGAGCGGGCGCGGCAGAGCGCTGCGCAGGATGGCGGCGAGGTCGAGCCGGGCGAGGTCCGCCAGCCGGCGCAGGCCGGTGAGGTGCGGGGCGAGCCAGGTGGCGGCGGCAGCCCGCAGCGCCGGGTCGCTGAGGTCGGGCCAGCCGGCGTCCGGTTCCAGCGCGCGCAGCAGCGCGACCCGGGCCTGGAGCTGGCGCGCCGGATTCGACCAGGGGAGTTTTTCCCAGAGCGCTGCCGATCGCCCGGTGCCCACAGGGGCTGGCCCGGTCGTGGCTGCGCCGGTCGGGCTCGTGCCGATGGGGCTGGCGACGGAGGGACTGCCGGTGGGGCGCGCGCAGCCGGTGCCGGCACGAACCGGGCTGATGCTGGCGGTGTCGATGCCGGCAGACGTGGTGCCGATGGGGCGCGCGCCGGTGGAGACCTTGCAGGTTGGATCGATGCCGCCGGCGCCTTTACCGGCGATGCCGGCGCGGTCCGTTCCGGCCGGTCCGGTTGCCGCGCGGCCCGTACCGGCGAGAGCAGCGGCCAGCGCGGCGGCCGCCTCAGCGGGATCGGCCGCGGCGGTGGTGTCGCTCAGGATCAGGGCGCCGAGGCGGCGGCGGCGGCGGGCAAGCACGGCGCCGGAGACGGGGTCGAAGGCGGTCTCGATCTGCTCGGAGACGCGTGCGGCGAGCACGGGAGGGAGATCGGCGGGATCGAGCGGGGCGGCGAGGCGGATGCGCGCCCCCGTGGTCACCTGCAGCGCGGCCACCGCCAGCAGGGACGCGCGGGCCAGCGGATCGGTGGCCGGCAGGCGGGCGCCACCGCCACCGGCGAGGCGGAAATTGCCCGGCTCGTCGCGGCGGGCGGCGATGCGGTCGGGGAAGGCGGCGGCGATCAGCCGGCCCGGATCGCCGGCTGGAGCGAGGGTGCCGGGCAGGTCGAGGCGGCGGCGATACCGGTCCGCGGCGCGGCGGATGCGGGCCAGGGCGGCGCGGTCGAGTTCGAAGTCCGGCGCGGGCGAAACCGCGGCTCCTGGTGCTGACGTTCCCACCGCTCCCGGCGGGGCGACGCCGAGGGCTTCGAGGCGCAGGGCGATATCGGCCGGGGGCGCCGTGCCCGGGGGAAGGCCGCGCCCAGGAATGCCACGCCCAGGAACGCCACGGCCAGGGACGCCATGGCTGGGGGCGCCGCGTCCGGCCGGGGTGCGCAGCGGGTCGCGTTCCTCCAGCAGCGCGGCCAGGGTGGCGGCGAGCGCGGCCTCGGCCGAGGTTTCCGCCGCCAGCATCATTGCGGCCAGCCGCGGATGCGCGCCGAGCGCGGCCATCCGCCGGCCGTGCGGGGTGACCGCGCCGCCGGTATCCAGCGCGCCAAGGTCGGCGAGCAGGCTGCCGGCGGCGGCGAAGGCGCCCGCCGGCGGGGGATCGGGGAACGGCAGGTCGGCGGCCGCGGTGCCGAGCGCGTCGGTCCAGACGGCGCAGGCGAGGCGCAGCGGGGACAGCTCCGCCTCCAGGATTTCCGGCCGGTCGAAGGCGGCGAGGCCGCGGTGCTGGGCGGCGGTCCAGAGGCGGATCGCGACGCCGGGCGCCTCCCGGCCCGCGCGGCCGGCGCGCTGCTCGGCGCTGGCGCGGGAGACGCGGGTGGTGACCAGGCGGGCGAGGCCGGAGCCGGGATCGAGCCGCGGCGCGCGGCGGAAGCCGCCATCGATGACGATGCGCACCCCGGGGACGGTGAGCGAGGTCTCGGCGATCGCGGTCGCGAGCACCACCCGCCGCGCGCCGCCCGGCGCCAGGCTCAGCGCGGCGTCCTGCGCCGTCCGGGGCAGGTCGCCATGCAGGGGGAGGATGTGGGCGGGCAAGCCGGCGAGGCCGGCCTCGGTGCGGCGGATCTCGGCCATGCCGGGGAGGAAGGCGAGGATATCGCCGGGGTGGGCGGCCAGCGCCGCACGGATGGCCCCGGCCATGGCGTCCGGCAGGTCGCGCGGGGCGGCAAGGTCGCGGGCGGCGTGGGTAATCGTGACGGGGAAGGGGCGGCCGGCGCTTTCAATGACGGTCGCATCGAGCAGGGCGGCGAGCCTGGTGGCCTCCACCGTGGCGGACATCGCGATCAGGCGGAGGTCGGGGCGGAGGGTGCGTTGCAGGTCGCGCAGCAGGGCGAGGGCAAGGTCCAATTCGACGCTGCGTTCGTGGATTTCGTCGAGGATGACGACGGCGGTGGCATCCAGCAGCGGGTCGGCGAGGAGGCGGCGGAGCAGGAGCCCCTCGGTGAGGACCTCGATGCGGGTGGCGGCGGAGACGGCGGAATCGAGCCTGGTGCGGTAGCCGATCAGGCCGCCGGGGGCGTTTTCCCCCCGCAGCGCGGCCATGCGGGTGGCGGCGGCGCGGGCGGCGAGGCGGCGAGGTTCGAGCACGAGGATGCGGGCGTCGCCGCGCCAGGGGACATCGAGCAGGGCAGGGGGGACGAGGGTTGTTTTGCCGGAGCCGGGCGGGGCGAGGAGGACGGCGTTGTGGCCCTCGGCCAGCGCGGCAAGGAGGGCGGGGAGGATAGCGGCGACGGGGAGGTCTTGGGGGACGGGGGGCATGGGCGAGGGGAGGATAGCGCCGATCGCGAGTGCGTGGGGGGTGGGGGCGAGTGTACTGGGCAACCGAGTGAAGCGGAGAATTGCCGCAGGCGGCGAACCGCCCGGCAGGGACCCGGCAGGGAGATGACGCGCTGCGCAGCGGACCCGCCGTTGCCGCCTCGGCGGAAGCCGTCTATGGGTCCGCCTCCCTCCGACGGGCACAAGGAAGCGGCCACTTTGCCACAGCGACCCCGATTCCGGCTGGCCCTCCCGAAGCGCGCCGCTCGGCGGGTGGGCGCGTTCCTGCTGGCACTGCTCGTCGCGGGCTGCGGCAGCTCTCCGGCCAGCGCGCCGTCCGGCGCGGCGAGCCCCACGCCAACCGCGGGGGCTTCCACCGCCGGGATCAACGTCCCGGCAGACGGCTTCCAGGGCGTCGTGGTCGCCCCCGAGCCGCAGGCGGCGCTGATCGGCCAGCAGGTGCTCGCCGCCGGCGGCGACGCGGCGGACGCCGCGGTGGCGATGGGGCTCGCCCTGTCGGTCACCCTGCCATCGCGCGTGGGGCTGGGCGGTGCCGGCGCCTGCCTCGCCTTCATCCCCGGCGCGCGCGCGCCCGATGGCGGCGTGCCGCAGGCGGTGCTGTTCACCCCGCAGGCTGCCGCGATCCCGCCCGCCGCCGCGGCCGCGGCCGACCGCCCGGCGGCGCTGCCGCTGCTGCCGCGCGGGCTTTATCTGCTGCACGCACGCTACGGGCGCCTGCCGTTCGAGGCGCTGGTCGCCCCGGCCGAGGAACTGGCGCGCTTCGGCACCCCCGCCTCGCACGCGCTGGTGCGCGATCTGGATGTGGTCGCCGGGCCGCTGTTTGCCGATCCGGCGGCGCGGGCCGTGTTCGGCCCAGGCGGACGGCCACTCGCGGTCGGAGCCATCCTGCGCGAGCCGGAACTCGCCGCCACCCTCGGGCGCATCCGGGTCGCCGGGGTGGGCGATTTCTACCAGGGTGCGCTGGCCCGCCTCGTCGTGTCCGGGTCGGCCGCGGCCGGCGGGCCGATCGCGGCCGACGCGCTGCGCCGGGCGCTGCCGAGCCTGGGGGCGCCCCTGGTCGTCCCGTTCGGCAACGATCGGGTGGCCTTCCTGCCGCCGCCGGCCGACGGCGGCCTGGCCGCCGCGGCGGCCTTCCAGACCCTGGCGCACGATCCGCGGGCGCTGGCCCAGGCGGCGTCCCGGGCGCTGGCGGCGGCGGCCGCCTGGCGCCGGGGCGGCGTCACCCCGCAGGCGGTGCTGGCGGGCAACCTTCCCGCTGCGGGACTGCCGCCGCTGCCGGCTTCGGCAACCTTCCTCGCGGTCGATCGCGCCGGCGGGGCGGTCGCCTGCGCCACCACCATGGACAATCTGTTCGGCACCGGGCGGATGGTGCCGGGGCTCGGGTTCCTGCTGGCGGCCTCGCCGGCGCGGACGCCGCCGCCGCTGCTGGCGGCAGGGCTGGCGTGGAACCCGAACCTGCACGCGTTCCGCGCCGCGGTGGGCGGCTCCGGCCAGGCAGGGGCGGGGTTGGCGGTAGCCGTGGCGATGGACAACGCCTTGCGGTCGGGCCAGCCGATGCCGGTCGCTGTGCCCGAACCGGGGCGGGCGAACGTGGCCGCATGCTCGCGCTACCTGCCGGGGGACGGCGGGGTGTGCAGCGGGGTCGCGGACCCGCGCGGAGACGGGATGGCCGCGGGGGGATAGGGCGACACGCCTGCGCGTGGTTCCGGTAGGATAGGCTGCTGCAGTCAGTTCGGAGGTTCCGCCCGATGGCACCCCAACCCGCCCTGTCCACCCCGGCCGACTGGCCCGATCTTCCTCTTGCGGGCTGGGCCGACACCTGTGCGACCTTGCATCTGTGGACGCAGGTGGTCGGCAAGATCCGGCTTGCTTACGCGCCGATGGTCAATCATTGGTGGCAGGTTCCCTTGTACGTGACCTGTCGCGGGCTGACGACTTCGCCGATCCCGCATGGCGGCACGAGTTTTCAGATCGACTTCGATTTCATAGACCACGTCCTGACGATCCGGACCAGCACAGGCGATATCGAAACGATCATGCTCGGCCCGCGCACCGTGGCGGATTTCTATGCCGAGGTCATGGGCCGACTGCGCGGGCTTGGGCTGGAAACGCGGATCTGGACCATGCCGGTCGAGATACCGGACGCCGTTCCGTTCGAGCAGGACCGAACGCACGCCGCCTACGACCGGGATTGCGTCACGCGCTTCTGGCGGGCTCTGGTCCAGGTGGATCGGGTTTTTACCCGGTTCCGGGGCCAGTTCCTCGGCAAGGTGAGCCCGGTGCATTTCTTCTGGGGCAGCTTCGACATGGCGGTCACTCGCTTCTCCGGGCGCACGGCGCCGCCCCTGGCGGGCGGCTCGCCGCATTTGGGCGCCTGGGTCATGCAGGAAGCGTACTCGCATGAAGTCAGCAGCGTCGGCTTCTGGCCAGGCAACGGAGGTTTCGGCAGGCCGGCCTTCTACAGCTATGCCTACCCCGAGCCGCCGGGCTTCGCAGTGGCGCCGATCCTTCCGCATGCGACATACTACGACCCGGGTCTCGGTCAGCACATTCTGCCCTACGATGCGGTGCGTCAGGCAAAATCGCCGGACGAGGACCTGATGCAGTACCTGAGTGGTACGTATGGAGCCGCCGCCGACCTCGGTCGGTGGGACCGTGCGGCGCTGGAACGTGCCGGGGACGGACGGACGTCGGTGGCGGACGGCGGGCCGACGGGCTGAATGCGACGTGCCGCAATTTCGCGGCGTTGGCCGGGGAAGCGGCGGATCGGACCGGCAGCGGGACGTCAGGGCGCGGCAATGCCGTGCAGGTAGTCGAAGACCGGCTGCGGCGCGGTGGCGGGCGTGCTGAGCGCCAGATAGGCATCGGGTCGGATCAGGTAGCAGAAGCCGGACTTGTACGGGCCGGTCGGCCGCGTTTGCGCCGCACGGGCGATGCGGGCGAGGGAGGCCGGCAGGCTCAGCGCCGGGGCGCCCACGGACAGGGCGAGGAATTTGCCATCCCGCAGCGCCTCGTGCAGCCGACCCCATGCGCCGTCCGGTCCGGCTCGGGCTCCATCCGGTGCGGCCAACGTGCAGTCGGGCGTGCGGTCGCCGGGCACGGGATGGGCGGCGGCGTGCGGCACTCGGACGGTGAGCGGGCTCTCCGCGTAGTGCAGATCGAGCTCGCAGAGCTGGTCCGCGAGCCGCTGGCGCAAGGCCGGTATATGGCCGAGCACGCCGGCGGCGGCATTGCGCACCTGTTGCAGGATCGGGTTGCGCAGGATCGCGACATGCGTCATCCGCCCCGCATTGCGCAGCACCTGCTCGCCGATCGCGCTGCGCTCCGGCGAGTAGCTGTCGAGCAGGGACGGCCGGGCTGCGCCATGCCAGACGAGGGCGAGCTTCCAGGCCAGGTTCATCGCATCCTGCATGCCGGTGTTCATGCCCTGGCCGCCGGCCGGGCTGTGCACATGCGCGGCGTCGCCGGCGAGGAACACCGGGCCGGCGCGGTAGTCCTTCAGCTTGCGCTCGTTGATGCGGAACTCGCTGAGCCAGACCGGGTCGTGCGCGGTGAGGCCGGGCGGCCCGCGACGGTCGAGCAGGGCCTGCACGTCGGCCAGGCTCGGCGCGCCGCCGTCCGGCGCGACCGCCACATCGGCAATGATCCGGAAGCGGCCCGGGGCGATCGGGAAGAACGCCAGGATGCCGTCCTCCTGCCAGCACACCGTCACTTCGACCGGCAGCGCGCCGGAGATCATGACATCGGCAAGGATCCAGATGGAGGGTTCGGTGCTGCCGGTGAATTCCACCCCCAGCCCGTGGCGGACGGTGCTGTGCGCGCCGTCGCAGGCGCAGAGCCAGCTTGTGTGCACGGCCTCCTCGCGCCCGTCGGCGAGATGGCGCAGGGTGGCGCCGACGCCGTCGGGAGCCGCGGTGAAGGCGGCGAGTTCCACCTGCCGTTCGACCGTGACGCCGTAGCGCGCCAGTTCCTCGGCCAGCAGGCGCTCGGTTTCGCTTTGCGGAACGAACAGGGCGTAGTTGTATTGTGTCGCGGCGCGGTCGAGCCCGAGATGCACGAGCTCCCGCCCGCCGGCGATGATGCGCGCGCCCGTGCCTTTCAGGCCGGCGGCGAGAAACGGGGCGACGCAGTCCTGGATGTCGAGCAGTTCCAGGGTGCGCGACCAGAGTACCAGGGCTTTGGATTTGTCGGTGCGCGCCGCCGCCCGCTCGATGATGCGGACCGGCACGTCGCGACGCGCGAGGGCGGCGGCCAGGGTGAGGCCGACCGGTCCCGCCCCGACGATCAGAACCGGCTCAGTCATGCGATTCCCCCGCTTCGTCTGTCAGCCGGCTCCGCGCACGTGTGGCGCGCGGCTTCGGCCCTGCTTCGCCGCGACCCGGCGAGGTGTCAGTATCGCGCGTTCCGGGTCGGTCTGGGAACGGGGTATCGGGTCGCTCCCCACCGCCCGCTGCTCCATAGGCCCGGGAACGGGCTGATCGGGCTGGCACGGTGGAAGGGATAAGCCCGTTGTTTGCTGGGCTCCGGTTGGCCGCCGTTCGTCCCTGACCCCACCGGCCCCCGCACCCAAACGGGTCGGCACGGTGGTTGGAGCGCGTTTGGCGCTGCACATATCAACCTGTGACCGGTTCGATCCGCCATGCGCGGGCGACGTCCCCTACTCCGGGTGCAGCATGGCTCGGATGCGGTCACGGCTGTATTGCCGTGGCGAACAGCCCATGACCCTCTTGAAAGCCGTGCTGAAGGCGCTGTTGGATTCATAGCCGAACGCCAGGGCGATGATGGAAATGGGATCGCTGGAATTCACCAGCCTGTCCCCGGCCAGCGACACCCGCCAGCGCGTCAGGTAGTCCGTGGGTGACGCCCCAACCGTCTCTTTGAATGTCAGGGTGAAGGTCGTTCGCGACATGCCGGCGCGTTCCGCCAGCGCCTGCAAGGTCCAGCGATGCCCCGGATCGTCGTGCATGACGGAGATCGCTGTACGCTACAAGATCAGCCGTTCTTCCCTCTATCGAGCTCTCGGTGGCGAGAGAGGAGCAGGATAATGAAATTCATAAAGAACAAACCTCAGCCTTGAATTTCCCCCAGGTCATTTCCATACGACTTTGAGGTTCTCCGAGTATATCAAAGCAGAATTCGCGCGATTCGAATTCAACGACGTTTCAGAGAATATCGACAACGATCGGTCGTTTTTTTGCCTCATCGATCACGCAAGCGCTTCGCGCATGAGCATGAAAAATACCGTCGACACTGACCGGCCGTCACCAAATACCCGGCACGAGTTTGTGACGCGTACGACCCGCATAGTCGGAATAGCCGAATAGCTCGGCCTGAAGCAGCCGGTCCTCCAAACCCGTCCGGACGACCAGCAATGCGATCGCCAGCCCAGCCGGCAGCAAGCCCCACCAGGAGGCCAGCGCGAGCGGAATTCCGACGAACATTGCTATCGCGGCAGCATAACCGGGATGGCGGACGAATTTGTACGGCCCAGACGTGATCACCTGCTGCGCGCGCTCCCTCTGGATGCGGACGCCTGGCTCGAAGAACGGATTCACTGCCTGAGCCCAGGTGGTGACTGCGATGCCGCCGATAAGCAAGACATAGCCAACCATGACGACCCACTGCGGCACGGCAGACCATCCCATCCTGCCGGCGTCAAGCGTCGCGATCGGGATTTCAGCGATCATGGCCGGGAACAGGACCGCGAGCAGGATCAGGTCCCATTTCTTGGTGCCCGGTTGGAAGCGGCTGCGGGCGCGGTAGAGCATAGGATTCACACGCGCCAGCAGCAGCGCCGAAAGACCGAAGATTGCCACAAGGACCGCGATGAAGATCCAGCCGGGAGTCCAATCGATCCTGCCTACCGGCAGGAAGACCAGCGCCACAAGGGTCAGTGGCGAGCCTCAGCGGTTCTCAACGCGACTGAATCGCATTCTGAGTCTATCCAGGTGAGCGCGCAGGTGCTCTTGGCGGTTTCCGTCCCGCCGGAGTGGGGGCCGAGTTCTGATTTGCCACATGTTGGGGCTTTCATGATCGCCTGCCCCATCATGTGGCAGATTCTGCTTGCGCGGGGCCTCGGCTCTTGATTCCACAGCGGCATGAGTGTGGTCGAGGACCTGATCGCCGAGCTGGGCAAGGTCTGTGCCGGTCTTCCCGACCCGCGCAAGGGACCGCGCCGTGACGGCGACTACAGCATGGCCGATATCGGCCTCTCGGCGTTCTCGCTGTTCTTCATGGGAAGCCCGTCGTTCCTGGCGCATCAGCGGGCGCTGGAACGCGGCCGGGGCCGCTCGAACTGCCAAACCCTGTTCGGGATGGCGGCGATCCCGTCGGACAACTATATTCGCCTGATGCTGGACGGCGTCTCGCCGGCGGCATTCGACGGTCTGTTCATGCGGGCGATCGAGCAAGCCGGGCCGTTGAGACGCATCCAATGCCTCGGCGACAGGGTGCTGATCGCGCTGGACGGCAGCGAGTACTTCTGCTCGCGCAAGATCACATGCAGCCAATGCTCGACGCGGCGCCGCTCCGACGGCGGCACGGAGTATTTCCACGGCTTCCTCGGCGCCAGCTTGGTCGCTCCGGGCCACCAGCAGGTGCTGCCGCTGCCGCCGGAGTTCATCGCCCCGCAGGACGGGGCGGAGAAGCAGGACTGCGAGCGCAACGCCGCCAAGCGCTGGCTCGCCCAGCATGGGCCGGCGGTCGCGCAACTGCGGCCGGTCTATCTTGGCGACGACCTGTTCGCCTGCCAGCCGATCGCCGCCGCCATCCAGCAGGCCGGCGGCAACTTCGTCCTTACCTGCAAGCCGTCTTCACACCAGACCATCACCGAGTACCTGCACGGCGCCGATCTGGAGGAATATCGCCAGATCGTCTGCGTGCGCGGTACGCATACCACCACCATCTATCGCTGGCTGTCCGGCGTACCGCTGCGCGGCACCGCCGACGCCATTCCGGTCAACTGGTTCTCCATCGAGATCCGCAACGCCGCGGGCAAGCGGACCTATCACAACAGCTTTGTCACCGACCTGCCGGTGACGGGTGCCACCATCGCCGAACTGGCCGCCTGCGGGCGGGCGCGGTGGAAGATCGAGAACGAGACGTTCAACATGCTCAAGACCAATGGCTACAACCTTGAGCACAACTTCGGCCACGGCAAGCAGACCCTGGCCAGCATCTTTCTCACGCTCAACCTGCTGGCCTTCGCCTGCCACACCGCCGCATCTCTCGCCATGCTGGCCTGGCGAGAGGCCGTTGCCGCCTGCGGCGCCACATACCGCTTCTTCGAGAACCTGCGAACCATCACCGCCTATACGGTCTTCGCAGATTGGCCACACCTGCTGCGGGCCATCACCACAGCCGACTTGCGGCCCCCCTGACCCGCACTCACCCGCCGTCTTTCCCGCCACCCACCGGAGCAGAGCCAAAAACCTCCATAATACCGAGTTTAGAATTGCTGGGCGAGCCTATAGCGTAGAGGATCGCCTTGGTGCGCGACATCGGCTTTGGATCGACAGCGGAAGTCATCGGCCGTCTCCTTTCAATTTCCCCTACAAAACTGCGCGGAGCATGGAAGCACTTCGTCGATGCTGGTCCGGATTGCGCCTAAGTCGATGACAAAAGCTGAGCCAGCCGTGCCGGACCGCAGGCCGCCTACGCCAGTACCCAGCCGGCCAGCGCCGGGTCCGCTTCCAGGACCACCGCCCGCCCCGCGGCCCGAGCAAACGCCGCCAGT
Organism: uncultured Pseudomonadota bacterium; assembly: GCA_963706195.1. GTDB lineage: Bacteria > Pseudomonadota > Alphaproteobacteria > Acetobacterales > Acetobacteraceae > JAJZVS01. The sequence goes on along the minus strand of OY970156.1, from coordinate 1,327,333 downwards.
GCCCCCGCATCCGCGACCAGCGCCGCGACCACTGCCGGCGAAGCCCGCAACCGCGGCACCCACCCCGGCCGCGCCGCCACCTCCCGCGCCGCCGCCCGCAACCCGGCCAGCCCCGCCGCATGCGGCCCCGCCAGCACCTCGTGCAGCGGCGGCTGCACCCGCGGACGCAGGATCTCCGCCAGCCCCAGTCCCGTGAACCCCACGCAGCCGAGGCCGCAGGGGGTCCTCCGCCAACGCCGCCGCCAGCGCCGGCCCAAGCAGCGCCGCGCTTGCCGATCGGCAGCCCCGCCCAGATCCACCAGGATCGCGCCGCCCAGGTTGCGCAGCCGGATCTGCCGCGCCAGCTCCGGCAGATCGCCGCCGGTTCAACGCCAGTTGCGCCGCCGCTTGCCGCGCCCGCGCGGCACTCGCCGCCGCCGGCGTCGACGTCGATCGCCGTCAGCGCCGGGGTGGGATGGATTCGCAGCGCGCCTCCGCCCGGCAGTGTCGCCACCGGCATCCGCCAGCGCCGCGATCTCCCCCTCCAGTGCGTCATCGACGCCCGCGGGCGCCGCCGTCACCGCCCGCCCGCCCAGCACCGGCCGCAGCGCCGCCAGCAGCGCCGGTGTCGTCGATCTCGCACCGGCGCGTCGGGATAACAGCGCCGCCAGCCTGCTCGCACCGCGCCGGGCCGCGGCGCGCAGCCGCGCCGGCGGCCCGGCGGTCGCCAGCCCCGCCGCCTCCGCCGCGCTCACGCCCCCGAGCCGCGGTCCCTTGCCGCCCTGTGCCGCGCGGGTGACGCGCACGAGCACCGCATCGCCCCACGCCGCGCCCGCTTGGCGCCGGCGCTGTCGGGCAGGAAGCCCTTCGGCCCGCCCAGCGCCACGAAGGCGCCGGCCATCGCCGGCACGCGCGCGACGATCCGGCCGCGATACAGGTCGCCCACGCCGTCCGGCGCGCCGGGCCGCCACGAGCGCGTAGTCGACCAGCCGTCGTCCGCAGCGCCGCCACCCGGACCCCCGGCGACGCCGCACCTCGCCGCGCGGCTCACGCGACGCCGGTCACGCCGCCATGCCAATACGGAACGCAAGGTCATCGGCGCGCAAGGCTCACGGCACCGCCAGCCGAGGCCGCGCAGCAACTGCGCCGTCTCGAACAGCGGCAGCCCGACCACGTCGGAGTAGCTGCCGGACAGGAAGCGGACGAACGCCGCGGCGCGCCCCTGGATGGCGTAGCCGCCGGCCTTGCCCTGCCACTCGCCGCCGGCGCAGATAGGCCTCGATCTGCGCCGTCGGTCAGCCGCGCGAAGCCGACGCGCTCTCCACCAGCCGCTCGGCCGCGCCGCCCGTCGGGCGCGCGCAGCACCACCGCGGTCAGCACGTGGTGGCGCCGGCCGGACAGCAGCGTGAGGCAGCGCGCGCGCCTCCGCCTCGGTTTCCGCCTTGGGCAGGATGCGCCGGCCGACCGCCACCACGGTGTCGGCGGCCAGCACGAGCGCAGCCGGCCGCGCGCCGACCGCCGTCGGCCTTGGCGCGCGCCAGGCGCTGCGCCAGAGCCGCGGCAGTCTCGCCGCGGCAGCGGGGTTTCGTCGATGTCGGGGGCGAGGACGCGGTCGGGGCGACGCCGATCTGCGCCAGCAAGCGCGCAGCCGGCGCGGGCTGGCGGAGGCCAGGACCAGCGCGAGCGGCGGCCGCACGCGGTCACTTGAAGCGGCCGGCTCACTTGAAGCGAAACGTGATGCGGCCCTTGGTCAGGTCGTAGGGCGTCATCTCGACGTTCACCCGGTCGCCGGCCAGCACGCGGATGCGGTTCTTGCGCATCTTGCCGCTGGTGTGCGCCAGGATGGTGTGTTCGTTGTCCAGCTTCACGCGGAACATGGCGTTGGGCAGCAGCTCCGTCACCGTGCCGCTGAATTCGATCATGTCTTCTTTGGACATCAGGCCTCATTTACTGGTTGATTGCGGAGCGAACATGAGCATCCGCCCCGGCCGGGTCAAGCGCATTGGCCGTGCGCCGCGACTGGCGGCGGCACGTGTCACACGTGCGGACGAGCGTTCCGCGCCCGCGGCCCGCCATGCTCACGCCCGCCGCTTATCCGCGCCCGCCTCGCTGCGCCAGGCGCAGCGCGATGCTGCGGGCGTGCGCGCTGCAACCCCTCGGCCTCGGCCAGCGCCACCGCGGCCGGGCCGACCGCGTCCAGCGCCGCCGCGTCGGCCGGCACCCAGGTGGTGCGCTTGAGGAAGTCGAACACCGACAGGCCGGAGGCGAAGCGCGCCGTGCGCCCGGTCGGCAGCACGTGGTTCGGGCCGGCGACGTAGTCGCCCACCGCCTCCGGGCAGAACCCGCCGAGGAACACCGCGCCGGCGTGGCGCACCTGCGCGAACACCGGCTCGGGGTCGGCGAGCATGAGCTGCAGGTGCTCGGGCGCGAGGCGGTTGACCAGCGCCGCCGCCTCCGTCCAGTCGCGCACGACGATGATCGCGCCGTGGCGCGCCCAGCTTGCCCCGGCGATGGCGGCGCGCGGCAGGGTGGGCAGTTCGGCGGCGACCGCGGCGGCGACCGCGTCGGCGAAGGCGGCGTCGTCGGTGATCAGGATCGCCTGCGCCGCCTCGTCGTGCTCGGCCTGGGCCAGCAGATCGACCGCGACCTGGCGCGGATCGTTGGCGGCGTCGGCCAGCACCACGACCTCGGACGGGCCGGCGATGCTGTCGATGCCGACCCGGCCGAACACCTGGCGCTTGGCCTCGGCGACATAGGCGTTGCCGGGGCCGACGATGCGGTCCACCGGGGCGATGGTCGCGGTGCCGAAGGCCAGCGCGGCCACCGCCTGGGCGCCGCCGACGCGGTAGATCTCGGTCACCCCGGCGCGGCGCGCGGCGGCCAGCACCAGCGGGTTCAGCACGCCGTCCGGCGTCGGCACGCACATGGCGATGCCGCGCCACGCCGGCGACGCGCGCCGGCATCGCGTTCATCAGCACCGAGGACGGATAGGCCGCCTTGCCGCCCGGCACATACAGCCCGACCGCGTCGAGCGGCGTCCAGCGCATGCCCGAGCGTCAGCCCGGCCGCGTCGGTCATCCGCAGGTCGGCCGGCATCTGCGCGCGGTGGAACGCCTCGATCCGCGTCGCGGCGAGGTCGAGCGCCGCGGCGCAGCTCGGCCGGGACGCGACGCCACGGCGGCGTCGATCTCGGCGGCGGTGATGCGCAGCGCCGGCGGCGTCAGGGCGAGCCGGTCGAACCGCGCGGTGTAGCTCGAGCAGCGCCGCATCGCCGCGGGCGCGCACGTCGGCGATGATCGCGGCGACCGCCGCATCGCACCTGCTCGGTGCGTCTCCCGCGCCTGGCCAGCAGGGCGGCGAAGGCGGCGTGCGAAGCCGCCGGGTCGGTGGTGGCGAGGCGTTGCATGGTCCCGCCCGCTCATGCCGCCGCCCGGCGCAGGCGCGAGCGCGGCGCGGAACCGGGCGATCCAGGCGCCGATCGCCTCCGGCCTGCGTCTTCAGCGCGGTGCGGTTGACGATCAGGCGGACTGGTGACCTGGGCGATCACCTCGGTCTCCACCAGCCCGTTGGCCTTCAGCGTGGAGCCGGTCTGCACCAGGTCGACGATCAGCCGCGACAGGCCGAGGCCGGGCGCCAGCTCCATCGCGCCGTTCAGGTGCACCACCTCGGCCTGCACGCCGCGGCGCGGCGAAGTGGCGGCGGGCGATGGTGGGGTATTTGCGTCGCCACCCGCACGCCGCGACCAGCGGCGTGGGATCGTCGCTGCCGGCGGTCGCCGCGCGGTTCGGCCACCGAGATGCGGCAGCGGCCGATGCCGAGGTCGAGCGGGGCGTAGATTTCCGGGTAGTCGAACTCCATCAGCACGTCGGCGCCGCAGATGCCGAGCTGCGCGGCGCCGAAGGCGACGAAGGTGGCGACGTCGAACGGGCGCACGCGCACCACGTCCAGCGCCGGGATCGTCGGTGGGGAAGCGCAGGCGGCGGCTGTCCTCGTCGGCGTAGTCGGCGGCCGGGACGATGCCGGCGCGCGCCAGCAGCGGTGCCGCATTCGGCGAGGATGCGGCCCTTGGGCAGCGCGAGGATCAGCGGGGCGTCGGTCTCCGCCTCGGGGCTGGGGGCGGGGAAGGCCGCGGTCATCTGGAGGCTCTCCGGTCGGGTGGGGCGGTGGATTACACCAGAGCGGGGGGAAGGCGAAGGGGGGCGCTGGCGCGGGGGAGCGGATGGGGCGGATCGGAGCGCTTCACGTGAAGCATATTTGCTTGTTCGCAATGATAGTGCTTTGGTTCTATTGAGATAAGTTCCGAAAACGGGGCGAAATTCGGTAAAGCGAAGATGACCATCCGGTCAAGCGAAGATGAACGCCGGGGCGTGGGGGTTAGGCCGCGGCGGCGAGGCCGAGGCGGACGGCGATCGCTTGCAGGCGCTTGTCTTGCGTCCACAGGGTTGCGTCCTGGGTCAGGCTTGTCGCGGCGAGGAGGTGGGCATCGACGTAGCCGATGCCTTGGCCGGGCAGGGCGTGGCTGGTGATGAACGCCAGGACCTCGGGCTCGGTGGCGACGACGGCCTGGGGCAGGTCGGCGAGCAGGGCGAGCAGGGGCTCGCGCTGGCGCAGGGGGGCGAGGGCCAGCTCGCCGAGGACGAAGCTGTGGGCCAGGACCTGGCCGGCGTCGAGCCGGGCGGCCAGGTCCTGGTTGCCGGCGCGCAGGTGATCGACCCAGACCGAGGTGTCGACCAGGATCACCCGGCGGAGAGACGGCGGCGGGGCGGGGCGGCGAGGTCGGGCTCGGTGGCGCCGAGACGGGCGAGGCGGCGGGCGCTTTCACGCTCGATGAGGGCTTTGAGGGCTTCGCGGACCAGGGCGGATTTTTCCTGGAGGCCGGTGAGGGCGTGGGCTTTGGCGATGAGGGTGTCGTCGAGGGCGAGTGTGGTGCGCATGGGGGCCTCCGGGGCTGGGCACGAGTTTGGGCATTGTTTGATGCTGAGACAAGTGCCGGGTGGGGGGAGGGGGACGCGGGGGCGTCGGATCCGCGGCGTGCGATGGGGCGGGTGGCCGCAGGGAATCAGGCTCATAATCTGAAGGTCACGGGTTCGAATCTTGTCCCCGCAATCAAAACCATACAATATATCAGTCAGGTAGAAGCCGCCCCGGGCACCCGTCCCGCAGGCGGCTTTTCCGTGTCCGCGTGGTGTCCGTGGACAGCGTAGGCATACGGGCGCCCGGGGGGCGACGGATTCTCTCTCCGGGGTCTCGGCAGTTCCGAGGCTGGGAATCCACATTTTGGCCTGTTCAGACTCGGCAGGTCCGCTTTCGAAGCTATTGGTTTCGACTCGTCATAAGAAGTGACACCGCGTCATTGATTTCCTGAGTATCCTTCGTCGCTTGCCCAATTCGATCCGATAACTCCACAAGTACAATACGGACGGCGTGCGCCAAGCTCAAACAGGTCTGATCGTCTCTCGCATGTAGCCCGTCACTTAGAGCAGAGTGGAGCAACGTGAGCGGATTCTGTCCCTTGATCTTTAGGCTTTCGGGTATCGTATCCCTTACGGATTGCATGGCTTTAGTGAACTGCGTTTCCGCTTGGGCGGCTCGGAGGGCAACAATCATTTCAGAGGGCGCCGAGAGAAGCTCTGAGACTTCGATGATTTTTGCGAGGATCCGACCCTTCTGGTTTTCGACTACGCGCCGATAGTAGACAAACGCACCGATCCCCAGGCCCTGATTCTCGCACCGACGCCCACGCAGAAACATTTCGCGGTCTGGGCCGATCAGGTTGACCAAGCGCGATGGGATTGGAGGGCCGTAAGCGGGAAACTCCCCGAATTTGTAACATGAACCGGAGCCTGAATCGGTGTCCTGGATCTTTGATGCAAGGGAGAATACTTTCTTGGTATCCTGGCAGTTCGAGCAGACGTAAGTCACATAATTGTTCGTATAACCAGACCCACGATTATTTATTTCGGGACCGACCTCTCTGGTGAGTCGAAACACGCGCACCCCTCCACAGACGCCGTGTCCGCAGTGCAACCTGATCTCCGGACAAGACAAGTGGAAAGCAGACAGCCCCCCCGCGCCCCTCATTCGGACAATGAGGGCGTCGATCTTCTTGACTTGCCCCGGCGGAGACAACTCTAAAAACTCCGAAAACGAGATAGCGCCGAGCTCTTCGGGGAGATTGGATGCTGGACTGGTCTCAGGCGTTTTATCGGCGCTCATCTTCAACCTTCCTGGACGCAGCGACGCTGGCGGCTTGCTCTGGCGCACCCGGAAGCGAAAAGGCCTGGCGCCCCCCTGTCTACGCTCCGATGGTATCCCGGTCGGCGTCGTCGCGGAATAGCTGTCGCGTAGATGAGGGGCAGGACACGAAAGCTTCGCATGATATGGGCCGCTCCAACTCGCGGGGGAGGAACGTGGACGACAGCCGAGCGGCCGGCAGCTGGTTGACCCACACCCCTACTATCCAATGCCGCCGGTTCATGCCAATTACGGTGTCACCGACCGCCGCTTCGAGCCGAATTTGGCGGCGACAAGAGCTCCGAGTTGGCGATCCCGCCGAAATATGCAACTACTAATCGAGGCCCGCCCGGCGGTCCGAGTATGGTTTAGCGGGGCGGGCCGCCTCAAGGACGCTCCCAAGGGGTCACGCCGCTACGCGGTCGGCGCGGAAGGGGCGCCGATCCTTGACCCAGCTCGCGCCGCCGCGCCATTCGGGATCATGGCCGGGACAGAGAAGCGGCGCTCAGCCGAACCGAGAAACGACCGTCGTCGGTCGGACCAGCCGCGATCGCGCGGCGCACGGCAGCATCCTACGTATCGTGCGTCAGCCGGCCGGCGGCGGGGAGGGCGGCGAGGGCATGCCGCCCTTGACGATTCCACGTAAAACACGTAAAATGCGGCCTGAAAGCGAGGGTCCATGCGCGAAGTTCCCGCCACCGAGTTCGCCCGCAATTTCGGCCTGTACCGCGAAATCGCCCAACGGGAGCCGGTCGCCGTGACTAGCCACGGCCGGGCGACCGGCTATTTCGTGTCCGCCGTCGAATACGAAGAGATGCAGCGCCTCAAGGCATTCGCCCGCCGCAGCCGCGCGATCGCCGATCTGCCCGAGGCGGACATCGAGCAGATGGCGGCGGGCCGGATGGCGCCCGAGCATGACCATCTCAATGCGCTGCTGGAGAAGGAATAAGCCCGCGACCGATGGCGATTCCCGAACCCCAGCGCGGGCTGGTGATTTCCTACGCCTATCTTTGGCACCATGAACACCGGGCAGGAAGGGAAGAGGGCCGCAAGAACCGGCCCTGCGTCATCGTCCTTGCCGTCGCGAAACCGGCCGACGACGCCACCCTGGTCCGGGTGGCCCCGGTGACGCATAGCGCCCCGGATGATCTGTCGGTCGCAGTGGAGCTGCCCGCGGCGGTCAAACGCCATCTCGGCCTCGATGGCGAACGGTCCTGGATCATCCTGGACGAGGTCAACGAGTTCGCATGGCCGGGCTTCGACCTGCGCCCGGTTCCGGGAACCCGCGACCGTTTCGCCTATGGATTTCTTCCGCCACGGCTGTTCGATCAGCTCATGACCAGGTTGCGTGAGGTCTGGCGCGCGGGGCGAGGGAAGGCGGCGTCCCGAGACTGAGCGGAGGGTTGCCCCCGTGGAACCATCCAAGCTGCGCGGCGGGTCAACGCGCACCCGCCGCCCCACCATTCACCCCCGTGCCGCCCGAGCCTCCGCCAGCAAGCACAACTCCTCGAACAACACCGACGCCCCGTTGAACGCGGTGATATCCCCCACATCGAACGACGGCGCCACCTCCACCAGGTCCGCCCCGACGAAATCCACCCCCCGCAACGCGCGCAACAGCCGCAACGCCTCGCGCATCGTGATCCCGCCCGCCTCGGGCGTGCCGGTGCCCGGCGCCTCGGCCGGATCCAGGCTGTCGATGTCGTAGGACAGATAGACCGGCCCGTCCCCCACCACCCGCACCGCCTCCGCCGCCGCCGCGCGCCAGCCCATGTCGTCGAACTCGTCCATCCCGATCACCCGCATCCCGCTGCTACGGCTGAACCCCCACATGTCCGGATCGTTCGTCGTGCCGCGAATCCCGATCTGCACGACCCGCGCGGGATCCAACAGCCCCGCCTCCACCGCGCGGCGGAACGGCGCCCCATGGTGGAAGCGCGAGCCCATGTAGTCGTCGCCCGTATCCGAATGCGCATCGATATGCACCATCCCCACCGGACGGCCGGCCGCGACCGCACGCAGGATCGGCAGGCTGATCGAATGATCGCCCCCCACCGACAGCGGCACCACGCCGGCGCCCACCACGGTGCGATAGAACCCGGCGATCTCGTCCAGCGCCGCCTCCAACTGATACGGGAACTCGATCCAGCAATCACCGAGGTCGCGCACCCGCGCACTGGCGAACGGCGCCACCCCGGTCGCCCCGTTGAACCGCCGCAGCAGCGCCGACTGCACCCGCACCGCCCGCGGCCCGTGCCGCGCGCCGGAGCGATGCGTCACCCCGCCGTCGAACGGCACGCCGATCACGCCGATATCCACCTGGTCCAGAGCCTCGGTATGCGGCGTGCGGAAGAAGGTCGGAATGCCGGTGTGGCGAGGTTGCGCCTGCGGGTCGGCCAGGTCCTGGTAGCGGACGGGGGGTTTCAGCGGCGGCATCGGGCGGCCTCCTCGGCGTAGGTGGTGCGGCGCGCGGCCCCGAAAGCGGCGGCCACATCGGGGTCGCACAGCGCGGCCAGCTCGGCTGCGTGTTCATACAAGGGCATCAGCCGGGCGAGGGTGGCATCCTGATGACGGGCGGGGTGGAAATAGACCTCGCTCAGCCCCGCGGGCAGGTGCGGGGCCAGCGCCAGCAGACGGGCGCGCGTCATGTGCCCGCTCCAGGCGAGGCCGAAACAGTGTGCGGGCGTGACCAGCCCGGCGCGGCGGGCCTGGGCGCGCAGCAGCGCGGTCCAGCGGTACAGCAGGCGGTCGCCGCGCCCGACCCTGGTGCCGGCGGCGGCCAACACGTCCGGCGGCTCGGCCGGGATGCGCAGCGCGCGCAGCCCGAATTCCCGCCCGATGCCGATCAGCAACCGCCCGACGGTCGGGTGCAGGTGCATGTGCTTGTGCGCGTCGGCGTGATCGAGCGGCAGGCCGGTGGCGGCGAAGGCGGCGAACTGGGCGCGGATCTCGGCGGCGAGCTGGCGCCGCACCCGCGGGTGGAACGCGTAGCGCAGACCGAGGCGCAACTGATCGGACGGGAACTGCCCGCCGGCATCGACGAGGTCGGGGATGTCGGCAGGTGCGAGCACCGCCGGTCCCTCGATCGCAACCAGGTGCAGCCCGACCGCGAGGCTGGGCAGCGCGCGGGCGCGACGGACCGCGTCGGCAGCGGCCGGGCCGGCAACCATCAGGCTGGCGGCGCCGAGGATGCCGGCGCGATGCGCCTGCTCGATCCCCTCGTTCACCGTCTCCGACAGGCCGAAATCATCGGCGGAAAAGATCACGCGCTTGCGGGCGGTCTGCGATGGGACCAGGAGAGAGACCGTCTCGCCCGCCGCCCCGGACCCGCCGGCAGCCCCGTCCCCCGCCATCATGGTCGCGCCTGAGGCGGCGATCCGCGCATGGACCTGCGGGGGTGGATGGCCGGGTCAAGCCCGGCCATGACGGGCACGTCCGAAACCGCCATGCCGCGGCCCGGAAGGACCGCCTTCCCCGACGCCCCGCCGCGGCGCGGCCGTCACCCCCGTCCCGCCGCCCGCTCGCGCCGTGTCTCCCCGACCGCCGCCGCGCGCTGGTCGTAGGCATCGACGATGCGCGCCACCAGCGGGTGGCGCACCACGTCGCGGGTGCCGAAGCGCACCACCCGGATGCCGGCCACGCCTTCCAGCGTTTCCAGCGCGTCGCGCAGGCCGGAGGTCACGCCGGACGGCAGGTCGACCTGCGACAAATCCCCGGTGATCACCATGCGCGTGCCCTCGCCCATGCGGGTGAGGAACATCTTCATCTGCACCGCGGTGGTGTTCTGCGCCTCGTCCAGGATCACGTATGCATGGGCCAGGGTGCGCCCGCGCATGAAGGCGAGCGGCGCGACCTCGATCTCCCCGGTGCCCATGCGGCGGATCACCTGCTCGCCCGGCATCATGTCGTGCAGCGCGTCATACAGCGGGCGCAGGTAGGGATCGACCTTCTCCTTCATGTCGCCGGGGAGGAAGCCGAGCCGCTCGCCGGCCTCCACCGCCGGGCGCGACAGCACGATGCGGTCGACCTTGCCTTCCAGCAGCATCGCCACCGCCTGCGCGACCGCGAGGTAGGTCTTGCCGGTGCCGGCGGGGCCGACGGCGAACACCATCTCGGCTGCCGCCAGCGCGTCGATATAGGCGGCCTGGCCGGAGCTGCGCGGCCCCACCGCGCCGCGCCTGGTGCGGATCGCCGGCAGGTCGGACAGCGGCAGGCGCGGATCGAGCTCGGTGTCGGCAAGGCGAATCGCGGCTTCCACTTCCGGCCGGCCGACGCTCTCGCCGCGCTCCAGCCGTCGCCACAGGCCTTCCAGGGTCGCCTGCGCGGTGTCGACACGGGTGGGTTCGCCGGCGATCGCCACCCGGTTGCCGCGGCAGGAGAGCCGCACCCCCAGCGCCTGTTCGATCCGCACCAGATGGCGGTCGTGGTCTCCAAGCAGCAGCGGCAACAAGGTGTTGTCGTTGAACTGCAGGGTGACGGCCTTGCCCCCGGGAGCGGGGCCAGGGGGAGTGCCGGTGGGGCGGGACGGGACGGCGGGGACCGCGGCGATTTGGCTCAAGCTGCGTCTCTCTCCTGCAGGACGGCGGACAGGGAATTGGGGAGGGCGGCGGCGATGGTCACCATGACCTCGGCACCGATCAGGCGTGTGGGACCGGTGAAGTGCACCGGCTGCAGCCAGGGCGAGCGGCCAGCGATCTGGCCGGGATGCCGGCCGGGGCCGGTGACCAGGACCGGGACGGTGCGGCCGACGCAGGCGGTGTTGAAGCGCGCCTGCTGCGCGCGCAGCAGCGCCTGCAGGACGGCGAGGCGGCGGTCCTTCTCCGCCTCCGCCACCTGGTCCGGCGCGCCGGCGGCGGGCGTGCCGGGGCGGGCGGAATATTTGAAGCTGAAGGCCTGCGCGAAGTCGATATCGCGGATCAGGTCGAGCGTGGCGGCGAAATCGGCTTCGGTCTCCCCCGGGTGGCCGACGATGAAATCCGACGACAGCGCGAGGTCGGGGCGTGCAGCGCGCAGCCGCGCGATCAGGGCGCGGTAGTCCTCGGCCCGGTGGCGCCGGTTCATCGCCGCCAGCATGCGGTCCGAGCCCGACTGCACCGGCAGGTGCAGGAACGGCATCAGCGCCGGCAGGTCGCCGTGCGCAGCGATCAGCGCATCATCCATGTCGCGCGGGTGGGAGGTCGTGTAGCGCAGGCGGGCAAGGTCGGGGATCTCGGCCAGCGCGCGCAGCAGCCGCGCCAGCGACCAGGTGGTGCCGTCCGGGCCGGCGCCGTGCCAGGCGTTCACGTTCTGCCCGAGCAGGGTGATCTCCCGCGCGCCGCGGCCGACCAGCCGCCGCGCCTCGGCCAGCACGGCGCTGGCGGGACGGGACTGCTCGGCGCCGCGCGTGTAGGGCACCACGCAGAAGGAGCAGAATTTGTCGCAGCCTTCCTGGATCGCGAGGAAGGCCGTGACGCCCGGCGGCGCGACCGATTCGGGCAGGCGGTCGAACTTGTCCTCGGGGGGGAATTCGGTGTCGACCACGGGAACGCCGGGCGCGGCCTCGGCGCGGGCGAGCAGCGCGGGCAGGCGGTGGTAGGTCTGCGGGCCGAGCACGAGATCGACGAACGGGGCGCGGGCGAGCAGTGCCTCGCCTTCGGCCTGGGCGACGCAGCCGGCAACCGCCAGCAGCATCCGCCCGCCGGCCTCCACGCGGGCGTCCTTCAGGCGGCGCAGCCGGCCGAGCTCGGAGAACACCTTCTCGGCCGCCCGGTCGCGGATATGGCAGGTGTTGAGGATGACGAGGTCGGCCGCCTCCGGCGTCGGTACCACGGTGTAGCCGACGTCGGCGAGCACGTCTTCCATCCGCCCGCTGTCATACACGTTCATCTGGCAGCCCCAGGTGATGACGTGCAGCCGTTTCGACGCCGCGGCTCCAGCTTCGGTATCGCGCGGGTCGGGGAGGGGCCCTGATCGAGGTGCCGGGAGAACCGTCTGCGTCGTGCCGTCCATCAAGGTCATGCTCCGCCTGCCGACGCCGGATCGCCTGCCACTGCAAGGCGAGCACCGACGGGAAAGGCGGGAGACATCGCGGCGGGTGACGGGCGGGTCAAGCGCAAGGGCGCGGCGGAACCTCCTGGCGTGGCGGGGCCGGGGAAGCCGCGGCCCAGGGCACCGGGAAAGGTGACAGCAGCGCGTAGCGGTTTGTCAACTCCCGTTCGCATGAGGCGGAGGCGCACGATCGCCGGCCCGCGCTCAGCCATGGACGGTCAGGTACGGGCTCCGGCGCGCCGGCACCGTCCGGCCGCGTTCAGGGATGGACCAGCGCCCCGGAACGGACCGGGTCTCACGCATACGCGGTCCGGTCGTCGCCCCGCCCGCCGGTCGTTCCGGCCGGAGTCGGGCCGTCGAGCGGGCGCGCCGGGCGATTCTGCCGCAAAGTGGCGGCGCCGTCGGCGACCACCGTCCACACGGCCTGGGTCAGCGCCTTGCGGTCGGCGAAGGCCATCGGATCGATCGGCGTGTGCAGCAGCACCGTCGCCCGCATGCCGCGGTGCCGCGCCAGGCGCCAGTAGTGCCCGGCGAGATCCATGTCGCCGTACCAGGAAAACAGCGGCCGGCTTGCCCGTCCCGTGGGCAGCCCGGCCAGCCGGTCGTAGACCACCGAGACCGGCTGGATCAGCGGCGGCGCGTCGCCCTCGGCGACCGCGAGGAAGGTGCTGCGGAACGGCATCACCCGCGAGCCGTCCGAGGTGGTGCCCTCGGGGAACAGCAGCAGGCTATCGCCCGCGGCGAGTCGCGCGCGTAACGCATCCCGCTCCCGCCCGGTGGCGCCGCGCTGACGGCTCACGAACTCGGTGCGGCCGAGCTTTGCCACCCAGCCCACCAGCGGCCAGCCCGCCACCTCGCCCTTGGCGACGAAGCAGGCGGGCAGACGGGAGCCCAGCACCGGCACGTCGAGCCACGAGGAATGGTTGGAGACGAACACGACCGGGCGCTCCGGCGCCCCGGCGCGCGCGCCGATCACCCGCACCCGCATGCCGAGCAGATGGCACACCCCGGCCCAGTAGACGGTGGCGAACCAGACCTTGGGCAGGCCCGGCACCAGCAGGCACACGCTCTGGATCGCCATGGCGGGCACGGTCCAGAGCGCCACCGTCACTGCCCGGCGAATCGCCCGCGCCGAACCCGAGAGCCGGCGCTGATGGCGTTTGCGGAACAGCCAGTCACTGGTTGCGGGGTCGAGCCCGCTGCCCGGCGGAACCACCGGCCGATCAGCCCTGCCCAGGCGCCGCGGCGACTTTCCCATGCACCCCGCTTAGCCGGCTGCCCATGTCGGAACAATGGCGGCCGTGTGATGTTCAGGCGACATCCGCGATTACGGCCGCCGCGGTCGCCGTACAGCCAGTGTCGGTGGTCCGGCAGCGGGAGCGTGCCACCGGCGCAGCGGCAACGCCGACCCCTGGCCCGTCATGGCGACCCTCGGGACTCCGTCGCCGACTCCGCACCCGACCCGGCACCTCGATTTTGCGCCGCCGCCGGCGCGCCGCTCGCCCGGCAAACTCCCACCGCCACCGCAGCCCCGGGCGTCGCCGGCGCGCGCGGTTCGCCCGGACCTGCGGCACGCTGGACGCCGCGGGGCGCCCTGGGTGCGCGCGGCCCGCGCCTCGATATGTGTCCGGATGCCCGGTCCAGGAGCATCCCCGAGCACGGGCGAGCCTGTATAACGCCGCATATGGATCGTGCCTGCCTTGCCGGCCGCGCCGCCACCTGGCTCTTTCTCGTCGCGGCGCTCGGCGCGCCGGCGGTCGCGCCGCCGGTCCGGGCGGCCAGCCCGCAACCCTATGTGGTCAGCCTCGGCCCAACGGCCGATCCGGCGCTGCACGCGGCGCTGGTCGCCTCGTCCAACCTCGTCGCGCTGCGCAGCACGGCGTCGGTCGGCCCGTTCGCGCTGGTGCTGCGCGCGCGCCAGGACGCGGAGCGCTTCCGCACCGCCCTGCACAGCTTCGGCTACTACCAGGGTCAGGTCACGATCCGCATCGACGGCCAGCCGCTCGACGCGCCCGGCCTGCCGGCCTTGCTCGGGGCCGCCCCGGCGCAGCCGCCGGTGCCGGTCACGGTGAGCTTCGCGCCCGGCCCACTGTTCCATATCGCCAAGGTCACCCTGGTCGGCACCGCCCCCGCCGCCGCGCGCGCCGCCCTCGGACTCACGCCCGGCGCTCCGGCGCTGGCCGCCTCGGTGCTCGCCGCGCGCGACCGCCTGCTCGCCAGCCTGCGGGGGGACGGCTACGCGCTCGCCAAGGTCACCTTGAAACCCGCAGTGGTCTATCCGGATCGGCAGGTGATGGACGTCACCTACGCGGTCGACAGCGGGCCGGTGGTCACCCTCGGCCCGATCCGGTTCACCGGCACCAAGGGTATGAACGAGGCGTTCCTCCGCCGCCGCCTGCCGCTCCACCAGGGCGATCGCTTCAGCCCGGCGGCGCTGGCGCGGGCACGCCAGTCGCTGCTCGACCTGCCGATCGTCTCCTTCGTCGAAGCGGTTCCGGCCACCCGCCTCGATGCGCAGGGGACGCTGCCCGTCACGTTCCAGCTCGACGAGCGTCCACGCCACGCGATCGACATCGGCGCCGATTATTCGACCGACCTCGGCGTCGGCCTCACCGGCGGGTGGCACGACCGCAACCTGTTCGGCGACGCCGAGCAGCTCAACCTCACCGCCGCCTACCAGGCCGGCGGCAACGCGGTACTGCAGCCCGGCTACCGGGTCGACGCGGCATATCTGGAACCGGACTGGCACGCGCGCGACCAGACTCTGGAGCTCGACCTCGGCGCCGTCCACCAGGCCCTGATCCCCTACACCCAGACCGCGCTGACCCAGGCGATCCGGGTGAACCGCACGCTCTCCCCGCATTGGTCGGTGAGCCTCGGCGTGGCGGGGGAGGAGGAGACGATCGTGCAGGAGGGCGTCTCGCGCGTCTATTACCTGCTGCGCCTGCCGATGCGGCTGCGCTACGACAGCACCGACAGCAAGTTCGATCCCACGCACGGGATGCGCGCCGCGCTGCTGCTGACGCCGACCCAGTCGGTGCTGGGGCATGGCGGGGCGCTGGTCGCGGAGCTGACCGGCTCCACCTATCTCGACATCGAAGGCGCCGGGCGAGGCGTGCTGGCCCTGCGCGGGCTGGTGGGCGCCATGCCGGGGGCGAGCTCGGCCTTCTCGATGCCGCCGGATCAGCGGTTCTATGCGGGCGGGTCGGGCACCGTGCGCGGCTACCGGTTCCAGTCGCTCGGCCCGCAGTTCCCCGACGGCACCCCGATCGGGGGCACGCAGATCGCCGCGGGGACGATCGAGTTCCGCCAGCGGGTGCTGCAGAGTTGGGGATTCTCGGTGTTCAGCGACGCGGGCGAGGTCTCCGCCGCCGGGTCCGACGCCCGGGTACGGTTCGGGGTCGGGGTCGGTGTGGGGGTGCAATACTACACGTCGATCGGGCCGATCCGGGCGGAGTTCGCGGTGCCGGCGGTCCGCCTGCCGAACAGCGGAGCGTACGAGGTCTACGTGGGCATTGGCCAGGCGTTCTGAAAAAGGGTGGTGGGTCAATTTGAGGGTCGGCAGCGGGTGGGAAGCGGACATAGAGGGCTTGTCGCATCGGTGACTGCTCTGCGCCCACCTTGGTCGTTCCGGGTTGACTTGCTTGCGGCAGCGCCCTAGCCGCCGCTGAGGCGTAATCGCCGATCGGGGGGGAGCTAACGATGACGCCCGGCAATCCCGTCGACGTCATCCGTCCGCTCTACACCGAGAGACGGTTTGTTCTGGCTCATTTCCACAACGACTTGGCGGAACCAGCGCAACCGCGGCTGCGCGTCGAAGCGTCGGTGCCAGACCTGCTTGACCTCAATTGGCGGGATCGGAAACGGGGGCTCAATCACCAACAAATCGCAGGCCACGGCAAACTGCAGCGCCAACGGGCGTGGAATCGTTCCGACGAGATCGGAGGCGGCGATGAGAAACGGTATGGAGATGAAATGGGACGTCTGCAAACCGACCTGGCGCCGCAGGCCCTGCGCGGCGAGGCCGAGCTCGACGACATCGCGAACGCGTCCTTCCTGAACAACGGCAATGTGCCTTGCGGCGAGGTAGTCGTCGAGAGACATGTCCGCGCCGATAGTCGGATGGTTCCGACGCACGATGCAGGCCGAGCGGTGACGGAAGAGCAATTGCTGCTTGAATACCGAGGAAACAAGATCCGGGAAATATCCTACCGCCAGATCGACCTCGGCCAGATCCATCGCAGCGGCGAGATCCATTGGCTTGGCGACCACGGAGCGGATTTCGAGGTTGGGCGCCTCGGCCGAGAGCCGCGTCAGCAGTCGGGGGAGGAACTCCAACTCGCCGATGTCCGAAAGGCTCAAGGTGAACGCGCCCACGGCACTGGCCGGCTCGAAACCGGCCGATGCCAAAATCTCGATACGTATGGTTTTCAAAACCAAGGAGATGACGGGCTGCAGCATTTGCGCTCGGGCGGTTGGTTGCATCACACCGCCCGCACGGACGAATAATTCGTCGCCGAGCACCTGACGGAGCTTTGCCAGGGCAGCGCTGACTGTCGGCTGGCTCAGACGCAGGCGCTGCGCCGTCCGCGTCAGCGTGCCTTCCTCGTATAGCGCATCGAGGACAAGCAAGAGATTGAGATCGAGGTCCCTGAGTTCCATGTCCTTCTCTCTGGCGGCTCGTAGTTTCGGTATGTGCCGCGGCTTGAATTTGCCGTTTGGGGTACCGGTTATTTTCAGGAGTGGGCCCGATCCCCGCCCGGCCGATAGTCACTATTTGCAAACTTTGGTCGCCTTCGGCTCACCCCGGCGCGATATGTGGTGGCAGCGTGATTGCGCCGCCCGGAGGCTGACATGACCGACCTTAACACCGTGAGCCGTAAAGGCGCCACGCTGGAAACAGCGCGCACCCTTTACGTCGAAGGCGGCGGAATCCGCTTCGCCTACCGCCGGCTCGGCCCGTCAACCGGAATGCCGCTGGTTCTGCTGCAGCACGTCTCGGGCAACATTGATGCCTGGGACCCTGCCGACGTGAGCGCCCTGGCTGCCGATCGTCCCGTGATCGCGTTCGACAACGCCGGCATCGGCCGCTCGACCGGCCAAACCCCCGACAATATTGCAGCGATGGTCCGCGACGCGGTCACTTTCATCGACCTGCTCGGCCTGTCGGAAGTCGACCTGCTGGGCTATTCTCTCGGCGGCTGCATCGCCCAGCAGATGGCGGCCAAGCACGGAACGCGGGTCCGCAGGCTGATCCTCATCGGCACCGCTCCGCGCCACGCCCCACCCCGAGCACGCGATGCTGCACGCGATTATCCAGCCCGCCCTCGTGGTCGGCGGCAGCCACGGCACCATGCTCCCCGCGAGCAATGCCTACGCGACGTTCAAGGCTCTGAGCAACGCTCGGCTGGTCCTCTATCCCGACTCCGGCCACGGCGCCCTGTTCCAACACCACGCGTTCTTCGTCAGCCACGTCCGCACCTTCCTCGACGCGTAGCCGAGAGACCCGTCATCTCACTCGGAACCCCAAGGCCAGAAGCATCATGACCCTGACCGATGCACGCTACACCGCCGGAGCTTCTCGCCGCGATGTCCTCGCCGGCAGCGCCGTTGCTGCTGTGGTCGCTGCTGTGCCAGCGTTCTCCGCGGGGCGGGCGAGCGCGGCATCTTCAACTTCAAACCGTAACAAAGGAACGAACGCCATGAGCACGATCACGACCAAAGACGGTGTGCATATCTTTTACAAGGATTGGGGCCACGGTCAGCCGATAGTCTTCCATCATGGCTGGCCTTTGAGCTCCGATGACTGGGATACGCAGATGCTGTTCTTTCTCCAGCGCGGCTATCGGGTCATCGGGATCGACCGGCGCGGACATGGGCGCTCAAGCCAGGTGTCGGATGGACACGATATGGACCACTACGCGGCCGACGCAGCGGCCGTGGTGGATCACCTGGACCTTCGGGACGCCGTGCATATCGGCCATTCGACGGGCGGCGGTGAGGTGGCGCGCTACGTCGCGCGGCACGGCAAGGGGCGCGTCGCCAAGGCCGTGCTGATTTCCGCCGTCACCCCGCTCATGCTGAAAACGCCAGGCAATCCGGACGGCCTCCCCGTCCAGGTGTTCGATGGGCTGCGCGCCGGCCTGGCAGCCAATCGGGCGCAATTCTACCGCGAACTGCCGGCCGGCCCTTTCTATGGCTTCAATCGTCCTGGCGCGAAGCCGATCGAAGGCGTGATCGACAACTGGTGGCGCCAGGGCATGATGGGCGGCGCCAACGCCCACTACGATGGCATCAAGGCGTTCTCGGAGACCGATCTTACCGAAGACCTCAAGGCCATCGAGGTACGGACGCTCGTCATGCAAGGCGATGACGACCAGATTGTCCCCTACAAGGACGCCGCGCTGCCGTCGGCGAAGCTCCTGAGGAACAGCACGCTGAAGATCTATCCCGGCTTTCCCCACGGCATGATTACCACGCACGCCGATGTGATCAACCAGGACCTCCTCGCGTTCGTCCGCGCCTAACGCCGCCGTGGTGGTCGGGTCCCCCGCTCCGAGGCGGGGGAATCGTCGCTCGCCACAGGCACGTCGTCACAAGGATCATGATGATGAACAGGCGTACTTTCTCAACCAAAGTGATCGCCGGCGCTGCCGCTTCCCTGATCTCAACCCGCGGCATGGCTGCAAGCTCCGCTCCCCCGAAGGCGCGTAACGTCGTCCTTGTGCACGGGCTGTTCGCCGACGGGTCATGCTGGTCCGAGGTGATCGCGCGATTGCAGGCGGCGGGGCTCAATGCCACATCCGTGCAGAACCCTCTGACGACGTTACCCGAAGCGGTGGCCTCGGCCGAGCGCGTGCTGGCACGGCAGGATGGCCCGACCGTGCTGGCTGGTCATTCCTTCTCCGGCATGATCGTGACCGAGGCCGGCTTGCATCCGAATGTCTCGGCTCTTGTCTATGTCGCCGCGCGGGCGCCGGATGCAGGGGAGGATTACGCCGCGTTGGCCAAGACATTTCCGACTCCACCGGCGTCGGCCGGGATCATCTTCGACGGCGATGAGGGCCGTCTCAGCGAGGCGGCGTTCCTGCGCGATTTCGCGGGCGACTTGCCGGAAGCGAAAGCCAAGGTCCTCTATGCCGTCCAGGAGCCGTTTCAGAAGGCACTGCTGACTGGCAAAACCACGCACGCGGCCTGGCGGTCGAAGCCGAGTTTCTACGCCGTTTCCACCGAAGACCGAACGATCAATCCCGATCTCGAACGCTTCATGGCCAAGCGTATGGGTGCGAAGACCGTCGAAGTGAAGGCGAGCCATCTGTCGCTGATCTCTCATCCCGACGAAATCACGAAGCTGATCCTGGAAGCCGCCGGACAGCCTGCCTAGCAGCCGGTCGGGGTGGGTATCGGATCATTCGGTCGGTGCAGGTGGCGATTACGGAGGTTGGCGTGTGCGGGCGGGGCGTAGGTCGGTCACATTGGTATTTTCGGCGTTCCTGGCCCACGCAGCGGGCAGGCCGGCATTCAAACTGACCCACGACCTGAAAAAGGCCGGAGGATTCCGCCCGGGCTCTCTGCCCCTGCACTCCGCCCCCGGAACCTCGCTCCCGCTCCGTCTCACCCCGCCGCGGCGGCGATCGACTCGCCCAGGATCTGCACGATCCGTTCCAGCATCGGCTCCGGCGTCATCAGCGGCGGCGCGAGGCAAAGCGTATCGCCGCTGACCGGTGGCCCCTCGGCGCCGCCGCGCTGGCGCAGGATCAGCCCGCGCGCCATCGCCTCGCGCCACCACCTTGGCCCCGAGCCCGGGCGCCGGCGCGCGGCTGGCCTGGTCGGTCACCAGTTCCACCGCCGCCAGCATGCCGAGGCCGCGCACGTCGCCCACCTGCGGCAGCGCGCGCAACGTCTCCAGCCCGGCGAGCAGCTTGCGGCCCATGACCGCGGACCGCTCCACCAGCCCCTCGCGCTCGATGATGGCGACGTTGCGCCAGCCCCACGGCGCAGCAGGTCGGATGGCCGGAATAGGTGGCAGCGTGCATGTAGCGCTCGTCCATCGGCGCGTCCTCCATCGCCTGGTGCACGCGCGCGTTGACAGGATGATCCCGCCGAGCGGCAGGTAGCCGCTGGTCACGCCCTTGGCGAACGAGACGATGTCCGGCTGCACGTCCCAATGGCCGAGCGCGAACCAGCGCCCGGTGCGGCCGAACCCGGTGATGACCTCGTCGGCGATCAGCAGCACGTCGTGGCGGTCGCAGATCTCGCGCAGCCGGGGGAAATAGGTGGGCGGCGGCACGATCACGCCGCCGGCGCCCATCACCGGCTCGGCGATCACCGCGGCGACGGTGTCGGCGCCCTCGGCCAGGATCGCGCTTCTCCACCGCGTCCGCCGCGCTCGATCCCGGCATCGCCGTTGCCGGGCCAGCGATAGGGGTAGGGCGGCGCGACCTGGACGAAGTTCGGCACCAGCGGGCCGAACATCTTCTGGTAGCCGGGCAGGCTGGTGGCACTCATCGCCGCCATGGTCACGCCGTGGTAGCCGTAGCGGCGCGAGATGATCTTCACCTTGTTCGGGCTTGCCCTGCGCTTCCAGTAATAGCGCGCGGTCTTGAACGCGCTCTCGTTCGATTCCGCGCCCGCGGTGGTGAAATAGACCGCGGCGAATTGCCGGATAGGCGCAGCCAGACGATCTTCTCCGCCAGCCGGATCGCCGGCTCGTTGGAGAACCCGGCATAGGCCGAGGCATAGGCGAGCGTTGCCATCTGCGTCGCCGGCGCCGTCGCGCCAGTTCGCGCGGCCGTGGCCGACATTGACGTTCCACAGCGCCGACAGCCCGTCGATATAGGTCGTGCCCGTCGGCGGTGTGCAGCATCGCGCCTTCGCCGCGGGTCGAACAGGCGGGCGCCTGCGTGCTCCTTCGGGTGGTGCAGCGGATGAACCAGGCGGCGGCGATCGAGGTCGCGCAGCAGGTCGAGGGAGGGGGTCTGCTCGTCCATGGGCTGGTCTCCGGCATCGGGGCGCACGCAGGGACCGTCGTGATGGCGCGGCGCCCGCCAATGAGGCGCGAAAACCGCCGCGCTGGCAAGCGGTACGTTGCAGCGCACTCGCGCCGCCGCGCACGCCGGATCACGACATGCGCCGACCCGCTGCGCTGCGCCGAGAACCCGCACGCCGGCTATACACCCAAGGTCGGAGTTGCCGGCGCGTGCACCCCGCCTAAATCTAGGTCGCCGTCCGGCGCGCCTCCTGGGCCGCACGGCCGCCTGCCGCCCTCCCGCCTCTGCGCGCCTCCCCCGGTGCGAGCCGTGACCCGGCAAAGCGTCCCGCGCGGGAGCCAACGGAGATGCCCGATGCCGGACCCCCGCAGCCTTCCCGGAATCAGGCCCTATCGCAGCGCCGCCGGCGGCTGGGGCGCCCTGCGCGCCACCGCCCGGACGGTGCGCGATCAGATGGACACCACCGACGCGGCGCTCACGCTGTTTCGCACCAACAAGCCGGACGGTTTCGACTGCCCCGGCTGTGCCTGGCCCGACAAGGAGCACACGTCCACCTTCCAGTTCTGCGAGAACGGCGCCAAGGCCGTGACCTGGGAGGCGACCCGCAAGCGCGTGCCGCCGGAATTCTTCGCCGCGTATACCGTCGCCGAGCTGCGGCACTGGAGCGACTACGCGCTGGAGGACGAAGGCCGGCTCACCCACCCGATGGCCTACGACGCCGCCAGCGACACCTACCGGCCGATCGGCTGGGACGCGGCGTTCGCGCGCATCGGCGCCGTGCTGCGCAGCCTGCCCGACCCCGACAGGGCGGCCTTCTATACCTCGGGGCGGGCGTCGAACGAGGCGGCGTTCCTCTATCAACTGTTCGCCCGCGAATACGGCACCAACAATTTCCCCGATTGCTCCAACATGTGCCACGAGGCGACCAGCGTCGGGTTGCCGCAGTCGATCGGCATCGGCAAGGGAACCGTATCGCTCGACGATTTCGACCAGTGCGAGCTGATCATCGCGATCGGCCACAATCCCGGCACCAACCATCCGCGCATGATGGGCACCTTGCACGAGGTCGCCCGCCGCGGCGTGCCGATCATCGTGTTCAACCCGCTGCGCGAGCGGGCGCTGGAGCGCTTCACCGACCCGCAGGATCCGGTGGAGATGGCCACCCTCGGGTCGCAGCCGATCGCGTCCTCCTACTACCAGGTGAAGGTCGGCGGCGACGCGGCGGCGCTGAAGGGGGTCATGAAGGCGCTGCTCGTCCTGGAGGAGGACGCTGGGCCCGGCGCGGTCCCCGTGCTCGACCGTGCCTTCATCGCCACCCACACGCAGGGGTTCGACGCCTTCGCCGCCGACCTGCGCGCCACCGGCTGGGCCGCGATCGAGGCCGCGAGCGGACTCGATCGCGCCGCGTTCGGCCAGGTGGCCGCCGCCTATGCGCGCTCCAACGCCACCATCGTCACCTACGGGATGGGCGTCACGCAGCACAGCCGCGGCACAGAGAACGTGCAGCAGATCGCCAACCTGCTGCTGCTGCGCGGCAATTTCGGCAAGCCCGGGGCGGGGATCTGCCCGCTGCGCGGCCATTCCAACGTCCAGGGCGACCGCACCGTCGGCATCACCGAGCGACCGGGCCCGGCCCTGCTCGACCGGATCGAGCGGGTGTTCGGCTTTGCCCCGCCGCGCGCGCGCGGCCAGGACGCGGTGGCGGCGATGCAGGCGATCATCGACGGACGCTGCCGGGCGCTGATCTGCCTCGGCGGCAACCTTGCCGTGGCCCTGCCCGATCCGGCGCAGTGCTATCCCGCCATGCGCCGGCTCGACCTCGTGGTGCACATCGCCACCAAGCTGAACCGCTCGCACCTGCTGGTCGGCGGCGAGGCGCTCCTGCTGCCCTGCCTGGGCCGCACCGAGCGGGACATGCAGGGCGAGGGACCGCAGTCGGTCACGGTCGAGGATTCCATGTCGATGGTGCACGCCTCGCGCGGACGATTGCCGCCGGCCTCGGAGCACCTGCGCTCGGAACCGGCGATCGTCGCCGGCATGGCACAGGCGACCCTGCCGGACAGCAAGGTGGCCTGGTCGGAGTTGATCGCCGATTACGACCGCATCCGCGACAAGATCGAGGCGGTGTTCCCGGAATTCCGCGACTACAACCGCCGCATCCGCATCCCCGGCGGGTTCCGCCTGCCGCTGCCGCCGACCGAGCGGGTCTGGCCGACACCGTCCGGCAAGGCGGCGTTCATTCCGTTCACGGGGCTGCAAGAGGACCCGGCGGTCGCCGATGCTGCGGTGCTGCACCTGACGACCATCCGCAGCCACGACCAGTACAACACCACGATCTATGGGCTGGACGACCGCTATCGCGGCGTGTTCGGCCGGCGCGACGTCGTGTTCATGAACGCGCAGGACCTGGCGGCACGCGGCCTCGCCCACGGGGACGTCCTCGATATCGAAACGGCGCTGCCGGGCGGCGCGTCCCGGCGGCTGGCCGGGCTGACGGCGGTCGCCTACGACATCTCGCCGGGCTCGGTCGCGGCCTATTACCCGGAGGCCAATGCGCTGGTGCCGCTCGACTACAAGGACCCGCAGAGCGGCACGCCGTCCTACAAATCCGTCCCGGTCAACATCACCCGCAGCGCGGCGTAGCGCCGGCGCCGTCCTCCACCGGGACGGCGCGGCCCGGGAATCGGGAGCCCCGCCCCGAACCCGAGGCCGCTTCTGCGACCAGCCCGCCCTCCGCCTGCCCATGCCGGCCGATGCGGCGCACCACCGGCTTTCGGCAGCGATCCAGCGTCAGGCAAGGGCGACGCCGCGGCGTTCCGGGATCAGCGCCCAGAAAGCCACCAGGTCGACCACGTACAGGATCGCGAGCAGGCTGACCGCGGCGGGAAACCCGTGCCGTGCGGCGATCGTGCCGATCACGACGGGACCGAAGCCGCCCACGAACCGGCCGACATTGAACAGCACGTTCTGCGCCGTGGCACGGGCGGCGGTGGGGTAGAGCTCGCTCATCAGCGCCCCGTAGCCGCCCAGCATCCCGTTGATGAAAAAGCCCATCGCCGCCCCGCCAACCAGCAACGCCGCGGGCGAGGCGAGCTGCGCATAGACCACCACCATCACCGCCGCCCCCAGCATGTAGCCGAGGAACGACGGGCGGCGGCCGATCCGATCGGCCAGCACGCCGAACACCCAGATGCCGACGCCCATCCCGACGATCGTCACCGCCGTCCAGGCAGCCGTCCGGGTCAGCCCGAAATGCAGCCGCGTGGTCAGGTAGTTCGGCAGCCAGATCATCACCCCGTAGTAGCCGAAATTCTGCACCGAGCAGAGGATCACCATCCCGAGGCTGATCTTGATGGTTGCCGCGTCGGCCACCAGCAGGCGCAGCGACTGGCCCTCGCTCCGGGAATGGCGGCGTTCGAACAGCGCCGGCTCGTGCAGGTGACGGCGGATCAGGAACGCCGCCAGCGCCGGCAGCACGCCCACGAAGAACATCCCGCGCCAGCCGATCAGCGGCAGCAGCGCCGGCGTGATCAGGGCCGCCACCAGCACGCCGGCCTGCCAGCCGAGCCCGACGTAGGAGGACACCCGCGCGCGCTTCGACGCCGGCCAGGCCTCGGCCACCAGGGTCATGCCGATGCCGAACTCGCCCCCGAGCCCGAGGCCGGCGATCGCGCGGAAGGTCACCAGTTGCGTGTAGTTCTGGGCCAGCCCGCAGAGCCCGGTGAAGACGGCGAACAGCACGATGGTCCAGGTGAGCACCCGCACCCGGCCGAGATGGTCGGCCAGCGTCCCGAACACGACGCCGCCTACCACGGCGCCGATCAGGGTGAAACTCACCAGCGAGCCGAGCTGTGCCGGGGCGAGATGCAGGCTTTTGGCGATCGCGCTCAGCATGAAGCCGAGGATCAGCAGGTCGAACCCGTCCATCGCATAGCCGACCGCCGAGCCGAGCAGTGCGCGGCGGGCTTCCGGGGTGACCGTTTCGTCGGCCGGGGCGGTGAAGGCGGGCATCGGGACTCCAAAGGCAGGTAAGGCAGGGATGCTGTCATGCTGCCTTTCCGGGTGGCGGCGCCGACCTTCAAGGGGAAGGGAAGGGTCCCCGGCGCACGGAGCCGGATCGAAGCGCCTCGGCGCGCACGGACCCGCGCCAACGGGCTCGGCAGGAACGGGGCCCATGCGAGGCGGCCCCGCCCTGCGTCCGGTTCAGACCCGGCGCACCCGGTAGAACTGCGGGATCCCGTTCGGGATGTCCTTGAGATTGCTGCGGAAGCAGGTCGGCTGGAAATACGTCCCGAGCGGCGCGTAGGACGGCTTGCGGAAGAACTCCGCCTGCATCTCGGCGCAGAGCTTCTGCTGCGCCGCGAGGTCGGGGGCGTCGTACCAGGCAAGCCGCATCGCCTCCATCTTCGGATCGTTGGGCCAGCCGAACCAGCCCTTGCCGTCCGAGCGCAGGGTGATGTTGGACGCCGGCGTCACGTTGCCGACGCCGCCCAGGAAGGTGAAGAAGATGTTCCACCCGCCCTGGTCGATCGGCTTGCGGCTGGCGCGTTGCGTCACCACCGTGCCCCAGTCGAGCGAGCGGTAGTCGACGTTGAGGCCGATCCGCTTCAGCATGTCGTTGCCGACTTCGGAGATGGCGGTGATGGTGGGGTAATTGCCGGCAGCGAGCACCACCACCTTCTCCCCCTTGTAGCCGGCTGCCTTGAGCGCGGCCTTCAGCTTCTCCGGATCCTTGTCACCCTGCATCGTTCCGACGCCGACCGTGCTGGCGAGCGGGCTGCCGGGCGTGAACAGGCCGACATGGTCGCGGATCAGGGACGGCTGCCCGCCGGCGACGGCGGCCATGTAGTCGCGCTGGTTCACCGCCTCGACCACGATCCGGCGGATCTCCGGGTTGTCGAACGGCGGGAACAGGCAGTTGAAGCGCAGGCACCCGGCCTCTCCCATGTGGTCCTTCACCGTCACCGTCAGGTGCTTGTCCTGGTGCAGGATCGGAATGAGGTCGATCGCGGCCTGTTCCCACCAGTCGAACTCGCCCGCGGTCATCGCCGCGGCGTTGGTGGCGGCGTCCGGCGAGACGGTCCAGACCACGCGGTCGAAATGCACGGTCTTCGGGCCGGCGGTGTATTGCGCCGGGCCGGCGGTGGTCGGCACGTAGCCGGCGAATTTCTCGTAGACGACGCGCGAGCCGGGGATGCGTTCCTTGGCGACGAAGCAGAACGGGCCGCTGCCCACCATCTCGGTCACCTGCTGGGAGGGCGGCGTCTTCGCCAGCCGCTCCGGCATGATGCAGGCCATGTTGGTGACGACGGCGAGCGCGTTCGGCAGCAGCGGGAACGGCTTCTTGAGCCGGAAGCGGATCACCTTGTCGGACGGCGCGGAAATCTCGTCGGTGGCGGCCATCAGCACCGAGCCGAACGGATCGATCTGGCCCCAGCGCTTGAGCGAGGCGACGCAGTCGCGTGCCAGCACCGGCGTGTTGTCGTGGAACTTGAGCCCCGGACGCAGGGTGATGTCCCACTGCTTGCCGTCGGCACTGGTGGTGTGGCCGGCCGCCATTTGCGGATGCGGCTGGTAGTTGTCGTCGACCCCGTACAGGGCATCGAACACCAGGAACCCGTGGTTGCGGGTCACATCCGCCGTGGTCCAGATCGGATCGAGCGAGGCGAGATCCGATTGCGGAACGAATTTCAGGACCCGCTCGGTCTCCGCCCGGACAATGCGGGGGGCGGCAAGGACGGCGGTGCCGGCAAGCGCGGTTTGCAGAACGTCGCGACGCTTCAAGGCGGGTCTCCCGGGTCAGGTCGACCGATTTTGTAACTGCGTCGTGCCGGCGCCGCAAGCGCCGCTGCCGACGTTTGCAGGGCAATCGAGCGGCCCTCCGGCGTGTCACCTCTCCCGCGAGAGCGGGAGAGGTCGCCGTGCGCAGCGCGGCGGGTGAGGGCACGAGGCACGGCACCCTCACCCGGTTCGCTCCGCGAACCGACCTTGGTCCGCTTCGCGGCCCAAGCCCGCGAAAGCGGGAGAGGTGAAGCCGCCGCCATCCGCTGCAATATCTCCGGTTCACCCGATTGCCCTGCCGGCGTCCGGCCGGCATATGGGAACGCAATAACAATGAATGCTCCCGATTTGCTGGCCTGGGCGATCGCCGACCGGGTGACCGGCCCACCGGGTCATCGCCGTCCGGGCGATCATCCGCCAGGTGGTTCCCCCGTCCGCCTGTTTGCCGCCGGCTCGCGCGGCGTCTCGTGCATGCGCGCATCGGTTCGTCGCGCTCGCGGCCGATCGCAGTGCGGAGCGCATGTGCGCGCCTTGCCTGCAGCACGGGCACCGCGTGTGCTTGCGTACTCCGTTCGGGCGTGACGGCGCGCGCAGCGGCTACAGCGCCGCCAGCACCACGACGACCACCCCGAGTACCAGATTCACCAGGATCAGCCGCCGGATCTTCTCCGCCGCCTCCAGCGCCCGCGCGGTGCCGACCGCGGCGCGGAACCGGCGAAAGGGGCCGAACACGATCAGCAGGAATACCACGGCCATCACGAGCCCGATCCCCTGCATCGCGTTCACGTTCCACGGCAGCCGGCGGAAGCCGCCATAGACGCCGAACACCAGCGCATAGCCGGAGATCAGGATCAGCGGCATCGCGTGCCAGATGACCAGGAAGAAGCGGCGGAAGATGCGATGGTGCAGCGCCACCCGCTGCGGCGGCTCCAGCACCCCGAGCGCCGGGCGCACCACGGCGAGCGCGAACAGCATCCCGCCCACCCAGGCAACGGCACAGAGAAGGTGCAGGGCAAGCACCCAGCCCCACGGATTGGCGACCAGGTTGGTGACGGCACTCATCGGATCAGCTCCTCGATTTCTTCCAGCAGGGCACGCAGCTCGGCCGCGGCGGTGCCGCGCGGGGCGGCCTCGGTGACGCCGAGCCCCTCGGCGAAGGCGCTCGCGAAGCCTACTCGGTTGCCGAGCACGGCGGCCAGCCGCGGCAGGGCGCCGGCGGCGATGGCGGCCTCCACCGTCTCGCGCAGCCGGCCGGCAGCGGGGGCGCGGTTCAGCACCAGTCGCACGGGCCGGCGTTCGGCGCTCGCGAGCGCGAGCGTGCCCTCGGCGGCCCAGAGATCGGGCAGACTCGGCTGCACCGGCACCAGCACGAGGTCGGCGGCACGGATCGCGAGCCGCGCGTCGGTGTCGATCTGCGGCGGGCTGTCGATCAGCACTGCGTCATGGGTGCGTTTGAGGCGATCGAGTTCGCCGGCGAGTCGCCAGCCGGCGGTATCGGCGAACGCGATCGCCGGCGGGGCGTGCGGACGGGCGGCGCGCAGCCCGTGCCAGCGCGCGAGGCTGCGCTGCGGGTCGATATCGAGCAGCGCCACACGCCGCCCGGCCGCCAGCGCCGCGGCGAGGTTCGCCGCCAAGGTGGTCTTGCCGGTGCCGCCCTTCTGCTGCGCGACCGTGATGACCATCGCCATGCGACTCGGGCCCCAGTTGCCTGCGGGCAAAGGAACAGAATCGCGGCGCCGGCGCCAGCACGGCGTGGCCGCCCATCCGACGGACGATGGGGGAGGGCGGCCAGGCGATCGCGACGCGGCCGGTCGGGCACCTACCCGATCGGCTGCACCATATCCACGCGGTCGGTGGACACCCGATCGATGGGCGGCCGCTCTGCGGCGTGGCGCGATGTGGCCGGTGGTGCCGTGCCGCTCTGGCGGGACGGCCAAAAGCGCGGCGCGATGTCGGCCGCGCGCATCGGCCGGGCGAACAGCCAGCCCTGCACCAGCGCGCAGCCCTGCTGGCGCAGAATCGCCAGATGCTGCTCGGTCTCGACGCCCTCGGCGGTGAGCGCGAGGCCAAGGTGCAACGCAAGCTCGATGATCGCCTCCACGATCGCACGCGCGGCCGGGTCGAACGGCTGGCGCTGCACGAAGCTCCTGTCGATCTTCACCCGGTCGACCGGCAGCTTGAGCAGGTAGCTCAGCGACGAGTAGCCGGTGCCGAAATCGTCCAGCACCAGGCGCACGCCCATCTGCTTGAGCGCGTGCAGGGTGCCGAGCACCCGCTGTTCCTCGGCGATCAGCACGCCTTCGGTGATCTCGAGTTCCAGCCGATCCGGCGTCAGGCCGCTGGCGGCGAGGGCCTCCGCGACCAGCGCGGGCAGCCCCGAATCGAGCAGTTGCGCCGGCGAGATGTTCACCGCGACCCGACAGCCGGCGGGCCAGCCGGCGGCGGCGACGCAGGCCTGGCGCAGCACCGCGGCGCCGAGCGCGTGGATCAGGCCGCATTCCTCGGCGAGCGGGATGAACACGACCGGCGGCACCGTGCCGCGCGCCGGGTGGCGCCAGCGGGCCAGGGCCTCGAACCCGGCCGGGATCAGGGTCTCGGTATCGATCTGCGCCTCGAACGCGACCTCGATCTCATCGGCCTCGATCGCCGCGCGGAGATCGGCCTCCAGCGCGGTCCGGGCCTCTATCTCCGTCACCATGGACGCATCGAAGCGACGCACGGCACCACGGCCGTCCGCCTTGGCGCGATAGAGGGCGATGTCGGCGTTGCGCATCAGCGCATCGGCATCGCCGCCGCCGGCGGGCTCTTCGGCGATGCCGACGCTCGCCCCGAGCCGGACCTCGTGGTAGCCGACCCGCATCGGTTCGCTGAGCGCGCGCACGATGCTGCGGGCAAGCTGCTCGCCATGCGGGTCGCCGATGCCGGAGCGCAGCAGCAGCACGAATTCGTCCCCGCCCATGCGCGCGACCATCCCCCCGGCGCCGGCATGCCGGCGCAGCCGGTCCGCGACCTCGACCAGCACGCGATCGCCGGTCGGATGACCCAGGGTGTCGTTCACGCTCTTGAAGCGGTCGAGATCGATCAGCAGCAGCAGCACCGGCCGCACCGCCGCGGCGGCGATCATGGTGATCAGAGTGTGCTGCAACAGCAGCCGATTGGGCAGTCCGGTCAGCCCGTCATGATTGGCGAGATGACGGATCTGGCGGGTCGCCGCCCGGTCGGCCGTCACGTCCGTGTAGGTCTCGACCATGCCGCCGGCCTGGGTGGGAAAGCGCGCGATCTCGATGATCTGCCCGGACTCGCGCTGCCATTCGCCGACCAGCCTTGCGTTCGTCGCGTCTTCGGCCGCGATCCCGACCGGAACCCCGAGCATCCGGCCCGGCAGGCGCGACCACAGGTCGGCGGGGCCGGCGAGGGGGTCCGTGCGCCACGCGCGCGCCAGCAGGCGCCGCCAGCCGGTCTGCCGGGCGCGCGCGTCCCGCGGCAGCCCGAGCAGTTCCAGCGCACGGCGGTTCACCACCGGCACCCGTCCGGTGGGGTCGATCATGACGATGCCCTGGTTCATTGCCTGCAACGTGGCGACCAGGGCGCGGCGCGAGGCGATCGAGCGGCGGCGCTGGCGGATCCACAGCAAGCCGATCGCCAGCAGTACGGCGGTAACGATGCCGCCGGCCTCCGTCCAGCGGAAGTGCTGGATGCGGTATTCATGGAACACGGTACTACGGTCGAAACCCACCAGCACGATCAGCGGGTAGCCGGCGACGTGGCGGAAGCTCACGTAGCGTCGCTTGCCGTCGAACGTGCTGCGGATTCGCAGGTGGCCGCTGCCGTTGGCCATGATCGTGCGGAATGCAGCCGATTGGCCGAGCTGCCGCCCGATCGTGCCGGCCAGCAGCGGGCCGCGCGCCAGCATGGTGCCGTCGCTGCGCAGCAGCCCCACGAAGCCCGACTGCGCACCGAGCGCGGAATAGAACGAGGAGAGCCGCCGGCAATCGAGCGAGACGACCGCCACCCCGGCGAATGCGCCATCCGGCCCCAGAAGCTTGCGGGTGAGCTGGATCGTCTCCTTGCCGGTCACCCGGCCGAGCACCGGGACGCTGATATAAAGCGCGTCCCGCGTGGAATTCTTCTGCGCGAGGAAATGCGGCCGATCCGCCAGGTCGACCGGTTTGGGGGGAATGCCGTAGGTCGAGCCGAGCAGCCAGCCGGTGGGGCCGATCAGCGCCACCTGCGGGACCATGCGGTTGTGCGAGGTCTGCGAGCGCGCCCACGTAGCCAGGCTGAAGCGCGGTCCCAACGCGCGATAGAAGGCGCGCACGCTGAGCAAGGTCTCGTCCGCCTCGCCGATGATCCGCTTGGTGCTTTCGTCGTAGGCGCGGGCCAGGCTGGCGGTCGCCTGGTAGGCCGCTTGCCGCGCCGCGCCGCGCTGCTGGTCGAGGGTCGCGAAAATCCCGGCCCAGAGTGCGGCAATCGTGACGAGGATGACCAGGAATTCGGGCAGGATCATCAGCGTCTCGTGCGTGAGCACGGCGCGACGCAGCGCACTGAACGCGGAGGAGGCGCCCGGCGTGTCCGCCTCCCGGCGAGACCTCTCATGCCCGGGGCCGATCGACCCCGGGGGATCGGGCGGCCTTTGCCAGGCGACCGTTCCCGGCACAGCCGGACCCCTTGCCGCCGCCAACCGTCCTGCCCCGTGGCCGATCCGGCCCGGCCTGTGATGGCTATCGGTCATGGCCCATCGTCAGATCTCCGCCCCGCGCCCCCGGGGGACCCTTCTCGAGGCGTCTTCAAGCGAGGTGCCATCTTCCGGCCCGGCGGCTTGCAAAGCATTTGCATGCGTGGCGCCGCCGGATCCCATTCATGTTCCGGGCGTCAACTTAACACGAGCTTAATCGCTTCGCGAAACTCTTCTGCCGGTTTCCCGTAACGGGCCTGCAATGCCAGCCGGAACAGGGTGTGGGGCGGGCCCCGCCGTCACGGCAGGGTCGGTTCACCGCGGCAGCGAGGAAGTACCGATGACCGACACAGTCGATCTGCTGTTTGCCCCATCCGAACCCCGCCGCACGGCCACCCAGACCGCACACACACAGGGCGCGGCCCAGGCCGCACACATACAAGGCGCGGCCCAGGCCGCACACATACAAGGCGCGGCCCAGGCCGCACACATACAAGGCGCGGCCCAGGCCGCGACGGCGCTGGGCGTACGCCTGGGCGCCGCGGCGCAGGCGGCCCGCGCCGGTCGGCTCGACATCGCGCGCAGCCTTTGTGCCAGGGCCGTTCTGTATGACCAACCGCTGCTCGCCGGCTCCGCGCGGTTGCTGCGCCAGGCGATCGCAGCCTTGCTCTACTGCCAGGCATTCGGCCAGCTCGCACGGTTGCTCGGCGCGGTGCAGGGCCGGCGGGTGCGGTTCCGCGCCGGCCGGATGGCTGTCGGGACGATCGCTGCGGTCGCGCCGGCAGGACCTGACGAGCCCGAGGTGTACGTGCTCGATCCCACCCTCATGGCCGCGGAGGACGGTGATCGGCTCGTCCGCCGCTGGGCCGCGACCCTGGCAGCCAAACCACGCGGCAATACGGGCCTGGCGCCGGCCCCCCCGCGCGCGGCGGCGCGTGACTGAACGCCCGGCGCGCCATGCCACTGGCCGCAGTGGATCCGAGGAGGGCGGCCCGTACCGGAACCGCGGCTGAAAAACCCCTGTCCCTGCGCGTCATTTCCCGCGGCAGGCCGGTTGTTCCGCGCCCGCACACCGCGCGAACGGCAATCGAACGCCTGCGCGGACGGCGGTTGAGGATGCCGGATTTAGGACGATTTCAGCGGTCTGGCAGGCATTCCTTTCGCCGGTTCTCAGGCGCCGACGGCGGCGAAGGCGCCAGCCCGGCCATCCCGGGGTGCCGCGGCGACAGCCGGACGCCGGCCGTCGCCGAGATGGGGAATGGTGCGCAGCAGCCGCAGCAGCCGCGCCGCCCGCCGTGCGGCCAGGCATTGCGCCTCCTCCACCGTCAGCGCGCAGAAGCGCAGCGCGGCGCCGGGGCGTACCTGCGCGAGACGCGGCAAATCCGCGGTGACCACGGTCGCGATCTTCGGATAGCCGCCGGTGGTCTGGCAGTCGCGCATCAGCACCAGCGGCGCGCCGTTGCCGGGCACCTGGATGCTGCCCGGCACGGTGCCGTCGGAGACGATATCGTGGCCGCCGCGATGGGCGAGCGGCGGTCCCTCCAGCCGGTAGGCCATGCGGTCGCTGTGCCGGCCGACCCGCCATTCGTCCGCCAGCAGGGTTTCCATCGCCGCATCCGTGAAACGCTCGGTCTGCGGGCCGAGCACGAGGCCGATCGGCCCCGCCGCTGCCGGTGGCGGGGCAACACACCGCTCGCCCCCCCCACCCACGCGTTCGGCTGCCAGCGGCAGCGCGTCGCCGGCGCACACCGCGCGCCCGCCAAACCCGCCGATCCCGGAGCGGGCATGGGTGGACAGGCTGCCCAACTGCCGCGGCAGCGCGAACCCGCCCGCCACCGCAAGGTAGCCCCAGACCGCATCCGGTGCGGCGCCGATCGTGAGGTACTGGCCCCGGCGCAAGGTTGCGCTGGCGAAGGCCGGCAGCGCCACGCCGTCGATCGCCACCGCGAAGCGGCCACCGGTGACGGCGATCCGGCAGAGCCCCGCCCCCACCTCCCACACCCCGCCGGCATAGGCGAATTCCAGCCCCGCCTGCTGCGGTGCGTTGCCGACCAGGACGTTGGCAATGGCGAGCTGGTCGGGGTCCATGGCGCCGGAGCCGGAAACGCCGAAGCGGCGCCAACCCTGGCGGCCGCGGTCCTGCACGGTAACGAACGGCGTGGGGGCGACCGCCCTCAGGAAGCCGGGCACGGCGCCGGCTCCCTTGCCAGGGCGCACAGCTCCGCGGCCGGCAGTGCGGCAAGGCGCTCGTATTCGGCCGGCGGCACCGGGCGGAAGCGCACCGTATCGCCAGGCCGGAACAGGAACGGATCGGCCCGCTGCGCATCGAATGCGGCCAGCGGCGTGCGCCCGAGCACGTACCAGCCGGTCGGGATCGGCATCGAGACGATGGCGGCCTGCCGGCCGCCGATCATCACCGAGCCGGCCGGCACCTGCGGCCGCGGGGTGGCGCGGCGCGGCACGGCCAGCGCCGGATCCAGCCCGCCCAGATAGGTGAACCCCGGCGCGAAGCCGACCATGTAGACGCTGTAGCAGGCGGCGGCATGCAGGGCACAGAGGCCCTCCGCGCTCAGGCCGTGTGCCACCGCGAGTTCGTCAAGGTCGAGGCCGAAGGGCTTAGCGTAGCATACCGGCACGACCCAGCCGGTGCCTGGCCGGGTATCGGCGCAAGCCGCGGTCGCGAGCAGATCGCGCAGCCGGGCGGCAAGAGGCTCGAAGCCGATTTCCGCCGGGTCGTACAGGATCATGAGCGCGCGGTAGCTCGGCACGGTTTCCAGCACGCCGGGCAGTTCGGCCGCCGTCACCGCCTGTTCCAGCGCCAGCACGGCGCGGTTCAGCTCGGGGTCGATGACGTCGCCGAAATCCACCGTGAGCGCCGTGTCGCCGAGCGGCAGGATGTGGGGGTGACGGTGGAGCGGTCCCGGCTGCCTGTGCCCGGGACGCCCGACTGGCATCGGTCCGGAGGACAAAGGACGATCCAGGAGCGAACCGGGGGCCTGTGGCATAACGGGCTGCACGACTCGCCTTCAACCTGGGGCGGTAGCGACACAACCACAGTTTGTATGCCTTGTCGAGACGGAATTCTTGCGTTTCCGGGCCGGCTGCGGATGGAAGCCTTTGACAAATGATGCTGTGTGCCGGCGGCGACCGTTGCGATCATGCGCACGGTGCTGTCCGGCCCGCAAGGGGAAGGGGCCCTGGGCCTTGCCCGTGGGCCCCGCCACGGGTCCGTGCAACCGTTCCGTCTCCCGCCCGCTTGGCAACGCAGTGGCGGCGAACACCCGCCGGACGTGCTCAGAGCATGAAAAAGAAATCGAACTTGTGCATGAACGCTTGTTGAAAATGCTCGGGTTTCCAGGTGTCTTCGGAGGAAGACGAGCATTCATTCGCAAACTCTCAGTCTTTCTCCCGGCTTTGGCGGCACTCGGGGACTCTCTTCAAACCTGCTCATGCCGGTTCCGGCGCATGCAGGAAATTCGCGGCTGCACAGGCCCGCGCCAGCAGCGCCCGCAGCGCCGGATCGCGGGCGCCGTCCTTGGCGACGATACTGTCCATCGGCACGAAATATTCATGCGGATGCGGCAACTGGTGCCGGGCGAACCCCTCGTAATGCGGCTGCTTCAGCGCGTAGAGCACCCGCATGTCGCGCACCGGCAGCACGACCGGCAGCACCGGCTCGAAGCGCAGCACGCCGGTGGCGCGCCAGCGCGGCGTGGGATCGCCGGGTGCGACCGGCGCCAGCAGCCAGGGCACCGGGCAGACCGCCAGCAGCGAATGGGTGCTGGGGGCGAAGCGGGACCGCTTGTCGAGCAGGTTCTGGAGCGAACCGCAGGCTTCGACCGCGAAGATATCCACATAGGCATCCACCGGCGTGCCGCCGAAATTGAGCCAGAGTCCGTCGGGCAGGGTGCGCAGCCGGGAACTGCCGGGCAGCTTCAGGAACGGATGGCAGGAGCCGAGATCCTCGGCTGGCCGGCCGCGCAGCCAGGTTGCCGGCCCGTTCTTCCGCCGCCGCAACCCAGGCGGGCACTGCGGCCATTCGCGCAGGCGGTCGCGTACCAATTTGTCGAGCATTTTTCCCTTGGCCACCGGCACTCTCTCCTTCTTACGCGGCGCAGGCGGATACAACCTACAGATGTATTTCAACACCATGTGAGCATGGGTTGCCAAGCGTCATCGACGTGCTAGGGCGAGAAACCCGGCACAAACTGCCGACCCCGCAGCAATCCCGGGCCATATTCTGTGTTCGTTCCAAACATCCGGTCGTGCTTCGACTGTGGTGCTTTCTCCTTGTCTGTCGTCGGGCGCGCGTAAAATTCGCGAGTCCTTGGAATCGGTTCCGCGCTGTTGCTGATTTTACTTATCAACAACCTGTGGATGAAGTTGTCCCCGGAGGCGCGCCGCGGCGGAATTTCACTGGGTAAAACGACTGCAACCTGGGCGTGTAAAATTACCGTGATTGTGCCGCGACCGGAGCATCCCGCCGCGGTCCGCTCCTTATCCTCCCACGCCGCCGCGCAGCCGCTATAACCGTCCGATGCTCCCCGATCCCCGCGCCAACCCGATCCTGCTCGGTCATGAGGCGGCCGAAAGCGCCCTCGACACCGCCCTTTCTGGCGGGCGGCTGCACCATGCCTGGCTGATCACCGGTCCGGAGGGGATCGGCAAGGCGACGCTCGCCTATCGCTTCGCCCGCCGCCTGCTCGCTGGCCGCCCGCGCGCCGCTCGCCTGGGCGCTGACCAGATGGGCGGTCACCAGATGGGCGATGATCAGACGGGCAGCGGGCCATCGGGCGGGGCAGGGGGGCTGGCGCTCGATCCCGCCCACCCGGTGTTCCGCCGGGTTGCCGCCGGCGCCCACGCCGACCTCATCACCGTCGAACGCGGCTACGACGAAAAGCGCAAGCGGGTCCGCTCCGTCATCACCGCCGAGGACGTCCGCCGCATCGCCGGCTTCATGGCGCTCACCCCGGCCGAGGGCGGCTGGCGGGTCGCCATCGTCGACGGCGCGGAGGACATGCACCCCGCCGCCGCCAACGCGCTGCTGAAGGTTCTGGAGGAACCGCCGGCGCGCGCGGTGCTGCTGCTGGTCTCGGCCGCTCCCGGGCGGCTGCTGCCCACCATCCGCAGCCGCTGCCGCCGCCTGCGCCTCGCCCCGCTGCCCGACACGGCCATGGCCGAACTGCTGGCCCGCGCCCTCCCTGAGATGGTCGAGGCCGAGCGCAGCCGGCTGATCACCCTGGCCGAGGGCTCCCCCGGCCGCGCCCTGCTGCTCGCCGAGGCCGAGGGGCTGGCGATCGCCGCCCTGGTGGACGACGTGCTCGCCGCCCTGCCGTCCCTGCCGCCCACCCGCGCCTACGAGATCGCCGACAAGCTCGGCCGCGGCGAGACCGGCTTCGGCACCTTCATGGACCTGCTGCGCGCGGCACTCGCCGCCGCCGTGCGCGAGACCCTGGCCGGGCGCGCCGATCCGGCACAGGAACGGCTGGTCGCGCTACGCCCCCTTGCCGCCTGGGGCGACGTGTGGCACGGCCTGACGCAAGCTGCAGGACGAAACCGAGCGCTTCGCGCTCGACAAGCGCCAGGCGATCGTGGCCGGCCTGGCGCTGCTCGCCCCCTCCGCGCAAGGTCCCGCATGAGCCAGCTTTGTCCCGCATGAACAAGCGTTTCTACGTCACGACACCGATCTATTACGTGAACGGCGCGCCGCATATCGGCCACGCCTATACCTCGATCGCGACCGACGTGCTGGCCCGCTTCAAGCGGCTCGACGGGTGCGACGTGTTCTTCCTGACCGGCACCGACGAGCACGGCCAGAAGGTGGAGCGCGCGGCAGCCGATGCGGGGACTGACCCGCAGAGCTTCACCGACAAGGTTTCGGCCGATTTCCGCGACATGTCCGACAAGATGGGCGTGTCGTACGACGACTGGATCCGCACCACGGAGGAACGGCACAAGCGCTCCTGCACCGAACTCTGGCGCCGGATCGCCGACGCGGGCCACATCTACCTTGGTCATTACGAGGGCTGGTACGCGGTCCGCGACGAAGCCTTCTACGACGAGGCGGAACTGACGACCGCTGCCGACGGGACCAAGCTGGCGCCCACCGGCGCGCCGGTCGCCTGGGTGCGCGAGCCGTCGTATTTCTTCCGCCTCAGCGCCTTCCAGCAACCACTGCTGAAACTGTACGAGGACCAGCCCGACTTCATTCTGCCCACCGGGCGCGCGCAACGAGCTGCTGAGCTTCGTGCGCGGCGGCCTGCGCGACCTCTCGATCAGCCGCACCAGCTTCACCTGGGGCATCCCGGTGCCGGGCGCCCCCGGGCACGTCATGTACGTGTGGCTGGACGCGCTGAACAACTACGTCACCGCCTGCGGCTTCCCCGATCCGGACGCGCCGCGCTGGCGCTTCTGGCCGGCCGACGTGCACGTGGTCGGCAAGGACATCATCCGCTTCCACGCCGTCTACTGGCCGGCCTTCCTGATGGCGGCCGGGCTGCCGCTGCCGCGGCGCGTCTCCTCGCACGGCTGGTGGACCGTGGAGGGGGAGAAGATGAGCAAGTCGCTCGGCAACGTCATCGAGCCGCGCCAACTCGTCGCCACCTACGGGCTCGATCAGGTGCGCTACTTCCTGCTGCGCGAGAAGCCGTTCGGCGGCGACGGCACCATCAGCCATCCGGCGCTGGTGAGCCGGATCAACGTCGAGCTGGCCAACGAGCTCGGCAACCTGGCGCAGCGCAGCGCTGAGCGCTGATCGCACGCAACCTGCGGCGGCGTGCTGCCGGGCAGGGGGGCACCCACCGCCGAGGACACCGAGCTGCTGGAGGCCGCCGCCGCGCTGCCCGACGTGCTGCGCGCGCTGCTCGACCGCCAGGTGTTCCACGAGGCGCTGGAGGAGGTGTGGAAGGTCGTGCGCGCCGCCAACGCCTATATCGACCGCCAGGCGCCATGGGCGCTGCGCAAGACCGACATGGCGCGGATGGGGGCGGTGCTGCGGGTGCTGGTGGAGACGCTGCGGGTGATGGCGACGGTGCTGCAGCCGTTCATGCCGGGATCGATGGCGCGGATGCTGGACCAGTTGGGGGTGGCGGCGGACGCCCGGAATTTCGCTGCGCTGGCGGTGCCGCTGGTGGACGGCACGGTGCTGCCGGCGCCGGCCGGAGTGTTCCCGCGGCATGTCGAAGATGCGGGTTAAGTGGCTGGTATTATGAATTTGCACGCGCCCCTCGCTGTGAAGCCTGCCGCCCCAGGGGAAGCGCCTGCTCCTTGTGACGGCGGGCGGGATCGGCGCCGGCAGGCCGCTCCAAGTTCAACACGCAGCGCCGCGGAGGCCGAAGCGGACCAAGGGCGGCAGGAGGGAGCGCAGCACAGGAACGCCCGGCGCGTGATCCAGCC
Source organism: uncultured Pseudomonadota bacterium (assembly GCA_963706195.1). Classification (GTDB taxonomy): domain Bacteria; phylum Pseudomonadota; class Alphaproteobacteria; order Acetobacterales; family Acetobacteraceae; genus JAJZVS01. The sequence continues at coordinate 1,288,252 of OY970156.1, read as the reverse complement.
GCCCCGGACAACCTTCCGATGTTGATCGATTCCCACTGCCACCTGGACATGTTCCCCGCCGCCGACCTGCCGGACCTCCTGGCCCGCGCCGCGGCGGCCGGCGTCGGCGAGATGGTCAGCATCGGCACCACCCTGGCGCAGGCCCCGGCCGTCATCGCCATCGCCGCCGGCCATGCGAACGTCTGGGCCACCGTCGGCGTCCATCCGCACCACGCCGCCGAGGCGGAAATCCCACAACCCGAGGCACTTGCCGCCCTTACCTCGCATCCGAAGGTGATCGGCATCGGGGAATCCGGGCTCGACTATTTCTACGATCGCGCCCCGCGCGACGTGCAGCAGGCGAATTTCCGCGCCCATATCCGTGCCGCCCGCCTGGCCGGGGTGCCGCTGGTGATCCATGCGCGCGACGCCGACGCCGACATCGCCGCCATCCTGCGCGACGAGCGCGACCGGGGAGGGGACTTCGCCCTGCTGCTGCACTGCTTCTCCTCCTCCCGTGCGCTGGCCGAGGTGGCGGTCGCGCTCGGCGGTTCTGTCAGCCTGTCGGGCATCCTGACCTTCCCGAAATCGCAGGAAATCCGGGATATCGCGCGCGATCTTCCGCTCGATCGGCTGCTGGTGGAGACCGACGCGCCCTACCTCGCGCCGGTGCCGCTGCGCGGCAAGCGCAACGAACCGGCCTTCGTCGTGCATACCGCCGCGGTGCTGGCCGGGCTGCGCGGGCTGGAGCCGGCGGCACTCGCCGAGCGCACGACGGAGAATTTTCGCCGCCTGTTCCGGAAAGCGGCCTGATGCGGGTGGTGCTGCTCGGCACGGGGGGCTCGGCCGGCGTGCCGCTGATCGGCGGCGCCGACGGGACCGGCGACTGGGGGCGCTGCGATCCGGCCGAGCCGCGCAACCGCCGCACCCGCAGCAGCATCGTGGTGGAAAGCGCGAGCGGAGAACGGCTTCTGGTCGATACCTCGCCCGATCTCCGAACCCAGTTGCTGGCCTGCGCGCATCCCGCGCATCGACGCGATCCTGTTCACCCATGCGCATGCCGATCACATCACCGGCCTCGACGACGTGCGCATCCTGAACCGGATCGCCGGCCGGCCGCTGCCGGCGCTCGCCATCGCGCCGGTGCTGGAGGAGATCACCGCGCGCTTCCCCTATGCGTTCCGGCCCTGGAAGCCGCCCGGGTTCTTCCGTCCGGTGCTGGAGACAAGCGCGATCGCGCCCGACGGCGTCCTGGACGTTGCAGGGCTGCACCTGCGCACCTTCGTCCAGGATCACGGCTACGGCGCATCGCTGGGCCTGCGCATCGGAGCGTTCGGCTATTCCACCGACGTGGTGCGGCTCGACGAGGCGGCCTTCGCCGCGCTGGCCGGCGTGGCGGTCTGGGTGGTGGATTGCTTCGGCCTGACGCCGCATCCGACGCATGCGCATCTGGACCTGGTGCTGGACTGGGCGGCGCGGGTGGGGGCGCGGCGGACGGTGCTGACGCACATGGGCACCGACATCGACTGGGCGCACGTGGGCGGGCGGCTGCCCCCGGGGGTGGAGCTGGGATTCGACGGGATGGTGCTGGAGTTGGGGGAAGGGTAGCGCATCCGGCGGCCGATGCGCCCCCAGGAATGTGTGCCATCGGGGATGAAAGCCGGTGCCGCGGTGCGCCGCCCGGCGAAGCTGCTGGAATCCCGGCCGGAACCGGTCCAGAATGAGCGTGACCCAAGGGAGGCAGCCGGGTGGGCGAAACCAGTGCGTCGGACGCCAAGGCGGCGTGGCTGCAACGGGTGCTGGGTGTCACGGCGGCGCCGACCGTCCCCGCTCGTGACAGCGGGATGGCCGGCTTCACCGCGCGGCTTGCCAAGCTGATGCCGCGGATCCAGGCCGCCCGGGCGGCCGGACAGCCGGACGCCCAGGATATGCGCGTGAGCGCCAGCGAAGCCGGGTATTTCGCCCGCAAGCAGGAGTTCACGCAGGCACATGCCCTGCTCGATGCGCTGGAGAAGCGGCTCGCCGCACTTTCGCCCGCAACCGGTCCGTCGCGCGAGACGGCTCCGTCCATTACCACCGGCGGCTCATCGACCGACGAGGCCCCGTCCACCATCACCACTGGCGGCGGCCCGTCCACCGACGAGGCTCCTCCCATCACCACCGACGCTCCGCCGCGCGAAGAAGCCATTTCCACTGTCCGGCGCCCGGCCGACGCCCTGGCCGGCTGGCAGGCGGCGCGCGCGACGGCGATGACCTCCCTGCGCGCGCTGGAGGCGGCGGTGCGCCGGATGGACGTGCCGGAACGCGACCGGGCGGTGATCCTGCTGCGCGCCATCCAGGCCAACCTCACCGAAGCGCCCACGACCCCGCGACAGGTGGCCGAGTTGCAGCGCTACATCGAGACCGACGACATCATCGCCGAGGCCGAGGACCCGAACGGGTTCGGCATCACCGTCGCGCTGCGCCGGCCGCTGCTCGCCGCCCTCGCCGGCCTGCGCGAGGCCCAGGCGCAGACGGAGGCGGCATGAGCCAGGCGAAGGGAAAATCCGCGCTCGGCATCGTCCTCGCGCTCAGCCTCGACATCGGCAAGACCGGCAAGGTGAAGACCGGCACCTGGGAAGCCGGCTATTCGGGCACCGGCCAGTCGGAGTCGGTGCAGGGGCTGAAGAAGGACTACGACGCCCTGGTGCAGCACCTGAAAACGATCGACGCCGGGCTGTTGAAAACCCCCGTGACGCGCGCCAAGCCGCTGCAGACCCGGCGCGAGACCCTGGCCAAGGCGATGCAGGCGCTGGAAACCCGCTTCGTGGACAACGTCGAGTCCGAACGCGACCAGATGCGCGACGACATCGCCACCCAGACCGAAGCCGCCGAGGCGCTGATCGTCGCCATCGACCAGGCGACCGAACTCGGCGAAAAACCGGTCCCGGTCATCACCTATACCGCGCCCACCGGGGTCACCACGCAGACCGAGCTCACCCTCTCCAGCCTGAACGCCGCCGTCCAGCCGACCGCCCCGCTCACCCTGTTCCGCGGCACCGAAAAGACCGAGCTGGTGCGCTTCGGCAAACCCGGCGAGGGGCAGAAGTTCCGCATCGACGCCGCCGAGACCGACACCCACCAGGCGGGCTCGGTCACGGTGACGGTCGCGGTGGGCCTGCCGCGGCGCGCGATCACCTGGACGCCGCCGAAGGAGATCGTCTGGGGCACCAAGGTCACGCTCCAGACCTTGGGCGCCACGGCAACCGGGGAGGGCGACGGCCTGGAGCTCGACCCGGACGACGGGAGTCTGGCGGTCGGCGAGGCGGTGGCGCTGACCGTCACCGCGCCCGGGGCGCGCGACAAATGGCTGGCGGGGACGGCGACGGCGAGCGTCAAGGTGACCCTCGCGCCGCGCAGCATCGACTGGGTGCTGCCGCCCAAACTGCCGGTGACGCAGAAGCTGACGCCCGAGTTCCTGCAAGCCTCGGTCTCGGCCGGCGCCGGCGCGTTCAGCGTGACGGCGCCGGCGGGCGGAAATTTCGTCGCGGTGGGGCAGGGCCAGGCGGTGACGGTCGTGGTGGCGGCGACCAAGACCCACGCCACGGCGAGCAAGTCGGGCACGGTCGAGACGGTGAAGGCGGTGCCGAAGCTCACCTGGGCCGCGCCGAAGCCGGTCGTCGTCGGCACGGACCTGTCCGGCACGCAACTGAACGCCAAAATCGTGCCCGACAGCCTCAAGACCAGCCTCGTCTACGATCCGGCGGACGGCACCGGCCTGCCCACCGTCGGCACGCAGTTCCTGCGCGTCCGCTTCGCCGGCGACGCGCTGCACGAGCCGGCGGGCGCGGAGGTGCGGCTGCTGGTGGTGGCGAGCGAGGAGACGAAGCGCGGCAGCGAGGCGATGCGCGACGGCGGCGCCTGGAAGAAGCCCACCTCCGGCAAGGCCGGCCAGCGGGTCAAGGAATGGGAGGACGACGACGGGTCCGACCCCGACTCGCTCAAGATGATGGGCCAGCAACTGATGCGCGAGATCGGCACGATGACGCCCGAGGAGCTGAACGCGCATCTGGACGCGTTGCAGCAGAAGACCCCGGACAGCGCGCGCACCACGCAGGGCGGGACCTATCCGAACACGATCTGGACCTTCGATAACGGCCTGCAGATCCGCTACAAGAGCAACGGCGACATGCACAACCCGGGCAAGCCGATGTTCTGCATCGAGGCGCGCACGTCCGAAGGCCCGTCGGCCGGCGGCGGCGACATCGCCTTCAAGGTGACGTCGGACGGCATGCCCGCCGCCAAGGGGCCTGGCGACACCAAGGTTCCGGACGACATCGACGACGCGGACGAGACCGAGGCGTTCCAGTCCGGGGCGGTGCAGACCACGCATCTGTTCTGCCGGCCGAAGGAGAAGCAGGTGATCGTCTGGAACCCGCCGGCCGAGGTGCCCGCCGGGACGCAGATGACCGCCGAGCTGCACCTGAACGCCGAGGTGCTGGGCGGGGCGGAGAAGAAATTCTATCGCGGCGACGGCACCCAGGTCTCGGTCGGCAACAAGCTGCCGCCGGGCAGCACCCAGACCCTGAAGCTCGTCGTGGCGGCCACGAAGCGCTATGAGGCGGGCGAGGCGACGGCGACGATCCGGGTCGCGGCCCCCCTGAAGAAATGACAGGCCTGAAGACATGACGGGACCCGACATGCAAACCCTGCTGGAAGAAGAAGAGCTGCGTTTCGTGCCGCGCGCCGGGCGCTTCGACGTGGACCAGGTGGCGGCACGCATCGGCACGCTCGGCTTCGCGTTCCGCGACGCGGCGCTGCCGTCGATGCATGTCGTGGCGCCCACCGCGGCGATGCGGGAGAGCTTGCAGGCGCGCCGGCTGGCGCATCCGGAGGACGGGTTTCCCCAGGTGCTGCTGATCCAGGTGGCGCCGGAAGAAATCCACGTCGCGCCGGCCCTGGACGGGGCGCTGGCCGGGCTGTCGGCCGCGTTCATCGCCTGGCTCGCCGCGACCTATCCCTGCCAGGTGTTCAACGAGTTCGGCACCGACATGTCGGCGGCGCTGGAGTTGGCGCCGGAGCCTTAGCCGCGCGGGGGCGCATCGGGCGGGGGTGGTTGGTCGGGCCGGGTCCGTGCTGGCGGCACCGGTGGCGATGCCGGGCGCGCGCGGGACTGAAATTGCCGCAGGATCAGTGCTTGGCGGGTAGTGCCTTGATCCACACATGAAGATCGGGCGCGGATTTGCGTTCGGTTGCCGTTCCTGGATCATCGGGTCTTTTTGTTATGACACATGAGCGCGGCGCTAAGTATTTGTTATTGTATCATTTAATGCGATGGCAAAAAGCATGGATGACCGGGCCTTGCGCCCGGACGACGACACTCCGGAATGGACTGCGGCAGACCTCGCCCGGGCGCGCCCGGCCGCGGAGGTGCTGCCCGGTTCATCGGCCAGGCGGCGACGGATGCGCTTCTGCGTCGGGGGCGCGGCCGGCCGGCCAAGCCGGATCGCAAGGTCGACCAGACCTTGCGCCTGGACCCCGACGTGGTGGTGGCCTACCGCCGGGAAGGCGCCGGCTGGCAGGCGCAGATGAACGATGTGTTGCGCCGGCACATGCCGGGGCAGGGGACGTAGGACCGGGCGGGGAACTGTCACCGACGGCCGCGACCCCGCCCGTTGCCCGCGACGCGACCGGCCGGCGGGCGAGCGACCCTTCTCGTTTTGCCGGCGAAGGGGGGGGCGAGGCGCAAAACCAGGTTCCACCCCGGCGGCACGGAGAAGGCCGCCGCCGCGGACTCCCCTACCCTTATCGCGGTAGGGACGCGCATTACTGCGCGCCCCCCGCACAGAACCGTACGGGCGGGATTCCCGCATACGGCTCCCACCTTGGGTATTTGACGGCGAAGCGTGCGCCTGGCCACGGATGCGTGATACGCGGTTTCGGAAGCCACCGGTCGGCGAGCACGGTGATCCGTTCCCACGACGTCCGGTCCTTCTGGCTGCGGCGCCGGAGCGTCCGCTGCCAGAGGCGCCGCACATGGTGGCGGAACGCCGCCAGGGCGGCGGAGTTGGTCGGCACTGCGTGGTAGGCGAAGAACCCGCCCACCACCTGCCGCACCCACGCGCCCTGTTCGTCGACCGTGGTGTGCAGCCGGCGTCGCAACCCATCCCGGATCGCCCTCAACCGCGCTTGCACCCGATCGCGCCGGGACTTCCGCCGTAGCTGGAAGTCCCCGCATCGGCTGCGCCCGCAGATATGGGTGAACCCGAGGAAGTTGAACGTTTCCGGCTTGCCTTCACCACGCTCCGCCCGGTTCAGCGCCGCAAAGCGGCCGAACCGGATCAGGCGTGTCTTCTCCGGATGCAAGGTCAACGCAAACCCTGCCATCCGGTCCCGCATATCCGCCAGGAACCGCACGGCGTCGGCCTGGTGCTCGAAGCCGACGACGATGTCGTCGGCGTAGCGCACCATGATGACGTCCCCGTGGGCATGGCGCTTGCGCCATCGATCCGCCCACAGGTCGAAGACGTAATGCAGGTAGATGTTCGCCAGCAACGGCGAGATCACCGCACCTTGCGGCGTGCCCACCGTCCCAGGCGTCACCACCCCGTCCTCCGCCACCCCGGCCTTCAACCATTTGCGGATCAGGCGGAGTACCCGCCGGTCACCCACACGGTGTTCCACGAAACGCAGCAGCCATTCGTGGCTGACCGCGTCAAAGAAACCGGCGATGTCGGCGTCCAGGACCCAGTTCACCTTGCACCGGGTGATCCCCACCGCGAGTGCGTCCAGCGCATCGTGCTGGCCGCGCCCAGGTCGGAACCCGTAGCTGAACCCCAGGAAATCCTGCTCCCAGATCGCGTTCAGCACTTCCACCAGCGCCCGCTGGACGATCTTGTCCTCCAGCGCCGCGATCCCCAACGGCCGCCGCCGTCCGTCCGGCTTCGGTATGAACACCCGCCGCGACGGCTGCGCCCGGTAGGCACCGCGATGGATGCGCTCATGCAGGTCTGCAAGCTTGCGCTCCAGACCGTCACCATACGCATCCCACGTCACCCCATCCATACCCGCCGATGCCTCCCGCCGCAGCCAGCCATAGGCGGACCGCAGTAGATCGACATCCATGTGGTGCAGCAGGGCGGTGAACCGTTCCCCTTTCCGCTCCTTGGCCGCTTGCCGTACACGATCCAGCCCGTGGGACATGCTTGCCCGGCCCGGTGTCCGGCGCATGCCGTGCCCGATCGTGTTCCCCTCGGCCCCTTCCCTTGGCTCCACCAACTCCGCGGGCGGTTGCCCAGCCGCGTTCGCCGGCTTCACAGCTACTATGGAAGGGTCTGACTTCTCAGCTCCGTGCATCACCGGCTTCGGCCCTCCGGCCTTCCCGATGCGGGCCGTCCCTCGCGGGGCGGCCGGACCTGAGATCTCCCGGTTCCCGGACAAGAGGTTTCGCCGACGTGCCAGGGTCTCAGACCACGCGGGACCGGCAGGGCACTCGCGATAACGCGCCCCACCGTGCTGCCTTCCGTCACAGAGACAACGTCGGCATCCCGGAACAAGAGACTTTCGCGGCTCAATACCTGGCCCAGCGGCGCCCCTGTCAACGCTTCGCCCCGCACCTCGCGGTGGGAGGCGCATGAACTCGGGGCCGATGTGGTTCGCTCTACCTTTCATCGTGAAGGACTTGCACCCTCTCCTCTTGCCGGTCTCCCGGCGCACCTCCGTGTCTCCGTGTCTCCGTGGTGGACCTTGCTTCCTGCCGCGCGCTCCGGTCCTGCGCGCATGCCCGGCAAAATGAGGATTGCTGCCGCCCCAAGCCCCCGGGGGGGCAATTAAGTTCGATATCGCAACGAAAAAGCCGCGCGTCCGCCGCCCCCGCTCAGTCCGGAATTTGCGTCCCATCCGCCAGCGCCAGCCCCGCGCACCCGCGCCAGACCGGCCGCCGGTCCCGCCTACTCGCGGCGGGCAGGCACCACAGCGCGACAATGTCCGCCACGGAAACATCCTTCGCTCGGGCGGCGGCGTAGTCGGCCGCCGCCGCCTCGGCCTCCGCGCGCCCGCCGGGCACCAGGATCACGGGCCGGCGCCGCCACCGCGAGGCGGGCAGCAGCGCGCGATCCACTCCGAGCATCCAGCCAAGCGGGCGCAGGATCGGCCCCAGCCGGGGATCGGCGGCCAGCATGTCCTGCATCGCCGGGTCGCGCAGCAGGTCTTCCATCTGCGCCCGGCCGGCGGCGGCTTGCGGGAGCAGCCGCAGCAGCCAGCGCCAGGTCCGCGGCAGCCCGGTGCGTTCGGGCGGCGGGTCCGCTAGGGCGAAGCGCAGGCTGTGGGTGGGAACGAATCTCGGTTCGGCCGGCTTGGGAGCGGGCTTCGGGGGCGGGATCGGGGTGCCGGCGACGGCGCGGAACCGGGCGGCGAGATAGCGCAGCCGGGCCAGCAGGGCGCCGGCGTGCGCGGGTGCCAGGCCCGCCTGATGGGCCTCCGCCTGATCGCGCCCCGCCGGATCGCGCAGGCCGCCGATGCGGTCGGCCAGCCAGGCGATGAGGCTGCTAAGGCGGTCGAGGAGGGGGGTGGGGGTCATGGGGTGCGAACATATATAGAACATACGCCCGGGGCGAGGCAACAGGTTTGTGCGGGCGGCAGCAATTCCCGTTTTGCCATGCGCGCAGGACCGGGGCGCGCGGCAGGAAGCAAGGTCCACCACGGAGGCACGGAGACACGGAGAAGGGTCAGGAGTCCGATGCTGCCGGTGATCCCGCTGCATCAGGAGGACCGATGTGAAGTGGCCGCACGCGGCGGCTGGACATACTGGTTCTGGCAGCCCGTCTGGGCGTTGTTCTCGATCCTCGGCAAGATCGTGACGCCGCTGGCGCTGATCACGTATTCGGGCGTGCTGAAGCCGAAGGACGACTAAAGGACGGCTAGCGGCTCCGCCGCCCCACCGCCGCGCATACGAGTTTCCATAATATCTCTTATACGACTTTCGTGCGTCGGACTCCGCCGCCGGATCGTGCCCATCCCGCGATCCCGGCCGACCGGTCTTTCCCCCGTTCTGCATCCCTTGGCGAATCCGGATTCCGCCTCCCTCCCCGGCCTCCGCAGGGATCATCCGGCGCGAAAGACCCCCCGATACGCGAAGGGCCAGGGGAACACCCCTGGCCCTTTGGCGTGCAGCGCGGAAAACCGCTCAGCCGTTGCCGCCGACGTAGGAATAATCGTGCGACTGCGGCACCCGGGCCGCCGAGGCCGTCGCGGCGCCGGCGGAAACCAGCAGACCGAGCATCAGGAACGCCGCCAGGAACTTCTTCATCGTCATCTCCATCCAAATGTCCCGCGCGAACCGCGGGACGATCGCGTCGGTGCGGCCGTTCAGCCGTTGCCGCCGGCGTAGGCGTAGTCGTGCGACTGCGGCATCTGGGCCGCCGAGGCCGTCGCGGCGCCGGCCGAAACCAGCAGGCCGAGCATCAGGAACGCCGCCAGGAACTTCTTCATCGTCATCTCCATCCGTCTGTGTGCCCCGCTGTGTGCGGGGTGATCCGCCAGGCCAACCTGACAGACCCCCAGATGGACCTTCGCGGGTGCAACACGACTGTCATCACGCGCATAGAACCTGTGCGCAGCAGTCGGGAATAGGGCCCTTGCCGTCCTGCGCTGACGCCCAAGGCGGCCGGTGGCACTCGCCCGGAGAGGCCGGCCGCTCCGGATGCCGCCCCAGGGGACACGATCGGGCTTCGCGCGCGGGCCGCGGAGCATCGGGGGCTTGGATACCGGGTCTGCCGTAGGGATTTGGGGCCTTCGGGTCGCGGCCGCCGCTGTCGCGCGGTCAGCGCAGCCCGTCCGTGCCTATACCGCCGACGCCGAAGGGATCCGGCCGGCCCAGAATGTCGTGGGCGAGGAAATCGATGACCGCGCGCACCCGCGGCGCCAGGTTTCGGCGCGACGGATAGACCAGGGTGACCGCCAGCGGGTCCGGCGCAAACCCCGCCAGCAGCGGCACCAGCCGCCCGGCAACGACGTCGGCGCGCACGGCCACTTCCGCCGCGAGCGTGATGCCGACGCCGGCCAGGGTTGCGCGCAGCACGGCCTCGCCGCTGTCGGCGCTGAACCGTCCGCCGACCGGCACCGCGACCTCCTCGCCCCCGGGGCCGGTGAAGCGCCAAGCGCGCTCGCCGCCGGGCACCGGCGGCGACAGGCAATCATGCTCTGCCAGATCGCGCGGGTGGACGGGCCGCCCGCGCGCGGCGAGGTAGGCGGGCGCGGCGAGCACCAGGCGCTCGATCCGCCCGAGGGTACGGGTCACCTCCGTCGCATGGGTGCTCTCGCCGAGCCGCAGCCAGAGATCGAGCCCCTCCTCCACCAGGTCATGCGCCGTGCGGCCGATGACGAGATGGACGGACAAGGCGGGATGCCGCGCCAGCAGATCCGGCATGCGCGTGGCGATCAGGTTGCCGAGCAGCACCGGTGCCGCCAGCCGCACCAGCCCCGCAGCCTCGCCGCGCCGGCGCGCCGCGGCGTCGCGGGTCGCCGCGACCGCTTCCAGCACGAGGCGCGCGTGCTGCAGCGCCTCCTGCCCGTCTTCGGTCAGCGCCAACCGCCGCGTGGTGCGCTGGAACAGGCGCACGCCGAGTTCGGCTTCGAGGCCCGTGATCTGGCGCGAGATCGCCGATTGGGTCGTGCCCCGCTCCCGCGCGGCGGCGGAGAAGGAGCCGGTCTCGGCCACCCGGGCGAAGGTGGCGAGCGCGGCGATCAGGTCCATGAACGCACGCCGCCCGTCTCCTTGCCCTGCCGCATCGCTGGTCCTTCCCTCCGGTTCCGCACCGTGCCGCCGCGATCGTCGTGCCGGCAGCGCGGGGCCGGAAGGATATAGGCGGCGCATGGTCCCGACGGGAGGCCGCGGCGGTCTGCCCGGCGGCTGGCTTGCCCTGCCTGCGATCGCCCACCCGGTTGCCATTCGGGCCTTCCCACCGCATGACGGGCCGGGCCTATCCCCGGAGTCCTCTCTGCCCGCTCGCTCCGCCCAGGTCGGCTCCCCTGGCCCCGCCCGCATCGCCTGTTCCGCTTCGGCCCGTTCGCCCTTGGCCCGTTCCCACTGGCTGCTCCCGCTGGCCGTTCCTATGGGGTCGTTCCCGTGGGCCGCTCCCATTGGCCTGCCCCTCCTTGGCCCGTTCCGCCCCGGCCCCTTTCCGTCCTGACAGGACCCGCCATGACGTGCTGCCGCCTTCCCGACGCCCTTCGTCGCACCGGTTTTCCGCGCACCGCCGCCTCGGCGCCGATGCAAGCGTGCTTGCCCGCCGCGCCAACGCCTGCGCCGTCGGGCGTGGCTGCCAAGGCCTCCGTCGACGATCCTCCGCCGGCCCGCCGCGGCGCGCCCGGCCGCTTCCGCCTGCGCATCATCGCGCGCAGCCTCCTGCTGTGCACCGCCCTCGCTGCCTGCGCCGCGCCGCGCGCCGCCGCGCCGGTCGCCCGCCCCGCCGCGCCGCCGGACTGGGACGGCGCCTATTACGGCACCAGCACCCGCTTCCGCGCCGACGCGCGCGACTGCCCGCATCCAGGCGTGATCACCCTGTATGTCGCTCAGGGAGGCTTCTATTATCGCTGGACCTACGGCACCGACATCGCGGCCACCATCGCGCCGGACGGCACGCTCAGCGGCACCGGCCCAGGCATCACCCTGACCGGCACCGTGCGCGGCCGGCGCATGGACGGCAACGTGGTCAGCGCCGCCTGCGGCCTGCATTTCACCGTGACCCGGCACTTCTGAGCCGACAAACCCGGCACGTCCGGGCGGAAAGGAACACGCGATGCGCTACGTCTCCACCCGCGGGCAGGCGCCCGCGCGCGACTTCGCCGGCGTGCTGCTGGCCGGCCTGGCCGAGGACGGCGGGCTGTACGTGCCCGGAGACCTGGCCGCAGCTTCGCGCCCGCCGACTGGCGCGCGCTGCGCGGCCTGCCCTACCCGGCGCTCGCCGCGCGCGTGATGCAGCCGCTTCGTCGGCGACGCGATCCCGTTCGCCACGCTCGCGGCGCTGTGCCACGACGCCTATGCCGGGTTCGGCCACCCCGCCGTGGTGCCGCTGGTCCAGCTCGACACCGACCTGTTCGTCCAGGAGCTGTTCCACGGCCCGACGCTCGCCTTCAAGGACATGGCGATGCAGCTGCTCGGCCGGCTGTTCGACCACGTGCTGAGCGCGCGCGACGCAGCGCGTGACGATCGTCGGCGCCACCTCCGGCGACACCGGCTCGGCGGCGATCGAGGCGTGCGCCGGGCGGGCGCGGATCGACATCGTCATCCTGCATCCGCAGGGCCGCACCAGCGAGGTGCAGCGGCGGCAGATGACCACGGTGCACGGCGCCGAACGTCGCCAACATCGCGATCGAGGGCACTTTCGACGACTGCCAGGACCTGGTGAAGGCGATGTTCGCCGACGCGCCGTTCCGCGCCGAGCTGCGGCTGTCGGCGGTGAACTCGATCAACTGGGCGCGCATCGCCGCGCAGATCCCCTACTACGTCGCCGCCGCGCTGGCGCTGGGCGCGCCGGAGCGCGAGGTGGCGTTCGCCGTGCCGACCGGCAATTTCGGCAACATCCTGGCCGCCTGGGCGGCGCGGCGCATGGGCCTGCCGGTGGCGCGCCTGGTGGTCGGGTCCAACCGCAACGACATCCTGGCCCGCTTCCTCGACGCCAACGACATGTCGGTGCGCGCCGGTGGAGCCGAGCCTGTCGCCCAGCATGGACATCCAGGTCAGCTCCAATTTCGAGCGCCTGCTGTTCGAGCTGCTGGACCGCGACGCCGCGGCCACCGCGCGCGGCGATGACGCGCGTTCCGCGCGACCGGGCGGATGCCGCGTGCCGGACGCCGCCTGGCATCGCGCCCGGGCCGTGTTGCACGGCTTCCGGCTGGACGACGCGGGCACCGTGGCGGAGATCGCGCGGCTGCACGCGCGCCTGCGGCTACCTGGCCGACCCGCACACCGCGATCGGCATCGCCGCCGCGCGCGCCCTGCCGGCCGGCGCACGGGGTGCCGATGGTGGCGATGGCGACGGCGCACCCGGCGAAATTCCCCGACGCGATCGAGCGCGCCACCGGCGCAGCGCCCGGCGCTGCCGCCGCGCGCTGGCCGATCTGTTCACGCGCGCGGAGCGGTTCACGGTGGTGGCGAACGAAACCGGTGCGGTGCGCGACGCGGTGCGCACACTGGCAGGGCGCAACACGGGCTGAGCCGGCGCGCGCTATACGGGCGGCGTCCTTTCCCGCTCGGGAATCCCCCTCCCCGCTTGGTAGTCCGATCCGTATCGTCCCACCCGCCTTCAGGCGGCGGGGCACCGGCACGGTCCGCGGGCTCCTTGCCGCCTGCCGGGAATTCCGCCATCCCGGGCCGCACCCGACCGGAGACCTGCCATGCCTGCGCCATTGCGCCCGTTCGTTCTTGCCGTCGCCGTGCTGTTCGCGCTCGCCGCCGGCGCGCCCGCTGCCCGGGCCGATGCGTTCACCCCCGCACAGCGGGCGGAGATCGTGCAGATCATGCGCCAGGCGCTGCAGCAGGACCCCTCCATCCTGCGCGACGCCATCGGCGCCTTGCAGGCCGAGGACGCGAAGCGCGAGGCCGCGGCAGTGCAACCGGGCGACCCGGTGGCGGGGAACCCGAAGGGCGCCGTGACGATCGTCGAGTTCTTCGACGTGCGCTGCCCCTATTGCCGGCAGATGAACCCGGTGGTGGCCGCGTTGCTGCAACGGGATCACGATGTCCGGGTGGTCTACAAGGACCTCGCCATTCTGGGGCCGGCGAGCGTGCTCGCCTCCCGCGCGCTGCTGGCCGCGCAGCGGCAGGGCGGATACCTGAAACTGCGGGCGGCGCTGATGGCCGAGCCGCCCGACATCACGGAGGCGACGATCCAGGCCGCGGCGACGAAGCTCGGGCTCGACTGGCCACGGCTGCGGCGCGACATGGCGGACCCGGCGATCATGCGGCGGCTGCGGGCCAACGTGGCGGCGGCGCAGGCGCTCGGCATCGACGGCACGCCGGCGTTCCTGGTCGGGCACACGCTCATTCCGGGCGCGGTCGATCTGGCGGATCTGGAGAAGGCGGTGGCCGCGGCGCGGTCGCAGGGGTAGGCGCCCTCCCCTTACCCGGCGAAGTTCAACCGCAGCCCGGGCTCGTCCCACGCCAACGCGCCGATCCGGCCGGTCTCGGACAGCGAGATATAAGCCGTGCGCAGGTCCTTGCCGCCGAAGCAGATGTTGGTCGGGTGGGTGTCCGGCATCGCCACCTGGGCCAGCACGCGGCCGTCCGGCGCGATCACGGTGATGCAGCCGGTGACCAGGGTGGCGACGCAGATGTTCCCTGCCGCCGTCACCGCCAGGCTGTCGAAGCGCTGGTAGCCGGGCAGGCCGGCCACGAGCCGCCCGCCGTGCGGCGAGGGGAACGGCTGCTTCGCGACCACTCCCGGAGCGGTGATGTCGAACGCCCACAGCCGCGCGGGCTCGGTGTCGGCGACGTAGACGGTGCGCTCGTCGGGCGACAGGCCGACCCCGTTGGCCGACAGGATCGGATAGGCGACTTCGACGATCTTCGAGCCGTCCGGCAGCGCGTAATAGAGCCCGCCGTGGTCGCGGGTGCGCGCGTAGCGCTTGCCGAGGTCGGTGAACCAGAACCCGCCCTGCTTGTCGAATACGATATCGTTCGGCGCCGACAGGCGGTGGCCGTTGCAGTCCGCGTAGAGCGTGCGGACCGCGCCGGTCTGCGTGTCGATGCGCTGGATGGAACCGCCGGCGTAGTCGGGCGCCGGCCCCTCGGCCATGAAATGCCCCGGGCGGTACAGCCCGCCGCCGTTGTTGCAGCAATAGAGCGCCCCGTCCGGCCCGAGCGCGAGCCCGTTGGGCCCGCCCCCCGTGGCCGCGAGCACCGAGACGGTGCCGTCCGGGGCGATGCGCGAGACCTGGTTGCCGGCGATCTCGGTCAGGACCACGGAGCCGTCCGGGAGGACCGCCGGGCCTTCGGGGAATTTGAAGCCGCTCGCGAGGATGCGCACGTCGGACATGGGTCGTTTCTCCCTCGTCGCCGCCGTCCTGGCGCGGCGGGCGGGGGAAACGAGACCACCGGGTGCGGGGGGACGCAAGAGTGCGGCCCGTAACCCGGCCGCCCCGCGCTCGGGCGCCGCAGCCAGCCCGCGACGAAAACCGCGTCCGCAAGCGCGTGCGTTCCCGATCGGCCGCGATCGACCGGCCGGCAGCCTGCCGATCGGCCCGGGCGGGTGGACGTGACCCGGTGCCGGTGCCCCGCGGCTGCGCATCGAGGCGATGGACAAGCCACGAAGCCGACGCCTAGCCTGCGCGCGGCGCCCGCCGGAGCGTCCGCAACGAGGAGGAAACGCACGATGATCGTGGTGAGCGTGATGTATCCGCCAAGCGCGCGGTTCGATCTCGACTACTACATGAAGACGCACGTCCCGCTGGTGCAGGCGTGCTGCGAGGGACGCGGCCTCGTCGGCGCGCAGGTGCTGAAGGGCACCGCGGGGGCCGATGGCGGCACGCCGGCGTATCAGCTCATTGCGCTGCTCACGTTCGCCTCCTTGCCGGAATTCCAGGCGGTGATGCAGCAGCACGGGGCGAAGATCATGGGCGACGTTCCGAGATTCACCGACGCGCAGCCGGCGATCCAGGTCAATACGCCGCTGGGTTGATCGCAGCGGCGCCGGGGCCTCTGTATAACTCATCTCCCCCGTGCCGGCGCGGGTCGCGCGGATGCGCGCAATCTCGGCGAGGTAGTCGGACAGAACGTTGCGGGTCATGCGGCGCCATCCTGGGCGCGATCCGACCGGTTCGGCAACCTGCCGCCGACCCGCCCGCCGAGACGACGCCGCACCCGCGCCCGGCATCGCGGCGTCGTGGTTCCCGCCGCGACCCGATCCCCGCTATCCTCCGCCCTATGTCCCGAGTCGCCGCCCAACCCGACCTGTTCGCCCCGCAAGCGCCGCCCGACCGGCCGCCGCCGGACCCGATCGGCGAACTCGCCGCCCAGCTTGCCCGCCTGCGCGCCACCCCTGCCCCGCCCTGGGACACGGCCTCAGCCGCCATGGCGGAGGAGCACCACGCCATCGGCCTCGCCCGCCATGCGGGGCCGGAGGCCGCAGCGCTCGCCGCGGCCATCCTGCGGGAAACCGAACGCCTGCTGGCGATGACGGACTGATCCGAGCGCGGCGTGCGCGGCGGCGGCATCGGCCAAGGCGCGCACGATGGCATGGATCGCTTGACATGTGCTCCACATGCACCCATCGTCCCCACATGCCGACCATGATCCAACTCCGCAACGTGCCCGACCCTCTGCACCACCAGCTCAAATCCCGGGCGGCGCTGGCGGGCATGTCGCTCTCCGACTACCTGCTCGGCGAAATCCGCCTGCTCGCCGAACGCCCGACACCGGAAGAACTGCGCGCCCGGTTGCGTCGGCGCCCGGAAACCAACCCCTCCGAGAGCCCGGCGCAGGCCGTCCGCGCCGAGCGCGACGCGCGCTGACCGCCCCGCCCCCCGCATGACCAACCGGGGCATGACCGACGCCGGCATGCCAGATACGGCATGATCGTCACCGACGCCTCGGCGCTGCTCGAACTCCTCCTGCGCACGCCGGCCGCCGGAGCGGTAGAAGCGCGGCTGTTCGCTCCGCGCCAGACCTGGCACGCGCCGCATCTGCTCGATATCGAACTCGCGCAGGTGATCCGCCGCTACGTCGCCCGCGGAGAAATCGCCGCGGCGCGGGGCCGCGCCGCCCTCGCCGACCTCGCCGTACTCCCCCTGCACCGCTATCCGCACGACGTCCTGCTGCCGCGCGTGTGGGAATTGCGGCACAACCTCACGGCGTACGACGCCGCCTATGTCGCGCTGGCCGAGGCGCTGGATGCGCCGCTGCTCACGCGCGACCAGCGTCTTGCCGCCGCCCCCGGCCACCGGGCGCAGGTCGAGCTGGTCTGACGCCGCAGCGCGCAACGGCCCCCGCCTTTAGCCCCGCACCGACTTCGGCCACACTGCCCGCCCCCCAGCCGCAGGCCCGCATGACCCCCCGCCCCTCCCACCCGCTCACACCGTTAGGCGACCCCGCCCTCGCCGCCCGCCTCGCCCGCGAAACCGAGGCCGAGGTCCTGTTCGACCGCGCCGACCGCGGGCGCTACGCCACCGACGCCTCGATCTACCAGGTCGAGCCGATCGGCGTCGATCGTGCCGAGAACGATCGCCGACGTCGCCGCCGCGCTGGCGATCGCGCGCGAGCACGGCGTGCCCGTGCTGCCGCGCGGCGGCGGCACCAGCCAGTGCGGCCAGACGGTCAACCGCGCGCTGGTGATCGACTGCTCCAAGCACCTGCGCCGCGTGCTGCACGTCGATCCCGACGCGCGCACCGCCGCTGGTCGAGCCCGGCCTCGTGCTGGGCGCATCTGAACGCCGCGCTGCGCCCGCACGGGCTGTTCTTCCCGGTCGATCCCTCCACCCACGCGCGCTGCACCATCGGCGGCATGGCCGGCAACAATTCCTGCGGCTCGAAGTCGATCCGCTACGGGCTCATGGCCGACAACGTGCGCGCGATCGACGCGATCCTGGCCGACGGCACGCGGCATCGCTTTGGCGCCGCTGCCGGACAATCTCGGCGCCGACGTCGCCGGCCGCCGATCGCCGACCTGATCCAGCGCCTGCGCGCGCTCGGCGCGACCGAGGCCGAGGAGATCGCCGCGCGCTTCCCGCGCCAGCTTCGCCGCGTCGGCGGCTACAACATCGACGTGCTGACGCCGGCCGCGCGCGCCGCCGGGCGCGACAACCTGGCGCGCCTGCTGGTGGGATCGGAAGGCACGCTGGCCTTCTCCGCCGCGATCGAACTCGACGCTGCACCCGATCAAGCCGCGCAAGGTGCTCGGCATCTGCCAGTTCCCGACCTTCCGCGCACGCGATGGCGGCGGCCCAGCACATCGTGCACGCTCGATCCGGAGGCGGTGGAGCTGGTCGATCGCACCATGATCGACCTCGGCCGCGGCATCCCGATCTACCGCGCCACGATCGACGCGATGCTGATCGGCGAGCCGGACAGCCTGCTGATCGTCGAGTTCCACGGCGACGACGACGCGCCGCTGCTGCGCGCGAAGCTGGCCGAGCTGGACGCGCTGATGGCCGATCTCGGCCATCCCGGACGCCGTGGTGCGCGCGACCGACGCCGCGCTTCCAGGCCGCCATCGCCGCGGTGCGCGAGGCCGGGCTGAACATCATGATGTCGATGAAGGGCGACGGCAAGCCGGTCTCCTTCATCGAGGACTGCGCGGTCGACCTGGACGACCTCGCCGACTACACCGAACGGCTGAACGACGTGTTCGCCCGGCACGGCACCAAGGGCACCTGGTACGCGCATGCCTCGGTCGGCTGCCTGCACGTCCGCCCGGTGCTGAACATGAAGGACCCGGCACGACGTCGCCACGATGCGCGCGGTGGCCGAGGAATGTTTCGCCCTGGTGCGCGAGTACAAGGGCTCGCCACAGCGGCGAGCACGGCGACGGCATCGTGCGCAGCGAATTCAACGAGGCGATGTTCGGCGCCGCGCATCGCCCGCGCCTTCGAGACGGTGAAGGACGCGTTCGATCCGGCCGGCCTGCTCAACCCCGGCCGCGTCGTGCGCCCGCCGCGCATGGATGACCGCATCGCTGTTCCGCTACGCGCCCGGGCTACGCGCCGGCGCGCGGACTTCACCCCGAAGCTCGACTGGTCGGACCATCCCGGGCCGCTCGGCGGGATGCTCGGCGCGGTCGAGATGTGCAACAACAACGGCACCTGCCGCGCCTTCGATGCGGACGTGATGTGCCCGTGCTACCGCGTCACCCGCGACGAGCAGCACCTGACGCGCGGGCGCGCCAACACGCTGCGCCTGGCGCTGACCGGCCAGCTCGGCGCCGACGCGATGGCCTCGGACGCGCTGGCCGAGCGCGATGGCGCTGTGCGTCTCCTGCAAGGCGTGCCGGCGCGAATGCCCGACCGGCGTCGACATGGCGAAGATGAAGATCGAGGTGCTGGCGGCGCGCGCCGAGCGGCACGGCGTCGGCGTGCGCGAGCCGGCTGATCGCCGACCTGCCGCGCTACGCGCCGTTCGCCGCGCGCGCTCGCGCCGCTGGCCAACCTGCGCAACCGGCTCGCCGCTGCTGCGCCGGCGTCGGGCGAGCGCTGGCTCGGCCTCGCCGCGGCGCGCCCCCTGCCGGCCTGGCGGCGCGACTCCGTTCCGCGACGCGCGAAGCCGCCGCGCTGGCGCCGGCGACGCCGCGCGGCGAGGTGCTGCTGCTCGCCGACACGTTCAATCGCTATTTCGAGCCGGAGAACCTGCGCGCCGCGCTGCGCGTGCTGGCCGCCGCCGGCTATCGCGCCAGGCTGCCGGCCGCGCGCGGGCCGGCCGCTGTGCTGCGGGCGCACCTTCCTCGCCGCCGGCATGGTCGACCGGGCGCGCGCCGAGGCCGCGGCGCACGCTGCGCCGCGCTGGCGGGCGACGCTGCCGGTGATCGGCCTCGAGCCGTCCTGCCTGTTCACCCTGCGCGACGAGTTCCGCTCGCTGCTGCCCGGCGCCGAGACGGACGCGCTGGCCGGCCGCGCGCTGCTGCTGAGCGAATTCCTGGCGCGCGAGAAGATCGCGCTGCCGCTGCGCCCGCTCGCCGGCGCGCGCGCATGTGCACGGGCACTGCCACCAGAAATCGTTCGGCGCCTTCCCCGCCGGCCTCGCCGCGCTGCGCCTGGTGCCGGAGCTGACGGTGCACGCCGATCGCCTCGTCCTGCTGCGGCATGGCCGGCGCGTTCGGCTACCAGGCGGAGACGCAGGACGTCTCGCGCGCGATGGCCGAGGCCGTCGCTGCTGCCGGCGGTGCGCGCCGCCGCCGCCGGACGACATCATCGTCGCCGACGGCACCTCCTGCCGCCATCAGATCCGCGACCTCGGCGGGCGCGAGGCGGTCCATTCCGTGCGCGTGCTGGAGCGCGCCCTTGCCGACTGACCCCGCCGCCTCGGCCGAGGCCGTCGCCGCGACCTTGGCCGCGATCCGCGCCCGCGCGCCGCTGATCCACAACATCACCAATTTCGTGGTCACCAACACCACGGCCAACGCGCTGCTCGCCGTTGGCGCCTCGCCGGCGATGGTCGAGGGAGCGGAGGAGGTGGCCGATTTCGCCGCCCACGCCGACGCACTGGTGATCAATCTCGGCACCATGTCGGCCCCGCGCGCGCACGCGATCCGGCTCGCGGTGGCGGCGGCTGGGGCGGCCGGGGTGCCGTGGGTGCTCGATCCGGTGGCGGCGGGGGCGATCCCCACCCGCACCGACCTCGCCCGGACGCTGCTGGCGGCGCGGCCGGCGGTGGTGCGCGGCAACGGATCGGAAATCCTGGCGCTCGCCGGCGGAGCGGCGGCCGGGCGCGGGGTGGATTCCATCGCCGCCGCCGGCGCCGGGCTGGACGCGGCGCGTCGGCTGGCGAGGCAGGCCCGGGTCGTCGCCGCGGTGACCGGCGCCACCGATTACGTCACCGACGGGACCCGCACGATCGCGGTGACCAACGGCCATCCGATGATGACACGGGTCACCGGGCTCGGCTGCACCGCGACGGCGCTAATCGGCGCCTGCCTGGCCGTGCAGCGCGATCCGCTGGCGGCGGCGGCACACGGGCTCGCTTTGCTGGGCGTCGCGGGGGAGATCGCGGCGGCGCGGGCGCGCGGCCCGGGGTCGTTGCAGGTGGAAATCCTCGACGCGCTCTACACGCTCGACGCCGTGGCCCTGGCGCGGATGGTGCGCATCGATCGCGTGTAGACTTCCGGGGCGGCGGGCGCCCGGCGCCGCGCACGCGCCCCACAGGCCATCACCTCGGAAGGCGGCCGTCACCCCGACCGCGCCATCGCGTGCCAGCGGACCCACCGCAAGCCGCCCGTGCGGATCAGGCGTGCGCGGCGCAGCCAAAGCTCGGCCTCGCGCACCAGGGCGCCGGCCAGGGCGACGGGCGGCCGGCTGCCGGCATCGCCCAGACCGTGCACCAGGCTGCGCCAGGCGCGCACGGTCTGGTGCATGTGCTGCGCCGACAGATCCTCGATCACGCGCACGTCGAATCGGCGCCCGGCCAGCGCCTGGGTGAGGACATCCTGGGTGGGCAGGCCAGGCAGGCCGCCGTCCAGGCGCAGCCAGGCGGCGGTTTCCTCCGCGGCGGGGTCATAGCCGGGGCCGGCGACGGTGGCGAGCAGGGTGATCTGCCCGCCCGTCCGCAACGCGCGGGTCAGCCCGTCCAGGATCGGGCCGGGGGCGCCGTGGCGGAACGGGTCGAGTGCCAGGACGTGATGGCAGGAGTTGGGCGGGAAGGCCGGCGCAGCCGGGTCCCACGTGTCGATCCGCACCCGCTTGCCCAGCCCCGCGCGGGCGCAGACCGTGGCGGCTTCGGCCGCCAACGCCGGATCGGACTCGTACCCGGCGACCCAGGCGCCGAACAAGGTCGCAATGCAGCGCGCCGGGCCGCCGGCGCCGCAGCCGACCAGCAACAGGCTGGACGCAGCGGACAGGCCGAGCGGGGTGGCGAGCCGCAGCACGTCCTCCGCCCCGCCCGGCACGGTGAAGCCTTCGCCCCAGAGGCGGTTGGTGAGCGCGATGCGCGCCGGCGGCCACGGGCCCGCGTCAGGCTCCGGCTCCGGTACCGGCGGCGTCGGGTCGGCACGCCGGCGCGGCGGCACCGCCGGCGGCACCGGAGGTGGCACCGCGGCGGGTCGCCTGGACAACCAGCCTCGCACATCCGCAAGCCGCATGCGCCCTGGCTAGCCCCGATCGGTTAAGCTTTCGTTGCCGGCGCCGGTCCGAGCCCGGCGAGTTGCCGCGCCGGCGGGAGGCGCGCGCCGCGGCCGGGGCGACGATGCGCGGCCGGCCTAACCGAACAGGCGACGCGAGGCGATGCGCGCGCCTTCGGCCAGCGCGGCGAGCTTCGCCCAGACCACGTCCTCCGCCACCCGCCCGCGCCCGGCCGAGGTATCGAACCCGCAATCGGTCCCGGCGATCACCCGGCGCGGATCGCCCACCGCCTGGGCCACGCGCTCGATCCGGTCGGCCACCACCTCCGGATGCTCGACGAAATTGGTCAGCACGTCGATCACGCCGGCCACCACCACCTTGTCCGGATCGGCGGCGAAGGCCTGGAAGCAGCGGGTCTCGTGCGCGTGGCGCGGGTTGGCGACCGGCAGGACGAAGCCGCCGACATGCGCCCCGCGGATTGCCGGCAGCACGTCGGCCATCGCCACATCGCAATCATGCGGGCCTTCGTAGTTGCCCCAGCAGGCGTGCAGCCGCACCCGATCGGGCGGGATCGCCTCCAGCGCGCGGTTGATGGTGGCGACCACTTTCCCGGCGAAGGCGGTGAACTCCGCCAGCGGCCGGTCCTGGAACGACACATGGCGCTCCATCGCGAGGTCGGGCGCGTCGATCTGCAGCAGGAAGCCCCGGGAGACGATGGTTTCGTATTCTACCTTGAGCGCATCGCCGAGCGCTTCCAGGTAGTCGTCCTCCGTCTCGTACCAGCGGTTGCGCAAGGCGCTCGCGATGATGCCGGGGGACGGGGCGGTCATGAACAGCTCGGCGAAACGCCCCCCGCCCGTAGCAGCGGAAGCCGCCTCCAGCGCGGCGGCGAAATCGGCGCATTCGGCTTCCACCAGCGCGCGGTCGAGGTAGCGCACCGCGCCCACTGCTTCCGGTACGCTGTCGGTGTTGCTGATCGAGGCGCCGAGCCCGTCATGCGCGGCCTTCCAGGCGCGAAACAAGGGATAGTGCGTCACATCGGCGAAGGTCTTGCGGCTCCAGCCGCCGCCGAAGCCGCTCATGCGGTGGCGGACGTAGAGGAAGAACGCCTCGCGCTGCTGCTCGCCGTTGTTGCCGATGTCGATGCCGGCTTCGAGCTGCTTCGCGACCACGTGCGCCACCGCGGCACGGCCCTCGGCGGCCAGTTCGGCCGCGTCGATCGCCTCGCCGCGGGCACGGGCGGCGTAAAGCTCGGTCAGATGGCGCGGGCGCGGCAGGCTGCCGGTATGGGTGGTCAGGATGCGGGTGTCGCTGTGCAGCATGGGGGCGATGGCCTTCGCGATGGGATGGGCACCGTCGGCAAAAATGCTGCACACGCCTCTCTCCGGCGAGCGGCGAGGCGCGTGACGGCGTCGCCATCCTAAGCGGGCTTGCGCCGGTTGTCACACCGGCGGGGAGCTGAATCCCGTGGCGGCGCACGCCCGCTCAGTTCGGGATTTGCGCACAAACCGTTGGGGGCTTCGCCGTCACGGCGGCTCCGTGCCGGCCGGCCCGCTCAGGCGCCGACCCCGCTCAGGCGCCGACGTAGACCATCCAGCCGACGCCGAACCGATCCTGCACCATGCCGAAACGCGGCGAGAAGAACGTCTTCGCCAGCGGCATCTGCACTTTGCCCCCCTCGGCGAGGGCGGCGAAGGTTCGGTCGGCTTCCGCCTCGTTTTCCACGGTGAGCGAAAGATGGAAGCCCTGGAAGCCCGCGCCGCCCATGCAGCCACCGTCGGAGAGCAGCACGACCGAGTCGCCGATGCGCAGTCGGGCATGCATCACCTTGTCCTCCATTCCCGGCGGAACCCGGGCGGGGTCGAGTGGCTCGGGGGAGTCCCTGAAGCGCATCAGCATCACCTGCTCGGCGCCCAGCGCCGTGCGGTAGAAGGCGATCGCTTCGTCACAGGTGCCGTTGAAGAACAGGTAGGGCTGGATCTGCATGGCGTATGCCTCCGTGCGGGGAAAGAACGTCCGAGAGCCGGGTCGTCGTCCGTCGCCACCGCCGGCCCGGCGCTGCGGCGGGAAAAGCGGGCGGGCGGCTCCGTCCGCCGAGTGCCCCCGGTCCTGGCCGATGGGCGTCCCGGCCGAGGGACGTCCGGGGCGGTCCGCCTCCGCCTTTGGCCGGGGATGCGACACCTACCCGAAGCGCACGACCGCGATCGGCGGCAGCCGTGCCTCGGGCATGGTCCAGGAGCTGCCAGCGTCGTCGGACAGCCACAGCCCGCCGCTGGTCGAGCCGAGCGCGAGCCGCTCGCCGGTCGCATCGACCGCAAGCGCGTGGCGCCACACCAGGTCGTAGGCATGGTTTTGGGGCAGGCCGGCGCCCACCACCTCGAAGCTCTCCCCGGCGTCGCGCGTGCGCGCGACCACAAGCTTGCCATCGGCCGGAATGCGACACTCGTCCTTGATCGCGGGGACGAACCAGGCGGTGTCCGGGTCGCGCGGATGGGCCGCCACCGCGAAGCCGAATTTCGAGGGGTGGATGGCGGTCAGCTCGTGCCACGTAGCGCCCCCGTCCGTGGAGCGGAAGGTGCCGTTGTGGTGTTGGCACCAGACCACCTCCGGCCGCGCGGCGCAGTGAGCCAGGCGATGCACGTCCTGGACGATCGGGTCCTCCCGCCGCTCCGGCGGCATGTATTCGGCATACATGCCGCGGTTGATCAGCCGCCAGGAGGCGCCGGTATCGCCGCTCGCCCAGACGCCGGCGGTGGAGACGCCGACCCGGATGGCGGCGGGATCGCGCGGGTCGATCAGCACGGAATGCAGGCCCGGCTGCTCCCCGCCGGCCACGCCCGTCCACTGGCGCCGCTCCGGCATGCACCACAGCGGCGCGTTGAGCGCCCAGGTGCGGCCCCCGTCGTCGGAGCGGAACAGGCCGCCGGGCATGGTGCCGGCCCAGACCCGCCCGGGCACGCCGCCGGGTTCCAGCGCCCAGACCTTGCCCAGCGACCACGGGTGCGGATCGTCGCCGGCGTCGTCCGGCTTCGGCGGGAAGCAGGGGGCCGCGACTTCCCCCCAGGCGCCGTCCGGTTCCCGCCGCCACAGCCTGGCCCCGAAATGACCGAGGTCGAGCGCGGCGAGGACCGCGCCGTCCTCCAGCGCCAGGACGGCGGAGACGGGATCGCCCAGGAAATGCGCCCCGGCCACCTCCCATGCGCCGCCGCGGCGGGTGAGTTCGAACAATCCCTTGCGGGTGCCGACGTGCAGCCGGTCGGTCATGCCTCTTCTCCCCTTCAACCACCCGTAAGCGCCTGGAACACATAGATCTCGTCCGCCGGCCCGACCGGATCGGCGAGGCCGGCCGCCACCTGGCCGTTGACGTAGACGACGACGTGGCGGCGCAGCGCGCCCTGGTCGTCGAGCAGGTAGCCGCGCAGCATCGGCCGCTGCGCGAACACCGCAGCGAGCGCCTGCCCGACCGTGGGGCCGGCGACCTGCATGGCGGGCGCGGGCAGGAACCGGTGCAGGGCGCTGGTGAAGGCGACGGTCGGCACGGACGCGGCCTCCCCCTCTTGATTAGATAGGTTGATATCAATATTTATCGGCGATGTCAACGCCGGATCCGCTGCCCTTCTCGCTGACCCTGGAGGTCCGCGACACCTGCCTCTGCCTTCATCTGCAGCGCGCCGCCCGCGCGGTGGCGCGGCGCTTCGACCTCGCCTTGCGGCCGTTCGGCCTGACCAACGGGCAGTTCTCCCTGCTGATGTCGCTCAACCGGCCGCAGCCCGCGGACATGGCGAGCGTGGCGTCCCTGCTGGCAATGGACCGCACCACCCTGACCGCGAACCTGAAACCGCTGGAGCGGCGCGGACTGGTGAGCGTGGCGGCCGACGCGACGGACCGCCGCCGCCGCCGCCTGGGGCTGACGCCGGCAGGCTGCGCCGCCCTCGCCGCGGCGGTACCGGTCTGGCGGGAGACCCACGCCGCGCTCGACCGTCTGGTGGACGACCCGGGGCCCGATCGGCTGCGGGCGGCGCTGCGGGCGCTGTCGTGAGGGCGAGACCGCCCGCGCCGTCAGGCGATTCCGGCCCCCGCGAGCCTTGTTCCGGGAATTCTCACACCCCCACCGCCCGCAGCAGGGTCGGCAGATCGAGCCGCCCGAGGCTCTCGGTCGCCACCCCGTCGATCAGGTCGGCGAACAGCGCCCGCTTTTCCGCCAGGATGGCGGCGATCCGCTGCTCGATGCTGTCCGGCGTCAGATAGGCGAAGACCTGCACCGGCCGGGTCTGGCCCATGCGATGCGCGCGGTCCTCGGCCTGGGCGGCGGAGGCCGGATTCCACCAGAGATCGAAATGGAACACGACCGAAGCGGCGGTCAGGTTCAGCCCCACCCCACCGGCGCGCAGCGAGGCCACCATCACGGTGCGGCGCGGATCGGCGGCGAAATCGGCCACCGCCCGGTCGCGCGCCGCCGGGCTCATGCGCCCCGTGAGCAGCACCGGGTGCAGCGGAGCCAGCACCTGCGCGAGCCGTTCGGCGCCGAACGGGGCGGCGACGAACTGGCTGAACACCAGTGCCTTCTCGCCCCCCTCGGCGACCGCCGCCACCCGGCGGCGCAGGTCGTCGCCCTTGGCCGATTCCCCGCTTTCCGGGCAGGCGTTGCAGATCTGCTTGAGCCGCAGGATCAGCTCCAGCACGTGCACGATCCGGATCCGCGCGCCGAGCGCGCGCAGCCACACGAGCCCGTCGCGTTCCGCCGCGTCATAAGCAGCGCGCTGGCGCGGGCCGAGGTCCGGGGCCAGGACGAACGCCGTCTTCGGCGGCAGCTCGGGCAGCACCTCGGCGCGCCGGCGGCGGAGCTGCACCTGGCCGAGCGCGCGGCGCATGCCGGCCAGCAGCGCACCCCGATGGTCCGCGCCGGGGGCGACGAAGTCGAGGATCGAGACCGTATCGTCCGCGCAGTTCTCGAGCGGCGTGCCGGTCAGCGCCCAGGCGCGTTCGCGATCGAGCGCCTTCACGGTGACGGCGAGATCGGTGCCGGGGTTCTTGATGCGCTGCGCCTCGTCGGCCACCACCACCCGCCAGCGCCGGCGCAGCGGCCCGTACGGCGCCGGCAGCGCGGCGTCGGCGCGCAACGAATCGTACCCCACCAGGAACACCTGCGCCGGCGCGCGCCAGCGCAGCCGCCGCTCCGCCGCCGCCCCGCTATAGGTGGCGAGCACGAGGTCCGGCGCCCAGTCGCGCAGATGGCGCCGCCATTGCAGCACGAGGCTCGCCGGCACCACCACGAGCGCCGCCCCCGCCGCGCCATCATGTAGCAGCAGGCGCAGCGCCGCGATCGCCTGGATGGTCTTGCCGAGGCCCATCTCGTCGGCCAGCAGCACGCCGGGGTGGGCGAGCAGCCGGGCGATCCCGGCCTGCTGATAAGGCGGCAGCGGGGCGGGCCAGATCAGGCCGAAGGCCTCAGCCGGCGCGCCCATCACCAGTCATTCGGGCACCGGTCATTCGGGCACCGGTCATTCGGGCACCGGTCATTCGGTCTCGTCCTCGGGCGCGGGCGCCGCTTCCAGGCTGGCGTCCTCGGCGTAGTTCGTGGCCAGGACACGCGACACGATGGGGCCGCTGCGGCCGACCAGGCGCGCGAGGTCCCATTGGGTGATCCAGCCCTTGATGTAGTGGCGCATCCGGCGCGAGCCGGTGCGCTCGGCCGGCGGCAGCGCGGGGGCCGGCCAGTCGTAGGCCTCGGTATAGAGGCCGCGCAGCTTGTCGTGGCAGGCGGCGAGTTCGCCCGCCTCGGGCGCGGCCAGCCGGTGCTCGCGCACCGTGCGTTCGATCGCGCCGATGGCGGCGAGCGCCAGCGCCGCCTCCTGCTCGCGGCCCTTGAGGCGCAGCCGCTCCGGCAGGCGCTCGCTGTCGAGCTTCGGGTTGATCACCTCGGCGACGAAATCGTCGGTGATCGCGTAGACGGTGACGATGCCGGGAAAGCGTCGCGCACCGGGCAGGCCGAGCCAGGCGGCGAGCTGGGCGTAGGACTGCGCCCGTTGCAGCGGCGTGTAGCGGCCGATCAGCTCGACCTCGTCGAGCAGCAGGCACCAGCGGCCGTAGCCGGCGGCGCGAAACAGCATCGGCACGAAGGCGATCCGCTGCTCCAGCAGCGCCTTCGCCTCGACCGGGCCGAGCGGGAAGGTGCCGCGCGCGCCAGCCTCGCGCAGCGCGCGGCGGATGGCCGGGAGCGGCGGCCGGCCGCCGGCGAGGAAGCGCTCGATCGCGCGCACGAGCTCGGGCCGTAGTGGCCGCGCGGCGCAGGAGGAACAGCACGGCGGCAAAGATCGGCGCGAAGCCGGCCGCGGGCGCGCTGACCTCCTCCTCCAGCGCTTCCAGCGCCGCCGGGTGCTCGCGCAGCGCCGTGAGGCAGGCGCCCAGCGCGTCGTCGGCGGAATCGGGCAGCACGGCGGTGCGCAGCGCCGCGGCGAACACCGCGGCCGGGTGGGCGAGCGGGGTTTCCTTGCTGATCGCGACCCGGCTGACAGACGCCGTGCTGGCCGCGCGCCACCTCGGCCAGGTAGCCGAGCAGGTGCGACTTGCCGGCGCCGAACCCGCCGGCGATGCCGAGGCCGGCGCGTGGCGCTCCGCTGTTCCAGGCATCATGCAGCGCCTGGTCGAACGCGACCTCGATCAACGTATGCTCGTTGCCCATCAGCCGGATCGCGGTGCGGTTGGGCACGCCGGCCCGGAGCGCCTCGACGGCGATGCGCGCATGGATGTTCATGCGCCGAGCCAGACCAGCGGCGCCACCGGGTTCTGCCCCGCGCCGGGACGCACGTCGGGCCAGACGCGCATGCGCAGCGCGTCGTAGGCGTCGAGCGCGCGGCGCGGCTCGCCGCCGATCAGCGCCGGGTTGGCGAGCACGACGACGAACAGGCCCGGCAGGTGCTTCGGCGTCGTCGATCAGTTCGCGCAGCACCTCATACGTGTCCATCACCGCGGCGGGGGAGTAGCGCACCTCGCCTTCCGCCACCGGCCCGGCCTGGCTGCAGGCGGCGCGCATCGAGCGTGACCACCAGCCCGGCGGCGCCGCTGCGGCGCACCCAGTGGCAGAGCGAGACCAGCATGGCGCGCGCGTTGGCGCGGGTGATGCGCCCGCCGATGTCGGCCGCGCGCAGCAGCGCGGCGGGGATCTTCTCGCCGTGCAGCCAGGCCAGCACCGGCGCCGCGACGGCATCGTCCGTCTCCAGCGCCGCCAGGCACAGCGCGAGCAGGGCGCTGCGGAAATCCTGCGCGTAGTCGCGGTTGTTCCAGATGTCGCGGGTCAGCCAGGCGTCGATCGCGCTGTTCAGCAGCGGCGGGGCGATCCCCAAGGCCTCGGCCAGGGCGGCGCGCGCCATCGCCACGCCGGGCCGCGGCCAGGGATAGGCGTTGGCAGCGAACAGACCCTCCAGGTAGCGCTGTACCATCGCCGCCCACGGCAGGGCACGCGCGAGGGCGAAGAACACGTCCTGCGGCAGGTGCAGCTTCGTGTGCGCGGCGTCGATCGCGACGGCGCGCAGGTCGGTGCCGGCCGGCCAGCGCCGCAAGCCGCGCGATCGTCGGGGCGACCTGCGCGTCGTCGGCGACGGCGATCTTCAGGGCGCCGCCGCCGGCGGGAACGAAGCCGTCCAGATACTCGCGGGTCGACGACGTCGAGCCAGTGCGTCGAGCGGCGAGCGGCTCGCGGCGCCAGCTCTTCCATCTCACGGGTCCAGCACGAATCGGATCGCGAAATAGTCGTGCTGTTCGCCCTGCTCGTCGAACAGGGTGAGGCGCTTGGTGCCCTTCTTGCCGGTCGAGCCGCCGAGCTCGAAGCGGTGGCCGCGGGCCGGTGCGGGCGGCCGGGTCGCGGTCGAGGCGCAGCAGGTCGCAGACGAACTCCTCGAGCGGATAGTCGGCGGCAGCGGCGGGCGAGAAGGTCAGCGCCTCGTGCAGGTCGGCGAGCGCCACCAGCGGGCCGTCGCCTTGCTGGTCGGGGCGCCAGCGCGGCATCTCGGCGCGGGCGAACAGCGCATAGGGCTTGAGCAACCGGTCGAGGAAGCCGCGGGCGTTGAAGCGGTTCGGCCGGGATTGCAGCTTCTTGAGGTGCGCGGCCAGGAAGGCGGGGCGCAGCCGGCGTTCCAGCTTCTTGCCGACCCGTACCCCCTGCGCTTTGGCGTCGAGCCGGAGGACCACCGGATAGGCGGTGATGCGCCCGTCGCGCCGGACCAGGGTGAGGCCGGCCTCGCGGGCTGCCGCAGCCAGTTCGTCGAGGTAGCTGCCGTCGGCGAAGGCGGTTCCGAGATCGTAGGGAGTACGCCGCGGCGCCGGCGCGCAGCGGGGCGACGGCCCGTTCGGCGATCTCGGCCGCATCGGCGATCTTGCCGGGGAGGCCGGCGATGTCACCCTCCTGCGCGGCGCGGCGCAGGCGGCGCAGGGCTTTCAGCGCCGTGCCGACCTGGCGTTCGGCCTCCGCCAGCGACGCATCGACGCCGGTCAGGACGCGGTCGAACACGGCGCGGCCCGGTGGCGACTCGGGCTGTTGGGTGTCCATGCGGGGAGGATAGGGAACGGGTGCATGGGCCACAAGGCGCGACGTCGCGGCGCACGGGCAATCGTGCCAACCATGGCGCTCTGTGCGTGGGCGTCTATATCGGGCCGGCGCCGATGCGCACGCGCGACGATCGCGGACCGTCCGGCTGCCGCCGGAACGCGCGCAGGCGCCGCGCCGCGGCAACTGAGGAGGCCGACACGCCCCACGTGACCGACCCCGCCGCCTTCATTCGCGCCCATACCGCGCCCGCGTCCGCGGCCCTGGTGCCCGAGCTGATGCTGCGCCTCGCCAGCGAGATCACCCCGCTCTGGCAGGCCACCGAGGACTGGCTGGCGGCACGCAACGTCGCCCCGCCGTTCTGGGCCTTCGCCTGGCCGGGCGGGCAGGCGCTGGCCCGGCACGTGCTGGACCATCCGGCGCTGGTCGCCGGGCGGCGGGTGCTCGATTTCGCGGCCGGCGGCGGCATCGCCGCGCTCGCCTGCGCGCGCGCCGGGGCGGCCTCGGTGGAGGCATCCGAGATCGATCCGCTGGCCCGCGCCGCCGTCGCGCTGAACGCGGCGGAAAACGGGATCGCCGTCACGGTGACGGCGGACGTGGTAGGCGCGCCGTGCCGCTGGGACGTGATCCTGTGCGGCGACGTCTGCTACGAGGCGCCGATGACCGGGCGCATCCTGCCCTGGTTGCGCGCGATGGCGCGGGAGGCCGCGGTGGTCGTGGCCGATCCGGGACGAGCCTACCTGCCGAGCGCGGGGCTGACTGCCTTCGCCCACTACACCGTGCCGACCACGCGGGAGTTGGAGGATCGGGAGACGCGGGAGGTGACGCTCTACCGGCTGGCGCCCCCAGACGCGGATGCGGACACGGCCGTGGACGCGGCCGGGGCGGGCAGCGTCGCGGGGGACGGCCCGCGCGGCCGGTAGGGCGGGTCCCGCACGCCCCCATCCTCGTCCGGCTTATTGGGGCTCGGGCGCGCCCAGCATATGGCCCGCCACCGTCAGGCCGTACAGGGAGTCAGGCGAGTTGTGGAACTTCGCCCGTGTTTCCGCCACCGAGCCGGTGAACCGCGGGTCCTGCGGGCGTTCGTGGCCATCGACGAACGCCGCCACGTCCCAGGCCTGCTGGTCCGACAGGCTGCCGCCCAGGCCGAGCGGCATGTTCGCCTTGATGAACCCCGCCGCAGCCGCGATCGAGGTCATTCCCGCCCCCCAATTGTACGACCGGGCGCCCCACAGCGGCGGAAACACCACCTGCCCGCCGGCTCGCCGCCCCTGCCCGTCGGCGCCGTGGCACAGCGCGCAATGCTGTTGGAATACCACGCTTCCGCGGGCGTAATCGGGCTTTGCGACCGGCTTGGGCAGGCGCCGATAGCCGCGGCCGGCGAGCTTCGCCCCGGTCGGCGCCCCATGCGCCAGCCAGGCGGAGTAAGCCTCCAGCGCCACCAGCACCTTGCTGCCGAGCGGCGGCGGCGTGCCGTTCATGCTGTAGTGGAAACAGCCCTGCAGCCGCTCGCCGAAGGTG
Organism: uncultured Pseudomonadota bacterium; assembly: GCA_963706195.1. Taxonomy (GTDB): domain Bacteria; phylum Pseudomonadota; class Alphaproteobacteria; order Acetobacterales; family Acetobacteraceae; genus JAJZVS01. The sequence goes on along the minus strand of OY970156.1, from coordinate 1,256,472 downwards.
TTCACCTGCTTCGTCTTGCTGCGATAGGCGGGGAATGCCACCCAGGCGGCCCAGAGCGGAGCCGCTCCGGCCAGCCTGCCGCCGTCCAGGTGGCAGTTGCTGCAGCGGAGGTCGTTGCCGACGAACTGCGGTGCGGCGGTGCCGGTGTGGCGGAAAATCCTCTCGCCCAGCCGAATCTCCTGGCCGAGCGGCCCGGCCGGGAGGGCGGTTTCGGGCGGCGGGGTGAACGCCACCGCGGCCGGCGGCGGCCCGGCGGCAAACGCGCCCGTGGCCGCCACCGCCATGACCCAGGGCGCCATGACCCAGGGCGCCATGATCCTCCAGGGCGCCATGATCCGGAGCACGCCAGCCGCGGGCATTCCGATGCGGCGCGGCATCCCGAGGCGGCTCATCGTCCGGCCTCCGTTGCCGCGGCGCCGCCGGAGGCGGCGAAATAGGCAGCGACCGCCGCGCTGTCGGCGGCCGACAGCTTGCGCGCCACCGCTGCCATCAGCCCGAGCGGCCCGGGCGGACGCGCACCGCTGCGGAACGCATCGAGCTGCGCCACGATATACGGCGCGGTCAGCCCGGCCAGATGCGGAAAGTCAGGCGGCACGCCGATCCCGCCCGGCCCGTGGCATTGCGTGCAGGCGGGGAGCATCCGTGCCCAGTCGCCGCGTTCGGCCAGTCGGGCGCCGCGCAGATCGGCCGGCGTCTGATGCGCCGTCCCGGGCGGCGCCCCGGGTGGGACCGGGGCTGGCGCGGCTGCCGGCAGCCCGGCGAAATACCCCGCCACCGCGTCCTGCTGCGCGGGCGACAGGGTGGCGGCGATCGGCTGCATGATCGGATGACGGCGGCGACCGGCCGCGAAGTTCGCGAGTTGCTCGCGCAGATACGCCACCCCGTCTCCGGCCAGGGCGGGCGCGCCGATGGCGGCGTTGCCCTGGCCCTCGGCGCCATGGCAGGTCGAACAGGCCGGCACGGAGCCCGCCCCGTGCAGCGCCAGGGCCTGGCCCTCCCCCGTGGCAGCCGCGGCTGCGGCTGGAAGCGCCAGCAGCGCGCCGATCGCCGCCGCGCCGATTGCGTGCGGCCAGGTCATGACGTGGTTCCCCCCTCCCCGTCCCGGCCGGCGCGTCCGGTCGGCAGGGTCCGATTGCAGCCGCAACCATGGCGCGGAACGGCGGCCGGCGCAATCGGATCGAAACCGGCGCTATCCCTGCTTCTTCTCCCAGCCGCGCGCGCCCTGCTGCCAGTAGGACAGCGTGTGTCCCGCCGCCTTCGCCGCCTTCCAGCGCCGCCGCGCCGCCGCCACCGCCGCCTCGTCGCCGCCGTCGAACAGGTCGAACACGCGGGTCGAAGGCGGCCAGATCGGCCGCCTCGGCGCCGTCGACCAGGAACAGGAACCGCGCGCCGTTCGGCGCCGCCTCGTCGGTCGCGGTCAGCCAGATCGGCTGCAGATCGGCATCCCCGTCCGCTGCGGTGCCGTGCGGCAGCCAGTCCGGCTCGGCACATGCCCACAGCGCCGCGTCCAGCGCCGCCACCCGCTCGGCCGCGGCGCAGCGCACCACCGCCCGCTCCCCGGCCGCCAGGGTGCGCCCGAGCAGCCGCGGCAGCGCCTGGTCGAGCGGCGGTGCGGGTCAGGTGGTAGAAGCCGATCTCGGCCACGGCCTAGCGGTCGGCGTCTCGTAATGCTCCGCCACCAGCCGGTCGAGCAGGCGCACGCCGAACGCGGTCGCGCCCTTGGGCGTGCACGGCGGTGTCCTTCGTCGCCCAGGCCATGCCGGCGATGTCCAGATGCGCCCAGGGCTTGCCGTTGACGAAGCGTTGCAGGAACTGCGCCGCGGTGATCGACCCGCCCGGCCGGCCGCCGACGTTCTTCATGTCGGCGATGTCGGACTTGATCTGCTTGTCGTAGGCCTCGCCCAGCGGCATGCGCCAGACCGTCTCGCCGGTCGCCTTGCCCGCCGCCGTCCAGCTGCGCCGCCAGTTCGTCGTCGTTGCGAACATCCCGGCGTGCTCGTGGCCGAGCGCGATGATGATCGCCCCGGTCAGCGTCGCGAGATCGACCATGAACTCGCGGATCGAACTTCTCCTGGCAGTACCAGAGCACGTCGGCGAGCACGAGCCGGCCCTCGGCGTCGGTGTTGATCACCTCGATGGTCTGGCCGGAATAGCTCGTCACCACGTCGCCCGGCCGCTGCGCGGTGCCGGAGGGCATGTTCTCCACCAGCCCGACCAGCCCGACCGCGTTGACCTTGGCCTTGCGCCCGGCCAGCGCCGCCATCAGGCCGATCACCGTGCCGGCGCCGGCCATGTCCCACTTCATGTCCTCCATGCCGCCGGCGCGGCTTGATGCTGATGCCGCCGGTGTCGAAGGTGACGCCCTTGCCGATGAAGGCGACCGGCTTGGCTCGCCCGCCTTGCCGGCGCCGTTCCAGCGCATCACCACCATGCGCGGCTCGTTGGCGCTGCCCTGCGCCACGCCGAGCAGGGCGCCGAAGCCGAGCTTGCGCCATCTCCTCCGGCCCCAGCACCTCCACTTCGACGCCGAGGTCGGCGAGCTTCCGGCAGCGTTCGGCGAATTCGGCGGGGTTCAGCACGTTCGGCGGCTCGCTCACCAGGTCGCGGGTCAGGAACACGCCGTCGGCCAGCCTGCCGAGCGGCGCCCAGGCGGGCGCGTGCCGCCTCCGGCTCGGCGCCGAGCAGCGTCAGGCTGGCGAGCCGCGGCTTGTCCTCGGGCTTCTCCTTGGTGCGGTAGCGGTCGAAGCGGTAGGCGCGCAGCACGGCGCCGAGCGCCGAACGCCGCAGCCTGGGCGGGGTCGAGCCCGTCGGCGGCCACCGCGGCCGCGGTCTCGCGCGCCAGCGCGGCAGCGGCGGTGCCGCCGGCTTCCTCGACCCGGTGCGGGGTGAGGTCGGCGGGCTTGCCCAGGCCGACCGCGACGACCCGGGTCAGGCCGGCGCCGGGGGCGAGGATGGTGCAGGTCTTGCCCTTGCGCGCCCTTGAACTCGGCGGCGGCCAGCGCGCGGGCGATCGCGCCGCCGGTCGCCTCGTCCGCCGGCGGCCCCAGGCCGGACAGCGCCGCCCCTTCGGTCACCGGCAGGACGAGCGCGCCGGTGCGCGGCAGGGCGGCGGGGGCGAAGGCGATGTCGAGCATGGCGGCGAGCTCCCAGGCGGTTAGGAACAGAGTGGACCACCGCGCACCGGCGGCCAAGACCGGCGGTCGGCGGTTCCCGCGACGGGCGTCGCGCAATACCTCTCCAGCGAAGCAGGAGAGGTAAAAGAGCAGCCCATTCAGCCGCGGCGGCGGGATTTCCAGCGCAGCACGGGCAGCACGAGGCGCACCAGCGCGGGCACCGTCCGCGGCTGGCGCAGCCGCGGATCGTAGCCGGCCAGGCGGCGGTCGTTCTCGGCCAGACAGATCGCCATCAGTTCCGCGGGGTCGACGTCGCCGCCCACCGCGCTCGCGCCGTCGACGGTGAAATTGGCGTTTTCCTTCTCCCCCGCGCTCACGTCGCGGGCGAGGCCGATGCGCTCGCGGATCAGGTAGACCCACACCCCGAGCGTCTTGAGCGCGAACCACGGCCGCCGCCACAGCGGCATCGTGCGCTTGTGCCAGGCGATCCAGTTCACGAAGAACAGGATGTGGCGGCCTTCCTCCTGGATCACCGGCTCGAACGTCTCGACCAGCTCGGGGGGGAAGAAGCCGGAACGGCGGGCGAGTTCGAACAGGCCGAAGGCGAAGAAACTGTCGATGCATTCCGAGTAGCCGGTGACCATGAAGCCCCATTCGGGATCCTTCGGCTCGACGTATTCGGGCTCGGGTTCGAGCTGGATGCCGTAGGCTTCGACCAGGCGGGACAGGACCTCCTTGTGGCGGCCTTCCTCGAAGGCCATCAGCTCGAACGCCTCGCGCAGGACCGGGATGCCGACCCGGCGGGCGTAACTCAGGATGCGCAGCCGCGCGCGGCCCTCGGTCTGCACTGCGATGTCCCAGATCGGCAGGGTGACGAGGCGGGTGCGCGCCGCGTCGTCGAGCTGCGGCCAGTCGATCACCGCCGGGCGGTAGGGATTGAAGGTGTCGAGCAGCATGCGCGAGAGCATTGCCACCTGCTCGTCCGGCGGCGGCGCGGCCTCGGTGGTGGCCTGGTAGCGCCAATGGCGGGCGGCGCGATCGGCCGCCTCGATCGCTTGGGGGCTGGGCATCCGGTTCGCCTTCTGCTCGATCCGAGGCCGGCAGATGGGCCGGATGGCGGTATCGTGCAAGCGCGATCGGGGCGGGCTGAGGATCGCGGCGGGGACGTGGCGGTGCCGCCGCGCCGGTGTACACTGGTTGGGATGTTTGGGGCGTGTGGAGGGGCTGTGCGGCGGCCGACCCCGCCGTCGCCCGCGGGTTTCACGGCCACGACGGCGCGGCCAGCGGCAACCGGGCCGTGCACCGCCGCAAACGTACACCCGCCGGGGCGAATGGGGCATCGGCGTACGTCGGGCACACGCTTCGCCGACCGGCGGCACCCACCGCGCCAAGCCGGGCGCGCCACCACCTACACCCCCGGGAGGGACGACGACCATGACCGACCCATTGCCCGCGCTCAGCCTGGTCGCCGTGCCGGGACGCCGCCGCCGCACCGTCGAGCTCGCGCGCGAGATCGAGCGCCGCGGCTTCGCGGGCCTCTTCACCCCGAGCCTGTTCGGCACCCTCTCGCTGTCCGACGCGCTGGCCTGGACCACCGAGCGCATCGTCTTCGGCCCGGCGATCGCACCGATCTACGCCCGCTCGGTGCTGGATTTCGCGCAATCGGCGGCGTTCCTGCACGAGGTCTCCGGGGGGCGGTTCCGGTTGGGCGTCGGCGTGGCGCACCCGCCGTCGCAGCGGCGGATGGGGGCGCAGGCGGGCCGGCCGCTCGCCGACATGCGCGACTTCGTCACCCGGCTGCGCGCGGTCGAAGGGGTCGGGCCGCTGCCGCCCGTGATCCTCGCGGCGCTGCGGCGGCGGATGGTCGCGCTCGCCGGGGAAATCGCCGAGGGCGTCGTGTTCGCCAACGCCGCGCGCGACCACATGGCAACCTCGCTCGCCGCCCTGCCGCCGGAACGCCGGGCCGACGCGGGTTTCTTCATCGGCGCCATGATCCCGACCTGCATCAGTGCGGACATCGACGCGGCGCGCGCGGTGAACCGCCGTTCGCTCACCGGCTACGCGATGATGCCGAACTACCGCAACTACTGGAGGGAAGCCGGGTTCGAAGCCGAGATGGCGGCAGTGGACGCCGCACTCGCCGCCGAGCGGCCAGCCGACGTGCCGGCCTGCCTGACTGACCGATGGCTCGACCAGGTGAGCCTCGCCGGCACCGCCGAACATGTGCGCGAAGGACTGGCGGCTTGGCGGGAGACCGGGGTGCGGGTGCCGATCCTGGTGCCGTCCTCGACCACAGGGGGCCAGTTGCGCGCAATTGAAGAAATATTCGCCGCCTTCGCGGACTGAGGCGGTCGCGCAGCCGTGCCATGGACGCGCGCGCGGGGCGCGGGTACACGCGGCGGGGCGACCCCCCTCCCCGTCCTGCCAGGAGAACGCGGCTGACCCCGGACCACGTCGCCTTGCTGCACCATGCGGGCTACGGCGCGGTCGCGCTCGCCGTCGGGATCGAGAGTATCGGCATCCCGTTTCCCGGCGAGACGACCCTGATCGCCGCGGCGCTGTATGCGGGGGCGACGCATAAGCTGAATATCTGGATCGTGATCGCGAGCGCCTCGTTCGGCGCCATCGCCGGCGACAACATCGGCTTCTGGCTGGGGCGCGAGTTCGGGCTGTGGCTGCTGCTGCGGTTCGGACGCTATGTGCGGATCACCGAGCGGCGCATCCGGCTCGGCCAGTACCTGTTCCGGCGGCATGGCGGCAAGGTCGTGTTCTTCGGCCGTTTCGTTGCGGTCCTGCGCGCGCTGGCGGCGTTCCTTGCGGGGACGAACCGGATGACCTGGCCGCGGTTCCTGCTGTTCAACGCGGCGGGCGGGATCGTCTGGTCAGGGCTGTACGGCGGCGGGGCGTATGTGTTCGGGAGCCGGATCAAGCACCTGCTCGGGCCGGTGGGGATCGGCCTCGGCGTGCTGGCGGTGGGGCTCGCGATCGTCGGGCTGGTGTTCGTCCGCCGCCACGAGGAGCAACTGGCGGACGCGGCGGAGCGCGCCATGCCCGGGCCCGTGTTCCCGCAGCGCGGCGGCGCGAAGGGCGCGCGCCGGTAGGGGCGGACCGGCCGCCCCAGCGGGGGCCGCCCGCCAAGGCAGCGCCCGGAAGCACGCGTCGTCACTCCGACGAATCGCGCTCCAGCACGGCGATGATCTCATGCGCCTGGAAGCTGCGCCCCCATCTCCGCCCCGTCATCTCGCGGAGGATGCCAAGCCGCAGCAACGCGGCGATGCCGCCATTGGCCGCCTGGGCGGACACGCCGAGGGCCTGCCGCGCCGAGGCCACAGTCTGCACCGGAGCACCAAGGAATACATCCAGAAACCTCCTGGCGGCTGCATCGGCCCGCAGATGGGCCGTCCGTTCCTGCCAGTCGTCGCGAACCCCCAGGAGTGCCTTGGCGGTCGCCTGCTCGGTCCTGGCGGCTTCCGCGATACCGGTCAGGAAGAACCGCAACCAGGGGGCCCACTCTCCCCGGAGCTGCACGTCGGCCAGGCGGTCGTAGTAGAGGCGCTGCCTCGATTTGAGATAGCCCGCCAGATAGAGCGGCGGCAGGCCCTCGGCCGCCAGCATCAAAGGCGGCAGCAATCTTCCAACACGGCCGTTGCCGTCGCCGAATGGGTGGATGGCCTCGAATTGCGCGTGTGCAACCGCCATGCGGAGCGGGAGCGCCATCTGGGCCGGGCTCCCGGGATCCGCCAGCAGGAACCTCTCCAGGTTCAGCAGGCAGCCTTCGATGTGGCTTGCGGGCGGCGGGACAAGGGTTGCGTCCTCGATGCGGCGACCGCCAATCCAGATCTGCCCCCTTCTCCATTCGCCCGGTCCCTCGGGGTGCGGGTAGCGGGTCCCGGTCAGCAGCACGCGATGAAGGTCGCGGATGAGGGTGAGCGTCAGGTGCCGTGGGCCTCCCTGGGTCCGAACGGCACGGAGGCCGTGCGCGAGCGCGCGGACATAGCCGAAGGTCACCGCGGCGTCGCCCGGCAGGTTCTGCATCGGAACCCGTGGCCTCGTATTCGAGGAGCTGTGTCAGGTCGGTCCGGGTGCCCTCGATCTGTGACGACAGGACCGCCTCGCGGCGTTCCAGGCTGCGCGTGATGAGGTCGGGATGCGGCAGTCGTCCCGCAACCGCGGCGGTCGCGGCAAGGGCCTTCTCGGCGGCCAGAAGCGGCCCGAGAACCTCCCGTGCGTCGATTTCACGGGGAGCCGGAGGCGGAACCAGCGCCTTGACGTGCTTGTATCCCGGAACCGGGACCAGGCGTCTGCGGCGATCGGGGGAAAGGTCGGAAGCTCGCACGACGAACCTTGAAAAGCTGCCCGGGGTTTTTCAAGGATAGGCATGTTATCATGATAATCAAGAATAGTGAGAGAAGCATTGGTTTCAGACCTGGGACGCCAGAAGCAGGCGCCGGCAGCGGACCACTACGCCGCCCCGTACCCTCCGCCGCCCGGCGTTTCGATCACGAACGCATCGCCCGGCGCGAGATCCGCCCGCGCGGTACCGGACAGCGCCTCCCGCGATCCGTCCGCGCGTTCCAGCCATTGCCGCCCGGCCGCGCCGTCCGCCCCGCCGGCCAGCCCGAACGGCGCCACGTTGCGGCGCGAGGCGACGATCACCGCCGTCATCGGCTTGAGGAAGCGGATCCGCCGCACCGACCCGTCCCCGCCGTGCCAGCGCCCGGCGCCGCCGGAGCCGCGGCGGATGGCGAAGTCCTCCAGCCGCACCGGGTAGCGCAGTTCCAGCACTTCGGGGTCGGTCATGCGCGTGTTGGTCATGTGCGTCTGGATCGCCGAGGTGCCGTCGAAACCCGGCCCGGCGCCGGTGCCGCCGCAGATCGTTTCATAGTACTGCCAGGTGGCATCGCCGAACAGGAAGTTGTTCATCGTCGCCTGCGAGCAGGCCATGGTACCGAGCGCGCCGAACAGCGCGTTGCAGACCGCCTGCGACACCTCGGTATTGCCCGCAACCACCGCCGCCCCCGGGTACGGCGACAGGAACGATCCCGCCGGGATCACGATCTCCAGCGGTTTCAGGCAGCCATCGTTGAGCGGGATGTCGTCGCCCACCAGGCAGCGGAACACATAGAGCACCACCGAACGCGTGACCGCCGCCGGGGCGTTGAAGTTGTTGCGGTCGCGCTGCGCCGCCGTGCCGGTGAAATCCACCTTCGCGGTGCGCGCCGCGCGATCGACGGTGACGGCGACGCGCAACGCCGCGCCGTCGTCCATCGTATAGTCGAAGCTGCCGTCGCCGATACGCGAGAGCACGCGGCGCACGCTTTCCTCGGCATTGTCCATCACGTGGCGCATATAGGCCGCCACCGTGTTCCAGCCGTAGTGCGCGACCACCCGGCCAAGCTCCTGCACGCCCTTCTCGTTCGCCGCCACCTGCGCCTTGATGTCGGCGACGTTCACGTCCGGGCTGCGCGCCGGGTAGCGCGCGGCCCCGAGCAGCGCGCGCAATTCCGCCTCCCGGAAATGCCCGCCGTCCACCAGCAGGAAATCGTCGATCACCACGCCTTCCTCTTCGAGCGTGGTGGAGGCGGGCGGCGTGGAACCCGGCGTGACGCCGCCGATATCGGCGTGGTGGCCGCGCGAGCCGACGAAGAACAGTAGCCGCGTGCCGCCGGTATCGAACACAGGCGTGATCACCGTCACGTCCGGCAGGTGGGTGCCGCCGTTGTAGGGGTTGTTCAGCGCCACCACGTCGCCCGGTTTCAACGTACCGCGCCGGTGCGCGAGCACGGTGCGCACGCTTTCGCCCATCGCGCCGAGATGCACCGGAATGTGCGGCGCGTTGGCGACCAGGGCGCCGTCGGCATCGAACACGGCGCAGGAGAAATCGAGCCGCTCCTTGATGTTCACGCTCATCGCCGTATTCTGCAGCACCGCGCCGGTCTGTTCCGCGACGTTCATGAACAGGCTGTTGAACAGTTCGAGCAGGACGGGATCCGGCCGCCCGGTGCCGGCGACGATCCGGTCCGGCAGCGGCGCGATCCTGCGCAGCAGCATGTGGTCGCGCGGCGTGATCTCGGCCTGCCATCCGGGTTCGACGACGGTGGTCGCATTCGCCTCGCGGATCAGCGCCGGGCCGGCGATGGTATCGCCCGCACCGAGCGCGGCGCGGTCGAACACCGGGGCGTCGTGCGCGATCCCGCCGCTGAACAGGGCAATCCGGTCGATCTCCGCCGGAGCCCCGGCCGCACGGGCCGGCAGGTGCGCTTCCGCCACCGCCTCCCCGGCCGCGACCGCCTCCACCGCCACCGCCTGCACGGTCAGGGGGTGATCGGGGGTGGCGAAGCCGAAGCGCCCGCGGTGCGCGGCGGTGAAGTCCGCGACGATACGGTCGTGGTCGGTGAGCGGCACGATCAGCGCCGCCTCGGTGCCGGTGTAGCAGACATGCAGGCTGCGATGCGTGGCGATCTGTGCCGGATCGGCCCCCTGGGCGACGAGTGCGGCGGTAGCCTCGACGGCCAACCGGTCGGCGAGCGCGTGGAGGTCCGGCATCGCGGTGGGATCGAGCGTGCGCTCCACCGCCTGCTCGCGCAGTGCGGCCTGGTCGGCGAGCCCCATCCCGTACGCCGACAGCACGCCGGCGAAGGGATGCAGGAACACGGTCTGCATCCCGAGCGCATCCGCCACCAGGCAGGCGTGCTGGCCGCCCGCACCGCCGAAGCAGGCGAGCGCGAAGGCTGCCGGATCGTGCCCTTTCTGCACCGAAACCTGCTTGATCGCGTTCGCCATGTTGGCAACCGCGATGCGCAGAAACCCCTCCGCCACTTCCTCCGGCGTGCGCGCGTGCCCGGTGGCGGCGGCGATCTCCTCGGCCAGGGCGGCGAACTGCGTCGTGACCACGGCGCGGTCGAGCGGCAGGTCGCCGCCCGCGCCGAAGATCGCCGGGAAATGCGCGGGCTGGATCTTGCCGACGCAGACATTGGCGTCCGTCACCGTGAGCGGGCCGCCGCGGCGGTAGCAGGCGGGACCGGGATCGGCGCCGGCGCTGTCGGGGCCGACCCGCATCCGCGCGCCGTCGAAATGCAGGATCGAGCCGCCGCCGGCGGCGACCGTGTTGATCGCCATCATCGGTGCGCGCATGCGCACGCCGGCCACTTCGGTCTCGAACGCGCGTTCGAACGCGCCGGCGTAGAGCGCGACGTCGGTCGAGGTGCCGCCCATGTCGAAGCCGATGATACGATCGAGCCCGGCCATCGCGGCGGTGCGCGCCGCGCCGACGATCCCGCCGGCGGGGCCGGACAGGATCGCGTCCTTGCCCTGGAAACCATGCGCCTCGGCGAGCCCGCCGCTCGATTGCATGAAGAACAGGCGCACCCCGGCGAGTTCGCTCGCCACCTGGTCGACGTAGCGGCGCAGGATCGGCGACAGGTACGCATCGACCACGGTGGTGTCGCCGCGCGGGACCAGGCGCAGCAGCGGGCTCGCTTCGTGGCTGGCCGAAACCTGGGTGAAGCCGCTCGCACGGGCGAGTGCTGCCAGGCGCTGCTCGTGGGCGGGGAATTTCCAGGCGTGCATCAGCACGATCGCGCAGGCGGCGATCCCGGCGGCACGGGCTTGCGCGAAGGCGGCGGTCGCGGCGGCTTCGTCGAGCGGTTCGACCTCCGTGCCGTCGGCGCCGATGCGGCCGGGGATTTCGGCAACCCGTTCGTACAGCAGCGACGGCAGGGTGATCGCGAGGTCGAACAGCCGCGGGCGCGCCTGGTTGCCGATCCGCAACGCATCGGCGAAGCCGCGATTGACGATCAGCAGGGTGCGCTCGCCCTTGCGCTCCAGCAGCGCGTTGGTGGCAACCGTGGTGCCCATCTTCACGGCGTCGATCGTGCCGGGCGGGATCGGGGCGTCGGCGGCCAGGCCGAGCACGGCGCGGATGCCGGCAATCGCGGCGTCGCGGTAGCGGCCGGGATTTTCCGACAGCAGCTTGTGGGTGGAAAGCGCCCCGTCCGGCGCGCGGGCGACGATGTCGGTGAAGGTGCCGCCGCGATCGATCCAGAACTGCCACCCGGTCATGAGGGTCCCCGCATGTTGCAGTGCGGTGAATACGGGCGGGGCCGGCCGGGGGCAAGCGCGGCGGGTCAGGCGGGGGGCTGCCGCGCCCGCACCCGGCGGTGTTGAACGGGGACGAGCGCGCCTCTACGCTGCACGGCCGAAACCGGGAGGCCGCAGACCATGGACGCCACCGACATCGCACACCTCGCCCGCCCGCACGGACTGCCGTTCCGGATCGCCAGGATCGGCCATGTTGCCCTGCACGTCGCCGACGTCGCGCGCTCGGCCCGCTTCTACACCGAGGTTCTGGGGTTCGAGGTGTCGGATGCTTACGGCGAGGACATGATCCCGGGCGGCGCCGCGTTCCTGCGCTGCAACACCGACCACCACGGCATCGCCCTGTTCCGCGCCGAGGAAACCCCCGGCGCCGGCCTGCACCATGTCGCCTTCGAGGTCGGCAGCCTCGGCGAAGTGCTGCGCGCGCGCGGACACCTGCGCCGCCACGACGTGCCGATCACCTTCGAGGGCCGCCGCCGTGCCGGCTGCCAGATCGCGGTCGAATTCCGCGACCCCGACGGACACTGGCTGGAAATCTACTGGAACATCGACCAGGTCGGCAGCGACGGCCGCGTCCGTCCGCCTTCGGAGTGGAAAGGCGTCGTCGGCATCGAAGCCGCCATCGCCGATCCGGTGCGCGGCCAGGACACCTCGTTGCCTGATTGACATGGAACCGCATCGCGTCACCGCCGGCCCGCTCGATATCGCGTATCTGGAAAGCGGGCCGCCGGACGGGCCGGCGGCGATCCTGCTGCATGGGTTTCCCGATGATGCGCTGGCTTATGAAGAGGTGGCGCCGGCGCTCGCGGGCGCGGGAATGCGCGTGCTGGTGCCGTATCTGCGCGGCTACGGGGCGACGAGGTTCCGCGATGCCGCCACGCCGCGGTCCGGCCAACAGGCGGCGTTGGCGGCGGATGTTACGGCATTCATGGACGCTCTGGGGATCGGCCGCGCGGTGCTCGGCGGCTACGACTGGGGCGGGCGCGCGGCCTGCATCGTCGCCGCGCTGTGGCCGGAACGGGTGCGCGGGCTGGTGAGCGCCGGCTACATGATCCAGGACATCGGCCAGGCGGGCCAGCCGGCCATGCCGACGCAGGAACTGCGCTACTGGTACCAGTGGTATTTCCAGACCGAGCGCGGGCGCGCCGGGCTGACCGCCCATCGCGCCGAGATCGCGCGGCTGCTGTGGCGGATGTGGTCGCCCGACTGGGCGTTCGGCGACGCCACCTTCGCCCGCACCGCGGCGAGCTTCGACAACCCCGACTTCGTCGATGTCGCCATCCAGTCCTACCGCCATCGTTACGGCAACGCGCCAGGCGATCCGGACTTCGAACCGATCGAGCGACGCCTGGCGGCAGCACCGCCGATCCCGGTCCCGAGCGTGCTCCTGCACGGCGAGACGGACGGCGTGACCCCTGCCCCCGACCCGGCGAGCGAGGCGGCGCATTTCACCGGCCCGATGCGCCGGCAGACCCTTCCCCGGGTCGGCCATTTCCTCCCGCGGGAAGCGCCGCAGGCGATGGCCGCGGCGATGCTGGAAGCCGCAGGGATGCACGGATGAACCGGCGCCGGCGGTCCTACGCCCAGAGCGCCCGCGACGTCGCCGTGTCGGGCGGATAGACCGCCACCGGCGTGCCGTCCTGCCACTGCACGATCACCAGGGTCGCCCCGACCCGTTGGCCCTTGGCATCGAACTGGAGCCGATGCCCGGGGAAATACAGCGCCGGACCGTCGGTGATGTCGATCGTGCGCAGGCCCTGCGCGATGCCCTCCCTGGTTGCGGCGGCGCCGTGTTCCAGCAGATACCGCAGCAGCATGATGTGCCCGTAGGCGAAGATCAACTCCTGCCCCATCCACGCTTCCTTCGTGCGTCGGATGAAGCGTTCCACCAGCGGACCGGTTCCCGGACCCGGCCAGTTGGTCACCACCGCCATCATCCCCTGCACGATGTCGACACCGGTCGTCTGCACCACTTCCGGCGCGACCATGTGCCCGCCCTCGGTCAGGGCCGGCAGGCGGGATGACAGGCCGAACTCGTGCAGCGCGTCCAGCATCAGCTTGTCGTCCGGCACGTTCGATGACGCCAGCAGCAGGAAATCCGCATGCGCCGACCGCAGCGGCTGCACCAGGCCCGACGCGTCGGCAAGCGGCGGCGTGTAGGTCTCGTCCAGGACGAGCTTGAGGCCGAGGTCCTTCAGCACATGCGCGCGCAGCGGCTTCGTGAAGCTGACCGAGGCCGCGGTGTTGTCGCCGATGATCGCCACCCGGGCGGGATGCTTGCCGGCAGCGCGCGCCATGGCGAGCAGCGCCGGCACGGTATGCGCCGCCTGGTAGGACGCCGGTGCAGACGTATCGAATACGTAGTGAAACCCCCGTGCCGTGATCGCGTCGGAATAGCCATGCGTGAGCCAGGGCAGCCTCGCCCGCTCGCTGACTTCCGTGGCCGCCAGCGTGAAGGTGGACAGCCAGCAGCCGAGCGCGGCCATCAGCTCGGGATGGTCGGCGATCATGCGGGTGGCGCCGTCCTTCGCGCGCTCCGCGGTGTCCTGGGTGTCGTAGGGAACCAGCGCCAGCTTCGCCCCGCCGAGCGCCTTGATGCCGCCGGCGGCGTTCACGTCGTCGATCGCCATTTCGGCGCCGAGCCGTTCCAGGATGCCCTCGCGCGCCCAGGGGCCGGTGAAGGGCATCAGCATGCCGATCTTCACCTCCTTTCCCGCCGCCTGCGCGGGCCGCGCCAGCGCCGCGGCGCCGGACGCAAGACCAAGACCGAGGGCCGTTCTGCGGCCGATCGTCGTCGTGCCGGACATTGTTCGTTCCCTCCCAGTTACCCGCGCGCGAGCCGGCGCGGGACGCGGCTACGTCTCCTTCGGTCGGCTCGTTCTCGTTTCGATAACGCGGCGCACCTTCCCTGTGATCTTCCCGAGGACGCAGCCGGATGACGTCGGCACCCGCGGATCGTGCGGGTCGCGGACCGGGCGGGGAAGGCGCGCGCGCATGCTCAGGTCGGCCAGACGGCCTTGCCGACCGCCATGTTCTCGGGAAAGACCGTGACCGGCCGGCCGTCCTGCCACTGCACCATGACCAGCTTGGCGCCGACGCGACGGCCCTTGCGCGTCGAACTGCAGAGTGATGGCCGGGGAAATAGATCGCCGGGCCGTCGGTGATGTCCATGCCGCGGATCGCGTCGGTCACCTTCTCCCGGTTCGCCGCCGCCGGCCTTGTTCCAGCGCCCAGGTCAGGATCTGCACGTGCGCGTAGGCGAAAGATCTCGTTATGGCCGAACCACGGCTTGCCGGTGCGCTTCACGATAGCGCGCGGACAGCGCGTTCAGGTCCTTGCCCGGCCAATTGGCGAGCCCGATCATCATGTCCTGCCAGGTCGTCGGCCCGGTGATCTTCAGCAGTTCCGGCACCGCCCAGTGCCCGCCGTTGCCGATCAGCGGCAGTCTTGCTCGCCCGGCATGTCGTATTCGCTGAACGTGTCGGCGAGCAGCTTGTCGTCGCCGTTGGCGGTGGAGAGCAGCAGCACGAAATCCGGATGCGCCGCTGCGCACCGGCTGCACCAGGGTGGTCGCGTCCGATCAGCGGCGGGGTGTAGATCTCGTCGACCACCGCGGTCAGCTTCTCGTCCTTCAGCACGTGCTCGCGTGATCGGCTTCATGAAGCTGACGGACGCGGCGGTGTTGTCGCCGATCGATCGCGACCTTGGTCGGCCGCTTGCCGGTGGTCTTCTGCGCCAGCTCCATCACCGTCGGCACCGATCTGGTCGGCCTGCTGCGTCGGCGGTCGGCGAGGACTGGAACACGTATTTGAAGCCGCGGTCGGTGATCAGGTCGGAATAGGACAGCGTCAGCCACGGCAGCTTGGCCCGCTCCGTCACCTCGGTGACCGCCAGCGTGAAGGTGGACAGCCAGCAGCCGAAGCCGCCGACCAGGTTCGGGTTCTGCGCAGCATGCGCTGCGCCGCGTCCTTCGCCTTCTCGGCGGTGTCGCCGGTGTCGAGCTCGATCAGCTTGAGCTTGGCGCCGCCCAGCGCCTTGAT
This sequence comes from uncultured Pseudomonadota bacterium, assembly GCA_963706195.1. GTDB lineage: Bacteria > Pseudomonadota > Alphaproteobacteria > Acetobacterales > Acetobacteraceae > JAJZVS01. The sequence continues at coordinate 1,241,222 of OY970156.1, read as the reverse complement.
GCCGCCCGCCTTGTTCACGTCGTCGACCGCCATTCGGCGCCCGTCGCGCTCCAGGATGCCCTGGCGGCCCAGGGGCCGGACAGCGGCACCAGCAGGGCGATCTCGACCTCCTTCGGCGCCTGCGCGCGAGCGCGCCCGGCACGGCCGGCGAGCGCCGGCCGCGCCGCCGAGCGCCAGAGCGCCGTCCGCCGTCCGATCGTTGTGTTGTCATGGTTGTCGTTCTCCCTTGCTGCGTTCTCATCGCCTCGCCGAGCCCGAGATAGGACCGCCGGACCCGGTCGTCCGCCAGCAGCGTCTGGTACGGTCCGTCCAGCACCATCCGTCCGGTTTCCAGCACGTAGCCGTGGTCGGACAGTTCCAGCGCCTCGGCCACGCGCTGTTCCACCAGCAGGATGGTCGAGCCCGTCCTCGCTTGTGGATCTGCGACGATGCGCTCGAAGATCGTCTCGGCCACCGCCGGCGCCAGGCCCATCGACGGTTCGTCCAGCATCAGCAGCCGCGGCGCGGAGGCGAGGCCGCGGCCGATCGCCAGCATCTGCTGCTCGCCGCCCGACAGCGTGCCGGCGAGCTGGCCGGCCCGCTCCGCCAGGATCGGGAACAAGCGTGTGGATGCGCTCCAATGTGTGCGTGCCACTGCGCGCGGCCGGCGGCGGGATAGGCGCCCATCTCCAGGTTCTCGCGCACCGTCAGGGTGCGGAACACCTGCCGGCCCTCCGGCACATGCGCGATACCGAGATGCGCGCGCGCCGACGGCCGGCACGGCTCAGCAGATCGGCGCGCCGTCCCAGGAGACGCTGCCGCCGGCCGGCGGCACGATGCCGCAGATCGTCTTGAACAGGGTCGACTTGCCGGCGCCGTTCGGCCCGACCACGGTGACGAACTGGCCCGGCTGCGACCGCGAGCGACACGCCCGTGCAAGCGCGCGCAGCCCGCCGTAGGCGACCGAGAGATCGCGCACCTCAAGCATGCTGGCGGGCCAGGAACTTCGTGCCGAGATACGCCTCGATCACCGCGGGGTTCTCCATCACCGCGCGCGGCTGCGCCGTTCCGCCAGCACCCTGCCGTGGTCGAGCACCAGGAAACGATCGGCGAGCCGCAGCATCGCGTGCATCGTGTGCTCGATGATGACGATGGTCATGCCGCGTTCGCGCAAGCCGCGCAGCACGGCGAGCACGCTCGTCGCATTCCTCCCGCCCCAGCCCGGCGAGCGTCTCGTCCAGCAGCAGCAGGCGCGGGCTGCCGGCCAGCGCGCGCGCCAGTTCCATCAGCCGCAGCTCCTTGTTGGTGAGTTCCCCGGCCGGACGCGCGGCGCGATCGGCCAGCCCGACCGCCTCCAGCGCCGCTTCCGCCGCGCCCGCCGTCGCCACGTCGTCCGACGGCCCGGCGCCATAGGCGCCGACGATCACGTTGTCCAGCAGCGAGCAGACGCGGGAAGCTGCGCACCACCTGGAAGGTGCGCCCGACGCCCGGCGGCGACCTGGTGCACCTTGCGCCCGCGCAGCTCGTCCGCCCGCGAGCAGCGCGGTGCCGGCATCGGCGCGCAGCACGCCGTTCAGCAGGTTGAACAGCGTGGTCTTGCCGGCGCCGTTCGGGCCGATGATGCCGAGGATCTCGCCGGCCGCGACGCTGAAGCTCACGTCCTGCACGGCGCGCAGGCCGCCGAAGGATTGCGACAGGCCGCGACGTCGAGCAACGTCGCCCCGTCGGCCGGCACGGCGGGCGGCGGCGCGCGGGCGCGGATCGGCGGCAGCGGCGGGGGCGCGGCGGAAGAAGCGGTCGCGGAACGTCCAGAACAGGCCCTCCGGCGCAGCCAGCATGATCGCGATGATCGCCACGCCGTAGACCACGCCCTGGATGCCCGGGATGATGTTGCCGAGCTTCGGCGTTCAGCGTCTCGGCGAGCGGGATCAGGATGACGGCGCCGATCACCGGGCCCCAGACGGTGGCGACGCCGCCGAACAGGGTCACCACCAGCGCCTGTGCGGAGACCAGCATGCCGAACACGGAATCCGGCGTCACCACCAGCAGCACGCAGGCATACAGCCCGCCGGCCGCGGCGGCGATCGCGCCGCTCGCGACCATCCCGCGCATCTTCCATCGCCAGGTGTCGATGCCCGGCCGCCTCCGCCGCCAGCTCGTTCTGCCGGATCGCGAGCAGGGCGAGGCCGAAGCGCGAATTCTCCACCAGCATCCCGGCGATCATGCGCGGCAACGAACAGCCCGACCGCGACCAGGGTGGAGAGCAGCGGATTGTTGAATTGCAAGAACAGCGCCGGATGGTCCCGGTGCATCGGCAGCGACACTTCCTGGAAGCCGAGGTATTCCAGCACGTAGAGAATCGCCAGCGGATAGGCGAGCATCGAGAGCGCGAAATAATGCCCGCGCAGCCGGAACGTCGGCAGCCCGATCAGCACCGCCGCCATCGCGCCCACCACCATGCCGAGCGGAATGCCGAGCCAGGGCGTGAGATTCCAATAGACCAGCGCCAGGGTCACGATATAGGCGCCGATGCCGAAGAACGACGGCATGGCCGAACGAAACGAGCCCGCTCATAGCCGGAAAACAGGTTCCACGACAGCCCGAGCACCGCCCAGATCGGCACCAGGGTGAGCATGAGCTGGTAGTAGCTGTTGTGCACCGAAAGCGCGACGCGCGACGTAGACCACGGTGACGACGGCCAGCGCGATGCCGTCGCGCCGCAGCCGTGCGCCGCCTCCGACCCGCATCCAGGCGCGTTCCGCCGAGCGGCCGAACAGGCCCTGCGGGCGCAGCACCGACGATCAGCAGGAACACGACGAAGATCGCCGCGTTCTGCAATTGCGGCGGCAGCACCAGCGCCGAGCATCTGCTGCACGAAGCCGACCGTCAGCCCGCCCCAGAACGCGCCGAGGATGCTGCCCATGCCGCCCAGCACCACGCCGGAATACATGATGATGACGTAGTCGAGCCCGACGAACGGGCTGAAGGACAGATAGGTCGCCATCAGCCCGCCGGCGATCGCGGTGATCGCCGCTGCCGAGGCCGAAGGCGATCCGGTAGGCGCGATCGACGTCGATGCCCATGTAGGTCGCCGCGATCGGGTTGTCCGCCGCCGCGCGCAGCGCCTTGCCGAGCCGCGTGTGCTCCATCACCAGATACAGCGCGACCGCGACCACGATCGCGACCGCGCAGGCGATCAGACCCGCGCCTTGTTCAGGAACAGCGTGGCGTCGCCGGGGAACGGCCCGATCGAAGGCGCGCGACGGACAGCGGCGTGCGCACGCGTCTGCGGCGTGGAGCCGAACACGATCAGCCCGCCGTTCTGCAGGATCAGCGAAATCGCCGAGGGTGACGATGAGCTGGCCGAAATCGCCGGTCTCGATGCGGCGCGGTGGTGCGCATGCCGGAGACGTGGGCGATCAGGAACCGGTGCAGCAATGCGCCGCCGACGAACAGCACCGGCCCCGCCAGCAGCGCGCCGACGAACGGCCCGACATAGGGCCCGAGGAAGCCAGCGCGCCGAACCCGCTCACCAGATAGAGGCTGACATACATGCCGAGCATCAGAAGCTCGCCCTGGGCGAAGTTCACGACCTTCATGATGCCGAAGATCAGGCCGAGGCCGATGCACATCAGGCCGTAGAGGCAGCCGATGATGAGCCCCGCCGCGACGCGCGTTCAGGACGTTCTCGACCAATGCGCCTCCCCGCCCCGACGCGGTCGCCGGTGGCACGATTATGCCGGCAACGACCACCCGCCGGGCAGCCGCCGCAGGTGCCGGGGCGGTTTTCTCCCCCCACAGCACGGCACCATCTTGCCCTACGCCCCAGCCGGACGCCACCCCCATCGCGGCAGGCCGCCGGCGGCGGTGCGACGGGCTGCGACGGGCTGCGTTCCCGCGGATCCCGGCATCGATGCAGGTCGTCGATGAAAACGATCACCCTGCGTCGCCGGTCCGCTGCACTTGACGATCTCCCGGGCGCGTTTCTACGGTCGGGTCATGCACGCCGCACGCGGCGCGACCGAGAGCCGGGAGACCGCCGCGTGGACGATGCCTGCCTGAGCGAAGCGGCGGACGATGCCTGCCTGAGCGAAGCGGCGGATGCGAGTCCGAGCGAACCGCCGGACGCGATCCTGGCGCGCCTGGAAACGTCGGCCCTGCGCACGACCAGCGCCTGCGGTGCCGGGCGGATGGTCTGGCGCACCTGGGGCGCCGGCCCGCCGCTCGTGCTGCTGCACGGCGGCAGCGGCTCCTGGCGGCACTGGGTGCGCAACATCGATGCCTTCGCGCGCGACCGCCGGGTGATCGCGCCCGATCTGCCCGGGCTTGGAGAATTGGACCTGCCGCCGCACCCGGACGATGCGCGCGCGATGGCGCGGATCCTGGCGGACGGCCTGGCCGGGTTGGTGGGCGCGGGGGAACGTTACGATCTCGCCGGGTTTTCCTTCGGCGGCGTGATGGCCGGCTGCCTGGCAGCGCAGGAGGGGGCGCGCGTGCGCAGCCTGACGATCGTCGGCTCCGGCGGGCTCGGCACGCCGCGCGCCGCGGTGGAGCTGGTGAAGGTGCGCCATCTGGCGGGCGAGGAACGGATCGCGGCGCATCGGACCAACCTGGCGCGGCTGATGATTGCCGATCCGGCGCGGATCGATGCGCTGGCGCTGGCGATCCAGGACTGGAACACGCGGCATTCGCGGCTGAAGACGCCGCAGATCTCGCGCGGGACATGGCTGGCCGACGCGCTGCCTGCGGTGCGTTGCCCGGTGGCGGGTATCTGGGGCAGCCGCGATGCGCCGTCCCTGCCCGATATCGGCGCCCGCGAACGGGCGTTGCGGGTGCTGCGGCCGGAGCTGCGGTTCCGGCTGATCGACGGCGCCGGGCATTGGGTGGCGTACGAGCAGGCGGCGGCGTTCAACGCGACGCTCGCCGAGCTGATGGCAGGCACTGCCTGATCAGGCGGGCGCGACGGCAAGCGGCGCCGGGTTACGGGTGCGCGGAGGTGCCGGATTCGTGCGGCTTCGTTTCACTTGCAGAGGCATGCCCTCCCCGGGCGGTGCCGCCCAGGATCGCGAGCGCCGCCACCCCGCAGACGATCGCGGCGTCGCCGATGTTGAACACGTACCACGACCAGCCGAACGCATGGGCACGGATGAAATCGACCACTGCGCCGTAGTGCAGCCGATCGGTCACGTTGCCCAGCGCGCCGCCGGCGATGGCGCCGAGCGCGACAGCGGTCGAGATGCTGTCCGTGCGCCGCAGCCAGGCCACGAGGCCGACGACGATCGCGAGGGCCAACGCCGCCAGGATAGCGACGCTCCAGCGGCCGTTGCCGGTAAGCAGGCCGAACGTGACGCCACGGTTCCAGACCATGGTGAGATCGAGCACCGGCAGCACGCGCACGTCGCCCAGGCGCGGCAGGTCGAGCCCGTGCAGGATCCAGTATTTGCTGCCCTGGTCGGCGGCGTAGACAATCAGGCCGACCACGGCGCCGAGCGCGGTGAGGCGGTTGCGCCGGGTCACGCTTCGGTCGTGCGGCAGACGAGGCCGGAGTCCACCGCGTCGGCGCAGCGGACGCAGAGGGTCGGGTGGGCCGGGTTCCGGCCGACTTCTTCGAGCACCCGCCAGCAGCGGGCGCATTTGGCACCGGGGGCCTTGTCCGCGTCCACCGCGACGTGCGGCAAGGCATCGAGCATCGGGGCTGCCGGGTGGTCGGACCGGTGGCTCCGCTCGGTCTCGGCGCGACCGAGGAATTCCGCAACCGGCAGGAGGTCGACCTTGGAAACGATCAACAGCTCCGCCCAATCGTCAGCGTTCAGATATGCAAGCTGTGGCTCGGGCAAGCCCATCCTGACGGACGCCTGAAGAGACGATCCAATTTCGCCGCCGGCGCGCATCGCTTCCAGACGGGCAGTTGCCATTCGGCGAATGACCCGAATTCCATCCCACTTCTCCGCCAGCACCGGATCGCGCCACGCCTCCGGCAGTTCCGGGAACAAGTGCAGATGCACGCTGTCCTCGTCCCCGAACCGCGCGCACCACGCCTCCTCCGCCGTGAAGCACAGCACCGGGGCAAGCCAAGTCGCCAGGCTCCGATGCAGCACATCCAGCACCGTGCGCGCCGCCCGCCGGCGGGGGCTGTCCGGGCGGTCGCAATACAGCGCGTCCTTGCGGATATCGAAATAGAACGCCGACAGGTCGGTGGCGCAGAAATTGTGCAACTCGGGATAGACGCCGGTCCAGTCGTAGCTGGCCACCGCGGCGCGCACCCGCGCGTCGAGTTCGGTCAGCCGGTGCAGCACCCATCGTTCCAGTTCGGGCATGTCTGCCACGGGAACGCGCTCCACCTCAGAAAACCCGTCCAGCGCCCCCAGCAGCCAGCGCAACGTGTTGCGCAGCCGCCGGTACAGCTCCGCCTCCTGCTTCAGGATTTCCGGTCCGATGCGCAAATCCTCGGTGGTGTCCGACATCATCACCCAGAGCCGCAGGATGTCGGCGCCGTATTGCTTCTCCACCGCCTCCGGCGCCACCACGTTGCCGAGCGATTTCGACATCTTCCGCCCCTGCTCGTCGGTGACGAACCCGTGCGTCAGGATCGCCTTGAACGGCGCCCGCCCGCGGGTGCCGATCGCTTCCAGCAGGGAGGAATGGAACCAGCCGCGATGTTGGTCGGACCCTTCCAGATAAAGGTCCGCCGGCCACGGCAGCCCGCGCGCCTCCAGGGTGAAGGCGTGGGTCGAACCGGACTCGAACCAGACGTCGACGATGTCGCGCACCTGTTCATAGGCGTCCGGATCGCGGTCGGGACCCAGGAAGCGCGAGGGAGGCGATGCGTACCACGCATCCGCGCCCTCGGCAGTGAACGCCGCCACGATGCGCGCAACCACGTCGGGATCGCGCAGCGGCTCGCCGGTGCGGCGATCGACGAACACCGGGATCGGCACGCCCCAGGCGCGCTGGCGGCTGATGCACCAGTCCGGCCGTGCGGCGACCATCGAGCCGATGCGGTTGCGCCCGGCGTCGGGGACGAACACCGTGGCGGCGATCGCTTCCAGCGCCTTGTCGCGGATGTGTTCGGGCCCGTCCATGCGGATGAACCATTGCGGCGTCGCACGAAAGATCAGCGGCGCCCGGGACCGCCAGGAATGCGGATACGAATGCACCAGGCTCCCGCGCGCCAGCAGCCCGCCCGCCGCCGCCAGCGCGGTGCAGACCGGATCGGCAGCCTTGTAGACATGCACGCCGGCGAAGCCCGGCACCCAGGCGTTGAAGGTGCCGTCGGGGCCGACCGTGTCGGGGATTTCGATACCGTGCGCGCGGCCGAGCTGAAAATCCTCCTCGCCGTGGCCGGGCGCGATATGGACGAAGCCGGTGCCGGCCTCCGTGGTAACGAAATCGCCGAACAGCAGCGGCACATCGTGGTCGTAACCGCGCCCGCGCAGCGGATGCGCACATACCACACCGGCGAGTTCCGCACCCGGCAGCACGCGCAGCACGTGATGGGTGGCGACCTTCGTCTCGGCCAGGAATCCCGGCAGCAGGTGCAGCGCGACCAGCAGCCGGTCACCGGCGCGCACCAGTGATCCTTCCGCGACGGCATCGACATGGATCAGCGCGTAGTCGATCGCCTCCCCGGCGGCGATGGCGCGGTTGCCGGGCATGGTCCAGGGCGTGGTGGTCCAGATCACGATCGCCGCGTCGGCCAGGTCCGGCGCGGGCGCCGTCACGATCGGAAAGCGCACCCAGATCGTGGTGCTGGTGTGGTCGTGGTATTCGATCTCGGCTTCCGCCAGCGCGGTCTTCTCCACCGGCGACCACATCACCGGGCGCAGGCCGCGGTACAGCGCGCCGTTCAGCAGGAACTTGCAGATCTCCCCGGCGATCGCGGCTTCCGACGGATGGTCCATGGTGGCGTAGCGCTCGGTCCAGGCGCCTTCGACGCCGAGGCGGCGGAACTCGTCCTTCTGCACCGCCATCCAGTGCGCGGCGTAGGCGCGGCACTCGGCGCGGAAATCGAGCAGCGGGACGGCGTCCTTGTCGCGGCCCTTGGCGCGGTATTCTTCCTCGATCTTCCATTCGATCGGCAGGCCGTGGCAGTCCCAGCCGGGGATATAGAGCGCGTCGAACCCGGCCATCTGGCGGGTGCGGTTGATGACATCCTTCAGGATCTTGTTGAGCGCGGTGCCGATATGGATGTTGCCGTTCGCGTATGGCGGACCGTCGTGCAGGATGAACAGCTTGCGCCCGCGCGCCTGCGCGCGCATCCGCCCCCACAAATCCATCGCCTCCCAGCGGGCGAGCAGCGCCGGCTCGCGCTTCGGCAGGTCGGCGCGCATGGGAAAGGACGTGCGCGGCAGGAAGACGGTGTCGCGGTAGTCGCGCGGCTTGGTATCGTTGGGGCTGTCCATCGGGTGTCTCTGGCCGGGTCCGGCACGACGGCCGGAGAAGGAGAAGGCGGCGCCGCGCCGGGCGGCGGGCAGGGAAACGGACCCGGCGCTCTCAGCGAGAGGCCGGGAGGATAATTCGCCCCTTCAGTCGCCCCGTCATTCGCCCCTGGCGCGGACCCGTGCTCATGGCGCGACTAATGGAAGCGCCCGGCCCGCGGGTCAAGGCCGGGGCGGAATTGCGCCCGCTCGGGCGCGGCCGCGGCACCGGTCAGGAGCCGATTTCGCTTTGCCCCGGGTCGGCGCGGCGTGCTACTGACATGGAATAACTTTCCTGTGTCCATCGCCGGTCGATGGCAGCCGACGCCGCCTTCCCAGGCTCCGCTTTGCCTCCCGTCGCTCCGTTTGCATCCGTCGCCGTGCTTGCAACCGTAGCACCACCCGCGCCCTGACCGCCCCGCCACATTGCCCGCAAAAGGTCCCGATGCCCGCACGAAGCTCGGCCCTTCGCTTCTTCCCCGATGACGGAGCATCGGTGGCGCCCTGGGCGCATCGGCTGGTTGCCGCCACCATGGCGCACCGGGTGGTGCGCGCGGCGATGCTGGCCTGCGTCGGGCTGCTCTGCGCCTTCCTTGCCTGGAAGGCGACCGACAACCAGCTCACGCAGACCTTCTTCGGCCTCGATCCGCATGACAGCATCCGCCGCTTCCTCGCCGGTACCCAGGCCCGGCCGTTCGCCTATCGGCTGTTCACGCCGGCGCTGATCCGGCTGGCGCAGGACGGGCTGCACATCCCCGAACTGGCGCGCGCGGGCCCGGACTTCCTGGCGCGCAAGGTGCCGCTGATCTGCGCCCGATACGGGGCCGGCCGCGAATCATCGTGCAACGACATCGTCGCCTATTTCTTCGTCGGCTGGTGGCTCTACCTGGGCTTCCTGGTCACCATGTTCGCGCTCGCGCGGCGTCTGTTCCGGGGCAGCATCATCCTGGGTGCGGCGACGGTCTATCTCGCGTTCGCGCTGGTGAACGCGATCATCCTGCGCCACCTGTCGCACACCTACGACTGGGGCACCCTGCTGTTCAGCGCGCTGTTCCTCTGGTGCCTGCTGGCGGAGCGGCCGGTGCTGTTCACCTTGCTGATGCCGATCGCTTCCTTCAACAAGGAAACCGCCGTCCTCTACGCGCTGGCGTTCCTGCTCGCCAACCTCGACCGGCTGCCGTTGCGGCGGACCCTGTCGCTCTTTGTGCTGCAGATCGCCGGTTTCATCGCGGTCTACGGCGGGGCGCGGCTCTATTTCGCGCATAACCCGGGCACCTGGATGGAAATCCACCTGCGCGGGCAGATCTATCTGTTCACCGAGCACATCGACCTCGGGCTGCTGTTCGGCCTGCTGGGCGCGGTGGTGCTGGTGTTCTATCGGTTTCCCGACAAGCACCCGGTGCTGCGCGCCTCCTGCATCATCCTGCTGCCGTGGGCGGCGCTGTTCCTGGTCGGTGCGGTGCCGCGGGAAATCCGCGACACGTTCGAGATCCTGCCGCTGCTCGTGCTGATGACCATGCAGTCCCTGGTGGCGCTGGTCTCCGGCCAGGCCGCACCGGCACGGGAGGCATGATCGTGAGCACGCTCGATGCCCTCACGGCCACGCCCGGCGAACTGCCGGCCGCCGATGTGGCGCCGGCCGAACGGGCGTCGTCCGAACCGGCGCCATCCGAACCGGTGCCATCCGAACCGGGATCGGCCGCACCACCATCGGCAGATCGGACCGCCGCCGAGGCCTGGACGTGCCCGCTGGTCGTCGACCTCGACGGCACCCTGATCCGCAGCGACACATTGAGCGAGGGCGTCGCCACCCTCGCGCGCGACTGGCGGTTGGTGCCGGCGCTCGGCCTGCTGCTCACCACCGGGCGTGCCGCCTTCAAGCGCCGCATTGCCGAACTGGCCCCGCCCGCCGCCGCCCTGCTGCCGTACAACGCGCCGCTGCTCGCCTATCTGCAGGCGCAGAAGGCGGCCGGCCGGCAGCTCGTGCTCGCCACCGCCGCCGATCGCGCCGTGGCCGACGCCGTCGCGCGCGCGCTCGGCCTGTTCGACGAAGTCATCGCCTCCGACGGCGCCACCAACTTCAAGGGCGCGACGAAGGCGCGGGCGCTCGTCGCGCGGTTCGGCGCCGGCGGCTTCGCCTACGCCGGTGACAGCCGCGCCGATCTCGCGGTCTGGCAGGAAGCCGCCGCCGCGGTGCTGGTGAACGTCCGGCCGGACGTCGCCGCGGAGGTCCGCGCGCGCATCCCGGTGGAGCTCGCCATCACCGACCGGCCGCCGCCGCTGGCCGCGCTGTGGCAGGCGATGCGGCCGCACCAGTGGGTGAAGAACCTGCTCGTCATGGTGCCGCTGCTCACCGCGCATGCCTATGGCGATCCGCTTGCGTGGCGCGGCGCGGTGCTGACCTTCTGGGCGTTCTGCGCCATCGCCTCGGCGTTCTACCTGTTCAACGACCTGGTCGATCTTGCCGCCGACCGGGCGCACCGGCGCAAGCGCAGGCGCGCCTTTGCCAGCGGCCGGGTCTCCATCGCGGCGGGCGGCGCGCTGGCGGCGGTGCTGCTGGCGGTCGGCACCGTGCTCGCACTGAGCGCGCACGTGCCGATCGTGCTCGGGCTCTATGCCGTGACGACCGTCGCCTATTCGATGAAGCTCAAGGAACTGCCGCTCGTCGACGTGTTCTGCCTCGCCGGCCTCTATACCTTGCGCCTGTTCGGCGGCGGGACGGCAAGCGGACACCCGGTCTCGCTCTGGCTGCTGGGCTTCTCGAGCTTCCTGTTCCTCAGTCTGGCGCTGGTGAAACGGGTCGAGGAGCTGACCGCGCCGACGGCCGCCTCCGCAGCGCCGGTCGCCGGCCTGGCGCGGCGCGGCTATATGCCGGCCGACGCGCCCCTGCTGCAGATGCTCGGCTGCGGCGCCTCCTTCGCCTCCTGCATCGTGCTCGCGCTGTTCGTGCAGCGCGAGGCGGCCGCGAGCGACTACGCCTCGCCGGCGCTGCTCTGGGGCATGGTGCCGGTGTTCCTGTTCTGGCAATGCCGGCTGTGGCTCTCTACCGCGCGCGGCTACATGCACGACGACCCGATCATGTACGCGGCACGCGACTGGGTATCGTGGTCAGTGGGGGCGGTGCTGGTGCTGCTGGTCGTGCTCGCCCACTCGGTCGCGTGGTTCCCGGGCTGATCGGCCCCCATGCGTCCATTGCCCATGCGCCCGCCGCCCATGTGCCCATCCGGGGAACATACCACTCGCCTGTCCGGCTGGGGCCGCTTCCCGCGGCTCGATTGCCGGGTGCTCTCCCCCGACGGGCCGGACGCCGCGCTGGCCGCGATCGCGCACGAACCGAGCCTGATCGCCTTCGGCAACGGCCGTGCCTACGGCGACGCCGCGCTCAACCCCGACGCCACCTTGGCCATGCGCGCGTGCGCCGGAGTGGAGGCCTTCGATCCCGCCACCGGTCGGCTGACCTGCCGGGCCGGCACCCTGCTCGCCGACCTGATCGCCGATTTCGTCCCGCGCGGCTGGTTTTCCCCCGTCACCCCGGGAACCCGCTTCGTCACCGTGGGCGGCATGATCGCCGCCGACGTGCACGGCAAGAACCACCACCGCGCCGGCAGCTTCGGCGCCCATGTCGACTGGCTCGACCTCGCGCTGGCCGACGGCCGGACGCTGCGCTGCTCGGCCAGCGAGAACGCGGAGGTCTTCGCCGCCACCTGCGGCGGCATGGGGCTCACGGGCGTGATCCTGCGCGCCGCCTTCGCGATGATCCCGGTCGAAACCCGGCTGATCCGCCAGGAAACCCGGCGTGCCCCCGGGCTCGCGGCCGTGATGGACCTGTTCGAGGCGACGCAGGACTGGACCTATTCGGTGGCCTGGATCGACTGCCTGAGCCGCGGGGCTGCCCTCGGCCGCTCGGTGCTGAGCCTCGGCACGCACGCGACGGCAGCCGAGGCCTCCTCCGCGCCGCCGCCGCCGCGCGCCCGCGTCCGGCGCATGGCGTTCGACCTGCCCGGGTTCGCGCTCAACCGCTGGAGCGTGCGGGCGTTCAACGCGCTCTACTACCGGGCCGGAAAGCCGGGCACGGCGCTGGTCGACCTGGAACCGTTCTTCTATCCGCTCGATGCCATCCTGGAGTGGAACCGCATCTACGGCCGCTCCGGCCTGTTCCAGTACCAGTGCGTGCTGCCGTTGGCAGCGAGCCGTGCCGGCCTGACCGCACTGCTCGGCCACATCGCCGCCAGCGGCGCGGGATCGTTCCTGTCGGTACTGAAGCGCTTCGGCAACGCACCAGGCCCCTGCCCGGGCCTGCTGTCGTTCCCGATGGAAGGCTACACCCTGGCGCTCGACTTCCGCGCGACCGAAACGAACCTGCGGCTGGCCACGGAACTGGATGCGATCGTCGCCGACCACGGCGGCCGGCTCTACCTGGCCAAGGACGCGCGCATGAACCCGAGCATGCTGCGCTTCTATCCGGGTCTGGAACGCTTTCGCACCGTGCGGCACGCGATCGACCCCACCGGCAAGTTCGCTTCCGCGCAGTCGCGCCGGCTGGAGCTGTAAGGCCAAGGGAGCTCTGCCCCCCCTGGACCTCGTCACCTGGTTCCGTGCGTGTGGGGGGTGTCGCGGAGCGTGTGGGCGGGGCGGAGCGGCGCAGCGGAGGGAACGAAGCGCTGTGGCGCTTCGTTCCCTCCGCTGCGCCGCTCCGCCCCGCCCACACGCTCCGCGACACCCCCCACACGCACGGAACCAACGGAAGGGTTCCAAGGGCGAGCCCTTGGCGGGGGTCCAGGGGGCAGCGCCCCCTGGCCTTGCTACCGCGCCGCGAGGACGGTGCGGGCTTCCTGGACGTCGGCCGCGATTTGCGCGCGGAGAGCGTCGAGGCCGGAGAAGCGCACTTCGGGGCGGAGGTAGGCGTGCAGGGCGACGGTCAGTTCGGCGCCGTAGAGGTCGCCGGTGAAGTCGAACAGGTTCACTTCCAGCCGGCTTTCGGGCCCTGCGTTCACGGTCGGCCGGCGGCCGATGTTGGCGGCGCCGGCGCAGGTTTTTCCGTCCGGCAGCCGGACCGTGACGGCGTAGACGCCGCGGGCGGGTTCCAGGTGGCGGCCGAGGGCGATGTTGGCGGTGGGGAAGCCGATCGTTCGTCCGCGGGCGTCGCCGTGCGCGACGGTGCCGCGGACGGCCCAGTCGCGGCCGAGTTCCTCGGCAGCCCGTTCCGGGTAGCCGTCCTGCAGGGCACGACGGATGCGGGTGGAGGACAGCGGGCCCTCGGCATCGGCCAGCAGCGGGACGAGGGTGACGCCCACGCCGCGCCGTTCCGCTTGTGCGGTCAGGAACGCGGTATCCCCCCCGCGGCGGTGGCCGAAGGCGAAGTCGTGGCCGGAGACGAGATGGCGCGCGCCGAGGCCGGCGTGCAGCACTTCGGCCACGAAAGCTTCGGCGCTCATCAGGCTGAATTCGGGGGTGAAGGGGAGTTCGTACAGCAGGCCGACGCCGAGGGCTGCGAGCAGATCCGCGCGTTCGGCCGACAGGGTGAGGCGGAACGGCGGGTCGTCGGGGCGGAAGACTTCGCGTGGGTGTGGCTCGAAGGTGAGCACCGCGAGGGGGGCTTCGGGCCTGGCGGCGTGGGCGGCGCGGATCAATGCGGCGTGGCCGCGGTGGACGCCGTCGAAATTGCCGAGGGCGACCGTGGCGCCGCGCGCCGCGGCCGGCAGGTCGCGCCAGTCGCGGAAGATGTGCATCAGCCGCGTGCGGGGACCTGGACCAGGGCCTCGCCCTCGATCACCACGTCCTCGCCGACCGTGCAGGTGGTCTTGAGGGTGGCGCGGTTCTTCTCGGGGTTGAGCGCGGTGATTTCCACCGTGGCGGTCACGGTGGCGCCGATCTTCACCGGGGCGCGGAAGCGCAGGGTCTGGCCCATGTAGATCGTGCCCGGGCCAGGCAGTTGCGTGCCGAGCACGGCGCTGATGAGCCCGGCCGACAGCATGCCGTGCGCGATGCGCTCGCCGAAGACGGACGCTTTCGCCGCCTCCGCATTGATATGCACAGGGTTGGTGTCGGTGGAGACGGCAGCATAGAGCAGGATGTCGGCCTCGGTGATGGTCTTGCCGAGGCTGGCGGTCTGGCCGATGGCCAGGTCTTCAAAGCAGGCGAGCGTGGTCATTATCCCGATCCGCGTTGCTGGCGCCCGGTTGTGCGGGATGGGGCGTGGCGGGTCAACCGCGCCCGGGAGGCTCCGTGGCGGTGGGTGCGCCGAGCAGGGCCTGGGCGGCGGGGGCGATGTCGCCCGCGGCGGTGAAGGCGGGGACGATCCGCACGCCGGCGAGTTCGGCGCCGGCGTCCATGTCTTCCGAGATCATCGCGCGGCAGCCGGCGGCCCCGGCGGTGGCGAGCAGGAGGGCGTCGTAGAACTGGAAGCGCCCGGTGGTGGTGGCTTCGACGGCCGTCAGGACCGCCGCGGCGTCCGCGCCTTGGGTGATCGGGAACAGCGCCGCCCAGCGGCGCACCTGGCCGGCGGCGTCGGGGCGCGGGATCAGGCGCTTGCGGGTGACGGCGTGGAAGAACTCGGCCAGAGATTGCGGCGTGAGCGTGCAGTCGCCCAGCATCGCCTCGTCGATCATGGTGATCGCCGACTCCCGGCGTCGCGCGTCCCGTCCGTCGGCCGCGTAGACCAGGACGTTGCTGTCGAGCGTGAAGCGCACGCCGCGATTAGGGCTTCTTGATCCCGACGATCTCGTCGTACAGCTCGTTGCGGTCGAGCCGCTTGATGCCGAGCGGCCAGCCGCGGCGGAGGAACGCCTTGCTTTCGGCCCGGATGCGCTCCTGCTCCGGGGTCAGGCGGCGGGTGCCCTGGGGCGCGGGTTCGGGGATGATGCGCGCGACCGGCACGCCGTTGCGGGTGACGGTGAATTCCTTGCCCGCCGCCACTTCGTTCAGCAGGCGGGCGAAATGGTGGTTGGCGTCGCGCGCGGTGACGGTTTCGGCCATGGGGTCAGCTCGGATGGGGGCGCCCGGAACCCGGCGCCGGCTCGTGTCCGACAATATGTAGGACAGGGATGCGGGGACGTCCAGGGGCGGCGCCGCCGCTGGACGCGATATGGACAACCGCGCGCCCGCGGCGGAAACAGATCCCTCCCCTCGCCGCCCCGGAGCCCCGCATGCCGCAGACCGAGACCGGCCTCGCCGAAGACCTTCTGGCCGAGCTTGCGCAGTGGGTGCGGCTGGAAACGCCCACCACGCATCCCGCTGCGGTGAACCGGCTGATGGATGTGGCGCAGGCGGAGCTTGCCGCCGCCGGCGCGCTGATCACCCGCATCCCCGGCCGCGACGGGTTCGGCGATACCTTGGTGGCCCGCACGCCGGGGCCGGCAGCGCCGGACGGCAAGTCGATCCTGGTCTCGGGACATCTGGACACGGTATGGGATCCGGGCACGATCGAGACGATGCCGTACCGGATCGACGGCGCCAAGGCGCACGGGCCGGGGATCTACGACATGAAGGCGGGCAGTTTCCTGGCGTTGCACGTGCTCCGTTCGATCCTGCGCCAGGGCGTTCCCACGCGGCGCCCGATCACCTTGCTGCTCACGCCCGATGAGGAAGTGGGCAGCCCGACGTCACGCGAACATATCGAACGCGAAGCCGCCCGCGCCGCCTGCGTACTGATCCCCGAACCCGCCGGCGCCGGCGGGGCCTGCGTAACCGCGCGCAAGGGTGTCGGGCGGTTCGTGCTGCGGGTGGAAGGGCGCGGCGCGCACGCGGGAAACGGGTTCGCCGACGGTGCCTCGGCGGTGGTGGAACTCGCGCACCAGATCCAGGCTATCCACGCGCTGGTCGATACCGGGCGCGGCATCACCCTGAACGCCGCGCCGGTCTGGGGCGGTACCAGGCCGAACGTGATTCCGCCCGAGGCGGGCTGCGAGATCGACCTGCGGGTGGCGACCGAAGCCGACGGCGTGGCGCTGGAAGCCGCGTTGGCCGGGCTGGTGGCCCGCACCCCGGGCTGCCGGGTGACGGTGGAGGGCGGGATGAACCGTCCGCCCTTCGCCGAGACCCCGGCGATCGCGGCGCTGTACGAAACCGCGCGCGCGATCGCGGCAGGGGTCGGAATCGATCTGCCGAAACAAAGCCGTGGCGGCGGGTCGGACGGGAATTTCACCGCCGCGCTGGGGGTGCCGACCTTGGACGGGCTCGGCTGTCCGGGCGGCGGGGCGCATGTGCTGAGCGAGCATATCCGCTGGAAGCAGCTCGCCCCGCGCGCGGCGCTGCTGGCGGGGCTACTGGAGACGCTGGAGTAGCGACGGCGCGGCCGGGGGTAGTGGGGGACTGCCCGCGGCGCTATCCGGCTCACGCCACCCTCGGATCGCATTCGGTTTCTTTCGGACCTGGACGCGCGAAAGCCTCATGCCCGATCATCGAAGACCGATCAAAAATCTCATGGCAAAACGATTATCCGTCTGATGCTGCCGCCCGCCGGGCCGCCTGCCATAGCCCATGGGCGCGGCGGCAAATGGTTGCCCAGGACTCCACCGGCAGGGGCAGCGGCGTTTCGTCGCGGGACACGCCGAAATGGTCGATGTAGCCGATCAGAAGTCCCGGGGCTGCCGCCTCCACCGTGCCGTCCGGATGGGCGGCGTCGGCATAACGCACATAGAGCAGCGTGCCGGCGCCGTAATCGCGGACCGCACGATGGATGCGTTCCAGTTCCGTATCCGTCAGATCGCGGAACGTCAACTTGTAGACGAAGATTTTCGTGTCCCCGCCAAGGTCATCGATCAGCTTGCGGCGGAGGTAGCGCAGTCGGCGGCAGGCGCCGGCGAACATCGTGTCGGGCGGCACCTCCGCCGCCGGCACGAAGCTGTGCATCGCCATGTGGAAGCGGCGGTCTCTTGTCACGTATTCGGGGGGATCGCGATCGGCGGCGACGGTGAGCTCGGTGTGCGCGGGATCGCCGACGCCAGCGAACCGGCATTCGAGCGCGGCAGCCAGATGGTCGGGCCCCAGGTCCGCCCAGCGCAGCAGGCCGAGCGGCTCGGCGCCGAACGCCCGCTGAATGCCGCCGAACTCGCAGCCGAGCAGGGCGCCGCCCAGGCTCTCGAACGCCATCATGGTGTCGTACATCGCCCGATCCGGGGCGGCGGTTTCCTCCGGCGCAGGCGATGCGACGGGGTCGTCGTCCGCGCCGCCCCCGGATTCACTGCCGAGCCGACGCAGGCGGGCCTCGAACAAGCAGGTCTGGATGTTTCGGTCGAGCGGAAAGCGGTGCCGCGCGGCATGCCAGCGGGCCAGCGCCTCGGCATCATCGCCTCGACCGGCCGCATCCGCGGCAAAAACGGCATGCATGGCGGGATCGTCGGGAAACCGGGCCAGCCCCTCCGCCAGCACCGCCTCCGCTTCCGCGTCGCGGCCAAGCCGGCGCAGAACCGGCGGCGCGGACAGATAGCCGGCCGGCTGGTCCGGCACCCGCGCCCGCGCCTCGCGCCAGCGATCGGCGGCGTCCGCCCAGTCGCCCTGCTGCTCCGCCGCCCAGGCGTGCTCGTGCAGCAGGCCCGCATGGTCGGGGAAACGGGCAAGCCCCTGCGCGATCAGCGCCGCCGCGGCAGCCATCTCCCGGCGTTCGCGCAGTGCCCAGGCGCCGCCGGCATAGCCAGCCGGATCGTCGGGAAAGCGGGCGCGGAATGCGCTCCAGCGGGCGACCGCCTCACCCCAGTCGCGGCGATGGTTGGCGAGGCCCGCATATTCGGCAGCAAGCGCGGGATCATCCCGAAAGCGGCCGATCGTATCACGCAACAAACCTTCCGCCGCGTCCAACCGGCCGAGGTGGCGCAGCGTGATCGCCGCATTCACCGCACCGGTCGCGAGATCCGGAAAGCGGGCACGCACCGTGTCCCATCGCACGAGCGCCTCCGCCCACTCGGCCCGCTCCTGTGCCAGCCGCGCGTAGGCCAGGAGCGGGCCGGGAACGTCGGGAAAACGACGCGCCGTTTCCGCCAGGAACCGCTCCGCCTCGGCCCGGCCGCCCTCCGCGAGAAGCGCATTCGTCGTCGCCGCCAGGATCGTATCATCTGCCGCAAACCGCTCGCGGGCTGCCTCCCAGCGAAGCTGCGCCGCCCCCGTATCGCCGCGCTCGATGGCAAGACGGACGTAATGCAGCGCAAGCGTGAGATCGCCCGGACACTGCACCACCCCACGCTCAACAATCGCCTCCGCCGCCGCGGCGCGGCCACTCTCCTCCAACAACGCCGCAGCACGCAGATACCCGGCCGGGCAATCGGGAAACCGACGACGCCGATCCGCCCAGACAGCCAGCGCAGCCTCGATGTCCCCGCGTGCAAGAGCAGCATCCGCCACTGCTCCTAAATCTTCGGGCTCAGTCATGGGCAGCTCCGACATCACCTCGCGGCGGTGCCTTATACCGGGCTGCTGACGAATCCGGCACCGCCTAAAACCAAGGCCAGGGGGGCAGCGCCCCCCTGGCCTTGGTTTCGCAGGCGCCGGACCCGTTGACAGTCCGCGGATCAGTCCCCGGTGGCGGCGGTGGCGGCCAGCCTGGTGTCGCCGTCGGCGTTGATGTCTTCCAGGGATCGCCGTGCGGTTTCCGGGATGACGAACATCGTGCAGGCGGCACCGACCAGTGACGTGGCGGCCAGCAGCCAGATCACGCCTTGCTCGCCCATCACGCCGAACAGCACCGGGAACACGAAGGCAGAGAACGAGGCGCCGATGCGCCCGCCGACCACGGTGATCGCCTGCCCGATCGAGCGGATGCGGGTCGGGCTGACCTCCACGCCAAGGATCCCCGCCCCGGCCACCGTTCCGGGTCCGGCGACGATCATGATGTTATACAGCCCGAACAACCCGAGCCCGAGCGCTGGCGCCGCCATCGCCGCATCATGCAGCCAGGCGAACAGCGCCAGCGAGATTGCCGAGCCGGCGAAGCCGATCACGGTGAGCGGCTTGCGGCCGATGCGGTCGATCAGCGCGGCACCCAGGAACGCCGCCGGCAGGATGAACAGCACCGAAACCATCAGCGCGAAGATCGCCGGGCTAATGCCGAGGCTGTGGGCGATCAGCGACGGGCCGAACAGGATGCCCGAATAGATCACCACGTCGAACAGCATCCAGATCAGCGCCGCGCCGAAGATCGGCCCTGCGTGCTCGGCGAACACCTGGCGGAACGGGCGCCGGTCGACCAGCGGCGCCTGCGACGCGGGGGCGCCGGAGATGTGTTCCACCACCTGCGCCGCACCCGCCGCATCGCCGGCGAGGCGGGCGAGGAAGCGCGCCGTCTCCGGCATCTTGCGCCGCAGGTACAGCACCGACAGCGCCGGCACCGCGCCGAACGCGAGCACCAGCCGCCAGCGCAGGTCGGGCGAGATGCCACTGCCGATCAGCAGCAGCGACAGCAACGCCGCGGCCAACGCGCCGGCCTGCCACATCACCCCGAAGCCGAGCGCGATCTTCCGGCCCCGGTTCGGCCTATTGGCGTGCTCGGCCATGATGGTGGGCGAGAGCACGTAGTCCGCGCCGACGCCGATGCCGAGCACGAAGCGGATGCCGATCAGCCACCACAGGGTGGGGGCGAAAATCTGCGCGAAGGCCATCACCGCCATCAACATCACGTCGTAGCCGTAGAATTTCTTGCGCCCGTTCTGCGCCAGCGGGCCGAAGATCAGCGCCCCCACCGCCGCGCCGACCAGCGCCGAGCCGGCCAGCGCGCCGCTCTCGAACCCGGTCAGGTGGCTCACCCCGAAGGAGGCGAGCACCAGCGGCAGCACGATGCCGATCGAAGCCAAGTCGTAACCGTCGGTGAACACCCCCATGCCGGTGGTGAACAACGCCAGCCAGTGGAAGCGCTTGAATTTCAGCTCGTCGATCGCGGCGAAAGATGAGGCCTCGGCCATCCCGGTCTCCTGTTGGTCCCGTTTGTGCGGCCCCTGTAGCCGCCGACCGTGGCGGGGCGGTTGCAGCAACGTGAAGATTCGATGACGGCCGCGCCGCTCGCGCCCCACGCGCGCGCCCTGCTACGCTGGCGCACCAGGAGAGCGGAGATCAGCGATGAGCGAATCGATCGAGCACGCGCGCGAGGGGATCGAACGCGCGCATCACGCGCATGAAGCGGAGGGCGACAGCTCCGACCGCTGGGTCGCCGTGCTGGTGGCGCTGTTCGCCGCCGCGCTGGCGCTGGCCGAGGTGGGGGAAAAGGCCGCGCAGACCGAATTCCTGATGAACCACATCAGCATGACCGACGATTATGCGTATTATCAGGCGAAGAACCTGCGGGTGGTCTCGCTCGACAACACCGTCGCGATCCTGCAGAGCCTGCCCGACCACGCCGATCCGGCGGTGACGGCGCGGATCGCGCAGGCGCGGGCGACGCAGGCGGTGCTGAAGGACGATCCGCAGCACGGCAACGGGATGAAGCAGTTGCTCGTCACGGCGGCGCGGCACGAACACGCCGCCACCCATTCGTTGCACCGCGAGCATGCCTTCGCAGGTGCTGCGGGGGCGTTGCAGATCGCGATCCTGCTTGCCTCGGTCTCGATCGTCACGCGCATGACGGCGCTGCGCTGGGGTGCGGGAGTGCTTGGCGCGGCGGCGATCGGCTTCGGGCTGCTGGTCTGGACCGGGGTCGTGTAGCGCGCCGGCCCGGAGGTGCGCGCCTCCCCCGGGGTCGGTGCGACGGCAGTGCTTCAGTGTGACATCAGAACCGGCAGGGTCATGTGCTGCAGCACCCCGCGGGTGACGCCGCCCAGGGTGAGCTCGCGCACCCGCGAGTGGCCATAGCCGCCCATCACCAGCAGATCGGCACCGAGATCGGCGACATAGCTCAGCAGCACGTCGGCCTCACTGATGGCGCCGTCGCTCACGGTGCGTGCGGCAGTCACCGACAGGCCGTGCCGGGCGAGATGGGTGGCGATCTCCGCCCCGGGGACCTCGGATCCCTCCCCCGCGCCGGGGCGGACGATGCTCAGCACCGTGACCGCAGCCGCGGGATCGATCAGGTCCAGTGCGTCGCTCGCCGCCCGCGCGGCTTCGCGGGTCTCGCTCCAGGCGATCGCCACCTTGCGTCCGATGGTGGGGAAAGTCCCGGCATAGGGAACGATCAGCAGCGGCCGGCCGGCGGCGAGCAGCACGTCCTCGATCATGCCCCGGCCCGGCGGCGGGAGGCGGTGATCGGGATCGGCCTGGCCGATCACCGTGAGGTCGACGTGGCGGGCATGGAAGGCGATGGCGTCGGCCACCGGGCCGGCAGGGGCGCGCCAGTCGCCGCCGATCCCCTCGCGGCGGAGGGCGTCGCGGAAGCCGGCCTCGATGGTTGCGGCCATGTCCTTCGCCTGACCCTGGAGCTGGTCGACGGCGGATTGCAGGGCCATCACCTCCGGATAGCCGCCGAGGACGAAGCCGAAATCGGCCGGCAGCAGGAGTTCGAGCGGGCAGAGGCCGGTGAGGTGGGCGCCGTTTGCCCGCGCCAGCTCGATCGCGATGCCGAGCAGCACCTGGCTGCGCGGGGTGTTGTCGAGCACGACCTGAAGGTCTCGCAGTCGCATCTGGGTCTCCTTGTTCCTCGCGCGCGCCGGCGGGCGCGAGACTTGCGTCCCGGCTTCGGACGCGCATCCGGCCCGAAGCGACCGGCCCGCGCATTGACCTGCGTCAATCCGGGGCGCGGTCCCCAGCCCCCTGCGCCTCCGCGGCAGGCTAATCCCGCCCGCCCGCCAGCTCGCCGGGGATCAGGAAGCGGATCAGCCGCGCGCCGCCGGGCTGGTGCCAGGGACCGGAGATGGCGAATTCCACCAGGGCGCTGGTGGGATAGCGATCGGCGAGGCGGCGGGCGGCATCGCTCTGCGTGGGTCCGGCCAGCCGGCGCGCGAGCTCGTGCAGGCCGGGGTTGTGGCCGATCAGCAGGACGCTGCGCACGGTTTCGGTCACGTCGGCAAGCACGGCCTGAAGTGCGGCGGCGTCGGCGAGGTAGAGCGGGTCCAGGAACTCGACCAGGGGCGTGTCGTCCCAGGGTTCCAGCGCCGCCAGGGTCTGGCGTGTGCGCACCGCGGGGGAGACCAGGATCAGGTCCGGCACGAGGCCGAGGGCGCGCATCGCCTGTCGCACCGCCGCCGCATCCCGCCGCCCGCGCGGGGCGAGCGGGCGGTCGCGGTCCGGCAGGCCGGGGGTATCGCGGAGAGCTTTGGCGTGGCGGAGCAGCAGCAACTGGTGCATGGGCGCGCAGTTTGCCACGCGGCGCCCGGATTGTCGTGGCCTGGGGGCGGGACGCTGCCGCACCCGGTTCGCCTTATCCATCCGACCTGGCGCGCGTGTATTCCCGCAGGCCGTCTTCCATATGCACCGGACGTGATGCGACACGAGACCCGCGCGGCACCGCCTGGCCGGTCTGCCCGGCAAGCTCTTTGTGCGGGATGACCGGCCGGGCGTACCGGCCCGGCCGCCAGCTCGTACCTCAGAACTTGGAAACCCGCGTCTCCTTGCCGGTGATGAATTCGAGCAGCGCCGGCTTGCCTTCCTTGGTCTGCGCGATGCCGCGCTTGATCGCCGCCATGATCTGCGCCGGGATCGGTCACCCGCTCGCCATAGCCGCCGAAGGCGCGCGCCATCGTCGGCGTAGTTGCCGGAGATGTCGGTGGAGCGGTACTTCTCGGTCGAGATCGGCATCACCTTCAGCTCGATCGCCATCGAGAAATTGTTCAGCAGGATCGACAGGATCGGGATGCGCTCGCGCACCGCGGTCTCGAAATCCATGCCGGTGAAGCCGATCGCCGCGTCGCCCCAGACGTTGATGCAGAGCTTGTCCGGCTGCGCCAGCTTGGCGCCCATCGCGAGGCCGAGCCCGTAGCCGAGCTGCGTGGTCTTGCCCCAGCCGATATAGGACAGCGGCTCGGTCGACGACCCAGAACGGCGAGATCTGGTCGCGCGGGCTGCCGGCGTCGTGGGTGATGATGGTGTTCTTCGGATCGGTGCGCCTGCATCAGCTCCCAGATCACGCGGTAGGGCGACAGCGGCGTGTCGTTCGAGTTCAGCAGCGGCTGCCATTCGCGCCATCCAGTCCTCGCGCACCTCGGTGATCTCGCGCCACCACCGCGCTGGGGTCGCGCGTGCGACTTGATGGTCTGCGACAGCTCGCCGAGCAGCGCGTCCAGCATCAGGCCGGCGTCGCCGACCAGGCCGATCGGCGCTGACGCACGTCCTTGTTCAGGTGGTCGGGATCGAGCGTCGCGTGGATGATCTTCTTGCCCTTCGGGAATTTGATGCCGAAGTTCGTTTCGGTGAACGAGCAGCCGATGCCGAAGATCAGGTCGGCGTTCGGCCACGAAATGGTGCACCGGCTTCGGCACCGCGTTGCCGCCCGAGCCGAGCGACAGCGGATGGTTCTCGGGGAAGGAGCTCTTGCCGCCGAGGCTGGTCGTGACCGGCGCGCCGAGCAGTTCGGCGAAGCGCGCGCAGCTGCGGCCAGGCCTCGGCCCAGTGCACGCCCGGTGCCGGCATAGATCACCGGCCGCTTCGCCGCCAGGATCGCCGCCGCCGCCTTGCGCACGTCGGCCGGATCGGGCGCCGTAGCGGGCGCGCAGCACCGGCGTGTAGTCGAGCTCGCCGATCTCCTCGTTCCAGATGTCGGTCGGCACCTCGACGATGCACGGGCCCGCCGCGGCCGTTCTGCAGGCGCGTGAAGGCGCGGCGCATGATGTTCGGCACTTCCGCCGGCACGATCGACCGGCTCGGCCGATTTCGCCACGCCGCGCATCTCGCGCACGGCGTTGTAGTTCGGGATCGATCTGGGCGATGCGGCGCGGATAGCCCTGCGGGCATCACCAGCAACGGCACGGATTCGCCGAACGCCTGCGCGACGCCGCCATAGGCGTTCTCGGTGCCCGGGCCGTGCTGCATGCAGAAGGCGCCGATCTTGCGGCCCGAGGTCACGCGGCGAGATGGCGTCGGCCATGTGCAGGCCGATCCGCTCCTGGCGCACGATGATCGGGCGGATGTCGGCCTTGGCGGCGTATTCGAGCAGGTGGTTGACCGGATAGCCGCAGAGGATCTCGATCCCCTCGCGCTTCATGATCTCGGCAATCGCGTCACCGACCTTCATCGTTTTCCTCCACCCGTTATGACCTGGGGCGGAAGGCTAGGACCGGCCTGGACCGCTGGCAACCGGACCGCTGGACAGGCCTCCGGACCGCTGCCAATACCTGCGCCGTACCAGCCAACCGGAGACCGCCGCGTGTCCGCTCCCCGCATCGTCCCCGTCATCCTCTCCGGCGGTTCCGGCACCAGGCTGTGGCCGGTGTCGCGGGAGAGCTTCCCGAAGCAGCTCTGGCCGCTGATCTCGGAACGATCGCTGCTGCAGGAAACCGCGTTGCGCGCGCAAGGCCCGCGCTTCGCCCCCCCGGTGGTGGTGTGCAACCAGGAGCACCGCTTCCTGATCGCCGAGCAGTTGCGTGCCGCCGGGGTGGATGGCGCGCGCATCGTGCTGGAACCGGTCGGCCGCAACAGTGCCCCCGCGATCGCCGCGGCGGCGGTGCTGGTCGCGGAAACCGAGCCCGACGCGGTGCTGTGGATGATGGCCGCGGACGCCGCGATCGCCGATGTCCCGGCGCTGCACCGGGCGCTGGAGGCCGCCGCCGCCGCTGCCATCGCCGGCCATGTGGTCACCTTCGGCGCCCGCCCCACCGCGCCGGAGACCGGCTACGGCTACATCGAGGCCGGTGCCGCGCTGCCCGGCCTTGCGGGGGTGCACGCGGTCGCCCGCTTCGTCGAAAAACCGGATGCCGCCAGCGCCGCAGCCCTGGTCGCCTCCGGGCGGCACCTGTGGAACAGCGGGATGTTCGTCTTCACCGCGGCCACCCTGATCGCCGAGTTGCAAACCCACGCGCCGGCGGTGCTGGCCGCGGTGCAGGACGCGGTGGCGGGGCGCAAGGTGGACCTCGATTTCATCCGCCTGGGCGCCGAGGCGTTCGCCGCCTGCCCGTCCATCAGCATCGACTATGCGGTAGCGGAACGTACCGACCGCGCCGCCGTGGTGCCGGCCGAGCTCGGCTGGTCCGACGTCGGCAGTTGGACCGCGCTGTGGGAGCTGGGCGCGAAGGACGAAGCCGGCAACGTCGCGGTCGGCGATGTCGTGCTGGAAGGTGCGGAGAACTGCTACGTGCGCAGCGACGGCATGCTGGCCGCCGTGGTCGGGCTGCGCGACGCGGTGGTGGTGGTGACGGAAGACGCGGTGCTGGCGGCGCACCGCGGCCAGTCCCAGGACGTGAAGAAGCTGGTCGACCGGCTGCGCGCCGCGGGACGGAAGGAAGCGGTCGCGCACAACCGCATGTACCGGCCCTGGGGGTTCTACGAATCGCTGATCGCCGGCGACCGCTTCCAGGTGAAACGGATCGTCGTGCATCCGGGTCAGAAGCTGTCGTTGCAGAAACACTACCATCGCGCGGAGCACTGGGTGGTGGTGAGCGGCAGTGCGCTCGTCACCCGCAACGACGACGTGCTGCTGGTGCAGGAGAACGAGAGCATCTACCTGCCGCTCGGCTGCGTGCACCGGCTGGAGAACCCGGGCAAGATCCCGCTCGCGCTGATCGAAGTACAGTCGGGTGCCTATCTCGGCGAAGACGACATCGTGCGGCTGGAAGACACTTACGGGCGGTCCTGAGCGATTCCGGATGAGTGCCCGCCGGCCGTCACGTTCGCACCGAAATGGTCGTTTCGACCGGCGCGTCGGCGGAAAGGCGACGGGGCCGGCCGCCGGGCGCGTCTGATCATCCGGCATGAGACGTTCGGCGCAACCTATCCTGCCGCTGTCATCGCTCGAACCCGCACCCCCCTCCCCCGGCCCCTCCCGCACCAGGAGGGCAGAAAAAGATCAGGCCCGCGCGGGCACGACCCTTCCGGCCGCCACCGCGTCGCGCAGCACGGGATGCAGCGGCGGATTGGCGGCCACCACGTCGCCGCTCTCGCGCGGATCGTCGCCGCCATCGGGATCGGTCGCGTAGCCGCCCGCCTCCCGCACCAGCAGCAGCCCCGCGGCCATGTCCCACGGCTTCAGGCCCAGTTCCCAATATCCGTCGTACCGGCCCGCCGCGACCCAGGCGAGGTCGAGCGCCGCGGCACCGAACCGCCGGATCCCCGCCACCCGCGGCATCAGCCCGGCCAAGGTGCGGGTGAACGCCGCCCGGTTGGCCGGCGCCACGGCGGCGAACGGAATGCCGGTCGCGAACACCGCGTCCTTCAGCTCCCGCCGTGCGGAGACCCGCAGCCGGCGCTCGTTCACGAACGCCCCGCCGCCCTTCTCCGCCCAGAACATCTCGTCCGACGCCGGTGCATAGACGAGGCCGGCGGCGATTTCCGACCCGCCGCCCTCCAGCCGCTTCTCGAGCCCGATCGAGATCGCCCAGTGCGGGATGCCGTGCAGGAAGTTCGTGGTCCCGTCCAGCGGATCGACGACCCAGCGCCAGGTCCAGTGCTCCGAGCCCGAGGCGCCGGATTCCTCCATCAGGAACGCGTAGCCCGGGCGCGCCTTGTCCAGCTCCTCGCGCAGGATCTGCCTCCGGCGCGGAGGTCGGCCTGGGAGACGAAATCGGACGGCCCCTTGATCGCGACCTGGAGCTGCTCGACCTCGTTGAAGTCGCGCAACAGCCGCTTCGCCGCCTTGTGCGCGGCGGTCGCCATCACGGTCAGATGGGGGGAGAGCCGGAAGGCCAAGCGCGGCGTCAGCCCTTGGCGCGTTCGACGTAGCTCGCGTCCTCGGTCTTCACCACGACCCGCTCGCCCGGTCTCGATGAACGGCGGGACCAGGTCTTGACGCCGTTGGACAGCCGGGCCGGCTTGTAGGACGAAGACGGCGGTCTGGCCCTTCACCACCGGATCGGCCTCCACCACCTCCAGCACCACGGTCGGCGGCAGGTGGATGCCGACCGGCTCGCCCTCCACCAGGTCGACGGTGACCGGTCATGTTGTCCTGCAGGAACGGCGCGGCGTCGCCCAGCAGCGCGAGCGGGATGTGGGTCTGCTCGAACGTCTCGGGGTCCATCAGGACGATGTTGTCGCCGTCGGTGTAGGAGTAGGTGTAGTCCTTCTCGTCGGTCGTCAGCCGCTCGACGGTGTCGGCGGTGCGCCAGCGTTCGTTGGTCTTGTTGCCGGATTTGAGGTCGCGCATCTCCACCTGGATGAAGGCGCCGCCCTTGCCAGGGGTGATGATCTGCTGCTTGAGCACGGTCCAGCGACGGCCTTCGTGCTCGATGACCTGACCGGCACGGATCAGGTTGGCCTGCTGCTTCATTCTCGCATTCCGGGTTCGGGAAGGGTGGAGGCTTCTAGCCCCCCGCACCGGGAGGGGCAAGTTGGCAGGGCCAGGGGGCCCTGAACCCCTGGCCTTGCCTACAGCATCCCGAGCGGCTGCTTGCGGCGCGGCGGCGGATGGGCGGCGTCGATCTCCGCGAGGTCTGCCGCCGTCAGGACGATGTCCGCCGCCGCGGCGTTCTGTTGTACGTGCGCCTCGGTCGCGGCCTTGGGGATCGAGATCGTCGCGCCGTCGCGCAGGCTCCAGGCGATCGCGATCTGGGCGGGGGTGTCGCCGTGGCGCCGTGCCACGGCGGCGAGCGCGGGGGAGCGCAGCAGCCGTCCCGCCTGGCCCAGCGGCGAATAGGCCATGATCGGCATCTTGTGCGCGCGGCACCAGGGCAGCAGGTCGAACTCGATGCCGCGGTGATCGGGATGGTACAGCACCTGGTCGGTGGCGCAGGCCGCGCCCGCCGGCAGGGGCGCCAACTCCTCCATGTCGTCGGTGTCGAAATTGGACACGCCCCAGCGGAGGATCTTCCCCGCTTCCCGCAGCCGCTCGAACGCCGCCACCGTTTCTTCCAGAGGGTGGCCGCCGCGCCAGTGCAGCAGATAGAGGTCGATCCGGTCGGTGCCGAGCCGTTTCAGGCTCCCCGCGCAAGCCTTGGCGACGCCGGCGGCCGAGGCGTTGTGCGGCAGCACCTTGCTCACCAGGAACACGCTGTCGCGCACGCCGGCGATCGCCTGCGCCACGATCCGCTCGGCGCCGCCGTCGCCATACATCTCGGCGGTGTCGATCAGGGTCAGGCCGTGCGCGATGCCGGCTCGCAGCGCCGCCACCTCGGCGGTCGCGTGAGCGCGGTTCTCGCCCATGTGCCAGGTGCCCTGGCCGAGCGCCGGAACCGAGGTGCCGTCCGGCAGGCGCACGGTGGGGATCATGCCGCGCGTTCCTCGGCAAGCCGGAGCAGGCGGAGGAAATTGCCGCCCCAGAGCAGCTCCAGTGCTGCCCGGTCGTAGCCGCGGCGGAGCAGCTCGGCGGTGACGTTCGGGCAGTCCCCGGCGTTGTTCCAGTCGCTGAACCCGCCGCCGCCGTCGAAATCGGACGAGATGCCGACATGCGCGATGCCGATCCGGTTCACCGCATAGTCGATGTGGTCGGCGAAATCCGCCACCGTCACCTGCTCCGGCCGCGCGTGCGGCTTCAGGAAGGCGGACACGGCAGTGATCTGGATCAGGCCGCCCACGTCGGCGAGCACGTCGAGCTGGCCGTTCTCCATGTTGCGCGGATGCTCGCACAGGGCGGCGACGCAGGAATGGCTGGAGAACACCGGTGTGCGGGAGACCTCGGCCGCGTCCAGCATGGTGGCGCGGGAGACGTGCGCGACATCGACCAGCATGCCGAGCCGGTTCAGCTCCGCCACCGCCGCCCGGCCGAAGGCACTGAGCCCGCCGTGCTCGGCCGCACGCTCCCCCAGATCGGCGCGCGGGATGGCGGAATCGGCGAGCGCGTTGTGGCCGTTGTGGGTAAGCGTCAGATAGCGCGCGCCGAGCGCCCGCAGGCGCGCCAGGCGGGAAAGGTCGGTGCCGATGGCGAAGCCGTTTTCCACCACCGGGATCACCGCCAGCACGCCGTCCCGGCGGGCACCGATCACGTCGTCGGCCGACACGGTCAGGCGCGCCGGCAGGCCGGGCGCACCGGCGGCAAGGCGGTGGATCGCCGCCAGCATCGCCGTCGCGCGCTCGAACGCGGCAAGCTCGCTCGCCGGCGTGCGCGCGGCCTGCGGCACATAGGCCACGAAACAGCCGGCCGACAGGCTGCCGCGCCGCATCTTCGGCAGATCGACCTTGCGCGCACCGTCGCTAAACGGGTCCGGCCCGGTCGGCCAGGGAATGTCGATGTGCGTGTCGAGCGTCAGCAGGCTTTGGTGGAGGGCGAGCGGGTCGATGGGGAGCGCGTCATTCATGCCCGCAGGCTTGGCCGGCCGGGGGGCGGCGTCAAGCGAGAAAGCAAGGCCAGGAGGGCTCTGCCCCCCTGGCCCCCCCGCCAGGGAACGCGTCCCCTGGACCCCGTCACCTGGTTCCGTGCGTCTTGGGGGTGTCTTGGGTCCGGGACGGGGCCGCGGCCGGGCTATGGCACCTCGATCGCGATTTCGATTCGCAGGTGGTCGACGGGGATCAGCCGGCCGTCGCGCTCGAGGTGCCAGAACGTCCAGCCGTTGCAGGACGGCGCGTTCTGCACCGCCGCGCCGACCTTGTGGATCGAGCCGCGGACGGTCGCCGGCGCTGATCGTGCCGTCGGCGGCGACCACGGCGCTGACCCGGCGCTGCCGGTCGTACAGCATGGTGCCCGGGCGGCACCAGCCCGCGCTCCACCAGGCTGCCGAACGGCACGCGCGGCACCTCGCGCCGGCGCGGCGTGGTGGCGATGCCGTCCTCCGGCGCGCGGCCGGGTGCCGCGGATGCGGCCCGAGCGCCGCCTCGACATAGGCGGGGTGGCGTTCGATGCCGATGAAGTGCCGGTGCAGCCGCTTCGCCACCGCGCCGGTGGTGCCGGTGCCGACGAACGGGTCGAGCACGATGTCGCCCGGCGCGGTGGCGGCCAGCAGCACGCGGTGCAGCAGCGCCTCGGGCTTCTGCGTCGGGTGCAGCTTCAGCCCGTGCTGGTTGCGCAGCCGCTCCGGCCCGGTGCACAGCGGGATGAACCAGTCGCTGCGCATCTGGATGTCGTCGTTCAGCGCCTTCATCGCCTGGTAGTTGAAGCGGTGGCGGGAATCGCGCTGGCGCGCCGCCCAGATCAGCGTCTCGTGCGCGTTGGTGAAGCGCCGGCCGCGGAAGTTCGGCATCGGGTTGGCCTTGCGCCAGATCACGTCGTTCAGCACCCAGAAGCCGAGGTCCTGCAGGATCGCGCCGATGCGGAAGATGTTGTGGTAGGCGCCGATCACCCACAGCGTGCCGTCCTTGCGCAGCAGCCGGCGGCACTCGGTCAGCCATTCGCGGGTGAAGGCGTCGTAGGCGGCGAAATCGGCGAAGCGGTCCCAGTCCTCGTCGACGCCGTCGACCAGGCTGTCGTCCGGCCGGCGCAGTTCGCCGCGCAGCTGCAGGTTGTAGGGCGGGTCGGCGAACACGCAGTGGACCGAGGCCGAGGGCAGCATGCGCATCAGGCGCACGCAGTCGCCCAGCAGAACCTGATCGAGCGGCAGTTCGCGGACGATTTCCACGTCTCTCCTGACGGCGCTGGCCTGACCGCGCTGGGTGGGACGCGTATCGTGATCGGTGCGCCGATGCCGCGTCAATCCGTCCTGCGCGGCGCAGTTCTGGCATGCCGTGCCTGGGGGCGGGGCACGGGGCAGGGCGGCGGGGGGCGCTCTCAGCCCTCGGCGGCCGCAACCCGCAGCCGCCGCACGGTGCCGAACCCGTCGCGATGGTGCGGCGTCGGCCCGAGGCGGCCGAGTGCTGCCCGGTGCGCCGGCGTGGCGTAGCCCGCGTTCGCCTCCCACCCGTAACCCGGCCAGTTGGCGGCGAGCCGGGTCATGGCGCGGTCGCGCAGCACCTTGGCGACGATCGAGGCCGCGGCGATCGACAGCGACAGCGCGTCCCCGCCCACCACGCAGCGCAGCGGGCAGGCGAGCCTCGGTGCCTGGTTGCCGTCGATCAGCGCGAAATCCGGCGGTTGCGGCAGCCGCGCCGCCGCGCGCGCCATCGCGAGCAGGCTGGCGCCGAGGATATTGAGGCGCGCGATCTCGGCTACCGAGGCGGCACCAACGCCGATTTCCGCCCGGTCCGAGGCGCCGAGGGCGGTGAAGGCCGCTTCCCGCCGTTCCGCGGTGAGCGCCTTGGAATCGTCGATCAGGGCCGCGAGGGCGCGCGGCACGCCGCGGGGGAACACGACGGCGGCGGCGAACACCGGGCCGGCGAGCGGCCCGCGCCCGGCCTCATCGATACCGGCAACCCGCCCGCCGGCCGCGCGTTCCAGGGTAAAGTGCGGCATGGGCGGGCGATAGCAGAGGGCGGGCCGAGTTGGACAGGGAAGAAATGCTGGATGGGGTTCGCTCCGCACGCACGCGTGATGCTGCGGCGCACGCACGATGTTTGCATTCGCAACAGGAACCGGCGCACCCTGCCCTCCTGCCGCCCGTGCGGCGGTCCGACCAGGGGAGTTTCGCCATGACCATGGTAGCTGCGATTCTGCGCCACAAGGGCCATGAGGTGATCGCCGTCGCGCCGGACGCTCCGATTCCGGAGGTAACTTCCGTGCTGCGCGCGCGCGGCATCGGTGCGGTGCTGGTGACCGACCGGCTCGATCAGTTGCTCGGCATCGTGAGCGAGCGCGACATCGTGCGCAGCCTCGCCGTGCGTGGCGCCGCGACGCTTGAGATGACGGCGGCACAATTGATGACGCGGGTGATGACGACGGCGACGCCGGGCACCACGGTGGAACAGGCGATGCGGCTGATGACCGAAAACCGGGTGCGCCACCTGCCGGTGCTGGAGGACGACCGGCTTGCCGGGATGGTGAGCATCGGCGACGTGGTGAAGGCGCGCATCATGGAGCAGGAGGTGGAGGTGGACAGCCTGAAGGCATATATTTCGGGCGCCGCATAGCCGCAGCGACACCGGCAGCGGCAGGGACGGCGCGATCCGGCCACGCCTGACCACCGGCCTTGGCCGGCGCGCCGGTTTGCGGCTTTATGGGCGCCTCGCCGCACCTCCGGAGCTTCCGCCCATGGCCCGCCACGACCTCATCTTCCGCAACGCCACCGTGATCGACGGCACCGGCGCCCCGCGTTTCGCCGCCGACGTCGCGGTGGACGGCGACCGCATCGCCGCGGTGGGCGACCTCGGCGCGGCGAGCGCCGATCGCGAAATCCCCGCGGATGGCCGGGTGCTCGCGCCGGGCTTCATCGACGCCCACACCCATGACGACCGCGCGGTGCTGTGTGGACCCGCCTGCATGCTGTGCAAGATGTCCCAAGGCGTCACCACGGTGGTGGTCGGCAACTGCGGCATCAGCCTCTCGCCGGTGCGGATGGGGCGCCGGCCGCCGCCGCCGCTCGACCTGCTCGGCGACGAATCCTGGTGGACCTTCGACAGTTTCGGCGATTACGCGCAGCGCCTGGCCGCCGACCCCGCCCCGGTCAATACCGTGGCCTTGATCGGGCACATGTCGTTGCGGGTTGAAGCGATGCGCGGGGACACGCAGCGCGCCGCCACCGACGCCGAGGCCGAGCACATGCGCCAGCGCCTGGCCGAGGCGCTGGCGCAAGGCGCGTCGGGCTTCTCCACCGGGCTCTACTACCCGCCCAACATCGAAGCGCCGACCGAGGAAGTGATCGCGGTCGCCGAAGCGCTGCGTGCGGCCGGCGCGCTGTATGTGACGCACATGCGCGACGAGGCGAACGGCGTCGTCACCTCGATCGAGGAGACCCTGCGCATCGGCCGCGAGGCGGGCGCGCCGGTGGTCATCAGCCACCACAAATGTTCCATGCCGGAGAATTTCGGCCGCTCCGCCGAGACCCTGCCGCGGCTCGAAGCGGCGGCGCGCGCCCAGCGGGTCGTCTACGACGTCTATCCCTACGCCGCCGGCTCGACCGTGCTGATACCGGAACGTCTGCGCGCCGATGTGCCGGTGCAGGTCACCTGGTCGGTGCCGCACCCCGAAATGGCGGGGCGGATGCTGGAGGACATTGCGCGGGAGTGGAACCTCACCGCGCGCGCGGCGGCGGAACGGCTGCTGCCGGCGGGGGCGATCTTCTTCCAGATGGACGAGGCGGACGTGCGCCGCATCCTGGCGCACCCGATGGCGATGATCGGCAGCGACGGCCTGCCGCACGACACCTACCCGCACCCGCGGCTGTGGGGCACCTTCCCGCGCGTCCTCGGCCATTACGCACGCGATCTGGGCTTGTTCAGCCTGGAGGCGGCGGTGCGCAAGATGACCGGGCACACGGCGGAGGTGTTCGGACTGGAGGGGCGTGGGGTGGTGCGGCCCGGCGCCTATGCCGACCTGGTGCTGTTCGATCCCGTAACGGTACGCGACGCGGCGGATTTCGGCGCCCCGACCCGGCCGGCGGAGGGAATCGTCGCGACCTGGGTGAACGGCCAGGCCGCGTTCGCCGCCGGCGAAGCGACCGCGGCGCGGGCCGGGCGCCTGGTCACCCGCGGCCGGGCCTGAGCAAACCTCCGGAGGTTTGCGCTCATATCAAGATCTGAGCAGGCTTGCGCCGTCACGGGATCCGGCTCCCGACCCGTGTGGCGGACCCGCTGCAAGCCTGCCTGGGACGGTGGGCCGGGGCGTGGTATCTGGTGCATCGTCGGACCGGACCGATCGGCCACGGAGCGAGGCGGGTGCGTGCGGCAATGCCGCCCTCGGTGGCGGTCTCGCCGTCGCGCCATTTGCCACCGTCCGAAAAACGCATCCGGCCGGCTCTTTCGGTCCAATGCGGGCTTCCCCACCGACAAGACGGGCTACTACCTCTGTACAGAGGTTTTGACGGATTGCCAGAGTGATTTTCCTGGGCTTCCGAAGCTGTGTGGTTTAAGGGAGGATTAGTCTCCTTTGGAAAGTCCGCTTGTGGTGGACAGCGGAGTCTCGGTTTCACGTCACCGGCTTGGTCCGGCATGCTGCAATGCAAGGCTAAGGATTGCACGTGATGACGGCTGAACCGGATTGGCTGACGTGGACGTGTGAGCTGCAAGCGATTGCCCACGGCTACGCGACCCCGAAGGTCGATGTCCGCGGAGCCGTGTTCGACGACCGCAACCGCCTGCTTTTGGTGCGCGAACTGGCCGACAGCGGACATTGGACGCTGCCGGGAGGGTGGGCGGATGTGAACCTGACGGCGGCCGAGAACGTTGTCAAAGAGGTTCGGGAGGAGAGCGGATTCGACGTGCGGGTGCGCAAGCTCGCTGCCGTTTGGGACCGAACCCGCCAGGGCCATGCAAACAGCGTGTTCTCCTGCTGCAAGCTGTTCCACGTCTGCGACATCGTGGGTGGCGCGGCAGCGACGGGATCGGAAACCTCGGAGGTGGGGTGGTTTCCTGAAGGTGAAGTGCCGGACGATCTTTCGCGCGGCCGTGTCCTGCCACACCAGCTCCGGCGCATGTTCGAGCATGCGCGAGATCCCCTGTTGCCAACCGAGTTCGACTGAAGGTTCGTTCGGGATCGAAAGCGGTTGGCCGCGCAGGGACCAATCCGCGCTGACTGACAGTCCTTGAACAAGGAGGTCCACCTCGCGCTGTCACCAGTCAAAACCTCTGTGCAAAGGACGGAACCCAGATGTATCAAAGTCATCGAGACCTTCCGGATACCGTCGAAGGTGACCGGTGACACGAAACCGAGTTACTGTCCGCGTTGACACGGAGACACCATCATGTCCGATTCTGGCCTGATCGTTCCTGTGCTGCTAGGCTCGGTGCGCCCCGAGCGCCAAGCACTCCGCGCTGGGCGGATGGTAGCGGAGGCACTGAAGGCTGCCGGCCACGAACCGGTGGTAGTCGATCCGCTGGAGTTGCGGCTCCCGCTACTGGAACGCACCTATAGCGAGTACAAGAAGGGCGAGGCGCCGGCTGGCCTGGACGGGCTGGCGGCGCTGTACCGCCGCGCCGACGGCTTCATCATCGTCAGCGGCGAATACAACCACGGCATTCCTCCGGCGCTAAAGAACCTGCTGGACTATTTCCTGGAGGAGTATTTCTGGCGGCCATCGGGGATCGTCTGCTATTCGTCCGGCCAGTTCGGTGGTGTGCGTGCGGCTATGCAGCTGCGCATGATCCTGGGCGAGTTGGGCATGCCCAGCATCCCCACGCTGTTGCCGATCCCGCGCATCGCCCACGCACTCGACGAGGAGGGTCGGTCGCAGCAGGACTGGGTGGCACCCGCACTAACGGAATTTCTCGCCGAGTTTGCCTGGTACGCCCGCGCGCTGAAGCAGGGGCGGGCAGGCGGCACACCCTACTGAACGCAGGCGTGACCGAATCAGGATCCTGTAGCGTGGCTCAGGCGGCAGCACGTTGGATAGAGCCTCTCCTGCCACGCCCGTTGGCCGACGCGGCGGTACGCTAACCCTATTCAACCGGTCAAGATCAGTGTGCAGGGGCACTAGCGACCTTCCTCCATGCACGCGTGCAGATCGTACCAGTGCTCCGGCCGGCCCGTCAGGCGCGCCCGGATCCGACCCATCCGGTGCATCCCGCGCCGGCCACGGAGCCGGCCGTTCTGCCCGCACACATCGTCGACCGCTCGCAGCGACAAGCCGGCGACCGCCGCACCGGCATAAGAGTGCCAACCATGGCCGAGGTCCTTGCCGAAGGGGCCACTGCTGTGTTCGGGAAACGTATACCGAATTGGTCCACCTTCGCCGGTCAGCTCGTCCGTGCGCCCCGGGATCGTCGCCTGATCAAGATAGCGGAAGCGGTGATAGCCCAGCTCGCGTAGCGTGCGCAGTTCCCGCAAGGTGTCGGCGAAACCGTTGCCGGGTGAGGTGGCACGGGATTCGACGGAAATGTAACGTGGTCGGCCGGAGAATTCTCGCAAGTCATCGAGGCAGAAGGATTTGCACCCCTCGATGTCCATCTTCAGGTAATACGGCATGCCGTACTCGCGCAGGATGTCCGCGAAGGTTACGCACTCCACCATGATCTCGTGGGCCTCCGCCCCCTCGCCGGCATTTCTCTCCGCGAACGCCTCCGTGAGCGTGCCCCAGACCGACACCGCGTTCACCAGGAACTTGGCCCGCCCGGGATGGGAATTGATCGCCTTGCCGACGATCCGGAGTTGTCCGAAGCGGATCTCCCGGGCGAATTTCTCGTCCAGCATCTCGACGAGCCGCGGGTTTGCCTCCACCCCGACCACCTCGAATCCGCGTTTGAGGTAGAAGGCGGTATCCTCGCCGCCGTGCATGCCGAGATCATAGACAAGCCGACGCACGCGCACCTCCCCCGGTCGTGATAAGCAGCCCACCAGCGATTGCATTGGATCCTCTGACGACGCGCGGCGGCAACACAAACGATGTTGAGCGGGCCGGGTGTGCCGTTCAACAATCCGGCACGTCACACGAAGCCCAAGGCGACTGATCGGCCTCGGGGATTTCGGGCCACTCGGAGCCTGTCAAGAATAACGAAATTTTCGTGACATCATTCGGTTCCTACCGTCCCAACTCCCGCGTCATCACCTCGATCCCGTCCGGCGTCAGCGGGAACATCCGCCCCTCCATCAACTGCCGGGTCATCGCGATCGACTGCGTGTAGCCCCATCCGTCCGCCGGCGTCGGGTTCAGCCACGCCGCGCGCCGGTAGTGCGCTGTCAGCCGCTCCAGCCACACCCGCCCCGGCTCGGCGTTCCAGTGCTCCACGCTCCCGCCCGCCATCGTGATCTCGTACGGCGACATCGCAGCGTCCCCCACGAAGATCAGCCGGTAGTCGCCGCCATACGTCCGCAGCACCTCCTCGGTCCCCACCACCCGGTCGTGCCGGCGCCGGTTCTCCTTCCACACCCGTTCGTACGGAAAGTTATGGAAGTAGAAATGCTCCAGATGCTTGAACTCCCCCCGGCAGGCCGAGAACAGCTCCTCCGACAGCCGCACATGCTCGTCCATCGACCCGCCGACATCCAGGAACAGCAGGATCTTCACCGCATTGTGCCGCTCCGGCACCAGTTTCAGGTCCAGGGTTCCCGCATTGTTTGCCGTCGATCGGATGGTATCCGGAATATCCAGCTCCACCGGCGCGCCCTGCCGCGCGAACCGGCGCAGCCGGCGCAACGCCAGGCGGAAATTGCGGGTGCCCAGCTCCGCATCCCCGTCCAGGTCGCGGAACTCCCGCCGGTCCCACACCTTCACCGCACGCCGGTGCCGGGATTTGTCCTGCCCGATCCGCACGCCTTCCGGATTGGAACCATACGCCCCGAACGGCGAGGTCCCCGCCGTGCCGATCCATTTCGATCCGCCCTGGTGACGTCCTTTCTGTTCCGCCAGCAGTTCGGCCAGCCGCTGCATCAGCGCCTCCAGCCCGCCCAACGCCGCGATCTTCGCCATCTCCTCCGGTGTCAGGAATTTTTCCGCCAGCTTGCGCAGCCACTCCTCCGGCAGCGCGCGCGCCTCGACCCCCTCCCCCGCTTCCAGGCCGCGGAACGCCTCGGCGAACACGCGGTCGAAACGATCGAGGTGGCGTTCGTCCTTCACCAGCACCGCGCGCGCCAGGTAGTAGAAATCCTCGATGCTGTACTCGGCCACGCCCGCCCGCATCGCCCCCATCAGCGCCAGGTACTCGGTCACCGACACCGGCAGCCCGGCGTTGCGCAGGCCGAGCAGGAAGCCCGCGAACATCAGCCCTGCCCGCGCCGGGCCAGGAAGGCGATGCGCTCGAACAGGTGCACGTCCTGCTCATTCTTGAGCAGCGCGCCGTGCAACGGCGGGATCACGACGTGGGTATCGGTGCTGCGCAGCACCTCGGGAGCCAGGTCGTCGACCATCAGCAGCTTCAGCCAGTCGAGCAACTCGGATGTCGCCGGCTTCTTCTTCAGACCCGGCACATCGCGGATCTGGAAGAAGACGTTCAGCGCCTCGCGCGCGAGATCCTGTTTCAGGTCGGGATAATGGGCAGCGACGATCCGTTCCATCGTCGCCCGGTCGGGAAAGCGGATGTAGTGGAAGAAGCACCGGCGCAGGAACGCGTCCGGCAGCTCCTTCTCGTTGTTGGAGGTGATGATCACCACCGGCCGGTGCGCGGCGACGACGGTCTGGCGGGTCTCGTAGACGAAGAACTGCATGCGGTCGAGCTCCAGCAGAAGGTCGTTGGGAAACTCGATGTCCGCCTTGTCGATCTCGTCGATCAGCACCACCACCGGCCGGTCCGCCGCGAACGCCTCCCACAGTTTGCCACGGACGATATAATTGCCGATGTCGTGCACCCGCGGATCGCCCAATTGCCCGTCGCGCAGGCGGGAGACGGCATCGTATTCATACAATCCCTGCTGCGCCTTGGTGGTGGATTTGATGTGCCACTCGATCAGCTCCATCCCCAACGCGGCGGCGACCTCGTGCGCCAGCATGGTCTTGCCGGTGCCGGGCTCGCCCTTCACGAGCAGCGGGCGCTGCAAGGTGACGGCGGCGTTGACCGCGACTTCGAGGTCGCGGGAGGCGATATAGGTCTCGGTGCTGGCGAAAGCGGCCACGGTGGGATGTCTCCGGTCGTTGCGGCGGACGGGCTCCCGCCAGTTTCCCCACGCCCGGCCGCCGGCGGCAAGAGCGCGCGGTCGAAGCGTCCGCGGCGCGCGCGATCACGTGCGGCGCGGCCCGGAGCACCAGGCCGCGCCGTGCCAGGAATCAGCCGAACAGGGAAAATCAGGACTGCGGCCGGGCTCGACCAATACGAGCGCGTGGGAAATCCGGCCCGCGCCGGAACGCCGGCCGCCCGTGGCCGGGGTCACCGCGCCGGCGGCACGACCGCCGGAGCGACCGGCACCAGGGGGAGCGGCGTCAGGGACGGTGGCGCCAGAGACTGGGGCGGCAACCCGGACGGCGGTGGCAGGGACGGCGGCTGCGCGCCCGGGGAGGCCGGGTATGCCGGCGCCGTGTATGCCGGCACACTCCCGCCGGGCGCCATCAGCGGCGCCGCCTGCACCGGCGCCGCCTGCGCCCCCGGGGCCACCAGCCAGTCGCCGAGCGAACGGCGGATCTGGTACTCCAACTCCACGTTCATCCGGTCCATCAATTGCCGGGTCAGCAGGTAGAGCGTCTCCGACAGGTTGTGCACCTCGCCCACGACCTGGCGCGACACCGTCGCCTCCGCGAACGCCGCCCGCGTACCGGCCGAGGTGTAGATCTCCAACCGCACCGTGAAGGTACCGGTGATCGTGTCGCCACCCTGCACCAGCGACGCGTTCTCGATCACGAACACCGCCCTGCCCGCCGAGCCGAACGGCTTCAGCCGCTCCACCGCCATCCGCCGCAGCGCCGCAGTGGGCGAGACGGGATCGTACTGGTTCACCGACGGCGGCTGGTCGGAGGGGATGAAGTGCTGTTCGACCTCCACCCGCGCCACGTTCAGTTGCAGCGGTGGCAGGTAGCTGTAGTCGAGCGGCGTGTAGGAAACCGGCGCCGGCGCCTCGCCGCCGCACGCAGCGAGCAGCAGCGGCAGCAGCAGGGCGGCGCGGCGGGACAGGCTGATGGGCATGCGCATCGTTCCTGGACCAGGATGCGGCGGCACCATGCGGACCCGCCCCCGCACGGTCAATGCCACCGGGATGGACGCCGGCCCGATCGATGCCGCCCCGGTCGATGCCGGCCCGGTCGATACCGCCGCGGTCATGGCGCGCCGTCGCCGGGCGCCGGCCGGCCGCGCAACTCGGCGCGTGGGAATCGGAAGTCGTAGTTGCAGAACTCGCACGTCATCACGATGTCGCCCGCCACCGCCATGTGGTCGAGGTCGTCGGGCGGAAACCCCTCCAGGATACCCGTCAGGCGGGCACGCGAGCAGCGGCAGCCGTAGGACAGCGCGCGCGGCCGGTCGGCGGCGATGCCCTCGGCGCCGAACAGCCGCCACAGCAGATGCTCCGCCGGCAGCGCGTCATCCAGCAGTTCGTCGTCGGTCAAGGTCGCGGCGAGCACCGTGGCGGTGCGCCAGCTCTCCGCCTGGTCCGCCTCGCTCAGCGCCGGATCGATGCCGCCGGGGCCGGCGATCCGCTCCAGGATCAGTGCCCCGGCGCGCCAGCCGGCATCGGTGCGCGCGCAGGCGAGGTGCAGCGCGCAGGGCAGTTGCTCGCTGGTGCGGAAATAGTGCAGCGCCATCGCTGCCAGGGTCTCGCCCTCGATCGTCACGATGCCCTGCTGGGCGTGCGTCTCCGGTCCCTGGTCGACGGTGAAGGCGAGGTAGCCGGCGCCGAGTAGAAGCTCCGCCGAGGGGTCTGGATCGGCGGCGAGCGCCGCCGCCAGCCGCTCCGGCGCCGCGCGCGCATAGCCGCGCAGCGCCCCGGCGTCGGTGCAATCGGCGAGCAGCAGCGGCACCGGCCCGTCGCCCTTCGCCTGCAGGCTGAACGAGCCGCGGAACTTGAGCGCGCTCGCCAGCGCCGCCGCCAGGGCGAGCGCCTGGCCGGCCAGCCGGGTGACGGGCTCCGGGGCAGCGTGCCGAGTGAGCAGCGCGTCGGCGAGCGGGCCGAGACGGATCAGCCGGCCGCGCACCGGGCGGTGCGGCAGGTGGAACGGCGTAATCCCGCGCGCCACCACGAGGTCGGGGACCGGCGG
This sequence comes from uncultured Pseudomonadota bacterium, assembly GCA_963706195.1. Classification (GTDB taxonomy): domain Bacteria; phylum Pseudomonadota; class Alphaproteobacteria; order Acetobacterales; family Acetobacteraceae; genus JAJZVS01. The sequence continues at coordinate 1,200,325 of OY970156.1, read as the reverse complement.
GCGGGCGGGGTCGAGGAAGGCGGGCGTGTCCGGCATCGGCCCAAGATAGGCACGCGTGCCGCCGCAGGCTACCGTGGGACGCAACGAGGGACCGCCGCGGGGTGCAGGCCGCCGCCGGCCCCGGTCGAAAAAATGGCGCCGCTCCGAAGCCCGCCCCGCCGGGCGTCCGGGACGGAAGACGCCGGGAGGAAGACAATGATGCGCCGGTCCTGGGTCATCCTGACCGCGCTGCTGCTCGCGCGCGTCGGCTTCGGCTACGAATACCAGACCCTCGCAAGCCTCGGGCCGGGGCTGATGTCGCGGCTGCAGCTCAATTACGCGACGTTCGGCTCGCTGATCGGCGCCTACATGCTGTCGGGCGCGTTCGTGGCGTTGCCGCTCGGGCTGCTCGGACGACGCTTCGGCGACCGGCTGGTGCTGGGCGGCGGGATGGCGCTGATGGCGGCGGGCCAGGCGCTCTGCATCGCGGCACCGACGGCGCACGGGATCGCGCTCGGGCGGTTCGTCTCCGGGCTCGGCGCGGTCGCCATGATGGTGCTGCAGAGCAAGGTGATCGCCGACTGGTTCACCGGCCCGCGCTTCATGCTGGCGATCAGCCTGTCGTCCGCCGCCTATCCGGTCGGCGTCGGGCTGAGCCAGCTCGTGCTGCCCCCGCTCGCGCACGCCTTCGGCTGGGGCGCGGCGTTCGGCTCCGGCGCGGCAGAGGCGGCGCTGGCGCTGGCGCTGTTCCTCGCCGCCTACCGCCCGGCACCGGGCACGCCGGACGTGGCGCGCGGATTCTCGTTCCCCACCGGGCGGGAGGCGGCGCTATCGGCCTGCGCCGGGCTGATCTGGACCGCCTATACCGCCTGCTACGCGGCGTTCCTGTCCTATGCGCCGGCGCTGATGACGGCGCGCGGGCAGGGCCTGGCGCTCATCGGCCTCGTGGTGGCGCTGGCGACCTGGGGCAACGTGGTGGCGACGCCGCTCGGGGGCATGGCGGCAGGGCGGTGGGGCGCGCCGCGCGTGTTCGCGGCCGGGACGACCGCGATGGTGCTGGGCACCGCGGCGATGGGGGCGTTCGGCATGCCGGCGCTGTGGGGCGCGGTGGTCGGGCTGCCGGGGTCGGTGCACGCCGGGATCATCATCGCGCTCGGCACCCTGTCGTCGCGGGTGGAGAATCGGGCGGCGGGGATGGGGATTTTCTTCACCATCTACTACGGCGGCGGCGCCCTGGCGCCGGCGCTGTGCGGGATCGCTGCCGACGCCTACGGGGGCGCGGGCGGAGCGATGTTCGCGGGTGCTGCGATCGGCGCGCTGGCGATCCCGGCCTATCTGGCGCACCGCGCGCTCGGCGGGCGCAATGCGCTCGCGGTGGCGGCGTGAGGCTTACGCGGCGTCGTCCGGGCGGGAATAGCCGATCGCGCAGAACGCGCCGCCCATGTAGCGTTCCTCCACCGGGTCGTCGCTCCGCCGGTCCTTGAGCTGGGCGGCGAACGGATCGGCGCTGTCGCGCGGCGCCCAGCCGATCGTTGCGCGGTCGTCGGCGCGCCACCAGGTCATCGCCCGGTTGGCCGAGGCGCCCCAGACGACGCCGGCGCCGACGCGTTCGGCCAGCACCGCGCGCGTGACCAGCCGGGTGAGGTCGTCGAAGGACAGATAGCTCGCCAGCATGCGCGCGTTCACGGGTTCGGGCAGGCAGGAGCCGATGCGCACGAACACGCTCTCGACCCCGTGCTTCATCCAATACATCCGGCCCATCAGCTCGCCATAGGCCTTCGACAGGCCGTAGTAGCCGTCCGGCAGGAACGGATCGCCGGCGGCGATCGTTTCGCTGCGCTCGTGGAAGCCGACGGCGTGGTTGGAGGAGGCGAACACGACCCGCGCCCGCTCCCGCCGGGCGGCTTCGTAGATGTGATAGAGACCGCGCAGGTTGGGACCGAGGATTTCCTCGAACGGGCGTTCCACCGATACGCCGCCGAAATGCAGGATCGCCCCGCAGCCTTCGGCGAGCCGCAGCAGCGCGACGCCGTCGCCGAGGTCGGCGGCGGTGAAGGTGGCGCCGTCCGCCAGCCGGTCCGGGAACGGTGCGATATCCGTCAGGCGCAGCCGCCAGCCTGCCGCGCCCAGGCTGCGCGCGAGCACACGGCCGAGCGCGCCGGAGGCGCCGGTGAGCAGGACGGGTTTGGTCGGGACGTCGTCGGGCATGGGTCATTCTCCGCCCGGCAGCCTACGCGATTGCAAGCCCCGCAGCCAGCACCCGTCAGGAGACGGCGTACCCCAGGCGCTCCGCCGTCTCACCCGCCAGCGCGAGCGCCCGGCGGTTGTGCGGGCGGACGACGCGGCTTCGCACGACTGCCGCAAGATTCGTGACCGGGTTGCTGAAAGGTGTCGGGTGCCGGCGCTGCGCCTGCAGGAACGCAGCGATCGCCGACCAGTCGGCGAGGCCGAGGAACCGGCCGAGTACTGCCGCCGACGGCTCGATCGCCTCCAGCAGGTCGCCATAGGCGATCGTCAACTGGTGATCGGCGTCGATCTCGGCGAAGAATTCCGTTATTTCGGTCACGTACTGGCGCCACACCTGCACGCCATCCTCCACCGAGGGCGTCCAGCCACGGCCCACCAGGGAGAAGGCGACGTCGCGCGGATCGCGATGGATGTGGATGAACTTGGCGGTGGGCAGGACGCTCCGGATCAGCCGCAGGGCGGAGCCTGAGCGCGGCAGGCGCTCGACCGACCCGCGCCGTCCGGACAGCAGCGCCGGGTCCGCATAGGGCGGATGCTTGTCGCCCCAGATCGGCGCCGTGAAGCCGAGTTCGTTGCGATAAAAATCTTCGATCCAGCCGCCGGCCCGATCACGCACGAAGCGGGTGAACCGATCGTGGAAGGCAACGCCGATCAGATCCGGTCGTGCGCTGCGGGCCTCGATGAGATCCTTGATGCAGACGAAAATGCGGCTCTCGTCGGTCAGTTCGATCAGCGGGTGCCGATTCAGGACATTGCAGAGAAACGTCGTGCCCGAGCGGGGCGCGCCGATGATCACCAAAGGTTGAGACTGCATCTTGATTTCCACCGTCGTCGAGGGTGCCAGTCACTATGGGTTGGCGATTGATCAAATCCAGCATGGCGCCGGTGACGGAATGCGACAAAGTGTTGGCACACGTGGCCTGCATGGCGCGTGATCAACCGGCAAAGTCCCCCGCCGCGCGGCCTGCGCCAGGCCGGCATCGTTACAATCCGGTCGCTCGCCGCGCATCACGTCCCGGTGATCGCCGGCGGGCGGCGCCCCGGTCCCGCATGCAGCGCACGACTGTGCCGCGCGCATGGACGTGCCGGCGGGATCGTGGAAGATGCGGTGTCACGACGGAACAGCGGAGCGGACAATGCGCACGATCGAGGACCATGCGGAGGCCCTGGCGGACGGGCGCACCACGAGCCGCGCCCTGGTCGAGACCTGCCTCGCGCGCATCGCCGATCCCGCCGGCGAGGGCGGCCGCGCCTTCGTGACCGTCTACGCCGCGCAGGCGCGCGCCGGCGCCGATGCGATGGACGCCTTGCGCCGGGCCGGGCGTGCGCCGTCGCGCTACGCCGGCATCCCGGTCAGCCTCAAGGACCTGCTGGACGTGGCCGGCGAACCGACACCGGCAGGCTCGCGCGTGCTGGCCGATGCGCCGCCGGCCGCCGCGCACGCGCCGGTGGTCGCGCGGCTGCTGGCGGCGGGGTTCGTGCCGATCGGACGCACCAACATGGTGGAATTCGCCTTCTCCGGCCTCGGCATCAACCCGCATTTCGGCACCCCGCGCGCGCCGTGGGATCGCGATGCGGCGGGGTCGCCGGATGGGCATGTGTCCGGGCGGATTCCCGGGGGCAGTTCGTCCGGCGCGGCGGTGTCGGTGGCGGACGGGATGGCGCTCGGCGCGCTGGGGACGGACACGGGCGGATCGTGCCGCATCCCGGCGGCATTCTGCGGCGTGACCGGCTACAAGCCGACGGCGCGGCGGGTGCCGATCGCGGGCGTGCTGCCGCTGGCGCCGAGCCTCGATTCGGTGGGGCCGCTGGCGCCGTCCGTCGGCTGCTGCGCGATCCTGGACGCGGTTCTGGCCGGGGAGATGCCGGCCCCGCCGGCGGCGGCCGAACTGGCCGGGCTGCGGCTCGCGGTACCGGAGGCGCTGCTGGCCGATGGGGTGGAACCGGCGGTGGCGGCGGCGTTCGAGCGGGCGCTGGCCGCGCTGGCGGCGGCCGGCGCGCGTATCGTGCCGCTCGCCGTGCCGGAGTTCGATGCGGTCTTTGCGGCGAACGGGATGGGCGGCCTGACGGCGGCGGAATCCTTCGCCTGGCACCGCGCCCTGCTGGCCGAGCACGCCGAGGGTTACGATCCGCGCATCCGCACCCGCATCGAGCGCGGCGGCAGGATCGGCGCGGCGGACTACCTCGACCTGCTGGCGACGCGGGCCCGGCTGATCGCCGCCTTCGACCGCCGCACCGCCGGGTTCGATGCGCTGGTGCTGCCGACCTCGCCGATCCTGCCGGCGCGGATCGCGGCGCTGGACGACGAGCGCGAGTACAACCGGGTGAACCTGCTCGCCCTGCGGCATACGACCCTGTTCAACTTCCTCGATCGCTGCGCGATCAGCCTGCCCTGCCACCGGGCCGGCGAGCCGCCGGTGGGGCTGATGCTGGCGGGCGAGACGATGGGGGACGCACGGCTGTTCGCGATCGCCGCGGCGGTGGAGGCGGCGATCGGCGGCCACGCGCCGGCCGGGTGACGATCCGGGCCCTCGTTGGGGCCGTCCTTCCGTCGTGGCGGGCGCCGCCCGGACCTGCTAGCATGGCGCATGGTCGCGCTGCCGAAATCCCAGCCCGTCGCGCATATGACGGTCACCGAGTTCCTCGCCTGGCCGGCCGATCCCACCGGCCGGACCTGGCAGTTGATCGATGGCGAGCCGGTCGCCATGGCGCCCGCGTCGCGCACGCATGGGGCGATCCAGAGCGAGGTGGCCGCGCTGTTGCGCAACCACCTGCGCGAGAGAGGCAGCCCCTGTCTCGTGATCACCGCGCCCGGCGTGGTGCCGCGGGTGCGCGCGGACTGGAACGTGCGCGTGCCTGATCTCGCGGTGACGTGCAGCCCGGACGATCCCGCGGAGCGGTTGCTGGCCGACCCGGTGCTGATCGTGGAGATTCTCTCCCCCAGCAACGAGGCCGAGACCTGGGCCAATGTCTGGGCCTACACGACCATCCCGAGCGTGCGCGAGATTCTGGTCCTGCGCTCGCTCGAACGCGCCGGGGAGCTGCTGCGGCGCAGCGCCGACGGCACCTGGCCGCAGCGCGGGATCACGCTCGGACCGGGTGACGAAGTCGCGCTGGAAAGCGTCGTCGGGTCGTTCCATCTCGCCGCTTTCTACGCCACCACCCGGGTGGCCCCGGCGCCGTAGCCGGGCGGCCACCGCTCACGTCACGATCGAGAACCCGCCATCGACCGGAATCGCCGTCCCGGTGACGAAATCCGAACCCTTCCCCGCCAGGAACACCGCGATCCCCGCCAGGTCCGCCGGCACACCCCAGCGCCCGGCGGGCGTGCGCGTCTCCACCCGATCGTGCAGCCCCTCCACCTGGCGGCGCGCGGTGCGGGTGAGTTCGGTATCGATCCAGCCCGGCAGCACCGCGTTCACCTGGATGTGGTCCTTTGCCCAGGCGGTGGCGAGCGCGCGGGTCATCTGCACGATGCCGCCCTTGCTCGCCGCGTAGGGCGTGGCATAGGGCGCGCCGAACAGCGACATCATGGAGCCGATGTTGATCATCTTGCCCCCGCCCGCCTGCTTCATCGCCGGATAGGCGGCCTGGGAGCACAGGAACGCGCCGGTGAGGTTGGTGTCCAGCACGTGGTGCCACTCCGCTTCCGTGTAGTCCTGCGGCATCTTGCGGATCGACGTGCCGGCGTTGTTGACCAGGATGTCGAGCCGGCCGAACTGGGCCAGGGTCTCCGCCACCAGGTCGCGGCAGGCCTGCCCCTGCGTCACGTCGGCGGCGATGAAGCGGGCGGTGGCGCCGCGCGCGGCGAGCTCCGCGAGCGCGGTCTCGGCCTTCGCCGCATCGCGCCCGGCCAGCACGACCGCTGCCCCGGCCTCGGCCATGCCGAGTGCCATCCCGAGGCCGATGCCGCCGTTGCCGCCGGTGACGACGGCCACTTTTCCCGTCAGATCGAACAACTGCATGCTGCGTTCCCTTCCCCGATGACCCTGCCGCCAGTGTGCGCGGCCGCACCCCGCCGCTCAACCCTCGACCCGGCCCGCCGGCCCCTCGCCGGCCCCGGTAAACCCTTGGCGCGGGCCGGGTCGGATGCGATAAGCGGGCCGATGCGTTATCTCTACCACCTGCCGCTGTCGCCCTCCTCGCGCAAGATTCGCCTGCTGCTGGCCGAGAAGCGCCTGCCGTTCGAACTGCGGGTGGAGAAGGTCTGGGAACGCCGGGCCGACTACCTCGACCTCAATCCCGCCGGGACCGTGCCCACACTGCTGGAGGACAACGGGCTCGCGGTGCCCGACTCCGGGGTGATCGCCGAATATCTGGAGGAAGCCTATCCCGACACGCGGCTGATGGGGCGCACCCTGGCCGAGCGGGTGGAGGTACGCCGGCTCGCCGCCTGGTTCGACGGCAAGTTCGCCGCCGAGGTGACGGACAACCTCCTGGGCGAAAAATACATGAAGCGGCTGATGGGCCGCGGCAACCCGGACGCGACCGCGCTCCGCGCCGGCTACGCCGCGCTGGGGCCGCATCTCGAGTACGTCGGCTGGCTGAGCGAGACCCGCACCTGGCTCGCCGGGGCGGCGATCTCGCTCGCCGATTTCGCCGCCGCGGCACAGGTTTCGGCGCTCGACTACATCGGCGAGATCGATTGGGCGACCGCGCCGGCGGCGAAGGAATGGTATGCGCGGATGAAGTCCCGCCCCTGCTTCCGCGGCCTGCTGGCCGACCGGGTGGCCGGGATCGTGCCGCCGGGACACTACGCCGATCTGGATTTCTAGGCGGGCGCCGACGGTCCCGATTTACGCGCCGCCACCGACGGCGGGGCCGCATCGCGAGCGCAACCTCTGACGCAGCGCAAACCGGCGCTTGATCTGGCCGGCCAGCTTCGCTACCCCAGCAACGGCAAAGGGGGAAACGGCCAGTTCGGCACGCCCCGCTGCCGCCGGTCCGTCCCTTGGTCGGGCGAACCCGCTGTCGTCGCCTTTGGGGGAATGGAACCACGTAATGAGTAGGCCGATGCAGCTTGTCCGCCGGCTCGGTGCCGGTCTGATGGTCCTGGCTTTTCTGGTGCTTCCGGTTTTCACCCTCGCCACGGGGCCGGCCTTCGCAGGGCTTCCCGCCGGTGCTGGTGCCGCCATCGTCCTGACCCGCAGCTCCGAAGGGGTCGCGCTACCGAGCGAACCGGTGCTCGGCAAGCCGGTGCCGTGGGAGATCGGGCTGCAGCCGGGCTACAGCCCGGTGAAGCGCGATATGATCGCGCTGAACAACCTCGTGCTGTGGATCATCATCGTCATCACCCTGTTCGTCGCCGCGCTGCTGGTCTGGGTGATCTATCGCTTCAACGCCAAGCGCAACCCGGTGCCGGCCCAGAGCGTGCACAACACGTTCCTGGAAATCGCCTGGACCATCATCCCGGTGCTGATCCTGGTGGTGATCGCCATCCCGTCGTTCCGGCTGGTCTACTACGAGAACAAGACCTACGACCCGGACATGACGATCAAGGTGACCGCGCATCAATGGTACTGGGAGTACACCTACCCGGACCAGAAGCAACCTCGACTTCATCAGCTCGATCGTCACCGGGGACAAGCTGAAGCCAGGCGAGCCGCGGCTGCTGACGGCGAGCAACCCGCTCGTGCTGCCGGCCGGGCAAGAATGTCCGCATCCTGCTCGACCAGCAGTGACGTGATCCACAGCTTCTTCATCCCCTCGCTCGGCGTGCAGCGCTATGCGATCCCCGGGCGGCACGATCGAGACCTGGGTACGGATCGACAAGCCCGGGATCTACTACGGCGAATGCAACCAGATCTGCGGCACCAACCACAGCCGCATGCCGATCGACGTGGTCGCCGTGACCCCGGCGCAGTTCCAGGCCTGGTCGGTGGGGGCGAAGAAGCAGATGGCCGACGCGGACGCGCCATCCACCGCCGCGCCGCGTCAGGTGGCTGCCGCGGCCCCCGTTCCCGCACAGGCTCATGCCGTCGTACTGCCGGCGGCGCAGTTGTTCGCGCAAGCGCAAGAGATGCGGCACTGACCGCGGTCGGTGCCTGAAGGAGAGCAAGCGATGTCCGTCACCACCCACGACCATTCGGACGACCATTCCCACGCGCATCACGACCACAAGCCTGGGTTCGTGCGGCGCTGGCTGTTCAGCACCAACCACAAGGACATCGGCACCCTCTATCTGATCTTCGCCGCTGGTCGGCGGCACCACCGGGGCCGTGCTGTCGGAGATCATGCGCGTGCAACTGCTTGCACCCGCATGCACGGTGGTTACCACCGGGCAGGAATGGAACACGATCGTCACGACCCACGGGCTGCTGATGATCTTCTTCTCGGTGATGCCGGCGCTGATCGGCGGCTTCGGCAACTGGTTCATCCCGTTGATGATCGGCGCGCCGGACATGGCGTTCCCGCGCCTCAACAACATCAGCTTCTGGCTGCTGCCGCCGGCGTTCGGGCTGATCGTGGCCGGGCTGCTGCTGGGCGAGTTCGGGCACCGGCTGGACGCTCTATCCGCCGCTGTCGAATGCGATCTACCAGCCCGGCATCGGCATGGACTTCACGCTGTTCGCGCTGCACCTCGCGGGCATCAGTTCGCTGCTGGGCGCGATCAACTTCATCACCACCATCTTCAACATGCGCGCGCCCGGCATGACGCTGCACAAGATGCCGCTGTTCGTCTGGTCGATGCTGGTGACCGCGTTCCTGCTGCTGCTGTCGATCCCGGTGCTGGCCGGCGCCATCACCATGCTGATCTGCGACCGCAACTTCGGCACGGCCTTCTTCGAGCCCGCCGGCGGCGGCGATCCGGTGCTGTTCCAGCACCTGTTCTGGTTCTTCGGCCACCCCGAAGTCTACATCATGATCCTGCCGGCGCTTCGGCATCATCAGCCACGTCGTCTCCACCTTCAGCAAGAAGCCGATCTTCGGCTATCTCGGCATGGCCTACGCGATGGTGGCGATCGGCGTGGTCGGCTTCGTCGTGTGGGCGCACCACATGTTCGTCTCCGGCATCGACGTCGACACCCGCGCCTACTTCATGGCCGCGACCATGGTCATCGCGGTGCCGACCGGGATCAAGATCTTCTCCTGGATCGCCACCATGTGGGGCGGCTCGATCGAGTTCAAGACGCCGATGCTGTGGGCGATCGGCTTCATCTTCGTGTTCACCATCGGCGGCGTCACCGGCGTGGTGCTGGCCAACGCCGGCATCGACCAGATGCTGCACAACACCTATTACGTGATCGCGCACTTCCACTACGTGCTGTCGCTCGGCGCGGTGTTCGCGCATCTTCTGCCGGGTTCTACTACTGGATCGGCAAGATGTCCGGGCCACCAGTACCCGGAGTTCTGGGGCAAGGTGCATTTCTGGCTGACCTTCATCGGCGTCAACCTGACCTTCTTCCCGCAGCACTTCCTGGGCGCTGGCCGGCATGCCGCGCCGCTACCCGGACTACCCGGCAGGCCTTCGCCGGCTGGAACTTCGTCTCCTCGGTCGGCGCCTATCATCGGCGGCATCGCCTTCCTGGTGTTCCTGTATGTGCTGTTCCGCACCTTCACCTCGAAGGTGCAGGTGGCGGACAACTACTGGGGCGAGGGCGCGACGACGCTGGAGTGGACCGTGTCGTCCCCGCCGCCGTTCCACACCTTCGAGGAACTGCCGCTGATCGATTGACCCGGGAATGAGCCTCGCTCTCGACACCACTGCCTCGGCCGGGGGGGACGCGTCCCCCCGGCTTTCGTCACGGCCCCCTCCGTCGCGACCCCGTTCGTCCCAACCGGCGCGCAGGAAACCGACATCCGCGACTGGATCGCCCTGCTCAAGCCGCGGGTGATGTCGCTCGTCGTCTTCACCGGCGCTGATCGGGCTGCTGGTCGCGCCGGGCGCGATCTCACCCGGTGCTCGGCATTCACCGCGGTGCTGTGCATCGCGGTCGGCGCCGGCGCGTGCGGCGCGATCAACATGTGGTACGACCGCGACATCGACGCGCTGATGCGGCGCACCCGCAACCGGCCGATCCCGGCCGGGCGGATCGCGCCACGGCGCGGCGCTCGGGCTTCGGCATCACCCTGGCCGTCGGCCTCGGTGCTGCTGATGTGCGCTCGCGATCAACGCGGTCGCCGCCGGTGTGCTGGCGCTGTCGATCGTCTTCTACGTGTTCGTCTACACGATGTGGCTGAAGCGGCGCACGCCGCAGAACATCGTCATCGGCGGCGCCGCCGGGGCCTTCCCGGCGGTGATCGGCTGGGCCGCGGTCACCGGCGTCGGTGACGCTGGTGCCGCTCGTGCTGTTCGCCATCGTGTTCTTCTGGACGCCGCCGCATTTCTGGTCGCTCGCGCTCTACGCGCAACGACGACTACGCGCGCGCCGGCGTGCCGATGCTGCCGGTGGTCGCGGGCGCGCGGGAGACCCGCCGGCAGATCATGCTGTACACGCTGGTGCTGGTGCCGGTGTCGCTGGTGCCCTGGGCGATCGGCTTCTCCGGGCCGGTCTATGGCGTCACGGTGCTGGCGCTCGATGCCGGCTTCCTGATCAGCGCCTGGCGCGTGCTGCGCCGACCAGCAGGACGCCACCGGGGTCAGCCTGACCGGCGACGTGCCGGCGCGGGCGGCGTTCCGCTACTCGCTCGCTCTACCTATTCCTGCTGTTCGCCGCGCTCGCCGTCGATCGGCTGGCCGGTTGAGCCGGATGCCCGGGATGGCCCTGAGCCCGGAGGAACTGAGCCGGCGCCGGCGCGGTCGCAACTGGGCGCTGATCCTGGTGCTGGCCGCCTTCGCCGGGCTGTTCTTCGCCATCAGCATCGTCAAGCTGGCGCAGCACCCGGACCTGTTCACCACCAGCCTCGACGGCCCGCAGCAGCACTGACAGGCGCCCCCTGGATCCGTCCCCCCATCCCCCCTTCCCCGCCCCGCGATGGCAGCGGGGCCGCGCCGATGCTAAGCGACGCCGGGCGCAAGGAGAGAGCGGATGCACGACAAGCTGGACTGGGGTGCGATGAGCAGCGCCGATCGCGACGCGGCCTACGACAACACCGCGGCGGTCGCCAACAGCGCGGAACTGAACGCGGCGCGCGCAGCCCGCTCGGCAAGTTTCCGCGCGGCGCATCCGGGGGCGCTCGACCTCCCGTACGGCCCGGGGCCGCGCAACCGGATCGATCTCTATCCGGCCGCCGATCCTGCCGCGCCCTGCCTCGTGTTCCTGCATGGCGGCTACTGGCAGCGCAACGCGCGCGAGCAGTTCGCCTGCGTGATCGAGGGCCCCTATGCGCGCGGCTGGTCGGCCGCGCTGCCGGGCTACACACTCGCCCCCGACGCCTCGCTCACCGAGATCGCCGAGGAAGTCACCGCCGCGCTCGACTGGCTGGCCGCCAACGGGCCGGCACATGGCATCCGCGGCAAGATCGTGCTCTCCGGCTGGTCGGCCGGCGGGCACCTGACGGCGCTGGCCCTGAGCCATCCGGCGGTGACGGCCGGGCTCGCGATCTCGGGTATTTTCGAGCTCGGGCCGATCCGCGACACCTCCCTGAACGACAAGCTGCTGCTGAGCGATGCCGAGATCGCCGCGCTGTCGCCGCTACGCCTGCCGGTTTCCCCCAAGCCGCTGGCGATCACCTACGGCACCGCCGAGCTGTCGCCGCTGGTCGCCGACAGCCGGGCGCTGCACGCGCGCCGGGCCGCGGCGCACGCGCCGGGGGCGCTGATCCCGGTCGCCGGCGCCGATCACTTCACGATCGTTCTGGAATTGCAGAAGCCGGACGGGATCCTGACCCGCGAGCTGGTGGCGCTGGCCGGCTAGCGGTCCGATGTCGACGCCTGCTTCCAGGCGTGACCGAACCGGCGCACACAATCAGGCTCGTGCTCTGACGCAACGCGAATGATCTGTTGTGGCAGAGCATGAGCCTGCCGCGTTGACCGATCGACCCGGCGGGACGAACACTGCCCGCATCGCCTCGCGCAAGGGAAACGCCATGCCCGCACCCGCTCCTGCCTCCGGCGCCGCTCCGGACGGCTACCGCCTGGCCCGCTCGGTCGGGCTGCTCGCCATCATCGCCTCCGCGGTCGCCGGCGAGTACGGTGCCGGGATCAATTTCGTCGCGGTGCAGAGCCTCGGCGTCTATCCCGGCGTGCGCGGGCTGGTGCCGCTGGCGATGCTGGTGACCGGGCTGCTGCTCGTGACCAAGACGCATCTCTTCGCCCGCTTCTCCGCCGCCCTGCCGCGTGCGGGCTCGGCCTATGTGTGGATCGGGCGCACGCTCGGGGTGAAGATCAGCTTCGTCGTGTGCTTCCTGTGGTGGGTGGCGGTCACCGCGGCGATGGGGTTCATCGCCTTCGCCTTCTCGACCTTCCTTGCCGCCGCGATCGGCGGGCTCGGACTGCCGGCGGCAGCGCTGCTCACGCCGGCGGGGCGGATCATCCTGGGGCTCGCGGCGATCTGGGCGATCTTCGCCATCCACGCGAGCGGCGTCGGCAACTACGGGCGGTTCGTCTCGGTGCTGCTGTTCCTGGTGCTGGTGACGGCGGGCGTGATCGTCGCCTACGGCTTCGCCACGCCGCCGGCGCGCTTCATAGCCCTCGCAAGCGCGCGTGCGCATCTTGTGCTCGCCCCGCCCGCGGCGGCCGTGCCGGCCAGCTTCTGGTCCTTCCTATCGGTCTGCACCCTGTTCGTGTTCGCCTATGGCGGGATCAGCGCCGCCCCGGCGCTGGGCGGGGAATCGCGCGACGCCAGCCGCACCATGCCGCGCGGCGTGGTGATCGGCTGGGCAGCCGCGGTGGTGCTGTATACGCTGGTGGCGGCTGCGCTGTTCCACGCCGCGCCGTGGTGGGCGATCGTGGCGCTGATCGGGTCCAAGCACGCGGGCTTCGCCACCGCGCCGGGGCTCGTTGCGCTGGTGGCGCCGCACGCGGTGGGTGTCGCGCTGCAATTCGCCGTGGCCTTGATCGTCGGCAAGACCTTGGGGCCGCAGATGATGACGACGTCGCGCCTGGTGTTCGCCTGGGGGCAGGACGGACTGCTGCCGGAGGTGTTCGCCACCACCTCTGCCCGCCGCGCGCCGGTAGCCGCGCTGGCGCTGACCGCCGTGCTGGGCTCGCTGTTCCTGGTGCAATCGGTGCTGGTCGGATGGGCGCTCGGCGTGGTGATCCGTTCGTTCAGCCTGCTGCTGGTGTGGCTCCTGCTGGCGATCGGCGCGCTGCGGCTGGCGTTCGGCCGCGCGCCGGCGGCGGGGCATTGGGGCGTCGCCCTCGCGGCCGAGAAGGGCGTGATCGCCGCCGCCATTGCCTCGATCCCGATCACGCTCGCCCTGATCGCCGCCGTCGCGGTGGTGCCGCACACACCATGGATGTTCCAGCCGCTGTTCCAGAGCGCGGTCGCCATGCTGGTCGCGCTCGGCCTGCTTGGGCTCGCCGCCGGACGGGCACGGGTGCGCGGGGTTGCGCTCAGCGCGATCGCCCGCACCGTGCCGCTGGAGTAGGCGCGATGCCGGGCAGTCAGGCGGTACGCGCCGATCCGCGCAACCATGACGTGCTGATCTGGCTGAATGGGCGGCTGGTGCCGCGCACGCAGGCGGTGGTCTCGGTGTTCGATGCCGGCTTCATCGCCGGCGACGGGGTGTGGGAGGGGCTGCGCCTGCACCGCGGCCGGCTGCTGTTCCTGGACGCGCATCTTGATCGGCTGACTGCCGGCGCGGCGGCGATCGCGCTCGCTATCGGGCTCGACCGTGCCGGGCTGGCGGCGGCGCTGAAAGAAACCTGTGCCGCCAACGCCATGACTGACGGCGTGCACATCCGCCTGATGGTCACCCGCGGTCCGAAATCGACGCCGAGCCAGGATCCGGTGCAGAGCCTGGGCCCGGCAACGATCGCGATCGTCGCCGAACACAAGCAGCCGGCGCCGGAGCTGGCGCGTGAGGGGATCGCGCTCGCCACCGCCTCCCTGCGCTGTCCGCGATCGGACCAGTTCGCCATGCGGCTGAACAGCCACAGCCGCCTGCCGCTCATCATGGCGCTGCTGGAAGCACGGCGCGCCGGGGCGGACGAGGCGCTGCTGCTGGACGATGCCGGCTTCATTGCCACCTGCAACGCCACCAATTTCTTCTTCGTCCGCGACGGCATCGTCTGCGTCTCTACCGGGCGCGCCGGATTCGTCGGAATCACCCGCGGCAAGGTGATCGCACTCTGCGCCGCGCACGGCATTCCGCTGGCCTGCGAGGACCACCTGCCGACGGCGCTGGCGGGGGCGACGGAAGCCTTCGTGACCGGAACGTTCGGCGGCCTGACGCCGGTTCGCGCGATCGACGGGCGGCGCTTCGCAGCGGTTCCCGGGCCGCTGACGACGCGGCTGAGCGCGTTGTACGCCGCGCTGATCGATGCGGAGGCGGGCTGACCGCGCTCAGCCGATCCGCAGCAGCCGCGCCCCCTCCCCGCGCAGCCACGGCACCGCCTGCGCGGTGTGCGGCGTCAGCTTGTCGACCAGCGCCCAGAACCGCTTGCCGTGGTTCATGTGGCGCAGATGCGCGACCTCATGCGCGGCGACGTAGTCCTGCACCATCTCCGGCGCCATCACGAGGCGCCAGGAAAACGCAATCGATCCGTCGGCGGCACAACTGCCCCAGCGGCTCTGCGTGTCCTTCACCGCAATCCGGCGCGCGATCAGCCCGACCTGCGCCGCTTTCTCGGCGGCGAGCGCGTGCAGCCGGCGCAGCGCCTCGGCGCGGAGGAAATCCGTCACCCGCCGGCGCAGGAATTCGGCCCGCCCGGTCACGCAGATCTCGTCGCCCTCGCACCAGGCGCCGCCGCGCGCCGCGGGCAGATGGCGGATCCGGTGCGGGCGGCCGAGGAACGGCACCAGCGCGCCATCGACGAACGGCACCGCTTCGGGCAGCGCGGCGAGCCGGTCGGAGACCCAGTCGGCATGCGTCAGCAGCAGCGCCACGCCGGCGTTGCGTCCGGCACGGGTCGGCAACGTCACCACCACCGTGCCGTCGCGCGGATCGATGCGCAGGCTCACCCGGCGCGCGCGCGCGCTGCGGCGCCAGGCGACCTGCGCGGTGCCGTGCGGCAGCTCCATGATTTCGGCGGCTGGGGCGTCCATGTTGCCGACAAACTGCCGAACCGCCCAATTCGTCAATAGATAAGCGCATCGCGGACGCGGAACGATTGCACGCTGTGGGCACGATGTCGCACCCGGCACGCACGGCCGCAGTGTCAGAACGCGGCGCGGATGCGGCCCCAGTCCTCGATTGCCGCTTCTCGACCGGGCAGGATCTGGATCGCGAACTGCGTGTAGCCGGCGTCGCGCAACGCGCCGATGCGTGTGCGCAAGGTGGCGGCGGTGCCGGTGAAGGTAGTCTGGCGGATCAGCTCCGCGGTCACGAACGGCCGTTCTTCCGGCTTCACGAACAGCAGATGCCCGCGGTGGTTCTGCAGATAGCGCGCCTCCGCCGGCTCGAACTGCCGCGCCAGCGCGACGTAGCCGGCGACTTCGGCGGCGACCGCGTCAGGCACTTTGGAGGTGTTGGGCAGGCCGGCCAATGCCTCGTCCGCGGCGCGATGCAGCAGCACCGCCGCGCGCGGCCCGGCTTCGGCGAGCGCGCGCGGCGAATCGAACGCCTCCCCGTCTCCCAGGATGCAGCCGAGCGCGAAGGCGGTCGCGCCCAGTGCGTCCTTCGCGTGTCCCGCTTTCGCCCACGCCACCTGCATCGCCGCAAGCTCGGCGATGCCCGAGCTCGGCACGCCGATGAAGTTCAACCACCCGGCGCGCAGCCGCGCTGTCAGCGCGCGCGAGCGCGGTCCGTAGGCGGAGACGTGCAGCGCCACCGGATCGCGCGTGTTGATCAATCCGAGCTCCGGGTTGAGGAAGCGGATGGGATGCCGCTCGCCCTCCATGGCGAAATCCACCGTCTCGTTCGCCAGCAGCCGCATCACCTGATGGACGTACTCTTCCATCGCCGCCAGGGTCATTGCGCCGAAGCCCATCGCGCGCCGTCCGGTGAAGCCGGTACCGACGCCGAAATCGATCCGCCCCGGCGCCAGCGCATTGAGCGAGGCGAACGCCCCGGCGGCGACGGGGGCGATACGGTTCGACGGGATCAGCACCCCGGTGCCGAGCCGGATGCGGCTCGTCTTCGCTGCCGCCGCCGCCATCGCGACGAAGCAGTCCGCGCACAGCATCTGCGTGTCGTAGAACCAGGCGTGGGTGAAGCCGAGCGCCTCGGCGCGCTGTACGATTTTCCAGGAGTCTGCGGCGCTCGGAATCGCGATGCCGAATTCCATGTCGGTTGCCCCCGTGTCAGTGCGCCGCCGCGTTCAGATACGACAGGTCGAGATATTGCATCGGGTTATTCAGCACCTTGGACGGCGTGCCGTATTTCGTGCGCAAGGCCAGCACGAGCCGCACCCCCGCCATGTTCGGCATCGCGTCGCGCGCGAGGCCGCCCTTCGGCGCCAGCAGGACGTCGAGCGTCTTGTTCGCCAGCGGGAACGTCATCGCCGGCAGGTGGGCGACCAGGATCGCCGCGGCCACCTGGCGGTTGGCGGGCTGGTAGAGCCAGTCGACCGCCTGGCGGTAGGCGCGGATGAAGCCGATCACCTCGTCCCGGTGCTGCATGGCCCAGGCCCGGCGCACCGCCGCCACCTGGCCCTGGTAGGGGCCGAGAGCGTCGCTCACCCGCGCCAGCACGTGCATCCCGTGCGCCGCGCTCAGCAGGTCGAACGGCGTGATCTGGATGGTCGCCGCAACCGCCTTGTCCTTGAGCATGTCGTGAAAACGCAGTGCCGACCCGCCCTTCTTCACGAAATGCACCTCGTTCGGCTGGATACCGTTCTTGGCCAGCAGCGCCTCCAGCACGAAGGCGAAGCCGGTGGTCATCGCATCGACCGACAAGGTCTTGCCGCGCAGGCTGGCGATGGTCGGATAGGGCTTCTGCGACACGAGGGAGAGGAAGCCGTCGTCCTCCCCCAGTACCGCGACCACATCGGGGTTCGGGGGCACCGGCCATTCGCCCTGGCCCTCGTCGTAGGCGACCACATTGTCGAACGCCGCCATGCCGATGTCGTAGGTGCCGGCGATGAGGTTCGACATCTCGTAGATCGAGCCGGGCGTGTAGGTGATGCGGACGTCGATCCCCTGCGCGGCGAAATAGCCCTGCCGTTCGGCAATCCACAGCGGCAGGTCGAAGCCGCCGGCGAAGGTGATGACCGAGACCGGCTTCAGCGGATGCGGCAGCGGCATCGGCGCCGGGGGAGCGGCCGGCCTGGCGGATTGCGCCGGCGCCGGTGCCGGGGTCGAAGCTGTCGGTGTCGCAGCCGTCGGTGTTGCTGGTGTCGGCGTTGCCGGCGTCGGCTGGGTGGAGACCGGCCCGGCGGGTTCCGAAGCGGCGGGCGCGGGAGCGGCGGCCGCGAATGCCGGCAGGAGGCCGAGCGCGATCAGCGCCAGCAGGCGGCGGAACGACGGACGCATGAGATGTCTCCCCGGGACGGCGTGCGCCGCCTCCCTATACCATGCCGCGCCCTACGTCTGCGTCCGCGCGCCGGCCGGTGCAGGGGATCGGAAGCGCCGGCTCAGAACAGGTTGCGGGCGCGGCGCATCAGCAGGGTTACGAACCCCGCCGGCTGCATCGGGGCAAGTGCGACCGCCGGGACCGTCGCGATCGGCTTGCCGTTCGCGCTCACCGTCACCTGCCCGACGACGGCGCCGCGCGCGATGGCACGGCCTGCCGGCGGATCGAGCGTGACCGTCGTGCTGAGCGCCTTCACGCTGGCGATCGGCACCGTCGCCACCACGTCACGCCCGGCACCGACCGGGACGGTTTCCGGCTGGTATTTCGCGTCGGTCAGGCTGCCGACCGGCCGACCGGCCTCGGCGATCGTCGCGTCGGTGTAGAACTGGTAGCCGTAGTCGAGCAACGCCTCGATCGCCTTGGTGCTGGCGCTCCAGTTCGGCCCACCGAGCACCACCGCGATCAGCCGGTGGCCGTCGCGCAGCGCGGTCGCATCGATGCAATGGCCGGCCGCGGTGGTGCGCCCGGTCTTGAGCCCGTCCACGGTCGGATCGTGGAACAGCACCGGGTTCCAGCTCCGCTGGCGGATCTTGTCGAAGGTGTAATGCTTGTGCACGGAGATTTTCAGTACCTCCGGGTACTGCGCAAGGAACGCGCGCGACAGCCGGGCGACGTCCATCGCCGTGCTGTACATATCCGGATCCGGCAAGCCGGTGACGTTGGTGTAGTGGGTGCCGGCAAGCCCGAGCTTGGCCGCGGCCGCATTCATCATCTGGACGAAGGCGCCGCGCGTGCCGGCGGCCGCCTGCGCCAGCGCCACGGTGGCATCGTTGCCGGAATCGATGATCAGCCCATGCAGCAGTTGGTCGACCGTCACGGTCGTCGTGGGCGAGATGAACATGCGCGATCCGCCGGTGCGCCAGGCGGTGACGCTGACCGGGATTTCCTGGTCCACCTTCAGCGAGCCGTGGGCGAGCTGCTGGTAGATCAGGTAGGCGGTCATCAGCTTGGCGAGGCTGGCCGGCGGCCAGCGCAGGTCGGGCGCCTTTGCGGCGATGATCGTGCCGGTGGTGGCATCCATCAGCACATAGCTCGCCTCGTCCGCCAGCGCCGGCGGTGGCGGCATGCCGGGCAGCGCGAGCGGGGCGACCGGCGGGGGCCCGGCGGCCACCGGGGCCGCCGGGGCGGCCTGATGGGCTTTGGAGCGGCCGGCAGCATGGGCATGGCGGGCGGCGGCGCCCGCGGGTGGGACGGCGAGGCTGCCGGCAAGGCAGAGCCCGCCGAGGAGGGCGACGATCGCAGGACGGCAACCGGGCATTAAGCGACTCCGCGCAAAGACAAGACGGCGCGATTTATACCAGGGAAGCGGGACAGGGGCGCACTTGGGGCGAGCAGCAGAGCCGGGGTGCCACGGTGGTGGTGCAGCCTGGGCGACCAAAGGATGGCGCGCCTCCTTAGTCATCGCGTGCGCTGGTGGTGCCTTGTTGCGAACACGGCGGACGACTGTTGACACATCGATCTATAGTAAAAAATGTGGCCAGGACTGATCAGGAGCCCATTCCCTGTCCGCACGACGGCCGCGGTGTCCTATTTCTTGGGCGGGTCCGCCGGGTCCTCCGCCTCTGGGTCCGCCCGATGGGGGAAACGGAGCAGCGGCAACAGTCCGGGGCTGACACAGACCCGACGCCCGGGGCTGCGTCGGTCGATCGGCGCGGGCCGGTCCTGCGATGCAGGCGGCTCGTGCGGCGGGTCTTCGTGCGGCGGGTCAGTGTCCCGTGCCATGGCCGCAAATTGCGGCCCATCCTCTTACAAACCGGTTCCAGACTGGTGCTGTCGGCCTGTCCCGTTGCGTTCGGCGCGAAATCCCACGGGATCCCGCCGTTGCTGCGGACGCTGTGCGGACATTTTCCGGGGAAATTCGCCAGGCTGGCTGGTGAATGCGGGCTTTCTGGTGCCGACGCTCGGAATTGAACCGAGGACCTACTGATTACGAATCAGTTGCTCTACCCCTGAGCTACGTCGGCAGCCGCCCCCCTATACCCACGCCCCGCCTTGGCGGCAACCATCCCCGTCATCCCTGCCGCACCACCTTCCCACCCCGCGCGGGCCGCCGCAGCCGCGGCTTGCCCGCCGGCGCCGTCGCATCCAGGATCGCGTGCAGGCTCGCCACCGTCTCCGGCGTCAGCCGGTGCAGGCTCTGCGCCAGCCGGTTCGCAAGCGCCGTCTGCTCCGGCGTCAGCCCGGCCGTATCCACCATCACCCGCGGATGCGACAGCCGTGCCAGCCGCGCCAGTTCGTCCGCATCGTCCCAGATCAGGCCGAACACCTCGTTCACCTGGTGCACCAGCCCCGCGCTCGGCGCACCACGGCGGCCGTGCTCCAGCGCCGAGAGGTAGGCGGCGCTCACCTGCAGCTCGGCGGCAAGCCGACGCTGCGTGAGGCCCCGCTCCGCCCGCAGCGCGCGCAACCGCGCCCCGAATGGCGTCACCTGTGCCCCGCGCCGCTCAGGCCGCGGTCAGTGCCGCCCACAACCCGTCCGCCCCGGCGGCGAGCATCTGCGCACCAAGCCGCCGCTGCCACACTACCTCGTTGCCGAACTCGTCGCGCCAGGACCACAACCGCCGGGTGAGAAAATGCAGCCGATGTTCCTGGGTGAACCCGATCGCGCCATGCACCTGGTGCGCGATGGCGGCGCCGATCCCCGCTGCCTCCCCCGCCCGCGCCTTGGCCGCGGCGACCGGCGCCGGGCGCAGCCCGTCCGCCGCCGCCTCCGCGCCCAGGTCGGCCGCCGCCGCCGCCGCCGCGGCCTGCGCCGCCAGCAAAGCGAGGTTCTGCTGCACCGCCTGGAACTTGCCGATCGGGCGGCCGAACTGGCTGCGCTCCTGCGCGTACGCCGTGGTCATCGACGTCAGCGCGCGCAGGGCGCCGGCGATCTGCTGGGCCCGCGCCACCGCACCCATGGCGTGCAGCGCTTCCGCCGGCAGGCCGAGCGGGGCCACGCGATCCACCGCCGCCGCGATCTCGATCGTGTCGCGTGGCTCGCCGGCAAGGTTTGCGCCCGCTTCGATCCGCCAGCCGCCGGCGTCCAGCAGCACCACATGCGGCGCGCCCGCATGCTCGGCCAGCACCGCCACGGCGACCGCGTGCCGCGCCCAGGGCACCCGGGTCGCCCGGCCCGACAGGTGCCAGGCGCTCCCGTCGCGGCGCAGGCGCAACCGCTCGTCCGCGACAACGGAAGCGACCGTCAGCGGCCCGTCGGGGACCGGCAGACCGGCGGCGGCGAGCAGCCAGCCTGCCAGCATGGTCTCGGCCAGCGGCAGCGGCACCGCGTGCGCCCCGGCCACCTGCAGCAGCCCGAGCGCATCGGCCATGGGCACGCCGTCCTCCTCCGCCACCAGCGCGCGCGGCAGGCCGGCCGCCTCCACCGCCGCCCAGGCCGCCGCTGGCCATCCGCCGCCGTCCGCCTGCCGCAGCACGGCCGGCGTGATCTCGCGGGCGAACAGCCGTTCGGCGGTCTCACGCAGTAGGGCAGCGACGGAATCCATGCGACGGGGCCTCGTTCCTTGTGGGCGCGGGCAGCCAGCATGGCACGCCGGCCGCGCCGGCAAAACCACGCCCCCACCGCCCCGCCCTCTTGCGCACTGCCGCCGACGGAGGCCAGATGCGCCCGCCGAACCAAAGAGGACAACGTCCGATGCCAGAAGCCCCGCACCTCGTCGAACTGGGCGGCGACTACCAGACCCTGCACGAGTTCATCCCCGCCGCGCGCGCCAAGGTGTCCGACAACACCTGGGGCTACCTGATCGGCGCCACCGAGACCGAAACGACGATGCGGCGCAACCGCATGGCGTTGGACCAGATCGCGTTCCGCCCGCGCGTCTGCCGCGATGTTTCGCATGTTGACACCTCCAGCAATTTCCTCGGCATGAAGCTGCGGCTGCCGGTGATGCTCGCCCCGGTCGGGTCCTTGGAATCGTTGCACCCGGGCGGCGCGGCGGAAGCCGGGCGCGGTGCATCCGGTTTCGGCGTGCCGATCATCGTCAGTTCCGTGACGAAGCCGGGACTGGAGGACTCCGCCGCCGCCACGTCGGGGCCGAAAGTCTTCCAGCTCTACGTGCGCGGCGACGACGCCTGGATCGACGACATCATCCATCGCGCGGTCGATGCGGGCTTCAACGCCTTCGCCATCACCGTCGATACCGCGGCCTACTCGCGCCGCGAGCGCGACATCGCCGCGCGCTTCGTCAAACCCTGGCGCGCCGCCGCCACGGGGCATGAATTCCAGGCCGGGTTCTCCTGGCGCAACGTCGCCCGTTTCAAGGAAAAGCACCGCATCCCGCTGATCCTGAAGGGCATCGCGACCGGTGAGGACGCCGAAGCCGCCTGCGATCTCGGCGTCGATGTCGTCTACGTCTCGAACCACGGCGGCCGCCAACTCGACCACGGCCGCGGCGCGATGGACGTGCTGCCCGAGGTGCTGGACACCGTCCATGGCCGCGCCAAGGTGATGATCGACGGCGGCATCTGCCGCGGCACCGACATCGTCAAAGCGATCGCGATGGGTGCCGACGCGGTGGCGATCGGCCGGCTCTATTGCTACGGCCTGGCCGCCGAGGGCGCGGCGGGCGTGGCGCGCGTGCTCGAACTGCTGGAACAGGAAACCGCGGTGGCGATGGCGCTGCTCGGCGTGGCGAAGCTCACGGACCTCAACCGCGAGCACCTGCACCGCGGCGCGCCGTCGGTGACCGCGCCGCACGTGCACAGCGCCTTCCCGCTGCTGTTCCCGACGCCGGAACGTCCGGCGCCATAACATCGTCGTAGCGACAGGAGAAAGCCCATGCGCGGCATCGTGTTCACCGGCGGGCGCGAGCTTGAGCTGATGGAATTCCCCGACCCCACTCCGGGGCCGGGCGAGGTGGTGCTGGAGATGAAGGCGTCCGGCATGTGCGGCTCGGATCTACACCAGTACCGCCGGCCGAAGGGCGACAAGGGCGCGTCGGTCGGCGGGCTGCCGGCCAACCCGAACCCGGTGATCGCCGGGCACGAGCCCTGCGGTATCGTCGCCGCGCGTGGCCCCGGCGTAACGGACGCGGACGCGCGGATCGGCGCGCGAGTCATGGTGCACCACTACCAAGGCTGCGCGCATTGCGCGCATTGCCGCTCCGGCTGGCAGCAATTGTGCCAGGAGGTGCCGGTGAAAGTATACGGCAACAACGCGCACGGCGGCCACGCACAGTATCTGTGCGTCCCCGCCAACACCCTCGTGCCGCTGGCCGACGAGCTGTCCTACGAGGCGGGCGCCGCGATCTCCTGCGGCACCGGCACCGCCTGGGGGGCGCTGCGGCGGATGAACCTGTCCGGCAACGACACCATCGCGATCTTCGGCCAGGGACCGGTCGGGCTGTCCGGCACCCAGCTCGCCAAGGCGATGGGCGCACGGGTGATCGCGCTCGATGTGTCTCCGGAACGGCTGGAGCGGGCCAGGGAATTCGGCGCCGACGAGGTGGTGAACCCGCGCTCGAACGATCCCGTCGGCGCGATCAAGGACCTCACGCACGGGCGCGGCGCCGATTGCACCCTGGATACGTCGAGCGCCCCGGAGGGGCGCATCGCCGCGATCCGCAGCGCCAAGGTCTGGGGTACCATGTGCTTCGTCGGCGAGCGCAACAACGTGACGATCGACGTCAGCCCCGACATCCTGCGCAAGCAATTGACGATGATCGGGTCCTGGACCTTCTCGGTGATCGGCCAGGCCGAATGCGCCCGCTTCATCGTCGAGCGCAACATCGCCGTGGATCAGTTGTTCACCGACCGCTGGAAGCTCGACCAGGCGGAGGAAGCCTACCGGCTGTTCGACGCGCAGAACTCCGGCAAGGGCGTGTTCCTGATGTGAGCGGAGCCCGGGCGGCGATCGCCGCAGCGTATCGGGAGCTGGGCCGCCGCGGCTTCGTGCCCGGAAGCGCGGGCAACGTCAGCGCCCGCACCGCGCGGGGGATGCTGATCACGCCGACCGGCTGGGCGGCGGAAGCGGTCACCGCCACGGCGGTCGTTGCGGTCAGCGCAGAAGGCGCGGTGGGTGGGCGCGGCGTGCCGTCCAGCGAATTTCCGATGCACGCCGCGATCTACCGCGCGTACCCCGCCGCCGGCGCGATCGTGCACACCCACGCGGAAGCTTGCACTGCACTCGCGTGCCTGGGTCAGGACCTGCCGGCGTTCCATTACATGATCGTCGCATTCGGCGGCCACGACGTCCGCTGCGCGCCCTACGTCACGTTCGGCACACCGGAACTGGCGACGGCGGCGGTGGCGGCACTGGACGGGCGGCGCGCATGCCTGCTCGCCAACCACGGCATGATCGTGCACGCGCCGACGGTGGCAGCGGCATTGGAGGACTCGATCGTACTGGAAAGCCTGGCACGGCAGTACCTGCTCGCCCGCGCCGCCGGCACGCCGCGCCTGCTGAGCCCGGAAGAGCTGGACGCGGCGCGGGCGCGTTTCGCCAGCTACGGGCGCGCGGGCGACGCGCGTGGAAGGAAGGGGCGGTAGCGCTACCCCTGCCCCGCCGCCGCCAGCACACGTTGCGCCAGCTTGTAGTGCGGGCGGTCGATCATCTTGCCGTCCAGCGCGAACACGCCGGCGTCCGGATTGGCCGCGAACGCGTCGCGCACCCGCTCTGCCCAGCGCACCTGCTCGGCGGACGGGGTGAAGGCGGCGTTCACCGCCTCGATCTGCGCCGGGTGGATCAGGATCTTGCCGGCGAACCCGTCGGCGGCGGCGGCACGCGCCTCACGTTCCAGCCCGGCCGGGTCGTGCGGGTCGGGCCAGGGCGTGTCGAGCGCCGGCACGCCGAGCGCCCCGGCCGCCAGCAGCACCTGCGCGCGGGCGAAGGCCGAAGCGGCATTCAGCGCCCCGTCGGGGTGCCGCGGCGCCACGCCGAGGTCGGCGGACAAGTCCTCGGCGCCGAAACAGAGGGCCGCCAGCCGCCCGGCCACCGGCGCGTAGCCGCCGAGGCCAAACACCGAGGCGGCGGTCTCGGTCACGATCGCGACCACCCGCACGCTGCCGATCGCGCGCCCCGCCGCCGCCTCCAGCGCCTCCAGATGGTGATCGAGCGCGCCGAGGTCTGCCGCCCCGGCGCATTTCGGCAGCATCACCGCCGCCGCGCCGGCAGGGACGACAGCGGCGAGGTCGGCCAGATACCACGGCGTGCCGGGCGGGTTCACCCGCACGATCAGCGCATCCGCGCGCGGCGCCCCGGCCATCTCGCGCAACCGCACGGCCACGGCGGCGCGCGCCTCCGGCTTGGCCGGCGCGGCCACCGAATCCTCGAGATCGAGGATGACCGTGTCGGCGGCTGACTCGATCGCCTTGGCGACTTTGCGCGCGGCATCGCCGGGCGCGAACAGGGGGCTGCGCAGTCGCATGGGTCCTCGCGGGCTGGGGAGCAAACTCCGATCTTGCGCCCATCCGGGCGATATGCAATCAGCCCTGCCAGGGAGACAGCAATTCCGCAAAATGAAGGGACACGTCCGCCTGTGGTCGAGACCATCCTGGAAACCACCGGGCTGAGCAAGGAATTCAGCGGCTTCGTCGCGGTGGACGACGTCTCGCTCGCCGTGCGCACCGGCACGATCCACGCCCTGATCGGCCCCAACGGGGCCGGCAAGACCACGTGCTTCAACCTGCTGACCAAATTCCTGCAGCCGACGCACGGACGAATCCGTTTCAAGGGCATCGATATCACCGGGATGAGGCCGGCCCAGGTGGCCCGGCTCGGTCTGGTGCGCAGCTTCCAGATCTCGGCGGTGTTCCCGCGGCTGTCCGCGCTCGAGAACGTGAGGCTTGCGCTGCAGCGGGCGCGCGGCAACTCGTTCGATTTCTGGCGCTCGGAAACGGCGCTGCGGCGCTTCGACGACCGCGCCCATCAGTTGCTTTTCGACGTCGGGCTGTCAGGCTTTGCCGCGATCGCCGCCGGGCAGCTCGCCTACGGGCAGAAACGCGCGCTCGAGATCGCCACCACCCTGGCGCTCGACCCCGAAATGATGCTGCTCGACGAACCCACCGCCGGCATGACCCATGCCGATGTCGATCGGATCGTGGAACTGATCCGCTCGATCCGCGCCGGCCGCACGATCCTGATGGTCGAGCACAATCTCTCGGTGGTCGAAGGCCTGTGCGACACCATCACTGTGCTGACCCGCGGGCGCGTGCTCGCGGAGGGCGACTACGCCACCGTCTCGGCCAACCCGGAGGTGATCACCGCCTACCTTGGGTCTGAAACGCCGGAGCCGATGCATGCTTGAAATCAGCGACCTCAACGCCTGGTACGGCGAAAGCCACGTGCTGCACGGCGCGGCGTTCGAAGTGCGCGAAGGCGAGGTGGTCACCCTGCTTGGGCGCAACGGTGCCGGCAAGACCACCACCATGAAATCCATCATGGGCCTGGTGCCGCGCCGCCAGGGCAGCATCCGCTTCCGCGGCGCCGAGCTGATCGGCGCGGCGCCGGAACGCATCGCGCGCGCCGGCATCGCCTTCTGCCCGGAGGAACGCGGCATCTTCGGCTCGCTCAGCGTGACCGAGAACCTGCTGCTGCCGCCGGTGATCGCGCCCGGCGGGCTCGACATCCCGACCATCTACGCGCTGTTCCCCAACCTCAAGGAACGCGCCGGCACCGCGCACGGCACCAAGCTTTCGGGCGGCGAGCAGCAGATGCTGGCGATCGCGCGCATTCTGCGCACCGGGGCGAAGATGCTGCTGCTCGACGAACCGACCGAGGGGCTCGCGCCCGTCATCGTCCAGCAGATCGGCCGCACCATCCGCGAGATCAAGGCGCGGGGCTTCACCGTGCTGCTAGTGGAGCAGAACTTCCGCTTCGCCGCCACCGTGGCGGACCGGCACTACGTGATGGAACACGGGCGGGTGGTCGACATGATCCCGAACCATCTTCTTTCTTCCAGCATGGACAAACTGCACGAGTACCTCGGCGTCTGACCGCGCCGGCTTTCCGGGACCGCTCCGCCATGATGATGATCTTCGGCATTCCCGCGCCCCTACTGTTCGGCCAGTTGCTGCTCGGCCTCATCAACGGCGCGTTCTACGCCATGCTGGCGCTTGGCCTGTCGATCATCTTCGGCATGCTGAACATCATCAACTTCGCGCACGGCGCCCTGTTCATGATGGGCGCCTTCGCCGCCTGGATCCTGTTGCAGTATCTCGGCATCGGCTATTTCCCGGCCCTGATCCTCTCGCCGATCGTCATCGGCCTGTTCGGGATCGTGATGGAGCGCACCCTCATCAGCCGGCTCTACAAGCTCGATCATCTGTACGGCCTGCTGCTGACGTTCGGACTGGCCCTCGTGATCGAAGGGCTGTTCCGCAACTACTACGGCAGTTCCGGCATGCCCTACGACATCCCCCCGGTCCTGCAGGGCGCGACCGACCTCGGGTTCATGTACCTGCCGATCTACCGTGGCTGGGTGGTGGTCGCGGCCCTGGTCGTCTGCCTCGCCACCTGGGCGATCATCGAGAAAACCTTTCTCGGCGCCCGGCTGCGCGCCGCCACCGAAAACCCCGCGCTGGTGCGTGCCTTCGGGATCAACGTGCCGCGGCTCATCACCATCACCTACGGCTGTGGCGTGGCGCTCGCCGCCTTCGCCGGCGTGCTGGCGGCGCCGATCTACTCGGTGAATCCCGACATGGGAGATAATTTCATCAACACCGTGTTCGCCATCGTCGTGATCGGCGGCATGGGCTCGATCCTGGGCTCCATCGTCACCGGCTTCGGCCTCGGCGTGATCGAGGGCCTGACGAAAGTGTTCTACCCGCAGGCATCCGCCACCGTCATCTTCCTGGTGATGGTGATCGTGCTGCTGTTCATGCCCCGCGGCCTGTTCGGAAAGACCGCCTGATGTCCGTCTCCACCGCACCCGTCGGCGCCGCTGCCCCCACCCGCACCGGCCTGTTCGGCTTCACCCGCGCACAGGCGATCGGCTTCGTGCTGATGCTGGCCGCAATCGTCGTGCTGCCGCACGTGCTGTACCCGATCTTCCTGATGCGCATCCTCACCGCGGCACTGTTTGCCTGCGCCTTCAACCTGATGATCGGCTACGTCGGGCTGCTGTCCTTCGGCCACGCCGCTTTCTACGGCATGGGCGCCTATATCGGCGCCTGGACCCTGAAGTTCTGGCACGTGGATGCCGTGCTCGCGATCCTGCTCGGCGGCGCCATGGGCGGGATACTCGGCCTCGCACTCGGCTACCTCGCCATCCGCCGCTCCGGCATCTATTTCGCCATGATCACCCTCGCCCTCGCCCAGATGGTCTACTTCTTCTGCGTCGAAGCCCCCTTCACCGGCGGCGAGGACGGCATCCAGCAAGTGCCGCGCGGCACCGCATTCGGCATCTTCCCGCTGCACAACGACATGGCAATGTACTGGCTCGTCGCCGGCGTGTTCATCGCCGGCTTCCTGCTGATCCACCGGGTCATCCACTCCCCGTTCGGCCAGGTGTTGAAAGCCATCCGCGAAAACGAACCGCGTGCCATCTCCCTCGGCTACCGAACGCAAGACTACAAACTGATCGCCTTCGTCCTCTCCACCTTCCTCTCCGGCATCGCCGGAGCCACGACCTCGGTCGTGTTCGGCATCGCCACCCTCGACGGCGTCGCCTCGTCACGCTCCGGCGACGTCGTGCTCACCACCCTGCTCGGCGGCCTCGGAACCGTGTTCGGCCCCGTCGTCGGCGCCGTCGTCACCACCTCGATGGAAAACTACCTCGCCCAATTCGGCTCCTGGGTCACCGTCACCCAAGGCGCCATCTTCGTCATCTGCGTCCTCGCCTTCCGCCGCGGCATCGTCGGCGAAATCGCGGCGGCGCTGAAATTGTCGCTGTAGGGACGGATGTCGGCAAGCAAGGCCAGGGGGCGCTGCCCCCTGGACCCCCACCAAGGGCTTGCCCTTGGAACCCTTCCGTTTTGGTTCGGTGTGGGTGAGGGGTGTCGCGGGTTTGGGCCGGGGTTGCGCGGGGCGGGGAGTGCGCTTTGGCGCGCACTCCCCGCCCCGCGCAACCCCGGCCCAAACCCGCGACACCCCTCACCCACACCGAACCAAAGTTGACGGGGTCCAGGGGACAAGTCCCCTGGCGGGGTCCAGGGGCAGAGCCCCTGGCCTTACTTGCTGACAGCCCGCCCCCACAGCGATCAGTCCAGCGTCTCCCGATACAGCCGCACGGCGATGGCGCCGACGACGAGGGCGAACAGGACCATGGGCCAGAGGTCGGGCCAGATTTCTGCCGGGCCGTTGCCCTTCAGCAATATGCCGCGGCAGATTCTGAGGGCGTGCGTGATGGGCAGGCACTCGCCGATCACGCGTGCCCAGGCGGGCATGCCGGCGAACGGGTAGAGGAATCCCGACAGCATCATGCTCGGCAGGAACGCGAACTGCGCCATTTGTTGCGCCTGCATCTGGGTTCTTGCGATCGTCGAGAACGCCAGCCCCATCGCCAGGTTGCAGGCGATGAACAGACCGAGCGATCCCAGCAGCAGCAGCACCGAGCCGTGCACCGGCACGCCGAACACCACGACGGCGACGAGCAGGATCAGGGCTGCCTGCACGTAAGCCAGGCCCACGTAAGGGATGATCTTGCCGAGCGTCACTTCGATCGGGCGCACCGGCATCGCCAGCAGGTTCTCCATCGTTCCGGTCTCGCGTTCGCGCGTGATGGAGACGGAGGTAAGCACCAGGGTGGAGATGGTCAGGATCACCGCGATCAGGCCGGGCACGATATTGAGCGCGGTCACCTGTTCGGGGTTGTAGCGCGCGTGGACCACGATCTGGAACGGGGGCGCCGGCACCGAGGTTTGCAGGTTGGGCGGCAGGTCGCGGTTCAGCACGGTGGCGTTCAACGCCGCCAGGGCGGCGGTGGCGCTGCCGATCGCGACCGGATCGGAGCCGTCAGCGTCCATCAGGATCTGCGGCTTGTCGCCGCGGTTGATGCGCCGGGCGAAGTTGGGCGGGATATCCAGCACGAACAGCACGTCCCCGCGCCGTAGCGCTTCATCGGCCGCGGCTTCGGTCCTGTAGGGGCGAAGGTTGAAGTAGCGCGTATTGGCGAGTGCGGTGATCAGGGTGCGTTCGTAGATCGAATGATCGGCGGAGACGACCGCGGTCGGCAGATGCCGCGGGTTGGCGTTGATCGCATAGCCGAAAAGAAAAAGCTGGATCAGCGGCAGCATGATCGTGAGTCGGATCGTGGTCGGATCCCGCCGCATCTGCAGCCATTCCTTCTGCAGCATGGCAACCAGGCGGGCCCAGGAGAAGCCGCTCATTCCCCCGTCTCCTGTGTGTTCGTCCCCTGTGCGGTCGTCTCCTGCGCGTTCAGCATGTGGATGAACACGTCGTCGAGCCGCGGCTCCACCTCTTGCCACGTGAGCGCCGGATCGCCGAGCCTGTCGATCGCCCTCTGCAACGAGCCGCGGTCGAGCCCCGCCACGCGCAGCGCCTGGCCGAACACCGCTGCCGTTTCCACCCCGGGCTCGCCGCGCAGCCGCCGCACGGCGCGCTCGATCCCGGGGCCGGTGGCTTCAAACGTCACCAGATGCGCCTGCGCAACCACTTCAGACGCGGTGCCCTGCACCACCAGCCGCCCGCCGGCAAGATAGACGACACGGCTGCATCGTTCCGCCTCATCCATGTAGTGGGTGGAGACGAGCACCGTCATCCCGTCGGCGGCGAGCTCGTGGATCATGTCCCAGAACTGCCGCCGCGCGCGGGCGTCGACGCCGGCGGTGGGCTCGTCGAGCAGCAGCAAGCGCGGCTGGTGCAGGATGCAGGCCGCGAGCGCCATGCGCTGCTTCCAGCCGCCGGAAAGCTCGGCCGCGAGCTGTCCGGCCCGGTCGGCGAGGCCCATGCGTTCCAGCGCCGCCGCAATCACCGCGCGCCGGTTGGGCAGCGTGTAAAGCCGGGCGACGAACTCGAGATTCTCCGCCACCGTCAGATCGCCGTAGAAACTGAACTGCTGGGTCATGTAGCCGACCTGCAGCCGGATTTCCGGCGCGTGTTGCAGCAGATCGAGACCGAGGCAGGTGCCCCCGCCGCCATCCGGGCGCAACAGGCCGCACAGCAGGCGGATGGTGGTGGTCTTGCCGCTGCCGTTGCCGCCCAGGAAGCCGCAGACCTCGCCCTGTTCCACCCGCAGGGTCAGCCCGTCGATCACCTTGCGCGCGCCGAAGCTTTTCACCAGGTCGTGCACGTCGATCGCCGGACCGCTTATTGCCGCGCCGCTCATCTTCGGGCCTGGACGGCGAGCGGGCGCACTTCCACCGGCTCGCCCGGCTTGAGCAGCAAGGCCTGCGCGGGCTTCGGCCGTGCCTCGATCATGTAGACCAGGGTGGCACGGGTCTGCTCGCTGTAGATCACCGGCGGGGTATATTCCGCCTGCGGTGCGATGAAGGACACGCGCGCGACCAGCGGCGCTCCGCAGCCGTCGCAGGAGACCGCCATCCTTTCGCCGAAATGAATGCCGGACAGCGCTGGCTCGGGGACGAAGAAGCGCACCCGGATGTTCCCGGGCGGCAACAGTTGCACCACGGTGGCGCCGGCGGCGACGGTGTCGCCCGCCTGCGCGTCGGTATCCGACACGACGGCCGCCACCGGCGCGACCACGTGGCGCTGCGCCAACTGCCATGCCGCCTGCGTCAGCGCCGCGCGCGCCGCGCCCACCGCCGCGCGGGCGGCTTCGATCTGGTCCGCCCGCCCGGTCGGCTGGCGCGCCAGCGCCAGTTTCGCCACGGCCTGCACCACGCGCGCCTGCGCGGCGGCGAGCGCCATCCGCTCCTGGTCCACCTTCTGCCGCGTGACCGCGCCGCTGGCGACGACGCGTTCGTCGCGCGCCAGGTTGTCCTCCGCCTGCGCCCGGGCCGCACGCTGCTCGGCGAGCGAGCCCACGTCCTGCGCGATCTCGTTCGGCCGCGACGGCGCCACGAGATTGGCGAGGTTCGCCTGCGCCTGGACGAGATTGGCCGCGGCCGCGGCGCGCGCGGCGCACTCGTTCGTGTCGTCCTGGTCGAACAGCGGTGCGTCGGCCGCCACCTGCTCGCCACGGGCGACGACCAGCCGCACCAGCCGTCCGGTTAGCACCGGGGCGACATTGACATAATCCGCCTCGGCATACCCCTGCCAATAGACGGGCGGGGCGGCGCGCAGGCGCCACCAGACGAAGCCGGCAGCGCCGAGCACCAGCAGCAGCACGATCGGCAACAGGAGCCGCCTCATCGCCTGTCCGCTGCCAGGCCGCGCAGCAGCACATCGAGATGCGCCGCCAGCAACGCCGCCGGATCGACGACCAGGGCGGTGTGCCGGCCGACCGAGGTGCGCCAGAGCATCGCGAGCAGGATCGGCGCGACGACCAACGGCACCGTTGCGGGCACGTCGAGCGGCCGGAACTCCCCGCTCGCCACGCCGCGCGCGAGCACGCTGCCGATCAGGCGCATGCCGCGGGCCGACACCTCCTCAGCATAGAATTGCGCCAGGGCCGGGAAATTGCCCGCTTCCGTCAACACAAGCTTGGGGATGGCGGCAAGCTCGCCGTTCAGCCGGTCCAGCATGATGGTGGCGACCTCGCGCAGCAGCGCCGTGGCCGGACCCTGGTGCGCGGCGACCCGGGCCTCCATCGCGGCAAGGTTGGGCAGCACGTCCTGGCGGACGACGGCGCGGAACAGATCCTCCTTGGTCGGGAAGTAAAGGTAGACCGTGCCTTTGCTGATGCCCGCGCGCTGCGCCACGTCCTCCAGCCTGGTGGCGGCGAACCCGCGCTCGGCGAACAGGGCGAGCGCGGCGGCCAGGATTTCCCCCGGGCGCGCCTCCTTGCGGCGGGTGTGACGGGCGGCGGGCGGAGTGCGGTCGACAGCCGGCATGTATTCGTAATAACCGGCCGGTCAGTCAGTAGCAAGCGGCGTTACAGTGCGGCGACGGGCTCGAGCAGGCGACGCGCCGTCCCCTCCCCGCCTCCGCGCCCTCCCGGTTGCCGAACCAGCGCGGACCGCTTAGGAGCGGCGCGCGTGACGTGCGGTCCCCGGTCACACGGCGGGGGCGCGCGGTGCCGGCCGCCCCGCGCGCGGCCCGCCGCCCGCCTGGCCGGCCTGGGTGCCCCGTCGCCGCGTCCGGCACCGGCCGGCCGTTCGCCCCTCACCCTCCCGACAGGATCCCCCCCGCATGCCGATCGAACGCACCTTCTCCATCATCAAGCCGGACGCCACGCGGCGGAATCTCACAGGGCGGGTCAACGCCATGCTGGAGGCGGCCGGGCTCAGGATCGTCGCGCAGAAGCGGCTGCACCTGACCACGGCACAGGCCGAGGCGTTCTACGCGGTGCACAAGGCGCGCCCGTTCTATCGCGACCTCGTCACCTTCATGACCTCCGGCCCGGTGGTCGTGCAGGTGCTGGAGGGCGAGGACGCGGTGGCGCGCAACCGCACGGCGATGGGCGCTACCGACCCCGCCAAGGCCGCCGCCGGCACCATCCGCGCCGAACTGGCCGAAAGCATCGAGGCCAATTCCGTGCACGGCTCGGACAGCGCCGAGAACGCCGCGGCCGAGATCGCGTTCTTCTTCGCCGGGGTGGAGATCGTCGGCTAGGCCACGGTCCGTACGGGGCGGCCGCTGCCGGCCGCTTGCTCCGTGCGGGGCGCGGGGCGTGACCTCACCGTCCGCGCCGCGCCGGCGGAGGCCGGTCGGCGCCGCCGAAAAGCACCTGTCGGTCGGCGCCGCCGACGGGTACCTGTCGGTCGGCGCCGCCGACGAGCACCTGGCCATCGAGCCAGGGGGCGAGCCGCAGGATCTCCGGCAGGTAGCGGTTGCGCAGGATCCGCTGCGCAACCTCCGCGATGCGGCCTGCGAGCACATCGATCTCGCCGGCACGGGAGATCAGGTCCAGATGGCGCGAGAAGGCGGGACCGGGCACCGGCAGGGTCCGTATCCGCGGCATGCGCGCCTTGACCTCGAAGATCGACAGCGGCGTCAGCAGGGACCAGCCGAGCCCCGCCTCCACCATCGCCAGGATGACCCCTGCCGATTCAAACTCCAACCGGCGCGGCAGTTCGAGGCGCAGCCGCCGCAGATGCCGCTCGATATCCGCTGCGATATGGGAACGGGCGTTCCACCGGATCAGCGGCAGCCGCTGTCCCAGCTCCGCCAGGCTCATCGTCTCCCACTCACCCTTCTGCGGCACGACGAGAACATAGGGCTCGGTGAGGATCGGGTGGCGGAGCAGCCCGTCGATCCCTTCCATCCCGTCGTTCGTGATCAGCAGGTCGAGGTTGTGGTCCATCAGCCCCGCCCGCAGGCTGCGGGCGAGGCCGGATGAGATCGACAGGAAACGGATCGATGATTCGGTGGCGCGCACCAGTTGCGGCACGAACGGAACCGAGAGCGAGTCGACCAGGCCGATCCTGAGCTGCACCGCCATGCCGGTCTCGAGGTGGCGGACCGCGAGCGGGATCTGCTGCGCTTCCCGCAGGACCCGGCCGGCGGCCTGCGCCAGCCAATAGCCCGCCGTGGTTGGCGTCAGCGGCCGGCGGGTGCGGTCGAGGATGGTGATGCCGAGCGCCGTCTCAAGCTGGCGGATCGTGTACGACACCGCGGGCTGGGTCATGCCGAGCTGGCGCGCAGCCAGGGTCATGCTGTTGAGCTCGCAGACCGCGGCGACCACTTCGAGCGCGTGCAGCTCGAACCCGAGCGAGGAACTCATGCCCAGCCTCTCATGGCAGCGCGCCCCCCGGACCCGCGGCGCACGGGCTTACAGTATAAACGTGCCTTATGTCGGCGCAAATTCTTCCGCATGTCCAGTGACCTTAACGACGTCGGGAGACGTCGCCCGGGCGGCGCGACGCGAAGCCGGAACCGATTGAAATCGCCGCGGAAATGCGCCCCGAGTCGAACAGGAGGAGACGCGGCTCATGCGTCGTCGCGCGCGTCCGCCGATGCCACCAACGCCGGCCATTCACCGTATCGCAACACATTCTGCTTGCTCCGTGGGGACCGCTCCGTAAAGTGGGCGGCGGGCGATGTCATCTTCGCTGGCGGCGAACTCATCCGTGAGGCCACAAAAGATGATGTCTAAGACTAGGAGATTCGGTAATGCGCGTGGACGGTCCGATCATTCGGGTCCATGAGCTGCGGAAGTCGTTCGGCCCTGCGGAGGTCCTGCGCGGCATCAGCTTCGACGTGCCGGAAGGCTCGGTGCTCAGCATCATCGGCGCCAGCGGATCCGGCAAGAGCACGCTGCTCCGCTGCATCAATCTGCTCGAGACGCCGACGTCCGGCGCCGTCTATCTCGACGGCGAACCAGTGTGGTTTCGTATCGACAAGGCGGGGCGCCGGACCCCCGACAGCCCGGCGAATATCGCCCGGATGCGCGCCAGGCTCGGCATGGTGTTCCAGCAGTTCAACCTCTGGCCGCACATGACGGCGCTGCAGAACATCACCGAGGCGCTGATCCAGGTCAAACGCATGGGCCGGCGCGAGGCGCAGGCGGTCGGGCGTGAACACCTCGCAAAGGTCAACCTCCTGAACAAGGAGGCCGAGTACCCGGCCCGCCTGTCGGGCGGCCAGCAACAGCGGGTCGCCATTGCACGCGCGCTCGCGATGCAGCCCGAAGTGATGCTGTTCGACGAGGCAACCTCCGCGCTGGACCCCGAGTTGACCGGCGAGGTGCTGGAGGTGATGCGGACACTCGCGCGGGAAGGCACGACCATGCTGGTCGTAACGCATGAGATGGGCTTCGCGCGCGAGATCTCCGGGCGGGTCCTGTTCCTGCACGAAGGGCAGATCGAGGAGGACGGCCCGCCCCAGGCCGTGTTCGGCGCGCCGACCAGCGAGCGCTGCCAGCGCTTCCTGGCCTCCGTTCTGCACTGAGCGGCCATGCTCGCCCAGCTTCAGCAGTCGCTGGATCCGGCCCTGTTCTGGGAATACCGGATCACCCTGCTGCACGGCCTGGCCGTGAACCTGCTGATCTTCCTGATTGCCGCCATCCTCGCGGCCATCCTCGCCTTCGCGATCGGGGTGGCCAGGCTGAGCCGGACCGCACCCATCCGGCTCGCCGCCGTCGGCTACACCGAGGCGTTCCGCAACACGCCGGAACTGGTGCTGATCGTCTGGGCGTACTACGTGCTGCCGCTGCTGGTGAGCCGCGCCCTCGATACGCGCTTCGAGCTGAGCCCGTGGCTCGCGTCGGTGCTGGCCCTCGGGTTCGCCTACAGCGGATTCATGTCGGAGACCGTGCGCACCGGCCTGCTGTCGGTCCCGCGGGGCCACGTCGAGGCGGGACAATCCTTGGGGATGTCGCGCTGGACGATCCTGCGCCGCATCGTGGTGCCGCAGGCGGTGCGGCACATGCTGCCCGAGGCGCTCAGCCAGTTCGTGTCGCTGTTCAAGGCGACCTCGATCGTGTCCTTCGTTGCCGTGCCGGACATCATGTACCAGATCTCGATGATCAACGACCAGGAGATGCGTCCGTTGCCGCTCTATACCGGCGCCGCGCTGCTCTATTGCGCCGTCGTGATCACCGCTTCGCAGATGATCCAGCACCTGTCGGACCGCTGGCGCCGGCGCGGCTGGGCGTGAGGCCGGGCCATGCGTGAGACCGGGCCATGATCGACAACTTCAATCGCTACGTGCTCGCCAATTCCGGCCTGCTGCTGAACGGCGTTGCCGTCACCGCCACCATCTGCGCCCTCGCCTTCGCGCTCGCGGTCGTGCTGGGGCTGATCGCCTGCCTGGTGCGACTTTATGTGCCGCTCCTGCGCCCCGCGGCACTCGCCTATATCGAGTTCTGCCGCGCGACGCCGATCTTCGTGCAGCTCCTGTGGGTCAATTACGTCTGGCCGGAACTGTTCGGTTTCCCGCGCACCACGGAAGGCGCGGCGGTGATCGCGCTCGCCATGCAGTCGAGCGGCTACCTGGCGGAGACATTCCGTTCCGGGATCGAGGGGCTGCACCGCGGCCAGTTCGAGGCCGGGCTCGCCGTCGGCATGTCCCGCGCGCAGATCATGCGCCGGATCGTGGGGCCGCAGGTCGTCCTGGTGATGGCCCCAGCGATCGTCAACCAGATGGCGGTGGTGGTGAAGTCCTCCACCCTCGTCGCGATCATCGCGGTTCCCGATCTCATGTATCAGGCGATGGGGATTGCGAACAAATGGTTCGAGCCGATCGAGGTTCTGACCACCGCGGCAGTGCTGTACTTCCTGATCATCTTCTCGATCTCCACGGCCGCGGAAAAGATCGCCAACCATTTCCGGAGGAAATTCGGACTGACCAGCGCACACTGACCGTGCCCGCTTCACGTCACATCCAGAACAAGGGGACTGCACATGAATGACTCACAGGATCACGCCACATCCGATCACGACACGCCCGACACGGGCAAGCGCATGCTGCTCGCCGGCGCCGCGGCGCTCGGCGCAGGCATCGCCACCATCGCCGCGCCGCGGGAGGCGATGGCCCAGTTGCTGAGTACCGGCGTCGACCCGAAATCCGTGCTGGCGAAGGTCCACCAGGGCCGCCCGCTGGAGGTCGGCTTCGCGCAGACCCCGGTGTGGTTCTACCGCGACGCCAAGACGGGCAGCTTGCGCGGCATCTACCAGGAACTGGTGGAGAAGCTCGCCAAGGATCTGGCGATCAAGGTCAACTGGCACGAGGTGACGTTCGCGACCTGCACGCTCGGTCTCGACAAGGGCGATTACGATCTGTTCGGATCCTCCGCCGTCTATACGGTCCCGCGCGCGATCGTCGCCAACTACGTGGGTCCGCTCTGGTCCAAGGGCAGCCTCGCGGTCATCCGCAAGGCGGATGCGGCCAAGTTCAGGACCGTGGCCGACCTGAACAGCCCCGACGTCACCTTCTCCGTCAATGCCGGAGCCAGCGAGCAGCAGCGCATGCCGCAGCTTTTCCCGAAGGCGAAGTTCATCGCCGTGTCCGGGCAGCAGGTCATGGCGGCGGAACCGGTGCGCAGCGGGCGCGCAACGGTCTACGTCACCGGCGACAGCGACGCGATCGCCTTCGTCAAACGCAACGCGAGCTGGGCAGCCATCGTCGATCCCGCGCATCCGTTCGACAAGCGGCCGAACACCTGGATGATCCGCTACGGCGATACGGCGTGGAAGAACTTCCTCGACATGTGGAGCACCTACATCACGGGGAACGGCGAGGTCCAGCGCCTCTACGACAAATACATGAACACGCCCGCCTGACCCGACACGTGCCACACGGCGGCCGGCGACGCCACGCCGGCCAACACGAAGGAACCGATAATGATCATCGATTGCCATGCTCACGTATTTCAGAACTGGGAGGGTGCCTGCGGGCACCCGACCAGCGAGATCCATCGCAAATACATGCAGAAAGTCCAGACCCGCACGTCCGCCCAGGTGTTCCGTGCCCGCGACGGGAAGCCTGTCTCCGGGGCGGTCCTGTTCCGCGAAGGGGACAACGCCTGGTCCGGCCTGAAGGAAGTCGGCTTCCGGGTCGGCAACTTCGGCCGGCTCGATTTCACGATCGACGGGGAGGACTACCATTCGCAGTACATGCCGGTCGGCATGCAGCAGATCGTCGCCCCGCCCGAGCTGATGATCGCGCAGATGGACTACGCCGACGTGGACCATTGCGTCCTGCAGACGGGCTGGGGCTACGGCGCGATGAACGACTACAACGCCTTCGCGCAGCACCAGTATCCGCACCGGTTCACGGCGCTCCTGAACGTGGACGAGCCGCGCGCCTTCACCGATGCCGGCCTGCGGGAATTCGACCGCGCGCACCGGCAGCTCGGCCTGCGCGGCGTCTATTTCGCGCTGGACGCCTTCGCCCGCTACGGGTTCGACCTCGCGTTCGACGACCGGCGCCTCGATCCGTTCTGGTCGCGCGCGGAGGCGGCGAACCTGCCGGTGTTCATCGAGATCACCGCCATCCCCGACTACGACGAGGCCAGCTACATCGCCAACATCGTCCGGCTACACGGCCTCATGGACCGCTTCCGCGGGATCCGCTGGGTGCTGGTGATGGGGCCGCCCGTCGGCTTCTTCGCCCGTTCCGGCCGGTGGGAATTCCCGGAGCCCGTCGCGGCGGCCTACCGCCACGAGAATCTGCTCATCGAGGTGATGTTCCCGATCACCTGGGGCGGCGTCTGGGAGTATCCCTACCCCGAGGCACAGGAACTGATCCGGGGCATGCGCGACATGTTCGGCGCCGCGAAGCTGATCTGGGGATCCGACATGCCGAATCTGGAGCGGTTCTGCACCTACACGCAATGCGTGGACTACGTACGCCGGCATTGCGGTTTTCTCTCCGCGACCGAAAAGGATGCGATCCTGGGCGGCAACGTCGACACCCTGCTCGGCATCGGCGCGCGCCTGGGCGCGCGCGCGGCGTGATGGCGGCGCAATTGCCCGATCCGGGCCGATTGTTCGACCTCACAGGGCGGACCGCGCTCATCACCGGCGGCGCCGGCGGCCTCGGCAGCGCGATGGCCGCCGCGCTGGCCGGCGCCGGCGCCGCCATCGTGCTGGTGGACCGCGATGGCCCGCTGCTGGACTCCGCGTCCGCCGCGCTGGCAGGAGCCGGCGCGACCGTGCTCACGATCCGGGGCGACGTCACGGACCCGGACCTGGCGGAGGCGGCCACAAGCGCCGCCGTCGCCCGTTTCGGCCGCGTCGATATCCTGGTGTGCGCCGCGGGACGGGCGCTGCGGAAGGACGCGCTGCACTCGGGCGATGCGGAGGTCGACGCGGTGATCGCGGTCAACCTGAAAGCCGTGTTCCACTGGAACCAGGTGGTCGGGCGCCGGATGATCGCCCAGGCAGGCGGCGCGATCATCAACATCGCCTCGCAGGGCGCCTTCGCCGCATTGCGCGGACGCCCCGTCTACAACGCGACCAAGGCGGGCGTCGTGCAGCTCACACGGTCGCTGGCCGCCGACTGGATCGCATCCGGCGTGCGCGTGAACGCGATCGCCCCCGGTCTCATGGATACGCCCTTCATCGCCGAGATGAAGGCGGACCCCGACCGCATCGCGACGGAACAGAAACGGATCCCCGCCGGACGGCTGGGACAGCCGCAGGACCTCGCCGGCGTCGTTCTGCTGCTGGCCTCGGAGGCCGGCGCGTACATCGTCGGCCAGACGCTGATCGTGGATGGCGGCTGGACACTCTGCTGAGCAGCCGCCTCGGTTTCAAGGAGGACGTCGCGTGAATACTGTCTCGACCCTGCCGACCCGGGACACGGCAACACCCATGGATCTGCCGGATCCCGAAACGGGCACGCCCTGCTTCGTCGTGCGCGAGGACGAGGTCCTCAACAACCTGCACCGCACCGCAACCGCCTGCGGCGGCATGCAGCGCCTGATGCCGCACGTAAAGACGCACCGCGCGCCCTGGGTCGTCGCGCTGTTGAAAGACCAGGGCGTGCAGGCGTTCAAGACCGCCACCGTCGCGGAAGCGGAGATGGTCCTCGCCGCCGGCGCGCGCCATGCAGTGTGGGCCTATCCCACGGTGCAGCCGACGCATGTGCGCCGCTTCATCGACCTGGCCCGCCGGTTTGCCGACGCCAGGCTGGAAGCGATGATCGACTCCGAAGATGCAGCCGACCTCTGGGCATCGCATCTGTCAGATATGCCGGAGAACGTCCGGCTGCGCGTCGATCTCGACCCCGGCCTCGGGCGGACCGGCGTACCCATGGCCGCCCCCGCGCTGGAGCTTGCGCGGAGGCTGCACGGCATCGGCCGCTTCGCCGGCTGGCACCTCTACGACGGCCACGTAAAGGGCGATCGCGTCGCGCGGGAAACGCAGGTCGCGGCACTCGCGGAGACCCTGTCGCGGCTGCAGGACACGGCGCGGCGCGAGGGCATCGCCGGCGATGTCGTCGCCGGCGGCAGCTACACGTTCAACCTGTGGCCCGCCTCCCTGGTCCGCTACGTCTCCCCGGGAAGCTGGACCTATTCGAGCGATCAGCACGATCTGGAGCTCGCCGACCTGGGCTGGCGGCCGGCGGCGTTCGTCCTCGCCACCGTCATCTCGACCCGACCGGGCACCGCAACCCTGGACGCAGGTTGCAAGGCCATCTCGCCGGACAAACCCCTGGCCGAGCGGTTCCGCTGGCCAGGCCGGATCCTGCTGATGAATGAGGAACACACGGTCGTGGAATCGACCGACCTGGCCGTCGGGGACCGGGTGCTGCTGATGCCGCGGCACGCCTGCACGACCGCTTATCTCTACGACGAGGCCCTGGTGCGGACGCAATCCGGCGCCTGGGAGCGGCGGCCACAGCTCGGCAACCGCCGATAGAAGCGACCAGCGCGCCGCGCCGGCGGGGGGCAGCGTTCCCCCGCCGGCCGGTCCGCATTATACCCGGGACATGATCATCGACATGCACACCCACGCCGGACGCGCCAACCGCGCGGGCCCGGTGGACCCGGCCGCGCTCGCCACGATGCGCACGGGCGGTCTCGGCGCCGCCGTGGTCGCCGCCATCGCCGACCTGCCGCTGCTCCGCCGTGATCCGGTCACAAGGCGTCTGGTGTTGACCCGCGAGCCGGAGCCGGGGGAGTGCATGGCCGCGGTGGACGACTACCTCGCCTCCTACGACCTCACCGGTCTGCGCATCGCCCGCGAACCGGACGACATCCGTGCCGATGACCCAGCCCTCGTGCTCGCCGTCGAAGGCTGCGACTTCCTCGACGGCGACCTTGACCGGCTCGACACGCTGGAAGCGCGCGGCGTGCGCAGCATCCAACTCACGCATTACCGGGTGAACGAGACGGGCGACATCCAGACCGCGCCCCCGGTGCACGGCGGGCTGACAGCGTTCGGCGCCGATGCGGTACGGCGGATGAACCGGCTCGGCATCATGGTCGACGTCGCCCACTGCTCGGAAGCAACCGTCCGCGGCGTCGTCGCCGCCACCACGCAGCCGATCCTGTGCACCCACTCCAACCTGATCGAACCCGGCCACAAGGACGGCGCCCACCCGCGCTACATCTCCCCCGACTACGCGCGCATGGTGGCGGAGACGGGCGGCGTCATCGGCGGCTGGATCGCCGTGCTGCACGAGGAGAAACTGCCCGGCATGATCCGCCACATCCTGCGTCTGGTGGACGCGGTCGGCGCCGACCACGTGGGCATCGGCACCGACCTGCCCTCGGGCTCGCAATGGCACGGCATGGCGGATTTTGCCCGCCATGCCGAAATCCCCGCACTGCTGCGTACCGCCGGGTTGTCGCCCGAAGAGACCGAAAAAGTTTGCGCCGGCAACTGGCTGCGCGTCTTCCGCGCGGTGCGCCCATGACCCACCCGGGGACCCGCTCGGGGACCGACCCGGCGGCGGCGGAAAAACAGGCGGCGGCGGAGGCGGCGGTCGCCCTGGTGGAAGACGGCATGGCGCTCGGGCTTGGTACCGGCTCCACCGCCACGCTGGCGATCGCGGCGCTCGGGAAGCGCGTGCAGGCGGGGCTGTCTGTGATCGCCATCGCAACGTCGGAACGCAGCGCCGCACAGGCACGCGCACTCGGTATCCCGCTGACTGATTTTGCCACGCGAACCCGGCTCGACCTCACGATCGACGGCGCGGACCAGATCGCGCGCGGCTCGCTCGACCTGGTCAAAGGTCTCGGCGGAGCCCTGCTCCGGGAGAAAATCGTCGCGCAAGCCTCCGACCGCCTGGTGATCGTGGCCGATCGCAGCAAACTCGTCGATCGCCTGGGCGGCCCGGTGCCGGTACCGGTCGAGATCGTCCCGTTCGGCTGGCAAACGACGGCCGAACGGATCGCCCGCCTGGGCGCCAAAGTTCAGCCGCGCCGGGCCGCCGACGGCAGCCTGTTCCACAGCGACGGCGGCAACCTGATCCTCGATTGCAGCTTCGAGCCGATCGCCGATCCCGCCGCGCTCGAAACCGCGCTGGCCACCACCGTCGGCGTGATCGAAACCGGCCTCTTCCTCGGCATGGCCACCCTCGCCCTCGTCGCCGGGCCGGATGGGGTGACGCGGCTGAGCCGGTAGGAAGCGAGGCCGGAGGGCGCTGCCCCCTGACCTTGCTTTCCTACCCGCTCAGCTCCGTGCCGACCGCCCGGGCGGGGCAAAGCGGAGGACAATGCAGGCGCTGCGATGGCGGGAAAGTTCGCCGCAGGCGGCGTAGGCTTTGTGACGGGTGAAGCCGGTAACCTGAGCGCGCCAGATGGCGCCGTGGCGCAGGGCGACTCGTTCCAGTCGGGTGGGGCCGCCGCCGGTTAGGCGTTGGGCGCGTGTTGCGGCGACACGGGCGAGTCCAGGAGAGCGGAAGGCGCCGACCTGGATGCCCCATTCCGCGGGCAGGAGACGCAGGCTGCTCACCGGGCGCACCTGTGCCGGCGGCATCAGCAGGTGCGGGGTCCGGCGGTGCAGCGTATCGGCGCGGGCGGTTGCGATCAGGGACGGCAGGTGCGGCACATGGGTGGCTGCGAGTTCGGTGCGGTTGCCGATCACCGGGATATCGAGGCTGGCGTAGGTGGCGTTCAGCAACGTCGCCATCCGGCCGTAGCAGGAGGCATTGGTTGGCGCGCCGAACTCCACGCCGATCAGCCGTACCCCGCCGTTGACGGCACTGGTGACGAGGTTGTGGCCGGAGGCATCGATGAAGCCGGTCTTCAGGCCATCGGCGCCCGGGTAGAGTTTCAGCATGCCGTCGTAGGTGCGTACGAACTGGCCGTGGAAGACGAAACTCGGGGTGCTGAAGTAGTGGTAGTCCCCCGGGAAATCGGCGATCAGCCGGCGGGCGAGCAGCGCCATGTCGCGCGCCGTGCTCCATTGCTCGGCGGCCGGCAGGCCGGAAGCGTTGACGAAATTCGTGCGCAGCATCCCGAGCGCGTGGGCGCGCAGGGTCATCATCTGGGCGAAGCGGGTCTCGCTGCCGCCGAGCAATTCTCCGAGCGCGACCGCGGCGTCGTTGGCCGAGCGGGTGATCAGGCCAAGGATCGCCTGGTGCACCGTCATGGACATGCCCGGCACCAGCCCGAGCTTGGTGGGCGGCATCGAGGCGGCGTGGGCGGAGATCGGGACCGGTTCGTTCAGGCTGATGCGGTGGTCGCGCAGCGCCTCGAACGTCATGTAGAGGGTCATGAGCTTGGTCAGGCTGGCAGGATGGCGCAGCCCGTCCGGGTCCTGCGCTTCCAGCATCTGGCCGGTCGAGGCATTTTCGACGATCGACGAATAAGGTGGCGCGGCGGCGCTGGCCGGACCGGCGCGGAGAGCGACGAACAGCGCGGCGATGACGCCGAATAAGCGCAAAAGATTGCGCCCATGGCACCCCGAGTTTGCCATTTCGATCTTTCTCCTGTGAGCCGAAAAAACCTTAGCCGCCGCCCCTTCCCCCTGTCCAGCCTGAAAATCCGTAGTTTTCAGAAATTGTTGAAGGGGTTACCGCCCGATGCTGCGAACCCCGGCACCGCGCGGGAACGCCGCAACATTGTGCAGTGCACAAAAATTCTCTTGATGGCGCGACGCCGGACTCCTATATCGGGCTTGTGCTGCGATGCAGCAAAATGAATCGGCGGCGAGTGAAAATGGGCCATCCCGGCCCGGGCGCGCCGGCGGGCGCGGTTGAGGAGGACGGCTAATGGCGATGAAGAGCAAGACGGACGAGACGGCCATGCTGGCGGAAGGAGCGCCGGCGGCGGTGTTCACCAGCGAGACCGGCACGAAGGGGATCGAGCAGACCGTCGCGGCCCTGAAGGACGGCATGGCGCAGGCCGCGGTCGGGTTCGAGAAGACCCAGGCCCAGGTGAAGGAAGGCATGGAGAAAGCGATGAAGACCGCAGAAGATTTCGTGGCTTTCGGCCAGGGCAACATGGAAGCCAT
The DNA here is from genome assembly GCA_963706195.1 of uncultured Pseudomonadota bacterium. Lineage (GTDB taxonomy): Bacteria > Pseudomonadota > Alphaproteobacteria > Acetobacterales > Acetobacteraceae > JAJZVS01. The sequence goes on along the minus strand of OY970156.1, from coordinate 1,155,733 downwards.
GATGAAGTCGGGCCAGATCTGGGCCGCCGGCATGCAGGACCTCGGCAAGCAGGTCGCCGCCACGGCGCAGGGCTCGCTTCGAGGAGACGATGGCGACCTTCAAGGCGCTGGCGACCGTGAAGTCGCTCAAGGACGCGATCGACCTGCAGACCGGTCTGGCGCGCACGACCATCGAGAAGACCCTGGCCGAATCGGGCAAGCTGACCGACGCGTCGATCAAGCTGACCGAGCAGACCATGGCGCCGATCACCGCCCGGGTGACGCCTGGCGGTGGAGAAGTTCGCGAAGCCGGCCTGATCCGGCAGCGCGACCCGAGGCGGCGCCGCCTTTCCCCCCCAAGGTGGCGCCGCCGACCCTTGCAAGGCCCGGGAGCATCCGATGCTCCCGGGCCTTTTGCGTTTGCCGGCCTTCTGCGCTTTTCGGCCTTTTGCGTTTTTCGCGAGCGGATGAACCCTCCGGCGGAGGCGAGCAGCGGTGACACTCTTTTAACAGCGCCCCGGCTTCCGATATGCTCGGGTTCGGGAGAAGGTCCGGCCCGGTCGGATCGACCCTTCGGCACCGAGGGGGTCGGCTTGCGCGGAATACAGGCGAGAATGAGCGACAACGACAGGCGTGGCGGCGGCGAGGGTCCGAATACCGGGGTGGTGGTCAAGCCGCGGCCGAAGACGCGCAAGCCGGCGATGTACAAGGTATTGATGCTGAACGACGACTACACGCCGATGGAATTCGTCGTCCATGTGCTGGAGCGATTTTTCCAAAAATCGCGAGAGGAGGCCACCCGCATCATGCTGCACGTGCATCGCCGCGGCGTCGGCGTCTGCGGCGTCTATACCTACGAGGTCGCGGAGACCAAGGTGACCCAGGTCATGGACCTCGCCCGCCAGAACCAGCATCCTCTGCAATGCACGATCGAGAAGGAATGATGGCCGTGCCGCGACTGGCGAATCGCCGGTTTCCCCTCCGGGACGGGTCGGCTCCAGTCCGTCCGAGCGCGATGGCGCAGGAGCGTCGCCATGTTGTCACGTAATCTCGAACAGACGCTGCATCGCGCGCTGTCGCTCGCCAGCGAGCGACGGCACGAATACGCCACCCTGGAGCACCTGCTGCTCGGCCTGGCCGACGACACCGATGCCGCGACCGTGCTGCGCGCCTGCGGGGTCGATCTCGACAAGCTGCGCACCGATCTGTCGGAGTTCCTCGACAAGGACCTGGCCGGCCTGGCCACCGACCGCGCCGGCGACCCCAAGCCCACCGCGGGCTTCCAGCGCGTGGTCCAGCGCGCCGCGATCCACGTGCAGTCCTCGGGCCGCGACGAGGTGACCGGCGCCAACGTCCTGGTGGCGCTGTTCTCCGAGCGCGAGAGCCATGCGGTCTATTTCCTGCAACTGCAGGACATGACCCGGCTCGACGCGGTCAACTTCATCAGCCACGGCATCGCCAAGGCGCCGGGCCGTGCGGCGCTCGCGCCCGGTGCAGGGCTCCGGCGGCCGCAGGCCGAGCGACCCGCCGGAGCAGGAGCGCGAGGAAAAGCCCAGCCGGCGCAACCAGGACGCGCTGTCCAACTACTGCGTCAACCTCAACAAGAAGGCGCTCGCCGGCAAGATCGACCCGCTGATCGGCCGCGAGCCGGAGATCGAGCGCACCATCCAGATCCTGTGCCGGCGCACCAAGAACAACCCGCTCTATGTCGGCGATCCCGGCGTCGGCAAGACCGCGATCGCCGAGGGCCTGGCCAAGCGCATCGTCGAGGGCGACGTGCCGGAAGTGCTGGCGAAGTCCACCATCTTCGCGCTCGACATGGGCGCGCTGCTGGCCGGCACGCGCTATCGCGGCGATTTCGAGGAGCGGCTGAAGGCGGTGGTCACCGAGCTGGAGGCCCAGCCGGGCGCGATCCTGTTCATCGACGAGATCCACACCGTGATCGGCGCCGGCGCGACCTCGGGCGGCGCGATGGACGCGTCGAACCTGCTGAAGCCGGCGCTGGCCTCGGGCAACCTGCGCTGCATCGGCTCGACCACCTACAAGGAATTCCGCAACTACTTCGAGAAGGACCGCGCGCTGGTCCGCCGCTTCCAGAAGATCGACGTCAACGAGCCGTCGCTGGAGGACGCGATCAAGATCCTGCGCGGCCTGAAGGCCAACTACGAGAAGCACCACAAGGTGCGCTACACCGACGAGGCGATCCGTGCGCGCGGTGGAGCTGTCGGCGAAATACATCAACGACCGCAAGCTGCCGGACAAGGCGATCGACGTGATCGACGAGGTCGGCGCCTCGCGGATGCTGCTGCCGGAGAACAAGCGGCGCAAGACCGTGACGCTGAAGGACGTCGAGGAGATCGTCGCCAAGATCGCGCGCATTCCGCCGAAGTCGGTCTCGGCCGACGACAAGGAGACGCTGCGCAACCTGGAACGCGACCTGAAGTCGATGGTGTTCGGCCAGGACAAGGCGATCGAGGCGCTGTCCGCGGCGATCAAGCTCGCCCGCGCCGGCCTGCGCGAGCCGGAGAAGCCGATCGGCAACTACCTGTTCTCCGGCCCCACCGGCGTCGGCAAGACCGAGGTGGCGCGCCAGCTGGCCGCCACCATGGGCATCGAGCTGATCCGCTTCGACATGTCCGAATACATGGAGCGGCACTCGCGTCTCCCGCCTGATCGGCGCGCCGCCCGGCTATGTCGGGCTTCGACCAGGGCGGCCTGCTGACCGACGCGATCGACCAGCATCCGCACGCGGTGCTGCTGCTGGACGAGATCGAGAAGGCGCATCCCGACCTGTTCAACATCCTGCTGCAGGTGATGGACCACGGGAAGCTGACCGACCACAACGGCAAGACGGTCGATTTCCGCAACGTCATCCTGATCATGACCACCAACGCCGGCGCGTCCGACATGGCGAAGGAGGCGATCGGCTTCGGCCGCGAAGCGCGCGACGGCGAGGACGAGGAGGCGATCAAGCGCCTGTTCACCCCGGAGTTCCGCAACCGGCTGGACGCGATCATCGCCTTCGCCGCGCCTGACGCCGGAGATCGTCGGCCGCGTGGTCGAGAAGTTCGTCATGCAGCTCGAGGCGCAGCTGGCCGACCGCAACGTGACGATCGAGCTGTCGTCGGCGGCGAAGGAATGGCTGGCCGAGCGCGGCTACGACCGGCTGTATGGCGCGCGGCCGCTGGCCCGGGTGATCCAGGAGCACATCAAGAAGCCGCTGGCCGAGGAGCTGCTGTTCGGCAAGCTGGTCAGGGCGGCGCGGTGAAGGTGACGCTGAAGGACGGCAAGCTCGACGTTCGAGATCATCGAGGCGGCGCTGCCGGCGCTGCCGAAGCCGGACGAGGACGGCGGCGACGCAGCAGGAAAGACGGAAGAGGTGGTGGAGTAGCGGCGGACGCACCGCGCGCGCCGAGGAGGCGTGTCCCGGTGCCGAGTCCGGGGGCGGGCAAGCTTCCTTTTTTACCACGGAGGCAGCAGGCGAGGGCCACGGAGGGTTGGTCGTCCACTCCGCCCCCGTGCGCCCCCGGGCGCGTATACCGTCGGCGGGACGCGACGAACCGATCGCCCGGGAGGCAACCGCTCCGCCGGGCGTACGTCTCCGTGGCCCTCGACTGGATGACCGGGTTGGGCGCGGCTCGGCCGTAGAGGCCACCTGACCGGGATGGCAGCAGCCGACCCTTCACGGACGTCCGCCGCTGACGATGTCATGTCCGGTGTTCCGCGCCTCCGGCCTCAATCTGCTGGTCGCGGCCATCATCCTGCGGAACGCGCGCGACCTTGCCGCGACGTTCGCCAGCCTTCGGCGTCACCTGCTGCCGTCTCGCTTAGCCGCCTGACGTCGCCTGCAGCCGAGCGAGCAAGGCCGGAGACGCCTGGCCCGAGGGCTGCATTCCGGCGCTCTGCTGGAAGCGCGTGATGGCCGAGATGGTCTGTGCCCCGGCGATGCCGTCAGCCGGCGGGGCAAGATAGTGCAGGCGGATCAGTTCCGTCTGCACGCTGCGCACCAGCGCGGGGTTGTTCGGCGAGAGCGTGGACGCGGGCTGCGCGTGCGGCGGGAAGCCCTGCACGTCGTTGCCGCGGGAATACATGCACTGGCCATAGGCCTGGTCGGTACTGGCGCTGGGTTGCCGCCTGCTGCCGGTGCGACGCGATGGCCCCGCCTGCCGTGCCCAGCGCGACGCCGGCCAGGGCGCCGATGGCAGCACCTGCCCCGGCATTGCCGCCGATGGCGCCGCCCGCCGCCCCGAGCGCCGCACCGCCGAGCGTGCCCGCGCCGGCGCCCAGCATCGTGGTGCGGTTCGCCTGCTGCGCCTGCCCAGCGACCTGCGCCTGCGCATACTGCTTGCAATAGGCCTGGTCGGCCTGGAACGCCTCGAAGCTTTTGGCCTGGCTCGGGGCCACGGCGATCCCCGGCTGGGAGGGCGTGTGCGCACATCCTGCAAGAAGAAGCGCGATCGCCGTCGCAATTGCTGCCTGTGTGTTGCGCACTCTGTCACCCCCGGCTTCTTTATCGGCGCGTGTTCTACCGGCGTACACGGGCACCATGCAAGCAACGGACGCAGCCCCCAACGGGCGTGCGTCACCCGGTCGCAGCCGCGGCGATGCCGCGCCGCGTACCCCAAACCGTATCCGGAGCAACCGTATCCGGGGCCATTTGTTTTCAGGTGCGTGCCCTCCAGCAGGTGGCCGGCCTCGAATTCTGTCCGAATCCAGCGCTCGCGTATGTCCGCTTTTGAGGTGATCATCTCGCCGTTGGAGCGACCGCCATGGGCGCGAAGCCGCCGTTGGAAGACCGTCGAACGGACTTCCGCTTACCCCCCGGCCGCAACATTCAGGCGGTCTTCCGGCAACCATCGCCTTGGGTCAAAACGCACCCTATGGCGCCTCTCATCGCATGCCCTGGATTTTGGGGCCGGCAGCCCCGTTCCAACCGCCCCACCAGCGGCAATACCCGCCCCTTGCCTACGCCCCCCGTTCCCCGAACCTGACCCGATCATCAGCTACCTTGTCGGGATCGAGTTCGGGCGGCCGTTACCCGGCTCGATCCTGAGGCAGTTGTCGATCCGGGCGCGGTGCAGGCGTTCGAATACATGTCGGGCGCCGGCATGGGCTTCGTGCTGGCGCATATCCCCGGGGGGCCCCCTGCGGCTCGCCACGCAAGTCGCCCCGGTTTCAAGCGGCATCGTGCCGCGTCCCCTCCCGCCGCGGCGGACCTCGCGCGCCGACAGTTTTGCAATCCTGTCATCAATGCTCCGCCCTGCACCTGGGTAATATTCCATCGGCGGGACGACGGCGCGAGACAGGGAGCGGGGGATGTCGGAAACACTCAGGGCGGTCGATGAGAAGCGCGACTGGCTGCGGCGCGTGCTCGGCATCGACCCGGCGCGCGGCACCACGTCCGAACCCCCCGGCCTGCGCGGGCAGCTCAACGAGCTTGGCCTGCGCCTGCGCGAGCTTTCCGCCACCCCGGGCTTTACGGCGCTGGCGAAGCGCTTCGCTCAGGGGGTCGCCGCGCTCAAGGCCGGCGACTGGAGCACCGTTGCCGCCGCGCTGGAGGAAATCGAGCCGCAGATCACCGGCGCCCTCTCCGGCGCCCGTGGCGACGAGGCGGCGGAGGTGGTGCGCGCCGCCCGTGCCTGGCGGGATGCCTGCGCCCAGGTGGCCGACGCCATCGCCGCCTTCAAGGCCACCCTCATCGCGACCTTGCGCGCCGAAGACGAGCACGAGCCCGAAGAACTCGACGAGGTCCGCGACGAGCTCGACGCGCGGCTCGATCCGATCGTCGCGCGGTTGAGCACCGGCCTCGCCGATCAGGTCGATGCGGCGATCAACGCCGCCGGGGAGCGGCGCGCCAAGGCGATGCAACAGGTGCTGGAGCGGATCGGCCAGACCGAGGCGGCGCTGCGAGGCGACGAGACGATCGCGATCGTCGAAGACAACGGGCTGCAGCCCATCGGCATCGCCGCGCCGGCGCTCACCGCGCTGGCGGAGCTGCGCACGGTCCTCGCCGCCCGCGCGGCCCGCGCCTAGACTCAGGAGGAACACGGATGAGCACCAGCCTCAGCGACCGCTTCTGCAACACGTTCCACATCGGCAAGGTGAAGCGCAAGCCGATGCGCCAGGAGGTCACCGCGCTGCGCGCGCAGGCTCTGAAACTGCCCAAGAGCGACAAGGCGAAAGAAGTGATCGGGCGGCTCGATACCGCCCGCGACACCATCTACGCCAAGGTGCGCACCAACCAGAAGCGCCAGGAGTCGGTCGACGCTGCACGCGACATCTGCAACGAGGTGCGCCCCAAGATCAAGGAGCTGGAGCAGCAGCAGCGCCAGCTCGAACCGGTCACCTTCAAGACCAAGACCGCGACCAAGGAGGACCAGGCGCGGGCGAAGCTGCTGCTCAACACGCTCGACGAGGTGGTGAAGACCATCGTCACCACCTTCACCGCCACCACGGGCAAGCCGCAGGTGCTGATGCCGGAGGCGATGTCGCGCTTCGCCCTGAACGGCCAGGCCGAGCGCATCCGCCTGCAGGTCAGTTCCAGCATCGTCACCGAGGCGCGCAAGACCGAGATCGACGGCGAGATCGAGCAGTTGCGCACCGCGATCACCGAGGCGGCGGACTACATCACCGAGCAGCGCAACGCCGTTGCCGACTACACCTATGTGCTCGACCGCGGCAACAAGGTGCTGGAGGAGGTAGAAGACTACATGGGCGAGGAGGTGGCGCGCACCCCGCTCGCGCTCAAGCTCGCCCAGCTCAAGGCGGCGATGTACCCGGAGGGAGGGCTGCTCAACCCGCCCGGCATCGAGCGCCTGGCCGACGCGGCGCTGCAGGAGATCGACGCCGCCAAATACGCGGAGGACTACGCCGAGAAGGCGGGCGAGGCGATCACGCAGGGGGATGACTGCAAGGCGGCGATGAAGCTCTTCGACGACCAGGTCAACGGCCCGCTCGAGACCTTCCGCCAGCTCGCCGAGCCGATGGGCGACAGCCGCTACCAGGCGTTCGCCATCGAGGCCGGCCGAACCCACGCGATGCTGAGCAAGCCGCAGGACCCGGCGCAAGACGCGGACGCATTGGCGAAGGACCTGGTGCGGCGGATCGCCGCCGCCGGCAACGACGTCGCCAACACCGCGAAGACGCTGCGCGGGGACGTCGACGAGCTGCGCCGGCAGCTCGACGATGCGATCCGCGCCGTCAGGGACACCAGGGACATGGCGGTGTTCAAGGCCGACTGGAAGCAGATCGACGCCGCCATGGAGTCGATCGCGCGGATGATGCCGCCGGGCCAACTGACCAAGGAACTCGCCGGGCCTGACTGGCGAGACGCTGGCGAACCTCGCCGCCGCCTGGCCGCTGACCAGGACGGTGCTGACCCTGGCGCAGGGGATCGCCACCGACCGCGGCGTGATCGGCGATTTCGACGCCAGGCTCGCGAGCCTGAAGCAGGCGATCAAGGACGCCGACGGCAAGGGCAAGCCCTTCCCCACCTATTTCCCCAAGGAGTGGAAGACGGTCGGCGACGACCTCGCGAAGCTGGAGAAGGGCCTGCCGACCACCAAGGCGAAGGCGGCCTCCACCGCGCTCGACAAGATCAAGACCAGCTTCGAGGCCAAGCTGCAGGAAGCCACCGCGCTCGGCGACTACATCGAGAACGACGTCAAGCCGGTGCAGCGGGAGAAGTTCGACATCTACCTCGGCGTGATGCTGGGGGGCTACGAGCCGCCGATGCCCAACGCGCCGCAGGTGGCGCTGAACGCGCTCGCCGACGAACTGGGCAAGACGCCGCCCACAAGAGCGACGGTCGAAAAGCTGCTGGGCGAGCTGCAGACGGCGTTCAAGGACATCAAGAACGGGCGCGACCTGCTGGTGGTGGCCGAGGACACGCACCAGCAAAAGAAGCAGGAAGAGAAGGACAGGAAGCAGCGCGACAAGGACACGCGCAAGCCGCTGGAAGAAAGGCTCTACAGCCTGAAGATGCAGCTGGAGGAGGCGACCGCGGCGGTCAAGGTGGCGGACGGCGACACAAATGCCATCGACCAGCTGCAGCGGATGCGCGAGCAGGCGGAGGCCGAGATCGAGGCGCTGGACGTCGCCAAGGCCACCAAGACGATGGACCGCATGCAGCAGCGCATCGACCTCGTGCTGGCGCATCCCGAAGGCGAGGCGAGGCGCCGCAGCAAGGAGCTGCCCGACCTCTACAACGAATGGCGCGCCGCCCGCAGCGAGGCCGCTGCCAACCTGGTCGAGCTCAAGAAAACCCTCGACGAATACGATCCGGGCGACGAGCAGGTCGCGAAGTCGGTGCGCCGGCTGGGCCGGCGCGTCGACGCCTATCGCACGACCTTCGCCAAGGGCCGCAGCCTGCTGCGCCCCTATCTCGGCGCGCTGTCGGACGAGACGCGGCCCGAACAGGAGCGGCGGCAGGCGCGCGAGGACGCGCTCGCCGGCATCAGTGACCTGCAGCGCGGGCTGCAGGCGCATCCGCTGACCGAGCTGCTCGCCACCTCGCCGATCCCGGCCGCGCGCGCGGTGCCGCGCCGGCTCTACGGCGGGCTCGACCGGCTGCGCTACACCATCCTGACCTGCGTGGAGTAACCCCCATGCCGCCCTCGGACCTGTCACCGCCCCAGATCAACTGGATCAACAAGGCCGCCGGCGCCGTGCCGGGGATGGACGCCGCGCTCGCGATCGAGACGCGCAAGCAGGAGCTGCTGGACGCGGCGCGCGAGAAGATCGACCAGAGCGTCGGCGACATCAAGGTCGGCGAGAACTTCCAGATCGACACCTTGAGCGGCTTCCTCGGCCGCAAGATCACCATGGCCTCGATCGGCGAGGATCCGAACGAGGAATTCGACACCGGCCACGACCTCAAGGACGTGACCGGGATGAAGGACCCGGAGATGGGCAAGGTCTTCGCCCAGCTGATGCACGCGCAGTCGATCGTCGCCACCGAGGTCGAGAAGCTGCGCCGCGCCCAGGACACGGCGACGCGCAAGCCGCTGTTCAGCGACAAGGAGATCAGCGAGGCGGTCTGGGCGCCGCTGATGCGGCGCAAGCTGATCCCGGAGAACGCCATCCCGGACCGCTACAGCGAAGTGGCGCGCACCTTCTCCGGCGCCTCCGGCGAATACGAGACGCGGCTCTCCGCCTATACCGACGGGCTCAGCAAATACGACGAGGCGATGCAGCGCCTCGGCATCGCCAAGGACGTGATCGACGGGCTGGCCGGGGCGGCCTCGGCGGTCACCGGCGATCTCGGCGCGCTCGGGGTGACCAAGAACCCCTACGAAGTCGCGATGATCATCAAGGGGGTGCAGACCACGCTGTCGGGCGTCACCACGGTGAGCAAGGCGATCCTGAAGGAGGACGGCAAGCTCAACAAGAAGAACGTCGAGTCGATCGCCAAGGACGTGGTGAAGAGCGCGCAGACGCTGATCAACGCCTCTTATTCCGGCGGCACCTCGAACGAGGTGAATTTCGGCAAGGCGATCGCCTACGGGATCGGCATCGCGATGAGCGGCCCGGCCGTCTACGTGAAGATCAAGGACAAGAAATACGTCGACATCCTGGACGACGTCGCCGATACGATCCAGGGCGCCTGTACCTGCTTCACCTATGACGTGAAATCGACCGGCGGCACCGACACCGGCCCGGGCGGGTCCGGCGTGATGCAGTACAACGAGTTCGGCACCGCCGTCGCCGGCGCCATCAAGACCTTCAAGACCGCCCTCGTCGCCCTGTTCAAGGACGGCGATCCCGAACCCGCAGACCTGCTGAAAATCCTGCAGCAGGCGCTGCAGAGCGGCATCGACGCCGGTTCCACCTACAAGTTCGACCACAACAAGTCGGACATCGAGAGCCAGGCGAAGACCCTGGACTCGACATACGACAAGGACAACACCTCGACCGAGACGCCCAACATGGAGATGGCCAAGGGCGTCATCGAGCTGGAATGGCAGGCGCTGCGCGACACCGGCGCCACCTCCTCCGGCTTCTCCGCCCCGGAGAAGCTGATGAAGGAAGTGCTGGCGAAGGGGCCGGCGGCGCTGAACAAGCTGAAGAAGGACGACCCGGCGCTGAAGGCGATGCAGAAATTCGCCGAAACGATCGCCAAGCAGCAGAAGGCGCTGCAGGATGCCGAGCTGCAGACCTTCGAGGCCGAGATGGCCGAGGACGAGCGCGAATTCCGCGACCTGCTCAACCGCAGCGAGACCGGCGACGAGGAAGGCGACGTCGAGAAGATCGAGGACCTGGTCCTGCAGTTGAAGAAGGACCAGATGGTGATCGACCTGTCGTTGCAGCTGATCTCGCTGCCGGCGCAGGCGGTCGCCGCCTTCCTGCCGCAGGCCGGCATCGCCGTCTCGGCGATCGAGCTCGTGAAGAACATCCGCAAGGTCGCCCAGCACTGGGAGGCTTACTCCGAATGGCGGGCGAACTACCACGATGCCCAGTCGGCGATGAGCGTGCAGGTGGAGGCGATGGCCAGCCGCATGAACATCTCCCGCGGCAAGCGCAACGACGAGATCGCCTCCGCGCTCGAGAACGCGGCCAAGATCGTGGCCGGCGCAGTGTCCTGCGCCGGGCCCTTCGCCCCGGCCGGGCACGTCGTCGCCGCCACGGTAAGCGGCGTGTCCACCTTGCGCGTGCTGATCACCAAATACGTGCGCGAGGCCGAGCTGAAGAAGGCCTGGAAGGACTACGTCAGCGCGCGCGAGAACCCCGACGACCGCAAGACCGTCCGCGCCGCCATCCGCAAGAACCCGACGCTCGCCAAATACGTCATCGCCTGGGGCGCGGAGGTGGAGAACGACCCGGTCGCCCGCTCGGCGATGCAGAAATGCGGCCTGACCGAGGAAGTGCTGAGCAACAAGAACTCCAACGTGCAGAAGGTCGTGACCTTCCTGGAAACCCTCTACCCGGACGATCCGGTGCTGCTGCAGCCGGTGCAGCGGCCGGAGGAATGGTACCCCGGCCCGGTGGAGTTCACCTCGGCGAGCTTCGCCGCCTTCTCCGGCGCGGCGGAATCGAAGGCGGACCCGCCGCTGCGGCGCGGCTCCGGCCGCGGTCTGATCACCGCGATGACCCTGTGGGAAAAGCAGGACGGCGAATACAAGACCGCGCTCCGGGACTGGCAGGGGAAGACCCGGCGCGCCGGGGAGAGCCCGCCCCCGCCCAATGCCGCCGAGGACGCCCAGAAGGCGCTGCACGCCCTGCAAGTCGCGGTCGACGTCGCCGAGCGCGGCACCCGCACCCTGGTCGCCTCCCTGCGCACCTTCAAGCCGGCGACCCAGGACGGCGAGGACCACGAGTCCTTCGCCGCCTATGTGCGCATGCTGGTGCCGACCGCCCGCGCCTACGCCGCCAAATACCGCCGCGAGGCGGAAGCCCTGGCCGAGCAGGACGGCGCGCTGGCGCGCGACATGGAGGCCGGGCTCGCCGCCTGACGCCGGGGAGCGGGGCGGCACGCAAGGCCGGGGGCTCGTCCCCCGGCAGGAGGTCCAGAGGGGGTGGCGCCTCGCGCCCGCGCCACACGCGACCGTCGGTCAGCTAGCGTCCTGCCCCTTACCTTCGCTGCCCTTCGCAGCGAAGGTAAGGGGCAGCAGGCCACTGAAAATAAAGAGCTCGTGTGCCGATCCTGACCGCTGATGACGGCAACATGCGTCAGGATCGGCACACTAGAGAATCATCGCGTCAGGCCAATGGTTACGGAAGCAGGCTCGCCGTGACGCCCGCCAACGCGAACAGGCGATGCTCGATCCGGTCGGGCACGAAACAGGCGTCGGAGATCATGCTCTTGCGGGACGCGAACACGCGCGTATCCCAATAGACCCGGTTCGCCAGGGTCTCCACCTTCTTCTGGTCCGGCGGCTGGGCGTCCTGGGCATCGTGCAGGGCCGTGATCTCGGCGCGGATCTGGGCGGCGTAGCTGATCTGCCGTGCGCCGAAACGATCGAGCCCCTGCACGACCTCCAACCGCTCCCGGTCGAGCAACGCGAATGCCGCGCCCATGAAGGCAAGAAGCTCGGGTTTCCGGTTGGCGCCCGCGGAAGCAGCGAACGCCGTCAGCTCGGCCTTGGCCTCAGTGAGTGGCACGCGCCGCTGCGTCAGCCGCTGCGCGAGGGCGGCGGCGTCCGGGTAGTGCGGCCAGTCGGTACGAAACTTCCCCAGCGGCGGGCCGCCCCACACTGCCGCCAGCGACATATGCGCGATCTTGATCGACTGGCAGGGCCAGTCGGGATCGAGCGGCGCGGGCGCCGCGGCGATCGCCGGCGTCGCAGTGGCAAAGACAAGAAGCGCGAGGGCGACCGCGAACGGCTTCCTCATGGGCATCCCTTCATGCTGCGCGGCGCTCCCCGCTCATCCGCCCGCGCCAGGGCGCCGGGCCAGCAGCCCGCGCGCAGGATCGTACGCAAGGATCGCGGCGGCGGTGAACACCACGCTACAGGCGAGCACGACCCCAAGCGCGATCGGGTTCATGGTGGAATAGAGGCTGAAGCGAGTCAGCTCGACCGCATAGGTGAAAGGATTGAGACGACAGGCCTGATACAGCAGCGGGCTCGACTGCTGCACCTGCCACAGCGGGTAGAGCGCGGAGGAGGCAAAGAACATTGGGAAGATCACAAAGTTCATCACCCCGGCGAAGTTCTCGAGCTGACGGACCAAGGAGGACAGCACCATGCCCATCGCCCCCAGCATGAATCCGCAAAGAAGCAGCGCCGGCAGCACCGCGAGCCAGGCGGTCTGCGGCAGGTCAATGCCCCAGAGCCAGGCAATGACGAGGAACGCGTAACACTGGAACACCGAGATCGCGGTACTGGCCGTGAGCTTGGACATGAGCAGGAACCAGCGCGGGAACGGGCTGACCAGCAGTACGCGCATGTTGCCCATTTCACGGTCATAGACCATCGAGAGCGAGGACTGCATGCCGTAGAAGAACTGCACCATCGCCAGCAGCCCCGGCACGACATAGGTGCTGTAGAGGATGTAGGTGTGGTACGGCGGCATGATCGAGACGCCGAGCACCTCCCGCCAGCCGGCGGCGAAGATGACGAGCCACACCAGCGGCCGTACCAGGGCTGCCAGAAACCGCCCGCGTTGGTGCACGAAGCGGAGCCCCTCACGCCACATGATCCCGCGCAAGCAGATCAGGTATCCACCCGGACCGAGGCGACGATGGAGCCTGGCTGTGGCGGTGGCGCTCATGCCGCGCCCCCCACCTCGCCGCCGCCCTCGCCCCCTGGGCCGGTCGCCCCGGTCAGCGCCTGGAAGGCCGAGCGGAGATCGGTGGCCCGTCCGGCCGCGATGACCTCGGCCAGCTCGCCTTGCGCGAGCACCCGCCCCGCATGCAGCACGATGACCTGATCGCCTGGCTCGACCTCGTCGAGAAGATGCGTGGCCCACAGCACGGCGACGCCGCGGGCGCGGGAGAGGCTGCGGACCTCCGCGACGATCGCGGCCTTGGACGCGACATCGAGCCCGACCGTCGGTTCGTCGAGTACCAGGACGCTCGGTTCGTGCATCAGTGCGCGCGCGATCTCGATCCGGCGCATCTGCCCGCCAGAGAGGTTGCGCGCCTTGTCACGCGCCCGCTCGCTGAGGCCGACATCGCGCAGCACGGCCGCGACGCGCCCCCGCGCCGCCGCCCGGCCCATGCCGTGCAGCGCCGCGTGATAGAGCAGATTGTCGCGCACGCTGAGATCCAGATCGAGGGTACGTGCCTGGAACACGACGCCGAGTTCGGCCAGCGCCGCGCTCGGCCGGCGGGCGACGTCGCAGCCTTGCACCCGGATGCGGCCGTGCCGCGTGTCGAACAGGCGGGTGATCAGCGACATCAACGTGGTCTTGCCGGCGCCGTTCAGGCCGAGCAGCGCGGCAAAGCCGCCCGCCGGTACGGCGAAGCTCACGCCGTCGAGTGCCCGGCGCGCGCCATAGGCATGGCTTACGTCCTCGATCGTCAACGCCGGGCCTGGGGCGCCGGCAAACGCGGCTTCCGCCCCGGATCCGGCGCCGGGCGCAAACGCCCGGGCGTGCTTCAGCGCGGGGATACCAGGACCATCCATGGCTGCTGGCCTACGGGAATCGTGTTGATCACGCGCTGGTCGGATATGCGGATGACAGAGACGTCGTTCGACAGACCGTTGGCGGTCAGCAGGTACCTGCCATGCGGCGTGAAGGCCATGTGCCACGGGCGCTGGCCGACGAGCAGGTATTTGGAGACGCGCAGCGGTTTCGTTCCCGTCTTGATGTAGGACAGCACTTTGCGCGTGGGCACGCTCACCACGGCGACCCGGTTCGCCGGGCCGAGCGCGATGAAGGCGAGTTCGTCATTTCGGGTGATGCTGATTCCCACCGGCTGGAGGAACGTGCTGCGCAGCCCCTGCACGGCGAAATGGATGGTGGCAAGGATCTTGAAGGTCGTGGTGTCGATCACCGTTACCGTGCCGCCAAGCTCGGAGGAGACCCAGACCTCCTTGCCGTCGTGGGTGAAGGCAGCCCAGCGCGGACGAGGCGGCACCAGTACGTTGGCGACGTTCCTCCCCGTCTTGTAGGAGAAGAATTGCGCCATGTCCGTCGTCTCGGTGGTGTTGACGATCAACTGCCCGTCCGGGCTTACGGCCATTCCCTCCGGTTCGACCCCCGTCGGCAATTGTGCCAGCATCCGCTGGGTGTCGATGTTCCACACCGTCACCAGGGCGTTGTTCTCATTGGAGACATAAAGCGGATCGTCGGAATTTTCGCGCAGCGCCGCATATTCCGGATCCGGGGTGTCGATCGCCCCGATGACTTTCCAGGTGCTGGTGTCGAAGATGTCGATGCGATTGGAATCGCCTTCGCAGACCAGCAGGCGCTTGCCGTCGCGCGTCAGCGCCATGCCGCGCGGGCGCTCTCCGGTCGGTACCGTCCTGACCACCTTCATCTGCGCAAGGTCGATCACGCTGACCGTATTGTCCTTTTCGTTCGAGACATACGCCATGGCGGCCACGGCCGGGGCCGTCAGGCAAAGGAGCAGCAGCAACCCGGTGGCGAGCATAAACCGCATCGATCGTCCTCAGTCCTTGCTTGCCGAAAGCAGCTTGCACGTGCTCTCGGCCCTGTCGATGCCGAGCGTATCGAGCACGGTCCGCTCGTGCAGGAAACCGGGTTGCGGCGACATCGAGACGACGGTCCGTCCCGAATTGGACAGCAGGATGGCCTGACGCACCTGCCCATCCCATTCGCGCAGCGACAGGCTCAGGCCGCGATAGGCGCCGAGCTGGAATTGCGGGCCGCGCATGTAGGCGAGGATGCCGTCGGGATCGAGCGTATGCGCGTAGCTGGCGGCGGTGCCGATCATGCGCACCGCGACCCAGGCGTTCATGTCGAGCGCGGTCATGAAGCGATGGGCGTAGGCGATGAACCGATCCTGCATTTCCTTGCCGCCGTAGGCGACGCTGTTCGGATCCCAGCTCGTCGGCATCAGTCCCGCCGAGCCTGCCACCGGCCGCGCGTTCCAGGTGCGGTAAGGCAGGTTGTCGGCGAACACGGAGTTTTCATCGGCGGCGACCAGAACGTCGTAGCGCGGCGCGTTCTGCGTGAAGACCGGCAATTGCTTCTGCAGGTCGATCAGGCCGCTGTCGGTTTCACGCGATCCGGCCTTGCCCTTGTACTGGCGGTCCGCGACGATGCGGGCGCCGAAAACCTTGGCCGAACGCCGGTAGGCGGCGGCCAGCAACAGGTCGCGCGGACGCGCGCCATAGGCCAGGAACCAGCGGCTCCATCGCTTCCAGAGCAGGTACTGCGCGAGCGCATCGGCCAGCATGGCGTGGGACGGCGCGGTGTGGACCACGTTCCGGCGGCAGTCCTCCTGGCGCAGCGCATCCTCGGCGGCGCCGACATTGAAGATGGTGACGCCATGCGGCGCGCCGGCGTCCGCGAGCCTGGGCACGTCCGCCGCCGGGCGGTCGGTGAGCACGAAGCGGATGCCGCGGGCAATCAGCGCCTGGAGCGCCGTGACCGGATCCTCGTTCGTGCGGACCTGCGCGGAAACCAGCACGAAGCGCTGGTTCATGAAGCGTCCGGTGGTGTTGTTGTCGTCGGTTCCTACCTCGGCACCGGCCTGGCCGTTATCCCGGGCGGGCGTGGCGACCAGCGAGATGGTCTCGACCGTGTGCAACCAGTGGATATAGCCGATCGCCAAGGTGGGGGGCGACGCGGCGGGCGCGGCCGGGGCGACATGCGTGCCGGCTGCGGCGGCCAAGGCGCCGATCGCGGCGCGCCGCCGGGAAATCGGGCCGGCACCTGGGGGTGGCCGCGTGATGGGCACGGACTGTTTGTTCCTCCCGGGATACATTCTCACCACATCCCAAGACCTTGGTCGGAGTGGAGACCGAAATCGCCGGCTTGGCAAGCGATGTCGCTTACGATCCCGTCCGTGGTGCCAACAACGACCACGTGTTCCGGCTTCGGCGCGCATGGGGTCATGGGGCCGACTCCGGCGCGGTCTCAGTGCGAAGAAACGGAAAGCGCGCCAGCAGTTGCTGCCGCACGCTCGGGATGACAGCCTCCTCCGCGGGCTCCTTCACCCGGCATGTCGGGCAGTCTGCCGCGAGACGCGCCGGCCGGCCCGTGAGCATGAGCAGGCGGTCGGCGACCCCGAGCACCTGGTCCAGGTCGTGTGTTGACAGCAGGATCAGCGCTCGGTCCCGCCGCACGGCGCGAACGAGCAGACGCGCCATGTCCGCAGCGGATTTCGGATCGAGTGAAGCGAACGGCTCGTCGAGCACCAGCATCGCTGGTCGGCCGAGCAGCGCGCGGGCCAACGCGACCCGGCGGGCCATGCCGAGCGACAGCGCGCTGGGAAACAGCGCCTCGGTGCCCGCGAGGCCCAGCTCCGCGAGCAGGCCGGGGATATCCGCGGCCTGCTCGCCGGCCATCAGGCGCAGGTTGGCGCCGACCGAGAGCCAGGGCAGCAGCCGCGGTTCCTGGAACATCACGCCGAGGCGCCCACGCGGCACCCTGATCGTACCTTCGAACGCGCGATCGAGCCCAAGGACGATGCGCAGGATGGTGGTCTTGCCGGCGCCGGAGGGACCGAGCAGCGCGAGGATCTCGCCCCGCGCGCCGGTAAAGGCGACGTCGCGCAGCACCTCGCGCGGCCTTCCGTCGGCATCCCGGTAGGCCTTGGCCGCGATGTGCACGGCGAGGTCATCGTCGCCAGGCATTGGCATGATCTTCCCATGGCCGCAGCAGCAGGCTCTCGACCAGCAGCATCAGTGCGGCGAAGGCCAGGCCGTACGCCAGGATGCCGGCGACATTAAAGGTCTGGAACAATTCATCGAGCGCGAAGCCGACCCCGTTGGGGCGGCCGAGCAGCTCGACGATCAGCACGATCTTCCAGGTGATCGACAGCCCGCTGCGTCCCGCGGCGGCGAGATAGGGCGCCAGTTGCGGTATGACGACCTGCCGCGCGCGCTGCCCCGGCGGCAGCCGATAGACCCAGGCAAGCTCGTCGAGCCCGGGATCGAGCGCGCGCGCGCCTTCGCGCACGGTGACCATCACGGTGGGCGTCTTGACAAGCGCCACCGCCAGGACCGCGGCGACGTCGTTCAACCCGACCCAGATGTAGCAGAGCACGACCACCACAAGCACGGGCAGATTGAGCAGGATCACCAGCCACGGATCCATCAGCGCATCCGCCCGTGGCGACCGGCCGGCGATGTAGCCGGCGACGCTGCCGACCAGCATGGAGATCGAGAAGGCGGCCGCGACGCGCAGGCTGGTCAAGGCGATGTTGCGCGGCATCGCGCCGGAAAGAGTGGCCCGCCACGCGAAGCCGAGTACCGCGGGCGGGCCCGGCAGCAAGGCCGGGTTCCCGGCGGCCCGCGATGCGACCCACCAGAGGCCGACGAAGGCGGCCAGCGATGCCGCGCGGCCGGTTCCGCCATACGTCATCACGACGGCGCCGCCCAGAAGACGCCGGGCGGCAGGCGTGACAGCCCGCCCGTGGCCGCGGTGCCCCCGACCGCGTGGAGCACCGCGAACAGCCGGTCGGCCGCCTGCTGCGCCAGCGCGGGCGTGGCGTGCACGATGCCGGCCCGGAAGCCCACCTTGAGCCGCGTGAAAAGCCGGTCATCGGGCGCATTCATCAGCGGACGGATCGCGTCCCATTCCGCATCAGAATCGGTCAGGATGCGCTCCGCCGCCGCGGACGCGGCGAGGAATCCTTCGATCCGGCTCGGGGCGCTTTCCGCCCAGGCTTGCTTGAACACATAGCCGAGGATCGGCAGGGGGTCCGGCAAGCCGAGCGTGTGGGCGCAGGCCGCAACGGTGACGAGCGGGCGGAAGCCGGCGACCTCCAGCGCCGCGGCGAAATTCCAGAAGGTGAGCACCGCGTCGAGCTCGCCCTGCGCGAGCTTGGCGCTGAGCAGTGGCGGCGCCGCATAGATGACATTCGCCGCGCGCGCGAGGTCGATGCCGTCGCGCTGCCGCGCGGCGGCACGAACGATCATCCAGGACTTGTCGTACGGGCCGCCCGCCACGCCGAGCCGCCGACCCGCGAGGTCGCGCAGCGAACGGATCGCGGAACCGCGCCGGAGGAGCAGGGCCCCGGTCGCCGAGGAAAACGGGGCGAAACGCAACGGCAGACCGTGCGCCCGTTCAATGCCGACGAACAGCCAATCGGACACGATGATATCGACCGATCCGCCGAGCAGCGCCACGGTCCCGCCGCCATTGTTGGCAAGCGCCTCCGTTCGCAACATGAAGCCGTGGGCCTGATCGAGCCGGTGGCGCCGGATCACGCGGGCGACCCACTGCGCTGTGCCGAAGACCAGAACACCGAGCCGGACCACCGGGGGCGCAACGGCGCCGCCGGCCGAGGCCGGCGCGAGGGAGGCCGCTGCGGCGAGCAGGGTGCGGCGCAGCATCGCGTTCCGGGGTTTCGCGTCTGCCACCGGCCGCACTATCGTCCCCGCCTGCTCGCGCCGATCTTTCTGTCGACATCTTCCTCCGGGAGTTGGACGATCGCCAGATGGCCGAGGGGCGTGCAGGCCCGGTGCCAGGATACGAAAGGACATTTGGGGGAAATGAAAAAACTCTTGCTGCTGATCATGCTCGGCGCTCCCGCGGCGGCGTTCGCCGCGACCGGTTGCGGCGGATCGGATAAGGGTCCCCGGGACGACTACCCCACCTCGGCGCGGGCGGACTACGTCTTCGCCTGTATGCAAGTCAACGGTCAGACACAGGAGGCGCTTGATCGCTGCTCCTGCGCGATCGACGTGGTGGCATCGATCCTCCCTTACAAGGGTTATGTCTCGGCGGAGACGGTGCTTCGCATGCAGCGCGAGAAAAGCTTCCTGAGCATGGAATTCCATACCGCGACCGCGAAGAACATCGTCCGCCGCCTGCGCGAGGCCGAAGCGGAGGGGGAGGTCCGCTGCTTCTAGAGGGCAACACGAGCGTCGGGCTGGCCGTACCGGCGTCCCCGTTCCGTTACATAGTGTCCCGCCGCTCTTCCGGCGCTGTCACGCCCATGATGCGTCGCCACCCCGGGGCCGCCGGATACGCGGCCCATATGTGGCTGGAATATCGGGCCGCGCCACGATACGCCGACCTGGCACGCAGCTTGCTTAGTATGGGCCGAGCTTAAGTCGAGCTTGGAGTCCGCACCTTCGGCCATGCGCGCATCGTTTCAAGAGTTTGGGTCCTGTCGACCCTGACCGGCGTCGCGGTCGGCCAGGGTATGCTTGGTCGGAGGGCGCCATCCGTCCGGGTGGCGGGCTCGTGCGAAAGCTCGCGCATGTCCCCGCGGGAGGCCTACCGGGCCGGCCCGGGTGGCGCGTGCGATGCTGCGGCGGCACGGCGCGTATGCCTCGTGGCGGCGTAACGGAGGAATGAGCTCAGCGAAGGCTCAATGGGAGGAATGAGAATGTTCCACTACGCGAAATGGATACCAGGCGTCGCAGTTGGCCTGGTGCTGGCGGCATTTGCCGTCCTGCCGGGCGCCAGCGCCGGGCAGATGGCAGCAACCGGACATGCGACGGCGGAGTCGCTCGAGCATATGTCGGCCAACCCTGACGACTGGGTGATACCGTCCGGCAATTATGACTCCTGGCGATACTCGAAGCTGGACCAGATCAACGCCGGCAACGCCAGCCATCTGCAGGTGGCATGGACATTCTCAACCGGCATATTACGCGGACATGAAGGCCAGCCGTTGGTGATCGGGAACGTCATGTACCTGGTCGGCCCATTCCCCAATACCGTGTACACGCTCGACCTGAACGATCACGAGCGCATCCTGTGGCAGTACACGCCACGTCAGAATCCCGCAGTGATCCCGGTCATGTGCTGCGACACGGTGAACCGCGGCGTCGCCTACGGCGACGGCAAGATCATCCTGCACCAGGCGGACAACACCCTGGTGGCGCTCGATGCCAAGACCGGCAAGGTCGATTGGAGCACCGAGGTCGCGAGCTACAAGATCGGAGCCACCGGCACCGGCGCGCCGCTGATCGTGGGCGACAAGGTCATCGTCGGCGTGTCCGGCGGCGAATTCGGCGTGCAGGGCTTTCTGGCGGCCTACAGCCTCTCCGACGGCCACCTGATCTGGAAGGCATACTCGGAAGGCCCCGACAAGGAGATCCTGCTCGATCCGAAGACCACGACCGACCTGGGCAAGCCGGTCGGGCCGGATTCCAGCCTGAAGACCTGGAAGGGCGACGAGTGGAAGATCGGCGGCGGGGATACCTGGGGCTGGCTCTCCTACGATCCCAAGCTCAACCTGATCTACTATGGCTCGGGCAATCCTTCGACGTGGAACCCGGACCAGCGGCCCGGCGACAACAAATGGTCGATGACCATCTTCGCCCGCAACCCGGACACCGGTGTCGCCAAGTGGGTCTACCAGATGACGCCGCACGATCAGTGGGACTATGACGGGGTCAATGAGATGATCCTGGCTGATCTTACGGTCAACGGCCAGAAGGTGCCGACCTTGGTGCACTTCGACCGCAACGGTCTCGCCTACGTGTTGAACCGGGCCAACGGCGACCTGATCGCGGTCCACAAATACGACCCCGATGTCAACTGGACCACCGGGGTGGACATGAATCCGTCCAGCCCCAATTACGGGCGCCCGTCGGTGGTCGCGCAATTCGCGCCGGGTTCGCATGGCGTGAATGTCAACTACAAGGGCGTCTGCCCGGCTGCGCTCGGTTCGAAGGATGAGCAGCCGGCGGCGTTCGATCCCAGGACCGGTCTGTTCTACGTGCCGACCAACCACGTCTGCATGGACTACGAGCCATATCCGGTCGCCTACACCGCGGGACAGCCCTATGTCGGCGCCACACTTTCGATGTTCCCCGGGCCTGGCGGCTACATGGGCCGGTTCATCGCATTCGATCCGCTGACCGGCAAGACCGTCTGGCAGATCAAGGATCAGTTCTCCGATTGGGGTGGCGCACTCGCCACCGCCGGCGACGTGGTCTTCTACGGCACCTTGAAGGGCTATTTGCGCGCCGTCGATGCCAAGACCGGAAAGGTGCTGTATGACTTCAAGACACCGTCGGGCATCATCGGCAACGTGATGACGTATATGCATGACGGCAGGCAGTACATTGCGGTGTTGTCGGGTGTGGGCGGTTGGGCAGGCATCGGCCTGGCAGCGGGACTGACCGATCCGCATGCCGGCCTCGGTGCGGTCGGCGGCTATGCCGCGCTGAAGGACTACACGGCTCTCGGCGGCCAGCTTACTGTGTTCGCGCTTCCGGCATCGTGACGTCCCGTCCGACCGCAACATGAAACGACCCGGGCCTGGCATCCCGCCATGGGGGTGCCAGGCCCTTCCATTGTCCACACCGCAGCGGGGATTCCAGAGCCGTGACGCGTTATCTGTGCATTCTTCTGACCGGGCTTGCCATCGGAATGATCTGCGGCGCCGCCGCGCCTCCCGGCGGCCCAGCCAATGCCAAGGCGGTCACCGAAACCGGCGGCCTGTGGACCGACAAGGACGGCGTGCCCACCTACCATATCGCCAAGGACGGCACCGTCGACTGGGGAACATTCGTCGGCTATCTTCGCTACAATTCCATTTGCCTGGTGTGCCACGGACCGGACGGATCGGGCTCATCCTACGCTCCCGCGCTGGCCAACTCGGTCAGGCATCTGACCTATGCGCAGTTCCTTGCGACGGTCGCGGGGGGCAAGCGCTCGGTGAGCGCGTCGCAAGATCTCGTCATGCCGGCGGAGGGAATGAACAAGAACGTGATGTGCTTCATCAACGAAATCTATTCGTACCTGCGCGCCCGGTCGACCGGCGCGCTCGGCCGCGGCCGCCCCGAGAAGCACGCGCCGGCGCCCAAGGGCTTCAACAAGGTCTCGTACGAATGTCTCGGTATCCCGCAATGATCGCACCGCGCCGCGCAGGGCGGCGTGCGTTCGCCCTGCGCGGGCTGCTCGCGCTGCTGGTCGTGTTCGTCGCCGGCGGCCGCGCGCTGGCTCAGGCGCCTGGCCTCGGTATCGGGGCCGAGCTTGTGGACCCGCACGTCTTCCGCGTGTGCGCCGACCCGAACGATCTGCCATTCTCGAACCAGGCGCGCCAGGGGTTCGAGAACCGGATCGCCGGCGTGCTCGCCAAGGATCTTGGCAAGCGGCTGGGGTTCACCTGGCAACCGCAGGTGTTCGGCTTCCTGCGGTTGACGCTCGATGCGTATCGCTGCGACGTGGTGATGGGGATCACTCAGGGATACACGAAAGTCGAGAATTCCAACGCCTATTATCGTTCTGTCTACGCGCTGATCTATCGCCGGCACAGCATGTTTCACGGCATCGCGAGCCTGGAGGACCCGAGGCTCAAGGGGCAGCGGATCGGCGTGATCGCCGGCACGCCGCCGGCCACCATCCTCGCCGAGGATGGCCTGCTCGGCCATGTCCATGCTTACGAACTGGCGGTCAACCTGCGCTTCTTCGCGCCGGCACGGCAGATGGTGCGTGATCTCGCGCAGGGAAAGATCGATATCGGCGTCCTGTGGGGACCGATTGCGGGCTATTTCGCCAGGCAGTCGGACGGCAAGCTGGCGATCGCGCCGTTGCTGCACGAGCAAAACGCAGCGCCGATGGCGTTCAGCATCGTGATGGGCGTGCGCAATGGCGAGGACGCGTGGCGGCGGCGGCTCAATGCGGCGCTCGCCCAGGAGCAGCCGAAGATCACGCAAATCCTGGAGAGCTATGGCGTGCCGCTGCTCGACAACCGCAATCGGCTCGTCTTCGCCGGCGGCTGAGCCGCCGGGACGGGAGCGGGATGGTCAGCCGCCGTCCGTCTTGTCCGGCGCAATACGAACCCCGTGCTTGCGCAGCTTCCGGTAGAGCGTGTTGCGGCTGATCCCGAGCGCGGCCGCGGTCGCGGTCGCGTTCCAGTGGCGGCGCTTGAGTTCGAACAACAGCCGCTCGCGCTCGGCCGCAGCGAGGGGACCCGGTGCGGCGTCCGGCGTTTCGACCGCCGGCACGGTGGGTCGATCAAGCGGCATATCCCCGCCGAGCCCCTGCGGCAGATGGGCCGGCTCGATCGGCTGGCCGCCGCTGAAGGCGATTGCGGTCGTAAGCACGTTGCGCAGTTCCCGGATATTGCCCGGCCAGGAATGAGCGAGCAGCACCCGCAGCGTGTCCGGCGCGAAAGTGACCCCCGCCCCTCCGATTTCCTCGGCCGCGACGCCGCGGATGAGCTGCTCGCAGTCCTGGCGCTCCCGCAACGGCGGCAGGGTGAGCGTCAGCCCGGCAAGGCGGTAGTAGAGGTCCTTGCGGAACGTACCATCTGCCACCATCCCCCCAAGATCGCGGTTCGTCGCGCTGATCACGCGTACATCCACGGCGATGGCGCGGCTGCTGCCGAGCGGCATCACCTCCTTTTCCTCCAGCAGGCGCAACAGGCGAGCTTGCAGGGGAAGCGGCATGTCGCCGATCTCGTCCAGGAACAAGGTGCCGCCTTGCGCCGCCACCACCTTGCCCCGCATGCCACCGACACGGGCGCCGGTGAAGGCGCCGGCGTCGTAGCCGAACAGCTCGCTCTCGATCAGACTTTCCGGAATCGCCGCGCAGCTCACCGCGACGAACGGCTTGTCGCGGCGATCGCCGCTCTGGTGGATCGCGCGCGCGAACGTATCCTTGCCGGTGCCCGTCTCGCCCTGGAGCAGGATGTGGACGTCCCGGTTCATCACCCGTTCGGCGCGCCACGCATTCTGCGCCATCGCCGGATCGCCGAGACGGTGCTGCGAAAGGTCCGAGCGCCGATTGCGCGTCAGCGTCGGCGCGCCGGAGCCGCGCGCCGCGCCGGCGGCCGGCCAGACCGCGAGCGGCGGATCCTGCGGCGGCCAGATTCCCGCGTAGAGGAGGTGCCCCTTGCGACTGGTAACCGGCCAGCCCTGGCATGGTCGGCTTCGCGCATCATCGAAGAATCGGCTGGTCGAGATATCGAACAGGTCGCCGATGCCGCGCCCGACCAGGGCTTCATGCCCCTCGGCCGCGAGCCGGGTCGGGGCGGTGCTTTCCGCGGCGCGGATCCGGCCGTGCTCGTCCACCGCGAGCATCGCGGCCTGGAGTTGTCCAACCATCTCGGCCTGTTCATGAAAACGGAGAATCCAGCAATCCTTGAAACTGCTGGCGAAATAGGCCTGCTCGATGATCCGCGTCGACGTCCAGACGAGCGCGAGCGTGGGAGCCTGGCTTGGCCGGCTGTCGGCGCAATCGAAATGCGAGGCGTCGAGGGCGCCCAGCACCTGCCCGTTCGGCCCCCACAGCGGCGCGGCGGAGCACGTCATGTGCACGTTGCGCGCGAAGAAATGCTCCTGACGGTGGATCAGCCGGGGCACACGATCATGCAGGCAGGTGCCCGGTCCGTTCGTGCCTTCGTGCCGTTCGTTCCAGATGAATCCCGGCGCGAGATCGACACGCCGCAGCAGCTCCTCGTGGCCCGGTTCGCACATACGCTCCAGAATGACGCCATCGGCGTCGGTCAGCAGCAGCAGGTAGCGCGATGGTGCGATCTGGCCGAAGAGGCGCCGCATCTCGGCGCGCACGATCTGGGCGAGTGGTCCTAATTGGGCTCGCCGTTGCTCAAGGAATTTCCTGCCGATCTGCTCGCCCGGCGGATCGTCGCCGGGCTCGAGGCCGTAATCGGTCAGACAACGTTCCCACGCCGCCACCACGTATGTTTCGGTCTGCGGGTCGAGGTGATCGGTGATGACCCCGGCGCATCTTCGCCGAACCAGGTCCGCGTGGCGACGCGCGTCCTCGACTGTCGGCGGAGCGCGGTCATGCCGCGTTCCCAACATGTCTGCGACCATTCCCGGACGTCCCCAACCAGATCCGGGCCGCCGCCAGGGCATCAGGGCACCAGCCGGATCGTTCAAGTTTCTTGGCAACCGGTACACAATGTCGCCCTTTTCGCCTCATCTGTCACGTCTTTGATGCAGGTCGGAGGAGGGACGCCAGGCGGCGGGCCGGGAACCTGCTGGGATTTCATGAAACCGTGGAACCACAGACCATGGCACGGCTCTTGCGAACACAGGGAGCCGGTGGGCCGGGCGTGGCTTGCTGCCGGGGGTGACGGACGGCAAAGGCCGACGCCGGAGCCACCGTTCACGAAAGAGCGAGCGGGACGCAGGGCCAAGGGCCGGAAGAGATATCACCGGACACCGGCACCCCGCCGCAAGCACAAAACGGGGCCTGGAGGGAGACAGACGATGGCAAGCGCACTCTCAATTCATCCGGCGGTGGATGGCGGCCTCAAGCCAGCGATCGCCGGCTTCGGCGGCGGGACCTTGCGGTGCAAGTGCACGAGCAACCCGGTGGTTGTACGGGTGGACAGCCAGGTCGCCTATAATCACGCCTGCGGCTGCACCAAGTGCTGGAAGCCGGCCGGCGCCACCTTCTCGGTCGTCGGCGTTGTGCCGCGCGACAAGCTGACGGTCGTGGAGCACGCGGAGAAGCTACACGTGGTCGATCCCTCCGCGACCATCCAGCGCCATGCGTGCAGGGACTGCGGCGTGCACATGTTCGGGCGCATCGAGAACAAGGACCACCCGTTCTATGGGCTGGATTTCATCCATACCGAACTGTCGCCCCAGAGCGGGTGGGCGCCGCCGGAGTTCGCGGCCTTCGTCTCGTCCGTCATCGAGTCCGGCACGCCACCGTCGGAGATGGGCGCGATCCGTAGCCGGCTCAGGGAACTCGGGTTGGAGCCTTACGACTGCCTGTCGCCGCCGCTCATGGACGCCATCGCGACGCATCTCGCCAAGGCGTCGGGCGTTCTCAAGGCCTGAAGGGGGCGGGCAGCCATGGATGTTCGCGCGGCAGTCGCCTGGAAGGCCGGCGCACCGCTTTCCCTCGAGACGGTGACGCTGGAGGGACCGAAGGCGGGAGAGGTCCTGGTGGAGATCAAGGCCACCGGGATCTGCCACACCGACGAGTACACCCTCTCCGGCGCCGATCCCGAGGGTCTTTTCCCGGCGATCCTCGGTCACGAGGGGGCCGGCATCGTGGTCGACGTCGGCGCCGGCGTCACCAGCGTGAGCCGCGGCGATCACGTGATTCCGCTCTACACGCCCGAGTGCCGGCAATGCAAAGCCTGCTTGTCGCGCAAGACCAACCTGTGCACCGCGATCCGGGCGACCCAGGGCCGCGGGGTGATGCCGGACGGAACCAGCCGGTTTTCCTGCAACGGCAAGCCGGTGATGCACTACATGGGGTGCTCGACCTTCGCCAACTTCACGGTCCTGCCCGAGATCGCGGTGGCGAAGATCCGGCCGGACGCGCCGTTCGAGAAGGTCTGCTACATCGGGTGCGGCGTGACGACCGGGATCGGCGCGGTGATCAACACGGCAAAGGTCCAGCCCGGCGACAACGTCGTGGTGTTCGGCCTGGGCGGCATCGGCCTCAATGTGATCCAGGGCGCGCGGATGGCCGGCGCCAACATGATCGTCGGCGTGGACCTCAATAATGCGCGCAAGGCTGCGGCAGAGAAGTTCGGCATGACCCACTTCGTCAACCCGAACGAGGTTGGCAAGGACCTGGTGGCGTATCTGGTCGACCTGACCGACGGCGGGGCCGACTATACCTTCGAGTGCATCGGCAACGTGAAGGTCATGCGCCAGGCGCTCGAATGCTGCCATCGCGGCTGGGGCACCTCGGTGATCATCGGGGTTGCCGGGGCAGGGCAGGAGATCGCGACCCGTCCATTCCAACTGGTGACCGGCCGGGTATGGAAGGGCACGGCGTTCGGCGGCGCGCGCGGGCGGACGGACGTGCCGAAGATCGTGGACTGGTACATGAACCGCAAGATCAACATCGACGATCTTATCACGCACGTGTTGCCGTTCGATCAGATCAACGCCGGATTCGATCTGCTGCGCCGCGGCGAAAGTATCAGGACGGTGCTGACATACTAAAAGACCGGAACAGGACTTCCGGTTGACAGAGAGGATCGGGAAGTCTAGTTGGAGACGTAGGCAACCACCTGGTGGTGGGGGCCCGACAAGGAAGAAGACAGGAGAGTCCACCATGGCTTGGAAACGCCCAGTGATCCGGGAAATCTGCATCGGCATGGAGATCAACGCCTACCTGCCGGGCGAACTCTAGGCCCGTGATCACGCCGTCACCCGCGCACGCGGAATGGTGACGAGCGCGTGAGAGCGGTTGTTCTGGGCTCGGCGGCAGGTGGCGGCGTACCGCAGTGGAACTGCCGATGCCGGGTCTGTGCGCTTGCGCGTGTGGCCGGTTCTCCCGTTCGGCCGCGCACGCAGGTGGGCGTCGCCGTTTCGATCGATAGGGACCGTTGGCTTCTCATCGGCGCGTCGCCGGATGTGCGTGGGCAAATCCTCGCGAGCACCTTTCTCGCGCCGCGCCAGGGAAGGCGGCATAGTCCGATCAGTGGAGTTGCCGTGCTCAACGCGGATGTCGATGCCATCGGCGGCTTGCTGGTCCTGCGCGAAGCCGCCACGTTCCGCGTGTTCGCCCCGCGGCCGATCCTTGATGTGCTGCACGCCAATCCCGTGTTCGACGTGCTCGACCCGTCGCTGGTGGAGCGCGTCGAGGTGCCCGTGCGGCAGGCGGTCGATTGCGGCAACGGGCTTAGCGTGACCTGGCTGCCGATGCCGGGAAAAATCCCTTTGTACCTGGAGGATCGCGCCGCCGCGCAACCTACGCCGGGGCCCACGTACGCCGCATTGATACAGGATGGCGACCGTCGCCTCATGGTCGCTCCCGGCTGCGCCGACCTCACGCCCTCCGTGCAGCAGACGCTGCGGCAGGCGGACGTGGTCTTCTTCGACGGCACGGTGTTCACCGACGATGAAATGCTCGTCGCGGGCGTAGGCCACAAGACCGGACGGCGCATGGGGCACGTCGCGATGTCCGGTCCGGAGGGTTCGCTCGCGCGGCTTGCGGACCTTCCGGCACGACGCATCTTCATCCACCTCAACAATACCAATCCGGTGCTGATCGAAGACTCGCCCGAGCGCCGCGCTGTCGAAGCGGCAGGCTGGGAAATCGCCTATGACGGGATGGAGGTCGAGATATGACGCGGCCGCTTACGCCCGACGAACTCGAAGCCCACCTGCGCGACATGGGCGCGGTGCGCTACCACAACCGCCATCCGTTCCATCGCATGCTGCATGGCGGCACGTGCAGCAAGGGACAGGTGCAGGCCTGGGCGCTCAATCGTTACTATTACCAGGCGATGATCCCGATCAAGGATGCCTCGCTGATCGCGCGCTGCGCGGACCGGGAGCTGCGCCGGCACTGGCGCCAGCGGCTGGAGGACCATGATGGCAGCGCCGACGGCGAAGGCGGCATCGAACGTTGGCTGACCTTGACCGACGGGCTCGGCCTTGATCGCGCGGCGGTCGCCTCGACCTGCCTGATCCTGCCGGGAACCCGTTACGCCGTCGAAGCCTATGTGCATTTCGTCCGCGACCGCAGCCTGCTCGAAGCGGTCGCCTCAGCGCTGACCGAGCTGTTCTCGCCGCAGATCATCTCCGAGCGCCTGGAAGGCATGCTCGCCAACTACGATTATGTCACGCCGGAGACCATGGCGTATTTCCGCCGGCGTCCGCCCCAGGCGCAGCGCGACGCGGACTTCGTCCTGACCTACGTTCGGACGCACGCGCGCACGCCGGAGCAGCAGCAGGCGGTGATCGACGCGCTGTCCTTCAAGCTCGACGTGCTCTGGGCGATGCTCGATGCGTTGCACCATGCCTATGTCGCGCCGGGCCTGATCCCGCCGGGCGCGTTCGTGCCGGCCGCGGGCGATGCCTGAGCCCGTTCCTGCCGTCGCCGGTGCAGTCCAGCCACGCCTGGCGGCCGGCGTGCGCCTGCGCTTCGACACGATCCGGCAGGCCTGGCTGCTGCTGGCACCGGAGCGGGTGATCGAGACCGAAGGACCGACGCACGACATCCTGAGCCGCTGCGACGGCATCCGCACCATCGGCCAAATCGTCGATGAACTGGCCGCGATCTACGCGGCCCGGCGCGACGACATCGAGGCCGATGTGTGTGCCCTGCTTGATGAGCTCGCCGCGAAACGGCTGGTGACCCTGTGAACGTCGCCACAACCATTCTCTTGCCTGCCCCGCTTGGCCTGCTGGCCGAGCTCACGCATCGCTGCCCGCTCGCCTGTCCCTATTGTTCGAACCCGCTGGCGCTGGAGGGGCGGGACAGCGAGTTGTCCGCCGCCGAGTGGGCCCGGGTGTTCCGCGAGGCGGCCGGACTGGGCGTGCTGCAGCTTCACCTGTCGGGTGGCGAGCCGGGCGCGCGACGTGACCTGACCGAGATCACGCACGCGGCTCACGAAGCCGGCCTCTATACGAATCTGATCACCTCGGCGATCGGTTTCACCCGCGACCGCCTGGCGGAATTGCGCGCGGCGGGCCTCGATCACGTGCAGATATCCATCCAGGATACCGAACCGGCCGCTTCCGACCGTATCGCCGGCTACGACGGCGCCCACGCGCGCAAGCTCGCGATCGCGCGCACGGTGGCGGAGCTTGGGCTGGCCCTGACGATCAACGTGGTGCTGCATCGCGCCAATATCGCGCGCCTGCGGGATCTGGTGGGGCTCGCGGCGGCGCTCGGCGCCGGGCGGGTGGAGCTGGCACACGCCCAGTACTATGGCTGGGCTCTGCGCAATCGCGCGGCGCTGATGCCGACGCGCGCCCAGGTCGAAGCCGCCACCGCGGACCTCGCCGCGATGCGGGCGCGCTACGCCGGCACGCTGGCGATCGATGCCGTCGTGCCCGACTATTATGCGCGCCGGCCGAAGCCTTGCATGGGCGGATGGGGACGGCGTTCGCTGAACGTCACGCCGTCCGGCCGCGTGCTGCCGTGCCATGCGGCCGAGACCATCCCGGGGCTCCGCTTCTGGTCGGTGCGCGACCGGAACCTCGCCGAGATCTGGACCCGCTCCCCCGCGTTTCAGGCGTTCCGCGGCACCGACTGGATGCGCGCGCCGTGCCGGTCCTGCGAGCGGCGGGAGATCGATTTCGGGGGATGCCGGTGCCAGGCCATGCTGATCGCGGGGGA
The DNA here is from genome assembly GCA_963706195.1 of uncultured Pseudomonadota bacterium. Taxonomy (GTDB): domain Bacteria; phylum Pseudomonadota; class Alphaproteobacteria; order Acetobacterales; family Acetobacteraceae; genus JAJZVS01. The sequence goes on along the minus strand of OY970156.1, from coordinate 1,125,199 downwards.
TGCGGCGGAAGCCGATCCCGCCTGCGCGCTGTCGCCCTTGCACGGCAGGATGCTGGCGATGGCCGAAGAGGCGGCCGGCACCGACGACGCCTATGTCTATCGCGCATCTGCACCCCGCGCTCCGGCACGGGCGTTGGACGGCGCGACGGCCGGGGAGCCTCCGCCGCCGTGACCTCGTCCCCGCGCGCATCCGAGCGGCGTCGTGGCCGTACGTCGTGGCGGTTCACACCGTTCCGTCGTCCTCGCAACCGTCTGACAAAAAGGGGCTGACCATGGCATTGCGCAAGTTCATCATCGAACGGGATATTCCGCAGGTCGGAGCGCTGGAGCGCGAACAGCTCCGCGGCGCCGCGGCGAAGTCGAACGAGGTCCTGCGCCAGCTCGGCCCCGAGATCCAATGGGTTGAAAGCTACGTCGCAGACGACAAGACCTTCTGCGTCTATCTCGCCCGCGACGAAGCGGTGATCCGGCGGCATGCCGAGCTGAGTGGCTTCCCGGCGACCAAGATCACGGAAGTGCGCAAGATGATCGATCCGACGACCGAAGCGCCGGCCTAGCCGTCGCGCGGATGCGAGGGACGCGCCGCGCCGTCGTTGCTGCTGCCCTCGCTCTTGCGGCGACATCGGTGCTCGCCGCGCCGCGGATGACACGTGCCGACGTGGAGGCTGTGCTCAGGGCAAGGTCCTCCGGCGCAACGCCCCCCGGCCCCCCGGCCGCGTTCGCCGGGTGGTCGCTGGACAGCGCCGACCTGCACGGCCTTGACCTCGCGGGCGCCGACTTTTCCCACGCCAACCTGTTCGCGGCCAATCTCTCGGATGCGAACCTGACCGGTGCCAATCTGTCGGGCGCGCGGCTCGATCTCGCCTGGCTTATGCGCACCAATCTGACCCGCGCCAACCTTGCGGGTGCGCTGTTGCACGGGCCGGTCGTCGCCCCGGGCATGGCGGATGATCCGAAGGACGCCCCGATCCTGGTCGGGGCCAACCTGTCCGGAGCCAAGGTGATCGCGCGGCTCAACGGCAACGCCGAGGGAGCCAATTTCGCGCACGCCGATCTGGGGGCCGACATCCGCAACCAGTCGATGGGCATGCTGCGTACCGACTTCAGCGGCGCCAACCTGCGCCATGCCAGGTTCACGGACGCGATGCTTTCCTATGCGCTGATGCGGTTCGCCGACCTCACCGGGGCAGATCTGCGCGGAGCGCGGCTCATCTATGCCGATCTTTCCGGAGCCGACCTTACCGGCGCCGATCTCACCGGCGCCGACCTGACCCATGCGGACCTGACGGACGCGATCCTGCGGCATGCGGTGATGAAGGGCGCCATCCTGCAGGACACGACTTTGGCCGGGGTGAAGGGTCTCGATACCGTCAAAGGCAACAAGCCGCGCGCGATGCACTGATGCTTCACTCCAGGGTCTGACGGTTGATCATCCTTGGGCTCTCTCCTTGCGCTCAAGCGAACTTGTCGTGCGTCGGGTTGCTGCCGTTGCAGGGGGACAATTTGCATCGAGAGTGAGGCAGACCCATTCAAGGAGCAACGCGACACCGGGCCTTTTTCCCCGGTCCTAACTCCGAAACCGCCTGCGCCGAGCCTGCAAATTCATGATGCGCTGCATCGCCGGCCGATCGAGGGTCGCCCCATCGTAAAGCGCGGCGAGGTCCGCTTTCATTGCCGTCCGCGAGGATCCGTCGAGATAGATCATATGGCCGGACGGATAGAACCGGACCATGAGGTTCCGGCGGACCGAGGTGTCGGCAAGCGGCATCGCGTCCAGGTCGCGCACAGTCTGGTGGAACGGCGTGACAGAATCGTAGTAGCCGTTCGCTGAGAAGACCTTCAGATCGACATTGAGGCTCATCACCGCGGCGAGGTCCCCGGCCGTGTAGAGGATCACATTCCCCTTGTCGTCCACGCCTTTCTGCGCGCCGGTCGGATCGATATGGTGGAAATCCCAGTTGGCGAAAGCCTGATCGTTCAGGTCGGTGAAGGCGGAGTTGGACGTGAATTTCAGCTCGTCGTTCAGATAGGTGTTCCACATCGCCGTATAGGCGCCGTTCACCGCGGTCATCGTCGGATCGTTCCCGCCCGAACGCGGGTCGACGCGCGCAGCGATCCCCGTGTCAATGCCGGTCACCCTGCCGTCATAGGCGCCGAGCGCGAGCCCTTTGTCCTTGAGCAGGGTAAGCAGAAAAAGCGCGGTGCCGCGCGCATCGGCCGCGGCGACGTCGAGGTCCCATCTGGTGAGCGTTGCCTCGTCGATGCCGATATCGAGGCCGAGCCGACGCACGATCGCGGGATCGGGATGCGGAACGCCCTTCAGCGCAGCCGCATAGGCCCCATCGGCGAAGCGGACGACAGCATCCATGTACGCAGGCAGGTCCTCCGGCACCGGCCGCACGCCGACGCGCTTGTGATACCAGGCATCCGCGCCCCAGGTCGGCAGCAGGCCGACCGGATCGCCGGCCTTCGTGTAATCGAGTATCGAGGACTGCAGCGTCACCCCGTTCAGGTCCACACCGTCCTCGTGCAACGCATAGGCGAGCACCGCGCTGCGCGCCGTTCCGTAGGATTCGCCGAACAGGAACTTGGGCGAGTTCCACCGGTCGTTCGCCGTCAGGTAGCGCTTGATGAACTGCTTGAGCGAGCCGGCGTCCTGATCGACGCCCCAGAAATCCCGATTCCGGTTCGGCGCGATTGCCGCCGAGTATCCGGTGCCCACGGGATTGATGAAGACGAGATCGCTCCGGTCGAGCAGGCTATCGGGATTGTCCTCCAGCGTGTAGGGCGCGGGCGGCGTGAAAGCCGGCATCGCGGTCCGAATCCGGCGCGGCGCAAAGGAGCCGAGCAGCACATAGACCGAGGAGGAGCCGGGTCCGCCATTGTAGAAGAACGTCACCGGCCGCGCCCTGCGCTCCGCCCCGTCTTCGGTGAAGGCGACGTAGAAGATCTTCGCATCCGGCTTCGAGCTCTCGGGATCGACGGTCACGAGATGGCCGGCCACGGCGGTATAGCGGATCGTCCGGCCGGCCACGGCAACCTCGTGATGGGTCATCGCCGCGTTCTCCGTGGCATCCGTGACGGAATCGTCCGGTCCGTTGCCATAAGCGACCGGATCGAAACAGGGGACATCCGCCCCGGTTGGCGCTGGCAGCGTCGCTCCGGTGCTCATGGCCATCCCTTCATCACGGCGTGGCCCCATTTCGGCAGGACCGGCGCCGCTTTGGGCCGCCGCCGTCAACGAATCGAACAGCGCTCCGCCGAGCGGCACGCCGAGGCCGGTGCAGGCATTCCACCGTCCCCCCGCATCGTACCCGATCGTCGATCCGGCCGGCCGATTGTCGCCGCCGGTGATTTGCCGCATCAGCCCGCTTGTGCCGTAGAGGGTCGATAGGAAGAAGCCCAGCGGCCGGGCCGCCTTTGCGTTGATCAGCGCTGTGATTCCGGCCCAGAACGGCGCGACCGCGCTGGTGCCGCCGGCAACGCCGGTCTGGCCGTCGGCAACGATGCGATAGCCGCTTTCGGGCGCCGCGTCGGCCGCAACGTCCGGAACGCCGCGACCGGCCCGACCGCCATTGACGCTCGGCGGCAGTCCGATGCCCTGCTGGAAATCCGGCACCGGGAAGAGGTCGCTGATCCCGCCGCCGGTGCCGGTCGTCCCGTCGTTCCAGACGGTCTCGCCGGTGATCCGCCCGCCCCTCACCGTGATCGCCGTGCCGCCGCACCCGATGGCCCAGGGGCTCGAGGCCGGAAACCCGACATGCGCCGCCCCGTCGTCCACGCCGTCCGTCGCCAGTTGGTCGCCTGCGGCGGCGAACACCGACAGGCCAAGCTGCGCCGCATCCTGCAGCACGCTGTTCATCGTCCGCACCGCCTGCGTTGTCCATGCGCTCTCGGCGCTGCCCCAACTGATCCCGATCACGCTCGGTCGCTGCGTCCGGTCCTGCGCCGCGGCGGAAATGGCATCTGCGAAGCCGGCATCCGAGTTGGGCGCGAAATAGACGGCGATGCGCGCCCCGTTCGCCGTGCCGCCCGCGACCTGGATGTCGAGCGCCACCTCGCCGTCGGATCCGCCGTCACCTGTCGGCGAATTCGTGGCCCCATCGACCGAAACGGCGACCACCTCCGGCGGCGCGAGCCCCATGGCGTCGAACGCCGCCGCGGTGTCTCTGCTGATAAAACCGCCGCCCAGTTCGATGAGTGCCACGCACTGCCCCGCTGCGGTCGCATCGGCCGGCAGGCCGTACAACCTGCGGAAGGCGTTTGGCAGGTGTCCTGCCTCCATCTGGGCCGGCCGGAACCGCACGCTGCCATGCCGCGCCGTGGGCCGTGTATCGAGGCCGAGCACTGATTCGACGATCGCCGTCATGTCTTCCGGCAAGGAAAGCGGGCCCGCCCGCCCGCGGAAGCGTCGGCCATCCGCCTCGTAATGCGCAAGCTGCGTGCGGAAGGCCACCTCCATCCGTCCCGCCGGCCCGGCCAGCCGTACGAGCCGCCGCGCCGGCTCGACGGCGAGAACCGTCAATCCGTTCTCGCCGGCGAAGGCGCGGATCAGCCGGATGTCGTCCGCGTACTGGGTGCGCCGATGCTCGGCGATCGTCGCCCGCCGCTGGTCCGGATCGGCGAGTGCGGCAAGCCCCTCGGGATCCTGCCGACGCTTGAGGTAGATGCTGACCTCGACCGGCTCGTCGCGGCCAATATCCGCAATGCGCCTCGCATCCCGCGGCGGTTCGCGGTGACTGCCGTCAAGCGCGACATAGGCGTTGCTTGCCATCGCTCTTTCCTCGGTCGAAAACAGGCAATCCGGTTCATCGAGGTTGGGCGGAGGACAGTGGCCGGGTCAAGCGCTGCGATCCTTCCGCCTCGCTCACTCATTTGCGTGCCGCCCGCCTGCAGCCGCGTGACCCCGACGAGCGCACCATCCCAATCGAGCCGACCACGGGCGACCGCGAGTGTCAGCAGCCAGCCGGCCTGGCGCACCATTCGGCGGTGCAATCGGCCGGCCCGGTCGAGCGGTGGCGGATAGCCGATGGCGGCAGCGGGGCTCAAGCCAGACACATCGGGCGCGGTGGCTGGCCAACACCGCGAACTCGAGCGCAGCGCGGTCATCGTCGTGCTCGAATGCGGCGAGGAGCAGGGCGACGGACGTGCGCCGATGGTCGCCGACGTCCACTTCCAACTCGTGGGCTGAATTGTAGGCTTAGATCGGATTGAGGCGAATTATATACGTGAATTCAATGCGTTGATTGATGGCTCTGGCGGGCCACGGCCGATAGCGATGATCACTACGTTTTCGCTGTAGCACTATGATCCGGGACTGCCGTAAAGCCAGCGCATGCCGGTCTGGCTATTCCGCCGCGAGGGTCGCCAACAGGCCGTACTGGTTATGGAGATCGACCGTCGCGCCGCCACAGATGGCGGAGTAGATCGACCTCAACTCGTCGTCCCGCGCTCCCGTGTCCAAGAAGCGGAACGCGGAGGCGGCGAGATACTCGCGGCTCAACTCAAATGCCTTCCAGCGACGCCCCAACGATTCGGCGGCTAGGCCCGTCGTATTGGAGCCGGCGAAAATGTCCACCACTGTATCGCCGGGGTCCGTGAGCATCTTGATGAAGAACTCCGGGAGCTTGGCGGGAAACCGCGCCGGGTGGCCCTTGCCGTCCACCGTCTTGCAGCCGCGCAGGTAGCACCCGTTGCTGTCGGTGTTCGGGATTTGGAGGAGGTTCGACGGGATAGCGCCGCCGTTGTCCTTGCCGAAGCCTGCACCGATGTCATGCCCACTCGGTCGGTCCTTGGGGCGATAGAAGGCCTCCGGGTCCGCGAGCAGCTTCTTCATGCGGTCGCTGTATGGCGCCAGCACCTTGGTGATGTCCGCCTTCGGCCATTCCGTCTTGGAGAACCACCAGACGGTGTTCACTGCATCCTTGACCCTTATCTTACGCTTGTTGACCCACTCGATGGGGCTTGGGAGCTTGGCCGGGTTGTACCAATAGAAGTCCTCCGCCAGAAAGAAGCCGAGGTCGTCACAAAATCGGATCGGAATTCGGAAGTTATAGAGACTTCGGGTTGGCGTCCCTCTTTGGTACGCGCCCCCAAGGTCGAGGACAAAGCTACCATCTGGCGTAAGCTTGCGGTGGACCAGCGCCGCGAACTCGGCCAGCCAGTCGATATATTCGTGCTGCTCCTCGTTGCCGTATTCCTTCTTTCTCAGAAGGGCGAATGGCGGCGAGGTCATGACCAGATTGACGCTGTCGTCCTCAAGCTTCGCCAGCAGGTCGAGCGAGTTGCCCTGCCAAGCTTCTCCAAATGGGGTCCGGTATGCGAGCGAAGTCGTCACAGGCGATCCTTCAGATGCTACGTATAGGCTGTAGACGTATACGCATCAGACGACCTCCATCGCAAGTATGGACCCTGACGATTCGCGCCTACGGACGACGCTAGCCAACAATCTACGGCAGCTCCGAAAGGAGCAAGGCCTAAGCCAAGAGGGCCTCGCGGATAGGGCGAGCCTTCACCGCACCTTTGTCGGCGCGGTCGAACGCTCCGAACGCAACATCTCGCTGGACAACCTGGGCAAGCTGGCCAAAGCGCTTGGCGTCTCGCCTGCGACCCTGCTGACCGGGGACGCTCAATGAAGGAACACCCGGACAAGGCGACGATGGACGCGCTGATGCCTGCCATCCGTCAGTACCAGGAGCTGGCGGTCAAGCACGGCATCAACGACATCTTTCAGGACAACGGCGGTAAGCTGCTCCAGGTGATCCTCACCCTTGGCCTAACCGTCCTGCCCGGGCGGGAGGGGAACGACGCCAAGGATGAAATCGGAATGGAATACGAGCTTAAGTCTGTAAACCTCGACCTCACAACGAGCTTCTCGACCCACCATCACCTCAACCCGGTCATTCTGGCGAAGTACCGTCAAGTGGATTGGGTCTTTGCCATGTACCGAGGGATCGAGTTGGTGTGCGTTCACCTGATGAAGCCATGGCAACTTGAACCGTTGTTCGCGCGCTGGGAAGCGAAATGGCACGCCGACGGGGGCAAGGACATCAACAACCCAAAGATTCCGGCCGGTTATGTGTTGGGGCATGGCGAACTGCTGTCGGGCGCGATCCCGGCGCTGAACTACCGCCCGAGCGGGATCGTACCCGCTCGGCCCCAACTGGACCCGTTCAGGCCTGACGATGAAAAGTCTAAGCTGGGCTGAGATGGCGGAGGGAGTGACCGCCCGATACCTCCCCTACACGCCACCATATGCAATCAAATGCCGCGGAAAGCCTAGGTTTTTCCTGCAAGATTGACCGGTGCTGTCCCGGAATGTCTTGACCGATCCCGCGCGAAAGTGTAGCCCAAGGTGAAGCCCGGCGCGTTGGGCTACACTCTGGCGGAGGGCGTGCGATGGCGGGCAAGCTGACTGCGGCGAGGGTCCGGAGCCTGATCGAACCGGGCAGCTACGCGGACGGGGACGGGCTCTACCTTCGGGTGCGCGGGCCGGACGCGCGGGCTTGGGCATTCCGCTACAAGCGGGCCGGAAAGACGCACTGGCAAGGGTTGGGGGCGTTCTCAGAGGTGTCGCTCGCCGAGGCGCGCGAGGCCGCCACAGCGGCGCGCAAGACGCTCAAGGGCGGCGCCGACCCGCTGGCGGCACGTCGGGCGGAGGATGCCGAGAAAGAGGCGCGCAGGGCGCGCACCTTCGCACAGGTGGCGGAGCAATGGCTTGCCGCGCATGAGGGCTCGTATCGCAACGCCAAGCATCGCGCGCAGGTGCGCAGCACGCTGGAAGCCTATGCCTTCCCGACCCTCGGCGGGATGCCGGTCGCGGCGATCACCACGGGCGACGTGTTGGCAGCCCTACAGCCGGTCTGGCAGCGCGCGCCGGAGACGGCTTCACGGGTGCGTGGCCGGATCGAAGCCGTGCTTTCCTACGCCAAAGCGATGCGCTGGCGCGACGGACCGAACCCCGCGGCGTGGCGGGATGGTCTCGACCACCTGTTGCCGGCGCGGGCGAAGGTGCAGAAGCCAGGCCATCATGCGGCCCTGCCCTGGACGGACATGGGCGCGTTCTGGACGGCGCTGGCCGGGCAGAAGGGCATCGGCGCCGCGGCGCTGCGCTTCACCATTCTGACCGCGGCGCGATCGGGCGAGACCCGCGGCGCCCAGTGGGGCGAGATTGACGCACAGGCTGGCGTGTGGACAGCCCCTCCGGAGCGGATGAAGGCCGGCCGCGAGCATCGGGTGCCCCTGAGCGACGCCGCGCTCGCGATCCTGCGCGAGATGGCGCCGCACCGCGACCCGAAGGCTGGCGACGCTGCGCTGATCTTCCCCGGCGCGCGGGTCGGCCGGCCGCTGAGCGATATGAGCCTGACCGCCGTGCTGCGCCGCATGAAGCGCGGGGAACTGACGGCGCGCGGCTTCCGCAGCACGTTCCGCGACTGGTGCGGCGAGGCTACAGCGTTCCCGCGCGAGGTCGCCGAGGCAGCACTTGCGCATACGCTGCGCGACAAGGTTGAAGCGGCCTATCGTCGCGGGGATGCACTCGACAAGCGCCGCGCGCTGATGACAGCTTGGGCTTCGTTTTGCGCGCAGCCGCCGGCGCAGGGCGGCAACGTGGTTCCGATGAGGCAGGCGGGGTAGCCCGGCAGCGCCAGCATACCCCCCCCCACCCTATTTCTGCGGACAGCCGCTGGCCCGTGGCCGATGCCGAGCAAATTTTGCAATCAGAACGTTTTAGCCCGTCCCAAAAGGATAGGGTTTCCGGTCACTATCGAAACATCTTGACTGAGGATCGAAATTCGGGATAGATTGCGACCTCCCACAATCACCCAGGACAGAAGCGATGCTTGGCAGCACAGCCACGCCCGATGGCGCCATCTTGGCCTATTCGATCCGCGACGCCGCCGCCATGATCGGCACATCGCGGTCCGGCATCTACCGGCTGGCAGCCGAGGGAGCGATCGCGCCCCGGAAGCTCGGCGGGCACACGGTGGTGCTCGCTTCCGAGTTGCGAAGCCTGGTGGAAGACCTTCCCTTGGCCCCGATCCGGATGCGCCCGAGCATCTGATCGCCCCGGACCGGTTCTGGCATGGTTATTGCTTGACGGTTGCACCTGCGCATGTTAGGATAAATAACAATCCATCCTAACAGCAGGAGTGCGTTCAGTGGCTTCGATCCCCGGATACCTGACGATCAAAGACTTGCAGTCCAAGACTGGGCTTTCCAGGAGCACCCTGTTGATGATGCTCCGGACCTGCAAGCTCCCGAGCAAGCGCATGGGTGGCCGATTGATCCTCGTGCCGGAGGCTGCCTTGGCCGACTACTTGGCGTCGCTTCCGGCGGCGTTTTGAAACGAAGAAGCCCGCCCCACGCGACCAACGCGGGGCGGGCTGAGCCTTCGAAGGATCACCATGAAGCCCTTACATAGCGTATCGTTCAGGAAAAGGCAAGTGTTTTTCCCGCATCTTGCGGGGAAGCGCCGTGATGCCTGACGGAACGGTCGCGTTGTCTCCCGTCTGCACCTGCAATGGGCGCACAGGCCCTGGGTTCATGTGCCCGGCATGCCAAGCAGGAGAGCAGCGGCGAGAGGCGGAGCGGACCGCCTGGCGGGCCAGCCGTGCCGCGACCCCGCCGCCGGATGCCGAGCTGATCGCGCGCATCGGCAAGGTCGGGCTGACCGCGCCATCGGAGCGGCACGCGGCCCGCAGGCCAGCGGGCACGCCGGCACCCATCCGCCCCGCCGCGTGGCTTGCCGCCTGCCAGCTCGACCACAACGACGAACCCCTCAACAACGCGGTCAACGCCATGCTCGCGCTACGCGACGATGCCAACCTGTCCGGCCTGGTCGGCTACGATCAGATGCTCCGCGCGCCGCTTCTGCTGCGGCCGGTGCCTACGCGCCATTTCGATGCGGCTTGTGGCACGTTGCCGCGGCCGGTGCGGGACACCGACGTCACCGCACTACAAGAATACCTCCAGCTTGCCGGGCTGACCCGGATCGCCAACGACACGGTTCACAAGGCCGTCGATCTGCTGGCACAGGAACGCGCCTTCCACCCGGTGCGGGACTATCTCGGCGGTCTACGATGGGATGGGGTTCCGCGTCTTTCAGGCTGGATGACCACCTATCTCGGGACCGAGCCGACCCCCTACGCGGCTGGCATCGGCAGGATGTTCCTGATTGCCATGGTTGCGCGCATCTTCAAGCCCGGCTGCAAATGCGACTACATGCTGGTGCTGGAAGGGCCGCAGGGCGCACGCAAGAGCACGGCTTGCGCCATCCTCGGCGGGCAGTGGTTCTCTGATGCACTGCCGGATGTGCGCGGCGGCAAGGACGTGTCGCAGCACATCAACGGCAAGTGGCTGATCGAGATCGCCGAGATGTCGGCAATGGACAAGGCCGAGGCTGCCGCGCTCAAGGCGTTCGTCACCCGGGCCGAGGAACGGTATCGGCCGAGCTACGGCCGCAAGGAAGTGATCGAGCCGCGGCAATGCGTGTTCATCGGCACCACGAACAAGGACACCTATCTGCGCGATGAGACCGGCGGCCGGCGGTTCTGGCCGGTGAAGGTCGGGCGGATTGATACCGATGCCCTCGCCCGCGACCGGGACCAGTTGTTCGCGGAGGCCGTGGCGCTGTTTCGAGACGGCGGCCAGTGGTGGCCGGATGGCGCTTTCGAGCGGGATCATGTCGCGCCTGAGCAGGCCGCGCGATACGAGGCCGACGCTTGGGAACAGCCGATTGGCGCCTTCCTCGCCGGCAAGTCCCGCACGACAATCATGCAGGTGGCCCGCGACGCCTTGTTCATCGACACGGGCAAGGTCGGGACGGCGGAACAGCGCCGGATCAGCGCGGCGATGACAACGCTCGGCTGGCAGAACGGCAAGCGCGGTCCCGCCGGCGAACGGTTCTGGGTTCCGCGCCTGACGCACTGACGCACCTGACGCACTTAGCCTTCGACCCCGTTCTAGAGATAGTCACTCTGGCGGACTCCATAGGCGAATGCGTCAGATGCGTCAGGTGCGTCAGGAAGCTCCCGACCCTCAAGCCGCGCGCCTGGATGATGCTGTTTCACCCGATCCCACAACGTTCCGGAGGCCCGATGAACGATCCGCGCGCGCCTGACGCACCTTCCGATCCGCAGCAGCAGAGCGACGCCAAGGCCGCTCGCGAGTTCTGCCTGTTCTCGGCCGGGCAGGTGCCAGCCCGACCGCCGCCTCGGCGCTGCTACCTGCCCGACCTCGCCCGCCGGCCGACGCCACCCCCGACCACCCGCAATCCGGAGACCACCCGCCCATGAGTGCCGCACCAGCCACCCCAGCCGATCCGCCCGACGCCGATGCCGACCCGCCCGGGCACGCCCGCGACTGGACCGAAGCCGACGCCGCCCGGTTCGCGGCTCGCCATCACCTTCCCGGCGGCGCGGCGCATCGCCCGGCGCGCGAGACGGATGCGATGTCGCCTGCCGCGCTGGAAGCGTTTGAACGCCACCACCACCTGAGCCGATAGGACCCGCCCGATGAGCACCACCTTGAGCCTGAGCGCCGCCCTCGCCGCCCGCACCAGCCTGATCGAAGCCGCGGCCGACGGGACGCCCTTGGACGCTGCCGCGCTCGCCGCCGCGGACCGTGCCCTGGCCGAAGCGCATGCCCGCGCGGAGGTTGCCGACGTGGCGGATCGCCGCGCCACCCGCCGCGCGCATGAAGCCGAGGTGGAGGCGTGGCACCGCGAGGCAGCGGAGCATGATGCGGGCATCGTCGCCGGCGGTGCCGATGTCCTGCGCCTTGCGGACGAACTCGACGCGGCCAAGGCCGCGGTGATCGCGCTGGCGGACCGGTTCGGCGATGCAGTGAGCGAACTGCGCCAGCGCCACCACTCCGGCGCGCAATTCAACTGGCACCTCCAGCACGAGGCCGCGGCGCGTAACCCTGTGCTGGCCGAGATCAGGGCTGGAAAGAACTCTGGAACCACCCCGGTTGCCCGGCGCGCTCGAACGATCGGCGCGTTCAAGCTGCCCGAGATCGCAACGATCGACTCCGCCGGCCCCGAAATCGCCAAGGACAGCCGCAGCTTCGCGCAGATCGCGCGGACCGTCATCTGACCACCCCGCAGCCCGGCCGCGCACGCCGCGCGGCCGGGTGTGGCGGATATGTCACACTATCCCCAGTTCTGGGGCAGAACGCAGCCGGATCAATGGGCTGCACTGTATCGTGTTGCGACACATTCGCATCTGGCGCGGATACATGTCCCAGCGGCCGGAAATGAGACGGCACGGATCGAACCGGGCGACCTGCAAAAATGCGGCAGGAATGCTGTCCCGAAAAATCATGCCACGAGACTGGCCGGCCGGTGCCGCTCGCGGCCGGGGTGTCGCTCAGGCGGTGCGGATCGCCCTTCCTCGCCTCGCCTGGCCGACCATCGTATGCCGCCAGCCCGCACGCGGTCGCATTCCGTCCCGGCCCATCCCCGCGCAAGGTGTAGCCTGAGGTGTAGCCCAGCGCCCGGCCCGATCAGGAAACACTAGCGTTTTCAACGTATTGCTGGCAGCATCTGGCGGAGGGAGTGGGATTCGAACCCACGGTACGCTTTCACGCACACACGCTTTCCAAGCGTGCGCCTTAAGCCGCTCGGCCATCCCTCCAGGCCGCGCGCACCATACCGGTTCGCACGACCCGGGCAAGCCGTACCCCACGCAGCCGGGCCGGCCCCTGCGTGCCCGAACGCCCGGCCTCCGCAACCCGCTTGTTACCCGGCGCATGCCAGCATCCGGGTCGCTCGCTCGCGCCCTGCCCCGGCCCTAGGCACCTCATGAGCTCCGCCGCGCCCGCCTCCGGACGTCCCGTGTCGTCACCCGCCCGCCACGCCCGCGCCTGCCTCGCCTGGCTCCTGCACTGGCCGGCGCGCGCGCGGCGGACCGGCCAGCTCGCCGCCATTGCAGTCTTCCTGCCCGCGATGCTGGCGGCGGTTTTCTATAGCCACCTGGTGCGGAGCCTCTGGGGCGGCAGCATGCCGCTGAACGATTTCTTCGCCTTCTGGTCCTGGTCGGCGATGACCCACATCCTGGTCCATCCGCTCGCCATCTACACCCCGGCCACGGTGCAGGCCTTCCTCCATGGCGAGGAGCCGGCCTTCCACGGGCACTACCCATTCGCCTATCCGCCCTCCTTCCTGCTGCTGACCTGGCCGCTCGCGCTGGTCTCGCGTCCGCTGGCATACGGGATCTGGTCGGTCGCAAGCCTCGCCGCCTATCTCGCGGCAATGGTGCAAAAACCGTGGCGGCGGCCGATCGCGCTGCTTACTCTGTTCGCGCCGGCCACCGCCCTCACCCTCGAGACCGGGCAGGACGGGCTGCTCATGGCCGCGCTGCTGTATGGCGGCTGCCGCCTGCTGCCGCGCCGGCCGGTGCTCGCGGGGGTGCTGTTCGGGCTGTTGTCGTGCAAGCCGCAATTCGGGTTGCTGCTCCCGGTGGCCCTGCTGGCGGCCCGCCAATGGCGGACGATCGCGGCGGCGGCAGCGACGGTGCTTGCCACCGTGATCGCCAGCGCCGCGGCGTTCGGCTGGGGGATGTGGGGCCGCTGGGTCGCGGCGCTGTGGCAGCTTTCCAGCTTCGTGGCCGGTCGGGCACGGCTTTACCCGCTGATGCCGACGGTAACCGGCACGTTGCACCAACTGGGCGTCGGTCCGCTGCCGCGCGTGCTGGTACAGGCGGCGGCAACGCTGCTCGCCGGGCTCTGCGTGTGGCTGTGCTGGCGCCGCGGCCCCGGACGATTGCCAAGTGCCGTGCTGCAGGTCGGCTGCTTCCTGGCGACGCCCTATGCGTTCTGTTTCGATCTGCCGATCATGACCGGTGCGCTGCTCAACGTGGTGCTGGAGCGGGCGGAAGCGGATGCGGCGTTCGGGTTGGGCGAGGTGCTGGTGCTGTTCGCGGCGGTGCTCCTGCCGGCGCTGATGGCCGCGTTCCACGGTCCCGTACCCTGGAGCGCGCTCGTTCTGCCGCCGCTGTTCGCCCTGATCGTGGCCCGCGCACACCGCGCCATGCCGGGCACCGGACGGGCCCACCCGCCCGGCAGCCGGACCGGGCCAGCGCCGCTCCGATGGCCCCTCCGCCTGGGATCGCGTTTCCTCGGCTCCGTACCGGGCTCCGCGGCCCCTGCCGCCGGCAGGGCTTCCGAGGCGATGCGCCCCCTCGCCGAGTGGTCCGAAGCCAACGCCCCCTTCCGGGCGTTGACTGAACCGGCCCACCCAATCAGGCCAGTGCTCTGACGCATCTCGAATCATCTGTTTGTGTCGGAGCACTCTAACGCCGGCCCCGGTATCCGCTGCGCTCTGCCGCGCACACAGGGGATGACCCGGAGCAGGAGGCGGACCATTCCGACCAAAGCGCCGCTGTCCCGATGCCGGCCGTCGCCCTCGGTGGCGACCGCGGCACCGGCACAGCAGCGCCGGCGCCGATCAGCCGAACAACCGCGCGGCGAGGCCGGCAACGTGCCGGCCCTGGAAGCGCGCGATTGTCAGTTCGCCCGCGCTCGGCTGGCGCGACCCGTCGGGTGCGGCGAGCGTGGTTGCGCCGTACGGCGTGCCGCCGGCGACCTCGGTCATCTGCGACAATTCCGGGATCGCATAGGGTACGCCGACCACCACCATGCCGTGGTGCAACAGCGTGGTGTGGAACGACGTGATGGTCGTTTCCTGCCCGCCATGCTGCGAGCCGGTGCTGACGAACACGCTGCCGAGCTTGCCCACCAGCTTGCCCTGCGCCCAGAGCCCGCCGGTCTGATCGAGGAAGGTGCGCATCTGCCCGCTCATGTTGCCGAACCGTGTGGGCGTGCCGAAGATGATGGCGTCGTAGTCGGCGAGTTCGGCGGGCGTGGCGATCGCCGCGGCCTGCGCGGCCTTGGCGCCGATCGCGGCGATGGTCTCGGCCGGCATCGTCTCCGGCACCCGCTTGACGGTCACCTCGCTGCCCGCGACCTCCGCGGCGCCGGCGGCGACGGCGTGCGCCATCGTCTCCACGTGGCCCCAGGTGCTGTAGTAGAGAACGAGGATCTTTGCCATCGGCGCTGCCTTCCTTGCTGAGCCGCCGCGGGGCGCGGCGGGCGGTCGGAGTGGTATCTGGCAGCATGGTTGAAATTGGGAAGTAGGTATCCCAAAGTAACCGTCATGCGCCCCCCGATCGCCGGCCCGAACGACCCCGGCCGTTCTCCCTGCCCGATGGAGGCCCTGCTCGGCCTGTTGGCGGGTCCCTGGACCACGTACATCCTGTGGGTGCTCGGCACTGCGGGGCCACTGCGCTTCGGCGCCCTGCGCCGCGCGGTGCCCGGCATTTCTGCCCGCCTGCTCGCCCTGCGGCTGCGCCTTCTGGAAGACGCGGCGGTCGTGACACGCACCGTCGAGCCCGCCACACCGCCGCGGGTCAGCTATGCGCTGACCGCCCGCGGGTTCGAGCTCGCAGCGGCGCTGGAGGGGCTGAACGCGGTCGCGCGCCGCTGGTATCCGGATCAGGCGGCGGCCGAGGGCACGCCGGCGCGGATCGCCGCGCCCGCGGGGACGGATCAGATCGCGTCCCAGCTATAGACATCGCGCGTGCGTTCCAGCGGCGTCAGGCTGGACCGCACCGCCGGCAGCAGGTGCTCGGCCATCTTCGCCGGGGTCCAGCCGTCACCGCGGTGCATGATGCGGATCGGCCGCGGCTGGCCATAGAGGTAGATCTCGTTGCCTCTGGCGCCGAAAATCTGCCCCGAGATCTCCCCCGCCGCATCGGAGGCGAGGAAGGCCGCAAGCTGCGCCACCTGGTCGGGCCGGGTCTTCGCCGCGCGCGCGGCCATCTGCGCCTCCGACTGGCCCGGCACCGTCTCGATCATGCGGCTGAAGGCGTGCGGGCCGATGCAGTTCGACCGGATCTTGTAGCGTTGCATATCCATTGCGATGTTGCGCGACAGCCCGGCGATGCCGAGCTTCGCCGCGCCGTAGTTCACCTGCCCCACGCTGCCGATCAGGCCGGAGGTGGAGGTCATGTGCACGAACGCCCCGCTCTCCTGCTTGCGGAAATGCGTGACCGCGGCGCGCGAGACGTAGAACGCGCCGTACAGGTGCACCTTGATGACGGCGTCGAATTCCTCGGGCGACATGTAGTGGAACATGCGGTCGCGCAGGATGCCGGCGTTGTTCACCACGATATCGATGCGGCCGTAGCGGTCGATCGCGGTTGCCACGATGCGCTGCGCGGCGTCCCACTCGGCCACCGAATCGGCGTTGGCGACGGCGGCGCCCTGGCCGTGCGCCGCCTCGATCTCCCGCACCACCTGCTGCGCCGGCGTGGCATCGGCGCCCTCGCCGGTGACGGCGGCGCCGAGGTCGTTCACCACCACCTTGGCCCCGTTCTCGGCCAGCGCCAGGGCGATCGCGCGGCCGATCCCGCGCCCCGCTCCGGTGACGACGGCGACTTTTCCCTCCAGCATTCCTGCGGCCATGCTCGTTCCTCCCTTTGGTGTCGCGACGGACCGGGCAAGGATGCGACGCCGGCGGCCCGCTGTCATCCCGGCGGGTAGGCCGAGGGACGACGGATGGCTCCGGATCGCCGCGAATGTCATGCCGGGCGGCGAATTTCGACCGGTCACATTCCGTTGCGGCGTCCGGCGGAACCTGTGCTAGTGGTCCGACGCCAACGCCCGCTTCCGAGCATTGGCTGAATCGGCCCACAAAATCAATCCGGTGCTCTGACGCCTTGTGAATCATTTGTTCGAGTCAGAGCACCAGAGCCCGCGCAACCCGTTTTGCCGAGGAGACATCCGAATGCGTGCTTCCCTCGCCGTCGCCGGCCTGCTGCTCGCCGCCGGACTGGCCGTGCCGGGCCTGGTCCGGGCGCAGACGCCGCCCAGCCCGGACGAGATCGTCAAGGCGCTCACCCCGCCCTCGGGGATGGGTGCGACCACGCGCGGCATCCGTGTCGTGCACGGGCAGGCGAGCGCGCCCGCGGTCAGCCTGAACGTCGATTTCGCCACCGGCTCGACCGAGCTGACGCCGGCAGCCGTGGCAACGCTCGATTCCCTCGGCCGGGCGCTGACCGATCCGACCCTGGCGCATGACCGTTTCCGTATCGAGGGCCACACCGACACGGTGGGCAGCGCCGCGGCCAACCAGGCGCTGTCGGAGCGGCGGGCACAGCGGGTGGCCGAATATCTGGAAGACAAATTCAGCATTCCGCCGGCGCGGCTGAAGCCGGTGGGCCTGGGCGAGGAGGGCCTGCTGGTACCCACGCCACCGCAGACGCCGGAAGCGCGCAACCGCCGGGTCAGGGTGGTCAACGAGGGAGGCTGAGGCGGGTCTGCGGCACCCGGGGCCGCGCCATCCGGCAGCTAGGCCACCCCGGGGCGCCACCACTCGGGGGGCGCACCCGCGCAGTTCCGGCAGCCGGTGCGTCCCCGGCGCCACCTCCACGACCGGCGAAGACGGTCCCCGTCACACCGTCGCCACCGGCGTTGCCGGCGATCCGACCGCCCCGGGCAGGCGCAGTGGCGGCGCGGTCAGCAGGAACCGGTTGCGCCCGTTGGCGCGCAGCCAGTCGGCCAGTTCCGTCAGGTACCACATCTCGCCCAGGTAGACCCCGAGCTTGAACAGGCAGTGCGCGTGCAGCGGCAGGGACGCGCAGCGATCGTCCAGGCACGGCCGCGCCGGCGACGCCTCGACCGCGTAATTATCGGCGAGCAGCGCGACCAGCCCGCTGTCGGTCACCCATTGCAGCAGCCGGGGATCCCGCCCATCCAGCGCCGAGGTGGTGGCGAACAGCGCCTCCCGGTCCGGCGCCTTGTTCATCTCCAGCAGCAGTTGCGCGAAACCGGTGCGCAGGCAGACGAAATCGCCGGGTTCGACGACGACCTTGTCCTTGGCCAGCACGCCCATCAGGTCCTCGTAGCCGACGATCTTCCCGGAGCGGCCGAAATGCGCCTCGAGGTCGATCATCACCGCGCGGCCCTGGATGCAGGCTTTCGCCATCGGCTCCAGCCCCAGGTGGCGCGCGCCCTGCGGCGCCGGGTTGGGCGTCTGGGTGCCGTCGGCGGCGTAGAACACCGGGCCCATGATGTCGCGCCCGGCGCGGAAGCCGTTGTAGTACACATCTTCCGCCACCCCGTCGCCATCGGCGTCGAACATCTGCCCGACGTGGGCGAGGCTGTCCCACTGGGTCGAGTACTGCAACGTCAGCAGCACCTGGTCGTCGGAGACGATATCGGTCAGGGTCGGATCGTCGCAGCGCAGCGGGTAGTTCATGTTGGGCTTGCCGTCGCGCATTGTCGGCCGCAGCTCGGGCGGATTGCGGCGCGGGTTCAGCACCGAACCGCCGGGGTAGTCGAGCGGCAGGGACAGGCAGAAGACCCGCCCGAGCCGCACCTCCGCGATGCCGGCCAGCACCTGCGCCGGGGTCACGAGATTGAGCCGCCCGAGCTCGTCGTCCGGCCCCCAGTCGCCCCAGGTCGAGCCCTCGGGCCGCCTGGTCCAGCGTGGCGTGGTCGCCATTTCCGTCCCTCCCCTTCCTGGATCGCGGCCTCATCATGCGGGCGCAAGCGACGGGCGCCAAGCGGGCCGGCGGCGGCACCTTCCCTCTCCCGCGCTGCGGGAGAGGTCGGGCAGCAGACGATCACACGGGGGCCTGGCGGCATTTGCACGCCACACTACCGTTCGGTAGGTTCCCGGCTGCGCATAAGTGCCATGCCGAGGGAGCGTGACGACCATGGACGCCATCGCCGCCCGCACGCCAGCCGCCGATCCCGGGACGATGCCGCTCGCCGCGATCGACATGAGCGACCCCGCGCTGTTCCAGAACGACACGTGGCAGCCGTATTTCGCCCGGCTGCAGCGCGACGCGCCGGTACACTGGCAGCCGGAGGGGATGTACGGCGCCTTCTGGTCGATCACCAAATACAACGACGTACTGGCGGTCGAGGCCGACCACGCCCGCTTCTCCTCCGCCGCGCGGCTCGGCGGCATCACCATCACCGACCGGCCGGACGATTTCCGCCGCCCGAGCTTCATCGCCATGGACCCGCCGCAGCACACCGACCAGCGCCGGGTGGTGGCGCCGGCCTTCACGCCCAGCAACCTCGGCGCGCTGGCGCAGACCGTGCGCGCGCACGCCTGCGACATCCTGGACGGGCTGCCGCGCAACGAGACCTTCGACTGGGTCGACCGTGTCGCGATCGAGCTGACCACGCGGATGCTCGCGACCCTGTTCGGCTTTCCCTTCGCCGAGCGGCGCAAGCTGCCCTACTGGTCCGACGTCGCCACCATGGACGTGCGCGCCGGCGGCGTGGTGGAATCGGAACAGAAGCGGCTCGATATCCTGACCGAGTGCCTGGAGGCGTTCACCACGCTGTTCCGCGAACGCGCCGCGGCGCCGCCCGGGCCGGACCTCATATCGATGCTGGCGCACGGGGCCGGCACGCGCGAGCTGCTCGACCGGCCGATGGAATTCCTCGGCAACCTCGTGCTGCTGATCGTGGGCGGCAACGATACCACCCGCAATTCGATCTCCGGCGGGCTCGCCGCACTCGATCGGAACCCGGAGCAATTCCGCCGCCTGCGCGCCGAGCCGGCGCTGATCCCCGGGCTTGCGCAGGAGATCATCCGCTGGGTCTCGCCGATCATCCACATGCGGCGGACCGCGATCGCCGACGCCGAGGTGGGCGGCCAACGCATCCGCGCCGGCGAGAAGGTCGTGATGTGGTACCTCGCCGCCAACCGCGATCCGGAGATGATCGAAGACCCCGACAGCTTCCGCATCGACCGAGCCCGGCCGCGCCAGCACCTGTCGTTCGGCTACGGCATCCACCGCTGCGTCGGCGCCCGGCTGGCCGAGCTGCAACTGACCGTGCTGTGGGAGGAGATTCTGAAGCGCTTCCCGACGATCGAAATGATGGGCGAACCGCAGCGCATCTATTCCAACTTCATCCGCGGCATCGCGTCCCTGCCGGTGCGCATCCCCGGCTGACGCTCCACATGGCTTGACCCGCGCCGGCCCGGCCTTACGGTCCACCCCTGAACCGTCCAGGGAGGACATCGACCATGATTATCGAGATGCGGAGCTACGACCTCAAGCCCGGCAGCGTGCCGGCGGTGGAGGAGCGGTTTGCCGCCGCCCTGCCCGCACGCGCCAAACTCTCCCCGCTCGCCGCGTTCTGGCACACCGAAGTGGGGCCGCTGAACCGGGTGATCCACGTCTGGGCGTACGAGGACCTGGCGGAACGCACCCGCATCCGCGCCGAAGCGACGAAGCTGGCAGGCTGGCCGCCGCCGATCAGCGACTACATCGTCGCGATGCAGAGCGAGATCTACATCCCCGCCCCGTTTTCCCCGCCGCTCGAACCGCGCGCGCTCGGCGCGATTTACGAGATCCGCAGCTATACCCTGGCCGCCGGCCAGATGCCGGGGATGATCGAGCGCTGGGCGCCGAAAGTGCCCGAGCGGGTGAAGCTGTCGCCGCTGGTGGGCGCCTGGTCGTCCGAGCTCGGCGGGCTGAACAAATGGGTGCACATCTGGGCCTACAAGGACGCCGCCGAGCGCCAGCGCATCCGTGCCGAGGCGGTGGCCAAGGGCGTGTGGCCGCCGGGCTCGCCCCCGGGGACTCTGGTGAAGCAGGAGAACATGCTGGTGGTGCCGGCCGCGTTTTCGCCGCTGCACTGAAGCCCCGCGTCTCCCCCACCCCATGCGGGCGGGGGAGACGCGCCCGGCGCGATCGGGCGAACGCCTGGATCGCGCCATGACCGGCGCCCCATGCCCGGCCGCGAGAGACCTTGGGGCAACCCGGATACCGACCCAAGCCGCCGGGGGGTGGTTAGTAGTTTCGATATCGCAACAATAAGGCCACGCGTCCGCCGCACCCGCTCAGCCCGGAATTTGCGTCCCATCCGCCAGCGCCAGTCCCGCGCACCCGCGCCAGACCGGCCGCCGGTCCCGCCTACTCGCGGCGGGCAGGCACCACAGCGCGATGATGTCCGTCACGGAAACGCCCTTCGCCCGCGCGCTCGCGTAGTCGGCCGTCGCCGCCTCGGCCTCCGCGCGCCCGCCGGGCACCAGGATCACCGGCCGGCGCCGCCGCCGCGCGGCGGGCAGCAGCGCGCGATCCACCCCGAGCATCCAGCCCAGCGGGCGCAGGATCGGCCCCAGCCGGGGATCGGCGGCCAGCAGGTCGGCCATCTCGGGGCCTCGCAGCAGGTCTTCCATCTGCGCGCGGCCGGCGGCGGCTTGCGGGAGCAGCCGCAGCAGCCAGCGCCAGGACCGCGGCAGCCCGGTGCGCTCGGGCGGCGGGTCCGCCGGAGCGAAGCGCAGGTTGTGGGTGGGAACGAACCTCGGTTCGGCCGGCTTGGGAGCGGGCTTCGGGGGCGGGATCGGGGTGCCGGCGACGGCGCGGAACCGGGCGGCGAGATGACGCAGCCGGGCCAGCAGGGCGCCGGCGTGCGCGGGTGCCAGGCCCGCCCGATGCGCCCCCGCCTGATCGTCCCCTGCCTGGTCGCGCCCCGCCGGATCGCGCAAGCCGCCGATACGGTCGGCCAGCCAGGCGATGAGGCCGGTCAGGCGGTCGAGGAGGGGGGTGGGGGTCATGGGGTGCGAACATATATAGAACATACGCCCGGGGCGAGGCAACAGGTTTGTGCGGACGGCAGCAAGTCTCATTTTGCCAGGCATGCGCGCATGACCAGGGCGCGCGGCAGGAAGCAGGTTCCACCACGGAGTTCGCCAGCGGCCGGCAGCCGGCCGCACCGCGATGGGAGAAAATGGTGCGCTGCGGGGCCAGCCAAGGCCGCCCCCGCATCGCGCTGCGAGGGACGCACCCGGCCGCGGTTGGCGATGCACCCTCTGCGACCTCGGTCTTCCTCGCCTTCTCTTCTCTGTGTTGGAATCGGCGGCTGCCCTCGGCACCGGCCCCGCCCGGGCGCGCCCCGGTTCCGTCGCGCGTCGTGCCGCACCGGATCGGCGCGGACCCGGAGCCTGCCGTGCGGCCCGCGCGTGGCATCGGTGCCGACCGCACCCGGGTCCGGAGCGGCGGGCGGTCGCCGATTCCAACACAGAGAAGAGTTAAGGCGAGGAAGACTGAGGTCGCAGAGGTTCCGGGACGGTGGGCACGTGCCCGTGTCCCTGCAAACCTCCGCCGCGGCACTGGCACTGCCGCCCCCGCATCGCGCTGCAAGGAACGCACCCGGCCGCGGCCGGCGACGCGCACCTCTGCGACCTCGGTCTTCCTCGCCTTAACTCTTCTCTGTGTTGGAATTGGCGACCGCCCGCCGCCCCGGACCCGGGTGCGGTCGCAACCGACGCCACGCGCGGACCGCACGGCAGGCTCCGGGTCCGCGCCGATCCGGTGCGGCACGACGCGCAACGGAACCGGGGCGTTCACGCGATTGCCCTGGAGGCGCGCGCCGGCCCCGCCTTGCCCCCGGCCCCGATCCGTGCTTGAAGCCCGCCCTTCCCTGCCGGGGCGCGGCATCGCCCCGGCTATGCCCGGCATCCTCACGGAATTTCCCCGCGCGGGATGCGCGCCCCCGCCGACCGGCCGGGGCCGCGGGCCGAACCAGCCGAAGGGAGATGCTCATGCCGCTTTATGAATGCGTGCTGATCGCACGCAACGACGTCACGCAGCAGCAGGTCGAGGCGGTGGCCGACGACCTCGGCACCCAGCTCGAAGCCGATGGCGGCGCCATCAAGAAGCGCGAGTACTGGGGCCTGCGCACCCTGGCCTACCGGATCAAGAAGAACCGCAAGGGCCACTACATGCTGCTCGGCCTCGACGCCAAGCCGGCATTCGTGACCGAGATGGAACGTCAGCTCCGCCTGAACGAGGACGTGCTGCGCTTCATGACCATCCGGGTCGACGAAATCGAGGAAGCCCAGTCCGCCATCCTCTCGCGCAAGGCCGACGAGCGGGAACGCGATCGCGGCTTCCGCGGCCCGCGCCCGCCGTCGCGCTTCGATTCCGGCCGCCGCCGCGGCGGCGAGGATCGGGAGGAATTCCGCGCCCGCGACGATTTCCGCGAAGACCCCCGCGCGCCGGTCGAAGAATAAGCGGCGCAGGAGCACAGACCGATGTCCGATTCCACCGAGATCAATCCCGCCGCCCGCCGCTCCGCCGTGGGCGCCCGCCGGCCGTTCTACCGCCGGCGCAAGTCCTGCCCGTTCTCCGGGCCGAACGCGCCGAAGATCGACTACAAGGACGTGCGCCTGCTGTCGCGCTTCCTGTCCGAGCGCGGCAAGATCGTGCCGTCGCGCATCACCGCCGTGTCGGGCAAGAAGCAGCGGGAGCTGGCGCTGGCGATCAAGCGCGCCCGCTTCCTGGCGCTGCTGCCCTACGTCCTGGTCTGAGGAGCGCACGCCATGCCCGCCGTGGAACTGATCCTGCTCCAGCGTGTCGAGAACCTGGGGCAGATGGGCGAGATCGTGAAGGTCAAGCCCGGCTATGCCCGCAACTGCCTGCTGCCGCAGCAGAAGGCGATCCGCGCCAGCAAGACGAACCGTGAGCGGTTCGAGCAGCAGCGCGCCCAGCTCGAAGCGCAGAACATCAAGCGCCGGGAGGAGGCCGAACGGGTCGCCGAACGGGTCGGCGGCCTGACTGTGGTGGTGATCCGCCAGGCCGGCGAATCGGGCGCCCTGTACGGCTCGGTCTCGGCCCGTGATATCGCCGAGGCGACCACCGCGGCGGGGCTTTCCATCAGCCGCGACCAGGTGGTGCTGGCGCACCCGATCAAGAGCCTGGGCCTCGCGCAGGTGCGGGTGGCGCTGCATCCCGAGGTCTCGATCCCGATCACCGTGAACGTCGCCCGCAGCCCGGAGGAGGCCGAACGCCAGGCCCGCGGCGAACGGGTGGGCGAGGCGGAGGAGGAGGAGGAGCCGCCGGAGTTCGACGCGGCGGCGTTGTTCGAGCCCGGTGCCGAGCAGCCGGAAGTCTGAGCCACCCGCCGGCGTACCGCCGGCCGCTGCCGCGGCGACCCTGCGGCAGCGTTGCCACGAAGGCGGGCACGCTGCTACACGTTCACTTCGGCCGGAGCGTAGCGCAGTCTGGTAGCGCATCAGTCTGGGGGACTGGGGGTCGTGGGTTCGAATCCCGCCGCTCCGACCAACTAATTCAATAGCTTAACCCCCCACCACGGTTCGTCTCGCAATCGGCGGGATACCAACCGGATACCACCCCAATCGAGACCAGGGCGCCCGTCGCGCGCCCCCTCCCCTGCTCCGGCACCGGTGGCGCGACGTGCGGCGGGCTGTGGGCGGGCAGGATGTCGTCGTCCGTCTGGCGTGTCGTGCTGGTCCGCGAGGACGGGCCAGGGAGGGGCGGGAGGGTGACCGTCCGGCCGCGGGTGGCACCATCCTGCGAAGCCCTGCGTTTTGTGCATAGGTCGCGGCGGGCCGATGTTCGGCAAATCCAAAAATTTGGCCGGTTCGGCGGGCGAAAGTGGGTCAACACTCCTTCCCCATCCCCTCTTGCCGCTCTGTGCGCCCATCCCGACTGTGACCCGGCGGTATCCCGATTCCGGCGGATTTCGGCGGCTCTGCGGGCCAGCCGGGCTATGGTGACCGCCGGCGGCGGGGGCTTGCCGGCGGTGTCCGGACGAACCGGGCGAAGCGGACGCAGGCGGACAGTTTGTGGACCGGCAGGGGGGATGAGGGGGTGGCCATCGTGCTTGACGGGCTGGCGGCGATCGCAGGCTTGGGGAGGGACGGTCGGGAATTTAGTGGGTTTGTGGTCGTCCTAGCAGACGCCTTTCCCTTGCGGGCAAGACACGTTCCGAGCTAAGACCGATCCGGTAGCCGGTGCATCTTCCGGTCTGGGCATTGGGGGGCAAGCATGCAACCGTGTTGCATGAAGACTATGGTTG
Organism: uncultured Pseudomonadota bacterium; assembly: GCA_963706195.1. Taxonomy (GTDB): domain Bacteria; phylum Pseudomonadota; class Alphaproteobacteria; order Acetobacterales; family Acetobacteraceae; genus JAJZVS01. The sequence goes on along the minus strand of OY970156.1, from coordinate 1,100,347 downwards.
GGGTGGTCACGCTGGTGGTTGGCCTCTTCGTGTCCCCCGCAGTGCATGCTCAACTGTGGACGTCGCAGGTTTCCGGACCCGATGTTTTCGGTGCCACGAGCGTTCAGACCGTGGTCACGAATTCACGGGACGACGGGTTGGTCGTAAGCTGCAAAAGTAACGGGTCTATCACCCTGGCGTGGGTGATGCCGGCGACCGCGGATGAGATCGAACAAGCATCGGAGAATGGGACAGCGCCAGGCGTCTTCATGGTTGTGAAGATCGGAAGCGGGCAGCCCATGCGATTTTCTCCAACCCTGGAGGGGTGGAACACCACGCACGTCGCCTTTGTGGTGAAGGGGCACGCCGCCGACCTACTCCCCCTGATTCGTTCGATCGGTGCTGCGGGTGGAACAATTGAGGTTGGGGTCGGAGGTGGCAACGGCACCGGTCACCTCACTAACTCTTTCGGTGCCATTAGATCGACGGCAGCGATGAATAAGGTTGTGGCTGTTTGCAAGCTCAACGCGCCCAACGCCGACAGTAGTCCTAAACCCGCGCCGTAGCGGTAGGTTCGCTGGGCGCGGCGGGGATTGGGGCGAGCTTATCGGATCAGATGGCCGGCCAGCATCCCGGCGCTGAAGATGGCCGCGCCGGCCGCCATGCCGGCGAGGGCCAGAAGCCAGGGCGCGATCCCGGGCTTCCGGCGCGGCTCGGCGCGTGGTGCGTGGGTCACCGATAGACCTCCCGCCGATGCGCCACGCGGAGCACCAGCACAACGAGCACGTCGTCGCGCAGGGTGTAGATCACCCGCCAATCGCCCGCCCGCAGTCGATAGTTGTCGCTTCCGCGGAGCGCTTTGACGTTTGCGGCACCACGCGGGTCTGCCGCGAGCCGTCCGATCGCAATGAGGATGCGGCGCCGGGCCACCGGGTCGAGTGTATCAATGGCGCGCTCGGCCTCGCGCTCATAGCGGATCGTCCAGGTCACTCGGCGTCGGGCGTGATGCGGTAGCGGGCGAGTAGCTCCTCGTGCGTCGCGCCCAAGGGGCGGCCCTCGGCTTCCCAGCGGGCGAGCGCTTCCTCGGCCGCGCGGAAGTCCTGTTCGTCTTCCCAGGCTTCGAGCGCTTCGACGTCCTCAATCGGCACCACCGCGGCGACGGCTTTCCCGCCGCGGGTCAACATCACGCGGCCGTCGCCGCGCTCGGCGTGCGCGGCCGCTTCGGCAAGCCGATCGGCGCCGGGTTCGCTCGGTAGGGGCATCGACAGGACAGCCGCCATGGGGATCTCCATGGCCGGAATATAGGTGGCGGGCGGCACGAGGGCGACTCCCTTTGCATGGGGCGGCCCAGGGAGGCTGATTGCATGGGGCGGCCCAGGGAGGCTGATCGCGCCGCCACCGATCGGGCGCCAATCCTGGCTCAAGCGCTGCCCGGCGCTGGCGGTGAACGCGGCCGGCTGTGCGGCGACCCGTACGAGAAGCCGCCGGGAGCGCGTGCCCCCGGCGGCTTCTGTGCGGTCTTGGTGCTGGTGGCCGGCTACGCTATCTCGGCGCTACCTCCCAAGGCCCCCGCCGCCGGCGGCCCGGATCGCGCCGGGCGCGGCTGGTGGAAGAGGATCGGCAGCCCCAACCGTTCGCCTTCGGCGATCGCGCGCGCCTGGAACTCTTCCGCCGTTTCGTGTTTCCAGCGGCACCAGTGCAAGCGGGTTCCTTCCGCGTACGCGGTGCGGGCGGTGGGTTGATCGTTCATGGGGTCTCCAGGGGGTGTTTAAGCGGGGTTGGCCGAGAGGCGCCGGCCGCCCGGCTCAGTCTCGGCGGCCAGGCGCCGCAGCTCGGCGGCGACATCGCTCTTGGCCAAGTGGAAGCGTTCCGGGTCGTGGCGATCTGGCGGCGGTAGGCTGCGCACCCGGTCGGCCAGGTCGCGCAGCCGGGCGGCCAGGCCGGTGCCCGCGGCCGGGCGCGGCGCCTGGCGGTCAGTAGGGGGGGGTGTCATCGTCGGGTTCCCGGTCGGGTTCGTCGGCCGCCGGGCCGCTCCGGTGTATGTCCGCCAGCGCTTCACCCGCGAGGCGATCGAGCTCGGCCGCAATGCGGTCACGGTCCGGCGCTGCGGGCAGCCGGCGCACGCGGCGCGCGAGGTCCGCCAGCGCAAGGTCCGCGTCCCGCCCGTTGGCCGGCAAGATCAGAACGGCGCCTGCGCCCCCGTCCGCCGGATCGCCGTCACCGCTACCGGTGAAGCCTCCCTTTTCCGCGGCCTGCTCGGCCAGCTTGGCCATAAGCTGGACCGCGAGTAGGCCGGCGCGGTGGTCTCCTTTGCGGGCCGCTCGCGCCTGAATGTCCGCCACCTGCTGCCGAAGCGCGGCCAGCAGCTCTGGAAACGACTGCACCCCCGCCAACGGATCAGGCGCCGGCGCGGCGCTGTCTTGGGCAGCGGCGGCATCTGCGGCAGGCGCCGCCATGTGCTCGCGCAGGTGCCGATACAGTGCCTGCCGCGAGACGCCGAACGCCTTTGATATGGCCGTGATGTTCGGCTTACCCTTGCCCGCCAGCAGCCGCTTCGTGATGGCAGCGGCGTGCGGGCTGCCGCAGATCGTGCACTCTCTGCTCACGGCAACACCTGTGTCTGAGGCGAGTGATTCTTGGCGTGGATCGTCATCGAAAAGCCGCCCTCGAAACTCATGTTCCGCCGCACGTAATCGACGTAGTAGGCCTGGTCCCAAGACGTGCCGGTGCCTGTGAGCTTCAACATGTTCCGCGCGCCGACGGTCAGGTCGGCCGCGGCCTCGATCGTGACCAGGCGTTCGTTGCGCGTGATCTGCTCGCGCAGCTTGTTCGCCATGTCCTGCGCGCCGGCCTCGGTCAGGTTCGGGTGGATGAAAACGAATGACTGCACGGCGTCGTCGTCCAACGACGACAGATCGGCGTTGGACGGGCTGTATTTCGTGAAGCCCCGCGCCTGCCGGCTGTTCCAGGAACGGACCACAACCACGACATCCTTCGCCATGGTCATCGCACGCTCGGCCGACAGTGAGACGCCGTTCATCCATGGCACGTTCCCCTGCCAACCTGGCGGCTCCCAGACGAGTTCCCAAGGGTCAGAGTTGATGGGAGTGCTCGGGTGGAAATGGACCGTTGTGCCGGTCACCCAGATGTCGAAACCCTCGTGCTGCGCCAGGCTGCACATGAGGTTCCATTCCGTGGTTGTGCGGCTGAACTGATTGAGGCTCAGCTTCTCGTGGTCATCGCCGTAGAAGCGGCCCACCAGCGTTGTGGTGGGCGTCACGTCCGCGGTCATCTTGTGCTTCTGCGCGAGCTGTTGAACGAGCTGGGAACTCGTTTGGTTCAGATATGCTCGACTTGTCTTCTGGTCGATGAACCTCGCGGTCAGGTCCCGACCGTCGACCACCAGAATGCCGGCGTCGAAATGAACATCCTGGTGGTCGGCCTGCCCGAGGATCAGCGATTTCCATGTCGAGCCGTTGTCGAGACTGGCCTGAATGTCCAACAGGATTTGCTGTTGCTGCCCCCACCATGCGGGCGAGAAATTAGGGTCACCATTGAGCGCGAATTGGGCCGAGAAGGTATCGGCCTGGTAGTAGTTGTTGTTCGTAACCTCGAACGATAGCGCGCTCGCGATGGGCTTGCCGGCGTTCAAGATACGCATGCGCGGCTGCCGCACGCCGGGTCCGGCGTACGGGTTGTTGATTGGCATGTCATTGCTCCGGAAATTATACCCGCGGCGGCCCCTTCGGCAAGGCGCCCTGCGGCGGCGGCGGAAGCACCCGAACAGCCGCGGGCACCAGCAGAACGTTGCTGGTGTGGTCCCAGGCGAGGCCCGACGCTGCCAGCGTCAGGCCTGGCACTGTTGCGACTACGACTCCGACGATGGGTGGCGCGGGACTATCACTCACGGCGGTGTCATTCCAAAATAGGCCGACTGCGGATCGACGGTCGGGTCCACCCCGGTGTAGCCGCCCGGCGGTCGGTTCATGCTCCGCGCCATGCCGTGCACGACGCCGGTGGTCAGGTCACGCGGGTTCGCGACGTTGACGTGCCCGCCGTGGACCACCACAGGCACCGGACCGCCGCCCCCGGCGCCGATGGGCGCGTGCGAGCGCGGCGCCTGCGGGCTGATGGGGGAGATGACGCCGGCGTGCGGCCCGTGCAGCTCGCGGTTCATCCAGGAGGCGAACGGGCCGCCCCAGCCGCCGTCCGGCGGAGAATACAGCCCATGCTTCTGTATTTGCGCGAGCGGCTTATCGGTGAAAACATTCGGAAGGAGGTGTCGCAGCTCAGAACCAAGAGCCTGGAACGCTTTGGTTGCGGGTACAGCGGCAGCCGCCGCCCCACCGATGATCCCCGGCACCGTTCCGAACACGGCGACGCCAGCAACTACTGCCGCGGCGCCGAGGCCGATCCCGGCCGCCGCCAGCGCGTCGATGACGGCCGCGGTTGCCTCCGGATGGTGCTGCGTCACGCCGCTGATAGCGTTGAGCGCCCGGGTCACATCATCCAAGGTGCTGACTGCCTTCATCATTGAAGGCTGCCCAAGCGCCGCCAGCAGCGCGTTCAAGCCGGCATCGAGCGCTTGCAGATGCAAGATCGGATCGGCCTTCCACAGAGTATTGTAGGCGGCGTTCGGACCGCGTGCGAGCTGCTTCTTGTAGGCCGGCAGGTCGCGGTCCAGGATGACCAGAACGTTGCGGTATGCTTCCGTCATCATGTCGCCGCCGGGGAGCCGGCTGGCGATCTGCGTCAGCATGGCGATGGTCATTTCTTCCTGGCGAACATGACCGGCGCCAGTGTAGCGCTTCCCGTATTTTTTCGAGAGATATTCTTGGACCTTGGGGACTAAGTAGCTGGTCGTGAACGCGATCGGAATTCTGAATCGCCAGGTCGTATTCACCGGCCGGCATCGCGCCTGGCTCGATGTCGTAATTCCCAAATCCCGCTTTCAGAAGATACGGATTGCGCTTGATGTCAGTGCCGCCGCGGATCACGCCGACCGTCGCGAGAAGCTTCGCGCTGGCCTGCGACATCTTCCCGCTCATGAATTGCTGCTCGAACCCGCGCAGCGCCCGCCCGGCGCGGGACGTGCCCATCGCCTGTTGCAGGCTCAAGAATTCTGCGAATGCGGTCGGGTCGCTGATCATCGCGCCGGCTGCGCCCGAGGCCCGTAGCATCTGCAACATCTGGGTGGGGCCGATCTGGCCGGCCGTGATGTTCGTCGCGCCCTCGATCTCGCCCATCAGCTTCTCGACGCCGGCCTTGTTGAAGACGGTATGGCCGCCGGCATTCTTCGTCAGAATGCCGCGGAACTCCGCGACCCTGATCGCCGCCTCGGCGGCTGCGGGGCCGTCAGTGCCAGTCAAGCGACCGAACACGACGCCTGCCTGCGCGATAGTCGGCAGCATCGCCAGCGCCTCGGTAGCGCTTTGCGTCGTTGCCATTGCGGTTCGGAGGATTTCGAGATTGCCGGTCAGGCTGGACCCGCCGACCGCGCGCTGGGTCGCGTAAATGGCCTTGCGCGCCTCGGCGATCTGCGCCGCGGTGAACCCCTGATTTTTCAGCTTGGCGAGGCCGGCATCAACCTGGGCGGCAGCGTCGAGAACGTGCTTGACGGCAGCCGCCGCGCCGAGGGCGCCGACCGCATCGGCCATGCCGTGCAGCCCCGGGGGGTTGCCGGAGCCACCCGCCATGTGGCGGTCAAGCCATGGGGTCCGTGGCACGCCGATCGGGTAGGGCACGCCCCCGCCAGGCCCGACCGGACCGGCCGGCACGATCGGGCCACCGCCGCCACCGCCTCCGGGGAACGTCGTGTCGTTGCCCATCTGGAAACCGGTCTGCGGCGATCCCCACGGGACCAAGGCCGCCCCCGGGCGCCGCAGCGGGCCGGTCGAGTAGCCGCCGTAGGGCGTGTAGGGGGCGCCCTCGGTGGTGAAGCCGCGATTCCCGTTCCAGTAGGGAACCGGGAGGTTGGAACCCCTGCCGTAGGGCACCAGGGCGCGGGAGAGGCTCGGGGGGCCGGGGAGCACGGGCGGACCATACGCCGCTGCCGCACTGCCGCCGGCAGCGCCACCGCCAGCAGCCGCGCCCGCCACCGCGCCCAGTCCCCACGCCGAGCGCGGGGTCGCCCCCGTCCCGACGCGCGCGCCGCTCGCCGCCCGGGCCGCGTCCCGCATCACGGTCGCAGCTTGGCGCCATGCGCCAGCCGCGGCGCGTCCCTCGGCGGTCAGGCCCCGCATCGCGGCGGCCAGGCCATCGACGCTCGACTGCGTTGCGTTGATGACCTTGTCGAGCGCGGCGAACTGATCGGCAATCTGCGCAACCATCTTGCCGACGTTCCCCGACATGGAAATCGCCACGCCGATTTTGTATGCTTCGATCACGTAATAGACTCCGCGTCGCGGTTTAGTTGATCAACGCAGACGGCGCCGGTTCGTTGGTAAGAAGCGCGGCGCGCGCCCGACCGACGATGTCCATAGCTGCGATCTGCACCGCGGCCCGCTCGCCCGGGTCTTGCTCGGCCTGCTCGATCTGATCGAGAGCGCGTCCGAGGATTTTGAGTAGCAGCGGATCCCAATGCGATTCGGTTTCCGCAACGACTCCGATCAACAACGCAAGGATTGCCGACTGCGCACGGACCTTGCATCGCATGACATGCAACGCGATCACGGGGTGTTCGGCCATCAGCCGGGCGAGGTCGGGATCGCCCGGCGCGTCGGCGCTCATGCCAGCAGCTCGGCCAGCCGGTCGGGCGGCAGCTCCGCGCCGTGCTCGGCGGCGACGTACCCCTGGATCGTCTCGGGTCCGTGGTTGAACGTCTCGCCGGGCGGCACGGTGCCGAGTAGGAGCTTGCCGAAGTCGCGCGCGGCGAACGGCTGGGGCGCGCGGGCGAGCGGCAGGCGCGCGGTGCTCTGGTCCTTCTCGTGCTGCTCACGAAGCGCGCTGTTGGCGGCCAGTGCGTCCAAGACGCGCCGATCGTGCTGGTGCATCGTTACGTGGCCGGCATGCACTGCTCGCAGCGCGACACGCGCGGCTTCCAGTTTTTCGCGCGCCTCCCGCAACGCTAGGTCGAAAACACGGCCGGCGAGGATTGCGGTCTCGACGGCATCGCGCTGCTTTGCGTGCAGATCGGCCGCCTCGGCGGCGAACACCCGCACCTGCGCCTCGTGCACGCGACGCTCGGCGCCCGCGGCGATCGCACCGGCCAGGGCGGTGGCGGCTTCTGCATCCTTCGCGGCGCCGTCCGCTGCTCGGATGTCACTGACCTCCACGGCCTCGCCGGCGCTGGCGCGGTCCAGGAGCGCCTGCCGCGTGAGGGCGGCCTGGCGCAGCTCGGCATCGGCGGCGGCGACGTTGCGTTTGTGCCGATGGAGGTTGTCGACGGCCGCGGCGTGGACGGCTTCGGCCGAAGCCGTGGCCGTGGGGGTGGTGGTGGTGGACATGGGTGCGGGTGCTCCGACCTGTTTCAGATGATGGAACCGGCAAACCGGGGGGCGCCGGCGAGCATTGCCGACCGGGCGCGGGCGTACTCGGCGTCGGTCATGTCGAGCGCCGAACGCGACGAGCCGGGGTCGTTCGGCGCCGGGGGCGCGCTGGCGCTGGACGTGCTGCCGCCCGGCGCGGCGCGGTCATTGCCCGCGGCGGGCGTGCCGGATGCTGCGGGGGTTCCGCTACCAGTGCCAGTGCCAGTGCCAGTGCCAGTGCCGTCGGCCTCCGGCAACGCCAGGTCGGCGCAGGCGAACGCCGACGCGATGCGGAATTGATCCGGGCTCATCTGGGTCACTTTCATGCCGGCGGTCGGCATGGCGACGCCGCGCTCGACCAGCCCCGCGGCCAGCTCGCGCGCGTGGTGCTGCGAGAGGCCGCGGTGCGCGCGCCTGTAGGCGTCTTCGGTTTCCATTGTTTCGGTTCCAGTGCGGGAGCGGGAAAGATGCGCCCGGCCGCTTCCCGCGACGGCCGGGCGCGCCGTCACCGCGGGAGCGGCGCGGCGACGGAACTCGTTGAAAACGCTGCAAACGTCGGTAGCAATTGCTACCGTTTTGCTATGCGTTTGCTTCTGGATGCGGGGTGTCCGGTCCGGGCACGACCACGGCGGCATTCTCGAACGCCGCCAGGTCCGCCGGGTCGATCAGGATCACCCTGGCGGGCTGGATCGCGCGCAGTCGGCCGGCTTTGATCCATAGGCGGACGGTCATCGCTGAAACACCCAGCCGCTGCGCGACCTCGGAAATCCGTAACATACGCATCCATTTGATCCGCAGAAGAGGGTGGCGCAGCACGGCGCCCGGTAGCGGTTGCCCGCTGGCCGGTGCGCGTTGCTCGCAATTATTCGAGGATGACAATCCTTAGCACTTCCGCAGCGCTCCGTCAAAGTGTTTGGGATAAATATATACTGCTTGCCGTAAATTCACGCCGCTTCGGGGGAAGCGTCATCTTTCTGCGGTTCGAACCGTGCGAGAGCGTCCTTCACGGAGTGCGGCATGGTGTCCGTCCCGCGCACCCGGTCTTGTTCCGCGTGGTAGTTGGCCAGCGTCCGCAGCCCCTGGATGACCCGCCGGCGGGCGGTGGTGGGATGCACGGAAAGCTCACGGCCAAGCTCGGCGAACGAGGCGTCGTCGACCATGATCCGGCGCAACCATTCTGCCCGCGCGAGGCCCGCCGCCCGACTGCCGGATACCGCTGCCAGGGCGCCGATGGCCTCCCGGCACCGTGCTGCGGCCTCGAATTTGGTCGTTGCGTTGTCCGACCATATGCTGCGCGCGGACAGGGCGCCGAGGAAGGAAGCTCTGCCCCCGGCGCTTGACGCGACCTCCCAGGCCATGCGGAATCGCCGCCCGGCTTCGCACTGTTCGGGTCCGATGAAGCCGTCGATCAGCAACCTTTCGAGCCGGGTCCGAACGCGCCGCCCATCGCCACCGCTGCGCGCCACCACGTCGTGGTGGCGCTCGAATTGCGGCGTGGGGGCGTCCCGCGGCGTCAACGCGGCGTCGATGAGGGCTTGAGCGTCCAACCTTGGTCTCCTGGTGGTGGGCGCCCCTGCGGGCGCGGTGGTGGGTATCGTGCCGGTCATGGCGTTCTTGCCTCGGTTGATAGGGTGGTGAGATGCGAAGGCAGCCGAACCGGGTGCGCAGTCCGGTAGGCGTCGATTTTTGGCCGCTGGGGGGTTACGCTGCTGCTGCCAGGACAGGCAGGCGGCGGCCGGTTGGAAGCCCGAAGCGCGCGCACCCCGCTTGGAAGCGTGCTTCATCCGGATCGATGCCAAGCTGGCGCAGCTGCCGATCGGCGCTGGCGCGTGACCCTTCCTCGTCGTTGGCTGCCTGTTGCATTGCTGGCCTCCGGGTTCGATCGGATCCCGAGTGCCGCTCGCTTCCAGGCAAACCCCTCTTCGTCATCATCGAGGTCGATCGTCTGCGTGGCTCCTCTATCGCTCGCTGGCGCGGCCTTCGGGCGCCCCGGCGGCCAGCAATTCTAAACTCGGTATTATGGAGGTTTTTGGCTCTGCTCCGGTGGGTGGCGGGAAAGACGGCGGGTGAGTGCGGGTCAGGGGGGCCGCAAGTCGAGCTGTGGTGATGGCCCGCAGCAGGTGTGGCCAATCTGCGAAGACCGTATAGGCGGTGATGGTTCGCAGGTTCTCGAAGAAGCGGTATGTGGCGCCGCAGGCGGCAACGGCCTCTCGCCAGGCCAGCATGGCGAGAGATGCGGCGGTGTGGCAGGCGAAGGCCAGCAGGTTGAGCGTGAGAAAGATGCTGGCCAGGGTCTGCTTGCCGTGGCCGAAGTTGTGCTCGAGGTTGTAGCCATTGGTCTTGAGCATGTTGAACGTCTCGTTCTCGATCTTCCACCGCGCCCGCCCGCAGGCGGCCAGTTCGGCGATGGTGGCACCCGTCACCGGCAGGTCGGTGACAAAGCTGTTGTGGTAGGTCCGCTTGCCCGCGGCGTTGCGGATCTCGATGGAGAACCAGTTGACCGGAATGGCGTCGGCGGTGCCGCGCAGCGGTACGCCGGACAGCCAGCGATAGATGGTGGTGGTATGCGTACCGCGCACGCAGACGATCTGGCGATATTCCTCCAGATCGGCGCCGTGCAGGTACTCGGTGATGGTCTGGTGTGAAGACGGCTTGCAGGTAAGGACGAAGTTGCCGCCGGCCTGCTGGATGGCGGCGGCGATCGGCTGGCAGGCGAACAGGTCGTCGCCAAGATAGACCGGCCGCAGTTGCGCGACCGCCGGCCCATGCTGGGCGAGCCAGCGCTTGGCGGCGTTGCGCTCGCAGTCCTGCTTCTCCGCCCCGTCCTGCGGGGCGATGAACTCCGGCGGCAGCGGCAGCACCTGCTGGTGGCCCGGAGCGACCAAGCTGGCGCCGAGGAAGCCGTGGAAATACTCCGTGCCGCCGTCGGAGCGGCGCCGCGTCGAGCATTGGCTGCATGTGATCTTGCGCGAGCAGAAGTACTCGCTGCCGTCCAGCGCGATCAGCACCCTGTCGCCGAGGCATTGGATGCGTCTCAACGGCCCGGCTTGCTCGATCGCCCGCATGAACAGACCGTCGAATGCCGCCGGCGAGACGCCGTCCAGCATCAGGCGAATATAGTTGTCCGACGGGATCGCCGCCATCCCGAACAGGGTTTGGCAGTTCGAGCGGCCCCGGCCGCGTTCCAGCGCCCGCTGATGCGCCAGGAACGACGGGCTTCCCATGAAGAACAGCGAGAACGCCGAGAGGCCGATATCGGCCATGCTGTAGTCGCCGTCACGGCGCGGTCCCTTGCGCGGGTCGGGAAGACCGGCACAGACCTTGCCCAGCTCGGCGATCAGGTCCTCGACCACACTCATGCCGCTGTGGAATCAAGAGCCGAGGCCCCGCGCAAGCAGAATCTGCCACATGGTGGGGCAGGCGATCATGAAAGCCCCAACATGTGGCAAATCAAACTCGGCCCCCACTCCGGCGGGACGGAAACCGCCAAGAGCACCTGCGCGCTCACCTGGATAAACTCGAGAATGCGATTCAGTCGCGTTGAGAACCGCTGCCCGGCGGCTGAGCGGGAAGTGCTGGCGGTGGCGTTCGCTCTATCCTCCCAAGCCCCTGCGCGGTCTCTGTGCTGACGCTGGCCTTGAGGGTGACGGTGGCGGCTGGGGCCGTCCCATCCTCATGCCCTTCTGCCCCGGCGGCCGGCGCGCTCTGCGCGCCCGGTCCGTGGTGATGGACCGTGGTAAGAAGGGTCTGTGGTTGTAGGTCGTTTTTGCACCCCACCCCTAGGTCGTTTTCGCACCCCACCCTAGGTCGTTTTTGCACCCCACTTTTCACCGCGGCGCCCGGTATCCAGCTGATCGCCTCCGCGTCCATCGTCACGTCGTACTGCGCGGTATCGCGGGCTGCGCCACCCGCCCGCTTCACCCGGCAGATCAGGCCAAGGCCGACCAGGCCCTTGAGCGCGCGCTTCACTGCATCGGCGGAGGCCTGGAACCAGCTGGTGAGGTCGCCCATGGAAGGGCAATGTCCGTTCGTCCGTCCCTCGGCATCGGCGGAGGCGGCGAACACAATCAGTATCGATCGCGGCAAGGGCTTGAGCCGATATTGGTAGGCGCGCAGAAGCATTCTGCCGTGCAGATATTCGGGCACCTGCGCCGGCAGATGCACCTTCCAGATGTCGATGCCCTGGGAATCGCGTCCGACGCGGACGATGGCGCCCCTCGCATATAGGTCGCGGAGTGCCCGCCGGACGATCTTGAGCGACATGGCGCCATGTCGGGCTATCGTCGCTTGCGCCGGACGGCAGTTTTCACCCCTACCATCGCCGTGTGCGGCCAGCTCCATGCGGACAATGAACTCCTCCGCGGAGCATCCTCGCCGCACGGCCGCGGCCACCACGGCCGCGAACGTCATCGATCGGCGCGCAACGAACGCGCCATCCGCAACGGACTTCTCACTTTTTGCTTGACGGGATTCGCACCCGCCTGTATATGTTGTTTGCACCTTGTTTCTTTCGCTTTGAAGCGCCGGCCTGCCAGGGCCGGCGTTTCTATTTCAGCCGTCATGATGATGATTGGGCGATGCCCACGCCGCCCGGACTCGGCCGAAGCGGCCGGCCCTTATCCTCGGCGCAGACCATCCAGAGGAACGCCGATCGGCGCCGCTACGCCGCCTCCTTCGCCTCGGTGGCAGCGTGCCGCTCGATCCAGGCATCGACGTCCACGTCAGAGCTCAATACGCGGCTGCCGATTCGGTAACTTTTCAAGTCGCCCGATGCGATCGCGCGGTCGATGGTGCGGTCGCACATGCGCGCACGTGCGGCCGCCTCTTTGCGGGTGATGTAGGTCTTCATCGATTCTCCGAGGGGGATGCCGGGCTCCGCCGGCGCGGCCGGGCAGTGCCCGGAATCAAAAACCCCGGCGCGAAAGCGGCCGGGGTTCGATGGCTTCCATGCGACTCGAGCGCTGCGCGCAACAAGCCGAGGATGGGTTCTTCTACGACTTCCGCACCGGTCCGTCTAGTGTGGTTCGCGCTATTCCCTACCTATCCGCAGGGTTCGACGCGAATTAGCCGCGGTCGCAGTAAGTCAAGTATGTTCCTTTGAACCACGTTGGGCAGCGGTTGTCCAAGCGTTTGGTCCTTGGGGCTGAAATAAACCCGCGCCCGATCGCGCAAGCTCGGCTCAAATGGTCGAATACGGGCGGATCAGGGCGCGCTGGAGCCGAGCAGATGGCGAATATCCACAGCCAGCATGTCGCCGAGGTATCCGAGGATGTCGGGGGCGAGCTCGCAATCTGCGACGAGGTCGCGTGCCCGCTCAAAGGTGCGGACACGGGCAAGCACGCCCGCTGGAGTCACTGCCCGCGCGGCCCGCGCGACGCCGACGAAGGCGTCGATCCGATCGTCCATCGCGCGCTCCCATGAGCGCTTCGTGCGCAATTCGGCCGTGATGTCCTGGCGCGCGCGTTCCAGCCTGCGCATCCGGCGGCACGCCACGACAAGTCGCGCTTCCGCAGCGATCAGGCTGATGTCGGGATGAGTCGCGGAAAGCTCGCCCGGCTCGCCGCCAGGCCCCCGGGCCGGGGCACCGATCGCGGCGACGATCGCGCGCGCCTTCGCCGCGCGGCCGGCCGCGGTGGTCGGCTCGGGCGCCGCCATCACCCTGCAGAACGTGGTGCAGCAGGTTGCGTGCGCCGCGGCGAGCTCGCCCGGCGCCGCGCGCTGCGGGTCGAGCTGCCGGCGCGCCGCACATGCGGCGGAATAGGCGGTACAAGCGGCGATCAGCTTGGAGTTCTGGATACTTGGCAGGCATGGGTGTGCTCCAGGTGCCGGGAACCCCCCGGCGGCGGGCCTCCGGAATGTTCCGGGGCGGCGCCTCAAATGCAGGAACGGCGCGCTAAACGCAAGGAGAAAGTTGCAATTACAATCACTAATCGCGGGCAGTTAGCTGCGCTAATTCGGAGGGCTACAGGCGTCCTGGTGGTAGTTGCAAAAGTGTCCGGTTGGTTTTTTTGCTGCGGTGGGAGAGCGGCCCATCGTGTAGTGCGAGCCGCGCCAAATTCCGGGTATGGGGGGGGTCTTTCTGGTGGAACCATCCGCGCGCGCCGGCCTGGCCGGGGTGGCGAACCGACGTGCAGCGTGTGCGACGGTCGCGCGACCATGGCAGCACGGGCGAGCGATCGGTCATCATCTACCGTGCGCGGTCACGCCACGGCGGGTACGCCACCACGTGCCGCGCCACGGGCGGCACGCGGTTGGCGTGCGCAGTCATCACATCAAATGCCGCAGGATGGTCCTACAGCAGGATGGTCCTTGAGCAACGATCAAGCGCGATGCCAGCGCAGCGCGCAATAGGCGCGACAACGGTGCGCGGTGCCGATCAGCGGCGCGCGATGGATGGTCGGCGCGGGCGGACGGTCACCGGCATACGCGCCGGCGCCCGATCAGGCTGCGGGCGCGGCCCTCGGCCGCAGCGGCACCACCTCGGCCGATGCAGCGACCCGATTCGCCCCCAGAAGCTCCGCCAAGCGGCCGGCCGTGCGGTCGGCAACCGCTCTGGCGGGATCGGGGGCAAGGTGCGCGTACCGTTCGGTGGTGGAAGCCTGCCGGTGGCCGAGCAGCTTGCCTACAATGTAAAGGCTGTCCCCGCCGGCGACGGCGATCGAGGCGAACGCATGGCGGAGGTCGTGAATATGAACGTCGGGGAGCCCGGCCAAGGCGCGGACACGCTGCCAAGGCTTCTGAATACCGACGAAGTAGGAGAGCGGCCGATCGCCTGGCACGACGAAGGGATTGCCAGCCATCCGTGGCAGCCCTTCAAGCACTGCCAGCGCGCCCGGCGGCATATAAAGGTTCTTGGCGCCGGTTTTGCTGTCGGGCAGCCTCGCGATGCCCTGGATGGGATCGATCCACTCCCGCCGCAGCGTCAGGATTTCGCTCAATCTAGCGCCGGTGAAGATCAGCAGCCGGAAAGCGGCGATGGCGCGCCAGTCCTCCGCGCTATCGCGCCGCGGCAGTCGGCCCTTCACCCAGGCGGCCCGGTCGGCGGGGCCGATCCCCGCCGCTTCGGCCTGTGCTTCGCAGTGCTGGCGCCACGCGGCCGTGGTCTCTGGCGTCCACCCCTCCGCCGCCCGGTCCAGGGCTTCGCCGAGCCGCGCCAGTTCCAGCGCGGTCAGCAGCCGCTCGCGGGCTTTCTCAGGATAGCGGTCCACGTGGCGGCAAGGGTTCGTACCGTCCGGCCGCTCGCCAACCTTTTCCGCCCATCCGAGGATCGCGGACAGCAGCGCCAACGCACGATTGCCGGCAACGGGGGTGGCGCGCATGGCGGTGTGGAACCGCGCCACGTCGGCCTTCTCTATCTCGCGCACCTTCAACGTGCCCAAGGCGGGCAACAGGTGCAGCTTGAGCAGCCTCCTGTCCTCCGCTCGGGTGCGCGGCTTTTTGTGAGGCTCGGCATATTCGACCAGGTACCGGTCGGCCAGCGCGGCAAGGGTCGGGGCCACCTTGTCCGCGTCCCGCTCGGCGGCCGGGTCCTTGCCGTCGCGGACCAGGCCGAGCAGGCGGATAGCCTCGCGGCGGGCGCTTTCGGCTCCCCAGGCACCTTTGCCATGCCGGCCGATCGTCAAGATGCGCTGCTCCCCGCGGATGCGCGTCTTGACGACATAGATGCGATCGCGCGCCCGGTAGCGCAGCCCGAAACCACGCACCTCCGCGTCCCACACAACGTCGCCCGGCTGCATCCCATCGACCACAGCCGCCGTGATTCGCTTGGTTGCCATCTCGATCGCGCCCCGCCCCACTCTGGTATCCCGATCCCATCGGGATACCAACCGGATACCACGCACCGAATGGACACACAACGACTGAGAAGGAAAAAATCCAATGTTTGTCGTGGGATGTCACTTCCTGTCATGCCGGTTCAGGGCCGGTTTCAAGTCTGGGGGACTGGGGGTCGTGGGTTCGAATCCCGCCGCTCCGACCATTTTCATCGATCATCTGTGCCGATTACGTCGACCGCCGTCCTGGCCTCGCGCGAGCGGCCCCCCCTTCCCGCGGCGTGTCGCACAGGCGCCAGGGGCGGTGGCAGGGCGGTCATGATCGGAACCGATATGCCACAGCATCGCCTCCGTGCACCGCCCGACGGGTGGGCCCGACGGCGGCGTGGCACGCCGCGCCGGCTCTCCTGACGTGGACAGCCTCAGCCTGCCGCACCGACTGTGGCGGCGGCTGCCTGCCGGACCGCGACGACGGATGGCGGCGCGGCTGGTCGCGCTCGCTGCCCCCCGCCTTGCCGCCCCGCCGCCGCCGGCGACCGGAGGCGTGATCGTGGCGGGGGAATTCACCCGCGCGTCCGGCCTCGGTGAGAGTGCGCGGCTGATGCTGGACGCACTGGCAGCACTGGGCCAGCCGGCCTGGCCGCTCGATATCGGCCCGCTGCTGCCCGCGCATCGCGCCGACCTGCCGCCGCCGACACCCTGGACCACTCCGCCGCCCGCCGATGCGGCCCTGGTCCTGCACGTGAACGCGCCCCTGTTGCCCCTGGTGCTGGCACGGCTGCCGCGCGCCCTGGTGCGCGGTCGGCGGGTGGTCGGCTACTGGGCGTGGGAACTGCCGGTCGCGCCGGCCGAGTGGCGTGCCGGGGCGCGCTGCGTGCACGAGGCCTGGGCGCCGTCCCGCTTCACCGCCGACGCGCTGGCACCGCTGCTGGCCCGGCCGGTGCGGGTGGTGCCGCATCCGCTGGCGGTGCGACCGGCCGCACCGCCCGGCCTCGGGCGCGGCGATTTCGGCCTGCCGGAGGCCGCGGTCGTGGTGCTGGTGTCGTTCAACCTCGCCTCCTCCTTCGCGCGCAAGAATCCGCTGGCGGCGGTGGCCGCGTTCCGCGCCGCGTTTGCGGACCGGGCGGACCGGATTCTGCTCCTCAAGGTCGGCCACTCCCGCCATCATCCCGAGGATTTCACCCGTCTGGCCGCCGCGGTGGCGGATGCGCCCAATATCCGGCTGGAGACGCGCACCATGCCGCCGACCGATGCGCTGGCCCTGACCGCGGCGGCCGACATGGTGCTGTCGCTGCACCGCAGCGAGGGGTTCGGCCTGGTGCCGGCGGAGGCCATGCTGCTGGGCAAACCGGCGATTGCCACCGGCTGGTCGGGCAACCTCGAATTCATGGACGAGCGCTCTGCCGCCCTGGTCCGCTACCGGCTGGTGGCGGCCGAGGACCCGCGCGGGGTGTATGCGGTGCCGGGCGCGGTCTGGGCCGAAGCGGAGGTGGGGCATGCCGCCAAATGGCTGCGCCGCCTCGCCGATGACGCGCCGGCCCGGGCGGCGCTGGGGGCGGCCGGACAGGCTTACGCGCGGGCACGGCTTGGCCCTGCGGCGCTGGCCGACGCGTTGCGCGGACTGGCAGCGGGGAGCGCGGCATGAGGGCGTCGCTGGGATGAGGGCGTCCGTGGGATGAGAGCGCCCGTGAAATGAGGGCATCGCTGGGATGAAAGTGCTCGTCTGGCAATGGGGCCGGCGGGGGGGCGCGCCGCGCTTCGCGGCGGGGCTGGCCAGGGGCTTCGCCGCGCTGGACGGCGTCGAGGCGCTGCTGTCGCTCGCCGCCGACGCCGAGATCCTGCGCGGGGCGGACGCGCCGCCCTGTGCGCTGCCGGTCGCCACCTATCGGGGCATCGCCGGCCTGATCTGGCGCGCCCTGCTCGCCCCGATGATGGTGCACCGGCTGAGCGCGGCGCTGCGCCGGCTGCGCCCGGATCTTGCCGTGTGCGCCCAGCCGGGCCCGCTCGACCTGGCGATGGTCGCCGCGCTGCGCCGGGCGGGCGTGCCGCTGGCGGTGATCGTGCATGACGCGACGCCGCATCCGGGCGATGGGGTCCCGCTGCTGTTCGCCTTGCAGCGCGCGCTGATCCGCCGCGCCGGCACGGTGGTCGTGCTGTCGGAGCATGTGGCGGCGGCGTTGCGGGCGCAGCGGGCGCTGCGGCCGGGCGCGCAGCTCGTGGTCGCGGCGCATCCGCCGGTGGCGTTCGGCGTGATCGCCCCGCCGGATGCGCATCCCGGACCCCGGCGGGTGCTGAGTTTCGGTCGGCTGCTGCCGTACAAGGGGCTGGATTTGCTGGCCGACGCGCTGCGCCTCCTGGGACCGCGCCCGGATCTGGACGTGCGGGTGGTGGGTCAGGGGGCGGAGAGCGCCGTGCTGGCCGCGCTGCGCGCGCTTCCCGGCGTGACGGTCGAGAACCGCTGGGTGCCGGAGGACGAGATCGGCCCCCTGCTGGGCTGGTCGGATATCGTCGTGCTGCCGTACCGGGAGGCAAGCCAGAGCGGCGTCGCCGCCGCAGCGCTCGCCGCCGGGCGACGGGTGGTGGCGACGCGGGTGGGCGGCCTGGCCGGGCAGTTGGCGGACGCGCCGCTCGCAGTCCTGTGCGCGCCTGAAGCCGCCGCGCTGGCGGCCGCACTCGCCGATGCGTTGCAGCCGATGCCCGGGCGCCCTGCCCAGCCCGTGCCAACGGACGACGGCTGGCGGCGGCTGGCGGCGATCGTGCGCGATCGGGCGTCGCCCGCGATCAACGCGACCACCTCCCCGGGCGCACGAGAAAGCGCCGCCTGCCCCAAAAGCACCGCATGCCCCAAAAGCACCGCATGCCCCAGTGCCGGCGACCCCCGTTGCCCGGACCGGCCCTCGTTCGGCCCTACTCCGCCGGGCTCGCCGCCGCCGCCGCGGTAAGCAGCCGGCCCGGCTTCCCGTCTTCCCGCTCCAGCACCAGCCGCCGGTCGTGCAACGCCGCCACCGCCGGCCGGTGCGCGATCGAGACGATCGTGGTCCCCGGCAGGCGCTCCTTCAGCACGCGATAGAGCTGCGCCTCGGCCGCGGGATCGAGGCTGGCGGTCGCCTCGTCCAGGAACAGCCAGTCCGGCTTCGCCAGCAGCGCGCGCGCCAGCGCCAGGCGCTGCTGCTCGCCCGCCCGACAGCCGCTGCGGCCCAGTTCTCGTCCTGGTCCAGCTGGTCGGCCAGCTGCGCCAGCCCGGCGTCGGTCAGTGCCTGGGCGACCGCCTCGCGCGTCATGCGCCGCCGGCGCGCATGCGGGTAGGTGACCACGTGGCGCAGCGTGCCGAGCGGGATGTAGGGCCGCTGCGGCAGGAACAGGCAGCGCTCCGCCGGCGGGCGCGCCACCCTGCCGCTGGCCGAACGGCCAGATGCCCGGCCAGCGCGCGGAACAGCGTCGACTTGCCGGACCCGGACCGGCCGGTCACCACCACCGATGCGCCGGGCTCGAATGTCGAGGTCGGCGTGCTCGAGCAGCGGTGCGTCGCCGTCGCGGCAGCGCGAGCGTCAGGTCGTCGCACGCCGCAGCGTGATCGTCCGTCCGCCGCCACCGTCGGTTCGGCCGGTGCAGCCCGCCGGCTCGCCGGCCGACCGCGGCGCGCGGCCAGCACGATGGCGCGGTGGAAGGTGGTCAGACGCTCGACGATCGCGCGCCACTGCGCCAGGGTCGCATACGCGCTGACGAACCACGACAGCGCGCCCTGCACCTGGCCGAAGGCGCCGGCCGTCTGGGTCAGCCCGCCCAGCTGGATCTGCCCGGAGAAATAGCGCGGCGCCGCCACCACGAAGGGGAAGATCACCGCCACCTGCTCGTAGCCGGACGACGAGCGCATTGAGCAGCTTGGTGCGCTGCATGATCGCCCACCAGTTGCCGATCACGTTGCCGAAGCGGTCGATCAGGTTGCCCTTCTCCTCGCGCCTCGCCGCCATACAGCGCGATCGCCTTCCATGTTCTCGCGCAGCCGCACCAGGGCGTAGCGGAAATCCGCCTCCACCCGCTGCTGGCGGAAGCGCAGCGCGATCAGCGGCCGGCCCACCAGATGCGTGAGCCAGGTGCCGACCACCGCATAGACCAGCGCCACCCAGACCATGTAGCCGGGGATCGTCGACGCCGCACACCGTCAGATCGCCCCCGACAGGCTCCACAGGATGCCGACGAAGCTGGACAGCGAGACCATGTTCGACAGGAAATCGATGCCGAGCGAGAGGGTGTCGCTCGACGAAATCGCGCAGGTCCTCGGCGATGCGCTGGTCGGGGTTGTCGGTGCCGACCGCCTGCTCGGTCGGTCGTGAGGCTGATCCGGTAATAGGCGCGGTCGGCGAGCCATTCGTCGAGGAAGCGGCCCGTCAGCCAGCGCCGCCAGCGGATCTGCAGCCACTGGTTGAGATAGGTGGCATAGACGACCACCAGGATGTAGACGGCCGCGACCTCGGCAGAAGCCCGGCATCGAAGGCCGCCCTTGGTGTCGCCGGTAGAGGAACAGCAACTGCACGAACGCCGTGCCAGTCCTTGTCCTGCAGCGCGTTGTAGAACTGCCGGTTCCAGAAGTTCAGCACCACGTTCATGCCGACCAGCGACAGGTTGCAGCGCGATGATCGAGAGCAGCAGGCGCCAGGCGGACCATTTCTCCTCGGAGCGGAAATACGGCCGCGAGAGGTGCCAGACGTCGCGCAGGAAGAAACCAATGCTCTTCATCCGTGGGGCGGTCCTTCACGAGGGGGAGCGAGCGCGGCGCTGAGCGCGGCGAGCCAGGCCTGCAGCCGCCGGCGGTTCACGCCGAAATCGCCATAGCCGTACACGCTGGCGGAATACAGGATCAGCCGCGCCGCACCCGGGCCATCGGGCAGCACCTGGCCGGTGACAAGGTCGGGGAAGTTCCAGAACGCGCTGCGCACCACCCAGTGCATCTGGCCACGCTCCGGATACTCCGCCGCCAGCCAGGTGCGCGGCTGGGCGCTCGCGACGGCGCGGAGGGCGGCATACAAGGTGGCAGCGGGAACCGGATAGACCGGGGTCACGAGGTCGGGCGCAGGCACGAAGCCCGGCCGGCGCAGCAAGGGCGGTATTGGGAGTGGCGGGCCGCTCGAGCCTGGCCATGTCCACGGGCGGCGGGCGCGGCAGGCCGTGCGCTCCCGCCGCGGCGCAGGCCGGGAGGAGCAGGCCGATCAACCAGCCCGGCAGGGTCATCGGCACAGGCGCGGCAGCATGGCCGTGGTGATGGACCGGAACGCCGGCAGGGCGCAAGCGCCGGGCGCGTTCCGCCTGCCCGATGCCATGCCGCGCCCTGCATGGCGGCCGGTCGGGACCGCATTGGGAGGGCTAATGTCCTGCCCCTTGCCTTCGCGGCCCTTCGCAGCGAAGGCAGGGATCAGCAGGCCACTGAAAATAAAGAGCTCGTGTGCCGATCCTGACCGCTGATGACGGCAACATGAGTCAGGATAGGCACACGAGCCCCCGCCCCGCGCGGCGCTGCGACCGCGTGCCGGCCAGTCGGCACAAACCCCTGAAATCAGGCGATCTTGACAGCGCTTGGCGGCAGTCTCTAGCGTGCAGCGATGAAGACCGTCACGCGCGCGCAACTGGCCGAGACGATCTATGCCGAGGTCGGCCTCTCCCGCAACGAATCCACCGTTCTGCTGGAGACGGTGCTGGAGCGGATCGCTGCCCGGCTGGAAGCCGGAGAATCCGTAAAGATCAGCGGCTTCGGCACGTTTTCGGTGCGCCAGAAGGGCCGCCGTATCGGCCGCAATCCGAAAACCGGCGACGAGGTGCCGATCATGCCCCGCCGCGTCCTGGTGTTCCGCCCGAGCCACGCGATGCGGGCACGGGTGAACGGCCGGACGCCCGAAGCCGACGCCGGCGACGACGCCTGATGAGCGCGCACGATGACCGTCCGCCCGCCGGCCGACCGCCCGCGGCGCCGGACCCGGCCAGCCCGCCGACGGGATTGAGCGCCTCCGGCGGTACGGACATGGCCGCCCCGAGCGCGACCGCACCCGGTTCCGCGACACCAGCTTCCGTCGCGCCCGCCGCCACGCCACGGAGCACCACAGCCACGGCTGCCCGCGTCGCCACAGGCCCGGGCACCGCCGGCCGTGCCGCCCTCCATCCCGCCGGCGACGACGGCGCGGCCGAGGACGCCGCAGGCGCCCGCTCCCGGCCGCGCAAGGCACCGGCGGCGTTCCGCACCATCAGCGAAGTCGCCGACGACCTGCACATCCCCCAGCACGTCCTGCGCTTCTGGGAGACGAAATTCATCCAGGTCCGTCCGCTCAAGCGCGGCGGCGGACGGCGCTACTACCGGCCCGACGACATCGCCCTGCTGCGCCGGATCTCCGACCTGCTCTACATCCAGGGCTACACGATCAAGGGGGTACAGCGG
Source organism: uncultured Pseudomonadota bacterium (assembly GCA_963706195.1). Lineage (GTDB taxonomy): Bacteria > Pseudomonadota > Alphaproteobacteria > Acetobacterales > Acetobacteraceae > JAJZVS01. The sequence continues at coordinate 1,078,706 of OY970156.1, read as the reverse complement.
CTGCTGCGGGAAGGCGGCGGCCGGCTGGCCGACGACATCCCCCCCGCTGCGGCCGAGGAACGCGCCGCCGCCGAGGCCGAACGCATCGCCGCCCCGCCGCGCGAGCCCGAATTGCCGATCCCGGAACTCAGCGCCCTTCCCGCGCCTCGCCCCGCCGCGCCGCGCGCCGATGCCGAAGCCGACCGCCTGCGCGCCGTGCTGCACGAGACCCTGCGCGCATTGGAGGACCTGCGTGCCGAGCTCGGCTGACCGCCGTCACCCGCCCGCCCCCCCGCGCCCGCCGCCGCGCCCGGTCCCGGCGGCCGCCGCGCGTGCGGGCGGGCCGCGCCGGCCGCTCCGCCGCCGCTCCACCGGATGACCGGCCAGGCGGGGGGCGGTCTCGCCGGCCGGGTCGGCCGCCTGGTCACCGGGCGCCCCCGGCTGTTCGCCGGTTGTGCCTGCGGTCTACTGGTCTGGGTGCTGATCCGCGGCCATCTGGCGCCGATCACCGGCACGCTGCTCGCGTGGGACACCGGCGTCCTGATCTACCTGGTGCTCGCCGCGCTGCTGTTCGTGACGGAGCCGATCGACGGCCTGCCGGTCCGCGCCGAACGGGAGGAGGAGGGCGAATGGACCATCTTCGCCCTGACGGTCGCCGCCGCCGTGGTCAGCCTTGCCGCCATCCTCGGTGTGTTCGCCGACACCAAAGGGCTGTCGCCCGCCGGGCGCAACCTGCATATCGGGCTGGTCGCCGTCACCTTGCTGATCTCGTGGCTGATGATGCACACCACCTTCGCGTTCCGCTACGCGCATGAATTCTACGCCGCCGACCTCGACCCGCCGCAATTCGACCGCGGCCTGGAGTTTCCCGGCGAACCCCGCCCGGACTACCTCGATTTCATGTATTTCTCGCTGGTCCTGGGGATGACGTTCCAGGTCTCCGACGTGCAGATCACGGCCCGCAAGCTGCGCCGCCTCGCCGCGCTGCACGGGCTGCTGAGCTTCCTGTTCAACACCATCATCCTCGCCCTGACGGTCAACATCGCCGCCGGCCTGGTGTGAGCCCGCCGCGGTCGCCACCGCCGGCGGCGGCCAGGCGTACACGGCGCGCCCGCTCCGACAGGCCGACGGGGACGCCGGCGTCCGCAGGGGGCGGGCACGCCGGTGGGTGGACTCAGAACCGCTCCTCTCCGCGACGCCGTTCGGGATCGGGGAAGTCGCGCGTGAGGCCGAACACGGCGTTACGGACCAGGGAATTGACGCCGAAATGCGCGCCTTCCACCGGCTCGGTCCGACTGGCGACCTGGCGGAAGGCGGCATCGAGCTGGGCGAGGTCGCGCACCTCGATCATCAGGTGGAACTCGCCGAGGCCGGGCGGGGCGAGACCGAGCTTGCGCCGGGTCAGCCGCCACCCCGCGATCAGCCCTTGCGCGCGCAGCAGGCCGAGGTAGCTGTCCACCCGGGCAGCAAAGTCGAGGTCGCCCACACCGGGCTTGAGGTCGCACCAGACATGGTAGAGGTCCATCGCCGTACCTCCATGGGGGCCGTGCCGCCCGGTATGCCGTGCCTCCGGGGCGGCGTTCCCGTGCCCGGGACGGTCGGCGGCGCCCGCCTTACCGCCGGCGCCGCACGATCCGCCGTGGCGCGGTAACGACGCAGTCCGGGGCCAGGGCGGTCGGCACCAGGTCCTTGCCGGCGGCATAGTCGGGCAGTTCTGAAGCGCCGCGCAGCGACATCACCTCGGAGAACAGCGCCTGGTTGCGCGGGCAGAAGTCGGTGCCCTGGCGCAGCCCGCTGTCGGACTGGTCGTTGGCGAGGTCGGTGACGAAGCGGTCGTGCGCCGCCTGGCCCCCGCGGCCGTAGGCATGCGTGAAGTAGCCGGCGAGGGATTTCTCGGTGTCGAACAGGGACGACCGGTAGCGGCGCATGAAACCATTGTAGGCGCTGCCGTCGTGGCAGGTGGTGGCGAGCACCATGAGCTCGCTTTGCAGCGCGGTGACGTTGAGCACCGGCGGCGGAACGCAAGGCGCGGCGCGCGCGGCCAGGACGGGCGGCAGCAGCAGGGCGAGGCCGCAGGCGAGCGGCAGCAGGGGGCGGCGGCGGGACACGGCAGGACTCCGCGAAAGTGTGACCGGCGCCATGGATGCCGATTGGCGGCGAAACGAGCAAGCGGCGTGTTGGCCCGGGGCTGCAGGAGTGACACCGGGGGCGCGGTTCCCGGTGTCTCGCCGCCCCCCGGGCGAGCGAAGCCGCACGATGCGGGCGGCGAGCCCGGGCTGAGCGGGGATTTTTCCCGCTCAGCATCCACGTCGAAGATTGTCCGCGCAAATAGGGTCTCTATGGGTCTTTTTCGCTTTTTTTCGGGCCATATTGCCCTTTCAAAAAAAATCCTTTCCTGTTGGCCGTGACCTCCGGGTTCGCCCGTCCCTACCCGCAGCCGTGTTTGCACGCCAGGCCCCATGATCCCGATCACCCTCGACCCTGCCCGCTTGCGTCTCGCCGTCGCCGGCACCGGTCCCGCCGCCGCGCGCCGACTGCGGCTGCTGCGTGCCGCCGGGGCCGACCCGCTGATCCTGGCGGCCGCGCCGGCGGTACTGCCGCCGCTCGACCTGCTGTGGATCGCCGACCTGGACGCGACAGGCGCCACGGCGCTTGCCGTCGCCGCCCGCGCGCACGGCATTCTGGTCAATGTCGAGGACCGGCCGGAGCTGTGCGACTTCCGCAACGCCGCCGAACTCCGTCGCGGGGATTTGCTGATCGCGGTTTCCACCGGCGGCGCGAGCCCCGGATTGGCAGGGGCGATCCGCAACCGCATCGCTGCGCTGTTCGGCCCGGAATGGGCCGGGCGGGTGGCGGCGCTGGGGGCACGCCGCCGCGCCTGGCGGGCCGAAGGTCGCGCGCTGCCCGAACTCGCCCGGCTGACCGCCGCAACGGTGGCCGAGGCTGGATGGCTCGCATGACGTCGCCCGCCGCCCCATTCGGGCATGCGTCCCCCGGGCATGCGTCCCTCGGGCATGCGTCCCTCGGGCATGCGTCCCTCGGGCATGCGTCCCTCGGGCATGTGCCCTCGGGGTCTGCGTCTCCCGGACACCCCCCGTCCGGCTCCGATTCCCCCGCCCTGGCGCGCGCCGCCGCGCGACTGCGGGCGCCGGTGTTCGCCCCGGGCTCGGTCTGGCTCGCCGGCGCCGGACCGGGCGATCCCGGGCTGCTCACCCTGCACGCGGCGCATGCGCTGGCGGTGGCGGACGTGGTGCTGCACGACGCACTCGTTGCGCCGGAAATCCTCGACCTCGCCGCGACGCCGCACCGCGAGGCGGTAGGCAAGCGGGCCGGCGGGGTGCGCACCGCGCAGTTGCGCATCAACCAGCGGCTGATCGCGCTGGCGCGGCAGGGAAAGCGGGTGCTGCGGCTCAAGGGCGGCGATCCGCTGGTGTTCGGCCGCGGCGGGGAGGAGGCGCTGGCGCTGGTCGCCGCCGGCATTCCGTTCCGCATCGTCCCCGGGATCAGCGCCGGGATCGGCGGGACCGCGGCGGCCGGGATCCCGCTGACCCACCGCGGCCTGGCGCGCAGCGTGGCGTTCGTCACCGGCCACGACGCGCACGGCCTGCTGCCGGCGGAGCTCGATCTGGCGGCGCTGGCGCGCGGGGCGGAGGTGCTGGTGTTCTACATGGCCCTGCGCCAGGCCGGACCGATCGCCGCGGCGCTGCTCGCTGCCGGCCGCATGCCGGCCGACGGCGTGGCCTTCCTTGCCGACGCCACCACGCCGCGCCAGCGCCTGACCCACGCCACCCTCGCCACCGCCGGCGCGGTTGCCGCCACCCTGCCGCGCGGCGCGCCGACCCTGATCGTGATCGGCCCGGTGCTGGCGCTGCACGCGGTGCTCGCCCCGCTGCTGCAGGCCGCGCCGATGACCGCCGCGCCGCGACCGGGCCTGCCGTCCGCTCCCGCCGCCGTTGCGGCAATCGCCGCCGCCCCCGCCGCCCTGTCCGCCTAGGAGACCGCCCGCATGGCCCCTCCCCCCGCCGCGCTCGCCGCCGCACCGTTCGCCGAGGACCAGCTCGCGATGATCGAACGGCTGCTGCGCGAGTCCAGCCCCGAGCAGGTGCAATGGCTGAGCGGCTATCTCGCCGGCTTCCAGGCCGCCGCCGGCGCCCGCACCGCCGGCCCGGCCGTGCCCGCCGCGCCGCCGGCGCCGCGCCCGCCGCTCACGATCCTTTACGCGACCGAATCGGGGAATTCCGAGGCGCTGGCCGGGGCCGCACGCAAGGCGGCGCAGCGGCTCGGGTTCGCGGCGAAGCTGCTCGACATGGCGGACACGACGCCGGCGCAGGTCGCCAAGGCGGGGCCGCTGCTGGTGATCGCGTCCACCTGGGGCGAGGGCGATCCGCCGCAGCGCGCCGAGGCGTTCTACGCCGGGCTGCTCGGCGCCGACGCGCCCGCGTTCGCCGGCGTGCGCTTCGCGGTGCTGGCGCTCGGCGACCGCGCCTATGCACATTTCTGCGAGACCGGGCGGCGGATCGACGCCAGGCTGGCCGAGCTGGGCGCCGAGCGGGTGGCGCCGCTGGTCGAATGCGATCTCGACTACGCCACCCCGGCGCGCGCCTGGACCGAGACCGTGCTGGGCGCCCTGGCGCCGGAGCCGGAAGCCGGCGCGGCGGTGATCCGGGTCGATTTTGCCCGCCCGCCGGCGATCGAGGACAGCCCCGCCGCGCCGCGCGTGGTGGCGGCGGAAATCACCGAGCGCGTGCTGCTGAGCTCCAGCCGCTCGTCGGCCGAAACCTGGCATGTGGAACTGGCGCTCGAAGGCTCCGGCCTCACTTACGAGCCGGGGGATGCGATCGGCATCGCGCCGCGCAACGATCCGGCGCTGGTCGAAGCGGTGCTGGCCGCCACCGGCCTTGCCGGCGACGACACCCTGCGCACGGCGCTGGCGGAGCGATACGACATCACGACGTTGATCCCGGCGCAGATCGCCGCGCATGCGGCGCAGGCCGGCGACGCGGCGCTGGCGGCGATCGCGGCCGATCCGGCGCAGGCGTCGGCGTTCCTGCGCGAGCGCCAGGTGATCGATCTTCTGGACGCGGCGCCGACGCGGTTGAGCGCGGCGCAGCTCATTGGGCTGCTGCGGCCGTTGCCGCCGCGGCTCTATTCGGTGGCCTCGGCGCCGGAGGCGGCCGACGGCGCGGCGCATCTGCTGGTGGCGGCGGTGCGGTGGCAAAGCCACGGACGCGCGCGCAACGGCGTGGCCTCGGTCGATCTCGCCGACCGGCGCGCTGTGGGCGACCGGATTTCGGTGCATGTGAAACCGAACCCGCATTTCCGGCTGCCCGCCGATCCGGATCGCCCGATCGTGATGATCGGCCCGGGCACCGGCGTCGCCCCGTTCCGCGGCTTCCTGCAACGGCGCGAAGCCGCGGGGGCGCGCGGGCGGAACTGGCTGTTCTTCGGCGCGCGGCAGTTCACGCACGACTTCCTGTATCAACTGGAATGGCAGGACTGGCTCGCGTCGGGCGTGCTGACCCGGATGGACGTCGCCTTCTCCCGCGACCAGCCGGAGAAGATCTACGTCCAGCAGCGCATGTGGGAGGCGCGGGCCGAGTTGTGGCGCTGGCTCGACGACGGCGCCGTCGTCTACGTCTGCGGCGACGCCAAGGCGATGGCGCGCGACGTGCACGCGACCCTGCTGCGGGTCATCGCCGCCGGCAGCGGGCGCGATGCGGACGGGGCTGCCGCCTGGCTGCGCGCGGCGCAGCAGGATGGGCGCTACAAGCGGGACGTCTACTGATGCCGGCCGAGGCCACCGCGGCGCTGCTGCGCGCACTGATCCGTGAGCGCTTCACCGGGCGCATCGCGCTCGTGTCTTCGTTCGGTGCCGAGAGCGCGGTGCTGCTGCACATGGCGGCCGGGATCGACCCCGCGCTGCCGGTGATCTTCCTCGAGACCGGCAAGCTGTTCCCCGAAACGCTCGCGTATCGCGACGCGCTGGTGGCGCGGCTCGCCCTGACCGACGTGCGCGCGGCACGGCCCGACCGCGCGGGGCTGGCGGCGGCCGATCCCGCCGGGCGGCTGTGGGAAAGCGATCCCGACCGCTGCTGCGCCCTGCGCAAGGTCGCCCCGCTGGCGCGCGCGCTGGCGCCGTTCGACGCCTGGATCAGCGGGCGCAAGCGCTTCCAGGGCGGCGGCCGTGCCGGGTTGGAAGCGGTCGAGTTCGGCACCGACTGGCGCATCAAGATCAATCCGCTCGCGCAGTGGACCGCGGCCGACATCGCCGCCTACCTCGCCCGCCACGACCTGCCGTCCCATCCGCTGGTCGCGTCCGGCTACCGCTCGATCGGCTGCGCCCCCTGCACCCGGCCGGTCCGGGCGGACGAGGCGCCGCGCGCCGGCCGCTGGGACGGGCACGCCAAGACCGAGTGCGGCATCCACCGCACGCCGATTTCTACCGAAAGGGCGCAGGCATGAGCGGCGTTTCCCGCAACGAGACGATCAAGGCCGCGAGCCGGCTGCTGCGCGGCACCATCGCCGAGGGTCTGGCCGAGGCCACCACCGGCGCGATCGCCGAGGACGACACCCAACTGACCAAGTTCCACGGCATCTACCAGCAGGACGACCGCGACCTGCGCCCGGAGCGGGCGAAGAAACGCATGGAGAAGGCGTTCAGCTTCATGGCGCGGGTGCGCATCCCGGGCGGCGTGCTGACAACGCCGCAATGGCTGGCGCTCGATGCGCTGGCACGGGAACGCACGAGCGGCACGCTGCGCCTGACCACGCGACAGACGATCCAGTTCCACGGCATCATCAAGAGCAACCTGCGCCCGGCGATCCAGGCCATCCATGCGGCGATGCTGGACACCATCGCCGCCTGCGGCGACGTCAACCGCAACGTGATCTGCACGCCCAACCCGTATCGCGCCGTGCATGCCGAGGCGGTGGCGACCGCGCGCGCGATCAGTGCCCATCTGCTGCCGAAATCGCGTGCCTGGCACGAGATTTTCATCGACGGCGCGCCGGTTGCCGGTGGCGAGGAGGAGGACGAGCCGATCCTCGGTCGCACCTACCTGCCGCGCAAGTTCAAGATCGCCATCGCCATCCCGCCGCTGAACGACGTCGATGTCTTCGCCCACGAGCTGGGGCTGATCGCGATCGTGCAGGACGGGGCGATCGCCGGCTACAACGTCGTGATCGGCGGCGGCATGGGCATGACCCATGGCGAGCCCGACACCTTCCCGCGCACCGGCGACCTGATCGGCTTCTGCACGCCGGAGCAGGTGCTGGAGGTCGCCGAGCAGGTGGTGACGGTGCAGCGCGACTGGGGCGACCGCGCCGACCGCAAGCACGCGCGGCTGAAATACACGATCGAGCGGGTTGGCCTGGCGGCGTTCGTCGCGGAGCTGGAACGTCGCCTCGGCTTCGCTTTCGCGCCGGCGCGCGAGTACGCGTTCACGCGCTCCGGCGATCCCTCGGGCTGGCTGGAGGGGGACGACGGGCACTGGCATTTCTGCCTGTTCGTGGAGAACGGGCGGGTGGTCGACCGGCCCGGCCGGGCGCTGCTGTCCGGCCTGCGCGCGATCGCCGCCGCGCACGACGGCCGCTTCATCCTGACGCCGAACCAGAACCTCATCATCGCCGACGTGGCGCCGGAGCGGAAGGGTGCGGTCGCCGCGCTGCTCGCCGCGCACGGGCTGGACGGGGCGGTCTCGGCGCTGCGGCGCAATGCCATGGCCTGCGTCGCCCTGCCGACCTGCGGGCTGGCGCTGGCGGAGAGCGAACGCTACCTGCCCGACCTGGTCGGCCGCCTGGAAGAAGCCGCCGCGATCGCGGGCCTGGCGGAGGAGGAGATCACCATCCGCATGACCGGCTGCCCGAACGGCTGCGCGCGGCCCTACCTGGCGGAGATCGGCCTCGTGGGCGTGCGGCCCGGCATCTACAACCTCTATCTCGGCGGCGCATTCGACGGGTCGCGGCTGTCGAAGCTGTATCGGCGCGAGATCGGCGAGGACGCGATCCTGGCCGCGCTGCGCCCGCTGTTCGCCGCCTATGCAAGCGGGCGCGCCGAGGGCGAGCATTTCGCCGATTTCGTCATCCGCACCGGCGCGGTGCGGGCCACCACGGAAGGCAACCGCTTCCACGCGGACCTCGCCCCCGACCTTGCTGCCTGAGCGAAGGGCCCCCTCGATGAGCGTCGGGCTTGCGGTGATCTACAGCCTGTTGCATCTGGGCTGGGAGCGCGTGAAATCGGTCCGTCCGCGGCGCCGCGCGCGGCAAATTCCGGCCCCGGCCGGCATGGGAGGCATGGCATGAGCGAACCGAAACCCCTGACGTTCGATCGTCCGCATCGCGGGCGCATCTACGACAGCATCGCCGAGACCATCGGCAACACGCCGCTGGTCCGCATCCCGCGCATCACCGCCGAGGAAGGCATCACCGCCGACATCTGTCTCAAGCTCGAATTCTTCAACCCGATCGCGAGCGTGAAGGACCGTATCGGCGTCAACATGATCCTGGCGCTGGAGGCGGAGGGCAAGCTGAAGCCGGGCGGGACGATCGTCGAAGCCACCTCCGGCAACACCGGCATCGGGCTCGCCTTCATGGCCGCCGCGCGCGGCTACCGGCTGATCCTGACCATGCCGGAATCGGTCTCGATCGAGCGGCGCAAGATGCTGCGCTACCTCGGCGCCGAGGTGGACCTCACCCCGCGCGAGAAGGGCATGAACGGCGCGATCGCGCGCGCCGAGGAATTGCTGGCGAGCACGCCGGGCGCGGTGCTGGCGGGGCAGTTCGTCAACAAGGCCAACCCGGCGATCCACCGGCGCACGACGGCGGAGGAAATCTGGTACGACACCGCGGGCGAGGTCGATGCGATCGTCTCCGGCGTCGGCACCGGCGGCACCCTGACCGGCTGCGCCCAGGCGCTGAAGCCGCGCCGGCCGGGCTTGCGCATGATCGCGGTGGAACCGGAGGCAAGCCCGGTGCTGTCGGGCGGCAAGCCGGGACCGCATCCGCTGCAAGGCCTCGGCGCCGGCTTCGTGCCGGAGGTACTCGACACCGGCTTGATCGACGAGATCGTAAAGGTGGGCAACGACGAAAGCTTCGCCATGGCGAAGCGGCTGGCGCGCACGGAGGGTATCCCGTGCGGCATTTCGTCCGGCACCGCGCTGGTGGCGGCGTTGCGCGTGGCGAAGCGGCCGGAGATGGCGGGCAAGCGGATCGTGACCATCATCCCCTCGTTCGCCGAGCGTTACATCACCACGCCCCTGTTCGAAGGGCTGTAGGCGCCGGAGCGTTTCCGGCCTGGGGCCAGGGCAGCGCGCCCTGGCCCCAAGTCCCTGGCCTCAAGTCCCCGGTCAGAACGCCTGGTCCCACGGCTCGGCCAGCAGCGCGTACCCGCCCGCGCGGCGGACGATATGGGCAAAGCCGGGGAAGTGCACATGCATCCCGGCGATCAGCAGCCGGTCCGTCGCCGCCATATCCAGTGCGCGCCGACGCGTGGCGATGGCGGCATGCATGTCGGTGTCGAACTCGATCGCCACCTCCGGGTGTTCCACCTGGATGTCCGGCACGTGCACGATATCGCCCCAGATCAGCAGTTGCTCGCCGCCCGAGGCGATCAGGTAGCCGGTGTGGCCGGGGGTATGGCCATGCAGCGGCACGGTGGTGACGCCGGGGAAGACTTCCTGCTCGCCGCTGAAGGTCCGCATGCGGTCGGTATACGGGGCGATCTGCTCGCGCGCGCATTGGAAATAGAGCCGACGGGCGCGCTCGCTGGCCCGTTCCATGGCCGCATCGTCGTGCCAGTGCTTCGGTTCGTTGGCGTGCACGATCAGTTCGGCGTTGGGGAAACGGCGCGCGCCGGTGGCCGGGTCGGACAGGCCGGCCGAGTGGTCGGGGTGCATATGCGTCAGCAGTACCGCCTCGATGTCCTGCGGATCGATGCCGGCGGCGGCCAGGTTCCGCGGCAGTTGGCCGGCGGTGGGTTGCAGGTAGGTGCCTGATCCGGTCTCGATCAGCGCCAACCTGCCGGCGGCGTGGATCGCGAAGCAGTTCACCGCGGTGCGCCTTCCGGGTCGGAAAGCGGCGGTCAATTGCCGCTCGGCCTCCGCCGGTTCGATGTTGCGCAGCACGTCGACGCCGCCGTCGAGGTAGCCGTCGCTGAGCGCAGTCACCACGATCTCGCCGATGCGGCGGTGATAGACGCCGGGAATCTGATGGGTGGGGACCTGGACCATGCGTGACCTCCGCTTCTTGTGCAGGCGTCGGGATAGCACCCCGCCCCTGCCGGCAGAAGCGGGGGTCAGTCCCTCATCCGCACCGTGAGATCGAACGTCACCGGCCCGCGCGGCATGTCACCGCGGAACGGCGGCAGCGATGTGGCCCGCACCGCGGCCAGCGCGGCCCGGTCGATCGGACCGATGCCGGAGGAGCGTGCGACCGAGACGCCGAGCAGACTGCCGTCGGGCGCCACCCGGATCGCGACCACCGTGGTGCCGGAAAGACGCATCATCTGCACCTGCTCCGGGACCACCAGCTTTGCCTGCACCCGGGCGTTGAGCAGCGCCGCGTAGCGCATGACGGCGCTGGCTGTTTCGGCCGGCGAGGGCGCGGGCGGCGCGGCGCGGACCGGCGGCGGGGCCGGCGGCTGCGGACGGAGCACGTGCGGCTGCGGCTTCCGCGGATGCGGTCGCGGGCGCGGCCGAGGTGGCGGCGGCGGGGCCTTCGGCGGCATCGGCGGGGGCGGCGGCAGCACGGGCGCCGGCTTGGGCGGCGGTGGCTTCGGTACCGGCTTCGGCGGCGGGGGCGGCGGCTTCGGCGGCGGCGGCGGGGGTTTGGGTTGCGGCGGCGGCGGCTTGGGTGCCGGCGGCTTCGGCTTGGGTTTCGGCGCCAGCATGGCGATGCGCACCCGTTGCGGGTGCGGCGCGCGCACCACGCCCGCGCTGGGGGCGAAACCGATGACGGCGGCGGCCAGCAGCACCTCGATCACTGCGGCGGCGAGCAGCGGGCGAAGCAGCGAGGACCGCTCGCCGGCAAGCAGCGCCTGAGCGCGGGACGGCGGCGCGCCTTCGGGCGCGCGGGGACGCGTGCGGCGGGACACGTGCGTCAGGATTTCGGCGCGGCCGGGACGGCTGCGGGCGGCGGTGCGGAGATCGGGGCGGTTGCTGGGGCGCCCACTGGGGCGGCCATTGGGGCGGCCATTGGGGTGGACGGCGCCGAGGCAGCAGCCGGGACCGACTGGGCGGCCACGCCGATGTCGCTCACGCCCGCGGCGCGTGCCGCGTCCATCACGGTCACGAAGTGCTGGAACGCCACCTGGCGGTCGGCGGCAATCGTCACCTCGGTCTTGGCCGGGTCGCCGTCGGCGGCGAACAGCGCGGTGAGCGCGGCCGGCGTCAGGATGGCGCCCTTCACCCGGATGGTGCCGTCGGCCAGCAGGTTCACCGTGACCTTCGGGTGCGGCAGGTGATGCGCCTGGTCCGAGCGGGGGAGTTGCAGGCTGATCCCCGCATCCGGGATCATCTGCAAGGTGACGATGATGAAGAACACCAGCAGGAACAGCATCACGTCGATCATCGGGATGATCTCGACCCGACCCTTGCGGTATTCGAAGTAGCGCAACCGCATCGGCCTATGCTCCGGCGGCGACGGCGCGCCGCACGATCCGCTCGGCAGCGGCGGGCGGGACCGGCGCGGCGGTTGTGCGGTTCATCACCATGGTCTTCACGGTATCGAGCTGCAGCAGCACGAGCCGCACCCGGTTCTGTAGCGTATTGAATGCGGCCAGCCCCAGCATGGCGATGAAGATGCCGGACGCGGTCGCCACCAGGGCATCCGCCACTCCTGCCGTGACCGCCGTCGGCGCATGGCCGGGCGCGGCGAGCACCGAGAAGGCATGGAACATGCCGACGATGGTGCCGAACAGGCCGAGCAGCGGCGCCAGGGTCACGATCGTGTCGAGGATCCAAAGTCCGCGGTCGATGCGCGGGGCGAGCAGCATGATGGCCTCTTCGAGCCGCCCCGACAGTTCCTCCCGCTCGGCGCCACGGTGATCGAGGGCGGTGGCGAGCAGCACCGCCTCCGGCAGCGCGCCGGCCCCGCGGGCCAGCGCGTCGAGCTCGGCGGTGTCGAGCCGTTCGTGGCCGCCGACCAGGCGTACCACGCGCTCCCCCTGCAGAATGGTGCGACGCAGATACCAGAAGCGGTCGATCGTCACCGCGAGCGCAACCAGCAGCAGCAGCGCAAGCGCGTAGAGTACCCCGTCCGAATAGGCGGCGAGATGCAGGACATAGGCGAGGGTCAAGACGTCATCTCCACGAAAGCAATATCCCGCGGCGCCTACACGACGCCGCGGGAGGTGTGTGTGAAGGATTGGTGACGGTCAGAACCGCACGCCGACCGTGCCGTAGATCGTGAACGGCGCGCCTGGGTAGGCGAGCGCGTAGCCGCCCGTCGGCGTGCCGAAATAGCCGCCCGACGAGATGTACTCGTAGGCGTTGTACTGCCGATCCAGCACATTCAACGCCGTAAGCTTCAGGTCCAGCCAGCGGGTGCCGAATCCGCCCGGCAGGTGCAGCGGCACGGTCGCCTTCACCGCCAGGTTCAGGGTGCCGTAGGCCGGCATGGTCTGGTTGCTCGGCGCCACGGTCACGTTGTTGAAGATATGCTGGGAGCCCACGAACTGCACCCAGCCGCGCGGCTGGATCAGGATGTTGTGCACCAGGATATCGTAATAGGTGCCGACGTTGGCGGTAGCCGCCGGCACGTACGACACCGGGGACCCGTTGTAGCTGACCCCGCCGGTGATGTAGCTCGTGTATTTCGCCGCCTGGACGGACGCGTTGGCGAACACGTGCAACTGGTAGAGCGGGTTGTCATCGAGGAACATGTTCACCCCGTTGTAGACCGAGGTGCCGTTGGCCGCGATGGTGTTGCCGTTCGCAAGCGTGGTGTCGATCTCCTGCTTGGCATAGCGCAGGTGGAAATAGGCAGCCCCGAACAGGAAGTGGTTCAGCACGCCCATGTGGCGCACATGCGCCTTGAAGCCGAGCTGGTAGTACTGCACCTGCGCCAGATGGTAGCTGGTGGGATCGACGCTCTGGAACAGCCCGCCGCCGCCGCCCATCTGCGGCGCCCGCGTCGTCTCCTCATAGCCGCCGTACAGGCTGAGCCAGGGCAGCGGATTGATCGACACGTCGATGGAAGGCTCGACCGCGGTACGGCTCTGGTGGTTGTCGCAGGACGCGCCCTGGTCCTTCGTGTTGCCGGGCGTGGACGCACCGGTCACCGGGCACTGGCTGCTCAGGACCACTCCCGGGGCGAAGGAGAAGTCCTGCGACGACATATTGGAATAGGAGGTCTGGTAGCCGACGAAGCGGATGCCCGGGGTGATGTGCAGCATCGGGATCGGATGGATGTCGTCCTGCAGGAACAGGGCCGCGTCATCCTGGTCGAAATAGCCGGAGCGGATCTTGCCGCCGATGTTCACGAGGCCCTTGTCCCCGCCGTCCGCCGGATTGTAGAAATTGTTCCGGCTGTTGTACAGCGCATGGATGTAATAGCCGCCGACATCCACGGTGTTGAACGGCAGTTCCTCGGTCAGCCACAGCTTGTCGCCGATCGTGTTGGTGTGCGGGCTGTTGAACTCGTACTGCTGCGGTCCGGTGGCGTAGACGTCGGTCAGCCGCGAATGCATCCGGCTGATGTGCATGTACCAGGTCAGGTTGTGCAATGTCGTGCTGTCGTCCAGGCGGATGTTCTCCCGCCCGTACAGCAGCCACATCTTGTTGTAGTCCTTCTTGTCGTAGCTGGCGAACGGCAGGGTGCTGTAGTAGCCGCTGGTCTGCTGGCTGTACAGCTGCGCGCCGGGCTGGCCGGTCACCGTGATCGCCGGGTTGGCGGTGGTCGGGATCACCTGCGCGCGGTAGCCGCTGCTGCTCGCCGCGTAGCCGCCGAATTCGAAGCTGCCGGCCTGGAAGGTCTTCACCGTCTTCAGGTAGATCGCGTAATCCTCGGACGGATTGGTGAACCCGTCGGTGCCGGTACGGAAGCTGTTGCCGTTGCCGGCGCCGCCGGCCAGGATCGTGGACCAGCCGTGGTAGTCGCCGGTGCGCAGGTTGAAGTCGATGTTCTTCTGGTCGTAGCTGCCGTAAGTCATTTCGACCCCACCGCCCGGCTTGGCGGTCGGCTGCAGCGGGGTGAACTCCACCGACCCGCCGACGTTCGAATACCAGCGGTTCACCGCATCGCCCGGTCCATACGTCACGTTGGTGTTCTGGATCATCGAAAGCTGCGGCAGGGTCGGCGACTGCCACAGATTGGTGGCCGGATCGACGATCGGCACCCCGTCGAACGTGATCCCGAGGGCGCCGGCCGTCGTCTGGCCGCCGTAGCCGCCCCAGCCCTGGTTCACGCCGTTCAGGTTGATCGTGTACTTGGTCGCGCCGCTGTTGCCGTACCCCACCACCAGTGCGCCCGGCGTGTAGGACAGGGCCTGCGCCACGCCACCTACCGGGCCGGCCGCATCCATCTGCGCGCGGTCCAGCACGCGCACCGTCTGATTCGAATGGAAAACCTTCTCCTGCGTCGGCTGCGGCGTCGCCCCGGCCACCGGGGCGGCGGTGCCGGTCCCGGTGGCGCTCACCTGGCCCGCGTTCACAGCCTGCTGTGCTGCGGCCCGATGGCCCGGCATGACCAATCCGAGCACAAGCCCGACCGCGGCGCCCGCGAGCAGGCGCCGTTTCCGGCAGTTCAGTCCTAGCATTAACTTCTCCCGCTTGCGTTGTGGGCTGCGTTGGGGCGGGCTTTATCGACACCGAACGGCTCGGTCCACCGAACGAAATTTGTTGTATATTAAATTCGCGCAGACACACGCTGTTACAGACTGGGAAATCCCGTAATGCGAAAGTTTGGCGACGTTGCCGTGACATTCATCGCACGCCAGGGCGAACGCCATTGCCTCCCGCGCTGCCGACCCGGGGTGCACCGGCTTGCCTCCGGCATGGATTTCCCCCCAGATCGCGTAAACACGAGCGGGAGGAACCCATGCGTACCCAGGTCGGCATCGTCGGCGCCGGTCCCGCCGGCCTGCTGCTCGCCCATCTGCTGCACCTGGCAGGGGTGGACTCCGTCGTGGTCGAAGTCCGCTCGCGCGAGTACGTGGAAAACCGCATTCGCGCCGGCGTGCTGGAGCACACCACCGAGGACCTGCTGATCGGCGCCGGTGTCGGCGCGCGCATGCAGCGCGAAGGCCTGCCGCACCGGGGCATCCATCTGCGCTTCTCGGGACAGGACCACCGAATCGACTTCGCCGCGCTCACCGGGCGGCACGTCACCGTCTACAGCCAGCACAAGGTGGTGCAGGATCTGATCGCCGCGCGGCTCGCCGCCGGCCGGGCGATCCTGTTCGAGGCCGCCGACGTCGCGGTGCACGACCTCGCCACCGACCGCCCGCGCCTCACCTTCCGCCACGACGGCACGGCACACGAGCTCGCCTGCGACGTCATCGCCGGCTGCGACGGCTTCCACGGCATCTGCCGGAGCGCGATCCCGCCCGGGGCCCTCAGTGTCTTCGAGCGGGTCTACCCGTTCGCCTGGCTCGGCATCCTGGCCGCAGCGCAGCCGTCCGCCGACGAACTGATCTACGCCAGCCATGACCGCGGCTTCGCCCTCCTGTCGATGCGCTCGCCGGAACTCGTGCGGCTCTACCTGCAATGCGCCCCGGACGAGGATATCGATGCCTGGTCAGACGATCGTATTTGGACCGAACTGGCTGCCCGCAGCGCCCGCCCCGGCTTCACCCTGAACCAGGGCCCCATCCTGCAACGCAGCCTCACGCCGATGCGCAGCTTCGTTGTTGAACCGATGCAGTATGGCCGGATGTTCCTGGCCGGGGACGCGGCCCATATCGTGCCGCCTACCGGAGCGAAGGGCCTGAACCTGGCCGCCGCCGACGTGGCGGTGCTGGCGCGCGCCCTGGAAGCGTTCTTCCGCCACGGCAACGGCGCTGCGCTCGCGGGCTATTCCGCCACCTGCCTCGACCGCGTGTGGAAAGTACAGCGCTTCTCCTGGTGGATGACCTCGATGCTGCATCGCTTCGAGGCGGCGAGCACCTTCGAGCGGCGAGTGCAACTGGCCGAACTCGAGTATCTCGCCGGATCGACAGCCGCCTCCACCGCGCTCGCCGAGAACTACGTGGGCCTGCCGCTCTGACCTGAGCGCAAACCCCCGAAGGTTTGCCTAGATCCCACCCCAGACCTCCCGCGCCACCTCCACGCACAGGCGCAGCTTGGCCCATTGCTGCTCCTCGGTAAGTGTATTGCCTTCCTCGGTCGAGGCGAAGCCGCATTGCGGGCTGAGCGCCAGTTGTTCCAGCGGCAGGTATTTGCTGGCAGCATCGATCCGGCGCTTGAGCTGGTCCTTGCTTTCCAGCTCCCCGGTCTTGCTGGTGACCAGGCCCAGCACGACGATCTTGCGCCCGCGCGGGACGAAGCGCAGCGGCTCGAACCCGCCGGCACGGTCGCTGTCGTATTCCATGAAATAGGCATCGGCGTTGATCTTGTTGAACAGCATCTCCGCCACCGGCTCGTAGCCGCCGGAAGCGACCCAGGTGGAACGGAAATTGCCGCGGCAGAGATGCATGGAGATCGTCATGTCCGCCGGGCGGCCGGCGATCGCGTGGTTGATCAGGTCGGCGTAGCGGTCGAGCAGCCCTTCCGCATGCTCGCCGCGCGCGACTCAGGCCGGCGATCTGTTCGGGATCGCACAAATACGCGATGTAGACCTCGTCCAGTTGCAGGTAGCGGCAGCCGGCGGCGGCGAAATCGCCGATGGCGCCGCGATACGCCACGCCGAGGTCGGCGAAAAAGCGATCGAGGTCGGGATAGGCCGCGCGGTCGATCGCGTCCCGCCCGCCGCGGAAATGCACCACCGAGGGTGAGGGGATGGTCTGCTTCGCCACCGCCGTCTTCACATGCGCGGCCAGGAACCGGTAATGGTCGAGCATGATCGGGTGGCTGTAGCGGATCGGCCCCGTCACCCGCAGCGCGTGCGGCAGGATCGCGCCCTTGAAGGCGATCTTCTGTTCCGGCTCGTAGATCTCGACGCCGTCCAGCCCGGCGACGAAATCATAGTGCCAATAGGCGCGGCGGTATTCGCCGTCGGTGGCGGCCCGCAGCCCGATGGCTTCCTGCTGGGCGATCGCCTCGATGATGGCCGCGTCCTCGACGGCGCGCAGCGCGGCGTCGTCCAGCCGGCCGGCCTTGTGCGCGGCCCGGGCCTCGGCGAGGCGCCGCGGGCGCAGCAGGCTGCCCACGTGGTCGGCGCGGAACGGCGGGCGGGTGCGCGCCATGGCGGCGGGCGGGGCGATGCTGGCGGACATGTGTTGGTCTCCCTGGACGCGCGGTCTGGTCCGGCCGGAGGCAGGCGCACGCCGCCCGGATCCGGCTCCGCACTTTGCCCCGGACCGGCGCGGCCGCGAACCCCCGGGGGCTGGAACCGCGGGCTGGACCCGAGGCCGGCATGGACCGGGACAGGCGGAGCGACTATCACGCCGGCCGTCATGCCGATACAGCGCCTGCTCGTCCGTCTCGCCGATGCCAGCCGTCGCCACGCCGCCTTGGTCGTGCTGGCAGGCGTGCTGCTCACCCTGCTGTCGGTGTTCTATGCCGGCCGCCACCTCGGCGTCACCACCGACACCGACACGATGTTCTCCGCCACGCCTGCCCTGGCGGCAGCGCGGCGATGGCGTTCGACCGGGAATTCCCGCAGTTCAACGACCTGCTGGTGGTGGTGATCGACGCGCCGTGAGCCGGAGGAGGCCGACGCCACCGCCGCGGCGCTGGCCGCGAAGCTGGCGCGCCGATCCGGCATTGTTCCGCGACGCGTCGACCGGCCGGACGCTTCGCCCTTCCTGCGCGAAGGAAGGCCTGCTGTTCCTCGATCCCGACAGCTGACCGCGCTGATGAACCAGCACGATCGACGCGCAGCCTTTCATCGGCCAGCTGGTGGCCGATCCCACCGCGCGCGGGCTGTTCTCGGCGCTGGCGCTGCTCGGGCTGGGGGTCGAGCCAGGGGCGACGTCGATCTCGACCCCCTACGTGCCGGCGCTCGATGGCGTTCCACCGCGCGCTCGCCGGGCGCGCTGGCCGGCCATCCGCAGCCGCTGTCATGGCAGACGCCTGCTGGGCGGCGGTCTGTGCGAACTGGCCGGCACAATACCGCTTCGTGCTGGTGCAGCCGAAGCTCGACTACGGCGCGCTGGAACCGGGCGGCGCGCGCGACGCAGGGCGATGCGCGCCGTCGATCGCCGGCCTGCCGTTCGTCCAGGCGGGCGAGGCGCGGGTGCGCATCACCGGGCAGATCGCGCTGGCGGACGAGGAATTCGCCACCGTCGCCGCAGGGCGCGGTGGTCGGGCTGATCGGCAGCGTGGTGCTGATCACGCTCTGGCTGTTCCTGGCGGTGCGGAGCTGGCGGCTGATCGTGCCGATCCTGCTGACGCTGACGCTCGGCCTGGCGCTGACGCTGCTGTTCGCCGCCATGGCGGTCGGCACGCTCAACCTCGTCTCGGTCGGCTTCGGCGTGCTGTTCGTCGGCATCGCGGTGGATTTCGCCATCCAGTTCTGCGTGCGCTACCGCGAGCGGCGGTTCGAATACCCCGACCCGGCGGAGGCGATGCGCGCAGACCGCGGCGCGCGTCGGCGACGCAGATCCTGGTGGCCGCGCTCGCCACCGCGGCCGGGTTCCTCGCCTTCGTGCCGACCGATTTCAGCGGCGTGGCCGAGCTCGGGCTGATCGCCGGGGTCGGCATGCTGATCGCGTTCGCCTGCACGGTCGGCTTCCTGCCCGCCGCGATCACGCTGTTCCGCCCGCGCGGCGAAGCGGCGGAGGTCGGCTTCGCCTGGGCGGCGCCGCTCGATCCGCTGATCCGCGCGCCGGCGCTGGCCGGTGCTGGCGGGCTTCGCGCGCTGATCGCGCTGGCGCGGCGCGGTGCTGGCGCCGCGCCTCGGCTTCGATTCCGACCCGCTGGACACCAAGAACCCGAACACCGAGGCGATGCGCACGCTGCAGCGACCTGATGGGCTCGCCGCTGACCAATCCGTACACCATCGACATCATGGCGCCGAACGTCAGCCGCCGCAGCGGCGCTGGCGGAGCGTCTGGCGCCGCTGCCGACCGTCGCCAGCGTGATCGCAGCATCGCGAGCTTCGTGCCGGACGACCAGAAGCAGAAGCTGGCGATGATCGCCGATGCCGCGGCGATCCTGGCGCCGACCTTGCTGCCGCTGTCGCCGGTCGGCGCCGGTGACCGCCGGACAGATCCGGCTGGCGGCGCGAGACCGCGCTGGCGCAGATCGATCCGGCGCTGGCGCAAGCTCCGGCCCGACAGCCCGCTGGCGTGCCATCGCCGGCGACCTGCGCCGGCTGGTCGCCGGCGCCCGATCCTGTGGTGATGGCGACCGACGCAGCGCTGACCCGCTTCCTGCCCGCCGAGCTCGACCGGCTGCGCACGGCGCTGTCGGCCGCGACCGGTGACGGCGGCCGATATCCCGCCGGCGATCCGCCGCGACTGGCTGCTGCCGGACGGGCGGGCGCGGGTGCAGGTGACGCCGAAGGTGGCGGTCAGCGCGGACCAGCGCGGGACTGCACGAGTTCGTCGCCAGGTGACTGGCGGTCGGCGCCGAACGCCGGCGGCCCGGCGGTGACGATCGTGGCGACCAGCGCGCACCATCGTCGACGCGTTCCGCTCCGCCGCGACTCTATGCGCTGGTGGCGATCACGCTGATCCTGGTGCTGGCGCTGCGCCGGCTGCGCGACGTGGCGCTGGTGCTGGCGCCGCTGCTGCTGTCGGCGCTGCTGACCCTGCTGGTTGCGGTGCTGCTGCCGCTGCCGCTGAATTATCGCCAACATCATCGCGCTGCCGCTGCTGCTCGGCGTCGGCGTGTCGTTCAACATCTATTTCGTGATGAACTGGCGGGCCGGGCGGCACGCGGCTGCTGGGCTCGGCGACCGCGCGGGCGATCGTGTTCTCGGCGCTGACCACCGGGACGGCGTTCGGCTCGCTCGCGCTGTCGCGCCATCCGGGCACGGCGAGCATGGGCGAGCTGCTGCTGATCAGCCTGGGCTGCACGCTGGTGGCGAGCCTCGTGTTCGTTCCGGCCCTGCTCGCGAGCGTACGCCGACCGGGACCGCGGTAACACCTGCCGGCCGCACGCATCGCCGCAGCGGCGTTATGGTCGCGTCTGTTACCACCTGCATCATCCGAGAGATTACGCCCGTGGCCGGCCACGGTGCGGCGCAACGGCCGCCGACCAGCGGCGTTGCCGCGGACGCGTATCCCGACCCCTCACAATTCAGTGTCATAGAGCGACTATTCCATGACCCTGAACCGGTATTGTGGTTCGCAATCGCATCGCCATATGCAAGCCGTAACCCTTGCCCGACCACCGTCGCAATCAAACTTTCGTGATAGGTATTGGCTGCATCGCGTTACGGTGGGCAAGGCTGCCGTGCGACCACCACCTGCACAAGGAAATTCCTCATGCGTAAGAATTTCGGTCTGATCCTGACCCTGCTCGCGCTCATCGGGATGGTGCCGTTGCTGAGCGCCTGCCACACCACCGCCGGCGCCGGCCAGGATATCACGGCCACCGGTCACGCCATCACCAACACCGCCCACAAGGCAACGCCATGATCCGACGCCGGCCGGCCCTCGCGCGGATCGTCCGGCCACGGGTCGTCCTGCCGCTGGCGGTCCTGCTGGCGGCGATGGCGCTCGGCGGCTGCGTCTTCGTACCCGACCATGGCGGCTACCACGACGGTTATGCCCACGGCGATCACGGCGATCACGGCGGCAACCATGATCAGCGCGGCGGCGACAACGACGGCCACTGACGGCCGAGTCCGTTTTAACTGAGTATCATTCCGACCAAGGAGACCGACCGTGGGCCTGATCCTGATACTCGTCATCGTTCTTGTTCTGTTTGGGGGCGGCGGCTACTACGGCTATGGCCGCTACGGAACGTTCGGCGGGATCATCCCGCTCCTGATCCTGGTGCTGATCCTGTTCTGGCTGTTCGGCGGCGGCGGCTACCACCGCTTCGGCTGACCCCCCTGCCCGGCTCATGACGACCGCCGACGAAGCGGCGCCCCGGGGATTTCGGGGTGCCGCTTCGTCGGCGGTCATCATGCCGCCTGTAGCGTGGCTTCACCACTCTCTTGTCTCTGGAGTCGTCGCCTCCGGGGCCCTGCCATGAAAACTCCCGGTTTCGCGGGATCCGGCGGCGGGGGGCGTCTCTTCCTGGCTTCGCCTCCTCTGGGTCGTCGCCGGCGCGGTGCTACAACCACGCTTAGCCGCCGCACGAGAGAGACCCGCCATGATCGACCTCCCCTCCCCGCTCGGCCAGGAATTGCCGCGCCGCGAAGACCCGCGGCTGCTGCGCGGTCTCGGTCGCTTCCATGACGACATCGTCCTGCCCGGCGCGTTGCACGCCGCCTTCGTGCGCAGCCCGCACGCGGCGGCGCACATCGTTGCGATCGACACCGCAGCGGCGCGGGCCCTGCCGGGCGTCGCCGCGGTGCTGACCGGCGCCGACATCGCCCGCCTCGCCGGCCCGCTGCGCCTCGCCCCGCCGATCGAGGGCCTGTGTCCCGTCAGCATGCCGCCGATGCCGGTCGCGGCGGTGCGCATGGTGGGCGATCCGGTCGCGGTCGTGCTGGCATCCAGCTCCACCCTCGCCGAGGAAGCCGCCGAGTTGGTCGCCGTCACCTGGGAGCCGACGCCGGCCGTCGCCTCGATCGCCGCTGCGGCCCGCGCCGACGCCCCGCTTGTCGACCCCGACGTGCCGGGCAACCTCGTCTCCCACCAGCGCACTGCGACAGCAGGACTGGAGGCGGCCTTCGCCGCCGCCGCGCATTGCGTCACGGCGACGTTCTCCCAGCACCGCCAGACCCACGCGCCGATGGAGCCGCGCGGCTGCCTCGCGTCCTGGGACCCCGGGCGCGAACACCTGACGATGATCGTCGGCACCCAGGCGCCGCACCCCTACCGCACCGCGCTCGCCGCCCGGCTCGGCCTGTCGGAGTCCCAGGTCACGATTCGCGCCCCCGACATGGGTGGCGGCTTCGGCCAGAAGATCGTTCTGCTGCGTGAGGAACTGGCCTGCGCCGCGGCGTCCCGCCTGCTCGCCCGCCCGGTGCGCTGGCGCGAAAGCCGCAGCGAGAACCTCACCGCCGCCCTGCAGGCCCGCGAAGACCGGGTCACGGTGCGCGCCGCGGTCACCGCCGACGGCACCATCCTCGCGCTCGATGCGGTGCTCGACAACGATTTTGGCGCCTGGTGCTTCTTCCCCGCCAATTACATGGCGCGGATGCTGGTGCTGAACCTGCCGGGGCCGTACCGGATCGGTCAGCTCGGCTACGAAGTCCGGGTGTGGCTCACCAACAAATGTCCGTCGGGGCCGATGCGCGCGCCGATGGCGATCGTCTCCTGGGTCACCGAGGGCACGATCGATGCGATCGCGCATGAACTCGGCCTCGACCCGCTGGAGGTGCGGCGGCGTAACATGCTGGAAGCGGCACAACTCCCCTATGTTTCCGCCGCCGGGGAGACCCTCGATGCAATCACGCCGCGCCCGACCCTGGAAGCGGCGGTGGCCGCTCTCGGCTACGAGCAGGCGCGGGCCGCCCAGCGCGCGGCGCTGGCGGAGGGCCGGTTGCTCGGCATCGGCCTCTGCGCGGTGCTGGAAAGCACCACCTACGGCTCGGCCTTCTATCGCGCTTCGGGTGTGCCGGGCTCGGGGCACGAGGCAGCCTCGGTACGCATCGAACCCTCCGGCGCGGTGCTGGCAAGCTGCGGGCTGATGGGCTCCGGCCAGGGCTATGAGACCTCGCTGGCGCAGACCGTCGCCGCGGGGCTCGGGGCGGCGGTGCGCGACGTCACCATGCAGCTCGGCGACACCGACGTCGCCCCCTACGGCATGGGCAGCCGCGGCGCCCGCGGCGGCACCGCCGGGGGCAGCGCGCTCTATCTGGCGGGACAGCGGTTGCAGGCGAAAGTCCTGGCGATCGCCGCCGGCATGCTGGGGCTGAACAGCGCCGAGGCCCTCACCCTGCACGACAGCCGCGTGCTGCGCGCCGGCGCCGCCGGTTGGGAGGAAACGGGCATCACCCTCGCCGAGGTCGCCCGATTGGCCCATTTCGACCCGCTGCGCCTGCCGCACGGCATGGAACCCGGCCTGCACCTCGTCGCCGCCTACGACCCGCCGCCGCTCACATTCAGCAACTCCACCCACGCCTGCCTGATCGAGATCGCGCGCGACACCGGCACGGTGCACATCCTGCGCTACGTCGCCGCCGAGGATGCCGGCCAGGCGATCAACCCGATCGTCGTCGCCGGCCAGACCCAGGGGGCGATCGCGCTCGGCCTGTCCGGCGTGCTGATGGAACGGACAGTGTACGATACGGACGGGCAATTGCTCAGCGGCAGCTTCATGGACTACGCGCTGATCCGCGCCGCCGACATGCCGCCGATCGAGCTGCACCACATGAACACGCCGTCGCACCTGACGTTGGCGGGGATCAAGGGCATGGCCGAGGGCGGCGTGCTCGGCGCGGTGGGGGCGATGATGAACGCCGTCAATGACGCCCTGGGACAGATCGGCCGGCACATCGACAGCCAGCCGGTCTCGCCGGAACGGGTCTGGGCCGCCCTGCGGGGCTGACGCCGCCGCAGGGCACGCCAAGGTGTCCCGCGCGGCGCCAGGCCGCGCCGCGCAGCGGACGGGGATTACTTGCCCGCGGGAGTGCCGGCGCCCTGGGTACCTGCGCCCCCAGTGCCGGCGCCCCCAGTGCCGGCGCCGGGGCTATCCGAGCCTTGGGCACCTGTCCCCGAGGTCCCGGCCGTCGGGGTGAACATCTGCACCTTCACCCCGGCCCGCGCCTGGGCCACCGCCTTCTCCACGGCGCTCTTGAGAACCTGCTGGCGCAGGGCCTGCTTGGCCTGGTCGAACGTGGGCGCCGGCTCGCGGCGGCGGGCGAGCACCTGGATCACATGCCAGCCGAACTGCGTGTGCACCGGCGTCTTGGTGTATTCGCCGGGCTTCAGCGCGAAGGCAGCATCGGCGAACGCCGGCACCATCTCGTCCTTCTTGAAGAATCCAAGGTCGCCGCCGTCGGCCGCGCCGGGATCCTTGCTGTATTTCTTCGCCAGCGCGGCGAAGTTCGCCCCCTTGTTCAACTGGGCGATGATCTTGTCGGCTTCTTCCTTGGTGGGCACGAGGATGTGGCGGGCATGCACCTCCTCGGCGCCCGGCTTGCCCGCCATGGTCTTGTCGAAGCGGGCCTTCAGCGCGGCGTCGGTGATCTGCGGCGCCACCTCCTTGGTGAGCAGCGCATTCTCCAGCACCTGATCGGTGACGGCGGCGATCTGCTTCTGCACGGCCGGCGTCTGCTCGAGCTTCTGCCGCCGCGCCTCGATCACCAGCGCACGGGCATCGATCATGCGGGTCAGCAACATCGGGTAGAGCGTTTGCGGCGGCAGGCCGCGCAGGTTGGGCGGCAGGCCGGCGGCCGCCTGTTCCACGTCCTGCAAGCGGATCGGGTGCCCGTCGACCGTGGCGAGCACCGGATTGGCGGCGTCCGGCTTGGCCGGATCGGCCGCTCCGGCGGCGAGCGGCCAGCACAGGGCGCCCGCGAGGCAGGCGGCAGACAGGCGGGCCAGCAGCCCGGTGGAAACGCGCATCGCAACTCCTGATGGCAAAAGGCGGCGGACTATGCCGAAGCGGTCAGCCGCGAACAAGGCGCCGGCGCCTTGCCGGAGGAGGGGCGTCGGCTCAGGGCCTGTGAAGAAATCGAACTTGTGAAAGAATGCCCGCAGCGCACAAACTCTCAGGCCGGCTCGCAGCGGAATCCGTCGCCCCAGCGGGTGAAGCGGCTGAGCGACGGCGAGGGGAAATGCGCGGTGCAGCAGAGCGTGCGCCCCTCGCAGACGCGTTCCAGGAAGCCCCGCCGGGTCTTCGATCCCTGCTCCGGGTCGGTGTCGGCACGCATCGACAGTTCCGGATGGCGCGCCTGCAGCGGGGAATGGATCAGATCGCCGGTCAGGATCGCGGCAGTGCCGCCGCGGCCAAGCTCGACCGCGAAATGATCCGGCGTATGCCCCGGGGTCGGGATCAGCCGCACGTGATCGTTCACCGCGTGGCTGGAGGAAACGAGGTCGGCCCGCTTCGCCTCCATGATCGGGATCACGCTGTCCTCGATGCAGGCGATCGGCGCCTTGGCGTTCTGTTCGGCCCAGTAGGCGTACTCGCGTTCGGAGAACAGGTAGCGCGCGCGCGGGAAGGTCGGCACCCAGCGGCCGTTCTCCAGCCTCGTGTTCCAGCCGACATGATCGACGTGCAGGTGGGTGCACATCACCATGTCGATGTCGTCGACCGAAAGCCCGACGGCGGCCAGGCCGCGCATCCAGGCGTCGTCCTTCTTCCGGTGCCAGACCGGGCGTGCGGTGCGCTCCTTGTCGTTGCCGACGCAGCTATCGATCAGGATGGTGTGGTGCGGGGTGCGCACGACATAGGACTGGAAGCAGAGCACCAGCTTGCCGGTGGCGGGATCGAGTGCGCCGGCCTCCTGCATCCAGAGCCGGCTCGCTTCCAGCACCGCCGGGGTCAGGCCGGGGAAGAACTCGTAGGGGTCGGTGAACGGGATCTCCATCTCGACGATCCGGTGGATGGTCAGATCGCCGACCTTGAACGTGGTGCTCATCGCCCGGTCTCCTTGGCAGCGTTTCCGCCCGCCAGCACGCCACAACCGCGCGGCCGGGGCAAGCGGGCACGCGGCGGCAGCGGGCGCGCCGCTCAGCCTGCCGGCGGGCGATCCGGCCGCGAGGCCGCGATCAGCCCGGACCCGGGGCTCCTGAGGTGTGGGTCTTGTTGTAGTCGGTCAACCGCAGCTCGATCCGCCGGTTGCGCGCATAGGCCGTCTGCGAATCGCCCGGATCGATCGGGTGGTGGTCGCCGTAACCGGTCGCGGCGAGGTGGTCGGCCGGCACGCCCTCGGCGATCAGCAGACGCACCACGCTGATCGCGCGCGCCGCCGACAGCTCCCAGTTCGACGCGAACGCCCCCCGTTGACCGGCTGGCGATCGGCGAAACCGTCCACGTCCAGCACCCAGTCGATGTGCGGCGGGATCTTGCCGGCAACCCGCTTGACCAGCTGGCCGAGCTTGCTCACTTCGATCACCCCGGAAGCACTGAGATCGGCACTGCCGACGGGGAACAACACGTCGCTCGAGATCACGAACCGGTCGCCGACGATCCGGATGCCCTTCTCGCCGGCAAGGATCTGACGCAGGCGGCCGAAGAACTCGCTCCGGTATTGCTGCAGCTCCTGCACCTTGGCGGCCAACGCGGCGTTCAGGCGCTTGCCCAGGTTGGCAATCTCTACGTCCTTGTCACGACCGGACTGCTTGGCGATATCGAGCGCCTGCGAGACGGCGGCAATCTGCTCGCGCATCTGCGCGACCTGCTGGTTGAGCAACGCGATCTGCGCCGCGGCCGAAGCGCCGAGAGTCTTCTCCTTCGCAAGCAGTGCTGCCAACGCCGCGTTCTGCTGCTCGGTGGTGGTGGTCCGCGCCGCCGCGGTGGCGACCTGCTGCTGCAACTGGTCACGCAGCGCCTTCAACGCGGCCACCTCCTGCGCCATCTCGGCGAGGTCGGCGAGCTTGGCCTGGATCGTCGCCTTGTCCGCGGTCACGGTCTGGTTGAGCGCTGCCTCGGCAGCACGCAATTCCGCCAGCTCCCGCTTCGCCCCGGCCAGTTGCCCGGCGAGTTGGCTCGCCCGCGTCTCGCTTGCCGTCGCCTGTGCCTCGGCGCCGCCCAACTGCGCCTTCAACGAGGCCTGCGCCACCGCCGCCTTGGCGATCTCGTCGCGTAACACCGCAAGCTGCTGCGTCAGGTCGGCCTGCTCCGCGCGGCTGCCGGATAACTCCCGACCAAGCTGGGAAACCGCCGCCTCCAGCCGCGAGGCCTTGCCCTTCTCGAGCGACAGCGCCTGGCTCACCTGTGCCAGGGTCTGGTTGACCTTCTCGAGCGCCGCATTGCGCCGCGACAACGCCACCGACAGGAATGCCTGCGCCAGCACGAACACCAGCAGCACGAAAATGATGACCATCAGCAACGTGGACAGCGCGTCCACATAGCCGGGCCACGCCTCCATCCCGGCCCCGCCGGCGCGGCGGCGCACGGTCACGGCGCGTGGGCCGGGAAGCAAGCAAGGCCAGGGGCTCTGCCCCTGGACCCCGCCAAGGGCTCGCCCTTGGAACCCTTCCGTTTGGCTCCGAGCGTATGGGGGGTGTCACGGGTCCGGGACGGGGCCGCGCGGGGTGGGACGTGCGGCTGTTCCAGCCGCACGTCCCACCCCGCGCGGCCCCGTCCCGGACCCGTGACACCCCCCATACGCTCGGAGCCAAGTAGACGGGGTCCAGGGGACGCGTTCCCTGGCGGGGTCCAGGGGCAGAGCCCCTGGCCTTGCTTGCTTCCTGGCCCGCTCACCGCGGCGCCTCCGCGAGCCCGGCGATGGTGCGGGTCAGCACGCGCAGGTCGTTGCGGATTTCGCTGGTGGCCTGGGTGCGGCCTTGTTCGCTTTCGGTCAGCAGGCGTTGCAGGTAGAGCTCGATATTGCGCAGGTGGGCGCGGGCGACGTCGTCGGTCTGGGCTTCGCTGCGCGTGTCGGCCAGGCGTTGCAGCGCAGGGCCGAGGGCGGACTGGGTTTCGGCGATGCGCAGCATGAGTTGCTGGTTGGTGCGCATGGTATCGGCGAACGTGCCGAGCCGTTCGGTCAGCGCCAGGATCGCCTGATTCGCCTGGATGCGGCCGTCCTCGCCGCGCGAGAGGATGGTCTGCAGCCCCTCCATGTTCTCCGCGGTCTGTTCCAGCAGAGCCTGGACATAGACCGGCACCGAGCCTTCCCCGTCCGCCAGCACGCCCGAGGACAGCCGGGTCTGCCCGGCGAGCCATTCTTCCAGTTCGTTGAAAAACCGGTTCTGTGCCTGCCCGGCGGTGAGGTCGAGGAAGCCCAGGATCAGCGCCGAGGAAAGGCCGAACATGCTGGCCGAGAAGGCGATCCCCATGC
The DNA here is from genome assembly GCA_963706195.1 of uncultured Pseudomonadota bacterium. Classification (GTDB taxonomy): domain Bacteria; phylum Pseudomonadota; class Alphaproteobacteria; order Acetobacterales; family Acetobacteraceae; genus JAJZVS01. The sequence continues at coordinate 1,050,614 of OY970156.1, read as the reverse complement.
CGGCGAGCGGCTGCGCCAGGCCAGCCTTGAGCTGCTCGAACAGTTGCGCGATGTCGCCCGAGCCGATGGTCATGCCGTGGATCACCGCGGAGACTGCGCCCACGGTGCGCAGCAGCCCCCAGAACGTGCCGAGCAGGCCGAGGAAGATCAGCAGCCCGGTCATGTAGCGCGCCAGCTCGCGGTTTTCGTCGAGCCGGGAGGCGAGCGAATCGAGCAGGCCGCGGCTGCTTGCTGCCGAGAGGGTCATGCGGCGCGGCTCACCCGCACGCGCGGGATCGCGCGCCGCGTCGCGCGCCGCCAGCATCCGCGCCATCGGCGCCAGCAGCATGGGCGGCACGGCGGGGGGGCGGTTGGCCCGCGCCGCCTCCACCCAGGCGACGTCGCGGTTGAGCCGCTGCACCTGCAGCAGGGTCCAGCCGATGCCGACCAGCAGGATCGCCAGGATCAACGTGTTGAGGTCGGGATTATTGAAGAAGATACCGATCAGCGCGGCGCGCAGCCAGACCACGATCGCCGCAACCGCGGCCAGGAAGACCAGCATGCGGATCAGGTAGGACGTGGGGCGGGTCATGGCGTGGTTCCTGCGGCGGCACTGACGCGAAGCTCGGCCCGATCGGGCGCGCCGGGACCGTGCGGCGGCCCCACGGCGCGCAGGAAAATACGGCTGCCCGGCACGCCGGCGGCGCGCAACGCGTCGTGCACCGCAAGGGCACGGGCCAGCGCCAGGCGCCGGGCCGCCGAGGGGTTCTGCGGCGAACCGGCGGCGTAAGCAAGCACCGAAAAGCCGGGAGCACCGGCCTGCGGTGTCGCGTGCACGAGCCGCGCGATGGCGGCGGTCTCCGCTGGAGCGAGCTCGGCCTGGCCGGGCTTGAACGGCAGGGTCAAAGTGGCCGGAGAGGGTGCGGCAGGCGCGGCCGAACCGCTCGGCGGGGCAAGCCCGACCAGCGCGGCGGGCGGCGGCGGAAGAGCCGGAACAGCGGGCACCTGGGCACCCGGCGCAGGGCGCGCGCCGACGGTGGCCGACGGAGCGGCGGCCGGCGAAGCGGCGACCGCCGCCGGCGCGGAGGCCGGGGCCTGAACACGCGCCGGAGCCTGCGCGACCGGGCGCGTCGTGGCCGTCACTGGCGCCGGCATGGGTGCAGCGGGGGCGGACTCAGCAAGTGCTGCCCGGCCGGCGCTGCCCCCCGCCCGCGGGGACGGCGCGGTCGCAGCGGCACGCGGAGCGGCGTGGCCGGTGGCTCCGACGCCCGCAGCCGCGACCCGGGGAGGCCGGGAAACCGCCCTCGGTCGCCGCGCCGGGGCGGGTGCCGACGACGGCAAGCTCGGCAGCGCGTCGAGCGCGCGCAGGTCGAGCGTGACCTGCGCGCACGCGGGTCGGGCGAGCCATACGGCCAGCGGGAGCATGAGGATGAAACGGCGCATATAGCGGCGCACGCTAGACGACCCGGCGCCGCCGCTCAAATCGTTCGATCGGATCGCGCACCGCGGCGGGGGGCCCCGGCGGCCCCGGACGCCCCCCTCCGGCCCCGCTCCGCGCGGGATTTGAAGATGGCGCGGGATCGATACCTCCTTGCCCCTACCGGGCCGGCGGGATGTGATGCGATCACGCGAATGCGAGGAAAATGCTCCGGATTTCGGCCGACGCCCCCCTCGTACCAGACGATCCGCCCGCCACGGGGAGGCAGGTCGCGCGACGCCGGGCGCCGCGGGTTCGCAAGCTGCCGCATGGTCCCGTCTCGATCAGCCCGGGCCGTACCGCTCGCATAGCGTCGCCGCGCCGCCGGCGGGCCAGGTGCGCGCGCGTGCCGGCCGTGCCACACTTCCGCCCGGGAGGACCGCCACATGATCGAACGCAGCTTCGACCTCGCCACCGCCGACGGGGCGATGGAGACCTTTCTCGTCCATCCGGAGCGCGGCGGGCCGCACCCGGGGGTGTTCCTGCTGATGGACGCCCCGGGCATCCGCGAGGAACTGCGCGACATGGCCCGGCGGCTCGCCACCGTCGGCTACTGCGTGCTGCTGCCCAACCTCTATTACCGCGCCGGGCGCGACAGCCTCTTCACTCCCGAGGTGCTGACCCACGGCAGCGCCGAGCATCAGCGGATGCGCGCGATCCGCACGAAGATGACGATCCCGCCCGTCATGGCCGATATCGGCGCGATGCTCGCCTGGCTCGTCGGCGAGCCGGCGGCAAAGCCCGGCCCGGTCGGCTGCCACGGCTATTGCATGAGCGGGCCGTATGCGCTCGCTGCCGCCGCCCACTTCCCCGATCGGATCGCCGCCGCGGCCTCGTTCTACGGCACCTGGCTGGTGAGCGATGCGGAAGCCAGCCCCCATCTCACTTTTGCCCAGGCGCGCGGCGAGCACTACATCGCCTGCGCCGAACATGACGAGCTGGCCCCGTTGCCGATGGTGGCCGAGCTGCGCGAACATTTCGCCCGCTCCGGCGCCGCCGGCGAGATCGAGCTCTATCCCGGCGTGCACCACGGCTTCGCCTTCCCCGCGCGCTGGTGCTACGACAAGCCGGCGGCGGAACGACACTGGGAACGGCTGATCGCACTCTATCGCCGCCGGCTGGGCTAGGGCTCTGACATAAACAGGTGATTCAGCATGGGTCGGAGCACGAGCTTGATTTTGTGGGCCGATTCAGCCAACGCCCCGAAGCGGGCGTTGGCATCGGACCACGGGCGCGCCGCCGTGACACCAGCCGGAGACCTGCTACACTCGCCACGAACGACGCACGCCACGGAGGAACCGTCATGATCTACGAATTGCGCGTCTACGACTGTGTGCCGGGCAAGCTGCCCGACCTGCTCAAGCGCTTCGACACCATCACCCTGAAGATCTGGGAGAAGCACGGCATCCGCCAGGCCGGCTTCTGGACCACCCTGATCGGCGAGTCGAACCAGCGGCTCTATTACATGCTCGCCTGGGACTCGCTTGCCGACCGCGAGCGCAAGTGGAACGCCTTCCAGGCTGACCAGGACTGGATCAGCGCGCGCGCGAAGACCGAGGCGGCCGGCCCGATCGTTGCCCAGGTAACGAACGAGATCCTGGCCCCGACCGGCTTCTCCGCGGTGAAGTGACCCTGACCGCCCCCGGGAGGCGAGTCTCCGGCCCGCGGGGAGGCTCCCCGGGGCGGCGCAACCGCGTCGCCCGGGATCGCGCCCGCCCGGCCCGGGGCGGGCGCTCCGCCTGGCGATCCTGCTTGCCCCCCGTCCCGCCGCGGGCCAGTATTCGCGGCCCGGCCGCCGCCTGGTCGCCCTCTTGACCGCCGCGGCCGCGGGAGGAACGGCATGAACGTCCTGGCCCCGCCCAAGGCTCGCCTGTCGCTCGAGGTCGTGATCGACCTCGTCTGCCCGTGGTGCTTCCTCGGCACCCGCCGGCTGCGCCGCACCTTGCGCCGCCGGCCCGACCTGCTGGTGGAAATCGCCTGGCGCCCGTTTCTCCTCAACCCCGACATGCCGCGCGGCGGCATGACGCGGAACGATTACGTGGTGCGCAAGTTCGGCGGCGAGGACCGCGCCCGGCGGCTGTACGCCTCGATCGCCGAGCTGGGCCGGGCCGAGGGCCTGGCCTTCCGCTTCGACCGCATCCGCCGCACACCCTCCTCGATCGACGCCCACCGGCTGGTCCGCTTCGCCGCCCGCTTCGGCCCCGCCGACCCGGTGGTGGAGGCGTTGTTCTCCGCCCATTTCACCGACGGCCACGATATCGGCGACCCTGCCGTGCTGTCGGCCATCGCCGCCGCCGTCGGGCTCGACCCCGTCCGGTTCCGCCGCCTGCTCGCCAGCGACGAGGATCTCGACGTCATCCATGCGGAAAACCTCCGTGCCCATCGTATCGGCATCAACGGCGTGCCGTGCTTCGTCGTCGGCGGCCGGCACGCAATCGCCGGCGCGCAGGAGCCCGAGGTGATCGAACGCCTGCTCGACGTCGCCGCAGTCGAGGCGGCGCTGGACTGAGAGTTTGTGAACGAATGCTCGTCTTCCGCCGAAGACGCCCGGAAACCCGAGCATTTTCAACGAGCGTTCATTCAGAAGTTCGATTTCTTTTTCACGCTCTGGGCGGGACGTACGGAGCGGGGCGGCACGCTTCCCGGTCCGCGGCGTTGCGCGCCTCGCCTGGTGCGACCGGAACGAACCTGCTCGGCCGCCGATCAACATGGCGTGCCTCCGCGATCGAACCGGCCGATCGGCCCGGGATGCGCTGGCGGCGCCCGGCCGCCGGACACATATCCCGGCAAGCATCGAGAGGGGCGGACATGACCGTGGTCGTTATAACCGGCGCCGGCGCCGGGGTGGGCCGGGCAACCGCCCGTGAATTCGCGCGCCACGGCTGCGACGTCGGCCTGATCTCGCGCGATCCGGAACGGCTCGACAGCACGGCGGCTGAACTGCGCGCGCTCGGCGTACGCGCCTTCGCTGCCCCCGCCGACGTCGCCGATGCGGATGCGGTCGACCGGGCGGCGTCGGCGATCGAGGCCGAGCTGGGTCCGATCGATGTCTGGGTGAACGATGCGATGGCGACGATCTTCGCCCCGGTGGACGCGATCGATGCCGCCGCATACCGTCGCGCCACGGAGGTGACCTACCTCGGCACGGTCTTCGGCGTGCAGGCCGCACTCAAGCGGATGAAGCCCCGCGGCCATGGAACCATCATCAACGTGGGCTCCGCGCTCGCCTACCGCTCGGTGCCGCTGCAATCGGCCTATTGCGGCGCCAAGGCGGCGATCCGCGGGTTCACCGACAGCTTGCGCAGCGAGCTGCTGCACGACGGGCTGGATATCGGCCTGACCATGGTGCACCTGCCGGCGGTGAACACGCCGCAGTTCGACTGGGCGCTGAACCGGATGGGCCGCCGCCCGCAGCCGGTGCCGCCGATCTACGAGCCCGAGGTGCCCGCCCGCGCCATCGTGTTCGCCGCCTTCCATCCAAGACGCGAAATCTGGGTCGGCCTGCCCACGGTCGTTGCGATCATGGCGAACCGGATCGCGCCCGGCTTCGCCGACCGCTACCTCGCAACCCACGGGTATTCGGGCCAGTTGACGAACGAGCCCGTGCCGGCGAACGCACCGTCCAACCTGTTCGAACCGGTGGCCGGCAACTATCGCGCGCGTGGCCGGTTCAGCGCGAGATCGCGCGACACCAGCCTGGAAATGTTCACCGACCGCCACAAGACCGGTGCCTGGCTGACGGTGGCGATGGTCGGCCTGCTGGCGGCGGCACATCTGCTCGCCCGCCGATATGATGTCTGACTGCCCCTGCCCGCGCCCCAGCGCCCGGACGCGGGCCGCGGGCACGGCAGGGATCGTTTGCAGGAGCGATCGTCCATGCTGGTGACCCTCTGCGTCCGGTATCTGCTGGTCGTGCTGTTCTTTCCGTTCAGCGCGCTCGACAAGATCATCAACTTCCGTGGCGCGGTTGGTCAGGCGGAGACGATCTTCCCCGCCGCGCTGGCGACCGGATCGATCCTGGCCGGGCTGTGCATCGAGATCGTGATGCCGCTTGCGATCCTCACCGGCACGGCCGATCGGCTCGCCGCGCTGATCCTGGCGCTCTATTGCGTTGCCACCGCGATCCTGTTCAAGCCGTTCTGGCGCCCCGGCGATTTCTGGCATCGGGGGGACAGCAAAGGGCGCGACCTGTTCTGGGATTTCCTCAAGAACTTCTCGCTCGCCGGCGGCTTCCTGCTGATCACCTTCGGCGCCGCGGGGCACGGCGTGCAGGCATTCGTCGCGCATCCGTTCGGTTCCACCCACCCCTACGCGATTCATGGCAGCTAGTGCGATGTCGGACACGCCGCCCCGCGTTCCCTATTGGCACCTCTGGACGGACGCAGCCGGCGTCAGCCATCAGACGCGCTGCGCGCTGAGCCACTTCGTCATGGCGGCGATGGGCGCCGGCGCCGCGCCGCAATGGCAAGGCACCAAAACCCACGACGGCATGACCGTGATGGTCACGGTCCAACCCGTGGGCTGGGTGGGGGAATGGCACGAGAACCCGAAACCGCAATGGATCGTTCCCCTCTCCGGCCGATGGTTCGTCGAATCGATGGACGGGACCGTAGTGGAAATGGGCCCCGGCGAGCTCTCGCTCGGCGAGGACCAGAACACGCAGCCCACGAACGGGCGAAGGGGTCATCGATCGGGTACCGTCGGCGACGCGCCGGCTGGTACTCATGGTCGTGCAGTTCGACGCGCTGCCGACGATCGACCAGCCCTGTCGTTTTTCATGAGCGGGCCGTTTTTCATGAGCGGGCCGTTTCTCAAGATGGGCCGCTTCCCGTGACCGGCGCCGTCGTCATCGATCCGCGCTTCCGTCGCTACGTCCTCGACAACGCCGTCCTGGAGGAATTGGCGAGCGGGTTTCGCTGGATCGAGGGTCCGGTCTGGATCGGGGATGCCGACTGCCTGTTGTTCCAGGACCTGCCGCGCAACCGCACCCTGCGCTGGAGCGAGGATCACGGCGTTTCGGTGTTCCGCGCGCCGTCCGATTATGCGAACGGCCAGACGCGGGACCGCCAGGGGCGCCTGATCGCCTGCTCCCATCGTGGCCGCAGCCTCTATCGCACCGAGCATGACGGGCGGGTGACCCGGCTCGTCACCCACCACGCCGGCAGGCGGCTCAACGCGCCGAACGACGTGGTGGTGAAATCCGACGGCAGCATCTGGTTTTCCGACCCGCTGTACGGATTGCTGACCGATTACGAAGGTGGCCGGCAGGCCTCCGAGCAGCCGCCCGCCTTGTATCGGTTCGATCCCGAAAGCGGCGAGATCGCGATGGTGGCGGGTGATTTCGCCGGGCCGAACGGGCTTGCCTTCTCGCCCGACGAACGCCGCCTTTATGTCGCGGAAACCGGCGACCAGTCGCAACCGGACCCGCGCCAGTACATCCGCGTCTTCGATGTCGGTGCCGACGGCAGGAGCCTGCATGGGGGTGACATCTTCCACAAGATCGCGCCCGGCTACGCCGACGGGTTCCGGATCGACGAGGACGGCAACCTCTGGAGCAGCGCCGCCGACGGCGTACACTGCATCGCGCCCGACGGCACCTTGCTGGGCAAGATCCCGATCCCGCACCGCGTTTCCAACCTGACCTTCGGCGGGCTGCACAAGAACCGCCTGTTCATCGGCGGCTCGCACACGCTGTACGCCATCTTCGTGAACACCCGCGGGGCGCAGACGCCATGAGCCTGCGGCTGCGCAGCGTCGCCCTGCTCTCCCGCGTCCCCACGACCCTGGCGCGGTTTTACACGCGCGGCCTGGGGTTTGCCGCCGAGGCGGCGTCCGGCCCGGACGGGCTGACCCTGAGCCTCGGAGCGGAGCGGGTCCATCTCCTTGCCGCGGCCGCGTCGGCGGCGCCCTATCCGGTCCCACGCGCCAGCAATGATCCGTGGTTCCAGCATATCGCCATCGTCGTGACCGACATGCAGGAGGCCCACCGTCGCGCGCTCGAGCACGGCGCGGTGCCGATTTCCATCGGCGGTCCGCAACACCTGCCGGACGGCTCGGGCGGGGTCACCGCCTTCAAGTTCCGTGACCCCGAAGGCCATCCGCTGGAACTGCTGGCGTTCCCCCCCGCCACCTGCCCGGCCTGCTGGCGCGGTCGCAGCGGCGGCGATCCCTGCATCGGGATCGACCATTCCGCGATCGTGGTCGCGGATACGGCGCGCAGCATCCGCTTCTATGCGATGTTCGGGTTCGCACCGACCGGCGGCTCGCTCAACCGCGGCCCTGAACAGGCGGCGCTGGATGGCCTGGCCGATCCTCTGGTCGCGGTCACCGCCCTCAGCCTGCCCGGAAGCGGGCCGCCACACCTCGAACTGCTCGACTACCGCGCACCGGCGCCGGCGCACCCGGAAGTGGCATGGGCGGCGGGTGACATCGCCGCCACACGCCTGCTGCTGGAGGGCGCGGCGCCGGGGCTGCTGCGCGACCCCGACGGGCACTTCATCACGCCCCCAGCCGCTCCTTGATCCGATCGGCCACGCGCAAGGCATTGGCGATGATCGTCAGGGTGGGGTTCACCGCGCCGATCGAAGGAAAGAAGCTGGCGTCGGTGACATAGAGGTTGTCGACCTCATGCGCCTTGCAGTCGAGGTCGAGCACCGATTGCGCCGGATCGGTGCCGAAACGCGCGGTGCCGGCCTGGTGCGCGGTGCCGCCCAGGGGGATGTTCTTGCCGAGGTAGAGCGAGCGTTCGAGCAGTGCGAGATGCGGCCCCGCCTTCTTCAGCGCCAGCTCCAGCTTCCGCTTCAGCCGTCGATGCGCCTCAAGACCGGTCGGTTCGAGATCGAGGAAGACGCGCCCGTCGCGATGCAGGCTGACCCGGTTCTCCGGCCGCGGCAGATCCTCCCCCGAGAGCCAGAAATCCATCGAATGACGCGCCATCATTTCGAACGGAAGATCGGGCGTGAACCCGAGCCAGGACGGCAGGGTCTCGCCCCGGATCTGGTCGGCGTGCGAGGTCGCGCACATCTGGATCAGGCCGAGCGGGAATTCGGAATCCGGAGCGCCGAAATAATAATCGCTCACCGCCAGGGTCTTCTGGAACACGGTCTCGTTCGGCTGGTGCAGCAGCGCCATCAGGACCGACTGGTTGTGGCGCATGTAGTTGCGCCCCACCTGGTCCGACCCGTTGGCGAGTCCGTTCGGATGCGCATCGTTCGCCGAGCGCAGCAGCAGCAATGCCGAGCTCAACGCGCCGCAGGCCACCACCACGATGTCTGCCGAGTAGCGTTCCTGCACCCCCTCCCGGGTCACCTTGACGGCAGTGACGCTGCGGCCCCGCGGATCGGTCTCCAGTGCGCCGACATAGGCGCCGGTCAGCAGGGTCACGTTGTCATGCCGTGCCAGCATCGGGTCGATGCCGACGACCTGGGCATCCGCCTTGCCGTTCAGCAGGCAGGGGAAGCCGTCGAACGCGTCACAGCGGATGCAGATGCTGGTGGGCGTCGGCTTGCCGTTCTTCTCGTCGAGCAGGATGCCGAGCGGGAGATGGAACGGGTGTAGACCGTCGCTGCGGAAGCTTGCCGCGAGTGCCTCGATGCGCGGCTCGTGGCTCACCGGCGGGTGCGGGAACGCCCCGCTCGACCACGGCTCGTTCGGGTCTTCGCCGCGCTGGCCGTGGACGTGGAACAGGCGCTCGGCGTCGGCATAGTAGGGCTCGAACACGTCGTATTTCAGCGGCCACTCGGGCGAGATCCCGTCCTGGTGGCGGATCGTGCCGAAGTCCCGCGCGCGCAGGCGGAACAGGGCGGCGCCGTAGACCTTCGAGTTGCCGCCGACGAAATAGTGCAGGCCGGGCTGGAAGCTCTCGCCCCTGCGGTTGTACCATGTCTCCGAGGTCTGGTATTTCGCATCGACGAACACGGTCCGGGAATCCCAGTTCTCGCGCCCGCGCGGCAGGTAGCCACCCCGTTCCAGGATCAGGATGCGCTTGCCGCTCGGCGCCAGCCGCTGCGCGAGCGATGCCCCGCCGGGGCCCGTGCCGACAACGATGATGTCGTAGTGATCCCGCTCCATGCCGCTTCCATACCTGTCTGAACCGGCGTCCGACATGGGCATGAAAGCCGGCGGCATGAAGCCCGGCCCCGAGGCGCCCAGGACGCGCCGGCCGGCATCACGGTGATGTGCGTCAAGAGCCGGGTACCGCCCGGCCGGGGAACCCGGCCCCCGCAGGTGCGGCATGGGCCGGCGCCGGACCGACGACCGGTGCGCCGTCCCGTGCCGATGCTATACTCCCTCCTTGTCCTCATCCCCGCAGGAGACACCCGGATGTCCCCCCACGCGACCCGCAACGATCTGAAGGCCAATACCAAGAAAGCCTCCATCGCCGTGCTGAACGGGCTGGTGGCGGACGGCATCGACCTCGCGCTGGCGACCAAGCAGGCCCACTGGAACCTGAAGGGCCCCGGCTTCATCGCCGTGCACGAGATGCTGGACGGGTTCCGCACCCAGCTCGACGGCCATGTGGATACGATGTCCGAGCGGGTGGTCCAGCTCGGCGGCACCGCGCTCGGCACCACGCAGGAAGTGGCCGGCCGCACCAGCCTGCCGCCCTACCCGACCGATATCGTCGCGCTCGACGCGCACCTGCTCGCGCTGATCGATCGCTACGCGCCGGTGGCGAACAAGATGCGCGCCGCGATCGACGAGACATCGGACGCGGGGGACGCCGATACCGCGGACATCCTCACCGCGGCGTCCCGCGACCTCGACAAGGCGCTGTGGTTCCTGGAGGCGCACCAGCCGAAGGCGAGCTGACCAGCCCCGAGCACAGGACCGAGGGGGCAGCCTCCCTCGGTCTTGCCGCCCCGGACGCAGCCGGGATCAGTTCAGGAACATCTTCCCCGGGTTCATGATCCCGCGCGGATCGAGCGTCGTGCTTGATCGAGCGCATCACCGCCAGCGCCTCCGCGCCGTGTTCCTGCTCCAGGAACTCGCGCTTGCCGATCCCCACCCCGTGCTCGCCGCTGCACGAGCCGCCCAGCGCCAGCGCGCGCGCGACGATCTTCTTGTCGAGCTCCCAGGCCCGCGCCAGCCCGTCCGGCTCCGGGCGGCACCAGGATCACGGTGTGGAAATTGCCGTCGCCGACATGGCCCGACGATCGGCGCGGTCAGGCCCGGAGGCGGCGATGTCCTCCTTCGCCCCCAGGATCGCCTCGGCCAGCGCGGGAGATCGGCACGATCGCAGTCCGTCGTCGATGCCCCTGGTGGCCCGGCTTCAGCGCCAGCGCCGGCCCACAGCGCGTCGTGGCGCGCCTGCCACAGCTTGCCGCGCTCGGCCGGCGTCGGTCGCCCAGCGGAAGCCGTGGCCGTCGAAGCCGCTCGCGATCTCCTCCGCCTGCTGCGCCTGCTCGGCGACCGCGGCCGGCGGTGCCGTGGAACTCGAAGAACAGGCGTCGGCAGCGGCTTCCAGCCCCGTCCAGCTTCGAGTAGGCGATGCAGGCGGCCATCTGCACCTCGTCCAGCAACTCGATGCGCGCCACCGGGATGCCGATCTGCAGGATCGTGATCACCGTCTCCACCGCGTCGCGCAGGGTCGTCGAACTGGCAGGTGGCCGAGGACATCGCCTCCGGGATGCCGTGCAGGCGCAAGCTGGATCTCGGTGATCACGCCGAGCGTGCCCTCCGAGCCGATGAACAGCCGGGTCAGGTCGTAGCCGGTGGCGGACTTGCGCACCCGCCCGCCGGTGCGGATCACCCGCCCGTCGGCCAGCGACGACCGTCAGCCCCAGCACGTTCTCCCGGATCGTGCCGTAGCGCACCGCGTTGGTGCCGGAGGCGCGGGTGGCGCACATCCCGCCCGATGGTGCAGGCCGCGGTGCCGGGATCGACCGGGAAGAACAGCCCGGCGTCGCGCAGATGCGTGTTGAGCTGCTCGCGCGTGACGCCCGGCCTCCACCCGGCAGTCCATGTCCGCCTGGCTGACCTCCAGGATGCGCGGTCATGCGCGACAGATCGAGCGTGATGCCGCCGCGCACCGGGGTCACGTGGCCCTCCAGCGAGGTGCCGGCGCCCCACGGCACGACCGGCACGCCGTGGGCGTGGCAGAGGGCGAGCAGGCGCGCGACCTCCTCGGTGGTTTCGACGAAGGCGACCGCGTCCGGCAGGTGCGGCGGCTGGGTGTCCTGGCCGTGCGAGTGGTGCTCGCGCAGCGTGGCGTTGGTGGTGAGGCGCTCGCCCAGCAGGTCGCGGGCGGCGGCGATGACGGTTTCGAGCGGGGTGGGCATGGCGGACGCGGCTCCGGGACGGTTCTCCACGGAGGGTTCTACTCCGCCGCAAGGCCGGGGCAATGGCGGGTGACGGCGGGTGGGATTTGTTGCAGGCGTCGGAACGGCGGGTGGGGTTGGGAGAGACCGGCAGGGGCGGTGCCGGCGGGTTATTTCGATTCGCTCTTATTGGAAAATTTGTTGTCTGCCGATGGTATCGGGGCGAGCGGCCGGGCGTCGGGTCCGGTTTTTGAGGTGCGTGCCGATGCCAGGAAGCAAGGGATTTCAACCGCAGATGCACACCGATGCACACAGATGTCGCGTTCCGCTGCCGCGATTCCAGCCGACCTCGCAGGACGGAGCGGGCTTCCAGCGCGCCGTTCCGCTCGGTTCATCTGCGTGCATCGGTGTGCATCTGCGGTTGAATATTTCTTCTGCCCAGGCTTGCGCCAACAAGGTTCGCGATAAGATCGTTTCTGTTTCAACACGGAGAAGGAAGGCGAGGCAGCCCGAGGACACGGAGGAGCGCCTGCCGGCGGCGACCTTGTGCGTCGTCGCACCGTCCGGGCCGTCGTGCCGGCTGCGGCCGGGCGCGCGGCTCGGGTCTGGTGGCGCGGTCCCTGTGGTCCCCGCGCCGTCCCGGGGGGCTTCCGGCGCTGGGTGGCGCCCCCAGGGGCGATTGTGTGGGGCGATTATGTGGGGCGGTTTCGTTGTTGTATCGTAACATTATGGACGTGCGAAAGCCGGCCCCGGTCTAGCGGCCGAAAAGCGGGGGGCGGTAGCCGAGCGGACCATGCTCCCGGATCGCCGCGGCCTCGGACTGCCGGCGCTTGCGGTCGGGGTTGGGCGGCCCCGCCGGCGCGCGCCGCGGGGGCGGGGGCGGCAGGGCCTCGGGTGGGGTGATGCCGAACATCCGGCACAGCGGGCGCAGCACCCGCCACAGCCGGGGCGCGGCCGCCAGCAGCTCCGTCATCTCCGGCTGGGCCAGGAGATAGGCGAATTCGATGCCGGAGGGCACCGTCTCCGGCGCCATCCGCGCCAGCCAGCCCAGGCCTCGGGGGAGGGTCCGGCGCGGGGGGGCGGGGCGGGGCGGCATCGCATCTTCCGGCATCGCATCTTCCGGCCGCGTATCTTCCGGCAGCGGGGCGGGTGCGGCGGGGCGCCGGCGGGACCGCGCCACCGGGTGGGCGGCGATCGCGGCGAAGCGCTCGGCCGCCTCGGTCAGGCGGTTCCATAGCCGGGCCGCGAGATCCATCACGGCCGGCTGGTTCTCCGCGCCGGCCGCCACCGCTTCGCGCAACCCGCTGATGAAGCGGACGAAGCGCCCGGCGAGGGTCCAGGCGCTGGTGGTAAGGGGGTCCCTGGTGCTGAGGGGGGAAGCGGCGGCGGACATGAACATAACAGGAACACAATTCTGCCGCCGTGTCAAGCTGATTTTACGGCGGGGGCCTGATTTTGCGGTGGGGGCGCCACGCCGAAATCGGCGATCGGCGGAAATCTCGACCAGCGTCGGTTATGGATGCGCGTCGCCAAAATACCATCGGGAGGCGGCCTTGGCCGGTCCCGAGCAGGACCATTTCATCCCATCGCGGGGCGGCCGGCCATCGGCCGCTGGCTCACTCTCTCTCCGTGTTTGAAGCGGTGCTGCCGACGGCGCGGGGACCTGACGGCGGACGCGCGGGGCGGCCGTCCTGGCCCGCGCACCACCCCGGCTTGCCGCTGGGGCCGGGGTCAGGCCAGGCGGAAGACGCGCAGGGCTTCGTCGCCGTAGTCGTTGATGACCTTCACGGCGATGCGGCCGGATTTCGGGGGCGGGAACTTGCGGCTGGTGGTGCTGTAGAGGCTGGCCCAGGCGTCGGGGCCGATCTCGGCTTTCAGGGCGGATTTCAGTTCTTCGTACGGGTCCTTGCCGCCGAGGAAATAGGCCTGGCGGACGAAGAAGCTGTCGGCGTCGTCGTCGGTATCGACGAACCAGCAGGCGACGTCGTCCTCGACCTTGCCGGAGCTGCGGACTTCGCCGGTGGTGGGGTCGAAGATATCGACGCCGCGGAGGTGGATCGTGCAGGCGCCGTCCTGGGCGCGGTCGCGCGCGATGTCGGGTTCGCCGAACACGACGAACAGGTTGCCGCCGCCGGATTTGTAGGCTCCCGCGGCGTGGCGTTCCTGGCTCATGCGGGCTTTCGGCACCACCAGGCGGCCGAGGTTCATGGTGGTCTCGCCCACTTGCGGGTCGAAGGCGAAGCCGCAGATGACCAGGGCGGCGGCCCGGTCGCGGCATTCGCGGGCGGCTTCGCGGACCAGTTCCTGGCCGACGGTGCCGTATTCGGGGCCGATGACGATGGCGGCGCGCTTCTTCTTGTCGGCTTCCTCGTACGTAGTTTCGGGGGCGACGTAACCTTGGCCGGCGGCGGATGGTGTCGCTGTACACTCCAGAGTTTTGCCAGCGCGGCAGACACAGGTAGCTGACTCAGCCGAGGGGTCACCTCTTATCCGGCAGACAACTCGGATCAACTCGCAGCCCTTCGAGTTCGGGTCAGCTGGGCGCAGCATTGAGCGCCCCAACGGTGTAGCGTGGACCCTGGGAGAGATATCGGGCCGACAAACTCCTGCCGCTGCGGCAGGATCAGGAATACCTGTCCCAGCTGATAATCTTTCAATCGACCGTCGGCCCAAAGGGCGTTGTCGTCCGAAATGGCGACGGCCAATAGTCGACCGGACGGGGTGGAGATCAGAAGAGAGAGAATTCCTTGTACAATCGCTATTAAAAGAACCCAAGCGCCATTCCAATTTAAGGTCTGAGGCAGCGGCCCATCAATCACGCTTTGAAGATAGCTAGTAGCACGAAGATCAAATGCTGCACGCTTCTGTGCATCGCTTTCGTGCAACGTTGCGCGGAGTTGCAGCGCATATGGTGTTGCAAGAAACGTGTCGCCAAGTAGATTGAATCCGAGGCCAAGTGCGATCTTGGAAAGGAACCGTTTGGGAACATCCATCCGCACGGGAACATTGGCCTGGAAGGCTTCATCGCCGCTAGCACGGATGAGCGCGAGTTCCCCAGCTTGAATCTCATCAGCGCTGTCCGGACGCGGCAGGAGGTCACGCCATGAGTCCGGCGCGCCGACCACTTCCGTCAGGCAGCATCTCTTTGCTTTTGAGAAATGTGCGGCAAAGGACAGCAGAGCTGTATGGACCCAGGACCGTTGTTGAGTCGCAGGTACAATGTACGCACGCCCGGGATCGGGGCCCTTGCGTCCAATGATGTTGCCACCAGCATAGCCGAACCATTTGTTTTCGTCGGCCGCGTGAAAGTGGTAGATGTGGTCGCCAGAGGGTCCGGCCCATCGCTCGCAAATAAGACCGTCCGGAATAGACAAGTCTGTCTGGACGCCGAGATAGACTAGGGAGATAGCCGCCGGCATGGCGGGGTCCAGATACGGGTACTGCGCGAGCGCCACTTCGTTTTGTGACGAACCAGCTCTTGAGAAACTCTCCGTCAACCCATAGACCGGATTTTTGATTGCATTGCCGACATACGCCAGAGGTCTTGAAGAGATCACCGCATAGACGCCCTCCTAGGGCCGACGGCCATATGTGCTCTAATGAAAACTCCTTGTCGGGCCTATCACAGCCGCAATAAATGCAGATCTTTCTCGCTACCTCCATGTGAGCCCGCCACCAACGCGATTTTACCACACCATAACCCATGCCGGCCTTGCGGCCTACCTGAACCCGCTCCCCTCCAGATCCACGATGCGAACGATCATGTTAGCCGGGGATCAGTCGGTAGATCCTCAAATCCAAACCGTAGACAGAACGCCCGTACCCCATCATTCAGTCCTCTGCGGTTGTCTCCATGAAAATGAGGACGATCTGGACCGGCCGGAGCGCGCGGCGGTGCTAGCGCGGCGGATCGCGGATATCGACGCGGCGTTGGCGGAGCGGGTCGAACCGCAGGAGTGAACGGCGGCAGTTTGGATTGACCGGCCCCTTAGGCGGTTTGCGCTCAGGGAAGATCGCCATCCCAGCCACCAGAGATGCCTGGGGGGTCCATGCCGCATCTTTCCGTTTCCCCCGCCGCTTTTGCGTCGTCGATGTCGTTCTTAGCCATCTGCCAAGAGGCGTCATCTCCGGACTGCGGTAAAAACCTCGGATCATAGAGTTCTCTTCTGCCGGCCGCCTGCAAGCACGCTATCCACACCTTATGGGCCGCCACTCGGCGATCGAACTCTTTTTCCCCGTATTTCTTGAGCCAATAGTCGCGAGTGGCGCGCTTGTCCCATGCACCCGAGGTGTTCCACGTTATCCCGGAGAGGCTATTATCATCCCTATACAAAAACTCGAAACTGCCTCGGACTTCGCTGCCATCAGCTAGATGCAAAATGGCGCCGCATGTAGGGAAACTAAGTGCAACCGCGCTGTCCCCACCAAAGTCCCTAGATGGATCGAGTGTGACGCCGGTTACTGAAGAATTGAACCAGGCGTGCCGTCTTAGTTTCTGGTCGAGATAACCTTCCAGTATCGGAAAGTGGGAATGTATCTGTGTGGCGCACGCGGCGGCTGGGTTAGCTTGCGCTGATGCACGCATTGCGCCAGGCGCTGATGCGCAGCCTGCCACGCCTGCCACGCCTGCGGCGGCGAGCGCGCATAGGGCGATGCGCAACGGTTTCATGGCTTCGTTTCCTTTTCTCGGTGTTAATCGACGATCCGCCGCACGAGGTCGGCCACGGATATGCCGAGGCGTTCGGCTTCGGCTTTGAGATAGCGGGCCTGGGGGTCTGTGAAGGCGATGGTCTGTCTGTGCATGGGTTGCCATAAGCACCGCTTGGGCACCGCGCCAACGCCATGATAGGCCAGCGCCGCTGCCGGACAGGAGCCGATGAATGACCGAAGCCGCCGGCCTGCTGATCCTGGCCGGCCCTGACGGTCGCGCGCTGTTCCTGACGGCCGTTGCTCCCGTCACTGGCGGCAGGACGGGACGCCCGCGCTGGCCGGATACTGGCAGCAGTACGCGCAGCCGGTCGCGCACGGTGATGCCGGGGGCGACAATCAGGAAGGCGTCGGTAAAGCGGCGCGCGATGCCCCGTGCGTTCAGGGTCTGCCAGGCGATCAGCATCGCCATGATGGTGGTCTTGCCGGCGCCGGTGGCGACCTTGAAGGCGATGCGGAACAGGTCGGGGTTGGCGTCGTTCTTCAAGTCTTGCAGCCGGTCACGTTCGGTACGGAGGGCCACTTCCGCGAGCCAGATGGCGGTCTCCACCGCCTCGATCTGGCAGAAGAACAGCCGCCGGGTGCGCTCCGGGTCGCGCCAGTGGCGCAGCAGGCGGGCGGTGACCGGGGTGACGGTCTCGCGCAGCCCGGCCTCCCCCAGGGCACGCCAGGCGGCCACCCGGGTGCGGATCTCGTTGACATAGTCGTTGGGCTTGCGCTCGCCGTAGGCGTCTTCCAGACCGAGCTCGGCCTGCTGGTTCATTCGGTGCCGCGGCGCCGGCGCCGGAACGACAAATTCGCTCCGCCGGCGACCATCGGCCGGGACGCCGGTCAGGATACCGCGATCGTCACGCACCCAATGCCGTGCCGGCCCGGCGAACGGTCTGTTCAGGATCACGCTGTCGATGACGGTGACGCTCACGCGGGGAGTATGCCACAGTCCGCCCACCTCGACAGGCGTGACGCCGCCGACCGGGCCGCGCGACCAGCCCCGCCGCCCCCAACTGCGAGACCGCGACCCCATGACCCTCGACCCCACCCCGCTCGCCAACGCCATCGCCCGCCTCCGCGAGGGGCTGCATCGCTACGAGCAGGACCGCACGGACGAGCAGATCCGCGACGGCCTGATCCAGCGTTTCGAGTTCACCTACGAGCTGGCCCACCGCACCCTCAAGCGCCGCCTGAAGGAAACCGCGGCCGATCCGGACGAGATCGAAGCCCTCGCCTTCGCCGACCTGATCCGCGCCGGCACCGCGCGCGGCCTGCTGCGCGGCGATTGGCCCACCTGGCGGCGCTTCCGCGACCTGCGCGCCCGCACCAGCCACACCTACGATACCAAGGTGGCGCTGCCCGTCATCGCCGCCATCCCGGAGTTCCTGGCCGAAGCGGACCACCTGCGCGCCGCCCTGTCCCGGCCGCCCGCATGAACCCGCCCGGAACCATTGCCCTCTCGCCCGATCAGCACCGCCTGGTGCTCGCCATCCTGCGCGCCATCCTGCCGCCATCCGCCACGGTCTGGGCCTACGGGTCCCGCGCCACCGGCCGGGCCGGCCGCTTTTCCGACCTCGATCTGGCGATCGACGCCGGCCGGCCGCTCAGCGTCGATGCGATCGCCCGCCTGCGGGAAGCGTTCACCGAGAGCGACCTGCCGTTCCGGGTCGATGTGCTCGATTGGCAGGCGATCGATGCAGGTTTCCGTCAGGCGATCGCGCCCGACCGTATCGCGCTGGCCCTGCCCGCCATGGCGAGGGGCTGACGCCGGCGGAGTTTGCCGGCATCGACCGCCAAGGTTGCCCGCCCCGCCGCGCCGTCCTATGGCCCCGACATGACCCAGCCTTCCCCCGAAGCCGAACTCCGCCGCCTGCTCGACGTGATGGCCGCCCTGCGCCACCCGGAGACCGGCTGCCCCTGGGACAAGGTGCAGGACTTCGCCACCATCGCCCCCTACACGATCGAGGAAGCCTACGAGGTCGCCGACGCCATCGCCCGCCGCGACTTCCCCGCGCTGGAAGACGAACTCGGCGACCTGTTGTTCCAGGTCGTCTATCACGCGCGCCTGGCGGAGGAAGAAGGCCGCTTCGCCTTCGCCGACGTCGCCCGCGCGATCGCCGACAAGATGATCCGCCGCCACCCCCACGTCTTCGGCGACGCAGCCGCGCGGGAGGCCGCCGCGCATGCCTCGGCGTGGGAGGCGCAGAAGGCGCAGGAACGGCAGGCAAGGGCGGAGATCGGCACGCTCGCCGGCGTCCCCGCCGCGCTGCCCGCGCTCACCCGCGCCGAGAAGCTCACGCAGCGCGCCGCCCGGGTCGGCTTCGACTGGCCCGACCCGGCGGCCGTGCTCGACAAGCTGGCGGAGGAAGCGGGGGAACTGCGCGCCGAACTGCCGGGGGCCGATCCGGCGCGGCTCGCCGACGAACTGGGCGACCTGCTGTTCGTGCTGGCCAACCTGGGCCGCAAGCTCGGGCTCGACCCGGAGGAATGCCTGCGCGGCGCCAACCGCAAATTCGCTCGCCGCTTCGGCGAGATGGAGCAGGCGGCCGAGCGCGGCGGACGGACCCTGGCCGAGCACAGCCTGGCGGAGATGGAAGCCGGCTGGCAGGCGGTGAAGGCGCGCGAACGCGGCGCGTAGCCCCTTGCCGCGGCGGCCACGCGGCGGGATCATCGGGGCATGACCTGGTCCCTTCTGGTGCGCGATCCCGCGACCGGCGCGCTCGGTGCCGCCGTCGCCTCCCGTTTCTTCGCCGTCGGCGCGCTGACGATCGCGGTGGAGGGCGGCGTTGCCGCGCTTTCCACCCAGGCGCTGGTGAACCCGATGTACGCGGTGCGCGCGATGCCGCGGCTGCGCGCCGGCGAGGACCCGGCCGCGGTGCTGGCCGCGCTGGTGGGCGCCGATGCGGGGGCGGAGCAGCGGCAGTTCCACATCCTCGATGCGCAGGGACGGATCGCGCAGCACACCGGCGCCGGCTGCATCGCCTGGGCGGGATCGGTGCGCGGGGCCGATATCTCCGTCGCCGGCAACATGCTGGCCGGGCCGGCGGTGGTGGCGGCCACGTTGGATGCGTTCGCCGCCGCGACCGGCTCGCTGGCCGAGCGGTTGCTGCGCGCGATGGAGGCCGGCGAGGCCGCCGGCGGCGACAAGCGCGGCAAGCAGGCGGCGGCGCTGAAAATCTGCTCGCGCGATCCCTACCCCGACCTCGATCTGCGCGCCGACGACCATCCCGATCCGCTGGCCGAACTGCGCCGGCTGCACCGGGTCAGCCTGGAACGCTCCGCGGTGTTCCGCCGCTTCCTGCCCGGCGCCGACAACGCCTGCGGCGTGTTCGACCGCACCGTGATCGAGGCGGCGATGGCGCGCGAGGCGCGGCCGCCGGGGACGTAGCCGCCGCTGTGGCACGCGAACCGGCCGCTCGGTCAGCCCGCGGCGGGAAAATCGATCCGCACCCGCAGCCCGGGCGCGGCATCCTCGGCCGTCGCCGTGGCGCCGTGCAGCTCCGCCACCGCCGCGACCATCGCGAGCCCGAGGCCGCTGCCCGGCGTCGTGCGGCTGTGCTCGGCGCGGAAGAAGCGCTCGAAAATCCGCCCGCGCTCGGCCGCCGGCACGCCCGGTCCGTCATCGGCGACGGCGAGGACGATACGCCCTGCGGTGCGCTCCAGGCTCAGCCGGATCGTGCAGCCGACGGGGCAATGGCGCAGCGCGTTCTCGATCAGATTCGCCAGCACCTGCGCCAGCAATTCGCGGTCGCCGACGATCGCGATCCCGGCCGCCGCAGCGCACGCCAGGTGGTGGCCCGCCGCCTCGATCGCCGGCGCGTAGGCCTCGGCCACGGCGAGGACCAGGGCCGAAAGATCGACCGGGCGGAAGCGCGCCCGCGACCCGCCCGCCTCCACCTGGGCGATGCGCAGCACGGCGGCGAAGGTCGCGAGCAGGGTCTCCGCCTCCGCCGCTGCGGCGTCCAGCGCGGCGCGGTACTCGGCCACCGTGCCCGCCTCGCTGCGCGCGGTATCGAGCTGCTGCAACAGCCGCGACAGCGGCGTGCGCAGATCGTGCGCGATGTCGGAGGACACCTGGCGCAGGCTCTCCATCAGTGCCGCGATGCGGTCCAGCATGTGGTTGAGCGTGCCGGCCAGCCGGTCGAGATCGTCGCCCACCCCGCTCACCGGGATGCGCCGGCGCAGGTCGCCCTGGATGATCGCCTCCGCGGTGCGCCCGATCGCGTCCACCCGTTGCAGGAAGCCGCGGCTCAGCAGCAGCCCGCCGCCGATGCCGAGCAGCACCACCAGACCGGTCGCCCAGGCGAAGGCGCCCAGGATCGCCGTCTCCGCGTCCGCCGCCCGGCCCAGATCGTCGCCCACCGCCAGCAGCACGCCGCCGCCGAGCGCGGTCACCAGCGCCCGCACCCGTTCGGGGTTTTCACCTTCCTGCTCCGCCTCGCCGCGGCCCTGGCCCAGGGCGAGGTCGATCCAGCCCGGCCGCGCGGCAAGCCGCGGCAGCGCGCCGGCGAGGCGGCGCCCATCCGCCGCCTGCACCCGGTAGGCCAGGGTGCCGGCGCCGCGCTCGCTCAGCCGCACGTCGTCGATGACGCGGGGGAGGCCGTCCACCCGCGCCTCGGCCACCAGGGAGGCGGTCTCGGCGCGGATGCGCACCCGCATCTGCCGGTCGAGCGCCCCCTGCGCGATCCAGAACACCACGCCGCCGAGCAGCACCGAGGAGAGCGCGAACAGCAGCACATAGAACGCGAGCAGCTTGAAGCTCGCGCTGCGCCAGAGGCGCGGCTCAGGCCACGGGATCGGGCGCACGAAGGAGGTAGCCGGCGCCGCGCACGGTGTGGATCAGTTCGGGATCGCCGCCGCGATCGAGCCGGGCGCGCAGGCGGCAGATATGCGTATCGACCACGTTGGTGATCGGGTCGAAATGGAAATCCCACACCTGTTCCAGCAGCATGGTGCGGGTGACGACCTGGCCGGCGTGGCGCAGCAGCACTTCCAGCAACTGGAACTCGCGCGGCTGCAACGCGATGCGCGCGCCGCCGCGGGTGACGGTGCGCTGCGCGAGGTTCATCTCGAGATCGGCGATCCGCAAAGCCGCAGGGGCCTCGCGCAACGGCGGGCGGCGCGCGAGGGCCTGCAGCCGGGCGAGCAACTCGGCAAAGGCGAACGGCTTCACCAGATAGTCGTCGCCGCCGGCCTCCAGCCCCTCCACCCGATCTTCGAGCCCGGCGAGCGTGGTGAGGAACAGCACCGGCGTCTTCACCCCGGCGGCGCGCAGGGTGCGCACCACGGAGAGCCCGTCCAGTCCCGGCAGGCGCCGGTCCACCACCAGCGCGTCGTAGCCGGCGTCATCGGCCAGGAACAGGCCGTCGCGACCGGTGGCGGCGTGGTCGGCGACATGGCCGTGCTGGGACAGGCCGCGCCGGATGTAGCCGGCGGTCGCTTCGTCGTCCTCGATGACCAACAGTCGCATCGTCGCCTGCCTCGTGGGGGATTGGGGCCGGGGTCGCCGGTGGTGGGGCGGTCGCCCCGGATGGCTCGGATATGGGCGCGGCGCGGCCCGAGGACGAGGACCGCGCCGCCGGCGTGTCAGTCGGCGTGTTCGCCGTCCTCCTCGTGCTCGGCCCCGGTGACGCGGGTGGCGACGACCTTGCCCGTTTGCGGGTCGATCAGCACCGTGCGCACGCCCTGGCCACCGGCCACTTCGACCGCGATGCGTGCGACGCCGTTCTGGTTGTCCACGTCGGCGCCGATCGCCTTGCCGCCGGCACTCTGCTCGGCGGTGGCGATCGCCTGGCTGAGCGAGACCTTGGCCGCGGCCAGCGCCGCCGCGTCGCTGCGGTCCTCGTTGCTTTCAGCGCGGGCGGTGCCGGCGAGGCCGATGGCGAGGGCGCCGGCCAGCAGCCAGGGCAGCACGCGCGCCCGGGCCTGGGTGGGTGAAGGATGCGTCGTCATGTTCCGGTCTCCGGTGATCGGCGGCAACCCGTCGTCGCCGCGCCATGCACCATGCCGGCCGGTGGATGGGGACGGCTGGGAGGAAAACCTACGGTTTGGTCATCAGCCGCCCGCCACCGCCCCCCGGCTCAGAACAGCGAATACCCCCCGTCGATCACGAAACTGTCCCCGGTGTGGTAGGCCGACGCGTCGCTCATGAGATAGACCGCGATGCCGCCGAAATCGGATCCCGTCCCCCAGCGCCGCATCGGGATGCGCGGCATCACGTTGGCATGGAACTTCGGATTGCCGACGGCGTTCGCGGTCATGTCGGTCTCGATCCATCCCGGCAGGATCGCGTGCGCGCGGATGCGGTGGCGGGCGAATTCCACCGCCATGGCGCGGATCATCGAGACCATCGCCCCCTTGCTGGCGGCGTAATGTTCCGACCGCGGCGCCGCCTCGATCGCGGCGAGCGAGGCGGTGCCGACCAGCACGCCCCCCTCCCCGCGATGGACCATATGCTTCGCCGCGGCGCGGAAGGTGTAGAACGCGCCGTGCAGATTGACCCGCAGCACGCGGTTCCATTCCTCGGTCGTCATGTCGAGGAAAGACGAGAGCCCCCGCCCGCTCACCCCGGCATTGGCGAAGCAGCCGTCCACCCGGCCCAGGGTTGCCACCGTCTCGGCGAACGCGGCCGCCACGGCGGCTTCGTCGCCGACGTCGCAGGGAAGCGCCAGCACGCGCCGGCCGGTGCGTTCCAGCTCGGCCCGCGCGGTCGCGTTCTTGGCCGCACTGGTGCCCCAGATCGCGATGTCGGCGCCGGCCTCGGCCAGGGCGCGCGCCATGCCGAGGCCGATGCCGGAATTGCCGCCGGTGACGAGCGCGACCTTGCCCGCCAGGTCGAACGGGCCCGGCACCGGCCTAGCCCCCCAGCCGGTAGAAGTCGCGCGCCGTGCCGGAGAACAGCGCCGCCTTCTCCGCCGCCGAGGCGCCCGCGGCCAGGCGCTTGAACGCGTTCCAGCCGACCGCGTAGCTGTACGATCCCTTGTCCACCGGGAAATTGCTTTCGAACATGCAGCGGCGCGGCGCCGAACGCGGCGATGGTCGTTTCGATATACGGTTTCCAGGCCGCGGCCAGCGCCGCCGACCCCGGCGGCTCGGCCTGCGCGTCGAAGCCGTAGCCGTTGATGCGCATGCCCAGCCCGCCGAGCTTCACATGCACGTTGGCGCAGGTCGCCAGTTCGCGGATCGACCGCTCCCAGGCGGCGAACACGTCTTTCTGCATGCCGGCGTAGCGGCCGATGCCGAGCGGGCCGCCGACGTGATCCAGCACGATGCGCGCGCCGGGGAAGGCACGGGCGAGCGCCGTCAGCTCCGGGATCTGCGGGTGGTACAGCCAGGCGTCGAACGTGAGGTCCATCGCGGCGAGTTTCGCGAAGCCCTCGCGGAAGGCCGCCGTGCCCATCAGCTCGGCCGGCGCCGGATTGCCGGGGTTCAGCAGCACCGGATCGGCGTCCCAGGCGGTGATGTGGCGGATGCCGCGGAACCGGTCGCCGCCGGCGCGCAGATGCGCCTCCAGCACCGCTTCCACCCGCGCGCCCAACGCCAGGTTCGCGTGGCCGACGATGCCGGCGCAGATGCGGCGTGGCGCCGTAGCCGCCCGAGGCGCTCATCGCCGCGACGCCGTTGACGAATTCCGTCTCGCCGACCGGGCGCAATTCCTCCGGCCCGTGCGCGCGATGGAAGGCGCGGCACTGGATGAACACGGTATCGGTGATGTGGTGGCCGCTGTTGAGGTCGGCCAGCAGATCGTCCAGCAGGTAGCGCCAGCCGCCGCGGTCCCACAGATGATGGTGCGGATCGACGATCGGCAGGTCCGGCTCCAGCGCCGGCTCGACGGTGCGGGCGAGCCAGTCCTCGCGGACGGCAAGGTAGTGCGACGAGCCCTGGGCGGTGCTGCTCATGTGACGATCCTCCGTGACCGGCCTATGCTAGCCGCCTGACGCCGTGGCCCCAAGGGGGCGCGACGAGGCACGAGAGGACCGCCCGATGACCGCGCATCGATCCCATCCCGTATCCGGACGCCAAGCTGCGCCGCATCCTGTCCACGCGTGCGCACGATCGCCCTGGTCGGTGCCTCGTCGAACTGGAACCGGCCGAGCTATTTCGTGATGAAATACCTGCAGGGCAAAGGCTACCGGGTCATCCCGGTGAACCCGGGCCTCGCCGGCCAGGACCTGCTGGGCGAGCGCGTCTACGCCGCGCTGCGCGACATCCCCGAGCCGATCGACATGGTCGACATCTTCCGCGCCTCCGACCAGGTCGGCCCGATCGTCGACGACGCCATCGCGATCGGCGCCAAGGTCGTGTGGATGCAGCTCGGCGTGCGCAACGACGCAGCCGGCGCGCGGGCCGAAGCGGCCGGGCTCGAAGTGGTGATGAACCGCTGCCCGAAGATCGAGTTCGGCCGCCTCGGCGGCGAACTGTCCTGGAGCGGCGTCAACTACCGGCATCATCCGCAACCGCCGCGCCGCAGCCGCCCGACCGCGCGCGCCCGCGCAGACCGACGCGCCGCCTCCGGCCCAACCTCACCTACGGTTTCGAGACCCGCGCGATCCACGCCGGCGCCGTCGCCCGATCCCACCACGGGCGCGCGCATCACGCCGATCTACCAGACCGCCGCCTACGTGTTCGACGACGTCGACCACGCCGCCTCGCTCTTCAACCTGCACAATTTCGGCTACATCTACTCGCGCCTGACCAACCCGACCGTCGCGGTGCTGGAGGAGCGGGTGGCGAGCCTGGAAGGCGGGCGCGCCGCGGTCGCCGCCGCCTCGGGCCATGCCGCGCAGTTCCTGGTCTTCGCGACGCTGCTGGAGCCGGGCGACGAATTCCTCGCCTCGCGCAATCTGTATGGCGGCTCGCTGACCCAGTTCGGCCTGTCGTTCAAGAAGCTCGGCTGGACCTGCCATTTCGTCGATCCGCACGATCCGGAGAATTTCCGCCGCGCGCTGACCCCGCGCTGCAAGGCGATCTTCGTCGAGAGCCTGGCCAACCCGGGCGGCGTCGTCGTCGATCTGGAAGCGGTCGCGCAAGGTCGCGCACGACGCCGGGCATCCCGCTGATCGTCGACAACACGCTGGCCACGCCCTATCTGTGCCGGCCGTTCGAGTGGGGCGCCGACCTCGTCACCCACTCGACCACCAAATTCCTCGACGGGCACGGCAACTCGCTGGGCGGCATCGTCGTCGAATCGGGCCGCTTCGACTGGGCGCAGGGCGGGCGGTTCCCGTCGCTGACCGAGCCGGAGCCGGCCTATCACGGCCTGCGCTTCTACGAGAATTTCGGCGACTTCGCCTTCACCACCAAGGCGCGCGCGGTGGCGCTGCGCGATTTCGGCCCGACCATGGCGCCGATGAACGCCTTCCTCACCATCACCGGCATCGAGACCCTGCACGTGCGCATGGAACGCCACGTGCGCCAATGCGCAGGCGGTGGCCGAGTTCCTGGCGGCCGCATCCGCGCGGTCGCCTGGGTCTCCTATGCCGGGCTGGCGACCAGCCCGTACCACGCGCTGGCGCAGCAAATACCTGCCGCAAGGGGCCGGCGCGGTGTTCACCTTCGGCGTCAAGGGCGGCTACGACGCCGGCGTGAAGCTGGTGGAGAGCGTGCGGCTGTTCTCGCACCTCGCCAATATCGGCGACACCCGCAGCCTGATCCTGCACCCCGCCTCCACCACCCATCGCCAGCTGTCCGACGAGCAGCGGGCGGCGGCCGGCGCGGGGCCGGACGTGATCCGGCTGTCGATCGGGCTGGAAACCGCCGAGGACCTGATCGCCGACCTGGATCAGGCGCTTGCCATTACGGTATGATCGCCCCCATCGGGGGGGCAACCACCGTCAACGGGAGCACGCGGCATGGCCATCGCATCGTTCGAGAAGGAATGGCAGACCATCAAGACGAATTTCGAGAGGGCGACGGCCAAGAAGAAGCCGAGCGAGAAATTCATGGGTCTGTTCAACAAAAGCTCCGGCATGACCCCGGCGTCGCGCAAGCTCGACCAGGCGATCGCGAACGAGGACAAGGCCGAGGCCGACAAGGCGCTGGCCGACTTCGACCGGGTCGGCAGCGCCTACCAGCAGGTGCTGGGCAAGGCCGCCGCGGCGGAGACCGACAAGACGGTGATCGCCGAGACCAAGGTCATGATCGGCGAGATCACCGGATTGCAGAAGGAGGCCGAGACGACGGTCGAGAAGGTCGGCGCCGTCAAGCGGGTCGGCACTCTCGCGCAATGGGCCGCGCAGATGAAGAACAAGGCGCTGGGCGCGCGCATCACCGACTACGCCAAGCGCACCCATAACGACGACCTGCTGCTGTTCCTCGGCACCATGGTCAAGAAGGACTACTCGACGAAGACGTACGATACCTTCGTCAAGCCGGGGTCGAAATACGAAATCAACATCGACGATACCCTGCGCAGCAAGTTCGATCCCGCCAACCTGCGCGCCGCGCCCTGGGGCGATGCCACCAGCGTCGTGATCGACCTGTTCAACAACAACATCATCAACAAGCTGATGTAGGCGCGCAAAGACGCCGCGGGACCGGATCCCGGTCCCGCGGCGCCCGCACCCGAGCCTACGCGGCGCGGCGCATCCCGCCGCGGCGGCGGTTGCGCGCCGCCCGCGGCGGCGGCGCCGCGTCGTTGGCCGCCGAGCGCGCCGGCGCCGGCGGCGAGCCGGGGGCCACCCCGATCGCCGTCCCCGTCATCCGCTCGATCGCCCGCAGCACGCTGCGTTCGGAGGCATCGCAGAGCGAAATCGCGATCCCGCTCGCCCCGGCCCGCGCGGTGCGGCCGATCCGGTGCACGTAGTCCTCGGCCTGCATCGGCAGGTCGAAATTGATCACGTGCGACACGCCGACGACATCGATCCCGCGCGCGGCGATATCGGTCGCCACCAGCACCCGCGCCCGCCCGGAGCGGAACTGGTCGAGCGCGCGCACCCGCTGCGGCTGGCTCTTGTTGCCGTGCAGCGCACTGACCGCGACACCGCCCGTCTCCAACGCCAGCGCCACCCGGTCGGCGCCATGCTTGGTGCGGGTGAACACGATCACCCGCTCCATCGCCGGATCGTCGAGCAGCCGCCCGAGCAGGGCCCGCTTGCCGGCGGTATCGACGAAATGCACGAGCTGCTCGATCTTCGGGATGGTCGCGGGCGCCTGGGCGATGGCGACCCGCACCGGATCGCGCAGCAGCCCCTCGGCGAGCTTCGCCACCTCGGTCGGCATGGTGGCCGAGAACAGCGCCGACTGGCGCGCCGCCGGCAGGGCGGCGACGATGCGGCGGATGTCGCGGATGAAGCCGAGATCGAGCATCCGATCCGCCTCGTCGAGCACGAAATGCCGCACCATGTGCAGCTTCAGCTCGCCGGTGGACAGCAGGTCGCAGATCCGCCCCGGCGTGCCGACGACGATATCGACCCCCGGCCGCATCCGCTGCACCTGCGCATGGCGCGAGCAGCCGCCGAGGATGGCGGTCAGGCGGAAGCGCTGGCCGGCGCCGAGGGTGCGCAGGGTTTCCTCGATCTGCAACGCGAGTTCGCGCGTCGGCGCCAGGATCAGCGCCGTCGTGCTCTGCGGCTGCGGCCGGCTCGGCGTGGTGGCGAGGTGCTGCAGCAGCGGCAGCCCGAACGCGGCAGTCTTGCCGGAGCCGGTCTGGGCGACGCCGAGCAGGTCGCGGCCGGACAGCAGCGCCGGGATGGCGCCGGACTGGATGGGGGTGGGGGTATGAAAGCCCTGACGGTCGAGGGCCGCCAACAGGGACCCGGCCAGGCCGAGTCCGACGAAATTCGATGACACGATAAGATAAGCTCCAGCGCCACCGCGGGCCAAAGCCCGGGAGCCGCGCCTGATAGTCCGCCGGCCCGCGCGACGTTGGGGCGAACGAGGATGAGGGAGCGCTTCGCGCAGGGCGGGCCAGGACGGCCGGCACCCATCACGCGATCACGAAACGCAACCGGCATATAGCCGAAAGGCCACGCCGGCGCAAGGGGCGTGTTGCACTGCGGCAAAGGGCCGCCCCTCCCCCGGCCTTGGTCCGCTTCGCGGCCCAAGCCCGCCAGAGGAGGGGAGAAGAGGCCACGGCTAGCCGACGATGCGCGCCACTTCGTCCGGCCCCTTGCGCACCAACGCCTCGTAGTCGCTCAGCAAGGTCTCGCTGATCTGGCCCGGGGTGAACGACAGCTCCCCGATCGCCCGCACCGGGGTCACTTCCGCCGCCGTGCCGGCGAGGAACACCTCGGTCGCCTGCTTCATCTCCTCCGGCCGGATCGGACGCTCCACCACCTTCATCTGCCGGTGCTTCGCCAGCGCCATCACGGATCGGCGGGTGATGCCGTCCAGGAAGCAATCCGGTGTCGGCGTGTGCACCTCGCCGTCGAACACGAAGAAGATGTTCGCACCCGTCGCTTCCGCCACCAGGCCGCGCCAGTCCAGCATCAGGGCGTCGGCGAATCCCTCCGCCTCCGCCTTGTGCTTGGAAAGCGTGCCGATCATGTAAAGGCCGGTGGCCTTGGCCGCGGTCGGCGCGGTCTCCGGCGACGGGCGCTTCCACTCCGCCATCCCGAGCCGGATGCCGGCCATCCGGTCGGCGCCGAAATAGCTCGGCCACGGCCAGGTCGCGATCGCCAGATGGATGGTGGTGTGCTGCGCCGAGACCGCCAGCATTTCCGTCCCGCGCCAGGCGATCGGGCGGACGTAGGCGTCGGTCAGGTTGTTCGCCCGCAGGGTCTCGTAGCAGGCGGCATCGATCTGCTCGGCGGTGTAGGGGATGTCGAAGCCGAGGATGCGGCCGGAGTTGATCAGCCGGTCGGTATGATCGCGCAGCCGGAAGATGTGCCCACTATAGGCCCGTTCGCCTTCGAACACGGCTGAGGCATAATGCAGCCCATGCGACAGCACGTGCAGCTTCGCCTCCCGCCACGGCACCAGGGCGCCGTCCCACCAGATGAAGCCGTCACGGTCGTCGAACGGAACCAGCGCCATGGGAGCGATCCTCGCAATTTTGTTGCTCTAACCAGACCCAGAGTATAATACCTGCCCATATACGTCAATAACTCTGCCGGAAACCCAAGGAATGCCTGCCATGCCCGACCCGATGGGCGCCGCCTCCCGACGATCCCCCTCCCGCAGCGGTTCGGCTGCCCGTTCGGACGCTTCGGCATGAGCGCCGCACACCGCCCGGCTCCGCCGCCGCCCGAGCCGAAACACCCGCAGGCCGCCGGCGCCGGCCTCCTGTTCCTGCGCGAGGAGGAAATCCGGCTCGCCCAGGACCTGATGTTCTTCGCCTATCGCGACTTCACCAACGCCGCCGACGTGATCCTGAACGAGCTCGGCCTCGGCCGCGCGCACCACCGGGCGCTCCACTTCATCGGCCGCAACCCGGGCATCACCGTCTCCGACCTGCTCACCCTGCTGCGCATCACGAAGCAGAGCCTGGCCCGGGTGCTCGGCGCGCTGGTGGAGCAGGGCTACGTCGCGCAGGCGCCCGGCAGCGCCGACCGCCGCCAGCGGCTGCTCAGCCTCACTCCGGCCGGCGCGGCGCTGGAACGCCGCTTGTTCGAGCGCCAGCGCGACCGCCTCGCCGGCGCCTATCGCGAGGCAGGCGGGCCGGCGGTCGACGGCTTCCGCCGGGTGATGCGCGCGATCATGAACGAATCGGCGCGCGCCTATCTGGACCGCGCGGACGCTCCGTCCGGCCGGTCCGACGCGCCCTGACCCGGGCCGATGGCCGAAGACGCGCATATCCTCGTCGTCGATGACGACGCGCGGCTGCGCGCGCTGCTCTCGCGCTACCTGGCCGAGCATGGGTTCCGGGTCACCACGGCGGCCAACGCCGCCGAAGCGCGCGCCCGGCTGCGCTCGCTCAGTCCCGACCTCGTGGTGCTCGACGTGATGATGCCGGGGGAAAACGGCCTCGACCTCACCACCGCCCTGCGCGCCGAGCCGGCGGGCGAACTGCCGGTGCTGCTGCTCACCGCGCGCGGCGCCCCGGAAGACCGCATCGCCGGCTTCGAGGCCGGGGCCGACGACTACCTCGGCAAGCCGTTCGAACCGCTGGAGCTGGTGCTGCGGATCAAGGCGCTGCTGCGCCGGGCCGCCCCCCCTGCCCTCATTCCCAACGCGGCGCCGGTTGCGCTCGGCCCGCTGGTCTTCGACCCTGCGCGCGGCGAGCTGCGCGGGTCGGCCGGGCCGGTGCGGCTGACCGGTGGCGAAGCCGCCCTACTCGCCGCCTTCGCCCGCCAGCCCAACGAGGTGCTGTCGCGTGAGACGATCGCCGCCGCCCTCGGCACCGACGAGGCCGGCGAACGCGCGATCGATGTGCAGGTCACAAGGCTGCGCCGCAAGATCGAGCCCGACCCGCGCGAACCGCGCTTCCTCCATACGGTGCGCGGACGCGGCTATGTGCTGAAGCCGGGGGCCTGAGTGGGCCTTCCGCTGCCGTTCAACCGGGCGCTCAAGCGCGTGCTGCCGCGCTCGCTGCTCGGGCGCAGCCTGCTCATGATCCTGGTGCCGCTCGTGCTGCTGCAGGCCGTCGCGCTGCAGATCTACTACGGCAGCCACCTCAACCTCGTGTATCGGCGCCTGTCGGACAGCCTGGCCGGGGAGATCAACTTCGCCCTCGAACTGGTCCGCCGCGATCCCGACCCGGCGGACCGCGCCTGGGTCATCGCCATGGCCCAGCGCGAGTTCGGGGTGACCATGCGGCTGGAACCAGGCGCGGTGCTCCACTACACCGGCACCAAAATCAACGTGCTCGGCCCGATGGATGACGACCTCGACACGGCGTTGCGCCAGACCTTGCACGGGCGGTTCAACATGGACTGGACCTACGATCCGCAGGCCGTGCTGATCCGGGTGCAACTGCCCGATGGGGTGATGGACATCCTGGCGCCGCGCAAGCGGGTGGACCTCGGCACCATCTGGCTGTTCGTGGCCTGGCTGGTCGGCACCTCGGCGCTGCTGTTCGGCATCGCCGCCCTGTTCATGCGCAACCAGGTGCGCGGCATCCGCCGCCTGGCGGACTCGGTGGAAGCGTTCGGGATCGGCCGCGATCCCGGGCCGATCCGCCCGGAAGGCGCGGTGGAGGTGCGCCGCGCTGCGACCGCGTTCAACCGCATGCAGGAACGCATCCGCCGCTTCCTCACCCAGCGCACCGAAATGCTCGCCGGCGTGTCGCACGATCTGCGCACGCCCCTCACCCGCATGCGCCTCGCGCTCGCGATGCTGCCGGTACGCGCCGAACAGGCCGAGGACATCGCCGAGATCACCGCCGATGTCGCCGAGATGGAACGGATGATCGAGGCCTACCTCGCCTTCGCCCGCGGCGAGGGCACCGAACAGGCGGAACCCGCCGATCTCGCCATTCTGCTCGAAGAAGTCGCCGCCGACGCCCGTCGCGCCGGCGCGGTCGTGACGGTGGACGTGCCGCCCAGCCTGACCCTGCGCCTGCGCGCCGATGCGGTGCGCCGGGCCCTGACCAACCTGGTCGACAACGCGCGCCGCCACGCCCGGCACGTCGCGCTGGCCGCCGCGCCGATGGGCGGACGCAACGTGCTCGTGACGGTCGACGACGACGGCCCGGGCATCCCCTCGGAACGCCGGGAAAGCGTGTTCCGCCCGTTCGAAAGCGACAGCGCCGGCGGCACCGGCCTCGGCCTCACGATCGCCCGCGACATCGTGCGCGCCCATGGCGGCGAAATCACGCTGGAGGACAGCCCGTTGGGGGGCTTGCGGGCACGTATCCGCCTGCCGGTGTGAGCGGTCGGCCGCAAGGCCGTGCTCCGGCCTCGACCGTGCCGGCCGCGGCGCCTAGCCGAACCAGGCGAAGCCGCCGGCCAGGGCCGCCGCCAGCGCGGCCAGCGGAATCGCCCGCCGCCAGCCGGCGAGCCGCGGCGGCGGCACGTCCGCGGGCAGACGTTTGCGTCCCGTGAGCATCGGGCGCACCAGGTTCTGACCCTTGGCCAGCGCATAGACGCCGATCACCGCCACGTGCAGCGCCACCGCGGCGACGATCACCTGGAACAGGAGCGTATGCAGATCGGTCAACAGATTGGCGAGCCAGGCGGGCATGCTATCGGTGAACGGCCCCTGGTCCGCCACGTCGTTGTTGACCAGCACGCCGCTCACGCATTCGGCCAGCAGCAGACCGAGCAGGGCCAGCACCATCCACCCGCCGGCCGGGTTGTGCCCCACCTCATGGTCCGGTTCGCGGACGAACACGTGCCGCAGGTGCCGCCATGCGGCGCGGGGGGAGGCGAGGAACCGGGCGAAGCGCGCGGTTTCGCTACCCGCAAACCCCCAGAACAGCCGGAACAGCACGAGGCCGAGCAGGATCGTGCCGGCCAGCACATGCCAGTCCATCCAGTTCCAGCGCTCGGTCACCCACAGCGCGAGCACCAGCGCCGCCGCCAGCCAGTGCCCCAGCCGCACCGGCAGGTCCCACACGCGCACGGTGCGGAACGGGGACAGGCTCACGTGGCGGTGCGCATCTGGCCGAGCCGGAGCAGGCTGATCACCGTCGCCACCCCGGCCGCCGCCGCGCCCACGCCGAGCGCCATCCGCACGCCGCCGGCGACCCCGCTCCCCGCCGCGCCGGACAGGCCGAAGGTCAGCGCCACCAGCGCGCTGCCGATCGTCTGGCCGAGCAGGCGGGCGGTGGAGAGCATGCCGCTCGCCCCGCCGCTGCGTTCGGGCGGCGCGGCGCCGAGCAGCAGCCGGTTGTTGGGCGACTGGAAGAAACCGAAGCCGAAGCCGCACACCGCCATGCGCCAGCCCACGTTCAGCCAGCCGGCATCGACCGGCAGGGTGAGCAGCAGCACCATCCCCGCCGTCATCACTCCGAGCCCCATCGCCCCCAGCAGCGCCGGTGCCGAGCGATCGGAGAGTCGCCCGGCGATCGGCGCCACGATCACGACGATGGCGGGCCAGGGCGTCATCAGCAGCCCGGTGGCGATCTGCGAGCGGTGGCCCACGTCCTCGAACAAAAACGGCAGCGCCACATAGGCGAGCGTCTGCGCCATGAAGGAGCAGATGGAGGTGCCGACCGAGAGCGCGAACACCGGCCGGCGGAACAGATCGACCGGGAGCAGCGGCGCGGTCATGGCGCGCGCGCGGTTGATCAGGATCAGCCCGAACACGACCGCTCCGGCGATCTCGGCCGCGCCCAGCCAGGGATTTTCCCCGCGGCCCATCTCATCGACCGCGATCATCAGCAGGCCGAGCGAGGCGGCGTTCAGCAGCGCGCCGGCAAGGTCGAAGCGGTTGCCGGACCGCGGCGTGGCCGGCAGCACCCGCGCCCCGTACCACAGCGCGATCATCCCGAGCGGCACGTTGACCGCGAACAGCCAGTGCCAGCTTCCCACCGACAGGATCGCCGCCGCGATCGAGGGGCCGGTGGCGGAGGCGACGGCGACGATGAAGGCGTTGAAGCCGATCCCCCGCCCGAGCTGGTCGCGCGGGTAGATGAAACGGACCAGCGCGGTGTTCACGCTCATGATACCGGCGCCGCCGAAGCCCTGCACCACGCGCGCGACGACCAGCACCGGCAAGGAGCCGGACAGCGCGCAGGCGCCGGAGGCGACGGTGAACACCAGCAGCCCGGTCCAGTAGATCCGCTTGTAGCCGATGATGTCGCCGAGCGCCGCGCAGGCCAGCAGCGAGACGGTCACCGCGAGCTGGTAGGCGTTCACCACCCAGATCGAGGCCGCCGGCGTCGCGTGCAGCTCCTGCGCGATGGTCGGCAGCGCGATGTTGGCGATCGCCGAATCGAGCACCGACATCGCCACCGCGATCGCGATGGTGGTCATGGCGCGCCACCGCTCGGCAGGCGGCAGGCCGTCGGTCGGGGGGCGCCCGGCTGGAAGACGCCCGGCTGGAAGATGGGGGGCCGGCGGAGCAGGGTCCGCAGGGCCGGACGGGGTGGTGGGCGTGGGGGCGGGAGGCATCGGTCCAGCTTGACCGTCCTCGGCGGGCGCAACAAGCTACCGTTCCATGCCCCTGCCCCAGCACGAAGCGCGCATCCGCCCGGAGTGGATCGACTCCAACGGACATATGAACCTCGCCTACTACGTCGTGGTGTTCGACCAGGCGACGGATGCTGCGTTCGACGCGCTCGGGATCGGCAACGCCTATCGGGCGGCGAGCGGGAACTCCTGCTTCATCGCCGAAACCCACACCCTGTATGAGCGCGAGGTGACCGAGGGCGAGCATGTCCTGGTGGCGACCCGGCTGCTCGCGGTCGATGCCAAGCGGCTGCATTTCGTGCACGAGATGCGCCGCGCGCAGGGCGGGGAGCGGGTGGCACTGCATGAGCTGCTGTGCCTGCACATCGACATGCGCGAACGCCGCACCGCGCCCTGGCCGCCCGCGCAGCGCGCGGCCCTGGAGGCCGCGGTCGCGGCCGAGGCGGTGCTGCCGACGCCGCGCGGGGTCGGCCGGCGGGTCGGCCAGAAGCCGGACAAGCGGGCGGGCTGAGAGTTTGTGAAATAGTGTCCGCCAGCCGCCGAAACAGCCCGAAAACACGAGCAATTACAATGGGCATTCTTTCGCAAGTTCGATCGCTTTTCGCGGTCTGAAGGCGGCCGGTTGTCGCCGGCGGCGCGCGGCGCCAGAGTGATCCAAGGACACGGCCGGCCACCGGCCGCGACGCAAGGAGGAAGACGGGCCATGGAACCACGGATAGCGGTGGTCGGCGCCGGCGCGGTCGGCGGCTATGTCGGCTCGGGCCTGGCCGCGGCCGGCCACGACGTCACCCTGATCGACCCCTGGCCCGCGCATGTCGAGGCGATCCGCACCGGGGGCATGCACCTCTCCGGCATGACCGAGGCGGAAACCCGCACCGTACGCGTGCCCGCCCTGCACCTGACCGAGGTGCAGGGGCTCGCCCGCCAGCGCCCGATCGACATCGCCTTCGTCGCCGTGAAATCCTACGACACCGAATGGGCGACCCTGATGATCGCGCCCTACCTGGCGCCGGCCGGGGTGGTCGTCTCCCTGCAGAACTGCATCAACGAGGAGCGCATCGCCGCCCTGATCGGCTGGGGCCGCACCATGGGCACGGTGGTCGAGCGGCGGCCTCGGCGCTCGATCTCTATGAGCCCGCGCATATCCGCCGCACCATGGCGAAGCTGCCCGGACGCACCTGCCTTTACGTGGGCGAGCCGAGCGGGCGGGTCACCGCGCGCGCCCGCGCGCTGGCGGCGATGCTGGGCGCCGTCGACGGGACGCATGCCACCGACGACCTGTGGGGCGAGCGCTGGACCAAGCTCTGCGTCAACGGGATGCGCAACGGCGTGTCCGCCGCCACCGGCATGGGCGGCAACGAACGCGACCGTCACGACGCGGTGCGCCGGGTGTGCATCCGGCTCGGCGCCGAATCTGTGCGGGTCGGGCACGCGCTCGGCTACCGGGTGGGCAAGGTGGGCGCGCTCGACCCGGAGGCGCTGGCGCCCGCGCCGGGGACGGCGATCCGGCGGCGCTCGCCGAGATGGAGCGGCTGATGCTGGCCGGCACCACCGGGGAGGCGCGCAGCGACCTGCAGCGGCCGTCGATGGCGCAGGACATGGCCAAGGGACGGCGCACCGAGATCGAGTTCATGAACGGCTTCATCGCCGCCAAGGCGCGAGGAAGCCGGCGTGCCGGCGCCCACGCACGCACGCCTGACCGAGGTCGTGAAGCAGGTGGAACGCGGGACCTTGCGTCCCGATCCGTCGAATGTCCTGTGGAACTGACGACTGCGGCGGCGACCCGGGATTCTTTCGCGCCGGCCGATCGCAGCAGGCGTACGGTAACGGATTGAGATCATGAGTGTACAGAAAGAGGGGAAGGCGATCACGCCGCCCGATATCGCGGCACGGAAAGGCGGCGTGAAGCTGGTCTGCCTCACGGCCTACACGAC
Source organism: uncultured Pseudomonadota bacterium (assembly GCA_963706195.1). Classification (GTDB taxonomy): domain Bacteria; phylum Pseudomonadota; class Alphaproteobacteria; order Acetobacterales; family Acetobacteraceae; genus JAJZVS01. The sequence continues at coordinate 1,014,313 of OY970156.1, read as the reverse complement.
GCCGATGGCCCGGCTCGTCGATGCCCATTGCGACGTCGCGCTGGTCGGCGACAGCGTCGGGATGGTGCTGCACGGCCTGCCGTCCACGCTCGGCGTCACGCTCGAGATGATGATCCTGCACGGCCGGGCGGTGCGGCGCGGGCTGGAACGGGCGCTGATGGTGGTCGACCTGCCGTTCGGCAGCTACGAGGCCGGGCCGGAGCAGGCGTTCCGCGCCGCCGCCCGGGTGATGGCGGAGACCGGCTGCGCCGCGGTGAAGCTGGAGGGCGGGACAGCCATGGCCGAAACGATCCGCTTCCTCGCGGAGCGCGGCATCCCGGTCATGGGGCATATCGGGCTGACCCCGCAGGCGGTGAACGCGCCTCGGCGGCTACAAGGTGCAGGGGCGCGGCGCGGACGGCGCGCGGGTCCTGCGCGACGCCGCCGCTGTCGCGAACGCCGGCGCCTTCGCCGTGGTGCTGGAAAAGCTGCCGGGGGCGCTGGCCGGCCGGATCACGACGGAGATCGCCATTCCGACCATCGGCATCGGCGCCGGGGCCGCCTGCGACGGACAGATCCTGGTGGTGGACGACATGCTGGGCATGTTCGCCGACTTCCGGCCGAAATTCGTCCGTCGCTACGCCGAGCTGGGTCGGGACGCCGGGGCGGCGATCGCGGCCTACGCGCGCGATGTACGGGAGGGCCGCTTCCCCGCCGCCGAACATGGCTTCGCCGACGCGACGCAACCGGCCACCCCCCGGAGCTGACAGCGCGGAGCAACCGTACCCGGGCGCCGTCCGGGAGGCCCGGAACGTGTGACAGCACGCCCGCGCCCGCCTAGACTGCCCGCCTTGGCAAAGGGGGCAGGACGATGTTCACGATCCGACCCGGCGAGGCGATTCTCGGGGCCACCATCGAGGGGCTCGATGCGGCGCAGCCGATCGCGCCCGGCGATTTCGCCCGGCTCCTGATCGCGCTCGGCCACCACGGCGTGCTGCGCCTGCCCGACCAGCATCTGGACGATGCGCAGTTGCGCGCCTTTTCCGAGCGCTTCGGCGAAATCCAGGGCTCGGTGGCGAAGGAGGCGGAAGCGGGACGCGCGGTGCCGGAAGTCGGCACCCTGTCCAACATTCGCGAGGGCGGGCGCTACATCGGCTTCCCCGACGCCGGCCAGGACTGGCACACCGACATGTCCTACCGCGACGTGATGGGGTTCGTGAACGTGCTGTACGGCGTCGTCATTCCGCGCCGCGACGGCCGCGCCGCTCGGCGGCACCGAGTTCGCCAACATGCACGCGGCGTACGACGCGCTGCCGGCGGACCTCCGCGACCGCCTCGCCGACGCCACCGTGACGCATGATTTCAACCAGTTCTGGGAGAACGCCCGCCGCAACGGCGCCGATCGCCCGCCGCTGACGCCCGAGCAGCGCCGCGCCCGGCCGCCGGTGGTGCATCCGCTGTTCCTGACGCACCCGATCACCGGGCGGAAGGTGCTGTACTGCAATCCCGGTTACGCCGCGCGCATCAACGAGCTGGCGGAAGCCGAAAGCGACGCGATGCTGGGCTTCCTGTTCGCCCACCAGCTCCGCCCGCGAGTTCCGCTGGACCCATGCCTGGACCGAGAACGACCTGCTGGTCTGGGACCATCTCGGCACCATCCATCGCGCCATCGCCGATTACACGCGCGACGAGCCGCGCCTGATCCGCCGCTGCCAGGTGATGGCGACGAAAGTGTTCACCCCCGATTTCCTCGCGCCGGTGCACGCCGCGCACGCGGCGATGTAGCAACGGAGCGCCAAGATGGCCCGCGTCCCCTCGATCGATCCCGCCGAAGTGGCGCCCGAGCACCGCGACCTGCTCGCCCGCCCGATCGCGCTGCACCGCGCGCTGGTGAATTCGCCCGGCGCGCTGCGCGCCTTCGGCGGGCTCGGCCAGTACATCCGCCACGGCAGTACGCTCGATCCGCGGCTGCGCGAGCTGGCGATCCTGCAGGTGGGCTACCTCGCCCGCGCGCCGTACGAATGGTCGCACCACATCAAGATCGGCCACGAATTTGGCGTGACCGACGCGGACATCCGCGGCCTGATCGCCGAGACCGACGGCCGGACCTCACCGCTCGACCCGCTCGCGCGCACGGTGCTGCGCGCGGCGCGCGAGATCACCGCCGACGGCGCGGTGACGGACGCGACCTGGGACGTGCTGGCCCGGACCTTGAACGCGGAGCACCTGGTCGACCTCGTGGTCACCATCAGCTTCTATTGCGGGGTCGTGCGGGTGCTGGCGAGCCTGCACATCGCGGTCGAGGACGACTACATGCCGTACCTGAACCGCTTCCCCCTGCCGGCGTAACGCACCGCCGTCCACGCCAGGAGCCTCGCATGCGCATCGGCGTGCCCAAGGAGATCAAGACCGAGGAATCCCGCGTCGGCCTGACGCCGGCCGGCGCGCGCGAACTGGTCCGCCACGGCCATGCGGTGCTGATCGAGCACGGCGCCGCTGCCGGCATCGGCATCCCGGATGCCGCCTATGAGGCCGCCGGCGCCGCCATCGCTCCGAACGCCGCCGCGGTGTTCGCCGAAGCGGAGCTGATCGTGAAGGTGAAGGAACCGCAGCCGGCGGAGATCGCGCGGCTGCGCGCGGGCCAGGTGCTGTTCACCTACCTCCATCTCGCCGCCGATCGCGCCCAGGCCGAGGGGCTGCTGGCCGCCGGCGTCACCGCCATCGCCTACGAGACCGTCACCGATGCGCGCGGCGCCCTGCCGCTGCTGGCGCCGATGAGCGAGGTGGCCGGACGGATGGCGGTGCAGGTCGGCGCGCATTGCCTGGAGCGCGAACAGGGCGGCGCGGGCATCCTGCTGGGCGGCGTGCCGGGCGTGCCGCCGGGGAAGGTGGTCGTGCTCGGCGGCGGCGTGGCCGGCACCAACGCGGCGCGCATGGCGGTGGGGCTGGAAGCCTCGGTGACGATCATCGATAAATCGCTGCCGCGGCTGTACGAACTCGACCTGCAATTCAGCCCGCGCGCCACCACCCTGTTCGCCACCACCGAAGCGATCGAGCAGGCCGTGCTGGCGGCCGACCTCGTGATCGGCGCGGTGCTGGTGCCTGGCGCGGCGGCGCCGAAGCTCGTTTCGCGCGCGACGGTCCGCGCCATGCGGCCGGGATCGGTGCTGGTCGATATCGCCATCGATCAGGGCGGCTGCTTCGAAACGAGCCGCCCGACCACCCATGCGTCGCCCATCTTCATCGATTCGGGCGTGGTGCATTATTGCGTGACCAACATGCCGGGGGCGGTGGCGCGCACCTCCACCTTCGCGCTGACCAATGCCACCCTGCCCTTCGTGCTGGCGCTCGCCGAGCAGGGCTGGCGCGCCGCGCTGGCCGCCGATCCGCATCTGCGCGCGGGGCTGAACGTCCATGGCGGGCGGCTCGTGCATCCGGCGGTGGCGCGCGCGCTCGGGCTGGCCGCCGTGCCGGTCGATACCATCTTGCAAGGATAAGGCGCTATCATGCCGGACCGCAGCACCGCCGCCCGACCCGAGGCCCGTGCGGGGTGCCCGCGATGAGCTTCCGTTCGCTCTACCGGCACGGCTTCGCCCGGGTCGCCGCCTGCACGGTACGGCCGCGCTGGCGGACCCGGCAACGAATGCCGAAACGATCCTGCATGCCGCGCGGGCGTGCCACGATCGCGGCGCCGCGATCGCGGTGTTCCCCGAACTCGGCGCTGTCGGCCTATGCGATCGATGACCTGCTGCTCGCGGATACCGCTGCTGGACGCGGTGGAAGCGGCGGCGCGGACGATCATCGGAGGCCTCGCGCGACCTGCTGCCGCTGCTGCTGGTCGGCGCGCCGCTGCGCCACCAGGGGCGGGTCTACAACTGCCGCGCTGGCGATCCATCGCGGCCGGCTGCTCGGCGTGGTGCCGAAGATCTACCTGCCGAACTACCGCGAGTTCTACGAACCGCGCCAGTTCGCCTCCGGCGACGGCTGGCGCGGGCGGATCGATCCGTTTCGCCGGCATGCGCCGTGCCGTTCGGCCCCGATCTGCTGTTCGCGGCCGAGGATCTTCCCGGCTTCGTGCGTGCATGCCGAGATCTGCGAGGACTTCTGGATCCCCGTCCCGCCCAGCTCGCTCGGCCGCGCTGGCCGGCGCGACGGTGCTTGCCAACCTGTCCGGCCAGCAACATCACGATCGGCAAGGCGGACACGCGCCGGCTGCTGTGCGCAGTCGCAATCGGCGCGCTGCCTGGCGCGCCTATCTCTACGCCGCCGCCGGCGCCGGCGAATCCACCACCGACCTCGCCTGGGACGGCCAGGCGTCGATCTTCGAGAACGGCGCGATGCTCGCGGAGACCGAACGCGTTTCCCGACGGCGAGCGCAGTCGCGCTCGCCGACATCGACCTCGACCTGCTGCGCCAGGAGCGCATGCGGATGGGCAGCTTCGACGACAACCGCCGCACCCACGCCGCGGCGACGGCGTGCCTTCCGCCGCATCGCGTTTCAGGCTGGACCCGCCGACCGGCGATCTCGGCCTGCTGCGGCGACGTGGAGCGCTTCCCCTTCGTGCCGGCCGATCCGGCGCGGCTGGAGCAGGATTGCTACGAGGCCTACAACATCCAGGTCGCCGGCCTGGCGCAGCGGCTGCGCGGCGACGGGCATCCGAGCGCGTGGTGATCGGCGTGTCCGGCGGGCTCGATTCCACCCAGGCGCTGATCGTCGCCGCGCGCGCGTTCGACCGGCTGGGCCTGCCGCGCAGCGACATCCTCGCCTACACGCATGCCGGGCTTCGCCACCAGCGGCGACGACCAAGGCGAACGCGCATCGCGCTGATGCAGGCGCTCGGCGTGACCGGCGCGGAGCTCGACATCCGCCCCGCGGCGACGGCTGATGCTGGAGCGACCTGGGCCACCCGTTCGCCGCCGGCGAGCCGGTCTACGACGTCACGTTCGAGAACGTGCAGGCCGGGCTGCGCACCGACTACCTGTTCCGGCTGGCGAACCAGCACGACGGCATCGTGCTCGGCACCGGCGATCTGTCGGAGCTGGCGCTCGGCTGGTGCACCTACGGCGTCGGCGACCAGATGTCGCACTACAACGTCAACGCCGGCGGTGCCGAAGACGCTGATCCAGCACCTGATCCGCTGGGTGATCGCGCGCGGCAGTTCGCCGCCGCAGGTCGCGCGCGACGCTGGACGCGATCCTGGGCACCGAGATCTCGCCGGAGCTGGTCCCGGTCGCCGAGGGCGAGACGCCGCAGAGCACCGAGGCGATGATCGGCCCCTACGCGCTGCAGGACTTCAACCTGTACTACACGCTGCGCTTCGGCTTCCGCCCGTCGAAGATCGCCTTCCTGGCGCTGCAGGCCTGGGAGGACGCGGCGCGCGGCGACTGGCCGCCGGGCTTCCCGCCCGAGCGCCGCGTCGGCCTACGACCTGGCCGACGATCCGCCGCTGGCTGCGCGGTCTTCCTGCACCGGTTCTTCGCGCATCAGCCAGTTCAAGCGCTCGGCGCATGCCGAACGGCCCGAAGGTGGCGGCCGGCGGCTCGCTGTCGCCGCGCGGCGACTGGCGCGCGCCGTCGGACGGCAACGCGCGTGCGTGGCTCGCCGAGCTCGAAGAAAACGTGCCGGAAATGTAACTGGGAATTCAGCCGAACATGGTTGCTGGACGCCGGCCGGAGACCTCGACGATCAGCTTGCGCAGCACCGCGCCGGCGAAGCTGCCGAGGTCGGTCGCCACTTCGACGAATGCATCCGGGCCGCCGATGACATTATTGCGGTAATACGCCGCCAGGCCGGGATCGAGCTCCACGATCGGCAGCCCGTTGATCGTGATCCCCGCCGCCACCGCCCGATCGCGCAGCACGCCGGGCGGCGGCCCGTCGTTGTTCACCCCGTCGCCGGAGATGTCGATCACCTTGCGCGCCGCGCGGAACCCGTTTTTGGCAAACAGCGCCGAGGAGAAGCGGATCGCCCCGCTGAGCGAGGTCCAGCCCGGCCCGGCCAGCAGGGAGGCGGCGATGGCATCGGCGAAACGGCGGGCACCGTTCCGGTCGGCGATCAGCATCCAGTCCACGCTCTGGTCCTGGTGGCCGTAGTCGGACCACTCCACCAGGGTGGCGGCGATCAGCCCGCGTGGTCCCTGACGCACCGCCCGGGCCAAGGCGGCGGAGCGAAACGCGTCGATATAGCCTTGCAGTTGCAGCCGCAGCCGCTGTTCGCTCATGCTGCCGGAAACGTCGATCGCGAGCACCAGGGCCACGTCGATCGGGATCGGGCGATGCGGCGACGCCATTGCCCGCTCAAGGCTCGTCGCCATGGGGCGGTACCGCCTGCCCTGACCGCCGCGGCCCGCCCGTATGGAGCAAACGCAACATTTCCCGACCCTAGGCGGGCGCCCGCCGGCCGGTCAAGCCGAACCTGCCCCGGCCCCTCCCCACGCAGTGCAGCGCCCGCGATGCCGGTCAATGCGCTGCGGGCGCGCCCTTCTGGCGCAAGGGTAGCGCGCGGGCGAAGGCCTCGCGCGTCAGGCACGCCTCCACGATCCGCGCGATGGTGGGGTAGCGCGCGAGGTCGATGCCGAAGCCACGCGCGCCCATCGCCTGGCTCATCAGACAGAGATCGGCCATGCTCGGCGTGTCGCCGTGGCAGAAGGTGCCGGTCGCAGGCTCGCCTGCCAGACGGGCCTCGCCGATACGCAGGCCCTCGGAGAACCAGTGGCGGATCCAGGCGGTGCGCCCGGCTTCGTCCAACCCCACGGTTTCCGCCAGGTAGCGGCGCACGCGCGGGACGATCAGCGGGTGGTGGTCGGCGGCCCAGATCAGGGACAGCGCACGAACGCGCGCCCGGCCGGGCGCGTCCACCGGCAGCAGCGGCGGGTCGCGGTAGATCTCGTCGAGGTATTCGATGATGGCGAGCGACTCGTACATCGGCGGAGCGCCGTCGATGATGACGCTCGGTACCACTTCTTGCGGGTTCACCGCGCGATAGGCGGGCAAATTCTGTTCGCCGGCGTCGAGGTCGATCATCTCCTCCTCGAAGGCGAGGCGCTTCAGGTTGAGTGCGATCCGCACCCGAAATGCCGCGGCGGAGCGCCAGAAGCCGTACATCTTGATCATGGGCGGTGTCCCTCCCGGTTTGGGCGCCGGCGGCGGCAATGTTACACTGGGCGCCTTTCACCGCGGAAGAGCCCCGATGCCAGATGGACGCCTTATCATCGCCAATCGCCGCTATTCGTCCTGGTCGATGCGCGGCTGGCTCGCCGTGAGGATCGCCGGGCTGGATGTGGAGGAGGTGCAGATCCCGATCGCCCGCCCCGGCCCGACCGAGGCGATCGCCCGGCTCTGCCCCAACGGCACCGTGCCCTACCTGGAACACGCCGGCGCCCGGGTCTGGGAATTGCTCGCCATCGTGGAGTACTGCGCCGAGATCGCGCCGGTGCTGTGGCCGGCGGAGCGGGTGGCGCGCGCCGCCGCGCGCTCGGCCGCGGCGGAGATGCACGGCGGCTTCACCGGGCTGCGCCGGTCGATGTGGATGAACCTCGGCGGCGCCTTCGCCGGCCGCGGGCGCACGCCGGAGGCACTGGCCGACATCGCACGCATCGAGGCCCTGTGGGCGGATCTGCGCACGCGCTTCGGCGCCGGCGGACCGTATCTGTTCGGCGCCGCGTTTGGCGCGGCGGATGCGATGTACGCGCCGGTGGTGGCGCGGTTCCTGACCTGGCAACCGGACCTCGGCGCCGCGTCGCAGGCGTATTGCCGGGCGGTGCGCGCGCATCCGCTGGTCGCCGACTGGTACGACCGGGCCGCGCGCGAGCCGGAGGCGTGGCGCATGGAGGAGTACGAGACGCCACCGGCGCAGTAGGGAGCCCTCGGCTCGGAACCAGGCCCTGGGTCTGTCGCCCGTGGTGCCCGACCGGTCATGGTTGACGTCCGCACGCCCTGCCGCACACGTAGCGATGCATTACAAAAACGAAACCGGATCCACATCCACCTCCACCCGTGCCCCCCGCGGCACCGGCACCCGCGCGAGCCACGCGCGCAGCACCGGCTGCACCGCCACCTCCCGCCGGGTCTTCAGCAGCAATCGCCGCCGATGCCGCCCCCGCAGCACCGACAGCGGTGCCGGCGCCGGCCCGAGCACCGTCACCCCTGCCCCCGATGGCGCCGCCCGCCCCAGCGCGCTCGCCAGCGCGTCCGCCACCGACGCCTCCTCGGCGCTTACGATTAGTGCCGCCAGGCGTCCGTAGGGCGGCCAGAACCCCGGCCGCCGCGCCTCCGCCTCCCGCGCGACGAATCCTGCCAGATCGCCCGCCACCAGCGCCGCCATCACCGGGTGCTCGGGCGAGAACGTCTGCAGCAGCACCCGCCCCGGCGCCTCCGCCCGCCCCGCGCGCCCGGCCACCTGGTGCAGCAACTGCACGGTCCGCTCGGCGGCGCGCAGGTCCCCTCCCCCGAGCCCGAGGTCGGCGTCCACCACCCCCACCAGGGTCAGGTGCGGAAAATGCCAGCCCTTGGCGACGATCTGCGTGCCGATGATGAGGTCGACCTCGCGCGCCGCGATCGCGCGCGCCGCCGCCGCCGCCGCGTCCGGCCCGGGCAGGGTGTCGCTCGCCATCACGAGCCGCCGCGCCTCGGGAAACAGCAGCGAAGCTTCCTCTGTGATCCGTTCCACCCCTGGGCCGACCGCGGTCAGACTGTGCGCCGCGCCGCAGCCGGGGCAGGTCTCGGGGATGGGGATCGCGTGGCCGCAATGGTGGCATTGCAACAGCCGGCGCGCGCGATGCTCCACCAGCCAGGCTGTACAATGCGGGCAGGCCATCCGATGGCCGCAGGCGCGGCACAGGGTCAGCGGCGCATAGCCGCGACGGTTGAGGAACAGCATCGCCTGCTCGCCGCGCGCCAAGGTCTCGGTGATCGCCGCGATCAGAGGCGGGGCGAGGAACCGCCCGCGCTCCGGCGGATGCGCGCGCAGGTCGATCGCCGCCACCTCCGGCAGCAGCGCGCCGCCGTGCCGATGCGGCAGGGTCAGGCGCGCGTAGCGCCCGGCCTCCACGTTCGCCAGGGTCTCCAGGCTGGGCGTGGCGGAGACCAGCACCGCGGGCGCGGATTCGAAGCGCGCGCGCACCACCGCCATGTCGCGGGCGTGATAGACGACGCCGTCTTCCTGCTTGAATGCCGTCTCGTGCTCTTCATCGACCACGATCAGGCCGAGGTCGGGGAACGGCAGGAACAGCGCCGAGCGCGCGCCCACCACGACCGGCGCACAGCCCGCCGCCACTTCCCGCCAGGTGATCCGGCGGGTGCGCGCGGCGAGATCGGAGTGCCAGACCGCCGGCGCGACGCCGAAGCGCGCGATGAAGCGTTCCAGCCATTGCGACGACAGCGCGATTTCCGGCAGCAGCACCAACGCCTGGCGGCCGGCGCGCAGGGCCTCGGCGACGGCTTCCAGATAGACCTCGGTCTTGCCCGAACCGGTGACGCCGTCGAGCAGGCTGACGGCGAAGCCGCGCTCCGCCACCGCCGCACGCAGCGCCGCCGCCGCACACGCCTGGTCCGACGACAGGACGGGGCCGGGATGGTCCGGGTCGGGACGGGCGAACGGTGGCGCTTCCGGCAGGGCGACCGGCGTCAGCAGACCGGCCGCCGCCATGCCGCGCACCACTCCGGCGCTCACGCCGGCGGCGCGTGCCAGAGCGGCGGTGGATTGCGGCGCGGCCGGGTCGAGCGCTGCCAGCACGCGGCGGCGCGCCGGCGTCAGCCGACCGTCGGCAATGCGACACGCCGATGTCGCGGCGGCTTCGCCCCGGTCACTCGCCGCCGCCGTCGCTGCCCGGCCAAGGTCCGCCAGGCCAACCTCAGCCGGGCCAACCTCCGCCGGGTCAGCCTCCACCGGACCAGCCTCCAGCAACCCGACCGCCACCCACCCCACCGGCGGCTGCCTGCTCTCCGGCGTTTCCACCCGCAGCGCCATCGCCATCACCTCCCCGGGAGGGGCGAGGGTGTAGGCCGCCATCCAGTCGATGAAGCGGCGCAACGGCGTGCGCAGCGGCGGCGTATCGAGCACGGCGATCAGCGGCTTCAGCCGGTGCCCCGGCAGCGGCGCGGCCGGCGCCTCCGGCGTGTCCCACACCACTCCTACCACCTCCCGGCGATGCAGCGGCACCAGCACGACGTCGCCCGGGCTGGGATTGAGGCCGCCCGGCACCACGTAGTCGAACGGCCCCGCGAACGGGTACGGCAGCAACACCGGCACCACCTGCCGCGTCGCGCTTCCGCCCCGTGCGACCGGCGGTGTAGGATCAAGCCCCAGCGAACCTTGGGGTAGGATCACGGGCCTCACCGGTCCCCGGCTCTGGCGCGGCGGCGGACGTGCCTCTGCTCCGCCCCGTCCCGGGCAACCGGAGGGACGCCTGCCCAGGGGGTGGAGACGCGGGGGGTGCGCACCGAACGGGCGCACGCGAAGCCATCGGCAGCCGGCAACAGGAGTGTTTCCATGAAGTTCTTCGTCGATACCGCCGACGTGGCGGAAATCAAACTGCTCGCCGAGAGCGGCCTGCTCGACGGCGTTACCACCAACCCGAGCCTGGTGGCGAAGTCGGGACGCAAGATGCGGGACGTCATCTCCGAAATCTGCGGCCTGGTCCCCGGGCCGGTGAGCGCCGAGGTGGCCGCCACCGAATTCGAAGGCATGATGGCCGAGGCCCGCATCCTGCGCGAGATCGCGCGGAACGTGACCATCAAGGTCCCGCTCACGCCGGATGGGCTGCGTGCCTGCCGCAAGCTCGCCAATGACGGCACCATGGTGAATGTCACCCTCTGCTTCTCCCCCGCGCAGGCCTTGCTGGCGGCCAAGGCCGGGGCGACCTTCGTCTCCCCCTTCATCGGTCGGCTGGACGACATCGGCGAGCACGGCATGGGCCTGATCGCCGACATCATGACCATCTTCCGCCAGTATCCTTACCTGAAGACTGAGGTCCTGGTGGCGAGCGTGCGCAGCCCGATGCATGTGGTGGAAGCGGCCAAACTTGGCGCCCATGTCGCGACCGTGCCGCCGGCTGTGCTGCGGCAGTTGTTCAACCACCCGCTGACCGACAAGGGCCTCGCCAACTTCCTGGCCGACTGGAAGAAGGCCGGCCTGTCGATCAGCTGATGCCGGCAGCGACGCGGCGGCCACGCGCATGAGCGACGACCTCGCCGAGGTCGTGGAGGGGTTCCTGCGCGCCCGGCCGTCCTGGCTGGCGGAAAACCCGGCGCTCTACGGCCTGCTCGCCCCGCCCGCGCGGGTGCACGGGGAGACGATGGCCGACCACATGGCGGCGATGCTTGCCGCCGCGCGTGCGCATGCCGCTGCGATGGCCGCGGAGACGCAGGGCGTGCTGGACGCCGGGCGCGCGGCCGCCGGGCTGGTCGGGCGGGTGCAGGCGACGGTGGTGGCGCTGATCGCCTGTCCCGACCCGGCCGAGTGGGTCACTCATGCGCTGCCCGGCCTGCTCGGCGTCGACGCCGCCGCGTTGTGCGCCGAGGCCGAACTGCCCGGTATCCGCCCCATTCCCGCGGGCGCGGTGGCGCGGCTGCTGGACGGACGCGACGTGGTCCACCGGATCGCCCCCACCGACGCGGCGTTGCTGCACGCCGAGGCGGCACGGCTGGCGCGGCAGGACGCGCTGGTGCGGGTGTCCTGGGCCGGGCCGCCCACCCTGCTCGCACTCGCCAGTCGGGACGAGGCAGCCGGGTCCGGGCTCGGTGCGCTCGCGTTCCTCGGGCAGGCGATCGGCGCGGCGCTCGATCGCGGGCCATGACGGCGGCAGCGGCAACCGGGGAAGCGGCGATCCGGGAACTGGCGATCCTGGAACCGGCGATCCTGGAACCGGCGACTGGGGAAGCGGCACGCCGCGCGTGGCTGGACTGGCTGACCGGAGAACGTCGCGCCGCCGCTCTCACGGTGGCGGCCTATGGCGCCGATCTCGCGGGATTCCTCGGCTTCCTGACCCGGCATCTCGGTGCGGAGCCGGATCTCGCGGCGCTGGCCGCCCTGCGCCCGGCCGACATCCGCGCCTGGCTTGCCGCACGCCATGCCGACGGACTGGCGGCGGCGAGCCGGGCGCGCGAACTCGCGGCGGTGCGTGGCTTCTTCCGCTTCCTCGCCCGCCGCCACGGCGTCGATAACCCGGCGGTGCGGCTGATCGCGAGCCCGCGCAGCCCTCGCCCCGCCCCGCGCGCACTGAGCGAGCCCGACGCTGCCGCCGTCGCCGCCGAGATCGGCGCGGCTGCCGACGATCCCGCCCTCGCCGCCCGCGACGTCGCGCTGTTCACCCTGCTGTACGGCTGCGGCCTGCGCATCGCCGAGGCGCTGGCGCTCGATGTGCGTGACGCGCCGCCGGAGGGCGCGGCGGACCCGTTGCGGGTACGTGGCAAGGGCGACAAGGAGCGCCTGGTTCCGGTGCTGCCGGCGGTGCGGGTCGTGCTGGCCGAATGGCTGCGCCATCACCCCGATCGGCGACCGTCGGCGCCGTTGTTCGTCGGCGCGCGTGGCGCGCGGCTCAATCCCGGGGTGGCGCAGCGCTGCCTGCGCGCGTTTCGCCGCGCCCGCGGCCTGCCCGAGCACGCGACGCCACACGCGCTGCGCCACTCCTTCGCCACCCATCTGCTGGGCGCAGGGGCCGATCTGCGCGCGATCCAGGACCTGCTCGGACACGCCAGCCTGTCCACCACGCAGCGCTACACCGCGGTCGACGAGGCGGGCCTGCTGCGGGTGTGGCGGGCCGCGCATCCGCGCGCAGGCGCCGGCGATGCGGCGGGCGACACGGAGGGCGAGGGAGACGCCGCCGCCAGGGCTAAGGGTTCATGAAAGAATGCCCGCGAGCTGCCGAAATCGCCCGAACCCGAGCAATTTCAATGAAAACTTCTTTCGCAGGTTCAATTGATTTCGCTCTTATTGCGAACCCTGTTGCACGGCGGCGGCGGCGGGTCGAGCGGCAGCGGGCCGGGTTCGGCTTCCCTGCCTCGTGCCGGCGCAAGGAAGCACAGGGGTTTCAACCGCAGATGTACGCTGATGCACGCAGATGCCCCGTGCCGCTGCAGCGATCCCGGCCGACCTCGCGCGACAGAGGATGCTGCCGGCCGGCCGGTCCGGCTCGGACCATCTGCGTGCATCAGCGTACATCTGCGGTTGAATAAGTCTTCTGCCCGGCTTCTCATCAACAGGGTTCGCAATAAGAGCGATTGATTTCCACGCTTTTCTCAAAGTCTGTTGCGACCCGGTGCGATGGGTTCGACAGCGGCCCCACCCCGATCCCGCGCGGCAGCGCAGGCTGCTCTCTCGGGCCTGTGTCGCCGGCCGGCCATTCCGCTCGGTCCATTTGCCTGCTCTCTGCCGGTCTCCCGGTGCACTACTAACCCGCGAAATGTCTGACTCTCGCCCTTGCGTCCGCACTATTTGAGGATCCTAGGAACAAGTGAGACTATAACCATATAAGCGCCTATCAACAGGGCTATAAGGATGCTGACCGGCCATTTCAGTGACCAAAAAATACCTGCGACGAATACGGTGACGACTCCAATTAGCGCGGCCTGGATGCGAGCCACGCGGCGCTGACGCCGAAATTGTTTGGTCGATGTCTCGGCTTGATAGCGCTTCGCTACGCGTGACCAAAACCCGCTCTCATTGGACATCATCCTGATTCCCTCGCCCCCCGTCGTAGCCGGCTCCATGCAGGCCATGACGGTAAGGGTTCCAAGCTGGCAGTACGGCAGCTTCTTGGCGGATTGGTATACGACCGCTATACTCCTTCACGCACCACCGGGTTGGACAGCACGCCGAGGCCGCTGATCTCGATTTCGCACACGTCGCCGTGCTTCATGTCGGCGCATTCGCCCTCGGTGCCCATCCAGATCATGTCGCCCGGATGCAAGGTGACGTATTTCGTCATCTCGACCAGGAAATCCACCACGCCGAACACCATGTGGTTGGTCTGGAATGCGATGATCTGCTTGCCGTTCAGCCGCACCTTGGTGACCATGTCCTCCAGCCGCGCATCCGTTTCGATCCACGGGCCCATCGGCTTGAAGGTGTCGGTGTTCTTCGAGCGGTACATGGTGCGGTCGGATTTCTGCCAGCTCCGTTCGGACACGTCGTTGCCGATCGTGTAGCCGAACACCGCCTCCATCGCGTTGGCGCGGGTCAGGTGCTTGCAGGTGCGCCCGATCACCACGACCAGCTCGCCCTCGTACTGGACCTTGTCGGTGGCGTCGGCCGGAATGACGATCGGATCGCCGGGGCCGATCAGGGCGTTGTTGGCGCGGTAGCCGATTTCCGCCCTTGTGGGCAGGTTGGGCGGCTGGCCGATCTTGGCGGCGACGGCGCGGACGTGCTCGGCGTAGTTCATGCCGCAGGCGTAGAACGTGGGCGGGATCACCGGGGGCAGCAGTTTCGCTTGCGCCAGCGGCAGCGTGGTCGCGCCGCGTTCCCAGGTCGAGAAGGGGGAACCGCGAACCGGGATCAGGCTCTCGCCCTCCACGATCGCATAGGTGGGGCTGCCGGCGTGTTCGATACGGGCCCAGCGCATGACGGTGTCTCCTCCTTCGGTTGGCGCGGAGGCTAGCAGGGGCGCGCCGGGGGGGAAAGCGCGTGCCGGACCGCCGAGCCGGTGAGCAGCCGGATGCCGAACCAGCCCCAATAGATGCGATGGTGGCGGATCAGGCCGTCGGCGATCTCCATCACCTCCAGGATATCGACCTGTTCGCCGTCGGGGGTGGCGCGCGGATATTCCCAGATGAGCAAAGGGCCGAGGCTGGCCCACTGGCCGGTGCGCCACCACCGCACCCGTTCGTTCGGGCGACGGCGGGCACCTTCGGCGAAGAAGCGGGCGAGGGCGGCGTGGCCGCGCAGCACCCCCTCCGCCATGTCGTCCAGGATCGCCGGCACCAGCGGGCTTTCCAGCACGGCGTCGGGCGCATAGAGCGCGAGCAGCGCCGGCGTGTCGGCCGCACGCGCGGCGCGGTGCCATGCGGTGAAGATATGCGCGTGGGCGGGGTCCTGCATCGGCCTGGTCCTGATAGGGAGCGGACGTTCTGGCGGCTGGACGGCGACGAATGGTTCACGCATGATGGAACCATGCGTCGAACCCAAACCATCGCCCCCAACATCGCCGCGCCGGCCGCGCTGATCGGCGATCCCGCCCGTGCCGCAATCCTGACCGCGCTCGCCGACGGCACTGCGCGCCCGGCCGGCGAACTGGCGGAGATCGCCGGGCTGTCGCGCCCCGCCGCCAGCGCGCATCTGACCCGCCTGGTTGCCGGCGGCTTGCTCGCGGTGGAGCAGGAAGGGCGGCATCGCTACTTCCGCCTGGCCGGCACGCACGTGGCCGCAGTGCTGGAGGAGCTGGCGCGTCTCGCCGGCCCGCCGGCCCCGCTCGCGACGCCGCGCACGCCGGCGGCGCGGGGCCTGCGCTTCGCGCGCAGTTGCTACGACCACCTGGCCGGAGAACTCGGCGTGGCGCTGGCCGCGGCGCTGACGGCGGAGGGCGCATTGCGGGCCGAGGAAGACAAGGTGCCGGGCAGCAAGCGGCTGCGGGTGACGACGCGCGGGCGGGCGCGCTTCGCGACCACCTTCGGGATCGACACCGCGGCGCTGACCCCGGGCCGGCACGGGATCGCCTGCCGCTGCCTCGACTGGACCGAACGGCGCTGGCATCTCGGCGGCCCGCTCGGCGGGTGGATGCTGGAACGGATGCGGCTCATGGGCTGGATCCTGCGCGACGACGGCTCGCGCGCGATCCGGGTGACCCGTCCCGGGGCGGCGGCGCTGGCGCGGGAATTCGGCGTGCGGATCCCCGCCGCGATTGCCGCGCCCCCGCCCGCTCCGTAGTCTCCAGCCCGAACACCGGAGGAGGATCGGGCCATGCTGCTGTCCCTGGACGGGCGACGTATCGCCTATGACCTGCTGGGATCGGACGAGGTGCCGGTGGTCTGCTTCACCCACTCGCTCGCTGCCGACGGCGGGATGTGGGCCGAGCAGGTGCCGGTGCTGTTGGCCATGGGCTGGCGGGTGCTGCGGCTCGACATGCGCGGGCATGGTGGCAGTGACCCGGTGGCCGGGCCGTACAGCATGAGCGCTCTGGCCGGAGATGTGGCGGGCGCGCTCGACGTGCTCGGCATCAAGCGGGTGCATTTCGTCGGGCTGTCGATCGGCGGGATGCTGGGCCAAGCCTTCGCGCTCGAGCATCCGGAGCGGCTGATTTCCGCAGTCTGGTGCGACACGCGGCCGTCCACGCCGACGGAGGGCGCCGGCGCCTGGGCCGAGCGCATCGCCACGGTGGAGAAGGCGGGATCCCTGGCACCGCTGGCGGATGCGACCGTCGAGCGCTGGTTCACCGACGCGTTCCGCCCGCGCAACCCGGCGCGCTGGACGCAGATCCGCGACACCGTCGCCGCCACCACGCCGGCGGGCTATATCGGCTGCTGCCGGGCGATCATGGATTTCGACTTCACCCCGCGCCTGTCTGCGGTGAAGGCGCCGGTGCTGGTGCTGTGCGGCGCCGAGGACATCGGCACGCCGCCGGCGGAGAACCGTCGCATCGCCGCGGCGGTGACCCAGGGGCAGTACGAGGAGATCGCCGATGCGCGGCATTTCCCCAATGTCGAGCACCCGGACGTGTTCAACCATCACCTGATGGGCTGGCTCGATTCCAAGCGGCACCTGTCGTAACGGGCCCCCTTCCGTAACAGGAGAGTATCATGCGGCTGCACGGCAAGGTCGGCATCGTTACTGCGGCGGCCTCCGGCATGGGGCGGGCGGGGGCATTGCGGTTTGCGCGCGAAGGCGCCGCCGTCGCGGTGGTGGACCGTGACGCGGCGGGTGCGCAGGCGGTGGTGGCAGAGATCGCCGGCGCCGGCGGGCGGGCGATCGCGCTCGCCGGCGACCTGCGCGACGATGCGTTCGCGCGCGAGATCGTGCATCGCACGGTGCGCGAATGGGGCGGTCTCGATTTCGTCTGGAACCATGTCGGCCATCCAGGGCCGGCGGCGATCGAGGGGCTGGATTTCGCCGATTTCGAGCTGGCGATGGATCTCAATGTGCGCACCGTCCTGGTGACCACGATCGCAGCCTTGCCCGAATTGCGCGCCCGCGGCGGCGGCGCGCTGCTGTTCACCGCATCGACGTCCGGTCTCACCGGTTCGCAGTTCAGCCCGGTCTACAACATCGCCAAGTTCGGCATCGTCGGCCTGGTACACGGGCTGGCGAAGCGCTACGCGCGGGAGGGCATAAGGGTGAACGCGGTCTGCCCGGGGCCTACCGACACCCCGATGCTGCGCGTGTTCGTCGCCCGCCCGGACAGCCAGTTGCCGCCCGGGGAAACACCGGAGAGCCTCGTGAAGAAACGCGGCGGCCAGGTACCGATGGGACGACCGGCGCAGGCGGAGGAAGTTGCGAACGCCGCGCTGTTCCTGATTTCCGACGAAGCCTCCTACATCACCGGCGTGGCACTGCCGGTCGACGGCGGGGCGACGGCATGAAGATCGAACGGGTCGAGGCGATCCCGATCCGCATTCCGTTGCGGAAGGTGTTCTCCGGCAGTTCCTACAAGGTGGACAGCCGCGCGACGGTGCTCACGCGCATTCACACCTCGGGCGGCCTGGTGAGCGAGGTCTACAACGGCGACGACCGCACCCACGGGCCAGCGATCGCGCGCATCATCGAAGACGAGATCGCGCCCCTGGTGATCGGCGAGCCGGTCACCGCCGTTGAGCGGATCTGGCAGAAGATGTTCCGTATCACCATCGCGCGCACCGACCGGGCGCTGGCGATGAACGCGATCGCCTGCGTCGATACGGCGGTGTGGGACCTGCTGGGCAAGGCGCTGGGCGTGGGCGTCTGTGCGCTGCTGGGCGGGTATCGAGACCGGCTGCCGATCATTGCGATCGCCGGCTACTACCTGCCCGGCAAGACGGCCCGCGACCTCGTGGCGGAGATGGCCTGGCTGCGCTCGGTCGGCATGGCGGGGTGCAAGCTGAAGGTGGGCGGCCTCACGCCGGAGGCGGACGCGGAACGGGTGGCCTGCGCGCGCGAAGGCGGCGGCGCGGACTTCCTGCTGGCGGTCGACGCCAATCGCGGCTGGTCAGTCCCCGAGGCGATCCGCTTCGCCCGGCTGGTGGAACCTTACGACATCGCCTGGTTCGAGGAACCCTGCCATTGGCATGACGACGTGCGCGGCATGGCGGAAGTGCGGCGGGCGACGTCGATCCCGATCAACGCCGGGCAGAGCGAGGTGACCGCCGCCGGCGTGCGCCGTCTGCTGGACGCGGGCGCGGTCGATATCGTCAATTTCGATGCATCCGAGGGTGGCGGCGTGACCGAATGGCGGCGGGCGGCAGCGGCCTGTGCGCTCGCCGGCGTGCGGATGGCGCATCACGAGGAGCCGCAGATCGCGGCGCATATGCTGGCCGCGGTGCCACATGGGGTGTGCGTGGAGTGTTTTCCGGACCCGGAACGGGACCCGTTGTTCCCCGGGATGTGGGCGGAAAGGCCTGCGATCACCGATGGCGTGATGATGGTGCCGGAGGGGCCGGGATTCGGGATCCGGCTGGACTGGGCGGCGATGGAGAAGTTCCGGGTGGGATGAGGCGGTCCTTGCGGATCTGCCGGCAATGGTTACTTTCGGTTCGGCGGTTGCGGCGGTCGGGCCACGGGCTGGATCCGTCGCGTTGACGGAATGAACCCCGCCATCGGCAGGGGCAACAAGGGGGGAAACGCATCATGCGGGTGGGGTTCATCGGTCTTGGCACCATGGGCGGGTCCATGGCGGCAAACCTGCAAAAATCCGGTGTGGCGCTGGTCGTGCACGATCTGCAGCGCCAGGCAGCCGGGCGGCACCTCGCCGCCGGGGCGGTGTGGGCGGACACCCCGCGCGCGCTCGCCGCAGCGGTCGACGTGGTGTTCACCTCGCTGCCCGCGCCGCCGGACGTGGAAGCGGTGGGGCTCGGGCCGGACGGGCTGCTGGCCGGGCTGCGCGCGGGCAGCGCCTGGTTCGACCTCTCCACCAATTCGGTGGCGGTGGTCCGCGACCTGCACGCGCGCTGCGCCGCCGCCGGCGTCGCGCTGCTGGACGCCCCCGTCAGCGGCGGGCCGAAGGGTGCGGCGAGCGGGCGGCTCGCGATCTGGGTCGGCGGCGATCGTGCGGTGTTCGACGCGCATCGCGCGTTGCTGGATGTGATGGGCGACCGCGCCCGCTACATCGGTCCGATCGGTGCCGGATCGATCGCCAAGCTGACGCACAACGCCGCCGGCGCGGCGATCAACCTGGTGCTGGCGGAAGTGTTCACCATGGGCGTGAAGGCGGGCGTGGAGCCGCTGGCGCTGTGGGAAGCGATCCGCCAGGGCGCCACCGGCCGCAACCGCACCTTCGAC
The DNA here is from genome assembly GCA_963706195.1 of uncultured Pseudomonadota bacterium. Taxonomy (GTDB): domain Bacteria; phylum Pseudomonadota; class Alphaproteobacteria; order Acetobacterales; family Acetobacteraceae; genus JAJZVS01. The sequence goes on along the minus strand of OY970156.1, from coordinate 994,932 downwards.
CGCATGGGCGATCACTTCCTGCAAGGCAGCTACGACCCGCCGGAATTCGCCTTCCGCCTGATCCACAAGGACGTCTCGCTCGCCGCCGCGCTGGCGCGCGAGGTGGGCGTGCCGATGCGCATGGTGAACCTCGCGTTGGCCGAAATGACCGAGGCGCTCAACCGCGGCTGGGGCGGGCGGGACAGCCGGGTGAGCATGAAGCTGCAGGAGGAACGCGCCGGCATCGCCCCGCTCGCGGTGCCCGCCGCGGCGGTGAAGGCGGCGCTGGACCGCGACGGCTGAACGCTCCGGGGCGGCGGATCAGATCGCGCCGAAATCGATCAACTGCCGCACCGGCGCGCCCGACTTCAGCCGCGCGAACCCCTCGTTGATCTCGGCCAGCTTCAGCCGGCCGGAAATCAGGTGGTCGAGCTTCAGCTTGCCCTGCTGCCACAGCGACAGCAGCCGCGGCATATCGACGCGGAACCGGTTGCCGCCCATCGAGGTGCCCTGGATCTTGCGGTCGCGCAGGAAATCCGCGCCGTGCAGCTCGATCTTGGTGCCGAAGGGGATCATGCCGATGATCGTCGCCGTGCCGCCCGGGCGCAGCATGGCGAAGGCCTGTTCGGCGGTGGCCTTGGACCCGATCGCCTCGAACGAATAGGGCACGCCGCCGCCGGTGCGCTCCTTCACTTCCGCCACGACATCGGCGTTCGACGCGTTGATCGTATCGGTGGCCCCCATCGCGCGCGCCAGCTCCAGCTTGGACGCGACCGTATCGATGGCGATGATCCGTTCCGCCCCCGCGATCGCCGCGCCGTTGACGGCGGAAAGGCCGATGCCGCCGCAGCCGATCACCGCAACGGTGCTGCCGGGCTCCACGCGGGCGGCGTGGAACACGGCACCGACGCCGGTCAGGACGCCGCAGCCGACCAGGGTCGCGCGATCGAGCGGAATGGACGGATCGATCTTCACCACCGCATGCTCGTGCACCAGCATCTGCTCGGCGAAGGCGGAGAGGTTGAACGCCTGGTTGAGCACCTGCCCGCCCCAGCGCAGCCGGCGCGCCGCGCCGGGCAGCAGCTTCACCTCGGTGTTCTCGCACAGGTTGGGATGGCCGGTGACGCATTGCGCGCACTCGCCGCAGAACACCGACAGGCAGGTGATGACGTGATCGCCGGGCTTCACGTAGGTGACGTCCTCGCCCACCGCTTCCACCACGGCGGCGGCCTCGTGGCCGAGCACACAGGGCAGCGGGGTCGGATACAGGCCCTCGATGAAATGCAGGTCGGAATGACAGAGGCCGGCGAACGCGGTGCGCAGCAGCACCTCCCGCCGGCGCGGCGTCTCGATCTCCACGGTTTCGATGGCGAGCGGCGTGTTGGTCTCGTGCAGCACGGCGGCGTGCATCGGTTCCTCCCGTTGCGGCCGGTGGGGCCGGATCGGATGGGAGACTGCACGCGATCGGTGCGGGGTTCCAGTCCCGCCCGAACCGGGGGACGCGGACGCCGATCGGCCGGCCCGGTGTGACATCCCCCCCGCCGCCGCGTAGGTTGCGCCCCCTCCCCTGCCATGGCTTGCACATGAAGCTGCTGATCCCCGGACCGGTCACCACCCATCGCGCGGTGCGAGCGGCGCTGGCCCATGATTTCGCGCCGTGGGACCCGGATTTCCTCCCGCTCTATCACGGCCTGGGGACCCGGCTGTTGCACCTCGGCGGCGGACAGGTCGGGACGCATGTGGCGCTGATCCTGCCCGGCTGCGGCCATTTCGTCACGGAGGCGGCAATCCGCAGCCTGCTGCCCGCCGGCGGGCGGATTCTGGTGCCGATGACCGGGGTCTATGCCGAACGGATGGCCCGCCTGGCGCGCGAAGCCGGGCGCGTGGTCGTGCCGCTGCCGGTCGGCCCGGAGGCCGCCGTCGACCCTGCCGCCGTCCGCCGCGCCCTGCTCGCCGACCCGGGGCTCACGCATGTCGGTCTCGTCTACAGCGAAACCGGTACCGGGGTCGTGCACCCGCCGGCCGCCATCGGCGCCGAGGTGCGCGCGCTCGGGCGCCGCCTGATCGTCGATGCGGTGTCCGCCTTTGGTGCCCTGCCGATCGATCTTGCGCAGCAGCCGGAGATCGATGCGGTCGTCTTCACCGCCAACAAATGCCTGGAAGGCGTGCCCGGCGCGGCCTTCGCGCTCGCGCGGAGCGACCGGCTGGAGGCCGCCGCCGGCCAGGCGGGAAGCTGGTCGTTCGATCTGGCCGACGTGGCCGCCCGGCTGAAAGCCGGTGACGGTGCGCGCTTCACGCCCCCCGCGCAGGTGCTCAATGCGCTGTCGGTGGCGCTCGACCGGCTGGAGGCGGAAGGCGGGCCGCCGGCGCGGCTGGTACGCTATCGTGCCAATATGCACGTGCTGCATGAGGGGATGCGCGGGCTTGGCCTTGCGCCCGTGCTGGGGAGCGGGATGCAGGGGCCGATCGTGGTGAACGTCCACGCGCCGGCGGATCCGCGCTGGGATCTGCAACGGTTCGTGGACGCGGTGAAGCGGCGCGGGTTCGTGATCAGCAATTTCTACAACACCGCGCGGCCGAGCTTCCGGCTGGGCTGCATCGGCGCGCTGCGTCCGGCGGATATGCGCCGGGCGGTGGGGACGATCGGCGCGGCGCTGGAGGAGCTTGGCGTGCGGGAGCGGCGGGCGGCGTGAGGCGGCGCCGCGCGGTCTCGCCGGCACCAGCGGTCGGTCCGTTCAAATCATCGCATCAGAGTACGCCGCCAACGGCGGGGGCGCTGGCAAGGGCGGGTAAATCCACGCTGTCCGCCAGCCCCGAACACCTGGCATCGGGCCGTTCGGGGCCTCTCTTGTGGTTGTCGTTCGTGGGCTTGCTCAGTGCCGGGCTGTGCCTGCCCTTCGTCCGTGCCATCTATTGGCTGGGCGACGAAGGCGAATTGCTGCACGGCGCGGAACGTATGCTTCATGGGGCCAGGATATACGCCGACTTCTTTGAGTTTCTTCCACCGGGCGGCTTCGTCCTCACCGAAGCCTGGTTGTGGATAGCCGGCAGTTCGATCCTGTCGGCACGTTCGCTCGCGATTCTGACCATCGTCGGGATCGCCTGCTTCACATTCCTGGCGTGCCACCAGGCCTCCAGGAGGCCGCTGCTGTCCGCGCTTCTCACCATCGGCTGGGTGATGATGTCGCAGGGAGTTCTGGACCGAAGTCAGCCACCAGTGGTTCACGACGCTGTTCTCGATGATCGTGGCGTGGCTTGCCATTGCCAAGGTCGAGCACCCGCGGCGCGGGCGGTGGCCGCCCTTCATCGCGGGCACGGTGGCCGGCGCGGCGGCGATGGTGACGCCGACCCGCGGCGCGCTTGCCATGCTGGCCGCGTTGGCGGCGTTTTTTGACCTGCGGCGGGATCGGGTGGCGTTGGTCCTGTATATTGCCGGCAGCATTCTGGTGCCCGCATGCCTGATCGCATACCTGGTCCGGCAGCACGCTTTCGTTCCGGCATTCGATGACGTCATCCTGTGGACCGCGGAGCGATACGCATCCGTCCAGGGCGTGCCGTTCGGGTACTCGGCGGGGTTGCAAAATTTTCTGCTCGGGTATCTTTTCCAGGCCACGGCATTGCTGATGCTCGTCATATGCATCCGCGATCGCCGCGTTTGCCTGCGCAACCGTCTACTGTGGACGTGCTTTGCGTTCGGTGTCGCGGGATTCGTCGGGTGCTATCCGCGTCCCGATATCGTTCATATTGCATTCGCGGCCCCTTTGACCTTGCCTCTGCTGGCATACTGCATGACCCGGCTCACGCAGCGGTGGTATCGGGCCTATCGTTATGTGGCGGTCGGCGTCATGATTGCGATCGCCGTCCCGTCGGCTTGCTCGTTTTCCTGGTCCGCCGAGCGAGCGTGGCAGACGAAGCTCGTGCCAACCCCGCGCGGAGGCGTGGCAGTCATCGGGTTGCCGGGGTTTCGCGCACTGCTGGCTCGAATTGCGGCGACCCCGTCCGGGGATGCCTACTTTTTCTATCCATACATGCCCTTGCTGCCGTTCCTGACCGCGCGCAGGGATGTATCAAGGTACGATATGTTCATTCCGGAATACACCACGCCATACCAGTATCAGAAGGCCTGCATATCGGTGATGCGGAGTGCCCGATGGGTGGTCATAGATCGGGATATGATAAATCCAGGAGTTCTGAAACAGATGTTCCCTTCGATGCGGGATCCCCGGCCACCGGAGATGCGTAAATTCGAGCGCGCCGTGGACGGCGCCTTCAGGCTTGTGGCGCGGGATGGCAGGTTCGATCTACGCCGTCGGCGGGCCCATGGCGTCAGCCCCCAGCTTTGCGCCAACATAGCCAAGTAGTTCGTCCCTCAAACGCTACAATTGAAGGCGATATGCGGCTATCATCGGGTTCCCCGCCATCGCATTCCACTTCGAGCCGACCATTGCCGGCCGGAACGGGACCGGAGCGCCAGCATCCGCGCACCCGAAGATCGATGCCGTGGGGTTCACCGCCGCCAGATGCCCGGAGCACGTGACGGCACGGCGGCACGCTACCGGGCCAACATGCGGGTGCTGTATCAGGGATGCGCGGGCGCGGACACACCCCGGTACTGGTGCCTTCGGTGCAGGGACCGATCGCGGTCAACATCCACACTCCGGCCGGGCCGCATCGGCGGGCGGCACCCGCCGGCCGGGCGTCGGCGACGGTCCTGCCGCGACATCCCGCCATCGGCAGACATGCCCCTGCCGTTCAAACCCCCACCGCCGGCGCGCCCGACCCCCGGCCGAACGCTGCCGCGGCAAGGGCACGATCGTCGCGCCCCCGGGCCGCCCGGCGACGCAGGATCAACCCGAACAGCAACGCCGGCACCCCGATGCCCCAGGGCCACCAGAACGGATGGAACAGCATCAGGACCGGCAGGGCGATCGCCAGGATCAACGTGCAAAGCTCGCCGGTTCCGAACGATGCACGGCTTTCGTGGCGCTCGATGACGACGGCGAGCACCGCATAGCTCGCCAACGGCAGATCGTAGTAGACGGCATAGGGCGTCACGAAAAATGCGCCCACCGCGAGCGCCGCAACGCCCAGCGACGTGAAACCGCGCCGGAACACGATCCAGATCACGCCGACCGTCGCAACCGCCGCAATGAGTTGGGCCGCATCGGTCAGCGCCGGGCCGGCCCCCAGCAGGCGGCACGCCGCGCTCACGGTCGGCGACAGCGTGTCATACACCGCACGCCGGGCGACGACCCCCGACACGGTGGCGAGCGCCGCAGGCAGGCGCGCCCATGTCGTCCAACCGAACGCCATGCTGCTCGCGACCACCGTCAGCCCCACGGTGGTCGCGGCGGCGATCACGCTGCGCCACTGCCGGGCCGAAATCAGGGCCACCGGCACCAGCAATCCGACCTGCGGCTTGACCGCCGCGAGGCCGAACAACACCCCGGCCAGGATCGGCCGCCGACCGACCAGACGGCAGCCGCCGATGATGCAGGCCGCGACCAGCAAGGAAACCTGGCCGTAATACAGCGCCGCAAGCGTGCTCGGCGATACCACGGCAAGGGTCGCGATCAGCGGTCCGCAGGACCGGCGCCAGCAGGCCCCCACATAAGCAGCCAGGCTCACGCCAAACCAGACCGGCAGCGCGATCGCCGGACGCAGCAACGCCAGCGGCCAGATCAGCAGCAGCATCGACGGCGGATAGGCGAACGGCAGATAATGTGCATGCCGGGTGATGATGCTGCGTTCGAATGCAAAGAGCGCGTGCGGGTCGTAAATCAGAGCCGTGGGCGCGACCGCGTGGAGGAATTTCGACCAGGTCCAGAACAGGAACAGAGTATCTGCATGCGCCCCGACAGCGCCGAGCAGATCGCCAATGATTCCGGCGCCGATCACCAATGCAAGACATGTAGCCAACGCGACCAGGACCCAGAAGACGATGCGGGTTTTGCGATCGCGCGTACCCCAGGTCAGCAGCGGTCGGCGGACAGCCGGGCTCCCCCGGTCAAGGCGAGAGTAAAGCAACGACCGGGGATCGACGGCCTGCCGAAGATCGCTCATCGCCGCGCACTTACGCACCGGCCGGTAACAGCGCGGTTACGATCCAACCCGACCCCCAGCCGCGGCAGCGGAGCCCAAGATCGCGATGCGCCGGACGATCAGGCCGAACAGGGGGCCCAGCGCGATCATTCCCCAGGGCACGGACGGGACCCGCACCAGAAACGGCAGGGCCACGACCAGCACCAGGACGACAAGTTCGCCGCCCCGGAACCGCCGGCAGCCGCGGTGCCGGTCGGTCACGAGGAGAAGGACCGCATAGCTGACCATCGGCAAGTCGTAATATTGCGCATACGGCGTCACCAGGAATGCGCCCACCATCAGCGCCGCGCATCCCAGCGGCGTGACGCCGCGACGGAAGCAGAACCAGACGGCAACCGCGGTGCCGGCCGCCGCCGCGACCTGGCCCAGCGTCGTCACCATGGGCCCCGCCCCGAGCAACCGCAGGCCCGACGTCACCGTGATCGAATACTGGTCGAAGACACGGAATCGCGCCACCAGACGCGCCAAGGCGGCGAGCGCCGTCGGCAGCCGCGTCCAGGCGGTCCAACCGAACACCGCGCCGCTGCTCAGCACCAGCAGCGCGGCGGTCGCCGTGGCGGCCATCACGCTGCGCCATTGGCGGGCCGAGACCAGGGCAACCGGCACGAGCATCCCGTACTGCGGCTTCACGGTGAGCAGACCGAACAGCACCCCGGCCAGAACCGGGCGGCGGCCGAGCAGGCGGCAGCCGCCGATCATCAGCGCCGCGGCCAGCAGCGACGTCTGTGCCGCATAGACCGCGGCGACGGTACTCGGCGCCACCAGGCCGAGCGCCGCGGCCGAAACTCCCCATGGCCGTTGCCAGCACGCCCAGACATACACGGCCAGGCTCGCGCCGAGCCACAGCGCCCAGGCGGTCACCGGCGCGACCAACGCCAGCGGCCAGATCAGCAGCAGCAACGAGGGAGGATAGGCAAACGGCATGGGGCTGCGCGGCATGCCGACGATCCCGTGCTCGAACGCATAGAGCAGGTGCGGCACGTAGATGGCGCTCGCGGGCGAGACGACGTGGATGAATTTCGACCAGCCCCAGAACAGAAAGACCGAGTTCACATAGCTCCCGCCGCGGGTCGCCGTCAGGGTGATGATGCCGGCATAGACCGGCACCGCCAGCAGGCCCGCCGCCACGAGCAGGATCCAGAACAGGGCACGGGTCTTCCGATCCCACCTGCCCCGGACCAGCGCCGGATGGTCGCGCGCGGCCCGGGCCGGGCCGATGCCGGACGGCGCCACCGACCCGCGATCCGCCATTCGCTGGAGCGTGTTCATTCCCCGGCGCCTAGGGCCATCACGGTAACAACGCGGTTTCGCTCGCGCCCGTCACCGCGGTCGCGATGTGGGCGCATGCGACGAAACGGGTCGGCGGACGCACACCCCGCGGCGTCCGCACACCGCAACCGACCGACACAGGTCTACCCGCTGTCGGACCCGCCCCCCGGCACCCACACCCGCCCGTCGAACAGCCGCCGCGCCGTGCGGAAGAACCCGCCGCTGCGCGCCACCCACCCCCCGTCCGCGTCCCGCCCGACATCGGCCGCGACCGTCAGCACGCCCGACGGCATCCCCAGCCGCAAACGCCCCTCCCCGCTCCGTCGCGCCGCTTCCGCCACCACCGTCCCCTCGATCCCCGCGGCGATCGCGGTGCAGAGCGAGATCGTGAGCGGCAGCGCGCGATGCGGCTGGCCGTTGGAAATCACCCGCGCCGTCAGATCGACCGCCTCGGCCGCGATCACTGCCCCGCCCAGGGTGCGCGCCTCCGCCGGCGGGGCGACGAAGCCGATGAACGGCACCACCCGGATCACCCGCGCCGCCTCCAAGGTCGGTGCGATGCCCATCGCCACCGAAGCATGAGCGCGGATCGTCTCCAGCCGCCGCAGCAGTGCCGCATCGGCCTCCAGCGCGTCGGGCAATTCGGTCCCGCGCAGCCCAAGATCGGCCGCGCGGAGGAAGACGCAGGCATTCGCGGCATCGACCAGGGAGACCTCGATCGCGCCGAGATCGGGGATCTCCAGCACGTCGCGCACCCGTCCGGTGGGCAGCAGCCGCCCGGTGGTCGCGCCGCCCGGGGCCAGGAAATCGAGCCGGATCGGCGCCCCCGTGCCGCCGACGCCGGGGATCGCCAGGTCGCCCGCGGTGCGCGCCCGCCCGTCGCGCAGCGGGAAATGCGCGTGGATCAGCTTCTCCGTGTTGGTGTTGAAGATGCGCACCAGCGCCGTCTCGCCGCCGCCCGCCACCAGCCCCTCGTCGACCGCGAACGGCCCCACCGCCGAGGACATGTTGCCGCAGTTGCCGCGGTAGTCCACCGCCGCCTCGCGGATCTGCACCTGGGCAAACGTGTAGTCGATATCCGCATCCGCCCGCGCCGAGGGCGCCAGCACGCAGACCTTGGACAACGAGGACACGCCGCCGCCCATGCCGTCGAGCTGGCGCCCGTACGGGTCGGGGCTGCCCATCGCGGCCAGAAAGATCTTGTCCCACGCTGCCCGCGCCGGGGGCAGATCACGGGCATGGAACATGATCGCCTTGCTGGTGCCGCCGCGCATGAAGACGGCGGGAATGGCGCGCTGGGTCATTGGCAAGCTCCTCCGAGGGCGCGGAGGCTACCGGCCGGACGGCGGGGACGCCAGCCGCCGATCAGCCCTTCGGCACCGGCCGCCAGGCGCGCCCGTCCTCGGCCAGCAGGTGGTGCGCCGCTTCCGGCCCGTCGTGCCCGGACGCATAGTTCGGGAAATAGGGCGCGGGCGTGCCGGCCCAGGCATCCAGCACCGGCTGCACCACCCGCCAGGTCTCTTCCACCATGTCGGCGCGCTGGAACAGGGTCTGATCGCCGATCATGCAGTCGTAGATCAACGTCTCGTAGCCGACGTTCGGTTCGCGCGGAAACCAGTCACGGTAGCGGAACGCCATCTGCACCGCCGCGAGGTCCACCACCGGACCGGGACGCTTGACCTCGAACTGCAGCGAGATCCCCTCGTCCGGCTGGATGTTCAGCACCAGCCAGTTCGGCGCCAGGGACGCCACATCGGTGTCGGCGAATGGCGCGTATGGCGCCGGCTTGAAGCGGATCGCGACCTCGGTGGCGCGGCCCGACATGCGCTTGCCGGTGCGCAGGTAGAACGGCACTCCGGCCCAGCGCCAGGTATCGAGCCCCAGCCGCAGCGCGACGAATGTTTCGGTATCCGAATCCGGCGCCACGTCCGGTTCGGCGCGGTAGCCGGGGACGGCGCGATCGCCGATCCTGCCCGGACCGTACTGGCCGCGCACCGCGTCTTCCGGGCGCAGGGTGCGCAGTTGCGCGAACACGTCGGCCTTGCGGTTGCGGATCTGTTCGGAGCCGAACCCGCCCGGTGGCTCCATCGCCACCATCGCCAGGATCTGGAACACGTGGTTGGGCACCATGTCGCGCAGCGCGCCGGTCGGTTCATAGAACTTGCCACGATGCTCCACGCCAAGCTCCTCGGCCACCGTGATCTGCACGTGGTCGATGCGGTCACGGTTCCAGATCGGCTCGAACAACCCGTTGGAGAATCGGAACGCCATGATGTTCTGGACCGTTTCTTTGCCGAGAAAATGGTCGATCCGGAAGATCTGTTCCTCCTCCAGGATGCCGCGCAGCTCCCGGTTGAGCGCACGGGCGGAGGCGACGCCGTGGCCGAACGGCTTTTCGATGACAAGCCGCCGCCAGGGCCCGGCGTCCGCGGCATCCTTCTCCTCCGGCTGCGCGAGCAGCCCGGCGTGGCCGAGCTGGGCGGCGACGGGGCCGAAGAAGCGGTCGGCCACCGCGAGGTAGAACAGGCAGTTCCCGCCGGTCGCGTGAGCGTGCGCCACGGATTGCAGATGGTCCTTGAGGCGCTGGTAGAGCCCGGCGTCGTTCAGATCGCCCTGCACGGTCGACATCACCCCGGCCAGACGCTGCCAGGCCTTGTCGTCGATCTGCGTGAGGCTGTCCTCGCTCTCCTTGTTGCCGACGAAGCTCTGCAGCATCGCGTGCAGTTCGGCAGCCCAGCTTTCGGCTGTCATTGCCGCCAGGTCGACGCCGACCAGCGCGAAGTGTTCGGGCAGCAGCCCGGTGCGCGCGAGGTTATAGAGCGCCGGGACCAGCAGGCGTTTCGTCAGGTCCCCGCCGGCGCCGAAAATGACCATGGCGCACGGGCCCGGCGGCGCGGCCTGGCGGCGCGGCGGGGCGGCGAGGATGGTGGTGGTAGGGGAGGTGGGGGCATCGGTCATGGGAGGAACCTAGGCGCGCCCGCGGGCCGGCGGAAGCCGTCGCGCGGCGGCATCGGCATGCTCCGGCCGTCGGGCGCGCAAACGTGAGGCGGCCGGAGACCAGCAACCCGCTGCGCAAGCGCGACGAACGGGTAGGCGGCATCCGGGCGGGAAGCGGCGTCGGGACGCGATGCGGACAGGAAGCGCCGGCGATCTCAGAGCGTGAAAAGGAAATCGAACTTGTGAATGAACGCCCGTTGAAAATGCCCGGGTTTCCGGGCGATTGCGGCAGAAGACGAGCATTCATTCACAAACTCTCAGAGCTTCGGCCGGCTCCAGGCCACCTGCGCAGCGAGCCGCTGGCGCCACCGGCGGAAGCGCCGCCCCACCCATCCCGGCGAGGCCGCGGAACGGCGCCACCGCAGGAGCAGCGCCTTACGCAGCGGACGGACGCGCGCCAGGATCCTCTCCTGTGCTGCCACCACCGCATGATGCAGGCGCGCGAACCAGGCCACCTGCAGCAGGGCCGGCTCGCAGGCCTGATAGACCCACACCAGGATGACGGTCGCCAACCCCTTGCCGAGCACCGCGAGGCAGGTGGCAGCGATCAGGTGGCCGCGGGTCAGCAGCACCGCGGCCCAGAGTTCGGAGGCATGGCTGAACAGGTCAGGCACCAGGAACACCGGCAGCGCGGCATAGGGGGGCAGTAGCCGCAGCCACATATGCGCCGTCCGCACCGCCGCGAGCCGGCCGATACCGCGCAACAGCGCGCGCGACCCGCCCCACAGCACCTGTTCCGACAGGACCAGGAGCAGGGCCGGCATGAACAGCAGAAGGTCGACCCCCCTGCCCAACCACCGTGGCACGCGGCGCTTCCTCATGGTTGACCGGGAGTTTAGCCCTGCTCGCGGCGCTATGAAAGCGGGGAGCCGGCGGCTCCGCGCCGCGACGGAGACCGTCTGCCGGATCACTGCGGCTTACGCTCGTCGCGTTGCGGAGCGGCCTGATGCGGCGCGGGACCGGCGGCCGGACGCGGGGCCGGCGGCCGCGGGGCCGCCGGGCGCGGAGCCGGCAGGGGATGGTACGCCGGGGCCGACGCCGGACGCGGGGCCGGCACCGGATGGTATTCCAGCCGCGGCACGGACGCCGGGCGGGCCACCGGCGGATGATAGGCCGGTGCGGTCGGTCGCATCGGGGCCGCGGGCACGCTCAGATGAGGCGTCGTGACGTGAGGCGCCGCCGGGCGCTCCGGCTGCGCCACCCGCGCCGGAACCCCCTGCCCCTCCGGTCTCGTGACAGGCGCATGCGCTTCGGGCGACGCGCCCCGCGGGGTCAGCCCCGCGGGGCGCGCGCCTGGCGTGCGCAGGCCCGGCGCTTCGGGCCGTGCTGCCGGCCTGGCCTCCTGCCCGGGGTGCATGGCCGGAGCCGGCAGGGCGATGCCGGGGTGACCGCCTGGGTGGGGGCCGGCTTCGCTTGGCGTGGGCCGGGCACCCGGCGCACGCAAGGCCGGCAGCGCCGCCGGGGCGCCCGGACGCATCGGGCCCGCCGATGGCGTCCTGCCCCGCGGCGCGGCTTCATTCGGCACACCGGGGCGCGGCGCGGCACCTCCCGGCGACGCCGCGCGCAACGCGGGGGTCCCGGGCGCACGCTCGCCAATCGGCCGTCCAGCCGGGATCCTCCCGGCCGGCACACGCCCTCCCGGCCCGGCCAGCGGTGGCAGTCCGTGCCCCGCGGGGCCGGCCGGACCGGCGCGTCGCGCCGGACCCGGGGCGACCGGCCGCGCCGGCACCGCCAGCCCGGCCGGTGGGGCCGCGAGATGCTGCTGGCGCGCCAGCGCCGGTGTCACGCCGCGGGTCGCCGTGGTCGGCGCCAGCGGCTCCCGCCCCTGCACCGGCCGCGCCTGCGCCAGCATCCCGGCCGACGCCGGCCGCGCCAGCGGGCGGATCGGCCGCGATGCCGCCAGCGCCGAGGCCGGCACCACCGTCGCCGCGCCCCGATTGCGAAACCGGTCGAGCCTGTCCGGGCCCGCCCCGAAAGCGCCCATGTTGCGCACCTGGTGCTCGTTCACCTCGCGCAGGTAGCGCGGGCTCGCCCGGAAATACGGGTGGTACGGCTCGAACGGTGCGAGCGGGAGCCAGCCCACCGAACCGGCGAGCAACGCGCCCGTCGCGACCCCGGCGGCGAACCCGGCACCCACGTCGAAAAACGTGACCAGCGCCGGCGCATACACCGGATAAGGCGGCGCGTCGGCCACCACCGCCACCGGCACGGGCACCCAGGCCCAGCGCGGCCCGATCTCGACCCAGCGACCGTAGTGGAAGGGTGCGAAACCCCAACGCGCGTCATCGATCCAGGTCCAGCCCCAGGGGGCGATGTAGGCCCAATGACCCTCCCGGTACGGCACCCAGCCGGCGGCGACCTGCGGATACCAGACCGGACCGTAGTCGGGACTGGATGCCCAGGTGCCGTAGCTATCGAGGTCGGCCCCGCCCGGCATCGCGGCGACCAACGCCGGCGGTGCCACCGCCGGGCGCGGCTGCGGCCGCTCGCGCGCCAGCATCTGATCGAGGAACGCATCGCGCATCGCCGGGGCGATCTGCACCGTGAACGTCCGGTCGCCGGTGATCGACGCGGTCTGGCCGGAGCGCAAGGTGACCGCCTCCGGCCCCGCGATGCGCGCGGCACCTTGCAGTACCGTGACGAGGGTCGGGCTCGCGGTCGTGCCGGCGGCGATCTCGTAGCGGCCAGGCATCGCGATCGTGACGCTGCCGCGCGGCGTGGCCAGGGTGTAGCTCTCGCCCGGCAGCAATGCGCCAACCCGGACATACACTTCCCCCTCCGGCTCGGTGGCAGTCAGGGTGGCGGTGTCGAGCCGGTCGAGGTCGAATTCGGTCGAGGGGGCAAGCGCGATCAACGTGTCGGAGACCTGCATCCCTGCCGTGGCGCCCGGTTGGGTCCAGAGCGAGTCGCCGGCATTGACGGGATAGTTCACCGTCGCCGGATCCCACCCGTCCTGCCCTGCCGGGCGGAAGGAGACACTGCCGCGGGTCCAGGCCAGGCGGCCGACGCGCACCGGCGGCGTCACGCCGGCCGCCGGCGCCTCCTGCGCATGCAAGGGCACCGGCAGGAGCGGCGGCAGGACCAGGCTCAGCGCCAGGATCGAGGCGAGCGCGGTCAGTCCAGGCCTGCGGGGCGGCGAGTGCATTTGGACGGGGCTCCGTTCGGGGGATGACAGCCGGGGCGGAGGACATCTGGCGCGAGCAACGCAGTGCCGCCGACCTTGTGTGCACCCTTGTATCGGTCCCGAGCATGGCGAAATCGAGACGTTGCGCGCCACCAATCCGCCGCGATGGCCGCCTACATGGTGCGAAGTCGCGTTGAAGGAGAAGTCCCATGTCCAACCGTCCACGCTTTCGCCTGCTGGCGCCCCTGCTGTTGCTCGGGGCTGCGCTGGCGCTTGGCGGGTGTGTCGTCTCCCCCGACGGCTACTACGGCGGATATGGCTACCCGTATGCTGCCTATCCGTATCCACCTGCGACGGTGAGCTTTGGCTGGGGCGGGGGCTGGTACCACGGTGACCACGATTGGGATGGCGGCGGGTGGGGTGGCGACTGGCATGGCCACGGCGGCGGCTGGCATCACTAATGTGCGATCAGGTGTCCGTTCACGTCTGATGCTCTCGCCGGTCCGGCGCCCTTCCCATCCCGCGCCCTTCCCATCCCGCGCCCTTTCCGTCTGACGTCCTGCGCGTCTGACGCCCTGCGTGTCTGACGCCCTGCGTGTCTGACGCCCTGCGTGTCTGACGATCGCCGCGCCGGCCCCGAAATTCCGGATGCGTCATTTCGGGGCCGGCGCCCGTGCGGCGGTGTCGGCCCGCCTCAGCCGTCCGCCAGCAGCGGAAACGGCGCGGCAATTTCCAGGGTCCGCGCCGCGCGCAGCACCAGATCATCGCGATACTGCGCCGCGATCAGTTGCACCGAGCCGGGCAGCCCGTCCGCACGCAAGCCCATCGGCACGGAGATCGCCGGCTGCCGGGTGAGGTTGAAGGCGAACGTCCACGGCGCCCACTCGGTCCACAGTGCCTCGACCGGGTTTGCGGTCGGCACGTCGGCGAGCGGCGGGCCGGCCGGAACGGTCGGGCAAAGCACGAGGTCGTAGCGCTGGTGCAGACGGCCCATCACATGCCCGGCGGTGGCGCGCAGCGCGTCGGCCTCCAGCATGTCCGCCGCCGTCATCCCGCCCATGCGCGCGGCCACCACGAGCAGGCCGGGATCGAGCAAGGGACGGCGGTCTTCCGGAAACGACGCGACCAGCCGGGCAAGCGCCGCGCCCCACACACGCGAGAACACCAACCTCGTGTCCGGCAGCGCCGGCGCCGCGGCCTCGATCTCGGCGCCGGCGTCGGCGAACAGCGCGGCGGCACGCTCCACCGCGGCGACGCCGTCGGCATCGAGCGGCGCATCGAAGCCGGGGCGCGACAGCACGCCGATGCGCAAGCCCGCGACGCCGGCCTCGATACCGTCGCGCCAGTCGCGCGGATCGTCCGGCAGGCAGAACGGATCGCGCGCATCGAAGCGCGCCATCGCCGCGAGCATGAGCGCCGCATCGCGCACCGTGCGCGTCATCGGCCCGGCGCAGGCGACGTTGGCAAAGGCTCCCGCCGGCCACTGCGGCACCCGCCCGTAGGTCGGCTTCAGGCCGACGAGCCCGCACCAGGCGGCGGGGATGCGGACCGAACCGCCGGCATCGGTGCCGATATGCAACGGACCGAACCCCGCCGCTCCCGCAGCTCCGGCGCCCGAGGACGAGCCCCCCGGCGTGCGCGCCGGATCCCACGGATTGCGGGTGATGCCGGTGAGCGGACAGTCGCCCGGGGATTTCCAGCCGAACTCGGTGGTTGCGGTCTTGCCCAGCACCACCGCGCCGGCGGATTTCAGGCCGAGCACCATCGGCGCATCGTCGGCCATTGGTGCGGGGTCCGTGAGGCGCGAGCCGCGGCGGGTCGGAAAGCCCGCCACGTCGACCAGATCCTTCACCGTGACCGGAACCCCATCCAACACGCCGATCGGGCGACCGGCACGCCAGCGCGCCGCACTTTCCGCCGCGGCGTCGAGCGCGCGCGGATTGAGCACGACGAACGCATTGAGCGCGGGGTTGCGCCGGGCGATGCGCTCGGTGATCGCCTGCAGGACGTCGACCGGGGAGAGCGTTCCGGCGGCATAGTGCGCGAGCAGGTCTTCGGCACTGAGCAGGCAAGGGTCTTCTTCGGTCATCGTCTTCGCCTTCCGCGACGCTCGGCCGCACTATGCCGCAACGGCGGACGCGCGCAATCGTCGCGACGCTGCGGCACGGTGATCGCTTGCAATGGAGAACGGCGACGTCACCTCTCCAGCTTGACGGAACGGCGCCACCGCATTTCTTGCATGCGGGACAGGGAGCCGATACAATTCTACGCTGCGACGTGATCGCGAGGCTTCCGTACCGAAAGGATGGACATGGCATACGCAGCAGGCGCGATCGCGCCGCCGGCCCCGCACGAAACGCGACGCGCGGTGTACGCAGCCGCAATCGGCAACGTACTCGAATGGTACGATTTCGGCGTGTACATCTTCTTCGCCGGCACGATCGCGCACACGTTCTTTCCGGCCGATCGCGCCACCGCCGGACTGCTCGCCACCCTTGCCGTGTTCGGCGTGGGGTTCCTGATGCGCCCGCTGGGCGGGATCCTCATCGGCCGGTTCGGCGACACGCACGGCCGGCGTGCGGCGCTGACCCTGACCATCATGGCGATGGCGTTCGGCACCGTGATGGTGGGCGTGCTGCCGGGCTATGCCAGCATCGGCTTCGCGGCCCCGGTGCTGCTCGTGATCGCGCGGCTGATCCAGGGCTTCTCCGCCGGCGGCGAATGGGGCGGGGCGACCGCGTTCATGGTGGAATGGTCACCGCCGGCGCACCGCGGCTGGTACGGCAGCTTCCAGCAGGCCTCGATCGCCGCCAGCCTGGTGCTCGGCTCGGCCACCGGCGCGCTGTTCACCGCGATCCTGAGCCCGGCCGCGCTCGCCGCCTGGGGCTGGCGGATTCCGTTCCTGATGGGCATCGTCCTCGCCCTGGTCGGCGGCTACCTGCGCCGCAGCGTGGAGGAAACGCCCGCCTATCGCGCCGCGGAAGCCGCGCCGGCGGCGACCGCTCCGGTGGCCGCCGGCGCCCGCGCCGGGCTGCGTGCCTTCGGCTTCACCATCCACTGGACCGTCGCCTTCTATATCCTGCTGTCCTACATGCCGACCTTCACCCGCCAGCACGGCGGCATGACGGCCGCACAGGCGCTGTCGGCGAACACCATCGGCCTGCTGGTCCTGATGGTGCTCATTCCCCCGTTCGGCGCGCTGTCGGACCGGGTGGGGCGCAAGCCGCTGCTGCTTGCCTCCTGCGCCTTCTTCGCCGTGCTGACGGTGCCGCTGTTCGGCGTGATCCTCGGCAAGCCGGGGTTCGCGGTGCTGATGCTGATCCAGATCCTGTTCGACGCCGCCATCGCGCTGTTCTCCGGCGCCGGGCCGGCGGCAATCGCGGAGATGTTCCACACCATCGGCCGCTCCACCTGGATGACGCCGGCCTATGCGCTGGCGGTCGCGATCTTCGGCGGCTTCGCGCCGTTCATCGCCGCCTGGCTGATCGCCGCCACCGGCTCGCCCATGGCGCCGGCCTATTACGTGATCGCCGCCGCGGTCATCAGCTTCATCGTCATCTGGCGGATGCCGGAAACCGCGCATGAGGCGCTGCGATGAGCGGTGCAGTGCGGAAGGTTGCGATCGTCACCGGCGGCGCGCGGGGGATCGGTCGCGCCTGCGCGCTCGGCCTGGCGCAGGCGGGGTTCGCCGTCGCCCTGGTCGATCTGCTCGAACCGGAAATGCAGCGCACCGCGGCGGAGATCACGGCACTCGGCGTGCCGGCCCTGTGCCTGACCGCCGACGTCGCCTTGTTCGATCGCGCGCAGGAGGTCGCGGCAGCGGTGCAGGCCGAGTGGGGGCGCATCGACTTCCTGCTGAACAACGCCGGCCGGCCGATGCCCAAGGGGATCCTGGAGATCACCGAGGCGGAATACGACCGGACGATCGCGGTGAACCTGAAAAGCTGCTTCAACTACATCCGCGCAGTGGCGCCGATCATGCTCGCCCAGGGCGGCGGGCGGATCGCGTCGATGTCGTCGCTGAACGCGCATTCCGGCGGCGTGACGGCAGCCCTCAGCCGGTTCTCCTACGCCGCCGCCAAGGCCGGCATCCTCGGCATGACCCGGGCGCTGGCGAAGGAGCTTGGACCCACGATCCTGATCAACGCGATCTGCCCCGGGCTGATCCAGACCGAGCTGGCGAAGAACCCGGTGATCGTCGAACGCGGGGCGGAGATCGCGCGCGACGGCATCGCCCTGCACCGGGTCGGCACGCCGCAGGACGTGGCCCAGCTCGTCGTGTTTCTGGCGACCAGCGAGCCCTGCTACATCACCGGCCAGGACTTCAAGGTCGACGGCTTCCAATACAACATGTAAGGCGCACGCCATGCAGATAGGGTTCGAAGGGCGCATCGTGGTCGTGAGCGGTGCCGGCCATGGGTTCGGTCGCTGCATTGCCGAGACGTTCGCCAGCCTCGGCGGGCGCGTGTTCGGCTGCGACCTTTCCGCTGCCGAACTGACTGAGACGGCGCGCGCCGGCGTCGCCACCACGGTCGTCGACCTGACCGACCGGCCCGCCGCCGCCGCCTGGATCGCGGCGATCGAACGCACCGCGGGCGGCCCGGTCGACGTGCTGGTGAACAACGCCGGCGGCGTCGCCGGACAGGTGCCGCGTCCGGTCGAGGACGTGGCCGATGCGGACTGGGACCGTATCTTCGCGATCAACGTCGGCGCCGCCTTCGCGCTCAGCCGCGCCGCGGCCCCGGGGATGAAGCGCGCCGGCCGCGGGCGGGTGGTCAACATCAGCTCCGGCGCCGGGCTCGCGCCGTCCCTCACCGGCATCCAGGCCTATTGCGCGGCGAAGCACGCGGTGGTGGGACTGACCCGGCAACTGGCGCACGAGCTCGGCCCGTTCGGCATCACCGTCAACAGCGTGGCGCCGGGCTTCGTGCGCACCAACGAAGCGACCGAAAAGCAGTGGGACGCCTACGGCACCGACGGCCAGCAGGCGCTAGTGCAGCGGATCGCGCTGAAGCAGCTCGGCACCGCGCAGGATATTGCCAATGCCGTCGTCTTCTTCGCCTCCGACCTCGCCCGCTTCGTGAGCGGACAGGTGTTGCAGGTGGACGGCGGGAAATAGCCCGCCACCGCGACGGAAGCCCTCAGAAGGAACACCGACCATGCCCGACCGCAGCCCCCACCCCGACGGCGAACCCTGGCAGTGGCCGGAAGCCACCTGGCGGCGCATCGTCGGGCGTGCCCGCGCCGGACGCAGCCTGCATCCCGCATCCTGGCCGGGCGGCGCGCGCTGCGCGGTGGCACTCTCGTTCGACGCCGATCACGAAACGATCCCGCTGCGTGACAACGACGAAAGCCCGATGCGGATCAGTCAGGGTCAGTACGGCCACCGCCAGGCGATGCCGCGCATCCTGCGCCTGCTGGAGCGGGACTCCATTCCGGCCAGCTTCTTCTACCCCGCCGTCGCCGCCTTGCTCGTTCCGGACGAGGTGCGCGCGGTGGCCGGTGCGGGCCACGAGATCGGCATCCATTCCTGGATCCACGAGGCCAATACCACCCTGCCCCCGGATGCGGAACGCGACCTCACCCTGCGGGCAGCCGAGGTGCTGACAAAGCTTGCCGGCACCGCGCCGGTCGGCATCCGCACCGCGAGCTGGGATTTCTCGGTCAACACGCTCGACATCATCCGCGAGATGGGACTGTTGTACGACAGCAGCCTGATGGCCGACGATGACGCCTACGAACTCACGCAGGACGGGCAGCCGACCGGCATCGTCGAACTGCCACCGGAATGGATCCGCGACGACGCGGTCTATTACAACATGGTGCGCTTCTCGGCGCTGCGGCCCTACACGCCGCCCTCGGCCGTCGAGGAGATTTTCCGCGCCGAGTTCGACGGCGCCTGGGACGAACGCGGCCTGTTCCTGCTCACCATGCACCCGCACGTGAGCGGCCATCGCTCGCGGCTGCCGGTGCTGGCGCGGCTGATCGCGCATATGAAGACGAAGGGTGGCTGCTGGTTCGCGACCCATGCGCAGGTCGCCGCCTGGTGCAAGGCGCAGGCCGGCATGGGTTGAGCGGCGGAAGCGGCGACCCGCCCGGCCGTCGCTACGCCGCGCCGAACAAGGTTGCCACAAGCGGGCAACCGGCCTGCTCCCCGGCGTCACACCCGGCGATCAGCGCCGTGAGCGCCGTCTGCATCGCGTGCAGATCGGCGATCTTGCTCCGCACCTCGGCGAGATGCGCGATCGCAACGCCCTTCACCTCCGCGCACGGCACATCCCGCGCATCGGCCAGAAGCAGCAGCGCCCGCACCGCGTCCAGGGTGAAGCCGAGTTCGCGGGCGCGGCGGACGAAGGTCAGGCGCGCGACATGGGCGCTGCCATAAGCGCGATGCCCGCCCTCGGTGCGGGCCGGCTTCGCCAGCACGCCGATCTTCTCGTAGAAGCGGATCGTCTCGACATTGCAGCGGGTGCGAGCCGCCAGCACGCCGATCGGGATCAGCGGACCGACCGCCGATGCCCCGGCCGCCGTAGAGGCGCCGATTTTTCCTCTTGAACCTGGAGTTGCTACAGCTCCCATATCCGCGATGTAGGCGCAGCCATCGGGGCGAACAAGGCATGGACCAGCAGATCGAGATCGTGACGGCGACCGGCGTGACGGCGACCGGCGACAGGCCCGGCCCGCGCGGGACAGCGGGCCTGCTTTCGCTCGGCGGGATCGCGGCGGCGCTGGGGGCCGCTTCGTGCTGCGTCATCCCGTTTGCGCTCTTCACTTTGGGCGTGAGCGGCGCCTGGATCGGCACCCTGACGGGGCTGGAGCCGTACCAGCCGATCTTCGCCGCGGTCGCGCTCGGCTGTATCGGCCTCGGGGCCTGGAAGCTGCGCGGCCGGGCCCAGCGCGCCTGCGCCGAGGGCTATTGCGCCACTCCGCGCGCCGACCGCATCGCGCGGATCGGACTATGGACCGCGGCGGTGCTGGTCGTCATCGCCGTCGGCTTCCCCTACGTCATCCGCGCGTTCCTTGCGTCCTGACCGAACCGCCGCAACCGGGAGAGTTCCATGGCTCGTCGCCTCCTTGCCACCGCCTTCGCCCTTGGCCTGCTGGCCGCCCCGCTCGCCGCCCCGCTCGCCGCCCAGCCGGCCGCGACGACGGTGGTACTGGATGTCCATCACGCCGGCTGCGTGCTGTGCGGGCCGATCGTGAAGCGCACGCTCGCGCACGTGAAGGGCGTTTCCGCCGTGCAGGTCAGCCAGCCGAACGGGGACGCCGATGTCACCGCGCGGGTGACCTACGACACGGCTGAGACCTCGCCGGCGATGCTGATCAAGGCGGTGACCGATCGCGGCTACCCGGCGGATGTGGCAACGCCGCGCAACGGCTGAGCCGCCGGTCCGGGAGGTGATCGCCATGGATGGCTTCGGCACGCATGCGTGTTGCACCGTTTCCTCGCCACGCCGGGCCACGCCCGATCTCGTGGTGATCGGCGCCGGCTCGGCCGGGTTCTCGGCCGCCATCCGGGCCAGCGAGCTTGGCGCGCAGGTGGCGCTGATCGGCGCCGGCACGATCGGCGGGACCTGCGTCAACGTCGGCTGCGTGCCGTCCAAGACCCTGATCCGCGCTGCCGAGGCCCTGCATCACGCCGGGACCGCCGCCCGTTTTGCCGGGCTCTCCGCGCGGGCCCAACTGCGCGACTGGCCGGCGCTGATGGCGCAGAAGGACGCGCTCGTTGCCGGGTTGCGCGCGGCGAAATACGCGGCGTTGCTGCCCGGGTACGACACCATCCGCTACGTCGAAGGCGCCGCCCGCTTCACCGCCGCCGGCATCGCGGCGGCGGGCGAGGTGTTTCCCGCCGATCGGGTCGTCATCGCGACCGGCGCGTCCCCGGCGGTGCCTGCGATCCCGGGCCTTGCCGAGGTGCCGTTCCTGACCAGCACCGCGGCGCTGTCGCTCGATCGCCTGCCGAAATCTCTGCTCGTCATCGGCGGCGGCGTGATCGGCTGCGAACTCGGCCAGATGTTCGCCCGCTTCGGCGTCGCCGTCACCATCGTCTGCCGCTCGCATCTGCTGGCCGGCGTCGAACCGGAGATTGCAGACGCGCTCGCCGGCTATCTCCGCGACGAGGGCATCGCGGTGCGGTGCGGGCTGTCGTATCGGCGCCTGCGCCGAACGGAGGCCGGCATCGCGCTCGACATGACGGTGGACGGCGTCGCCGGGACGATCGCCGCCGAGCAGGTCCTGATGGCGACGGGGCGGACGCCGAACACCGCCGACCTCGATCCGGCGGCGGGCGGGATCGCAACGAACGCGCGGGGGGCGATCGCGGTGGACGCGTTCCTCGCGACCAGCCGCCCCGGCGTCTATGCGGCGGGCGACGTCACCGGGCGCGACCTGTTCGTCTACATGGCGGCCTACGGCGCCAAGCTCGCCGCCGAGAATGCGCTCAACGGTCCTGCGCGCCGCTACGATGCGCGCGCGATGCCGGAGGTGGTGTTCACCGACCCACAGGTGGCCTGCGTCGGGCTGACCGAAGCCGCGGCGCGCGCCCAGGGTCTTGCGGTGCGGAAGGTGACCCTGCCGCTGGATCAACTGCCCCGCGCGCTGGCCGCGCGCGATACGCGGGGAATGATCACGCTCGTTGCCGAGGCAGCCAGCCTGCGGCTGCTCGGCGCGCACATCCTGGCCCCGGAAGGTGGCGACGCCATCCAGACCGCCGTGCTCGCGATCAAGCACGGGCTGACGGTGACCGATCTGGCCGACACCTTGTTCCCCTATCTCACGACCGTGGAGGGGCTGAAGCTCGCTGCTCTAGGTTTCGCGAAGGATATCGCCAGGCTGTCCTGCTGCGCCGGGTGAGGCCGGCCGTCCCTACCCTGGCCGTTCCTACCCCGGGGGCACCTCCGGCAGCAGCGCCGTCATCGCGTCCGGGGTGCCGCGCCGCAGCCCGCGCATCCAGAAGAACAGCCGGGCGGCGACCAGCAGGGCGCTCGCGCCGATGAAGCCCGCGCTGATCGGGTGCTGGAGGAACACCGCCATGTTGCCGCGCGACAGCAGCAGCGCACGGCGGAAATTGTCCTCGACCAGGGGACCCAGCACGAAGCCCAGCAGGATCGGCGCGACCGGGAAATCGAGCGCGGCGAACACCGCGCCGGCCAGCCCGAAGGCCAGCACCTCCCACACCTCGAACAGGTTGTTCTGGGTGCTGTAGACGCCGACCGCGATGAAGAACACGGCGGACGGGTACAGGAAGCGATAGGGCACCTGCAGCAGCTTCACCCACACCCCGATCAGCGGCACGTTCAAGACCATCAGCAGCGCGTTGCCGATCCAGAAGCTGGCGATCAGCCCCCAGAACAGATCCGCATGCTCGGTGATCAGCTGCGGCCCCGGCTGGATGCCCTGGATCAGCAGCGCCCCCAGGATCAGCGCCATCACGGCATCGCCGGGGATGCCGAGGCTCATGGTCGGGATGAAATCGACCTGCGTCTTCGAATGGGAGGCCGCCTCCGGCGCCGCCACACCTTCGATCGCCCCGCGGCCGAAGCGCTCCGGATGGCGGGCGATCTTGTGTTCCAGCGCATAGGCGATGAACGTGGTAATCGTCGGTCCGGTTCCCGGAATGGCACCGAACAGCACGCCGATGCCGGTGCCGCGCAGCATCGCCGGGAACGCCTGGCGCAGGTCCGCCAGGCTCGGCCGCATGTCGCGCATGCGCATCCTGACCGGAGTGCCCACCGCATCCATGCGGTTGACGCTGCGCAGGAACTCGGCGACGCCGAACAAGCCGAGCGCCAGTGCCACCAGTTCCACCCCGTCGTCGAGATCGGTGAGGCCGAAGGTGAAGCGCTGCGTGCCGGTCAGCACATCCGTCCCGGCAACGCCGAGCAGCAGGCCGATCACCACC
This sequence comes from uncultured Pseudomonadota bacterium, assembly GCA_963706195.1. Lineage (GTDB taxonomy): Bacteria > Pseudomonadota > Alphaproteobacteria > Acetobacterales > Acetobacteraceae > JAJZVS01. Next base: position 971,560 of record OY970156.1, on the reverse strand, counting down.
ATCGCCACGCCTTTGAGCGGCGAGCCGCGCGACATGGTGGCCCCCGCCAGCAGGCCCAGCAGCATGATGGAGAAAATCTCCGGCGGACCGAACCGGAACGAGATCGCCACCAGCAGCGGCGAAGCGACGATCATCACGATGATGCCGACGGAGGCTGCGAAGAACGAGCACAGCATGGTGATGCCGAGCGCCGTGCCGCTCTTGCCCTGCTGGGTGAGCGGATAGCCGTCGAGGCAGGTAACGGCGTGCGGCGGGTGGCAGGGCAGGTTCAGCAGGATGGCGCCGATCGCACCGCCGTATTGCGCCCCGTAGAAGATGCCGGCCAGCATGAGGATCGCCGGAATCGGGTGCAGCGCGTAGGTCAGCGGCAGCAGCATCGAGATCGCCGAGATCGGTCCCAGGCCCGGCAGCACGCCGATCAGATTGCCGATCAGCACGCCGAAGAACGACCACATCAGATTGCCCGGCAGCAGCGCGACGCCGAAGCCGTGCCACAGGTCGGTCAGCGACTGGCCGATCATCGCCTCAGCCCCAGCGGAACAGCGGCAACTCGATCCTGAGCAGCCACCAGAAGACGACCAGACAGACGAGCGTCATGGCTGCCGCCAGCGCGCCCGCCGCCGCCGGCGTGTTCTTGCGGTCGCCGAGGGCTGCGAGGAACACCGAAACGAAGGTGGCCGGCAGCAGCCCGCCGTAGCGTCCGATCACGGCGAAGGCGGCAACGCCGGCGCAGATGCAGAACCAGCCGCGCCATTCCGGCCGCACCCGCACCGCCGCCGCGGCGGCGGTGCCGCGCAGGCTGCCCAGCAGGATCAGCGACCCGGTCACGGCCAGGATGATGCCGAGCGCCAGCGGGAAATAGCCGGGCCCCATGCGGCGCAGCGAGCCGAGTTCGTAGTGGGAGGCCTGGAAGGCGGCGCCGAGGCCCAGCAGCAGCATCAGCCCGCCGCCGAGGAAATCCTTGCGGTTGATACTGCGCATGCTCATCCACCCCCCGGAAGCGGCTCGAACCCGCCGGCGCGGCGCAGTGCGGCGGAGCCGGGGCCGGTCAGCAGCGCCACGAGCGCCTGCGCGGCCGCCGGCTGCGTGGTGCCCGCGCACACCGCGGCCGCGTAGACCGTGCCGAGGCCGTGCGCCTCCGGCAGCGGCCCGGCCAGGGTCACGCCGGGCGTGTAGGTGATCTCGGTGATCTGGGTACAGCCGATCGCGTTGGCCTCCGGCGCTTCGGCCAGGTGCCGCATCGCCGTGGCGCCGTTCGGGAAGGGCCGCAGATGCGGCGCCACCGCCGCCTCGATGCCGAGATCGCGCAGCACGCGCATGACATGGATGCCGGCGGTGGACGCCTGCGGATCCGGCACATAGACCCCCCGCGCGGCCAGCAGGGCGGCGCGCAGGCCGCCGGGGGTCGCAACATCCGGCACCGGATGCCCGGCCGGCACGGCGACGCCGGTGCGCACGAGGCCGATCGGGACGGCAGGTCCGGCGAGCAGCCCGCGCCCGCCGAGCTCATCGAGGAAGTCCCCGGTCAGGATCACCACGTCGCAGGCCTCACCGGCGATGACCTTCGCGCGGATCATGCCCGCGGCATCGAAGAACGCCGCGATTTCGGCGCCGGTCGCGGCGGTGAATCCCGCCTGCACATCGGCGACGAGTCCCTTGGAGGCGCCGGCTCCCTGAAGATGCAGGATCATGATCGGAGGCTCCGGCAAGCAGAGGCGGTCTCAGGCGTGCACATGGATATGCGCGAACTTGATGACCTTGGCCCATTTCCTGATGTCGCCTTCAAGGAAGCTGGTGAACTGCGGCGGGGTCATGATCACCGGCGCGGCGCCCTGTTTCTCCCAGGATGCACGCAGCGCGGGCTGCGCGTCGATCTTGCTGATCAGCGCGCTGAGCCTGGCGACGACCGCCGGCGGCGTGCCCTTCGGCGCGACCACACCCAGCCACAGCACGGCCTCGTAGCCCGGCACCCCGCCCTCCGCCACCGTCGGCAGGTTGGGCAGCACCGGGGAGCGGGTCTTGCCGGTGGTGGCGATGCCGGTAACCTTGCCCGACGTGATGAGGCCGACCATCGTCGTGATCGCATCGAACATCATGTCGACCTGGCCGCCGATGACGTCGATGCGGGCTTCGGAGCTGCCCTTGAAGGGCACGTGGACCAGGTCGATGCCGGCCATCTGTTTGAACAGCTCGCCGGCCATGTGGTACGGCGTGCCCGGTCCCGAGGACGCGAACGTCAGCTTGCCGGGCTTCTTCCTGGCCAGCGCGATCAGCTCCTGCGGCGTCTTCACGCCGAGCCCGGGGTTGGTGACCAGCACCAGGTCGGCGGAGTTGATCGGCGCGACCGGCACGAAATTCGTCATCAGCTTGTACGGCTTGTGCGGGAACAGGGTCTCGTTGACCGTGTGCGTATTGGAAATCACCAGCAAGGTGTAACCGTCGGGGCGGCTGGTCGCCACGGCCTCGGAGCCGATGATGGAGCCGGCGCCGGGCCGGTCCTCGACGATGAACGGGCGGCCGGTCGCGGCGTTGAGCTGCTGCGCCAGGATGCGCCCGTACACGTCGGCCGAGCCGCCGGCCGCGAAGGGCACGATGATCGTCACCGCCCGGCTCGGGTAGGCCTCGGCGGCCCATGCCGCGGATGTGAGGGCCGAGGTTGCGAGCGGTGGCGCCAGGCCGGCCAACAAGGTGCCTGCCAGGCCTTTACCGACGCTGCGCCGTGTCGGGGAAGAGGTCCGGGACTTTGTCGTCATTGCATTTCCACCCATGTTTCGCCGGAACGGCGTTCGTCATCCTGCCCTGCCCTCGCCGTGCGCCACCGTCACGCCTGGCTGGCACCGGGGCTCAGAGCGTGAAAACCAATCGAACCTGCGAAAGAACGCTCGTTGTCATTGCCCGGGTTTTCCGGCGGTTTCGGCGTTTGACGGGCATTCTTTCACGAACTCTCAAGCTGCGACAGTGTTCGTCAGCGTCCCCAGCTTGTCGATCGCGATCTTCATGACGTCCCCGGGACCCAGGAATTTCGGCGGCTTGAAGCCGATGCCGACGCCCGCCGGCGTGCCGGTGGCGATGATGTCGCCGGGCAGCAGGGTGATGCCGGCGGAAATCGTCGCGATGATGGTGGGGATGTCGAAGATCAGATCGCGCGTGTTGGCGTGCTGGCGCAGCTCCCCGTTGACCCAGCAGCGGACGTCGAGATCGGCGGGATCGCCGACCTCATCGGCGGTGACGATCCACGGGCCCATCGGGCAGAACGTATCCATCGATTTTCCGAGGAACCACTGGCGGTGCCGCTGCTGCAGATCGCGCGCGGTGATGTCGTTGACGATCGTGTAGCCCCAGACATGGGCAAGCGCGTCCGCGCGGCTGATGCCGCGGCCCGGTCGGCCGATGACGACGGCGAGCTCCGCCTCGTAATCCAGTTGCTGCGTCACGTCCGCGAAGGGCTGCACCGCCTCGCCGTCGGCGATCACGCTGGACGGCGGCTTGGTGAAGACGACCGGAAATTCGGGCGCCGTCTCGCCCTTGGCCGCCGATGTATCGAAGCCGGAATGGGCGAATTCCGCCGCATGTTCGTGATAGTTCTTGCCGACGCAGAAGATGTTGCGGCGCGGGCACGGGATCGGCGCCAGCAGGCGATGGCCGGCGAGGCTCCGCCAGGCCGCGATCCGGCCGAATGCCGGCGCCGGCACGCGCGCGATCAGGTCCACGAGATCGCCGGCGAATCCCGGAACGAGCTCGCTCGCGAGGGCGAACCCCTCCCCGTCCGGGGAGACCACGCCCGGCTGCGCGCGCCCTGCGATCTCGACAGTGGCAAACCGCATGTATCCCCCGAATTGGTTTGTTTTGGTCCAGGACTGGCCTGATTGGTTGACCATATCCGCCGCCAATCCGCGGGTCAACGGGGCGGTGCGGACGTCCGGTGCGGATCGGCCCAACCCAATCTATACCAATCCAGCCGAAGGCCGGCTAGGCTCCGGCGCTGGCTCGGAAGGTGTTGCCCGCATGTCCCTCGCTCGCGATCCCGCTTTTGCGCTGAAGCAGGCCCTGCTCGCCAATCTGCGCGATGCGCACTGGCATGCGGGCGAGAAGCTCCCGACCGAGCGGCAGATGTGCACGCTCTACAATGTCGGCCGCTCGACGGTGCGCCGCGTGCTCGGCGAGATGGCGGCGCTGGGGCTCGTCACCCGGACCGTCGGCAGCGGCACCTATGTCGCCCGGGACATCGCGGACACGCTGCCGCACGCGGCACTCCCCGAGGTCGGGATCAGCCCGGCGGAATTGATGGAGGCGCGGCTGATCTTCGAGCCCGGGCTGGTGGATCTCGCGATCCGCAACGGGACCGCCGCCGATTTCGCGGCGCTGGAGAAATGCTGCCGCAATGCCGACGTCGCCCGGACCCTGGAGCAGTTCGAGTACTGGGACGACGCGTTTCACCGCGCGCTCGCAACGGCCACGCACAACGGCTTCGTCGGCAGCGTGTTCGCGCTGATCTCCAAGGTCCGCGACGACGGCGAGTGGGGGTTGCTGAAGCAGCGTAGCGCCATGCCGGAACGCCGGGTCGAGTACCAGCGCGAGCACTGGGCGATCCTGGCCGCATTGCGCCAGCGCGACGCCGGGCTGGCGCGCGCGGCGCTGGTCGACCACCTGGTCCACGTGCGACGGAACATGTTCGGCTATTGAGCACCGGGCCGCCCATCCGACGAACGCGTCGTCGGGACCTCCGCATCACCGTGACCTATGAAACATCGAGCGCGGCCGACCCGAGCACGAGTGCCAACTGGGCGCGACCTCCCGCCTCCGCCGTCTCCAGATTGGAGATCGTCACCCCGAGAAGCCGCACGCCACGCGGCGGCGGGAAATGCGGTCGCAGCAGCTCGACGCCGATTCCTTCCAGCTCCGTTTGTGAACGGATCGGCGTGACACAGGACCGGCTGCGGGTGACCTGACGGAAGTCGGCGTACTTGATCTTCACCGTCACCGTACGCCCGGAATAACCGCCGCGGCTGCACGCAGCCCAGACCTTCGCGAAGACGGGCTCGAGGGCCGGCGCGACCTCCTCCCAGCGCATAAGATCGCGCTCGAACGTGGTCTCGGCGCCGACCGACTTCCGTACGCGATCGGCCTCCACGGGACGATCGTCCTGGCCGCGCGCCACGCCGTAGTAGTAGCTTCCCGCCTTGCCGAAGTGCTTCAGCAGGAACGCCTGCGACTGATGGCGAAGATCGAGGCCGGTGTGGAGGCCGAGCGCATTCATCCTGGCGGCCGTCGCGGGTCCCACGCCATGGAACTTGCCCACCGGCAGGTTTTCCACGAAGGCCGGGCCCATCCTGGGCGTGATGACGAACAGCCCATCCGGCTTGCGGTGATCCGAGGCGAGCTTGGCCAGGAATTTGTTGTAGGAAACCCCGGCCGAGGCCGTCAGACCGGTTTCCGCCCGGATCGCCGCGCGAATCTCTTCGGCGATTTCCGTCGCCGAGCCGCGGTCCACCAGCGGGGCGGTGACGTCGAGATAGGCCTCGTCCAGTGACAATGGCTGGATCAGGGGCGTGTAGCGGGCGAAAATGCCGTGGATCTGCTGCGACACCACCTTGTAGACGTCGAAGCGCGGCGGCACGAAGATCAACTCGGGGCATTTGCGGCGGGCAGTGACCGACGGCATGGCGGAGTGGACGCCGAATTTTCGCGCTTCATAGCTCGCAGCCGCCACCACGCCACGCTTGCGCGATCCGCCGACCGCCACCGGCAGCCCGCGTAGGCCCGGCGCGTCGCGCTGCTCGACGGACGCATAGAACGCATCCATGTCGATATGGATGATGCGCCGATGGAAAGGCGGGTGGGCGGAGGGGGACATGCGGCTTTCGACGCTAGCACAGAACCCGCGGCGCGAGAACGAAACAGGGACGTCTGCGGCGAGGAGCACAGGCCCGGGACCCGGGCAAATGATCGGTTCACCCTTCTCCTATCAGGAGTATTGTGATTCCGGTTAGCCGCCGGCGTGACGTGCATAGATAAAGTGCGTAGTCAAAGCCAGACATGCCTTTATTCGGTGCTTATGCCTAATATTAAGACATATCTCGATTGTCCTTGCCTAGTTCGCGCTCCTATTCTAACTCGCGCTGCACCGCAGCAGAAGGCGCGACCTCATGCAGATCGGCGTGTTTATCCCCATCGGCAACAACGGGTGGCTGATCTCCACGACCTCGCCGCAATACAAACCCAGCTTCGATCTCAATCGCCGGATCACCCAGCGGGCCGAGCACTACGGGCTCGACTTCGCCCTTTCGATGATCAAGCTCCGCGGCTTCGGCGGACCCAGCGAGTACTGGGACCACAATCTCGAATCCTTCACCTTGATGGCCGGCCTCGCCGCGGTCACTTCCCGGATCCAGCTCTTCGCCTCGGTCGCCGTACTGACCTTGCCGCCGCCACTTGCCGCGCGCATGGCGGTCACCATCGATTCCATCTCCGGCGGCCGGTTCGGGGTGAACATCGTCTCCGGCTGGCAGAAGGCGGAATACGAGCAGATGGGCCTGTGGCCCGGGGAAGCGCATTTCGCCCGCCGCTACGATTACTGCGCCGAATACGTCCAGGTGATGCGCGAGCTCTGGTCCGACGGGCACTCCGACTTCCAGGGCAGCTTTTTCCAGATGCAGGATTGCCGCCTGAGCCCCCGCCCCGCCGCACGCATCCCCCTCATCTGCGCCGGGCAAAGCGAGCGCGGGATGCGCTTCGCCGCCGAATACGGCGATTTCAACTTCGTGAGCGGCACCGGGTGCAACGACCCCGCGCGGGCAGTGCCGAATCTCGACCGTTTCAACGCCGAGGTCGCGCGCACCGGCCGCGATGTCGGCGCCCTCGTGCTCGTGATGGTCATCGCCGACGAGACCGACGCCGCCGCGATGGCGAAGTGGGAGCACTACAAGACCGGCACCGACCACGAGGCACTGGCGTGGCGCCGTGCCCAGGCGGGGGCCGATGTGAATGCCGAAGCCAATTCCACCGCGGGACGTTTCCTGCGCGCGGAGAACCAGTTGCCGACCCACATGCCGACCCTGATCGGCTCCTACGCCACCGTCGCCCGGCTGCTCGATACTCTCGGCGCCCTGCCGGGCGTGCGCGGCGCGATGCTGGCCTTCGATGACTTCGAAGTCGGGATCGAGCAGTTCGGCACCCGCATCCAGCCGCTGATGCGCACCCGCGCCGGCATCCTGGCCGCAGCCTGAGAGTTTGTGAAAGAATGCCCGTCGGCCGCCCGAACCGCCTGAAAACCCGAGCGATGACAACGGGCGTTCTTTCACAGGTTCGATTGTTTTTGCGCTCCGAGGAGACCGCACCGATGTCCGGCTCTGCGGCCACTTTGTCCCCGATTCCGGCATGCGCCGCTCGATCAGGGGCGTGAGCATGGTGCCGCAACGCGAATGGGCCCCCCACGATGACCCATGATACCGACAGGCTCCCCGCGGACCTGCATTTTCTTTCGATTGCCCAGGCAGCCGGGCTGATCGCGCGGCGGCAGCTATCGCCGGTGGACCTCACCCGCGCGCTGCTCGATCGGATCGCGGCAATCGACCCGCAGTTGAACGCGTTCCTGCTGGTCACGGCGGACCGCGCGCTCGACCAGGCACGTACGGCGGAAGCCGAGATCATGGCCGGTCGCTATCGCGGGCCGCTGCACGGCATCCCGATCGGCCTCAAGGATATCTACTGCACCAAGGGGATCCGCACCACCGGACATTCGCGCACGCGCATCGACTTCATTCCGGGGTTCGATGCGACGACGGTACGGCTGCTGGACCGGGCCGGCGCGATCCTGCTCGGCAAGCTGGCCACGCACGAATTCGCCCACGGTGGGCCGTCCTTCGATCTGCCCTGGCCGCCGGCGCGCAACCCCTGGGCGCGGGACCATGCCACCGGCGGATCGTCCAGCGGGTCGGGCGCCGGCGTGGCGGCGGGTCTGATGCTGGGCGCGCTCGGCACCGATACCGGCGGGTCGATCCGCAACCCGGCAGCTCTGTGCGGCATCGTGGGGATGAAGCCGACCTACGGGCGGGTCAGTCGCGCCGGGGTCTGGACCAACTCCTACAGCTACGACCACGCCGGACCGATGGCCTGGACGGTGGCCGATTGCGCGCTGATGCTGCACGCGATCGCCGGCCACGATCCGGCCGATCCCGCCAGTGCGGATCGTCCGGTCCCGGACTACGCCGCCGCGCTGAACGGCGACGTCCGTGGCTTGCGCGTGGGCGTGCTGCGCCATTTGTACGAGCGTGACGTGCCGGTGGCGCCGGCGGTTCGTGCGGCGATGGAGGCCGCGCTCGACGTGCTGCGCGGGCTCGGCGCGGTGGTGGAGGATGCTTCCATCCGCCCCGCACAGGATTATTACGACGTCAAGATCGTGGGCGCCGAGAGCGAGCTCTACGCCGTGCACGAGCCGGCGCTGCGTACCCAACTGGGTGCGTTCGGGGAGGATTTCCTCGGCCGTTCGCTCGCCGCCCTGCTGATCACCGGCGCCGATTATGTGCAGTCCACCCGCGAGCGGCGGGTGATGATGGCCGAGATGGCGCCGCTCTACGCGCGCCACGACGTGCTGGTGACGGCGGGGCCGGGACCGGCGTCGCGTCTCGATGCCTGGCGGACGATCGACTTCTGGCGCAAGCCCTCGCTCACGACGCCGTTCAACGTGACGGCGGGTCCGGCGCTCGCGCAATGCATCGGCTTCACCGATGCCGGGCTGCCGCTGTCGATGCAGGTCGCGGGCCGGCCATTCGACGAGACGACGGTGCTGCGCCTGGCGCACGCCTATGAGGCCGCCACTCCGTGGCGATCGCGGCGACCGATGCTCGATCCCGCAGCCGCTCCGCTCGCGTTGCCGCCTGTTCCCGATCCGGAACGGGCGGAGGTTACGCCGGCGCGGCGGGCGGAGCTCGCCGGCTTGTGCGCGCGTGCCGGGCTGGCGGTGAACGCGCGGCAGTTCGAGCAGTTCTGTGCCGCCGCGCCCCATGTCGAGGCGATGGTGGCGCGGTTGCGGCGGGAGCGGCCGTTCCAGGCGGAACCGAGCCAGATTTTCGCCATGCCGGCGGACTGAGACACGATGCGCCCGTGATGGTCGATACGGGCCCGGAGCCTCTCCGCCGTCCCCGGCGAAAGGACGCCATCCATGGACTTCAGGACGCTGGAGGTCTTCTATTCGGTTGCCACGCTGAAGAATTTCGCGCGCGCCGCCGAAGCCCTGCACCTGACGCAGTCTGCGGTCTCCCAGCGGATCACGAACCTCGAGGCCGAGGTCGGAGGCCGGCTTCTCGAAAGGTCGAGCCGGGGAACGTCGCTGACGCCCAAGGGCCATGTCCTGCTCGTCTATGCGGATCGCCTGCTCCGGACCCGGACAGAGCTGATCCAGGCGATATCCCGTCCCGAGACCACGAGCCGGCTGATCCGTCTCGGCGTGGCGGAAACGCTGGCGCAAACCTGGCTGCCCACGTTCATCGGCAGCGTGAACGCCAAATATCCATTCATCACGTTCGAGATCGATGTCGACGTCACGACGAGCCTCAGGGCGCGTCTCCTGCGCCAGGAGATCGATCTGGCATTCCTGCTCGGGAAGGTCCTGGAACCCGGCATCGCGAGCGTCGATTTGTGCTCCTATACGCTGTCTTTCGTTTCCAGCCCTGACCTTGCCTTCGACGAGCGGCCTGTCTCGATCGAGGCGATGAGCAAATACGCGCTGATCAGCTTCCCGAAGAACACCATTCCCTACCAGGCCATCCAGGAGCTGTTCCGGGAACGGTCTCTCGGGACGCCGCGTATCCATTCCAGCTCATCGATCTCGACGATCATCAAGATGACGCTCGACAAGATAGGCATCAGCCTCATCACGCCGAACGTGATCAAATCGGAACTCCGCGACGGCAAGCTGGCCCTTGTAGACACCGACCTTGCGCTGCCGACCCTTGAGTACACGGCAAGCTATCCCCTCTCGCCACAGGACAAATTAGTGCCATCGCTTGCGCATATTGCAAGCAGAGTGGCGCATAGATGGGCGTGGTAGCGATTAGAGACGCTAATCAAGGGCGTTAATGCTTGAAGATTGGACATCGCGGCATGCTTTGCGGTCCTGTGTCACCCGAGGCAGGCAGACCCGGCCTGCTTCCCGGATCGGTCACCACGTCAGACGGTCGCCTCAGGGCCGGCCTTGTCGTGGGGGCCAACGGGCGACCTGGGGCACGGTGGAGAATGCCTGTCGATGCAGACCATGGCACCGGACCCGTTCGAATTCGAGCTGTTCAGGAATGCCCTCCTGTCCGTCGCGGACGAGATGGCGCTGACCGTGCATCGCACGACCTATTCATCGGTGCTGCGCGACAACCTCGATTATTCGACCGGCTTCTTCGACGCGCAGGGACGGATGATCGCTCAGGGCTTCTCCTTGCCGGCACATCTCGGTTCCATGCCGACGGCGCTCGCTGCCGTCATACAGCGGTTCGGCGACGGCATCAGGCCGGGCGACGTGTTCGCGCTCAACGACCCGTTCGACGGCGGGATGCATCTGCCCGACATCTTCATCTTCCAGCCGATCTTCATCGACGGCGCGCTGGCGGCCTTCAGCGGCGCGATCTCGCACCATACCGATGTGGGGGGCCGCGTTGCCGGATCGAACGCACCGGATTCCACCGAGATCTACCAGGAAGGCGTGCGCATCCCGCCCATGCGCATCTACGATGGCGGCCGGCGCAACGACACCTTCTTCGAGCTGATCCGCGCCAACGTCCGGGTGCCGGAAAAAGTGGCCGGCGATCTGCGCGCACAGCTCGCCGCCTGCCATGTGGCAGAAATCGCCTACACCGATCTCTGCCGCACCTACGGAGCCGGGAAGGTCAGGCAGCTCACCGACGCCATGCTCGATCATTCCGAGCGGCTGGCACGGGCCGAGATCGCGAAACTCCCGGACGGCACGTTCGGGTTCGAGGACTGGATCGATGACGACGGCATCGAAACGGGCAAGCCCATCCTGCTCAAGGTTGTGATCGACAAGCGGGGCGACGGCATCCGTTTCGACTGGACCGGGTCCTCGCCGCAGGTGAAAGGCGCCCTGAACGCCACTCTCTCCTTCACCAAATCCGCCTGCTACTGCGGCCTGCTGTCGGTGATGGAAAATTCCGTCCCCAACAACGAAGGCATCTTCCGTGCGGTCGAGGTGATCGCGCCGCCGGGCAGCATCGTGAACTGCGTCCCGCCGGCGGCGACCGCCGCCCGCGGCCTGACCGGCTTTCGCATGGTCGATGCCGTGTTCGGCGCCTTCGCCCGGATGGTCCCCGACAAGGTCTTCGCCGCCTCGGACGGCGGCAACACCAACATCTCGATCGGCGGCTACGACAGCGACCGCGCGCCCTACATCTTCTGCGACTTCACCTGTTGCGCCTGGGGCGGCCGTCCCTGGGCCGACGGGCTCGACGGCAACTCGAACATCTTCGCCAACATGGCCGGCCAGTCGGCCGAGATCACCGAAGCCGAGCAGCCGCTGATGGTGGAAGCCTACGAGCTACTGGGCGATCGCGGCGGCGCCGGCACATTCCGGGGCGGCGCACCCTATCGCCGGACCTACCGCTTCCTCGGCGATGAGGCGGTCATTTCGATCCGTTCGGACCGCCGCGACATCCGGCCGTACGGCCTCTATGGCGGCTATCCCGGCGAACCGTCGATGAACTACATCGCCCGGGCCGGCGCCGGGCCGCAGCTCTTCCCGGCGAAGTTCCACGGGCACCTGCGCCACGGCGACATCTTCATCCACGAAGTCGCGGGCGCCGGCGGCTGGGGCGACCCGCTGGACCGCGATCCGGCGCGCGTGGCGAAGGACGTGCGCAACGGGTTCGTCTCGCCCCCGGCGGCGCGCGAGCTGTATGGCGTCGTGTTCCGACCGGAGGGCCTGGCGGTGGACACGATCGCAACAGAGGCGCTGCGGGCGCGGGTCCGCGAGACCCGCGGCTGGCAGGGCGTGCCCTTCGTGCTCCGCGAGCAGCCCGCAGGCCTGCGGGACGCGGCCTTGCATCCGGCAGCAGGCCCCGGAAGGCAGAACCCATGAGCAGCATCCGCGTCGGTGTCGACATCGGGGGCACCTTCACCGACATCGTCATCATGGACCCCGACGGCGGGATCATCACGAAAAAGGTCTCCTCCACCGTCGACAACTACGCGCGCGCCATCAGCGCCGGCCTCGCCGAAGTTTTCGCCGAAACCGGTGTCGACGGCGCGGAGATCGTGGAGGTGCTGCACGGCACCACGGTGGCGTCCAATGCGATCCTGGAACACAAGGGCGCCCGTACCGGCCTCATCACCACCAAGGGCTTCCGCGACGTGCTGGAGCTTCGGCTGTTGCGCATGCCGCGGCTGTACGACCTGACCTGGGAGAAGCCGCCGACCCTGGTCGAACGTCACCTGCGCCTTGAGGTGGACGAGCGTGTCAACGCACGCGGCGAGATCGAACGCGCCCTCGATCCCGCCGAGGTCGAAGCGATTCTGGACCAACTGCTGGCGGAGCAGGTGGAGGCGATTTCCGTCTGCCTGCTGCACGCCTACGCCAACGACACCCACGAGAGGCTGATCCGCGACCTCATCCGCCGCAAGGCGCCGGAGATGGTGCTGTCGATCAGTTCCGAGGTGCTGCCGGAGATCAAGGAGTACGAGCGCACCTCGACCACCGTCATCAACTCCTACGTCAAGCCGATCGTCGGGCGCTATCTCAGGTCGCTGACAGCGGATCTGCAGGGCATCGGCATCACCGCCCCGCTGCTGCTGATGCAGTCCAACGGCGGGCTGACGCCGGCCGCGGTTGCGGCCGAGATGCCCGTGCACATCATCGAGTCCGGGCCGGCCGCAGGCGTGATCGGCGCCCAGTCGCTGGCCCGCCGGGCAGGGTTCGACAAGATCATCTCGTTCGACATGGGCGGCACCACCGCCAAGGCAGCGCTGGTCGAGCAGGGCGAGGTGACCAGGGCCGAGGAATACTCCGTCGGCGGCGGCATCATGATCGGTTCGCGGCTGATGTCGGGGGCCGGCTACGTGCTGAAGGTTCCGGCGATCGACCTCGCCGAGGTGGGCGCGGGCGGCGGTTCGATCATCGCCGTCGATGCCGGCGGCGCGCCGCAGGTCGGGCCGCAGAGCGCGGGGTCCTTCCCGGGGCCGGTCTGCTACGGCCTGGGCGGAACCGAGCCGACCGTCACGGACGCCAACGTCGTGCTGGGCTACATCAATCCCGCGCAGCTTGCGGGCGGCAGCGTGAAGCTGGACGCCGCGCAGGCGCGCGCCGTGCTGGCCGCGAAAGTGGCCGGCCCGCTGGGCGTTTCGGTGGAGCACGCCGCCTTCGGCGCCCACCTGGTCGCCGCCGCCAACATGATCCGTGCGATCAAGGCGGTTTCCTCCGAACGCGGGCGGGATCCGCGCGCCTACGCGCTGGTCGCCTTCGGCGGCAATGGACCCCTGTTCGCCGCCGGAATGGCGCGTTCGCTCGGCATCCGAAGCGTGATCGTGCCGCCGTCCGCCGGAGTGTTCTCTTCCGTCGGCCTTCTCTACTCCGACGTCGAGTACCATCTTTCCCGCACGTACCGCCGGCTGACCGACGCGCTTGACCTTGCCGACCTCATGTCGGCCTGGGACGCGCTGGAGGCGCAAGCGCGCGAGAAACTGGCAGCGAACGGTTTCCGCCCCGATCAGATGCGGCTGCGCCGCGTCGCGAAACTGCACTACCGCGGCCAGGCCTATGAGCTGTCGGTGCCGATGCCGGACGCCCCCGTCACGGAGGCCATTGCGGCAAAGCTGGACGAGGCGTTCGGCGACGAGCACGAACGGACCTACGGCCATCGCGCGGGTGCCGGCGAGCCGGTGGAACTGGTCAGCCTGAACCTGTCGGCCAGCGGCCAGCTCGACATGCTGAGAGGGGCGAAGGCCCGGCAGCCGGACGCGCCCTCCTCCTCCCCCACCGAGCGGCAGGCGTTCTTCGGCCCCGGCCACGGCTGGATGCCGACGCCGGTGCTGCAGCGCGGCCATCTCGCGGGACGTGAATGGCACGGGCCGGTGGTGATCGAAGAATACGACTGCACATGCGTCGTTCCCCCGGGAATGACCGTCCGACTGGACGCGCACGGCAACATCGCCATCGACACGGGCATGGACGCGCCGGAGATATCGCCAGCGCGTCAGGGAGCATCGGCGCGCAGCGGGGCGAATGCGGGTGGAACCTGAATGCGCCGCTCCGCGATAGTGCTCGGGGCCGGAATGGTCGGCGTCTCGGTGTCCCTGCACCTGCGACGGCGCGGATGGGACGTGGTGCTGGTGGACCGGCAGGGGCCGGGCGAAGGCGCATCCTTCGGCAACGGAGGGCTGATCCAGCGCGAGGCCGTGTATCCGCACGCCTTCCCCCGTGCGGCTGCGGAACTGCGGCGCATCGCGCGCAACCGCGCGATCGACGTCGCCTACCACCCGCTCGCCTTGCCGGGCTTCGTCTCGCCGCTGCTGCGCTATTGGTGGCACTCGGCACCCGAACGCTACCTGCGCGCGGTGCAGGGCCACGCGCGCCTGATCGCCACCTGCCTCGATGAACACCTGGCCCTGGCGCGCGACGCCGGCGCGGCCGGGTTGCTGCGCCCCATCGGGTGGATGCGCCTTTACGACCGCGCGAGCGCGCTGGAGGCGGCGCTGCGCCAGGCCGAAGCCGCGCGGCGCGACTTTGGGGTGAACTATGCGGGGCTGGACGCCAGGGCGCTCGCGGTGGCGGAGCCCCACCTGATGATCGAGAAAGCAGGCGCCATCCACTGGACCGATCCGTTCTCGGTCAGCGACCCGTACGCGCTGACCCTTGCCTATGCGAGGCTTTTCACCGCATCGGGCGGGGCCATCGCGACCGGCGACGCAGCCACGCTGCAGCGGGGAGCGGCCGGATGGCGTGTCCAGACTGCCGATGGCCCGGTCGAGGCCGCAACGACGGTGGTGGCGCTCGGCATCGCGTCGGCCCGGGCGACCAGGCGGTTCGGCTACGCGCCGCCGCTGTTCGGCAAGCGTGGCTACCACCGGCATTACCGGCTGCGCGGCAACGCGGTGCTGAACCGGCCCGTGCTCGACACCGACAGCGGATTCCTGCTCGCCCCGATGCGGGGCGGCATCCGCCTGACCACCGGGGTGGAGTTCGCGCGCCCCGACGCGCCCCCCACGCCCGTCCAGCTCGACAGAGCCGAGCCGGTGGCACGCCGCTTGCTGCCCCTTTCGGACCGGACGGACGCGACGCCGTGGATGGGCGTGCGGCCCTGCACGCCGGACATGCTGCCGATCATCGGCAAGGCACCGGGGGAGGACGGCCTGTGGTGCGCCTTCGGGCACGCGCATCAGGGGCTGACGTTGGGGCCAACCACAGGACGACTTGTTGCCGAGATGATGACGGGAGAGGCGCCGTTCCTCGATCCCGCACCGTACCGGCCGGACCGATTTTGACCGTATCTGGAGCGAGGACATGATGATCCGGACGACCCATGGACGACGCGCTTTCATGCGCCGGGCAGCGCTCGCCGGCGCATCCGTCGGCCTGCCGCCGCTGCTCGGCGGCTCGCTCGCCCGGGCGGCGCCGAACGCAGGGTCCACCCTCACCCTCGGCCTTCCCGGGGTGACGCCGACGATCGATCCGCTGAACATGCTCAACCACGACTGGATGGTCGTGTCGCAGACGATCTACGAGAACCTGATCGAATTCGACAGCAACGGACACCTCAAGCCGCAGCTCGCGATCGCGCTGCCGACGATCTCCGCCGATGGTCTGACCTACGATTTCACCTTGCGGCCGAACATCACCTTCCAGAACGGCGCGCCGTTTTCGGCCGAGGACGTGAAATACAGCTTCGACTGGCTGCTCGACCCGGCGAACAAGGCCGTGCGTCGTCCGATCTTCACGCGCATCAAGGAAGTCGTTGTCATCGACCCGATGCACGTGCGGTTCATCCTGTCGCAGCCCTACGCGCCGTGGCTTGCCTTCATGACGAAGTGCATGGGCATCTTCCCCAAGGGCTCGCGCGAGGCGCACGGGCCCGATTTCTTCCGCTCGGCACCGGTCGGCATGGGGACCGGCCCCGGCATCTTCGAAGCGTGGCAGATCAACGACAACATCAGCCTGAAACGCAATCCGCACTACTGGGGCAAGGGCGTTCCCGCCTGGGAGCGGCTGGTGGTCCGCCAGCTTCCGGCGGCCGAGGAGCGCGTGGCCTACGTCCGCACCGGCCAGGCCGATATCATCGGCGAGCCGCCGGCCCGCCAGTTCGCGCAACTGGCGAAGACGCGCGGCCTCGCGGGCGCCAGCCGCGTGACCCTCGGCGGATGGTTCGCCATGTATTTCGACAACACGAAACCGCCCTTCACCGACGTGAACCTCCGCCGCGCCATCGCCTGTGCGATCGACCGCAAGACCATCGCCGACAAGGTGTATTACGGGCTTCTCGATGCGTCGGGAACGATCGCGCCGCCGGACGCCTGGTGGTATGACCCGGTGGCGGACAAGGAGGTCGCGTTCGACCTGGAGAAGGCGAAACAGCACCTTGCGAAATCGCAATACGCCAAGGGCGTGACGTTCGAGCTGACGATCCCGTCTTCCACCTACCTGCTGAACGTGCGCGACGCGGCCCTCGTGATCCAGTCGCAACTGGCGAAGGTCGGCATCACCGTGAAGCTGAAGATGATGGAGTTCCTGCCGATGCTGCAGGGGGTCATCGCCGGCACCGTGGCGTCCTCGCTGTGGGTGCAGATGTCGCCCGGGGAGCCGACCTATCTTGTGCAGAACTGCCTCACGCCGGGCCAGGTGATCTACAACGTCTCGAAGTATCCGAACTACCTGGAACTCGACACGTTCCTGAACAAGGCCTTTGCCGAGACCGACCAGGCCAAATTGAAACCGGTCTATGCCGCGATGGCGCGGTTCCTGGCGCAACAGTCGCCCATCGTCTGGATCGGCTTCGTGCACGCCGCGAATGTGTGGCGCACCCAGGTGCATGATTTCACCGTCAACCAGGGCCTGACGATCGATCCCAGGCCGGTCACCTTGAGCTGAGGCGGGAGGCTGTGGGCCGATGCTGAGACTGCTGGCGGAGCGCATCCTCTTCTCCGTGGCGACCTTGCTCGGCGTGGGGCTCTGTCTCTTCGTGCTGACCCGTTCGATGGCCGGGACCCCGGCGCTCACCGTGCTCGGCATGGAGGCGACCCCGCAACAGATCCAGCAGTTCAACCACGATCACGGGCTCGACCGGCCGGTGATCGCCCAGTACCTGGCACTGGCTCCGCGGCGTCGCGGACGGACTGAATTTCGGCCATTCGCTGCTGTCGGGCCGGCCCGTCGGCCCGATGCTGCGCGCGGACATGCCGATCACCTTCGAGATCGTCGGGATCGCCTTCGTCTTCGCGGTGCTCGTGGCACTGCCGCTCGGCATCCTGTCAGCCAGCTTCCAGGGCAGGATCATCGACCACGTGGCGCGCATCGTCGCCGTGGTCGGCGTCTCGGTCCCGGGCTTCTGGATCGGCCTGATGCTGATCCGGTTTCCCGCCGTGCAGTTCGGATGGTTTCCGCCCGGCGGCTTCACGCCGTGGTCCGGGGGGGTCTGGCCACACCTGCAGTTCGATCGTCCTCCCGTGCTTCGCGCTCGGCATCTACTACGTTGCGATCCTGAGCCGCATGACCCGCTCCGGCCTCGTGGAGGTCGGCAGCCAGGACTACATCCGCACCGCCCGGGCGATGGGGCTGGGGCGAGGATTGATCCTGGTCCATGCGTTGAAGAACGCGCTCGTGCCGGTCGTCAGCGTCGGCGCGATGTCGTTCGGCTACATGTTCGGCTGGGCGCTCATCATCGAATACCTGTTCAACATCCCCGGCATGTCGAACGCCCTGCTCACCGCCATCGACAACCGCGACTACACCGTCGTGCAGGCGATCGTCTTCATCTTCACCCTGGTCTTCATCGTCTCCAACTTGCTGGCCGACATGCTGAACGCGTATTTGAACCCGAAGCTGGCGCACGGCCAATGAGCGCCGCGGCCGGAACCCGCGCCCTGCGGCTGCCGCGGCTGCTGAGCGCGGGGCCATCCGCCCTCATCGGCGGAGGCATCGTGCTCGTCGTGGTCCTCGCCGCCGTCTTCGCGCCCTGGATCGCGCCGCACGACCCGCTTGCGGTCTCGATCGAGAACAGCCTTCTGCCGCCGGGCGGCACCTTCCTGCTCGGCACGGATCAGGCCGGCCGGGACGTGCTCAGCCGCCTGATCTGGGGCGCACGGATATCGCTCATGGTGAGCCTGCTCGCCGTGGTCATCGGAATGACCTGCGGGATCGTGACCGGCCTGGTTGCCGCCTGTTACCGCCAGACCTGGATCGAGCAGGTCATCATGCGGTGCATGGAGGCCGTCGCCTCGATCCCGCTGCTGATCTGGGCGGTGGCGCTGCTCGGCATCCTCGGCGTGGAACCGATCGTCGTCCGGGGCCTGTCGTTCGGCAACGAATGGAAGCTGCTGGTGCTGATCGGCCTGCTCTACACGCCGACCCTGACGCGCATCATGCACGACGTCGCGGTGGGCGAGATCGCGGCCGACTACGTGAAGGCACGCCGCATCCAGGGCGTGTCCACGCTCTCCATCCTGCTCGGCGACGTGCTGCCCAACTGCATGGGACCGCTGGTCGTGCAGGGCACCTTGCTGGTGGCCATCGGCGTGGTCGTAGAGGCCTCGGTGAGCTTCATCGGCCTCGGCGTGCAGCCGCCGACGCCGAGCTGGGGGTCCATGCTGGCGGATTCGCGCAACTACATCTTCTCCTCCGAGTGGTGGCTGCCGGTGTTCCCGGGGCTTGCCATCTCGCTCACGGTGATCGGCTTCAACCTGCTGGGCGACGGGCTGCGCGACCTGCTCGACCCGCGCCACGCGAGCCGGGGGATCGCGGGGTGAGCGCGCCGCTGCTCGCCGTACGCGGCCTGCGCGTCGCCTTTCCGATCGGCGGCGTCATGGCCGAGGCGGTGCGCGGCGTCGATCTCGACATCGCGCCCGGCGAGGCGCTCGGCCTCGTGGGCGAGTCGGGTTCGGGGAAAAGCCTGAGCGCGATGGCGGTGATGCGCCTCATTGCGCCGCCGGGACGGATCACCGCGGGCAGCGCCAGCTTCGACGGCACCGACCTGCTCGCGCTGCCGGAGGCGGAGATGCGCCGGCGCCGCGGGCGCGACATCAGCATGGTGTTCCAGGATCCGTCGACCTCGCTCGATCCGGCGTTCACGATCGGCCAGCAGCTCACCCAGGTCATCCGTGCCCACCGCCCGGAGCTGGGTCGCCGGGCGGCGCGGGAACATGCGATCGAGGCGCTGGCGCTGGTCGGGATCGCCGCGCCGTCGCGCCGGCTCGGCCATTATCCGCACGAGTTCAGCGGCGGGATGCGCCAGCGCGTGCTGATCGCCATGGCGGTCGCCTGCCAGCCGAAACTGCTGATCGCCGACGAGCCCACGACCGCGCTCGATGTCACCGTGCAGGCGCGGATCGTCGATCTGCTGTGGGATCTGCGCGAGCGCCTGGGTCTCGGCATCCTGTTCATCTCCCACAATCTCGATCTGGTTGCCGAGATCTGCGACCGGGTCTGCGTGATGTACGCCGGGCGCATCGTCGAGGCCGCGACGGCGCGGCAGGTCTTCACGGCGCCGCGGCACCCCTATACGCGGCTGCTGCAACGCTGCGTGCCGCGGCTGCACGCACCCACCGACGCGCTCGAGAGCATCGAGGGCGCGCCGCCGCGGCTGGGCGCGATCCCGCCGGGCTGCGCCTTCGCCCCGCGCTGCCCGGACGCGGCCGAAATCTGCCGCACCGAGCAGCCGGCGACCCGCGCAAGCGGAACCCGGGAATTTGCCTGCTGGGCGGTGCCATGAGCGGTTCCCCCACGAGCGAGGTGCTGCTGGAACTGACCGAGGTCCGCAAGGAGTTCGGCGCCGCGCGTGGCATGCTCGGCCGCCTCCTGGGACGGGCGCCGCGGTTCCGTGCGCTCGACGATGTTTCGCTCACGCTCCACCGGCGTGAGGTCGTAGGCCTCGTGGGCGAGAGCGGGTGTGGCAAATCGACGCTCGCGCAGGTGGCGATACGCCTGCTCGACGTCGATGCCGGCAGCGTCGCCTACAAGGGAAACAACGTGACGCGGGCGACCGGCGCCGCGCTGCGGCCGTTCCGCACCGGCGTGCAGATGGTGTTCCAGGACACCGGCAGCTCGCTCAACCCGCGCAAGACGGTCGCACGGCATCTGGCGGAAGCGCTCGCGGTCGCGGGCCTCGCGCGCGATCGGCGGCAGGCGCGGGCGGAGGAGCTGCTGCGGATGGTCGGACTGGAGCCGGCGATCCTGCTGCGGCTCCCGCACCAGCTTTCGGGCGGCCAGCGGCAGCGGCTCGCGATCGCGCGCAGCCTGGCGATGGATCCCGAGGTGCTGATCGCCGACGAGCCGGTGGCCTCGCTCGATGTGTCGTTGCAGGCCCAGATCGTCAACCTGCTCGACCGGCTGCGGCGCGACCTCGGGCTCAGTCTCCTGTTCATCAGCCACGACCTGGCGCTGGTCGCGCGCATCAGCACGCGGGTCGCGGTCATGTTCGCCGGCACGATCGTGGAGGAGGGCGCGCCGGAACACGTGCTGGCCGCGCCCGCGCATCCCTACACGCGCGCCTTGCTGGCGGCGATCCCGCAAGGGATCGATGGCCGCGCGCGCCGGCGTGGGCAGGCCGAGCCGGAGGACCAGGCGGTGCCGGACATCGGCTGCCGGTTCGCGAACCGATGTCCGCTGGCGGCGGCACTGTGTCGCGCCGAGGCGCCGCCGCCCGTCCGCGTCTCCGCGTCGCACGTCACACGCTGCCATTTCGCGGGCAGCCTCGTCGCGCACCCGGGCATCGCCGTGCCGGCGGAGGCCTGACCATCCGCTGTCGTTTCGTCACTGTCGAACAAGGAGCATCACGATGTTTCATCTGGGCTGGTTCCTGAAGGCCGGATTTGGCGTCCAGGGCTGGGGCGCGAAATGGTCCGGGGCGATCGGCACGGAATGGATGCGGCCGCGCTTCTATGTGGAGATGGCCGCCTCGCTCGAGCGCGCCTGCTTCGACTACCTGATGATCGAGGATTCCTCGATGATCAACGACACCTACGAAGGCAGCATGAAGGCCACCCTGGCGCGCGCCGCGGGGGCGCCGAAGAACGATCCGATGCCGCTCGTTCCGCTCATCACGGCGGGCAGCAAGCATATCGGCGTCATCGCCACCGTCACGACGAGCTTCTACCCGCCGTTCCTCGCGGCCCGTCTGGGAACGACGCTCGATCACCTGACCGAAGGCCGCGTCGGCCTCAACATCGTCACCGCGAGCGGGCATCGCGCGGCACAGAACTACGGCCTGGACCGGCATATCGAGCACGACCTTCGCTACCGCATGGCCGACGAGTGGATGGACGTCGTCAGCCGGCTCTGGGAGTCCTGGGAACCGGGCGCCGTGCTCGCCGATACCGAGACCGGCGTCTACGCCGACTTCTCCAAGGTGCACGCCATCGATTTCGAAGGCGAATTCTTCAAGGTGCGCGGCCCGCTGAACACCATCCCGGGGCCGCAACGCCGGCCGGTGATCTGCCAGGCCGGCGGCTCGCCCGCGGGCCGCGATCTCGCCGCGCGGCATGCCGACACGATCGTCGCGTCCTCCAACGGCATCGCCGCGATGGCGGCTTTCCAGCAGGACGTCGAGGCGCGGCTGGCGAAATTCGGCCGTGCGAAGACGGACTGCAAGACGATGTTCCTCGTCTCCCCGGTCCTCGGCGAAACCGACCAGGAGGCGCAGGACCGCTACGAGCTCATCCTGGCCGGGGAGAAGCGGGATCTTTCGGCCAAGATGGAACGGTTCTCCTACGCGCTCGGCGTCGATCTCTCGAAATTCCATCTCGACGAGCCGCTGCCTGAGGACATTCACGCGCGGGTCAACGGCCATCAGAGCTCGGTCAAGGAACTGACCCGGCATGGCGGCACCTTGCGCGAGATGCTGCGGTTCGCGTCGACGGAGTCGGTTCCCCTGGTCGGATCGCCCGATACGGTCGCCGGCCGCATGGGGGAGATCATGGAGGCCGTTGGCGGATCCGGCTTCCTGATCGGGAGCACCGTCACGCGGCATTCCATCAGCGAAATCGCCGATGGGCTGGCGCCGGCCCTGAAGCGGCGCAAGCTGATCAGGGACGGCTACGAACACGCGCTTTTTCGCGAGAACCTGCTGGCGTTCTGAATGCTTGCGCAGCGTATTGCGGCTCCTGTCATCCGATGGCGCTCGCTCCATCGCCTCGGCCGGGGCTGGCAGCGACGTCTTCGCCGTCATCCGCCGGAATGCCAACCGAAACACGCTCCCTGGCGAGCGGCGGGATGATTTGACAATCCGGGGTGCCGGGCGAAGTCTTCCCTGGTCCGACATGGAGGAAACGGCATGCTTCTGATCGCCGACAGCCGCACCGCACGCGAGACCGCACGCCGCCGCACCGCCAATGGC
Source organism: uncultured Pseudomonadota bacterium (assembly GCA_963706195.1). GTDB lineage: Bacteria > Pseudomonadota > Alphaproteobacteria > Acetobacterales > Acetobacteraceae > JAJZVS01. The sequence goes on along the minus strand of OY970156.1, from coordinate 949,025 downwards.
TGGCACACCACCTTCATCGGGGCCAATCGCTACACGCGCGCCGCGTCCGATCCGGCCCCGGAGCAGGGCGCGCTTTATCCCGTGGCCTTCCTGGTGGAGAAGGACGCCGGGGCGGTGGTGCACCCGCATTTCCACCAGGCCGACCAGTTCCAGGTGGTGATGGGCGGCTCCGGTCAGCTCGGCCGGCACGAGGTGGCAAGTATCGCGGTGCACTACACCGATGCCTGGTCGGCGTACGGTCCGATCGTGGCCGCCGAGGACGGGGTGGCCTGGTTCACCCTGCGCAACGCCTGGGACCCCGGGGCCCGTTACATGCCGGGCGCGCGGGCCGAATTGCGCGCCGGCCGCGGCCACCGCCAGCACCGGGAGGCGACCGTAGCGCCCGAGCCCCCGGTCGCCGCCACGACCCTGGCTGCCCTGTCCACGCCGGAATGCCACCCGGTCCTGGAGCAGGCGAGCGACGGCCTGGCAGGCTGGCGCTACCGCCTGCCACCCGGCATGTCGCTGCACGGTGCCGACCCTGCCGCCGGCGGTGGGCAGTTCTGGCTGCTGCTGGCCGGCAGCCTCGACCTGGCCGATCATCCGACCCTGCCGGCGCAGTCCTGCGTGTTCGTCTCCCCCGACGAGGCGGCGCTGGACGGCGGCGCCGGCGAGACCGGGGCCGAACTGCTCTGCCTGCAATTCCCGGTGCGGCACTGATCCCGGTGCGGCACTGAGCGAAGCGGCCTGCTCAGGCGGCCCCGAACATCATCACCAGGCGGCCTCGGCCTCAACCAGCAGAGCGTCGGCGCATGTCCAAGGCACGGCCAATGGCCATCATGACCTGGAGGCGCGGCCTGGACCACTCGGCGACGATCAGTCAGGGCCGATGCGACGGCAGGGTGCCGAGCATGGCGCCCGCCCCGAGGTCCCGGGATCAGGCGGCGTCATGACCAGCATCTACGTCGACGCCGACGCCTGTCCGGTTCGCGACGAGGTCTATCGCGTGGCCGATCGCCTCGGCCTGCAGGCCTTCATCGTTTCCAACGGATCCCGTCCGATCCGCCCGACGGGGCGGGCGAACGTGGTCCTGATCACCGTCCCGGCCGGGGCGGATGCCGCCGATGACTGGATCGCGGAGCACATCACCGACGCCGATGTCTGCGTCACGGCCGATATCCCGCTGGCAGCCCGATGCCTCGCCAAAGGAGCGAAGGCCGTGTCCCCGGTGGGAAAGCACTGGACCGGAGACAATATCGGCACGGCGCTCGCCGGCCGCGCGATCGCGCAATATCGACGGGAGATCGGGGCGAACACGGGCGGCCCTCCGCCGCTCACCCGTGCCGACCGGTCGCGCTTCCTGAGTGCGCTGGACGCCGCCATTCAGGCCGCCCGGCGTGGTGCCACGAAAACTGCGCCATAGGCTGTTCCGGTACCTGAACGGCCGGCTGCGTTGGCGCGAGCGCCTCGGTATGGCAGAGTGAAAAGCCTTGAGGGACGCTGCCTTTTGCCGGGATTGCTGTCGGATACCGGCCATGGTCTTTCCGAATCCGAACAGGTCCGGCAACATCGGCGCGCCATCGTTCGTGAAGGTGGGGTCAAGCCTGGACGCCAGGACACACTCGTGCAGCAGGCCAACAGCGGTGATCGGCGCCTCGCCCCGCGCGGGCGGCATCTTCCACGCGTTCGGCCACGGGCATGTCGGTCTGACCCAGGCGACGACGGGGCGGCTGATCGCCGACCTGGTCGCCGGCCGCGCCCCCCCATATCGATATCGGACCGTTCGCGATCGATCGCTTCCGGTCTGCAAACGGAGGCTGAACCGCCATGAGCCGACATCGCTTCTTCTGCATCGATGCCCATACCTGCGGCAACCCGGTCCGCATGGTGGTCGGCGGCGCACCGCTGCTGCCGCACGTGCTGATGGCCGAGAAGCGCATCATCTTCCAGCGCGAGCACGACTGGGTGCGCCGTGCGCTCATGTTCGAGCCGCGCGGCCATGACGCGATGTCCGGCACGATCCTCTATCCTTCGACCCGCACCGATTGCGAGATCGGCGTGCTGTATATCGAGGTCAGCGGCTGCCTGCCGATGTGCGGGCACGGCACGATCGGAACGGTGACGGCCGCGATCGAGGAGGGGCTGGTCGTGCCGCGCGAGGAAGGGCGGCTCGGGATCGAGACGCCGGCCGGACGGGTCGCCGTCGAGTTCCGGCGCGAGGGCGGCTTCGTCGAGCAGGTCCGGCTGTTCAACGTGCCGGCCTACCTGCACGCGGCGGACGTCGCGCTGGACATCCCCGGGCTCGGGCCGCTGCGGGTCGACGTCGCTTACGGCGGCAACTACTACGCGATCGTCGAGCCGCAGCCGGGCTGGCGCGGCCTCGATACCTGCACCGTCGGCGACATTCAGCGCCTCAGCCCGCTGGTCCGCGCGGCGGCCCAGGCGGCAGTCGCGCCGGTGCATCCGGAAGACGGGCGGATCGCCGGCGTCACCCATGTGATGTGGGGCGACCGGCCGAAGGGCGATCGCGCGCATGCGCGCAACGTGGTGTTCTACGGCGCCAGGGGCAACGACCGCTCGCCCTGCGGCACCGGTTCGTGCGCACGCATGGCGCAGCGCGTCGCCAAGGGGCAGCTCGCGGTCGGCGCGGACTTCATCCACCAGAGCATCATCGGCACCATGTTCGACTGCCGGGTCGAAGGCCGCGCGGCGGTCGGTGCCTACGAGGGCATCCGGCCGAGTGTCGCCGGCTGGGCGCGCGTGACCGGCTACAACACCATCCTGGTCGATAGCCGCGACCCGCTCGCGCACGGCTTCGAGCTGTAGAAACGGCGTACATCTCCGGCTTCCACGCCGCAATCGGCGTACCGCGCTCGCTGCGCAACGCTGTCCGCTACCATTCCCTCCACCAGATGCCATTTACGCTGCGACTCCATCGCGCTCCGGCTCCGCAAGGAGCCGCTCATGGCCGTCACGCGTGACCCATTGATCCGTCTCGTGTCGGGAACCGATCGACTGCCAACACCGCCTCGCGCGCAGCCCCGGGACGGAACGCGGTGCAGCCCTTCAGGCCAAGCGCATAGGCCTGGGCATAGACTTCGGCGAATGCTGCGAAATCCACCGTCGCCGGCAGGTTGATGGTCTTGGAGATGGCGTTGTCCACATAGGGCTGCAGCGCGGCCTGCATGGCCAGGTGGGCCGCCGGCGACACGTCCGCCGCGCTCATCATCGCCGGCGGTACGGCGCACCCAAGATCGGTCGGCTGCCCGGCGCGCCACAGCCGCACCGCGGCGTCGGTTACCGTGAACTGCCGCGGCGCGCCGCGCGCGTCCAGGACCGTGCGGCTGGCCTCGGCGGCAAAAATCGGCTCGATGCCGCTCGAGACATTACCGGCCAGCAGGCTGATGGTGCCGGTGGGCGCGATCGCAAGCAGGTGGCTGTTGCGGATGCCATCGCGTGCGATACCATCACGGATGTCGTCGGGCAGCGCGCGGATGAACGGCGCCGCCAGATAGGCGTCGCGGACGACCCCCGGGAAGGCCCCCTTCTCGGCGGCAAGCGCGATGGAGGCGCGATAGGCGGCATGGCAGACCGCGCGCATCGCCTCCGCCGCGACGTCCCGCGCGGCCGGCTGGTCATAACGCAGCCCCAGCATCAGCAGCGCATCCGCCAGGCCGGTGATGCCAAGGCCGATCCGCCGTGCCCGGCGCACGGCCACGCGTTGCTGCGGCAACGGAAAGATCGATGCGTCGATCACGTTATCCAGCAGCCGCACCGCGATCCCCGCAAGGGCCACGGCGCGCTCGGTCTCCAATCGTGCCCCTGGCGTGAACGGATCGCGCACCAACCGGGCCAGGTTGATCGAGCCGAGATCGCACGCCCCATACGGCGGCAACGGCACTTCGCCGCAGGGGTTGGTGGCGCTGATGCGCTCGCAATAGCCGAGATTGTTCATCCGGTTGATCCGGTCGATGAACAGCACCCCCGGCTCCCCGCTGGCGTAACTGGCCTGCAGCAGCCGCTCCCACAGCAGGCGTGCCGGCAGGGTGCGGAGCACACGGCAGGCGACCGGACCGGCGGCGCCGGGCCAGTCGCGCATCACCGTCTCGCCGGCACCGCGCAGGGAAGCGGCGGGAAACACGAGCTGCCACGGTGCGTCGGCGGCCACCGCCTGCATGAACGCATCGGTCACCTGTGCGGAGAGATTGAAACGACGCAGCCGCTCGGGCCGGCGCTTGGCATCGATGAAGCCGATGATGTCGGGATGGTCGCAGCGCAAAGTCGCCATCATCGCGCCGCGCCGCGCACCGGTCGACTGGATGGTGGCGCACATCGCGTCCCACACATCCATGAAGGAAACCGGGCCCGAGGCGATAGTGCCCGAGGTCTCCGCCCGCGTACCGTGCGGGCGCAGGGTGGAGAAGTCGTAGCCGACCCCGCCGCCCTGCTGCATGGTGATCGCGCCTTCCTCCAGCGCGCGGAAAATGCCGGGCACGGAATCCTCGATCGTGCCCATGACGAAGCAATTGAACAGAGTGGCCCGCTTCCCGGTGCCGGCACCGGCGAGGATTCGTCCGCCGGGCAGGAAGGCGAAGTCCTGCAGCAGCGCGTCGAACCGCGCCTGCCAGCCCGCCTGGTCGGCGGGCTCGACCGCGGCCAGCGCGCCGGCGACCCGGCGCCAGGTCGCCTGCACCGAGGCCTCGTTCGCGCCGCCGTGGCGGTAGCGTTCCTCCCAGACATGCCGCGCGATCGGAACCAGGGCGGGGTCGCTCATGGAACACCCAGTTGCTCGCGCACGGCGAGCGCACCCAGCACGTCGCGCAAACCCAGCACGCCGACCAGCCGGTTGTCGTGCAGCACCAGCAGTCGTTCCCCGCCGGCGCCGCGCATCCGGCGCAGGGCCGTCAGGGCATCGGTCTCCGGTGCGACCGTTGTCTCCGGCGTCAGCGGTTTCAGGATGCTGGCGAGCGGAGTACTCGACCAGCGCGCGCGATCCACGGCAGCTACCTCCCGCGTGCCGACGGTACCGATCAATACGGTCCCCTCGACCACCGGGAACCAGGCATCGTGATGCGGATAGACATAATCCGCGACGAAGGACGCGACCGAAATCTCCGCCGGCGCCACCACCGGCGCGGCACGCATGATCTGCCCCACGGTGACGCCCGCAAGCAGGTGGCCGGCCAAGGTATGGCGATAGCTTTCGATCGCAGCGCTGCGCAGGAACAGGCCGATCAGGAAACTCCAGACCCCGCCCACCACATCGCCGCCCAGCACGCGGAAGATGCCGAACACGACCAGCAGCAGCCCGAAGCCGCGCCCGATCGCTGCCGCGATCCGCGTCGCCTGCAGCAGGTCGCCGCGCCACAGCCACAACCCGGCGCGCAGCACCCGTCCGCCGTCCAGCGGAAAGGCCGGCACCAGGTTGAACAGCGCCAGCACGAGGTTGATCAGGCCGAGATAGTCCAATGCGGCACCGATCGGCCCGGCCCCTGCCGTCGCGGCCGCGAGCCAAAGGGCTACGACGAGCAGCAGGCTGGCGAGCGGCCCGGCCAGCGCCATCAGCAGCTCGGCGCGTGCGGACTCCGGCTCTGCCTGCATCTCGGCGACGCCGCCGAAGATGAACAGGGTGATGCCGCTGATCGGAATGCCGAAGCGCCGCGCGACCAGCGCATGGGCGGTTTCGTGGAACACGATCGAGCCGAGCAGCCCGAGCGCCGTCGCCAGCCCCATGATCCAATAGATGCCCGGCGCGAAGCCCGGGTAGAGCGCGGGGAACACCGAAGCCGCCAGGCTCCAGACCACGAGCGTCGCCAGCACCAGCCAGGAGGCATCGATGCTGACCGCGAAACCGAACAGCGAGAACAGCCGTATGCGATAAAGCAGCAAGGCGAGACTCCGCCGCCGTGGCGCGGGAAACTACCATGCCGTGACGCGCGGCTCTTGATGCAGATCAATGCCGTTCGGCGGCGCGGCGCCGTATGCACGGGCCCGGTCACGCGCGGAGAGCCCATCATGCGGCCGAGATTGCTTGTCCTGGGCGCGATCCTGCTGGCGCTTTCGTTGCCGACGCTTGCGGCCGTGCCCCCGTCGCCCGGCGCGGCCGACCAGGTGCCGCCCGGGACCAATCCGGAAACCGGCGCCCGACGCGGCAACGAGATCGGCACCGGCAGTTCGTTGCCGCGATCGGATCGGGCGAGCCACATTCTTCCGGGCGCAGCCTCGACGATCGCGCCGAATCTGCCTGCGCCGCCGGTCGGTGAAAACGCCTCGTCGCACGACTTCCTGGTGGCGGCGCGCGGCGCGCTCGCCGCCGGCCGCACCGGGGAAGCGCAGCAGGCGCTTGAGATGGCAGAGACGCGACGGCTCGACCGGTCCGTGCCGTTGTTCCAGACCACGGCCCCGATCAGCGATCCGCTGGCGGCAACGATCGAAAATGCCTTGCACGCACTTGCCGCCGGCGATCGCGACGGCGCCATGCGGCTGATCGAACAGGCGATCGTGATGGCGACACCTGGCGCGTCACCCCCGCCGCAGTAGCCCCCGCAGCGCCTCCAGCGGCCGGGCGTTCAGCACGTCCCCGGCCTCCAGCCAGCCACGCCGTGCCTGATCGACGCCGAAGTGCAGGAATCCGAGTTCAACGGTGGCGTGCGCATCGGTCGAGATCGCCAGTTTGAGACCGAGCTCCTTCGCGAGCCGGCAGTGGCTGGCAGTCAGATCGAGCCGTTCCGGCTGTGCGTTGACTTCCAGGAAGCAGCCGCGCTCCAGCGCTCCGCGCATCACCCGTTCCATATCGAGCGCGTAGGACGGCCGTTGGTTGATCAGCCGCCCGGTCGGGTGTGCCAGGATCGTCACGTAGCGGTTGTCCATCGCCCGCAGCACGCGCTCGGTCTGCCTGGCGGCCGGAAGCTCGAACTGCGAGTGGATCGCTGCCACCACGAGGTCGAGTCGGCGCAGGATGCTGTCGGGGAGATCGAGCGAACCGTCCGCCAGGATGTCCACCTCGCTCGCCGCCAGCACCGTGAAGCCGTGCAGGCCGGCGTTCAGCCGCGCGATGGCGTCGATCTGCCGACCGAGCCGGGCCGCGTCCAGCCCGTGCGCCATGCTGACCCGCCGGCTGTGATCGGTGATGGCGATGTATTCATGCCCAAGCGCTTGCGCTGCGGCCGTCATGCCGGCAAGGCTGGCGCGGCCGTCGCTGGCATCCGTGTGGACATGCAGGTCGCCGTGCAGATCGGTGAGCGCGACGAGCTCCGGCAGCCGTCTGGTGCGCGCCGCTTCGATCTCGCCCTCGCCTTCGCGCAGCTCGGGCGGGATCAGCGGCAGGCCGAGATGGCGGTACACCTCGGTCTCCGTGCGTCCGCCCAGGCGTCGGGCTCCTTTGAACAGCCCGTATTCGTTGAGTTCTGCACTCATGATCGACCGCGATCTGGCGCAGCGCGATGTTGTGGGATTTGGAGCCGGTGAAATAGAGCAGGGCAGCGCCATAGCTCGCGGTCGTCACCGCGCGCAGATCGACCTGCATCCCGCCGCGCAGCACCACGGTCGCGCGGGTCGGCCCGCGCGCAAGCACGCGGGCGACGTCCTCGTAACGGGTGAAGCGGTCCATCACCTCCGCGGCGGCGTCGGTCGCCACGACGATGTCGAGGTCGCCGACCGTCTCACGCCGGCGACGGAAACTGCCGGCGATCTCCGCCCGGTCGACATCCGGGCCGGCACGCAGCCACGCGAGCAAGGGGGCGGCAAGCTGTTCGGCGACGGCGAGCCGGGTGCGTGCCGGCTCGCCGGCCCCGGCAGCAAGGGCGCGCAGGATGGTCGCCTCGATGCCGGGTCCGAACCCGGGCACCTTACGCAGCTTGCCGGCCTTGGCAGCGCTTGCAAGCGCATCGAGCGAATCGATGCCGAGCACCGCGTGCAATGCATGCACCCGCTTGGGGCCAAGGCCGGGCAAGGCAAGCAGCGCCACGACGCCGGCGGGCAGCTCCCGCTCCAGCCCCCGCAGCATGGGGAGAGCCTCGCCGCGCGCCAGGGTCGTGATCTTGCCGGCAAGATCCGCGCCGATGCCAGGCAGCGCATCGAGGTCCTCGCCGGCCGCGACCATCTCGGTCACATTCCGCGGCAGATCCTGCACCAGCCGCGCGGCCCGGCGGTATGCGCGCACACGGAACGGGTTGGCCCCCTGGATATCCAGCAGATCGGCGAGCCGATCGAGCTGAGCCGCGACTTCGGCATTGACCACCGGCATCAGGCTCTCCACCCATCGCCTGGCTCTTTCCTGGCCCGGCCCACGGCACGGCGCCTTGACATGGGTCAACACGCCGACGGGTCCGCTCCGCTGTTCGGGGATCCGCGGATCAGGGCGACTGTCCGTCAACTGCCGGATCGTCGCCTTTGTGCCGAAATGCATCGCGAGCGCGGCCGGCGGATCAAGCTCGATGAGCAAGTGCTTGCCGTGACGGCGGAAGGCTTGCAGCCGTACGCCGTTCAGGCGGCGCTACAGGACCAAGCCGGGCCGCCTGCGACGCTGCCGGGATCGCTGATCACAACCTGGGCAATCACCCGGCCAAGACAGTTTCGTTCGGCTTCCCGGCGAAAAATCTCGACATCGGGCACTTCCGGCATGTCAGCCCGGCCCCACCACCAGCGTCGCGTCGTCCTGGGCGGCGATTGCGATACCCCATCCGGCGCTTTCCCGCGCCAAGGTCGCGCGCAGCCACGCGGCTTCCGCCGCGGGGGCGCGGCGCAGGCGAAATCGCCTGGCCTGGAAGGGAACGAGCGTGAGCGCCGCCAGCGCGCCGCCGGCAGCATGGAGGCGAGCCAGGTACATCACCGAAAGGTCCGGACGGAACTGTTCATAGCCTGCGATGCCCTCGTAGTCGTTGATGAAATCGCCACAGCCGTAGAGGATCAGCTTGCCGTGGTAGAGTTCGATCCCCTTCGCGTGATGCGACGAATGCCCGTGCAGCAGATCGAAGCCGCCCTCCAGCAGGGCATGCGCGAAGCCGCGGTGCCGGGCGGGGACCTCCCAACCCCAGTTGCCGCCCCAATGCACCGAGGCCACCAGCAGATCGCCCGGCTGCCGGCCCGCGTCGGCCTCGGCGGCGATGCGCGCGGCCGTCGCTGCGGCCAGGTCGGGCAGCAGCGCAACGCCGGGCCGCGTCCCGGTCGCGGCCCACGCCCGCGGCACGCCGCTGTCCTGGGCGGCGAAGGCATGGACCAGCACACGCCCGCCGCCGGGCAGCGGCAGGGCGGCCGGCGCCGCGGCCGCGGCGGCGTCGCGGCCCGCCCCCGCGATCCGGATGCCGGCCTGGCGCAGGGTCGCGAGCGTCTCCAGCAGTCCTGCCTCGCCCCAATCGAGCACGTGGTTGTTCGCCAGCCCGCAGCAGTCGATCTCCGCGGCAGCCAGGCACGGGACATTGGCAGGGCTCATCCGGTAGTTGATGCCCTTCGGCCAGGGGTCGTCGCTGACCGTGACGCTGGTTTCGAGATTGACGATCCGCAGGTCCGGCCGCGCCACACGCAGCGCCGCGAGCGCGTCGCCCCAGACGTAGTCGAACCCGGCGTGGCGTGGAATCGGCCCGTGCGCCGCCTCCGCCAGGCGGACATAGAGTTCGGCGGACCGAGCGTGGCTCTCGTGCAGCGTCGGGTCCCCCGGGTGCGGCAGGATCCGGTCGATCCCGCGCCCCAGCATCACGTCCCCGCCCAGGAACAGGGTGACGAACGCGCGCCGTCACATCCGTACGTCGAGCCGATTGACCACGCGGTCGATCCCGAACACGTACCAGGCGTCGTCCTCGGCGAGCTTGCGTTCGGCCTCGCGCGGCACGGTGCCGTCCAGATAGACCACGCCCCCGCGGGTGTTCACCACGATGCTTTCGGCGTCAACGAACGGGTCCTTCTCCAGAACCTGGCGCACCGCGTCGGTGACCGCGGCCTCGCTGTCGGCCTCCGGCGGGACAACGCCGATGCCGTTGATCACGTCGCGCGATCCCGGCACCCACCAGGCGATCACGCCGGCGAGCCGTTTCAGGCCGAGGCCCAGGACCTCCCCATCCAGGGTGACGATTCCGTCCTCCACGAATACATCGATCGTGCCGGACGGCTCTGCCGGCGCGCGGGCGATTTCGATCGTGCCTTTTACCCACACACGCACGCCGCATCGGGTCAGCGCCGGGTCCTCGAGCAGCCCGTCGCGCACCGCGTCGCGGAGTGCGCCGTCGCCCATCAGCGTGGCGGGACGCACGTGCAGGCGATCGGTGATGGTGACCACCCCCGGCACGCGCGCCGCGGCTTCGAGCGCCAGCTTCTTGCCGGCGACGTGATCCACCTCGCCTGAGATCGTCAGGTCGCCCTCGGCGAAGCCGAGGTGCAGCGGGCCGGCGGTAGGGCGCACGCGCGGCTCGCTGTGCAACGCGCTGCGGACCTGGTCCAGGATCTCCCGTTCCTCGGGCATGGACGTGCGACCCCTTGGGTTCCACTGCCGGCGTGGATAGCGCCTTTGGCGCGGCCGCGTCTTGACATGGATCAATTGGCCGGAAGGCGAAGGCGTTCGGAATCCGCCTGAATTTTGATCAGGCGGCTGCTGGCACGCCACGTCCGCGCGCATGCCGCAGCGGCAGGATAGCCGTGCCTGGAAAACATTGTTTTGGGCAGGGTCTACAAGATACTCGTCCGCCACGACGTGAAGCCGCACAGAACAGCGCGACGAGGCGTTTTGGTTCGCGTGTCCTCGGCGATTGCGCTGCACCAACAGCCGCCGCAGGGTCTCACGTCCGGAGAACGGGGCCGTTCTGGACCGGATGGCCGCCGGTCGGACGGTCGTGTCCCCTCCCCCGGCATTTCGGGGTATCGCGGCGGCGACGGCGGCGACCACACGCCGCACGACGATCCTTCACGAAACTCCGGTTGCCAGCTACCGTTGCCATCCATTGGCGATGACCCGACCGGCTTTCCAAGGAAGACACGATGAAACATCTCCGGGCATGGCGAGAACCGACAGCGCGGACACTGCTGTGCGTGGCTGCGCTCGTCGCGGCCGGATCTCTTGCCAGGCCCGCCGAGGCTCAGTCATCGCCGGGAAGGGTGGCAGCGGGGCATCGGCTCGCTGAGACGTTCTGCGCTCAGTGTCACGTCATCATACGAGGCGGGCCGGCGGGTTGGACCGATGCACCGTCCTTTCCCGCCGTTGCCGATCGAACCGGATATAACATCCGCATGGTTGCAGCGCTTCATCCAGAAGCCCCACGTGGACATGTTAAGTCTACCCCGGAACCAGTCGGCTGCTGCCGACCTTGCCGCCTATATCCTGAGCCTGAGGCAGCGGTAGTCTCGTTCCGTACTCATCCGGCGAGGCGGCAGCGAGACGGCAAACGGGGAAGACCGGCGGCGAGAGGGCCGCATCGCAGGTGGCGCCTGCACCCGAAGCAGGACGTAACGATCGGCCATGGCCACGCTTTCAGCCGCTCACGGCGATCACCCCGATGGCCACGAGGATGGCCGCGCCGGCCTTCCGGACCAGGTTTGCCGGCGACAGGTCTTCGCTCCCGAGCACCGGACGGACGAATGACAGGGCGACGCCGAACAGGAAGACGAACAGCGGTCCGGTGCCGCCCACCGCCTGAATTAGACTGAGCGGGGCGAGCAGCAGCGCATAGCGCTGTGCCAGGCTGCCGGCAAGGTTGATGGCTTCGTTCATGGCATTCACCGTGATCACCACGCCAGTGTTGCCGCCGAGTATCACCCGCAACCGATGCCGATTCGCCGCCCGCGCAAGCAACCCCAGGCCGAAGATGACCTGGCCGACACCGGTCCAGGCCATCGTCGCCCAGAATTCGTTCTCGATCGCAAACAGCTTGAAGACCGCCGTGCTGAGGCCGAGCATGAACGCCGACGCCAGCATCAATCCTGCAAGGCGGAGCTTGAATTGCTCGCCCGACGCGGCCCCGCCCAGTGACAGCAGCACGGTGCCCGCCATGATCGCCGCACCGCCGGCAATCTGCCTGGGCGAGAGGGTCTCACCGAGCAGGAGGTAGCCCAACGCGTAGCCGAACAACGGGGCGGTCTGGAACCAGGGCACAACCGAGGATGCGGTCTCCGTCTGCAACGCATCGAGATAGAGCAGCAGCGCCTCCATGGAGAGCACGCCCGCCCCCACGATCAGCACGATGTTGCGCAGCGGCAGGGTGAACGAGCCAGGCTGCAGCAGCCACACCACCGGGGCGACCACCAGACCGGTCGCCGCAGTGAACACGAGCAGCACGGCGACGCTGCCGCGGTGGAAGTAGCGATCGACGAGATACTTGTCGATGTGGGTCGAGGCCGCCCACAACACCGGCGCCGCAAAGGCAAAAATCAGCCAGGACATACCGTGCGCCCGTCCGCCCTGGTCGGTCGTGGCGCAAGCCGGGAAACCTGGCCGTTCATCCCCCTCCCCTCCGCGTCTCGGCCGGCCCACATCGCTGATCCGCTCTCCTGTAGAATTGCCGGCCGGCAGTCTCATTGATCCAGATCAGTGCGCCCGCCGCTTGTCATCGTACAGTTTCAGCATCGTGCCAGCGGAATCGGCGCGGACAGTTTTCGGCACGAACCGCAGATGACAAGGGACCCGACAAATGCCTCAGGCCACACAACGCGGCGCCGCCTCCGGCACGCCCGTCGCGGCGTCTCCCGGCGCGGTACGGGAAGCTTTGTCCCCGATCGAGCTGCCGGCGCCGCGGTCCGACTTCGGCGTTTCGCTAGCGGAAGCATTACGGGCACGACGGTCAATGCGCGAGCTCGATCCGTCCCGTAGCCTGCCGCCGCTCGTTCTTTCCGAGCTGCTCTGGTGCGCCTATGGCGTCAACCGGCCCGCAACGGGCGACCGTACCGCCCCATCCTGGCGGCATGCGCTCGAGACCGAGATCTTCGCGGCACTGCCGGCGGGCGTCTGGCGCTATGATCCGGTAGCACACCGACTGATCCCCCATCTTGCGGGCGACATTCGTGCCGAGACCGGTGTACAGGACTTCGTGGGCAGCGCCCCCCTCGACCTCATCTACGTGAGCAATGCCGAGCATCTCAGCGAGCTGACGCCGCAGGAGCGCTATCGTGTGGCAAGCGCGGATACGGGCTTCATCGGCCAGAATGTGTATCTCTATTGCGCGGCGGCGGGCCTGGCCACGGTCTTCCGCGGCTCGCTCGATACGACCCGCCTTGCCCGCGTCCTCGGGCTTGGACGATCCCAGTTCGTGACGTTCGCCCAATCGGTCGGCTACCCGAAGGGGTGAGCCGACGTCGGGACCACGGTGGTCCGGCGTTGTGGTGCAACCGCGGCCGACAGGCGCCCATGCGGGCAGAGGGCCGCCGTATGCCTCTTGCCCCCCTTGTACACGTGTACAATGGGCGGAAGGAGAGGAACACGCCATGCGGTCGACCACCGCCACGCCCATCGATCGCTTCGAACCGGCCCGGGCCAAGGCCAACCGCCTGTACGGCCGCCTGCATGAGGATATCCTCACCGGCCGTATCCGCCCCGGCGAGGCGCTGTCGGAGAACCTGCTCGCCGAGCAGCACGGCATCAGCCGCACCCCCGTGCGCGAAGTCTTCCAGCGGCTGATCAACGACGGCCTGCTCCGCGTCGTGCCGCAAATCGGCAGCTTCGTCGCCCCGATCAATCTCGTTGCCGTCGCCGACAGCCAGTTCATCCGTGAAGCACTGGAATGCCTGGCCGTACGCCGCGCCGCCGACGCGGTGACCGACGCGCAGGTCCAGGCCCTGCAAGGGCAGATCGCGGCCCAGCGGCAGCGCACCGAGGCCGGCGACCAGCACGGCTTCTTCGCGCTCGACGAGGCGATGCACCGCGCCATCCTGGCGATCGCCGGTCACGCCACCGTCTGGCAGGTCATCGCATCGGTGAAGGCCCAGCTCGACCGGGTGCGTCACCTGTCGCTCGAAGATGCCGACTGGCTGGCGATGATCTTCCGCCAGCACCAGGACATCGTCGACCGCATCGCCGCGCGTGACGGCGACGGCGCCGCCCAGGCGATGCAGCACCACCTGCGCACGGTCTTCGCCGCGGTCGAGCGCATTGCCGCCGCGCATGCCGCGTTTTTCGAATCCCCACGCGAGCCGCTGCCGCGGCGGCAGGAGAGCCCCTGATGGAACAGACCTGGCGCTGGTTCGGCCCCGACGATCCGGTACGCCTGCCCGAGATCCGCCAGGCCGGCGCCAGCGGAATCGTCACGGCGCTGCATCACATCCCCTACGGCGTGGTGTGGAGCCAGGACGAGATCGCCCGGCGCAAGGCCATGATCGAAGCCGATCCTGCTCTCGGCCTGCGCTGGAGTGTGGTCGAAAGCCTCCCGGTCGCGGAGGCGATCAAGCTGGGCGAAGGCGACCTCGGCCCTCTGTTCGACACTTACCGGCAGTCCCTGCGCAACCTCGCCGCGCTCGGCGTCACCACGGTCTGCTACAATTTCATGCCGGTACTGGATTGGACCCGCACCCGGCTCACGGTTCCCCTGCCGGGCGGGGGCACGGCGCTGCGCTTCGAAGCCGCCGAATACGTGGCGTTCGACTGCTTCATCCTGGGCCGCCCCGGCGCCGAGGCCGATCATCCGCCGGCGCTTCTGGCGCGCGCCCGCGCCTGGTTCGACGGCGCTTCCGAAAGCGACAAGGACCGCCTGCTCGCCAACATCATGGCCGGCCTGCCGGGCGCCTACGACCGCTACGACGTGCCCGGCCTGCGCCGCGTGCTCGACCGCTACAAAGACACGACCCGCGACGGGCTGCGCGAGAACCTGGCGCGGTTCCTGCGCGAAGTCGTTCCCACCGCCGCGGAAGCCGGCATCCGTCTCGCCATCCACCCCGACGACCCGCCGCGTCCACTGTTCGGCCTGCCGCGGATCGTGTCCGACACCGCCGATCTCGCGTTCATCACGGAGGCGGTGGACAGTCCCGCCAACGGCCTCACCCTCTGCACCGGCTCGCTCGGCGCCGGGGCGGCGAACGACCTGCCGGCGATCGCCACCCGCTTTGCCGACCGGATCCATTTCGTCCATCTGCGCAACGTCGCCAAGGAGCCGGACGGCTCCTTCGTCGAAGCCGACCATCTGGACGGCGATGTCGACATGGTCGCCGTCGTCGCCGCCATGCTGCGCGAACAGGCGCGCCGGCGCGATGCCGGCGCGGCCGACTGGCGCCTGCCGTTCCGTCCCGACCACGGGCACGAGTTGCTGGACGATGCGCGCCGCAAGACCCATCCCGGCTACCCGCTGATCGGGCGGCTGCGCGGCCTTGCCGAACTGCGCGGCGTCATGGTGGCGCTCGCTGCGGTGGAACACCTGCCGCTGTGACCCAGGTGCCGCGTTTGTCGCGCCGGACCCTGTCTGCGCTGCCGCCGGAGATCGGGCGCCCTGGTTTCGACCCGGCGTGCCTGACCCCGGGCCTCGTCCATCTCGGCATCGGCGCCTTCGCCCGTGCCCACCTCGCCGCCTACACCGCCCCCCTGCTCGCCGCCGATCCGACCTGGGGCATTCTGGGCGTCAGCCTGCGTCGCGCCGACACGCGCGAGGCGCTCGCTCCGCAGGACTGGCTCTATGCCTGCGCCGAGCGCGACGGCGCGGGCGAACGGATCGCCGTCATGGGGCCGCTGACCGGGATCATGGTCGTGCCCGAGGATCCCGTCGGCGTGTTCCGCCGCCTCGCCGATCCGACGACCCGCATCGTCACCCTGACCGTTACGGAGAAGGGGTATTGCCGGGATACGGCGAGCGGCGACCTCGACGAGAGCAACCCGGTCATCCGCCACGATCTCGCCCATCTCGCGACGCCGGCGAGCGCGCCCGGACTTCTGGCTGCCGCGCTCGGCGCCCGCCGCGCGGCCGGGATCCCTCCGTTCACCGTGCTGTCCTGCGACAACCTTGCCGCCAATGGCGACGTCGCGCGCCGGGTGGTCAGCCGCTTCGCCTGCTTGCGGGATCCGGACCTGGGCCGCTTCGTCGCCGAGCAGGTTGCCTTCCCCTCCTGCATGGTCGATCGCATCGTCCCTGCGACGACGGCGGCGGACCGCGTCCGCATCGATGCGGCGCTCGGCGTGGCGGACGCCTGGCCGGTGCTGTGCGAACCGTTCCACCAATGGGTGGTCGAGGACCGGTTTCCGCTCGGCCGTCCGGCCTGGGAGGAAACCGGCGCGGAACTGGTCGCCGACGTCCATCCCTACGAGGACATGAAACTCCGCCTGCTGAACGGCAGTCATTCGGCTATCGCCTATCTCGGCCAACTCGCCGGCTGGCCGACCGTCGCGGAGGCGATCGCCGAACCGGCGCTGCGCGACTTCGTCGCCGCCCTGATGACGGAAAGCGCCGCCACCCTGCGGATGCCGGCAGGGGTCGATCTCGAGACGTATCGCCGCGCGTTGCTCGACCGCTTCGCCAACCCGGCGCTGCACCATCGCACGGCGCAGATCGCCATGGACGGCTCGCAGAAACTGCCGCAGCGGCAGTTCGCCCCGGCGCTCGATCGGCTGCGCGCCGGCCGCCGCGCGCCGTGCATCGCGCTTGGCCTGGCCGCCTGGCTGCGTTTTCTGCGCGGCACGGCCGACGATGGCAGTGCGCTTGCGCTCGACGATCCGCAGGCAGCCCGGCTGCGTGCTGCCGCAGGGGCTGCCCACGACGACCGCGCCTTGCGCGATGCGATTTTCGCCATGCCCGATATCGTTCCGCCGGCGCTGGCTGCCTCCGCTTCGTTCAACGACGACGTGCTGGCCGCGCTTGCGGATCTCGCGAGCCACGGCGTCCGGCGCGTTCTCGCGCTCCGGCGCGATGGTGCTGCCGTGCCTTGATCCGCCGAACCTTGACCTGACCGACAATGGGAGGAATCGAACCGTGACCGCATTCAGGCGCATCCTTGCAGCCGCTGCGCTGCTCGCCTTGCTCAGCCCCCTGCCCGCCATGGCGCAAGCCGTACCGGCGCCCGGCACCAGCCCGCGCATCGATGCCATCCGCAAGGCGGGGGTGCTGCGCGTGGCCGTGCTGGCCAACGCCCCCTGGCTGGTCGAGAACACGACCGGCGCCGGCCAGCACTGGTCCGGCCCGGCCTGGGTGCTCGCCTCCGCGTATGCGAAGCGCCTCGGCGTGAAGCTGCAACCCGTGCTGGTATCGCACGAGACCAAGATTCCGGTGCTGGCGGCAAATCAGGTGGACATCTCCATCACACCGCTGGCGGAAACCCCGGACCGGGAACCGGTGGTCGATTTCGTGCTCTATTCCAACACCAGCGTCTGCATGTTCGGCCGCGCGAACGACCCGCGCTTCGCCCGGGCCAAGACGGTGGGCGATCTCAACCGTCCCGACGTCACGATCGCCTATTTCATCGGTGGCGCCGAGGAAGGCTGGGTGAAGCAGCGCTTCCCGAAGGCGAAGCTCCTCGGCGTGGCCGATTCCGGCGCCACCGCACCGCTGGAGGAGATCATGTCCGGCCGCGCCGACGCAGCCCCGATCAACCGCATCCCCTGGGTGCCGATGCACCACAAGGTGAAGGGGCTCGCGGTGCTGCCGCGCGCGAACGACTGCCAGGACAGCACGGAGAAGGCGCAGCCGGTGGGCGTGGCGATCGCCAAGCACCAGCCGGTGTTCCTCGCCTGGCTGCGGGCGGTGGAAAAGACGATTCACCCGCAACTGGCCGCCTCGGAAAAGCAGGTCGTGGAGGCCATGAAGTAGCATTCCGCGAGAACCGGTATCCTGGGGAAGCGCCGCGTGTCGCTCGATTTCTCGCCGGTCCTGCAGAGCTGGCAGTTCCTGTTGGGCGGTCTCGGCCTGACCCTGGGGCTGGCTGCGCTGACCGTCCTGTGCAGCCTGGTACTGGGCGGTGCGATCGGGCTGGCCCGCTGCTACGGGCCAGCCTGGTTGCGCCTGCCGCTGGTGTTCTACATCGACTCCATGCGGTCCGTGCCGGTGCTGGTGGTGCTGGTATGGACCTACTTCGCCCTGCCGATCGTCACCGGCGCCGTCCTGCCGCCGTTCTGGGCGGGGCTGATCGCCCTGACCGCGCAGATCGCCGCCTTCATGGCCGAGATCGTCCGCGCCGGTGTCGAGTCCGTGCGGCCGGGACAAACCCGTGCCGCCCTCGCACTTGGCATGTCACGCGTCCAGGCCGTGCGGCGGGTGGTCCTGCCGCAGGCGGTGGTGCGGATGCTGCCGGCCTTCGGCTCGATCATCTCGATCGCCATCAAGGATACCGCGATCGCCAGCGTGATCGCGGTGCCGGAATATCTGAACCGCTCGCAGACGGTGGCCGGAGAGAGTTTCAAGCCGATCGAGGTCTATCTGACGGCGATGGCGGTCTATTTCGTCATCCTGTTCCCGGTCACCCGCGCGGTGGACATCGCCTACGCACGGCTTGCGCATCTGGGGCGGTCATGAACCTCGATTGGTCCGTGGTGTGGGACAATGCGGGCGCGCTGGCGCGCGGCACGGAGCTGACCGTGCTGCTCGCAGTGGTGACGATGGTGCTCGCGGTGCCGGGCGGCATCCTGCTTGCGCTCATGCGCCTGTCGCGCTCACGCCTGCTGTCCGGGGCGTCCGCGAGCTTCACCGAGCTGTTCCGCAACCTGCCGCTGCTGCTGGTGATCTATGCAGCCTACTACGTGCTGCCGCTTGCGCTTGGCGTCGCGTTCTCGCCGTTCGTCACCGCGCTGGTGGCGCTCGGACTCAACGTCTCGGCCTACAACGGCGAGACCTTCCGCGCGGGCATCGTCTCGATCCGCAAGGGGCAGTCGGAAGCGGCGCTCGCACTCGGCATGAGCCGCTGGCAGACGATGCGCATCGTGGTGCTGCCGCAGGCGGCGCGGCGGGTGCTGCCGGTGCTGGCCAGTACCTGGGTATCGCTGTTCAAGGACACCTCTCTGGTCTCCGTGATTTCGGTCGGCGAGCTTGCCTATACGGCGATGCTCATCCGCTCCCGGACCTTCCGCGTGCTGGAGATGCTGACCGCCATGGCCGTGATCTACTGGTCGCTGGGCTATCCACAGGCCAAGCTGGTCGATTGGCTGAATCGCCGCTTCGGAGTGAGCGAATGAGCAGGCAGGACAATGCGGCCGGCGCGGCGGTGGTGCTGGCCTATCGTGACGTACGCAAGACGTTCGGCAATTTCGTTGCACTCGCCGGCATCTCCATGGAGGTCCGCAAGATGGAGGTCGTGTGCCTGATCGGGCCATCCGGCTCCGGCAAGTCGACCTTGTTGCGATGCACAAATGGACTGGAATCCATCGACGGCGGCGAGATCACCCTGGACGGACGCGTGTTGCCGCGCGACGGGCGCGGCATGCGGGCAGTGCGCCAGCGCATGGGCATGGTGTTCCAGAACTTCGAGCTGTTTCCGCACATGACAGCGCTCGCCAATGTGGCAAGCGGGCCCCTGACGGTGCTCGGCCTGCCCCACCGGGAAGCCGAACGGCGCGCAAGCGCCTTGCTCGAGAAAGTGGGCCTCGCCGACAAGGCCGCGAGCTATCCGGCCAATCTCTCCGGCGGCCAGCAGCAACGGGTCGCCATCGCCCGCGCGCTGGCGATGCAGCCGGAAGTCATGCTGTTCGACGAACCGACCTCCGCGCTGGATCCGGAGACCATCGGCGAGGTCCTGAATGTAATGAAGGCGCTGGCCGAAGAGGGCATGACCATGCTGGTGGTGACCCACGAGATGAGCTTCGCGCGCCGCGTGGCCGATCACGTGGTGGTGTTCGAGCGCGGCAGCATCATCGAGCAGGGACCGCCGGCGCAGATTTTCGATGCGCCGCTGGTGGCGCGGACCCGTGATTTCCTGAGCCATCTCGGATGGGAGGGGTGAGGAAACGGCGCCTGCCGACCAGAACCGCGCACGAGCTGCGCTTGAGGCAGATCAATGACGCCCGGGAACCCGGCGCTATCCTGGCCGGGTTGTTCACGGAAGGTCCCGGGTCATGCCTGTCGCCGTCGCCATCAACGGGTTCGGACGCATCGGACGCCTCATTCTGCGTGCCATCGCGGAGAGCGGGCGGGACGACGTCGTCCCGCTCGCGATCAACGACCTCGGCAGCGTCGAGGCCAATGCGCACCTGCTGCGCTACGATACCGTGCATGGCCGCTTTCCCGGCGAGGTCGAGGTCGCGGGCGACAGCATCACCGTGCGCCACCGCGGCCGGACGCTGGGTCCCATCAAGGTCACCGCCGAGAAGGACCCCACCAGGCTGCGCTTGCAGGGGGTGGATGTCGCACTCGAATGCACCGGGCATCTGACCAAACGGGAGCAGGCGGCCCAGTTGCTGCAGGCAGGGGCGCGCAAGGTGCTGGTCTCCGCCCCGGCCGACGGCGCCGACGCGACGATCGTCTATGGCGTGAACCATGGCGTACTGACCGCGGAGTCCAGGATCGTCTCCAATGCCTCCTGCACCACCAACTGCCTCGCGCCGGTGGTGAAAGTGCTGCACGATACTTTCGGTATCGTGCGCGGCTACATGGTGACGGTCCACTCCTACACCAGCGACCAGCGTACCATCGACACCTTGCACAAGGACCCGCATCGTGCCCGCGCAGCGGCGGCCAATATCATTCCGACGACCACCGGCGCCGCCCGGTCGGTGGGTCTCGTGTTGCCCGACCTGAAAGGCAAGCTGGACGGCACCGCCATCCGCGTGCCGACCCCGAACGTCTCGCTGATCTCGCTCGACGTGGTGCTGCAACGCCAGACCACGAGGGAGGGGATCAACGCGGCGATGAAAGCGGCCAGCGAGGGCGCGCTGCACGGTATTCTCGCCTACAACACCGAGCCGTTGGTGAGCTCCGACTTCAATCATACCGCCGTCTCCTCCACCTTCGATGCGTCGCAGACGGCGGTGGTGGACGGCGCGCTGTATCGCGTCATGGCCTGGTACGACAACGAATGGGGCTTTTCCAACCGCATGGTGGATACCGCTGCCCTGCTCGGTCGGTTGTGAGGCGCGGGCCATGGCATTGCGGACACTCGACGGGGTAGCGGTCGCGGGCAAGCGCGTGCTGCTGCGCGCCGACCTCAATGTGCCGGTGCACGACGGCAGGATCGCGGACCTCACACGCATCGAGCGGCTCCTGCCGATGATCCGCGAACTGTCGGGGAAAGGGGCCCGGGTGATCGTGCTGAGCCACTTCGACCGACCGAAGGGGAAACCCGTGCCGTCGATGTCGCTGGCACCGGTGGCGGCGGCGCTGGGCGCCGCGCTCGGGCGCCCCGTGCGCTTTGCCGCGGACTGCATCGGCCCGCCGGCGCAGCAGGCGATCGCGGCGCTCGCGGATGGCGATGTGGCCGTCCTCGAGAACACGCGCTTCCATCCCGGCGAGGAGAAGAACGACCCGGACTTCGCCCGGCAGCTTGCCGGGCAGGGTGACATCTTCGTCAACGATGCATTCTCTGTCAGCCATCGCGCCCATGCCAGCACCGAAGGGATCGCCCATCTGCTGCCGAGCTATGCGGGACGGGCGATGCAGGCCGAGCTGGAGGCGCTGGCCGCCGTGCTGACCGCGCCGCAGCACCCGGTCGCCGCGATCATCGGTGGCGCGAAGGTGTCCACCAAACTCGCCCTGCTCGGCAATCTCGTGGGTCGGGTGGATATGCTCATGATCGGTGGTGCGATGGCCAATACGTTCCTCGCCGCCCAGGGACGGAACGTCGGCCGTTCCCTGCAGGAACCGGAGTGCCATCCGATCGCCCGCGAGGTTCTGCAACGGGCTGCGGCCGCCGGCTGCAAGGTGGTGCTGCCGAGCGATGCCGTGACGGCACCGGAACCGAAGGCGGGAATACAGACGCGTATCTTCCCGATCGAGGAGATCCCGCCGGATGCGATGATCCTGGACATCGGACCGCGCACGGTCTCTGCGCTGGTGGCCCAGATCACGACCCTCAGGACGCTGGTATGGAACGGCCCGCTTGGCGCATTCGAGACGCCTCCCTTCGACGCCGGCACCACCGCGGTTGCGCACGCGGTCGCGGCCGCCACCCGGGCAGGCCAGTTGCACAGCGTCGCCGGTGGCGGCGATACCGTATCCGCGTTGCACCACGCCGCAGTCCTTGGGCAGATCAGCTACGTCTCCACCGCGGGCGGCGCGTTCCTGGAGTGGCTCGAAGGCAGAACCCTGCCAGGGGTTGCGGTACTCGGCGGCTGAGAACGGCTCGACGTTGTCCGGTCCGTTCCCTCCGGGCGCCGAACCGGAACCACCGCGTCTCCGATCCTCCCCTCGCGCAGCCACACCCGACGGAACCTGTCACAGGGCCGCGCGTCCCTGTCCGTCGCCATTATGGTACCGATATGAATGACCTGCGCTGCACCGCGCATTGTTGCTGCGGGGCGACCGCGATGCCCCGGCCGATGGATGCGCCATGACGGTCACGGGGCGCCGGCGCCAGGTTCGATCGCCGCCCCGACGGGTCCCGCAGCGTTGACCTGGATCAATGCACAGGCTGCGGGACGAGGCGCATGTTGCCCGTCAGCCTCACGCGCCGGCACATGCCGGTGTCGGGCGCCGGTGGATGAATCTCAACAGAAAAGAGCGAGACATGCTTGACCAGCCGCAGCGGCCCACGGCCGCGACGCGCCAGCTTCGTACCCGCTACGACAATTTCATCGGCGGCACCTGGCGGGCGCCGGTGAGCGGGCGCTACTTCACCGACAAGAGCCCGATCGACGGCAGCGTCCTGTGCGAGGTCGCGCGGTCGGACGCGGAGGACGTGGAACGCGCGCTCGATGCGGCGCACGCTGCCCGTGCCGGCTGGGGTCGCACCGCACCGGCGGAGCGCGCGCGTCTCCTGAACAAGATCGCCGATCGGATCGAGGCCAACCTCGAGCTGCTCGCCCATGTCGAGACCCGCGACAACGGCAAGCCGATCCGCGAGACGCTGAACGCGGACGTGCCGCTCGCGGCCGATCACTTCCGCTACTTCGCCGGCTGCATCCGCGCCGAGGAAGGCACCATCGCCGAAATCGACAATGATACCGTCGCTTATCATTTCCGCGAGCCGATGGGTGTCGTCGGCCAGATCATCCCATGGAACTTCCCGCTGCTGATGGCGGCATGGAAGCTGGCGCCGGCGCTCGTGGCCGGCAATTGCGTCGTCATCAAGCCGGCCTCCGATACGCCGATGAGCCTTGCGGTGCTGATGGACCTGATCGGCGACATCCTGCCGCCGGGCGTGCTCAACGTGGTGTTCGGCCACGGCTCCGAGGTCGGCGCGCCACTCGCGCGCAGCCCGCGGATCGCCAAGATCTCCTTCACCGGCGAGACGACCACCGGCCGGCAGATCATGCAGTACGCCGCCGAGACCATCATCCCGCAGACGATGGAGCTAGGCGGCAAGTCGCCCAACATCTTCTTCGCCGACGTGATGGATCAGGACGACGATTTCCTCGACAAGGCGCTGGAGGGCTTCGCCCTGTTCGCCTTCAACAAGGGCGAGGTCTGCACCTGCCCGTCGCGCGCGCTGGTGCAGGAGTCCATCTTCGACAAATTCCTGGAGAAGGCGGTGGCGCGAGTGGCGCGGATCAAGGTCGGCGACCCGCTCGACCCGGCGACGCAGATGGGCGCGCAGTGCTCGCGCGGCCAGATGGAGAAGATCCTGAGCTATATCGACATCGGCAAGCAGGAAGGCGCCACCTGCATGACCGGCGGCGAGCGCGCGCAGCTCGGCGGCCGGCTCGCCGAAGGCTTCTACGTCAAGCCCACGGTGTTCGTCGGCCACAACAAGATGCGCATCTTCCAGGAGGAGATTTTCGGCCCGGTCCTGTCGGTGACGAAGTTCCGCACCCTGGAGGAGGCGATCGAGATCGGCAACGACACGATCTACGGACTCGGCGCGGGCGTGTGGTCGCGCAACGTGAACAACACCTACCGGGTCGGCCGCGAGATCCAGGCCGGGCGCGTCTGGACCAACTGCTACCACGCCTATCCCGCCCATGCCGCCTTCGGCGGCTACAAGCAGTCCGGCTTCGGCCGCGAGACCCACAAGCTGATCCTGGACCACTACCAGCAGACCAAGAACCTGCTGGTCAGCTACAGCACGAAGGCGCTGGGATTGTTCTGAGCCCGGGAGCGGAGGCGACCCGATGCCGCCGGGCGCAGCCTCCGGCGACAGTGACCGGCCCGGCCCGCCGCAGGCGGTGCCCGGGCCGGTCGCCGGGCACGGCAGCGTGACCGGGTCCGCCGTTCCGGCCCGGGTCGTCTTCACGCCGGCTGCGAACGCACTGCTGCGGCGCCTGCGCGAGGCGTTCGGGCCGCTGATTTTCCATCTCTCCGGCGGCTGCTGCGAGGGCACCGCGCCGATGTGCTTCCGCCGCAGCGATTTCCGTGTCGGTCCCGGCGACGTGCTGCTCGGCCTGCTGGACGGCAGCCCGTTCTATGTCGGCGCTGCACAGTTCCGGTACTGGGCCTATTGCCAAGTGACCGTCGACGTCACGACCGGCGGCGGCGACAGCTTCTCGCTGGAAGCCGCGGACGGGGTGCGCTTCACCGCCCATGCGCGCCTGTTCACCGATCGGGAGGCCGCCGCGCTCGATGCTGCCGGACCGCCGCCGACCGGACCCGAGGCGGTCCAGGCCGCCGGCGTTGCCGATCGATAGCCGGCTCGGTTGTCGGCGTGTTGCGCTCGGTATTGATCCATACCCAGTACACGGCGCGGATGGACGGGAGCGAGTGAGCCGCCGCGATCGGATCAGCCGCGCAACACGGCCTTCGCGTCCGCCTCCGACCGCGGCAAGGACGCGAGCTCGCCCAGGGTGAGCGGCTTCACCGGGCTGCGCAGCCGCATGGCGCCGACCTCGGCGGGGGACACGCCGCGTTCCTCGGCGATCGTTTCGACCACGGTCAGGGTGCACATCCGGCCCTGGCAGGGGCCCATCCCGCAGCGGAGGAACGCCTTCATCTGGTTCGGCCCCGTCACGTGCAGGTCGCGCACGGCGGCGCGGATGTCGGCCCCGGTGACCTCCTCGCACCGGCAGGCGATGGCGTCCGGGGACGCGACCCGCATCGACCGTGCCGGACGGTACAGCGCATCGAGGAACGCCCGTCCGCGCAGGCAGCGGCGCAGCGCGGCGCGCGGGCAGGCGGCAAGCCGGTCACGGGTCTGCGGCGTGATCGCCCCGAGCGCGCACGCCGCGGCGAGACCGGCCAGTTCGCCCCGCAGGGTCGCGGCCTCCGCCCCAAGGATGCCGGCGCCGTCGCCGGCCAGCGCGATATGCGCCACCGAGGTCATGCCCCAGGCGTCGGTCTGCGGCTGCCAGCACGCCTGCGCATCGTTCCATTCCAGTGCGCATCCCGCGGCGCCGGCCAGGTTCACGTTCGGCACGACGCCCTGGTGCAGCAGCACGATATCGGCCGCCGCGGCCCCGCTGCGTCCGTCGCCGCGCCGGTAGGTCACAAGCTGCGCCGCCCCGTCCCGATCGATCCCGAATGCGGTCACATCCGAGATCACCGGCACCCGCCGCCGCACCCACGCCATCAGCCGCAGCCCCTTGAGCGCGTAAGGAGAACAGAGGAACGCCGGCAGATGCCGGGCCGCCAGGCGCCAGTTCGACCGCGGCGTCGTGTCCAGGATCAGCGCCGGCGGCGCCCCCGCCGCGAGGTACTGGCGTGCCAGCAGCCACAGCAGCGGCCCGGTTCCCGCCAGCACCACCCGCCCGGTCGCGACGAGCCCCGACGATTTGAGCAGGATCTGCGCCGCCCCGACGGTCATCACCTCCGGTTCGGTCCAGCCACGCACCGGAAACGGCCGTTCCAGCGCGCCGGTGGCAAGGATCACGTGCCGCGCCGTCACCAGCCGGCTTGCGCCCCGGGCGGACACGCCGAGGATGCACGCTTCGTCCAGGTGCCAGACGCTGGCCTCCGGCAGGGTATCGACGGATGCGGCGGCAAACGCCGCCGCCAGCGGTGCGCCGCGCCAGTAGTCTGCCCCGAGCAGCGACCGCCGCCGGACCCGTGTGGTGGTAACGGAGCGATAGATCTGGCCGCCCGGCGCCGGGGCCTCGTCTGCCACCAGAACCGAAAGCCCGTGCGCGGCCGCCGCGATCGCCGCGGCCATCCCGGCCGGGCCGGCCCCGACCACGGCCACGTCGTAGGCGGGCGCCAGGGCGGCGACGTCCGGCAGGCGTCTCATTCGCCGGCCTCGCGCTTGCCTTTGCCGGTTTCCACCTGCATGCCCGCCCGCAGGCGCACCAGGCAGGCCTGCCGGTTGCCGATGCCGTCGATCGTGACCAGGCATTCGAAGCAGACGCCCATCAGGCAGAACGGCCCGCGCGCGGCACCCGAGACCGCCGTCGTGCGGCAGACGCGCTCCCCCATCGCCAGCAGCGCGGCGGCCACGCTGTCGCCGTCTACCCCGGTCGCCGGCTGGCCGTTCAGGGTGAACGACACCGGCGGGCCGTCCGCCTCAGGCAGCCGCCGGAACATCGAACCTCCGGCCGCTGAAGGGGGCGAGCGTGTCGGGCAATCCGTTGCCGGCGATCATCGCTGCCACTTCGTCCGCATGCACGGCGGCCAGGGTGACACCGCTGTGGCAGGTGCAGAGGAAGGCGCCGGGTGCTGCGACGGACTGGTCGTAGATCGGAAAGCCATCCGGCGTCATCACGCGCAGCGCCGCCCAGGTCCGGACCACGTTGAGCCGGCCGAGCGCGGGAAACATGCGCACCGCGCGCTCGGCCATGGTGGCGAGCACGCCGAGGCCGGTGTGCGTGTCGGCGCCGACTTCTTCCAGCGAATCCCCGATCATGATCCCGCCTTCGTCCGTCTGCCGGAGGGTCACGATCGGATGGGTGAGGAACGGGGCGGCCTTCTCGGTGACGATCACCTGCCCGCGCTGCGGGCGCACCGGGGCGTTGATCCCGACCATGGGCCCGAGCCGCGCATTGCCGATCCCGGCCGCCAGCACCACCCGATCGGCCGTGACGGGTCCGCCCGCGGTGGCGAGCGAAAATCCCGGATTCTGTCCGGCGATCGCCGCGACCCCATGGCCCGGCAGGTAGCGCCCGCCGAGTGCGGCGAAACCGGTATGCAGGGCGCGGAACAGGCGCAACGAGTTCACATGGCCGTCCAGCGGGCAGTAGCTCGCACCGACAACCTCCGGCCCCAGGCCGGGGAACACCTGCTCCAGGCGGATGCGATCGACAAATTCGTACTGGTAGGAGATCATTCCGGGCTGCGCGTGCAGCCGCGCCAGCATCGCGCGCCGCCGTTCCAACTCCGCGTCCGACAGCGCCAGGGTGAAGCCGCCCGGGCGGGAATAGGCGACGTCGATGCCGGTGCGCGCATGCAGCTCCGCGGCGAAGGACGCCCAGATGTCGGCGGAGTGCTTGGTCCACCCGGCGTAGCGCGGCATGCCGAGCCCTTTGCTCTGCACCCACACCAGGGCGAAATTGCCGCGCGAGGCACGGTGGGCAAGGTCGTCCTCGTCGAGGATGGCGACCTTCAGGCCGCGCCGGACCAAGCCGTAGCCGATCGCCGTGCCGACCAGGCCGCCTCCGATCACCGCGACGTCGAAGCCTGCCCGGGTCATGCCTTCGCCAGCCTGACGGCGCGTGGTGCACGCTGCATGGGTCCGTCTTTCGGATGCCGGGCCGGCCCGGGTCAAATCGGAAGTTCGGCCGCTTCCATCCATAATCCTTATATCATGGGCCTTATGTCACGGGCCTTATGTCACGGGGGCGCGGGCGGCCGGATCGTCTCGATGCCCGGTACGGCGGCGAGCTGGCGGTCGCAGATTTCGATGAACCGCGCCTGCATGCCGGATGGTTCCGATCCGTCGCGACGCACCACGCCGAATTCGAAGTGCAGCACAGGTTCGAACGGAACCGCCGCGCCGCCGCGCGCCACGTGGCTGCGCGCGGTCATCGAATTGACCACGCCGATGCCGATCCCTTCCAGCACCAGGGCGGAGACGAGCGGCGTCAGATGGGTCTCGATGCGGGTGAGCTTGTCGATCCCGTGCCGCTCGATCGCCGCTTCCACCTGGCGGCCGATCCGGGTTGCGGGCGACAGCATGACCAGCGCCTCGCCCGCCAGATCCTGCGGCCCGACATGGCGCCGGCGCGCGAGCCGGTGGCCGGCCGGGGTGATGCACATGCAGGGCGTGCGGTATTGCCGCTCCACCCGCAGGCCGGGCGTGATCGCGGCCATGCTGACGAAGCCCAGATCGCACCCCTGGGTCAGCACCATCTGCACGATGGTCACCGAGGGCAAGATGTGCAGCAGGACCGAAACGTCCGGGTGCCGCGCGGTCAGTTCGGCCAGCACGCCGGGGATGACGGAGGCAGCCGCGGCCGGCAGGCAGCCGATGGCGATCGTGCCGCGCCGCCCGGTGCGGATCTCGCCGGCGATCGAGGCGATGCGGTCGAGCCCGACGAACGAGCGCTCGACCTCCTGGAACAGCAGCAGGCCTTCCCCGGTCGGTTGCAGGCGGCCGCGCACCCGGTCGAACAACCGGAATCCGACGTCCTGCTCAAGCTCCTTCAGCAACCGGCTGACCGCAGGCTGGGATCGGCCGAGCGCGTCCGCCGCGGCGGAGACGCTGCCCTGCAGGATCGTAAGGCGGAACGCCTGCAGGCTGTGCTGGCTGAGCGAACGGGGCATGGCGGGACCAGGTGCGTGGCACGGGAACGGGCGGAACGACGCCACGCAGGCCATCAGGTTCCTGCATGAGGTGGCCAGCCGATTCTATTGGACCGGTTCCGGGCGGTATGCCAGCCTTGAAATTGCAGGAGGTGTGGCATGCAGTGCGCGCGACGTGGCGGCGCCGGTACATCGATGGAATCCGCGAGCGGCGCCGATGGGCGCTGCGTGGAGCCGACGCCGCCCCGTGCCGGAGTGTGCTGATGGGGCCGGCGATCGACCCGGTTGCATCAGATCCCGTCCTGCCGGCGCGGTCCGACGTGGTGGTGGTCGGCGGCGGCATCATCGGCGTCAGCACGGCCTTGTTCCTGAGTGAAAAAGGAATTTCCGTCACCCTGTGCGAGAAAGGCGTGATCGGCGGCGAGCAATCCAGCCGCAACTGGGGCTGGTGCCGCCAGATGGGCCGCGATCCGGCCGAGATCCCGCTGAGCGTGGCAAGCCTGCGGCTGTGGGAGAGCATGAACCACCGGGTCGCGGCCGAGACCGGCTATCGCCGCACCGGCATCGTATACGTCTGCGAAACGGACCGCGCCGTCGCCGAATACGCCGCCTGGATCGAGCAGGCGCGGCCCTACCAGGTGGACAGCCGGATGCTGGGTGCTGCCGAAACCGCGCGCCTGCTGCCGGGCGCCGCGGTGCCGTGGAAAGGCGCGATCCACACCCCGAGCGACGGTCGGGCCGAGCCGCAGAAGGCCGCGCCCGCCATCGCCGAGGCGGCGCGGCGGGCCGGCGCGACCGTGCTCACGGGTTGCGCGGTGCGCGGGTTCGAAACGACGGGCGGGCGCGTCTCCGCCGCCGTCACCGAACGCGGCCGGATCGACTGCGCGAGCGTCGTGCTCGCCGGCGGCGCCTGGTCGCGCCTGTTCTGCGGCAACCAGGGGATCGCGTTTCCGCAGTTGAAAGTGCTCGGCTCGGTGCTGCGCACGAAGCCGCTGGACGGCCCGCCGGAGATCGCGGTGGGGGGAGGCGATTTCGCGTTCCGCAAGCGCCTGGACGGCGGCTACACCATCGCCCGCCGCGGCGCGACCGAAGCGCCGATCGTGCCGGATTCGTTCCGTCTTCTGCGCGACTTCCTGCCGCAGCTCTGGTCGGAACGGCGGGAGCTGCGCCTGCGGCTCAACCGCCGCTTCCTCGACGAATGGCGCCTGCCGCGGCGCTGGTCGCTGGACCGGGCATCCCCGTTCGAGCAGGTGCGGATCCTGGACCCCGCCCCGTCGCAGTCGATGCTGGACGAGGCGCGGCGCAACCTCATCCGCGCATTCCCGGCCTTCGCGGGGATGGAGGTCGCGCAGAGTTGGGCCGGCCTGATCGACGTGACGCCGGATGCCGTGCCGGTCATCGCGCCGGTGGCAGCCGTGCCGGGGTTCTTCCTGGCGTCGGGGTTTTCGGGCCACGGCTTCGGCATCGGCCCGGGGGCGGGGCGCCTGATGGCGGACCTCGTCGCCGGTGATCCGCCGATCGTCGATCCGGCTCCGTTTCGTCTGGACCGTTTCGCCCGCGCCCATGGGGCGCGGGCATGAGCAAAGGTGGGTAAAGCATGGCTTGGCGTATCGGCGTCGATTCCGGCGGCACGTTCACCGACGTCTGCCTGTTCGACGAACAGAGTGGGCGGGTTGCGGTATGGAAGGTCTCCTCCACGCCGGACGATCCCTCGCGGGGGATCGCGCAGGGGGTGGAGGAAGGTGTCGCGCATGTCGGCACCGTCCCGGCCGAGATCGGCTACCTCGGGCACGGCACCACCGTCGGCACCAACGCGCTGATCCAGCATCGCGGCGCCCGGACCGGGCTCATCACCACCGACGGCTTCCGCGACCTGCTGGAGATCGGGCGGCAGAAGCGGCCCGACCTCTATGACCTCCAGGCCGACGCGCCGCCGCCCCTGGTCCCGCGCGATCTGCGGCTGGAAGTCCCCGAGCGCATCCGCCACGACGGCACGGTGGAGACGCCGCTCGACGAAGACGCCGTGCGTGCGGCGGCCCGGACGCTGCGCGCGGCCGGCGTGGCGGCGGTGGCGATCTGCTTCCTCTACGGTTTCGTGCGCACCGAACACGAGGCGGCGGCGCGCCGCATCGTCGCCGAGGAATGCCCCGAGGCGTTCGTCTGCACCGGCCACGAGATCGCGCCCGAATTCCGCGAATACGAGCGGATCAGCACGACGGTGGTGAACGCCTATCTCGGGCCGGTGATGCAGCGCTACATCCGCCGTCTCGGCGCGCGGCTTGCCGGCCTCGGCCTGCGCGTATCCCCGCATATCACGCAATCGAACGGCGGCGTGATCGGGTTCGACCGGGCTTCCCGCCAGGCGGTGCGCACCGTGCTGTCGGGTCCGAGCACCGGCGTGGTGGCGGCGCAGGCGATCGGCGGCATGGCGGGGATCGCCGACCTCATCACCTTCGACATGGGCGGCACCAGCACCGACGTCGCGCTGCTGCGCAGCGGCGTGTGCCGGCTGACGAACGAGGCGGTGGTGCACGGCTATCCGATCAAGGCGCCGATGCTCGATATCCACACGGTGGGCGCCGGCGGCGGGTCGATCGCCCATGTGGACAACGGCGGCCTGCTCAAGGTCGGGCCACGCAGCGCCGGCGCCTTCCCCGGACCGGTCTGCTACGACACCGGCAACACCGAGCCGACCGTCACCGACGCCAACCTTGTGCTGCAAACCCTGAATCCCACGCATCTGCTCGGCGGGCGGATGGCGGTGCGCCAGGACCTGGCCAAGGCGGCGATCGGAAGGTTGGCCGGCCAGCTCGGGCTCACGCCGATGGCGACCGCGCAGGGCATCGTTTCGGTCGTCACCGCCAACATGGCGCGCGCGATCCGGGTCATCAGCGTGCAGCGCGGCTATGATCCGCGCGACTACACCCTGGCCGCGTTCGGCGGCGCCGGACCGTTGCACGCGGCACGGCTGGCGCAGGAGCTGGACATCGCCCGCATCCTGGTGCCGCGCCATCCCGGCATCCTGTGCGCCATGGGCTTGCTGCTGACGGATGTGCGGGCCGACTTCGCCGCCACCCGCCTGCTCACCCTGGCGGACGCCGCGCGCCCGGCGATCGAGGACGTGTTCGCCGGCCTCGCCGCCGAGGCCGCCGCGTGGTTCGCGGAAGCGGCGGTCGGGCCAGCCGAGCGGCGCGTGCAGCGCGCGGTGGACATGCGCTACGCCGGCCAGAACTACGAGCTGTCGGTGCCGGTGCCGGACGGGCCCATCACCGGATCGGTGCTCGACGGCCTGGCCGCGGGCTTCGCGGACGCGCATCGGCGGATGTACGGCTTCGTTGCCGAAGGCGAGCCGGTGCAGCTTGTCACCTTCCGCATCGAGGCGTCCGGCCTGGTCCGCAAGGCCGCCTTCCGCCCGCGGCCGGAACAGGCGCCGGACGCCTCGGCCGCGATCGTCGGGATGCGCGACGTTTGGCTGCCCGAAGCCGACGGTTTCGTGTCCTGCCCGGTCTACGACCGCGACCGGCTGGACGCCGGCCATCGCATCGCCGGCCCCGCCATCGTCGAGCAGATGGATGCCACCACCGTCATCCTGCCCGGCATGACGGCGCGGGTCGAGCCGCACCTCAACCTGATCCTGGAGCTTGCATGAGCTACGCCATGGAGCCCACCCCGCGCATCGCCGTCGATCCGATCACGACCGAGGTCATCGGCAGCGCGCTCTCGTCCATCACCGAGGAGATGGGCGAGGCGCTGGTGCGGGCGAGCTATTCCACCAACATCAAGGAGCGCCGCGACTGCTCCACCGCGCTGTTCAACACGCGCGGCGACGCGCTCTGCCAGGCCGAGCACATCCCGATGCACCTCGGCTCGTTTATCGGCATCCTGCCCCACATCCTGCAACGTCATGCGGTGGCCGACATGCGTCCGGGCGACGTGTTCGTCGGCAACGACGCCTACGAGGGCGGCGGCACCCATCTGCCCGACATCGTGCTGGCCGAGCCGATCTTCGTCGCCGGCGCGATGGTGGCCTGGGCGGTGAACACCGCGCACCACGCCGATTTCGCCGATCGCGGGCACGCGCATATCTACCAGGAGGGGCTGCGCATCCCGCCGATCCGCCTCTATCGCGCCGGCGTGCTGCAGACCGACGTGCAGGAGCTGATCCTGCTGAACTGCCAGGTGCCGCGCGAGCGGCTGTCCGACCTGCGCGCGCAGATGGCGGCGAACCGGCTGGGGATCGAGCGGGTGACCGCGCTCTGCGCCAAATACGGCCGCGACACGATGCTGGCCGCCGGGGACGCGCTGCTCGACTACGCCGAACGGAAGATGCGCGCAGGCATCGCCGCGTTTCCGGACGGGACGTACCGCTTCTCCGACGTGTTCGACAATCCGGAGATCGACCGGGACCTGCCGATGTCGTGCGCGATCACGATCGCCGGCGATTCGATGCATCTTCATTTCGAAAGTCCCGACCAGGTCCGCGCCGGGTTGAACATGGTGCGCACGGCGCTGCTCTCGACCGTCTACTACGCCGTGAAGGCCGTGGTGGACCCGACCGTGTTGCCGAACGCGGGTCTGGCGCGGCCCCTCAGCGTCACAGCGCGGGAAGGCAGCGTGCTGAATTGCGCCCATCCGGCGGCGGTGAACGGCCGGGTATCCACCTGCCAGCGGGTCGTGGACCTGATCTTCGGCGCGCTTGCGCAGGTGGTGCCGGAGCGGGTGGTCGCCGCCTGCAACGGGGCGGTGGCGTCGGCCACCTTCGTGGGCGAGAACCCGCAGGACCGGAGCATCTGGGTCTATCTGGAAACGATCGGCGGCGGCTCCGGCGCCAGGGCAACGAAGGACGGGCTGGACGGCGTGCACGTCCACATGACCAACACCTCCAATCTGCCGGTGGAGGCGCTGGAGATCGAGTACCCGCTGACCCTGCTGCGCTACGAACTGGTGGACGGTTCGGGCGGTGCCGGCCGCCATCGCGGCGGCATGGGGCTGCGACGGGTCTATCGCGCGGAGGCACCCTGCCGGCTGCGATTGGACGGTGCCCGGCTGCGATCCGCGCCCTGGGGCCTGGAAGGCGGCCGGCCCGGCGGTATGGGCCGCTTCGTCCTCGGCCCCGGCGTGGCGCCGTTCCAGCACGGCTCCGGTTTCCTGGAAGCCGGCCAGACGGTCGAGATCGTCACCCCGGGCGCGGGCGGCTACGGCCCGCCGGAGGCGCGCGACCCCGCCGCGGTGGCGCGCGACATCGCCGAACGCCGGATCGATGCCGAAACCGCGCGCGACCTGTACGGCGCCGCCGCCTTGGGGAGGTAGGATCGCGGCATGGTCTGGGTGCTCAAGCGGGTCGGCGTTGCGGTGCTGCTGGTTGCGATCGTCGTCAGCATCGTCTGCCTCGCCATCCGCCTGGTGCCCGGCGATCCGGCGACATTGCTGCTGTCGCAGGGCGGCGTCGCGCCCGATCCCGCCGCCGTCGCGCAGTTGCGCCATCAGCTCGGCCTCGATCAGCCGCTGTTCGCACAATACCTGGCCAGCCTGCGCGGGATCCTGCACGGCGATCTCGGCCAGAGCCTGCAGGACGGCAGCTCGGTGGCGGGCCAGATCCTGCAGCGCCTGCCGCGCACCCTGGAGCTGATCGGCGTGGCGGCGGTGCTCGCAGTGGCAACCGGTTTGCCGAGTGGCCTTGCGGCCGGGTTGCGCCCGGGCGGCCTGTTCGATCGCGCAGCCGGCATCGTCGCGGCGCTCGGCCAGGCCGTGCCGGTGTTCGTCGTCGGCACCGGGCTCGTGCTGATCTTCGCGCAGACCCTGCGCTGGCTGCCGGCCGGCGGCTATGTTTCGTTTGCCGAGGACCCGGTGCGGAACATGGAATTGGTGGCGATGCCGGCGGCGACGATCGCGTTCGGTCTGTTCTCCGTCGTGTTCCGCATGACGCGCGCGTCCGTGCTCGACATCGCGCGGCGGGATTTCGTGCGGGCGGCGCGCGCCAAGGGGCTCGCACGGCGGCATCTGCTGCTGCGCCATGTGCTGCGCAACGCGCTGGTGCCGGTCGTCACCGTCGTCGCTCTCAATCTGGGCACCCTGCTCGGCGGCACGGTGCTGGTCGAGTACGTATTCAACTATCCCGGGCTGTCGGGGATGCTCGTGCAGGCCGTGAACGCGCGCGACTATCCGGAAGTGCAGGGGATCGTGCTGGTCATCTCCGTGCTGTTCGTGAGCCTCAACCTCGCGGTGGAGCTGATCTATGCGGCGCTCGACCCACGGGTGCGCCGGGCGTGAGGGCGCTCAGGCTCGGGCCGGTCGTCGGCGTCGCGGCGATCGCGCTGGTCGCGCTGGCGGTGCCGGTGCTGCCGCTGTGGACTCCGACCGCGATGGACATCATGCACCGGCTGGCCCCGCCGTCCGCGGCGCATTGGCTGGGGCAGGACGGCTACGGGCGGGATGTGCTGTCGCGGCTGCTCTGGGGCGCGCGCAGTTCGCTCGGCGTCGCCGTGGCGGCGGCCGGGCTTGCCTGCGTCATCGGGACGGGGCTCGGGCTGATCGGCGGCTATCTCGGGCGCGGCGCCGAATTCCTGACGATGCGCAGCATGGATATCGTGCTGTGCTTCCCGCCGCTGGTGCTGGCGCTGCTCGTGATCACCCTGCTCGGCCCCGGTACCACCACGCTCATTCCGCTGCTGGCGGTGGTCTATCTGCCGGGGTTCGTGCGGGTCGCCTATGCGGGCACCCTGTCGGTGCGGACCCAGAATTATGTGGAGGCGATGCGCGTGCTCGGTGCCGGGCGGGCGCGGATCATGCTGCGCACCATCCTGCCCAATATCGGCGGCCCGATCCTGGTGCAGGTCAGCCTGGCCATCGCCGCCGCGATCCTGCTGGAATCCGGGCTGTCGTTCCTGGGGCTCGGCGTGGTGCCGCCGGCGCCGTCCTGGGGCGGGATGATTGCGTCGGCGCGGGCCACGATGGCGCAGGCGCCGCTGCTGCTGCTGTGGCCGTGTCTGGCGCTGAGCGGAACGGTGCTGGCGTTCAATGCGCTGTGCGATACGGTGCGCGACGCGGTCGATCCGCAGCGCGTGCCGCGGCGGCGCGGCGCGGCGCGGGTGCTCGACGCGCTGGCCCCGGGGCTTGTGGCCGCAAGCGGGCCGGTGCTCGATCTGTGCGGACTGACAATCGAGATCGAGACGCCGGCGGGGACCGTCTGCCCGGTGCGCGACGTCTCCTTGCAGGTGCATCCCGGCGAGATCCTGGCCGTCGTGGGCGAAAGCGGGTCCGGCAAGTCGCTGTCGGGCCTCGCGCTCATGGGCCTGCTGCCCCCGGCCGCGCGGGTTGCCGCCGGTGCCGCCTGGATCGAGGGGCAGGAGGTCCTGCGCCTCGATGAAGCGGCGCTGCGCCGGCTGCGCGGCAGCCGGGTGGCGATGATCTTCCAGGATCCGCACCACAGCCTCGACCCGGTGCATCGGATCGGCGCCCAGGTGGCCGAGGCGATCCGGGCGCATCGCCCCGTCTCCGCCCGCGCCGCCCGCAGCCAGGCGGTGGACCTGCTGCGCCAGGTCGGAATTTCCGACCCCGAACGGCGGGCCGCGGCGTTCCCGCACGAAGTGTCGGGGGGAATGCTCCAGCGGGTGATGATCGCGATCGGCATCGCCAACGCACCGCGCCTGCTGATCGCCGACGAAGTCACCACCGCGCTCGACGTCACGATCCAGGCGCAGGTGATCGCGCTGCTCGCCGACCTCCGGCGCGCGCGCGGCATGGGGCTGTTGCTCATCACCCACAACCTGCCGCTGGTGAGCGAGGTCGCCGACCGTATCGCCGTGATGTACGCAGGCGAGATCGTCGAGCAGGGCAGCGCGGCGGCGCTGCTCGCCCGACCGTTGCACCCCTACACGCAGGCCTTGCTGCGCAGCGCGCCGGGCGAAGACGGCAGCCTGCCGGAGGCGATCCAGGGTACTGTGCCGTCGCCGCAGGCGCGCCCCGCAGGATGCGCCTTCGCCCCGCGCTGCGCGTACCGTCGTCCCATCTGCGAAACGGCTCCGCCGCCGCTGGTGGACGCGGGCGGCGGTCATCTCACCCGCTGCATCCGCTGGCACGTGGTCGCCTCATCCGTCCGGTCGGCGGAGACGGTGGCATGAGCCCGCTTCTGGTGGCCGAGGGGCTCGGGCGCGATTTCGCCGCCCGGGGCTGGTTCACCCGCCCGCGTCCGGTGCGCGCGGTCGCGGACGTCTCGCTGTCGGTTGCGCGCGGCGAAGCGATCGGGCTGGTCGGCGAAAGCGGCTCGGGCAAGAGCACGCTCGGGCGCCTGCTGCTCGGCATGCTGGCGCCGACGTCCGGCCGGGTTCTGGTCGACGGGCAGGACCTCGCGCGGCTGCTGCCGTCGGAGCTGCGCCGGCTGCGGCGGCGCATGCAGCTCGTGTTCCAGGACCCGTATTCCAGCCTGGACCCGCGCCGGTGGGTCGGCGCGCAGATCGGGGACGGCATCGCGATCCACCGTATCGTTCCGGCTTCCGAGCGGGAGGCGCGGGTTGCGGCGCTGCTTGCGATGGTCGGGCTGGAAGCGGCGCATGGGGCGCGTTACCCGCACGAGTTCAGCGGCGGGCAGCGCCAGCGCATCGGCATCGCGCGCGCGCTCGCCACCGGCCCCGATCTGCTGGTGGCCGACGAGCCGGTCTCCGCGCTCGATGTGTCCGTGCAGGCGCAGGTGCTGCGGTTGCTGGCGGATCTGCGGGCGCGGCTCGGGCTCGGTTTGTTGTTCATCAGCCACGATCTCGCGGTGGTGCGCAGCCTGTGCGACCGGGTGATGGTGCTCTACCTGGGCCGGGTGATGGAGGAAGGGCCGGCGGCCGAGGTGCTGCGCGCGCCGCACCATCCCTACACGCGCGCGCTGCTGTCCGCCGTGCCGAGCCTTGATCCGCAGCACCGGCGGCAACGGATACTGTTGTCGGGCGAGCCGCCGAGTCCGGCCGACCCGCCCTCCGGCTGCGTCTTCCGCACCCGCTGCCCCTGGGCGCTGCCCGCCTGCGCCACCGCGGTGCCGCCGTTGCGTCCAGTCGGGGACGGGCACCGGAGCGCCTGCATCCGCAACGATATCGGCGAGGCAGGACCCGTGGTGGCGCGACACTTGCAAGACAACACCATGCGACAACAGGAACAGGAGCGCGCGGAATGATCGAGCTTTCACGGCGCACGATGCTGGAGGGGACGGCGGCGCTGCCGTTCCTCGTGCGGGCGGCCCATGCGGCGGCCCCGAAGGATCAACTGGTCTTCGGCCTCTCGGCCTATCCGCCGAACCTGATGCCGTGGATGAACACCGGCACCGCCGCGCTCACCGTAAAGACCCAGATCTACCGCGGCCTGATGTCGTTCGGCGGCAACGGGGAATTGCAGCCGGAGCTGGCCGAAAGCTGGGAACGCGACGGCAAGACCGGCTGGAAATTCCACCTGCGCAACGCGGTGTTCCACAACGGCGCCCCCGTCACCGCCGCCGACGTGAAATGGACGCTCGAACAGATCATCGGTCCGACCTCGACCGCGTATCTGCGCGGCCAGTTGCAGGACATCGACACGATCGAGACGCCGGATGCGCAGACGGTGCGGATCGTCATGAAGAAGGCGTTCGTGACCTTGCCGCTGCTGCTGGCAACGCCGTACACGCCGGTGATTGCCAAGGGCGCGACCACGGCGCACGGGCTTCCGGTCGGCTGCGGTCCCTACGTGCCGGTCTCGCTGGAGCAAGGGGTGGGCATCGAACTCGCGGCCTTCGACAAATACTACAAGCCCGGCCTGCCGAAGCTGAAGCATCTGCACATGGTGGCCTATGCCGACGAGAACGCAAGGGTCGCCGCCTTGCAGTCGGGCGACGTGGACATGATCGAATACGTGCCGTGGCAGAGCATGGCCGCGATCGCCGCCGATCACGCACTTTCTCTCAGCACCGTCAACGGGCCGTTCATGGCGCTCGATTTCAACGGCGGCACGGGACCGTTCAAGGACGCGCGCCTGCGCCTCGCGGTCGCGCATGCGATCAAGCGGGAGGATATCGTCAAGGCGGCGTTCTACGGCCGCGGCGAGCCGCTCGAAACCCTGCCGATCCCGAAGGACAGCCCGTTCTACGATCCGACCTATGCACACGCCTGGCGCTACGATCCCGATCTGGCCAGGAAACTCATGGCGCAGGCCGGGGTTGCGAAGGGCTTCGCCTGTACATTGCTGTCGACGGCGCAGTACAGCATGCACCAGGCAACGGCGGAGGTGGTGCAGCAGAACCTGGCCGAGATCGGCATCCAGGTGAAGCTCGATCTGCCGGACTGGGCGACCCGGGTCGCGATGGGCAATCGCGGGCAGTACCAGTTCTGCGTGCAGGGCGAGACGACGGACGACAACGACCCCGACGGGCTTTCCGCCTATATCGACGGCAGCCTGCCCGCGAACAATGCGCGCAGCTACCGCCTGCCGACACCCCAGATCCACGCCTTGCTGGTCGCCGGGCGGGCGGAATTCGATCAGGCCAAGCGGCGCGCGATCTACGACAAGCTGCAACAGGTCGCGACCACGGTGGAAGTGCCAATGGTGTCGCTGTGCTGGCGCCAGCAGGGGTACGCGATGAAGCGCGAGGTCGTGGGCTTCCATAACCTGCCCGGAGGGTTGAATTTCTACTCCGGGTACTCGCTTGAAGACGTATCGATTTCGTAAATTGTTCGACACGTTCCAAGGCTGGGCCATCGGCAGTGGCCGGCCGGCCACGTAACGCCACCCCCGACGCGCGCGCCGGACCGCGGCGGCCGCTGGTCAGCGCATCGCGTCGGTGGCGGTGATCGTCGCGGTCGGCATGAACACCGACGGTCGGTGCGAAGTCCTCGGCATGGCGATCGGCCACAACGAGGCCGACCCGTTCTGGGAGGAGTTCCTCCGCAGCCTGGCCCGCCGTGGCCTGCGCGGCATCAAGCTGGTGGTCTCCGATGCGCACCAGGGGTGAAGGGGACCGGCGGCCGATGCGCTGCCGATGCTGATCGAACGTGGGGCCGCCCGGTCTCCCGAGCGGCCCTTTTTTCACATGCGCTTTAACCTTGCGCGAAGTGCCTTGTGAAATTCCGCCGCTTGTCCGACGCGCCGGAGATAAAGATCGCCAACAGTACCGGGCGCGTGGCGGACCGCCACCACCTCAAATACGACGGTTTCATTTTCCCGCTCCGGCGTCACCACCATACTCGCCGGCGCGCGGAGCGATCTGAAACTCCACC
This sequence comes from uncultured Pseudomonadota bacterium, assembly GCA_963706195.1. GTDB lineage: Bacteria > Pseudomonadota > Alphaproteobacteria > Acetobacterales > Acetobacteraceae > JAJZVS01. The sequence continues at coordinate 909,250 of OY970156.1, read as the reverse complement.
TGGCCGACCGGCGCGGGACGGTATTCCTCCGCTGGGCCGGCCGGCTCGCCGACCTCAATCAGTACCCACTCTGCAGGCATTCCCTGGGCCCTTGTCTGTGAGCGGCTATCCTGCAACTCGCCATGGGTCATCCGTAACCTGCCCTAACGAGGGAAGTAGTCCTTCCTGGCCGGAGTGGTGGCGCTGGCGGGCGAGGGGGCGTGTCCAATTCCGCCGCCCCGTCCATCCTTGGATAATGGACAGGGACCTCGGCGATTTTGTCTAATACCAACCTGCGCGGGTTTTGACTCTCTGGGCTTGCCAGGGGCTTGAGGTTCCGATTCGCTTTCCGGCGGCGACGATTCGCAGCATGGGAGGGATCGGATGGGTGCGGCGCTGGAGATCACTCGGACGGACCGGACGGCGGTGGAACTTCGTGCGCTGGCGAGCAAGTGCCACGATGCGCGCCAGGTTCGTCGTCTGTTGGCCATTGCTTCGGTCCTCGAGGGCCGGTCACGCCGTGAAGCTGCGGAGCAGAGCGGCATGGACCGGCAAACGCTACGCGACTGGGTGCTTCGTTACAACGAGAGCGGGGTAACCGGCTTGAAGTCGCACCGCAGTCCCGGCCCGACACCCGCGCTCAATGCGGAGCAGATGGCCGAGTTGAAAGCTCTGGTCATCAAAGGGCCGGACCCGGCGACGCACAACGTGGTGCGCTGGCGATGCCTGGACCTGCGGGCCGAAGTGGCGCGACGGTTTTCGGTGACGGTGCATGAAGGGACGATCGGCAAGTGGCTGCGTCAGCTCGGTTTGACGCGATTACAGCCGCGACCGTTCCACCCGAAGAAAGATGCTGACGCGCAGGAGGCTTTTAAAAAAACTTCCCGAGCCTGGTAAAGAATGCCCTGCTCGCCACCACGGCGGGACCGTCCATCGAGATCTGGTTCCAGGACGAGGCCAGAGTCGGGCAAAAAGGCACGCACGCCTATATTTGGGCACCAGTCGGCTCGCGCCCGCCAATGGTGCGCGACAATCGCCACGACTCCGCCTACCTGTTCGGCGCAATCTGCCCCCAACGGGCGGTCGGCGCCGCCATCATCATGCCCGCCGCCAATACCGAGGCGATGAACGAGCATCTGACCGAAATCAGCGCCCAGGTCGCACCAGACGCTCACGCCGTGCTGGTGTGCGATGGGGCGGGCTGGCACCAGAAAGGCCGAAGACTGCGTGTGCCACACAACATCACGCTGCTCGCCCTGCCACCCTACGCGCCGGAGTTGAACCCGATGGAGAACGTCTGGGAATACCTCCGAGCCAACAAACTCTGCACTCTCGTCTGGGACAGCTATGACGCCATTGTCGATGCCTGCAAAAGCGCCTGGCACTTCCTGGTCAACGATCCAAACCGCATCAAATCAATCGGGCTACGAGATTGGGCATGGGTCAATCTTTAGGTAGGTTGGTATAAGTGCTTGAAATACTTGGCGTCCCGTAGGGGATTCGAACCCCTGTTGCCGCCGTGAGAGGGCGGCGTCCTGGGCCTCTAGACGAACGGGACCGCGCCAGGTGCGCCGCCATCGGCCGCGCCCGCGCTTCCTACAAGAACCGCCGGCGCCGCACAACCCGCCATCCGCGCGCCCGGCCCGCCCCCGCCATCTTGCGTCCCGCCGGGCCGCGCCCGATACAGACGCGATGACCGAGACCACGACCGAACCCCGGCCCGCCACCGCCGAGGCCGCCCGCCGCTACGATTTCGCCGCCGCCGAGCCGCGCTGGCAGGCCGCCTGGGCCGCGCGCGGCTGCTTCCGCGTCGCCGACGTGCCCGCCGACGGCCGGCCCAAATACTATGTGCTGGAGATGTTCCCCTACCCCTCCGGCAAGATCCACATGGGCCACGTGCGCAACTACACCCTCGGCGACGTCGTCGCCCGCTACAAGCGCGCGCGCGGCTTCTCCGTGCTGCACCCGATGGGCTGGGACGCCTTCGGCCTGCCGGCCGAGAACGCGGCGCGCGAACGCGGCATCCACCCGGCCAAATGGACCTGGGACAACATCGCCGCCATGCGCGCCGAGCTGCAGCGCATGGGCCTGTCGCTCGACTGGGAGCGCGAATTCGCCACCTGCGATCCCGCCTATTACGGCCACCAGCAGAAGCTGTTCCTCGATTTCCTGCGCGCGGGCCTGGTCGAACGCAAGGAGAGCTGGGTCAACTGGGACCCGGTGGACGGCACCGTGCTGGCCAACGAACAGGTGATCGACGGCCGCGGCTGGCGCTCCGGCGCGCTGGTGGAGAAGAAGCAGCTCAGCCAGTGGTTCCTGCGCATCACCAAGTACGCGCCCGAACTGCTGGACGCACTCGACGACCCTGGATCGCTGGCCGGAACGGGTGCGCCTGATGCAGGCCAACTGGATCGGCCGCAGCGAGGGCGCGCGCCTGCGCTTCGCGCTGGATCGCCCCGCCGACGGCATCACCGACGTCGAGGTCTACACCACCCGCCCCGACACGCTGCTCGGCATGTCGTTCCTGGCGATCGCGCCCGAACATCCGCTGGCCGCCGCCCTCGCCGCACGCGACCCGCAGGCCGCCGCCTTCATCGCCGAATGCCGCCGCCTGGGCACCAGCGAAGCGGCGATCGAGACCGCGGAGAAGCACGGCTACGACACCGGCCTGCGCGTCGCGCATCCCTTCATCGAGGACGCGACCTACCCGGTCTGGATCGCCAACTTCGTGCTGATGGACTACGGCACCGGCGCGATCTTCGGCTGCCCGGCGCACGACCAGCGCGACCTCGACTTCGCGCGCAAATACGCCCTGCCGGTCATGCCCGTCGTGCTGCCGCCCGGGCGCCGATCCGGCCAGCTTCGCGATCGGCAGACACCGCCTATGTCGGCCCCGGCACCGTCGTTCAATTCCGGCTTCCTCGACGGGCTCGACGTCGAGGCCGCCAAGCGCGCGGCGATCGCGGCGCTGGAGCGCGCCGGCGTCGGCACCGGGCGAGGTGAACTGGCGGCTGCGCGACTGGGGCGTGTCGCGCCAGCGCTACTGGGGCTGCCCGATCCCGGTGATCCACTGCGCCGCCTGCGGCGTCGTGCCGGTGCCCGACGACCAGCTGCCGGTGCGCCTGCCGGACGACGTCAGCTTCGACCGCCCCGGCAACCCGCTCGACCACCACCCGACCTGGAAGCACGTCGCCTGCCCGCCTGCGGCGCGCCCGCGCGGCGCGAGACCGACACGTTCGACACCTTCGTCGACAGCTCCTGGTACTTCGCCCGCTTCTGCAGCCCGCACGCCGACGACGCCGGTCGATCGCGCGCGGCGGTCGACCACTGGCTGCCGGTCGACCAGTATATCGGCGGCATCGAGCACGCGATCCTGCACCTGCTCTATTCCCGCTTCTTCACCCGCGCGATGCGCGACACCGGCCATCTCGCCGTCGCCGAGCCGTTCGCCGGCCTGTTCACGCAGGGCATGGTGACGCACGAAAGCTACCGCGCCGCCGAATGGCGCGCTGGCTGTATCCGGAAGAGGTGGACCGCCGCCCCGACGGCAGCGCCGTGCAGCGCGACACCGGCGCCCCGGTCGCGGTCGGCCGGGTCGAGGCGATGTGCAAGTCGAAGCGCAACACCGTCGATCCCGGCGCCATCATCGCTCGCTACGGCGCCGACACCGCGCGCTGGTTCATCCTGTCCGACAACCCGCCCGAGCGCGACATGGAGTGGACCGAGGCCGGCGTCGCCGGTGCCTGGCGCTTCACCCAGCGCCTCGTCCGCCTCGCCGAGGCCGCCGCCGACCGTCCCGCCGCGCCGCAGCCGGCAACCTTCGGCCCCGCCGCGCTCGCCCTGCGCCGCGCCACCCACCGCACCATCGCCGCGGTGACCGAGGCGCTGGAGGGCTTCGCCTTCAACGTCGCCGTCGCCCGCCTCCATGAATTCGCCAATGCGATCGCCGAGGCCGAACGCGCTGCCGCGACCCCCGACCTCGACTGGGCGCGCCGGGAAGCGGTCGCGACCCTGGCCCGGCTGGTCGCGCCGATGATGCCACATCTGGCCGAGGAGGTGCACGCGCGCCTCGCCCCCGACGCGCCCCTGGTCGCCGAACTGCCCTGGCCGGAAGCGGACCCGGCGCTGCTCGCCGCCGAGACGGTGACGGTCGCGGTGCAGGTGAACGGCAAGCTGCGCGCCGCGATCGCCCTGCCGCCCGACACCCCGCGCGGCCCGGCGCTGGCAGCCGCGCGCGCCGAGCCCAACGTCGCCCGCGCCCTGGAAGGCCAGCGGATCGCCAAGGAGATCCACGTGCCGAACCGCATCGTCAATTTCGTGCTCGGCACATGATCCTCCGCCGCCGCGCGCTGCTCGGTCTGCTGGCCACGAGCCCGCTCGTCGCCGCCCTGGGGGGCTGCGGCTTCCAGCCCGTCTACATGCCGACCGCCACCGGCACGCCGGGACCGGCGGAGCGGGAACTGGCGGCGATCCACGTCGCGCTGATCCCGGACCGGCCCGGCCAGTTGCTGCGCCAGGCGCTGCAGCAGCGGTTCGAAGGCGCCGGCGACGCGACCCCGCGGCGCTACACCTTGACGGTGAGCTACTGGATCGCCGGCCAGGGCATCGGCATCCTGCCCGGCACCACCGCGACCCGCATCCGGATGATCGGCAACGCCAACTGGGTGCTGACCAGCAACGATCCGGCGCAGACGAAGATCTATTCCGGCTTCGCCCGCGCGATCGACGGGCTGAACATCTTCGACCAGCAATATTTTGCGTCCAGCATGGAAACATCGGTCGTCTATCATCACCTGGCCGGCGAAATCGCCGACCAGATCGCCCTGCGGCTGGCCAGCCTGTTCCGCGCCCGCGCGAGCGCGCGGGTCGCCGGCTGAGCGGCCGGTGAAGCTCGACGCCCGCGGCGTCGGCGCCTTCCTCCGCGATCCCGGCGCCTGCCGCGTGGTGCTGCTGTATGGCGACGACACCGGGCTGATCCGCGAACGGGCGCAGGGGCTGATCCGCCTGGTGGCGGGTTCCCTCGACGATCCGTTCCGCGTCGCCGACCTCGCGCGCGAGGACATCGCGCGGCTGCCCGAGGAGGCAGCCAGCCTGTCGCTGATCGGCGGGCGGCGGGCGGTGCGCGTGCGCGACGCGACCGATGCCGCGACCGAGCCGGTGAAGGCGGTGCTGGCCGGGCCGGCGCCGGCGCTCGTCGTGCTGGAATCCCCCGGCCTGCCCGCCCGCTCGCGCCTGCGCACCTTGGTCGAGGCGGCGGCGGACGGGGCCGCCATCGGCTGCTACCCCGACGAGGGCCGCAGCCTCACCGAAACGATCCGCACCACCCTCACCGAGGCGGGCGTGACGGTGGAGCCGGAGGCGCTGGCCTGGCTCGGCGGCCAGCTCGGCGCCGATCGCGCGGCAACCCGGCAGGAACTGACGAAACTCGCGCTCTATGCCGGTCCGGGCGGACGGGTCGACCTAGCGGCGGCGATGGCATCGATCGGCGACATGGCGGGGCTGTCGCTCGACGACGCGCTGTTCGCCGCCACCGCCGGCGAGGTCGCGCGTGCGGACCGGGCGCTGGAACTGGCGATGGCCGAAGGCGGCAATCCGGTCGGCGTGCTGCGCGCCACGTTGATGCACCTGCAACGGCTGCACCGCGCGCGGCTGGCGGTCGATGCCGGGCAAACCCCGGCGGAGGCGGCGCGGGCCGCACGCCCGCCGGTGTTCTTCCGCCGGGTGGACGCCTTCGCCCGGGCGCTCGGGCGCTGGCCGGAACCGGCGCTACGGGCGGCCATGACGGCGGTCGCTGCGGCCGAGCGCGACTGCAAGCGCACCGGCGCACCGGACCAGATGCTGTGCCGGCACACGGTGCTGACCTTGGCGCGGCAGGCGGCAGCGCGGGCGCGGGGGTGAGGCAGGAAGGCCAGGGGGCGCTGCCCCCCTGGCCTTTTCTGCCCGACCCACTTGTCGCCACCCACCGGATGCGGCCAGATGGCGGCAGCACCTGCGGGAGAGCATGGATGGACGCGATCACCCCGGACCCGTACCGGATCACCGACGAAGCGGCGCTGGAGGCGCTGTATGGCACCCCGATGGAGAGCGCGATCCGCAAGGAAGTCGACCACGTCCCGCCGGTCTATCGTGCCTTCATCGAGGCGGCACCGTTCGTTGCATTGGCAACCGCAGGGCCGGGCGGGCTGGATGTGTCGCCGCGCGGCGACCCGCCCGGGTTCGTTGCGGTGGCCGATCCGTACACCTTGCTGATCCCGGACCGGCGCGGCAACAACCGCATCGATTCGCTGCGCAACCTGGTGCACGATCCGCGGCTTGCGCTGCTGTTCCTGATCCCCGGGGTGGGGGAGACGCTACGGGTGAACGGGCGCGGCACGATCTCGGTGGCGCCGGAGCTGCTGGCGCGGTTTCCGGCGCAGGGCAAGCTGCCGCGATCGGTGATCGTGGTGGCCGTGGAGCGGGTCTATTTCCAATGCCCGAAGGCGCTGGTGCGATCGGAGCTATGGAATCCGGACCGGCACTTGCCGCGTTCGGCGCTGCCGAGCTCGGGGACAATCCTGGCGGCGCTGACCGACGGCGCGGTGGGCGGGGCGGCGTATGACGCGGCATATCCGCAGCGGTTGCGGGAGACGATCTACTGAACGGGGTGCGCCTCGCTGCTGGGACGGCGGCCTAGCCGCAGGCCGCCGCCCGCACCACGCCCAACGCTGCCGCGATCGAGGGCGCAGCGCGCGCGCCGCGCCCCGCTGCCGTGCGCTCCGGCGTCTCGATGAACCATCGTACCGGGCGCAGCGCCGCGTCCGCCGGGCGGAGCACGCAGCGCCCGGCCGCGGTCGTGATCGCGACACTCTCGCCCTCCGCCTCCACCCGCCCGGCGACGCCCCAGAGCGCCACGCAGTCCGCGACCAGCGCACGCAGTTCCGCAGGCGTCACAGCATTGGACCCGCAAGAATTTCCGGCGCGATCCGGCGCGCCTGCCATTTGCCGTCGTCCAGACTGCCGAGGAAGCGGCCGTCCTCCACCACCACTTTTCCGCGCAGCAAGGTCAGGCACGGCCAGGCGGCCATCTTGCGCCCTTCCCACGGGGTGTAGTCGGCCTCATGCAGATCGGCGGCGCGGATCACCCGCTGGTCCGCCGGATCGAGCACGCAGATATCGGCGTCCGAGCCCGCCGCCAGCGCGCCCTTGCGCGGATAGAGCCCCATGATCCGTGCCGCGTTGGACGAGACCATGTCGACGAAACGGTTCAGAGAATAGCCGCGGTTGCCGACCATTTCGGTGTACATCAGCGCCACCCGCGGCTCCACACCCGCATTGCCGCCGGTGGTGTCGTCGATACGCACCCCCTGGATCTTCTGCTTGAGCGTGCAGCAGATCTCGTCGGTGGCGACGCAGTTGATCGAGCCGTCGCGCGCGCCTTCCCACAGCGCCGCCTGGTCCTCGGCCGACTTCAGCGACGGGTAGGTGTGATAGATCTGCCCGTTCGGGCGCTTGTAGTCCTCGCTGGTATACAGCATGTACTGATGCAACGATTTGCCGTAGATCGGCACCCCGCGCGCACGCGCCTCGCGGATCGCACTCACGCCGGAGGCGGCGGAGGTGTGCATCATGTAGAGCGCGGTGCCGGCGACCTTCTCGGCCAGGCGGATCACCCGGCGGAAGGAGATATCTTCCGACAGCGTATTGTGTACCTCGGCCATGTTGGCGAACACCGTCCGCTCCTCGCGGATCAACTTGCCGTACATGTGCATCACGATATCGTTGTCTTCGGAATGGATCACGCCGAGGCCGCCCGCTTTCGCCAGCACCTGGAACACTTCCCAGATATCACCGAAATCCACCATCCGTCCCTTGCGTGACGGCGTGATGTCGGTGGTGAAGATTTTCACGGTCGGAAACCCCGCTGCGATCGCCTCCGCGAGTTGGGGAAACAGCGCCGGCGACAGAGCGCCTTCGACCATCAGGTGCTGGCCGTAGTCGCAGGCGGAATGGCCGTGCCAGTCCTGTTCGCGCGTCTCGATCGCATCGCGCACCGTGGCACCATGCTGGGCGCGGGTGAAATCGATGATCGTGGTGGTGCCGCCGTGCACCGCCGCGCGGCTGACGACGTCGGGCGGGTCGGTCAGGCCCGCGGAGCCGTCCGGATTGGGCAGGAACCATTTGCAATGCACATGCGGATCGATGCCGCCGGGCATGACGATCTTGCCGGTGGTGTCGATCAGCCGGGCCCCCTCCGCCACCGGCAGGCTGCCGGCTGCAGCGACCGCGACGATGCGCCCGCCCGCGATCGCCAGGTCATACGCCCCCACACCCTGCGGCGTGACCACCGTATCGCCGCGCAGCACCAGATCGACCATGGATCCCTCCTCTACCGCCGGCGGCATCGTCGCGCCGCGACGTGGATGACACAAGCCCGCGCTGCGGCGTGGATGACGCAAGCCCGCGCCGCGACGTGGATGACGCAAGCCGCGCCGCGGTGTGGACCCGCGGAGTGCGGGCCGGCCCCGCATCGGATCACGTATCGGTGATACGCCCCTGGGTCGGCGGAACCGCGTTGCTCTCGTAAATGTCAGCATCGGCTCCGAAGTGGGAACCTTTCGAACCCGGAGCGCTCTGCCTATCTCCTCGTCAACGTGCAGGTTCACGAAAGGTGTCCCTGTTACTTTCTGATCTTGTTCCGTCCACGAATTGTCAGTGAAGGAGACGGATATGCCTGTTCGATATGTTTCGAAATCGCTTCGACTGCTTGCGGCTGCGGGTATGTGCATGGCGTTCACCGGCGCCGCCCTGGCGCAGCCGGCGACGATCGTGATCGCGCCGTCGGCACCCCCGCCGCCGCGGATGGAGGCCGTTCCGCCGCCGCCGGCAGCGGTCGATGTCTGGACCCAGGGCCACTGGGCCTGGAACGGTTCGAACTGGAACTGGATGCCGGGCCGCTACATCGCACGGCCGGCGCCGCAAGCCACCTGGATCCCCGGCCACTGGGAACGCCATTCCGGCGGCTACGTCTGGGTCGACGGACGCTGGGCCGGCTGACGCCCCCGGTTGACCTGATCGTACACGGGAGAGAATGACATGCCTCGCAGGTATTATGTGTTCCTGGTGCTGCCGGCAGCCCTGGCGCTCGGTGGCTGCGTCACCACCAACGAACCGGCGCAGCCGCGCAGCGCGACGGTGATCATGACGCAGCCGGCACAGCCGCAGGCGACCACGGTCGCCCCGGCCGCACCGCCGCCGCCGCCGCCGCAGGCGGCCCTGGTCCCGCCGCCGCCCCAGGGCAGCGGCAGCGTCGTCTGGCAGCCCGGCCATTGGACCTACACGGGCTCACCCAACCAGCCGTGGAGCTGGGTCGACGGCCGCTACGTCTCGCCGCCCAACACCCAGCAGGCGACCTGGATCCCCGGCCAGTGGGTGCAGGACACCAGCGGCTCGTGGATGTGGAACGCGGGACACTGGCAGTAGCCGCCCGCGGTCTTCGTTCCGAATCCGGAGCCGGTCGAATCCCCCTCCCCCCGCTCGACCAGCGCCGGCCGGAACCGGCCCTGCCCTGCCTGCCCCCTCCCCGGGCCGGGCAGGTCCGGTTCCACCTCGTATCGGCGGCGCCAGCGACCCCCTCCCCGTTCGCGCCGCCGGTCCGGGCGCGCCCGCGCCGCCCCGACCGCCCCCCTGCGCGGTCATCTGACTCCCGCGGGCCTCAGAGCGTGAAAAAGAAATCGAACTTGTGAATGAACGCCCGTTGAAAATGCCCGGGTTTCCGGGCGATTTCGGCGGAAGACGGGCATTCATTCACAAACTCTCAGAGTCCGTCCGGAAAGAGACCTAGCTGTTTCAATGACTTGCAGACAACGCCCAGTCTGGATCCCGGTGATTTCAAGAGGAAGCCCGGCCACTTTCACGGGGACGACTACGCTAAACTCTTGAAGCTGCCTGGTTTCTTTCCGGACGGACTCTCAGTGCAGCTTCACCAGCGGCCCGGTCCGGCGCGACAGGCTGCGCGACAGCCAGCCGGCCAGCGCGCGGGCATTGCCGTGCAGCGCGCGCTGATGCAGCGCATACAGCGAACGGTACATGACCCGCGCGAACAATCCCTCGACGAAGAACGAGCGGCCGACCAGGAATCCCATCATGTTGCCGACGGTCGCTGTACTCGCCCAGCGACACCAGCGAGCCGAAATCGCGATACGCATAGGCTCGCAGCGGTTCACCGCGCAGCCGGCGCTCGATCTGGCGAACCATGTGCGCCGCCTGCTGGTGCGCGGCCTGCGCACGCGGCGGCACCGGCGTCGGATGGCCGGGCCACGGGCAGGCGGCGCAGTCGCCGATGGCGAAGATGTCGGGATCGCGCGTGGTCTGCAGGGTCGGTTCGACCACGAGCTGATTGATCCGGTTCACCTCCAGCCCGTCCAGGGTGGCAAGCACCTCCGGCGCCTTCACCCCCGCCGCCCAGACGGACAGCTCGGCCGGGACGAATGCGCCGTCGGCAAGCTGCACGCCGTCGGCGCGCACCGCCGCCACCCGCGCCCCGGTACGGACTTCCACACCGAGTTCGTCCAGCAGCTTGCGCGTGGCCTCCGAGATGCGTTCCGGCAGGCCGGGCAGGATCCGCGGCGCCGCCTCGATCAGCACGATGCGGATATCGCGTTCGGGGTCGATCCGATCGAGCCCGTAGGCCACCACGGCGCGCGCGGTGCGGTGCAGCTCGGCGGCGAGCTCGGTGCCGGTGGCCCCGGCGCCGATCACCGCCACGTGCAACTGGCCCGGCCGCACCGGGCCGGGCTGGGCGTGGGCGCGGATGCAGGCATTCACCAGGCGGCGGTTGAAGCGTGCGGCCTGCTGCGGGGTTTCCAGCGGCACCGCGAACTGCGCGACGCCCGGCGTGCCGAAGTCGTTGGTAATGCTCCCGATCGCGATCACCAGGGTGTCGTAGTGCAGACTGCGCGCCGGGGTGATCTCGCGCCCCTCGTCGTCGGACATCGCCGCCAGCCGCACCTCGTGCGCGGCACGGTCCAGCCCGGCCAGGTCGCCGAGCCGGTAGCGGAAATGGTGCCAGTGCGCCTGCGCGAGGTAGTTCAGCTCGTGCTCGCCCGGGTCCATGCTGCCGGCGGCGACGGCATGCAGCATGGGCTTCCACAGATGGGTGCGCGCGCGCTCCACCAGGGTAATACGCGCCTGGCTGCGCCGGCCGAACCGGTCGCCGAGCCTGGTGACCAGTTCCAGCCCGGCGGCACCGCCACCGACGACCACGACATCGTGCACGCCCGCATCCTCCGGCGACGGTGGAACGACGACCGCTCAACCCCCCTCGATCTTCGGGATGAAGAACACTTCCGCACCGGGGCCGAGCTTCTGGAAATACCCGACCTCGTGCAGCGCGCCGTCGATGGCGACGGTGGTTTCCTCCTCCAGGGTCGTCGCCGAGGCCCGGGAAGCGGCGGTCCATCGCCTTGATCACGCCGCGCAAGGTCGTCGCCGTCGATGGCGAACTCCCGCTCGCCCGCCGGTGTAGCGCCGGGCTGAAGCCGGTGGTGAAGACCACCTGCGCCGGCGCCACGCCCATCGCGGTCAGGCCCCTACGCTCGCGTCCTGGGCGTCGATCGCCGCCAGCACCTTCGGCGGCGACATCGGCAGTTCGGTCAGCCGCCGGCCGATCGCGTTCTCGATCGCGTTGGCGATCGCGGCCATCGGCGGGCAGATGTTGACCTCGCCCACGCCCTTGGCGCCGTACGGGTGCGCCGGGTTCGGCACCTCCACCAGCACCGCCTCGATCATCGGCAGGTCGGAGGCGACCGGGCAGCGGTAGTCGAGGAAGCCCGGCGTTATCGAGCAGGCCGCTTGGCGTTGTAGATGTATTCCTCGTTCAGCGCCCAGCCGATGCCCTGCACGACGCCGCCCTGGATCTGGCCCTCCACATAGCTGGGATGGATCGCGCGGCCGACGTCCTGTGCGGCAACGAAACGCAGGATCGTCACCTTGCCGGTTTCCGGATCGACCTCCACGTCGCAGAACTGGGTGGCGAAGCCCGGGCGCCTGGCCGCCGGCGTTCACCGAGGCGGCGGCGGTGATCGACCCGCCGGTCTGCGCCGCCTTGGCCGCGATCTCCTTCAGCGACAGCGGCTTGAAGTCGCCCACATTGGCGCCGGCCGGCTTGGCGCAGCCGTCCTCCCACACCACGCCGTCCGGATCGACGTCCCAGATCATCGCCGCGCGCCGGCACAGGTCCTTGATGACGGTTTTGGTGGCGTCGACCACCGCCGTGCCGGTCGCGAAGGTCACGCGCGAGCCGCCGGTGACATGCGTGTAGCCGACCGATCCGGTGTCGGCGACGATCGCGCGCACCTGCTTGTAGTCGACGCCGAGCGTCTCCGCCGCCATGATCGCCATCGAGGCGCGCGAGCCGCCGATGTCCGGGCTGCCGGTCGCCACCAGCACGGTGCCGTCGGCATTCACCTGCATGGTCGCGCTCGATTCGCCGCCGCCGTTGAACCAGTAGCCGGACGCGACGCCGCGCCCCTGGTTCTTGCCGAGCGGCGCCTTGTAGCCGGGGTGGTCGAGCAGCGCCTGCACCGTCTCCGGATAGCCGTTATGGGCGTGCTTCGGCCCGAAGATCGTGGGCGTGCCGATGCGCGCGGCGTTCTTGAGGCGCAGTTCCAGCGGGTCCATGCCGATCTTCTTCGCCAGCATGTCGAGCACGCTTTCCACCGCGAAAGCCGAAATCGGCGAGCCCGGCGCGCGATACGCGGCGGCCTTCGGACGGTTGCAGACGACGTCGTAGCCGACCGCGCGGGCATTGGCGATGTCGTAGGGCGCGAAGGCGCAGAGGCACGCGTTCATCACCGGCGAGCCGGGGAAGGCGCCGGCCTGGAACTTGAACACCCCGTCGGCGGCGATGATCTTGCCGTCCTTGGTGACGCCGATCTTCACCCACATCGACGAACCCGAGGTCGGGCCGGTGGCCTGAACACCTCCTCGCGGGTCATCGGCGAGCCGCACCGGGAAGCCCGATTTCTTCGACAGCATGCGCAGCGACCGGTTCGAGATAGATCGACCGTCTTGCCGCCGAAACCGCCGCCGATCTCGGCCGGATAGACGCGCAGGTCGCCGACCGGCATGCCCAGCAGCTTGGCGGTCAGCGCGCGCAACCGTGAAATGCCCCTGGCTGGAGGTCCAGATTTCGCCCTGGCCGTCCGCCTCGATCCGCGCCGACGCAGGCGTGCGGCTCGATATAGGCCTGGTGCACGGCGGCGGTCTTGAATTCATGCTCGATCACGACATCGGCCGCGGCAAAACCGGCGTCGAGGTCGCCGATCTTGAATTCGAGCCGCTTCGAGATGTTGGAGGGCTTGGCTCGGCGCCGGCTCGACCCCGCGCGTGATCATGTCGTCGAACAGCAGCGGCGCGTCCGGGGCCATCGCGGCGTCGACGTCGATGACGTGCGGCAGCACCTCGTACTCGCACCGTTGATCAGCGCGCAGCGCCTGCCGCGGCGACGCATCGCTGATCGCGGCGACGGCGGCGACGGCGTGGCCCTCATACAGCACCTTCTCGCGCGCCATGATGTTGCGCGTCACGTGCCAGAAATTCACCGCCACCCGCTCGGGGCCGATATATTCGAATTTCTGCTCCGGGAAGTCGGACGCGGTGATCACCGCGCGCACGCCGGGCAGCGCCGCGGCCTTCGACGGTGTCGATCGAGACGATGCGCGCATGGGCGTGCGGCGAGCGCAGGATCTTGCCCACCAGCGTGCCGGGCATCTTCATGTCGGCGCCGTACATGCGCGCGGCCGGTCACCTTGGGCACGCCGTCGGGGCGCACCGGGCGGGTACCGACCCATTTGAAGCCCTTGCGGGCCTCGGCGACGTTCACCTGGTCGTCCATCGTTCTCTCCCTCGCTCGCGGCGGATATTCTAAGCCGGCAGGCTCCCGCGCGGCGGCGGGAAAAGCAAGCCCGCTCTCGCGCCGCGATGCTGGAGGGGGCAGCCTCCGTTGCCGCCTTTCCTGTCGGCCTCAGTCCGCGGCGAAGCGGGCGAAGGAACGGCTCAAGATCTCGTAGATCGGGCGCTTGAACGGAACCGCCAGCGCCGGCAGCTCCGCCAGCCGGCCCCAGCGCCAGGCGTCGAACTCCGGGTGCGGGTCGCGGTCGAGGCGGATGTCCGTGTCGCTGCCGGTGAAGCGCAGGGCGAACCAGCGCTGCCGCTGGCCGCGGTAGCGGCCGTGCAGGGCGATGCCGACCAGCTCGGGCGGCAGGTCGTAGGTCAGCCAGTCCGGATGTTCGGCGAGGATGTCGGCGCGGCCGGTGCCGATCTCCTCGGCGAGTTCGCGCAGCACGGCGGTGCGCGGGTCCTCGTCGGCATCGATGCCCCCTTGCGGGAGCTGCCAGCCGCCGGCAGCGCCCTCGGCGTTCGGCAGGTCGGCGCGGCGGGCGAGGAACACGCGGCCAGCCCGGTCGAACAGCACGGCACCGACATTCGCCCGGTAGGGCAGCGTCTCCCGGCTCATGGGTGGCTTCCGGCATGGGCCGGTTTCGGCGGCGGCAGGGCGAGTGCCGTGACCGGTGCGAGCACCAGCCCGTGCGCGGCCAGCCCGTTCGCCCAGGCCGCGAGCTGCGCCACCGCCACCGGCCGTACCGCGCCGACCAGGCCGAGGGCGCGACCCCGGCGCTGCGCGATGCGGTCCAGCCGGGCGAGGGCCGCGTTGATCGCCGCGGCGCCGGCGGGATGGTTGATCACCACATCGACCCCGCGCCCCCAGGCGAACGGCAGCCGCCCTTCCGCCGGACGCGGATCGACATAGAGCAGGCCGCGCCGGGCCAGGCGGCGGAGCACCGGGTCCATGTCCTCCGGCGAGCCGGCGAAGCGTTCGCCCCGCATCACGCCGAGCGCCCCGGTGGCGCCCACATAGCCCGCGAAGCGCGACAGCGCCCACTCCAGCTCCCGGCGGTTCTGCGCCGAGGTCTGGCGGGTGAGCAGTGCGTGGTTGCCCGGATCGTTCAGGGGGAAGCGTTCCGGTTCCATCGGGATCGAGACCAGGTATTCGTGCCCGGCGGCGCGCGCGGCGGCGAGCAACGGCGCAGGATCGGCGGCGTAGGGGGAGACGGCAAGGGTGACGCCCGCCGGGAGGGCACGGATGGCGGCGAGGCTTGCCGCCCGGTCGAGCCCGACCCCGGCCAGGATCAACCCCACCCGGGGGCGCGGATCGGCAACGTCGAAGGCGCTCGCATAGGCCGCCATGGGCGTGCGGCCGTCGACGCCGACGCGGGGCAGGCGCTGGCCCGGGAAGTCGGGCGCCGGTTCGCTCAGGTCCGCCTCCGGCGCGGCGACCGGGGACGGTGCGAGCGGAAAGGGTGCGGCGCCGGGGGCGGCTACGCTGCCATTCGTTGTTGTGCCGCCGCTCGTTCCGCCGCCGCCCGTCGTGCCGCGTCCCGCCGGCCCGTTACCCGCTGCGCCGCCCATCGCCGCGGCACCGGTCGCGCCGGCCGGGGCGCGCGCCCCTTCCGCCGCCGGGAATCCTGGCGCTGCACGTAGCGATCGGCCGGCCGGCAACGCCCCGGCCGACCCCGCGGCCCGCGACGCCCCGCCGGTTGCGGCCGGCGCTCCCACCATGCCGGCCCCCGCAGGCCCCGCCGCCGTGCCGGCCGGCCCGCCCATCCGGCCTGGCGCCGGTGCGAGGACGCCGGGTCGCGGCGGCCCCAGCCATTGCAGCACGCCCGCACCGCCCGCCAGCAGCGCCAGCACCACCACCCAGAACACGCCGAGCCCGCGCCAGCCCGCTCCGGCGCGGGAAGGCGCCACGGTCGCGCCGGCCGGCGGTGGCAGGACGTCGCTCATGCGCCGGCGCGCAGGCTCATGCCTGCCTCGCCCGCCGGTTCCGGCGTGCTCCCCGGAGCATGGCCGGCCCGCCCTCGCGCCGCGCCGGCGCTATTCCTTCGCCACCGCGTGATGCGCCTCGTCCGCCATCGCATCGGCGACCCGCAGGGCCTGCAGCAACTGGAAATCCGTGCTGGTCGGATGCTTCGGGTCGAATTTCGGGAAGTCCTTCGGCGGTCGCGGCGGGATGGAGGCCGCGATCGGCGGCAGGTCCGGCCGCAGCGGCGCCGTATGGGTGCCCCCGGTGTTGGTAATCGTGTGGTTCAGGTCCCATTCGTGCGCCGGGCCGAAATGCGCGACCTTCGTCACGGTCTCGGCCACCTTGATGTCGGGCTCGATCCCGAGACCCTGGATCGAGCGGCCGGACGGCGTGTAGTAGCGCGCGGTGGTGAGCCGCATCGCGCCGCCGCCGGGCAGCGGGATGACGGTCTGCACCGAACCTTTGCCGAAGCTGCGCTCGCCCATCAGGATCGCGCGCCGGTGGTCCTGCAACGCGCCCGACACGATCTCGCTCGACGAAGCCGAGCCGTTGTTGATCAGTACCACCAGCGGCACGCCGGGGATCAGGTCGTGACCGGAGGCGTCCCAGCGCTGCGAATTGCTCGGGTGCCGCCCGCGGGTCGAGACGATCTCGCCATGGTCGATGAAGTCGCCCGCCACCGCCACGGCCTGCTCCAAAAGCCCGCCCGGGTTGTCGCGCAGATCGAGCACGACCGCGCGCAGCTTCCCCCCGCCCTGCTTCTTCAGCGCGGCGAGCGCGTCACGGATGCCCGAATTCGCGCCCTCGGTGAACTGCGACAAGCGGACATAGCCGACGTCGTGCGGCTCCATCCGGTCCTTCACCACCTGGATGTGGATGATCTCCCGCTTCAGCGTCACCACCACCGGGGTGTTGATATTCTCACGCTTGATCGTGAGGGTGATGGGCGAGTTGACCGGGCCGCGCATCTTGCGCACCGCATCCGACAGCGGCAGGCCCTCGACCGTCTTGCCGTCGATCGCGGTGATGAGGTCACCGGCCTTGATCCCGGCGCGCGAGGCCGGGGTGTCGTCGATCGGGCTGATCACCCGGATCAGGCCGCTGTCCTCCGTGACCTCGATGCCGAGGCCGCCGAACTGGCCGGAGGTCTGCACCTCCATGTCGCGGAACTGATGCGCGTCCATGTAGGCAGAGTGCGGGTCGAGCCCGCTCAGCATGCCGTCCAGCGAGTTCTGCACCAGCGCCTTCGCCTTGACCGGATCGACGTAGTCGCGCCGGACGCGTTCGAACACGTCGCCGTACAGGGTGAGCCAGCGGTAGGTGTCGGCGTGGCCGGCCTGCTCCGCCGCCTGGGCGGGGGTGATGCCGAGCCGGACGGCGGCGATCCGCGCCACCGGAACGGCGCCGGCCCCGACCAGGAAGGTGGCGCCGAGGAGGAGCCCGGTCCGAAGGCGCCGGGAAGAAAATCTCATGCGGTCGATCCTCTCGCGCGGCGACCGGCGGCGCTGCAGCGTTCCGGTCCTGGCCGCGCCCGCTAAGGGTGCAAGCTGACACGCTGTATCCGGCTTCCCCGGGGCGCGGTCCAGTCTTGATTTCTTACGAGTTGCTCAGCCGCAGCCGCCGGCGATGCTTGCCCGATGGCAAATCGGCCCGCGCGTTATATCGATCGTCGAAATGGTGGACCCTCCGCAAGCGGGGCTGGAGGAAAACCAGGGCAATCGCTTGAACTGGAAAGTCGGCGCGGCCGGCCGCTCTTTCACCTCTCCCGCAGCGCGGAAGAGGTGACACGCCGGACGTTCGCCCGATTGCCCTGGGGGAAAGCAAGGCCGGAGGCCGCCACTCCCTGACCTCGTTCCCCCTGGATCTTGCCGGCGGAGATTCAACACTCCGGCGCCGACATCAGGCGCCGAGGCGGAGCCAGGGGACGGGGTCGACGGCGGTCCCGTCGCGGCGCAACTCCATGTAGAGCGTCGGTGATCGGCCGGCGGCGGGCAGCGCGCCGATGGGCTGCCCGGCGCGGGCGGTATCGCCCACGGTGGCGTCGAGCCGTGCGAAACCGGCGATCACCGCATCGTAGCCGCCGCCGCAATCCAGGATCAGCAACTGCCCGTAGCCGTGGAACGGAGCCGCGAACAGCACTTTCCCCGAGCAGGGAGCGATCACCCGCGCACCGGAGGCGGCGCGCCACGAGATGCCGGTGGCCGGCCCGGCCGGGGTGCGGGCGCCCCAGCGGCGGATCACCGGGCCTGCGACCGGACGCAGCAGTTGGTGCGCCGGCCGCGCGCTGGCGGCGAGGTGGATTGGTCCGCTCGGGCGCTCGGCGGGCGCGGGTATCGCCGGGGGATGCGTGGGATGATGGCC
This sequence comes from uncultured Pseudomonadota bacterium, assembly GCA_963706195.1. GTDB lineage: Bacteria > Pseudomonadota > Alphaproteobacteria > Acetobacterales > Acetobacteraceae > JAJZVS01. Next base: position 891,069 of record OY970156.1, on the reverse strand, counting down.
GGCGACGGCGCGGGCGACCGCTTCCCGGGCTGCCACCGCCCGTTGCGCCGCTTCCTGCCGGGCGGCCTGCCGTTGCGCCGCTTCCAGCCGGGCCAGCAGGTCGCGCAGAGTGGCAGCCCGCGCGCCCAGTTGCGCCGCCTGCTGCGCCGCCGCAAGTTCCGCGCCCGCCGCCGCGGCGCGATCGGCATTGGCGGCAGCGATCTGCTGATCGAGCGCGGCGGCAGCCTCGGTCTGCGCCGCCTCCGCTGCCGCCAGTGCCGGCGCTGCCGCGACCAGCGCCTGGCTCGCCGCCGCCACCTGCGCCTGCTCGGCGGTCACCCGGGCGGCGCGCGCGGCGAGCTCGTGGGTCAGGCCGCGCAGGACCACGGCGCCGCGCAACGCCTGCTCCGGCGGCACCGGCGCGGCGAGCAGGGTCTCGGCCGGGTAGAGCGACAGGCGCTCGATCAGCGGCAGCAGCGGCGCCAGGGCGCGGGTGCTCGCTTCCAGTCTTTGGGCGGCGCGGCGACGTTCGTCGGCGAGGGCGGTGAGCCGGTCCGCGGCCTGGCGGGTCGCGGCCTGAGCGGCACTCAGCCTGGCCTCGGCGGCCACGCGGGCGGCGATCAACTGCGCGGCGCGGGCGGCGGCATCGGCGGCGCGGGCCGCCGCGGCGGCACGAGTGGCGAGCGCAACGGCGCGGGCCTGCTCGGCCTGCTCGATCTGGCGGCGCGCCGCGTCGGGGGTGGGCGGCGGGGCGGCACCGGCGCGCGGCAGGGGGGCAAGCACCCCGGCGAGAACCAAGGCGGCGAGGCGAAGATACGAGGGGCAGGCTCGGAACGAGCCGCCTCCTTCCCCCGCAAGAGGGGAGACGCCCCGCATCGGGCGGCACCCCTGCTGCCAGATCCTCTGAAACCGGGAGCTTTCATGGCAGACAGGCGCGCTCGCTGCACGGAGCGGACGCGACAGGGGCCCGGCCATGCGCGACGACGGGAACGGCGGCGGCCGGAGCGGCATCGCCGCGCGCGCGCCTCAGCCGGCGGCCGGGAGACGGATAAGGCTCGTCCCGGTCATTTCCGCGGGTTGCGGCAGCCCCATCAGCGCGAGCAGGGTGGGTGCGATGTCGGCCAGCCGCCCGTCCGCCAGCCGCGTGCCCGGCGGGACCAGGGCGCCGCCGCCGGCCAGCAGCACCGGCACAGGATTGGTGGTGTGTGACGTGTGCGGGCCGCCGGTCACCGGATCGCGCATCATCTCGCAATTGCCGTGATCGGCGGTGACCAGCAGCGCGCCGCCCTGCGCGGCGATCGCCCCGACGATGCGCCCGAGCGCCGTGTCCACCGTCTCCACCGCGCGGATCGCGGCGGCCAGGTTGCCGGTGTGGCCCACCATGTCGGGATTGGCGAAGTTCAGCACAATCAGGTCGTATTTCCCCGCATCGATCGCCGCCACCACCTTGTCGGTCAGTTCCGGGGCGGACATCTCGGGCTGCAGGTCGTAGGTCGCAACCTTCGGCGAGGGCACCATGATGCGGTCCTCGCCGGGAAATGCCGTCTCCCGGCCGCCGTTCAGGAAATAGGTGACGTGCGGGTATTTCTCCGTCTCCGCGGCGCGAAGCTGGGTGCGCCCGGCGGCGGCGGCTTCCTCGCCGAGCAGGTGGTGCAGTTGCTCGGGCGGGAAGAGCGTCAGCAGGAAACGGTCGAGTTCGGTACTGTACTGCGTCATCCCGGCGGCGGCGGCGAAGCGGATCGGGCGCGGGCGGGGAAAGCCGTCGAAATCGGGATCGAGCAGGGCGGCCAGCAGTTCGCGTACCCGGTCGGCACGGAAGTTGAAACAGAGCAGCCCGTCGCCGTCGCGCATGCCGGCATAGTCGCCGATGACGGCGGGCGGGACGAACTCGTCGAACGTGCCGGCGGCATAGGCGGCTTCCATCACGGCGGCGGGGTCGGGGAAATGCGGGCCCTCGGCGTCCGCCACGACGGCGTAGGCCTTGGCGACCCGGTCCCAGCGGTGGTCGCGGTCCATCGCGAAATAGCGGCCGGAGACGGTGGCGATGGGAATCGCGTCGGGCAGCGCGGCGCGCAGGCGGACCAGGTCCTCGGCGCCGGATTGCGGCGGCGTGTCGCGCCCGTCGGTGAAGGCGTGCAGCATGGTCTTGATGCCGGCCGCGTGCAGCAGGCCGGCCAGCGCGGCGGCGTGGTCCTGGTGCGAATGCACGCCGCCGGGCGAAATCAGGCCCAGCAGGTGGCAGGTGCCGCCCGAGGTTTTCAGCCGGCCGATCAGCTCGCGCAGCGCCGGGGCGGCGGCGATCGAGCCGTCGGCGATGGCGCGGCCGATGCGCGGCAGGTCCTGCATCACCACCCGGCCGGCGCCGATGTTGAGATGGCCGACCTCCGAATTGCCCATCTGCCCGTTCGGCAGGCCGACATCGGCGCCCGAGGTGCGCAGGAACCCGTGCGGGCAGGCGGCCCACAGCCGGCTGAAATTCGGCGTGCGGGCGAGGCGCACGGCGTTGTCCGCGGTCTCTTCCCGCCAGCCGAAGCCGTCGAGGATGGTCAGCATCACCGGACGAATGGCTTGTTTCGACATCCTGCGCTTCCCTTGGTTGGGGCCGATCTGCCGGCGGCCGAGGTGCCTCTGGGTAGCGTTGGGCGGTGGCGCAAACAAGGCCGGGGGGAGACAAGGCCGGTCGCTCCCAGGGCAGGCGAGCGAAGCGACCCATGGCCCACTCCCGTCTCCCCTCCCCCGGCCTTGGTCCGCTTCGCGGTCCAGGCTCGCGGGGGGAAAGGGACGGCGGCAGTTTGGCGAAGCTTCGCGCGCTATCGGGATCGGGCGGCGGAGGTCGCATGGCTTCCGATCCGCACTGGAACCTTGGGCCGCACTGGGGTAGCGTCTCAGTTTGAATTTCCGCTGAGAGTCCGACTCGAATCTCATCCTGAACGAGCCAACCTGCGGAGCAGAAGCATGGCAGCCGCAGCATAGAGGAACGCGGTTGCCGAGGTGAGCGTGCCCTCAAAGTCCTTGGCCAGGCGGCGGTTGCGGCCGAGCCAGGCGAAGAAGCGCTCGACCACCCAGCGGCGCGGCAGCACGGTGAAGCCCACCTGATCCGGCAGCTTGCGCACGATCTGGACGATGATGCGCGTGGCGTTGGCCACCCACTCGCCGGCATAGGCTGTGTCGGCAAACACCCGCTCGACGAAAGGGAACCAGCCGCGAGATGTTCGCAGCAGCGGCACCGCACCGTCGCGATCCTGCACGTCGGCCGGGCCGACTTGCAGCAACAGCGCCCGGCCGCCGGTATCGACCAGGGCGTGCCGCTTGCGCCCCCTGGTCTTCTTGGCCGCGTCATAGCCACGCGGACCGCCTGCTTCGGTGGTCTTGACGCTTTGGCTGTCCATCACCCCGGCGCTCGGCGTGGCTTCGCGGCCGACCCGTTCGCGGTCGAGCATCAGAAGGCGATGATTGATGGTTTGCCAGGTGCCGTCATCGCGGAACCGGGCGAACCAGGCATAGGTGGTCTGATGCGGCGGGAAGTGCTCGGGCAGCATCCGCCATGGGCAGCCACCGCGCAGGACGAAGAAGATGGCGTTGACCACTTCGCGCATCGGCCAGCCGCGCTTGCGGCCGGTCTTGGATGGTGGCGGCAGCAGCGGTTCCAGGATCGCCCATTCGGCATCGGTCAGGTCGCTGGGGTAGCGCAGCTCGTCCCGGTCATGCTCCGACCGGGTGTCGGGGGTCCACATTGTCGGCTCCGGGGCAAAGGCGAGAGTTGGGGAAGCCCTAAATTCGCTGCTTTCCCCCGATTTCAAGCCCGTGCCAGAGCGTTTCGAGACGGCCTCTGAGGGCGGAGAGCGGTCACAGACGCGAGACCGCGCGTTTCCCGGCAGCCCCCAAGTGTGCCGGGACGACCGTCAGATCAGATCAACTCAGCTCAAATGGACTCGGCGACGACAAGACTACGATCAGGAAGACTACGATCAGGCTTATGGACTGACAGGGTTAACCGAGTCAACTGAAGAAAAATCAACGAACGTCTTCCCGTTACGGTCTTTTCCTACATGGAATGGAATTAATCCATTTTCTAGAAACAGTTGCGTCATCGCATCGTGTCTAATGCCCTCGCGCAGCCAACCAACCCGAGGGCTGTTCTCCCCGAAGCCGTCACGGTTCACTATACGAGACCACATGTCCACGATCGCGGCATCGGTTGCGTGAAGTGCAGCCGATCGCTCCCACATTTCGGCCGGGAATTGCCAGGCTGCGACCCATCGAAAGCCGAGACAACTGAAAGTTGGGCAAATGCGATGGAAATTGTCAACATGAGGACTGTGAACAACTTTTAGTCGCCCGGTCTTCCGCTCTTGACCAATCCAAAGTCGTCGTTGCCGATTGGACCGGATCGGCTTTACGTAATCGCGCCAGTCGTCAAAAGGCCTGATCTCGATCTGTGCCTGGGGATCTGGCAACTGGTTCAATATCCCGGAAATTCTGGCGACGGGATCAGGACCGCCCGATACCCACTCGACCCCATCCGTTTCGTCGACTCGCGGGAACGCACTGAGGATTCGTCGTTCTATGGCCGCCGCCTCGTCGCGATCAACACTCCAAGTGCCCGCGACCGCTAGCTCACGAGGAGAATGGGACTGAGCTTGGCGAAGTCGTTGTGGCCATTTATTGTCTTTCCCGATCTTCAAGAGGTCAGGACGAATGGGGTCTTTGATGGTGTAGATCACAGATCGTGCTCGCTGCGCAGCAGCGATCTTTTGTGGAGAATCCGTGGTGATTACCATCCGGAGCGCCGAATGGTCGGAAAGCCGCCGTTCCCGAGCGTCGTGCACATATTCGCATCGAGTTATGCGATCGAAGACGCTTGCCGTAGCGAAGGCATGGTCGAGTCGAAAACCATTTTTCGCTCGTAAGCTGTACCATGTGTACTCGCGGACTTCGGGATTCATGGCCCGCCAAACGTCACGAAGCCTACCTTTTCCGAATTCATCGAAATACTCAGAAGCGATAAAAGGGGTCGCGCCGGGTGCAAGGTCGATAATGTTATTCCCTGTGTTGAAATCACCGATGAAGAGATCGGCCCCTTTCTCGTCGACTGCCGCACGATGCAAGGCTTCCCAATAGGGAAGCTTAGCTATATCGAGCGGCATGTATATCCCGCACAGTTTCAACCAGCCGAGGTCAACTACCCACAGATGTCGCTGATCCGTGAGCTCGGGATCGAGCGGATAGGAAACGATGATCTTATTGCGGCTGGCTATGAGTACGGAATTCGTACGTTCTGGCGCTGCAGGATGGCTAACGGAATACCCAAGCTCCGCCAACCTGGCCTTGATCAAGGTACCTGTCGAATTGTTCCGGAATTCAGTGAGGACGATGACATCAGCATTGAGGCCAGCCAACTCGGAAACGATTTTCCGGCCCCGTTCACCGCTGCCGCCTCCGTGTTGAATATTCCAAGCGACAATAGATTTGAGATTCATGATTACCCCCAACCACCACGGCAAAGGATATATCATGTTCGGCGTTTCCACACAGCCAAGGTCGAGAGCGGGAATTCAAACTGAGACACTACCCGCACTGGACTCCTGGGCCTGCGAGCTGGACCGGTGCCGGCGGATCGCATCGATTCAAACGCAGAGAAGACAAGGCGAGGAAGCAAGATGTCGCAGAGGGTCGGGGCGTCGGGCGCGTGCCCGCGTCGCTGCGATCCTTCGTCGCCTGCCGCGGCCGGGTGCGCCCCCGTCGTGCGAGGCGGCGGCGGATGCCCATACCATGGCGGCGGACCGTGCTGGCGGATGGGAACGACGCGGGCACGCGCCCGACGCCCCGACCCTCTGCGACCTCTTGCTTCCTCGCCTTGTCTTCTCTGCGTTTGAATCGGCGGCTGCCGACCGCTCCGAACCGAAGTGCAGACACGAACCGAGGCCGCCCGCACCCCATCACCGCACGGCAGACACCGCGCGGCAGGCCAGGCTCCTCCCCTGCCCCATGCGCCAGCCGCCGCCGCGCCGCTCAGCCGCCCCTGGCCACGATCTCCCCCGCCCGGTAGCCCTGCGCGAACAGCAGCGTCCGCAGCCCGGTGTGGTCCACCCGCGCCCGCGCCTCCGCCGCCACCACCGGCTTGGCGTGGAACGCCACCCCGAGCCCTGCCTCGCGCAGCATCGCCAGATCGTTGGCGCCGTCGCCCACCGCCAGGGTCTCCGCCGGGGCCAGCCCGTACTCGGCGCGCAGTGTGTGCAGGGTGGCGCGCTTGGCGTCGCGGTCCAGGATCGGCTCGGCGACGGTGCCCGTCAGCACCGCCCCGTCGTGTTCCAGCACGTTCGACCGGTGCAGGTCGAAGCCGACCCGTGCGGCCACCCGCCCGGTGAAGAAGGTGAACCCGCCCGAGACGAGCGCTGTCACCGCCCCGTGTGCGCGCATCGTCGCCACCAGCTCGGCCGCGCCGGGGCTGAGGCGCACCCGCGCCCAGGTCGCCTCCAGCGCCGCGATGTCCAGGCCCTTCAGCATGCCCACGCGCTCGCGCAGCGCGGCGGCGAAGTCGATCTCCCCGTTCATGCTGCGCGCGGTGATGGCGGCGATCTCGGCCTTCAGTCCGGCGAAATCGGCAAGCTCGTCGAGGGTTTCGCCGGTGACGATGGTGCTATCCATGTCGGCGATCAGCAGGCGCTTGCGCCGCCCGGTCGCCGGCAGCGCCAGCACGTCGATCGGTGCGCCCTCCAGCGCGGCGCGTGCCCGATCGAGCGTCGCGCGCAGCGGGTCCGGCTGCGACGGGCCAGGAGGCGCCCGCGGGAGCAGGATGTCCGCCGCCTCGCCGGGGGCGAGGACGTCGGGCGGCCCGCCGGACACCGCCTCGCGCACCCGGGCGAGCAGCGCCGGGGTCAGCGGGGCCGCGTCCGGGTCGGCCACCAGGGTCAGTACATGCGGGGCGGGGTCGGTCATGGCGGCGGAAACTGGCAGCGAGGCCGGCGACAGGCAAGCCGGACCGCCCGGCGCGACGACTCCGTAACCATTCCGTGACGTTCCGCATGCCAGCCTGCCCCCGGCAACACGGCAACACAGGAGAGGTTGGTCATGCTCGTGGTCACGTCGGAAACGGTCGCCGGACAGCGCGTGCACCAGACCCTTGGGCAATGCTTCGGGGTGGTGGTGCGCAGCCGCGGCATCGGCGGCAACCTCGCCGCCGGCTTACGCTCCCTGGTGGGGGGCGAGATCGTCGAATACACGCAGATGCTGGAGGAGGCGCGCAAGCACGCCGTCGACCGGCTGGTGGACAACGCCGCGCTGATGGGGGCGAACGCGATCCTGACCTTGCGCTTCGACAGCTCCGAGATCGGCCAGACGATGAGCGAGATCGTGGCCTACGGCACCGCCGTGATCCTGGAACCGGCCTGAGAGTTTGTGAAAGAATGCCCGTCAGCCGCCAAAACCGCCTGGAAACCCGAGCAATGACAACGGGCGTTCTTTCACAAATTCGATTGCTTTTCGCGCTCTGAGATGCTGCGCGCGGCGCTGATCGGGCTGGGCGCGCTGCTGCTGGTCGGCGCGGGCCTGGCGGCAGCGCTGGGGGGCGGTCCGCCTGCTTGGGGGTTCGGCCTGTTCGGCGCGCTGCTGCTGGTGAGCACCTTGTTCGAGCGGCGGCGCTACGGCGCCATCGCCGACCGCCCGCCGGGCGCGGGGTGGGAGCCGACCGGGGAACGGTTCCGCGATCCCGCCAGCGGCGTGGAGGTGGAGGTGTGGTTCAACCCCGCGACCGGGCGGCGCCAATATGTGCGGTCGAATGCCGCGGCGACGTGACCGCCCGCAGCAGCGTCCAGTCAGCCCAGCCGGCCGGCATCGTTTCGCAGTGTGCGGCGGTGCCCGCCGGCTTCATGCTGCTTCCGCGGCTATCCTGGCCCCAGGGCGCGGCGTATTCATCGCGCTGGCCACGGCCCGCTCATGGCGCGCCGCCGGCGCCCGGCCCGGCTTCGGCGGCGCCAAGACGGGCGGCTGCATCGTCGACCGCCCATGCGGCCCAGGCGATATCCCCGGCGTTCAGGTAGCCGAGCGCCTGATTGAGCCGCCCGGTCACCGCGGCCTCCGCGGGATCCTGCGCCGCGCCGGGGGGACGGAGCACCTGCTCGGTGAGCAGCGCTTCGATGATCTGGCGCGCGCCGGCGACATCCCCGATGGCAAGGTCGCGATGCGCGGTCGCGAACCAGTAGCGCGGCGGTTGTGCGGGCCGTCGCGGTGGCGCCCCGGCGGCACCGCGCGCCGGCCGCGGCCCGCCCGCGCGGCGCCAGTGGGTCAGGAGGTTTTGCACGGCGGCGAAATCCGCCTCGGCAGGCACGGCCGCCGGCGCGGGGGCGACCGTCGGTGCCGGGGTGGGAGCGGCAGTCGGCGCGGCGGCGCGGGATGGCCCAGGCGGCGCCCGCCTCCCCGGTTCGGGCGGAGCCGCGGGCCCTTGGGCGCGCAGTTGGGCGAGCGTCTGGTTCATCATCGCGATCTGTGCTGCCAGCGCTTGCATCTTGGCCGCCAGCGCTTTCCGCTCTGCCGCATCCGTGGCGTCAGCGCCGGCCGAGGCCTGCGCTGGTCCAACCGGCGGCGCGACAGCAGGCGGAGCGGGCGAGGCCGTCGGCGGAGCCGCGGCGGCGGCAACGGCGGGGTGCGGCGGCGGCCCGGGTGGAGCCGGCACGCCCGAACCGGGGCGCAAGACCACCCGGACCTCGGGCACCAGCATGGCCGACTGCGATGTCGCCGACTGCGATGTCGCCGGCGGTGGCGTTGCCGGGGGTGGCTTCGCCGGCTGTGACACGGGCGGATGCGGCACAGGCGGCTGCCGCACCACCGCCGGCGGCGACAGCGCCGGCCGCGGTGTCGAGAGATCGAGCGCCCCCGCCAGGACACCCACCACGATCGCAACCATGACGATGCCCGGCAACGCGTAACGCCACACGCGGTCTTCCCCTCCGATCCCTGCGGTACGACCCCCGCCCACCCGCTGTCAGGTGGCCCGCCGGATCATGCGATCAACGGCCCCGCTTCGGTTGTGACCGCCAGGGTGCGCGATCGCCGCCACCGCGCCCGACGACGCCGGGCGGCACCACAGCCAGATGGAGGCGCCGGCAGATTGCGGCGCCGGCGGGTTGAGGCGCCGCGCGCACCGCGCCATACGCTGGACTGTCCATCCTCGAGCGGCACCTTTTTCCATGTCGGCCTCGTTGCCCGTCCCACCCGCCCTGATCGTCGCCGGCCCCACGGCCAGCGGCAAATCCGCGCTCGCGCTGGCGCTGGCGGTCCGGCTGGGCGGCGTGGTCATCAACGCCGACGCGATGCAGGTGTATCGGGAGCTGCGCATCCTCACCGCGCGCCCGACGCGCGGAGGACGAAGCAGCGGCCCCGCACGCGCTCTATGGCGTCCGCCCGGCAGCGGCGGCCGGCAGTGCCGCCTGGTGGCGGGAGGCCGCGCTGGCGGCGATGGAGGCCGCGCGCGCCGCCGGCCTGGCTGCCGATCCTGTGCGGCGGCAGCGGCCTCTATCTCGCCGCGCTGATCGGCGGTCTGGCCGACATTCCCGATCCCGGCCCCGCCGCGCGGGCCGAGGCGCGCGCGCTGCTGGCCGAGCTCGGCCCGGCGCGCGCTGCACGCCCGCCTCGCCGCCGTCGATCCCGTCACCGCGGCCCGCCTGCGCCCCACCGACAGCCAGCGGGTCGCGCGCGCCTGGGAGGTGTGGCGCGGCACCGGCCGCGGCCTGGCGGCATGGCAGGACGACCGCGCCGCGCGATCGCACGCCGCCGGCCAGGCCGCCCTGGCGCTTCACCGCAATCGTGCTCGACCCGCCGCGGGCGGAGCTGCGCGAGGCCGATCGCCGCCCGCTTCGCGCGATGCTTGACGGCCGGCGCGGTCGGCGAAGTGCGCGCCCTGCTGGCGCTCGGCCTCGATCCGGCGCTGCCGGCGATGCGCGCGCATGGCGTGCCGGAGCTGGCCGCCCATCTGCGCGGCGCGCTGACCCTGGAGGACGCCACCGCAGCGCGATCGCCGCCACCGGCCAGTACAGAAGCGCCAGAGCACCTGGTTCCGGCACCATGCGCTCGCCCCGGAGGCGCGCACGCATACGATCCATGCGCGAATTGCGGGTCTAGCGCAATTTTCGGAAAGGAATCTGGCGGAAATCATCGAGTTTATTCGCGCCCCGGGTTGACGCAACGCAACATGCGCCCTATGCGTGCCGTCCCGCCGTGCGGCCCCGCCGCGCGGCCTGCGGGACGGGAGCATGGGGATGCCGGCGGAGGCGATGCAATCGGGGGCGGAGGTCCTGCTCCGCGCCCTGAAGGACCAGGGCGTCGAGGTCATCTTCGGCTATCCCGGCGGCGCCGTACTGCCGATCTACGACGCGCATCTTCAACCAGAACGCGATCCGCCACATCCTGGTCCGCCACGAGCAGGCGCGCGGTGCATGCCGCCGAGGGCTATGCGCGCTCCACCGGCAAGGTCGGCGTGGTGCTGGTCACCTCCGGCCCGGGCGCCACCAACGCGGTCACCGGCCTGGTCGACGCGCTGATGGACAGCATCCCGGTGGTCTGCCTGACCGGCCAGGTGCCGACGCACCTGATCGGCAACGACGCGTTCCAGGAAGCCGACACCACCGGCATCACCCGCCCGGCGACCAAGCACAACTACCTGGTGAAGCGCTCGGCCGACCTGGCGCGCGTGGTGCACGAGGCGTTCTACGTCGCCCGCTCCGGCCGGCCCGGCCCGGTGGTGATCGACCTGCCGAAGGACATCCTGATCGGCAAGGCGCCCGTACGCGCCGCGCCGGCGCCACGCATCGCAGCTACCGCCCGCGCACCGAACCCGATCCCGGCGCAGATCCGCCGCGGCGGTCGCGCTGCTGAAGGCGGCGAAGCGGCCGATGGTCTATGTCGGCGGCGGCGTGATCAACGCCGGGCCGGAGGCCTCGGCGGCGCTGACCCGCTTCGTCCGCGCCACCGGGTTTCCCGTGCACCAACACGCTGATGGGGCTGGGCGCCTTCCCGGCCAGCGACCCGCAGTTCCTCGGCATGCTGGGGATGCACGGCACCTACGAGGCGAACCTGGCGATGCACGGCTGCGACGTGCTGCTGGCGATCGGCGCGCGGTTCGATGACCGGGTGACCGGGCGGCTCAATGCGTTCAGCCCGGACGCGCGCAAGATCCACATCGATATCGACCCGTCCAGCATCAACAAGAACGTGCCCGGTCGACGTGCCGATCGTCGGCGACGCCGGGCGCGCGATCGCGGCGCTGCCGCGGCCTGGGCGGAGGACGACACGGCGCCGGACCGACAGCCGCGCTCGCCGCCTGGTGGCGGCAGATCGACGACGTGGCGCGCCAAGGAGAGCCTGCGCTTCACCCAGGACATGCGCCCGGGCGCGATCATCAAGCCGCAATACGCGATCCAGCGGCTGTACGAGCTCACCCGCGCGCAATCGAGCAGGACATCTTCATCACCACCGAGGTCGGCCAGCACCAGATGTGGGCCGCGCAGCACTTCGGCTTCGAGCAGCCGAACCACTGGATGACCTGCGGCGGCCTCGGCACCATGGGCTACGGCCTGCCGGCGGCGATGGGCGTGCAGATCGCGCATCCCGACGCGCTGGTGATCGACATCGCCGGCGAGGCGTCGCGTGCTGATGAACATCCAGGAGATGGGCACGCTGGCGCAGTACCGCCTGCCGGTGAAGGTGTTCATCCTGAACAACCAGTACATGGGCATGGTGCGGCAGTGGCAGGAACTGCTGCACGGCGGCCGCTATTCCGAAAGCTACTCGGACGGCGCTGCCCGATTTCGTCAAGCTGGCCGACGCGTTCCACGCCAACGGGCTGCGCGCGCGAGACGGTCGATCAGCTCGACGACGTGATCCGCGAGATGCTGGCCTGCGACCGCGCGCGGTGATCGCCGACATCGCGGTCGATCCGAAGGAGAACTGCTTCCCGATGATCCCGTCCGGCGCCGCGCACAACGAGATGATCCTGGGGCCGGAGCACGAGGACGAGGCGCGCGGCATCACCGACGAAGGCCTGGTGCTGGTGTAGCGACGATGCCGGGACCCGACAATCACCAGTCTGCGCAGCGCCACCATCTCCGTTCTGGTCGACAACGAAACCGGCGTGCTGGCGCGCGTGATCGGCCTGTTCTCCGGCCGCGGCTACAACATCGACAGCCTGACCGTGGCGCCGGTGGACGATGCGCGCGGCCGCAGTCGCGCATCAACGTCGTGACCTCCGGCACCGAAATGGTGATCGAGCAGATCAAGGCGCAGCTCGACCGGCTGGTGCCGGTGCACCGGGTCGCCGACCTGACGCGCGAGGGCCCGCACGTCGCGCGCGAGATGGCGCTGGTGAAGGTGGTCGGCACCGGCGAGGCGCGGGTGGAGGCGCTGCGCATCGCCGAGACGCTTCCGCGCCCGGGTCGTGGACACCACGATCGAAAGCTTCGTCTTCGAACTGACCGGCGCGACCGACAAGCTCGACGCGTTCATCGAGCTGATGCGCCCGCTCGGCCTCGCCGAGGTCTCCCGCACCGGGGTTGCCGCGCATGGCGCGCGGCGCGGCGAGCCGCACGATCTCGACCGCGATTATCTCACGCGAGAGAAGGACTGCGAACCATGCGCGTCTATTACGACCGCGACGCCGACGTGAACCTGATCAAGGGCAAGAACGTCGCCATCATCGGCTACGGCAGCCAGGGTCACGCCCATGCCAACAACCTGAAAGACAGCGGCGTGAAGGAGCTCGCGGTCGGCCTGCGCGCCGGGCTCCGCCGGCGTCGCCAAGGCCGAGGCCGCCGGGCTCAAGGTGATGGACCCGGCCGAGTGCGCCAAATGGGCCGACGTGGTCATGGTGCTGACGCCCGACGAGGGCCAGGGCGATCTGTATCGCGAGAAGCTCGGCCCCAACATGAAGCCGGGCGCCGCGCTCGCCTTCGCGCACGGGCTGAACGTGCATTTCAACCTGCTCGATCCGCGCCCCGACATCGACGTGTTCATGATCGCCCCGAAGGGCCCCGGCCACACGGTGCGCAGCGAATACCAGCGCGGCGGCGGCGTGCCCTGCCTGGTGGCGGTGGCGCAGAACCCGTCCGGCAACGCGCTGGAGATCGCGCTGTCCTACGCCGTCGGCGATCGGCGGCGGGCGCGCCGGCATCATCGAGACCACCTTCAAGGAAGAATGCGAGACCGACCTGTTCGGCGAGCAGGTGGTGCTGTGCGGCGGCCTGGTCGAGCTGATCAAGGCCGGCTTCGAGACGCTGGTGGAAGCCGGCTACGCGCCCGAAATGGCCTATTTCGAGTGCCTGCACGAGGTGAAGCTGATCGTCGACCTGATCTACGAGGGCGGCATCGCCAACATGAACTACTCGATCAGCAACACCGCCGAATACGGCGAATACGTCTCCGGCCCGCGCATCGTCAACGACGCGACGAAGGCGGAGATGAAGCGCGTGCTGGCCGACATCCAGTCCGGCCGCTTCGCGCGCGACTGGATGCTGGAGAACAAGGTCAACCAGACCAGCTTCAAGGCGATGCGCGCGACGCATGGCCGAGCACCCGATCGAGCAGGTCGGCGAGAAGCTGCGCGCCATGATGCCGTGGATCGCCAAGAACGCGCTGGTGGACAAAAGCCGGAACTAGCCGGCGTGGAGGACTGATCGGGAGGCGAGGAAGCAACGCCAGGGGCTTCTCTGCCCCTGGCGTTGCTTCCTCGCCCCCCAACCGGCCTTACGCCGCCTGCTGGATCGCCGCCAGGAACGTTTCGGCCTCCGCAGTCAGCCGGTCGGACTGGGCAGCGAGCTCGTTCGCCGCTTCCTGCACGGTGCCGGCCTCGTCGCCGGTCTGGCGCACCGCCTCAGCGACATGGGCGATATGGCTGGTCACCTCGTTCGTTCCGGCGGCGGCCTGCTGCACCGCGCGGGCGATTTCCTGGGTCGCCGCGCCCTGCTGCTCCACCGCGCCGGCGATGGCGGTGGCGATGCCGTTCATCTGCTGGATGGTCCCGGCGATCGAGCGCAGTGCGTCCACCGCGTGGCTGGTGGCGCCCTGCATGGCGGCGATCTGGCTGCCGATTTCCTCGGTGGCGCGCGCGGTCTGGGTGGCGAGGGTTTTCACTTCGGAGGCGACCACGGCGAAGCCTTTGCCGGCCTCGCCGGCGCGGGCCGCCTCGATCGTGGCGTTCAGTGCCAGCAGGTTGGTGCGCCCGGCGATATCGCTGATGAGCCGCACCACCTCGCCGATCCGTCCGGCGGCCTCGCTGAGCCCGGTGACGCTGCGGTCGGTCGCTTCCGCCTCGTGCACCGCCTGGCCGGCGATGCGCGCGGAATCCGCCACCTGGCGGCTGATTTCGCCGACCGAGGCGGAGAGTTCCTCCGCACTCGCGGCCACCGCGCTCACATTGGTGGCGGCTTCCTCGGACGCGGCGGCGACCGCGGTGGTGCGCCCGCCGGCGTCGCCCGCAGCGGCGCTCATGCTGCGCGCGGTCTCGCGCATCGCCAGCGCACGGGTGCCGACGTCGCGCGCGATGGCGCCCACCGTGCCCTCGAAGCGTGACACGAGACGCATCTGCTCGGTCGCCCGGTGCCAGGTCACCATCGGCCCGACATAGGCCCCGTCGCGATCGCGGATCGCGCTCACGGCGAGGTCGAAGGTTTCCTCCCCGAGCGCGATGCGCGCGCGATGCGGCAGGTTGGCCGGATCGGCGAGCAGCGCACGCACGTGCTCCGGCTCGGGATGGCAGACGTCGATGCTCTGGCCGACCAGCTCGGCCGGCGGCACCGGCAGGTGGTCCTTCACGAGGTCGAGCAGGCGCTCCACCTCGGGATTGATGTAGGTGATGCGGAAGTCCCCGTCCGGTTCGGCCGTCATCACGCCGATCGGGAACTGGCGGATCATTTCCGCCTTCACGAACGCCTCGCGCACGACCCCGCGCAGCACCTCGAGCGCCGCCGCCATCTGGCCGATCTCGTCGCGCCTTCCGGCGAAGCCGATCGCCGCCCCGGCGTCGCCCGCCGCCATCGCCTGCACGCCGCGCGTCATCGCCCGGATCGGCCGGCCGATCGCGCGTGCGGTGAGGCCGCCGGAAATCACCAGCACCAGGGCGATCGCCGCGGCGATCAGCAGCAGCCGCTGCTGTGCCGCGCTCTGCGCCTGATGCGCTGCCAGGCGCGCCGCCGCCGCCTGGCGGGACAGCTCACGGGACGCGGCGGCGAGGCTGGTCGCCATGTTATGCTCCATCATCGAAACCGGTCCGGCGACGAATTTGTCGAGCGTGATGGTCCGCCCGACCGCCGCCTGCGCTGCACGGGCAATGCCGGTGCCGAGCATTCCCACGGTCTGTGCGTCCGATTGGGTGGAGGCGGGGATGCCGCTCGCGAGCAGTGCCTTCATCGCCCGATCGGACTCCGCCACCCCGTCGTCGACGGCGTTGGCGGCGCCGAGATTGCCGGTGGCGAGGAACAGCAGCGCGGCGTTCTGCATCCGCGCCATCGCCAGCCGATAGGCGTCGAACCGGCGCATCGCCCGGGCGATCACCGCGACCGATGCCGCCGGGCTGGGCGTAGCCGCGGGTGCCGGCGTGCCGCCGCCGGGCAGGACGGCAGGCGCGCCCCCGGGGAGGGCCTCCGCCCCCGCGCCGGGCAGCCCGGCCGTCACTCCCTCGACGCCGTTCGCCACCGTGCCGCCGCGGGCCAGTTCCTTGGCGAACGAGCTCAGGCTGAACTCGAACGTAGGCCGCGCCTGGATCAGGTCGCGGCCGCGCTGCAGCACGATCGTCCGCCGCATCGCCCCGGCCGCGCGCAGCACGGCGGCAAAGCGGTCGAGCGTGGTCCCGGCGGCGGCAAGATAGGTCTGCGCCGTCTCGTCGGCACCGCCGTCGCGCACGGACTGTAGGATCTTATGGCCGCGCGCGGCCTCCATATCCACGTCGCGCAGGTGCGCGGCGAGGTGGGGCACGATCTGCACCGTCGGGATCCGCTGGCCGATCGCCTGCATGCGGGCGCCGACCAGCAGCGCCTCCCCCACCGCGCGCTGTGCCTGCAGCGCCTGCTCGGCGCGGCGCTGCTGGCCCGCGACCGTGGCAAGATCGGTCCGCGCCGACCAGTACATGCCGCCCAGCAGCAGCAGGGCGGCCAGCGCCGACAGGCCGAGCTTGCGGCCGATGGACAGATCGCGCAGCAGATGCATCGCAGGCAGCTCCGTTTCCCGCAACAAACCTGCGCCGCGATACTTAACCGCCGATGAACGCGGCCCGCGCCGCAAACAGCGCGCCGATCGCCGCCCAGGCGAGCAGCAGGCTCACCGCGGCGTAGCCCGCGTTCCACACCGTGCTCACCCGCCAGGGCGACACGCGCAGCCAGCGCGCCGTGGTGATGGCGCTGGCCGACATCGGCGTGACCCCGACCGCAAGGCCCCAGCCCAGCATGCACGCGAAGGCCAGCACCGCCGGCGGCACGCCGAGCGCGGCCGGGGCGGGGATTGCCGCCCCAATCAGCGCCACCACCGCGATCGGGTTCAGTCCGACCTGCCCCGTAAGCATCAGCAACGGCGGCACCGCAAGCGGGATGGCGAGCGGCGGCAGCGCGCCGAGCCACGGCGCCAACCCCGCCCCCGATAACGCTCCGCCCAGCGCCACGCCCATGAAGCCGGAGGCGCCGAGCACCGTCGCTTCGGCCCGGAACACCGGCGCGCGGGCGACGAACCGGCGGGCGCGCCGGACCAGCAGCGCCGGTAGCGGCACGCCCAACCGCCCCATGGGCCGCCCCATGGGCCCGCCGGGCGCGCCCAGCCGCGCCGCGCCGCGCGCCTGCACGCCGACCCACGCGAGCGCCACCGCCGGCACCACCAGGGTCACCGCGCTCACGAGGCCGATGCCGAGCAGCGCGCCGGCCGCTTCCGCGAGCGCCATCACCAGCCCGACCAAAGCGACCAGGCGCAGATGGATCGCCCAGCCGCCGGCAGGCGCGGCGGCGGGCGCGGGCTCCGGCCGGCGGCGCCAGAGCAGCCGGTCTTCCGCCCAGCCGAGGGCCAGCATCGCCATCGCCACCACGAAGCCGACCGGCAGCAGCAGGCGCATCGGCGCGGCCGGCACGGCGGTCGCGACCACCGCGGTCATGACGTTGAGCGGGCTCCAGCAGTTCATCACGCAGAAGCCGCGGAACACCGCCATCAGCATCCGCCGCGCCCGCATCGGCGCGGCAGCGGCGTCGGTGGCGGCGCGGGTCACCATCGCGCCGAGCAGGTCGATGGCGCCGTAGGAGAGGATGATGCCGAACAGATGCCCGCCCGCCGCCAGCGCGGCGTAGCGCCGGCCGGGGGGCTGGGCGACGAGGTGGCGTCCGCAGGCGCGCACCAGCCGGCTCGTTTCGGCCGCGTCGCGCAGGGCGCTGAGCGCGAAATAGAACGCGGCATATTCGGCGCCGCGCCGCCAGCCGGCCAGGAACAGCCCGACCGCATCGGTGCCTGCGCGATGCGCCAGCGCGATCCCGGCGAGACCGGCAGCCGAGAACCCGATCAGCACCGCGCGCGCGTACGCCCGCTGGCGCGGGAACTCGAGCAGCAGGAAGCCCAGCAGCGCCAGGCCGGCGAGATCGCCCACCCAGCCCAGTCCGGGCAGCAGCCCGGCGAGCGATCCGGCCCACGCGAGCGCGTAGCAGCGGCTACTGGACGCCAGGCCGGCAGCCGGCGCGAGCGGGGGGGCGGAGGCAAGGGACACGGGGCTGAGCTCCGGGCGGCGGCAGGGGGCAGAGTTGCGGGCGGCGCGCCTATCCTGCCGGGCACGGCCGCGCGTGCCCAGGGGACAGGTGCCCAGGGGACAGATGCCCAAGGGACACTTACCTTGGACCTGCGCGCACCGCCCGCCCCACAACGCCCCCTCTCCCGCCCTTCGCGGGAGAGGGTCGGGGTGAGGGTCCTCCCCGCCCCCGGCACCCCGCGCTGGACAGCCCCGCGCCGCGCCGGCAGGGTCGCGGCCTTTCCCCCCTTTCCCGCAGGATCCCCATGCTCTTCGACCTCGCCGCGCTCGATGCGCAGAACGCCTACAAGCTGCTGGTCTCCACCGTCGTGCCGCGGCCGATCGCCTGGATCACCACCCAGGACATCGACGGCAGCGTGAACGCCGCGCCGTTCTCGTTCTTCAACGCCGTCTCCGGCAATCCGCCGGTGGTCGCGATCGGCATCGGCGGGCGCGCGCCCGGCGACATCAAGGACACCGGCGGCAACATCCGCCGCACCGGTGAGTTCGTCGTGAACCTCGTCAGCGACGCGCTCGCCGAGAAGATGAACATCACCGCGATCGACTTCGAAAAAAGCGTGAACGAGCTCGCCGAAGCCGGCCTGACCACCGCGCCGTCCGCCAAGATCCGCCCGCCGCGCATCGCCGAAAGCCCGGTGGCGCTGGAATGCGAGCGGCTGGTGATCGTCGACGTCGGCATCGACCGCTCGGTGGTGCTGGGCCGGGTGCTGGCGATCCATATCGCGGACGACTGCGTGCTCGATCCGGCACGGTGCTACGTCGATACGCACCGGCTCGACCTGATCGGACGCATGCACGGCGGCGGCTGGTACGCACGCACCCGCGACAGTTTCGACCTGCCGCGCATCCCGTTGGCCGACTGGCCGCAGCGCAAGGCCGCCGAGTGACCACGGCCGGCTGAAGGTTCGTCGTTTCATAAGGAAGGCCAAGGGAGGGCTCTGCCACCTGGCCTTCCTTTCGACGTCCCAAGGATTTCGACGGGCTGCGGCGCCTGTACCACACGCGACCGCAGAATGACCTTTCGGACCCGGCGATCTTGCAGGGCTGCCCCGGTGTAATTCCGGTTTACGCGGGCTTGGCCGAGGCGCACCTCGCGCCGACTTTCCCTGCCCGAACCCCGATCCGAGGCGCCCTCCCATGAAGACTGCGACGGCTGCGGCGAGCGCCTCGCCCGAACTCGTGCTCAAGACCGAGCTCATGATCAGCCGCGTGCTGCGCGGCGGCGTGCTGCTCAGTATCGCGATCGTGGGCGTCGGGATCGCGGACTTCTTCTTCCTCCGGCTGGCCGGGCGCCTGCCGGATGCGACGTTTCCCGATTCGCTGCCCTCGCTGCTCGCCGGGCTGCAGCTCGCGCAGCCGCTGGCGATCGCCTCGCTCGGCCTGCTGGTGCTGATGGCGACGCCGGTGTTGCGGGTCGCGGTCTCGATCCCCGCCTTCGCGCTGGAGCGGGACTGGACCTATGTGCGCATCACCACCCTGGTGCTCGCCATCCTGCTGTTCAGCATCTTCGCCGTCGGCGACTGGATGAGCCGGCCCGGCATCCCGCCCATCCAGGGCGCCAACCTGTGGTTCTTCGCCGCGGTGCTGGGCGCCTCGGCGTTCGCGGGCTTCATCGGTGCGCTGGTCGGGCTCGGCGGCGGGGTGTTCGTGGTGCCGATCCTCACGCTCGTGTTCCATGTGCCGTTCGATGCGGCGATCGGGGCCTCGATCGTTTCGGTGATCGCGACCTCCTCCGGCGCCGCCGCGGCCTATGTGAAGGACCGGCTGACCAACCTGCGGGTCGGCATGTTCCTCGAAGTCGCTACCACGCTCGGGGCGATCTGCGGCGCGCTGCTGACCACCGTGCTCGATCCCACCATCCTGTTCCTGGTGTTCGGCACCGTGCTGGTGATCTCGGCGCTCCCGCTCGTGTTCCGGCTCAGCGAGGAACTGCCGCAGAACGTCCGCCACCACCCCTGGGCGCAGGCGCTGCGGCTGGGCGGCACCTACCCGGACCGGCGCCTGGGGCGGGAAGTCGCCTACAACGTCGATCGCGTGCCGCACGGGTTCGGCATCATGTGGCTCGCCGGCGCCCTGTCCGGCCTGCTCGGCATCGGCAGCGGCACGTTCAAGGTGCTGGCTTTGGATACCGCCATGCGGCTGCCGATGAAGGTCTCCACCACCACCAGCAACTTCATGATCGGCGTGACGGCGGCAGCCTCGGCCGGCATCTTCTTCCAGCGTGGCGACATCGACCCGGTGATCGCCGCCCCGGTGGCGCTCGGCGTGCTGGCAGGCGCCACCCTGGGCGCCCTGTCGCTCACCCGCATGTCCAACCGGCGGCTGCGCAAGGTGTTCGTGCCTGTCGTGCTGCTGGTCGCCGCCAACATGCTGGCGCGCGGGTTCGGGCTGCTCTGAAGCAAAGCCAGCGAGCGGTCCTTCGGCGGGACCTGCGGGGCGGCCCGTTTGAGGCATTTTTGCCAAGCTTGCGCCGACCGAGGTTGTTTTGGAAGCGTGCGGTGGCTCGCACCACTGGGCTCGGCGGTTGACGGCGCTGGGCCGTTGGAGGTGCGGCGGAAGGCGGGAGAGGTCGAAGCGAGCCAGGCCGACCCACCGAACGAAACGTTTCATGGCACGAAAGAACCAACACGGTCACACCACCTTGCGCCCCCGCAACTCGGCGATCTCGGCCCCCGCATAGCCCAGCGCGCCCAGGATCGCATCCGTGTCGGCGCCGGCTTCCGGCGTGGCGCTGCGCACGCTCCAGGGCGTGCGCGACAGCTCGACCGGCTGGCCCACGACTTCGACATCGCCCAGCACCGGATGCGGCACGTGGCGCGTGATGTTCAGGTGCTGCACCTGCGGATCGGCGAACACCTCGTTCATCTTGTAGATCGGCCCGCAGGGTACGCCGGCCGCGTTCAACGCCTCGATCCACGCGGCCGAGGGCTGCGTGCGGGTCACCGCAGCGATCGCCGCGTTCAACCGCGCCCGGTTCTTCGAGCGCGCCGCCCCGGTCGCGTAGTCGGGATCGGCGATCAGCTCCGGCGCCCCGATCGCCTGGCACAGCCTGGCGTAGATCTCGTTGCCGGCGGCGGCGATGTTGATGTGACCGTCGGCGGTGGCGAACACCCCGGTCGGGATCGACGTCGGATGGTCGTTGCCGGCCTGCGGCGGCACCTCGTGGCCGATCAGCCAGCGCGCGGCCTGGAAATCGAGCATCGAGATCTGCGCCGCCAGCAGATTGCTCTGCACCCACTGCCCCTCGCCCGACTGCTCGCGTTCCAGCAGCGCGATCAGGATGCCCATGGCGCAGAAAATCCCCGCCGTGAGGTCGGCGACCGGGATCCCGACCCGCACCGGCCCCTGGCCGGGCAGGCCGGTGATCGACATCAGCCCGCCCATGCCCTGCGCGATCTGGTCGAACCCGGGCCGGTCGCGATACGGCCCGTCCTGCCCGAAGCCGGAGATCGAGGCGTAGACGAGCCGCTTGTTCAGCGCCCGCAGCGACTCGTAATCGATGCCGAGTCGGAATTTCACGTCCGGGCGGAAGTTCTCCACCAGCACATCGGCCTCCGCGACCAGCTTGCGCAGGATCGCCGCACCCTCGGGGGCTTTCAGGTTCAGGGTCAGGCTGCGCTTGTTGCGGTGCAGGTTCTGGAAATCCGGCCCATGCCGCTCCCCGCCCAGGCCGCCGTCGCCGCCCGGTGATTCGATCTTGATGACCGACGCCCCCCAGTCGGCGAGCTGGCGCACCGCGGTGGGTCCGGCGCGCACCCGGGTGAGGTCGAGCACCTTGAAGCGGGCCAACGGCCCGGCGGAGGCGGCGGCGGCGGGGAAAGAGTGGGCGGGCGCAAACGCGCCGGCGGGCGGGGCCATGGCATCCTCCGATCGTGACTTGCGGCAGTCTCTTGCGCCGCAACGGCCCGGGCAAGAGCGCCCGGGGCCGTGCCCCCGTCAACGTGATCGGGACTCTGCCTCGGCGCCCGATCTTGTTACCGAATTGTGGCCGGCCGTCTGGTATCAATGACCGCTCTGATGCTAACTCCTATACAGGTGTTTCACTCCCGTTTGCCCCATCGCCGTTTGCCCCATCGCCGTTTGCCCCGTCGCCGTTTGCCCCGTCGCCGCCACGACGGCACCCGCCCCGAAGAAGGCCCGCGACCCGATGCTTCTTTCCTCTGGCAAGGTTGCCACCATCCTGGTCGTGGACGACGATCCCGAGGTGCGTGAGATCGTGAGCGAAATTCTGGGCGATTTCGGCCATTCCGTCGTGGCGGCCGGCGGCGGGATCGAGGCGCTGCGGCTGCTCGACGAGACCCCCGGCATCGATCTCGTCATCACCGACGTACGCATGCCCGACATTTCGGGCCTGGAGCTTGCCGCGCGTGCCACGCGGGAGCGGCACGATCTCAAAGTTATTCTGATCTCCGGTTATTTCCTCGCCCAGGACACCGGGATCCGGGTGTTGCGCAAGCCGTTCCGGATGACCGAGCTGCAGGCGGCGGTGGAGGCCGAGCTCGCCGGCTGACGCCTGTCTGGACCGCCTCCCCGCTCCTGCCTACCTTGCCGCTCCCCGACCGGGAGAGAAACGCATGATCCGTGTCCGTGCCGCGGTGCTGCGCCGGACCGGCGCGCCGCTGTCGATCGAGACGATCACGCTCGGCCCCCTCGCCCCGGGCGACGTGCTGGTGCGCGTCCGCGCCGCCGGCCTCTGCCATACCGACCTCGAAGCGATCGAGGGCCAGTTCGCCCTCCCGCTGCCTGCCGTGCTGGGGCATGAGGCGGCGGGCGAGATCGCGGCCCTCGGCGCCGGCGTGAGCGGGCTCGCCTGCGGCGATCGCGTGGTGCTGTCGTGGAACCCGCACTGCGGGACCTGTTTCTACTGCGAGCAGGGCCAGCCGATCCTGTGCAGCCAGGCGCTCGGCAACGCCGCCCTGGGGTTCCATTTCGACGGCGCACCGCGGCTGTTCTGCGATGCCGGGACCGTGCCGCCGCGGCCGGTGCACCAACTCATGTACCTTGGCGCCTTCGCCGAGTATTGCGTGGTCCCGGCGCACTGCGCGGTGCGCATCCCGCCCGGCCTGCAGATTCGACCAGGCGGCGCTGATCGGCTGCGGGGTGATGACCGGCGTCGGCGCGGCGACCCGGATCGCCGACCTGCGCTGGGGCGCGAGCGCGATGGTGATCGGCTGCGGCGCGGTCGGGCTGTCGGCGGTGCAGGGCTGCCGGCTCGCCGGCGCCGGCCATATCCTGGCCGTCGATCCGAGGCCGGCGCGCCGCGCGCTGGCCGCGCGACTCGGCGCCACCGCGACCGCCGACCCGGCCGCGGCGATCGCGGAGGCGCGCGCCGCCACTGCCGGGCGCGGCGCCGACGTGGTGATCGAGGCCGCCGGCGTGCCCGCCGGCTTCGCCCTGTCGGTCGAGGCGGTGCGCCCCGGCGGCCAGGTGGTCTGGCTCGGCAAGACCGCGGTCGACGCCCAGGTTCCGTTCCGCTGGGGCAGCCTGATGCAGGAGAAGCGGATCACCCGCAGCTCCTACGGCGGCGCCCGGCCGGCGCGGGATTTCCCGCTGCTGGCGCAGGCGGCGCTGGACGGGCGGCTCGACCTCGCGGCAATGATCTCCGCGCGCATCGGGCTCGATGCGATCGATGACGGCTTCGCCGCACTCAAGCGCGGCGAGACGGTGCGCAGCGTGGTGATGTTCGACGACGCGCCTGCGGGGAAGGTTCGGGGATGAAACTCTATGAAGGCGGGCGCAGCCTGGACGGCGCGGTGGTGACGGTCGACGGCCGGCCGCTCGATCCGCGCTTCGACCTCGCGACATTCTGCCGCGCCGGCTTCGAATGGACCTACGCCGGCGAAGGGCCGCGGCAACTGGCGTTGGCGCTGCTCGCCGAGCATCTCGGCAACGGTGCGCAGGCGCTGACGCTCGCCGAGCCGTTCATGCACGCGGTGGTGGCCGAGCTCGACAACGCCTGGCGCCTGACGAGCGCGGAGATCGATGCGGCGCTCGCCGCGCTGCCGGTGCGCTGATCGCGCTTCCCGCTTGGCGCGGACACGCGGCATCCCACATAATACTGCGGCCGTGTCCCGATCGAACGGGCCGGCAAGACTGTAACGACATGTAACGAGGCGGAGACATCAGGCGATGCGGAGTTTCATCCGGCGGTCCCCCGGCGCGCGGACACGCAACCCGGTCGCGCGCCGCTTGGCGTCGGCCGCGGCGCTCGGCACGGCGCTGGCGCTTGGTGCCTGCGCGGTGGCCCCGCCCACGGGCCCCACGGTGATGGCGCTGCCCGGCAAGGGCAAGAGCTTCGACACCTTCCGCCAGGAGGACGCGAGCTGCCGGCAGTACGCCGAGCAGCAGATCGGCTACATGCAGCCGGCGCAGGCGGCGAACAACGCGGCGGTGGGCAGCGCCGTGGTGGGCACCGCGCTCGGCGCGGCGGCGGGGGCGGCGATCGGCTCGGTGAGCGGCAACATGGGCGCCGGTGCCGCGATCGGCGGGGCCGCCGGCCTGCTGGGCGGCAGTGCGATCGGTGCCGGCAACGCCCAGGCCAGCGCCGGCGATCTGCAGCAACGCTACAATATCGCCTATACCCAGTGCATGTACTCGAGCGGCGATACCGTGGTCTCGCGCCCGCCCGGCTATGGCTACGGCTACGGCGGCGGCTACCCGGCGCCGGCCTACCCCTATCCGTCGCCGTACGGGCCGTATTACGGCCCGGCCTACCCGCCGGGCATGTCGGTCGGGATCGGCGGCGGCTGGTATCGCTGACGACGCGCGCCGCCGGCGGATCGCGATGCCGCGCGCGCATCGGTGATGCGGCGCATCTGGGCAATCGCATGAACGGGGAAATCGCGCGGGTAGCGGTTCCTTCTCCTCTCCCGCTCTGCGGAAGAGGTCGGTTCGCGTAGCGAACCGGGTGAGGGCGCGCCCGTGCCTCATGCCCTCACCCGCCGCGCTGCGCACGGCGACCTCTCCCGCGCTGCGGGAGGGGTGGCACGCCGGTCGTTGGCGCGATTGCCCCGTGCAGTGCACGTATTGCGATTGACTTGCCGGCGGCGCTTCGCCACCCTTCGCCACACGACAACAGAGTGCCGGCGGGACGTTTCCGCAACGGCACGCCAAGACGGGGTGAACGAATGGGAAGGCGGCGCGGCACGTCGGGCTGCAGTGCGAACGGCGTTCGTCCTGCCCGCGGAGGCGGGAGGTGACCGCCGCCGCCGCGCCGCTGCTGTCCGTGCGCGACGTGGTGATGCGCTTCGGCGGCGTGGTGGCGCTCGGCGGCGTGTCGTTCGATGTCGCACCCAACCAGATCTGCGGGCTGATCGGACCCAACGGGTCGGGCAAGACCACCCTCTTCAACTGTATCAGCGGCATCTACCGCTACGCCGAGGGCGATATCGTCTTCGACGGCACCTCGCTCACCGGCGTGAAGCGGCATCGCATGGCCGGGCGCGGCATCGGGCGCACGTTCCAGAACGTCGCGCTGTTCCGCAGCCTGTCGGTGCGGGAGAACATCCTGGTCGGCGCGCACCACCTCGGCCGCAGCGGTTTCGTCGCCAACGCGCTGCGCCTGCCGATGGTGCGGACGGAGGAAGCCGCGGCGACCGACCGGCTGGGCGATCTGCTCGACCTGCTCGATCTCGCCGACGTCGCCGACACCCCGGCGGGCAGCCTCCCCTTTCCCACCCAGAAACGGGTGGAGATGGCACGCGCGCTGATCGGCGCACCGAAACTGCTCCTGCTGGATGAGCCGGCCGGCGGCCTGAACCATGCCGAGGTCGACGCGCTCGCCGCCCTGCTCGGGCGCATCCGTGGCCCGTTCAACCTCACGATCCTGCTGGTCGAGCATCACATGAGCCTGGTGATGCGCGTCTCCGAACAGGTCGTGGCGCTGGAATTCGGCCGCAAGATCGCCGACGGCACGCCCGCCGAGGTGCGCCGCGAACCCGAAGTGATCCGCGCCTATCTCGGCGAGACGGCGGAAGAGGAAGCGCATCATGCCGCCTCTGCTTGAGGCGCGCGGGCTCACCGCCGGCTACGGCGAAACCGACGTGCTGCACGGCATCGATTTCGCCGTCGAACAAGGCGGGGTCACCGCGCTGCTGGGCGCCAACGGCGCCGGCAAGACGACCGCCTTGCGCGCGCTCTGCGGCATGATCCGCCGCGGCGGGGAGATCGCGTTCGCCGGCGCGCGCATCGACCGCGCCGCCACCGAGGACATCGTCCGCCGCGGCGTCGGCCATGTGCCGGATGGGCGCGGCACCTTCATGGAACTGACGGTGGAGGAGAACCTCCGCCTCGGCGCCTACACCCGCCGCGACCGCGCCGGGGTGGCGGCCGACATGGCCCGGGTGTTCGACTATTTTCCGCGCCTCAAGGAACGGCTGCGCCAGCAGGCCGGCACCTTGTCGGGCGGCGAGCAGCAGATGCTGGCGATCGCGCGCGCGCTGCTGGTGAAACCGCGGCTGCTGCTGCTCGACGAACCGTCCTTCGGCCTGGCGCCGCTGATCGTGCGCGACATCTTCCATATCCTGCGCCGGATCAACACCGAGGAACGCATGAGCATCCTGGTGGTGGAACAGAACGCGAGCCTGGCGCTCGATCTCGCCGACCATGCTTACCTGCTGGAAACCGGGCGCATCGTCGTCTCCGGCACCGCCGAGGCGATCCGTCGGGACGAGGCGGTGCGGCGGTCGTATCTCGGCTACTGAAACGAAGGCGGCGCGCGATGAACGGATTGCTGCACCAGATCGCCTCCGGCATCGCGTCGGGGGCGATCTATGCCTCGGTCGCGCTGGCGCTGGTCATGATCTACCAGGCGACGCACCATGTGAACTTCGCCCAGGGCGAGATGGCGACCCTGTCCACCTTCGTCGCGCTGACCCTGATCCATGCCGGCGTGCCGTTCTGGGGCGCGTTCGTGCTGACGATCCTGCTGTCCTTCGCGCTTGGCGTGGTGGTGGAACGGATCCTGATGCGGCCGATGATGAACGCGCCGGTGCTGTCCTCGGTCGGCGTGTTCATCGGGCTGCTGCTGGTGATCAACGCGCTGGACGGCTGGATCTTCGGCTTCACCATCAAATCGTTCCCCTCCCCGTTCCATGCCGCGCACCCGCTGCTGGGCGGCTACGTGTCGCCGCACGAGATCGGCGAAACGGGGCTCACCGTCTTTGTACTGCTGCTGGTGTGGCTGTTCTTCCGCTACACGACCTTGGGGCTTGCGATGCGGGCGGCGGCGTACAACCCAGTCTCGGCGCGGCTGTGCGGGGTGCGCGTGAATCGCATGCTGGGGCTGGGCTGGGGGCTGGCGGCGGCGATCGGGGCGGCGGCGGGGATCATGGTCGCGCCGGTGGTGTTCCTCGATCCCAACATGATGTCGGGGATCCTGCTGTATGCCTTCGCCGGCGCCTTGCTGGGCGGGATCGACAACCCGCTGGGCGCGGTGATCGGCGGGTTCGTCGTCGGCGTGCTGGAAAACCTGTTCGGCGCCTACGTCGTCGGCACCGAGCTGAAACTCACCGTGGCGCTGATGATCATCGTCGCCGTGCTGCTGGCCAGGCCCGCCGGGCTGTTCGGCCGCGCGGTGCAGAGCAGGGTGTAGCGGATGAACGCAAACCGCATGCCGCCGCCCCGCCCCGGCGCGCCGAGCGGTCTCAGTCCGGCGCAGGCGCTGTGGATGGGCGCGTTCCTGGCGGTGATGGTGGGGCTCGCGTTCTTTGCTGATTCGTACCATCTGTTCCAGCTCACGATGGTGGTGGTCTACGCCGTCTCGGTGCTGGGGATGACCGTGCTCACCGGCTACACTGGGCAGATTTCGCTGGGCCACGGCGCGTTCTTCGCCATCGGATCGTACACCACGGCGATCCTGATGGCGAACGACAACTGGCCGTACTGGGCGACCTTGCCGGTGGCGGCCCTGGCCTCGGCGCTGGTCGGCTTCCTGATCGGGTTTCCGGCCCTGCGGCTGGGCGGATTGTATCTCGCTTTGACAACATTTGCGCTGGCCGTGTCGGTGCCGCAGATCCTGAAGGTGAACGCGCTGTCCGATCTCACCGGCGGCGTGCAAGGGCTGACGATGGACAAGCCGGACGCGCCGTTCGGCCTGCCGCTCACCGGCGATCAATGGATCTACCTGTTCTCGCTCGGCGTCGGCTGCGTCGTGTTCCTGCTCGCCTGGAACCTGACGCGCGGACGCACCGGGCGCGCCATGCTGGCCGTGCGCGAGCAGCCGGTGGCGGCGGAAGCCATGGGCGTCGGGCTGGCGGCGCTGAAAACCCGCACCTTCGCCGTCAGCGCCATGATCACCGGCATCGGCGGCGCGCTGAGCGCCATCGCGGTGCAGTTCGTCGCCCCCGACAGCTTCAACTTCTTCCTCTCCATCACCCTGTTCGTGGGGCTGGTGGTGGGCGGGGTGGATTTCGATCCCCGGCGCGCTGTTCGGCGGCGCGTTCATCGAGTTCATCCCGAACATCGCCAACGACATCTCCAAGGCCGCGCCGGGGGCGATCTACGGGGCGATCCTGATCGGGTTCATGTTCGTCCTGCCGCGCGGGGTGGGGGGCGCGGTGGTCGGGCTGATCCGCCGGCTGCGCGACCGCGGCGGGCGAACACGGCGCGCGCGCACGCCGGCAGGGGAATAGGGGCGGCGGGCCCCCCTGGGCCGGCGCACACGCGGGCCTGCACGTCACCTATCGGCGGTTGACGCGCAGCCTCGGCCGCGTCGAGGCTGGGGGCATGCTGACGTGGTTTGAATCCCGGCTTGACCCTACTACTCGCCCCCCGTCGGAGCCGCCGACGGAGAGTCTGGGGCGGTTCTACTGGCACTTCGCGCGCCAGGCCGGCTGGCCGGTGGCCGCCTTGTTCGCCGCCGGGCTGGTGGCGGCGATGCTGGACATCACCATCCCGCTGTTCATCGGCCGGGTGGTGGGGCTGGTGTCGCGCATCCCGCCGCATCTGCTGTTCGCCGCCGCCGGATGGCAGTTCGCCGGGATGGCCCTGGTGCTGCTGGTGCTGCGTCCGGCGGCGCAGCTCGCGCAATACATCGTGACCAACCAGGTGATCAATCCGGGCGTCACCAACATGATCCGGTGGCAGAACCACTGGCATGTGGTGCGGCAGAGCTGGTCGTTCTTCCAGAGCGATTTCGCCGGCCGGATCGCCAACCGGGTGATCCAGACCGGGCCGGCGCTGCGCGAGAGCATCGTCGCCGCGACCAACGCCGTCTGGTACATCCTGGTTTATGGAACCAGCGCCATCGGGCTGCTGTCGGCGGCCGACTGGCGGCTGACCTTGCCCTTCATCGGCTGGTTCGCCGCCTATGCGGTGCTGCTCGCGGCGTTCGTGCCGCGCCTGCGGGAACGTTCGCGCGCGGTGTCCGAAGCGCGGTCGAGCCTGACGGGGCGGATCGTGGACAGCTACACCAACATCCTCACCGTCAAGCTGTTCGCACGCGCCCGCGACGAAGATGCCTTCGTGCGCGACGCGGTCGATCACCACACCGCGGCGATGCGCCGGCAGACCCGGCTGGCGACCGCGCTCACGTTCACCCTCGCGCTGATGAACGCGTGCCTGCTGGCCGCGACGGGGCTGATCTCCATCCTGCTGTTCCGCGCCGGCCACATCGCGGTCGGCACCGTCGCCACCGCGCTGCCGATGGCCTGGCAGATCGCCAACATGGCCGGCTGGGTGGCGCAGAACGTCACCAGCATCTTCGAGAACGTGGGGGTCGTGCAGGACGGCATGCGCTCGATCGCGGTGCCGCGGCAGATGCCGGACCCGCCCGGTGCCCGCGCGCTGATCGTCACCGCCGGCGCCATTCGTTTCGAGCATGTGGAGTTCGACTACGGCCGCGCGCGCGGGGTGCCGGTGCTGCACGACATCGACCTGGCGATCGCGCCGGGCGAGCGGGTCGGCCTGGTCGGCCCGTCGGGGGCGGGGAAGTCGACGCTCGTAAACCTGCTGCTGCATTTCTACGATCCCGCCGGCGGGCGCATCCTGATCGACGGCCAGGACATCGCCGGCGTGACGCAGGAAAGCCTGCGCGGGCAGATCGCGATGGTGACGCAGGATACCTCCCTGCTGCACCGTACGATCCGAGAGAACATCGCCTACGGACGGCCCGACGCGACCGAGGCGATGATCGAGGATGCAGCGCGGCGGGCGGAGGCGCACGATTTCATCCTGGGGCTGGAGGACTGGCACGGCCGCAGCGGCTACGACGCCCATGTGGGCGAGCGCGGGGTGAAGCTGTCCGGCGGCCAGCGCCAGCGCATCGCGATCGCGCGCGTGATCCTGAAGAACGCGCCGATCCTGGTGCTGGACGAGGCGACCTCGGCGCTCGATTCGGAGATCGAGGCGGCGATCCAGGGCCAGTTGGACGCGCTGATGGAGGGGCGGACGGTGATTGCGATCGCGCACCGGCTGTCGACGATCGCGCGCATGGACCGGCTGGTGGTGCTGGACCAGGGGCGCGTGTGCGAGACGGGCACGCATGCGGCGCTGCTGCAGGCGGGCGGGATCTACGCGCGGCTGTGGCGGCGGCAGTCGGGCGGATTTCTCGAGGGGGACGGGCGGCGGGCGCAGCCGGCGGCGACGTTGGCTTGAGGAGCGGTCTGAGGGTCGCGATCAGGCGCCGAGCACCGCGATGCCCGCCGCCTGTCGTTGTGCGAACGAGCCCGCGGGCGCGGCGACTTGGTCGCAGGCGCATCGGGTCTTTCGATTCTTGCGTCTGGTGGGCGTTCGGGTCGTTGCGATGACGGTTCCGGGAGGACGGCGGCCACGGATTCAACGCAGAGGCCGCCGAGGAAGAATGAGATCGCAGAGGTGCGCCGGGAGACCGGCAAGAGGAGAGGGTGCAAGTCCTTCACGATGAAAGGTAGAGCGAACCACATCGGCCCCGAGTTCATGCGCCTCCCACCGCGAGGTGCGGGGCGAAGCGTTGACAGGGGCGCCGCTGGGCCAGGTATTGAGCCGCGAAAGTCTCTTGTTCCGGGATGCCGACGTTGTCTCTGTGACGGAAGGCAGCACGGTGGGGCGCGTTATCGCGAGTGCCCTGCCGGTCCCGCGTGGTCTGAGACCCTGGCACGTCGGCGAAACCTCTTGCCCGGGAACCGGGAGATCTCAGGTCTGGCCGCCCCGCAAGGGACGGTCCGCACCGGGAAGGCCGGAAGGCCGAAGCCGGTGATGCACGGAGCTGAGAAGTCAGACCCTTCCATAGTAGCTGTGAAGCTGGCGAACGCGGCTGGGCAACCGCCCGCGGAGTCGGTGGAGCCAAGGGAAGGGGCCGAGGGGAACACGATCGGGCACGGCATGCGCCGGACACCGGGCCGGGCAAGCATGTCCCACGGGCTGGATCGTGTACGGCAAGCGGCCAAGGAGCGGAAAGGGGAACGGTTCACCGCCCTGCTGCACCACATCGATGTCGATCTACTGCGGTCCGCCTATGGCTGGCTGCGGCGGGAGGCATCGGCGGGTGTGGATGGGGTGACGTGGGATGCGTATGGTGACGGTCTGGAGCGCAAGCTTGCAGACCTGCATGAGCGCATCCATCGCGGTGCCTACCGAGCGCAGCCGTCGCGGCGGGTGTTCATACCGAAGCCGGACGGACGGCGGCGGCCGTTGGGGATCGCGGCGCTGGAGGACAAGATCGTCCAGCGGGCGCTGGTGGAAGTGCTGAACGCGATCTGGGAGCAGGATTTCCTGGGGTTCAGCTACGGGTTCCGACCTGGGCGCGGCCAGCACGATGCGCTGGACGCACTCGCGGTGGGGATCACCCGGTGCAAGGTGAACTGGGTCCTGGACGCCGACATCGCCGGTTTCTTTGACGCGGTCAGCCACGAATGGCTGCTGCGTTTCGTGGAACACCGTGTGGGTGACCGGCGGGTACTCCGCCTGATCCGCAAATGGTTGAAGGCCGGGGTGGCGGAGGACGGGGTGGTGACGCCTGGGACGGTGGGCACGCCGCAAGGTGCGGTGATCTCGCCGTTGCTGGCGAACATCTACCTGCATTACGTCTTCGACCTGTGGGCGGAACAATGGCGCAAGCGCCATGCCCACGGGGACGTCATCATGGTGCGCTACGCCGACGACATCGTCGTCGGCTTCGAGCACCAGGCCGACGCCGTGCGGTTCCTGGCGGATATGCGGGACCGGATGGCAATGTTTGCGTTGACCTTGCATCCGGAGAAGACACGCCTGATCCGGTTCGGCCGCTTTGCGGCGCTGAACCGGGCGGAGCGTGGTGAAGGCAAGCCGGAAACGTTCAACTTCCTCGGGTTCACCCATATCTGCGGGCGCAGCCGATGCGGGGACTTCCAGCTACGGCGGAAGTCCCGGCGCGATCGGGTGCAAGCGCGGTTGAGGGCGATTCAGGATGGGTTGCGACGCCGGCTGCACACCACGGTCGACGAACAGGGCGCGTGGGTGCGGCAGGTGGTGGGCGGGTTCTTCGCCTACCACGCAGTGCCGACCAACTCCGCTGCCCTGGCGGCGTTCCGCCACCATGTGCGGCGCCTCTGGCAGCGGACGCTCCGGCGCCGCAGCCAGAAGGACCGGACGTCGTGGGAACGGATCACCGTGCTCGCCGACCGGTGGCTTCCGAAACCGCGCATCACGCATCCGTGGCCAGGCGCACGCTTCGCCGTCAAATACCCAAGGTGGGAGCCGTATGCGGGAATCCCGCCCGTACGGTTCTGTGCGGGGGGCGCGCAGTAATGCGCGTCCCTACCGCGATGGCGCCTCGTCGGTCCTGGCCGGCAGGGTCCCTTGCGGCGGCGGCGGCGCGGCGACCGGCGGGCACTCGGGACACCCCGGCGGCATGCGCCGCTCTGTGTCCTCGGTCTTCATTGCGGTAGGGACGCGCATCACTGCGCGCCTCCCGCACAGAACCGTACGGGCGGGTTTCCCGCATACGGCTCCCACCTTGGGTATTTGACGGCGAAGCATGTGCTTGGCCACGGATGCGTGATGCGCGGTTTGGGAAGCCACCGGTCGGCGAGTACGGTCATCCGGTCCCATGATATCCGGTCCTTCTGGCTGCGGCGCCGGAGCGTCCGCTGCCAGGAGGCGCCGCACATGGTGGCGGAACGCCGCCAGGGCGGCGGAGTTGGTCGGCACCGCGTGGTAGGCGAAGAACCCGCCCACCACCTGCCGCAATCACGCGCTCTGTTCGTCGATCGTGGTGTGCAGCCGGCGTCGCAACCCGTCCCGGATCGCCCCCAGCCGCGCTTGCACCCGATCGCGCCGGGACTTTCGCAGTAGCTGGAAGTCCCGGCGCGATCGGGTGCGCCCGCAAATGTGGGTGAACCCGAGGAAGTTGAACGTCTCCGGCTTGCCTTCACCACGCTCCGCCCGGTTCAGCGCCGCAAAGCGGCCGAACCGGATCAGGCGTGTCTTCTCCGGATGCAAGGTCAACGCAAACCTTGCCAGCCGGTCCCGCATATCCGCCAGGAACCGCATGGTGTCGGCCTGGTGCTCGAAGCCGACGACGATGTCGTCGGCATAGCGCACCATGATGACGTCCCCGCGGGCATGGCGCTTGCGCCATTGTTCCGCCCACAGGTCGAAGACGTCATGCAGGTAGATGTTCGCCAGCAACGGCGAGATCACCGCACCTTGCGGCGTGCCCACCGTCCCCGGCGTTCATCGGCCAGTGCATGCCACGGCACCGGCACCAAGGAGTGGCTCAGGTTCTTGCGCCGGATCGATGCAGAGACGCCGAAGCACCTCGACGTGCACCTGATCGCGGACAACTATGCCACTCATAAGCATGCCAAGGTGCAGGCGTGGTTGAAGCGCCACAAGTGGTTCCACATGCATTTCACCCCGACCTCCGCTTCCTGGATCAACCAGGTCGAGCGGTTTTTCGGCTTGATCACCGAGGACCGCATCCGCTGCGGGGTGTTTAAGAGCGTGGCCGAACTGGTCGCGGCTATCCAACAATACCCGGAGCACCACAATGCCGACCCCAAGCCATTCGTCTGGACTGCCTCGGCGACCGCGATCCTGGAGAAGGTCGCCCGTGGGCGATAAGCGTTAGAGTCGGTACACTAGTGCCCCGACACAAACAGGAGATTCATCATGCGTTAGAGCACCAGCCTGATTTTTTGGGCCGATTCAGCCAACGCCCCGAAGCAGGCGTTGGCATCGGGCCACTAGACGTTACGATGATACTTGAACGCCGGCATCTTCGTGAGCGAGGCCTTGGTCGAACCCGGCAGCACGAGGCTGTAGTCCGCCCGCTGCGCAGTGCCGTTGCCGGAGCCACCGGTGGCCGCCGCGCCGTTGCCGGTGCTCGGCTGGAAGTGGAGGTTGCTGAACGGCACTTCGACATATTTGCTGCCGACGCCCAGGAAGCCGCCCACCGAGATCACCACCCCGGAGACCGTCCCCTGCGAGCGGATCAGCAGGTTCTCCACCGTGCCGACCTCCTGGCCGGAACTGTTGTAGACCGTCGCGCCGACCAGCGAGGAAGCGCGCCACTGGCCGTGCACCTTGTGCAAGGTCCCGGTCGGACCCTTCGTCGCGGTGCCCGACCCATTGCCCGCGGCCATGGTGCCGGGGGTCGTGTCGCGGCCGGGCGCGGTATCCGGCCCGGCGGTGCCGGACGACGTCGCGGCCGGAGAGGTGATGGGACTCGTATGCGTCATCGACGACTGGGCAAAGGCAGGCAGCGCCATGCCGAACGCCAGCGCCGCGGCTGCCCCGGCCGTGTAGAATTTACGCATGGTGG
This sequence comes from uncultured Pseudomonadota bacterium, assembly GCA_963706195.1. Lineage (GTDB taxonomy): Bacteria > Pseudomonadota > Alphaproteobacteria > Acetobacterales > Acetobacteraceae > JAJZVS01. Next base: position 856,615 of record OY970156.1, on the reverse strand, counting down.
ATCCTTCCTGTGTTGTTGATCGGGAGATTCCCGTCGACGAACAGTGAAAGATGTGGGAAGCATCACGGCCGTTTCGCAGTCCCGCCGATGTCACACGACGATGAGCATCGTAACAGAAGGGTGATGAGTGCTGCGGCGCGGCGCCGCCCACCAGTTCGTTACAGACGGTGCGGTCACCAGTGCGTGAAGGTCCGGGCCGAGCCGGGGGCGTGGCCCCGGTGGCGGTGCGGCCCCGGCCGCGCGATGATGCCCGCCCGCGCGCCCTTGCCGGCGCGCCCTTGCAAGGACCCCGCCCATGCCCTCGCCCCTGCATTCGTCCCCTGACCGCCTCGCCGACAAAACCGCCATCGTCACCGGCGCCGGCTCCCGCGCCGACGGCATCGGTAACGGTCGCGCGACCGCGATCCTGCTCGCGCGCCACGGCGCCAAGGTCACCCTGGTCGACCAGAACCCCGAGTGGGTCGCGCGCACCCAGGCGATGATCGATGAAGAAGGCGGCACCAGCCTCACGGTGCTGGCCGACGTCACCCAACCTGAGGACTGCTCTCGTATCGTGCGCGAAACGGTGCGCAGTTGGGGCCGGCTCGACATCCTGGTGAACAACGTCGGCATCTCCGGCCCGCCCGGCACCGCGGTGGAGGTCGACCTCGCCGCCTGGGACCAGGCGCTCAGGGTCAACGTGACGTCGATGATGCTGATGGCGAAATATGCGATCCCCGAGATGATCCGCGGCGGACGAGGGGGCGCGATCGTCAACCTCGCCTCCTACGCCGGGCTGTTCGGCGGCCACCCGAACCTGCTCTACCCGACGTCCAAGGGCGCGGTGGTGAACATGACCCGCGCCATGGCCGCGCACCACGCGGGTGACGGCATCAGGGTGAACGCCGTCGCGCCGGGGATGGTGTACACGCCGATGGTCTATGCCGGCGGCATGAGCGAGGACGTGCGCAGCGCGCGCCGCGACCGATCTCTGCTGAAGGTCGAAGGCACCGGTTGGGATGTCGGCAATGGCGTGCTGTATCTTGTCAACGACGAGGCGCGCTGGGTGACCGGCATCGTACTGCCGGTCGATGCCGGCGCCTCGGCCGCGCCGTCAGCCTATCCGCGCTACGGCGGGGAAAACGGGGCCCGCTGACCGCAACGGCCGCGAACCGACCGGAGGAAACCCGCATGAGCCATCCAGCCGCCGCCCCGCCCGATCCTGCCCTGCTGCCGCCCGGCGTGCGGTCCCGCTTCATCCCCGACGTCAACGGGCTCCGCCTGCACGTGCTGGAGGCCGGCGCCGGGTCGCCCGGCCGCCCGGTCGTGCTGCTGCTGCACGGCTTCCCCGAGCTCGCCTGGTCCTGGCGCCGCATCATGCCGGCGCTGGCAGGCGCGGGCTATCACGTCATTGCGCCGGACCAGCGCGGCTACGGCGCCACCACCGGCTGGGATGCGGCCTATGACGGCGACCTTGCCTCGTTCCGCCTGTTCAACCTGGTGCGCGACATGCTCGGGCTGCTGGCAGCACTCGGGGTGGGCTCCGTTGCCGCGGTCGTCGGGCATGATTTCGGCTCCCCGGTCGCGGCCTGGTGCGCACTGCTACGCCCGGACATCTTCCGCGCGGTGGCGCTGCTGAGCGCACCGTTCGCCGGCCCCCCTGCCCTGCCCGCCGGCCCGCCGCCGCCGGCGGACCCGATCCACGAGGCGCTGGCGCGGCTGGCGCGGCCGCGCAAGCACTACCAATGGTACTATTCCACCCGCCCGGCGAACGCCGATATGCAGCACGCGCCGCAGGGCGTGCATGACTTCCTGCGCGCCTACTACCACGTCAAAAGCGCCGACTGGCCGGGCAACGCACCGGCCCCGCTCGCCGGCTGGACCGCCGCCGAGCTTGCCCGCCTGCCCACCTACTACGTGATGGATCGAGACCGCACGATGGCCGAAACCGTCGCCGCCGAACTGCCCGACCCCGACGCGATCGCCGCCTGCCGCTGGCTGCCGGAGGCCGAACTGCGTGTCTACGCGGACGCCTATGCGGCGACCGGCTTCCAGGGCGGCTTGCAGTGGTATCGGTGTCGCACCGAAGGCGTCGGCCTCGGCGAGCAGCAGATTTTCGCCGGACGCACGATCGATGTTCCGGCGCTGTTCCTCGCCGGTGCCGCCGACTGGGGCGCGTTCCAGGTGCCGGGCGCGCTGGAGCGGATGGCAACCGCCTGCACGGACCTGCGCGGGCGCCATCTGATCCCAAGGGCCGGCCATTGGGTGCAGCAGGAACAACCTGAGGCCGTGAGCGCACACCTGCTGGCCTTCCTGCGCGAGATCGGCGAGGCGCGCTCATGAGCCCCGGCACCTGGATCGCCTTCGCGCTGGCCTACAGCCTGATGGCGCTCGCCCCGGGGCCGGTGGTGCTGCTGGTCGTTTCGCACGCGGTCGCGCACGGGCGGCGTACCGCGGGCGCGGTGGTCGCCGCGACGGTGCTGGGCGATGCCGCCTGCCTGGTTGCCGCGGTGGGCGGGGTGGGCGCGATCCTTGCGGCCTCGGCGCTCGCCTTCACCGTCTTGAAGCTCGCGGGGGCCGCCTATCTGGTATTTCTCGGCGTGAAGCTGTGGCGCGCGCCGCCGGTGCCTGTCGCGGCCACGGCCCCCGCAGGTTCGCTGTGGCGCGTGTTCGTGCACGCGTTTCTCACCGCGGTGCTCAACCCGAAGTCCATTCTGTTCTTCATGGTGTTCGTGCCGCAGTTCCTCGACACGAAATCGCCGCTGCCGCCACAGCTTGCGGCGATGGCGGCCAGCATCCTGATCTGCGGCGTTCTGGTGGACGGCGGCTATACCGTGTTCGCTGCGAGCCTGCGCCGGTTCATCCGCGCCCCGGGGGCGCAGGGGGTGGTGAACCGGCTCGCTGGCGGCACCCTGATCGCCGAGGGAGCGATCGCCGCCGTCTCGCGCGGCCTGGTGCTGTAGATGGCGACGATGATCCCCCGCCTGCCGGGTCCGGACTGTTCGCCCCGCCCGTCGGCGTGGGTGGGATAGCGGGATGTCCATCCCGCATGTGTTCGTGACGGTCCCGGTGCTGCCGTGGCTGCTGCTGCTCGGGCTCGGCTTCTTCTTCGGCCTCGCCTTCGAGGAATTCCATGCCCGCGTGCACCAAAAGCGCCCCGGCGGCGTGCGCAGCTTCCCGCTGCTCGCGTTGGCCGGCGGACTACTGTACCAGCTGGATCCCGCACCGCCACTGCTGCTGGGTGCCGGGCTTGTTGCGCTCAGCGCCTGGCTGACGCTTTATTACTGGCGCCATATCGACGAGACCGACGCAGCCGGATTTCCCAATGTCGGCCTGATGGTGCCGATCTGCAACCTCCTCGCGCTGCTGCTCGGCCCCGTGGCGCTCGCCGAACCGCCGTGGATCGCAATCGGCAGCACGGTCGCGGCGGTGCTGCTGCTGACCGCGCGGGAGGAGCTGCACGGCTTCGCCCAGCGCATCGAACTGCATGAGATCGTCAACGCCGGCCGCTTCCTGCTGATCACCGGGCTCGTGCTGCCGCTGCTGCCCGACACGCCGGTGACGCATCTGACCACCATCACGCCCTACCAGGTGTGGCTCGCGATGGTGGCGGTCAGCACCGTGTCCTATGCGAGCTACCTGCTGCGGCGCTATGTGGTCGCGTCCGGGTCAGGGCTCGTGGTGGCGCTGCTCGGCGGAGTTTACTCCTCTACCGTGACGACCGTCGTGCTCGCCCGGCGCGCGCGGGGCGAGCCGGCGGCCCGGCGGGAGGCGCAGATCGGCATCGTGCTCGCCAACGCGGTGATGTACCTGCGCCTGTTGGTGGTGATCTTCCTGTTCGATCCCGCGCTGGCGGTGGCGCTGGTTCCCCCCATGGTCGGGCTGGCGGCGTTCGGGATGCTGCTCGCCGGCGCGTGGTACTGGGCGCGGGGACGCTCGCCGGCGGCGGCGGCGCCGATCGCGCCGGCGGTGAACCCGCTCGGGCTCGGGACCGCGGCGACCTTCGCGGTGCTGTTCGTGGTGGTCTCGATCCTCGCGTCCTGGGTGATGCGGCGCTTCGGTGCGGGCGGCATCTATTCCATGGCCGGAATTGTCGGGGTGACCGACATCAACCCCTTCGTGCTCAGCCTCGCGCAGCACGGCGTCGGTGGCGTGCCCGACCAGGTGCGCGTGGCGGCGGTGCTGGTGGCGACGTCGTCGAACAATGTGTTCCAGTCGATTTACGCCTCGGCGTATTCCGGCGGGCGCACCGGGATCGCGCCGGTGGTCGGGCTGCTGCTGCTGGCCGCGGCGGGCGTGGCGGCGGCGCTGTGGTTCGCGTAGGGCGGCAGCCCTTGGGCGCATGTAGCGCGGCAGCCCTTGAAGGTGTCAGCCCTGCGGGTGCGGCGCGGCGGCGGCCTGGCGGGTCGGCGGTGGCGGCAGGCTGCGCAGATAGGCGATCACGTCAGCCCGGCGCAGCCGATCGTCGAGATGGAACGGCATCAGCGCCCCCGGCACCGCCTTCTGCGGATCGGCGAGCCAGGCATCGAGCCGCGCCGCGGTCCAGGCGAACCCGGCCTTCGCCAGCGCCGGTGAATAGGGATAGCCGGGGACGCTGCCGGCGCGGCGGCCGAACACGCCGGCGAGCGGCGGGCCCACCTTGGCATGGTGCAGCCGGTGGCAATCGGCGCAGACGGTGGCGAACACCTGCCGGCCGGCGGCGGGATCCGGCGGACGGTCGTCGAAGCGCGCGAGATCCGGCGCGCCTTGCGGGCGCATCGAGCGGAAGAACGTGTAGGAGAGGGTGATCTCCGTCACGTCCCGCGCATTCGGGTCCTGCGCCATGCGCGGATCGACGAAGAACTGCACTGGCATCTCCACCGAGCGGTGCGGGCCGAGGCTTTCCTCGGTGAAGCAGAAGCACTCGATCTTCTTGAAATAGAGCCCGACCCTGCCGGGGGCGACGTTGAAGGCGGCGTGGCCGACGATGGTCTGGTCGGAGAGGTTCTGCGCGCGGAAGAACACCAGGGTGTCCTGGCCGAGATGCACGCGCACCGAGCGCTGCACCGGGGTGAAGCGCCAGGGCAGGCCGGGGGCGACGTTGGTGTCGAACGAGACGGTGACGGTGCGCGCGGCGACCGCAGCGGTGTCGGCGGCGACCCGCTCCGTGGTGCCGAGCGCGCCGGTCGCTTCGCAGAACAGGCGGTAGAGGGTGACGGAGTAGGAGACGAGCGTCGTCATGCCGCCGACCGCGAGCAGCAGGGCGGCGAGGGTGGCGTAGCGGGCGAGGCGGCGGGGTGGGCGGCGGTCGTCGGACACGGGGGGCTCCTGCTCGGGGGTGTGGAGCAGGTCCGACGGAGCGCGGCAAGAGCGGGAGGAGACGGTTTACGCATAAGCGGAAGGCTCTTGTCGCGCCGAACTGTGCGCCAGATCGCAGAGACGCCCCCTCTCCCGGGGAGCGACGGAGTGAGGTCAGGACTCCCTTCGTTCGATATCAGTTCCGCCTTGCGAAAACCACGACCCCATTCGCCGGGATGACGACCGCAGCAGATGCGGCAAAGCCGTGCAACGGACCTCCATTGGCCTCGATTCCGCTCCCGTTGCCGGCAACCCGGGGATTGACCCAGTTGTCATACACATCGCTGTTGAACACCTCCGCCCAAAGGCCTGCGGCAGGGAAGCCTAGATCGTAGCCGTACCACGTATTTTCCGCGAGCGACGCAACGACGATCATGTCCTGGCCCGTCTGCTCGAGCCAGCGATGAAAGGCGAGAACGCGATCCGTATCCGACGCGTAGAACGGATTGACGTTATCGCCTCTCAGTGCCGGCTGACTCTGCCGCAGACAGATCAGATCCTGCGTAAAGCGGAGATGATCTCCCATGGCGCGATCGGCACCGCTGTTCAGGCCATTCCACCACAGCAGGTCCGGCCCGTCCGGGCTTGTGTCCCAGGGTTTGTCCTCAAGGAATTCCTGGCCCATGAAGAGCTGGGGAATTCCAGGCGCGGTCAGCAGAATTGCGGTGGCGAAGCGGCTGCGGCTGCGCGCGTACCAGGACCGGCGATCGGAAGGATCGGCGAGCGCGGGGATACGCGGGCTCCGCCCTGCCATCACAAGATCGTGGTTTTCCACGCAGGTGACGGCGCGCCATGCGTGATCGAACCCAGGCGGGTCGAGTGCGCGCCCGATGCCCGATACCGGGACGGCCGCATGGGCTCCCCCGGACGCCATCCCGACGGCAGTACGGAGCGCGTCGCGCAAAGTGTCGTGCTGCACGACATCGAAGCCTGCACCTCCTGCGGAGGCGGGCGCAAGCACCGGCAGCGCCGTCGATGGGATGTCGGAGAATTCGCCCGGCCAGAACTCGGCGTTCTGCAGGATCCTGGGCTTCTGGGTGCGTAACTTTGTCGTGAGGGCACGACAGAATTCCCATCCGCTTCCCTGGTTGGTGGAAAGCAGGATGCTGATCTCGTCGTAGCGGAAACCGTCCGCATGAAACTGATCGATATAGTGGGCCGCATTGTCTGAAAGGAACCGGCAAACGTCCGCGTTCCACAGGGCGAACGCAAGCCCGCCGGTACCGCGATCATGGTTGGTGAAATAGAGGCTGTCGTTATTGTCGCCGCGGTCCGGCGTCCGATCGAAATAGTAGATGCAATTGTCGTCGAGCCGGCCGTTCACCGAGAAACCGCCGGCGTGATTGTAGACCACGTCGAAGAGAACGGCGATGCCGTAGACATGGCACAGATCCACCAGACACTGGAGCTGGGCCGGTCCGGATCGGATGTCGTCCAGACGAAGCGGCGCCAGTCGCCTGGCGGCCAGAAAGCCATTCATCGTCGCCAGGTAGCTGGGCAGATCCGCGGCGGCGGCGACATAGGGGAAATCCGGCGAAAACAGGTCTGCCCCTCCGTAGCCCATGGACGGATTTGCTTCCTGTTCATCGATCGGGAGCGGTTGCAGGACATTCACGCCCAGGGCAGCGAGGTATGGAATCCTGCCGGCGACGTCCAGGAAATTCGAGGCAATTCCCGGCGTCCGGATAGCGTAGGTTCCGATATGGAGTTGGTAGACGATCATGTCGGAAAAATCGGGTGTACGAAAACCGGCATCGTGCCACGGATAGGTATTGCCGGCTCGCAGGATGCAGCAGCAGGCCGGAAATCCGTCCGGTGCCAGTTCACGGGCGTACGGGTCACGCTTGTAGCCGCTCGATCCTGTGCCGACGATCCAGAATCGATACAGGTCCCCGTCGCGCGCGCCCGTCTGGAAGCCCGTCCAGTAACCGGAGGCATCCTTATCCAGAAGGCGATCGTCGCTTTGCTGGTCGTAGACCTTGCCGCCAAAGCTGCCGTTCAGGTAGACCGCCGTTGCGCGTGGCGCCCAGACCCGGAAGGAAGCGCCATCCGGCAGAATCCTGGTGCCGGTCGGGGTCGCGGCGGAGATGTTCTCCTGGGAAATCATGTTTCCTCCGGCAACGCTTCGGTCGAGGGGAAGCAAGCCACGTGGTTCAGCCCGGACTGCCGTCGACGTTCGTGATCGGGTCGGTTGCGCAGCCTGGCCACTCTCGACGGGTGGTGCCGGCAACATCCTGATCCGAAGGTCGTATCATCCAACCGGCATCCGGCCCTGTCCAGACGAAACGATCGCGTCAGTTGCGTCGGAAGCAGCTCCGGGTCCTGCATGGCTCCGGGCAGCGACCTACCGCCACCGCGCCAACCGCGCCGCCGCCTCCGCCATCTCCGCCTCCGGTCCGCAATAGCTGAACCGCACGAACCGCCCGCCCCGCGTGCGATCGAAATCAACTCCGGGCGTCGCCGCCACCCCCACCTCCGCCAGCATCCGCGCACAGAACGCCACGCTGTCGTTCGAGCGCTCCGCAATGTCGGCGAACAGATAGAACGCCCCCTCCGCGGGGCTCAGCCGATCGAACCCCGCCGCCGGCAACGCCGCCAGCAGATGATCGCGCGACCGCCGGTACCGCGCGACATTCGCAGCCAGCTCCGCATGGCAGCCGAACGCCGCCTCCGCCGCCACCTGCGAAACATAGGGCGCGCTGATGAACAGGTTCTGCGCCAGGCATTCCACCGGCCGCACCAGGTCCTCGGGCAGCAGCAGCCACCCCACCCGCCACCCGGTCATGGAGAAATACTTGGAGAAACTGTTCACCACCACCGCATGCGGACTATACGCAGCCGCGGTCGCGATCGGGCTGTCATAGTGCAGCCCGTGATATATCTCGTCGCTGATCAGCCGCACCCCGGCCCGGTCGCACCAGGACGCGATCGCCGCCAGTTCCTCGGGATGCAGCATCGTGCCGGCCGGATTGCACGGACTCGCCACGATCACCCCGTCCGGAACCGGATCCAGCCGCTCCAACATCGCCACGGTCGGCTGGAACCGCGTGTCCGCCCCCGCCTCCAGAATGACCGGACGCATTCCCAACGCCGTCAGGATGTTCACATACGGCGGATAAAAAGGCGCCGCCAACGCCACACGATCCCCCGGATCAAACGCCGCCAGGAACGCCAGCGGAAACGCCCCCGACGCCCCCACCGTCACCGCGATGCGCGACGCCGGCACCGCCAGCCCGTACCACTCCAGATAGTGCGCGGCGATCCGTTCACGCAACGAAGCCCGCCCGAACGCCTCCGTGTAGCCCAAGGGATCGCCGGACCGCAGCGCCGCCTGCACCGCCGCCACCGCGCCCGCCGGCGCGCCGGTGCCAGGCTGGCCGACCTCCATGCGAATGACGCCGGGTGCACCGGCCGGCAACGACGCCGCGCGCGCATTCGCCGTCGCGATCACGTCCATCACCAGGAACGGCGGCGCCGCCGCCCCGCGGCCGATCTTCAGCATCGGGGGAAACCTGAGGGGGGAACAGCAAGCAAGGCCAGAGGCTCTGCCCCTGGACCCCGCCAAGGGCTCGCCCTTGGAACCCTTCCGTTGGTTCCGTACGTGTGGGGGGTGTGTCGGGTCCGGGCCGGGACTGCGCGGGGGCGCGGCGTGGAGGGGGTAGGGCGCCACTGCGCCCCACCCCCTCCACGCCGCGCCCCCGCGCCGCCCCGGCCCGGACCCGACACACCCCCCACACGTACGGAACCCAAAAGAATGGGGTCCAGGGGACGTGTTCCCTGGCGGGGGTCCAGGGGGCAGCGCCCCCTGGCCTTGCTTCCTTCCCCCACTCAGAAATCCTCCGGCGCGATGACGTTCTGTGGCCGGCCCTGGATGAACGCGCGCATCGTCTCGGCTCCTTTCGTTCTGATATCGTCCCACGCCTCCGGCGTATGGAACGCCGAATGCGGCGTGATAATGAGCCGCCCCTCGGTCCATGGCTCGCGCGCGCGGTAGGCGCGGATCAGTTCCGGCACCGGTTCTACCGGCGGCTCCACCGGCACCACGTCGAGCCCGACTCCCGCCAGGTGGCCGGATTTCAGCGCCTGCGCGAGCGCGTCGATATCGATGATCGGCCCGCGCGCCGTGTTCACCACCACCGCGCCTTTCGGCAGCAGCGCGAGCTCGCGCGCGCCGATCATCCCTGTGGTTTCCGGTGTCAGCGGCGCGTGGATCGACAACGTATCGCGTCTGGCGCAGCAGATCTTCCAGGCGTCAGTGCGCGTTCGACGCCGATCGCGAGTTCGGCGCCGTTCGGGCGGTAGGGATCGAAGAAGATCACCCGGTAGCCCAGCGCCTTGGCGCGCAGCGCCGCCGCGGTGCCGATGCGGCCCTGGCCGATGATGCCGAAGGTCAGCACGGCGGTGCGGCGGATCAGCGGGTCGAACACCGCTTTCCACGGCGCGCCGCTGCGGCCCGCGCTGCCATTCGTGGTGCAGGAGCAGGCCGCGGCGCAGCGCCATCGCCAGCGCGATCGCGTGGTCCGCCACTTCGGTCGTGCCGTAATCCGGAACGTTGCAGACCACGACCTGGCGCGCCGCGGCGGCGCGACGGTCGATCTTGTCGTAGCCGACGCCCATGCGCACCACCGCGCGCAGCCGGGTGAAGCGCGCGAGATCGGGGGCCTGCACCGACTGGCGCAGGATCATCAGCCCGTCCGCGGCGGCGCAGTCGGTATCCGACAGCTCGCGCAGTTCCTTGGTGTCGCGCACGACCACATTGACCTCGGGGCCGAAGATCCGCCGTTCCACGCTGTCATCGGCGTACAGTTTTTCCGGATAGAGCACGGTGAAGGTCATGGTGCGACGGTTCCCCTTTGGTGATGGCGCGTGGCGCGCCGGGGACCTTGCCCAGCCGACGGCGCATGCGCAACCCGGGCCGGAGGTGGGGCGGACCAGGGCCACGGTTGCCCCCGCCGGACGCTTCCCGCAAGGTGGCCGTTCTTTCCCGCGACCCGGAGCATTGCGCATGAACGGCGCCGAATCCCTCGTCACCACCCTGCTGGCCGGCGGCATCGACACCTGCTTTGCCAATCCCGGCACGTCGGAGATGCATTTCGTCGCCGCGCTCGACCGCATTCCCGGCATGCGCTGCGTGCTCGGCTTGTTCGAGGGCGTGGTTTCCGGTGCCGCCGACGGCTATGCGCGCATGGCGGGCAAGCCGGCGGCCACCTTGTTCCATTGCGGCCCGGGCCTCGCGAACGCGCTCGCCAACCTGCACAATGCGCGGCGGGCGGCGAGCCCGATCGTCAACATCGTGGGCGATCAGGCGACCTACCACCGCCCGCTCGATGCCCCGCTGACCGCGGATACGGAGGGCTGGGCGCGCGGCGTGTCGGGGTTCGTGCGCACGGCAAGCTCGGCCGCGACGGTCGGGCGCGATGCGGCGGTGGCGATCCAGGCGGCGCGCACCGCGCCCGGGCAGATCGCGACCCTGATCCTGCCCGCCGACACCGCCTGGACCGAAGGCGGCGTGGTCGCCGAGGCCCTGCCGGTGCCCGCACGCCCGCTGGCCGACCCGCACGCGATCGCCACCGCCGCCGCGGTGCTGCGCCGGCGCGAGCCGACGGTGCTGCTCCTCGGCACCGACGCGCTCGACGCGCCGGCGTTGGAACTCGCGCACCGGGTCGCCGCGGCGACGGGCGCGTCGCTGCTGGCGCTCGGCTCCAACGCGCGGATGGCGCGTGGGCAAGGGCGGGTGGCGGTGAATCGGATTCCCTATCCGGTCGACCAGGCGGTGGCGTCGATGGCGTCGTTCCGCCATGTGATCCTGGTCGGTGCACGTTCGCCAGTGATCTTCTTCGCCTATCCGAACAAGCCGGGCACGCCGCTCGCCCCTGGCGCTGCGGTGCATGTGCTGACCCGGCCGGAGCAGGACCCGCGCGAGGCGCTCGCCCGCCTCGCCGACGAGCTACGCGCACCCGCCGCCGCGGTGCCCGATGCCGGCCCGCGCCCCGATCCCGCGCGCGGGAAGCTGTCGCCGGAGGCGGTGGCGCAGACGCTTGCCGCCCTGCTGCCGGAAGGCGCAGTGGTTGCAGACGAAGTCGATCACCTATGGCCGCGGCTTCTTCCCCGGCACCTTCGCCGCCGCGCCGCACGACTGGCTGCAGGTGATGGGCGGCGCGATCGGCGGCGGCCCGCCGATGGCGACGGGCGCGGCGGTGGGCGCACCGGGGCGGCGCGTGATCAATACGCAGGCGGATGGTTCGGCGATGTACACCCTGCAGGCGCTGTGGACGCAGGCGCGCGAGCGGCTCGATGTCACCACGGTGATCTTCGCCAACCACAAATACCAGATCCTGCTCGGGGAGCTGGCAAATGTGGGCGCCAATCCAGGGCGCACGGCGCTCGACATGCTCGACCTCGGCAATCCAAACCTCGACTGGGTCACCCTGGCGCAGGGCATGGGGGTGGAGGCAGCGCGGGCGGACACGTGCGAAGGGTTCGCGGATCTGCTGGCCGGATCGCTGAACCGGCGCGGGCCGTTCCTGATCGAGCTGGCGGTGTAGGCCGGCGCCGTGGCGCTCAGAACAGCGGCACGCGCGTGTGGCGCAGCGTGCCCGCGTCCCGTGCGAACGTCTCCAGCATGCGGCCGCCGCGGCCTTCCATGAGGAAGCTTTCGACCGGCCCGAAGATCTCGGCGAGCTGCGCCGCATCGCAGGTCGGCAGGAAGATCGACAGCACACGCGGATCGTAGAAGCGGAACAGCATCACCGCGCCGTCCTCGGTGCGGACGTTGCTCAGCTTGCGAAAATGGCCGCGCAGCGCCTCGGTCTCCGCGTCGGCACGGAAGAAGATGCCCCAATCCCGCCCCCACCCCTCGGCGAGCAGCCAGGCGAACAACCGCGTGCGGGTCGGCAGGCGGACCAGGTAGGGCGCGACGGCCGCCATCTCGGTCGCCGCCGCACCCTGATAGAGCGGCACGATCTCCTCCTCCGCGGCGAACGCGAGAAGCCTGGGGTAGATGCGTTCATCGCGGGCGGCATCGAGGATGCCATAAAGCCCCGCCGGCGACGGGGTGAACAGCGCGGCGACCAGGCGCTGCCGCGGGGTCATCGGCGTCGCGACGGTCGCCTGGCTATCCGACACCGGCGGCCTCCGTCGCGCGCCCGGACGGCAGCGGGCATGCCTCGCAGAACATGGCGCCGCGCGCGGCGGCGTTCGCCATCGCCCGGCCCTGCCGGGTCAGCACCGGCGGCGCCTCCGGGAGCACGCTGCGCGGCGGCAACCGGCCGGGCTCGGGAACGCTGACGCCGAGCACACGGCGCACCCAGTCGCGTTGCTGCGGGTCACCCGCCATGTGCCCCCCCGCGCGGCTGCACCGGTGCGCTGCGCTCCCGCCCGGGGCTGCGCCGCGTCACTTCGACCCCTCATCCTGTTTCTCCAACACGGCGTCCTCGTCCTCCACCTGCTGCTCCACGTCCGCTTCCTCCTCCTGCACCGCGTCATCGGGATCACCGAAGCCGAAGCCGAAGCCGAAGCCGCCGTCATCCTCCTCTTCCACCGTCGTCGCGGAGGCCGCCATTTGCATCACCTCGCGTATCCGTTTCTGCTCCTTGGCGGCGTTCGCGATCCGGCCTTTCAGCGCGTCCTCGGCGACGGTTTCGAGCCACTGCTGCATGAAGGCGTCGAGCTTCTCCTCCACGCTGGGCGTCGAGGAAGAAGAGGACGCGTAGAACGGGGATGACAACGAGGACGACATCGCAACCTCGCTCGGCATCTCCTCCACGATCGTGATCTCCGAGCCGCCGGGCAACTTGACTTTGTTCATCCGCTCCAGAAGCGTCTTGCTGACGAACGCATCCCTGGCCTCGCCCGTAAGCCCGTTCTTTTCGGCCAGCCGCACCCGGTCGGGGAACGTCAGTTCACCCTGCACCTTCTCGCAATAGGCGCATTGCTTGCCGACGGTGAACGGCGCCCCCATGATGCCCTTGAACAGCCCGCCCACCCAGGTCGGCGTTTTGCCGAGCGACCCTTCGATCTGCGCGAGATCGCTCGCCGTCAGCATGTTCACCGGACCCTGCTCGGTCATCTTGGTATGCGCGAGGACCACGCCGTCGGGGGCCAGGCATTGCGTCACCCGGCAGGGCGGGTCTTCCGCGGCGGTCCAGCTCACCTCCAACAGGTCGCCCTGGTTCCGGACGTCGATCTTCCGGTCCACCGCGGTGCGCGCGATGCGGCGGAGCTTGTCCTCCTGCTGGGATGACATCCTGGCGCCGATCCCCGCGAGCAGGTCGACCTCCGCCCCCTGCTTGCCCATCGCGCCGTCGAGGGAGCTGCCGCTGGAAACGCTGGCGTCGGAGACATTTTGTTCCGCCTGCTCGCAGCCTTGGCTCAACTGGCTGACCGGCTGATCGTCGAGATCTGGGCTGAGCAGGATCGCCTCCACCGAGCCCTCCACCGCGGTCACAGTCAGCGGCGGCGGGCGTAGCGACGGCACCCCGCCAAGGAGTTCGGCAAGCGCGCCGGACTCCAGGTCCAGGGGCGATTTTCCCGGTTCAAGCGCCAACAGCTCGCGCTGCCGGTCGCGAATATAGTCGACCGGAACATCCCCGGGCAGGCGCAGCGCGGCCTCCTCCATGCTGTTCGTGAACGCGCCGTCCTCCGGCTTGCCGGGCGGGCGCATCACCAGCGATTTCATCTGGGCGACGTAGAATTTTTTGAACGCGTCCCATTGCTCCAGCAGAAACTCGGCGTCGTCGCCCTTCCTGCCGTTCATGGCACAGAACACGCTCACGCTCGCCTGCACGGCCGGCCGCAGCATCGATTGCGGCAGCACGGCGTGCGCATCCTTCGATGCGAGTCCCTTGCGCGACTTCTCCGGTTCCGGCGGCGGCTCGCCATTGTCTATGGTCTGCTGGGCGAAGTTCAGCAGCACCGTGCCTTCGTTGCTGAGCGTGGAATCGCGCCCGCAGGAGGGGCACTCATGAACTTCCTTCCCGCCGCCACCCTTCGCCTTCCGTCGCGCCTTCCCCTGCACCTGCGGTTGCGGGTCCTCCTCCGCTTCGACGACCCGTTCGTCTTCCTTCTTGCCGCCGCCTTCTTCGGACATGCCCCTCATCTCCTCATGGCTGGCCGATTCGTCGCCGCCACTCGGCACGCACCGCAGCCAGCCGCTCGGCCGGCGCGCGATCCCGCCGCGCCAGGATCGCACCCGCCCAGTCCGGCCAGTCGAAGGTCGGCGCGAATTCCGTCAGCACCAGCGAGAGGTTCAGCAGGCCGCAGACGTCCTTCTCGGTCACGAAGCCAAGCGCGCGCCCGCGGCCCACCCCATCGGAGGCCCAGTTCAGGAGTACCTGCAGGTCACGCGCGCCGAGCCGCGCGCTCCATAGCCTGGTAAGAACGCCGAGCGCCTTCTCGGCGAACGCGCGGTCCTTCGCAGCCTGCAAGGCATCGAGCTGGTGGCGGCTGATCGTGATCATCGCAACCTCCGCCGATCGGCACGGCTTGCGCTGCTGCGCGGCCCGCCGTTGTATTCGTCCTGCCGCATGCGACGGAACCGCCTGCCGCCCTTCGCTGGCCGCGCCGGTCCCGAGGTTCCCCGGATCCAGGCGCTTGAATGAAATCAGTATCGCGCATCCCGGGCGATGTTGCAACGGCGGCGTCGGCGCGCGTGCGCGCAGGAACCTGGCGCGGTTGCGGCCCGCACACGGAGGTGTCGTCGCACCGCCGTGGGGTTCGGCCATCAAGCGCCGATGACACACCAGAGTCCATTTCGTATTCGGTCTGGATATGCAGCGGCCCGCGGCTGCGAACCGGCGCTGCCCGGCGTGAGCCAGGATGGATCGCCGTCGCGCTCCGCCCCGCCTTCCCGGGACGGCGCGATCGGCGCCCCAGGTCCCGGCTCGGGCGCGCACCCTGTCGATTGCGCGGCGCGCCCCGTCGCGACACGGCGCCGGCATGCGATACCGGGCCGCGCCGCCCCCTGGCCATCCCCTGCCTCGCCGCCTAACCTCCGCCGCGTCACAACCGGAGGAACCCAACCATGCCAGGCATGCTGAGCGGCAAGGTCGCCGTCGTCACCGGCGCGGGCGGCGGCATCGGCCGCGAGATCGCGATCATGATGGCCGCGGCCGGCGCCCGCGTCATCATCAACGACGTCGGCGCGTCCCTGTCCGGCGAGGGTGGCTCGGCGACACCCGCGCAGCAGACGAAACAGCTCATCGAGCAGCGCGGCGGCGCGGCCGAGATCAACACCGATTCGGTATCCGAATGGGGCTCGGCGCAGAAGATCATCCAGTCCGCCCTCGATCATTACGGCCGCATCGACGTGGTGGTGAACAACGCCGGCATCCTGCGCGACGTGATCTTCCACAAGATGACGCCGGAGGACTGGCTAGCGGTGATCGCCGTACACCTGAACGGCAGCTTTTTCACCAGCCGCGCCGCCGCCGAGCATTACCGCAAGCAGGAAAGCGGCGCCTTCGTGCATATCTCCAGCACATCGGGTCTGATCGGCAATTTCGGCCAGGCGAACTACTCGGCGGCGAAGCTCGGCATCACCGCGCTGTCGAAATCGATCGCACTCGACATGCAGCGCTACAACGTGCGCTCGAACTGCATCGCGCCGTTCGCCTGGAGCCGGATGACGAGCTCGATCCCCGCCAACACGCCCGAGCAGCAGGCGCGGGTGGCGAAGATCCAGGCGATGACGCCGGACAAGAACGCGCCGATGGCGGTGTTCCTCGCCTCCGACGCGGCGAAGGACGTGACGGGCCAGGTGTTCGGCACGCGGATGAACGAGCTGATCCTGTTCTCCTCGCCGCGCCCGATCCGCATCATCCACCGGGCGGAAGGATGGACGCCGGAGAGCATCGCCGAGCACGCGCTGCCGGCGCTGAAGCCGGCGTTCATGCCGCTCGATCGGTCCGGCGAAGTGTTCTCCTGGGATCCGCTGTAACAGGCGCCTGAACTTTCCCCCTCCCCGTGCGGGAGGGGGAACATGATTTTGCCATCGCCCCTCCTTTTCCGGACCGCCGCCACCGATGCCTGATCCCTCCCCGCTCGCCCGCGCCTTGTTCTCCCCACGCCGCATCGCGCTGATCGGCGCCTCCGCCGATCCCGCACGCATCCCCGCCCGCGCCCAGCGCTACCTGCGCCGGCACGGGTTCGCGGGGGAGTTGTTCCCCATCAATCCACGCACGGAGACGGTGCAGGGGGAGCGGGCGTATGCCTCGCTCGCCGCCGTGCCGGGGAAGATTGACCTCGTCTACATCCTGCTCGGCACCCAGCATGTCGAAGCCGCCGTCGCCGACTGCGCCGCGCGCGGCGTGAAGGTGGCGATGGTGCTGGCGGACGGGTTCGCCGAGTCCGGTGCCGACGGCGCGGCCCGCCAGGCACGGCTGCTATCGGTCGCGCGGGAAGCCGGAGTGCGCCTGCTCGGCCCCAATTCGATGGGGGTGATTAACGTTCCGGCTTCCATCGCCTGTTCGGTCAACGCGGCGCTGGAAGCGGACACGCTGCCCGCCGGGCGCTGGTCGCTCGTGTCGCAATCGGGCAGCGTGATGGGCACCCTAGTCTCGCGGGCCGCCGCGCGCGGGGCGGGCTTCGCCAAGCTGGTGGGTATGGGCAACGAAGCCGATCTCACCGCCGGCGAGATCGCCCGCCTGCTGGTCGACGATCCCGACACCGATGCGATCCTGCTGTTCCTGGAAACGATCCGCCGTCCCGATCTGTTTGCCGATGCCGCGCGTGCCGCGTTTGCCGCCGGCAAGCCGATCGTCGTCTACAAGCTCGGCCGGTCCGAGGCGGGGGCGCAACTCGCCGCTACCCATACCGGCGCGATGGCGGGCTCGGACGCGGCGGCCGAGGCGTTCTTCCGCGCGCATGGCATCGTGCGGGTCGATCTGATCGAAACCTTGCTGGAGGTCCCGCCGCTGCTGCTCGGACGGAAACCCCCGACCGCACCGAAGCGCGCGGTGCGGGTGGTGACGACCACAGGCGGCGGCGGGGCGATGGTGGTCGATCGGCTTGGGCTCGCCGGGATCGCCACCGCGCACATGCTGGACACGACCCTGGCCGGGATGGGCAAGGACACGATCGCCGCGGCGCTGTCGGAGGCGCGGGCGGCGCCGGACGCCGACCTCGCGGTGGCGGTGATCGGCAGCTCGGCGCAGTTCCGCCCGCAGGATGCGGTCGCCGGCGTGGTCGCGGCCACCGGCCCGCACCCGATCTGCGCCTTCCTGGTCCCGCACGCCGAGGCCTCGTTGCGCCTGCTCACCGCGGCCGGGATCGCCGCGTTCCGCAACCCCGAGCCCTGCGCCGACGGCGTGCGCGCCTACCTGGACTGGCGCGCCCCGCGCGCGGTGCCTGCCGTGGGCGAGGTGTCCGCCGCCGCGGCGCTGCTGGGCGCGGCTGCCGACGAGCCGGGAGCGCGGGCGGTGTTCGCGGCGCTCGGCGTGGTGGATTCGGCCCGTGCGATCGATCCTGCCGCGCCGCCCGCCGACCTCGCCTACCCGGTGGCGCTGAAGGCGGCCGGTGCGGCGCTCGCGCACAAGACCGAGATGGGCGCGGTAGCGCTGCACGTCGCCGGCCCGGCCGAACTGGCAGCGCGCGCGGCGGAGATGCGGGCGCGGCTGGGCGCGGCGATCACCGGTTTCATTGCGCAGCCGATGGCGCGCGGCCTGGCCGAGGCGATCCTGGGCTACCGGCGCGACCCGATGGTGGGCCCGGTCGTGCTGCTCGGCGCCGGCGGCGTGCTGGCGGAGGTGTATCGCGACGTGGTGCTGCGCCTGGCGCCGGTGTCGGTCGCCGAGGCGATGGAGATGATCGGGGACGTGAAGGGCCTCGCCCCCGCGCGCGGCTATCGCGGCCTGCCGAAGGGCGACCTCGTGGCGCTGGCGCGCGCGGTGGCCGCGTTCTCGCGCCTGGCGGCGCTGGAAGACGTGACGGAGGCGGAGATCAATCCGCTGATCGTGCTGGCCGAGCGGCAGGGCGTGGTGATGGCCGATGCGCTGCTGCGGACAGGAGGGGTACCATGACGCTACTGGAACGGCTGCGCGCGGCGCGGGTGGTGCCGGTGGTGCGCACGCCGACCGCGGCGCTGGCGGCGACCGCGGTCGGCTGGCTGCGCGAGGCGGGGCTGACGGTGTTCGAGATCACCCTGACGATCCCGGATGCGGTGGGGCTGATCCGCGAACTGGCGGCCGATCCGGCGCTGCTGATCGGGGCCGGAACGGTGCCGGACCGGGCTGCGGCGGAGGCATGCCTGGATGCAGGGGCGCGGTTCATCGTCTCGCCCTGGGTGGATGCGTCCCTGGCGGCGCCATGTGCCGCGGCGGGGGCGGCGTTCCTGCCGGGGGCGCTGACACCGACCGAGGTGCGGGCGGCGCTGGCGGCGGGGGCGGATGCGGTGAAGATCTTCCCGGCGTCCTCGGTGGGCGGGCCGGCGCATGTGGCGGCGCTGCGGAGCGTGTTCCCCGGGGTGGCGTTCTGCCCGACGGGGGGGATCGGGGTCGGGGACGTGGCGGCGTACATGGCGGCGGGGGCGGCGTTCGTGGGGATGGGGGGTGCGCTCGTGGATGCGAAGCGGATCGCGGCGGGGGATCGGGCGGCGATCGTGGCGGCGGCGCGGGCGGTGCTGGGGGGCGGGTGAGCGGCTGCGTACGGCGACCCTGTCGCCACCTTCCGACTCTGTTGCTAAAAAATTCGCGCTACCGGAACGGAGACGTCCATGCCTGCAGGATATGTCTATGTCCTTGTCAATAGTTCTATGCCGGGATTGGTCAAGGTGGGAAAAACCACTAAAGATCCAATAGAGAGGGCCGGGGAGCTTTCGGGGGTTACCGGGGTAGCGACACCGTTTGTACTGGTATTCAAACAATTTTGTAACGACTGCAACGCCGCCGAACTTCAAATTCATCGTGCGCTCGAGGTCCGAGGTCACCGCATCTCGAGCGGACGTGAGTTTTTCCGGGCCGAAGCAAACGACGTGATCCGCTTAGTAATTGAGACAGCGAACACGCTTGGTAGATCAACAACGAGCAACTTTAGAGACGCGGACACCGACATCCTATCACCAGAGTTGAGCGATGAATTTACCCTAGCCAGTAGCGCATCCTACCCTCCGTGGCGATCCCTCTTGTTAGAGGCAGACGACCTTCGCTACGGCGTGAAAGATCAGATAGAAGACCCAACAAGGGCGCTCTCGCTCTACAAGGATGCAATCCGCTTGGGTGCTCTAGTCGGCTACGAGCGTGTCGGGTCGATGTACCAGTACGGACAAGGTACATCGCAAAACCGTTCTAAGAGTTCGAACTCGAATCTCATCCTGAACGAGCCAACCTGCGGAGCAGAAGCATGGCAGCCGCAGCATAGAGGAACGCGGTTGCCGAGGTGAGCGTGCCCTCAAAGTCCTTGGCCAGGCGGCGGTTGCGGCCGAGCCAGGCGAAGAAGCGCTCGACCACCCAGCGGCGCGGCAGCACGGTGAAGCCCACCTGATCCGGCAGCTTGCGCACGATCTGGACGATGATGCGCGTGGCGTTGGCCACCCGCTCGCCGGCATAGGCTGTGTCGGCAAACACCCGCTCGACGAAAGGGAACCAGCCGCGAGATGTTCGCAGCAGCGGCACCGCACCGTCGCGATCCTGCACGTCGGCCGGGCTGACTTGCAGCAACAGCGCCCGGCCGCCGGTATCGACCAGGGCGTGCCGCTTGCGCCCCCTGGTCTTCTTGGCCGCGTCATAGCCACGCGGACCGCCTGCTTCGGTGGTCTTGACGCTTTGGCTGTCCATCACCCCGGCGCTCGGCGTGGCTTCGCGGCCGACCCGTTCGCGGTCGAGCATCAGAAGGCGATGATTGATGGTTTGCCAGGTGCCGTCATCGCGGAACCGGGCGAACCAGGCATAGGTGGTCTGATGCGGCGGGAAGTGCTCGGGCAGCATCCGCCATGGGCAGCCACCGCGCAGGACGAAGAAGATGGCGTTGACCACTTCGCGCATCGGCCAGCCGCGCTTGCGGCCGGTCTTGGATGGTGGCGGCAGCAGCGGTTCCAGGATCGCCCATTCGGCATCGGTCAGGTCGCTGGGGTAGCGCAGCTCGTCCCGGTCATGCTCCGACCGGGTGTCGGGGGTCCACATTGTCGGCTCCGGGGCAAAGGCGAGAGTTGGGGAAGCCCTAGATTCGCTGCCTTCCCCCGATTTCAAGCCCGTGCCAGAGCGTTTCGAGACGGTCTCTAAGGCTCTAGAGTACTACAGAACTGGCACCCAAAAAGGCAACTATTATTGCTGGGCGAAGATGGCGTCGCTCTTTCATAACGATGACCAGGATGAAAATGCGACGAAATGCTGGAAGCGCTTCCTGGATGCGCGCTCAGCCCAACCTGACCCCTTACTTGAGGAAAATCCATCCAAGTTCGTATCCGAATTATGCGATTGCTGTATCTACTGCATGCTCGATAACGAACATGCCAGCCTCCTGAGCTATCTGCGTGGGTTCTCGTCCGAAATCCGTGAGTACTGCGATGCAAGGATCGCGCACGTCGCCCAGCGAGCGGAAGGCATTACCTTGAGTGATTGGTATTCCGGCGTGAGGCGCTGGATCTCGGGTGTATAGCGACTCACGCCGACATTCCGAGTTCTACGGAGCCGATAGAAAGTAGTGCGACCGATCAGCGCCAGGCGGGTGGTCGGGACCGGCCGGATCAGAACCTCCGCCAGCTCCTCCGGGAGCATTGTACTGGCGAAGAGCCGCACGCCGTCCTGTCGCCGGATGGCTTGCAGCAAGTGGTCACGGAGTGCCCCGCCAGAGCAACGCCGAGAGGACGACATTGGTGTCAAGAACCAGTCGCACCGCCGCCGCTCCGCCCCTCGCGCGCCCTTCGGGCGGCGCGCACGGCCTCGACTTCCGCGAGGATGGCGCCTTCCGTGAGGGACGGGGCGCCGACGGATTCCAAGGCTGGGGCGATCGCGAGCAGACGGTCCATCGCGATCCTGCGGCCGGTCTTGGCGTTGAGGAAATCCACAAAATCCTCGACCTCGCCCAGGCGTTCGGGTGGCAGGGCCTTGATTTTCTCGATCAGGGTCTGGGAGTCCAGGGGCATGGGATACTCCGTCAGGAGTCGCCGCGGCGGCCGGCCGGGCGCGAGGGCATGGGGTGGCCTGGGTCGCAGTAGCCGCGCGACGCGTGTGCGGCTCGGCAGGCTATGACACTGTCATACTGGGTGGACGGGGCGCCGGCTGCAAGACGTGCGGATGCTGCCGGCTCAGCCGCCGGCCAGGATCGCATCCGCGATCTTCTCCGCCGTCATCAGGGTCGGGAAGTTGGTGTTGGCGCAGGGCACCACCGGGAACAGCGACGCATCGACCACCCGCAGCCCCGGCACGCCGCGCACGCGCCCGGCCGGGTCGGTGACCGCCATCGGGTCGTCCGCGGCGCCCATGCGGCAGGTGCAGGAGGCATGCCAGACGCCGATCGCGGCCTGGCGGATGAAGGCCTCCAGCTTGTCGTCGTCGCGCATCACCTCGTCGAAACGGAATCCCTCGACGACGTAGCGGTTCGATCAGGTAGCTGCGCAGCGCGGCCGGGCCGTCGAGCAGCCGGGCGATGACTTTCGTCGTGATCCGGTTCTTCGCATTCACGACGCCGATGCGGCGCACGCGCGTCGCTGTAGCTCGCCGGGAACGGGTCGGTTGTCACCTCGCGCAGCGGTGCGCTTTGCTGCAAGGCACCGAGGCGGCGGAAGCCGGCCATCAGGCGTTCCACGTCGCGCGAGTCGGACAGCAGGTTGAACGCGACGATCGGCTCGGCCCCGGGATCGGGCGAGGCGAGCTGTACCCGTCCGGATTCGGAATAGGTCTTGTTGACGAACAGGATCAATGACGCGATCTGCTCGCCCACCGCGTGCCAGGCCGACTTGCTCGCGCAAGCAACGAACATGTCGCCCGCCGGCGCACCGGGCAGGCCGGAGGAATAGCGCATCGCCACATGGATGTGCCGGCGCGTGTGTTCGCGAACGCGCGCGCGCGGACGGATGAAGGACGCCAGCCGCGATCGAGGGGTGGTCCATCAGCCGGGCGCCGACTCCCGCCAGGTTGGCGCGGACCTCGATGCCGAGCGCGCGCAGATCGCCCGCCGGGCCGATGCCGGCGCGCAACAGATGCGCCGGCGAGTGGATCGCGCCGGTGCAGAGGATCACCTCGCGGGCGCGGAATTCGACCTCCCGCCCGCCGACCGCGGCGCGCACGCCGACGCAGGCGGGGCCGTCGAACAGCAGCGCGCGTGACCTGGGTGTCGGTGCGAGATCGTCAGGTTCGGGCGGGCGCGCGTGGCGCGGTCGAGGTAGCCGATCGCCGCCGAGACGCGCTGCTCGTCGTGGTTGGAGATGGTGATGGGGAAGTAGCCGTCGGTGAAGACGCCGTTCTGGTCGGGGAGGTACGGACTGCCCGGCCTGCTCGAACGCCGCCGCGGTCGCCTGCGCGTGTCGGGCACCAATGTTCGCGCGGGATGCGGCGGATCGGGATGCGGCCGTCCTTGCCGTGCCACGGGCCGTCGAAGTCGAGGTCGCGCTCGACCTTCTTGAAATAGGGCAGCACGTCGTCCCAGTCCCAGCCGGCGGCACCGCGCGATTCCCATTCGTCGTAGTCGGTGGGCGCGCCGCGGTTGGCGAGCTGGCCGTTGATCGAGGAGCCGCCGCCGAGCACGCGCGCCTGCTCGTATTTGCGCAGCGGCGGCAGGTCGGCGGGGTTGTTGTGGGAGACGAGCTGGGTGCGGACCTTCAGCTCGGTCCAGTGGAAGCGGGGGTCGAAATAGGCGATACCGGGATAGCTGTCGAGGATCTCCGGCGGCACCTTGCCCTCGGGCGTGTCCTGGCCGGCTTCGCAGAGCAGCACGCGGCTGGCGCTGCGGGCCGACAGGCGGTTGGCCAGTACCGAGCCGGCGGAGCCGCCGCCGACGATGATCGTGTCGTAGTCCATTTCCGCCCCCGAGCCCTGCGTTTGGGTTGGAGGGATCGTAGGGCCTGGGGGGCGGGTGTCCAGGTGGGGGGCGGCCTTGGCGTCGGCGCGACCGGGCCAGCCATGCCGGGTGTGCCGTCGGGACGGCATCGTGATGCGGGAGATCGGCCGTGCAGGACAGGATCGTCCTGATCGTACGTTTTCAGACCTGGCCCGGGCAGAGGGACGCCTTCGTCGCGCGGACGATGACCACCGCATCCGACAGCGCCCGGTAACAGACCGCATACCATCGGGGCGTTGCACGACCTCCCGTAGCCGTCTGCGGAAACCTCCGCGCGAACCAGTCGGGGAGGCGGCAAGTCCCCGTCACCCCTCCCCCGGCCAGAACCCCCGATCCATCATCGTCTCGAACGACCGAGGGCACACCTCCGGAAACGCCCCCACCTCGAGGTTCGTACATTCCGGCCCCGCGTGCCCGCCCCCGCTCCCGACCGCGCCAAAGCCGCGGAAATCCGTCCCGATCGCCCCTCGACCTGCCCCAAACGCCCCAGCCGCTGTACACTCGTCGCCCCGCACAAGGAGACGCCCCAGAATGCCGGCCGACCTGCTCTGCCTCGGCGAGCCCATGCTGGAATTCAACCAGCTCCCCCCTGGCCCGGACGGCCGCAGCCTCTACCTGGAGGGCCACGGCGGCGACACCTCCAACGCGGCCGTCGCCGCCGCGCGCCAAGGCGCCAAGGTCGGCATCCTGACCGCGCTCGGCCAGGACCCGGCGGGCGAAAGCTTCATCGCGCTCTGGGCGCGCGAGGGCATCGAGACCGCCCACGTCCGCCGCGATCCGCGCCACCAGACCGGCGTCTACTTCGTCTTCCACGGCCCGCAAGGTCATGAATTCCTACACTACCGGGCCAATTCCGCCGCCGCGCACTACGGCCCCGCCGACCTGGCGAGGGAAGCCTTCGCCACCGCCCGCATCCTGTATGCCTCGGGCATCAGCCAGGGCATCTCCACCGCCGCCGCGGATGCGACCTTCGCCGCCATCGCGCTCGCCCGCAGCGCCGGCGCGCGGGTCGCCTACGACACCAACTACCGCCCCCGCCTCTGGCCGCCCGCCCGCGCCAGGGCGGTGATGGAAGCGGCGATCGCGGCGTCGGACATCGTCTTCCCCGGCCTCGACGACGCCGCCGCCATGCTCGGGCTGGCGGCGCCGGAGGCGATTCTCGACCACTACCTCCGCCTCGGCCCGGCAATCGTGGTGCTGCGCTGCGGGCCGGCCGGGGCCTGGCTCGCGACCCGCGACGCGCGCCAGTACCTCCCCGGCCACCAGGTCGCCGCGGTCGATGCCACCGGGGCGGGCGATACGTTCTGCGGCGCCTTCCTCGCCCGCACCCTGGCCGGCGACGCACCCGAGGACGCCGCGCGCTACGCCAATGCCGCCGCGGCGCTGAAATGTACGGGCTACGGCGCCGTCGCGCCGATCCCGCGCCCCGCGGCGGTGCGCGCGCTGCTCGCCGCTACGCCGGCAGGCTGATCAGCAGGTCGGCACCTTCCTGCTTCACCGGGAACACCGCGATCGGCGCCTCCGCCGGGGCGCACAGCGCGCGGCCGGTGCGGATATCGAAGCGGGCGGCGTGCAGCGGGCATTCGATCTCGCCGTTCTCCAGCCAGCCGTCCGAAAGCTGGGCGTATTCGTGTGAGCAGACGTTGTCGGTGGCGCGGAACTCGCCGCCCGGCAGGTGGTAGAGCGCGATCTCCCGCTCCCCCACCCGCACGGCGATCACGCTGCCCTCCGCGACATCCGCTGCTGCCGCGACTTTCACCCAGATCTCCGCCATCACCGCTTCTCCGTCGTACGTTGCATGAGACTTTGATATTGGGAGTTGGTGCAGCGCGCCAGAGGGGAGCGAACACGGGGTCCCGAACGGCCCCCTCCCCCGTGCTTCAATCGTCGCGCGCGCCGATCGTGCGGGAGCGAAACTCCTCCGGCACGGCGCGCGCCGAAATCGGTGAACGCGCGCTTCACCGCCTCCACCGTGCCGCCGAACACCTGCTTGCGGTTCTCCCGCGCCCAGGCGTTCGAGCCGACGATCGTATCCAGCGAGCCCTGGAACTGCGGCATCACGTAGCGCGCGAACAGCTCGTAGCTGCGCAGCGATCTGCTCGCGGTTGGCCCATTCATGGGCGCGGAACAGGATGCCGCCGAAACCGCCCTGGCTGTAGTCGAGCAGGCGGCGGATGCCCTTGACCACCGTCTCCGGCGAGCCGACCAGCGTGGTGCCCATCGCCACGCCCTCGCGCAGCGGGTCGTCCGACGCGGCCGGGCGGGCGGCCCAGGGTGTCCTCGAAATAGGTCACGGTCTCGATCCGCTCGCCTTTCGCCACTTCGCGCAGCGCCTGCTCGTCGTCCTCGGCGAGGTGCGCGTTCACGACCACGCGCCAGTTCTTGCGGTCGATCGTCTTGCCGGCTTTGGCAGCGGCGTCTTCGGCGATCTTCCACTGGGTCGGCCAGCGCCTCCGGCCCGCCCGGCAGCCCGGCGCCGATCGACAGCACGCCGACGCCGTGCGTGCCGGCGGCGATCATGCCGAACGGCGTGATGGTGCTGGCCACCGCGATCTCGAAATGCGGGTCGGTGTAGGGCGCCAGATGCAGGCGCGCCTCGCGCATCTCGAACCAGTCGGTCTTCATCGTGACCGGCTCTTCGCATTTCAGCAGCCGCATGATGGCGTCCATCGACTCCAGCATGCGCGGGCGCTGGGTGCGAGGGCTCGATGCCGAGCATGTAGGCGTCCGACGTCAGCGCGCCCGGCCCGCAGCCCAGCATCGCCCGCCCGCGGGTCATGTGGTCGAGCTGGACGAAGCGCTGCGCCACCAGCAGCGGGTGGTGGTACGGCAGGCTGGTCACGCCGGAGCCGAGCTTGATGTGCTTGGTGCGCTCCGCCGCGGCGGCGATGATCAGCTCCGGGCGAGGCGATCAGCTCCCAGCCGGCGGAATGGTGCTCGCCGATCCAGGCCTCGTCGTAGCCGAGGTGATCGAGCCACTCGAGCAGTTCGACGTCGCGGCCGATGGCCAGCGTGGGGTTCTCGCCCAGCCGATGGAACGGGGCGAGGAAGATGCCGAATTTCAGGCCGCGATGCGCCATGCGCCAAGTCTCCGATTGCCTTCCGCCTAGTACCGACCTTACCCGCCGGTAGCCAAGCCGCCGGCTTCCGTGGCAGGCTCGCGGCGCACGCAATGGGGGGACAACGGCCATGCGGCTCGCGGGCAAGGTGGCACTCATCAGCGGCGCGGCTTCCGGCATGGGGGCGGCGACGGCGCGGCGCTTCGGCGCCGAGGGCGCGAAGGTGGTGGTGGCCGACGTACTGGCCGCCGAGGGCGAGGCGGTGGCCGCTGCCATCCGCGCCGCCGGCGGACAGGCCCGCTTCGTCCGCCTCGACGTGACCGAGGAAGCAAGCTGGCGCGGCGCGGTGGAGGCTGCGGTGGCGGCTTACGGCAAGCTCGACATCGCGGTGAACAACGCCGGCATCAGCGGCAGCAAGGTCACCGACACGATGGAGACCGAGGCGTGGCACCGGCTGATGGCGGTGAACGCGACCGGCGTGTTCCTCGGGATGAAGTTCCAGATCCCCGAGATGCAGCGCGCCGGCGGCGGCTCGATCGTCAACCTGTCCTCGATTTCCGGCAATGCGGGGCAGAAGCAGATCCATTTCGGCTACAATGCGTCCAAGGGCGCGGTGCGGATCATGAGCAAGTCCGCCGCGGTGCAGTTCGGCAAGGACAACATCCGGGTGAACAGCGTGCACCCGGGGCTGATGCCCCCCATGCGCACCTCCGGCGCGACGGCCGATCCCGCGGTGCGGGCGAAGATGCTGAAGCGCGTGCCGCTGGGGCGCACCGGGGAGGTGGACGAGGTGGCCAATGCCGTGCTCTTCCTCGCGTCCGACGAAGCCTCCTACGTTACCGGTGCCGAGCTTCATGTCGATGGCGGCTATCTGGCCGGCTGAGAGTTTGCGAAAGACTGCCCGCGAGCCGCCGATTCGTCTGCTTTGCACGCTCTGAGCGAAAGGACCTTCCCATGCGCCTGACCGAGACGCAGTCGCGGCAGTTCGAGACCGAGGGCTGGCTGTTCCTGCCCGAACTGTTCACGCCCGAGGAAGTGGCGGTACTGGGCCGCGAGGCGGAGGCGATCTTCCGCACGCCGCGGGAAGAAATCTGGCGCGAGAAATCCGGCGCCCCGCGCACCGCCTTCGCCGCCCACACGTATAACGAGGCGTTCCGCCTGCTCGGCGCGCATCCGCGCCTGATCGAGCCGGTGGAGCAGGTGTTCGCCGACCGGCTGTACATGCACCAGTTCAAGATCAACGCGAAGGCCGCGTTCGACGGCGACGTGTGGCAATGGCACCAGGACTACGGCACCTGGGCGCGCGACGACGGCATGCCGGAGGCGCGCGCGATGAACATCGCCGTGTTCGTCGACGAGGTGATGCCGATCAACGGGCCGCTGATGCTGGTTCCGCGCAGCCATCGCCATGGGGTGCTGGACGCGGGGCACGACCTCGCGACCACGTCCTATCCGCTGTGGACGCTCGACCAGGACACGGTGCGCCGGCTGGTCGATGCGGGCGGGATCGTGGCACCCACCGGCAAGCCGGGGGGCGTGCTGCTGTTCCATGGCAACCTGGTGCACGGCTCGGCGGGGAACATCACGCCCTATCCGCGCAAGATCGTCTATCTGACCCTGAACGCGGTGGGCAACGCGATCCGCCGGCCGACCCGGCCCGAGTGGATCGCGCACCGGGATTTCACCCCGATCGAGCCGGTGGCCGACGATGCGCTGGCAGCCTATGCGCGACGGTTCGGGCAGGCGGCGGAGTAGCGACCCGATGCGTGCCGGCGCGGCCATCGGCGCGACCGGGCCGGCGTCGATACGCGTGGCGCTGCGCGCGGCATCGATGCATGAGGCGTTGCGCGCCGGGGGCGCGCCGCCGGCGCAGGGTGGGGCGCGTGCCGTCTGACATCCCCCTTCCCGGCGCGCTGGCCCCGCGCCTCCCCGGCCCGCGCCGGCGGCCGCGCTTTCTTGGGCTGATCCGCCGGCTCGGCCCCGGGCTCGTGACCGGGGCGGCGGACGACGACCCTTCGGGCATCGTGACCTATGCGCAGGCGGGGGCGGCATTTGGCTACGGGCTCGGCTGGGCGGTGGTGCTGACCTTGCCGTTCATGGTCGCGGTGCAGGAGATCAGCGCCCGCATCGGCCGCGTGACCGGGCTGGGGCTGGTGGGCGCGCTGCGGGCGCACGCGCCGCGACCGGTGCTGCTGGTGCTGGTGTGGCTGCTGGTGGTCGCGAACGTCGTCAATCTCGGGGCCGATATCGGCGGCATGGCGGACGTCTCCCGGCTGCTGCTGGGCGGGCCGGCCTGGGCCTGGGCGGGCGCGGTCGCCGTGTTCTGCGCCGCGACCGAGATCTGGGTGGCGTACAAGCGCTACGTCGTGTTCCTGAAATTCCTGACCCTGGCGCTGCTCGCCTATGTAGCATTGTTGTTCGTGATCGAGGTGCCCTGGCTCACG
The DNA here is from genome assembly GCA_963706195.1 of uncultured Pseudomonadota bacterium. Lineage (GTDB taxonomy): Bacteria > Pseudomonadota > Alphaproteobacteria > Acetobacterales > Acetobacteraceae > JAJZVS01. Next base: position 827,808 of record OY970156.1, on the reverse strand, counting down.
GTACTGAAGAGCGTGCTGCTGCCGCAGGTGGCATTGACCCGGGACGCGCTGATGATGCTGGTGGGCGTGCTCGGGACGACGATCAGCCCCTACCTGTTCGTCTGGCAGGCGGCTGAGGAGGTGGAGGACGCGCTGGGCTCGGCCGATCCGCGACCGCTGCGCGGCCGGGGGGCGGTCGCCGCGCCAGATGGAGGGGCAGCCGGAGGGACCTCCGACGGGGCGGCGGGGGGCGTGGCGCGCGAGGCGCCTGGCGGCATGCCAGCAGACGCTTTGGGGGACGTATCCGGGGGTACGCCGGTAGGCGCGGGAAAACGTGACGCACCGGCGCCGGCGGCCGGACCGCAGGCCGCGACGCGCGCGGAGAAGGAGAATGCGGCGGACGCGGCGGACGGGGCCGGCGAGATCGCCCGCATCGGCTTCGATACCTGGTCCGGCATGAGCTATTCCAATGCCGTCTCCCTCTCCATCATCATCGGCACCGCCGCGACCCTGCACGCGCACGGCATCACCACGATCGACACCGCGAGCCAGGCGGCGGCAGCGCTGGCCCCGATTGCCGGGCGGTTCGCCGCGCTGATCTTCTCGTTGGGGGTGATCGGCACCGGGCTGCTCGCGGTGCCGGTACTGGCCGGAGCGACCGGCTATGCGCTGGGAGAGGCGCTGGGATGGCCGGTCGGCCTCGGGCGGCTGCCGACGGACGCGCGGGCCTTCTATGGCACCGTTGCCGCCGCCACCCTGGTCGGCGCCGGGATCGTGCTGTCGCCGATCGACCCGATGCGGGCGCTGGTTCTGGCCGCGGTGCTGAATGGGATGGTGGCGGGGCCGGTGATCGTGGCGATGGTGGCGCTCGGGTCGATGCCCTCGGTGATGGGCGGCTTCGTGCTGCCGCGCTGGCTGCGGGTCCTGGGGTGGGGCACGGCGGTACTGATGGGGGGCGCGACCGTCGGCATGCTGGTGCTGTAGCGCACGGGAAACGAGGCTCCGTCGTATGTGAGGCGGCGGTGCCGTAAAATCGCCAGTCGCCCCGTTATGCCGACGATGGCCCCGGTTTCGGTTCCAGCCAGAGCGCCGCCGCCCACCGGCGCACTGCCTACCGGATTTCCCCGCTCCGGGGGACCGCGAGGCGGGTTCGGCAGGAGACCGATCGGAGACGGAGCTCTGATCAAGCCAATGCGGGCTCGCAGCATGATCCGCCGCCATCGTAACGGAATGCGCGGAGTTCACCCTGCGCAGTGAGGCCGTCCCGCGCTCGTGCGCTATCCCGGTCCGGGTGAGCCTCCGGTGGGAGCTTCGTCGCCACCGCTGCCGTGGAGCCGCAGAGTCCTTTTTCCCCCGTAAGCACCTATGCATGGCATCCTCGGCCTCGCGGGGCTTACTCTGCCGCCGGCCGAGGCCATGCTGGATATGGCTTTCCTCCGGATGGGCATTCGCGCGGCCGCCCAGCCAGCAGCAGGTCGCGCCTATTTCAGGATCTTCCATTCACCATCCGCGGTCAGGCACCAGGTGAGGTTGTAGCGCCGCGGCTGCGGCTCCCCACGCGAGAATATCTCATGCCGCAGCAGGTGGCACGTCATTCCCCTTTCTTGGAATATCCGCTTGACCGTTGAGGTTCCGTGGTCTCCGGTATTCGGGTTGCTCCAACCGGCCGTCGTGCCGATTGCGACGGCCGGCGCACGATTGACCTGGTTGATGCTCGACATCAACAGGCCAAGGTCGTGGCCGGAGAGCCGGGGCTCATGGCGTCCCACAAAGGGATTGATCTGCGCATGCGCCTGCGGCGCGATGAGCATGAGGGCGGCAGCGGCACAAATCCAGTACCACCTCGGTCCCTTTCCTTGCATCAGCAATGCCATTAGCATGTTTTCAGCGCCTTCCTGATGTGCATCCTCTGGCCGCCTCGGCTAGTGGCCCGATGCCAACGCCTGCTTCGGGGCGTTGGCTGAATTGGCCCACAAGAACAAGCTGGTGCTCTGCCCCATGCTGAATCACCTGTTTGTGTCAGAGCACTAGCCCGTTGCATCCGACAACGGATATCTCCTGGGCTGACCGGTCTCATAACAGATCGCGGCGCCCGATTGCCCGGCAATTGACCGAGCTGCCCCGATCGAGTGGTGTAACTGGAATTTTAGGTCATTCTGGATAATGGCACCATAGCATTAATGGCCGCTGGCGCGCCGGTCACGTGGCTTCTGCGGGCAGCGATGGCACGACCTCCGGCGCGGGTGAACAATGGACCAGGTCCGCACGACTTGGCAACGGACTTCGGTGCATTCACTCTTCAGGGGGGCAGACCAGTGCCGGCACGGAACGCCGTGGCCAGGACCTGATGGTTCGAGGGGCCCTACCAGGAATTCGTCATCATCGAGGCCGTGAACCCCGGCGGCGGAGCGGGCGGGCAACACGGCGGATGTGGCGGGAGGCGCCGTCGAAATCGCCCGCATCGGTTTCGATACCAGGTCCGGCATGAGCTATTCCAATGCCGTCTCCCTCTCCATCATCATCGGCATCGCCGCGACCCTGCACGCGCTGGGCGGCTTCGTGCTGCCGCGCTGGCTGCGGGTCCTGGGATGGGGCACGACGGTGCTGATGGGGGGCGCGACCGTCGGCATGCTGGTGCTGTAGGGACGGCTGTCCACCCTCGGCTTCGTGCGATGCTGCATTGCAGCAAAAAACCGTCCCGCGACCCCATATCCCGGGGCATGACGCAGGCACCAACACGACCGATCGCCGTCCAGAGTCCGCCCACCGGGTTCTCCCCCGCCGGGTCGCCGCCGGGCGGCGGGGCACGGTCCGGATTCACCGGGGGGAAGCTGGCGCTCGCGCTGCAAGGGGGCGGGTCGTTCGGCGCCTTCACCTGGGGCGTGCTCGACCGGCTGCTGGAGCAGCGGGGGATCGACTGGGACATGATCAGCGGCGCCAGCGCCGGGGCGGTGAACGCGGTGCTGCTGGCCGACGGGCTCGCCGAGGGTGGCGGCCCGGGTGCCGCGGGACGGGCGGCGGCGCGACGCAAGCTCGCCTGGTTCTGGGAGCAGGTGAGCCGCCGCTCCCCAAGCGGGGTGGCCGTGCTCGCGGCGGCGACGCTGGGGGCGTCGCTGCGGTGGGTGTCACCCTTCGCGCTCGATCCGCCGGAGCTCAATCCGCTGCGCGGCCTGCTGGAGGAGGCGGTGGATTTCGCCCGGCTGCGCGCCGCGGCGGCAGCGGGCGACGGACCGCGGCTGCTGATCGCGGCGACGCGGGTGCGCGACGGACGGGCGGTGCTGTTCCGCTCGCCGGAGGTGACGTTGGAGGCCGTGCTGGCCTCGGCCTGCCTGCCGTTCCTGGGCCAGCCGGTGGTGATCGACGGCGAGGCCTGCTGGGACGGCGGCTTCAGCGCCAACCCGCCGCTGCGTGCCCTGATGGAGGAAAGCGACGCGGCCGACCTGCTGCTGGTGCGGCTGCTGCCGACCGAGCGGGAGGGCGTGCCGCACGGGGGTCACGAAATCGCGCGCCGGATGCAGGAGCTGACGTTCAACGCGCCGCTGCAGCGGGAGGAGGACGAGGTGGAGGCGCTGCGGCAGGGGTGTGCCGGGCGGATGCTGTTCCGCTCCGCCCCGTGCCGGCGGCTGGAGCGGCTACGGCTGCACCGGATCGCGGCGCCGGAGGCTGTCGAGGGGTTGGAGCGGGAGAGCGCGCTCGATACGGGGTGGGGGTTGTTGCAGCGGTTGATGCTGGCGGGGCGAGCGGCGGCGGAGGAGTGGTTGGCGGAGGGGTGAGTGCACCGCTCCACACCCGCGGCCGCGGCCGGAGCGGGTCTTGCGGGTGTCCCTCTTGATGACTCTCTCCGCCCGGCCTAGGTTCTTACGAACCATCGATCGATCGGGTATCAGTAATGCGCGCGAAGGATACGGCGAGGCTTTCCGCCAAATTCCAGATCTCCGTCCCCAAGGCGGTCCGCACGGCTCGGCATTGGGAGGCCGGGCAGGAGTTCGCTTTCATCCCCAAAGGCACCGGCGTCCTCCTGGTCCCGGTGCCGACACCGCAGGAACTCGCCGGCCTGGCACGCGGCGCGCGGGCGGAGGACTACAGGGATCGCGCGGACCGCGTCTGATGCGGCTGGTCGATACCTCGGCCTGGATCGAATGGCTGATCGCCTCGCCCGTCGGCGCCCTCGTGGCGCGCGAAGTGCCGGAGCGCGAGCAGTGGCTGGTGCCCACCATCGTGCAGCTCGAACTGGCGAAATGGCTCCGACGCGAAGTGGGCGAGGACAAGGCCGATCAGGTGATCGCCTTCACCGCGACATGCATCGTGGCCGAGCTCGATACCCCGATCGCGCTTTCGGCCGCCGATCTGTGCGCAACGCATCGCCTGGCGACGGCGGACGCGATCGTCCTCGCCACCGCCTTGGCGCATGGCGCGGACCTGCTCACCTGCGACCGCCATTTCGAGGGGCTCGGCGGCGTGCGCTTCCTGCCCAAATCGGCCGCCTGACGGCGCCGGGCTCCCGGGCCGCCCCGCGTCGCATCCTGCGTCACACCCCCCCTGGCATTTCCCGCCCAACCGCGCTCCACTCCCCCGTCCACCAGGAGCCCACGATGTCCCACGACGCCAGCCCCCTCGCCCAGATCCAGCGCCAGATCATGTGGAACCGCCTGATCGCGGTGGTGGAGGAACAGGCGCAGACCATGATCCGCACCGCCTTCTCCACCACCGTGCGCGAAGCGGGCGACCTCTCGGCCGGCATCTTCGACCTGCACGGCCGCATGATGGCCCAGGCGGTCACCGGCACGCCGGGCCACGTCAACTCCATGGCCGAGAGCGTCGGCCACTTCCTGCGCAAGTTCCCGGCCGCGACCATGCGCCCGGGCGACCACTACATCACCAACGACCCCTGGCTCGGCACCGGCCACCTGCACGACCTGACCGTCGTCACCCCCGCCTTCCGCCACGGCGCGCGTCGTCGGCCTGTTCGCCAACACCGCGCACGTGATCGACATCGGCGGCCTCGGCATGGGCCCCGAAGGCCGCTCGGTGTTCGAGGAAGGGCTGTACATCCCGATCGTCAAATGCTTCGACGCAGGCCGGCCGAACGAGACCTTCTTCGACTTCATCCGCGCCGGCTCCCGCCTGCCGGTCGAGCTCGAAGGCGACGTCTACTCGCTGTGCGCCTGCAACGACGCCGGCGCGCAGCGGCTGGTCGAGATGATGGACGAGTTCGCGATGGACAGTCTCGACCCGCTCGCCGAGTTCATCTTCGACAGGCCTCGCGCGCGCGCGACCCTGGCCGAGATCGCGCGCCTGCCGCGCGGCACCTGGCGCGCCGGAAATCTGCTCGGACGGCTACGAGGAACCGGTCCGCCTCGCCGCCGCGATGACCATCGCAGGCCGACGGCGATCGAGGTCGATTTCGCCGGCACCTCGCGGCCTGTCCAGCCGCGGCATCAACGTGCCGCCGGCCTATTGCCGCGCCTATGCCAGCTTCGGCATCAAGTGCGTGGTGGCGCCGGAGGTGCCGAACAACTGGGCCAGCCTCGCGCCGTTCCGCATGGCGATTCCCGGAGGGCTGCATCCTGAACGCGCCGCGGCCCTATCCGGTGTCGGTGCGCCACGTGATCGGCCATCTGCTGCCCGACCTGATGATGGGCTGCCTGCACCAGGCGGTGCCGGAGCGGGTCACGGCGGAGGGCGCCTCGGCGCTGTGGAACCCGCCGTTGCGCGGCGGCGCCTCGGTGTCCGGCCAGGCGCGCGGCGAACCGGCCGGTGATCGGCGGATTTCGAGATCATCACCTTCAACTCCGGCGGCACCGGCGCGCGGCCGGCGCGCGACGGGCTGGACGCGCACGGCCTTCCCGTCCGGCGTGCGCACCATGCCGGTGGAGGCGACCGAGAACGTCGCGCCGGTGATCTTCTGGCGCAAGGAACTGCGCCCGGATTCCGGCGGCGCCGGGCGCACCCGCGGCGGCGTCGGGCAGATCATGGAGATCGCGCGCCAAGGGCGATCTGGAGTTCGCGGTGAACGCCGATCTTCGACCGGGTGGCCAATGCGCCGAAGGGTCGCGACGGCGGGGCGGACGGCGCGCCCGGGCGTGGTGCGGCTGAAATCGGGCGCGACGCTGCGCACCAAGGGCTATCCAGGTCATTCCGGACGGCGACCGGCTGATCCTGGAACTGCCGGGCGGCGGCGGCATGGGCGATCCGACGGCGCGCGATCCGGCGGCGCTGGCGCGCGACGTGCGCGACGGGCTGGTGACGGGGCCGGCAAGCGGCGATCATGGGGGGACTTGAGCCGCGCCTGACGACGACGACGGCGCGAACAGCTTGATCGTTCGCGGCAGGCCGTCCGGATAGCGCAGCGAAACCTCGGCAGCCACTTTGTAGACCGAAGCGATGTCGCGCCAGATCTTTTGGACGGCCAGCGCGTCGCGAAAGCTGGGTTGGGCCATGGATACGACAAACTGCCCGCCCGGGTTCAACCGATCGGCGAGGCGTTCCAATATGGCCAACGGGTCGGGGAAATGGTACAGGACCTCATTCAGGACGACCGTATCGAACTGCTCCTCGATTGCGCGATCCATGGCATCGCCGGTAACAAAGCTGGTCCTGGCGTTGGCCTTGGCGCTGGCATGCTCTATGGCGACCTGGGACACGTCGATGCCGACGTACCTCCGGTAGCCGATCCGGTCCAGGATGGCCTGCAGGACGCCTTCCCCGCATCCGATGTCCAGGATCGCCGTTTTGTCTCCGGCGCGGTTGCAATACGCTGCTATGATGTAATTGTGCGGTGCCTCCTGCAGGTCCTTGAGCCATTCCCACCCGCCCGTCGCGTATTCCCGATCCCAGCGCTTCCGGTCGGGCGGCGGACCGGATCGCCTGGGAAACATGCGCAACAACATCCCATGCAGGCGATCGGATTTGGTGGCGGCCAGAAGGAGAAACCGTTTTGCTGCAGGCATGGAGGCGGCCACAGTTCAGGCCGGTAAAGCAATGGAATCGGGATTGTCAACCGGCACGGGGGGCGCCCCGGTACCCACCGCGGAACGCCTTGCCCATGATGATTGGTGCCTGGGCAGCGGATTCGCGGAGGATATGCGCGAAGCTGTCCGGGTTCTCGAACAGCAGGCCCATCGCCGCCGCGCAGTGTCCACTTTTGATGGCATCCGTGAAGGCGCGGTAATAGTAGCAACGATCAATGACGGCCTTATGCCGCCGTAGCGCATCGGCGAGCTGGCTGTCGGCCGCGACCGAGGCGTCCGTCTGCAGCAGGCGCGCCTCGGTCATGCGGATACGATCGAGATCGGCCGAGCGCTGGATTTCGGTCAGCGAACCGGCCCGCACCACATAATGGTACATCGGTTCCGGCGTGACCCACCAGGAGGCACCCGCGAGGAGGCAGGCGAGACAGAACAGGAAGTCCTCGCCGAACCGGTTCTGGTCGCCGTAGCGAAGGCCATGGCGCATTAGGAACTCCCGATGGAACACCGGCTGCATGAAACCATAGCTCCGGCGCGGCTGTCGGCGGCGGCCGATGTTGCCCGCCACGAACTCCGCGGCCGACATATGCCAGGGGCCTGCCGACGCCGGGGCCGACAGCATCGGTTCGGGAGGCACGTCCTCGGCTTCCGGGCATAGAAGCAGGTTGTCCGACACCACGTCCGCATTGCGCGCTTCGCCCAACCCGGTCAATGTCTCTATGCGGTGCGCCGCAAAGCTGTCATCGGCATCGAGCAGCGCGATCCACTCGCCTGAGGCCTGCGAAATAGCGAGGTTCCGTGCGGCCGCGGGACCGGAGTTGATGTTCAGCTTCAGGACGCGAACGCGGCTGTCGTCGGCAGCGGCGCGATAGACGGCCTCGGCGGTGCCATCTGTCGAAGCATCGTCGACCACGAGCACTTCAATGCGTTGTTCGGTTTGGGCCAGCGCCGATGCGACAGCGGTTGCGACGAAGCGTTCCGCGTTATAGGCCGGAACGATGATGGAAGCATGGACCACCTCTTCCTCCCTCGTGGATGTTCATCTCGGCGGGAAACTCAGGAGACTGCTTGTCGGCCGGATCCCTGTTGATCGAGCACAAAAACCTCAAACGGTCGCAGGAAGAGCGAAATGAACGCCGGATCCAGCCGAAATCCGTTCGGATCGTCGCCGATGAGGCCGCTCGTCTGCGAGGCATGACAGAAGATCGCTTCGCGTTTGGCGGCCACATGATCGGCGATGTCGAGGCGCACGCCGAGCACCGGCGCGTCCGGGAGCCAAGTGGACGGGGCCAGCCTCCAGCCCCAGATCGGATAGCTGAATAGCCATGCCCCGACCTTTCGCGCGGCTGCGCGGCCAAGGAGATGCGCAGCCCGATGATCGCGATGGGGGTCGTGCATCCAGGTCGTGCAAATGGATCCGATACCGAAAGAGATGGCAAAGGCGGCGATGCGGTCCGCGGCCTCCCGGAATTTTCGGCCGTGGAGGGGCGCGCGCCCATCCGGCAGGCCCAGGAACTCCAGACGTTCCCTTGGAAGCCCCAGGGCGGCCATGGCAGCGGCGGTTTCGGATTGGCGCAGCGTCGCCAGATGGGATGATGGATAGCGCGCCGAACCGGTATGGGAGGCCGCGCCGTCAGTGACGACCAGCACGTAGACATCGTGGCCGGCCGCGCAACACGCCGCGATCAATCCGCCGCAGCCGAGGCTTTCGTCGTCAGGGTGCGGTGCGAGGACGAGCAGGGGTTTGGTGTTCGTCACCGCCTCCACGTCGACGAGGGGAAAGCGCAGCATGGAGGTCAGGACCTCGGTCGCCGGCACCATGGGCCGAACGAAGCGCAACAGGCGTTGCGGCAGCGGATGCATCAGCCTGTCCCGGCTCGCGCGATGACTTTGCCCGATGGGTTCGGGAAGCGCGTGCGCGGATATAGTTGCGACGCCGGAATTTCCGATCCAAGGACATGAGTCATGCGGACAAACAATGTCATCGGCTCCACCGTTCACACCCGTTAACCCAGTTACAACGGAAACGGAGAATGCTATTGCAGATACAGATACGGATAACAACGGAACCGAATAATGAAGGAGAAATCGTGCCAATACGATAGCGGATGGTCCCGGAGCCGAGGGAACTATGCGCACGTTCGCGTGTTCCCTTCGTCCGAGGAGTGCGGCGATCACGTTCCCCCGCCACCGGCCGGACCGGGTTTGCCCGGCGGCAAAAAAAGGCCGCTCCGTAGGAGCGGCCAAGTTAAACATCTGGGTAAGAGCGGGAAGCTCAAGAGGTCTCTCGGTTTCCCACCCGGTAGCTATGGACTCCCTAGGGTCTCGGCAAGACGGCTTCGTGTGGTGCGCTGTAATATATCGGTGGGATGCGCGGGTGCCCCAGGTCGTTCCGGTATTTTGTGGCTCCGGCCTGCTGCACCGTTGTCCTATCAAAGAAACAAATGTAACTCTTATGATATTCTTTACACCAATCATATAACCGGAACAATATAATCCACGGAAACTCTTGTGCCGGGCCGAGGGCGACGCCGCGAAGCCTCGTTCCCGAGACGCAGCGGGGAGGTCCCGATCCTGGTCCGCAACGGTCGGAATCCGCTCAACCCGCCCCCACCAGCGCCACGCATTTCCGCATCACCGATGGCAGCGCCGCCTCCGCCAGCCCCGCCACCGGCCGCAGCAGCCCTCCCCCGGTGATCGCCGTCGTCGCGATCGCGGCCACCGTCGCCGCATACACATCGATCGTCAGGGTGAAATGCGTGAACCCGTGCCGCACCTGCCCGGCTTCCCGCCAGTCGGCGGCCATCGGCGCCATGCGCCAGCGCCTCCGCCGGCGGCCACGGCGCAGCGCGCCAGTCGGTGCCCGGCAGTTCCGTCATCCCGCCCGAGCAGGCCCGAGCGGCGGGCGCCGGCGCAGCAGCACGCACCCCGCGGCATCGGTCAGCCAGAAATGCGCGCCGTGCCGCAGCGGGCGGGCCGGTTTCGGCGCCTTGCGCGGCAGCTCGGCCGCGATCCCGAGCCGCCGCGCCGCGCAGCCGTCCCGCCAGGGGCACAGGCCGCAGGCCGGCGCGGCCGGCGTGCAGAGCGCTCGCCCCGAGGTCGAACAGCGCCTGCGCGAAATCGGACGGCCGCGCGCGGGCGGCGGGATCGTCGCCCAGCGCGTCGGCCGCGGCCCGGATCGCGGCCTGCGCGCCCGGCAGCGGCGCATCGATGGCCGCACAGCCGCGCAGCCACCCGCTCCACATTGCCGTCCACCGGCACCCCGGCACGCCGAACGCGATCGCCGCGACCGCGGTCGCGGTGTAGGGCGCCGATCCCGGGCAGTGCGCGCAGCCCCGCGACGTCGCGCGGGAACCCGCCCGCGGTCACGACCGCGCGCGCGCAGGCGTGCAGGTTGCGCGCCCGGGCGTAGTAGCCGAGCCCGGCCCAGGCGCGCCAGCACGTCGTCCAGCGGCGCCGCCGCCAGCGCCGCGACGTCGGGGAACCGGCTGACGAAACGTTCATAGTAGGGTATGACCGCAGTGACCGTGGTCTGTTGCAGCATCGACCTCCGCTGAGCCAGACCCGGTAGGGATCGGTCGTCGCGCCCGGCGGCGCGCGCCAGGGCAGACGGCGGCGATGGCGGTCGTACCAGGTCAGCAGCGCCGCGGCCGGCGCATGAGGGGCGATGACGGAAGCGGACACGCGATCGGGTATGGCGGCCGCGGCGCGCCACGTCTATGGCCCGCGCCCGATCGGCGCGCTGGTGCCGGCCCTCACCCGCGCCGCCTTCCGCCGCCGCGCCCCGGCCACGGCGCAGGTGCTGGCCGACTGGGCGGCGATCGTCGGGCCGGCGCTCGCCACGGTGACCGCCCCGCGGCGGCTTTCCGCCGGCACGCTCACGATCGCCTGCGCCGGGCCGATGGCGTTGGAGTTGCAGCACCTGAGCGAGCGAACTGATCGGGCGCGCATCAACACCCATCTCGGCGCGCCCGCGGTGCAACGGCTGCGCTTCATGCAGGACGCGCCGCGCGCGCCCGCCGTGCCAGCCCCGCTGGCGCCACCGCGATGCGGCGGGGCTCGCGCATGTGGAGGCGGCGGTGGCGTGTCTGCCGGACGGGCCGCTGCGTCTGGCGCTGGCCGCGCTCGGCCGTGCGACCCTCGCCCGCCGCTGATGTGGGGCGTGGCGGCTGCGTCCCGCGCGGGACAGCCGATCCGCCGGGGATGCCGCCGTGCTCGACGTTCGGGGGCCGCTGCGCGTAGGAACCGCCAAAACCGGGTCATCCCGGCCCATCGTCCGCCCCAGACCCGCTATCAACCGGCAGCCATCCACCACCACGCTTGTCATCCACCGCCCTCCGCCATCCACCAGCATAGGTCCCCCATGTCGCACATCGTCTCCGCCCCATCCGGCCGCGCCCCGCTGCGCCGCCGGACCCTGCTGCCGCTGCTCGCGGCCGGGCTTGCCGCGCCGTCCGTCCTGGCCCGCCCGGCCGCAGCCGCAGCCGCGGCCACCGCGGCCCAGACCGCTGCCTGGGAAACCCCGCGCACCCTCGGCAAGGCGGACGCGAAATTCGTCGTGGAGGAGTGGTTCTCCCTCACCTGCACCGCATTGCGCCGCCTTCTCGCAGGACGACCTTCCCCGAGATGCGCACGAAGCTGATCGACACCGGCAAGGTGCGCTGGGTGTTCCGCGACTTCCCGCTCGACCAGGTGGCGCTGACCGCGGCCATGGTGGCGCGCGCGCTGCCGCCCGAGCGCTACGAGCCGTTCGTCCTGGCGCTGCTCGCCGAGCCAGGACCGCTGGGCCTTCGCCCGCGGCGATCAACCACACCGACGAGCTGTGGCAAGATGGCCGCGCTCGCCGGCATGGACCGCACCGACCTTCGACGCGGCGATCGGCGACACCGCGCTGCGCGACTGGATCCTGAGCGCAGCAGGACGAGGCCGAGAAGCAATGGAAGCATCGACTCGACTCCGAGCTTCGTGATCAACGGGCAAGGATGGATGGCCGGCGAGATGACCTACGACGCGTTCGCGCAAGGCTGATGCCCGGACGCATGAGCTGCAGAAGGACACACGCTTGCCGGTCAGCTTCGCCGCCTGCGCATCGCCGGGTTCAAGAGCTTCGCCGAACCGGCGACGTGTCGAGATCCATGCCGGGCCTGACCGGCATCGTCGGGCCGAACGGCTGCGGCAAGTCGAACGTGGTCGAGGCGCTGCGCTGGGCGATGGGCGAGAATCGAACGCCCGCACCCTGCGCGGCGGCGAGATGGACGACGTGATCTTCGCCGGCACCGCCGGCCGGCCGTCGCGCAACCTCGCCGAGGTGACGCTGATCCTGGACGAAACCGCCGGCGCCGCGCCGCCGCCGTTCCACGAGCGAGCCGGAACTGCGAGGTCAGCCGGCAGCATCGAGCGCGGCAGCGGCAGCGTCTACCGGGTGAACGGCCGCGAAGCTGCGGGCGCGCGACGTGCAGACGCTGTTCGCCGACCTCGCCTCCGGCGCGCGCGCCTCGGCCATGGTCAGCCAGGGCCGCGTCGGCGCGCTGGTCGCCGCCCGGCCGGAGGAGCGCCGCACGGTGCTGGAGGAAGCGGCCGGCATCACCGGCCTGCACGCCCGCCGCCACGAGGCCGAGCTGAAGCTGCGCGCCGCCGAGGCGAACCTGGCGCGGGCCGAGGATCTGCGCGGCCAGCTCGAAGCCCAGCTCGGCGGGCTGAAGCGCCAGGCGCGGCAGGCCAGCCGCTACCGCAACCTCTCCGGCGCGATCCGCGCCGCCGAGGCGGAGCTGCTGGCGATCCAGCGCGCCCGCGCCGAGGCCGCCCGCGCCGCCGCGCCGGCGGCGCTGCACGCGGCGCGGCCGTCGCGGTGGCCGCCGCCGCGACCGCGGCGACCGAGGCGCGGCCCGCGCGGCCGAAGCGCAGCCGCCGCGCGCTGCCGGCGCTGCGCGAGACCGAGGCCGACCGCGCGCACCGTGCTGGAACGCCAGCGCGTCGCGCAGGAGCAGATCGCGGCGGAGGAAGCCCGCGCCCGCGCCGCCCTGGCCGAGGCGCGCGCCGGCTGGCGCAGATTGGCCGCGACCTGGCCCATGCCGAGCAGCTGCAGCCGCGACGCCGCGGCGGCCGACGCGCGGCTGGCCGCCGAGGACGCCGCGCTGGCCGAGGCCGACGCGCGGCCATGCGCCGAGCCGAAGCGGCCGCCGCCGAGGCCGCCGCGGCGGCCGCCGACGCTGCGCGGGCGGCCGAGGCCGAGGCCAACCGCGCCACCGAGGCGCGCGGCCGAGGCAATCGCGCGCGCGCACCAGGCGGCCGACCCAGATGCTGGCGCAGGCCGAGCAGCGCGCGCCGCCGCGTCGCCGGCGAGCAGTCGCCGAGCTGTGACGCAGGAGCGCGGCCGGCTCGCGCGCCCAGGCGGTCGATCCGGCGCGCGCTCGCGGCGGCCGACGCCGCGCAGAGCAGGCCGCCGAGAGCCGCGCTGGCGGCGCGCCCGCGCGGCGCTGGAGCGGCGGAGCACGCCCGCGACCGCCGCCGCAGGCCGGCGCTGGCCGACGGCGCGGGACCGACGCAGTCGGCGCGCCGAGTCGGCCCGCGCCCGGCTGGCGGCCGAGGCGCGGGCGCTGGCCGAGGTGCTGGCGGTGCAGCGACGGCGAGCGCTGGCCGCCGATGGTCGATGCGCTGTCGGTGCCCGCCGGGCTGGAAGCGGCGCTGGGCGCGGCGCTGGGCGAGGAACTGACCTCCGCCGCCGACCGCGACCGCGGCGCGGCACTGGCGCGAGCTGCCGCCGCTCGACCCGATTGCCGGCGCTGCCCGGCGGCGGCCAGCCGCCGCTGGCGACGCGCTGGTGCAGGGCGCCGCCGGCGCTGGCCCGCGCGCTGTCGCAGATCGGCCTGGTCGAGGACGAGGCCGCCGGCGACGCGCCGCAGCCGGCGCTGGCGCCCGGCCAGATGCTGGTCTCGCGCGCCGGCGCGGTCTGGCGCTGGGACGGCTACACGATCCGCGCCGGCACGCCGACCGCCGCGGCGGTGCGCCTGCAGCAGCGCAACCGGCTGGCGACGCTGCGCGCGCGACCTGGCGCGGCGCGGACGCAGCGCGGCCGCCAGCCGCGCGCGAGGCCGCACGTCGCAGGCCGAGGCCGCCGAGCAGGACGCCACCGCCGGCGGAACAGCGCGCCCGCGCCGCCCGGCGCGACGGCGAGCAGGCGGCCGGAGCGCGCCCGCGCCGCCGGCGCCAGCGCTGCGCGCGCAGGCCGCCACCGCCGGCGTCGCGGCTGGCCGGGCTGGACGAGCAGATCCGGCGCCCACGCGCGGCGAACAGGCGGAGGCCGACGCCGCCGCTGGCGCCGGCGCGCGAGGCCGCGCGCCGCGCTGCCCGACCTGCCGGCGCTGCGCGCCGCGGTGGAGCAGGCCCGCGCCGCGCTGGCCGCCGCGCGCGCACCGCGGAAGCCGAGGCCCGCAGCGACGCGCGACGCGCTGGCCCGCGAGCGACGCCGCGCGCACCGCCCGCCGCGCAGCGATCGCCGCCGAACGCGACGGACTGGCGCGAGCGCGCCGGCCGACGCCGCCGGCCGGGTGACCGACCTCGCCGCCCGCCGCGCCGAGGCGCGAGGCGGAGCACGCCGCGCTGGCCGACGCGCCGGCGCGAGATCGCCGCCGCGCCGCGCCGCGGCGCTGGACGCGCTGGAGGCCGCCGAGGCGGCGCATCGCCGCGCCGCCGACGCGCTGGCCGCGGCGGTCAGCGACGCCGGCGACGCCGACCGGGCCGCCCGCGCCGCCGAAGCCGCCGCTGGCCGCCGCGCGCGAGGCAGGCGGTGCGCGCCGAGGCCGCCGCCGCAGCAGGCCGACCACGCCTGGGGCACGGTCGCCGAACGCATCCTGGAACGGCTCGGCGTCAATCCCGCCCTGCCCGACCCGCCGGCCGACCTGCCGCCGGACAGCCGAGGAGAAGGCCCGCCAGCGGCTGGAGCGGCTGCTCAAGGAGCGCGAGGAGATGGGCCCGGTCAACCTGCGCGCCGAGGTCGAGGCCGACGAGGTCGAGCAGCAGATCGCCACCATCGACGCGCGAGCGCGACGAACTGACCACCGCGATCGCCAAGCTGCGCGGCTCGATCGGCCACCTGAACCGCGAGGGGCGCGAGCGGCTGACCGCGGTGTTCCAGCAGGTCGACCGGCATTTCCAGGCGCTGTTCGCCCGCATGTTCGGCGGCGGGCGGGCGCACCTGGCGCTGGTCGGCTCGGACGATCCGCTGGAGGCCGGGCTGGAGATCTACGCCCAGCCGCCGGGCAAGAAGCTCGCGACCCTGTCGCTGCTGTCGGGCGGCGAGCAGGCGCTGACCGCGCTGTCGCTGATCTTCGCGGTGTTCCGCTGCAACCCGGCGCCGATCTGCGTGCTGGACGAGGTCGACGCGCCGCTGGACGACGCCAACGTGGAGCGGTTCTGCACGCTGCTGGAAGACATGGTGCGCGAGACCGGCACGCGCTTCCTGGTGGTGACGCACCATCCGCTGACCATGGCGCGGATGGACCGGCTGTACGGCGTGACGATGCAGGAACGCGGCGTGTCGCGGCTGCTGTCGGTCGACCTGCAGGCGCGCGGCGGCGATGGTGGAGCCGCCGCGGCTGGCGGCGGAGTAGCCCGGCTCTGTCCCGATCGGCGGGGACTTCGGGCCTGGGGGGCAAAAAGGCCAGGGGGCAGCGCCCCCCTGGCCTTTTGCCCTCCAGGGCCGAACTCCCCGCCGATCAGCGCAAAGCCCGGAACCCTGGGCCGTCCGGCGGCTCCGCCAGGTCCTCGACGATGCTCACCACCTCGGCCAGCGGCGGGCCGCGCCGGCAGAGCCGGGCGAGTTCCTCGACCGCGTCGGTTTCCCCCGACAGCAGCGCCTCCACCGCGCCGTCGGCGCGGTTGCGCACCCAGCCGTCGATGCCCAGCGCCCGTGCCCGCGCCACCAGCCACGCGCGGAAGCCCACGCCTTGCACCTGCCCGCGCAGGATCAGCCGTTTCGCTGCCACCCGCCCTCCTGTTCCGCCGTGCCGCGCGCCAACGCCAGGAAGCGCCCCGCCAGCACGATGTCCGCCGCGACCGCCTGCCGCCGAGCCGTGGCGGCGGCGTCCTCGCCCCATTGCTCGGCCTGGTAGAGCTCGTCCAATGCGCCCAGCCCATGCGCCGTGGCCGGATCGAGCGCGCCCTCGGCCAGCGCCAGTCCCAGCACCAGGCTGCCGAGCGCCGGCACCGCGAGGCCGAGCGCGGCGAGCGCCAGCGGGTCGTGCGCCGCCACCGCCCGGCGCAGCGCGGCGATGCTGGACTGGTGCTGGCGCAGCGCGGTGATCCCGCTGCCGACCCGCAACGGCGCATCCAGCGCCCGCGCCGCCCAGTCGAGCCAGGGCTGCCAGGCCCCATACTGGCGGCGCACCAGGGGTTCCGGCGCCTCGGCGCGATAGCACAGCAGGTCGGTCTCGCCGTAGCGGGCGATGGCGTCGATGGTCGGCCAGGGATCGGGCGCGATGCGTTCCTGCGCGGTGCCGGCCAGCCGGGTGAGCGGGGTATCGGCGAAGCTCATCTCCCCGCCCGGCGCGCCGCCCGCCGCCTGCCATTCGGTGGCGATCGCGCCGGCGAGCGGAGCCGGCCCGACCAGCAGCACGGTCCCGCCCGGCAGGCGCAGCGGCCGATCATCGAGCAGGACGGCGTGGCCTTCCGGCCGGGGATCGAGACGCGCCTGGCTCCAGAAGCGCTTCATGCCGGTCCCCGCCCGGAACGCGACATGCCATCGCATCTGCGGCGGAACGCCCGTCGAAAATGCCCGGATTGTTGAAACGCTGGTGTTTCCGGGCGGTTTTGGCGGCGCACGGGCATGTTTTCACACACTCTCAGCGGAACAGGTTGCGCAACAGATTCGCAGGATTGGGCGCTTTCGGCTTGGCGGGCGCCGACGGGGATGAGGCCGCCGGCGCAGGCGGCGCCTGCTGACCGCGGGCGAGCGCCAGCGCACTGGCGCAGGACGGCGCGCTCGCCTGCAACCCTTGCGGCACGCTGAGCTTCTTCCCCCCCAGCAGGGACAGCGCGGCGCCGATCCCGGCCGCCGCCGTGCCGCTGGCGCTGAGCGCCGTGACCGGGTGCGCGAATCCGCCGCTGACCCGCACCGGCACGGAGAAGCCGGTCCCGCCCACCCGCCCCTCGGGGTGCAGCATCAGGTCCAGGGTCTCGGAGCCCAGGTTCACCGTGCCGTTGCCGTCGATCGTCGTGAGCGTCGAGGAAAACAGGAACGGTGCGAGCTGCGCCACACCGTGCTGCGCCGTCAGCCGCAACGCCAGGCAGCGGATGGCGCTGGTGCCCCCATGCCCGAGCGTCGCCGCCAGGTTCGCCTTCGCCAGCACGCCGCCGAACAGCCGGTCGAGCACCGCATTGTCGATCGTCCCGCCGGTCATGGTCGCGCTCAGCACGCCGTCGAGTCCGGCGGCGATGGCGTGCAGGCTGGACCCGGCGCCGTGCAGGTCGGCCTCGATCGCCACGTCCCCGGTCGCCAGCCCCTTCTCCCCGGCAAGGGCCAGCAGGGAGGCGAGCGCGAGGCCGGGCGCGTGCAGGCTCAGCGCCACCGGGGGCGCCGGCTGGGCGGCGTCCAGGGTCAGCCGGAGCGACAGCGGCCCGGCCGGCGGCGTGGCGGTGAACGGCGCCAGGACCAACTTGCCGCCCGCCAGCACCAGATGGAAGGCAAGGTTGCGCCAGGTCTCCCCGCCGCTGCGCAGCGCCGTGACCGAAACCGAGAGGTTGGCGTCCGCCCGGCGCAGCAGCGGCAGCGGCAGGGGGGTATCCGGGATCAGGTGAGCCGACCGGGGCGCGGCGGGCACGGGCGGGCCTGGCGGGGACGCGGGTGGCGCCGACGACCCGGCGGCCGGAGCACCCGCCGGATGGGCGGCGGGCTGCCCCGCGGCAGGGGCGCCATGCAACTCGGCCAGCAGCGCGTCGGCGTCCAGACTTTGGGAAGTCAGGGTGCCGCTGAGCGCCGGCACGGACCCCAGCCGCAGCTCCAAGGTGCCGGCGAGCTGGCCCTGCGGCAGGGCCAGCGCGAAGTTCTGCAGGCTGGCGCCTTGCGCGATCGACCCCGGGGCGACCAGCCGGCCGGTAAGCGCGATCTGCCGCACCGGCGGCAGCGCGATCCCGGTCACCGGCCCGAGGGCGGCGAGATCGGGGATATGCAGGTCGAAGCCGAGCGCCACGCCGCGCCCGGCCGCCGGGTCGGCGATCGTCCCGTCCGCCGCGAGCCGCGCGCCCGCCGCGGTCAGCACCAGCCGGACCGGCCATGCGGCGGCCCCAGAACCGGGGGATGTCGATGCGGCGGATGCCGGGACGGATGCAGGGTGTTCAAGCACGGCGAGCGGCCCGGTGCGGCCAGTCAGAGTGATCGGGGCGCCGTTCACCGCAGCGGTCGCGTCGAGCAGCAGCGGTGCGGTCGGGCTGGCGGCGTGCAGCCGCGCCTGGCGCAGCACCAAGGTGGTCTGCTTGCCAGTGGCGTCGTCGCGATAGCCGAGCGTGCCGTCCTCGATTCGCACATCCTGGACGAACACCGCTGGGCCGGTGGGTGATCCGGAGGATGGGGTGACAGGCGTGGGGGCGGGCGCGCCGGCGCGCCGGGCGGGCGCGCCGGCGCGCCGGGCGGGCGCCGCCGCCGGGGACGGGGCGGGCGCAAACCGCCAGTTCACCGCCCCGGCCTTGGTCCGTTCCAGTAGGATGTCCGGGCGCACCAGCACCAGCCGGTCGATCGCGATCCGGCCGTGCAGCAGCGCCGCCAGGCCGAGCCGCAGGTCGAGCACCGCCAGCCGCGCCATGTCCGGGCGCGAGAACCCGGGCGGGTTGGCGAGCGCAACGTCGCGCGCCTCGATCGTCGGGTGCAGCGAGAGCTTGATGCCGATCGGTCCCGCCAGGGTCAAGGTCCGCCCCGTCGCCTGCTGCACCGCCGCGATGATGCGCGGCTTGAAGCGGTTGGGGTTGAAGGTGAGCACGCCCACGACCGCGGCCACCACGACCAGCACCACGAGGCCGCCGAGGCCGATCGCGGTCCAGCGCAAAACCCGGCGGCCCGGCGAAGACGCTGTGCTCATGCTGTGCTCCGTTCCGTGCCCGCTCCGCCGCCCCCGCCCGTCGCACCGACCCGAAGCGGCCCGCGCGCGGGCGGCGCCGTGAAGCCGAGGGTGCGAAAGGTCTGCTGCATGTGGGGCGGCAGGTCCGCCTCCACCACCAAGGTGCCGCCCGCCGGGTGCGGGAGCTTGAGCGCGCGGGCGTGCAGGTGCAGCGCCTCCGAGAGGCCCGCCACCGTGGCGGCGAAGGCGCCGTTCTGGTCCGGCTCGGCATAGGTCGACGTCGCCCAGGATCGGCGCCCCGATCGCCACGCAATGCACCCGCAACTGGTGCGTCCGCCCGGTCAGCGGGTGCAGCTCCAGCCAGGCGAGCTTGCCGGCGTGGTCGAGGGTGCGGAAATCGGTGATGGCGCGGGTCGCTTCGGGATCGTCGCGCTCGGCCGGAGCGCTGCGCCCGCCGCGCGGGCCGGACAGCCGGCGCAGCGGCAGATCGATCCGCCCCTCGGGCGGGATCGGCCGGCGCGGCGACCACCGCCCAGTAGGTCTTCTCCATCGCGCGGGTGCGGAACGCCGCGGCGAGCTTCGCCGCCACCCCGGCGGTGCGCGCCAGCACCAGCACGCCGGAGGTGTCGCGATCGAGCCGGTGCACGAGCCGCGGCCGGTCGGCGCCCGAAGCGCAGCGCATCGAGCGCCGCGTCCAGGTGGACGGCGATCCCAGGCCCGCCCTGCACCGGCAGGCCGGGCGGCTTGTTCAGCACGATCAACTGGTCGTCACGATACAGCACCGCCGCCTGCAGGTGCCGCGGCCAGCTTCGGGTCGGGCGGCCGGCGCGGCTCCGGCTCCGCCGGGGCGTCGGCGAGCGGCGGCAGGCGCACCGCCTGGCCGGCGGCGAGCCTGGTCGCGGCCTCCACCCGCTTGCCGTCCACCCGCACCTGGCCGGTGCGGCAGAGCTTCTGGATCGCGCTCTGCGGCAGGCCGGGATGATGCCGGCGCAGCCAGCGGTCGAGTCGGATGTCGGCTTCGTCGGCCGAGACGGTGACGGTGGCGCTCATGGGTCCGATCGGGTTTCCCGGGGGGCGTATGGGGACGGCGCGCCCCGCGACGGACGGGGGCGGCAGGAGCGGAGTGGCAGGCCGGGGCGGGCGGGGTCAAGCGCGCGGAGAGAGGGGAACGGGTGAGACGGGCTGCGCTTGTCCGCCCGGGTGCGGAAGCGTATGCGTCCGCCGCCTCTGCGACGGAGACCTCCCTGCATGACAGCGGCCCCCGCTGCGACCGCTGCGCCCCGGCCTGCCCCGCAGTGGACCACGCTGCTGGCGGTGCTCGGCATCGTCTATGGCGACATCGGCACCAGCCCGCTCTATGCGTTCAAGTCCAGCCTGATCATGTTCCAGGGCATCCGCATCTCCAACGTGGAGATCATGGGCATCCTGTCGCTGATCTTCTGGTCGCTGATCCTGATCGTGACGGTGAAATACGTCACCCTGGTGATGCGCGCCGACAACCGCGGCGAGGGCGGCATCCTGGCGCTGATGGCGCTGGCGCAGCGGGTCTGCGTCAGCCCCTGGATGCGCGGCGCGGTGGCGCTGATCGGCGTCGCCGGCGCCTGCCTGTTCTTCGGCGACGGCGTCATCACGCCGGCGATCTCGGTGCTGTCCGCGGTCGAGGGACTGGAAGTGTCCTCGCCCGAGCTTCAAGGAGTTCGTGATCCCGATCAGCGTCGTGGTGATCGTCGTGCTGTTCGCCGTGCAGTGCGCGCGGCACCGAGCGGGTCGGGCGGCTGTTCGGCCCGGTGATGGTGGTGTGGTTCCTCACGCTCGGCCTGCTCGGCCTCGGTCGAGATCGTCGTCGCACCCCTATGTGCTGCTGGCGATCTCGCCCTGGCTACGCGATCCGGCTCTGCCTCGTCTACAAGGGCATGGCGTTCTTCGTGCTCGGCGCCGTGGTGCTGTGCGTGACCGGGGCGGAGGCGCTGTATGCCGACATGGGCCATTTCGGCGCCCGCCCGATCCGGCTGAGCTGGACCTTCTTCGTGCTGCCCGCGCTGGTGCTGAACTATTTCGGCCAGGGCGCGCGGTGCTGTCGAACCCCGCGGCGCTGCGCAATCCGTTCTTCCTGTCGGCCCGCACTGGTTGCGGCTGCCGCTGGTGGTGCTCGCCACGATGGCGACGGTGATCGCCAGCCAGGCGGTGATCTCGGGGGCCTATTCGCTGGCGCGCCAATGCGATGCAGCTCGGCTTCCTGCCGCGCATGACGGTGCGCCACACCGAGCTCGACCGAGCAGGGTCAGATCTACGTGCCGCAGGTCAACATGCTGCTGGCGGTAGGCGTGCTGGTGCTGGTGCTGGCGTTCCAGACCTCCGACAGCCTGGCCTCGGCCTACGGGATCGCGGTGACCGGCACCTTCCTCTGCACCTGCGTGCTGGCCGCCCTCGTGTTCCGCCGGCAGTTCCACTGGTCGCGCGATCGGCCGCGCTCGGCGTGTTCGGCGCGCTATTCCTGATCGACCTCGTGTTCTTCTCCGCCAACACGCTGAAAATCGTCGAGGGCGGCTGGGTGCCGCTGGCGCTCGGGCTCGGGCTGATGGCGCTGATGACGTCGTGGAAGCGCGGGCGGGACCTGCTGCTGGCACGCTGGACGCAGGACAGCCTGCCGCTGGCGCCGTTCCTGGCGCGGCTGCCGCAGTCGCGCACCTTGCGGGTGCCGGGCATGGCGATCTTCCTGACCGGCAACCCGGACTACGTGCCGACGTCGCTGCTGCACAACCTCAAGCACAACAAGGTGCTGCACGAGCGGGTGATCTTCGTCACCGTGCAGAACCTCGACGTGCCCGAGGTCGCGCACCGACGGATGACCGTGGAGGAGCTGGCGCCCGGCATCACCCGCGTGATCCTGCGCTACGGCTTCATGGAGAGCCCGAACATCCCGCGCGCGCTGGAGGACCTGCCGGCGCGCGGCGTCGCGTTCGATCCGATGCAGGCGAGCTACTTCCTCGGACGCGAGGTGCATGGTGCCGGCCAGGCGCCGAAGATGCCGCTCTGGCGGCGCTGGCTGTTCCTGGTGATGGCGCGCAACGCGGTGCCGGCGACCGAGTTCTTCCGCATCCCGTCCGACCGGGTGGTGGAACTCGGGGTGCGGGTGGCGATCTGACGCGGCGGCCAAGGCCGCTGCCGTCGTGCCACTCCGCTGGCGGCGAACCAGAGCAGTCGCGCGAACGTCGCGCTTGATCCAGGGCGCGCCCGGGACTAGATCGGTCGGGCGAGGTGCGGCCCGACGGGACGCGCCGGCACGCCGTGCGCCGCCCGGCGTGAAGCCACCGACCAACCTGGATCACAATGCGACCGCGATCTACCACCACCTCCGCCGACTGCCACGGTCCGCGCTCTGCGCGCGCCGGCAGCACGGCGGAACGGATCGCCCGGCCGGGTCCTGCGACCGTGGGCGGAGCGTCGGCCATCGGCTGACCCCCCTCCCCGCGCAAGCCTTCCGGGCTCACGACGACCCGAAGGAGGCTTGCATGATCTTGTTTGCACCCATGCCCCCATCGCCCTTCCGTGCCGCCCGCGCCGGCGCCGATGCGCGCGCCGTTGTGCGCCCCCCTCGGCGCACCTGCCGCGTGGCGCCGGCACCGTGCGGGCGCGCACCGGGTATGCGGATGCCGTGCCTGGCGGCCTCGATCGACGAAGGAGCGTCCTGATGGACGACGGACCTAGTCGGGGCCGGGCCGCCGCGCCCGGTCCCCGCAGAGAACCGCACCGGAGCCGGGAGGGTCGCTGATCGCGCCGCCCGCCTCGCCCGGTGCTCCCCCGGACGAAGCAGGAACGCAGCGCGATGGCCTTCGCCACTCCCCTCCCGCCCGCTGGAAGCCGCACCGCGGCGCCCCGACCGCACTGGCGCACCCGATTGCTGCGCTTCCTGGTGGTCGCCGGCCCCGGGCTGATCGTGATGGTGGCCGACAACGACGCCGGCGCCGTCTCCACCTACACCCAGGCGGGCGCGCAGTACGGCACCCATCTGCTGTGGGTGCTGCTGCACCCTGCTGCCGGTCACCTATTTCGTGCAGGAAATGGTGGCCCGCCTCGGCATCGCCACCGGCCAGGGTCATGCCGCCATGATCTACCAGCGCTTCGGCACCTGGTGGGGGCGGTTCTCGCTGTTCGACCTGCTGCTGGTCAATTTCCTCACCCTGGTCACCGAATTCGCGGCCGATCGCGCTCGCCGCGCAGGCCGCCGGGGTGCCGCCGGTGCTGGCGGTGCCGCTCGCCGCGGCAGGGCTCGTGGTGCTGGTCGGTACCGGCAGCTACCGGCGTTGGGAGCGCATGACGCTCGGGCTGTGCGCACTCAGCCTGGGCTGGTTCTGGCTCGCGCTCGCGGCGCGGCCGGACTGGGGGCATGTGCTGCTGGCACAGCGCGGTGCCGGATTTGCCGGCGGGCGGGCTGACCGGTTCGCTCGTGTTCCTGGTGATCGCCATCGTGGGCACCACGATCGCACCCTGGCAGTTGTTCTTCCAGCAGTCCTGCGTGGCCGACAAGCGGCTGCGCTTCGCCGATCTCGGCGCCGCGCGGCTTGATACGTTGATCGGCGCGATCGCGGTAGTGGCCTTCGCCGGCTGCATGATGCTGGTGGGCGATGCGCTGCATCGCGCCGGCGGCGCCTACCGGGACCCGGCGCAGATGGCCGGGGCGCTCGCCCCGCTGCTCGGCCGCGCCGGATCGGGGCTGATCCTGGTGCTGATGTGCAACGCGGCGCTGCTCGGCGCCACCGCGATCTCGCTCTCTTCGGCCTGGGCCTGGGGCGAGGTGATGGGCGGGCGCACCACCCTGGAGGCGCGCATGAGCGAGGCGCCGCGCTTCTATGCGGTCTATGCGCTTTGCGTCGCCGCCGCGGCCGCGCTGGTGCTGATCCCCGGCGCGCCGCTGCAGGCGATCATTCTCGGTGTGCAGGTGCTCGCCGGCGTCATGCTGCCCTCGGCGATCGTGTTCCTGCAATTGCTGCTGAACGATACCGAACTGCTCGGCTCCCGTTTCGTGAACCGACGCTGGAACAACTGGGTGAACTGGACCGTGATCGGCGTGCTGTTCGGGCTGTCGCTGATCCTCGCCGCCCAGGTGCTGCTGCCCGGCCTTGCCGCCACCGCGACCTGATCCGAAGGAGACCCGTCCGATGTCCGATCTCGCCTTCGATCCCCGCGTGGTGCATCCGCTGGACGACGCGCCGGAGGAGAAACTGTTCCGTCCCGACCTCGGCCGCATCCGGCTGACCCGCACGGTGCGGTTCTCGCTGCTGGCGCTGCGACTCTACCTGCTGCTGATGCTGGCCCTGCTCGCGGTGCGCTGCCTCGGCGGACTCTGACGCCGGGGCCGCAACGGCGCGCCGTGCCGCTCACGCGCTGTTGACCGGCGCGGATGTGGACGGCACGGCGGCGGCGTCAATATGATGCAGCCGTAATATGACGGCAGGCGGGCCGACAGGCGGGGCGTGCGATGTTGCAGTTCCTGCCGTTGGGAGACGCAGGACGATGGCCGGCGCGGCGTTGCCCCGGGCCGTTTCCCCCTGGCGGCACCGGTCCCCGCCCGTCGGCCATCGTTGTTTCTCTGCAGTACGGAGCTTGCCGCGATCGTGCGGCGGCATTGCAATCCCGCCGATCGTGACAATTTGCATTCGACACGGCGACGGCACGGCCGCCCCGTGACGAGGCCACCAGAAGGATCTCGACACAATGAGTACCTCAGCCAACGAAACTGCCGACGGCCTGGCCGGCGTCCTGCGCAACACGATCGTGGAGCTGGTGCGCCGCGACGGCACCGATCTGTCGTCCCGGCAGCTCGGCGTGTTCCTGATCTGCTATCTGGAACAGGAGGCACAGACCGTCCGCGGCCTCGCCGCCCGGCTCAACGTCTCCAAGCCCGCCATCACCCGCGCGCTCGATCGCCTGACCGAGTTCGATCTGGTGAAGCGCAAGGCCGACCCGGCGGACCGGCGCAGCGTGCTGGTGCAGCGTACGCCGGGCGGGACCGCGTTCCTGCGCGAGGTCCGCTCCATCCTGCGCGTCGCCGCCGCCCCGCCGAAAGCCTCGGACGGCCGCGGTGCACGCGGCGGCCACGAGGCGCGGGTCACGCACTGACGGCACGACACCGGCGCCTGGCGGTTCGCTCTCCCGCCGCCGGCGCCTGGCCTCGGCCGAACACGGAAGAGGGCAGCGGGGGCCCGCCGGCAAGAGCCCGGCGGGCCCCCGCTGGCGTTTCCGTCGATCCCAGGGTCCGACGCGCTACGGCGCCTCGGCCTCGAACACCTCGCGCGCCACGTTGGCAGCCGTCATCGCGCAGGGCCAGCCGCCGTAGAAGGCGACATGGGTGATGAGCTCGGAGAGCTCCTCCTTCGACAAGCCGTTGAACAGCGCGCGCTGCAGATGGCCCTTGAGCTGCTCCGGCCGGTAGGTCGCGACCAGCACCGCACAGGTGATCAGGCTGCGGTCGCGCTTGGAGAGTTCCTTGCGCTCCCAGATATCGCCGAACAATACCTTTTCGGTGACGTCGATCAGCTTGGGGACGGTCGCGCGTACCTTGTCACGGGACGCGGTGGTGGGGGCTTTGGTCATGTGCGGTTCCTCCGTTCGTCATGATGGGCGGACGTCGGGAAAGAGTGCACACCAGCCGGGCGGCCCTGTCGAGCCGGCCCCCCGTCCCTAACCGAGCAGCAGCCCCAGGCTCGCCACCCCGGCGGCCAGGCAATAATACGCGAACGGCGCGAGCGCCCAGGCCTCGTGGCCGCGGAAATAGCGCATCAGGAACGCGGTGCTGGCAAAGGCGGTGCCGCCGGCCACGACCGCCGCTGCCACCGAGATCCCCCACATCCCGTGCGACGCTCCGGCATGCAGCAGCTTCGGCACTTCCAGCACGCCGGCGCCCACGATCACCGGAGTCGCGATCAGGAAGGAGAAATGCGCCGCGCCTTCATGCGTGACGCCGCGCAGCAGCCCGCCCACCATGGTGGCGCCGGAACGCGAGATGCCCGGAATGAATGCCAGGCACTGCCAGCAGCCGATCACGATCGCGTCACGCGCGGTCAGGGTCGAGAGCGCACGCAACGTCCCGGGCGGACGCCGCCCGCGCAGCCGCTCGGCGCCCAGCAGCAGCAGCCCGTTGACGATCAGGAACAATGCCGCCACCCGCGGATCGCCGAACAGCCGGCGCAGCGGATGTTCCAGCACGAAGCCGATCAGCACCGCAGGCAGGGTCGCCAGCACGATCAGTCCGAACACGCGCCGGCTTTCCGCGACCTCATGGGCGGAACCGCGGCCGACGATGCCGATCGCCAGCGCCCACCAGTCGCGCCAGAAATACACGAGCAGCGCAGTGGCGGTGCCGAGATGCAGCATCACCAGGAACGGCAGGAAGGCCGGGGCGTGCTGGTCGATGTGCCAGCCGAGCACGGCCGGGGCGACCACGGCGTGGCCCAGGCTGCTGACCGGGAACAATTCGGTGGCGCCCTGCAGCACCGCGAGGACGATCGCCTGGAGATGGGTCATGCGCCGGTTCCTGACGGAAACCCGGGCGGCGGGCAAGCCCGACCGGAGAGTATTGACCGCCCTTCCCGGCCCCGCGCCCGGCGGCGCCCGGCGGGCACAGGTATCGCGGGCCTATGTCTGGCAGGGCACACGTCTGGCGGGGCACACGTCTGGCGCCGGGCACGCCGATCGCCGATCCTGCGCCGGTCGCATTCCGGGAGGTCCGCCCATGTCCGCCGGCCAGCACTCCGCGCACACCCATTGGGGCCCCGCCGATCAGCGCGGCGCCGCCAACCGCCTCACCGATGCGACGCGGCTCGCCGCGCTGCGCTCCGTGACCCGGGGCCAGGTGTTCGACCTCAGTCACATGATCGACGCCGGCGCGCCGTTCATGGCGCCCAACCAGACGCCCTTCCTCCTGTCGATCTGGGCGTCCTGGCGCGACAGCATCCGCCGCCGCCGCACGGCGGGCTGCCGCAACGACGCCGGGTCGAACGTGGAGCGGATCGAGATGACCGCGCATGTCGGCACGCATATCGACGCGCTCGGCCATTTCAGCATCGGCGACCGTCTCTACAACGAGCTGTCCCCGCCGCCGACGCGGTGACCGACTGGGGGCTGGAGCGGCTCGGCATCGAGCACCTGCCGCCGATGATCACCCGCGGCGTGCTGCTCGACGTGGCCGGGCTGGACGGCGGGGCGCATCTGAACCCCGGGCGGGCGATCACGCCCGACGAGCTCGCCCGCGCGGCCGAAGCCGCCGGGCGTCGCGATCGAGCCGGGCGACATCGTGCTGATCCGCACCGGCTGGGGCCGCTATTTCGGCGTCGACAACGCGCGCTACCTGGAAGGCGAGCCCGGGATCGACGTGCCCGCCGCGCGCTGGCTGACGGCGCAGGGCGTGGTGGCGATCGGCTGCGACAACATGGCGGTCGAGGTGCTGCCGAACCCGGACCGCGGCCTGGCGCTGCCGGTGCACCAGCACGCGCTGGCCGAGGCCGGGGTGCACCTGATCGAGAACCTGGCGCTGGAGGAGCTGGCGCGCGACCGCGTCTGCGCAGCTTCTGCTTCATCCTGCTGGCGACGAAGTTCCGCGGCGCGACCGGTTGCCCGGTGCGGCCGGTGGCGCTGGTGTAGCCCGGACGGCACTCCCCTGGGCCACGCTCCCCTGGGCCACGTTCTCCTGGTGGGAGGGCGACACGGCGGCCAGGGCCAGCGTGTCGAAGCCGGTGCCGACCACGCGCCAGTCCGGGACTGCGAAAGCGGCACGCAGGTGCGGCACGGTAGCGCGGCTCTCCCGGTCCACCGCGATCAGCGCCAGCACGACCCGCGGCGCTCCGGCCGTCGCGGCGCGCAGCGCGCCCGGCGTCATCGCCGCCGTCACCAGCCGCACCCGCAGCCAGGGCGGCGCTTCGAGCAGGAACGGGCCGACCACGCCGACCCCATCGTTGCCGCGCGGCAGCAGCACGAGCCCGTCCCGTCCCGCCAGCCGCGCCGCCGCCGTCGCGGCCGCGCGCGCCGGCTGCATCGTCTCCGGCCGACTGAGCAGCCCGGCAAGCGCCAGCGCCTGCACGACCAGCACCGCCGCGGCGACCGCCCTCCCCGCCCGATGCGCCACGACCGGGTGACCCATGCCCCGCCCCATGCCCTGCTGGCCCATCTCCCGCTGCCGCTCCCCGGCCAGGGCGCCGGCCATCAGCAAGGCGAAGAACGGGGTCGCGAAGGCGAGGTAGCGCAGCTCGATCGGCGTGCTGTCGAACACGAGGCCGAGCCCCAGCAGCCCCGCCGCCGGCGCCGCGGCGGCCAGCGCCAGCAGAAGCCGCGCCTCCGCCCGCCCGATCCCGCGCCAGCGCCACGCGATCACGCCGACCAGCGCCACCAGCCCCGCCGCCAGCGCCGCCCCCAGCGCCAGCCGCGCACGCCCGGTCGCATACAGCGGCAGCCCGCCGAACACCGCCCCCGCCGCGTCACGGCCGAGAAGCGCGAGGCCGGGCGCCAGCCGGAACGGCGGAAACTGGCCCGGCCGGCTGTCACGCTGGGCGAGGAAGAACCAGCCGCCCGCCGGCAGCCACAGCGCCAGCGCGCCGAGGCACGCCAGGGCCCGGCCGAAGCCGGCGCGCCGCGCGGCACCTGGCCCGGCCCGCCAGGCGCTCCAGCCCAGGGCCGCCACCACGGCGCCCGCGGTGAAGGCCGCCAGATAGTTGGTGAAGCTCGCGGCCCCCAGCAGCAACCCGGCCGCACCGGCTTGGCGCAGCGCCGCGGCCGCCGGCATCCCGTCCCGCCGGCGCAGCGCCAGCCAGACGCCGGCGAGCGCCAAGGCCTCGGCCAGCGCGAAATTGCGTGCGATCGCCCCTGTGTAGGCGAAGCTGTAGCAGCCGAGGGTGAACAGCATGGCGGACGTCGCCGGCACGCCGGCCTCGATGGCGATCCCGCCCACCGCGGCAAGCGCGGCGAGCGCCGCCAGAATCGACAGTGCCCGCGCGGCCAGCAGGCCGGGGCCGCCCCACCGCCGCCAGGCGGCCAGCGCCCAGAAATAGAGCGGCGGATGCACGTCGGTCGCACGCAGCTCGGCGGCAATGCGGCCCGGGCCGGCGGTGCGGGCGATGACACGCCGCACCCGCCCGGCCGTGAAGACGCCGGCGGGCCAGTCCGGCCGCGGCGCGCCGGCGACGACGAACAGGCTGTAGGCTTCGTCGTATTCCGCCCCGCGCCGCACCGCCGCCCCGGCCAGCACGCACGCCCCGAGCAGGAGCACCATCGCCATGCGCATGCGCCGGCCATCGCATGGCCTGGTTGAGGAAGCGTTACGCCACGGCGCCCGGACGATGCACATCGCGGGCGGCGACTATTCCACCGGCGCCCGCAAGGCGTCGGGCGTCCCGGATGCCGGCGCCCTTGCCGGCGCGCCAGGCCTTGCGACGCGCGGTGCGAACCCCATTGATCCAAGGCAGCAGAAGTCCATATGTGGACTCGTGCTCTGGAAATGGAGTCACCCATGGCTGGCCAGCCGACGGCCGCCCTCGCACGCGCAAACGGGGACCCGGCAAACGGGACCCTGTCCTTCGCGCAACGGCAGGACCCGGCGGTGCGCGAACGCCTCTCCGCCCCCGGGCTGCGCACCTTCTTCGCCATCGCCGCGGAATGGGGGCTTGCCGTCGCGCAGCAGCGCATCCTGCTCGGCGGCATCGCCCCTTCCACCTATCACAAGTGGAAGGGCGGCGCCGTCGGCACGCTCGCCTACGACCAGCTCGAACGGATCTCGCTGATGCTCGGCATCTACAAGGCCCTGAAGCTGCTGTTCGCCGACGAGGCCGGCGGGATGCGCTGGCTCAAAGCCGCGAACACCGACGGGACGTTCGTCGGCGGCAGTCCGCTCGACCGCATGCTCCGCGGCAGCATCGACGATCTCTACGCGGTGCGGCGCTACCTCGATGGCTGGCGCGGCGGCTGGCCTTGAGGCCGGAGGCCGTCCCGACCGCCCGCTTCCGGGCGCGCACACACCGCCTCATTGCGTCCCGCTGGCCCACCATCGGCGTCTTCGACACCGTCGCGGCGGCCGCCGATCTCGAAGCCGCGCTGCTGCTCGAATTGCTGACCAACGACCGGGTGAGCCAGACCCTCGCGCGGCTCGACCGGCTCGACCGCGCGGAATGGGTGACCGGCCAGCCGGGCGCCACCCTGGTGATGGCCGCGTTCTGCCATCCGGCCCCGGGCGGCGGGCGGTTCAGCACCGAAGCGCTGGGCGCCTGGTATTGCGCGCGCGAGATCGAGACCGCGATCGCCGAGACGGTCCATCACCACACCGCGCGGCTCGCGCATTCGGCCAGCGGCTTCCGCCACGTGATCCAGATGCGCGAACTGGTGTGCGCGGTCGATGCCGTGTTCTCCGACCTGCGGGGCCTGCGCGAGGCGTGCCCCGAGCTCTACGATCCGGTCAGCTACGCTGCCTCCCAGCCCTTCGGCGAGGCGCTCCGCGGGAGGAGCGCGAACGGCGCCATCTACCGGAGCGTACGGCGGACCGGCGGCACCAACGTCGTCGTCTACCGGCCGTCGCTGCTGCCGCCGGTCGTGCAGGGGGACCATTTCGACTACCGCTGGACCGGCGGCCCCACGCCGACGGTGGTGAAGCTGACCGGCGTCGGGGCGTAGCGTCGCCCGCGGTCATCCGGGTCTCGTCCTCCGGTATCGTCGCCAACGTTGTTGGATCGTGGCCCGGCAGGGCCACGCTTCCTCCGGCCCGTCTTCACGCCGGATCGCGCAGGCCGGCGATGATCCGGGCGACGCTGACCGCCGAGCCGACCATATCCAGGCGGCGCGCAGCCACCTCCGGCGTCAGTCGGAACGGCGGCACGGTATCGAGGATGACGATCTTTTCCAGCGCCGGCGTCTGCATCAGCTCCGGGGCACCGCCGATGAACAGCCCATGCGCCGCCGCGGCGAACACGCGTACCGCACCCGCCTCCCGGCAGGCCGTCGCGGCGCGCACCAGAGTGCTGCCGGTGCTGATCAGGTCGTCGACGATGACGGCCGTCTGGCCGCGCATCTCGCCCACCAGGCGGCCCCCGGTCAGGACGCCGGCGCTGCGGAACTTCTCCACATAGGCGCTGCCGACCTCGCACCCGGTCAGCGCCGCCAGGGCGAGGCGGAACTGTTCGGCGCGCTTGGCGCCGCCGGCGTCCGGCGAGACCGCCACCACCGGCACCGCGCCGAGCGCCGTCGCGAAATACCGGGCGAACAGCGGCGCGCTCTCCAGATGCACGGTCGGGCAGCGGAACGCGTTTTCGAATGCGGCGACGTTGTGCACTTCGACGGCGATCAGACGATCGACCCCCACCGCCTCGATCATCGCTGCCACGTAACGGGTGGTGATCGGATCGTTCGGCTTGGTGCGCCGGTCCTTGCGGGCGTAACAGAGATACGGGGTCACCGCGGTGACGCGCGCGGCGCCGGCATCCTTCAGGGCGCCGCAGAAGAACAGCAGCCGGGCCAGCTTGTCATTGGGGCTTTGCCCAACGGCGCTTTGCCCGGGGGAACTTCGCTCGGGGGCGCATTGCATGGCCTCGCCGTGCAGGGCGTGGATGACGAAGGCGTCGTGGCCGCGCACGCCCTGCAACGGGCGCGCCTTGTGCTCGCCGTCCTCGAACACGCGCTCCTCGTGCGGGGCCAGCGGCACGGCGAGCTCGGCCGCGACGCGGGTGGCGAAGTCGCGATCGGCACCGAGGCCGAACAGCGACAGGGGGCGGGTGCTCATGATGCCTCCGTCTGGCCGAAGCCTGCGGCCCGGGCGAGCAGGTCGATCACTTCCCGGTCGCCGAGCTGGGGGAACCGGCGATAGAACTGGCCGACGGCACCGAACTCGGGCGGCGCGCCGAGGCAGACCGTCTGGTCGGCCGCCCGGCCCAGGCGCCGCAGGCTGGAGGGCGAGGCCACCGGTACCGCGACGACCACGCGCGCAGGTGCCTGCCGCCGGATCGCGTGGACCGCGGCGAGCATGGTGGCGCCGGTGGCAAGACCGTCGTCCACCACGATCACCGGCCGGCCGCCGATCGCCACCCTGGGACGGTCGCCGAGATAGACGGCGCGGCGCCGCTGCAGCTCCGTCATTTCCCGTGCCTTCATCGCCTCCAGCGCCTCCGGCGAGATCGCCAGCGCCTGCAGCAGCCGATGGTCCGTGACCAGTTCGGGCGGGTCGCCCTCGGCGACGGCGCCGATCGCGAGCTCCGGCTGATCCGGAGCGCCGATCTTGCGCACCAGCAGCAGATCGAGCGGCGCGTCGAGCGCGCGCGCCACCTCGAACCCGACCGGCACGCCGCCGCGCGGCAGGGCCAGCACCACCGGATGCTGCGCCCGCAGGTGGTCGAGCCGGACGGCCAGCCGGCGCCCGGCATCGGCGCGATCGTCGAAGAACAGCATGGGCCGCCTTTCAAACCGATCCATTCCAGCCGGCGCGACGCGACGATGCATTGATCCATATCAGCCGGTCGCCGGCGGCAGCCCCCGCGGCCGCCGCTCGGGCGGCGATCGACGGCCGCGCACCGTGTCATGCCGCGGCAGTCACCCAGCGCGGGGCGGCGCGCAGGAAGCAATGGCTGGCCGCGAGATGCT
Organism: uncultured Pseudomonadota bacterium; assembly: GCA_963706195.1. Classification (GTDB taxonomy): domain Bacteria; phylum Pseudomonadota; class Alphaproteobacteria; order Acetobacterales; family Acetobacteraceae; genus JAJZVS01. The sequence goes on along the minus strand of OY970156.1, from coordinate 795,206 downwards.
GACGGGCCGCCGCGAGGCTGCGGGCCGCAAGCCGCGGGTCGGTCTGGCGCAGCGCCTTGCCGGCGAGCGCATAGCTGCGGGTCGCGGCGCGCACGGACAGGAACAGCGGCAACACCCGGCGGGCCCCGGGATCGCCGGCGATCTCCTGGTAGGCAGCCAGTACCTGGTGCGGCAAGCGTGGCGCCCCCGCGGATATGCAGATCCATCAGCAGAAAGGCCAGGTCGTACAGCCGGTCGATCGTCCCCAGCGCGACGTCGAACTCGAGGCAGTCGAACAACGTCGGCCGGCCGGCGAACAGGCAGATATTGGCCAGGCGCAGGTCGCCGTGGCCGCGGCGCACGTCCCCGCTGTCGCGGCGGCGATCGAGCACCGGCGCCAACGCCTCCAGCGCCGCCAGGGAACGGCCGCGCAGCACCGCCAGCGCGGTGGCGCGCAGCGGTGCGGCCACCCGCAGCAGTTCGCGATGGTTCTCCTCCGACGGCCGCGCGCAGCCCGTGCGCGCCGCCGAAGCCGCGGCTGGGCGCCGCGGCCTGGTGGAAGCGCGCGACGGTGTGGCCGAGGCTGTGCATCAGGTCGGGCGTCAGCCGGCCGTCGTCGGCCATGTGGTCGAACAGGTCGCGCTGGGCGAACCGGCGCATCACGACCACGTGATCGACCGTCTGGCCCGCTGCCGTCGAACGCCAGCGCGCCGTCGGCCGTGCGCATGATCGCCATGACGTCGAGATAGAGCGCCGGCGCGGTCCGCCGGTTCAGCACCAGTTCCGCCCGACAGGCCTCGGCGCGCCGCGCGCGGCTGGTGTAGTCGAGCGCGGCGAAGCGGATCGCCCGCTTCAGCTTGTAGGCGCGCGTGCCCGCCAGGAACACGATCGAGCAATGCGTCTCGACCTGCGCGACCGGCGCGCGGCCGTCGCCGTAGCTCGCCGGCTCGGACAGGAACGCCACCGTTTCGCGCTGCCGCCAGGTCGCGTCGAGCGGCGGTGCGCCGTTCAGGACCGCCACGACCGGTCTCCCTGCGGCTGGGCTCTCCCTGCGGCTGCGGCCGTGCCGGCACGATCAGACCGTCGTGGCGTCGAGCGCGGCGGCCAGGGCGCGGATGCCGCCGCTGATCTCGACCGGGACAGCGCCCGGCTCCAGCCGCCGCAGCGCGCTCCGGCAGTAGCGCCAGCGACGCGGCGGCATGGGCGCGGGCGGCGGCGAGATCGGGCAAGCCGGGCACGCGCCGGCCGGCGCGCATCGCCGGGCGCAGCAGCGCCTCGCCCGCCATGGGTTCGTCGAGCAGCGCGACCACATCGCCGGCGATGGTCCCGTCCGCCGCGTAGCGCCGATACACCTGCTTGCGGCCGGGCCAGGTGGCCTTGCCCTCGCTGCGCTTGCGCCGCGGCCCGCCCGGCGTATTCCTGCAGCTTGTAGGCGCAATCGAGCGCCGGCGCGTCGGACGAGGTGGTCAGGCTGGTGCCGACGCCGAAGCCGTCGATCGGCGCGCCGCTCCGGCACAGCGCCAGCAGGCTTTGCTCGTCCAGGCCGCCGCTGGCGAAGATGCGGATCGCGTGCTGCCCGGCGGCATCGAGGATCGCGCGCACCGCGCGTGCGTGCGCGGCAAGATCGCCGCTGTCGAGCCGCACCGCGCCGACCGGTGATGCCGGCGGCGGCGAGCCGCGGCGCCAGCCGCGCGACCATCGCGGCGCCGCGTTCGGTGTCGTAGGTGTCGATCAGCAGCGTCAGCGCCTGCGGGCCGGGCCTGGGCGAAACGCTCGAAGGCCGTCTGCCTCGTCGTCGTGCGCCTGCACGAAGGAATGCGCCATCGTGCCGACCATCGGGATGCCGAAGACGCGGCTCGCCAGCACCGTCGCGGTGCCGTCGAACCCGGCCAGGTAGCTGGCGCGGGCGGCGAGCAGCCCGGCCTCGGCGCCATGCGCCCGGCGCAGGCCGAAATCCACCAGTTGCTTGCCCGGCGCCGCCAGCACCATGCGCGCCGCCTTCGAGGCGATCACGGTCTGGAAATGCACCAGGTTGATCAGCCGCGTCTCGACCAGTCTGCGCCTGCGGCAGCGGCGCGCGTCACCCGCAGCGACCGGCTCGTCGGGGAAGAACACGCTGCCTTCCGGCATGGCATCCACGTCGCCGGTGAACCGCAGCGTGGCCAGCCGGTCGAGAAACGCCGGGGAGAAGGCATCGAGCCCGCGCAGCCAGGCGAGATCGTCCGGATCGAACCGCATCCCTTCCAGGAACTCCACGAGCTGCTCGAGGCCGGCCGCCATCAGGAAGCCGCGCCCGGGCGGCAGCTTGCGGACGAACAGCTCGAACACCGCGGTCGCCGTCATGTCGTGCGCGGCATAGGCCTCCAGCATGGTGAGCTGGTAGAGATCGGTCAGCAGCAGGCTTTCCGCTACCGTCGCCTCGGTCCTGCTGCCGGGTGCTGCCATTCTGCCTCCTGTGCGGCCCAAACGTTGCAGCCCAAACGTCGCAGCCGAAGTGGTTCTCGTGCATCGCCACGAACCCGGCGCTGCGGCCGTATCGTTGCGGCCCGGTCCTGCAGGACCGCATCGTGCGGGCGCGCGACGCTACGCCGGCAGCGGCACCACCGTGCTGGCCTGCGGCCCGTGCTCGCCGGGATCGGGTGCGAGTTCGTAGCGCACCTTCTCGCCGGCCCGCAGGTGCGCAAACCCGCCCGCCACCACGCTGTTGGCATGGACATAGACCTCCTCGCCGGTCTCCGTCAGCAGGAAGGCGTAGCCGCGCTCGGGAAAGATACGGCCGATACGGCCGATCTGCGGCGCGACGTGCGTCTTCTCCTCGCCGCGCGCCCGGCGCACGTGATCCTCCAATTGCCGACGCACCCCGTCGAACGCATCCCGGATCGCAACATGCGCATCCTCGTGCGCATGATGCGCGGCCGGCTCGCGCCCGACCACGATGGTGCGGCCGGGCACGTTCAACTCGATGTTGATGTGGTACAGCTTGCCCTGCTGGTGGTGCCGGTGCTCCGCCTCCACCACGACCTGGCAGGAGGTGATGCGGGGGTAGAACTGCTCGAGCTCGGCAAGCCGGCGCTCGACCTGTTCGCGGGCCGAGGTGTCCGCGTCCATGTTCCGGAACGTGATCCGCGGCGGGACTTGCATGGCATGCCTCCTTGATCGACGCCTGCCTGCTAGCAGCGCGGCCCGGGCGGCGCGTTGACCCATGTCAAGACGCGCCACCGTGGCGCCGGCGGAGCGCGGTCCCGCTCCGGCGACAGCCGGGTGGCCGACGCCGCGCAGCGCGACCAACGGATGGCCGGCCGCCCGCCGCGCTGATTGATCCAGGTCAAAGACGGCCGCCGCCAAATCGAGGACAAATGCAACCGTCCCTGTGATCCGCAAAGGAGACGCCCCGATGCCCGACGACCAGACCTTGCAAGCCCTCGTGATGGAAGAGCTCGAATGGGAGCCGAGCTTCGATGCCGCCCACATCGGCGTGGCGGCCAAGGACGGTGTCGTGACCCTGAGCGGTCACGTAGACAGCTACGCTGCCAAGGCCGCCGCCGAGCGCGCCGCCAGCCGGGTCCGCGGCGTGAAAGCGATCGCCGAGGAGATCGAGGTTCGCCTGCCCGAGGACCACAAGCACTCCGACACCGAAATCGCCGAACGGGCGCTCCGCATCCTGGGCTGGGACGTCGAGGTTCCGGCCGACCGCATCCAGGTGAAGGTCGAGCACGGCGTCGTCGCCCTGACCGGCGATGTGGAGTACTATTTCCAGAAAGCCTCGGCTGAGGCGGATGTCCGCCGGCTGGGCGGCGTGCGCGGGGTGGTCAACCTGATCCGTGTCGGGCCCGGCCCGGCACCGGCCAGCGATCCCGCGACCGTGCGGGAGAAGATCGCCAGCGCCCTGCGGCGCAACGCCGAAGTGGAGGCGACCCATATCGCCATTGGCGTCGACGGCCGGCGGGTGCGCCTGAGCGGCACCGTCAGAACCTGGGGCGAGCGCCAGATGGCCGAAGCCGCTGCCCGCTCCGCTCCCGGCGTGCTGGAGGTGGACAACGAGATCGCAGTGCGCCCGTAGCGACCCGCTCGACGCATCGGCAGCAAGGCCGGGGGACAACGCCCCCGCGGCTTTCCCGGCGTCCTGCCCCCCCTGCCCTTCGCAGCGAAGGCAAGGGATCAGAAAGCCGCGGAAAACAAAGACTCGTGCGCCGATCCTGACGCAACATGTGTCAGGATCGGCGCACGAGCGAACCGCCGCCTCCGGCCGCTTATCGCGATGCCAGGTGGACCAGCGCGGCGTCGATGCGGAGGAGCAGGCGGACCGCACGCTCCGACAGTGCGCTTTGCGGATTCGGGGTCCAGTCGGCGGCCGGCGCCTCGGCGATCGGCGGCGCCGCGGACGGGTTGGCCAGCCGATCGATCACTTCGGGCAGGGTGGTGTCGATGCGCGCGATCGTTGCGCGTGCCGACCGCGTGAGCGCAGGGTCCTCGATCCGGATGCCCCGCAGGCTGATCTGGCCGAGTTCGCGCGCCCATTGTTCGCAGGCCTGCAGCAGCAGCATGCGCCGGCGCAGCGCCTCGTTGCGTGCCGCGGCGGGGGCGCGCTGCTCGGAGCGCGCGATGGCGGCCAGCTCGTGGAACCGTTGTTCGGCGGCGAGGATGCGGGCCGCAAGGCCCGGCTCAGGCGGGGCGCCGAGCAAGCTGCGTCCGGCGCTGTCGACCAGCACGCCGAGGGCGCGGAGGAAGGCCGCAGTGGCGTCCTGGGTTGCCGCGTGCTCCCGCCGGACCAGCACGAGGCTCGCCACCAGCGCGCCGCAGGCCGCCCCCACCGCCGCTTCCTGGAGGCGCAGCAGCAGCAGGTCGGGGGTGAAATAGCCGAGCATGCCGAACAGCAGGCCGAGGATGATGGTGATCCAGAACACCATCGTACCGTAGGCCGCCACGTTGGCCTGGAAGGCGAGGAACACCGCGACGACGATCGCCGCCATCGTAAGGATTTCATGGCCCGACAGCACGGTGGCCACGAGCGTCCCGACGACCACGCCGGCCAAAGTGCCGAGCATGAACTGCACGCCCTTGGCGATCGATTCCGCACGCGAGCGGGTGCCCTGGAACATCACGAAGGCCGCGAACGCCGCCCAGTACCAGCGGTTGGGCGAGACGAGCTCGCCGCCGGCGATCGCCACGGCAGCGGCGATCGCGGTCTGGATGGCGGGCCGCAGCCCCGGCGCCGCGGGTGGCGGCGGCGGCGCGGCAGCCGGGGCAGCGGCGCGCGGCGGCGTGCGCAGCACCCGGTCCAGCAGGGCAAGCGCCGTGGCGAGCGGTCCGGAGCCGCCGGGCCGCGGCGGATCGGTGCCGTGCTGCACCGCCTCCAGCGCCGCAAGGAGCGAGGCGCGATCGGCCGGCGCGCCCAGATCCTCCAGCGCCACCCGCGCGACCCGTTCGGTGGCGAGCTCGAGTTCCAGCAGGTGCAGCCAGATCGTTTCCTTGCCCGGCAGCTCGGCCGCGATCGCGGCCACCCGGGCCTGGGCCAGCATGACGGCCTCGCCGAAACGGTCGATGTCGCGGCGCAGCGCGGCGCTGGCCGGGGCCGTCCAGCGGCCGGCGGCGAGGGCGGCGGCGATGCGGGCGAGCATGCCGGCGATGCCGGCGCGGATCGCATGGCGCAGGCGGATCAGCTCCGCCTCCGGCCGGTCGCGCAGCAGCAGGCCGCGGATCAGGGCTGCGTCGCCGGCGGCGAGCAGCAGCACGAGCAGGCGTATCGGCAAGGTCGGCGGCGGCTGGCGGGTGACGAGGCCGACGAAATAGGCGATCAGCGCGACGATGCCGAGCAGGGCGTAGCGTGGGCCGCGCGCGGCGGCCGAAGCGACGACGAACATGAGCGGCGGCACCACCATCGCCGCGGCGAGCGGCCACGTGACCAGGAAGGCGGCAAGCGTCGTGGCAGCGAAGGCGGCGAACGGGGCCAGCGCGATGGTGATCAGGCGCTGCCGCGGCGTGGCGTCGCGCAGGTTGGCGGCGATGAAGAGCGCAATGGCGAAGCCGAGAATCCGGTCGGTGACCGGGATCGCGACGATCGTTCCCAGCGCCATGACCAGGAAGAACGTCAGCACCCCGGCGAGCGTGGCGGCGAAGGCGGCGCGCAGGCGGAGCGCCCCGGGATCGGGCGGGAACAGCGCGTCCACCACGAAGTGGGGGACCCACGCTCTCAGCGATGCCGGCATTGCGTTGCCATGGCGCTCCTGCCTGCCCGCGGGATGTGAGCCGCACCGACCCGCCGAGGGCCCGCCTGCCGTCTTTTGCCCACATCCGGCCCCGGATGCCATGCGAAACGGACAGCCGCCCGCCGGGCCGGCCATCCCTGCCGCCGCGGTCCCTGCTATACCGCCCGGGCCTGCACCTGCCGCCGGAGGACACGCCGCAATGCACGACCCGATCCCTGCCCTGCTGGATGCACTGCGCGCCGCCCTCGGCCCGTCCGGGCTGCTCACGGGGCCGGCCGACACCGCGGCCTATGTGGAGGACTGGCGGCGGCTCTATCGCGGCCGCACGCCCGGCGGTGGTGCGCCCGGCCGACACGGCGCAGGTCGCCGACGGTGATCCGGCTTTGCGCCGAGGCCGGCGTGGCCGTGGTGCCGCAGGGCGGCAACACCTCCATGGTCGGCGGCGCCACGCCGGATGCCGACGGCGCGGCAGCTCGTGCTCAGCCTGGCGCGGCTCAACCGGGTGCGCGCGGTCGATCCGCGTCGACCTGACCATGACGGTCGAGGCGGGCGTGACCCTGAAGGCGGCGCAGGAGGCGGCGGCGGCGGCGGGCTGCCTGCTCGCCGCTGTCGATCTCATCGGAGGGCTCGGCGCAGATCGGCGGCGTGCTGGCGACCAACGCGGGCGGCAACAACACGGTGCGCTACGGCAACGCGCGCGACCTGGTGCTCGGGCTCGAAGTCGTGCTGGCCGACGGGCAGGTGTGGAACGGGCTGCGCCGGCTGCGCAAGGACAACACCGGCTACGCACTGCGGCAGGTGTTCGTGGGCTCCGAGGGCACGCTCGGCGTGATCACCGCCGCGGTGCTGAAGCTGGCGCCGCGGCCGCGGGAGACGGCGGTGGCGTTGTGCGCGGTGGCCTCGCCGGAGGCCGCGCTGGACCTGTTCGGCCGCTTCCAGGCGCATGATCCGGGGGCGGTGCACGGCGTTCGAATACATGTCGGGCGCCGGCATGGGGTTCGTGCTGCGCGCACATTCCGGGCGCCCGCCTGCCGCTGGCCGCGCCGGCGGCGCACTACGTGCTGGTGGAACTGGCGACGCCGCGGCCGCGACGCCGGCCTGCGCGCCGGCGCTGGAGACGCGTGCTGGAAGCCGCGCTGGAGGCGGGCGAAGTGACCGGACGCCGCGATCGCCGCGACCGAGGCGCAGCGCGCGGCGCTGTGGCGGCTGCGCGAGGAACATTCCGAGGCGCAGAAGCGCGAGGGCGCGTCGGTGAAGAACGACGTTTCGGTGCCGGTGTCCGCGGTGCCCGCGTTCATTGCGGCAGCGACCGCGGCGTGCCTGGCGCTGATGCCGGGCATCCGCGCCGGTGCCGTTCGGCCATCTGGGCGACGGCAACATCCACTTCAACCTGGAACAGCCGAAGGACGCCGATGCGGCCTGGTTCCTGGCGCAGGACCACGCGATCATGGACACGGTGAACGCGGTGGTGCGGCGGTTCGACGGCAGCTTCTCGGCCGAGCACGGGGTGGGTCGGCTGAAGCCCTACATGATGCCGGAGTGGCGCGGCGGGGCGGAGCTGGATGCGATGCGGCGGATCAAGGCGGCGCTCGATCCGGGGGGGATCATTGAACCCGGGGAAGGTGCTGCCGTGACGTCGGGGGCCGCGCCGGAATGATCGCTGCGTTTCTGTCGCACCGTCCGGGCCGTTGTGCCGGCTGCGGCCCGGAGCGCGATGCGGTTCCGCTGCCGCGGGCCCTGAGGTCCCCGCGCCGTCCCGGGCTGCTTCCGGCGCCGGGGTGGCGTTGGGGAGCGATTATGTTGGTATATCGTAACGATATCGGCGCACGACCGCCGGCCCCGGTCTAGCGGCCGAAAAGCGGGGGGCGGTACCCGTGCGGACCGTGGTCCCGGATCGCCGCGGCTTCGGACCGCCGGCGCTTGCGGTCGGGGTCGGGCGCTGCCGCCGGCGCGCGCCGCGGGGGCGTGTCTGGCGCTTGCGGCGGGGCCTCGGGCGGCGTGATGCCGAACATCCGGCAGAGCGGGCGCAGCACCCGCCACAGGCGCGGGGCGGTCGCCAGTAGTGCCGTCATCTCCGGCTGCGCCAGGAGATAGGCGAATTCGATGCCGGACGGCACCGTCTCCGGCGACATCCGCGCCAGCCAGCCGTAGCTTCTGGGCAGGGTTCGGCGGGGCGCACGGGGCCTGGTCGGCGGTGCATCGACGGGTGCTGCACCGGCGGGCATGGGGGCGGGTTCGGCGGGGCGGCGGCGGGACCTCGCCACCGGATGGGCGGCGATGGCGGCGAAGCGCTCGGCTGCCTCCGTGAGGCGGTTCCACAGCCGGGCCGCGAGGTCCATCAGGACCGGGTTGTGCTCGGCGCCGGTCGCCATCGCTTCCCGCAGCCCGCCGATGAAGCGGGCGAAGCGCCCGGCGAGGGCCCAGGCGCTGGTGATGGGGGGAGAAGCGGCGGCGGCGGACATGAACGGAACAAGAACACAGAATCCGCGGCCGTGTCAAGCTGTTTTCGCGCCGGGTGTTTTCGCGCCGGGGGCGTGGCGGCCCGGACGGTCACGCTGGCCCGGCGGCGGATCGCGCGCGGCTGCGCCGGAACCGGGCGAGGGCGCCAAGGTCGATGCGGCTTGGTCGATGCGGCTTGGTCGATGCCGTCGGCGGCTGCCGCGCCGTCTGCGCGACCTGCGCACCGGGGGCGTGGCCGGGCCTTGCCGGCGACGCAAGCTGGGGCGTCCGGTCCGGCGGTCCCGGCGGCGGCGCGGAAGAGGGCGCGGCGATGGAGGATGGCGGGTTCGCGCAGCAGGCCGAATGCCTGTGGAACGAAGCGTCGCAGGCCTTGCGTCCGGCCAGGAGCGGCGACCGGGTTGCGGCCATCTTGGTCAACCGCGGGCCCGGCTGGTGTGTGGGAAGCGGACATACCCGGCGATCGCCCGGACGGCGCAGATGGGTGGAAAGCTGAGTCTGCGAGTGGCTACTCCATGTCAGATGCCCATGGAGAGCCGGTTCGCCGCAATCGTGGTTGCCCCGGCATTCGGATAACTGTTTAATGATCCAGCACAGAGAAGCCGACGTACAGTTGATCTCGGGGAGGTTTCAACCACGGGGTAGAAATGACAGACTTCCCGGGAATAGCTTGCGCCGAGGCATCCATCGCATCTCCGCTCCGGCGACCACAGTAGATGTGTAGAGGAACGAGTTGGGTCGTCCGCCAGCACACGAGCCAGTCATGGCATCGCGCAAGCTCCCAGGTTTTCCGCACGCGCGAAGGGTCAGGCCGAAGACCGGCTTTGCAGGAGGGCGGCGCCCCCGATGGCGCGATGCGAATGACGACATTCTTGAATGGGATGCTCGCCACGGGCGGGTCGAACGTTACGATGCCAGGGGAACACACCTTGGCGAATTCGACCCCGAGACCGGGGCACGATTGAGCCCGCCCGATCCCACACGTAAGGTGGAGCCATGAACGTCCTCCTGAAAGTCCGGCCGCCGCCGGATGCCGCCAAGATCGCGCACAGCGTCATCGCGTATGACCGTGCGACCGATGAACTGGACCTGGAACTGCCGATCCCCTTGTTCCTCGACACGCTGGCCTTGAAGATCGCCAGGGTGCCCCCCGAAGACAAGTACGGCGCCCTCTCGTACCCGTTGGAAGCGAGAACTGTTGATACCTTCCGGTTCCTGCTCGGCCTTGACGTGGACATGTCGAAGCGGGAGTACTTTCTCGAATCAACTGTTGGCCACGTGACCAGCTTTGGACCACGGAAGCTTAAGGCCGTGGAACTGCTCACCCAGGTAACCCCCCATCCTCGCTACGCCAGGACTGAGAAACCGCGCATCTCTGAGCGGGAACTGGTCGTGCCGACGTTGCGCTTGCTTGATGATGGCAACAAGGGGTGGATGGCCACGAGCGACATAATCACGCGGCTGACAGAGATTTTTGCCCCTTCAGGACAAGACGCCGAGATTCTCGAAGGGCGAAGCGACACCTATTTCTCGCAGAAGGTTCGGAACATGATCTCGCATCGGGACCAGCCGTCGAGCTTTATCCATCAGGGGTTGGCGTATTACGAACGGAATGGCCTGCGGATTTCCGATGAGGGCCGCTCGACGGTCCAGGCGCTGCTGTCCTAGTCGTGGGGCGGGCCTAGTACAGCGTTCGCGAATTGCCGAATCGCACCCAAGGGCCCGCAGTGCCTCGGCTGCTGCGCGCGCCTCCGGGCGCGGGGGCGGCTTCTGTGATCGCCAATTCCGAATCGCTGTACTAGTCGGCAGCGGCCGTCAGGTCCAGCGAAGACATGGCAAAGTCTCGGTATTTCGCCTTATAGCCCGGCTTGAACCACCTCAGCTCCGTTGGCCCGCTGCGGGCCTTGTCCCAAACGAACCACGCGTACGCCGTGGTTCCACTGCCGGCCATCTTGGCGCCCTTGGGATAAAAGGTGATTCGCTCGCTGAAGACCCACACGCGTGCAGGCGGATGTTTGTGGAAGATTGTCCGCGTCCGGTTCGCCCCCTCCAGGAACGCGAGGCGCAGGAGTAGGGCAAATTTAGCCTCGGCTAATTCGAGGCACTGGGCCACGAAACCTTCGGCACTGTGGAACGGTGGGTTCGTGACGATGTTGGCCGCGTGCCGGTTGCTGGCAAGAAAGTCATGACCGGTCTCGCCGAAGCCGCGGTCGTATAGGTCAGAGCTGATGATCCGCATCCCGGTCCGGCCAAGCACTTCCGTCATGGAGCCGTCCCCGCAGGCGCATTCCCAGATGTCACCCTCGAACCGCTCATTCTCGATGAGGGCGAGCGTGGCCCAGGCAGGGGTGGGATAGAAATCCAAGCCATCCAGATCAGCCGACCGCTTCGTGGTTGGCTTGAACCCGCCGTTGAGGTTGTAGGAGGCGTCGGTCGGCATGGGAATCCCCTCGCTGGCTGGGTGGGAACGATTGGCCCTATGCCTCTTTGAGCAGACGAGGCCGCGTCGGCTCAAGGCCGGTGCCGCGGGCCAACGCCAGACTTCGCGCGAACCGGTTGGAGCGTCCGCGATGGATCGGCAGCAGCCGGGCAGTCGGCCGAACGCTGCGACGGTTTTGGCCGGCTGTGTGCTCCGAAGCGGCCTTTCCGCTCCCGGCCAACTCCGGTCGTATGGAAGCGATCGGCGGATGCTCCGACATGAACCGCGTGCAGCCCGCCGTTCAACCCCATCAAAACCTCTCTGCCGAGGCCCATTGCTCGGCCCCACGCCGAATCACCGGTCCGGGCCACCCCTCCCCTACAAATCAATCCAAGACAAATGCCCCCCCTTCCCGGCCCCGGTATCCAGAAACACCGCCTCCCCTCCCCGCGCCCCCCGCCGCCGCCACGGACGCCCGTCCGTGCTCCGCCGGTCATGCCCGCAATAGACCGTGAAACCCGGCGGAATCCGATCCACCCAGCGCAGGCTGCGTTCCGGAAACCCGTCCGTCTGCGTCCGCCCGGTCGGCTCCCCGAACAGCGCCCGCGCCTCCGCCCCCGCCGCCCGCCGCGGACCCAGCGGGATCGACGCCGCCGCCAGCATCTCGGTATGGAACCCGCCGTGCACGAACACCGACCGCCCCTGTTGCAGCCACAGCGGCGCGCGCTCCAGCTCGGCCCGCGCCCGGGCGGCAAGCGGGGGGTCGAGCTGGGCCAGGGTGCGCGCCAGCTCCCCCTCCGTGCGCAGCGCCTGGCCATCCAGCGCGCGCGCCAGCCGATGGTCGTGGTTGCCGAGCAGGAACAGCCCGCGCCCGGCATCGATCAGCCCGAACATCAGCTCCAGCGCGCGCGCGCTGTGCGGCCCGTAGTCGGTCAGGTCGCCAAGCTGCACCACGAAGCGGTCGGTCGCCGCGGCGTAGGCGAAGGCGGAAGCGTCGCCGTGCACATCGCCCACCACCCGCAGCCGCGCGCCGGCGGGGATGGCGCGCGGCGCGGCGGCGGCGGGGGAAGGCTCCGGCCCGTCCCCGGCGCTCATGCGGCCCCCGCGGACGACAACCCGGCGAAGGCGGCCAGCGCGCGCGCCCGCCCGGCCGCCAGATCGACGATCGGCGCGGGGTAGCCGCGCCCCGAGCACGATCCCGGCCGCCCGCAGCACCGCCTCCGGCGCCTCCCACGGCGCATGGATGAAGGCCCGGTCGAGCCGCGCCAGCTCGGGCACGAAGCGGCGCACATAGGCGCCGTCGGGGTCGAACTTGCGGCCTTGCAGCACCGGGTTGAACACCCGGAAATACGGCGCCGCGTCGGCGCCGCAGCCGGCCACCCATTGCCAGTTCGCGGCGTTGGCGGCGAGGTCGGCGTCCACCAGCGTGTCCCAGAACCACGCCGCCCCCGCCTGCCAGGGCAGCAGCAGGTGCTTCACCAGGAAGGACGCGGCGACCATGCGCACCCGGTTGTGCATCCAGCCGGTCGTCCAGAGCTGGCGCATCCCGGCATCGACGAGCGGGATGCCGGTGCGGCCCTGCTGCCAGGCGGCGAGCGCGGCGGGGTCGTCGCGCCAGGGCATGGCGGCGAAGGCTGGGCGCAGCGGGCGTTCCGGCAGATCGGGATGGTGGTGCAACTGGTGCAGCGCGAAGTCCCGCCACAGCAGCTCGGCGCGGAATTTCTCCGCCCCGCGGGCTGTCGCCGGCGGCGGCGTGCCAGACCGCGGCGGGCGAAATCTCGCCCCAATGCAGATGCGGCGACAGGGCGGAGGTGCACGGCGTGGTCGGGCCGGTCGCGATCGCTCGGCATAGGCGGGCAGGCCGCGGTCCAGGAACGCGGCGAGCCGGGCGCGCGCGCCCGCCTCCCCCGGGTGCCAGGTCGCGCGCAGCCCGCCGGCCCAGTCCGGGCGCGGCGGGGCAGCAGCCGCCAGCTCGCCAGCAGGTCGGACGCGCGGCGGCGGCGGGGCGGGAATGCGGGCGGGCGCCGGGCGCGGCGGGGCGGGTCCGCGCCCGGCGGCGACGGCGGCGTGCGCGGCGCGGGCGAACGGGGTGTAGACGGCGTAGCCGCCGCCGGCGCCGGTGCGCAGCGCGTCGGGGCGGAACAGGCTCGCGGTGCGGAAGCGGCGGAAGGCGATGCCGTCCGCGGCCAGCGCCACCACCACCGCCGCTTCCTGGCGGCGCGGCCCAGGGTTCGCGGCGCGAGGCCGGCGAACACCGCCGTCGCGCCCACCTCCTGCGCGAGCGCGGGCATGCACTCGGGCGGCCGCGCCCGCGGCGCAGCACCAGCGGCGCGCCGGCGGCGGCGAGGCTGTCGGCGAGCGCGGCCAGGCTGTGGTGCAGCCACCAGCGCGCCGCCCCGCCCGGCGCGCAGGCCCCGGCGGCGGCGTATCCAGCACGAACACCGGCAGCACCGCCCGGCCGCTCGCCACCGCCGCGGCGAGCGCGGCGTGGTCGGCCAGGCGGAGGTCGTTGCGGTACCATAGGAGGACCGGCCGGTCGGCGGAGGGCATGTGACAAAACATGCGCCTCGCCGGGCGGCCCGCAAGAGGATCGCCGCCGCCGGCGCACTGGTGCCCGGCGTCGCTTCGGGCGCATACTGATCCGATGGATAGCTTCATCCGCCGCATCCCGGCCGTCACCCTGCGCCGCTGGCTCGACGACGGGGCCGAGACTCGCCCTGCTCGACGCGCGGGAGGAGGGCGAATTCGGTGCCTCCCACCTGTTCTGGGCGGTCCCCTGCCCGTTTTCGCAGCGCGAGCATGCGCGCCCGCGCGCTGCTGCCGCGCCGCTCCGTCCGCCTCGTCTGCCTCGACGACGGGCGCGGCGTGGCCGAGGCGCTGGCCGCCTGGCTGATCGCCGACGGGTTCACCGACGTCGCCGTGCTCGACGGCGGCACCCGCGCCTGGGCCACCGCCGGCGGCGAGCTGTTCAGCGGCGTCAACGTCCCGTCCAAGGCGTTCGGCGAATGGGTGGAGCACCACTACGGCACCGAAAGCGTCGATCCGCCGGAGCTGAAATCCTGGCTCGATTCCGGGCGCAAGATGGTGGTGCTCGACAGCCGCACGGAAGCCGAGTTCCGCCGCATGTCGATCCCGACCGGCATCAGCGTGCCGGGCGGCGAACTGGCGTATCGCATCGGCGACCTGGCGCCCGATCCGGACACGCTCGTGGTGGTGAACTGCGCCGGGCGCACCCGCAGCATCATGGGCGCCGAAAGCCTGCGCCGCGCCGGGATCCCGAACAAGGTCGTGGCGCTTGCGCAACGGCACCATGGGCTGGGAGCTGGCCGGGCTTGCGCTGCGAGCAGGGCCGCACGGAACGCTTCCCGCCCGGCGCGCCGAAGACCGCCGCCCTCGCCTTCGCCCGCGCCGGCGCTTTTGCCGAGACGTCCGGCGTGCGCGTGGTCGACGCCCGAGCAGGTGGCCGGCTTTGCCGCCGATCCCGCGCGCAGCCTCTATCTGCTCGACGTGCGCGATCCGGCGGAATTCCGCGCCGCACATCATCCGGCCAGCCGCAACGCCCCCGGCGGGCAGCTCGTGCAGGCGACCGACGGCTGGATCGCGGTGCGCAACGCGCGGATCGTGCTGCTCGACGACGACGGGGTGCGCGCGCGCATGGCCGCCGCCTGGCTGCGCCAGATGGGCCAGGCCGACGTGTTCGTGGTCGACGGCGGGTTCGCCGCGCTGGGTGATCTCGGCCCCGCGCCGGGCGCGGTGCCGGAGCTCGCCGCGCCGGTCCCGACTATCGAGGTGCTGCGGCTGACCGAGGCGCTGGATGCCGGCACGCCGACCGTGATCGTCGATGTCGCGCGCAGCCTGGACTATCGCGACGGGCACATCCCCGGCGCAGTCTGGGGCGTGCGCGGCCGGCTGGGCGTGCTGGCCGAGGCGCTGGCCGGGGCGCGCCTCGTGGCGGCGACCTCGCCCGACGGCGCGCTGGCGCGGCTTGCGGTGGCGGAACTGGGGGCGCTCGGCGCGGCCGAGGTCGTGGCGCTGGAGGGCGGCACCGCCGCCTGGCACGCCTTCGGCCGGCCGCTGGTCAAGGACCGCACCACCCCGCCCGACGCCGCCTGCGTCGATGCCTATCTCCGCCCCTACGACCGCAACTCCGGCGTCGAGGCGGCGATGCGGGAATACCTGTCGTGGGAGATCGAGCTCGTGCATGCCATCGCACGCGACGGCACGGTGCGGTTCGGTGTGGCCGCGCACGCCTGAGAGTTCGTGAATGAAGGCCCGTCTTCCGCCGAAGACGCCCGGAAACCCGGGTATTTTCAACGGGCGTTCGTTCCCAGGTTCGATTTCATTTTCGCGCTTTGAGCTGCCTCCCGCGCGCGGCGGCGGTCCGGCGGCCACGCCGGCGCATGCCCTGGTGCGCGGCGCGGGCGCAGCCCTCGGCGCCGCGCTCGACCTGCTGCTGCCGCCCGAATGCCTCGTCTGCGAGGCGCCGGTCAGCGCAGCGGGGCTGTTCTGCGCCGATTGCTTCCGCGCCACGATCCTGATCGCCGATCCGGTCTGCGCCCGCTGCGGCCTGCCCTTCGCCTCGACCGGCGCCGCCGGGCGGGACGGCATCTGCGCGTCCTGCCAAACCGCGCCGCCGCGGTTCGCGACCGCCCGGGCCGCGCTGCTGTACGACGCCGGCGCGCGGCGTCTGATCCTGCCGTTCAAGCATGCCGACCGGCCGGAGATCGCGGCGCGCCTGGCGCCGTTCCTGCTGCGCGCCGGCGCCGCCCTGCTCGACCGCGCCGACCTGCTGGTGCCGGTGCCGCTGCACCGCCGCCGCCTGTTCTCCCGCCGCTACAACCAGGCGGCGGTGCTGGCGCTGGCGCTGGGGCGGCGGGCACGGCGGCCGGTGCTGGTCGATGCGCTGTGCCGGTTGCGGCCGACCGCGCCGCTCGGGGGGAAGACGGCGGCCGAGCGGGAAGCGGCGCTGGACGGCGCCTTCGCGGTCCGGCCCCGTCGCGCCGCCACGCTGGCCGGGCGGTGCGTGCTGCTGATCGACGACGTGCTGACGTCGGGCGCGACCGCGAACGCCTGCGCTTCGGTGCTGCTGGAGGCGGGCGCGCGACAGGTGGACGTGCTGGCCGCGGCGCGCGTGCCCGATCCGCGCGGCGGGTAGGCCCCGCGGCTTCCTTCCTCTTGCGGGAGGGAAGAAGGCATCGCCTGTCCGGCTGTGTTCTTGCACTGCGGCACGGCCTCCCCTACATGCACTTATTCCCGAGAACCGCCCGGAGCCTGCCCGCATGGCGCGCGTCACCGTCGAAGACTGCGTCCAGAAAGTCCCGAACCGCTTCGAGCTGGTGCTGCTCGCCGCCCAGCGGGCGCGCAACCTGGCGCGCGGCGAGGAACTGACCGTCGATCGCGACAACGACAAGAACCCGGTCGTCGCGCTGCGCGAGATCGCCGAGGAAACGATCGAGCTCGCCGCGGCTGGAGCAGGACCTGATCAAGCTCGCTGTCCCGCGCGCCCGAGCCGGAGCCGGCGGACGAGGAAGTGCTGGACCTCATCCCGACCGACCAGAACATCTTCGGCCTGCAGGACGTCTCGGCCGAGGAGGAAGCCGGCCGCCCTGCCGGCCGAGAACGAGGAGCTGTCGCCCGAGGACCTCGAAGCGGCCATCGAGGCGGAGCTCGGCGGCCGGCGACGCCGCTAGGCACGCCAGCGATCCGGACCCCGGCGGGCGCCGCGGACGGCGCCGGCGCGTCGCGCCGGATGTGCGCCCGCGAGGCGCGCGCGCCGGACGGCGCCGCGGCGCCGGCGCCGTGCCGCCGGCCGCGCACGGCCGGCGCCGCCGCGCCGCCCGCCCGCCGTCATCCGCCAGTTCGAGCTGACCGAGAAGGTCCACGCCTACGATCCCAAGGCCGACACCGGCCTGATCGACGCCGCCTACGTGCTGGCCGATGCAGGCGCACGGCGCGCAGCGGCGCGACAACGGCGATCCCTACATCACCCATCCGCTCGCGGTGGCCGACATCCTGGCCGGCTACCGGCTGGACACCGCCTCCATCGTCACCGGCCTGCTGCACGACGTGATCGAGGACACGCCGGTCAAGCTGCGCGGAGATCGAGCCAGCGGTTCGGCAACGAGATCGCCGGCCTGGTCGACGGCGTCACCAAGCTGACCCGGCTCGAACTGCAATCGGACCGCACCAAGCAGGCGGAGAATTTCCGCAAGCTGGTGCTGGCGATGAGCCGCGACATCCGCGTGCTGCTGGTCAAGCTGGCCGACCGGCTGCACAACATGCGCACGCTGCATTTCGTGCGCCGATCCGGAGCGGCGCCAGCGCATCGCGCGCGAAACGATGGAGATCTACGCCCCGCTCGCCGAGCGCATCGGCATGGACGCGGTGAAGACCGAGCTGCAGACGCTGGCCTTCGCCCAGCTCGAACCCGAGGCCTACGACACCATCCAGGCCCGGCTCAACTTCCTGCGCGGCCAGGGCGCCGACGTGATCGAGGAGGTGCGCGCGCGAACTTGCGCCGCGTCTGCGAGCGACGCCGGCGTCGCAGGTGATCGAGGTGACCGGGCGGGAGAAGTCGCCCGTTCTCGATCTGGGAGAAGATGCAGCGGCGCAACGTGGCGTTCGAGCAGCTGTCCGACATCATGGCGTTCCGCATCGTGGTGCCGACGCGCGAGGCCTGCTACGTGGCGCTGGGCGCGGTGCACGCCGCCTATCCAGGTGATCGCCGGGCGGTTCAAGGACTACATCTCGACGCCGAAATCGAACGGCTACCAGAGCCTGCACACCGGCGTGACGCTGCGCGAGCCGCGCAACCAGAAGATCGAGGTGCAGATCCGCACGCACGAGATGCACGACGTGGCGGAAAACGGCGTCGCCGCGCACTGGCTCTACAAGCAGCCCGACGCCATGCCGCCGCAGGACCTGCAGCAGTTCCGCTGGGTGCAGGACCTGCTGGAAATCCTGGAGAACTCCGCGGCGCCCGACGAGTTCCTGGAGAACACCAAGCTCGAGCTCTACGACGACCAGGTGTTCTGCTTCACGCCGAAGGGCGCAGCTGATCCAGCTGCCGCGCGGCGCGACGCCGGTCGATTTCGCCTATGCGGTGCACAGCCAGGTCGGCGACACCTGCGTCGGCGCCAAGATCAACGGCCGGCTGATGCCGCTGCGCTACCAGTTGCAGAACGGCGACCAGGTCGAGATCATGACCTCCCGCGGCGGCACGCCGTCGCCGCAATGGGAGCGGTTCGTCGTCACCGGCAAGGCGCGCGCGCGCATCCGCCGCTTCGTGCACCAGCAGCAGCGCGCAGCAGCACCTGCGACGCCGGCCGGGCGGAACTGGCCAAGGCGTTCCGCCAGGCCGGGCGTCGACGGCTCGGAGAAGGCGCTGGAGCCGGCGCTGAAGGCGCTGAAGCTCGCCAGCGCTGGAAGACCTGTACGTCGCCGTCGGCAACGGCAACCTCGGCGCCGAAGGACGTGGTGCACGCGGCCTATCCGGAACTGCGCCAGACGCCGCGCGCGCCGCGCATGGTGCCCGCCGCTGCCGCCGCGCCCGGCCGCGCGCGGCGGCCGGGGCGACGCGTGCGATGCCGATCACCGGCCTGGTGCCCGGCATGGCCTATCACTTCGCCGGCTGCTGCCATCCGGTGCCGGGCGACCGCGATCGTCGGCATCGTCACCACCGGCAAGGGCGTCACGATCCACGCGCGCGACTGCCAGACGCTGGAGGGCTTCGCCGCCACGCCGGAGCGCTTCATCGACGTCGGACTGGAACCCCGCCGCCGCCGAGCCGCGGCCAGGCGCCGGGCACACCGCGCGGATCAGCGTGATCGCCGGCAACGAGCCCGCGCGCGCTGGCCGACGATCACCAACGCCTCGCCAAGCAGGACGGGGTGATCGCCAACCTGCAAGATCGTCAACCGCCAGCAGGATTTCATCGAGGTGCTGGTCGACGTCGACGTGCGCGACCTCGGCCACCTGGCGAAGGTGATCGCCGGCCTGCGCGCGGCGGGCGGCGATCAAGAGCGTGGAGCGGGCGAAAGGATGATCCTCGGCCTCGGGTCCGACATCTGCGACATCCGCCGGATCGAGGCGGCGATCGCCCGGCACGGCGACCGCTTCCTGGAGCGGGTGTTCACCCCGCTCGAACGCGCCAAGGCGCAGCGGCGCACCGAGCGCATCCGCGCTGCCACCTTCGCCAAGCGCTTCGCCGCCAAGGAAGCGGCGGCCAAGGCGCTCGGCACCGGGTTCCGCCGCGGCGTGTTCTTCTCCGACCTCGGCGTGGTCAACCTGCCGGGCGGGCCAGCCGACCCTGCGCATGACCGGGGCGGCGGCGGACCGGCTCGCCGCGATCACGCCGGCGGGATGGCGGCGTCGGTGGCGCTGACGATGACCGACGAATATCCCTACGCCTACGCCCAGGTCATCATCTCCGCCGTCCGCCGCCAGCGCTTGCTTGACGCCGCCCCGCGCGTGGGGTTGAACCCCCGTACCCCCTCGACCCGGACCCTCCCCCCGCATGGCCGCGAGCAAGGCGAAACACACCACCAGCGGACTGCGTCGAGAACGTCAAGACCATCGTCTATGCCGGGCTGATCGCGGTCTTCATCCGCACCTTCGCTGTTCGAGCCGTTCAACATCCCCTCCGGCAGCATGATCCCCACCCTGCTGGTGGGCGACTACCTGTTCGTCGCGAAATACAGCTACGGCTATTCCCGCTACTCGCTGCCGTTCTCGCCCGACCTGTTCTCCAGGCCGCATCTTCGGCGCGGTGCCGCATCGCGGCGACGTGATGGTGTTCCGCTACCCGCCGCGATCACCTCGATCGACTACATCAAGCGGATCGATCGGCCTGCCCGGCGACAAGGTCCAGGTGCAGAACGGCCAGCTCTACATCAACGGCACCGAAGTGCCGCGCCAGCCGGACGGCGACTACGTGGACGACGAAAGCGGCATCGGCATGATGCTGCGCCGCTACCAGGAAACCCTGCCGCCCTCCAATCACGGCAAGCCGGTCATGCATGACATCCTCAAGGCCACCGACGAGGGCGAGGCGAACAACACCGGCGTCTATACCGTGCCGGCCGGGCGAATTGTTCGTCATGGGCGACAACCGCGACAATTCCGCCGACAGCCGCTTCTGGGGCTACGTGCCGATGGAGAACCTGGTCGGCAAGGCCGAGCTCATCTTCTTCTCCATCGACGCTCGCGATCCGTGGTGGGAGTTCTGGGAATGGCCGTTCGAGATCCGCTGGGGGCGGATCGGAATGGTCATCCACTGACCCAACCGATCCCCCGACCCATGGCTGCATCGGGGCAGGACGCGATCGAAACCCTGCTTGGCCACCGCTTCGCACGCCCGGACCTGCTGCGCGAAGCGCTGACCCACCGCTCCGCCGCGCCCGCGCCGCGGGCGCGGCAGCGGCTCCAACGAACGGCTGGAGTTCATCGGCGACCGGGTGCTCGGCCTGCTGATCGCCGAATGGCTGGTCGAACGCTTCCCGCACGAACAGGAAGGCGAACTCGGCCGCCGGCTCGCCCACCTCGTCTCCCAGCCCGTGCTCGCCGAAGTCGCCGAAACGATCGGACTCGGCGCCGCGCTCGCCGTCTCCCCCGGCGAAGCCCGAGCCGGGGTCGCAGCCCGCGCCACCGTGCGCGCCGACGCGCTGGAGGCCGCGATCGGCGCGCTGTTCCTCGACGGCGGCCTCGAACCGGCCCGCCACTTCGTCCGCCAGGCCTGGCAAAGCGCCATGGACCGCCAGACCGACCCGCCGCGCGACCCCAAAACCAGCCTGCAGGAATGGGCGCAGAAACGCGGCCACCCCCTGCCCGCCTACACCGTCACCGACCGCTCCGGCCCGCCACACGCCCCGCACTTCACCCTCACCGTCACCGTCGGCCCCCACAGCGCCAGCGGCACCGCCAGCACCAAACGCGCCGCCGAACAACACGCCGCCGCCGCACTGCTGCAAACCCTGGAGGGGGCATGAACGGGCAACTTTCTGAGGTGGGCAGGCAAGGAAGGCCAGGGGGCGCTGCCCCCTGGACCCCCGCCAAGGGCACGGCCCTTGGAACCGATCCGTTGGTTCGGAGCGGGTGGGGGTGTCTCGGGTCCGGCGCGGGGCTGTGCGGAGCGGGGCGTTGGGCAGGGGGAAGGGCGCAGATGCGCCCTTCCCCCTGCCCGCGCCCCGCTCCGCGCAGCCCCGCGCCGGACCCGAGACACCCCCACCCGCTCCGAACCAAAAGAATGGGGTCCAGGGGACGAGTTCCCTGGCGGGGTCCAGGGGCAGAGCCCCTGGCCTTCCTTGCCCGCCCCCCCCAAGAAGCCGCCCGTCCATGACCCGCTGCGGGTTCGCGGCGATCGTGGGGGCGCCGAATGCCGGCAAGTCCACGTTGCTCAACCGGCTGACCGGGGCGAAGCTGTCGATCGTCTCGCCGAAGGCGCAGACGACGCGGTTTCGCGTGCTGGGTGTCCTGATGCGCGGGGAGAGCCAGGTTCTGCTGGTGGACACGCCCGGCATCTTCCAGCCGCGGCGGCGGCTCGATCGGGCGATGGTGGCGGCGGCCTGGGGCGGGGCGCAGGATGCCGATCTGGCGCTGCTGCTGGTGGATGCGCGGGCCGGCGCGACGGCGGCGGTGCAGGCGATCGCCACGGCGCTGGGGGCGAGCGGGCGGCCGTGCTGGCTGGTGCTCAACAAGATCGACCTGCTGGCGCCGGCGCGGCTGCTGCCGCTGACCGCGACCTTGTCCGCCCTGGCGCCGTTCGCCGCCACGTTCATGGTCAGTGCCGTGACCGGCGACGGGCTGGACCGGCTGGCCGAGGCGCTCGCGGCGGCGATGCCGGAAGGGCCTTAGCTCTATCCCGACGACGACCTGACCGACCTGCCCGACCGGCTGCTGGCCGCCGAGATCGTGCGCGAACAGATTTTCCTGCAGACGCACGAGGAAGTTCCCTACGCCACGACGGTGGAGACCGAGACCTGGCAGGAGCGCAAGGACGGCTGCGTGCGGATCGAGGCCACGGTCTACGTCGCCCGCCCCGGCCACAAGGCGATCCTGATCGGCGAGCACGGCGCGCGCATCAAGGCGATCGGCGCCCGCGCGCGCCACGAGCTGGCGGCGCTGCTGGAGCGGCCGGTGCATCTGTTCCTGAACGTGAAGGAGCGCGCCGGCTGGGACGAGGAGAGGGCACGGCTGCGCGCGATCGGGCTCGACGATCCCGGCTGAAGGCGGAGGGGGCTGAAGACGAGGTCGGCGCGCGGCGGCTCAGAGCATGTGAAGAAATCGAACTTGCGAAAGAACGCCCGTTGAAAATGCCCGGGTTTTCGGGCGATTTTGTCGGCCGGCGGGCATTCTTTCACAAACTCTCAGCCGCAGGCGCAACCCGGCGTGGGTCCGGCGTCGGCGCGGACCACGTGATGGTCGATCCATTCCGCAACCAGGCGCCGCGCCTCGGTTTCCGAGGCTTCCGGGTGGTGGATGCGATAGAGCGTCGTGCAGGCCTGGAAGGCACCCATGTCGTCGGTGCCGAGCTGGCGCAGGTCGCGGTACGCGGTGACCACCGCACGTTCACAGCGGCGCGCGATCCGGCTCGTATCGTTGCCCATCAGGCCAGGCTCCCTATTGCGAATAATTCGCAAGTCCCGACAAGCATAGGCAGTTCGCCGCAGTCCGGCAAGCGCAGGAGACGAGCGTTTCGGGGCCTTGCCGGGCGGATATTCCGGTTCGGGCGCGTGACGCGCGCATGGTGTCCCGTTCCTCCGCAATGCCGTGGGTTAGCGGGCAGGGTCGGATGCCGCCTCCAGCCCCATCGCCTGGGCCAGCCGGTCCAGTCGGCGCAGGATGCTTTCGCCGCCGAACACGCCGTGCGATGCCTGCAGCCGCAGCACGAGCCGCCCGCCGTCCGGGCGCAGCGACGTGCCGGCCAGCAGATCCGGCGTGCCGGCCGACAGCGTATAGGCGAGTCGCAGCGCCATCCCCAGCACCTCCGCCCGGTGCGCCCCGGCGACATCGAGCAGCGCGCGTGCCGGCCGCAGGAAGCCGATATCCGGATCCGCCTCGTAGCGCAGCGCCACCGCGAGCGCGAGGAAGGCGCGGGCGTGGTGGTCGAGCCCGATGCCGGGTTGGCGGAACACGCGCAGGAACGCCTGCTCGGCGCGGAATTCCGGGTGATCGTGGCTGCCGAGGTCGGACATCCAGCAGGCGGCGGTGCGCAGCCGGGCGGCGTCGGCGGTTTCGTTCGGAAACAGCGGCGCGGTCCAGTCGATCAATGCGGGCGGCAGGGTCGGATCGCGGCCGAGGAAATGCGCGTAGTGGCAAGCAGCGGCGAGCAGCGGGTCCTCCGCGCGCACCGCGTCCGGCACGCGGCGCAGGTACCAGCCCTCGCGCAGGCCGCTGGCGCTGAACACCACCCGGCGCAAGGTGGCCGGGCGCAGCAGCCGGCGCAGCACCACGGCGGCGAACGGCAGATCCTCGATGCGCCGGCGCGGCATGCCGGGCAGGCGCTCCAGCGCGCGCCTTCCCGCCCCGGCGATCATGGTGGCGAGCGCGCGTGCCTCCTCCCGCCCGATGGCGTATTGGTGTACCATCTGTAATGGATAGGCGAGCTGCGCCATATGCACGCGCGCCAGCGCCCGCCAGGCGCCGCCGACCAGATAGAGATCACGCCCCTCTCCTTCCGCCAGCCAGGGGATCTCGGCGAGGTCGGCATCGACGATCGCGCGCGCGCGTTCCACGTCCCCACCGGCGCGTTCCGAAAGCCGGATCACGCCGAGGCCGAGCGTGCGCGCGCCGCCGTGTCCGCCGCGGGTGATACGCACCATTTCGAGCGAGCCGCCGCCGATGTCGGCCAGGATGCCGTCAGCGTCGGGAATGCCGCACAGCACGCCGAGGGCGGAGAAATCCGCTTCCTCCGGCCCCGACAGCACCCGGATCGCGACGCCGGGCATCCGCTCCGCCAGGGCGGCAACGAACTCCGGGCCGTTGGAGGCATCGCGCACCGCGGCGGTGGCCAGCACCTCGATCGGATCGGCGCGCATGGCGCGCGCCACCGCGTGGTAGCGGTGCAGCACGGTGAAGGCGAGCTCCATGCCCTCCGCGTTCAGCCGGCCGCTCGCCTGCAGGCCGCGACCGAGTCGCAGCACCGCTTTTTCGTTGAAGATCGCGACCGGATTGCGTCCGAGTCCCTCGTAGACGACGAGACGGACCGAATTCGAACCGAGATCGACGACCGCGCAGCGCGGCAAGAGGGCCATGTCAGTCCTCGATCCCGCGTTCGGCACGCCGCATCGGCGCGCCCGGCGGGATGGTGAGCAGCGGGCCGTGCAGCGCCGAGCCGCGGCCCGACAAGGACGGATTGGTCATGAAATAATCATGCGCGGAGACCGGCTTGCGCCCCGCCGCCACCCGCCGCCAGGTGCCGTCGGGCGACAGCTCCCACGATTGCAGCGAGTCCCTCAGGTTCACCACCATGATCTGGTCCAGCACCTGCGCGTGCACGGTCGGGTTGGTGATCGGCACCAGACTTTCCACCCGCCAGTCCATGTTGCGCTCCATCCAGTCGGCCGAGCTGATGTAGACCCGCGCCTGACGCGAGGGCAGCTTGGCGCCGTTGCCGAACACGCAGATGCGGCTGTGTTCCAGGAACCGCCCGACGATCGATTTCACCCGGATGTTGTCCGACAGGCCCGGCACGCCCGGGCGCAGGCAGCAGATGCCGCGCACCACTGCCATGATCTGCACCCCGGCCGCCGAGGCGCGATAGAGCGCGTCGATCAGCGCCACGTCCACCAGGCTGTTCAGCTTGAGCCAGATGCCGGCGGGCCGGCCGGCGTGGGCGAAGGCGATCTCGCGCTCGATCAGTTCCAGCAGCGCCGGGCGCAGGGTCAGCGGGGAGAAGGCGATCGCCTCCATCCCCTCCGGCCGCGCGTAGCCGGTGAGGTAGTTGAACAACCGCGCGGCGTCGCGGGTGAGCGCCGGATCGCAGGTGAAGAACGACAGGTCGGTGTAGATGCGCGCGGTGATCGGGTGGTAGTTGCCGGTGCCGAAATGCGCGTAGGAGCGCACCGAACCGCCCTCCCGCCGCACCACCAGCGACAGTTTCGCATGCGTCTTCAGGGCGGCGAAGCCGAACACCACCTGCACGCCGGCGGCTTCCAGGGTGCGGGCGAGGCGGATGTTGGTTTCCTCGTCGAACCGGGCGCGCAGCTCGATCACGGCGGTGACGAATTTGCCCGCCTCCGCCGCTTCGATCAGCGCCTTCACGATCGGGCTGTCGCGGCTCGTGCGATAGAGGGTCTGCTTGACCGCGATCACGGTCGGGTCGTCGGCGGCCTGGCGCAGGAACTGCACCACCACGTCGAAGCTTTCGAACGGGTGGTGGACGATGATGTCCTTGGCGCGGATGGCAGCGAAACAGTCGCCGCCGAAATCGCGGATGCGTTCGGGGAAGCGCGGCGTGTAGGGCGGGAACAAAAGGTCCGGGCGGTCGTCGACGATGAGCTGGCGCAGGTCGGCGACGCCGAGGATCCCCGCCTGGACGAAAATCTCGTCGGCGCTGGCGCCGAGCTCGCCCGCCACCAGGTCGGCGAGTTCCTCGGGCAGGTCGGCGCTGAGCGTGAGGTGGATCGCGACCCCGCGTCGGCGGCGCTTGAGCGCGGTCTCGTAGGAGCGGACGAGGTCTTCGGCTTCCTCCTCGAACTCGATGTCGGTGTCGCGGATCAGGCGGAACATGCCGTGGCCGGCAACGCGGAAGCCGGGGAACAACCGGTGCAGGAAACGGCCGACCAGGTCTTCCAGCATCACGAAGCGGATCGGCTGGCCGGGACCCGACGGCAGGCGGACGAAGCGTTCCACCTGCGCGGGCAGCGGGATCAGCGCGCGCATCCCCTGCCCGTCGTCGGGGCGGGCGAGCCGCAGCACGATCACGAGGCCCATGTTGGGAATGAACGGGAACGGGTGCGCGGGGTCGATGGCGAGCGGGGTCAGGACCGGGAACACCCGCTCCATGAACCAGGCTTCCAGCCAGGCGAGATCGTCCGGCCCCAGTTCCGCGGTTTCGCCGACGACGATGCCGGCGGCGCCGAGCAGGCTGCGCAGCTCCACCCACACCCGCTGCTGGTCGGCGAGCAAGGTTTCGGTGCGGCTGCGGATCTCGGCCAGTTGCTGCGCCGGGGTACGCCCGTCCGGACTGGGCGCGGTGACGCCGGCCTTGGCCTGGCCGATCAGCCCGGCGATGCGGACCGAGACGAATTCGTCGAGGTTGGCGGCGCTGATCGAGACGAAGCGCAGGCGTTCGAGCAGCGGATGGCGGGGGTTCTCGGCTTCCTCCACCACGCGGTGGTTGAAATCGAGCCAGGAGAGCTCGCGGTTGAGGAAACGATCCGGGCTGTCCGGCGCGATGCCGGACGCCGGCGGGGCGGCGGCGGGGCGATCCGGGGAAGGCGCGAGCAGTTCGGGCGCGGAGGGTGGGGGCATGGGCGGAGCTTACAGGAGCGGCAGGGGGGGCCGCGAGGGGGGAGTGGCCCATGGCCGTTTCCCCCTGGCCGTCTCCCCTGGGGGCGAGGCGCGCATGATCGGCCTGAAGTCCCTGCGGGTGGGCCGGGGTGCCCCTTCTCCGGAAAGGACGAATCGATGAAGATCAAGCGGATCGCGCACATCGCCATCGCCGCCCGGACCCTGGCACCGGCGATCAACAGGTTCCGTGACATTTTCGGGATCGCGCCCGCATACGAGGCGCAGATCGGCTCCATCCGGCTCGCGATGCTGCCGGTCGGGGCGACCTGTCCCGAACTGCTGGAGAGCCGGGACGAGGTGCTGGCCGCGATCGGCGATGCTGGGCCACAAGGACGTACGGCTGTACGACGTATCGATGTCGGAATGGGCGGTCGATCCCGCCCTGCCGATGGAGACCGGCTCGTGTGCCGATCCTGACGCATGTTGCCGTCGTCGGCTGTCAGGATCGGCACACCAGCTCTTTATTTTCAGTGGCCTGCTGATCCCTCACCTTCGCTGCGAAGGGCAGCGAAGGTGAGGGGCAGGACACTAGCCGACGGAGGTCAGGCCGGCACGGAAGCGGGCCGCCAGCTCGCGGTAGACGACGGCGTTGCGGTCGTAGGCCCGCCGCTCCTCCTCCGTCATCACCCGCTTGAGCTTGGCGGGCGTGCCGGTCCAGAGCTCGTTGCGGCCGATCACCTTGCCGGGTGTCAGCACCGCGCCGGCGGCGAGCATGCCGCCTTCCTCGATCACCGCGCCGTCCAGCACGGTGGCGCCGATGCCGACAAAGGCGCGGTCGTGCAGGGTGCAGGCGTGGACGACGGCGGCGTGGCCCACCGTCACGTCGTCGCCGATGACGGTGCAGAGCTTGCCGCTGTCGATATGGACGATGCACCCGTCCTGGATGTTGGTGCGCGCGCCGATGCGGATGGAGTTGCTGTCGCCGCGCACCACGCAGGCGAACCAGATCCCCGTTTCGGCGCCGATCTCGACGTCGCCGATCACTGCCGCCGTGGGCGCGATGAAGGCGGTCGGATGGATGCGCGGGACGATCCCGTCCAGCGCGTAGATCGGGCCGGGGCCGAGGGTACGCGTCTCAGGCATGGTCGAGCCCCAGCATCAGCCGCAGATTCTGCACCGCAGCGCCGGATGCGCCCTTGCCGAGATTGTCGAGCCTTGCGACCAGCACTGCCTGGCGATGGTCTTCGTTGGCGAACACGAACAGCTCCAGCCCGTCGGTGTCGTTCAGCGCCTCAGGCTCCAGCTTGCCCGATGCGTCGGGCGACAGCACCCGCACGAGCGCGGCGCCGGCGTAGCGCGCGTCCAGCGCCGCGGCGAGGTCGGCCGCCCCCGGCCGCCCCGGCAGCGCATCGAGGTGCAGCGGCACCGAGACCAGCATCCCCTGGCGGAAATGCCCGACCGAGGGCACGAAGATCGGCCGCCGGGCAAGGCCGGCGTAGCGTTGCGTCTCCGGCACGTGCTTGTGTTCCAGGCCGAGGCTGTAGAGTTCGAACGCCGGCCCGCCGTCGCGCTCATGCGCCGCGATCATCGACTTGCCGCCGCCGGAATAGCCGCTGACCGCGTTGATGCTGATCGGATGATCGGCGGGCACCAGCCCCGCATCGACCAGCGGACGCAGCAGCGCGATCGCCCCGGTCGGGTAGCAGCCGGGGTTGGCGACCTTGCGGGCTTGCGCGATACGCGCCGCCTGGTCCGGCGCCATCTCGGCAAATCCGTAGGTCCAGTCGGGGTGCACCCGATGCGCCGTGCTGGCGTCGAGCAGCTTGGGCGCGGCGTTGCCCAACCCGTCGGCAAGCGCGACGCTCTCCCGTGCCGCCGCGTCCGGCAGGCACAGCACGACAAGATCGACCTCTTCCATCAGGTCGCGGCGCGCTTGGGGGTCTTTGCGGTGTGCGTCGGGCAGGCTGCGTACCGTCACGTCCGCCAGCGCCGCCAGCCGTGCGGCGATGCCGAGGCCGGTGGTGCCGGCCTCCCCGTCGATGAACACCGATGCCATCCCGCCTGCCTCCACCGCGTCCGCTGCCGCCGGGGCAGTATTCCCCGGCGGCGTTGGGTCCGCAATTACCGCTTGGAGAACTGGAAGCTGCGGCGGGCTTTGGCCTTGCCGTATTTCTTGCGCTCCACCACGCGGGAATCGCGCGTGAGGAAGCCGGCGACTTTCAGGATGCCGCGCAGGTCGGGCTCGTAGTTCGTGAGCGCGCGGCTGATCCCGTGGCGCACCGCGCCGGCCTGGCCGGACAGGCCGCCGCCGACGACGGTGCAGAAGACGTCGAACTGGTTGTAGCGATCGGCGACCAGGAAGGGCTGCGTGATCAGCATGCGCAGCACGGGACGGGCGAAATACTGCGCCGCCTTCTTGTCGTTGATCAGGATCTCGCCCTTGCCGGGCTTCACCCAGACCCGGGCGATGGCGTTCTTGCGCCGGCCGGTGGCGTAGGCGCGGCCCTGCGCATCGCGCTTCGGCTCCCGCTTCGGCTGGTCCGACGGCACGACGGCAGCGGCGACCGCGAGGTCCTTGAGGTCGGCGAGCGTGCGGGTTTCGGTTCCGGACATGCGCTCAATCCCTCCGGTTCTTCTTGTTCATGGCGGCGATGTCCAGCTTCTTCGGGGCCTGGCCTTCGTGCGGGTGCTCGGGCCCGGGATAGACGTGCAGGTGCTTCATCTGCTTGCGCTGCAACGGGCCGCGGGTGATCATCCGCTCGATCGCCTTTTCCAGCACGCTTTCCGGGTGCTTGCCCTCCAGCCGCTCGCGGATGGTGCGGCCCTTGATGCCGCCCGGATAGCCGGTGTGGTAGTAGAATACCGAGTCCGCGGTCTTGTTGCCCGTGACCCGCACCTTGGCGGCGTTCACGATGACGACGTTGTCGCCGCAATCGACATGCGGGGTGAACTGCGGCTTGTGCTTGCCGCGCAGACGGTTGGCGACGATCGAGGCGAGCCGGCCGAGCACCAGCCCCTCCGCGTCGATCAGCACCCAGTCCTTGTTCACCTCCGCGGGCTTCAGCGAGAGGGTGGTTTTCATCTTTGGTCCCTTGCAACAGGTCGCGGCTTATGGCGTGCAGACCGCTGCCGGTCAAGGGGTTCACTCTGGGGTAATATATTACCGCGCCCCAACCGGCCGCCGCTTGCCGCCCCGGCCGCAGCACTTCTAGGGTGCGCACGCCCCATTGTCCCGGACCCGGCGCCAAGTGACCCACCAAGCCGCCTACGATCGCCTGAGCGCGCGCTTCGCCCGCATCGCCACCATCCAGGAAGCCGCCGCCATGCTCGGCTGGGACGCGGCGGCGATGATGCCGCCCGGTGGCGCGGCGGCGCGCGGCGACCAGCTCGCCGTGCTGGCGGGCCTCGCGCACGGGCTGCTGGTCGCCCCGGAGACCGCCGAGGCGCTTGCCGCGGCGGAGGCCGATCCCCCCCACGGTGACCCCTGGCGCGCGGCCAACCTGCGCCTGATGCGCCACGCCCATACCCGTGCCGCCGCCCTGCCCGGCCGGCTGGTGGAAGCGCAGGCGCGGGAGAATTCCGCCTGCGAGAAAATCTGGCGCGGCGCACGGGCCCGCTCGGATTTCGCCGAAGTGCGCCCGCATCTCGAAACCGTGGTGCGGCTGGTGCGCGAGCAGGCCGACGCGCTGGCCCCGGCGCTCGGCCTTTCGCGCTACGACGCGCTGATGGACGGCTACCAGCGCGGCATCGGTGCGGCCGACGTGGCACCGGTGTTCGCGGCGTACGAAACCTTCCTCGCCGACGCCCTGCCGCGGGCCGAGGCGCGCCAGGCCGCCCTGCCCGCGCCGCTGCGCCCGGCCGGCCCGTTCCCGGTGGCGGCGCAGGAAGCGCTGTGCCGGCGGCTCGCGGAACGCCTGGGGCTCGATTTCACCCATGCGCGGCTGGATCGCTCGGCGCATCCGTTCTCCAGCGGCACGCCGACCGACGTGCGCATCACCACCCGCTACGATCCGGCCGATTTCGCGCAAGCCGTACTGGGGGTGGTGCACGAGACCGGGCACGCACTGTACGAACGCGGCCTGCCTGCGGCCTATGCGCGCCAGCCGGTGGGTGAGGCCGCCGGGATGGCGGCGCACGAAAGCCAATCGCTGATCATCGAGATGCAGGCAGCGCGTTCGGATGCGTTCCTCGCCTGGCTCGGGCCGGAGCTGCTGGCCGCGTTCGGCGGCGATCCGGCGCCCTACGCGCCCGCCAACCTGGGGCTTCTGTGGCGGCGGGTGGGTCGGGGCTTCATCCGGGTGGATGCGGATGAAATGACCTACCCGGCGCACGTGATCCTGCGCTTCCGGCTGGAACAGGCGCTGATCGGCGGCGACCTCGCGGTGGCCGACCTGCCGGGGGCGTGGAACGACGGGTTGCGCGCGCTGCTCGGCGTCACGCCGCCGGACGACGCGCGCGGCTGCCTGCAGGACATCCATTGGTACGACGGAGCGTTCGGGTATTTCCCGAGCTACACCTTGGGGGCGATGGCGGCGGCGCAGCTCATGGCGGCGGCGCGGCGCGCGGTCCCCGGCCTCGATGCGGCGTTGGCACAGGGAGATGCGGCGCCGCTGCTCGGCTGGCTGCGTGCACACGTGCACGGACAGGGCAGCCTGCTCGGGTTCCAGGACCTGCTGCGCGCGGCGACCGGCAAGCCGCTCGATCCGGCGGATTTCGAGGCGCATCTGACGGCGCGGTACCTGGCATGAGCCTGACCCTGACCGTCTGGGCGGCGTGGGTGTGCCTGGCCGCGGCAGTGGCGGGATCGGTGCTGGCGATCCTGCAACTGCGCGCAGGCGGCAAGCCGCCGGTGCCCTGGCCGGTGGGCGCGGTGCACGGGCTGGCGGGCGCGGCCGGGGTGGCGCTGCTGGTGCTGGCGCTGCAACGCCCCGGTCCGCCGGCGCCGCCGGGGATCGGCGGGTTCCGGCTTGCGGCGGCCGTGGTGCTGGGGTTCGCGCTGCTGGCGGGGCTGGTGATCCTGGCGGTGCGGCTGCGGCGCGGGCGCTACCGCAGCGGCGTCGTGGGGGTGCACGCCACTCTGGCGATCACCGGGCTTGCGATCCTGGCCGCGCGGCTGCTGGCGGGATAGCGCCGCGGCCTACACCGCGCATGACATGTCGATCGGCGGATCGATCCCCTCCGGCAACGGACACACATAGGGCGTGACGGCAAGCCTGCGCGGCGTGATCCGCCTTGGCGCGCGCGACCAGCGCCGGATCCGTCATCGCATCGACCGCGGTCGCCGGCCATCACCTTGGCGACGTGCACCATCCCCTTGTGCGCCGCCGGCATCTTGCCCTGCGCGGTCAGCTGCCAGGAATGGCCCGGCGTGCCGATCGCGTAGGTCGCGCCGCGCGCCTGCACGGTCGGCACCACCCAGCTCACGTCGCCGACATCGGTCGAGCCGACCATCGGCGCGCGCTTGCGCATCGAGCGGCACGATCAGCGTCGCACAGCGGCGACGTCCCGGCGCAGCGGCACGCCGACGCGGCGGAAGGCGCTGGCGATGTCCTCGCTCGCTCAGCGTCGCCTGGATCCGCGCGGCGAAGTCGCGGTCCGCGGCGTCGAACGGCGGCGGGCCGAGGCGTTCCAGGTTGGCGTGCATCGCCTGTTCCAGCGGCGTGTTGCCGAGCAGGTTGGACACGGCGCTGATCACCTGCGCCGTCCACCGTCGTCTCGGTCATCAGCGCCGCGCCGTCGGCGATCTTGCGCACCCGCGCGACCAGCGGGGTGAGTTCCGGCAGGTCGCGCGCGCGGATCAGGTAGCGCACCTTGGCGCGCGCCTGCACCACGTTGGGCGCGATGCCGCCGGCATCCAGGATCGCGTAATGGATGCGCGCGTCGGACGGCATGTGCTCGCGCATGTAGTTCACGCCGACATTCATCAGCTCCACCGCATCGAGCGCGGTGCGGCCGAGATGCGGCGCGGCGGCGGCGTGCGACGGCGCGGCCGGTGAAGGTGAAATCGATGCGCGTGTTGGCGAGCGACGCGCGGCTCGTTCACGCCGGCAGAACGCCGCCGGGTGCCAGGAGATCGCGATATCGACGTCGTCGAACGCGCCGGCGCGCACCATGAAGCCCTTGGCGGCGCCGCCTTCCTCGGCCGGGCAGCCGTAGTAGCGCACGCGGCCCGGCATGCCGTGCGCCGCCAGCCAGTCCTTCACCGCGGTGGCGGCGAGCAGCGAGGCCGAGCCGAGCAGATTGTGCCCGCAGCCGTGGCCGAAGCCGTCGCCCGGCAGCGGGCGATGTTCGGCCATGCCGGCTTCCTGGCTGAGTCCGGGCAGCGCGTCGTATTCGCCGAGGATGGCGATCACCGGACCGCCGTCGCCGGCCTCGCCCATCACGCGCGGTGGGGATGCCGGCGACGTCGCGGGTGACGCGGAAGCCTTGCTGGTCCAGCATCGCGGTATGTTCGGCGCAGGAACGGTGCTCGTCGTAGGCGAGCTCGGGCATGCCCCAGACGCGGTCGCTGAGTTCGGTGAACGGGTCCGCCTTGGCGTCGACCAGTTGCCAGATCGTTTCGGTATTGCGCATCAATGCGTCCTCTTTCCAGTTGCCGTTGACCTTCTCCCTCCCCCCTTGCGGGGAAGGGTCGGAGTGGGGGGCGGTCCGCCCCCCTCCCCGGCCCTCCCCCGCAAGGGGGGGAGAAG
Source organism: uncultured Pseudomonadota bacterium (assembly GCA_963706195.1). Classification (GTDB taxonomy): domain Bacteria; phylum Pseudomonadota; class Alphaproteobacteria; order Acetobacterales; family Acetobacteraceae; genus JAJZVS01. The sequence continues at coordinate 762,006 of OY970156.1, read as the reverse complement.
GTCAGAACAGTGCCGCCCGCCGTGCCGCCAGATGCGCGGCGTTGCGGTCCACCTCTGCCATCTCCGCTTCCAGGGTCGCGTCGCGGGCGGCCAGCATCGCGGCCATGTTCGCGGGCGCGGGGCCGCCGGTCACGGTGCGGCGACGCACGTTCTCGGCCGGGTCGAGGGCGGCGCGCACCACTTCGGCCGGCAGGCCCAGCTTGCGGCCGAACAGGCGTTCGCCTGCCGCTTCCAGCTCCGCCGGCGCGATGTCGTTCGCGGCGCGGCCGGCGGCGATCGCGTCGGCCACGACGACGGCGACGATATTATGCGCCATGCGGAAGGAAAGCCCGGTCTCGCGCACGATCACGTCGGCCAGTTCCGTCGCGGTGCCGTAGCCGGTGGCGGCGAGATCGGCCATCCGGTCCGGGAACACAATGAGCGCACCCAGCACGTCCGCGGCCAGCACCAGGATGCGGCGCGTGCGCAGGGCTGCGTCCAGCGCTGGTTCGTTGCCCGCCGTCACCCCGTCCGACACATCGGCGAAGGCGGTGTTCTTGCTCGCCGCCAGCACCGCGGTCAGGGCGCCGGCGACCATCGCCGCGGTCGCCTTGATGTGCTCCAGCGCCGCCGGGTTCTTCTTCTGCGGCATGATGGAGGAGACGGCGCAATGCTGGTCCGCCAGCTCGATGAAGCGATACTCGTAGGTGCTCCACGCCTGCAGATCGACCGCCAGGCGCGAGAGGCCGGTGGTCAGCAGCGCGCAGGCCGCCACCGCCTCGGCCGCGTCGTCGCGGGAGGCGACGGCGTCGTACGCCACCTCCATCACCTGGGCGAAGCCGAGCGCCGCGGCGGTGAAATCGCGATCGAGCGGGAAGGCCGTGGTCGCCAGCGCGCCGGCGCCGAGCGGGCAGCAGTCGGTGCGCCCGTATGCCGCACGCAGGCGGGCGAAATCGCGTGCCAGCGCGTCGGCGAAGGCCAGCAGGTAGTAGCCGAAGGTGACCGGCTGCGCGTGCTGCCAATGCGTGTAGCCCGGCATCACCGTCCCGGCGTGGCGGCGCGCCTGGTCCAGCACGACACGGCGCAATGCGCCCAGCGCGGCCAGCACCTCGCCCAGCAGTGCACGCAGGCTCATGCGCCAGGTGGTCACGTGCAGGTCGTTGCGGCTGCGCCCGGTGTGCAGCCGCCCGCCGACCTCCGGCCCCAGGGTGCGGATCAGGTGGCGTTCGATGTAGCTGTACAAGTCCTCCGCGGTGCCGTCCACGTCCAGCACCGACGGCCCCGCCGCGTGCAGCGCCAGCAGCGCGGCGCGGATCGCCGCCGCGTCGGCAGCCGAGATGATGCGCTGGCGATCCAGCATCGCGCAATGGGCGAGATGCACCCATATTTCGGGGTCGAACTGGGTGCGGAGCGCGCGTTCCAGCGCCGGGCCGTAGTAGCTCGCGATCATCGCCGGCGCCGGCGGGCGCTTGACCCGTTCGCGGATCGAGACGTCCGCCATCACCCCGCCCCCATCAGCACGCGCACATGCGCCGCGGCGGAGGCGGCAAGCGCATCGAGATCGTACCCGCCTTCCAGCACGGAAACGAGCCGGCCGCCGGCAACCGCCAGCAGTTCTTCCGTGATCCAGGCGAAATCCGCCGTCTCCAGCCGCAGTTCCGCCAGCGGATCGGCCTTGTGCGCGTCGAACCCGGCCGAGACGATCAGCAATTCCGGGCCGAACGCGGCCAGCGCCGGCAGGATCGTACCCGACCAGGCGGCCCGGAACGCCGCCCCGTCCGAACCCGGCGCCAGCGGGGCGTTCACGACATTGCCGGCGACACCGTGCTCGCGCGCCGATCCGGTGCCGGGATAGCACGGGCTCTGGTGCGAGGACGCATAGAACAGATCGGCGTCGGGGCCGAAGATCGCCTGCGTGCCGTTGCCATGGTGGACATCGAAATCCACCACCGCGACCCGCTTCAGGCCCCAGTGCGCGCGCGCCCACAGGGCGGCGATGGCGACGTTGTTGAACAGGCAGAAGCCCATCGGCCGGCCGGGTTCGGCGTGGTGGCCGGGCGGGCGCACGGCGGCGAAGGCGGTGCGCGCCCAGCCATCCATCACCGCATCGACCGCGGCGATCGCGCCGCCGGCCGCGCGCAACGCCGCCGCGGCGCTGCCCTCGCTCATGACGGTGTCGGCATCGAGCGCCACCGTCTCCCCCGCCAGCGGACGGATATCCAGGATCGCGTCGATGTAGCCGGGCGGATGGGCGAGCGCGAGCTGCGCGCGCGTGGCCTCCGGCGCCGCCTCGCGCAGCAGGGGGGCGAACGCCTCGTCCTCCAGCGCGGCGAGCACGGCGCGCAGCCGCTCCGGCCGTTCGGGATGCCAGGGGCCGGGCGCGTGGCCGAGGCAGGCGGGATGGGTAAAAAGGGCGGTGCTCACGGCCCATCCTCCTTCGGCGGCGGATCCTCGGCGCGGCGGCGGATCACGAAGCTGAATACGCCCGCCTCCTCCGACCAGGCGAGCAGGGCGTGGCCGGTCTCCTGGCAATAGGCGTGAAAATCGGCGACCGCCGCGCGGTCGGTGGCGAGCACTCGGAGCCGGGCCCCCGGCGCCATGCCGCGCAGGCTGCGGTTGGCCCGCAACACCGGCAGCGGGCAGTTGAGCCCCTTCACGTCCAGCACCGTCTCGCTCATGGCGCCCATCCTGGCCCCGCCGCCTGTGCTTCGGCAAGCCGCGGGCCCGGGCCGGCGGGGCCATCGCGTGAACGTCCGGCGCGTTATCTCTCCCGTTCTCGCGGGAGAGGCGAAAGAGCCACCATCCGCACCGGTTTTCCAGGTCCGGCGCCTGCCCTGCTTGAGCCGGAAGCGGCGCCGACGCATGCTGGCGCGCATGACCCAGCATCGCATCGGCATCGACCTTGGCGGCACCAAGATCGAGATCGCGGCCCTCGCCCCCGACGGCACCGAGGCGCTGCGCCACCGCATCGCCACCCCACCCGCCTACGACGCCACCCTGGACGCGATCACCGGCCTGGTGCGCGAGGCGGAGGCCGGGCTCGGCGTCACCGCCACCGTCGGCATCGGTATCCCCGGCGCGATCAGCCCGGCCACCGGCCTCGTGAAGAACGCGAGTTCCATCGCGCTGAACGGGCACGCATTCGACCGCGACATCAGCGCCCAGCTCGGGCGCGAGGTGCGGGTGGAGAACGATGCCAACTGCTTCGCGCTGTCCGAGGCGTCGGACGGCGCCGGCGCCGGCTACGGGCTGGTGTTCGGCGTGATCCTCGGCACCGGCGTCGGCGGCGGCGTGGTGATGGACGGCAAGCTGCACCGCGGGCCGCACCGGATCGCCGCCGAGTGGGGCCACAACCCCCTGCCCTGGCCGTCGGTGCAGGAAGTCCCCGGACCGCACTGCTGGTGTGGGCAATGGGGCTGTCTGGAGCGGTTCGTCTGCGGCCCGGCGCTGGCCGCCGACGCCGACGGGCCGGGCGCGCATGACGCGAGCAGCCTGCCGGCGCGTGCCGACGCCGGGGAGGCGCGGGCGCGCGCGGCGCTGGCGCGGCATGTGGAGCGGCTGGCGCGCGGGCTGGCGGTGGTGGTGAACATGCTCGACCCGGACGTGATCGTGCTGGGCGGGGGGCTGTCCAACATGGACCATCTCTACGCCGAGCTGCCGCGGCTGATCGGGCGGCGCGTGTTCAGCGACGTCGTGCGCACGCCGATCCTGCGCAACAAGCATGGCGATTCGTCGGGGGTGCGCGGGGCGGCGTGGCTGTGGCCGGCGGGATAGGCTTCGGCTGCCGGGGCCTGGCGGCGGGCGGCGGCTTCGGGGCGTGCCGCGCCGGGCGGTGTGGCGGTTGGAGCGCCGGCGGCCGTGGGGGAGCGCGCGGGTGCCGATCGGGCGCCGGACCGATGGGTCGGGTGCGGCGCCCGGCCGGGGGTGGGGGCGGGCGGGTGTTCGGATCAGCCGCGCTGGATCAGCTCGATCAGGACGTTCTCGGGGCCGCGGATGAAGGCGATGCGGACGCCGGGGCGGGCGGTCATCGGCTCGGTGACGAAAGTGACGCCCTTGGCTTTCAGTTCGGCGGCAGCGGCGTCGAGGTCGGTGACGGTGAGGCCGATGTGTTCGAGGCCGAAATAGGGGGTCTGCGGCGGGGCGGCGGTGGTGAGCGCGGGGTTGGCGGTGGCGATGAAGACTTTCTGGCCGCCGCCGAGCGTGAGGTCGATGCGGGTGGCGCCGCCGGTCTGGGGGGTGCGGATCACTTCGGCGTTGAGGATGCGTTGGTACCAGGCGGCGGTGGCCTCGGGGTCGGGGCTGCGCAGGTGGATGTGTTCCCAGGTGTAGGTGATCATTGGGGTTTCCTCCGGTTGGGGTGGGGGGATTAGGGCAGTGTTGGGGTGGAGGGGCAAGGGGTGGGTGGGTTGGGAGTTCCAACACGGAGGACGTGGGAGGAAGAAGGAGACGTGAAGGGATCGGGCGCAGCGGACCAGGGCGAGCAGCGGCCGATCCGACGGAGGGCCGTTTCGGGTTCATGATGTGTTGGGAGGCATGTGCCCAATTTACGGCGTAGTCTCCGCCGGCCTCTTTTCCCCCGCCAAAGACGTCGAAACTATTCGCGCGCCGCCTCGGCCGCTATGTGCCCGGCGAAACTTGTAATGAACCTCTTCAGGCTCGCCAGCTCTGAGAGATCGGCGTAGTCGCCGTTTTCCGCTGCCGTGCGCGGCGAGGCCAGCACGGTCGCCGTGGTGTACAGGCGTTCTTGCGTCAGTTTGCGGCACAAGACGTTGTAACGCTCCAGATAGGATGCGCCCCGGAATTCCGGGAAAACCGCGAAGTGCGGCGACCTGTCGCGCACCGCGCTGCGCGATTTCGGAGCGTCCTCGACCAGCATCAACCAGCCGACGAAAGGGCGCGGCGCCTCCTTGCCGAAGGCACCTTCACGGTAGGCCGTCCAGAGATCGATCGCGGTGCCAAGTGCTTCCTCAATGCGGTTATTGAAGTTATTGCCGAACGATGGCCCAACCTGGGATTTCAGCTCAAGGGCCGCAACCAGGCGGCCTTGGTTGATCACCAGAAGGTCCCAGAGCTTCGTCGGCCGGAAGAAGCCGGGCAACGTCAGCAGGCGGCGGCCGATCATCACATGAGCGTCACCCAGGCCATTGGCACGAATCACGTCCTGGATGAGTGCGATGAAGCCATCCATGTTCTTGCCGGCGGTGACCCCTGCTCTCTCCCCCTGGTCGGCACGACCGAGTTCGCGCTGCTTCTGCACGGCAGTGGCGCGGTTGCCCCAGAACGCTTTGACGGCCTCTCGGGCTTTGCGATCATAGTCCGCGAGGTCAAGCGGCATCGGCCACTCCCGATACGCTGGCCAGCATCTTCCGCTCGGCCGGCGTCAGTCCGTAGAGTGCCGCCGCCGCTTCGTTGCAGGCGGCCTTGTCATGTGCCTTGCCTGCATGGGCGAGCGCCATGCGGATCGGCCCCGACACGTCGCGCCAGTACGGAATATGCAGGCGGCGCAGATATTGCGCCTGAAACCGGAAGTACCCGCCGCGCATCCTGGTCGAGTAGAGGCTGATGAAGAGGCGCGTCATGTCCGACAGCAGGACCGCTTGCAGAGCGTGCAGATCCCAGACGTCCGACGTGATGAAGTAGAGATTATGGTGCGGGTAGAGCTCGCCGGCCTCGTGGACGATATGGGCCTCGCCCTTGATGTCGGGGATCAGCAGCTTCGGCGTCCGCATCAGCTCCGGGTAGATGCGGTCGATCGTGCGATACCAGTTGCCGGGATTCTTCTTCGATACGTGCCGCGCCTTGATGATCGCGCCGTGTCGCTCAAGATAAGCCGCCAGCTTCGGATAGCGGCGCAGCGGCACCAGGGAGCCATCCTCGGCAAAGGGATTGATCACGCCGAAGCCACGCCACTTCACTGTGCCGGTCAGAATGTCGCGGGTCATCACGACCGGCAGCTTGCGGTCGGGTTCGACATCCAGGGCATCGAAAGGACCGATGAACACCTGGTCGGCGCCGGTCGCAACGCCGATGCCGACCTTGCAGCCGGCTGCCTCGATCGTCGGCAATTCGGTTTCCAGGCGACGCACCATGCCGAGCTGATCGGACGCGTCCAGAACCCAAGGCTCTGAGCCGCGGGTGATGCCGGCGACCTCCGTGACCCCCTTGCCTGTCCCGGTCTTCGGCGCGTTCATCGCGTGCGCGATCGCGGCAAGCGATGCCCCGTCTATCTCGGGACGGAAGGCGACCCGCGTGGTGCCCGGTTGCTCACGGCCGATGACGACGATCGCAGGATAGGCGATCACGTCGGAGTGGAAGGCTGGCGTGTCCACCATGTCCACGAAGCATCTGAGTCGGAAGTGCTCGGCGACCATGCGCCGCAACGGCCCGCCGTAGCGGTTTTTCATCCAGCGATCGGCGCAGATGAAACCAAGCTGCCCGCCCGGCGCCAGCAGCGAGAGCGAACGCTCGATGAAGGGGATATAGATATCCGCGCGATCGTAGATCGTGTTGTAGCGCCGCCGGTATTCTTCCAGCAGCGCATCGGGGATGCGTTCCTGCCGCACATAGGGCGGATTGCCCACGACGTGCGAAAACATGCCGTCGAGCGGCAGCAGCAGGAAATCACCTTGATGCAGCCAACGATCGGCCAATCTTGCGGCCGATGCCCCCGCGATGTCCTTGGCGCGGAGCGCATCGATGACCAGACCGCGCGTGCGGTCGTAGCTCGACCGATGCAACTCGACGGCGCAAAGGCAGTCGCCGAGATCGATGACGACATCCTGCCGCGATGCCGCCGACGCACGGGCGTAGGCATCCAGCAGGCGGTCGATGGTCGGCAGGAGAAAATCGCCCTGCCCCACCGCGGGCTCGAGGATACGCGCCTGGTGCAACGGCCGGTCGGCCGTGTAGCCCACGAGATCGAGGATGAACGCCACCACCTCGCGGCGCGTGAACACCGCGCCGCGTTCTTCGACGCCGGCCTCCGCCATCAAGGCACCCGCCGTTTCGACCGGACACAGGCCGGGCAAGGATGGCTGAAGGCGGCGCGATTCGTGGGGCATCGTTCATGCCTACTCAAGTATCCGCCTTTGTTCCAGGTGGATGTCCGCCGCGCGGCCTGTCAGGCCGACCGCACTGAGCTCGGGGGCGCCAGGCGGCCCGGGGCCTTGAAGCCGAACGACACTGGCATCCAATTTCCCGACCGTTCGCCGTACGGATGAATGTAGACATCGGAAAGCGCCCAGACGGGGACCGCCGAAATGTGGAAGAAAGCCTGCAATTCCGATCGCTGACCCAGCCCGTCCGACAGACCGAATTGCGCTGCCATCATGATGGCGCAGGCGGTCACCGCCTCGAATGCGTGGCGGAGAGTCGCCCGCTCGAACGCGGCCTCGCGGTTGTGCTTCACCGCATTGTAGGCGTCGTACCATTGCAACTCACGGGTGGGGCTACCGGTGCTGCCCCATCCCGCGAAGGGTTTGAGAGGCATGAGCCAGGGATAGGCGGGAAAATCGACGGCATATTCGTCCAGCTTCATCGCCTGCCGCAACGCTGCGTAGTCACGGGTATCGAAACGGCCCCGGCTGACACCATTGGCAACCAGCACGCCGCGCCAATGACTTTCGACCTCCGTGCAGGCGAGGATCAGCAGGTTCCGAATGTCGTGGCCGAATACCCCGAAGGTTTTCTCGGTCGGATGGACGGTCTGGCAGATGCGGTCCAGTTGCCGCGTCAGGGTGGCGAGCTGACCGCATGCGATGGCCATGACGTTGGTTTCCGTTCGTGCGCCGGGATTCCAGCCGGGCGCTTCGCCGGGATGCTGATGATCGGGGCGTGCTATCCGCGGATAGAACTCCCCCGGGCCCAGGATGGTTCGATGGAACGGGCATTGCCCGTCAGGCTCGAACCACGGCGTCATCCGACGAAGCGCATCCCATATCGTCTCGCCGGGATTCGCTTTGAAGTAGGTTCCCATCCCGTTCTCGGGATTCACGATCCCCATGCACGTGGCAACGTCGTTCTCGATCCGCCAAACCTGGGTGTACGATCCGCTCATGCCGGGAAGCACCCGAATATAATAGCTCATCCGCACTCTCCGATCGTGCCCCCGGGCGTGCTGGCGGAGCGCTGCTCCTGGGCCGGATTCAAGCAAGCCTCCGCCCCGCAACCTCCACCCCGAACACCCCCGCCAACCCCGCCTCCCCCGCCACAGAAATCCCCACCGCCCGGCTATCGCGTTCCCGCACCACCCACCCCAGCGCGAAGCACCGCCCCGCCAGCGCCGCCCCGACCGCACCCGCCAGATGCGGCCGCCGCTCGCTCCAATCCAGGCACGGCCGGCAGAACGCCCGCCGCCCCGCCCCGATCGCCGCCACATCCACCCCGAACCGATCCAGGAACGCCGCCCCCGCCGCGGTCACCTCGCCCCCGTCCGCGCCCAGCACCACGAACCCCCGCTCCACCAGCGCATCCGCCAGCGCCACGCCGAGCCGCCCGGCCAGATGGTCGTAACACGTGCGCGCCAACCGCAGCCGCGCATCCCCGCGCCAGCGCGGCGCCGCCGGATCGCCACGCGCCCCCGCCACCGCCAGCATCGCCTCCAGCATGTGCCCCACCTCCGCCGAGGCCAGGCGGAAATAGCCATGCCGCCCCTGCCGCATCACCGCGAGCAGCCCCGCGTCCACCAGCCGCGCCAGGTGCTCGCTCGCCGTCGGCGCCGCGACGCCGGCCCGATACGCCAGCTCCTTCGCCGTCAGCGCCCGCCCATCGAGCAGCGCCGTCAGCACCGAAGCCCGCGCCGGCACGCCGACGGCGGCGGCAATCTCGGCCAGGGACGCGGGCATGGACGACGCGGGCATGGACGAAGCCGGCGCGGACGACGCGGGCGCGGATGAAGCAGGGGCGGGCGACATGCCCCGACCATAGCGCGGCAACGAACCCCAGGCACCCGCCGATGCTTTCGTCCCGACCGAAGCGATCACGCGCGACACGGCGCGCCGGCGCCCCCAGCTTACGGCTCACCCACCACGCACTGCGGAGCCCCGCCATGTCGACGATCCTCGCCACCCCGCCATCTGTCCGCATCGCCGCCCCCCTGCTCGATCCGCGTGAGACGCATCACCGCATTCCCGGCCCGCACGCCGGGCTGCGCCTGTTCCTCCGCCACCTGCCGCCCGCCGAAGGCGCGCCCGCCGCCGCGACGCCGGTGCTGTATGTGCACGGCGGCACCTTCCCCTCGGCGCTGTCGATCGCCCATCGGCTCGACGAGCGCTCCTGGCGGGACAGCCTGAGCGCGGCCGGGTTCCACGTCTGGGGCCTCGATTTCCACGGCTTCGGCACGCTGTCCGATCCCTGGCCCGCGTTCGCGGAGGCCGCCGACGCGCACCCCCCGCTCGGGCGCACGGAAGACGCGAGCCGCCAACTGGAAAGCGCGGTGCGCTACATCGCCGCCCGCCACGGCGGCGCGCCGGTCGCGCTGGTCGCGCATTCCTGGGGCAGCCTGGTCGCCGGGCATTTCGCCGCGCGCTGTCCGGAGCGCGTGGCGCGGATGGTGTTCTTCGGCCCGATCGCGCGGCGCGAACCGCCAGCCGCTCCGGTCGCCCTGCCGGCCTGGCGCCTGATCTCGGTCCAGGACCAGTGGGACCGGTTCACCGCCGACGTGCCGGCGGGCGAGGCGCCGGTCCTGTCCGCCGCCCATTTCGCCGCATGGGCGGAACGCTACCTCGACTGCGATCCGGCCAGCCGGGACCGCACGCCGCACGCGGTGCAGGTGCCGGCCGGGGCGTTCCAGGATATCTTCGACGCCTGGGCCGGCACGTTCCCCTACGACCCCGCCCGGGTCCGCGCGCCGGTGGCGATCGTCCGCGGCGCCTGGGACGGCATGTGCACCGACGCCGATGCGGCCTGGCTGCGCGCCGCCCTGTGCAACGCGGCGGAGGTCACCGACGTCGTGATCCCGCGCGCCACGCATCTGATGCATCTGGAGGCGGGGCGCACCGCGCTCTACCACGCCACCGAAGCGTTCCTGCGCGGCGCCCGCGTCGAACCGGTTGCGCCGTGAGCGGCGACCGCGGGACGATGGCCCACGCGCCGCGCATCTTCTACGGCTGGTGGATGGTCGCCGCATGCGTCCTCGTGACGTTGGTCGGCAACGCACTCGGCCTGTTCGGTGCGGGTGTCTACCTGCACGCGATGATCGCGGCGCGGGGCTGGCCGATCGGTCTCGTGTCGGACGCAATCACCCTGTTCTACGTGGTGAGCGCCGCCTTGATGATCCCGGTCGGCAGCGCCATCGGCCGGTTCGGGCCGCGCCCGGTGATCGCGCTCGGTGCGATCGCCCTCGCCATCGGTGTGACCGCGATCGGGCACGCGGGGTGGCTGTGGCAGATCTACCCCGCATTCGTCGTGCTCGGGCTGGGCTGGTCCTGCCTGTCCACGACCGCGGTCGCGACGACCCTGGCACCCTGGTTCGAGCGCCATCAGGGTCGGGCGATGGCGATCGCTTCGCTCGGCGCCAGCGCCGGCGGCATGATCGGCGTGCCGGCTCTGCTGTTCGGGATCGGCCGGGTCGGATTTGCCGCCACCACGATCCTGGCGGGCCTGCTTGCCGTTGCGGTGCTGGGCCCGCTTGCCGGGTTCGTGCTGCGCCGCCGCCCGCAGGACATGAACCTGCTGGCGGACGGGCGGGCATTATCGGATCGGGTCGCACCGGTCCGCGACCACGGCTGGACCCGCGGCGACGCGCTGCGAACCGGCGCGCTGCGCAGCGTGACCGCCGGCTTCGCGATCGGCATGATGGTCCAGGTCGGGTTTCTGACCAGCCAGGTGACCCTGATCGCGCCGAAGCTCGGCATTGCCGACACCGCGGCGACGGTCTCGGCCACCGCCGGCGCGGCGCTCCTGGGGCGGCTGGCGCTTGCCGGCTTTGCCGACCGGATCGATCTGCGACGGACCGCCGGGGTGGCGCTGGCACTCGCGGCAACCGCCCTTGGTCTGCTGGGACTGGCCCCGCCGCCGACCGTGGTGGTCGGCGCCTGCGTGATCTTCGGCCTGACGGCGGGCAACGTCACGACCCTGGCGCCGCTCATCGTGCGGCGGGAGTTCGGCGCCGGCGCGTTCGGCAGGGTGTTCGGGGTCGCCTCCTGTGGCATCCAGTTGGGCTTGGCCATGGGGCCGACGTTCTACGGCTCCCTGCATGATGCGTTCGGAAGCTACCGGGCTCCGTTGGTGACCGCGGCGGCCCTGGATATAGTGGCGGCCGGGATCGTGGTGTCCGGCCGGCGCACGCCGCGCCGCCGGCCGGCATAGGCCCATGGTCGACGGGCGGCGGGACAATCGGCGTGCCGTTGCCGGGCGCGGACCCGAGGCACCGGACGCAATCCGCCGCATGGCATCCTGTTTTCCGCGCGCGCTCGGTTGCCCGACCGTGGCGCCCCTGCGCGCCGCCTGACCCGAGGGAGCCCCCGATGTTCGTCGTCATCTTCGAAGTGCAGCCGAAACCCGAAGCCTGGGACGCCTACCTGGCGCATGCCGCCGCGCTGAAGCCGGAGCTGGAGCGGATCGAGGGCTTCCTCGACAACGAACGCTTCGCCAGCCGCGGCCGACCCGGCTGGCTCGTCTCGCTCTCCACCTGGCGCGACGAGAAGGCGCTGATCCGCTGGCGCGCGCAGGGCCACCACCACGCGGTGCAGGCGGACGGGCGGGCACGGGTGTTCCAGGACTACCGGCTGCGGGTGGGCGAGGTGGCGGCCGACAGCGCGCCGCCGCCGGGTGTCGGGTTGGACCAGCAGCGGTTCGACGCGACCGTCACCGGGGAAGCCAAGGCCGCCCTGCTGGCGGAAGGACCCGCAGCCGGCCTCGGCGCCGGCCCGCCCGCGGCGGCAGCGGGCGCGCTGGTCGCCTGGGACCGGTTCGACAGCATCGCTACCCAAGGCAAGGGCCTGGCGCTGAGCTTCTGGCGCAGCCCGCAGGCCGTGCCCGAAGGTTCCGTGCCCGCCCCTGGCCGGCGCCGGGTCGTGCGCATCATCCGCGACTACGGCATGTTCGACCGCGCCGAAGCCCCGCAATACCACCCGCCGGTCGCCTGACCGCTCCCCCCGCCCTTGCACGCCCCGCCCGCGGGAGGCTACTCCCGCGCCGCGGCGGCGGCGAAAGGGTTCCGGCATGGCCAGGAAGGACGTGAAGAAGGTCGTGCTCGCCTATTCCGGCGGGCTCGACACCAGCGTGATCCTGCGCTGGCTGCAGGTCACCTACCGCTGCGAGGTGGTCACCTTCACCGCCGACCTCGGCCAGGGCGAGGAACTGGAGCCGGCGCGCCGCAAGGCCGAGATGTTCGGCGTGAAGGAGATCTTCGTCGACGACCTGCGCGAGACCTTCGTGCGCGACTTCGTCTTCCCGATGTTCCGCGCCAACGCGCTGTACGAGGGCCAGTACCTGCTCGGCACCTCGATCGCCCGCCCGCTGATCGCGCAGCGGCAGATCGAGATCGCCGAGCAGGTCGGCGCCGACGCGGTGGCGCACGGCGCCACCGGCAAGGGCAACGACCAGGTGCGCTTCGAGCTCAGCTACTACGCGCTGAAGCCGGACATCAAGATCATCGCCCCCTGGCGCGAATGGGACCTGACCAGCCGCACCAGGCTGCTGGAATTCGCCGAGGCGCAACCAGATCCCGATCGCCAGGACAAGCGCGGCGAGGCGCCGTTCAGCGTCGATGCCAACCTGCTGCACTCGTCCTCCGAGGGGAAGATCCTGGAAGACCCGGCGGTCGAGGCGGACGAGATCGTCTATCAGCGCACCATCCGCCCGGAGGACGCGCCGGACCAGGCGACCGTGATCAGCGTCGATTTCGCGCACGGCGACCCGGTGGCGATCGACGGCGTGACGCTTGTCGCCCGGCCGCGCTGCTGACGCGGCTGAACGAGCTGGGCAAGGCCAACGGCATCGGCCGGCTCGACCTGGTGGAGAACCGCTTCGTCGGCATGAAGTCCCGCGGCGTGTACGAGACGCCGGGCGGCACCATCCTGCTGGCGGCGCACCGCGGCATCGAGAGCATCACGCTGGACCGCGAGGCGGCGCACCTCAAGGACAGCCTGATGCCGCGCTACGCCGAGCTGATCTACAACGGCTTCTGGTTCAGCCCGGAGCGGCGGATGCTGCAGGCGCTGATCGACGAGAGCCAGCACAGCGTCACCGGCCGGGTGCGGCTGAAGCTCTACAAGGGCAATGTCACCTGCATCGGGCGGGAAAGCCCGAACAGCCTGTACTCGATGAAGGTCGTCACCTTCGAGGACGACCAGGGCGCCTACGACCAGTTCGACGCCCAGGGCTTCATCAAGCTGAACGCGCTGCGCCTGCGGCTCGGTGCCGCTGGCCGGGCGGCGCGGCGGGGCGCTGTAGGCAAAGGCCGGGGGGGCTCTAGCTCTACCCCCGGGGCAATCGAGCGAGACGACACATCGGCCGCCGCCTTCTCCCCTCCCCTTGCGGGAGGGGAGAAGGCGGCGACATCCGGTTCGCGCCCCTTCGCTCGATCGCCCTCCAGCGCCCCCTGGCCTTGCTTGCCATCACCCGCTGTCGCGTTCCACGATTGAAAACCCGACGTCGATCAGCGTCGGCGCGTCCGCATCTTGCCCTTCCAGGATCAGCGCCGCCGCCCGCCGCCCGATCGCCGCGCCGTCAATCCGTACCGAGGTCAGTGCCGGCAGCGCATGGCGGGCGATATCGAGGTCGCCGAGCCCCACCACCGCCACGTCACGCGGCACCTCCCGACCGCGCCGGCGAAACCCGGTTAGCAGGCCCATCGCGTGCACGTCGGTGGCGGCAAAGACGGCGTCGGTCTCGGCGAGGCTATCCGGCCCCTCGGCTGCCAGGCAGGCGTCGGTGGCGTTGTCCATCACGGCCGGCACCGGCAGGCGTACCCGGGCGGGCGGGCGCAGCCCGGCCTCCCGCGCCGCCGCGTCGAAGCCGTCGAAGCGGGCGGAGGCGCGCGGGTCGGTGCCGCCGGCGAACAACAGCCGGCGACGCCCGGCGACGGCGAACCGCGTGGCGACGGCACGGCCGATTGCGGCATTGTCGAATCCCACCGCGGCGCCGAGCGGAGCGTGGGGAATTTCCCAGGTCTCCACCACCACCGTCCCGGCCCGTACCGCGGCGGCGAGCAGGGACGCGCTCGCGGGGGCAAGCGGCGCGCCGATGCTCACCACCCCCTCCGGCCGGTGGCCGAGCAGGGCGGACAGCACGCGCGTTTCCCGCCCCGGGTCGTAGTCGGACTGGGCCATCAGCAGGGCATAGCCCGCCTCCTCCAGCACCGCGGTCAGGCCGTTGATGGTGGCGGCGAAGATGGATGAGGCGATGGTCGGCACCAGCACGCCCACCGTTCGGGTGCGCGCAGAGGCGAGCGCGCGTCTCCGGGGCGACCTGGCCGGGAGTGCGCAGCGCCCGGCTCGCAGTAATGGTGGAGACGCCGGCCTGGCGGGCGACGTCGGCGAGGCGGATGGCGGGCGGCGGGGCGGGCGGACGCATGGGCTGGGTGCATGGGGCGGTTGCAAGTTCTCACCAGCAGATCGCCCATGACAGCGCTACCATCATAAATGACAACGCTACCATGTTCGCTCTGCTCGAAGATCGACGGCGCTGCCCAAACCTCCCCGGCATCGGGGCCACTGCAGGAAAGGAACGCGACATGATCGGATCGAACCTGGTCGCCGCCTACCGACGCGACGGCTTCATCGTAGTGCCGGACGTGCTGGACGCCGACACCCTCGCCGCAACCCGCGCCGTCATCGCCCAGCTCACGGCCGCATCGGCCGAGGTCACGGCACATGACGAGGTCTACGATCTGGAACCCAGTCATTCCCGCGCCGCCCCGCGGGTCCGTTTGCCACAACGTGGTGGCGGATCTGTTGCGTGGGCTCGACTATAGCCTGCAGTCCAACCGCAAGACCCGGGAGGGCACCGCCAACCTGGACCGGGACGCACAGTTCGGCACCATCAACACCCAGGTGAAGGCGGCACTGGCGACCGGCCAGCCGGCGATCTCGGTCGATACCAAGAAGAAGGAATTGGTGGGCGACTTCAAGAACGCCGGCCGCGAGCTGCGCCCGAAAGGGCACCCCGAACCGGTGCGCGTGCACGATTTCAAGATTCCCGAACTTGGCCGGGCGGTGCCCTATGGGGTCTATGATATCGGCGGCAACACCGGCTGGGTGAGCGTGGGCATCGACCACGATACCGCCAGCTTCGCGGTCAACACCATCTGTCGCTGGTGGCAGACCATGGGCCATGCCCGCTATCCTGAAGCCCGTAGCCTGCTGATCACCGCCGACTGTGGCGGCAGCAATGGCGCGCGTGTGCGATTGTGGAAACGAGACCTGCAAGTCTTGGCCGACGAGCTTGGGCTCACGATTACGGTCTGCCATCTGCCGCCCGGAACCAGCAAATGGAACAAGATCGAGCATCGGCTGTTTTCATTCGTCACTCAGAACTGGCGCGGCAAGCCCCTGGTCAGCTACCAGGCCATCGTGCAGTTGATCGCCGCGACCACCACCCGCACCGGGCTCAACATCAAGTGCGAGATCGATTCCGCCAATTACCCGGCCGGCGTGAAGGTCAGCGATGACGACATGGCCGCGCTCAATCTCACACCGCACGAATTCCATGGCGAGTGGAACTATACCATCGCACCAAAGCCGACGTGATCGGAGCGGTTATTTGTCAACAATCCCTAAGTGGCCCGCCTACGCCGAACTCTCGGCGGTCGCTCCGGCGGGCCACTTACCCACAGCTCCTACACCACCAGGGGGACACGACCAGAATAAGAGTGCAGCCGCCCCCGCCTGGGCACGCTGTAACCGCCCCCCGCTTTCGCTGAAATGCTTACATAGTGCTTACATTTCTGTTGGTGGGGCAATGTAAGCAGCAAAACGGCCCCGAAGGGCCGTTGCTAACCTCTTGATCTTCAAGAAGAAAATCTGGAGCGGGCGAAGGGATTCGAACCCTCGACCCCAACCTTGGCAAGGTCGCCGGGACGCTTTCGACACGGTAGCCGGGCCTACGATGGAGCACGCTAAAGCACTGTCTTATCGTGATTCTAGGTGTCGCGCACGCCGCCGATCACATCCGCCTATACGCCCCGACTTGCTTCCAACTGCTTCCAAATTGCGTCCGAAGTCGCTAGAATGCCCTTCTTGGAAGCAGAATTCCGGTAACCTATTGGTCTGCCATGGAAAAGCTCACGAAGCGCGCGGTGGATGCATTAAAACCTTCGAGGGTTGGGATCGAAGGTTCGGAACGGTTCCTGTGGGACGGAGAGCTCAAGGGCTTCGGTGTCCGAGCCAGTCCAGGTGGCCGCAAGAGCTTCATCGTCCAGTACCGAACCCCGGAGGGACGGCACCGGCGCACGGTCATCGGGCATTACGGGCTGATGACCGTCGAGCAGGCGCGGGTCATCGCCCGTGAGAAGCTGGTCGCGGTCTCCAAGGGGGTCGACCCAGCGGCGCCGGTCGAGCCCGACGGCAGCACCACGACGGTCGGCGAGATCTGCGACTGGTATCTCCTGGAAGCCAACGCAGGGCGCATTCTCGGCCGGCGCCGGCGGCCGATAAAGGCGTCCACCCTGGCGATGGACAAGAGCCGAATCGAAACGCACATCCGCCCACTTTTGGGCGACCGGCGGGTTTCTAGCCTGAAGCTTGGCGATATCGAGGCGATGCAGGCTGACATTGCCGCCGGCAAGACGGCGAAAGGCCGAGCGGGACCACGGGGCGGCACGCCGATCGGTGGCGAGGGAGTCGCGGCCCGCACGGTTTCGTCTTTGCACTCGATCTTTGAGCACGCTGTGCGATGGGGGAAAATCGAGAGCAACCCGGCACGGGGCGTGCGCAAGCTGGCCAGCACGCCGCGAGAGCGACGCTTGAGCACCGCCGAGATTGCGCGCCTGGGTGAAGCCATGCGTACCCGCGCCGCCGAGGGTGAGCACCCAACGGGCCTTGCCGCGATCCGGCTCCTGCTGCTCACGGGATTCCGGCGCATGGAGTGCCTTGCCCTCCAGCGCGCCTGGGTAGATGCGGAACAGCGGGCCATTCGGCTCCCCGAGACCAAGACCGGCCCGCAGATGCGTGTCGTGGGTCAAGCCGCCATCGATCTCATTCTCGCGCAGCCGGTCACTGACGGGTCGCCCATATGTATTCCCGGCAGACTGGGGAGACGGGCATTTCATCGGCGTCGTGCGGGTACTCGAACGGGTGTGTGGTGCCGCGCGACTGGCGGACGTGACGCCGCACACGCTCCGCCACACCTTCGCAAGCGTGGCCGGCGATCTCGGCTTCTCGGAACTGACGATCGCGGCCCTGCTAGGCCACGCGGCACGTGGCGTCACGCAGCGCTACGTTCATATCGACGAGGCCTTGCGGGTCGCGGCCGACAAGGTCGCGGCGGCGCTTGCGGCCTTGCTGGATGGGCAACCAGCCATTCGGCCCGGATCGGCCGAGCGGACGCGGGCGAACTCCATTCGACTCGCGGATAGCCAGGCCCGATAAGCTAACGTTGGTCCGAACCGTCGCTCCTATGTCTTTACTGACCTATAGAAGTATGGACATATAGTGTCTCAGCGAGCGCTCCCAGGCCCTTCCAAGTCCAGATAGGTGGGCGGCCTGACGGGGGGCGATGCACGACGGCAGGAGACAGATTGGGTGAGCAAACTGATTTGGGAGGCGCACTGGGCACGCGTGGTAGTCTAGGCGGCGAAGAATGATCTGCGAGTATATCTTCATGACCCGAACCGTCAGAGGCATTTCCCCTGAAGCCGATGAGTCACGCTCGGTGAGCGCTGATACCATTGCCCTACGGTTGGAGCTGATGCGCCGGCTCGGAGAAATCATCGTTGAGCGAGGACTGACGCAAACTCAAGCCGCCGAGCTGATGTACATGGACCAACCTCGCGTGTCTGCGCTGATCAAAGGCAGGGTCCAGAAATTCTCAACCGATCGCCTACTGAAAGCACTCAGCGATCTCGGGCAGGACGTCGAGATGCGAATCACACCCGCAAGAACCAAACGGGGTCTTTTTCGTGTCGTGCCGGCGTCTGGAGCATGAACATAGGCTCTAAGAGGAATTTCCGTGGAGCTAGGTCGCTTGAATACATCATTCGAGTCCATCCCCGATTACGTCCAGAGGGACCAGAACAGCGTCGAGCCTTTGCAAGGCGATGAGCTGCCAGGGTCTGCCACCTTCGATCGGCAGGCCCGAACCAGCCAATTTGGGTATCGGGAGTAGGCCGCGATGGACGTCTTCGATCTCGACCACACGCTGGTTGAAGATTATGCACGATTTGCTCGGTCGTTCACGAAGATTCGCGCGGCCGACATTCAAACGCAGATTGAAGAAATCTACGAGAGCCGTCGATTTTGGCCGGAACCACTCGTGAGTATCAACCCCCATTTCGAACGTGATGTGACGGTCGCCGATTTAGTGATAGACGGCTCTCTCCATCAAGAAACCGGCCGGATTTTTCGGCTTCCTGGCGAACCATTCACGCTGTTCAGACATCAGGCCCAGGCCTTGGCGAAGGCCAATGCTCGTCAGAGCTTTGTTGTCACGACGGGCACCGGGTCTGGCAAATCCCTCTGTTTCTTTCTACCGATCATCGACGCTGCGGTCCGGGCTCGTGCTGCCGGTGAGCCCCAGCGAACCCGCGCCATCATCATCTATCCCATGAATGCCCTGGCCAACAGTCAGCTTGAAGAACTGAAGAAGTTCGTAGGCCAGTCCGGGGTTAACCCCCGGTTATGTCCAACATTCGCGCGCTATACGGGCCAAGAAGATGACACAGAACGGCAGGAAATTCGGGAGGCCAAGCCCGATATTCTGCTGACTAATTTTATGATGCTCGAACTTCTGATGACGCGCCAGAACGCGCTCGACCAGGCCGTAATCGCAAATGCAGGTGGCTTGGACTTCGTCGTTCTCGATGAGTTGCACACGTACCGCGGTCGTCAGGGTGCGGACGTCGCGATGTTGGTTCGGCGCCTCAAGGATCGACTGTGCCGTGAGAAGGATCCGATCTGTATCGGCACGTCGGCCACGATGGCGAGCGATGACTCTGCCACCGATCCCGCGGAGGCAGTTGCCCTCGTTGCTTCGCGGCTGTTCGGGACCAAGGTCGCGAGCGATGCCGTAATTGGCGAGAGCCTCGAGCGCGCAACAGACCCTTCGAAAGATCTCGCGTCGATTTCGAGTTCACTTCGGCTCGCAGTCGAAGGGCCTATTCAAAACTCTCTTTCGGATTCGGAACTCCGATCCCATCCCCTCGCAATCTGGATCGAGCTGGAAATAGGGCTTGAAGACAGTCAGAGACTGACGCGTCGTTCGCCGATAACTCTTGCTTGCGCTGCCGAACGGCTTGCGGAGCAAACAGGATGTGACATCGGCCTCTGTCGCTCACAACTCAAGGCCATGCTGATCGCCATGAGCCGTCCCGCAAGCGAACGTGGCGGTAGCGGAGACCGCGCGTTTTTGGCGTTCAAGGTGCACCAATTTATCTCTGGTGCTGGTCGTCTTTACGCAACCGTACGCGAGCTAGGTCGACGTCGCGTGACCCTCGACGGACAGCTTTTCGACCCGCAGGATCCGTCAGCCCGTCTTTACCCAACCTTTTTTTGCCGAAGCTGCGGTCAAGAGTACCATCCAGTTATCCTGACTGAGCAGACCGGCACTCAACAGCTGGTACCCCGGTCAATCGACGAAACGCCTACAGGAGACGAGGACCGAGTAAACCAGGCGGGCTATCTCTTGCCCATTGATGCACATGACCAAGAGTTTGCGTTCGATGGGTCGCCAGAACAATTCCCAGAGGATTGGATAGATCCAGCTGGGCGCATCAAAAGTAATCTCCGTCTCTTCCAGCCTCAGCATGTGACTGTGGATGAAGGTGGCATCATTGGAGGTAAAGGGCGAGATGCGTGGTTCATCCCGGGTAAGTTCCGCTTTTGTCTAGCTTGCAAGGACCAGCCACCGGGTCAGGCCCGCGAGATCAATAAGCTAGCGGGTTTGTCGGCGGAAGGTCGTAGTTCAGCAACTACGCTGCTCGTCTCAAGCGCTCTCCGCTGGATGAACACGCCCGGCAGTATGGTCAGGCCGGATAGGCGAAAGCTTCTGGGTTTCACTGATAACCGGCAAGATGCCGCACTCCAGGCCGGCCACTTCAACGATTTCCTCTTTGTGACGTTGCTTCGTGCAGCAATTCTTGCCGCCGTCATCGGAGCAGGCCCAGAGGGTCTTGGTGAGGATGAGTTTGGCAGGCGGGTCCAAGCCGCGCTTGGTTTTGTATCCACCAATCGAGTTCGTCGCGCTGAATGGATGGTGGACCCCGACATCAAAGGCGCCGGTCAAATCGAGTCTGATCGCACATTAGCTCGCGTGCTGGCCCACCGAGTTTGGACAGATCAGCGGCGCGGATGGCGGTTCACAAATCCTAATCTTGAGGAATTGGGACTGGTTCGCGCCGAATATGTTTCTCATGACGACTTGGCTCAAGACGAGGAGACCTTCGCCGACGCGCCGCCTGAGTTGAAGACTGCGGATCCGACCACGCGCAGACATGCACTTCACATCGTTTTGGACGCGCTGCGACGCGGGCTTGCTGTCACTGCGGATGCCCTGGACCCCGGTACGGTTGAGGCGATCGCCAATGCGGCGCGGCAGAGCCTGCGTGAGCCGTGGTCGATTTCCCAGCAGGAGGTCCCTCGTGTTGCGGCCGCGCTGATCATTGATGCGCCAAAAAGGGCTGAGACCGGTATTCGGGGAGAAGTCTCTATCGTACGGGGAGGTTCCCGTAGCAGCTTGGCCCGACAACTTGGCCATGCTCGAGTTTGGGGCAAGCGTCTCAACGGAAAGACCTATCTCTCTGTCTTGCGGGCTCTCCTGAAGGCCGCGGAAGAGTACCAATTGGTCCGAAGGGTCACTACCAGCTTCGACGTGGATGGATGGCGTCTGGCCGCCAATGCCGTTCGGCTTTTGCCGGCGGAAGGTCGAACTGACGGACGCAAGCCAAACCCATACTTCGTCAGCCTGTACCGCTCGTTGGCTGAGGCTCTCGCCGCCGGCGGCGACGGATTATTCGGGATTGAGGGAAGAGCCCATACGGCTCAAGTCGATCAGGCGCAGCGCGAATGGCGTGAATGGCGGTTCAGGTGGGGCGCTGAAGACCAAGCCAAGATCGCCGCAGAAAAGGACGCGATGCGGCAGGCCGGAGAACCCATCGCCTTCCTGCCGGCGCTCTTTTGCTCGCCGACCATGGAGCTTGGTGTCGACATCTCCGCGCTCAACGCAGTTTATTTGCGCAACGTGCCGCCGACGCCGGCCAACTACGCCCAGCGGTCCGGGCGCGCGGGACGATCGGGCCAGGCGGCCCTTGTGATAACCTACTGCGCCGCACAAAGTCCCCATGACCAGTACTATTTCGAGCATCCGAGCCGGATGGTCAGCGGCTATGTCCGCCCGCCCGCTATCGAGCTCGCCAACCGCGATCTTGTCGAAGCCCATCTGCATGCCGTCTGGCTGGCCGAGACCGGCAGGGAGTTGAAGGCGGATATCCCACATGTCCTTGATCTCGCTGAGGAGAATCTTCCCGTCCAAGACGACCTCATAAAGACGATCACGACACCCGACGTGACGGCGCGAGCCGCCAGGGGAATGGAGCGTATCCTGGCGAGTATAGCGCCCGAACTGAGCTCAACCGCTGCTCCTTGGGCGGAGGATCGGCAGGCCTTTGCGACCGCCACGGCGTTCAACGCGGCGCGTCGCTTTTCGGAAGCATTCGAACGGTGGCGCCAGCTTTATCGTGGAGCTCGGACCCAACTGATCGAGGCCAATCGCAAGTCGGAGACCCATGGGATCTCCGCCCAGTGAACGTAAGGACGCCAAGATTAGCAGGCCCAGGCCAATGAGCAATTGGCGCTGCTGGAACGCGGCAACTCAAGTGGCAGTTCAGATTTCTACACATATCGGTATTTGGCCACTGAAGGCTTCCTGCCCGGATACAATTTTCCTCGGCTTCCACTTTACGCATTCGTGCCAGCTGTCGGCGGTGGCGGCCCGAAGGCAGCGTATCTCCAGCGTGCGCGGTTTCTTGCGATCTCCGAATTCGGTCCAGGCAGTCTGATCTACCACGAGGGTCGCGCCTACCGTGTGGTGAAGGCCAAGCTGCCCCCGGGAGTTCGTAATGAGGAAGGCGGTCGCCTCGTCACGGGTACAATATACGTTTGCGATTCTTGTGGCGCTGGTCACGATCAGATCGAGCCCGAGCGCTGCCATGCGTGCGGAGAGCCCATGGGCGGGGTCCACCCAATCCGCAACGTCTTGCGGATTGACAACGTCGAGACGACGCCAGCTGAAAGAATTACTGCCAACGACGAAGACCGCCAGCGCAGAGGCTTTGATATTCAAACGATCTTTGCCTGGCCACGTCGTGACGGCATTGTCGATGTCAGCTCGGCGATTGCCAGCGATCCCGCCGGACCGATCCTCCATCTGGACTACGCCTCTGGAGCGACAATTAGTCGGCTCAACAAGGGCCTCCGTCGGCGGAGGGAGAAGAGCATCCTGGGCTTCGGGATTGACCCGGCGACCGGCCGTTGGGTCGGAGGCGTCCTCGACGACGATGCCGATGAAACGCCCGAAGGGCCAATCAAGCAGCGCGTTGTCCCGATCGTGCAGGATAACAAGAACGCCGCGCTCCTTCGGTTGGCGGGCGAGCCTCTGACACCTGCGGCGATGGCCACTTTACAGCACGCATTGGCACGGGGGTTCGAGCTGGTATTCCAGCTTGAGGAGGGGGAGCTGCTGACCGAACCGGTCCCTTCGCGCGACGGCCGGCACGCAATCCTCGCCTTCGAGGCGACTGAAGGCGGAGCCGGAGTACTCGGTCGAGTAGCCAGTGAACACCACGCACTTGGCCATGTCGCGAAAGCCGCCCTTGAGCTCATGCATTATCGGAACCTGGATGATGCGATCGCGGCGTCAGACCCCGGGCTCCTCGCCACGGATGCCAGTGCAGCTTGCGTGAGAGGCTGCTATCGGTGCCTCCTGTCCTATTACAACCAGCCCGACCATGAGCTGATCGACCGCACGAACCGTGAGGCTGTCGGCGTGCTGCTGCGTCTGGCCCGCAGCGAGGTCTCGTCGGTCTCCCGGACGGATCACCCGGAGACGGAGGACGAGTGGATCGCGGCGTTCCGGCGGTGGAGCCTTCCATTACCAAACGGCGCCCCACTCGTAATCGATGGGCACACTCTGCGCTTTGTCTGGTCCGAACACCGGGTTGCGGCTGCGCCGGCACCGCTAACTGCAGCGGCCCGCGAAGCCGCCGGCAACCTGGGTTTCGCGACGGTGGAGCTACCGTCCTCCCCGGGCGCGATGGCACCGGTTGAGCTCGCCGAGCTGTTTGGATCCGCCGCATGAGCGCCAGCTTCTCTCCCGGCGACCTGGTCTTTGCCCGTGGGCGCGAATGGGTAGCCCTCCCGTCATCCGATCCTGAGACACTCTGCCTGCGCCCGCTCTCGGGTTCGGAAGCCGATGTGCAAGTCCTTATCCCGACCTTGGAGCGCGAGCCGGTAAGGCCCGCGCAGTTTGGCATCCCGGAAGCGACCGAGACGGCGACGCAGGATGGCGCGCGCCTGCTTGTCGGAGGCCCTCCGCCTGTCGCTACGGCGCGGCGCTGGACCCTTCCGCTCCGCCGCACGGGTTGGCTTCGAGCCCCGCGCCTATCAGCTGGTTCCCCTGCTGATGGCCCTTCGGCTTCCGATCATACGCCTGCTGATCGCCGATGATGTCGGTATCGGCAAGACGATCGAAGCGGGCCTGGTGCTGCGCGAGCTGATGGACCGCGGTGAGGTCGATCGCTTCTCGGTGCTGTGTCCCCCGCATTTGGTGGAGCAGTGGACCGAGGAGCTGCGCGACAAATTCGACATCGACGCGGCCGCCGTGACCGCCGCCTCGGCTTCGCGTCTCGAACGCGGTCTTCCCGCCTCACAGACGCTGTTCGATGCCCATCCCTATACGGTGGTGAGCCTGGACTACATCAAGGCGGATCGAGCGCCGCGAAACCTTTGCCCGGGTTTGCCCCCGGCTTGTCATCGTGGATGAGGCCCATGCCTGCGTCGGCACCCATCAGGGCCGCCAACAACGCTTCGAGTTGCTGAAGCGGCTCGCCGATGATGCCGAGCGCCATCTCCTGCTTCTGACGGCGACCCCGCACAGCGGCGACGAGGACGCGTTCGATCGTCTGCTCGGCTTGCTGGGCCCCGGCCTCGGCACCGGGGCCCTTGAAGATGAGGCCTCCCGCATCCGTCTCTCCCGCCACTTCGTCCAGCGTCGCCGCATCGACATCACCGGCCGCGCCAAAGGGGAAAACGAGTGGGGCGAAGACCGCGTCTTTCCCCGCCACGAGACCAAGGAAAGCCCCTATTCCTTCAACGCAGAGCATCACGCCTTCCACGACGCCGTGCTCGACTACTGCCTTGGCGTCGTCGATGGCGCGGGACCGGATCTGCGGCATCGCCGTCTCGCCTTCTGGGGCACCCTGGCGCTCATGCGCTGCGTCGGATCGTCCCCGGCCGCCGCCGCCAGCGCGCTGCGCAACCGCCTTGCCGCCGATCCCGACCGGCTTGCCGAACAGGTCTTCGATGATGAGGCCGACGAGGCGGACGCGGTAGACATCGAGCCTGCCTCGGGCCTCGACGAACACGGACCGCTGGCATCGCTCGTAGGCCAGGCCGAGCGCCTGGCGAAGGCTGCGGACCCGAAGCTCGATGCGATGATCAAGGAATTGCGGCCGTTGCTCGCCGAGGGGGCAAACCCCGTGGTGTTCTGCCGCTTCATCGCCACCGCCGACCACGTCGCCGCCGGGCTGCGCAGGCGTTTCCGCGTCTGCGGATCGAGGCTGTCACCGGGGCGCTGACGGCCGAGGAACGCCGCGCGCGCGTTGAGGACATGGGGGAGGCCGAGCAGCGCCTGCTGGTCGCCACCGACTGCCTCTCGGAGGGCATCAACCTTCAATCCCTCTTCGACACCGTCATCCATTACGACCTGTCCTGGAACCCGACGCGCCATCAGCAACGCGAGGGCCGCGTTGATCGCTTCGGCCAACCCGCGAAGCTGGTCCGTTCGATCCTGCTCTACTCCCCCGACAGCGCGATCGACGGCGCGGTGTCTGGATGTGATCCTCCGCAAGGCCGAGCGCATCCGCAAAGCCACCGGAGTCACCGTCCCGTTGCCGGAGGACCGCGGCGCGGTGACCGGCGCGCTGATGAACGCCGTGCTGCTGCGAAAGGGCCGCACCCGCCAGCTCAGTCTCGATCTCGATTTCGGGGCGGATGCCGCCGCCATGGAAACGCGCTGGCGCGACGCCGAGGAAGGCGAACGCCGCTCGCGTGCCCGCTTCGCGCAGAACGCGCTCAAGCCCGAGGACGTCGCACCCGAGTGGCAGCGCTGGCGCGATCTGCTCGGCGGGCCGAACGAGGTCCGCCGTTTCGTCGAGCGGGCCATGAGCCGCCTCGATGCGCCGCTCGATCCCGTCCGGCAGAACCTGGTCCGCGCCCATCTGGTGGCCCTGCCCACCGCGATCCGCGAACGGCTGGCCGCGCGCGGCATGGAGGGTTCGATCCGCCTGTCCTTCGATGAACCGCCCGCTTCGGCTGCGGAAATGGTGACGCGGACACACAAGCTGCCCGCGACGCTGGCGGAATCCTTGCTCGAAGGGGCGCTCGATCCGTCCGCCGCCACGCTTCCCGCGCTCGGCCGCACCGGCGCCTGGCCGACCGATCAGGTCCGCACCGTCACCACGGTGCTGCTGCTGCGCCTGCGCTTCAAGCTCACGGTGCATGGCAGGCGGGAGCGTCTGCTTCTGGTGGAGGAAGCGGGCACGCTCGCGCTGGAAGCGAACCATGACGCACCGAGCCTTGCGGGGGAAGCGGCGCGCGCGCTGCTCGAACATCCGGCCAGCGGTGATCTCGCCCCGATCGCGCGCGACCGGCTGCTGACCCAGGCGCGCGACCGCGTGCGCACCGCACTCCAGACCACGATCGCGGACTACGCGCGGGACCGCGCCCGAGAACTCGCCGACGACCACGCCCGCGTGCGCAGCGCCGCCGGCGTGCCGCGCGTCAGTGTCGAACCTGTCCTACCGCCGGACGTGATCGGCCTCTACGTGCTGCTGCCGGGGAAGGTCTGATCCATGGCCCGTTCCCCCCGCGTCCGCACGCCGCGTGCCCTTACCCTGGGTCTCGACGCCATCACCGTCGAGGGATCGCTCATCGCGCCGGCGATGCTGGCCCAGGTCGCCGCACAGCCGGATGACGACGCCACACGGACCGCCTATCGCATCCCCAAGGGCCTTGCCCTGCGCGACGAGATCGCCCGGTCCTTTCGCATCGGCCAGGCGCTGTTCACCGATCTGACCGCCAGCCCCACCCCATCCGGGGCGAAGACCACCGCCTTCGCGGAGACCTTCCTGCGCGACGTGCTGGGCTTCACCGACATCACCCGCCCTGGCACGCGCACGCGGGAGGATCGGGTCTTCGCCGTCACGCTCGAAGCCCTCGGCGGGCGGGTTCCGGTCGTCGTCGTCCCGCCCTCGGACGATCTCGACCGGCCGAGCACGCATCTGCCCGGCGATCATCGCCGCCGCTCCGCCGCCTCCGCCCTGCAGGACTGGCTGAACGCTAACGAGGATGCCGTCTGGGGCCTCGCCACCAACGGCGACCGGCTGCGGCTGCTGCGCGACAACGCGAGCCTCACGCGCCCTGCCTATATCGAGGCCGACCTCAAGCGCATCTTCGAGGGCGAGGCCTTCGCCGACTTCACCGCGCTCTGGCTGCTGCTCCACGCGCAATCGCTTCGGCGCGCCGCGTAACCCACCCTTCGACTGCAAGCTGGAACACTGGCGCGAGACCGGAAGCAAGGAAGGCACCGCGGCGCGGGATCGTCTGCGCGAAGGCGTGGAGGCCGCCCTTCTGGCGCTCGGCACCGGCTTCCTCGCCGATCCCGCCAACGCGGATCTGCGCGACTCGTCTGCGCAACGGCACGCTCCCGCTGCCCGACTTCTTCGGCCAGCTGCTGCGGCTCGATCTATCGGCTGATCTTCCTGCTCACCGCCGAGGACCGCGACCTTCTGCACCCGTCCGGCACCGCGCTTGGCCCCCGCAAGCTCTATGCGGACGGCTATTCCCTCTGCCCGCCTGCGCGACCGTGCCATCCGCCGGTCCGCCTGGGACCGCTACCATGATGCCTGGGAGGGGCTGCTCATCACCTTCGCCGCCCTGGCTCGCGGCGAGCCGCGCCTTGGCCTGCCGGCGCTGGATGGGCTGTTCGCGCCCGGCACCATCCCGGACCTCGACACGCTGCACCTGTCCAATCGCGCGCTGCTGGAGGCGATCTATCGCCTCGCCTGGCTGCGCGACGACGGCGCGCTGGTGCCGGTGAACTGGCGCGACATGGAGACCGAGGAACTCGGCTCGGTCTATGAATCCCTGCTCGAACTCACCCCGCGCCTGACCGATGACGAACGGGCGATGATGTTCGCCGAAGGGGCCGAGCAGAAGGGCAACGCGCGCAAGACCACCGGCAGCTACTACACGCCCGACGCGCTGGTGCAGACCCTGCTCGATTCCGCGCTCGACCCGGTGCTGGACCGGGTGGAGGCCGAGGCGGAGGACCCGGCCGCCGCCCTGCTCGGCGTCACCGTCATCGACCCAGCCTGCGGCTCCGGTCATTTCCTCCTCGCGGCGGCGCGGCGCATCGCCACACGACTGGCCCGCGCGCGCTCCGGCGGCGTCGCTTCGGCCGAGGATTTTCGCCACGCGCTGCGCGACGTGGCGCGCGCCTGCCTGCACGGGGTCGATCGCAACCCGATGGCGGTGGAACTGACCAAGGTGGCGCTGTGGATCGAGACCGTCGATCCCGGCAAGCCGCTCGGCTTTCTCGACGCCAATATCCGCTGCGGCGACGCGCTGCTTGGCATTTTCGACATGGCGGCTTTGGCCAAGGGCATCCCGGAGGCGGCCTACAAGCCGCTGACCGGCGACGACAAGCCGACGGCGAAATACTACGCCACGCGCAACCGCACCGAGCAGAAGGGCCAGAGCGACCTGTTTCTCCGTGGGGGCAAGCTGCCGGCGGCGGCACCCCTGGCGCAGGCACGGGCGGCGGTGCGCGCACTGCCGGAGGAGTCTCCCCGAGCAGATCGCCGAGAAGCGCCGCCGGTTCGAGCAGGCGCGGGCGGATCGGCTGAGCTATGCCTGGGGTGAGGCGGCGGATCTGTTCATCGCCGCCTTCCTGCTGCCGAAGACAGGCGGCGCGCCGGCGCTTGGCGAGGCGCCGATGGTGCCGACCACGGGCGATGTGTGGCGCGCGCTGGCCGACAAGCAGGTGCATCCGCCGTTGGTAGCGTGCGCGAGCGAGGTTTCCCGGACGGCCCGCGCCTTCCACTGGCCGCTGGAGTTTCCAGATGTGATGGCATCGGGCGGGTTCGACGTGGTGCTGGGCAATCCGCCGTGGGAGGTGATGCAACTCGGGGAGGAGGAGTATTTCGCGCAGCGACTGCCGGAAATTTCTGAATTGGGAGGAGCAGCGCGCAAAAAGGCCATCGCTGCGCTGGAGACAGAACGGCCGGAAATATATGCCGCGTACCTGGTCGACAAGCGGCGGTTCGAGGGCGGCAACGAATTCGCCCGTGCAGCCGGCCGATTTGACCTGACGGCGAAGGGGAAGGTGAACACCTACTCGCTGTTCGCCGAGTTATTTGCCTCACTGGCGAGCCTGCGCGGCCGGGCCGGGGTGATCGTGCCGACTGGCGTCGCCACCGATGCCACTACCGCGCCGTTCTTTGCATCACTAATCGACGGCAAACGGCTGGCGGCGATCTACTCATTTGAGAACGAGGATATGGTTTTCCCCGGCATTCATCATGCCATGAAGTTTTGTCTACTCACGATCAAATCACCTGACGATGTAAAATCTGCGGAGTTCGTGTTTTATGCAAGGAACGCTGCGGCGCTATCAAACCAAGATCGCCGCTTCACCCTGACACCCGAAGCGATTGCGCGGATCAACCCCAACACCAAAACCGCGCCGGTGTTCCGCGCCCGCGCCGATGCCGAACTGACCGCAAAAATTTATGCCCGAGTACCGGTGCTGATCGACGAGGGAAAGGGGGAAGCAGGCAATCCGTGGCGGGTCGAGTTCCGCCAAGGGCTGTTCAACATGACAACTGATAGCGGGCTGTTTCGCACGGGAGCGCAGTTGCGCGCGACGGGCTTCGCGCGAGGCGGGACGGATTGGCAGAATGGCGCTGCGCATTACGTGCCGCTGTATGAAGCCAAGATGATCCATCAGTTCGACCATCGCTGGGCCACCTTTGACGGCACCGACAGCCGCGACGCGACCGAGTCCGAGAAGCAGAATCCAGAGTTCGAGCCGACCCCGCGCTACTGGGTACCCGAGGCAGAAGTCTCCGATCGCCTCCGCGCCAAGAGCTGGATGCGAGGCTGGCTGATGGGCTGGCGGGACATCACCAACGCGACGAATGAACGCACGGTGATCGCCACGGCGTTTCCGCGGGTGGGGGTGGGACATACCGCACCGCTGTTCTTCGTCGATGCTGAGCCGCCGCGTTGGGCCGCGCTTTGCTCCAATCTGGACGCGCTGGTTCTCGATTACGTCGCGCGGCAGAAGATCGGGGGAACGCATCTGACGTACGGATATCTTCAGCAATTCGCCATCGTCCCGCCTAGCGGTTACACTGACGGCGAGCTAGCCTTCATCGTCCCGCGCGTGTTGGAGCTCACCTACACGAGCTACGCCATGGCGCCTTTTGCCCGTGACCTTGGCTACGACGGTAAACCCTTCGCGTGGGAGGAGGATCGCCGCGCCCATCTCCGTGCCGAACTCGACGCCTTCTACGCCCGCAAATACGGCCTCACCCGCGCCGAACTCCGCTACATCCTCGACCCCGAAGACGCGATGGGCCCCGGCTATCCCTCCGAAACCTTCCGCGTTCTAAAAAAGAACGAAATCGCCCGCTTCGGCGAATTCCGGACGGCGCGGCTTGTTCTGAATGCTTGGGACCGGATGGAGCGAGGCGAAATCCGCGACGCGACATCCACTGTCACAGCGTCCACGGGCCAAATTGCGGCCGCTCGGCCACCGGTTCCGATTGATCTCGCGACGCTGCCGGATGGGGCCTGGGCTCGCCCCGAGGAGAGCGTGACGGCCCTTGCCGCACAGACCCAACTTGCCGCGCTCATTAAGGGGCTTTCGGGACCAACCTCCGCCGCCAAGATCCGTCTGGCTGCCCTTTTCGCACTCGAACCACGGTATCTGACCCATCGCCTCCAGGGAGCGGACCGCACCACATGGCGTCGCCTCGTGGGACGGGCGGCAGACCCCATCACCGGCGCAGTCGCGCTTGCGCCCAGGATGAACGCGGCCTGGCGCGACGCGGTCACGCAGCTGATCGGCATGGACGCCATTACTCTCGATAGCGTCACCCAAACCTGGGCGCCGGGACCCCGGATCAGCGGACGTTTCACGGAAGGTTGGCCGGATGGCCGCGCAGCCTTCGTGCTCCAGGCGCTTGAGTCACTTTCGATGAATGAGGCGGAGACGGAACTACCGGCCGAGGAACTATCGTGGGTGCAGGGCCATGCAGCAGCATGAGATGTTTCCCAGGTCGGCGTTTTCTCTGACGCCCGATCCCGGGCGGACCGAACCGGCGCTTTGGGTCCGTCGGCTGGTGGTCTGGCGCGAGCCGGGCGACATCATTCGTGACATTTCGTTGGCGCCGGGGCTCAATATCATCTGGTCGCCTGATTCAGAAGCGATCGGCCATGGTGCTGGGAAGAGTTCGTTCTGCCGTCTGTTGCGCTATTGTCTCGGTGAGGAAACCTATGCGAGCGATGGCCAGCGGCAGCGTGTCTCAGAAAGGCTCCCCAACGGCCACGTAGGGGCTGAGATCCTGCTCCGCGAGCGGCATTGGATCGTCGTCCGCGCCCTTAGCGACCGCAGGCATGACGTCGTTATCGAGGGAGGAAAGCTCGATGACGCTTTCGGTCGCGATGTCTCTCCGACCGGGATGCGCTTGTTGCGTGAGGCGATCACTCGATCTGTTATCGGAGAAGCTGCATCATTGATGCCCGTGGGTGAGAGCGGCGCGTGGGGTGCGGCACTTGCTTGGGCCACGCGGGATCAGGAGTGCCGCTTCGGGCATCATCTCGAATGGAGAGATCCTGAATCCGGTTCTCGCTCGCCAGTGGGGCGTTCAAGGGATGATCGCCTTGCCATCGTGAGAGCGCTCGTCGGCGCATTGTCCACGGATGAATTGACTACCTCCCGTATGGAACAAGCCGAGGATACTAAACAGCGAGAATTGCGAACCGAGCTCGAACGGCTGGATTGGCAGACCAAGCGGGCACGCAGCGCGCTGGCGTTGGCGTTAGGCGAGAATGTTGGTCCAGCTGTGGGATCGGCTCTCGACCCGGCAGGATTCAAATCTGCTGCGGCTGAACGTCTAGCCAGAGCGCTACAGCTGGCAGACGAAGTCAAGGTGCCTGACATTGAGAGATCCCGGCGAGAGAGGGATGAAGCGAAGAAAGAGCTGGACCGCCGAGATGCTGAGCTGAAGGAAATCGATGTTCGCGTCGAGGAAAAGGGCAAGACTTTGGGGTTTCTGCGTGCACAGCTTCCCGAAGCGCATGCCCTGCTGGACAAAGAGAATGTTCCAGTTTGCCCGATCTGCAAGGTTCGGATCGACATCGCGAAAGCAGAGGGCTGCGGAATTTCCCTGATCAGCTGCGACCTGAAGATGCTGCAAGCCAATATCCGTCAGATTGAGCAGGACATTCGGGATCAGGGAGCAGAGATCAAAGCTCTGGAGGACAAGAGGCCGGGCCTGAGGACGGATATTTCCATTGCTCGTCAACGATCGGAAAGACTGGAGGCAGCTGTGGCTGCGCTAGAGAAGGCGCAGTCGGCCCGATCGAAGACAATTCGTGACGCCCAGCGTCTTGTCTATGATGCGGAACGCTACGAGTCGCTGATTACAGAACACGGCGGGGCTACAAAAGACCTCGATGAGGTCGCGAATCGCCTGAGCCGAGTACGGGAAACCCTCGGTGCGCACCGTGCCGCGGTTGCCGAAACCATCCGTGTTCTTTCCGAGAGGTTCGATTACATTCTCCGCGAATTGGTGCCGGGCGAGATCGAGGGCGAGGCCAAGCTTGATGGGAATGGTCTGACGCTCAAAACCGTCATGGGTGGCGAACGGTCAACGCCGGCAATAAACTCTTTGAAAGTCATCGCCTTCGACCTCGCGGTCCTGGCAATGACTATTGAAGGCCGTACCCGTCTGCCCGGCTTGCTCGTCCACGATAGCCCTCGGGAAGCGGATCTCGGCCAGCCGATCTACCACCGCCTCTTTGAGTTCGCCGCTATGCTTGAGGGGCTTAGCCCGGCTCCGCTGTTTCAGTACATCGTGACCACCACGACAGCGCCACCCGAAAGGTTCAAGACTGACCCCCGATTGCGTCTCGTCATCCGCGGTGCGCCGGCCGAAGAGCGCCTACTGAAGCGGGATCTATGACATGATCCTGCCTGAAGACCCGCCCAGCTTCGTCGTCCGCACTGAGGCGCAGAAGGCCGCTGCGGATAACGGCTTCCGGCTGTCGCGCGGCGTGGAGGGCGGCTGGCTGCGCTTCGGGTCCACCACCGCACAGGGCGACGTCTGGATCGCCGGCGTCTCGCCGACCGGCCCCTGGCTCCTCGCGCTGGACCGCGCGGAGGTCGCGGCGGAGATCGGGGCGGCTGCGACCGCGCTCGCCACCGGGCCAGGGGTGGCGATGTTCGTCTTCGACACGCTGCCACCTCTCTACGCCGCCCTCGATCGTGCCTACCGCCTCGAGGTAAGCCTGCCGGACGCACCGCTCGTGCAGTTCCAGGCCAAAGCCGGCAGCCTACCCCGCGCCACCGAGGCCGAGCGGCTCGTCGTCCAGCGCATCGGCCAGGATGTGTTCCGCCAGGCGCTGCTGGCCTATTGGGGCGGGCGCTGCCCGCTGACCGGCATCTCCGACCCGGCGCTGCTCCGCGCCTCCCACATCGTGCCCTGGGCCGAATGCACGACCGACGCCGAGCGGCTGGACGTGCATAACGGGCTGCTGCTCTCGGCCCTGTGGGATGCCGCCTTCGATGCCGGATTGGTCAGCTTCGCCGACGATGGTGCCGCGCTGATCTCCCCGGATCTCGGGGCGGCGGCGACGGCGGCGTTGGGCGCGGGTCCCGGATCGGCGCTGCAAGGACTGACCGCCCGGCACCGTGCCAATCTTGCGTGGCACCGCGCCCGGTATGGATTCGACGCTGAGCAAGGTCACTGATCGTCGGCCTGGGGATCAACTGCCTTCAACGAGGCGGCGATGTCAGCGATGGACCGGAACAGCACCAGTGCGTCGTCCCTTGACGGCAGGAACCCGCGGCGGCGCCAGAACACGGACGCCTCGTCATCGACGGCATTGACGACCACAGCGCGCCCGCCGATCAGCGCGGCGCCGCTGACACTGCGGGCGAGCGCGTGGTTGAACAGCCCGGTGCCGATCCCCCGCCCGACCCAGGCCTGATCGGTGGCAAGCTGCCCGAGCAGAATGCACGGCACCGGGTTCGGCGGCTGGCCGGTGCGGATCGAGCGCGGCAGGGCGGCGGGAATGATGGCGGTCGGCGCCAGGCCGTAATAGCCGACCACTCGGCCCGCCACGTGGACGACCATGACCACCGTGAACCCCTTCTGCTGATTGGCGAGCGCCCGGGTCTTCAGCCAACGATCAAGCGAGGGCTTGCCGCAGGAGAACTGGGCGACATCGTGGCCGGCATGCAGCAGCTCAGGCGGCGGAGAGCGGCGTCTCCGCCATCAGCGCTTCGCCGCGCCCTTCTCCCACGGCGCCTTGCGACGGAGGGACGCCACCATTTCGGGCACCGGGGCGGCGGGGGCGGAGACGGCTTGGACGAACGCCTCGAAGCCCTCGGGGGTCATGCGCAGCAGCGTGCTTTCCATAAGGACCTCCTCGGCGGCCCGTACCGCTGCCTCCCGCACGAAGTCGGTCCGCGACCGGCCACGCAGGTCGGCGGCACGGTCGATGATGGCGATGTCGCCTTCCGGGAGGCGCATCGAAAGCGGATGGTCTTTGCGTTTGGTCGCGCCGGTCATGGTGGTCCCCTTCGCCATGGCGCGAATGTAGGAGACCGTAGCGCGTTTTGCAATACGCAACGCGCTGCTGCCCGATCTCCCAGGCGCGGTCATTCCGACCCGGCGATCACTAGCTGATCTCCCTCGCGTTCCCGACTGGACGGCGACTGTTTTGGATGCGGCGGCGGCTTATGCGGCGCGGCCGGTGCCGCCTGGTGCATGGGAGCCCGAAACGCCCGATCTGTGGTGATGAACCGCTCGACGATGATCGGCACCAGCTTCTCGACGGGTGGCGCCTCGGACAGGCCGTCCTGTGCGGCGATGGCGGCGGCGTAGTCGCGGATCAGCGCGTCCAGCGCCGCAGTGAAGGTGATGGTGTGCTTGATCGGTCGATCGTCGGGCAGCGGGCCGATGCGGAGTTTCGCCATCCTCGTCCTCCTCATCCGCCCCCATAGGGCCGCAGCACGATATCGCGGTTGACCATCACATCGAGCGGGAAGCCGGGGCGCACGGTCAGCGTCGGCTGGACGCCGAGGTCCCGCGAGACGATCGACTGCCCGGCCTGGTTGGCGGCCTGGTCGGCGCTCTGGCCGAGAGCGATGATCACGTTGCCCGTCCCGGTGCCGCCGACCACGTTGTTGGTTGCGAGCGCGCTGGAAACGCCGAGCAGCGAGGACAGCGCGACGCCGCGCAACAACCGCCAGAAATGGTAATCGACACCGTCCTCGAGCCCGGCATAGCCCTGGGTATCGGCGCCCGGCAGGTTGTCGAGCACCACAGAACTGCCGTCTGGCATGATCAGCCGCGTCCAGATCAGCAACACTCGCGATTGGCCGTAGGCGACGACGCTGTCGTATTTGCCGATCAGCTTCGCGCCCTGGGGAACCAACAGGTAGCGGCCCGAGACGCTGTCATAGACGTCCTGCGTCACCTGGGCGATTACCTGCCCCGGCAGGTCGGAGTTCAGCCCGGTAATCAGCGCCGCCGGGATCACGGTGCCCGCCATCAGCTCGTAGGGGCTGAGCGGCGTCTGCAGCCGGTCGGGCGAGTAGATCGCGCGATCGACCGGACTGTTCAGGAACGCCTGCTTGGCGTCCTGCTGGTTCTGGTCGCCATGCGGTCCGGCGAGTGCGCTGTCACCCGCCCGCAGGTCCGGTAGCCTGCGGGCCGGCCGGGATCGCACCTGACGCGGTGCCGGCTGCACCGTTGGTGCCGCCGGTGTTCGCCGCCACGGTGAAGAACACCCCCGCATCGGCAGCCTGCGCCCGCAGCCGCGCCGCGGCCTGGTCCGCCACCGTTTGGTGGCGCCGCGAAGGCGGTGGGCGCCCCTTGCCCCAACATCGGCCGGCCGAGGTCACCCGGGAGTGGCGGCCCGAGCCGGGGCACCGTTCGCGGTAGGGCCGGCGGCGGCTTGGGCTTGGTCAGGCTGGCATAGCCGTTCGGCAGTCCACCGATCGCATCGGCCGAGGGCCGCACATCGGTGTTGTAGAGCTCCTTGCCGATGGTGATCCGAAAGCTGTGCAGCGCGAATGCCCACCACACCGCTCCCACCACGCAGACCGCGATGCCGCCGGCCGCGACGATCAGCGCCCGACGCGAGAGCCGCGTCACCGCACGCGGCCGCGCCCGCAGTGCGAAGTCGGCCGGATCAGCCTTGGGTGTCGGTCGCTGTCCGGGCTCCGCATCATCAGGACCCGCCATCAGCCGTGCCCATCGGTCCGCGTGATGCGCACGACCTGCTGCGGCCCGGCGCCGAGGCGGAGTTCGGCGGCGGCGAACAGCCGATCGACGATCATGGTGTTGCCGCGCACGCGGTAATTGACGATCGCCGCCTTGCCGCCCGGCGCGCCGAGGATGAAGAGCGGCGGCATGTCGCCCTGGGCGATCCCCGGCGGGAATTGGACGTAGACTTTCGAACCGTCATCGAAGACCTGCACCGGTCGCCAGGGCGGATCATCGCCGCTGATCCGATACCGGAAATGCAGCGCCGCGATGTTCACATCGCTCGCCGCCACGGCGTTCGCGTACTCCGTCGCCGCGGCGTTCTGCGTCCGCAGCGCCAGCAGATCGTCCTGCGGGTAGTTCCAGGACACCGCGGCCATGTAGGTGTCCTTGGTCGGGTTCACCTCGAGGTGATAGGTGCGCCGGTCGGTCATGATGACGATGTTGTTCATCGGCAGATCGGCCGAAATCGGCTTGATCAGCACGTGCACCTGCTGATCAGCCCCCGCGCCGCTGGTGGTGTTGCCGATCTTCCACTGCACGGTATCGCCGGCGGCGATCGAGATCAGGTGCTCGCCCGGCTGGAGCGCGATATCGGTCACGTGCAGCGGCGAGGCGTAGATTTCGTAGAGCGCGCCGTCCGACCAGGGGAACACCTGCATGGCGTTGATGTAGCCGTCGCGCGTCGGGTTGATGCGCGCCGCGGCGTTGGCCTGGGCCACGCGCGCGATGGGATTGGCGGGCTGCGGTGATAGTCGGCTCGCCGTGGCCGGCGGCAGCTTCTTGAGTTGCCCCGGCAGCGGCAGCGGTTCGGGCAACGTCACGACCTGGACCGGCGCTGGCGGCGACGGCAGCAAGTGCGCGGGCTGCGGGGTTGTCGTAGGCGATCTTCGGCACCGGCTGGGCGCAGGCCGAAAGTGCCAACGCACCGCCACACGCGAGGACGAACGAAAATCTCATGGCGTCGATCCTTCGGTCTGGACGGTGTTCACCTCGCGGGCCCAGCTGATCGCATCGATGTAGATGCCGAGCGGGTTCTGCCGCAGCGCCGCCTCGGTGTGCGGGGTCTGGATCACCACGGTCAGGATCGCGGTCCAGTGCTCGGGCGGCAGGGCGGTGCCGTCCTGGAACGGATGCTCAACCCATGCGACGCGGAAGGAATTCGGGCTGGCGCGGACGACGCTGGTGACATCGACGGTGACGGCGCGCTTGCCGATCCGGCCGAACGGATCGGCCTGGCGGGCATAGGCATCGAGCATCGGCTTGGCGTGGCTGGTGATCTGCGCATAGGCGTCGAGCCAGGCCTGGCGGACGACGACCGGATCGACCGAGAGGCCGCGCACGCGCTCGATAAACTGGGCCAGGAAATAGGCGATCTCGGTGTCGGTCGGCTGCACCTCCGCCCGCGCAGGGGCGATCGCCTGCACGGCGCCGAGATGATCGACCTCGACGACGAACGGTGTGACCATGGCACGGGAATGGGTGCGGATGTCATCGACGGTGACGACCGCGGCGAGCGCCAGGCAGCCGAACGCCATCAGGCGCCAGTTAGCGGCCTGGACGCGGGCGGAGCCGATGCGCTGGTCCCAGAGTTGCCCGGCGCGCTGGTAGGGCGTGGCCGGCGTCTCGGTGTCGCCGAGACGGGAGGAGAAGCGGCGCCACCTCATGTTCCGTCCCCGCGCAAGTTGGGCCGCATACCGCCACCACGGCCCTCGCCTTCGTGGATGATGTTCTGCGCCGCCCGGGAGACGGCTTGCCGCCGCAGGCGTTGGGCCCAGGCCGGTGCACCGCTGGGCGCCGCTGCGGTCTGGGACGCGCCGGCAGCATCTCCGCCCGATCCGCCGGTCGCCGACCAGGCGGCGCGTTGGCCGGCGGCGAAGCGGTCGCGCAGCGCGGTCGAGGCGCTCTGGGCCGCCCCGCGCAGACCGCTGGTGGCCGCACCGGCCGCCCCGCGGGCGACCCCGGCCAGGCCAGCCGAAACCGAGCCGCCGCCGGTGGCGCTGCCGAGCGTGTAGGCACCGCTCGCGCCGCCGGCGAGTGAAGCCGCCGCACCGACCCCGCCGGCCACGGCGCGGGCGGCTGCCACCCCTCCCATCCCGGCCAGGGCCGCAGCGCCGGCGACAGCGCCGCCCGCGGCGGCGGCGCTGCCAAGGCCCAGTTGCGGTGCGCCAGAGGTGATGCCGGCGGCAAGCCGGTTGGCCGAGAAGGCCAGCCCGGCGATGGTCATCGAGGCGAGCAGGATAGTGAGCGCGTCCTGGAGCGAGAGTTCGGTCGCCGGGTTGCTCGGCAGGATCTGGCCGAAGAGCTGGGTGCCGATGCCGGTGACCACGGCGAAGACGAGGATGCGCACGCCGGAGGTGACGATCTGGCCGAGCACCGGCTCGGCGATGAAGGCAGTTCCGCGCCAGAGCGCGAAGGGCACGAGGATGAAGCCCTTCAGCGTTGTCAGCTTGAACTCGATGATCGCCAGGAACAGCAGGATCGCGAGCACGAAGAAGCCGAGCAGAGTCACGATCCAGGAAAGACCCATGACCAGGATCTGGCCGAGGTTCCAGAAGAAATCTGGAAATCCGGCGAGGCGCTGGATCTGCGTGAGCAGGACGTTTGCTCCCTGGACGCCTGCCTGTGCAAGCCGCCCCGGCTCGAGAAAATTGGCATAGGATAGCGACGACCCAGTCGCCTTCAGGCCAAGCGCTGCGAAGCTGTTGAAGACGAGTTGCGCGAGGAGAAGCCAATTATTCAGGATGAAGGCGAAGAAGCCGACATACAGAACCTTCTTTGCGAGCGCTTGGATAGCGTCGTCCTCGCCAAGCGCCCAGGCAAGACCGGCAAGCGTCGCGTCGATCCCGATCAGCACGGCGACGAGAAAGCCGACATCTGGGGAGATCAATCCGAACCCAGCAATCGATATAGCTGCTGAAGACGTTGAGGAAGTGGTCGATAACTGAGGTGTCGCTACCCATGAGGAGACCCTGGTGGCGGAGGCGGGTTGGCTTGCTGCTTCAAGGCAGGAACAAGCTTACGGGGCGTGTTCGGAAAGATGTTTACGGGTGTTGGCGTGTAGGTCGTTTTGCCATTCCCGAAGAACCGCTTGTTCTCCGCCCGCCATGCTGTACTGGCAGCGCGTATCGTCATTTGCCGCCATGCCGAGATGTTTACAGCGGTCCATCTCGGCGTTGAGCAATGTCGGGTTGGCGACCAGCTGATCGATTGTTGGTGCTTCCGCCCAAGCGGGTGTGGCGATGCCGAAGATGATGACGATGAGCAGAGCTTTGGCATTCATGGTGCGGGTCCTCCGAACACGTTGACCGGGGTCGGAGTATAGCTCACGCCGTTGCCGTAGAAGCGCTTCCAGTCGGCCTCCGCGGCCGAGCGCGCCTCCGCGTTCTGCATTGCATTGGCGGCCTGTGCGCGGGCATCAGCGGCGATCAGATCCTGCGTCGCGGACAATTGCCGCGCTTGCAGCGCCAGAAGCTGATTGCTCGCCTGGATCGCCTGCAACGCGCCAACCGCGCCCTGGCTCTGGCCGACGAGCACGGACAGATCGGCCTGATCCTCGGGGATCGAAGCAACGATCTGGCTCTGCACCTGCATGGTGTGCTGAAACGTGTTGACCGATGCCTGCCAGCGCGCGTTGGCGTCCGCCAGCAGGCCGGCCTGTGTGACATTCCCTTGAAAGTTTGCGGACTGGTAGTTCGGGTAGAGCTGCTGGAACTGAGCCCGGACCTGCTGGACGTTGTAGGTGAGGCTTTGCGCCTGCCCCATGAGCTGGTCGATCTGCCCCATCGATGATTGCAGCTCGGTCAGCACCGAGAACGGCAGCGTCGTCAGGTTCCGCGCCTGGTTCTCCAGCATGGCGATGCCCTGCTGGATTTGGGAGATCTGATTGTTCACCTCCTCCAAGGTGCGTGCCGCCGTCAGCACGTTCTGCGACAGGTTGGCGATGTCGATCACCGGCACGGTCGCACTGGCGGGCAGCACAGGGGCGATCGCCAGCAGCGCCATGACCAGTGCAGTGCCGACCGCTCGCGTGGCAGTGCGCTTGAGCCAGGCATGGATCATGTGATCGTCTCCGTCACAGGACGCTTCGGCGCCGTGGACCAGTCGGCACCGTCTCCGAAGGGCAGCAAGGGCTGCGCGGGATCGGGGCTGATAACGGTGGCGTGGGACGCGGCCTCACCGGTGGCCGCAGGGTCGTCCAGGAGACTCGTCGCTGTTGCTATTCCAGGCGCGATCAGCCCCGCCGCCCAATCCAGCCCTCGCTCGCGCAACCAGGCGGTCGGGAAGCCCTCAGGCCCGTGCCGCCCCAGCACGCGGTCCAAGGCGGCCAGATCTTCCGCCCGGCTCGCGCCACAGAAGGCGAGCGCGATCTCGCCGAGGCCGAGTTCGAACAGCCGGCAGCCGGCGGCGGACTGGAACCAGTAGTCCCGCTTCGGCACCGCGCGCGCGATCGTCTCGATCTGCCGGTCATTCAGGCCGAGGCGGGCGTAGGCATCCCGGCTCTCCGGCTCGATCGCCCGCGCGTTCGGCAGGAAGATACGCGAGAGGCAGCTCTCGATGACGGCGGGCGCGACCGGCGAGCGG
This sequence comes from uncultured Pseudomonadota bacterium, assembly GCA_963706195.1. Taxonomy (GTDB): domain Bacteria; phylum Pseudomonadota; class Alphaproteobacteria; order Acetobacterales; family Acetobacteraceae; genus JAJZVS01. Next base: position 721,505 of record OY970156.1, on the reverse strand, counting down.
GTGATGTCGGCGAGGCTCTGGGTCGAGAACAAGACGGAGGCGTTCTTCCGCCGCAGGGTCTTGAGCCACTCGCGCAGCTTCGGCGCGAACACCGGATCGTCGAGCGCGAACCACGCCTCGTCCACCGCGATCAAGGTCGGGCGCCCGTCCAACCCCGCCTCGATGCGGTGGAACAAATAGGTCAGCACGGCGCGGGCAGCATGCTTGGAGCCGAGCAGGTCCTCGGTCTCGAATGCCAGCACGTCGGCGTCGGCGACGCTCTCCTGCTCGGCATCCAGCAGCCGGCCGAACGGGCCGGCGATGGTGTAGGGTTCCAGCGCCGACCTTCAGCCTGTTGGCTTGCAGCAGTGCGGCGAAACCCGACAGCGTGCGCTCGGGCATCGGCGCGGTGGCGAGCGAACCGAGTGCCGACCAGATGACGCTGCGGACTTCCGGCGTCAGCTCGATGCTTTCCTGGACCAGCAGGGTCGCGATCCAGTCCGCCGCCCAGGCCCGCTCGGCGGGATCGTCGATGCGCGCCAGCGGCTGGAAGGCCACCGGCGTGATGCTTGGTCGTGCGGTGCCTCGCCGCCGAGGGCGAGGTCGTGAAATGCGCCGCCCATGCCGAGCACGGCCGCCTTGGATGAGCGCCCCTTGTCGAAAATCACCACTCGCGCGCCGGGGTAACGGCGGAACTGCAGCGCGATCAGCGCGAGCAGCACGCTCTTGCCCGCACCGGTGGGCCCGACGATCAGCGTGTGGCCGACATCCCCTTGGTGCAGCACGAGGCGGAACGGCGTCGAGCCCGCGGTGTGCGCCACCAGCAGCGGCGGACCGTCGAGATGTGCATTGCGCTCCGGCCCGGCCCAGACCGCAGAGAGCGGCAGCATGTGAACCAGGTTCAGCGACGAGACCAGCGGCTGGCGGATATTGGCGTAGCACTGGCCGGGCAGGCTCCCGAGCCACGCCTCGACCGCGTTGAGCGTCTCCTCGACCGCGACGAAGCCCTGCGCACGCACCGCGCGGCCGACCAGCCGGACCTTCTCGATGGCAGCGGCTTCGTCGGTATCCCAGACCGTCACCGTCGCGGTGAAATAGCCGAAGCTGACCGCGTCCGAGCCGAGTTCCTGCAAGGCCGCATCGGCGTCCACCGACTGGTTCTCGGCGTCGGAATCGACCAGCCGGGTCTCCTGCTGCCAGATCACCTCGCGCAGCAGGGCGGCGATGCCCTTGCGCTTGGCCCACCAGTGCCGGCGCTTCTTGCCGAGTTCCTTCTGCGCCTCGGCCTTCTCCAGCGGCAGCCAGCGTGCGATCCAGCGGTATTCGATCGGGAGCCGATTGAGCTCGTCGAGCAGCCCCGGCCAGGTGCGGTCCGGCAGGCCGCGCAGGGTCAGCGTGCGGAGATGGCAGTGCCCGAGCATCGGCGCGACGCCCGGCGTGAGGTCGCAATCCGGCAGCAGCCCGTCGAGATAGAACGGCACTTCGGGCACGCCGACCGGATGACGTCCGTTGGTCGAGATGGTGCCATGCAGATAGGCCAGCGTGCCGGCGTCATCGAGCCAGGCGCAGTCCGGCATGAGGGCGGCGAGCAGGTCGAGCACGCGGTCGGTCTCGGCCGCGAAGGCGTCCAGGATGCCGCGCCAGTCGACGCCGCCGCTCGCTGGTCCGCGCCGTGGGCGCGTCGATGCTGGCCATCGCCCCGGTCATAGAGCAGCCGGCTCGCCCGTTCGGCGCGCTCGGGCGGTGCGAGGTAGCAGAAGGTCAGGAAATACGCGCTCTCGAAATGCGCACCCTCCTCTTGGAAGGCGTGCCGCCGCTCCTCGTCGATCAGCCAGGACACCGGATCGGGGAAGCGGCTCTCGGGATAGCCGGGCGCGGCGGAGCGCGAGGCCTCGACGAAGATCGCCCAGCCCTCGCCGAGGCGCTTGAGCGCGTTGTTGACCCGTGCGGCGACTGCGATCAGCTCGGCCGGCGTGCTGGCATCGAGGTCCGGCCCGCGGAACCGTGCGGTGCGCTGGAGTGCACCGTCCTTGTTGAGCACGATCCCCGGACCAACCAGACCGGCCCAGGGGAGGAAGTCGGCGAGTTCCCGGCGCCTGGTGCGATATTCCCGGAGGTCGAGCATGGCCGGCGCCGCCTCCCTCACACGTCCAGGTGCCGACGAGCGGCACGCAGGTGCCGCGCGAACACTGGCCCGAACTGCGGGTCCTGGCGGGTCAGGAACAGCGCCGCGGCATGGCCGATCAGGTAGATCGCGACCCCGGCGATCCACAGCTGGAGGCCAAGGCCGATCGCGGCGGCGAGCGTGCCGAGGGCGATCGCCATGCCGCGCGGCACGCCGCCGAGCAGGATCGGCTCGGTCAGGCTGCGATGCAGCGGCACCGACCAGCCGGGAATGTCCGCGGCCCCGTTCATCCGACCAATGCCCCACCGGAGAAGTTGAAGAAGGTCAGGAAGAAGCTTGCGGCGGCGAACGCGATCGACAGGCCGAAGACGATCTGGATCAGCCGGCGCATGCCGCCGGAGGTCTCGCCGAAGGCGAGGCCGAGACCCGTGCCGATGATGATCAGCACGGCGATGATCTTGGCGACCGGCCCCTGCACCGGAGTCCAGGATCTGCTGCAGCGGCTGCTCCCACGGCATGTTCGACCCCGCCGCGAAGGCGGAGGCCGGCCAGAGCAGCACCAGGGCCATGAGGGCAGCGGCACGCTGTCGCCAGGCATGGAGGATGGTCTTCCGTGTCACGGATGGCTCCCGGGCTGGAGGGGAACGATGTTGGAGGGGCGCTCGGCGCCGATCTCCGTCAGCACGTAGTCGCCGGCGGCCAAGACCTTGCCGACCTGCCAGAGCCCAGCGAGGCGGCGTTGCCGGCCGCGGCCCTGCAGCACAGCGATCAAGTCGATGGTCTCGGCGATCAGCGGGCGCGGCACATTCACCACCGCCTCCTGGATCAGCTGTTCGAGCCGGCGCAGCGCGCCGAGGGCCGAGCCGGCATGGATGGTGCCGATCCCGCCGGGATGGCCGGTGCCCCAGGCCTTCAGCAGGTCGAGCGCCTCGGCGCCGCGCACCTCGCCGATCGGGATACGGTCGGGACGCAGCCGCAGGCTGGAGCGGACCAGATCCGCGAGCGAGCAGACGCCATCCTTGGTGCGCAGCGACACGAGGTTCGGCGCCTCGACCTGGAGTTCGCGCGTGTCCTCGATGACGACAACGCGGTCGCCGGTGGCGGCGACTTCCTTGAGCAGCGCGTTGGCCAGTGTGGTCTTGCCGGTCGAGGTGCCGCCGGCGACCAGGATGTTCCAGCGTTCGGCGATCGCGGTGCGCAGCAGCCCGGCTTGATCGGCGCGCATGATCCCGGTCTCGACGTAGTCGCCGAGCGAAAACACCGCGATGGCGGGCTTGCGGATGGCGAAGGTGGGGCCGGTCACCACCGGCGGCAACAGGCCCTCGAAGCGCTCGCCGGTCTCCGGCAGTTCCGCCGAGATGCGCGGATTATGGGCATGCGCTTCGACGCCGACATGATGGGCGACCAGGCGGATGATGCGCTCGCCGTCGGCGGGCAGCATGCGCAGCCCGGTATCGGCAAGGCCGGCGCCGAGACGGTCCACCCAGAGCCGGCCGTCCGGGTTGAGCATCACCTCGACGATGTCGGGCTGGCCCAGCAGGGCCGCGATCGCCGGACCGAGCGCGGTGCGCAGCATGCGCACCGAGCGGGCCAGCATCACGCCGGTGCCGTCAGGGCTCGGCATGGACACCCTCCTTCCCGGTCATGTCTGCGTCTGCGCGTGCGGCGTCTTCGTCCATCTCGTCGCCGACATCTGTTGATGTGCCGGCACGGCCGTAGTGTTCGGGGGTGATCTCCCGGCTGATCTCGCGGACCAGGGAGTCGCCGCGCTGAAGTCGCCGGCCGAGGGTCTCGATGAAGCCCTGGTAGCGGCTGGCCCCCTGCGCCTTGGCCGCGTCCTGCTGCGCGGCCGGGATCGGTGGCGAGGCTGACAGCCAGAACCGCACGAACAGGGCCTGGACCTCGATGGCGATGGTCAGATCGCGCTCGATCCGCTCCATCTGCCGCGACAGCCGGTCGAGCCGGCGGACGAAGGCGGCCTCGCGACGATCCAGCGCGTCGGGCGAGAGGAAGGAGGTGACGGCGGCCTCGACCAACTGCGAGCGATGCACGCCCTGGCGCAGCGCGAAAGCGGTGAGCTGGTCGGCGAGCTTGGGATCGAAGTAGCAGTTCAGCCGGCTTTTCATGGGCTACATCCCCATCGCCATGCCGTCGTCGCGGTCGATCGCCGCGTTGCGCACGGCTTGCCGTTGCAGCGCCGCCATGGCGCGCTGGCGTTGCGGCTCGTCGTCGGGTTCGTCCTCGAGGATGGCGAACTCGCCCGCCGGATCGCGCGCCGGCACGATGGCTTCGTGCTCGGGCAGTTCCGGCTCCTGGCGGATGCCACCATTGGCGGCGTCCGGGAGCGCCGCCTCCGCGGCATCCGCAGCCTGGGCGCCGATCGGCGCCGCGCCGGTCCAGTCGTCGCCTCGGGCCGGCGGGGGATCCGGGTAGCCACGCTCCGACAGCGTCGGCGCCGGCAGCACCCGGCCCTGGAATGCCGGCTCCTCGTAGTAGCGCAGCTTCTTCGCCCGGATCGGCGGCAGGCCGGCGACCATGACGATCTCGTCGGTCGGCGGCAGCTGCATCACCTCGCCCGGGGTCAGCAGCGGGCGGGCGGTCTCCTGGCGGCTGACCATCAGGTGCGACAGCCACGGCGCGAGCCGATGGCCGGCGTAGTTCTTCATCGCCCGGAGCTCGGTCGCGGTGCCGAGCGCATCCGAGATGCGCTTGGCCGTCCGTTCGTCGTTGGTGGCGAAGCAGACCCGGACATGGCAGTTGTCCAGGATCGCGTCGTGCTCGCCATAGGCCTTCTCGATCTGGTTGAGCGACTGCGCGATCAGGAAGGCGCGGATGCCGTAGCCGGCCATGAAGGCGAGCGCGGATTCGAAGAAGTCCAGCCGGCCAAGCGCAGGAAACTCGTCGAGCATCATCAGCAGGCGCGACGGCGTCCGGCCCGCCGCCCGGCGCGCGGGACGTCGAGCGTCTCGGTCAGACGGCGGCCGATCTGGTTGAGCACCAGGCGGATCAGCGGCTTCGTGCGCGAGATGTCCGAGGGCGGCACGACCAGGTAGAGCGACACCGGCCGCTCGGCACCGACCAGGTCGGCGATCCGCCAGTCGGAATGCGACGTGACCTTCGCCACCACCGGATCGCGGTAGAGGCCGAGAAACGACATCGCCGTGCTCAGCACGCCGGAGCGCTCGTTCTCCGACTTGTTGAGCAGCTCGCGGGCCGACTGCGCGACCACCGGATGGACGCCGCGCGCGCCGAGATGCGGCGTGGTCATCATCGCCGCGCAAGGTCCGCTCGATCGGGCGCGCCGGATCGGAGAGGAACGCGGCAACGCCGGCCAGCGTCTTGTCCGGCTCGGCGTAGAGCACATGCAGGATGGCGCCGACCAGCAGCGAGTGGCTGGTCTTCTCCCAGTGGTTGCGGCGCTCCAGCGCGCCTTCGGGATCGACCAGCACGTCGGCGATGTTCTGGACGTCGCGCACTTCCCATTCGCCGCGGCGAACCTCCAGCAGCGGGTTGTAGGCGGCGGAGCGCGGATTGGTCGGGTCGAACAGCAGGCAGTGGCTGAACTGCGCGCGCCAGCCGGCGGTCAGGGTCCAGTTCTCGCCCTTGATGTCGTGGACGATGACGCTGCCGGTCCATGACAGCAGGGTGGGCACGACCAGGCCGACGCCCTTGCCCGAGCGCGTCGGGGCGAAGCAGAGCACGTGCTCCGGGCCGTCATGGCGGAGGGTCTGCGCGCCGAGCCGGCCAAGCTGCACCCCGGCGTCACCGAACAGGCCCGCCGCCGCGATGTCGTGGTGCGTTGCCCAATGCGCTGAGCCGTAGGTGGTGACGTGCCGCGCCTGGCGTGCGCGGAGCACCGAGGCCACGATGGCGAGCAGCGCCGCGCCGAGCCCTCCGGCCGAGGCGATCGCCGCGCCTCTGGCGAAAACGCCAGGGGCATAGGCGTCGAAATGGTACCACCATGCGAAGAAGAGCTGCGGCTGATAGACCGGTGCCGCGCCAATTCGGACCCAGGGCAAACCGAGTGCTGGCTGGAAGCCGAGCCGCCAGGCGGTCCATTCCGTGGCGGCCCAGCAGCCGAGCAGCACCATGGCGAGTGCGCCCAGCATCTGACCCCAGAGAATCTTCGTCCCGGTCATCGACCCCGCTCATGGATGCGAACGGGGCACAGATAGAAAGACGGAAACCCCGCCGCGCAACAGCAAAGAACGGCGATCGTAGGGGATCGAAGAAATAGAAACGGATGGCGGGTTGCGCCCTTCGTTCGGGGCCTCGGGCTCAGATCACCTGGATCGGGCCTGGATATCGCGCGAGATTGGCGTCCGCGGTGAGCAGCATGATCCCTTCCACCAGCGCCTGCGCGATCAGCATGCGGTCGAACGGGTCCTTGTGCAGCGGCGGCAGGAGGTCGAGCGCGACGGCATGGGCACTGGTGACAGGGAGCTCGGCGTAGCCGTTATCGAGCAGGCCGCGCCGCAGCAGCCGCGCATCCGCGCGGAAATCCTCCCGTCCCAGTTGCTGCTTGATCGCCACCTCCCAGAGACTGGCGGCGCTGAACACCAATTCGTTCGCTTCATCCTCAAGCAGCGTCCGCGCGGCGCGCGGTAGTCGCCGCGGGGCGCCCGCCGCCCAGAGCAGCACATGGGTATCGAGCAGCAGTTTCATGCGAGCGCGGTCAGCCGGCCTCAGCCCCGAACAGGCGCGCGATCTCCTCGGCACCCATGGTATCGAAATCCTCCGGGACGGCGATCTGGCCCTTGAGGAAGCCGAGGCGGCGCGGTCGAGCCGGGGCCTCAAGCGCCGTGAGCTTCACCAGTGGCTTGCCAGCCTTGGCGATGATCACCTGCTCTCCCTGCGCGGCCTGCTCGATCAGGCGGGACAGATGGGTCTTGGCATCGTGGATGTTGACGGTGGACATCGGTTGCCTCGGACGGACTTAGTCTAGTTAATCTAGTCCAGACATCGGGCCCGCACAACCTAGTGATAAAACTCTGACGCTTGGTGCCGGCAGTGTGCGGCCGGAGTCGACCCCCAGCGGACCGACGAAGCGGATTGAATAGCTGCCTGGAGGCCCGCCTTCATCACGGCCAAACAGGTAGGCCGTCCAGCCCTGCGGTTTCTGGCAGGCCGCAGATCAGGTTCGCATTCTGCACCGCCTGACCAGCTGCTCCCTTGCCGAGATTGTCGACCACGCCCATCGCGATCACCAGGTTGCGCTCTGGATCCGCCGCATAGCTCACGAACGCGAGGTTCGAGCCGGTAGCCCATTTGGTCTGCGGCGGCTTGTCGGTCACGCGGACGAACGCCCGCCCTGCGTAGAAGCGCCGGGCCGCGTCCAAGCATTGGTCCGTGGTGGCGCGGCCGCGGCAGTAGATGGTGGCGAGTATGCCCCGGGTCATCGGAACCAGGTGTGGCGTGAACACCAGCCCGGCCGCGCTGCCGCCACTCAGCCGCTCGATCGTCTTGGCCATCTCGGGCATGTGGACGTGCTTGAGCAGACCGTAGGGCACCAAGTTCTCGTTGCTCTCAGCGTAGCCGAACTTGCTGTCGGCGCCGCCCCGGCCGGCGCCGGAGATGCCTGTCTTGACGTCGATCACGATGTTGCCAGGCTCGATCAGCTTGTTGCCCAGCAGCGGCGCCAGCGCGGTCAGCGCCGCCGCGGGGAAGCAGCCGGGGTTGGCCACGCGGATCTGCCCCTCGATCTGTCCTGGCCAGATATCGGCCAGACCGTATGCCCAACCCTCGACGTAGCGATGGTCGCCGCCGATATCGACGATCTTCACGTCCTTGGGGACGCGCGCCAGCGCCTCGGCCGAGGCGCCCGTGGGCAGCGACGCGAACAGCACGTCGAGCTTCGGCAGGGTTGCAGGGTCCCACTTCTCGATCACCAGCTCGGCCAATTTGGCCGGCACACCGGGAAAGCGGTCCACCAACCGGCTGCCGGCGCTGCCCTCGCCCGCCGCGTAGATCAGCGCGAAAGAGGGGTGGCTCGCGACCAGGCGCATCGCCTCGCCGCCGCCAAAACCGCTGATCCCGACAATGCCGACGCGAATGCTCATGGTGGTGTCCTTCTGGGGTTTGGGCAAAAGAAAACCCCCGGAGCCGAGGGCTGCGGGGGTTCAGGAACGCGGGCCGGGGCCGCTCCGACGGGTGGGACCTACGGTGAGGCAGTCACCACGCGGAAGGACGCTGATCGAACGCGCAGCCCAAGGAGCCGCCGCTTGGGTGAAGCGGCGTCGGCGTCGGTCACAAAGGGTCTGGTTCCTGAACATGTGCTGCCACACTGTCGCTACCCACATTCATCGTCAAGCGGAATGTCTGCTGACCACCCGTTGCAGTAGTCCAAACCCGCTACGAAGCGTCAGATTTTCACCACCAGGTTCCTCCGGCGCGACCTGGAAGCTCTGCGCCTCGAGCTGGGCATCAGATGCCGAGCCCTCGATCCCGGCCGACCTGCCAGGAGATCCCGCCATCGGTGATGAGCCCGGCGACCTCGCGGTCAACGCTGCGCTCGATCACCGGCCGCCAGGGGACCAGGGTGAATTCCTGGGCGTTCTCGACCAGGGCGTAGCGGCCGGAGGCGAGCTGGATCGCCTCGCGGTAGGTGCCGCGGATCGTGTCGCCGGGCGCCGGCATCCGGAACGGCACGGCGCGCGTCGCCGCAAGTTCGCCACCGGCGCGCGCGAGTTCGCGGCGCTCCAGCGTCGCGAGAAGGTCCCGGTGATACCGCACGCCCCCGTCCGCGCCCCGACGCGCATCGCCGTGGCTGAGGTGATGCTGGCGGCGGCGCTCAAGGGCGACTTCGACCTCCAACCCGAACCCGCCTTGCGCGACCTGCACCGGATCGCGGGCCACCAGTTGGCGATCGAGCCAGGTCGCCCCGTCGCTGCGGATCTGGGCTTCCAGGTCGAGCGTGGACAGCACGCGGACGCTGGGCGTCTGGCTGCGGCCCGTGTCGTGGCGAGCAGCTCGCTGTTCGAGATCCGGCGGGACGCGCCAATGGTCGGCGTCGAGCCGCTGGACCACGCCGGCGCGGCGCAGCGCCTCCAGGCGGCGGGCATGCGCTTCGACATAGGCCTCCGGATCGGCGATGCCGGGATCGGCGCGCGCAGTGGCGAGGTGGTCCGCGGGCCGATAGATGCCGGCGCTCTGGTGCGCCAGGTCGGCGATGTTCCGGTCCGCGGCGCGCGGCGCTCCGCGTTCTGCGCCAAGCGCCACGATGGCCCCGATCCGCGTGTTGGCGGTATCGGCGCCGGCGCCTGGGACTTCGACGTAGTGGACCCGCCCGTCGAGGCCATCGACGATCAGATGGACCCGATCGCCCAGTTCGTCGCCAGCAAGCCCCCGGCCCAGCAGTCGTCCGGTGATGGATGCGGCGAGCGGCTCGCGAAGGTCGTGAATGGCGAACTGCTCGGCCCCGCGCTCCGCGCCCTGATGGGTCAGCGCGTGGTGCATGGTCTTGATGATGTCCCCGCGCTCGCCGAGGGCGCGCAGCGTATCCTCCATCTCGGGAACCAGGCGCCAGCGGCCGGCGGCGACCTCCTCGGCCAATCCCAGCCGCTCGAGGGCTTGGAGCCGGCCGATCCGTAGCTGCCGGTCGAAGTCGGAACGCGGCTCCCCGGCGGCGGTACGGAGGTCGATCACACCACCCGCCGCGTCACGGGCCTCGCGCAGCAGCGCCCGATCGATCCGGGTCAGCCGTTCCTGGTCGATCTCGCGGACGAGCTTCCCCTGTCGTTCCACCGTACTCTCGGGGCCGAGCTCGATGGTGACCAGCTCCGAGGCACGCTCCCTGATGCCATGGGCGAGATAGGCTCCGGCAATTACCAGGTTCTCGCCGGCCTCATCGACGCCGCGGATAACGATGTGCGTGTGCGCGTGGGCGGTGTTGAAGTGATCGACCGCGACCCAGTCGAGCCCGGTTCCGAGATCGCGCTCGACCTGTCGCATCAGATCACGGGTGAAGGCGCGGAGGTCGGAGAGCTCGGCGCCGTCCTCGGCGGCAACGATCAGCCGGAACTGACGCGGGTCACCCCCCGAGCGATCGAGAAAGGCGCGGCCATCGGCGCGGTCCGCCGTGGCGGAGTAGAGCTGGCCGGGGGAACCCTCACGGGTGACGCCGTCCCGCTGGAGGTAGCGCAGATGCACCGTCGCCGCGCGGCTCCCGGCCCGCATCTTCACATAGCGCGCCTTGACGACGACACGGCGCGCTCCGGGCCGCGCCTGCGACCAGCCCCTTGGTGAGGCCGCTCGCCCGCGCGCGAAGGCTGCGCCCCTGCCGCGCTTGGCTGGCAGATCGGCGAGGTTCCGCGCACCGACAGGAGGCGCTGCCACGGATGATCGTGCGAGTGCGCCGGCGTGAGAGATCGCGCGCTTGATCTGCGTTGCCGCCAGCACCCGCCGATGATCTCGGCTCCGCGTGCGGCCGAGGCGAGGGCGAAGGCGCGGGTCATCGTCGGGGCGAGCCATACTCCGAGACTGACGGCAGAGCTGCCACCCGCGAAGGAGCCTTGGTGGCACTGCGGAAATGCGCCGATGGAAGCGGCTCTCACACAGGGTTGCCGTGCCTCGTTGCGAATTCGTGGCACGGTGGCCGCGGTCGATAACCCAATGTGCAGACAGTGAAATGGCGACCGATCGCGCGCAGTGGTGCCGTAGGCCTTTATCTTGCCCTCCCTTCTGATCCGAACTTTGCCCCTCCGCCAGTCGTCCTTCTCCAAGTGCAGATCAACAGAAATTGCCGCTATGGGCGCGACCAAATGCGATCTCCCGCGACGCACGACAAACGTCAGATAGACCAACGCCGCCACGTCAGTTGATGGCGCAATCGGGCGCAGAATTGGCGCAGCCGACGTGCAGCTTGACAGCCGGACGTCACGCCATGCCGTGGCATCGACAGTAGCCGTCGCGAGATCATCCGCGGTGCGCCCGCGTCACTGGAGGGCGACGAACAGCGCAGCATTCCCCCGCGCATCGAGGGCAGAACCGGAGACGGATCGCGGCTCAAGTCCGGCCGCAGCCGGACCGCCCGCGACCTCCGTCGGCGCAGACATGGGCGCCTGGCTCGGACTCACGATCGGCGGGACCGTGCGCGCCGGAGAGGCCTCGGGATGCACGACGACGGTCGCGAAGAGGCCGGCGCTGATGGCGTCGCTCGGGCTCCGGAGCGGCGTCTCCGAAGCCGGCTTCGTGCTCAATCCCGTCGTCCCGACTGCCGCCTGCAACGCGCCCGACGTCCCGCCGATCTGCGGCGCGAGTGCGGCGAGGTAGCGCTGTGTCTCGGCCGGCAGCGCGCGGCCGCTGTGCAGGAACGTGTCGAGGCGCGCCGGCCCGGCGTTGTAGGCGGCGAGGAACCAGGGCGCCCCGTAGCGGTCCAGCATCTCGCGCAGATACGCCGTGCCGGCGAGGATGTTGTCGCGCGGCGCGTAGGGATCAGCACCCAACCCGTAGCGGGCACGGAGCGCGGCGTAGGTCCGGGGCATCACCTGCATCAGGCCGATCGCGCCCGCCGGTGAGCGAATCGGCCGGCCGTCCACGGTCGCCTGGCCGCCGCTCTCCGCGCGCATCACGGCGGCGATCCAGGCTGCCGGAATGTCGAAGCGGCGCGCCGCGGCGACGATGTCGGGCTGCCAAACGGCGACCGCTTCGTGTCCGTCGCCGCGCAGCACGGGCGTCGGCCTCGCGCACGCCGGCGCGCTGCCAAGCGGCACGAACAGCGCCGCGCGGGCCGCAAGACCGCAGGTCGCGACCAGGGTCAGCACGTCCATGGTGAACCCCTCCATGAGCCAAACCGCTGCCACGCCGCTGACAGGTGAAGCGCTGCCAGCGTGCTCGCTGTGGTCAAGGGTAAAGCGCGCCAGGGCGCGCCGGCTGCGCCGCCCTTGACCTTCGCTGCGCGCGCTGGCGGAGCGGAAACCGGCCGGGACGGCAGGATGGCCGTCCCTGGGCCGAACAACAGGATGGCGGGGAAGATGCGCGGCACGGTCAGCCCGTCCGCCCGCCGGGAAGCCAGAGCGGCGTGACGCGGCCGATGACGGCGCGGATCGGCGTCGGCCCGAAATACCGCCCGTCGAGCGAGGTCGGCACGCTCGGGATCAGCACGAAAATCTCGCCGTTCGGGACCCTGCCGCAACCACTCCATGCGGCCAGTCTGCGTCCGCGCCCGTCCACCGGCAGGGCGTGAGCGACGGCGCGGCCATCGATCGAAACCTCGCGGTCGCGCTCGCAGACGGTCTGTCCGGCGACGGCGGCGACGCGCTTCAGCAGCGGCACGCCGCGCGGCAGATAGCCGCGCCGGGCGAAGAGCCGCGCGCTGCGGCGGTTGGGCCAGAACAGCACGGAGTCGCCGACGCGGAGGTGCTTCCGGCTCGCGGCCGGCAGCACGCGCCAAAGGCCGATCGGCGTACTGGCCGTGGCGTTCCAGACCACCAGCGGCCGTGCCTGAACGGCTGACGCGGCGAGCAAGAGCAGGCCCGCGAGCATGGTGAGGAGCACGGCATGCCGAGTCCGCTGATTCCGCTTCATGACGCCATCACCCGGCGCCGTAGCAGCCAGGCGCGATGCTGATCGCGGGCATAGGGCCGCGGCTGCTCGCCGCAGAGCAGGCGGTTGTGCACGTGCTGCCAGTAGGCCGGCGCGACATCCGCCGCCTCGACGCCGGCCTGCTCGACCGCGTCGATCAGCGCGAGCAATCGCTGCACACGCGCCCAGCCCGAGAGCCGCAGCAGGATCTCGCCGCCTGGATGCACGCCGGGCACCGTCGCGCAGGGCTCCCCCGCCCCGCAGGCGCGCAGGATGTCGATGCGCGACATGACGGTCCCGAAGTCGTTCGCCTGCCAGCGGATGAACGCGAACACGGCGCCTGGTACGAAGAAGATCAGGCGCCGGCGCCGATCGAGGATGCGCTCGCCGGCATCGCGGCCGAAGCGCAGCCAGTGTTCGACCCGATCCCGATAGAACACCAGCCCGACGCTGGTCAGAGACTCCTGCGCGATCACCGCTCGCCTCCCAGGCCATCCCGGTGTGGTTCTCCCAACACCCGCTCCGCGTCCTTCTCGACAGCGGGAAGGACGCACGAACCGTGGAGCCATCCCACTCTCAATGCGCCTTCCTTCTGCCGCCCGAGGCACCGAACGGCCGGCGGGAGACGCCTCGCCCGCCGGCGTGCGGAGTGACGTGACACACTGGGGTTCTGAGGGTGCGGAGGCCTAACAAAAACAAGAAAGAGTCCAGTACTAGAATCAGTACTAAAGTATGGCGCTCCGAATCTGTGATAACGCATTGAACAGAAACACGAAAAAATCGCCCTCTGCGTGTGAAGGGCCGTGGTTTCGCGTGTGTTCGGCCGTGGGGGTGCGTGTGATAGGCTGCGCTCACTCACAGATGCGCTCCCGTAACTGTGGATCAAAGCCCGGCTTATCCCCAGGCACCAGCGCGGCACTGTGGATCGCGATCGGTGATCGGCTGAACCGCAACCCCTCTTCCCCCCGGTGCCGGACCGGTTCAATGCGATACGCCAGCAACCGCCCTGACTGCGACAGCCTATGCAGAGCCGCGACGAAGTCGGAGTGCCGTGCTGCACTTCCGGAACGATCCCGCAGCTGGTCGAGCGAAATCCACCAGCCTGTGGATATCTGCTGGGCGTGTTTGCGGGCCAGCAGCCAGAGCCAGCGTTCGATCCCACCGGTCAGCGCGAAATACCGCGGCTCGATCGCGAGCACCCGGCGCTGGACGATGGAAGCAACCAACCAGTCGGGGACGGTGATCACGATCCCCGCGGGCGTGGCGCGCCAGGCCTCGACCCAGTGGAACCGGGCGAGCAAGCCGTCGGCGGCACCGACCGTGGTCGTGATCTCGGTCGTGGCGAGCCGGTTCAGCGCCGCGGCGAGTCGCACATACTGGCTGCGCCCGGTATCGCGCCTGACGAAGCGCAGAATGCGCCGCAGCGGCGCGATCAGCGTGGGCGGGGCGCGGAGCTTCTCGTCCTGGGCCTGGATGAGCTGGGCGGTGGCCCAGAACAGGATGTCGGCGTCCCAGATGGTGGCGATGGCGCTGGCGCCCGGCGCCGGCGCGACCAGCACCGAATGACGCCGCCCCTGATAGCGGATCGGCGACGCTCGTGGCGTCTTGGCCAGGCTGAACCAGGGCCAGTTCATCAGATCGACCGGGGCGCGCGGGCGCGCATGTTCCAGGATCGCCGGCAGGGGGGCTCGGCCATCATCGGCGGGCGAACACCGCCGGGCGCCCCGGCCCGCGCGTGGCTGCGGCACCGAGGCCGGGATCGGAGGTGGAAGTCCTGGCACCGGCTTCGGCCCAATGCTGGAGATCTTCGAGGCGATAGACGACCCGGCCGCCGATCTTGCGATAGGCGGGACCGGTGCCGAAGGTGCGGTGCTTCTCCAGCGTCCGACCGGAGAGCCCGAGGAACTTGGCCGCCTCGGGGGTGCGCAGATAGCGCGACGGAAGGTTGGGAAGTGGTTCTGGCTGCATGGTGATGATCCTCGGCGTCGGGCGGCCGGCAATCGGCGCGCGTCGGCACGCAGGATCGGCGCCCGGCGGCGCCGTGCTCAGGGCCAATTCTGGGGGGTGGCCGGAATCGGCCATGGCGATGACGGTCGCTTTGGTCGCCGCGGCCGGCCGCCGGCTACCCGGCCAGCGAGCGCCGCTGGGGCATCAGCAGCCGGAACACCGCCCCGTCGCGCCAGCGTCGCGCGGTGCCGAGGAGCGAGCGGATGCGACTACGGGCGCCGCTGTCTTCCCACGGGGCGGGCGGCTCGCCGATGACGGCGCGGTGGATGTCGCGCTCGCTGGCGCCCGCGCCGACCAAATCGAGCGCCCAGGCCATGTAGGCGATCTTCAGGCTGCGCGGGTGTGGCCGCGGCGGTGGGGTGCGCGGCGCCAGCGATACCCGGGGCCGGGCGGCGAACTGCCAGAAGGTGCGCGCCGCCTCGAGCCGCTCCGGGTGCCATTCATCCCAGGGGATGCATGGCGTCAGGATGGTGCCGGGAGCCGGCGGCTCGGGGCCGGGCAGTAGTAGGTGGTGGCGCGTCCCAGCGTTCGGCGCGACGATCAGGTGGTAGCCGTCCGGCGTCAGCCTGCCGACGTGGCGGGCACCCCATCCGTCCCGCTCGAATCGGACCAGGGCGCGGCCGGCCGGCGCTCCTGCGGCAACGACAACCGGGACGATGCCAGCCGTGGCGTCCGCGTTCCAGAACAGCATCGCCTGGTCGCCGGTCGTGTCAGGGCTTTCGAGGAAATCGCAACCTCCATCGTTCGGAGATTGCGCTCGAGGCTTCGGGCAACGGGTCGTGTTCGACCTGTGTGACCGCCTCGTAGTCTGCACGGTACGCCGTGCTCCGTCGCTGCAACTCCCAGACCAGCCCGTCCGGCGATAGGCTCTCGATATATCGATACCGGGCGGCCAGCCGCTCTCGCGTGAAGGGCCGCATATCGCTCCTCCGACGCGACAACGGTTCTGACGCGCCCATCGAGATTGATTCGGACGTGCGGGCGAAATCCGCAACCCGAGTCATGGAATGTTCATAATGATCGCGATTGATGCTGTGCAGGACGCAGTTGTTCGTGTTTGTTTCTGTTTGACGAGTCTCAGACTTGTCCCTCGAACGAGCCAGCGCGCAGCATTTGACGCCAGCCAGAGTTTGCCATCCACTTCGCCCGGGCAAGATGCGTCTCATAAGCACGACGCGCGCGGGCAGGTTCCGTCAGCGGGTCGATTTGAAGTGCCTCACGCGCAACCTCGTCCCACGGCACGTTCTCGCGCTCCGCATCGAGCAGGATGATGTAGTGGATGACATGGATTTCGTCATAAGACGTCAGCTGATCTGAGATCGGCGGCTCATCGGCGATCGGTGCCTCAAAATTTGGCCTGTGCACGGTATGGACTCCCGCGTCATTTGTCGGATGCGGCATCAGGATCGATAAGGTCGGTCGGGCCTACATCCAATGCAGCAGCCAGCTGTTCCATCGTGTCCACCGTGGCCGCGTTCTCCTCGCGCTCAATCATACCCACGTAATTCCTGTTCAACCCGGCAAGGTGCGCGAGTTCTTCCTGACTGAGGCCACGTTCGGCGCGCAGTCGGCGCAAGTTCCGGGCCAAGATCTCCCTGAGCGACATGCCCAGGAGGCGGCCCGACACTGCCCTTACGCGCTACCCAGTATACTAGGGATTCGGGGTGGCGATCGCCAGCCTGGCGAATTGAATTTCGGCCGGGTTGGGCCGAGAGAACGTACCGGCGCTGGCCGACCACGCGAAGCGTCCCGCCCGGTGGGCGGTGCTCAGAACGGCATCTCGTCCTCGCTGATCGGCGGTTCGTCCCGGCCCCAGAGGATCTCGGTCTCGATCACGCCGTCGGGCCAGCGGTAGGTCTCGATGGCGACGATGTCGTAGCCGGCCTCGGTCATGGCGGCGTTGAGGGCCGGGCAGTCGGCGCGGCGGATGATGGTCATGGCTTGCTCCCTTGCTGGTCAGCCGATTGCTGACGGGAGCGGCGGACGCCGGCCTTCGGGGTGGTTCAGCCCCTGAGGTGCGCAAGCGGGCGGGGCCGGGCTGCGACGGGCGCGGGCCGCTTGGGGTCCGCGACCGGTGCGGCCTGGCCCTGCTGTAGGTTGCGTGCCGAAGCCGCGCGGCTTGGCGCGGCGCCGCAGGCGGGGTTGAACCGGCCCGACCTCCGGCCGGCGTGACAATGGAAAGCCCGCGGAGGCGCTCTTTCTTCTTTCGGGCGTGCGGGCTGACGATGCCGTTCACCGGCCGGGCGCGTGCGTACAGGCGAAGCGCTCCGCCCAATCGGGCGGGGCGCTTCGGTAGGTCAGCGGGACCAGATCAGGTTGTAGCTGCCCTCCGTCTCGGCTTCGACCAGGCTCGCGTAGATCGGCTGGGGGAAGCTCGGGTCGTCGAGCTTGACCGAAAGGTATTCGCGCCCCGTCTCCTTCGCCTTGCGGGTCCAGGCGGCGCCCAGCTCCACGTTGCCGGCGGCGAACACTCGGAAATCGGGCGCTTTGTCGGTGCCACCCTCGGCGGGGACCAGCCGCGCCTTGGCGTTGATGCTGAGGGTGCGGACCGTCCCGGTGTACCCGTTCGCGTCCTTGGTAAAGCTGCCGATGATCGCCATGGAAAGTCTCCTTCGCTTGGGTTCTCGGGGCCGCCCCGTGCGGCCTCGATGGCGGTCCTGGGGCCGGGAGGCGATCGACCCGCACCGCTCGCGGCCGCAGCGCAGCGGAGGACGGCGTGGCGAGACTTTCTTGCCTCGCGAGGAATGCCGCGCCCTCCCTCTCAGGGGCGCGGCAGGGGAAGAAAGTCGCGGCGGCGCCGTTGCGGGCAGGCGATCGGGGCGCAGCCCGCACATCCCGGCCAAATCCGCCCATCGAGAGGCCGGACGGGCGGCACCGCGCCGCAGCGGGGAGGAGACGGTGGCGAGCCTCGGCAGCGATGATCAAGGTGTCACGATGGCACCGTGGCGGGAGACCTCGTGCCTGCACAGGGCGTGGCCCGCCCCGGCCAGAGGTGGCACGGCGCGGTCAGATCAGAGTCGGCGGCGGCAGCGATCCCGGAAACGTCAGATCGGCTAGGTGCAGGTGGATCGAGGACGCTCGGCTCGAAACGGCGACTTCAGCGGTACCGAGCCGGCCGGGCCATGGTGCTCAGTCGATGCGAAACGGGTTTGCGATCCGCAATTGGTCCTGGATCACCATGCCGTCGTGCATGCCCTCCGACCAGAGCGTGTGGCACCCGGCGTGGAGCGCGGAGGCGCTGACCATTGCGTCGTAGATCGAAAGATCGTACCGCTCCGCGAGCGCCAGCCCGGTCTCGTAAATGTCCACGGTGATCGGCTGGACCGGAAGCAGGGCGCGGATCATGGACAGAAGCGCGTGGGTCTCGGGCCACGACATCCGCATCTTGCGGCACGCCACGTTGGCAAGCTCGTTCAGCACCTACACGCTGATTGTGCCGCCGTCGGCGATGATCTTCTCCGCCCGCTCTGCCTTCACCGGGTCGCCCGACGCCACATAGACCAGGACGTTGGTGTCGATGAAGCTACCGGGCATTCGCCTCGTCCCGGTCGAACTTCCAGTCCGCTGGCAGGCGCCCACGGAAGGCGCGCAGGCGTTTCAGCAACTCCTCCAGTCCGGGCTTGCGGGCAGCGGCGAACGCACGCGCATCGGCGACGTGGATTTCTATCTGGTCGCCTTCCTTCAGTTCGAGCGCCTCGACCACGGCGGCGGGAAGCCAAACGGCGAGGCCGCTGCACCATTTGGCAACCTGCAAGGCACATACCAAGGATATACCAACAACTCGCAGCGCGCAGACGGGTCTGGGTAGCTCAGGGTTTGAGCAGTCGCAACCCATTTGTCACGACGAGAAGCGATGCACCGACATCTGCCGCGATGGCGCCCCACAGCGATGCAACGCCGACGAACGTGAGGATGACGAACGCGGTCTTGACGCCGAGCGAGAAGGCGATGTTCTGACGGATGATACGCAGTGTCCGGCGAGAATGACCGACTAGCCAGGGCAGCTTCGACAAGTCATCGCTCATCAGGGCAATGTCCGCCGCCTCGATCGCCGCGTCGCTGCCGGCTGCACCCATGGCAATGCCAAGACTCGCGCTCGCCATCGCTGGCGCGTCGTTGACGCCGTCGCCGACCATGGCGACGACCCCGTGCTTCGCGACAAGAGCCTGGACCGCGGCGACCTTATCCGCCGGCAACAGCTCGGCTCTGATCTCATCAATACCGACTTGCTTGCCGATGCTGTCGGCGGTTGCCTGGTTGTCGCCCGTCAGCATGACCAGATGGTCAATGCCCGCACGGCGGAGCGCCCGCACCGATTCCGCCGTCTCAGGACGCACGGTGTCGGCGATCGCGATCATGCCGCAGACATGGTCCTCGTTGCCGATGACGACGACCGTTCGCCCCTCGCGCTGCAAGGTCTCGGCTTGATTATGCAGCTCAGGGGTCTCCTGCGCACGCTCTTCCAGGTAGCGGTGTGAACCGAGCCAGAAGTCCCGTCCCTGGAATTTCCCCGTCACGCCTTTGCCTGGAAGGATCTGCACATCCTCCGCCGGACCTGGGTTGACGCCGCGCGCGCCCGCGAATTCGAGGATCGCGCGCGCCAGAGGGTGGCCGCTGCGCGCTTCGAGTGCCGCCGCACGGGCCAGGAGGTCATCCTCGCTATGGCCGTTGAGTGGCTGGAGAGCCAAAACGACCGGATGCCCGGCGCTGAGCGTTCCCGTCTTGTCGAACGCGATTGCTTTCAGCCTACCCGGCAATTCAAGATAGGCGCCCCCCTTCACCAGGACGCCGGCGCTGGCCGCGGCGGCCAAGGCCGCAACGATGCTAACCGGAGTCGAGATAACCAGGGCGCACGGGCAGGCGATGACGAGAAGCACCAGGGCGCGATAGAACCAGGCCCCCCATGCGGCGCCGAGGATCAGAGGCGGCATGACGGCCACCGCGATGGCAAGGACCATGACGGCGGGCGTGTACACGCGCGCAAACTTCTCGACCCACTGCTCGGAAGGGCTGCGCCGGCTTTGCGCCGCTTCGACGAGGCTGATGATGTGCGCCAAGGTGGTGTCCTCGGCACGTTTGGTGCTCTCGACTTCGAGGGCGCCTTCGCCGTTGATAGTCCCGGCAAAAACCTCCGCGTCCGCTTGCTTGGAAACGGGGATGCTTTCCCCCGTGATCGGCGCCTGATTCACGGCGCTGCTTCCTGCGACAACCCGCCCGTCGAGCGGAATACGTTCGCCGGGTCGGACAACGAACCGCGCCCCTACCGGGATTTCGTCGGCAGGCACCTCACGTTCCACGCCCGTCGCATCGATCAGCCGTGCGGTCGGCGGGGCGAGCTCGAGCAAGGCGGCAATTGCGCGCCGCGCCCGTCCGACGCTCCAGCCCTCCAGAGCCAGTGACAAAGCGAACAGGAAGGCGACAGTTGCCGCCTCCAGCCAGTCGCCGAGCAGGACGGCACCGGCGACCGCGACGGTCATCAGCAGGTTCATATCCGGCCGCAGCCGCCGTGCCGCATACCACGCCTTGGCGACCACGTATCTGCCGCCGATGGCGATGGCTGCCGCATAGGCCGCCATGGCGGTTAAGGGTATGCCGGTGCCGGGACCGCCTGTGCCGATTCCGAATGCCGCCCCGAGGCTTCCCGTCGTCCAGGCATGGAGAGCGACACCGGCGGCGACGAAGAAACCGCTTGCCGCGGTCAGGATGGCCTGCATTCGATGGCGGCGATCCCTGGCGGGAGCGACTTGCCGGCCGGCTTGCAACTCCTCCGCGCTCATCCCGGTCCGTGCGACCGCGGTGCGAATGGTCTCTGCCGACACGGGGCCGGCATCGCTAGCGATCAGCATCTTTCCGTTCAGGATGTCGAAGTCGAGGTGGCCGGCTCCGCCGACAAGCGGGCCGATCTCGCGCTTCAGCACGGCGATCTCTTCGGCGCAGTCCATGCCGCGGATTTTGAACGCCAGACGATAGTTCCCGGCGCGGCCGGGCGGCGCGGGCGCCGGTGATGCCGCATGGTCGGCATGGCAGCAGCCGGCGGCCTCTGCCGAATGATCGTGGCCATGTGCGTGAGTGTGCGCCATCGTTCCTCTTCGGACTCCTATAGTCATCCGTGCCCGCTCCTGCCGCCGGGCGGCCTCCGGCCTTTGCACCGGGTTGCAGCGAACGTCCCCTGCCCCTTGGCAGGGTGCCCGGCGGTGACTAACTCTAAGAGCTACAGTTACTAGAGCTTCAAGGGGTGATTTGCATGTCAGGCGGATCCGCGCGGGCCGGCGGACTTTCCATCGGCGATCTGGCAAAGCGTACGGGATGCAAGGTGCAGACGATCCGGTATTACGAACAGGTCGATCTTATGCCCCGTCCCGGCCGCACGTCGGGCAATCAGCGCCACTATGGCGAGGGGCACGCCGATCGGCTCGCCTTCATCCGGCACAGCCGCGAGTTGGGGTTCCCCTTGGAGGCGATCCGGGAATTGCTGAAGCTCAGCGATGATCCGAACCGATCCTGCGCGCAGGCGGACCGCATTGCCCGGGCCCATCTGCGGGAGGTGGAGACCCGGATTGCCAGCTTGACGGTGCTCAAGACCGAGCTTGAGCGAATGGTGAGGCAATGCGGGGGAGGCCGGATTGCCGACTGCCGGGTGATCCAAGTCCTGGCGGACCATGCCAAATGCGCGACCGACGATCATCATGCGCGAACCACCGCATCCGCGGCGTTGGGACGTGCGACTTCGGCGACGCAATGACTGACGCTCACGCTGTTGTCTGATAACAGCGGCACCTGGAACCGCCGGTATCCAATCCAGGCGCGGCACGAATGAGGTGATCGCCGTTCTCGGGTAACTTTCCCATGGTGGCGCAGACAGGGATCAGCGGCTGTCAATCACCTCGCGCAGCTTTGCCGGGATGTTCTTGGTCTGGATCACCGGTCGTGCGGTATCGGGCTGGTTGCGTTGGATCGACACAGGACGGAAGCGCAGCCGGCCTATCAAGCGTCATCCTGGTCCTCTGGCGCCTCCAGCACGTGGGCAGCCAAATCCGCCACGATGCAGCGAACCCGGTCGTCGGCCGCCGCGTAGATCACCTGCTTGCCGCTCCGCGTCGCCCGTAGCAGCCGGCTTGCCCGTAAGAGGCGAAGGTGATGACTGGCCAGCGACCTCGCGACACCCGCCCGCAGCGCAATTTCGCCGACGGAGGCCGGGCCTGAGAGGCATGCCAGCAGGATACGCAGCCGCGAGGCCTCCCCGAGAAGGTTGAGGATCTCGGCGATCTCCACGATTTGCGCGTCGCCGAGCGCCGGGACACTGTCAGGGATCGTCTTTGTGACAACACGCACCGGCATGTTCGTATATTGAGCCACGCGCGGAAGCGGCACAAGGCCGCGGGGGCGGTTCATTTGGCGATTTACGCAGCCTGCGGCGCTGCGAGCGATTCAGAGCGTCTCAATCGCCTTCCTGAGCTTCGCCTGAACCCGCTCCGCTGCCTGCTTCAGGCGTGGATTGTCGATGGCTTGCATCGAGGCGACCGGATCGATCGCCGCCACCTCTGTTCCGCCACCATCGAGTTCCTGCACGACGACGTTGCACGGCAGCATGGTCCCGACCTTGTCCTCGATCTGCAGCGCCTCGTGAGCGAGGGTCGGGTTGCATGCTCCGAGAATGCGGTAACTGCGGAAATCCACGTTGATCTTCTTCTTGAACGTGTCCTTCACGTCGATCTCGGTGATGATGCCGAAGCCTTCGCGTTTCAGGGCTTCTGTCGTACGACGAACAGCTTCGTCGAAGCTGGCCGTCAGGGCCTTGGAAAAATAGTAGCTCATTGCGGGACTCCAATGCTGGGTAAAGGGATCAGAGGCAGAAGGGTACCTGGCCAGGCGCAAGAGGTGCCTCAGGGAAGTCCGGAAAGGTATTCCGCCACCGCCTTCCTGTTCCTCTCGCTCAGTGTGGCAGCGATGTGGTTCATGACCGTGGCCTGACGCTCACCGCTCGCGAAGCGGTTCAACTGGTCAAGGATGTAGGGTGCATGCTGGCCATCGAGGCGCGGTGCGTTGGCCATCATGCCTGACCCCATCATCCCCCGTCCCATCATGCCCATCATGGGCATCCCCCCTCGTCTGGATGCACCGTGGCACATGGCGCACGAGGGCATGCCCGCAAAGAAGATGCGTTCGCCGATTGCCGCCAGCCGCGGGTCTTTCACAGCATCCGGCATGCGCGACTGCCGACTGTAGAAGCTCGCGACGTCGGCCATGTCGGCATCGGAGAGCGTGGCAACGATCCCTGACATCACGTCGGATCTGCGGGTCCCTCGCTTGAACGCCCAGAGCTGCCAATAGAGGTACGCCGGGTTCTGCCCCGCCAGTTTGGGATATCGTGGATCCCTGCTGTTTCCGGTGGCCCCGTGGCATGCGGCGCAGGTGTTTTTCGCAATGTGCCGACCATGTTCGGGATTGCCCTCGGCCAGCCCGTAGGTCGGGCCGGGTCTTCCCATCCAGGGTTGTGGAGTCGTTTGTGCTCCCGCCCAGGACAACACGAGAGCGGTAGCAAAGATCGCCGCCGCCAAGCTTAGTCGGAGCGCCTTAGCCATTGACACAGAACTCCCGGACGCTCTGCGCAAGTGCTGTCGCTGCTGCGGGGCAAGGTCGGGCGAACGACCCCAGCCGTAGCTCGCGTGCCCGCCCCGGATCAGAAGACGAACGAGCGCGATGGCGTCAGCGATGACGAGCATAAGCACGAGGACCACAAGGATGCCCCGGACCAGCATCCACCCGCCTCAATGGCACCCAGGGCTCGTGTTTGAGTCCGGTCCGCCCCACCACATGGCGATCACGGAGCTGGGCGGAAGAACCCCGTATGGCGATTAACGGTATAGCGCTGCACTAACGCGTCCTTGTCGACCGTCACGATCTCGGCGGTGATGGTGTTCGCATCCGATTCCGAAACGTCTCCGACCTTCAGGTGCGAATTGCCGCTCCTCGCAATCCATTGCTGAAGGTCATCCCTGACGTCGTTCACCGAGAGATTGAGGTTGGCCGGCGGGGCACCGTAGCCCATGTAGCCTCCACCCATCATTCCTGGCCCCATCCCGCCCGGACCGTAGCCGCCGCGATAGTCGCCGTAGCCGGGTCCCATCATGCTCCCGCGGCCCCGGCAACCGCCACCATCCCAGCCGCCGCCGTAACCGGGGCCCATCATGCCCGGTCCCATCATGCCCGGTCCCATCATCCCTGGGCCGCCCCAGCCGCCACCGTAATACTGCTGGGCGCTGGCTGGGCTCGCGCCAGCGAGGCCGACGGCGAGGGCCATCGCGGTCAGTCCACGGACCAGAACATGCTTGGCCATGGCGAAACTCCTTCTGGTGCAGTGTTTTCAGCGTTCCGGGGCGGGGCATGAGAGCGCGCCCCAAGGCCCGCTCATGCAAACGAACATAGATATGTTGTCCGATCCCGGCGGGCGGCACATTGATCCAGATCAATCTCCGATAAATGAGGGGCCAAAGGCGCTTGCGGCGACTTCCTCAGGCCAACGGCGGCCCAGGTTTATCCGTTAGCGTCGCCTTGTTGCGGGGGATCGGCGGCGGTTGACGGCCCGAGGTGGGACGATGGCGTGAATCGAACCACGGCCACGGACAATTGGCGAAGGATCGGTCTCGGTCGGCGTGGGTCATGCAACGGCCATCAGGCGATAACCGCTCCTGGCACATCGCAGTCGCCGATTTCCCCGTCCGGAACGTTCGGTTTCCCTTGCCTGGCGACGTGCCCGCTGAGCGGTGGGCAAGTCGGTGAAGGGGCCACCGCTGTCGTCAGTCTCGCGGGTGGTGGACGGGAAACGGACGCGGGTCGAATCCGTGTTGCCGGTGGGCAGAGCGGCGCTCATGCGCCGCCCTGACAAAAACGCCAGACTGGGATGCCAAGGACCCGAGCCTTGTCAGCGAGGTTCTCGCAGATGCCGGACCCGGGGAAGACGATGACCCCGATCGGCATCACCTCGAGCATCCGGTCATTACGCTTGAACGGCGCGGCCTTGTTGTGCCGCGCCCATTCGGGCTTGAAGGCGATCTGCGTGACCTTGCGGGTATCGGCCCAGCAGGCGGCGATGCGTTCGGCCCCGCGCGGGCTGCCGCCGTGCAGCAGCACCATGTCGGCGTGCTTGCGGTGCACCCGGTCGAGCACCGCCCAGATGCGCGCATGGTCGTTGAAGTCGACCCCGCCGGCGAAGGCGATCCGTGGCCCGGCGGGTAGCAGCACCTCGGTCTCGGCGCGGCGCTTGGCGGCGATGAAGTCGCGGCTGTCGATCATCGCCGCGGTCAGGGCGCGGTGGTTGACCATCGATCCCGCGCGCGGGCGCCAGGCCGAGCCGGTGTGGTGTTCGAACAGCTCGGCGGCGTGGTCGCGGAGAAGCTCGAAGGCGTTGCGGCGCTCGATCAAGGTCAGCCCCTCGGCGATCAGGCGTTCCAGTTCGACCGAGCGGATTTCCGAGCCGTCCTGCTCCTGCTGGCTGCGGCGCTGCCGGTCCTCGTTGGTGTCGAGCTCGCGCTGCACGCGGTCCACCGTGCGGTGGAAGAGATTGACCTGCGACCAGAGCAGATCGGAAAGGTCGGGTTCCAGGCGCGTCTCGGAAAGGGTGGAGACGAGGGCGTCGAAGATGTCGGCCAGCGCGCCTTCCAGCCGTGCGGCCTCGGGCAGTGGCCGCGGGTCCGGGTCGTCCTGGTAGGGTCGATGGCCGTAGAGCTGCAACTCGTCGAGGAGACGGGCGGTCGGGGATGCGGCGTGGGCTGGCTCGGCGTCGTCGTGGTGCCGGGTGAAGCGGTCGGTCGCCATGATCGGTGTCCTCGTTCGGCTGGCCGCGCCCATCGCGGCCTTCACGGCGATCCCTTGGCCGGGGCCGGGTCGGGGCTGCACCGCCAAGCACAGCGCGGGCGGCCGGAGCGCAGCGGAGGACGGCGGGCGGCGGCTATTTTGCCTCGCGATGCAAAGCGCCCCTCTGACTCGGGGTCCCTATCGCGCCTGCGCGATGGGGTGGGGCGCGGCGGAAAATAGTCGCCGCCCGCCGTTGCGTCCCCGGCCCGGCTCTGGCCCGATCGCCGCTCTCAGAAGGCCGTGGGCACGGCCCGCTCCCGGACACGAGGCACACTGGCGATCGGCGGCGCTCTCCCGGCACGCTGCGTTGCCAGGCCTCTCACGCTGAAGCCGGCGGCTGGGTGCCGCTCGACGCAAAGCGCTCGGCATCCTCCGGGGTGAGCTGGACCCGCAGGCGTGCCAGCAGAGCGTCGGCGCCGAAGCGGGCGCAAATCGGCGTTGAAGTCGTTCGTCACCGGCCAGAGGATGCGCGCCTCGATCCCGGCCGCTCTGGCGCGGTCGCGCAGGCGCATCGCCGCATGACGCCCGGCCGCGTCGTTGTCGCGCGCGATGTAGAGGCGGCGCAGCGCCGGCGGCAGGATCAGGGCGGCGAGGTGGTTGGCCGAGAGCGCCGCCGCCATCGGCATGTCGGGCAAGACGCATCGCAGCGACAGCATCGTCTCGATGCCTTCGCCCGCGATCATGACGTCGGACGCCACGCCGAAGCGGACGGCGTTGCCGAGGAGATGGCCCAGCGCACGGCGTGGCGCGGCGATCGGCGCCTTGCCGGCGCCGTCCCGGTCGAGCCAGGTGCGATGCACGCCGGTGATCGTGCCGTCGGCGTCGGTGACGGCGGCGATCAGCGCCGGCCAGGACTCGCGGGGCGCAGCGTCATGCGCCCGGTAGAAGCAGGCGGGGTGAAAGCGGAGCGCCGGCA
Source organism: uncultured Pseudomonadota bacterium (assembly GCA_963706195.1). Taxonomy (GTDB): domain Bacteria; phylum Pseudomonadota; class Alphaproteobacteria; order Acetobacterales; family Acetobacteraceae; genus JAJZVS01. The sequence goes on along the minus strand of OY970156.1, from coordinate 695,103 downwards.
CGACCTCCAGCCGCGCGGTGATGCCCCGGTTGCGGAGATAGGTCTCGGCCAGCGTCCCGACGATCGGGCGTGACAGGGCGAACAGCCGCCGGGCGGCGTCCGACGATCCTGCTCGTGCCGGTGCGCGCGGCAGCTCCGGCTTGCGGCAGTCCGAGGAAGGCCCGTGCCTCGCCCAGCGCATCGCCCAGGCGGTCGAGACCGCGGTTGAGCCGGATCAGGTCGAGCAGATCGCCATGCTGGCCGGTCGCGGCGTCGGTCCATTTGCCGGCGGCGCCTCGGCCGGCGTCGGGCCCGGTCAGCCGCACGAACAGGCTGCGGCCCGGGCTGTTCTGGACGTCGCCGACCAGCCAGTAGCGGCCCTGGCGGCGGCCGTTGGAGAGGTAGTGGCGGCACACCGCCTCGGCCTCGCGCGCGAGGCGGTGCGCCAGTTCGGCGGCGGACCCGGACATGGAGCATCTCCACGTTCAGGCCGCGACGCGATCGACGACGCGGATGAGCGGCGATCGCTCGAACAGCGCCGCCAGGATCGCGGGTCCGCGGTCGGCTGACGGGGATGAACAGCCGCAGCCGCCAGGCGATGATCTCGCTGGTGAGCCCCATCGCCTTGAGCTGATCGACGGCCCCGTCGGTGAAGCCGACGAGTTCGACGCGGGCGGCACCCATCACCATCGCGCGGCGGATGGTGAGCCCGCCGGCGAGATGCAGGACGGCGCCATCGGCGAGCACGGCGGACCACGCTTCGTCCGGCGACAGGGTCGGCGCGTCATCCAGCCCGAGCGCCCGGCAGACCTCGCCCATGGCGGCGGGCGAGATCAGGCGGCCGATGACGCGCTCGCCGTCGTCGGTCTGCAGGCGATAGACGCGCAGCGATTCGTCGGGCAGCCGGTTCCAGATCGGCAGGAGCAGGCCGGTGACGATGTGGAACGCGCTCTCGGTGAATTCCGGCACCTGGGCCACTTCCGCGTTCCAGGTCGCAGCGAACCTTTCGGCGTCCGCCTCCGTCCAATGGGTGCGATCCAGCGCGTCGAGGGCGATCGTCTCACGCGCCATCGGCCGGACGAGACGGACCCGGCGCTGCACCTCGCCATCATCGAGCGTCAGGCTCGGCGCCGGCATCTGCACCGCGGCACGGCCGGACTGGTCGTTGACCAGCAGCCGCGCTCGCGGGTCCCGCGCCAGGGCAAGCGCGTCGCCGGCGGGAAGCGGCCGGTTGCGGTCCCGCCGCATCACTTTGAACAACCGCGTCTCGGCGCCGCTCGCCGCATGGGTATGGATGGTGCGCCGTTCGGCGATGCGCAGACTATCCGCCGTCAGCGTCTCGACGCCGACATCGTAGCTGCCGGCGGCGATGGCGCTCTCGATGCGGCTGGCAAGCAGCTCCTCGAACACCGCGAACAGGCCGTTCTGCAGGGCGATCGGCAGCGCCAGCATGCGGTTGAGGAAGGTGGTGATCGGCGGCAGGTCCTCGCGTAGCGACCCGTCGCGGTCGGAGAGATCGAGCCCGGTCGTCTCCTCGAAACGCTGCAACGAGCAGCACTCCACCTTGCCGGCGAAGATCAGGCCGTAGAACTGCCGCAGTGCCGCCCGGGCATACGTGGCTCTCCAGATTGTCGTCGGCGCGGAACAGGCCCTGACCGCCGGTCTGGCGCTGGCCGCGGGTGATCGCGCCGAGGCTGTCGAGCCGGCGGGCGATGGTGGAAAGGAAGCGCTTCTCGCCGCGCACGTCGGTCGCCACCGGACGGAACAGCGGCGGCTGGCGCTGATTGGTGCGGTTGGAGCGGCCGAAGTCCCTGGATCGCGGCATCGGCCTTCCAGCCGGGTTCCAGCAGGTAGTGCACCCGCCGGCGCTGGTTCCGCGCGGCCGAGATCGGCGTGATAGCTGCGCCCGGTGCCGCCGGCGTCGGAGAAGACCAGGATGCGCTTCTCGTCGTCCATGAAGGCCTGGGTCTCGGCGAGGTTGGCGGACCCCGGCCGCGTCTCGACGGCGAGCCGCTCGGTGCCATCGGCGGCGACCTTGCGCACGACCCGCCGCGACCGCCCGGTGACCTCGGCGACCTGATCGGTGCCGAAGCGCTGGACGATCTGATCGAGCGCGCCCTGCACCGCCGGCAGCGCGGCGAGATGCTCGATCATCCGGTCGCGCCGTTCGACCGCCTCGCGCGATTGCACCGGCTGGCCGTCGCGGAACACCGGGCGGGAGTGCAAATTGCCCTCGGTGTCGGTGAAGACCTCGAACAGCTGCGTCGGGAAGCCGTGCGCCAGGTAGTCGAGAACGTATTCGCGCGGGGTGATGTCCACCTGCACGTCGGCCCATTCCCCGGCGGGAATCTCCGCCAGCCGCCGGTCGAGCAGTGCCTCGCCGGTGGAAACCAGCTGCACGACGCAGGCGGCGCCCTCGGCAAGATCGCGCTCGATGGCGCCGATCAGCGTCGGCACCTTCATCGCGGTGATCAGGTGGTTGAAGAAGCGCTGCTTGTTCGATTCGAAGGCCGATCGCGCTGCCGCCTTCGCCTGTCGGTTCAGCGTGCCGGACGGCCCGGTGACGTTGGCCGCCTCCAGCGCTTCGGCCAGGTTGGCGTGGATCACCTGGAAGGCCTCGGCGTAGGCGTCGTAGATGCGCACCTGCTCAGGGCTGAGCGCGTGCTCGACGATCTCGACCTCGATCCCCTCGTACGACAGCGAGCGCGCGCGCGTAGAGACCGAGAGCCTTCAGATCCCGCGCCAGCACCTCCATCGCGGCGATGCCGCCGGCCTCCATCGCGGCGACGAATTCGCTGCCGCGTCGCAAACGGGAAATCCGTCGCCGCCCCAGAGGCCGAGCCGCTGCGCATAGGCGAGATTCTGCACCGAGGTCGCGCCGGTCGCCGAGACGTAGAGCACCCGCGCGTCGGGCAGCGCGTGTTGCAGGCGCAGCCCGGCGCGGCCCTGCTGGGACGGCCCACGCTCGCCGCGTTCGGACGTGTCGCCGGCGGCGTTGGCCATGGCGTGCGCCTCGTCGAACACGATCGACCCCGTCGAAATCCCGCCCCAGCCAGTCGATGATCTGATCGAGCCGCGAGGCCTTGCCTTCCCGCTCGGCCGACCGCAGCGTGGCGTAGGTGGTGAACAGGATGCCCTCGGTCGAGGCGGATCGGCGTGCCCTGGCGGAAGCGCGCGAGCGGAGTGATCAGCAGCCGCTCCTGGCCGAGTGCGGACCAGTCGCGCTGGGCGTCCTCGATCAGCTTGTCGGATTTCGAGACCCAGAGCGCGCGGCGGCGGCCCTTCAGCCAGTTGTCGAGAATGACGCCGGCAACCTGCCGCCCCTTGCCGGCGCCGGTGCCGTCGCCGAGGAACCAGCCGCGACGGAAGCGCACCGCGCCCTCGGCGTCGTCGGGGGCGGCGGAGACCTGGTCGTAGGTCGCATCGACCAGCCAGGCGCCGGCGAGATGCCCGGCATGGGCTTCGCCCGCGTAGATGACGCTCTCGATCTGCGCGTCCGACAGCAGGCCGGACGACACGATCTCCGGCGGTAGCATGCGGCCGGTAGCGGGGGCGCGGCGGTGCGACCGAGGCCATCGCGGCGGATTGCACGAGCCTCGTCGGGTGCGGCCGCGCGTCGGGGATCGCAATGGTCTGCACAGAATAGCTCTCGTAGAGCGCATCGCTGATGCGGCCACTTTCCGGCGGCGGTTCCTCGCGGACCTCGTAGACGAGTGGGGTTCCGGGATCGATCGCCGGTTCTGGGTGACGGGTCGGGGTGGGATGTCGGCACGGGGCCATCGCGCGTGGGGGCACCGGGCGGGCGGCGGGCGCCGCGACCGGGCGCGCGGACAGGGCCGGGCGCGGCGGCACGAGGCGTGTCACCCACTCCAGCAGCGTCGCCGCGTCGGGGGCGATGCCGGGGAACGGCGGAAAGGCGGTCGGGTCCTCGGCCGGCACGCGGTCGATGACGGTCAGCCGCGTCTCGACCGCGGTGCCGTGGCGGGCATAGATGCGCCGGTCGATCCCGGCCGAGAACGCCACCCGCCCGCGCGCCTGCAGCCGGACGAAATCCTCCCGCCAGAACGGATTGTCCGGCGCGAGCGAGATGCCGGTGATGGCGACCAGCCGCCCGCGCGGGAGCAGCCGCGCCAGCGCCGAGGCGACGTGGCGGAAGGCGGCGTCTGCCATACGCCCCTCGACATGCGCCGCGGCCGAGAAGGGCGGGTTCATCAGCACCACCGAAGGTGCGATGGCGGGATCCAGATAATCGTGGATCTGCGCCGCGTCGTGGCGGCTGACGGGGGCGCCGGGGAACAGATGGGCGAGCAGGTCGGCGCGGGTCCCAGCGAGTTCGTTCAGTGCCAGAGCCCCGCCAGCGAGGGCGGCGAAGGCGGCGAGCAGCCCGGTGCCGGCGGATGGTTCCAACACCAGGTCGCCTGGTGTGATCGCGGCAGCGAGGCTGGCGGCGAAGCCGAGCGCGATCGGCGTCGAGAACTGCTGGAGCGCCACACTCTCCTCGGAGCGGCGCGTATGCGTGGGCACCAGCGCGGCCAGCTTCGCCAGCATGGCGAGCATCGCCGCCGGGCTGCCGGCGCGGGCGCGCATGGCCGGCCCGTGCCGGCGTAGGAACACAACCAGCGTTGCCTCGCAGGCCTCGTAGGCGTCCTTCCACACCCAGGCGCCGCCGGTGTCGGAGGCGCCGAACGCCGCCTCCATGGCGGCGCGCAGGGTGGTGGCATCGAGGGCATGGCCCCGCTCCAGCGTGGGCAGCAGCAGCCGGGTGGCATGGAGGATGGCGGACGCCCGATCGGGCGCAACGGGCGCGGACGGGGATGTAAGCATGGCCGACCGCTCGGCCAGCGCGGGGACGATGAGGGTCATGGGGGGATTCCGGAGAGCGGGGTTCCGAGGCCGGCGGGCGCTCTCTCGACCCCACCCGGCTCACCCCGTCCCGGCCGTCCTCTCGCTCTTGCGCCTCACCACCGTCTCATCGATGGTCGGCGTCACCGGCAGCGGCATCCCAGCGCCGCCAGACTTGGCATGGGCATCCCCACGTTGTCCCGAGGCGGGGTAATGGCGCAGTCTGAACGTCCGTTATGAGGAGGAGTTGCCATTCGACCAACCGCGATGCGATGGCTCAATTGCGCTCAAATCGGCCATTGGGCCCGCCCTCTTCGGAACCTGGAACCTGCCGTCCGTTCAGATGCTTCGGAACGACTTTGGGGTTCGGCACTATCAGCGCACGGCGCGCCTGATCTCCTCGATGAGGAGCGGGGACAGCTCGTACGACTCGAGGGACGCGCCCCTCAGCCAGGACCGCGCCTCGGGCACCGTCATCCCCTTGTTGGCGGTGGCGTTGTTGAGGATCGCAGCGGTCACGCGCGACAGCCCGAGGCCCATGAAGCTGATCATCGACCGGTCGGAGGCGCCGACCTCTAGGTACAGCGGGAGCGGCGGGACGGACTTCGACAGCTCGGGCAAGCCAATCTCATCGAAGACGCGCACAAGCACCGCGCAGTAACAGGACATCAGCCTCACGACCTCGAAGCGAATGACCTTCTCGATCGTGTCCAGCGTCTCGCGGATGATGCGCCGGATGTTTCTGTCCTTCTTGTGGTCGATGGCGTTGTCGATGATCTGCGGGAGCGGATTTCCGCTCATCCAGAACACCGCCATCAGGGCGTGGTAGGTGTGCCTGCGGTCGGCCCTCGGCAGCCCAAGCAGGTGAGTGTTGCACTGCTTGAGTATCGCCGAATAGGAATTGTACGCTCCGGATTCACGCGGGTGCGCGGGAATGAGACCGCGGGCGGTCATCTCGTCCGAGTTGGCCGCACTAAGCAGGGCGGCGTGCAGCGACTGCTGGCGGTGGGGCGACAGGTTCGGGCTCTGGCGCACGACCTCGACGGGAAGCGTCAGCGCAGTCGCCGCCTCGTTGAGCGCCGCCTGGACGCGCTCGGTGGCGGCATCCGGCACGCCGGCGTTGGTCAGTCTAGCGAGCGTCGTCGGCAGCTCGCCCCGGGCGTGGTCGTCGAGCAGACGCACGAACAGCGTGTCAAGGTCGCCGTCGCCGCGGCGTCTTTCCGCATTGTCGTCACGCATTGTGGCGACGAGGTCCTTGAGCCGCCCGGTGACGCCGGCCTCTAACGCGGGTACGATCTCACTATCCCTCGGCTGGTCGAGCGGTTTGGCCTTCCATTCGTCATAGTTGATCAGGAAGATGTTGCCCTGGAACTCGCGGCGGAGACGGCCAGCGCGACCGGCAAGGTTCCAGAAGTCGGTACCCTCCAGCGGGTGCGTGCGGCCCTTCTCGGGCTTGCACATGAATACGTTCTTCGCCGGCAGGTTCACCCCTTGGAGCAGCGTGCTAGTGCAGACGAGGAAATCGATCGCGCCGTCGGCGAAGGCATCCTCGACGGCTTGGCGCACCTGCGTGGGCATGTTCGAGTAGTGGAAGGCGACGCCGCGGCGCACGGTCTCCACCAGCACGTACGACGGGTGGACGGACTGGCTTGCGAGCTGCACGACCGCCTCACGGCGGGAGTTGGATTTGCGGTCGGCCATCAGCTCCGCGAGCTGAAGTGCGATGTCCTCGGCTTCGGCGGCACCGTTGGCGTAAACAATGCTCGGCGAGCCTTTTCCCAGGGCCGCCGATATCTGGACCAGCCGGTCCTTCTTGGACGCCAGGGTCTGGCCGATTGCAAACTCGCTGACTGGCGTCTGCTCGCCACCCGGCTCTACGCTCGAGACCGAGAACTCTCCCTGGCGGGACGAGGTGACGCGCACGGTGAGGAAGTTTTGCGCGACAGTCGGCTCCTTCGACGGGATGCTCTCCACGTCATCCAGTCCGAACGTGCTGCCGAACACTTCGAGGTTGCGGATCGCTGGGCTGGCGAATAGCAGCTGCGCGTCGGGCCTGCGGCGGAGAAGATCGTCGACCACCCACTGCAGCAGAATGCCGCGGCCGCGATCGGCAATGCTGTGCGCCTCGTCGACGATGATGACATCGGCGCTCATGTCGGAGTGCGACATCAGCATGAGGTGCACGCGCTCCTGTGTCATGACGAGGACCGACCGCGGCGGCAGCGCCTGATCCGAATCCAGGGGGACGGTCACAATCTCGGGCGCGCCTGCCGTTCCCGCGAAAATGTCCGCCAGGTCGCGTGACACCTGCGCAATTAGCGCGCGCGTCGGAACAAGGTAGACGATGGTGTGGTCCTCACCTTCCTCGAACACGCGCGCGAGGTGGCCCTGCAGCACGAACGACTTGCCCGCCGACGTTGGCGCGCCGACGGCTAGGTTCCGTCCCTGGCCGAGCTTGCTCCAGAGTTCATACTGGAACCCAGTAAGCAGCACGGGACGTTCCCGCACAAGGATGCGCCGCTCGTCGGACAGCGTCAGCTCCTCGAGTACGAGGTCGAGCGGCAGATCCTTACCCGCGTGGCCAACGTCCTCGCGGGTCTTGAGCGCGGGGAAATTGCCCAAACGGCTGAGCACGACGCGAAGCGCCTGCTGCATCGGTAGCGTCTCGACGCCCACGACCTCGTACGCCATGGTCGCGGAGCGGTAGGCCTGACGCCGGTGCTCGGGATTGGTCGAGCAAGCGAGCACCGCCGCCGCCTGCATCAACCTGACCGCGTCGTCTGCGGTGACCTCGTCGATAAGCGGCTTGCCCAGCTCGCGAGCGAGCCACGTCCGGTGCGCAAGCGCGGCCACGTCATGGAAGCGCCTGTTGCTCCAGATGTGGTCGGCCAGTTCCTGCATCAGGCGTTCCCTTCGCTCACCACGGGCATTCCGCTACTTCTTCGTCTTCTTCGCGGATGCGGCCATTTTTACCTTCTCCGCGACCGGATGCTTCCAGCCGACCTTATCCTGGAACAGCTCGCGCAGGCGAGCGACGGACGGTACCGGGATGATGAACATTTCGACCGGCTGGTGTGCCATGCCGTTGTTCCTGAGCGCCGTGGCGATCTGCGGCGCGACCTCCTTGAGCTTTGCGAGCGCCAGCTTCTGGAACTCCTTTTCGGTGTCGCCCTCCGACGCCTGCGCCGCCGTGAAGGCGTCGAAGTCGAAAGCTATCAAGCAGGAGATCACGTCGTGACGGTTGGCATAGCCGGTCCCGAACGGGTCCAGCATGCTGAGCATCGCCGTCTTTGCCGCATCGGGGAGCCCCGAGAGGTCGAGATATCGCTTCACTAGCGATATCTCGTGCTTCACCTTCTCGTCCCTGAGGGACTCCGCGATCGACTTGGCCGCCTCGGTAATGGCGTCGCTGATGTCTTGGTAGAGCTTCGCCTCGCCCCAGTAGACGTACAGCCGGCCCGTGTCCGGGCAGTATCGAACGTGAACGCCGTCGGCCCCATGCACTGGCATCTCGGTGTTGGTTTTGAGCGACATCTTGGCGATGATCTGTGGCGCGCCGAGGAGCCACTCGGTGAGCAGGTACAGCATGAGCTCGCCCGCCTCGCCGTTCCGGTTGGTGGCGAGGTGCGCGCGCTTGAAGAGGTCGTATGCCTCCTGCCGCAGCGCCTCGAACCTCTGCACGAACTCCTCGAACCCGACCTTGCCGTAGAGATCGTGCACGTCGGTGACATGCTTCCGCGGTAGGCAAAAGTTGACGACATGCATCGAAACGGCGTTGATCAACTCCGAGACCATCGGCTTACGCTGCCGGAACGCGGGATAGTGGAGGCGCAGCTTCAGCTCGCTGCAGTCAGTCTCCACCGCGTGGTTGACCGTGCCGAGGTTCGCCGACAGCTTCGACAGGTCGCGCTTCAGTGCGGACAGCGCGTCCTCCAGTTCCTTATGGTCGGAGGATGGGATCGGCACCGCGTCAGTCACACTAGGCGGATCCCTGGCCGGTCGTCTCCATGTTCCCTACACGTTCTCTCAACCTGCGAACATTCCCTCCGTAGCAGCAAGCTCTAGGACAAAGTTGTGAGGCTGCTGCACGACGTCGTCAATTCGGCCAACTTCGGCCGCTACCGACCAGCGGGTCGATAGACAGCTATGGGTGCCAAGCTGCTGTTGGAAGATCTTCGGGCGGACTTCCGCTTACCTCTCATCCCCACCAATCGGTACTGCGCCGGCGACCGGCCGCTTCGGGCCCGCCTGAGCCGGTCGTTGCCGCCCCGTCTAGCGTTACGTCTGCGGCAGAACGGGCACTCCAACTGGGATACCATCCGACCAAACCCCGATTTGCCCGTATCTTCGTTGACCGACTACTCTTCGGCCGGTCCCCCCGGAGACCCGTCCATGCAGCTGAACGCCGATCTCTCCCGCCCCGCAACAGTCGATAGCGCGGCGCTCGCCTGGGTCGCCTCGCCCATGGCCGGGGTAGAGCGGCGCATGCTCGAGCGCGACGGCGACGAAGTCGCCCGCGCCACCTCGCTCGTGCGCTACGCGCCGGGCTCGGCCTTCTCCCCCCACACCCACGGCGCCGGCGAGGAGTTCCTGGTGCTGGAGGGCGTGTTCTCCGACGAGACCGGGGATTTCCCGGCCGGCTTCTACGTGCGCAACCCGCCCGGATCGCGCCACACGCCCGCCAGCGCGCCGGGCGCGGTGATCCTGGTCAAGCTCCGCCAGATGCCGCCCGAGGAGACCGAGGCGGTCCGCCTCGACACGCGCGATCCCGCGCTCTGGCGCGATCTCGGCCAGGGCCGGCAGGAAGCCATGCTGTTCGATGCGCCGTGGGAGCGGGTGGTGATGCTGCGCCTCGCCCCCGGCCATGCCGGCGCGGCCGAGACCTGGCCGCGCGGCGTCGGAGTTCTTCGTGGTCGAGGGCGATCTGGTGATCGACGGCACCACCCATCGTGCCGGCGCGTGGCTCCGCCTGCCGCCCGGCAGCAGCCTGACGCTGGCAAGCCAGGGCGGCGCGCTGCTCTACCGCAAGACCGGCCATCTCGGCTGACGCGGGATGCCCGATCTGATCGTCATCGGCGCCGGCCTCTCCGGCCTGGCGCTGGCGCGGGCCGCGGCGGGGCGTGGCGCCGAGGTGGTGGTGCTGGAAGCCCGCGCGCGCATCGGCGGGCGGGTGCTGAGCCATCGCACCGCGGCCGGCGCCTACGACCTCGGCCCCGCCTGGGTCTGGCCCGCCATCCAGCCCCGCATCGCCCGGGCCGTGCGGGCGGCAGGGCTGGCGCTCACCGAGCAGGCGGAGGCGGGCGGCTTCGTCTATCAGGACCAGACGGGACGCATACAGCGCCTGCCGCACGGCTTCGCGCAGGAGCCGCCGAGCATGCGCATCACGGGCGGCATCGCGGCGCTGGTGGAAGCCGTCGCCGCCGGCCTCGCGCCCGGGGTGGTCCGGCTGGAACACGCGGTCCGGCGCATCGCGCTGACCGGAACGCGGCGTTGCCGTCACCGCCGAAACCCGATCCGGCCCCGTGACGCTGCATGCCGCCCGCGCGGCGCTCGCCCTGCCGCCGCGACTGATCGGCGGGATCGAGATCCTGCCCGCCCTGCCGCCGTCCGTGCAGGCGGCGCTTGCTGCTGTGCCGGGCTGGATGGCGGGCCAGGCCAAGGCGCTCGCGCTCTACGACCGCCCGTTCTGGCGCGACGCCGGCCTGTCGGGCAGCGCGTTCAGCCAGGCGGGACCGCTCGGCGAACTCCACGACGCGAGCCTCCCCGGCGCCGCCGAGGCTGCGTTGTTCGGCTTCTTCTCCTGGCCGCCCGCCCTGCGCGCGGCGCGACGCGCGGCCCTGCCGGAGCTGGTCGCCCGCCAACTCGGCATGCTGTTCGGCGCCGAGGCCGCACGGCCGCGCGAGGTGATCATCCAGGACTGGGCAACCGACCCCTTCACCGCGACCGAGGCCGACCACGCCAACGGCAACGCGCATCCGGACTATCGCCCGATCGCCCTGCCGGCGCCGTGGGGCGAACGGATCACCCTCGCCGGCGCCGAAATGGCCCCCGAATTCGGCGGCTATCTGGAGGGCGCGCTCGCTGCGGCCGAGGCCGCTGTGATCGCGTGATGTGCCGTCGGCCTCGAAGTCAGGTCAGGTGAACACCGCGAACGGATCAACGTCCCGATGGATCGGCTGGGCGCGGCCCATCCACGGTTCGGGGCGGATGCGGCGTGCCCAGTCGGCGAAGCTCGGGATGAAGCCGAGATCCTCGCGGACATGCTGCTCGCCGATCAACCGTAGCGGCACAACGCGCCCGGTCGAGATGGTGATGGTCGGCCCGAAGAACCGCTCCGCCATGAAGACGCCTTCGGCATGGTGCCGGAGGGCACGATGCCGGAAATCGGCCGTCAGCATCTTCGACTCGTCGAACCAGGAATGCAGAGGCAGGTAGTCGTCCGCGGTCCCGCCCCAGAGGCGCGCCGAGGACAGGGCGTGATGATACGGGTGAGCCACCGTCGCCTCCGTCAGAATTCGTGTTCGGAGTAGGAGGTTGTCATCACGCGCTCATTGTATTCCAAACGGATGGTGCGCTCGCCGACATCGAAAATGAATTCGCCATAGGCGCCGTCTTCGTTCTCCCAGCCGTCATGCACCTCTTCGAGGAAGTCGTAGGCCAGCTTCTCGATGGCGTCGCGGACCGGAATGGTCTCGGTCTGCGCGCCGCTTCCGTCCCAGAGCGGGGTGCGGATCTCGATCGTTCCGTTGGGCAATTCGACGGCGGTTTCGCCAGGGCTCGTCGCATCGATGCTCTCGATCTGTCCGGAGTCACCAGCGCCGTCAAAGTGAACGGTGACAAGCTGGACGCCGGCGGTCTGCAGCACGGCGAACAGCGCGGCTTTGTTGAGCGGGGTCACGTCGCGGGCCCACCGGGCGCGCAGCCGGGCCTGGGCCTCGTACTGCGCGAAGGCATCGTTCGGGTTGTCGATCATGGGGGTGCTCCTCCGGGGTTCGGGAAAGCCGAGGGCTCGGAAGGCCCGAGGCAGGGTGCCCCGGACCTTCATCGGTCACTCAGCGGCGATGGCCTGCGGCACGGCGGGATCGGTGTCCGTTGCGCCAACGGCCGGATCATCGGCGTCGATCAGGAATGCCGGCAGTGCGGTGATTGCGTCGGCGTCACCCTCGGCCCTGCCCTCGGCTTCATCGTCACTGGTCGCGGGAGGGAGGGCCGCAACCCCAGGCGACGTGGGTGTGCGGAGCGGCTCGGGGAGCCAACCGGTGCCGGCGAGCAGCCGTTCGGCCTCCTGCGCCATCTCCGGCTTCTTCAGGTGGTCGATCAGCTGCGCGGCGTGCTCGCCCTTTGCCTCGCGCACCGCCTCCAGGATGCGGGCCTTCGGCACCCGGCCGAGATAGGTCTCGACCGTCGGGACCCAGCCGGCCGCCGCCATGTCGAGACCGACTGCCTGCGCCAGCCGATCGGCGTCGGCCAGCGCGCCCGGACGGCGGTTCCAGGGTTCGTGGAGCGCGTTGATCGTCAGCGCCGCGCAATGCGCGAACAGCGCTGCACGCGTGTCGGTGTCGAAGGCCACGAGCGCGTCCCAGAGTTCTCCGGACGTCGCCGGCAACTGCTTCACCCACGCCTCGTGCCGCACGTCGATGGCCTTGGCGGATGCGGTGTCGTTCAGTCCCGGAGCCTGGGTCCCGAACCCGGCGCTCTTGGCCTCGATTTCCAGGCACGTGTCGGCGGCGGAGCGATAGAACAGGCGGAGGCAAAGCGCGTGGAGCACGGCCAGGAACGCCGTGTCCCAATCGTTCCCCAAGGCTTCCCGCAACGCGAGCGTCCGGTGCGCCGTGAGTTCCGTCATCAGCCGCTCGGGCAGCGGCTTCAGGCCCTCGTCCTCCTCGGGCACCTCGGCGGACGGCTCCGCGGTTGTGGTGGTGGTGGTCGAGTGCACCTCCGTGGCGGACGGGTCGCGATCGGGATCGGGCATGGTGCCGGCCGGCTCGGCGGCCTGATCGGGATCGTCGGGCGCTGGCACCGCCGGCTCATCCTCAGGCCGCACGTAGCCGCGCTCGATGCGCAGCGCGCCGTCACGGTCGATGCTGACGAAGACGCCGGCGCGGACAATGTCGGCGGGGTCGAATTTCGGCGGGCGGTTCTGGAATGCCTCGATCGCCGCCTCGATCTCGGTCAGTCGCGCCTCGACCGCCTTGGGCAGTTCGTCGGCCTCGCCATACTGCTCCTCGAGCGCGTCATACTCCGCCTTCAGCGCATCGAACTCCGCCTGCTCGGCCTCGGTGAGGGGATTGGTGGAGGGCAGCGGACGTAGCCCGTGCCGGTGGCCGTAGGGGAAGTCCGGCGCGGCCTCGACCCATTGCCAGCCCTCCGCGCGGATGGCGTCGGCCTCCCGCGCAAGCCGCTCGGCGGCCAGCCGGTCGAGCAACGCCGGGTCCTGGAACCAGCCGCCTTCGTCGTCCTGGAACAGGTCGCGCATCACGATGCCACCGGCGGCCTCGTAGGCCTCGATGCCGACAAAGCAGGCGCGGCGGTCGGTCGCGAGGACCGCGCCCTCGGTCAGCATGCGGCGGATGATGTGCGGTTCCTTGTTCCAGCCGCGCAGGATCGTCGCCCACACCTGCTCCTGGCGGGCGTGATCGTCGCTGACGCAGAACGCCATCAGCTGATCGAGCGTCATCGCGCCCTCGGCATAGGCGTCGAGCAGCGCTGGGCTGGCGGCGGCGAGCTTGAGCCGCTGGCGCACCACCGCGGCGGTGACACCGAACCCGGCGGCGATTTCCTCCTCGCCCTGGCCCTTCGCGCGCAGCGCCTGGAAGGCGCGGAACTGGTCGAGCGGGTGCAGCGCCTCGCGGTCGGTGTTCTCGGCGAGGCTGTCCTCCTCGGCGAGGCCCTCGGTCTTGACGATGCAGGGAACGGGCGCGGTCTTGGCCAGGCGCTTCTGCCGGACCAACAGCTCCAGCGCTTGGAAGCGCCGACCGCCGGCGGGCACCTCGAACATGCCGGTCTCGTTGCCCTCGGCGTCCAGCACCGGGCGCACGCTCAGGCTCTGCAGCAGGGAACGCCGGGCGATGCTCTCGGCCAGCGCCTCGATCGAGACGCCGGCCTTCACGCGCCGGACATTGGCCTGGCTCAGGACGAGCTTGTTGAGCGGAATGTCCCGGGACGAGTTCAGGACGATCTTCTGGGTCGCAGCCATCTTGTGACCTCCGCGACGGGCCGGCCGGGAGCCTCTCTCCCAGCCCCTCGACCCGTCACGAAAATCCCCTCCGCCCTCTCACTCTCGGCGGCGGCGTGCGCCTCACGTGCCAGGATCATCCGCCGCTGGTTCCGGCAGGTTGACCACCTCGGCGCCGGCGGCGCGGTAGGCCGCCGCGACCGCCGCCAGAGGCACGTAGCTGAACGGGCCGTGCGGCGGCGGGTCCGGCGGCACGCCGACGGCGACCATCGGCCCGCGGATGACGAGCCGCGCCACCGCATCGAAGGCGACGCCGCGGCTGTCGATCACCGGCAAGCCCGCTTCGATGCAGGCCACCTTGATCGGCTCGGAGTCGTATCCCAGGAGCCGGCATCCGTCCCCATACCAAAGGATGAAGCCGCCCCGCCCGATCGAAAGATGGCCACCCTCGGTCGTCAGGGCTTCGGCAATCAGCTCGGCATGGTGGGATTGGAGGTCGACGTTTTCGGCGGCGCTCATGGCAGTTCTCCGCGACGGGCCGGCCGGAAGCCTTTCTCCCGACCCGTCGACCCGTCACGGAACGCCGGCGGCCCTCTGGCTCCCCGGCGCCGAGGCCGCGAGCGCGAGACCCGAGGGAGCTTCCGGCCCATCCTCATCGGCCTGGAACGCCAGCAGGTAGTCGGCGGCCTTCGAGGCAGCGCTGGCGGCGCGGACGATCGCGCGATCATCGTCGCGCAGCACCTCGAGCCAGGAACCGATGTAGTCGGCGTGCCGCACGGTGGGCACGATGCCGAGGCTCGCGCAGAGGAACGCTGCCGTCATCTCGGCGACCAATTCTTCCTTTGCGTAGCTGGCGGAGCCGAAGCCGCCGGACATGTCGCGCGCCAGCCGACGGGCCGCGCCGGACCAGTGGCCGAGCTCATGGAGAGCGGTGCGATGCCAGTTCACCGGCTCGAAGTAGGCCTGCGGCGGCGGCACCTGGATGAAGTCGCCAATCACCGAATAGAACGCGCGGTCACCGCCGATCCGGATGACGGCGCCACTGGCCCGGATCAGCGCCTCGGCCTGTGGCAGGATCAGGCCCTCGGGAACCGGCGGTGCCGTGGATGCGATCGTGTCGGGCAGGCCCTCGCACTGATCGGTGTTGAACACGGTGAAGCGCTTGAGGAACGGGATGGCGCTGGGCTCGTCGCCGTCGCGGTCGGCGCGCTCGCGCTCGGCCTCCGGCACGAAGCGATCGGCATAGACCACCGTGGTGCCGCGCTCGCCCTTGCGGACATTGCCGCCAAGCCCGAGCGCCTGGCGGAAGGTGAGCCAGGCCTGGCCGGAATAGCCGCGCCCGATGACCGCGCCCCAGAGGATCAATACGTTGATCCCCGAATAGCGCCGGCCGGTGGCGGCGTTCTTCGGCAGGCCGACGGCCGCCCCAGCGCCTGAAGCGCCCCAGGGCTGGACCCAGGGTAGGCGCCCGGCTTCCAGCTCGGCGATGATCTTGTCGGTGATTTCCGAATAGAGGCTCGCGCGGTCCTGACCGGTGCGAGCACGAGCGGCTGAACGTGACATCGCGGATCTCCGCGACGGGCGCCGCGAGCCTCTCTCGCGATCCTCAACCCGTCACGGCCAACCCGGCCGAACTCTCACTCTGGAACTTTGCCCTGCCTCAGCCGCAGGTCGCCCACAAACCCGACCACGGACGCCACGAGCCGGTTCGGCGACGCTCTCGTCACGACCCTTCGTGGGGGCTATGCCTTGAAGCTGCCCAGGTTCTCCCACACGACGTCGTCTGCAATCTGCTTGACCAGGAAATCGGCCCATGCCTGCGAGTAGGTGTAGGATTTGAAGGGCGGGTGATAGATGCAGAATTTCTTGTCGGTTGAGGCGGGATCGCCTGCGCCGGTCTTGGGGCGGGCCTTGAACATCTTCCACGCACGCTGATGCCTGTCGCTCGTGAAGTTCCGTCCGCTTTTGTCAGCCACCAGATTCACGACGTCGCCTGGCTTTAAGGGATAGAGGTCATCGAGTGGCTTATATTTGAGCAGTACGTTCTGGATCTCCTTGCCCTCGGCGGAAGCGGGTTGGACAAACTGGAAGTGCGCCTTCGCCTTTGATGCGTTAGTGAGCGTATAGATGACCTTGAACTGATACTCGAGATTGTCGGCGTCGCCTTCGTCGAGCCTTGCAGCCAAGTTGGCGTCGAGGGCCGCAATGTGCTCAGGCAACTCGAAGCCTTCCAACGCGGCGATCTCCTCCGTGGTCATCTTGGCGAACTGGAGGGAGAAGCCCAGTTCGCGGCCCAGTGTGAGCCGCGGGCCGAACAACTCGGTCAGGGCTCTCTCAAAGTTTAGACAGGTAGACTGGAACAGGGGTAGCCACTTACAGTCAAAAGACCCGATCGTGCGGTGCTCGACGACGTCTCGGATGTCCTTGAGCGCCGCCAGGTTTTGCTTGCACGCTTTGGAGAGTGGGCAATCGTCGCGTGCAATCATCTGGGAGAGGAGCAGGCTGAATCCATCCTTGTTGATGATCGCAACACCCTTGGACTCATAGAATTCGTGTAGCAGGTAGGTCCAAGCGACATTCGTCAGCATCGAGAAGACCCCAGCCTTGAAGGCGATCCGAGGGGTGTTAAACAGTTCGACCGCAAGGATCATTGCCTCACGGGCGCGGACAAGGCGCTCATTGTCGATCGGGCAGAGGCCCGTGACGTGATCGAAAAGCAGCTTCTTCTGCCGAAAAGCATCTACCTGCTGCTTCGTGGCAGGCACGACCATGCCGTCGGCCTTTATCCCTGCGATGCGCCCGAAATTGATGGAAGCGGACCTGCCCGTGTTGATTAGCGCCTGGATATCTTGGTTCCGCCAGCCCTCGTTGAGCAGCGCTTTGATCACCGACCTCTCGATCGACGTCAGCATCGATTTGGACGGCTTCTTGGCCATTACCAGTTTCCGTTCTTGGTGCGCCCCAGTCGTTGGAGACGATGCTGGCGACACCCTGCTTCCCCGGTCAAGCGGGCTATTGAGCACGGTTGTCGGTTCCAGTGGCCGTAGCTGGCACCCTCATCGCGGCCAGCCATTCCCGAAGCTTCGACCACCGCCGCCGGCCGGAGACATTGCGGACCGCGATTGCCACCGCCTTGCGGCTGCCGACCAGCACGACCAGCCGCTTGCCGCGGGTGATGCCGGTGTAGAGCAGGTTCCGTTGCAGCATGGCGTAGTGCTGCGTCAGCACCGGGATCACCACGGCGGGATATTCCGAGCCCTGCGCCTTGTGGATCGTCGCCGCATAGGCCGGCACCAGCGCATCCAGATCGCCGAATCCATAGGCCACGTCCCGCCCGTCGAACCGCACCGTGATCTCGGCCTCCTCGGTGTCGATCGCCGCGATGAAGCCGATATCGCCGTTGTAGACCTCGCGGTCGTAGTCGTTCTCGATCTGCATGACCTTGTCGCCGGGCGCAAAGGTCCAGCCGAATTTCTCGACCTTCGGCGCCGCCTCGCCGTTCAGCGCGGCCTGGAGGTCGATGTTGAGCGACCGCGCGCCGACGCCGCCGCGCGCCATCGGGCACAGCACCTGGATGTCGCGCACCGGATCGAGCCCGAACCGGCGGGGGATGCGGGTCTTCACCAGATCGATGATGCGCGCGACGGCGGTCTCCGGGTCGTCGGCCTGGACGAAGTGGAAATCGCTCCCTGCCTCGGCGCGGGTCGAGGTCCGGCATCTCGCCGCGGTTGATCCGGTGCGCGCTGGTGATGATCCGGCTGGAGGCCGCCTGGCGGAAGATCTCGGTCAGCCGCACCACCGGCACCGCGCCGGAGCCGATCAGGTCCGCCAGCACCTGGCCGGGCCCGACCGACGGGAGCTGATCCACGTCGCCCACCACCAGCAGGGCGGCCGCCGTCGGGCATCGCCCGGAGTCAGCGCGTGCATCAGCGGCACATCGACCATGGAGGTCTCGTCGATGACCAGCAGGTCGCAGTCCAGCGGGTGATCGGCGCCCGCGCCGGAAGCCGCCGGTGCGCGGATCGACCTCCAGCAGGCGGTGGATCGTCCTGGCCTCGAACCCGGTCGCCTCGCTCATCCGCTTGGCCGCCCGCCCGGTGGGGGCGCGCGAGCAGGATGCGCACCGCCCTTGGCGGCGAGGATGGCGAGGATCGCCCGCATGATCGTCGTCTTGCCGACGCCGGGCCCGCCGGTGATCACCAGCAGCTTGGCGGCAAGCGCCAGGCCGACCGCCTGCCGCTGGCTCTCGGCCAGCGTCATGCCGATCCGCCGCTCGACCCAGGGGATGGCCTTGTCCGCGTCGATCGCCGGCCAGGGCAGCGCGCCGGCCGCGATCGCGCGCAGCCGTTCGGCGATGCCGCGCTCGGCGTGGTAGAGGCCGGCGAGGAAGACGCAGTCCGCCTCGCCGACGCGGTCGGCGATCACCGCGCCATCGGCCAGCTCCAGATCGAGCGCGGTGCGGATCAGCGCCTCCGGCACCTCCAGCAGGCGCTCGGCGAGCGGCGATCAGTTCCGCGACCGGCAGGCCGCAATGGCCCTCGTCCATCGCCTCGGCGAGGGCGTAGCCGATGCCGGCGCGCACGCGGATCATCGCCGTCTTCTCGATGCCGAGCCGGGCGGCGATGGCATCCGCGGTCTTGAAGCCGATGCCGCGGATGTCGCGCGCGAGCCGGTACGGGTTCTCGCTCATCACCTGGATGGCGTCGGCCCCGTAGGTCTTGAAGATGCGCACCGCGCGCGCCGTGCCGACGCCGTGGCTGTGCAGGAACACCATGATCTCGCGGATCACCTTCTGCTCGGCCCAGGCGTCGACGATGCGCTTCGCCCGCACCTCGCCGATCCCGTCACCTCGCGCAGGCGCTGCGGCGCGCCCTCGATGATGTCGAACACCGCCTCGCCGAAGCCGCGCACCAGCTTCTTCGCATAGACCGGGCCGATGCCGCGGATCATGCCGGAGCCGAGGTAGCGCTCGATCCCCTCCGCGGTGGTCGGCGCCGAGGTCTTCAGGAACCGCGCCTTGAACTGCTGGCCGTGGGTGCGGTCGTTCACCCATTCGCCGGTGGCGGTGATCCACTCGCCGGCGGCGATGGCGGCGGCGTGGCCGACGATGGTGACGAGGTCGCGGTGCCCGCGCGCCTTCACCCGCAGCACGCGAAGCCGCTCTCGGCATTGTGGAACGTCACCCGCTCGACGATGCCGGCGAGCACTTCGCCATCGGGCCACGGGACTTGGTGCTCGGTCATCGCCTGGTTCCGTCAGGCGGGCGGAAGCGGGGCGAGCAGGTCGGCAGCGTTGTTGGCTGGCCGGTTGACCCGTGTGCTCACCGGCCAGACCCGCAGGAGGTCCTCGGCGCGCCGGGTGCAGCAGCGCGGCGGCATCGCCCTCGGTCTCGCCGAGCCATAGAGGCCAGTCGGGCGGCTCGACGATCACCGGCATGCGGTCATGGATCGGCGCCATGGTCGCGTTCGCGGCGGTGACGATGATGGCGAAGCTGCGCAGCACCTCGCCCTCGGGGCTGCGCCAGCCTTCCCAGAGACCGGCAAAGGCCAGCGTCTCGCCGTCACGCCGGGCGATCGCGTAGGGCTGCTTGGGTCCGTTCTCGGTGCGCTGCCATTCGTAGAACGCCTGCGCCGGGATCAGCGCGCGGCGGCGGGCGAAGGCATCGCGGAACATCGGCGATGTCGCGACTGTCTCCGCCCGCGCGTTGATCGGCCGCCGCGCCGCCCGTAGATCCTTGGTCCAATGCGGCACCAGGCCCCAGGTCAGCAGGTCGAGATGCCGCTCGCCGGTTTCCGGGTGCCGGCGCACCACCATCGCCTGCTGGCTCGGCGCGACGTTCCAGGACGGGGCGACGTTGGGCAGCGCGCCGGCGGTGTGAAACAGCCGGGCGATGGCCTCGGGAGGCAAAAAGCTGGCGTAGCGCCCACACATCGGTGACCGATCACTACACCGCCTGCCGGTTCGCTGGCAGTCCTGACCTGGGGCGGGAACTGTAGGTGCTGGCGGTGGCTACGAACTGGGCCAATCCTGCCACTGGCCGTCGGGGCGCGGTTTCAATGCAGTCCACCAAGTGGTCGCCGGTGGCGCGGCGGGCGAGGCCAGCCGGGTGCTGGCCCCCGCCCAGAGGCGCTTCGAACTCCGGATTGGAACCGCCGAACCTGCGATTTCGCCGCCGCCGACTTTCTGCATGGTGCTTCCACTCCGCTTCCGAATTGCCGCCGAAGGGGCTTTGGAAGCAAAAACGGCCCTGGAGGGCCGCTCGGAAGTCCTTGATTTTCCTTAGGAAATCTGGAGCGGGCGAAGGGATTCGAACCCTCGACCCCAACCTTGGCAAGGTTGTGCTCTACCCCTGAGCTACGCCCGCGCCCCAGCCATCGGCTGCCGCCATCTAGAGGCCTTGCCGCCCGAATGCAAGCGCCCCCCTCCCCACGCATTCGCGCGCGCAAACCGTCGCAGGCTTGAACCCACCCCACGCCGCCCGCCACACTCCCTTCCCCCTCCCCGCTTCCGGTCCCCGCATGAACCCGCTCTACCTCGACCCCCGCACCGGCCAGACCTACCCGCTCGACCCGCCGCGCTGGTGCGGCCCCGACCGCGCGCCGCTCCTGCTGACCCCGCTGCCCGGCCTCACCCGCGCAGAGATCGACCCCGCCGGCCGCGGCCTCTGGCGCTACCGCGCCGCGCTCCCGTTCGCCCCCGATGACCCCATCACCCTCGGCGAGGGCTGCACGCCGCTGCTCCCCCGCACCCTGCACGGCGCGCCCGCGCTCCTGAAGTCCGAGTGGATCATGCCCACCGGCAGCTTCAAGGACCGTGGCGCCACCGTCATGCTGTCGCTGCTGCGCGCCCAGGGCGTGCGCGCGGTGCTGGAGGATAGTTCCGGCAACGGCGGCGCCGCCGTCGCCGCCTACGCCGCCGCCGGCGGCCTGGCCGCCACCATCATGGCCCCCGCCTCGACCAGCCCGGCCAAGACCGTGCAGATGCGCGCCCACGGCGCCACGGTGGAGCTGATCCCCGGCACCCGCCAGGACACTGCGGACGCGGCGATGCTGCGCGCCGAGCAGATCTTCTACGCCAGCCACAACTGGCACCCGTTCTTCCTGCACGGCACCAAGACGCTGGCCTACGAACTGTGGGAGGACCTGGGCTTCCGCGCTCCGGACAACGTCATCGTCCCCTGCGGCGCTGGCTCCAACGTGCTCGGCTGCGCGATCGGCTTCTCCGAACTGCTGCGAGCCGGCGAGATCGACCGCCCGCCGCGCCTCTTCGCCGCGCAGCCCGCCGCACTGCGCCCCGATCGCCGCCGCCGTTCTGCCGGCGACCCCGGCGCCCACGCAGATCCGGCCCCACCATCGCCGAGGGCACCGCCATCGCCGCAGCCGATCCGCCTGCCGGAGGTGCTGGGCGCCCTGCCGCCACTCGGCGGCGGCGCCGTGAGCTGACCGAGGCGGAGATCGTCGCCGCCACGCTCGACCTCGCGCGCATCGGCGTCTATGTGGAGCCGACCGCGGCGCAGCCGTCCGCGGCCTTCGCCAAGCTGCTGGCGGCCGGCACGGATCGCGCCGGAGCAGACGACCGTCCTGGTGCTCACCGGCAGCGGCCTGAAAGCCACGCCGCGCTCGCCGAGCTGCTGGGGATTTCGCTGTGACCACGCCACGCATCGCCCTGCTCGGCTTCTCCATCGAGTGCAACCGCTTCGCCCCCGTAGCCACCGAGGCGGATTTCGCCGCCCGCACCCTGTTCGCCGGCCCCGACCTGCTGGCCGAGGCCCGCGCCCCCGCCCCGCGCATGCTGGGCGAACTACCCGGCTTCGTCGCCGACATGGACGCCGCCGGCCCCTGGCAGCCGGTGCCGATCCTGCTCGCCATGGCCGAACCGAACGGCCCGGTGCAGCACGCCTTCTTCGACCGCCTGATCACCCAGTGGGAGGCAGGGCTGCGCGCCGCCGGCACGCTCGACGGCGTCTATGCCGTGCTGCACGGCGCCGGCCTCACCACGGAAGACCACGACCCGGAAGGCACCATGCTCGCCCTGGTCCGCCGCATCTGCGGCCCGGCGGTCCCCGTCGTCGCCACCTACGACCTGCACGCCAACGTGGCCCCGCGCGGACGTCGACCTGGTGGACGCCTACATCGGCTACCGCACCAATCCGCATCTCGACATGCGCGAGCGCGGCGTCGAGGCGGCCGAGGTGCTGCGCCGCCTGCTCGGCGGCCTGGCGCACCCACCGCGCCCGGGTGCGCCTGCCGATCGTGCCGCCCACCGTCACCATGCTCACCGGCGCCGAGGTGCCGGATCGCCCGTACGGCGAACTGATCGACCTCGGCCAGCAACGGATGGCCGAGCCGCCTTACGCCGGTCGCGTGCTGAACGTTTCGGTCATGGGCGGCTTCGCCTTCGCCGACACGCCGTTCAACGGCCTCACGGTCGTCGTCACCGCGACCGATGCCGCCGCCGCGCACGACCTGGCGCGAGAGATCGCTGCCGCCGGTTGGGCGCGGCGCGACCGCTTCCGCCCGAAACTCACCTCACTGGACGACGCGACGGCGCCTGGCGCGCGCCACCGCCGACCGCGCCCGCCCGGCGCTGATCTTCGCCGATGTCGCCGACAACCCCGGCGGCGGCGGTCGCGGCAACACCATGCATATCCTGCAGGCCTTCCATGCCGCCGGCGTGCGCGATGCGCTGGTCGGCGTGATCCACGACTCCGCCGCTGGCGGCCGAGGCGCAGCGCTCGGCGAAGGTGCCGGCTTCACCGCCCGCTTCAACCGCGGAGAACGGCGACGCTTTCTCCCACCCCTTCGCCGCCCCCGCCGTGGTGCGCGCGATCCGGCGCGATCCCATTCGCGGCCGGCGCGGCATCTACGCCAACAACACGATGGACCTCGGCCCCGCGGTGGCGCTGACGCTCGACGGCATCACCGTCGTCGTCATCTCCAACCGGGTGCAATGCGCCGATCCGGCGTTCTTCGAGGCGTTCGGCCTCGACATCGCCGCCGCCCGCGTCGTGGTGGTGAAGTCGCGCGGACATTTCCGCGGCGGCTTCGACGAATTCTTCGGCCACGAGCAGGTCGTCGAGGTCGACGCCCCCGGCCTCACCAGTCCCGTCCTCTCGCGCTTCGCCTGGCAGCACCTGCCGCGCCCGGTGCTGCCGATCGACGACAGCGCCGACCTGGCAACCCGACGCAGCATGACCCTCGACGACCTGCCCACACCCTGCCTGGTCCTGGACCG
This sequence comes from uncultured Pseudomonadota bacterium, assembly GCA_963706195.1. Classification (GTDB taxonomy): domain Bacteria; phylum Pseudomonadota; class Alphaproteobacteria; order Acetobacterales; family Acetobacteraceae; genus JAJZVS01. The sequence continues at coordinate 671,873 of OY970156.1, read as the reverse complement.
CACGATCCTGCGGCGCAACATCGCCGCCATGGCGGCGGCGATGGCACGTCACGGCGTCCCTCTGCGCCCGCACATGAAGACCGCGAAGTCGATCGACGTGGCGCGCCTCGCGCTGGCCGGCCAGCCCGGCGGGATCACCGTCTCCACCCTGGCGGAGGCGGAGTATTTCGCCGCCCACGGCATCGCCGACATCCTCTATGCCGTCGGCATCACGCCGCAGAAACTGGACGCAGTGGCGCAGCTGAACGCCGACGGCGCCGACATCGCCGTACTCACCGACGATCCCGACATGGCCGCCGCCATCGCCGCGCACCCGCACGCCGCCGCGTGCGCTGATCGAGATCGACAGCGGCGAAGCGCGCGGCGGCGTCGCCCCCGACGACGCGCGCCTGCTCGCCCTCGCCGCGCGGCTGGGCCCGAGCCTCGCCGGCGTGATGACCCATGCCGGCCACTGCTACGCCGGCCGCACCGCCGCCGACATGGTCCGCATCGCCGAGACCGAGCGCGCCGGCGTGGTCCGCGCTGCCGAGCGCCTGCGCGCCGCGGGTCATCCGGCGCCGATCGTCTCGATGGGCAGCTCACCCACCGCGCTCGCCGCCGCTCGACTCGACGGCATCACCGAAGTCCGCGCCGGGGTCTACATGTTCGGCGACCTGTTCCAGGCGGAGATCGGCACGCACGGGATCGACGACATCGCGGTGACGGTGCTGACCAGCGTGATCGGCCGCCGCCCTGGCCAGCTCCTGGTCGATGCCGGCGGCCTCGCGCTTGTCGAAGGACCGCAGCACGGAGACCGCTCCGAAGGACTGGGGCTTCGGCCGCGTGCTCGACCGCCAGGGCCGACCCGCCTACGGCGAGGCCATGGTGCGCCGCGCCTACCAGGAACACGGCGTGATCGCGCCCGACCCGGCGCACCCGTTCGACCTGCCGGTGGGCGGGCGCGTCCGCATCGCCCCCAACCACACCTGCATGACCGCCGCCGCGCATGACCGCTACTACGTGGTCGACGACTGCGGCACGGAAATCGTTGCGGTCTGGCCACGCGTCAACGGCTGGTAGCCCCGCCGTCCAACCCACGCCGCCGGGGCTTCCCCCGCGCGCCGGCCGGCCCCATGCTGACCCGATGAGCAGCCCAACAGGCGCCCCCGGCAGCAGCTTCCTGCGCGTCAGCAAGCGCACCCGGCTGACCGCGATCATCGTCGCCTGTGCGCTGTTCATGCAGAATCTCGATTCCACCGTCATCGCCACCGCCCTGCCGGCCATGGCCCGTGCGTTCCACGCCGACCCGGTGCACATGAACGTTGCACTGACCGCCTACCTGCTCTCGGTCGCGGTGTTCATCCCCGCCAGCGGCTGGATGGCGGACCGGTTCGGCACCCGCACGGTGTTTCGCGCCGCCATCGTGGTGTTCACCCTCGGCTCGATTCTGTGCGGACGGGCGGAAACATTGTCGTTCCTGGTCGCCGCCCGCATCCTGCAAGGCGCCGGCGGCGCGATGATGGTGCCGGTTGGCCGGCTCGTGCTGCTGCGCGCCACTCCGCGCGCGGAACTGGTTGCCGCGATGACCTGGCTCAGCATGCCCGCCCTGCTCGGCCCGGTGCTCGGGCCGCCGGTCGGCGGGTTCATCGTCACCTACGCGTCCTGGCGCTGGATCTTCGACATCAACGTGCCGATCGGACTGCTCGGCGTCGTCGCCGTCACGATGTTCATCGAGGAGGTGCGCGAACCGCCCCCCGGAAAATTCGACACCATCGGCCTGCTGCTGTCCGCTGCGGCCCTCTCCGGCTTCATGTTCGGCCTCGAAACCCTGGGCCGCGGCCTCGTCGCCCCCGCCGTCGGCTGGAGCCTGTTCGGCGACGGAATGGCCGCCGGGCTGCTGTATCTGCTGCACGCCCGCGCCCACCCCGCCCCGCTGCTCGACCTGTCCTTGTTGCGCCTGCCCTGCTTCCGGGTCGCATTGAGCGCCATGATGCTGTTCCGTACCGGAATCGGTGCGATCCCGTTCCTCCTGCCGCTCATGCTGCAAGTGGGGTTCGGCGATTCGGCGGCGAAAAGCGGCCTCATCACCTTCGCCAGCTCGGCCGGCGCCCTGGTGATGAAACCCGCCACCCAGACGGCGCTGCGCCGCTTCGGCTTCCGCGATACCCTGGTCTGGAACGGCGTGATCTCGGCCGTGATGGTCGGCATCTGCGCCGCCTTCCGCCCCACCTGGCCCGCCGCGGCCATATACGCCGCGCTGCTGGTGGGCGGGCTGTTCCGGTCGCTGCAATTCACCGCCTACAACACCCTCGCCTACGGCGACGTACCACGCAAAAAAATGAGCGGCGCCACCAGCCTCTACACCGCCGGCCAGCAACTCGCCGCCACCATCGGCATCTCCACCGGCGCCCTCGCACTGGAAGCCGCAACCGGCTTCTCCAGAACCCGAACACCCGCCCCATGGGACTTTTCGGTGGCGTTCCTCGCCGTCGCCACCCTCACCCTGCTCGCCGCCCCCGTCGCCCTCGCCATGCCCCGCACCGCCGGCGACGACCTGACCGGCCGCGGCGCACCCCGCCCGGCAGAGGCGGATTGATACCGATCTGGTGGGGGGCTGCGCTTCCCACAGCAAGGCCAAGGGGCGCTGCCCCCTGGACCCCCGCCAAGGGCTCGCCCTTGGAACCCTTCCGTTGGTTCCGAGCGGATGGGGGGTGTCGCGGCTGGGCGCGCGGCGGCGGAGTGGCTGGGGCGCTGCCAGGGACCGGGCGCTCCGGCGCCCAGTCCCTGGCAGCGCCCCAGCCACTCCGCCGCCGCGCGCCCAGCCGCGACACCCCCCAACGGCACGGAACCCAATAGACCGGGGTCCAGGGGACGAGTTCCCTGGCAGGGGGTCCAGGGGGGCAGCGCCCCCTTGGCCTTGCTGTGGAAGCGCAGCCCCCCACCAGATCGGTATTATTCCGCCGCCTGTCGGACCGGAGTGCGTGCCTCGCGGCGAGCGCGGGCGAGCATGTCGCGGGTGGCGCGGCGAAGGTCGTTCAGGTAGCGGACGTGTTCTTCTTCGATCGTGTGGCGGGGGGTGTGTTTGAAGCGGTTCGCGTACCAGGCGTGGCGTTCTGCGATGGCTTGGCGCATGGCCGTGGGGTCAGGGGGGATTGCGTTGTTCAACAGGATTTCGCGCACGAAGCGGGCCTGGTGTTCGAACACCATGTTCAGTGCCGTATCGGTGTTGAAGAACCCCAGGAAGAACAGTCCGGGCCAGTCGGGTGGGATGATGCGGAGGTAGAGGTCGAGGCGGTTGTCCACGACCTGCACGACCTCGGGCGGGATGAAATCGAGGTCGATCCGGTAGCCGGTGGCGGCGATCAGGGCATCGAATTCCTCTTCGCTGCCGTCGGAGAAGCGGATGCGTTTTCCTTCGACTGATTCGATCCCCTGCTGCACCGTGATGCGTCGATAGGCGATGTCGGTCACCACCGTGGCGTTGGAGGTGGTGTGCACGAGTTCGCCCGGCGGTTTGAAGCCGAGCTTCGTGATGTCGCCGTGCGCGAACCACGCGAGAAAGCGTGTGACCCTTTGGCGCAGTGCGCGGGGGATCCAGGGTCGCTGGATTTTCGCCGTGATATCGGTGAAGGCGCGGCCGAACATCAGCTTGGGCAGGATCACCGCGCCCGAGCGCGCCACGAGCACGGTGCGCGCGGACGTGACGCAGATATCAGAGGCGATGTCGCAGGCGCTGTTGCCCACGCCGACGACGCACACACGTTGCCCGACGAACGGCTCCGGCTCGCGATAATGATGCGAATGCAGGTAGCCGGCGCCGAATCCGGCCAGCATCGGCACGTCGAGCGGCGCGCTCAGGTGGCCCGTGGCGACGATCACCGCATCGAACCGCTCGGCGCCATCCGTTTCGGTGACGACATCCCAGGCCGGCGGCGCCGTGCCGGGCGTGAAGGCGGGGCGCACCGCGGTCACTCGGCGATTGAAGCGGATGCGTGGCGCGATGCCGAAATGTTCCGCATAGGCCACCAGGTAGCGGTGCATGTCGGCGTGGTCGGGGAACGGCTGGGTGGCGGCGTCGAAATCGAGGTCGCTGAACCTGGTGACCCCGCGCGACGTGTTGATGTGCAGGGTGCGGTAGGCGGACGAGCGGCCGTTGTCGTTCTGGTAGCACCACATGCCGCCGATCTGGCTGCCGATTTCGAACACGGTGACGTCGAAGCCAGCTTCCAGCAGGTATTTGGCGGCGCAGAGGCCGCAGGCACCGGCGCCGATCACCGCGACCCGGCGCTCCCCGCGCCGATGCGGCCCGGCGACCGGTGCGTCGAGGCCACGCTGAAAGACCGATTGCACCTCGGTCATGAGCTCTCCCGCTGGTGGTTCCGGTGCGGGTGCTACCAGTCGGTAGCGTCAGGTGGCAAGTCCACCGTGGCGCGACGGGCCGGCCGCCGATTTCCCGGGCCGCCGCGTTTGCACGGGCGCCGGTAGCCCGCGATCAGGGCGCGGCTGACGCGGGGGGCGCCGAAGTCGCGGGCCCCCCCGGGGCGGTTGCGGACGGGATGGCTGCCGACGAGGCGGGGGTCGACTGGGTGGGGGGCCACGGGGCGGGAGCCCATGGGGCAGACGCCGATGGGGCGAATGCCGATGCGGCGGGCGCCGGCGGCACCGCGCCGGAAGCCGGCGCGGCGCCCCCGGTCGCTGCCGCCGCGGCACCGGGTACGGCCGGCGCAGGCGCCGCGCCCCCCGCCGGCCCGCCACCGGGCGCCAGCGGCGTGACATAGATCGGCGCGGCGGCGAGGTTGGGCGTTGTTTTCGCCGGCTTCGCCCCCGGCACCTTCACCGTGTAGTCCGGCACGATCCGCGCCTGCTTGCCCGCGATCACCAGCACATGCAGGCCGATCGGTAGCGCCACCTTGTCGGTCTGCGTGACCGAAACCAGGTGCCCGTTCGGCTCCTGCACGATGTATTCCCAGCCCTTGGCGTCAGCGACCGCCTGCTCGGCCGCGACGCCGGCCAGGCCGCCGATCAGGGTGCCCCCGATCGCGCCGAACGCCGAGCCGAGCGTTCCGCCCGGCGCCTGCGCCCCGGTCACCCCGCCCGCCGCGCCGCCGGTCACCGCGCCCACCGTGCCGTTGGAGTTGATCAGCACGGGGCGGACGCCGACGATCACACCGCGTTCCACCTGCGCCGCCTGCTGGGCCGCGGCGGCGGCGTAGGTGTTGGGCGAATAGTTCCCGCTGCACCCGCCAAGCGGGAGCAGCGCGAGCAGCAGCAACACGGGAGATAAACGGGGCACGGCACGATCCGGTTCTGAGGGACGGCGCCTGAGATAGGGTCCGATCGTGGCGCTGTCACGGCGGCCCCCGGTCGGGTTTTGGCGCCGGGTTTTGGCGCCGGCCCGGTTCGGCGCTACCCTGCCCACGGAAACAGACCGGAGCGGACCGCCATGATCCACGTCATCGCCATCATCACCGCCAAGCAAGGCCAGCGCGGCGCCATCCTGGACGCCTTCCGCGCCAACATGCCCGCCGTGCACGCCGAGCAGGGCTGCATCGAATACGGCCCGGCGATCGACGCCGAGGGCATCGGCGGATTCCAGACCAAATTCGGCCCCGATGCCTTCGTGGTGATCGAGAAATGGGCAAGCAAGGAGGCCCTGGCCGCGCATGCCGCCTCCCCTCACATGGCCGCCTACGGGGCGAAGACGAAGGAATTGATCGCAAGCCGCGTGATCCACGTGCTGGAGCCGGCCGGCTGAGCGACACGGCGGCCGGCCCCGCCGGGGCCGGCCCGCGCAACATGGAGCGAGCGACATGACCGAGGAACTGGCACCGGATTTGGCAACCTTGGGCGGCGGCTGCTTCTGGTGCCTGGAAGCGGTGTTCAAGGATTTGCGCGGCGTGAGCGCGGTGAAATCCGGCTATGCCGGCGGCACCGTGCCCGATCCCACCTACAAGCAGGTTTGCACCGGCCGCACCGGGCACGCCGAGGTGGTGCAGATCCACTTCGACCCGGCGGAGATTTCCTACACCGACCTGCTGCGGATGTTCTTCACCATCCACGATCCCACCACGAAGGATCGGCAGGGCCATGACGTGGGCACGCAGTACCGCTCGGTCATTCTGACCCATTCCGATGCGCAGGCGGAGACGGCGCGCGCGATGATGGCCGAGATCGCGGCCGCGAAACTATGGCCGGCGCCGCTGGTGACGGAGATCGCTCCGCTCGCCACGTTCTATCCGGCCGAGCCGGAGCACGACGATTATTTCGCGCGCAATCCCTGGACCGGCTACTGCCAGGCGGTGGTAGCGCCGAAAGTGACGAAATTCCGCAAGAGCTTTGCCGACCGGCTGAAGCGCGCCGCGGCGGAATAGCAGCGCGCGGGATCAAAGCGGCCCGCCCGGCCGCGCCCGGGAGCGACGCGGCCGCGTCTTCAGCCGAAATGCCGTGGCGTTGGAAGGTGGCGCATCATGACGGACGTGCAGAACTTCGACGTCGTCGAGCAGGCCAGCGCCGTTGCTTTCGCGCCGACGCTCGATCGCCTGGTCGCGGCGATCGAGGCGGCGGGCCTCACCGTCTTCGCCCGCATCGACCATGCCGCCGGCGCGGGCGCGGCGGGCCTCGCGATGCCGCCGACCACGGTGCTGCTCTACGGTACTCCCAAAGGCGGCACCCCACTCATGCTGGCCGCGCCGCTCGCCGCCCTCGACCTGCCGCTGCGGGTGCTGGTGCGCGAGGCGGAGGACGGGCGCGCCCTGGTGTCGTTCCATCCGGCCGCACCGATGCTGCGCCGCGCCGGCGTGCCGGACACACTCGCGACCCGGTTGGATCCGGCCCAGCGGCTGCTACTGCAGGCCATTGCGTCGTGACCGATCAGGCCACCGCGTCGTGACCGGCGACACCCCCGCGCTGTGACCGGCGACGCAACGCCGGCCCACCGAGAGGCATCCGCGACCGCACAGCCGCCGGCGGAACCGGACGCCGCCGCGGCGGTCGCGCGCGGCGCCGCGGCCCGTTGCGCTACTGATTCAAAGGCTTCTTGAGGGCGTTCCCCCGCGCCTCGCCGCCGACGCCGCCATGGTTCTTGCCGGTGTCGATCCGAGCCGCGCCGTTGCCGCCCACGTCGCTGTCGTTCGGGCCGTTCTTCAGCTTGGCGGCGCCGTTGCCGCCCACACCCTGGTAGGTGTGGTCGCTGTCAGCCGCAAGCACGATCGTGCCAGTGCCATGCGTGCCCGCCGCGTTGGCCAGAGCGGCGCCGCCGCAGGCGACGACGACCGCTGCCGCCATCGCGACGATTGTCCGTTGTTGCGTATTCATGTCGAACTCCATCCTGCCGTCGCCGCACCCGGTCGGTGCCACCACCTCGGGCAAGACGCGCGGTCGAAGTATATGCCGCGGAGAAGGCAGCTTTCCATCGTACCATCGGCGAAGCCGATCACACCAATGTGCGGATGATATCCATCCGCCAAGGGCTCGCCCTTGGCACCCTTTCGTTGGTTCCGTATGGATGGGAGGCAACGATGAACGCGACGGTGCCCTTCGCCATCGCACGCGCCACCCGCCGGGTTCCTCTCATGCAGGGTAGAGCTCGATATCCGGCAAGATCAGGCGGTCACGCAGCATCCGCATACGCCACCCGCCGCCCTTCTCAGAGCGTGAAAAAGAAATCGAACTTGTGAATGAATGCTCGTTGAAAATGCTCGGGTTTCCGGGCGATTTCGGCGGAAAACGAGCATTCGTTCACAAACTCTCAGGCCGCCGTCCCGCCCACCGTCAGCCCGGCCAGCTTCAACGTCGGCTGCCCCACGCCCACCGGCACGCCCTGCCCGTTCTTGCCGCAGGTGCCGACGCCCGGGATCGAGCGCCATGTCGTTGCCGACCATCGTCACCTTGGTCAGCGCGTCCGGACCGTTGCCGATCAAGGTGGCGCCCTTCACCGGCGCGCCCACCTTGCCGTCCTCGATCAGGTACGCCTCGGAGGCGGAGAAGACGAACTTCCCCGACGTGATATCCACCTGCCCGCCGCCGAAATTCACCGCGTACAGCCCGCGCTTCACCGAGCGGATCATCTCCTCCGGCGCATGCGCCCCGCCCAGCATCACGGTGTTGGTCATGCGCGGCATCGGCGCATGGGCGTAGGACTGCCGCCGCCCGTTGCCGGTCGGGCGCACGCCCATCAGCCGCGCGTTCAGCCGGTCCTGCATGAAGCCGACCAGCACCCCGTCCTCGATCAGCACCGTGCGCCCCGACGGCGTGCCCTCGTCGTCGACCGTCAGGCTGCCGCGCCGGTCGGGGATGGTGCCGTCGTCGACCACCGTCACCCCCGGGCGCGCGATCCGCTGGCCGAGCAGGCCGGCGAAGGCCGAGGTCTTCTTGCGGTTGAAATCGCCCTCCAGCCCGTGCCCGATCGCCTCGTGCAGCAGGATGCCGGGCCAGCCCGGCCCCAGCACCACTTCCATCTCGCCGGCCGGGGCGGGCCGGCTGTCGAGGTTGACCAGCGCCTGGCGCAGCGCCTCGTCCACCGCGCCGCGCCAGGCCTCCGGCGTGGTCAGCGGCGCGTAGCCGTGGCGGCCGCCGGTGCCGAAGCTGCCGGTCTCCCGCCGCCCGTCCTGCTCCACCACCACGCTGACGTTGAGCCGCACCAGCGGGCGCAGGTCGGCCACCCGGGTGCCGTCGGCGCGCAGGATCTGCACCGCCTGGAACTCGCCCCCGAGCGAGGCCATCACCTGCTTGACCCGCGCGTCCTTGCCGCGGGCATAGGCGTCGATCTCCGCCAGCAGCGCCGCGCGGGCGGGGAATTCGGTGGCGATCAGCGGATTGGCATCGGTATAGAGCCGCGCGTTGGTCGCCCGCGGCGGTTCGGACGCGACGCCCGAATGGCCGGCGGCGACGGCGGCAACCGAGGTGCAGGCGCGCGCCAGCGCGGCGTCGGAAATCTCGCCCGCATGGGCGTAGCCGGTCGCCTCCCCGGCGACCGCGCGCAGGCCGAACCCGAGCGCGGTGTCGAACCCGGCGCTGCGGATGCGCCCGTCGTCGAGGCTGAGCTGCTCGGTTTCGCGGTATTCGAGGAACAGCTCGCCGTCGTCGCTGCCCCCGAGCGCGGTGGAGAGCCTGCGTTCGGCCTGGGCGCGGTCGAGCGCGGCGTCCGCACGTTCGAAGAACAACCGGTCCGTGGTGGCGAGCGCGGTCATGACGGCTCCTGTTCCTGGTTCGCGGCCAGCTTCGCCGCGGCGGCGCGTGGCGCCGGCTTGGGTCCGGACGGCGCGTTATCCTGCGGCTCCGTTGCCGCCTGCTCAAGTCCCGCCGGTGCCGGCGGTGGTTCCGTGCCGTCGCCGGACGCCGGCCCGGGTGCGGCCGGCCCGGGTGCGGCCGGCCGGGGTGCGGATGGTGCCGCGACGACCGGGACCGGCACCGGCGGCGCCGGCAGCAGCCGATGCCGCGGCAGCCGGACCTCCGCGGTGGTTCCGTGGCCCTGGCGGCTGGCCAGCCGCAGCACGCCGCCGTGGCTCTCGACCAGCGCCCGGGCCAGATATAGGCCGAGACCCGCGCCCGGAAAGCGCCGCGCCAGGGTGGCGTCGACCTGGGTGAATGGGTCGAACACGCGGACCAGATCGGTCTCGGCGATGCCGATGCCGGTATCGGCGATCGACAGCACCAGCTCCTCCGCCGCGCGGTGCGCGGCGACCGTCACCACCCCGCCGGCCGGGGTGAATTTCAGCGCATTGGAGAGCAGTTGGTGCAGCACCTGGCCGAGCCGGCGCCGGTCGGCCAGCACCAGAGGCAGGGCATCCGGCGCCGTCGGCAAGATCGAGGTCAGCACGATCTCCGCCCCCGCCGCGGCGGTCTCGAACTGGCGCAGGGTGCTCAGGATCAGGCGGCCGATATCGACCGCGTCGTCGGCGAGGTCGAACCGCCCGGTCTCCAGCCTGGCGACGTCGAGCAGGGTGTCGATCAGCCCGAGCAGCCGTCGCCCCGCCTCGTTCACCGCCCCGGCGTATTCGCCGATCCGCCCGCCGGCGCCGGCCGCCTCCTGCACCAGTGCGTCGGAGTAGCCGATCACGGCATTGAGCGGGGTGCGCAGCTCGTGGCTCATGGTGGCGAGGAAGCGGGTTTTCGCCTGGCTCGCCGCCTCCGCCACCTCCTTGGCGCGGCGCAGAGCGTGCTCCGCCTCCCGCTGTTCGGTGACGTCGGTCAGGGTGGTGATGTTCATCCCCGCGGCGACGGGATCGGAGCGGCGCTCGACGAAGCGCCCCGCGGGGTTGACGAAGTGGCGCACCCAGGGATGCGACCAGTCGCGGCCCTTGAGCTCGGCGGCGACCGCCTGGGCCAGCGGTCCGGTGCCGAGGAACCCTGCCCCCAGCAGGGCGTCGATCAGTTCGCCGTGCGGGCGGCCGGGAGCCAGAAGCTGCGGCGGCACCCCCATCAGGATCGCCGCCATCGGGTTGGCGGCCAGCAGCCGCTGGTCTGGCCCCCACAGGATCAGCCCATGGCGCATGCCGGCCAGCAGGATCTCCGTCTCCTCGCCGCGCCGGGCGAGCGCCTGCTGGGCGCCGACCAAGGGGGTGATGTCGCTGCACAGGACCATGAGGCCGCCGTCGGCGAGCGGCACCCAGCGGTTTTCCAGGATGGTCCCGTTCGGCCGCCGCCGCCGCCGGGTCTGCGGGCGGCTGAAGTCGTAGGCCCGCTGGCGCGCCAGCAGCACCTCGGGATCGCCCGGCCCATATTCGCCGGCGGCGATGCGCCGGCGCACGATGTCGTCGAAACTGTCGCCCAGCGCGACATCGGCGCCGGTCATGACGCGGCCATAGGCGCGGTTCATCAGGACCACCCGCCGGTCCGCACCGAACACCAGCAGGCCCTGCGGGAGGGAGTCGATGACCTCCTCCAGCCGCGGCCTGGGCGCGGCACTGTGGATCAGGGAATCAGCCGCGTTCATGCGCCGCGCCGGGCTCGCCGCGGACGGCCGGCCGGGCTCCCCCCGTCGCATCCCGCACCCGGCCGGCGGCGAAGCTGCGCGCGGGCTGGCGGCGCAGCGCGTGCAGTGCCACCAGGGCGGCAGTCAGCACCAGCACCGCATTCGCCTGATGCGCCGAGGCCAGCGGCACCGGCACGACCAGCAGCAAGGTCGCCACGCCCAGCGCGAACTGCACCGCCACCAGCCCGGCGAGCACCAGTACCGGCCGGCGCACGAAAGCCGGCACGCCGGGCCGCAGCGCCAGCCGCAGCGCGACCAGGGCGGCAAGCACGGTCGCGGCGGCAAGCAGCCGGTGGTCGAACTGCACCGCGGCCAGGTTCTGCGTCAGGTTGCGCAGGAACGGATGCAGCCGCGCGTAGCCGGCGGGCACCAGCCGCCCGTCCATCAGCGGAAACGTGTTGTATTCCAGCCCCGCATGGGTACCGGCGACGAATCCGCCGGCCACGATCGTGAGCGCCACGAGCCCCACGGCGCAGGCGATCGCCCGGCGCAGCCCGCGCGTGCCGGCCGGCGCCGCCCGCGCCGGATGCAACATCGAGAGCCCGGTCCACAGGATCGCCGCATAGAGCGCGAGCGCCAACCCAAGATGGAACACGAGTCGCGCCGGCGCGACCGAGGTTGCGTCGGGGAAGAAGCCGGAGGCGACCATGAACCAGCCGACCGCGCCCTGCAGCCCGCCGAGCATGAAGAACCCGGCCAGCCGCAGCGGCAGCCCGCGCGGCAGCCGCCCGCGCACCCAGAACCAGACCAGCGGGACGAGGAACACCACCCCGATCAGCCGGCCCCACAACCGGTGCACCCATTCGAGCCAGAAGATGCGCTGGAATCCCGCGAGCCCGAAGCCGTCGTTGACCAGCTTGTATTGCGGGATTTTCTGGTAGAGCCGGTACAGGCTTTCCCAATCGGCGTGGTTGAGCGGCGGCAGCATGCCGCTGACCGGCGCCCATTCCATGATGGAAAGCCCCGAGCCGGTGAGCCGGGTCAGGCCGCCCAGCACGACCATGACCCAGATCATGCCGCAGACCGCGAACAACCAGAGCGCGATCAGGCGGCGGTGGGCGCCGCGCTCGTGCGGGGGCAGGTCGGGGAACGCACCGACATCGAAGGGCATCGCCGGCTTATACGACGTCCCGGGGGCCGCCGGCCACTCCCGTTCCCCGCCGCCGACATGGCAATCGCGATCCGCGTTTCGCGATCGGCCGGCAGCGTCAGTGCAGACGCAACACCGCCGGATGGCGGAACGCAGTGCGGCGCAGCGGCGCCGCCGCAGCGACCCGGACCGAATGCACCGGCCCATCCAGCTCGCGCTGCCAGAACGCGAGAAACCGGCGCAGCACCGGGAACTCCGGCGCCAGGTCGAGTTCCTGCCAGACGTAGGCTCTGCAGCAGGTCCGGGTGATCCGGCAGGCGATAGAGGATTTCGGCGGTGGTCAGGCGGTAGTCCTTGAGCTGAAGCGCGAGGCTCATTGCGATGCTGCTCCGTCCGGTTGATCGGTCCCGGTGATCGGCTCCCCCGCTTGGCCGGGCGATGACGGGCCCGGCGCGGCAGCATGACACCGCCGCCCCCCTGGGCGGCAATGAAAAAACGGCGCGATTCCAAATACTTGGCACTCATGGCCCACGAGTGCTGCCGAACGCCTTGACTTGACCGGACGACGCGTCTAGATGCGCTGGCACTCCCTGGTCGGGAGTGCTAGCAGCCGGCCCGGCGGCGGCGCGATGCGGGCATTTCCGCCCGTTCCGGCCGCTCCGGTTGCGAAGCCGTAAACACCCAGAAATCACCCCAGGAGCGATCCGAATGAAGTTCCGTCCCCTGCATGACCGGGTCGTGGTCCGGCGCCTCGACGCCGAAGAGAAGACCGCCGGCGGCATCATCATCCCCGACACCGCCAAGGAAAAGCCGATGGAAGGCGAGGTCATCGCCGTCGGCCCCGGCGCGCGCAACGAGCAGGGCCAGCTCGTCGCGCTCGACGTCAAGGCCGGCGACCGCATCCTGTTCGGCAAGTGGTCGGGCACCGAGGTCAAGATCGACGGCGAGGAGCTGCTGATCATGAAGGAGTCCGACATCATGGGCATCATCGAGGGCCGGCGCCGCCGGCCAAGAAGAAGGCCGCCTGATCGCGCCGTCCGACCCATTCCGACTGACCAATCAGAAGAGGAAGTAGACACATGGCTGCCAAAGACGTTCGGTTCGGCGGCGATGCCCGCGCAGCGCATGCTGCGCGGCGTCGACATCCTCGCCGACGCGGTGAAGGTCACGCTCGGCCCGAAGGGCCGCAACGTGGTGCTCGACAAGAGCTTCGGCGCGCCGCGGATCACCAAGGACGGCGTCACCGTCGCCAAGGAGATCGAGCTGGCCGACAAGTTCGAGAACATGGGCGCGCAGATGGTGCGCGAGGTGGCCTCGCAAGACCAACGACATCGCCGGTGACGGCACCACCACGGCGACCGTGCTGGCCCAGGCGATCGTGCGCGAGGGCGCCAAGGCGGTGGCCGCCGGCATGAACCCGATGGACCTGAAGCGCGGCATCGACAAGGCGGTGACCGCGGTGGTCGAGGAGCTGAAGAAGCGCTCGCAAGAAGATCACCACCCCGGCGGAGACCGCGCAGGTCGGCACCATCTCCGCCAACGGCGAGGCCGAGATCGGCAAGATGATCGCCGAGGCGATGCAGAAGGTCGGCAACGAGGGCGTCATCACGGTCGAGGAAGCCAAGGGCATCCAGACCGAGCTCGACGTCGTCGAGGGCATGCAGTTCGACCGCGGCTACGTCTCGCCCTACTTCATCACCAACGCCGAGAAGATGATCGCCGAGCTGGAGCAGCCGTACATCCTGATCCACGAGAAGAAGCTGTCCGGCCTGCAGCCGATGCTGCCGCTGCTCGAGAGCGGTCGTGCAGTCCGGCCGGCCGCTGCTGATCATCGCCGAGGACGTCGAGGGCGAGGCGCTGGCGACCCTGGTGGTCAACAAGCTGCGCGGCGGCCTGAAGGTCGCGGCGGTGAAGGCGCCGGGCTTCGGCGATCGCCGCAAGGCGATGCTGGAGGACATCGCGATCCTGACCGGCGGCCAGGTGATCAGCGAGGACCTCGGCATCAAGCTCGAGAACGTCACGCTGGACGATGCTCGGCAAGGCCAAGAAGGTGCTGATCGAGAAGGAGAACACCACGATCGTCGAAGGCGCCGGCAAGAAGGACGACATCGAGGGCCGCTGCAACCAGATCCGCGCGCAGATCGAGGAGACCACCTCGGACTACGACCGCGAGAAGCTGCAGGAGCGGCTGGCGAAGCTGGCCGGCGGCGTCGCGGTCATCCGCGTCGGCGGCGCGACCGAGGTCGAGGTGAAGGAGCGCAAGGATCGCGTCGACGACGCGCTGCACGCGACCCGCGCGGCGGTCGAGGAAGGCATCGTGCCGGGCGGCGGCGTGGCGCTGGCGCGCGCCAGCCTGATCCTGGCGAAGCTGAAGGCCGACAACGACGACCAGCGCGTCGGCATCGAGATCGTCCGCAAGGCGCTGCAGACGCCGCTGCGCCAGATCGCCGAGAACGCCGGCGAGGACGGCGCGGTGATCGCCGGCAAGGTGCTGGACAAGGACGAGTACAACTGCGGCTTCGACGCGCAGACCGGCGAGTTCAAGGACCTGGTGAAGGCCGGCATCATCGACCCGACCAAGGTCGTGCGCACGGCGCTGCAGGACGCCGCCTCGGTCGCCGGCCTGCTGATCACCACCGAGGCGATGGTCGCCGAGCGGCCGGAGAAGAAGGGCGGCGCCGATGCCGCCGGGCGGCGGCGGCGGCATGGGCGGCATGGGTGGCATGGGCGATATGGACTTCTGATCGCGCCGGGTGGGGCTTCGGCCCCGCCCGACCGACACCCCCCGCCGACGAACCGGGGCAGGCCGCAAGGCCTGCCCCGATTTCGTTTGCAGCGCGCAGGGCTGGGCAGGTGCGTGCCGCTCCCAGGCGAGAGAACCCCCTTGCGGAGGACGGTCGGGCGAGGGCCGATCGCTGCCCGGCCGGGGCACGACAAGGGAATCGGAATCCCGCGGCGCCGAAATCCGGCCGATCGGAATCCGGTTTAGCGGTCAGGTGGTTCCGGGCTATAGATGCGGCTGCACGTGAAGCCGCCGCCACAGACAGGGCACCGACTCGCATGGCCTCTGCCGCTCGCTCCGCCCCGCTGGACGGGCGCCGCCTGCTCTCCCCCGCGCTGCGCTCGCTCATGCAGCGGCGCGCCGCGGAGTTGATCGGGTTCGCCCTCGGCCTCGCCGGCGTCGGCCTGCTGGTCGCGCTCGCCAGCTACCATCCCGCCGACCCGTCGCTCGATACCGCGAGCAGCGGGCCGGTGCGCAACCTCGCCGGGCCGGTGGGCGCCGCGCTGGCCGACCTGCTGCTGCAGGGATTCGGCGTGGCCGGCGCGCTGCCGTGCCTGGCGATGCTCGCCTGGGCCTGGCGGGTCGCCTCGCGCCGCGGCATCGGCAGCCCGGCCGCACGCCTCGCCGCCACCGCCCTGGCAATGCCGGTGCTGGCCGCCGCGCTGGAGGCGGTGCCGCGGCTGCGCGCCCTGGGCTGGCCGACCCTCGCCGGGCCGGGTGGCGCAATCGGACGGCTGCTGGCGCCGGCGGCGCTCGCGGTGGGCCAGGGCGTGCTCGGCCAGGCCGGGGCGGTGCTGGTCTGGGGCCTGGGCGCAGGCCTCGCCGTCACCCTGATGCTGCTGGCGCTCGGGCTCTCGGGCGGCGAATGGGGGGCGGTGGGCCGCGGGCTCGGCTGGCTCGCCCGGTTCTCGGTCTCGTCGGGCTGGAGCACGGCCATCGGACTGCGCCGGCTTGGCGGGTTCGGGATGCGGCTGGTCACGCCGCTGCGCTGGCGGCTGCCGCGCCGGGTCACGGCCACGGAGGCCGCCGCGGCATCCGGCGTCCGCCAGGAACCCGGGTTCGGTGCCCCGCGTGCCGCCGCGCCGGAAGCCCCTCCCCTCGCCGCGCCGCCGGCCCCCCGCCCGGCGCGCAACGTTCCGCCGGCGCGCACACCGCAGGTCGCGCGCGCGGATTCCGTGCGCAAGGCGCAGCAGGAAAGCCTGCCGCTCGACGAGCCCGGCTGGCGCTTCCCCCCGCTCAGCCTGCTCAAGCCGCCGCCCGCCCGCGCCGCCTCCGGCCCCTCGGCCGAGGCGCTGGAGGCCAACGCGCGGCTGCTGGAAACCGTGCTGTCCGATTACGGCGTGCAAGGCGCCATCGTGGAAATCCGCCCCGGCCCGGTGGTCACCTTGTATGAGCTGGAACCGGCCCCCGGCATCCGCAGCGCGCGCGTGATCGGCCTCGCCGACGACATTGCGCGCAGCCTTTCGGTCACCGCGGTGCGCATCGCCACCGTGCCGGGACGCAACGTGATCGGCATCGAAGTGCCGAACGCGAAGCGGGAGACGGTGTTCCTGTCGGAAATCCTGGGTTCGGAGGACGTGCAGAAACACGCCGGCCGGCTGGCGCTGGCACTCGGCAAGGACATCTCGGGTGCCGCGATCGTCGCCGACCTGCAACGGATGCCGCACCTGATGATCGCCGGCACCACCGGATCGGGCAAATCGGTCGGCGTGAACGCAATGATCCTGAGCCTGCTCTACCGGCTCTCGCCCGACCAGTGCCGGCTGATCCTGATCGATCCCAAGATGCTGGAACTGTCGATGTACGACGGCATCCCGCACCTGATGGCCCCGGTGGTGACCGAACCCGCCAAGGCCGTGACGGCTCTGAAATGGACCGTGCGGGAGATGGAACGGCGCTACCGGGCGATGAGCCAGCTCGGCGTGCGCAACATCGGCGGCTTCAACGACCGGGTGGCGGACGCGCGCGCCAAGGGCGAGGTCATCACGCGACGCGTGCAGACCGGCTTCGACCCCGACACCGGCCGCCCCACCTTCGAGGAACAACCCCTCGCGCTGGAACAGATCCCGTTCATCGTCGTCGTCGTCGACGAGATGGCCGACCTGATGATGGTCGCCGGCAAGGATATCGAGGCCGCAGTGCAGCGCCTGGCGCAGATGGCCCGCGCGGCCGGCATCCACGTCATCATGGCAACGCAACGACCTTCGGTGGACGTGATCACCGGCACCATCAAGGCCAATTTCCCGACCCGCATCAGCTTCCAGGTCATCAGCAAGTTCGACAGCCGCACCATCCTGGGCGAACAGGGCGCGGAACAACTGCTGGGCCAGGGCGACATGCTGTACATGGCCGGTGGCGGCCGGATCGTGCGCGTGCACGGCCCGTTCGTGTCGGACGACGAGGTGGAGAAAGTGGTCGCCTTCCTGCGCGAACAAGGCGAACCCGCCTATCTGGAAGCGGTCACGGAAGCCGAAGACGACGAGGGCACCGGCGCCCTGCCCGGGTTCTCGGGCGACGGCGGCGGCGAAGCCGGGCTCTATGAACAGGCAGTCTCGTTGGTCGCACGGGAAGGCAAGGCCAGCACGTCCTTCGTGCAGCGCCACCTCAACATCGGCTACAACCGCGCCGCCAAACTGATCGAGCAGATGGAAAAGGAAGGCGTCGTCGGCGCCGCCAACCACGTCGGCAAACGCGAAGTCCTGATCCGCCAGGCGGACGCCGAGATGTGATCTCGTAAGAAAGCAAGGCCAAGGGGCTTCGCCCCCTGGACCCCCACCAGGGGACAGTCGTCCCCTGGACCCCTTCTTGTTGGGTTCCGTGCTGGTGGGGGAGTCTCGGGTCCGGGTCGGGGCTGCGCGGGGGTGGGCGGGTCCGGGAGCGGGCGCAGATGCGCCCGCTCCCGGACCCGCCCACCCCCGCGCAGCCCTGACCCGGACCCGAGACTCCCCCCACCAGCACGGAACCAATAGATGCGTTCCAAGGGCGCTGCCCTTGGCGGGGGTCCAGGGGGCAGAGCCCCTTGGCCTTGCTTTCTTACGAGATCATAACGGTAGTGCGAGCAGGGTGTCGAAGCGGGAGCTGTCGCAGACGGCGATGCGTTCGGCGAACTGCCATTCGGGTCCTGTGCGTATGCGGTCCAGGTACCTTCCGGCGGCGAACAGGTCCATTTTGCCGTCGCGCAGGGTGCGTACCGACGACGAACGGGGTTTCCGCCTGGATGGTTTTGCCTTGGGTGGCGCGCACGAGCGGCAGGCCGAGGATGTGACGGTAGGTCTGGCGTTCGTAGATGTTGGCGCGGCGCAAGGCGGCGACCCGGTCTTCCAGCATGGCGCGGCTGTCGGCCCAGACGACGCCGGCGGCGAGGCCGGCGCGATGGTTTTCCGCGGTGGTGATGACGTAGCGGCAGTCGTCCACGAAGAAATTTGGCCAGTCCTCCAGCCGATCGGAATCGATCGCGTCGGCGTAAGCGGCGTTCAGCGCGGCGAGGCGGAGCAGATCGGCTTCCATGGTCAGATCTCCATCGTCGCACGCCATTGCTTCCAGAAGCCGCGCACCGAGGATTCGGTAGCGCGGGTTTCCTGCGTGTCGGCCTCTGCGCCACCCATCTCGACCACGGCCATTTCATCTCCGGCCGCTGCCGCGCCGCGCTGGACGAAGCCGCCGACGCAGCCGTCTTCCATCGAAACGAACCCGGCGGGCCCGACCAGGTTGCCCTGGCGCAGCCGCAGCGTGCGCAATGCCGGCGGGTCGTCGGCGAAGCCGAGCAGGGTCCAGTGCAGGTCGGTTTCCGCCACCCCGCGCGGCACCACCTGGCGCACCGCGATCGAGTTATGGATCTGCTGTAAGATGAAACCGGGGAACAGGCCCAGGATCTGCAACTGGATATCGTCGCCCCATTCGTCGGCGACCTCGAGCAGGCGCGGATCGCGCAGGCGGAACTGCGCGTCGTCCGAGCGCAGCCCCTGGTAGCTCGTGTCCGGCCCCTGTGCGGGCATCCGTGTGGCCGAGGCGTGGTGGCCGCCGGAGGCGCTGACCACGACGCCGCCGCCCTGGCTCAGCCTTGTGATGCGGAAGGTGGCGAAGAACAGGTGCAGCAGGCTCGCGTGGTAGGTGTCCTTCACGTTCTCGACGTAGAGCTTCCAGTTGTTCGGCAGCGCCTGGGTGTAGCGGCCGATCACCTCGACCGGCCGACGCAGCACGCGGCGGACGCGGGCGGCGATGTCGGGGCCGATCCAGTCCTCGAACGGCGCCAGCGCGGGATCGAGCGTGCCGAACACGAGACCGCAGAAGATGGCGACGCGCAGCCGGCGCGGCCCGTGATCCTGCACGCGGAAGCCTTCCGGCATGCCACCTTTGCCGTTGACGCCGCGCCCGAACGCGACCGACTGCGGCACGCCCGCGAGGTCGTAGCGCCAGGCGTGGTAGACGCAGGTGAAGTCTTTTGCGCCCCGGCCGGCGGTATCGAGGCAGATCAGCGCGCCGCGATGCGCGCAGCGATTCTCGAAGGCGGCGATATCTCCGGTTTCGGTGCGTACCACCACGACAGGCATGCGGCCGATGGCGGTGGTGCGCCAGTCGCCGGGTGCGGAGATTTCCGCTTCCAGGCAGAGGTAGTTCCACACCGGTCCCTGGAACAACCGTGTCTGTTCCGATTCCAGCACGTCCTGGTCCTGGTAGACCCAGTAGGGCACGCGGGTAAGGCCGGGCGGCCAGGACGGCGCGACGGCGCGCCGATGCGCTGCGGGCATGGTCGGTTCCTCCGGTTCTTGCAGCCGAGACTGCCGCCACCCGCGCCGCCCGGCAAGCGGCAAGCTTGCGGCCCTCGCCGCCGCCGGCGCAGGATCGCCGGGACCGATGGTCGGGAAGGAAACCAGCCATGCCACACCCTCCGCCCCTGCCCCGCCTGCCCGAGCGGCTGCACCACCACGCCACCGTCGTGCGCGACCAGGAAGCGAATCGCCGCTTCTTCGAGGACGTGATCGGCCTGCCCCTGGTCGCCACCTGGTGCGAGGAGAGCCGCCATCCGCGCACCGGCGCACCCACCCCGATGTGCCACACGTTCTACGCGCTGGAGGACGGCGGCGCGCTTGCGTTCTTCCAGTTCGCCGATCCGGAGGTGTATCGTCAGTGCGTGCCCGCCCTGCCGGCCGCGGTGCCCAATTTCGACCACATCGCCTTCAAGGTGGACGAGGCCACCTATGCCGCGATCGTTGCACGGCTGGCAGCGGCGGGGGAGCAGGTGCGGCAGACCGACCACGGCTATTGCCGGTCGGCCTACACAACCTCACCGGACGGGTTGATCGTGGAGTTCACCGTCGATCCGCCGGATGCCGATGCGATCGCCGCAGGGCGCCGGGCCGATGCGCATGCGGAACTGGCGCGCTGGCTCGGCGGCGACCGCCGGCCCAACAACGCGCTGCGCCCCGCGCACGCCTGAGAG
Organism: uncultured Pseudomonadota bacterium; assembly: GCA_963706195.1. Lineage (GTDB taxonomy): Bacteria > Pseudomonadota > Alphaproteobacteria > Acetobacterales > Acetobacteraceae > JAJZVS01. The sequence goes on along the minus strand of OY970156.1, from coordinate 651,610 downwards.
TTTGTGAATGAACGCTCGTTTTCCGCCGAAACCGCCCGGAAACCCGAGCATTTTCAACGAGCATTCATTCACAAGTTCGATTTCTTTTTCACGCTCTGAGCGATTTTACGTCCAGGCGATGAACAGGCCGATATCGCCCGGCAGGCCGCCCGGATAGTCGAGCTCGTGCGCGGCGATGCGGAATCCGAGGGGGTTCAGCTCCTGCTCCCAGTGCCGATAGAGATCGGCGGCCTCGCCGGTCAGGGTGGTGGGCCATTGCGGCTCGTTCTGCCGGATCGCGCGGCCGTCGTCGGTGCAGTCGGCGCAGGGAAAGCGCAGCAGGCGGTATTCGTGCGCGCCGTCCTCGGCCGCCTCGCGCATCCGCTGCATGAGCTCGCGCCAGCGGTCGTCGCCGGTGTGCTGGTGGATGGCGGCGCGCAGCTCGCGGCGCAGGCGGGCGGCGGTGTCGGCGGGGGACGTGCCGCCTTCCGGCAGGGGCACGCGCAGGCGGGCGAAGGCGTCGACCAGGCTGCGGAAGGCGCCGGCGGACGGCTGGCTTGCTGACATGGTCGGTCTCTCTCCCTGATGCGTCGACCCGGATGCCCCGGATCACGGCCCCGCTGCGGCGAAACGTCCTTGCCCATGCGCGCGGCATCGCGGGCGCGTTCCCGGACGGAACGTGGCCCCGCCCCGGTTGGCGCCGCCCGCCGGATGCCCATAGACTGGCCGGCAGCCGGCGTCCATCGGGACGCCCACCGCGGGAAGGAAAGCGCCATGATCGAACAGGACGTGATCGTCACCACCAAGCACGGCAAGATGCCGGCCTTCTTCGTCCACCCCGAGGGCCCGGCCCGGCACCCCGGCATCATCTTCTACATGGACGCGCCCGGCACCCGCGAGGAGCTGCGCAACATGTGCCGCCGCATCGCCAAAGCGGGCTATGCGTGCCTGCTGCCGGACATGTACTACCGGCTCGGCACCATCCGCTTCGATATCCCGCGCCGCGACGATGCGATGTCGGCGGTGATCCGTCCGGCGATGAACAGCCTGACCAACGCGATGGTAACGGACGATACCGCTGCGATGATCGCGTTCCTGGATGCGCAGGACGCGGTGAAGCCGGGGCCGGTGGGCTGCGTCGGACATTGCATGAGCGGGCGCTTCATCACCACCGCGGCGGCGCGGTTCCCGCACCGGATGGTGGCGGCGGCGTCGTTGTATGGGGTGGGAATCGTGACGGAGGCGGAGGATTCACCACACAAGCTGCTGGGACAGATCAAGGGCGAACTCTATTACGCCTTCGCCGAGCACGACCAATCGGTGCCGGCCGCGGTCATCCCGGCGCTGAAATCGGCGCTGGAGCAGGCGAGGACGAAGCACACGCTGGAAGTGTATCCGGGGACGCACCACGGGTTCTGCTTCGCCGAGCGGGCGGTGTACGATCCGCTGGCGGCGGAGGCGACGTGGGAGAAGATCTTCGCGTTGTGGGCGCGGCATCTGAGGTAGCGGGCAACCACGCCGGGAAGATCGGGGTCGTGTTCGCCTGCGACCTCGATCGCATCCTGGTGCGACATTCAAGGGCCGACTGCCGTTGATCTTGACACCAGGTTTGCCAGTCCCTCAGCGTGCGCCACCAGCCGGACGCAGGAAAAGGGGGGAAGCCATGGCGCAAGCAGCGGTCATCACCGGCGCCGCCTCGGGTATCGGCCGCGCCGCCGCACGGCGGCTGCTCGACCAGGGCTGGCGTGTCTTCGGCCTCGATCTGCCGCAGGCGCTGGCAGCCGTCGCCCCGTCCACTGATCGTTTCACCCCCATCGCCTGCGACGTCACCGACGCCCCCCGCGTCGCCGCCGCCTTCGCCGAGATCGCCGCCGCCACCCCCACGCTCGACGCGCTGATCTGCTGTGCGGGCATCCTGCGCACCGGGCCCGCTCGCTACCATGGCGGTTGAAGACCTTCGACCAGGTCTTCGCGGTCAACACCCGCGGCTCCTGGCTCTGCGCCCGCGCCGCCCTGCCGCTGCTCACCCGCGCCGCCAGCGCCGAGAAACCCGCGTGCATCGTGTTCCTCTCTTCCGTTGCCGCGCTGCGCCCGAAGATCGACAGCGGCGCCTACGCTGCTTCCAAGGCCGCGGTCTCGCAGCTCACCCGCGTGCTCGGCGCCGAGCTCGGCGCCAGCCATGTGCTGGTGAACGCGCTCGCCCCCGGAACGGTCGATACGCCGATGATCCACGCCGTCAGCGATCCGGCCAAGGCCGGGCGCTACCGCCCCTCCGGCAACTCCCCGCTCGGGCGGATCGCGCAGGCCGACGACGTGGTCGACGTGATCGGCTTCCTGCTGTCGGACGCCGCGCGTTACGTCACAGGTGCAACGATCCCGGTCGACGGCGGCACCTCGGCAGCTTTCATCCCACCGGCCTAGGGCCGCCACTCTTGCCAGCGCCCGCGGCAGGGGATCAGGATGGCACCGCCGGCCCGCGCCACCGTCCGCCGGACCGATGCCAACGAACCGTCGGCACCGGAACCGATCCAGGGAACCCAAGCCGATGTCCGCCGCACTCCGACTGACCCGATCCGACATGACCGACGCCGAATGGCAGGCCCGCTGCGAGCTCGCCGCGCTCTATCGCGTCACGCACCAGATGGGCTGGACCGACCTCGTCAACACCCACCTGTCCGTGCGCCTGCCCGATGCGCCCGACACCTTCCTCATCAACCGTTACGGCGAGATGTTCGACGAGGTCACCGCCTCCTCGCTCGTGAAGATGGACATGGACGGCAACGTGCTGGGCGATCCCGGCCGCTTCAACAACGCCGGCTTCACCATCCACAGCGGCGTCTACAAGGCGCGGCCGGATGCGATGTGCGTGATGCACACCCACACCCGCGCCGGCGCCGGCGTGTCGCTGGTGCGCAACGGCCTGCGCCCGATCAGCCAGGACGCGCTCGGCGTCTATGACGACGTCGTCTATCACGAATACGGCGTGCCCGCCTCGGTGGAGGAGTGCGAGGCGCTCGGCCGCTCGGTGCAGGGCGGCACCTGCGTCATCCTGCTCAACCACGGACTGCTCGCGCTCGGTCCGACGGTGCCCGGCACGTTCATGCGGCTCTACATGCTGGAACGCGCCTGCGAACTGGAGCTGATCGCCCGCACGCTGGGCGAGCCGCCGGAGCCGATCTCGGACTACGTGATCGGCAAGGCGGCCGAGCGCATGAAGAAGCGCCGCGCCGATCCCGAGTACGGGATGATGGAATGGCAGGGCGCGCTGCGCACGGCCGAGCGGGCGGGCGCCGACTACCGACGCTGAACCGCCTCGGCAGGGCCTGCCAACGGGGCCTGCCACAGGGCAATCGAGTGAACCGGGAATGCCATGGGCGGCTGCCTCTTCCCTCTCCCGCAGCGCGGGAGAGGTGAAGAAGCAGCCGCGTGCACCGCCATCCGGCAGCCTGTCACTCCGGCTGCGCGCCGCGAAATCCCGTCGCCACCACGTAGAGCTCGCTCGATTCCTTCCGGCTTGCCGGCGGTTTGGCGTGCCGCACCACCGCGAACGACCGCTTCAACCGTTCGAGCATCCCCTTTTCCGATCCGCCCTGGAACACCTTGGCGACGAAACTCCCGCCCGGCGCCAGTACCTCCACCGCAAACGCCGCCGCCAGTTCCGCCAGCGCCATGATCCGCAAGTGATCCGTCGCTCCATGCCCGGTCGTGTTCGGCGCCATGTCCGACAACACAAGATCCGCCGGCCCCCCGAGCAACGCTGCCATCCGCTCCGGCATCGCAGGATCCATGAAATCCCCCACGATCAGCTCCGCCCCCGCCACCGGCTCCACCGGCAACAAATCAACCCCCACCACACGCGCCGCCCCGCGCGCCACCGCCACCTGCGACCAGCCCCCCGGCGCCGCCCCCAAATCCACCACCCGGGCTCCACGCCGCAACACATGAAACCGATCGTCCAGCTCGATCAGCTTGAACGCCGCCCGCGACCGCCACCCCTGCTCCCGCGCCGCCCGCACATACGGATCATTCAACTGCCGCGCCAACCACCGCTGCGACCCCACACTGCGCCCCCTCGCCGTGCGCACCGGCACCGCCAACCCACGCGACCCCGGCGGCGGGGTGCCGCGGTTCACGCGCGGTGGCTCCGGGGGGAGGCGGGCGCGCAAGGCCAGGGGGCAGAGCCCCCCTGGCCTTGCACGCCCACCCACTCGCCAAAATCATCCCGCATCATCCGCGCCGCCCGCGGTGGGTTCGGATGAGGCGAAGCAGGATGCCTTCGCGCAGGCCACGGTCGGCGACGATGATGTGGGGGGCGGGCCAGGTTTGGCGGATGGCGGCGAAGACGGCGCAGCCGGGCAGGACGAATTCGGCGCGTTCCGGGCCGATGCAGGGGTGGGTACTCAGGCCTTCGCGGCCGAGAGTTTGGAGGCGGTCGAGGGCCTGGTCGGCGGCTTCGCCGCTGAGGACCGTGCCGTCGACCAGGGCGCGGTGGTAGCGCGGCAGGCCGAGGGCCTGGCCGGCGAGGGTGGTGACGGTTCCGCTGGTGCCTAGCAGGTCGACGTCGCCCTGGCGGATTTCCCGGGCGATGCAGTGGATTTGTTCGAACGGGGCGAGGCGGGCGGCGATTTCTGCGACCATGGCGCGGAAGCCGGCGGCGGTATCGGCGGCGGGACCGAAGCGTTCGGCCAGGGTGACGACGCCCACCGGCAGGGAGAGGTAGCCGATCATCGCGGGTGGGCCGCAACGGTCGATGCGGACCCAGGCGAGTTCGGTCGAGCCGCCGCCGATGTCGAACACGAGCGCCCGGCGCGCGCCGCCGCCGAGCAGCGCGGCGCAGCTTTCCAGGGCGAGTTCAGCTTCCTCGCGCGGGGTGATGAGTTCGAGCGGCAGGCCGGTTTCCTTTCTGGCGCGGCACAGGAACGCGGCGCCGTTGACCGCCTGGCGGCAGGCTTCGGTGGCGACGGCGCGCAGTCCCGCCACCGGCCGGCGGCCGAGCCGTTCAGCGCAGTCGGCCAGGGCGGCGAGGGCGCGGTCCATGCCGCAGGTGCTGAGCTGGCCGGAGTGGTGCAGTCCCTCGCCCAGCCGGACCACGCGGCTGAAGCTTTCGACCACGCGGAACCCGGGGCCACAGGGGGTTCCAACCAGCATCCGGCAGTTGTTCGTGCCGAGGTCGAGCGCGGCGAAGGTCGGGCCGCCCGGGCGGCGGGCGGTACACGGCTGGGCCATCCCGGAAGACGCGGTTCCGACGGAGGCGGTTCCCGCAGAGGCGACGTCCGCGGGCACGCCTCCCGCGGCGACGGTGCCGGCGGGGGCGGTCCCTTCGGGCAGCGCCGGCTCGGGCGCGAGGGGGGGCGGTCGCAGCAACACGGCCTTCCTGTCGGTCGGGACGTGTCATAATCGGCACTTGGCGCCGCCGCCGCAAGGCTTTACCCAGCCTCGATCGCCTTTGCAGCCGCCCGCCGGAGATGACCGATGCCCGCAACCGCCCCCATTCCGGTCGATACCCCGTTGCCGGTGGACGTCGGCAAGCTGTCGTTCGAGGATGCGCTGGCCGAGCTGGAGCAGATCGTCCGCGGGCTGGAGAGCGGGCAGCAGAAGCTCGAGGACGCGATCGCCGCCTATGAGCGCGGTGCGGCGCTGCGGCGACATTGCGAGGCCAAGCTGGCGGAAGCCGAGGCGCGGGTCGCCGCGATCGTCGAGCGCGCGGACGGGAGCCTGGGGACAAGGCCGACCGACTGAGAGTTTGTGAAAGAATGCCCATTCAGCCAACAAAAATCGCGCCGCGCCAGCGTCGCGTGCGCTTCCACAGGTTCGTGATCTTGTAGCGGAAGTCCCCGAGCGCCACCGCGTTGATCGAGGGGCGTCGCCTTCGTTCGTTCTACGTCGGCACCCGTGTCCCGCCGCTCGCCTCCGCCCCCCGCGCCGCCTTCGCCCGCCGCGCGTGCCAGGCTTCCATCAGCTGCAGGACGGTGGCCGCGGTTTCCTCGATCGAGCGGCGAGTGACGTCGATCACCGGCCAGCCGCGGCGGGTGCACAGCCGCCGTGCCCACAGCAGCTCGGCCTTCACCGATTCCTCGTCGACATAGTCGGTGCTGTTGTGGCGGGACATGGCGGCCTGGTCGGCGCCGCCGATCAGGCGCAGCCGGTGGCGGCGGATCTCGATCAGCGCCTTCGGCTCCAGGGTCAGGCCGATGATCGGCACACCGATGGTGTCCAGCCCCTCCGGCTCCGGCAGGTTGGGCACCAGCGGGACGTTGGCGGCCTTGACGCCGCGATTGGCCAGATAGAAGCAGGTCGGCGTCTTGGAACTGCGGGAAACGCCGACCAGCACCACATCGGCCTCCGCCAGCCCCATCTGCGCCTGGCCGTCGTCATGCGCCAGCACGTAGTGCATGGCGTCGATGCGCTGGAAATAATCCGCGTTCAGCACGTATTGCCGGCCCGGGCGGGCGCCTGCCTGCTCGCCGATGTAGTCCTGCAGCAGGTTCATCACCGGGTCGAGCACGTTGACCAGCGGCACGCCGAGCCGCTGGCAGGTGGCGTCCAGATCCGACCGCAGCGCGCGGTCGACCAGGGTGGAGAGCACCGGGCCTGGCTCCGCCTCGATCCCCTCCAGCACGCGATGGAGCTGGAAGCGGGTGCGGATCAGGCTCCAGCGATGGTGCACGATCTGCACATGCTCGAACTGCACGGTGGTGGCGCGCGCGATCGCGTTCAGCGTCTCGCCGGTAGCATCGGAAACGAGGTGGAGGTTCATCCGTTCGAGCGGCATGGCGCCAGCATCGCCGATCAGGGGCGGCAGGGCCAGGGGGGCAGGCGCGCGGGACGGACAGACCGGCACCGCCGGTATTCCCAAAACCTCACGGTTTCGTGATCCTCCGCGCGCGAATAAACCGCCCCCTCCGCCGGTCCTGCTGATCATCGGCAAACGGAGGACCCCATGCCAGGCGAAACCCCAACGACCCAAACGCGACGGCGGCTGATGGAATGTGCCGGCTGGATCGGCACCGGCCTCATCTGGACGGTGGCGGCCGGTGTGCCGACCACCGTCGCCACCATCGGCGAGGCGCGCGCCGACACCGACACGGGCGGCTTCACCTTCCTCCAGCTCAGCGACAGCCACATCGGCTTCAAGGCACCGAACTACCCCGACGTGCCCGGCACCCTGGCGCGGGCCGTGGCGACGGCGAAGGACGCGGCGAAGGAATATAACGCCGCCTTCATCCTGCACACCGGCGACATCACCCATCTCGCCAGGCCGGAGCAGTTCGACACCGCGGACCGGATCAACCAGGGCGCCGGCCTCACGATCCATCACGTGCCCGGCGAGCACGACATGCTCGATCCGGGCAAGCGCCTCTACCTCGCGCGCTACGGCAAGGGCACGAAGGGCATGGGCTGGTACAGTTTCGATGCCGGCGGGGTGCATTTCATCGGCCTGGTCAACGTGATCACCAACGGCGCGGACGGGCAGTGGCTGCTGGGGCCGGACCAGATCGCCTGGCTGCGCGACGACCTCGGCGGCGTCGCCTCCAGCACCCCCGTCGTGCTATTCGCGCATGTGCCGCTCTGGGCGGTGTACCCGCAATGGGGCTGGGGCACCGGCGACGCACCGGCAGCTTTTGCACTGCTGCGTCGGTTCGGCTCCGTCACGGTGTTGAACGGGCATATCCATCAGGTGCTGCAGAAAGTGGAGGGGCGGGTGACGTTCCACACCGCGCTCTCCACCGCCTTCCCGCAGCCCGCCCCTGGCAGCGCACCGCATCCGGGGCCGATCCTGACCCTGCCGGCGGGCGCGGTCGCAGGCACCCTCGGCGTGCGGGAGGTCACCTGGCGGCGCGGACAACAGGTGCTCACCACCGTCGATCACCGGCTGGCATGAGGCGGGGGCAGACGATGCATCGCATGTTCCGGATGAGCTGGGTGGCGCTGGCGCTGGCCGTGGCGCCGCTCGCCGGCTTCGCCGCGGAGGTCCATGTCACGATCTCCGGCTACGCCTTTGCCCCGGCGCGGATCACGGTGCGGCCGGGCGATACCGTGGTATGGACCAACCGCGACAGCGTGCCGCACACCATCACCGCGCTCGGCGGCGGCTTCGCCTCCGCGGCGCTCGATACCGGAGAAAGTTTCACTCATGCCTTCCCGCGGGCGGGAAGTTTCGGCTACCGTTGCGCGATCCATCCGGAGATGCAGGGCACTGTCCTGGTTTCGCCGTCAGGCTGATCGGACGGCCGGGCGCGGGGCCAGCCCGTCGCTCGCTTGCGCCGCGACGGACGCGGCGCGGGCAGAGCGGTTCCGCGCCCAGGCGCTGCCGGCGCTCGATGCGATGCACCGGCTGGCCCGCGCCCTTGCCCCGGACCGGGCGCGCGCCGAGGACCTCGTGCAGGAGACCTATCTGCGCGCGCTGCGGTATTTCGAACTCCTATCGCGGCGAGCAGGATATCCGCGCCTGGCTCGCCGGTATCATGCGCAACCTGCAGCGCGGCGCTCCGCCGGTGGCGACGGCACCGATCGAGGCGGCCGAGGACCTGCCCGCTCCCGGCCTCGACCCGGAAGCGACCGCGATCGCCGCCGACCGCGCCGCGCGGCTGCGCCGCCACATCGCCGCGCTGCCGGAGAACCTGCGGGAGACCGTGTTGTTGCGGGAATTTACCGGCCTCTCCTATGCCGCGGTCGCCGCCGCCCAGGGGATTCCGGTCGGCACCGTGATGTCACGCCTGGCCCGCGCACGCGCCCTGTTGCGGGAGGCGATGGAACGATGACCTGTCCCGATCGCGAGCTGGAGCTGAACGCGCTGGTCGACGGCGAGCTCGATCCGCAAGCGGCACGGGCGCTCGCGGCCCATGTCGCGGGCTGCTCCGACTGCGCCGCGGGTCTCGCCGGGCTGCTGGCGCTGCGGGCCGAGCTCGCCGCGCTGGCCCCGCCCGGGCCGGCGCCGGAGGCATTGCGACGTCGGATCGAAAATTCACTCCCGCCCTCCCCCGCCGCCACGACGCCGGATCAAGGATGGTGGACGGCCGCGCGCGGGCGGCGCAACGGCAGAACGCGCGCCGGTGCGGCGGCACGCGGTGGGATCGCCGGGTTCGCCGCCGGGCTGGCGACAGCGGCCGTGCTGGCATTCGCGCTGTTCGCCCCCCCCCCGAGGCGGGGAGGAACGGGAGACGCTGACCGCCCTCGCCGCCTCGGTCCATCGCGCGGACCTGCCCCGCTCCCTGCTCGCGCCGACCCCGGGCACCCGGGCGGCGGCCAGGGGCTGGTTCGCCGCCCAGGGCCTCGCCACACCGCCGGCACCGGACCTCGCAGCGGAGGGCTTCCGCTTCACCTTCTATCGCGGCGACCTCGTGGCAGGGCATCGCACCGCCGTGCTGGGCTACCAACACACCGGGCAGCCGGTCACGTTGTTCGCCTGGCCCTCGGGGCACGGCGAGCCGGCGCATCCGCCGCGCACGGCACGGTCCGGCGGGATGACCGTGGTTTACTGGAACGACGGCAACACCGAGTTCTGGGCCGTGGGAGCGCAGACCGAAGCGGTGGCAGCCTTCGTCGCGGCGTACCGGCGGGCGGTGTAGGCGCGCATGGGGTGAGGTGGTTCCTCGTCCCTATTGCCCGCGCCGAAAACCGGCGGCACGATCCTGCCGCCGCGATCGATCCTGCCGGATGCTTCGTCCGCCCCGACCATCGCGCCGGTCTCGATTCCCTGCCCTGCGGCGCGGCGGACGCGCTTCCGGTGGAACCGCCTCGCGACGCCTTTCCGGACGATATCCCGCCGCCCGACTTGCCCGGGACGCCCGGCTGGGACAGTAAGACCGGGAATGATCAGGAGGTGCAGATGGACGCGGTAGACGCAGGCGGACTGACAGTCGCGCGGGTGCTGTACGATTTCGTGACCGACGAGGCGATCCCCGGCACCGGGGTCGATCCCGCCCGGTTCTGGATCGAGCTCGCCGCCCTGGTGCGCGAGTTCGGCCCCCGCCTGCGCACCCTGCTCGGCCGCCGCGATGCGTTGCAGCGCCAGATCGACCAGTGGCACGCCGCCCATCCCGCCCGCCCGATCAACGCACCGGCCTATCGCCAGTTCCTGACCGACGTCGGCTACCTGGTGCCGGAGCCACCCGACTTCACCATCGGCACCGCCAAGGTCGACCCCGAGATCGCCACCATCGCCGGCCCGCAACTGGTCGTGCCGGTGACCAACGCGCGCTACGCGCTGAACGCGGCGAACGCGCGCTGGGGCAGCCTGTACGACGCGCTCTACGGCACCGACGCGATCCCGGAAGACGGCGGCGCCACCCGCGGTCCCGGCTACAACCAGGCGCGCGGGGAGCAGGTGATCGCCCGTGCCCGCGCCGTCCTGGACGAGGCCGCCCCGCTCGCCGCCGGCAGCCACGCGGATGCCGCCGGCTACGCGGTGGCCGAGGGCCGCCTGTCGGTCCGACTGCGCGACGGGTCGACGACCGGCCTCGCCCACCCCGCCCAGTTCGCCGGCTTCGGGGCGAGCCAGCGGCGCCCTCCGCCGTGCTGCTGCGCCACCACGGGCTGCACATCGAAATCATCATCGACCGCGCCCATCGGATCGGCAGGGACGACCCGGCCGGCGTCGCCGACGTGGTGCTGGAAGCGGCCGTCACCACCATCCAGGACTGCGAGGATTCCATCGCCGCGGTCGACGCCGGCGACAAGGTGGACGCCTACCGCAACTGGCTCGGCCTGATGCAGCGGCACGCTGGAGGACACGTTCGAGAAGGGCGGCCGGACCATGACCCGCCGGCTCAACCCCGACCGCACCTACGTCCGCACCGGCGGGCGGCACGCTGACCCTGCCCGGGCGCAGCCTGATGCTGGTCCGCAACGTCGGCCACCACATGTTCACCGACGCGGTGCGCGACGCCGGACGGGGCGGACATCCCGGAGGGCATCCTGGACGCCGCCGTCACCGTGCTGATCGCGCTGCACGACCTGCGCGGCACCGGGGCCGCTGCACAACAGCCGCGCCGGCTCGGTCTATATCGTCAAGCCGAAGATGCACGGACCCGACGAGGTGGCGTTCACCGACGACGCTGTTCGCCGCGGTCGAGGACGATGCTCGGGCCTGCCGCGCAACACGCTGAAGATCGGGCATCATGGACGAGGAACGGCGCACCTCGGCCAACCTGAAGGCCTGCATCTGCGGCGCGCGCAGACCGGGTGGTGTTCATCAACACCGGCTTCCTCGACCGCACCGGCGACGAGATCCACACCTCGATGGAGGCCGGCGCCGATGGTGCGCAAGAACGACATGCGCGACACCGCCTGGATCAAGGCCTACGAGGACCAGAACGTCGATATCGGCCTGGCCTGCGGACTGCGCGGCAAGGCGCAGATCGGCAAGGGCATGTGGGCGATGCCCGACCGGATGGCCGAGATGCTGGCGCAGAAGATCGGCCATCCGCGGGCCGGCGCGAACACCGCCTGGGTGCCGTCGCCGACCGCCGCCACGCTGCACGCGCTGCACTACCACGAGGTCGACGTCGCCGGCGCGGCAGGCGGAACTCGCGCGACGCGGGCGCGGGCGCCGCTCGGCGATCTGCTGACCATTCCGCTCGCGGACCGGCCGAACTGGTCGCCGGAGGAGATCCAGCAGGAGCTCGACAACAACTGCCAGGGCATCCTGGGCTACGTGGTGCGCTGGATCGACCAGGGGGTCGGCTGCTCCAAGGTGCCGGACATCCACGACGTCGGGCTGATGGAGGACCGCGCGACGCTGCGCATCTCCTCCCAGCACGTCGCCAACTGGCTGCGCCACGGCGATCGCGACGCGAGGCGCAGGTGATGGAGACGCTGCAGCGGATGGCCGCGGTGGTCGACCGGCAGAACGCGGGCGATCCGGCCTACCGGCCGATGGCGCCGGGCTTCGACGGCGTGGCGTTCCGGGCGGCCTGCGACCTGGTGTTCCAGGGCGCGACGCAGCCGAACGGCTACACCGAGTTCATCCTGCACGCGCGCCGGCGGGAGGCGAAGGCCGCCTGAGCGCCCGGCCCTGCTGCCGGCAGGGCCCCCGCAGGGTCCTGCCGGCAGCGGCGGCGCGCCGCGTCAGGCGTGCACCAGCGGGCAGCCGCCCTGGTCGAGCGGGCGGAAGGCCTGGTCCGCCGGCGTCGTGCGGAGCAGCGTGTAGTAGTCCCACGGATGCTTGCTCTCCCCCGGTGCCTTCACCTGGAACAAATACATCGGGTTGAGCCGACGCCCGTCGGCACGGATCACGCAGCGGCCGAACAGCGGATCGTCGCTCGGCACCGCCTTCATCGCCGCGATCACCGCCCGCCCGTCGCTCATATGGTCGAGACCGATCCGCTGCACCGTCTTGAGGTAATGGGTGATCGCCGAATAGTCGCCCGCCTGGATCATGCCCGGCATCCAGCCGTTCATGTGCTTGCCGAACCGCTTGCCGAAGGCGCGGCTCGCGTCGTTGCGGTCCCAGTAGAACGATTCGGTCAGCACCAGACCCTGCGCGGCTTGCAGTCCGACGCCGTGCACGTCGGGGATCATCATCAGCAGCGCCGCCAGGCGGATACCGCTCTTGCGCAGCCCGAATTCGGCGCCCTGCTTGATGCAGTCGGTGGTATTGGTGCCGGAATTGGCAAGGCCCACCACCTTCGCCCCGCTCGCCTGCGCCTGCAGGATGAAGGAGGAGAAGTCGGTCGTCTCCGGGAACGGCGTGTACACCGTGCCCAGCACCTTGCCGCCGGCCGCGGTGACGAAGGAAGCGGTATCGCGCGCCAACGCCCGGCCGAAGGCATAGTCGGCAGCGATGAAGAACCACTTGTCGCCGCCCGCCTTCACCATCGCGCCGCCGGTGGAGTTGCCGAGCGCCCAGGTGTCGTAGGTCCAGTGGATATGGTTCGGGCTGCACGCCTTGCCGGTAAGGTCGGAGCTGGCCGGCGCGGTGAACACCGCCGCCTTGTTCTTCTCCCGCACCAGGCTCGCGATCGCCAGCGCCGCGGCCGAATTGTTGACGTTGGAAATCAGGTCGACCCCGCCGCGGTCGATCCAGTCGCGCGCGATGGAGGTCGCGACGTCGGGCTTGCTCTGGTAGTCGGCGGCGCGGATCTCGACCTTGATGTCGGGATGCGCGCGCATGAAATCCTCGGCCGCCAGCCGGCTGGCGGCGACCGAGCCCTTCCCGGTGCTTGCGGAATTCGGACCGATGAAGTCGGTCAGGATGCCGATGCGGATGGTCTTCGTCGCCTGCGCGCGCGCCCTTCCGACGCCGAGCGCGGCAGTCGCGGCCAAGCCGGCGCCGAGCGCGGCGCGGCGGGTGAGGTCGATGGTCATATGTTTCCTCCCGGGATGGCACACGCGGCGGTTGCGGGCCGCGCGGACGTTCGGTGCCGATGGACGTTGTTCTCCTCGCCTTCCTAACAGAGTGGTGAAGCGGCGTTAACCCATCCGCCGCGTTGGCGCCGGCCCGCGCCTGCGCCATAGTCGGTGCCCCTGGGGAAGGAAGGCACGATGCCGGTCAGCAAGGAGCAGTACCGTGAAGCCATGGCCCGACTCGGGGCGGCGGTGAACGTGATCACCACGGACGGGCCGGGTGGGCGCGCGGGCTTCACCGCCTCCGCGGTGTGTTCGGTTACCGACACGCCGCCGACCCTGCTGGTCTGCGCCAATCGCAGCAACGACTCCTATGCCGCCTTCACCGCCAACCGGGTGCTGTGCGTAAACACCCTGATCCCCGCGCAGCAGGAGCTGTCGCCGGTGTTCGCGGGCCTCACCGACCATCCGATCGAGGCACGGTTCGACACCGCCGAATGGACCGCGCTCGCGACCGGTGCGCCCGTGCTGGCCGGTGCGGCGGCGGCGTTCGACTGCCGCATCGACCAGGTGGTGGAGGTCGGCACGCATGACGTGTTCTTCTGCATCGTCGAGGCGGTGGCCACCGGCCCGGTGCACGAGGGCCTGATCTACTATGGCCGCGGCTACCACCCGATCGTGCGCGACGACTGAACGCACGCCGCCTCAGCCTCGGACGCCGAGCCTGCCCGGCAGGTTCCCGAGCCGCGTCCTGTCGAAGGGCGCGGGCGGGGCGCAGTCCTGCGACAGCGCCGGTGACCTCGCCGAGCAGGACGCCGCTGCGCAGCGGTGAACCCCGGGAGACCGACGCCGCCCGTCCACGCGCCCCGACCGCCCTGATCGGAGCCGGATCCCCGACCCGGCCCGGCCATGCAACGAGGCGGGATCGCCCGGATCAGGCAAAGGCGTAGGTGAACTCCCCATCCGCCACGCCCACGTCCACCTTGGCCACCATGCTGCCCTCCAGCATCCGTTCCAGGAACGCGCCGCTGATCGCCGGCAGCATGGTGTTGGTCAGGATCGCGTCGATCATGCGCCCGCCGCTTTCCAGCTCGGTGCAGCGGCTGGCGATCAGCTTCACCACGTCGTCGTCGTAGCTGAACGGCACCTTGTGGTGCTCGCCGATCGCGCTTCGCGATGCGGCCGAGCTGCAGGCGGACGATGTCGCCCAGCATCGCGTCGCTCAGCGGGTAGTACGGGATCGACGACCAGCCGCCCGAGCAGCGCCGGCGGGAACACCTTCAGCAGCGGCTCGCGCAGCGCCTTGGCGATCGCCTCCGGGTCCGGCATCAGCTCCGGGTCCTTGCACATGCTCATGATCAGGTCGGTGCCGACGTTGGTGGTCAGCAGGATCAGCGTGTTCTTGAAGTCGATGCACGCGGCCCTCGCCGTCCTCCATCCAGCCCTTGTCGAACACCTGGAAGAAGATCTCGTGCACGTCGGGGTGCGCCTTCTCGACCTCGTCGAGCAGCACCACGCTGTAGGGCTTGCGGCGCACCGCCTCGGTCAGCACGCCGCCCTCGCCGTAGCCGACGTAGCCGGGCGGCGCGCCCTTCAGCGTGGAGACGGTGTGCGCCTCCTGGAACTCGCTCATGTTGATGGTGATGAGGTTCTGCTCGCCGCCGTAGAGCGCCTCGGCCAGCGCCAGCGCGGTCTCGGTCTTGCCGACGCCGGACGGGCCGCACAGCATGAACACGCCGATCGGCTTGTTCGGGTTGTCGAGCCCGGCGCGCGAGGTCTGGATGCGCCTGGCGATCATCTCCAGCGCGTGGCCCTGGCCGATCACGCGCTGGTCCAGCGTGTCGGCCAGGTTCAGCACCGCCTCGATCTCGTTCTTCACCATCCGGCCGACGGGGATGCCGGTCCAGTCGCCGACCACGGCGGCGACCGCCTGCTCGTCGACGCTCGGCAGGATCAGCGGCGATCTCGCCCTGGTGCGCGGCGAGGCGTCGTCTTGCAGGCCGCGCAGTTCGGCCAGCAGCGCCGCGCGCGCTTCGGCCGTCGGTGCGGCGGCGGCGGCTTCGCGCCTCCACCGGCTCGCCGCCCTGGCGCAGCTGGGCGCGCAGTGCCAGGATCCGATCGACCAGCGCCTTCTCCGCGCTCCAGCGGGTTTCGAGGCCGCCGAGCCGGGCCTGTTCCTCCGCCAGCGCCGCGCGCGCAGACGGTCTCGCGCGCGGTGGCGTCGATGCCGATCGCGCTCTCGCGGGCGATGATCTCGAGCTCGGTCTCCAGCGCCTCGATGCGCCGGCGGCAGTCCTCCACCGCCGGCGGGGTGGCGTGCTGGCTGACCGCGACGCGGGCGCAGGCGGTGTCGAGCAGGCTCACCGACTTGTCGGGCAGCTGGCGCGCCGGGATGTAGCGGTGCGACAGCCGCACCGCCGCCTCGATCGCCTCGTCGAGCATCTGCACCCGGTGGTGCTTCTCCAGCGGCGAGGCGATGCCGCGCATCATCAGGATCGCCTTCGCCTCGTCCGGCTCGTCGACCTGCACCACCTGGAAGCGGCGGGTCAGCGCCGGGTCCTTCTCGATGTATTTCTTGTACTCGGCCCAGGTGGTCGCGCGCGATGGTGCGCAGCGTGCCGCGCGCCAGCGCCGGCTTCAGCAGGTTGGCCGCGTCGCCGGTGCCGGCCGCGCCGCCGGCGCCGATCAGCGTGTGCGCCTCGTCGATGAACAGGATGATCGGCTTCGGGCGAGGACTGCACCTCGTCGATCACCTGGCGCAGCCGCTTCTCGAACTCGCCCTTCATGCTGCGCGCCGGCCTGCAGCAGGCCGACATCGAGCGCGCGCAGCGACACGTCCTTGAGCGGCGGCGGCACGTCGCCGGCGGCGATGCGCAGCGCGAAGCCTTCGACCACCGCGGTCTTGCCGACGCCGGCCTCGCCGGTCAGGATCGGGTTGTTCTGCCGCCGGCGCATCAGGATGTCGATGATCTGGCGGATCTCCTCGTCGCGGCCGACGATCGGGATCGATCTCGCCGTTGCGCGCGCGTTCGGTGAGGTCGATGGTGAACTGCTTCAGCGCCTCCTGCTTGCCCATCGCCGCCGGCGCGATCGCGCCGCTGGCCTCGCCCGGCGCGCCCACGCCGCGAGCCGTCCGTCGCGGCCAGCGCCGCCTCCGGCGAGCCGTTCACGATCTGCGCGAAATCGTCGCTCAGGGCCTCGGCCTTGACTCGTTCGAACTGGCGGCTGATGGCGACCAGCGCGTTGCGCAGGGTGGGCGTCTTCAGCGCGCCGAGGACCAGGTGCCCGGTGCGCACCTGCGATTCGCCGAACATCAGCGTGCCGAACACCCAGCCGCGCTCCACCGCGTCCTCGATCTGCGAGGAAAGATCGGAGATCGACGTCGCCCCGCGCGGCAGCCGGTCGAGCGCCGCGGTGACGTCGGCGGCGAGCCGTGCCGGGATCGAGCTCGAAATGGCGCACGATGCGGTGCAGGTCGGAATCCTGCACCTGCAGGATCTGGTGGATCCAGTGCACCAGCTCCACATACGGATTGCCGCGCAGCTTGCAGAAGACGGTGGCGCCCTCGATCGCCTTGTAGGCGATCGTGTTCAGCTTGCCGAACAGGGTGGCGCGGCTGATCTCGGTCATCAAACGGTCTCCATTGCGGTCGCTTGCAGGCCGGCGTCTATCTTGCGTGCCATGCTGTCGGCACTGGCATCGAGGAACAAATCCGCCGCGTCGGTCTCGGCCCGTCGCGGCATCAGCCAGGTGGTCCAGCCCAGGCGGCCGAAGCCGCCGAGGCGGGTGGGCGCGACCTCGTCACGCTTCAGGATCAGGTTCACGTCCCACACCAGGGTATCGCCGGCGTAGTTGCGCACGATCGGAACCAGACGATGGAAGCTGCGCCCTCCGGGCAGCAGCCGCTCGGTACTCGGCCATCGACAGCGGCCCGATGACAATACGGAACTTGTGCTGGCGCGACCAGACCCGTCCGCCGAGCAGCACGGTCTGGCCCAGCGCCACCGTCCGCGCCCCGTCGCCAAGCCGCGAGCGGTCGGCCGATGGCAGGGTGAGCCAGGCGCCGATGAAGCTTTCGACCCGCACCGGCATGGCGAAGAACGCCGACAGGATGTCGGCCAGCCCCTCCGCATGGCGGGTCTGCAAGGCGAGATGCCCGGCGAAGTGCAGCTTCGTCAGGTCCGGCATCGCGTCGCGGTCGCGCAGGCTATCCATGCCGAGCCCGGCCAGCGCGCCGACGTAGAGGCCGAAACGATCCTGCTCCGGCCGGTCGAAGCTGACGGTCGGGCGCACGTCGGCCCAGGCGCGATAGAACAGCGACAGGGCGCGGTGGTGGAAGATGTCGGCGAAGCGCTGGAAGGTGGGATCGCGATGGTTGCGCCGGCGGTCGCGGGCGTATTCGGTCAGATGCAGCGGCAGCGGCCCGTCGGGGCCGAACAGGCCGAAGAAGAACACCGCGAGCCGGGGCGGGCGCTCCTCCTCCGCCGGCTGCCAGGCCGCGATCGTGGCCGGGGCGAACACCACCGCGGGTTCCTGCGCGAGCCGGATCGGGTCCTGCGCGGGGCGGGCGCTGCGCCCGAAGCGCGGGCGATCGGGGAAGGCGGCCTCCAGGGCGCGCATCGCGTGGTAGAAGCCGAAATTCCAGGGCCGCGCGGCGAGGCGCGCGAACAGCGACGCCACGGGGTCGTACTCCGCGGCCGGCACTGCCGCCGTCGGGACCGGCACCACCACGGGTTCGGCGACCGGAGGCACCGGCAGGTCCGCGTCCGGCATCGTATCGCCGGTCACTACAGCACCGGGCGCTGACCGATCCGCATCGGCCAGCGCTTCACCTCGCCCCGCTCCGGCGTCCGGAACACCGTCTCGGTGAACGCGTTGATGGAGACGTATTTGGCGAAGAACCGGTCGAGCACGGCGGCGAGCAGGATGCCGCCGGCGCCCCCGAACGCCGCCTCGTCGATGCTGAGCGTGAGCTCCAGCCCGCGCCCGGCGGCGACCGGCCCGGCGCCGGGGATGCGGCGGACGATCGGATGGCAGGCGATCGACATCAGCCCTTCGAGTTGCCGCGCCTGCACCGCCGAGGCCGGCGGCAGATAGAGCCGCAACAATTCCCGCAATGCCGCCGCCCCCTGCCGCGCATCGGTATCGGTGAGGCTCAGGTAGTTGAGGCCGAGATGGCTGATGAACCGCCAGGCGTACTCGCCGTCGCTGCGGCACGGCCGCGGCGTCGTCGGACCGACCAGGCAGCGGATGGAGGCGACCGGCGCGCTGACCGAGATGGTGAAGTCGGTATGATGCTTGCCGACCGGCATCGCCAGCGGCAGGTCGCGGTTGGTGCACAGCAGCTCCAGGCCGAGCTGGCGCAGCCCATGCGCGAGCGGGGCCGCCTCGGCATCGACCAGGGAGATGAACACCTCGTGGCCGAAATAGCTCGACCGCGGGCCGCGCTGGCGGGCGGCTGGAGGACAACTGCCGCGGCTCGCGGCGCAGGGTGTAGTAGGCGCGATGGTCCGGATTGCGCGACAGGTCGTTGCTGGCATAGAACGGCATGAACGGCTGCGCGCCGCTGCCGTCGGCGGCGAACCCCTCCACCTCGCGAATGCTGAACACCTCGAAGTCGAGCGGACGCATGCGATCCGGCACGACATGGTATTCCGCCTCGCGCTCGTTCAGATTGACCCGATCGCTGCGGCGGGAGAACAGGTTGATGGCCGGCGTGGCGAACAGCGCGAACTGGTCGGGGCCGAAGGCGTTCGCCAGCACCGGCTCGCTGCGCGCGAGCAGCAGGATGATCTCGATCTCCTTGCCGGTGGTGCGACCGGCGGGGCGGTCGAGCCCGCCCAGTTCCACGAACAGGAAGCGTTCCGGCATCGCGTAGTATTCCTGCAGCAGCCGGTAGCCGTCGAAGGATTGCCGCAGCACGCGGCAGCAGCGATTCCTCCGGCTCGAAGCCGAGCGGGCGCAAGGACGTGGTCGGCAACCGCTCCTGCCATGGCAGCGGGCGCTCGCCGGGGCGGACGTAGATCGCGACCAGCTCGGCCATCACCTGCTCATAGAGGCGGATGCGCGCCGCAGCCGGCCCGGCGAGGAACAGCGGCAGGCGATCGAGCGCGAGCTTGTCGAACCCCGCCTCCCCGGTCGTCTTCAGGCGCAGGCGGATCGCCGCCTTCACCCCGCGCTGGTCGGGCAGGCCAAGGGCCGCGACCGCCGCCGGCGAGCCGATATATTCGGCGTCGACAAGCTCGATCGGCAGCAGGTGCACCGGATGGGCGGTGCGGAATTCGCAGTTGGTCTGGTCCTCGGTGCCGAGCAGGCTGCGCAGTTCGGTCCCGCGCGGCAGCAGCGCACCCTTGGGCGCGCCGCGCAGGCTCACTTCCGGCGTGAAGCGGACCACCGCCATCGAGGGCGTCGGGGCCAGGTAGTGCGGATAGACCATCTGCAGCAAGGACTGCGTGAAGGTCGGGAACTCCGCTTCCATCTTGAGCTGGATGCGCGCGGTGAGCAGCGCGAAGCCTTCGAGCAGACGTTCCACATAGGGATCGGCGACGTCGAGGCTGGTCAGGCTGAGCCGGGCCGCGATCTTCGGGAACTCGCGCGCGAATTCCTGGCCCATGTCGCGGATATAGGCGAGTTCGGATTCGTAAAGCCGCAGCAGCCGCGGATCCATCAGCGGCGCGCCCGTGCGTCGGTGACGACCGCGGCCCGGGTTTCGAGCTCGATCGCGGTTTCGAGGAACAATTGCTCGGGCACCGGATGCGCCCAGAGATCGCCCGCGATCTCGAAGCGCAAGGTCGGCGTTGCGGCATCGGAGGCGCCCTGCCGCAACCGGACCGACAGGGTTTCCGGCCGGATGCGCGGCTCGAAGGCGCGGATCGCGGCGGTCAGGCCCGTCTCCAGCGCGGTCATGCGCCCGGCGGTGCCGACCAGGCCGGTGAAGCCGGGGGAACCGTAATTCAGGGTCGATTTGGCGGCGAGCGGCGTCGCCGACAAATCCTCGGTGCTGGCAAGGTTGGTGGTATTCAGCAGCCAGCCGAGGTCGCGCAGCACCGCCTGGCGCAGGACCGGCATCGACAGGGTCTGCTGGTCGAAGCTTTCCCGCCGCGATTCCGGCGCGTGATCGGTCAGCCGGTCGAGCAGGGACGGCTGCAGGCGTTCCCGGCTGGCGGTCTCCGCCACGTCAGGCCTCCGGTGCGGCCGGCTCGGCGAGCGTGATGTTGCGGATGTCCATCACGGGGTGCTCGCCCGCGTCGGTGGCCAGCATGCGCTGGCCGCTGCCGAGGAACCAGTCCGCGCCCCGATCCTGCCATTCCGTGCGGCGCGACAGGGCGAGCGCCGGGTCTTCGGCGGCCTCCGATCCCGGGTAGCGGGTCGGGACGAAGCCGAACGACTCCCCGCCGTTGGTCCAGACGAAATGCGCCGGCATCCAGACCTGGTCGCGCAGGTCTTCGGGCTTCTCGATATCGAGCCGGCTCAGGCGATGGAACGGCACCCAGTAGTATTTCCCATCCACCAGCGCTTCCAGCATCGGGCCGAGACGGGGATCGGCGTCGGCAATCCATTCGAACGCGGCGCCGTCGATCGTCCCGGTGGCGGCCGGCGCCTGCTCGAACGCGGTGTCACGCAACCCTGCCGCTTCGTCCATGTGCCCGGCCGCGAGCAGCCGGTTGGCTTCGATCAGCAGGGACATCCAGGGTTCCGGCGGCCCGAACACGGTGGGCATGCGGCTCCCGGCGAAGATCCGGCCACGCAGCATTTCGCAGCGGATCGCCGCCCGGTAGGCCTGCGACATCGGCAGGGCGAGCGGATCGAGTTCGGCCGCGGCGGTGAGCTGGGTCACCGCACGCTCCCATTCGCCGAACACGCAGAACATCTGGAACAGGAAGGTGCGCAGGCGCACATCGCGCGGCGCTTTGCGCACCTCCCGTTTCAGTTCCTCCAAGGCGGCGCGGGGATCCCCCGTGCGCAACAGTTCGCGCGCGTCGGTCACCACGGCCCCTCCCCCATCTTCCGAATCAGGACGCGGTGATGCCCGTCATGCTGAAGCTGTTGTTGTTCGCCACCCGGTTCCACGAACCCATGGTCTGATTCGAGGTCATCGGCGTGCCGTCCGCATTCTGCTGGACGTAGCGGACCTGCAGCGCGCCGTATTCGAACGCCACTTCCTCCTTCGGGGATTCGTCGCCGTCCGAGCCGCTCCAGGAGATCGTCTTCACCGCGACCAGGGCGAAGTCGAACCGCAGGAACGTCGTGCCGCTGCTGACCGCGCCCTGGGTCGCCGTCAGGCTGGAGCCGCCGCCGCCGGCGCGACGGATATAGAGGCTGACGATCTGGAAATGCTGCCCGGCGCAGCACATGGTGAACAGGGTCGGCGAGGCGCGGTCCGTCTTGCGGGTGACCGTGAACGGGTTGAACGTCACCTTGCCGGCGCCGGCGCCCGAGCTCTGGCTGCCGATGTTCAGCACCTGCTCGATATCGAAATTGAAGTCGTCGATCTCGAACACGCTGCCCTGCGCGATGTCGGTGCCGAGCGGAGAATCGCCCGAAATCTGCACCTGGGATTCGCCCTTGAGCAGGTTGCCCTTCGGGTCCTTGAACTGCATGTAGGTATCGAAAGCCATGGGGATCTCCCTGGATCAGTGATGTTGCGGAACGCCCACGAGGAAACCCCTCGTCACGCGGTGGGCACGCGCGAGACCAGGCGCAGCGACACCGTCAGCCCTTCGAGCTGGTAGTGCGGCTTCAGGAAGAACTTCGCGCTGTAGTAGCCCGGATTCTCCTCGTTCTGCTTCCAGCACCACCGCCGCTTCCGCCAGGGGGTGCGAGCCTTGAACTCCTCGGGGAGCGTCGGACGGCCATCGACATACTGGTCGATCCATTGCGTGCAGCCACCCTTCGAGCTGCGTCCCGGCTCATGGACGAGCCGATCTTGTCGCGCACGATGCACTTCAGGTAGTGCGCGAAGCGGCAGCTGGCGAACAGGTACGGCAGGCGCGCCGACAGGTTGGCGTTCGCGGTCGCGTCCGGATCGTCGTACTCCTGCGGCTTCTGCAGCGACTGCGCGCCGATGAACGCGGCGAAGTCGGAGTTCTTCCGGTGGATCAGCGGCATGAAGCCGTTCTTCGCCAGCTCCGCCTCGCGCCGGTCGCTGATCGCGATCTCGGTCGGGCACTTCATGTCCACGCCGCCGTCGTCGGTCGGGAAGGTGTGGGTCGGCAGGCCCTCCACCGCGCCGCCGCTCTCGATGCCGCGGATGCGGGAGCACCAGCCGTACAGCTTGAACGAGCGGGTGATGTTGGTCGCCATCGCGTAGGCCGCGTTGGCCCAGCAGTACTTGCTGCTGGTCGGCGCCGTCGGTGTCTTCCTCGAAGTCGAACTCCTCGACCGGCTCGGTCTTGGCGCCGTAGGGCAGGCGCGCGAGGAAGCGCGGCATGCCAGGCCGAGGTAGCGGGAGTCCTCCGATCTCGCGCAGCGACCGCCAGGCGGCGTATTCCGGCGTCTGGAAGATCTTGGTCAGGTCGCGCGGATTGGCCAGCTCCTGCCAGCGAGTCCATCTGCATCACCGTCGGCGCCGCGGCGGCGATGAACGGCGTGTGCGAGGCGGCGGCGACCTGCGCGATGTCGCCCAGCAACTCGCACGTCCGGCGGGCTGTGGTCGAAGTAGTAGTCGCCGACCAGGCACGCCGTACGGCTCGCCGCCGAACTGGCCGTATTCCTCTTCGTAGACCTTCTTGAAGATCGGGCTCTGGTCCCAGGCGGTGCCCGTGAACTTCTTGAGCGTCTTGCCCAGGTCCTTCTTCGAGATGTTCATCACCCGGATCTTCAGCATCTCGTCGGTCTCGGTGTTGTTGACCAGGTAGTGCAGCCCGCGCCAGGCGCCTTCCAGCTTCTGGAAATCCTCGTGGTGCATGATCAGGTTGATCTGCTCGGACAGCTTGCGGTCGATCGCGGCGATCATCGCCTCGATGCTGCGCAGCGACGTCGCCGGAGATCAGCGGCGGTGTTGGCCAGCGCCTGCTGCGCCAGCGTCTGCACCGCCTGCTCGACTGCCGACTTGCGCCTGGTCGGACTTCGGCTTGAACTCCTGTGTCAGCAGGCTGGCGAAGTCGCTCGTCGGCTGGACGGCGACGCCGGCAGTTGCGCCCGCTTGCGGGGCGGTCTCGGTCCCGGACATGGCTTACTCCTCCCCGGTCTTGCCGTCGGCCGCATCCGGCTTCGGTGCCGCGGCCAGCGACTGCAGCAGCGCCGGATCGTTCAGCACCTTGGTGATCAGATCCTCGGCCCCGCTCTTGCCGTCCATGTAGGTGAGCAGGTTGGAGAGCTGCGGTCCGCGCCTCCAGCAGCTTGTTCAGCGCGTCGACCTTGCGCGCCACCGCCGCGGGCGAGAAGTCGTCCATGCTCTCGAAGGTGATGTCGACCGCGATGTTGCCCTCGCCGGTCAGCGTGTTCGGCACCTGGAACGCCACCCGCGGCTTCATCGCCTTCATGCGGTCGTCGAAGTTGTCGACGTCGATTTCCAGGAACTTGCGGTCCGCGACCGGCGGCAGCGGCTCGGCCGGCTTGCCCGAAAGATCGGCCATCACGCCCATGACGAACGGGCAGCTGCACCTTCTTCTCGCGCGCCATAGATCTCGACGTCGTACTCGATCTGCACGCGCGGCGCCCGGTTGCGGGCGATGAATTTCTGACTGCTTGCTTTTGCCACGGCTCGCCTCGCTTCCCCGTTTCAGATACCTTCGCCGCCCATATCGCACGTCCGGCTGGCGGCGCGCCAGATCATTCCTCGGTCACCCCGGTCATCATCCGCGCCTGGCCAAGCCCGTCCGGCGCCAGGTCGCGCAATATATCCAGGAACGGCAGCTCCGCCAGCCGGCGCGCCCGCCCGATCAGCAGGGGCAACGGGCTCGACGGTTCGGCACGCCGATAATATTCGCAAACGAGATCAAGCAGCCGCAGCGCATCGGCGCGGCTCGTGACCTCTGTCAAAGCCGCGGCGGAGAGGACCGGCCCGCGTGGCGCGGCCGCCGGAACCGCGACGGCACCGTCCGCACCCGGCTCGACCACAGCCGACGCCTCGGCCGGCGCTTCCGCCGGCACCACGGCATAGCGCTCGATCGCGCGCGCCATTTCGCGCAGCACCTTGCCAAGCTCCTCGAAATCCGGCCCGGCACCGGCGCCCGCCCGCGCGTCGAACCCGGTCGAGATCGCCGCGACCTCCGCCGCCGCCGCCGCCGCCGCCTCGCGCAGCAGCGCCAGCCGTGCCGGATCGCTGTCCTGGAACGCCGCGCGGATGGTCGTCTCGCTCGGCTTGTCGGCAGCCTCGCTCGGAATCTGGCCGGTGGCGAGGCCGACGTCGCGCCAGGCTGTAGTGGCCGAGCCGCGGCGACTGCGCCAACGGCAGATCGCGCAGAAACCGCAGCACCCAGCCCGGATGTCCCAGCCGCAGTAGCGCGTTCGCCCGCAACGTCGGATCGTTGTCGTCGTCCGGATCGAGCCGCGGATGCAGATCGTCCCATCGGTCTTCGAGCAGGTGCCGGGTCAGCCCCAGCAGCGCGGCATAATCGGCCAGGCCGCCGAGCCGCAACCGGGACACCGCCAAGTGGGTGACAATCCGCAAATCGCGGGTCCGGTCCAGCAGGCCGCGGGCGAGGCTGTCGACCTCCTTCCAGTCTGGCTCCTCGGCCGGAATGACCGTCGCACCATACTGCTGCTCGGGCTTGCCCTGGGCGGCACGCTCCAGCGCGCCGAAATCGGCGTCGAATTCCAGGTCGGGGCCGGAAGGCTCGGCGTCCGAAACAGGGAGAAGCCACCCGGTGGTATCGATCGGCGGCATTTACGCCGGCTCCCAGGCCGAGCGCACAGATGCGGCAGCCGAACACGGCCCGCCCGCCAGCCGGACGGGGGTGCCGTCGGTCGGTCGCACAGCAATCAGGCGCGTGCCCGCGCCGCCCCCGCTCATCGCCTCGACCGCTATCGTCCCCTCCATCGCCGGTAGGATCGCCCGCCGGATCCCATCGCATCGCCCGCGCCCTTCGGCTGCGCGGCTTGCATCTTCACCCCGGTTGGTGAACGGCTCTCTAACGCCCGGTCCCGGCCCCGGCAAGCGATTTCGTTGCGCGCGCCCCGGCCTTCGGCCGCGCCGGCGGAGGGAAAACACCCTGACAAAATCCGCCTTAACGACGCTGGGGAAAAACCGCCCGGGGGGAAAACCGCCCGGGGCCGCCCGCAGGGCGATCGCGTTCGGGCCAAATACGATCGCCCTGGCATCGTCGCCGGTGCATCGACGCATTCACCAGTGCTCTGACACAAACAGGGAGGTTCAGCCTGGATCAGAGCACTGGCTTGTTTTCGTGGCCCGATTCAGCCAACGCCCCGAAGCAGGCATCGGACCGCTGGCGTGCCAGGGCAAGCAGATGCGTCCGGTATAGCACCGATCCGCGATCGTGCAGCCGGGTCTGCCAGGGCCAGGACAGGGTCTCCGCCAGCAGCGCGAGCCCCGTCACCGACTGCGGATGCGCCCCTGCGGTCAGCAGCGCGTGCAAGAACGGCTCGGCCGCGCCATGATGCGCTGCCCGCTGCGAGTGGCCGCCGATCCAGGTCTCCATCGGCGTCGCCCTGGTGGACCAGTCGTACGGGCAGGCCAGCAAGACCTGTCCGCCGGGCCGCACCGCGGCGGCCAGTTCGGCCAGCAGGCGGCGCGGCTCGGCCACGCAATCCAGCAGATTGAGCGCCACGGCCAGATCCGCCGCCCCCGGCGCAAACGGCAGCGCCTGCGCATCGCAGGCCCAGAAATCCACCCGCCCGGCCCCGGGCGGCGCCACCGCGAAGCTGCGATCGTCATAAACGAGACCGATCCGTCGGCGCGGATACCGGACCCGCCCGCCGAGCGCGCCCTGCGCCAGCCGCAGCACGCCGAACGACAGATCGATCCCGAGCACCAGGGCTTCGGGATGGCCGGCCGCCAGATCGAAACTCGTGCGTCCGGCCCCGCAGCCGAGATCGAGCACCCGGCGCGCCAGCACGGGACCTGCCAGCTCCTGGAGCCGCGCCAGGCAGCGCCGCGCCGCGCCCGGCAGCGGCGCGTCCGCCACCGCTGCCGGCTCGGCCGGATCGAGGTCGGCCCAGCCGTCCCAGCCATAGGTCGATACCGTTTGGCGCAGCACGTCGAACCAGCTCCCGGGGCCGGTGGCATCGCCCAGCAGCCCCTCCAGGACCGGATCGAGATCGTTGCGCAACAGCAACTCGACCGCGCGTTCGCCGAGCAGGCTGCGCGGGTCGGGGACGATGACGGGGATGCCGTCGATGATCGGGAATTCGAGCGCGCACTCCGGATTGGGACAATGCAGGACGCCGGCGCGCACGTCCCCGTCCTGCTCGGCCAGCACCACGGCGAGCCGCAACGGATGCCGCCCCACCCCGGCGCGGGCGCAGCGCGGGCAGTGCGGGGCGAAGGCGGCGAAATGGACGCGGCGCAAGCGGCCTCAGCCGCCGATCAGGACGGTGGGCGCGCCGGGGCCTGTGATGGTGCCGGTCGGGCCAGGGATCGGGCCGACGCAGGCGGCGTGGGCGGTCGTGTCGCCGACCCGCGCCGCCGGCAGACCGCCGATCGTCACCGTGGCCGATCCCTTGTCGATCAGCCCCGGTCCTCCCGGCACGCAGGAGGGAAGCGTGCAGATCTTGGTCTGGTCGGTGGCACGCGCCGCGGGCATCCCGCCGATCGTCACGGTCGGGCATCCGGGCGGCATGATCGGCAGCGGCATCGGCGGATGCGGCACCGGCGTCGGCACCAACGCGGCCGGATGGATCGGCGCGTGGCAATGCGGGCCGTCCTGGAGGACGTTATCGGTGACGCGCGCCGCGGGCTGGCCCATCGATCCTGTCTCCTGCCGGTCGCGTCACCGCGCGCCGCATGTGCGGCCCGGGTCGGCGCGGCGTCCGCGCCTGCGATCCGACACACAGCGCGCGAGCGCAATCATATCGGGGTTCAGCCCGCGCCGCCAGCGTGGCCGACCGCCCCCGGCGCGATCGCTCGGACGTCCGGTTCGTCACCTCTCCCGCGCTGCGGGCTTGGGCCGCGAAGCGGACCAAGGTCGCCGTGCGCAGCACGGCGGGTGAGGGTGCGAGGCACGGAGCCCCTCACCCGATTCGCTGCGCGAACCGATCTCTCCCGCGAGAGCGGGAGAGGTGAAGAAGGCGCTGTCCGCACCGATTTTCCGGTTCAGGCGCTGACCGTGCGGCCGCCACTGGAGCGCGGATCGGTTCGCGGCCTAACCGTAGCGCTCCTCGGTCCACGGATCGCCGTGGTTGTGGTAGCCGCGCTGTTCCCAGAAGCCGGGGCGGTCGACCTGGCTGAACTCGATCCGGCGCACCCATTTCGCCGACTTCCACAAATAGAGCGACGGGATCACCACCCGCACCGGCCCGCCGTGCGCGCGCGGGATCGGCGCGCCGTTCCAGCTATGGGCAAGCAGCGCGTCCGGCCGTTCGAACCGCTCGCGCGGCACGTTCGTGGTGTAGCCGTCATGGGCATGGAAGATCACGAACCGCGCCTCGTCCTTCGGCGCCACGAGGTCGATCAGGGTGTGCGCCGCAACCCCCACCCAGCGGTTGTCGTAGCGTGACCATTGCGTGACGCAGTGGATGTCGGAAACGTCCTCGGCCTGCGGCAGCGCCATGAATTCATCAAGCCGCAGGCTCAGCGGATGGCCGACCGCACCGTCGATATCGAGCCGGAATTTCGCCGCCGTGACGTCCGGCTGCACCCCGAGGTCGAGCACCGGCCAGTCCTGCACCAGGCTCTGCCCCGGCGGCAGCCGATCGCGCGCCGGATCGGCGGTGGTACCGGTCAGCAGCCGGCCGCTGCGCGCCCAGGCCTCCTTGGCGGCGATCAGTTTCTCGCGCTTGCGGGAGACGATGGGATCCGCGGGGGGATCCGCGGCGGCGGGGTCGGTGTCGTCGGTCATGCGTCGGTCCCGTCCAGGGTCTTGGCCATATCGACGCGTATCCAACCCGGGCGGGCCGGGTTTTCGCGCCGTCCGGTCTCGTGGTAGCCGAACTGGCTATAGAGGGCGATGTTCCGGGTCATCTTCGCGTTGGTATAGAGTTCGGACCTCCGCGAGCCCCGCGTCGCGGGCCTGAAGCTCGGCCCAGGCCAGCAGGCGCCGGCCCAGCCCCTGCCCCTGGTGAGCCGGCGCGACAACCACGCTGAAGATCAGCACATGGCCGGGGTGGCGTTCCAGCACGATCAGTCCCGCCGGCGGCCTGGCCCCGTCCGCCAGCAGCCAGACCGCGCCCATGGCGATGCGCGGCGCGTAGTCGGTGGTGACCGGGATCGGCGGACCATCGAGCACGCCGTCATAGACAGCATAGGCGGCGCCGGTCATGGCGACGACCGCCGGCAGATCTGCCGGGGTCGCCACCCGCATCGCCAGCGCCGTCGTCGCACCCCCGGCCTGCAGCATCCCCTACCCCCGGCCCCTACCCTCGGGCGCGCAAGAGCCGCGCCTTGTCGCGCTGCCAGTCCCGCGCGGCGACGGCGGCGCGCTTGTCGGCCTTCTTGCGGCCCTCGCCAAGGCCCAGCAGCACCTTCGCCCGGCCGCGGTCGTTGAAATGGATCTGCAACGGCACCAGGGTGATCCCGTCGCGCGCGATGGCGCCGGCGAGCTGGCGCAACTCCTTCTGTTTCAGCAACAGCTTGCGCGGCGCGCGCGGCTCGAAGCGCGACAGCACGCCGCCCTGGTATTCGGGGATATAGGCGTTGAACAGGAACATCTCGCCTTCCCGCTCGCCCGCCCAGGCTTCGGACAGGGTGGCGCGGCCGTGGCGCAGGGATTTCACCTCCGGCCCCTTCAGCACGAGCCCGGCCTCCACCGTGCTGCGGATCGTGTAGTCGAAGCGCGCCTTGCGGTTCTGCGCGGCGATGCCGTGCGAGATCAGGCCTTTGCTTTTGCTCTTTGCTTCGGTCATGGCTCAGCGATCAGGGGCGGCGCGGCTTGCCGCCCGCGCCCGCGTGGGAAAGCCGATCATGCGCGGCCGATCGGGACCCATTCGTTCAGCAGCCCCACCTCGGTCATCGCCGCGCGCACCTTCGCCCGCGTCGCCTCGGCAGACGGGCGCCAGCGGCAGGCGGCAATGGTCGGCGGTCTTGCCGAGCAGGCTGGCGGCGTATTTCACCGGCGCCGGGCTCGTCTCGGCGAACAGCGCGTCGTGCAGCGGCAGCAGGCGATCCTGGATCGCCATCGCCTCGGCCACCCGGCCTTCCTGCCAGGCGGCGTGCATCTCGCTGCACAGGCGCGGGGCCACGTTCGCGGTGACGCTGATGCAGCCGTCGCCGCCGACGGCGAGGAACGCGAGCGCGGTGTGATCCTCGCCCGACAACTGGCAGAACGCCGGACCGCAGGCCCGGCGCGTGTGCAAGCGGACGCGCGAGGTTCGCGGTCGCGTCCTTCACGCCGACGATGTTCCGGTGCGCGGCCAGCCGGGCCATGGTCTCCACGCTCATGTCGACCACGCTGCGCGGGGGGATGTTGTAGATGATGATCGGCAGGTCGACCGCGTCGGCGATCGCCGAGAAATGCAGGAACATCCCTTCCTGCGTCGGCTTGTTGTAGTAGGGCGTGACGATCAGAGCCGCGTCGGCGCCGGCCTCGCTGCGCGTGGCGGGTGAGGTCGATCGCCTCCTCGGTGCTGTTCGATCCGGTCGCCGGCGATCACCGGGACGCGGCCGTTCGCGACCTCGACGGCGATCTCCACCACCCGCCGGTGTTCGTCATGGCTGAGGGTCGGCGATTCGCCGGTGGTGCCGACGGGGACCACCGCGCTGGTGCCTTCGGCGATCTGCCAGTCCACGAAATCGGCATAGGCCTTCTCGTCGACCGACCCGTCGGCACGCATCGGCGTGATCAGGGCGACGAGTGATCCCTTGAACATCTGATCCTCCCTCTGGGGGCTGCGGCTTGTATCGGGTTGGCGGGCGACGGGCCGCCCAGGGGCATATCCCAGGGGGCATGCTCGGCTGCAGACCGTCGAGCCGACGAAGTTAGGCGCCTGGGGGATGCCGGGCAAGCACGCGGCTTGCTAGAAGGGCGCATGAGATGGATGGGGTGGCCCAGGATCGCGCCGATCGGCGCCCGGCGCCGGGCAGGGATGTTCCTGCCGGGACTGATCCTGCTGGCGGCGGCCGGCCTGCCGGGCGCTGTCGGCCTGGCGCGGCCGGCATGGGCGGACAACCCGATGGGATTCGTGCGCGCCGACGACTGGGGCCGGGCGGCGGCGGCGGTGGCCGATGCGCCCGATCCGGTCGCCGGCAAGCTGGTGACCTTCTACCGGCTGCTCGACCCCGGCGCCGCCACGCCGGACGAGATCGCGGCCTTCATGGCCGCGAATCCGGACTGGCCCGACCAGGCGCTGCTCGCCCTCCGTCGGGAGCAGGCGATCGAGGCGGACGGCGATCCGGCGGATGCCGCCGCGCAATGCGCTGCCAGGACGGTCACCCTCCCGAGCGCCCTGGTCCGCTGCGCCGCTGCGTTCGCCGCGACCGGGCATCCGGCGGCGGCGGCCCGCGCGGCCCGGCGTGCCTGGGCGGGCGGCTTCGCCGACCCCACCGCGGTGCCGGCGTTCCTTCTGCGCTGGTCCTCCGCACTCACCCCGGCCGACGAATGGTCCCGGTTCGCCGTGCTGCTGCGCCGCGATCCCGCCGCCGCGGCGGCCGAAATTCCCCGGCTCGCCCCGCCCCGCCGGGCCGCCGCGCGCGCCTGGATGGCGCTGCGGCAGAACGCGCCGGACGGCGACGCCCTGTTCCGCGCCCTGCCGGCGGCGCAGCAGGCGATTCCCGACCTGGTGCTCGCCCGCGCCCGCTGGCTGCGCCGTGCCGACCGGGAGACCGCGGCGCTCGGGTTCTGGCGCGCGCAGGGCTTCGCGGCCGAGCGCGCCGCCCCGCCTGCGCGCCGCGCCGTGTTCTGGAACGAGCGCGCCATCCTGGCCCGCACCCTGTTGCGCGACGGCGATGCCGCCGGCGCCTTCGCCGCGGCCGACGACACCGCGCAGACCGCACCCGCCGCCGCCGCCTCGGCCGGATTCCTGTCCGGGTTCATCGCGCTGACCGCACTGCACGAGCCGGCCGTGGCGGCGGCCTGCTTCCACCGCCTGACCACGGTGTCCCGTGCTGCCATCACCCAGGCGCGGGCGCACTACTGGCTGGGCCGCGCCGCCGCCGCCACCGGGGCGAACCCGGACGGCGAGTACCGTGCCGCCGCGGCCTGGCCCACCACGTTCTACGGCCAGCTTGCCGCGCAGGCGCTCGGCGAGGATCCGGCGGCGCTGATCGATGCCGCGCGCGACCCCGGCTTCACCCGCGACCAGGCCTGGGCGTTCACCGGCCACGAACTGGTGCGCGCCGCCCTGCTGCTGGCGGCCTGGGACGAGCCGGGCCGCGCCCGCGCCTTCCTGTTCCGCATGGCCGAGGTCGCGCCCGATCCGGCCGAGCAAAGCCTGGCCGCGCGCCTGGCGCTGGCGCTCGACCTGCCGGAAACGGCGGTGTTCATCGCCCGGCGCATGGGATTCGAGGGGCGGATGCTGCCGCAGGCGGGCTGGCCGATGCCGGTGCGGCTGCCGGCGACGGGGACGGTCGATCCGGCGGTGATCCTGGCGGTGATCCGCCAGGAGAGCAGCTTCGACCGCGGCGCGATCAGCCCTGCCGGCGCGCGCGGGCTGATGCAGTTGCTGCCGGGCACGGCCGAGCAGGTGGCGCACGCCCTCGGCGCCTCGGTCACAAGGGTGGCGCTGACGCCGACGCGGCAGCGGAACATCCAACTGGGCACGGCCTACCTGGGGCAGTTGCTGACGCGCTACGACGGGTCGCTGCCGCTCGCGGTCGCGGCCTACAACGCCGGACCGCACCGGGTGGACCAGTGGCTGGTGGAGAACGGCGATCCGCGCCCGCATCCGACGGCGATGCTGAACTGGATCGAGCTCATTCCGTTCGGGCGAGACGCGCAATTACGTGCAGCGGGTGCTGGAGAACGTGGAGGTCTACCTCGCCCGGCAAGGCACGCCGGCACCGGCGCTGACGGCGCAATGGATGCCGCCGGCGGGGCAACGCGGGGTGGCGGCGGGCGGGGCGGTGGCGGCGCCCAGGGCGAAGACGGGGGCGACGACGGGGGCCACGCTCCCGGCGACGGCGCGGCCGGGGCCATCGGCAGGGGCCGCGGCGCCGGGACTATCGGCGCCGGCCGGCGGGACGGCCGGCCCACCGGCCGCAGCCGCGCGATGAGCGGTCCGTTGCGACGGGAGGCCGTTTGCGCGCCATGCGGCGCGCAGGGGTGGCCGCCGCGGCCGGGGACCGCCCGGCGGACGGAGCGCCACGGCGATCGCCCCGGTGGCGGTCTGCCGTCCGCGTGCCCCGCAGCCGTGGCGGCGGCTGATGCCGGACCTCGTCCTGCCGCGCGTGCACCACCTGTCCGCCTGGGACGGGCCGACCTTGCACGTCCTGGAATGGCCGGCGCCGGACGGCGCGACCGGGCTGCCGCTGCTGTGCCTGCCGGGAATCGTGCGGACGGCGGCGGATTTCGCCGTGCTGGCGGCCGGGGTCGGGGCCGGGCGGCGGGTCGTGGCGGTCGATTATGCGGGGCGCGGCGGCTCGTTCCGGCTGCCCGCCGGGGCGGCGCCGGCCCGCTACGGGCCGGAGGCGTGCCTGCGCGACGTGATGGACGTGGCGGCGGCGCTGCATCTGCATCGCGCTGTGGTGGTCGGCACCAGTTTCGGCGGCCTGCTGGCGATGGGGCTGGCGGCGGCCCGGCCGGGGCTGCTCGCGGCGGTGGTGCTGAACGACATCGGGCCGGAGGTGGGCGCGGGCGGGGGCGGAATTCGTGCGGCAGTTCGTGGCGACCGACCCGGCGCTGCCCAATCTGGACGCGTGCGTGGCGTATCTGCGCGGGCTGTTGCCGCCGCTGTCTTTGGCCGATGAGGCCGCCTGGCGGGCGATGGCGGCGCTGACCTACGCGCCCGGGGCGGATCAGCGCTGGCATCCACTGTGGGACACGCGGATCGCGGCGCTGCTCGATGCGCCGACGCCCGATCTGTGGCCGCTGTTCCGCGCGCTCGCGTCGGTGCCGCTGCTGTTGGTGCACGGGACAGTCAGCGACATCCTGACCGGGGAGACGGTGGTGCGGATGGAAGCGGCACGGCTTGAGGCGGGCGCGGCACTGCGGCTCGTGCGCGTGCCGGGCGTCGGCCACGCGCCCACCCTGGCCGAGCCGGAGGTGGTGGCGGCGCTGGGGGCGTTCCTCGCCGAGGTCGCGCCGCCAGGTTCGGGATGAGGTGCTCGGGATGAGGTGTGGGGGGGCATGAGACGGGCGGCGTGGTGGATCGCGGTCGGCGGCGGGTTGGGGCTGGTGCGGCCGGCACCTGGCACGGCGGCCTCGGCGGTGGCGGTGCTGCTGGGGGCCGGGCTGCTGGCGCTGGGCTGGCCGGTGCTGGCGGTGGCGGCGACGGCGGCGAGCCTGGGCGGCGTGTGGGCGATCCGGGCGGCGGGGATCGGCGGGGATCCGGGGTTCGTGGTGATCGACGAGGTGGCGGGGCAGTGGGTCGCGCTGCTCGGGCTGGCGCGGCCGGGGGTGTGGGGGCTGCTGGCGGGGTTCGCACTGTTCCGGCTGCTGGATGTGACCAAGCCGGGGCCGGTGGGATGGGCGGACCGGCAGGGCGGGGCGTGGGGGGTGATGGGGGACGATCTGATCGCGGGGGCGGTGGTGGCGGTCGTGCTCTGGGGGGTGCGGATGGGGTGGCCCGGGGTGTTTGGATAGGGGCGGCCTGGTGTTGGAGGGTGCGGGGCGGCTGGCGGGTCATGTGGGGCTGCGGGGCGGGCGATCCTTCGATATCGAAGGATGCTTCACGTGAAGCATTTTTGCTAACGTTCCGTTACTGTTTCGTTTCCTTCGGCGCTGTGCGGGTGGCGCGCGGACGAAGACGGTCCGGGCAGGGCGGCCAGGAGCGTGACGGTGGGTCTTGAGCGTCGTTTCGGCGCGCACGACGTTGGTGTCGTTCATCCGATGCCGACGCAGGTGCTGCCGTGGGTGTGCCCCTATCGATCCGCCTGGACGACGACGTGCGCTCCGAGCTGGAGACCCAGGCCCGCGCGCGCGGGTGGCGAGCCTGTTGCGCGATCTCGCCACCGACTTCGCCCGCGCGGCGCGGCGGGGGCGCATCCGCGCGGCCAGCGCGGCGGTCGGGGCACGGGCCGCGACGGCTCCGGAGGGACGGGCGTCCTACGCTGGTCAGCTACGAATAGTCCAGGCTCATCCGGAACGAAAAACGCCTCAGCTCGGCTTTCCACATTTTGGACTACATGGCGGCCAGATTCCACGGATGGTCTGGCCGGCTTCAGGTGGTTGTCCGTTCGCTGTCGGGACCATGAAAAACTCTGCTCGACGCCACGGCACGCCTGCCGGGATGGCGATCACTGCGCCACCGGTCGCCTGGCACCGCGGCAATCGCTCGGACTTTGCGTACCGATGAGGGCCGCGGTTGGCGCGGTCCCGACGCACCGGCCGCGCTGATCGTGCGGCTCGCGAAATCGCCAGATTCTTTATCCCGGAGGAAGCGCGGAGGGCCACAGAGGGCCACGGAGGCTTTGTGCCTCCCCGACTGCCGGGGCAGCACGCGGCCTCCGTGGCCCTCCGTGGTCCTCCGCACTTCCTCCGTGATAAAGCCTTGCCGGATTGCGGAGGCATCCGCCCCCTCCTTGTCCCCCGGTTCCGATCAACCGCCGGCCCGCGAGATTGCCCCCACAACGCCGCGAGATTGCGGAATGTTGAGTTCAGCGTCTCCCAACCTTCCATACTGGGGCCTTATGCGACTTTGACAGCGATTGCGTGCGCCCCCTTGACGCACCGGTTTCTCTCAATTACTACTACACTCTCTCTTTGGAGAGAGAGAGAGAGAGAGAGAGGGGGGGGGGGACGGCGGTGCATTTCCGCACGATTGAGGTAGACTTCGATGTGCACAGATGCATCGAAAACGAGCGGCGTGGCTTTGACGAGAGTCCGAACGACGCGCTTCGGCGACTGCTAAAACTCGGGCAGCCAAAGGCTACCGCGACGACGGCAGTCTCTTCGTTTGTGGCAAGCCGAAGGGCTTGGAGTGACCAAGGTGTTACGCTCCCACATGCAACCCCGGTCCGCATGCGCTACAACAATCATACTTACGAGGGGCAAATCGTTGATGGGTCGTGGGTGATCGGGGACCGTAGATTTGAATCCCCATCAGGTGCGGCTAGTGGTGTTGCTCGCACCAAGAAGGGGAAGCCCACACGACTTGATGGCTGGATTTATTGGCAGGTTAAGCTGCCCGGCGAGGAGAGTTGGAAACCCCTCGAAAGCCTGCGTCCCAAGGTTACGCTCGAACAACTCGGCTTAGCAACGGACGTTAAGCGCGCCACATGATCTATCCCCGTAGGCCTGTCCTAGCCCCTCAGCACGAGCGCGAGTTCGAGCGGGTCGGCATTGACGAGGTCCGTCGCTTTCTCGCGTCCAGCAGTGGACAATACCTTTACATCACCAATGGGCCACCGTCTTCCGAAGCTAAAAAGTGGGTTCGCTGGAAGACGGAGCTTGACGCATTTTGGATACGAGTCGGGATTGTTGCTGCGATCTGTGCCGCCCTGCTGGCTCTGATATCATGCGTTGTGACCGCTTTGTCGTGGCGCTTCCCTGTCGATCCCGGCAACTAGACCTTTTGCCGAGGTTGCGGATGGTCCGGTCGGAACGCAAAGGCCACGAACAACGAAACGCAAAAGTCAAGAATTTCGTACCAAACCCACGGCCTTGATTTGTAGGGTCCTTTCCGTTGCCTATGTCCGGTGCAGATCAGGCCCGATGATCTGCGGATATGCACGCGTCTCGACGGACGGCCGAGACCAGCCAGGTGTTCCGCAAACCCGCAAGCCGAGCCAAGGCCGACCGGGCGCAGCTCCGCCGCGTGTCGACCAACGCACCACCGGCGATGTGCTGATGGTGATCCGGCTCGGCTATATGGCCTGCTCGACCTGCAACGTCCTGGCTATCCGCGCCGCGAACGCCGCGAGAGTGCCAAACGCGTGCGGCTGACGGTCCATCAGCAATAGACGTCCAGCGGGGCACGACACGACGGACCGAACGCGCGTCCCTTCTTCCCCCGGAAGGAGCGGGGAAAGGATGGAGAGCAAGCGTTTTACTGGGGCCGGGCGGGTACTTCACGGGGGCGTCGTTTTCGATGCCGCGATCAGAAGATCGACGAACGCCTTCAGCGGCATGCCCACCCGGCCCCCCAGCCCGGCAGCGGCGCCATTGACGTGCGACAGAATACCGTCGCGGTAGAGCGCACGTGAATCGCCGATCGGAGCGCTGTCCGCAGAGGTCGTGCCCGCGACGATCCCTTTCCGGTCGAGATCAGCCAGCCGTGCGATGCCCGCCCCGTCCATGCCGCCGCCGGCGTCGCTGAAGAACACGGCGTAGATATCCGGCGGAACGACGTCGTCCGGCCGCCCCCCCGAAAGGGCGCCATGCGAGGCCGTGACGACAATCCGGCCTGCATCGTCGGGTTGGAGCATGCCGACGGAATCGGCGCAGATCAGTACCGGTTCGCCGGGCACGTCGCGCATGACGAATCGTGCCCCTTCGGTGATGCGCGGTGGCGCGGCTGCCGGCACCGTTGCCGCGCGCATGAGCTCGGCACAAACCCGGACCCGCTGGCCCGGCATGCAGCCAAGGGCGACGGCAGCGCGATTGACGTGGCTGATGACGCCGTGCTCCAGCATGTGGTCACCGTCGCCGATGCGACATGTCCGCGCATCCGCGGTCGCCGCGGCCAGGTCGATCTGGTCGAGATATTCAAGCCCGACGATGCCGGCGTTGTCCTTGCCGATACCAGCATCGTTCATGATCACGGCACGCACGCCCCGGTTGGCGGCATTGAAGGCATTGTACCTCCCGCCATAGGATCCGGAGACGACAACATGCCCGCGATGCGCGTCGCGAATGAACGAGCAACTGGCGACCGTCACGATTCCCAGGCCTTCGTTCGTCGTGCCCATCGACTTTTCCTCCCTGCCGGATGTCCCACACGGCTGAGCCGTCACCGGTTCGGCGGCCCGCCGGCTTCCTGGCTATGATCGGCGGACGCGAGCGCCGTTGAGGATCGCACACCGGCGTCGCTGTCTCATTCCTCGCACGGCCCGTTCCTGATATCCATGCCCGATCGGATTGCCTTGCTTGCGTGAACGAGCCCCCTTGCCCTCCCCGCCCCGCCCCGCTAAATCCCACCCTATGCGAACCGTGCGCCCTCCCCACCGATTTTGGTACCGCTGGTACACCCCGGCGGCCTGAGGAACGCGCACCCGACGCACCCCCCCGAAAGCCGCCTCGCCCAGGCGGCTTTCGTGTTTCCGGCGCGACCCTTCCGGTCCCGACCGACGCCAGGACGAGGCGGCTCCTTCCCCCCAACAGGAGCCCGCCATGCGCTTTTCCGCCTTCGACTTCGACGTCGTCACCAGCCCGCCCCCGGATGACCGAGGAGACACCGCCGTGACCGCCCCCCTTCCCCCGCTTCGCGTGCTCTCCACCCTCGGCGTCATGGGCGCGCTGGAAGCGCAGCAGGCCACGATCGAACGCCAGCTCGGCACCACGCTCGCCGCCGAGTTCGCGCCCACCAAGGTGCTGCTCGACCGCCTTGCCGCCGGCGAGACCCCCGACGTCGTCATCCTGACCGCGGAGGCGATCGCGGCGCTCGACAGCCAGGGCAAGCTCGCGCCGGGCGGCGCGCCGCTCGCCGGCTCCCTGGTCGGGATCGCGCAGGCGCCGGGCCAGGCGCATCCGGACATCGGCTCCGCCACCGCGCTGATCGCCACGCTGCGCGCGGCACGCTCGATCGCTTATTCCGGCGCCGGCGCCAGCGGATTGTTTTTCGCCGCGCTGATCGAACGCCTCGGCATCGCTGCCGAGATCAACGCCAAGGCCACGATCATCCCGCAAGGCCTGACCGGCGCCCTCGTCGCGCGCGGCGAGACCCAGTACGCCATCCAGCAGATCAGTGAGCTCAAACTGGTCGACGGCATCGACATCATCGGCCCGCTGCCCGCCGACACCCAGACGCCGACCATCTTCTCCGCCGCGCCGCTGGCGGGGGCGAGCCGTCCGGACGCCGCGGCAGAACTGATCCGGCTGCTGCGCAGTGCCGAGATGGCCGCGGCGTTCGCCGCGGCGGGGCTGGAACCGATCGGCTGAGCCGACGGGGCCGCTGGCCGGGCACGGAGCGAACCGGGTGAGGGTTCCGTGCCTCGTGCCCTCACCCGCCGCGCTGCGCACGGCGACCTCTCCCGCCCGAGCGGGAGAGGTGACGACGCCGGGGGGGCGCCCGATTGTCCTGGGGGACGGCGGACGGGGGTTGCGGCGGATCGCCGTTATTCCTATACTTCACGTATGTTCGAATCTTTACCTGCCGACCAACACACCGTCGCCGCCCTTGGCGCCCTGGCGCACGAGCACCGGCTCGCCCTCTACCGCCTGCTGGTCGAACGCGGGCCGGACGGGCTGGCGGCCGGCGTCATTGCCGAGCGGCTCGGGCTCGCCCCGTCCTCGCTCACGTTCCACCTCCAGCACCTGCACCGCACCGGCCTGATTACCCAGCGCCGGGTGGGGCGGAGCCTGATCTACGCGGCGGATTTCGCCGCGATGAACGGGCTGGTCGCTTATCTCACCCGCAACTGTTGCGGCCAGGACGATGCGGCGAGCGATCTCGCCTGCCGACCCGGCGCCCCCGCCTGCACCGCCCCTGCCAACACCCCGGACCGGAGGACCGCATGAGCCACGCGACCGACACCGCCCCCGCCTGCTGCGCCGCCCCGTCGGAGCCCGCCTGCTGCGGCGCGCCCGCGACCGAGGACGCCATCAAGTCCCTGGTCCGCGCCCGCTACGGCGGCATCGCCGCCGGCACCGGTGCGGCCTGCTGCGGCGGGGATGCGGGCAAGTCCGCGCAGATGGGTTACGCGCCCGAGGACCTCGCCGCGGTGGGCGAAGGCGCCAATCTGGGCCTCGGCTGCGGCAATCCCCAGGCGATCGCCGCGCTGCGGCCGGGGGAGGTGGTGATCGACCTCGGCTCGGGCGCCGGCTTCGACTGCCTGCTCGCCGCCCGCGCCGTCGGCCCGGCGGGGCAGGTGATCGGCATCGACATGACGCACGAGATGCTGGCCAAAGCGCGCGCCAACGCGACCAAGCTCGGGCAAGCGAACGCATCGTTCCGCCTGGGCGAGATCGAGCACCTGCCGGTCGCCGACAACACCGCCGACGTGATCCTGTCCAACTGCGTGATCAACCTGGTGCCCGACAAGGCGCAGGTGTTCCGCGAGGCATTCCGGGTGCTGAAGCCGGGCGGGCGGCTCGCCGTCTCCGACGTGGTGAACATGGCCCCCCTGCCCGCCGCGCTCGCCGCCGATCCCGCCCTGCTCTGCGGCTGCGTCTCCGGCGCCGCGCCGGTGGCCTCGGTCGAGGGCTGGCTGCGGGCGGCGGGCTTCGAAGCGATCGCGGTCACGCCGAAGCCGGAAAGCCGCGACCTGATCGCCACCTGGGCGCCGGGCACGGGGATCGAGGACTACGTCGTCTCCGCCGCGATCGAGGCCCGCAAACCCGGTCCGCAGGACGCCGGCGGTCGCAGCACGACGGGTTGCTGCCCGTAAGCTGTCGCGTCAGGCGTCGCCGGCAGCGCGGCGGGATCCCGCGTCCGTCATTTTCCGCACCGACCGCGGGGCGCCGGGTTCAGCGCGCCCCGCGCTCCGTGCCGCTTCCGCGGGATGACACCGCAGGCACTACCGAAGGGGCCGGATGGCGAAGGGGCCGGATGGCGCGGTCCGCGCCGTGAGAACCCTTGCGCTCTCCAATATTTCTGCTAAACTGGAAACATGGAATCGTTAGAGGCTGCCGCCGCCTTCGCCGCCCTCTCCGTGGAGACACGGCTCAACCTGGTGCGCCTGCTCATGGCGGAAGGGGCCAAGGGGCTCCCGGCCGGTGACATCGCCGCCCGCCTGGGGCTGCCGCCCTCCACGACCTCCTTCCACCTGGCGGCGCTGGAGCGCGCCGGGCTGACGCAGGCCACCCGCCAGGGCCGCCAGATCATCCATGCCGTACGGGTTGTCGGCATCCGCCACCTGCTCGCGTTCCTGACCGAAACCTGCTGCGGCGGCCGGCCCGAGCTGTGCGGCGACATCGCCCGCCTGCTTCCCCCCATCCCTGACGAGGACCGCGGCATGACCCCCGCCTTCAACGTTCTCTTCCTGTGCCGGCACAACTCCGCCCGCTCGATCATGGCCGAGGCGATCCTGAAACGGATCGGCGGCCATCGCTTTCGCGCCTGGTCCGCGGGTTCCGAGCCAATTCCGGCACCCAACCCGGAGGTGCTCGCAAAGCTGCGCCGCGTTCGGCCACGACGACGGACGGCCTGCGCAGCAAGTCCTGGCACGAGTTCACCGGGCCGGACGCGCCGCAGATGGATTTCGTGATCACGCTTTGCGACGCGCTGGAAGGCCCGACCTGCCCCGATTTCGGCAACCTGGCGGTCACCGCCGCCTGGCCGCTGCCCGACCCCGCCAAGTTCACCGGCAGCGCGCTGGAACGGACGGCACTGCTGAACGAGTTCTATGCCGGACTGGAGCGGCGGCTCGAGATTTTCGTCGCCTTGCCCTTCGCCTCGCTCGATCGGATGGCGCTGAAGCGCCGGCTGGACGACATCGGCGGCCGGGACCTGGTTCCGGCGGGAGGTCGCTGATCATGCGGGTCGGCATCAACGGCATGGGGCGGATCGGCCGGCTCGCGCTGCGCGCGGCGCTCGGCGGGCTGTATCGCCCGGCCGAGGATCCGCGCGCCGGCCAACCGGCTCGACGTCGTGCACGT
Organism: uncultured Pseudomonadota bacterium; assembly: GCA_963706195.1. Classification (GTDB taxonomy): domain Bacteria; phylum Pseudomonadota; class Alphaproteobacteria; order Acetobacterales; family Acetobacteraceae; genus JAJZVS01. The sequence continues at coordinate 610,436 of OY970156.1, read as the reverse complement.
CAACGAGGTCAAGGGCGGCGCCGCCACCACCGCCCACCTGCTGGAGTTCGACAGCGTGCACGGACCGCTGGCGCGAACATTTCGCCGTCGAGGACGACCGGGCGATCCAGGTCGGCGACCGGCGTATCGGCTTCAGCGCCGCGCCGACGCCGGAGGATGTCGCCTGGGGCGACCTCGGCTGCGACATCGTGCTGGAATGCACCGGCAAGTTCCTCAAGACCGAACAGCTCGCCGGATATTTCGCGCGCGGCGTGCGGCGGGTGATCGTCGCGGCGCCGGTGAAGGAGGCCGGCGCGCTGAACATCGTGGTCGGCGTCAACGATCATCTGCTATGAGCCGCGCGAACACCGTCTGCTGACCGCGGCCTCCTGCACCACCAACTGCCTGGCGCCGGTGGTCAAGGTGCTGCACGAGGCGATCGGCATCCGCCACGGCCAGATCACGACCATCCATGATCCGACCAACACCAATGTCGTGGTCGACGCGCCGCACAAGGACCTGCGCCGGGCGCGCTCGGCGATGCTGTCGCTGCGCCCACCACCACCGGCAGCGCCACCGCCATCGCGCTGATCTATCCGGAGCTGAAGGGCAAGCTGAACGGCCACGCGGTGCGCGCGCCGGTGCTGAACGCCAGCCTGACCGATTGCGTGTTCGAGACTGGCGCGCCCCGTCACCGCGCGAGGAGGTCAACGCCCTGTTCCGCGACGCGGCGGCGGGCGCGCTCGCCGGCATCCTCGGCTTCGAGACGCGTCCGCTGGTCTCCGCCGACTACGTCAACGACACCGCGCAGCGCGATCGTCGATGGCCCGAGCACCCTGGTCACCGACGGCACGCTGCTCAAGGTCTATGCCTGGTACGACAACGAGGTCGGCTATGCCTGCCGCATGGTCGATCTCGCCAACATCGTCATCGCGCGAGGCGTCTGATGTCATCTGGGGTCCGCAACTACGCGATCGTCACGACCGCGTATTTCCTGTTCACCCTCACCGACGGCGCGCTGCGCATGCTGGTGCTGCTGCACTTCTACAGCCTCGGCTACACGCCGTTCATGCTGGCGTTCCTGTTCCTGCTGTACGAGGCGGCGGGCATCTTCGCCAATGTCGGCGGCGGCTGGCTGGCCTCGCGCTTCGGCATCCCGCGCATGCTGACGAGCGGCCAGGTCCTGCAGATCGGCGGGCTGCTCATGCTGTCGGCGCTGCAACCCGCCTGGGGCGCGGTCGCGTCGGTCGCCTGGGTGGTGATGGCGCAGGGCGTCGCCGGCGTCGCCAAGGACCTGACCAAGACGTCGTCGAAAAGCGCGATCAAGGCGACATCGACGCAGGGCGCGGGGCAGTTGTTCCGCTGGGTGGCCTGGTTCACCGGCTCGAAGAACGCCACCAAGGGCGCCGGCTTCTTCATCGGCGGCTTCCTGCTGCAGGTGGTCGGGCTTCCGCCCGGCGCTGTGGCTGATGGCCGGCGATGCTGGCGATCGTGCTGGTCGGCGTCGTGCTGCTCGCTGCCGCGCGACGCTGGGCAAGGCGAAGTCGTCGAAGAGCTTCCGCGAGCTGTTCGCCAAGACGCGCGCCATCAACCTGATGGCGGCGGCGCGCGTGTTCATGTTCGGCTCGCGCGACGTGTGGTTCGTCGTCGGGCTGCCGGTGTTCCTGTACGGCTATCGGCTGGCAATACATGCAGGTGGCCGGCTTCGTCGCCGCCTGGACCATCGGCTACGGCGCCGTGCAGGCGCTGGCGCCCACGGTGGTCACGCGCAGCCGCGACGGGCTGAGCCGCGAGGTGCCCGCCGCACGGCTGTGGGGCAGCGATCCTGACGGTCATCCCGGTGGCGCTGGCGCTGCTGCTCGCGATGCCGGAGCGTGCCGCGGCCCGACCTGGTCCTGGTGGTCGGGCTGCTGGTGTTCGGCTTCGCCTTCGCGGTCGATCTCCTCGCTGCATTCCTACCTGATCCTCGCCTATGCGGGATCGGAGAAGGCGGCCGAGGACGTCGGCTTCTACTACGCCGCCAATGCGGCCGGCCGGCTGATGGGGATCCTGCTGTCGGGCGTCCTGACCGAGGCCGGCGGGATGGAGGCGTGCCTGTGGGGATCGGCGATCATGCTGGCGATCTGCCTCGCGATCACCTTGCTGCTGCCCTCCGGCGTGGCCGCGCGGCAGGTGGCGGCATGAGCGCGCGCAGGTCCGCCGCCACGGGTGTCGGCGCTCCGGTCCGCAAGCCCGCCATGAACCTGTTCGAGCGGTTCCTGACCCTCTGGGTCGCGCTCTGCATCGTCACCGGCATCGTGCTGGGGCAACTGGTCCCCGGCGTATTCCGGATGATCGGGAACGCCACCGTGGCGCAGGTGAACCTGCCCGTCGCGGTGCTGATCTGGCTGATGATCATCCCGATGCTGCTCAAGGTCGACCCGGCGGCGTTGCGCGAGGTCGGGCGGCACTGGCGCGGCGCCCTGACCACGATCGGGGTGAACTGGCTGGTGAAACCGTTCTCGATGGCGCTGCTCGGCTGGCTGTTCATCGATCACCTGTTCCGCGCCTGGCTGCCGGCTGCGCAGATCGACAGCTACATCGCCGGGCTGATCCTGCTCGCCGCCGCACCCTGCACGGCGATGGTGTTCGTCTGGTCGAACCTGGTGGACGGGGAGCCGCATTTCACGCTCAGCCAGGTGGCGCTGAACGATACGATCATGGTGGTGGCCTTCGCGCCGATCGTCGGCCTGCTGCTCGGGCTGTCGTCCATCACCGTGCCGTGGGACACGCTGCTGGCCTCGGTCGTGCTGTATATCGTGGTGCCGGTGATCGCGGCGCAGGTCTGGCGGCGGGCGCTGCTGCAGGCGGGCGGGGCGGCGGCGCTGGGGCGCACCCTGCGGCGGCTGGGACCGGTCTCGCTCGTTTCGCTGCTCGCGACGCTCGTGATCCTGTTCGGCTTGCAGGGGCGGCAGATCGTGGCGCAGCCGCTGGTGATCCTGCTGCTCGCCATCCCGATCATCGTGCAGGTCTATTTCAACTCGGCGCTGGCCTATCTGGTGAACCGGGCGGTGGGGACGGAATGGTGCGTGGCCGGGCCGTCGGCGCTGATCGGGGCTTCCAATTTCTTCGAGCTTGCCGTGGCGGCGGCAATCGCGCTGTTCGGCTTCCAGTCCGGCGCGGCGCTGGCGACGGTGGTGGGGGTGCTGGTGGAGGTGCCGGTGATGCTGTCGGTGGTGCGGATCGTGCGCGCGAGCCGGGGATGGTACGAACGGGGGGCGGCGCGGCATACGGGGTGACGACGCCGCACACGCGGGAGCGGCAATCTTTGAAACAAGTGGCGTCCGCGGCGGGATTCGAACCCACGACCCCAGGATTCATCCCACTTCGGCTTTCGCCGCCGGCCCCGGATCCCCGGAACCGTTCGTGGGCTGGACTGTCCCTTCACCCTGGGCCGAAGCCGACAGGTGCCGCCCGTCCAGTCTCTACACCTTCCCCCGCCGGCAGGCCGGGGCTTGGCTCGGGATCGGCAAGGCGGAAGCCCGCCGCAGCTTTCCCCGACTTTGAGCGGATCCGTGGCGCCGTTTCCGATTGCCACGCCCAGTTCTGCAACAAGGAATCCTGTGCTCTATCCTGCTGAGCTACGCGGACGCATGCCGCCGCAGAGCGGCGACCCGCAGAGTATAGCGCCCGGTGCGCCCGGCACACCACCCCATCTCCTTGAGCCCGCCCCCCTTGGCCCGCCTCCCGCGGTCCTTTGCCCCACAATCCTTTGATCGTGCGCGCCCGGGCCGCGACCGATAGGATGCACCCTTATCCTCTTTGGCCGCCCCCTCTGGTCTCCCACAGGCAAGACGGCACCAGAACCGGCAGCGACCCCCCGAAAGAAGCCGATGCTCGATACCCCCGCCGCCACGCGCCTGACCCCGGACCCGCCGGTCACGTCGGAACTGTCGCGCATCGCCTCCCTGCTCGGCACCATCGTGGCGGTGGTCGCGGTGGCCTGCCTCTACCTCGCGCGCGCGGTGCTGATCCCGCTCACCCTGGCGGTGCTGCTCAGCTTCCTTCTCGCCCCGCTCGCGCGCGTGCTGCGGCGGCTGCGCCTCGGCCGGGCCACCTCGGCGGTCGCCGCCGCCATCATCGGCCTCGGGCTCCTGCTGGTGCTGGGCTGGCTGATCGGCACCCAGATCGCCGGCCTCGCCGGCAACGTGCCGCGCTACCAGGTCACCGTGGAACACAAGTTTCAGGCGGTGCGCAGCGTCGTCGTCGACCAGGTGGCGGCGATCTCCGATCGGTTCGCCCATGTGGCGCCCGCGACGGCGCCGTCGCATCCCACCGCGCCGCCCACCGCCCCGCCGATCGCCCCTCGGGCGACGCCGGCCCCCGCCGTGCCCACCCGAGCGAAGCCCCCGTCCCAGCCGCCACCCGCGCAGCAGCCGACGCCCTCGAGCGCCTTCTCCCCGCAGCTCGGCACCGCCTTCCGCCTCGCCGAGCAGGTGCTGCTGCCGATCGCGAGCCCGCTCGGCACCGCCGCCATCGTCTTCGTCGTCAGCATCTTCATCCTGCTCCAGCGCGAGGACCTGCGCGACCGCCTCATCCGGGTGTTCGGCTCCGGCGACCTGCACCGCACCACCATCGCGCTCGACGAGATCGGCGCGCGGCTCAGCCACTACTACATCGCCCTGCTCGCGGTGAACGCGAGCTTCGGGGCCGCGATCGGCCTCGGCCTGTGGGCGATCGGCGTGCCGAGCCCGCTGCTCTGGGGCATCCTCGCCATGCTGTTGCGGTTCGTGCCCTATCTCGGCTCGCCGCTCGCCGCCCTGCTGCCGCTCAGCCTCGCGATCGCCGTCTCGCCCGGCTGGAGCATGGCAGTCTGGACCGTGGCGCTGTTCGCCACCACCGAGCTGGTCGTCTCGCAGGCGATCGAGCCGTTCCTGTACGGCCGCACCACCGGGCTGTCGCCGTTCGCCGTGGTCGTCGCGGCCATCTTCTGGACCTGGGCCTGGGGCGCGATCGGGCTGCTGCTGTCGACGCCGCTCACCGTCTGCCTGGTCGTGCTCGGCCGCTACGTGAAGCAGCTCGAATTCCTCGAAATCCTGCTCGGCAACCGGCCGCCGCTGTCGCCGATCGAGAATTTCTACCAGCGCCTGCTCGCCGGCGACGCCGACGAAGTGCAGGAAGACGCCGAGGCGCTGCTGCGCGAACAATCGCTCGCCCTCTATTACGACGAGGTCGCGGTCAAAGGGCTGCAACTCGCGACCGCCGACGCGGCGCGCGGCGTGCTCTCCCCCGAACACCTCGCCCGCGTCCACGCCACGATCGTCACCTTGGTGCATGAGCTGGAGGAGGAAACCGCCCTCCCCGCCCCGGCGGAGGAAGCCGCTGGCGCGGCGGCCGAACCTCCTGCGCCGCAGCCGGACCTGCCGCTCGTGCTGTGCATCGCCGGGCGCGGCCCGCTCGACGACGGCGCGGCCGAAATGCTGGCGCACCTGCTGCGCCAGGCGGGCCTGCGCGTGCAGGTCGCGCCGCACACGGCCACCTCGCGCGCGCGCATCGCCGCGCTCGATCCGCACGAGGTGGCGATGGTCGCCCTGTGCTACCTCGACCTCTCCGCCACGCCTGCGCATCTGCGCTTCCTGCTGCGCCGGCTGCGCCACCGGCTGCCCGGCCGGCCGATCGTCGTCGGGCTGGTGCCCCGCGACGAGCCGGCAGCCGAGGTCGCCCGGCTGCTGAGCACCGTCGGCGCCGACCACGCCGCCGCCACCCTGGAGGACCTCGCCGCCGCATGCAGCGAGCTCGCCCGCAACCCGCACGCGCGCCCGCGCACCGGCCTGCCGCGCACCCTGCCCGGCCCGGTCTCCCTCACGCCGGCTTCCCCCTCATCCGCGCAAGCGGCAGAGTAGGCGCCCGCAACCGGAGGGAACCGCGAACCATGGCCAACAAGGTGATCATCAGCTGCGCCGTGACCGGGGCGATCCACACCCCCAGCATGTCGGACTACCTGCCGATCACGCCCGAGGAGATCGCGCGCTCCTCGATCGAGGCGGCCGAAGCGGGTGCGGCCATTATCCACCTGCACGCGCGCGACCCGCAGACCGGCGAGCCCACCCCCGACCCCGCCGTCTTCATGCGCTTCCTGCCGGTCATCAAGCAAAGCACCGACGCGGTGGTGAACATCACCACCGGCGGCGGCCTCAACATGACGCTCGACGACCGGCTCGCCGCGCCGCTGGTGGCAAAGCCGGAAATGTGCAGCCTCAACATGGGCAGCATGAACTTCAACATCTCCCACGCCGGGGACCGGGTGAAAACCTGGAAGCACGACTGGGAAAAGCCGTATCTGGAACGCACCGATAATTTCATCTTCCGCAATACCTTCAAGGACGTCGAAGGCATCGTCGAACGCCTCGGCCGCACACACGGCACCCGCTTCGAGTTCGAGTGCTACGACGTCGGCCACCTCTACAACCTCGCCTACTGCCTGGACCACAAAATCGTCGAGCCGCCGCTGTTCGTGCAAACGATCTTCGGCATCCTCGGCGGCATCGGCGCCGACCCGCGCAACCTGCTGTTCATGAAGGAGACCGCCGACCGCCTGTTCGGCGACGCCTACGTGTGGTCAACCCTCGCCGCCGGACGCCACCAGTTGGCGTTCACCACCATGGCCGCACTCCAGGGCGGCAACGTACGCGTCGGGCTGGAAGACAGCCTGTATATCGGCAAAGGCCGGTTGGCCACCTCGAACGCAGAACAAGTCGCGAAGATCCGCCGCATCCTGGAAGAGCTCAGCCTGGAAATCGCCACGCCAGCAGAAGCCCGCACCATGCTGAAGCTGAAAGGCGGCGACCGCGTCGGGTTCTGATACCAGCCGCCGAAACGTGTGATCTCCGCAAGCAAGGCCAGGGGCTCTGCCCCTGGCCTTGCTTGCGGAGATCACACGTTTCGGCCGGTGGTATCGGGCCGCTACGGGCGTTCCAGCATCTGGCGCAGTTTGGCGGCCAGGGCGGCGAAGGTGAAGGGTTTGGTGATCAGGTCGACGCCCGGGTCGAGGCGGCCGTGGTGGACGATGGCGTTGCGTGCGTAGCCGGTGGTGAACAGGACTTTCAGGTCGGGTCGGCGCCGCCGCGCTTCGTCGGCCAGTTGCCGCCCGTTCATGCCGCCGGGCAGGCCGACGTCGGTGAACACCAGTGCGATTTCCGGATGCCGGTCGATCAGGCGGAGCGCGGCGGCCCCATTCGCCGCCTCCAGCACCTGGTAGCCGAGTTCGCGCAGCAGATCGACGGAGAGGTAGCGGACTTCGCCTTCGTCTTCCACTACCAGGACGACTTCTCCCTGACCGTCCGGGATCGGTTCCGGGGCTGCCTGTTCGCTGCTTGCCGTGTCCTGCTGCATCAGCCGCGGGAGGTAGATTTTGATTGTGGTGCCGGCCCCCACCTCGCTGTAGATCTTCACGTGCCCGCCCGATTGTTTCACGAAGCCATAGACCTGCGAGAGGCCGAGGCCGGTTCCCTGCCCGACCTGCTTGGTCGTGAAGAACGGCTCGAAGGCTTTGGCCGCGACCTCCGCCGTCATGCCGACGCCGGTGTCGCTGACGAAAATCCCGACGTACTGTCCGGCCGGGACCTCGGCGCCGCGCGCGTAGGCCTCGTCGAGATGGACGTTGGCCGATCTCGATCGTGAGCTTGCCGCCGTCCGGCATGGCGTCGCGCGCGTTGACCGCGAGATTGAGCACGCAGCTTTCAAGCTGGTTGGCATCGACATGGATAAGCCAGATACCGCCGGCGAGCACCGTCTCGATCATGATCGTTTCGGCCAGAGTTCGACGCAGCATCTCCGACACGCCGCTGATGAGTGCGTTCACCGAAACGGGCTTCGGCTGCAGCGGCTGGCGGCGGGAGAAGGCCAGGAGCTGCTGGGTCAGGATGGCCGCGCGGGAGGAGGCGATTAGCGCCGAATTCACGAGCTGGCGCAGGGCCGCGTCCTCCCGCTCCGCCAGCCGGCGCTGCAATGTTTCCAGGCTGCCGCCGATCACGGTCAGCAGGTTGTTGAAGTCGTGCGCGACGCCGCCGGTCAGTTGCCCGACGGCTTCGAGCTTCTGCGACTGGCGCGCGCGTTCCTCGGCTTCCCGTTTTTCAGTCAGGTCGCGGGTGATCTTGGCAAAACCCAGCAGCAGGCCCTGTTCGTCGCGGATCGCATGCAGGGTGGCATTGGCCCAGAACCGGCTGCCGTCCTTGCGCACCCGCCAGCCTTCGTCCTCGTGCCGCCCGGCAGATGTTGCACTGGCAATCAGCCGCCCCGGCACGCCGCGCGCCAGGTCTTCGGGGGTGTAGAGGCAGGCGAAATTCCGGCCGACGATTTCGGCCGCCGTGTAGCCGCTGAGCCGTTCGGCGCCCGGGTTCCATTTGACGACCGTGCCGGTGACGTCGATCTGGAAGATCGCGCAATCGAGGACTGACTCGACCAGCAGGCGGAAGCGGCGTTCGCTCTCGCGCAGCTCCTCCAGACTTGCCTCCAGTTGCCGCGTGCGTTCGCGCACGCGCTGCTCCAGGGTGGCGTTCAGCGCCTGCAGCTCGGCCTCGGCGTGCCGGCGGCCGTCGACTTCCTGCAGCCTCGTGCGGTACAGCTGCGCATTGTCGATGGCGATCGCCGCCTGTGCCGCGATGCCCGCGATGATGCGTTCGGCCCGCTCGGTGAATACGCCGGGATCGGCGTGGCCGAAGAACAATCCGCCGAGCACCGCGCCGGAGCGGGAGACGACCGGCACCGCGAGGTAGCTCCGTATCGGCAGGTGGCCCGGCGGCATGCCGTGGAACGGCGCGTGCCGGCCATAGGGCGGATCGGCCAGGATGTCGTCGGAGCGCACCGGGCCGAGGCCGCCGAAGGTCAGATCCAACACCTCGGTGCCGGGCGGCATCGGGAAATCCGCGAAGGCTTCGCGCGCGGCGCCCGACAGCGCGCAGAGGACCGCGATGTCGCCGTTGTCGTCGTGCCGCGTGTAGAGGAAGGCGCCGAACTGTGCCTCGGCGATTTCGACCGCCGCGTCGGTGACCGTCTGCACCAGACGCTCCAGGTCGAGTTCCGCGGCGACGGCGACGCCGGTCCGGTTCAGGATTTCCAGCACCCGCGCCTCGTCGCGGACCTCGGCCACGCGCGCTTCCAGGGTTTCCGTGAGCGCGAGCAGCCGGACCTCGAGCGTCTTGCGGTCGGTGATGTCCTGCCAGGCGCCATGCAGCCGCCGGGTGCCGTCGCCGGCGGCGGCGACCATCTCGCCCTTGCCGGACAGCCAATGCACCGTGCCGTCGGGGTGGCGGGTGCGGATCTCCACGCTGAATCTGCCGCCCCGCGCGGCGGCGTCGATCGCGGCATGCAGCTTCAGGAGATCGTCGGGAAAGACGGCTGTTTCCCATTCCGCGAGCGCCGGCCGCAGGATATGCGGATCGAGGCCGAACAGCACGGCGACCTGCGGCGTCGTCATCCAGCGCCCGGCGGCGAGGTCGAGTTCGAACGCACCGACGCCCGCAATGGCCTCCGCCACGCGCACCTGCTCCGCCGACAGCCCGCCTGGCGCTTCCGCCACCTCCCGGCCGGGCTGATGCGCGCTCATCCGGGCACCGTGCTAATCCGTGCCGCCGCGCAGAATGGCCTGGGCCTCCACCATGGCCCGAAGCTTGCCCAGCGCGACATGTCGGGGCAGGTGGTTGAATCCGCACGAGCTGGTAACGATCGTCTGTTCCGGGGCGAGCCAGCCGTGCGCGCGGATGCGCGCAGCGACCAGCGCCCCGGTTTCCACGTTCGGGTCCTGCACATCCACCGCGCCGACGCCGAGCTGCCGATCGCCGAGCAGGCCCTGGTAGGGCGGCGTCATGTCGTGCTCGATCAGGAACGCGTCGCAAGCAACCGCGGTGATGATGTCGGCCTTGTAGCGCCCGACATCGAAGTAGCGGTGCCCGATCTGGCCGTCGTAATCGGGCCCGACCGCATAATTGCCCTGGCAGACGTGCAGCAGCACGTGCACGTCGTCCGGCAGGCCCTCGATCGCCATGTTGATCGCCGCCACGGCGGCGGCGACCTCGGCGTCGTCGGCGGGCGTGAAATAGGGTTCGTCGATCTGGATGTGCTTGCAGCCGGCAGCGGCGAGGCGGATGAAATTCCGATGCAGCAGCTTGCCCATGTCCGCCATCATCCGCGGCAGGTCGTTGTAGTATTCGTCGTAAGCGATCGCCGTCAGCAGATGCGGCCCGGTCATCGTGACCTTGACCGGCTTGCGTGCGAAGGAGGCAACCATCCGGAATTCGTCCACTAGGCCGAGGTCGGTCGTCTCCTCGATCGGGCCGCGGCAGATGGCGGCCGGGTGGAAGACGTTCGGATCGTGCGCGCTGATCGGCCGCGGCCGGTTGGCCGTCTGGAAGGCCGGCATCTTCTGCCAGAAATGGTTCAGCATCGCATTGGGCGGCGCATGCCGGTTGTGCATGCGCCGATGCATCTCGCCGCCGGTGATGACGTCGATGCCGGCGATCTCCTGCTCGAGGATCGCCGCCTCGGTGGCACGGAACTGCGCATCCGCGAAGTCCGCCGGCGTGAGCTGACCCAGGGTTACCTGGTGATCCAGCGCCTCATACCACCGGGGAACGCTGTAGGCGCCGACGACGGTTGTCGTGTACGCTCGGTAGGGAGCTGTCGCCATACCCGTTCTGCATCCCCCGTGCACGGATCGCGCCGGTACGCAAAAGGATGCCACGCGCCCCGAAAGGGCGCAACGATTTCTCCGGGGCGACACAGACGCCTGGCAGGCGGCGCTGTCACTTTCATGTGCACCGAGATGCACAACCACGGCGTGCAGGACGCGCTGTCCGGCGCGGCGTCGGGGAGGCCGGGCGACCTCCCCGACGCGCGTTTACGCCACCGCCGGGACCGCCCCCACATCGGGCAGCACCACCGGCTCGCGCACCACCACCAGATAGACGATCGCCGACAGGATCGAGACCACCGCCGACAGGATCAGCGCCGGGACGAAGGAATGCGTCGCCTGCACGATGAAACCGGTCAGCATCGGCGCCAGCGCGCCGCCCAGGAAGCCACCGAAGTTCTGCATCGACCCGAGCGAGGCCACGCCCTTCGACGGCGCGGCCACCACCGCCAGCGCCCAGATCGTCGCCCCGGCCAGGTTGCCCGCGAACACCGCCACCGAGATCGCCGCCACCGCCGCGGTATTGGACGGCGTCAGCGCGGCGAAGATCGTGCAGGCCGACGCGCCGACCATGCCGAGGATGATCGGCAGCTTGCGGCTGTTGATCGGCGAGAACCCAGCCCGCATCAGCCGGTCTGCCGTCCAGCCGCCAAGCAGGCTGCCGATCACGCCGAACACGTACGGGATCGCAGCCACCCAGCCGGTATGCGGGATGCTGATATGGCGCTGGATCTCCAGGTAGCCCGGCAGCCAGGCGGCGTACAGCCAGATCATGTAGCCATTGCCGAAATTGCCGAAGATCATGCCCCAGGTGGTGCGATAGCCGAACAGCGACCGCCATTCGGCGAAGCTCACCCGCCCGCCGTGGCTGCCGTCCTCGCCGTCGTCGAGGTAGTGGCGTTCCGCCGGCGTCAGATTGTAGGACTCCGGATCGCGATAGATCGCCCACCAGATCAGCCCGATCACGATGCCGGCAATGCCGATGATGATGAACATCGAGCGCCAGCCGAACGTGAGCATCAGGAACGTCAGCAACGGCGGCGCGATCGCCGGGCCGAGCGTGGAGGCGGAGTTGAAGATGCCCGTCGGCGTGCCGCGGTCGCGCACGTTGAACCAGGTGCGCACCACCTTGGCATCGAGCGGGAACTGCGGCGCCTCGCCGATGCCGAGCAGCACGCGGGTCCAGGCGAACTGCGCCATCGATCCGACGAAGCCGGCCCAGACCTGCGCGAACGACCAGATCACCGCGCCCAACCCGAGCAGCAACCGCGGCCCCACCCGGTCGATCGCGAAGCCGACCGGTAACTGCGCGAAACAATACGTCCACAGGAAGATCGACAGCAGCACGCCCATCTCGGCGATCGACAGGTGCAGGTCCTGGCGGATCAGCGGGTTGGCGATGGCGAGCGCCACCCGGTCGATATAGTTCACTGCGCCGGTCAGCAGCAGCATCCCGACCGCGACGCGCTGCACGGAGCGCAATCTTGGCGAGGCGACAACGTCGCTCATAGTCCGTTTCCTCTCCACGATGCCGGCGACTCGCGCCGGCGGGAGGAAAAAACTGCCCGGTAGCCGCGCCGGTGGCAACGGCCTTTCATGCAACCCAGGCCCGCCGCGGTACCTTTACCCCTTGCAGATACGGAAACCGACCAGTGCGATCGGCTCAGCCGCCGAGCGCGTCGCGCACCGCCGCCACCGCAAGCGCGATCCCGTCGCGATCGACGTCGAGATGCGTGCAGGCGCGGGCGCGGAAGCGGCCCATGGTGGAAATCTGCACGCCCTGCCGGCGCACGCGTGCGGCCAGCTCGTCGGCCGTCACGCCCGCGCCTTCGGTCGTGAAGAATACCAGGTTGGTCTCCGGCACCTCCACCACGATTCCCGGCAGTTGCGCGAGCCCGCGCGCCAGCGCGGCGGCGTTCGCATGGTCCTCGGCCAGCCGGTCGACGTTGTGATCCAGCGCATACAGGCAGGCCGCGGCGCAGATGCCGGCCTGGCGCAACGATCCGCCCAGCCGCTGCTTCCACTGCCAGGCGGCGTCGATGAACGCCGCGCTGCCGCACAGCACCGCGCCGAGCGGCGCACCCAGGCCTTTGGTGAAATCGAGCCACACGGAATCGCAGCCCGCCGCCATCTCCGCCGCCGTCACGCCCGACGCCACCACCGCGTTCATCAGCCGCGCGCCGTCCATATGCACCGCCATGCCCGCTTCGTGCGCCGCGTCGCACACCGCACCCAGCCGGTCGAGCGGCCAGACCGTGCCGCCGCCGAGATTCGCCGTCTGCTCGATCTCCACCAATGTCTGCGGGGGCACATTGCGGCGGCGTTCGCGGAAGGCCGCGCGCAACGTATCGGCATCGAACTGCCCGCGCGGCCCGCGCAGCCCGAGCACGGACACCCCCGCCAGCGCGCCCGGCGCGCCGCCCTCGGCGGTCAGGATATGCGCGGTCTCGTGCGCGATCACCTCGTCGCCGCGGCGGCAATGGGTGAGGATCGCGATCTCGTTGCACATGGTGCCGGACGGCAGGAACACCGCCGCCTCCTTGCCGAGCAGGGCGGCCATCCGATCGCACAGCGCATGCACGGTGGGATCGTCGCCATGCTGCTCGTCGCCCACCTCGGCGGCCACCATCGCCTGCTTCATCGCCGGGGATGGCCGGGTCTGGGTGTCGGAATAGAGGTTGACGCGCACCGCGGGGGCGAGCGCGTCGGGGCGGACCGGGGCATAGATGGGGTGGACGTAGGTCATGGGGCGTCTCCGCGAGGCAGCGGGTGCAGCAAAGCAGGACCGGCGGGCGCTGTCAGCCCTGGCCGACGGAGGACACGGTATCGCCCGCGGCGGCGACCGGGGCCGGCACGCGCTCGGGCAGGCCGTAGATCTGCCCCGCACGGCGAAGGAAGGCCGCCACCATTCGCCGCACCGCCTCGTTGAACACCACGCCGATCGCACGTTGCAGCAGGCGCGAGCGGAATTCGAAATCGACGAAGAACGCGACCTCGGTGCCGGCGGACACGGCGGTGAAGGTCCATTGGTTGTTGAGGTATCGGAACGGACCGTTCTCGTAGGCAACCTTCACCCGGTACGGGCGTTCGAGCGCGACCCGGCTCGTGAAGCTCTCGCGGAACGGGCCGAAGCCGATGGTGAGATCGGCGACTTCCGTCGTCTCGCTGCGGCTGCGCACCCGCGCGCCGACGCACCAGGGCAGGAATTCGGGATAGCGGCCGACGTCGGCAACCAGGTCGAAAAGCTGGTCCGGCCGGTAGGGGACGACCTGGCGCTCCGCGTGCGTGGGCATGGTTCAGGTATTTCCCCCTTGCGGGGGAGAAGTGGAAGGGCGGACCACACGGCGCTGCGTGGGGCGAGCCATCCCCCACCCCAACCCTCGGGGCGGCAAAACGGCGTGCGTGCGCCCTGCTCCCGCCATCGGCTCAGGCCGCCACGGCCTCGCGCGCCCGCGCCGCGCGCAGCGCCGCGAAATCGGCGTCGGCATGGTAGGAACTGCGGGTGAGCGGCGTGGCGGAGACGAGCAGGAAGCCGCGGGCGCGGGCGAGTGCTGCGTATTCGGCGAACTCGTCGGGCGTGACGAACCGCTCCACCGCGGCATGCTTCACGCTCGGCTGCAGATACTGGCCGATGGTGAGGAAATCGACGTCCGCGATGCGCAAATCGTCCATCACCTGCATGATCTCGGCGCGGCTTTCACCCAGGCCCACCATCAGCCCGGACTTGGTGAACACGCCGGGCGCCAGGGTCTTCATCCGATCGAGCAGGCGCAACGACTGGTAGTAGCGGGCACCGGGGCGGATCGACGGATAGAGCCGCGGCACGGTTTCCAGGTTGTGGTTGAACACATCCGGCCGCGCTTCGGCCACCACCTCCGCCGCGCCCGGCTTGCGCAGGAAATCGGGCGTCAGCACTTCGATCGTGGTGCCGGGTGCCGCCGCGCGCAGGGCCGCGATCACGGCGGCGAAATGACCGGCACCGCCGTCGGCCAGGTCGTCGCGATCGACCGAGGTGATGACCACATGCTTGAGGCCGAGCTTCGCCACCGCATCGGCGACCCGCGCCGGTTCGTCGGCATCGACGGCGCCCGGGACGCCGGTGGCGACGTTGCAGAAGGCGCAGGCGCGGGTGCACACCTCGCCCAGGATCATCATGGTGGCGTGGCGCTGGCTCCAGCATTCGCCCACATTGGGGCAGGCCGCTTCCTCGCAGACCGTGGTGAGACGATGCGCGCGCAGCAGGGCGCGGGTCTCGTGATAGACGGGGTGGGTCGGCGCTTTCACCCTGATCCATGCGGGCTTGCGCTGGATCGGGTGGTCCGGCCGCCCCGCCTTTTCGGGATGGCGCAGCGGCGCGGGGGCGCCGGACCTGTTCGCGCCCAAGGAGGCGATCACATCGGGGGCGATCACGTCGGGGGCGATCACAGCGGGGGCGATCACAGCGGGGGCGATGCGGTGATCGATGAGGATGCGAGTGGCCATGGCGCGCTACAAGTGGCCGCCCTGCCCGGGGCGGTCAAGCGTGCCGGGGCATGAGGAAACGGAGGGACCGATGACACGCGAGGACTGCCTGGCCGCCTTTGCCGCGGCCGATACGCCGCCCGCCGCCGCGCTGCGCGCGGCGCTGCCGTTCGCTGCGGAGCTGGTACCCGACGTGACCGCCCTGCTCGCCCGTGCGGCGGCGGACGAGCCGCTGCTGCTCGAAGAGGAACGGCAGGCGGCCTGCGGCCTCGCCGTGCTCGCCGCCGCTCGTCGCACCGAGGCATTCCCCGCGCTCGCCCGCATGCTCGCGGAATCAAAGATGATGTGGCCGTGCGTGCTCGGCGGCAAGGCGGAGAGGTTGCTCCCGTCGCACATCACCGCCCTTTATGACGACGGCGCCACGCCGCTCGATGCCGTCTACGACCGGCTGGAGGAGGAATTGACACCGTCCGATCTGAGGGCGGCGCTGTTCCTGGCCTTCGCCTGGCTGGTTGCCGCCGGCCGCGCCGACCGCGCCCGCCTGGCCGACGCGCTCGGCCGGTTCGCGGAAACGGTCGATCTGTACGATCCGTCCTGGTCCGCCTGGTTCCCCGCCGCGCAAGCGCTCGGCCTCAATGCGGAGGTGGAGCTGAACCGTCAGCGCCACCTCGACGCCATCGCGGAGGAGGCAGACGAGGAACAGGCGGAGGCGTGGCGCGCCGTGCTGGAACGCGCGAACGAGCCGGAGGCGCTCGACGCCGCCGCCCCGATCGACGATCCGGCCCTGCCGTTCCCACCGGCCCCACCGACGGCCGTGAGCTTGCCGGGCCTGTCGCCGTCCGAGGAAGCCTGGCTCGACTGGCAGTTGCTCACCCTCTCGGTCACCGGCGCGGCAATGCCGCTCGAGTCCGTCGACGGGTATTTCACCGCCTTGCACATCTGCCCCGACGAGCCGCCGCTCGCCGGCAACGAAGCCCCGATCTGGGGGGGCGCAACGGCGCACGAACGGCTCCTCCGGCCCGAGGTCGCCGCGGCGGCACAAACGCTGCTCGCCCGCTATTTCGCCGCCGGCCGGGCCGAACTCGCCCGCGGCCTGGCGCCGGAACCCTTCCTGGAGATGCAGGATGACGAGCTGATCGAAGGCGTCCTGTGGGGCTTCGGCTTCGTAACCGGCATGGAACGCGCGCAGGCGAGCTGGGAGCAGCTGATGCGCCGCCCCGCCGTGTACGAGCTGGTCCACCCCGTGCTCCTGCTCGCCGAGGATGAGGACGACCTCGATTTCCCGGAAGAGGAAGAGGCGCGATTCATCCTCTGCAGCGAAATCATCGCCGAACTGCCCGTCACGATGCAGCGCCTGCGACAGGTGGTGCGCGAGACGATACTGCGGCCGGACCGCAGCGTCGGCCGCAACGACCCCTGCCCGTGCGGATCAGGCAAGAAATACAAGAAATGCTGCGGCGCGCCGGGGGCGGTGCGGTAGCAAGGCCAGGGGGCTTTGCCCCCTGGACCCCCACCAAGGGCTCGCCCTTGGAACCCTTCCGTTGGTTCCGAGCGTGTGGGGGGGGCCAGGGGCAGAACCCCTGGCCTTGCTTCCTTCCCGCCCCTTCAGATCCGCCCGGCGTCGACGACGAACAACTGGCTGGTGCACATGCGGCTGTCGTCGGCGGCGAGCCATAGCACCATGCGCGCGACGTCGGCGGGCACCAGTTTGCGTTTGAGGCATTGGCTGCGGATCAGGTTCGCTTCGGCTTCGGGTGTCAGCCACAGGCTGATCTGCCGTTCGGTCATGATCCAGCCGGGAACGACGCAGTTGACCCGGATGTTATCGGGGCCGAGGTCGCGCGCCATGCCGCGGGTCAGCCCTTCGACCGCCGCTTTTGCCGTGGTGTAGGCTGGCATGCCGCCCTGGCCGACGTGCCAGCTCACCGAGCCGAAATTCACGATCGATCCGCCACCGGCTTGTTGCATCATCGGCGCGACGGCCTGGATGGCGAAGAACTGGTGGCGCAGGTTCACCGCGAGCCGCTCGTCCCAGTATTCGGGGGTGACGTCTTCCCATTTGTGCCGCTGGTCGTTGGCGGCGTTGTTGACCAGCACGGTGATCGGGCCGAGCCGACGGCCGATCTCGGCGATCGCTTCGCGCAGGGCGGTGATATCCGCCAGGTCGCAATGGTGGAACAACGGTTCGGGATGGCCTGCCGCGGCGACCCGTGCGGCCAGGGCGCACGCGGGCTCGTCGGCGATGTCGAGGAAGGCGACGCGCGCGCCCTGGGCGGCGAACTGCGCGACCTCCTCCGCGCCGATGCCCGATCCGCCGCCGGTGACGAGCACCACGCGGTCGCGCAGGCTCGGATAGACCGCTTCGTTCATGCAATGACTCCCCTGCCCCGGAGGGCTTCGAGGGCCGCGGCGACGATCGCCTCCGGGCCTGGTGCGACGGAAAGGACGATCGGGCGTTCGTCCGGCCCTGGTTCTTCGAGGTCGGCGAACTGGCTGTCGAGCAGCGACGGCGGCATGAAATGCCCTTTGCGGGCGGCGATCCGCGCGGCGATCAGCGCGTGCGAGCCCTGCAGGTAGACGAGCACGACATCCGGGCGGTCGCCGATCAGGATGGCGCGGTAGCTGTGCTTCAGCGCCGAGCAGGCGACGAGGGCGGAGCGGCCGGCGGCGCGGACCGCGTCGATCGCGCGCGCGATCGCCTCCAGCCACGGCCAGCGGTCGGCGTCCGTGAGCGGGATGCCCGCCTTCATCTTGGCGATGTTCGCCGGCGGATGCAGGCTGTCGCCCTCGATCACGTCCCAGCCGAGCTGTGCGGCCACGCCGCGCGCGATGGTGGTCTTGCCGCTGCCGGAAACCCCCATCATGACGAGAACGGTCATGCCGGCAGCCGCCTTATTTCTGGTTCAGCATGTGCTCGGTATGCCCGCCGAAGCCGAAGCGCATGGCCGACAGCACTTTTTCCCCGAAGGTGTGTTCGCGGCGGGAGCGGAAGCGGGTGAACAGCGCGGCGGCGAGGACGTTGGCCGGCACCGCTTCCTCCACCGCGGCATCGATTGTCCAGCGGCCTTCGCCGGAATCCTCGACGAAGCCGGAGAAATGTTCCAGTTGCTCGTCGGTCGCGAGCGCGCTGGCGGTGAGATCGAGCAGCCAGGAGGAGACCACCGAGCCTCGCCGCCACACCTCCGCGACGTCGCCGAGATCGAGCGTGAAGCGCTCGTCCTCTGGCAGGCTGTCCGCGCTGCGGCCCTTGAGGATGTCGAAACCTTCCGCATAGGCCTGCATCAGGCCGTATTCGATACCGTTGTGCACCATCTTCACGAAATGCCCGGCCCCCGGAGGACCCGCGTGGATATAGCCGCGTTCGGCGCGCGGATCGCGGGCCTCGCGGCCCTCCGTGCGCGGGATGTCGCCGAGGCCGGGCGCCAGGGCGGCGAAGATCGGGTCGAGGTGGTCGACCGCGTCCTTTTCGCCCCCGATCATCAGGCAGTAGCCGCGCTCCAGCCCCCAGACGCCGCCCGAGGTGCCGCAGTCGACGTAGCGGATTCCCTTCCCGGCGAGCGTCTTCGCGCGGCGGATGTCGTCCTTGTAGAAGGTGTTGCCGCCGTCGATCACGATGTCGCCAGTGCCGAGCAGCTTGCTGAGTTCGGCGATCGCGTCCTCGGTGATCTTGCCGGACGGCAGCATGACCCACACCGCGCGCGGGCTGGGACCGAGCGCGCCGACCACCTCGGCCAGCGATCCAGCCGGCTTCGCCCCTTCCGCGCCGAGCCTTTGAGCGGTTTCCGCCTTGGCGTCGAACACCACGCAGGAATGCCCCGCGCGCATCAGGCGCCGCGAGATGTTGGCGCCCATGCGCCCCAGTCCGATCACGCCGATGCGCATGCAGGGTCCTCCATTGGCGGCAAGGTAAGGACCACCGGGCGCCGCCGCCGCGCCACGAGGCAGGGATGGGTACGCTATCTAGGGCGCCCCGCCCGGGTTCGCCACGGCAGCGCGGCTACCCGGGGGAGCGCCCTCGATGTCGCGCCCGTCCGACAGGACGCCCCGGCGCGTCCCTGCCGCCGCCCTGCCTGTCCTACGACGCCGGCATCGCCCAGCGCCAGGCGTCCCATTCCGGGGCGTAGGCGCGGTTGGTCTGCGCCGGATTGCGGTTCACGAGCTGGCGGGCGAACAGCGGGTGGCGCATGCTGCGCACCTCGTGCTCGATCGTGAACAGCACCTTGTTCGTATCGACATCGACGATGTCGTTGAAGCGGTACTGGTGCTGGTCGGATTCCTCGGTGATCAGCCCGCGCTCCAGCAGTTTCTTGTGCGGACCGGAGAAGTCCGCGAGCGTAATCTGGATGTGGTGGCCGTCGTACGGCGGCTGCTCGGCCGCGCTCTCGCGGAACGTGATCTTGTTGCCGTCGCCCAGGATCGCCCAGGCGTGCGGCCCGCGCGCATCCTTCGCCACCCCGGCGATGCCACCCAGGATCTCGCGGTAGAAGCGGGCGATACCTTCCAGCGACGTGCCTTGCGGGATGTCGCATTCCACATAGGGCATGCCGAGCGTGATGCGGCCAAACCGTTCCGCATCCGGTGCATGGCAGCGGATGCGGTTGCCCCAGGGGCAGGTGACCTCCACCCCGTCGTTGCCCTCGCGATAGCTGAATTTCGTCTCCGCCAGATCCTTCCTGACCCGGCCCAGCCGCTCCAGCAGCGCGCCGGTGTCGGAGATCACGAGGCCGGTCGTGCCGCGCACCACCTGCGGCGCCCGCGCCGGCAGGTGGAACTGCGCGCGGCCGACGTTGATCCACATGTTGTCGAGGCCCGACATCAGATAGGGATCGCGGGTCAGCCCGAGGCCCGAGACGTAGAAGATCGTCGCCAGCCGCTGGTCCGGCACGGTGACGTTGACATGGCCGAGCTCGACGATGTTGCCGAGGTCTTCCACGGTGCGATCGTAGGTGGGCGTCGCCATGTCGTTCATCGGTCGATTTCCCCTCTGCCGGAGTGGCTGCTTTAACGCCATGATAGAACCTGCCGCCCGGTCGGGGTCAATGCCCGGCCGGACGGGCGGCGCACCGGGCCCTCGGGGGAAGCCCCCGGAGGGACACGGCGCGGCGGAGAAGACGCGGCCGGCGCACCAGCGCCGGCGTCACGGCGCCGGGGAATCGGCGCGCCGAAAACGAGCCGGGGGAAACGAATGGACGAGGAAAGCCCGGCGCCCCGGGCCGGCGTCGGGGTGCTGCTGGCTGCGCCGGGGTTCGCGCGGCTGTGGGGAGTGGGCGGCGTCTCCAACGCCATGCGCCAGTTCGAAATCCTCGCCGCGGCGCTGTTCACCTTCGAGGTCACGCACTCCGGCCTGGCGGTCGCGGTCGTGTCGGCCTGCCGCAACCTGCCGATGCTGCTGCTCGGCGCGCTCGCCGGCGTGGTCTCCGAACGGCTCGACCGCAAGGCGATCCTGGTCGCGGCGCAGGTGGTGAGCGGCGCAGCCTCGGCGACGGTGGCGGCGCTCGCCTGGACCGGGGCGGTGCCGCCGGCGGCATGGCCCTGGGTGCTGGCGGCGGCGGCCCTGGCGAGCGGGATCATGTGGTCCACCGAAGGCGCTACCCGCCGGCGCATGCTGGGCGAGACCCTGGCGCCGGCACTGCTGCCGCGCGGCTTCGCCTTCAATTCGCTGACCAACGCGCTGGTGCGGCTGGGCGGGCCGCTCGCCGCCGGGATCGCGTTCCAGACCCTCGGCCTCGCCGGCACCTACACGATCTCCGCCACCTGCTACGCCTGGGCGGCCCTGCTCGCGCTCGGGGTGCGCCACCACCAGGCGCCGGCCCGGCGGGTGGTGCGCCATGTTGGGCGGGAACTCGTGGAGGGGCTGCGCTACGCCTGGGGTCACCCGGTCATCGCCGGCGTGCTCGCCACCACCATCACCACCAACGTGTTCGCCTTCTCCTACATCGCACTGGTCACACCGATCGCCGAGCGGCACTTCGGCGTGCCCGCCTCCCTCGTCGGCGTGCTGGCGGCAAGCGAACCGGTGGGCGCGCTGCTGGCCGGATCATATCTGGCCCGCAACGGAGCCCCGTGCGGCGGCCGCCTGCTGATGGTGGGCGGCACCCTGCTGTTCCTCGCCGCCGTGGCGGCGATGCCGCGAATGCCGAGCTTCCCGCTGGCGTGCCTCGCCATGATCCCGGGCGGCTGCGGTGCCGCCGCGTTCAGCGCCATGCAGACGGCGCTGATCGCCGCCCACGCGCCAATGGAAATCCGCTCCCGCCTGATGGGGCTGCTGACGGTCTGCATCGGCTGCGGACCGCTGGGCATCCTGGCGATGGGCGCGCTCGGGCACGTCCTGGGCGATCGCACGGCGATGGACGTGATGGCAACCGCCGGGATGGTAACGGCAAGCACCATCGGCTGGCGCTGGCGGCGACGCGAACTGGCGGCACGGGAACGGTTCGCGGCGTAAGCGGGCGCGCACGCAGGCTCAGGGGGCGCGGGCCCAGGGGGCGCCGGCCTCCTGGCTTTTGCGCCCGCCCGCTCACGCCGCGATCCGTTCCGGCGCCGCTGCTGTCGGTGCACCAAGGCCGGCAGCCTCCAGAAAGCCGCGCCGCAGCGCGGCCTCGGTCAGATGCTGTTGCGCGTAGTCGAGCGCGGCGGCACAGCGCGACCGCCACAGCGCGGCATCGTCGAGCAGTGCCGTCACTGCGGCGGCGAAGTCGGCGGGGTCGTCGGCGATGGCAGCCGCCGCCTCGATGCCGGCCAGTCCTTGCGCGCCCACCGTCGTGGTGACGAGCGGCGTGCCTTCGCGCAGCGCCTCGGCGACCTTCAGCTTCACCCCGGCGCCGTAGCGCAGCGGCGCCACTACCACGCGGGCGGCGCCGTACTGCGCCCGCAGCGCCGCAGCGGAAAGATCGGCGTGGATCACCGCCCCTGCCGCGGCGAGCGCGCGCACCGATGCTCCCGGGTGCGAGCCTGCCACCACCAGCCGCGCCGCCGGATGGCGGGCCTGGACCAGCGGCAGGATGTCGCTGGCAAACCAGAGCACGGCGGCCTCGTTCGGCGGATGCGCGAAGCCGCCGACGAACAGCAGATCGGCATCCGCGGGCGGTTCCCGCAGCCGCCCGAACTCGGTGAAACCGAAGGCCGGCACGGCGCGCGCGCGCACGGACGGCTCCATGCCCACCACGGTCGTTGCTTCTTCGGCCGAGGGGTAGAGCACCACGTCGACGCTGCGCCAGACCCAGCGCTCGATCCGCTCCATCCGCGTTGCCGCGGCGGCGGCCTGGGGGTCGCCGGTGACGTCGGCCTGCATGCGCAGGCGGCGGAAATGCAGATCATGGCCGTAATAGATGAGGCGCGCGCCGCTGTGGCGCTTGAGCACGGCGAGCGCGGCCTGCGCCACGTCCGGCCGGCTCAGCAGCACGTGATCGAGCTCCCCGCCGTGCGCGGCGACCCAGGCGGCGAACGCGTCGGCATCGCCGCCGTGGAAGACTTCCACGCCGCGGTCCTGCAGCGCTTCGGTATAGACGGGGCTGTAGGCGCGGTTGTGCGGCCAGAATTTCACCACCGCGCCGGCGGCGAGCAGGGCTTCGATATAGTTCAGGATGTTACGCGATCCGGCGTCGCGATCCGGTTGTGGTACGTAATGATCCACCACCAGCACCACCCGGCGCCGGCGCGCCTGCTCGCGCGCGCGCAGCAGATGCGTGCCGTTATCGTAGTGCTCGGCGAGCGTCGCCCGCCAGCGGTGCACAAAGCGGACGCGGTTCGCAACCTGGTGCGCCTTGCCACCGGCGGAGGGATCGGTGCCGTGCGAAACGCCCTCGACATGCATCACCCGTGCGCGCGGCTGATAGAGTACCGGATGGCCGGCGGCACGCAGGCGGAAGGCGAGGTCGGTGTCTTCGTAATAGGCGGGCGCGTAGCTCGGGTCGAAGCCGCCCAGCCGGGCGAACAGCGCGCGCGGCACCATCAGCGCGGCGGCAGAGCAGTAATCCACCTCGCGCACGTAGTTGTACGCGGGCTTGTCCGGATCGTCGCCGCGGCCGTAGTTCCAGCCGCTGCCGTCGCGCCAGATGATCCCGCCCGCTTCCTGCAGGCGCCCGTCCGGGAACAGCAGCTTGGCGCCCACCGCGCCGGCGTCGGGCCGGGCGCGGAACAGCGCAAGCATGGCAGCGATCGCATCCGGCTCCGGTTCGGTATCGTTGTTGAGCAGCAGCAGGTAGTCCCCGCGCGCGACGGCGGCAGCAGCGTTGCAGGAGCGCAGGTAGCCGAGCTGGGTCGGGTTGCGGATCAGCCGCAGCCCGGGCACGCGCGCAAACCCGGCCACGGCCGGATCGGGCGAAGCATCGTCGATGACGATCACTTCCAGTGTGACCCCGGATCGGTCGCGCGCCAGCGCGGCGAGGCAGCGGAGCGTGTACGGCACGGCGCCGTAGCTGGCGACGATGACCGAAACGACCGGATACGGCGCGGAAGGCGGCAGCACGATCGTTTCTGGATCCGGACATGTCTGCGGCGGAGGCGGCAGCGCCGCGCGCGGGCGGGCGGCACGGGCCCGCCGGGCGGCCAGCCAGCCCGCCAGATGCCGCGGCAGTTGCAAGGTGAGGCTCCACCAGGCCAACAGCGCCAGGACGCGGAGGCTCCGGCGCATGTTCCTGCGCAGCGCGGGCGGCAATGCGCCGGCAAGGCGGTCGACCCGGCGGGCCATGACCGCGACCGCCGCGTCGCGCAAGGAGGCGAAGTGCCACAGCGCCAGTTCCCACTCCGGCGTTTTGCCGGTGCGCCGCAAGCCGTCGTGCATGGGCGGTCCTGTCTGTCTCGCAGGCCGGCTCCCAAGGGCAGAAGCCGGGTCACGGCCAGGCTAGGCGGGGGACGTCACCAAAAGATTACCGCCGGAACGGAATGCTGCCGTGGCGCGGTGCATGCGCTTCTCCCTCCGTGCGGGGAAGGACCGGCCCGGTGAAACCCCAGAGGTTCGTACAGGGCAATCGCCTGAACCCCGAAAATTGGCAACCCCGAAAATCGGCGCGGCTGGCGGTTCCTGCACCTCTCCCGCTCTCGCGGGAGAGGTCGGTTCGCGCAGCGAACCGGGTGAGGGGACCGTGCCGCGCGCCCTCACCCGCCGTGCCGCGCACGGCGACCTCTCCCGCGCTGCGGGAGAGGTGAAGCGCCGGACGTTCGAGCGATGCCCTCTGGGGGGTTTGCATCCTCCACCCTGCGTTGCGGTCATCGTTGTGGATATGCACAGGAAGTAAACGCGAACGGTACTTTTCCTACCACCGCCGGCGAAGAGTACTCATCACCCGCGCGCGAGCAGCGCCGCCCCCGCCAGCGCCGCCACCACCGCGATCATCGCCACCCCGAACGCATGCGCATACGCCGCCGGCCCGTTGCCCCCACCCAGCACCGCGAAGAACAGCGAGCCGATCCCCGCCACACTGACCGCCGCGCCGATCTGGAGCATGGAATTCACCACCCCCGCCGCCACGCCGCCCTGGCGCGCCGGCACCTCGGCGAGCACCAGGTTGAACAGCCGCGGCATCGCCACCCCCTGGCCGAACCCCGCCACGAACACCGCCGCGGCCAGCGGCACCGCCCCCACGCCCGCCGCCACCGCCACCCCGATCGCGGCATAGCCCGCGACCTCGATCGCCAGCCCTGCGGCCAGCAGCCGCAACCCGAACCGCCCGAGCAGCGGCGCGCTCGCCAGCGGCCCCAGGAACAGCCCCA
Source organism: uncultured Pseudomonadota bacterium (assembly GCA_963706195.1). Classification (GTDB taxonomy): domain Bacteria; phylum Pseudomonadota; class Alphaproteobacteria; order Acetobacterales; family Acetobacteraceae; genus JAJZVS01. Next base: position 585,619 of record OY970156.1, on the reverse strand, counting down.
CCCCGTACGGCAGGATGGCGAGCCCGGTCTGCAGCGGATCGAGCCCGGCGCCATCCTGCCGCTCGATCGCGAACAGCAGGTAGAAGGCCGAGGTGAAGAAGAACAGGCTCGCCACCAGCACGCCGCGCCGGAAGCCCGGGATGCGCAGCAGCCCGAGGTCGAGCAGCGGCATGCCGCCGGCTGCTGCCAGCCGGTCCTCATGGCGCAGGAACGCCCAGATCAGCGCCGGCACCGCGGCGAACGCGACGAAGGTCCAGGCCGGCCAGCCGTCCTGCCGCCCCTCCGACAGCGGCACCACCAGGCACGCCAGCGCCGCCGAGAGAAGCGCCGCGCCCATGAGGTCGAGCCGTGGCCCGTGCGCGGCGCTGGTCTCCGGCAGTAGCAGCCAGGCGCCGGCCATGGCGACCGCGCCGATCGGCAGGTTGACCAGGAACACCGCCCGCCAGCCGAGGCTGAGCGGGCTCCAGGCCACCAGCACCCCGCCGCTCAACTGCCCCACGGCTGCCGCCAGCCCCATCATCGCCCCGTACACCCCGAGTGCGCGCGACAGGGCCGCCTCCTCCCCCGGCGCGTCGTGCAGGGCGCGGATCGCCCCGAGCACCTGCGGGGCCAGCAAGGCCGCGGCCACGCCCTCGGCGATGCGCGCCAGCACCAGCAAGCCCGCCGAGGCCGCCAGCCCGCACAGCGCCGAGGCCGCGGTGAACCCCGCCATCGCCAGGATGAACAGCCGCTTGCGCCCATAGAGGTCCCCGAGTCGCCCGCCGGTGACCAGGAACACCGCGTAGCCCGCGGCATAGCCCGAGATCACGAGCTGCACCTCGGCCGGGGTGGCGTGCAGCCCCTGGCGGATCGACGGCAGTGCCACGTTGACGATGAAGAAATCCACCGGCGGCAGAAACCCGCCGGCAAGCAGCACGGCCAGCATCAGCCACCGCCGCGTGCGGAGGGCGACGGCGACCGGGACGGACTCTGGCACGGTCGGGGACACTCCATGCGTGCGGCGGCAATCTGATCCGGGGCAACCTGATCCGCCGGGGCCCGGCAGGCAACCCGCCCATCGCCACTCCAAAATCCACGGCGCGCTTCTATGCTGCGCCCGATGGATCGCGACCCGGAGGAACACTACGCCAGGCTCGGCCTCGCCCCCACGGCGAGCCAGGCGGCGGTCGTGGCCGCCTATCGGCGGCTGGCGCGCCGGCTGCATCCCGACGTCCCCGGCACCGGCAATGTCGCCGCCTTCGTCGCGCTGAAGGCGGCCTACGACGTGCTGAACGACCCCGACCGCCGGCGCGCCTACGATCGCGCCGCGGCACCCGGCGGCCCGCCCGCCGCCTGGCCCGAGCCGGCGCCCGAACCAACGTACGCGCCGGCGGAGGTCCCTGCCCCGGCGCCGGTACCGGGCTTCGACCGGCGGTTCCTGCTCTGGATCGGCTTTCTGGTCGTCTCCGCCGCGGCAGCGACCTGGCTGATGGTGGCGATCGCCACCGGCCCGACCGCGGACCTCCCGGGCCCCGCGCCGCTCCCGGCCTCCGGTGCGTTGCAGACCGCGGCGTCCCAGGCCGGGACGTCCCGGCCGCCGGCGGCGCTGCCGGCCGCACGCCCGAGCGGGCCCGCGGATCATTTCGTGCTGCCCGGCCTGGGTTCGGCCACCGTCTGGCAGGGCGATCCGGCGCGCGGCGGCCTGCGTGCGGTGGCGCGGCTGGCCCCCTTTGCCGCGGTCCATGTGCTCGGTTTCGCGCCCGACCACCGGCTGGCCGCGATCCGGCTCGCCGGCGGAGCGATCGGCTTCGTCGAGTCGGTGCGCCTCTCCGCCGGCGACCGTGCCGCCGCGCGCCAGGCGTTCTGCGCCGATCGCGCCGGCCCGGCGCCGACCAACGGCGAGGTGCTGGAACGCGCCGGCAGCGGCGCCGGCCGGTTCGCCGTGGTCAACCGCGGCCAGGAGCCGGCCGTCGTGAAGCTGCGCAGCGCCACCGGCCAGGCGGTCCGGAGCGTCTACATCGCCCCGGACCGCCAGGCGGTGCTGGAGGACGTGCCGGGCGGGCCGTGGACCGTCGACCTCGCCGTGGGCGAGCTCTGGAGCCGGGCCTGCAACCGTTTCGCCGCCGGAGAACAGGCGCAGCGCTTCCGCTTTCCGATCGGCTCGGGCAGCATCCTGGCACTCCCGCCCGACCTCCCCCCGCGCGCGATGCCGGTCGCCATCCCCGACCGGGTCTTCGCCCAGCCGTGAAGGACCCCCAGAGATGGCGATCACCCTGCAGGAATCGCTGCGCGCCGCCTTCTATGCACCGTTCTACGCCGCCCTGGCGCGCGGGGCCTACGCCGCCGCCGGGGTGGAGGTCCGCTTCGTCTCCGCGCCGAGCCCCGCCGAGGCCGCGACCAGCCTGCTCGCCGGTGCCGCAGACGTATGCTGGGGCGGCCCGATGCGGGTGATGGCGACCTACCAGGCCGATCCCGGCTGCGACCTCGTGTGCTTCGCCGAAGTGGTAACCCGCGACCCGTTCCTGCTGATCGGCCGCACGCCGAACCCGGGATTCCAGATGGCGGATCTGCGCACCGCCCGCCTGGGCAGCGTGAGCGAGGTGCCGACCCCGTGGCTCTGCCTGCAGGAGGACCTGCGCCAGGCCGGCATCGCGCCGGAGCACATCTCCCGCATCGGCGATCGCAGCATGGCGGAAAACTGCGCCGCCCTGCGCGACGGCACGCTCGACGTGGTGCAGGTGTTCGAACCCTTCGCCAGCACCCTGCTCGCCGAGGGCACGGGGCATGTGTGGTACGCGGCCGCATCGCGCGGGCCGACGTCCTACACCACGTTCTACGCCCGCCGCGACGTGCTGGCGGCGAAGCGCGCGGAGTTCCTCGGCATGGTGCGCGCCGTCCAGGCGACGCAACGCTGGCTGGCCGGCGCCTCCGGCGCCGAGATCGCGGCGACCGTGGCGGCGTATTTCCCCGCCGTGCCGGCCCCGATCCTGGCCGCGTCCTACGACCGCTACCAGGCGCTCGGCATCTGGGGGCGCGACCCGATCCTGCCGCGCGCCGGCTACGAACGGCTGCGGGCCAGCCTGGTCTCCGGCGGTTTCGTCGCCCCGGGGGCGCCGTTCGCGCAGGCGGTGGACAACAGCCTCGCCGAGGCGGTACTGGCGGAACAGCCACCGCACTGATCAGAACCGGAACGGAGAACCAGTCCCATGCCGCACGCCACCGCCGACGACGGGGTCCGCCTCTACTACGAGGAAACCGGCGCCGGCATCCCGGTGATCTTCGTGCACGAATACGCCGGCGACCTCCGCAGTTGGGAGCCGCAGTTGCGCCATTTCGGCCGGCGCTACCGGGCGATCGCCTACAACGCCCGCGGCTACCCGCCGTCGGAGGTGCCCGAGGCGGTGGCGTCCTACTCCCAGGCCCGGGCCGCGGACGACATCGCCGCCGTGCTCGACCACCTGAAGCTCGACCGGGCACATGTGGTCGGCCTGTCGATGGGCGGGTTCGCGACCCTGCATTTCGGCTTCCGCCATCCCGCCCGCGCCCGCTCCCTGACCGTCGCCGGCTGCGGCTACGGCGCGGAGAAGGGCCAGCGGGAGAAGTTCCGTGCCGAGGCGGACGCGATCGCCGCCTTCATCGCGCAGAACGGCATGGCGGCCTTCGCCGAGAAATACGCCTACGGCCCGACCCGCGTGCAGTTCGAGAACAACGACCCGCGCGGCTTCGCCGAGTTCAAGCGTTCCCTCGCCGAGCACTCCGCGCCCGGCGCGCGCAACACGCAGCTCGGGGTGCAGCGGGAGCGGCCGTCGCTCTACGACCTGATCGAGGACATGCGGACGCTCACCCTGCCCACCCTGGTGCTGACCGGGGACGAGGACTGGCCCTGCCTCAATCCCGCGATCCTGATGAAGCAGACCATCCCGAGCGCCGCGATGGCGGTGATGCCGAACTGCGGGCATGCGATCAACATCGAGGACCCCGACGAATTCAACCGCATCGTCGGCGCCTTCCTGGCGCAGGTCGACGCCGGCCGCTGGCCGCAGCGGGACCCACGGGCGATGACGGGCTCGATCACCGGCATCAAGGACTGAGCGAGGCCGCTTCCTCGGGTCGATCGTTCACGGGCGCGCGGAGGGCAGCGCTCGCGACGATTGGCATGCCCCGTCAGAACGGGCGCGGGCGTGCCGAGCCGAACCCGCCGGGCCGGGCCGCCGGCGCGGCGGCGCGGACGAACACCGCGACGCACTCCACCCGCGCCGACCACAGGAACTGGTCGATCGGCGTCGCGGCGGCCAGCGTATAGCCGGCGGCGGCGAGGAGTGCGGCGTCACGGCCCAGGGTGGCCGGATCGCAACTGACGTAGATGACGCGCGACGGACCGGCCGCGGCAAGCGCCGCCATCTGCGCCGCCGCCCCCGCGCGCGGCGGGTCCAGCACCACCGCCGCGGCGTTCGCGAGCTCGGCCGCGGCCAGCGGCTGGCGGGCCAGGTCGCGCTGCCGCGCCTCGATCCGACCGGCCAGCCCCGCGCCCGCCGCCGCGGCGCGCAGGGCCGCGACGGAAGCCGCGTCGCCTTCGAAGGCGCTGACCGCGCCGCGCGCGGCCAGGGCGAAGCTCAACGTGCCGCAACCGGCATAGAGCTCGACGATCCGCCCTCGCGGCGGCAGGTGTGCCGGCAGGCCGGCGAGCACGGCCGCGATGATTGCCGCCTCCCCCGCGGCCGAGGCCTGGAGGAAGGCGCCGGGCGGCGGCGCGACCGTCACCCCGGAGAAGGTGACGACCGGGGCGTGCAGGACGGCGATCGGCTCCGGCTCGCCGCTCCCGCGCGCCCAACTGATCCGCGCCAGCCCGTGCGCACGGGCGAACGCGGTCAGGCGCTGGCGGTCCGCCAGGGACGGCTCCGCATCGGTCCGCAGCAGCAGGTCGGGACCGGCATCGAGCAGGTTCGCCACCGCCGCGCCTTCGCGCCGCAAGGCCGCGACGCTGCGCAGCAGCGCGCGCAGGGGCGCGATCAGCCCGGCCAGGGTCGGGTGCAGGACGGCGCAGGCGGCGAGGTCGACCACCTCGGTGCCGCGCAGCCGATGCAGGCCGACCCGGAGATCCGCGCCGGCGCGCCACAGTGCCAGGTCCATGCGCCTCCGTGCCGTCGGCGGAGTCGCGACGGTCGGCGCGATCGTGGGGACGGCGAAGCCGGCGCGGATCAGCGCCGCGCGCAGCAGGTCGGCTTTCCATTCCAGGTACGGCCCAGCCTGCCAGTGTTGCAGCACGCAGCCGCCGCAGTCGCCGAACTGCGGACAGGGCGGGACGGCGCGATCGGGACTGGCAGCAAGGATCCGCTCCAGCCGGGCGCCGAGCCCGCCGCCGCGCGGGGCGAGCGGGACGGCCTGCACCTGCTCGCCCGGCAGGGTCAGCGGCACGAACACGCGCTGCCCGTCGGGGGCGATCCCGATGCCGTCGCCGGCCCCGCCGATGGTCCCGATCGCCAGCGTAAGGGAGGCGGCCTGCGGAGCGCCGCCGGGGCTGCGCGCGTGCGATCGCGGCCCCGGCGCGCGGGTGCGGGGCGGCAGCGGGCGGGCGGCCACGGCGCTAGCCGCCGAAGGCGGAAAGCCCGGTCTGCGCGCGGCCGAGAATAAGAGCATGCACGTCGTGCGTGCCCTCATACGTGTTCACCGCTTCCAGGTTCATCACGTGGCGGATCACGTGGTACTCGTCGGCGATGCCGTTGCCGCCGTGCATGTCGCGCGCCTCGCGTGCGATCGCGAGCGCCTTGCCGCAGGAATTGCGCTTGCAGAGGCTGATCATCTCGGGCGCCGCGTCATGCGCGTCCATCAGCCGGCCCAGTTGCAGCACCGATTGCAGCCCCAGTGCGATTTCCGTCTGCATGTCGGCGAGTTTCTTCTGGATGAGCTGGGTCGCGGCCAGCGGCCGGCCGAACATCATCCGCTGCATCGTGTAGTCGCGCGCCGCCTGCCAGCAGAACTCGGCCGCGCCCAGCGCGCCCCAGGCGATGCCGAAGCGCGCGTTGTTGAGGCAGGAGAACGGGCCGCGCAGCCCCTTCGCCCCAGGCAGGACGTTCGCGGCCGGGACGAAGACGTCCGCCATCATGATCATGCCGGTGACGGAGGCGCGCAGGCTGAACTTGCCCTCGATCTTTGGCGTCTCCAGCCCGGCCATGCCACGGTCGATCAGGAAGCCGCGGATGTCGCCGGCGTCGTCCTTCGCCCAGACCACCAGCACGTCGGCGATCGGGGCATTGGTGATCCAGGTCTTCGACCCGTTCAGCACGAACCCGCCGTCCACCGCACGGGCGCGGGCGCGCATCGAGGCCGGATCGGAGCCGGCATCGGGTTCGGTCAGGCCGAAGCAGCCGACGAACGCACCGCTGCGCAGCGGCGGCAGGTATTTGTCCTTCTGCGCGTCGGAGCCGAACGCCCAGATGGGGTACATCACCAGGGAGGACTGCACGGAAAACGCCGAACGGTAGCCGGAATCGACCCGCTCGACCTCGCGCGCGATCAGCCCGTAGGAGACGTAGTTGACCCCGGCGCAGCCGTGGCTGTCGAGCGTGGCACCGAGGAAGCCCATCTCCCCCATCTCGGTCATGATCGACCGGTCGAAGGTCTCGTGTCGGTTCGCCGCCAGGACGCGGGGGAAGAGCTTGTCCTGGCAATAGGCGCGGGCGGCGTCGCGGATGGCGCGCTCGTCTTCGGACAACTGACTGTCGAGCCGCAGCGGATCGTCCCAGGTGAACGGGGCGAAGCGGCTTTTGTGCGGCGTGCTCATGCCTCCGTCTCGGGCTCGTCGGTCAGGGGAGTGCGGGAAATGCGGGCGCGCACCAGCATGAAGGCGGGGATCTCGGCGCCGAAGCCGGTGACGGCCACGCCCGGCTCCTCCTCCCGCCGGCGTCCGCCGCGGTCCCGATCGCCGTCGCGGTCACGGTCGGCATCGCGGTCACGGCCCTCGTCACGGCCCCGGTCGCGACCACGATCGCGGTCCCGCTCCCGGCCATGCGTGCGTGCCGGCGCCGGCACGGCAGCAGGCGCGAGCACGGCGGCGGGCGCGGGCGGCGGCTCGCCGGGCATGCCGGCGGCAACCTGGCCAGCGGCGGGGGAGGTATCGGCGGGCGTCGCGGCGGCGGGCGCAGCGGGCCGCATGGGCGCGGCGCGCACCGGACGGACGCGCGGGGCCGCGACCGGCGCCGGCTCGTCGGCCCAGCCAAGCGCGAGCGGCGTGGCAGCGGCCTCGGTGGCCGGCGCTTCGGCCTTGTCGCGCCGCGGCGCGCGGGCGCGCGGCGGCTTCTCGGCCCGTTCGGCTTTCGGCGCCCGGCCCTTGTCCGCCGCCGGCTTGGCGGCGGAACGCCCCCGCCCGCGCCGGCGACGCCCGTCGTCGGCGGCCCAATCGACCGGATCGAGGCCTTCGACCGGCAGCGGCGGGATCGGGTGGCCGATGAGCTGCTCGATCGCGGCCACCGCAGCCCGATCCTCGGGTTCGGAGATGGTGAAGGCGTGGCCCTCCAGCCCGGCGCGTCCGGTCCGGCCGATGCGGTGGACGTAGTCCTCGGCGTGGTGCGGGACGTCGAAATTGAACACGTGCGACAGCCCGCCGATGTCGAGCCCGCGCGCGGCCACGTCGCTGCACACCAGCAACTGCAGGTCGCCGGCCTTGAATTTTTCCAGAGTGGCGAAGCGGATGCTCTGGGTCATGTCGCCGTGCAGCGCGCCGGCGTTGAGCTTGTGGCGCACCAGCGACTTGTAGAGGATATCCACGTCGCGCTTGCGGTTGCAGAAGATCAGCGCGTTCTGCACCTTCTGCGTGCGGATCAGCCGGCGCAGCGCCTCGCGCTTGTCGTGCTCGGCGACCAGCACCAGGCCTTCGGTGATGGTGGTCGCGACCGAGGCGGGGCGGGAGACCGAAATCTCCTTCGGGTTCTGCAGGAACGCATCCGCGAGCCGGCGGATCTCGGGCAGCATGGTGGCCGAGAAGAACAAGGTCTGCCGTGTACGCGGCAGCATCGCCACGATGCGTTCCACATCGGGGATGAACCCCATGTCGAGCATCCGGTCCGCCTCGTCGATCACCAGGATCTTCACATCGGTCAACAGGATCGAGCCACGCTCGAACATGTCGATCAGCCGGCCCGGGGTGGCGATCAGCACGTCGACCCCGCGCATCAGCACGTCCTTCTGGTCGGACATGCTCTCACCGCCGATGATCAGCGCGTGGGTGAGTTTCAGGTATTTGCCGTACTGGACGAAGTTCTCGGCCACCTGCAAGGCGAGCTCGCGCGTGGGTTCCAGGATCAGGCTGCGCGGCATGCGCGCCCGCGCACGCGACCCGCTCAGGATATCGAGCAGCGGCAGGGTGAAGCCGGCGGTCTTGCCGGTGCCGGTCTGCGCCGCGCCCAGCACGTCGCGGCCCATCAGGACGAAGGGGATCGCCTGTTCCTGGATCGGGGTCGGATGCAGGTAGCCCATCTCGGCCACCGCGCGCAGCACCGGTTCGGAAAGCCCGAGGTCGGCGAAGGTCGCGCGCGGCGTCGGCGGCAGTGCCGCCGCGATGGCATGTTCCTGCGGCAGTGCCGCCGCCATGGCATGTTCCTGCGGCAGTGTCGCCGCAACGGCCGGTTCGTGCGGCTGTGCCGGCGCGACAGCGTGTTCTTGCAGCGGCGCCGCCGCGACAGCGTGTTCGGTCGGGTCCGCCGCGGCGGGGATCGTGTCGGTCAAATTCGGTTCCAGTCGGGTGGTTCGATCCGCGTGCGACGCGGAGGCGCGGCGTACCGCGATAGCGGCCGAACGCGCGACGCGATGGTCGTGCTCACGCGGATCAGGCCGCATATCCGCAAGAAGCGGGAGAAAGTCAAGGTAAGGCGGCCCGCGGACAGGGGAATCGCCGCCGCCGGAGACGCCCGACCACGACGATCGCGGGCCGTGCGGCCCCGCCGCCCCGGCGATCTTTCGCTTCCCGATCGGCCTCTGTTGCGCTTTCCCGCTGGAACCCGCTGCGTCGCGCCCCATCTCTCGTTTCGGCCACTCCGCCCCCCCGGCGCTTCGGGAGCCCGCATCATGCCGCGTCACTTTCTTCGCCTGGCCCCAGTTCTTCGCCTGGCCCCAGTTCTTCGCCTGGCCCCAGTCCATCGTTTGGCCCCGTTCCATCGTTTGACCCTGTCGGCCCGCACCGTCACAGCCGCGCTGCTGTTCGCGCTGCTCGCCGCCGTGCCGGCCCAGGCGCGGGTGCATGTGTTCTTCGGCTTCGGAGCGCCCTATTGGGGGCCGCCCGCCTACTATCCGCCGTTCGGCTATTACCCGCCCCCCATCTATTATCCGCCGCCGGTCTACTACCCGCCGCCGCCGCCGGTGGTGTACGCGCCGCCCGACTCCGGCCCTGCCCCGGCCTCCGCCTCGTGCAACGCCGGCGCCTATGTCTGCCCGCTCGAGCGCCCGCTGCCGGCCGGCGCACGGTGCTGGTGCCGGGACAATTCGGGCCATCAGGTCTTCGGCCACGCCGAATGACCACACCGCACGGGACCATCCCGTCCACCAACGGCGTCCCGCCGCGGATCGAGGAGTACGCGTTGATCGGCGACTGCCGCACCGCAGCCCTGGTCAGCCGCTCCGGATCGATCGACTGGCTCTGCCTGCCGCGCTTCGACGGCCCGGCCTGCTTCGCCGCCCTGCTTGACCGCCCGCGTGCCGGGCGCTGGCAGATCTGCCCCGCCGAGCCGGGCGCACGCATCACCCGCCGCTATCGTCCCGGCACCCTGATCCTGGAAACCACCTTCGAAACCGAGCAGGGGCGCGCCACCCTGATCGACTTCATGCCGCCCTCGGGCGGCGCCGCGGGCCTACCGGCCTCGGGCCCCGGCCCCTGCGTGGTGCGCATCGTGCGTGGCGAGGCCGGCGCGGTGCCGATGCACTTCGACCTCGCGCTGCGTTTCGACTACGGCTCGTTCGTCCCCTGGGTCACGAAACGGCGCACCGGCTTCGGCATCGCCGCGGTCGCCGGCCCCGACCTTGCGGTGGTGCACAGCACGATCCCGCTGCAAGGCCACGACATGACCACGAAGGCGCGCTTCACCGTGCGCGCCAGCGAAGACGCCTGCTTCGTGCTGGCGCACGGCGCCTCCCACCTGCCGCCGCCGTCGGTGCCCGATCCGCTGCTCGCCCTGCACGCCACCGAAGCGTTCTGGACCGACTGGTGCGCGCACAGCCGCTACCAGGGGGAATTCCACGGGGCGGTGCAACGCTCGCTGATCACCCTGAAGGCGCTCACCTGCGCCGACACCGGGGGCATCGTCGCCGCGCCCACCACCTCCTTGCCGGAACTCGCCGGTGGCAGCCGCAACTGGGACTACCGCTATTGCTGGCTGCGCGACGCCACCTTCACCCTGCTCGCGCTGCTCAACGCCGGCTACCGCGAGGAAGCCCGCGCCTGGAGCGGCTGGCTGCGCCGCTGCGTCGCCGGCAGCCCCGACCAGATGCGCGTGCTCTACGGCGTCAGCGGCGAACGACGCATCCCGGAATGGGAAGTGCCGTGGCTCACCGGCTATCAGGGCGCGCATCCGGTGCGAATCGGCAACGCCGCCGGCGAGCAGTTCCAGATCGACACCTACGGCGAAGTCGTCGATGCGATGTTCGAGGCGAAGCAGGCCGGCCTGGTCCCCCCCGGCGAAACCTGGGGGCTGATGCGCGAAATCGTCGAGCACGTGAGCACGGTGTGGGACCAGCCGGACGAGAGCATCTGGGAAGTGCGCGGCGGCCGCCGACACTTCGTGTTCTCCAAGGTGATGGCCTGGGTCGCGCTCGACCGCGCGGTGCGCGAGGCGGAGCAGCGCCGCGAAACCGAGCCGCTCGACCGCTGGCGCCATCTGCGCAGCCGCATCCACAGCGAAATCCTCCGCCAGGGCTTCGACCACGGCAAGCAGAGCTTCGTGCAGGCTTATGGCAGCGACGACCTCGACGCGAGCGCGCTGATGATCCCGCTGGTCGGCTTCCTGCCCGCCACCGACAAACGCATGCTCAGCACGGTCGCGGCGATCGAACGCGAACTGATGCACGACGGCCTGGTCCGCCGCTACCGGCCAAACCAGGCAACCGACGGCCAGACCGGTAGCGAAGGCATGTTCCTGGCATGCAGCTTCTGGATGGCCGACAACATGGCCCTGCAAGGCCGACACACAGAAGCGCGTGCCCTGTTCGCCCGACTTGTAGGCCTCGCCAACGACGTCGGCCTGCTGGCAGAGGAATACGACCCCGACACCAAACGCCAGCTCGGCAATTTCCCGCAAGCCTTCTCCCACCTTGCCCTGATCGACACCGCCCTGAACCTGTCCGGCCAAGGCCCCGTCCACCGTCGCGCCCGCGCCGCGCGGGGGTGAGGGGGGTAAGGAAGCAAGGCCAGGGGCGCTGCCCCTGGCCTTGCTTCCTATCCCCCCCCCGAGCAGCCCGCCGGCCAGGCTCGGCAGCTCGGTGAAGTGGTGCGCGACGGCGGATGCGGTCCGGCCGATTTCCGGGGGGCCGTAGCCCCAGGCGGCGAAGATGCCGGGGATTCCGGCGCCGCGTGCGGCGACGAGGTCGTTCGCGTGGTCTCCAGCCATCACGGCGCGTGCCACGGTGCCGCCGGCGGCAGCGAGGGTGGCGAGCAGGTGTGCGGGGTCGGGCTTGCGCACCGGAAAGCTGTCGCCGCCGCCGACGGCGGCGAACCTCGTGCCGATCCCGAGCGTGTCGAGCAGCGCGCGCGCCGTCGCTTCCGGTTTGTTGGTGCAGACCGCCAGCCGCCAGCCTGCGGTATCGAGTTGCGCGAGGGTTTCCGGCACGCCCGGGTAGAGCCGGCTCGCCACGGCGGAGCGCACGGCGTAGTCGGCGGCGTAGGCGGCGATGGCCTGGGCATCCGCGGTCTGCCCGCGGGCGGCGAAGGCGCACGCGACCAGGGCGGCGATGCCGTCGCCCACCATCCTCGCGGTTTCAGCCGCCGAGAACGGCGCCAGGTCGCGTGCCGCCATCAGCCGGTTCAGCGCCGCGGCGAGGTCCGGCACGGAATCGACCAGGGTGCCGTCGAGGTCGAGCAGCAGGGTGGGACGGGGGGCGGACAGCACGCGGTTACGCTCCGAAATCCAATGTGAAACACTACCATGCGGCCAGGCTTTGACACGCCCCCGGCGCGACCGCTACCGGACGTCGATGACCCAGGAGTGCAGGATGCCAGCGACCGCCGTGATCCTTGCCGCCGGCCTCGGGACCCGGATGCGCTCGGCCCTGCCCAAGGCGCTGCACAAGCTCGCCGGCCGGCCGATGCTCGGCCACCTGATCGCCGCCGTGGCGCCGGTGTTCGACCGCATCGTGGTGGTGGTCGGCCCCGGCATGGCAGCGGTGGAAGCCGCCGCGGCGCCCTGGCCGACGGTGGTCCAGCACGAGCGCCTGGGCACCGCGCACGCCGCGCGCCAGGCCGCGGACCTGTTCGGCGACGGCGAACTGGCAGTGCTGTATGCCGACAACCCGCTGATCCAGCCCGAGACCCTTCGCCGGCTGCGCGCCCGCCGCGCCGCCGGGGACGCCGATCTTGTTCTGCTGACGATGCGCCCGGCGGACCCCGGCCCCTACGGACGCGTGATTTCCAGTGGCGAGACGGTGGAGCGCATCGTGGAATGGGCCGACGCCACGCCGGCGGAACGCGCGGTCGGGCTCTGCAACGCCGGCGTGCTGTGCGGCCCCGCTGCCGACATGCGCCGCTGGCTCGAAGCGGTGCGCCCGGACAACGCCAAGGGCGAATACTATCTGACCGACCTCGTCGCGCTGGCCCGCGCCGAGGGCCGGCGGGTGGTCGCGGTGGAAGCCCCGGCGGAGGAGCTCGCCGGCATCAACTCGCGCGCCGAGCTCGCCTGCGCCGAGGCGCTGGTGCAGGCGCGGCTGCGCGCGGCGGCGCTGGAGGCGGGGGTGACGATGACCGACCCCGGGTCGGTGTTCCTGTGTGCCGACACGGTGCTGGCGCCCGATGTGACGATCGGCCCCAACGTGGTGTTCGGCCCCGGCGTCGTGGTCGAAACCGGTGCCGAGATCCGTGCCTTCTGCCACCTGGAGGGTTGCCATATCGGCCCCGATTGCCTGGTCGGCCCGTTCGCCCGGCTGCGCCCCGGCGCGATGCTGGGCACGGGGGCGCATGTCGGCAATTTCGTCGAACTGAAGGCCGCCAGCCTCGGCGCCGGCGCCAAGGCGAGCCACCTCACCTATCTCGGCGACGCCGAAGTTGGCGCCGGTGCCAACATCGGCGCCGGCACGATCACCTGCAACTACGACGGCGTCGCGAAGCACCGCACGGTCATCGGCGCCGGGGCCTTCATCGGCTCGGACACCGCGCTCGTTGCCCCGGTGCGGGTGGGCGCCGGGGCGATCGTCGCCGCCGGCAGCGTGATCACGGAAGACGTGGCGCCCGACGCGCTGGCGATCGCGCGCGGACGGCAGGTGCAGAAGCCGGGTCGCGCCGTCGAACTGCGTGCACGGCAGCGGCAATCCAGGTAGACAGGCAATACTCCGGACGTTTCCGCCAGGCATCGAGGACTGCGAGACATGTGCGGCATCATCGGCGTCATCGGCACCCGCCCCGCCGCCCCCTTGCTGATCGAGGGCCTGCGGCGGCTCGAATACCGCGGCTACGACAGCGCCGGCATCGCGACCCTGGTGGAGGGGCACATCGACCGCCGCCGCGCCGAGGGCAAGCTCGGCAACCTCGCCGCGGTGCTGGACCGCCGGCCGCTCGCCGGCACCACCGGCATCGGCCACACGCGCTGGGCGACGCACGGCGCGCCGACCGAGAGCAACGCGCATCCGCACGGCACCGCGCGCGTCTCCATCGTGCACAACGGCATCATCGAGAACCACGCCGAGCTGCGCGCCGAGCTGGAAGAAGCCGGCCAGGTGTTCTCTACCGAGACCGACACCGAGACGGTGGCGCAGCTCGTCGATCTGTATCTCCAGCAGGGGATGACCCCGCTGGAGGCGGCCGGCACCGCGTTCCGTCGGCTGCAGGGCGCCTATGCGCTGGCGATGATCTTCGCCGGCCATCCCGAGCTGATCGTTGGCGCGCAGAACGGCGCCCCGCTCGCGGTCGGCTTCGGCGAGGACGAGATGTTCGTGGGCTCGGACGCGCTGGCGCTCGCCCCGCTCACCCGCCGCATCGCCTACCTGCGCGACGGCGACTGGACCGCGATCGATCGCAAGGGCGCCCGGTTCTTCGCCGCCGACGGGGCCGAGGTGGCGCGCGAGGTGAAGCTGACCCAGCTCACCGGGGCTGCGATCGGCAAGGGCAACTTCCGCCATTTCATGGAAAAGGAGCTGCACGAGCACCCGGCGGTGATCGGCGACACCTTGCACCAGATGGTGAGCCCCGCCACCCGTGCGGTGAGCCTGCCCGCTCTGCCGTTCGACCTCGCCACGGTGCCGCGGATCACCATCAGCGCCTGCGGCTCGGCCTTCTACGCCGGTCTGGTCGGGCGCTGGTGGTTCGAATCGGTGGCGCGCATCCCGACCGACGCCGACGTGGCGAGCGAGTTCCGCTATCGCACGCCGCCGCTGCCGCGCGGCGGGCTCGGCCTGCTGGTGAGCCAGTCCGGCGAGACGGCGGATACGCTGGCGGCGCTGCGCTACATGCGCGCGGAGGGCCAGCACGTGCTCTCGGTCGTCAACGTGCCGGAAAGCAGCATGGCGCGGGACTCCGATGCCGTGCTCGAAACCGTCGCCGGGCCGGAGATCGGCGTCGCCAGCACCAAGGCGTTCACCGCGCAGCTTGTGGTGCTGGCCTGCCTCGCGCTGGCCGCCGCCCGGGCGCGCGGGTCGATCGACGCGACGGCCGAGGCCGCGATGACCGCGGCCCTGCTGGAGGTGCCCGCGCGCGCCGCCGAGGTGCTGGGCCACGACACCGCGATCGCGGCGCTGGCGGAACGGATCGCCGAGGCGCGGGACGTACTCTATCTCGGCCGCGGAAATTGTTTCCCGATCGCGCTGGAAGGCGCACTGAAATTGAAGGAGATCAGCTACATTCACGCCGAAGGTTATGCGGCGGGGGAGATGAAGCACGGCCCGATCGCGCTGATCGACAAGGCCGTGCCGGTGATCGCCATCGCGCCCTCCGGCCCGCTGTTCGAGAAGACGGCGTCCAACCTGCAGGAAGCCGCCGCCCGCGGCGGGCAGGTGATCGTGCTGAGCGACGCGGCGGGGGCGGCGAAGCTGCGCGGCATCGCGACCGAGACGGTGGTGTTGCCGGAGGTCGATCCCTTCGTGGCGCCGATCCTGTATGCGATCCCGGTGCAGTTGCTGGCCTACCATGTTGCCGTGCTGAAAGGGACCGATGTTGATCAGCCGCGCAATCTCGCAAAGTCGGTCACGGTGGAATAGCCCTACGTCTTTCTCCCCCTTGCGGGAGAGGGAGCGCGGCACGTGCCATGAATTATCGCCACGCCTTCCACGCCGGGAATTTCGCCGACTGCGTGAAGCACGCGCTGCTCGTGTGGCTGCTGGGGGCGCTGGCCCGCAAGCCGCGGCCGTTCTTCGTGCTCGACACCCACGCCGGGCCGGGCTTCGCCGACCTCGCCGCCGCCCCCGCCGCGCGGACCCTGGAATGGCAGGATGGCATCGGGCGGTTGCTGGAGGGCGAACCGCCGGCGGTCCTGGCGCCTTATCTTGGGCTCATCCGCCGCCTCGGCCTCTATCCCGGCTCGCCGGCGCTGATCCGCGCCTTGCTGCGGCCCGGCGACCGCCTGGCCTGCTGCGAGTTGCATCCTGAGGACCATGCGGCGCTGCGCCGCCGCTGCGCCGCCGATCCCCAGGTGGGGGTGCACCGGCGCGACGGGTATGAAGCGATCAAGGCCCTGCTGCCGCCGCCCGAGCGTCGTGGCCTTGTCCTGATCGATCCGCCGTTCGAGGCGCCGGGAGAGTTCGAGCGCCTTGCCGCGACGCTGCACACCGGCCTGGCGCGCTTTCCCGCCGGCGTGTTCGCCGCCTGGTATCCGATCAAGCACCGGGCGCCCCTGCGCGATTTCTTCGCCGCGCTGCAGGCCGGCGGCCTGCGCGACCTGGTGGCGGCCGAGCTCTGGCTGCGCGCACCGCTCGACCCCGCCCGGCTGAACGGCTGCGGCCTGGTGGTCGCCAACCCACCCTGGCGCTTCGCCGAGGAGGTCCCGCCGCTCCTCGACGCGCTGCTGGACCGGCTGCGCGACCACGGCGCGGAGGCGGACGACGCGGGCGCCGGCACCGCTCTGATTCGGCTGGCCTGATCCGGCTGGCCGATGCATGACACCACCGATGCATGAGACTGATCCATGACACCGATGCATGAGACTGGGGTCGCCGTGGTCGGGGCCGGCGCCTGGGGCACCGCGCTCGCGATCCAGGCGGCGCGCGCCGGCGCTGGGCCGGTGGTGCTGTGGGCGCGCGATCCGGCCAAGGCGGCGGCCATTGCCGCCGCCCGGGAAAATCCGCGCCTGCCGGGCATCCGCCTGCCGGCCGCGGTGCGGATCACGTCGGATCTGCCGAGCCGGGCCGGCATGCTGCTGCTCGCCGTGCCGATGCAGCACCTGCGCGCGGTGGCCTCCGTGCTGCCCGGTACCGCACCACTGGTATGCTGCGCCAAGGGTGTGGAGGCCGGCACCTTGCGGCTGCCGCTCGAAATACTTGCCGAGGTGCGTCCGCACGCGCCGGCGCTCGTGCTGACCGGCCCCAATTTCGCCCATGAGGTTGCCGCCGGCCTGCCGGCGGCCGCGGTGGTGGCAGGCGCCGAGCCCGCGGTGCGCGCGGCGGTGACGGCGCTGCTGGCCAGCTCCACCTTTCGCCTCTACGGCAACGATGATCCGGTGGGTGCGCAGTTGGGGGGGGCGGCGAAGAACGTGATCGCGATCGCCGCCGGCGCGGTGATCGGCGCCGGTCTCGGCGAGAACGCGCGTGCGGCGCTCGTCACCCGCGGCCTTGCCGAGCTGGCGCGGCTGGCGGTGGCGCTGGGGGGGCGGGCGGAGACGGTGATGGGGCTCTCCGGCCTCGGCGACCTGCTGCTGACCTGCACCGGCGCGGCGAGCCGCAACTACAGCCTGGGCGTGGCGCTGGGGCGCGGGGAGTCGCTCGCCGCGGTCCTGGCCGGGCGCAGCGCGGTGACCGAGGGCGTGGCCACGGCGCCGGCGCTGGTGGCGCGCGCCGGGGCGGTCGATCTGCCGATCTGCCGGGCGGTGGCCGCCTGGCTGGAGGGACGCATCACGCTTGCCCAGGCGATCGCCGATCTGCTCGCCCGCCGGCTGCGCGACGAGTAGGCGCCGCGCATCGGTGTCCCGGCCGCCGGTATCATCCGGCCATGGGGCGGATTTGGCCTCCACGACGACCTTGTTCGGCCTTCCCCCCCGGCGTCGCGGCCAGGATGCGCATGGCGCACGGGCGTCAGGATCGGAGGCGGCGGCGGCGGACGGCGCATAGCGCCAGCACGGCGAGCGGCAGCAGAAGCAGGGCGGCGGCGGACGGCTCGGGCACCGGGACGGCCGCAACCGTGGTCACCCCGACATGCGTCTGCACCAATGCCAGGTTGCCGAGGCTGACGGAACCGCCGCTCCACGAACCGAGGGGCACGTCCGTCGCGCCGGTTCCGCCGCTCCATGGTCCCGCAAGCCAGCTTCCCGCCGCGAAGGCCGCGGCACCGGTCCCGATCACGGCAGCGGTCCCAGCCAGGGTAGCGGCGGCACCGCGCAGGCTTCGCAGTGCGGCGGACGCTGGGGGTGCGCCTGTCGCCCCGATCCCGATCGGCGCCGGCGAGAGCGAGCAGACCGCTCGCAAGGGTGCGCGCCAGCCGGGATGACGGGCGATGAAGCCGCGCCAGGCGGCGTTGGACATCCGGGGCTGTGGCGAACAGGTGGTCATGCGGCGCGGGCCGGAACGCGATCGAACGGCGCACGGTCGGGTGAGGCTTGGCACCAATCGCCACCGGGTCGGGCGTTTTCCCGGTCGGGCGTTACCGAATGCCCTGTCGGTTCCACTGATCGCGCACAGGCGCGTGGATACGGACCCACGTCGGGTATGGCGGTCGTAGCTGTGCGCCGCCGCGCCGACGGGAGCGTGCGGTCGCGGCAAAGGACGAATTTCATAACGGCCCAGGAGACAAAGGGAACGACGGGTGACTTCTACCCGACGTTGCGTCGTGTGTCAATAAATTGTTTATTTCGTGTATTATATATACATCTGGCCGTAATTTCTGCCGGCCACCGAGCCCCTTTCCGGGGTCGGGTGAGCGTCGGCCATGCCAGAGGGCTGACGGCGCCATCGGAAGGACGACCGCAGTGGCGGCGTTCGCGATTAAAAGAAGGGCTTCATCGGCCGCTGCGCAGACTGACGCCGGGGGTCGTTTCTGGGAATGGCGCCTGTGCTGGGGAAATATGAGCTGCGCGCGGTACTGGACCGCGGGGCCATGGGCATGGTGTACGAGAGCTGGGATCCGACCCTCGCGCGCCGGATCGCCATCAAGACCGTACACCTTGCCGGATCCGACCGACGCGCGACCGCCGCCACTATTACCGCACCAACGCCGCCCTGCTCGCCGACGTGGTGGCCGAGCAGCAGATCGCCCTGGGCGAGACCCTCACCGCCCCGCGCGCCGCCCCCACCCCGGCGCGGCTGGAGGCGCTGACGGCGGCGGTGCTGGCCGGCCTCGCCCGCACGCGCGACGGTCACCTGGCCGCGCGCGCCGTGCTCGCCGCACTGCCCGGGGTGGCGGCGGAGCTGCGCCACGCCGACGCCTGGCTGGTCGATCTGTTCGCCGAGGCGCTGGCCGCAGCCGGCGTGAGCGGGCCGGCGGTCGCGGTGCTGGCACCCGCGGCGGTGATGCTGACCGGGGACTGGGGGCCGCGGCTCGCAGACGCCGGGGCACCGGCGCAGGCACAGGTGGCGGCGGCGCTGGCCGGAATGCTGGGCGCGGCGGGGCGGTGAAGGTGACCCCGGCGGAGCGCAAGTCGCAGGCGCGTCACATCCCGCTACCACCGCCACCGCCATCGGAACCGCTGTAGGCCGAGGGCATCGGCCCTGCCGGCGGAGCAGCGAAACGGCCGGTGTCGGAGCAGGCTGCAAGAACGAACGTGCCGACCGCAATCAGCATCAGCGCGACGAGGTGTCTGGTCATGGGCATCTTCTCCAGCCGTTGACGCGACCGTTGGGATGTCCGTGCCGTGGCGCGCGCCGCGTGCCGATCGGGAGGCAGGCCGGCGGTCCCAAGAGACGACGGCAGCAACGCTTTGCGCGGATCCGCGGGGTACGGCGGATGCGAGCCTCATCCGCGCATCACATGCCGCTGTGGCGCCACGTCCGGTTACCGATGGTGGAAATGTCCGCCGCCGGTGAAGTGATGGTAGTGGCCGAAGTGATGGAAGTGGTGGAAGTGGTGGAAGTGGTGGAAGCCGAAGTGTCCGGATCCGACCCGGAATGCAAAGCCAGGCCAGAAGCCCGGTCCGTAGTAGGGGTAAGCGAACGGCGAATACCCGTAGGACGGCACGGCGAAGCCGTCGTAGGCGTAAGCGGGCGCAGGCCACGCCACGGTATCGCCGTGCGCATAGATGCACTGGGTGTAGCTGATGTCATAGCGCCGCTGCAGATCGGCCGCGCTGGCCGCGGCATTGCCGGCACCGATGGCGCTGCCGCCCAGCAGTCCGGTCGCTCCGCCGATCGCCGCACCGGCACCGGCGTTGCCGCCCGCGGCGCCGAGCGCGGCGCCCGCGGCCGCACCCAGTGCGGTGCCGATCGCGGCGCTGCCGACCACGGCGTTGGTCCCCGTCTGTCCTGACGGCCGGTAGCCGAGGGTGCGTGCGGCATAGTCGCGGCAGTTCGCATCAACCTGGCGGAAGGCCTGGAGGTTCTCGCCCTTGGCCGGCAGGGCCATCACGGTCGGACCCGAGGGCGGAGCGGCGGCGCAGGCGCCCAGCGCCAGCACCGTGCCGAGAGCGGCGAACGTGGTGATTGGCCTGGCCCTGCGGTGCATGGCGTGTGTCCTTACCTTCACTCTGAGATTGACGATCGGCGGGGGGCTTTATTCCCGAGCGCCGGCACTTTCCCGCCCGCGTGACCGAAGCATCTCCGTGCCTATTCGGAACGGTCCGGGTCACCACTGAGCACCACGCCGGAACGAACCGATAGGGAACGCTGCCCGCGCCCCGCGCTGGACCTGGTTCCGCCGGCGGCTTGTGCCTCAGCCTGCCGGGACAGGCGCGTTCAGCCGGATGCGGGCATGAATGACGAGCCTCACCCGGTCGGAGATGAAGGCCCGGTCGGCGGTCATGCCGAAAGTCGAGCGCCTCAGCGTGCCGGTTGCCACGAAATCCGTCACCTCCCCGCGCCCCGCGGAACCCGGATGCCGTGCGATCAGCACGGCATCGAGCGCGAGCGGCCGCGTCATCCCGCGGATCACCAGCAGTCCCTGGATGACATACTGTCCGTCACGGCGTTCCGTGACCGACGTGCTCCGGAAGCGGACCTCCGGATACTGCCGCGCATCGAAGAACTCGGCGGACCGCAAGGTCGCGGCCCCTTCCCGCCAGGGCATGTCCACCGACCGCGCATCGATATCGACCCGGATCCGGGTCCTTCTGGGATGCGCCGGGTTCGATCACGATCCTGGCCTGGAAGCGGCGAAACCAGCCGCTCGACCGGAACAGGCCGAGATGGTCTACCGAAAACCCGATACGCCCGAAGCGCGGATCGACGGCATAGACCGCGTCCGGCGGCGCGGGCGCCGCGCCGAGGAGCGCCACCATCCCCAGGATCATGGAGCCATGCCACAAGCCCCTGATCACCGCGCCAGCGCCTTCGGCCGGAGGCCCGCAACCTGCTGCCTGACATGTCGGGAAAGCTCCAGCAGGCGTCGATACGACCGGCCGGCCACCACGGTGTAGCCCATCCCTTGTTCGATCCATGCGCATCCGTCGAGATCGCCCGCGTCCACCGCCTGGATCGGCGTCGTGCGCCGGGTGGACATGGGACGCATGAACAGGACCAGCCGTGCCCCGTGGTCGTCCTCGTACATGAACATGGCGGCCGCCCCGCGCGGCGTCGCGACGAGCCGGCCGCCGAGGAAGCGGTAGCCGACCGCCGAGAAGATCCGGGGGAGACACCGGGTGATGCAGCCGGTTGGACAGCCATCGCGACAGGTCGTGGCGCTGCGCGGCCCACAACTCCACCGGGTGCACCCGGTCGGGGACGAACACCGCGTAGTTCGCGCCGGCCTCCTGCGCGAGCGCGTCGAGGCCGGTCGGAGAGCGCGCCCCGAGGAACCAGCCGCCCGCTGCGCCGATGCCAAGGGCAAGCGCGACCGCTGCCGCGGCGCGCCATGGTCTGCGTCGGACGAGGCGTTCCTCGACCAGCCGGGCGAGGTTCAGCGACGGCGGAATCGGCTCGGAGGCCCGGGCCGCGTATGCCGCGCGCAGCCCCTCGCGCTGCGCGCGATAGGCCGCGACGCGTGCCGCGACCTCGGGTCGGCCCTGGAGATACCGCTCCACCGCCGAGCGGCGTTCGCCGTCGAGGCGGCCATCCACATAGCCGTGCACGTCGTCCTCGGTGATCGGATGCCCCGGCTCGGTCACTTGACCCTCCTGAGGCAGGCGCGGCTGCCTCCCTGTTCCGGCAGTGCCTGGCGCAGCTTTTCGCGCGCGCGGGCGAGACGGGACATCACTGTGCCGATCGGAATCCCGAGCACGCGCGCCACCTCCGTGTACGACATGTCCTCGACACACACGAGCAGCACGACGCAACTCTGATCCTGCGGCAGGCGGTGCACGGCGCGGATGAGATCACGCCAGCCCAGCCCGTCTTCCTGGTCTGCCGGCTGGCTCACGGCGTCCTCGTCCTCCTCGTCCAGCGGCGCACCGACCGGGGACGCTTTCGCCCGTCGCCGCTGCGAGACGAACAGGTTGTGCATGATGGTAAAGAGCCAGGGCCGGATATCGCCGTCGTTGCGACGGGCCGGCAGATTGTCGAGCGCGCGCAGAAGCGTGTCGTGGACCAGGTCGTCGGCATCCTGGCCGCCGCGCAACAGCGCGAAAGCGTAGCGCCGGAGCGCGGGAATGCACGCCTCGATGCCGGCGAAGGTTTCCACCATGCCCGCTTCAGCGCAGCCGTTCGTGCGTGCGGATGCCGCCCTCGTTGCCCCGGCCGCCTTGCCGACATCGCGGCTGCGCATGGGTGTCCGGTAGGGTTATTCTCGCCACAGCCTGGCTCCGTCCTTCGCACGGCGGCGGCATGGCGCCGCGCCTGTTCGATGGACGACGCAGCCGGGCCTTTTATTCCACCCGCCTGTGCGGGTGCGTTCGCGCCCCGGCGCGGTCGGCTGCAGGTGACCCCCAGGGCCTGAGCCCGGACAACCGAATCGTCGGCGTCGGGGCGGCGGCGGCAAGCCGGCGACCGGGACCGAGCTCGGGTTTCTGGAAGCCTCGAAGGGCCTGGTGCATTTTTGAGCCGCTGAGCACAAGTGGCCTGCCGATGCGAGAAATCAGTCCGCCTGGCGGCGGCTCGGCTTCAAGAGGTCGGAAAGTCCGACGCGATGCAGCATTTCCGCGCGTACCCGGTCCATGACGGCAAAGGCGACATCCGCGCCGTCCTCGGAGGGATCGACATGGACCCGGAATGGCCGCTTGCCGAACGGCATGTCCACGACCCTGACGATCGCATCGGCCACCGCCGAGGCGTCCGCGTCGGGGGGCACGATCGCCGCAAATGCCCGCAGGATTTCCTCGCCCAGCCCCTTGGTCGGTCCCGCTTCATAGGCGGCAAGCCGCGCCGCGTCGGCGGGTCGCCCGGAATGGGCGAAGTGGTTGGTGCCGCCGGTGAAGGCGCCAGGAACGATGATCGCGGTTTCGATGCCCCAGCGCGTCAGTTCACGGGCATATTGCACCGCCAGCGCGTCCATCGCCGCCTTCGCGGCGAAGTAGGGCGACAGATAGGGCGGCGTGCCGCCGGCGGAGCTGCTGCTCGAAACCCATACCAGAAGGCCCTCCCCCTGCTTGCGCAGCTGCGGCAAGGCGGCCCGGTTGACCCGTTGGGTGCCGAGGACGTTCACATCGTACAGCCCGGCCAGTTGCTCGGGCGTGAATGCTTCGGCGGGCCCGAACACCATGTGGCCGGCGTTGTGCATCACGACATCGAGACGGCATGCTTCGCGACGATCGCGGCAACGGCGGCATCGGCGGAGTCCTGCGATCCGACATCGAGTTCGACGGCGTTCAGATCGACGCCATGGTCCCTGGCGTATGTCTCGACATCGGCGACCTGCGGGGCATTGCGGCCCTTCGTTTCGCGCATCGAGGCATAGACCGTGTGGCCCGCATCGGCCAGGGCATTGGCAGTCAATCGGCCAAAGCCGCTGGACGCGCCGGTGACGAGGATGATCTTGTTCACGTGTGTGTCCTTTCGACGGTTTGCTTGAGAGGGGCTTGCCCGTTCGTCAGACCATCCCGCCGTTGGCGCGCAGGACCTGGCCGTTGACCCATGCCCCGTCCGGGCCGGCGAGGAATGCGACCACTGCGGCGATGTCTTCCGGGGTGCCCAGGCGCTCCAGCGGGTTCATCTTCGCCATATGCTCGACCAGCTCCGGCGCCTTGCCGTTGAGGAAGAGGTCCGTGCCGGTCGGTCCCGGCGCCACGGCGTTGACGGTGATGGACCGGCCGCGCAGTTCCTTCGCCAGGATGCCGGTCATCGCCTCCACGGCGGCCTTGGTGGCCGCGTAGACCCCGTAGGTCTCCGGCTTCAGCCCGACCACGCTGCTGGACAGATTGACGATCGTGCCGCCGCTGCGCAGCCGCATGGCGGCCTGGCGCAAGGTGTTGAACGTACCCTTGACGTTGACGGCGATCTGGCTGTCGAACAGCGCGTCGTCGCTGTCGGCGAGCGTGGCCAGTTTCATGATGCCGGCATTGTTCACCAGGATATCGACGCCGCCATACGCGGCCTGCGCGCTGTCGAACATGCGCGCGATCGAAACCCCGTCGGCGACATCGGCCTGGGCGCTGATGGCGTGCCCGCCGGCGGCCTCGATCCGGCGCACCTGCTCTTCGGCCTCGGCGGCCTTGCCGGCGTAGTTGATGATGACCGTCGCGCCGTCCGCGGCGAGGCGGGCGGCGATCGCCGCGCCGATGCCGCGCGAGGCGCCGGTCACGATCGCGATCTTTCCGTTCAGCTTGCTCATGGTGTCCTCCTTTGTCGCCCGCCGGGAGTGGCGGGTTCGAGGAACAAGCTAGCCCTTGGCGCTTTGGGGATAATCGGGCAATATTTGCCAACATTGCTCCATATTCGCGAACAATGGAGGGGCGGGATGGACCGGTTCGACGCCATGCGGGCATTCGTCCGGATCGTGGAGCGGCGCAGCTTCGCCCTGGCGGCCCAGGATATCGGCCTGCCGCGGTCGACGATCACCCAGACCATCAAGCAGCTGGAAGCGCGTCTCGGCGTGCGCCTGTTGCAACGAACCACCCGCACCGTCAGCCCCACCTTGGATGGCGAAGCCTATTACCGGCGCTGCATCGCCATCATCGACGATGTCGAGGATGCGGAAGGCGCGTTCGGCGGCACCAGGCCCAAAGGCATGCTGCGGATCGAGGTCCAGGGCACCTTGGCACGGCACTTCCTGATGCCGGGCCTGCCCGACTTCTTCGCACAATATCCCGATGTCGAAATTACCATGACCGAGCGGGATCGCTACGTCGATATCGTTCGGGAAGGCGCCGATTGCGTGCTGCGCTTCGGCGCCCTTCCCGACAGCGACATGGTCGCGCGGCGGATCGGGACGTTGCAGCGGATGACCTACGCCGCGCCGGACTATATCGGCCGGCTTGGATCGCCGGCCGATATCGATGCGCTTTCCGGCCATCGCATGGTGGGGCTGCGGCGCCTCACGACAGGCGCCCTGGACCCCCTCCAGTTCACGGTCGCGGACAGGGTGCACAGCGTTGTGCTGGCGGCACCGATGTCCGTGTCCGGTCCGGAAAGCTATATCACGGCGGCCCGTCTGGGCCTGGGCCTGGTCCAGATGCCGGACTTTCATGCCGTGGGCGACCTCGCGCGGGGTACACTCGTGCGGGTTCTTCCGGAGTTTCCGCCGCCCAGCGTACCGGTTTCCCTGCTTTACCCTCCCAACCGACAACTCTCGCCACGCGTGCGAATTTTTCTCGACTGGGCAGCGGGCGAGTTCGGGAAACGAAACGCGCCGGCCTGACGGCAGGCAATTACGCGGATGATCGGGATTGGCCGATCGGCGCCCTCTCCCCTGCTATGAAAGCTCCTGGTTCGGGGGATCTGGCGACGGTAGCGCCGCCCTTCTCCCTCTCCTCCCGCGCTTGCGGGGGGAGAGGATCGGGGTGAGGGGGAGCGCACGGCACAGGATGCGGATCGGGGGGCGAGCTGGCCCCCCTCACCCCGCCCTCTCCCCCCGCAAGCGCGGGAGGAGAGGGAGAAGCACCGGCCTCGCCCGCTCCTGGCCGCCCGCCACGCAATCGGCCATACAAGCCCCGGTGGGGGGAGATCGGCGGCAATGAGCGGCAGCGAGCTCACGGTGCGATCCGGGCAGGTCGTCGCGCTGCGCCTGTTCGACCTCGCCAACGAAATCGACCTCAAACGCGCCGAGGCCCTGTGGGCGCGTCGACCGCAAGGTGCGAGCACGCGCAGCCGCCTGGTCCGCACGCCCGCCAAGGCGGTCTCCTTCGGCGTCGCTCCGCTGGCGCTGGAGCTCGGGACCGTGCCGCTCGACATCGGCGCCGCACGGCATGAGGCGACGGCGGGCGCCAGGCTCTATGATTTCGGCATCGTCGCCCTGTCACTGCGCCTGCAAGCGCAGGACCTGTCCTGGACCGGCTTCACCCGGCTCGTGAACCAGACCGACCAGGCGGTCGGCCCCGCCGCACCGGCCTCGGTGTGGGAAACGCTGCTCACGCAATTGCGCGCCCGGCTCGGCGACGCGCTCGACCGCCCGACCGCGGTGCCGTTGCAGGAGGACTACCTGCTCGCCGTGGTCGACGCCTTCGACACCAGGCTCACCGCCGAGGCATTGCAACAGCGTGCCGATCTCGTCCCCCTGCTCGCCGGCGAGGAACGGCCGCTGTCGGACGGCGCACGGCGCGACCTGCTGCGGCACCGCTTCTCCTACTATCCCGACGACCTCGTGGCGCTCACCTGGGACCGCGCCTTCATCTACGAACCGCAACGGGAAACCGACGTCGCCGACGTGCTGGAGATGGCCAACGCCCAGTTGCTGGAGATGCGCACCTACGACGAGATGCTCGATGCCGAGCTGCCGCGCATGCGCGACCTCGTGGCCGCCGCGCGCCGGCGCACCAACCTGCTCGCCTCCCGCCGCTACGCCCGCCTCGCCCGCGACCTGCACAGCCTGGTGGCCGAAGTGAGCGAACTCGCCGAGCGGGTCGACAACGCCTTGCAGGTGACGGAGGACGTCTACCTCGCGCGGGTCTACGCCGCCGCCATGGAGATGTTCCGCGTTACCAACGTCAGCGCCGCGGTGGACCGCAAGCTCGCCATCATCCGAGAAACCTACACCGCCCTGCACGACGAGGCCGCCGGCGCGCGCGCCGAGCTGCTCGAGATCGTCATCCTGGTGCTGATCGGGGTCGAGATCGTCATTTCGCTGCTGCGGCCGTAACCGACTGGCGGGGGCTGAGCGGTCCGCAAGCAAGGCCAGGGGCTCTGCCCCTGGCCTTGCTTGCGGACCGCTCAGCCCCCGCGCCGCAGGGTAAGATCGCGGCGACGCACCCAGCACGCGCTTGAACATGCTCGTGAACGCCGCCGGGTTATCGTAGCCGAGGTCGATCGCGATCGTCGTCACCGCTTCCCCCGCCACCAGCCGCGGCAGCGCCGCCACCAGGCACGCCTGCTGGCGCCAGGCCGCGAAGCCGAGCCCGGTTTCGCGCCGGAACAGCCGGGTGAAGGCGCGCCGGCTCATCCCCAGCGCGGCGCTCCAGGCGTCGATCGTCGCATGCGGCGTCGGCCGGCCGAGGAACCGCCGGCAGTGCTCGGCCAGCGCCGGGTGCGCCGGGATCGGCAGCGCCAGCGGCAGGACGGTGAGTTCGCGCATCTCGTGCAGCAGCAGCGCCATCAGCGCGCCGGCGCGGCTGTCGGGGGCGTGCTCCACCGGCAGGTTGATCGCCTCGGCGAGCAGGGTACGCATGAAGGGCGAGAGGCCGACCACCTGGCAGCGATCCGGCATGCCCACCGCCGCCGCCGGCTCCAGATACAGGCTGTGGGTGCGGACGTTGCCGAACATGCGCACCGTGTGCTCGACCCCGCCGGGGATCCACATCCCGCGCTGCGGCGGCACCAGCCAGGTGCCGAAGGCAGTGGTGACCAACACCGCACCGGCAGCGCCATGCAGGAGCTGGCTGCGCCGGTGCTGGTGCGGCGGGATCGTGTGGCCGTCGGCAAAGTCGTTCGCGACGGCGATGACGGGGCGCGGCAGCCGGTCGAAAATCTCGACCCTGGTATTCCGGGGCATGGCCCACTCGCGTAAGTATGGGGCCTGATTGCGGTGGCAGGCCGGCGCTTGCTTCCTAATCTTGAGGCTCGTTGGATGCAACACGCCTCCGCCGGCTGCCCGGCCGAGGCACGAAAGGTCGGTTACCGTTGAGCGAGATCGTCACGACCCAGGGCCGCGCGCCTGCCAGGCCCGCTGGGACCGCGTTCCCGATCCTGGGCGCGATCAGCTTCTGCCATCTGCTGAATGACATGATGCAGTCGCTGCTGCCGGCGATCTATCCGATCCTGAAGGGCGGGTTCGACCTCAGCTTCGGGCAGATCGGGCTGCTGACGTTGACGTACCAGACCACGGCCTCCTTGCTGCAGCCGGTGATCGGGCAGTACACGGACCGCCGGCCGCTGCCCTATTCGTTGCCGTTCGGCATGGGGTTCACCTTGTTCGGGCTGCTCAGCCTGGCGGTGGCGCCGAATTTCGGAGCGTTGCTGGCGGGCGCGGCGCTGCTCGGGATCGGTTCGTCGATCTTCCATCCCGAGTCCTCGCGGATTGCGCGGCTGGCCTCGGGCGGGCGGCACGGGCTGGCGCAGTCGCTGTTCCAGGTAGGCGGCACGTTCGGCCAGTCGCTCGGGCCGCTGCTGGCGGCGTTCTTCATCCTGCCGCGCGGGCAGGGCAGCCTCGCCTGGTTCGCGCTGGTGGCGCTGGGGGGGATGGCGATCCTGGCCGCGCTCGGGCACTGGTACAAGACGCGCGGGCGGACGCGCACGCCGCCGCGGACCGCCGCCGTCTCCGCGCTGCCGGCGCGGGAGGTGCGGCGGGCGATGGCGGTGCTGCTGGCGCTGATCTTCTCCAAGTTCTTCTACCTGGCCAGTATCAACAGCTACTACATCTTCTACCTGATGGATCATTTCCATCTGGGCACGCAGAACGCGCAGGTATGCCTGTTCGTGTTCCTGGCCTCGGCGGCGGCAGGCACGGTGATCGGCGGGCCGGTGGGCGACCGGTTCGGGCGCAAGACGGTGATCTGGGGCTCGATCGTGGGCGTGCTGCCGTTCACCCTGGTGCTGCCCTATGTGGGGCTGGCGGCGACCATCGGGCTGAGCGTGGTGATCGGGCTCGTGCTGTCCTCGGCGTTCTCGGCGATCGTCGTCTATGCGCAGGAATTGATGCCGGGGCGGGTGGGGATGGTGTCGGGGATGTTCTTCGGCTTCGCGTTCGGGATGGCGGGCGTGGGGGCGGCGGTGCTGGGGGCGCTGGCGGACTGGACCAGCATCGAGTTCGTGTATCGGGTGTGCGCGTTCCTGCCGGTGATCGGGCTGCTGACGGCGTTCCTGCCGGATGTGGAGGGGCGGCGGGCGCGGGCCCGGGCGTAGCGGCGCGCGCGGTCAGGCGGCTGTGATATCCGCCCGGTCGATGTCGAAGCCGGCCGTGAGACCGGTGCCGTGGCGGGCGAGCAGGCCGGCGGCGACCAGGGCGGCCACGTCTGCGTGCACGCGGCGGTAGTCGCGGCCGAGAGTGAGCGCGAGAGCACGGACGCTGCGCGGGGGGTGGGCGTGGACTTCGCGCAGGATGTCGACCCGGGTGGGGGTCATAGTGCGGAAGAAAAGGGGCCAGTTCTCGAAGCTGATGTGGGCTTCGGGGGTGATGGGCTGGCCGGATTCGGCGCGGTGGGCGGCGGCGAGGATGCGGGCGCGGTCGTCGTCGAAGCTGCCGCCGATGTGGAGTACCAGGGTCTCGGTCATATCCGTCTTCCTGTGGCCTGTTCGACTGCGGTTGCGAAATCCTGCAACAGGCGGTCGAGCGTCGTGAAGGTGTAGGCGCTTTCGATCCCGCGGCGGTGGTGGTGGTGGTGGTGGTGGTGGTGGTCGCCCTTGCCGCGTTCGTTGTCGAAACCGACGATGCGGATGCCCCGACGGCCGCAGAACAGACTGTATTTGAAATGGTGGGTGGCTGGGGGGACCGGGCTCGGCACCCACCAGATCACGACCTGGACGATCAGACCGTCTTCGAACACCCGCTTGGTGCTGATCAGGGGCGTCGCGTCCATGCATGGATATGGCATGGAGGACATAGGCGGTCAAGGGCATAGGGGGGGATGGGGCTGTTCATGCGCCCCTGGATCGCTGCGCGATCCCAGTCAGGCGCGATCTACTCTGGCATCTCGACCGGCGACGACGACGCGGTCTTCTGTCCCGGCGGCCATCGCCCGCTGCGGGATATGCCCGCGCGCCCGATGGCTCTCCTCTCGTCCGAGGAAAGTCTGTGACCGGCTTGCCCGACACGGAGGAAGACGCAGTGGGGTTGACGGGTCTCGTCCCGCTCCCAGGTGGAAGCGTCATCGACGCGGAACGGCGGCGTCTACGCGAAGACGCAGGACCGGCAGCGAGGCAAGGAGGCGCGCTATGGCAGGCAATCGCGGTGTCGTCTACAAAGGTCCTGGCAAGGTTGCTGTCGAGACGATCCCCGATCCGAAATTCGAGACGCCTGCCGGGCGCAGGATCACGCACGGCGTGATCCTGAAGGTGTTCTCCACCAACATCTGCGGCTCCGACCAGCACATGGTGCGCGGCCGTACGACAGCGCCCATCGGCATGGTGCTGGGCCACGAGATCACGGGCGAAGTCATCGAACTCGGATCGGACGTCGAGAAGGTGCGCATCGGCGACCTCGTATCGGTGCCGTTCAACGTGGCTTGCGGGCGGTGCCGGACGTGCCTGCACGGCGATACTGGCGTCTGTCTCACCGTGAACGACAAACAGCCGGGGGGTGCCTACGGCTATGTCGACATGGGAGGCTGGGTCGGCGGACAGGCCGAGTACGTCATGGTGCCCTACGCCGACTTCAACCTGCTCCGCTTCCCCGACAAGGAACAGGCGCGCGCCAGGATACGCGATCTGACGATGCTGACCGACATTCTGCCAACCGGCTTCCATGGCGCCGTCAACGCGGGCGTCCAGGCCGGATCGACCGTGTACGTGGCCGGGGCTGGACCGGTGGGCCTGGCCGCGGCCGCATCGGCGCGGCTGCTCGGGGCGGCCGTCGTTCTGGTCGGCGACTTCAATGCGGCCCGACTCGACCACGCGAAGTCGGTCGGCTTCGAGCCGGTCGATCTTTCGGGGGACGCAAAGCTCGGTGAGCGGATCGCACAGATCCTGAAAGTGCCCGAGGTGGACGCCTTCATAGACTGCGTGGGTTTCGAGGCCCACGGCGACGGCGGGTCCGGTCAACCTGCGAGCGGTACTGAACCAGGCGATGGAGGTGACCCGGGTCGCGGGCGCGATCGGCATTCCTGGCCTGTACGTGACGGAGGATCCCGGTGCCGCAGACGAGCGCGCGAAGCACGGTTCGCTGAGCCTTCGCTTTGGCGAGGGCTGGGCGAAGTCGCACAGCTTCCACACCGGCCAGACCCCCGTGCTGCGCTACAACCGCCAACTCATGCAGGCGATCCTCTGGGACCGGTTGCCCATTGCGAAGATCGTGAACGCGAAGGTCATCACCCTCGATGAGGCGCCCGAAGGCTATGCAGCCTTCGACTCCGGCGTCGCCAACAAGTTCGTGATCGATCCGCACGGAGCCCTGCCACATGCGGCCTGAATGACGCCCCTCAGGGGTGTCACCCTTCCCCCTCTCGACCCGCGCTTGCGGGGGGAGAGGGGGAGGGGCACCGCCGCCGCCAGATCCCCCGAACCAGGAGTTTGCATGGCAGGTCGCCGTGCGCAGCGACCCCTGGCGTTGCGCGCCACCGGCCGGTACCCTCCGGGTCGACCAGGAGAGGCGGGATGCCGGCAGCGACGGTGCGAGAAGCGGAAGTGGCGCGGTTCGACGCGCTGGCGGCGCGCTGGTGGGACCCGGACGGGCCGATGCGGCCGCTGCATCGGATGAACCCCGCCCGCGTCGCCTGGATCGTGGCGCGCATCGTGGAGGCGTTCCCCGCCCCGGCCGGGCTCGCGCTGCTGGATGTGGGCTGCGGCGCCGGGCTCGCCGCGGAGGCGTTGGCAGCGCAGGGATTCGACGTGCTCGGGATCGACGCCGCGGCGGGGCCGATCGCCGCCGCGGTGGCCCACCTGGCGGCGGCCCGAGCCGCAGGGAAGCAAGCCGTCGGGAATCGACCCCCGGCGATCCCGGCTCCCGCCACCCGGGCCTCGGCGACCGGTGCCCCCGCGGCCGACACTCCCGGCGGCGGGACCACCGGCAGCCGTGCCGCCGGCGATCGGGGCGCAGGGAGCGCGCAGGCCCAAACCGCAGCAACCGACGCCGCCGGCCACGAGCTGAAGCTCGCCTACCGGGTCGCCGCGCCGGAGGATCTGCTGGCCGAAGGGCTCCGCTTTCCCGTTATCACCGCGCTCGAAGTGATCGAGCACGCGGCCGACCCGGCGCGGTTCGTTGCCACCCTGGCGGGGCTGCTCGCGCCGGGCGGGCTGCTCGTGCTCTCGACCCTGAACCGTACCGCGGCGTCCTTCGCCGCGGCCAAGCTCGGGGCGGAATTCGTGCTGCGGTGGCTGCCGGTGGGCACGCATGACTGGCGGCGGTTCGTGACGCCGGCCGAGCTCGGGGCGCTGGTCCGCGCCGCGGGGCTGCGCGTGAGCAACGTGACCGGGCTGGCGCCGGCCGGGCTTTCGGGCGGCTGGCGGACCAGGACGGGAACCGGGGTGAACTATCTGCTGGCGGCGCGCAACTGATCCGGGTCAAAGCGCAAAAAACACGCGAAGGCGTGAACGAACATCATCGGATGCACGTGCCTGTCCGGTGGGAATTCCGGCGTCTGGTTTTTCCGGAAATTTTCAGCCGTCGGCGCGCGGCACCCAGGGGATGCGGGAGAAGCCGATCCCCTCTTCGGCCAGCGCCTCGGCCTGATCCGGCGTGGTCTCGCCGTAGATACCGCGGGAGGGGGCCTCGCCGGTATGGATGCGGCGGGCTTCTTCGGCGAAGCGGGGGCCGACGTAGTCGCAGCTCCGCTCCACCTCGCCGCGCAGCTTCTGCAGCATGGCGCGCACGTGATCGGGGATCGGACCGGCGAGCACGCCTTGCGGTCCTTCCGGGCCGGCCGTGGGGGCGACCGAGGCGGGCGGTGCCGACTCGCCGGTTGCGGGCCCGGATGGAGCAGCGGCCGGTGGCGCCTCCCCGGACTGCGGTCCCGCAGCCCGCCGGCCCAGGGCCGGGGCCATCAGCGCGCGGCTGACCTTCGTGTCGCCGCAGGCCGGGCATTCGATGAGCCGGCGCGCGGCCTGCCGCTCGAACCCGGCACTGTCCTTGAACCAGCCGTCGAACTCGTGGTCCCGGCTGCACCGTACCTGGTAGTGGATCATGGTCGCGACCCGCGCACCCCTGTTGCCGCGCCGCAACAGACTGTGTGCGGCGCCGGTACCAATCTGGCACTCCTGATGGGACAGTGCCAGATGGGAGAGTGCCAAAGGCAAGGAAACCGATCGCCGCACGGGACAGTACCGAGCCAGCCCGGCCGCCGCCCGGATCCGAGACCCGCTCATGCGCGGGCGGGGTGGTCGGCCAGCAGCGGATCGAGCCGCCCCGCCCGATCGAGCGCCAGCAGGTCGTCGCAGCCGCCCACGTGCTGCCCGCCGATGAAAATCTGCGGCACCGTGCTGCGCCCGCCGGAGCGACGCCTGGCCTCCTCCCGCTCGGGGCTGCCATGCGGCGCACTGATCTCGCGCACCGGCACCCCCTTCTCGCCCAGCAGGCGCAGCGCGCGGGAACAATAGGGGCACCAGGGCTGGGTATAGATTTCGATCTCGGGCATCACTCATTTCTCCTGACGCCAAAATCTCGGGGCAGCGGCCGCAGGACGCAAGGGCGCGACGAAAGCCGAGCGCCTCTGCTTTCGCAGGGCTGATCCTGCACACGGTCGGGTCAGGCCGCCCGCCCCATCTCCAGGAATTTCTCCGCGCGGCGCGCGATCAGGGTCGCCGGATCGAGTATCAGCAGCGATTCCAGCGCCGCGCCGATCGCCTCGCCCACGGCGCGGAGCGTCGCCTCCGGGTCGCGCTGGGCACCGCCCAGGGGTTCGGCGATCACCTGATCGACGAGGCGCAGCCGGTGCAGGTCGTCGGCGGTGAGCCGCAACGCCTCGGCCGCCGCCGGCGCCGCCGCCGCATCCCGCCACAGGATCGAGGCGCAGCCTTCCGGGGAGATGACGGAATAGACCGCGTGTTCCAGCATCAGCACCCGGTCGCCGGCCGCCAGCGCGATCGCGCCGCCCGAGCCACCCTCCCCGATGATCGTCGCCACCACGGGCACGGGGGCGCCCAGGCAGGCCTCGATCGCGCGTGCGATCGCCTCGGCCTGGCCGCGTGCCTCCGCATCGATGCCGGGGAAGGCGCCGGGGGTGTCGACGAAGCTCAGCACCGGCAGGGCGAAGCGGCCGGCGAGCTCGATCAGCCGGCGCGCCTTGCGGTAGCCCTCCGGCCGGGCCATGCCGAAATTATGCCGCACCCGGCTTTCGGTATCGGACCCGCGCTCGGTGCCGAGCACCATCACCGGCCGGCCCTGGAAGCGGCCCATGCCGCCCAGCAGCGCGGTGTCGTCGGCGAAGGCGCGATCGCCGGCGAGGGGGATGAAATCCGTGATCAGCGCGGCGATGTAGGCCCCTGCCCGCGGCCGGTCCGGATGGCGCGCGACCTGCACCTTCTGCCAGGGGGTGAGCCTGGCATAGGTGGCGCGCAACTGGCGCTCGGCCTTTTCGGTCAGACGCGCCACCTCGTCGGCGATATTGATCCCGCCGGGCTCGGTCATGTGCCGCAGCTCGTCGATCTTGCTTTCGAGTTCGGCGACGGGTTTTTCGAAATCGAGGAACTGGCGCATGGCTGGGGCGGCTTTAGCACACATGGCGGCCCCGCCAAGGGCGGCCGGACGCCGGTTGACGGCCGACTTACTTGCATTATTATACTCGCATGGGACCGCAAGCCGCTGCCCGGCTCGCCGCCGGACGCCTGCACTACGCCTGGGTCACCCTCGGCGTGATTTTCATCGTGATCGTCTCGGCCGTCGGCGTGCGCGCCGCGCCGAGCGTGCTGATCGTGCCGCTGGAACGCGCCTATGGCTGGTCGGACGCCGCGATTTCCGGGGCGGTATCGCTCAATATCCTGCTGTTCGGGCTGATCGGGCCCTTCACGGCAGCGATGATGCGCACGATCGGGCTGAAGCGCACCGTGCTGGGCTCGATGGCATTGCTGGTGCTGGGGGCGGGGCTGTCGGCCTACGTCACCCAGGTGTGGCAGCTCTACCTCACTTGGGGCGTGCTGGTTGGCATCGGCTCGGGCACCGGAATGGTAGGGCTGGCGGCGGCGGTGGCGAACCGGTGGTTCGTCGCGCGCCGAGGCTTCGTGATCGGGCTGCTGGCGGCCGGCAACGCATCCGGGCAACTCGTGTTCCTGCCGGTGCTGGCGCGGCTCGCCGAGCGCTTCGGCTGGCAGTCGGTGCCGGAGACAGTGGCCGTGGTGATCGCGGTGCTGATGGTGGTCGTCGTGCTGCTGCTGGCGGAAAGCCCCGCCGCGATCGGCCTGGCCCCGTACGGCGCCACGATCGAGGTGGCCGAGGTCGCCGACGGCACCAATCCGTTCCTGGTGGCGTTCCAGGGCTTGGGCCGCGGCGTCCGCTCGGTCGATTTCTGGCTGCTGTGCTCCAGCTTCGCCATCTGCGGCTTTTCCACCTACGGGCTGATCGGCACCCACCTGATCCCGTTCTGCGCCGACCACGGCATCCCGGAAGTGCAGGCGGCCGGGCTGCTGGCGGCGATGGGCGTGTTCGACCTGTTCGGCACCACCGGATCGGGCTGGTTGACCGACCGGTTCGATCCCAGGGTGCTGCTGTTCTGGTACTACAGCCTGCGCGGAATCGCCCTGTTCCTGCTGCCCTTCAGCGGATTCGGCACGGCCAGCCTGTCGGCCTTCGCCGTGCTGTACGGACTGGACTGGGTCGCAACGGTACCGCCCACCGTGGCCCTGACCACCCAGGTGTTCGGCAAACGCGACGCGCCGGTCCTGGTCTCCTGGGTGTTCGCCGCCCACCAGATCGGCAGCTCGATCGCCGCCCTCGGCGCCGGCGAGGTCCGCGCCCTGACCGGAAGCTACCTGATCGCCTTCGTCGCCAGCGGCGTGGCCTGCCTGCTCGCCTCCGGCCTCGTCCTGCGCATCGCCCGCGCGCCGGCGGCAGCGGCGGCGTAAGGAAGCAAGGCCAAGGGGCGCTGCCCCCTGGACCCCCGCCAGGGAACTCGTCCCCTGGACCCCGTCACCTGGTTCCGTGCTTGTGGGGGGTGTCTCGGGTCCGGGTTGGGTCTGGGTGGGGCGGGCTGCGGATAAGGCCGGCGCATCGGCGCCCGGCCTTATCCGCAGCCCGCCCCACCCAGACCCAACCCGGACCCGAGACACCCCCCACAAGCACGGAACCAACGGAAGGATTCCAACGGCGAGCCCTTGGCGGGGTCCAGGGGCAGCGCCCCTGGCCTTGCTTCCTTGCGCGTCACACGCCGAGGCCGCGCTCGCGCGCCCAACCGAGGATTGGTTCGCGCAGGCTGGCTGCGGCGTTGGCGGTACGGCGGAGGGTGGCGAGTACTTCGCGGAACGCCGGCAGGTCCACGCCGAGGAGCAGTGCTTTCACGGCCGGCAGGCCGGAGGCGGGCATGGAGAGGGTGGTCAGTCCCAGGCCGGCCAGCACCATAGCTTCCAGCGGGCGGCCTGCCGCCTCGCCGCAGAGCGACACCGGCACGCCCTTCCCGCCGCGCGCTGCTGCGGCGGCGGCAAGCACCTGGTCCAGCAGATCGAACACCGGCGGGGAGATCAGGTCGTAGCGGCCGGCCAGCGCCGGCGAGCCGCGGTCGGCGGCGAACAGGAACTGCAGCAGGTCGTTGGAGCCGATGGAGATGAAGTCCGCCTCCTCCAGCAACGGCCGAAGTTGCCAGAGCAGGGCGGGTACTTCCAGCATGGTGCCGACGCAGAGCCGTTCCGGTGCGGGGCGCATCCGCCTGGCCTCGGCTTCGAGCAGGGCGCGGGCGGCGCGGAATTCGGCGACGGTCGCGACCATCGGGAACATCACCGACAGCGGCCGTCCGGCCGCGCCCAGCAGCAGCGCACGCAATTGCCGACGCAGCACGGCGGGGCGATCGAGGCCGACGCGCAACGAGCGCCAGCCCATCGCCGGGTTGGCTTCCTCCGCCGCCTCCGCGCCCGGCATCAGCTTGTCGCCGCCGAGGTCGAGCGTGCGGAACACCACCGGCTTGTCCCCCGCCGCGTCCAGCACGCGGGCGTAGAATGCCGCCTGTTCGGCGATGTCGGGGATGGCGCCGCGCGCCAGCATGGAGATCTCGGTGCGGAACAGCCCGACCCCATCCGCGCCGGTGCGTTCCAACTGATCGAGTTCGAGTGCGAGGCCGAGGTTCAGCATCAACTGCATCCGCGTGCCGTCGGCGGTTGCGGCAGGGCGGGTGCGCAGCCCCGCCTGACCTGCGGCGAGCGCCGCACGGGTCTCGATCGCGCGCAGGCAGACCTGGCGCACCTCGGCGTCGGGACGGAGGATCAGGGTGCCCTGATCGGCGTCCAGCACCGCTTCCTCGCCCGAGGCGGCCGCGGCCAGCGCGCCGCGCAGCCCGCCGAGCGCGGGGATGCCGAGCGCGCGCGCCAGGATGGCGGCATGGCCGGCGGGGCTCGCTTCCTCGATCACCACGCCGGCGATGCCGCGCCCGTGCCAGTCGAGCAGCTCGGCCGGTCCCAGCCGGCGAGCCAGCAGGATCGCGCCAGGCGGGACCGGCGGGGCCTCCCGTCCGGCAAGCTCGGCGAGCAGCCTTGTGGCCAGGTCCTCCACATCGGCCAGCCGTTCACGCAGATAGGGATCGGCGATGCGGCGCATGCGGTCGTGCAGCTCGGCGGCGACCCGCTGCACCGCAGCCTCGGCGGACAGCCCGCCGCGGATCACGTCGGCCGCGCGGCGCAGCCAGCCGGCGTCGGCCGCAACCAGGCGATAGGCTTCCAGCACGTCGCGCGAGGCCGCGGCCTCGGTGGCACCGTCGGGGATGCGGCCGTCGAACAGTTCCTCCAGCCGGCGCTGCATACGGGCGGCGGCGGCATCCAGACGCGCGGTCTCCGCCTTCGGATCGTCGGCGAGCACCGGTCCGGTCAGGCGGAAGCCGCCGGGCAGCACCAGCGGGCCGAGCACGATGCCCGGCGCGAGGGCAAGGCCCGTAAACAGGCGGGACACCGCACCGCCCATCCCTTCCCGCGAGCCGGCCTCCGCCCCGCCGCCGGCAAGCAGTTCGGCGAGCAGCATGGCGACAGTTTGCAGTTCCTCCACCTCATCGTCGGCGTAGCGGCGCGGGGCGCGGTTCTGCACCGCCAGCACGCCGAGCATGCGTCCGGCGCGGCGCACCGGGACGGCAAGCATGGAGGCGTAGGGCTCCTCCCCGGTCTCCGGCCGATAGGCGAAGCCGGGGTGGTTCTGCGCG
This sequence comes from uncultured Pseudomonadota bacterium, assembly GCA_963706195.1. Taxonomy (GTDB): domain Bacteria; phylum Pseudomonadota; class Alphaproteobacteria; order Acetobacterales; family Acetobacteraceae; genus JAJZVS01. The sequence goes on along the minus strand of OY970156.1, from coordinate 547,727 downwards.
TCCGGCAGGTTCATCACCTCGGCGGAAGCGGCGCAGAGGCCGACAATCCCCTCCCCTACGCGCAGCCGGGTGTGCCCGACCGCATCGGGATTGAGGCCGCGCGTGGCGGCAAGCTCCAGGATGTCGCCGGGCCGGCAGACGTAGACCGACGTCACCTCGGCCACCATCTCGGTCGCCACCAACCGCGCCACCTCGGCAAGCGGCGCAGCGCCGCGCGCCATCAGCTCGCGCAAGCGCGCCAACATCCGGCGCTGCGGCAGCGGATCAGCCGGCATCGGACCGGAGCCGGAGAGGTTTGGGGCTCTGCAAGCAAGGCCAGGGGGCTCTGCCCCCTGGACCCCCGCCAAGGGCTCGCCCTTGGAACCTTTCCGTTTTGGTTCGGTGCCGGTGGGGGGTGCGCGGGTCCGGGACGGGGCTGCACGGGGCGGGGAGCGGCGCGCCAAAGCGCGCGCTCCCCGCCTCGCGTAGCCCCGGCCCGGACCCGCGCACCCCCCACCCGCACCGAACCAAAGATGATGGGGTCCAGGGGACGCGTCCCCTGGCGGGGGGTCCAGGGGGGGAGAGCCCCCCTGGCCTTGCTTGCAGAGCCCCCAACATGTCGCCGACCGGTTTCACCCCCGGGCAGCCAGCGCGGCCACCATCTGTCCGACCAGTTCTGCCAGGATCGTCGCCACGGGTTGCACGGCGTCCACCATTCCCACCGACTGCCCGGCCATGACCGAGCCGGTTTCGACATCGCCGTCGATCACCGCGCGCCGCAGGGCGCCGGCCCAGAAGTGTTCGATTTCGAGCTGGGCTGCATCCTTCGCGACTTCGCCGGCCTGGAAGCGGCGGACCACCTCGGCTTGCAGGGCGAGGAAGCGTTCCGTTCCTTCGTTGACCAGGCCGCGCACCGGGATGACGGGAAAGCGCGGGTCGAGCTGTACCGAGGGCAGCGCATCGCGCGCATTGGCGCGGAGGAAGGCCTGCTTGAAGCGCGGATGGGCGATCGATTCCGTCGCCGCGGCAAACCTGGTGCCGAGCTGGGCGCCGGCGGCACCCATTTCCAGGTAGGCGAGGATGGCTTCGCCGCGGCCGAGCCCGCCGGCGACGAACACCGGAACGTCGCGCAGGCTGGGCAGGATTTCCTGTGCCAGCACATTGAGCGAGACGGGGCCGATATGGCCGCCGGCTTCCGATCCCTCGATCACGATCGCATCGGCGCCGGAGCGCACCAGGCGCCTGGCTAGCACCAGCGCCGGGGCGAAGGCGATCAGCCTGGCCCCACCGTCCTTCACCGCCCGCACCGCCGTGCCGGGCGGGATGCCGCCGGCGAGCACGACGTGGCCCACGTTCGCCGCCAGGCACACCCGCACCAGGTCGTCGAGCGCGGGGTGCATGGTGATGAGGTTCACGCCGAACGGGCGATCGGTCAGGGCCTGGGTGGCGGCGATCTCGGCTTCCAGTTGCGCCGGATTCATGGCGCCGCAGGCGATGATGCCGAAGCCGCCGGCGTTGGAGATGGCGGAGACCAGATGGCGTTCGCTCACCCAGCTCATGGCCCCGCCCATGATCGCGAAGCGGCAGCCGAGGAAGTCGGTGCCGCGTGCCCACAGGCGGTCGAGCCTGGCGCGGGCTTCGACCTCGGCGGTGGCGGGGAGGTCAGCCGGCATCGAGGCCGTACGCGGTGTGCAGCGCGCGCACCGCGAGCTCGGTGTATTCGGCGGCGATCAGCACGCTGACCTTTATTTCGCTGGTGGAAATGACCTCGATGTTGATCGCCTTGTCGGCGAGCGCACGGAACATGGTGTTCGCAACGCCGGCGTGGCTGCGCATCCCCACCCCGACGACGCTGATCTTGGCGACGTCGGGGTCGGTCAGCAGCTCGGCGAAGCCGATCTGCGGCGCCAGCCCGCCGAGTGCTGCCTGCGCCCGCGGCAGGTCCGCCTTGCCGACGGTGAACGTCATGTCCGTGGTGCCGTCGGCGGCGGTGTTCTGCACGATCATGTCGACATTGATGGCCTTCTCGGCGAGCGCGCCGAACACGGTGGCGGCGATGCCCGGCCGGTCCGGCACCCGGCGGAGGGTCACTTTCGCCTCGTCGCGGGAATAGGCGATGCCGGAAACGGTCTCTTTTTCCACGATCTCATCCTCATCGACAACCAGGGTGCCGGCGGTGGGGTTGTCCGGGCCGTCCTGGAAGCTGGACAGCACGCGGACCCGGACATGCTCGTTCATCGCCAGTTCGACGCTGCGCGTCTGCAACACTTTGGCGCCCACCGAGGCGAGTTCCAGCATTTCCTCGTAGCTGATTTTTGCCAGTTTGCGGGCGCGCGGGACGATCCGCGGATCGGTGGTGTAGACGCCATCGACATCGGTGTAGATGTCGCAGCGATCGGCGCGCAGCGCGGCGGCCAGCGCGACCGCCGAGGTGTCCGACCCGCCCCGCCCGAGGGTCGTGATCCGCCCGGTGGGCGCGATCCCCTGGAAGCCGGACACCACGGCGACCTGGCCCGCCTGCATGCGGCGGATCAGCTCGGCGCCCTCGATCGCGGCGATGCGCGCCTTGCCGTGGGCGTTGTCGGTGCGGATCGGGATCTGCCAGCCCTGCCAGGAGCGGGCCTCGACGCCGATCTCCTGCAAGGCGATCGCGAGCAGGCCGGTGGTCACCTGTTCGCCGGTGGCGACCACCACGTCGTATTCGCGCGCGTCGTGCAGGGGCGACAGGGCCTGGCACCAGCCGACGAGCTGGTTGGTGGTGCCGGCCATGGCAGAGACGACGACCGCGACCTCGTCCCCGGCATCGCGCGCGCGCTTGACGCGGGCGGCGACGGCGCGGATGCGGTCGAGGTCGGCGACCGACGTGCCGCCGAATTTCATCACGATGCGGGCCATGGGGGCGGGTAGCTTTCCGGGAATCAGGCGGCGGGCGCCGGGGGTAAAACCGCGGGCAGACATACCGGCGGGGCGCCGGAGGGGCAACCGCCGGGGTCGCGCACCACCTCCCCCGCGCTGGCGGGAGAGCTGGCTCACCCGCCTCCCGCCAGTCCCGCCGGCGGCGCCAGCGTTTCCAGCCCGCGCCGCGCCGGCTCGATCCCCCAGGCCGCGACGACAACGATCTGCACGACCAGCAGCCCGATCATCAGCGCGAGCACGCCGCCCACCCCGTAGGCCCGGAACAGCCCGACCACGATGAACGGGGTGAAGATCGTCGCCCCGCGCCCCAGCATGTTGCACAACCCGTTGGCACGCAGCCGCACCGCGGTCGGGAACAGTTCCGGCGTATAGACGCCATACAGCAGTGCCGTCAGCACGTAGATGCAGACGATCAGCAGGAACCCGACGCTCAGGACCAGGGTCGGCGTCGCGGCGAAGGGATAGATGCCGCCGAACAGGATGGTCAGCAGCGAGGCGCCGATGATGAGCCGCCGGCGCCCGAAATAATCGGCCCCGAACGCGCCGAGCGCGCAGCCGAACGGCGAACCGAGCGCGATCACCAGCGCGAAGACGAAGGATTTCGTCACGCTCAGGCCCTGCAGCACGAAGAACGTGGGCAGCCAGTTCACGAAGCCGAAGATCAGGGTGTTGACCGTGATCAGGGTGACGCTGCCGACCACCAGGCGCCGCAGCAGCCAGGGGTCGAACAGGGAAGCGAAGCCGAGCGCGGCGGCCGGTGCCGGGGCCGGCAGCGGCGGCGGCAGGGGTCGGGTGGCGCCGACTTCGGCCTCGATCGTGCGCAGCAGGGCCTCGGCAGCGTCCGGCTGGCCGTGCGCCTCCAGCCAGCGCGGCGATTCCGGCAGCCGCTTGCGCAGGTACCACACGATCAGCGCGCCGACCCCGGCGATCACGAACATCGGCCGCCAGCCGAAATGCGGAATGATTAAGGTGCCGAGCAGCGAGGTGACCGGAAACCCGGCGACCACGACGAAGGCCATGAACGACAGCCACCGCCCGCGTGTGGCCGGAGGGGCGAATTCGGACATGGTCGCATAGCCGACCACGATCTCCGCTCCGAGCCCGAGCCCCATCACGAAGCGCAGTGCGTTCAGCACCGCCATGCTGGGCGCGAACCCGGCCGCCAGGGAGGCGAGGCCGAACACCGCCAGGTTGAACTGGTAGGTGAAGCGCCGGCCGAACCGATCGCCCAGGAACCCAGCCAGCACCGAGCCCAGGGTCATGCCGATGAAGGTGAAGGAGATGAACCGCGCGTTCTGCGCCAGGGTGGAGAACCCCGCGTGCAACGTGGCCCCCAGCACGTTGCCGCCGACGTAAAGGTCGTAGCCGTCGAAGAACATGCCGGCGGCGATCAGCCAGAAGATACGGTAGTGGAACGCGGAGACCGGCAGCCGGTCGAGCCGCCCCCCGCTGTTGACGGTGGTGGACATCTGATTTGTTTCCTCCCCGGTACCGATCGCGACGGCCGGCACTTCCCGGCGATATGAGGAGGAATTCCTGCCTGGCGCAACTGCCGGGCCGCCGCTGCTGAGGGCAATCGGGTGAACCGGAGAATTGCCGCGGGCGGCGGCTCCTTCACCTCTCCCGCTCTCGCGGGAGAGGTCGGTTCGCGGAGCGAACCGGGTGAGGGGTTCCGTGCCTCCCGCCCTCACCCGCCGTGCTGCGCACGGCGACCTCTCCCGCGGAGCGGGAGAGGTGACATGCTGGTCGTGCGCGCGATTGCCCTGCGGCGCTGCGAGCCGCGCGCGCGGAGCGCTCCCGATGGTTACGGACGGATCAACGCCCGGTCCGTTGCGTGCCCGGCCCACAGAGCGCTTCCGGCGGTGCCTCGGCAATCCCCGCCTGACCGCGCGTCAGGCCGGTCAGCAGGGCCGCGATCGCCGCCGGGTTCTCCCACGCCAGCCGCACGCCGAGCACGCGCACGACAGCGCGCACCTCGGGCGGCAGCCGCACCGCGTCCTTCGCCGTGGTCACCGGCACGGCGCGGAGCCGCGCCGCGCGGGCCAGCAACCGGGCGAGGGCGCGCGGGGCGAAGTCGTGGTGGTCGGGGAAGGCCTCGCGCCCTGCCAGCACCGCCCCGACCTCCTGCAACGAGGCGAAGAATTTTTCCGGCCGCGCGATGCCGGCGAAGGCGAGCACAGGTTTGCCGCGCAGGTCCGCCGCCTCGGGCCCCGGCTCCAGGCGGGCGCCCAGGACCGGCAGGCCGGGCGGCAGGGCGGCGCGGGCCGCGTGCTGGTCCTGCCCGATCAGCACGGCGGCGGTGCAGCGGGCGGCGGCGGCGGCGACCGGCTCGCGCAGCGGCCCGGCGGGCAGCACGCGGCCGTTGCCGAAGCCGAAGCCGCCGTCGATCACCAGCAGCGAGACGTCCTTGTGCAGGCCGGGATTCTGCAGCCCGTCGTCCATCACCAGCACCCCGGCGCCGGCGGCACAGGCGGCACGCGCGGCGGCGGCGCGATCGGCGCCGACCCAGGTGGGAGCGACGGCGGCGAGCAGCAGCGCCTCGTCGCCGACCAGTGTCGCCGGGTCGTCCGGTGCCACCAGCCGCACCCCGCGCGCGGCGCCGCCGTAGCCGCGCAGCAGCACATGCGGCGCGCAGCCCGCCGCGCTCAGCCGGGCGGCGAGGTCGAGCGCCACCGTGGTTTTGCCCGCCCCGCCCACCGTGGCGTTGCCGACGCACAGGACCGGCACCGGCGCGTGCCATCCCGGCCGGGCTACCCGCCGTGCCGTGACGGCGGCGACCACGGCGGCCAGGGGGGCAAGCACGGGGGCAAGCACTGGGGCGAGCAGCGCGGGCAGCACCCCTCCCCCGTCCGCTGCCCAGAAGCCGGGGGCGCGCGGCATGTCAGCCCCGGTCCGGCCGCGGTGCCGCCGAGGCGGCCGGTGCCAGATCGTCCGAGGCCGCGGGCGCCGCGGCCGGCCGGTGTCCCCCCGGGCCATCTTCCGCTGGGCGCTGTGTCCCTGGGCGCCCTCCGATCGGCCGCTCCCGCACCAACCCCAGCAACGTCTGCGCCAGGCGCGCCGGCAGGTCGTCGGCGCCGCGCGCCGCCCTCGCCGCGCGTGCGCCCATCGCCGCGCGCGCCGCCGGATCGTCCAGCATCGCCGCCACGAACCGGGCGAGCGCCGCCGCGTCCGCCACCGTCGTCACCGCCTCGGCCGCGGCCAACCGCGCCACCGGCTCGGCGAAATTGCCGGTGTACGGCCCCACCGCGACGGCACAGCCCAGCCGCGCCGGCTCCAGCGGGTTCTGCCCGCCGCCCGGGGGGAGAAGGCTGCGCCCCACCAGCGCGATCGGCGCCAGGCGGTACCAGAGGCCGAGCTCTCCCATCGTATCGGCGAGCCAGATCCCGCCCCCCGGCGGTCCCTCGCCCAGGGCGCGCCTGGTGACCGCCAGCCCGGCCAGCGCGGCGGCGATCGCGGCGCCGCGCTCCGGGTGGCGCGGCACCAGGATCGTCACCAGACCCGGCCAGGCGGGCGCCAAGGCGCGATGCGCCGCGGCCACCAGCGCCTCCTCCCCCGGGTGGGTGCTGGCGGCGAGCCACACCGGCCGCCCGGCCAGCGCCGCCTGCCAGCGCGCAAGCTCCCCCGGATCGGCCGGCAGCTCGGGGGCGGCGAATTTCAGGTTGCCGGGGACGGTCACCGCGTGCGCGCCCAGACGGCGCAGGCGGCCGGCATCGGCCTCGCTCTGCGCCGCCACCGCGGCGAACCCGCCGAGCACCCGGCGCGCCAGTCCCGGGACCAGCCGCCAGCGGGCGAAGCTGCGGGGCGACAGCCGGGCGTTCAGCAGCGCCACCGGGATCCCCCGCGCCGCGCAGGCGGCGAGCAGGTTGGGCCAGATCTCGCTCTCCACGAACCCCGCCGCGTCGGGCTGCCAGTGATCCAGGAACCGGGCCGCCCAGCGCGGCACGTCGAGCGGGGCGAACCGATGCCGCACCCGCCCGGCCAGCCCGAGTTCGGGCAACCGGCGCGCCAGCAGATGCGGCGGAGGTGACCGTCCCGGTGGTGAGCAGCACCGAGGCCTCCGCTGCCGCCAGCGCCGCCACCACCGGCAGCACCGAGACGCTTTCCCCCACGCTCGCCGCGTGCAGCCAGACGAGCGGGCCCGGCGGACGCGGCTCGTGCTCGATCCCGCGCCGCTCGGCCAGCCGCGCCGCGATCTCCTTCCCGCGCCGCGCCCGCCGGCGCAGCAGCAGCCGCAGGCCGGGCGCCGCCAGACGCGCCGCGCCGGACCACAGGGCCGGAAGGACAGTCATGCGCACGCCGGGCGCGGTGCGGCCGTCCGCGCAGGCGGGCGGCGACGGCCGGGCGCACTCAAGGAGCGACGCCCCCCATCAACCGTGACGCGCGACGGCGCCGGGGCACGGGCGGGCGCGACCATGCCGAGGGATCAGTCCTCGTTGGTCTCGGCCACATCGCGCTCCCGCTGCTCGCGCCGGCGCACCAGCAGCGACAGGGTCACGCCGATGATCAGCGCCGCACCGTAGAACAGATCCTGGATGAAGATCTGGATCCCCATCAGGGACAGGCCGGTGATGCCGGTCACCAGGAAATAGACCGCGGTGAACGAGCCCCAGGCATTGAACCGCCCCGGCCGCACCGCGGTCGAGCCCAGGAAAGCCGCGGCGAAGGCCGGCAGCATGAAGCTGTCGCCCGAATTGGGATCGGCCGCCCCGCTGGTGCCCGCATACAGCACGCCCGCGAAGGCCGCGAGCAGCGCGCCCGCCACCAGCGCGCCGAACCGCAGCCGCGCGACATCCAGCCCGGCGAGCCGCGCCACCCGCCGCCCGCGCCCGACGAACAGCAGCTTCAGCCCGAGCGGCGTGTATTCCAGCACGTACCACAGCAGCACCGTCAGCCCGAGCGCGTAGACGAAGCCGAACGACAGCCCCCACAGCCGCGGCACGATCACCCAGTTCACCAGGGTCTGGGAGATCCCCGAGACCATCTCGCTGTTGCTGATCCACAGCACGATCCCGCTGATCAGGGTGCCGGTGCCGAGGGTCACGATGATCGAATCGATGCCGACCCACACCACCAGGACCCCGTTCGCCACCCCCGCCAGCACGCCGGCGGCGAGCGCGATCACGATCGCCACGCCGACCGGCAGGCCGAGCTGGGCGTTCAGGATCGCCAGCACCATCGCCGACAGGGTCAGCACCGGCGCCGCCGACAGATCGTATTCCCCCGCCGTCAGGCTGACCACCAGCGAATAGGTCAGCACCACCAGCACCGCCTGGGAGCTGAACATGGAGGTGAAATTGGCTGCGCGGAGGAAGGTGCCCGGCTCCAGCGCGCCGAACAGCGCGATGGTCGCCACCCAGGCGAGCAGCAGCGCATAGCGGTCGAACAGGCGGCGCAAGGAGGCGGTGCCCAGCGGCTCGGCGTCCCGCCCGCCCGGGGGGCCGACCGGCGGCCGCCCCGAGGGGGGTGTGCCCGTGGGCGGCGCGCCCACAGGCGATGTCCCGGCGGGCGATGTCCCGGCGGGCGATGTCCCGCCGGGCGAGCCGGGAGGCACACCGGGGTCGTGGCCGAAGGCCTGCCGCGAAGCCGCCTGCGCGGCGGCCAGGCCGGGGGCGGGATCAGCCATTCACCTCGGCCTCCGCGACGACCGGGCCGGTTCCGAAGCATTCATGCGCCATCCGCTCCTCGGTGACCTCCGCGCCGGCCAGTTCGGCGACGATCCGGCCGTGCCGGAAGATCAGCACGCGCCGGCACAGCAAGGCGAGCTGTTCGTGATCGCCGCTCAGCACCAGCACCGCGGCGCCGGCGGCGGCCCAGGCGCGGACGGCGGCGAAAATCTGCTCGCGCGCGCCGACATCGACGCCCTGGGTGGGTTCCTCCAGCACCAGCAGGCTTTGGTTCCATCTGCAGCCACTTGGCCATCAGCGCCTTCTGCTGGTTGCCGCCGCTCAGCGCCTCCACCGACAGCGCCGGGTCGGGCGGGCGGACGTCGAAGCGGCGGCACAGGACGCCGGCGTGGCGCAGCAGCGTGCCCGGCATGAGCATGCCCGCGCGGGTCAGCCGGTCCAGCACCGGCAGGGCAATGTTCTCGGCCACCGACATCCCGCCGACGCAGCCGGCCCGCAGCCGCTCGGCCGGGACATAGGCAAGGCCGGCGGCGATCGCCCGCCGTGGCGTGAAGCCGGCGAGCGCATGGCGCGCAGTGCCGATCGCGAGTTCTCCGGCCGTGGCCGGCCGCGCACCGACGAGCAAGGCGCCAACCTCGGCGAAGCCGGACCCGATCAGCCCCGTGAGGCCGAGGATTTCCCCGGCGCCGACCCGGAACGAGACCGCCGGCACCCCGGGGCCGCGCAGCCCCTCCACCGCGACGAGCGCCGGCGCCGCGGCGCCGGCGGCGGCGGGAGGACCGCGCTCGATGCGCCGGCCGACGATCATCTCGACCAGGCGCTGCTTGCCGAGCGCGGCGGTGACCCCCTCGCCCGCTACCTCGCCATCCCGCAGCACGGTGACCCGGTCGGTGATGCCGAGCACTTCTTCCAGATCATGGGAGACGAACAGCACGCCGAACCCGGCGGCCTTTACCCGGCGGATCACCGCAAACAGCCGGTCGACCCCGGCGTCGCCGATCCCGGCGGTGGGCTCGTCAAGGACCAGCAGGCCGCCCGGCGCGGCGCCGATCATGGGAGCGCCCTCCAGGCGAGGGCCAGCCCTGGGGGCGTCGGCCCTGGGAGCATCAGCCCTGGGAGCATCGGCCTGCACAGTGCGGACGTGCGTCGCGCCGCCGGCGGCAAGGCGGCGGACTTCATCGACCGCGCGCACGATCGCGAGCAGCGGGCGCTGCCAGGGCCGCAGCCGCTCCACCCGCTCCTCCGGGTCGGCCTCGATGCCGAATTCGTCGAGCAGCGCGGCCACCGCGCGCGCCTCCGCCCGCCAGTCGATGCGCCGCAGGCCACCGCCGGCGAGCGCACCGATGCGCAGGTTCTCGGTGACCGTGAGCGCCGGCAGCAGGGCCGGGTCCTGGTGCACGAAGGCCATGCCGAGCTCACGGAACTGGCCCGGGCGCAGCGGCAGGCGGACCGGGACGCCGCGCACACGCAGCTCCCCGCCCAGCTCCGGCGCATGGTAGCCGGCGAGGATACGGATCAGGGTCGACTTCCCCGAACCGTTGTGGCCGAGCAGCCCGTGCACCTCGCCCGCCGCCACCTCCAGCCCGACGTCGTGCAGCGCAACGGTGCCCCCGAAGCGCTTGGAGAGATGGGCAAGCCACAGCGCCGGGGCCGCCGCTGCGCTCATCTGCGGGCGGGCCCCCGCCCGGTCGAAGGCTGTAGAAGACACCGAACGCCCATCGAAAAACCCCGGGTTTCCAGGCGATTTCGGCGCCGGGCGGGCATTCTTGCACGAACTCTCAGTGCAGTCCCCAGAGCGTCGCGTAGCCCGCGGCGGCGGCAGCGCCATAACCCTCGCCCAGCTTCGCCGGCACCCCGGCAGCCGCCACGTTCGTCCTGGTGAACGCCCGCAGGCCGGAAATATAGTTCAGGATCAGCGGTTTGTGCAGCAGAACCCGCATGTCCTGGTCGATGATCGCGCCGGCCAGCCAGGAGGTGTCCTCGCCGATATCGAAGGTGACGATGTTGCCGGTACGGATCATGTCGAGCACCGCCGGGGTGGCGTTGAAGGAGGCAACCTTCACCCGCCCCGCGGCGCCGGTGGAAATGATGGGCGGCACCACGAACTGCACCATGCCGTCATAGATCGGAATGATGTAGTTGAGCTTCGGATCCGACAGGATGGCGCTCTGCACCTGCGGACCGATCTTGGTCGGCCAGTCGGGCGCGTTCACACCGATATAGCGCAACTTGCAGCCGGGACAGTATCTGGCGAACTGCGCCGCCAGGGTCTTCTGGATGAATGGGCTGTTGGCGGTGCCGGGCGAGGTGATCACCAGCACGTCGGCCGCACCGTCGGTCTGGCGGATCACCCAATCGGCTTCCAGCTTCGCCGCCGGGATGTAGGCGCCGTAGACGATCGCCGACAGGCCCGCGAGCTGCGGCTGGCCCTGGGCATAGGTATGCGCGGCCACGACCGGGATGTGCGCGCCCAAGGTCTCGTGCACCTGCGGCGCGACGGTCGCCGGATCGAGGCCGCAGAACACGTTGACCAGCGCCGCCTTGTGCTGCTGGGCAGCGGTGAAACCCTGCGCCCATTGCGCAAGCTGGGCGTTGTTCTCCCAGGCCGAAAAGCGCAGCCCGAGGCGGCGGGCGTAGCCGTCCATCTGGCGATCGACCACCGAGCAGAACGGGATCGCGCTCGAGACCGGGATGGTGAAGATCAGCTTGCCCTTGAGCGGCGCCGGATCGATCGCCGGCCCGGGCGGGGCGAAGTGCGACGGCGCCATCGCGGCATGCAGCGCGCGGTCCAGGCTGGCGGCGGCGGTCTTCGACAGGCCGGCGGCGGCGACCGGCGCGGGACGCAGTGCGCCTGCCGCCAGCGCAAGGGCACACGTCAGGCCGACGCGCAGAAGGGCGCGGAACCGCATATCCGTCTCCTTGTTCGATGGTATCGAGAAGCTCCCGCGGCAATGCTACGGGCTCGGTACGGACGCCGCAAGGCGACGGAGCCACGCCTGTCGCCTGCTCAGAGCGTGAAAAGCAATCGAACTTGTGAAAGAACGCCCGTTGTCATTGTTCGGGTTTTCGAGCGGTTTTGGCGGCTGACGGGCATTCTTTCACAAACTCTCAGCGCCCCTCCGCCGCGGCGAACTCCGCCAGCACCTCGGCCGCCAGCGCGCGGCTCACCGCCCGGCCCGCCCCGAGCGAGACGCGATCGAGCCGCGCCGCCGCCTCCCGCAAGGCCGCGGGGGTGCGCGGCAGGCGGGCGAGCAGCCATTCCTGCACGGTCCCCGGCACCTCCACCTGCCGCTCGGCCAGCAGGCGGGCGAACAGCGCGCGCAGCAGCGGCGCGTCGGCCGGGCCGATCGCCACCGAGGGCGTGGCGCGCAGCCGACTCGCGAGGTCGGCCAAGGTGAAATCCCAGCGCGCCGGCGGCGTGCGGGCGGCGAGCAGCACCGGCAGCCGCGCCTCGGCGGCGGCGTTCAAAGTGTGCAGCAAGGTCCCCGCGTCGGCAGCGGCGTCGGCGTCGTCGATCGCGAGGCCCGACGGCGGCAGGGCGGGCGGCAGCGGGCCGCGCAGATCCGGCGCCGAGCGATAGGCCGCGCTGCGCCGCGCCGCCCACAGATGCAGCAGGTGGGTCTTGCCGCAGCCGGCTTCGCCCCAGAGCAGCAGCCGCTGCGCCGGCCACTCGCCGGTGCGGTCGAGCCAGGCGAGCGCCTCGGCGTTGGAGGGGGCCTCCACCAGGTTGGCGGCGGCGAACTCGGGCCGATGCGCGAACGGCAGCGGGAGCTGCCGCGGCGCTGCGGCGCCGCCTGCGCTTACCCCGTCGGCCGACATCGGCCGCTCAACATGTGGGTCCGACATCAGCCGCTCACAATCCGACATCGGCCGCTCACAAATGGAGCCGGCGTCGGCCGTTCACGGACACGCCCGGCATCGACGATTCACGACAACGCCCGGCTGCGCGCGCCGCAGACCGCACGGCCGAGGCCGATCGGCCCGCCACCGGCAACGGCGAGATAGAGAAAGATGAAGCAGTAGAGCATCGCCGGCTCGCCGTGGTTCAGCAGCGGGAAGAACGAGTGCGGCGCATGATCCATGAAATAGCCGATCGCCATCTCCCCCGACATCAGGAACGCGGCGGGACGGGTGAACAGCCCAATGCAGACGAGCGCCCCGCCCACCGTCTCGATCCAGCCGGCGGCCAGCAGCAGCGGCGGCAGATGCGCCATATGGATGAACGGCAGGACCGGCGGAAAGCCGATCAGTTTCGCCAGGCCGTGCTCGAGGAACCCGAGCCCGGCGACGAACCGCAGCAGGCTGAGCGCAAGGCCGGAGGGGCTTGTCTGCGAGGATGTGGCGGACACCGATCGGAAACTCCTGATCCCGGCGGACTGCCCCCGGGCGCGGCAGACAAGCCCAGCCGCAGGTCCGGATCAAGGGCGGGATCGCCCCAGCACGTGGGCGCGGACCGGGGCGGGCGCCGGCGGGCAGCCGGACCGGACCCGGCGGGTCAGACCACGGGCACGCCGTGCTGCTTGGCCTTGGCCTCTGGCTCGACATGGATGGTGATCATCAGATGGGCCATCTCGTGCTTCAGCGCCGCCTCGATGCGGTCGCAGATCGCATGCGACTCCGCGACCGACATGGCCCCGGGGACCACCAGGTGAAATTCGAGGAAGGTCAGCCGCCCGGCGTGGCGGGTGCGGAGGTCGTGCGCCTCCAGCGCGCCGACGGCGTGCTCGGCCACCAGCTCGCGGATGCGCTGCACCACGGCGGGCTCCGGCGCCGCGTCCATCAGCCCGCCGACCGAGGCGGAGATCGTGCGCATCCCCGACCACAGCACATAAACCCCCGTCGCCGCCGCCAGCACCGGGTCGAGCACCCGGAACCCGGTCAGCGCAACGAGCCCCAGGCCGGCAAGAACGCCAACGGAGGTGACCACGTCCGACCGCAGATGCACGCCGTCGGCGGCGAGCGCGGGGGAGCGCAGCAGCCGCCCGGCTCGCAGCAGCCACCACGACCAGCCGGCGTTGAGCACCGTCGCCGCCGCGTTCAGCCCCATCCCGATCGGCAACGGACCCAGCGGCCGCGGCACCAGCACCGCCTCCCCCGCCTGGCGGAAGATGGACAGCGCGGCGATGACGATCAGCACGCCCTCGATCACGGCGGCGAAGAACTCGGCCTTGGCGTGGCCGTAGGGATGGTTGGCGTCGGCGGGGCGGGCGGCGACGCGCAGCGCGACGAAGGCGATGGCGCTGCCGGCGACGTTCACCGTGGTCTCGAGCGCGTCGGAATAGAGGGCGGCGCTGTGGGTCAGCCACCAGGCGGCGGCCTTCAGCCCCAGCACGAGGCAGCCGAGCCCGATGCTCACCGCGGCCAACCGCTCCGCGCGGGTCATGCCGATCGCCGCAAGGTTCGGCGCTGTGACAGCAAGGCCAGGGGGGCTCTGCCCCCCTGGACCCCCCGCCAAGGGCTCGCCCTTGGAACCCTTCCGTTGGTTCCGTGCGTGTGGGGGGTGTCGGGGAGCGCGTGGGTGGGCTGCGCCACCCCGCCCCACCCGCCCACGCGCTCCCCGACACCCCCCACACGCACGGAACCAGGAGACGGGGTCCAGGGGACGAGTTCCCTGCCGGGGGTCCAGGGGGCAGCGCCCCCTGGCCTTGCTGTCACAGCGTCGGACCCTCCGCCGATTGGCATCACGCGTCCCCTACTCCCCCTTGCCGCGTTGGCCGCACGTATGTTCCGGCGGTCGATCTTAGACGCGCCGGCGCGCGTGTGGAGTCAGCGCATGCGATCGACGATCGAACGCGCCGGCGAAACGCGCACGACCGTCGTGCCGTCGCGTTCGAGGGCGCTGTCCGTTCCGCGCGGCGCAGCAGTCGACGGCGTTCCTAAAGCCAGTGCGCAGGCACCCACTGATAGGCGCCGCTCGGGTTCTGGCGCCACCAGCCGGGCATGAACATGCCGTTGTGGCCGTCGCGGGGGACGTACCGGCCGGACTGCCAGACATAGCCGGCGCCGGTCCAGTCCCAGTGGCCCGGTTCCCACAGCAGCGGGACGGCAGTGACCGGCGGCTTCGGGATCACCTCTGCGCGCGGCGGGGGCACCGGCGGATACGGATAGCCGGCGGTCGTGGACGCGGGCGCGGCGCAGCCGGCGAGCAGGGTGAGGCCGAGCAGTGCGGCAGCGAGCGTAGGGGATTTCATCGGGCCTGATGCCTCCGGGATCGCTGGTGAAGGGGGTGCGGGCGTTGCAGACATGGCGCGACGGGGCCGGGCTGTCCATGCCCGCCCCCTCGTCGGAGGCGTTCCGTTCGGCGCGTCCCGCCGCCGAGCGGCCGTGCCCTCGGCTACCCCGCTTCGGCCAGCAGGAGCGTCGCCACCGCCTGCGCGGCGATGCCCTCGCCGCGGCCGGTAAAACCAAGTCGCTCGGTGGTGGTGGCCTTCACCGACACGCGCGCGATCGGCACCCCGAGCAGATCGGCGAGCCGGGCGCGCATCGCCGGGGCATGCGGGGTGATTTTCGGACGCTCGCAGATCAGGGTCACGTCGGCGTGTGCCAGGATGCCGCCGCGCGCGGCGATGCGCCCGGCGGCGTGACGCAGGAAGCGGGCGCTGTCGGCGTCCTTCCAGGCGGCTTCGGAGGGGGGAAGTGGCGGCCGATATCGCCCTCGGCCAGCGCGCCGTAGATCGCGTCGCAGAGGGCGTGCAGGCCGACGTCGGCATCCGAATGGCCGGCCAGCGCCCACTCGTGCGGGATGGTCACGCCGCACAGCACCAGCTTGCGGTCGCCGGCCAGGGTAGCGGCGGGCGTGGCAACGGGGACGAAGGCGTGCACGTCGAAGCCGGTGCCGACCCGCGGCAGCAGGGCGGGCAGCAAGGCGCGTTCCAGGCGCATCAGATCCTCGGGCCAGGTGAGCTTGATGTTGTCCTCGGCGCCGGGAACGATCGCGACGGCGAGGCCGGCGGCTTCCAGCAGGGCGGCGTCGTCGGTGGCGGTGGTGTCGCGGGCGGCATGGGCGGCGCGATGGGCGTCCAGCAGGACCGCGAAGCGGAACGCCTGCGGGGTCTGGGCACGCACCAGGCCGGTGCGCGCGACGGTGGCCACGATCCGGCCGGCCTCGACCCGTTTCAGGGTGTCGGCCACCGGCACGGCGGGAATGGCACCCGGTGTGTCGGTCAGGGCGGCGAGCAGGGCGTCGATCGCGCCGCCGGGGATGATCGGGCGAGCCGCGTCGTGCACCAGGACGACGTCGGGCGCATGCGGGGCGAGCGCCTCCAGCCCGGCACGCACGCTGTCCTGGCGGGTGGCGCCGCCGGGGACCGGGGGAAGATGGGGGATGCCGGCGAGCGCAGCCTCGATCGGAGCCGCCTCCCCCACCGGCTGCAGCAGCGCGGCATGGGCGGCGAGGGTGCGCGCGGCATGGCGCATCACCGGCTGGCCGGCGAGGGTGAGGAACTGCTTCGGGGTTTCGGCCCCGAACCGGCTGCCGGAGCCGGCCGCGACCAGGAGGGCGGCGATGCGCATGGCGGGGCTTTGCGGCGGCGGGCGGGCGGCGTCAACCTCGGGGCGGCGCGGACGTCCGGATCGACGGGGCGGATGCGGAAGTCGGGGCCGCTCCGGAAACGGTACGCGGTCGCGACGCGCCCGCACAGGGCGAGGAATCAGCAGAACGCGGCTTCCGGCCTGGTTCCAATCCGCGGCGGAGCGCCTACACTCCGCCCATGCGGATTTTGGTCGCGATCCTGGCCGGGCTGGCGATGCTGGGGGTACTCGGCGTGCTGGCGGCCGGGCTCATCGGCGTGGCGCGTGGCGGCGGCGATCCCGAACGGTCGAACCGGCTGATGCGCTGGCGGGTCATGCTGCAAGGCGCCGCGATCCTGCTCATCGTCCTGCTGCTGTGGATGCTGCGCTCGTAGTGTGCCGATCCTGACGCATGTTGCCGTCGTCGGCGGTCAGGATCGGCACACAAGCTCTTTATTTTCAGTGGCCTGCTGATCCCTTACCTTCGCTGCGAAGGGCAGCGAAGGTAAGGGGCAGGACACTGGCCTGCCGGTAGAAGATCACCGTATCGCCGAGCGACCCGTCGGGGTTCTGCGCATAGCCCGGAATGCGGCCGGCCACGGTCCAGCCGGCGGCGCGGTACAGCGCCTCGCCCGCATCGCCCGCGCGCGTGTCGAGCGTGAGCAGGCTGCGGCCGGCGGCGACGGCCTCGGCCTCCGCGCGGGCCAACAACGCGCGGCCCAGGCCGCGACGGCGGTGCGCGGGATCGACCAGCAGCTTCTTGACTTCGGCCCGGTGCGGCTGGTTCGCGGGCGTATCCAGATCGAGCATCACCGCCCCGGCGAGCACGCCCCCCGCCCAGCCCGCCAGCAGCACCCGCCGCCCTTCCGCCACCGCCCGCGCCCGCGCGCGCCAATACGCCAGCGCGACGTCGCGGCCGAGCGGGGAGAGGAACGAAACCGACGCCCCGCTTGCCACGCAATCGACCAGCAGCGCCGCCAACCGCGGCACCGCGGAGGCGGCGGCCGCGGCGTCCAGCACCGCGATCCCCGCCTGCGGCTTCGCATAGCCGTATTCCAGCGAGTGCGAGAGATCGTTCAAGGCCCGGATCGGTCCTCTGCGCACATAGGAATGTTTCTCATAGAACCGGTGCGCGCGATCGAAACGGGTGTCCGACCACAGGGCCAGGCGGGCGGCGCCGGCGGCGACGGCGTGCGCCTCGGCCGTGGCCAGCAGGCAGGCGGCGAGGCCGCTGCCGCGCTCCGCGCGATCGACATAGAGGCGGCAGATTTCCCACTCGCCCTCCGCCTCCGGGCGGACCGCGATCATGCCGACCAGGCGTCCCTGCATGTCCTCCGCCGCCCACAGAGCCCCGCCCTGCGCCGCGTAATAGGCGGCGAGCGCGCGCAATTCCGGCACTTCGCCGTCGAGATCGAACACGATCCCCGGGTATTCGCTCCAGCAGGCGCGGATCAGGGCGATGAACCCGGCCGCGTCGGCATCCCGACCCGGCCGGATCGTGGCGGTCACCGCAGGCTCTCGCAGAACGTCCGGATGCGGCGGCAGCCTTCCACCAGCGACGGCGTCGTCCGATCGCGGTGCTGACGCGCACGTAGGGGCTCATGCCGTAGGCGGCGCCGTGCACCAGCGCGACATGGGCTTCCTCCAGCAGCGCGCGGGCGAAATCCTCGTCCGTAGCCGAGCTTGCGCCCGGCCGGCGGTGGTCGTGCCGAGGCAGCCGGCGACATTGGGGAACACGTAGAACGCGCCTTCGGGCTTGTGGCAGCTGCATGCCGGGGCACGCGTTCAGCATCTCCACCGCGATGTCGCGCCGGCGCTGGTAGGCGGCGATCATGCTCGTCCACCCCGTCCTGCGGCCCGTCGAGCGCCGCGGCGGCGGCGGCCTGGCCGACCGTGGACACGCCGGCGGTCGACCTGGCCCTGCATGTTCACCATCGCCTTGATCAGCGCCTTCGGACCGGCGGCGAAGCCGATGCGCCAGCCGGTCATGGCGTAGGTCTTGGACACGCCGCTGACCGTCAGCGTGCGGTCCGCCAGGTCCGGCGCGACCGCGGCCATGGTGGCGTGCTGGAAACCGTCGAACACCAGGTGCTCGTACATGTCGTCCGACATGATCCAGACTGCGGATGGCGGCGCAGCACCGCGGCGATCGCGCCAAGGTCGTCGGCCGAGCACGCCGCGCCGGACGGATTGTTCGGATTGTTCAGGATCAGCCACTTGGTGCGCGGCGTGATCGCCGCCTCGATATCCTCCGCCCGCGGCTTGAAGCCGTTGTTCTGCGGGCAGGGCACGAACACCGGCGTGCCGTCGAGCAGGGCTGGTCATCAGCGGATAGGCGATTCCACGACGGCACCGGAATGACCACCTCGTCGCCCGGATCGACCGTGGCGCCAGCGCGTTGAAGATGCACTGCTTGCCGCCGTTGCCGACGCTGATCTCGTCGAGCGCGAAGTCGAGCCCCGCATCGCGCGGAACTTGCGCTGGATCGCCTGCCTTCAGCGCCGGCGTGCCGTCCTGCGGCGGATACTTGGTCTCGCCGCGCAGCGCCGCCTGGTGCGCCGGCCTCGATCGCGGGCGGCGGGGTGGCGAACTCCGGCTCGCCCGATGGTCAGCGCGATCACGTCGACGCCCTGCGCGCGCAGCTCGCGCGCGCGTGAGCGTCATCGCGACGCTGGCCGCGACCTGGACGCGGGACAGCCGCTGCGGCCAGGGCCGGCATCAGTGCGAGGCCCGCGCAGAAACGCTGGATGCGCTTGCAGGCTTCGGTCAGGGTCGTCCGTGTCGGTGGCGTAGCTGATGCGGAAATGATCCGGGATAGCAGAACGCCGCGCCGTGCACGGTGGCGACGCCTTCTTCTTCCAGCAGCGCGGTCACGAACGCCTCGTCGTCGGTGATCTGCTTGCCGCCGCGCGCTGGTCTTGCCGATGCAGCCGTGCATCGCCGGGATAGACGTAGAACGCGCCCTCCGGCTTGTGGCAGTGTCAGGCCCGGCGCCGGCGTTCAGCATTTCCACCACCAGGTCGCGCCGCGTCCTGGTAGGCCTGGCGCATCGCCTCGATGCTGTCCTGCGGGCCGGTCAGCGCCTCCACCGCGGCGGCCTGGCTGATCGACGATGGTGTTGGAGGTGGACTGGCTCTGCAGCTTGTCCATCGCCTTGATCAGCGGCACCGGCGCGCCGGCGAAGCCGATGCGCCAGCCGGTCATGGCATAGGCCTTGGAGCAGCCGTTCATGGTCAGCGGTGCGGTCGCGCAGGCGCGGCTCGACCTCGCAGGATCGTCGCCGGCTTGAAGCCGTCGTAGGCGAGCTTCTCGTAGATGTCGTCGGTGAACACCCAGACGTCCGGATGGCGCATCAGCACGTCGCAGATCGGCCGCAGTTCCTCGGCGTTGTAGGCGGCGCCGGTGGGGTTGCACGGGTTGTTCAGCATGAACCACTTGGTGCGCGGCGTGATCGCCGCTTCCAGGTCCTCGGCGCGCAGCTTGAAGCCGTTGTTCTGCCCGCAGGGCACGAGCACCGGCTTGCCGTCGGCGAGCGAGACGATGTCCGGGTAGCTGACCCAGCACGGGCTCGGGATGATCGACCTCGTCGCCCGGCGTCGACGGTCGCCAGCATGGCGTTGAAGATCACCTGCTTGCCGCCGGTGGAGACGATGATCTCCTCCGGCTTGTAGTCGAGGCCGCTAGTCGCGGCGGAACTTCTCGGCGACCGCCTGGCGCAGCGCGGGGGTGCCGGCGACGTCGGTGTATTTGGTCTCGCCCGCCTCGATGGCGCGGATGGCCGCGTCCTTGACGTTGCGCGGCGTGTCGAAATCCGGCTCGCCCTGCGACAGGCTGATCACGTCTCGCCCTGCGGCCTTGAGCGCGCCGCGCCTTGGTGGAGATGGCGATGGTCAGGCTGGGGCTGATGCGGTCGAGGCGGTCGGCGGTGAGTTTCATGGGGGCAGGCCTGCAGGTGGCTTGGGAGGAACGGGCGCGGAACCTATCGGAGGTGGGGGACGGGGGCAATCTGCCGGGGCGGCAGCGCTGCGCTGCGCGCGGGCGGGCTGGGGCTTCGGGCGTGCTGCGCCAGACGCCCCCTCCCCCTTGGGTCCTCCCCTTGGGTCCTCTCCCCCCTGGCCCCCCTCCGGCTCGCGCCCCACTGTCTCACCCCTGACACATGGATCGCCCGGCAACCATCGTTGCTCCACCTGCGTCATTGCCAGCGGCGGCGGCAGATGGCAGGCAGCGCCATGCGCCTCCTGCATATCATGGCAAGCCACGCCCTGGGCGGTGCCGAGACCTACGCTGTCGACATGATGCTGGCCCTCCATCGTGCCGGCATCGATCAATGCGTCGTCACGCCCGCCGAGGCGCCGCGCACCGCCGAACTCGCCGCGGCCGGGGTGCGGCTCGCGCCGGAGCCGCTTGCCGTGCACCTGCGGTTCCGCCAGCGTGCCGCCGTGGCGCGGCTGATCCGCGCCGAGCAGCCGGACCTGATCCATTGCTGGATGCGCCGCGCCGCCAGCCTGCTGCCCCCCGGGCGGCCGGCGCCGGCGGTCGGCTGGTTCGGCGGCTATTACGATCCGGCGCGTTTCTCGCGCTGCGACTGGCTGATCGGCGTGACGCCGGGGATCATTGCGCATATGGTGGAAAAGGGCGTCGCGGCGGAGCGGGCGGTCTACGTGCCCACGTTTCCCTCGATCGTCCCCGCGCCGCCGATCGACCGTGCCGTGCTCGAAACGCCCGCCGCGGCGCGGGTGGTGCTCGCGCTGTCGCGGCTGCATCCGAAGAAGGGGCTGGATACCTTGCTGGAGGCGATGGCCGCACTGGGGGCGGGCTATCATCTGTGGCTGGCCGGAGAGGGCGAACTGCGCGGCGCGCTGGAGGCGCAGGCGCGCCGGCTCGGCCTCGGCGCGCGCGCCCATTTCCTCGGCTGGCGCACCGACCGCGCGGCCCTGCTCGGTGCGGCCGATGTCTGCGTCCTGCCGTCGCGCTACGAACCGTTCGGCACGGTGATCCTGGAAGCCTGGGCCGCACGGGTGCCGCTGGTCGCCGCCGCCAGCGCCGGGCCGGCGGCGACGGTTGCGGACGGGGAGACGGGGCTCCTGGTGCCGATCGACGACGCGGCGACCCTCGCCGCCGCGCTGCGCCGCGCCGCCGAGGACCCGGCGCTGCGCGGCCGGCTGGTCGCCAGTGGCCACGCCGCCTATCTGCGCGACTACACGCAAGAAAGCGTCACCGCGCAGATGCTGGCGGCGTATCGCCGCATTCTCGCGGCCACCCGACCAGGCCGGGCCTGACCGCAGTGGATTCGGCATTCGCCCGCAACCGCCGCTTCTACGACCCGCTGTGGGCGGCTGCGCAGTTGATCCCGCCGCAACGGTTCAACACCTGGCGGATGATCCGCCGCCTGCTGCCGCCGGCAGGCGGCGCGCGGTTGGAGATCGGCCCCGGGCTGCGACCGCGGCTGCCGCTGGCCGACAGCGACTTCCTCGACGCCAGCCCCACCGCTGCGGCGGTGCTGCGCGCGGCGGGGGGACGCGCGGTGGTGGGCTCCGCCGACGCGCTGCCGTACCGGAGCGGGATGTTCGGGCTGATCGTGGCGCTCGACGTGATCGAGCACGTGGCCGACGATGCGGCAGCCTTCGCCGAGCTCACCAGGGTGGCAGCGCCGGGCGCGGCACTCGTGCTGTCGGTGCCGCTCGACCCCGCGCGCTGGAGCCGGTTCGACGAGGCGGTGGGCCATTGCCGCCGCTATCGGATCGAGGAACTGGGGGGCGCCCTTGCCCGTCTTGGCTGGCGGGTGGAGGCCAGCGCTTCCTTCGGCCTGCGCCCGCGCCTGCCGGGACTGGCGGCGGCGGGGATGTGGATGCTGGCGCATCATCCGGAGCGGGCGATGTGGTGGTACAATCGCCTGCTGCCCCGGGCGCTGCGCCGCCAGCAGCGCCTCGCGACCGTTCCCGGTCTCGCCGTGCCGGCGCGACGCACCGATGAGGTGCTGCTCATTGCCCGGCTGCAGACGACGAGCCGTTGATATAACACGAAATTCGCGAAATATTAACGTGCGTTTACGATTTGCAGGCAGGCGCGCGCCGGCTAGTCTGCCGCCCATATGGATGATGCCCGCCCTGCCCCCACAACCCTTGCCAGCGAACCGGGGGCGCGCCGTCCATCCCGGCCCGGCCGCGCACGCGCGCGCCTTGCGGTGCTGCTGGTCGTCCTGGTCGCGATGATCGCCGCCACCGGCTACTGGTGGCTTACCCGCAACGAGATCAGCACCGACGACGCCTTCATCGACGGCCACGCCGTCACCGTCGCGCCGCAGGTCGCCGGGGCCGTGGTGGCGCTGGCCGTGCGTGACAACCAGCGCGTGGTGGCCGGGCAGACCCTGATCGAGATCGACCCGCGCAGCTACCGGGCCGCGCTCGACCAGGCCCGCGCACGGCTGGACCAGGCACACGCGCTCGCCGAGGAAGCCGCGGTGCACCTGACCGAGATGCGCGTCACCGCGCCGGCGAGGCTGGCCGCGGCGCGCGCGGCGCTCGCCGCAGCGCGGGCGGGCGCGGTGAAGGCGGATGCCGACTGGCGGCGGCAACTGCGCATGCCGCGCCAGGCAACCACCCAGCAGGCGATCGACGACGCCACCGCCGCACATCTCGCCGCCGACGCGGCGGTCGCGCAGGCCGACGCCGCGCTGCACGAGGCCGATACGGTCTCCGAACAGATCGCCGCCTCGCGCGCGCTGCTGCATGAGCGCCTTGGCGAGGTCGCGCTGGCGCGCGCGCAACGCGACACCGCGCGGCTCGACCTCGCCTGGACCACCGTGCGCGCCCCGCAGACCGGCTACGTCACCAACCGCAACGTCGAGCGCGGCAGCTACGTGCAGCCGGGCCAGGCGATCCTGGCGCTGGTCACGCGCCAGGTCTGGGTCACGGCGAATTTCAAGGAAACCGACCTCGACCGCATCCGCCCGGGCCAGCAGGTGCGCATCCATGTCGATGCCTATCCGGAGCTGCGGCTGCGCGGCCATGTCGACAGCGTCCAGCAGGGCACCGGCGCCCGCTTCAGCGCCTTCCCGGCCGAGAACGCGACCGGCAACTTCGTCAAGATCGTGCAGCGGGTGCCGGTGAAGATCGACATCGACAGCGGGCTTCCCCCCGGGCGGCCGCTGCCGCTCGGGCTTTCGGTCGAGCCAGGCATCCGGGTGCGATGAACGCCGCCCTCGCCGACGCCGCCTGGCGCCCGCGGGCGAGCCCGTGGCTGATCGCCGCGGTGGCGACCCTGGCGCCGTTCATGGAAATCCTTGACACCACTATCGTCAACGTCAGTCTGCCCTATGTCGCCGGCAGCATGTCGTCGAGCTACGAGGACGCGACCTGGGTGCTGACCTCCTACCTGGTGGCGAACGGGATCGTGCTGCCGGTCGCCGGCTGGGTCGGCAAGCTGGTCGGGCGCAAGCGGTATTTCCTGATCTGCATCGCGATGTTCACGCTCTGCTCGTTCCTCTGCGGCATCGCCACCAGCCTGCCCGAGCTGGTGGCGTTCCGGCTGCTGCAGGGGCTGTTCGGCGGCGGGCTGCAACCGAACCAGCAGGCCATCATCCTCGATACGTTCGAGCCGGCGCAGCGCGGGCGCGCGTTCTCGATCGTGGCGATCGCCGTGATCTTCGCGCCGATCCTCGGGCCGACGCTCGGCGGGTGGATCACCGACAGCTTCTCCTGGCGCTGGGTGTTCCTGATCAACGTGCCGGTGGGGCTGCTCGCGTTCAGCGCGGTCGCCCGCTGCGTGGAGGATCCGCCCTGGGTGCAGCGCGACCGCGCGCGTCTGCGCGACATAGATTATACCGGTATCGGACTGATCGCCCTCGGGCTCGGCGCGTTGCAGATCATGCTGGACCGGGGTGAGGATCTCGACTGGTTCGGTTCCCCGGAAATCCGGCTGTTCGGGATGCTGGGGGCGGTCGGGCTCGCGGGCGCGGTGGCGTGGCTGCTGCTGACCGACAAGCCGGTGGTCGACCTGCGCGTGCTGGCGGACCGCAATTTCGGGGTGGGGGTGATCACCGTCTCGGCGATCGGGGCGATCCTCTATTCGACCAATCTGCTGATCCCGGCGTTCGCGCAGCAATGGCTGGGCTATACGGCGCTGCTCGCAGGCTGGCTGCTGACGCCGGGGGCGGCGCTGATGATCCTGTTCATCCCCGTCGTGGCGCGCTTCGCACTGCCGAACTTCCAGACCCGGCATCTGCTCGCGTTCGGCTTCTTCGCGCTCGGGTTCGCCGCCTGGTACGCGGCGCGGCTGACGCCGCAGATCGACTTCTGGACCCTGGCCTCGTTCCGGGCGTTGCAGACCGTGGGGCTTGCGTTCCTGTTCGTGCCCAATAGCACGCTCGCCTATTCCACCCTGCCACGGCGGCTGAATGCGGATGCCGCCGCGCTCTATTCGATGTTCCGCAATATCGCGGGATCACTCGGGATTTCGATCACCGTTGCGCTGGTGCAGCAGCGCATCCAGGTGCACCGGGCCTATCTCGCCGCCCATCTGTCGCCGCTGTCTTCGCCCTACGCCGACACCCTGGCGGCAATGATCGCGACCTTGCAGGCGGCGGGACGCACCACAGCGGCGGCACAGCACGCGGCACTCGGGTTGCTCTACCAGATGCTGAACCAGCAGGCGGCGGTGCTGGCCTACGCCGATCTGTTCCGTTTCACCGCCGTCGCCGCATTCTGCGTCATTCCCCTCACGTTCCTGTTCCGCCGCACCACATCGGGCGATCGGGGGGAGTAGCCGCCATCGCAAGCAAGGCCAGGGGACGCTACCCCTGGCCTTGCTTGCAGCGGCGCTACCCGGCCACGCCCATCGCCCGGCGCATGAAGGCGCGTTTCAGCGGCGGCATGCGGTGCACGGCTGCGATGCCGAGGTCGCGCGCCGCGCGCAGCACCAGGCTGTCGTTGCTGAACAGCCGATCGAGGGCATCCGTGGTGGCCAGCATCAGCAGGTTGTCGCCGCGGCGGCGGCGCTGGTAGTGCGCGAGCAGCGCCGGCGCGCCCGGGTCTTCGCCGGCCGCGTGCGCTGCGATCACCAGCTCGGCGAGCGCGATGGCGTCGCGGAAGCCGAGGTTCAGCCCCTGCCCGGCGATCGGGTGGATGCCGTGCGCGGCGTCGCCGGCCAGGGCCAGCCGCGTGTCGATGTAGCGGTGCGCCAGCATCGCCGACAGCGGATAGCGCCAGCGTCGCCCGATCGGGCGCACCGCGCCCAGGTGATCGCCGAGCCGGCGCGCGATCTCGGCG
Organism: uncultured Pseudomonadota bacterium; assembly: GCA_963706195.1. Taxonomy (GTDB): domain Bacteria; phylum Pseudomonadota; class Alphaproteobacteria; order Acetobacterales; family Acetobacteraceae; genus JAJZVS01. The sequence continues at coordinate 522,433 of OY970156.1, read as the reverse complement.
CGCGAAGCGCGCATCGTCGAAGCCGCAGCAGCCGCTCGGCCATTTCGGTCCGCTCGGTCCAGACGATCGCCGAGACATGGGCCGCCCCGCCCGCCTCCGCGTCCGGGCTCGGCGCCATCGGCAGTTGCGCGAACGGGCCGGCGGGCAGGAAATGTTCCAGCGCGGTATTGTTGTGCGGCAGCTCGTGCGCGATCGCGCTGACGATGCCGGTCTGGCGGTACGGCAGCCGGGTGACCGGGATGCCGGCCGCCTCGCGCAGGGGGGAGTTGCGCCCCTCGGCGGCGACCACCAGGCGGCAGGCGATCGGTCGGGCCGCCGGCCAGGTGCACGCGGGCGCCGTCCGCGGTGCGCTCCACCTGCGCCTCGGCCGGGGCGAAGACGCGCAGCGCGGGCAGCGCGTGCAGATGCGCGTTCAGCGCGACCCGCAGGCTGCGCGCTTCCACCATCCAGCCGAACGGGCCGGGTGCGTCGTCCACGTCTCGCCGTGTCGAAATCCAGGAACAGGCGCGAGGCGGGCCGGCCCAGCCGTCCGTCGGTCACCCGGATGTCGTGGATCGGGCACGGCGGCGCCGGCAGGCGCGCCCACAGCCCGGCCGCGTCCAGCAGCGCCTGCGAGCCGGCGGCGATCGCGTAGGCGCGGCCGTCGAAATCCGGGTGCTCCATCGGCGGCAGCGGCGCGCGGTCGACCACGACCGTCGGCACGCCGGCCGCGGCCAGGCGGCAGGCAAGAGTGCCGCCCACCGGCCCGGCGCCGACGACGCAGACCTCGGCGGAGAGGGTTTCGTCCATGCGTGTCCCCTGCACAGGAAGCGGGCAGCCGGTTCGGCCCGTCCGGAGCGCAGGTGCGGCGCACCATGCCCCTCGGGCGGGCAAGCCGCGCTGCCCAAAGCGCGGGCACCCTGGCCGGGAAGCCGCGTTCCGGCAAGGGGCGCGCCGGGATGCCGGCATGGCACGAAAGTTGAAACATGTCGGCAAAGCCGGCTCGATCATGCCGGCAAAGCCCGCTCAGGGCCGCGCCCGCCAAAGTCTCGTTCCACGGCCTGAAAGTAACCCGACACCATGCACCGGATCCGACGCAGCGCGGGGGCGGGTTTCGCCGCCGTGCTCGGCGCTGCACGCCCTCCCCGCCGCCGCCGCGTCCCTGGCCGCGCCCGCCCGCGCCGCCGCCGCGCCGGCGATGCGGATCAGCCCGGGCGATATCGCCTGGGTGCTGGTCTGCACCGCGCTCGTGCTGCTGATGACCATCCCGGGGCTGGCGCTGTTCTACGCCGGCATGGTGCGCAAGAAGAACGTGCTCGCGACCATGATGCAGTCGTTCAGCCTCTGCGCGCTGGTGAGCGTGGTGTGGATGGTGGCCGGCTATTCGCTGGCGTTCACCAACGGCGACGCCTGGATCGGCGAGCTGTCGCGGCTGTTCCTCAACGGGCTCGGCACCGGGTGGGACCAGGCCGTTCATGCTCGGCGCCGGCAGCGCCGCGGCGCTGCCGACGACGATCCCGGAAAGCGTCTTCGTGATGTTCCAGATGGCGTTCGCCATCATCACCCCGGCGGTGGTCACCGGCGCCTTCGTCGACCGGATGAAGTTCTCGGCGCTGCTGCTGTTCATGACGCTGTGGTCGCTGCTGGTCTACGCGCCGGTCGCACACTGGGTGTGGGGCGCCGACCGGCTGGCTGAACCAGATGGGCGTCGCCGATTTCGCCGGCGGCACGGTGGTGGAGATCAACTCCGGCGTCACCGGCCTGGTCTGCGCGCTGGTGCTGGGCCGGCGGCTCGGCTACGGGCAGGAGAACCTGGCGCCGTGGAACCTGTCCTACGCGGTGACCGGGGCGTCGCTGCTGTGGGTCGGCTGGCTCGGGTTCAACTCCGGCGGCGCGCTGGGGGCGAACGGGCGCGCGGGCATGGCGGTGCTGGCGACCCAGATTGCCGCCGCCGGCGCCACCCTGTCCTGGAGCGCGGCGGAGTGGATGCTGCGCGGCAAGCCCTCGGTGCTGGGCGCGATCTCCGGCGCGGTGGCGGGGCTGGTGGCGATCACGCCGGCGGCCGGGTTCGTGCTGCCGGGGCCGGCGCTGGCGATCGGGATCGTCGCCGGCGTGGTATGCTTCTATGCCGCGACCGAGCTGAAGCCGCGGCTCGGCTACGACGACAGCCTGGACGCGTTCGGCGTGCACGGGATCGGCGGCATGGTGGGCATGCTGCTCACCGGGGTGTTCGCCTTCGGCCCGCTGTCCGCCACCGCGGCCGCATCCCGGGGGCGCGCGGTCGGCGGCGGGCACCTGCTCGGCGTGCAGGCGATCGCGGTGGCGGCGACGATCGGCTGGAGCGCGGTGGGCACGTTCGTTGCTGCTGAAGCTGACCGGCGCACTGGTCGGGCTGCGCGTGACGCGCGAGGAGGAACGCGAGGGGCTGGACATCGTGCTGCACGGCGAACAGGTGTTCTGACGGCGGCGGCCGGCGCCTCCCGCCACCGGTGGCAGTGACGGCGCACGGGGCCGCAACCTACCCGACGACACCCTCCGGATGCACCATCGGCCCCCGCGCCGCCCTCGCAAGCGCCCAGATCCCCGGCCCCACCACCGCTGCCGCCAGCGCCAACCGCGATCCCAGCATCCACCCTGGCGCCGGATCGCCCCCCGCCAGCGCCGGCAGCCCGAGCGCCAGCACGCAGCCCCCCGCCGCCACCATCAGCGCCGGCACCCCGGCGCGCACCAGATGCCACACCGGCGCCCCCAGCACCCGCGCACTCGCCGCCAGCGCATAGGGCGCGGTCGCCAGTTGCGCCGCGGACCACAGCCCCACCGCCCCGAGCGGCCCCGCGGGCCGCACCACCAGCACCCCCGCCACCAGCAGGCCCAGGCTTGCGAGATTCGCCCGCAACGCCACCCAGGGAACGCCGCGCGCCACCGTCGCCGCCCCCGCCGGAAATCCCAGAAACTGCCACGCCGCCAGCCCAACCAGCGGCAATGCCGCCCCCGCCGCCGGCGCCCAGGCCGCCCCGAGCAACAGCCGCGTGGCCGGACCGACCGCCACCGCCATCGCCGCGCACAACGGAAACAGCGCCAGGCCGCTCGCCGCCAGCGCCCGCTCCATCGCCGCGCGCAACGCCGCCGGCTCCGCCCGGTGCTCCGACAGCGCCGGCAGCAGCAGCCGCCACAGCGCGGTGGACACCAGCTCGCGCAGCGCATCGATCAGCCGGAACGCCATGTGCACCTCGCCCAGGGTTCGCGCCCCTGCCGCGCCGCCGAGCAGCAAAAGGAACACGCGATACCGCCCATGCAAGACCAACGTACTGACGGTCAGCGGCCCGCCCATCCGCAACAGTGCACGCACTGCCCCCGGGTCCCAGCGCGGGCGCGGCCACCACCCCGCCCCCGCCAGCAGCACCAGCGCCCCGGCAGTGGACGTCACCGCCTGCTGCGCCACCACCGCCCAGACACCCACCCCACCCAGGGCCGCAAGACACCCCACCGCCGTCCCTGCCCCCTGGCCAAGCAGCGCCCGGCAGGCAAGCAGCCGATAGCCGCGCTTCCGGGTCAGCCGCCCCTGCACCACCCCCGCCGCTCCCACCAGCGGCAGCGGCACCGCCAGCACCAGCGCCATCATCGGCAGCCGGGAATCGCCGAACACCCACATCAGCGGCCAGGCCGCCAGAAGCTGCGCCACCCCCGCGAGCCCGCCGACCAGGACCGACGCCCAGAACACGCCGGCCGCAGCCGCATCCTCCAGCTCGGCGCGCTGCACGATGGCGTCGGCGAACAACGCCGTCACACCCACCCAAAGCAGCACATGCACCGAAACCACCGCCGCACCGATCCCGAGCGCGACAGGCCCCACTAGGCGAGCGACGAAAAAGGCCGATGCAAATGAAAATATGGCGGCCGCCGCGGCCTCGGCAGCCGACCAGCCGACGGCGGCGGGAAGCAGGAAGCAAGGCCAGGGGGCTTTGCCCCCTGGACCCCCACCAAGGGCAGCGCCCTTGGAACGCATCTATTGGTTCCGTGCGTGTGGGGGGTGGCGTGTGCGGGTGGGCGGCGGTGGCGTGGCGCAGGCGGCTGGAGGGCCTGGGCCCTCCAGCCGCCTGCGCCACGCCACCGCCGCCCACCCGCACACGCCACCCCCCACACGCACGGAACCCAACAGAAAGGGGTCCAGGGGACGACTGTCCCCTGGTGGGGGTCCAGGGGGCAAAGCCCCTTGGCCTTGCTTCCTTCGTCCTGCCACCAACGCCGCCAGCACCGGCAGCCACATCACTCGGCTCTGATACCGCGCATGCGGCCCAGACAGTGCACCGGTGATGCCGGCGTTGAGCACCATGACCACGAGGCTTGCCACGATCAGCCCACCGATCGGTGCGCGGCGCCGCAGCGCACCGGGCAGGGCGGCAAGGCACAGGCCCAGCGCCGCGAGCGCCGCGACCAAATGCAGCGCGGGCAGGCCCGGAGGCACCACCCGCAGGCCGCGCGTTTGCCGGGCGGTGGCGTAGGTGCGTTGCTCGAAGCGGGGGAAGTCGCGCGCGAGCCACGGGGTCACGGTGGCGGGCCACGGATGCAGCCCGTCGCCGGTGCGGAACCGGATCAATTGCCGCACCGTGTTGCCGGCGGCTTTGCGCAGTTCGCGCCACGGCTCGGCCGCGACGGCGGCACGGATGATCGCGTCCGCTTCGCGGCTGACGCGTCTGGCCCCGCCCGCCCACACCAGCGGGCCGTCGGAGCGCCAGAGGAACGCATCCGCGCTGTGCGGCAGCCGCCCGGCCTCCGCGCACAGCGCCCAACCCGGGCGCGGGCAGTCGCGCCGCAGCACGTCCCTCCCCGGCCCGTCGGCAATCACCCGCGCCAGCAGGAACACGTTGCCGTAGGGCGCGATCGACGCTCTCCCGTGTCCGGCCAGGTTCGCCGCCACCAGCGCCGCGATCGCGAGCGCCGGCGCCGCCGCCAGCCGCATCCGTCCGGCCCGCCCGAGCGGCGCCGCCGCACCCAGCCGCCGGCGCAGCACCAGCAGCACGGCCAGCAGCCCGAGCCCGATCGGCAGATTGGACAGATGCGCCGCCATGGCGAAGGCGACGAGGGCAACGAGACCCCAACGCTCGAACCGCGCCAGCCGCTCCGGCGCCAGCACCAGCACCAGCAGCGCCAGAGTCAGAAGGCCGGTGAACAGATCGGGCATCAGCTCCGCCACCACGAACGGCAGCGGAGAAGCGACCGCCAGCACACCCGTCAGCGCAACGAGCCGCCACGGACCGACCTGCGGCGCCAGCCACCGCAGCACCAGGCGCAACACCCAGACCGTGAGCAGGGCTTGCGCCGCGATCGCCGGCCAGGTGGTGATGCACATATGCAACGGAAGCAGGAACAGGCTATAGAACGGAGGTCGGTCCCAGCCGAGATAATGCTGGATCGCCTGCGACAGATACGTTCCGGTATCGGAAAACACCAGCGGATAGCCGTTCCAGAATGCCGGCCACAGCAGCGACAACGAGGCGAGCACGAAAGAAAGAAACCAAGACCAGGGGGGTCCAGGGGGGCAGCGCCCCATACGCGCCAGGACAGGGGATTGAGCCGCTGTGACATCACCTCTCCCTCCGGGAGAGGTCGCCGCGAAGCGGCGGGTGAGGGTCGTGCCGCACGGACGCATCATCGGACGTGCCGCACCGCCCTCACCCGGAGTGCTGACGCGCTCCGATCTCTCCCAGAGCGAGAGGTGAAAGAACGGCGCCCGTTCCTTTATCCTGGCGCTCATGGGGCGCTGCCTCCCGGCCTCGCCTGCTCCCCTGCCGCTCGCATCACTCGGTCACGTACCGGTTGACCCGCGGATCGACCATCGAGGAATCGGCGTAGCCGGACCGGGCGTGGGCCTGCGGGTCGACGCGGGTCAGCGCCACGCCGACGACCGCGGCCTGCGCTTCTTCGAGCAGCTCGATCGCCGCGGCGGCAACGTCGCGCGGGGTGCTGCGCCAGCGCACGCAGAGCAGGGTGGCATCGGCGATCTGCGCGATCACCCGTGTATCGCTCATGGCCAGCGCCGGCGGCGTATCGAGCAGGACCAGGTCGTAGTCGTCGCGCAGGGTTTGCACGGCCCGTGCCATCGCCTCCGACAGGAACAGGCCGAACCCGTCCGGGCCGCCGCTGCCGGCACCGACATAGGCCATGGAGGTTAACGGGTCCTTCCGGATCACCTCGTCCAGAGCGGCATCCCCGCGCAGGTATTCGGCGAGCCCCGCCCGCCCCTCGCCGCCGAACAGCCGCGCCAGGGACGGATGGCGCAGATCGCAGTCGAGCAGCACGACCCGCTCCCCGCTCAGTGCCGCCGAGCGGCCGAGCGCGACCGCGACCGTGCTCTTGCCTTCCGCCGACCTCGCGGCGGTGATGGCAACCGCGCGCGGGCGTTTGGCGCCGAGCCACAGTCCGGCGCGCAGGCTGCGCACCTGTTCGGCGAAGGCCGACAGCGGCTTCATCGCCGCATAGTCCTCCACCCGCAGCCGCCCCAGGGTGCGCCGGCTCACTTCGGGAACGAGCGCGAAGCAGGGACGATGCAACACCGCGCGCACCGCCTCCCCCCCGGGCAGGCTGGTATCGGTCAGTTCCAGCAGATAGACGACGAACAGCCCGAACAGCACGCCGAAGCCCGCGGCGGCGGCGAGCAGCGGACCGGTGCGCGGAAAGCTCGGTGCCGCCGGCGGCAGCGCCAGCGAAACCTCGTGCGCGTCCGGCAGTTCCACCGCCGCCTGCTGCTGTGTCTCCTGCAGCCGTTCCAGCACCGAATTCAGCAACGTGCGCGAGGCGCTCGCGTCGCGTTCCATCGCGTTCAGCGCGATCTCCGCCTGGGCATTGCGGTCGATGCGGGTGCGTGCCTGCGCGAGGTCGGCCTCCAGCACCGCGACCCGCTGGCGCGCGCTGGCGACCGAGGCATCGGTGGCGGCCACCACTCGCGCCGTTTCCGCGCCCACCTCGCGGTCGAGCTGGGCCAGTTGGCGGCGCAGCGCGATCACCTCGGGATGGCGGGGGCCGAGGCGGGTGAGCAGGGATTGCAGTTGCGCGGTGGTCGCATCGCGCTCCTGGCGCAGCGCAACGACGCTCGGCGCCACCGCAGCGGCGGCCGCGGCGGAGCCCTTCCCACGCGCCGCGTCACGCCGGCCCTGCGCGACAGCCAGGGCGTCGCGCGCGGCGCCGAGGTTCTGCATGAGACGGCTGATCTGCTCGGTATCCAGCCCGGCGCGCACGCCGCGTACCAGGCCTTCGCGCGCACGATAGGCGGCGATGGCGTCGTCGGCGGCGCGCACTTCCCGCCGCAGCGCCGCCGCGCGGGCTTCCAGCCAGCGGCGCGCCTTGCGCACCGCGCCATACTTCGCCGCGAGCTGGCCCTTGATGTAGATGTCCATCAGCCCGTTCACCGCCGCCGCGGCGATCACGGGGTTCTGCGCCGTGAACGAGACCGACAGCACGCGCGAGGCATCGACGTCGCGCACCACCAGCGCCTGCTGCACCGCGAGCACCACGGCATCGCGCGCCGGGTTCAAGCCGGGGCCCTCCGGCGCCGGCGGCGCCGGGGTGCGGAACCGACCGGCGAGCCAGGCGAGCACGCGGCCGATGCGGCCAGGCCGGCGCAGCGCCGGGTTGAACTCGGGATCGGAAAAAAGGTGCAGACGTTGTGCCAGCGGCTCGATCAGGCGCAGCCCGCCGAGCACCTGCGCCTGGCTCGCCATCACCGCCGCGGTGATCCGGTCGGCGCGCAGGATGCTTTGCAGCTCGCGCGGCTTGTACGCGCCGGGCTCGTAGATCAGGGTGCCGGTCGCGGTGTAGCGCGGCGTGATGCGATGCAGCGCGAGCGCGGCAAGCGCCGGGATCAGCAGCGCGCAGGCGAGGAAGGGCAGAAGCCGGCGGCGCAAGGTGGCGAGCAGCGCGCGCCCGTTCGGGACGGGATCGCCGGGGCCGGAATGGCCGGGAGGTCTCCGCCCGCGCGGCGGCGCGGTCTCCCCGGGTCCGGCTGGCGTATCGAGCATGGCACTCCCGAAGCGGCGGGCCGGTCGTTTTGCCCGGGAGTTTGCCGGGGCCACTCCCGGCCGGCCCCGATCTTGCGCGAAAAGGGATTAAAAGAACGCGAATGCAGGCGCAGTTCTTTCACCTCTCCCTCTGGGAGAGGTCGGAGCGCGTTGGCGCTCCGGGTGAGGGCGCGCGGCAAGTTCGATGATTTCTCCGTGCGGCACGACCCTCACCCGCCGCTTCGCAGCGACCTCTCCCGGAGGGAGAGGTGAAAGAACGGCGCCGGGCCCTTTATCCGAGCGCTTATGGGGGATGCCCCCCTCCCCTGCACGACGCGAGGGAGAAGGGTGGCTTAACCTTTCGTACAGACGTGTGCGCGATCCTCGACGCCATGCACCGCGCCGGTCCCTGCGTCCTGACGTTGCTCGCCCTGCTCGCCGGCTGTGCGCCGGGGCGCGACCTGCCGCCGCTCGCCGCCGTCCCGCCGGGGCCATATCGGCTGGGGGCAGGTGACGAACTCCGCATCATCACCGTCTCGGACGAAGCGCTCACCGGCAACTTCCGGATCAACGGCAGCGGCGACATCGAGCTGCCGATGCTGGGCCGGTTCCACGCCGGCGGGCGCAGCGCCTCCGGCCTTGGCCGCGCGCTCGCGGTCGCGTTGCGCCAGGCAGGACTGGAACGAGATCCGTCGGTGGCGGTGGAGGTCGTGCGCTATCGCCCCGTGTTCGTGCTGGGCGAGGTGAACAAGCCCGGCGGCTTTCCCTACCAGCCGGGGATGACGGTGCTCAGCGCCGTGGCGCTCGCGGGCGGCTTCACCTATCGCGCGATCGAGCGCTACGCCGCGGTCGTTCGCCCCGGGCCCGGCGGCCCCACGGAGGCGAAGGCCCGGCCGGCAAGCGCGCTCGAGCCGGGCGACGTGGTAACCGTGTTCGAACGGCAATACTGATCCTGTGCCGAAACAGTCCAGGCGTCAGCCCAGTGGGATCACCACCTCTTCCGCGATCACGTAGGTCTTGATGCGACCGATGAACAGCGCGCCGTCGGCATACAGCGCCCTGGCTTCCGGCGTCGCGGCGGAGGCGCGCAGAGCGGCCTCGTCGTCGTACCAAAGCTCGGCGATGCCGTCGACATCCACGTCGGTCTCGGGGATGTCCGCGCGGGTGCGGGTGGCCGCGATATGCGACTGCACGTAGCGGCGGATGCCGGGCACGGCGCGCGCCAGCGGGCCGTGGGTGTCGCGCCAGTGGCGCACGAATTCCTCATGCGTCAGATGCGGCCTGCGGGTGAGCAGGGACAGGACCTTGATCATGCGGCTTGCTCCAGGGTGGGCGCGGATTCTGGCGACGGTGGTGCGGTGCATGTCGCGCATCGCGGCGGAATCGAACGGCCGCGCGCGGTGCATCGTCACCCGGTTGTCCCACATGACGAGGTCCCATTGCCGCCAGACATGCGCGTAGACGAACGCGCCGCTGCGTGGCGTGCTCGATGAGGTCGCGCAGCAGGCGCGCGCCTCCGGCATCGGCCAGCCGCGGATCGCCCCGGCGTGCGAGGCGAGGAACAACGATCGGCGCCCGGTCACCGGATGGCGCCGCACCAGACGTTGCGGCACCGGGGCGAAGCGGCGGCGCTCGTCGTCCGTGAATCGCGTCGAACCCCAGCAGCGCGCGGGAGAACAACTGGCTGTGTTCGCACACGAGATCGGCGATCTCCTCCCGTGTCGCGTCATCGAGCGCGTCGTAGGCCGCGCGCATGTCGGCGAATTCCGTGTTGCCGCCGGATGCGGGGATGACGCGGGCCGACAGGGCGGAGTATTTCGCCGGGGTCGGCTTGAACGAACTGTCCGAATGCCACAGACGGTTGCCGAGGCCGAACAGCCGGCGCCGGTCATCGCGTTCCAGCACCTGGTTGTCGCGGTCGAGATTGGAGATGTCGTTGACCGTCATGCCGAGCCGCCGCTCCGCCCCCTGCGCGAGATCGCCGGTGGCCTGCTCCAGCGGACCGAACCGGGCGCTGAACGCGACCTGCTGGTCGTCGGTCAGCCGCTGGTCGCGGAAGACCAGCACGGCGAAGCGGTCCATCCCCGCGGCGATCGCCGCGACCTCGGCGGCCGTGAGCAGGGCGGTGAGATCGACGTCGGTCACGCGGCCTACGAAGTCGGGGCGGCCCACGGGATCGATGGCGTGGATGGCAAGGGTCATGGCATCCTCCTCCGGTGCGGCCGGGGTCTCGTGCCCCGGGGGGCCACACCCTGTCGCCGATCGCCGGTTCCGCGCGCAGTCTGGCCCCGCCGGGCGCCCCTGCTCAAGCCCCGCGCCCGTCTCCCTTCCCCTTGGGGGAGGGAGAAACGGCAGGGCGATCGCAGGTGGCCCGGGGAGAAAAGGGGGACGTCCCGACGGCTCCGCGCCATGACCGCCCCGCTGCACTTTCACATCCAGACCGGCCTCTCCCGCCCCGAGCTCGGGCTGCTCTGGCGCGACCTCGAAGCCCGCGCCGATCCGACCTTCTTCCTGAGCTGGGACTGGATCGGCGCCTGGCTCGCCGAGCTCGACCCCCTGCCCCCGGTCGTCGTCGGCGAGGCCGGGGGGGCTCTGGTCCTGCTCGGCGCGGTGGTCCCCCGCCGGCGGGTGGAGGGCGGAATCGTGCGGGTCGACGGGCTGTTCCTGCACACCACCGGCGAGCGCGCCAAGGACGTCATCGCGATCGAATACAACGGCTTCCTGGTCGATCGCGCCTGGGCCGCGACCGCCCCGGCCGCAGCGGTGGCCTGGCTGCTCGGCACCGCGAAGGTGGCCGGACGCCGGCGGGCGGAGCTGCACATCGTCGCCGCCTGTGCCGAGGACGAGGCGCGGCTGGTGCCACCGGGGATGCTGCTGCAGGTGCCCGCGCGCAAACCCTCCTGGCGGGTCGATCTCGCCGCGGTGCGGGCGGCGGGCGGGGACTACCTCGCGATCTTGAGCGCCAACACCCGCCAGCAGATTCGTCGGTCCATGCGATTGTATGAAGAGACCAGCCCTCTGGTCGCGGAACGGGCGGAGGACGCGGCGACCGGGCTTGCGTTCCTCGATGCGCTGGCGGTGCTGCACCAACGCCAGTGGGAGGCGCGCGGCGAGCCGGGCGGCTTCGCCTTTCCCTTCTTCGAGCGCTTCCAGCGCCGCCTGGTGGAAACCTGCATCCCCCGCGGCACGGTGGAGCTGTTGCGGGTCAGCCGCGGCGGGGAGCCGATCGGCTATCTATTCAACCTGGTCTCCCGCGGCCACGTGCTCGCCTTCGTGAGCGGGTTCCGCTTCGAGGAGGACCCGCGCCTCAAGCCCGGCCTCGTCTGCCACGCGCTGGCGATTGCGCGGCACGCGGCGGAGGGAGCGGCGATCTACGACTTCCTCGCCGGCGCGGCGCGCTACAAGAGCAACCTCGGCCGCCCGGGACCGGAGTTCGTCTACCTGCTGATCCAGCGCCCGACCACGATGACCCGGGCCGAGCGCCACCTGCGCCGCGCCTGGACCGGGTTGCTACGGCCCGCGCTCAGGCGGCTGGCGCGGCGCCAATGAGGGTGCCGAGGTGGCCGGCCAGCGCGTCGCGCAGCGCCTGCTCCTTGGAGTGATCGAGCGAGGTGCGCAGGACGGTGCCGCCGGTGCCGCGCAGATCCTCGAACACCTTGTCGGCGGTCATCTTGCGGATCAGCAGGAACAGCGCGGCATTGCCCGGCTGCAGCGAATCCGCCAGGGATTTCATGAATTTGTCGTCGATGCCGAAATCGGTCAGCGCGCCGCCAAGTGCGCCGGCACCGGCGCCGAGTGCCGCGCCCACCAGCGGCATCATGAACAGGATGCCGATCAGCAGGCCCCAGAAACTGCCGGCGGCGGCGCCGGCGGCAGAGGGATGGAACATCTGGTTCAGCTTCACGTGTCCGTCGGGATGCTTCACGGCAACCACTGCGTCGCCGACTTCGATCAGGTACTCCTTCTGCAGGGAGAGCACCTTCTGACGCACTTCCTCGGCCTTCTCCTCCGAGGGGAACGCGATGACGATGAGATCGCTCATGGGGGGAAACCTCTGCGCTTGGGGGGCGGGTGCTCGCCGGAGCCCGCGGCACGGCCGTCCTCCGAGGGCGCGGGCGGGCCCGGCGCGGAGGAATGCCGTTGCCGGCGCGACAATCCGGATGTCTGCCATAGGCGCCCGCGCCACGCCCGGCAACCCGAGGGCGGCCAAGCGGGAACGCGCGCCCGCCCCTTCTTCTCCCCTCCCCTTGCGGGAGGGGCCGGGGAGGCGTGCGGGCGGCACGGACCCCGCGTCCGTCAGATCAGGCCGCGCCGGCGCGCACCGCCACCGAGACCGCGGCCCGGCGGATCATCCCCCCGCCCAGCACGCGCTCCCCATCATACGCCACGCAGGCCTGGCCCGGCGCGGGCAGCGCAGGGGCATCGAGCCGCACCAGCGCTTCCCCCGCCTCCCCCGCCGGCAGCAGCAGCGCCGGGCGCGGCACGTCGCGCGCCCGCAGCTTCACCGTGCAGCGCAGGCCCGAAGCCGGCAGCACCTCGTGCGGCAACCCGACGAGCCAGTTCGTCTCCCGCAACGCCAGCTCCCGCGTGCCCTCGCTCCGCGGCCCCACCACCACGCGGCGCGCCGTCGCATCCAGCGCCACCACCACACGCCCCGGCGCCACCGCCGCCCCGAGCCGGCGTGCCTGGCCTACCGTGTAGCGGGCGATGCCGTCGTGCCGGCCGAGCACCGCCCCGCCGGTATCGACGATCTCCCCCGGCGTCAGCGCCTCCGGCCGCAGCCGCCCCACCACCTCGGCATAACTCCCGGACGGAACAAAGCAGATGTCCTGGCTGTCCGGCTTGGCCGCAACCGGCAGCCCAAGCCGCTCCGCCACCCCCCGCACCGCCGCCTTGTCCGTCATCTCCCCCAATGGAAACAGACAGAACCCAAGCTGCTCGCGTGTCGTGGCAAACAGGAACCAGCTCTGGTCCCGCGCCGCATCGCGCGCCCGCCACAACTCCGGCCCCGCTGTCCCGTCCACGCGACGCACATAATGCCCCGTCGCCAGCCGCTCGGCGCCAAGCCCGCGCGCCAACGCACCAAGATCGGCGAACTTCACCGTCTGGTTGCAGCGCACGCACGGCACCGGCGTCTCCCCGGCCGCATAGGAATCGGCAAAATCGGCAATCACCGCCTCGCGAAACCGAGCCTCGGCATCGATCACGTAATGCGAAATGCCCAGATGATCGGCCACCCGCCGCGCGTCATGAATGTCCTGCCCCGCACAGCACGCACCGCGACGCCCCGACGCAACCCCATGATCGTAAAGCTGCAAGGTGACACCAATCACCTCATGCCCAGCCGCCGCCAACAGCCCGGCCACCACCGAACTGTCCACCCCGCCCGACATGGCAACCACCACCCGCATGGGGGCTCAGACCGATCCTGGGGACGTCGGACGGTTCGACAGCAAGGCCAGGGGGCGCTGCCCCCTGGACCCCCGCCAAGGGCAGTGCCCTTGGAACCCGTCCGTTGGTTCCGTGCGGATGGAGGGTGTCACGGGTCCGGGCCGGGGCTGCGCGGGATGGGCGTGTGGGGCGGGCACAGGGCGCAGTCGCGCCCTGTGCCCGCCCCACACGCCCATCCCGCGCAGCCCCGGCCCGGACCCGTGACACCCTCCATCCGCACGGAACCCAAAAGATGGGGTCCAGGGGACTAGTTCCCTGGCGGGGGTCCGGGGGCAGCGCCCCCTGGCCTTGCTGTCGAGATGCCCGACGTCTCCACGGCTGGTCAGGAGTCCAGCATGTTGCGGGTGCCGGCGGGGAGTTTCACGACGAGGCCGTCCAGTGCGGGGACCATGACGATCTGGCAGCCGAGGCGCGATGTTTCGGTGAGGCCGAAGGCGAGGTCGAGCATGTCTTCTTCGTCTTCGGTGGGTTCGGACAGTTTTTTGAACCAGGCGGCGTCGACGATGACGTGGCAGGTGGAGCAGGCGAGCGAGCCTTCGCAGGCGCCTTCGATATCGACCCCGTGTTTGTGGGCGATTTCGAGCACGGAGAGGCCGAGCGGTGCGTCGACTTCCCGGCGCGTTCCGTCGCGCTCGATGAACGTCATTTTGGGCATGGTGCGGGCGGGTCCAATCAGGCCGGGGTCGCGGCGCGGTCGTGGGCGGCGGCCAGGGCCGCGGCGGCGTAGTCGATCTCGGCGGTCGAGGTAAAGCGTCCGATCCCGATCCGCAAGCTGCGGGCGGCGGCCGCGTCCGGGACGCCCATGGCGCGCAGGACGTAGGAGGGCTCGACGGCGGCCGAGGAGCAGGCGGAGCCGGTGGAGACGCAGAGATCGGGCGCGCCGGCCATGATGTCCGCGGCGCTGGCGGCGGGGAAGGTCAGGTTGAGGTTGCCCGGCAGGCGGGCGTCCAGGGTGCCGTTCACAGTCAGTCCGGGGATCAGGCTGCGCAGGCGGTCGAGCAGGCGGGTGCGCAGGGCGGCGAGGCGGGTGGCTTCTTCCGCCTGTTCTTCCTTGGCGAGGCGGCAGGCCTCGCCGAAGCCGACGATCAGCGGTGCGGGCAGGGTTCCGGAGCGCAGGCCGCGTTCCTGCCCGCCGCCGGAGAACAGCGGGGCGAGGCGCACGCGCGGGCGGCGGCGAACATAGAGTGCGCCGACCCCTTTCGGCCCGTAGAGTTTGTGGCCGCTGATCGAGGCGAGGTCGAGATGCCAGGCGGCGACGTCGAGCGGGATTTTCCCGGCCGCCTGGGCGAGGTCGCTGTGCACCAGCGCGCCGGCCCCCTTGGCGATCGCGGCGAGGCTCGGCAGGTCCTGGATCACCCCGGTTTCGTTGTTGGCGGCCATGATGCTGACGAGCAGGGTGGGCTCGGCGAGGGCTGCGCGCAGGACGTCCGGGTCGAGCGTGCCGTCGGGGCGGACCGGGAGGAAGACGAGGTCGAAGCCTTCGCGTCCGAGGTCGGCCACCGATTCGAGAACGCATTTATGTTCGGTAGCGAGGGTGACGATGCGCCGGCGGGCGGGCGCTCCGGCAGGGGCGTAGGCGATCGCGTGGCGGGCGGCGCCTTTGATGGCGATGTTGTTGCTTTCGGTGGCGCCGGAGGTGAACACGACCTCGTTCGCCGCCGCGCCGATCAGGGCGGCGACATGGGCGCGGGCGGTTTCCACCGCGTCTTCGGCGAAGCGGCCCATAGCATGTTCGACGCTGTGGGGGTTGCCGTAGTGCTCGGCGAAGAAGGGCAGCATGACCGCGAGCACGCGCGGGTCGCAGCGGGTGGTGGCCTGGTTGTCGAGGTAGACCGGGCGGTTCGGCTGGGCCGGTCGGTTTGGGGCAAGGGACATGACGGGGCGATGTGGGATCAGGCCGCGGCGGATGCCAGGGAGGCAGGGGTCAACGAAGCGGGCGCGGGCGTGGCGAGCGCGGCGCGCAGCCGGGCGGCGATGCGCGGGTAGGCGTCGGCGAAGGCCGCCGCGTCCGCCGCGCTCGCGTTCCACGGCAGGGAGACGCGGATCGCCTGGCTGGCGAGCGGGCCGAGGCCCATCGCCGCCAGCACATGGCTCGCCGTCACTTTGCCGGAGGAGCAGGCCGCGCCGGCGCTGACGGCGATCCCGGCCAGGTCGAGCGCGATCACCTGCGCGTCCGCCCGCACGCCGGGCAGCGCGAGGCAGGTGGTGTTGGCAAGACGCGGCGCACCGGCGCCGCAGACCACGGCGCCGGCGCCGACGGCGGCGTGCTCGATGACCAGGCGCAGCCCGGCGAGACGGTCCGGTGTGTCGGCGGGTACGGCAGCGGCGGCGCGGACGGCGGCGGCGAAGCCGGCGATCGCCGGCAGCGGCGGCGTGCCGGCGCGCCAGCCGCGTTCCTGCCCGCCGCCTGGGAGCAGCGGTCGGGGCGCGGGCGCGTCCGGGCCGAGGAGCAGCGCGCCGGCGCCCATCGGCCCGCCGAGCTTATGGCCCGACAGTGCCAGGCTCTGTGCGCCGAGGCCGGCGAGATCGACCTCCCCCTCCCCGCCGCCTGCACCGCGTCGACATGCAGCCAGGCGCCGAAGCGGCGGCAGAGCGCGGCGGCGGCGGCGATCGGCTGGATGGTGCCGGTCTCGTTGTTCGCCGCCATCAGCGCGACCAGTGCCGGGCCGTCCGCGAGCAGGACGGCAAGCGCATCGAGGTCGGCCACCCCGTCGCGGTTGACCGGCAGGCGGTGGGCGTCCGGCGCGGCGGCGCGCACCGAGTCGTGCTCGGTGGCGCCGACGATGATCCGCCGGCCGGGGGCGAAGGCGTGCAGCGCGAGCGCATTGGCCTCGGTGGCGCCGGAGGTGAACACGACGCCCGCCGGGTTGGCGCCGAAGGCCCGGGCGATCGCCTCGCGCGCGTCTTCCAGAATTCGCCGCGCGGCCCGCCCGTCGGCGTGCACCGAGGCCGGGTTGCCGGGCTCCGCGAGGGCGGCGAGCACCGCGGCGCGGGCTTCGGGGCGCAGCGGCTCGGAGGCGTTGGCATCGAGGTAGTGGCGCATGCGCGGGTCCGATTCGGGGTACCGGGTCAGGAACGCCGGTTCGATCGCGCCGATCCAGGGACGCGGGCCGGGAGCGGGGTCATTCGGCCGGGACCGGCGCGGACGTGGGTGCGGCGGCGCGGCCGAGCACCCGGTCGTCGAGCACGTCGGCCAGGGTGATGCCGTCCAGGAACAGATGGATCTGCTGGCCGAGTTCCTGCCAGAGGTTGTGGGTGCGACAGGGGCCGGCCTCGGTGTCGGGGTAGAACATGCAGCCGGTGCCGCCCTCCTGGCAGCGGGTGGCGCGGATCGGCTCATCGACCGCGACGGCGATCGCCGCGATGGTGATCTCCGAGGCCGGGCGCGACAGCCGGTAGCCGCCGCCGGGGCCGCGGTTGGCTCCGACCAGGCCGGCGCGGCGCAGCCGGCCAAAAATCTGTTCCAGGTAGGAGAGGCTGAGCAACTGGCTGGCGGCGATGTCGGCGAGGCAGACCGGACCGCAGGGGCTGGCGCCGGGGCGGGCTTCGCGCGCGGCGAGCTCGACCATGGCCATCACGGCATAGCGCCCGCGGGTGGAGAGTTGCATGACGGTATCTTTCCCTTCAGACCGGCCCTTCAGACAGGCGCCTTGCTCAGACCGCCGGCGCGGGGCGGGTTTCGCTAGCCCCCGCCGTGCCCGGCGGCGGTGCGCCCGGGATTCCCGGTCCGCTGCCGTTGGCGCCGTCGCCACGGGTTTCGACGCCGTTGGTCCCGACGCCATTGCCGGCCGTCGCGTTGGAGACGGTCCCGTTTCCGCCGGCGAGCCGGGCCACCCGCACTTCCACCTCGGCGAGTTCGGCGCGCAGCCCTTCGAGGTCGCGCAGCAGCGGATCCAGGCTGTCGTCGCAGGGCATCCCGTAGGGGTCGAAATGCGGCGCCCGGCGCAGCGGCTTGCGATCCACGGGGCGGGCCGGCATGCCGACCACGGTGGTATCGGCCGGCACGTCGTCGACCACGACGGCGTTGGAGCCGACCCGGGCGTTGTCGCCGACATGGATCGGACCCAGCACCTTGGCGCCGGCGCCGATGATGACGTTGTTGCCGATCGTCGGGTGGCGCTTGCCGGCCGAGGCGCGTGCCACGCCCAGGGTGACCTGGTGGTAGAGATAGCAATCGTCGCCGATCTCGGCGGTTTCGCCGATCACCACCCCCATCCCGTGGTCGATGACAAGCCGCCGGCCGAGCTTGGCGGCCGGGTGGATCTCGATCCCCGTGAGCCAGCGGGCGATATGGGACGAGAAGCGGCCGAGCAGGCGCATCCGCCGCGCCCAGAGCGCGTGCGACAGCTTGTGCCACAGCACGGCGTGCACGCCGGGGTAGCAGAGCAGGACTTCCAGGTCCGATCGGGCCGCGGGATCGCGTTCCCGGTAGGTTCGGATCAGCTCACGGAGAAACATGAAAGCCATGCGACAAATCCGTTATACATATGACCCGGGTCTTGCTTATACTGCCCGGAAGCGGGGAGCGAGGGCGTCTCGTCTCCCGCTGCACCGGATGCCGGGGCGCCGCCTGGTGCGGAGAGGTAAGGCGCCTTGGTGTCGGGCGGTTCGGTTTGGGCGGGAGTTCAAGAACGGTCTTAAGTATAGAATTCCCGACTCAGGCAGTCAAGATTAGGGCGGTCAAGGTTGCCGTGCGTTATAAGCGGCATGCGTGGACGTAGAATATCGGGGGGGTACTACCTATTTTCAAAGATCGAGAATGCGGAATGCAGCCCGGCCTATGGGGGTTGCCGCGTGGTTGGGGCGCGCCGCAGGAACAAGCGCCGGCGGGGCGAAGGTCGGGGGGATCTTCGCGGACGTCGCCGGGCCACCAAAGATAAAACGGAATTCGGGACGCCATGCCTGAGGTTATGTTCGCCGGCCCCGACGGCCGGCTCGAGGGGCGCTATCATCACAGCAAGGATCGTGGTGCGCCGGTCGCGCTGGTGCTGCACCCGCACCCGCTGCACGGCGGGACCATGAACAACCGCATCACCTATGCCATGTTCCAGGCGTTCCAGCGCCTGGGCTGCTCGGTGATGCGATTCAACTTCCGCGGGGTCGGCCGCAGCCAGGGCCGCTATGACGGCGGCATCGGCGAGATCGGGGACGCCGCGGCGGCGCTCGACTGGATGCAGTCGGTCAATCCGAACGCCGGCGGGCTGTGGATCGCCGGCTATTCGTTCGGCGCCTTCGTCGGCATGCAGGTGCTGATGCGCCGGCCGGAAATCTCCGGCTGGATCAGCGTCGCCCCGCCCGCCAGCCACTACGATTTCGGCTTCCTCGCCCCCTGCCCCTGCGGCGGGCTGATGATCCACGGCGACGCGGACGAGCTGGTGCCGGAACCCTCGGTGCGGAAGCTCGTCGACAAGCTGAACACGCAGAAGGGCGTGGCGGTGGACTACCGGATTTTCGAAGGCGCCGACCACGTGTTCGCCAGCCACGCCGAGGCGGTGGCCGAGGCGCTGGAAGACCACGTGGGCAAGTCGATCGCGCGCCGGCAGATGGCACTGGCCGCGGACTGAACGGAAACCTCCGTCGGATTGCACCAGAACGGCGCTCCTCGGGGCGCCGTTCTGCTGTACGGCCCGTCGGGGCGCCTGGGCCCGACGCCGGTCTGCACCCGACGCCGGTCAGGCGTGGCGCTTCTGATAGAACGGCGTCCTGCCGCAGACCCGCATGGCGTGGTCGGCGGCAAAATAATCCGCATAGTGCAGCACGTAGGCCTCGAACGTCTCGGCATGGAACGGCGAATAGCCGGCATGGGTCGCCACGGCGCTCACCACCTGATGCGCAAACCCGAGTTCCCTGAGCAGCATCGCGCCCACCACCCCGTGCGGCAACTCGCGCGACAGGGACGAATAGCCGATCGTGTCGCCCGCGCGCACATACATCAGCGGCTTGTCCACGTCGTGCAGGATCAGCACCGGCACCAGGATCGCGGGATCGACCGTTTCTCCCCAGTCCGCCGCCGCGCGCTGTGCGAGGTCGAGACCGGCACGGGTGACCTCATTCACATGTCGTTCCAACGGGTAATCGACCCCGGCGGTGAACGGCATCTCGGCCAGGGTCGCATACGGGCTTGTCGCCCAGGTGCTGACCCACGCAGTGACGATCGCGTCCTGCTGCTCGGGTGCCACGAGGTCGAGTCCATGCAGCCAGGCCGCAACCTCCGCGCGTCGGTGGTTGCTGCCGCGCTTGATCGGGAACGGGCTCATGCGAGCGCCCTCCCCCGCGTTTCCGGCGCGATCAGGATCACTCCGGCGGCGAGGAAGAAGGCGGCGATGTTGGTCGCCATGCCCGCCTCGAACCCGGCCGAGGACGTGGCGAGCGCGCCGATCAGATAGGGTGCGAGGATGCCGCCCAGCCGACCACCATTATAGGCGATACCCATGGCGAAGGCACGTGAGGGCGAGTTCGGCACCAGTTCGGCGGCGAACGGGCCGAGACCGGCGAACAGCCCGGTGATGCCGAACCCGGTCCAGAACACCGCGACATACAGCACGAGCGGCGTTGTCCCGAGCACGAAGCTCGCCACCGACACGGCGCCGATCGCGAGGTAGATCAGGAAGGTCGGCCGCCGCCCGATACGGTCGACCAGGGAGGCGAACACCAGGAAGCCGGCCAGGGAACCGAGTTGCTGGGTCATGACGAAACCCAGGCTGTGCAGGAAGTTCAGGTGCTTGACGCTGATCAGGAAGGTCGGCGTCCAGGTGAACACGCCCCAATAGATGTACTGGCAGAAGAAGATGAACCCGAAGGCGATGGCGATGCCGCGCAGATCGCCGGCCGCGAACACGCCGGGCCGCGCACCGCCTGGCCGCGCGACCCGGCGCACCCAAAGCGGCGATTCGGGGGTGCGCTGGGCCAGCAGCAGCACGACGATCGCCGGCAGGGTGCCGAGCGCATACAGCACCCGCCAGCCGCCGCCATTCAGCCCGCCGGCGATCGCCGCGACCACCGCCGCGGTGCCGACCGCCAGCATGGAGCCGAGCGGCAGGCCCATCTGCATGAGCGCGCCCCCTTTGCCGCGATGGCGCGGGTCCCACGTCTCCGCCACCAGGGCCGCGCCGGATGTCCACGCCCCGCCCATGCCGACGCCGGCCAGGAACCGCAGCGCGGCCACCGCCGTGGCCGACGGCGCGATGGCGGTGGCACCGGAAAACAGGGAGTAGATGCAGGCCGAGATCACCAACGCACGGCGCCGGCCGATCCGATCCGCCACCCAGCCGAAGGTAATGCCGCCCGCGACCAACCCGGCGGCGAGAATGCTGCCGATCGCCCCGGCCTCGGCCTTGCTGAGCGCAAAGACCGCAACGAGCGCGGGGAGGGTGAGGGCGAGCAGGAAGGTGTCGAACACGTCGAACATCCAGGCCGTGCCGGCCAGGATCAACACCCGCCAGGCAGCGGAGGATATCTCCCGGTGCCAGGGCACGGCGACGATTGATGCGTTGCGGGCCGATGCCATGGTTCGTTTCCCCCGGTTTTTTCCCGTCCCCGGACATGTCGCGGCGGTGTCCTGCCGCGACGTCCGTGCGGTGCCATCCTGCGGCCAAGCCTGGCCGAGGGCAAATTGGCATGGGCCGGGATTGCGCCCGCGGACGGGCGCAAACGCGGGGCGGTATCGCCGCGCTGCTCGCCGCCGACCGGGCGGATACGGGGTCTCGGCGGCGCGGAAGAACCGACAGAGTCCACACCCAATTTCCCCTATCTAGTTGTTCTCCCCATCACTTGCGTCTATATCTGGGGGCATCAAAGGAATTGCCATGCCCCGTGACGTCGCCGAGTCGCTCTTCCCCCTGCCCGGTGCCAGCTTCGGCGAGACGCCGCTGGCCGCGCGTGCGCTCGCCGCCGGCATGGGCCTCGCCGTCGCCCGCCGCACCGTGTTCCGCCCGCAGGACGGCGAGTGCTTCGGCCGCGTCGCCGACCGGGTCGCCGCCGGCAACATCGCCCTGCTGCGGCCGCGACGACCCCGCCAGCAAGGCCGAGCAGGCGCGGCTGCGCAACGCCATCGCCACCGGCGCGCTGCTGACCTCCGGGCGGCACCTCCAGCACGGCGACGCCGACCAGCCGGGGCGCAACATCGAGGTGTTCACCAACTGCGCCACCGCCATCGCCTCCTTCGCGAAGTTCTACCTGCTGCTGAACGGCTCCGGCGTCGGCCGCTCCTACGACGATGCGCTGATCGCGGTGGACTGGGCCGAGGCGCCGGACGCTGATGCTGTATCTCGTCGCCCGCACATCCGGACTGGCCGCAGCGACGCAGGCGGGCGCTGGCGCGGCTCGCCGCGGCGACTCGACCTCGACGTCGGCGCGATGCGCTCGCGCGCGAGCTGGTGCTCGATCCCGGCCGCGGTGCCGGCAGATGCAGTGCGGCACCTGATCGCCGACAGCCGCGAGGGCTGGGCCAAGGCGGTCGAGATCCTGGAATCCATGACCTTCGCCGGTGCGCGCGGGCGCACCCTGCTGCTCGATTTCTCCGCGATTCGCCCGGCCGGCAGCCCGATCCGCGGCATGCAGGGCCGGCCGGCGTCCGGCCCGGTGTCGCTGCTGCGCGCCTTCCTCAACATCCGCCGCCACGTCATCGATCCCGCGCGGGCGCGCGATCCTGCGGGCGAGGCGCTGCCGCCCGTGGGAGCAGGCGCTGCTGGTCGACCACCATCTGTCGGTCGAAGTGCAGGTCGGCGGCGCCCGCCGCGCCGCGCGCATGGCGACCAAGTCCTGGCGCGATCCCGGCGTGCTCCGCTTCATCCGCGCCAAGGAAGCCGGCGGCCTCTGGACCGCCAACCATTCCGTGATGGTGGACGCCGCGTTCTGGGACCGGCTCGAAGCCGGCGACCCGGCCGATCCGCACACCGCGCACGCGCGCGCGGTGTTCGCAGAGGCGACCCGCTGCGCCTATGTCAACGGCGAGCCCGGCTTCATCAACGGCGACCGGCTGGAGGACCACCGCACCGGTTCGGCCTGGCAACGGCCGGTGCACGCGGACGGGCGCGACGTGCGCAGCGCGCGCTACCGGGTCGATCGCGCCGCCGGCCTGCTCGCGCACCTGGCGCGGCGCGCGGCGGGCGCGGATTTCCCGGTCACCACCAACCCCTGCGGCGAGATCGCGCTGCACGTCGCCGGCGGCTACTGCGTGATCGCCGACTTCGCCCCGCTGCTCGCCTGCCCGGTGGCGTTCGACAGTTTCGCCCCCGGCGCACCGCCGCCCGAGGTCGCCGCGCTGTGGGACGCGCGGGTCGAGGACGCGGTGCGGCTCGGCGTGCGCTTCCTGATGCGCGCGAACACGATGGACGCGCTGTACGGGGAGGAAGTGCGCGCGCACCAACCGCATGGGCATCGGCCCGACCGGGCTGCACGAATGGGCCTGGCTGCGCTTCGGCCTCGGCTTCGCCGACCTGCTGGACGAAGAGCGCGCCGCGCCGTTCTGGACCATGCTCGGCGCGCCTGTCGCAGGCGGCCAAGGACGAGGGCACGGCCTACGCCGCCGAGCTCGGGCTGCGCGTGCCGGTGACGGTGACCACGGTGAAGCCGGCGGGCACCACCAGCAAGCTGTTCGGCCTGACCGAGGGCGCGCATCTGCCGGCGCGGCGGCAATACCTGCGCTGGGTGCAGTTCAAGGGCGTGCGCGATCCGGCCACCGGCGCGTGGGAATCCGGCTCCGATCCGCTGCTCGCCGACTACGCCGCGCGCGGCTACCCGATGCGCACGCTGGTGAGCTTTCCCGGCATGACCGTGGTGGGCTTCCCGACCGTGCCGCTGATCATGCGCCTCGGCCTCGCCGAGCGGCTGGTGACCGCGCCGGAGGCGACGCCCGTCGGAGCAGTACCGCTGGCTCGGCCTGCTGGAACGGCACTGGATCGGCGCGCGGCAGGGCAACCAGGTCAGCTACACGCTGAAAGTGTTCACCGACCGGCACGATCTGGAGGCGTTCCGGACGATCGTGCGCCACCACCAGCCGCATGTGCGCTGCTGCGCGGTGCTGCCGAGCCGGCCGGACCATGCGCTCGGCTACGAATATCTGCCCGAGGAGGAGGTTTCGGAGGCTGCGTTCGCCGCCCTGACCGCCCGGATTTCGCAGGCGGCGGCGGAGGCGATCGACCTCGCGCATCTGCAGTGCGACCAGGGGGTGTGCCCAATCTGAACGGTTGCGACTCTGAATGGTTACGACCGGCGTCGTTACGATCCGGCGCCGGCTTCCTCCAGCGCGTCGCGGATGTGCCGCGCGCTGGCCCGCAGCCCTTCCGCCTCCTGCGGCGTCAGCGCCGGTTGGATCACGCGCAGCACGCCGTTGCGACCGAGGACGGAGGGAAGCGACAAGGTGACGCCAAACTCTGCCGCGTAGCTGCCGATCGGCACCACCGCGCGCTCGTCGCGGGCCATGATCTCGACGATACGCGCGCACACCATGCCGATGCCGAGCTGACTCGCGCCGGTGCCCTCGATGATCTCGATATTCGCCTCGCGCACTTCCTTTTCCACCGCGCCGCGCACCGCCTCCGTGCCGTCCAGCACCGCGGCCACCGGGCGGCCGCCCACTCGCGCGGCGGACCAGAGGAATACCGAGGACGTGCCGTGTTCGCCGACCACCAACGCCTCGACCGACAGCGGATGCACGTCCAGCCGGTGTGCGAGGTGGACGCGGAAGCGCAGGCTGTCGAGGAAGGTGCCGGCGGAGAGGACCTGCATGCCGGGCGCGATCCGGCGGGCGATATCGGCCAGCGCGTCCGGCGGATCGGTGACGATCAGCAAGGTTGCGTCCGGTGCGGCGCTGGCGATCCGCGGCACGATGTCGCGGAAGATCTCGGCGTTCTTCGCCAGCAGCTTCAGCCTTCCCTGCGGGTCGGCGCGGTCGGTCGCCCCGCCGGCCTTCTCGTTCACCCCGGCGGTGAGCAGCACGAGCCCGGCGCCGGCGAGGTCGGCATACGCGCCCGCCCGCACCTGTACCGTCGGCGCCAGCACCGCGCCGTAGCGCAGGTCCGTCACCAAGCCCTGGGCACGCCGGGCGGTGCGATCCACCACCACGATCTCCGCAGCACCGCCGCGCATCACGACACTCAGCGCACAGGCCTGGCCGACCGCGCCGGCGCCGACGATCCCGAGTTTCATGGCCTGCCCCCATCGTTACCGGGCCACAGATGGGCAGCGATGGCGGGGCACCGATGGGGGCCGACGCAACACCGTTCGGTGAGATGCTCCGAGGCGATGACCGGGGCGGTGGAGGCGACCGGGGCGGCGGCTGGAACGCGGCGGGGAAACAAGCTAATTGGGTTGCGCACCATCGGCAGGAGGAACACCCCCATGAGTGTCACCGCCACTCCGGTCCCCATCCTGAGCGACAACTACGCCTGGCTGTTGCGCGAGAGCGACAGCGGCGCCACCGCAATCGTCGATCCGGCCGACGCCGCGCCGGTAATCGCGGCGATCGAGGCGGCGGGCGGGCGGCTCGACCTTATTCTCCTCACCCACCACCACGCGGACCACGTGGCCGGCACGGACGAGGTGCGCGCGCGCTTCGGCGCCCCGGTGGTGGGCGCGGCGGCGGATGCGCATCGCCTGCCCCGGCTCGACCGCGCGGTGCGCGAGGGCGACGAGGTCGCGCTCGGCGCCGCGTCGGCACGGGTGATCGATACGCCGGGCCATACGCGCGGGCAGATCAATTTCTTCTTCCCCGACGGGGCCGTGCTGCTGTCGGGCGATACGTTGTTCTCGCTCGGTTGCGGGCGGCTGATCGAGGGCACGGCGGCGGAGATGTTCGCCTCCCTGCAGAAGCTGCTGGCCCTGCCGGATGCCACCCTGGTCTGCTGCGGGCACGAATATACCGAGAGCAACGGGCGATTCGCACTGAGCGTCGATCCGGACAACACGGCGCTGCGGGAGCGGCTGGCGGAGGTGGCCGCGCAGCGTGCCGCGGGGAAGCCCTCCGTGCCCTCCACCATGGGCAGCGAACGCGCTGCCAATCCGTTCCTGCGCGCGTCCGACGTGACGCGCTTCGCCGCGCTGCGGGCGGCCAAGGACAAGTTCTGACCCTGGGAGAGACGATCGCAATGAAACTGTTCCATTCCCCGACCAGCCCCTATGTGCGCAAGGTGATGGCCTGCGCGATCCTGCGCGGGCTGGAGGGGCGGATCGAGACCGTGCCGACCAACCCGCACCAATCCCCGCCCGGGCTGATCGGGGCCAATCCGCTGTCCAAGGTACCGTGCCTGGTGACCGACGACGGGATGGCGTTGTTCGACAGCCCGGTGATCTGCGAATACCTGGACAGCCTGGGCGACGCGGCGCCGCTGTTCCCGCCGGCCGGGCCGGCGCGCTGGCGGGCGCTCGTGCTGCAGGCAATGGGCGATGGCATCCTGGACGCGGCGGTGGCGCGGCGGATGGAACAAGGGAGGCCGCAGGAGGCGGCGCGCGACGCGGCGATGGCGCGGATGCGCGCGGCGGCGGAGCGGACGCTGGACATGCTGGAGGAGGCGCTCCCGGGCGAGGCGGCGGATATCGGCACGGTCGCGGTGGCCTGCGCGCTAGGGTATCTGGACCTGCGATTCGCGGGGGAGCCGTGGCGGGAGGGGCGGCCGCGGTTGGCCGCGTGGTTCGCGCGGATAGAGGCGCTGCCGGCGCTGGCACGGACGGCACCGCCGCGAGCGTAGGCGCGGCGGGTGGTTGTGTCGCGGCGAGGCGATTGCCTCGCCGGGGGACGCGACCTATAAGGCGGCGCACGGGAGAGGTGCCGGAGTGGTCGATCGGGACGGTCTCGAAAACCGTTGTGCGCTTACGCGTACCGTGGGTTCGAATCCCACCCTCTCCGCCAGCCACGCGCCGGAGCGCGACGCCCGATCCATCCGCCCACTTTCCGTGGCGAGCGTCCCGACTATGCGGCAGCAAGTGCTTTCCGCAAGCCCTCCGGGTCCCCTTGATAGCACGCAACAGGGTCCGAACTGGACCGCTGGGCGCCCCGTTCCCATTCCTGAACGGTCCGCACGCTGAATTCATAGGCGGCGGCGAATTGCGCCTGCGTCGTACCCGCCGCCAGCCGGATCACGCGGACATCGATGTCCGGCGCCATATCGGGCGCGGCATCGGGATTGGACGCGATCTGCCGGGCGATATCCTCGTCCGTCATCGCGTCCACCTGCTTCCAATCCGTCGCCGCGAGTGCGCGACGCGCCGCATCACCAGGGGCGGCAATGCGGCCCGGCCAACGCCCCCCTACCCCGCCCCGAACACCGCCCGCGCGTTGTCGCGGAACACCATTCGCTTCTGCGCCTCCGTCATCCGGATCGGCAGCGCATGCGCCGGATCATCGAAATCCCAGTGCGGATAGTCAGTCGCGAACAGCACGCGATCCCAGCCGATCCACTCGATCGTCTCGGCCAGGTGCCGGCGCGGCTCGGGTTCCTCCACCGGCTGAGTGGTGAACCACACGTTCGTCCGCATGTATTCGGACGGCGGGCGCTTCACCTGCGGCACTTCGCCGCGCTGCTTGGCCCAATGCCGGTCCATCCGCCAGGCGAAGGCGGCGGCCCAGGCGAGGCCGCCCTCGATCAGCACCACCTTCAGCCCCGGCCAGCGCTCGAACACGCCTTCCAGGATCAGGCTCGCCAGCGCCGCCTGCTGGGCCTGGGCGTGGCCGACCATCTCCTCGATGTAGTACGATCCCCAGCCGGCCGCGGTGATCGGCCAGCCGCCGTAGCCGAAGGCGTGGATCCCGATCGGCAGCCCGGCTTCCGCGGC
Source organism: uncultured Pseudomonadota bacterium (assembly GCA_963706195.1). Classification (GTDB taxonomy): domain Bacteria; phylum Pseudomonadota; class Alphaproteobacteria; order Acetobacterales; family Acetobacteraceae; genus JAJZVS01. Next base: position 495,239 of record OY970156.1, on the reverse strand, counting down.
GGCGGCATAGATCGGCCAGTAGCGGCGCTGGCCGAGCGGCTCGGCAGTGCGGGTCAGCAGCAGCACCTGGGCGAAGTTCTTATCCCCGGCACGCAGCGCGATCTCCGCCGCCGCCGCCGGCCCGTCCTCATACGGCACCACCACGGAGCCGTGCAGGCGCTTGTCCTGCGACGTCCACTCCGCGATCTGCCATTCGTTCGTCGCATGCGTGATGGCGGCCGACAGCTCGGGGTTCATCGCCCCCTGCCCCGAGGTCAGCGGGTTCAGCAGCCCGAAGCCCACGTTGTTGGGATCGAGGTGCTGCGCCGCCATGAACCCGAGGTCGCTGCCCGGCATCGCCCCCGCCGGCCAGGCGTCCCGCCGGCAGGCCTGCGGCTGCGCCTTCGGATAGGCCGGCCCCTTCTGCCAGGGCTGGCGATAGATCACGCCATAGGTCTCGACGTGTTCGCGCCAGCGCTGCGACAGATAGGGATAGAGCGAGCGGCTGACCCCGCCGATGCCCACCCCCGCCGGGCGCGGATGGATGTCGCAATCGGCGATCGCGAGGCGGGTGCTGCTGGCCGGCGCGGGGCCAGGCCGCGGACGCACGTCGCCGGGCGGGACATCGATGGTCATGGGGCGGTCTCCCTCAGCCGCGGATAGGTCTTCAGCGGATTGTCCACCATGATCTTGCGCGCCAGCGCCGGATCGAGCCCGTCCGGCAGGGCCGCGGCCCCGTCGAACTGCCAGTGCGGATAGTCGGTGGAGAACAACAGCATCTCGTCCGATCCGAGATGGTCCATCAAGCGCGAAACATGGGCCGGCTCGGGCGGGCCGTCAAATGGTTGCAACGTGAGCCGTACCCGCTCGCGCACCAGGGTGGTGGGCGGATCGGCGACCCAGGGGATTTCGCTGCGCAGCCCCTTCCAGAATTTCGTCAACCGCCAGAGATGCGCCGGCAGCCAGGAGACGCCCGATTCGAGCAGCACCACCGTCAGCGCGGGGAATTTCGCGAACACGCCCTCCGTCACCAGGGAGGTGAGGGCGGAGGCGAAGGCGGTGGCCTGGCTGACGTAGTCTTCCGTGAAGGTCGTGGCCCAGCCGACCGGGGTGGTGGGGTGGCGATACAGGCTGCCGGCATGGATGCCGATCGGCAGGCCGTGGCGCTCGGCGCATGCATAGATCGGCCAGTTGGCGCGCCGCCCGGCGGGGATTTCCCCGCCCACGAGCAGCAGCACCTGGACGAAGCGGCGGTCGGGCGCGCGGCGTTCTATCTCGTCCACCGCCAGTTCGGCGTTGGTCATCGGCACGACGATGGAGGCGCGGAAGGCGGGGTTCCGATCCAGGAAGGTGGCGGCGACCCAGTCGTTCAACGCGCGGCAGAACGCGGCGGCAAGGTCGTCGCTGAACAGCACCTGGGCGCCGTACAGGCAATTCAGGATCGCGGTGCCGGTACCGAACGGGGCCATCGCCTCGGCGGCGAGGCGCTCGGCGCCGGAGGCCCCGTGCCCTCCCTCGCCGCGCCAGTCGGCGCGCACGGTGAGCGGCGCGTTCGCGGGATAGGAGATCGGCACGAGTTCATCGAGGCCGCGGCGGAGTGCGGTCTCGCGCCAGATCGGGTCGAGATGGGGCAGCAGGGCCTTCAGGCCGGGAACGGTCGGATGGAGGTCGCAGTCGATGGGGGCGTGCATGGCGGGGCCTCGGCGCGGTACCTCTTCCGTCCGTCGCACGCGCCCCTCGGCCAGACAAGAGGGGGGCGCCCCGGCGCGGGGCGCCGGATGGTTGCCGTCGTTACTTGTGCCCTTCCGCCGTGCAGGTCGCGAGATAGGCCTCGCTCGCCGGGTAGGATTTGACGATGCTGAACACGTCGCGATCCGCCGCGTCGGCGGTGAAGCGGCTTTCCAGCACCAGCATCGCCTGCACCGCCTGGTGGTCGCACGCGCGATAGTATTCCGGACCTTTGTAGAGGTCGTATTTCATCGCCAGCATCGCAGCCCGTACCTGCGCCGTCGCGGTGCCGCCGGCCTGCTTCGCCGCGGTGAGCATGGCCATCGGCCCGGCGAAGCCGAGTGCTGCGTAGTCGGTCGGCACCCGCCCTTCGTTCAGTTCGCGGTAGCGCCGGTTGAAGGCGTTGGCACTGGCGACGCTGTCCTCCAGCCGCCAGTAGTAGGAAGCGCAACCGATCACGCCTTCGTAGGCTTCCGACCCGGCAGCGAGCCGCGCGGTCATGGAGATGACCGGCACCGCGAGCTTGGCGCTGTTCTTGAGGCCCGCCCAGGTGGCCTGCTGCACCGAGTACCTGCTGGTCCGGGCCATAGTTGCAGAAGAAGACGATGCTCGGCTTGGCCGCGATGATGCGTTGCAGATAGGGCGTGAAATCAGTGGTGCCGACGGGATGGTAGACCTCGGCCACCGGCGTGATGCCGTGCGGCTTGCCGGCGCCCTTGAGTCCCGCGACCAGCTCCTTGCCGACCGAATAGTTCACCGCCAGGAACGCGACCCGCTGGCCGAACTGGGGAAAGGCGTAATCGCCGAGCACATGGCTCGACATATGCGGCGTCGGGCCTTCGTGGAAGGTGGTCGGCCCCCAGGCCGGTAGCGCAACGATCTCGTCGGACTGCGACAGCGCGTTGTAGAGGATGTCATGCTTGCGCGCCGCCGCGTTGATGGCGAGTTGCACCCCCGGCGACAGGCCGCCGCTCAGAAAATCGACGCCCGACTTGATGAGTTCGAGCGTGCCTGGGACTGCGACGCGCGGGTCCATACGAAAATCGCGCACCACCAGGTCGGCCGGGCGGCCGGCCAGCCCGCCCGCGTCGTTGAACATGGCGATCGCGGTGCGCGCACCGCGCACCATCTCGATCGCTTCGTCCGCGTAGGGGCTGCTGAGCGGCACCGGAAAGCCGATTCGAATCGGCGCGGCAGCGCGGGCACGCACGAACGCCAACGGCAGCGACGCGACCGCAAGGCCGCCGGCAAGCGCCCGGCGGCGCGACAAGGTGCGACGCGACAGATGGGCGAGGCGGGAAGCGGTGCCGGTCATCGGGATTTCCTCCTTGGCCGCTGGGTCTTGCCGTAACCTTTCCTAGGATAGACCCATTTCTCGCACAGGCGCAACGGAGCTATTCCGGTACGCCGCGCAAAGGTGTAAGGTGGTTTCTGCAAACAAGGAGGACCGGGCATGTCCTGTTTCAGTTCTGCTGTCGTGCCGGCTGCGATCGTCGCGCTCGGCGTGCTCGGCGCGATCGCGGGCGGCGGCACGGCGCGCGCCGCGGACGCGGCCGCGGGCAAGCAGGTGTTCCAGTCGCAATGCGCGATCTGCCATTCCGACCAGGCGGGGCAGAACAAGATCGGCCCGTCCCTGTTCGGCGTGGTCGGCCGGCATACCGGATCGGAAGCCGGCTACGACTATTCGGTCGCCAACAAGAACGCCAACCTGGTCTGGACCCCCGATGTCCTGGAGAAGTATCTCGACGACCCGCAGAAAGTGGTGCCCGGCACCAAGATGCCCTACGCCGGCCTGAAGAACGCCACCAAGCGCGCCAACCTGATCGCCTTCCTCGCAACTCTGAAATAGCCACACTCGCCAACCGAACCGCTTGTGGTTGATCTGGATCAACGACGGCCCGCAGTCTGGTAACGAGATTGCCGCCATGTCATTGAAAGGAGACGGGGATGCAATCCGTTGAATACCGCACCGCCGGTGCCCTGGCCCTCGGCCTGGGCGGGCTGGTGGTGGCCGCGTCCATGCTGTTCAGCCAGCAGCATCGGGCGGACGCGCTGCCGGCCTTCGCCTCCCAGACCGGGCAGCCCTGTACCGCCTGCCATATCGGTGGATTCGGCCCGCAGCTCACGCCCTTCGGCCGGGCGTTCAAGATCAACGGCTACACCCAGGGCGGCGGCCAGGGATTGGCGGCGCATATCCCGCTGTCGGGGATGCTGGAAGGCTCGTTCACCCATACGGGGAAATCGCTGCCCGACGGCACGCAGCCGCATACCTACGACACCAACAACAACTTCGCCTTCGACCAGGCCAGCATCTTCGTCGCCGGGCGCGTGAGCGACCATACCGGCGGCTTCATCCAGTTGACCTACAATAACGTGGACAACCGGACGACTCCGGGCAGCAACGGCCTGAGCGTCGACAACACCGACCTGCGGCCGTACACCACCACGGTGCAGGCCTTCGGCAACGACCTCACGCTCGGCATCAGCGTCAACAACAATCCCTCGGTGCAGGACCCGTACAACAGCACCTTCGCCTGGGGCTATCCGTACTACGGCGCCGGCCTCGCCCCGTCGCCGGGTGCGGCGACCATCCTCGCCGGCACCTTCGCCGGTAATGCGATCGGCGTCACCGCCTATGCCTGGTACAATGAACATCTGTACCTGGAAGCCGGCGGCTACGAAGCCATGAGCCCCTGGCTGCAGAACCGCTTCGGCGAAGCCGCCGGCGGCGTCACCGTCAGCAGCGGGCTGATGCCCTACCTCCGCGCCGCCTACGAATGGGACTGGGGCAACAACGCGGCCTGGGTCGGCGGCACCTTCATGCACGCGGCACTCAACCCGCTGTATGAGACCGGCAACGACAGCTACAACGACTACGCGCTCGACGGCGGCTACCAATTCCTCGGCACCGGCAAGAACATCGTCACCGTGCAGGGCATCTTCGTGCACGAAGACCAGAACCTGAAGGGCACGGCCGCAAACTACAACGTCACCAACGGTACCGCCTTCGGCTCCGGCAACAGCCTCAACACGCTCGCCGTCAACCTGGGCTACTGGTACGAAAACACCTATGGCCTGACCCTGAGCTGGCAGCGGATCTGGGGGCCGTCGAGCCAGGTCGCCTATGGCCTCGCCAGCGCGAACCCGATCAGCCTCAACGGCAAGCCCGACTCCAATGCCTTCACGATCGAGGCCGACTGGGTGCCCTTCGGCAAGGCAAAGTCGCTCTGGGGCCCCTGGGCCAACCTGAAGCTCGGCCTGCAATACACGCTTTACACCGAGTTCAACGGCGCCGGTTCCAACTACGACGGCGCTGGCAGCAACGCCGGCGACAACAATACCCTGGTCCTCTACGCCTGGACCGCCTTCTGATCGCCTGCGCCACAACGCACGAAAGAACGGCCGGGGCCCGCGCCCGGCCGTTCCGCTTCCGGGCACGCGCGGCCGGCCGCCTCTCAGCGGCCGGTGAACGCCGCCCGCCGCTTCTCCATGAACGCGCTGCGGCCTTCCTTGTAGTCCGCGCTGTCGAAGCAGAGCTCGCCCCGGCGCGCGCGCACCGCATCCATGTTGCGATCGCGCCGGATCCTTCAGCACCTCGTTGATCGTCAGCTTGGACGCCGCGACCGACAGCGGCGCGTTGTCGGCGATGGTGCGCGCGATATCCAGCACCGCCTCGTTCAGGTCCGCATCCGCCACCATCTTGTTGATCAGGCCGATCCGTTCCGCCTCCGCCGCCTCGATCCGGCTGCGCGGTGTACAGGATCATGCGCGCATGCGCCGGCCCGACCAGGTTGATCAGCTTGCGCAGCCCGTCGAACGCATAGGCGATCGACAGCCGCGCGGCGGGAATGCCGAACTGGCTGTCCGCCGCGGCGATGCGCAGATCGGTCTGCATCGCGATCGCCAGCCCGCCGCCCAGGCAGAAGCCGCGGATGCGCGCGATCGTCGGCTTGGCGGAAGCCGGCGAGCTTCGCCCGCCCGACGCTGGTCAGCCGGTCGTATTCCTGCTGCGCGTCGGCGTTGGAGCGGTTCTTCGTCGAACTGGCTGATATCCGCGCCGGAAACGAACGCCTTGTCGCCGGCGCCGGTCAGCACCACCACCCGCACCGAGCTGTCCGCGGCGAACTCGTCGAGGATCTCGCCCAGCCCGATCCACATCTCCATCGACATGGCGTTGCGCTTCTCGGGCTGGTTGAAGGTGATCAGCCCGACGCCGTCTTCCTTCGCGGCCAGCATCTTGCCGCCGGCGTATTCGCGCGTCGTCGCCGCTGACTCGTGTCCATGTCAGATCGCTCCCTTCTTGCGCATGTCTGCGATCTCCGCGTCGCGTGTAGCCGACCGACGCGCAGCACCTCGTCGGTGCTCGATCCCGCCTCCGGCGTCGGCAGGCGGATGTCCTTGGAGAAGCCGGAGATGTTGATCGCCGAGGCGACCACCTCGCTTCTCGCCGACCACCGGACTGTGCATCGTGCGCGCCATGCCGAGATGCTTCACCTGCGGATCGGCGAACACCTGGTCGATCGTGTAGATCGGCCCGCAGGGGATGCCGTTGCGCCTCGAACAGCTCGATCCAGTGGTTCGGCCGGCTTGGTGCGGGTGATCTCGCCGATCGCGGCGTTGATCGGCTGGCGCGGTCGCTTGCTGCGGCCCTTCTGCGTCTTCCATTCCGCCTTGGCCAGCCAGTCCGGCCGGCCGATCGCCTCGCAGAAGCGGGTCGAACACGCGCGACGAGCTGGCGGCGATGTTGATGTGGCCGTCGCTGGTCGGGAACACGCCGGTGGGGATGCCGGTCGGGTGGTCGTTGCCGGCCTGGCCCGCCACCTCGCCCTCCATCAGCCAGCGGCTGGCCTGGAAGTCGAGCATGAAGATCTGCGCCTCCAGCAGCGACGTCGTGCACCCAGCGGCCGACGCCGGTGCGCTCGCGGTCGAACAGCGCCATCATGATGCCCAGCGCCAGCAGGTTGCCGGCGGTCAGGTCGTCGATCGGGATGCCGACGCGCATCGGGCCGCGGCCGGGCTGGCCGGTGATCGACATCAGCCCGCCCATGCCCTGGGCGATCTGATCGACCCCGGCGCGCGTGGCCATAGGGCCCGTCCTGGCCGAAGCCGCTGATGCTGCCGTAGACGATGCGCGGGTTGACCGCCTTCACGTCGTCGTACGACACCTTCAGCCGGTGCTTCACCTGGGCGCGCATGTTCTCCAGGATCACGTCGGCGGTCTTCGCCAGGCGCATGAAGGCGGCGTGGCCCTCCGGCGTCTTCAGGTTCAGCGTGATCGCGCGCTTGTTGCGGTGCAGGTTCTGGAAGTCGAAGCCGTGGCGGCGGCCGGCGACGTCCTCGCCCTCGCGTCGGCCGGCGGCTCGATGCGGATGACGTCGGCGCCCCAGTCGGCGAGGTGGCGCACCGCGGTGGGGCCGGCGCGGGCCAGGGTGAGGTCGAGCACGACCAGGCCCGACAGCGGCAGGTGGTCGGTCTCGGCCTCGGGGTGCGGGGCGGTCGCGGCGTCGTTCGGCATGAGCGGTCCTCCTTGGTCGGCGGGATACTCGGCCGGTGGCGCCATGGGTCAAGGGCGGGTGGCGCGATGCGGCTCGGAGCCGGCGGCGCCGAGGGAGCCATGTCCCCTTACGCGACTGCCAGATTGTCGATCAGCCGCACCGCACCTATGCGCGCCGCCACGATCAGCCGTGCGCTCGCCCGCGCCGCGGCGATTGCGCGCAGGGAGGGCCCATCGACCAGCGCCAGATAGTCCACCGCGAACCCGTCCCGTTCCAGCCCAGCACGCTCCGCCGCCAGCACCGCCGCCGCCGCGGCGCCGCCGGCCAGTGCCGCCGCCGCCCGCGCCAGCGCGCGATGCAGCGCCGGTGCGCGCGTCCGTTCCGCCTCCGTCAGGTACCGGTTGCGCGACGACAGCGCGAGTCCGTCCGCCTCCCGCACCGTGAGCACGCCGACGACGGTCACCGGCAGGTGCAGGTCCGCAACCATGCGCCGCACCACCTGCAACTGCTGCCAGTCCTTCTCGCCGAAATACGCTGCCTCTGCCCGCACCTGGCCGAACAGCTTGGCCACCACCGTCGCCACGCCGCGGAAATGCCCGGGCCGGACCGCGCCTTCCCAGCCCTCGGCCGGACCTTCGGGGACGATCGTGGTGGCACCGCCGGGCGGGTACATGGTGGCGACGTCGGGCAGCCAGGCGAGCGCGCAGCCCCAGGCTTCGAGCTTCGCGAGGTCCCCCGCCTCGTCGCGCGGGTAGCGCGCCAGGTCCTCGGTGGGGGCGAACTGCAACGGGTTGACGAAGATCGAGGCGACCGGCGCCGCCCCGCTGGCGACTGCGGCGGCCACCAGCGCGCCGTGGCCTTCGTGCAGGGCGCCCATGGTGGGAATGAGGGCGAGCGCGGCGGCGCGCGCGCGCAGGCCGGCGGTGGCGTCGTGCAGTTCGGACAGGGTGCGGGCGATCAGCATGGCGGTATTTTGCGCCTGCGAAAGGGGAAGGCAACCACCGCCGGGCCATCGCAGCCGCCACGAACGCACCGGCCGCCCCGCCGACGCCCGGTGGGCTTGCGTGGGACGAGAAACCGCCCTACGAAACGGCGTTACAGAAATACGGTTCCTATTCCACCATGCGAAACGTCGAGTCCCGCGACCCCTACCTACTCGGCTCCCTGCACAAGGGGCTGGAGGTGATCGACTGTTTCACCCGGCAGAAATCCTGGAGCCTCGCCGAACTGGCCGCCGAACTCGGCCAACCGAAGCCGACGATCTTCCGCATCCTGCACACCATCGAGGCGTTCGGGTATTTGCAGAAGGACCCGGAGACCGGCCGCTATTCGCTCGGGATGCGCATGCACACCCTGGGCTCGGCCGCGGTGCGCCACGAGCAACTGCGCTGGCAGGCACTGCCGCCGCTGCAGGACCTCGCGCGCGACACCGGCGAGACGGTGCATGTCGGCATTCTCTACGACGGCGAGGCGATCTGCGTGCAGGCGGTGGACGGCACGCGGCTCGTCCGCATGCACGCCTTCGTCGGCAAGCGCACGCCCGCCCATGCCGGCGCGCTCGGCAAGGTGCTGCTCGCGCAACTGCCGGACGCCGAAGTCGATGCGCTGGCTGCCCGCGGCCTCGCGTCCTTCACCGCGCACACGATTACCGACCCCGCCGCCCTGCGCGCGGCGCTGCACCAGGTGCGCGCCCAGGGCTACGCGCTCGACGACGAGGAGATGGAGCCCGGCCTGCGCTGCCTCGGCGCGGCCATCACCGACCACACCGGCCGGCCCTGCGCCGCCGTGGCCGTTTCGGTCCCGGCGATGCGCATGGACGCGGCGCGCATTGCAGCACTGGTGCCGCAGGTGAAGGCCACCGCCGGACGCATCTCGCGCATGCTGGGCAGCCCGACGATGCATGATGCCGCCTAAGGATGGGGCCGCCTGAGCACGGGACCGCCTGAACGTAACGACCACAGACCGAACTCCGGGAGAGCGACCATGGACCGCAGCGAACGCACCGTGATGAACGGCGCCGACATCATCGTCGATTTCCTGATCCGCCAGAAGGTGCCGTATCTGTTCGGCCTGTGCGGGCACGGCAACGTCGGCTTCCTGGACGCCGCGTTCAAGGCGCAGAACCGCATCCGCACCATCTCCACCCACCATGAGCAGTCGGCCGGCCACATGGCCGACGCCTATTTCAAGGTGCGCAACGAACCGGTGGCAACGTTCACCTCCTGCGGTCCCGGTTCGGCCAATATCGTGATGGCGCTGGCGGCGGCGATGATGGACAGCTCGGCGTTCTTCGCCATCACCGGCAACGTGCCGACCAGCCAGTTCAACCGCGCCCCGTTCCAGGAAACCGGGCGGCACTACCAGGGCGATTTCCCCTCCGTCGTGCGGCCATACGTGAAGCGCAGCTACCAGCCGACCCGGGTCGATATGCTGCCGCTCGCGGTGCGCCAGGGGTGGGAGCTGATGACCTCCGGCCGCCCCGGGCCGGTCAATCTCGACGTGCCGTTGAACGTGTTCGTGGAGGAGGCGGAGGTCGTGCCGCCCGTCGCCTCGGGCCGGATCCGCAACAGCACGCCGGGCAATCCGGACGCGCTGGCCGCGGCGCTCGATCTGCTGCGCGCGGCCGAGCGGCCGGTCATCATCGCCGGCCAGGGCGTGCTGCTGGCCGAAGCAACCGCGGAATTGACCGCATTCGCGAGCGCGATGGGCATTCCCGTCGTCACCAGCCCGAACGGCAAGGGTTCGGTCAACGAGCGCGGTCCGCTGGCGTTCGGCTCGATCGGCCGCAACGGCACCTATGCGGCCAACGACGCCACCAAGAACGCCGACGTGATCCTGAGCCTTGGTTTCACCTTCGACGACCGCGCCACCAGCGCCTGGCTGGACGGCTACACCTTGTCGATCCCGCCGTCGCGGCTGATCCAGATCGACATCGATCCGTCCGAGCTGGGCCGCAACTATCCGGCCGAGCTGCCGATCCTGGGTTGCGCGCGCGCGAGCCTCGCCTGGCTGAACGCCGCGCTGGCCGCGCGCCCCGCCGTCGCCCCGCCCGGGCGGGAGGCCTGGCTGGCGCGGCTGCGCCACGGGCGCGAGGTCTGGCAGCGCTACCAGGGCGGGCTGGCCGTGTCGGACGCGATGCCGTTGCGTCCGGAACGGCTGATGGCCGCGCTGTCGCGCGCGATCCCGGAGAACGCGATCGTGGCGAGCGACGTCGGCGTGCACCACAACTGGATCATCCAGTTGTTCGACGCGCTGCGCCCGCGCCAGTTGATCCATTCCTGGGGCTTCGCGGCGATGGGGTTCGCCACGTCCGGCATCCTCGGCGCCAAGCTGGCCGCGCCGGACCGGCCGTGCGTGGCGGTCGCCGGGGACGGATCGTTCCTGATGACGCCGCATGCGCTGGCGACGGCGGTCGAATACGACATCCCCGTCGTTTGGGTGGTGTGGAACAACCGCGGCTACTGCTCGATCCGCGACATCCAGCACGGCATGTTCTCCGGCCGCGAGCTGGCCACCAGCTTCCAGAACGATACGTCGCGCGAGCTGTACAGCCCGGATTTCGCGGCGCTGGCGAAATCCTTCGGCGTCGCGTCGCATACGGTGACGCATGCGGGCGAGGTGGAGGATGCCATCGCCACCGCGATCGCCGCCAACCGGCCCTATTTGATCGAGGTGCCGGTCGATCGCGACATCCGCCCGATCGGCACCGGAAGCTGGGAACTGCCGCCGCTGCCGCAGCCGGAGCCGAATTTCCTGCGCGCACTCGCCGCCGCCGGGCTGTCGCTCTGATATTTCGTAACGAATAAGGAAACGACCCATGCAACGCAGAACCCTGCTGGCCGGCGCCGCCGCGCTGCCCGCTTACGCCTGGCTCGGCGCGCGCCCCGCCGCCGCCGCGCCGGCGATTTCCGACGGTGTGGTGAAGATCGGCGTGCTGGATGACATGTCGGGCGTGTTCGCCGACCAGCAGGGCATGGGCGATTACGTCGCCGCGCAGATGGCAGCGGAGGATTTCGGCGGCAAGGTGCTGGGCGCGCCGATCCAGGTGATCCAGGGCGACCTGCAGAACAAGGTCGACGTCGGCCTGTCGGTTGCCCGGCGCTGGATCGACGAGGACAAGGTCGATGCGATCTTCGGCCTCGGCAATTCGGCCGTGGCGCTGGCGGTGCAGGGATTGTGCCGGCAGCGCGCGCGGGTCGACGTGGTGATTGCGGCCGGCACCACCGACCTGACCGGCAAGGACTGCTCGCCCTACGGCGTGCATTGGACCTATGACAATTATTCCGCCGCCAAGGGGCCGGCGGAGTATCTGGTGAAGCAGGGGAAGAAGAAATGGTTCTTCATCACCTCCGACTTCGCGTTCGGCCATTCGCTGGAGGATAACGCGACCGGGATCCTGAAGGGGCTCGGCGCGCAGGTGCTGGGCCACAGCCTGGCCCCGCTCGGGCAGAGCGATTTTTCCGGCAACCTGGTGGCCGCCGCGGCGTCCGGGGCGGACGTCGTCGGGATTGCCGCGGGCGGGGCGGATTTCATCAACATCTGCAAGCAGATGGGCGAGTTCGGGATGCTGCGCCATGGCATCATTCCGGCGGCGCTGAACTGCTCGCTGACCAACATCCATTCGCTCGGGCTGCCGCTGGCGCAGGGGATCGTGTTCAGCCAGCCGTACTACTGGAACCACGACGCGCCCTCCCGCGCGTTCGCCGCGCGCTTCGCCAAGCGGTTCAAGAACCGGCCGCCGACGGCGTTCCAGGCCAGCACCTGGGGCGCGGTGACGCACTATCTGAAGGCGATCGCCGCCGCCGGCACCGATGCGGCCGGGCCGGTGATGGAGAAGATGCGCGCGCTGCCGATCGACGATTTCATGACGAAGAACGGGAAGCTGCGCATCGACGGCACGGTGGTACGAGATATGTTCCTGCTGCGCGCCAAGACGCCGGCGCAGTCGCACGGGGCGTGGGATTTGCTGGAGGTGGTGGAAACCATCCCCGGCACCGATGCCTTCCGCCCACTGGACCAGGGCGGCTGCCCGCTGGTGAAGTCCTGACCGCCGGTCATGCCGGCGGGTCCGCCCGCCGGTATGGCACCGACCGGTGCCCGCTTGCCTTGGAGAGAACCATGATCGAACGCAACGGTGCGACCATCCGCAACATCGCTGAGGTGCTGTGGGAAACCCCGCCCGCGCACTACGACGCGCATTCGAAGATGCTGGTTACGCCGGAGACGGCGGCGACCCGCCGCTTCGACCATCGCATCTCATCCTACCAGCCAAAGGGTTACGTGGCGCCGCACCGCCACCGCGTGCAGGAGCAGATCTACCACGTGCTCGACGGCGAGGGGCTGATGGAGCTGGACGGGGAACGGACAGTGGTGCGGACGCACGACGTGATCCACATTCCGCCGGGCGTGGAGCATGCGTTGTATAACTCCGGGCTGCGCGATCTCGTGTTCCTGGTGATCACGACGCCGCCGACGGACGAGTGACCCGTCACTTGCATCGGATTTCGGTTTGCCGTGACCCCATGTCGGAGTTGAGCCGAAGGCCCAGCCCGCCCTCCCTGCCGCCCGCGCGTTCGCCGCCGCAGCCGCCGCCACCCTCGGCCCGATCGACGCCGACCTGATCCGCCAGAACCCGCAGGCCTGGCAGGACGATTTCAAATCCCGCCTGCCTGCCCGCCGGTTCGGCCGGGTGGAGGAAATCGCGGCCACCACCCTGTTGCTCGCCGGCCCGAACGGGGGCTTCTATGTCGGCGCCTGCCTGTCGCCGAACGGCGGGGACGTGATGCACTAAGCCGCGCGCCCGGCCGACCCCCAACGGAGGAACCGCCATGCCGCCGATCGTCGCCGTGATCGCCCCCGGGTCCATGGGCAGCGCCGTCGCCGCCCGCCTCACCGCGCACGGGGTTGAGGTGCGCACGTCGCTCGCCGGCCGCTCCCCCGCCTCCGCCGCGCGCGCCACCAAGGCGGGCATGCGCGCGACCGACGACGCCGGGATCGCTGCGGCCGACGTCATCCTGTCGATCGTCCCGCCGGGCGAGGCGGTGGCGCTGGCCGAACGCCTCGCCCCGGCGCTGACGGCAGCGGCGCGCAAGCCGGTCTACGCCGATTGCAACGCCGTCAGCCCGGCGACGATGGCGCGCATCGCCGCGGTGCTGGCGCCCACCGGCTGCGCCTGCGTCGATGCCGGCATCATCGGCCCGCCGCCCACGGCCGAGGCGCGCACCACCCGCATCTATCTCTCCGGGCCGGAGGCGCATCGGGTCGCGGTCCTCGGCGAGTACGGGCTCGACCTGCCGGTACTGGATGGGCCGATCGGTTTCGCCTCGGCGATGAAACTGTCCTATGCCGGCATCACCAAGGGCTTCACCGCGCTCGGCACCATGATGCTGCTCGCCGCCACCCGCGCCGGCACCGCGGCGTCGTTGCACGCGGAGCTGGCGCAGAGCCAGCCGCAGTTGCTCGCCTGGCTCGCCCGCCAGGTGCCGCGCATGCCCGACAAGGCCTATCGCTGGGTGGCGGAGATGGAGGAGATCGCGGCCTTCACCGAAGCCGACCCGGCCGCCGCCGCCCTGTTCGCCGCCGCCGCGGCGCTTTATGAGCGGATCGCCGCCGACCACGCCGCCGCGGGGCCGGAAACCGCCGCCCTGCTGGCCTTCCTCGCCCCCTGATCGATCGGAGCCCGCCATGCAGTCCGGCATCCACCGCTTCCCCGACATGGACCGCGTGGTCTACGGCGAGGCGTTCGACACCGCCGCGGCGCGCGAGGTCGAGCGCCTCGACGCACGCGCCGTCTTCGTGCTGGCGAGCAACACCCTGGCGCGGCAGACCGACCTGCTCGACCGGCTGCGCGCCGTGCTCGGCCATCGCATCGCCGGCGTGTGGACGCGGATGGCGCCGCACACGCCGCGCCCGGACGTGGTCGATGCGGCCAATGCCGCGCGCGCGGCGGGCGCGGACCTGCTGCTGACCTTGGGCGGCGGATCGCTCACGGACGCGGCGAAGATGATCGGCCTCTGCCTCGGCAACGACGTGACGGAGCCGGCGGGGCTCGACGCGTTCCGTGCCCGTATCGAAGCCGACGGCAGCACGCGCCGGCCGCCGACCCACCCGCCCGGGGTGCGCGCCATCACCGTGCCCACCACCCTGTCGGCCGGGGAATACACCGCCTTCGCCGGCTGCACCGACCCGGTGCGGGAGGTGAAGGAAAGCTTCGGCCAGGCGCTGATGGTCCCGCGCGTCGTGATCCTGGATCCCGCCATCACCGTGCACACGCCGGAATGGCTGTTCCTGTCGACCGGCATCCGCGCGGTGGATCATGCGGTCGAGGATCTGTGCGCGATCAACGCCAAGCCGTTTTCCGATGCCACCTCCTTGCACGCGCTGCGGCTGCTGGCGCCCGCGCTGGCTGCGGTGAAGGCCGATCCGGCCGACGTCCCGGCGCGGCTCGATTGCCAGTTGGGCGCCTGGCTGTCGGTGGTGGGTTCGCAGAACGGGGTGAACAAGGGCGCGAGCCACGGCATCGGCCATGTGCTGGGCGGCACCGCCGGCGTGGCGCACGGCTACACGTCCTGCATCATGCTGCCGCATGTACTGCGGTTCAATGCGGCGGCGACGGCGGAGCGGCAGCGCTGGGTCGCGACCGCGATGGGCCGGCCGGGCGAGGCGGCGGCGGATGTGGTGGCGGCGCTGGTGGCGGCACTCGGCCTGCCGGGGCGGCTGCGCGATGTCGGGGTGCGGGAGGACCAGCTTGACCTGATCGCGCGGGAATCGATGCATGATCGGTGGGTGCACACGAACCCGCGACGGATCGAGGGGCCGGGGACGGTGCGGGGGTTGTTGGACGCGGCGTTCTGAGGGGGCAGGGCGGCCGGGTTGGGGCGGGGGTGGTCCGGATTCGACGTTTGAGTTTGGGCGGGATGGGGACGGGCGGCCCTGGGGCTGCGCATCGCGAAAGCGGGCACTTTCCGGCAGCCGGATTTGGCCGAGACCAGCCTGACCGCTTCGGGCCATTTACACGCCGGAGTCGACCACCTGCTGTCGCTTTGCCGCCGCGATCAAAACCTTGATGAAGTCCGATCGAGCCGCAAGGTGTCCAAAATTGCGGTTACAACTGGTCGCACAGATGCTATCACATTAGCATAGTCGATTATATAAGACCCCTTGAGGCTAACCGGCGATAATGTTCACCCAACGCCGTAAGTTTGCATGATTTTTTGCCCATTGCCGCGTGCCACATATGCGGCGCGTCGTTCGGTACCACCAGACCTACTCGGTTATACTTTTGCAAGATCGAGAAGATCGTAGTGTGATCTGGGTCCGGCGGGGGAATGGCAGGGTCCTTAGCATCTTCCCCGCTGCGCTCGGGTTCATATGACGGATCAAGCTGAAACTCCGCTCCCGATGCGGGAAAATATATGCAAATTTTTTGTAGGTCTGACAGTTCCAGAGGCGCCTGTATTTTTCTAAGTGAAACGAATGTCTTCACGTTGGTCTTGAAAACTGGGCGTTGTGCCCAAGGGCCTAATGATTGGTCCACATGAGCATAGACGCCACCTGGAGTGACATCCCCGAGGAGATTTGCCGCACCGCCTGCTAGAGCATCAACAAAAAGCGATGTGAAGACGCCTGAGCCGTTCTCCTCGTCTGCATACTGCTCCGCCGTTGATGCGGTGAGGATTGTCATACCCTCGGTCAACTCGGCCATGGATGAGTTTACGGGAGAGTTCCCTGCGATACCACTGTGGCAGCTATCGAGCACTATGATCTTATTTTTCGCTTTTGATTGGACGGCCATGGTCATGATCTCTGCGAGGGAGATCCCATCGTCCCCCGTACGGCCATCACCGGCACACAAATAGCCTCCCGTCGCCTCGATGTGACCGTGGCCCGCAAAATAGAGTAACGCTATATCGCTATCCCCTGCGAAGAGTGCCCTGATCGCCTCTTTCAGCGTATAACGACCTACAAGATCATGCGGGCCGCTTCCGGTAATGAGCTTTGTTCCGAAATTAATCGACCCATTGGCGTTTCGATCAAGCATCGCCTTTACTGAATGTGCATCATTGACACATCCATATAGGCAACTGAAATTCAAATAGTAGTCGATGCCGACAATTAGCGCTTTGCGCATGTGGACCTACAGCGAATCAATGAATGCGCTGATATTTGCGTCGGACCAAACCACCGTGTTCACGCCAACGATGTTTGTTCTATCCTCAGAGTATGCCCAAATGCCTCGGATCTTCTTTTTCTCCTCCTGGGCACAAGAAATCTCCCACTTCTGACCGCTTGAAGTGAGAGAGTTTTTGCTGACCAGAATGATTACGCCGTCCGACCGGCGGATGCGTGTTCGCACACGCTCCTTCCATTCATTATCATATGCTGTCTTCACGGACATATCGATGAACTCAAAGGGCGCTCTAGGGTGCAAAGATTGACCCTTCAGAAAGTCTCGCTGAGTTTCATCTTCGATCGCAAACGCAATAAAGACAACCTTCTTGTCAGCCACCACTTTTCTCCTTGGCGGCGACTCGGGCCGCGACTCGGGGTGTACGTCAAGAGTAATGAGCATGCCGAAAGGCGTTCAAAAAGCAACCCCCCTAAATTATTCTCAATTATTGGGCGCGGCGATGCCCTCCCCGATCTCCTTCGCGGATGTCATTGTGCGCGATATCTTCAAGCACCGCTCTCGCTCCTCAAGCCGACCGGCCTCCCGCTGATCGGCCAGAGCCTCCTCGATCAACGGCAGATACCGACGCACCTCCTGACGGTCGCTTTCCTTCTCTCTCTCCGACAGGTTTACGTAGGGAGTTTCGATCTGAATTGTCCAGCGATGGAATAAGTCAGCCGCGAACTGCACCATGCCGTCCTTCGTCTCGCTGCACTTGCTGTGGAGATATCGCTGCCAGTGCGACCACCGCTCGTGCTCTATCGCAGCCAAGAGTTCTATCAACTCATCAATCGCTTCTCGCACTGACTTGTAGGACATTCTCGCCACTCCGGTTGGAGAGCTGCTCATAGCGATTGATTAAAGGTTATTTCAACCCTAGGTGATCGTCCGGCGTGGTCTCGAAGAACGGATCGACCGCCGTACTGCACAATAAGACGGCCCGCAATGATGAGTTCAGCGGGAGCATGAGTTATCCTCGAATCCGAGGTAAGCCCCGCACCGCGCGATCGCCTGCGTCCCAGCCTTCCAGTCCCATCCATAGCAGCTTTGGTTATATGCGTGTGAGATATCCGCTTTGGAGGACCGACGCGATCCGTCTAAACGACCATCATGAGCGCATAGTCGCCGGTACCACGCCCCGCCGCCCGTTCGTGCAGCGGATAGTATCCCCCGCCGGCCGACACCTCCAACGGATGAGCCAGGTGGCGGTATTCCGCACCGTCCGGACCATGTCGCCCGCGAGCGCCGGCAGCTTCATTCCGCCGGCCCCGCCGCGCCCCTGACGGCGATCAAGTCAGAATCGCGGATGGCGGTTCGCGTCCCGCCCCAATCCCGCGCGCGGCACCGACAAAAACAACCCACGTTCCCTGTCCGTTCACAGAATCTTAGCATCCCTCCCCTAACAAGGCCCCAACCGCCGCACCGGACCCCACCGCCCCGCCCCATGCACGTCCCCGCACCCGCCACCCCGACCGAGCGCCTCGCCGCCATCATCGCCTGGCTGGCCGGCTGCGTCGCCGAGCAGGGCAGCCGCCAGCGCCTCGCCGGGCCGCTGGTGGTGGCGATCTGGACCCGCCTGCGCCGGATGTCCGCCCGGTTCCTCGCGCTCGCGGCAACGCCGATCCCCCCGCCCCGGCCCGCGCGACCGGCGCCCGCCGGCCACGACGACGCCCCCGGGCCCGCGTCCCCGCCGCCCGCCGCGCGCACGCCGCGCCGCCCGCCGGCGATGCCCTACGGCGCGCGCTGGCTGCTGCGCCTGGTCCCCGGCACCGCCGCCGGCCTCTCCCAGCTCGAAACCCTGCTCCGCGATCCGGAGATGGAAGCCCTGCTCGCCGCCGATCCGCGCCTGGGGCGCATCCTGCGCACGCTCTGCTGGATGCTGGGCGTGCACCCCAGCCTCGCGCCTCCGCCCCGCCGGCGCCGCACACACCCCGCCCCCGCAACGTCGCCAGACGCGCCGGACCCCGGCCAGGCCGCCGCAACCGAATGCGCCGCCCCCCGGCCCCGCCGCGCACGGCGCAAGAAGTTCAACCTCCGCGGGCGCGACCTGCTGACCCGGTTGCGGATGGGCCCGTCGTCGTTCTGGGCCTGAACACATCCGGCGGCGACGCGCGCCCATATTATTCCGATATCATAACTAACACACCGCCCCGCCGCTTGCCCTGGCGCCCGCCCTGCCGCAGTTTGCCATCATGTCGAACCGAAGCTGGACCACCGCGACCGCCTCCGCCGGCCCGGCGCACCGCGGCAAGGCCGTGGCGCTCGCCCTGCAAGGCGGCGGCGCGCACGGCGCCTTCACCTGGGGCGCGCTCGACCGCCTGCTGGAGGCCGGCCTCACCGTCGATCGCATCTCCGGCGTCTCCTCCGGCGCCATCACCGGCGCCCTGCTCGCCCAAGGCCTGGTGCGCGGCGGGCCCGCAGCCGCCCGCGCCGACCTCCGCCGGCTGTGGGACCGGGTCGCGAGCGCCCACGCGCTCAGCCCGCTGCGCGCCGGCCCGCTCGACCGCTGGCTGTGGGGCTGGGACATCTCCAACACCCCCGCCTGGTGGGGGCTCGACATGGCGATGCGCGTGTTCGGCCCGTCGCAGATCAACCCGCTCGGCCTCAACCCGCTGCGCGGCGTGCTGGGCGACCTGCTCGACCGCCGGCTGCTCGCCGACCCCGCCGCCCCGCGCCTCACCGTCGCCGCCACCGAGGTCGCCACCGGCCAGGCGCTGCTGTTCGACAACGCGGCCATCACGGTGGACGTGCTGCTCGCCTCCGCCTGCATCCCGTTCGTCTTCCCGGCGGTGGAATTGGACGGGCGGCCCTGCTGGGACGGCGGCTACGCCGGCAACCCGCCGCTCGGCCCGCTGCTGGCGCCCACCGTGCCGGACACCTTGGTCCTGATCCGCGCCCAGGCCAGCCGCCGCCCCGGCCTGCCCGGCTCGCAGGCCGAAATCGCCAACCGCCTCACCGAAATCGCCGGACAGAACCTGCTCGCCGCCGAGCTCGCCGCCCTGCCGCCCGGCGTGCAGGTGCTGGAGATCGGTGCCGACGCCGCGCTCGGGGAACTGCCGGTTTCCTCCAAATTCAACGGCGAGGCAGCGTTCCTGGCCCAGTTGTTCGCAGCCGGGCGGGACGCGGCGGCACAGGCTGTTGCCGCCGCGCCGACACCGGCATAGTGACGCAGCCGGGGCATAGTGACGCAGCCGGACCCTGCCGCAACCGACCGGGGCAGCGCCGCTCCGGGGCCACGGGCAGGGCCGCCGGCAACCTGACGGCGCTCCAGGGCGGGACGGGCGCGACGCAACGACGGGGTGGACACGGACATGCAATCGCAGGACTGGGACATGCAACCGCAGGACTGGCTGACACTCCTCGGCACCGCGATCGTCGCGGTGATCGCCTTGGTGCTGATCTCGATGGCGGGCGAAGTCTACGGCCTCGGCATCGCCCTGTTCCTGGTCGCCGTGGGCTTCGGATTCTACTGGATCAAGCGGGTCTTCGACCGCATCGACGCCGGCCGGCACTGACGTGGCCGCCACGAGCTGGGACCCGGCGCAGTACCTGCGCTTCGCCGATGCGCGCCTGCGCCCCGCCCTCGATCTGCTGGCGCAGGTGCCGCTCGCCGCACCGGGCCGGGTGGTGGACCTCGGCTGCGGCCCCGGCACCGTCACCCGCATCCTGAAATCCCGCTTCCCCACGGCCGCCATGCAGGGGATCGACAGTTCCTCGGCCATGCTGGCCAAAGCGCGGGAGGCAGCGCCCGGCTGCGCCTTCGCCCAGGCGGATTTCGCCACCTGGACCCCGGACGCAGCGCCCGACCTCATCTACTCCAACGCCGCCTTGCACTGGACCGGCGGGCACGAGACACTGTTCCCCCGCTTGGTCGGGCTGCTCGCCCCTGGCGGGGTGCTGGCGGTGCAAATGCCCGCCATGCACGATGCCCCCCTGCGCCGCGCCCAGGAAACGGTGGCCGCAGACGGCCCCTGGGCGGCGCGACTGCGCGATGCGCCCGGAGTCGCACGCGACATCCTCACCGCCGGCGCTTACTGGGACATCCTGCGCCCCCACGCTGCCGGCCTCGACTTCTGGGAAACCACCTACCTCCACGCCCTGACCGGCGAGGATCCGGTGGTCGAATGGGCGGCCGGCACCAGCCTGCGCCCCTACCTCGACCCCCTCCCCGACCAGCAAACCGCCTTCCGCGCCGCCTACGCCGCCGCCGTGCGCCCGCATTACCCGCGCCGCGCCGACGGAACCACCCTCCTCCCCTTCCGCCGCCTGTTCCTGATCGCCCGGCGGGCGTGATCGGCGGGGTCCAGGGGCAGCGCCCCTGGCCTTGCTACCGAAGCGCCCCGGTCACAGCAGCCCCTCCCGGCGCAGGCTGCACCAGCGACCGTTGCCGACGATCACGTGGTCGTGGAGGGCGAGTCCGAGTGTGGTGGCCGCGGATTTGACGTCCTGGGTCATGGCCACGTCTTCGGCGGAGGGGGTGGGATCGCCGCTCGGGTGGTTGTGCACCAGGATCAGGGCGGTGGCTTGCAGTTCCAGGGCACGCTTCACCACTTCCCGCGGGTAGACCGGCGTGTGGTTCACGGTGCCGCGGCCTTGTGCCTCGTCGGCGATCAGCCGGTTGCGGTTGTCGAGGAACAGCACGCGGAACTGCTCCACCTGTTCGCGCGCCAGCACGGCGTTCAGATAGCCCATCAGCCGCTCCCAGTTGGCGAGCAGCGGGCGCCCGGCCACCTCCGCCCGCGCCAGGCGCAGTGCGGCGGCGTGCACGATTTTGAGGGTGGCCGTGCCGGCCTCGCCTATGCCGTCGATGGCGCGGAGATCGTTGGGGGGGGCGGCGAGCGTGGCGGCGAAGCTGCCGAAGCGGGCGAGCAGGGCGTGCGCCAATGCCTTGGTGTCGCGCCGCGGCAGGGCGATGTAGAGCGCCATCTCCAGCAATTCGTAGTCGGCCACTGAGTCGGGGCCGGCGCGCAGCAGCCGGGCCCGCATACGCGCGCGATGACCATCGGCACCAGGCGGGGTGCCAGGGGACGGGGAGCCAGCGGATGAGGCGCCGGACCGCCCGGCGCCCGGCCGTGCGGCTGGCTCCGGCAGATCGAGCGTGAACGACCGTTCCTTGAGACCCCGCATCTGCTCCCCCCGCCAGGCGACTGCGCCCCCCGTGCCGCGGGCACGCCCGCCGAGCGGAGCGCGGATCAGCCCACGGGATAGGGCGGCTTGGTGTAGCCTGCAGGGGAAAGGGTAAAGATTTCCACACCATCGGGCGTCACCCCGACCATGTGCTCGAACTGCGCCGACAGGCTGCGGTCGCGGGTGACGGCGGTCCAGCCGTCGTCGAGCACCTTCACCTCCGGGCGGCCGGCGTTGACCATGGGTTCGATGGTGAAGAACATCCCCGGGCGCAGCACCGGGCCCTCGCCGGGGTTGCCGAAGTGCAGCACGTTGGGCGGCTCGTGGAAGCTGCCGCCCGATGCCGTGGCCGCAGAAATCGCGCACCACGCTGAACCGGTGCGCCTCGACGAAGGATCTGGATCGCCTAGCCGACATCGCCCAGGGTCGCCCCGGGCCGCACCGCGGCAATGCCGCGCAGCAGCGCCTCGTAGGTCACGTCCATCAGGTTGCGCGCCTTGGTCGACGCCGTGCCGGCGACGTACATGCGCGAGCTGTCGCCGTGCCAGCCGTCCAGGATCACGGTGACGTCGATATTGAGGATGTCGCCCGGCTCCAGCCGCCGGTCGCCCGGGATGCCGTGGCAGACCACGTGGTTGATCGAAGTGCAGATCGACTTCGGGAAGCCGCGGTAGTTGAGCGGCGCGGGCACCGCGCCGGCGGCGGTGATGAAGTCGTGGCACAGCTCGATCCAGCTCCCCGGTGGTCGACGCCGGGGCGGACGTGCGGCGTGATCATGTCGAGGGTCTCGGCCGCGAGCCTTCCGGCGGCGCGCATCGCGCACGAAATCCTCGGGCCGGTAGAGGGTGATCCGTCGTGCGTCGGCGCCGCCGTCCATCGTGGTCTGCTCCACTTGCCCCGGAGGGGCTGTCTCGCCGCTTGCCCGGGCCGGGAGGTCGACGCCTGTCCGAGCCTGCCGCCGTGCCAGCCCGGAGCGGCGCGGTCCTGTATCAGTCGCAAAATGCGCAACCCGGCGCGCTGCCGCAAGAGCGAGCCGCATGCGGGGCGGACCTGGGTGCTCCGCCCGGGGCGCGCCGCAGTCGTGCTGCAGCCCCGAACGGTGCGGGCGGGGCCGGCGCTATTGCACCGGGGAGAAATCGGTCGGGCGGAGGAACCGGTTCTCCATGTCGATCACCACGCCGAGCTCAGCGCCGCGACGGAGGAAATCCTGCCAGGCGGGATCGGCGGCCATGGCGGTGCGGCGGCGCTCGCGGTCGCCCTGGTCCTCGTAGCCCCAGAGATGCACGACCCGGTTCAGCGGGCCTTCCACGGTGGTGTACCAGCCGAGGCAGCGGCCGAGATATTTCTGCTGCAACGGCCAGGCGTATTCCTTGTAGAGGGCGACGAACTCGCCCATCCGGTTCGGCTTGCAGGTGTAGATGCGCAGATCGACGAGCATGCGTCAGGCTCCGGTGCTGGAAGAGAAACGATCATTCGGCGGCGACGTGTCGCGGCGTGAGGTCCGCGAGCGCGCCGCGGATCGCCGCTTGCTGCCCGGCCGAAGCCGGCGGCATCGGCGCGCGCGGAGAAAGGCCCGGGCAGCCTTGCAGGGTCTGCGCGAACTTGGTGCAGGCTGGCAGGTTGTCGCCGGCCATGGCGTTCCAGAGCGCGAGCAACAGCAGGTGCAGATCGCGCGCCCGCGCGTGATCTTCGGCCGCGACCGCGTCCCACAACGCGACGCAGGCGCGCGGCACCGCGGACAGGATGGCGGCGATCGCCCCGTGCGCACCGAGCGTGAACGACGGATAGAGCAGCGCATCGACCGCACTGAAGATCAGCTTGCCGGCCGGCACCATTGTGAGCAGGTCGGCCACCAGCTTGAGATCGCCGGCGCTCTGCTTCACCCCGATCACGCCCGGCACGTCGGCCATGATGCGTGTGAGCAGCGCCGGCGAGAGATAGGACCAGGGCACGACGTTGTAGATGATCACCGGCAAGCCGGTGGCTTCGCTGATCGCGCGGAAGTGGCCGAGCATGGCCGCGTCGTCCGGGCGGAACAGGTAGTGCACGGGCGTGACCTGCAGCGCCGCCACACCGAGATCGGCGACGGCCTTGCCGCGGCGGATCGCGTCGCGGGTGGAATCGGTGATGATGCCGGCGATCACGGGAACCTGGCCGGCGGCCTCCTCGGTGGTGGCGGCGATCAGGCGGCGGAATTCGTCGGGGTCGAGCGTGTGGCCCTCGCCGGTGGACCCGCCGGTGGCGAGCCCGTGCACGCCCTGGCCGATCATCCAGCGCACCTGGGCGCGGGCGGCGGCGAGGTCGATGTCCCCGTCCTGGGTGAAGGGCGTGGTGGTGGGCGGGATGATCCCGTGAAGCTGGGTCATGGGTGGTGCTTCCCCCTTCGGCCTGGACGGGAACGCACGGTAGGCGGGGCGGCGGGGGCTGTCACCCGGGGGTTGGAAAACGGAAGCTGGAAAATGGGGCGGTTTGGGTCCATATAGACTAGTCGAATCGACCAATCGGGACGATCACCATGCGCGAAATCCAGGCCTCCGAGGCCAAAACCCATCTTCCCCGCCTGCTGGACGAGGTTGAACGCGGGGAAACCCTCATCATCACCCGCCACGGCCGCGCCATCGCGCGCCTGACGCCGGAGGTTGATCGGCGCCAGCAGGAGATCGACGCCGCCATCGCCGCGCTCAAGGCACTGCGGCGCCGCACCGGCAAGATCAGCGTCGCGGAGCTGCTCTCGGCTCGCCACGAAGGGCACCGGCTCTGATGGTCTTCGTCCTCGACGCCTCGGTGGCCGCGTGCTGGGCGTTCGATGACGAGGACCATCCAGTGGCGACGCAGGCACTGGAACGCCTGCGCACCGATCCCGCCCTTGCTCCCAGCCTGTGGTGGTTCGAGCTGCGCAACACCTTGATGGTGAACGAGCGGCGCGGCCGACTGACCACGGCCGATACGACCGCATTCCTGCGCGCCGTCGGCCGGCTGCCGGTGACGCTCGATCCGGCGCCGGGGGATGCGGCGGTGCTGGCGCTCGCGCGGACGCATCGGCTCACGGTCTACGACGCCGCCTACCTGGAGCTGGCACAGCGGGAGTCTTTGCCGCTGGCGACTTTGGATGCGGCGCTGGCCCGCGTGGCGCAGGCCGAAGGCGTGGCGCTGATCGGTACCTGACGTCCGCCGAGCGTGTCGCGTCACGGAATGTTGACGTGCCGGGTTTGGATCGTTACAGATCCCGCATCAAGAATTCTTCAACTTGCAATCCACGGCGCGGGCGTCCATCTGCGCTCGAACACGGTGCCCCGCCGGCGCCATTCTCCGCAGGCCCGGCCGTCCGGCGGCTGGACCTACGTCTTTCCATGCACCCGGCCTCTGCCTGATCGGGGCAGCGCCGGGCTCGCTCCGGCGCGCCCGGCAGCGGACCAGACGGGCAAGCCGATGCGATCACACGCACGCCATCTCGACGAACTCACCGGCCTGCGCGCCTTCGCCGCCGCCTGGGTGATCGCCTACCACTACATCCCCGGGCCGTTCAGCGTGCTCCATATCGGCGACGCGCTGCCGATCGTGCGCACCAGCTACAGCATCGGCTACCTCGGCGTCGATCTCTTCTTCATCCTGAGCGGGTTCGTCATCTGGTACGTGCACGGCGCGGAGTTCGCACGGCCGCGGGTGGCCATCTTCATCCGCTTCATGTGCCTGCGCGCCGCCAGGTTGTTTCCGGTGTATCTGTTCACCGTCGCGCTGCTCGGCGTCCTGTATTCGTGGAATCCCGACTTCATCCGGACGCCGTTCAACCCGGCGCATTACTCTCCGCGCCTGCTGCTGTTGAACCTGGCGCTGATCCAGTCCTGGGGCGTCACCGGACGGCTGAGCTGGAACTTTCCCGCCTGGTCGGTCAGCGCGGAGTGGTTCTGCTACCTGCTGTTCCCGTCGCTGGCGCTGGCGGTGGCACGCAGCGGATGGCGCGGGACGGTGGCGGGCATCGTCCTGATGCTGCTCGGCACTGGCGTGCTCTGTCTCACGGTGTTCGGCGGCAGCATGAACCAGTCCACCGGCGGGATGCCGCTGCTGCGCGCGGGGCCGGAATTCCTGCTCGGGTGCCTGCTGCGCCGCTTCGCCGGGCAGGCACGGCTTACGCAGTGGCCCTGGATGTGGTTGATCGCTGGCAGCATCGGGCTCTGGCTGGCCTCCACGGCGGCCGGGCTGCCGCCCGGGCTGCTCGCGATCCCGTGCTTCGCGATCCTGGTCCTCGCGGGCAGCACGCCGGAGACGCCGGTGGCACGCCTGCTGTCCGCACGGCCGCTGGTCGCCGTGGGGGCGGCCAGCTATTCGCTGTACCTCATGCAGTTCCCGGTGGAAAAACTCGCAAGCGCGCTGCTGCCGTTGCTGTCGCGCAATGCCGCGCTGCGCAGCATGGCCGCAATCGCTGCCTATCTCGTGATCCTGGCCGTCTGCACCTGGCTCGTTCACCTCGCGGTGGAGAACCCATCGCGTCGCTGGTTGCGTGGCTGGATCGATGCGCACCTGCCGCCCTCCCGCCGTGCAGCGGCGGTCGCTCCTGCGGGGGCGCACGTGCACCCGGCCAAGTCATGACGCGCGCGAACCGCCCCGCCCCCTGCCCTTACCCGCCCGGCCCGATCCGGCAGCACGTTCCCCAACAAGACAAGGGGTGCCAGGTCGGGCTGATCAACCGGAAGAACAAATGGCTGACGGACGCGGTGGCGCGCCTGCTGGACGGGCCGGCGGCGATCCTGGATGGGCGGTAGTCCGCCAGGTCAGTGCCTTATGGCAACATACCTGATCGCCACGGCGACGATCGCCAGCAGGGCCAGCGATCCCGCCGCGACCAGCCGATACCTGCGTCGCCGCGCCGGCGTCGTGGTCCGATCCGTCACGCCCAGGGCGCCGCCGCAGACTTGGCTGCGCCGTGCCGACAGGTACTCGGCCAGCGCCACCGGTGCCACGCCGAAGACGGGGAGCCAGGCGATCGTCCGTCCCGCGGCGCTTTGCACATCGGTCATCGTTTGCCGGCCGCCGGAGCGGTTGATCGCCACCTCCCGCACGTTCGATCCGGCGGATCTCGCCCCAGGCCATGTGCCGCACCCGCCCGCCCATCCGATCGGTGATCCCACCATCGTCGATCACGAGCCGGCGCAGGTACAGCAGATTCAGCAGCATCCACGGGATGGCCGGGAGGAAGATCAGCCCGATCCACGCAATGACCCGCAGCCACAGGTACCAGCCCGGCGCCAGGGTGCCGGCCCACAGGCTGGCGAAAAACCAGACGCTCAGCACCGCCATGCCGCAGGCGACGAGCAGCCCGATCGCGGCGCCCGCCGCCACGGTTTTCGTCTCCGTCAGCACGATCCGCCCCGCCGCATCGGGTTCGGGCACCGCGCCGGCCGGGTCCTGCAACGCCATGCGGCCCGCCTACCGGACCGGTGCGGCGCGGCGCCGCGGGGCGATCAGGACGCGAGGAACCGGTTCGATGCCTCGAACGCCGCGCGCGCCCGCTCGGCGTCGTAGGCGCGTTCGGTCAGGCTCTCCGGATCCCATTCGCTGCGTTCCTGTTTGAGGAAATCCCCACCGTAGACATGGATGGCGGCGGTCAGCCGGGGCAGCGGGTTGAGCACGGAGTGGATGATATCGGTGCCGAGCGGGCAGATCTCGCCCGGGCCGATCGAGCGCGCACCAGCGGCTTCCACCCGATCGCCGGGTTCGGGCAGGCGGCGCCAGAAGATGTTGTCCTCCCTGCCCGTGTAGAGGCCGATCAGTGCCCACATGTGATGGTTGTGCGGCATGAAGGACATATGCGGGCCCCAGACCAGGTTGAGGATGGTGACCCGAGGCCCGCGATGCAGCACTTCGATGCCGGCGCGTTTCGGTTCGCCCAGGGTGGCGAGCACGGCGGCGGGATCGCGCACCGCGCGGGCGAGCACCTCGCGCGCTTCCGTGTGGTCGTCACGGTCGGCCACCGCGGCCTCGCAGTCGGCGATGAAGCGATCGAGGTCGAACATCGGACAGTTCCTCTCCAGGCCCGGTTGGGAGCATAGGACGTGTCGCGACAGGGTGAAACCGGAAAATCTTCTTCTCCGGCACGCGCCGGTCAGCGCGCCTCGGCCGCCTGCTCGGCCAGCCGCAGGTTGTGGCGCACGGTGGCGCGCTGCACCGCCACCGCCGGACCGTCGAGCCGGGCCAGCGCGGCACGGTACAATGCCAGCGCCTCGGCCCGCCGCTCCCCGCCCAACGCGGCGAGCGCGTTGGCGAGGTTCGTTTCGGTCATAGCACGCTGCCGCGGCGGCGCATCGGCGGGCGTGGCGGCGAGCGCGGCGCGGCCGGCGGCGACCGCCTCGGCGAGCAGCGCGGGATTCTGGGTGCGCTCGCCGAGCAGGCGCAAGCTGTGGCAGAGGTTGTCGGCCGCCAGCGCGGCTTCCCGCGGCGCGTCCAGCACGGTGAAGGCGATCCGCGCGGCGCGCAATGCAACCGCCGCTTCGGCGAGCAGGCTGCGATCATCCAGCACGCTCGCGAGCAGGGTCAGCACGGCGCCGCGGTTGCGCCCCATGCGGGCGTGGTCGATCTCGGCGCCGGTGGCGGCGAAGCCGGCGGCGGCGGCCTCGTAGGCACCGAGCGCCTCGGCGAGCAGGTCGGGATCCCCGGCGCGTTCGCCGAGCACGGTGAGGGCTGCGCCCAGCACCGCATGGGCGCGCGGGGACGGGGCGGTGCGCACCGCCTCGCGCGCCAGCACCACCGCAGAATCGAGCGCATCGAGATCGTCGGTCAGCGCGCCGAGGGCGCGCAGGGCGGCCGACAGCGGCACCGCCACCGCCTCGTGCTGGGCGCGCGGCACGTCGCGCAGCAGCGCCACCGCCTCGGCCGCCGGCGCCGGGTCGGCTTCGGCCTCGGCGCGCAGGCGGAGCGCGTCGGCGCGGGCGATGACGTCGTCCATCAGGCTTCCTTGCGCAGCTCGGCGAACACGGTGCGGGCGCAGATCAGCGCCTCGCGCACCAGGGGCGCGCCGATGTAGCCTTGGAGATGGAGCATGGCTTCGACCAGCTCGTCTTCCGACCAACCCTGGTTGCGGGCCATACGGAGGTGGATGGCGAGCTCGGCTTCCCGGCCCATCACGGTGTCGGAGACGACGACGATCATGGTGCGGGTCTTGAGGTCGAGGCCGGGGCGGGTCCAGAGCGCGCCGAAAATGTTCTCGACCGAGACCTCGCCGAATTTCTGCATGATGGGATCGGCGTAGACGGTGGCGTCGAGGCGGTCGGCGTAGGCTTCGCCCATCAGCTTGCGGCGCATGGCGCGGCCGGCGGCGGCGCGGGGGTTTTCGGACATGGGTTCTCTCCCGTGAGGTGGGGGCGCGCTATGTCGGTGCGGACCACCGCGCCCCGGGTGATGCCGCGTTACAAGACGGGGGAGAGTATCGCGTGCCGCCGGAGGGTCCGGCAAGCCGGACGACCTTTACCGCCGCGGCAACCGCCCCAGGAGGGAGAAGGCACGCTGACGGTCGATTTCGAGGCTGTGCGGAATGGTGCCGCGGCGCCCGCAGCTATGGCGCGCCAAAAGCCCATACGGAACGATCGTTCCGAATCAGCGTGGCACCCCGTCGTATGTCCCGGCTCCCGGCAACGTGTTACGGGCGGGCACGAAACGAACGGAAGGGTTCCAAGGGCGAGCCCTTGGCGGGGGTCCAGGGGGCAGCGCCCCCTGGCCTTGCTTCCCGAAGAAAGTCGAACCTACCCCGTCAGGCGCGCGCCACGCCGCGGGAAGCGTGTTCCTCGGCGAATTCCTTCTCGGTCACCCGCGGAATATCCGCCCGACTCAGGCCGATGTCGGCCAGTTCGCGGTCGGTCATACCGGTGAGTTCCTCGACGGCGACCCGCCGCGCGTTCCAGGCGGCATAGCGCTCGGCGACCGCGCTCGCCACGCGGGCCAGCAGGCCCCGGCGGCGGGCCGGCAGCACCGGCTCGTAGTCGGCATCGTCCCAGGTGGTGTGGTAGGACAGGCTCTCCGGCAGCTTGAAGGAAAGTTCGGTCTTGGTAATCGGGGCAGACATGGGAAGCTCCCATTCGTTCCCTCGGGTCCGGCGCGGCGTCGTCGTGGCGGGGCGCCCCAGAGGCTTTTCGCACTGCAACATAGGCACGTCATGCTGACTGATCACTGCGGAGATTACGGCCCTGCCATGCGGTTCGTGCATCAAAGGACAGCGGCTTTGACCCATAACACCCGCGCAGCCGAACGGACCCCTCGATGACCGCCCTCCTCTGCCCGGCAGACCGCCTCGCCGCCCTGCGCGCCCGGCTCGCCGCCGCCGGCCTCGCCGGCTTCATCGTCCCGCGCGCCGACGAGCATCTGGGCGAATATGTCCCCCCCGCTGCCGAGCGCCTCGCCTGGCTCACAGGCTTCACCGGCAGCGCCGGATTCGCCGCGGTGCTGGCCGACCGCGCTGCCGTGTTCACCGACGGCCGCTATGTGCTGCAGCTCGCCGCCGAGACCGACCCGGCGCTGTGGGAGCGGGCGCACATCACCGACCGGCCGCCGCCGGACTGGCTCGCCCGCCACGCCCCCAAGGGCGGCGCGATCGGCTATGACCCGAAGCTGATCAGCGCCGATGCGCTTGCCCGCTTCACCGCGGCCGGGCTCGTCCTGCGCCCGCTGGCCGAGAACCCGATCGATGCGATCTGGACCGACCGCCCGGCCCCGCCCGCCGCGCCGGCCGAGCCGCATCCGCTCCGCTTCGCCGGCCGCGGCTCGGCGGAAAAGCGGGCGGAGATCGCGGCGCTGCTGGACGCGGCGCAGCAGGACGCGGCGGTGATCACCGATCCCGCCTCGCTCGCCTGGCTCCTCAACCTGCGCGGGACCGATGTGCCGTTCGTGCCGGTGGCGCTCGGCTTCGGGCTGATCGACCGCGCCGGACGGGTGCAACTGTTCATGGCGCCGCAGAAGCTGGGGCCGGAGGCCCGCGCCTGGCTCGGCAACGACGTCGCGACCGAGCCGCCGGCCGCCCTCGGGGCCGCGCTCGCGTCCCTGCGCGGCAAGGTCGTGCGGGTCGACCCACAAGGCGCGCCGGTCTGGTTCGAGCAGACCCTGCGCGACGCAGGCGCCACGGTGGCGGCCGGTACCGATCCCTGCCTGCTGCCGAAATCCCGCAAAAACAATGTGGAGCAGGACGGAGCTCGAACAGCGCATCGGCGCGACGCGATCGCGCTCTGCCGCTTCCTGCACTGGCTCGACGCGGCGGGCCCGGGCGGGGGGGAGACCGAGGCCTCGGCGGCGGCACGGCTGCTTGCTTTCCGCACCGCGCTGCCCGGGTTTCGCGGCGAAAGCTTCCCCGCGATCTCCGGCGCCGGCGAACACGGCGCCATCATCCACTACCGGGTCAGCCCGGAGACCGACCGGCCGATCCGCGCCAATGAGGCCTATCTGATCGACAGCGGCGCGCAGTTCCCCGAGGGCACGACCGATGTCACCCGCACGATCTGGACCGGGCCGGCCCCGGCGCCGGAGCGGCTGGCCGATCACGCGACCCGGGTCCTGAAGGGCCACATCGCCATCGCCACCCTGATCTTTCCCGAAGGCACCGGCGGCGCGCTGATCGATAGCCTCGCCCGCCGCGCGCTGTGGCAGGTGGGGCTCGACTACGACCACGGCACCGGCCATGGGGTCGGCAGCTACCTGTCGGTGCACGAGGGCCCGGTCAGCCTCTCGCGCCTCGCCCGGCCGGTGCCGATCGCGGCGGGCATGATCCTGTCGGACGAACCCGGGCTCTACCTGCAAGGCGAATACGGTATCCGGCTGGAGAACCTGCTGCTGGTCCAGCCGGCCGATCTGCCGGGCTCGACCCGGCGCTTCCTCCGCTTCGAGACCCTGACCCTGGCCCCGTTCGACCGCCGGCTGATCGCCCCGGCCTTGCTCGACCCCGGCGAACGCGCGTGGCTCGACGCCTACCACGCCAGGGTGCTGGCGGAGATCGGGCCCGCGCTCGATCCGCCGGTCCGCGCCTGGCTCGCCGCTGCCTGCGCACCGCTCTGACGGCAGCGGGGTTGACGGCTTCCGGCCCGGTCCGCACATCAGGTGAATGCAGCCCCCCTTCGTCGCGCCCGAGGACCCGACCGCCGCCGCCGCCATCGCAGCGATCGGCGAGGAACTTGCCGTGTTCGACGACTGGATGGACCGCTACCAGTACATCATCGACCTCGGCCGCAAGCTGCCGCCCTTCCCCGACGCCTGGATGGACGAGGCGCATCGCGTCCAGGGCTGCCAGAGCAAGGTATGGATGGAGGCGTGCCGCACCGACGGCCGGCTGTACCTCGCCGGCGCGTCGGACGCGGCGATCGTGAGCGGCCTCGTCTCGCTGCTCCTGCGCGTCTATTCCGGCCGCACGCCGGCGGAGATCGCCGCCACCGATCCCGCTTTCCTGCGCGATCTCGGGCTGATCGAGGCGCTGTCCACCAACCGCGGCAACGGCATCGCCGCGATGGCGCGCCGCATCCGCGACCTGGCAGCCGAGCCCGCGGCCGAATTGCCTGCGCACGAGGAGGCGGAGACGGGGGCAACCCCTTGCCAGACAGGGCGATCGGGGCGATCTACCATTTGACCGGACCCGGTTGGTCCCCTTTCCTCCCACCCCAGGCTCGCCCCATGTTCATCGAGACCGAAGGCACCCCCAACCCCGCCACCCTGAAATTCCTCCCCGGCCGCGACGTGCTCGGCGCCCGGACCGCCGACTTCGCCACCGCGGAGGCCGCCGGATCGAGCCCGCTCGCCGGCGCGCTGTTCGCCATCGACGGCGTCGGGCGCGTGTTCCTGGGCGGTGATTTCGTCAGCGTGACGAAGACCGACGCCATCGACTGGCCGGCGCTGAAGCCGCAGGTGCTCGCCGCGCTGATGGAGCATTTCCTCGCCGGCCGCCCCACGCTGGAGGGCCTGGAGGCGGCGGACGAGGAC
Source organism: uncultured Pseudomonadota bacterium (assembly GCA_963706195.1). GTDB lineage: Bacteria > Pseudomonadota > Alphaproteobacteria > Acetobacterales > Acetobacteraceae > JAJZVS01. The sequence goes on along the minus strand of OY970156.1, from coordinate 462,797 downwards.
CTGGTCGAGCCGATCGCACCGGAAGACGAGGAGATCGTGGCCCAGATCCGCGAGCTGCTCGACACCCGCGTCCGCCCCGCGGTCGCCGGCGACGGCGGCGACATCGTCTTCCGCGGCTACCGCGAAGGCGTGGTGAAGCTGCACATGCAGGGCTCCTGTTCCGGCTGCCCCTCCTCCAGCGCCACCCTCAAGCACGGGATCGAAAACATGCTGCGCCATTACGTGCCGGAAGTCGTCGCGGTCGAGCAGGTGGACCTCTGATGCCGGACGACGCCACGCTCGACCTGCTGCTGCGCGCGGCGCGCAGCCACAACAAATGGCGCGACGAGCCGGTCTCCGACGAGACGCTGATCGCGCTGCACGAGCTGCTGAAATGGGGGCCGACGTCGGCGAACTGCTCGCCGGCGCGGTTCCTGTTCCTGCGCACGCCGGAGGCCAAGCAGCGGCTGGCGCCGGCGCTTTCGTCGGGCAACCTCGAGAAGACCATGGCGGCACCGGTCACCGTGATCGTCGCCTACGATCCGCATTTCTACGAGCACCTGCCGCGGCTGTTTCCGCACAATGCGGACGCGCGGTCCTGGTTCACCAGCAACGATACGTTGGCCGCGGCCACCGCGTTCCGCAACGGAACGTTGCAGGGCGCCTATCTGATGATCGCGGCGCGCGCGCTCGGGCTCGACGTCGGACCGATGTCGGGGTTCGACAACGACAAGGTGGACGCGGAATTCCTGGCCGCCGACGGCTGGCGGTCCAATTTCCTGTGCAACCTCGGCCATGGCGATCCGGACGGGCTGTTTCCGCGCTCCCCGCGGTTCGATTTCGCGGACGCCTGCCGGCTGCTGTAGGCGGCCGGTGGGGATGCCGCACGGGATGCGGATCCTGACCCTGGATGCCGCGCTCGGCGCCTGTTCCGCGGCGGTGGTCGAGGACGGGGTGTTGGGTGCGCACGCCATGCGTACGGCCGCGCAGGGCCAGGCCGGGGCACTCGCGGCGATGGCGGCTTCGGTGCTGGACCGGGCGCGCGCGGCGCACGTGGAATCCCCCACGGAATCCCGCACCGGATCCCCCGCCGGTGCGGGAGAGCCGGCCGCTGCCCCATGCGCGGGGCTCGACGCTGTGGCCGTCACCGTCGGGCCCGGCAGTTTCACGGGCATCCGCGCGGCGCTGGCGCTGGCGCACGGGATCGCGCTCGCCGCGGAGATCCCGGTGATCGGCGTGAGCGTCGGCGAGGCGCTGGCGGCGGCGCTGACCGTGCCCGACGGCTGGACCTTGTGGAGCGCGATCGACAGCCGCCGCGGCCGGGTGTTCCTGGAATGCGCCGGCGGCGGGGCGCCCGCGTCCTCTCCCGGGGCCACGGCGCCGGAGGGCGGCGTGATCGGCGCCGCACTGGACGCGCTGCCGCCGCTGGGCCCGAAGGTGGCGCTCGCCGGCGACGCCGCCGTGACAGTGGCGGCGTATCTGGCGGCGCGCGGCACCGAGGTCATGCTGACGGACGCCCGCCGGCCTTCCCCGCTCGGGATCGCGCTGGCGGCGGCGGCGCGGCGGGCGGGCCGGCTGCCGCCGCGCGAGGCGCTGCCGCTGTATGTCGATCCGCCGGCGGTGAAGCTGCCGGCAACCCCGCCGCGGCCGCCTCCCGGCCCGCTCGCCGCGCCCCCAGCGCCGGGATGATCGCGGCGACCCCGGCCGCGGCTGAGACGCTCGCCGCCCTGCACGCGGCCGCGTTTCCGCCGGAGGAGGCCTGGGACGCCGCCGCCTTCGCCGCCCAGCTTGCCCTGCCCGGCGTGTTCGCCCGGCTGCATCCGGATGGCGGCCTGGTGCTGGCGCGGGTGGCAGGCGACGAGGCGGAAATCCTGACCCTGGCGGTGGTTCCGACGGCGCGGCGGGCGGGGCTGGGCCGCGCCCTGCTGGCGGCGGCGGCGGCGGAGGCCGCGTCCCGTGGTGCGCGGGCGATGTTCCTGGAAGTCGCCGCGGCGAACCGGGCAGCGCGCGCGCTCTATGCGGCGGGCGGGTTCGTCGCGGTGGGGCGGCGCCGGCGCTATTATGCCGACGGGCAGGACGCGCTGGTCCTGCGCGCCGCGCTCGGAGCGTGAAAAGCAATCGAACCTGTGCAAGAACGCCCGCTGTCGGGCGCTCTTGCACAAACTCTCAGTCCCCCCGGCGCAGCAGCAGCAGGCTGACCCCGTCGGCGCCGGTGTCGAGCGCCAGCACCACATGGCCGAGCTCGGCGGCGGCGCGCGGCACGTTGGCCAGCGGCTCGGCGCCGCGCAGGCGCACGAGCAGGGTCTGCCCCGGCTGCATCCGATCGAGCGCCAGCCGGGTCCGGACGAAGGTCATCGGACAGAGTTCGCTGGTGATGTCGAGCTCCCGATCTGCGGGACCATGGGCAGCGGGACCATGGCCGACCGGATCGTCGCGAAGGCCGGCGGGGGAGGCGGGGGTCGGAACGGTCATGGGATGCATCGTGCCTGGTTTCGGGCCGTTCCAGGCCCGCTGTTACTGGCATCCGCGGCGGTTGTGCCGCCACCTGGCAGTATCATTGGCGAATCGCCGAGCAACGTCATATATAGGCCAAATCACAAGCAACGGAAGGGACCGCGATGGCCGAGCATCCGGCGACGAGTACCGTCCTGGGCCTTACCGCGCAAATCGTCTCGGCACATGTCTCCCACAACACGGTGGCCCCGGATGCGCTGCCGGCGCTGATCCAGGAGGTCTACCGGACCCTGGCGGGAATCGGGCACGAACCGGCGGCGCCGGAACGACCACAACCGGCGGTCCCGGTGAAGAAATCGGTCTTTGCCGATTACATCGTCTGCCTGGAAGACGGCAAACAGCTCAAGATGCTGCGCCGGCATCTGAAGACCGCCTACGACATGACCCCGGAGCAGTATCGGGAACGCTGGGGCCTGCCGGCCGACTACCCGATGGTGGCGCCGCGCTACGCCCAGCACCGGTCCTCGCTGGCCAAGAAGATCGGCCTCGGCACCAAGCCGCGCGAGCCGCGCAACTGACCGCGACGGGTCCACGGCCGAGGGACGCCGTGCCGGAGGGCGTTGTGCGGGCGCACGGTGGCCGGCCGGTGTGCGGCGGCGGTTTGCGTTGCCGGGGGGCGGACCGGTAAACTGATCGCGCCCGGCCCGGCGCCGGCATGCGGCGCGCGTGGCGATCCGGTTCCGGCCCGTCTCTCCGGGCGCTCCGTCGTGCGGCACGCCGATCCGGGCTCCGGCATGGCTCGCGGTCCACGCCCGGCCAGTCCCATGCCGGCCAATCCCACGGGGAAGAAAGTGGAATCGCGCATCGAGCGTCTCTGCGTCGAACGAGGCCTCAAAATGACCGGCCAGCGCCGGGTCATCGCGCGCGTCCTGTCGGAGGCGTCGGACCATCCGGACGTGGAGGAGCTGTACCGTCGTGCCGCCCGGCTCGATGCGCGCATCTCGATTGCCACCGTCTATCGCACCGTGCGGCTGCTGGAGGAGCGTGGCATCCTGGAGCGGCGCGATTTCGGCGGCGGCCGCGCACGCTACGAGCCGACCGAGCACGGCCACCACTACCATCTGATCGACATCGAAACCGGCAAGGTGATCGAATTCCAGGATCCGGAGCACGAACGGCTGATGCAGGCGGTGGCGGAACGGCTCGGCTTCGACCTGGTGTCGCTGCGCCTGGAGCTGTTCGGCCGCCGCCGTGCGGCGGCAGGGACGGAGCCGCGGCGCCCGGCCGGGGGCGCGCGCCCGGCCGGCGGCGCCGACGACGGACCGCCCGCCGTGCTGGCCGCCGTCCCCGCCAGGCCCGCACGATGACCCCCCCGGCGCGATGGCTCCCGCCCGATGACCCCGGCATCATGACCCCACCCCGATGACCGATCCTCTCAAGTCCGGCGCCTCCGACGCCGGCGCTCAGCGCGACGGGCGTCCCCTGCCTGCCCGGCTGGGCGTCCCGGGTGCTGCCGGGCCGACGGGCGCGGATCCGGGGGCCGGCGGCTGGCTCGCGGACCGGGAGGCAGGGGCGGACCCGGGGCACGGGCCCGCCGGCTTCCTGGAACTGCGAGCAGGCAATCTCGGCGTCCGCCTGGCGGTCACCGCAGCCGAGACTCGACGCCGTCCAGGCGCTGCGCTTTCGCGTGTTCTACGGCGAGAGGGGCGCCAGCGCCGATCCCGCCACCCTGGCGAGCCGGCGCGACCGCGACCGTTACGATACGGTCGCGGACCATCTGCTGGTGATCGACCACGCGATCGGCCCGGGAGCGGAAGGCGTGGTCGGCACCTACCGGCTGATCCGGCGCGCCGCGGCGGATGCCGCTCGGCGGGTTCTATTCCGTCGCCGAATACGACCTCGGCCCGATCCTGCGCTTTCCCGGCCGCATCCTGGAACTCGGCCGGTCCTGCGTCGATGCCGGCTACCGCAACCGGGCGGTGATGCAGTTGCTGTGGCGCGGCATCGCCGCCTACGTGTTCCATCATCGGATCGACCTGATGTTCGGCTGCGCCAGCCTGCCCGGCACCGATCCGGACGCGCTGGCAGCCGAGCTCACCTACCTGTACGAGCACCACCTCGCCCCGCCCGAGCTGCGCCCGCGCGCCCTGCCCGAGCGCTACGTCGACATGCGCCGCGCCCCGCCCGGCACGGTCGACGCGCGCCGCGCGCTGGCCCTGCTGCCGCCGCTGATCAAGGGCTACCTCCGGCTCGGCGGGTTCGTCGGCGACGGTGCGGTGATCGACCGCCAGTTCAACACCACCGACGTCGCGATCGTCGTGAAGACCGACCTGATCACCGAAAAATACTACCGCCATTACGAACGCCAAGTACGCGACGCCCCCGGCTGAGGCCCCGGTGCGCGCCGTCGGGCCGGCGCAGGCGTTGGGGCGTCGATCGCGGGCGCGCCGGCCGCGGATCGCCGGCCGGCTCGCCGTGCGCGCGGTGTTCCTGCGCGGCTGGCGGGCCGATGGGGTCGCGCTGCTGCTCGGGATGCTGTCGGCGCTCGCCCTGCCGCCGGTGTTTGCGCTGCCGGTGCTGCTGGTCGCGATCCCCGGGCTGCTGCTGCTGATCGATGGCGCGCGCGGCCCGGCGGTGGCGGCACGGCGCGGCTTCTGGTTCGGCTTCGGCTGCAACCTGGTCGGCCTCTACTGGATCACCGAGGCGATCCTGGTGGAGGCAGCGCGCTTCTGGTGGCTGGTGCCGCTCGCGGTGCCGGCGCTCGCCGCGGTGCTGGCGGTGTTCGTCGCCGCCGCCGCCGCGGTGGCGAAGCGCGCGCGGGCGGGCTGGCCGCGGGTCTTCGCGCTGGCCGGCGCCTGGGTGCTGGCCGACCTCGCGCGGCAGTTCGCCTTCACGGGCTTCCCCTGGAACCTCTGGGGCAGCGTGTGGGAGTTCCCGGGCCGGCTCGGCGACATCTTCATCCAGCCGGCGGCGCTCGTCAGCATTCATGGGCTCACCCTGGCGACCTTGCTGCTGGCAGCGACACCGGTACTCGGCTGGCGCTGGCGCGCAGCGGGGGCGGCACTGCTGGCGGCGTGGGTCGGCTTCGGGCTGGTGCGCCTGGCCGCGCCCCTGCCGCCGGGACCGGGGATCACCGCGGTGCTGGTGCAGGGCGACGTGGCCGAGGGCGAGAAATGGAGCCAGGCCCTCGCCATGAAGATTTTCCAGCGCTACCTGGCACTGACCCGCGACGGCATGGCCCAGGCTTCCGCGCCCGGGGCTTCCGCGCCCAGGGCTTCCGCATCGGGGGCGTCCGCCGCCGGGGCCACCCTCGGCCGCACTTTGGTGATCTGGCCGGAGACGGCGAGCCCGTTCCTGCTCGGCTCGGAACCCGCGGTACGGCAGGCCATCGCGCAGGCCGCCGGGGGCACCCCGGGGCGCACCGTGGCGCTGATCGGTGCCGTGCACTACGGGCAGCACCGGCGCCCGCGCAACAGCCTGTTCGCGCTGACCGGTCGCGGGCGGGTGGTCGGGATCTACGACAAATGGCACCTGGTGCCGTTCGGGGAGTACCAGCCCGGCTGGTTCCCGCTGCCGATCCAGGTGGTGCCGGGCGGCGGCTTCGCCCCCGGCCCCGGCCCGCGCACGCTCGCATCTGCCAGGCCTGCCGCCGGTCGGGCCGCTGATCTGCTACGAGGCGATCTTCCCCGGCGAGATCATCGATGAACGCGACCGGCCGGCCTTCATGGTGAACGTGACCAACGATGCCTGGTTCGGCAATTCGACCGGACCGCGCCAGCACCTGGCAGCGGCGCGAATGCGAGCAGTGGAGGAAGGATTGCCGCTTTTGCGTGCAGCCAACACCGGCATCTCCGCGGTATTCGACGCGCGCGGGCATCTGCTCGCGCGGCTGGGACTGGACCGCACCGGGGTGGTGGTGGCACCAGTCGGCGGCACGCTGCCGACGACGCCGTTCGCCCGATTCGGGCTGGCGGTGCCGTTCGTTCTAGCGGTCGCCGCGCTGGTCGCCGGGTGGATGGGCGGGCGACGTCGCGGCGGCCGAACGCCTTCTGTGCCGCCAATCGTATCGTAGAACGGGAATCTGTCTCATTTTAGGGCAGCGTTGACAATTGAGGGTTGTGGATTTACATTTTACTAACGCCCGGCGCGGTTATATGCTTCTGGGGAGCAGCACGCCCGGCTGGTTCGAAGAGGACACCATGATGCTCGACGAGACCAAGGGCAGCCGGGCCGAACCGCCGCCGTTGCCGGCCGTGTCGGCCGTGCCGGAGAAGGACGGACGCCCGAGCCCGATCGATGTGCATGTCGGCTCCCGCATCCGCCTGCGGCGCACCTTGCTCGGGATGTCCCAGGAACGCCTGGGCGAAGCACTCGGGCTGACGTTCCAGCAGGTCCAGAAATACGAGCGCGGGGTGAACCGGGTCGGGGCGTCGCGGCTGTTCGACCTGGCACGGGTGCTGGACGTGGCGATCAGCTTCTTCTTCGACGACATGCCCGACAGCATTGCCGGCCCGCTCGGCGCCTCCGCGCGGCGCCTGCACGGGCTCGCGGAAGCCCAGGACCCGTTCGGCGACGACACCATGAACCGGCGGGAAACGCTCGAACTGGTGCGTGCCTACTATCGGATCGCGGACCCCGCGGTGCGCAAGCGGGTCTTCGACCTGATCAAGACCATGGGTCCGGCGGAGAGCTGAGGCCCCGCCGCCCGCCTCCGGGCCTGCCGACGCGACATTCTTTCCGCTGCGCCCCCCAGGACTGCGGAAAGGGGGGCCACGGAAAGGATTGATCAATCTTCGCAGGGTCTAATCTGCTCCATGCAGGTTCAGGTCCATGCCCCCTTCCGGGCCGCTCCGGGCGGATTCGCCGAACCCTCGGGATTTCCCGTGCCGGAAACGCCGCTGGCTCAGGTGCTCGGCCTGGCCGCCGGGTTGCTCAATACCCTCGCGGTCGCCCGCGCCCTGGCGGAAAACGGGCGCCGCCTCGATCTCACCGGGCTCGACGGCCAGGTCGGCCTGCTCTGCGCCCGCATGCTCGACCTGGAACCCGACGAAGGACGCATCGCGCGGGTCGAACTGCTCCGGCTGCGCGCAGACCTTGATGCGCTTGCCGCCGTGCTGGCACGCCCGCCGCCGGCGGCCTGAGAGTTTGTGAAAGAATGCCCGTCGGCCGCCAAAACCGCCCGAAAACCCGAGCAATGACAACGGGCGTTCTTTCACAAGCTCGATTGCTTTTCACGCTCTGACCGCCCGTTCCTTCCCGCAGCGCCGGCAAAAGGCCGCGTCATGCCTGCCTCGCTTTCTCCCCTGCTCACCGCCACTCTTGCTCTTGCCGTCGTGCTGGGACTGATCGGTCTCACCGCCGCGGTAGCGCGCCGGTCCGGTTTCGCCGGGCGCTTCGGCATCCGGCGCGCCGGGCGCCGCGGCGGCAGCGGCCCGCTCGCGCTGGAGGCAAGCTTCGCACTCGATCCGCGACGCCGCCTGCACCTCCTGCGCTGCGGCGACCGCCAGGTGCTGCTGCTCACCGGCGGTCCGCAGGATCTGCTGCTGGGCTGGCTGCCGCCGTCCGCCCCGCCATCCACCTGCCCTGGGCCGGCCCCGTGATCCGCGCCCTCGTCCGGCCGCACGGATGGCGCGCGGCCGTCGCCCTCGGGCTCGCGCTCGCCCTCATCCCCCTGGCCGCCCACGCACAGTCGTTCAGCCTGAACCTCGGCACACCCGACGGCGGCCCGATCGCCGCCGGAGCCACCAGCCGGCTGGTCCAGATCACCGCGCTGATCACCGTGCTCTCGCTCGCACCGAGCCTGCTGGTGATGGTCACCGCCTTCACCCGCATCGTCATCGTGCTGTCGCTGCTGCGCACCGCCCTCAGCACCCAAAGCACCCCGCCCAACACCGTGCTGATCGGTCTCGCGCTGTTCCTGACGTTCTTCGTCATGCAGCCGGTGCTGGCGCAATCCTGGACCGCCGGGTTGCTGCCGATGAGCCAGGGCAAGATCGGCAGCCTGGACGGATTGCGACTCGCTGCCGAACCGTTCCGCCACTTCATGCTGGACAACCTGCGCCCGGCCGATCTGCGTCTGTTCCTCGATATCGGCCACATGAAGCCGCCGGTCGATCCCGAACACACGCCCATGGCGCGCGCTGATCCCCGCCTTCATGGTGGGCGAACTGCGCCGCGCCTTCGAAATCGGCTTCCTGCTGTTCCTGCCCTTCCTGGTGATCGACATGGTGATCGCCAGCGTGCTGATGAGCCTCGGCATGATGATGCTGCCACCCAGCGTCGTCTCGCTGCCGTTCAAGCTGATCTTCTTCGTCCTGGTCGACGGCTGGGGCCTGGTCGCCGGCAGCCTGGTGCGCAGCTTCCACGGGTAGGCGAGGCCGGGAAGCAGAAGCCCCCTGGCCGTTCAGACGTGCACGCTGGCCGGCACGTGGAAGCCCGGCATCAGCACGTGGATCAGCAACAGAATCAGGAACAGGATGATCAGGATGCGCAGGATGCCGCCGAACACCCGCAGCGCTGCGATGATGAACAGCACGGCCGCGACGACCAGAACGACCGCCTGCACCTGGCCGTTGACCCCTGCGCGAGTCATGAGGTCGCGCAGGAACGCGTCGATGAGGCCGATCGCGACCATGATCACGCCGATCAGGCGCAGAATGAGCGACAGAATGAAGTCCATGGCTTGTGTCATGACGCCAGTCTAGCGCGCCACGCGGCACAGGCGAACCCGATGGCGCCGGGACGTCACCGGATCGTGTGGCCGGACCGCTTCGGCCCCATTTCGAGAGGCGGCAGGTCTCCCTCCCCCGCAAGGAGGGAGGGAGCCGCCGGCCTCGTCGGGCCAACCGGCGGGCAGCGGCTCAGAGCGTGAAAAGCAATCGAACTTGTGAAAGAACGCCCGTTGTCATTGCTCGGGTTTTCGGGCGGCTTGGGCGGCCGACGGGCATTCTTTCACAAACTCTCAGCGCGAGATCACCTCCAGGCTCAGGTTGTTGGTCCGCGGCCCGAGGATGCCGATCGACAGGATGATCACGGCCATGGCGACCGCGATCATGGCGAACACGCTGACGACGCCGTAGGTCGCAAGCAGGAACGTCACCGCATAGCCCACCAGGATGGAGCTCACCCGGCTCCAACTGAAGGTGAAGCCGACCGCCTGCGCGCGGATGCGCGTCGGGTACAGTTCGGCCGCGTAAGGATGGAAGATCGCGATCAGCCAGTTCATGGCAAGCGTCAGCAGGCAGCCGGTGAGCAGGATCATCGGCACGCTGTGCGCCTGCGAGAAGCCAAGGCCGAAGATGCCGATCGCGAGCGCGGTGCCAACCAATTGCCATTTGCGCTCGAACCGTTCGGCGAACAGCAAGCCCAGCAGCCCGCCCACCGGCACCAGCAGGGTGATCGCCACCGTGTAGCCGAGCGAGTGGACCACCGTGAATCCTTCCCGCACCAGGATGATCGGGACCCAGATCAGGAAGCCGAAGGCCGCGATCGTCTGGCAGAACTGGAACAACGACAGCATGATGGTGCGCGCCAGATAGGGCGGGCGGAACATCTCATGCCAGGTGCCGCGCGGCGCGACCTCGATATCCGACGGCGGCAGCGGCGGCGGCAACGCCCGGCCGGTTTCGCGCTCCACTTCTGCCTCCAGCACGCTCATCGCCCGCTCGGCCTCGGCAAAGCGGCCGTGCATCGCGAGCCAGCGCGGCGATTCCGGGATCCCCCGCCGCACCCACCACACGATCACCCCGCCCAGCGAGCCGAGGATGATGACCCAGCGCCAGCCTTGCAGGCCGAACGGCGCGTGCGGCACGAACAGCCACGACAGCCCGGCGACCGCCGGCTCGGCGGTCAGTACCACCATGATGGCGAAGGCCATGAAGCGCCCGCGGTAGCGGGTCGGCGTGATTTCCGAAATGAACGCGTCGTTGTTGATGAGCTGGATGCTGATCGCCAGCCCGCAGACGAAGCGCAGCAGGTCGATGATCGGCGGCGCGGACTGGAACGCCATCACGAACATCGCCGCCGAATAGAGCAGCATCGACCAGGTGAAGGTCGCGAGCCGCCCGAACCGGTCCGAAAGCTGCGTGAACAGGATCGCGCCCACGAACATGCCGAAGAAGAACGAGGCAAGGAAGCTCGCGAAGCTGTCGAGCGCGAACATGCCCGCATGGGTCGCGGTATAAATGTGGCTCTTGCCGACCAGCCCGAGCGAAATGCCGCCCGGCATGAACAGCTCGTAGAATTCGAACCAGCCGCCGATCGCGATCAGCGCGACAACCTTGTAGAAATGCCGGCACGACGGCAGGCGATCGAGCCGCGCGACGAGTGCGGCGGTGGTACTTGCGGACATGGCTTCCTCCCCATCGAAGCGGCGACGCTTGCACGGACGGGCGGCCTCAACAAGACGCCGATCCGCACAGGGCTCCTTCGCGCCGGACGCATGGGGCTCAGAAGTTCAGCGCCGCACCTTCTTCCGCCGGCGTCAGCACCCAGCCGTCGCCGATCGGTCCGGGAGCGCACCAGAATGGCACGCCGTTGCGGGTGCGCAGGTTTGGCTCCAGCCCCATCGCCGCACGCAGCGCGCGAAACAGCGCGCCGTGCGCAACGACCAGCACCGGCGGCGGGCAGGCGGTCGCGCGGTTGACGGCGGCGACCGCGCGGGCGCGCAGGCCGGCGAAGGTCTCCGCCCCTTCGGGCGTCGCCTTGCCGGCGATCCAGTCGGCGAACCAGTCGGCCATCGGCTTGCCTTCCTGCACGCCGAAGGCCACTTCGCGCAGCCCCTCGTCGATCGCGACCGGCAGGGCCAGCACCTCGCCCACGATCGCCGCGGTATCGCGCGCGCGCGACAGCGGCGAGGCGACGATGCTCGCGATCCCCCGCCCGACCAGCAGGTTCGCCGCCGCGCGGGCCTGCGCCAACCCGTTGACGTTCAGCGGGATATCGATGTTGCCCTGGGACAGGTTCTGCGCGTTCCAGTCAGTCTCCCCATGGCGCAGGTACCAGAACGGGGTGCGCGCCAGCGCGGGATCGGCGGCGTCCGCCATCAGCCCGCGAGCCCTTCGGCTGCCATCATCCGCGCCACCGCCGGCCGGGCCAGCATGCGCGCGTAATGCGCCTTGCAATTGGCCGGCAGGTCGAGCTTGAGCCGCCCCGCGGCCCAGAATTCGACATAGAACAGCGCCGCGTCGGCAACCGAGAACGACCCGAGCAGGTAGTCCTTGCCCGCCAGCATGGCGTCCATCACCTCAAGCCCGCGGGTGAACATCGCAAGCCCGCGCGCCTTCACCGCCTCGGTCTCCGCGGGAGCGGTCGCGAACATGTCGGGGCGGAAGATCATGGTGAAGCCGCGCATGTGCATGGTGGAGACGACGTAGTCCATCGCCTCCAGCGCGCGCGCCTGGCCGTCGGCATCGTCGGGCAGGAGATGCGCGCCCGGGTTGGTGCACGCGAGCCAGAAGGCGATGGCGGGGAATTCGGTCAGCACCGTGCCGTCGTCGCGCACCAGGGTGGGCACCTTGGACTTCGGGTTCAGCGCAGTGAATTCCGGCTTGAACTGCGCCCCCTCACGCAGGTTCACGACCTCGGCGTCGTAGGGCTTGCCGATCTCTTCCAGCAGCAGGTGGATGCCGAGCGAGCAGGCGCCCGGAGCGTAGAGCAGTTTCATTGCGTTTCTCCTTGGGTGGGGATCAGCCGAAGTCGCGCAGCGCGCCGATCGCCGGCCGCTTCATGCCGAGCGACTCGCGCAAGGTGGTGCCGGTATAATCGCTCTGGTGCAGCCCGCGGCGTTGCAGTTCGGGGACGACGAGGCGGACAAAATCCTCATACGCCCCCGGCACGTGCGACGCGGCGATCACGAACCCGTCGCACGCCGGGGCGGCGAACCAAGCCTCCATCTGGTCGGCGACGTCGCGCCGCGCTGCCGCAGAGCACCGGATGGTCGTGGATCGTGCCGCGTCCGGAGGCGTCCATGAAGTCGCGCACGGTGGGATTCTTCTTGCCGCTGCGCCGCACCACCCGGTCGCGCATGCCCTGCAGCCCGGTGATGCCGGCGAGTTCTTCGTCGCTGAACGCCTCGTCCAAGCCCTTGGCGGCGAAATCGAAGTTCAGCACTTCCGACAGCAGCGACAGCCGATCGATGTCGCGCGGCAGGCGTTCGATCAGGGCGAGTCTTGTCCTCGGCCTCGGTGCGGGTTTCCGCGACCACCGGATAGACCGCCATCGCGACATGCACCTGGGCGGGATCGCGGCCCGTTGCGGCGACCATGGATTTGAACGCAGCGTAGTCGTCCCGCGCACGGTCGATCTCGTGGTAGGCGACGAAGATCAGCTCCGCCCAGCGCGCCGCGAAGCGCTGCCCGCGTCCCGACTGGCCGGCCTGGATCAGCACCGGATGGCCCTGCGCCGAGCGCGGCACGGTGAACGGCCCACGTGAGCGGAAGAATTTCCCTGCATGGTCCAGCCGGTGCACCTTGTCGGGATGGGCGAACAGGCCGGAGGCCTTGTCCACCACCAGCGCATCGTCCTCCCACGTGTCCCAGTGGCCGAGCACCACCTCCAGGAACTCGTCGGCACGGTCGTAGCGCTCGTCATGGCCCATGTGCTGCGCGAGGCCCATGTTCAGCGCCTCGCCGTCGTTGATCGAGGTCACCACGTTCCACGCCGCCCGGCCGCCGGTCATCAGGTCGAGGGTGGCGAACACGCGCGCGACATGGAACGGCTCGTAATAAGTGGTGGAATAGGTGGCGCCGAGGCCGAGCCGCTCGGTCGCCATGCCCATCACCGTCAGGATGGTGACCGGGTCCATCTTCACGCAGCGGATGCCGTTGGCGACGGTATGCGCGTGATCGCCGCCGAAGCGGTCCGGCATCGCCAGCCGGTCGTCGAAGAAGCCCAGGTGGAACTTGCCGGCTTCGAGCACCCGCGCGATGCGGCGGTAGTACTCGGCCGAGGTGAAATCGGGCAGCGCGTCCGGATGGCGCCAGGAGCCGACGAAATTGGAGCAGTTCTGGGCCTGAAGAAAGGCCACGAGGGTCATCTGGCGCATGTCTCTGTCCTCCCCCTGCGGGCGAGCCCCCAGCCTGCGATCCGCCAGCTATACAGGCAGCGGCGGAGACGGAGAAGCGGGCGGCGCCGACGGAGCGGGTACCAGGGTCCGCCCCCGCGGGGGTCCCGGCGCATGCGCGTCGGATTTCCGCCGGCGTTCGGCGGGCCGCATCCCGCACCCGGAACAGGCCACCGGGCAGGACCGCGGGCGTGGCGCGCGGCCCTCCCCCGGATGGTCGCGCACGCGGCACCGATGACGGCTCCTCTGCGTACCTTGCCAGTGGGGAAAGCAGATAGCTGGTCCCCTCCATCTCACCGAGGCGGACGACACCCCACCGGTCGCCGGCCACATAGGCAAAGGCACGGCGGACGAACAGTGTCTGCATCGAGGTGTTGGCCGTGCCGCCATTGGCGCTGAATTTCAGCCTGCGGCGCCGCCCCGAAGTTCTGACGGATTTCCACCGCGGCACCGTAACGCAGGCCGTTGGCGGCCATCGCGTCCATGCCCGATCCGGACATACTCGTTGACCGGACATACTCGTTGAACTGTACCGGAGACAGCTTCCGCCCGCCGACAACCGTGCTACCGGAGCCGGCCGGGCCGGGCCCCGAGTACCGATCGGGGTTCGACCACGTCCCATCGGCCATGAGGATGAACCGCAGGCCGAGGCGGATTCACCATGGTGCCGGGCGTCGGGTTCGCCATCGGCCCCTTGGTCATGGTGCCGCTCATGTAGTTGTTGTCGCCGTAGACGCTCGCGAAGTTGCCGTTGGCCGGTGTCGCCACATCGCCCTGCAGCGATTGCACCTGCGCCGCGGCGATCCCCATCGTCGCCATCGACGCCCCGACCACGGCTGCCGTGGCCAACAAGAGCTTCCGCATGACCGTCTCCTCCGTGTGCCCCGAGATTCCCCCGATGAACGGCCTATTCGGCGGTTTCGCCGGCAGGTTCGCCTCCGATCCAAGCGTCCTGCACCGGTTGGAGCGCCGAGAGGCCCGCCACATCCCTCGCAGGCGGTCGATAATAGCGGTGTGAGCCGATAGTCGGATACAGATCCTGCACCCGGACGCACGTCTTGAGCCGCCAACCAGACAGACCGAGGCCTGCTATTCGGCATTCAGGCTGGCCGATGACGGCGATGCTCAACATCGGACCGACGGCGATGGGCGGAGCGCAGCGATGACGTCCAGGACTTGCTGGAATAGGGCGCGGGCTGGCCTCGAAGCTCGGCGCGAACGCCGACTGAAGGTTGAATGCCCTATGGTACCGGCACGGGCGCGCTGCCCGGCTGGAAGATCGTCGCGGTGCCGTTGCCGTTGGGCACGTAGATCCCCGGCGCCCCCCCGCCGATCGGCGCGACCAAGGCGGTGTTGCCGGTCTGGTTGATGACCGTGCCGTAGACCCCGCTCGGCCCGAATACCGGCGAGCCGAACCTCGGCAGGCTTGGTTGCGGCGGAGGCACCGGCGCGGCGACCGGCACCAGGCCCGGCGACGGCGGCGGGACCGTCCCGTGGGCAGGCCCAGGAGACGCAGCGTCGTAGAACGCCGTTGCCGATTGGGTGCCGGACGTCCCGTGGGGGCACTGCGGGGCCGGAACGGGGCGCGTGCATGCGTCGGGCGGCAGGATCTGCGGCGACATCGCCGCCGCGTACCCCGGATCCGGGCCGGCGGGCGCGCAGGAAGAGAGCGCGAGGAGGGCCAGGCCGATTGCTGAGGGCGATTTCATCATAACAAGGGAAATAGGGCACGCGGCCCGTTTGACAGGGGTGCCAGCCCCGTCAATGGGGGCGCCCTGCCCTGCCGTGCCCGCACGGGCTCCGTCGTCTTCATGTTTCGCTTCGCAACGTTCCGCAACGGCCCCTTCGCACCAGGGCGCGTCGTCAATTGGGCCAAATGGCTGCGGCGGCCAAGTGGATGGCAGCGAGGAAATTTCGGGCGGTTTTGTCGTAGCGAGTGGCGATGGCGCGGAACTGCTTGAGTTTGGCGAAGAAATTCTCGATCAGGTGGCACGTTTTATAGAGGTCTCTGTCGAGGTCGCGCGGCAGGCGGCGATGCTCTCTGGGCGGGGCCGATCGTGGCCCGCGCCCTGCCCGCGCCGATGCCCTCCCCGATCGCGAGCAAGTGATCGATTCTTTTATGGTTTCCTTAGTCGTGTTATTATACTCTATATTAGTCCTTTGTCGTAATGTAGAGATGCGCACCCTGCCCGCGACCAACATGTACAAATCCGCGCACGTTCGCTGTAATGAAAATGCTTACGGTTGTTCCAGGAGGAACTCGATGAACTTATCGCTGCGCCATGGTGCCGCCGCCGCGGCCTTGTTCGCAACCGGGGTGCTGCTCGCACCGGGCGCCGCGCGCGCCGGCAGCTACACCTTCGCGACGATCAACAACCCGGCCGACGTGACGTTCAACCAACTGCTGGGAATCAACAACGGCGGCACCATCGCCGGATATTTCGGCAGCGGTGCCGCGGGACATCCGAACCAGGGATATACCGTCGCTTCGCCCTATGCGAGCTACACGGCCGAGAACTTCCCGGGCTCGGTGCAGACGCAGGTCACAGGGCTGAACAACAACGGCACCACCGTCGGTTTCTGGTCGACGAGCAATCTCGGCGTCGGGCTCGATCCGAATTTCGGCTTCGTCCACCAGGGCAGCACCTTCACCTCGGTCAACGACCCGCTCGGCGCCGGCAGTCCGGCGGTGAACCAGTTGCTCGGCATCAACGACAACAACATCGCCGTCGGCTTCTATAACGATGCCGCCAACACCGCGCACGCCTACGCCTACGCGATTGCGGCCGCGACTTTCACGCCGATCACCGTCGCCAGCGCCACCGCGACGACGGCGACGGGCATCAACGACAACTCCCTGGTCTCGGGATTCTTCACCAACGGCGCCGGCAATACGCTCGGCTTCCTGGAGAACCTGAACGGCACCGGTCTCACCACGTTCGAGGCGCCAGGATCGACCAACACCATGTTCCTCGGCGTCAACGGCTCCGGCGAGGCAGTGGGCGTCTATACGGACGCTGCCGGCCTGACGCACGGGCTGACTTTTTCCGCCGGAGTGTTCACCTCGATCGACGACCCGTTCGGCATCGGGACGACAACGATCAACGGCGTCAACGATCATGGCCAACTCGTCGGATTCTATACGGATGGGCAGGGCAATGTGGACGGCCTGCTCGCCGACCCGGTACCGGAGCCGCCGGCCATGGGGATGCTGGCCGTGGCCGTGCTGCTGCTCGGTGCCTTGCGCGGCGTCCTGCGCCACCTAAGGGCCTGAGCCAGGATCATTGCGTCGTGCATCAGGCACTCCGGGTGCCATGGTGTCTTCCACGCGCCGTGGAAATTGGCGGGCTGGATGTTGAGGGCGGCCATCGCGGCATCGGAGACCCTGATGCCCGTCTCGTAGGCACTGGCCAGGCCCCGGCCGAGGCCGCCGGCGGCGGCGTGCCGCCCGGCCACTCACCTGCTACACAGGCCCGCCCGCGATCGGAGAAGCCCGCCATGTCCCAGCCGGCCGACGCCCTGATGGTACAGTTCCTGTCGTGGGTCGCGGAAGCGCGGCCGAGCGATGCCGCCGTGCTGGAGGCCTGGCAAAGCTCCTGCCCGCGCCTGTCGATCTGGGAGGATGCGCTGATCGAAGGCCTCGTGGCGTTCGACGGCAGCCGCGCCCGCCGTGTGGTGCTGACCGCCGCCGGCCGCGCCAGGCTGGCAGGCAACGCCTCCTCCCTCTTTGCGGGGGCGGGCGAACCCCACGATGCCCCGGGGTGGGCCACCCCGCACCCCGGCCCTTCCTCGCAAGGCGAGCGGCTCAGTCGAACAGCGAACTGACTGAGCTTTCGTCGCTGATCCGCCGCATCGCCTCGGCCAACAGCGGCGCGATCGTGAGCTGGCGGATGTTGTGTGCGAGCCGCACCGCCTCCGTCGCGCCGATCGAGTCCGTGATCGTCAGCATCTCGATCGGTGAGGACACTACGCGGGCCACCGCGCCGCCCGACAGCACCCCGTGCGTGACATAGACGCTGGCCGAACGCGCCCCGGCCTGGATTAGCGCCTCGGCGGCGTTGCACAAGGTGCCGCCGGAATCGACGATGTCGTCGACCAGGATGCAGTCTCGCCCCTCGACCTCGCCGATCACGTTCATCACCTCCGACACGCCCGCCCGCTCGCGCCGCTTGTCGATGATGGCAAGGTCGCAATTGAGCCTGGTCGCGATCATGCGCGCGCGCAGCACGCCGCCCACATCGGGCGAGACGATCATCACGTCGCGGCCCTGGAACCGCTGCTGGATGTCGCGCGAGAACAGCGGCGCCGCATAGAGATTATCCACCGGGATGTCGAAGAACCCCTGGATCTGCCCGGCATGCAGATCCATGGTCAGGACCCGGTTGGCCCCCGCTTCGGTGATCAGGTTCGCCACCAGCTTGGCGCTGATCGGGGTGCGCGACCCCGATTTGCGGTCCTGTCGCGCATAGCCGAAATACGGAATGACCGCCGTGATCCGCCGCGCCGAGCTGCGCCGTAATGCGTCGAGCGCAATCAGCAGCTCCATCAGATTGTCGTTCGCCGGGTAGGAGGTCGACTGGATCACGAACACGTCCTCGCCGCGGACGTTCTCGTGGATCTCGACGAAGACCTCCATATCCGCAAAGCGGCGGACCGAGGCGCGGGTGAGCGGCAGGTTGAGGCTTGCGGCCACCGCCTCCGCCAGCGCACGGTTGCTGTTGCAGGCGACGATCTTCATGCCGGTGCATCCCCGAGGCGCGAGGCTAGGGCCAAGACGGCCGCCGGCGGCTTCTAGCAACCGCACTGTGACCTGTCCATGAACGCGACGCGAAGGTCAGCCCGCCGGGTACGGCAGGGGGCGCGCGGCGATGACCCGGCGGAACAGGGCAAGCTGGCCCTCGGTGGTCGCGTCCCAACTGAAGCCCTCGGCATAGGCGCGGGTCGCGGCGCGCGCCGGTGCCGCCGCGGCCAGCGCGGCGACGCCGGCGGCGATCGCCTCGGCCGTACGCGGCACGATCCGCCCGGCTTCGGGGTCGCGCACGACCTCCGGATTGCCCCAGATGTCGCTTGCCACCACCGGAGTACCGCAGGCCATCGACTCCAGCAGCACGTTGGCCCAGCCCTCCCGCGAGGAGGCCAGCACCAGCATGTCCGCCGCGCCGTACAGCGTGGGCAGTTCGGCATGCGGCCGCCCGCCCAGCAGCCGCACCCGCCCCGCAAGCCCCGGGCGCGCGGCCAGCGCCTCCAGCTTCGCCCGCTCCGGCCCCTCCCCCACGATCAGCAAGGACCAGTCGGGCAGCCGTGCCAGCGCCTCGATCACGAGGTCATGGCCCTTCCGCTCGATCAGGTGGCCGACCGAGATCAGGGTGGGCCCTGCCAGCCCCAGGGCGGCCCGCGCCGCGGCGCGATCGGCCGGCGGATGGAACAGCGCCAGGTCGACGCCGTTGCGCAGCACCGTCACCTTCCCCGCCGGCGCGCCGAGCCCGGTCAGCGCCTCGGCCAGCGCCCCGCTGACGGCGATCAGCGCGGCGGCACCGGCGATCGCCCCCTGGATCAGCCGGCGCGGCACGGCGTAGCGCGGGATCAGGTTCACGTCGGTGCCGCGCGCGGTGATCACCACCGGCCGGCCCAGCGCGCGCCCGAGCCAGACCGCCGCCACCCCGTCCGGATAGACGTAGTGCGCGTCGATCGCGTCGAACGCCACGCCGGCGGCCAGCAGCCGGCGCGCCGCCGGCAGCGCCGCCCGATAGAGCAGCCAGGGAGCGATGCTCATGCCGACGCGGGGGATCACCGGAAAGCGCGGGTGGTGCACCGCGATGCCGTGCCGCGTTTCCTCCCGCGGCGCCCGGGCGAACGCCGCCCAGGCGCCGAACCGGGACGACGTGGAGGGAAACCACGGCACCGGGGCGAGCACGGTACTGGTCGCCGCCCCGCTTCCCAGCAGGTGGCGCAGCCGGTTCTCCACGAACACCCCGTGCGTGGGTTGCGCCGCGTTCGGATAGAGGGTCGAGAAGGTGAGCAGCCGGACCGGAGGGCTCACGATCCCTTGGCGGCCCCTTTGGTCAACTTGTCCAGCAACTGCGCCGCATCGGTCTTTTCCCCGAAACTCCCCTTCGCCGCCGCCACCTGGCGCAGGATCGGGATTGCCGCCGCCGTCTGCCCGGTATCATGCAGGGCCACCGCATAGTGGTAGGCGATACGCGGATCGGCCGAGGCGTCGTGCGCCTGGCGCAGCAGGATCAGCCCGTGCGCCGTATCGCCGGTGTCGACCAGGATCCACCCCAGAGTATCCGCCGTCTGCGCCCCGGGCTGCAACAGATAGGCCTGCTCGGCGAGGGCGCGCGCCCCCTTGGCATCGCCCAGCTTCTGATCGACCCAGGCGAGGTTGTTGAGGGTGCCCCCGTCGTGCGGCACCTTGGCGAGCACCTGCTGCAGATATATCTTCGCCTCGGCGTAGCGCTGATGCGCGATATCCATCCCCGACAGCAGGCTCGCCACCTGCACGTCGTCGGGATGCTTCGCCAGCCAGGCTTTCAGGACCGACGTCGCCTCGTCCACCTTGCCCAGCCGCTGCATCGCCGCGGCGATGCGCACGGTGAGCAGCAGGGACGGGGTGTTTGCCGCCGCCGCCTGATAGTCCTTCACCGCCTCCACCGGCTGGTTGGCCGCCATGGCGATATCCCCGGGCAGCGCGGCCAGCGGCGTGAACGTCAGATCCTGGTCGCGCAACGTGCGCGCCGTCGCCAGTGCCGCCGGCAGCCCGCTCTGCTTCAGGTCGATCATCGCGTAGTCGAGGTAGAGCTGGTAGTCGGTCGGGCTGAGCGCGATCCCGGCCTTGATGAGGTCGCGCGCGATCGCATAGTTGCCCGCCTGGATATCGAGCGCCGCCAGCTCGCGCCGCGCCACCAGCGCCCGCGGTTGGGCCGCGAGCAGGGTGGTCAGCGTCGCCGTGGCGTCCTTGGTGTCCTTGAGCGCGAGCTGCGCCGCGGCTTCCAGCCCCAGTTCCGGCGGCCCGGGATTGCCGTTCGGCGACGCTGCATGCGCCAGGGCCAGCGCCCGCTCCGGCTGCCCGGCCTGGATATAGAGATCGCCCAGCCGCAGCACCAACCCGATGTCCTTCGGTGCGGATTTGTGCGCCTCTTCCAGCAGGTGTTCCGCCGCCGCGACATGCTTCTGGGCCAGGTCGGCGTTCACCAGCATGGTCAGCGCCGGCTCCGCCGCCGGTTGTTCCTGCACGATCGCGCCCAGGGTGCTTTCGTAGCCCGCCACGTCGCCCTGCATCGCCAGGGTGCGGGCCAGGTTGATCCGGGCCGGAATGAAATCCGGATGCTGCTTGTCGATCGCCTGGAACGTCGCCTTGGCGCCGGGCAGATCGAGCCGGGCGAGCTGCAGCAGCCCGGTCAGGTTCTGCACCACCGGCGTATCGCCCTGCGCCGCCTGCACGGTCTTCAGCGCGGCGGCCGCCTTGTCGAGGTCACCGGTTTTCAGCGCCGCGAGGAACAGCGCCTCGGCCACCTGCGGCTGCTTCGGATCGAGGCTCAGGGCGTGCTCGAGGTCGCGCACCGCCGCGTCCGGCTGGCCGAGCTGCAGCAGGGTGGACGCGAGCTGGGTCTGCACGCCGGCATCGCCGGGCGCGAGGGTCGCGGCCTTGGTGAAATCCTTCGCCGCCTCGGCCGGCTGGCCGACCGCGGCATAGGCGCGGCCCAGCATGTCGTAGGTCTGCGCATCCGCGTGGCCGTCCGCCACCAGCTTGGCCAGCGGCTCGATCGCCTGGTCCGGGCGCTGCTGCTTGAACTCGATCTGCGCCAGCAGCTTGGCCCCGTTCACGTCGTCCGGCGCGCGCCCCAGGTAGCGCCGCGCCGACGCCGCCGCCGCTTCGTTGTAGCCCAGCGCCTCCTGCACCGCCGCCTGCAGGAACCAGCCCTTCGGCAATTGTGGGAACAGCGGCTGCAAGCCGTCGAGCACCTGATTCGCCTCCTGGTTCTTGCCCGCCTGGTGCAGCAGCAGCGCGTGCAGGAACCGCCCTTCCACGTTGTTCGGCAGCATCTTCAGCACCGCGTTGACATCGGCGTTGGCGGCGGCGAACTTGCCCTGGGTGATCATCAGGTTGGCGCGCAGCAGCCGGGCCGGCACCGCAGGCGGGTTTTCGGTGATCGTCGCGTCCAGCAGCTTGAGCCCGCCGGGCAGGTCCTTGTTGAGCACCATGAGCTGGGCCTTGAGCGTGCGGCCCTCCACCGATTTCGGCGCCGCGGCCAACCCACGCGCCACCTTGTCCTGCGCCGCGGCAATCTGCCCGCGCGCCAGCGCCAGCCGCGCGTCGGCAAACCAGGCACGGGAGTTGGAAGGATCGAGCTGCTCGGCCTTGGCGAAGGCGGCGGCGGCATCGGCCGGTTCCTCACGGATGAGGTGGGCAAGCCCGCGTGCCTCCTCGATCTCGGAATCGACCACCTTGTCGGCACGGTTGGCGCGAAGCTGGTCCAGCAGCTCGTCCGCGTGGTTCTGCGCCAGCATCGCCTGCGCGATCAACGGAACGACTGCGCGCGCATCGTAGCCGCGGTCCTCGGCAGCCTTGGCCTGCACTTCCGCGGCGACCGGATCGCCCAGTTGCAGTTGTACCTCGGCCAGCAGGAACCGGGCGTCGGCGCTGCGCGGATCGGAGCGCACGGCATTGCGCAACTCGATCTGCGCAACATCGAGGTTGCCCTTGGCAAGAGCCGCGCGGGCGCGCTGCAGATAGTCGGCAGCGAACGCGCCGGGCGGGGCGAAACCGCCGCAGAGCCCAAGAGCGAGGGACGCGGCAAACAGCGACGTGCCCAGGAGCCGAGTGCGCATCAGGTGTGTCCTATCCCATCCCCCCGGACTGTGCCGCCCGAGTGTGGCCCGGCATCTAGCACGCCGGGACCAAGCGGCGCCATGGCCTAGCCGGTGCTGCGGAACGACCGTCCGAGAAAGCAAGCAAGGCCAGAGGGAGCAGCGCCCCCTGGTCTTGCTTGCTTCCTTGGCCGGCCGGTCCCCTCAGCCGCGTCGGCGCGTGTCGAGGACGTCGCGCAGCCCGTCGCCCATCAGGTTGAAGCCGAGCACCACCAGGAAGATCGCAAGCCCCGGGAAGATCGCGAGCCAGGGCGCCTGGGTCAGGAACTGCTGTGCGGCGTTCAGCATCGAGCCCCAGGAGGGTTGCGGCGGCTGCTCGCCGAGGCCGAGGAAGGACAGCGAGGCTTCGGCGATGATGGCGGTGGCGATCGACAGGGTCGTCTGGACCAGCACCGGGGCGGTGATGTTGGGTGCGATATGGCGCAGGGCGATGCGCCAGGGCGGGTTGCCGACGGCGCGCGCGGCCTCGATGAAATCCTGGGTCATGGTGTCCAGGGTGGCGGCGCGTGCCACGCGCATGAACACCGGGGCGGTGCTGATGCCGATGGCGATCATGGCGTTGCGCAGATCGGGGCCGAGGAAGGCGGCAAGCGCGATGGCCAGGATCAGGAACGGGATCGCCAGCATCGCATCGACGATGCGGCTCAGCACGCCGTCCACCCAGCCGCCGGCGAAGCCGGCGATGAGCCCTGCCGGCACGCCGATGGCGCCGGCGATGAACACCGAAACGACCCCGGCGGCGAGGCTGGCGCGCGCGCCCCACATCACGCGCGAGAGCTCGTCGCGGCCGATCTCGTCGGTGCCCATCCAGTGTGCGAGGGACGGCGCCTTGCGGATCGCCGCCCAACTGGTTTCGATCGGCGAATAGGGCGCGAGCACCGGCGCGGCGAGCGCGATCACGATGAAGGCCGCCACCAGCAGGAAACCCAGCATGCCGGTGGGGTGGCGGCGGAAGCGGCGCAGCCCGAGGCGGAAGGGGCTCGCCGCCGGCGCCAGGGCGACCGCCGCGCTCATTGCCCGCGCAGCCGCGGGTTGATCACCGCATACAGCACGTCGGTGGCGAGGTTGATGAGGACATACAAAAGCCCGGTGACCAGCACGACGCCCTGGATCACCGGGTAGTCGCGGTTGAACACCGCATCGACCACGAGCTTGCCGATGCCGGGGATGTCGAACACCTGCTCGGTCAGCACGGCGCCGGAAAGAAGCGTGCCGAGCTGCAGCCCGGCCAAGGTCACGACCGGGATCAGCGCATTGCGCAGCGCGTGGCGCAGCACGACCTTGCGTTCGGACAATCCCTTGGCGCGCGCGGTGCGCACGTAGTCCTGTTGCAAGGCGACCAGCATGGCGCTGCGGGTATGGCGCATCAGGATCGCCGCGATCGCGTTGCCGAGCACGAAGGCGGGCATGAGGGTGGTGGCGATCGAGCGCAGCGGGTCCTGTGCCAGCGGCACGTAGCCCGAGGGCGGCAGCCAGCCGAGGTCGACCGAGACCAGCAGGATCAGCACGATGCCGAGCCAGAATGTCGGGATGGAAAGCCCGAACAGCCCGACCGCGTTGGCAAGCCAGTCCCAGGCCGTGCCGCGCTTGACCGCCGAGATCACCCCGGCCGGCACGCCGATCACGACCGAGAAGAAGAACGCCATCACCGAAAGCTGCAGGGTGACCGGCAGTTTCTGCGCGATCAGCGCCGAGACCGGCGAGGAAAGCCGCCAACTGTAACCGAGGTTGCCGTGCAGCGCGGCGAACAACCAGTGCAGGTATTGTTCCCAGATCGGCCGGTTGAGCAGCAACTGGTCGCGGATCTGCGCGACGACATGCGGATCGCCCGCCGCGTCGCCCGCCAGCAGCACCGCCGGGTCGCCCGGCATGAGCTGCTGGAGGGCGAAGACGATGATACTGACCAGCAGAATCGTCGGCAACAACTGGATCAGGCGGGCGCCGATCGGCCCCTGCATCGGAGCCGCTCCGCTACTTCGCGAACCGCATGCCCTGCAAGCGGATGATCCCGTCCGGCACCTGGCGGAAGCCGAGCAGGGTCTTCTTCAGCCCGACGATGTTCTTGGGCGACCAGAGATAGACGCCCGGCATGTCCTGCCGCACGATGGTCCAGATCTTGGCGTAGACGGCCTTGCGCGCGGCGATGGTGGGCGCCTCGCGCGCCTGGTCGAGCAGGGCGTCGACCTTCGGGTTGTCGTAGTGGCCGTAGTTGAAGCCGTAACCGCTGTGCAGGAACGAGTACATGTTGCCGTCGGCGTCGGCGCGGCCGGACCAGCCGATGAAATAGGCCTGGAAGTCGCCGGACCGCGCGGCGGCCATGCCGGAGGCAAATTCCACCGCCCGGATTTTCACGTCGAATCCGGCCGGCTGCTCCATCGCCTGGATCACCTGCGCGGCCTGCAGCAGATCCGGGCTGTTCGGCACCAGCAGCGTGACAGGGATCGGCGTCTTCACGCCGGACCTGGCGATCAGCGCCTTGGCCGCGGCGATGTCGCGCTTCGGCGGCACCACCGAGGGGATATAGAATTTCGAGGATGGCGGGTTGGCCTGCGCGATCGGCGTATACAGCCCATCGTATACCACCTGGATCAACGCCGTGCGGTCGATGCCGAGCTCGAACGCGCGGCGCAGGCTCGCGTGCTCGCCGATCGCGGTCTTGGCGGCGGGACCGTTACCGGTGTTGAAGGTGATGCCGTTATAGGCGAGCGACGTGTCCATCGCGATCCTGAGCTTCGGATCCTGCTTCACCAGCGGCACGTCGGTCGGCACGACGTATTCCGCGAGATCGAGCGTGCCGGCCTTCAGGTTGTCCACCGTGATGGCGGAGTTCACGATCGGGATGTACTCGACCTTGTCGAAATGGATCGCCTTGGCGTCCCAGTAGCGCTTGAAGCGCTCCAGCACGATCTTCTGCTGCGGCACCCGCTGCACGAAGCGGAACGGCCCGGCACAGACCGGATGCAGGCCGAAATCCTTGCCTTCCTTCTCGGCGACCTTGGGCGCCAGCATGATGCCCGGCCGGCCGGCAAGCTGGGCCAGCAGCGCGGAATTGGGCGCCTTCAGCACGAGCTCGACCGTCAGCGGGTCGATCACCTCGATCAACTGGATATCGTTGATCTGGCCCTTGCGCAGGCTGCGCGGCATCGTGAGGTCACGGGTCAGCGTGTATTTCACTGCCTGCGCGTCCATCTTCTCCCCGTCCTGGAACAACACGCCGGGGCGCAGGTGCAGGATCAGATGGGTGGGGTCCTTGTAGGTGTAGCCGGTGGCGAGCTGCGGCACGATGTCGAGCTTCGTGTCGTAGTCGAACAGCTTGTCGCACATGCCGGCGAGGACGATGCGGCCCACGTAGCTGCCGGTGAGGGTGGGGTCGAGGGTGTCCGGGTCCTCGCGCAACCCGATCCTCAGGGTCCGGTCGGGCGGAGCCGCCAGCGCCGGGACGGCGAGGCCGAGCGCAACGGCGAGGGCAAGCAGAATGTGTCGCATCCGGTGCGGGCTCCGCTTCATCAGGGGGGGACATTGTTGTAGTTTCGTATCTTGCCCATGGTAGGACAAGCCCCCTCCCCCCGGCAAGTGCTGCATTGCACTACGATGACAAAACCGGCCCGCTTTTCTCCCCCCTTGCGGGGGAGGGTCGGGTGGGGGGCCCCTCCCCCGCAAGGGGGGAGGGAGAAAGGCCGCCCCTACCCCAGCCGGCCGGCGAGGTCCTGGATGAACTGCCAGGCCACCCGGCCGGAGCGGGCACCGCGGGTCACCGACCACTCGTTCGCCTCGGCCCGCAACTGCTCGGCGCCGATCGCGAGGCCCATCGCCGCGGCATAGCCCTCGACCATCGCGAAATAGTGTCGGCTGGTCGCAGTTGTGGAAGCCGATCCACAGGCCGAACCGATCGGATAGCGATACCTTCTCCTCGGTCGCCTCGGACGGGTTGATCGCGGTCGAGCGCTCGTTCTCGATCATGTCGCGCGGCATCAGGTGGCGGCGGTTCGACGTGGCGTAGAACAGCACGTTCTCCGGCCGTCCCTCGATGCCGCCGTCCAGCACCGATTTCAGTGCCTTGTAGTCGGTGTCCTGCGCGCTCGAAGGACAGATCGTCGCACAGGATCAGGCAGCGCCGCGCCTGGCCGCGGAGCTGGTTGAGCAGCTCCGGCAGGCTCGCGATATCCTCCCGGTGGATCTCGATCAGCACCAGGCCGCCCCGGGTGCGCCGCAGTTCACCTCGGCATGCACGGCCTTGACCAGGGAGGACTTGCCCATCCCGCGCGTGCCCCACAGCATGGCGTTGTTGGCCGGCAGGCCGGCGGCGAAGCGCTCGGTGTTCTCGAGCAGGATGTGCTTCTGCTGCTCCACCCCCTGCAACAGGCCGATCGGCACCCGCGCCACCCGCGCCACCGGCACCAGCCGCGCCGGGTCGGGCGACCAGACGAACGCCTCCGCCGCCTCGAGATCGAGCGGCGGCGGCGGCGGCGGCGCCAGGCGTTCCAGCGCCTCAGCGATTCGCGTGGCGACATCGAGCAGGCGAGGGTCCATGAGGTGACTTTCCGGAAAACTTGACGGACGGGGGGCGGAAACTATGGTCCCGCCACCCATCCGGCAACCGCAGTCCCCGCAACCCGGGTCCCCAACGGGGGCCCATCGCTCGAGCAGGACCCATATGCTGATCACTCCGGCCTACGCCCAGGGCCTCAACCTCGGGGGCTTCGACCTCTGGGGCGCGTTCGGCAACGCCTCGCAGTTCATGCCGCTCGTGCTGATCTTCGTGGTGTTCTACTTCCTGCTGATCCGCCCGCAGCAGCAGAAACAGAAGGAGCTGCGGCGGATGCTATCGGAATTGAAGCGCGGCGACCGGGTCGTCACGGGCGGCGGCATCCTCGGCACGGTACAGAAAGTGACCACCGCCACCGACCGCAACGGCAAACCCGCGCCCGGGTCCGAAGTGGAAGTGGAAATCGCCCCCAACATCCGCGTCACCGTCCTGCGCGAGACGATCACCACCGTCATCAAGCCGGTCGCCGCCAACGACGCCAAGCCGCCGGCCAAGGCGAAGGCGTCCTGACCGGGATCGGGCAGGAAGCAAGGCCGGGGGGCGCTGCCTCCTGGCCTTGCTTCCTTCACGCGCCGAACAACGCCTCGATGTCCGCCTCGGTCAGGCGCAGCGCACCGCCTTGTTCGGCCTTCAGGATGCCATCGACCAGGGCGCGTTTGCGGGTTTTCAGCAGGTCCATTTTTTCTTCGATGCTGCCGCGCGTGACCATCCGGTGCACGAACACCGGCTTATCCTGGCCGATGCGGTGCGCGCGATCCGTGGCCTGGTCCTCGACCGCCGGGTTCCACCACGGGTCATAGTGGATCACCGTATCGGCGGCCGTGAGGTTCAGCCCGGTGCCGCCGGCTTTCAGGCTGAGCAGGAACACCGGTACCGCGCCGGCCTGGAAGCGGGTGACGGGCGTGCGCCGGTCGGTGGTCTCCCCGGTCAGCAGCGCGAACGAAATATCAGCCGCGTCCAGGCGCGGAATGATTAAATCCAGCATCGAAGTGAACTGGGAGAACACCAGCACCCGCCTGCCCTCGTCGAGCAGGTTCGCCAGCAGCTCCATCAGCCGCTCGAGCTTGGCCGAGCCCGCTTTCTTCGCCGCTTTCAGCTTCACCAGCCGCGGATCGCAGCACACCTGGCGCAGTTTCAGCAGCGCATCGAGGATGACGATGCCCGACCGCGCGAGGCCGCGCTCGGCGATCGCCGCGCGCACGCGCGCGTGCATCGCGAGGCGGATCGCCTCGTAGAGCGCGCGCTGGCCGTCCTCCATCTCCACCTGTTCGACGATCTCGGTCTTGGCCGGCAGCTCGGTGGCCACG
Source organism: uncultured Pseudomonadota bacterium (assembly GCA_963706195.1). Taxonomy (GTDB): domain Bacteria; phylum Pseudomonadota; class Alphaproteobacteria; order Acetobacterales; family Acetobacteraceae; genus JAJZVS01. Next base: position 434,578 of record OY970156.1, on the reverse strand, counting down.
TCCTCCTTGGTCCGGCGCAGCAGGAACGGGCGCACCCGCTGGGCAAGCCGGGCGCGCACCGCATCGTCGCCGTTCTTCTCCACCGGCGTCCGGTAGCGGGTACGGAACTGCCGCGCCGAGCCGAGGAAGCCGGGAGCCAGGAAGTCGAACAGCGACCACAGCTCGCCAAGGTGGTTCTGCAGCGGCGTGCCGGACAGGCACAGGCGCTGCCCGGCTTTCAGCCCGGCCGCCGCGCGGGTGGTGGTGGCGAGCGGGTTCTTGATCGACTGCGCCTCGTCCAGCACCAGCACGTGCCATTCCTGCCCATCCAGCACCGCGGCGTCGCGCGTGAGCAGCGGGTAGGTCGTTATCACGAGGTCGTGGGCGGGGATCGCATCGAAACCCTGCTTGCGCGCCGGGCCGTGCAGGGCGAGCACGCGCAGGGCGGGGGCGAAGCGCTCCGCCTCGGCGCACCAGTTCGCCACCAGGCTGGTCGGGCAGACGATCAGCGCCGGGCGATCGAGCCGGCCTTCCGCCTTCTCGATCAGCAGATGCGCGAGCGTCTGCACCGTCTTGCCGAGGCCCATGTCGTCGGCGAGCACGCCGCCGAGCCCGGCGGCGCGCAGGAACTGCAGCCAGCTCACTCCGTCCGCCTGGTAGGGGCGCAGACTGCCGTGGAAGGTCTCCGGCAGGGTGGCGCGCGGCAGCGTCCCGCCAGCGGCGCGCAACTGCCGCCCGAGGGTGCGGAGCGCTTCGCCGCCCTGCCAGACGAGCTCCGGTGCTGCCTGTTCCAGTGCCGCAAGCCCGGCGGCGTCGTGGCGGGTGAAGCGGACCCTGCCCTCGTCCGGATCGATCGCGCCGTCGGCGAACAATTCGGCGAGCGCGACCAGGATCGGGCGGATGCGGCCGAGCCTGAGGGTGAGGATGCGCCCGTCGGCCAGCGGCAGAACGAAGGTCGCGTCGTCCGGTGCGGTGGCGACCGCCGCCGGCAGGTCGCCCTTCAGCGCGGCGAGCAGCTTCACGAGGGGGGGAACCAGATCCACCTGCGCGCCGTCGATGCTCACGCCGAGATGCAGTTCCAGCCAGTCGATCCCGGAGGGTTCCGACAGTTCGGCGGCAAAATCGCCGTCCGCGGCGACCAGGCGGATCGGGAAATCCGGCGCGACCGCGACCTCCCAGCCCGCCGCACGCAGCCGCGGCAGGTCGTGGATCATGAGGCGCAGCCAGGCGCCGGGGTCGGGATCGCGCGGCACATAGGCGTCGGCCTGCGGATCGCCCCAGAGGTGGTGATGCAGGTCGCCGCGGCGGGTGAGGCCGATTGCGGCCAGTTGCGGCACTGCGGCCTGTTCCGCCGCCGGATCGCGCAGCACCCGGAACAGCCGGCCGCGCTCGGAGAGGAGCGGCGTATGGGACCTGGGTGGGGGCGACGGGCCGTTCGGGACCAGCAGCGTGCCGTAGCGGAAGTCGAGCCGGGCGATCGGCCCGAGTTCCGCCGCCGTCTGCGCCGGGGTGTTCCAGGGGTTCGCGATCGCGGGCGCCACGCCACGGAGCAGGGTCAGCACCGGGCGCGGCGGGCCGGGCACGTCCTCGATCGGCGGCGGCGGGGTGGGCGCGGGCACATCGAGGCCGGGCAGCCGGCGGGCCAGTTCGGTGCGCACCTGATCGGCCTGCAATGGCGGCAGCGCCGGCGCGGCGAGCAGCCTTGCTGCGACGGTGGCCGGCAGGTCGAGCGCGACCGGGCCCAGGGTTCCGGTCTCGGTATCGAGATACCATGGCTCCGGCAGCGCGACGGGCCGGCCGGCGGCGAGCTCGATCGCCGGCACCTGGCTGCCGTCCTCGCGCATCCGCCAGACCAGCCGGCCGGGCCGCGGCGGGCCTTCGGCGAGCGGCGCGCCCTGGGGGGTTTCGAACCGGGCGCGGCCGGTGGCGAGCACCCGGCGCAGGGTATCGGGCGGATCGTCCTCGGGGCTGGCGCTGGTCGCCCCGTCGCGGCGCTGCGCCAGGCGGGCGAGCGGCACCCGGTCCGACGGGCGGATGGCGCGGGCGCGCTGATTGGTGGTCCAGTTGCCGCCGAAGGCCATGCGCTGGATGTTCTGGCCGAGGCTGCCGTCCTTGCGCAGGGTGGCACAATGGGCCGCGATGGTCAGGCGGGCGACACCGCGCGGGTCGGTGTCGGGCGTGAGCACATAGAGGATGCGCTGGCGGATTTCGGGCGGATAGTCCTCGCTGTCGGCCTGCGCGGCGCCGTGCAGGCTGTCGAGCCAGGCGACGATCTCGTAGGGCAGCGACGGCGGGGCGGCGGGCGGCGGGGGCCGCACCGGGGAGGCGACCGGCGCGGCGGCGAGCGAGACAGGCGGGGCCATCCGGTTCTGCCGCCGCGCGGCGAGCAGGGCGGCGGCGACGTGCTTGCAGTTGCGCCCGACCGGGCAGGTGCAGAGGCCGCGCAGGTCGAGGCCGCCGCCGCGGCCGGGGCGCACGCTGATGCTCTGGTGGTACGGGCGGCGAGCGGTGCCTTGTGCATCGGACTCGACCGCGCTGCCGTCGGGGGCGACCAGGACGTTGCGGATCCGGCCGCTGGCGGCATAGAAGCCTCCGTCCTCGAAGGCCCGGCGGCCGACGGCGGCGATGATCTCCGCGTCCGTAGGGCCGGGGACAATCGCGGCCGGCGGGGGGACCAGCATATTCATGCGGCGAGGTTAGGGGGGGCGCGCGAGTCGGGGGAAGAAGGAGCGGGACGCTAAAATTGAGAACGGCGGGCCGGAGCCCGCCGCCCATTTTGTGCACCCGAAGGCGCTTGTTAACGGAAGGCCCTCGCTTCCCCATCGGCTAAAACAGAGACAAGACTTCCGAACGCATATTGCGCCGGAATGGTCCGGCGGTCAATCTGTTTCGATGCAAACGCGATACCGGCTGGGCCTCGATCTCGGGGCCAATTCGATCGGATGGTCCGCTGTCAGCCTTGATGGCGACGGCCGGCCGGCCGGCCTGCTTGATCTTGGCGTTCGGGTCTATCCGGACGGACGAAATCCCAAGGACGGCAGTTCCCTGGCCGCCGAGCGGCGCGGGCCACGGTCGATGCGGCGGAATCGCGACCGCTATCTTCAACGGCGACGCGCCCTGCTGAACGCGCTGACCCGTTTCGGGCTGATGCCGGGCGGGGCCGCGGAGCGCCAGGCGGTCGCCGCGCGCGACCCCTATGCCTTGCGCGCCGCGGCGCTGCACCGGCGGCTTGCCCCCGACGAGCTCGGGCGGGTCCTGTTCCACATCAACCAGCATCGCGGATTCAAATCGAACCGCAAGGTGGATCGGGCCTCCAACGAAGGCGGCGTGATCCAGGACGCCGCCCAGCGCACGCAAGCGGAACTGGCGCGCGGCGGCCATGCCACGATCGGAAGCTGGCTTGCCGACCGGCATGAGAAGCGCCTGGGCGTCCGGGTCCGGCTGGCCGGGTCGGGCAAGACCGCCGCCTATCCGTTCTACCCCACCCGCGCGATGGTGCAGCACGAGTTCGAGACGATCTGGGCGGCCCAGCAAGGGTGGAACCCGGACCTCAGCGAGACCATGCGGGACCGACTCCGCGCGATCATCTTCTTCCAGCGCGAGCTCAAATCCCCGCCGGTCGGGAAATGCTGGCTGGAACCGACGGAGCCGCGCGCGCCGCGGGCGTTGCCGACCGCGCAGCGCGCCCGCATCGCGCAGAACCTTGCCCATCTCCGGCTCGCTCCGCCCGGCGTGCCGGAGCGTCCGCTGGGCGAGAAGGAGCGGGCGACGCTTTCCTCCCTGCTCTATCGCGGCACCGACATTCCGCTCGATCGAGTGCGGAAGCTGCTCGGGCTGGCGACGGACACCGACTTCAACACGCGCGAGGAAAAGCTGGTGGGCTGCGATACGGCGCACCGGCTCGGCGGGAAGAAGCTGGCCGGGACGGAATGGCACGCGCTCGACCTCGCCGCCCAGGACGCGGCGGTGCTGGCGATCCTGGAAGCCGAGAACGACGAACAGGCGACCGAGGCGCTGCGCGGCGTCGGGCTCTCCGCCGAGGTCGCCGTGCGGGCCGCGAAGGCATCGCTCGCCGACGGTCACGCCGCGCTGTCCGCGGTCGCGCTGGGCAAGATCCTGCCCAAGCTGGAAACCGGGTTGCGCTACAGCGACGCGGTGCAGGCGGCCGGCTACCGGCACCATTCCGACACCCGCACCGGGGAAATCCGTGAGCGCCTGCCCTATTACGGCGAGCTGCTGGCCGAACGGGTGGGAACCGGAACCGGCGAACCGAAGGACCCGGAAGAAAAGCGGTTCGGTCGCGCGCCGAACCCCACCGTGCACGTCGCGTTGAACGAACTGCGCCGGGTCGTGAACGCGGTCGTCGAGCATCTGGGGCCGCCCACGGAAATCGTGGTGGAAACCCTGCGCGACCTCGGCCGATCGAAGAAGCAGCGGGAGGAATACGAGAAGGAGCAGAAGAAGAACCGTGACGCCAATGACCGACGCCGGGCCGAGCTCGCCGGCTTGGGGCTGCCGGTCAACGGCAGCAACCTGATGCGCCTGCGGCTGTGGGAGGAGCAGGCATACGATCCGAAGAATTGGGTGTGCCCCTACACCGGAACGCTGATCACGCCGCGCACCGCGCTGTCCGATGCGATCGAGGAAGATCATATCCTGCCGTTCTCGGTGGCGCTGGACGACGGCGCGGCCAACCGGGTGCTGGTGACGCGCGAGGCCAATCGGGCGAAGGCGAAACGCACGCCCTATGAGGCGTTCGGCCATTCCCGGGACTGGCCGGCGATTTCTGGAACGGGTCGTGCTGCTGCCGGAGCAGAAGCGCTGGCGGTTCCAGCCCGACGCGCTGGCGAAATTCGCCCGCGAGGGCGATTTCCTGGCCCGCCACCTGACCGACAGCAGCACCATCGCACGCTGGGCGACGGCGTATCTGGAAGTGCTGGCGCCCGGGAAGGTCTGGTCCACGCCCGGACGATTGAGCAGCCTGCTGCGGCGCGCGCTCGGCCTGTCGCCGGCGGCGGTACTGGGCAAGGGCGGTGCGACGAAGACGCGGGACGACCATCGGCACCATGCGATCGATGCGGTAGTGGTGAGCCTGGTCGACCGCCGCCTGCTGAAGCGCACGACTGATGCGGCCAAGCGCGCGGAGGAACGCGGCGAGCGGCTGCTGGTGGCGCTGGACCCGCCTTGGACCGGGTTCGTGGAGGACGTGCGGGCGCGGCTCGCGACCGTGGTTGTCTCCCACAAGCCCGACACCGGCTGGCAGGCGGCGCTGCACAACGACACCGCCTACGGGCCGATCCGGGACGCCAAAGGCACCGAGCCGAACGTCGTAGTGCGGCGGCCGATCGAGTCGCTGGCGACGTGGTCGGCGGCGGACGCCACGTTGCGGGTGCGCGACCCGGCGCTGGGCGAGAAGATCGCGGCGGCGCTGGCCGCCGGCGATACCGCCGCGCGCAAGGCGGCCCTGGCGGCGCTGCACAACCCGGGCGAGGCCGTGGTGCGGCGGGTGCGGACCGTCGAACGCCTGGACAGCACGCAGCCGATCGCCGACCGGCGGACCGGGAAGCCGTACAAACTGGTCAAGCGCGACGGGAACCATCGGGCGGAGTTGTGGCGGCTGCCGGGCGGCGCGGCGAAGCTGATCGTCATCTCCACGTTCGCGGCAGCGCAGCAGGCGGAAGGCGTGCGTCTGGGTCGGCCGGTGCCGGACCTGCGCCCGCACCCGGCGGCCAAGCTGCTGATGCGGCTGCACAAGAGCGATCTGATCGGGTTCGGTGCCGGCGAGCAGCGGCGAATCCTGCGGGTGGTCAAAATGAGCGAGGGCCAAGTAACGCTGGCGCCGCATCAGGAGGCGGGCAATCTGAAGGCGCGCGACGCTGCGAAAGACGATCCGTTCAAATATGTCTATGCGAGCGCTTCACGACTTCTTGCCGAGCAGGTCCGCAAGCTGTTCGTCACCCCCGATGGCCGTGTTCTCGCCGGCTCGGCCCGGATCACATGACCACCTCCCCGCTCGGCCGCGTGGTGGACGTCGCGGAAGACGGACGGTACTTGAGCAAACAGCGCGGCTTCCTGGTGGTGAGTGCCGCCGGGGCGGAGGTGGGACGGGTTCCGCTCGACGATCTGGCCGCGGTCATCGCCACCTCGGCGGCGACCACGGCCAGTTGCGCCCTGCTCGCGGAGCTGGCCGAGCGCGGCATTCCCTTCGTGCTGTGCGGACGCAACTACGCCCCCGCCGGGCTGCTGTGGCCGGTGGCCGGCCATCACGCGCAGCAACGCCGGATGGAGATGCAGATCGAGCGCGGCCCGGCGCTGGCAAAGCGCCTCTGGGCGGAGGTGGTCCGCGCCAAGATCCGCCGCCAGGGCTGGACCTTGGCGCGGGCCGGGCAGCGCGCCGGCGCCTTCGAGCGGCTGGCGCGCCTGGTACAGGCGGGAGATCCCGACAATCTGGAGGCCCAGGCCGCCCGTCGCTACTGGCCGCTGCTGATGGGCACCGCGTTCCGCCGCGATCCCGACGGCGATGCTGCGAACGCACTGCTGAACTATGGCTATGCGGTGCTGCGCGCGGCCACCGCGCGGGCGATCGTCGCCGCCGGGCTACACCCGGGTCTCGGCATCTTCCACCGCCATCCGCACAACGCGATGCCGCTGGCGGACGATCTGATGGAACCGTTCCGGCCGGTGGTGGACTGGGAAACCTACCGCCTGCTGGCCGAAGGGGGGGGCGAAGTCACGCCGGCCGCCAAACGGCGCCTCGCGTCCGTTCTGGTGCGCGAGGAACCGACCCCGGCGGGGCATACGCCGCTGGCGACCTGCATGATCCGCCTGGCCGCCAGCCTGGCGGAGAGCTTCCTGACCGGAGTGCCGCATCTCGAGTTTCCGCTGCCGGAGGCTGTTTCCGGCGCCGACGACGCGACCGCGGGAGATGCGTAATCCGCCGCTTTCGGCGTATCGGTTCATGTGGCTGGTGGTGATGTTCGACCTGCCGGTCGGCACCAAGACGGAGCGGCGCGCCGCGACGAAGTTCCGCCAGTGGTTGCTCGATCAGGGCTTCGAGATGAGCCAGTTCAGTATATATTTGCGGTTCTGCGCCGGGAAGGAACAGGTGGAGCGCCGGGTGCGCGATATCGCCAAGGTGCGGCCGGACAAGGGCAGCGTGCACCTGTTGGCGGTAACCGATCGGCAGTTCGCCAATATGGTGGTGTTCCGGGGCAAGACACGCGGACGGGGGCGGTCCCCGCCCTCTCAGTTGGAGCTATTTTGATGTTCGAGGCGACCGTCCTCGGCCAATTTCTGCTTATTCGTCAGCAGGTTGACCGAGGACGGATTATAGCCGATGGGGAAGCGAGGGCCAGCCGCAACAACGCCTCCTGGCGCCGCTTCCTCGCCCGCATTATAGCCGATGGGGAAGCGAGGGCCAGCCGCAACGCGGTCGCGGCCGTGGCGCCGATCGCCGAGATTATAGCCGATGGGGAAGCGAGGGCCAGCCGCAACCACCGGCACAGTGCGGTGCCTGTACGAGGTATTATAGCCGATGGGGAAGCGAGGGCCAGCCGCAACACGTTGTCCGCGACACTCCACGCCAGCGCGATTATAGCCGATGGGGAAGCGAGGGCCAGCCGCAACTCTTTGGCGCTCGTTCAGGCCCGGCCGTCGATTATAGCCGATGGGGAAGCGAGGGCCAGCCGCAACCGAAAGCGCCGCCTGGGTGCTGATCTGCGATTATAGCCGATGGGGAAGCGAGGGCCAGCCGCAACTCATTGTCGGTGCGTGTGGCGGTGTACGAGATTATAGCCGATGGGGAAGCGAGGGCCAGCCGCAACTATCCTGCTGGTACTGCGAAAGCTGCACGGATTATAGCCGATGGGGAAGCGAGGGCCAGCCGCAACGGGACCAGTGTCCTCAATCCGTTTACCGCTATTATAGCCGATGGGGAAGCGAGGGCCAGCCGCAACCAGCGGTTGGGACGGGGGCCACCCCCTATCGAGTCCCGAACGTTCTTCCTTCATGGCCCCCGTCCCAACCGCCGGTTCGGGTGCGCCCTGATCTGGCTCTTGAAGAGGCTTCCACCGGCTCGCCCACCCACCCCCGCTACATCACCCCCGCCACCTGATGCGCCCCCTGCCAGATCATCCGCAGCGCCACCTCCAGCACGATCAGCAGCCCCACCCAGGCGATCCAGCGCTGCCGCTCCAGCACCCGCGCCAGCAGGTCCGCCGCCACCCCCATCAGCACCACCGACAGCACCAGGCCCGCCACCAGCACCCAGGGCTGCCCGCCGGCCGCGCCGGCCACCGCCAGCACGTTGTCCAGGCTCATCGACACGTCGGCCAGGATGATCTGCAGCATCGCCTGCGCCAGCGTCTTCGCCGCGCCGCCGCCGCCGTCGCCCGCGGCGAGCGGTCGGGCCGGCGCAGCTCGCGGAACATCTTCCAGCACACCCACAGCAGCAGCAGCCCGCCGGCCAGCAGCAGGCCGATGATCGCCAGCAGATCGCAGCGCGACCGCGCCGAAGCCGATGCGGATCGACCGTCGCGCCGGCGATGCCCGAGCATGATCGCCGGCCGCCGCTGCCGCGCCGGCAGCCCGGCCACGGCCAGCCCGACCACCACGGCGTTGTCGCCGGCCAGCGCGATGTCGATCAGCATCACCTGAGCCAGCGCGCGCGAGATCGTGGGTCAGGCTGGCAGGTCCATGCGGGCGCGATCCTTCCGGCGTTGCCCGGTCGGCCTTGCCAAGCGCCGGCCGACGCGGTCTAGCTGGCGGCGCTCCACCGGAAGCAGGGGCAGCCGCACGATGGTCCCCCGCTACACCAGACCCGAGATGGACGCCATCTGGGCGCCCGAGAACCGCTACCGCATCTGGTTCGAGATCGAGGCGCTGGCCGCCGAGGGCATGGCCCGGATCGGCGCCATCCCGGAGGCGGCGGCCGCGCGACGATCCGCGCCAAGGGCGGCGCCGCGTGGCGCCGGATCGGCGCCGGCCGACGTCGACGCGGATCGACGCGATCGAGCGCGAGACCCGCCATGACGTGATCGCCTTCCTCACCTGGCTGGCCGAGGCGATCGGGCCGGACAGCCGCTTCGTCCACCAGGGCATGACCAGCTCCGACGTGCTGGACACCTGCCTGTCGGTGCAGCTGACCCAGGCGGCCGACCTGCTGCTGGCCGACCTCGACGCGGTGCTGGCGGCGCTGCGGGCGCGCGCCTTCGAGCACAAGCACACGCTGACCATCGGCCGCAGCCACGGCATCCACGCCGAGCCGACCACCTTCGGCCTGAAGCTCGCCGGGCACTACGCCGAGTTCGCCCGCAACCGGGCCCGGCTGGTGGCGGCGCGGGCGGAGATCGCGGTGGCGGCGATCTCCGGCGCGGTCGGCACCTTCGCCCATCTCGACCCGCGGGTGGAGGCGTATGTCGCCGAGCGGCTCGGGCTGGCGGTCGAGCCGGTCTCCACCCAGGTGATCCCGCGCGACCGCCACGCGGCGTTCTTCTGCACCCTCGGCGTGATCGCCTGCGGGCATCGAGCGGCTGGCGACCGAGGTGCGCCACCTGCAGCGCAGCGAGGTGCGCGAGGCGGAGGAGTTCTTCCACCCCGGGCCAGAAGGGCTCCTCGGCGATGCCGCACAAGCGCAACCCGGTGCTGAGCGAGAACCTGACCGGCCTCGCGCGCGTGGTGCGCGCCGCGGTGGTGCCGGCGCTGGAGAACGTGGCGCTGTGGCACGAGCGCGACATCAGCCATTCCTCGGTGGAGCGGGTGATCGCGCCCGGACGCGACCATCGCGCTGGATTTCGCGCTGGTGCGGCTGGCCGGGATGATGGAGCAGCTGGTGGTGTATCCGGAGCGCATGCCGGCGAACCTGGAGAGCCTGGGCGGCGTGGTGCATTCCGGCGAGGTGCTGCTGGCGCTGACCCGGGCCGGCATCCTGCGCGAGGACGCCTACCGGATCGTGCAGCGCAACGCGATGGCGACCTGGGAGACGCCTGGGCACGCCGGACGGCGCGCAGCTTCCGCGACCAACCTGCTGGCCGACCCGGAGGTGGCGGGGCGGGTCTCCGCGGCCGAGCTGGACCGCGCGATGGACCCGGCGCTTGCACCTGCGCGCGCTCGATGCGGTATTCACCCGCGTGTTCGGCGAGCCCGGGCCGGCCGCGCCGTCCGTCTGAGCCGGCGGCGCGCGCGTGTGCACCGTCGTCCTGCTGCTCCGCCCCAGCCATGCGCTGCCGGTGCTGGTGGCGGCCAATCGCGACGAGATGCTGGACCGCGCATGGGATCCGCCGGGCGCATGGTGGCCGGACCGGCCGGGCGTGGTCGCCGGGCGCGATCGTAGCGGCGGCGGCACCTGGATGGGGGTGAACCGGCACGGGCTGGTTGCAGCGGTGCTGAATCGGCCGGGCAGCCTGGGACCCGCGCCCGGCAAGCGCTCGCGCGGGGAACTGCCGCTCCTGGCGCTGGAGCACGGCTCGGCCGCCGCGGCCGCGGCAGCGATTGCGGCACTGGATGCGGGGGCCTGGCGCAGCTTCAACCTTGTGCTGGCCGATCGGACGGGCGCGATGGTGCTGTGCGGGCTCGGGCGCGGCCGGGCGGAGACGCTGGCGCTGGCGCCTGGGCTGCACATGGTCACCGCGCATGATCCGGACGACCTGGCGAGCCCGCGGGTGGCGCGCCATCTGCCGCGCTTCGTCGCCGCGCCGGCGCCGGATGCCGATGATTGGGCGGCTTGGCAGGCGATCCTCGCCGATCGCGCAGGCTCGGCGGCGGAACAGATCAACGTGGTCCCGCGCGGGGGATTCGGCACCGTGTGCAGTGCCCGGTTGGCGCTGGCAACCGGTCCGCGGGCAAGCGACGCCGAGGTGCACCTGGCCGCCCCTGCCCCTGGGCCGACCCCCGGGATCGCCCCTGGGATCGCCCCTGGGACCGACCCAGCGGCAGCCCCGGGAACGCCGCATGACGCGGTGCGCTGGTGGTTCGCCGCCGGGCCGCCGGACATCGCCCCTTTCGCGCCCGTGCCGCTGCCCGGTTGAACCCCGGCGTGCGTCGCCGGCCGGCGGCGCGTGCGCCGAACCGCTTCCGTACCAGCCCGATTTGCGATATGCAGCGATGGTCGGAACCCGTGCGGCGGCCGGCGCTCGGTGTGCCGGCGCGGGCGGCGCCCCGCTCACGCGACAACGGCGGGTGCACGACGGCGGGAGCGCGCCGACCGTCTGCCTTCCCTCCGCGCCGCTCCGAAGCCAAGGCACCGCCCGGCATGTTCGCCCACATCCGCCCCGACGCCTTCCCCAACCCCTCGCCCGCCCCGCCCCCGCCGGGCCAGTTGCTCGTGAGCCTGATCGTCGACGCCGAGGAGGACTTCAACTGGTCCCGCCCGGTCGAGGGCACCGCCTATTCCACCGCCTGCATGCACGCGATCGGCCCGCTGCAGGAAATCCTCGCCGCCTACGACCTGCCGCCCACCTACCTGCTGACCTACCCGGTGCTGGAAGACGCCGACGTGGTGCGCCTGCTGCGCCGCCAGCTCGATCGCGGGCGCTGCGCGCTCGGCGTGCAGATGCACCCCTGGGTCAATCCGCCCTTCGGCACCGGCGCGGACCGCCGCCTCTCCTTCCCCCTCAACCTGCCGGCGGCGGTGGAGGAGGCAAAGATCGTGCGCCTGGCGGAGAAATTCACCGCCGTGTTCGGCTTCGCCCCGCGCGTGTTCAAGGCCGGGCGCTACGGGATCGGTGCGCAGACGGTGGCGCTGCTGGAACGGCTGGGCTTCCTGATCGACACCTCGATCGCCCCGCGCACCGACCTCGGCGCCGAGGGCGGCCCGGATTTCTCCGCCTACGACGTCCGCCCGTTCTGGTTCGGCACCAGCCGCCGTCTGCTGGAGGTCCCGGTCTGCCGCGACATCGTGGGCTGGGCCGGCGCCCTGGCGCCCGAGCTCTATCGTCCCTTCGCCGGCCCCGGTCCGTCGCTCCCGCGCGCCGTCCTGTCGTGGCTGCGCATCGCCGAGCGGATCACGCTGTCGCCCGAGGGCAACGACACCGCGGCGATGCGCCGGCTGATCCGCGGCCAGGAGGCGGCGGACCAGCGGGTGCTGACATTGAGCTTCCACTCCTCCTCCCTCGCCATCGGGCACAACCCCTATGTGCAGTCGCGCAAGGAGCTGCACATGTTCTACGACCGGCTGTCGGCGGTGCTGGACGGGCTGGCGCGGCGGGCGGAGACGCGGTTCGCCGGCGTGCCGGAACTGGCGCGGCTGCTGGGCGAGGCGCCCGCGGCGGTGCGCCCGTGCTGAGCCGGCGCGACGCCGCCCTGGCCGCGGGAGCGGAGCAGGCAACCGCGCGCGGACGCCCCGCGCAGACCGTCGCGAGACGCCGGCCGCGGGTGCTGCTGGTGGCGAATAATTTTCCCGCCCGTGCGCGGCGGCTCGGCGGTCGTCTACGACACCTTGGCGCGCTACGGCGGCGGGCAGGTGATCGTCCTTGCCGCCACCCACAGCTACGCCGACGGCCTGCCGCTGATCGGCTGGCGCGAGCACGACCGCCAGGCGCCCTACCCCATCATCCGCCTGCGGCTGCTGCGCACGGTGCTGGAGGCCGCGCCGGTGCGCGGCTGGGGCGCGCGGGCGCGGTTCCGGTTGGACGACCTCGGCGATCCGCACCCGCGTGCTGGCAACCGTGCTGTGGCTGATCCTGACCGGTGGCGTGCGCGCCGTCTGCATCGGCGAGCTGGTCTCGGCCGGCTGGCTGTTTCCCGTGCTGCGGCTGTTCCCCTTCGTGCGGCGCGTGGTCTATATGCACGGCGAGGAGATCACCACGAGCGACGGCTATGACGACGACTTCCGCCGCCGCCGGCGCTACGTGGCGAATGCGCAACGGATCGTGGCGGTGAGCCGCTTCACCCGCGCCGCCACCGCCCGGCTGCTGGCAGGTGCGGCCGCCGGTGCGGCGGATGGGGAAGACGCCGGCGGGCGGATCGTGCTGATCGAGAACGGGGTGGACCCGCAACGTTTCCGCCCGGGCCCGAAGCGGGCGGACCTGTTGCGCTACTACGGCATCGAAGGCGCGTTCGTGTTCGTCACGGTCTGCCGGCTGCTGGAGAAGAAGGGGATCGACCACGCCATCCGCGCCTTCGCCCCGCTCGCGGACGAATTTCCCGACTGCCGCTTCCTGGTGGTGGGCGACGGCGCCTACCGCGACCGGCTGGTGGTGCTCGCGGCCGAGCTCGGCGTGGGGGAGCGGATGGTGTTCACCGGCCTCGTGGCCGAGGAGGAGCTGGTGGACCACTACCGGCTGGGGGATGTGTTCGTGATGCCGAACCGGGAACTGCCGAACGGCGATACCGAGGGGTTCGGGCTCGTGTTCCTGGAAGCGAACGCCTGCGGGCTGGCCGTGGTGGCGGGGAACGCGGGCGGCAGCCCGGATGCGGTGACGGATGGGGTGAACGGGCTGGTGGTGGACGGGCGGGACGTGGCGGCGATCGGGGGGGCGATGCGACGGCTGCGGGCGGATGCGGGGCTGCGCGCTGGGCTCGCGGCGCGCGGGCTGGAGGTGGCGGCGGGGGCGGACTGGCGGGGGAAGGCGGCGGGGTTTCTGGCGGTGTGTCTGGGATGAGGGCCGGCGGCCATCGGACGGCGGATCGTGATGATAGGCCTGCGCTACCGGTTGGTGGCGAGATGGGAGCCGGAGCCGCGTGTCCCATGAGCGTGCTTCCGCGCGATGCGCGGTCCGCGATCCTGGAAGACCAGCAGCGATGCCTTGCCGAAGAACTTGCGTTGGCACGAAAGCAGTTGCGCCTGACCCGGCTCCGCCTGCTTGAAAGCGACCGCAGGGTGCAGGACCTGCTGGCCAGCAACAGCTGGCAGGCGACCGAGATCGCGCGCCGGCTCGGCCGGCATTTTCCTGCGCTGGCCCGGGCGGGAGTACGGCTCGGGAAGCTGGCGACCTGGGCGGCGCTTGGGGAATTAAGCGCCCGTGCGCGATCCCGGCGGCTAACTCGACACCGCCTGGCGCAAGCGCCCGAGCCCCCGGAACCGGCGCCCTCCTCTCCCGAGCTCACGGCCGCATCACTGGCCCCCCGCCCACCGACGCCGGGCGAGCGGACGATCCTGATCGTCGATGCCAGCATCCCCTGCCCGGATCGCCACGCCGGGGCGCGAACCACCGCTGCGTTCATTGCGGCCTTTCTAGAGGCCGGGTGGTCGGTGGTATTTGCGCCGTTCGACCGGTTGGACGCGGGGGACTACACGCGCGCCTTGTCCGCCCAGGGCGTGCTGGTGGTCGATGGCCGTACGATCGGCGGCATCGGCGCCTGGCTGGCGGCACATGGTCCCGCGCTGGACCATGTGATGCTGATGCGCCCGCGGCCGGCCATCGCGCTGCTGCAGCTGGTGCTGGAGCGCACCGATGCCCGGATCAGCTACTACGGACACGATCTGCACTTCGCGCGCCTGCGGGCGGAAGCCGCGCTCGCACGCGATATCGACCTCGGCGAGATCGCCGAGCGCGAGCTTGCGATCGAGCGGCAGATCTGGCGGACCGTTGACGTGATTCTCTACCCTTCGGCGACGGAAGCGGCCGCTGTCGCCGCCATGGTGCCGGGCGTGACCGCCACGGCAGTGATGGCCATGGCGTTTGACCAGTTTCCGGCCGTGCGCGCGGCTGCGAAGACCGCCACCCTCCTGTTCGTCGGCAACTTCGCACACGCCCCGAACCAGGATGCCGCCATCTGGTTCGCCGGCACGGTCTTTCCACGGGTGCGCGCCGTGCGGGGGGACGCGCGCTTCATGATAGCCGGTTCGGGACCGACCCCGCCCGTGCTGGCGCTGGCGGGGGACGGGATCGAGGTCACTGGCTACCTCACCGACGAGGCGTTGCAGCGCTGCTATGAGGAGGCACGCGTGGCGGTGGTTCCGCTGCGGTTCGGTGCCGGCGTGAAGGGCAAGGTCGTGGAGGCGTTGCGCAACGGTGTCCCGGTGGTGACCACGCACGTCGGCGCTGAGGGCATCCCGGGGCTGGCGGACATCGTCCCGGTGCACGACGAGCCGGCGGCGATGGCAGCGGCGATTCTGCGGCTGATGGCCGACGATGCGGCGTGGGGGGCTCAGGCGGAGGCGGAGATCGCGTACGCCCGCGCACATTTTTCTCGCGCTGCGCTGCGAGGGGCACTCCTGGGTGCGCTGGAGCCTCAAGCGGCCGAAGTGGGAGCGGCGCTTCGAGTACCCTGAGGCGTTTCCTCCGCGCGGCCAGGTACGGCCCCGTCCGTCGTTCCCGATCTGTCGGGATCTTTGGATGCCCAGATAACGGTCTCGAAGCCATACAGGGCCCAGGTGCCGGGCAGGACGCGGCCCTCGCGACGGCTTCGCAGTTCCGCCTTGAGTCCCTGAATGACACGAACTCAGGGGCCGATATCTTCTACGCACGACTTCCAGCCTGAGGCCGTGCGCGGCGATGACCGAGCACACCTTGTCGAACCTGGGAACGACCTTGTGGGTCGGGTCGTCGAAGAAATTGAGAGTCCCTGTCCGGCTCGGGAACGCAACACTCTTTTCGCACGGAAAGGCGAGGAAGATCCGCCCGCCCGGCTTCAGCGCGTCCAGCATGGCGGCCAGACAGGCAGTTGGATCGTCGCAGTGCTCGAGATTGTGGTTGCTGATGACCGCATCGAATTCACCGCGCATGGATTGAATTCGCGGCGCGAACTCCTGTGACGGGACGATGATGTACTGATCCGCAGCCACGCGGGAAGCGTCCGATTGATTGTATTCCCCGACATCGATTCCGACATAGTAGAGGTCCGGCCGAGACGCCTTGGCCTGCCTGGGCGAGTTGTTTCCGCAGCCTACGTCGAGCAGCTTCGCGCTCGGCGGGCAGGACCGCAGGAAGGAATATTTCTCATACTTATCCCAGTAATAGTCCCCGGCTTTGTGCTTTAGCGCGCGATATGACTTGGCGAGGCCCATGTGCTTCTCTCCTGCAACGGGGACCGGCGGATTTGCAGATCCGCTGGTGCCGCAACCCAGAATTTTTCTAGTCCCTTGACCGTGTCTGGCCGCCAGCAGGATTGCGTGTGGTTCCGCCCCCCCGAACCTGCGTCGCTGGCTACGTCGCCCTCCGCGTAGGCGGCGACACGGCCCGCGCAAGCCGTCTTGACCTGCGGGGGACGCACCGGGGTGAGGCTGGCAATCCTTCCGTGTCTTGGCAAGCTTCTTCCCGCCCTTTGCCGGTTGATGGCGCGGACAAGAATTTGTTGATTATCAGTTTTCTTGGTCGCTCTCCGTCAATAGTATGTCGCCATGTGACGTAAAGTTCCCCAATGTTACGCAGCATGGACCATCGCCGTCATGATGGCGGATCCCGCATGAGGGCAAGGTGATGGCGACGATCCAGCGGCCGATGAGCCACCAAGGTTCGTAGGATCCGTCGATGGCGATCGTTCTGCCGGCCACACGCGGAGTGCAAGTGAGACGATCAGAGAGTGTTGCAGATTTGCATCACATAGACACCACACCTCCTCAGGTCGAGTTCGTTTTACCCCGACGGAGACCGCGCCATGGACGGCTTGATCAGGAAGGCTGTCATCCTTGCGGGCGGTTTGGGCACGCGCCTCATGGAGGAGACCGTCGCCCGGCCGAAGCCGATGGTCGAAATCGGCGGCATGCCGATCCTGTGGCACATCATGCGCGGCTATCACGCCCACGGAATCAGCGAGTTCATCGTGTGCCTCGGCTACAAGGGCTATATGATCAAGGAGTGGTTCCAGAACTACCACCTGCACACGGCGGACGTGACATTCGACCTGGCCGCGAACAGCACCACCCTCCATCGCGCGACAGCCGAGCCCTGGAAGGTGACGCTGGTCGAGACCGGGCCGGACACCATGACCGGCGGTCGGCTCCGTCGGGTGCGCGACTACATCGGCGACGAGCCATTCTGCTTCACCTACGGCGACGCGGTCAGCACCGTCGACATCCGCGCCTCGATCGCCTTCCACCAGGCGCACGGCAAGGCGGCCACGGTGACCGCGGTCGCGCCGCCCGGGCGGTTCGGCGCGCTCGACCTGGCTGGTAACGAGGTGCGCGGATTCCGCGAAAAGCCGATCGGAGACGACCAGCTCATCAACGGAGGCTTCTTCGTGCTGCAGCCTTCGGTGATCGACCTGATTGCCGGCGACCCGACGCCCTGGGAAGCCGAGCCGATGGAGCGCCTTGCCCGCTCCGGGGAGCTGATGGCCTACCGGCATGACGGTTTCTGGCAGCCGATGGACACCTTGCGCGACAAGCGGTTGCTGGAAGATCTCTGGGCGTCCGGGAAAGCGCCATGGCGGGTCGATTGACGATCGCCGCGGCTTGTCGTTCAAAGCAGGAATGTCGGTTGGATTGCCTTCTGGATGACGTCATGCGGCACGGTCAACCTACGAACGGAAAATGACGGATGCGCATCCTGATCACTGGGAATATGGGATATGTCGGCCCCGTCGTCGTTCGGCACCTGCGCCGGCGCTTTCCTGATGCGGAGTTGATCGGCTTCGATGCCGGGTAT
Source organism: uncultured Pseudomonadota bacterium (assembly GCA_963706195.1). Taxonomy (GTDB): domain Bacteria; phylum Pseudomonadota; class Alphaproteobacteria; order Acetobacterales; family Acetobacteraceae; genus JAJZVS01. The sequence goes on along the minus strand of OY970156.1, from coordinate 417,074 downwards.
TTCGCTCACTGCCTCACGACCACCGGAATGCTGCCCGAGACAATGCTGTCGCAGCAGCATTTCGGAGATGTGCGCGATCTGCCGGCCGAGCTTCTGCGCGGCACCGATGCGGTGGTCAATCTTGCCGCCATCTCGAACGATCCGATGGGCAAGCAGTTCGAGGCGGCGACGGACAGCATCAACCGCGGCGCCAGCCTCCGCCTGGCGCGGCTCGCCTCCGAGGCCGGCGTTCGCAATTTCGTCTTTGCCTCCAGTTGCAGTGTCTACGGGTTCGCTGAAGGCAAGGCCCGCAACGAGGACGACCCGGTCAATCCGCTGACCGCTTACGCCCGTTCGAAGATAGACACCGAGCGGGGCCTGGCCGGATTTGCGAACGGAAACATGGTCGTCACCAGCCTGCGGTTCGCGACCGCCTGCGGGATGTCGGATCGCCTCCGGCTGGATCTTGTTCTGAACGACTTCGCCGCCTGCGCCATGACCTCCGGCGAGATCACCGTGCTCAGCGACGGGACGCCCTGGCGTCCGTTGATCGATGTTGCCGACATGGCGCGGGCGATCGAATGGGCCGCCACGCGCGATGCCGCGCGCGGCGGCACGGTGCTGACCGTCAATGCCGGCTCGGACAGGTGGAATCTTCGTGTTCGCGATCTGGCCGAAGCCTGTGCCCGTGCGGTCGACGGCGCGAAGGTCTCCATCAACCAGAACGCGCCACCGGACCGCCGTTCCTATGCCGTCGATTTCAGTCGCTTTCGTGAACTCGCGCCGGAGCACCAGCCGCAGGTGGAGCTTGACGAGAGCATCCGTCGATTGACCGAAGGCTTGCGGTCGATCGGGTTCGATACGGCGAATTTCCGTGATTCGACCTATATCCGCCTGCACGTCCTGGCCGGCCTGCTGGCGTCGGGCGCCTTGACGTCCGATCTGAGGAGGAACGCATGACCCCGGCCCGTTGCCGGTTCTGTCAGGCTCCGCTGCACGAGACGTTCGCCGACCTCGGGCTGACACCGCTGGCCAATTCCTTCGTGTCTCCGGATCGGGCGCGGTCGATGGAGCCGTTCTATCCGCTCCACGCCTATGTCTGCAGCGCCTGCCGCCTTGTGCAGCTTGAGGAGTTTGAAAGCCCGCAGCACATCTTCGGCGACTACATCTATTTCAGCTCCTACTCGGAGAGCTGGCTCCGGCACGCCGAAGCCTATGCGGAAAAGATGACGCAGCGTCTCGGCCTCGGCGCGGAAGCGATGATTGTCGAGGTTGCCAGCAACGACGGCTACCTGCTGCAGTATTTCAGGCAGCGCGGCGTCAAGGTACTTGGCATCGAGCCGGCCGCCAATGTCGCCGCGGTGGCGGCCGAGAAGGGTATCCCAAGCGAGATTGCGTTCTTCGGTACGGCAACCGCGACGCGGCTGCGTGAGGCGGGTATCGCGCCTGACCTCATGGCGGCGAACAACGTCCTGGCGCATGTGCCGGATATCAACGATTTCATCCGCGGATTCACGATTCTGCTGCAGCCCGAGGGCGTTGTCACGGTCGAGTTCCCGCATTTGCTGCGGCTGATGCAAGAGTCGCAATTCGACACGATCTACCATGAGCATTTCTCGTATCTGTCGCTGCATGTCGTGAAGCGCATCTTCGCCCGGCACGGGTTGCGCGTGTTCGACGTGGAGCAACTCACCACGCACGGGGGTTCGCTGCGGATCTTCGCCTGCCACGCAGCCAGCGTGCGCCACACCGAGACCCCGGCAGTGGCGCAGCTTCTTGCCGAGGAGGTCGCGGCCGGGCTCGAAAGCGACGACGCTTATCGCCGCTTTGCCCGCCAGGTGGTTGCGGCGAAAAGCGCGCTGCTGCGCTTCCTGATCGACGCGCAGGCAGAGGGCAAGCTTGTCGCCGCCTATGGCGCGCCGGCCAAGGGCAATACACTGCTGAACTATTGCGGCGTTGGGCCCGAGCTGATTGCCTTCACCGTGGACCGCAGCCCGCATAAGCAGGGCATGCTGCTCCCGGGCACACGCATCCCCGTCCGCGGGCCGGAAGCGATCATGAAGGAGAAGCCGGATTACGTGCTGATCCTGCCCTGGAACCTGCAGGAGGAGATCACCGCCCAGATGGCGGCCGTGCGCGGCTGGGGCGGCCGCTTCGTGGTGCCGATACCGACTGTGCGCGTGCTGGCGTGATCTTCATACGCACCACGCCGGATGCCGTGTGGCGGATGACCCCCAGCGACGCGGCACTGCCTTGCCCTGACCGATATCCCTTGACTGCCGTCACGGTCCTTTGAACGGGCACGTACAGGGATTCCCGGTTTCCGTTGCCCGTGCTCAACTCCAATGCTATAGTCGCAAGCGCAAAATGAGGGGGGCTGTCATGGCGCAACTTGGCCGCTACCAGACTAGCTTCGAAAAGGATTACGCGAGCCGGCGCGTGAAGGCGATCGAGGATGTGCCGCGTGCGACCCTGGCAGACGCGCCGTTCCTGTTCGCCAAGCGACAGACAGTGTGCGAAATGCTGGTCCGCTTCCGATTGTTCGAAATGGTTCTCGACGTATCGGGCGCCATTATCGAATGCGGTGTTGCCCAAGGCAACAACCTTCTCATGTTCAGTCACCTATCATCGATAATGGAGCCGTATGCGATCAATCGCCGTATCGTCGGTTTCGACACGTTCGAGGGCTTCCGGTCGATGGGCGGCAAGGGAGACCCGGACGATATCACGGAGGCCGATTTCTCTAACACGTCTGAGGGCGATATCCGCGAGGCAATCGCGCTATTTGACCTCAACCGCGCCGCAGGCCACATGCGCCGGACCGAAATCGTCAAAGGTAACGCAGTCGAGACGATCAAACCATATGTTGACAACCATCCCGAACTCACTGTTGCGCTGCTCTACCTTGACTTCGATCTGTATGAGCCCACGCGCGCAGCGCTCACGCACCTGCTGCCGCTGGTATGCAAGGGCGGCATCGTCGCTTTCGACGAATTCAATTACGATAAATTCGCTGGCGAGACGGTCGCCTGCAAAGAGATGATCGACATTCGGCAGATCGAGATCAAAAGGTTCCCGTTCGATCCGTTCGTCGCCTACTTCCGGGCCTGATCGTTCTTGCCGCGGCCCCGATGACCGGCCACACGACATGCCAGCCTATGGCGGAATCGGACCTGTCCAGCGGGCGACCGATGCTGGGGCACGGCACCCGGGGCGCGCACCGTGCGGTACCGATCCCGACATTGCGCGTGCTGCCATGATCTTCACGCCCAGCACGTTGGAGGGCGTCTGGCAGATTGATCTCGATCTGCACACGGATCTGCGCGGTCATTTCGCCCGCAGCTTCTGCGCGGAGGAATTCGCCGCGCACGGCCTGCCGCGGGGCTTCGTTCAGTGCAACGTGTCGTTCAACGCGCGCGTCGGCACTCTGCGCGGCCTGCATTGGCAGGCCGAGCCGCATCCCGAAGGCAAGCTGGTTCGCTGCACCCGTGGCGCAATCTTCGACGTGGCGGTCGACCTGCGCCCAGGCTCCCCCACGCGGCATCGCTGGGTGGGCGCCGAGCTGACCGCGGAGAATGGACGCGCGCTGTTCATCCCAGAGGGCTTCGCCCATGGCTTCCAGACCCTGGCCGACGCGACCGAGGTATTCTACCAGATGACCGAGGCCTATCATCGCGATCTCGCACGGGGTGCGCGCTGGGACGATCCGGCTTTCGGCATCAGTTGGCCGTTGCCCGATCCGATCATCTCGGAGCGCGACCTGACCTATCCGCCGGTTGCGCCGCCGTCATGACCGCGCGGCGTATCGTCGTGACTGGGGCGAGCGGGTTTGTGGGCCGCCCAGCCGTTGAGGCATTGGTCGCGCGCGGGTTCGAGGTCCACGCGATCGGCCGTTGCCCGACCGGCCTGCCGGACGGCGTGGCGACGTATGCAGTCGACCTACTCGATCCCGATCCCGCCGGGATCAACGGGCTGCTCGAGAAGCTACGGCCGAGCCACCTGCTGCACCTCGCCTGGGGTCTCACGCCCGGGCGATTCTGGCGCGCACCGGAGAACCTCGACTGGGTGATTGCCAGCCTGCGCCTCTATCGCGCCTTCGTGGCGGCCGGCGGGACCCGGCTGGTGGCGGCCGGCACGTGCGCGGAATACGACTGGACCACGGACCTGCTCGACGAAGTCACGACACCGATCTGCCCCGCCACGCTTTATGGCACGGCCAAGAACGCGCTGCATCGCATCCTGGCTGCCGCGGCGGTGCAGGATGGCATTTCGATGGCGTGGGGCCGCCTGTTCTTTTGTTATGGTCCACGCGAGAGGGCGAACCGCCTAATCCCAGATGTGGCGCAGGCGCTGCTGCGTGGCGAACCCGCTTTGTGCGGCCCCGGCACGGCAGAACGGGACTTCATGCACGTGGCCGACGTCGGAGGCGCGCTTGCGGCGACGCTGGACAGTGTGCATGTCGGGCCGGTCAATATCGCAACCGGAAGTTGCGTGCCGATCCGGGTGATCGTGGAGACAATGGCCGGCCTGCTCGGGCGGCCGGATCTGGTGCGGCTGGGCGCCCGCCCGGCGCGGAAGGGCGAGCCGCTGCACCTGGCCGCCAGCGTCACGGTGCTGCGCGAAAGCATTGGCTATACGCCGAGCTTCGCCCTGGCGGACGGGCTGGCCGACACGCTCGCCTGGTGGAGCAATCGCGTCTGAGCTATGGATCGGGCTTGGGCTGCCACGCTGGGCGACGACATGCCCGCACTGGGGCTTTCGCCTGGGCGGAGCCGGGCGTCAGCCGTCTTTCCATGGAGCGTTGCGGGGCGCGGGGGTTCGCGCGTATATGAGAGGGTGACGGCGTCAATGCGTGCGGCGGCCGGTTGGACGGGCAAGCCAGAGAAAATTGCCATGGGCTCGACACGGACCAACAATTTCGACGCGCTGCGGGCGATCGCCGCCCTAATGGTGTTCGTTTCCCATTCCTTCGCACTGTCCTCGGGCACTATCCTGACCGACCCGATCTCGCGCATCAGCCGCCAGCAGACCGACGCCGGCTCCATCGCGGTGTCCGTCTTCTTTATCATCAGCGGTTACCTCATCACCATGAGCTTCACGCGAAGCCGCAGCATCCTGTCTTTCGTGATGAACCGCGCCTTGCGGATCCTGCCGGCGCTCGCGGCCGTCCTTCTGGTCTTGGCCTTCGTCGCAGGGCCGCTGCTGTCCGTCGAGCCGATCGGCGCCTATTTCGGCTCGTCCGAGCCATACAGGTTCTTCCTGGTTAACCTCTCGCTTTACGATGCCCGGTTCTACCTTCCAGGAGTCTTCCTGCACAACCCGTGGCCACGCGGTGTGGACGGATCGCTATGGACCCTCAATCACGAGGTCGCGTGCTATGCCCTGGTGCTGGTCCTGGGCATTCTGGGCCTCCTGAATAAATACGTGACGGCGGCTTTGTATCTGGCCGGGCTGGTGGCGCTCAAGATGTGGTTCGGCGGCGACCGGGCCGAGCTGGGGACTTTCTTCCTCGCGGGAGCGGTGCTGTACCATTGGCGACCGCCCCTGCACCGCGGCCTGGCCTGGGCCTGCCTGGCGCTGTGGGTGGCGGCGCTCCTCATCGGCGGCTTCCGGCCGGCCACGGCGACGGTCGGCGCTTACCTCGTGATCTATCTTGCCCTCAGTCCTACAGTGCGCCTGCCGAATCTGGCACGATGGGGCGACCTGTCGTACGGAACCTATATTTGGGCCTTTCCGATCGAGCAGTTGGCCGCGCAACTCCTTGGCCACCACGTCACCCCGCTTGGGATCGTGCTCCTGTCACTGCTGGTCACGCTCGGCCTCGCGCTGCTGTCGTGGCATTTCATCGAAGCGCCGGCGCTGGCCCTGAAACAGCGATGGTCGTACCCCGAGGTGGCCATCGCTGGAAGCGCCATCGATGCCCAGGCGGGAGCAAGATCACCATGATGCGATTGGCCAGACGGTTGCAACCCGGGCAGCGCGACACGGACGGTGGCTCCCGCATCTCCCTGCGCAGGACAGCCCCCGCCCGTCCCGGGACCAATGCCCAACCGGAATGGTTCGCTATGCTGCAATCATGACAGGTCTCGCGGGACAGGTCGCGGTGGTGACAGGGGCCGGAAGCGGCATAGGCGCCGCGTTGGCCACCGCGCTCGCGGCCGAGGGGATGCGCGTGTTTCTGGTGGGGCGACGCGCCGCACCTCTGGAGGAACTGGCCGGCCAGCTCGGCGGGCCCGTCACTCCGCTCCCGGCAGATCTCGCCACCGAGGCGGGACGCGCCCAGGTGGTGCGGTGTATGCCGGCGGAGTTGCACGTACTCGCCCACAGCGCAGGCGCGTTCTTGCGGTCCCCCTGGGCCACGACCTCCGCGGTAGCGTGGCGACGGCTCGATGCCGTCAACCTGCATGCGCCGATGCTGCTCACCGCGGCCTGCCTCCCGCAGCTGCGCGCGGCGGCGGGGCAGGTGGTGTTCATCAACTCGACCGCTGGGCTGGGCGCGGGCGCCGGCAGCGGCGCCTACGCCGCCGGCAAGCATGCGCTTCGTGCGGCCGCGGATGCGCTCCGTGCCGAGGTGAACGCCGACGGCATCCGCGTGCTCAACCTGTTCCCCGGCCGCACCGACACGCCGATGCAGGCGGATATCCTGGCGGCCGAAGGGCGACAGGCGGGGCCCGGAGCTCTGATGCGCCCGCAGGATGTCGCCGTCATGGTCGTTGCTGCCCTCCGGCTGGCGCGCAGCGCCGAGGTTACCGAGATCGTCATGCGTCCGATGCAGCCCCTGGGCTGATCAGGACACCGCCAGCCGTGGTCCTCCCGCCGAGGCGGGACGGCTGGCCGCACCTGACGGCCTCACGCCGGCCGCAATAGCCCCGCCGCGCCCAGCGCCGCTGCCGCCGCGGCAACCGCAGCGAAATCCTGACCGGAGCGCTCGGCGATGTCGAGCAGCGAATGCTGCCCGTCGGATAGGTTGAGCACCCAGAGCAGGGTCATATGGTCGAACCCACGCTCGCCCTCGGCGCCGAGCGAAGCCCCGCCGATCGCGCGAAAGAGGCCGCGCGGCCCCAGCTGCGGCTCGCCATACGGCTCCGTATTCAATAGCACACGATCCTGCTCGGCGAGATCGATAATCTGCGTGAGCAGATCAAGCGACCTGGCCAAGTGCTCGGGGCGGACAAACGAGAGATCGTCAGCCGAGGTGTGGTATTCCGGGAAGGTCCCGTTCGGAGATCGCATCAGGCAGCCAACCGGGAGATTGAATCCCGGCGAACAATATTGCCGCTCGTCATAGCCGTACGGAATGAACGGCAGCACCCGTCCGGCATGGCCCGCAGCGTGCAGCACATAGGCCGCGTAACGGTCGATGGCGGCGGTACCCTGGCGCGATTGCTTGTAGGTCGGTGGACCGGCATCGCCAAGGCAACTCAGCACCAGCCCGTGACGGATCCGCTGCGGAGCATCGCGGTTGAAATGCAACCAAGCGATGGCGCCGATCGTACCTGGATTGAACAGGAATCGGTAGCCGAGCCGCCGGCGCGGGCGTGCCGCGAGCCGCCGTGCCAGCTCGATCGCGACCGCGATGCCGGACACGTTGTCGTTGGCCAGCGAGGGGTGGCAGCAGTGCACTGCGATCAGCATCTCGCCCTCCTCCTCTCCGGGCAGCAGGCATTCGCCGTAGGACAGGCTGCCGGGGGCCAGTTCGGTGTCGATCCGTACCCGGTAGGCCGGCTCGGTCAGCGCCAGCCGGTCGCGATGGGCGAGGCAGAACCCCCAGCTATCGCTGTAATAGCCGGTGCGGTATGGGATCAGGTCCGGCTGGTCGGGCAGGCTGTGCAGATGCCGGTCGAGCTCGGCGGCCGGCACGATCCGGTCGACCGGCAGGCTGTATTGTACGAGATGCAGATTGTTCCGGCGGAAATCGACCAATATCCGGCCAGCCAGGGTCTCGATGACGCCGCCACGCACCGTCCACTCCGCGGGCACCGTCCAATCGAGCACCTTGGTCCCCGACGGTACCTCGTGGCGCACCAGCGGCACACGCGCCCCGATGTAGTCCAGGGTCTGGCGCAGCCCGGCGCCGGTGATGCTGCGGCAGATCGGGAACAGCGCCTTGACATGGGAATATAGCTCGCGACCGGGATCTCTCATGACCCCACCTGTCCCGGATCCCAGGCGACGCGCAATTGGGCCGAAAGCCTTCTCCGAGAACAATCCATGCGGCGAGGAGGCCAAGTCTCTTTCGACCATAAGCCTGCGGGCATCAATATAGATTGGTACCCGCTTCTTCCGATCTCTATCGCAGGCTTCAATTGGTAATTCATTTGGACCGATGTCGTTACAAACTCCATGTTCGGGTTATCCTGCTTGGCGGCATCCAGATTGCGGAATCCAGCAATGTCTAGCACGGATTACGTGGCGTTGGACCCGTGCAGTCCTGCTTCCGTCGGCGAGTGCGCGCGTCACTCGTGGCACGGTCCAGGCGCCATGGCACAGGCCCCACGGCGTGGCGCTCCTACGGCCCGCGTGGCGGGGGTTGGCATGCCAGACGCCACAGTAGGTGACGTCGCAGGAACGGCTCAACTTTGGCGTAGCGCGGATGGAATTCCCGTGCGTAGGCGAAGTGCATCATGATGTTGACCAATAGGAGCGCCTTCAGCACGGGCAGCCGCAGAGGAATCCGCTGGCGCACCAGAAGGTCCCGGTTCATCTGCCGCAGCGGAACAACACGGTCCAGCCACCCGCGGGCCTCGCGGCGTATCATGCTCATGTAGGCCCGATGTGGTGTCTCGTCGCGCACCATCAGGGTTTCGGGAACCTCGGCGTGCCTGCCGTACAGTAGCGTTCCGGCCATCACCGCCCAGTCGCTGGCGACAAGGAAGTCACCAGCTGGATATGCGTTCTGCAGCGCAGCGGTGCGGTGCAGCCCATAAACCCGGGTGTTGTCGTTCGGGTCGGAGAGATAGGCTGCCAGGTTCGACACCGTGTCGCCCTGCAGAGGATAAGTGCCAACCGCAAGGCACGAAGAGCCATCCGCCCGCACGAACAGCACCCGCGAGACACAGGTCACCACTCCGGGGTCGCTCTCGAGCACAGCAAGCATCCGTTCCAAATAGGTCGGATCGAGGTAATCGTCGGCCGCAAGCCACATGAAGTAGGGTGTCTTCGCCTGCTGCGCCAGAAAACGGAAATTGGGCGACGGCCCCAGATTGTTCGGCTGGCGCGTATAGGAAACCGCGGGATGCTCCGCCGCCAGCGCCTGCCCGATCTCGCCCGTGGCATCCGTAGAGCCATTGTCGGAAATGTGGATCACGTCGGGCTTGCGCGTCTGCGCGAGAATGCTCTCGACCGCACGGCGCAACGTCGACGCGCCGTTGTAAACAGGCACTCCAACGGTCACCTGGGTCGCCAAGAACACCCTCCGTTTCTCATGGCCATGCGCAGCCGCGCACGGGAAGGTCCGTTCCACCGCAAAGCCCGGGAAGCATCATCAGTCGGCATGCGCACCGACGAGAACTAGCCTATATCACAATGGAGTCGTGCCGTGAAATAGCCCCATGCGCAACTGTAGGTTACACCGTACCCCTGACCCATGCAAGGCACGGCCGTAGGAATTGCCCAGCCACGCGCGACAGCAGCGTCTCCGGCCCCTGTGGCCGCCCGGCCGCCAGCCACAGCCCCCCGACGGTGCCCCAGCAGGCGACCACGGCCACGATGCCGAGCACGATCAGGTGCAGCAGAGCGACGCCAATCCCCGCAGAACCACCGCCGCGCAACAGGTCCAAAGAAACCCAGCCCATCCCCGTCTGCGCCAGCGCCAGCCCGGCCACCAAGCCGCCGAGCGCCACACGAACGAACCCGCCCAACGCCCGCCGCCCCGCCGAACCACCCACCGGTCCCACCTGAGCCATGAAAAGCAAGGTCTCGATCGCCGAACAGGCGACACTCGCGCCCGCGACGAATACCAGCCCGTGCGTCCGCGCCGCTGCCGTGATCGCCAGCACTTTGATCGCCGCCATCACGAGCATGACGATAAACTCCCGCTTGACCTTCCCCGTTGCCACCATCACCGCGCGGCAGACATATCCGATCGGCGCCCACAGGCAATAGAGGGCGAAGATGGAAATCAGCGGTCCGGCCGCCGCCCATTTCGTCCCCAGCAACAGCCGCACGACATCGCCCGCCCCGGCGGACATCGCAAGCCCCACGGGCGCCAGCAACAGCAGCAGCGCCAGTCCTGCCGGCAGCGCCTCCTGCGTCGCGCGGCTGCCGCTGCGCTGCGCCAGGCTGAACCCCGCCAGCAGCACGTCAGCCGCCGGCGCGACGAACTCGGACACCGGGAGTGCGGCCACCAGGGCAGCGATCTGATACAGACCTAGGCTCGCCGGGCCGAATTTCGGGCCGATCACGAAGGGCTCGTAGCGGTCCCACACCAGCCGGGCCAGGCTTGCCGCCCAGAGCCAGAACGAAAATCCGGCCAGTTCGCGCCAGCCGGACAACGAAAAGCGCGGCCGGTACGGATGCACCACATAGGTCATGACGAGCCGCACGACCCGCATCGTCGCCATGCCGACCAGGAGTGCCCAGTAGCTGTGGGTGGTCCAGGCGACGACGATCGTCGCCACCAGTTGCAGCAGCCGGGGGATCAGCGACACGCGAAATTGTACATCGTAACGGAGGTCCCGCCGGAACCCCACCATGCCGATATTCTCGAATCCGGCGACGCCGGACAGCACCCCCAGCACCATCAGCACCGGGATCAGCCGCGGTTCGTCGAACCACCGCGCCGCCGCCGGCGCGGCGAGCACGATCAGCCCGCCGGTCAGCAGCGCCCGCCCCGCCTGCAGGGTGAAGGCCGCATCGTGCAGCCGCGTGTCGTCCTCGGCGCGACGAACCAGCATGTCTTCCACGCCGAACTGGGACAATGCGTCCACGGCACCGGCGAAGGCAGTCGCCATCGCCACGAGCCCGAAATCCACCGGCACCAGCAGGCGCGCGAGCACGAGAGTGCTGACGAAGCCCAGCCCTCGGGCGACCATCCGCCAAGCGATGAGCCAGCCGGCGCCGATCACGGAGCGGCGGGCGATGGAAGTCTCGGTCATCGGCGGGACCAGCGCATTCCGAGCGTGGGGCGGCAACCTAAGCCGATATCGCCCGGATGCCCAGAGGTGCGACGGCCGAACGACCAGTGAAGCGGGCGCCCTGTCCTGGTCGCCGCCATGCTCACGCGGTCGGGCAGGCTGGCCGCGCGCCCCTGCCCGCCGCGGCTCCGGCTCAACCGCCGCCTCGCGCGCCCGACTGCAGGCTCCGGAAAATCTCCGCGACCCGTCTTGCCGCCGGATCGAGCGCGGCGCCCCATTCGCGCGCCATCTCCAGCGAGGCGACCCGCGGCGCGCCGCTGTTGACCGCCCGCGCACCCTGCAACAAGCCCTCGGCGAAGCCTGCAACCGTCGCGTCGACGGCGATGATGTTGCACGACAGCGCGGTCAGGCCGGGTTTTGTTTTTGTAACAAAACTGTTCGTGATCGACAGCCCGCCGCAGGCCGCCATCTCCAGCACGGGATAGCTCGTGTGGGGCGACAGCATCGGGCAGAGCAGGAGGTCGGCCTGGCGCAGCAGCTCGCCATAACCAGCATAATCCATCCAAGGGGCCTGCCGCAGCACGTGCCCGCCGCCCAGGGACAGGTCCGGCACGCCGCCACGGCTGCCGATGGACATGAATTCCCATCCGGCAAATTCCGGCTCCGCGGCGATACGGCGCAGCGCCATCAGGCCGATGCCGAAGATGTTCCGCGTGTTGGTTGGCCGCGCGTAGAACAGCAGTCGCCGCGGCCGCACCAGCGGCCCATCCGGGGGTGGATGGAACAGGGTCGCATCAACCGCCGGTTCGAACACAACGGCCCGGCTCCGTATCACCGGATCGGAAAGCCGCCCGAGCGGCTGGCTGAACAGGAATTCCGCCAGCATCGCCTCGTTGACGATCGGCCAGAAATCCATGCCGAAGGTCTCCACCGCGCGAGCGTAGTTGCTCGACCAGGGATAGAAGGCGGGCTCGAACTCCTGCAGCATGTAGAAGAACTGGCGGATCGGCAGAAGCGGCAACAGCTCCTGGAGCTGGTGCGCCGTGGTCCAGTGGGTCGCCATGAACCCGTCCGCCGGTCCCAGTTCCAGCGGCGCATCCGCCTGTGATGCGGAGGCCAACGTTACCTCAATCCGCCCGTCGTCGCCGGCCAGCGCGGCCGCATGACGCCGGAACCAGGCCGGGTCGATACGGTTCGGCTGCACGGTGGAGACCAGCCGGACCGCGATGCCCTGCCGGGCGATGCGGACCGCGAGATTGACCGCGGTGTTCGGACCGCCCGTCATGCCGGACGTCGTCCACGCCGCATCGAGGACGTTCAGCCGCGGCGGCCCGGCAAGCGCGGGATCGAAGCGGACATGCATCGGCACCGCATGCATGACGTCGATCAACCGTTGCTCGAACAACGCCGGGTTGGTGAACTGCAGCAGGTTGTGAGCCAGCGCCTCGGGGTCACGCCGTAGCAACCGTAGGCTGCCGGCGATCTTGCCCGGCAGACGGCGGACGGTCTCCCATTTTCGCACTCTGCCTACCCTTTGCCGACCACCGCCTCCATCACCCTATACGGGGGCGACGCGCGGATTGGAACGGGTCTCAGACCCGGCCCGGCCAAACGGCGGGGCCGCCGCGTCCGCGCGAAACGGCATCGGCAGATCGGCGGGACGCGCTACAGCATCCGCCCGCCGTCGACGATGATGCGCGAGCCCGTGCTGGCCGGCAGGTGCAGCACGCAGGCCATGACCGCCTGCGCCACGTCCTCCGCCTCCACGACCCGCTTCAGCGGCGTGACGGCGGCGAGTTTCTCCAAGGCCTCCCGTCCGCGCCCGGCGACGAAATCCGTCGCCACCGGCCCGGGTGCGACGCACATCACCCGCACGTCCGGCCCCAGCACGCGGGCGAGCGACATGCTCATCGTCTCCAGCGCTGCCTTGGCCGCGCCGTAGGCGATGTTGCTCCCCGCCCCGTTCAGCGCCGCGACCGAGGAGATGTTCACCACCACCGCAGGCGCCCCGGCCCGCAGCAGCGCCAGCAGCGCGCGGATCACCGAATAGGGGCCGCGGGCGTTGGCGATCAGGATCTGGTCGAACAGCGCCTCGTCCAAGGTTTCGAGGTCGGCGTGCGGGATCGGCCGCGTCACCCCGGCCGAATTCACCAGCACGTCGACCCGGCCGTAAGCGTCGCGCACCGCCGCCGCCATTGCCTGCACCGAGGCAGGGTCCGTGATATCGACCGCCAGCGCCCGGTGCCCCTCGCCCGGCAGCGCGGCAAGCAGCGCCTGCGCCCGCGCCTCCCCGGATCGATACAATATCGCAACGTGCGCCCCGGCTTCCGCCAGCGCGCGCACGCTCGCCGCGCCGATCCCGTTGCTGCCGCCGGTGACCACCGCCACCTTGCCGACGAGACTTCCCCCCGACATGCGCATCCTCCCGTGCCGCGTTCGGCCTCGATGCTGGCACAGAAGCCCGGGGCGGTCATGCCCCCCCGGCGCGCAGCCTCAGCGCCCGCCGCCCTGCCGGCGCAGCAGCACGAGCCGCGCGCCCACGCTGATCAGCAGCACCAGGAACGTCACCAGGAACGCCGCGGCATAGGCCAGCGCATTGGCGGCGGCGAAGGGCTCGTTGATAAACGCCCAGATCGCATAGGTCAGGTAGCCGACCGGCGAATGGATGAGCTGCCCGGTCCACAGATAGGACGACCAGCCGGCGGTATAGAGCAGCGGCGCCGTCTCACCGATCGAGATCGCGAACGCCAGCAGGATCCCGGTCGAGAATCCCCGGCATTGCCATCGGCAACGAAATCCGCCACGCCACCCGCGCCTCCCCGGCGCCGAGCGCATAGGCCGCCTCCTGCATCGCCGCCGGCACCTGGCCCAGCGCCAGCTCCGTCGTGCGGCAGATATACGGCAGGCACAGGATCGCGATCGTGATGCAGGCGGCGGCGAGCGAGAAATTCCAGCCGAGCCACTCCACCATCGTGATATAACCGAAATATCCCAGCACGATCGACGGCACCCCCACCAGCACGTCGGCGAGGAAGCGGATCACGCGGGCGAAGACCGTGTGGCTGAATTGCGCCGTATAGAGCCCCGCGGCGACCCCGAAAGGCACCGCCAGCAGCATCGAGCCGACGCCGATCACGATGGTACCCTCGATCGCGTTCAGCAGCCCGCCGCCGGTGCCCTGGGTCACCTCGGTGAACACCGTGGGCGTCAGCGCCGAGACGCCGCGGATCAGCACCATCAGCAGGATCCAGCCCATCGCGATCCCGAGCAGGCCGAAAGCGATCGCGCACAGCACCCAGCCGGTGATCGCGCCGGCGCGGCGCCGGGCCAGCCGGGCCAGACGCGCCGCATCGTCGCGCGCCGGCAACACGAAACCCGTGGTGGTCGCGCTCATACCCGTGCCCCTCGCAGCCCGGCGCGATACAGCACCAGCCGGGCCATCGCGTTCACGCCCACCGAAATGACCGACAGCACCAGCGCCACTTCCGCCAGCGAGCGCACCGCGAGCCCGGTCGGGTCCTGCAGTGCGCTGTCGAGCTGGGAGACGATGAAGGCGGCCATGGTGGAGATCGGGGAGTAGATATTCCCCGGCAGGTAGTTGAGCGCATTGCCGCTCACCATCAGCACCGCCATCGTCTCCCCGAGCGCGCGGCCGGTGGCGAGGATGGTGACGCCGATCAGGATTTTGCGCACGCCCGGCAGCACCACCTTCCACACCGTCTCGAACCGCGTGGCACCGAGCGCGGCGGCGGCTTCGCGCACCACCATCGGTTCGGCCAGGATCGCATCGCGCAAGGTTGCCGCGATCAGCGGCACGATCATCAGGGACAGCACGACGCCGGCGGTGAGCAGCCCGTAGCCACTACCGTAGGGCGGCGCGAAGATCGGGATCCAGCCCAGCAGCCGTCCCAGCACCGGGAAGACGTGCTGACCGAGCAACGGGATCAGCACCGCGTAGCCCCAGAGGCCGAAGACGACCGAGGGCACCGCGGCCAGCAGTTCTACCAGGAACGACAGCCACAGGCGCAGCCGCCCCGGCACCGCCTCGGCAAGGAAGATCGCCGCGCCGACACCCGTCGGCACCGCCAGCAGCAGCGCGATCAGGGTGGAAAGCAGGGTGCCGACGATCAGGAACAGGATGCCGTACTGCGCCCCGGGCAACTGCGCCACCCCGTCGCGTACGATCGGGTCGCCGTAGGTATTGCCGAGGTTCCAGGTGGTGCGGACGACGAACCCCAGGCCGTTGAAGCGCACCGCCGGCCAGGAATAGATGGCCAGGAACAGGATCACGGCGACCAGGCTGGCGGGCAGCACGCCGGCGAACAGGGCAAGCAGGCGTCGGAAGCTCATGGGGTTCATCCCGGGCGGACAACGGGCGACGCCGCCGGCTTGCGGCCGGCGGCGTCGGGCAGGCTAGTAGAGCGACGCCGGGATCACTTGATCTCGGCGATCTGCGCGGCACTCAGCTTCACCACGCTGGCCGGCAGCGGCACGAAGCTGACGGCAGCCATGAAGTGCGGCGCGTTGCCGCCCTTGGGCGAGATCGCCCAGGTGAAGAACTTGCGCATCTCGGCCGCGACGGTCGCGGTCGGCTGCTGCGACTTCACGATCGCATATTCGTAGTTGATGATCGGGTAGGACCGGGCGCCGGGGGCGAAGATCAGGCTGATCCGCTCGTCCTTCGGCGTCTGCGCGGATTTGGCGTTGGCGGCGGCCTGCACGTTGGCCACCGTCGGCAGCACGAACTTGCCGTCCTTATTCTCAAGCAGCGCCTCGCCGAGCTTGTTCTCGTCGATCGCCTGCTTGAAGCTCACGCCGATATAGGCGATCGAATACGGGTTGGTCTTGATCGCGTTGACCATGCCGGGATTGCCCTCGGCGCCGATCGCGCCGGGTGCGGCCGGCCAACTCACGGTCGTGCCGTAGCCGGTGGAGTTCTGCCACGCCGGGGTGGAGAACGACAGGTATTGGCTGAAGATGAAGGTATCGCCGCTGCCGTCGGTGCGGTGCACCGTGATGATCTCGTGGTCCGGCAGCTTCACGCCGGGGTTCAGCTTCGCGATCTCCGGGTCGTTCCACTTCAGGATCTTGCCGGAGTAGATGCCGGCGAGCACCGGGCCGCTGAGCTTCAGATGGGTCCCGTTCAGCCCCGGCACGTTATAGTTCACCATCTGGCTGGAAATCGCCAGCGGGATGTTCAGCATCCCGGCGTGCATCTTCATCAGCGCATCCGACAGATACGCATCCGACGCGCCGATCTGCGCCACGCCCGAGATCGCCTCGGAAATGCCGGTGCCGCTGCCCGTGCTCTGGGTGGTGATCCGCACATGCGGGTTGGCCTTGGTGTAGACCGGCACCCACAGATTGAAGAGCGGGTACAGCAGGCTCGACCCGGTCTCCAGCAGGTTGACCGTGGCGGCGGCCCGGACGGGCGCGACGGCGGCGACGGAAAGGCCGAGGCCGGCCACCGCGGCAAGCGCGATGACGCGACGGCGACCCGGCTGGCGGCCGGTATCGTTGCGACGTGACATAAGGTTTCTGTCTCCCATGTGGGGCGGCGTGGCAATTCGCCCAGCCGCCGGAACGGTTCTGGCGGCCCGCTTCTAGGGGGGCAGAGCCGATTCGAGTTTGACGGTTTGATGAAACCGTCAATCGGCGGCCATGCTTTCCGCCCTCGGCACGGCGGGCGCCCCGGCCAGCACCCGCGCCAGCGCCGCATCGAGCCGGGCCAGGGTCGCCGACCAGGCGTAGCCGCGCTCCATCGCCGCCCGCCCCGCCGCACCGAGCCCCGGATGCGCCCCGTCCAGCACCGCGCCGATCGCCGCCGCCATCGGCCCCGCCCCATCGGCCACCAGCAGATCGCGCCCGGCCTCCGCCCGCACCCCTTCGAAGGCCGCCGCGGAGGCGACCACCGGCCGGCCCATCGCCATCGCCTCCAGCACCTTGTTCTGGATGCCGCGCGCCAGGCGCAGCGGGCTCACCGACACATCCGCATGCGCGACATAGGGGCGCACGTCGGGCACCCGGCCGGTCACGTGCACGCCGGGCAGGTCCGCCAGCCGCCGCACCTCCGGCCCGGGGTTGGCGCCGACGATGTGGAACTCCGGCGGTGCCGCCCGCGCGCGCAGCAACGGCAGAACCTCGGCGGCGAACCAGGCCACCGCATCGGCATTCGGCCAGTAGTCCATGTTGCCGGTGAACACGAGATGCGGGCCGGGGCCGGCGAAGGGCGACGCGAACGCATGGCGCGGCGAAAATCCTTCGAGATCGACCCCGTTCTCCACGAAGGTCACCCGCCCCGCGGTCTCCGGCGCCAGCGCGACGAAACGGCGCGCCTCCGGCTCGGAGACCAGGAAGGTCACGTCGCAGCCCATGGCGGCGCGGCGTTCGTAGGCAAGCAGGGTGCGCGCCTCGCGCGCCCACACCGCGCGCATCGGCCAGGCGGCGTCCTCTGCATACAGCGCCCATTTCTCGGAATCGATATCCTGCATGTCCAGCACCTTGCCGGGCCGGTCGAGCGCCAGCGCATAGGGCGCCATGGCGGCGGAATAGATATAGACGATGTCCACCTGCTCCCGCGCGAGGGTCGCGGCCACCCAGCGGTGCAGCCCTGGATGGCGGTAGTAGTCGAGCATCAGCGGCCGGCCGGGGCGCATCCGCGCCAGCGCCGTGAGCTTCTGGCGCCGCTTGTCGATCGCGAAGCCTTCGACCTCGGCGCAGATCTCGCGAAGATGCGCGACGTGGGCCGCATCCGCCGGATCGTCGATCAGGCAGCCGAGATGGACGCGGTAGGATTTCGCCAGGTGGTGCAGCAGGTTGTGTGCGCGAATCTTCTCGCCCTTGTTGAGCGGGTAGGGAATGCGGTGGCTGATGAAAAGAAGGGTGCGCACGGGCCGGCCGGAACGGTGGAGGGGGCCGGAAGGTGGCACGGGGCGCAGGGAAAGTCTCCGCCCTCCTCTCCGGGACTGTCCCGATTGCCCCCTCCCCGCCCCGTCAGCCGGACGCGAGCGCGGCCAGCCGCGCCGGATCGCGGATCACGATCTCGGTGGCGGAGGGGATCTCGATCAGCCCCTCGCTGCGCAGCCGGCTCAGGGTGCGGCTCACGGTCTCGATCGTGAGGCCGAGGTAGTCGGCGACGTCGCTGCGGCTCATCGGCAGCGCGAGTGTCGGCCCGGTGCGGCCGCAAGGCCCGGCGCCGGCCCGGCGAAGCATGTCCAGGAACGAGGCCACCCGCTCGCGCGCGGTCTTGCGTCCGAGCAGCAGCATCTGCTCCTGCGCCGCCACGAGCTCGGTTGCCGCGCGTTCCAGCAGTCGCCGCTCGAGCGCCGGGAACTCGCTGAGCAGGCGGAACAGGCGGACACGGGAAAAACGGCAGAGCCGCACCGGCTCGATCGCCTCGGCACTGAAAGCGTAGGTGGCGGAAACGGCAAGGCCGAGGAAATGCCCGCGGATGGCGAACCCGGTGATCTGCCGGCGCCCGTCCGCCATCAACTTGTACAGCTTGGCCGAACCGGCGGTGATGTTGAAGAAGCTGTCGGCCGGATCACCCTCCTCGATGAAGGTCTGGCCGGGCTGCACCTCGCTCACCACCGCGTACGCGGCAAGCCGGCCAAGGTCGGCGTCCGCGATCGCGTTGCACACGCTCTCGGCACGGGCATCGCAGGACAGACAAGGCTCCAGGCTGAGCGGCGAACCCGGAATTGGCGGGCGGGAAAACACAGCCACGCGGGCACTCCGTTGCAGGCGCAGCCGGAACGCCGGCCACGAGCGGGACGCGGCAAGCAATCGCGCCCGCGCCGGCGCCACATTGATATGGATCAATGAATCCGCGCGCCTGGTCGGCACCAACTACGCCGCGACGCCACGTCGGCATCGACAAGGACCACCGCGATGTTCCGGATCACCGTCACCCCGCTCGCCGCGGCGCAGATCGACAGTGCCTATCCGCTGGTGCGCGAGGTCGCACCGGACCTCACCGCCGCCGCCTGGCGGCGCTACGCGCGGCGCGCGATCGGCGCCGCAGCCACCGGCCGCGCCGGCATCCTGGCAGCCCGACGCGAAGGACGGCCATTCCCCTGCGGCCTCGTCTGCTACCGCAAGGACGAAGACCTGGCGCGCGGAACGGTGCTGGTCGCCAGCCACTTCGTCGCCCTCGATATCCTGGACCCGCACCCCGTACTGGCCGCACTGGTGGCAGAACTGGAAGCACTGGCCCCACGCCTGGGATGCGCCGCCGTTCACGCCTCGGTGGCCGACCACGCCCCGGAACTCGCCGTCGTGCTGGCCCACGCCGGCCACCGCCGGGACGGCCACATGCTGACCAAGACGACCACGCCCGCAGACCCCGCAGCGGGCCGAAGCACGCCTGACGCCAACCGGCGAGATGTTGGACCATCGTAAGCAAGACCAGGGGGCAGCGCCCCCCTGGCCTTGCTTACGAACGGTCCGACCTCCACCCGGTTGGCGTCAGTCGTGCGTTGGCCGGTCTGCGTAGGCTGCGGCCGTTTCCGTCATGATGTCGTCGAGGCGACGTCCGGGTTGGTAGGCTTCCATGCCGCCGGCCGTTCGGGTGACGCCGGGGAGTTGGCGCGGGCAGGGTACTGGCGTGCCGAGGATGGTTTGCAGGGGTACGAGTTCGGTCCAGACCGGGTGGGCGTAGTCGGGTTCGTCGTCGTGGACGGGCAGGTCGCGGATTTTGGCCGAAGCGTCTTCGATCCGCATGCCGACCAGCATGGTGGCTTTGATTTCCTGTGCGCTGGGCGGACGGAGCGCGGCGGTGCGACCGGGGAAGAAGCGGTCGATGAAGGCGTCCATGGCGCGCAGCTTGGCGGCGGTGCCTTCGACCGGAGCGGCGTGGCCGAAGGCCATCACGGCGCGGTAGTTGATCGAGTGGTTGAAGCCGCAGCGGGCGAGCACGATCGCGTCCATGTGGGTGACGGTGAAGCAGACGGGGATGCCTTTGGCCTCGGCGCGCAACATGCGGCTGGCCGAGGAGCCGTGCCAGTACAGGTGGTCGTCTTCGCGCCAGAAAGCGGTGGGGGTGCAGTAGGGCTGGCCGTCGATGACGTAGGCGATGTGGCAGAGCATGGCGGCGTCGAGGATGCGGAAGACGGTTTCGTGGTCATAATGGCCACGGTCGTGGCGGCGGCGGACCCGGTTGCGGGGGGTGATCGGGAAGGCGGGCGTCGTCTCGTCCATCTTGCGTGCTTTCGCTGCGGTGCGGCAGCGGCGAGTATGATGGGGGGGTTGCGGCAGGCGCAAGGAGCGGGGCGGGGCGTGGACGAAGCCGCCGCGCGTGCCGGGCGGGCGCGCCGTGGGGTTCGGGCGATGGTGCCGCAACGGGAGACGGTGGGATGAACCAGGCAGAGAAGCCGATCCGACGGGTCAACCCGCCGGAACTCGGAACGCCTCCGGGTTATTCGCAGGTCGTGGAGGTGTCGGCGGGACGCCTGGTTTTCATTGCGGGTCAGACGGCTCTCGATCGGGACGGGCGGTTGGTCGGCAAGGAGGATTTCGCCGCGCAGGCGGAGCAGGTGTTCCGCAACCTCGACACGGCGCTGCGGTCGGTCGGGTGCACGCCAGGCGATCTCGTGAAGCTGACAGTGTTTCTTCGGGATATGGGCGATCTGGCGGCGTACCGGGCGGCCCGGAACCGCTTCTTCGCCTCCGTCACGCCGGCCGCGGCCCCGGCGGTGACATTGGTCGAGGTGTCCCGGCTTTACGGCCCGGATTTCCTGATCGAGATCGAAGCCGTGGCGGCGGGATAGGACGTCGCGCGGAACGGGACGGCGGACCGGATCCCGCGACGGCTCAACCGACGAGGCCGGCGTCGCGCGGGTCGCGGCGCGCCAGGGCGGCGGCGAGCCTGGCCGGATCTTCGATCGGCAGGCCGCAGACGCCGCGGCGGCAGAGATAGGCCGCCGCACCGGCCGCACCGACGGGCTTGCCGGCGGCGGGGTGATCGGGCGGCAGCGCGCCGGGCGCAGCGGCGCGCAGCACCACAACCGCGGGGTCGGGCGCGGCCAGCGCCACGGCGGTCAGCGCCTGCGCCAACGGGTGCGCGGGCGGGCCGGCGATCACGACCGTCGCCGCTTCCTCCAACAGGTCGGCGGCGGCGAGCATGGTGGGCATGCCGGCCCCTTGTTCGGAGGCGGCGAAGGCGCGCAGCAGGCCCTCGGCGCGGGCACGCCAGGGCGCGAAGCCGGTGAGGTGGAACAGGCGCGCGCACGCCTCGGCGAGCAGGCCGGCGCCGGCGGGAGTGGCGTTGTCCCCGGCGGTGCGCGGGCGGGCGAGCGGGACGTCGGTGGCGTCCGAGGCGGTGGTGAACACCCCGCCGGCGCCGTCGGCAAACCAGGTCAGGGCGGCCTCCGCGAGGCGGATGGCCTGGCCGAGCCGCGCCGGCTCTCCGGTCGCCTCGGCCAGCGCCAGCGCGGCGCGGGCCATTGCCGCCTGGTCGTCGAGCAGTCCGGCCGCGCCCACCCGGCCGGAGCGGAAGGAATGCGCAACCCGCCCGTCGGCGCCGCCGAGATCGCGCAGCACGGCATCGAACGCGGCGCCGGCGCGGGCGATCCAGTCGGGCCGGGCGAACACCGCGCCGGCGCGGGCGAGTGCCGCGACGGCGAGCCCGTTCCAGTCCGCCAGCACCTTGTCGTCCCGCCCCGGGCGCACCCGCTGCGCGCGGGCGGCGAACAGGGTGGCGCGGGCGCGGGCCAGCACGGCCTCCGCAGCGGGATCGCCGGACGGGGTGATCCGGTGCAGGATGGTCTTGCCTTCCCAGTTACCGCCCGCGGTCACGTCGTAGGCAGCCTTGAAGGCGGGCGAATCGGCGCCGAGCAGGCGGTCGACCTCGACTTCGGTCCAGACGTAGAAACGGCCTTCCTCGCCTTCGGAGTCGGCGTCTTCGGAGGCGGCGAAGGCGCCGCTGCCGTCCTCCCCGGCGGCGTCCATGTCGCGGCACAGCCAGCCGACGGTTTCAGCGACGCGGGCGGCATAGAGCGGATCGGGGCGGTCGGCGTGGGCGAACGCCAGCAGCTCCAGGAGCTGGGCGTTGTCGTACAGCATCTTCTCGAAATGCGGCACCAGCCACACCGCGTCGGTCGCGTAGCGCGCGTAGCCGCCGCCGAGATGGTCGTAGATGCCGCCCTGCGACATGCGCGTCAGCATCAGGTGCAGCGCGCCTGCGGCCCGCGCCGCGGCCGGTGCGGTAGGCGTTCTGCCAGAGGAAGCGGAAGATCGGCGCGTTGGGGAATTTGGGCGCGCCGCGCAGACCGCCCTGCTCGGGATCGGTCAGGCGCAGCAACGTGGCGGCGGCGGCATCGAGCGTGGCGGGCCCGGGCCGCTCGCCCGGCTCCGGCACGGCGGACATGCGCGTCAGCGCGCGGCGCAGCGCCTCCGTGTTCTGCGTCACCGCCGTCATCGCGCGCGGTCCAGGCGGCGGCGACGCCCTCCAGCACCTGGCGGAAGGAAGGCTGGCCCCAGCGCGGCTCGGGCGGGAAATAGGTGCCGCCCCAGAACGGCGTGCCGTCGGGGGCGAGGAACATCGTCAGCGGCCAGCCGCCCTGCTCGCCCATCGCGTGCAACGCGGACATGTAGAGGTGGTCGATGTCGGGGCGTTCCTCGCGATCGACCTTGATGTTGACGAAGCAGCGCGTTCATCGCCGCGGCGGTGTCGGTGTCCTCGAAGGATTCGTGCGCCATCACGTGGCACCAGTGGCAGGCGGCGTAGCCGATCGAGAGCAGGATGGGCTTGTCCGCCGCCTGCGCCGCGGCGAGCGCCTCGGCACCCCAGGGCCGCCAGTGCACCGGGTTGTCGGCATGCTGCAGCAGGTAGGGCGAGGTCTCGCCGCGCAGCAGGTTGCCGGGCGGAAGAGTGGCAGGCTCTGGGGTCATGCTCGGACGGTCCTAGGGGTGGCGCGGGGGCGGGTCAGGCTCCGACGACCTCCAGCTCCACCGGCACGTTGCCGCGGGTGGCGTGCGAATAGGGGCAGACTTTCTCGTGCGCTTCCTGCGCCAGGGCGGCGAGCTGGGCCTGCGGCAGGGAGGCGTCCGCGACGTGCAGCTTCACGGCGAGGCCGAACCCGCCGCCCTCGCGGGGGCCGATCGACACCGCGCAGGTGACCTTCGCGCCGGTCGCGTCCTGCTTGTGCTGCTTGGCCACGAAGTCGAGCGCGCCGCCGAAGCAGGCGGCATAGCCGGCGGCGAACAGATGCTCCGGCGTGGCGGTCCCGGGCTTGCCCGGCCCGCCCATGGCCTTGGGCACGGAGAGGTCGGCCTTCACCATCCCGTCGCTCGATTCGGTGTGCCCGTTACGGCCGCCGATGGCGGTGGCCGTGGCGGTGAAGAGCGGCTTGATCGTGTCCATGGACGTTGCTCCGCTGTGGTGAGGCCGGCGCGGCGCCGCACCGGTCCCCGGATGTGGGGGGTGCGCCGGCGGAACGCCACCCCGCCGCCGCAGGGCCGGATGGCCTCATTTCGACGTTCCGCATTTTGGGTGGGTCGGGCGGCGACACCATTGCCGAGAAAATATCCCGGTTTGGGATGAACTGGAGGGCCTTGCCGAGCGGAGGTGTTCCGTCCGTGCTTCGCGGCGCCGGTCTGGAACCACGTCCTGGTCCTGGTCGCCGGCGCCGTGCTGGCCGCGGGCAAGCGCACCGTCACCCAGGCGTTGCGCGTCATGGGGCTGGCAGAGCACCCCGGCTTCGGTCGCACCCACGACGTCTTGAACCGGACGCGCTGGGATGCGCGCGAGATGGCGCACCGACGGCTGCGCCATCTGTTCGCCGCGCTGCCGGAGGTAGTGGCCCTAGGGGCGGCGCCTCCGGCGGGCGCAGCGCTGGTGGAGGCCGCCGACTGATCAGATGCCGACCATCACGTCGGACGCCTTGATCACCGCGAAGGCCTTCATGCCGGGCTGCAACCCGAGTTCCTCCGCGGCCTCGTTGGTGATAGCGGCCATGACGGTCACCGTGGGCGAGATTTCTATCGTGACATGGGTCGTGGTCGCGCCGGGCTTCACGGTCCCGATCGTGCCGGCGATCTGGTTGCGGGCGGAAAGCTTCATGGCGCGGGTCTCCTGGAGAGAACGAGGTTATTTGCCGGGACGCAGACGGCTGAGAGCGAGCAGATGTTTGCGCGCCGCCAGCGCCGTATCCATCTCGATCGCACGGTAGCGCTCCACGATCGCCTTGCCGGCGGGCGTGAGCACCGCACCGCCGCCGCCGTTACCACCGGCCGCGGTTTCCACGACGGTCGTGCCCAGGCCGAGGTTGAGGTCCTCGACCAGCTTCCAGGTGCGCCGATACGACATGCCGAGGGCACGGCCTGCTGCCGAGATGGAACCCGAACGGGCGATCTCCTCCAGAACGGCGACCTTGCCGGGCCCGATGCGGGCACCACAGGCCAGGTCGAGCCGGATGCTCAGTCGGTCGCTGGACGGCGCGGTGTTGGTCGGGTTCGATCTTGGCTTCCCCATCGGGTACCCCGTGCACGCCGGATGTTCGGAAGTTGCTACGCCCTGCCGGCTATTCGGCCGGACCAACGTGCCTTGCGGCAATTGCGCTGACAAGCGCCACTGTGGCCCGAACCGGGATATGCGAACGGGTCGGCAAGCCGCTCGCCGTCTTGCGGAGCCGCGTGCGCATCCCCTCGCCGTGGCCGCTGTGGAAGTATGGTTCTGAACTAGAAACGTCTCGACAGAGCGCGATCATGCGCCGCCGGCCGCGGGATGATCCCAAGGGGGGTGACCCCTGGCCGCGCAGGCCCGCGGCGCTGGCCCAAGGCTTGCTTGCCCTCCCTGGCGCCGCCATGATCCAGCCCCTCGCTTGAAGCTCCTCCTCGCCGACAACGACCCCGCCCGCGCCCGTGCCCTGGCCGGGCTGCTGGCGCAGGACCCCGGCCTGACGGTGATCCGCCTGGACCCCGATACGCCGCTCGCCGACGCGGTGGCCGCGCACGCCCCGGACGTGATCCTGGTCGACATGGCCCGCCCCGATCGCGACGCGCTGGAAGGCGTGCGCCAGCTCACCGCCCGCGACCCGCGCCCGGTGGTCCTGTTCGTCGATGAAGACGACCCGGCCTTCATGGAGGAAGCGATCGGCGCCGGCGTTTCGTCCTACAACGTGCTCGGCCTGCCGCCGCCCGACGTGAAGCCGATCCTGCGCGCGGCAGTGGCGCTGTTCCGCCGCCACCAGCAGGCGCAGGACGCGTTGGCCCGCTCGCAACGCGAACTGGCCGATCGGGTCGCGATCGCGCGCGCCAAGGCGCTGCTGATGCGCGAGCGCCGGTTGAGCGAACCGCAGGCGCATCGCTGGCTGCAGCGCCAGGCGATGGCGCGCGGCGCCCGCATTGCCGAGGTCGCCGAGACCCTGCTGCTCGGCCAGGACAAGGAATTCCAGGGGGACCCACGCCATGACCGAAACCCGCGTGCGGATCGGCCTGCTGCGCCTGACCGACAGCGCCCCGGTGCTGCACGCCGCCGCCGCCGGCCTGTTCGCCCGCCATGGGATCGAGCCGGCGCTGAGCATCGAGCCGTCCTGGGCCAATATCGCCGACAAGCTGGCCTACGGCCTGCTCGATGCGGCGGTGATGCTGCCGCCGCTGACGCTGGCCGCCGCCGCCGGGCTGCGCGGAGTGCCGGCGCGGATCGTGGTGCCGATGGGCCTGACCCTGGGCGGCAACACGCTGGTGGGGACACACGCGGTCGCCGAAGCGCTCGGCGCCGGCGACGCCCTGATGATGGCCCCCCTGGCGATGGCCCGCCGCTTCGTCGCCTGGGTGCGCGCCCAGCCGGCCCCGCCGCGCTTCGCCGTGGTGCACGCCTGGTCCACCCACGCCCTGCTGTTGCGCTACTGGCTGGCGGCCGGGGGCGGCGATCCGGACCGCGACCTCGCCACCGTGGTGATCCCGCCCGAGCAGGTGGTGGGCGCGCTCGCCGCCGGCCGCATCATCGGTTTCTGCGCCGGCGCGCCCTGGGGCGACGCGGCCGAGGCGTGCGGCGCCGGGCGTGTGCTGCTCGGGAGTTCGGCGATCTGGGGGCACCATCCGGAGAAGTGCCTGGCCCTGGCCGAACCTTGGGCCGCGGCGCACCCCGGGGCGGTCACCGGCTTGCTGCGGGCGTTGCTCGCCGCCGGGCGCGCCTGTGCTGCGCCGGAGCAGGCACCGGCGCTCGCCGATCTGCTGGCGGGCGCCGGAGTGGCAGCCCCGCGCGCGGCGCTGCTGGCGGCGTTGCCGGGCGGAGCGGGGCGTGAACGGATCGAGTTTCACGCCGGCGCCGCCTGGTACCCCTGGCGGTCGCACGCGCGCTGGTTCCTGGCGCAATTGCGCCGTTGGGGCTGGCTTCCCGGGGCGGTCGATGCCGCGGCGCTGGCGGACGCGGTCTACCGGCCGGCGCTGCTCGCGCCTGCCGCGGCAGCCGAGGGGCTGGACTGGCCGGAGGCGGACGCGAAGCCGGAAGGTGGGCACGACGGGCCATGGACATTGCCCGCCAGGCCGAACCCGCTGCCGATGGGCGCGGACCGGTTCTGCGATGGGGCGAATTTTGCCTGATCCCGGAGCGTACTGACATCGTCTGTGGCGTTTCACGAAAGGCATAGAATCTAGGCATACGCCTTTGTATTCATCACAATATTCGAGCGCTCGAATTTTATCTGGCCAGAATTGCCCGGTTTGGCGTCCCTGCCGGACTGGCACCGTTTTTGCTGCATTGCACGCTGCCGGCATCCATCCCCTGCCGCCGGCGGGCCGCGTCCAATGGCGGGCGCGCACCCCTCGCGGAGCCGCAAGGCTCCCGACCTCCCTCCGCGGACCAACGACGGTTCGCCTGCGGGTCCCGCCCGCCCGGTGCCGCCAGCAGGCACACCGGACCGGAGATACGCCATGCCGAAACCCTTCCTCAAGGCGGGCAACCTGCCCACCCTGATCGCCGCGTTCCTCTATTTCGACATCAGCTTCATGGTCTGGGTCCTGCTCGGCCCGCTCGGCGTCGCCATCGGCGCGGCGCTGCATCTCTCCCCGGCACAGAAAGGCTTCATGGTCGCGGTGCCGGTGCTCGCCGGGGCGCTGTTGCGGGTGCCGCTCGGCCTGCTGGTCGATCGCTTCCGTGCCCGCCGGGTGGCGATCGGCGCCCAGGTCGTGGTGATCGCCGGGCTGATCGCCGCCTGGGCGATGGGCCTCTCCAGCCTCCCGGGGGTATTCGGCCTCGGCCTGCTGCTCGGCCTCGCCGGCGCGTCCTTCGCCGTGGCGCTGCCGCTCGCCTCCTCCTGGTACGGGCCGGAGCACCAGGGCACCGCGCTCGGTATCGCCGGAGCGGGCAATTCCGGCACCATCCTGGCCGCGCTGTTCGCGCCGGCGCTGGCGATCGCACTCGGCTGGCTGAACGTGGTCGGGCTGGCGGCGCTGCCGCTCGCTGGTCGTGCTGGGGCTGTTCGTGGTGCTGGCCAAGGACAGCCCGGCGGCGCCGGCGCCGAAGCCGCTCGCCGCCTATGGGCGGCTGCTCCGCCAGCCGGACACCTGGTGGTTCATGTTCTTCTACAGCGTCACCTTCGGCGGCTTCGTCGGGCTCGCCGCGTCGCTGACGATCTACTTCCACGACCGCCTACGGCCTCGCCCCGGTCGCCGCCGGCAACTGCACCGCGGCGATCGTGTTCGTCGGCGCGCTGGTCCGCCCGCTCGGCGGCTACGTGGCCGACAGGATCGGCGGAGTGCGCGCGCTCACCGCGTTGTTTGCCGTCGCCGCCTGCGCCTTTGCCGCGATCGGCAGCGGGATCGCCTCGATCTGGCTCGCGCTGCCGGTGTTCGTGGTGGGGATGCTCGCGCTCGGGATGGGCAACGGTTCGGTGTTCCAGCTCGTGCCGCAGCGGTTCCGCGACGAGATCGGGGTGATGACCGGGCTGGTCGGCATCGCCGGCGGCGTGGGCGGGTTCTATCTCGCCTCCAGCCTCGGCGTGGCGAAGCAGGTCACCGGCAGCTACGGACCGGGCTTCCTGGTCTTCGCCGGGCTGGCGGCGGTGGCGCTGGTGTCCATCGCCGGGGTGCGCCGGCGCTGGCGGACCAGTTGGGCCGAGCGCTACGGCGCGGCGCGCGTGTAGGGGGCGGCCGCCATGAACATGATCGCCCCCCGCCGCCGGCGTCTCGTGCTGGTCGGCAACGGCATGGCCGGCGTGCGGGCGGTGGAGGAAGTCCTCGCCCGCGCCGGGCGCGCCCATCCCCCGGGCGCCTTCGACATCACCGTCTTCGGCGCCGAGCCGCACGGCAACTACAACCGCATCCTGCTCTCCCCGGTGCTCGCCGGCGAGAAGGACTTCGACGACATCGTGACGCACGACCGCGCCTGGTACGACGACAACGGCATCGAGCTGATCGCCGGCGACCCGGTGGTCGCGCATCGACCGCGCGGCGCGGACGGTGCAGAGCGCGCGCGGCATCGTGCGCCCCTACGACGTGCTGATCCTCGCCACCGGCTCGACTCCGGTGATGCTGCCGCTGCCGGGCGCCGGGCTGCCCGGTGTCGTCGCCTTCCGCGACATCGCCGATGTCGAGACGATGCTCGCCGCCTGCCGCCCGCGGCAGGCAGCGCCGTGGTGATCGGCGGCGGCCTGCTCGGCCTCGAAGCCGCCCATGGCCTGGCGCGGCGCGGGATGGATGTCAGCGTGGTCCACCTGATGCCGACCCTGATGGAGCGCCAGCTCGACCCGGCTTCGGCCGAGCTGCTTGCGGCCGACCTGCGCGGGCGCGGCATCGCGGTCCTCACCGGCGCCACCACGCAGGCGATCCTGGGCGAGGGCCGGGTGCGAGCGCGTGGTGCTCGCGGACGGGCGCGAGCTGCCGGCCGATCTCGTGGTGATGGCCGTCGGCATCCGCCCCAACGTCGCGCTGGCGCAAGGATGCGGCCTCGACTGCGGGCGCGGCATCGCGGTCGACGACACGATGCGCACCGCGGACCCGGCGATCTTCGCCGTCGGCGAATGCGTCGAGCATCGCGGCCAGACCTTCGGCCTCGTCGCGCCGCTCTGGGACATGGCCAGGGTCGCGGCCGACGCATATCGCGGCGGTCGCCGACAGCGCCTACACCGCCCGCCGCGACCGCGACCAGGCTGAAGGTCACCGGCATCGACGTGTTCTCGGCCGGCGACTTCCTGGGCGATGCGGGGACCGAGGACATCGTGTTCCACGACGCCGCCCGCGGCGTCTACAAGCGCCTCGTCCTGCGCGGACGACCGTCTGGTCGGCGCGGTGCTGTACGGCGATGCGCGCGACGGCGCCTGGTACTTCGACCTGATCCGCGACGGCAGCGATGTCGGCGCCCTGCGCGACCTGCTCGTGTTCGGCCCCGCGGTTGCCGGCGGCGCCCCGCCGGCCGGGCGGCGTTGCGGCGCTGCCCGACAGCGCCGAGATCTGCGGCTGCAACGGCGTCTGCAAGGGCACCATCCTGGCTGCGATCCGCGAGCACGGCCTCGTCTCGCTGGACGCGGTGCGCGCGCGCACCAAGGCCTCCGCCTCCTGCGGCGGCTGCACGGGTCAGGTGGAGGCGCTGCTGGCGCTGCGCCGGCGCCGACGCCGGCGGCGCCGGAGGCGAAGCCCGTGTGCGCCTGCACCGAGCACGGGCCACGACGAGGTGCGCGGCGGCGATCCGCGAGCGGAAACTGAAGACCATGGCGGCGGTGATGCAGCGCGCTCGGCTGGACCACGCCGGACGGCTGCGCAGCCTGCCGCCCGGCGCTCAACTACTACCTGCTCTGCGCCTGGCCGGGCGAATACCGCGACGACGCGCAGTCGCCGCTTCGTCAACGAGCGCGTGCACGCCAACATCCAGAAGGACGGCACCTATTCGGTGGTGCCGCGCATGTGGGGCGGCGTGACCACGCCGGCCGAACTGCGCGCCATCGCCGACGTGGTCGACAAGTATCGACATCCCCACGGTGAAGGTGACCGGCGGCCAGCGCATCGACCTGCTCGGCGTCAAGAAGGAGCGACCTGCCGCGCGGTCTGGGCGCGACCTGAACGCGCGCCGGCATGGTCTCCGGCCACGCCTACGGCAAGGCGCTGCGCACGGTGAAGACCTGCGTCGGCATCGGAATGGTGCCGCTTCGGCACGCAGGATTCCACCGGCCATGGGCATCAAGCTGGAGCAGCATGACCTGGGGCTCCTGGACGCCGCACAAGATCGAAGCTCGCCGTCTCCGGCTGCCCGCGCAACTGCGCCGAGGCCACGATCAAGGACGTCGGCGTGATCGGCGTCGAGGCCGGCTAGGACCTGCACGTCGGCGGCAACGGCGGCATCCAGGCTGCGCGGCACCGATCTGCTCGTGCAAGGTCGCCGACCGAGGACGAGGTGCTGGAGTACTGCGCCGCCTTCCTGCAGCTCTATCGCGAGGAGGCGCGCTACCTGGAGCGCACCGCGCCCTGGGTGGAACGGGTCGGCATCGCGTTCGTCCGCGCGCGCATCGTCCAGGACCCGGCGAACCGGGCCGCGCTGCGCGACCGCTTCCTGGCAAGCCAGCGCCACGCGCAAACCGATCCCTGGGCGGAACGTGCCGCCGGAGGGCGAAGCGCACGAGTTCCGCGCCCTCGCGGTGGTGGAGTGACGCCGATGGACGAGCCGACGGCCCCTGCCGAGTCCGAGACGAATTCCGTCACGCCCCCGGCTTCGATCTGGCGCGACGTCGGCGCGCTCGACGACATCCCCCGGCTGCGCGCCCGCACCGTGACGTTCCACGGCGAGCGACATCGCGATCTTCCGCACCGCGGACGATCAGGTGTTCGCCCTGTTCGACCGCTGCCCGCACAAGCAGGGCCGCCTCTCGCAGGGCATCGTGCACGGCGAGAGCGTCACCTGCCCGCTGCACGGCTGGGTGATCGCGCTGGCGGACGGCCAGGCCGCGGCGCCGGACGAGGGCTGCGCGCGGCGCGTGCCGGTTCGCCTGCATGCCGGGCGCCTCCTGCTGGAACTGCCGGCATGAGCGCACCCGAGCGGCACCGTCGCCACCACCTGCCCCTATTGCGGCGTCGGCTGCGGCGTGCTCGTCCGGCCGGACGGGACGATCGCCGGCGATCCGGCGCATCCGGCCAATCGCGGCCGGCTCTGCTCCAAGGGCGCGGCGCTGGCGAGACGCTCGACGACGACCGCCCGCCTGACCGTCCCGCGCATCGGCGACCATGCGGCCACCTGGGACGCGGCGCTCGATCGCATCGCCGACGCGGTTCGCCGAAACGATCGCCGCGCACGGGCCGGACAGCGTCGCCTTCTACGTCTCCGGCCAGTTCCTGACCGAGGACTACTACGTCGCCAACAAGCTGATGAAGGGCTTCATCGGCAGCGGCAACATCGACACCAATTCCCGCCTCTGCATGGCCTCCGCGGTCGCCGGCCAGGTACGCGCCTTCGGCGAGGATGTGGTCCCCGGCGTCTATGAGGACTGGGAACAGGCCGACCTCGTCGTGCTGGTCGGCAGCAACGCCGCCTGGTGCCATCCGGTGCTGTACCAGCGCCTCGCCGCCGCCCGCGCCGCACGCGGCACCCGGGTGATCGTCATCGACCCCCGCCGCACCGCCACCGCGGAGGCCGCCGATCTGCATCTCCCGCTCGCCATCGGCACCGATGTCGCGCTGTTCAATGGACTGCTCGTTCATCTGCACGCGACCGGTGCCACCGACCGCGCCTGGGTCGCCGCGCACGCCGCGGGCCTGACGGACGCGCTGGCGGTCGCCCGCGCCGACGCGCCGGATATCGAAACGACCGCGGCGCTCTGCGGCCTCGATCCCGAAACGGTGGAAAGTTTCTTCGACCTGTTCGCGTCGACCGAACGGGTGCTGACGGTCTGGTCGCAGGGGGTGAACCAGTCCGACGCGGGCACCGACAAGGTGAACGCGATCATCAACTGCCACCTCGCCACCGGGCGGATCGGCCGGCCGGGCATGGGGCCGTTCTCGGTCACCGGCCAGCCCAACGCGATGGGCGGGCGCGAGGTGGGCGGGCTGGCCAACCAGCTCGCCGCGCATCTGGAGTTCGAGGATCCGGCCGGGCTGGGACGCGGTGCGCCGGTTCTGGCGCGCCCCCGCGCTCGCCCGCAGGCCGGGCCTGAAGGCCGTGGAGCTGTTCGAGGCGGTGGCGGCGGGCGAAAATCCAGGCGCTCTGGATCGCCGCCACCAACCCTGCCGCGTCCATGCCGCGCGCCGGCCATGTGCGCGCGGCGCTGGAGGCGTGTCCGTTCGTCGTCGTCGTCCGACTGCTGGCGAGACCGACACCACCCGCCTTGCCGATGTCGTGCTGCCCGCCGCCGGCTGGGGCGAGAAGGACGGCACGGTGACCAACTCCGAACGCCGCATCTCCCGTCAACGCCCGTTCCGTGCGCCACCCGGCGAAGCCCGGGCGGACTGGTGGATGTTCGCCCAACTCGGCCGGCGCCTCGGCTGGGCCGAGCATTTCGCCTGGGACGGCCCGGCGGCGATCTTCCGCGAGCACGCCGCGCTGTCGGCGTTCGAGAACGACGGACGGCGGGTGTTCGACCTCGGCGCGCTCGCCGCGCTGGACCAGGCCGGGTACGACGCGCTGCGCCCGCTCGCCTGGCCGCTGCCCGCCGGCGGGCACGGAGAGGCCGGGCGGCTGTTCGCCGCCGGCGGCTTCCCCACCCCGGATCGCCGCGCGCGCCTGATCCCCACCCAATATCGCGGCCGGCCGCGCGCCCCGATCGATGCCGCCGGCAGCGGCGTGGTGCTGAACACCGGCCGGGTGCGCGACCAGTGGCATACCATGACCCGCACCGGCCGCGTGCCCGCGCTGATCGCCCACACGCCGGAACCCCGCCTGTCGCTGCACCCGGCCGACGCCGCCCGGCTCGGCATCGCCGAGGACACGCCGGTCCGCATCGAAGGCGCCGGCGGGGAGGCGGTGCTGCGCGCCAGCCTGACCCACGCGCAACGGCGCGGGGAAGTCTTCGCGCCGATGCACTGGACCGACGATTTCGCCGCCGCCGGCCCGGTGGCGCGGGCAGTCGGCGCGGCCTGCGACCCGCTCTCCGGCCAGCCGGCGCTGAAGGGCACCCCGGTGCGGCTGAGCCCGCTGCCGCTGCACTACGCCGGCCTGCTGCTGCGCCGCGGCGGCGGCCCCACGCCCGGCCCGGCCGCGCCGTGCCACTGGGTGCGGGTGCCGATGGAGGACGGCGACCTTTATCGCCTCACCGGCATCGTCCCGGCCGAGGCTGGCGGCGTCGCCGCCGCCCTGCTGCCCGCCGCGCCGGAGACGGAACGGCTGGAGCTGCACGATCCCGCCCGCTTCACCCTGCGCCGCGCTCTGCTGCGCGACGGGCGGCTGGAGGCCTGCCTGTTCCTCGCCCGCAGCGCCGCCGCCCTGCCGCCGGCCGAGGCATTGCTGGCCCTGCTCGGCACGGTCCTCACCCCGGCCCAGCGCGGCCTGCTGCTGTCCGGGCGCACCCCTGGCGCCGCGGTCGCTCCGGACGGCCCGCGCATCTGCGCCTGCTTCGGCGTGAGCCGGGAGGCCGTGCGCCACGCCGTGGTGACGCATCGCCTGGCCGATGTGGGCGCAATCGGCGCCTGTCTCGGCGCCGGCACCAACTGCGGTTCCTGCATCCCCGAACTGGAGGAGATCCTGCGCGATGTCCGCCTTCCCGCCGCCTGATCGCGCCGTCACTGACCCTGCCGTGCCGGAACCGGCCCCGTTCCCGCTCTTCCTCACCTTGACTGGCCGGCCGGTGGTGGTGGTGGGCGAGGGGGAGGAGGCCGCCGCCAAGTCCCGCCTGCTGGCCCGCCACGGTGCGATGGTCCGCATCGTCACCGCGGCACCCGGCGAGGCCGTGGCCGCGCTGATCGCCGCCGGCCAGGCGCACCTGGCCGGCCCGATCTTGACCGCGACGGTGCTGGCTGGCGCCCGGCTCTGCGTGGTGGCGCTGGACGACGCGGCCGCGGCCGCCGCCGCAGTCGCAGCGGCCCGCGCGGCCGGCGTGCTGGTCAACGCCGTTGATCGGCCGGATCTGTGCGACGTCATCATGCCGGCGATCGTTGATCGCGCCCCGGTCATGGTGGCGATCGGCACCGGCGGCGCCGCCCCGGCGCTGGCTCGCGCGCTGCGCGGACGGATCGAACAGGCGGTGCCGCCCGGCACGGCGGCGCTCGCCCGGCTCTGCCGCGACTGGCGCGCCGTCGTGGCCCGCGCGCTGCCGGACCGCGCGGCGCGGCGGCGGTTCTGGGATGCGGTGGTGACCGGGCCGGAGGCCGCCGCGGCGCTGGACGGGCGGGTGGCGGCGGCCGAGGCCCTGCTGCGCACCCGGCTCGACGCCGCCCGGCGGGCGGTCCCGGCCGGCCCGCCGCCCGGCCGTGCGAGCCTGGTCGGCGCCGGGCCGGGCGATCCCGAGTTGCTGACTCTGCGCGCCGTCCGTGCCCTGCAATCGGCCGACGTGATCCTGTACGACGCGCTGATCGATCCGGCGATCCTCGACTACGCCCGCCGCGACGCGCGCCGGATCGACGTCGGCAAGCGCTGCGGCCGGCACGCGTTGCAGCAGGCGGCGATCAACCGGTTGATCCTGGCGCACGTAGGCCGCGGCGCCCATGTCGTGCGGCTGAAGGGCGGCGACCCCTTCGTGTTCGGCCGCGGCGGCGAGGAACTGGACTGCCTGCGCGCCGCGGGGGTGGAGGTCACGGTGATCCCCGGCGTCACCGCCGCCTGCGCCGCCGCCGCCGGATTGGGTGTGCCGCTGACCCATCGCGGGGTGGCCGGCTCGCTGCATTTCGTCACCGGCCACGGTGCCGACGGGCACCTGCCCGCGCATGACTGGGCGGCGCTGGCCGCCGCCGGCGGCACCATCGCCGCCTATATGGCCGCGCGCACCTTGCCGGCCCTGGCCGCGCGCCTGATCGCCGCTGGCCTGCCGCCCGCCACCCCGGCGGTGGCGGTGGAGCACGCCAGCCGTCCCGCCGAACGGCAGGTGTTCGCGACCCTGGCCGAACTGCCGGCGACCCTTGCCGCCCAGGCCGTCACCGGTCCCACCCTGGTGCTGATCGGCGCGGTGGTCGCCTTGGCACGCGGCCGCGCCGAACCGGCCCGCCTGGTGGCCTGACCCGAGCGGGCCAGGCAGGTGCGGGTCGGGGAGGTGAGCGACGCGCGCCGCATCCCCGGCCCCCCAGCCGCGACACCCCCACCGGCGCGGAACCCACCGAGGGGTCCAGGGGACGACTGTCCCCTGGCGGGGTCCAGGGGCAGAGCCCCTGGCCTTGCTTTCTCCCGCTCCGAACTCAGCCCAGGAACGCGGCCACCGCGGGGATGGCGCGGAGGGTGGCCAGCGCGGCGGCGTCGGGAAGTTGGGGTTTGTCGCGGGTGGCGTTGACCATGCAGAGGAAGCCGAGGGGGGTCCCGGCGGTGGCGCGAAACTGGTGCCAGGTCCAGGGGGGGATGGTGATCAGGTCGAAGGGTTTCACCTCCCGCACGGTTTCGCCCAGCAGGCACTGGCCTTCGCCGCGCAGGATCATGACGGCATGGACGTGCTGGTGGCGTTCCAGGGTGGAGTGGCCGCCGGCGTCCATTTCGAAATAGCGCAGTTCGCAGCCGAGCTCGGGTTCGGCGAACAGCACCTGGCGGGCAATGGCCTTGAAGGGTGCGCTGCCGTCATCCTTGTACGGCAGACGACCGACGCCGTCCCAGCGGAATTCGTCGTGGAAGCGGCGCAGCAGGGTCTCGGGTTCGCTCATGCGGTCCGCCTCATGCGTTCGGGTGCGGGCTATGGTCCGCGACGGCGCGGACGAAGCGGGCGGTGGCCTCGGTCAGGCCCGCGCCGGCGGCGAGCAGGTTGCCGCCGATCAGGAGCATTGTGTCCGGGCCGTAGAAGTCAAGCAGTTCCGGCACCCGTGCGAGGGTCATGCCACCGGCCGGCACCGGCAGGGCGGGGCGGCGGCCGTGCGACGGGTGGCGCGCGGCGGCGGCGATGCGGCGGCAGGTGGCGGGGGAGTAGCCGAAGCGGCCGCCGTGCGCGGGGAAGATGGCGGCGTCGGCGCCGATCAGCCGGAACAGGGTGCCGATCAGCACCTCGGGCGCGATGCGCGCCGCGCCGCCCAGGGCGGGATGGGCGAGGAAGGCGATGTCGGGAAACTCGCCGGCGAGCGCCTGGACGGTGGCGAAGCCCGCGATCATGGGCGCGATCAGGACGGTATCGACCCCGGCCTCGCGCGCCAGCAGGATTTGCGCGCGCATCGCGCCGTGCGGGCCGGACAGGCTGGGGGCGTAGCGCGTGGGGTGGCCGGTGGCGGCGGCGGCGCGACGGACGGCCTCGGCGCAGACGGGGACCCGGGCGGCGAAGGGGGCGGTCGCCTGGTCGGCGAGGCCGTGGTCGTCCTTCACGAGGTCGATTCCGCCGCGGGCGAAGCGCCCGGCAAGCACGGCCAAAGCCGCGGCGTCCAGCCCTTGCGGCTTCAGCGCGGAGGCGGTGAGCGCACGCGCGGGCACGCCAAGCCGCGCGCGCAGCCCGGCCAGGCCGACGCGCGGACCGGGAAAGGCCGCCGCCATCTCCGCCGGCAGCGCGACGCCGATCAGCGTCACGTCGGGATGCAAGGAGGTGTTGCCGAACAGCATGTTGAGCAACTGGCCGGCATCCCCGCCCACGGTTTCCGCGGCAAGGCCGATGCGGACGTCGAACAGGCCGCCACCGCGATCGATGCACTGCTCCACCGCGCCCACGACCTCGGCAAGGATGCGCGCGGCGTCGATCGCCTCGGGCGGCATTTCGACGCTTTGTTCGACCGCGATCGCCCGCGCGCGGGCGTCGATCGTCGTAGCGTCGGCGCGCAGGCGGTAGGTGGCGATGAGGCGGGGGGTCATGGTGCGGCGGGGTACACGCCGGCGCCGGGGGCGTCCAGCCGGGGCGGCGGGCGCGCCAGCGAGATCAGGAGGCGCGCGCGCCCTGGCCGTTGCTTACGGCGGCGTCTCGGCGTGTGGCGGCGGGTTCGGTGCTTCCCATCCGCCGTCCGCGAGTTGCGGCGGGTGGCCCGGAAGGTTCTGCGGGTCCCGCCAGCAGTCGGCATCGCCCAGACTGCGCGTGCAATAGGGCGCCGGCGGCGGCTGTGGGCCGGTGCAGGGCAGTCCGGCCATGGCCATGCGCATGGCGGTGACGAAGCTGCATCCCGACGTGCCCGCCAGCGCCAGCGGGCCGGAGGTAGCGCAGCCCGCCAGGGCGCTCAGCAGCGCCAGCGGCAGCAGGATCCGGACCATGGGGGTTTCGTGCCACGAACCGATGAACAAGAGGTTTCCACACGCGAGGCGCTCAGGCGCCGGCGCGCAGGGTGACGATCAGGGCCTCCGCCTCGGCGCGTTCGCAGCGCAGGGCGCGGAGCACCACGTCCTGCGCAAAGCCGGCGCGCGCCAGCACGCCTTGTTCGCGCCGGGCGGCGGCGGGGTCGTCCGGCGGCAGCGGCGCGGCGCGGAACGGGCCCAGGCGGCGGCGGCGCGCGAGCAGCAGGGCGGCGGCGAGTTCGCTGTCCGTGTCTTCCGGCAGCGCGACCCGGGCGGTCTCAGTGGGCACGCCCTTGGCGGCGAGGGTTGCCGCGATGGCGCGGCGGGAGCGGCCGGCGCGGCGCAGGGCGCGGGCGCGGGTGGCGGCGAAATCGGCGTCGTTCAGCGCGCCGGCGGCGGCGAGGGCGGCAACCACGCGGGGGATGGCGGGGCGGGCGGCGGTCAGGGCGGCGGCGATGTCCGCCGGGTCCAGGGTGGCGGCGGCGGCATGGGCCCAGCGGTCGAGCCGGCGGGCGAGCACCTGGCGCAGCCGCGCCTCGGTGGTGGCATAACGGGCGAGATGGACGAGGGCGGCGTCCCGCAGGCTGGCCGCGTCGGGCGGAGGAGCCAGGGGACGGGGTTGCGGGGGGAGGCGATGGTCGGGGGCGCGGGGCCTGGGCACGAGCGGGAGCATGGCATGGGGGGTGGGGGGACGGAAGCGGCGGGGGCCTCGGTTTGAATATCCCGACCACTCAGCCTTCGCGCCGGGAATGGCCCTCCAGCCCTCTCTGGACGGCCTGGCCCAGGCCATCGCATGGTACGACGGCTCAACATCGACGGCGATGGCTCCGGAGAACAGCTCAGGAGATTTGATATGGAAGACCGAGAGATTCGAGCGGCTCTGGATCGCCATTGGGCCGCCTCCGATGCGAACGACTTCGAGGAGGAGCACCAGATTTACCGAGAGGATGCGGTACTCGAATATCCTCAATCGGGCGAGCGCATACGCGGGCGGCGGCAGATTCAGGCGTCTCGCACCGCGCAGCCGAACCTGAAACGCTTCACGGTGCGGCGGATCATCGGGGCGGGCGACCTCTGGGTCACTGAATATGTCCTGACCTATGACGGGCGGCCGTCTTACACCGTGAGCATCATGGAGTTCCTCGATGGGAAGGTGGCGCGCGAGACCCAGTATTTCGGCGATCCGTTCGACCCGGGGCCTTCGCGTGCGCAATGGGTCGAGCGAATGCCCTGAAACCTGGCCGCCGTAAGGAATGGCCATCTGCCGCTCGCTCGATCGCTCGGAGCTGCCGATTGATACGGCCTCTCTCGCCCGCCATCTCATTGGCAAGGTATTGGTGCGGGAGTTGCCTGAAGGCGTCGCCAGCGGTCGTATCGTTGAGACCGAGGCGTATGTCGTCGGCGACGCCGCCGGACACGCCTACCGGGGGATGACCCGGCGTAATCGTTCGCTGTTCCTTGAGCGTGGACACGCCTATGTTTATCTCGCCTACGGCAGCTCGTACATGCTGAATGTCTCGAGCGAGACGCCCGGGGTCGGCGCCGGCGTCCTGATCAGGGCGCTCGAGCCGCTCGAAGGCATCCCGATCATGCGGCGAAATCGCGGCATCGACCGCTTGCGCGACCTGGCGCGAGGACCAGGAAGGCTCGCGGCGGCGTTGCGGGTTGATCGTTGCCTTGATGGGCTCGATCTTTGCCGAAAAGGCCCCCTGTGGCTCGGACGCGGTGACCACGAACCCGGCGAGATCGGGCAGAGCATCAGGATCGGCATTTCGCGGGATACGAACCGCCTCCTGAGATTTTATCTTCGGGACAGTCCGTTCATCAGCGGTCCAAGATCGCTCCAGGAATAAGAGATCGCCACAATCGCCCCTCCTCCTCTGGAAGGCGGTCAGAACGCGAAGCCCCGGCTCCTCCGCAGGTAGTCCCGTCTCACTGCATGAACGCCTCGGCCGGATACGAACACGCCGGATCTTCAGTGCCGTCCCGACGTCCGTTCATGGGGCGAGATGTTGGTCTGTGGCTCGATCCTCATGGCGGCTGTCCACCCGCAGTAGCCGGAGCGGCCTGTCGGCGCAAAGTCCGCTGTTGGAAGCCGAGCCGGGTCGGTTGAACGACCGGAGCGGGCGCACTCCGGAAGTAAGCGCCGCCTGATCGGGATAGCATCAGCCGACCCATATCGGACATCTCCGATTTGCGGTACGATGCCGGATGGACGAGGGACCAAGCATGTTTTTCCCTTTCATCCTTCGGCGCCTGGGCGCGGCCGATGCTGAATGCTACCGGGCGCTTCGGCTTGAAGGGCTTCGCAGTCATCCCGAGGCGTTCGCCGCGTCCTGGGATGCCGAGGCTTCAGAGCCCCTTTGCTGGTTTGCGGAGAGGCTGGAACGCAACGTCGTGTTTGGTGGTTGGCGAGACGTATCGACTCTCAAGGGGGTCGTCGGTCTCCACGTGCCAGATGCCCCAAAATCGAGGCATAAAGGGGAGCTGTGGGGTATGTTCGTGTTGCCGGAAGCCCGAGGAACCGGGCTGGCAGCCGCCCTGGTAGCACGCGTGATCGAACACGCCGCAAGCTCCGTGGAAGAAATTCGTCTAACGGTCGTGACGACGAATGCTGCGGCGGTCCGCCTCTACGCCAGAGCCGGGTTTACTCAGTTTGGTTTGGAGCGACGGGCGCTGAAGGTTGGCGACCAGTACGACGACGAACTTCTGATGACGTTTCCGCTGCGCCCGCTTGTGTAGGTCCGCTTCCCACCCGCTTCAGGCCATCAGATTGGCCAGTGGGATGTCCGCTTTGGAAGAACAGCGCCACTCGACCGAGCGGCAGCTTTGGGCACAAAGCTGCCGTTGGAAGACCTTCGGACGGACTTCCACTTACCCCCCTGCTGAATTCAAACCGAAACGCTACCGCCCCCCGCGTCACCCGAACCGCCGCGGATCGACCGCCCCGACCACCGCCCCGGCTGCCCCCGGATCCCGCCCCGCCACCAGATCCGCCACCAGCCGCCCCGCCGCCGGCGAGGTCTGGATCCCGTACCCCCCCTGCCCCACGCACCAG
This sequence comes from uncultured Pseudomonadota bacterium, assembly GCA_963706195.1. Classification (GTDB taxonomy): domain Bacteria; phylum Pseudomonadota; class Alphaproteobacteria; order Acetobacterales; family Acetobacteraceae; genus JAJZVS01. The sequence goes on along the minus strand of OY970156.1, from coordinate 376,732 downwards.
AAGAACCCCGCCGCCGTCCGGTCCCACCCGAACGCCAGGCTGCGGTCCGGCGTGAACGTGCGCAGCCCCGCCCAGGCGCGTTCCACCCGCCGCACCTCGATCGCCAGCGCCTGCTGCATCCGGTCGATCCCGATCGCCACATCAATCTCGTCCGGCTGGATGTCCTGCGGCGCCATCGGCGTTTCGTCGGCCGGGGAGACCATGAGCCGGGTGCGCGCCTCCGGCCGCACGTACCACGTATGCGCCACGTCGTTGACCAGCGGCCATCCGACCACATCGAACGGCGCCGGATCGATGATCGCGGCGGTGCGCCGGCACGGCACCAGGCCGAGCGGAGCGACCCCGGCCAGTCCCGCCACCTCATCGCCCCAGGCGCCGGCGGCGTTCACCACCACCGGCGCACGAAAGACGGTGCCATCCGCGGTGGTGACCGCCCAGCCGCCGCGCTCGCGCGCGATCCGCCCGGCGCGCTGGCGCAGCGCCAGTACGCCCCCGGCAGCCCGCACCTGGCGCAGGAAGCCCTGGTGGATGGCGGCCACGTCCATGTCGAACGCGTCCGCCTCGATCGCCGCAGCGGCGGCGTAGCCGGGGCGCAGAGCCGGGACCAGCGCGGCCGCCGCCGCGGGGTCGATCGGGCGCAGGCCGATGCCCTCGGCCAGCATCGCCTCCAGCGCCGCGACCTGGTCCGGCGGCGCGAGGAACAGCACCGCGCGCCGCTGCATCAGCGGCACCTCGGCGAAGCCGGCCGGCGGGGCGGCGAAGAAGGCGCGCGACAGGCCGGTGAGCACGCGCACGTCCGGCGGCCCGTAGTTCTGGATCCAGACCGCGGCGGACCGGCCGGTGCTGTGGTAGCCGGCCTGGTCCTCCGCCTCGACCAGCGCGACCCGCCGGTCGGCGGCCAGCGCCGCGGCGGAGGTGGCGCCGGCGATGCCGGCCCCGATCACCACCGCATCGAAATCCGTTGCGTTCATACCGCTGCCGCCGTCACGAAGTGCGGATCATGGCGTAATGGTCTGGATCACCTCGAACCCCTCGAACTCCGGGTGGCCGAGATAGAGCGGGCGGTTGTTGCCGGCATTGCGGTGGGCGGCGCGGAACGCCTCCGAATTGGTCCAGGCCTCGAAATCGGCCCGCGACCGCCATAACGTGTGGGAGGAATAGAGCACGTGGTCCTCCTGCACCGGCCCGCGCAGCAGGTGGAAGGCGACGAAGCCCGGCACGCCGGCCAGGTGGGTGTCGCGCCCGGTCCAGACCTGCTCGAACGCCGTCGCGCTGTCCGGCACCACCTTGAACCGGTTCATGGCAATGAACATAAAGCCCCCTCTGTCGCGGCCGATCCCGGATGTTTAATCTGGGGTGCCGTCCCCTGACCACCATAACTGACCACTCGATATCGGACCCATGGCCGGACACTCGCAGTTCAAGAACATCATGCACCGCAAGGGTGCGCAGGATGCCAGGCGCGCCCGCCAGTTCGCCCGCCTGATCCGGGAGATCACGGTCGCCGCCCGCCAGGGCCTGCCCGATCCCGGCGTCCAACCCGCGCCTGCGCGCCGCCGTCACCGCCGCGCGCCAGGCCAACATGCCGCGCGACACGGTCGATCGCGCGATCAAGAAAGCCACCGGCGCCGGCGCCGGGGACGACTACGTGGAGGTGCGCTACGAGGGCTACGGCCCGGCCGGCGTCGCCGTGATCGTCGAGGCGCTGACCGACAACCGCAACCGCACCGCGTCGGACGTGCGCTCGGCCTTCGCCAAGCACGGCGGCGCGCTGGGGGAGACGAACTCCGTCAGCTTCCTGTTCGCCCGCCTCGGCGTGATCCGCTACCCCGCCGGCGCCGCCGACGCCGATGCCATGCTGGAAGCGGCGATCGAGGCGGGGGCCGAGAACGTCGAAAGCGGCCCCGATGGCCACGAAATCAGCGCCGCGGCCGAGGATTTCTTCGCCGTGCGCGACGCGCTGGAAGCGAAGTTCGGCGAACCCGAGAGCGCCCGGCTGGAATGGCGCCCGACCACCACGGTCGCGCTCGACGAGGAACGGGCCGGCGCGGTGCTGAAGCTGCTCGACGCGCTGGACGACAGCGAGGACGTGCAGAACGTGTGGGCCAATTTCGACGTGGCGGAGGGCGTGATGGAGCGGCTGTCGGCCTGACCAGGCCATCCGCCGGCGCGGCCCGGCAGCCCCCCCCCCGGGCAGTCGCCTGAACCCCGGCGCTGTCCGGCCGGTTGCCACACCGCGCCCGCCGCCCCATAGTGCCATCGGATCACTCCTGACATGACCCGCTCCGGCCCCGCGCTGCCCCGCCGTCGCTCCCGCCCCACGCGCGGAAGCCGCGGCGCCGCCGCTCCCCACATGAACCCCACCGGTGTCGATGGGCCCAGGCTCTAGTCGCGCCCTGCAAGCGGAGCCGCTGCGCCCGGCCAGCGTCCTCCTCGCCGACCCGGCCTGGCACCGGTTCGTCCCGCGGGCCGAAGCCACGGCCCGGCGCGCCGCCCACGCCGCCGGATGCACCGCCACCATCCTGCTCGCCGACGACCGCACGGTCCGCCGCCTCAACGCCCGCGACCGCGGCCAGGACAAACCAACCAACGTGCTCACCTACGACCCGCCCGCCCCCGGCCTGCCCGGCCAGATCGTGCTCGCCCTCGGCGTCCTGCGGCGCGAAGCCGCCGCCGCCCACCGCCGGCCGAGCCACCACCTCGCCCACCTGATCGTCCATGCCGCGCTGCACCTCGCCGGGCTCGACCACCAGCAGGCGGGAGCGGCCCGGGAGATGGAAATGGCGGAGGCGCGCATCCTGGGGCGAATCGGGGTGCCCAATCCGTGGAAGCAAGGCCAGGGGGCGCTGCCCCCTGGACCCCCGCCAAGGGCTCGCCCTTGGAACCCTTCCGTTGGTTCCGTGCGTGTGGGGGGTGTCGCGGAGCGCGCGGGCGGGCGGGGCGGGGCGGCGCAGCCGGGAGAACGAAGCGCCTTGGCGCTCCGTTCCCCCCGGCTGCGCCGCCCCGCCCCGCCCGCCCGCGCGCTCCGCGACACCCCCCACACGCACGGAACCAGGAGACGGGGTCCAGGGGACGAGTTCCCTGGCGGGGGTCCAGGGGGCAGCGCCCCCTGGCCTTGCTTCCACGCATCCCGCACCCTCCGGTTCCTCCCACGATGAGCGACCCTCCATCTCGTCCCGGCCTGCTGGCGCGCCTGCGGGCGCGCCTGTCGCGTCGTGCGGGGGAGGCGGGACTGCGCGCTTCGATCGCCGAGCTGGTGCAGGAGGCGGCGGCGGCGCCGGAGAGTTCGGGGGAGCCGCCCGAGCTCGATCGGCACGAGCGGGCATTGATCGCCAACGTATTGCGATTGCGCGGCACGACCGCCGGGGACGTGATGGTGCCGCGGGCCGACATCGTGGCGATCCCGGCCGATCTGACCTTCGCCCAGACGGTGGAGCGGTTCCGCACCGACGGCCATTCCCGCCTACCGGTCTATCGCGAGCAGCTCGACGATATCCTGGGCATGGTGCACATCAAGGACGTGTTCGCCTATCTCGGCCGGCCGGAGGCGTTCTCCCTCGAATCGATCCTGCGCCGGCCGCTGCTGGTGGCGCCGCAGATCCCGGTGCTCGACCTGCTGTTGCAGATGCGGCAGGCGCGTACGCATCTGGCGCTGGTGGTGGACGAATACGGCGGCATCGACGGGCTGGTGACGATCGAGGACCTGGTGGAGACCATCACCGGCGACATCTCCGACGAGCACGACGAAATCGAAGGCCCGCTGGTGACCGAGCGCCCCGACGGCACGCTCGACATCGACGCCCGCCTGCCGGTGGAGGCGTTCGAGCAGCGCCTGGGCGCGGTGCTGACGCCGGAGGAGCGGGATGCCGACATCAACACGGTGGGCGGTCTGGTGTTCACCCTGGCCGGCCGGGTGCCGAGCCGGGGCGAGGTGATCGGCCATTCCTCGGGGCTCGAGTTCCGGGTGCTGGAGGCCGATCCGCGACGCATCCGCCGGGTCCGGGTCCGCCGTGCGGTGCCCGGCGCGTCGCCGGCGGCCGGATCCCACGCGGCGCTGCCGTCCTGAGCCCGGCCCGATCGCGTTTACGTGAGGTAACAATAACGCGACGTCATAGGGTTGTGACTTGACTGTATACATCCGTATCGGCTTTCGTCCCTAACTATGCGTGTGCGGAAGCTGGCGCGTCCTGAAAGCGTCGAGCCCGCAGGCGTGGTTTCTTCCGTGGTCCGCACGCAGAAAGGGCGGCCACCTGATCGGAGTAGGGCGTGGACAGAGGCGCTTCCCGCAACGAGACGCGGCCTGGGATGCCCTTCCATGACGCCGTGTGGGCGGCGCAAAGGCCGGCTGCCGAGGCGGCGGCGCAGGAATGCGACCCCCTCCGGTTACCGACGCCCGCGGAGGAGGCTGCCGCCGACGCGCTCGGGCGCATGATGGCGCTGCACGATCCGGAGGTCGGACGCCACCACGCGCGGGTTGCCGCGCTCGCTTGCGCCATCGCGCGCACCCTTGGGGTGCCCCGGACCGAGACCGAGGGCATCCGCCTGGCTGCGGGGCTGCACGACATCGGCAAGATTGCGGTGCCGCTGGCCATCGTCAACAAGGCCGCGCCGCTGAGCCTCGCGGAGCTGCAGCTTCTGCAGACCCACCCGCAGGCCGGCGAGTACATCCTGGAAACGATCGCCTTCGGCGCCCCGGTGGCGGCGATGGTCCGCCAGCATCACGAGCGGGTGGACGGGTCCGGCTACCCCGACGGACTTTCCGGCGCGGAGATCCTGCGCGGAACGCGAATCATCGTGGTGGCCGATGTGATGGATTCGATGGTGACGGATCGCCCCTACCGCCGCGCCCCCGGGCTTGCGGCGGCGGAGGCCGAGTTGCGGCGCGGCTACGGCATGCTGTACGACCCGGCGGCGGTCGACGTCTGCCTGCTGCTGTGCCGGGACGCGACCGTGCTGGGGATTCTGGCGTCCGGTGCGCCCGCCCCGTCCCGCGCGTCAGGCGTGGACCCGGCGCAGGCCGGCCCGCCCCGCCTCACGTTGCAGCAGACCGCCGTGATGCATCTGCTGGCCGAAGGGCGGTCGACCAAGGATATTGCCCGGACGCTCGGCCTCGGCCTGGGCACGGTGAAGACGCATCTGTCGCGCGCCTATGCGACCTTGGGTGCGGGCAACCGGGTCGCCGCCCTGCGCGCCGCGGGGTTGCTGGAGCCGGCCGGTCGCTGATCCGCCCCGACCGGCGCGCGCCCGGACGGCATACGCACGGACGGCATCGCAGGCCGGCATGCCGCGGGCCTTGGCGGTTCGCGAGCGGACTGCGCCCCCGGGCCCAGATCGTCCCCTGTTGCCGGTCGGATCTCGGAAGGTCGGATCTCGGCCGAGGGGATAGCGTCCCGACGGCCGGCGGATCAGAGCGGGAAGCAGCCCACCGCCTGCTGGGTCGTTCCCGCCAGCGGCGAGATCAGGGCGCCCGCCCAGATCGAGCTGGTGATGGTCACCTGCTCGAAATTTCCGGTGGTGGCATTGTTGCAGCCGGTGGTCTGTTTCGGGGTGACGTCCGCCGCGGTGATGGCATTCGGCCCGACCCACTTGCTCGCCAGGTTGACCGCGAAACTCTGCGGGGTATTCGCGCCGCTGCACAGGGAGGAGCCGATGGCGGCGCAGCGTGCGGTCTGTTCCGCCACCTGTTGCAGCGAGCTGCCGGTCCAGATCATCAGCCCGAGTTCGATCGGCGCCAGCAGCAGCAGCACGAACAGCCCGCCGACCAGGGCGAATTCGAGCGCGGTCTCGCCCCGGCGATCGGCGCCCAGCCGGGCCCGCAGATGGCGCGTCATTGCAGGCGCACCGTGACGGTTTCCTGGAGCGTCGAGGATCCGATGCCGGTGAAGGCAGGCAGGAAGGAGACCGTGGCGTAGCTGGCGCCGATGGTTGTGTAGGTGCCGGGCGTGGTACCGTCCGGACAGGTGCTCACAGGTGGCGTGCCGGTCGCTGCGGGGGGAGCGGTCAGGGTCACCGCGCCGCCGGCGGTGGAGGTGCAGTAGCTTGCCGGCTGTGTCGCGGTGGCGCTGACACCGGACAGGGTGGACGCGGTCTGGACCACGGACGTAATGGCGCTCGGCTGGACGGTTCCTTTGGTAGCGTAGGTTACGAAAGCGTAGTAGGCGCCCTGCGACACCGCGTCGGCCAGCGCGCCGCGGGCCCATACGCCAAGGCCGATTTGCGTGAAGCCACCGAACATCGCCAGGATGACGGGCACGACCAGGGCAAACTCGAGCGCCGCGATACCGTGCCGGTCAGCCGGCAGCCGGCGCGTGCGCCCTCGTGCGGGGCTCGGATGCAGAGCGGGAAAGCGGGCGCCGGACGCGCTCATTGGACCAGGGACGCGACGGAAGTACCCGTCGTGGATGTATAGGTGCTGCCGAAGCTGGCGGCGCCGAGCGTGGTGCAATCGTTGTTGTTGTCGGAGAAAGTGCCGGAAAAATAGCTGCCGACGCCGAGCGCGACGCTGCCTGCCAGCATCTCGGTGCAGCCTGTCGTGGCCGTGGAGCCGGAGGTGGCGTAGGTCCCGTTGGGAACATAGACGACACCATCGATCGCGACGCTGCTCGAGCCGCACATGACCATGGTGCCGCCCTGCGAGCAGTAATTCGAGGTGGTCGAGCTCTCAGTCGCGAACGCGATCCCGGCGAAACCGCCGTTGGTGGCGGCGCTTGTTGTGTCAGGCGCGGAAATATTCATCGTGAAGCTGCTGCTGCCGGTGAACGTGTCCCCGTTTGCCATGATGATGGTCACGCCGGCGCCGTCGATCACGATGTTCGAGCCGGTGAAGCTCATGTTGCCGTTGAAGACGTAAAGACCCGGTTCGAGAGTAAAGGTGTATTGACCGGCCCCGTAGGGCCCGCTGGTGATCGAAAAACCGTTGTAGTTGCCGGGTTTCAGCGTGCAGGTGCCGTAGGAGGTGCAGTAGCTGCCGTTGTAGGTGGAACCAGCCGTGCTCGGTATCCCGCAGTTGGGCACGCCGCCCGTGCAGGTGATCGTCGGGCCGGTCGCCGACGAGGCGTTCGCCATGGCCGTCTGCAAGGCGGTGTCGCTGGCGTAAGGATCGGGAATCGTGCCAGCGTTCGCCACTGGCGTGATGCTTCCGCCCGTGTCGCTCTGGTCGGAGGCCCAGCTCGGAATGTTGACGGTGCCCGCCGCATAGATGCCGTCGGTCGTCCAGGTCGTACTGCCGGCGTTGATGTCAGCGTTCGAACGCACACCGCAACCGGTTGCCGTGATGCTCGCGGATCCGGTCGTGCTGTCCGAGGAGGTATCATAGGCGGCCGCGATCCCATTGCCGGTCTTGCTCAGCGCAACCAGGCACGGCTGCGGGCCGTTCCACTGCCCCTGCCCCGCGGTCGTAACGATCTCCGAGATCGCGGTAGCCTGGATCGTCTCGGTCGAGGCCGCATCGAACAATTGTGCGAAGATGACCGGTATGGTCTCGTTGACAGTCACCTGCAGGGTGGGGGGATCACCATTAAACGACTTGTTGGAAGGTACCACCGTGACGGCGATCGCGTTGTCGGACAGGGTCTCGCTGCCGTCGCTCCAGGTCTGGTTGCTCGTGCCGGAGGCGCCGTTCAACTCCGCCGCCTGCGCCGCCGCCACGGCCGCGACGCAGGCCTGCGGCGCGCTCGCGCTGTTGCAGGGCGACTGGGTCAGAACCGGGGTAGGCGAGGCCTTACCATAGGCCACCCAGGCCACACCGCCGCCGATCGCGGCCATGTCGGCAACCCGCTGGGTCTCGATCTGCACGGCCGACCAGTGAGCCACCTCGATCCCGAGCGCCGCCGACATCAGCACCACCGGCGTCGCCAGCGCGGCCATCAGCGCGATGGCGCCGCGGCGGTCGCGGCCGAAGCCGCGCCACCGTCCTCTGGCTCGCCACACACATGTCCCGACCATCGGCATTCAGAACGCCCGCAGATGACAAACCGGCAATCACTCATGCCACGTCACGTTATGGTGACATAGGTATGGCGCTACCCCGGCGCCGGGCAATTAGACCGAAAGGCCTAGTCCATCTGGCCGCCCTGAAACCCATTGCATACCGTACAATTTTCTGTGCTCGTTAGCGGCGCGTTAACTGTTGTTTACCGCCGAGCCGAGCCACCCCCACCCCGATCCATGAGGTGACACGTCATGCTCCTGCTGCAAGTCGGCACGAAGCCCCTCCGGCGCGCCGAGGATGCGAGCGAGTTGCGCCGGCGTGGCCTCAATCGCGAGCATGCCCTGACCGGGGTCGAAGCGCTCGAGTTCCTGCGCCTGTATCATTTCGATGCCATCCTGCTCGATCTGGAGCTGGGCGACACCCCGGCCCTCGACCTGATCCGCCGGGTGCGGGCGTCCGGCTGCCATACCCCGATCATCGGCGTCACCGCCCAGACAAATCCGGTGGTCAGGGTGAAGGCCCTCGACCTCGGCGCCGATGACGTGCTGAGCGCCTTCTGTCAGGCCGAGGAACTGATGGCGCGCCTGCGTGCCGTGATCCGCCGCAGCGGCGGGCATGCGCGGTCCACCCTGACCGCCGGCCCGCTGGAACTTTCCCTCGACAGCCGCGAAGTCCGTGTCTCCGGCCAGCCGTTGCACCTGACGCCGAAGGAATACGCGCTGCTCGAACTGCTCATGCTGAAGCGCGGGGTCTCGCTCACCAAAGGCGCCTGCCTCAACCATCTGTACGGCACCGAAGAAGAGCCCGAACTCAAGACCGTCGACGTGATCGTCTGCCGGCTGCGCAAGAAGCTGGCGACGGTCGGGCTGCCGAGCCTGGTGCAGAACGTGTGGGGTTGCGGCTACCGCCTGGCCGAGCAGGCCGCGGCGTCGGTCGCCGATGCGCCGGTCGGCGCGTTCGCGATGGCCTGAGCGCCCCGACCGCCGACGGCACGCGTGTCGCAGGAGGCGGCAAAGAACGGCCTGCACGACCCGGCGCGTCACGAGAGTGATGCTGCGCGCCGACCGCCGGGCGCGGCGTCCGCGGCACAGGGCATGGGACATGGCCCCATGCGGCTGACACGCCTTTCACATGGAACGCTGCCGACAGGAACGCGCCTGGCGGCAGTGCTGGCCTCCGTCGTTACGTTGGCCTCCGTCGTCGCGCTCGGCGCGCAGCCGGCCGCTGCCATGCCGCCCGCCGTCATCGCGCCCGCCACTCTTGCGCCCGCCACCATCGCACCCGCCGGCATGCTGCAACCGGCCCGCAGCGCCTGTGAACAGGCAGGTCGTCAGGCGGAAACCGCCGCCGGCCTGCCACAAGGCCTGCTGCTCGCGATCGGACGGGTGGAGAGCGGGCGCTACTCCGCCACCCTCGGCCGGGTGGCCCCCTGGCCGTGGACGGTCGACATCGCCGGCACCGGCGTGCTGTTCGCCACGCGCGCGGCAGCGCTGACGGCCGTCCGCACGGCCCTCGCGTCCGGGCAGAGCAATATCGACGCCGGCTGCTTCCAGGTGAATCTTCGTGCCCACCCGGATGCGTTTCCCGATCTCCGCACCGCGCTCGATCCGGCGGCCAACGCCCGGTTCGCCGCCGGGTTCCTCGCCAGCCTGCACGCCCGTCTGGGCACCTGGCCGGCAGCGGCGGCAGCCTACCACTCGGAAACCGCCGCGCTGGCCCGCCCGTACCTGCTGGCGGTGATGCGTAGCTGGACCGGCCGCGGAGGGCCGGATGCGGACCAGCCGTACCGCCCCGCCGCGCCGGACCGCACCTGGGTCCTACGAACCCCGGTGCACGGCGTGCAGGTGGTCGCGCCCGGCAGCACGATCCTCGCCGATGCCGGCGGCATGCAGATCGTCACCCCGGCCTCGCCCGCCGAAGCCGGCGCCGGCGGGCCGCACATAAGGTACGGCGCGCTGCCGCTGCTCCGCCGCTGACCGCGCGCCGGGGCGCCCCGCCCTGCCTCAGCAGATGCGCGGCAGTTGTTCCCCGCTCAGCATATCGAGCACCCGGGCCCCGCCGATCGTTGCAGCGCACACCCTTCCCGGCCCCGCCGCCGCCGTGACCCGGCCGATGACGGACGCGTCCGCCCCGCCGGGATGGGCGCGCAGCACCGCCAGCGCCCGCGCCGCCTCCGCCGCGGGGACGAAAGCCACCATCCGGCCCTCGTTCGCCACGTACCACGGATCGAGACCGAGAATTTCGCACGCCCCCCGCACCGGCTCCGACACCGCGACGGCCGCCGCATCGACCTGCACCTCCACTCCGGCTGTCTCGCGATCTCCACCAGCGCCGTCGCCAGCCCGCCGCGGGTGAGGTCGCGCAGGCAGTGCACCGCCACGCCGGCCGCGTGCAGCGCGTCCACCGCGGGCGCGAGGTTGGCCATGTCGCTGGCGATCGGGCTTTCGAAGCCCAGCCCCTCGCGCGCCGCCATGATGGCGATGCCGTGCCGGCCGATATCGCCGCTCACCAGCACGGCGTCGCCCGGGCAGACGAAGTGCGGGCCGATCGCGACCCCTGGCGGGATCAGCCCGACGCCGGCGGTGGAAATATAGAGCCCGTCGCCCTTGCCGCGCTCGACCACCTTGGTATCGCCGGTGACGATGCCGACCCCGGCCGCCGCCGCCGCCCGGCCCATCGAGCCGGCGAGGCGGCGGAGCAGCGCGATCTCCAGCCCCTCCTCCAGGATGAAGCCGGCGCTGAGCGACAGCGGGCGGGCGCCGCACATCGCGAGGTCGTTCACGGTGCCGATCACCGCCAGCGCGCCGATGTCGCCGCCGGGAAATTCGAGCGGGGTGACCACGAAGGAATCGGTGGTGAAGGCGAGCCGGCTGCCGCCCACGGCCAGGGTGGCGCCGTCGTGCAATGGCGCACCTGAAAAATCGTGCGGTGGTGCGCCTAAGAGGTCATGCAGTGGTGCGCCTGAGACGTCGTGCCGCGGTGCGCCCGCGGATGCATGCGGGGACATCTCGCCTGGCGGATGCGCGGAGACGCCGAACGCCGGGCGGAACAGGCCCGCGATCAACCGGTGGGTCAGCGCGCCGCCGCCACCATGGCCGAGCTCGATACAGCCCTCCGCGGTCGCCGGCAGCGGGCAGACGATGCCGCTCATGCCGCGACCGGCCGGCGATAGCGGTGGTAGGCGGCGCAGGCGCCCTCGGAGGAGACCATCGTCGGCCCGAGCGGGTGTTCGGGCGTGCAGGCGGTGGCGAAGGCGGGGCAGGCTTCCGGTTTGCGGCGGCCGCGCAGGATCTCGCCGCTGATGCACGGGCTGGCGCGCGCCGCCACCGCCGGCGCGGCGGGGAAGCGGCGCTCGGCGTCGAACCCCGCGTAGGCCGGCGCCAGGGCGAGTCCGCTCGCCGGGATTTCCCCCAGCCCGCGCCAGGTGCGCGGCACGACGGTGAACACCTGCCGGATGGCCGCCTGCGCCGGCGCGTTGCCGCCCGCCTGCACCGAGCGGCCGTATGCGTTCGCGACCGTCGCGCGCCCCGCTTCCAGCGCGTCCACGCAGGCGAGGATGCCTCCCAGCAGGTCGAGCGGCTCGAACCCCGTTACCACGATCGGCACCCCGTGGCGGCGCGCGATCGGCCCGTATTCGCCGTCACCCATCACGGTGCAGACGTGCCCGGCGGCGAGGAAGCCCTGTACGCGGTTATCCGGGGCGGCGAGCAGCGCCTCGATCGCCGGCGGCACCAGCACATGGGCGACGAGCAGGCTGAAGTTGCGCAGCCCCAGGCGCTCGGCCTGCAGCACCGCGATCGCGCTGGCCGGCGCGGTGGTCTCGAAGCCGACGGCGAAGAACACCACCTCCCGCTCCGGCCGCGCCGCGCGCCAGTGCCACGGCATCGAGCGGCGAATAGACCATCCGCACGTCGGCGCCGTGCGCCTTCGCCGTGAGCAGGCTGTCGGCCTCGCCCGGCACGCGCAGCATGTCGCCGAAGGAACACAGGATCACGCCTGGGGTGGCGGCGATGGCGATCGCCTGGTCGATCGCCATCGCCGGCGTGACGCAGACCGGGCAGCCCGGGCCGTGCAGCAGGGTGATCGCCTCCGGCAGCATCTGGTCGATGCCGTGGCGCAGCAGGGAATGGGTCTGCCCGCCGCAGATTTCCATCAGGGTCCAGGGGCGGGTGGTCCGCGCGGCGATCGCCGCGGCCAGCCGATGGGCGCTCGCGGCGTCGCGGAACTCGTCGACGTATTTCATGACGGGTCCGCCTCCAGGGTCGCAATGGTGGCGAGGGTGCGCTGCGCTTCGGCCTCGTCCAGCACCGCGATCGCGACGCCGGCGTGCACCAGGACGTAGTCGCCCACCCGCGCCTCCGGCGTGAAGGCGAGCGCGACCTGCTTGACGATGCCGCCGAAGGCGACGCGGGCGGAGCGGGTCAGCACGTCCGCGCCGGCGATGTCGAGCACCTGGCCGGGAACCGCAAGGCACATCAGGCGTTCTCCTGCATCGATGCGCCGCCGCCGGACGGATCCGGGTCCAGGCGGAGCGCCGGATCCTCCATCAGCGGCCGGGCGGCGAAGGCGATCTGGCCCACCGCCAGGCCGCCGTCGTTCGGCGGCACGTCGCGATGGCAGAACGGGTCGATCCCCGCCGCCCGCAACCCCGCCACCGCCAGCTCGGCGAGCCGCGCATTCTGGAAGCACCCGCCGGTGAGCAGCACGCGCCGCGCCCCGAGCCGTCGCGCCACCGCCACGATCGCATCGGCGAGCACGGCATGAAACCCCGCGGCCAGCGCGGCCCGGCCGGTCCCTGCCGCACGCGCGGCAAGCAGGCCGGCGAGCGTCGGTCGCCAATCGACCACCAAGGTCCCGACCACCAAGGTCCCGTCGTCATCCGTCGGCGCGGGGGGGGCCAGCACGGGGGGCGGGAGCGGCGCGGCATGGTCTGCCTCCGCGGCGGCGCTTTCCACTGCCATCGCCGCCTCGCCCTCGAAGCTCGCACGCTGGCAGAGATCGAGGAGGGCTGCGACCGCGTCGAACAGCCGTCCGGCGCTGGTGGTGAGCGGCGCATTGACGCCACGCGCCAGCATGGTGGCGAGCACACGCCGCTCGGCAGCGGTGAAGGCGGCGACCGGAGCCAGCCCGGTCATCTCCAGCGCCGCGGCGCCATACAGCGCGTGCAGCAGGCCGAGCGCCGCGCGGCGCGGCTCGCGCACCGCCGCGTCGCCACCAGGCAGGCGGAACGGGGCCAGATGGGCGGCACGGCGGAACCGCGACGGCGCGATCGCCAGGAATTCGCCGCCCCAGATCGTGCCGTCGCCGCCATATCCGCTGCCGTCCCAGGCCACCGCGAGCAGCTTGCCGTCCAGACCGCGGTCCGCCATGCCGGAGAGCGCATGCGCGAGGTGGTGCGGCACCCGGACCACCGGCAGGCCGAGCCCCTCGGCGTGACGTGTGGCGGCATAGTCCGGATGGCGGTCGCAGGCCGCGAGCGCCGGGCGCAGCCCGTGCAGCGCCGGCAGGCGTTCCGCGGCTGCGGCGAAGGCGTCGCGCACCGCTGGCCCGTCCAGGTCGCCGATATGCGGGCCGAGGATGACCCGCCCCGCGCTCCCGACCGCGACCGCATTCTTCTGCTGTCCGCCCAGCCCCAGCACCGGCGCGTCGACCGCCGGGCAGGCGAGCGGCAGCGGCGCATAGCCGCGCGCCCGGCGCAGCACCGTCGCCGCCCCGGCGATGACCCGCACCACCGAATCGTCCACCGCACGGGCGATCGGCCGGTCGTGCACGAGGAAGACGTCCGCGATGCCGGCCAGGCGCGCCCGCGCCTCCTGTTCGTCGGCGATGATCGGTTCGTCGCCGGCATTGCCGCTGGTCGCCACCACGGGAAAGCCCAGCGCGCGCAGCAGCAGGTGGTGCAGCGGCGTGCTCGGCAGCATGAGGCCGAAGCAGAGGCTGCCCAGGGCAACCTCCGCGGCAACCTCCGCGGCAACCGCCCCGGCAACCGCCCCGGCAACCTCCGGCGCCGCCGCCGCTGCGGCACGGCGGCGCAGCAGCACGATCGGCGCGGCCGGGGAGCACAGCGCCGCACGCTCGATCGCCGACACCTCGGCGAGCGCGGTGGCGGCAGCGAGGTCGGCGACCATCATGGCGAACGGCTTGCGCGGGCGGCGCTTGCGCGCACGCAGCGCCGCCACCGCCGCCACGTTGCGCGCATCGGCGAGGAGCTGGAACCCGCCCAGGCCCTTCAGCGCGACGATCCGCCCCGCCCGCAGCGCCGCCGCCGCCTCCGCCAGCGCCAGATCGCCGCCGACGCGCACCGCTCTGTCTGCATCCCACAGCGCAAGCCGCGGGCCGCAGGCAGGGCAGCAGATCGATTCGGCATGGAACCGGCGCGAGCCCGGATCGGCGTATTCCGCCGCGCAGGCGGGGCACAGCGGGAAGCGGGCGAGCGTGGTGCGGGCGCGGTCGTAGGGCAGCGCCGCGATCACGCTGTAGCGCGGGCCGCAGTGCATGCAGGTGATGAACGGATAGAGAAAGCGGCGGTCGGCGGGGTCGCGCAGCTCGTGCAGGCAGGCAGCGCAGGGGGCGAGGTCGGCCATCACGACGGCGGAACAGAGCGCCTCCGCCGTGCTCGGCGCGACCGTGAAGCCGGACGTGCGGCGCGGCTGCACGCCGGTCACCGTGCGGCCAGTGATGACCGCGTGCGGGGGCGCATCGATCGCCAGGCGATCCAGGAAGCGGGACAGCGCAGGCGCGGGGCCCTCGGCTTCGATCAGCACGCCGCCGCCGGTGTTGCGGACCGAGCCGGCAAGCCCGGCCTGCTGCGCCAAGCGCCAGACGAAGGGGCGGAAGCCGACGCCCTGCACCGCGCCGGCGAGCGCGATGTGCAGCCGCTGCGGGTCGGGGCAGCGCGGAGAAACCCCCTCCCCCGCAAGCGGGCGCGGACGGCGCGTGTCAGGCACCGCGCACCTCTGCCTGATCCTCGAGATCGAGGCTCTCCAGCAGCAGGTATTGCGCCCGCGGATCGGCCACGTCAGCCGATTCCGTGATGGAAAGCTGCGCGCCTTCGGCCACGCTGCCGCGCGCCTCGGCGTCGAAATGGACACGGAAATGTTCGGCCGACAGGTGGCTCAGCGCGCCCAGCCAGACCTGCACGCCGACCACCTTTCCCCCGCCGTTCGCGGTCGCCGCGGCCTCGATCCGGCGAATGAGGTCGCGCACCATGCCGGTTTCATGCATCGTCTTCGCTCCCCTTCCCGCTCCCTGGCGGTGCCAGCTCCGCCGCGATCCGTGCCGCCACCTGCTCCACCGCCGCCGCCACCGCCGGGCTGAGCGCCGCGCCGGCGGCGCAATCGGCCGCCTCGATAGCGTAGACCGTCATCCGCTCCGGCAGCCGGCCGAGCGTGCGCG
Organism: uncultured Pseudomonadota bacterium; assembly: GCA_963706195.1. Classification (GTDB taxonomy): domain Bacteria; phylum Pseudomonadota; class Alphaproteobacteria; order Acetobacterales; family Acetobacteraceae; genus JAJZVS01. The sequence continues at coordinate 361,407 of OY970156.1, read as the reverse complement.
CCAGTTCCACCGCCTCGGCCAGCCCGAAGGCGTGCGTGGAGCCCAGCACGATGTCCCGCGGCAACGCGCCGGCCAGCGGATCGAGCCGATGGATCCGTCCCGGGGCCGCACCGGGCGTCGCACCCGGGGCGCCACCGGGGGCCGCGGCATCGACCAGCACCACGTGCGCCACGCCGGTCCAGCGGTCGAGCAGCGCCAGGCTGTCGCCCCCGGCCTCCTCCACCGCGATCCAGGGCAGGCCCCGCGCGGCGATCCGGCGCGCCACGTGCAGCCCCGCCGCGTCGTCGCCGCGATCGGGGTTGCCGACGCCGATCACCAGGGCGCGCGCGCTCATCGCCGTCGCACCTCCAGGCGGAGGAAATGCGTGGAGCAGGAGATGCAGGGATCGTGGTTGCGGATGACCTGCTCGCAATGATCGCGCAGTTCGTCCTCCGGCAGGTCGAGGTCGCGGCCCGCGACCAGGCGCAGATCGTCCTCGATCGTCGACTGGTTCTGCGAGGTCGGCGGCACGATGCGCGCCTCCAGGATGCTGCCCTCCGCGTCCAGCCGGTAGCGGTGGTACAGCAGTCCGCGCGGCGCCTCGGTGCAGGCCATCCCCACGCCCGCACGCGACACCACCGCGACCGCGGGGGCGGGCGGGGGTTCGTAGGCGGCGATCAGGCGCAGCGCCTCCTCGCAGGCATAGACGACCTCGATGGCGCGCACGATGATGCTGCGGAACGGATTGCGGCAGCCCGGCGCCAGCCCCAGCTCCGCCGCCAGTGCCTGCACCGATTCCCCCAGCCGGTCGTGGTTCAGATTGAACCGCGCCAGCGGGCCGACCAGGTAGTTGCCGCCGGCGCGCAGCTCCGACTGCAGCGCGGTCGAGTGCGCCACATGGCGTTCCACGAATGTCGCTTCGTACTCCGCCGCGGCGATGTCGAGGCCCCGGCTGGACACCACCCGCCCCGCGTTCAGCGGGTATTCGTCCGGATGGCGCAGCGCGACGAAGGTGTAGTCGCGCTCGAAATCGGGAAACCGAAACCCCGCCACCCAGCGCGCCAGCGCGATCGCCTCCGCCCGCGCCTCGTTCATCACCGCCGCCAGCGGCGCCAGCTCGGCCCGGGTCGGCACCCGGTAGAACCCACCTACCCGGACGTTCACCGGATGGATCTCGCGCCCGCCCAGCAGCCGCAGCAGCTCGTTGCCGGCCTTCTTCAGCGCCAGGCCCCGCCGCACCGTCTCGCCATGCACCGCGGCCAGGCTGATCCCGTCCGGGAAGCCGAGGAAATCCGGGGCGTGCAGCAGCACGATGTGCAGCGCGTGGCTCTCGATCCACTCGCCGCAATAAAGCAGCCGGCGCAGGTCACGCAGTGGGCCGTCGACGGTGATGCCGAGCGCGTCCTCGATCGCGTGCACCGCGCTCATCTGGTACGCGACCGGGCAGATGCCGCAGATGCGCGCGGTGATGTCGGGCGCCTCGGACGCATCGCGCCCGCGCAGCAGCGCTTCGAAGAAGCGTGGCGGCTCGAAGATCGCGAGCCGCACGCCGGCCACCGCGCCGTCCTGGATATCGAGCTCGAGCGCGCCCTCGCCCTCGACGCGGGTCAGGGTGTCAACCCGGATGGTGCGGCTCGGCATGGGCCTCGCTCTCCTGGCGGAACGGTTCGGCCGCCGCGTTGAAGGTGCGGAAGGCGCGGTGCAGGGTGCGCCGGTCCGCGCCCAGCGCCTGCCAGGCCGCGGCGAGGGCGGCGGTGTTGGCGTGCTCGGCCGGCCCGTAGCAGCCGTAGCAGCCGCGCTGATAGGCGGGACAGATCGCGCCGCAGCCGGCATGCGTGACCGGGCCGAGGCAGGGCGTGCCGTGCGCCACCATCACGCAGGGCGTGCCCCGCAGCTTGCAGGCGACGCAGACGCTCTCGTCGGGAATGTCCGGCTTGCGCCCGGCGAGCTGGGCCGCGATCACTTCCAGCAACTGCTGCTTGTTGATCGGACAGCCGCGCAGCTCGAAATCCACTTTCACATGCGCCGAGATCGGCGTCGAGGTGGCGAGCGTGCGGATATAGTCCGGGGACGCATAGACGGCGGCAATGTAGTCCCCCACGTCGGCGAAGTTGCGCAGCGCCTGGATACCGCCGGCGGTGGCGCAGGCGCCGATGGTGATGAGCCGCTTCGATACCGCGCGCACCCGGCGGATGCGTTCCGCGTCGTCGGCCGTGGTGATCGAGCCTTCCACCACCGACAGGTCATAGGGTCCCGGCCGCAGGGTGCTGGACGCCTCGACGAAATAGGCGATGTCGAGCGCGCCGGCGACCGCCAGCAGCTCGTCCTCGCAGTCGAGCAGGGACAACTGGCAGCCGTCGCAGGAGGCGAATTTCCACACCGCGAGGGTGGGACGGGGGGCGGCCATGCTCAGATCTCCCGCGCCGCGAGCCTTGCGGCAATACGATCATAGCGCAGCACGGCGCCGTCCTTGCAGACGAAATCGGGTCCGAACTGGCAATGCCCGCACAAGCCGACGGCGCATTTCATGTTGCGCTCCATCGACAGATGGATGCGCTCCGCTGCCACCCCGGCGCCGCAGAGCGCGGTGGCGGTGAAGCGCAGCATCACCTCCGGCCCGCAGAGCAGGGCCACGGTGCTGGCGGGATCGAAGCCGACCTTGTCGAGCAGCGCCGGCACCACGCCGACATGCCCGTGCCAGGACGGATCGGCGTGATCGACCGTCACCGCGACCGTCACGTCGGCCCGCGCGCCCCAGGCGGCGAGTTCATCGCGGAACAGCAGCTCCGCCGGGCCGCGCCCGCCGTACAGCACGGCGATGCGGCCGAACCGCTCGCTGCTGGCCAGCACCTGGTAGATCGCCGGGCGCAACGGCGCGAGGCCGAGGCCGCCGGCGACGATCAGCAGATCGTGCCCTTCCGCCGCCGCCACCGGCCAGGCGCTGCCGAACGGCCCGCGCAGTCCGAGCACGCTGCCCGGCGCGGCACCGACGATCGCCGCACTGACCGCGCCCACCGCGCGGACCGTGTGCACGTAGCGGGTGGTGTCGGCCGGGTCGCCGCTGAGGCTGATCGGCACCTCGCCGATCCCGAAGGCATACAGCATGTTGAACTGGCCCGGTGCGAAGCCGGGCACGTCCCCGGTCAGCGGCACCAGGTCGAGGCTCACCACATCTTCTGTCTCCCGCCGCACCGCGCGCACGCGCCACGGCGCCGGCTGCATCGGATCGGCCGTCGCAGGTGCACGCGCGACGGCGCTCATGCCGCCGGGTGCCCGTAGACATCGAGCAACTGCTGCCGCGCCGCCTGCATCCGGCCCACCATCACCGGCAGCAGCCGGCGCATCATCTCGTATCCGAGATGATGGTCGGCATCGCATTTCTCGCGCAGACAGCGCGCATCGAGGCCGAAGACGCGGGTGTCGGTGCTCGCCCGCGCATCGAATCCCCAGCGGTACGGCGGCACCAGCCAGGAGGCGCCGACCAGCTCGCCCTCGCCCAGGGTGGCGATGACGAGCGGCGGGCGGCCCGGGGCGTGCAGCTCCAGCGCCACCCGTCCCTCCCGGACCAGGTAGAACTCGTCGGCCGGCGCACCTTCGCGGAACAGAAACTGACCGGGCGCGAAGCGCAGGTTGCGCGTGCAACCGACCAGCAGCCGGCCGAACGCGGGATCGATGCCGGCCAGGAACTTGTGGCCGAGCAGCAGGCGTTCAAGCGTTTCCATGCGCTCCCTCCCCACGCGCGCCCACCGGCGCCGGCGCAGGTGCGGCGCGGATCGCCGCCGCCTCCGCCGTGATGTCGATGCCGACCGGGCACCAGGCGATGCAGCGCCCGCAGCCGACGCAGCCCGAGCTGCCGAACTGGTCGACCCAATGCGCGAGCTTGTGCGTCATCCATTGCCGGTAGCGCGACTTCCCGCTGGTGCGCACCGCGCCGCCGTGGATGAAGGAGAAGTCGGCGGTGAAGCAGGAATCCCAGCGCTTCACCCGTTCCGCCTCCGTCCCCGCCAGGTCGGTGTGATCGGCGACGGTGGTGCAGAAGCAGGTCGGGCAGACCATGGTGCAATTGGCGCAGGCGAGGCAGCGGGCGGCCACGTCGTCCCAGCGCGGATGCTCCGGGTTGGCCTGCAGCAGCTCCTTCAGCCCGACGGTGTCCATCTGCCGGCCCATGCTTGCTTCGGTGCGCGCAACGACCGCCTCGGCCGCTTCCAGCGCCGGCGCCTCCGCCGGGCGCGCGGGCAGGGTTGCGAGCAGCGCGGCGCCGGCCGCACTCCCGGCCACAGCGAGAAAGTCGTGCTGCCCGTCATGCTGCCCGTCATGCTGCCCAGGGCCGATCAGTTCGGTCAGCACGATGTCGTAACCGCCGCCGACGCGCGGGCCGGTGCCCATGGAGGTGCAGAAGCAGGTCCCGCCCGCGGTACCGCAGTTGAGCGCGACCAGGAAGGCACCATCGCGGCGCGCGGCATAGCCCCGGTCCTGATGCTCCCCGCCGAGGAACACGCGGTCCTGGATGGCGATCGCTGCCAGTTCGCAGGCGCGCACGCCGATGAAGGCGAACGGCGCCGGCGGCGGCGGCTCCGGAATGATCGCGAAGCCGTCGTCCTGCCGGCGCGCGCGCCACAGGCGTTCCTCCGGCGGGTGCAGGAAGCGCTTCCAGGACTGCGGGCCGACCGCATAGCCGAACAAGGCGTCGTCATCCCGCCGTTCCAGCCGGTAGCGCCCGGCGTCCTGGCGGTCGGTCCAGCCGACCGGCAGCGCGTCGAGCCGCCGCACCCGGTCATAGACGATGGCGCCGTCGCGCACCGTGGGCCCGACGACGTCGAAACCGCGGTCATGCAGCGCATCGAGCAGGCCCTGCAGCCCGGCGCGGTCGAGCAGGACCGGCGCGCCGGGCACCGCTCCGGACGAGACGCCGATCGGGGCGGGATTTCGGGTCGGGGTGGCGGGCGCCATCGGGTCCGGGGCCATGCGTTCTACTCCTGCCAGCGGATCAGGGGCATTTCTGCCGGCACGCGGGCCTCATTATGATACGGCACGATGCGGACGGTGAAATCGGTGCGCGGCCGCGCGGTGGCGATACGGCCCGCGTAGGTGAACCCGTTGACCGCGCCCGGCACCGGGGCGCCGCGCGCCAGTGGAACGACCGCCGGCCCGGGCGCGTCGGGCGCGGGATCGCCATACAGGTCCACGCGGACGTCCTCGGCCGCGATCTCGCCGAGATAGACCGGCACGCGGAACGACCAACCGTCCGCCTCGGCCGCGACGTCGGGCGTGCCGATGTGCAACGATTTCCAACCGCGGTGCAGCCGGCGCTCCCAGGCCCGCAAGGCCGTCGCCACCGCCGCCCCGTCGGCCAGCCGCCGGCGCAGCGCCGCCGCCGCCGGCAGATAGGCCTGTTCCAGATAGTCACGCAGCATGCGGGTGGCGCCGAAACGCGGCGACAGCATCGCCATGCTACGGCGGATGCGGGCGAGCCAGGCGCGCGGGATGCCTTCCCCGTCGCGGTGGTAGAATTCGGGCAGCACCTGGCCCTCCAGCACGGCGTACAACTCCTGCGCATCCGCCGCATCCTGGGCCCGCTCGTCCGGCTGGGCGGCGGCCCCGATCGCCCAGCCCAGGTCCGGCGCGAAGGCTTCCGCCCACCAGCCGTCGCACACCGAGAGATTGAGCCCGCCGTTGGCCAGCACCTTCATCCCGCTGGTCCCGCACGCCTCCCACGGCCGGCGCGGCGTGTTGATCCAGACATCGACGCCCTGCACCAGCTCCTGTGCGAGCGCGATGTCGTAGTCCTCCAGGAACACCACCCGTTCCCGCAGCCGCGGGCATTCGGCGAAGCCGACCCATTCCTGGATCATGCGCTTGCCGTCCGCGTCCGCCGGATGCGCTTTGCCGGCCAGCACCAGTTGCACCGGCCGGTGCGGATCGCCGAGCAGAAGTTCCAGCCGTGCGCGGTCGGCCAACAGCAGGTTCGGCCGCTTGTAGGCGGTGAAGCGGCGGGCGAAGCCGAGTGTCAGGATGTTCGGATCGAGTACGCTGTCGGCCTGCGCCACCATCGCCGGCGCCTGGCCGCGGCCGATCAGGTGGCGGCGCAACCGCGCGCGCACCGTGGCGACGAGGCGCTGGCGCGACCGGCCGCGCATCTCCCACAGCACCTCGTCGGCCACCGCGGAGATCGCGTCGTGCAGCGGCTCGGCCATCCGCCGCCAGCGTTCCTTGCCGGCCGCCTCGGTGAACACCGCGTCCGCCTCCCGCGAATCCCAGGACGGCACGTGCACGCCGTTGGTCACGTGCCCCACCGGGACCTCGTGTTCCGGCCAGCGCGGGAACAACGGCTGGAAGATGCGCCGGCTCACCACCCCGTGCAGCGCGCTGACGCCGAGGCTGGCATACGATCCGCGCAGCGCCAGGAACGCCATGTTGAACGCGCTGCCCGGCTCCACCCCCGCGAGCGCCAGCGCGGCGGCGGTGACGCTGTCCGCGGCCGGCCCCATCGCGGCGTGGCGATACTGGGCGAGCAGGGCGGTGGGATAGCGATCGAATCCGGCCGCGACCGGCGTGTGGGTGGTGAAGACGGTGCCGGCGCGACTGGCCCACAGCGCCGCCTCGAACCCGACGCCGAGCCGGGCGGCGAGGCTGCGCGCCCGTTCCAGCAGGGCGAAAGCGGCATGGCCCTCGTTCAGGTGGCAGATCTCGATCTCGGGGTGGACCGCCTCGACCAGCCGCCAGCCGCCGACGCCGAGCACGATCTCCTGCAGCAGGCGCAGCTCGGTGCCGCCGCCGTACAGCTTGCCGGTGATGCCGCGATCCACCGGGCTGTTCAGCGCATCGTTGCTGTCGAGCAAATAGAGTGCGCTGCGTCCGACGTCCGCGCGCCAGACGCGCAGGCGCAGGATCCGCCCCGGCAGATCCACGGCGATGTGCAGGCGCGCCCCGCCGGCACCCAGCACCGGCTGCACCGGCATCATCGCCGGCTCGTTGTAGGGATAGGCCTCCTGCTGCCAGCCGGCGGCGTCGAGCATCTGCCGGAAATAACCCTCCTGGTACAACAGGCCGATGCCGATCGCCGGCACGCCGAGATCGCTCGCGGTCTTGAGGTAATCCCCCGCCAGCACGCCAAGCCCGCCGGCATACAGCGGCAACGCCTCGCCGAGGCCGAACTCCATGCAGAAATACGCCACCCCGGCGAGCGCATCCGCGCCGTGGGTTTCGGGAAACCAGCCCGGCGTCTGCAGATAGGCAGCGCGTTCGGCGGCGAGCTGGTCGAGATGGGCGACGAAGCCCGGATCGGCGGCAAGCTCGGCAAGCCTGCTGGCCGGGACGTCCTCGAGCAGGACCCAGGGGTTGTGGGTGCGCGCCCACAGCTCGGCATCCATCCGTTCCCATAGCGCATCGGCGCGGTGGCTCCAGGTCCAGCGCAGGTCGAGCGCCAGCTCGCGCAGGGCGGCGAGCGCCGGCGGCAGCCCGGCATTCCAGCCGGAGAACGCCGCCTGGTCGTCCGGGTGCGGTGGGGCCGTCACCGGGTCGTTCATGCGCGGTGGCCGCGATCGCACCGAGGCCGCGGGCGCAGCCGCGGCATCAGTCCGCGGCCTCCGCCCAACTCGCCGGCAAGGTCACGCTGACAGGTCGCGGCATCGGCACCTCGGCGGTCGGCAGAAGCAGAAGTTGCGAGCGGCTCGGCAGCTCCGGCAGGGCCAGGGCGCCATAGAGTTCCAGGTAGCGGCGGGCCGACGTTCCCCAGCCGAAATCGCGCAGCATGGCGTTGCGCTGGCACCGCCGCCACGCCGGCCGGTCGCGGAACAGGGCGCCGGCGCGCGCCATGCAGGCGGTCAGCGCCTCCGGCGTCGGGTCGATGAAGGTGAACCCGGTGCCGGTCGCGCGCTCCGGTTGCGTGGTATCGATGTCGGTCACGGTGTCGGCGAGGCCGCCGACCGGGCGGGTGACCGGCAATGCGCCGTAGCGCATCGCATACATCGTGGTGAGCCCGCAGGGCTCGAAGCGCGACGGGGTCAGGGCGATGTCGGCCGCGGCGAGCAACCGGTGCGCCAGCGCCTCCCGGTAGCCGATCCGCACCGCGAGGCGCCCGGCGCGGCCGGCGGCGGCGGCGCGCAACGCCACTTCCAGCTCCGGATCGCCCTCGCCGTGCAGCGCCACCTGCACGCCCTGGTCGAGCCCCCCTTGGTCGATCAGCGCCGGCAGTGCGGCCAGCACCACATCCGCCATCTTCTGCTGCGTCAGGCGATTGACACCCACCACCAGCGGCACGTCGGCCGCCGGATCGAACCCCAGCTCCTGCTGCACCGCCACCTTGACCGCACGCTTGCCGGCAAGGTCATCGGCGTCATAGCCCGCCGGCAGGGCGGCATCCTCGGCCGGGTTCCACAGCACCTTGTCGATGCCGTTGAGGATGCCGGTCAGGTCGCCGGCACGCGCGCGCAACAGCCCGTCCATCCCGCAGCCGTAGTCCGGGGTGAGAATCTCTCGCGCATAGGTCGGGCTGACGGTGGTCAGTCGGTCGGCGTAGCGGATCCCGGCCTTCAGGCAGGAGAGCTGGCCGTAGAATTCGGCCCCCTCCGGGCTCAGCAAGGCGTCGGGCAGGCCGAGCGCACGAGCCGCGTCGAGCGGGAAATTGCCCTGGAAGGCCAGGTTGTGGATGGTGAACACGCTGCGCGGCCGAGGGCCGGCGTGCAGCGCCAGGAAGGCCGGCAGCAGGCCGGTGTGCCAGTCGTTGGCGTGCACCAGATCGGGCCGCCAGGACCCGCCGTCGCCCCGCAGCGCGACGTGCGCCGCAGCGGCGCAGAAAGCGGCGAAGCGATGCAGGTTGTCGGGCCAGTCGCGCTTGTCGCTGTCCTGATACGGACCGCCCGGGCGGCGGAACAAGTCCGGCCAGTCGAGCAGATAGACCGGCAGGCCGGTATCCGGCGTGCGCCCAAGCAGCAAGGTGCCGCCGGCGGGCAGCGGCCCCAAGGTTCGCTTGGCGCGCGTCGCATCCAGCGCGGACACATAACCGGGCAGGATCGGCCGGATATCCACGCCGAGCCCCGCCAGCGCCGCCGGCAACGCCGCGCTGGCATCGCCGAGGCCGCCGGTCTTGGCCAAGGGGAAGAGCTCCCCGGTCGCGAACAATACCCGGAGAGGAGGCCCCGGTGGGCCGAGCACTGTGGCGTCCATCCTGCCCCCCGGTACAGTCCCACCAATCCGTCAGAATGCATAGCCGGCGGCTGGTGCATGAGCATTGATGTGGATCAACCGGCGGGTGCCGCATGATGAATAATCGGTGACTGTAGGCGCAACACGAAAGCACAGCTCATCGCGGGCATCGGCGGCGGCGTGAGGCGCCGGCGTGACGGCCTCTCACGGCGCGTCGACCAGGCTCACGTGGGCGGCGACGATGCGCCAGCCCTCCGCCAGCCGCACCCAGCTCTGCATCTGCCGGCCGATCCGACCGGGTGCGCCGGCGCGATGGAACAGAGTGGCGGCGGTGGCGAAATCGCGGCCGAAGGTGGTGATCACCGTGCGCGACAAGCTGCGCGCGAGGCCGGCAGGGGATCGCGCGGCGCGGAACGCGGCGATCTCCGCGCTGCCGTACAGGTTCTCGGCGATGCCGTAGCGGATGGTGCGCGGGTCTTGCCAGAACAGCGCCTGCAGGGTGGCGACGTCGTTACCGACCAGCGCGGCTTCGTAACGGGCGAAGGCGGCGGAGACCTCCTCCAGCACGTCGGGCAGATTGAGCTCCATCGCGCTGGCTCCCTTCGTTTCGGATGGTCGATATCCGGCGCTCACGCTCCGGGCGGGGGAACCGGCGCGCGCACGACGCCCCGCACTTCCAGCGCGCGCGCCACCCGCAGCGCCAGGTCCTCGCGCCAGGGGGCGGCGATCACCTGCACGCCGATCGGCAGGCCGCCCGGCAGCGGCACCGGCACGGCCGCGACCGGCAGGCCGATGAACGAAACCGGCTGCGTATAGATGCCGATATTCGGTCGCAACGGTTGTTCCCGTCCGTCCAGCACGAAAGTCTTCTGGCCGATCGGCGGCGCCACGCAGGGGGTTGCCGGCGCCACGATCACGTCCACCGTTTCGAACAGCCGCAGCACCGCATCGCGATACCAGCGGCGGAATTTCTGCGCCTGCACGACGAGGACGGCGGGCACCATGGCGCCGGCGATCAGCCGATCGCGCACGTCGGGGTCGAAATCGCCCGGACGTTCGCGCAGGCGGTGCAGATGCAGCGCGGCCCCTTCGGTCGTGGTGATGACATAGGCCGCCGCGCGCGCCCGCGCGGCTTCGGGCAGCTCGATCGTGCGCACCGGGGCGAGCGCCGCCGCCACCGTCTCCAGCGCCGCGATCGCCTCGGCCGAGGCGCCGGCGCGGAAATACCCGCCGGCGAGGCCGATGCGCAGCCCGTCGATCCCCGCGTCGAGCATCGCCCCCACCGGCTCGGCCGACCGATCGGTGCAGACCGGATCGGCGGGATCCGGTCCCATCATCGCGTCGTACGCCGCCGTCAGATCCCGCGTGCAGCGCGCCAGCGGCCCCAGATGGTCCAGGCTGGCAACGAAGGGGAAACTGCCGGCACGCGTGAGCCGCCCGTAGGTCGGCTTCAGCCCGAACACGCCGCAGAACGAGGCCGGCACCCGGATCGACCCGTTGGTGTCCGATCCCAGCGCGATCGGCACCAGCCCGCCCGCCACCGCACCCCCCGACCCGCCGGAGGAACCGCCGGTCATCCGCGTCGTGTCATGCGGATTGCGCGAGGCCCCGTCATGCACATTCTCGCCGGTGAAATCATAGGCGTATTCGCCCATGTTGAGCGCGCCCACCAGCACCGCCCCGGCCGCTTCCAGCCGCGCGACCAAGGTGGCGTCGCGCACCGCGGGCGGATGGTCGCGATTGATGCGCGAGCCCGCGCGCGTCGGCAGCCCGGCAATGTCGATCAGGTTCTTCACCGCGAACGGCACGCCCGCCAGCGGCCCGACCGGCCGGCCGGCGTCGCGCGCGGCGTCGATCGCCGCCGCACGCGCCATGGCCCGCGCCTCGGTCACGTCGGTGAAGGCATTGAGCCGCGGGTTTTCACGCGCGATCCGCGCCAGCGCCGCCGCCGTCACCGCCGTCGCGCTGAGCCGGCCGCCGGCGACCGCGGCGGCAATCCCGCTCGCGCTGGCCCAGGGGCCCCCCAAAAGGGACGCAGGGACGTCCGGATCGGTCACGCCCGGAACACCGGCGCCGGCTCCGCATCGTCGGGCAACACGAAGGCCGCGACCGCATGCGCATGGCCAAGCGAAATCGCCAGATGCATGCGGATCGCCGCCCGCCACTCGGGCGCCACCGTGATGCCCAGCACGGCCGCCGCCGCATCGATCATCGCGTCCAGATCGGCCGGTTCGCTCATGCCGTGCCTCCTTGCGCGCGCATCCAGGCGCGCCAGCCGCCGAAACGCGTGATGTCGGGCGCCCCGGCGACGCCGGCCGCCTCGGCCAGAAAGCCGAGGCACGGGCCGTCCGTCAGCGCGACCGAGCCGAAACCAAGCGGCGGCGGCACCTCGGCAAGCAGCGCACCGATCGCCGCCGTCGGCAGGACCCACACCTCGCCCGGAACGGTTCCCTCGACCCCGCCGGCGGCGACCGCCCCCGTCGCGCGCACCAGCCCCGGCCGATCGCCGAGGGCATGCAGCCGATAGCCCGACACCGTCGCCGCCGTGCGCAAAAATCGTCCGCCGTACGCCACCAACCGCGCGTTCAGGGCCAGGCCCGACATATGCGCGCCGATGCAGAACAGCGCCGTCTCGCCCTCGGCCGGTGCGTCCGGTGCGGCGGCGGGCGGCAACGGCAGCGCCGTCGCGCCGACCGTCGTGGCAACCGCCCGGTGCAGCGCATCGGCGATCGGCGCCAACCGCCCCTCCGACCACGCCGGGCCGAGCAGGCTCATGCCGACCGGCAGCCCGTCGGCGCCGATGCCGCCCGGCACCGCGAACGCCGCCAGGTCGCAGAGATTGCCGAAATTGGTAAACGCACCCAGCCGGCTGTTCGGCCCGATCGGATCGGCCTCCAGCTCCGCGAGGGTCGGGCAGAACGGAACCGTCGGCAGCAGCAGCGCGTCATACTCCGCGAACAGCAGCTCGGCCGCGCGCCGGGCCTCCGCCAGCCGGTCGAATGCGTCGAACGCGTCGACCGTGCGACGATCGAGGCCAGCTCTGGAGAATCGCGCCGGTCACCGGGTGCAGCATGTCCGGTTCGTGCGCGATCGCCGCACGCAAGGCGGCGGTGCGCTCGGCGACCCAAGGTCCGTCATACAGCAGCCGCGCCAGCTCGAGCAGCGGCGCGATATCGACAGTCTCGGCCCGCAGCAGCCGGGCCGCACGACGATGCAGCGCCGCGATCTCCCCAGTCGCACAGATGCGCAACATCCGCGGTCGCGATCCGCACCCCGTCCGCCAAAGCACCGCGGCGCAACGGCGCGAACGGCGGCCGGCGCGCGTAGGGATCGGCCGGATCGAACCCCGCAATCACCCGCTGCACCGCCAGCGCCGCATCCACACTTCCCGCGAACACCGAAATCGTGTCGAGCGAGCGGCACGCCGGCACCATCCCGACCGCACTCACACTCCCCGGCGTCGGCTTCAATCCGACAATGTTGCCGAACGCCGCCGGCACCCGCCCCGACCCCGCCGTGTCGGTGCCCAGCGCAAACGGCACAATCCCCGCCGCCACCACGCAGCCGGACCCGGACGACGATCCCCCCGGCACACGCGCCGCATCGAACACGTTGCGCGGCACCCCATACGGGCTGCGCACCCCAACCAGACCCGTCGCGAACTGATCGAGGTTGGTCTTGCCCAGCAACACCGCGCCCGCATCCAGCAACCGCTGCACCGCCGGCGCCGACCGCGCAGGACGATACGAAAAACCCGGACACGCCGCCGTCGTCGGCAACCCCAAAACGTCGATATTATCCTTCACCGCAAACGGAACACCCCAAAGCGCCCGCCCGCAAGGCCCCTCCCCCTCCAACACCCGGGCACGCGCCAACACCTCCGCCTCCGGCACCCGCGCAACCCAGATCGCCGCATCCCCATGCGCCCGATCCGCCGCCAACGCCGCCGCGGCCGCCGCGACCGGCATCATGCGGCCGTCGCCGGGTGGGAAAGAAAGGCCAGGGGCTCTGCCCCTGGACCCCGCCAAGGGCTCGCCCTTGGAACCCTTCCGTTGGTTCCGTGCCGATGGGGGGTATCGCGGCTGGGCGCGCGGCGACGGGGTGGCTGGGACGCCTGGCAGGGACAGGGCGCGTCTGCGCCCTGTCCCTGCCGGCGCCCCGGCCACCCCGTCGCCGCGCGCCCAGCCGCGATACCCCCCATCGGCACGGAACCAGATGATGGGGTCCAGGGGACGAGTCCCCTGGCGGGGGTCCCAAGGGCCCATGGGGGGGCAGCGCCCCCTGGCCTTGCTTCCGATCCGCCGACGGGCCGCATCATTCCGCCGCCGAGTCGCTGGCGAGGGCGCCGGCTGGGAGGGCGGCGGCAGCGGGGTAGCGGCTGAGACCGAAGCAGATCACGCCGAGCAAGAGGTAACCGAGGGCCACGGGGGCGGAGTTGGCGAAGCCGAGGGCGGTTCCGTTGATGAAGCCGAAGAATGACAGCACGGCGCCGATCAGGGCGTAGAGGCCGGCGCGTTCGAAGTTGCGATCGATGATGAAGGCGGCGATGGCGCCGAGCACGAGGCCGGCGAGGGTGGCGCCGCCGCCGAACAATTGCATGCCGCGGTAGATCACGCCGTGGGCGACGAGCGCGGCTTCGCCGACTTTCGTTGCGCTGGTTCCGGCGGCGGACAGGGCGCCGTCGATCTGGCTTTGCGCCCATTCGGCGACGTTGGGCAGCAGGGCGAGGATGACGGCCGGGGCGTGGCGGGCGGGGGTGGCCTCGAACGCCTGCGCGCCGATCACGAGGCCGATGTAGAGCAGGATCGGCAGGATCACGACCAGCGGCACGACCGCCAGCAGCAGGGCGGCGAGGCCGAGGAAGCAGACCACGGCGATGGAAAACCCGGTGGCGATCGAGTAGCCGATACGTCCGCCGACCGATTTCCAGCCCGGGTGGCCGATATAGACCGCGGGCGGGAAGGGGCTGCCGAGCAGCGCGCCGGCGAGCGCGCCGATGCCGTCGGCGAGCAGCACCTGGCGCAGGCTGTATTCGTCGCCCGCCGCGGCGGCGCTTTCGACGTTGTTCATGCCCTCGGTGAAATTATAGATGCCGAGCGGCACGGCGGTGACCAGCAGCGGTCCGACATTGGCGAGCCCCGCAAGCACGTGCGAGGACGGCATCGGCAGGTAGCAGGCCGAAGCGCGCCAGCGCCAGCCCGACCGCGTGCGGGTCCATCACCGGGCTGATCCCGCTGAACGTTGCGATCCATGCCAGCACGGTGCCCACCACGACGGCGGCCAGGCCCGCCCGGCACGCCGACCCGGCAGCCGCACCCGCGCCATCCAGCTCACCAGGATGATGCCGAGCGAGATGAAGGACAGCCACGGCACCTCCCAGCTCTGGAACGCCGGCCGCAGGGAGATGAAGGCGATGGAGATGCCCGCCAGCGCGCCCAGCATCGCCGCGCGCGGGGTGTATTTGCGCACGGTCGGGTCCGACGAAGGCGCCGGCGAGGATGATGCATGCCGATGACGAAGGCCCAGGCCAGGCCCGCTTCCCAGGCCAGCAGCGGATCGTGCGTCTTCAGATAGGTGGGCAGCATCACCACGAAGACGACGATGAACATGTGCGGCACGCTCGGCCCGTAGGGCAGTGCGGTGACGTCGGATCGCGCGCTCGCGGCTGGCCGAGCTGCCAGGCCAGGTAGCCGTAGAACAGGTTGCCGATCGGCAGCGCGATGCCGAGCGCGGGCAGGATGCGGCCGAACACGATGTCGGCCGGCAGGTGCACCACGCCGAGGCAGAGCCCGGTCAGCACGATCACGTTCAGCACGACGTTGGTGAACAGGCCGAAGAAGCCGTTCCAGTCGCCCGGCACCCACCAGGCGGGCGGTGCGGTGCGCGCGCTTGCCATCGTCTTGCTCCTGTCGGTTATGCTCGGTTGGCTCGGGCCAAGGCGGTCTGTGTCAAGCGCGGCGAAGCAGGCGGGCGGAGGGCGCCACCCAGCCGAAGATGCCGCCCTGCGCCGGATCATCGCGAGGCCGGCGGCCTGGAACTCGGGGAAGTAGGAGCCGGTGCAATCTTCCAGCACCAGGCAGTCGAAGCCGCGGTCGTTGGCCTCGCGCACCGTGGTGTTGACGCAGACCTCGGTGGTGACGCCGCAGACGATCAGTTGGGTGATGCCGCGGCTGCGCAGCATCGCCTCCAGGTCGGTGGCGTAGAAGGCGCCCTTGCCGGGCTTGTCGACGACCGGCTCGCCGGCGACGGGGGCGAGTTCGGGGATGATGTCGTGGCCGGCTTCGCCGCGCACCAGGATGCGGCCCATCGGGCCGGGATCGCCGATGCCGCAGGCGAGCCGGCCGCGCGCGCGCTTGGCCGGCCGGCAGGTCGGCGAGGTCGGGCCGGTGGCCCTCGCGGGTGTGGATCACCAGCATCCCGGCCGCGCGGGCGGCGTGCAGCACCGCGCTGGTGGGCGCGATGGCGCCGCGCAGCCGGGCGACGTCGTTGCCGAGCATGGCGCCGAAGCCGCCCGGTTCCAGGAAGTCGCGCTGCATGTCGATGATGAGCAACGCCGCTGCGGCCGGGCGCAGATCGAAGGCATAGGGGTCGGCATCGATCGACGGCATGCTTATTCCCTGGGCAAAAGACCTGTGATCGGGCACGCTTCTGACGCGCTGGATCGGAACCGCCGAGGAACCGAGCGACAGCGCCGTAATGAGGGCAGGTTCACGCAAGTTGCGTGCCGTTCGCCGCTCCCGGGGCCGTCGCTTCGGCCGGGCTGCATGCCCGTCACGCCTGCCGCGCGCAGGATCCCCGCAGCCGCCGGCACTACCGCCGACCTTGCGCCCCGGGCCGGCGGCAGCTATAAGCCCCCCTCTCGCGCGTCCGGGCCTGGAATGGGCATGCCCGGCCGCGACGCGCGTGCGCCGGGCATGTCCGTCGGGGCGCGCGGCGCCAGCCGACAAGGAGACCGAAATGCCCAAGGTGAAGACCAAGTCGTCGGTCAAGAAGCGATTCAAGATCACCGCGACCGGCAAGGTGCTGGCCGGCCCCGGCAAGAAGCGCCACAGCCTGATCGACCGCACGCAGAAGGCCAAGCGCAGCAACCGCGGCAGCCAGGTGCTGACGCCGATGGACGCGCTGACCGTCAAGCAGTGGGCGCCCTACGGGCTGGCGTGAGGGAGCAGCAGCACATGGCACGCGTCAAGCGGGGCACCACCACCCACGCCCGGCACAAGAAGGTCCTTGAGCAGTCCAAGGGCTTCGTCGGCCGCTCCTCCACCACCTATCGCGCGGCGCTGGAGCGGCTGGAGAAGTCGCTGCAATACGCCTATCGCGACCGGCGCAACAAGAAGCGCGACTTCCGCGGCCTGTGGATCCAGCGCATCAACGCCGCGGTGCGCGAGCACGGCCTGACCTACTCGCGCTTCATCGACGGGCTGAAGAAGGCCGGGCATCGAGATGGACCGCAAGGTGCTGGCCGCGATCGCCTATGACGATGCCGGCGAGCTTCGCGGAGATCGTCAAGAAGGTGCAGGCCGCCGCTGGGCTGACCGCCGCCAATGGCCTGAGCGTGCGGTCCCGACCGCCGGCCGAGGTGTCCGCCGCCACGCCAGGAAGGGGCCGCCCGGCGGGCGGCCCTTTGCTATGTTCGAGACGCGACGCATGACCGACGACCTTCCCGCCCTGCAAGCCGAAACCGACGCCGCGCTCGCCGCCGCCGCCGACCTGCGCGCCTGGGACGCCGTGCGCGTCGGCGTGCTCGGCCGCAACGGCAGGCTGACCGCCCTGCTGCAAGCGACCTCGGCAAGACCCCGCCCGAGCAGCGGCGCGAGCGCGGCGCCGCGCTCAACCGGCTGAAGGACGCGCTCGACCGCGGCGATCGAGGCGCGGCGCGCGGCGCTGGAAGACGCGGCGCTGGACGTGCGCCTGGCCGCCGAGCGGCATCGACCCCACCCTGCCGCCGCGCCCGCGCGCCGGCCGGGCTGATCCACCCGATCAGCCGCACCATGGAGGAGATGGCGGCGATCTTCGGCGCCATGGGCTTCGCCGTCGCCGAAGGGCCGGACGTCGAGAGCGACTGGCACAATTTCGGCGCGCTCAACATCCCCGCGCACCATCCGGCGCGCGCCGACCACGACACGTTCTACCTGCCGGCCGCGCGGCGACGCGCCGCCGCCGGTGCTGCGCACGCACACCTCGCCGGTGCAGATCCGCACCATGCTGAGCCAGGCGCCGCCGATCCGCGTCATCGTCACCGGGCCGCACCTACCGCGCCGACCACGACGCGACCCACTCGCCGATGTTCCACCAGTGCGAGGGCCTGGTGATCGACCGCGACATCACGCTCGGCCACCTGAAGGGCTGCCTGATCGACTTCCTGCGCGCCTTCTTCGGCATCGCCGACCTGCCGGTGCGCTTCCGCGCCAGCTACTTCCCGTTCACCGAGCCCCGCATGGAGGTCGATATCGGCTGGAACCGCAAGACCGGCGAACTGGGCAAGGGCGGCGACTGGCTGGAGATCCTGGGCAGCGGCATGGTGCATCCGCGCGTGCTGGCCAATTGCGGCATCGACCCGCGCGAGTGGCAGGGCTTCGCCTTCGGCATGGGGGTGGAGCGCATCACCATGCTGAAGCACGGCATCCCCGACCTGCGCCCGTTCTACGAGAGCGACATCCGCTGGCTGCGCCATTACGGCTTCGACCCGCTGGCGCCGGCGCATGCTGCACGAGGGGGTGTGAGCGATGAAATTCACCCTCTCCTGGCTGCGCGACGCATCTCGACACCGACGCGCCGCTGGACGCGATCACCGACACGCTGACGCGCATCGGCCTGGAGCTGGAGGGCGTCGAGGATCGCGGCGCCGCGCTGGCGCCGTTCCGCATCGCCCATGTGATCGAGGCGGTGCAGCACCCGAACGCCGACCGGCTGCGCGCCTGCAAGGTGGACACCGGCGACGGCATCGTCTCGGTCGTCTGCGGCGCGCCGAACGCGCGCACCGGCATGAAGGCGGTGTTCGCCCCGCCCGGCAGCTTCATCCCCGGCACCGGCATCACGCTGAAGGTCGGCGAGATCCGCGGCGTGCAGAGCGCCGGGATGCTGCTGTCGGCGCGCGAGATGGGCCTCGGCGACGATCATTCCGGCATCGTCGAACTGCCGGAGGACGCGCCGGTCGGCGTGCCCTACGCCGCCTGGGCCGGGCTCGACGATCCGGTGATCGAGATCAGCGTCACCCCCAACCGCGGCGACTGCTTTGTCGGTGCGCGGCATCGCGCGCGACCTCGCCGCCGCCGGGATCGGCACGCTGAAGCCGTGGCGCCGGCGCCGCGTCGCGCCCGTGTTCGACGGCGGCCCGCGCTGGCGCGATCGACTGGCCGGAGGCCTGCCCCTGGGTGCTCGGCCGCACCGTCCGCGGCCTGCGCAACGGCGCCGAGCCCGCACTGGCTGCAGGACCGGCTGACCGCGATCGGCCTGCGCCCGATCAACGCGCTGGTCGACGTCACCAACTTCTTCACCATCGACCTCGGCCGCCCGCTGCACGTGTTCGACGTCGGCAAGCTGCACCGGCGACATGCTGACGCTGCGCCGCGGCGCCGGCGAGACGTTCCGCGCGCTGAACGGCAAGGACTACACGCGTCGACGCCGGAGGACTGCGTCATCGCCGATGCCGCCGGCGTGCAGTCGCTGGCCGGCGTGATCGGCGGCGAGGCGACCGGCTGCGACGAGGCCACCACCGCGCGTGTTCGTCGAATGCGCGCTGTTCGATCCGGTGCGCGTCGCGCTGACCGGCCGCCGCCACCAGATCGTCTCCGACGCGCGCCAGCGCTTCGAGCGCGGCATCGACCCCGCGCTGATGCCCGACGCGATCGAGGCCGCGACGCGCGATGATCCTCGACCTCTGCGGCGGCGAGGCCGGCGCGGTCGTCGCGGCCGGCGCGACGCCGGCCTGGCAGCGCGACGCCACGCTGCGCTTCGCCCGCCTGGCCGGCACTCGGCGGCGCCGACGTGCCGCCGGACGAGGCGGTGGCGTCGCTGGAACGCCTCGGCTTCGCGCGTGCAGCGCGCGCGACGCCGACGCAGGTCACCGTCGCGGTGCCGTCCTGGCGCAACGACGTCGCGGCGCCGGATCGGCGCTGGAGCAGGCGCCGGACCTCGACCCGGCGCGCGCCGCGCGCGGCCGCCGAAGGCTGCGCCGTGATCGAGCCGGAATGCGACCTGATCGAGGAGGTGCTGCGCCTGCGCGGCCTCGATGCGGTGCCGCCGGTCTCGCTGCCGCGCGCCGCGCCGGTGCCGCCGCCGACGCTGACGCCGCGCCAGGTGCGCACGGCGCTGGCGCGCCGGATGCTGGCGGCGCAGGGCCTGG
The DNA here is from genome assembly GCA_963706195.1 of uncultured Pseudomonadota bacterium. GTDB lineage: Bacteria > Pseudomonadota > Alphaproteobacteria > Acetobacterales > Acetobacteraceae > JAJZVS01. The sequence continues at coordinate 341,939 of OY970156.1, read as the reverse complement.
CGGAGTGCGTCACCTTCAGCTTCATGGCGGCGCAGGAGGCGGCGCTGTTCGGCGACACGCCGGACGCGCTGCGGCTGACCAACCCGATCGCCGCCGACCTCGACCAGTTGCGCCCGACGCCGGTCGCCACGCTGGCGCTGGCGGCGCAGCGCAACGCCGCGCGCGGCTATGCCGACGTGGCGCTGTTCGAGGTCGGGCCCGGCCTTCGCGGGGCGCGCCGACGGGCAGCGCCTGGTCGCCGCCGGGCTGCGCGCCGGCGCCACGCCGCGCAACTGGTGCGCGCCCGCCGCGGCCGGTGGATGCGATGGACGCCAAGGCCGACCTGTTGGGCGGCGCTGGCCGCGCTCGGCGTGCCGATGGAGGCGCTGATCGGTCACCGCCGGACGCGCCGGGCTTCTACCACCCCGGCCGCTCGGGCGTGGTGCGGCAGGGGCCGAAGACGGTGCTGGGCCACGTTCGGCGAACTGCATCCCGCGCGTGCTGGCGCGCGCTCGACCTGGCCGGGCCGGCGGCGGCGTTCGAGCTGTTCCTGGACGCGGTGCCGAGCCGAAGCGCCGCCGCAAGCGCGCCGCCCGACCTGCCCGCGTTCCAGCCGGTGCGGCGCGACTTCGCCTTCCTCGTCGATGCCGCCGTGCCGGCCGAGACCGTGCTGCGCGCCGCCCGCGGCGCCGAACGGACGCTGATCGCCGGCGTGACGCTGTTCGACGTCTACGAGGGCGGCGCAGTGCCGGCGGGCAAGACGCTCGCTCGGCGATCGAGGTGACGTTCCAGCCGCGCGAGCGCACGCTGACCGACGCGGAGATCGAGGCGGCGGCAGCCAAGGTGGTCGCCGCGGTGGCAAAGGCGACCGGCGGCGTGCTGCGATAGCCATATGACCAGGGCAATCGGGTGAACCGGGGAATTGCCGGTGGCGGCGGCTTCACCTCTCCCGCGCTGGCGGGAGAAGTAAGAGCCTATGACGCACAGCCGCTGACAACGGTCGCGTTTCCGCCTATGTCTCCGCGGCCCCCCCTGAAACCGGTTCCATGACCGACACCCCGCTCGACCACATCCGCAACTTCGCCATCATCGCCCATATCGACCACGGGAAATCCACCCTGGCCGACCGGCTGATCCAGGCCACCGGCGCGCTGAGCGACCGCGAGATGACGAACCAGGTGCTCGACAGCATGGAGCTGGAGCGCGAGCGCGGCATCACCATCAAGGCGCAGACCGTCCGCCTGACCTACCGGGCGAAGAACGGCGCAGATCTACGAACTCAACCTGATGGACACGCCCGGCCACGTCGACTTCGCCTACGAGGTCGTCGCGCAGCCTGGCCGCCTGCGAGGGCTCGCCTGCTGGTGGTCGACGCCAGCCAGGGGGTGGAGGCGCAGACGCTCGCCAACGTCTATCAGGCGATCGAGGCCGACCACGAGATCGTCCCGGTGCTGAACAAGATCGACCTGCCGGCGGCCGAACCCGAGCGGGTGAAGCAGCAGATCGAGGACGTGATCGGCCTCGATGCCTCCGACGCGATCGAGATCAGCGCCAAGACCGGGCTGAACATCGAGGGCGTGCTGGAGGCGCTGGTGCACCGGCTGCCGCCGCCGAAGGGCGACGCCGCGGCGCCGCTGAAGGCGCTGCTGGTCGACAGCTGGTACGACCAGTATCTCGGCGTGGTGATCCTGGTGCGGGTGAAGGACGGGCGCCTGAAGCGCGGCCAGAAGATCCGCATGATGTCGACCGGCGCGGTGCACCAGGTGGAGCAGGTCGGCGTGTTCACGCCCGAAGATGATCCCGACCGACGATCTGGGCCCGGGCGAGATCGGCTTCATCACCGCCGCGATCAAGACCGTGGCCGACTGCAACGTCGGCGACACGATCACCGACGACCGCAGCCCGGCGGCCGAGGCGCTGCCGGGCTTCAAGCCGTCGGTCCCGGTGGTGTGGTGCGGCCTGTATCCCGTCGATGCCGACGATTTCGAGAAGCTGCGCGACAGCCTGGGCAAGCTGCGGCTGAACGACGCCAGCTTCCACTACGAGCCGGAGACCTCGGCGGCGCTCGGCTTCGGCTTCCGCTGCGGCTTCCTGGGCCTGCTGCACCTGGAGATCATCCAGGAGCGGCTGACGCGCGAGTTCGACCTGGACCTGATCGCCACCGCGCCGTCGGTGGTCTACCGCGTGCACCGCACCAACGGGCACGATGCAGGAGCTGCACAACCCGGCCGACATGCCGGACGGCAGCGTGATCGACCACATCGAGGAGCCGTGGATCAAGGCCACCATCATGGTGCCGGACGACTACCTCGGCGCGGTCCTGCACGCTGTGCAACGACCGGCGCGGCGAGCAGGTCGACCTGACCTATGTCGGCAACCGCGCCATGGCGGTCTACCGGCTGCCGCTGAACGAGGTGGTGTTCGACTTCTACGACCGGCTGAAGTCGGTCTCCCGCGGCTACGCCAGCTTCGACTACCAGATGGACGGCTATGCCGAGGGCGACCTGGTGCGCATCTCCATCCTGGTGAACGGCGACCCGGTGGACGCGCTGTCGCTTCATCGCCCACCGCGTCGGTGGCCGAGAGCGCGCGGCCGGGCGATCTGCGCCAAGCTGAAGGACCTGATCCCGCGCCAGTTGTTCAAGATCGCGATCCAGGCGGCGATCGGCGGGCGGGTGATCGCGCGCGAAACGATCAGCGCGCTGTCGCAAGGACGTGACCGCCAAGTGCTACGGCGGCGACATCACGCCGCAAGCGCAAGCTGCTGGAGAAGCAGAAGGAAGGCAAGAAGCGCATGCGCCAGTTCGGCAAGGTGGAGATCCCGCAGTCGGCCTTCCTCGCCGCGCTGAAGATGGACGCCTGAGGCTACCCGGGGACGCGTTCCCTGGCGGGGGGTCCAGGGGGGCAGAGCCCCCCTGGCCTTTGCCCGCCGGCCTCGGAAACGCCCCCAGGTAGTCTCAGAGCCCTACCAGCCCGCGCGCGAAGTCCATTGCATCGAACGGGCGCAGGTCGGCAGCTTGTTCGCCGACGCCGACGGCGTGGACGGGGAGACCGAAAGTTTCGGCCAGTGCCACCACGATGCCGCCGCGGGCGCTGCCGTCCAGTTTGGTCACGATCAGGCCGGTGACCGCGACCATCTCCTTGAACACTTTCACCTGCTGGATCGCGTTCTGACCGGTGGTGGCGTCCAGCACCAGCAGCACGGAGTGCGGCGCGGTCGGGTCCTGCTTGCGCATCACCCGGATGATCTTGGCGAGCTCGTCCATCAGCACGGACTTGTTGTGCAGCCGCCCGGCGGTATCGAGCAGCAGCACGTCCGCGCCTTCCGCCCGCGCCCGCCCCAGAGCGTCGAATGCCAGCCCCGCCGCGTCGGCGTCCGGCGGTCCGGAGATCACCGGGCAGCCGGTGCGCTGGCCCCAGATCTGCAATTGTTCCACCGCCGCAGCACGGAACGTATCGCCGGCGACCAGCATCGGGCGTCGCCCCTGCTCGTGCCAGAGCTGGGCGAGCTTGCCGATCGTCGTCGTCTTGCCGGTACCGTTCACGCCGACGACCAGGACCACGTGGGGGCGGTGCGCGGGATCAAGCTCCAGTGGGCGGGCAACGGGGCGAAGGATGGCGGCAATTTCCTCGGCCAGCGCTTCCTTGACCTCCTGGTCCGTCACTTCCTTGCCGAAGCGGGAACGGCGGAAAGCGGCGATCACCCGTCCCGCCGCTTCGGTGCCGAGGTCGGCGGCGATCAGCAATTCTTCCAGCTCATCGAGCGCTGCGTCGTCCAGGCGCCGGCGGACGAACACGGCGGTGATGCCGCCGCCCAGCTTCTGCGTGCTGCGCGACAGGCCTTCCTTGAGCCGGGTGAAGAAGCCGCCCATGGCCATTCACGTCACCTCCGTCGTCGGGGCCGCCGTCACGCCGCCTCGGCGATCAGGCCGTCCGCGTCGGCTGCAACCACCCGCGCCGCCACCAGGTGCCCAGGTGTGGCCGGCGCGCCGAGCCGCACCGGGACGAAATGCTCGGAGTGCCCGCAGTCGTTGCGCTCGACCAGCACGCTGATCGCCCGCCCGTGCTGGGCGGCGAAGAACGCCGCGGCGGTCGCCCGGCCCGCGGCGCGCAGCCGTGCCGCACGTTCCCGCCGCAGCGCCACCGGAACCGCGGGCATACGCGCGGCCGGCGTGCCGGGGCGCTCGCTGTAGGGGAACACGTGCAGGTAGGGCAGCGCGGCGTCGGTGACGAAGGCGAGGGTTTCGGCGAACAGCGCCTCGGTCTCGGTCGGAAACCCGGCGATCAGATCGGCACCAATCGCGATCCCGGGGCGCGCCTGGCGCGCGCGCGCGATCGCCGCGGCGGCATCGGCGGCCAGGTGGCGGCGCTTCATCCGCTTCAGGATCATGTCGCTGCCGGCCTGCAACGACAGGTGCAGGTGCGGCATCACGCGCGGTTCGTCGGCCAGCAGCCGCCACAGATCCTCGTCGATCGCGGCGGGATCGAGCGAGGAGAAGCGCAGCCGCGGCAGATCCGGCACGCGCGCGAGCAGCCGGCGGGCGAGGCTGCCCAGGCGCGGCCGGTCCGGCAGGTCGCCCCCGTAGCTCGCGATATCCACCCCGGTCAGCACCAGTTCGCGATAGCCGGCGTCCACCAGCGCGCGCGCCTGCGCGACGACTTCGTCCTCCGCCACGCTGCGGCTGGGGCCGCGGCCGAACGGGATGACGCAGAAGGTGCAGCGATGGTCGCAGCCCTGCTGCACCTGCACGAAGGCACGGGCGCGGCCGGCGAACTCCGCGACCGGGCGGGGGGGCGCGGCGGGCGCGGTCATGATGTCGGCCACCGCATCGCCGGCGCCGACGGCCCAGTGTTCGGCGCGCAGCTTCTCGGCGTTGCCCAGCACCCGGGTGACGCCGGGCAGGGCGCGCCAGGCGGCGGGGTCGCGTTGGGCCGCGCAGCCGGTGACGACGATGGTGGCGCCCGGCCGTTCGCGCGCGGCGCGGCGGATCGCCTGGCGCGCCTGGCGCTCGGCCTCGGCCGTCACGGCGCAGGTGTTGACGATCAAGGTGTCGGACAGCCCCGCCGTCAGGCCGCGCATCACCTCGGTCTCATAGGCGTTGAGCCGGCAGCCGAAGGTCAGCAGCGCGGCGCTCATGACGGGTACTCGGCCAGATCGACCTCGCCGGTGAAGGCGGTCACCGCCGGCCCGGTCATCAGCACGTGCCCGTCTTCCTCCCGCCAGGCGATGCGCAAGGCACCGCCGTCGAGCACGACCGTCGCCTCCCGTCCGGCCAGTCCGCGCCGGTGCGCGTTCACCAGCGCCGCGCAGGCGCCGGAGCCGCAGGCCAGGGTAAGCCCGGCACCGCGTTCCCAGACCCGCAGCCGCAGCCGGTCCGGCGCCAGCACCTGGACGAAACCGATATTGGCACGCTCGGGAAACAACGGATCATGTTCCAATACCGGCCCGATCTGCGCCACCGGCACCGCGGCCAGGTCGGCCGCGAAGAACGTCGCGTGCGGATTGCCCATGCTCGCCGCCGCGGGGTCGGCCACCGGGCCGTCCGCCAGCGGCAGGTGCAGCGTGTCCATCGGGCGGGCCAGGGGGATGTCTGCCCAGCCGAGCCGCGGCGGACCCATGTCGACCCGCACCTGCCCGTCGTCCAGCAGCTCCGCGACGAGATCGCCGGCGATGGTGCGGATGACGAAGCGCCGCCGCCCGGTCTCCTGTGCCAGCAGGGTGGCGACGCAGCGGGTGGCATTGCCGCAGGCCCCGGCTTCCGACCCGTCCGGGTTGCGGATGCGCATGAATGCGTCTGCCCCTCCCCGCCCGGATCCGGCGCAACCGGTTCCAGCGCGATCAGTTGGTCGCAGCCGATCCCCCGCCGCCGGTCAGCCAGCGCCGCTGCCCGTGCCGGCGACAGGCCGAGCGTGCCGGCGCGTTCGTCGAACACGACGAAATCGTTCCCGCAGCCCTGCATCTTGGCGAAGCGCACGCGCATGGGGGCTTATATTTGTCCCTGCACACCGGAGGGAAGCCCTGCCCACGGAGGGGCAGCCCGGCGCCGGCCGGCTCAGGCGGCACGCGGCTTCGCTTCCCCGCGGCTTTCCGCCAGGTGGTCAAAGGCTCGGCGGTAGCTCCCGAGGCCCAGCGTCTGCGAGCGCAGCTCGATGATCAGGTCGTGCAGCTCGGCTTCCGGAACCAGCGCCTCCACATCGTCCCACCCGGTCCAGCCGGGCTTTTCCGCGTAGCCCAGGATCTGCCCGCGCCGGCCGGTCAGCAGTCGCTGCGCGCGCGGCGGTGAATTCGTTCGGCACGCTGATCGGTCACCTGGTCGATCGGTTCCAGCAGCACCGGATCGGCCTTCGGCGAGGCCGTCCTGCATGGCCATGCGGGTGGCGGTCTTGAATGCCATGTCGGAACTGTCGACGCTGTGGAACTGCCCGTCGGTCAGCGTGACGGCGATGTCCACCACCGGGTAGCCGAACGGGCCTTTCTTCGCCGCGTCCTCCGCCGCCTCGCCGACCGCGGGGATGAAGTTGCGCGGCACCGAGCCGCCGACGACCTTGTCGATGAACTCGAAGCCGGAACCACGCGGCGCGCGGCGCGATGTCGATCTTCACGTCGGCGAACTGGCCGTGCCCGCCGGTCTGGCGCTTCAGCCGCCCATGCTCGTGCACCGCGCTGGCGGATCGTTTCCTTGTAGGCGACCTGCGGGCGGCTGCGTGGTGATCTTCAGGCCGTAGTTCCGCGCCAGCCGCTCGCACCGTGGTGTTCAGGTGAATCTCGCCCTGGCCGTGCAGCACCGTCTCGCCGGTGTCCTGGCTCGTGCTCGATGGCCAGGGTCTGATCCTCCTCGAGCAGCTTCTGCAGCGCGCCGGACAATTTCACGTCGTCCTTGCGGTCGGTGGTGGCGATCGCCAGCGAATAGACCGGCGGCGGCGGGTCGGGGAACGGCAACGGCTCGGGCGTTCCGGCCGGCGACACGGTGGCGCCGGTCGGCGCACCGCTCCAGCCGGCCGAGCGCCACCAGATCTGCCGGTCTCGGCCTCCGTGCACCTTGGTCAGTTCGCCGCCGACGCATGTGGTAGATGCCGCCGAGCCGCGCTGCCGCCGAGCGTGGCCCCGTCCTTGATCGCACCGCGCCAGATGCGGGCGTAGGACAGCTTGCCGGTGTGGCCGGCGTGCACGGTCTTGAACACCTGCGACGAGCGGCGGCCCGTCCGTCGCGATGCCCTTGCGCTCGGCGGTCTCGGCGACGTCCGGGGTGTCGTGCCGCAGCGCCTTCCACAGCCGGCGCACGCCGTCTGCGTTGTCCGCCGCGCCCAGCAGCACCTCGATCACCGCGCCGGCGGCGAGGTCCTTGCGCAGATCGGCGTAGATCTCGGCGGTGGTCGGCTTGATGTCCTCCAGCACCTTTTCCAGCAGCACGTCGTCGTGGTCGGCCAGCGACCTCGACCAGCTTGTCGAGTGGCTTCCTGTTCCGCGTCCGCCATCTCGGAGGGGATCTGCATCAGTTCCGACGGCTGGCCCTTGCGGTAGCGATACGCGCGTTCGCTGACCACATCGACATAGCCGGTGACGCTCTGCCGCTTCGACGATCGGTACCTGGCGCAGCACCAGCGGCGAGTTGGCGTAGCGCCTGCAGGGCGGCGAGCGTGTCGCGCACGCTGCCCTCCAGCGTGTCGATCTTGTTGATGAACACATGTGCGGCACGCCGATGGTCGGCCAGCGTGCTTCAGCAGCGGCGCGACCGCGAGCGCGCGTGGCCGGCTGCGGCTCGCAGACCACGCACGGCGAGATCCACCATCGCCAGCGCGGCAGCAGGCTTCGTGCGCGAATTCGATCGAGCCGGGACAGTCGAGGATGGTCCAGGGGTCGCCCAGATAGGTGCAATGGCCGAGGCGGAGCTCGGTGGTGCGTCGGGCGGTTGCGCGGATCGGCGGGGCGCTTCACCGGGCTGCCGGCGGCGTCCATCAGCGCGTCGAACAGCGTGGACTTGCCGCTGCCGTAGGGGCCGACCAGGGCCACCGAGCGCGGACTTCTGCCGTTTGTGGTTCCTGACATCGCGCACCTCCCTCGCTTTGGCTGCGGGCGCCGGTGGGCTCCGGCGCCCTGGACCGGGCAATCCTACGCCGGGGTGGCGGCGGATGTCACAGGGGGATGGGGGGCGGTTTCAGGGGGATTTGTGGGCGATCGGGACCGGCAGGGCGGCGTAGGCCGGCCCGGGCAGGACCGCCATGACCAGCACGCCCGGCGCGGCGCCTGGACCGAACGGACCGGGGACGCGATGGGCGACCGACGGCAGGGACTGGAGGTAGGCGGCGATCGCGCCCGCATCCGCCGCGGTCAGGTGGGAGAAGGCCCGCCACGGCATGACCGGGGCCAGGACCCGCCCATCCGGGCGCACGCCGGTGGTGAGCGCGGTCACGATCTGCTGCGCGGTCCAGCCGCCGAGGCCGGTCGCCTTGTCCGGCGTCAGGTTCGGGCCGACGAACACGCCACGCCCCGGAATTGCGAAGCCGACATCGGAGCCGCCGAGGAAGCGCGTCGTGTCGTCGTGGCCAAGAAAATGTCCCGGCGTATGGCAATCGCTGCAGCCGCCGATCTCGACCAGGTATTTGCCGCGGGCGCGTTCGGCGTCGGTGGCAGCGTGGGCGGAGCCGGCGAGCAGGACCAGGGTGCTCGCAGCCAGCGCCCAGCGATGCATCCGCTGCAACATCGATTTTCTCTCCATTGGTTCGATAGCGTGATCGTCGCGATCGGCGCCGTCAATGCCCGCCGCGTCACGTTCGGCTTCCGAGCGCGGCACGAATTGCGCGGCAGGGCATCCCCGATCTGTTTGGTGAATGAACCGTATCCCGTTACGAGTGGCGTGGGCGACAGGCGCAACCGCGCCGCGCAGGAGATGGCCGGGATGGCGGATCGCACGCCGGGCGGCGCGGCGCAGGCTGGCGCGGCATGAGCCGCGCCTGGTGGTCGGGCACCGTTGCCGACCTGCGCGCCGCCGGGACCGAGACGATCGTCGCCCACCTCGCCCTCCGCCTGGTCGAAACCCACCGGCTCAACCGGGAGGAACAGTTGCGTGCGTGGCGCGCGCAGGTGCCCCTGCTCGTCGCCGCGCTGGCGGCCCTGCCCGCGGGCTGGACCGTGCTGCTGGAATATCCGCTGCTGCGCCTCGGCCGGCGCATCGACACGGTCATCCTGACCGACCGCGCCATCCTGGTGCTGGAGTTCAAGGCCGGCGCGCAGGGGTTCACGTTGGACGGTCGGATGCAGGTCGACGATTACGCGCTCGACCTGCGCGACTTCCATGCCGGCAGCCGTGCGCATCCCATCGTGCCGATCCTGGTGGCGCCACGCGGCACCCCTGCCCTGCTGGCCTGGCCGCTCCTGTGGCACGCCGTCGTGCCGGTGCTGGAAGCCTCCGCCGCGACCTTGCCCGGCCTGCTGGCGGAGGTGACCGCGCGGGTGCCGGTGCCGGCCGGTCCGCTGGACGCAGCGGGCTGGGATGCGGCGCCCTATCGGCCGGTGCCGACGATCGTGGAGGCCGCACGCATGCTCTACGCCCGCCACGGCGTCGCCGATCTCGCCGCGGCGCGTGCCGATGCAACCAACCTCACGCGCACCACGGCGGCCATCCTTGCCGCGATCGCAACGGCGCGGGGCGAAGGGCGGCACATCGCGCTGTTCGTCACCGGCATTCCCGGCGCCGGCAAGACGCTCTGCGGCCTCAACGTGGTGTTTGCCGCCGAGGATGGCGCGGCGTTCCTGACCGGCAACCTGCCGCTCGTGCACGTGATGCGCGCGGCGCTGGCACGCGACGCCCGCGCGCAGGGCCGCGGTCCGCGCCAGCCGCAGCGGGAGACGGCAAGCGCGATCCAGCCGGTAAACGGTTTCCTGCGCGACAACCGCGACCGGTCCGATCCGCCGCACGAGCAGGTGATCCTGTTCGACGAGGCGCAACGCGCCTGGGACGCCGATTTCGGCCGCCGCAAGTTCGACCATGATGGCAGCGAGGCGGCCCTGATCCTCGACATCATGGCCCGTCATCGCGACTGGGCCGTGGTGGTGGCGCTGGTCGGCGGCGGGCAGGAAATCAACACCGGCGAGGCGGGCCTCGCCGAATGGGGGACGGCGCTTGCCGCACGCCCGGCCTGGCGCGCGCTGGCCGCGCCCGGCGTGATCGGCGCGGCCGACCCGCGCCAGCGCCTGGTCGATGCGCCCGCGCCCTGGCTGGGGATCGATCCGGTTCTGCATCTTGACGTGCCGGTGCGGTCAATCCGTTCGGCCGCCACGGCGCCGTGGGTGGAGGCGGTGCTCGCCGGCCGGACGGGTGAGGCCCAGGCGATCGCCGCGGCCGAAGCGGTGCCGGTCCGGATCACCCGTTCGCTCGACGACCTGCGTGCGGCGTTGCGTCGGCGCATGCGGGGGCTGCGCCGGGCCGGCCTTGTGTGCAGCGCCGGCGCGCGCCGGCTGGTGGCGGACGGGCTATGGCCGGCGTTTCCGCATCTGGATGCCGATGCGGTCGCGCACTGGTTTCTCGATCGCTGGCCGGACGTGCGGGCGTCCGACGCGCTGGAACTGCCGGCGACACAGTTCGCCTGCCAGGGGCTGGAACTCGATTACGTCGGCCTGGCCTGGGGCGGCGACCTGATCCGCCGTGCCGGGCAGTGGACGCCGCGTCGCTTCGTCGGCACCGCATGGCAGACCACGCGCGAGGAAGCGCGGCGCGCCTACGCGATCAATACCTACCGCGTACTCCTGACCCGCGCGCGCTACGAAACCTTGATCTTCATCCCGCCCGGCGCAGCAGCCGACGCAACCCGCGCACCGGCGGAATTCGATGCGATCGCGGACTACCTGACAGCCTGCGGCGCGGCGCCGCTGGAACTGGCCGCCGATCCGGTACCCGCCGGGGCCGACCGGCTGCTGTGAGGCCGCGCCGGCGGACGTTTCTGTCCGTTCGTAAGCAGAGCCCCCTGGCTTTGCTGCCTTACGCCGCCAGCGCCTCGGTGACCGAGGCGAGGCCCGGCACGCGCTCGGCCGGGCCGAGCACGGCGAGGGTGGGGGTGGCGCGGAAGTGGCGGGCAGCGGCACGTTCGACGTCGGCGACCGTGACGGCGTTCAGTTTCCCCACCGTTTCCTGGGTCGGGATCACGCGGCCGAACACCTGCAACTGGCGGGCGAGTTGTTCGCAGCGGCTGCCGGTGCTTTCGAGCGACATCAGCAGCGAGGCTTTCACCTGGGCGCGGGCGCGGGCGAGTTCTGCCTCGGTGACGCCGTGCTGGACCTTGCGCAGTTCTTCCAGGGTGACGGGCATGAGTTCCGCCGCTTCGCTTTCCCCGGTGCCGGCGTAGATGCCGAACAGGCCGCCGTCCATGAAGGGCGAGGCGAAGGAGTAGACGGAATAGACCAGCCCGCGCTTTTCCCGCACTTCCTGGAACAGGCGGGAGGACATGCCGCCGCCGAGCAGGGTGGAGAGCAGCAGGGTCGGGTAGTAGTCGGGCTCACCATAGCCGACCGAGGGGAAGCCGAGCACGATGTGCACCTGGTCGAGGTCGCGGGCTTCGCGGAACTCTCCGCCGGCGTAGGTTGCGGCCAGGGCGGCGGGCGGCGGGTCTGCGGGCAGGTCGGCGAAATGGCGCTGCACCAGTTCCACCACGGCGTCGTGATCGAGCGCGCCGGCGGCGGCGACGACGACGTTGCCGGCGGAGTAGTGGCGGCGCATGTAGCCGGTCAGGGTGCCGCGGGGCATTTCCCGGATCCCGGTTTCCAGGCCCAGCACCGGGCGGCCGATCGGCTGGTCGGGGTAGGCGGCTTCCTGGAACCGGTCGAAGATGATGTCGTCGGGCGTGTCGTTGGCCTGGCCGATTTCCTGCAGGATCACGCCGCGCTCGCGTTCCAGTTCCTCGGGCTCGAAGGTGGAGTGGGTGAGGATGTCGCCGATGATATCGGCGGCGAGCCCCGTGTCCTCCTTCAGGACCTTGGCGTAGTAGGCGGTCTGCTCGCGCGCGGTGTAGGCGTTCAGATGGCCGCCGACCGCCTCGATCTCCTCGGCGATGGCGGCGGCGGTGCGCCGTTCGGTGCCTTTGAACGCCATGTGTTCCAGGAAGTGGGACACGCCGTTCTCGGCTGCGCTTTCATGGCGGGAGCCGGCGGCGACATAGGCGCCGAGGGAGACGGTCTCGACCCGTTCCATCCGTTCGGTGACGACGGTAAGGCCGGACGGCAGCCGGGTCAGGCGGACGGCGGGGGCGGGTTCGGTCACGGGCAGAATGTTCCTTGCTGGCAGGACGGGCTGGGCTGGCAGGACGGGCTGGGCTGGCAGGACGGGCTGGCGGAAGGCGGGGTCGGCAGACGGCCGGGCGAGGTGACGCCGGGCCGGGGGCGCCCTGGCCGGCGACGAGCGTCCGATATGGGGCCGGTTTCCTCCCGGCGCGAGGGCTCGGCTGTTATGCCGCCGCCGCGCGCTGCGCCGCCAGCCGGTCGATCTCGGCCTGCACCGCGGCCTGCGACTGGGCGCGGAACACCTCGCTGTTGTCGCGGGCGAAGGCGTAGCTGTCCTGGCGCCACTCGCGCGAGCCCTGGAACTGCCGGCAGGCACGTAGCGGGCCATCAGCTCGTAGTGGCGCTGCGTTGCCGGCCAGTCGGCCCAGTTGTGCGCCAGCTCCAGGATGGCGCCGAAGCCGCCCGAGCCGTCCAGCAGCCGCTCGATATAGGCGATCGCGTCGTCCGGCGTGCCGATGCAGGCGGCCTGGTTGTCGAGCAGGTATTCGTAGGCGTCGCCGATCGCCGGGCGGCACGATCGGGAAGGTGCCGACGTCGCGGAAATACTGGGCGAATTTCTCGATGCCGAAGCGCACGTTCTCGCGCGCGCGTTCGCGCGTCTCGGCGATGTGGAACAGGCTGACCAGGCGCCAGTTGCGCCGGTCCGGCGGTCTTGCCGTTGGGCACGCGCCTGTTCCTCGTACAGCGACCAGTTGCGTGCGTGCTGGGTCATCGCGTCGGGCGAGGTGCCGCCGATCGAGAGCATGCCGATGCCGTGCCGTCCCGCGGCCAGCGCGCCGGTGGGCGAGCGCGAGGCGGCGACCGCCATCTCCATCACCGGCTGGCTGTAGCAGGGGAGTTGCAGCCGGGCGTCGGTGCAGGTCGTACCAGTCGGTCTTTTCCGTCACCGTCTCCCCGGCCAGCAGGCGGACGATGACGTCCAGGCTCTGGTTCATCATCGGCCGCTGGTCGGCCGCCTCGACGCCGATCTTCTTGGCGTCGTGCACCAGCGCGCCGGGCCCCACGCCGAACATCGCCCGCCCGCGCGTCAGGTGATCGAGCAGGACCATGCGGTCGGCGAGGATGAACGGGTTGTGGTACGGCAGCGACACGACGCCGGTGCCGAGGCGGATGTGGCGCGTCCGCTCGGCGGCGGTGGCGATGAACACTTCGGGCGAGGCGATGATTTCGAAGCCGCCGGAATGATGCTCGCCGATCCAGGCCTCGTGGTAGCCGAGCCGGTCGAGGTGCTGGACCAGTTCGAGGTCGCGCTCGATCGCGAGGGTCGGGTTCTCCTCGAGCGCGTGGAAGGGCGCGAGGAAGATGCCGCTGCGCAGGTAGGTCTGGGGCATGGGAGACGCTTTCGCTGGACACGAAGACGATAGCCACGGCGGGCGGGCGGTCAACCGCGGGCCGGGCCTTTCTCCCCCTCCCCTTGCGGGAGGGGGCGGGGGGAGGGGCGGGCAGAACACGGAGTTTGGTGCCGCGGGCCCCCAACCCCCTCCCGCAAGGGGAGGGGGAGAAAGGCCCGGCTATTTCCCGAACACGAGGTTGGGCAGCCACAAGGTCATCGCCGGCCAGTAGGTGATGAGCCCCAGCACGCAGCAGCAGGATCACCAGGAACGGCAGGATGCCGCGGATCACCTCGCCGATCGGCGCGTCGGAGATGGTGGACAGCACGAACAGGTTCAGCCCCACCGGCGGGTGCACCAGCCCCACTTCCATGTTGTGGGTGAAGATGATGCCGAAATGCACCGGATCGACGCCGAGCGGCACCAGCACCGGCGCCAGGATCGGCATCACCAGCAGCAGCGTGCTGACCACTTCCAGGAAGCAGCCGATGATCAGCAGCAGGATGTTGATCGCCAGCAGGAATTCCCAGGTGCTGAAGCCCTGCGTGGGCGGCGAACTGCACCAGTCTGCGCCGGGCACGCCGGAGCCGGTCATCCAGTGGCCGAACACCAGCGCGGTGGCGATGATCAGCATGATGACGCCGGCGCTGCGACAGCGCCTCGGCGATCACGTCCAGCGTGCGGGTCCAGCGGAAGCCGCGATAGACGAGCAGGCTGACCATCAGCGCGGTGACCGCGGCCAGCGCCGCCGATTCCGTCACGGTCATGAAGCCGCCGTAGATGCCGACCAGCACCACGACCGGCACCGCCATCGCCGGCAGCGCGCGCCAGGTCACGCGCAGCCGCGTGCGCGAACGGCATCGACGGCTCGGACGGGAAGTTCTTGTGCCGCGCGTACCACAGCACCCAGACGAAGAACGCGCCCGCCTGCAGCAGGCCCGGCAGGATGCCGGCCAGGAACAGCCGCGGCACCGATTGCTCGGTGACGATGCCGTACAGGATCAGCGCCAGCGACGGCGGGATCACCACGCCGATGGTGCCGGACGCGCCCAGCACGCCGAGCGCGAAGGAGCGCGGATAGCCGCGCTCGATCATCGCCGGCAGCAGGATGGTGCCCATCGCCAGCGCGGTCGCGACCGACGAGCCGGAGATCGCCGCGAACAGCGCGCAGGACACCACCGCCACCAGGCCGAGCGAGCCCTTCACGCCGCCCAGCCAGGCGGTGGACAGATCGACCAGCGCCTGCGCCACGCCGCCGCGCCGCATGAACGCCGCCGCCATCACGAACAGCGGCAGCGACATCAGCGTGCGTCGAATTGAGCTGGTCGATCATGTTCTGCGCCAGCCCGATCATCGGCTGGCCCGACACGAAGTAGAGCACCGCGGCGCAGGCGCCGAGCACCAGGAAGATCGGCATGCCCGGCCGCGAGCAGGCCGAAGAACAGCACCAGGAAGCCGATGGTCCACATCCCGCGCGGCGCCTATTCGGTGAAGCGTGGCGAGCGAGGTCGGCCGGCGCCTCGTGCGCGAGGTTGTGGCCCACGGTCATGGTCGCGGGATCGAAGAAGAAGACGATAGCGGAGCAGCCGGATGATATAGCGCACCGAGCATCAGCGCGCCGCCGGTCGGCAGCGCCATGTAATAGATCCAGATCGGGAACTGCAGATCGGACGAGCTGCGCTGATCGAGCAGCAGCGCGGTGCCGACCACCGCCCAGCCGTACCAGACCATGCCGAAGGTGAAGGCGATCGCCACCAGGCAGTTGAACATCTCCACCCAGCGCTGCACGCCGGGCGGCAGCAGGCGCAGCACGAGGTCGGGGCGCACATGCCCGTCGGTGCGCACCAGCTGGCTGGCGATGATCATGATCGCCCAGACGGCGACATAGACGATCACCTCCTCGGCCCAGTTGATCGCGTTCGCCGGATCGATGTAGCGGCCGAACACCTGCACCGCCGCGATGATCATCGCGAACGCGCCGAGCAGGCCCACCAGGGTGCGTTCGATCCAGTTCCAGACGGCAGCGACGCGGGCGAACGCCCGCGCCGCACCCGATCCGGCAGCCCGGAGGCTTCAGGCGCCGACATCCGCCATGACCAGCTTCACGAGCTGCGGCGACATATGCGCGTCATGCGCGGCCTTGTCCTGCATCGGCAGCATCTTCGCGCGCACCGCGTCGCGCTCCGCCTGCGGGACGTCGACGAACGGTCACGCCCTGCTTCGCCAGCGCGAGCCGGCCTTCGTGCTGCGCGTTCGCGGTGTTCACCCGGTAGGCGGGCAGGTTCTCGACCCACAGCTTCGGTCACGGTCTCCTGCAGCTTCGGGCCGAGCTTGCCCCAGAACGCCATGGTTCATCATCGGCACGTAGAGGCCCATGCCCTGATGGTCCTGCAGCGAATGGCGCAGGCCGGAGTCGAACAGCTTCGAGCTGTTGGCGCTCTCGTTCGTGGTGATCAGCCCGTCGAAAGTGCCCTGCGACATGGCCAGCGGCACGTCCGGCCAGGCGGTGACGTTGGCGATGCCGCCGAAGAAGCGGATGCGCCAGGAATTGAGCACGCCGCCCGGGCTGCGCAGCTTCATGCCCTTCAGGCTGGCGAGCGAGGTCAGCGGCTTCTTGGTCGAGTACCAGTTGTTGAAGCCGAGGTCGAACCAGCCGCCGAGCACGTGCACGATGCAGCTTCTTGGCGATCTCGGCATTGACGAACTTGCCGGCGGCGCCGTCGGTCGCCTTGTGCACCAGATCGATCGGCTGGCCGTAGAGGCCCGGAAGCTGCGAGAAATCCGCATCCGGCACGAAGCCGGTGATGGTCCAGGTGCCGGGGCAGGCCATCTCCACCTGGCCCTGCACCATGGCCTTCACCACGTGCAGATCGGGGAACAGCGCGCCGCTCTCGAACAGCTTGGTCTGGATCTGGCCGTCCGAGGCCTTCTCGACCTTGGCGAGGAAGTCGCGGATGCGCGACGTTGCGCGGATGCGACGGCTCGGTATCGAGCGAGCAGCGCAACACCAGCGGGGCGGCGGCCTCGGCGCGGCCGATGAAAGGCGCGGCGAGCGGCGCGGCCAGGGTGGCGGTGGCCGCGGCGCCGAAGGCACGGCGGGTCAAGGCGATGGACATTCGGACCTCCCGGAACGGTGATCTTGGGCGGCCCGGTTACTGCACGGGGGCGGGAGGGGCGTCAAGCGATCACAGGTGCGTGCGGGGCAATCGCCGCCCCGGTCCGGGATCGCGCCCGTCTGGTATCGCCCATGTCTGGTATTGCCCACGTCTTGGTATCGCCCGTGTCTGGTATCGCCCCCGTCTGGTATCGCCCGTGTCTGGCCGCGCTGCGTCCCCGCAGCGGCACACCCGACCGGGCGCGTCCGCCCGACGGCAATGCTCCGGGTGCGGCGAGGCTCCGGGCGCCGACGCCCAGGGCTCAGGCACGGCACGCTCAGGCACGGCACGCTCAGGCACGGCGACGCTCAGGCACGGCGACGCTCAGGCGCCGACGCTCGCCATCACCAGCTTCACGAGATGCGGCGACATATGCGCCTCCGCCGCGGCCTTGGCCTGTTGCGGCAACATCTTCCGACGCACCGCCTCGCGCTCGGCCGGCGAGACATCGGCAAATTGCACGTCATGCGCGGTCAGGGCGGCGCGCGCCGTGCGCTGGGTGGCGGCGGTGTTCGCGCGATAGGCCGGCAGGTTCTCCGCCCAGAGCGCGCGCACGCTGTGCTGCAGCTTCGGACCGAGCTTGTTCCAGAACGCATGGTTCATCATCGGCGCGTAATAGGAAAACGCCTGCTCGTCCTGGAGCGAATGGCGCATTCCGGAATCGTACAGCTTGGAGCTGCGGGCGCTTTCGTTCGTGGTGATCAGCCCGTCGAAATTCCCTTGCGACATCGCCAGCGGCACGTCGGGCCAGGCGGTCACGTTGGGCAGGCCGCCGAAGAACCGGATGCGCCAGGAATTGAGCACCCCGCCCGGGCTGCGCAGCTTCATCCCGCGCAGATCGGCGAGCGAAGTCATGGGCTTCTTGGTCGAGAACCAGGCGTTGAACCCCCAGGCCAGCCAGCCGCCCAGGAGCTGGAGCCCCAGCTTGCGGGTCAGTTCGCCGTTGACATAGGTACCGGGCGCGCCGTCGACCGCCTTGTCCACCTGCGCGCTCGGCACGCCGTAAAGACCCGGCAGTTCGGAGAAATCGGCATCCGGCACGAAGCCGGTCAGGGTCCAGGTGCCGGGGCAGGCGAGCTCCACCTGGCCTTGGACCAGGGCCTTGACCACGTGCAGGTCGGGGAACAGGGAGCCGCTTTCGAACAGCCTGGTCTGAACGCGGCCGTCGGAGGCGTGCGCGATCTTCGCCAGGAAGTCGCGGAGCGCGATGTTGCGCGGATGCGACGGCGCCGTATCGACCGAGCAGCGCAGCAGCAGCGGGGCGGCGGCTTCGGCGTTGCGGATGAAGGGGGTCGCGAGCGGGGCGGCCAGGCCGGCGGTTGCGGCGGCGCCGAAGGCGCGGCGGGTCAGGATGACGGACATTCTCGGCTTCTCCCGGATGGATTGGTTTTCGTTGGGGAGATGTTGGCGCACGGCGATGGGGGAGCGTCAAGCGCGGGGCGGGGCGGTCGATCGCTGCGGTGTCGACCCAGGGACGACAACGCGGGGAAGACGGCGGCGTACGGCGGGGTGGGGCGGCCAGATTTCGGCGGCGGGCGCTCGGTTCAGGCGCGGTGCAACGCGCGCCTAAGCGGCGTCCGGCGCGGCGGGCGCGAGATGGCGGATCAGGTAGCGTACCGCTTTGCTGCCGCCGTGGATCGAACGCCGTGCCGATTTCCGTGAAGCCGAGCGCCGCGTGGAAGGCATCCGAGTCCGGGTTCGGAGGCCGGGAATTCACCTCGCAGGCGATCCGATCATGACCGGCTTGCGCCGCGTGCGCGAACAGATCGCGGTAGAGGCGGCGGGCATGGCCGCGCCCACGTGCGTGAGCCGCAACGACGATGCGGTCCACATAGACGAAGCGTCGGAAACGGGCACGAAACCAGAGGAAGTTCGGGCTGTCGTACTCCGCGTCCTGGTCGAAGGCGATCAGGAAGGCCTCGGCTTGCCCGATCCGGGTCGTGACGAATGCTTGCGCCACCAGATGCCGGAGCCGTTCGGCTGTCAGCGCCGACAACGCCACTTCATGCGCGGTGTTGAGATCGAGCAGGGCCATACCGAGCGGGCTCGCGTCGGCCAGATCTGTCGTCGTGACGGGGACGGGATCGCCGCTCATGTCATTCTCCCGAGGTCGTCGGCCCGATCGCGACCGGTTGCAGGACGAACGGACGCCCGCCCCGATACATATTGTCGCCGGCCGTGACGAGAGCCACCCTTTCCATCACGGCTGGTCTCCCGTCGCGCTTGAAGGTCGGTATTCTTGTGAGATTTTGGTGTGTCAAGCTATGCGCGCTCGATGTAGGCCCCGTGGCAGCACTTCTCATTTCGGCGACGAAGGGGCGGCCGGAACGCAAAAGCACAGTCCACCACGGAGACACGGAGACACGGAGAAGGCCGACGCATGCCGTCGATACGGGGGACTCCAGCCTCTTCTCCGTGCCTCCGTGCCTCCGTGGTGAAACCTTCTTCCTGCCCGCGCCTTGGCGCATGCGGGCCCTGGCCAGCAAAATGAGAAGTCCTGGCTCCGTGGGGCGTCTATTGCGGAATTCAAGATTTTTGCACCAAATTCGGGATACTGAAAACATGGGGCTTTTCCGTTGCGGAAATCCGATGCAGATTAGACCCCATGATCTACGGGTATGCACGGGTCTCGACCGACGGCCAGAGCGTTGACGCCCAGGTGCGCCAGCTCCGGGCGGCCGGGGCCGGCCAGGTGTTCCGCGAGACGGCGAGCGGGGCCAAGACCGACCGGGCGCAGCTCCGCCGGGTGCTCGGCCAGCTCGCCGCCGGCGACGTGCTCATGGTGACCCGGCTCGACCGCCTGGCCCGCTCGACCCGCGACCTGTTGAACACCCTCGCCGCGATCGCCGACCGCAAGGCCGGCTTCCGCTCCCTCGGCGACGCCTGGGCCGACACCACGACCGCCCACGGCCGGCTGATGCTGACCGTGCTCGGCGGCCTCGCCGAGTTCGAGCGCGAGCTGATCCGCGCCAGGACGGGCGAGGGCCGGCGGCGGGCCGTCGCGCGCGGCGTGAAGATGGGCCGCAAGCCGAAGCTCACCCCGCACCAGATGAAGGAGGCGATCAAGCGTCGCGATCGAGGCGAGGAGACCTTGCGGGAGATCGCGCGCAGCTACAATGTCAGCCACAGTACGATTTCGCGGCTCACAGGGTGAGTGAGTTATCTGATGATAAACATCTGCGAATTCTCTGCCGAATCCATAACAGCTATTTTCACCATCGTGCTGGCGTTGGCGACTATTGTGCTTTGCGCGGTGACGGGGTTGCTTGCTTGGAAAACGAGCCAGGATTTCACCATCAGAAAAAAGGAAGCCACCGTCTCCGCCTGGAGTGAAATAAGGAAGATAATGCCAATAGGCGGGTTTCGAGAGTTAGACACCAATTCAACGTTAAAACCCGACGAGAGAGCCGCTCTTAGAGAGATAGAGTATTTTTCATTATGCATAAGCTCGGGAGTTTATGATGCCACCGTGTTCGAGAAAATCTCAGGAAGCTGGTTCCTACAACAATATGAAAGAATTGCGCCATATATAGGGAGTCGTCCCAACCCGCGCGCATACCGTGAGCTACGGATGCTCCACCAGAAGATTGTCTCGATACATGATAGCATCGGCTTCCAGGATGACTAACTTACCATAAAGCACCTTATTCTACACGGAAGCGCAACGCAGAATTCTGTCCGTGCCGGGCTGGAGTACCGGCGTGTCCGGCGACCTCGTCAGCGAAGAGACCCACCGCCGCAACTATCCAAATCCTGGTCGCGCCCAGACGATCCCTCCGGACCACGGCCGCGATCAGCCCGGCAGACCGAGCGTGACTCGGCGGGATGGACCGCCTCAAGGACGCTCCCAAGCGGTCGCGCCGCGGAGCGGTCGGCGCCGAAGCAGCGCCGATCCTTGACCCGGCCCACCCCGCCGCGTCCGACTGAGCCACGGCCGGGACGGAGAAACGGCATCCAGCCGAACCGAGAAACTTCCCCGCACACGCGGCCCTTCCCCGCGCCCGATCTGCCCGCACCCGACGGCGTCGCCGCCGACCGCATCGACCCTGCCGCCCCGCCCGATCCCCCGGCGCAGCGCCGCGCGATCCCCCGCCGGGCCAGCGTGACCGCCCGGGCCGCGGCGCCCCCGGCGCGAAAACAGCTTGACACGGCGGCGGATTTGTGTTCTTGTTTCGTTCATGTCGGCCGCCGCCCCTTCCCCCCCGCCACCAGCGCCTGGGCCCTCGCCGGGCGCTTTGCCCGCTTCATCGGCGGGCTGCGCGAAGCGATGGCGACCGGCGCCGAGCACAACCCGGTCCTGATGGACCTCGCGGCCCGGCTGTGGAACCGCCTCACGGAGGCGGCGGAGCGCTTCGCCGCCATCGCCGCCCATCCGGTGGCGAGGTCCCGCCGCCGCCCCGCCGAACCCGCCCCCATGCCCGCCGATGCGCTGCCCGCCGATGCGGTGCCGGCCAATGTGGCGCCGATCTGGCCCCCCGCGCCGCGCCGGACCCTGCCCAGAACCTATGGCTGGCTGGCGCGGATGGCGCCGGAGACGGTGCCGTCCGGCATCGAATTCGCCTATCTCCTGGCCCAGCCGGAGATGACGGAACTGCTGGCGACCGCCCCGCGCCTGTGGCGGGTGCTGCGCCCGCTCTGCCGGATGTTCGGCATCACGCCACCCGAAGCCCCACTGCCCGCGCCGGACACGCCCCCGCGGCGCGCGCCGCAGACAGCGCCTGACCCCGACCGCCCGCGCCGGCGGTCCGAAGCCGCGGCGATCCGGGACCACGGTCCGCTCGGGTACCGCCCGCCGCTTTTCGGCCGCTAGACCGGGGCCGGCGGCCGTGTGCCGATATCGTTACGGTATGACAACGTCACCATCCGCCGAAGCGCGCGCCCGGCTCCGAAGCCGCCCTACTTCCGCCGCGACTGCCGCAGGATCACCTCCCGCACCCCGCCCGCCGCCTGCTCCGCCACCGCCCCCGCAACCGCCCCCCAGTCGTGATCCAGCGACCCCGCCGGCACGACATTGAGCTGCACCACCCGCCCCCCCTCGGCCCCCGCCGCGGTATCGACGATCCATTGCACCTCCACCCGCTGCTGGTCGCCCGGCAACGGCACCATCCGCACCTGGCCGCGGACGACGAAATCCGCGCCCTTGCGGGTGGGCTGCACCACCTCCCCGACCGCCTTCAGCGCCATCTGCATGGACCCGCTCAGCAGCGGATCGCCATTCCCGGGCGCCCCGGTCACCCCGCTCACCAGCACCCGGGCCGGCCGGTTGTAGAGGCTGTTCGGGTCCGCCCGCATCAGCGCGACCTCCACCCCGGTGAGCAGCTTCGCGAGCTGCGGCGCCGCGTCGTCCGCCGCCGCCGCCAAGGTGGCCGGCTCCGCGGCGGCCCAGGCGGCGGCCGACACCGGCGCGCCCACCACGCTCCCCTGCGCCTGGCCCTGCGGGTTCAGCACGGTGTAGCGCGGGATCACCTCAGCCCCGCGGTCGGTGGCGGCGACCGCGAGCCGCCAATCGGTCCGTGCCGGCGCCAGCGCGAAGGCGGGCACTTCGTGGGCACGCAGGCCGTGCGCCAGCACGGCGGCGAAGCTGCGCGCCGCCCCGTCCGACAGCAGCGCCGTCGCCGGCGGCGGCACCGCGAGCCGCGGCTCCGGCGGCTGGCGCAGGGCCAGCCCGACGGGGCCGGGATTGCCGAGAAACGGTTCCGGCAAATCCCCGCAGCCGGCAAGCGGCGCCAGCACGGCCAATGCCAGCATCAGGCTCCGGAAGCGCATCACCCCCCCAGCGCCACGATGGAAATCTGGTGCCCGATCGGCCCCCCGTCGCCGAGCGTGCGCCGTCGGTGGCTGAAGAATCGCTCCGCATCGGCCGCCGTATCGGCCGCCAGCGCCTCGGCGGTTCCGACCCCGGCGGCGCGCAGCCGGGCCAGGCAATAGCCGGAAAGATCGAACTGCCAGCGATCCGCGCGCCGGCCCGGGGCGAGGAAGCGTGCGCCCTCCGCATCCGCCGCCAGCAGGGCGGCGCGCAGGTCGGGGCCGACCTCGTAGGACGCCTGGCCGATGCAGGGGCCGACCACGGCGGCGATGCGCTCCACCCGCGCCCCCAGGGTCGCCATCGCGGCGACCGTCGCCTCGATCACGCCCGCCACCGCGCCGCGCCAGCCGGCATGCGCGGCACCGACCACGCCGGCCGCGGGATCGGCCAGCAGCACCGGCGCGCAATCGGCGGTGATGATCCCGAGCCCGACGCCGGGCCGGTCCGTCACCATCGCATCCGCCCGCGGCCCCGCCCCGGCCGGCCACGGCGCGTCCACCACCACCACCGCCGTGCCGTGCACCTGGTTCAGCCCCACCAACCCCGCCGGCGCCAGGCCGAGCGCCCCGGCCGCGCGGGCTCGGTTCTCCGCCACCGCCGCCGGCGCGTCGGCCCCGGACAGGCTGCAATTGAGTGCCGCGTAGGGGCCGGTGGAGACGCCGCCCCGGCGGGTGAAGAACCCGTGCGTGGCGGGCAGCAGGGGGGAACGCAGCGGCGCGGCGGTCATGGCTCGAATCCCGGCGGGGTGGGGCAGTCGGGGTGGCACAGCGCCAGCGCCTTGAACAGCCGGCCCATGCGGTGCGGCTCGGCGAGCCGCCGCGCCGCCGCGATCAGCCCGGCCGCCCGCGCCGGCGACTGGCCGCGCGCCAGCCGGTCGGTGCGCTGGAACAGCCCGAGCCTTGTGCAGCAGCAGCCCCTGCGCCAGCGGTCCGTGCACCGCCACGCCGGCGGCGCGGGCGCGGCGGGCCAGACCGGGGAAATCCACATGCGCGGTCAGGTCGGCCTCCCCCGGGGCGGCCAGCGGGTCGGCCGGACGCCCGGCCCGCAGCGCCTGCAGGCTATCGCCGGTCGCAGGCGCGGCCGGTCCGTAGTCGAGGAGGAGCGCCGCCCCCGGGTGCCGGGTCAGCCGTGCGGCCAGGGCGCCGACGAACGCGTGCGCAGCCTCGCAGACCTCGACGATCCGAGCCGCCGCCTGGTCATTGTCCCCAGGCCGGCCATCGTCCTCGTCCCGGTCGCCCCCGGCGTCGCTCTCGTCCCGGGCCTGGCGATCGCGCGCAGCCGGGCGACCGGTCGGATCCGGACCATCGGATGCGCCCCAGGCGGGGAGCGCGGCGGGCTCCCCCGGCGCCGCCGGGCGGATGATGAAGCTCCCGTCCGCCACGTAGCGCTCGCCCCAGCCCCCGCCGTCGCGGACGAACTGGCGGATCGGCAGCGCATCCAGGAATTCGTTGGCGAGCAGCAGCAACGGCGCCTGCGGCACGCTGTCCAGGCTGTCGTGCCAGGTGGCGCGCGCCGCCGTCCCCGCCGGCAGCGCGGCGGCCTGCGCAGCGCGCAGCCGCGGCGAGGTCTCGATCAGGTGCAGCGACAGCGCGCCGGCAAAGCCGGGGGCGACCTGGCCGATCGCGCGCAGGGCGTCGGCCAGCAGGGTGCCGCGCCCCGGCCCCGCCTCCACCAGCAGCACCGGGTCCGGCCGGCCGAGCAGGTCCCAGGTCACCGCCGCCCACAGCCCGAGGATTTCGCCGAACGCCTGGGCGATCTCGGGCGCGGTGGTGAAATCGGCGAACGGGTCGCGCGTCGCGTAATAGGCAGCGTTGGCGCGCGCCATGAAGCAGTCCAGCCGCTCGCCCGGCGCCGCCGGGCCGCGCGCCGCCCCCGCACCCGCCGCTGCTCCCGTCATGCCGGACCCCTCATGCCCCAGCGGCCATGCCGCCGCGGAGCACTTGGGTCGTCCCCGACACCCTCACCCCAGCCCTCTCCCGCACGCGGGAGAGGGGGCGTTGGCGTGGCGGTCGATGCGTTCCTGCCAAATGCGATCACGCTGCCCGCCAGCCCCGCCATGCACCGCCGGCAGCGCTCAGCCGGCGCCCGGATGAACACGACCGCCGCCTGCCGCCACCTCGGCGCGGTCGGCCGGCATCGCCGGGACGACCCACGGGTGGCGTAGCGCGTACCAGATCAGCCCGGCCCCGATCAGCAGCATCGGGATCGACAGGATCTGCCCCATCGTCAGCCCCCCGGCGAGATAGCCCAGGAACGGGTCCGGCTGGCGAAAGCACTCGGAGACGATGCGGCACACCCCGTAGCCGAAGACGAACACGCCGGTGAGCCAGCCCGGCCGCGCGCGCCAGTAGTCCCGCCGCGCCAGCAGCAGCATCACCGCCAGCAGGATGATGCCCTCCAGCGACGCCTCGATGAGCTCGGAGGGATAGCGCGGCACCGGCCCCGCCGCGGGGTAGATCAGTGCCACCGGCAGCCAGCAATGCGCCGCGGTGCAGCCCGGCACCGGCCGCCCCCACAGCTCCCCGTTGATGAAATTGGCCACCCGTCCGAGCCCCAGCCCGATCGGCACCGGCACCGCGATCCGGTCGGCGAAGGCGAGCACACGCAGCCCGTTCCTGCGACAGAACCACCAGATCGCGATCCCGACCCCGATCGCCCCGCCGTGGAAGCTCATGCCGCCGTCCCAGACCGCCGGGATCAGCGCCGGATGGGCGAAATAAAGCGCCGGCTGGTAGAACAGCACATAGCCGAGCCGCCCCCCCAGCACGACGCCGAGCGTCGCCCAGGTCAGGAAATCGTCCACCTGCTCGGCCGTCGCGACTACCGGCGCCCGCCGCACCAGATGCCGTGCCAGCCGCCAGCCGAGCAGCAGCGCGGTGATATAGGCCAGCGCATACCAGCGGATGTTGATCGGCCCGAGATGGATCGCCACCGGATCGAACCCGGGGTAGACCAGCACCCCCATCACGCCCCCGGCTATCATGCCCGCGCCCGTCATACGTACGCATCCGGCTGCGTCAGGTGATCGCGCACGTAACGGCGGATGCCGTCTTCCAGCGGCGTGAACTGGCCGGGGAAGCCGGCGGCGCGCAGCCGCGCCATGCCGGCCTCGGTGAAGGATTGGTACTGGCCGCGCAGCGTCGCCGGCATGTCGATGAACTCCACCCCCCGCGCCACCCCGGCGGCGTCGCAGACCGCGTGCGCGAGATCGAGATAGGTGCGCGCCTTCCCGGTGCCGACGTTGAACAGCCCGCTCACCGCCGGGGTGTCGAGCAGCCACAGGATCACCTCGACCACGTCGCCCACCCAGATGAAATCGCGCGCCTGCGCCCCGTCCGCGAGCCCGGCGCGATCGGAACGGAACAGGCGCGGGGCGAGGCCGGCGGCAACCTCGTCGTATTTCACCTTCACCACCGAGATCATCTTCCCCTTGTGGTATTCGTTCGGCCCGTAGACGTTGAAGAACTTGAGCCCCGCCCATTGCGGCGGCCGCGGCGCGCCCTGGGCGATCAGCGCCGCTACCCGCAGGTCGAAGGCGTGCTTGGTCCAGCCGTACAGATTGAGAGGGCGCAGCCGGGCGAGCGCCGCCGGGCTCGGGTCGTCCTCGAACCCCGCCGACCCGTCACCGTAGGTCGCCGCCGAGGAGGCATAGAGGAACGGCACCCCGCGCGACGCGCACCAGGTCCAGAGCCGGCCCGGCAGCTCGACATTGGTGGCCCAGGCCAGATCCCCGTCGGTGGCGGTAGTCTCGCTCACCGCACCGAGATGCACGAGCGCCTCCAGCGGCGGGCGGGCGGCAAGGAAATCGTCGAGCGCCTCGGGCGGGATCAGGCGGGCGGGCGGATGGGCGGCGAGGTTGCGCCACTTGCCGAAATCGCCCAGCCAGTCGACCACCACCGTCTCCGCCCCGCGGCGGACCAGGGCGGCTTGCAGCATCGAGCCGATGAAACCGGCCCCGCCGGTGACCATAATCATGGGCGCGGCTTATAGAGGCATCCGTCGCCGCACGGCAGGGGGTCCCGGCCGGGGCGGGATGAACAAGGGGTTAGAACCATGAGCGAGCGGCCGAAATTCTTCGACGACCTAGCCGGCGTCGCCGGCGGGGCGATCTCTGCGCTCGCCGGGATGCGCGAGGAGGCGGAGGCGATGGTCCGCGCCCGCATCGACGAGGCGCTGCGCCGGCTCGACCTCGTGCGCCGGGAAGAGCTGGAGGCGATCCAGGAGATGGCGGCGAACGCGCGCACGGGCCAGGAGGCGGCGACAGCGCAGCTCGCCGCGATGGAAGCGCGGCTCGCTGCGCTGGAGCACCGGGTGGCAGCGCTGGAAGCCACGCCGCCGGAGGTGCCGGAGGAAGCCGGCTGAACGGGGCCACGGCGACCTCTCCCGCGAGAGCGGGAGAGGTGAAGCAGCAGCCGGACCATCGCTCCGGGCGGAGAGAGTTTCAGGCGCCTTCGATGATGTCGCCGAAGCGGACCCAGTTCTGCCCGTCCCAGCGCTGCAACTGCATCGACCGGATCGGGTAGTAGTTGGTCGGGCTGGTGGCGACCGTGATGCCCGGCAGCAGGGTGCCGACCTCCAGCCGCTTGATCGCGGTCGCCTGCTTCATCACGTGCGCGCGGGCGAAATTGCCCTTGCAGCTCTCCAGCACGTGCCGCAACACCACGCTGGCGGTGTAGCCGTAGACGAAATTGTTGTCCGTCTGGTCGGCATGCGGCATGTACTTGTCCATGAACGTGCGCCATTCGTTCATGCCGGGATCGTTCTTGAACGCGGCCTCGGTCGGGTCCTTCATCCAGCCGCTGGTGATGATCCCGACCCCGTTCTCCGCGCCCGCCGGCTTCATCACCGAACCGGCCGAGATCGAGACGTTGGTCATGAAGAACAGCGGCTTCCAGCCGAGGTCGTGCACCTTGCGGATCGATTGCGCCGCCTGCTTGGGGGCAGCGGCGCAGACGAACACGTCCGCACCCGAGGCCTGCAGCTCGGTGATCTGCGAATCGATCGTGGGGTCGGTCGCCTCATAGGACAGCGACCTGACGACGTGCTTGCCCCACGTCTTGCCCAGCACGTCGCGCAGGCCTGTCACGTAGTCCTTGCCGAAATCATCGTTCTGATACAGGATTCCGATCTTGCCGGCGGGCTTGTTCTGCAGGATGTACTTGGCATAGATCTGCGCTTCGGTGCGGTAGCTCGGCTGCAGGCCGATGGTCCAGGGGAACTCCTTGTAGTGGCCCCACTTGCTCGCCCCGGTGGCGACGAACAGCATCGGCACCTGCTCGTGGTTCACGTAGCGCTCGATCGCCGAGTTGGTCGGCGTGCCCAGGGTGTTGAACAGGAAATCGACCTTGTCCTGTTCCAGAAGGCGGCGCACGTCCTCCACGGTACGGGGCGGCAAGTAGCCGTCGTCGTAGGTGATGAAATCGATCTTGTGGCCGGCGATGCCTCCCTGCGCGTTGACCATGTTGAAGAACGCGGTCTCGGCGTGGCCGATCGCCCCGTAGGACGAGGCCGGTCCGCTGTACGGCATGGTGTTGCCGATCTTGAGGCTGGTCTTCGTGACCCCCGGCATCGCCGCGGTCCTGGCGCGCGGCGCCAGGGATGACGCGGCCACGGCTGCGCCGCCCGCCAGAATCGATCTCCTGCCGATCATGATTCGTCTGCTCCCGTTTGGTGGGGTTTTTGCCCGTTGATCCTGATTTGCCTGCCTGCCGCCGATCCGCGCTTCGGCGGGCCGGCGCGGCATGATGGCCCGCCCGGAGGCCCGGGCGCAACCGGCTACCAGCCGGCGGCGACGGCCTCGGCCAGGCGGGTGAACAACGGCACCGCGGCGGCAAGCTCGGCCAGGGACACGTGCTCCCCGGGACGATGCGCGAGGGCGATATCGCCCGGTCCCAGCACCACGCAGGGCGCCAGCGCCGAGAGTTCGGAGGCGTCCGTCCCGAACGCCGCCGTGCGCGGCGCCGCCCCGGCGAGGTCGGAGGCGAGTCGGATCAGCGGATGGTCGGCGCCGAGCTCGGGCGGCTTTCCCTCCCGCGCCTCGATGAGCGCAACCCCGGCACGGGCGGCGGCGGCGCGTACCGCCGCGCATACCGGCGTCGGGTCGATCTTCGCCGAATAGCGGAACTTGATCCGCGCGGTAGCGCGCGGCACCGTTACGTTCACCGCGGCGCCGTGGTTGTCGATCGTCAGGTTGAAATCGCTGAACGGCGGATCGTAGGCGGCGTCGGCCAGCGCCGGGTCGGTGCGCAGGCGCTCGAACACGGCCGGCATCTCCGCCAGGAACGGGATCAGCGCCCAGTTCGCGTTGCGCCCCAGGCCGGTGCTGCTGTGCGCCTGCACGCCCTCGGCGGTGATCGTGAAGTTCACGCTGCTGCGGTGGCCGCGCACCGGGATCAGCCGGGTCGGCTCCACCACCACGATGGCGCGCGGGGCGGCGCGGCGGGCGAGCGCGGAACGGGCGACGATCTCGCGCGCGCCCTGCTTCGTCGTCTCCTCGTCGGTGGTGAGCAGCAGGGTGACCGGCACCGTCTCCGGCAGCGCGCGCGCCGCCATCACCGCCGCCGCCACCGGCCCCTTCATGTCGGCGCTGCCGAGCCCGTGCAGCACGCCGGCGTTATCGATCCGGCCGGAGAACGGATCGTCGGCCCAGCCGGTGTCGGGCACCGTGTCCATGTGGCCCGACAGCGCGAGCCCGCCCGGGCCGCCGCGATGGGCCACCAGCACCCGCTTCGCCACGCCGGCGGGATCGGCATAGTCCAGTACCTCGACCTCGAACCCCGCCAGCGCGGCGGCCAGCCGCTCCGCCACCGGCAGGTTGGAGACGAAGCTGCGGCTATCGAGGGTGACGAGGTCGTGGGCGAGGTCGGCGAGCAGTTCCATGCGGGTGCATCCTTTGCGGCGCGGGCGGCTAGGCTACCATGCCCCGCATGCCGGTTCAGCCCCCGCGGCGGGTTGCACCAGCCCCCCGCCCCGCGCAGCATGCCGCGCAATCCGCAGGAGGAAACAACACGCCATGGATGGGTTCGATCTCGTCTCCCGCCTCGCCCCCGGGGTCCCGGCACCGGCGCCGCGCTTCACCGGCTTCCCGCCCTATAATTTCATCGGCGGCCACAACGACCCGAGCCTCATTCCGACCGAGGCCCTGGCAAACGCCGCCGCCGCCGTGCTGCGGCGGGAAGGCGCGAAGCTCGCGATGTACAACCTGGCCGAAGGGCCCCAGGGCTACCCGCGCCTGCGCGCCTTCGTCGCCGGCAAGCTCGCCGATCGCCGCGGCGTTCCGGCCGGCGCCGATGACGTGCTCATCACCTCCGGCTCCGGCCAGGGCATCGACATCGTGAACCGGCTGCTGGTGAGCCCGGGCGATACCGTGCTGATCGAGGAATTCTCCTACGCCGGCGCCATCACCCGCGCGCGCCAGTCGGGCGCCACCGTGCTGCCCATGCCGCTCGACGAACACGGCATCCGCCCCGAGGCGCTGGAGACGATCCTCGCCGATCTCGCCGGCCGCGGCATCACGCCGAAATACCTCTACACCATCCCGACCATCCAGAACCCCACCGGTACCATCCTGCCGCTGGAACGCCGCCAGGCGCTGGTCGCGCTCTCCGCCCGCTTCGGCGTGCCGATCTTCGAGGACGAGTGCTACGCCGACCTGCTGTGGCACGCGGTCGACGCCCCGCCGGCGCTGCGCGCGCTGGCGCCGGCGCAGGTGATCCATATCGGATCGTTCTCGAAATCCCTCGCCCCCGCGCTCCGCGTCGGCTACGCCACCGCCGACTGGCCGGTGCTGGCACGCATGCTCGCCTGCAAATCCGACGGCGGCACCGGCGCGATCGACCAGATGGTGATCGCGGAATATTTCACTACCGAATTCGGCGCCCATGTCGAACGACTGAGCGCCGGCCTCAAAATCAAGCTCGACGTGATGCAGGAAGCCCTGGCGCGCGAATTCGGCACCGCCATCGAAACCTGGCACCCGGACGGCGGCATCTTCCTGTGGATGAAACTGCCGGCAGACGTCGACGTGCGCCGCCTGATCGTCCCGGCCCAAGCCGCCGGCATCGCGTTCAACCCCGGACCGGAATGGGCCGTCGATGCCGAAGCAGCAAAATCACATCTCAGACTCTGCTTCGCCCTCCCCTCCGCCGAGCAAATCCGCGAAGGGGTCGCCGCCTTCGCCCGCATCTGCCGCGAACAAACCGGCATCCCCCGCCAAAGCGCCAACATCCGCCACCCCGGCGCGGCGTAGCGACGGCCCGCAGCAAGGCCAGGGGGGCTTTGCCCCCTGGCCTTGCTGCGGCCGTCAGCCCGCGCGTTCGTCGATCAGGGGCGCGTCGGTGCGGGCTTGCAGGGCGTCGAAGCTGAGCCCCGGCGCGACTTCGCGCACCACGAAGCCCTGGGGCGTCACGTCGATCACGGCGAGGTTGGTATAGACTCGTTTCACCGCGCCGAGTGCGGTGAGCGGATAGCTGCACTGGCGCACCAGCTTCGGCGTGCCGTCCTTGGCGGTGTGTTCCATCATCACCCAGAGCCGCTTGGCTCCGGCGGCGAGGTCCATCGCGCCGCCCACCGCCGGCGCGGTATCGTTCTCGCTGGTCGCCCAGTTGGCGATATCCCCGTTCGCCGCCACCTGGAACGCGCCCAGCACGCACAGATCGAGATGCCCGCCGCGGATCATCGCGAAGCTGTCGAAATGGTGGCAGAAGCTGCCACCCGGCCGCAGGGTCACGTATTGCTTGCCGGCGTTGATCAGCCAGGGGTCGATCGCGTCCTTCGCCGGTGCCGGGCCCATCCCCAGCACGCCGTTCTCCGAGTGGAACACCACCTCGCGGTCGAGCGGCACATGGTCGGCGACGGCGGTCGGCATGCCGATGCCGAGGTTCACATACCAGCCTTCCGGAATGTCGCGCGCCACGCGCGCGGCCATTTCGGTGCGGCTCAGCGGCCTGGTGTCGGTTGCAACGGTCGCGGACATGGATGTCTCTCCGTTCCTGTCAGAAGCCGGACGGGTCGCCGTATGGCACGTGCAGCACGCGATTGACGAAGATGCCCGGCGTATGGACGTTGTCGGGATCGATCTCACCCAGTGCGCGGATGTGCTGGGACTGCACGACGGTGAGCTTCGCGCCCATCGCCATCACCGGATTGAAGTTCCGTCCCGACTTGCGGAACGTGAGGTTGCCCCAGCGGTCCGCCTCCCACGCCTCGACCAGCGCGACGTCGCCGTGCAGCGCCGTTTCGGCGACATAGGTGCGCCCGTCGATCTCCCGGGTTTCCTTGCCCATCGCCATCTTGGTGCCGGCCCCGGTGGCGGTGAAGAACAGGGGGATGCCGGCGCCCGCGGCATGGATGCGCGCGGCCAGGGTGCCCTGGGGGACGATCTCGAGCTCGATCCTGCCGGCGCGGTACAGGGTTTCGAACACCACCGGATCGGAGGAGCGCGGGAAGGAGCAGATGATCTTGCGCACCCGCCCGAGTTCCATCAACCGCGCGAGCCCGGTGTGGCCGACGCCGGCGTTGTTGGCGGCGATGACGAGATCCTTGGCGCCCTGCGCGATCAGCCCGTCGATCAGCGCATTGGGTTGGCCGACGGCGCCGAAGCCGCCCACCAGCACGGTGGCGCCGTCCTCGATGCCGGCCATCGCCTCGGCCATGGTACGGACGGTCTTGTCGATCATGCGGCTGGTTTCCTCCGGAGCGGTCGTTGCCGGAGGTCCGGTTTACCCCCCGCGCGCATGCGCGCCAAGCCGTCGCTCGCGCCCCTCCCCCCGCAAGGGGCGGGGAGAGGGGAGCGCAGCGGTCAGCCGTTATCCGGCTTGCCGGACAGGTTCACCGCGACGAACGCCGGCTGGCCGTTGTGCAGGATGCGCAGCGCCACCGCGTGGCCGGGCAGGTGCGTCGCCGCCTCGATCGCGTGCGCCGCCTCCACCGGGTTGCGCACCGGCTTGGCACCGACGCCCACGATCACGTCCCCGGCCTCGATCCCGGCCTCATCCGCCGGCGAGCCCGGCTTCACCGCGGTCACCAGCGCGCCCTCGGTG
Source organism: uncultured Pseudomonadota bacterium (assembly GCA_963706195.1). GTDB lineage: Bacteria > Pseudomonadota > Alphaproteobacteria > Acetobacterales > Acetobacteraceae > JAJZVS01. The sequence continues at coordinate 309,357 of OY970156.1, read as the reverse complement.
CTCTCCGGGATGTTGAGCTGGCTCGCCATCCCCGCCGACAGTCCACCGAGCGCGAGGCCGAGCCGCGAGCCGGTGTGGTCGGGGCTCAGGTTGGTGGCGAGCTGCTGCTGGCTCGGCATCTCCGCCACCTTCACGCCGATCACCTGCGCCTTGCCGTTGCGGATCACGTCGAGCTTCGCCTCGGCGTCCGGCTTCACGTCGGCGATGTGGTTGGCAAGGTCACGTGGATTCTTGATCGCGTCGCCGTTCACCTTGATGATCACGTCGCCGGGCTGCAGCCCGGCCCGCTCGGCCGGGGTATTCGGCTCCACCGCCGCGATCAGCGCGCCGCCCTTCTGCGGCAGGCTCAGCGCCGCCGACATCGCGCCCGTGACCTGCTGCGCCTCCACCCCGATGTAGCCGCGGGTGACGTGGCCGTATTTCTGCAGGTCGTCGGTGATCTTGCGGATCATGTTGGACGGGATGGAGAAGCCGATGCCGATCGACCCGCCCGAGGGCGAGAGGATCGCGGTGTTCATCCCGATCACCTTGCCGTCCTGCGTCAGCAGCGGACCGCCCGAGTTGCCCTCATTGATCGGCGCATCGACCTGGATGAACTTGTCGTACGGCCCGGCGCCGATGTTGCGCCCGAGCGCGGAGACGATGCCCGCAGTGACCGTTTCCGACAGGCCGAACGGGTTGCCGATCGCGATCACCCACTCACCCGGCTGGGCATGATCGGAATCGCCGAGCTGCAGATAGGGCAGCGGATGCCCGACCGCGATCTTCAGCAGCGCGATGTCGGTGCGCGGATCAGTGCCCACCACCTTGGCCGGCACCGTCTTGCCGTCGTCGAGCGTGACGGTAATGCGGCCGGCCCCCTTCACCACGTGGTTGTTGGTGACGATCAGGCCGCCCTGGTTGATGATGAAACCGGAGCCGCGCGCCTCGACCGCCTGCGGATGCGGCACCATCTGGTTGAACGGGAACTGGTTGAACGGGAACGGCAGTTGCGGCCCGTTCGGCCCCGGCTGGGGCGCCTGCGGCTGCTGCTTGAGGTAGTTGGTGACGGAAACCACCGCGGGCTTCACCTCGGCGACGAGATGGGTGAAGCTCGGCAGCCGCTCCGGCATCGCCGCCTGCTGGTTGGTGTTCAGTGCGCCGGCGTGCGGCGCCAGGCTGCCGTTGGGCGGCGTTCCGGTGGACGCGGCGCTGGTGGTCCCGTTCGGGGTCGTCACGGCGGGCCCAGAGGAGGTAGCAGGGGGGGCCGCATGGGCGGCCGGTCCGGGCTGGACCAGCGCCAGGACCCCGCCGGCAAGGGTGGTGCCAGCCAGCAACAGGGCCGCCAGGGTGATGCGCCGCCGCGGCGCGCGCGCGCGCTCCGTCCGGTGATCCATCGGTGTCTCCTTCCAGCTTGAGCTTCGGGTTCGAATTCGCCGCAACCCGGGTGGGCACGACGCCGCCTGTCGGGATCAGATGCCGTCCATCGGGTGACCGTTCCAATGGTGGAGCGATTAAAGCGGGGTCATGTCGGTGACGCCTTCGTCATGTAGTGCGGCCGGTCCTGGACGGAAGGGGCGGCCGCCCCCCTTCCCGCAGCGCCCGCCAGACCGCGAAGGGGCTCGCCGGCGCCTCGAACCCGGCCCCTCCATGCGGCGCCAGCGCATCGAGCACCGCGTTCACGATCGCCGGGAACACGCCGATCGTTCCCGCCTCGCCGCAGCCTTTCACGCCGAGCGGGTTGGTGGTGCAGCGCGTCGCGTTGAAGCCCGAGGTCGAAATCCGGCAAATCGTCGGCGCGCGGCAATGAGTAGTCCATGAACGAGGCGGCCAGCGGCTGGCCGGATCCGGGATCGTAGACCGCGCACTCCACAGCGCCTGGCCGGCCCCCTGGGCGATCGCGCCATGCGCCTGGCCGGCGGCGACCATCGGGTTCACCAGCACGCCGTAGTCGTCCACCGCGGTGTGGCGCACCAGCGCGACCTGGCCGGTGTCGGGATCGATCTCCACCTCCACCACATGGGTGCCGTTGGGGAAGGTCATCGCCTTCCGCGTCCAGGCCTCGTAGGTGTCGAGCGGCGTGCCGGCTGCGCGCGCCCGTGCCGCGACCTCCAGCAGGCCGATCGAGAGGTGGGTGCCGGCGACGGTGAAGCGGCCGTCGGCGAAGCCGATATCCGCCTCCGCCGCCTCCAGCGCCGCGGCCGCGATCGCGCTTGCCCTTGGCGATGATCGCCTCCGCCGCGCGCCAGATCGCCGTGCCGCCCATGTAGGTGGCGCGCGAACTGCCGTGCCCGCCGCCGATCGGGATCAGGTCGGTGTCGCCCTGGCACAGCCGGATCGCGCGCGTTCGGCAGGCCGAGCCGGTCGGCGAGGATCTGCGGGAACGTCGTCTCGTGCCCCTGGCCGATGGTCTGGGTGCCGGTGATCAGCGCCACCGTGCCGTCGGGCGCGAAGCGGATGTCGACGTTCTCGTGCGGCGAGCCGCCGGTGCCCTTGATGTGGCAGGCGAAGCCGAGGCCGCGCAGCCGGCCGCGCGCCGCGCTGTCCGCCCGGCGCGCGGGGAAGCCCGCCACATCGGCGCGAGCCAGCGCGAGATCGAAGCGTCGCCGGGAAATCGCCGCTGTCGACGGTGAAGCCGAGCGCGTTGGTCATCGGCATCGCCGCCGCCGGCACGAGGTTGCGCCGGCGCAGTTCCGGCCGGTCGAACCCGCACTGGCGCGCCGCGGCATCGATCAGCCGCTCCATGATCGCATTGCCGCCTCGGCGAAGCCCGGTCCGCGCGGCACGCCGATCGGCGTGGTGTTGGTCAACACCGCGGTGATATCGCAGCGCGACGGCCGGGATGGCGTAGACCGTGCCGGGCAGTTGCGCGTACTGCTTGGTCTGCACACCGCCGGCGCTGCCCGCCATGTAGGCGCCGAGATTGGCCAGGCTGTCGACCCGCAGCGCCAGGAACTTTCCCTCGCGCGTCCGAGCGCCAGCGCCGCGTCGGCCTGGTGGTCGCGGGCCTGGTGGTCGGCGAGGAAGGTCTCGCTGCGGCTCGCGATCCATTTCACCGGCCGGCCGACCCGCCTCGCCGCCCACAGCGACCAGCGCGTGCTCGGCGATAGGTGAAGTTCTTGGCGCCGAAGCCGCCACCGACATCCGGGGCGACGAAGCGCACGCGGTCGGGGGGCACGCCGAGCGCGCGGGCGGCGGCGTCGCGATTGGCGTGGATGTTCTGGCTGGAGACATGCAAGCGTGTAGCGTCCGCTCGCCGGGTCGTAGATGCCGACCGCGCCGCGCGGCTCCATCGGGTTGGTGACGATCCGCTGGTCGTCGACCCGCAGGCGGACCACATGCGCCGCAGCGGCGAACGCCGCCGTCGACCGCAGCGTCATCGCCGGTGCGCCAGTCCAGGCAGAGATTGCCGGGAACCTCCGCCGACAGCTCCGGCGCGCCCGTTGCCGCGGCATCGGCCGCTGTCGGTGACGGACGGCAGCGGATCGTACTCGACCGCAACCAACTCGGCCGCGTCCAGTGCCTGCGCGTGCGTATCGGCGACGATCAGCGCCACCGCCTCCCCCACATGGCGCACCCGCTCCCCGGCCAGCAACGGCTGCGGGAGCGAAGGCGAAAGGTTCGCCGGTCTGCGGGATTGGCGATGCACGGTGGGCAGCAGCGGCTGCAACCCGTCGGCGTGCACGTCGGCGGCAGTGAGCACCACCCGCACGCCCGGCGTAGCGCGCGCGTGCGCGGTGTCGATCGCGGCAATCCGCGCATGCGCGTGCGGGGAGCGCAGCAGCACCGCATGCGCGAGATCGGGAAAGCGGAGATCGTCGAGATAGGCGCCCTGCCCGGTGAGGAAGCGCGCGTCCTCCCGCCGTCGCGGCGAGGCCCCGATGCTGGATCGTTCCGTCATCCGTGTCGCCTCCCTGTCCGACGCCCACCCGACCTATCATGCCCCGGCGCCGACGGGGAGTGCCGCGCTTGCCGGGGTGCGGCATGTCCTGCATCATCTGGGCAGGAAAATGGGCGATAACGGGGCCGCCCCGTTCCGCCCGCAGCGGGAGGAACGGCGCGATGGCGCGGGATGAACTGCACAACATGCGGCTGCTCGCCCACGACCGGCTTGCCGGCTTCGGCGGCGTCGGCGAGGGCGTGAGTCTGCAATGCGCCCGCGACGGGCGGCGCATCCTCTGGCTCGCGCATGAATCGGCGCCGAAGAATTTCACCGGCGTCGACGTCACCGATCCGCGCACGCCACGCGTGATCGTGCAGACCGAGCTGCCGCACCGCACGGTGCGCTCCAACTCGCTCGAAGTGACCGGCGACATCATGGCCGTCGCCTACCAGACCGCGCTGCCCGGCCAGACGCCGGCGGGGATCGAGCTGTTCGATATCTCCACGCCGGAAAACCCGAAGCGCGTTTCCTATTTCGATTGCTCCGGCCCGCAATCGCGCGGCGTGCATCAGCTCTGGTTCGTCGACGGCAAGACCATCCATTTTTCCGGCGGCGCGGCCGATTTCCATCCGCGCAACCAACGCGACGACCAGTGCTACCGCTGCCTCGACGTCAGCACCCCGTCCCAGCCGCGCGAAATCGGCCGCTGGTGGTACCCCGGCACGGCCGAAGGCGACTCCGTCGCGCCGCCGCCCCGCCACCCGCGCTTCGATTCCGGCTTCCGCGCGCACAACACCAACGTCTACCCGGAACGGCCGGACCGCGCCTACCTCGGCTACCTCGACGGCGGATCGATCATCCTCGATATCTCCGACATCGCCCGCCCGCGCATGGTCGGCCACTGGAACCCGCACCCTCCCTTCCCCGGCTTCACCCACACGACCCTGCCGCTGTTCTCCCGCGACCTGCTGGTGGTAACGGACGAATGCGTGAAAGACGACGGCGAAGACTGGCCCAAGCTCGGCTGGATCCTCGATGCGCGCATGGAACAGAACCTGGTGCCGATCGCCACCCTGCCCGTGCCCCCGGTGGAAGACCAGGCACACCGCGGCGGCCGCTACGGCGCCCACAACATGCACGAAAACCGCCCCGGCCCCGCCTACCGCTCCGACACCGTGATCTTCAGCACCTGGTTCAACGGCGGGCTCCGGGTCCACGACACCACCAACCCGTTCCAGCCGCAGGAAATCGCGAGCTTCATCCCCGAACCCCCGGCAGGCTCACGCGTCCCCTCCGCCCAGATCAACGACGTCTACGTCGACGAAAACCGCATGGTCTACGCCGTCGACCGCTTCGCCGGCGGGCTGTACGTCCTCGAAATGACCATCCCCATCTGACCGCCACGCCCAGACCGCCGCGGGGTAATATCGACTGCCCTGAGTGGTTGGTGCGGGCGTTAGCAAGGCCAGGGGGCTTTGCCCCCTGGACCCCCACCAGGGAACTCGTCCCCTGGACCCCGTCTACTTTGGTTCGGTGCGAATGGGGGAGCGCGGGTCTGGGACGGGGCTCCCCCATTCGCACCGAACCAAAACGGAAGGGTTCCAAGGGCGAGCCCTTGGCGGGGTCCAGGGGCAGAGCCCCTGGCCTTGCTAACCCCCACACCAATCACTCGGAACGGTCAGTATTACCCCGCCGCGGACTCGGCGTGCCAGCGGAGCAGGCGGCGGCGGAGGCGGGCCATCAGGGCGACGGCTATGCCGCCGACGGCGGCGGTTTCGACGATGCCGGCGTAGACGCCGACGGCGTCGGCGTAGTTTTCGGCGTTTACCATCATGCCGCCGAGGCCGGCGCCGCCCATCAGCATTTCCGCGGCGACTTCGACGATCAGGGCGAGCGGCAGGGCGACCTGCAGGCCGGTGAGGATCTGCGGCATGGCGGCGGGCAGCATGACTTCGAAGAAGACGTCGGTCCGGCTGGCGCCCAGGCTTTGTGCCGACCAGGTGAGGTGGCGCTCGACGCCGCGGGTACCGGCGTCGGCGGCGGCGATGACAGTGAAGACGGCGGAGAACGCTGTCATGACGATCTTGGACAGATCGAACACGCCGAACCACAGCATGAAGATCGGCAAGAATGCGATGGTTGGCATGGGGAAGCCGACCGAGACGATCGGTTCCACGAACCAGCCGACCAGGCGCCGGCGCGAAACCATGATGCCGAGCGGGATGCCGATCGCGCAGGCGATGGCGAAGCCGGCCAGGGCGCGATAGAGGGTCAGGGCGGCGTTCAGCTCGAATGCACCCGAAACGATGTCGTTGCCGAGGCGGCCCAGGACGGCGCCGAGCGGGGGAAGCAGGAAGGGACGGATCAGGTCGAAGCGGTTGGCGATTTCCCAGCCCGCCAGCAGCACGAGGAAGGCGGCGGAGCGCAACGCCAGGTGGCGCAGTCGCCGGAGCACCGGGGGCAGCCCGGCCGGGCGCGCGCGGAGGGTGCCGGCGCTCATGTGCGCCAACGCAGCAGCCGCGCCGACAGCGCGGCGAACGCCCGATCGGCGGCGAACCCGAGCGCGGTGATCGTCAGGATGGCGGCGAACATGGCCGGATAGGCGCCGTCGTCACCGAGCGAGCCGATCAGGTAGCCGAGCCCGTTGTTGGCGATGATGAGTTCGGACGCGACCATCAGCAGGAACGCGAAGGCGGTGGCCGTGCGCAGCCCGGTCAGGATTTGCGGCATGGCCGCCGGCAGCAGCACGTCGAACAGCACCACGCGGCGCGACGCGCCGAGGCTGCGTGCCGACCACACCAGCACGCGATCGATGCCGCGCAGCCCGTTGTAGGTGCCGAGGACGACGGGCAGCAGGCAGCCAAGGAAGATCAGCACGATCTTCGCGGTGCTGCCGAGCCCGAACCAGACCATCACCAGCGGCACCAACGCGGTTTTCGGCAAGGGATAGAACGCCTGCACGAGCGGCCCCATAATTGTCTGGAAGCGCCGTCCCAACGCCATGCCCGCGCCGATGCCAAACCCGACCACGATCGCGAGCGCGAGCCCAGCCGCGCCGCGCAGCAGGGAGGGCACGGCATTGTCGATCAGGGTGCCGTCCGCCAGCATGTGCCAGAACGCGATCAGCACGACCGAGAACGGCGGCAGCAGCGCACGCGAAACGAGGCCCAGTCTAGTCACTGCTTCCCACAGCAGGGCGAGGATCGCGAGCGGCGCGTAGCGGACGGCGACGCCCATCATGCCCGTTCCGCGACCGGTTCCGCCACCGGGGCAGTGGGCGCGGGGCGGCGCGCCTGATCGACCTCGGCGCGCACCATCTGCCAGATCCGCTCGACGAGATCCGTGAAGGCGGGGCGCTTGAACACCGCCGGATCGGCCTCCCGGTTGAAGCCGGCGGCGAGGCTGCGGCTGATCCGCCCGGGCCGCGCACTCATCACGGATATGGTGTCGGCGAGATAGACCGCTTCGGCAACGTCGTGGGTGACGAACACGACGGTCTTCTGCGTCTGCCGCCAGATGCCCAGCAGTTCCTCCTGCATGATCCGCCTTGTCTGCGCGTCGAGCGCGCCGAAGGGTTCATCCATCAGCAGGATGTCGGGCTCGGCGGCCAGGGTGCGCGCAAGGGCCGCGCGCTGCTGCATGCCACCGGAGAGCTGGCCCGGGAAATTTTCCTCGAAGCCGGTGAGGTGCACGAGGTCGATGAAATGCTGCGCCCGCTCGCGCGCCTCGGCCCCGCGCAGGCCGCGCTTGCCGATGCCGTAGAGCACGTTCTGGCGCACCGTCTTCCAGGGGAACAGCGCGAAGTTCTGGAACACGACGCCGCGTTCCGGCCCGGGCGCGGTCACGGTGCCGCGCGCAGTGCGGATGCGGCCCGACTGCACCGGCAGAAAGCCGCCGATACAGTAGAGCAACGTGCTCTTGCCGCAGCCGCTCGGTCCGAGCAGCGCGTGGAAGCTGCCGGGCGGGACGACCAGGGAGACGTCGTCGAGCGCCCGCACGCCGGTCCCGGCCGTCGGCGCATAGGCGTGCGAGAGATGCTCGACGACGATCCCGGGGGCGTCGGCGGCCGGCGTCATGCGGCCCCGGTGATCCGCTTCTTCGCCTCGGCCAGGTAGTGCAGGTCGGTATGCGCCGGCGCCACCTGGATCGTCTCTTTCAGCATCCCGATCTGATGGGCGATGTCGATCGGCTTCTGCACGCCGGGGATGTTGGGTTCGCTCCACGGATCGCGGTAGTAGTCCTGGTGGGTGAAGACGTAATCAAGTTCCGACGTCGGCAGGTGCATGAAGCGGGCGATGATGCCGATCGCCGTGGTACGGTTCGCGGGATCGAGGAACCAGCGGCGCGCACGCACCCAGTCCTCCATGAAGTCCGCCACCACCGCCTGGTGCTTGTGCAGGTAGGAGGCGCGGCCCGCGAGGAAGATGGTTTCCGACGCGCCGAAGATGTCCCGCCCCTCGAACAGCGCGCGGTACTGCCCGGTCTTCAGCATCTGCGCCAGCATCGGCATCAGGATGATCGAGCAGTCCACCTCGCCTTTTTCGAGCAGAGAGGGCATGGCGTTGAACGCCGCCTGAATCACCACGTAGTCGCGCCGGTCCACCAGCCCGTGGCGCAGCAGCAGCGCCCGCATCGCGGTGTCGGAGGCCGAGCCGATCGCGTTGGTGGCGATGCGCTTGCCCTTGAGGTCCGCAATCTTGTGGATCGGCCCCGCCGCCTTCACGAGCCAGGTGTCGGAGTGCCAACCGGGCACGCCGTCCTGGATGATATCGGAAACGACCTGAAGATCGAGATGCGCGTTGGTCACGCCGAGCGCGAGGGTGGAACCGGCGGAGGCGAAGAAGTCGAGCTCGCCCCCCGCCATGGCCATCAACTGCGGCGAGGACCCGCGGAACAGGATCGGCTGCACGGTGTAGGAGGTGCCGTAGTGCTTCAGCCCCTTCTGCGCCGGATTGTCGAACAACACCGGGATCAGGTGGCCCGGCATGGTCGCCCAGCCGACCCGGATCGCGAGCGGTGCCGCGCGCGCCGGCCGTGCCAGCACGGCCGGCGCGAGGCCGGCGGCACCGGCGATCACGGCGCGGCGGGACAAGGTTCCGCGGGGCATTGACGTTTCCTCCAACCTGTTTTTTGCGGCTGCGTGCGCCGTGTCAGGTCGGCAGTCTTGCCCCGATCGCGCGGGCTGTAAACCGGGTCAGGCGTTGCCCGCCAGGTAGTCGACCGCCGCCTGCACGCCGCCCGGCTGGTGCGGCACGCCGGCGGCGCGCAGGCCCATCTCCACCCCGCCCAGCGTGCCGATCAGTTGCAGATCGCCGAAATCGCCGAGATGGCCGATGCGGAACACGCGATCCTTCAGCATGCCGAGCCCGTTGCCCAGGCTCATGTTGAATTTTTCCAGGATGGTGGCGCGCAGCGCATCGGCGCTGTGGCCCTCCGGCATGCGCACCGCGGTCAGCGACGACGAGTAGTGCCGCGGCTCGGCGCACTGCACCTCCAGCCCCCAGGCGCGCACCGCGCGGCGGGTCGCCTCGGCGTGGCGGTCGTGCCGGGCGAACACGTTGGTCAGCCCTTCCTCCAGCAGCATCTTCACCGCCTCGTTCAGGCCGAACAGCAGGTTGGTGCCGGGCGTGTAGGGGAAGATAGCCGGTCTTGTTGGCCTCCAGCATCGGCCGCCAGTCCCAGTAGCTGCGCGGCAGCTTCGCCGTCTCCGCCGCCGTCAGCGCCTTGGCGCTGACCGCGTTGAACGACAGGCCGGGCGGCAGCATCAGCCCCTTCTGCGAGCCGGCCACGGTGACGTCCACGCCCCACTCGTCGTGCCGGTAGTCGATCGAGGCGAGCGAGGAGATCGTATCCACCAGCAGCAGCGCCGGATGCTGCGCCGCGTCGATCGCCGCGCGCACCTCGTCGATGCGGCGGGTGCAGCCGGTGGAGGTTTCGTTGTGCACGACGCAGACCGCCTTGATGCGGTGCGCCTTGTCGTCCGCCAGCGCCGCGCCGATCGCCGCCGACGTCGGCGCCGCGCCGCCAGTCGGTATCGATGAAGATCGGCGTCAGGCCGAGCCGCGTCGGCCATCTCGTTCCACAGCGTGGCGAACCAGCCGGTGCGGCACATCAGCACCGTGTCGCCGGGCGACAGCGTGTTGGTCAGCGCCGCTTCCCACGCGCCGGTGCCGGAGGCGGGATAGATGACCACCGGGCCTGCGGTCTGGAAGATCGCGCCGCAGGTTGGCGAGCAGCTCGCGGCCGATGCGCGCCGAACGCCGGGCCGCGATGGTCGATGGTCGGGCTGGTCGATCGCGCGCAGCACGCGGTCGGGCACGTTGGTGGGGCCGGGGATTTGCAGGAAATGGCGGCCGGCATGGTAGGTCTGGGACATCTTGGACTTCTCTGTTTTGGGTTCGCATCAGGCGGAGCCGGGCGGCCCCCAGGGATCGGGCGCGCCGAGCGCGCCGAGGATGATGCCAGCGGTGCGCCGGTAGTGCTGGCGCAGCAGCAGCGCGGCGGGGTCGGGATCGCCGGCGAGGGCCGCGCGGGCCAGTGCCTCGTGCTCGGCGCGGGCGTCCCGGGTCGGGAAGGCGGCGCGCATCGCAAGCGCACGGTAGCGGCGGAACTGCTGGTTCAGCGTCTCCCCGAAGCCGGCAATCCAGCGCGAGCCGGCGCCGCCGATCAGGGCCGCATGGAACGCCGCGTGCTGGCGTTCCCAGGCCGGGTTTTCACGGAAATCGGCGGCAGCGGCGGAATTCGGCGTGCGCGCCAGCCGGTGCGCGGCGAGCAGCAACCGCTCCTCCCACGCCGGATCGGCGGTCTGCATGGAACGGCGGAGTGCGGCTTCTTCCAGCAGGCAACGGGTTTCCGTGAGCTCGATGAGGTCGGCGGGGCTGACCTCGGCGGCGGAAAAGCCGCGCTGCTCGGCAAGGGTCGCCAGCCCTTCCGCGGCCAGGCGGTTCAGCGCCTCGCGCGCCGGGGTCGGACCGACATGGTAGCGTTCTGCAACGAATTCGACCGGCAGCCGGGCGCCGGGCGGGATGGCGCAGCTCAGGATGTCGGCGCGCAGCCGTTCATAGGCCGCGGCGGCCTTGGTGCGGGGGATCGGGGGGGCAAGCTCGGTCATGGCGCGGCGGCAGGATTATCGCGAAATACCCCAAGGTCAAGGGGATCATCGATAATCCCGCCGCCGGCGGGTCAACCGGCCCGGCGGACCTGCGCCTTCGCCGCCGCCACCACCTTCTCGGTCGTGAAGCCGAAATGCTCCATCAGCGCCTGGATCGGGGCCGAGGCGCCGACGGTCTGCATCCCGATCCGCGTGCCCGTGTTGCCCACGTAACGGTCCCAGCCGATGACCGCGCCGGCCTCCACCGACACCCGCGCCGCGATGGCCGGCGGCAGCACCTCATCGCGATAGGCCTGGTCCTGGCGCTCGAACAATTCCCACGACGGCATGCTGACGACCCGCGCGGCGATGCCTTCCTGCGCGAGCGCATCCTGCGCCTCGACGCACAGACCGACCTCGCTGCCGGTGCCGATCAGGATCACCGCCGGCGCCCCGCCCGGCGCGTCGGCCAGCACATAGGCGCCACGCGCGAGCCCCGCGGCCGGGGCGTAGCGCGTGCGGTCGAACGTCGGCAGCGGTTGGCGGCTGAGCACCAGGCAGGCGGGTTCGCGTTTCAGTTGCATCACGACCCGCCACGCCTCCACCACCTCGTTGGCGTCGGCCGGACGCAGGGTGATGAGGCCGGGGATGCTGCGCAGCGCGACGAGCTGCTCGACCGGCTGGTGCGTCGGCCCGTCCTGGCCGAGGCCGATCGAGTCGTGCGTGAAGATATACACGACTGGCAGTTCCATCAGCGCACTCAGGCGGATGGGCGGTTTCATATAATCGGAGAAGATCAGGAATCCGGCGCCATAGGGACGCACACCGGACAACGCGATCCCGTTCGCCGCCGCGCCCATCGCGTGCTCGCGGATGCCGAAATGAAGATTGCGCCCGGCCGGCGTGTCGAGGCCGAATGTGCCGGCGCCGTCGAAGGTCAGCAACGTCTTGGTCGACGGCGCAAGATCGGCGGCGCCGCCGATCAGCCAGGGATAGTGCTGGGCGATGGCGTTCTCGACCTTGCCGGAGGCGTCGCGGCTCGCCATGCCCTTGGCGTCGGCGGGGAACGTGGGCAGTGCGGACTCCCAGCCCTCCGGAAGCTCGCCCGCCAGCAGGTGCGCGAACTGGGCGGCGAGCTCCGGATGGTCGCGGCGGTAGGCCTCCATCCGCGCGGTCCAGTCGGCGTGCAGCCGCCGGCCGCGGCGGCCGACCCCGCGCGCGAAATGCTCCCGCACCCCGGCGGGCACGAGGAACTTCGCCTCCTCCGGCCAGCCGTAGGCGCGCTTGGCGAGGCGGACCTCGTCCGCGCCGAGCGGCTCCCCATGCGCGGCGGCGGTGTCCTGCTTGTGCGGGGCGCCGTAGCCGATGTGGCTGGCGACCACGATCAGGGTCGGCGTGTCGTTGCGGCGCCGGAAGGCGCGGATCGCCTGCGCGACCCGCTGCGTATCGTTGGCGTCGCCGACCCGGTGCACGTTCCAGCCGTAGGCGCGGAAGCGCATGGCGACGTCGTCGCTGAAGGCAAGCTCCGTGCTGCCTTCGATGGTGATGCGGTTGCTGTCGTAGATCCAGCAGAGATTGCCGAGCTTCAGATGGCCGGCGAGCGAGGCGGCCTCGCTCGTCACCCCCTCCATCATGTCGCCGTCGCCGCACAGCGTGTAGATGTCGTAGTCGAACATCACCGCGTCGGGTTTGTTGAAATGCCCACCCAGCCAGCGGCGCGCGATCGCCATGCCGACGCTGGTGGCGCAGCCCTGCCCCAGCGGGCCGGTCGTCGTTTCGACCCCGGCGGTATGGCGGTATTCCGGATGCCCCGGGCAGGCGCTGCCCAGCTCCCGAAACCGCTTGATCTCGTCCAACGTCACCGCCGCGCCCGAGCCATCCCCGCGCACGCCGGCGAGATACAGCAGCGCGTACAGCAGCATCGACGCGTGACCGTTCGACAGCACGAACCGGTCGCGGTCGGGCCAGCTCGGGTCTTCCGGATCGTAGCGGAGGAAGGACTGCCACAACGTATAGGCGACCGGCGCCAGGCCCATCGGCGTGCCCGGATGGCCGGAATTCGCCTGCTGCACCGCGTCCATCGCCAGGGTGCGGATGGTGTTGATGCAGACCTCGTCGATCGGGCGTTCGGCGAGCGACGTGCTTTCGCCCTCCCCCGCCCGGCCCGCCGCCTGGGTGTGTTCTTCGTCCATCATGCGTCCTCCGTTGCGCCGAGGATATGCGCGCGCGGCCTCAGGCCGTCCAGCGCCAGTTCCGGACTTCCGGCATGTCCTCGCCGTGCTCGCTGATATAGAGCTTGTGGTGTTCCATCGCGGTCCAGTAGCGCGCCGTCGCGCGCTCCACCTCGCCGGCGAGGCGGGGGATGCGCTGGATGGCGTCGAGTGCGAGCTGGTAGCGATCGAGGTTGTTCAGCACCACCATGTCGAACGGCGTCGTGGTGGTGCCTTCTTCCTTGTAGCCGCGCACATGGATGTTGTCATGGTTGCGGCGGCGGTAGGTGAGCTTGTGGATCATCGCCGGATAGCCGTGGTAGGCGAAGATCACAGGCCTGTCGGTCGTGAACAGCGCATCGAAATCCGCATCGCCCAGGCCGTGCGGATGCTCCGATTGCGGTTGCAACGCCATCAGGTCGACCACATTGACGACCCGGATGCGGATGTCCGGCACGTAGCTGCGCAACAGGGTGACGGCGGCCAGGGTCTCGAGCGTGGGCACGTCGCCGGCGCAGGCCATGACCACGTCCGGATCGTCCGCCGTCGGTGCTGGCCCAGTCGCCAGATGCCGGCGCCGGCGGTGCAGTGGCGGATGGCGGCGTCGATATCCAGCCACTGCCACTCGGGCTGCTTGCCGGCGACGATCAGGTTGACGTAGTTGCGGCTGCGCAGGCAGTGGTCCGTCACCGACAGCAGGCAGTTCGCATCCGGCGGCAGGTAGATGCGGACGATGTCGGCCTTCTTGTTGGCGACATGGTCGATGAACCCGGGGTCCTGGTGGGAGAAGCCGTTGTGGTCCTGCCGCCAGACATGCGAGGTCAGCAGGTAGTTCAAGCGACGCGATCGGCTTGCGCCATGGGATGTTGCGGCTGACCTTCAGCCACTTCGCGTGCTGATTGAACATCGAATTGATGATGTGGATGAAGGCTTCGTAGCAGTAGAACAGGCCGTGGCGCCCGGTCAGCAGGTATCCCTCCAGCCAGCCTTCGCACAGATGCTCGCTCAGTACTTCCATGACGCGGCCGTCGACGCTGAGGTTGACGTCCACGTCCTCCACCGCGGCCATCCACTCCTTGCCGGAAGCCTCGATAGACGGATTCCAGCCGGTTGGACGCGGTCTCGTCGGGGCCGAACAGGCGAAAGTTGCGGCTTTCAAGATTGGCCTGCATGACATCGCGCAGGAATTTCCCCAGGACCCGGGTCGATTCCGCCTCGACACCGCCCGGCGCGGGAACGGAAACGGCGTAGTCGCGGAAATGCGGCATCGCCAGCGGCCGCAGCAGCTCGCCGCCGTTGGCGTGCGGGTTCGCGCCCATGCGGCGATGCCCGGTCGGTGCGAGCGAGGCGAATTCGTCACGGAACTTGCCGCCGGCGTCGAACAATTCCTGCGGCCGGTAGCTCCGCATCCACGCCTCAAGCTGCTTCAGATGCTCGGGATTGTCGAAATCCGCGATCGGCACCTGATGCGCCCGCCAGGTGCCCTCCACCGGCTTGCCGTCGACGAATTTCGGACCGGTCCATCCCTTCGGCGTGCGGAAGACGATCATCGGCCAGCGCGGACGCTGCACGCCCCCGCGTCGATCGGCCGCCCGCGCCTGCCCCTGGATGCGGCGGATTTGTGCCAGGATGGTATCGAGCGTGCCGGCCAGCGCCTGATGCACGCGCGCAGGATCGTCACCCTCGACGAAATGCGGCTCATAGCCGTAGCCGCGCAACAGCTCGGTCAGTTCCTCGCTTGTGATCCGCGCCAGCACGGTCGGATTGGCAATCTTGAAGCCGTTCAGGTGCAGGATCGGCAGCACCGCGCCATCGCGGACGGGGTTGAGGAACTTGTTCGAATGCCAACTGGCGGCGAGCGCGCCGGTCTCCGCCTCCCCGTCGCCCACGATGCAGGCGACGATCAGATCGGGATTGTCGAACGCCGCGCCATAGGCATGCAGCAGCGAATAGCCGAGTTCGCCGCCTTCGTGGATCGCACCGGGCGTCTCGGGCGAGACGTGGCTGGGTGCCCCATAGGGCCAGGAGAACTGGCGAAACAGCCGGTGCAGCCCCTCCCGGCTGCGCTCGATCGCGGGATAGCGCTCCGTGTAGGAGCCTTCCAGATAGGTCTGCGCCAGCAGGCCCGGACCGCCATGGCCGGGACCGGTGACGTAGATCATGTCGAGGTCGTTGTCAGTGATCAGCCGGTTCAGATGCACATACAGAAAGTTCAGCCCCGGCGTGGTGCCCCAGTGTCCCAGCAGGCGGGACTTGATATGTTCCGGCCGCAGCGGAGACTCCAGCAACGGATTCTCCTTCAGATAGATCTGCCCGATCGACAGATAATTCGCCGCGCGCCAATAGGCGTCCATGCGCGCCAGCAGCTCGAGCGACAACGGATCCGGCATCGGGGGGGCTCCAAAAAACGCCGCTCAGGGCACGAGAACCGCAGCACCCTCGAACCGTCCGGCGCGCAGGTCGGCGAGGGCCTCGTTCGCCGCGGTGAGCGGATAGGTGGTGGTCGCGGTGACGATGCCGATCTCGGGCGCCAGGCGGAGGAAATCAATCCCGTCCTGGCGTGTCAGATTGGCGACGGACCGGATCTGCCGTTCCTCCCACAGCAGCCGGTAGGGGAAACCCGGGATGTCGCTCATGTGAATGCCGGCGCAGACCACGCGACCGCCCTTGCGGACCGCACGCAGCGCGAGCGGCACCAGTTCGCCCGCCGGGGCGAAGATGATCGCGGCGTCGAGCGGCTCCGGCGGCGCTGCCTCGGATCCGCCCGCCCAGGCCGCGCCGAGGCTGCGGGCGAAGGCCTGCGTGGCGGCATCGCCCGCGCGCGTGAACGCGAACACCGTGCGCCCCTGCCAGCGCGCGACCTGGGCAAGAATATGCGCCGCCGCACCGAAACCATACAGCCCCAGCCGTTTGCCCGGACCGGCGAAGCCCAGCGCGCGCCAGCCGATCAGGCCGGCGCAGAGCAGTGGCGCAAGCGCGACGTCATCGCCGGCCTCGCCGAGCGGGAACGCATAGCGTGCATCGGCGATCACGGCCGTCGCGAAGCCGCCGTCGCGCGTGTAGCCGGTGAACAGCGGACGATCGCACAGGTTTTCCTGCTGCCCCAGGCAATACGGGCAGACGCCGCAGGTGTGGCCGAGCCAGGGGATGCCGACACGCGCGCCGGGTTGCAGATCGGTGACGCCAGCGCCAACGGCATCGATGCGGCCGACGATCTCGTGGCCGGGGATGATCGGTACCTGCGGGTTCGCAAGTTCGCCGTCGACGACATGCAGATCCGTGCGGCAGACGCCGCAGGCCGCCACCTGCACGCGCACCTCGCCCGGGCCGGGGTGCCGGTCGGGAAGCTCGGTCCAGCGAAGGGCGGTCCCAACCGCGTTCAGCACCATCGCCTGCATGGCATCCTCCGGTTCCGCGGGAAGCCCGGGGGTCGCCACGCGACGAACGACGGCCGGCACCGGCCCTGCCCCTGCATAGCACCAACCGGGCGCGCCCGGCAGCACAGGCGCCTGCCGGAGCAACGGTCACAGTCTCGCGATGATGGGCCTCCATCCCCCGCGCGACGCGACGGATGGAGGCCCCGGGCGGCTATTCGCCGGCGTGCCCGTGCAGCGGCTGCGGCGCGCCGAGCGAATGGCGCAGCGGCCGCAGCACGAAGATCGCCAGCAGCACCACCGCGAAGTTCATCACCGCGGTGGTCATGAACACCGCATGCCAGCTTCCGGTCGCGGCCTTCAGCACGTTCGCCAGGGGCACCAGGAATGCCGACAGCCCTTTGGCGGTGTAGAGGAACGAGGCGTTCACGGTCGCGTATTTCGTTCCGAACGTGTCCGTGCAGGTGGATGGGAACAGGCTGAAGATCTCGCCCCAGGTGAAGAAGATCAGGGCCGAGCTGAACACGAAGGCCCATGGGCTGTGGCCCGCCCAGCCCAGGATCCAGTAAGCGATGCCGCCGATCCCGAACGCGATCGCCATCGTGTACTCGCGCCCGATATGGTCCGACACCCAGCCGAAGAACGGCCGCGCCGCACCGTTCGCGACGTTGTTGATGATCAGCGCCACCGTCAGGGTCGACCCGCCGAGCAGGATCACCGTGCGCGCGACATGGTAGTTGCCGGCGATCAGTGCGATCTGCGCCGTCGCCATCAGGCCGCTCGCGGAGACCAGCACGAACATCACGTACAGGATCCAGAAAACCGGCGTCTTCAGCATCTCCCGCGGCGACACGCTCACGGTCGTCTGCGCGACCTTGCTCGCGGTGACGGGCGGCACCTCATGCGGCAGCGGCCCCTTCAGTAGCCATGCCACGATGAAGATGATGCCGCCCTGGATCAGGCCGAACCAGAAGAACGTCGAGGCGTAGCCCGCCGAGGCGATCATCATCCGGATTGGCACCACCGTGATGGCGGCGCCGGCACCGAAGCCCGCCGCCGTGATGCCCACCGCGAGACCGCGCCGGTCCGGGAACCATTTCACTGCGTTGCCG
This sequence comes from uncultured Pseudomonadota bacterium, assembly GCA_963706195.1. GTDB lineage: Bacteria > Pseudomonadota > Alphaproteobacteria > Acetobacterales > Acetobacteraceae > JAJZVS01. Next base: position 291,709 of record OY970156.1, on the reverse strand, counting down.
ACGCAGGTCGCATACACCGCCCCGGCGCCGACACCGGAGAGCGCAGCGCCGAAATAGAGCGCCGTCAGCGAGCCTGCGAAGGAATTGATGATCCAGGCAATGGCGACCAGGATGCCGCCCACCGCGACCACCAGCTTCGGTCCGCGATGCGGGCCGAGACTGTCGGCGATCCAGCCTTCGAGCGGCGTCAGCCAGGTCTCCAGCGCCACAAAGATGCTGAAGGCTACCTGGATGCCGGCCACCGGCCATTTGTTCGCACTCGCCATCGGATGGACGAACAAGGTCCAGCCGTACTGCAGATTGGCGATCAGCACCATGCAGATGACGCCAATGATGAGCTGGGTCCACCGATTGACGGGAACCAAGCTGTCTGCGGTCGATCCGTTCATGTCTTGGACTTCCCCCTTGCATGCGCCGGACAGTTTTTCCTGTTCCTGGCGTTCGATACGATCTCGCTAGAGATCGGGAACGGCGTTCGTCGGCTCGATGGTCCTCCATGTTGGTTGCACACGAACGAAGATGCCGCGGGCGACGCGCGCCCGCGGCAGCCGCGTCATTGGATCAGCCCAGCCCCGCGCGCCCATTTGTATTTCGCGCCGAGCACGGCGACCGGCGTCTCCGTCGTGTAGGGATAGGCGGGGATGCCGTGGGCGAACAGGTACTCGGACGCCTGCTCCACCTCCACGTCGCCGGCCAGCGATGCGACGATCGGCTTGTCGATCCCCTTCGCCCGCATCTCGTCGACCACTTCGACGCACCAGCTGCGCGAACACCATCGGCGGCGTGATGATGGTGTGCCAGTAGCCGAGGATCAGCGCGTGGATGCGCGTCGTCCTCCAGCGCCAGGCGCATCGTGTTCTGGTAGGTCGTCGGCGGCTCGCCGCCGGTGATGTCGACCGGGTTGCCGGCGGCGCCGAACGGCGGGATGAACTTGCGGAACGCCGCGTCGAGATCGGGCGGCATCGTCATCAGCGTTCAGCCCGTTGTCGACGCAGGCATCCGACAGCAGCACGCCCGAGCCGCCGGCGCCGGTGATGATCACGACGTTCTCGCCCTTGGGCGTCGGCAGCACCGGCACGCGCGCGGGCGAACTCGAGCAGGTCGCGCAGGCCGGGCGCGCGGATCACGCCGCGACTGGCGCAGCACGTCGTCGTAGATCTTGTCGTTGCCGGCCAGCGCGCGCGGTGTGCGAGCTCGCCGCCCGCGCGCCCACCGCGGTGCGCCCGGCCTTCAGCACCACCACCGGCTTCTTCTTCGACACGCGCTTGCGCCACCTCGGCGAAGGACGCGTCCGTCCTTCAGATCCTCGCAGGTGCATGCGCGATGATCTGGCGTGTTGTCGTCCTGCTCGAAGAACGTCAGCAGGTCGTCCTCGTCGATGATCGGACTTGTTGCCGAGCCCGACGATCGCCGAGACGCCCATCTTCGCCGAGCGGCTGAAGCCGATGATCGCCATGCCGATGCCGCCCGACTGCGACGACAGCGCGGCGTGGCCCTTGCACGTCGTAGGGCGTGCAGAACGTCGCGCACAGATTCTTCGGCAGTGTAGTAGAAGCCGTAGATGTTCGGGCCCATCAGCCGGATGTTGTACTTGCGCCCGATCTGCTGACGATCTCGTGCTGGCCTTCGACATTGCCGGTCTCGGCGAAGCCCGACGGGATCAGCACCGCGCCGGCGATCTTCTTCTCGCCGCATTCCACCAGTGCCTGGGCCACGAATTTGGCGGGGATGGCGAACACCGCGACGTCGATCGTCGCCCGGCACGTCCTTGACGCTCTTGTAGGCCTTGCGGCCCATGATCTCCTGCGGCCTTCGGGTGGATCGGGTAGATCTCGCCCTGGTAGCCGCCGTTGATGAGGTTCTTCATCACCGAGTTGCCGATCTTGCCGTCCTCGGCCGAGGCGCCGATGACCGCGACCGCGTCGGGCTTCATGATGCGGTTCATCGCCGTCAGGATTTCGTCCGTGCCCGGGCGATAGCGCTCCGGCTGCGGCGCGAAATCGACGCACGATGCGCACGTCGGCCGCGATCGCGCCTTGCGCGGTGGCGAACACCGGGTTGAGGTCGAGCTCGGCGATCTCCGGGAAGTCCGCGACCAGCTGCGAGACGTTCACGATCAACGCCGGCGAGCGCCGCGCGATCGACCGCCTCGCGCGCCGCGCACGCCGCGCAGGATCTCGGCCGCCGCGATGCCGTCGAGCATCGAGAGCGCATCCGCTTCGCGTCGCCGGCGCCAGGCGGAACGTGATGTCCTTCAGCACCTCGACCAGGACGCCGCCGAGGCCGAACGCGACCAGCTTGCCGAAGCTGCCGGATCGGTCACCGCGCCGACGATGACCTCCTGCCCGCCGGTCAGCATCTGCTGCACCTGCACGCCGTCGATCTTGGCATTCGCGCTTGTGCTTCTGCGGGCGTTGGCGATGATCTGTCGCGTAGCCGCTTCGCGACCTCATCGGCGCTCTTGACGTCGACCAGCACGCCGCCGGCCTCGGTCTTGTGCAGGATGTCGGGCGAAACGATCTTCAGCACGACGGGAAAGCCCATCGCCGCGGCGAGCTTGCGCGGCCTCGGCGGCGGAGGTGGCCAGCGCCTTCCTTCGGCACCGGAATGCCGTAGGCGTCGCAGACCAGCTTGCCCTCGGGCGCGGTCAGCGACTGGCGGCCGGCTGCCCGCACCTTGTCCAGCACGCGGCGTACCGCCGCCCGATCGGCGCTCGTTGTCGTGTCTTGCATGACTTCCCTCCCAGACGTTTCGTTCCCACTCATTCGTCGCGGCGGGGCGCGGACCCGCCGCGCCCCGCCGCGCCTAGGCGTGCGCGGCGCGGCCGAGCGCGCCAGACGCCTGCAACTCGCCCACGCGTGTATCGTCGAATTTCAGCACCTCGCGCAGGATCTCGTCGGTATGCTCACCGAGCAGCGGCGAGCGCTTCACCTCGGTCGAGCTGTCCGACAGCTTGATCGGATTGCCCACGGTCAGGTATTTGCCGCGCGTCGGGTGGTCCACCTCGACCACCGTGCCGGTCTTGCGCAGCGACGGTTCCTCGGCAAGCTCCTTCATCGACAGGATCGGGCCGCAGGGGATGTCGTGCTCGTTCAGAATCTCCATAGCCTCGAACTTGGTCTTGGTCATCGTCCATTGCTCGATGACGCCGAAAATCTCCTTGAGCCGCGGCAGCCGCGCATCCGGCGTCGCGTAGTCCGGATCGGTGATCCAGTCTTCCCGCCCGATCACCTTGCAGATGTCGTTCCACACCGGCGCCTGGGTGATGAAGTAGATGTAGGCGTTCGGATCGGTCTCCCAGCCCTTGCACTTCAGGATCGATCCCGGCTGGCCGCCGCCCGAGGCGTTGCCGGCGCGCGGCACCGCATCGCCGAACTTGCCGTGCGGATACTGCGGGTATTCCTTCAGCACGCCGTGCGTCCAGGCGCTGCTGGTCGCGCAGCTTGACGCGGCACAGATTCAGCACGCCGTCCTGCATCGCCGCCAGCACCTTCTGCCCGCGCCCGGTCGCGTTGCGCTGATACAGCGCGGCGACGATGCCGAGCGCGAGATGCAGCCCGGTGCCCGCTGTCGCCGATCTGCGCGCCCGTCACCAGCGGCGGCCCGTCGTCGAAACCGGTGGTCGAGGCCGCGCCGCCGGCGCATTGCGCGACGTTCTCGTAGACCTTGCAGTCCTCGTACGGGCCCGGGCCGAAGCCCTTGACCGAGGCCATGATCATGCGCGGGTTCAGTTCCTGGATGCGCTCCCAGGTGAAGCCCATGCGGTCGAGCGCGCCGGGCGCGAAATTCTCCACCAGCACGTCGCAGTCCTTCACCAGCGTCCTCGAGCACTTCCTTGCCCTTCGGGTTCTTGGTGTCGATCGTGATCGAGCGCTTGTTGTGATTCAGCATCGTGAAATAGAGGCTGTCCACGTCCGGGATGTCGCGCAACTGGCCGCGCGTGATGTCGCCCCCGCCGGCACGCTCCACCTTGATCACGTCGGCGCCGAGCCACGCCAGCAACTGCGTGCAGGTCGGCCCCGACTGCACATGGGTGAAATCGAGGATCCGAACGCCGTCCAATGCCTTCGCCATAGCCTGCTCCCGCTTGCTTCGCTCAACCGTGCCGAGAAACGACGCGTGCCGTCACTTGTACATCGTCTGCGCCTTGGTCCCCGGCGCGTATTCGCGCGGATCGACCCAGATGTTGATCACCGCCGATTTGCCGTCCCGCCGCACCGCCTCGCGCGCGCGCAGCAGGGCCGGGGCCATCTTGCGCGGCATCGCGCACCTCCTCGCCGTAGCCGCCGAGCATCTCGGCGAACTTGCCGAACGGCACGTCGCCCAGCAGGTTGCCGACGTTGCCGCGTTGCTCCCCATATTTCGCCAACTGGCCGTAGCGAATCTGGTTCATCGCCGAATTGTTGCCGATCACGGCGATATAGGGCGCGCCGAACCGGTTCGCCGTCTCCATGTCGAACGCGGTCATGCCGAACGAGCCATCGCCGTAATAGCACAGCACTTCCTTGGCCGGATGCGCGAGCTTCGCCGCCAACGCAAACCCGGTGCCGACGCCGAGGCTGCCGAGCGCACCCGGGTCCATCCAATGGCCCGGCCGGCGCGGCCGCACCGCCTGCGCCGAGATCGTCACCACGTCGCCGCCGTCGCCGATGTAGATCGTATCGTCGGTCAGGAATTCGTTGATCTCCCACGCGACCCGGTAGGGATGGATCGGCGAGGCGTCGGAGCGGAACAGCGGCATCAGCTTCTCGGTCGCCGCCTGCTCCGCCGCCCGCAGCTCCTGCCATCCAGTCCTTGCGCGCCTGCGCGGCCGGCTTGGCGATGCGCCCGCTCGCCGCCTGGCGCACCGCGGCCAGGATCACGCCCGGATCGCCCACCAGCCCGAGCGCCACGTCGCGGTTCTTGCCGACGGTGCGGTAGTCCATGTCGATCTGCACGACCTTGGCCCCGCGCCCGAGCCGCTTGCCGTAGCCCATGCGGAAGTCGAACGGCGTGCCGACGATGACGATGACGTCGGCCTTGTCGAACGCCTTCGCGCCGCGTGCGATCGAAATGATGCGGATCGCCCGGCGGCAGCAGGCCGCGTCCGGCGCCGTTGAAATAGGCCGGGATGTCGAGCGCGCGCACGAGCTCGATCGCCGCCGCGTGCCCGCGGCAGGTCCAGACCTGGCTGCCGATCAGGATCACCGGCCGCTCGGCGTTCACCAGCATGTCGGCCAGCTTCTCGATATCGCGCCGGATCGCCGAGCGCCTTGGTCGATGCGCGGTAATGGCCCGGCCTGGGGAACGACCGCCTTCGCCACCTCGATCTCGCGGTCGAGCACGTCGCGCGGGATTTCGAGGTAGGACGGCCCCGGCGCGCCGGCGAAACACTCGCGCGCGGCCATGGAGATCATGTCGGCGACCCGCTCGGTGGACCGCACGCTGGCCGCGAACTTGGTGATCGGGCGCATGATGTCGACATGCGGCAGGTCCTGCAGCGAGCCCATCATGTGCTGGGTCAGCGCGCCCTGCCCGCCGATGTGCAGCACCGGACTTTCCGAGCGGAAGGCGGTGGCGATGCCGGTGATCGCGTTGGTGCAGCCCGGACCCGCGGTGGTGACGACGCAGCCCAGCTTACCGGTCTGGCGCGCGTAGCCGTCGGCGGCGTGTGCTGCGACCTGCTCGTGGCGGACGTCGATGATGCGGATGCCCTCGTCGACGCAGCCGTCGTAGATGTCGATGATATGGCCGCCGCACAGCGTGAAGATCGTGTCCACACCTTCGTTCTTGAGCGCCTTGGCGACCAGGTGGCCGCCCGAGACGACGCCGGCGTCGCGGCTCTTGCGCGCCAGAGTGTCGTCCGCGGTCGAGCCGCGGGCGGCGGCGGTGGTAGCCTTGGTTTCCGGCGCTGCCGTTGTGGACATGGTCGCTTTTCCTCCCGTTGGGCTCGTGTCGCTGTGTGCGTGTGCGGCGGGTCAGCCGTATTTCCGACGTGCCGGCTCGTGCGGCGATACCGGCACGTCGTGCAGGTGGTCGCCGTATTTCTCGACATGCGCCGCGAGGCCGAACGTGTGTTCGCGCACCAGCCGCGCCGCGCGGTCGGCGTCGCGGGACTCCAGCGCGGCGATGATGTTCATGTGGTCCACGATCGACCGCTGCGCCCGGTTGTCCTGGCGGATCGTCACGTCGCGGATCGCGCGCATGTGGATGAACAGGTTCTCGGTGAGTTCGGTCATCAGCGCGCAGCCGCCGAGGCGGATCAGCGCCTGGTGGAACGCCATGTTCGCCTGCGAGTACTCGGAAATGTGTTCGGACGGATCAACGTCGAAGGTGCCGAACAACGCCCGCAACTGCGCCAGGTCTTCGTCGCTGGCGCGTTCGCAGGCGAGCCGGGCGGCGAGACCTTCGATCGCGGCCCAGACGGTGATCATCTCGATGATCTCGCGCTTGCTCTTGCGCACGACATAGATGCCGCGGCGCGGCACGGAGCGCACGAAGCCCTCCTGCTCCAGCACGGTCAGCGCCTCGCGGATCGGGGTGCGGCTGACGCCGAGATCTTCGGAAAGCTGGCGTTCGTCCAGGCGGATTTCCCCGGCCTGGCCGTAGATGTCCATCTCCGTGATGGCGCGCTTGATGGCCTCGCACGCCAGCCGGCGCAGGCTGATCGTGACCGACAGGCGTTCGACCTTGAGCCGCGGCAATGCGGTCACGTCCGCCACAGGCACCCCTCCCGTCCCCCGGCGCTTGCCGCCCCGGGCGCATACATCATGGGGCCATGCCTAACAAAGTCTTTTGTATACCACAAGCCCGCCGCGCCGCCCGCCCCGGCCCCGCCCGCCTCAGCGCCGGCGGAACCCGAGCAGCCGCGCCGCCGGGCCGATGGTCCAGCCCTGCACCACCAGGGACGCGATCACGGCGATGAAGATCGACGCGAACAGCCGCTCGTCCCGCCCCCGCCCCGCCTCCGTCAGCGCCGGGATCAGGCTCAGGTAGATCGGCACCGCGCCGCGCAGCCCGACCCAGGACGCGAACGCGCTCTCCCGCCAGGCGAACCCGAGGGGCGCGAGGCAGGCGAACACCGCCACCGGACGGGCGATGAAGATCAGCACCGCGGTGCCCACCAGCGCCGAGGGGATGAACGGCAGCAGCCGGTGCGGCGTCACCAGCAGCCCGAGCATCAGGAACAGCACGATCTGCGCGAGCCAGCCCATGCCTTCAAAGAACGGCTCCAGCCGCTCGCGCGCCGCCGGCCCGCTGCGCGCGGCCATGATGCCGGCGAGGTAGGTCGCCAGGAATCCGCTGGTGCCAAGCACCTGCGCCAGGCCGAACACGGCGAGCGCCCCGGCCAGCGCCAGCACCGTCGCCAGCGCCGGCTCCATGCGCAGCCGCCGCAGCGCCACCGCCAGCACCCAGCCACCGGCCAGGCCGATTGCGGCCCCGCCCAGCATCTCGCGCGCGACGCCGAGCGCGATATCCCCCGCGGTGATCGCCCCGCCCGCGGCCATCACCCGCAACAGCAGGAAGGTGAGCAGCACGGAGATCGGGTCGTTCAGCCCGGATTCCACCTCCAGCACCGCGAGCAGACGTTCCGGTACCGCCACGCGTGCGCCCCGCAGCAGCACGGCGACGGCCGCGGCATCCGTGGGCGCAACGATCGCGCCGACCAGCAGGCTGGGCACCAGCGCGACCCGATCGAGCAACGCGACACCGACACCCGCGACGCCGGCGGTGATCACGACGCCGACCGTGGCCAGCGCCGCCGCCGGCCAGAACGCGCAGCGCAAGGTGGCGAGCGGCGTCTTCAGCCCGCCCTCGAACAGGATCACGGCGAGCGCCAGGCTGCCGATCAGGTAGGCGGCCGGATAGCTGTCGAACGGCAGGCCCAGCACGCCGTCGTCGCCGGCGAGCATGCCGAGGCCGAGGAAGGCGAGCAGCATCGGCGCGCCGATCCTGCGCGAGATCACGCCCGCCACCACGCTCAGGATGCCGAGCACGCCGCCGAGCAGGATCAGCTCGTGCGCCTGGCGCAGCGCGCCGTGCAGTTCCGCCGCCCCGCTCATGGCGCGCCGCGGAGCGGAAGACGGCGCGGCAGAACGTGCAGACCCGTCATCGTCCGTGCCTCCGACGCATGTCTTACCGGTAGTTGACCGGATGATGGAAGGCCGTCGACCCTCGGAACAATATGGGGCTGCCTCGCCCGGGAGGGAGAACGCGATACGCCGCGCCGGCTTCCCGGTCGCCGCCGCTGCCGTCGCCCTCGATCGCGGCGCTCGAAAGCGGCAGGCGGGGCCGGGGTCGCGCCAACCGAGGTGGGTCTGACTTCCCCCCTCATCCAGATGATGACGTGCGAACGTCAGACATTTTGCGCAACGCCTGATGCCCGACGTCACGAGGTCGGGACGGTTCCGCCATCGATGACATACTCCGTGCCGGTGATGGAAGCCGCGCGCGACGAGACGAGAAAGGCGACAAGATCCGCTACTTCTCCTGGTCGTGCGGGGCGGCCGAGGGGGATGCCGCCGAGGGCCTCCATCAGGCCTTTCTCGGCTGCCGCATAGTCGGTGCCCGCAGCTTCAGCCAGCCCGGTGACGAGACGAATGGCGGCCTCCGTCGCTACCCAGCCGGGAGCAACCCGAACCACGCGGATGCCTTTGGGGCTCACCTCCTTGGACAGTGCCTTGCTGTAGTTGGAAAGCACCGCCTTGGCCGCTGCATAGGCGATCGTTGATTTGGCCAGCGGCAACTGCCGCTGGATCGAGGTGATATGGATAATGACGCCCGATTTCTGCTCGAGCATCGCCGGCAAGAGCGCGCGATCCAGCCGAACCGCCGGTAACAGGTTCTGGTCGAACGCACGATGCCACTGGTCATCATCCAGTACCGCGAAGCCTCCCGCCGGTGCCGATGAGCCTCCGACGATGTGGACAATGATGTCGACACCCCCGAGGCGGGCATGCGCTGCGCCGGCCACGGTTGCGCAACCCTCGGGCGTAGCGACATCCGCGGTGACGAACAGATCGGGACGGGGGAATTCGGCGGGCATCGATCGCGCGGTGGTGAGGACAATCGCCCCGGCTTCGTGCAGTCGCGCGACCACTGCTGCGCCGATCCCTTGGGTGCCCCCCGTGACAAGCGCCCTCCGGCCGGTCAGTTCGAAACAGTCGTTCATGTGCTTTCTATCCAGACCTGTTCATGAGGTATCAGTTCTCGATATGGAGCTTTCTTCGATCGGCAGGTTCCGAGCTCCATCCGGTCGATACCTTCGCGACACACGTGGATGAAATAGAGGAGCGCGCCTGCCTTCCCTTGGCCGCTCGGGCGCGTGCTCAGGACGCCGGCTTGTTGTGAACAATAACGATCTGAACGATCCGTCCCGCGCTGACCGAGAAGTAGAACGTCAGGACCAGCGGGTCGGGCAGGCCGGCCTTGTCGAAATTGCCATCGATGCTCGCCGTGACGGCTGCGGTATCGCCGCGGCAACTCGCAGCGATGACACGCATTGTTACGCGGTCATCGACAATCTCATGCTGCGCCCAATGCCGGATCGTGTCTGGACTGTCGAACTCGTTGCGACGGTCATTCACGATCGCGTCGTCGGCGAACGTGGACATGAGCGCTTCGATATCGGCAGCGTTGGTCGCAGCGATATAGGCCGAAACCGGGTCGGGAAGTCGGACGATCGTCATTGGAATGCTCCTTGGGTGGAGCCGGATGTACTCATTCCCTTTGCCCAGGGGCAGGTGGCCGGAGGGCATACCATCCATTCCTCGCAGCCCTATAATGCCCGGCCGGTGTGCCCCTGGAGATCGTGCATGAATGAGATAGGCGTGATCCGGATGTTCGTGAGGGTGGTCGAAAGCGGCAGTTTCTCTGCCGTGGCGCGGGAGGCCGGCGTCGGCCAACCCGCAGTCAGCAAGCAGATCACGGCGCTCGAGGCGCAACTCGGCGCCCAGCTTCTGCGGCGAACCTCCCGCAAGCTCAGCCTCACGGAAGCAGGTCAGGATTTCTACGAATTCGCTGTGCGATTGATCGATGATCTGGATGCTGCCGTTTCCCGCGTGGGCCGTGGCCAGACCGCGCCATCGGGGCTTATCCGGGTTACGGTCGCGCCTGTGTTCGGGCGTCTTTATATCGTGCCGCGGCTACCGGCATTCTTCGAGCACTACCCTGGGATCATGATCGAGTCGGTCGTTACGGAACGCATCGTCAATCTCGTCGAGGAGGGTATCGACCTGGCCATCCACAACGGCGGGCTGCCAGATTCCAACCTGGTCGTCAGGAAAATCGCGACGACCCCGGTCATTACGGTTGCCAGCCCTGCCTATCTGAGGACGCATGGCGTGCCCACGAGCCCGAGCGAACTGGACAGCCATGACTGCATCATCTTCTCCTCGCAAGGCACGCCCCGGCCTTGGGGATTCAAGGGAAAATTCGGCGCCGTCGAATATCGACCCAAGGGTAATTTCCGCACCAATGACGCGGAACAGATCCGGACGGCTGTATTGGAGGGTCTTGGCCTGGCGCACACGCCCGGCTGGCTGTTCGCACCGGAGATCGCGTCCGGCGCCGCGTGCCTCGTGCTACGCGACTACGAGCCAGCCCCGCTGGCAATCAGTGCCGTCCATCCTGCGGGGCGTCGCCTGTCCACCAAGGTTCGGGTCTTTATCGACTTTCTGGCCGAGATCTTCGCGCAAGAACCAAGCCTGGCGATAGGCAAGGGAGTTTGAGCTATGCAGCCAGGCCTTCCCCGTGCCTCCCGCTACCACCCGCTCCGTTCCGCCTTGGCCCCCCGAGCGGATCGCCCGCCTGCGCCCAGCCGTGAACGACCGGTGAAGACGAACGGTACCGTTCGTCCCGCAGCCTGCCCGATGGTCTGCGCGCCCAGGACCGCCGCCGGTCACGGGTCACCGTACACCCGTGCCCCAAACGCCCCAGCCGGTGTACGCTCGTCCGCGCCGCGCGCGTGCGCCACATCCACCCTCGGCCGGTACGCCCGTCAGGCGCTCACGCCCCGCCGATCCGCCCCCCCCCGCATCCCCGCCACGAATGAACGCCGCCCAACGTCTATCCCCCCAGCACCGTTCCCACCGCGATCCCCGCCTCCCCCGCCGCGATCTTCTTCCCCCCGTCCCAGCGCACCCGCGCCACCTCCAGGAATCCCCCCTGCCCCAGCACGGTGATCCCTTCCGGCCCCGCGGCCACCACCTCCCCGATCGCCCGCCCCTTCACCTCCGCGAACCGCCGCGCGACCCGCTTCGTGCAGTCGAAAATGAACAGCCGCCGCCCGGCCACCGTCGTCCAGGCCCCCGGAGCCGGATTGCACCCCCGCACCAGGTCGTAGGTCGTCCCGATGTGGCTCGCCCAGTGGATTTCCGACTCCGCCTCCCGGATCAGCCCCTCGTACCCCGCCCCCGCCTCGTGCTGCGCCACCGCCGCGCCCTTGCCCGCCACGACAAGCTCCGCCGCCTCGATCAGTGCGGCCACGCCCAGCGGGAATATCTTGCCGAAATAGAGTGATCCCAGCGTGTCATCCGGCTCGATCTTCACCCGCCGTTGCAGGATCACCGGGCCCTCGTCCAGCCCGTCGATGGGGCGGAAGATGGAAAGCCCGGTCTGCTTGCGCCCCGTGATGATGGCCCAGCTCATGGAGCTGGCGCCGCGATGCGCGGGCAGCAGGCTCGGGTGGAACTGGATCGTGCCGAAGGTCGGGATGGTGCAGAAGGACTGCGGTACGAAGTCGGTCACATAGGCCATCACGCCCACCTGCGCGCCGGCCTGGCGCAGCGCCTCGGCCGCGGCGGGGTCGGTCAGGCGGGCGAAGCGATGCACGGGCACGCCGGCCGCCTCGGCCGCGAGGCGCAGCGGGTCGGGCCGGCCGGTCTCGGGCGCGCAGAAGGCGGCGGCGACGGTGTCGCCGCGGGCGAGGAACGCCTCCAGCACGGCACGTCCGAAATCCTGCTGTCCGATCAGCGCGATACGCATGGCTTGAAAATTCCCAGGTGGTGGCGGCGGCAAAGTGGCAAGCCGGCCGCGCGCTGTCGAGCCTCCCGTGCGGCTTCCCGCGGCCGTTCCGCCCCCCACGTCTGGTGTCCCTGGCGCGCCCGCGCTACAGCCCCGCCGCCCCCCGACCCGCCGCCAGCCGACCCCCGCTGCCTCCCGACAAGGACCGACGATGGACACCCAAGCGCACGTGATCGCCCGCCGCGACGGCCGGGCCGGCCGCATCCTGCTCAACCGCCCGGCGGCGCTGAACGCGCTCGACCTGCCGATGATCCGCGCGATCTCGGCCGCGCTCGCCGCATGGCGCGACGACCCCGAGGTCCACCTGGTCGTGATCGAGGGCGCGGGTGAGCGCGCCTTCTGCGCCGGCGGGGACATCCGCGCGCTGCGCCAGCACCAGCTCGACGGCGACCGTCCCCCGATCGACACCTTCTTCACCGGGGAATACGCGCTGAACGCGGCCATCGCCGCCTACCCCAAGCCCTATGTCGCGCTGATCGACGGGGTCTGCATGGGCGGCGGCATCGGCGTGTCGGTCCACGCGCCCTACCGGGTCGCGACCGAGCACGCCATTTTCGCCATGCCGGAAACCGCGATCGGCTTCTTCCCCGATATCGGCGCGAGCTTCTTCCTCCCCCGCCTGCCCGGCCGGATCGGCGTCTACCTCGGCCTGACGGGCGCGCGCGTCCGGGGTGCCGACGCCGTCCACGCCGGCCTCGCGACGCATTTCACCCCGCGCGCCGCCCTGCCCGCGCTGGCAGCCGCGCTGGCCGCGGACGGCATCGCCGCCCTGGCCACGCACGCCGCCCCGCTGCCATCCTTCACCCTGGTCCCGCACCGCGCCGCGATCGACCGCTGCTTCGCCGCCCCGACCGTCCCGGAGCTGTTCGCCCGCCTGGCCGCCGAGGACGACGACGCGCCAGACGCCACCTGGGCCGCCGACACCCTGGCCGCTCTGCGCGCCGTCTCCCCGTCCGCGCTGTTCTGGACCCGGCGCCTGCTGGCCGAGGGCGAGACCCGCACCCTGGCCCAATGCCTCGCCGCCGAGTTCGCGCTCGGCCGCACCACCATGCGCCACCCCGATTTCGTCGAGGGCGTGCGCGCCATGGTGGTCGACAAGGACCGCAACCCACGCTGGTCCGCCGGGCCGGGTGGAAGACGTCGTCCCGGCCGAGATCGCCGCGCTGTTCGCCTGAACGCCGGCGCGGCGGGTCAGTCCACGGGGCTGGTGTCGAAATCGGCCGGCACGATGATCTCCAGCACCTCCAGGTCGTCGGAGTAGTCGAGCACGGTGTGAGCGATTCCAGGAGGTTGCAGCCAGCAGCTCCCTGCCTCCATCATCTGCACCCCGTGGCCGGCGAACTCGTTCTTCATCCAGCCTTTCAGGACGTAGACGAGCTGCAGATCGACGGTATGGGCGTGGCGCTGGCGGACCTCATCGGTCACCGGCGGGATCATCCGGATCACATGCGCCCGCGCGAGCCCGCCGGTGGCCTCGGCAATGCCAAGGTCGCGGTAGCGCGCGTAGGGGCGCAGACCGTTGGGCTGGAAATCCTCCTCCCGCAGGTGGCTGACCGTGAAGCGCTGCGGCGCGGGCTTGGCGGTGCGGATCGGGGTCTTGCGGGCAGGGGTCTTGCGCGCGGACGCTTGGCGCGCAGGTGTGCCCGCTGCTGTCGCCTTGCGCGCCGGCGTCGCACCCGCGGCCGTGCGCCGTGCCGGTGCGCGTGCCGGTATGGGTGCAGCCTTGCGCACGGCGGGCGACGGCGCGGCGGCCGTGCTGCGGCCGGAACCCCGGGCGGCCACCTTGCGAACGGCGGCCTTGCCGACCCCCTTGCGGGCGGCGGGCGCCTTACGGGCGGCGGCGGCCTTCTTGGCGGGCGCCGCGCGCTTACGGACGATGCCCTGCTTCGGCTTGGCGCGCGCCTTGCGGCGATGGGGGGCAGAGGAACTGGCGCGTTTGGCCATGAGCGTTTCTCCCGCGGACTGGGTAGCGTCCCACCTGAGTATCATCCCGCAGCCGGCACCGCTTCAAGCGCGGCCCGCGCGTTCTTACCTCTCCCGCGGCGCGGGAGAGGTCGGTTCGCGGAGCGAACCGGGTGAGGGCGCGGGCCGCTCAGGCGGTGCGATCCTCCGCTGCGCCCGAGGACGCCGCCTCCAGCGCCGCCTGGGCCGCTGCCAGCCGCGCCACCGGCACGCGGTACGGGCTGCACGACACGTAATCCAGCCCCACCTGCTCGCAGAACGCGATCGAGGCCGGATCGCCCCCATGCTCCCCGCAAATCCCGAGCTTCAGCCCGGGCTTCGCCGCCCGGCCCTTCTCGGCCGCGATCCGCACCATCTCCCCTACCCCTTCGACGTCGATGGAGATGAACGGGTCCTTCGGCAGGATCCCCTTCTCCACGTAGAACGGCAGGAACTTGCCGGCATCGTCGCGCGACAGGCCGAACACGGTCTGGGTCAGGTCGTTGGTGCCGAAGCTGAAGAAATCGGCGCAGGCGGCGATCGCATCCGCGGTCAGGGCGGCGCGCGGCAGCTCGATCATGGTGCCGACGTAATATTCGATGGTGCGGCCGGCCTCGGCGAACACCTCCGCCGCCACCCGGTCCACCTCGGCCCGGGTCAGCTCCAGCTCGCGTACCATTCCGACCAGCGGGATCATGATTTCCGGCACCGGCGCGCTTCCCGTTTCGGCCGCCACCGCCAGCGCGCCCTCGAAAATGGCGCGCGCCTGCATCTCGTAGATCTCGGGATAGCTGATGCCGAGCCGGCAGCCGCGGTGGCCCAGCATCGGGTTCGCCTCGGCCAGTTCCGCGGCGCGGGTGCGCATTGCCTCCACATCGGTGCCGAGTGCCTCCGCCACCGCCGCCAGGTCCGCCTCCCCATGCGGCAGGAACTCGTGCAACGGCGGGTCGAGCAGGCGGATCGTGACCGGCAGGCCGGCCATGATGGTGAACAGCTTCTGGAAATCCGCCCGCTGGTGCGGCAGCAGCCGGGCGAGCGCGGCGCGCCGCCCCGCCTCGTCATGCGCCATGATCATCTGGCGCACCGCGCCGATGCGCTCGGGGTCGAAGAACATGTGCTCGGTACGGCAGAGGCCAATGCCCTCGGCGCCGAACTTGCGCGCGGTTTCCGCATCGAGCGGGGTTTCCGCGTTCGCCCGCACGCCGAGCCGGCGGACCTTGTCCGCCCAGCCCATCAACGTGCCGAAATCGCCCGACATCGCCGGTTCGATCATGGCGACGTTGCCCATGAACACCTCGCCGGTGGCGCCATCGAGGGTGATGGTCTCGCCCGCCTGCACGACCCGCGCCCCGGCGCGCAGGGTCTGAGCGTTGTAATCCACCGCGATGCCGCCCGCCCCGGCGACGCAGGGCCGTCCCATGCCGCGCGCGACCACCGCGGCGTGGCTCGTCATGCCGCCGCGGGTGGTGACGATGCCGCGGGCGGCGTGCATGCCGTGGATGTCCTCCGGGCTCGTTTCGATCCGCGCCAGGATCACCGCCTCGCCCTTTTGCGCCCGCGATTCCGCCTCGTCGGCGCTGAACACGACGACGCCGGAGGCCGCCCCCGGGCTCGCCGGCAGGCCCTTGGCGAGCAGGGTACGCGGTGCCTTGGGATCCAGCATCGGATGCAGCAACTGGTCGAGCGCGGTCGGGTTGACCCGCCGTACCGCCTCGGTCTCGTCGATCAGCCCCTCGCGCGCCATGTCGACGGCGATCTTCAGGCTCGCCGCCGCGGTGCGCTTGCCGTTGCGGGTCTGCAGCATGAACAGCTTGCCCTGCTGGACCGTGAACTCGATGTCCTGCATGTCGCGGTAGTGCTGTTCGAGCTTTGCCCGCACCGCGAGCAGCTCCTTGTAGGCCGCCGGCATCGCCACTTCCATCGGCGTTTCGTCGGGCCGGGCGCGGGCCGAGGACAGCGGCTGGGGGGTGCGGATGCCGGCCACCACGTCCTCGCCCTGGGCGTTCACCAGGTATTCGCCGTAGAACATGTTCTCCCCGGTGGAGGGATCGCGGGTGAAACACACGCCGGTGGCGCAGTCCTGCCCCATGTTGCCGAACACCATGGCCTGGACGTTGACCGCGGTGCCCCAGGCCGCGGGGATGTCGTGCAGGCGGCGGTAGGTCAGGGCGCGCGGGTTCATCCAGCTCCCGAACACGGCGCCGATCGCGCCCCAGAGCTGTTCCTCGGGGTCCTGCGGGAAGGGCTTGCCGGTCTCCTCCTCCACCATGTCCTTGTAGGCGGTGACGACCCGGTGCCAGTCCTGGGCGCTGAGGGCGGTGTCCTCAACCGCGCCCTCGTCGATCTTCACGTGCTCGATGATCTCTTCGAACCGGTGGTGCGCGACGCCGAGCACGACCGAGCCGTACATCTGGATGAAGCGGCGGTAGCTGTCCCAGGCGAAGCGGGCGTCGTCGGCGGCGCTGGCGAGGCCCTCCACCGTGGCATCGTTCAGCCCGAGGTTCAGTACCGTATCCATCATCCCGGGCATGGAGACGCGCGCGCCGGAACGGACCGAGACCAGCAGCGGCTTGTGCTGGTCGCCGAAGCGCCGGCCGACGGAATTTTCCACCCGAGCCAGCGCGGTGCGGACCTGGCCTTCCAGCTCCGGCGGATACCGGCGGTCGTTGTCATAGAACGCGGTGCAGACCTCGGTCGTAATGGTGAATCCAGGGGGGACCGGGAGGCCGATCGAGGCCATCTCGGCGAGGTTGGCACCCTTGCCGCCGAGCAGGTCGCGCATCGCGGCGCTGCCCTCGTTGTGGCCGGCGCCGAAGCTGTACACCCATTGGGTCTTGGCAGGCGGGGGGGTCATGGCGAGGGGAAACTCCGTTCAGCCTTCGATCTGGGAGAAGTCGGCGATCTGGTTCATCATATCGCGCACGGCGGCGAGCAGGCGCAGGCGGTTGCGGCGCAATTCCGGTTCAGCCGCGTTCACGGTGACGCGATCGAAAAACGCGTCGAGCGGGGCGCGCAGCCGCGCCATGGCGGACATCGCTGCCGCGAACCGCTCCGCCGCGGTCTCGTGGCGGATGATCTCCGCCACCGCCCCGCAGTCCTGCCAGAGCGTCCGTTCCTCGTCCATGTGCAACAGAGCGGGATCGACCGGTCCGACGATCCCCCCATCCTTCTGGGCTTCGATGCGCAGGATGTTGGCCGCCCTCCGATACGCGACCAGCAGATTGGCCCCGTCCCCGGTACCGAGCAGCGCCGCCACCGCCCGCGCCCGATCGAGCAGGCGGACCAGGTCGTCATCGGCGCCGGCCGCGAATACCGCGGCCAGCACGTCGTGGCGGGCGCCTTCCGTGCGAAGCTGCACGCGCAGCCGCTCGATGATGAAACCCAGCACCTCCGTCCCCGGCGCCTGGGCCAGTCCCGCGTCGGCATAGGCACACCCCGCCGTCGCGATCAACGGCAGCAGCGCCAGGCGCAGCCGGTTCTCCCGGATCAGCCGCATCACACCAAGCGCCGCGCGCCGCAGCGCATAGGGATCGCCCGATCCGCTCGGTTTCTCGTCGATGGCGAAGAACCCCGCGAGCTGGTCGAGCTTGTCGGCCAGTGCGACGGCGACCGACACCGCCGCCTCCGGCACCGCATCGTTCGGCCCGCGCGGGCGCGTAATGCGCGCGGATTGCGTCCGCGACCGCCGGGTCCTCGTTGTCGTGGCGTGCGTAGTAGCTGCCCATTACGCCTTGCAGTTCCGGGAACTCGCCCACCATGCCGGTGACGAGGTCGGCCTTCGCCAGTTCCGCCGCGCGCTCCGCCGGCACCGGATCGGCGCCCACCAGCGGCGCGATCGCCCGCGCGAGCCGCCGCAGCCGCCGCACCCGGTCGCCCTGGCTGCCGAGTTTCGCGTGGAAGGTAATCGCATCCAGCGCCGCCACCCGTGCCGCCAGCCTGGTCCTGCGATCGAGGTCCCAGAAATGCCGCGCATCGGCAAACCGCGCCCGCAGCACCCGTTCGTTGCCGGCGACGATCACCGCGCCGCCGTCCTCGGCCTCGATATTGGCGACGAAGCCGAACCACGGCGCCGGCGCACCGGCGGCATCGCGCAGCGCGAAATAGCGCTGGTTGACCCGCATCGACACCTGCATCACTTCCGCCGGCAGATCCATGAACGCCGGATCGATCTGCCCGAGCAGCGGCACCGGCCATTCCACCAGTCCGGCCACCTCGTCGAGCAGCCCGGGATCCTCGACCACCGTCAAACCGCGGGCCGCCGCCTCCGCCGCGATGCCGTGCGCGATGCGGGTCCGCCGCTCGGCGGCATCGACCAGCACGCGATGGCGTGCCAGCCTGTCCGCCCAGTCGGCCGCCGAGGTCACGGCGAAGGCGCCCGGAGCGTGGAACCGGTGGCCCTCGGTCAGATCGCCCGCGGCCAGGCCATGCCCGTCGTCCTCCCCCTCGGCAAGAGCGTAGGGGACCACCGTCGCCATCCAGCAGGCAAACGATGCGGCGCAGCGGGCGAACCCAGGTGAACGCGCTGGTCCCACCCCAACGCATGGATTTCGGCCAGGGAAACCGGCGCAGCAGCGGCGGCAGGGCGCCCGCGATCAGCACCGCGGCCGAGACTGCTTCCGCCCGCTTCTCCAGCACCCAGTAGTCGCCCTCCGCACGCAACTGCGCGCGGTCCGCGCCGTGCTTGCGCAGGAATCCCGCCACCGCCTGCTCGGGTGCCGCGAGCCGCGGGCCGCGCTCGGTGCTGCTGGCAGCGGCCACCGCGGCGGCGACGTCGGCGCGCAGCGCGATGCGCCGCGGCCCGTGGAAGGTCGCGATCCCCCCTGGCGCGAGCGGGGCGAGCGCGGCGCCCAGCAGCCGCGCGAGATCGGTCGCCGCGGCGGCCTGCATCCGCGCCGGGATTTCCTCGCTGAACAATTCCAGGAACAGTTCCGGCATGGCTCAGCCCCGCAGCGCCGGTTCGATATCGGTCCGGGTGAAGTCGTCGCCCTTGAACAGCAATGGCTGCCCCTCGCAGCGGGCGAAGGCGTACGTCATGCAGTCCCCGTAGTTCAGTGCCGCCCCATGCCGCCCCTTGCCGAACGCGGCGAAGGCAGACAGGGCTGCGCGCGCGTGCTCGGGCGTGAACGGGCGCAGGGTGATCCCCAGCTCGTCCGCCAGCCGGTCCAGCAACGCTACCGCACCGCCGCGGCGGGCGATCGTGATCGCCGCCTCCACCCAGCTCGGAGCCGCCATCAGCGCGCCCGGCTCCCTGGTAATCACGTCCGCGAAACGGCCGGCCTCCGGCTCGCCGAAGGCGACCGCCAGCAGGGCGGAGGCATCGACGATCACGCCGGCAGCCCGTCCGGGCCATAGAGATCGTTGTGATCGGCGCTGGACACCGGCCCCGGGATGCTGGCGCGAATCTCGGCTGCCAGCGCCGCAATCCGCGCCCGGCGCGCTGCCTGTTCCTCGCCCCGCTCCCGCCGCTCCCGCTCCAGCCGCTCGCGCAGCGCCGCGGTCACCGCCGCGGTCAGGCTTTCCCCGGTCAGGCTGGCGAGCTCCGACGCCAGCCGGTAGGCGTCGTCGCTCTTGATGTTGAGTTGCGCGCCCATCATGCCCTCGGTAGAAAATCCCGCCTCGGTGGTAGAAGTAGGGCGGCCGGCCATCGGTGTCATCCCCCCTCCCCCGCCACAAAGGCTTCGCAGCAGGCTTTCGCCAGGGTCCGCACCCGGCCGATATAGCTCGCCCGCTCGGTCACGCTGATGACGCCACGCGCGTCGAGCAGGTTGAACAGGTGGCTCGCCTTGATGCACTGGTCGTAGGCCGGCAGGGCCAGGCGATGGTCCAGCAATGCCGCGCATTCGGCCTCCGCGTCGGCGAAATGCACGACCAGCCGGCCGGTGTCGGCATGCTCGAAATTGAACGCGCTGAACTCGCGTTCGGCGCGCAGGAACACATCGCCGTAGGTCACGCCGGCGCCGTTGAAATCGAGCGCGAAGACGTTCTCCACGTCCTGCACGTACATCGCCAGGCGTTCCAGGCCGTAGGTCATCTCGAAACTGGGCAGGGTCACGGGGATGCCGCCGACCTGCTGGAAATAGGTGAACTGGCCGACCTCCATGCCGTCGCACCAGACCTCCCAGCCGAGGCCCCAGGCGCCCAGGGTGGGGCTTTCCCAGTCGTCCTCGACGAAACGGAAGTCGTGGTGCAACGGATCCAGCCCGATCTCCCGGTAGCTCGCCAGCAGCAGTTCCTGTGCGTCCGGCGGGCTCGGCTTCATGATGACCTGGTACTGGTAGTAGTGCTGCAGCCGGTTCGGGTTCTCCCCGTAGCGCCCGTCGGTAGGGCGGCGGCAGGGCTGCACGTAGGCCGCCCGCCAGGGCTTCGGCCCGAGCGCGCGGAGCGTGGTCGCGGGATGGAAGGTGCCGGCGCCCATTTCCATGTCGTAGGGTTGCAGCAGCACGCAGCCCTGCCGGCTCCAGAACTGCTGGAGGCGGAGGATCAGCTCCTGGAAGCTGGGGGCGGCGGGGCGGGACATGCGGGCGCTCGACCTGGATGAGGCGCCCGGTAAAGCATCCCGCCCGCCCCCGGGCAAGGCACGGGTGCTGCACCGCACCTTGCCCGGGGGCGGGCCCGGGGGCGGGATTGAACCGCGCCGGCGGCGGCGCCACTTCCTCTCGTACCGCCCCTTCGGGCAGGTCGCCCCCCGGCCGGCCGGCGACGCATCGTCCGGACCGGATGCGATCCGCACGACAGGCCCATCCCGAGGCGGCACCGTTGCAGACGCGCCCACCGCCGGATCGGGCTCGTCCGACCGGTATACCCGAGCGAGAGACGCAGGCGTCATGACCAACGAGGAACGCGATCTCATCACCGCCTTCATCGCCCGGGTGGCCGGCGTCGCGCCGCAGCCGCCCGGTGGCGTGGCCAGTCCCCAGGGCAGTCCCTGGGCAAGCCCCTCGGTGCCGGCCACCCCGGCCCCGTCGCTGCCGCCGATCGACCCGGAGGCCGACGCGCTGCTCGCCGCGCTGTTCCAGCGCTATCCGGAAGCACGCTACCGGCTGGCCCAGCTCGCCTTCGTGCAGGAGCACGCGCTGGCCGCCGCCCAGGCACGGATCCACCAGCTCGAGGCGCAATTGCGTCAGACCGCCCCCGCCCAGTCGCACGGCGGGTTCTTCAGCGGGCTGTTCGGCGGCGGACGTGCGGCGCCCACGGTCGGACCCGGGCCGGCAGCGCCGCCCGGCTACCCGCCGGGCGCACCGCCTGGGTACCCGCCAGGATATCCATCCGCCTACCCCCAGGCCGCGCCCGGCGGCTATCCCCCCGGTGGCGGGATGTTTTCCCGCAGCGGTTCGGGCTTCCTCGGCTCGGCGCTCACCACCGCGGCCGGCGTTGCCGGCGGGATGGTGGTGGGCAACGCGCTGATGAACATGCTGTCCCCGCACGAGGCGGCACCAGGCGCGGTGCCTGACACCGCCTGGGGCACGCCCGCGGACCCGACCGGCCAGGCCGGCTGGGCCACACCGGACCCGACGTTCGCACAGGACCCGACGTTCCAGGACCCTGGGGCCGATCCGGGCGGCTGGGCCGACGGCGCACCCGACCCCGCGGCAGGCAACGATCCCGGCGATGGCGGCTGGGACCAGGGCGGTGGCTCGGACGACACGCTGGTCTGAAGGCCGGACGCCGCCACACCGCTTCCCACCTGCTTGGCCAAGGTCCCGGTCAGCCCATCCGCCACACCAGGACCCGCGCCGCCCCGTGCATCCGCTCGGCCAGCAGCGCACCCAGCGCCGGAACCGCCTCCTCGCGCCCAATCTCCGCCACCACCAGCGTCCCCGCCCCCATCCACCCCGAAGCCATCAGCCGCCCCACACCAAGCTCCACCAGCCCCCGCCCGTACGGAGGGTCCAGGAACACCAACCCGCACCGCTCCCCCGCCGGCGCCGCCAGCACATCACCCGCCACCACGCTGCACCGATCCGCCGCCCCGCACGCGGCAATGTTCGCGCGCACCGCCGCCAGCGCCGCCCGGTCGTGCTCCATGAACACCACCCGCCCGGCCCCACGCGACAACGCCTCCAACCCCAGCGCCCCGGTGCCAGCAAAAGCATCCAGCACCGTCGCCCCCTCGATCACACCCCGCCCACCCCAAGGCGCATGCAGCAGCATGTCGAACAGCGCCTGACGCACCCGGTCCGCCGTCGGCCGCGTCCCCCCGCCCGCCGGCGCGGTAAGGCGCCGACCCCGCCACGCCCCCGCGACGATACGCACTCAGCCCCACCCGCGGCACGGCACGGCGACCGCCGCCGCAGGTGTTCCGCCTCTTGCGCCAACGAGGGGGTTGGCCGCGTATCCAGGAAGCAAGGCCAGGGGGCGCTGCCCCCTGGACCCCCGCCAAGGGCAAGCCCTTGGAACCCTTCCGTTGGTTCCGTGCCGATGGGGGGTGTCGCGGCTGGGCACGGGGCGGCGGGGAGGCTGGGACGCTGGCAGGGACCGGGCGCATCGATGCGCCCGGTCCCTGCCAGCGTCCCAGCCTCCCCGCCGCCCCGCGCCCAGCCGCGACACCCCCCATCGGCACGGAACACACCGAGGGGTCCAGGGGACTTGTTTCCTGGCGGGGGTCCAGGGGGCAGCGCCCCCTGGCCTTGCTTTCTGGATAAGCCGCTCATCCCACCCGTTGGCGCAACAATGCGGGGCGCCTCAGGCGTAGTCCGCCGCCACCGTGACGTCCTGGGCGCGGTCCGGAGCGATTGCGTTCAGGACCGGCGACAGCACGACCGCGACGACCAGGTTCACCACCAGCGAGGACAGCGCGATGTAGCAAGGGACCACGACGCCCAGGATATGCAGCGGATAGATCGGCGCGAAGCCGACCGAGGCCGCCATCCAGGTACCAAGCCCGAAGCCCACCGCCCAGCCTATCAGCAGCGCCCAGCCGTTCAGCATGCGGGTATACAGCGCGAGCAGCACCGACGGCAGGGTCTGGATGATCCAGACGCCGCCGAGCAACTGGAGGTAGAGGGCGAATTTCAGCGGCAGCGCGAAGATGAACACGAGCGCCCCGGCCTTCACCACCAGGGAGGCGATCTTGGCCACCCCGCTTTCCTGCGCGTCGGTGCAGGTGGGGTTGATGAACTCGCGGTAGATGTTGCGGGTGAAGATGTTTGCCGTGGCGATCGACATGATCGCCGCCGGCACCAGCGCGCCGATGGCGATGGCGGCGAAGCCCACGCCCACGAACCAGGCCGGAAAGGCGTTCAGCAGCAGCGCCGGCACTGCGAAGCTGTTGCTGAACAGTTTGAACCCGCCCGCGAACTGCGGCATTGCCGCCACGCCGGCCGCGACCGCCATGAAGCCGAACAGGGACAGCAACCCCAGCATCAGCGAATAGGCCGGCAGGATCGCCGCGTTGCGCCGGATCACCCGCGCCCCGGAGGCGCCGAGCACCCCGGTGATCGAGTGCGGATACAGGAACAGCGCGAAGGCCGAACCGAGCGCCAGGCTCGCATAGGCGCCGAACGCCCCCCACGACCCGCTCGGCGGGTGCGGCAGCAGCAGCTTGGCCGGCGGGATGGCGGCGAAGATCTTGCCGAACCCGCCGAGCTGGGTCGGGATCACCACGATCGCGACGATCACCGTGAGGTAGATCAGCAGGTCCTTCACCACCGCGATCATCGCCGGCGCACGCAGGCCGGAGGTATAGGTGAAGGCTGCCAGGATGACGAAGGCAATGATCAGCGGCAGGTCGCCGGCAAGGCCCGCGCCGTGGACGCCCATCGCCCCGATCACCACCTGGATGCCGACGAGCTGCAGCGCGATGTAGGGCATGGTGGCAAGAATGCCGGTGAGCCCGACGGCGAGCGCGAGCCAGCGGTTGCCGAACCGCCCGCGCACGAAATCCGCCGCCGTGACATAGCCGTGCTTGTGGCAGACCGACCACAGCCGCGGGAACACCAGATAGAGGATCGGATACACCATGATGGTGTACGGCACCGCAAAGAAGCCGACCGCTCCGGCGCCGAACAGCAGCGCGGGCACGGCGATGAAGGTGTAGGCGGTATAGAGATCGCCGCCGAGCAGGAACCAGGTGACCCAGGTGCCGAAGCGGCGCCCGCCCAGGCCCCATTCGTGCAACAGGCTGAGATCCCCCCGCCGCCAGCGCGCGGCAGCGAAGCCGAGCACGGCGACCGCCAGGAACAGCGCGATGAAGACCGCGAGCGCGACGATGTTCATGGCCTTACCCCTCGCCCCCGTGGGCCGGCCCGCGATGTTCCAGCAGGTAGACGATGCCGATCACGCCGACGCTGAGCACCACCCAGAGAAGCTGGTACCAATAGAAGAACGGGAACGAGAACATCCGCGGTTCGATACGGTCGTAGAACGGTACCCACAGCACCGCGATGAACGGGATGATGAGCAGGACGCGCGCCCAGTGCCAGCGATGCATCGCGGCTGTTCCTTTCCTGGCGTTGATCGGGGACGTGCTGCCCCGTGGACCCTCGTGCGCCGCAGGCATTGCCGGGCATGCGCCCCGAAGGGCGCATGGTGCGATGCCGCATCGCCGTTCCCGCCCCGGGCGGGAACCGGAGCGGGGGTCTAGCGCCCCGGTGGCTGCGGGTAAAGCGGCCGTAATCCGGCGACGGCCGCGGATCGTCTTGCCGGCGGTGCCGCGGCGCTCGCCGGGGCCAACCGCCGCAGCCGCCGGCGCAGCAGGTGCCACGCCCCGCGCGCGGTCAGTGCGGACAGCCGGCCGCGTGGCGGCAGGCCGACCGCCTTGAAGATCATGCCCATGCCGCGCTGGACGTGGCGGAACCGGTAGTAGCCGATTGCGCCGGCCATGTAGGCGGCCGAACAGCGCTCCCTTGCATAGGTCACGTCGGCGGCTTCGTTGCCGCAATGCCAGGCGTAGGCGAGTTCGTCGTCCTCGCTTTCGCCGATTTGCCCGGCGGCGATGCGCAGCCGGCGCAACAGTCCGATTCGCTCGCGCCCCAGGTAGCGGCGCATGTGGTCGTAGAACAGCTTGAAGTGGCGGAACTCGTCGGCGGCGACCTGCTGGCAGATCTGGCGCAGCACCGGCTCGTCCGTGCTCTCGGCGAGCGCGGTGTAGTAGGAGGACGTGCCGGTCTCGACCATGCAGCGGGCGATCAGCTCCCCGGTGCGCGAGCCGCGCACCGAGGCGGGGGCGTCGAGCGGGATCTGGTAGCCGGCCTTGAAGCGGGCGAAGGCGGCTGGGAAATCCCAGGTGGGATCGGCAAGCCGGGCCCAGCGGCCGAGCGCCTCGCCGTGCTGCACCTCTTCGCCCGCCCAGCGATCGGCGGCGGCGCAGAAATCCGGATCGTCGTGGAACACCCGGTTGAGATAAGTCGCGTAGTCGGCGCCGTTGCGCTCCACCAGGGCCGCGGCCTTGACCAGGGCCACGACGGCGGGATCGACCTTGGCGGGGTCGAACCGGTCCCAGGCGAGTTGGTCGATCTGCCAGTGCTTCATAGCCTGGCAGCTTACCCTCTGGCCGGGGCGGGGGCCAAGCGGTGCGCGCCCTCGGGGCGCCGACCGCCCGCTTGCCGGGCCGGGACGGACCGGCTAAAGCCCGCGCACGGCCGCAGGCCGGCCGGCGGGCCGTCCGGCGGGCGTGGTGGAATGGCAGACACGCCAGATTTAGGTTCTGGTGGCGCAAGCCGTGGGGGTTCGAGTCCCCCGCCCGCACCACGCGGGGGCGGCCGCCGGACGACGACAGAGCATTCACTGGAGAGTTCCGAAGCCGATGCAGGTCACCGAGACGCTCGCCGAAGGGCTGAAGCGCGCCTACACCGTCGTGGTCCCCGGCACGGAGGTGGAAAGCCGCCGCGCCGCCCGCTTCGCCGACCTCGGCAAGACCGTGCGCCTGCCCGGCTTCCGTCCCGGCAAGGTGCCGCTGCCGGTGCTGCGCCAGCGCTTCGGCACCGCCGTCACCGCCGAGGTGATCGAGCAGACGGTATCTGACTCCACCCGCCAGGTGCTCACCGAACGCGGCCTGCGTCCCGCGCTACAGCCGAAGATCGACCTGGTCGACGCCGAGGCCGCAGAGGCGCGCACCTTCCCCGACCAGGACCTCGCCTTCACGGTCGCGCTCGAAGTGCTGCCGGAGATCGTGCTGCCCGATTTCGCCGCCATCCCGCTCACCCGCCTCAAGGCCGAGGTGACGGATGAGGCGGTGACGAAGGCGCTGGACAACCTCGCCGAGCGCAACCGCACCCTGGTCGAGCTGACGCCCGAGGAACTGGGCGAACGCGGCGCGGCGAAGGGGGAGGTGCTGAAGCTCGACTATCTCGGCCGGGTGGACGGCACCGCATTCCCCGGCGGCACCGCGAACGACGCTGATGTGGAGGTCGGCGGGCCCGGCTTCATCGAAGGCTTCTCCGAACAACTCGAAGGCCTGCGCCCCGGTGAGACGCGCACGATCACGGTGCGCTTCCCCGACCCGTACGGCGCCGCCGAGCTGGCCGGCAAGGAGGCGCAGTTCGAGATCACCGCCAAGGCGATCCGCCGGTCGGAAATCCCCGCGATCGACGATGAGCTGGCGAAGCGGCTGAGCTTCGATACGCTGGACGAGCTCAAGGACCTGATCCGCTCACAGTTGCAGCGCGAATACGACCAGCTCGCCCGGATGCGGCTCAAGCGGGAATTGCTCGACCGGCTGAACGAGCTGGCTGCGTTTCCCGCACCCGAAGGACTGGTGGAGGCGGAGTTCGCCCAGATCTGGGCCCGGCTCGACGCCGACCGCCAGGCCGGACGGCTGGACGCCGAGGACCAGTCCAAGGACGAGGAAACCCTGCGCCGCGAATACCGTGCGATCGCCGACCGCCGGGTGCGGCTCGGCCTGCTGCTCGCCGAGACCGGGCGCACGCACAACATCGTCGTGGCGCCGGAGGAAATGACCCGCGCGGTGCGCGCTGAGGCAGCGCGCTATCCCGGCCAGGAAGCCCAGGTGTTCGAGTTCTTCCGCAAGAACCCGCAGGCCGCCGAGACCCTGCGCGGGCCGCTGTTCGAGGACAAGGTGATCGACTTCGTGCTGGAGCTGGCGCGGATCACCGACCGTCCGGTGGCGCCCGAAGCGCTGGCCGAGGACACGGACGATGCGGGGGCGGAGAGCGGGGCATCGGTGACCGCAGCGGCGCCGGCGGCGGACGCCGCGCCTGCCGCCGACACATCGGCCTCCGGCGGACCCTCCACCGAGGCGCCGGCCACCGAAGCGCCGGCCATTGACACACCGCCCGGGGGCTGACCGCCGGCTGCGTACCTGACGAACACCCGGGTTGCCCGGCCCGCTTTCACAACGGCCGGCGGCTTCCTATCTTCACGTCCAGTCGATCAGCCCACCCGATCTCGTCGCTCACCCAGTCAGGCCGCGAAGGTGCCCGCCATGAGGGATCCCGATCCCGTTCAGACCTACGTCAACACCCTGGTCCCGATGGTGGTCGAGCAGACCGCCCGGGGCGAGCGGGCGTTCGACATCTACTCGCGCCTGCTCAAGGAACGGATCGTGTTCCTGACCGGGGCGGTCTTCGACGAGGTCAGCAGCCTCGTCTGCGCGCAGTTGCTGTTCCTGGAGTTGGAAAACCCGAGCAAGGACATCTCGTTCTACATCAACAGCCCGGGCGGGGTCGTCTCGGCCGGGCTCGCGATCTACGACACCATGCAGTACATCCGCAGCCCGGTGAGCACGGTGTGCATCGGCATGGCCGCCTCGATGGGCAGCCTGCTGCTCACCGCGGGGGCGAAGGGCAAGCGGTACGCGCTGCCGAACGCGCGGATCATGGTGCACCAGCCGTCCGGCGGGGCGCAGGGCCAGGCGACCGACATCGAGATCCAGGCACGCGAGATCCTGTCGCTGCGCAAGCGCCTGAACGAGATCTACGTCCGCCACACCGGCCAGCCGATCGAGGCGATCGAGCGCAAGCTGGAGCGCGACAGCTACATGTCGGCCGAGGAAGCGCGCGATTTCGGCCTGGTCGACCAGGTGGTCGAAAGCCGCCCGGCGCCGGCCGAGGACGCGTCGAAGTCCTGACCGAAGACGGCCCACCCCCAGCGCCGCACGGCGCCCAGGGGTGCGCAGGGCGCGGTCTTGCGGCCGGTATGTTCCGGCACAAGTTTTGCTTCCCTTGATTTCCTTCCGTGAGCGGCCGGCCGGCGGGGAACCGCCGTCCGCCCTGCCCCGCCGGCGCTGTGCCGCCTTCCACCATACCGGTAGGGGGGGTGCCACCCGGGGCCGGCGAAAGCTGGCGGGGGTTCTTCCCGCCCGCCCGGGCCGGGCCGGTCCTTGTCCGGCTCGCCCGAGGGGGGTTAGACTGAGATTTGGTCCCAGCCCAAGGGGACAGGAGTGCGCATGAGCAAGCCCGGCGAGTCCAAGAATACCCTCTACTGCTCCTTCTGCGGGAAGTCGCAGCACGAGGTCCGCAAGCTCATCGCCGGCCCGACCGTGTTCATCTGCGACGAATGCGTCGAGTTGTGCATGGACATCATCCGCGAGGAGCACAAGACGCACCTGGTCAAGTCGCGTGACGGGGTGCCGACCCCGCGCGAGATCTGCAAGGTGCTGGACGACTACGTGATCGGCCAGGACCACGCCAAGAAGGTCCTGAGCGTCGCGGTGCACAACCACTACAAGCGCCTCGCGCACGGGCAGAAGAACAACGACATCGAGATCGCGAAGTCGAACATCCTGCTGCTCGGCCCGACCGGCTCGGGCAAGACCCTGCTGGCGCAGACCCTGGCGCGTATCCTCGACGTCCCCTTCACCATGGCGGACGCGACCACCCTGACCGAAGCCGGCTACGTGGGCGAGGATGTGGAGAACATCATCCTCAAGCTGCTGCAATCGGCCGACTACAACGTGGAGCGGGCGCAGCGCGGCATCGTCTATATCGACGAGGTCGACAAGATCAGCCGCAAGTCGGACAACCCCTCGATCACCCGCGACGTGTCGGGCGAGGGCGTGCAACAGGCGCTGCTCAAGATCATGGAAGGCACGGTGGCTTCGGTGCCGCCGCAGGGCGGGCGCAAGCATCCGCAGCAGGAATTCCTGCAGGTCGACACCACCAACATCCTGTTCGTCTGCGGCGGGGCGTTCTCCGGGCTGGAAAAGATCATCGGCGCCCGCGGCAAGGGGGCGGGGATCGGCTTCGGCTCCGAGGTCCGTGCCCCGGAGGACCGCCGCACTGGCGAGATCCTGCGCGAGGTCGAGCCGGAGGATCTGCTCAAATTCGGCCTGATCCCCGAGTTCATCGGCCGTCTGCCGGTGGTCGCGACCTTGGAGGACCTCGACGAGAAGGCACTGGTCGAGATCCTGACCAAGCCCAAGAATGCCCTGGTCAAGCAGTACGGCCGCCTGTTCGAGATGGAGGGCGTGAAGCTCTCGTTCACCGATGACGCGCTACGCTCGGTGGCGACGCGGGCGATCGCCCGGCGCACCGGGGCGCGCGGCCTGCGCTCGATCATGGAGCAGATCCTGCTCGGCACGATGTTCGACCTGCCGGGGCTCGATGGGGTGGAGGAGGTCGTCATCAACCGCGAAGTCGCCGAGTCGCGCGCCAACCCGCTCTTTCTCTACGGCAAGGAGCGGGCGGAAGGTGGCGCCTGAACTGGTAGGGAATCCCGCTCCAGGCAGCGCCAGACCTTGCACCGGCGGCCCCGCCG
The DNA here is from genome assembly GCA_963706195.1 of uncultured Pseudomonadota bacterium. GTDB lineage: Bacteria > Pseudomonadota > Alphaproteobacteria > Acetobacterales > Acetobacteraceae > JAJZVS01. Next base: position 262,111 of record OY970156.1, on the reverse strand, counting down.
CCGATATCGACTGTAGACGGGGGCACCACCCGTCCAGGGTGCGCTCCGTGCCGAATGCGGGCGGAGCCGCCGTGACTGTCCATAAGGAGGTCCATTATGACTGAATCCGATCGGCCCGGCCCGGAGCGGCCCGCCCAGGTCCCCGCCGTCGTGTCAGCCGCCGCCACGGAATTGCTGCCCGTGCTGCCGCTGCGCGATATCGTCGTCTTTCCGCACATGATCGTGCCGCTGTTCGTCGGCCGCGAAAAATCCGTTCGCGCGCTGGAAGCGGTGATGAAGGAGGACAAGCAGATCCTCCTGGTGGCCCAGAAGAACGCCGCGCAGGATGATCCCTCGGCCGACGACATCTACCGGGTGGGCACCGTGTCCACCATCCTGCAACTGCTGAAACTGCCCGACGGCACCGTGAAGGTGCTGGTGGAAGGCGGCCGCCGCGCCCGCATCACCGGCTTCCAGGAGACCTCCACCTATTTCGAGGCCATGGTCGCACCGATCGAGGATGCCGGCGCCGAAGGCAAGGAACTGGAAGCGCTCGGCCGCACCGTCGTCTCCCAGTTCGAGCAGTACATCAAGCTCAACAAGAAGATCGCGCCCGAAGTCCTGGTCAGCCTCAACCAGATCGAGGACCCGAGCAAGCTCGCCGACACGGTCGCCGCGCACCTCAACCTGAAGATCTCCGGAAAAGCAGGAGGTGCTGGAAACCGCGAAGATCAACGAGCGGCTGGAACGCGTCTTCGGCCATATGGAATCCGAAATCGGCGTGCTGCAGGTGGAAAAGCGCATCCGCAACCGCGTGAAGCGGCAGATGGAGAAGACCCAGCGCGAGTACTACCTGAACGAGCAGTTGAAGGCGATCCAGAAGGAACTCGGCGAGGGCGAGGACGGCAAGGACGAAACCGCCGAGCTGGAAGCCAAGATCAAGAAGACCCGCTTCACCAAGGAAGCGCGCGAGAAGGCGATGGCCGAGCTGCGCAAGCTCAAGACCATGAGCCCGATGAGCGCGGAATCCACGGTGGTGCGCAACTACCTCGACTGGATGCTGTCGATCCCGTGGAAGAAGCGCAGCAAGATCCGCAACGACGTGATCGAGGCGGAGAAGGTGCTGGAGACCGACCACTACGGGCTGGACAAGGTCAAGGAGCGGATCATCGAGTACCTGGCGGTGCAGGCACGCAGCCCGAAGGTGCGCGGCCCGATCCTGTGCCTGGTTGGACCACCCGGCGTCGGCAAGACCTCGCTCGGCAAGTCGATCGCCCGCGCCACGGGGCGGAACTTCGTGCGCATGTCGCTCGGCGGCGTGCGCGATGAAGCCGAGATCCGCGGCCACCGGCGCACCTATATCGGCTCCATGCCCGGCAAGGTGATCCAGGGCATGAAGAAGGCGAAGACATCCAATCCGCTGTTCCTGCTCGACGAGGTCGACAAGCTCGGCGCCGACTGGCGCGGGGATCCGTCCTCGGCCTTGCTCGAGGTGCTGGATCCGGAACAGAACAGCACGTTCAATGACCACTACCTGGAGGTCGACTACGACCTGTCGGACGTGATGTTCGTCACCACTGCCAACAGCCTGCGCATGCCGCAGCCGCTGATGGACCGGATGGAGATCATCCGCATCCCCGGCTACACCGAGGACGAGAAGGTGGAGATCGCCAAACGCCACCTGATCGCCAAGCAAGGCGAGGCGCACGGCCTCAAGCCCGACGAGTGGTCGCTCTCGGAAGAGGCGCTGCACGAGTTGATCCGCACCTACACACGCGAAGCCGGGGTGCGGAACCTGGAACGCGAGCTCGCCAACCTGGCGCGCAAGGCGGTGCGCGAGATCGTCACCAAGAAGACGAAGAAGGTGATGATCACCCGCAAGAACCTGGAAAAATACGCCGGCGTGCCGAAATTCCGCTACGGCGAAACCGAAGCCGAGGACATGGTCGGCGTCGTCACCGGGCTTGCCTGGACCGAGGTGGGCGGCGAGATCCTGACCATCGAATCCGTGCTGCTGCCCGGCAAGGGCAACATCAAGCAGACCGGCAAGCTCGGCGACGTGATGCAGGAAAGCGTATCGGCCGCACTGAGCTATGTGCGGTCGCGGTCGATCAGGTTCGGCATCAAGCCGACCCTGTTCGAGAAGCGCGACATCCACGTGCACGTGCCGGAGGGTGCCACACCGAAGGACGGGCCTTCGGCCGGGATCGCGATGGCAACCTCCATCGTCTCGGTGCTCACGGGCATTCCCGTGCGCCGCGACGTGGCGATGACCGGGGAGATCACGTTGCGCGGCCGGGTGCTGCCGATCGGCGGGCTGAAGGAGAAGCTGCTGGCCGCGTTGCGGGCCGGGATCACCACCGTGTTCATCCCGAAGGACAACGAGAAGGATCTCGCGGAAATTCCCGACAATGTGAAGAAGGGCCTCAAGATCATTCCGGTCGCCGACGTCGATGAGGTGATCGCGCAGGCGCTGGCCCGCCGGCCCGAGGCGATCGAATGGGAGGAGCCGGCCGAGCCCGTGGCACCCCCCAAGCCCATCGAGGCCACTGCCTCGTTAACGCACTGACCGATCCCGCATCCGGGAGGAGGCACGATCCGGCCGCAAGGCCGGATCGTGCCTCGGCTTCGCTCGGTTCGCCGCTGCAGATCGGGGTCCCGATCACTGATGTGGCCGATCCGTTGACGGGAATGAAACCCGCACTCTAGTGTCCTGTCGCCGATCCGGCCGCATCGTCGTGGCCGGCGTCTCTTCATCTCATGCCAATCGCACCAGGGAGATCGTGCCTGTGAACAAAATGGAACTCATCGCGGCCGTGGCCGAGAATACCGATCTCTCGCGGGCCAAGGCCACCGAAGTGGTCGATTCGGTGTTCGCCGCGATCGAGCAGGCGCTGAAGAGCAAGGACGACGTGCGGCTGGTCGGATTCGGTACGTTCGCCACCGCGGAGCGCAAGGCGGGTACCGGGCGCAATCCGCGCACCGGGGAGACGATGCAGATCGCCGCCTCCACCACCGTGCGCTTCAAGCCGGGCAAGACCCTGAAGGATGCCGTGCAATAGGTGTCTGCGGGCAGGGCGGTTAGCTCAGCGGTAGAGCGTCTCGTTTACACCGAGAGGGCCGGCGGTTCGAACCCGTCACCGCCCACCACGCGCGGGCTGATGGTTGCGCGACCATTGCCGTGATGTACGGAAGGGAATTGTACCACCGATACGGTGATGTGCAGCCACCGCCGCCCTTTGGATTTCCAAGCGTATCGAGATGGAACGTTCCTGAGTCGGTCCTTTAGGTCGGCCCGGCGCCGGCGGCGCATTCCCGGTGCGTAGAGGGGGGGAATCCGCGGTAGGCCTCCTCGCGCCCTCACCCCTCCCCCGTCATGGCCCAGGGCGCCGCCGCGAAACGCCGCATCAGGAAGTCCACCAGTGCAGTCACACTCGCCGGCCGCGCCCGCCCCGGCGGCAGCACGATGTTCACCACGATCTCGGGCGCCGACCACTCCGCCAGCGCCACTTCCAGCCTGCCGGCCAGCAGAATCCTCCCACACCACGAACTCCGGCTGCACCGCGAGCCCCAACCCGGCCCGCAGCGCCGGACCCCCAGTGCGTCGGCGTTGTTGGCGACCAGCGGGCCGGCGGGCACCACCACGGCCACCTCGCCCGAGGCATGAACGAAGCGCCACCGGTCCGGCTCCGGCAGGTTCGCATAGCCGAGGCAGGCATGGCCGGAGAGGTCGCGCGGGTGCTCCGGCCGCCCGTGGCGGGCGAAATAGGCCGGCGCACCCGCGAGCACCCGCCGCACCCGGCACAGCCGTCGCACCCGCAGGGTGGAATCCACAAGGTCGGCGATGCGCAGCGCGGCATCGAACCGCCCGCCGATCAGATCCTCCATCGCATCGCTCAGCCGCAGATCAACGGACACCAGCGGATGCGCCGCCATGAATTCCGGCAGGACCGGGGCCAGGTAGGCGAGGCCGAATGACATCGGCGCCGCCAGGCGCACCAGCCCCAGCGGCGTCGCCGCCTCCGCCATCGCCGCCGCCTCCAACCCCTGTGCCTCGGCCAGGAGGCGCTGGGCGATCGCGGCGGACCGGCGCCCCGCCTCGGTCAGCGACAGGCGGCGGGAGGTGCGTTGCATCAGCGGCACGCCGAGCCGCCGTTCCAGCCGCGCCACCATCTTCGACACCGTCGCCTTCGACAGGCCAAGCTCCTCGGCGGCGCGCACGAAGGAGCCGGTTTCGGACACCCGGGCGAACACCCCCCAGGCTTCAAGATCAGGCGATCGGGCCATGCGCACAGCGGAAACGTTGGATTTCCATTGTTTCCCTTTCTTCTCCCTCCCACCGGGTCCACATGACCCTGCGTCCATCAGCGGCGCCCGGTTGCGGGCGCGGGGAGCATACATGATCAACCTTCGACCCCATGACGGCCTCGGCGGCGGGCAGTTCGGCTGGCTCGACACAAGGCACCATTTCTCCTTCGCCGACTACCACGATCCCAACCGCATGGGCTGGGGCGCGCTGCGGGTGTGGAACGACGATGCGATCGCCGCCGACACCGGATTCCCACCGCACCCGCACCGCGACATGGAGATCATCACCTATGTCCGCGCCGGCGCGATCACGCACCAGGACAGCCTCGGCAACACCGGGCGCACCGAAGCGGGCGACGTGCAGGTGATGAGCGCCGGCACCGGGATCCGCCATGCGGAATACAACCGGGAGCCGGGGACGACCGAGATCTTCCAGATCTGGATCATCCCCGATGCCGCCGGCGGCGCGCCGACCTGGGGCGCCAAGCCCTTCCCACGCGACGGCCGCGCCGGTCGGCTGGTGCCGCTCGCGAGCGGCTTCCCCGCGGATACCGAGGCGCTCCCGATCCGCGCCCAGGCGCGCGTGCTCGGCGCCACCTTGCAAGCGGGGCAGAGCACCATCTACGCCCTCGGCGCCGACCGGCTGGCCTACCTGGTTCCCGCCAGCGGCGTGGTGGAGGTCAACGGCGTGCGCGCCAATGCCCGCGACGGCGTCGCGATCCGCGACGAGACAGAGCTGCGCATCGTTGCACTGGAGGACGCCGAGATCGTCCTGGTCGATACCCAAGCCTGATCCGATCACCCACACGCACGGAACCAACGGAAGGAGTCCAAGGGGGCAGCGCCCCCTGGACTTGCTCGCGAAGGCCCCGGAAGACGCGGATCGGCGCGCACCGCGGACGCGATCATGCCGCGCGCTTCGCCTGGCCCAGGCGCTTGATCGCGTCCTCCAGCGGGCGTTCACCGGCGTCGTACTCCGCCCACGCCCTGGTCTTGCGCAGCAGCGCGGGAACCGTTCGGATCGTGAAGCGCCGGGGATCGAGATCCGACTTCACCTGCGCCCAGGTGAGCGGCATGGAGACGGTCGCGCCCGGCCTGGCGCGGGGCGACAGCGGCGCCACTGCCGTCGCCATCCGGTCGTTACGCAGATAGTCAAGGAAGATCCGGCCCTGACGTGCGCGCCTGGCCATGGTGACGACATAGCGATCCGGGTTGTCCCGCGCCATCCGCATGCAGACCTCGTGCGCGAAACTCTTGGTATCCGGCCAGGCGAGCCGGCGATCGCTCCGCGCCGCGAGCGGCGTGACGACGTGCAGCCCCTTCCCACCCGTCGTCTTGCAGAAGCTCTGGAGGCCGAGCGCCGCAAGTCGCTCCCGCATCTCCTGCGCCGCCGCGACCACCGCCGCGAACGCGACGTCCGGGCCGGGGTCGAGATCGAACACGAGCCGCCCCGGAACCTCGGGATATTTCGGCTGGCAGTTCCACGGATGCAGCTCCAGCGCGGCAACCTGCGCCACTGCGGCGAGGCCTTCGATCCGGTCGATCTCCAGATAGGGCTTCCGGTCGCCGAAGACGGTGACCAGCTCCAGCAGGTTCGACGTTCCGGCCATCGCGTGACGCTGGAAGAATTGTTGCCCGCCGATCCCGTCCGGTGCGCGGATGATCGAGCACGGACGGCCTTCGATATGGGGCAGCATCCACGCGCCGACGGCTTCGTAATAACGCGCCAGCTCCAGCTTGGTGACCGGCACGCCGTCGCCCGCGTTGGGCCACAGGGGTTTGTCCGGGTGGGTGATCGGCACGCCCATGACGACGGACTTCCCGGCCGTGGGCGCTTTCACCGCCGTCTTGCGGGGCGCCTTCGCCGCGACCGGCGCGGGCACATCCGCGTCTTCCGGCGCCACGGGTTCCTCCGTGGTGACCTCGGCCGCCGGCTTGTCCTCGCGCAGACCCTTGAACGCTGCCTGACGGACCATTCCGTCGCCCGTCCAGCCCGCGAATTCTATTTCGGCGACGAGTTCCGGGCGCAGCCAAGTGACGTTCTCCTCCTTGCGGGGTGCGCCGACACCGGTGAAGGGCGAGGTCCTGGCCGCGACCGCCCGCAGGCGTGGCAGCAACTGGCGGACCTTCGGCTCGCTGTAGCCGCTTCCCACCCGTCCCACATAGACGAAGTGCCGGCCGCGATGCACGCCGACCAGCAGCGAGCGGAACTTGCCGTTGGTGGTGGTCCAGCCGCCGATGACGACCTCGTGCCCGGCGCGGCACTTGGCCTTGGTCCAGCTCTCCGTGCGACCGGACCGGTAGGGAGCCTGCGCCTGTTTGGAAACGACACCCTCCAGCGCCAGCCGACAGGCCGAGCGCAGCACCGCGTCCCCGCTCGTCGCGAAATGCGCGACGAAGCGGATGCGCGGGGCCTGGCGCATGGCGCGCCCGGCGAGCATTGCTGCGAGCCGGGATTTCCGCTCCACGAGCGGCAACGGCCGCAGATCGGTAGCGCCGTCGAACAGCAGGTCGAATGCGTAGAACACGAGGTCGGCGGTGTTCTGCTCGGCGAGCGCGGCCTGCAGCGCGGCGAAATCGGGGACGCTGTCCTGGTCCAGCGCCACGATCTCCCCGTCGATGATCGCGTCGGGCAACCCCGCCGCCTCCGCGGCGATGGCGGGGAACTTGTCGGTCCAGTCGAGGCCCTTCCGGGTCTTCAGCGCGCCCGTGCCGCCCTGCACGCGCAGTTGCATCCGATACCCGTCGAACTTGATCTCGTGCACCCAGTTCGCGCCCGTGGGGGGACGGGTGACCGGCTGGCACAACTGCGGGGGGATGAAGCCAGGGAGCCCGTGCGACGGACCCGGCCGCGCCGGCGCCGGCTTCGGTGTCGCTGCGCGCGGCCGGCGGTCCCCGGCTGCGAGACCCTGCGTGTTGTCCCACACGGCATCGGGGTCTGCGGGGCGCTCGACCGCGAGCATGAACGGCTTCGGGCCCGGGCCAGTGCCTTTCGCGATATCGGCCATCGATCGGCCCGAGGCGACGGAACGGTCGTCGGCGAGGAGCGCGTCGCCGTCGCCGACGCGCGCATGATCGTCGCGGTGCTTGATGAGGAGCCAGTTGGTGCGCTTGCTGCGGGTCCGGTCGTGCTTCATCCGCACCAGGACCCAGCTTCCATGCAGGCGCTGCCCGTCCAGGGAGAATTTCAGATCGCCGGCGGCCAGCGCGTCCTCGGGCGTCCGGTCACCCTCCGGTTCCCAGATGCCGCGGTCCCAGAGCTGGACCGTTCCGCCACCATATTGTCCCTTCGGGATGGTGCCCTCGAAGTCACCGTAATCCAGCGGGTGATCCTCCACCTCCACGGCAAGGCGTTTGTCGGCGGGATCGAGGGACGGGCCGCGGGTGACGGCCCAGGATTTGAAGACGCCGTCCAGTTCCAGGCGCAGGTCATAATGCAAGCGCGTCGCTGCGTGTTTCTGGATGACGAAGCGGCGGCGCTTCGCGGGGGCGATCTCGGCCTGGCCGCTCGGCTCCTTCGTCCGGGTGAAATCGCGCTTTGCCTGGTAGGCAGCAACCTTGGTCTTCGCAGCCATGCGCATCGCCCTTTCGACTGGAGGGACGAAGCCGCTCGGCCGGCAGGAACGGACGGCGCGGCCGGCCGCCCTCTTGCAGAATGGCGACTCCCGAGCCCGTCGCGTTCCCGAGGTCGCCTCGGCCGATCGTTACTCACATGGGGCAGGCGGGTCGAGCAGGTCAACGCACCGGGGAACGCCGCGCGGAGAATTGACGGCCCCTGCGTGGGACAGATCGTGTCCCCCCTGGTGGTGTAGGAGCTGTGGGTAAGTGGCCCGCCGGAGCGACTGCCGAGAGTCTGGCGCAGGCGGGCCACTTACCCACAGCTCCTACACCACCAGGGAGGACACGACCGAGGCCTGAGGGCGAACACGCGTAAGCCGGGCCCACAACGCGCAGTTGGGACCGGATCAAGTCTGCGCCGCGTATTTTTGGCGAAAACCGGAAGTTTCGCCTCGTCGATCGCGCAGCGCTACTCGTCAGGTTCCTGAAGCTCGATGGGGGTTGGCACGAGCGCGCCAGCACCGGAATAAGTCCAGCATCAGAGGAAATTCGTCCGGGGTTCAAGGAAATTTTATCCCGCAAGGCGGCCATCCGCCGTGCCAGGCCGTCCGGCATTCAAGGAAAACCGACAGCCGGCATTGGCGATCAACTCCGCGCCGCCGGGCACGAGGTCAAGGACGAGAACATGGCCCGCGTGTCACCGTTGGCGCATGCCCACGTCGTTCCCAACGGCAGCTATTTCCAGTCTCCCCGCCCGCGCGTCGAGACGGCGTCCGAACCCGTCATGGCATGAGCCAGAGGATCCTATCATGCCGCATTCCGATCCGGTGAACTGGCAGCCGATCAGTCAGACGCCCCTCATCGCCAGCATGACCGACGGCACCCTGGACGACACGCGCGTGCACATCAAGACATTGACCCGGGCACGGACATGCCCGCATGTGCCGGATGACGCGACCGTGGACCGCATCGACCAGGTGCACACCGAGCAACCCGAGATCGTGGGCCTCTACGGGCGGCAGATCGGCCGCTGGCGAATCGAAAGGCCGTCAGCGGATCAGACGCACGAACTGGGCCGGATGGAGGAACAAAATCGACCGCTGCGAGCCGTGACCGTGGATGTCCTCGCGTTGGCCTGCGAACTGCGCTAGGGCACCATCGAACGCGTCTTGGGGATGAGTGACGTCACACTTGGCCTTCGGGCAGTCCTCGTCGGCCGACCAGCTGGCCGCGGCTAACCCGAGCCGCAACATTGCGTGCAATACCGCTACCGTGCAGCTTTACGTCGTTGGGCCTTCCGACCCAGGATGCGGCAAGCCGAGATTACCCCGCAAAGTCGCGGCTTCATACTCGGTCCTGAACAGACCCCGGCGCTGCAGTTCCGGAATGACAAAGTCGACGAAATCATCGAGCGACCCGGGAAGCCATGCCGGCATCACGTTGAATCCGTCGGCAGCGTCGTTGAGGAACCAATGCTCCATCACGTCGACGATCTGCGAAGGCGTGCCAATCGCTATCAGGTGGCCGCGCGGCCCGGCATTCTGCAGGCAAAGCTCCCACAGCGTGAGATTGTCGCGCCGCGCCGCCTCCAGCAGCAGGCGTTGTCGGCTGAGCGGGCCATTGGTGGCCGGCATTTCCGGAACCGGGCCATGCAGGGGGAATTGATCGAGACCGGGAATGCCGATCGTGTGCTCCAGCACCGACAAGCCCACGCTCGGGTGGATCAGCGATTGCAGGAAATCGAATTTCTCGCGCGCTTCGGTCTCCGTGCGTCCGACCACCGGATAGAAGCCGGGCATGATCTTCACCTCGTCCTGACCCCGTCCGTACCGCGCCAGGCGCGCGCGCACATCGGCGTAGAACTCCCGGCCTTGTTCGAACGTCGTCTGCGCGGTGAAAACCAGCTCCGCGGTACGCGCAGCCAGTTCGCGCCCGGTATCGGAAGCGCCGGCCTGCACCAATACCGGTCGCCCCTGCGGCGAGCGGGCAACGTTCAGCGGGCCGCGCACGGAGTAGTACTTGCCCCTGTGGTTCAGCGCATGCACCTTGCCAGGATCGAAGAAGACGCCCGTCTCCTGGTCGCGGAGGAACGCATCATCCTCCCAACTGTCCCACAGGCCGGTGACCACTGCTGCGAACTCGACCGCACGATCATACCGATCGGCATGCGCGTCATGCCGGTCGCGGCTGTAGTTGAATGCTTCGGCTTCATTGTTCGAGGTGACGAGGTTCCAACCGGCGCGGCCGCCGCTGATCTGGTCGAGCGAGGCGAACTGCCGGGCCAGCGTATAGGGTTCACTGTAGGTAGTAGTTACCGTCGCAACCAAGCCGAGATGGCTCGTCACCGCGGCAAGCGCCGACAGCAGGGTGATCGGCTCGAACTTGACCACCTTGCCCATGCGGCCGCGCGCTTCGCCGGACGCGGGGATGCTGACCGCGGCGGTGTCCGCAAGGAACAGCAGATCGAACTTGCCCCGCTCGGCCGTGCGGGCAACGTCCACCGCCTGGGCAAAATCGACACCGGACCCGGTGTACGCGCCCGGATGACGCCACGCGGCCACATGCTGGCCGGTCTCGTGCACGAAAGCACCAAGCCGCAGTGTGCGTCCATGTGCCAAATCAGCCATGCGATGGGGCTCCCAGCGAAATCACATCCTGCCTGTGTCGATGTCCGCGCACCCGGCTGCCGGATCATCCAGCAAACGACGTGCCAGCCTGTACCGCACCGCTCCCCATGCGATCTCGCCGTGGTGCCGGAACACGGACGGGAAAGACAGGACCTTGTAGCGCCGCGACGACAGGCACGCTAGGAACGGACCGACCGGTTCGCTCGCGATCGAGGAAGGATCCACTGATGGACACTGCCGCACCTGCCGAACCCGCAGTCGCCTGGCTGAACGGACAGCAGGACCGCATGGTTCGCTTGCTCGCGGACCTCGTGAACACCGATTCCAGCTCGCGCGACAAGCCCGGCGTCGATGCCGCCGGCGCCGTGCTGACCCGCTTCTTCACCACCTGCGGAATCCCGGTCGAGACCGAGCCGCAGGCCATATACGGCGACGTGTTGCGTGCGCTCGTCGCGCAGCCCGAAGCCGCCGATGCCAGGCCGATCGTGCTGATGGGCCATCGGGATACCGTGTTCCCGAAGGGAGAAGCCCAGCGTCGTCCCTTCCGGATCGCGGGCGAACTGGCATACGGACCCGGGGTCGCGGACATGAAGGCCGGGCTGGTGGTCAACGCCTTCGTCCTTGCCGCCTACCACGCCGTGGGCGGACATCCCGGCCCGTTGCTGGGGCTGATCACCAGTGATGAGGAGATCGCCTCCCCCGCCTGCCGCCCGATCATCGAGCGGGAAGCCCGCGGGGCGCGCGTCGTGCTCAACAGCGAACCCGGCCGGGCCAGCGGCAATATCGTCTCGGGACGCAAGGGCGGCGTCTTCCTCCGCTTCGAGGTGTTCGGCCGGCCCGCGCATTCCGGCGCCAATTTCGCCGACGGTCGGTCTGCGATCGAGGAAATGGCACACAAGATCCTCGCACTGCACCGCATGACCGATCCGGCACGCGGCACCACCGTCAATGTCGGCCTGGTCTCCGGTGGCCAGACGGTGAACACCGTGGCGCCGCACGCCGCCGGCGAGATCGACCTGCGCTACGTCAGGATGGCCGACCGAAAGGTCGCGCTCGACGCGATCGGCGCGATCATGGACCGCTGCACCGTGCCCGATACGCATGCGACATGGGATGTCGCGGGCGAGTTCCTGCCGCTGGAACCGACGCCGCGCTCGCAGGCGCTGATGGATCTGTATCTGCAAGGCGCCGCGGCGCTCGGCATGCGGATCGGCGGCGAGTTCACCGGCGGATGCGCGGATTCCGGCTTCGCGGCGGCCCAGGGAACGCCGACCCTCTGCGGCCTCGGCGCCGTGGGTGGGCGGGCGCATACACCCGACGAGTATCTCGAAATCGCCACGCTCGTGCCGCGGGCGCAGGCGATGGCGCGCCTCATCGCACGCCTGGAGGCCGCAGGACTGTGACCGGCGCAACTGTCGCGTCGCGATCCCGCACGCGACGCCGGCGCGATCTTCTATGCGCGGCAGGCGATGTCCGCCGCCGGGATGGCAAGCTCCTGCCAGCGCCGACAGGCCACCTCGTGATCCGCGGTCGCCGCGTGCAGGACCTGGTCCTGCATCCGGCACGCCGCGTCCGCATGGGCGCAACGGGGGGCGAACGCGCAGCCGGCCGCGCCGGCAGTTGCGCGCGGAGGTTCGCCGCGCAGGCGGACAGAAGGCTGGATGCCGTCCAGCCGCGGTGCCGCCGCCAGCAATGCCCGGGTGTACGGATGCCGCGGCTGCTCGAAGATCGCCCGCGCATCGGCCAGCTCGATGATCCGCCCCGCATACATGATCGCGACCCGGTCGCACAGGCGTTGCACGACCGAAAGATCATGCGAGATGAACAGATAGGTCAGGCCGAGCCGCCGACGCAGCTCCAGTAGCAGGTTCAGCACCGTCGCCTGGACCGACATATCGAGCCCCGCCGTCGGTTCGTCCAGGATCACGATCCGGGGTTCGAGCAGCAGGATGCGTGCAAGCGAGATGCGGCGCAACTGGCCACCGGAAAGCTCGTGCGGATAGCGCGCGTACGCCGACGCATCGAGCCCCACGGCCGGCAGCATCATCCGCACCCGCGCGCGCCGTTCGGTGCCGGAACGCAGTCCCTGGATCCGCAGTGCTTCCTCAAGCGTATGCCCGACGCTCCACCACGGATCGAGCGCCGCCCCCGCGTCCTGGTGCACATATTGGATTTCCCGTCGCGCCACCCGCGCCGGCGCCGGCGCAAGCCCGCTGACGCGGCGCCCGCGCAGGCGGATTTCGCCGCCCGCCTCCCGCTGCAGCCCGAGCAGGGTGCGGCCGAGCGTGGTCTTGCCGCACCCGGATTCGCCGACCAGGCCAAGAACCTCCCCGTTACGCAGGCCCAGGGACACGCCGTCGACCGCACGCAGCGGGGCCACCGGAGCGCGCAGCCAGCGGTGCCGCCCGCCCAGCAGAACGGTGAGGTCGCGGATCGCAAGCAGATCGTCCCCGCTCATGGGCGCGCGGCCGGGTCGTACAGCCGGCAATCGACCCTGCGCTCGGGACCTTGCGGCATCGGGCGCAGATGTGGCGCCCGATGCGCGCAACCATCGGCCGCCTCGGCACAGCGCGGCGCGAAGCGGCAGCCCGGCGAGGGCGCCAGAGGCGACGGCACGCTGCCCGCGATGCCCGCGAAGCCCTGCGCCCGCGCCGGGTGGCAGGCGACCAGCGCGCGCGTGTAGGGATGCGCCGGATGGTCCAGGACCTGCCGGGTCGGCCCGCTTTCCACCGTCTGCCCGGCATAGATCACGCTCATGTCGTCGCACAGCCGCGCCACCACGCCGAGGTCGTGGGTCACGAACAGTATCGCCACGTCGAGCTCGCCGGCGAGCGCGCGCAGCAGGTCGAGGATCTGCTGCTGCGTGGTGACGTCGAGGGCCGTGGTCGGCTCGTCGGCGATCAGCAGGCCGGGCGCGCAGGCGAGTGCCGCTGCGATCAGCAGGCGCTGCCGCTGGCCGCCGGAGAACTGGTGCGGGTAGCGGCCGAATGCGCCCTCCGGGTCCGGCAGGTGTACCCGTCGCAGCAGCGCAACCAGACGAGCCCGGAATGCCGCGCGCAGGGCGGACCCGCGCTTGCCGTCGCGCGCCGCGTGCCGGCGCATGATCTCCATCAGTTGCGTCCCGACGGTGAAGACCGGGTTGAGCGCCAGGTACGGATCCTGGGGGATGAACCCGATCCGTCCACCCCGGATGCCGCGGTTCAGCTCGGTCTCGGTCATCCTCAACAGATCGCGTCCCTCGAAACGGATGCCGCCGGCATCAACATGCGCGCCTGCGGGCAGGATGCCCATGATGGCGCGGATCAGGGTCGATTTGCCGCAGCCGGATTCGCCCACCACGCCGAGCACCCGGCCGCGCGCGAGCGTGAGATCGACATGGTCGAGCACCCGCGCGACGCCTTCGTCGCTGCGGATCGAGATCCTGAGCCCGGAGACGGAAAGCAGGTCCGCTCCGCTCATCGCGAGCGCCGCAGACGCGGATCGACGATATCGCGCAGCCCGTCGCCCAGCAGATTGAAGCCGAGGACCGCGATGAGAATGGCAAGCCCGGGGAACAACGCGTACCACCACGCCCCCGGCAGGTAGGTTCGGCTCTGAGCGATCATCAGGCCCCAATCGGGATCGGGCGGCGTGGCCCCCATGCCGAGAAAGCCGAGCGTAGCGGCGACCAGGATGGTGAAACCGAGCCCGATCGTGGCCCGCACGATCAGCGCAGAGGCGGCGTTCGGCAGGATATGGGCAAGGATGATCCGCGACCGGCTCGCGCCCAGGCCGGCCAGTGCATCGACGAACAGCGCGGTGCGCAGCCGTCGTGTCTCGGCGAAGGCGATGCGGGTAAAATAGGGCCAGTAGGTGATGGCGAGCGCCAGCATCGCGCTGCGCAGCGAGGGCGTCATCAGCTCCGCCAGCGCCAACGCCAGCACGAGCTGCGGCAGCGCCAGGAACACGTCGGTCACCCGCATGATGAGCTCGGCGAGCCAGCCGTCCGTGTAGCCGGCGATCAGCCCGAGCGGCACGCCGACCACCAGCGCGACCACAACGACGAACAGCGCCACTTCGAGCGCCCCCGGCGCCCCCAGGATGACGCGCGAGAGCATGTCGCGCCCGAGATCGTCGGTGCCGAACGGGAAGTGCGGGCTCGGTGCCTGCAGACGCCGGGCGAGATGGGCTGCCGTGATGTCGCCGGGATAAGGGGCGATCAGCGGGCCGAACACCGCCAGCAGCACGACGGCGGACACGATCGCGAGGCCGAGCACGGCGGGAATGTCGCGCAGGAATTTGCGCAGGACCAGCATCACTCGCTCCTGAGCCGCGGATCGATCCAGGCGAGCGCCAGGTCCGCCAGGATGTTGACCGCGATGTAGATCACTCCAATGACAAGAGTGACGGCCAGGATCACCTTGTAGTCGCCCGTCAGGATCGCCTGAACGGTGTAGTCACCGATTCCCGGCCAGTCGAAGATCGACTCGACGACGACGGCGCCGGCGATGAGGCCGCCGAACAGCAGGCCGATCTGGGTCACGGTCGCGACGACCGAGTTGCGCAGGACATAGATCCAGATCAGCCGCTGCCGGCCGTACCCGGCGGCGCGCTCGTAGAGCACGAAGTCCTTCTGCAACGTCTCGAGCATGCCCGCCCGCGTGAAGCGGACGATCGTCGCCATCCCCCCGAGCGACAGCGTGACTGCCGGCAGGATCAGATGCCGGAGCGCGCTCCAGAACACCGCGAGGCGGCCGGCGAGCAGGCTGTCGACCAGCAGCAATCCGGTCGGGCCGGGCGGCGCGGCGAGCCCGAGGCCGAGGCGTCCGCGCAGCGGCAACCAGCCGAGCTGCATCGAGAACAGCAGTTGCAGCATGATGGCGAGCCAGAAGGTGGCGACGGCGAGGCCGCCCACGGACAGCGTGCGCAGCAGGAAATCCGGCCAGCGGTTATGGCTCACCGCCCCGACCACGCCGAGCGGCACGCCGAGCAGGATCGCCAGCATCAGGGCCGCGGTCGTCAGTTCCAGGGTTGCCGGCAGCCGTTCGCGGATATCGAGCGCCACCGGCCGGCCCGAGAAGGCGCTGATGCCGAAGTCCAGGCGGGCGACCTGCCCGAGATAGATCCCGAACTGCTCGTAAACGGGCTTATCCAGCCCAAATTTTCGGCGGATTGCAGCGATCTGGGCCGGGGTCGCGTCGTCTCCCGCCAGCGCGGTCGCCGGGTTGGCCGGTACCGCGTGGATCAGCACGAAGGTGATCACGAGCAGCCCGAGCAGGGTTGGGATCGCAAGGCCGACCCGGCGCAGGACGAACCGGATCATCGCCAAAAATCCATCGGCATGCGCTCAGAGCGTGAAAAAGAAATCGAACTTGTGAATGAACGCCTGTCGAAAATGCTTGGGTTTCCGGGCGATTTCTGCAGAAGACGGGCATTCATTCACAAACTCTCAGGCCTTGAGGTGCACCCAACGCGCCTCGGTGCCACCGCCGACCGGGCAGTAGCGGAAGCCGGCAACCCGGTCGTTGACCCCGCGCAGATCGACCGTGTTGTAGATCCAGATGTCCGGACTGTCCGCCACGATCAGGCGGGTCGCTTTCTCATAGAGCGGCGCGCGGGCCGCCTGGCCGATGGTGGTCCGTGCCTTGCGCAGCAAGGCATCGACCTTGGGATTGGCATACCAGCTCGACGCCTTCCAGGTCCCGTGGAACTGGCTGTCGTACATCTGCCCCACCCAGTTCTCGGGATCGACGAAATAGGTGCTGACCCAGTGCACCCACATCTCCGGCGTCGTTTCGGGCCTGGCCGTGTTGGTTGTGAGATTGGCCCAGGTGTCGTTCACGATCTTGAGGGTGATGCCGACGGAGGCGAGCGTGCTCTGGAAGAGCTGCGCCGCCTGGGTGGTCTGCTCCAGCGCCTCCTGGATATGGACGTGCACCGGCAGGTGCAGCGGCGCGCCTTCCTGCCGCGCCTTGTCGAAATACATCTTCGCCTTCCTGGGGTCGTAATCGTAGCCCTTCACGTCCTTGGGGTATCCCCACAGGGTGTTGGGCATCGGCGTGGGGTCGCGCTCGGCGTAATTCTTCAGGATGTCCTTGATGAACCCATGGTAGTCGAAGGCGTGGGCGAAGCCTTTGCGCGCGTTGGCGTTGTTGAACGGCGGCCTGGCGTTGTTCATGCGAATCAAGAAGGTCCGCATGTCCTGGTCCTTCTGCACATGGACGATCTTGCTGTGGTCCACCTCCGCCACGTCGTCGACCGGCAGGTAGCTGTCGGTCCAGTCGATGCTGCCCTTCAGCAGCGCAAGCACCCGGGTCGAAGTCTCCTTGAAGGGACGGTAGGCCACCGCCCGCAGGGGTTCGGGATTGTCCTTCCAGCCCATGAAATGGGCTGGAAACCGCGTGAGATCGACACGCTGCAACGGCATGTAGGTGGACGGCGTGAGCATATAGGCCCCCGAGCCCGCTTCGTTGGAGGCGAGCCACGCCGCGGCCCAGTCGTCTCCCTTCGCGTGCGCCTTCAGCACGCGGGGATTGACGATGCTGACCAGCGGGATCGCGGCCAGAAACGGCGCATAGGCGGTCTCCAGCTTGAAGCGCACGGTGGCCGGATCCGGCGCCGTCACGCCGGTCGGCTTCAGCACCGGCAGGAATGCACCGGCGGGCGCTTTGCCCAGGGCCAGCAGGCGCTGGAAGCTGTAGACCACGTCCGCGGCCGTGATCGCGCTGCCGTCGTGGAATTTGCTTCCCGGTCGCAGCTTGAACTCCCACGTCATGCCGTCGGCGGAGGTGGTATGGCTGGCGGCGAGCCAGGGCAGGAGCTGCGGCGGGTTACCCTCGTAGCGATACAACGTGTCGTAGGTGTTGAGCGCGTAGCCTTGCATCGGCACGTCGAAGATCTGATGCGGATCGAGGTTCTGCGGCAGGTTGTCGCCGCTCACCAAGGTATCCGGCTCGGCTGCGCGCGCGCCGGCGGCGGTCGCCAGCAAGGTCGCGACAGAGAGCGTTGCGGCCTCTCTGCGGGTCAGATCCATCGGTGTCTCCTGTCTCGGTCGGTACGTGTCGTCGGCCCGCTCCCCGACGCGGGGCGGACACGCCGCGAATGAGCAAGCAATGCCCGTGCCACATGTTGGCTCGCCGAAGACAGACGGTGCTCTGCCGCATCAAACAGATCGCCGGGGCCGATCATCACGAAACGCCGCGCGACGACCACGGCGCGCAATCGGCGCAGCACTTCGCGCTCGCATTTTGAAAATCCTGCGTTAGGATGCCACGAGCGCGCGGCAAGTCACATGCCGGTGGGTGTCGCGACGAAGGAGCGGTGATGGCTGAAGACACGAACGCCTGCGATCCGATCACGCTCGAGATCGTGCGCGGTGCGATCGGCGCCGCCCAGGCGGAGATGGACGCGCTGCTGGAACGCACCGCAGTCAGCGCCTTCATCCGCGAGAAGAAGGATTTCTACACCGCACTGTTCGACGCCGATGGGGTGATGGCCGTCGGTTCGAACGTACCGATCTTCGGCGACGTCACGAGCCCGGTGTTCGAGCGGTTTCCGCCTGCGGCGATGCAGCCGGATGACCTGTATTGGTACAACGACTGCTACGCCTCGCGCGGGGCGGTGTCGCATTCCAACGACCAGGTGTTTCTCGCTCCGGTGTTCCATGCCGGCAAGCGCGCCGCCTTCGTGATGGGCTGGGCGCATTTCTCTGACATCGGCGGCTTGCGCCCCGGCTCGATCAGTCCGGACGCGGTGGACATATTCCAGGAAGGCATCATCATCCCGCCGACCCGGCTGATCGACCGGGGTCGGACGAATGAGGCGGCGCTCGAGATCTTCCATCGTAATTCCCGCTTCCCGGCACAAAGCCGGGGCGATGCGAGCGCTCTGATGGCCGCAGTCGCGCTCGGTGTGCGGCGGATGGGCGAACTGCTGGAACGCCTGGGCGCGGCAGTGGTGGCCGACGCGCTCGGCCAGTTGCTTGCCCGCACCGAGCGGCTGGTGCGCGCCCGGCTGGCGGCAACCTTCCCGCGCGGCACGCATCGCTTCACCGACGCGATCGATGCCGACGGCCACGGCAACGGACCGTTCCGGATCCGCCTCGCCCTGACCCGCACCGCGCAGGACCGCTTCATCCTCGACGCGACCGAAACCGACGACCAGGCGTCCGGCCCGGTGAACTTCCTGATGAACCGCGACGTGCCGGGCATGGCGCTCGGCCTCTATTTCCTCGGCGGCGATCCGGCCCAGGTCGCCAACGCCGGCGGGCCGCGCGCGCTGGACGAGGTGCGGCTGCGCGAGGGATCGCTGCTGGCACCACGCTTTCCGGCTCCGCTCGGGCTGCGCGGCCTGACCATGATGCGTGTGCTGGCGGCGCTGAACGGGCTGGTGGCGGTGGCCGGCGGCAGCGCCCCGGCATCCCATTCCGCCTATGTCATCATCCTGCTGCGCGGCCTGGCCGACGGCGCGCCGTTCCTGATGTCGGACGGGGTGGGCGTCGGCTACGGCGCCCGGCCGAGCGCCGACGGGCTCGATGCGGTCTATTTCGTCGCGCAGGAGAACTACCCGGTCGAGTTCCTGGAACTCGGCTACCCGGCGCGGGTCCTGCGCTACGCGATCAACGCCGACAGCGGCGGGCCGGGCCGGTTCCGCGGCGGCTGCGGCGTGGTGCGGGAATACGAAATCCTGGCGGAGGAGGCGATGCTGGCGCTGCGCATCGACGGCGTGGAGAACCCGCCCTGGGGTGTGGCCGGGGGCATGCAGGGCGGCACCGGGCGCGCGGCGGTCAATCCCGGCACCCCGGGCGAACGGGTGCTGGTGCCGCTGTCGGACGGCACCATCCTGCGCCGCGGCGACATCCTGCGGCTGGAAACCGGCGGCGGCGGCGGCCACGGCCATCCGTTCGACCGCCCGGCGGCGCAGGTGCTGCGCGACGTGCTGGGCGGCTTCGTCAGCCGCGCCGCGGCGGAGCGGGACTACGGCGTGGTGCTCGACGGCGAGGCGATCGATCCGGAACGGACGCGCGCGCGCCGCAGCCTCCGCCCGCACGCAGGGCCGTTCCACCGGCATGGATACGTCGATGCCCTCACCTGACCGCGCCGGCCTGCTGGTCGCCGTGGACATCGGCGGCACCTTCACCGACATCACCCTGCACGACCCGCAGAGCGGCCGGTCCTGGCGCGGCAAGACCCCGAGCACGCCGGCCGATCCGTCGCAGGCCTTCGCCTCCGGCGTGCTGGACGTGCTGGCGCAGGCGCACCGCGCGCCCGGGGAGGTCGCGCGGGTGCTGCACGGCACCACCGTCGCCACCAACATGATCCTGGAGGGCAAAGGCGCGCGCACCGCCCTGGTAACGACCGCGGGGTTTCGCCACGTGCTGGAAATCGGCCGGCAGGACATTCCCCGCCACGCCAACCTCTATTCCTGGGTGAAGCCACCGCGCCCGATCCCGCCCGAGCGGGTGATCGAGATCACCGAGCGGGTCGGCGCCGGCGGCGCCGTGCTGATCCCGCTCGACGAGGCGAGCGTCCGCGCGGCGGCCGAGACCTGCCGTCGGCTCGGGGTGCAGGCAATCGCGGTCTGCCTGCTGCACGCCTTCGCCAACCCGGCGCACGAACGACGTACGGCGGACCTGCTGGGCGCGCTGCTGCCCGGCGTGGCGGTGACGTCGTCCACCGAGATCCTGCCGGTCGTGCGGGAATACGAACGCACGCTCGCGACCGTCTTCAACGCCACCGTCATGCCGGGGGTGTCGGGCTACGTCGCGCAGGTGCAGGACCGGCTGGCGGCGGCGGGGATCGGGGCGCGGCTGCTGCTGATGCAGTCGAACGGCGGGGTTGCCGGCGCGGGGGCGATCCGCCGGTCGCCGGCGCTCACCGCCCTGTCGGGGCCGGCGGCCGGGGTGGTCGGTGCCTGCGCCGTGGGACGCGCCGCCGGGCTCGGCAACCTCATCACCGTCGATATCGGCGGCACCAGCGCAGATATCTGCCTGGTGCAGGACGGGCGCGCCGGCCTGACCCGGCAGGGGCGGGTCGGGGCCTGGCCGCTCCCGCTGCCGATGGTCGACATGATCACCATCGGCGCCGGCGGCGGGTCGATCGCCCGGGTGCGCGACGGCGCGCTGGTGGTCGGGCCGGAGAGCGCCGGCGCGGTCCTCGGGCCGGCCTGCTACGGCCTGGGCGGCACCGAGCCGACCGTGACGGATGCCCATGTCGTGCTTGGGCACCTGCCGGCCCGGCTGCTGGGCGGGCGCATGGCGCTCGAC
This sequence comes from uncultured Pseudomonadota bacterium, assembly GCA_963706195.1. GTDB lineage: Bacteria > Pseudomonadota > Alphaproteobacteria > Acetobacterales > Acetobacteraceae > JAJZVS01. Next base: position 241,396 of record OY970156.1, on the reverse strand, counting down.
CGGGACCGGGCGCACACGGCGATCACGGAGCGGATCGCCCGGCCGCTGGGCCTGTCGCCGGAAGCGGCTGCGCGTGGCGTGCTGGCGATCGTCGCGAACAACATGCTGGGGGCGATTCGCATCGTCTCGGTGGAGCGCGGGCACGACCCGCGCGCCTTCACCCTGGTCGCCTTCGGCGGCGCCGGGCCGCTGCACGGCTGCGCGCTGGCGGACCTGCTCGGCATCACCCGCGTGCTGATCCCGCCGGCACCGGGCGTCCTGTGCGCGGAGGGCTTGCTCGGCGCGGCGCTCAAGGCCGGGTTCAGCCGCACCTTGCTGCGCCGCGACCGCATCCCGGCGGCGGAGGTCGAGGCCGCGTTCGCCGACCTCGCCCGCCAGGCCGCCGCCTGGCTCGCCGAGGAGGACGTGGCGGAGGAAGATCGCCGGATCCTGCGTCGGGTCAGCCTGCGCTACGCCGGCCAGGGCAGTGAGCTGGTGGTGCCCTGGACCGGCACGATGGAGGCCGCCGAGACCGCCTTCGTGCAGGCGCACCGGCAGGCCTTCGGCTTCACCCTGCCGGCACCGTGCGAACTGGTCACCGCCGACGTCGAGGCGACGGGCGCGCTCCCCGGTCCGGCTGCGCCCGCGCTGCCGCAAGATCGCGGCACGGCCGCGTGGTCGACCGCCGACCTGCTGTTTCCCGAAGGTCTCCGGTCGGTACCACTGGTCGCGCGCGAGGCGCTCGGTGCCGGCGCGCGGTTCCGCGGCCCGTGCGTCCTGACCCAGCTCGATTCCACGACCCTGGTGCCGGAGGGCTGGGCGGGCGAAGTTCTCGCCGCGGGCAGCCTGTTGCTGCGGCACGCGGCCGGGGAGCCGGAAGAACGGGGGACGGCATGATGGACCTTGTCGTGCGCAACGTGCAGCTTGCCACCGCGCCGCCGGGTGCGCTGGTCGATATCGGCGTCGTGGCGGGGCGGATCGCGGCGATCGGGCCGGGGCTTCCCGCCGATGCGCCAGGCTACGACGCCGGCGGCCGGCTTGGCTGCGGCGGGCTGATCGAAACCCATATCCACCTCGACAAGGCGCGGCTGAACGACGTAGTTCCGCCGGAACGCGGGCGGGCGATCAATCCGGTCGCCCATGTCGCCCCGTACAAGCCGGCGATGACGGTCGAAAGCGTCCGGGCCCGCGCCGAGCGGGCGCTGGTTGAATGCCTGCTGCACGGCACGACCCGGATGCGCACCCATGTGGAGGTCGATCCCGGCATCGGCCTGCGCGGCTTCGACGCCGTACAGTCGCTGGCGCAGGACTACGCCTGGGCGATCGACATCGATCTCTGCGTCTTTCCGCAGGAGGGACTGACCAATCGCCCGGGCACCGACGAGCTCCTGGTCGCGGCGCTGCGCCGCGGAGCCGGAACGATCGGCGGCGCGCCGCGCTACGACAGCGACGGCCCGGCGCAGATCCGCCGCATCTTCGCCCTCGCGCGGGAGTACGGCGTCGATGTCGACCTGCATCTCGACGTCGGCAACACCCCCGAGCATTTCGATGCGATCCAGGTCTGCGAGCTGACACAGGCCTACGGTCTGGGCGGTCGGGTGACGGTCGGGCATATGACGAAGCTCGCTGCCCTGCCGCCGGACCGGCTGGCGGCGGTGGCGCGACGGCTGGCCGATGCCGGCGTAGCGGTGACCGTCGTGCCGGCCACGGACCTTTATCTGATGGGCCGGCATGCCGACCACGACGTGCCGCGCGGCGTGGCGGACGCGCATGCACTGCTGGCGCATGGCGTGAACTGCTCGCTTTCCAGCAACAATATCCTGAACCCGGCGACGCCGTTCGGGGATTGCTCGCTGATCCGCATCGCCAATTTGCAGGCGAACGTGCTGCAGATCGGCACGCCCGAGGGCCTGCGCGACTGTTTCGACATGCTGACCGATCGGTCGGCGCGGCTACTCAACCTCCGCGACTACGGGATCGCGGTGGGCAATCCGGCCGACATCGTGCTGCTGGACGCGACCTCGCCGGAGGGAGCGGTGGCCGAACTCCGCCGTCCGCTTGCGGTGTTCCGGCGCGGGCGGATGACGGTGGAATGGCTGCCGCCCAGGTTGCTGCGTCCGGAGGGCGATCGGGCAGGATAACGCAAGGGTCGTTGCGCAATAGTCACGCCGCCAGCGCGGGCGTAGCGAGTTCGCCGCCGTATCAGGGGGTTGTACAAGGCGTGTCGCGCGGTTGACAGGCGGGAGATCAATCACGGCCTATCCGTTCGCCGCGTCCGAACCGAAGCGATGTCTCCTCTGCCAGCAGCCCTTTGGGAAGGAGGAGAATCGAACCGAACAGCAGCAGTCCCACCAGCACCATGCGGAAATGCCCGGCGGATCGCACGAGCTCGGGCGCGATCGTCAGGATGAACGCGCCGGCGACCGCACCCGGCAAGCTGCCGAGGCCGCCGACCACGACCATGATGAGGATCAGTATCGACTGGTCGAGCTGAAACATGTCGGGGCTGATGAAGCCGGTGCTGTATGCCGTCAGGCAGCCCGCGACGCCGGCCAGCCCGCTGCTGAGGGCAAAGACGCCGACCTTCAGCTTGCGATCTCTCGACCCCACACGGCCGAATGATTGCAACCGTGCTGGCAGGCACCGCCGAGTTCGAGCGCAAGCTAATACAAGAACGTATCCGCTCCGGCATCGCCGCGGCGAAGGCGCGTGGCAAGCACCTCGGTCGCCAGCCGGGACAGCGGCCGAAGTCGGATCGGCTTGCGCCCAAAGTGCTGGCGCTTGTGGAACAGGGCCGCAGCTACTGCTTGGCGGTTTGCTTCCACCACGCGCCTGCGCCCGAACCCCATGCCGGCAACCTGTCGCACGCCGTCCTCGACCGCTCCGCCCCGTCAGTGATGATGGTGGTGGTGATGGTGATGATGGTGGTGATGGTGGTGGTAGTACCGCGGGTAGTACGGACCGTAATTCGGGACCGCATAGGGCCGCTCGTACGCATAGGGCGGCGGGGGTGGCGGCGGGGGCCCGTAGTTGAAATAGACGTAGCCGTTCACGTCCCTGACCCGCGCCTGCACCGCGTCATCCGCCTGCAGTAGCCGTGCGGCGTCCGGGATCGGCGCGAGCAGGTCTGCATAGGACGTCACGGCCAAGGTCTCGGCCACGCCGGCGACAGGCCGCGCGGCCTGCGCGGGCCCCAACGTCGCCAGCCCGGCCACTGCGCCGAGCAGGCCGGCAGTTTTCTTGTCCATGTACCTCCTCCATCAAGCAGGGACAGCGATCATAGGTGTCATCCGCCGCGGCTTTTTTGTGGCCGGTCCTTTTCGCCCACGCCATCGTGTCCCGCGCAGCCGGGTCCCCACACACACGGCGGCTGTCTCAAATATGGGCGACGCGGGCGTCGGAAGCAGCGCCCCGCGGCTGCTTCCCCGCGTTCAACAGTTCGGAACGCGCTGATTGCGAAGTCTGTTGCAGGCTGGGGGCGTTGGGTTCGGCGGCGGAGGACCGAATGCGGCGGCCGGCGCCCCGTAGCCCCGCCAGGAAGCAAGGAAGGTCCAAACGCAAATGCAGCGTACCGCTTCAGCGATCCCACCCAATCCCGTGCGGCGGCATAGTGCTGCCTCGGTCCGGTACCGCCGGCGGGCCGTTCCACTCGGTCCATTTGCGTGTATTTGCGTTGAATCCTTCTTCTGCCTGGCCGCTCACCAACAGGATTCATAATGATATAGATTCTTAATCGAAACAAGACCGTGTTGGCCGAGTAGACCGCGCGCAAGCCTCGCCGTGCGCGCCCCGCGTCAGGAACACATGCCGAATCCAACGCCCCGCCGCCCCCTATCCACCCCCCTGCGCCACCGGGAACTCCACATCCCGGTGCAGATGCGACCGACAGCAGCAGCCCGAACCCCAGCATCACCGCGATCAGCGCCGAGCCGCCGTAGCGACACCAGCGGCAGCGGCACGCCCGCCCACCGGGATCAGCCCCATCACCATCGCCAGATTCACCAACACGTACATGAAGAAATTCACCGTCACCCCGAACGCCACCAGACGCCCGAACTGATGCCGGCAGCGCAGCCCGATCAGCATTCCGCCGGTGATGATCAGCCCCAGCAGCACCAACACCGCCAGCGCGCCCATGAAGCCCAACTCCTCGCCGACGGTCGTGAAGATGAAGTCGGTCTGCTTCTCCGGCAGGAAATCGAGGTGCCCCTGCGTGCCGTGCAGGTAGCCCTGCCCCCACATGCCCCCTGAACCGAGCGCGATCTTCGACTGGATGATGTTGTAGCCGGCGCCCAACGGATCGCTGCTCGGGATGCAGGAAGGTCTCGATCCGCGCCTTCTGGTAGTCGTGCAGATGCCCATAGGCGATCCGCGCCACCAGCGGCACCGGCGCCAGCACCGCAGCGAACATCCACCAGCCGCACGCCGGCGGCGAAGAGCACCGCGCCGCCGACCGAGGCGGTGATGACCGCGGTGCCGAGGTTCGGCTCCTTCAGGATCAGGCCCACCGGCGCGGCGATCGCCGCCAGCGGCACCAATAGGAACAGCGGCTTGCCCACCCGTTCCCAGGACGCGCGGTGGAACCAGGCGGCCAGCGCCAGCACCAGTGCGATCTTCATCAGCTCCGACGGTTGCAGGTCGCAATCCGCCGATGGTCGATCCAGCGCTGCGCCCCCTTGCCGACGTGGCCGAACCGCTCCACCGCCGCCAGCAACGCGAGTGCCGCGCCATAGGCGGGCCAGGCCAGCCGGGCGATGAAGCGGATGTCGACCAGCGCGACCCCCAGCATCAGCACGAGGCCGGCGGCGAAGCGCAGCGCCTGCGCGCTCTGCATAGGGGTGCGGCGAGCCGCCGTCGACGCTGTAGAGCGCGACATAGCCGACCGCGGCCAGCGCGCAGAGCAGCAGCACGAACACCCAGTTGAGCCGCCCCAGCTTGGCGGTGGTATCGAACGGCATCGAGCGGAGCAGCCGGCGGTCGCTCATGTCGTGCCCGCCGCCACCACCGTTCCGGGCGCCATGCCCACGGGCGGGCGGGCGGCCACCCCGCGGACCGCCGCGCCGGGCTGCGCGCCGGGGCCGCCGCCTTGTACCGCCATCCCGCCCTGCGCCGCGGCCCCGGGCGCCACCGCCCGCCCGGCCGGATCCCGCGTCAACGCCGCCACCATCAGGTCGTGCACGATCGGCGCCGCGGCGCTGGCGCCCTCGTCGCCGTGCGCGACCACGACGGCGGCGGCGTAGCGCGGCGCCTCGAACGGGGCGAAGGCGACGAACAGGGCGTTGGGCCGCAGCTTCCATGGCAGCACGCTGCTGTTATAGCCGCCACGGGCGCGCTCGGCCTGGCTCACGTCGGCCACCTGCGCCGAGCCGGTCTTGCCCGCCATGTGCACACCGAGCGCCGGCGGCAGCCGCACCGTCCAGCCGGTGCCGCGCGGCGCGTTCACCACCGAGAACATCCCGTCCCGCACCAGATCGAGCAGCGGCTCCGGCAGGTCGAGCAGCGGCCAGTCCGCCGCCTGCCCGCCAGCCAGCACGGTGCCGCCCACCGCGCGGGTCACATGCGGCTGCACCGCCCGGCCGGTGGCCAGCCGCGCGGCATAGGTCGCGAGCTGCAACGGCGTCACCTGCACGAAACCCTGGCCGATGCCGCTGATCGCGGTCTCGCCGAGCTCCCACGGATGGCCCTGCGCGAGCCGCCAGGCGCGGGTCGGGATCAGCCCCTCCGCCTGCATCGGCAGGTCGAGGTCGAGCTTCGTGCCGAGGCCGAGCCGGTGCGCCATCGCGGCGATCCGGTCGATCCCGGTCGCCAGCGCGGTCTCGTAGAAGAACACGTCGCAGCTCTGCTTCAGCGCGCCGTGCATGTCGATCGTGCCGTGGCCGCCGCGCTTCCAGCAATAGAACTTGCGGTTGCCGAGCTCGAAATAGCCGGGGCAGAAGAACGTCGTGGTCGGACCGACCGCCCCGGCCGACAGCGCCGCCAGGCCACCGCCATCTTGAAGGTGGAGCCGGGCGAATAGACCCCGACCGTCGCCTTGTCGATCAGCGGCGACCGTTCGTTGCTGACCCAGTCGTGCCACTGCGCCGCCGACACGCCGGTGTCGAACAGCGACGGATCGAACGAGGGGGTGGTGGCCATCGCCAGCACCTCGCCGTTGCGGCAGTCGAGCAGCACGGCGCTGGCGCTCTCCTCGCCCAGCCGGTCCATCGCGACCTGCTGCAGGGCCGTATCGATGGTGAGCGTCACCTCCGCGCCCGGCGTGCCTTCCTGGCGGGCGAGTTCGCGGATCACCCGTCCGTAGGCGTTCACCTCCATCTGCACCGCGCCGGCGGTGCCGCGCAGGTCGCGCTCGCGGAATTTCTCGACCCCGGTGCGGCCGACCCGCATGCCGGGCAGGGCCAGGGTGGGATCGGCGGTGACGTCGGCCGGGGTCGGCGGGGCGACGTAGCCCACCAGATGCGCAAGGGTGGGGCCGAACGGATAGGCGCGGGATTCGCCGACATCGACCAGGATGCCGGGCAGGTCGGGGGCGTTCTCCTCGATCTCGCGCCATCTGCTCCCAGGTCAGGAAGTCGCGCACGAGCACGGGGATGAAGCGGCGGTGGCGGCTGCAGGTCGCGGTGGATGCGGGCGCGGTCGCGCTCGATCCAGCGGCACGATGCGCGAGAAGCGGTCGAGCGTGCGCGGCGACGTCGGGGGTCTGCTCGGCGACCAGCAGCGCGCGCCAGTTCTGCTTGTTGCCGGCAACCACGGTGCCGAACCGGTCGACGATCGTCCCGCGCACCGGGGCGATCATGCGCAGGCTGATCCGGTTCTGCCGCGCCAGGGTGGCGTAGCGCGCGCCATCCATGACCTGCACCTGGTAGAGCCGGACGCCGAGCAGCCCGAGCACCGCCGCTTGGCCGCCGAGCACTGCCAGCGCGCGGCGGGTGAACACCCCGGTGCGGCGCACCTCGCGGCGCATGTCAGGCCCGTTCCGGCGCGGCGAGGTCGCGATGCGCGTGCGCGAGCGGGATCGCCAGCACGGGATAGAGCGCCACCGTCAGCGCCGCCTGGAACACCGCCGGCCCGACCGGCATCAGGCGCAGGTCGAGCAGCGCCACCAGCCCGAGGATCGCCGCCGCCGCGCCCACGGCGAAGCCGGCGAAGGCCAGCCAGATCGCGAGGAAGCCCTGCCGCGCCAGGCCGCGCCGCCAGCGCCGGCAGAAGGCATGCACCGCGAGCAGGCAGAGTGGCCCGGTGCCGATCGGCAGCCAGCCCAGCAGGTCGAGCAGCAGCCCGATCAGGAACACCGCCAGCGGCGGCATCCCCGACGGGCGGAACACCGACCAGAAGAACACCGCGACCACCGCCACCGCCGGCAGCAGACTGGCCTGGTCGGGGATGCCGAACGGGGCGTTGCTCAGCAGCATGAGCAGGACGGTGCTGGTCACCGGAAAGGCGCGCCGCGCCAGCATGTCCAGCCGGCGCCACAGGCTGGGGCGCGGGCGGATGCCGGGGGCGCGGCCCACATCATCCATCGCCGTGATCCGGGTCAGCCCGACCGGACGGCGGCGCCCGGCACGGGGGCGGCGGGCGCGGCGCCAGCGGGAGAAATGGCAGCGGGAGAAATGGCAGCGGGAGAAGTGGCGGAGGGGGGAGCGGCGAACGAAGGCGCCCACAGCCCGGTGGCGGCGGGCGGAACGGCCCCACCCGGCCCCGTCGCCTTCGGCGCACCCGTAGCCGGCGCGGCCACGGGTACCGCAACCCCGGGTACCGCAGCCATGGGGGCGACGGATGCGCCGGCCTGGGCCCCCGGCGCCGCGTCGTCCGGCGCCGGCAGTCCTGCGAGTCCGCCGGACAGGATCTGCACCATGCCGAGCCGGTCCGGATCGGCAGCCGGAACCACTTCGGGCACGTGCCGGTCGGTGTAGCGCACGATGCCGATCGGCAGGTCGGGCGGGAAGGCGCCCGCCACGCCGGCGGTGACCACCTGCTGGCCCTCCCGCGGGGCGGGACCGGACCAGAAGATCAGCCGCGGACGCGCCCCGTTGGTGCCGACCAGGATGGCGCGGGTGCGGCTGCCCTCCAGCAGCACCGGGATGCGGCTGTTGCGGTCAGTAAGCAGCAGCACCCGCGCCGAGCGGCTGCCCACATCGGTAATCCGCCCGACCAGGTTGCCGTCGGCCAGTGCGATCTGCCCCTTACGGACGAAATGATTGGGCCCGGTCGAGAGCAGCACCGCGCGCGCATAGACGCCGCCGGCGTCGGCCACGACCCGGGCGGTCACGAACTCGAGCACCGGCGAGGGGACCCAGTGCAAGGTCGCCTCCAGCACGCGATTGCGCGCCGCCAGGGTCAGCGCCACCGCCTGCCAGTGCAGCAGCCGCGCGTTCTCCGCCCGCAGCCGCGCGTTCTCGGTGTCCAGCGACACGAGGCCGGAAATCTGCTCCACCCCCGTGCGCGCCACGGCGAGCGGTCCGGCCAGCGTCGCATAGACCGGCGCCAGCGCATCGGCGAGCGAGATGCGGGCGCGCTCCGTCACCATGAAATCGAGCTTGCCCAGCAGCACCACGCCGAACGAGGCCGCGAACAGCACCGGCAAGGTGAGCTTGGCCAGCGCCTGGCGCAGCGGGATCGACAGCCGCATCATCGCCGGGCGCCGCCCGCCGCCCTGCGCACGGCCCCGCTCATGCCGACGTCCGACGCCCGCCCGGCATGGCCCCGCCTCGCATGGCTCAGTACATCGTGGTCAGCACATTGCGGAGCCGCTTCAGCTCCTCCAGCGCGCGCCCGGTCCCCAGTGCGACGCATTGCAACGCATCCTCCGCCACCGCGACGGGCAGGCCCGTCGCCTCCCGCAGCACCTGGTCCAGACGATACAGCAAGCGCCCCGCCGCCGGTCAGCACGATGCCCTTGTCCACGATGTCGGCGGCAAGTTCCGGCGGCGTGTTCTCCAGCGCCACCTTCACCGCCTCGACGATGGCGCTGACCGGCTCGGCGAGGCTCTCGGCGATCTGCGCGCTGGCTCACCACGATCTCGCGCGGCACGCCGTTCATCAGGTCGCGGCCCTTCACCTCGCGCCACGGGCCGTCGTCGCCGTCCTCGGCCGGGGCGGCGGCGCCGATGTCCATCTTGATCCGCTCGGCGGTGGATTCGCCGATCAGCAGGTTATGGTTGCGGCGGATGTAGCTGATGATCGCCTCGTCCATCTTGTCGCCGCCGACGCGCACGCTGCGCGAATAGACGATGCCGCCGAGCGAGATCACCGCCACCTCGGTGGTGCCGCCGCCGATATCGACCACCATGCTGCCCGACGGCTCGGTGACCGGCAGGCCGGCGCCGATCGCCGCGGCCATCGGCTCCTCGATCAGCAGCACCTTGCGCGCGCCGGCGCTTTCCGCGCTTTCCTGGATCGCGCGCCGCTCCACCGCGGTCGAGCCCGAGGGCACGCAGACGATGATCAGCGGCGAGGCGAAGCCGCGGCGGTTGTGCACCTTGCGGATGAAATGCTTGATCATCTCCTCCGCCACCTCGAAATCGGCGATCACGCCGTCGCGCAGCGGGCGGATGGCGGAGATGTTGCCCGGCGTGCGGCCGAGCATCTGCTTGGCCTCCTCCCCCACCGCGAGCACCTGCTTCTTGCCGCGCACCTCGGCGATCGCGACCACGCGAGGGCTCGGCGAGCACGATGCCGCGCCCCTTGACGTAGACCAGCGTGTTCGCGGTGCCGAGGTCGATCGCCATGTCAGCCGACATGAAGCCAAGCAGCCGGGAAAACATGCAGAAAACCTTTACGCAAGGTGGCGGGCCGGGGAGATCGGACCCGGCATGGGGGATCGCCTGGATCGGGGGGAGCGGTCGGGAAGGCGGAGGAATTAGCCGTGCGCGAGAGGGACCACAAGGGGCCGATCCCCGCGCCGGACACGTGCCGGAGGGGCGGTTGCTGGCGCCGGCGGTGCGGATCGTGTTGACTGGGGGCAGCCGCCGTACCGTCCGGGACCACGTTCATGATCTCTCGTCCGACCTTGCTGCCGGTTCTCGCCGCGGTGCTTGCCCGCACGGCGCTCGCCGGCGCGCTGCTTGCGGGGCTGGCGGGCTGCGCGACCTCCCCGGCCGCACTCGGGATGACCGGGGCGCAACCCCAGTCGCCGCCGAGCGCCCCGATGGACAGCACGGTCGGCCTGCCCGGCCTGCCCGAGCCCGGCGGAGACCAGTCCACCGGGTTCGGCATGCCGTTGGGCACCACCGGGCCCGGGCGCTATTATGGGTCGCCTTGAGGTGCAGGCCCGCCCGCGTGACGGTTCAGCCGGGAGACGCGTGGCGCGCCGGCGGCGGCGCGCCACGGCTCAGAGCTGCGCCACCTCACCGAGCGAGTAGCTGACCCCGGTCGGGTTCTCCCCGACCCGCACGGTCTTCGGATTGACGAAGGTGTACGGCGGCACCGGCAGGTTGTCCGGTGCCGGAACGTTCTGGTAGACTCGCCCGGCGAGGTCGTATTTCGAGCCGTGGCAGGGGCAGAGATAGCCGCCCGGCCAGTTCGCCACCGGCTCGGTCGGGTCCGGCTTCGGCAGGTACTCCGGCAGGCAGCCGAGATGGGTGCAGATGCCGACCAGCACCGCAAGCTCCGGCTTCACCGAACGATGCCAGTTCTGCGCATAGGCCGGCTGCTGCATCACCTTCGAATTCGGGGTCGGCCAGCCGTGCCGTGTCGGCCTTGTTCTTCAACGTGGCGACCATTTCCGCGGTGCGGTTGACGAACAGGATCGGCATGCCGCGCCAGCGCACGATGATCTGCTGGCCGGGGTCGATCTTGCTGACGTCGATATCCATCGGCGCGCCGGCGGCGATCACGTCGGCCGCGGGGTTCATGGAATCGATCAGGGTCCAGGCGATCGCCGCAGTGCCGACAGCGGCGAAGGCGCCGGTCACGAGGCCCAGGAAATCGCGCCGGCCGGGCTCCGCCGGCTGGCCGTGGTCATTGGTCGTGGCGGAGGACATCGGGGGCAGCCTCTCCCTTCGGGCAGATCGTCGGATCGTTGCACCGCCCGGCGCCGCGACGCGGCGGCCACCGGCCGGAGCGACAGGGCGTGACGAAACCGCCAGCACCGCCCGCCGCAGCCACCCTCATGGTCTGCTGCATGGCACAAGGTCAAGGGGGGTATCCCGCTGCCTTCTCCCCCCTTGCGGAGAAGGGCGCGGTCAGAGCCGCTTTTCGAAGAACAGGCTGGTTTCGATGGCGTGCGGCGCCAGCCCGGCATAGGCGCCGAACGGTGCACAGCGCGCGAAGCCGGCCCGCTCGTAAAGCCCGATCGCCGCCCCCTGACGGGTGCCCGTCTCCAGCCGCAGCAACGTCAGGCCGGCGCCGCGTGCCTCCCGCTCGATCCGCGCCAGCAACGCCTGCGCCACCCCCTGCCGACGCGCGTCCGGCCGCACATACATGCGCCGGACCTCGGCATGGTCGCCGAGCAGGCTCACCCCGCCGCAGCCCACGGCCGCGCCGTCGCTGCGGGCGATGAAGAACCTGTTGCCTGGACGGAACAGGTGCTCGACGGACAGGCCGTGGCGCTGGTCGGCGGCGTAGAAGCGGGCAAGCTCGTGGTCGAGCTCGCCCAGCAGGTCGTGCGCCTCGGCGGTCGGCAGCGGGGCGCGTTCGATTGCGATGTCCATGTCAGCCCTTCGTCCTGGATCCGGCAGCGGCCCGTCGGCGCGCGCGGGCCTGATGTTCGCCGTATTTCATCCCCTCCAGCTTCAGCCCGTCCGGATCGGTGAAGAAGACGGCGTAGTAGTCGTCGTAATACTCCGCGGGCGGGTCGACGATGGGGACCCCGTTTTCCTGCAGGAATGCGCCCAGCGCGTCCACGTCCTTGCGGCTTCGCAACTGGAACGCGTAATGGTGGAAGCCGATGTTGCCGGCGCGGTGCTTGTGCCGGCGGCCTTCGGCGTCCGCCGGGCCGATCCAGAACCTTGTCCTGCCATTGGTCCAGCCGATCGCGTCGGCGTACTCGTCCGACACCTCGAAGCCGAGGAAGCCGAACAGCCGGCCGTAGAACGCCTTCGATTTTTCGTAATCCGACACCCGGATCCCCAGGTGGTCGATCCCCACCACGCGCACCATGCCGCCCCTCCTGTCGCTTTCCCCCGCCCGCCCGCATCGCCGCCCCGCTTGGGGCACCCCGCCGGCTGCCCTATTCTGCCGCCGCCACGCGTCAGAGCAAAGCCATGCCGCCAGGCTCATGCTCCCCCTGGGAGCCACCGCCGCGACGGGTGGCATGTTCCCGACGCGGCGGCGAGCGGTGGACGCGGCCCGCGCGGGGCGGCGATGGCGCCGCATTTCACCGACCATCATCCCGGGAAAGGAGGACTTGCTGTGCCGTTCGACAAGATCGACCAGAAGGACATCAACGAGAACCTCAAGACCGCCGGCACGATGAAGAAGTCGCTCGACGCGGCGGTGAAAGAGAAGGACGACCTGCTCCACCTGTTCCGGACGGAACTGAAGAAGCTGGAGGGTAGCGAGGAATCCCTCGCCAGCATGGTGAAGAACTCCTTCAGCGTGTGCGATTATCAGGAGACCCTGAAGAAGCAGATCGAGGGCAACAAGATGGATCAGCGATGGCGGATGCGGGCGATAACGAACGCCCGATGCGCAACCGGATCGGTCCAGGGACCGGCCACGAACCGGGTCACCTCCGGGTCGCGATCCATCGCGAGACAGGCATCGAGATCTCGCCATGCTGCGCGGGGTCAGGGTCAGCCGGGCGGTCCGGAACACGGGCAGCGCGGTGCTCATACCCCCGCCAGCGCCGCATCCACCGCCGCACCCAGGCGATCGACGATCATATCGATCTCCCCCGCGGTCACGATATAGGGCGGCGCGATCAGCACATGATCGCCCTGCCGGCCGTCGATCGTGCCGCCCATCGGATAGACAGCCAACCCGCGCTCCAGCGCCGCGCGCTTGACCCGTTCATGCAGTTTCAGAGCGGGATCGAACACGCGCTTGCTTGCCCGGTCGGCGACCAGCTCGATCGCCTGGAACAGCCCGCGCCCGCGGATGTCGCCCACGTGCGCATGGTTGCCGAAGCGGTCCATCAGCGCCGCCTCCAGCCGCGTTCCCATCGCGCGCACGTTCGCAAGCAGCCCGTCCTCGCGGATGATCCGTTGCACTTCCAGCGCGCCGGCACAGGCCACGGGATGCGCCTGGTAGGTGTGGCCGTGCAGGAAGGCGCCGGAGCCGGCGGCGACCCCGGCGACGATCTTCGCCGCGATCAGGATACCGCCGATCGGCTGATAGCCGCCGCCCAGCCCTTTGGCGATGATCTGCAGGTCCGGCACCACGCCTTCCTGCTCCCAGGCGTGCATGGTCCCGGTGCGGCCCATGCCGCACATCACCTCGTCCAGGATCAGCAGCGCGCCGTGGCGGTCGCAGATCGCCCGCACCCGCTCGAAATATCCGGCGAGCGCGGGCACGCAGCCGGCGGTGGCGCCCACCATCGGCTCGGCGATGAAGGCGGCGACCGTTTCGGGCCCGAGGCGGGCGAACTCCGCCTCCAGCTCCGCCGCCAGCCGATCGACATAGGCGGCGTCGCTCTCGCCCTCGTTCTGAAACCGATAAGCGAAGCAAGGGGAGACATGGCTGAACGCCTCGGCCAGGATCGGCTCGTACACCACCCGCCGCGCCATGTTGCCGCCGGCGGCCAGCGCCCCCAGGGTGTTGCCGTGATAGCTCTGCCGCCGGGCGATGAAGCGGGTCCGCGCCGGCTGGCCGATCTCCACGAAATACTGCCGCGCCAGCTTCAGCGCCGCCTCGGTGCCCTCCGATCCGGACGAGCAGAACCACGCATGGCTCAGCCCGCCCGGCGATCCTTCCAGGATCAGATCGGCCAGCGCCTCCGCCGGTTCGCTGGTGAAGAACCCCGTGTGCGCGTAGGCGAGCGTCGCCGCCTGCCGCCCGATCGCCGCCGCCACACGGGCGTTGCCGTGACCAAGGCAGGCCACCGCGGCGCCGCCCGAGCCGTCGATGATCTCCCGCCCGTCGGCAAGGCGGAGCATCACCCCCTCCCCGCCCACGGCAACCGGCGGCATCCCGCCGGAGCGATGCAGCACCCGGCTCATGCGGCCACCCTCACGCCGAGATGCGCACACCGCGGCAGCACCTCCGCGCGCCGCAAGCCGAGCGAGGTGCGCCAGGCTTCCGCCTGCTTCACGTCATCGAAGCCGAACACTGCCAGCACGCCGAAGCCTCCCGTTTCGTGGTACAAATGCTCGATCATCTCCGCAGCCGGCGCCGGCGCGCCGACCCGCCGGTCGTGCCGCGCACCGCGGCCCGGCGGCAGCCTACGCTCGCCGCGGACGAAGGGGAAAGCCGCGGCCGGTGCGCGCGCGATCCCGTCAGAGGCGGCGGATCAGCCTACGCCGGCCACCACCGCGTCTCCGGTTGCGGCGAGCGCGGCCAGCAGGTCCTCCGGCCGCACGGCCACCATGCCCTCCTTCGCCGCCACGATATCGGCGCCGAGGCCGACCAGACGCAGGGCGACCGCCGGATCGATCCGGACCGCGAGCACCGCCGCCAGGATCGCCACCACCGGGTCAACCAAGCTCCCCGCACGCAGCATCGCCGGGCTCGCCACGGTCCAGCCCCCCTCCGCCGTCGCCAAGCTCAGCCCGGCAGCGTCGGCGAGCAGCACTGCGCCGACCTCGTACGCGGCGCGCAGCGCGGCCGCGCGCGCCATGCCTGCCTCGGCCCCCGACGGGACCGCCGCGTCGGCCCGGCACAGGACCAGCGCGTCCGCCCCGGCGTAGGCGGCCAGATCCTCGGGCGTTGCCCCGCGCGGCGGCGCGGCGATGACCGGCCGCCCGGTCTCCCGCGCCGCGGCGATCAGCCGGGCCGCCAGGCCGTTGGCGAGCACGCCCTTGCCGTAATCGGACAGCACCGTGAGGCTGGTCGCCGCCATCGCGTCGCGCGCGATGCGCAGCACCCGTTCCGCCAGCCGTTCCGGGATCGGCGTGGTCTGCTCGCGATCGGCGCGCAGCAGGTGCCGCCCGGCGGCGAGGTAGCGGGTCTTCACCGTGGTGGTACGCCCGCCCTCCACCAGCAGCCACGGCTCCACGTTGGGCTGACCCCCCACCAGGCCGGTGAGGTCGGAGCCGGAGGGATCGTCCCCGACCACCGAAATGAACGCCACCGCGGCGCCGAGCGCGGTCAGGTAGCGCACCACGTTGGCCGCGCCGCCGGGCAGGGCGAGCTCGCGCTCCTCCGTCAGGACGGGCGTGCCCGCCACTTCCGGGCTCATTCGGGTGACCGTGCCGTGAACGTAGCGGTCGAGCATGGCGTCGCCGATCACCAGCACGCTGGCGTGGGCAAGGCGCGCAACGGCTTCGGCCGGGTCCGGCGCGGGGTGTTCCGGACCGGCGGACAAGGGGTGGGTCATGGCATGCGCCGTACCAAGTGCGCGGCCTCGGCGCAAGCGAGGCGGCCGGCGCCCGAGGCCCCGGGTGCAGCGATCCGGGCGCGCGTGCCGGCGGGACGCCGCCGGGACTGCCGGGAGAGGAGACGGAGCCCCACATAGCAGGGAGAGGCCGGCCGTTGCGGCGCATATGCCCCACGCCCGGCCCCGCACATCCGCCGAGCCGATCCCGCGCCGGCCCCGCACGGCGCCCACCGCCGATCGACCCCACCGATCGGTCATCGTCACCGACGAAAGACACCGCCCCATGTCGCAGACCGCCGCCGGCCCCAGCACCGCCCTCCCCACCGGCCCCACCACGTCCACCAGCCCCGGTGGTTCCTCCCGCCCCGGCGCCGCACCGGCCCTCGCCGCCGACATCATGACCCAGCCGGTGATCTCCGTGACGCCGGAGGCTCCGGTGCGCGACGTCGCCCGGCTGCTCGTCGCTCATCGGATCAGCGCAGTGCCGGTGGTGGACGCGGGTGGCGATCCGGTCGGCATGGTGAGCGAGGGCGACCTGCTCGGCCGCGCCGACGCCGACCGGCTGGCCGGGCGGGACTGGTGGCTCACCCTGTTCGCGAACCCGGGCCAGGTGGCCTCCGCCCTGACCGACGCCGCCGCCGCGCGGCCGGTCGGGGAGGTGATGCACGGCCCGGTGGTCACCGTCGCGGCGGATGCCTCCGTGCCGGCGATCGCAGAGATACTGCGCGCGCACGGGATCAAGCGGCTGCCGGTGATGCGGAACGGCCGGATGGTCGGCATCGTCAGCCGCGCCGACCTCGTGCGGATGGTCGCAGGGCTGCCGGCCCAGCTATCGGTCCCTGGCACGACCGCCCCGCGTAGCGGCGGCCTGGCCGGCCTGCTCATGAGCCTGATCGGCAATGCCGCGCATCTGACGCCCGGGCCCGGCGCGCCCCAGGTAACCGTGCCTCCTGCCATGCCCCCGGCCGCGCCCGCCACCCCACCCGCCGCCGCGGCAACCTTCCGCGCGCTGGTGGCCGCGTCCGAGCAGGCGCGGGAGGACGAGAAGCAGCACGCCGCCCAGACGGGGGAGCTGGAACGCCTGCGCCAGGTCAAGGCGCTGCTGGTGCAGCACCTCGACGCCGAGATGTGGGAGACACTGATCGCGCACGCCCGCGCCGCCGCCGCGCAGGGGGCGGAGGAGATGCTGCTGCTGCGCTTCCCCTGCGGCCTGTGCAGCGACGGCGGGCGGAAGATCGGCGTCCCGGAAGCCGGGTGGGAAGCCACCTTGCGCGGCGAAGCGGCGGATCTCTACGGCCGCTGGGAACGCGAACTGAAGCCGGGCGGGTTCGGCCTGGCGGCGCGGATTCTCGACTTTCCGGGCGGCAAGCCGGGCGATATCGGCCTGTTTCTCACCTGGACCGCCTGACCGCGGCCGGGCGCCCCGCCCCGGGAGCCGGGCCGCGCCCGAGGGTCAAAGCCAGCGGTCAGCACCGAAGCGCGCGCTCGGCGGCATCGCCGCCCCGCGCAGGCGCGGCGGCGCGTGCCGAGACCTAATGGTTGTTGCGGCCTCGCCCGCGGGTCTCGATCACGTTCAGATACAGCGTCGCCGGCTCCAGGCACGCCGCCGGTGCCGAGCTGGCCGACCATCGAGCGGTAGATCTCCTCCCACGGCGTCTTGTTGGCGAGCTTCGGCGGCACCCACGCGGCCCGCCGCGCCTCCAGCTCGCCCGGCGGCAGCAGCACGTCGACCTTGCGCGTGTTGAGGTCGATGCGGATCCGGTCGCCGGTCCGCAGCAGCGCCAGCCCGCCGCCCACCGCCGCTTCCGGCGAGACGTTCAGGATCGACGGGCTGCCGGAGGTGCCGGACTGCCGCCCGTCGCCCATGGTCGGCAGCGCGTCGATGCCGCGCTTCAGCAGCGCAGCCGGCGGCTGCATGTTCACCACCTCGGCGCTGCCCGGATAGCCGACCGGGCCGCAGTTGCGGATGATCAGCACCGACTGGTCTTCCACGCCGAGGTCGGGGTCCTCGATGCGGTGCGTGGTAGTCCTCCGGCCCCTCGAACACGATCGCCTTGCCCTCGAACACGTTCGGGCTGCGTCGGGGTCGGACAGGAAGCGGGCGCGGAACTCGGGATCGATCACGCTCGATCTTCATCACCGCGCTGTCGAACAGGTTGCCCGACATCACGACGTAGCCGGCGGCTTCCTTCAGCGGCTCGGCGTAGGCGCGGATCACCTCGCGGTCGGCCGGCGGGCAGGTCGCGCCAGGTTCTCGGCCAGCGTCTTGCCGGTCACGGTCATCGCGTCGCCGTGCAGCTTGCCGGCGTCCAGCAGTTCGCGCAGCACCGCGGGCACGCCGCCGGCGCGGTGGAAGCGCTCGCCCAGGAAGCGGCCGGCGGGCTGCAATCGACCAGCAGCGGGATGTCGGGCCCGAGGCGCTGCCAGTCGTCCAGCGTGTGATCCACGCCCATGTGGCGCGCGATCGCCACCATGTGGATCGGGCAGTTGGACGACGCGCCCAGCGCCGCGGCGGCCACCACCGCGTTCTCGAACGCCGCCTTGGTCATGATGTCGGAGGGGCGCAGGTTCTCGTGCACCATCGTCGACGATGCGCCTGCCCGGTCTCGAAGGCCATCTGCCCGCGCTCGCGGTACGGCGCCGGGATCGCCGCGCAGCCCGGCAGCGACATGCCCAGCGCCTCGGCCAGCGAGTTCATCGACGTCGCGGTGCCCATGGTGTTGCAGTGGCCGACCGAGGGCGCCGAGGAGGCCACCATCTCCATGAACTCCTCGTAGCCGATCTTGCCCTCGGCAAGAGCTTGCGCCCCTCCCACACGATGGTGCCGGAGCCGGACAGCCGCCCCTGCCACCAGCCGTCCAGCATCGGCCCGCCGGACAGCACGATCGCCGGGATGTTCACCGTCGCCGCCGCCCATCAGGCAGGCCGGCGTGGTCTTGTCGCAGCCGGTGGTCAGCACGACGCCGTCGAGCGGATAGCCGTGCAGCACCTCGACCAGGCCGAGATAGGCGAGGTTGCGGTCCAGCGCCGCGGTCGGCCGCTTGCCGGTTTCCTGGATCGGGTGGATCGGGAATTCCAGCGGGATGCCGCCGGCGTCGCGGATGCCGTCGCGCACGCGGGTGGCGAGGTCGAGGTGGTGGCGGTTGCAGGGCGAGAGGTCGGAGCCGGTCTGGGCGATGCCGATGATCGGCTTGCCGCCCTGCAACTCCTCCCGCGTGATGCCGTAGTTCAGGTAGCGCTCGAGATAGAGCGCGGTCATCGCCGGGGTCGGCCGGGTTGTCGAACCAGCGGCGGGAACGGAGACGCGGAGTGGCGGGGTCGTGCGGCGTGGTTCCGTGCTGCGGTGTCATGGCGTGTCCCTCCCGGCTGGCGGGGCGGAAGGTGCTAGGCGGGCGGGGGGAAGTCAACGCGGCGGGGCGGGCGTGCATGCCGGATGGAGATGCCGCCGCCGCTTCGCCGGGCCGGCCCACGGCGAGCGGGTTCATGATGTACGGGGACGCTTTCGCCGCTCGTACAAGCCGAGCATCCCAATGACAGACGACAACAGAAGCGCCAGCGAAGACGGCTCCGGCACCGCATCCCAGCCGATCGCCTCCTGCATCAGGAATTCCGGTGAGTTGGTGGTGTAGGGCTCGTCCTGGCCGGTACTGTTGAAAGCGTTCTGAATCAGCTGGCCGGCCCCGGTACCGGCCGGGCTGAAGTCTGCAAAATCGCCGGCGGAATTCTGGTTGAAGCCGACGATGCTAGTTGTCCCGCCATCGACGGAAAAATACGCCGTCGCACCGGGCGACGTCGTGAAGCTCGGGGTGTCGGCGGAGGAATACCGGTAGAGATCCAGCGCGCCATATTTGGAGCAGAAAAAGCCCGTTGGATCGGTGCCGCAACTTCCGGCAATTGAATTCAGGGTCGAACCGGCACCACCGCCACCCAGCACTTCATCGAGCTCATGCTCAAGACCACCGATCAGATCGTACTGGCCCGACGAAACCGGCCGCGCAAATGCGAAGTTCTGGTTGCTGTTGATGTTGATCGTGGCATTGGAGAGTAATGACGGACCCAGGCCAAGCATCGCTGCCTGGGCGCCCGTGATCGCAAGCTCGTTCGCGCCGCTCGCATCGTTCCCCTGAGAAAGGTGGGCCAGGGCAGTCGCAAGCACGGTGTTTTGCGGATTCGCGCTCGCATCGAGGCTGAGCGCGTTCACGTACGTGCCGTAGGAAACAGCATAGAAATTTTGTGCCGTCGACAGGAGATTGCCGTCCGCCGCCGCCGTGTAGGTGAAGTCAACCGAAATGCTCACCGGATTGGCATACAGGCCATCTATCGTCCCGAGAGCAGAATCGATCGCGCCCTCGATTGCGGCGGCGTTGCCGTTGCCGGTGACCGAGCTGTCAAAGACCGGGGTGATGACCAACGCACGCGCCGGTGTGGCAACCGCGAGACCGGCGAGTGACCGGGGCCGCCCACGCGAGACACAGCCACCCCCTGGTTCTTATTCTGGAGCGGCTTCCAAGTAGCGAACCGATTCGCCCAACCCGGCACGCACCCCCTTCAGGGCGCTCCCTCGATGCCTTTACGACCGTCCCAACCGTCCGGCCGGCCACCGGGAACGTAGAAAATCGGTCCATCTGCCCTCCCTGAGGCGCACGATGCGGAGGATATCAAAGCGGAATGGCATGTTCGCAAACGGACTCACACTTGTAAAGCTCCGCGTGGCAGGCGAGGCGAACCGCGACGTTGCCCTGTCTCGCCGGCACGAGACAATATCTGCACATGATTCGGCTTCCCCAACGCACCGCCCTCATCACCGGCGCCGCCAGCGGCATCGGCGCGGCGATCGCGCGGGCGCTGGTCGGCCCCGGAACCGCGCTGGCGCTCGCCACCCGCGCCAACCGCGCCGGGCTGGAGGCCACCGAGGCCGCCGCCCGCGGTGCCGGGGCGGCAACCCTCGCGCTGATGGGAGACCTCGCCGACCCCGCCACCGCCGGCGCCCTGGTCGCCGCCACCATCGCCCGCTTCGGCCGGCTCGATGTGCTGGTCAGCAACGCCGGCGCCGCCGATCGCACCCCGCTCGCCGACCTCTCCGACGTCGCCCTCACCCGCGCGCTGGAAACCACCGTCGGCGCCTTCGCCCGCCTGGTCCGTGCCGCGCTCCCGCATCTGCGCGCCGGCAATCGGCCGCGCATCGTCGCCGTCTCCTCCTTCGTTGCCCGCGCCGCCCGCCCCGACCTGCCTCGCTTCGCCGCCACCGCCGCTGCGAAAGCAGGGCTGGAGGCGCTGGTCCGCACCCTTGCCCTGGACTGCGCCGCGGACGCCATTGCGGTGAACGCCGTCGTGCCCGGCTTCATCGCCAAGGACGCGGGCGTCGCCGCCGCGCTCGACCCCGCTGCCCGCGCCCGCCAGGCCGAAGCCATCCCGGC
Source organism: uncultured Pseudomonadota bacterium (assembly GCA_963706195.1). Lineage (GTDB taxonomy): Bacteria > Pseudomonadota > Alphaproteobacteria > Acetobacterales > Acetobacteraceae > JAJZVS01. Next base: position 220,588 of record OY970156.1, on the reverse strand, counting down.
GGGCCGCCTCGGGCGGCCGGAGGAAGTGGCCGCCGCCGTCGCCTTCCTCGCCGCCCCCACCACGGCCGGGATCACCGGCGTGCTGCTGGCGGTGGACGGCGGGCTGCTGCTCTGACATTTTGCCCCCGCCCCGCGCCGGAGCCTCCCCTTGCCCGTCGATCCACCGCCCGCCGAACCGGTCAACCCCGACCTGCTCGACCGCATCCCCCTCGCCGCCCGCACGATTCTCGATGTCGGTTGCGGCACCGGTGCCCTGCTCGCGGCCTACCGCGCCCGCAACCCGCGCGCCCGCCTGCTCGGCATCGAGCGCGATCCGACACGCGCCGACATCGCCGCCGGGCGGCTCGACGACGTCGCCGCGATGGACGTCGAGGCCGACCCGCTGCCGTTCGACCCGGACACCAGCCTCGATTGCGTGATCTACGGCGACGTGCTGGCGCATCTGCGTGACCCAGGCGCGGTGCTGGCCGCGCATGCCGCTGCCCTCGGTCCGAACGGCAGCGTGCTGATCTGCGTGCCCAACGTCGATCATTGGAGCTTCGCCGCCCGCCTGCTCGCCGGCACCTGGGAGTACGAGCCGCACGGGCTGCTCGACCGCGGCCACCTGCGCTGGTTCACCCTCGATTCGATGCGCAAGCTGCTCGAACAGGCGGGGCTGACACCCTGCGAGGTCGCGCCGCGCGTGTTCGACACCGCCCAGCTCAGCGCCTTCGTCCGGTCGATAGCGCCGGGACTGCGCGCGCTCGGGATCGATCCCCAGGAGTACAGCCGCCGCGCCGCGCCGCTGCAGTTCGTCTGGCGTGCGCGCCGCCAGCCGCGCGAACGGTTGATGATCGCGGCCAACATGCTGGCCCCGGTGGGCGGGGTGTCGCATCTGCGGGTGATCCACCCGCTGGCCGCGCTTGCGACCGACCCGTCCGTCACCACCCAGATCCGACCGCTGGCGGAACTGCCGCGCGCCGATCCCGCCACGCCGCATATCTGCGTGCTGCACCGCCCGCTGCTGAGCGGACCCGAGGGCCAGGCCGGCTTGCGCCGGCTGCACGCCTCCGGCTGGCTGCTGGTGACCGAGTTCGACGACCATCCCGACTTCTTCCCCGGCATGTTGGAAGGCGATCAGCTTGCCTTCACCGGAGTGCATGCCGTGCAGACCAGCACGCCGGCGCTCGCCGCGCTGCTGCGGCCGCGCAATCCCGAAACGGTGCTGTTCCCGAACATGATCCGCAGCCTGCCGGAGCCGCGCAATTTCGCCACGCCGGACCGGCTGACCGTGTTCTTTGGCGCACTCAACCGTGAGCGCGACTGCGAACCCCTGATGGGCGCGATCAACGCCGTCGCCGCCATCGCCGGCGAGCGGCTACGCTTCGAGGTTGTCCACGACCGGGCGTTCTTCGACGCACTGGAGACCGAGCACAAAAGCTTCACCCCCACCTGCGACTACGACACCTACCTGCGCCTGCAGGGCGAGGCCGAGATCGCGCTGATGCCGCTGTCCGATACCCCGTTCAATCGTGCCAAATCGGACCTGAAATTCATCGAGGCCGGCGCCTGCCGGGTGGCCGCCCTGGCAAGCCCGGTCGTCTATGCCGATACGATCGAGGACGGCCGCACCGGCCTGCTGTTCACCGACGCCGACAGCCTGCGCGCGCGGCTGCTGCACCTGATCGCCATGCCCGAACTCGCCCGCGCCCTGGCCGAGGCAGCGCGGGAGTACGTGGCGCGGGAACGCATGCTGGCCTACCAGGTCGCCGCGCGAACCGCGTGGTACCGCTCGCTCTGGGCACGGCGGGAGGAACTGACCGCCGCCCTGCACGTCCGCGTGCCAGGGTTGCTGCAGGTGGCGCCGGCGATCTGAAAGAAAGGCCAGGGGCGCTGCCCCCTGGACCCCGCCAGGGGACTTGTCCCCTGGCGGGGTCCAGGGGGCAGCGCCCCTGGCCTTTCTTGCGGACGGCCCAGCCCCCCCGGCCGCTGGTATCGGCCCCGGCGCGGGGGTAGGCTTTCGGGGTGCAGGGGGAGACCGTGCCATGACCGAAGCCTGCATCGTCGGCTGGGCGCATTCGCCGTTCGGCAAGCTGGAAGATCCGGACATCGAGAGCGCTGATCGGCCGCGTGGCCGGCGCGGCGATCGAGGATGCCGGCATCGCACCGGCGGACATCGACGCGCAGCTTCGTCAGCCTGTTCAACAACGGGTTTTCCGACCAGGATTTCCCGGCCTCGCTGGTGCTGCAGCATCTGCCGGAGCTGCGCTTCAAGCCGATCACCCGGTTCGAGAATGCCTGCGCCTCCGGCTCGGCCGCGGTGTATGGCGCGCGCGACTTCCTCGGCGCCGGGCGCGGCCGCTTCGCGCTGGTGATCGGCGTGGAGAAGATGACCGCGACGCCCGGCGCCGCAGGTCGGCGACATCCTGCTGAAGGCGCAGCTACCGGAAGGAGGAAGCCGACATCCCGGCCGGTTTCGCCGGCGTGTTCGGCCGCATCGCCGACAGCTACTTCCAGCGCTACGGCGACCAGTCCGACGCGCTGGCGGCGATCGCGGCGAAGAACCACAAGAACGGCGTCGACAACCCCTACGCGCAGATGCGCAAGGACCTCGGCTTCGCCTTCTGCCGCACGGTGTCGCGAGAAGAACCCCTATGTCGCGCCGCCGCTGAAGCGCACCGACTGCTCGCTGGTCTCCGACGGTGCCGCGGCGCTGGTGCTGACCGATGAGGACACCGCGCGCGGCGATGGGCAAGGCGGTGCGCTTCCGCGCCGCGGTGCAGGTGAACGATCTTCCTGCCGATCAGCAAGCGCGACATCACCCGCTTCGAGGGCGCGGCCGAGGCCTGGCGGCGCGCGCTGGACGCCGGCGGACGTGACGCTGGACAGACCTGTCCTTCGTCGAATTGCATGACTGCTTCACCATCGCCGAACTGCTGGAATACGAGGCGATGGGCCTGACGCCCGCCGGCCAGGGCGCGCGCGCGGTGCTGGAGGGCTGGACGGCGAAGGACGGGCGGCTGCCGGTGAACCCGTCGGGCGGGCTGAAGGCGAAGGGCCACCCGATCGGCGCCACCGGGGTGTCCATGCACGCGATCACCGCGATGCAGCTCACCGGCCAGGCCGGCACGATGCAGTTGCCGAAGGCGGACCTCGGCGGCGGTGTTCAACATGGGCGGCGCGGCGGTGGCGAACTACGTTTCGATCCTGGAGGCGGTGCGCTGATCCCCACAGCCAACCTCGCCTATCTGCTGGACGCAGACGCGCGCGCGCGCTTTCCCGACCGGCCGGCGATGATCTGGCGCGACCGCACCTGGACCTGGGCGGCAGTTCGCCGCCCGCGTGCGGCCGCCGCCGGCGGCGCTGGTGGCGCGCGGCGTGCGGCCGGCGATCGCGTGCTGCTGCATGCGCGCAATTCCAATCGCCGTGCTGGAAACGATGTTCGCCGCCTGGATGCTCGGCGCGGTCTGGGTGCCGACCAATTTCCGCCTGACCCCGCCGGAGGTGGCCTATCTGGCGGCAATCCTCCGGCGCCGCGGTGCACATCTTCGATCCCGCGTTCCCCGACCACGCGGCCGCGGCGCGGGCGGAAAATCCCGAGCTGCCGGCTGGAGATTTCCCTCGGCGAGGCGACGGCCTGGCCTGGGACACGTTCGCCGCCGATGGCCCGCCGATGACGCCGCGCGGTGGATGTCGCGCGCGATCATCCAGCCTGGTTCTTCTACACCTCCGGCACCACCGGCCGACCGAAGGCGGGCGTGCTGACGCATGGGCAGATGCAGTACGTCATCTGCAACCATCTGTGCGACCTGATGCCCGGCACCACCGAGCACGACGTGTCCCTCGTGGTCGCGCCGCTGTCGCACGGCGCCGGCGTGCACGCGCTGCCGCAGGTGGCGCGCGGCGCGGCGACGCGTGCTGCTGTCGGGCGAACGGCTGGACTGCGCGGAAGCCTGGCGCGCTGGTCGAACGGCATCGCGTCACCAACATGTTCACCGTGCCGACCATCCTGACGATGCTCGCCCGGCACGAGGCGGTGGACCGCTACGACCATTCCTCGCTGCGCTACGTGATCTATGCCGGCGCGCCGATGTACCGCGCCGACCAGCGGTTCGCGCTGGAGAAGCTCGGTCCCGTGCTGGTGCAGTATTTCGGCATGGGCGAGGTCACCGGCAACATCACCGTGCTGCCGCCGCGACTGGCACAGCACCGACGACGCTGCGATGCCGGTCGGCAGCTGCGGCTTCCCGCGCACCGGCATGGAGGTGGCGATCCTCGGACCCGACGGCACCCGCCTGCCGCGCCGGCGGCACCGGCGAGATCTGCGTGCGCGGCCCGGCGCGTGTTCGCCGGCTACTACAACAATCCCGAGGCCAACGGCAGCCGCCTCGCGGTTCGGCTGGTTCCACACCGGCGACCTCGGTCACCTGGACGCGCGCGGCTTGGTCTACATCACCGGCCGCGCGTCGGACATGTACATCTCCGGCGGATCGAACGTGTATCCGCGCGAGATCGAGGAGGTGCTGCTGACCGCATCCGGCGGTCGCGGAAGCCTGCGTCGTCGGCCTGCCGCATCCGAAATGGGGCGAGAGCGGCGTCGCCGTGCTGGTGCTGCGCCGAGGACGTGACGGAATCGCGGACTGTGTTCGCGCCACCTGGAAGGCAGCCTGGCGAAATACAAATGGCCGACGCGCTTCGTGGTCTGGTCCGAGCTGCCGAAATCCGGCTACGGCAAGGTGACCAAGCGCGAGGTGAAACGCCGGCTGCTGGAGGAGACCGCCTGATGGCCGATTCCCCGAACACGCCTGCCGCGATCACCGACTAGCACGCGCATGTCTATTACGACCCCGCCTCGCGCGATCGCGCCGCGCAGTTGCGCGCCTGGGTGGAGGACCGTTTCCCGGTCCGCATGGGACGCTGGCACGACGTGCCGGTGGGGCCGCATGTGCAGGCGATGTACCAGATCGCCTTCACCCCCGACCTGTTCCCCACCCTGGCGCCGTTCCTGATGCTGAACCGCATGGGCCTGACGATCCTGCTGCACCCGGAATCCGGCCGCCCGCGCGACGACCACACGAAGCACGCCGCCTGGATGGGCACGGTGCTGGCGGTGAAGGAAGACATGCTGCCGGAAGTGGGCTGAACGCGCGGCGGCGAATCGGGCGTCGCTGCTCAGGGCGTGAAAACAATCGAACTTGTGAAAGAACGCCCGTTGTCATTGCTCGGGTTTTCAGGCTGTTTTGGCGGCTGACGGGCATTCTTTCACAAACTCTCAGGCGACCCGAACGTCTTCCCAGAATCCGAAGCGCCCGCCAACCGCCTGCATCGCCGGCCGTGGTGCCTCGTAGGACCAGGCCGCACGGGGATGGCGCACGCCGTCTATCACGACGTCGTAGAACTGCACCCCGTGCGGACAGGCGCGATCGCTGTCCGTCTTCGCGGCTTTTTCCAGCCATTCCGTGCGGACCGCGCCAGGCGGGAAATACTGGTAGCCGCCGGTCTCCACGATGTCGTCGCTGTCGGCCAGCACGTGGCCTTCGATTGTGGCTTTCATGGGGGAGCCTCCTTGGAACGGGCCGGGGACCGATCGCGGTGGGCCGTGTATCGCGCCGCAACCACCCGGGACCGCATGGGCCGCCGAAGCCGGCACCAGGAGCGGCGCGGCGGCGGATGCAGACTACGGCGGTGCCGACCCCGCCGGCAACCTGTCCTGCGCCCGCCGGCTTCACGCCAGCGCGCCCATCACCAGCCTCACCCCGACCAGCGCAAGCACCCCGGCCAGCAGCGGGCGCAGAACGCGCTCCGACACCCGGCCGCCCAGCAGGCTGCCGATGCAGATGCCGGGCACCGCACCCGCCAGCAGCAAGGCGAACACATGCCAGCGGACATCGCCGAGCAGCCAATGGCCCACGCCAGCCAGCAACGTCAGCGGCACCGCATGGGCGATGTCCGTCCCGACCAGCCGGTTCAGCGCCTCCCGCGGATATAGCACCACCAGCACGGTCATTCCGAGCGCCCCTGCGCCCACCGAAGAGACCGACACCAGCACCCCCAGCACAGCCCCGGTCAGCACAGTCAGCCGCGCCGTGCCCGGCGGCGAGGTCGGCATCCGCCTCGCCGCGATGGCCGCGATACGCTGGCGCAGAACGAGCGACGCCGCGCTGAGCACCAAGGCGATACCGAGGACGATCGAAATGCCCTGCGCCACCCCCGGGCCCCGGAGGTCGAAGCGTGACAGTATGAACAGGGTGACCGCCGCTGCAGGCAAGCTGCCGAGGGCGAGCCAGGCCGCGATCCGCCAGGCGATCGCATGCCCGAGGCCGCGGACGGCCGTGCCCACGGATTTGCTGGCAGCGGCATACAACAGATCCGTGCCGACTGCGGCTGCGGGATGCACGCCGAACAGCATCACCAGCAACGGCGTCATCAGCGACCCGCCGCCCACGCCGGTCAGCCCCACCAGCAGGCCGACCAGAAGACCCGAGGCGACGTAGAGAGCGTCGCCCGAGCCGATCACCCCGGCGCCGATCATGCATGCGCCCGCACTGACGAAACCATGTCCCGGACCCTGCCGCTGTCGTCGTCGCAGCGATGCTCCCCCACCGAAGCCACTGCCTGCAAGCGCATCTTTCGACGGAGAAGGAACCTCCCCGGAGCCGGGTCATCGCAGCAGGAACCAAGTGTGCGGAGGAAGCCGGAGGCACGGGACGGCGCATCGGCGGCCCGACGGCTCAGTCGGCGCCATTCGGGCCGCGAGAGTGGGGAGTTCTCAACGGAGCGCGGCCGGCAAAGCGGGATCGCCGCGGCCCTCACGCCAGCGGCGCCGTCGCCTCCTGGCCGAAATACGCGTGCTCCAGCCGCTGCGGCAGATCCGTCTCGTCGGCCGCAGCCTGCAGCACGATCGACCCGCGCGCCAGCGCATAGACCCGATCGGCCAGCAGCAGCGCCTTCTCGATCAATTGCTCCACCAGCAGCACGGACGTCCCGCCCTCCCGCAGCCGCCGCGCCACGGCGAGCACGCGGTCCACCAGCACCGGTGACAGTCCGGCGGAGGGCTCATCCAGCATCAACAGACGTGGCCGCCGTACCAAGCCCTGGGCCACCGCCAGCATCTGCTGCTGCCCGCCGGACAGCGCGCCGGCGCGATCGTTCCGCTTGGCGGCAATCTCCGGAAAGACGGCCAATGCCTCCTCCACCTGCGTCATGCGCACGCCCCGAGGCAGACCGTAGCCCGCCAGCAGCAGGTTATCGAGCACACTCAGCCGGGCAAAGATGCGATGGCCTTCGACGACATGCACGAGCCCGCGGCGCACGGTCTCGCGCGGGCCGGCGCCGGCGAGGTCGGCCCCGGCGAAACGGATCTGACCGGACCAGGGCAGCAGGCCGGAGATCGCGCGCAGCAGGGTGGTCTTGCCGGCGCCATTCGGGCCCAGCAACGCAACCACCTCGCCGGCGCCGATCGAGAGATCGATGCCATGCAGCACACGGACCTTGCCATAGCCGGCAGTGAGGCCGGAAATCCCGAGCAGGGGCTCAGGCGCCGAGATAGGCACTCACCACCTCCCGATGCGCGCGAATCTCGGCCGGGGTTCCGGCGGCCAGCACCTTGCCGAGATTGAGCACGGTCACATGGTCGCAGATGTCGAAGATCAGGTCGGCGTGATGCTCCACCAGCAGCACCCCGGTGCCCTGCCGGCTGATCGCGACCAGCAGCGCGCCGAGCCGCCTGATCTCCTCCGGCGACAATCCGGCCGCCGGCTCGTCGAGCAGCAGGAAGACGGGGCGCAGCATCAGCGCGCGGGCGATTTCCACGAAACGCAGCTCGCTGTGCTGCAGCCGGTCGGCGCGCACGGCCGCCAGGGGTTCCAGCCCGACCACCGCCAGCGCCGCTCGGGCCGCCGCGTGCAGCGCCACCTCGTCGCGCCGGTGCCGCGGCAGGGACAGCAGCGATTCGACGAAGCTGCCGCGGCCGTCGATGCTGCCCCCGATCATGACGTTCTCCAGCACCGAGGCGGCGCCGACCAGACGCGGGGTCTGGAACGTGCGCGCGATCCGCCGCACGGCACGCAGATGCGGTGCCTGCGGCGGCAGCGCGCGGCCGTTCAGCACGGTCTCCCCCGCCTGCGGCGCGTAGTAGCCGGAGATCACGTTGAGGGTGGTTGTCTTGCCGCTGCCGTTCGGACCGATCAGCCCGTGCACCTCGCCGGGACGGATCTCGAGATCGAGCCCGTCGATCGCGCGCACGCCGCCGAAGCTCACCGTCAGCCCCTGCAACACCAGCGCACCGGCGTCGGGATCGCGGCCGAGCACCTGCGCCAGCAGGTCCGGCTGCGGCACGATCGCCCGATTGTTCGCGAGCGGGCGCCGGTTCTTGAAGTCGAGCAGTTCGGCGATGCCGCCCGGCATCGCCAGCACGATGACGAGCAGCAGCGCCGCATAGAGGAACGTGGACCATGAGACCAGGGGCGCGGCGAATTCCGGCAGCACGGTGAGCACGATCGTCCCGAGCAGCGGACCCAGGATGGAGCCGCGGCCGCCGATCAGGATCGCGATGAAGAACAGCACCGACAGGTCGAAGGTGAACGCGTCCGGTGTGATGTAGGTCTGCAACGAGGCGAACAGGCCGCCGGCGACGCCGGCCACCGCGCCGCTGAACAGGAACACGGTGATGAGCAGAAGCGGGCGCGAGATGCCGCTCGCCTCCGCCGCGACCTCGGCGTCGCGCAGCGCCACCAGCGCACGCCCGAAGCGGCTCGCCCCGATATTGGCGGTCATCCAGGTGGAGATCGCGGCCAGACCGAAGCAGAAATAGTAGAAGCCCCATTGGCTGGCGAACGGCCCCGGGAAAACCGGTCCCGCCACGCCGACCCCGCCGCCGGTCACGCTCTGCCAGGCGAGCGCCACCTGGGTCGCGATGGTGGCGAAGCCGAGCGTCGTCATCGCGAAATAGAAGGTGCGCAGCCGCAGCGCCGGCAGGCCGACGATCGCTCCCAGCAGCGCCCCCAGCACGGCCGCACAGCCGAGAGCGACATAGGGCGAGACCGCCGGCGCCACAGTCCCGGCCGCCAGCACGCTCGTCGTATAGGCACCGACGGTCAGCAGCGCGACCCAGCCGATCGCGATCTGCCCGGCGAAGCCGACCACGAGGTTGAGCCCCGAGACCAGCACCCAATAGACGCAGGCCCGGGTCGCGATCAGCCCCCAGTAGCCGCCGCCGTAGAGCGGCAGGCAGGCGCCGGCGATCGCGAGCAGCGCGAACGGCACGGCCGTCTCAAGCCAGGCGAACGATCCCGCGCCCGTCCGGCGGGATAGCGGCAGGCGGGCCGCGGACGTCTCCGTCATACGCGGCGGGCCGCAACGACGCCGGCCAGTCCTTCGGGACGCGCCAGCAGGACGACGATGAACACGACGAACACCGCCACCGAGGCGAAGACGCCGCCGACGAGGAAATTGGCCGCCTGCTGGAACAGGCCAAGCGCGAGGCCGCCGACCACGGCACCGCGGTTGCTGCCCATGCCGCCCAGCGCCACCGGAACGAAGCCGTAGAAGGTCAGCATCGGCGCATTGGCGAAGAAGGCCAGCAGCATCTCGCCGCCGGCGAAACCCGCCAGCGTCCCGATCACGCCCGCCAGCGCATAGCTCGCCATCCTGAGCCCCCGGTCCGGCAGCCCGATCGCGCGCGCCGCGTAGTTGTCCTCGGCGATCGCCAGGAAGGCGCGCCCGATCAGCGTGTAGCGATAGAGCAGTTCCAGCCCGACGATGGTCGCGGCGCAGGCGAGCAGGGGAAGCCAGAACTGCTGATCGAAGGCGGTGCGGGCGAGCGGCAGCAGGCGCGGGAACGGCTGCGGCTCCGTGCTCCATTCGATCGCCGTGAACTGCTGGAACATCAGCGCGAAGGCCAGGGTGGAGAGCACGTAGAGATGCTGCTCCACGCTCGCCAGTACCGGGCGCACGGCGACGATCTCGGTTGCGACCCCGATCGCGGCGCCGAGCGCGAGCGAGGCGAGGAAGCCAATGCCGACCGGCCAGCCCAGATGGTTGACGAACAGTGCCCCGAACACGCCGCCCAGCATGCCGAGCAGCCCGGCGGTGAAGCTGAACACACGCGAGGCGGTGAACATCACGTTGTAGGTGATGCCGATGAGCGCGTAGACCGCGCCCATCGCCAGCCCATAGAGGACGATCGAGGCGATCATCCGCTCAACTGCTGTAGCCGGGAGCCAGCTTGAAGGCGCCGTCGTGGAACGTGTTCGCCTGGCACATGACGACCTCGTCGTCGGGATAGCCGTTGTGCTGCGTCGGCGTGTAGCTGATGTCGCCGTAGACGCCCGGCCAGGCCTTGAGCGTGTTCCAGTAGCCGGCGATCTGCTTGGGCTCGCTGCCGGCGTGCTTCACCGCCTCGGCGATCATGCGCGGCGCGTCGTAGCCGGCGGCGATCCACCACAGCAGGGTGTCGCCCATCTCGATCTTCTCGGCCTTCAGGCGCTGCACGAACGCCGCCGCGCGCGGCGGCAGCCGGCCGGACGCGTCGAAGCTGCAGGGACGGAAGTTGTTCTGATAGACGTTCGCCCAGTAGGCGGGCTTCTCCAGCAGCGCCTTCGTCTGCCCGGAACCGAGCGTGGTCTGGCCGACGATCGGCACGTCCCAGCCCATGTCGCCGCGGGTGTTGATGATGCGGGAGAGGAAGCCGGCGTTGACGCTCCAGGGCATGATGACCTCCGCGCCCGCCGCGCGCATGCGCAACAATTCGGGCTTGAGGTCGGGGTCGGAGGCATCGGTGTCGCCCTGATAGACGACGTCGCCGCCCTTCGCCTTCAGCATCGGCACATAGGCGTTGACGGAGGCCGTGCCGTAGCCGGTGGTGTCGCCGATCACGGCAACCTTCTTCAGCTTCAGCACCTCCAGAATGTAGCGGCTCGCGGCGCCGCCGACCTGCTGGTTGTCCGGTGCATTGCGGAAGGCGAGCGGATACTTGGCGACGTCGATCAAGGTATCGACCCAGCAAGGATCGAGCTGCGGGATGCCCATGCGCGCGATCAGCGGCGTCGCGGCCAGCGCTTCGCCCGAATTGAGGGGGCCCCAGACGATATCCACGTGCTGTCCGCGGATGAGCTCCGCGGACGCATTCACCGCCTTGGTCGGATCGCTCTGCGTGTCGCGGACGATCAGCTCGATCTTGCGGCCGTTGATGCCGCCGCCGGCATTGATTTCCTTGACCGCGAGCTGGGTGCCGCGATTGATGGCGATCCCGGTCGAGGAGCTGGCGCCGGTGAGCGCCGGCAGGAAGCCGATCCGGATCGGCGCGGAGGCGGCAATTGCCGGCCGGGCAAGCGCGCCGGCGACAGCAGCGGCGGCCGAGCCGGCGAGAACGTGACGGCGCGTGATCGACATATCGTTCCTCCCGTTGGTGGACATTTATTTGTGCTGTTTGCGCATCCCGCGGATGACGGAGAACCGCGGGAGGTATGAAAACGCGAAGCCGAGGGACACCGGGCGGAGGTGCGGCTCGCGCGGGATCGATGTGCCGGCCAGGGACATGTTGATCCGGTGGACATGTTGATCCGGTCCAGCATGCCGACCATGAGCAGCGTGAACGGCAGAGCGTCGATCAACGCCCGCTTCGCGGCAAACGCCATCCGTTCCTCCTCCCGCCGTGGTTCCCGTCCGCCTCCGTCGCCGGGGCACGTTCGGTCCGCTCATACTATCATACTGTCTTTCTCCGGGCAGCGGCGTCAACCCGACCGGCCCCGGCCTCACGCACGGCCGACCGCGCGCAGGCCGGCTTCCGCACCAGGTTCCCCCATCGGCCGGCGGGTCAGCCCGGTCACCAGCACGACGGCGAGGAGGGACAGACCGGCGCACAGGGCCAGCGCGACCTTGAAGTTTCCTGTTAGCGCAACGAGGTAGCCCGTCACGATCGGCCCGAGGATGCCGAAGGTGATGCCGCCGAGCGTGAAGAACGCGTAGGTGCGGCCGACGTCGCCCGGAGATCGCAGCCTGTCGTTGGCAAGCGCGAAGTTCATCGACTGCGCGAAGGTATTCCAGGTCAGGGCGAACGTCAGGACCACCGTCGCCCTGCCGATCGACCCGGCGTAGGGCGTCAGCACGATCGTGGTCGAGAGCAACGCGCCCAGCGCCACCGCGTAGCGGCGCCTGCCGAGCGCAACCGCCCGCGCATCCATGACGCGATCGCAGCCGTAGCTTAGGACGATGCTGAACACGGTGCTGAGGGCGAACGGCACCGCCGTATAGGCGCCCGCCTGCATGACCGTGAGGCCGTAGGCGGATTGCAGGAAAATCGGCAGCCAGGCGAGGAAGAAGTAGGACGTGTAGTTGATGCATCCCTGGGTCAGCGCCAGCCCCCAGAGCGTGGGCGTGGTCAACAGCAGGCCGCGATAGCCGACCGCAGGGCCGTCCGCCTCCGCCGCGGTGAGGTCGCGCTCACGCAGAATGGTCGCGCGTTCCCGCTCCGTGAGCCAGCCGGCCCGTTCCGGCGGGCGGTAGAGCAGCAGCCAGACCGCGACCCAGGCCAGACCCGCCGCCCCGGTGGCAAAGAAGGCGGACCGCCAGCCGAACGATGTCGTCAGCCACGCCACGATCGGCGCGCCGAGCGCCGGCCCCGCGTTGGTCCCGCTGTACCAGATCGCGGTGGCGAGGCCGCGTTCGCCGCGCGGCGTCCATTCGCGGATCGCCTTGTGGGCGCAGGGATTGGCGCCGGATTCGAAGACGCCCAGGCCCAGCCGGGTGGCCAGAAGCGTGCCGAGCGAGCCCGCGACACCGCTGAGGATCTGGAATCCCGACCAGCACCCGGCGGCGATCGCGCTCATGCGCCGGGTGCCAACCCGGTCCGTCAAGGCTCCGGCCGGCAGGAGGGTGATGGCGTAGAGCCACAAATACGAGGAAAACAGGTAGCCGAGCGCGACCGGCCCGATGTGCATCTCCCGCGCCACGGTGCTGCCGACCAGCCCCATCGTGACGCGGTCGAGCGAATAGATGCTGAGAAACAGGAACAGAAGGCCGTAGATCAGGTAGCGACGCTGTTCGCGCATCGATCGGGTTCCCTGGCGTTTCCTGGCGCAATGGCGCCCCCTTCCAGCTACATTAATACTATTATATGTTGGTGCCAAGCCTCCTCCCGGAGCGGACGGCACGACCAAGCCCTGCGCCAAGGGCGCGCCGGTGCCGGATGTCGCCTTGTCAAGCGGTCCGGCAGGGTTATGATGATGGAAGAGCGGCGGGTTTCGTTACAGCGCCGAACACGCCCTTGCGGAGGCGGACGATGACCAGAGACACGAACGTCCCGCACGCCATCGCCACGCGCGAGAGCACACTCTACGCCGCCATGCTGGCGCTCGATCATGCCGCGCTCGAGCAGATCCTGGCGGAGGACCTCAGCTATGTTCATTCCACCGGCGTTGCGGCGTCGAAGCGCGCGATCTGGCGTCTCCTGTTGCGCCAGGCGACGCGCATCCCGGTCACCGCCGATCTCGCAACGGAGGCATGAGCATGCAGGAACGCACCATCCAGGCCTTCCTCGACGCCCGCACGCAGCGACCGCGCTGGCCGGGCATCCCCGCCGACCTGTCTCCGGCAACGCTGGACGAGGCCTATGCGCTGCAACAGGCACTCCATCTCCGCCTCGGCGCGCAGGGCATCCCCCGCCTCGGCTACAAGGTCGGCTCCACCAGCCCGGCCGGCCAGCACCTGTTCGGTCTGGACGAGCCGGTATACGCTGGCATCTTCGCCGACGGGCGGGCGCCGTCGCTGGCAGCCGCCCTGGCACAGGGCTTGGCGCAGCCGTCGCTGGAATGCGAGATCGCACTGATCCTGCGCACCGATCTCGATGGCGCGGACCCGGACCTGACCGCCGCGCGCATCGCCGATGCCGTCGGCTCCTGCCATATCGCCTGCGAGATCATCGACAACCGCTATGGCGACCCGCGGGCGGTCGGCGTGCCAAGCCTGATCGCCGATGATTTCTTCCACGCCGGTTTCGTCATCGGTGCCCCCAACCCCGGCTGGCGCGACCAGGATCTCACACGTGTCGAGGCGGTGATCGAGATCGACGGCGTGCGCACCACCGGCAACGCCGGGGACGTGCTGAGTGCCGGTGCGTCGCTGCGCTGGCTGGCCCGCAAGCTCGCTTCCGTCGGCGCACGGCTGCACGCGGGCGACATCGTCCTGACCGGCGCGATCGCGGGACCGGTGCGGATCGCCCCGCCGGTGCGCGCGGTCGCGTTGCGCATCGCCGGCTTCGCGCCGCTCGCCCTGCCGGGGTGAGCCGCGCACCGTCTCATTACGAATCCGTGCGGAAGCGGGCGAGCACCGCCCGATCGACGTCGATCCCGAGGCCGGGTCCGGTCGGAACCGCGACCACGCCGGCGACGTGCTCGATCGGCTCGACCAGCAGCGCCCGGCGCACCGGGTGCTCGGTGCGGTCGAATTCCATCATCGGCTCCAGCGGACGCAGGGACGGCGGCGTGTCGGCGGCCGTCACCGCCAGCAACTGCAGCGCCGCGGCGATGGCGATGCCGGTGCCCCAGACATGCGGCGTGAAGCGGACGCCGTAGGCCGCGGCCATGTCGGCAATCTTCTTGCACTCCGAAAGTCCGCCGGCGGCGCAGATATCGGGCTGCACGATATCGACCGCGCGCCGCTCCAGCAACGGTCGGAACCCGAAACGTGTGAACTCGCATTCGCCGCTCGCGATCGGGATTGTGAGGCCGGCCTTCACCTGCAGATGCCCGTCCAGGTCTTCGGGCGGCACCGGCTCCTCGAACCAGCCGATGTCCAGCGCCTCGATCTGCCGGCCGAGACGGAGTGCGGCGACCGCGTCGTAGGCATGGTTGGCATCGATCATCAGCCCGGCCTCCTCGCCGATCGCCGCGCGTACCGCGTGCACGATGCGGACGTCCTCCGCCACCCCGAAGCCGACCTTCAGCTTCACCGCGCCGAAGCCCTGGGCGCAGTACTGCGCGGCCTCCTCGGCCAGGTAGGCGGCAGGATCTCCGTGCTGGCGCCGGTAGAGGCCGGTCGCATACGCCGCCACCTCGGTGCGGACCGGGCCGCCCATCAGCCGGTGCACCGGCTGGCCGAGATACTTCCCCTTCAGGTCCCACAGCGCGATGTCGATTCCGCTCAGGCCCTGGATGATGACGCCTTTCTGCCCGTGGTCACGGTAGCGCGCATAGAGGTCGTGCCAGAGGAATTCGCTGCGCAGCGGATCCTGCCCGATCAGCAGGCCGCCCAGCTCCCGCACCACCGCCGCGGTCAGGCGCGCCGGACCGTAGCATTCGCCCCAGCCGACCAGGCCCTGGTCGGTGACGAGCTCGACGATCATCGAGTTGCGTCGCGCGTACCAGGCCCGGGAGTAGGCGAAAGGTTCCGACAGCGGGGCTTCCAGCACATGGGCGTGAACGGCGGTGATCTTCATATCCTGCTCTGCCACTCCTGCTCTGCCAAAGTGATCGAATGGCCGCGCCCGCGCGCGGCCCGAGAACCGTCCCCCCGCGGCTTGACAGCGCGCCGCTCGGCGTATGATATGACTAATTACGGGCCGCGCGCAATCGCATCCGCGCACCCGGCGCCGCGTGCGGGGGAGAAGATCGTCGATGTCGGCAAGATCAGCCAAGATGCCCGCCGCCGCGGGGACAGCCCCGACGGCGGAAGCGGCGCGCGAGCGCCTCTATTCTTCCGTGACGCCCCAGCTGGCCGCCGATCTCCCGCGGTCGCTCGCGCGGGTCTTCTCGCTCGACGATCTGGAGCCGCGGGCGCGCCGCATCCTGCCGCGCCGCATCTTCGGTTTCGTCGAGGGCGGGGTGGAGACCAACGCCGCGCGCGACGCCAACCGCCGCGCCTTCGCCGCCTGGACGCTCCGCCCGCGCGTGCTGACGAACACCGTGGACCGCAGCCTGCGCACCGGGCTGTTCGGTCGCGACTACGCGGCCCCGTTCGGCATCGCCCCGATGGGGGCAACCTCGCTGATCGCCTTCGAGTGCGAGCGCGTGCTGGCCGAGGCGGCCGGTGCGGCGAACATCCCGTTCATCCTGAGCGGCGCCGCGCTGATGCCCCTCGAAGCCATCCTGAAGAGCAATCCGGATGCCTGGTTCCAGGCCTATATCCCCGGCGACCGGTCGCGCATCGGCCCGCTGGTGGACCGTGTCGCGCGTGCCGGATACCGGACCCTGGTCGTCACCGCGGACGTGCCGGTCGGCGGCAATCGCGAGAACAACGCGCGCAACGGCTTCATGCTGCCGCTGCGGCCGGGCCCCGGTCTCGCCTGGGACGGGATCACCCATCCGCGCTGGCTGGTCGGCAACATGCTGCGCACCTTGCTGCGCCGGGGCATGCCGCATTTCGAGAACGTGGACGCCGTACGCGGCGCGCCGCTCATTTCCGCGCATGCCGAGCGCAGCTTCGGGCGCCGGGATGCGCTGTGCTGGGACGACATCGCCTGGATCCGCGACCGCTGGCCCGGCACGCTGGTACTGAAAGGCATCCTCGCGCCCGAGGACGCGGCGCAGGCTGCCCGGACCGGCATCGACGGCGTCATCGTGTCCAATCACGGCGGGCGGCAGCTCGACGGTGCCATGCCCGCCCTGGCGGCGGTGGCCGACGTCCGTGCCGCCAGCGGATCGATGACCGTCACGATGGACAGCGGCATCCGGCGCGGCACCGACGTGCTCAAGGCGCTGGGGCTGGGGGCGGCGTTCGTCTTCCTCGGCCGCCCGTTCCTCTATGCGGCGGCGATCGGCGGCAGGGAGGGCGTGCAGCACGCCATCGCCCTGCTCTCGCTCGAAATCGACCGCAACATGGCCATGCTCGGCTGCACCCGCCTCAATGAGCTCGGGCCGGCGCATCTGGTTCCGGCCTACCGGCCGCAGGACGATTCCCGAACGGACGAAAGGCTGCAAGCATGACGGCAATCATCGGCACCGGCGATTTCAGATACGCGGTCGAGCCCGGCTGGGCAAAGCTGCCGGCGGAGTGGGAGCTCGCCGATGTCGGCGGGATCGCGGTCGATCGGCAGGACCGGGTGCATGTCTTCAACCGCGGCACCCATCCGATGGTGGTGTTCGACCGCCAGGGCAACGTGGTGCGGACCTGGGGCGACGGCACCTGCAAACGCCCGCACGCCGTGCACCTCGCCCCCGACGACACGATCTGGTGCGCCGATGAGGGCGACCACGTCATCCGCCGCTGCACGCTGGACGGCGAGGTGCTGTCCACGCTCGGCACGCCAGGCAAGCCGGCGGAGGAGTTCAGCGGCCAGCCGTTCCATCGCTGCACCCATAGCGCGCTCACCCCGGACGGCGACATCCTGGTCGCCGACGGATACGGGAACGCGCGGGTGCACAAGTTCAGGCCGGACGGAACCCGGGTCCTCTCCTGGGGTGGGTTCGGCACCGACCCCGGCGAGTTCAACGTCGTGCACAACATCACCTGCGACGCCGACGGCTTCGTCTATGTCGCCGACCGGGAGAACTACCGTATCCAGGTGTTCGACACCGAAGGCCGGTTCGTGACGCAGTGGCACAATCTGTTTCGGCCCTGCGGGCTCTACATGCACGGGACCAGCAAGCCGATCTTCTTCGTGGGCGAGCTCGGCCCGTTCCTCGCGATCAATCGCCGCTTTCCCAATATCGGGCCGCGGATTTCCATTCTCGACCATCAGGGCCGGCTGCTGGGGCGGCTGGGCGCATCGCGCGCCAGCACCGAAGACGGCGGCTTCATCGCGCCGCACACGCTCGCGATCGATTCGCACGGCGATCTCTACGTGGGCGAGGTGTCCTGGTCCGCCTGGGAACACGTCTTCCCCAGCACCGCCCGGCCGCGGCGCATCCGCAGCCTGCAGAAGCTGGTCCGGGTCGCCTGAGAGTTTGCGAAAGAATGCCCGTCAGCCGCCAAAACCGCCCGAAAATCCGAGCAATGACAACGGGCGTTCTTTCACAAGTTCGATTGTTTTTCACGCTCTGACGCGATCGGCTCGCGCGGTCGGCGCCGGCCGCGCGCACCGGACTGGAGCGTGTTCAGCATAGCTGAACACGCTCCAGCTATCGTCTCACGAGCAGGTTCACACGTCCCGGATCGCTGCGCGATACCAGTCCGGGGGCGACCTGTTCTAATGCGCCCGGCTGGCCGCCGGCTGCAGCGCCGCCTGGCTGCGCGGGCGGACCACAAGCAGCAGCAGAACCCCGATCGCACCGATCAATGCCAGGATCCGCAGGCCGTCGGCGAAACTCCCGGTCTCGTCGTGCAGATAGCCCATGAGGTACGGCCCGACGAAGCCGCCCACGTTCGCGATCGCGTTGATGGCCGCAATGCCGACCGCCAGGGCCGGCCCGCGCAGGAAGCCCTGCGGGATCGCCCAGAACGCCGGCAGGTAGCTGAACATGAAGAAACCCGCCGCGACGAGCGCGGCCATCTCGTAGACCGGCGCAGCGAACAGGGTGGAAACGGCGAGGCAGACGGCGCAGAGCACGATCATCGCCCCGGCGCAGCCGCGACGGCTGGACGTCGCGTCCGACAGGTGGCCGGAGGCGAGAATCCCGAATACGGCGGCCACGTAGGGCAACGCGGTGACGAAGCCCACCGCTGTGTTCGACAGCCCGAATCCCTTGATGATCTGCGGCAGGAAGAAGCTCAGCCCGTAGTTGATGATGACCGCGCCGAAGCAGACCAGGCCGAGCGCCCAGACCCGCGGATCCGACAGCGCGGCGAGCGGGCCGCGACCGCCGTCGTCCTCCGCCGCCGCATGCTCGGCGGCCATGCGCTGCACCAGCCAGTCGCGCTCCGCCGGCGCAAGCCAGCCGGCCTCCGCGGGGGAATCCGTGACGACGCGCAGCAGGACGAAGGACAGCACCAAGGTCGGCAGCGCCTCCACGATGAACAGCCACATCCATCCCCGCAGTCCGAACACGCCGTCGAGCCCGAGCAGCAGGCCGGAGACCGGGGCGCCGATCACCGACGACAGCGGGATCGACAGCCAGAACAACCCGCCGATCCGCGCCCGGTACTCGGCCGGGAACCAGATCGAGAGGAAGAAGACGATGCCCGGATAGAGGCCGGCCTCGGCCACGCCGAGCAGCGCCCGCAGCACGTAGAAGCTGTATTCGCCGCGCACGAAGATCATGCAGAGCGAGATCACGCCCCAGGTGAACATGATCCGTGCCAGCCAGCGCCGGGCACCGACACGAGCGAGAATGAGGTTGGACGGCACCTCCACCAGCACGTAGGTGACGAAGAAGATGCCGGCGCCGAAGCCGTAGGCGGCGGACGACAGGCCGATGTCGGCGTTCATGCCGAGCGCCGCGAAACTGACGTTCACGCGGTCGAGATATGCCAGGAAGGCCGCAGCGATCATCAGCGGGACGAAGCGCCGCGATATCTTCGCAATGACCTCTTTCTCCTGCACCATGGACTTCCTCTCCCTTGTTGGCCGGGCGCGGCCGTCCTGCCCGGCTGACCGTTTGAATTGGTCATACGATATGATGTCCGGTTCCGAGCCTCGCTGTCAATGCACCGGTCCCCCTCCGCGTCTTCCCCGCCGCCGCTTGCTTGACAGTGCGACCCGGAGCATTAGTATTACCGTATTCGTTGGCTTGGCGATGCGGCCGGCCGCAAGACCGCCTTCCGGGGGAGCGAACTTTTTATGACCGTCAATCGCAAGCGGCTGGCCTATTTCGAACGCTGGTTCGACCCGGTGGCGGAGCAGATCCTCGGCGCCCAGGACGATATCGAATTGACCCGCCTGCGCTACGACGACCCGGCAGCGGAGAACTGGTCGAGCCTGGCATCGGCCTGCGGGTACCAGATCAGCGCGCGCACGGAGCTCAGGGAGCCCTGGTTCGGTTCGGCCGAGTTGCTGGCGCGCTGCCCGCTGCTGCTCGCCATCTCCTCCGCCGGCGCCGGCTACGACGTGATCGACGTGGACGCCTGCACCAAAGCGGGGGTGATCGTCTGCAACCAGTCCGGCACCAACAGCGAACCGGTGGCGGAGCATGCGATGGCGCTCATGCTCGGGCTGACCAAGCGTGTCGGCTATGCCAACCGGGCGCTGCTGCGCGGCACCGCGACGGATCGCCTGCTGCTCTCCGGCAACGACATCAAGGGCAAGACCGTCGGCATCGTCGGCATCGGCCAGATCGGCCGCCTCACCGCCAAATACTGCAGCATCTTCGACATGCGGGTGCTCGCCTACGATCCGTATCTCAGCGCCGATCAGGTGGCCGAACGCGGCGCGGCCAAGGTGGCGTTCGATACGCTGCTCGCGCAATCGGATTTCATCACGGTGCATTGTCCGCGCACCCGCGAGACCGTGGGCATGTTCGGCGCGGCGCAGTTCGCCCGCATGAAGCCGACGGCCTATTTCATCAACACGGCGCGCGGCCTGATCCACAGCGAAGCGGCGCTGCTCGACGCGCTGCGGTCGGGCACGATCGCGGGGGCCGGTATCGACGTCTTCGATGTCGAGCCGCCGCCGCCGGACCATCCGCTGCTGCAGCTCGACAACGTGATCGCAACCCCGCACATCGCCGGCGGAACGGTGGAAACGATGTATAACATGTCGAAAGCCGCGGCGGAGCAGTGGATCGCGCTGCTGCGCGGGGGCGTGCCGCCGCGCCTCGTGAACCCCGAGGCATGGCCGCGCTACGCGCAGCGCTTCGCGGAGATCGTGGGCTTCGCCCCCACCCCGCTCGAGGCGAATACCCCCGCCGTCGGTTGACACCAGCAGCACCGGTCGCCGCAGACATGTCATCGTCCCCGCATTCCGCATGGCCCGTCCCTCCCCTCGCCTGCGACTGCCACATGCATGTGTTCGGCCCGCCCGATCGCTACCCCGGCGCGCCCGACCGCACCTATGCGCCGTCGCCGAAACCGCTCGCCGAGTACCGCCGGATAAGCGAGCGGCTGGGCCTGGCGCGGGTCGTGCTGGTGCAACCGAGCGCCTACGGCACCGACAACCGGGCCCTGCTCGACACGCTCGGCCAGGGCGCGCCAACCATGCGAGCCGTCGCCGTCATCGACGGATCGTTCGGCGCCGATACGCTGCGGTCCATGCACCATGCCGGGGTCCGCGGCATCAGGCTCAACCTGATGTCGCCACGCATCACCGAGACCGCCGCGGCGCGCGCCCTGTTGCAAGGTGCCGCGGACCAGGTGGCGCCGCTCGGATGGCACGTGCAGATCTACGGCGACGGGGACATCCTCGCGGTGGTGGCGCCGCTGCTGCCCGACCTGCCGGTGCCGGTCGTGTTCGACCACATGGGCGGCGCCCGCGCCCGCCTCGGCCTCCAGGAGCCCGGCTTCCGGCTGCTCTGCACCCTGCTCGCGCGGGAGCACTGCTGGGCCAAGCTGAGCGGCGCGGATATCGTTGCGGAGGACGACCATCAGCTCGACAAGGCAGTCGATTTCGCCCGCGCCCTGGTCGCCGCCAATCCGGCCCGGCTGGTATGGGGCACCGACTGGCCGCATCTCGTGCACCAGCACGCCGGGATCGGCGATGCGGCCCCGCCGGCCGGCTATCGTCCGGTGGACGAGACGGCGCTGCTGGACGTGCTGCGCGCGAGCCTCGACGGCGCGCCGGCCTGGCGGGCGATCCTGGTGGACAACCCCGCACGCCTCTACGGATTTTGACCGACGACACACCTCCGGCAGCCGGGAACGGAATGCACGCATGACAGCCGCATCGATCGAGGACCGTCTTGCCATCAGCAACCTGTTCGTACGCTACACCTGCGCGATCGATGCGGGCGACGTGGAGACGCTGGTCGCCTGCTTCACCGAGGACGGCGCGCTCGAGAGTCCCGCGGTGGGCGTCTATGCCGGGCGCGAGGCCATTCGTGCCTTCGCACAACGCTTCGCCCGGTTCCGCCAAGGCGGCTCCCAGCTCCGGCACGTCATTTCGAACCTGGTCGTGCAGGTGCAGGGTGATCGCGCCCATGCGACGTGCTACCTGACCGTGTTCCTGACCAGGGACGGCAGCAGCCGGCTGCTTGCGCCGGGGCAGTACGACTGCGAGCTGCGAAAGACGGACGGCGCGTGGCGCTTCCAGAAGCGTATCGTCCGGCACGATCATGACTATACGCTGGACGGCATCTGATCGCGGCGTCCCGCCATGCCGTCCCGGTCCCTGCCGCTGGTGGTGCTGATCGACCGCAGCATTCGTCCGGAGGCAGCCGACCGGCTGCGCGCGACCTGCCGGCTGCGCATCCTGGACGACTATCCGTCGCAGGAGGTGCTGGTGGCGGCATGCCGCGACGCCGCGGCGATCCTGGCACGGCTGGCCGTCGTCGGCGCGCCGGTGATCGCCGCCGCGCCGCGGCTGCGCATCGTCGCGCGGCACGGCGCCGGCAATGACGGCGTTGATCTGGACGCCGCCACCGCGCGCGGCGTCGTTGTCACCACCACCGGCCCGGCGAACGCGGGTGCCGTTGCCGAATATACCATCGCGCTCCTGCTCGGCCTGTTCCGGCGCATACCGGCCGCGGATGCGGGCATGCGCGCCGGAGGCTGGTGCCGCGGGCCGCTGGTCGGCGGCGCGCTGGAGGGCCGCACGCTCGGCATCGTCGGGTTCGGCGCGGTCGGGGCGAAGGTGGCGCGGATCGCCGCCGGCTTCGGCATGACGGTGCTGGCCGCGGCGTCGCGGCGGGCCGATCCGGGGCCGAAACCGGTTCCGGTCCTGCCGCTGCCGGACCTGCTGGCCCGGGCGGACGTCGTTTCGCTGCACGCGCGGCTGACCCCGGAGACCGCGGGGATGATCGATGCCCGCGCGCTCGCCGCGATGCGGTCCACCGCGGTGCTGGTCAACACCGCGCGCGGCGAACTCGTGGACGAGCCCGCGCTGGTCGCGGCCTTGCAAAGCGGACGGCTTGCCGGCGCCGCGCTCGACACGTTCGCGACCGAGCCGCTGCCGGCGGACGCCCCGCTGCGGCGGATGCCCAACGTCATCCTGTCGCCGCATGTGGCCGGGCAGACGGAGGAGGCCGTGCTCCGTGTCGGCCTCACCGCCGCCCAGGCGATCCTGGACGAGCTGGCCGGCCGGCGCCCCGCCTTCGTCGTCAATCCCGAGGCCTACGCACGTCGCACAACGACGACCGGCGCGGGGACGTTTGCAAGCACATGGAGAGGAAGATGACGGAACCCTATGTCTATCGCGGCGCCATCTATCGCGACAACGCCGCGCTGCACGCCTGGCTGGCGGGGCGGGAGCCCGAAGAGGCGCTGGAACCCGACCTGCCGATCGTCGATCCGCATCATCATCTGTGGGAGACGCCGAAGCGCGGACGCTATCTGCTGCACGAATTCCGCGACGACCTCGCGCAGGGGCACAACATCGTCAAGACGGTGTTCCTGGAGTGCGAAGCGATGTACCGCGCCGACGGACCGGAAGAGCTGCGCCCGGTCGGCGAGGTGGAATTCGTGCGCGGCATGGCCGCCATGAGCGCCTCCGGCCAGTACGGGCCGACGCGGATCGCGGCCGGCATGGTGGGTTTTGCCGAACTCATCCTCGGCGCGCGGATCCGCGACGCGGTGGAAGCGGAGGTCGCGGCCGGCGCGGGCCTGTTGCGCGGCCTGCGCTACTGCATGCCGTGGGACCGGCATGAGGAGGTCGTGCAACACGTGGCCCGCTACGTGCCGCCGGAACGCCTGCTGGACCCGACGTTTCGCGCCGGCGTCGCACAGCTCGCCGCCCTCGGGCTCAGCTTCGACGTCTGGCTGTACCACACGCAACTGCCCGATCTGGTGGCGTTCGCGCGCGCGTTTCCGGACCTTCCCATCATCCTCAACCATCTCGGCGGTCCGATCGGGGTCGGCCCCTATGCCGGCCGGCGTGCGGAGGTGATCGCCGGCTGGCGCCAGGACATCGCCGCGCTGGCGGACTGCCCGAACGTGTACGTGAAGCTGGGCGGGCTCGGCATGTTGCATTTCGGCTTCGATTTCCACTTGCGCGAGCAGCCGCCCGGCTCCGCCGAACTGGCCGAGGCCTGGCGGCCCTATATCGAACCTTGCATCGAGGCGTTCGGCCCGACCCGCGCCATGTTCGAGAGCAATTTCCCGCCGGACAAGCAGTCCTGCAGCTACGGAACGCTGTGGAACGCGTTCAAGCGCATCGTCGCCGGGGCGTCTGCCGAGGAGAAAGCGGCGCTGTTCGCCGGCACCGCGACGCGGGTGTACCGGCTTTGATGGTGGGGCGGCCCGGTCCGGCGGCGACGGGGGGGGGCGATCCTCCGCGCGACTGCGCGGGCCGGGTTGAACTGCATTGACACCGGCGGCAGCATCATTCGATAAGCTTATATGATGATGTCTTCGCCCGCCGACCTGCCACCGCTGAAGCGGAACCTGCGCCAGCAGCTTGTCGAACAGCTCGGCGGCGAGATCGTGCGCGGGCGGTTGCAGCCGGGCGATCCGCTGCCGAACGAGGATATCCTGCTGGCCCGCTACGACGTCAGCCGCACGGTGCTGCGCGAGGCGCTGAACGTCCTTTCCGGCAAAGGCCTGCTGGATGCCCGGCCGCGCCGCGGCACCATCGTGCGCCCGCGTTCGGAATGGAGCCAGCTCGATCCCCAGGTCCTCGGCTGGCAGCACGATCGCCCGGAAGGCGACATCCCCAACATCGACCACCTCATGGAGCTACGCCGGATCATCGAACCCGCGGCCGCCGCCCTGGCGGCCAGGCGCGCGACCGCGGAGGACCGGGCAGCCATCGCCGAAGCCTACCGCGCGATGGAGAAAGCCGGCCGCGACGTGCCGCATTTCGTCGATGCGGACGTGCGGTTCCACGTCGCCTGTCTGCGTGCCGCCCGGAACGACTTCCTGCTGCCCGTGGCCCATGTGATCCGCACCAGCCTCGAGGCGGCGATGCGCATCGCCAACCGCGACGGCGAACGTAACCGGACGGTCTCGCTGCCGCTGCACAAGGCGGTGCTGGATGCGATCCTGAGCGGCGACGCCGCGGCTGCCCAGGACGCCATGCAGGCCCATCTGGACGACAGCGAGCGGCGCCGCATGGCGCTGGCGCGCCGGGTGCGGAGCGCGGCCAAATCGGCGGCGGCACGCTGACCGAACGCCGGATCATCCCGCAAGGCCGAAGCTGCGCGGCAGCAACAGCGTGAACCAGGGCACGAACGCCACCAGCAGCAGCCCCGCCAGCAGCACGAGGACATAGGGCACCATGGCGCGTGTCGCGGGCCCCATCGGGGCGCGCGCGATGGCGCAGGCGATGTAGAACCCGACCCCCAGCGGCGGCAGGAACGCGCCCACGCCCATCGCGATCAGCAGCACGATGCCGTAGTGCAGGCCGCTGATCCCGAGCTTCGTCGCGATCGGCAGCAGCAACGGCGCCAGGATCAGCAGGGCCGGAAGCCCCTCCAGCAGCGAGCCGAGCACGACCAGCGCCGCGATCGATGCGACCATGAAAAGAGCCGTGTTGTCGCGCCAGGAGGACACCAACTGCGCCAGCGCCTGCGGAATCTCCGCCGCCGACAGTGTCCATGAAAACGTCTGTGCCGCCGCCAGGGTGAACAGCACCATCGCCGCGACGGTGGAGGCCTGGGCGGCGACCCGGAGCAGCGCCCGCAGGCTGATCTCGCGGTACACCAGCAACGCGAGCACCAGGCCGTAGGCCACCGCGAACGCCGATATCTCGGTCGGCGTCGCGAACCCGGTGAAAATGCCGGTGAACAGCAGCGCCGGCATGGAGAACGGCAGGATGGCGCGCGCCGCGAGGCCGAGCAGCCCGCGGGGTCCCACCGCCGCCCGCCGCGGCACGCTGGCCCGACCGGCGCGCAGGAAGATCAGCCCCATCAGGCACAGCGCGATCACTGCCGCCGGGATCAGCCCGGCCGCGAACAAGGCACCGGTGGACAGCGAGGTGACGGACCCCAGCACCAGCATGGCGATGCTGGGCGGGACGCACTCGCCCATGGCGGCCGACGAGGCCAGGACGACGGCCGTCTCGCTGCGGTCGTAGCCTTCCTCATCCAGCATGTCGCGCATGACGAGGCCCACGGCGGCAACATCGGCCGCCTTGGAGCCGGAAATTCCCGATACGATATACATGCTGACCACGAGCACCTGCAGCAGCCCGCCGCGCAGCCGGCCCACCAACGCCGCGACGAACAACACCAGCCGGCGCGAAATCCCGCCCGCCTCCATGACGAACCCGGCGAGGATGAAGAACGGCAGCGCCAGCAGCACGAAGCGCGAGACGCCGTCCACCATGTTCTGCGGCAGCGCCACCATCGCCGCGGGGTTCACCGCATAGAGGAACAATGCCGTCGCCAGGGTCAGGGCGAACCCCACCGGCAGGCCGAGCAGCACCGTCACCAGCACCAGAACGATCGCGGCCGCGATGGCAAGCCCGTTGCTCAGCTCGGGAACCCAGAGCAGGTGGACCAACGCCACCGCCGCGGCCGGCAGGGCGAGCGCGACCGCGCTGGTCAGCACCGCGCCGCGCGGCTGCGCGGCCAGCCGCGCCAGGGCATAGACCGCGGTCAGCCCCATACCGACCGTCAGCGGCAGAGCAATCCAAGTTGTGTGCAGCTCCAGGATCGGCGTCAGCTCCTCCCACCGGATGAGCAGCAGGCCCAGTGAGGGAACGAAACAAAGCACCGAGATGCCGAGGACCATCCAGTCGGACGCCGCGCGCACCGGCGCGCGGACCGACGCGGGCAGGTGCTCGACCAGGACATGCACCGCGATATGCTGGTCCCGCCGATAGGCGACGGCGCCGCCGATGAAGGCGATGACCGTGAGCGCGAGGCCGGAGACCTCGTCCGCCCACAGCAGCGGCCGGCCAAGGAAAGCGCGGCCGATCACATCGGCGATCACGATGCCGAGCTCACCGAACAGCGCCGCCGCGACGACGATATCGAGCACCAGGTCCAGGGCCCACAGCCGGTGCAGGATCGAGGGCGCGGTCGCCTCGCTCAGGTCGGCCGTGAGCTCCGCCAGTCGCATCGCCTCACCGCCAGTACGGCGTGTAGACGTTGACAAGATCGAGGTGGCGCAGCGCCACACCGAACGCGCCGGGGTTGGGCGGAGGCGGCGGCAGCGGCCCCGCGAGCTCCGCCGTCGCCAGGTAGTCGCCGTCTCCCGTCGCGCGCACGCGGAACACGCGCAACTGCAGCAGGCCCGGCATCTCCGCGTAGCTCGCGACCATCCCCGCAACGACGGCCTCGCCCTGCGCCGGCGGCACGCCGCGAAAGCGCCACAGCACGACGCGGGCGGGGGTTCCGTTCGCGCCGAGCAGGGCGGTTCCGGGATGGATCTGTTCGGCCTCGGCCCGATAGTGGCCCCAGACGCGCGGGATGATCCGCCTGGTCCATTGCGAGTAGCGCGTGCGCGCGATCGCCGCATAGCCGGGACCGTCCAGCACCGCCAGGCTCGAAAGATCGTAGAGGGCGAGGTAGCGCGGCCAGCCTTCCAGGCAGATCAGGCGCTGCGCGGTCACGAACCCTTCGGTGCCCGCGCGTTCGGGGAAATGCTCGGTGTCGTACCAGTCCTGGAACTCCTCCTCCATCGCGCCAGGGGGCTCCATCATGGCCAGCAACAGGCCGGTTCGGGACGCCATCGGCTCCACGCTCATGCGTTCTGCTCGACGATCATCTTGAACAACTCCGGATATTTCGGGGTGAACTGGTCGTAGACTGATTTCATTTTGCTGTGGAACGCATGGAAATCGACCTGCGTCGTCTGCATGCCGTGCGCCTGCAGGAAGCCCAGGGCCTGCTGCGACCGTTTGGCGATCGTGCTGCGCCAGAACGGCAGGACCGTGTCGGCGGCTTCCTGGAACGCGACGCGCTCGGCCGGCGTCAGCCGGTTCCAGCGCGCGTGGCTCACCATCAGCGCACCCGCATTATAGACATGCCGCGTGAGCGCGAGGTATTTCGTGACCTCGTAGACCTTGAAGGTGACGCTCGTCGGCAGCGGAAAATCGACCCCCGAGACGGTATGCTGCGACAGGGCGAGATAGACCTCGCTGCCGTCGAGCACGATCGGAATCGCACCGAGCGCGCGGAACATCGCGACGAACACCGGCCCGGGCTGGATGCGCATCTTCATCCCCTTGAGGTCGGCCGGGGTCTTCACCGCGCGATCGCTGATTTCCATCTGCCGCCAGCCGTACCAGCCCCAGGCGAGCCCCTTGATCCCGCGCGTATCCATGTCGGCGAACAGCCGCTTGCCGAGCGCGCCGTCCAGCAGGCGCGCCGCGGTCGGTTCGTCCTTGAACACGAACGGCAGGTCGAGCACCTGCACCGAGGGCACCAGCGACTCGAGATAGCCGGAGGTGAGGATCGCGCAATCGATGATGCCAGTCTGCAGGCTGGTGGCCAGGTTGACCGCGCTGCCCAGCGCCCCGCCGACGAACATCTGCACGTTGTATTTGTTGCCGGTGCGCCTGGCGATCTCAGAGCCGAAACGCTGGCCGACCTCGTATGAGGTGTCGTTGACCGTGTCGGCGGTCGCCAGTTTCAGCGTGATCGTATCCGCCGCCCGCGCGCCCCCGGTGGCGGCCGCCGTCACGGCGGCGCCGAGCCCCGCGACAGACGCCCGCCGCGTGATCATTCCATGTGTGCTCATCAAACCTTTCCTCCCGACGGATCCTGGTGTTCCAGCGTCCGTGCGGCAACGCGCCGGCATTCCGCCGGACGTGCCGCGGCCCCCGGGTTTAATCCCTTGGGTTGCCCGATCATCGCGTGTTGATTATAGGTCTGTCAATAGCGCATCGCGCGGCGACACGCGTCTCCGGCGCGGAAATGCGTGGCCGCAGGGCACGCTGGTACATTCTTGGGAATCGCGACATGGAACTCTGTGCTCCTCCCCATCCCACCACCCGGCAGCCGACGTTCAGGGCCCCGGCGCTCGCCTGCGACTGCCACGCCCATATCCTCGGTCCGGATGCACGGTATCCGTATGTCGCGGATCGCAGCTTCACCCCGCCGGATGCGCTGGAAGATGCGTATCTGCGGATGCTCGGCACGCTCGGCATCGAACGCATGGTCATCGTGCAGGCCAGCGTGTACGGCACCGACAACCGGCGCCTGACCGCCGCGATAGAGGCTCTGGGCCGCGCGCGCGCCCGCGGCGTGGCGATGGTCGGCGAGGACGTCACGCCGGCGAGCCTGCGCGATCTCGACGCGCGCGGCGTCCGTGCGACCCGGTTCATCACCACCGCCCGCGGAGGACCCGGGCTGGACGGGCTGCAGGAGGTCGCGCGCAAGGTGGCGCCGTTCGGCTGGCATATCGAGATGTACGTGCCCCCGGCGATATGGCCGGCCCTCCTGCCGGTCATCGATACCTTGCCCGTCCCGGTGGTCTTCGATCACCTGGCGGCGATGCGGGCCGGCATGGACCCGGGCGATCCGATCCTGCTCGACATCCTGCGCAAGCTCGAGTCCGGCCGCCACTGGGTCAAGCTCTGCGGCTATCGCGCCTCGGTGACCGGCTATCGTTATGCGGACGTCGCGCCGCTCGCGGCGCTGTTCATTCGCCATGCGCCGGAACGCTGCGTCTGGGGCACCGACTGGCCCCACACCAACGTCGTCGGGCACATGCCGGACGACGGTGAGTTGTTCGACCTGCTCGCCGAGTGGGCGCCGGATGCGGCCGTGCGGGAACGGATTCTGGTCCGCAATCCGGCCGAACTTTACCATTTCGAGGGCGAGCGGCTAGCCTGACGGGGGCGGGCCTCCGGCCCGCGTCCGTTTCCCCACGTTTTGGCAGCCGCACAGAATGCCGTCCGCCCGCCCGCGTCGCCGTTCCGCCATCCCCGATCCCAAGCCGACGGCGCCGCCGCCGCGGCGGCGCATGGCCCCGGCCGACCGCGAGCGCCTCATCATCGAGGCGGCGACGCGGTTCTTCGCCGAATACGGATTGCAGGCAGGCACGCTCGAACTGGCGCGCCGGATCGGCATCACGCAGCCGCTGCTGTACAACTATTTCCCGACCAAGGCGGCGTTGATCGAGCGGGTCTATGCCGAGCTGTTCCCGGCCGACTGGAGCCGGCATTGGGAGCAGTTGCTCGACGATGCGGCGCTGCCGCCGGCGGAACGGATCACCCGCTTCTACGTCGAGTTCTCGGCGCAGATGTTCACCTACGAGCACGTGCGGCTGTTCCTGTTCAGTGGCTTGGCAAAGCACGACTTCAATCGCCGCTACTACGCCCGGCTGACGGACCGCATGTTCACCCGCATCGCCCGCCTGCTGCGCCAGGACTGCGGCCACGGCGACCCGGCGGCCCCGGTCAGCGAGGCCGAGCTGGAGCTGGTGCAGTCACTGCACGCGGCGATCTATCACATCGCGTTCCGGCGCTGGGTGCACACGCCGACGCTGAAGCAGGACGTGCCGACCACGATCGAGAGCAAGGTGGAATTCTTCCTCAATGGTGCCCGTGCGACGATGCGGGAACAGCAGGTCCCACCCGCCGGCGATGCCGCCAGGCCGACGCGGCGCCGGGCGGCGGGGCGCGCTGCGTCCTCGGCGTAGGCTCCATCCTGCCGCAGCCGGCGAACGCTGCAAGGAGCCGCCGGCAAGGCGTCTGACCACGGCCGGGCGTATCCAATACTCATATTATATAGTGTACTGAGGCCAACGTCACCATCGGTCCGAGACGTGGCACGTTCCGGCCGCGCTGACCGACGGATGCCCTGGCCGCCTGACAGATCGCGGGTAGAAAAGGGCCTTACGTTCCTTGTAGGGAAGGGAATGGAGCGGCCGAACGGCGCGAGCCGGGCTCTTGCGTCCGTATATAGTAGTATGATTATCTGGACCCGAACGCGGCGGGAGGTCACCTCGCACGCCGCCACGGGGGGAAGAAATGAGCCAGACCGATCTCGCGGCCCTGACGCCGGGGCTTGCCGGCACGACCGCAACGGACCGGCCGGCGCTGATGCGGAAAGTCGCCCTGCGCCTGCTGCCGCTCCTGGTCGTCGGCTACATCGTGAATTACCTGGACCGGGTCAACGTCAGCTTCGCCGCACTGACCATGAACCATGACCTCGGGCTGACGGCGAGCGCCTACGGACTGGGCGCCGGGATGTTCTTCATCGCCTACCTGCTCGGCGAGGTGCCCAGCAACCTGATCATGCAGCGCGTGGGCGCCCGCCGGTGGATCGCCCGCATCATGATCAGCTGGGGTATCGTGTCCGGGCTGACGGCGACCATCTCGGGCGAGACATCCTTCTACGTCCTGCGATTCCTGCTCGGCATCGCCGAGGCCGGATTCTTTCCCGGCATCATCCTCTACCTGACCTGGTGGTTCCCCGCCGCCTACCGCGCCCGGATCATCGGCATGTTCATGGCCGCGGCACCGTTCGCGGTCGTGATCGGCGCGCCGATCTCCGGCTTCGTGCTCGGGCTCGACGGGCTGGCGGGCCTGCGCGGCTGGCAGTGGCTCTTCCTGCTGGAGGCAGTGCCCTCGGTGCTGCTCGGCTTCTTCATGTTGGTGTATCTGATCGACCGGCCGGAGCAGGCCAGGTGGCTCGATCCCGCCGAGCGCGACTGGCTCGCCGATCGCCTCGCGCAGGAGCGGGCGGAGCGCGAGAAGCACGTCCAGTGGGGCGTCGTCGAAGCCTTGCTGCATCCGCGCATGCTGATCCTCACCGTCGCCTATATCGGCGCCGCAATGACGAACTACGGGCTCTCGCTGTGGACGCCGCAGATCGTCAAGGCGTTCGGCGGCCTGAGCAACGTCGAGGTCGGCTTCATTTCGGCGCTGCCGTATCTCTGCGCCACGGTCGGCATGATCCTGTGGAACCTGCACTCGGACCGGACGCAGGAACGCACCTGGCACGTCGCCGGCGCGGCACTGCTGACCGCCGTGGGCTTCGCCGGCTGCACCCTGCTGCACGCGCCGGTGCTGGTGGTCGCCTCGCTGTGCGTCGCAGCGATCGGCAGTTTCTCGCTGGTGTCCTGTTTCTGGACGCTCCCGGCGGCGTTCCTGTCCGGCACCGCCGCGGCGGCCGGATTCGCCGTCATCAACGCCGTCGGCAGCGGGGTCGGCGGTTTCGCCGGCCCCTACATCATCGGGGTGCTGCGCGATCGTACCGGCAGTTTTCAGCTTGCACTGCTGCCGATCGCGATCGCGCCTGTCGTCACGGCCGTGATTGTGGTGGCGATGGGACGCCAGGCGACGACCCGCCAGTAGGGATTTTCGTACGGCGAGGTCGCGCCGCGCCGGGCCCGCTGCCCCCCAGGACGAGGCGCAGCGGGCCGGGTCGACGGCCGGCCGGTGCGGGGGGCCGAACTAGCCCAGTTTGCCGACGTGCTTCTCCAGCAGCGCCCAGGCTTCATTGCCCATCTTGGCATGCCACTCCGCATAGAAGCCGGAAGCCTTGAGCTGCGCCCGGAACGTTTCCGGCGTGGTGTCGTTGAAGATCATGCCCTTCTTCAGCAGCTCGCCCTTCGTGGAGCTGTTGAGCTTGGCGATGTCCACGCGCTGCGGGATCGCGGTCTCGTTCAGGCTCGTCGCAACGATCTTCTGCAGGTCGGGCGGCAGGCGCTTCCAGGCGGCGGCGTTGCAGCAGATCCAGTAGCCGTCCCAGACGTGGTTCGTCATCGAGACGTATTTCTGCACCTCGTAGAACTTGCCGGCCGTGACCTGCGACAGCGGGTTTTCCTGGCCGTCGACGACGTGGGTCTGCAAGGCGGAATACACCTCGCCATACTCCATGCCCACCGGCGCTGCCTTGAGAGCGCGGAAGATGGCGACCAGGCTCGGCGCGATGGGCACGCGCAGTTTCAGCCCTTCGAAGTCCTTGGCCACCTTGATCTGGCGATTGCTGGTGGTGGTCTCCCGGAAGCCGAGGTCCCACATCTTCTCCATCGGGAACAGGTCAGTCTTGGCGATGATCTGCTGGCGCACGAAGTGGCCGAGATCGCCGTCCATCGCCGACCAGACCTGATCATAGCCGGAGAACACGAAGCCCATCGCATTGATGGCCGCGACCGGCAGGAGGGTGGACAGGATCTGCCCCGTCGGCTGGCAGAACTGGATGGCGCCGCTTCTCGCCTGGGAGAGGATGTCGTTGTCGCCGCCGAGCTGGCTATCCGGGAAGACCAGGAACTCCATCCTGCCGTTGGATTCCTTCTTGATCCTGGCTCCCGCTTCGATCAGGCGGGTGTTGAACGGATGCCCCAGCGGCGTGCTGGTGCCGATCTTGTAGACGAATTCCGCCGCTTGCGCCGTCCGGATCAGTGCCGGCATGGCCAGGGCAGTGGCCGCCCCGGCCGTGAAGATGCGCCGTGTGACATTCATGATGAGTTCCTCCTGGGGGTTGGGTTCGAAGAGTTTCCGGAT
This sequence comes from uncultured Pseudomonadota bacterium, assembly GCA_963706195.1. Classification (GTDB taxonomy): domain Bacteria; phylum Pseudomonadota; class Alphaproteobacteria; order Acetobacterales; family Acetobacteraceae; genus JAJZVS01. The sequence continues at coordinate 187,308 of OY970156.1, read as the reverse complement.
CGGTGGCGCTGCCGGCGGCGAACGCCGTCAGACCAGCACCGTCGTGATCCATGGGAAGGCGGCTACCACCAGCAGCCCAAGGAAAAGGGCGAGGATGTAGCGACCGATATGCGGCAATCCTTCGTCCGGCGTGGCACCGCCGATCGCGCTGGCGACGTAGTAGCCGACGCCGAAGGGCGGCGAGAACAACCCGATCCCCATGCTGAGGATGGCCACCATGGCGTAGTGGATCTCGTTCACACCAAGCTGACGCGCGATCGGGAACAACAGTGGTCCCATCAGCACGATGGCCGGGATACCCTCCAGCACGCTGCCGAGAACCATGAAGATCAGGATCGACATCAGCATGAAGGATACCGAGCCACCGGGCATCGTCGCGATCCACTGTGCCAGCCCGCTGGAGATGCCGGTTTGGGTGATCGCCCAGGCCATCGCCGTGGCGGCACCCACGATCAGCAGGATGGCACCCGTCAATGTCACGGTTTGCACCAGCATCGGCCACAGACGGCGCCAGTTGCATTTGCGATAGACCGCCGCGCCGACGATCAGCGCATAGACGATGCCGATGGTGGAGACCTCGGTGGCGGTCGCGATGCCGCCGACGATCGCGTAACGGATGACGAAGGGCAATGCCAGCGCCGGGGCTGCCACAACCAGGCTGCGCAGCAGGACCGCCGCGCTTGCCCGCGGCAGCACCGGCACGGCGCTCTTGCGAGCACGGAACCACACGACGGAACAGAGGATGACGCCGCCCACCAGGCCGGGTAGCACGCCGCCGGCGAACAGCGATGCGATGGAGACGCCGGTGGCCGAGCCGATGGTGATCAGGATGAGGCTCGGCGGAATCGTCTCGGTCTGTGCGCCGGTGGCGGCAAGCAGGGCCACCAGGTCGCCGCGTGGTACCCCGCGCTTAATCATCTCCGGGAACAGCACCGGCGCGATCGCCGCCATGTCGGCCGCCTTCGATCCGGAAATGCCCGAAACCAGGTAGATCGCCCCGATCAGCACGTAGGACAGCCCGCCCTTGACGTGGCCAAGCAGGTTCGCGAGGAAGCCGACCATCACCTCCGCCATGCCGGTGAACTCAAGCAACAGGCCCAGGAACACGAACAGCGGGATGGCGAGCAGCACCGGGCTGGTCATGCCGGCATCCATGCGCGAGATCAGCACCGAGACCGGGATGTAGGTGGACAGGCCGAGATAGCCCAGGGTGGCGAGGCCGAAGGAAAAGGCGATGGGGATGCCGGCGAACACCGTCACCGCCGCGCCGCCCAGGAAGAAGATCACCAGATTGTCGTTGCCGAGCGGGGGAAACACCGGAGCCAGCAGAGCCAGGCCGCCGAAGGTCACGACCACGATCGCCAGGGCGGCCAGCTCCAACCCGCCGGGCCGGCTGCGGATACGCAACAGCATCGACACCAGCATGAGCGCGATACCCATCGGCATCGCCGCCGCGCGCCAGGCGAGCGAGAGGTTCATGGTGGTGAGCGTGACCGCCTGCTCGTTTTGCACGTAGCTGATGGACGGCAGCAAGGTCAGGGCCAGGAAGCCGAAGATGGCAAAGTCCGAGATCAGTTCCAGCAGGCGGCGGGGCGTGGGGGAGGACCGGTTGACCACCGCCGTCATGCGCATATGGCCGGCGCGACGCAATGCAAGCACGGCGCCGAGCATGGCAAGCCATAGGAACAGCACCGACGAGAGCTCATCGATCATCACCAACGGGTCGCCAAAAACATAGCGGGCGATGACGTTGGTCAGCAGCAACACGATCTCGACGACCAGCAGGATGGCGCCGGCGACCTCTATCGCACGACCGACGGCGCGATCGATCCACAGTCCCGGGTTGAATGGACGTACGGCCGCCATGGCTTCCGCAGGCATCTTGTTTCCTCTTGTACTTTTTTGGACCCGGGCAACTTGGCGTGACGGGCGACGAACAGGGGGGCGTCTGTCGGGGGTGGAACGGAAAGCCGGAGCTCAGCGGGTCAGCACGACTTTGGCAATGCCGAAGCCCGTGAACTCGGCCTCGATCGCGTCGCCGGACGCAGCAAAATAAAGCCCGGTATAGGTGCCGGTCGTGATCAACTGTCCCGCCTTCACGCCGGTCGTGGCACGCAACGCGTTGACCAGCGCAACCGCGGGGATGATCGGATCGCCGGTCGGATGGGCGCCGGTTTTCTGCACCGCGACGGCGCCGTTCACCCGCAAGGTGGCCTGCAATCCGGAAAGGTCCGTCTGCCGCCAATCGGGCCGGCGTGTGCCGATGACGTAGGCGCCGTTCGACATGCAGTCCGCGGTACGGTCGAGCAGCGGCGTGGTGGCATAGTCCGCGAAGCGGGAGGCGACGATCTCGATCCCGACCACCGCCGTGGTCGCCGCCGCGACATCCTCCGCGGTGTAATGGGCCGTCCGCGGCGGCAGGTCGCGCGCGAACAGGAAGCCGATCTCCGCCTCGATCCCGAGCAACGGTACGTCGGCGGCGGCGAGTTCGGCCGGGCTTTCCAGCAGGCGCGATCCGACGATCACCCCGCGCATCACCTCGCCTTCCTTGGTCACGGCCACTTTCCAGCCGGCCACGCATTCGCCGAGCGCCGCGACCGTTGCGTCCTGCACGGCATGGGCCTCGACGAGATTTGCGGGCTGGCTGCCCGGCGGCAGCGCGTCGATGCGGGTGCGCGATCGACGCGCCCGGGTCAGCGCGTCGACAGCCATGGTCATCGCCTCGGGTTGCATGGCGGTCCCCTTCACGACGGAAGCAGCGTGCGGATCGGCGCGCCGTCCAGGAATGCCAGCACGTTCTCGATGCTCTGACGGTAGAAGTCGCGAAACGTCGCCGCCGTGCCGTAGCCGAGATGCGGCGTCAGCACCGTGTTCGGGAGGCTGCGAAACGGATGGTCGGCCGGCAGCGGCTCGCGATCATAGACGTCCAGCGCGGCATGGATCCGGCCGCCCTGAAGGGCTGTGACAAGTGCCGGCTCGTCGATCAGCGGTCCGCGCGAGGTATTGATGAGAAGCGCGCCCGGCCGCATGCGCGCGAGCTCGGCCGCGCCGATGATGCCACGGGTGCGTTCCGACAAGACGAGGTGCAGGCTGATGACATCGCTTTCCGCCAGCAGCGCGTCCTTGGTCACCCAGGTCGCACCGCCCGCCTGTGCCGCCTCCGCGGTCAGGTTCTGGCTCCAGGCCAGCACCGTCATGCCGAGCGCGGCGCCGTAGCGCGCCATGTGCTGGCCGAGCCTGCCCAGACCGAGCAGGCCCAGCACCTTGCCGGCAAGTTCGTCGCCCGGCGCCACGTCGGTCTGGAAATGGCCCCGCCGCATCCTCGCGTCCGCCTGCGCGATATTGCGCGCCGCGGCCAGCATGAGGCCGAGGGCCAGCTCGGCGGTCGCACTACCGGTACCGCCGCCGCCGGTATGGGTGATGGTCACGCCCTGCGCGCGCAGGGCCGCCATGTCGACCGACGCGGCGCGCGCCCCGGTCAGGTTGAACAGGCGCAGACGGGGAAGGCGCTGCACGAGCGAAGCGGGAAACGCGGTGCGTTCGCGCATCGCCATCAGCACGTCGAAGTCCCGCAGCCGCACGGCGGCGTCGTCCTCGCTCGCGAACGCATCGCGGAAGAAGACGATTTCGGCTCTCTCGCGCAACTTCGTCCAATCCGCGCTCCGCTCGGCGACTGCCTGCCAGTCGTCGAGCACGGCCACTCTGGTCATCACGCTCTCTCCCCCGTTCGTCTTTTCCGCTTCAGGCGGTGCTACGCACGTTCGACATCTGTGCAGTGGTGCTGCTGAACCGGGCACCGGGGAACAGCCGGGCCTTGGGAAGCGGAAGGCCGAAAAGTCCGCGGCCCTCCCGCCGTGCGGTCAGGCGGCGAGAAACTGCCGCGATCCGGCAACGATGATGTCATTGATCCAGCCAAATCGCATGAAATCCTCGCGCACGCACTTGCCGGCGTCGTGGACGGCCGCGGTGGCCTTCTTCACGGCCTGCCGGACCTCCGGATGGCCGGGATCGCCGGAATGGCCCAACGCCTGCGCGAGGTCCATCATGCCGAAGCTGAGATAATCGACGCCCTCGACGGCCGCCAGCGCACCGGCGGCCGCGACGCCGGCGGCGCTCTCGATCATCAGGCAGAGCGACGTCGTGGCGTTGCAGGCTTGCATATGGGCGGGCTTGTCGACGATCGCCAGGAAGGCGGGCCGGCTGCCGCCGAAGGAACGCTCGCCCAGCGGTGCGTAATAGGTTGCGGCGACCGCATCGCACGCCTGCTGCACCGTCTCGATATGCGGCACGATGATGCCCTGCACGCCGCGGTCGAGGAAGTGCGTGATGGTGGCGCTCGAACTGTCGGGCACGCGCGCAATGGCGGTGAGATCGTGGCGTTCCGCGGCGATGCAGGCGGCCTCGACATCGCGGGCATCGAAGCACCCGTGTTCGCCGTCGATATAGACGAAGTCGAGATCGGCGGCGAGCAGCTCGATGACGCTGGGCGCGGCAAACGTCATGTGCAAGCCACGGATACGGATGCCGCTGCGGGCGGCTTGTTTCACGACATTTGGGGGCAGCACGGCGTTCCTCATGTGTATCGTCCGGCAACGCTAGCATCGGTCCCAGCATAGGGGAAATTGGAAGTTCTGGAGAGTTGTGATAACTTTTCCCTATGGCTATGACGCTCGCCCAGATCCGGGCCTTCGACTGCATCGTGCGGCTGGGCAGCTTCCACGCCGCCGCCCGCGAACTCGGCCTCACCCAACCCAGCGTCTCGCAGCGGGTACGGGAGCTGGAAGCGACGCTCGGGACCAAGCTCTTCATCCGGCAGGGGCCGCGGGTCAGCCTGACCGCCGAGGGCCATGCGCTGATCGATCATGCGCACCGCCTCCTGGATGACGCTGCATCGGTGGTCGCGCGCTTCCGTGGCCGCGATCCGCTGCGCGGCCTGCTGCGCCTCGGGCTCAACGAGAGCTTCGCGCTGATCTGCCTGCCGGACCTGCTGCTGCGGCTGGAAGCGGAATATCCGGATCTGAAGACGGCGATCCATGTCGGCGACACGGCGGAGGTAGGGCGGCTGCTCAACGAACGCAGACTGGATGTCGGCATCGTCTCGCAACCGGATCTGGAGCCGCATGTGCAGGCGCAGCCAATCGGCACGAACCAGTTCGGCTGGTTTGCCGGCGCGGGGGTCGCCATTGGCTGCCGGGCGCTGTCGCCGCTCATGCTGTCGCGCTTCCACCTGATCATCAGCCCGCAAAGCGCGCGGCTGTACACGACGGCGATGGCCTGGTTCGCGCAGGCGGGTGTTACCCCTCCGCTCGTCAGCATGTGCAACAGCCTTCCCGTCACGATGCGCATCATCCTGGCGGGCCGCGCGATCGGGCTGGCGCCGGTGCGCCTGATGGAGGAGCACGTGCGGCGGCAGGAGGCGCAACAGGTCACGGTGGCGCCCGCGATGGGTGGCCACCGCGTATCGCTGTGCTATCAGGCAAGCGAGTTCGGCCCGAAGCTGCAACAGGTTCTCGATCTGGTGCGCTCCGTCATCGCCGAGCGACGGCTGTTCACCTAGTGGTCCGATGCCAACGCCCGCTTCGTTCGGTCCGCCGTCCCGGCGACAGCCAATGGAGGCCTGTCCTGTGTCAACAGCGATGCATGACGTTCTGGTGAGCACGTAGGCGCCGCTCTATCGCTCGATCGCCGGGGGGCTGGTGCTTACCCGTCAGGGGCGCGGCACGTTCGTCGCGTCCCTGACGGGTAAGCACCAGCCCCCCGCAGGGGAATCGGGCGAAAAAATCGCTCTATGACCAAGCTTTCGAGAAATCTGTCATCCCATGCGGCAGGCTTACGCCCGAGCCGCAGTGATTCTTTCCCCGGCGCCCTGCGGAGCCGGTTGCAGGCCATGTGTTTGATGGCGGTGAAGTCGGCCGGGGCGTGATTGGTTCACACCCGGCATTCAGCGTCGTGGAACACTCTTCACCGGATTGCCCTGTGCCGCCCGCACAAACCTGTTGCCTCGCCCTGGGCAAATGTTCTATATATGTTCGCAACCCATGACCCCCACCCCCCTCCTCGACCGCCTGACCGGCCTCATCGCCTGGCTGGCCGACCGTATCGGCGGCCTGCGCGATCCGGCGGGGCGCGATCGGGCGGGGGACGATCAGGCAGGGGCGCGTCGGGCGGGCCTGGCACCCGCGCACGCCGGCGCCCTGCTGGCCCGGCTGCGCCATCTCGCCGCCCGGTTCCGCGCCGTCGCCTCCACCCCGATCCCGCCCCCGAAGCCCGCTCCCAAGCCGGCCGAACCGAGATTCGTTCCCACCCACAGCCTGCGCTTCGCTCCGGCGGACCCGCCGCCCGCGCGCACCGGGCTGCCGCGGTCCTGGCGCTGGCTGCTGCGGCTGCTCCCGCAAGCCGCCGCCGGCCGCGCGCAGATGGAAGACCTGCTGCGCGAGCCGGCGATGGCCGACCTGCTGGCCGCCGATCCAAGGCTGGGGCCGATCCTGCGCCCGCTTGGCTGGATGCTCGGGGTGGATCGCGCGCTGCTGCCCGCCTCGCGGCGGCGGCGCCGGCCGGTGATCGTGGTGCCCGGCGGGCGCGCGGAGGCCGAGGCGGCGGCGGCCGACTACGCGTGCGCGCGGGCGAAGGATGTTTCCGTGACGGACATTGTCGCGCTGTGGTGCCTGCCCGCCGCGAGTAGGCGGGACCGGCGGCCGGTCTGGCGCGGGTGCGCGGGGCTGGCGCTGGCGGATGGGACGCAAATTCCGGGCTGAGCGGGTGCGGCGGACGCGCGGCCTTATTGTTGCTATATCGAACTTAATTGCCCCCCCGGGCTTGGGTCGGTATCCGGGTTGCCCCAAGGTCTCCCGCGGCCGCGCATGGGGCGCCGGCCATGGGGCGATCCAGGCGTTCGCCCGATCGCCCTGCCTCCCCCGGCCGAAGTACCCCACAGATCAACCCTCCCATGCTATCCTGACGCCCCATGCTCGACCCGCGCACCCACGCCCTGCTCGCCCGCGCCGACGACGCCCTCGTCCTCGGCCACCGCCTGTCCGAATGGTGCGGCCGCGCCCCGATGCCGGAGGAAGACCTGGCGCTCGCCAACCTGGCACTCGACCAGATCGGCCTCGCCCGCGCGCTGTATGCCGAAGTCGGCGCACGCACCGGCCAGACCGAGGACGATCTCGCCTATTTCCGCACCGACCGGGAATTCCGCAACGTCCTCCTGGTGGAACAACCGAACGGCGACTTCGCCCACACGATCGCCCGCCAGTTCCTCTACACCGCCCATGCCGACAACTTCTGGCGCGCGGCCACCGCCAGCAAAGATCAGGCGTTCGCCGCCGTGGCAGCAAAAGCGGAAAAGGAATCCGCCTACCACCTGCGCCACGCCTCCGAATGGCTGATCCGCCTCGGCGACGGTACCGCGGAAAGCCACGCCCGCGCGCAAGCCGCGCTGGAGGCGCTCTGGCCCTACACCGCGGAACTGTCGGAACCCGACCCGCCCGAGACCCTCCTGCCCGACCCCGCCCCGCTCCGCGCCGCCTGGTCCGCGACGGTTGATCGCGTGCTCGCCCGCGCGACCCTCGCCCGCCCGGCGGACGGCTGGGCGCAGAGCGGCGGGCGCCGCGGCCTGCACAGTGAGGCGTTCGGGAAGATGCTGGCCGAGATGCAATCCCTCGCCCGCGCCCACCCCGGAGCGGTGTGGTGACCGACGATCGCCACACCCGCGCCTGGGCCGCCGCGGCCGCGGTCGCCGATCCGGAACTGCCCGCGCTGACGATCGCCGACCTCGGCATCCTGCGCGACGTCGCCCTGCGCGACGGCACGATCGAGGTGACGATCACCCCCACCTACACCGGCTGCCCCGCGATGGCCGTGATCGGCTGGGAGATCGAGGCCGCACTGGAGCGCGCCGGTCTTGGTCCGGTTCGTATACGCAACGTTATGGCCCCGCCCTGGACCAGCGCCTGGCTGACGCCGGAGGGCTGCGCCAAGCTCGCCGCCGCCGGCATCGCCCCGCCCCCGCCAGGCCCCGCGGCCGGGGACGCCCTGTTCGCCGCCCCCTCCCCTCCCTGCCCCCGCTGCGCCAGCGCGGCGACCGAGCGGCTCAGCGCCTTCGGCGCCACCGCCTGTAAATCCCTGCACCGGTGCCTCGCCTGCCGGGAGCCGTTCGAGGCGTTCAAGGTGCACTGACATTGTTCGATATCGAACAATGCTTCACGTGAAGCACTTTCCTAACGGGTCGTTACCGACCCCGCGCCAGCCGCCGTTCGTACCATTGGGCAAGCAGGGTGCTCGGGAACAGCAGCGCGAAATAGATGAGCGCCACGACGGTGTAGACCTCCAACGGCCGGTACGTCGTTTCGGTGATCGTGGTCCCCTGGTACAGCAGGTCCGGCACCGCGATCACCGAAACGAGCGAGGTGTTCTTGAGCTGCGTCACCGACTGGTTGACGAACGGCGGCACCATCCGCCGAATCGCCTGCGGCAGGATCACCAGCCGCATCACCTGCCAGCGCGAAAGCCCCAGCGCGCGGGCCGCATCCCACTGCCCCCGCTCGATCGAGACGATACCGCCACGGAAAATCTCCGCGTAGAACACGCCCGTATAGAGCGACAGCACCGCAAGCGCCGCCACGTCCGCCGGGATCTGCACGTTCAGCAGCACCGGCAGCGCGTAGTAGAACCACACGATCTGCACCAGCAGGGGCGTGCAGCGGAACGCCTCCGTCAGCGCGATCAGCGGGATGTTCAGCAGCCGCGATTTCGTCAGTCGCCCGAGCCCGATCAGCAACCCGATCAGCAGCCCGAGCAGCACCGACGCGGCGGTGAACGCCAAGGTGACCAACGCCCCGCGCCACAACAGCGGCGCGTAGCGCAGGACCGGCGTGAAGTCCCAGTGATACGCCATGGCCGGGCCCGCGCGCGCCGCCGGTTCAGAAACTCAAGGTGGCGGGGATCTGGCTTCGCTTCACGCCTTCCTTCGCCAGCCCCTCGATGATGTATTCGCGCATGGTACCGAGCCCGCGGTTGAAGTCGAGCCACGCATTCAGCACGTCACGGAACCGGTTGTCCGGCTCCTGCTGAATGCCGAGGCAGCTCGGCAGCGCCACCTCCGGGTCCTGCAACAAATGGTATGGCCCGAGGGACGGGTTCTTCCCCACTGCCCCCAGCCCGAGCAGTGCGGCCAGGATCACCACATCCACCCGCCCCGATTGCAACGCCAGGATGCCCTGGTCCTGCTGCGCGAACCCGACGTGCTGGGCCTTGGGCGCGAACCGCTTCGCCACCGTTTCATGCAACGAACCGATATCGTAGGCGATACGGATATTCGGCTTGTCGAGATCGGCCCAGGTCGTCGGATTGAACCCGTGCTTGGCCAGACAGCCGAACGGATGGATGATCATCGGATGGGTGAAGCGGATCGCGAGCGCCCGTTCCGGCGTCGGGTTGAGCGCGAAGCTCATGTCGATCTTGTTGCTTTGCAGGTCGAGCACGGCGGTGCCCCAGGTGGCCTCCACATATTCCACCTTGGCGCCGAATACCTTGGCGATGCTGGCGGCCATCGGCACGCAGGCGCCGGCCCAGGTGCCGGTCGTCAGATCCTTGCTGAAATAGGGCAGCGCACCAGTGATGGCGGCGATCCGCACGGTCTTGGTCCGTTGGATGCGCGCATAGGTCGATTCCGCGCCATCCGCGGCCTGCGCGCGGGATGCGCCGATCATCGCGGCGGCCGGCAGCAACGCCGCGCCGGCGGCAAGGCCGCGCCGGCTCACTCGGTTGGTCATGGGGTGCGTCTCCCTGGTTCGAAACCCGATCTGCGAAGCTAGAGCGGATCGCGGCCGAGGGGAACGGGTTTCAGTCCGGCTGCGCCGCCTTATGCGCAGCGAGCGCCATCAGCCGCCGGTCGCGCCAGGCGTGCCGCGCCGGCACCTCGGCCTCCGCCACCGCCGCCCGGCGTGCCGCGTGCAGCCGATCGACCAGCGCCTGATCCCATGCCATCGGCGTCATCTCCCGTTGCATCTGCGCATACAACGCACCATAGCGGGCGCAGTAGTCGGCGAGGCCACCGGGCGCGTTCAGATCAATCGTTTCCAACGGACCCATAAACGACCAGCGCAGGCCGAGGCCGTGCTTTACCGTCGCGTCCAGGTCCTCGGGCGAGATCGCGTCCGCCGCCAGCAGCCGGAACGCTTCGGCCAGCAGCGCGCCTTGCAGGCGGTTCAGCACGAAACCGGCGACCTCGTGCTTTACCGTCACCGGGACCTGGCCGGCGCGTTCCATCAGAGCGCGGGTGCGGGCCACCGCCTCGGGATCGGTCCAGGGGGCGGGACAGAGTTCCACCAGCGGCACGAGATAGGGCGGGTTCACCGGGTGCGCGACCAGGCAGCGGGCGCGGCCGGGCAGGCGCTCGGTGAAGGCGCTCGCCGGAATGCCGCTGGTGGAGCTGGCCAGCACCGTATCGGGCGCCGCAGCGCGGTCGAGTTCCGCGAACAGCGCCTGCTTGTCGGCCACTCGTTCGGGCCCGTTCTCCTGCACATGCGCCGCACCAGCGACCGCCTCCGCCAAGGTCGCCGTGGGATGCACGCGGGCGAGCACGGCCTCCGGCGGGTCGGCCAGCAGGCCGGCGTCGCGCAGTTCCGGCAGGCGGGCGGCGATGAAGGCCCGCGCCTCCGGAACGGCCGCCGCCGCCGAGTCCCATAGCGCCACCTCGAAGCCCGCACGGGCGAACACGATCGACCAGGCGCGGCCGATCAGGCCGGCACCGATCACGGCAACTTTCGTCATGGGCTCCTCCGTTCATTTCTTTTCATTACGGCGCCCGGCCGAACATCATCGGCGCCAGACCGCCCCCGCTACGCCGCCTTCGCCTGCGCCACGAGCTTGCCCAGGCTCGACAGCACGTCGCGCGCCGTGCGCAGCCGGGTCGCCAGAATCCATCTCCCGCACGATCGCCAGCTTGTGGTCGGGACGCAATTTGACCAGCCCGCCCTTGGACCCCAGCCACGCCACCAGCCCGGCCGGATTGCGGAACACGTTGCGGCGGAACGTGACCACCATGCCCTTCGGCCCGGCCTCCAGCTTCTCCACCCCCGCCTCGCGACAGCCGCGCTTCAACGCCACCACCGCCAGCAGGTTGTCCACCTCGCTCGGCAAGGGACCGAAACGATCGACCAGCTCCGCCGCCATCGCTTCCGTTTCGGCATCCGACCCCAGCGCGCCGATGCGACGGTATAATCCCAGCCGCACCGGCAAATCCTTCACATAGGTCTCCGGGATCAGCACCGGCAGGCCGAGGCCGATGTTCGGCGTCCAGTCGCGATCGGCATCGGCGCGGCGGCCCTCGCCGGCGCGGATCTCGGCCACCGCATCCTCCAGCATCTGCTGGTACAGCTCGATCCCCACCTCGCGGATATGCCCGGTCTGCTCGTCGCCCAGCAGATTGCCGGCGCCGCGGATATCGAGATCGTGCGAGGCCAGGGTGAACCCCGCGCCCAACGCATCCAACGTCTGCATCACCGTCAGCCGCTTCTCCGCCGCCGCCGACAGCCGGTGGTTCTGCGGCCAGGTCAGATAGGCGTAGCCGCGCTGCTTGCCGCGTCCCACCCGGCCGCGCAACTGATACAACTGCCCGAGCCCGAACATGTCGGCACGATGGATCACCAAGGTATTGACCGCGGGCATGTCGAGCCCGCTTTCGACGATGTTGGTCGACAGCAGGATGTCGTATTTGCCGTCGCCGAACTCGGTCATCACCCGTTCCAGCTCGGTCGGCGCCAACCGCCCGTGCGCCTGCACCATGCGCGCTTCCGGCACGATCTCGGCAAGCCGGGTCGCCATGCGCGACAAATCCTCGATGCGCGGCACCACGCAGAAGATCTGGCCGCCGCGGAAACGCTCGCGCTGGATCGCCTCGCGGATCACCACCTGGTCGAACGGCATGATGAAGGTGCGCACCGCCAGCCGATCGACCGGCGGCGTCGCGATCAGGCTCATTTCCCGCACCCCGGTCAGCGCGAGCTGCAAGGTGCGCGGAATCGGCGTCGCGGTCAGGGTCAGCACATGCACGTCGGCGCGCAGCGCCTTCAGCCGTTCCTTGTGCGCAACACCGAAATGCTGCTCCTCGTCGACGATCAGCAGGCCGAGCTCGGCGAACGCCACCGACTTCGCCAGCAGCGCATGGGTGCCGACGACGATGTCCACCGTCCCGTCGGCGAGCCCCTTGCGCACCTCGATGGCCTCCTTCGCGGTCACCATGCGCGACAGTTGCGCGATCCGCACCGGCAGGCCGGCAAAACGTTCCGAGAAGGTGCGGAAATGCTGGCGCGCCAGCAACGTCGTCGGCACCACCACCGCCACCTGCGAGCCGGCCATGGCGGCCACGAACGCGGCGCGCAACGCGACCTCGGTCTTGCCGAAACCTACATCGCCGCAGATCAGCCGGTCCATCGGCCGGCCGGACGCCAGATCCTCCAGCACGTCGGCGATCGCGCGGGTCTGGTCTTCCGTTTCGGCAAACGGGAAGCGGGCGCAGAATTCGTCGAAACTGCCCTCGGGCGGCATCAACGCGGCGGCGTCGCGGATTTTGCGTTCCGCGGCAATGCGGATCAGCTCGCCCGCCATGTCGCGGATGCGGGTCTTCATCCGCGCCTTGCGATTCTGCCAGGCCGTGCCGCCAAGCTTGTCTAGCGCCACGCCCTGGTGCTCGCTGCCGTAGCGCGACAGGATCTCGATGTTCTCGACCGGGAGGAACAGCTTCTCCTCGCCGTCATACATCAGCCGCAGGCAGTCGTGCGGCGCACCCGACACCGTCAACGTCACCAGGCCCGCGTAACGACCGATCCCGTATTCCTGGTGCACCACCAGGTCGCCCTCGGCCAGCTCGGTCGCTTCGGCAATGAACTGATCGGCACGCTTGCGCCGGCGCGGCGGCCGAGCGATGCGCTCGCCCAGCATGTCCTGCTCGGCAACCAGCGCCATCCGCTCGCCGCCGGTGGGCGAGACGAAGCCCCGTTCCACCCCCAGTACGACCAGGGACACGGACCCGGCCGGCTTGCGCCGCACCGCGGCCCAATCCTCCTCCGCCGCCACATCAGCGACGCCATGCTCGCGCAGCAGATTGGCCAGCCGATCGCGCGACCCGCGCGTCCAGGCCGCGACCACGATGCGCCGGCCCTCGTCCGCCCAGCGCGCCGCCTGCGCCTTGAACTGGTCCAGCGCATTGCCCGCACCGGGGCTCGCGCCGAAGAAGATCGGCCCCGGCCGGCCGCCGCCATCCACGCCCGCGACACCCTCGGGATGCGCGAACGGGGAGAACGCGAAACACGGCCCGCCGGCCAGCATCGCCTCCCACCCGGGACGATCGAGATACAACCGATCCGGCGGCAGCGGACGATACGGCACCTCGCCCTCGCGCGCCGGGCCACGACGGGCGGCGAAATGATCGGCGATCATCTCCAGCCGCGCCGTCAACGATTCGTCCGCCTGGTGATCGAGGCTCACCGACGCACCCGGAACATAATCGAGCAATGTCTCCAGCCGGTCATGGAACAGCGGCAGCCAATGCTCCATGCCGGGATGGCGTCGTCCGTCCGAAACCGATTGGTAGATCGGATCGTTCGCGGCGCCCTGACCGAACGCCTCCCGCCAGCCGGAACGGAATCGCGCCACCGCCTCGCGATCGAGCGGCACCTCCGACACCGGCCGCAACACCAGGCGCTTGCGCGACGCAGCCTCGGTCAGGCTCCGTTGCGTGGCGGGATCGAAGGCGCGGATCGTCTCGATCGTGTCGCCGAACAGGTCGATACGCACCGGGTCGGACTCGCCGGCGGGGAAGATGTCGATGATGCCGCCGCGGATCGCGTATTCGCCCGGCTCCATCACCGTGCCGGCACGGCCGTAGCCGTTCGCCTCCAGGAACCCGGCCAGCACCTCCGGCCGCACGTCGCGCCCGACCGACACATCGAGGCTGGCACCCTGGAACGCCGCCCGCGGCGGCACGCGCTGCACCAGCGCATTCACCGTGGTCAGCAGCACGCGCGGGCGGGTCGGCACCTCCAGCAGGCGCGCCAGGGTCGCAATCCGCTCCGACACCAGCGCCGGATTGGGCGATACCCGGTCGTACGGCAGGCAATCCCACGCCGGAAACCGCAGGATCTCCGCCTCCGGCATCGCAAACGCCAGCACCTCGGCCAGCCGCGCCATGCGCGCATCGTCGCGCGCCACATGCAGCACCGGCCCGGCAAACTCCCGCCGGCACCTTGCCAGCAGGAACGCGTCCCAGCCTTCCGGGGCGCCGTGGACGGGGACTGGAGTCATGGGCGGGGCTTTCGGGGCGAGGGAGCAAGCAAGGCCAGGGGGCGCTGCCCCCTGGACCCCCGCCAAGGGCAGTGCCCTTGGAACCCATCCGTTGGCTTCGCCGGGAGGGGGGGCGCAACTGAGCGCTCGCCTGCCCCGAGTTCGCGCCCCCCTTCCCGGCGAAGCCGTCAGAGGGGTCCAGGGGGCAGCGCCCCCTGGCCTTGCTTGCCCGCCCGCTCCGAAAGCCTCCCTCATTGCCCCGCCGCTGCGCACATGCGCCGCAAGAGGGGTGTGTCGGCGTCCGGCGGCACCGGGCGGCGGCCGGTGAGCCAGTCGGCGAGGTCGACGTCCGGGTGTTCCAGGACCGCTTCGGTAGCGGTGAGGTCGGCATCGGTCATGGCGGCGACATGCCGCGCGACGAAGCCGCCGACCAGGAGGTCGGCTTCGTGTGTGCCGCGGTGGGTGGCGCGGTACAGGAGGCGGCGGCGCCTGGGGTCGAGACCGGGCGGGAGGGGATCACTCATGGGTTGGACGGGTATAGCTTGGGTTGGGGACGGTGTCAGCCTCGCGGGCATGCCGTGCTGGCGAGCGCCTCGGGCATCGACGCAGGGCAGGTCGTTACGCAGACATCCGGTCCGCCGGGGCGAGCGATGGCGGCGATCACCGCGCTGCGCCAGGACCTCGCCGACCGCGGCGTGCGGGTCACGTTTGGTCGGACATCGCTCCGCTGGCCGAACGCCATCGGCTCACCTTGTATGACGCCGCCTATTTGGAACTCAACCTGCGCGCGGCGCTGCCGCTCGCCAGCTTCGATGCGGCGCTGCGTCGCGCCGCAGCCGACGCCGGGGCCGCGCTGCTCTGACGGTGTTCCTGCCTGCGCGCCATGGGCGATCCGGCAGCCGACCGCGCTGCGCGCGACCGGTTCCGCGCCCCCCTCACCCCGCCGGCGGCACGAGCGGCTTCTGCATGAAGAACCGGTCGTGGCCGGGCGGATAGTCCGCCAACGCACCGAATACGGCATAGCCCAGCCGCTCGTAGAAGCCGCGCGCCTGGAAGCTGAACGTATCCAGCCAGGCGCCAAGGCAGCCGCGCTGGATCGCCTCCGCCTCGGCCCGCTGCATCAGCGACGCGCCAAGCCCGCCGCCGCGCAGCGTCTCGGGCACGAACAGCAGGTCGACGAACAGCCATCGCCACGCGGTGCGGCCCCACAGCCCGCCGATCGCCTGGCCGGTGGCGGGATCGGTGATCAGCACGGCGAGCGGGCGCGCCGCATGCGGTCCGGCCTGGGCGACGTTGAACGCGAGCAGGCCGCCCAGGATGGCTTCCCGCGCCGCCGGGTCGGGCTGGTCGGTCAGGACGATGTCGGGTGCCACGCTGTATCTCCTGGGTGGTGCTGCCACCGTGCCACTCTGCGGCGAATGGCGGCGGCCGAGAACCCCGAGCGCGCCGCCCGTTCTGGTTCGCTCCCGGTCCCGGTGGCATACCACGTGCCGACCGTGGAACCCGATCCCCTCGCCCCCCTGTTCGCCCCGCTCGCCACCCTGCCCGGCCTCCGCCCCGCCGTGGCGCGGCTGATCGCGCGCGCGGCGGGCGGGGACCGTGGTACTGGACCTGCTGTTCCACCGCCCGGACTCCTACCTGGACCGCCGCGCCCGGCCGAGCCTCGCGACCGCGAAGCCGGGCCAGCTCGCCACCCTGGCGGTGGAGGTCGTGCGGCACGAAAAACCCGCCAATGACCGCCAGCCCTGGCGGGTGGTGGTGACCGACGGCACCGGGTTTGCCGAGCTGGTGTTCTTCCGCTTCCGCCGCGAGGGCCAGATGCCGCCCGGCGCCAAGCTGCTGGTCTCCGGCCGGCTGGAACGTTTCGGCGAACGCCTGACCCTGCCGCATCCGGACCATGTCGTGCCGGCCGACAAGCCGGACACCCTGCCGGCGATCGAGCCGGTCTGGCCGCTCACCGCCGGGCTGTGGCCGCGCCAGGTGTTGGCGACGATGACGACGGCGCTCGCGCTGCTGCCGACGTTGCCGGAATGGCACGATCCCGCGCTGCTGCGGCGCGAGCGCTGGCCCGGGTTTGCCGAGGCGCTGCGCGCATTGCAGGCCCCCGCCGAACCGCCGGACGACCTGCCGCGCGCGCGGCTTGCCTATGACGAGCTGCTCGCCGGCCAGGTGGCGCTCGCGGTGGTACGCGGACGGGTGCGCGCACGGGCCGGGCGGTCCCTGGTCGGCGACGGCGTGCTGCGCGCCCGGGCGCTGGCGCGCTTCGGCCACCCACCGACGGTCTCGCAACTGGCGGCGCTGGCGGAGATCGACGCCGACCTCGCCGCCCCGCGGCGGATGCTGCGGCTGCTGCAGGGCGACGTCGGCTCCGGCAAGACGCTGGTCGCGGCTCTGGCGATGCTGCGCGCGGTCGAAGCAGGCGCGCAGGCCGCGCTGATGGCGCCGTCCGAGCTGCTGGCGAAACAACATCATCGCACCCTGTCGCGCCTGTCCCCCGAACCGGTCGCGCTGCTGACCGGCGCGGTGAAGGGGCGCACGCGAACGAAGCTGCTGCGCGGGCTGGCGGACGGCTCGGTGAAGCTGGTGGTGGGCACGCACGCGCTGTTCCAGCAGAAGGTCGCCTATCACGACCTGGCGGTGACGGTGATCGACGAGCAGCATCGTTTCGGCGTCGCGCAACGCCTGCTGATGGGCGGCAAGGGGCGCGAGAACGACGTGCTGGTGATGACCGCGACGCCGATCCCGCGCACCCTGCTGCTGACCCAGTGGGGCGAGATGGACGTGAGCCGGCTGACAGAAAAACCCGCCGGGCGGGGCGTGGTGCGGACCACGTTGCACTCGTTGGCAACCTTGCCGGATCTGCTGGAGGCGGTGGCACGCAAGCTCGACGAAGGCGCGCAGGTGTATTGGGTCTGTCCGCTGGTGGCCGAGAGCGAGGTCTCGGACCTGGCCGCCGCGGAGGAACGCTACGCCGGGTTGCGCACCCGCTTCGGCGCTGCGGTGGCGCTGGCGCACGGGCGGCAGGACCCCGCGGCGCGCGATGCCGCGCTGGAAGATTTCGCTGCCGGGCGGGCGCGGTTGCTGGTCGCGACCACGGTGGTGGAGGTAGGCATCGACGTCCCCGCCGCCAGCGTGATGGTGATCGAACACGCGGAACGTTTCGGCCTCGCGCAGTTACACCAGTTGCGCGGCCGGGTGGGACGCGGGGCGGCGGCCAGTTTCTGCCTGTTGCTGCACGACGACGGGCTGACCGAGACGGCGCGCAAGCGGCTGCTGCTGCTGCGCGACACCGACGACGGGTTCGCGATCGCCGACGCCGATTTCCGCCTGCGCGGCGGCGGCGATCTGCTCGGCACCCGCCAGGCCGGCCAGCCCGGGTTCCGGCTCGCCGATCCGGATGCGTACGAGGGGCTGCTGCACATGGCCCATCGCGACGCGGCGCTGCTGGTGGAGAAGGACCCGGGACTGACAGGGCCGCGCGGGCGGGCGATGCGCACCCTGCTGCGGCTGTTCGGTCGGTGGGAGGGGATGCGGACGTTGCTGTCGGGGTAGGAGGGGCCGTCCTGGATAGGGGCGCGGGGGTTGCGTGTGCGGCCCATGACCTGGGGCCGCGGCTGTGGCATGCTGCTCGCCGGTGGGCGCCCGGGACTACGTGGTCCGTGAACCCGTGGTGATCTTCGAGATCCTGAGCCCCTCCACCGCCGCGCTCGATCACGGCCGCAAGAACGAAGAGTATCGCGACACCCATTCCGTGCAGCGCTATGTAATCCTGGAGCAGGACGCGATGCGCGCCACCGTCTTCGCGCGCGAGGCCGGGCGCTGGGTCGGCACCTTGCACTCCGGCGCCGCGGTGCTGGATATGCCCGAGATCGACATCACCCTCCCGCTGCCCGAGCTGTACGAGGACGTTGCGCTGGCAGGCGACGACGCGGCGGCCGACGCCCCACCCGGGCCGTAGTTCCGCCGGCGGCGCGCCCTGGCCCGCCGATCCTCCGCCCCTTGGCCCGCCCGCCGCTCCGGTCCTATCGTGCCCGCGCCACCCGCCGCCGGCCCACCGCCGGCCCAGGAAACGCCCACGGAGGACCGCTCGACATGCCCCGCACCGTTGCCCGCCTGCTCGCCGAATCCCTCCACGCCCACGACGTCGATCAGGTCTTCTGCGTCCCGGGGGAGAGCTACATCGGCCTCACCAACGCGCTGTCGGACATGAACGCGATCCGGGTGATCGTCTGCCGGCACGAGGCGGGGGCCGGGTTCATGGCGGTGGCGGACGGCCGGCTGCGCGCGCGCGCCGGCGTCGCCATGGTCTCGCGCGGGCCCGGCCTGTCGAACGCGATGGTCGCGCTGCATTCGGCGTTCCACGACGCGACGCCGATGGTCGTGCTGGTGGGCCAGGTGGAGCGCGCCGATTTCGGTCGCGGCGCGTTGCAGGAACAGAACTACAGCAAGCTGCTCGCCGACGTGACCAAGGCGGTGATCGAGGTGAACGAGCCGGTGCAGGCCTCCGAAGCCATCGCGCGCGCCTTCCACCTGGCGGAATCCGGCACGCAGGGCCCCGTCGCGGTGATCCTGCCGGAAGATATTTTCGACGAAACGACGGATGCCGCCGTGAACACGCCGCGCCCGCGCGCGCTCGCCGGCCCCCGCCCTGCCGACCTCGACCGGCTCGCGGACATGCTGGGCCGCGCCGAGCGCCCGCTGGTGCTGGTGGGCGGCGCGCTCGCGGCGGACGCGTTGTACGATCCCGCCGCCACCGACGATCTGCGCCGGGTCGCCGAGGAGTGGGTGCTGCCGGTCAGCCCCACCCATCGCCGACCGCACTTGTTCGACTCCCGGCATCCGAACTACGGCGGCTACATGGGCATCCGGGTGCCGCCGAAGCTGATGGCGGAGATGCAGAAGGCCGATCTGATGATCGCCCTCGGCGAGCGGATGACCGACACCGTGAGCCAGTCCTACCGCTTTCCCCGCGCGCCGCAGCCGCAACTGCCGTTCGTGCATGTCTGGCCGGATGCGAACGAGATCGGGCGGGTGTGGCAGGTCGATCTCGGCATCGCCTGCGCGCCGCACGAGGTCATCAAGGGGCTGCTCGCGCGCGGCGCGCCGGCGGGGGCTGACAAGCGGCGCGGCTGGATCGCCGGGCTGCACGCGATCCATCGCGAGCTGCTGGAGCCCACCTGGGAACCGGCGCCGGACGGGGTGAACTTCGCCGCCGTGGTCTGCGCGGTGAACAAACACCTCGCGGACGATGCGGCGGTGACGTCGGATGCCGGCAATTTCGGTTCGTTCATCCATCGCTACATGGATTTCCGACCCGGCCAGGCGTTCCTGTCCTCGGTGGTGGGCGCGATGGGCTCGGGGATGCCGATGGCGGTGGCGGCGGGGCTGCGCCGGCCGCATTCCCAGGTGGTGGCGTTCGTGGGCGACGGCGGGGCGCTGATGATGGGCAACGAGATCGCCACCGCCTGCCAGTATGGCGTCAACCCGATCCTGGTGATCTCCGACAACAGCATGTACGGTACCATTGGGATGCATACGCACCTGCGCTATCCGGGACGGCCGTTCATGGACACGATGCGGCTCACCAACCCCGATTTCGCTGCCTGGGGTCGCAGCTTCGGCGCCGAGGGAATCACCATCCGCGAGGAATCCGAGGTCGCTCCCGCCATCGCACGCGCCTTCGCGGTGAAGACGAAGCCGGTGGTGGTGCACTGCCTGACCTCGGCGCTGCAAATGAGCGCGTGGCGACGCTACGACCGCGGCGACCGGCTGCCCTGAGCCGGGACGGTGCCGACGATCATCGCGCCGCCCCGGAGACCGGAACCGGCGCCGTGTCGCCTGCGCGGGACAAGCTGAGGTGCCGATGGACCTCGACCGCTTCCGCACAAGCCTGAGCGCGCCGGCCCCGCCGGCCGGCGTCACCGGTGCGCTCGCCGCCCTGTGGTGGGACGCGCGCGGCGACTGGGCCCGCGCGCACGAAGCGGCGCAGGCCGATCCCACCGCCGCCGGGGCCGCCGCGCACGCCTATCTGCATCGCAAGGAACCCGACCCCGCCAATGCGCGCTACTGGTATGCAAGTGCCGGCCGGCCACCGGCGACCGGTCCGCTGGAGGCGGAATGGGCCGCGCTGGCCCGGGACTTGCTCGCCCATCTCTCGACCGACGGAGGAACGCCATGAACGCCGACGCCAAGAAGACCGTGCTGCGCATGATCCCCTACGGCATCTACGTGCTCACCGCCGATGACGGAAAGGGCGGCATCGCCGCCGCGACGGTGAATTTCCTCACCCAGACCTCGTTCGTCCCGCCGCTGGTCGCGGTGGGGGTGAAGGCGGACTCCGGGGCCTATGCGGCGGTGCAGGCGGGGCAGCGGTTCGCGCTCAACATGCTGGGCAAGGACGGCAAGGGCTCGGCCTTCACCTTCTTCCGCCCGGCCGACGTGGCGGACGGGAAGCTGTCGGGCCATCCCTTCCGCCGCGGGGGCAACGGCGCGCCGATCCTGGACGCGGCGATCGGCGCGCTGGAGTGCACGGTGAAGACGATCGTCGCGGAGGGCGATCATCACATCGTAGTGGGCGAAGTGACGGAAGCGCACCTCCCGGCGCCGCCGGCCGGGCGGCCCGACGCGGCGATCCTGGAGATGAAGGATCTGGGGGAGAACGTGTTCTACGGCGGCTGAGCGCCATCACCAGGGCGGGCCGGCGCATCTCGTACCAATGCGCCGGCCGGTTTGTGCGGCGCGCCTACTGCCAGTGCGCCGGCCGCCAGACCCAGCGATGCGCCCGCGGCGCCCAGGCCCAATGGCCCGGAACCCAGCGGTGCCAGTGCGGCCCGCGCCGCACCGCGTGCGGGCCGATCCAGACGTAGCGCATACCGTTCCACTGCCAGTGGCCCGGCACCCAGGCCTCGTGCGGCCCGAGCGGGGGCGGCGGCGCCTGGTAGCGCGGCGGCGGCACCGGCGGATACGGCGGTTGGGCGCGCACGGGGCCGGACGTGCCGGCAAGCCCGGCCAGGGCAATGCCGGCGGCGAGCGCGAGAGCGAGGACGGGGGAACGACGCATACAGGAACCTCCACAGGAGCATCGGAATCTTGCCGAGCCGGGCAATTCCCGCAAGGCTGGCCGGGTGTCCCGCTCGGGGAGCGCCGTCAGGTCGTCCGGTGCGGCGGCGCCGCGGACGGGCAGCGGACGCACGGCCCCGGGGCCACCGCGCCCGCGTCTCACGCAGCGCCGGGAAAGCGACGATCGGCCCGAATGGGGCCATGGATGGTGCCGGTCCCGGTTCCTGGGACCCGGGTTAACCTGTTGTTAGGGCGCAGGGCGCAGGGTAATCTCGGACGAAACGGGAACAAGCCCATGCGTGCCGTGCTTCGGTCTTTCGCCGCCGCCTCGATGGTTCGCCCGCGGTTACGCGGCGGCCTGCTGCACCCACCGATCGGGCGTGCCCTGCGCTACCTGCTCCATCCCGGGCAGGCGCCGGGGGAGACGCCCCGGGACGGCATCGGCGCGGCCCTGGCGGTGGCAGCGCTGGTAGCGACGGCAGGCTTTGCCGCCATCGCGCCGCCCGCCGCCCGCGCCGCAGCGCCGGACATCGCGACGGCAGCGGCGCCGGTGGCCGTCATGGGGCTGAGCCCCTCGATGACCGCGCGCCAGGTGCTCGCCGTGCTGCGCCCGCAGGCGCTGGAACTGCATCAGACCACCCGCCCCTGTGCCGCCGCGCCGACCGCGCGCTGCACGGCGCTGATCCGTGCCCGGATGCCGGACGGCTCGCTCACGATCCGATTCGCCGATGCCCTGGCCGCCGATGGCGCGGCCACCGACGCCCCGGTCGCCTGGCAGATCCGCCTGACGATCAGCGCCGGCAATTTGGGTCCCCGTGAGATGCGCGCGGCGACAACCGCCCATTATGGTGCGCCGACCACGCCGGGCGCGCAGCTCTGGTGCCCCGGCATCGCGCCCGGCACCCCCTGCCCGCCGAACCGGCCGCGGCTGCGGCTGATTGACCGTCCGAACGGCACAAGCGTGCTGATCCTGAGCAATCCCGGCCTGCGCGACCGCCTGGACCGCGCGTCCGCCGCTATGCGGAGCGCAGGCGCCCGGGTCCGGCCCGCGGCAGCACCAGCGGGATGAACAGCCCCACCCCCAGCCCCCAGGTGGCGTTGATGACGGTCGAGATCGCGATCACCGGCAGCGCACCGCCAAACGCCATCGGCAGGCCTTTGATCGCCGGCACCAGGAACATCGCGCCCAGTTCCGCGATCAGCCCGAGCACGACGCCCTGCAGCCAGACCCCGCGCGCCGGCAGCACCGGCAGCAGCAGCCCGAAGACCAGCCCGTACAGCCCGCCCCAGAAACACAGGTCGTAGATTCGCGGTACCCCGAACGGGGGCACCGGCGCGGTGGGGAACGGCGGCGGCATCACGCCCAGCGCGTGCAGCAGCGCCCATGCGCCCTGGTGGAAAACCAGGACCGACACCGCCCCGGCGGCGAACCCCGCCGCCGCTCGCCGCACCAGGCCGTCGTTTCCGTTCGCCATGCGCCTGCCTCCGGTTGCCTGCTTCGCCACCCCGCCGGCCGCACGGGGAACGTTACGAGGGAGGGGCCGGACCGCTACCCCGCCGCCAGCGCCGCCGCGTCCTGCCGCCGGCCGGGCCGGCCCTGGCGGGCCACGAGAAATCCCACCACCGACAGGTTGGCCAGGTTGAACAGTACCCCGGCGCCGAACGCCGGCGCATAATAGCCGAAATGGTCATAGAGCGCGCCGGCAAACCAACTGCCGAACGCCATCCCGCCCATCGAGGTCAGCAACACGAGCGGCACCCGCCAAGCCGCCTCGGCCGGCGGGAACAGATCGCGGATCGCCAGCACATAGGCGGGGATGATGCCGGAGAAGCCGAGCCCGAAGGCGGCAGCGACGGCGAACAGCCCGGCCTCCGACCGAGTAAGCAGGAAGGCGCCGATCGCCGCGGCCTGCAGCGCCGAGCCCGCCATCACCGTGCGCAGTCCGCCGTACCGGTCGGCGAACAGGCCCCAGAATTGCCGGCTGAGGAAGGCGCAGCCGAGCAGCACCGACAGCATCAAAGCACCCTGCCCCGCGCCGATCCCGAGATCGCCGCAATAGGCCACCAGATGCGCCGAGGGGATCGCCATCGGCACGCAGCAGCAGAATCCGGCCAGGCAGATCAGCGTCTGCACGGTGCCGGACCGCAGGCCCAGCACCGGCGCACGGCGCGCCGCCACGCGCCCGGCGCGCCGGACCGGGGCCACGACCTCGGGCGGCGGGGCGAGGAACCACAGTGCGAGCGGCAGGATCGCGCCCAGCACGATCGCGCCGAAGCCCAGCATGGTGGCGCGCCAGCCGAAGCGGGCGATCGCATGCTCGAACAGCCAGGGCCAGACCACGCCGGCGACGTATTGTCCCGACGAGATGAAGGCGATCGCGGTGCCGCGCCGGCGGTCGAACCAGCGGCTGACATAGGTGACGAGCGGCGGATAGATCGCGCCGTTGCCGAGCAGGCCGATCAGCACCCCGTGCCCGACATAGAGCGCCCAGATCCGCCCGGTCGCCGACAGCGCCAGGCCCGCCGCCATCATCACGGCGCCGAAGCAGGCGGTGCGGCGCATGCCGAACCGCTCCGCCGCCCGGCCCATCACCACCCCGCCCATCCCGGTGCCGATCCACACCAGCGCGCCGGCGAGCGCCAGCACCGAGCGGTCGGTATGCAGGTCCGCCTGCATGGTCGCCAGGCCCACCACCACGATCAGCGGGGCACCGTAGGAGACGGACAGAATCGCGAGGGTCGCGCCGGCGGCGCGCCAGGACGCCGGGGTTTCGAGCGAGCCCGCCGCCGTGGCGGGTACGGCGGACCGTGCTGCCGCGGCAGGACCGCGCCCACGGTCGGGCGGCCCCGGCTGGCGGGCCGCGACGTCATTCGGCATGGACATTCCCTCGCGCAGTGCGCGCGCGATGATGTCTCGTTTCGGGCGCTGCTGTCACGCCCCCGCTGCTGTCATGCCCGTGCGGCGCGGGGGGGAGCCGGTCCCGCGCGCCCCATGCGGGGCATGCACGGCGCCGGCCGGACGCAGCGCAGCCGTCAGCGCACGCCCATCACCCGCTTCCCGGGCGGCGCACGACCGTGTTGCGTGGCAGGAATGCGGGACGGCACCGGACCCCGCGGCCGGTCGGGACGCGCCGTCCCGGACCACGCCGCCTGGGTGCCGCCCGTCAGCCGGGTAGGCTCAGAAGCCTTCGCGCTCGAGGCGCTTGCGCTCCATCTTGCGGGCGCGGCGCACGGCTTCCGCCGCCTCGCGGGCACGGCGCTCCGACGGCTTCTCGTAGTGCCGCCGCAGCTTCATCTCGCGGAAAATCCCCTCCCGCTGCATCTTCTTCTTGAGCGCCTTGAGCGCCTGATCGACATTGTTGTCGCGTACCAGAACCTGCACTTGGCCGCCTGCTCCTTGTCCGCCGGCGCCCCCGCCGATCGGGGACGCACCAAGTCTGCCGCATGCCGGTGCCCCGGCGCGGGGACAGGGCCTATATCATGGTCCCGCGATCCCGCCAAACCCATTCCATCTCCCCGCGCCGCACCGAGGTCCCCATGGCCATCCTGAAAATCGCCCGCATGGGCCACCCCGTGCTGCTGCAGCGCTGCGCCCCGGTGCCCGATCCCCGGCGCCCGGAAATCCGTCGCCTGGTCGCCGACATGATCGAGACGATGGAGGACGCGCCCGGCGTCGGCCTCGCCGCGCCGCAGGTGCACGTGCCGCTGCGGCTGTTCGTCTTCCGCGTCCCCGAGCGGCCGCCAGGCGAGCGACCCGGAGGACCTGCCGCTGGCCAACTCCGTGCTGATCAATCCCGAGGTCGAAGCTGCTGACGCGAGGAACGGGTGCTGCGCTGGGAAGGCTGCCTCTCCATCCCCGGCCTGCGCGCCGCGGTGCCGCGCGCCCCGCGCATCCGCTACCGCGGCGTCGACCTGCGACGGCCGGCCGGTGGAGCGCGAGGTCGGCGGCTTCCACGCCGGCGTGGTGCAGCACGAGTACGACCACCTGGACGGGATCCTCTACCCGATGCGCATGACCGATTTCCGCCTGTTCGGCTTCACCGAGGAAATGGCCGCGCGCGGCCGAGGCGGCGGGAGGCCGGGCGTGATCGCCCCGCCCGAACGCAGCGCGGAGCGGGACGCGGCGATCGCGGCCACCCTGGCGCATGTCCCGTTCGACGGCTGGACCCGGATCGCGCTGCGTCGCGGCCTGGCCGGCCATCGGCGGCGACCCGCGCGACGCCGCGCTGCTGTTCCCCGGCGGCGCGGCCGACATGATCGCCGCATTCTGCGACCTGGCCGACCGGCGGATGGCGGCGGGGATGACGGCGCCGGACTATGCCGGTCTGCGCACCACCGCGCGCGTGCGCGCGGCGATCGCGCTGCGGCTGGAGCAGAACCGTCCGCACCGGGAAGCGATCCGCCGCGCGCTGGCGGTGCTGGCGCTGCCGGGCAACGCAGCCGTCGCCGCCGCCTGCACGGCCCGCACGGTGGACGCGATCTGGCAGGCGGCCGGCGACCGGGCGGCGGACTTCTCCTGGTACACCAAGCGGGCCCTGCTGGCCGGGGTCTATACCGCCACCGTGCTGTTCTGGCTGCGCCGCGCCGATCAGGACGCCGACGACGCCGCCACCCTTGCGTTCCTGGACCGGCGCCTGGCCGGGGTGGGGCGGATCGGCAGCCTGCGTCGACGGGCGGAGTCGGGGCTCCGCCGCCTGCTGCCCCCGGCGCTGCGCAGCGTTTGAGCTGACGAAAGCAAGGCCAGGGAACTTTGCCTCCTGGACCCCCACTGAAGACTCGCCTCTGACCTTGCTTCCTTCGGACAGCGCCGTTGACAGGGCGCAGCCCCCGCGGTCCGATCGGCGCCAATACGATCGGGGGGGGACCATGCGGCTCTGTTATTTCGACGACTTCCGGCTGGGGATTGTGACGGGCGGGTCGGTGGTTGATGTCTCGGCGGTGGTGGCGGACATACCGCACACCGACCCGGGCGATCTGATGACTGGCCTGATCGCGCGATTCGATACGTACCGGTCGCGCCTGCAGGCGGCGGCGGAGGCCGGTCCGGCCTTGGC
Organism: uncultured Pseudomonadota bacterium; assembly: GCA_963706195.1. Taxonomy (GTDB): domain Bacteria; phylum Pseudomonadota; class Alphaproteobacteria; order Acetobacterales; family Acetobacteraceae; genus JAJZVS01. The sequence goes on along the minus strand of OY970156.1, from coordinate 160,912 downwards.
GCTGGCCGGCCGGCGGCTGCGCCCGCCGCTGCCGCGGCCAGGCAATATCGTCTGCATGGCGGTGAACTACATGGAAGACGGCACGCGTGCGGCGCCGGCGCCGCTGAACGCATTCCACAAGGCGCCGGGGGCGATCATCGGTGATGGCGATACGATGGTATTGCCGGACGTGCCGGCGACGATTTTCGAAGGCGAGGCGGAGCTGGCGGTGGTGATCGGCAGGGCGGCGACGCGGGTGGCGGCAGCCGATGCGATGGCGCATGTGTTCGGCTATGTGAACTTCATCGACGGCTCGGCCCGCGGCCTGCCGCCGGCGGGGAACGTGTTCTTCCAGATGAAGTCGCGCGACACCTTCGCGCCGATCGGTCCGTTCCTGGTGACGGCGGACGAGGTCGCGGACCCGCATCGACTTTCGGTGCGTCTATGGGTGAACGGGGACCTGAAGCAGGATTTCGGCACCGATGACATGGCGCATCGGATTCCGCGCTGCATCGAATGGGTGAGCGCGATCCAGACATTGCAACCTGGAGATATATTGGCAACCGGCACAAACCACCGTGGGTTGTCTTCCTTCATGGATGGCGACGTTGTGGAGCTGGAGGTTACGGGACTGGGACGGTTGCGGATCGGAGTACGCGATCAACTGCGGCGTGTGTGGTCGCGCGAGACCCGGCTTGACCGGCAACGGCAGGGGTTCGAGACGCCGACACCGCAGACATCGGGCCCGCACGCGCCGGTCTGAAGCCGCGGGTCTGGTGCCTGGAACAGGCGCAAACCTTAATTAGTCGTTGACACCTGTCTCACGGTTGGCGATAAACATTCTGTGAGGTTCGGTTTTCCAGAACGCGGCAGACGGTCGCGCGTGCTTGGCGGGTTGTTTCGGAAAGCTGGGTTTTTATGCCGCATGGTGTTGCGGTCTGGTGACGTGTCGGAAGGGCATCAAATCCCTTTCCGCTTTCGTCACCTTGTTGGCTGAGGTCGTGGCGCGCCGGATCATGGCGCCGGTTCGGGAGTTTTAGATGGCGGTCATCACGATTCCCGGGGCTGGCGCGTCAGTCGTCTCGGGCAGCTTCAATAATTCCTACAATCAGACAATTGCGCAACAGATCGCGAGTGCGCTTGCTGCGGCGGTAACGAACGGAACACGCGCGTACAGCACGGTGTCCGGTGGTGGTGCGGTCGTGGCTCCGAGCGGGACCGCGTCGGCCAACGAACTGATCGTGACCGGCGGCGGCGACTATACGGTTGCGGCAGGCCCCGGCGGCAGCGTTGCCGACTATACGATCGTTCTGGATACGACTGCGGCAGTTACGATCAATGGCGCGCCTGCCGAGACGATCTTTGGCGGCGCCGGACCGCTCACGGTCATCGATTTGCACTATGTGGCGCTGGGGGATTCCGGCGCTGGTGCCGGCGCGAACGACGTCGTGAGCCTGAGCGGTTCCGACGCCAACGCGTATGTGGCCGGAAACAACGGCAACGACACGCTGACGGCGGCGGGGTCGGGGGATACGCTCCAGGGCGGCACCGGGACGAATGTGCTGTCCGTTTCGGGTGCCCATGATCTCGTGCAGTCCGAGGGGCTGAACGATTCGGTGACCCTGGCGGGCACGAACGACACGGTCCAGGCCGTCGGATCCAACGCGCTGAGCGTCAACGCGACGGGCTTCTTCGCCGTGGTGGAGCTTGGGGCGGGGAACGGACAGCAGGTCACGCTCGGTGCCGGCGCCGGGAGCGCCGACGTGATTGGTGGCACCGGGAGCGCAAGCGTCCTGGCGCAGGGGTTGTCTGATACTATCAGCGGCTTCAGCGGCGCGCTGAGCGTGACCCTGGCCGGCGGCAACGAGACTGTCTTCGGCGGAACCGGCTCGGACAGCGTCAATGTGACCGGCTCGTCGGGCAACATCGTTGCGCTCGATTCGGTGACCTCGGGCGGGGCGGTCGCTGCCGCCTATGTGACGTTGAACGGCAGTTCCGCGGCCACCTTGCTCGGCGGGGCGGGTGTCGCCAATGTCACCGACCTTGGGTTAGGCGACACGATCGACGGTTACACCGGGGCGCTGAACGTGACGCTGTCCGGGTCGGGGACGTCGATCACCGGCGGGGCCGGCGCTTTGGCGATCGACCAGACGGGTGCAGCCGGCACGGCCCTGATCACCGGCGGGGCCGGCGGTATCACGGGGACGATCGGCGGATCCTCGGATACGGTCATCGGCGGGGCCGGCGCCGTCAGCCTCGATCTGGCCAGTACGGCCGGCGCGGTCTCGTTGGTGGGGGGATCGGGCGGACTGACCGCCACGCTCGAAGGGGCGAACACGTCGGTGTCCGCCGGCGCGAACACGACGATCTACGGGGGCGCCACCACCGCGCAGAACACCTCGATCACGGGATCTGGAGTCGTCTTCAAAGGCGGCGCCGGCAGCTCCAATTTCACGGTGACGAACGCCGCGAACCACGTGGCGATTTATGGCGGCTCCGGCGGCCTGTCGGTGAACGATCAGGGAACCGGCGATACGATCGGCGCCTTCGGTGCGTCCAGCGCGAACGTGACGGTGGGCGGCAACAATACCTTTGTGGTCGGTGGGACCTCCCCGTCTCTGGACGTGACCGGCAGCGGCACCGGCAGCTTCACGGTCGGCAGCGGCACCGGCCCCGCGACGGTGTCCGCCGCCAGCGGCGGCTCGGCCCTGGTGTACGGTGGGCCGGCGTCTTCGCCGCTGACATTCATCGGTGGCGCCGGGACATCGACCGTTCTGGGCAGCCTGGGAACCAACTCGATCGTCGGCGGCAGCGGCGGCCTGCAGTTCGACGCACGATCCGGTCCGACCACGATCGTCGGCGGCTCGGGGCTCGTCACCCTGTTCGGTACCGCCGGTTCCGATATCCTCTATCGCAACTCCGGCACGGCCGGGGGCGCGGACTATCACGGCGGTGCGGGTAACGAGACGCTGGATGCGAGCGGGTCCGCCACCAACAACATCCTGCGCGGCGGCCTCGACAGTCTCGGCAACGACCTGATGAAAGCGGGCTCCGGTAACGACACCCTGGTGGCCGGCACCGGCAACGACACGATGACCGGCGGCAGCGGCCACGACCTGTTCGTGTTCTTCAACAACCATGCTGGCGGCCAGGACGTCATCAACGACATGACCGGCAACGACACCGTGGCCTTCGTCGGCTACGATCACCAGGCGCTCAGCGCCTCGCTGCAGAACGCGACCACGTCCGGCGGATCCGTGTCCATCCTCCTGAGCGACAACACCCGGATCACGTTCAACGGCATCACCAGCCTGACCAACCAGCACATCGTCTGATCCGGCCCGGCGTCCCCCGCTACAGGGGGCGCCGGAGCAGCAGACGCGCGGCCGACCGCAGCGGGGCCGTGATCTGCCAGGAGCGAGACCCGCGGAGGGCGGAAATCTCCTCCCGCAAGACCTCGTTCTCGTGGGCCAGGCGCGCCATCCGGTCAGGCTCGGGAGACGCCGTCTGCGTCGCGAATGCCTCGGCCTGCGCAACCGCGGAGCGTACCAGCCCCGCGTCGTGGGCCGGCGCTGCACCTGGCTTCGCGGCGCTCCCGCGCTTGACCGCCTTCAACATGGAACCGGAGGCAATGACCCGCTTCATCTCCGGGTGCAGCGCCACGGCGTAGGGCGCCGCCAAAAGCCGGTCCAGCGGCCCTGCCACCAGTTCCCCCACGCTCAGGGCTTCGAACATGTGCGCCTGATCCGGCGGCAGACCGTTACGCCAAACGGTCAGGATCCAGTTTACCGCGATCGCCGGGTGCTGATGCCCGCCGATCTCCAGCGATTCGATATCGAATCCATCTGTGAACAGGCTGGCACAGCCCTGCGGGGTGGCATTGAAATAATGATGCGGGTAGCCGTGCACCGGCTGGAGGAACGGATAATCGACCAGCACCGTGCCGCCGGGCTTCAGGACCCGATGGATTTCCCGCGCCACATCCCAGGGCCGGCGCGTATGTTCCAGCACTGCGAGACAGAGCACATGATCGAACTGCGCATCGGCGAACGGCAGGTCTTCCCCGATGCAGACCACATCCGTGCTCACCCAGGGATGGATGTCGGCATTGACCACGTTGGACTGGTAGCTGTGCCGCAGCCCGGCACCGAGGTCGAGGAACAACGCCCCCCGGTTGCCGCGAACCTGGTTCATCAGCGGCGGCGGATACTGATGCGCCGAGATCGGGGGAGCGTCCGGAAAGCCGAACGCGGCGATGACTTCCGGCGACAGGAAATCGAGCGGCAGGCCCGGCTCCGCCGGCGCTACCGGCGGACGACGGAACGCAACGCGGCGCAACTTGCGCGCCCGCATCCGTGCGATCCGGGATTCGTTCACCCATTGCAGCCGGCCTTCGGCACGACCCACGGCAAGGAAATGCGTGGGCGCGTCCCGGCCGGACCGGGCGGCGTCCGGGTTGGCGCGTAGATAGCCTGCCGGATCGAGCTCGTCGATCGAGGCCGGCTGTGTCACGCAGGCGATCTCGTCCGGCAGCGGTTCGATGTCATCCATGCGGGGAGTCCGACGCCAGGACGGCACGCAGGAACGGCCGCAACCCGACGGTGAACGGCAGCAGCAACCGGGCGAGCGCGGGCCGACGCAGCACCGGTCGCAGCGCGCCGAACAAAAGGCGAATTGATACCTTGTTGTGCCGCGTCACCAGGGCCAGACCATCGGCCCCAAGGCGGGCCGCGGTATCGTCGTGGGAGCGTAGCGCTATGAGATACTCGGGCAAGGTGTTCTCCAGGAACCGCAGCGCCAGGATATCCCGCACATAGTAGTTCCGGCGCCGCGGATCGTCCGGGAACTGCGCGATCAGCTTGCGGAAATACCTCATGCGGCTCTGCATCATGCGCGGCGAGTAGGACGAGCTGGCGAAATGGATACGCCATTGCGACAGTGCCTTCCGAAGATAGACGGATGCATAGCCGGCACGGAACAGGCGCAGAAACAGGTCGTCATCCTCGTATCCCGACAAGGTCTCGTCGAAGCCGCCAACCGCGTCGAAGGCCGTTCGCGCGATGAGCGAGGCCGACGGCAGCACGAACATGTCGTGCCGCAGGCACTGCCACAGGTCGCGCTTGGGGTGCGGGGATCGGCCCAGCCGCAGACAGGCGCGCGCGCGCATGCTGCCGTCTTCCTCGATCTCGTCGAGATTGGAATAAACCCACCCCAGATCCCGCTCCGTCGGGCGCAGGAACGGTCGGCTCAACTGCTCCAGATGCTCGGGATACCAGATATCGTCCTGGTCCAACAGCGCGATATGGGTTCCGCTTGATCGCGCGATCCCGAAATTGCGGGCCGAGGACTGACCGCCGTTCGCCTTGCGCAGCAAGGTGATCGGATGCGTCTCCGCCAGGCGTGCAACGATCGCCGGCCCGTCATCGGTCGATCCGTCATCGACGACGATGATCTCCGCCGGCGGCATCGTCTGGCCCAGCACGCTGTCGAGCGCCGCAGCGATAAACCGCGCACCGTTATAGAGCGGGATCACGACCGAAATGCGCAGCCCCACCGCACCGCGCACCACCGGGGCAGCAGCCGGTGGTGCTGCGGGCGCGGGTGCATTCGTCCCCCAGGACGCCGCGATTCCGGCGATCGCGTGATGCAGGTCGGTGATCGCCTGTTCGAGGGCGGCGATGCGCGCAGGGTCCGGGACGGACCGGTCCATCACCTCGTTCGATCTGGCACCTGGAATGGGTCCGTCCAAGGATTGCGCCTCCTGCGTCGCGAGGATCACGATACACTCCCACGCTGCCGGCAGGAAATCGTCGAACAGTCCCGGAGGTGGGATTTTTCCAGACATCAGCCTGCCCGCAACCGGCCGGCGGTCCCCCGGCTCGTCCGCCCCGGCGATCACGTCCATGAGCAAAATTTCATCCAACACTCTGCGCTGCTCCCGCACGCATGAAAAAAATACGGTCCGAGCGGATTCCTGCCCACGCCGGGCTGGACAGAACCGGCGATTTCCGCGACATGCTCGGCTTGCTGGCAGCGGCACGCTGAGAAGGCCTCGACGTCCGGCAGGGTCAGGCTATAAGGCCGGTACGAGGCCATAAGAATCGCGTGACCGGGGCATATCCGGCACCAATCGACCGAACGGGAGACGACCAATGGAAAGCAAACTGACGCCTGGCGTGGGCCGGCGTACCCTCATCAAATCCGGCGTTGCACTGGGGGCGATGTCGCTCGCGGGGCCCGCGATCATCAAGGCGCGCGGCGAAACGCCGGTCAAGATCGGCATGGTCGATCCGCTGACCGGCATCCTGTCGGCCCTGGCGCAGAGCGAGGTCGAGGGCGCGAAATACGCCGTCGCCGACGATCAACAAGAAGGGCGGCATCCTCGGCCGGCCAGGTCGAACTGCTGGTCGAAGACTCCGCCAACGACGTCGGCACCGGTGTGCAGAAGACGCGCAAGCTGATCGACCGCGACCATGTCGATGTCGATCTTCGGCGACGTGAATTCCGGCATCGCCTACGCGATGGCGCAGGTGACCAGCGAGAAGAAGGTGTTCCACATCGTGCCGGGCGGCCACACCGATCCGATCACCGGCAAGGATTGCAAGTGGAACGTGTTCCGCATCTGCAACACCACCATCGATGGACGCCGACGGCGATCACGCCGGAGCTGGTGAAGAAGTTCGGCAAGAAGTGGTTCTTCATCACGCCCGACTACGCCTACGGCCACACGCTGCAGGAGGCGTTCGTCAAGAACGCTGAAGAAGGCGGGCGGCGAATACGAAGGCGACATGCTGCCGATCAACACCACGATTTCTCCGCCACCCTGATCAAGGCGCAAGGCCTACAAGCCGAACGTGCTGCTCAACAACATGGGCGGCCTGGCGCAGATCGACTGCATGAAGCAGTTCGTGCAGTTCGGCATGGACAAGGACATGGCGCTCGGCGGCGCGCTGTTCGAGCTGGAGAGCAGTCAAGTCGGTGCCGCCGGAGGCGCAGACCGGCTGGTGGGACTATGGAGTGGTGGTGGGACCAGCCGAACGTGCCGGAAGTCGCTGCAGTTCGTCGCCGACTTCCGCAAGGCGACCGGCAAGACCCCGTCGGCGCGCCATTGGTTCGGCTATGTCGCGGTGCATTCGGTGCGGCTGGCCGCGGAGAAGGCGAAGTCGCTGGAAGGCATCGAGCTGGCGCAGGCGCTGGCAGGATATGGAGCTGCCGCCGGACGTCGCGCTGCAGCCCGGCAAGGTGTTCTACCGCGAGGGCGACCACGAGCTGATGCCCAACATCTTCGTCGGCGAGGTGCATCCGCCGGAAGGCAACCCGGACAACGTGTTCACCGTCGACGACGCTGGTGCCCGGCGAGCAGGCCGCCGGCCGGTCGCCGATACCGGCTGCAAGATGACCTACCCGGCCTGACGTTCGCGACTGCCACGCCGCGGCGTGGCCGCTGGCCCGGTCAGCGCTGTGGCGTGCGCCCGTCGACCATCGCACCGAGATGGCAGCTCATGCTGCAAGCTCGTCCTGTTCAACGTCACCAACGGGCTGATCATCGGCGCATTCTACGTGCTGATGGCGCTCGGCGTGTCGCTGATCCTCAACCTCAGCAACGTCATCAACTTCGCGCACGGCAATTTCCTGGCGCTGGGCGGCTATTTCGCCTTCGTCGCTGACGCCGTACATCGGCTTCTGGGGCGCGCTGCTCGTCTCGCCGCTCGCTCGCGGCGCTGCATCGGGCTCATCATCGAACGGACGATGATCCGCCGGGTCTACAACCGCGACCCGGTCTACAGCCTGCTGCTGACCTTCGGGCTTGCCTTCATCATCCAGGACGCTGTGCCGCTACATCTGGGGCGCCGAACGGGCTGCCGCTGAGCGTGCCCGACTGCGCTCGCGCGCCGCTCAGCAGCGAGCTGTTCTTCATCACCGGCTACCGCGTCTTCATGGTGGTCGTCGTCATCGTCGCGGTGGCCGGGCTGTTCGCCTTCCTGCGCTTCACCCGGGTCGGCATGCGCATCCGCGCCGGCACGCTCGACCTCGAGACGGTCTCGGCGCTCGGCGTCAACGTCGCGCCTGCTGCGGTCGTTCAATTTCGCGCGTCGGCATCGTGCTTGCCGGTCTCGCCGGCGTGCTGGCCGGCGGGCAGATCGGCCTCAATCCGAACATGGGCGACGATCTGCTGCTGCCGAGCTTCATCGCCATCATCGTCGGCGGCGTCGGCAGCCTGACCGGCACCCTGGTCGGCGGCCTGCTGATCGGCATCGCCTCGGCGCTGACCACCGGTGGTCTGTCCAGCGGCAGCGAGGCGGTGATCTACGTCATCATGGCTGGTGCTCCTGGTCCGCGCCGCGCGGGATCTGATGGGCGAAGAAGGGATGATGACATGAGCACGACGACCGCTCGCCGGCGCGCTCGCCGCGCGGCCCGCGGGTCGCGGCTGGGCTGCACGCTTGCCGCTCATCTGGGTGGTGCTGCTGACCGCGCCGCTCTGGATGCCGCTATGTCGGCGGCTACACCGCGCTCGCCAGCCGCGTCCTGGTGCTTCGGCCTGGCGGCGATGGCGCTCAACCTGCTGCTCGGCTTCACCGGCGTGATGAGCTTCGGTCACGCGGCCTATTTCGGCCTCGGTGCCTATGGCGCCGGGCTGGCGCTGCGCTACCTCGTCCGCAGCACGCCGCTTGGCGATGCTGTGCGGCATCCTGCTCGGCGGCGTGGCCGGCACGCTGTTCGGGCGTGCTGATCGTGCGGCGCGCGCGGCGTCTATTTCGCCATGGTCACCATCGCGTTCGGCCAGATCTGCTACTACATCGCCTATAGCTGGAACAGCTTCACCGGCGGCTACGACGGGCTGCGCGGCTTCGAGCGCGCAGCCGCTGCACTTCGGACCGTGCGACCATCGACATCCGCGACAACGGCACTGCTGTTCTACTATTTCGTGCTGGTCGTCTTCGCCGTCTGCCGTCGGCGCTGATGGGGCTGCTGCTGCGCTCGCCGTTCGGCCGCACGCTGATCGCGATCCGCGAGAACGAGCGCCGCGCCCGCTTCCTCGGCATCCCGGTGGAGCAGCATATCTGGCTGTCGTTCTCATCTCCTGCTTCTTCACCGCGATGGCCGGCGCGCTCTATGCGCTGCTCAACAACTTCGCCGATCCGACCGCGCTGCACTACTCGCTGTCGGGCGAGATCGTCATCATGGCGGTGATGGGCGGCATGCGCAGCTTCTGGGGGCCGCTGCTCGGCGCGGCGGTGTTCGTGGTGCTGCAGGACTACATCTCGTCGATGACGGTGAACTGGATGAGCTTCATCGGCCTGATCTTCGTGCTGGTCGTGCTGTTCTTCCCGCGCGGCCTGCTGGGCATGCTGCAGCGGAGGGTCGCGACATGAGCCTGCTCGAAGTCCGCAGCGCGACCAAGGCGTTCGGCAGCCTGGTCGCGGTCAACGACGTCTCCCTGAACGTCGCGACCGGGCGAACTGCGCGCGATCATCGGCCCGAACGGCGCCGGCAAGACCACGTTCTTCAACCTGATCACCGGCTTCTTCCCGCCGACATCGGGCGAGATCCTGCTCGACGGCGAGGACATCACCGCGCCTGCCGCCGTCGCAGCGGGTCGGCGCGCGGCATGGCGCGCACCTTCCAGATCACCGAGATCTTCCCCGAGCTCACCGTGCGCGAGAACGTCCGCATCGCCGTCGAAACGGCCGCCGGCCTGCGCGCTGCGCCCTGGACCAGCCGGCACGAGCGCGCGCGGTGGAGGACCGGGTCGACGAGATCCTGGTCGCTGACCGGCCTGACGCGAAGGCCGACCGGCTGGTGGGCGAACTGTCGCACGGCGACCAGCGCGCGGCCGAGATCGCCATGGCGCTGGCGCTGAAGCCGCGCCTGCTGCTGCTCGACGAACCGACCGCGGGGATGGGCGAGCAGGAAACCTTCCAGGTCGCCGGGCTGATCCGCCGGCTGCACAAGAACAGCAACTACACCATCGTGCTGATCGAGCACGACATGCGCGTGGTGTTCAACCTTGCCGACCGCATCACCGTGCTGACCGAGGGCACGTTGCTGGCCGAAGGCACGCCCGCAGGAGATCGCCGACAACCCGGCCGTGCAGGCCGCCTATCTGGGGACCGCCGAATGAGCGCGCTGGAGGCCGAAGGGCTCAACACCTTCTACGGCAAGAGCCATATCCTGCACGATGTCGGGCTGAAGGTCGAGGAGGGCTCGATCACGACCTTGCTCGGCCGCAACGGCGCCGGCAAGACCACCACCCTGCGCAGCCTGATGGGCCTGACGCCGGCGCGCAGCGGCAACGTGCAGATCTTCGGCCAGGACACCACGCGCCTGGCCACCTACCGCATCGCCCAGCTGGGCGTCGGCTACGTGCCGGAAGGGCGCAAGATCTTTGCCAACCTGACGGTGGAGGACAATCTGCGTGTGCCGCTGGAACGCCCGGGACCGTGGAATATCGACCGTGTCTACAAGACCTTCCCGCGCCTGGCGGAGCGCAAGCAGAACAAGGGCCGCCAGCTCTCGGGCGGCGAGCAGGAAATGCTGTCGATCGCCCGCGCCCTGCTGCTCAATCCGAGGCTGCTGATCCTCGACGAGCCCTCGCAGGGGCTCGCGCCGCTGATCGTGCAGGACGTGTTCCGCATCGTCGCGCAGACGCAAGGCGGACGGCATGTCCGTGCTGCTGGTCGAACAGAACGTGCGCGTCAGCCTGGAGATCGCCGATGACGCCTACGTGCTGGAGAACGGCGATCATGGGCTGGTCGGGCACCGCGTCCGATCTGGTGGCCGACGAGGAGCGCATCCAGGCCCTGGCCGGCGCCTCGGCCGAGGAATGGAGCTTCGACGACAACCTCAGCACGCAGGAGCAGGAGGCTTTCAGCCACCAGCCGACCACGGTAGCCTGACCCCCGCGATCATCGCGGGGATGGACGGATGAAGACGGTCAGGATCGGCTCCGGCGCCGGCTATTCGGGAGACCGGATCGAGCCGGCGGTGGAGCTCGCCGAGCACGGCGACATCGCCTATCTCGGCTTCGAATGCCTGGCCGAGCGCACCATCGCGCTCGCCCAGCAGGCGCGGCTGGCCGACCCGGAGGCGGGGTACGATCCGTTGCTCGGCGCGCGGATGGAGGCGGTGCTGGCGGCCTGCGTGGCGCGCGGCATCCGCATCATCACCAACATGGGGGCGGCCAACCCGCACGCCGCCGCGGCCGAGGTGGCGCGCATCGCCCGCAAGCTCGGCCTGCCCGGGATCAAGATCGCCGCGGTCACCGGTGACGACGTGCTGGTGCGGATCGCCGGCGCGCCGCATCCGCTGATGGAACGGCCGGAGGAAACCACCGCCGCGCTCGACGGACGGATCGTCTCCGCCAACGCCTATCTCGGCGTGGCGCCGATCGTGCGCGCGCTGGCTGCGGATGCCGACGTCGTCATCACCGGACGGGTCGCCGACCCGGCGCTGTTCATGGCCCCGCTGGTGCACGAGTTCGGCTGGCGGACCTGGACGACTGGGACGCGCTCGGGCAGCGCACCGTCGTCGGCCATCTGCTGGAATGCGCCGGCCAGATCACCGGCGGGTATTTCGCCGATCCCGGCTACAAGGACGTGGCGGACCTGGCGCGGCTCGGGTTCCCGCTCGCCGAGGTGGGCGCCGACGGCAGCGCGGTCATCACCAAGGTCGCGGGCTCGGGCGGGACGGTGTCGCCTGCGAAGCTGCAAGGAGCAACTGCTCTACGAGCTGCACGATCCGGCGCGCTACCACCAGCCCGACGTGGTGGCGGATTTCTCCGCCGTACGGCTGGACGCGGACGGGGCGGACCGGGTGCGGGTGACCGGCGGCAGCCGGCGCACCGCGCACCGGAGACGCTGAAGGTCTCGGTCGGCTATCGCGACAGCTTCGTGGGCGAGGGGCAGATCTCCTACGCCGGCGCAGGCGCCTTGGCGCGCGGGCGGCTCGCGATCGAGATCGTGCGCGAGCGGCTGCGCCTGACCGGGGTGCGCGACGACAGAACTGCGCTGCGACCTGATCGGCGTCGATGCGCTGCACCGCGGTCCGCGTGCCCCGCCCCCGAGCCGGCGGAGGTGCGCGTGCGCGTCATCGGCCGCACCGACAGCCTGGCCGAGGCACGTGCGGATCGGCAACGAGGTCGAGACGCTCTACACCAACGGTCCCGCCGGCGGCGGCGGCGCGTGCGAAATCGGCGCGCGAGGTCGCTGCGGCGTCGTGTCCACCCTGGTCCCGCGCGCCGCGGTCGACCCCGATCCGTTTCCTATTCGGTGGCCTGAGATGAAGCTGCGCGAGCTGGCGCATGCCCGCACCGGCGACAAGGGCGACATCTCGAACATCTCGGTGATCGCCTACGATCCCGGTGATTTCGCCTTCTGCGCGAACACGTCACCGCCGACGCGCGTGAAGGCGCATTTCGCCGACATCGTGCACGGCGCGGTGGAGCGCTACGAGCTGCCGGGGCTCGGCGCGCTGAACTTCGTGCTGCACGCGCCCTCGGCGGCGGGCGTCACCCGCTCGCTGGCGCTCGACGCGCACGGCAAGAGCCTCAGTTCGTCGCCTGCTGGAGATGGAGATGCCCGACCCGCAGGCGCCGACCGCCGCCGCGCCCGCCGGACACGCCATGAGCCTGCCGCGCACGCCGTCGTTCCGGCTCGACGGGCGGCGCGCCCTGGTGACCGGCGCCGGGCGCGGCATCGGCCTGGCGGCTCGCCGCCGCGCTGGCGCAGGCGGGCGCGCATGTCGTGCTCGCCGCGCGCACCGCGAGCCGAGATCGAGGCCGCCGCCGCCGCCGAATCCGCGCCGCAAGGCGGCAGCGCCGAACCGCTGGTGCTGGACGTGACCGACCTGGCCGCGGTGCGCGCGCGCGATCGCCGCCGCAGCCGGCGTTCGACGTGCTGGTGAACAACGCCGGCACCAACCGCCCGCGCGCCTTCCTGGACGTGACCGAGGAGGACTACGACGCCATCATCGCGCTCGAACCTGCGCGCCGCGTTCTTCGTCGCGCAGGCGGTGGCGCGGCGGATGGTCGAGGCCGGGCTGCGCGGGTCGATCATCCACATCTCCTCGCAGATGGGCCATGTCGGCGGCGCGCGCCGCACGGTCTATTGCACGACGCAAGCACGGCATCGAGGGGCTGACCAAGGCGATGGCGATCGACCTGGCGCCGCACGGCATCAGGGTGAACACCATCGGTCCGACCTTCATCGAGACCCCGTTGACCCGCCCGTTCTTCGCACGACACGGCTTCCGCGCCGACACCGTGCGGCGGATCAAGCTCGGGCGGCTCGGCGCAGGTGGAGGACCTGATGGGAGCGGTGGTGTTCCTGGCGTCCGACGCCGCGGCGATGGTGACCGGCACCGTCCCTCGTCGTCGATGGCGGCTGGACCGCGGAATAGGGGAGACCACGCATGATCCGCATGTCTGAAACCCGGCCTGACGCGACGCCGAGAAATTCGCCGCCGACCGCGAGGTGCGCCAAACCGTCGAGGCGATGCTGGACGACATCGCCGCGCGCGGCGATACGGCGGTGCGCGAACTGTCGGCGAAGTTCGACAAGTGGGAACCGCAGGACTTCCGCCTGTCGCAGGCGCAGATCGACGCGCTGATCGCCAGCCTGCCGGCGCAGATGATCGACGACATCCGCTTCGCCCAGGCGCAGATCCGCCGCTTCGCCGAGGCCCAGCGCGCGGCGCTGCGCGACATCGAGGTGGAGACGCTGCCCGGCGTGCGGCTCGGCCACAAGAACATCCCCGTCGCCAGCGTCGGCTGCTACGTGCCGGGCGGGCGCTATCCGATGGTGGCCTCGGCGCACATGTCGCGTGCTGACCGCGAAGGTCGCCGGTGTGCCGCGCGTGATCGCCGCCACCGCCGCCGCTGAACGGCGTTCCGCCGGCCGCGACCGTCGCCGCGATGGCGCTGGGCGGCGCGGACGAGATCTACCTGCTGGGCGGCGTCCAGGCGGTGGCGGCGATGGCGCTCGGCACCGCCTCGATCGCGCCGGTGGACATGCTGGTCGGGCCGGGCAACGCGTATGTCGCGGAGGCGAAACGGCAACTGTTCGGCCGCGTCGGCATCGATCTGCTCGCCGGCCCGACCGAGACGCTGATCATCGCCGACGACAGCACGGATGCGGAGATGTGCGCCACCGACCTGCTCGGCCAGGCCGAGCACGGGCCGACGTCGCCGGCGATCCTGCTCACCACCTCGGCCCGCATCGCGCGCGAGATCGAGGCGGAGATCGCCCGCCAGTTGACCCGCCTGGCGACCGCCGCACGTCGCCGGCGTCGGCTTGGCGCGACTACGGCCAGGTGATCCTGTGCGACACCGACGCAGGAGACTGCTGGCCGAAGCCGACCGCATCGCCTCGGAACACGTGCAGGTGCTGACGCGCGAGCCGCGCTGGTTCCTGGACCGGATGCGCAACTACGGCTCGCTGTTCCTCGGCCCGGAGACCAACGTCGCGTATGGCGACAAGGTGATCGGCACCAACCACACCCTGCCGACCAAGCGCGCCGCGCGCTACACCGGCGGTCTGTGGGTAGGCAAGTTCCTGAAGACGGTCACCTACCAGCAGGTCAGCCCGGAGGCGACGGCGATGATCGGCGAATACTGCTCGCGGCTGTGCGATATCGAGAATTTCGCCGCGCACGAGGAACAGGCGCGACTGCGGGTGCGCCGCTACGGCGGGCGGAACGGCTAGTGTGCCGATCCTGACGCATAGTGCCGTCGTCGGCGGTCAGGATCGGTACACCAGCTCTTTATTTTCAGTAGCCTGCTGATCCCTTACCTTCGCTGCGAAGGGCAGCGAAGGTAAGGGGCAGGACACTGGCGCGCCAGGGGAGGACTGCCGACGACGCGAGGCACCTGCCCGGCCACGGCGGCGCACACGCCTGATTTGCCGTGGCGCCGGCCGGGCCGATCGCGTAGACCGCGCCCGACCGCGGCAGAGGATGATCGGCGATGCACGACGCAGCTTCCCAGGGCAAACGCACCATCACCGCCATTCCCGGCGACGGCATCGGGCCGGAAGTGATGCACGCCACCCAGCGCATCCTGGAAGCCGCCGGCGCCCCCGTCGCCTTCGAGACCGCCGAAGCCGGCGCGAGCGCCTTCCGCAAGGGCATCGCCACCGGCGCCCCGCGCGAGACGCTCGACAGCATCGCCGCCAACGGCATCGTGCTCAAGGGCCCGCTCGAAACGCCCGTGGGCTTCGGCGAGAAATCCGCCAACGTCACCCTGCGCAAGCATTTCGAGCTGTATGCCAACATCCGCCCGGTGCGCGAACTGCCCGGCATCCGCACTCCGTTCACCGGACGCGGCATCGACCTCGTCATCGTGCGCGAGAACGTCGAGGACGTGTACGCCGGCATCGAGCACATGCAGACGCCGGACGTGGCGCAATGCCTCAAGCTGATGACCGCGCCCGGCTGCGAGCGCATCATCCGCGCCGCCTTCGGCGTGGCCCTGGCGGAGGGGCGCAAATCCGTCACCTGCGCCACCAAGGCCAACATCATGAAGCTCACCGAGGGCATGATGAAGCGCGTGTTCGAGCGCGTCGGTCCGGACTACGCGACCATCGCGCAGGACCACATCATCATCGACAATTGCGCGCACCAGCTCGTGCTCGCGCCCGAGCGGTTCGACGTGATCGTCACGTCGAACATGAACGGCGACATCATCTCCGATCTCGCCGCCGGGCTGGTGGGCGGGCTCGGCATCGCGCCGTCGGCCAATCTCGGCGATCACGTCGCGATGTTCGAGGCGGTGCACGGCTCGGCGCCGCAGATCGCCGGCAAGGGGCTTGCCAACCCGACCGCGCTCCTGTCCGCCGCGGTGATGCTGCTGCGGCATCTCGGTGCGTTCGCCGTGGCCGAAACGATCGAGCAGGCGCTGTTCATCACCCTGGCCGAGGGGCGCAACCTCACCGGCGATCTATCGCCACGCGGCCACGGCGTCGGCACCGCCGCGTTCACGGATCAGGTGATCGAGAACCTGGGCCGCTCGTCGAACGCCGCCTCGCGCGCCTATTCCACGCTCAGCCTCAAGCGGTGGCCCGATGCGACCGCGCATACCGAGCCGGCGACGCGCGAGCTGGTCGGGCTCGACGTGTTCCTGGAGACCGACGCCGCCGCCCCCGCGCTCGGCCAGGCGCTGGAGACGCTGTGCGCGGACAGCGCGTTCCGTCTCGCCGGCATCTCCAATCGCGGCGTGCAGGTCTATCCGCCGACCGGGGGCTATACGTTCCTGGTCGATCATTTCGCATGCCGGTTCATGCTGAAAGCGCCGACCGGCGGCAACGCCACGGGGGAGATCGCCGACCTGCTGGCCCGGGTCGGGGCGCGCTATCGCTGGATGCACACGGAAAAGCTGCAGCGGTTCGACGGGGTGGATGCGTTCGAGCGCTCGCAGGGCGAAGGGTAGTCGGAAGCGCCTCCCCTCCCCTTGCGGGAGGGGAAAAGTGCGACCGGCGCCCTACGTCCCCGCCAACGCTGCTACCATCCGATCGCGCGCGGCGAAATCCCCCTCCGCATGCACCGGCTGGAGGCACACATGCGTCGCGCCGGCGTCGAAATGCGCGCGCAGCCCGTGCTGGATCGTCGCCGCGTCGCCCCACAGCACCATCGCGTCGATGAAGTCGTCGGAGCCGCCGTTCGCCAGCTCCGCCTCGGTGAAACCGATGCGCAGCCAGTTGTTGCGGTAGTTGTCGAGCCGCATGTAGCGTTCCAGCTCCTTCCGTCCCAGCGCACGCGCCTTCACCGGATCGGTTTCCAGGCAAACCTTCTGTTCCACGGCCAGCCATTTGCCGGACCCGAGCGCCTTGGCCGCCTCGGCGGTATGCGTCGGCGTCACGTTGTAGGGCAGCGCGCCGCGGGTGCGCGCACCGGCCAGTTTCAGCATCAGCGGGCCAAGTGCGGCGAGCGCGATCGGCGCATCGGCCGCGCCGCCCAGCGCCTTGTCGATCCCATCCAGATAGGCACGCATCGCCGGCACCGGCTTGGCGTAGGCGTGCCCCCGCACCCCTTCCACCATCGGCACGTGGCTCACCCCGAGCCCCAGGATGAAGCGGTCGCCATACAGATCCCGCAGGCTCGCCAGGCCGCGCCCGGCGGTAAACGCATCGCGCGCGTAGATGCTGGCGATCGAGGACCCCAGCTTCAGCCGCCGGCTGCACCCCAGCATGAACCCCGCGACCGACAGCGATTCATAGCCGCGTGATTCCGGGTACCACAGCGCGTCGTAGCCGTGGCCCTCCACGGTCGCGACGAATGCACGCAGCCCTGCCGCGTCCAGCCGATCCACCGGATACCAGACGCCCAACCGACCCAGTTCCATCTCAGACCACTCCTTCTGCCCGCAACGCGGCGATCGCGTCCGGATCATAGTCAAGCTCGCGCAGGATTTCCTCGGTATGCTCGCCCAGCGCCGGCGGCGGCGTGTCGATCCGCGGCCCGTCATGGGCGAATGTGAACGCCGCCAGCGGCACCGAGAACGCGCCCTCCACCCCGGAAGCGCCGGTGTGGCGATGGAGCACCCCGCGCGTCGCAAGCTGCGGGTCCGCCAGCGCCTCCTCCATCCGCCGCACCCGGGCGGCGGGAACGTGGCGGGCCTGCAGGTAGTCTTCCCACTCGGCCGCGGTGCGGGTGGCCATGATCTCGTTCAGCGCTGCTTCCTCGCGCGCATGATCGGCATCGCGCTCCTCGTTCGTCCGCTTGATCATCTCGGGTCGTTCCAGCACCGTCCACAGCCGCTTCTGCTGGCGCAGGTTGCTTGCCCCCAGCATGACCAGCGCGCCGTCCTTCGTCTGGTAGGCCGAGTTGGTCGCGTGCGGCTGCTTGTTGCCGTGCGGCTTCGGGTGGCGCCCATTGCGCAGGAATCCCGTCAGGTGCGAGGCCATCAGGATCATCGCGACGTCCAGCATCGCCATGTCGATGCGCTGCCCAATCCCCGTGCGCTCGCGCTGGAACAGCGCCGAGGCCAGCGCGAACGCCCCCATCGTTCCGGTGGCGTAGTCGATCGCCGGTGAGCCGAACTTGATGGGATGCACCGTCTCCGTCCCGGTCATCGCCATGATCCCGGACGTCGCCTGGATCACGTGGTCGTACGCCGTCTGCTGCCCGCGCGGCCCCTCCTGCCCGAAGGCGGAGAACGACGCGTAGATCAGCCGCGGATTGATCGCGGCCAAATCCTCATACCCCAGCCCCAGCGCGGCCAGCGCGCCCGGGCGGTAGTTCTCCACGAACACATCCGCCGTCGCCGCCAGCTTGCGGATGATCTCCTGCCCCGCGCGCGTCTTCAGATCGACGGTGATGGCGCGCTTGTTCGATCCCTGGGTCAGGAACCCGGTGCCCATCTGCGCGCGGTTCAGCGCCGGATCGCTCCCCGTCCCGCGGCTCTGATCCGGATCGGCGGGATGTTCCACCTTGATCACGTCCGCGCCGAGCACGCCCAACTGGTAGGCCGCGAACGGCCCCGCCAGCACATGCGTGATGTCGATCACCCTGATGCCCTCGAACGGCCGTGCCATCCGCCTTCTCCCCCGTCCCGAACGGCAGAACGCTGGCCGCTTGTCCCCGCCCCGTCAACCGCGCTTGATAGCGCCGCAACGCACAGGGGGAGCGGCATGGCGGTTGACCTGATCGTGGACGGGGCGGTGGCGCGGGTCGTGCTGAACCGGCCCGAGCGGATGAACGCGCTGACGATGGAGATGCGCGCCGAACTGCGCGACCACCTGATCCGCATCCGCGACGACGACACCATCCGCGCCGCCATCCTGACCGGCGCGGGGGCAAATTTCTGCTCCGGCGCCGACGTGGGCGGCATGGGAGAGGACCGCTCGCTCCGCGCCGGCCGCCGGCGGCTGCAACGCGGCAGCCACACCGTCGTCCGCCTCCTGCACGGCATCGAGAAGCCGCTGATCGCCGCGGTGCGCGGCGTCGCGGTGGGCGTCGGCTGGAGCTACGCGCTCGCCTGCGACCTGATCGTCGCGGCCGATGATGCGCGCTTCGGCGCGACCTTCCGCCGGGTCGGCCTGGCGCCGGACGGCGGCGCCGCCTGGTTCCTCGCCCGCCGGGTCGGGCCCGCGCGCGGCAAGGAACTCGCGTTCTCCGGCCGCATTGTCGCGGCCGAGGAGGCGCTGCGCCTTGGTCTGGCGGAATACGTCGTGCCGGCTGCGGAGCTGCTCGACAAGGCGCACGAACTCGCCGCCGACTACGCCGCCGGACCGACCTTCGCCCTCGGCCTCGCCAAGCGCATGTTCGACCGTGCGGTCGGCCCGGGCCTCGATGAATTCCTCGACTACGAAAGCCTGATCCAGCCGCAACTGCACGAGACGGCGGACCACCGGGAAGGCGTCGCGGCGTTCAAGGAAAAACGCAAACCGACCTTCACCGGCACGTGATCCGGAATGCTGTGGCTGATCCTCGGCGGGGCGGTGCTGGTGGCCTTCCTGGGCGGGCTGCGCGCGTTTGAGCGCGCGAACGTCGCCACCATCAAATCCTTCCTCGCCTGGCTCGCCGCCCTCGGCGGCCTCAGCCTGATGCTGCTGCTGGTGCTGACCGGGCGCGAGGGCATCGCCATCGGCGCCGGCGTGCTGTTCGGGCCGCTGATCTGGGAACGCTGGCGCGCCGCCCATCCCGACGTGCGCTTCGGCCCGCGCCCGGCACCGCCACCCGGCGGGGGCAGCATGAGCCGGGAGGAAGCCTACCAGGTCCTGGGCCTCGCCCCCGGTGCCAGCACCGCCGAAATCCGCGCTGCCCACCGCCGCCTGATGCGCGCCGCACACCCCGACGCCGGCGGCTCCGACTGGATCGCCGCGCGCCTCAACCAGGCACGCGACGTCCTGCTGGGCAGCGCACGCCGGGCGTGAGGCCTCCGGTCGAAGGGTCGCACCGCTTCGGCAGCAAGGCCAGGGGGGCTCTGCCCCCCTGGCCTTGCTGCCGAAGCGGTGCGACCCTTCGACCGGAGGCTCCCGGACACCGGTTGCGTCGTATGCGGAATGACGTTGCGTTGACCTCGGTCCGGGGGTGCTGTCCGTTTACCGCCGCACAAGATGCTGTATGTCTCCGCAACCGGTCGGATCCCCCCGTGCCGGACGGGCCTGAACCGGGAGAACCGCCCCCGATGAAGCCGCTGCGCAAAGCCGTGTTTCCGGTGGCCGGCCTCGGCACCCGTTTCCTTCCCGCCACCAAGGCGGTGGCGAAGGAGATGCTGCCGGTGGTCGACAAGCCGCTGATCCAGTATGCGGTCGAGGAAGCTCGTGCCGCCGGCATCGAGCAGTTTTGCATGGTTACCGGCCGCGGCAAGACCGCGCTGGTGGAGCATTTCGACATCGCGTTCGAACTGGAAGCGACCTTGCGCGACCGCGACAAGCAGGAAGCGCTGGCGTTGCTGGAGGGCACCCAGGTCGAACCCGGCTCGATGGTGACGGTGCGCCAGCAGGTGCCGCACGGCCTCGGCCACGCCATCTGGTGCGCGCGCGCCTTCGTGGGTGACGATCCGTTCGCGATCCTGCTGCCGGACGACCTCGTGCTGTCCGAGACGCCCTGCCTGCAGCAGCTCGCCGACGCCTATCGCGAAACCGGCGGCAATGTGGTGGCGGTGACCGAGGTGGCCCGCGAGCACACCCATCGCTACGGCATCCTCAAGACCGGCGCCGACGATGGGCGCATGGTGGAGGTGCTGGGCCTGGTGGAGAAGCCGCCGCCGCATCTGGCGCCGTCCACCCTGTCCATCATCGGCCGCTATGTGCTGATGCCGGAAGTGATCGAGGAGCTGGCGCGGATGGAGCGCGGCGCCGGCGGGGAGGTGCAGCTCACCGACGGGATGGCCCGGCTGATCGGCCGGCAGCCTTTCCACGGGTTGCGTTACGAGGGACGGCGGTTCGATTGCGGCGACAAGGCGGGGTATCTGGAAGCGCAGATCGCGTTCGCGCTGAAGCGCCCCGATCTCGGGCCGATCGTGCGCGCGTTCCTCCCCCGCTATATCGACGCCTGACCCCCGGCTTTCTCCCCCTCCCCTTGCGGGAGGGGGAGCGACGGCCCCCCGATCCCGAGGAGCTTGCCCGACCGATGCCGTTCTCCCACATCTTCCATCCCAGCGTGCTGCGCGAGTACGACATCCGCGGCATTGTGGGCGATACCTTGCATCCGGCGGACGCGTTCGCAATCGGCCGCTGCGTGGCCACCCTCGTTCGCCGGGCCGGCGGCAAGACGGTGGCCGTGGGCTACGATGGGCGGCTGACCAGCCCGGAGCTGGAGGCGGCGCTGGTGGACGGGCTGGTGGCCTCGGGTGCCGAGGTGCTGCGGATCGGCCGCGGCCCGACCCCGATGCTGTATTACGCGGCGACGGTGCATCGCACGGCGGGCGCGGTGATGGTGACCGGCAGCCATAATCCGCCGGACTACAACGGCTTCAAGATGATGCTGGGCGGCAAGCCGTTCTACGGCGCGCAGATCGGCGCGCTCGGCACGCAGGCGGCGGCGGGGGACGTGACAGAGGCAGCGGGCTCGGCCCGCAGCCTCGACGTGGCGGACGAGTACATCGCCCGGGTGCTGACCGATTGGGACGGCGGCGACCGGGCGCTGAACGTCGTGTGGGACAACGGCAACGGCGCGGCCGGGGACGTGCTGGGGCGGCTGGTCGCCGGCCTGCCCGGCACGCATACGATCCTGAACGGAGCGATCGACGGCCGCTTCCCGGCCCACCACCCGGACCCCACGGTGCCGGCGAATCTGGCGCAGCTCATCGATGCGGTGCGTGCACGCGGGGCTGACGTAGGGATCGCGTTCGATGGCGATGCCGACCGCATCGGGCTGGTGGACGATACGGGAGCGGTCCTGTTCGGCGACCAGGTGATGGTGCTGCTGGCACGCGACGTGCTGCGCACCCATCCCGGCGCGACGATCATCGCCGACGTCAAGGCGTCCCAGGTGCTGTTCGATGAGGTGGCCCGCGCCGGCGGCACGCCGCTGATGTGGAAGACCGGGCACAGCCTCATCAAGGCGAAGATGGCGGACACCAAGGCGCCGCTGGCGGGCGAGATGTCCGGCCACATCTTCTTCGCCGATCGCTGGTACGGATTCGACGACGCGCTGTATGCGGCGGTGCGGCTGCTCGGCGTGCTGGCGCGGCTGGGCGGCAAGCTCTCGACCGCGCGGCTGGCCTTGCCGCAGGTGGTGAACACGCCGGAGTTGCGGTTCGATTGCGCCGAGGACCGCAAGTTCAAGGTGATCGAGGAAGTCGCCGCGCGCCTGCGGGCGGCGGACGCGAAGGTGGCGGAAACCGACGGCGTGCGGGTGCTGACCGACGACGGCTGGTGGCTGCTGCGCGCGTCCAACACCCAGGCGGTGCTGGTGGCCCGCGCCGAGGCGAAGGATACGGCGGGGCTGGAGCGGCTGAAGGCGGCGCTCGTTTCGCAGTTGGCGGCGTCGGGGCTGGCGGCGCCGGATTTCTCGGGCAGCCACGCGGGGCACTGACGCCCCGCCGCGGGGCCGGATCGCGGACCGCCCGGCCGCCGTCAGATCGGCAGCGGCGCCGCCTTCATCCGCTCCATCGCGAAGCGGCTGGTGACGTTGCGCAGCGGTAGTGCGCCGATCAGGCGGCGGTAGAACCCGTCGTAGGCGGCGATATCCGGCACCACCACGTGCAGGACGTAGTCGACGTCCCCGCTCATGCGCCAGGAATCGACGATTTCGGGCATGGCGGCGACCACCTCGGCGAAGCGCGCCAGCCATTCGCCGGAATGGTCCGCCGTTTCCACGCAAACGAACACCGACACGCCAAGACCGACCTTCTCCGGCGCGATCACCGCGACCCGGCGCAGGATGATGCCGTCCTGCTCCATCCGCCGGATGCGCTTCCAGCAGGGGGTCGGGGTCAGCCCGACCTTGTCGGCGATTTCGGCGAGCGACAGGGAGGCATCGACGGCGATCAGCCGCAGGATCTCGCGATCCACCCGGTCCATTTCTTTCTCTGCGGCCATGCGCAAGGGTCCTCCTGGCTGGCATGTGCGGCGCCCGGCAAAACGCCGCATCCGGCAAAATATTCTGCCGGACCGCCCCATTAAGCCAAGGGAAAGAAAACTTCTACTCTGAATCCGCGCAGAATGGGTGTATTGGGTGGCTGCGGCCACAACCGCGGCCGCAGCGGAAGACCTGTGCCCCGTAGCGGCGCGCCTCAGGGCGGCGGTGAGCCTCGGGAGACCGGCGCATCCGCGGTGCCGGAGGACCCATGCGCCGCCCGCGCCTCCAGGGCAGCCGAATCGGGCTCCGCCTCCCCCCCGGCGCGCAGGGCGACCCAACGGAGCCCATGCGGCCAGCGAACCAGCAGCGCGATGAACTGATCCCGGCCCGCCATGGCGTGCACGAGGCGATAGACGTCGGCGGGGCTGGACACCGTCTCGCCCTGCACCTTCTCGATCAGGTCGCCGGGTTCCAGCCCGTGGCCGTAGGCCTCCGACTGGGTATCCACCGCCACCACCAGCACGCCCTTGGCATCGCCGAGCTTGTATTGCTGGCGCGCCACCGGCGTGATCCGCGCCAGCAGCAGGCCGAGATCGGGCGCGGGCAGCGGCAATTCCGTATCCGGCGTCGCGACGATCGTGCCGCGTGACTCCATCAGGTCCGGCCAGGCGCGTACCGTGACGGTCACCGGGAAGGTCTTGCCCCGGCGCCAGATCTCCAACTGCTCCGGCTTGCCGATCGGGAGCATTGCGACCTTGCGCATCAGGGCGCGGGCGTTCTTCGGCTGATCGGGGCTGGTGCCGCACCGCAGGATCACGTCGCCGGCATGCAGGCCGGCCTGGCGCGCGGGGCTGTTCTTGTCGATCCCGGTGATCAGGAAGCCGCGCGGATGATCCATGCCGAACGCGTCCGCCAGATCGGGGCTGACGTCCTGCAGGCTGGTGCCGATCCAGCCCACCGGCGTGGCGTTGGGATCGATCAGGTGGCGCACGACATAGCCCACCACGTTTGCGGAGATGGCGAAGCCGAGGCCGTTCGAACCCTCGTTGGCGATGTTGGTGAGCAGGATGGTGTCGACGCCCACGACCTCGCCCTTGGTGTCGATCAGCGGACCACCGGAATTGCCGTGGTTGATCGCGGCGTCGGTCTGCACGTAGTCGTCGAACGGGGTCTTCATCAGGTCGCGGTTCACCCCGCTCACGATGCCGGCACTGAGCGACATGCCGACGCCGAGCGGGTTGCCGACGGCGAGCACCGGATCGCCCGGCTGCACGGCCCCGTTGGGGGCAAGTTTCAGCACCGGCAGGGGATGCCCGGCGTCGACCTTCAGCACCGCGAGGTCGACGATGGCCGCCGCGGCGATCAGCTTCGCCGGCAGTTCGCGCCCGTCATCCAACGTGACGGTGATGCGGAACGCACCGGCGACGACGTGCTTGTTGGTGACGATGATCCCGGACGGGTCGATGATGAAGCCGGAACCGACCTCTTCCTGGCGCTCGCCCAGGCCCGCCTTCGTGCCGTCTTTCGCGATCGTCAGCACCGAGATGTTGACGACGGCCGGCACGACCTTGCGGGCAATCGCGCTCCAGCCCATGATCGGCGCGGCGGCCGAGGCAGGGGGCACCCCCCGGGGGGCAACGAGCGCCAGGACGAGCATCGCGACCAGGGCCAGGCGGAGCCGGCCCTGGGCGATCGAACCCGGCCTCCTGACCTCCGCCGGCCCGATCGGGCCCGGACCGACCGATCGCGGGCGGACCGATCCCAGAGGGGACGCTCCCAGAGGGGACGGGCCCGGCGCACGCAGCAGAGCGCCGCCGATCAGGGCCGGAGCATGTCCGCTCCGGTCCCCGCGGCGAGCGAACCTACTGCTGCTTTTTGGTGGCGGAGCCATTGCCACCGGCGCCGGTGTAGGTCTCGCCGTTCTTCAGCGTGGCGGAGCCGTTGCCGCCCGCGCCGCCATAGGTCTGGCCGTTGTTGATCGCGGCGGAGCCATTGCCACCGGCGCCGGTGTAGGTCTCGCCGTTCTTCAAGGTCGCCGAGCCGTTGCCGCCCACGCCGCCGTAGGTCTGGCCGTTGTTGATCGCGGCGGAGCCGTTGCCGCCGGCGCCCTGGTACGTCTGGCCGGGATTGGCCGCCAACGCCAGGCTGGCGCCCCCAAGCACGAGTCCTGCCGCCGTCGCCGTTGCGATGATCAGGCGTTTCATGATTGCCTCCACTCGATTCCGCTGGCGGCACATCCCGACAGCCTTCATGGATTTGGTCCCGGCGGACGGGGTTCCAACCCCCTCCCAACGCGCATCAGGGGACGAACGTCACCTCCGCCGCGCCGAGCCCCGCAAACCGTGCAAGGCAGGTATCGCCGGGCTTGAGGAAACGCAAGCCCGTGAACGTGCCGCAGGTGGCGAACTGCCCCGCCCGGATGCCCTGCCCGTCGCGCAGCATGTTGGCGAGCGCGGTCGCGACTTTCAGCGGATCGCCGCTCGGGTTGCCACCGTTCTGGTCCAGCACCGTCTCGCCGTTCACCTGCAAGGTGACATGGATACCAACGAGATCGAGGCCGCGCCAATCGGCGACCGGGGCGGCATGGACGAAGGCGCCGTTGCTGACGCAGTCAGCCAGCTTCTCCAGGGTGGAGCGCTGCGCCTGGTCCTGGTAGCGGCTGGTGATCACTTCGATGGCAGCGCAGGCCTCCATCGCGGCCGCGACCTCCGTGCGCGTGTAGGGCGCGGCGCGGGGCGGCAGGTCGCGGGTGAAGCGGAACGCCACCTCCCCTTCCACGCCGCACAGCGGCACCTCGGCGGCCGGGATGCGCGCCGGGGACGGGTGGATGGTGCGCGTGTAGATCAGGCCGCGGGTCGGTGCGTCGTCGCCCACCGCGGCGGCCTTGAAGCCGCCGATCGGCTCGCCGAGCAGCGCGGCGGTGGCATCCTGGATCGCGTGCGCGTCGGCGATCGTGCCGGGGGCGACGGGGAGTGTCGCGAGCAGCGGGCCGCCGCGGCGGGCCTGCACCAGCAACCGGGCCGCGGCTGCGATTTCGTCCTGGGTCATTCGGGTTCCTCCACTTCGCCACCCAGCATAGGCGGCGGGCGGAAAGCGGCAAGGCGCCGGCGGCCGGAGCGGCTGCGCGGCGCCGTTCCGGCCGCCCCGCTTCCGCGGGGTAGCGCCCTCACCCGCCCCGTGCCCCACGGGGTGGGACACGGGTGGCGCGGACCGGCGAAACCCACCGAAGCAGGCGAGATGCCGCTCAGAGCGATAGCCGCACGCCGGCGATCACCTGCGGACCTGGGGTCTGGTAGCCGTTCACCGGCTCGAACCGGGAGTCGAACAGGTTGGTGGCGTTCAGATAGACCCGCGCCCGCGGTGTGACCCGGTAGGTGATCGTCAGGTTGACGATCAGCCCCTGGCCGGACGTGCCGACGGCCCCGGTGCTGAAGCCGCTGTCGTTGTTCAGGTAGTCCTGGAACGCGCCGGTGAATTGCAGCTCCGGCACGATCACGAGCGGCGGCAGCGGCGTGATCCGCGCGTCCGCCGCCGCGGTGTTCTGCGGCCGGCGCAGCAGCAGGGTCCCGTTGTCGGCGTCCTCCGGCTGAGTGTAGGTCCAGTTCGCATCGAAGGCGAGCCAGCGCGCCGGATGCAAGGTGAACGTGGTCTCCACCCCCTGGATATGCGCCGAGCCGATGTTCTCCGCGGTATCGACCGGGGTGAACACGGCGACGATCAGGTTGTCGATCTGCTCGTTGAAATAGGTGGCGCCGAACGCCGACGAAATCGGGCCGGCCGAGCGCCGGCAAGGTGGTGGTGAAGCCGGCCTCCCAGCCCTGGGCGCGTTCCGGCTGCAGGTCGGGATTGCCGACATAGCCGAATGAATCCACGCCGAAGCGGTCGAACAACGACGGCGCGCGAAACGCGGTGCCGTAGGCCGCCTTGAAGCGAGTGTGCAGCGCCGGCACGTCGAGCACGGCGCCCAGCCGCCAGGTGAGCGGATGGTCGTTCAGCACCGCATCCTGGCGTATCTGCGCGGTCAGCATCAGCCGCCGCCACAGCGTCCCTGCATCCCGGCATAGACCGCATCGTCGGTCATCGATGCATCGGCGCTCTCGGCATAGGGAAACCCGTCGGCGGCGGAGGTGACGCGCACCTTGGCGCTGTCCGCGGTCCGCTCGTAGCCGAACGTCAGATCGGCGCGCGACAGCACGGACGAGGTGAACAGATCCGACAGGTGCAGCGTGTTGTTCCATTGCAGGTCGGTGCGGTAGCCATGGTAGCGCGAATCGTTGCTGGCCTGGTTGGGGTCGGCCGGGTTCAGCGGCTTCCGTGTACCGCCGGTCGTCCTGCAGCCGGCCGAGGAACAGCCCCGTCTCCCACACCCCGCCCGCGAGCAGCGAATGCACGCCGATCCGCCCGAGCAGGCTCGCGTCGCGCCCGGTGGAGTTCGCGTCGTCGAACGTCGGGCTGCCGAGCGCGTTGAAGCCGTAGATCGCCTGGTGCGCACGCAGCAGCAGCGAGAAGCGGGTGCCGGGAATCGGGGTATAGCCGAGGTTCAAGGTCGCCAGATGGTCGCGGTAGCCATCCGGCGTGCCGGTGTAGATCGACATCCGCTGCGGAGTGGTATCGAAGCCTTGCAGCGACTCGCTCTGCGCGACCAGCGCGTAGTCGAAGCCCGCCCCGGTTCCGGTCAGCGCCGCGCTGCCGCGGATCTGCTGCCGGGTACCCGCCGGCGAGGTCGGTGGACAGATGCACGCCGGGCCGGTGCCCGCGCAGGGTGATGATGTTGATCACGCCGCCGATCGCGCCCGAGCCGTAGAGGGCGGCCATCGGCCCGCGGATGATCTCGATCCGTTCCACATCCGCCAGGGTGTCGACACCGAAATTGAACGCGCCTGACGAATCGGCCGAATCGTTGATCGGCATGCCGTCGCGCAGCACCAGCACGGCGTCGGAATTGGTGCCGCGGATGAACACGCTGGCATTGCCGCCCGGCCCGCCGGATTGGGACGACCCGGAGGCCGGGCACCGTCGGCGAGTGCGTCGGTCAGCGTATTGTAGCCGCGCTGCTCCATCTCCGCGCGGGTGATGACGGTGACGCCGGCGGGGATGTCGGCGGCTGCGGTCGGCACGCGGGTGGCGGTGACGACGACCGGGGACAGGGCCGCGCCAGCCTGCGGCAAGGCGGTCTCCTGGGCACGGCCGAGGGCGCCGCGGCCAGCAGCAGGAGCGTGACGGGAAGCGAAGCCAGGGCCAGCCGCGTCACGGCCGGT
The DNA here is from genome assembly GCA_963706195.1 of uncultured Pseudomonadota bacterium. GTDB lineage: Bacteria > Pseudomonadota > Alphaproteobacteria > Acetobacterales > Acetobacteraceae > JAJZVS01. Next base: position 132,710 of record OY970156.1, on the reverse strand, counting down.
CGGACCGGGGCCAATCTCGTCACGGCCAGTCTCGTCAAGGCCAGTGTGGTCAAGGCCAGTCGCATGCGGTCCTCCGTGGGCGTGGGACCGCGACGGCGTCATGCGCGCGGCCCCGTCTCGATGGACGACGGCCGCCTACGGGTGTTCACCCGCTGCCCCGGTACACCCCGCCCGGCGCCTGCGCACAGTCTCGACGCCGGCCGGTCTCCTGGCTCGCGGGTCGGTGCCGGGTTCCGCCTTCTCGCCCCATGGGGACACTGATCCCGGAGGCAATGGCATGATGGAACCCGGCTCGCCGCTGACAGTTGCGGGGGCAGCCGCGCCTCGGGCCTGGACCCGTTCGCGTTCCCGTTTCAGCCCTTGCGGGCCACCGGCGTCTGGGCGGAGACTACGCGGCCTTCACGTCCAGGACAACCGTTCGCAATGATCCCTCGTATCACCTTCGATCCGGATGCACCCGCCGCCGCTCGACGGCATCCGCGTCATCGACCTCTCGCGCCTGGTCGCGGGCAACATGCTCAGCCTGCAACTCGCCGACCAGGGCGCCGAGGTGATCAAGATCGAGGACCCCGACAAGGGCGATCCGCTGCGCGCCTGGCGGGTGAAGGGGCAGAGCCTGCTACTGGAAGGTCTACGCGCGCAACAAGAAAAGCCTGGCGCTGAGCCTGCGCCGCACCGGAGGGGCGCGGCGGCGCTGCTCGACCTCGCGGCCAGCAGCCAGGTGCTGATCGAGAACTACCGGCCCGGCACGCTGGAGGACGATGGGGCTCGGCCCGGACGTGCTGCACGCGCGCAACCCGGCGCTGGTCATCGTGCGCGTCTCCGGCTTCGGCCAGGACGGGCCGTATCGCGATCGGCCGGGGTTCGGCACGCTGGTGGAGGCGCATGAGCGGCTTCGCGGCCAAGAACGGCTTCGCCGACCGCGCGCCGGTGCTGCCGCCGCTGGCGATGGCCGACATGGTGGCGGGGCTGTACGGCGCCTACGCGGTGATGGTGGCGCTGCGCGTGGTCGGAGCGCGGCGGCAGGGGCCAGGTGATCGACCTGCCGCTGCTCGATCCGATCATGTCGATCCTGGGGCCGGACGCGGCGATCTACCGCGTCAGTCGGGCGAAAAGCCGCAGCGCCCGGCAGCCGGTCGCACACCACCTCGCCGCGCAACGTGTACGCGCACGCAGGACGGGCGCTACATCGCGATCTCGGCGTCGATCCAGGCGATGGCGGAGCGGCTGTTCCGGGCGATCGGGCGGGCCGGACATGATCGACGATCCGCGCTTCCGCACCAACACCGACCGGGTGCGCAACATCGACGCCTGCGACGGCGCCGTGGCCGACTTCATCGCCGCGCGCACGCTGGAGGAGAACATGGCGGTGTTCCGGGACGGCGGAGGTGACGGCGGCGCCGGTGTACGAGATCGACCAGCTCATCGACGATCCGCACGTCGCAGGCGCGCGGCGTGCTGGTGGAGGCGCCGGACGCGGAGGCGGGATCGGTGCTGATGCACAACGTGATCCCGCGCCTGTCGGAAACGCCGGGGCGGCTGCGGCGGCCGGCGCCGGCGCTGGGGGAGCACACGCGGGAGATACTTGGCGCGATCGGGTGGGATGCCGCGCGGGTGGCGGCGCTGGTGGCGGCAGGGATGGCGCGGGCGGGCGGCGCATCGGCACCAGCCCAGGCCACAATCTTACCGCGGCGGTAGCTGCCGTCGTCCCCCGAAAAGGGGGAGTTCGGAAGAGGCGCTGGCTTTATCATGGCGTCTCTTCGGCCTCGTATATCTTCGTGTCTTTCGTATCGTGCCGCCTCGGCTCCATAGGCAAGGCAGTCTTGCGATCGTCACCGACGCCGCAGGCTCCCGGATCGCCTACCGGTCGACCCTCCCCACCCGATCACGATCCTGTCACCGGCCGCCCTTCTCCCGCCGATCCGCCTGCAGCCCCGGCGGCGCCCGACCATCTCCCGGACACGCCCCCGCCCGCACCAAGGATCCTACCCCATGGCCCACGACATCGCCCTCGTCCTCGCCGACGTCGACGGCACCCTCGTCACCCAGGAGAAAGTCCTGACCGATGCGGCGCGCGCGGCCGTGGCCGAGCTTCGCCGCGCCGGGATCGGCTTCGCTATCACGAGCGGCCGGCCGCCGCGCGGTATGGCGATGTTCACGGAACCGCTCGCGATCGACACGCCCATTGCCGGCTTCAACGGCGGCGTGATGGTCGCCCCCGACCTCGAAACGATCCTCGCCGCGCACGACCTGCCCCCCGAAGCCGTCGTCCGCGCGATGGAGTTGCTGGACCGGCACGGGCTCGACGCCTGGGTCTATACCCAGACCCGCTGGCTGGTGCGCGACGCCGACGCCCCGCATGTCGAGCGCGAGACCCGCACGGTGCAGTTTTCGCCCGAAGTTCTGCCCGACCTCGCCGCCGGCACGGCGCACAGGGTGGTCAAGATCGTCGGCGTCACCGACGACGCGGCGCGCATGACCGCCTGCGCCGAGGCGGCGGCCAAGGCGCTGGGCGCGGGGGTCGTCGCATCCTTGTCGCAACCCTATTATCTGGACATCACCCAGGCGCAGGCGAACAAGGGCGCGGTGGTGGACGCGCTGTCGGAACGAACCGGCATCGCGCGGGAGCGCATCGCCGCCATCGGCGACATGCCGAACGACGTCGCGATGTTCCGTCGCGCCGGCGTTTCGATCGCGATGGGCAACGCGGAGGACAAGGTGAAGCAGCAGGCGCAGCACGTGACCGACAGCAACGAGGACGACGGCTTCGCCAAGGCGATCCGCCGCTTCATCCTGCAGGGTGCACGGCCATGACGCCCGCGCACGGCGAACTTCGGGTCGCGGCCGATGCCGCCGCGCTGGCCGAAGCCGGGGCCGCGCTGTTCGCCGAGGCGGCGCGCGCGGCCGGGCCGCGCTGCGTGATCGGTCTCGCCGGCGGATCGACACCGCGCCCGCTGTACCAGCGCCTCACCGCGCCGCCCTACCGCGCGGACCTGCCATGGTCGCGGATCGATCTGGTGCTGGGTGACGAACGCTTCGTCGCACCGGACGATCCGGACAGCAATTTCGGCATGATCCGCGCGGCGATGCTGGGCGGGCTCGATGGCGACCGGCCGCGGGCCCATCCGGTGCCGTTCGAGGGGATGACGGTGGGGGCGGCGGCGGCGGCCTACGAGCGCACGTTGCAGAGCATCTACGGCGCCGCGACCCTGGCGCCCGATCGCCCGTTCTTCGATCTCTGCCTGCTCGGCATGGGCGACGACGGCCACACCGCCTCCCTGCTGCCGGGTCAGGCGGCGCTGCTCGAGGAGCGCCGGCGCTGGGCGATCCCGGTCACCGAGGGAAGGCCGGAAGCGCGCATCACGCTCACCTATCCGGTGCTGGAAAGCGCCCGGGCGGTGGTGTTCCTGGTCTCCGGCGCGGGCAAGCGGGCCATGCTGGATGCCATCCTGAGCGGGGAGGAACGCGACGTGCCGGCGGCTCGCCTGCGCCCGCAAGGACGGCTGGTCTGGCTCGCCGACCGGGCGGCAGCCGGGCGCTGGGCGGCATAACGGGCCGGACCGCGTCCCGCCGGGCGGGGCGCGGCGCAGGGCCCGCAGGCGGCACGTCAGAACAGGGTTGCACCTGTTACCAGTCCGGCGATCAGCAGCACCAGGAAGATGACGATCGCCACATAGAACAGCAGCCGCGCGATCTCCGCCGTCGCGACTGAGATCCCGGTGAAGCCGAACACGGCGGCGACCAGGGAAATCACGAAGAAGAACAGTGCCAGTCTCAGCATCGTGGTGCTCCAGCTCATCTGGCCGCGGCGCGGCCTGGAGATTGTTACTGTGGTGTCGGACGGCGTTGGAAATGTGACGACCCCGTTCACAACCACGTGCGACGGCGACCGGCGCCCCGCCCGCAGCCGCGGCGGGCCGGCCCCGCTCGTCTCGTCGCCGATCCGTTCACGTTCGCGCGTCCGTGGGCGCGGGGGCCGTACGGCGATTGGCAAAGATCAGAAATATCGCTAGGGTCCGGTTCCCCTCGCGAAGGAGGCTCCCATGCTGAAGCGACTTGTCCTGGCGTTCGCCCTGCTTGCCGGCCTGTCCGGCGCGGCCGTTCTGGCCGCCGGGGTTGCCGCATCGCCCGCCGCGGCCTGCTCGGCGCATACGTCCTGAGCCGCCTGGCCGAACCGGCGCGTCGCGCGGACCGCCGGCCGGGGCTATGACAGGCACGCCCTCCGCCTGACCGACGCCGCGTGCCGGCCACCTGGGGGCTGTCCCGTTCACCCGCCCCGAGGCTGCCCCGCGTGACGTATCGCGCCGCCAAGTTCCGCCTGACCGAGGCCGACCGCGCCGAATGGCTGCGCTTCGCCCGGCTGGTCCGGCCCCTGCCCGGCCGGAGCCTGCCGCCCGAGGCGCCCGCGCCGGACGCGCAGATCGGGGCGGCATCGGCCGCCGGCACCGGCGGACCGCCGGACGCACCGGCGCAAGGTGCGCGACCGGCGCCGCGCGCGGTTCCGGCGCCGCGCCCGGCGCTCGACGTCGGAGCCGCGCCGCCCGGGCTCGATGCGTCCAGTTGGCAGCGCTTCCGCTCCGGCCGCCTGCCCGCCACCCAAAAACTCGACCTGCACGGCTATACGGCGGAGCGCGCCTATCACGCGCTGCGGGCGTTCCTGCACAGCGCGAGCGCGAACCAGGTCCGCTGCGTCGAGGTGATCACCGGCCGCGGGAGCGGCGAGAAAGGGGGCACCATCCGCCGCGAGTTCCCGCTCTGGCTCAACCAGCCGGAACTGCGCCCGCTGATCCTGGCCGCGGCGCATCCGCATGCCGCCAACCCGGGATCGGTACGCCTGCTGCTCAAGCGCGCGCGCTGATCCGGCCCGGACTGCCGCCGGCTCAGACCGCCTCCAGCATCACCTCGAACGTGATGCAGACCGGGTTCTCTCCCGTCGCCAGCCGCCCCTCATGCGGCCGGCCCAGGGCATCGACCACCACGAGGTCGAGCGTGGCCGCCAACGCCCCGTCGGCGCCGGGGGCGACGGTCCCGTAGCGCACCAGCACCTCGGTGGCGAGGTCGGGCACGACGCGCCCGTCGGCGAAGCTCGCGCCGATCAGGCTGCCCAGGCTGCCGCGCACGGTGGCACGCGCCAAGCCGTAGCGGGCACAGAGCGCCACCAGGGCGGCGCCGACATCCTCGTTCGGGCGGACACGCGCGGCGATCAGCCGGATCGCACCGTCGGGGACGAAACCGCCGGCGCGTGTGCGCCCCGCCGGCGCCGCCAGCGGATGGAACAGCGGGAAATTCGTCTCCGGATCGGGATCGACGGTGATCGCGACGTCCGCCAGCCCCCAGGCACGGGCGCGGGCTGGGGCGGCAAGAAAGGTTTCGTCGGGCAGCATGTGACCGCCGCGCCGCGTCCCGTCCGGCTCAACCCAGACGCCGTGGCAATGCACGAAGGGCGCGCCGGCACGCCAGCCGAAGGTCGCGTTCGCCGTCTCCACCACGGTGGGCCGCGCCGGATCGCCGGCGGGGACATGTGGATCGCTGAACCAGGCGACATGCGCGTTGTCGCGCGGCGGACCGGGCAGGACGTAACGGAACGGTGCCAGCGCCGCATCGGCGAAGACCACCGCCCCGCAGCGCAGACCGGCGGCGATCAGCGGCGCGGTCAGCGCCTCGATCAGGTTCCGCCCCGGCGCCAGATCGTAGTCCAGCACGATGCCGGCGCCGGCAAGGCTCTCGATCCGCTCCGCCGGCGCCGGGCCGGGCTGGAGCAGCCGGCGCATCAGCGGCCGACCGCGTAACCCTGCATGCCGCGCGGGTTGGCCCCGGCGCGCAACTGCCCGGCCTCGATCCGCGCCGCCGACAACCTGCCCTCCGACCAGTCCTCGCCCTTCTCCGCGCGATGGCCGCGGGTGCGCAGCTCGGCCAGGACGGCGTTGTCGAAACGGCCCTCGATCACGAGCTTGCCCGGCCGCGCCGCGCGCGGCCAGAAGCTGGAGGTGAAATGTTCGGAATGGAACGACGGCAGGTCGATCGCCTCCTGGATGTTCAGGTTGTGGTGCAGCATGCGCAGGAAGAAGATCGTCTGCCATTGGTCCTGTTGGTCGCCGCCCGGCGTGCCGAAGCTCATCCACGGCTTGCCGTCGCGCAGGGCCATGCTGGGGGAAAGCGTGGTGCGCGGCCGGGCGCCCGGATGCAGGCTGGCCGCGAGCCCCGGTTGCAGCCAGAACATCTGCCCCCGCGTGCCCATCGGGAACCCGAGCTCCGGGATCACCGGGGACGATTGCAGCCACCCGCCCGAGGGCGTGGCGCTCACCATGTTGCCCCAGCGGTTGATCGCATCGATGTGGCACGTGTCGGCCCCGATCACGCCGAGCCTTGCCACCGTCGGCTCCCCCGCGCCCGGCGCGCGGGTCAGCAGCGCGGCCCGCGCCGCGGCGGCGTCGAGATCGACCGAAGGCGTGCGCCCGTCGATCGTGCCCGGCCGCAGCGCCAGCGACGCCTCCGCCCCCACGAGCTTGCGCCGCTCGGCGTTATAGGCATCGGAAAGCAAGGTCGTCAGCGGGACGTCGGTGAAGCGCGGCTCGCCGTACCACCCCTCCCGATCGGCGTAGGCGAGCTTGGCGCACTCGACCACGGTATGCACGAACTCCGCTCCGGTCGGGTCCATGGCGGCGATATCGAAACCCGCCAGCAGGGCAAGCTGTTGCAGCAGCACCGGCCCCTGGCTCCAGACGCCACATTTCAGCACCGTGTGGCCGTGGTAGTCGTAGGTGGCGGGCGCTTCCACCGTCGCTTCCCAGGCGGCGAAATCCGAAGCGGCGAGCAGCCCGCGATGCCGCCGGCCGGTCACGTCCAGCACCTCCTGCGTGCGGAAGAAGCGATCCACCACCTCGGCGACGAAGCCGCGGTAGAAGGCGCCGCGCGCCGCCTCGATCCGCGCCTCGCGCGAGGCCCCGACCGCCTCGGCCAGCAGCCGCCGCCAGGTGGCGGCGAGCGCGGGACGGGCGAACAGGCTGCCCGGCGCCGGCACCTGCCCACCCGGGAGGAAGGCCGCCGCCGAGCTGGTCCACTCGGCCTCGAACAGCGGGCGCACGCCTTCGATCGTCGCACTGATCCGCGGCACGAGCGGGATGCCGGCGTCGGCGTAGCCGATCGCATAGGCGAGCACGTCCGCCAGCTCCCACGTGCCCCAGTCGCGCAGCAGCAGCATCCAGGCGTCGAACGCCCCCGGCACCACCGCCGGCAGCACCCCGGTGGCCGGGATCAGATCGAGGCCGAGGCCGGCGAAATGCTCCCTTGTGGCGGCCTGCGGCGCGACGCCCTGGCCGCAGATCACGCGCTGCCGCCCGGCCCGCGCGTCGTGCAGCAGGATCGGCGCATCGCCACCCGGCCCGTTCAGATGCGGCTCGGCGAGGTGCAGGGTGAACGCGGCCGCCACCGCCGCGTCGAAGGCGTTGCCGCCGCGTTCCAGCACCGACATGCCGACGGCGCTGGCGATCCAGTGCGTCGTGGCGACCATGCCGAAGGTGCCGGCGATCTCGGGACGGGTGGTGAACATGGCAGCTCCGACAACGGAAGAGACGTGGCGCGACAAATGGCGCGCGACAATGCGGCAAAACCCGGCCGAGGCCAATCGGCACACCCGCGGATCGCCCCGGGGGCGGATCGGCCTGGGGCGGATCGGCCTGGGGCGGATCGGCCGACCCGGGTGGAACAGCGCCGCGGAGCATACCGCATGCCGGCGGACCGAATTAACCAGCGCTCAACTTCCGCCGCCCACTCTGCCCGGCGGCAAGCAGGCGATGCGATTGCACCCATGACCTCCTCCCTCTCCCAGGCCGACCTGGCTCGCCTGCTGGCAGAGCCCTCCGTCGATGTGCGCGCCGAGCTCGCCATCAAGATCGCGCAGGAAATCGAGAGCGCGGAGGTCACGCCGGACGAGCTCGCCATCGCCCAGGACATCGCCCGGATCATGGCGCAGGACGTCGCCGCCGCCGTCCGCCGCGCCCTGGCGGAAGGCCTGCGCCGGGCCCCGCACCTCCCGCGCGACGTGGCGCTGCGCCTGGCGCGGGACGTGGAGGCGGTGGCGCTGCCGATCCTGTCCGCCTCGCCGGCGCTGACCGACGACGACCTGATCGCCATCCTGCGTCAGGCCGCCCCGTCCCGCCAGGAAGCGATCGCCGCGCGGCCCGCCGTATCGGAACCGCTGTCGGACGCGCTGATCGCCACCGCAGGCGAACAGGCGGTCGCAACCCTGCTCGCCAACAAAGGCGCGCGCATCGCCGAACCCAGCCTGCACCGCGCCGTCGATCGCTTCGCCGACAGCATGGCGGTGAAGTCGGGCATCGTGCACCGCGCCAGCCTGCCCGTCACGGTGGCCGAACGCCTCGTGGTCCTGGTCTCGGAGGAACTGCGCGGGCACCTGCTGTCGCACCACACCCTGCCGCCGGCGGTGGCGGCCGATCTCGTGCTGCAAAGTCGGGAACGCGCGATCCTCGGGCTGAGCGCCCGGGCCGGCCGGCAGGAGCTGGAAACCCTGATCCGCCAGATGCACCGGAACCAGCGGCTGACGACCTCGCTGATCCTGCGCGCCCTCTGCATGGGCGACCTGGCGTTCTTCGAAACCGCCCTGGCGGTGCGCGCGCACGTGTCGACGGAGAACGCGCAGGTTCTGGTGCACGATGCCGGCGGCAACGGCCTGGCCTCGCTGTATCGCAAGGCCGGGCTGCCGGACAGCCTGCTGCCCGTGTTCCGGGTCGCGATCGACGCCGTGAACAGCACCACCCTGGACGGCGGCGAACGCGACTTCGAGCGCTACCGCGCCCGCGTCATTGCCCGCATCCTGTCGCAATGCGAGGATTTTGCCCCCGACGACCTCGACTACCTGGTGAGCAAGCTGGGCGACATGCTGGCGCCCGCGTAGCGGCCGAACAGCACTGCCGGGGGAGCCACGCACGCGCCGGTCCGTCAGCCGCCCACCCGCTCGCGTTCGTCCGTGTTCACACCCAACTGCTTCAGCTTCCGGTGCAGCGCGCTGCGTTCCATCCCGACGAACTGCGCCGTGCGGCTGATGTTGCCGCCGAACCGCAGCAATTGCGCGTGCAGGTACTTGCTTTCGAACAGATCCCGCGCCTCGCGCAGGGGCAGGCCCATCACATCCGCGCCGGGGTCGGTGGCGAGCAGCGCCGGCGCGCCGGCGGCGAGTTCCGGCGGCAGCATATCGGGGCGGATCGGGTCGGCGGCGCTGCCGGGCGCCATGATCAGCAGCCAGTCGATCAGGTTGCGCAACTGGCGCACATTGCCCGGCCAGTCGTTCGCCTGCAGCGCCGTCATCGCGTCCGCCGACAGCTCGCGCGCCATCATGGCGGACACCTCGGCCGAGCGCGCCATGAAATGCCTCGCCAGCGCCGGGATGTCCTCGCGCCGCTCGCGCAATGCCGGCAGCCGTAGCGGTACCACGGCCAGGCGGTAATACAGATCCTCCCGGAACCGCCCGGCGGCGATTTCCGACGCCAGGTCGCGGTTCGTCGTTGCCAGCACCCGCACATCGACCCGCACCCGTGCCGAGCCGCCCAGCCGCTCGAACGCCTGGTCCTGCAGCACGCGCACGATCTTGCCCTGGGTTTCGGGCGGCAGGTCGGACACCTCGTCGAGCAGCAGGGTGCCGCCGTGGGCGCGCTCCAGCACCCCCGCCCGACGCGGGTGCGCGAGCGGATCGGCGCCGGCCTCGATACCGAACAGCTCCTCCTCGAACCGGGCGGGGGCGAGGGTGGCGCAGTTCAGCGCCACGAACGGGCCGTCGGCGCGGCGGGACCGGGCGTGGATCATGCGCGCCGCGACTTCCTTGCCGGAGCCGGCGGGCCCGTGGATCAGCACCCGCGACCCGGTCGGCGCCACCCGCTCGATCTGCGCGCGCACCGCGACCATCGCCGCGCTCGTGCCGGTGAGCTGGGTTTCCGGCCCGGCGCGCAGCCGCAGCTCGGCGTTCTCGCGCGCCAGCGTCGCCGCCTCCAGGGCGCGGCGCACGACCAGCAGCAGGCGGTCCGATTCGAACGGCTTCTCGATGAAGTCGTAGGCGCCGTGCTGGATCGCCTGCACCGCCATCTCGATCGTGCCGTGGCCGGAGATCATCACCACCGGCACCTGCGGCTCCTCCCGGTGCAGGGCGGCGAGGATGCCGAGCCCGTCCAGCTTCGAGCCTTGCAGCCACACGTCCAGGATCGCGAGCGAAGGCCGGCGGGCGCGGAACGCCGCCAGGGCCGCATCCGAGTCGCCGGCGCCGCGGGTCTCGTAGCCTTCGTCGCGCAACACGCCTTCGATCAGCAGGCGGATATCGGGCTCGTCGTCGACGATCAGGATGTCATGCGCCATCTTCCGTCTTCCCTCCCGTCCCGATCGGCAGGATGAGGGTCGCCACCGCGCCCGGCCCGTCGGCCCTGTCTTCCAGCAGAAGCCGCCCGCCGTGGTCTTCCATGATCTTCTTCACGATCGCGAGACCCAGCCCCGTTCCTTTCGGTTTGTGGGTCACGTACGGCTCCGCCAGCCGCGCGCGATCCTCCTGCGGCAGGCCGATGCCGTCGTCGGTGACCGACAGCCGGACCTCGTCCCCCACCACCGTGACCGCGAGCGCGATCCGGCCGTCCGCGCCGCCCTCCGCCGGCCCGCGCGGGCGCATCGCCACCGCGTCGGCGGCGTTGGCGAGCAGGTTGGACAGCGCCTGGCGCAGCATCCGCCGGTCGCAGGGCGCTACCGGTCCTTGCTCGGGGATGTCGGTCTGCCAGTCGATCCGCGGCCGGGCGGTCTTTTGCAGCACCAGTGCCTCGCGCGCGATGCGCCCCACGTCCTCGCGCTTGATGACCGGGGCCGGCATCCGCGCGAAGGCGGAGAACTCGTCAACCATGCGGCCGATATCGCCGACATGGCGCACGATCGTGTCGGCGCACTGCGCGAACGTCTCCGGATCGGACGTGATCTCCCGACCGAAGCGCCGCTTGAGCCGTTCGGCGGCAAGCTGGATCGGCGTGAGCGGGTTCTTGATCTCGTGCGCGATGCGCCGCGCCACGTCGGCCCAGGCGGCCTTGCGCTGCGCCGCCTGCAACTCGGTGATGTCGTCGAACGTCACGACGAAACCCTCCGCCCGCTCGCCCGACAGGTCGGCGCCGATACGCACGAGCAAGGTGCGCCGGCGCGCCGGCGGGCCGAGCTCGACCTCCGCCACATGCGGCCGGTCAGGGGCGGCGAGCGCGGTCGCCAGCAGCGGGGTGAATTCGGGCACCAGCTCGGCCAGGCGGTGGCCGGTGGCGGCCAGCAGGTCGATCCCGAGCAACTGGTCGGCGATCCGGTTCGGCAGTTCGATCCGCCCCTGCGGGTCGAGCCCGATCACCCCGGCCGACACGCCCGACAGCACCGCCTCGGTGAAGCGCCGCCGCTCGTCGATCTGCCGGTACGCCGCCATCAGCTCCGAACGCTGCGCGGCAAGCTGGCCGGTCATGCGGTTGAAGGCGCGCGAGAGGCCGGCGATCTCATCGTCCGCCCGCTTCTCCGGCACCCGCACCGCGAGGTCGCCGCCGCGCACCCGCTCCGCGGCCTGGATCAGTCGCCCGATCGGCCGCGCGATCTGATTCGCCATCACCAGGCCGATCAGCACCGCCGCCGACAGCACGAGCAGCGCCACCATGGCGAAAATCCAGGCGAAGGCGATCTGCAGCCAGGATCGGTTGGCGTCCAGGCGTTTGTACTGGTTCACTGCCCGCTCGGTGCGCTGCATGTAGTTCAGGATCTGCGGATCGACCGGCCGGCCGACCATCATCACCAGTGCCGGCGTGGCATCGAGCGCCACCACCGCACGCACGCCCGACCCGTGCGCGGAATCGAGCACCACCACATCCCCATGCAGCGCCTGGGAGATCGCCCAGTGCGGCGGCGGGGTGACGCCGAGGCCGCCGAACAGCCCGGCCGAGGCCACCACCTGCTCGGACGCCGCATCGTAGATCACCGCCTCGGTCAGGCCGCGCAAGGTGGTCTGCTCGGCGAGCGCACGGGCGAAATCGCGCGGGTCGATCGCCAGCAACTGGCCGGAGCGGTTGATGTCGTTGGCCATCTCCAGCGCGACGGCGCGGATGTTGTTGCGATGCTCCTCCAGGTAGCCGCGCGCCACCTGCAGCGACTCGGTGATCGCGGTCCGCACCGGGTCGTTGAACCAGGACTGGATACCGAAATGGAAGAACGCGACTGCGAAGCCGGCGACCACGATGGAGGGCGCGACGGCGACGCCGCTGTAGAGCAGCACCAGCCGCACATGCAGCCGCGCGCCGGCCGCGCCGCGCCTTCGTTCGGTCACCACCCGGGTCAGCCGCCCGGCCAGCACGAGGCCGAGCAGCAGCAGCACCGAGAGGTTGGCCCACACCAGCCCGACGCCGACGCCGGAATGCATCGCGAAGGGCGAGCCGCGGGCGAGGATGACGAAGGTCGCAATCCCCGTGGCCACCGCCAGCACCACGAGCCCGATGGTGACCGCGCGACCGAGCAGGAAATCGGCGATATACCCCGGCCACGCGCGTACCGGCTCGCGCAGCGGGTCCCCACGCAGCGGATCCCCACGCAGCGGATCCCCACCCTGGGGCCCCTGCTGAGCCTCGTTGCCCGGCCCGATTCCGCCGGGCGCGAGGCCGGGCGGCGGCGCGGTGGAAACCAGCGCCGCCCGGGGCGGCACCTGATTCACATCAGCCCCCGCACCACCGGAATCTCGAGGTCGCGGATCTTCTTGCGCAGGGTGTTCCGGTTCAGCCCCAACATCGCCGCGGCCTTGATCTGGTTGCCGCGGGTCGCGGCCAGGGTCAGGCGGATCAGCGGCCGTTCCACCTCGGCAATCACCCGGTCGTAGATGTCGGACGGCCCGCTGCCGCCGTCATGCGCCGCGAGGAAGGCGCGGATGTGCCGCTCCACCGCGCGCGCCAGCGGCTCCGGACCGCCGCCGGCCGCAGCCGGCTCCGGCTCGGGGGCAGCCTCGGCCAGTTCCGCCTCGATCGCGTCGGCGCCGATCACTTCGGCCGGGTGCAGCGCCGCCAGCCGGCGCATCAGGTTTTCCAGCTCGCGCACGTTGCCGGGCCAGGGATGGCGCTTCAGCCGGTCGAGCGCCGCGGCGTCCAGCGACTTCGCCGCCAGCCCGTCGGCCCGCGCGCGGTCGAGGAAATGCCGCGCCAGCGGCGGAATGTCCTCCAGCCGCTCGCGCAGCGGCGGCAGGCGGATCGGCACCACGTTGAGGCGGTAGAACAAATCCTCGCGGAACAGGCCCTGGCGGATCGCCGAGCGCAGGTCGCGATGGGTGGCCGCGATGATGCGCACATTGGCCTTGATCGGCTGCCGCCCGCCGACCGAGGTGAATTCGCCCTCCTGCAACACCCGCAGCAGCTGCGTCTGCGCCTCCGGCGGCATGTCGCCGATCTCGTCGAGGAACAAGGTGCCGCCGTTGCCCTGCTCGAACCGGCCCGGGGCGCGGTTGAGCGCGCCGGTGAAGGCGCCGCGCTCGTGGCCGAACAGCTCGCTCTCGATCAGCTCGCGCGGGATCGCCGCCATGTTCACCGCCACGAACGGGCCGGCGCGGCGCTTGCCGTAATCATGCAGCGCACGCGCCACCAGCTCCTTGCCGGTGCCGGACTCGCCGTTGATCATCACCGTGAGATCGGCGGTCGTGAGCCGGGCGATGGTGCGGTAGATCTCCTGCATCGCCGGGCTGCGCCCGATCAGCGGCAGGCGTTCGTCGGCGTCATGCGGCTCCGGCGCATGCTCCGGCACCACCGCCGGCGTCGCCAGCGCACGCCCCACCACGCTCAACAGTTCATCGAGGTCGAACGGCTTCGGCAGATACTCGAACGCGCCCCGCTGCGCCGCCTTCACCGCGGTAATCAAGGTGGATTGCGCACTCATGACCACGACCCGCAAATCGGGCCGTACCCGGCGAATGCGCGGAATAAGGTCCAGCCCGTTCTCGTCCGGCATCACGACGTCGGTGATCACCAGATCACCCTCGCCATCCTCCACCCAACGCCACAACGTCGCGGCATGACCCGTCGACCGCACCTGATAGCCGGCACGGCCCAACGCCTGCGTCAGCACCGTGCGGATCGAACGATCATCATCGGCAACCAGAACAGTCGGCGGTGTCATGCATGGCTCCTGGTGCCAGACAGGTGGAGGGGCGACAGGAAGCAAGCAAGGCCAGGGGCTCTGCCCCTGGACCCCGCCAGGGAACTCGTCCCCTGGACCCCATCACCTGGTTCCGTGCTGGTGGGGGGTGTCGCGGCTGGGCGTGGGGCGGCGGGGTGGCGGGGACGCCGGCAGGGACAGGGCGCTCGTGCGCCCTGTCCCTGCCAGGCGTCCCCGCCACCCCGCCGCCCCACGCCCAGCCGCGACACCCCCCACCAGCACGGAACCAACGGAAGGGTTCCAAGGGCGAGCCCTTGGCGGGGGTCCAGGGGGCAGCGCCCCCTGGCCTTGCTTGCTTCCTGCCGCCCGCCCCGCCTCTCTGCCGTCAGCATGCCGGGTCGTCCTCGGTCATGACGGGCAGGTGGAGGCGGAATTCGGTGCGGCCCGGGCGGCTGTCGACTTCGATGAGGCCGCCGTGGTCGCCGACGATCTTGGCAACCAGGGCAAGGCCGAGGCCGCTGCCGGCGGTTTTGGTGGTGACGAAGGGTTCGAACAGGTGCGGGCGGATATCTTCGGGGATGCCGGGGCCGTTGTCGCGAACAGACGCGTACAATGGCAGGTCGAGCCGGCTGGTCGAACCGGGCACGGCGAGGCGCATGCCATGCTGGAAGCCAGTGGCGAGCACGATCTCCGCGTTGGGCTGATCGGCCACCGCTTCGGCGGCGTTCTTCACCAGGTTGAGCAGCACCTGTACGAGCTGGTCGCGATTGCCCCATACGGGCGGCAGGGACGGGTCGTAGAATTCCTGGAAGCGGGTCGCCGGGGCGAAGCCGGATTGCGCCAGTTTGCGCACGTGTTCCAGCACCCGGTGGATGTTCACCGCGGTGCGCACGATCGGCTTTTCGCTGAACATCTCCATGCGGTCGACCAGGTCGCGGATGCGGTCGGCTTCCTCGCGGATCAGAACGGCGAGTTCGCGGTCTGAGGGGGCAACGGAGGCTTCCAGCAACTGCGCGGCGCCGCGGATGCCGGACAGCGGATTCTTGACCTCGTGCGCCAGGATCGCGGCCATGCCGGTGACGCTGCGGGCGGCGCCGCGGAATGCCAATTGCCGGTCGAGCGCGCGGGCCGCCGACGCATCCTGCAGCACCAGCACCACGCCGCCCGGGTCGTCCGGCAACGGCGAGCCTTGCACGGTGATGCCGGGCTTGTGCAGGCGCGGGCTTTCGAGAGTGAGATCGTGGTCGGAGACGGTCGCCTCGTGCGTGCGCACCTGCTCCAGCAGCAGGAACAGCGGATTATCGAGCGGCACCAGGTCCGACAGGCGCATCTGCGCGAGATGCGCCGTGGAGACACCGAGGAACTGTTCGGCGGCATGGTTGGCGTAGCGGAAGCGGTTTTCCGCATCGAGCACCACCATCGGCACCGGCAGGGCGCCCAGCAGTCCCGCCGGATCGGGCATGGCCGGGGCGCGATCGCGAACGCGGCTGATGGCGGCGCGCAACCGGCTGGCGACGGCGCCGCTCATGGGTGGACCTTCGGGTTCATGCGGCCTCCGCCGTCAGCGTATCGGCGCGCGCCGACAGGATGCGCGCCGCGCCGGTTTCGATCAGCCGGTCGTAGAACGTGTCGATCAGCGCGCGCACGTCGGCCGGATCGCCGAGGCGGTTGACCGTGGCGCGGAACTCGGCCGAGCCGGGCAGGCCGCGCGAGTACCAGCCGAGGTGCTTGCGCGCGAGCCGCAACCCCGGATCGGTACCGAAATGGCCCTGCATCGCCGCATAATGGGCGAGCAGGATGGATTTCTGCGCCCCCAGCGGCGGTTCGGACAGGTACTCCCCGGTGCGGAGGTAGTGCGCCACCTGGGCGGGAAACCACGGCCGGCCGTAGCAGCCGCGGCCGATCATCACCCCGTCGGCACCGGAGCGGGCGAGCGCCTCGGCCGCGTCGTCTTCGGTGAGGATATCACCGTTGGCGATGACGGGCAGGCGGGTGGCTTGTTTCACCTGGGCGATGAAATCCCAGTCGGCGGTGCCGGTGTAGAACTGCTGGCGGGTGCGGCCGTGCACCGTCAGCATGCGGATGCCGGCGGCCTCGGCGATGGCGGCGAGGCGCGGAGCGTTGCGGTTCGCGTGGTCCCAGCCGGTGCGCATCTTCAGGGTGACGGGCACCGGCACGGCGCGCACGGTCGCTTCCAGGATGGCGGCGGCGGCGGCCTCGTCGCGCATCAGGGCGGAGCCGGCGGACTGGCCCATGGCCACTTTCTTCACCGGGCAGCCGAAATTGATGTCGATCAGGTCGGCGCCGCGATCGACCGCGAGGCGCGCAGCCTCGGCCATCGCCTGCGGATCGCAGCCGGCGAGCTGGACGGCGCTGAGCCCGCCGGCGCCGTCGACCTCGGCCATGCGCAGGGTGGTGCGGTTTTCGCGGATCATGGCCCAGGAGGCGATCATTTCCGAGACCACCATGCCGGCGCCCTGCTGCTTGGCGAGACGGCGGAACGGCAGGTCGGTGACGCCCGACATCGGGGCGAGGATGACCGGCGTGTCGATCCGCACGCCCGGGCCGAGCGTGATGGGCCCGAGGCACGTTCCGCCGTGCGGGATCGGTGCAGGACCGCGGGACTCGGCGGCCGAGGCTGTGGTTTGCAAACGACAGATGCCCATGATTTGGGCAGGATAACGCCACACCGCCGCCGGGGCAATCACTCCGCGATGGTGCGAGGGCGGAATCGAACAAGGGCAGCCGCCGGTGCGGAGCAGGCCGTCAGGCAGAAACCCGCCTTTACCGCGCTTTCACGCCTCCCCCCAGCACGTTGCGCCGGCCGCTCCTGGCGCGGCGCCGCCTGGCGGAAGGGGGAACGGGCTTGACTGTATCCACATTCATGGACATATTCCCGCTGCCATTCGAGTGGGACGAGGCCAAGCGCACGACGAATATCGCCAAGCACGGGATTAGACCTCATCGACGCGCCGGCACTGTTCGACGGCCGTCCCTGCGTCACCTTTCCTTCCCCGCGCGCCGGCGAAACGCGCTTCGTCACGGTTGGCCGGCTCGATGGGCTGTTCGTTGCAGTGGTCTGGACCGAGCGGGGCGCCGCGACCCGCATCATTTCGTTCAGGAGAGCGAGACATGCAGAAGCCCGAATCTATCGTGCGTGCCTCGGCGGCCGAGCTGCGGGCGATACGTGAGCGCGGCGAGAGCCGCACCGACTGGGACCGCGTCCGCGCGATGCCTCAGGCGGAGGTGGAGCGCCTGGCCGACGCGGATGACGGCCCCCTGCCCGAAGGCTGGGAGGACACGGTCGAGGTCGGCCTGCCCCGCCGCAAGCAGGACGTGCACATCCGGCTGGACGCCGACGTGCTGGACTGGTTCCGCGCTGCCGGCCCCGGCTACCAGACCCGCATCAACACGGTGCTGCGTGCGTTCGTGGCGGCGCGGCGCGGCGAGCGCCGGCATGCGTAGTGGCCCGATGCCGGCGCGCCCTTCGGGGGCCGGCTGAATCGGCCCACCAGATCAGTGGCCCGATGCCGGCGCCCTCGTTCGGGCGTCGGCATCGGGCCATAATATCGCCTCAGGCCGAGGCGGCCACCTTCGCCTCGATGCGGTCCCAGATCGCCGCCTCCAGCTTCACCCCGTCGAAGCGGTCGATCTCCTGGATGCCGGTCGGCGAGGTCACGTTGATCTCGGTCAGCTAGTCGCCGATCACGTCGATGCCGACGAAGATCAGCCCCTGCTCGCGCAAGGTCGGGCCGATCGCGGCGCAGATCTCGTGGTCGCGCGCGGTCAGCGTCGGACTTCTCCGGCCGGCCGCCGACATGCATGTTGGAGCGCGCCTCGCCCGCGGCCGGCACGCGGTTGATCGCGCCCATCGGCTCGCCGTCCACCAGGATGATGCGCTTGTCGCCCTGGCGCACCGCCGGCTCGTAGCGCTGGACCATCAGCGGCTCGCGCGAGCGGGCGAAGTGCATCTCCAGCAGCGAGGCCAGGTTCTCGTCGTCCGGCTTGATGCGGAACACGCCGGCGCCGCCGTTGCCGAACAGCGGCTTGACGATGATGTCCTGGTGCTCCTGCGCGGAAGGCGCGGATCGCCTCGCAGGTCCCAGGTGATCAGGGTCGGCGGCATCAGCTCGGGGAAATGCGTGACCAGCAGCTTCTCCGGCGCGTTGCGCACCGCGGCCGGGTCGTTCACCACCAGGGTCTTCGGGTGGATGTGCTCCAGCAGATGCGTCGCGGTGATGTAGGCCATGTCGAACGGCGGGTCCTGGCGCATCAGCACCACATCCATGCGCGCCGAGATCGAGCCGCTCCGCGGCGCCGAAGCGTGTAGTGCGCGCCCTGCACGCGCTGCACCGTCACCGGCCGGGCGCGGGCGAACAGGCGTGCTCGCGCCGCCGCCGGGCGCGGCCCTCGTGCAGCGACATGTGACGCACTTCGTAGTGCCACAGCGCGTGGCCGCGCGCCTGCGCCTCCAGCATCAACGCGAAGGTCGAGTCGGCATCGATGTTGATGCTCTCGATCGGATCCATCTGGACCGCGACGCGCAGGCTCATGTGGGCGGCTCCCAGTAAGGCCAAGGGGGCTCTGCCCCCCTGGACCCCCCACCCGCACGGAACCAACGGAAGGGTTCCAAGGGCGAGCCCTTGGCGGGGGGTCCAGGGGGCAGCGCCCCCTGGTCTTAATGCGCGATCGCCTCCAAAGCGAGGCCGCGCGTTGCGGGACCGAACCCGCCGATCACGACGACCACCACCGCCATGGCGAAGGCGATGAAGCCGAACACGGCCCCGACCCCGCCGACACCCAGGAAGATGCCGATCGCCAGCCCCGACAGGGCGGCCGACAGCCGGCTCCAGGAATAGACGAAGCCCACGGCGCGGGCGCGGATGCGCGTCGGGAACACCTCCGCCTGGTAGTTGTGGAACGAGTAGGACAGCCAGTTGTTCGAGAGCGTGATCAGCACGCCGAGCACGATCAGCGTGGTGGTGCCCGACTGGTGCGCGAACAGCAGCCCGAACGTGCCGATGCAGATCGCCGCGCAGACGATCTGCCATTTCCGTTCCATCTGGTCGGCGATCAGCATGCCGAGCAGCGGGCCGAACGGGTTGGCGATGGCGATGATGAAAGCGTATTCCAGGCTGGTGGTGACGTGGATGCCTTTGGCGATCAGCAGGGTGGGCACCCAGGCGGCGAAGCCGTAGTAGCCGAAGGTTTGGAAGAAGTTGAAGATCGACAGCACGATGGCCCGCTTGGCGTAGGGCGGCTGCCAGATTTCGGCGAAGGTGCCCTCGCCTTCCTCCTCGATCGGCAGGCCGGGCGGCGGCAGAGCGCCGACTTCCGCGATGGCTTTGGTTTCGATGTTGACGATGATCGCCTCGGCTTCCGCCATGCGGCCGTGGCGGGCGAGCCAGCGCGGGCTTTCCGGCAGGCCGAGCCGCACCCACCAGATGAAGACCGCGCCGATCGCGCCGATCACCACCACCCAGCGCCAGTTCTCCGGTCCGAACATGAAGGCGAGGAACGCCACCACCGGGACCGCGCAGAAACTGACGAACTGGCTGTAGGCGAAGGCCCGGCCGCGTTCGTGCCGGGGGATCAGCTCGGAGATGTAGGTATCGATCGTGACCAGTTCCACCCCGATGCCGATGCCGGCGATGAAGCGCCACAGGTCGATGCCGAAGCCCGAGGTCTGGAACGCCATGACCAGGGTCGCGGCCGAGTACCAGAGCAGCGAGAAGGTGAAGATGGTGCGCCGCCCGAAGGCGTCGGCCACCCAGCCGAAGATGAGCGTGCCCACCCACAGACCGGCAAACAGCGCGAACACGAAGGTGCCCGGTCCGGCAACCTTCAGCGGCGCCAACAGGGCGAAGACGCCGAGCGATTCGGGGGTGAACATCCCGGCCTTGGCGAGGCCGGGGATGATGTAGGCGGTCAGGAACAGGTCGTACAGCTCGAAGCAGGCGCCGAGCGAGATCAGGGTAATCAGCCGCCAGACGAACCGATTCGTAGGCAGGCGGTCGAGGCGGGCGGCGAACTCCGCCGCCGAAGTGCTGGCCATTCTTGCGTCCTCCCAGGTGGCTTTTCGCCGGCACTGTGCCGGTCGTTGCAGCCATGCAGAACCGGGCGGACGCCGGCGTCAAGACCCCCCGCGGCGCCCGCGCGGGGCCCTCCCCCGGGGTCGTTCAGGTCCCGAGGTCCATCTCGCTTCTGGCGCGATTGGAGAGTTCGTGCAGAACCGGCAACGGCGTGCCAGCGACGAGGCCGAAGCCGAGGCCGTTGCGGGCCCAGGCGAAGCCGGTCGCGTCCTTGCCGTGCATCGGGCGCATCGCGGCGTTCATGTCGCGCTTCTGCATCGGCCGCACGAACAAGGTGATGCGTTGGCCCTCCGCATTATCGTAAAGAAACATGCAGGCCGGTCCGTCCTGCGTCGCGAGCATGCGCCCGCCCATCAGCCGGTACCCCGCCGCCGAGAGATCGGGCGGCGAGACCGGGCGGCCGAGCCGGCGCGTCACCCACCGGACCAGTTGCGCCTTCTGGCCGGCGCCGAACTCGACCGGGTGCATGGGATCGGTCGCGAACACCCGGTAGGCCGCCGCGGCCTCCAGCCCCACCGCGGCAAGTCCGGTTGACGCGCGCGGCCCGCGGGCCATCCATCCCGACCCGGAGCCGATCGCGAACGCGAGCACGACACCGGCGGCGATCCGCCAGAGCCCGAAGCGCCGCGCCAGCCGCGCTTCGACCAGCCGCGCGTCGACCATGCGGGCGAGATTGAGCGCGGCGGGGACCGGCTCCTGGAGCTTCCAGGCCAGCGCGTCGCGCAGCGCCTGGTCGCCGGTCTGCCATCCGGCGATCCGTGCCGCGGCGTCCGGGTGGTCGGCGAGATAGCGCTCGACCGTCGCCCGGCGCTCGGCATCGAGCTGCCCATCCACATAGGCATGGAGGTCGTCCTCGCCGATCGGGCACCCCTCGTTGGTCATTTCACTCTCCGCAACTGAGGCCGTTCCCGCCCCTCCACCAGATCCCGCAGCTTGTCCCGGGCCCGGCTCAACCGCGACATGACGGTTCCGATCGGAATGCCGAGCATGCGTGCGACTTCGTCATATTGGAAGCCTTCCACTGCAACCAGCAGAATGACCCGGCGCTGGTCCTCCGGCAGTTGCGCAAGGCCGCGCAGTGCGAGCCGCATCTCCGTGCTGGCCGGCTGGGATGGGGACATGGCCAGCTCCGCTTCGACATCGCCGGCGGCCACCTCCGGGCGCTGTTTCATCCGTCGCCAGCGGCTGACGTAGAGATTGTGCATGATCGCAAACAGCCACGGACGCAGGTCGCCCTCGGCCCGCACGGTCTCGATCCGGTCGAGCGCGCGGACCAGGCAGTCCTGCACCAGGTCGTCCGCGTCGCTCGACTGGCGCAGCAGGCTCCAGGCGTAGCGGCGCAAGGAGGGGATGTTCTCCTCCAGTTTCGACAGCATCGACATGCCCGAGCACCCAGGTTGTGCGGCGGCCCTGCCCGGGCCATGCCAGGGAGACGCCCGAGGACCACTTTTATTCCCGCCCCGGTAATCCCATCCTGGCCGCGCGGCCAGGCGCAGTGCGGGCGCCGCCCCGCGTGCCCGGATTGTCGGCCGCACGGGGACACGACCGGACCGTGCGCCTGACCGGCATCGTCGGAAACCGGAGCAAGTTCGGCCAGCAGGCGCGGCGGTCACGGCGCCGTGATCGGCAACGGCGGGGAATAATCCCCCGACGCCTTCGTCTGTCAGCCGAGGCACGGCAGCAACGCCGCGACCCCAGGCCTGTCCCACGCGGCCACGCGGCCCACGGACCCCAACGGATGGAGATGACGATGAAGAAATTCCTCGCTGCGTTCCTGATGCTCGGACTGCTGGTATCGGCCGGCGCGACGGTGGCGTCCGCCGCGCAGCCGCCGCAGTCGCACGACTACATCGCCGCCGGCGGCAACGGCTGAAACCACCGGTGTCCTGCCCCTTACCTTCGCTGCCCTTCGCAGCGAAGGTAAGGGATCGGCGGGCCACTGAAAAATAAGGAGCCGATGCCCGATCCTGACCGCCGACGACGGCAACATGCGTCGGGACCGGCACGCCGGCCGGGCCGCCGCGCGTTTTCGTGATGGAATAATCGTCGCGCCGCAGCGTCTCACCGCCCGTCAGCAACGAACGAACGGAGCCACGATGTCCCGCCTTCTCGCGCTTGCCCTCGCGGCCGGCACCGCCCTTGCGTCCACCGCCGCCCTCGCCGCGCCGGTCCCCGAACGCATTCGGGGCACGGTGGCCTCCGTCAGCGGCGACACGCTCACTGTGCACACGATGTCGGGCGCGAACCTGCCCGTCATTCTCACCAGCAAGACCGGCTACCGCGAGGTGGTGAAGTCGAACCTCGATCGCGTCGCACCCGGCAGCTACATCGGCACCGCAACGAAGACGATCGGCGACGAGCTGGTGGCGCTCGAGGTGGTGGTCTTCCCGCCCGCGATGAACGGTGTGGGCGAGGGCCACTACGGCTGGGACCGCATCCCGGACACGACGCTCGCCGGCGGCGGCGTCACGGCCAGCACGATGACCAACGGCACGGTCAGCACGGCGGCGCCGGTGGGCGGGGAGACGACGGTCAACAGCACGATGACCAACGGCACGGTCGCGAGCGCCGGTCAGTCGGGCGGCGCGAAGCAGATCACCGTGACCTACAAGGGCGGCAAGCAGACCATCATCGTGCCGCCGACCGCGCCGATCGTGACGTTCGAGCCGGGCAACAAGTCCGACGTGACCCCGGGCGCTTCCGTCTTCATCGCCGGTGTCCGCCAGGACGGCAAGGTGACGGCAAACGCGGTCAACGTCGGCATCGACGGCGTCAAGCCGCCAATGTGAAGCCCCCGATGTGAAGCCCCTGGCGCGCCGCCGGCGGCAATCCCCCCTGCCGCCGGCGCGCCGCCATCGTCCAGGCCGTCGGTTCACTCTGCCGGCGCACCGGCCGGGCCGGGGAAGGCCCTGCCCACGCCGCCCCCGGAAGGGAGACGCACATTGCATCCACGTCACGGTCACCACCGCCCTGCCCATCCGCTACCGGTCCGGATCATGCATTGGATTGGCGCGAGCGCGGTCATCTGCATGATCCTGAGCGGATGGGCGATCTACGACGCCTCGCCCAGCCTGCCGTTCACGTTTCCCCGCTGGATGACCCTGGGCGGCTGGCTCGCCGGCGGCATCGCCTGGCATCTCAGCGCCATGTGGGTGCTGTTCGCCGACGGGCTCGCCTATCTCGCCTACGGGACCGTGTCGGGTCATTTCCGCCGCGACCTTCGCCCCGTCGGGCCGCGGTCGGTGCTGGCCGACCTCGGCGCGGCGGTCCGCTTCCGGCTCGGCCACCGGCTGGGTCACTACAATGCCGTACAGCGGCTGCTCTATTCGGGCGTGATCGTCGTGATCTGCCTGTCGGTCGTCACCGGTCTCGCGATCTGGAAACCGGTGCAACTCGGCTGGCTCACCGGGCTGTTCGGCGGCTATCCGGTCGCGCGCGGCATCCACCTCGCCATGATGGGGCTGATCGTCGGCTTCCTGCTCGTCCATCTGGCGCTGGTGGCGATGTTCCCTCGCACCCTGGTCGCGATGGTCGCGTCGCTCCCCGCGGAGCCGACGACATCCGCGGGGGAGCACGGACGATGATCCGCCGCCGCCCCGCCGTCACCACCGGCGATCTCGCCCCGGAGCTGGCGCAGCTCCGCCGCCGCGGTTTCCTGACACGCGGCCTCTCGCTCGGAAGCCTCGCCCTGCTCACCGGCTGCGACCTCTCCACCCATTCCGGCGTGGATGCCGCGCTCTGGGCGATGCTGCGGTTCAACGACCGGGTGCAGGCGGCGCTGTTCAGCCCCACTCGGCTCGCGGAGACCTACAAGGCCAGCGCCGTCACGAAGCCGTTCCGCTTCAACGCCTATTACCCGGAATGGCAGGTCCGCACGGTGCCCACGCACTGGCGCCTGGAGGTTGCGGGCCGCGTGGCCGACACGGCGCCCTGGACGCTCGACAGGCTGCTCGCACTGCCGCAGGAGGCGCAGATCACGCGCCATATCTGCATCGAGGGCTGGAGCCAGATCGGCGCCTGGAGCGGCGTGCCGCTGCATACGTTCCTCCGACGGATCGGTGCCGATCTGCGTGCCCGCTACGTCGCGTTCAAATGCTTCGACGGCTACGCGACCAGCCTCGACATGGCGAGCGCCCTGCACCCGCAGACGATCCTGGCAGTGGATTTCGCGGGGGCGCCGCTGGCCCCGGAATGGGGGGCGCCGCTCCGGCTGCGCATTCCGACCAAGCTCGGGTTCAAGAGTGCGAAGAACCTGCAGGCGATCGAGGTGACGAACACCTATCCCGGCGGCTACTGGGAAAACCAGGGGTACGACTGGTTTTCGGGGTCATGACCGGGTCGGCGATCAGCCGATCCGCTCCCACAGCCCCGTCTCCTCGTCCAGCCGGTCCTGCTCCAGACCGCGGAAATCACCGCGCGAGACGACGCCGATCACCACGCCATCGCGCACCACCGGCACGTGGCGAAAGCCGCCGTCGTGCATCAGCCGCAGCGCCTCGATCGCGGTGCAGCCGGGCGGCAGGGTGTGCGGGTGCCGTGTCATCACGTGACGCAGCGGCGTGCCGGCCGGATCCCGCGCGCGGGCCAGCATGTGCACCGCATCGCGCCCGGTGAAGATGCCGAGCAGCCCGCCCTTCGGATCCGTCACCAGCACCGCGCCCACCCCGCGCGCATGCATCTGCCGACAGGCGTCCTGGACCGTCGCCTCCGGCGCCAGGGTAAGCGGCACCTGGTTGCGCAGGATTTCCCACATCGGACGATTGGTCATGGCAGTTCCTCCGGCAGCCGTTGGCGGCAGCCTGTCACGCCATGGTCATACGTGGGTTGATCGAAATCAACCGAACCCCACACCCGGCCGAGGCGCCGCCCGCCCGCGGGCCAGCGCCAGCGCGACGTCGATCGCCTCGATCAGGCTGTCCTCGTTGGCAATCCCCTTGCCGGCGATATCGAAGGCGGTGCCGTGATCGACCGAGGTGCGGATCACCGGCAGCCCCAGGGTGATGTTCACCCCCGACAGCGCGCGCCAGGTTCCGGTGCCGGGATCGATGTCGAAGCCGAGCAGCTTCACCGGGATGTGCCCCTGGTCGTGGTACATCGCGACCACCGCGTCGAACTGCCCGCCGCGCAGCTTCACGAACACTGTATCGCCCGGCACCGGGCCGGTGACGTCGAGCCCCTCGGCGCGGCAGGCTGCCACCACCGGGACGGTCACCTCGTCGTCCTGGCGGCCGAACAGCCCCCCCTCCCCCGCATGCGGATTGAGCGCCGCCACGGCCAGCCGCGGCGCCGCCACGCCGAGGTCGCGCACCGCCGCCATTGTCAGGTCGATGGTCCGCCGCAGCCGCTCGGGCGTGACCAGCCGCGGCACGTCGGCGAGCGCCACATGCGTCGTCACGTGCCCCACCCGCATGGTGCCGTGCGCCAGCAGCATCACCGAGCTCTTCGCCCCGGTCAGCGCCGCCAGCATGTCCGTGTGGCCCGCGTAATGATACCCGGCGAGGTTCAGCGCCGCCTTGTTGAGCGGCGCCGTTACGATCGCCGCCACCGTCCCTTCCGTCGCCAGTGCTACCGCCCGTTCGACCGCGAGATAGGCGAACCGCCCGGCCTCGGCCGCGATCTCCCCCAGCGGCACCGGCGCCTGCTCCGCCCCGGCGGCGAGGAACGCCAGCGCCGGCCCGGCCGTCCCGGGTACGAAGTCCGGGAACGCCAGCCCCTCCCCCAGGATCCCCCGCGCCCGCTCGAGCGCGGAGCGATGGCCGATCACCAACAGCCGCATCTCCCCCGCCGCTAGCCGCGGCGCCAGGCGCGCGGCGGCCTTGACGATGATCTCGGGCCCCACCCCGGCAGGATCGCCCATCGTGACGGCGAGGCATGGAACGGCGTCGGTCATCAGCGGTCTCCCTCGCGCCGCGGGGCCAGCAGACGAGCCAGCCAGGTCGACTCCCCGAAGGCGCCGGACTTCGATAGCACGCGCAGGCCGTGCCACCGACCCCCGCGCATCAGCGACGCCGGCACGCCCGGCGCCAGGGCACCGTCAACCTCCAGCATCGTCGCGCCCAGCGCATCGCAAACGGCCCGCAACGTCTCCCCGCCCGAGATCGTCAAGGTGCCCGGCCGATCCAGCCCGGCAAGCAGCCGGCCGAAACTGCCCGCGATATGCCCCGCCGCCGCCGCGCGCGAGGCGCCCGGCGGCACCACCACCGCCACCGCCGCATGACCCTGCATCAACCGCCGCGCGATCGGCGCCGCTTCCTCCGCCCCCCCGGACGTGATGCGGTGCACCTGCTTCCACGCGGTCGATAATTGCGCCACCGAAACCGGATGATCGGAGCCGATCAGCGCCAGCACCGGTCCCGGCAAACCCGGCACCGGCACCGCCGCCCGCCCGGCCAGCGCCGCCGCCAGCCCCGCCGTCCCGCACCACAGCACCCGTCCCGGCAATACCCGCGCCTCGGCCACCACCGCATCCAGCTCGGCGTCGGTCTCGGCGTCCCACAAGCTGACACCAGGCGGCGCCGGCTCGCCTGGCCGGCACAGCCGCACACCAATTCCCCAGTCCGCCAGCGCCGCCGGCAAATCGACGCCCACGTCGCGCCACGCCCCCGCTTCCGCCCGGAACTGCCGACCGCCCGCCATCACCCGCCCCTGCGCCGGAAACGCCGGCGCAATCACGCAATGATCGAACCACCGCAGACACGCAGCAAGCTCCGCCGCGACATGTCCCCGCAACAAACTGTCGATCTTGCGAAACGCCGGCTCCGCCCCGTCCAGCACCAGAGAAAGACGCGCCGTCACACCCCGCGCCTCCACCTCCGACATCCCCCGCGTCCCGGCATCCACCGCCGCCGGCCACGGCAACGCCACCGGCGGCTTCCAAACCGTCGGCACCGGCCCCACCGCCCCCACAAAACACGCCGCCGTATCCAACGCCCCGGTGAGATCATCCGCCAACACCCGGAGCGCCGTCATGGGGCGGAGGGCCGGGACGGTGGGTCAGCAAGCAAGGCCAGGGGCTCTGCCCCTGGACCCCGCCAAGGGCTCGCCCTTGGAACCCTTCCGTTGGTTCCGTGCCGATGGGGGGTGTCGCGGCTGGGCTTGGGGCGGCGGGGCGGCGGGGGCGCCGGCAGGGACAGGGCGCAAAGGCGCCCTGTCCCTGCCTGGCGTCCCCGCCGCCCCGCCGCCCCAAGCCCAGCCGCGACACCCCCCATCGGCACGGAACCAGGTGATGGGGTCCAGGGGGCAGAGCCCCCTGGCCTTGCTTGCTGACCCGTCGCCCCGCCGCTCTGCCCCATCACGCGACCCGGTGCAGCAGCGGTGCGCCGGTGGCGAGGCGGCGGCAGTTTTCGGTGGCGAGGGCGAGGCTGCGGGCGAAGGTCCCGGTGGTGAGCCAGGCGATGTGCGGGGTGAGGACCGTGTTCGGCAGGGTGAGCAGGGGGATGGTTGGGGTGGGGGGTTCGGGGTCGAACACATCGAGGCCAGCGGCGGCGAGGTGACCGGTGCGGAGCGCGGTGGCGAGGGCGGCTTGGTCGACCAGGCCGCCGCGGGCGGTGTTGATGAGGATGGCGCCTTTGCGCATGCGGGCGAGGCGGGGGGCGTCGATCAGGCCGGTGGTTTCCAGGGTCAGCGGCAGGTGGAGGCTGACGATGTCGGCTTCGCCGAGCAGGGCATCGAGCGGGCGGAAGCTGGCGGGCGCATCAGCGTGCGGGGTTCTGGCAGTGTAGAGCAGCGGGCAGCCGAGCGCGGTCAGGATCGGCGCGAGCAGGCGGGGGATGGCGCCGAAACCGACCAGACCGACGGTGCGCCCGCCGAGTTCGCCGATGCCGTCGAGTTCCGCGGGGTCGAGGGCGAAGCCCTGGCCGGCGCGCATGGCGGCGTCGAGCCGCGGCAGCCGGCGCAGGGTGGCGAGCATCAGCGCCAGGGTGAGTTCGGCGACGGCGCGGGCGTTGGTGCCGGGCAGGTTGCAGACCGGGATGGCCCGCGCGCGGGCGGCGTCGAGGTCGATGGTGTTCACCCCGGTGCCGATCTTCTGGATCAGCCGCAGCCGGGGCGCGGCGGCGATCAGCGCGGCGGTGGCGGGGGCGAGCACGTGCCAGAGCACGTCGGCGGTGGGCAGGAGGCGTGGCAAGGCGGGTCGTGTCGGCATCGGCGCAGACGGTGATGGCGAGGTCCTCGCCGGCGCAGGCGGCCAGCCGGGCTTGCAGGTCGGGGCCGGCGGCGGCGTGGAAGACGACGTTCAGCCGGCGGTCTGCCGGCACGGCTACGCCTTCCCTGCCGGGTCCGCCGGCGGCGTGCGCCCGAGCGCGGCGGCGCCGGCGAAGCGGGCGCGCGACCCGAGGGCTTCCTCGATACGCAGCGCCTCGTTCCATTTCGCCATCCGCTCGCTGCGCGCGAAGCTGCCGACCTTGAGCTGGCCGACGCCCCAGCCGACCGCCAGGTGGACGATGGTGGTATCCTCCGTCTCCCCCGACCGGGCCGAGACGATGCCGCGCGAACCCCGCGTCCTGCGCGGCGTCCCAGGCGGCGAGGGTTTCCGTGAGCGTGCCGCGCTGGTTCGGCTTCAGCAGCACGGTGTTGGCCGCGCCGGCGGCGGCGGCGGCCTCCACTCGGGCGGCATCGGAGACCAGGAAATCGTCGCCCACCACCTGGATGCGTCCGCCGAGTTCGTGCGTGAAGGCGGCGAAGCCTTCGGGGTCGTCCTCGGCCAGCGGGTCCTCGATCGAGACGATCGGGTAGGCGGCGACCCAGCCGGCGAGCAGGCGGATCATGCCGTCGGTGTCGATCACGCGGTTCTCCAGCCCGAGCCGGTAGTGCCCGCCGCGGCCGAAATCCGAGGCGGCGACATCGAGCGCGATCGCGACCTGCGCGCCGGGCGCGAAGCCGGCGCGTTCGATGGCGCGGACCAGGGTTTCCAGCGCGTCCTCGTTGGCGGCGAAATCGGGCCACCAGCCGCCCTCGTCGGCGACGCCGGCGGAGCGGCCCGCGTCCTTCATCAGCCCGCCGGCGGCGCGATAGACTTCGGCGGTCCAGTCCAGCGCCTCGGCGAAGGAGCGGGCGGCGGGGCAGACGACCAGGAAGTCCTGGATGTCGACCCGCCGGCCGGCATGCGCGCCGCCGCCGAAAATCTGGATCTGCGGCAGCGGCAGGGTGACGGCGTCGCGCCCGCCGAGGTAGCGATACAGCGGCTCCCCGGCAGCACCCGCCGCGGCATGCGCGACCGCCATGGAGACGGCGGTCATGGCATTGGCGCCGAGGCGGGAACGGGTCGGCGTGCCGTCGAGCGCGATCAGCGCCGCGTCCACCGCCGCCTGGTCGGCGGCGTCGCGTCCGACCAGGGCGCGGGCGATGTCGGTGTTCAGCCGTTCCAGCGCCTTGGTGACGTCGTAGCCGCCGAACGCAGCGCCGCCATCGCGCAGGTCGAGCGCCTCGCCCGAGCCGGTGGAGGCGCCGGCGGGCGCCATGCCGCGCCCGACGGCGCCGCCTTCCAGCAGCACGTCGGCTTCGAGCGTCGGCCGGCCGCGGCTGTCCCAGACCCGGCGGCCGTGGAGGAAGGCGATGGCGGTGTCGGTCATCCGGTGCCTCGTTCGGGTAGGGTAGCCGGTTCGGGGTGGACGGAAGGAATGGCGCGGGCCAGCTCGGTAGCCCCCAGCTCGTTGGCCCCCAGTTCGACAGCCCAGGCGTCACGCACGCTCGCGAGCCGGTCGGGGGGCGCGGCGAGCAGGGCGCGGGCGACCCGGCGCACCCGGTCCTTGTCGGCCTCGGCGGTGATGTACTCCACCGGCGATTTGCCATCCACCCGGGCGAGGAACAATCCCGCCAGCAGCGGTGCCGCGCGGGCTTCCAACGCCGCCGCCGGCTCCCAGTCGATGCCGGCGCGGTAGGCGGCGGCCAGCGCATCGAAGCAGGCGAGGAAGCCGGCGGTCGCCGGGGGCGTCCACAGGCATTTCAGCAGCAGGTGGTTGAGGCAGAAGGCGAGGTCGAAGGCCGGGTCGCCCCACCAGGCGCATTCCGCATCCAGGAATATCGGGCCACCGGCTCCTGCTCCTGCTTGGATCCGGCCCCCTGGGGCCGGCGAGGATGTTCTTCGGGCTGACGTCGCCGTGCACCAGGGTGCGGTGTGTGGCGGCGGTGGTGGCGGCGATCGCGCGCAGGACGGCCGCGCGGTCGGGATGGGCGCAGGCGGTGGCGAGCAGGTAGGGCTCCAGCCGGATGGCGTGGAAGATGGCGTCGGTGGGGAAGCGGGCCGCCGTGGCCGGGTCGGCGGCGGTGGCGGCATGGATCGCGGCGATGGCGGCCCCGACCGCGGCGGCGAAGGCAGGGTCGGCGTGGCCGGCGTGGAGCTGGTCCTTCCACAGCGGATAGTCGGCTTCCGGCAGGTATTCCATGGCGAGCGCGCCGGTCGCCTCGTCCTGGCCGAGCAGGCGTGGCGCGCTGCCGGGGCGGGCGGCGTTGGCGCGCCTGCATCCAGCGGGCTTCGTAGCGGTTGCGCTCGATCGGCGCCTGCCAGTCGGCGGCGACGCGCAGCCGGGCGAGTGCGCGCTTGACGCAGACCGCGCCGGCGGGGAGGTCGAGGCGCCAGATGTCGGACGACACGCCGCCCGTCAGGCGCCTGGCCGGCGGGACGGGCGCGTCGGAGGGTAGAAGGCCCATGCGGGCCAGGGCGGCAAGGAGGTCCTGGGGAGGCCGGTCGGGGGACATGGCGGCAGGCTAGCACGGGGGCGAACGACGGGCGCAGGGGTGGCGATCGCCCCATACCCGGAATGACGGGAGGGCGGCTCGCCTGCCGGCTGCAAGCCTGCTATCCCGCCATGCCCGTCGGCCCCGCCACGGGTGAGCGTCGCGACGGCCGATTCCGGATGTTGCAGAAGTGAGTCGAGGATGTCACCCGCCGCGGGATTTGTTTTCGCGCTTTGCATCGTGACCAGCGGTGTTTGCACCTGGCTGCTGCACCGCGCATACCGGCGCACCCGCGCCCGGCTGCTGTTCTGGAGCGCGCTCTGCTTCCTGCTGCTGACCGCGAACAACCTGCTCGTGTTCGTCGATGTCATCATGCTGCCGCAGGTCGACCTCAGCCTGCTGAGGTTCGTCATGTCGCTCCTCGCGACCGGCGTGCTGATCTACGGCTTCGTGTGGGACCTGTAGGCGGGAGCCGGCCATGTTGCGTCCGTTCCTTTCCGGCATGATCACCATGGGGTTCCTGGTCGGAGCCCTGTTCTTCGCGCGATTCTGGGCGCGGACGCGCGATCTGCTATTCCTGGCATTCTGCGTGGCCTTCCTGCTGCTGGCGCTCAACCAGGCGCTGCTGACCCTGAGCGGGGTGCCGAGCGAGGAGCAGAGCGCACTCTATCTGCTGCGGCTGGCGGCCTTCGTCTTCATTGCGCTGGCCGTCGCGCTCAAGAACCTGGGGCCCCGGCGCGACGGATGACGGCGGGGCCGATGCCGGTTCCCGACCCGACGGCCCGCGTGCGGGAAGCCGCCATCAGCGCGGCAACGCAACCGTCACCCAGGCGTCGCCCGGCTGCAGCGAGGTGGCAAACGCTTTGCTTGCGGTCATAACGTTACCGATCTGTTCGCCTTCCGCCGCGGTCCGGCACGGCACCGTCCGGTTCTGCGCGTCGTGGCGTACGAGGCAGAACTCCGCTGTCGCGAGCGCACCGTTGTCGAAGCCGATCCGTGCCATCATGCCCACCCAGTCGCCGTGGGCGCGCCCGCCGTGGCCGGTGTGGAACGAAAAGCTGCCCAGTCCGTAGAAGATCGGCTTGCCGCGATAGACCTCCACCGGCAAGGCGACATGCGGGCCGTGGCCGATCACCACATCCGCTCCGGCGTCGATGGCGGCATGGGCCGCTTCGGTCATGTACTCCAACACGTCCTTGCCGAGGCCCCAGTGGCAGGACGCGGCCACCACGTCCGCTTCCGCACGCAGGCGGGTGACGGCGTCGGTCAAGCGGCGCAACGAGTCGGGATCCGCCCAGGTGCGCACGATCGGCGGCAGGCCGGGGCGATTGAGCGGCGGGACGTCCGGCCGCGTCTTGTGCATCGGCACCTGCCAGGCGGTATGCGCGCGCAGGACCGCGATCCCCGGCGTCTCCGGGCCCGCCTCGTGGTTGGTCGGCCAGTAGACCGCGCTGCGTTGCAGGAAGCCGAAGCGCAGGCCGGCGCGCGCCACGATCGCCGGCGCGCCGGCCGCCGCGGCGTCCGCCCCGGCCCCGGTATGGGCGATGCCGAGCGCATCGAGCTTTGCGACCGAGGCGAGGATCGCCGCCTCGCCGTAGTTCACGTTGTTGGCGATGCCGACGGCAGCGAAGCCGGCCGCGCGCAAGGCGGCCCCGGCCGGGCCGGGGGCCGCGTAGAACCCTTCGTTATGGAACGAATGGCCGCCGGGTGGGTCGTACAGGCAGCATTCCAGGTTGCCGAACACTATATCGGCGCCGGCGAAGATGTCGCGCACCTGCGCGAACGGCACGGCGGGATCGCTCACGTTCAGCAGGTTGACATCGCCCGTCAGGATCAGGGTGTTTGCCATCGTCGCCTCCCCGGGGGCGGCGGTTTGACAATGCCGGCCGCCGCGCCTTGTCTGCATGCCAAGAAAATTCGGCCGACGCCAGGGCGCGGACCGCCGCGCGCAGGCGGCCGGACACGAAAGGGGAACGACGGCATGCCGCTGACTGCCCTGGTCTGCGACCGCCTGGCCGGCATCGGCTTCGACCAGCTCGGTGTCGCCGCCCGGGCGGCGGCACGGCGGCTGGTGGCCGACGGTCTCGCCATCGCGATCGCCGGCACCACCGAACCGGCGATCGGCCTGCTGTCCGCGCATGAACGCGAGCAGGGCTCCGCCCCGGTCTGCACCGCGCTCGGCCAGGCGTTCCTCCTGGGCCCGGTGGCGGCAGCGCGGCTCAACGGCGCGGCGATGCACGTGCTCGACTACGAACCGATGTGGAGCCCGGCGACGCACGCGCTGTCCACCACCCTGCCGGCGATCCTGGCGCTGGCCGAGACGCGCGCGGTAAGCGGGCGCGAGGTTCTGACAGCGCTGGTGAAGGGAATCGAGATCCAGGGCTGGCTGCGCGAGGCGTCCGGCCAGTACGAGGCACGCAACCACGCCTTCCATCCGCCCGGCGTGGTGGGGCCGATCGG
Source organism: uncultured Pseudomonadota bacterium (assembly GCA_963706195.1). Classification (GTDB taxonomy): domain Bacteria; phylum Pseudomonadota; class Alphaproteobacteria; order Acetobacterales; family Acetobacteraceae; genus JAJZVS01. Next base: position 99,348 of record OY970156.1, on the reverse strand, counting down.
CGCGGCGGTCGCGGCGGGGCATCTGCTGGGGCTCGACCGCGAACGGATGGCCTATGCGATCGGCATCGCCGCCTCGCGCTCCGGCAGTCTCCTCGCCAATGCCGGAACCATGACGAAATCGACCCATTGCGGCAACGCCTGCGCCGCCGGGCTGGACGCGGCGCTGCTGGCGGCGCGCGGCTTCACCGCCGATCCGACGATCCTGGAATCGCCGCGCGGCTTCGGCGCCGCATTCTCGCCGGGAACGTTTCAGCCGGAGTTGCTGGAGCGGATCGGGCCGCCGTTCCGCATCGTCGTGCCCGGCTACGCGCTCAAGATGTTCCCGAGCCAGTTCGGCACCCATTTCGGCATCACCGCCGCGCTGGAGCTGCGTGGGCGGATCGGCGATCCGGCCCGCATCCGCGCCGTGACCCTGACCGCGCCGGAGATGCCCTACGTGAACCGCCCGGCGCCTTCGAGCGGGCTGGCCGGCAAGTTCTCGCTGCAATACACGGTGGCGGCGGCGCTGCTGGACGGGGCGGTGACGATCCGCACCTTCACCGATGCGCGCCTGCGCGCGCCCGACATGCAGGCGATGCTGGCGAAGGTCGCAGTGCAAACGGACATGGAGATCCCCGCCCGGTTCGAACGGATGCACGTGCGGCTGGACGCCGAGCTGGCGGATGGGTCGCACGTCGGGACCCGGTGCGACGGGCCGCGCGGGCACTGGTCCGCAGCGCCGGTGCCGGATGCCGATCATCGGCGCAAGCTGGAAGACTGCCTGGCGATGAAGATGGAGCCGGCCCGCGCGGCGCGGCTGCTGGAGCAGGCGGCGGCGATCGAAGCCCTGAATGCCGCGGGCGTGCGAGACCTGATCGGCGCCGCCGGCTGCTTTCCGGAGGCCGCGCCGTGACGGAGACCGCACCGTGACGGAGGTCGCACCGTGACCCTGGCCGCCGAACTCGGCGCACGCATCCAGGCGATCGCGTTCGCGTCCCTGCCCGCCGCGGCCGTGCACTGGGCGAAGATCGGCATCCTCGATACCGTCGGCGTGACCCTGGCGGGCACATCCGAACCCTGCGCGCGCATCGCCGCGCGCGTCGCGGGCGCCGGCACCGGCCCGGCGCTGGTGTTCGGCACGCGCACCGGCGCGGCGCCGGCGGATGCGGCGCTCATCAACGGCACGGCGGCGCACGCGCTCGATTTCGACGATTGCTCCAACACCCTGGGCGGGCATCCCTCGGCACCGATGCTGCCGGCGCTGTTCGCGCTGGCGGAGGGGCGGGCCGGGTCCGGCGCCGATTTTATCGCCGCCTATGTCGCCGGATTCGAGACGGAAACGCGGATCGCGCGCGCGGTCAATTTCCATCATTACGAGAAGGGCTGGCACCCGACCGCGACGCTCGGCACCTTCGGCGCCGCGGCCGCCTGCGCGCGCCTGCTGTGCCTGAGCCCGGAGCAGACCGCGACCGCGCTTGCCATCGCCGCGTCGTTCGCTTCCGGCATCAAGGCCAATTTCGGCACCATGACGAAGCCGCTGCACGTCGGCCACTGCGCGCGCAACGGGCTGACCGCGACGCTGCTGGCCGCCGAGGGCTTCACCGCCAGCCACGCCGCGTTCGAGCATCCCCAGGGCTTCTTCCTGGTGTTCAACGGCGCCGGCACGTTCGATCCCGCCGCCGTGCTGCGCGACTGGGCGGCGCCGCTCGACATCGTCCACCCCGGCATCGCGATCAAGCAGTATCCCTGCTGCGGCAGCACGCATCCGGCGATCGACGCGCTGCTGGCGCTGCGTGCCGCGCACGGGCTGACGGCGGCGGAGGTCGAGCACGTCACGTCCTGGACCCATCCGCGCCGGCTTGCGCATACCAACCGGCCCGATCCCACCAGCGCCCTCGATGCCAAGTTCAGCGTGCAGTACTGCCTCGCCCGCGCGCTGGCCGAAGGACGGGTGGTGCTGTCGCATTTCATGGGCGACGCCTACGCCGATCCTGCGATCCGCGCGCTGATGCGGCGGATCGAGGCGGCGCCGCATCCGGCGATGGCGATGGAGGACACGGCGCATTTCGGCGCGGAGATCCGGGTGCTGACGAAAGACGGGCGGCAGCTCGCGCACCAGGTCGATCGCCCGGCCGGGCGTACTGCCGAGAACCCGTTGCCGGACGCAACCCTGGATGCCAAATTCCTGGACTGCGCCGCGCGCAGCCTGCGCGCCGATGCGGCGCGGGGCGTGCGCGACCTGCTCCGCCAGCTCGATACGATGGCGGATGTTTCCACTCTGCGCGACGCACTTGCCGAAGGAGCCGCCTAGAATGACTGGTCCCACCGACCGCATGGCCGCCTGGATCGCGGGGGTGCGCTACGGCGACATTCCCGCCGAGGTGATCGCGCGGATCAAGCTGCTGATGCTCGACAGTTTCGGCTGCGCGCTGTTCGCCGCCGACCTGCCCTGGAGCCGGCTGCTGCGCGAGACCCTCGGTGCGGTCGACAATTCCACGCCGGGCTGCGCCGTCTGGGGCACCGGCGAGCGCCTGTCCGCACCGCACGCGGCGCTGGCGAACGGCACCATGGTGCAAGGCTTCGAACTCGACGACGTGCACCGGGTCGGCGTGCTGCATGTCGGCGCGGTCACCCTGCCGGCGCTGCTCGCGGCGGCGGAAGTGCAGCCGGGCATGAATGGACGCGACCTGCTCGCCGCGGCGGTCGCCGGCTACGAGATCGGCCCGCGCGTCGGCCTGTGCATGGGACCCGAGCATATCGGCCAGGGCTGGCATTCCGGCGCCACCGTCGGCGTGTTCTCCGCCGTCGCCGGCGCCAGCGCCGCGCTGCGGCTCGACGCCGATCGCACGGCGCATGCCATCGGCATGGCGGCCACCCAGTCCTCGGGGCTGATGGCGGCGCAATACGGCGCCATGGTCAAGCGCATGCACGCCGGCCATGCGGCGCGCAGCGGCCTGCTGTCGGCGCTGCTCGCCGCGCGGGGCTTCACCGGCATCCGCGATGTGTTCGAGGCGCCGTATGGCGGGTTCTGCACCACCTTCTCCCGCTCCGAGGACCGGTTCGATCTCGCGCAACTGACCGCGGGGCTCGGCACGCGGTGGGAGACGTTGCGGATCGCGCTGAAGTTCTATGCCTGCGTCGGCTCCAACCACACCACGCTCGACGCGCTCCGGATGCTGCAGGCGCGCCATCCTTTCGGCGCCGGGGACGTGGCGGCGATCACCGTGCACGGATCGCAGGTGACGGTGGATCACGTCGGCTGGCCATATCGGCCGGACGGGCTGACCGCGGCACAACTGAACCTGCCCTATTGCGTGGCGACCCTGCTCGCCGAAGGGGACGCGTTCGTCGACCAGTTCACCGAGGCGAAGCTCGCCGATCCGGAGCGGCTGCGCCTGGCCGGGCTCGTCACGGTGCGCGAAGACCCCGCCATCACCGCGCGCGGGCGCACGGCACGCCACGCGGTGCGCGTGGACGTGACCCTGCGCGACGGCACCAGGCTGGAACAAAGCGTGGAGGCGCCGCGCGGCAGCGAGGACAGCTTCGCCAGCGCCGATGACGTGATCGCCAAGTTCCACAAGCTCGCCGCGCGGCGCATTCCCCCGCAGCGCGCCGCGCGGATCGTGGAAACCGTGATGAGCCTCGAACACAGCACCGACACCGGCGCGCTGATCGCGGCGCTGGCGGAGGGCAGCGACTGACGCGCCGCAAGAGCGCGCTCACATAGGGAGCGACGACCATGCACGACGAACTGATTGCCGCGCGCATCGACCGGCTGCCGCGCTCGGCGCTGCATCGACGGCTGTTGCTGCTGGTTGCGTTTCCGCTGTTCTTCGACAGCGTCGATATCTTCACCCTGCCGTCCGCCGCGCCGGGGCTTATGCGCGCCTGGGGGATCGGCATCCAGGTGGTCGCAAGCCTGATCTCGGCGAGCTTCTTCGGCATGTTCCTCGGCGCGCTCGGCGGCGGCGCGCTGTCGGACGTGATCGGGCGGCGGCGGGCGCTGATCGGCTTCGTCGCCTTCGCCTCCGCCGCCTCGGTGCTGACCGCCGCGGCGCCCGATCTGCGCTGGTTGCTGATCGGACGAGTGCTGACCGGCATGGGCCTGGCGGCGGGGATGGTAACCGCGCTGACCTACATCGCCGAGATGTTCCCCGCGACCAGCCGCGGCGGCTGGCAGGGCTGGGCGATGGTGATTGCGCTCTGCGCGATCCCGCTCACCAACTGGATCGCGCTGCTGGTCGTGCTGGCGGGACCGGAAGGCTGGCGCTGGATTTTCGCCTGGGGCGCGGTGGGGCTCGCGTTCCTGGCGCTGTCGCCGGGACTGCTGGAATCGCCGCGCTGGCTCGCCCGCCAGGGGCGGCTCGCCGACGCCGAACTGGTGCTGGGGCGCATGGAAGCGACGGTGATCGCGGAACACGGTCCGCTGCCGCCGCCGCAGCCGCTCGCGCCGTCCGGCGCGCCGCGCGCGCCATGGACCGCGATGTTCGGGCCGGAATACCGGCTGCGTACCGCGGTGCTCGGCGCCATCTGGGTGTTCCAGACCCTGGGGTTCTATGGCTTCGAGGCGTGGGTGCCGACCCTGCTCGTCAAGCACGGCATCACCCTGGTGCACAGCCTGACCTATGTGACGCTCGGCAATCTCGGCGCCCCGCTCGGCGCGCTGCTCGCGTCGCAGATATCGGACCGGTTCGAACGCAAGCACACGATCGCCGCGGCGGCCTTCGCCATCGCGCTGTGCGGGCTGCTGTACGGGCTGAGCTTCATCCCGGCGCTGATCGTGGTGTTCGGCTTCCTGCTTGGCGTGCTCATCCAGACTTTTGCCAGCCTGCTGTACGCCTATACGCCGGAACAGTTCCCGACCGACATGCGCAACGGCGCCACCGGCTTCACCTACAGCCTGGGCCGCATCGCCAATGTCGCGAACGCCTTCATCATCGCCGCGGTGTTCACGCATTTCGGCTTCCTGGCGGTGTTCGTCTACATCGCCGCCGCCTGGGCCGGCACCGGCGTACTCACCCTCGCATTCGGCCCGCGCACCACCGGCCGGCGGCTCGAAGTGGTGAGCCCCGTCGCGGTCCTGGCCGATCCTGCGGGCGGGACAGTGGAGGCGGGGCAATGACGCCCGCGGATATCTCCGGCGTCGACGTGCTGGTGATCGGCGCCGGCAACGCGGCGGCGAACGCAGCACTGGCCGCGCACGACGCCGGCGCACGCGTGGCGTTGCTGGAGGTGGCGCCGCAGGATGCGCGGGCCGGCAACTCCGCGTTCACCGGCGGGGCGTTCCGCTTCGTCCATCACGGCGTCGCGGACCTGCTGCGCCTGGCGCCCGATATCGCCGAGCTCGACCTCGCCAGCATCGATTTCGGCACCTACACGCGCGAACAGTATTTCGACGACATGGGAAGGTTGACGGAGTACCGCTGCGACCCCGAACTCACCGAGGTGCTGATCGCGGGCAGCTACGACGCGGCGCTGTGGCTGCGCCGCCACGGCGTGCGGTTCCAGCCGGCACTCGGGCGGCAGGCGTTCAAGGTCGACGGCAGGTTCACCTTCTGGGGCGGGCTCGCGTGCCATATCCTGGGCGGCGGGGCGCATCTGACCGCGACCCTGCACGCGGCGCTGGAACGCGCCGGCATCCCGGTGCTGTACGAAACCATGGCGGTCGGGCTGCTGCACGGCGCGCGGGGCATCGGCGGCGTGCGGGCGCTGCATCGCCGCCAGCCGTGCGAGATCCGCGCCGGGGCGGTGGTGCTGGCTTGCGGCGGCTTCGAATCGAACCCGGAGATGCGGGCACGCTACCTGGGGCCGAACGCCGATCTGGCGAAAGTGCGCGGCACGCGCTTCAACATGGGCTGGGGCCACCGCATGGCGATGGACGCCGGCGCCGCGCCGGCCGGCAACTGGTCGGGCGCGCACGCCGTGCAGTGGGACATGAACGCGCCGCCCTACGGCGACCTGACGGTGGGCGATCGGTTCCAGAAGCACAACTATCCGTTCGGCATCCTGGTCAATGCCCGCGGCGAGCGCTTCCTCGACGAAGGGCTCGATTTCCACAGCTATACCTATGCGAAATACGGCTGGGAGGTGATGCGCCAGCCGGGGTTGTTCGCCTGGCAGGTGTTCGACCAGAAAGCGACGCCGCTGCTCCGAGAGGAATACCGCATCCGCCGCATCACCAAGGAATTGGCCGCCACGTTCGAGGAGCTGGCGCCGAAGCTCACCGGCGTCGACCCCGCCGGGTTCCTGCGCACGGTCGCCGCCTACAACGCGGCGCCGCGGCCGGACGTGCCCTTCAACCCCAACGTCCACGACGGGCTGCGCACGCAGGGGCTGGCGATCGACAAGACGAACTGGGCCCGCCCGCTCGATACGCCGCCGTTCGACGCCTACGGCGTGACCTGCGGGGTGACGTTCACCTTCGGCGGCCTGCGGGTCTCTGCCGCGGCCGAGGTGCTGGACATCGGCGGAGCGCCCATCCCGGGCCTGTATGCGGCGGGGGAAATCGTAGGCGGGCTCTACTATCATAATTACGGCAGCGGCACGGGGCTGGTGGCGGGCGTGGTGTTCGGCCGCCTTGCCGGCGCCGGCGCGGCGCACTGCGCGGGGCCGGGTCGGGCACCGATATGAAGGCGCCGATATGAAGGCGCCGATATGAAGGCGCCGGCATGATGGCATCGACAAGGGAGACCTCGGCATGACGCCGCACACCGCCACCGCTGCATCGCCCACCGCTGCATCGCCGGGCCGCCGCCTGCGCGACCTGCTCGCCGTGCCCGGCATCCTCGTCACCCCCGGCGTGTTCGACGGATTCAGCGTGCGGCTGGTGGAGCAGATGGGATTCCGCACCGCCGGAATTTCCGGCGCCGGGCTGAGCGAGGCGACGCTCGGCTGGGCCGATGTCGGGATCATGGGCTACGCGGAGAACGTCGCCGCGTCCGCCGCGCTCGCCGCCTGCACGTCGCTCCCGCTGTCGGCCGACGGCGACACCGGCTACGGCAACGCCATGAACGTCTATTTCACCGTGCGCGGGTTCGAACGCGCCGGCCTCGCCTGCCTGATGATCGAGGACCAGGTGTGGCCCAAGCGCTGCGGCCACATGCCGGGCAAGCAGGTCATTTCGGCGGAGGAAGGCGTGGAGAAGATCCGCGCCGCCGCCGAAGCCCGCCGCGATCCGGATTTCGTCATCAAGGCGCGCACCGATGCGACCGCCGTGCACGGGCTGGCGGAGGCGATCCGCCGGCTCAATCTCTATGCCGAGGCCGGCGCCGACATGCTGTTTGCCGACGCGCTGCTGTCGGCCGAGGACATCGGCACCGTCGCGCGCAACGTGGCCAGGCCGCTCGCGGTCAACATGGGATTCGGCATCCGCCAGCGGCCGACCACGCCGCTGCTGTCGGCGCGCCAGCTCGAAGATCTCGGGGTGAAAATCGTGTCCTATCCGCGGCTGCTGAGTGCGGCGGCGATCCAGGGCATGAAGAACGCGCTCGCCGTGCTCGACCAGTCGCTCGCCGAGGGGCGGGTGATCGACCGTCCCGATCTGCTGGTGTCCTTCGACGAACTGAACACCCTGATGGGCCTGCCGCAGGTACGCGAGATCGAGCAGCGGTTCCAGGCGGAGCGCACGGCATGAGCGGCGCCGCGACGCCGCTGCGCGACGAGCTGGGCTGCTTGCGATCGCTCGCGGTCGGCTCGGCGCAGTATGCCTATTACAGCCTGCCGGCGCTGGCGGACCGGCTCGGCGCCGATCTCGACCGGTTGCCGTTCTCGCTGCGAGTCCTGCTCGAAAACCTGCTGCGCCACACGGGCGACGGCACGGTGAGCCAGGCGGATGTCGCGGCGCTGGCGCGCTGGGACGCACCGGACCGGGAGGGCGGCGAGGTCGCCTTCCACCCTGCCCGCGTGCTGATGCCCGATTCCTCGGGCATCCCCCTGCTGATCGACTTCGCCGCCCTGCGCGACGCGGTCGCGGCGCGGGGGCTCGACCCGCGGCGGGTCAATCCGCGCATCCCGGTCGATCTGGTGATCGATCATTCCGTGCGCACCGATTTTGCCGGCACGCCGGACGCCTTCACGCGCAACCTCGCGCGCGAGATGGAGCGCAACGGCGAGCGCTACGCCGTGGTGCGCTGGGCGATGGAACAATACGACAACCTGCGCGTGATCCCGCCCGCCAACGGCATCGTGCACCAGATCAACATCGAATACCTGGCCTCCGTCGTGACGACGATCCGGCATGGCGACACCCTGCTCGCGTTCCCCGACAGCCTGGTCGGCATGGACAGCCACACGCCGATGGTGAACGCGCTCGGCGTGTTCGGCTGGGGCGTGGGCGGGATCGAGGCCGCGAGTGCGCTGGTCGGCCAGCCGGTGGCGCTGCTGGTGCCGCGCATCGTCGGCTGCCGCGTGAGCGGGACGCGGCGGACCGGCGTGATGTGCACCGACATCGTGCTGTCGCTGACCCGGGTGCTGCGCGCCGCCGGCGTGCTCGGCGCGGTGGTGGAATTCTTCGGCCCCGGGCTGGATGAACTGTCATTGCCGGACCGTGCCACCATCGCCAACATGGCGGCCGAATACGGCGCCACCATGGGGTTCTTTCCGGTCGACCACGAAACGGTGCGTTACCTTGCCGGGACCGGCCGGTCCGATTCCCAGGTGGCGCTGGTCGAAGCCTATGCCCGCGCCCAGCGCCTGTGGCGGGAGAAGGACGGCGCGGTGCCGGACTTCGCGCAGGTCGTGGACTTCGACCTCGGGACGGTGCAGCCGTCGCTCGCCGGGCCGACCCGCCCGGAGCACCTCGTGCCGCTCCCCGACGTGCCGGCGAGCTTCCGCCGCGGTTTCGCCGATCGGGTGAGCGCGGCGCCGGCCCCGCCGGTGGCCGACACGGCGCGGGCGTTGCGGCACGGGGACATCGTGATCGCCTCGATCGCCTCCTGCACCAACACGTCGAATCCGTTCCAGATCATCGCCGCCGGGCTGCTCGCGCGCAACGCGGCGGCACGCGGGCTCAGCGCGAAACCCTGGGTGAAGCCCTCGTTCTCGCCCGGCTCGCGCGTCGTCACGGCGTTGCTGGACGCGGCCGGGCTGACGGCGGGGCTGGAGGCGATCGGCTTCTATCTCGCCGGCTACGGCTGCATGAGCTGCGGCGGCGGCAGCGGACCGCTGGCCGAACCGATCGCGGCGCAGATCGAGCGGGACGGCCTCATTGTGCTCGGCATGCTGTCGAGCAACCGCAATTTCGAGGGACGGCTGCATCCGCTGATCCGCGGCACCTATCTCGGCTCGCCGCCGCTGGTGGTGGCCTATGCGATCGCCGGCTCGGCGCTGCACGACCTGGCGCAGGACCCGATCGGGGTCGATCACGATGGGGCGCCGGTCCTGCTGCGGGACATCTGGCCACAGGATGCGGAGATCGACGCCGTGCTGCGCGCCGTCCAGACGCCGGCGATGTTCCGCCGGAGCTACGGGGCGCTCGCCGACGGCGGGCCCGGCTGGACCGGTCTCGCGCATGCCGACGGACCCGTGTTCGCCTGGGACCCCGCCAGCCTCTACATCAAGCGCCCGCCGTTCCTCGATGCGGCCGGCGCACCGTTCGGCGACATCCGCGGCGCGCGCGCGTTGCTGCTGCTGGGCGATGACATCACCACCGACCACATCTCCCCGGGCGGGGCGATCCCGCCCGCCTCGCCCGCCGGGGCCTATCTGCAATCGCACGGCATCACGCCGGCCGGGTTCAGCACCTACGTCGCGCGGCGCGCCAACCACGAGGTGATGGTGCGCGGCACGTTCGCCAACATCCGCCTGCGCAACGAGCTGGCGCCGGGCACGGAAGGCGGGATGACCCGCCACCTGCCGGACGGGAAAACCACCACGGTTTTCGCCGCCGCCGAACGCTACCGCGCCGAGGACGTGCCGCTGGTGGTGATCGCCGGGGCGAACTACGGCTGCGGCTCCTCGCGCGACTGGGCCGCCAAAGGCACGGCGCTGCTCGGCATCCGCGCCGTGCTGGCCGAAAGCTTCGAGCGCATCCACCGCTCCAACCTGGTCGGGATGGGCGTCGTGCCGTTGCAGTTCACCGCCGGCGAGACCCGGCACACGCTCGGCCTCGACGGCAGCGAGGCGATCGACCTGCTCGGGTTCGCCGCCGGCTTCGCACCGGGCATGCGCGTCCGCGCCCGCTTCACCCGCCGCGACGGCAACACCAGCGAAACCGAGCTGCTCTGCCGGATCGATACGCGGCGCGAAGCCGACTGGGTGCGCCACGGCGGCATTCTGCCCTATGTTCTCCACGAAATGACCGCCGCCGCGGCCACACCGGCCGCGGCATCCTGAACAACCACACGAGGAAACGTCCATGCCGCCACCGACCGCCGCCGAGATCGCGGCCCGGCTCGATCGACTGCCGTCCTCCCGCACCGTCTGGACCATGGTGGTCCTGCTGTCGTTCGGCGGCTTCTTCGAGTTCTACGACCTGTTCTTCACCGGCTACGTCGCGCCGGGGATGGTGAAGTCGGGGCTGTTCACCGCGGCCTCGCTCGGTCCGATGGCCGCGCTGAAGGTGATCTCGGTAGCGGGCTTCGGCACCTTCGTGTTCGCGACGTTTTCCGGCCTGTGGGTGGGGGTGCTGCTGTTCGCCCAGGTGGCGGACCGGCTCGGCCGGCGCGTGATCTTCACCTGGTCGCTGATCTGGTACGTGATCTGCACCGCGATCATGGCGTTCGAGAAGACCGGCTTCGGAGTCAATCTGTGGCGCTTCATCGCCGGCATGGGGCTCGGCGTGCAGACCGTGACGATCGACGTCTTCATCGCCGAACTGATCCCGGCGCGCGAGCGCGGGCGCGCGTTCTCCTGGAACCAGACCATCACCTTCTGCGCCGTGCCGATCATCGCGGTGCTGGCGTGGCTGCTGGTGCCGCTCGCTCCGCTCGGCCTCGACGGCTGGCGCTGGGTGGTGCTGGCCGGCTCGGTGGGGGCGATCGTGGTGTGGTTCCTGCTGCTCGGCATTCCCGAAAGCCCGCGCTGGCTCGCCCGCCACGGACGGCTGGCGGAAGCGGACCGGATCGTTTCGGATATCGAGGCCAGGGTCGCGCGCGAGACCGGCCGCCCCCTGCCGCCGCCGCTGCCGACCGGCGACGAGGCGTCCGGCGCCGGCGCGCTGTTCGAGATCTTCGATCCGTTCTACCGCACCCGCACGATCATGCTGATGCTGCTGAACATCACGCAGACGATCGGATTCTACGGCTTCGCCGCCTGGGTGCCGACCCTGCTGATCGGCCGTGGCGTGCACGTGACGCAAAGCCTGGAATACGCCTTCATCATCGCCATCGCCAACCCGTTCGGACCGCTGCTCGCGACCTTCTTCGCCGACCGGATCGAGCGCAAATGGCAGATCGTGGGCGGCGCCTTCCTGATGCTGGTGTTCATGACGATCTTCGCGCGGCTGAACGCACCGGCAGCCCTGATCGCGGTGGCCGTGCTGTTCTCCTTGTCGGCCAACACGATGGGCTACGCGTTCCACAACTACCAGGCGGAGCTGTACCCGACCCGCATCCGTGCCCGCGCGGTGGGATTTGCCTATTCCTGGAGCCGGCTGTCAGGCGCCTTCGCCGGCCTCGCCATCGGCTACCTGCTGCATATCGGCGGCGTCCCCGCCGTCGCCCTGTTCATCGGCGCAGCCATGATCGTGCTGATGCTGTCGGTTGCAACCCTCGGCCCGTCGACACGTCAACTGGCGCTCGAGCAGATCAACCACTGATGGTAAGGCCGGGGGGCCTTACCCGTGCGCTGCCCCCCGGCCTTGCCTTCTTCGGGGCCGCCCGGGTTCCGGCCGGGGATGGAACCGGGTAGCGTGCGCGGCGGTCGGATCGAGCAGGGAGGATGATATGATGTGGGAAGCGAGCGAGCGTTATCCGGATCCCGCGGTGCGGGTGTTGCATGCGGATTTCAACAAATACCGTCTGCCGCTTGCCTCGGTGGAGCGGCTTGCCACCGGGTGCCGGTGGGCGGAGGGGCCGGTTTATTTTGGCGACGCGCGGTGCGTGCTGTGGAGCGACATCCCGAACGACCGGATTTTGCGCTGGGACGAGGACACCGGCGCGGTCGGCGTCTATCGCAAGACCTCGTTCAACGCCAACGGCAACACCCGCGATCGCCAGGGGCGGCTCGTGACCTGCGAGCATCGCGGCCGGCGGGTCACCCGCACCGAGTATGACGGAACCATCACGGTACTGGCCGACAGCTACCAGGGCAAGCCGCTGAACTCCCCCAACGACGTAGTGGTGGCGCGCGACGGTTCGGTATGGTTCACCGACCCGGTGTTCGGGCTGCTAGGATATTACGAAGGAGAGATGAACCCGTCGGAGCTGGCGCCGGCGGTATATCGGATCGACGGGCAGACCGGCGCGGTCGCGAAAATGACCGACGAGATCGAGGGACCGAACGGGCTGGCGTTCTCGCCCGACGAATCGAAGCTCTATGTCGTCGCCTCGCGGGAGAACCCGCGGAAGATCCGCGTGTTCGACGTTGCGGGCGGCAGGTTGGCAGACAACCGGGTGGCGATCGATGCCGGCGCCGGCACGCCGGACGGGTTCCGGGTGGATGTCGACGGCAATCTGTGGTGCGGCTGGGGCATGGGCGAGGCCGAGCTCGACGGCGTGCGGGTGTTCAATCCGGCGGGCGAGCCGATCGGACACATCACGCTACCGGAACGGTGTGCCAACCTCTGTTTCGGCGGCCGCTGGCGCAACCGGCTGTTCATGGCGGCAAGCCACGGGCTGTATGCGCTGTATGTGAATACGCAAGGTGTGGCGGGTGGCTGAACGGCTTACTCGCCCATAAGTTGTAGAGACGGACGTTATTCTCCGAAAACGCGCACCGCCTACCTTCGGTTGAGTTGTATCAAAATGGAGGTTGACAAAAGTTTATTGACGCGTAACCTTTGCACGATCTGGGGCGGGGGTCGGGTGTCGACACGACAAAGCGGCCGGCAGGTGTTGTCAGGCCGCTTTCTGCGGCCGGTGGCGCTGGGCGGGATCGCGATCGCGGTCATGCTGTCACCGCTCGGTGCCGCCCTGGCGGCACCGCCGCTCCCGGCGGGTGCGCCCCCGGTGAACGTGCCCCTGCCGCAGGGCTCTCCGTTGCCGCGGGTGCTGCCGCCGGCGCCCCTCACGGTGGCACCGGCCACGCCGGCGGCGCCGATGGCGATCGGCGCCGCGGTGCCCAACGAAAAGCTGCCGGTGCGCACGGTCGTCGTCGCGGGCGTCACCGCCTATTCCGCGGCACAGATTGCCGCGCTCACCCAGGGCCTGGTCGGCCCCGCCGTCCCGCTGCCGAAGATCGAGGCGGCGCGGGAGGCATTGTTGCGTCGGTATCAGAACGACGGCTACGTGCTGACCGCCGTCTCCGCCAGCCTCGGCGTGCACGGCACCTTGCGCTTCCTGGTCACCGAGGGGCGGATCGCGGCGGTGAAGCTGTCGGGCAACATCGGCCCGGCCGGAACCCAGGTGCTGCGCTTCCTGAACCGGCTGACCGAGATCCGCCCGATCACCTCGGCGGCGCTGGAGCGGGCCCTGCTGCTGGCCCAGAGCGTGCCGGGCGTGAGCGTGCACGCGGTGTTGCAGCCGTCGACCGACCAGCCCGGCGCGCTGACCCTGATCGCCGAGGTCAGCCGCCAGGTCGTCACCGGCCTGTTCACCACCGACAACTACGGCTCGACCTATACGGGTCCGGAAGAATCGCTGCTGGTCGTCAACCTCAACAGCCTGACCGAATTCGGCGAGCAGACCCAGATCTCGCTCTACCATACCTGGCCGAACAGCGAGACGTTCGGCCAGATCTCGGAGGAGATGTTCCTCGGCGGCTCCGGGCTCAAGCTGCGGGTCTACGGCGGCAGCGGGCAGACGACGCCGACCGGCGCGCTGGCGGAGGAAGGCTATCTCGGCGTCACCACCGTGTTCGGCGCGCGGCTCAGCTATCCGCTGATCCGCGCCCGCCAGCAAAGCCTGGAGCTGTGGGGCTCGCTCGATGCGATCGAGTCCGACATCAGCACCGTCGCCGGCGGGGTGCGCTCGCGCGCCAGCTATGACTCGCTGCGGGTCGTGCGCACGGGGCTCGACTACGCGCGCTCGGACCTGCTGTTGGGCGACGATCGGGGCGCGCTGAATGCGGCGAGCCTCAGCGTCTCGCACGGATTGCCGGTGCTCGGGGCCTCGGCCGACGGCGCCGCGGATGCGCCCCGGGTCGGCGAGCGGACGGATTTCGTCAAGCTGATTTTCCGTGCCAGCCGCACGCAGACCTTGTTCCAGCCATGGTCCGGCGCCTCGGTGGCGCTGATGGGGCTGGTGACCGGGCAGTGGTCGCCCGACATCCTGCCGCCGGCGGAGCAGTTCTACCTCGGCGGCTTCGAATACACGCGCGGCTATTATTCGGGCGAGGTGAGCGGCGACAAGGGCCTCGCGGCCACGGCGGAGCTGCAGCTCAACACCACGCTCGATCTGCACCGGCTCGGCCTGCCGGAAGCGCTGCCGACACAATTCTACACGTTCTACGACTGGGGCGAGGTCTGGCAGAACCAGCAGTTCGGGCTGGACATGCATGTCGCCTCGATCGGCGGCGGCGTACGGCTGTCGGTCACGCGCTACGTCGATCTCGATTTCGTCGGGCTGCACCGGATCAACCTGTATCCGACCGGCGCCGGCCCCTCGATCTCCGCGCTGCGGGGCAGCGCTTTCTACTGGCGCGTGCTGGCACAGTTCTGATGCGCCAGGATCGTCCTGCGCGGGAGACGGCGATGGCGAGGCCGGGCGGCACGCGGCGGCGGAATCCCAGGGAGCAGGACGGCGCGGTGCGGCTGGCCGGGGTGGTGCGGCGCTCGCGCCGGGGCCTGCTGCTCGGCACGGCATTGCAGGCCACGGTGGCGCTGGTGCTCGTGCTGCCGGCGCGCGCGCAACTGGCGCCGAACGCGCGGCCCGTCGGCGGGGTGGTGGTCGGCGGCGCGGCGAGCATCAGCCGGACGCCGGGTGCGACCAACATCGACCAGTCGAGCCAGCGTGCGGCGGTGAACTGGCAGAGCTTCGACGTGGGCGCGAAGCAGGCGGTGAATTTCCAGCAGCCGAACGCCGCGGCGGTGGTGCTGAACCGGGTGACGGGACCCAATCCGTCGCAGATCGCCGGCCAGATCAACGCCAACGGCCAGGTGATCCTGGAGAACCAGGACGGCATCACCTTCCTCAAGGGCGCGCAGATCAACACCGCCGGGCTGGTGGCCACGGCGGCGGGGATCACGACGAAGAACTTCATGGCCGGACACATGGTGTTCGACCAGCCGGCCGCGCCCAACGCCGCGGTGGTGAACGAGGGCCGCATCACCGTCCGCCAGGCCGGCATCGCCGCGCTGGTGGCCCCGCAGGTGGCCAATTCCGGCGTAATCACGGCGAAGCTCGGCCGGGTGGTACTGGCGGGGGCGGAGACGGCGACGCTCGACCTCTACGGCGACGGCCTGGTTTCGATCGACGTGAACGGCGAGGTGAAGCAGGTCCCGGTGGGTCCGGACGGCAAGCCGGTAACGGCGCTGGTCACCAACACCGGAACGATCATCGCCGCCGGCGGGCAGGTGCTGCTGACGGCGCGGCAGGCCGCCGGGCTGGTGCAGAACCTGGTGGTTGCGGGCGGGACGATCGCGGCGCCGACGGCGGGCGGGCAGACCGGCCAGATCGTGCTGAACGGGATCGGCGGGTCGCTGGTGGTGGCGGGCGCGCTGCTCGCGCAGGGCAACCGGGCGGGACAGACGGGCGGGCAGATCGAGGTAGCACCGAGCGGCGGCGTGTCGCTCGCAGCCACCGCGCGGGTCGATGCATCGGGCGCGGCGGGCGGCGGGACGGTGGCGATCGGCACCGATCTGGCGCGCGCGTCGGGCGGCCCGTCGGTGACTCCGACGGCGCTGTCGCAGGACGTGACGGTGGCGAAGGGCGCGGTGATCGCGGCGAACGCGACCGGGAGAGGGAACGGCGGGCGGGTCACGGTGCTGTCGGCGGCCAGCACGGTGATGCACGGCGCGATTGCCGCGCGCGGCGGGCCGCAGGGCGGGAACGGCGGGTTCGTGGAGGTGTCCGGGCAGACGCTCGGCTTCGACGGGTCGGTGGACGTCGGCGCGCCGGCGGGGACTCTGGGGACGATCCTGTTCGATCCCGGCACGCTCGATATCGTGTCCGGGGCGATCAACTCGGGCAGCCTGGATGCCACCCTGGGCGTGGGCGGCGTGGTCGTCTTCAACACCGGGACCACCAGCGCGTCCGATACGACCTCGCTCGATACCGTAACCGCCAGCGCGATCCACCAGCTCGGCGCCAGCGGCAACGTCATCCTGCAGGCGGCCACCCTGCTCGACGTGCAGGCCAGTGTCAGTGTCGCCAACAGCCTGACCATGCAGTCGGGCGGAGACCTGCTGGTCGATGCCGGCGTTTCCGTGCAGGCGGGCGGCACCTTGTCGCTCGGCGCCGGCATCGCGTTCCCGGCCGGAACGGTGGGGGCGGCGGGGTCGATCGCGCTCGGCACGAGCCTCGGCTCCGCAGTGACGCTGGTGGCGCCCACCGTCATCCTGCAAGGCGGCACCAGCGGCGGCGGGCTGGTGCTGAACAACGCGCAGATCGCGGCGAGCTCGGTGCTCGATCTCAGCACCGCGGCCGGCGGCGTGAACCAGCTCGGCACCGGCACGATCGTCGCCGGCACCTTGCAGAGCAGCGGGACCATCGGCGGCGCGGTCACCCTGGCCGGCACGGCGAACGCGATCGCCGCACTCGGGGCGCTGCCGCTCGCGACGCCGACCACGAGCGATTTCTTCCTCGTCGATACCGGGCTCCTGAACGCCGGCGCGGCGCTCGCGGCCGATCACCTCAGCCTGAACGCCGGCACGATCGATGTGACCGGCTCGCTGTCCGGCGCGGCGCAGGTGCTGCTGAGCGCCGGCGGCGTCACGCTCGGCGCCGGCGGCACGCTCGCCGCGCCGCTGGTCGGGCTGCGGGCCGACACGATCGTTGCCGCTGCGGGCTCGATCCAGTCCGTTTCGACCCTGGAAGTGGCGCCGGCCACCAGCGGCGGCACGATCACCCTGAACGGGCCGGCGAGCAGTTCGCTCGACCTCGATGCCCTGCTCGGCGCCGGCGAGAGCCTGCTGCGCATCGGCGCGGTCACGCCGGCGGGCGGGTCGGCGGCGACCACCGTGGCCGGGTCGATCGCCGTGAACGGATCGTTCGGCACCAGCACCGTCAACCTGGAACTCGACGCCAACGGCCCGATCACCGAGGGCGCGAGCGGCGCCCTGACCGCTGCAACCCTCACCGGCCTGGTGAACGGCGGCAGCGTCGCGCTGGGCGGGGCGAACGCGGTCGGCACATTGGGCGCGTTCGGCGTCACCGGCGGAGATTTCAGCCTGGCCGAAACGGCGGGCCAGACCCTGACCGTCGGCGGCTCGGTCTCGGCCGCCGGCCATCGGCTGGCGCTCGGAGCCGACGGGCTCGTCTTCGGCAGCGCCGGCTCGCTGGTGGCGGCGACGGTGGCGCTGGCGCCCGTCACGTCCGGAACGACCGTGACGCTCGGCAGTGGCGGGGCGGCGTTCGATATGCCGGCGTCCGCGTTCGCGCAGATCAACGCCGGGCGGGTCGACATCGGCAGCCTGGACGGCGGCACCCACATCGCCGCCGGGGCGATCAGCATCACCGCCGGGATTTCGGTCGGGCCGGGGACCACGCTCGGGCTCTATGCGAACGGCACCATCGTGGAGCCGGGCGGCTCGCTCCTCGCCGCCGGGCTGGTCGGCTATGCCGGCTTCGGCGCCGACCTGACCGCAGGCAATTCCATCGCGGCGATCGGCAGTTTCGGCGTCGGAGGCGGGCAGACCCTGGCGCTGAACGACGTCGCGACCGACGTCGCCCTGAACGCCAACGACGGTTTCCAGAACCTCGTCTTCACCGACCCGGGCGGCACCGTCACGGTCGCCGGCGCGCTCTCCGGGCAGAACATCACCATCGATCCCACCGTCATCGACGTCGCCAGCTCCATGAGCGTGGCCGCCGGCGGCACGATCGCGCTGGATGCCGGCACCATCGGCACGCTCGGCACGATCATCCTCGAAAGCACCTCGACCCTGCTCGCCGCCGGGGCGAGCGTGGAGCTTTCGACCGTCGGCCCGAGCGGCGGCGGGGTCACCCAGGCGTCCGGCGGGACGATCGTCGCCGGCACCCTGTTCAGCGCCGGCGGCGTGAGCGGCGGCGTCGATCTCGTCGGGTCGAACACGATCGCCAGCCTCGGCAGCTTCGCGGTGACCAACGGCGGATTCGTGCTGGCCGACGCCGGGCAAACCGGGGCGCTCACCCTGGCTTCCGTCCTGACGGCCGACAACGTGACCCTGGGCGGGGCGATCGGCGCGCCGGGATCGATCGTGCTGAACGGCGGCACGATCGCACTCAACAGCCCCGGCGCGATCACCCTCGGCGCCGGGGCCGGGGACATCGCGTTCAACGGCACGGCGCTGGTGGACGCCGGCACGACGGGCACCCTGGCGCTCGGCGCCGGGGCGGGCGGGATCACGCAGAGCGGCAGCGCGATCATCGTCGCCGGCACCTTGCTCGGCAGCGGGGCGATCGGCGGGGCGGTGGCGCTGGGCGGGGCGAACACGATCGCCACCCTCGGCAGCGTCACGGTCTCGGGCGCCGATTTCACCCTGGCGGACGGCGGGGAGGGCGGCACCCTGAGCGTCGCCGGGCCGGTGTCGGCGCTGGACGTGACGATCGGCGGCGGCACGCTCAGCCCGACCGCGCTGGCGGTGCCGGGCGCCATCACGGCGACCGGCAGCCTGCTGTCGTTGTCTGCCGGCAGCGGCGGCATCGCGCTCGGCGGCAGCCTGAACGCCGCCGGCACCCTGGCGCTGGGAGCCACCGGCCTCGGCGTGACGCAGACCGGCGGCACGATCGTCGCCGGCACCCTGGCGAGCCTCGGCACGATCGTCGGCGGGACGACCTTGACCGGATCGAACACGATCGGCGCGCTCGGCAATTTCACCGGCGATACGACCGGCAGCATCGTGCTGGCCGACGCCGGGGCGAGCGCGCTCACGGTGTTCGGCACCGTGATCGCCGGCAACGTCACGCTCGGCGCCGGCGCCACGCCGCCGGGCGCGATCATTTTGCAGGGCGGGACGGTGGGGGTGAACACGGCCCCCGGGACGGTGAAGCTCGTTGCCGGCAGCGGCGGGATCGCACTGAACGGCAGCGCCCTGCTCGGCTACGGCAGCGGCGGGCTGGTCACGGTGGACCTCACCACCGCGGGCGGCGGGATCACGGAGGCCGGTTCGGCGCGGCTGAGTGCCGCCACTCTGCAAAGCACCGGCGGCGTCGTCGGCACGGTCGACCTGGCCGGCACCACCAATGCGATCGGGCAGATCGATAACTTCGTCGTTTCGGGTGGCGACCTGACCCTGATCGAGCAGGCCAACCAGTCGCTCACGGTCGCAGGGTCCGTTTCGGCCGCCGGGCACACGATCGCGCTCGGGACCGACGGGCTCGTCATGGGTGCCAGCGGTTCGCTGGCGGCGGCGACGGTGGCGATCGCGCCGGTGAGCAGTGCCGGCACCCTGGTCACCCTGGGGAGCGCGGCCTCGGGCCTCGTGCTGTCGGCGGCCGATTTCGCGCAGATCAGCGCCGGCACGATCGACATCGGCCGGTTGGCCAGCGGCGCGACGATCGCGAGCGCGATCAGCATCACCTCCGGCATCGCGATCCCCGGCACGACCACGCTCGGCCTGTTCGCCGCCGGCGGGGTGGTGGAGGCTGGCGGCAGCATCGTCGGCGGCGGCAGCCTGATGGGGCAGGCGGGCAGCTTCGCGCTGGCCGGCGGCAACACGATCGCCGGGTTGGGGCCGATCGTCAGCGCCCAGGGCTTCACGCTGAACGACACCGGCGCGTTGGATGTGGTGGGCGCGATCCAGGCCGGCAGCGTGGGCACCGTGGGGGCGGTGGCGATCACCGTCGCCGGGCCATTGACGATCGGCGCCGGCATCAGCGCGACGGTGGGCAGCGCGAGCGTGACCGGGGTATCGCTCGCCGCCACCGGGACGGGCAACGGGATCGTCCAGAACAGCGGCACGATCGCCACCGACGGCGCCGTGACCCTGGCCGCTGCCGGCACGCTGCAGCAGGACGCGGGGGCGGCGATCCTGGCCTCGGGCGGGACCATCGGCCTTTCCGGCCAGACCGGGATCGCGCTGGCCGGCTCGGTGGCGGCGGCGGCCAACAACGTGTTCGTGCAGGCGGGGACGGGCGCCGGGATCATCCTCGCCGCCACCGGCACGCTCAGTGCCGGCGGCGCGGGGTCGCAGCTTCTGGTGCAGGGCGACACGCTCACGGTCGCCGCGGGGGCCGCGCTGCTGGCGACGGGGGGGACGGTGGCGATCGCGCCCGTCTCCGCGATCGAGACGAGCTTCGGCACCACCACCCCCGGGTTGCAGCTCGGCACGACGGTGGTGGGGGCGATCAGCGCCGCGGAGCTGCGGATCGGCGGATATGCCGACCCGTCGGGCGCCAACCAGGTGACCGCAAGCGGGATCAGCCTCGACCAGTCGGTCGATCTCACCGGCCACGCGGCGAGCCTGCGGCTGGATGCGAACGGCGCCATCGCGCAGACCGCCGGCAGCCTGGCGGTGGGCACCTTGTCGGCCAGCAGCAACGGCGCCGCGTCGGGCGCGATCACCCTGGACGCCCTCGGCAACGACGTGGCGGCCTTGGGCAATGTGACGGTCGGCAGCGGCGACGGCGATTTCAGCCTGACCGACGCGGCGCCGATCCTCACCCTGCCCGCGAGCGCGACGGTCTATGCCGATAACGTCACGATCGCGAACGCCGGCAGCGTGGTGATCGCGGGCAATCTGGCGGCGACGATCGGGACCTTGACGGTCATCACCACCACCGCCGGGGACATCGTGGTCGAGGCTCCGGCGCTGATCGGCGCGGCCACCGGCGCCAATTTCGGCGCGACCGGCGCGTTCACCCAGACCGGCGGCGTGATCGACGCCCAGGACATCGGCATCGCCGCCAACAACGGCGACGTGACGCAGAGCGGCGGCACCATCTTCGCGACCGCCTTCCATCCCGCGCCGGGCGGGCTGTCCGTGCTGGGCTCGGGCGGGTTTACCCAGTCGGCCGGCGCGGTGCTGGCCTCGGACGGCACGCTTTCTATCAACATGCCGGGCAGCGTGAGCCTGGCCGGCAGCGTGCTCGCCTTCGGCCCCGCGACGGTGGGCGCGGGGACCAGCCTCACCAGCAGCGGGGTGGTGGCGGCCGAAGGCGATCTGTCGCTCACCGGAACCGGGTCGCTGACGCAAACCGGCGGCACCATCGCCTCCGGCGGCACCCTGGCGCTGGCGAGCAGCGGGGCGGTGTCGCAGACCGGCGGCATCGCCGATGGCGCCACCGTCAGCCTGTCCGGCGCCACGGTCGCGGGCGGGTTCCAGTCCTTCGCCGGCGCGCTCGGCGTGACCGCAGGGGCGAACACGATCGCCGCGGTCACCACCGGGGCGGTGACACCCGGCGCTGCGCCCGGACCCGCGACGAGCATGATCCTGCCCACGTTGGCAACCGGCGCGCCGGGCGCCCTGAACCACTTGCTGATCGACATCGAGGACGCGGCCAACCCCGCGGCGGGCAGCTACACCTTCACCGCGCCGCTCACCGCGAACTGGGTCGAACTGCATACGTCGGGCGCGCTGACCGAAGGCGCCGGCGGCGCGATCGACGCCACCCTGTTCAGCGGCTCATCGGGGATGCAGGGGCCCGGGTTCACCACCGTCTATACCAACGCCGGCACCACCGTGGTGAGCGGCGCCAGCCTGACCAATGCCAACACGATCGCCGCCCTCGGCTCGTTCACCGCGACCGGGGCCATCGCGCTCACCGATGCGGCAGGGACGGCGCTCGACGTGGTCGGTGCCGTGCAGGCCGGCGCCGGTGGCGTGGGCGGGCAGACCCTGGCGCTCACCGCCGACAGCCTGGCGGTCGACGGCAGTGGCACGCCGGTGACGATCTACAGCGGGCAGACGATCCTCTCGGCCGGCTCGCTCCTCGCCGATGCGGCGATCGCGGGCGGCACCATCCAGCCCGGGCAGATCCAGTTCGTCACGGACAACCTGACCCTCACCCCGGGCGGCACCGTGCTCGTCAGCGCGCCGGACGGCAGCGTGGCGATCGCCCCGCGCGGCGCCACCGTGATCGCGCTGGGCGGGATTTCCTCGCCCGGCACGCTCGGCCTGTCCAACGCAATGCTGAACGACATCACCACGCTCGGCACCTCCACCGGGCCGGCCGGGACCGAGACCCTGCTGATCGGCAGCCTGGACGGCGCCACGCCCGCGGTCGGCGCGATCGACATCAACAGCGGCATCGTGCTCGGCACGGTGGCGCGCACGCTCGACCTGGCGGCGAGCGGGACGGTGGCGGAATTCGGCGGCGGGTCGCTGTCGGTGACCGCGCTGGTTGGCTCTGCGGGGGCGTTCGCGCTGGATACCGGCGCCAACGCGATCGCCGAGCTGGGCAACGCCACGGCGCGCGCCCAGGGGGGCACACTCTATCAGACCAGCGGCTTCGGCGCGCAGACCTCGCTGGTGGCGGGCGGCGACATCCGGCTGCACGACACCGCGAGCCTGACGGTGGTCGGTCCGGTCACCGCCGGACTGGCGGTGCAGCCCGACACGCTGGAACTGAGCGCGCCGTCGATCGACATCGTGACCGGACCGACCGTGGCGCTCGCCTCCGGCACCATCGCCGCGGCGGGGGCGCTGCTGGCGAACGGGGCACTCGCGGGCGGGACGTTGAACGCCGGGCTGATCGCGTTGCAGGCCGACGCGCTGTCGATCCAGGGCACCACCGCGGCCGGCGTCCCGGTGCCGATCGTCGTGGCGCCGGGCGGGATGGTGGCGATCGCGCCCTATACCGACGGTGCGGCGATGTCGATCGACGCCACCGCGGGATCAACCGCGGGCACCCTGTCGGTGGCGACGAGCAGCCTCGGCTTCGTGTCCACCTTCGGCAGCCTGACGGTGCCGGGCGTGGCGCCGGTCGGCGCCGAGACCCTGGTGCTGGGCAGCACCGACGGCGGGGCGACGCAGCGCGCGGGGTCGATCGCATTCACCACCCCGATCGACCTGCGCAACACCGCGACCACCCTGGCGCTGTTCACCTCCGGCACCGTCAGCCAGGCGATCGGCGCGGGGATCACGGTGGGCGCGCTGGTCGGTCAGGCGGGCGACGCGGGCCACGCCGCGGCGGCGATGCTCCTGACCGGACCGAACGAGATCGCCAGCCTCGGCGGGGCGACCGGGGCGAGCACGGTGCTGGTGGCGCCAGTGGCGCTGACCGCCAACCTGGGCGCGGCGGGCAGCTTGATCGTCGACGTCGCCACCGTGCTGGGCGGCGGCGACCTGATCGTGCCGGCCGGGCGCACGGTGGCCGCGGGCGAGCAATCGACCGCGCGGCTGGAGATCGACCTGGCCGGCAGCCTGCTGGTGGCGGGCGCGGTGCTGGCCGAGAACGGCGACGCCTATCTGCACGCCGGCAACGCCAGCATCGCCGGCGACGTGACGATCGCGAGCGGCGGCACGGTTCTGGCGGGGGGCGCGGTGGGCAGCAACCCGACGCTCGAGATCTCGGCCGGCATGAGCTACGCCGCCTCGGGCGGCGGGTTCACCTACAGCCCGGGGACGGCCGGCGGCGCGATCGTGATCGACGGGCTGGTCTCCGCCCTGGTTCCCGGCACCCCGGCCAGCGGCACCGTCGGGCTGTACGCAAAGAACGACATCCGGGAGCCGGGGCCGGGCGGGACGGGCACCCTGCTGGCCAATGTGCTGACCGGCAGCGCCGGCGGCACGGCGCAGTTGCTCGACGATCCGCCGCCCGGCACGCCGTCGATCAACCAGATCGGCACCCTGGGGGATTTCACTACCGGCAACGGCCTGGTGCTGCGCGACGGTACCGCGCTCACCGTTGCCGGGCTGGTGACCGACCTCGGGCCGGGCGTGACCTTGGCGGTCGTGCCGGCGGGAACGCTCGTCGCCGGCTACGGGG
This sequence comes from uncultured Pseudomonadota bacterium, assembly GCA_963706195.1. GTDB lineage: Bacteria > Pseudomonadota > Alphaproteobacteria > Acetobacterales > Acetobacteraceae > JAJZVS01. The sequence goes on along the minus strand of OY970156.1, from coordinate 75,265 downwards.
TCGGCGACCTGGCGGTGAGCGGCACCATCTCCGCCGCGGCGGTGAAGCTGGAAGCGACCGGCAATGTGTATGAGACCGCAGGCGGGCGCATCCTGGCGACCAGCCTGATCGCCCAGGCCGGCGCAATCCCGGATACCGAGTTGTTGCCGCAGGCGAACGTGCCCGGCACCACGCCGACCTCGCCGATGGCACTGGCCTCGGTCTGGCTCGCCGGCGCCAACGCGATCGGCACCTTGGCGGCAGCCACCGCAACCGACAATCTGCTGATCAACGACGCGCAGGACCTCATTCTTCCGGCCGGCGCGACCGTGCTGGCGGGGGCAGGCACGAGCGGGCTCACGCCGGCCGGCGCCATCCCCGGGGTCAGCCAGCCGGCGACGCCCACCGCGGAGCTCGATGCCATCGGCCACAGCCTGACCGTTGCCGGCGTGTTGCAGGCGGGCATCCAGGGCACCACCACGGGCAATGTGGTGCTGAACGCGGGGGCCAGCGGGGCCGGGGTGGTCGGCGTCAGCGGCTCGGCACTGGCCGCGAACGGTGGGGCGGTGGCGATCACCGCCGGCAGTTCCATCGGCATCACCGGCCTCATCGCCGGCCAGACCGGCGGGGCGGCGGCTTCCCTGGTGCAACTCGCCAGCGGCGGCGCGATCGCCGAGACCGGTGCGATCGACGCCGGGACCCTGACCGGCAGCAGCGCCGGCGCCGCCAGCCTGACCGGGACCAACGCCGTCGGGGTGCTGGGCGATTTCTCCGCCGCCGGCTTCACCTTCGACGACGGCGCGGCGGTGACCGTCACCGGCGCCGTCCGCGGCGGCAGCCAGGCGCTGCTGAACGACAGCACGGGGCTGACGGTGGCCGCGGGCGGCAGCGTGATCGCCGGCACGGTCAGCCTCACCGCGCCCGGCCTCATTCTCTCCGGCCTGGTGTCGGACGGCGGCAGCGGCACCACCAGCCTGACCGCGAGCAACGGCGCGATCAGCGAAACCGGCGCCCTGGTGAGCGGCACCTTCTCCGGCAGCAGCACCGGCGCCACCAGCCTGACCGGCACCAATGCCGTCGCCACCCTGGGCAATTTCTCCGCGCCCGGCGGCTTCATCCTGGACGACGGCGCGGCGCTGACCGTCACGGGCGCGGTGGCCGGCGGCAGCCTCGCCATGCTCACCGACGCCGCGGGGCTGACCGTGGGCGCGGGCGGGCAAGTGAGCGCGCGCGCGGTCAGCCTGACCGGCGCCAGCCTGACCCTCGCCGGCACGGTCACCGACGGCGGCGCCGGGACCACCAGCCTGACCGCGACCGGCGGCGCGATCACCGAAACTGGCGCCCTGGCGAGCGGCACCCTGTCCGGCAGCAGCACCGGCGCCACCAGCCTGACCGGCACCAACGCCATCGCCACCCTGGCCGGCTTCACCGCCGCCGGCGGCCTGACGCTCGACGACGGCGGCGACCTGACGGTTTCTGGCCCGGTCTCCGCCGGCCCGTCGGCGCAGATCACCCTCCCCGGCGCACTGACCCTGGGCGGCCCGCTCACCGCCGGGACCGTGCGCCTGACCGCGGCCAGCCTGAACCTCGACAGCACGCTCACCGGCACGACCAAGGTCGCGCTCGCCGTCGGCGGGGCGGTGAGCGAAGCGGGCAGCCTCGACACCCCGGTCCTCACCGGCAGTTCGGGCGGCGCGACCAGCCTCCCGAGCGGCGGCAACCGGATCGGCGCGATCGACACCTACACCGCCGGCAGCGTGCTGAATGTCGTCGACGGCGAAGCCCTGACCCTCGCCGGCGTCATCAGCGCGCCGACGATGGTGTTCAATGCCACGCCGAACCAGATCACCATCGCCAACGGCACCACGATCGTCACCGGCGGCACTGCGCGTCCGACCGGGCCGGCCGGCAGCTTCGCCTACCCGCTCAGCACCACCGCCAGGCCGGACACGCCCGGCGCCTATTTCAGCGACTTCCTGCAGCAGGGGGCGGTCACGGTCACCTCGCAGAGCGGCGGGGCGAGCATCCTGCGGATCGATGCCTACGGCGGCGGCGACATCACCTTCTCCCCGGGGGGCGGGCTGTACCGGTACGTCCACCTGGCTCATCCTGGACCTGCACGGCAGCGGCGCCCTCGGCACCGCGTCCGGCAACGTGTTCGTCCGCTGGCTCGACGTGATCTTCCCGCTCGGCAGCGCCGGCGGCGGTGCCAGCCTTGGGGGCACGGTGGACGGCATCGGTGGCCAGACGGCCGCCGGGGCTGCCCATATCTCACCGGTGGGCGATGCGCGCTACCGCTTCAATAGCTGCGCCATCGGCTCGGTGAATTGCATCGTCCTGCCGGTGGAGGTGCTGCCGCTGGCCAATCCGCTGGAGGGCTTCTCGCTCAGCTCGCTGCTCGATTCGGACGAAGACGACGACCTGTTCCTCCCGCTCGTCTCCCGTCGGGACTACTGACCCATGCGCACGATCCCCACCCTGGCTGCGCTCCCTCTGGCTGGGCTCTCTCTGGCTGGGCTCCCCCTGGCCATGCTCCCCTTGGCCATGCTCCCCTTGGCCCCGCTGCGCCGGTCCGTGCTCCGGCTGGTGCTGCTGGCGCCGCTCGGGCTCGCCGCCTGCGCCCGCCCGCCGGCCTCGGCCTACGTCAAAGCCGGCACGGGCAGCGGCACGCCGGCCGCGCAGATGGCGATCGGGCGCAATTCCGTGGGCGAGGCCTGCACGTTACAGGCGACAGGCATCGGGCAGCCAGCCGACACCGGCGGCGCCGACGTCTATTGCGGAAGCTGGCAGCAGCCCAGCGCGCATGTGCGCGCAGGCGGCGCGGCCAGCACCGGGGAGCTGGCCGCGCTCGCCATCGCGAGCCCCTGGCGGGTCGGCATCGACGAACGCTTCCTGTGCCAGGCGCCGCACGCCACCTCGATCCTCGGCGGCCATCCGGCGGAGCTGCTGACCTGCACGCAGCGGCTGGGCGGCTGGCCGCACGTGGCGATGGTGGCGCTGGTCGGCGGTCGCGCCTGGTACGCCGACGGCGTGCTGCCCGCCGCCGGCGCGATGGAGCGCGCGATCGGCGTGCGCGCCGGCATCCTCAGCGCCTCTGCCGCACCGCCCAGCTCGGCGGCCGACGCGCTGCTCGCCACCCGTCTCGCCGCGCAGGCGTTCAGCTCCGGCGACATCGGCCAGTTCAACGGGCTGATGACCGCCGGCACCCGCGCCAACCTCGCCGACGACCCGGCGGCGGCGGAGGCGGCGTTTCGCGCCGCGCTCGCGATCCAGCGCAAGGCGCTCGGGCCGAACAACCCGAACACCGTCACCGCGCTGATGACGCTCGCCTTGCAGCTCTCCGACGAAGGCCGCTTCGCCGAGGCCGGCGCGCTGTTCGCCCAGGCTGAGCAACTTGCGCCGCAGGCCGCCGACCCCACCGCGCCGGCGCGGCTGCTGCACTACCGCGGCCTCGATGCGCTGAACCAGGGCCGCTACACCGCCTCGCTCAAGCTCCTGCGCCAGGCCGCCGCCGGCTACGCGGCGCTCCTGCCCGCCGCCGTGCTGCACCCGCATCCGATCGGCGTCTCGGCCGTGCACGGCTTTGGCGGGCCGGCCGGCGGCAGCCTGAGCTCGCTGCTGCCGAACCAAGACCTGCTGACGAACCCCTCGGCGCAAAGCGCGCTGCTCGGGCTGATCGAGGCGCGGCGCAACATGGCGTTGGTGCTGCGGCAACTGCACAGTCTGCCGGAAAGCGAGGCGATGCTGGCCAGTGCCGCCACTCTCGCCCGCGCCAACGGGCTCGACCGGCCGATCGTGGCGGCGCGGCTGCTGCGCACCCAGGGCATCACCGCCGAGGACTCCGGGCACGCGGCGCAGGGGCTCACCGATCTCGCCGCCGCCTCCGCCGCCTTCGGCGTCGCGTTGCCGGGATCGAAGCCGCTGGCGGATACCGACCTGCTGGACGCCGCCATCCTGCTGAACCGCGGCCAGGCGGCCGCCGCACTGCCGAACTGCCGCGAAGCGGTCCGGACCCTCGTGGCGCTGCATGTCGGCACCGAACCCGCGCTGATGGAACCGTGCCTGGACGTCTATGCCGACGCCGCCACGGCGGCCCCGCCGGCCGAGCGCCAGGGGCTGCTGGCCGAGATGTTCACGGCCGCCCAGCTCGCCCAGGGCAGCGTCACCAGCCAGCAGATCGCCGAGGCCACTGCGCGGCTGGCCGAAAACGCGCGCGACCCGAAAGTGGCGGCGGCGATCCGCACCCGCCAGGACGCCGGTGCGCGGTTGCGCCAGCTCTATCGCCAGCGCGACCAGGCCGAGGCCGCCGCGCACAGCGGCGGCGCGCCGCTGCCGCCGGCGGCGCTCGCCGCGCTCGACAAGCAGATCGACGCCGCGCGCACCACGCTCGCCGATGCCGACAGCGCCGTGCAGGCCGCGGCGCCCAACTACGGCCAGCTCGTCCAGCAGATGGTGCCGGCCAGCGCCGTGTTCGCCGCCCTGCATCCGCACGAGGCGTTCGTGCAGATCACCCTCGGGCCTGAGCACGGCTGGGTGTTCCTGCTGCGCGACCGGCGGATCGCGATCTCCCGCGTGCCGGGTGGCCTGGCCGCCATGGCCCGGCTGGTGCATCAGGTCCGCGCCGGCATCGAGCTGACGACCACGAGCCTGCCCGTCTTCGACGTCGCCGGCGCACAGGCCCTGTACACCGATACCCTGGGCGGCGTGGCGCAGGACATGAAAGGGGTGAAATCCCTGGTGGTGGCACCGGCCGGGCCGCTGCTGTCGCTGCCGTTCGAAGTGCTGCTGACCGGTCCGGCCCAGGCCGACCACCTGGCCGGCGCGCCCTGGCTGGTGCGCGCCTTCACCATCTCCCACGTGCCGGCGGCGGCCAACTTCGTCTCCCTGCGCAAGGTCGCCGGCACTTCGCGCGCGACCCAGCCGTGGTTCGGCTTCGGCGACTTCCAGCCGCTGACCCTGGCGCAGGCCGAGGCCAGCTTCCCGGGCGCCGCCTGCGGCGATACCGCCCAGTTGCTCGCCGGCCTGCCCGCGCTGCCCTACGCGGGCAAGGAGCTGACCGCGGCCCGCGAACTGCTGGGCGCCAGCACCAGCGACGAGCTGCTCGGCCCGAACTTCACCGTGCCGGCGGTGCTGCACACCGATCTGAAGAACTTCCGCATCCTGCACTTCGCCACCCATGCCCTGCTGCCGGCGGAACTGCGCTGCCAGAGCCAGCCGGCGATCGTCACCTCCGATCCCGCCGGGGCCACCAACGCCGCCGGGGCGCTGCTGACCGCGGCGGATGTGACCGGGATGCACCTCGACGCCGACCTCGTGATCCTGTCGGCCTGCAACTCCGGCGGACCGGGCGGGGAAACGGCGGGGGAAAGCCTGTCCGGCCTCGCGCGCGCCTTCTTCTTCGCCGGCGCACGGGCACTGATGGTCACCCATTGGTCGGTGAACGACCAGGTGACCGCCTACCTGATCGCGGACACCCTGCAGCGCATGCGCGCGAACCCGGCGCTCGGCGTCGCCGGCGCATTGCGCAAGGCTCAGCTCGCCATGCTCGCCGACGCCGGCCACAGCCTGCCGGCGGAGGTGGCGCACCCGTTCTTCTGGGCCCCGTTCGCCGTGATCGGCGACGGCGGCGAACGCGCCGCCGCCACCGCCGCGCGCCAGGTGCCCGCCAGCAAGCGCGCGGGCTGAACCGCCCGCAAGCAAGGCTGCAACCGGGGTTGTGGCGGCCGATTCAGCCAACGCCGCGAAGCAGGCGTTGGCATCGGGCCATGCGCCTTTGCCGCCGGGCGAAGCGCCCTGACCCGACGGCGGACGTCAGTGCAGCCGCGCGCGCAGGTCGGCGATTTCGCGGCGGAGGCGGATTGCGGCGTCGCCGGTCGGGACGAGGGTGAGGAAGCGCTCGAAGCAGCGCAACGCGGCGGCGACCTGGTCGAGGCGCTGGTGGAGGGTGCCGGCTTCGCGCCAGAGGCTGGCCTGGTCGGGGGCGATGCGCAGCATGTCCCGGGTGGCGTCGAGGCCGCCGGTGAGGTCGCCGGCGGCCAGGCGGCGGGTGCGGATATTGTTTTGCAGGCGCAGCAGCACGGCACGGGTGCCGGCGGGGCGGACCAGACCGGGGCGCAATTCCGCGTCCGGGCCGGCGATACGCTTGATCAAGGCGCGCAGCGCCGGGGCGTCGAGGCATGTGCCGCCGTCGAACGCGTCGACCACAAGTTGTCCGCCGGCGCCTTCGAGCGCGATCAGGAAGTGGGCGGGAAAGTCCACGCCGTGCGCCGGCCAGCCGGCGGCGCGGGCGGCGTGCAGCCAGAGGATGCCGAGTGCGACCGGCAGGCCCTGCCGGCGTTCGATCACCTGGATCAGGTTGGCGTTGGCAGGGTTGTCATAGTCTTCGACGTTGCCGCGGAAGCCGTAGCGGTCGGCCAGCAGGCGGGCGAGGGCGGCGCCGCGGGCGGGAAGGTCATCCGGCAAGGTGGCGCGCCCAAGCGCGGCGGCGCCGGCGGCGATGGCGGAGAGCGCAGTGCGGGCCGCCGCCACGTCTGCGTCCGGCCGGTCGATGCGGGCGAACTGCAGCGCGGTTTCCGCGATGTCGATTTCGTCCTCGTCGAGCAGGCCCACCGCATCGAGCGCGGCGCGGGGGTCGATCGGGGCGGAGGGGCCGGCGGGCATGGCCGTATCTGGTACGGCCTCGCCCGCCGGGACGCAACCGACCCCCCTACTCGGCGGCGGCTTCCGGCAGGTAGAGCGCCTTGCCCTTTTCGGCGAATTCCGCGCTTTTGGCCTCCATCCCGGCCATCCGTTCGGCGTCCGCGCGCAGGTCCTGCGTGATCTTCATCGAGCAGAACTTCGGTCCGCACATGGAACAGAAATGCGCGACCTTGTGCGCATCCTTGGGCAGGGTCTCGTCGTGGAAGCGCGCGCGGTGTCGGGGTCGAGCGAGAGGTTGAACTGGTCCTCCCAGCGGAACTCGAACCGCGCGCGGCTGATACGGCGTCGTCGCGCAGCTTCGCCGCCGGGTGGCCCTTCGCCAGATCGGCGGCGTGGGCGGCGATCCGGTAGGTGATGACGCCGGTCTTCACGTCGTCGCGGTCGGGCAGGCCGAGATGCTCCTTCGGCGTGACGTAGCAGAGCATCGCGGTGCCGAACCAGCCGATCATCGCCGCGCCGATCGCGCTGGTGATGTGGTCGTAGCCGGGCGCGATGTCGGTCGTCAGCGGCCCGAGCGTGTAGAACGGCGCCTCGCCGCATTCGGCGAGCTGCTTCGTCCATGTTCACCTTGATCTTGTGCATCGGCACGTGGCCGGGGCCTTCGATCATCACCTGGCAGCCCTTGTCCCAGGCGATCTTCGTCAGCTCGCCGAGCGTCTCCAGCTCGGCGAACTGCGCGCGGTCGTTGGCATCGGCGATCGAGCCGGGGCGCAGCCCGTCGCCGAGCGAGAACGAGACGTCGTACTTGCGCATGATGTCGCAGATCTCGTCGAACCGCTCGTAGAGGAAGCTCTCCTTGTGGTGCGACAGGCACCAGCGCGCCATGATCGAGCCGCCGCGGGAGACGATGCCGGTGATGCGCGTCGCCGTCAGCGGCACGTAGGCGAGGCGCACGCCGGCGTGGATGGTGAAATAGTCCACGCCCTGCTCGGCCTGCTCGATCAGCGTGTCCTTGAACACCTCCCAGTCGAGCTTGTCGGGCTCGCCGCCGACCTTCTCCAGCGCCTGGTAGATCGGCACGGTGCCGATCGGCACCGGCGAGTTGCGCATGATCCAGCCGCGGATGTTGTGGATGTTGCGCCCGGTGGAGAGGTCCATCACCGTGTCGCCGCCCCAGCGGATCGCCCAGACCAGCTTCTCCACCTCCTCGGCGGCGCCGGAGGTGACGGCGGAATTGCCGATATTGGCGTTGATCTTGACCAGGAAGTTGCGGCCGATGATGACCGGCTCGAGTTCCGGGTGGTTGATGTTGGCGGGGATGATGGCGCGGCCGCGGGCGATCTCGCTGCGGACGAATTCGGGGGTGATGAAGTCGGGGATGGCGGCGCCGAAATCCTCGCCGTCGGCGCGGCGCTCGGCGGCCCCGGCCAGCGCCGCGGCGCGGCCGAGGTTCTCGCGGTGGGCGACGTAGATCATCTCCTCGGTGATGATGCCGGCGCGGGCGAATTCGTACTGGGTGACGGGCTGGCCGGGCGCGCCCGGCGTAGACCTGGTGCTCGGCCGGGACAGGGGGCACCAGCTGGTGCTCGGCGCCGATGTTGCCGTTGTCCTCGGGGCTGCACGTCGCGCGGCGGCGACGCGCGGCGAAGCCGCGCGCGGCGATCCAGGCGCTGCGGAGCGGCGGCCAGGCCGGCGGCGAGGTCGATCGTCGCGGCCGGATCGGTGTAGGGGCCGGAGGTGTCGTAGGCGCGATACGGTTCCTCGCGCGCCGAGGGATCGAGCGCGATCTCGCGGAACGGCACGCGGATGTCCGGCCGGCCCTCGGGCGAGGTGTAGATCTTGCGCGAGCCGGCGATCGGGCCGGTGGTGACGCTGTCGGGGCGGGCGGCGGATTTCGACTGGACCGTCATGGGCGTCTCCTCATGGCGATCCGGGAGCGGTGGGGGTGGTGAAGCTGGTGCCCGTCCCTCCGCCGGCATGACCCGGATCAGGTGCAAGGGTCACCGGCGCCGGCGCTGGCGCGCCCCTGCCGGACTCTCAGCCCCTGATCGGCGGGACCCCCCTCGGTGGTCGGGAAACATGGGGCGCGCCGCGGCGGCTGTCAAACACCATTCCCAGGGGCACCATTCCCAGGCGCGCGCACTTGCCTGCGAGTGCGGCTACTTCGCCGGCGCAGGATGGCGTTCGAACAGGACCTGCGCCAGCGCATCCACGTCTTTGTCTGCCACCGGCGCGTGGAACACGTTCTTCATCTTCAGCACCTCGGCCTTCCACGTAGCCAGCGGCAGGTGCGGCTGGCCGTTCACGAAGTCGGCCGAGTGGCAGATGCTGCAATGCAGGTTGAGCAGGTCCGCGCCGTGGCCGGAGAAAAACGGACCGGGATAGGGTACGGTCACGCTTTCCGATTTCCACGCGATGCCGGATCCGCCGGTCGCGGCGAACGCGGCGCCGGCGCACGCAGCCAGCGCGATCGCACCCAGAACCGTCGCGTACGCAAGGCGCGGATGCCGCGGGGTTCGTTGTTCATACTGCATGGACATTGACCTGCTCGATCGCGTTGAACATGAAGCCGCCTGGGTTCCACCCGGCCACCATCGGCTGGACGGCGCCCGAATCGTTGGCCGCGCGCACCATCAGCCGGAGCGGCCCCGGGTGCGGGGGCGTGAACGCCAGGCTCCATGCGCGCGCGCCGTAGGCGCCCCAGTCCTTGCCCAGGGTCGCGTCCTGCCACCCGGTGCCGCCATCGGCCGAGACCGCGACGGATTTCAACGCGCTGCCGCCGCCGAAGGCGAAGCCGCGCAGGGTGGTTGCGCGGCCGGCGTGCAAGGTGTCCCCGTTCGCCACCTTGGTGAAGAAGCTGCGCGGGTTCATCGCGTTGATCGGCACGAAGTTGACGCCGGTCTGCCCGGGCTGCATCGACCCGTTCGGCGTGTCCGGGATCGTGTAGGCGGTCTTCATCCAGAAGCCGGTGCCGGGATGGGTGGTGACGGTGATCTCGGTCAGCATCTTCACCCAGTAGGTCGCGTACCAGCCGGGCACGACGAGGCGCAGCGGGTAGCCGTTGAGCAGCGGCAGGGGCGTCCCGTTCTGCTCGTAGGCGACCATCACCGCGTCGTCGTTGGCGCGCGCGAGCGGCAGCACCTTCCAGAACCTGGCATCCGGCGGGATCGGGTCGAGCCCTTGTTCCAGGCTGCGGAACGCGACATGGGTGGCCCCGGGCTTCAACCCGGCATGCGCGAGCAGCCGGGCGAGCGGCACGCCCGTCCACATGGCGTTGAACATCGCGCCGTTGGCCCATTGCGCGCCCGCCACCCGGGGCTCGATCAGGCCGCGGCTGTTGCCGGAGCACTGGTTCACCGCCGCCGTCCGCACCGCGGGGAACTGCTGCACCAGTTGATCGAGCGTCAGGTCGAACGGGCGCTGCACATGGCCAGTGATGCGAAGTCGAAACGTTTTCGGATCGACCTCGGTCGGGAAATCGGCGATGTGCCAGCGGACATAGGTCTGGTCGTTGGGGATGAACAGATGCGTGCGGAACACGCCCCACGGGGTTTCCAGCAGCGGCGCGCGCACCCGTTGCAGGATCATGTCCCCTTTGCCGGGCCAGGTGCCGGCGGCGACGATCCGGCGGGTGCCGTTCGCGAACGGCAGTTGGACGCTGTCCGCACCGGCCGCCGCCGCCCGGGTGGCGGCACCGAGCATCCCGGCCGCGCCCAGGGCTGCCGACCCGCGCAGCACCGCACGACGGCCCAGGCCGGCGGCCGGACTTTGTCCTGTCACCCCCATCTTGGCACCCTCCCGCGCTTATTTTCGCCCTCTCGGCGAAGTTACGGAAGATATGTTCTCCTATCGGCGCAGCCGGTGCAATGAAAATCCTCCGCCCTGCCCCCGGGCCGCCGCGCCGGCAGGGGCAGCCATCCGCAGCCGCTCCTCCCGATCCGAAATCGGTCGCGACCGCGCGCGGCCCCGGTCCGGCGGCCGGGTCACGGCCCCGGCCTCGCGACGGCCGGTCGGCGGATCGATCGGTCCGCGGCGCCGCCGATGGATACCAGCGGCCGTTAGCGCCGGTTCAGCCGGTAACCGCCGCGATCCGGGCCAGCGCCTCGTCGCGCCCGAGTGCGGCCAGGGTCGCATCGATCCCCGGGCTGACGGTGCTGCCGGTCAGCGCCGCGCGCAGCGGCTGCGCCACCTGGCCGAGCTTGCGCCCGGTGGTCTCGGCGAACGCGCGCAGCGCCGCGTCCAGCGCGACGATGGAGAAATCCGTGGCCGCCAGCGCGGGGGCGAGTTCGCGCAGCATGATCCGCGCTTCCGGGCTCAGAACCGCGGCGGCCTTCGGCTCCATCGGCAGCGGCACGGTGCGGGCCAGGAAGGCAGCCGAATCGGCCAGCTCCACCAAGGTCTTCGCGCGCTCCTTCAGCCCCGGCATCAGTGCCCGGATGCGGCCCGCCGCGATGGCGCCAAGCGCGAGGTCGCCGCGCCGGGCCAGCCGCTCCAACACCTCGTGCACCAGCCGCGCATCGTCCGCCGCGCGCAGATAAATCCCGTTCAGATGGGTGAGCTTGGCGTAGTCCATGCGCGACGCCGCGCGGCCGACGCCCGCCAGGTCGAACAGGGCGATCGCCTCCTCCCGCCCGATCACCTCCGCGTCGCCATGACCCCAGCCGAGACGCAGCAGGTAGTTGCACAGCGCTTCCGGCAGGTAGCCCTGCTCGCGGAATTCCAGCACCGACACGGCGCCGTGGCGCTTCGACAGCTTGGCGCCGTCGGCACCGTGGATCAGCGGGATATGCGCAAACCGCGGCGGCGCCCAGCCCATCGCCTGGTAGATCTGCACCTGGCGGAACGTGTTGGTCAGGTGGTCGTCGCCGCGGATCACATGCGTGATCCCCATGTCGTGGTCGTCGACCACGACGGCGTGCAGGTAGGTCGGGCTGCCGTCGCTGCGCAGGATGACCATGTCGTCGAGCTCGGCATTGGCGACGCGGACGCTGCCCTGCACGAGGTCGTCCACCACCGTCTCGCCGTCGCGCGGCGCCTTCAGCCGGATTGCGGGAGCGACGCCGGGCGGTGCCTCGGCGGGATCGCGGTCGCGCCAGCGCCCGTCGTAGCGGGGCGGCCGGCCGGCCGCAGCCGCGGCCTCGCGCATGGCGGCAAGCTCCTGTGGTGTGCAGAAGCAGCGGTAGGCATGGCCGCTCGCCAGCAGCGCGTGCGCCACCTCGACATGGCGCGCCGCGCGGGTGGACTGGAACACCGGCGGCGCGTCGGGCGCGAGGCCGAGCCAGGCGAGCCCGTCCAGGATCACCTGCGTCGCTTCCTCCGTGCTGCGGGCGCGGTCGGTGTCCTCCACCCGCAGCAGGTATTCGCCGCCGTGGTGGCGGCTGAACAGGTAGTTGAACAGCGCGGTGCGGGCGCCGCCGATATGCAGCAGGCCGGTCGGGCTGGGGGCGAAGCGGGTGCGGACGGTCATCGTGTTCTCCGGTGCCGGCGCATAGACGCCCCCCGACCGAAGGGCAACCGCCGGACCGGTGAACCGGAAAATTGCCGCGCGCGGCGGCACCTTCCCTCTTGTGGGAGAGGTCGGTTCGCGGAGCGAACCGGGTGAGGGCGCGCGGGGAAGTGCCCGCGATTGCCCGGCCGCGCGGCGGGTTGCCGCGGCACGGCGGCGCGCCGCATGATGCCGCCCAAGGGCATCCAACCGGCCCGAATTGGGGAGAAACCGACCATGACCAGACGCCGTCTCTGGGTCTACTTTCTTTTGTTCCTGTTCAACGCGATCTGCTACATCGACCGGGTGAACATGTCGCTCGCCGGGCATTCGGTGGCGCAGGAGTTCCATCTATCGCCGGTGGCGCTCGGCTATCTGTTCTCCTCCTTCCTCTGGGCCTACGTCGTGATGATGCTGCCGAGCGGGCAGCTCGTCGACCGGCTCGGGGTGCACCGAATGGCGGCGATCGGGGCTGCGGTGTGGTCGGTGGCGCAGGCGCTCAGCGGTGCGGCCGTCGGGTTCACGACCCTGCTGCTGACCCGGCTCGGCCTTGGCGTCGGCGAGGCGCCGACATTCCCGGTGAGCTACCGCTCGGTGCGCGACTGGGGGCCGGCCTCCGAGCGCGGCCGGGCGGTGGGTGCGATCCAGGCCGGCACCTTGCTCGGCCCGGCGCTCGCCGCACCGGGCGTCGCCTGGCTGATCCAGGCCACGTCGTGGCGCTGGTCGTTCGTCATCACCGGCGCGATCGGGCTCGTGTGGGTCGCAGTCTGGGCCGCGTTCGTGCGGACGCCGGAACGCACGCGCTGGCTGCCGGAGCCGGAGCGCCGGCGCATCCTCGCCGAGCGCCACGCCGGCGATCCGCCCCCCGCGCACGGCGGCGTCGGCTATCGCGGGCTGATGGCGGTGCCGTCGATGTGGGGACTCGCGATCTCCCAGGGCTGCGCGGTCTATTCGCTGTATCTCTATCTGAGCTGGCTGCCGGACTATCTGGTCACGGCGCGGCACCTCTCGATCCTGAAATCGGGCGTGTTCACCGCGGTGCCGTTCCTCGCGGGCTCGGTGCTCGTCGTGCTGACGAACTGGGTGGGCGACGCCATGCTGACCCCGGCCACGATGCGCACCGGACGGCGCCGGCTGGTCGCGGCAACCTGCCTGCTGCTGACCGCGGCGGGGATGCTGATCCCGTTCGTGGGCTCGGTCGCAGCGGTGGTGCTGCTCACCATCCTGCCGATCAGCTTCAGCACCACAACGACCGCGACCAACGCGGCGCTGACCAACGACCTGCTGCGCTCCCCGGCCGACAGCGGACGCGCCTTCGCCTTCCTGGTGCTGGGCGGCAACGTGTTCGGGCTGCTGGCACCGATCGTCACCGGCTACATCGTGCAAGCCACCGGCAGCTTCACCTCCGCCTTCGTGCTCGCCGGCGTGCTGGCACTGTTCGGCGCACTGGTGTCCCTGCTGATGACCCATCAGGCACTCGGCGAAACCGAGCCGGCGCCGGCAGGACTCGCCGCCGACTGAATCGAAGCGGGTCCAAAACAAGCAGAGCCGGGGGGGGGCGTTGTCGCCTGGCCTTCACAGCCAGGCGGCAAGCCCTCACCCGGCTGCGGGCAGCATGCGTCCGAGCGGGCGGCCGGCGAACAGGTGGACGTGGAAGTGGGGGACTTCCTGGCCCGAACTCGGCGCCCATGTTGGCCAGCAGGCGGTAGCCGGGGGCTTCCAGTCCCAATTGGCGGGCCACGACGCCGACGGCGCGGACGAAGCCGACGATTTCCTCGGTTGTAGCCTGGGCGCTGAAATCTGCGAAGGAGCAGTACTGGCCTTTCGGGATCACCAGCACATGCACGGGGGCTTGCGGGGCGATGTCGTGGAAGGCCAGCGCCCAGGTATCCTCGTAGACTTTCCGGCACGGGATTTCCCCGCGCAGGATGCGGGCGAAGATGTTGGTCTCGTCGTAGGGGGGGAGTCCGGACACCGCCATCGGGCGCTCCTGCGCTTCTGCGCACTCAGGGAATGCGTGCAGTCAGGGAATATCTGCAGTCAGGGGATTTTCCTCGTTTCCAGCCCGAACGCAACCGGGAGGGTCCGCGCGCGGGAGGCTTTCTCGGCGATGCCGCTGATGCCTTCGCGCCGCTTGAGTTCGGTCCACACGTCGTCCGGCGTCACGCCTCCGGCCACCCAGAGAACCATCAGGTGATAGAGCACATCGGCGCTTTCCGCGACCAGGGCGTCGCGATTGCCGGCCACCGCCTCGATCAGGCATTCGACCGCTTCCTCGCCGAATTTCTGTGCCACTTTGGGCAGGCCGCGCGACAGCAGGCGGGCCGAGTGGCTGACCGCCGGGTCGGCATCGCGGCGGCTTTGCACCACGGCGTACAGCCGGTCGAGCACCATCGAGCCGGGGCCGATCGCCAGCAGCGGCGGGGGGGCGGGTTCCGCGCAGGGCGCCGGCGGCACCGGCGCCGCGGGTCCGCGCTTGTTCGTCTTCGCCGTCGCGGCCCGTTTGCGCGGGCGCTTCGTTGCCTCGGCGTCACCCTTCTTTCCAGGACGCTTTCCTGCCCGTTTCTTGACCGTCTTCGCCATTCGTATTTCCTAGGCCGCCACGCGCGGCAGGCGCACGGGCAGACCTGCCCGCGCCAGGGCCGCCTTCACGTCGGCGATGCGGAACGTGCCGAAGTGGAACACGCTCGCCGCCAGCAGGCCGGTGGCACCGGCCTCTGCACCCGCCACGAAATGATCCAGGGTGCCGACCCCGCCCGAGGCGATCACCGGCAGCCGCACGGCGCCGCATACGGCGCGCAGCAGATCAAGGTCGAAGCCGCGCCCGGTGCCGTCCCTGTCCATGCTGGTGAGCAGGATCTCGCCCGCGCCCAGCGCCGCGACCCGCCGGCACCAGTCGAGCACGTCGATCCCGGTGCCGCGCCGGCCGCCATGGGTGAACACTTCCCAGCGATCCGGCCCCGCCTGTTTGGCATCAACCGCGACCACCACGCACTGGCTGCCGAATTTCTCCGCCGCCTCCGCCACGAGTTCCGGCCGCGCCACCGCGGCGGAGTTGATGCTGCACTTGTCCGCCCCGGCGAGCAGCAGCCGGCGCATGTCCTCCACCGACCGCACCCCGCCGCCCACCGTCAGCGGCAGGAACACGCGGGCGGCGGTGCGGCCGACGACGTCGAGAAGGGTGTCGCGGTTCTCGTGGCTCGCGGTGATATCGAGGAAGCAGAGTTCATCCGCGCCGGCAGCGTCGTACAAGGTCGCCTGCTCCACCGGGTCGCCGGCGTCGCGCAGGGAGACGAAGTTCACGCCCTTCACGACGCGGCCGTCCTTGACGTCGAGGCACGGGATGACACGGAGCTTCAACATGACGATTTTCTTACACCGGAGGCGCGTAATCGTGGCAAGCGGGGAATGCAGCGGGGAGCGGTCGCCCCAGGGGATCATAGACTGGGGGATCATGACTGGGGGATCATAGACTGGACGTCGTGGCGTGGGCGCCGACCGGCCGCAGCGCAGCAGCCGGCGTAGATCCGGCGGGCGCATATGTTGCCGCGACCGCCCCGGTGCAAGGGGCCGCTCCGCTGCACGGGCGGGGCAATCGCATTTGGCAGGCGCGCGACGGCCGGCGTCACCGCCCCAACGCGGCCAGCGCCGCCGCAGGATCGAGCCGCCCGTCGTACAGCGCCCGTCCCACGATCACCCCGGTGAGGCTGGTGCCCGGCGCCGCCGCGCGCAGCGCGACCAGATCGGCGAGACCGGCGACGCCGCCGGAGGCGATCACCGGCGTCGCGACCAGCCGCGCCAGGGCGACCGTCTGCTCCAGATTGAGGCCGGTCAGCATGCCGTCGCGCGCGATATCGGTATAGATCAGCGCCGCCGCCCCGGCGTCCTCGAAGCCGCAACGCGAGGTCGGTGGCAGCGATCGTGCTGGTTTCCGCCCAGCCCTCGGTGGCCACGAACCCGTCCCGCGCGTCGATCCCGACCGCGATCCGGCCGGGGAAGGCGGCGCAGGCCTGGTGCACCAGATCCGGGTTCTTGGCCGCGGCGCTGCCCAGGATCACCCGGCGCACGCCGGCCAGCGAGCCAGGCCTCGATCCCGGCCAGGTCGCGGATGCCGCCGCCGAGCTGCACCGGCAGGGACGTCGCGGCCAGGATCGCGCGCACCGCCTCGGCGTTCACCGGCCGGCCGGCGAAGGCGCCGTTCAGATCGACCACGTGCAGCCAGGCGAACCCCGCCGCCTGCCACGTCCGGGCCTGCGCCGCGGGATCGTCGGCATAGACGGTGGCGTCCGTCCATCGCGCCGCGGCGCAGGCGCACGCATTTGCCGTCCTTGAGGTCGATGGCGGGGAACAGGGTGAGGCTCATGTCGGCCCCTCCCCGCGGTCGCGCAGCGCCTGGGGCTGCAGCAGCTTGTAGTAATAAAGGCCGCGCACCGTCCGCCCGTCGCACCCGCGCATAGGCCGGATGCTCGCCCCAGCGGACGATAGCCGAGCGACTCGTACAGCCGCGATCGCCGCCGTCCTGGGTCTCCCGCACGTCGAGGTTCAGCACCTGGTAGCCGAGCGCGCGCGCCGCCTCCTCCACCTCGCGGCGTCAGCAGCCGCGCCAGGCCGTGGCCGCGGGCGTAGGGGGCGATGAAAGCGTGCATCAGGGTGGCGGCGAAAGCCTGCGCCTCGTTGTTGCGCGGCGGGCGCACGAGCTGGGCGGCGCCGACGATGACGCCGTCCAGCCGGGCGACGAACAGCTGCGCGCTCCGGCACCAGCAGCACGCCGCGGAAATAGCTTTCCAGCGCGCGGCGGCCGGGCGGGTTGACCCAGCCGAAGCCGCCGCCGTCGATGATGGCGGCGTGCGTGGCCTCGCACAGCGCGTGCAGATCGTCGTCGTCATCGAAGCGACTCGGCGCGCTCCACCGCCCGCAGCGATTCGGGCGGCAGGTCGGTGCGGCGGGATCTGGCCATCGTCACGGGGTCCAGCGCAGGAAGTTGGTCAGGATGCGCAGGCCGACCTCCTGGCTTTTCTCGACATGGAACTGGGTGCCGGCGCGGTTGCCGGCGGCGACCATGGCGACCACCGGGCCGCCGTAGTCGGTGGTGGCGAGCACCTCGCGCCGGGTCGGCGCCGGTGAGCGCGTAGCTGTGCACGAAATAGGCGTGATCGCCGGGCACCAGCCCGTCCAGCAGCGGATGCGCGCCGGGACGGAAGTCGAGCGTGTTCCAGCCCATCTGCGGCAGGCGCAGCCCGGGCACGTCCATCGCCGCGATCTCGCCCTTGATCCAGCCGAAGCCCGGGGTGACGCGATGCTCCAGCCCGCGCTCGGCCATCAGCTGCATGCCGACGCAGATGCCGAGGAACGGGCGCGCCGGCGTCGGTCGCCTGCATCGATCGCCTCGTCCATGCCCGGCACGGCGGCGAGGCCGCGGGCGCAATCGGCGAACGCGCCCTGGCCGGGCAGCACGATGCGGTCGGCGCGCGCCACCAGTGTCGGGATCGGCGGTGACGGTGACCGTCGGCCGCGAGCCCCGCCCGCTCCGCCGCCAGCGCCAGCGCGCGCGAGGCGGAGGCGAGGTTGCCGCTGCCGTAATCGACCACCGCGACCTTCATGACAGCGCGCCGGCGGGGAAGCCGGGCGGAGGAACGCGGCGGCGAGCTCGGGCCGCTGCGCGAGCAGCCGCAGCAACGCCGCGTCGGCATCCGGTGCCGCGACGACATGGGCGAGCGTGTAGCCGCGCCGGGCCAGCGCGACCGCGCACGAGGTCCCGGCCGCGAAGCCGAGGCCGACGGCCAGCCCGGCTTCCAGGACGCCGCGCGCCGGGGCGGGCACCAGCGCCGCGATCAGCACCGCGGCAGCGAGCGCGATCGCGCCGGCAATCCAGGCGCGCCGCGCCAGCAGCCAGAGCGGCGCCGAACAGCAGCGCGCCCCAGGCGAAGCCTTCGCGCACCAGCACCGGCGGCGGCACCCGGCGCGCAGATGGGCGGTGAAGACCCTCACAGCGCCCCCTTGGTGGAGGGGATCGCATCGCCGATGCGCGGGTCGAGCGTCACCGCCATGCGCAGCGCCCGCGCGGCGGCCTTGAAGCAGGCCTTCCGCCACGTGGTGCGCGTTGCGGCCGGCGCGGCTGCGTGATGTGCAGGGTGAGCAGCGGCGTTGACCGCGAAGGCGCGGAAGAATTCCTCGAACAATTCGGTGTCCATCTCGCCGATGCGCTGGCGTTCGAACGTCACCGTCCAGGCGAGGAACGGCCGGCCGGAGATGTCGACGGCGGCTTCGGCCAGCGCCTCGTCCATCGGCACCAGGGCGTGGCCGAAGCGGACGATGCCGCGCTTGTCGCCGATCGCCTCGGCGAAGGCGCGGCCGAGCACGATGCCGACGTCCTCGGTGGTGTGGTGGAAGTCGATGTGCAGATCGCCCTGGGCGCGGACCGGAGGTCGAACAGCGCGTGGCGGGCGAAGCGCGGTCAGCATGTGGTCGAGGAAGCCGATCCCGGTATCGATCTCCGACGCGCCGGACCCGTCGAGGTCGAGCGTGAGGGCGATGTCGGTCTCGGCGGTGGCGCGGGTGAGGGATGCGGTGCGGCCCATGCGGGTGCAGTAGCGCAGGCGTGGGGCGGGTGCCAGGGGGCGGGTGCCAGGGGGGCATCCGGTTTGCGGCCTTTCGCCCGATTGCCGCGCCAACGACCGGCGTGCGCCTGGGCGCTCCCGTCAATCCCGCGCTGCGGTCATCCCCCGTTCCGGCGCGGCGGCTCCTGAATGATGACGCCCGCCCACTCCAGTCCCCGATACGTCTCATAGCCGGGCGTGAGATGGAATGCGGTGGTGCGGCCGTTGGGTTCGTGCCGAACACCGCTGCGCCGCCCGCCCGTCTCGAGTTCGATCTTTTCGCCGAGCTCGCCCTGCCGGTCCGAGGCGGCAAGAATGCGACCGCGCGCATCCACCAGCAGCACGCGCGAGCGCGCCGCTTCGGCCGGCGAGAGGCGCACGCCTTCGATGACCGCACGGGCCTGCGGACCCCAGTCGAAATGGATGCCGAGCACGCCGATCGGCTGCCCGTTCGCCTGCCCTCCCGCGCGCACCGCAGCGGCGTAGGTGGCGACCGGCGCACCCTCCAGGGCCGGGCATGCCATCACGTCGGCGACCGCATAGTCGTCGCCGGAGGCGGAGGCGAGCGCCTGGCGGAACCAGCTCTCCCTCGAAACATCGAGGCCGCGCACGCCCGGATAGCGCTCCGGCCTGCCATGTGCCACCACCCGCCCGTCCGGGGTGCAGATCCAGAGATCGAGATAGACCGTGTAGGCGGAGAGGATGACGCCAAGCCGACGCTCGGCCTCGGCAAGGTGCTCGGGCGTGGGTTCGGCCGCCGCCACCACCGCGGCATCGGTGGCCCACCAGCGCACATCGCAGGTGCGTTCGTAAAGATTGCGGTCGATGATCTCGATCGCGTTCAGGCAGAGATCGACCAGGCGCTGGCCGCGCACGTCCTCCGCCATGCGGCCGCCGACGGCGCGCAATTCGTCGAAGGCGAACCTGAGCTCGGTCTCCATCTCGGCGGCGAGCCGGCCGATTTCGGCGCTGACCGCTTTCACCTCCCCGGCGACGACGGCGAATCCCTTGCCCGCCTCGCCGGCCCGGGCCGCTTCGATCGTGGCGTTGAGCGCGAGAATCCTGGTCTGGCCGGTGATGCGCTGGATACCGCGCACCTTGCTGCCGGCGATCGTGGCGGCGCGGTCGGCAAGCGCGACAACCCGTTCGGGCGTATCGGCAGTGGCAGATGCTTCCGGAGCCGGAGCCAACGAACCATCCATCGGGGACGTCCACGTCTCTGTTCGGGTCCCGGCTATTCTGCCGGCCAAATGCTGCCGATCGGTAAATTCCGTGTCGTCCGCCGATGCCTAGATATCCGCCATCGGCCGGTCGTCCGCACCGGGAGGCGTTCGCCACCGAACCGCACGACACCCGCCGTTCGGGCGATAGCGTCTGGGCGTTGGCCGCCGGACGCGCCCGCGGACTGCTGGTCCGCCACGCGACGGTGCGGAACCGGATCGGCGGCGGCGTGCTGATCGCCGCCGCCGTTGCCCTGGCCGCGGCCCGGGGGAAATGAGGTGCGGGTGGTCGCCGGCCGCCCGAGCGGGCTGATGGACGCATGGAGGCGCTTCCATGCCTGACCTGACACCGCCCGGCTTCGCAGGCGCGCGGGCCGCGCGCCGAGATCGGCAATGAGATCACACGGTCAAGGCGCGTGCTTGTCGCCCGCCTCGCGCCGGCTTCGTATCGACCGAACAAAGACCGTCGCATCCGCGACCCATCGCGGGTCCGCAAAAGCGGGGCCGGACAGGGGCCCCCGGTTACCCCCCAATCCCCCCCGCCACCGCCAGCGCATCGATCGTCCGCCGCAGCCCATCCCGCCACCCCGGCAGCGCCACCCCGAACACCGCGCGCAACCGCCCGCAGTCCAGCCGCGAATCCGCCGGCCGCCACGCCGGCGTCGGCCAGTCCGCGGTCCGGATCGCCGCCACCTCGGGCACCGGAGCGCCATACCGCGCCGCTTCCTCGAACGCCGCCACCGCCAGGCCGTGCCACGTCGTCCACCCGGTCCCCGCCGCGTGCACCACGCCGCCGAACCGGTCCTGCCACCCCTCCCCGGTCACCGAGCCGCGATCGCCAGAATCGCGTCCGCCAGGTCCGTCGCCGTCGTCGGGCAGCCGTTCTGGTCCGCCACCACCCGCAAGGACCGCGTCTTGCGCGCCGCCGCCAGCATGGTGCGCACGAAATTGCTTCCCGGTATGCGCATAGACCCAGGACGTCCGCACCACGATCGCCCGCGCGCCCGAGGCCAGCACCGCCTGCTCCCCGGCCAGCTTGCTCGCGCCGTACACCCCCTGCGGCGACGACCGGATCGCTCTCCACGTAGGGCGCGCCCTTGGTCCCGTCGAACACGTAGTCGGTGGAGACATGGATCAGCGGCATGCCGGCTGCGCGGCACAGCGCAGCGAGCGCCGCCGGCCCGTCGCGATTGGCGCGGAACGCGGCCTCCGCATCCGTCTCTGCTGCATCCACCGCGGTGTAGGCGGCGGCATTGACCACCAGCGCGGGCGCCGCCGCATCGAAGGCGCGCGCGATCGTTTCCGGCCGGTCGAAATCGAACGCCGGCCGGCCGACCACGGCGCACCGCGCCCCGCCGCCCCCAGAGCCGCCGCCGCCAGAGCCTGGGCCAGTTGCCCGCTCCCGCCGGTGACCAGCAGCGGTCATCGTCAGACCGGGAACCAGGGCGGGCAGTCGCGCAGCCGCGGCAGCACCAGGTCCTTGTCCGACAGCACCGCCGCGTCCGCCGCCACCGGCCAGGGCAGCGCCAGATCGGGATCGTTCCAGATCACCCCGCGCTCGGCCGCGCGGTCGTAATCGGCGGTGACCTTGTAGATCACCTCGGTGTCCGGCTCGAGCGTGCAGAACCCGTGCAGGAAGCCGCCGCGGCACCCACAACTGGCGCCAGTTCTCCGCGCTCAGCACCGCCGCGACGTGCTGCCCGAAGGTCGGCGAGCCGTGCCGCACATCCACCGCCACGTCCCAGATCGCGCCGCGCACGCAGCGCACCAGCTTGCCCTGCACGCTCGGCGCGACCTGCAGATGCAGCCCGCGCACCACGCCGCGCGGCGCCGACAGGCTGTGGTTGTCCTGCACGAACGGTCCGGGGATGCCGGCCGCGGCGTACCGCTTCGCGCTCCAGGTCTCGGAGAAGAAGCCGCGCGCGATCGCCGATAGCGCGGCGGGCGTGAGCAGTATCACATCGGGGATGGCGAGGCGCTCGACGTTCATGCGCGCAGCTCCCCTCGGCCAGTTCCGCAGCACCCGGCCGAGTTCGGTCTTGCCCAGCGCGGCGCGCCTGCGCGGCGCAGCGCGATCGGCGTCGATATAGCCCATGCGGAACGCCACCTCCTCCGGGCAGCCGACCAGCATGCCGGTGCGCGACTGGATGGTCTGCACGAAGGTCGCCGCCTGCAGCAGGCTGTCCGGCGTGCCGGCGTCCAGCCAGGCGCAGCCGCGCGACAGCTTCTCGACGTGCAGCGCTGCCGTCCTCCAGATAGAGCCGGTTGAGGTCGGTGATCTCCAGCTCGCCGCGCGCCGAGGGCCGGATGGTCGCGGCCATGCTCGCTCACCTGCCGGTCGTAGAAATAGAGCCCGGTCACCGCCCAGTTGGAGCTGCGGCGCGGCCGGCTTCTCCACGAGTTCGGACGGCCGGCCGGCGGCGTCGAACGTCACCACGCCGTAGCGTTCCGGATCGCGCACCTGGTAGGCGAACACCGTCGCGCCCTCCGGCCGCGCCGCCGCCTGCGCGCAGCAGGGCGGAGAGATGGTCGCCGTGGATCAGGTTGTCGCCGAGCGCCAGCGCGCAGGCCTCGCCGGCGATCCAGTCGCGCGCCGATCAGGAACGCCTGCGCGAGCCCGTCCGGGCTCGGCTGCTCGGCATAGGCGAAGCGCACGCCGAACCGCGCGCCGTCGCCCAGCAGGCGGCGGAACTGCGGCAGGTCCTCGGGCGTGGAGATCAGCAGGATGTCGCGGATGCCCGCCAGCATCAGCGTCGACAGCGGGTAGTAGACCATCGGCTTGTCGTAGACCGGCAGCAGCTGCTTCGACGCCGCCAGCGTCATCGGATGCAGCCGCGTGCCGGAGCCGCCGGCGAGGAGGATGCCCTTCATGCCGCCGCTCCCTGATGCCGGCACCGTCCCGAGCCGCTGGCCGGCGTAGCGCGCCGCGCGCACGCCCTCCCACCACGCGCGGTTGTCCAGATACCAGTCGATGGTGCGCGCCAGCCCGGCCTCGAAATCATGCGGCGCGGTCCAGCCGAGCGCCGCCTCGGTGCGCGCCGGGATCGATCTCGTAGCGGAAATCATGGCCCGGCCGGTCGGTCACGAAGTGGATCAGCCGCTCGCGCGGCCCGGCCGGGTCGGGCACGCGCGCGGTCGAGATGCGGCGCAGATCGCGCGCACCACCTCCAGGTTGCTGCGCGGCTGGCGGGCGCCGATCGCGTAGGTGGCGCCGGGCTCGCCGCGCTCCAGCACGCGCACCAGCGCCTCGGCGTGGTCCTCGACGAACAGCCAGTCGCGCAGGTTGGAGCCGTCGCCATAGACCGGCAGCGGCTTGCCCTCCAGCGCGTTCAGCGTGACCAGCGGGATCAGCTTCTCGGGGAACTGCCAGGGGCCGTAATTGTTGCGTGGTGTTGCTGACCAAGGTCGGCAGCCCGTAGGTGTGGAACCAGGCGCGCACCAGATGGTCCGACGCCGCCTTGCTGCGCGGAATACGGGCTGCGCGGATCGTACGGCGGTGGTCTCGGTGAACGGCGGGTCGTCCGGGCCCAGCGCGCCGAACACCTCGTCGGTCGAGATGTGATGGAAGCGGAACGCCGCCCGCCGCGCCGGCGCCAGCGCCGCCCAGTAGCGCGCGCGCCGCCTCCAGCAGCACGAAGGTGCCGACCACGTTGGTGCTGGATGAACGTCGGCCGGCCCGTCGATCGAGCGATCGACATGGCTTTCGGCGGCGAGATGCATCACCGCGTCGGGCTGGTGCGTGGCGAACACCTGGCGCATCGCCGCGGCATCCGCGACATCGGCGCGGACCAGCAGGTGGCGCGGATCGTGGCGCGCCTCCTCCAGCGCGTCCTCGGACGCGGCGTAGGTCATCTTGTCGACGTTCACCACCGACATGCCCGGTGTGGCGCAGCAGGTGGCGGATCACGGCGGAGCCGATGAAGCCGCAGCCGCCGGTCAGCAGAATCTTCATCCCATTCGGATCCCAGGATCGCTGCCGCGATAGGCCACGGCCCGATACGACCGGTCAACCGGATTGTTGGCCGATCGACCGTCTCCTACCGCGACCTCCCCGCGCCGGCCATGCTAAGCAGGGCGGCACGGCCCTCCTTCCGCCGCAAGGGCGAGGAGAGTCGCATCCATCGCAGGAGCCCGCCATGCCGCCCGCCGCCTTCCCCGCCCTGGCCGAGCTCGCGCCCCGCCGGCGCGACGGCGTGGTCGAATTCCCCGTCCACCACATGCGTGGCGGCACCTCCACCGGCCTCGTCATCTACGAGCATTTCGCCCCCGCGGACCGCGCGCTCAAGGAAGAACTGCTGCGCCACCTGATGGGCCTGCCGCTCGCCGGCACGCGCAAGGGCAACCGGCAGATCACCGGCCTCGGGCGCGGCGCGCCCACCAGCAACAAAATCTTCTTCGCCGCGCTCGAATCCGACGGCACGCCGCGCCTCGTCAGCACCCTCGCCCAGCTCGCGTCGGATACCGCCGCGATCGACTGGAGCGTGAACTGCGGCAACATGTCCGCCGCCCTGCCGCTCTGGGCGCTCGACACCGGCCTGCTCGCCCGCCCCGCCGGGGCCGGACGGTTCGAAACCGTGATCCGCAACACCAATACCGGCGTGCTGGCCGTCGCGCGGATGGCGTTCGACGCCGCCGGCCGGCCGGAGACGGCGGAAATCCCCGGCGTCGACGGCGCCTTCCCCGCCGTCGACCTGTCGCTCGCCGATCCGGTCGGCGCCAAGACCGGGCGCCTGCTGCCGACCGGAAACCGCACCGACCAGGCCGCCGGCATCACCGTCTCCTGCGTCGATGTCGCGGTCCCGATGGTGATCGCGCGCGCCGAGGACTTCGGCCGCTCGGTCCACGATCCGATCGAGTCGTTCGATTCCGACCCCGCCCTGATGGAGACCCTGCGCAGGGTCTGGGTCGCCGCCGGCCTCGCCATGGGCCTCGCCGGTCGCGACGGGCACAAGCTCACCGCCGAGGAACTCGCGCGCAGCGAAACCATCCCCAAACTCTGCCTGGTCGGTCCCCCCGCCGGCAGCGGCAACATCGCCGCGCGCTACTTCACCCCGCAGGCCGGCCACCGCTCCATGGCGGTCTCCGGCGGCTGCTGCCTCGCCGCCGCCGCCCTGATCCCCGGCACCACCGCCCATGCCGTCGCGCGCGGCCTGCCCGCACCGGGCGCCGACTTCGCCGAAATCGCCGTCGGCATCGAAAACCCCGCCGGCATCCTCGCCGCCAAGATCGAAGCCCGCACCGCCCCCGAAGGCCTCGCGTTGCGCCAGGCCGCCTACACCCGCAACACCCAGATCCTGCTGCGCGGCCACGTGCCGCTCACCCGCGCCTCCCCAGCCCTGGAAGCCGCCATGGACGCAATCATCGCCGGCACGCCCATGCGCGCCGCCGCCTGAACCAGCGGACGCAGGCCCGGCATCGGGACCAGGCGGGGAGCGCGGCATCGGCCAATTTCCTGTGGCGCCGCCGGACCAATCAGGCAAGATGCGCGGACCGGGGGGCGGGGTGCCCAGCGGCGCCGCGCCGGATGCGTGGCGGGACGTAACGTCTCCGGATCGCCACGATCCGCACATGGAAGGGAAGAGGCATGCGCGCGAGACGACTTGCTGCGGCGGGACTGCTCCTGGCCGGGAGCCTCGGGATCGGCGCCGCGGCGCTGGCCCAGGCCCCCGCCTTCGATCCGATCCGAACCCGTCAGGATGGGCAGTTGCTGGTGCTCGGCGCGTTCATCGGCATGCGCACGGGGCTCATGCACAAGCTGCCGGTGAAGCCCTATGCCGAGCCGGCAACGGCGATCGCGCGCTGGATGGAACAATATCCCAGCCTGTTCCCGCCGGGCAGCGACAAGGGCGACAACACCAAGGCGCTCCCGGCGATCTGGAAGAATTTCGCCGGCTTCCAGAAGGACGCCGCCGATGCCTCGGCCGCGGCGCAGAAGCTCGCGCTGCTGGCCAAGGCCGGCGACGCTGCCGGCTTCGCCGCGCAGTTCAAGGTCGTCGGCAAGACCTGCGATACCTGCCACAAGGAGTTCCGCGCTAAGTAGCGCCGAAGCGGCCGAGCAAGAAGGCCACCAGCGCCGCGGCGGCGGCCAGCACCGCCGCCGCCCGCCAGGGGCTCGCCAGGCGCGGCGCCGGCAGCTCCGCCGGCAGGCGCTTGCGCCCGGTGATCATCGGCCGCACCAGATCGTGGCGCTTGAGCAGCGCATAGGCCGCGATCGCCAGCACGTGCAGCGCCACCGCGATCTCGATCAGGGTGAAGCCCCAGGCGTGCAGGTCGGTGATCCGGTCGCTCAGGCTCTGGCCGAGCGCATCGGCGAACGGGCCGTAGGTGGCGGCCTGGTCGTTGGCGCAGAGCCCGGTGCCGACCTGGAACGCCAGCAGCGCCAGCAGCGCCGCCACCATCCAGCCGCCGGCCGGGTTGTGGCCCACCGCGGTGTCGGGCTCGCGCCGGGGCAGATGGCGCAGATGGGCGAGCGCGTGCCAGGGCGCGCGCAGGAAGCGGCCGAACCGTGCGGTGTCGCTGCCGACGAAGCCCCAGCCGAGGCGGAACAGCAGCAGAGTCAGCACCGCGTAGCCGGAATAGAAATGCCAGCCCATCCAGCCCTCGCGCTGGGTGAGCCAGCTCGTGAACACGAGGCCGACGGTCGCCCAGTGGAACAGCCGGGTGGGCGCGTCCCAAACCTGGCGCACGATGACCTGGCGTACGATGACCTGGCGCACGACCGTGGCACCGGCGGCGGCTTTCGCGCCGGGCCGCAGCGGCCGTTGGTCCGGACCGGTCATGTGGGCCCGCCCGCGCCGGCTCAAACCCCGGCGCCGGGCCCCGCGGAGGGCGGCTGCACCAGTTGCGGGCCACCGGCGCCGCCGACCGCATACACGGCAAGCCCGCGCCGCACGTGCCCATCCGGGCGCAGCACGAGCCAGCCGTCCGTCCCGGCGAAGCCGCGCGGCGCCGTCAGGTCGGCCGGCCGATAGCCGCCCGCCGCCAGGAACCGCGCCAACCCGCCGGCGTCATAGCCGAGGTCGGCGACGCCCGGTGGCGCACCGCCGTACCGCGCGGCATAGGACGCGACGAAGGCGGCGCGGCTCGACGTCTCGGGCGCCGCGTACCAGGCGCCGGGCAGATGGCCGGCGCCGCTGCGCGGGTCGGCCCACAGCGACGGCCCCATGATCTGCACGGACGGACGGCCCACCACGTAATAGGACAGCACCGCCGCCAGCTCGTGCAGGGTCTCCCCGGTGTCGGCGAGCAGCAGCGCATCGAACGGCGGCGGCGGCGGCACCGATTTGCGCAAGCTCGCGGCCTGGCGCCGGCCGGCCAGGGTGCCGGTGGCACGCGCGGCGCGAATCTGCGCCTCGATCGGTCCCCAGCGGCCGTCATAGTCCGACAGCGATCGGGCCGTCGTGTTGATCGAGCCCATGCTGCCGCTGTGGAAGCGGATCGTCGGGCTCGGCAGCGCGGCGGCGGAGGTCGCAGCCGCCAGCGCCTGGCCCATCAACTGGCCGAGCGGGGAGTCCGGCAGCAGCGCGGCAAAGCGGGTGCGGCCCTGGCGTTGGCCGGCGCGCACGAGCTGGCGCACCTGCTGGCCCGGGGTGATCCCGAGCGTCCATACCCCCGGCCGCGCCACCGTCGAATCGTTGGTGAAGGCCAGCATCGGCACACCGGCGCCAAGTGCGATCGGCGCGGCGGCGGCGGTCTCGGGCGCGGTGAGCGGTCCCAGGATCAGCCGCGCGCCCCCCGCCAGCGCCGTCCGCGCCGCCGCGGCAGCGCCCTCCGGCGTGCCGCCGGTATCCTCGCTCAGCAGCGGCGGCGAGCCGGGTGCGGCCAGCGCAAGCTGCGCGGCCTCGCCCATCGCCTGGCCGATCCCGGCGAGCCGCCCGGACAACGGCAGCAGGATCGCCACCGGACCCGTCGGGGCGTAGCCTGGAGGCGTGCCGGGCGGCAGCCCATTGAGCGATTCCGGACCGGACGGCCCCGTGCCCGGCGCATAGGGGCCCGCCGGGCCGATGCCGCCGGCTGGATACGGTCCCGGCGCGGGGCCGACCGAACAGGCGGACAGCCCCAGGCTGCCGGCCAGGAGCAGCAATGTCCGACGATCCATACGCCGCACCTCCCGAAGATCCCGGGGCCGGGAGTGCCGGCCCGCCGGCCGGACTTGTGCTGGTTTCCACGCCGATCGGCAACCTCGGCGACCTCTCGCCACGCGGACGTGCGGCGCTCGAAGCCGCCGACCTCGTGCTGTGCGAGGATACCCGCCATACCGCGCGGCTGCTGGGCGCGCTCGGGGTGCACGCACGCACCGCGCCGCTGCACGAGCACAACGAGGACGCGGCCATCCCCGCCGTGCTCGCGCGCCTGGCCGCGGGACGCACGGTGGCGCTGGTCTCGGACGCCGGCACGCCGCTGGTGTCCGACCCGGGCTACCGGCTGGTGCGCGCGGCGCTGGCCGCCGGGCATCCGGTGCACGCCGTGCCGGGACCGAACGCGGCGGTGACCGCGCTCGTGCTGTCCGGGCTGCCGCCGCTGCCGTTCCTGGCGCTCGGGTTCCCGCCGCCGCGCGCCGCCGCCCGCACGGCCGGGTTCCACGCCCTGCGCGCGGCCGAGCGGGCCGGGCTGTCGGCCACGCTCATCTGGTACGAGGCCCCGCACCGGCTGGCGGGCATGCTGGCGGACCTCCTCGCCGTGTTCGGCGACCGGCCGGCTGCGGTGGCGCGCGAACTGACCAAGCGCTTCGAGGAAATCCGCCGCGACCGGCTGGCCGCGCTGGCCGCCCACTACGCCGTGGAACCGGCGCGCGGGGAAGTCACCGTTCTGCTCGGCCCGGCAGCCGAAGACAGCGCCGAACGGGATCAGGAAGGCCTGGACCGGCAACTCCGTGCCGCCCTCGCCGGACACAGCCTGAGAGACGCCGCCGCCCTGGTCGCTACCGCCACCGGTCTGCCGCGCAAACGGGTCTACGCACGGGCGCTGGAGCTTGGGGAGGAATGATATCCGTCCTTCGAAAACCAGGATTGGGGTGCGCTTCTTGAAGAGCTTGAACGCAGGGCGGCGCTGGCAGCGAAATTGAAGCTCTGGACGGTGCTGGGTGGTCATCATCGTCTGACCTCGCCGCATCGGCCCCACAACAGTCTTTATGTGATTTCGGACGCCGGCGATGTGGTTGCCCGGTATGACAAGCGCCTGTGCTCGTTCAACGAGATCAATCATCACGACAGCCCAGGTCGAGACCCTGTCGTCTTTGCGGTAGATGGCTTTCGGTTTGGATGCGCCCTTTGCATCGAGATCAATTTTCCCGAACTGTTTCTTGAGTATGGGAAGCTCGACGTAGACTGCCTGTTGTTCTCGTCACATTCGAAGGACCCTGTATTCGGCATCCTGGCGCAAGGCCACGCCGCTGCGAACAATGACTGGTTCAGTGTCTCCGTTCCGGCCCAATATGCGAACGCCTTGCCATCGGGTGTCATCGGCCCCGACGGCTACTGGGTCGCCCAATGTACGCGCGATGCCATCCCCGATTTCTCCCTCTCGCAGATGGACCGTTCGTCCTCCCGATTGATCGTGCGCTGAACAAGGCGCGTCCTTGGAGAGAGATTGCGCGCGAAGGCGTCATCTTTGCGGCGCGGCAAGTGCGGGACGGTCGCAGCGAAAATAAGACTGAATTTTAGACGGGCAACCGAAAATTTACGAAAATTCAAACCGACCCGCTACCGCGCCCCGGCCTTTAGGCGACGCGCACCAATAACCGACTCGGATTGAGATTTCCGCCGATCGCCGATTCCGGCGTGGCACCCCCGCCGCAAAATCAGCTTGACACGGCGGCGGATTTATGTTCTTGTTTCGTTCATGTCGGCCGCCGCCCCTTCTCCCCCCACCACCAGCGCCTGGGCCCTCGCCGGGCGCTTCGCCCGCTTCATCGGCGGGCTGCGCGAAGCGATGGCGGCCGGCGCCGAGCACAACCCGATCCTGATGGACCTCGCGGCCCGGCTGTGGAACCGCCTCACGGAGGCGGCCGAGCGCTTCGCCGCCATCGCCGCCCATCCGGTGGCGAGGTCCCGCCGCCGCCCCGCCGAACCCGCCCCGGTGCCGGCCGATGGGGTGCCCGCCGATGCGGTGCCGGCCAATGCGGCACCGACCTGGCCCCCCGCGCCGCGCCGGACCCTGCCCAGAAGCTATGGCTGGCTGGCGCGGATGGCGCCGGAAACGGTGCCGTGCGGCATCGAGTTCGCCTATCTCCTGGCGCAGCCGGAGATGACGGAACTGCTGGCGACCGCCCCGCGCCTGTGGCGGGTCCTGCGCCCGCTCTGCCGGATGTTCGGCATCACGCCACCCGAGGCCCCGTCGCCCGCGCCCCCGCGGCGCGCGCCGGCGGCAGTGCCCGACCCCCACCGTACCCGCCGGCGGTCCGAAGCCGCGGCGATCCGGGACCACGGTCCGCTCGGCTACCGCCCGCCGCTTTTCGGCCGCTAGAGCGGGGCCGGCGTTTGCGCGCCGATATCGTTACGATATAACAACATAATCGCCCCACATAATCGCCCCACATAATCGCCCCTGGGGAGCGTCCCCCCAGCGCCGGAAGCCCCCCGGGATGGCGCGGGGACCGCAGGGATCGCGCCAGCAGACCCGAGCCGCGCGCCCGGCCGCAGCCGGCACGACGGCCCGGACGGTGCGACAGAAACGCAGCGGTCATTCCACCGCAACTCCTTGAGCCTACTCTGCCAGCCCGCGCTCCGCGCGGGTGGCGGCGAGGTCGTCGGCGATGAAGGCGCGCAGGACATCGACCAGCGGTTCGTGGGTGGCAAAGCCGAGGGCGAGGGCGCGTTTCGGGGCGAAGGCGGCGGGCCAGGTGTTGACGATGGCGGCGATGTCCGGATCGGGGGCCGGGCGGACCAGAGATCCAGCGCCGGGGCGGACGGTCTCCAGCGCCGCCAACATCTCCGCCACGGTGGCGCGCAGGCCCGGGGGGTTCACCCCGCGATCGAGGCCCATGCCGGTGCTGTCCATCCAGGCGGCGTGGATCAGCCACTCGACCGCCCGCCGCGGACTGGCGAGCCAGGCGGCGAAGGTCTCCGGCACCGGCAGATCGGTTGCCAGCCCGAGCAGGGGCTCGCGCAGGATCGCGGAGAGGAAGCTGGAAGCGGCGCGGTTCGGCCGCCCGGGGCGGACGACGATGGTGGGCAGGCGGAGCGAGACGGCATCGAGGAAGCCGCGGCGGGAGGCGTCGGCGAGCAGCAGCTCGGCGGCGGCTTTCTCGGCGCCGTAGCTGTTGGCCGGGATCTGCCGCGCGTCGTCGGCGAGCACCGCGCCCTGGCCGCCGCTGAAGCTGGCGACGGAGGAGGTGAACACGACCCGGGGCGGGGCGCTGCCGGCCTGGGTGATACGGCGGCAGGCGTCGATGACGCGCAAGGTGCCGTGCAGGTTGACGTTGAGGCCGAGATCGTAGTCGGCCTCGGCCTGGGCCGAGACGACGGCGGCGAGGTGGATGACGGTGGTGGTGCCCGCGGGGACGGCCTCGGCGGGCAGGACGGTGAGGTCGCCCGCAAGGGTGGTGACGGGAAAGGGGGGATTGGCCGGGGGTGGCGGCTCGGCGAGGTCGAACAGGGTGAGGCCGGTGATCTTGCGGGTGCCGAGGCTGCCCTGGCGGGCGAGGCGGTGGGCGAGCTTGCGGCCGAGGAAGCCGCCGGCGCCGAGGATGGTGATCTGCATAGGGTGGGCTCCTGGTCGGGAGCCTTGGGGTCGGGGAGCAGGGGGTGGTTGTCAAGCGGGTCAGTGGGTGACGAAGCCTCCGGTGTCGCCGCCGGCCCAGGTGCCGCCGGGGTGACCGGGAAACAGGGAACCGGTCAGCGCCTTGAAATCCGGATCCGCACTGATATCGCTGGTGGCGTAGCCGTCCGGCCGGAAGATGCGCCCCTCGTACCGGCCGCGCAGGCGGATGAAACCGGCGACGTATATTCCGTTGCCGACCGGATAGAGGACGTTGTGGTCGTCGTGCGTATAGACGGCGATGTAGCCGGCGTCGGGGCCGTGATAGCGAGAGATCGCCGGATAGCCGACGAGCCTCGGGCCGCTGTCCGGCGCCGCGCCGTCCTGCGTGTTGTAGAAATCGAGATCGCTGCACGATGCGACGACGCAGTCCCGGTAACGGCCGGCCAGGAACCGGGTATGGGCGGCGGTCATCCTGATCGCGCAGGCAAGATCGACGAACAGCCGGCCGCCGTCCTGGCGGGTGCACGCGCCGTCGCGCCGGCGCAGCCACGCCAGTTCGTCCGCCTTCAGTGCCGCCCGCCGCGGCGGCGCGAGCTTCGCCCGCACTTGCCCGTAGCGCGCGTTGAGCGCGTCGTCGGCGTGCTCCAGCACCGGCATCAGGCAATAGACCACGCCGAGCCCCTGATGCCGGTCCGCACAGGCCGGGCGCGCGGCTGCCGGCCTGGCCGGTGTCGCGAGCGCGATGAGGGCGGCGAGGGAAACTGCAATCCATCTTAACATCGTCTGCATCGGGCCGGCCCTTTCGTCGGTGCACGCCGCGTCCCGTGTAGCCGCATCGGGCATGGGCCGTGTGGATAGTGTTGCGCCGGGCCTCGGCCGGACGTTGCGCCGCACCTGCCAACGGCGAAGCCGCGAAATCCTTGTCCGCGGCCCGGCGGCTGATGGTGCGTACCACCATGGCTGGGACGCCGATGCCGCTGCCGGCGCAGCAGGCGGCTTGAGGTCGCCTGGCGGTCTGTCCGGCGAAGCGCGGCGCCGGTCCTGACGGCGCGCCGCTGTCGGACATCAAGGAGGGGGCTAGCAGTCTAGCCGGGCCCCGGTCGGCCCACGGCAGGCTGATCCGCGGCCCCCGCCCCGGCGGGCTGGCGGTACACGAACAGGCGGCATCCGACAAACCCTACCACTGTGTAGACGAGCATGCCTGCGATCTGCGCCAGGTACTTGTTGAAGACCAGAGACATCCGCAGCGCCGCCAAATTCGCAAGGTAGGCAAGCAGGTAGATCGCCACGAAGCGGAAGAACATGCCGCGTGAGAGCGACTCCTGGCGGAATGTGAACCTGCCGTTCAGCGCGAAGCTTACGACGCCGCCCACCAGGTATCCGCCGAGGTTGGCGGCGATCGGACCGGCGTCGAGGAAGTACATCATGCCCACGATGACAGCGAGCCCGATGAGCGTGTTCAGTACCCCGACCGATACAAATTTGAGGAACTGCAGAATCACCTGCCGAGCTCACGCCGGGCGGCCAGCATGTATTGCGCTCCCAGCGGCACCCAGCCCAGCAGGCGTTCCAAAGGCCGCAGCGGCGCCAGCGCGTGCGGAAAGAATATCCGGTACACGCTGCGCGGGCTTCGCCAGCCCGCCACCCGCGCTGTCGCGGCGAGCGTGCGGGCCGTCACCAGGTGCGCGTTGGCGTCGAACGGGCAGGTGTTCACCGCGCGGACTGTAAGCGGGTTGAGGGGGTTATGCTCGAAGATGAAAAGCTGGCCTCCCGGCCGGGTCACTCGAAGCAGCTCTTCGAGCCAGAACCGGTGCCGGTCGTGCGGGATATGGTGGAACACGCAGGCCGAGAAGCACACGTCGAAATAGCCGTCCGGCAGGTCGAGGCACGCATCCTCCCTCACCACGATGGCTCGTTCGGTGCCGGGAAACCGCTCCGCTGCGATCGCCAGGGAGCGTTGCGAGGCATCGGCGCAGGACAGTTCGCTGTCGGGGAAATACTTGCGGAAATACGGGATCGAGTTCCCGATCCCGGCACCGAAGTCCAGGATCCGGCCAGCCCGCGACCCCGCCCCCGCCAGCCAGCGCGCCACATCGGCAATCTTGTACTCGGAGAAGAACTCCGGATTCTCGCCGGACAGAGAGATGTTCTTGGCGTGCTGATCGTAATAAGCGTCAGCGTACTGGTCGAACTCTGCCTGATCCATCGCGTTGTAACGCCTCGCCGTCGTGAGATGATGGCCAAAGTCTGCGTCGTTGCGGATCGGCAGAGGCCAGAGATACTGGTTGGCTCCTGCCCAACCGTGTGAGCCCGCCTGCCCGAGCCGGTTTCCCCGCGAGGCGGTCGCCCCCAGCGAAGGTCCGATACCAGCGATCGAACGCGGTGTCGATCCGGTGCTGGAGCCGGCCGACCTGGTGTGTGACGCTTCCGCACGGGCGCTTGACCTGGTTCCCGATTGCCGCGAAGTCCTGGTACGTGAAGGTACGGTGGCAGGCCGGACGACCGATTGCAGCCTCCGTCGCAAACCACGGCGGAGGACGGCGCCCGGATCATGCGAGAAGCACACCTCGTGGAGGCCCGGAACGGGCGTTGCTTCCCACCGCCGCCGAGGTCGAGTATTTATCGATGTATCCTGGTTGGCAAGCGTTCTATACTCCAAATCCGCAACAGCATGGGCCTAACGCCAGCATGCGCCTGAGCCGCCGTCTTGCGCCGCCCCTGCTCGTGCTGCTCGCCGTCGGGGTGATGTCGTTCCGGTTGGCCGATAAGTCGCTGTGGAATGATGAGGCATTTAGCTTTTTTGTGGCGCGCGGTGGCCCGGCCGCGGCGGTGCGCTTCATTGCCCAGGACACTCAGCCGCCAGTCTATTATTTGGCGCTGAGCCTCTGGCTGCGGCTCGGTCACGGGGTGCTGACGTTGCGCGCGCTCTCGGCGTTGGCGATGGCCGTGGCGGTGCTGCCGCTCTATGGCGCGGTGCGCCGGCTGTTCGATGCGCGGGTCGCCACCGTCGCCGGGCTGGCATTCGCGTTGACGCCGCTGACGGTGAGCTGGGCGCAGAAGGCACGGCCGTATGCGCTGCAGACCTTGTTCCTCTCGATGACGTACTGGGGCTTTGTCGAGGTGTACTGCGCCGCGGCGGCACGTCAGGAGTGGATCGGCCAGGGGGCGCTGCGGGCGCTCCGCATCCGCCGGATTGGCGCGGCGCGCACCGATCTCGCCTGGCTTGCCTGTGGGCTCGGCGGCGGGCTGGCGATGCTGACGCAGCAGCCGGCGGGATTCTTCCTGCTCGGACTGAACGTGGCAGTGCTGCTCGGCGCGCTGCCGCGGCTCCGGGTCAACTGGCGCTGGCTGATCAACTGGACCGTCTCGCAGCTCGTGCTCATCGGGGTGTGGCTGCTCTGGCTGCCCTGGTTCCTGGTCCAGGTCCGGACCAACCTGACCCCGGCACAGATCGCCGCGCGGCATACCAATTTCCTGATCGACGGCACCGGCGTGATGGGCGCCCTGGAAACGGTGTTCGGCATCGGCAGCCTGTGGCGGGCGGAGCCGGCGTTCCTCGCGGTGCAGGTAGGTGCCGCAGTGCTGGGGACGATACTGGTGATCCGCGTCCGCCGGGCGATTCCGGTGCTGGTCCCGCTACTGGTCCCGGTCGTCACCTGTGTGCTGGGATTCCTGTTCGTCTATCCGATCTTCGGCTATGTGATCGGAGAGTTCGCTTTCCTGTGGCTGCCGTACAGCGCGCTGCTCGCCTACGCCATCGTCCATCTGCGCCCGCGGCTCGCCGGCGCGGCCTTGCTCGGCATGCTGCTGCTCGGCGATATCTGGGGCTTGCGCAACTACTACGAGACCCCTAACCAGCCGACCGCGCGGGTGGCCGCAGTCATCCGCCAGCAGATGCAGCCGGGCGACGGGGTGATCCTGTCCGACAATGCGGCGATGCGCTGGACCTTGGCGTACTATCTCGGCCCGGCGCGGCAGCGGCACCTGGTAGGGCTCGACGTGTCGGCGGAGTGGGATTTCGACCGGCTGCTGCGCACGCCGACCCAGGCGCTACGCCAGAGGCGCGACTGGGTGGTATTGCCCGGCCAGCAGCCGTCCGCGATCGACCTCGATCTGCTGCAGCCGTACATGCGGCTGGTGTCGCGCACCCGGATCGGGCAGGCGACGGTGCTATTGTACGAGGCCATAGGGGAGACTGCGCGACCATGACGGGAAGAGCATCGTGCGCGGCGGCAAATCGTCGCCCAGGCGCGCGCCCGGAGGGGCGCTGATGCTGGGCGTTGACCGGCCTCCCTCCTTCCGCTGGCGCGACTGCGGCCTGTGCCAGCGATCCGCCCTGGCACTGGTTGCCTTGCTCCTGCTGTTGCATGGCGCCTATAGCCTCACGCCGGACCTCGCGCAGGCGCCGCGCAACCTCGCCTTCCTGGCCGGCTCGGTGCTGCTGGTGCTGCTGCTCGGGGGGTACTGGCTATTCTGGCGCATCCTGTTCGCGCCCGACCGGCCGTCCGCCTGGGCCGGCGCACCGGACCTGTTGGACGCGTTGTTTCCGGCCCTGATGCTTGCGTCGGCGGCATATTTTTCGCTGCCGAACCGGTTGGCACTGGAATTGATTGCGCCCTTCGTGCTGGTGCAGGCGTCGCTCCTGACATGGGGGCGGTTGCGGTTGTCGGTGCTTCTTACGTGTGCGGTCCTGTTGGTCGCGCTCGTCGTCGCGGTCGCCGGAGTTCTCGTTCGATCATGTCGGCGCGGACATGCTGCCGGTCATCGCCTGGGCGGACCGGACCTTTCTGCATGGGCTCAATCCCTATTTCGAGGATTATACCTCGGTCACGCCCGGGCCATTCTTCTATCTCCCCCTGCAATGGCTGGTGTACCTGCCGTTCGTGGCGCTGCATCTCGATCTGCGGCTGCTCAACCTGGCGTCCGTGTTCAGCACGATCGGCCTCTATCTCCTGCTGTGGCGCGACATCCCTCGCCGCTGGACCGGATTTGCGCTGTTGCTGGCCCTGATCGCATCACGTCCGAGCACGGAGATGGTCTACCAGGGTGAAGTCTGGCCGCTGTGGTTCATGGTCTCGGCCTTCGCCGTCGCGTTCTACCGGCGGCGGCTCAGGCTGGCAGCCGTGGTGCTCGGGCTGCTGCTGGCCTGCAACCAGACGACCCTGGTGCTGGCGGCGCTGGCCGGGGTCTATCAGGTGCGCTCGGGGACAAATTGGCGGGAAACGTTGTTGCTGGGCGCGATCGTCCTTATCGTCTATTGCGTGATCGTGTTTCCCTTCGCCCGCGGCGTGGTGGTCTTCATCGATGAGTACCTACATCATCGTGCCGCACCTCGGGGGCATCATGACTGAGCGCGCCTTCCACAACTCGATAACGCAGGTGTCGCTGGTGAACGTGCTGACCCGGCTTGGTCTGATCGGCCTGCGCGGACCGCTGCAATTCGCCGTCGGGATCCTGGGGATGGCGGTGATCGTGCTGCGCCGGCGGACCACGCCGCAGGAGTTCCTGGCGGTGTGCGCCCTGACCTATCTGGTCGCGATCGGGTTGAACGTAGTGGTGTGGAAGTATTACTACATCCAGGGGTTGGTCATGCTGTTCTGGAGCATCTACGCCCCGGTTGGAGCAACTCCGCTCCGGCCGGCCGGCGCGGTGCCGGAAGCACCGCAGTGAGCCTGCTGTCCGTCGTCGTGCCCTGCTACAACGAGGAGGACTCCATCCCGGAGTTCTATCGCCGCATGACCGCTGCCGCGCAGTGCGCGGTGCCGGCCTTCGAGATCGTGTTCGTCGACGACGGCTCGTCGGATCGCACCTGGAGCATCCTGCGCGCGCTGGCGGAGACGGACGCGCACGTGACCGCGGTGAAGCTGTCGCGCAACCACGGGCATCAGCTCGCACTTACCGCCGGCCTGACCCAATGCCGCGGCGATCGCATCCTGGTGATCGACGCCGATCTGCAGGATCCGCCTGAGCTGCTGGAGCCGATGCTCGCGCTGCTCGAACGCGGCGCCGACGTCGTCTACGGCCAGCGCCGCACCCGCATGGGCGAGACCCGCTTCAAGACCGCCACCGCCGCGATCTTCTATCGCCTGCTGCGCCGCCTGGTCGACATCGACATCCCGCTCGACGCCGGCGACTTCCGGCTGATGAGCCGGCGCGCGCTCGATGTGCTGAACAGCATGCCGGAACACCATCGCTTCATCCGCGGCATGGTGAGCTGGATCGGCATGCGCCAGGTGCCGATCCTCTACGACCGCGATGCGCGCTACGCCGGCGAGACGAAATATCCGCTGCGCAAGATGATCCGCTTCGCGATCGACGCCATCACCGGCTTCTCCGTCGCCCCGCTGCGGCTGGCGTCGTTCCTGGGCGTGGTCGCCGCGGCGCTGTCGCTGCTGCTCATGTGCTATACGCTGGGAAGCTGGCTGGTCGGCAGTACGATCGCCGGCTGGACCAGCCTCACCAGCATCGTGCTGCTGATCGGCAGCGTGCAACTCATCGTGCTCGGGATCATCGGCGAATACCTGGGCCGGCTCTACGTCGAAGCAAAACGCCGCCCGCTGTTCGTTATCGAATCAATCCAGTCCCACGCCTTCGCCACCGACGGCGGAGCGTTCGATGCGCCGAAGCAAGGCCAGGGGGGCAGCGCCCCTTAGGCATCAGGATATTGAGCGGACACGAAAGATTTCTTCTTTCTCCCGACGCGGGGCGGTACGATTCATAACGGAGATGCCCCTGAGCAGGTGGTGAGGGTGAGTGGGCAAGTGCCAGAGCGTGCCGTTCGACAACGCCCGGTGCGTCGAGTTGCGCAAAGGCAGCTGCGGTGCGGCGGGTATTGTCGGTGTGAACCGCCCCGGGTTTGTCGGAGGCTCCAACTCCTGAGAAGGTGGAGCGATGACAAGCAAGACAATGAACAAGTTTTCTCCCGAGGTGCGCGATCGCGCGGTACGGATGGTGCTGGATCACGAGCGCGAGCACCCGTCGCGTTGGGCGGCCATCGCCGCCATCCTGCCGGTCCACGAAGCCCAACTGCACACCTATCTCTGCATGAGTGGACTCCGCATCGGTCTGATCATGAATTTCAATGCGCCCCGTCTGGCCTAAGGAATCCGCCGCTACGTCGTATAGCCCCCGCCAGACAAACCCCTCCGACTCCTGTGACCCTCCGTGGCTCTCCGCCCTTCCTCCGTGCTAAAAAAGCGGACTCCCCCGCAAACAGGATGTCGCGAGCGGAGACCCATCCCTCCACCCACATAACAGAGACCAACAACGATCCATCCCCAACCAGTCAGCCCGACAGAGCAACGGCTTGCCTCCCCCGAGCCCCGGCCACAAACTCCCCCAAACACCGGGACGCGCCACAAGACAACAGCCGCCCCAAACGGGAGAGAAACCTCATGGACCTCAACGGCGCAGTCGCCCTCGTCACCGGCGGCAATGGCGGCCTCGGCCAGCGCATCTGCCACGCCCTGGCGCAACAAGGCGCCCACATCGCCGTCGTCTGCGCGCAAAGCCGCGACCAGGCCGAGACCGTCGTCCGCGACCTCACCGCCCGTCACCAGGTCAACGCCGCCGCCTTCGCCTGCGACATCACCGACACCGTCGCCATCCACCGCCTGGTCGGCGACGTGACCGCCCGCTTCGGCCGCCTCGACATCCTGGTCAACGACGCCGCCTATAACAAGGCGATCCCGTTCCCCGACCTCGATAGCCTCACGCCCGAAGTCTGGGACCGGATCATGGCGGTGAACCTGACCGGCCCCACCCGCCTCATCCAGACGGTCGCTCCCGTCATGAAGGCCCAGGGTCGGGGCCGCATCGTCAACATCGCCTCCGTCGCTGGCCTCGCGCCCACCGGCTCGTCCATCGCCTATGCGGTGTCGAAAGCCGGCCTCATCCACCTCACCCGCTGCATGGCGGTCGCACTCGCCCCCGAAACGCTCGTCAACTGCGTCGCCCCCGGCCTTCTGGAGGGCACGCGCGCAACCGGGAACCTCCGCCCCGAGCAGATCGAGCGTTCCGCCGCCGGCGCGCTCCTGAAAAAAGCCGCCGACAAGGACGACTGCGCCGACATGGTGGTGACCATGTGCCGCACCGAGACCATGACCGGCCAGACGATCGTCATCGATGCCGGCCGCATCTTCCACTGAAGAACCCCGTCGCCCTCCGCGCGCAGCCTCCGACCGACAGCCGCGTCGTCGCGCCCGGCCGCCGACCGCGCTCCAGCGAGCGTACGTCGCCGCCCCAAACGCCCCACCCGGCGTACACGCCCCCGCCGCCGCCGGACGACCCGCACGTGGCACCCGCGCCCCGATCCCACCCAGCCCCGACACACCCCCGCCCCGGCCGCTGCTCGCCGCGTGGACGCCCCGCCCCCTGCCCCCTATCGTCGCCGCCGATCGCCAAGGGGAAACCGCCATGTCCGAAGCCCAGCTCGTCCGCCTCGACACGCGAAGGCGAGATCGGCGTCATCACCGTCGACAATCCGCCGGTCAACGCGCTCGGCCCCGGCGTGCCCGAGGGCATCATCGACTGCCCTGCGCGCAGGCCAACGCCGATCCGGCGATCACGCGCCATGGTGCTGATCGGCGCCGGCCGCAGCTTCATCGCCGGCGCCGACATCCGCCAGCTTCGGCAACGGCCGCACGCGCCTGCCGCTCGGCAGCCGCGTCTACGACGTGCTCGACGCCAGCGACCAAGCCGGTGGTCGCCGCGATCCACGGCTACGCCCTCGGCGGCGGGCTGGAAATCGCGCTGGCCTGCCACTACCGCATCGCGGTGCCGTCGGCGAAGGTCGGCCTGCCGGAAGTGCTGATCGGCATCCTGCCCGGCGGCGGCGGCACGCAGCGCCTGCCGCGGCTGATCGGGCCCCAAGGCGGCGCTGGACATGATCGTCTCCGGCCGCCACGTCCCGGCGCCGGAAGCGCGCGCACTCGGCATCCTCGACGAGGTGCTGCCGGACGGCGCCGATCTGCGCGCAGCGCGCGATCGCCTTCGCCCGCCGCATCGCCGACATCCGCCCGCTGCCGCGCGTGCGCGACACGACCGACGGCTCGCCGAGGCCGACGCCGATCCCGCCATGTTCGACGCGATGCGCAAATCGATCGCCCGCCGCGCCCGCAACCAGAAGG
Organism: uncultured Pseudomonadota bacterium; assembly: GCA_963706195.1. Classification (GTDB taxonomy): domain Bacteria; phylum Pseudomonadota; class Alphaproteobacteria; order Acetobacterales; family Acetobacteraceae; genus JAJZVS01. The sequence continues at coordinate 34,518 of OY970156.1, read as the reverse complement.
CGCCGTACAACTGCATCGCCGCGGTCGAGGCCGCCTGCACGCTGCCGTTCGACGACGGCATCCGGCGCGAAGCAGAGCTGTTCGCCGAACTGGAGAATTCCGACGAAGCCCGCGCGCTGCGCTACGCCTTCTTCGCCGAACGCGAGGTGGCCAAGCTGCCCGACCTGCCCGCCGGCATCGCCGCCGCGCGAGATTCGACACCGCCGCGGTGATCGGCGCCGGCACCATGGGCGGCGGCATCGCCATGAGCTTCGCCGATTTCGGCTACCCCGTGAAGATCATGGACGCGACGCCGGAAGCGCTGGACCGCGGCATGGAGCGCATCCGCGACAACTACGCGACCTCGGTCAAGCGCGGCAGCCTGGCCGCAGGACGAGATGGACCGCCGCCTCGCCCGCATCCACCCGGTCGCCGGCTACGACGACATCGCCGACGCCGACGTGGTGATCGAGGCGGTGTTCGAGGAGATGGACGTCAAGAAGCCGGTCTTCGCCAAGCTCGACGCAGGTGATGAAGCCGGGCGCGCTGCTGTTCTCCAACACCTCGGCGCTCGACATCGACGAGCTCGCCGCGATGACGCGGCGGCCGGAGAGACGTGGCGGGCACGCATTTCTTCAGCCCGGCCAACGTGATGAAGCTGCTGGAGGTGGTGCGCGGCGACGAAGACCTCGCCCGAGACGCTGATCACGCGCGATGGCGCTGGGGCGCAGGATCGGCAAGATCGCCGGCGATGGCGGGCAACAGCGACGGGTTCGTCGCCAACCGCTCGCGCGCGCCGTTCAACAGCGAAATGGTCATCCTGCTGGAGGAAGGCTGCCTGCCCGAGCAGGTCGACAAGGTGATGGTCGATTTCGGCTATCCGATGGGCCCGTTCGCGGTCGGCGACCTGGCCGGGCCTCGACATCGGCGCCGACGGCCGCCGCCGCCGCGCCGCGGCCAATCCGAACTACCGCAAGCTGCCGATCGCCGACCGCCTGGTGGAGCTCGGCCGCTACGGCCAGAAGACCGGCGCCGGCTGGTACCGCTACGAGAAGGGCGACCGCACGCCGCATCCCGATCCCGAGGTGGCCGCGATCATCAGGCAGATCGCGACCGAGATGGGCGTGCCGCAGCGCGAGTTCACCGACGAGGAGATCCTGCGCCGGCTGCTGTTCGCCTCGGTCAACGAGGCCTGCCGCATCCTGGAGGAAGGCAAGGCCTACCGCGCCAGCGACATCGACGTGATGTGGCTGCACGGCTTCGGCTTCCCGCGCTATCGCGGCGGGCTGATGTTCTGGGCCGACGGGATCGGCGTGCGCGAGGTGTACAACCAGATCGCCGCCTGGCATCAGCACTACGGCGAGCGCTGGGCGCCCTCGCGGCTGCTGGCCGAGCTGGCCGAAACCGGCACCCCGTTCCGCGAGGCGAAAGCCGCGCCGATGGCCTGACCGCGGCTTTGCGTCGCAGGCCAGCGAGCGGCCCCGGCGGCCCATCCGGAGGACCCGGCGGTGTGCGAAAGCCCGGCCGCCGATGCGCCACCGGGGATGAAAAAGGCGGGGGGGGTGCCGCCTTTCTCCCTCTCCCTCCGCGCTTGCGGGGGGAGAGGGAGAAAGGCGATACCCCCACCGCCAGATCCCCGAAGCCGGGAGTTTCCATAGCAGGGGCGTGACAGTACACGCCGTTCAAGCAAGCGCCCTCGCTCCTGCGTGGCGCCCGGCGGCGCTGCGGCCTATATCTCCGCGACCACGTCCGCCTGCCCGGCGGCCGGCCGAGGGGCTCCCGACCATTCGCGCCATCCGTTGCCTCGTCCTCGCCCTGCTGCTTGCCGCGCTTCCCGGGGTGCTCCCCGGGGCGTGCACCGCCGCGCGTGCCGCGGAGAGCGCCCCGGCCCGCAGCCCGCGCGCGACGGTCGCGCTGGTCTCCGACACCGACCGGGTTGCCCCCGGCACGCCGTTCCACCTCGGCCTGCTGCTCCGGCTCGCGCCCGGCTGGCACACCTACTGGCGCAACCCGGGCGATGCCGGCGCGGCGCCGGACCTGCACCTCATCCTGCCCGCCGGCGTCACCGCCGGCCCGCTCGCCTGGCCCGCGCCGCAGGTGGTGCGGGAGGGACCGCTGGCGACCTATGCCTACACCGGCACTCTCCTCCTGGCCCTGACGGTCACCCCGCCCGCCACCGTTTCCGGCACCGCCCCATTGGGCGCGGCCAGCCTGCCGATCGTGGCGCAGGCCGACTGGCTGGTCTGCAAGGACATCTGCGTGCCGGAGCACGGCACCTTCCGCCTGACCCTGCCCTTCGGGCCGCCGGCGCCGTCCGCGGAGGCGCCGCTGTTCGCTGCCGCCGCAGGTGCGGTGCCGCGCCCCTCGCCCTGGGCTGCGGTGGTGGCGCCGGACGGGCGGCTTTGGCTGCACGGTCCGGGGCTCGATCCGGCGGCGGTCCGCCGCGCCCGGTTCATCCCCGACCGGGCGGGGGCGATCCGCGACGACGCGCCGCAGCCGCTCGGCCGCACGCCGCTCGGGATCGTGCTGCGGCTGGCGCCGGGAAGCGCGTTCGCACCCGCGGCGCCGCTGCCCGGGGTGATCGAGATCGCGGACCGCAGCGGCGTGACCACTGCGCTTGCGATCACCGCACGCCCGGGCCCCGTGCCCGCGGTCGCCGCGCCCGCCGCTCCGGCGCCCGGGCGGCAGGCGGCGGGGCTGCTCCGGCTGCTGGCGTTCGGTTTTCTCGGCGGGCTGATCCTGAACCTGATGCCGTGCGTGTTCCCGGTGCTGGCGCTGAAGGCCATGGCGCTGACCGAGGCGGTTGAGCGCGGACGGATGCGCGCGCTGGCGCTGTCCTACACGCTCGGCGTACTGGCGGCGTTCGCGGCGCTCGGCGGCGTGCTGCTGGCGGCACGGGCAGCGGGACAAAGCGCTGGCTGGGGCTTCCAGTTCACCTCCCCGGCCGCGGTGGGCGGCATGGCGCTCGTGCTGTTCGCGGTGGGGCTGAACCTGTCGGGCGTCTTCGAGGTCGGCGCCGGCGTGGGCGGCATCGGCAACGGGCTGGCAGCGCGCGGCGGGCACGCGGGGAGTTTTTTCACCGGGCTGCTCGCGGTGGTGGTGGCGACGCCCTGCACCGCGCCCTTCATGGCCGCGGCGATCGGCGGCGCACTGGCGGCGCCGGCGGCCGGCGCGCTCGCGGTGTTCCTGGCGCTCGGCGCGGGGCTGGCGGCGCCGGTACTGCTGCTGGCCGTGCTGCCGGGGCTGGGGCGGCTGTTGCCGCGGCCGGGGCGATGGATGGTGCTGCTGCGCCAGGCGCTCGCCTTCCCGATGTACGCCGCCACCGTCTGGCTGGTCTGGGTGGTGAGCGCGGAGGCGGGGCCGGCGGGCGTGCTCGCCCTCGGCACGGCGCTGGTGGCGGCGGGGTTCGCCGCCTGGGTGCTGGGGTTGGCGCAGGAAGCGCGGCGCGGCCGGGCGACCGGGTACGGGCTGGCGGCGATGGGGGGCATCGCGGCGCTGGCGGCACTCGGCTGGCTCGCCGCGACGCCAGCGGCGGTGGCAGGGGGCGATGCCGCCGCGCAAGGGGCGGCGATCCCGGGAACAGGCATCAAGGGGGCAGGCATCAAGGGAGCGGAGGCGTTCTCGCCCACGAGGCTCGCTGCCCTGCGGGCAGCCGGCCGGCCGGTATTCGTGGACATGACCGCGACCTGGTGTCTGACCTGCCAAGTGAACCAGCGGATTGCCCTGGCGCCGGTGCGCGCCGCCTTCGTCGCGCATCGGGTGGCGTATCTGCTGGGCGATTGGACCCGCCAGGACCCGGCGATCACCGCCTACCTGCGCGCGCACGGGCGGGACGGTGTGCCGCTCTATGTCTTCTATCCGCCCGGCGCGCGGCGCGGGCAGGTGCTGCCGCAGATCCTCACCCCCGGCCTGGTGCTGCACACGCTGAACGGCGGTCCGGCGCCAGGCTGAACCCGCGGGGTGCTCGCCCGAACGGAGCGCGCCGCGCGGCTCCCGTCGCCGGTCGCGGACGCGCCCCTGCCCCGAGCGGCCAGCCGCTCCCGATCCCGACGGACGGCGGGATCAGGCGAAGTCCCCCGCCTCCGAGCGCGCTGCCCGAGGCACGGTCGGCGAGACGCCCGCCGCACTTGCCCCCGGCAGAGGCCGCAATCCGGCGCCCGGCGTGCGCCCCGCGGCGGGCCTCGTTGGCGTCCGCCCTCCGGGCCGGAGCTGTCGGCCGCCGCCGATTTCAACACAGAGAAGACAAGGCGAGGAAGCACGAGGCCGCAGAGGGTTGGTTGCCTGCCCGGCCGGGTGCGTTCCGTGCCACCCACGGCTGGTCGCATGCAAACGTGCCTCGTGGAGGATCATGGGAACGCAGGAACCCATCGCGCGCTCCGCCCTCTGTGCGACCTCATGCTTCCTCGCCTTGCCTTCTCTGTGATCGAAGCGATCCGTCGGCACCGCCCTCGCCTGCCGGGAGCGGAATTTCTCGCCCCGATCGCCGCGCGTGCAGCGCGCCGGTATCGCCCGGGCCGCCCACAGGCGCAGCTCCGACAATTGTCCGCGCCGCGCCCCAGGCGCGCGTTGTCGCCCGGATCCGCTACGGCCATACTCGCCCCGCCACTCCGGGGAAGGAAACCAAGCCCATGCACTGGACCGCGCGCCGCGACCGCTATCGTTCCGTCCTGGCCGGGGACGCCTGCATCCACCCCGGTTCGGTCTACGACCCGATCTCGGCGCGCATCGCCGAAGACCTGGGCTTCGAGGTCGGCATGTTCGCCGGTTCGATCGGCTCCTTCACCGTGCTCGGCGCCCCCGACATCATCATGCTCACCCTGACTGAGTTCGCCGCCCAATGCTTGCGCATCAACCGCGCCGGCACCTTGCCCCTGATGGTCGACGCCGACCACGGCTACGGCAACGCGCTCAACGTGATGCGCACGGTCGAGGAACTGGAAACCGCCGGCGTCGCCGCCCTCACGATCGAGGACACGGCGCTGCCGCGCGGCTACGCCGAGGCCAAACCCCGGCTGATCTCCATCGAGGAAGGCGCGGGCAAGATGCGCGCCGCGGTGGCCGCCCGACAGGACCCCGCGCTCGCGATCATCGGCCGCACCTCCGCCACCGCGATCACCGGCACCGAGGACGCGATCGCCCGCGCCCGCGCCTACGAGGCCGCCGGCGTCGACGGCCTGTTCTTCGCCGGCGGCATGACCCGCGACCAGCTCGACGCGATCGCGGGCGCGGTGAAGCTGCCGCTGCTGCTCGGCGGCGTATCGGGCGATCTGCAGGACCGCGCGTATCTCGCCAGCCGGCGGGTACGGATCGCGCTGCAGGGCCACCAGCCGTTCTCGGCCGCGGTGCAGGCGGTGTATGCGACCCTGAAAGCGCTGCGCGAAGGCACGCCGCCCGGCAAGCTGACGGGCATCGCCCCGCCCGAGCTGATGGCCCGCGTGCTGCGGGAGAGCGACTACGCCGCGCGGACCAGGGATTATCTGGGCGGCTGACCCGCCGCTTGTCGGCCGCGCCGGGGCGGCAGGACCGGCGCCCGCCCGGCGTCAGCCCGCCGCCGCCAGGCGCCGCGCCAGCATCGCCTCGAACGCGTCCAGGATGTGCGCCACTGCCGGGTTGCGGTAGGCAAACACCGGCTCGCCCTCCGGATGGACCAGCATGGTCGCGTTGGCCTCGAACACCAGCAACCGCCCATCCGGGAGCAGGGTGAAATCGATCCCGGCGAAATCGAGGTCGAGCCGCGCCCCGATCGCCGCCAGCGCCGCCATGCCTGCCGCTCCCAGCACGCCCGCGGGGTCGGCCAGGAAGCGCGCTTCCTCCGCCCGCCGCGCCGCGTCCTGTTCCATGCCGGCGGTCCAGTAGTGCACCAGCCAGTCGCGCGCGATCGCCAGGTGGTAGGCGTAGGGCGCCCGATCGACGAAAATCGCACGGTATTTGCGATACCACCCGTCCGCCCCGCGCGACTCCACGAAACGCGTGAGATAGGCCGGTCCCGTCTCGGCCAGAACCGCGGCCAGCGCGGCCGGAGTTTCCACCCGCCGCACCCCATCCCCGCCATGCGCCCCGATCGGGCGGACCAGGCCCGGCAACGGACCGGTCGGGATCGCGCCGGGCGCCACCCGCACGGCCTCCGGCACCACGATGCCTTGGATGCCGGAGAGCAATCCGGGCAGGTCGGCCCGCCCGGTGCGCGCCACCAACTCAGGCGGGTTGAGCAGCGGGCGCGGCGGGGCGGCGAACAGCCGCGCCGCGGCCGGCGGCAGCCTGGGCATCTGGTCGGCATCGCCGATCGCGTTGAAGATCAGATCGTAGTCCGGCAACGCATGATCCTGGTCCGGCGTCGCGTAGTCCACGTACCAGCGGATCAGGGTGGTGCGCGAACGCGGCAGCAGATGGCGCAGCGGGATGTTGCCGATGTCGGCGACGGTCGGCACCAGCACCGTCCGCTCCGCCCGCGCCGCGGGTTCGATGAACACCTGTTGGTCCCGGTACGCCGCGTCGCGATGGGTGCGCGCCTCTTCCGGCCGTGTGTGGCCCAGCAGGCCGGCGAGGTTCTGATGCGCGGCGCGCAGATCGGGCGCCAGGGCCAGGGTGCGACGGCACTCGGCCTCGGCGGGCTGGAACCGGCCGCGCCGGACCAGCACCGAGCCCAGGCTGGCCGACGCCGCGGCACTGGCGGGGTCGCACGCCACGGCACGGCGCAGGCAGGCTTCGGCCTCCGCCAGGCGGTCGACCTCGGCATAGGCGGTGCCGAGCGCCAGCAGGATCGGCGCGCGGCCAGGGGCCAACACATCCGCATGTTCCAGATCCGCCGCCGCGGCCGCATAGGCGTGCAGGCGCTTGTGCGCCTCCGCCCGGGTCAGCCAGCCTTGCGTCAGACTGGGATCGGCGGCCAGCGCCTGGTCCGCCGCGGCGATGGCGGCATCCGCCTCCCCGGCGGCGAGCAGCGCGGCGGCCAGTTGCGCGCGCACCGGGGCGCAGCCGGGATCGCGCGCCAGGATGTCCTGGTAGAAATCGAGATCCGCGGTTGTCGCCGCCATGTCTGCGCTCCCGAACGGTGCCGCCGGCCGGTGCGGGCCGGCCGGACCCGTTCTGGCAGCGGACCATGAAGGCAAGGTGAAGACGCGCCCGCGGAGCGCCCGGATCAACCCCCGCCGAGGCGGCGCTCGACCATCACCCGCCAGGGCGCATGCGGGGGGGCGCCGGCGAGGGCGCGGCGGAACAGGGCCGCGGCCTCCGGGGTGACGTGGCCGTTGGCTTCGGTCAGCGCCTCGGCGGTTTCCGCCGCCAGGGTCGGGTCGAAACGGGCTGCCAGCGCCTTCTGCCAGGCGGCGGCAGCCTCGGGCATGTTGCCGAGCCGGGCCTCGGCGCTACCGAGCAGGATATAGCCCTCGCGCGCCTTCGGCGAGGCGGGATCGATCCGGGTCAGCGCGGTTTTCAGCGCGGCGATCAGGGCCATTTCCTTCCGCGCCCGCGCTTCCGCCGCGGCGATGCGGGCGGCGAGCGGTGCGGCCGGCAGTTCGGGCGAGCCGCCGACCAGATACAGCGCGAGCGCCGCCACCGGCACCAGCAGCAGTGCCGCCCAGACCGGCGAGCGGCCGGCGGAGACCGGTTCGGGATCGGTGCGCCCGGCCTCGGCGAGCATGCGCCGCTGCACTTCCAGCACGGCGGCGGCGTGTTCCGGCATGCCGATCCGCTGATCGGCGAGGTCGCGGTCGAGCTCGGCCAGTTGCGCCCGGTGCAGCGCGAGCGCCGCGTCCTGCCGCCCGCGTGCACGCGCCGTGCTGAACAGGGAAAACCCGAGTGGCGCGAGCACGAGCGCCGCCAGCCCGGCGATAGCCAACCAGATCATGTGCGTGGGCTCATTTCAACAGGTCGGCGAGGCGTTGCTGCTCGGCGGGCGACAGCGGTTCCGGCCGCTCCGGGTGGCGCCGGCGCGCCAGGGCCACCGCGACGCCGCCGACCGCGAGCGCGATCGCCGGAGCACCCCACAACACCCAGGTCATCGGGTCGAACGGCGGACGGAGCAGGATGAAGGTGCCGTAGCGCTGCACCATCCAGTCCATGATGCGCTTGTCGGACCAGCCCTCCATCACCCGGCGGCGGATGATGGCGCGGAACTGGGCGGCCAGGGTGGCGTCGGATTGCTCGATGCTCTCGTTTTGGCAGACGACGCAGCGGAGCTGCATGCCGATCGCCTCGGCGCGCTTTTCCAGGACCGGGTTGGCGAGCATCTCGGACGGGCTGCTGAGCGCCAGCGCAGGGCCCCCCGCCAGCAGCAGCAGGGCGAAGGCCGCAGCCAGGCGGGGGGCAGCCATCCGGCTCATGCCAGTTTCCGCAGCAGCGGCAGGATCGTGTCGTTCACCGAATCGGACGACAGCCCGCCGGCATAGCGCAGCCGCACGATACCGGTGCGATCGACCACATAGGTCTCCGGCACCCCGTACAGGCCGAAATTGATCGCCGTCCGCCCGTCCGCGTCGCGCGCAACCTGGTGGTACGGATCGCCGTAGCGGGTCAGGAACCCCGCCGTCGCCGCCGCCTTGTCCTTGTAGGCGATGCCCCAGATCGTCACCCCCTGCCGGGCCAGCCCGTCCAGCGCCGAGGCTTCCTCGACGCAGGGGATGCACCAGGAGGCGAAGAAATTGACCAGCGCCGGCAGCTTCCCGCGGTTCACGTCGGTATTGGAGAACCCCGCGGACGGAGCCTGCCCCGGCAGGGTGAAGTCCGGCAACGGCTTGCCCACCAGCATGCTCTGCAGCGCATGCGGATCGTATTTGCCCTGCTGCATGCGCAGCAGCAGCGCCCAGAACACCCCGCTGCCCGCGGCGGCAATGCCGAGCGGGCCCAGCATCAGCAGCCGGCGGCGGATGACGGCGTCCATACGCGGTGCCTCCGTTCAGGCCGGCACGCCGACCGCGCCGCGCCGCGCCGGCGCACCCACCCGCAGCCGTCGATCCACCAGCGAAAGCGCGCCGCCGAATGCCATCACCAGCGCGCCCAGCCAGACGAACGCCGCCAGGGTGTTGACGTGCAGCCGCAGCACCACCTTGCCGTCCTGCTCGCCGCCGAGGGCGATATACAGATCGCGCAGCAGGTTGGTCTGGATCGACGTGTCGGTCACGGTCTGGTGCTGCTGGCCGAAGGTGCGAAGCGACGGATGCACCACCGCCACCTGCCGCCCGTCGCGCATGATGCGCAGATCGGCCACATGGGCGGTGTAATCCGATCCCGGCACGTCGTGCATGGCGAGCAGGGTCCACTGGTAGCCGCCAAACGCGATCGTCTGCCCCGGCGCCACCGCGACGATGGTGCTCAGCGCGAGCGACATCCCGGCGATCCCGGCCACCGTCACCCCCATCCCGGCATGTGCGATCGCGCCGCCCCACACGCCGAGCGGCTGGGCGCGCAGCCGCGACCACGAATTGCCGAGCGGGATGCGGAACAGCCGGACCCGCTCGACCAGTTCGGCGAAGGCCCCCAGGATCAGCCAGGCGGCGGCGGCGAACCCGGCGGCGGCGAACGCGCGATGCAGCCCGAATTCCGTGCCGATCCCGATCAGCGCCGCGATCGCCCCGGCCCACCACAGCCGCAGCAAGGCCGGCGCCAGGTCGGCGCGTTTCCACGCCAGCACCGGCCCCACGCTCATGGCCAGGAACAACGGCACCAGCAGCGGCACCACGGTCAGGTGGAAATAGGGTGGCCCGACGCTGAGCTGCACGTGGAACAGGGCGGCGAACAGCGGATAGGCGGTGCCGGTGAACACCACGGCGCAGAGCGAACACAGCAGCACGTTGTTCAGCACCAGCGCGCCCTCGCGCGAGATCGGCGCGAACACCCCGCTCGCCGCCAGCACCGGCGCGCGGAAGGCGAACAGGGCCAGACTGCCGCCGATGGTGATCGCGAGCAGCACCAGGATGAACACCCCCTGGGTCGGGTCGACGGCGAAGCTGTGCACCGAATTCAGGATGCCCGAGCGCACCATGAACGTCCCGCACAGGCTGAGCGAGAAGGTCGCGATCGCGAGCAGCACGGTCCAGGTCTTCAGCGCCTCCCGCTTTTCCACCACGATCGCGCAGTGCAGCAGCGCGGTGCCGGTGAGCCAGGGCAGCAGAGAGGCGTTCTCCACCGGGTCCCAGAACCAGAACCCGCCCCAGCCCAGCTCGTAATACGCCCACCACGACCCCAGCGCGATGCCGCAGGTCAGGAAGCACCACGCCGCCAGGGTCCAGGGCCGCACCCAGCGCCCCCAGGTGGCGTCCACCCGCCCCTCCAGCAAGGCGGCGACGGCGAAGGCGAACGGGATCGAGAAGCCGACGTAGCCCGTGTAGAGAATTGGCGGATGGATCGCGAGCCCGGGGTCCTGCAGCAGCGGGTTGATCGCCGCCCCCTGGATCGGCGGCGGCCACATGCGCCGGAACGGGTTCGACGCCGTCAGGGTGAACAGCAGGAACCCCGCCGAGACGATCCCCATCACGCCCAGCACCCGCGCCCGCAAGGCCGACGGCAGCCCGCGCCCGAACAAGGCGACCGCCCCCCCGCAGATCGCCAGCACCAGGCACCAGAGCAGGATCGACCCGTCGTGGTTCCCCCAGGTGCCGGTGATCCGGTAGAACAACGGCTCGGTCGAGGACGAGTTCATCGCCACGTCGTAGACCGAGAAATCGTTGACCACCGAGCTCCAGATCAGGCAGCCGTAAGCCGCGAGCAGCGCCGTGAGCTGGCCGACCGCCAGCGCCGGGCCGGCCGCCATCAGCCGCGGGTCGCGGCTCTGCGCGCCGACGATCGGCAGCACGGCCTGCGCCGCGGCAAGCGCCACGGCAAGCGCCAGAGCAAAATGGCCGAGTTCTGGGATCATCCGCCGGTGCGTCCCGTGCCTGCGGCCTGACGCATCGCGTCGACCGGCTTGAACTTCGATTTGTCCCACCACGTGGCGGCCGGCGGCGGCTGGCCCGCGGCGGGGTTCCAGTGGCCGGATTTCTTCAGCGCCGCGACCACTTCCTTGGGCATGTAGTCGGAATCGTGCTTGGCCAGCACTTCGGAGGCGCGGAAGGTGCCGTTCGGGCGGATGGAGCCGATGGCGACGATCCCCTGGCCCTCGCGGAACAGGTCGGGCAGCACGCCGACGTAATCGACCGTCACGCTGGATTTGCCGTCGGTGACGCGGAACAGCGCCTCCGGCTCCGTCCCGTCCATCACGTGGCGCACGCTGCCCTGCTGCACCAGCCCGCCGAGGCGCAGCACCTGACCGGGCGGCGGGTCCTTCTGCGCGATCTGGGTGGGGGTGACGAAGAAGGTCAGGCTGCTCTGGAACGCGCTCAGGGCAAGCGCGCTGGCCGAGCCGACGCCGACCGCGCAGGCCAGCAGGAGATACAGGCGGCGGCGCTTGCGGGTCATGGCCGGTCCTCCGCCCGGCCGCGTGCGTCCGCCGCGGCGGCGGCGCGGCGGGCGCGGCGCGGGTCGATGGCGGCGAGCCGCGCACTCGCCCCGCGCATCCGCCGCCACGCCGCGAGGGCGAACCCGGCCGGCACGACCACGCCGAGGGTGTAGGAGGCGGCGACGTAGGGCAGGAAGGTCATGCCGCGACCCTTTCTTCCACGCCGCGTTCGTCCACCCGGGCCAGCAGCAGCGCGCGGATGCGCCGCTCCATCACCGCCGCGCGCAGCCGTGCCGTGACGATGGCGGCGAACACCAGGCTGTAGCCGAGGGTGGTGAACAGCAGCGGCCACAGCATCGAGATGTACATGTGCGGTGCGCCGGTCAGGCTGAACGTGTTGCCCTGATGCAACGTATGCCACCAATCGACGCTGAACTTGATGATCGGCAGATCGACCGCGCCGACCAGCGCCAGGATCGCCCCCGCGCGGTAGCCGCGCTCCGGATTGTCGAACGCGCGGATCAGCGCGATGTGGCCGAGATAGAGGAAGAACAGCACCAGCACCGAGGTCAGCCGCGCGTCCCACACCCACCACGCGCCCCACATCGGCTTGCCCCACAGGCTGCCGGTCACCAGGCAGACCGCGGTGAACCCCGCACCCACCGGCCCGATCTCCTGCGCCGCCAGATCGGCCAGCGGATGGCGCCACACCAGGGACGCCACCGAGCACGCCGCGATCCCCGCATACCCGGCCGAGGCCAGCCAGGCGGCGGGCACATGCACATACATGATCCGCACCGCGTCGCCCTGCTGCCAGTCGGCCGGGGAGAAGAACAATCCCCAGACCAGGCCGATCGCGCTCAGCACCAGCCCGCCGACCGCAAGATACGGCAGCACGGCGCCGGCCAGCCGCAGGAAGCGTCCGGGATTGGCGAAACGATGCAGGTTGCGCCGCGGTGGCGCGAGACTGGCGGTAGCGTCCACGGTCACTCGGTTCCCTCGTCCGCGTGTCTAGCGCAGGGCCGGCCCCCGCAGAAGGTCCACGGGATTGCATTGCTGTAATGCCCACCGATGAAAATGCCTGGCCGCGCCAGCCACGGCCCGGCCCGCGAGGAGGCGGGAGCGGACGCACCCTCCCCCGCCGCGGCGTCCATGCTACACTTAACGCTGGACATGAGGCGGAGGCTTAGGTGAGCGAGGCGCGGCGGCAGGACTGGGATCTGGCGACGTTCCTGGTGTGGGAAGCATCCCAGCCGGCGCGCTACGAACTGGTGGACGGCGCGCCGCGGCTGATGACGGGGGGGAGCCAAGCGCACAACCTGATATCCCTCAACATCACGGCGAGCCTCCGGGGCGCGCTGCGCGGCTTCGCCCTGCCGCCCCGGCGGATCGGACCTGCGCGTCGTCACCGGCAACGGCAACGTGCGCTACCCGGATGCACTGATCGACTGCGGTCCGTTCCGCCCCGACTCCCACGACGCCTCCGAACCGGTCGCGGTGTTCGAGGTGCTGTCGCGCTCCACCGCCTGGATCGACCTCTACGCCAAGCTGCGCGACTACGACGCCACGCCCTCGATCCTGCTCTACGCCGTCGTGGCCCAGGACGAGCCGCATGTCGCGGTCTGGCGACGCGACCCCAGCGGACGGCTCGCGGTCACCGCCGCGCTGACCGGACGGGAGTCGGTGCTGGAGCTCGAGCTGCCCGCCGGCGGCGTGCTGCGCCTGGCCGACATCTACGACGGCCTGCCCGAATCCGCGGCGGCGCCGGCATGACGGGGCGGCGCCAGTGCTGGCTGGTGAAATCCGAACCCGAGGCGTTCTCCTGGGACCAGCAGGTGGCCAACGGCGTGGAGCCCTGGACCGGGGTGCGCAACCACACGGCCAAGAACAACCTGAAGGCGATGCGGGTCGGCGATCGCGCATTCTTCTACCACTCCAACACCGGCAAGGAGATCGTCGGCGTGGTGGAGGTGGCGCGCGCACGGCGTATCCCGACCCCACCGCCGAGAGCGGCGACTGGGTCTGCGTCGACATGCGCGCGGTCGGGCCGATGCCGCGCCCGGTCGGGCTGGCGGCGATCAAGGCCGACGCCGGCGCTCGCCGACCTGGCGCTGGTCCGCCAGTCCCGCCTGTCGGTGCTGCCGGTCTCGGCCGCGCACTGGGCGGCGCTGTGCCGGATGGGCGGATGGACGGCTGATCGCCGACCCGCCGCGCCGCGGCTGCGCCGGCTGTGCGCCGAGGCCGACATCCCCGAAGGCGGCGCGAAGGGCTTCCCGCCGCCGCCGGGCGGCTTCACCGGGCTGTTCGCGGTGCGCGCCGGCGGGCGGATCGCGGTCTATGTCAATGCCTGCCCGCATCTCGGCGTGCCGCTCGACTGGGCGCCGGACCGGTTCCTCTCGGTCGATGGGCGGCACATCGTCTGCGCCACCCATGGCGCGCTGTTCCGGATCGCAGGACGGCGGCTGCGTGCATGGCCCCTGCTACGGCGCGGCGCTGGAGCCCGTGTTGATCGAGATCAACGACGGCGCGATCTGGGTGCCGAGGACGCCGCGCTGTAACCGCCGGCCGCGACGCCCCGCCCGAGGGCGATCGCTTGAACCGGCGGCGCGCGCTGCGTAGCCTGCCGGGCCATCGTCCTGCCGGCCGCGCGCGAACCAAGAACGAATGGAGGGACACGCCGATGCCCGACACAAACCCCGCCGACGGCCAGATGTTCCCGGTCCGCCCGGAGATCGCCGCGCATGCCCATGTGACCGCCGAGCGCTACCGCGAGATGTACGAGCGCGCCGGACGCGACCCCGACGGGTTCTGGGCCGAGCAGGCCCACCGCGTCGCCTGGATGAAGCCGCCGACGAAGATCAAGAACGCCAGCTTCTCCGGCAACGTCTCGATCAAATGGTTCGAGGACGGCGTGCTGAACGCCTCCGTCTCCTGCCTCGACCGCCATGCCGCGGCGCACCGCGACCGGGTGGCGATCATCTGGGAAGGCGACGATCCCGCCGTCTCCCGGCACGTCACCTATCGCGAACTGCACGAGCAGGTCTGCCGGCTGGCCAACGCGCTGCGCGGGCCTGGGCGCGAAGAAGGGCGACCGCGTCACGATCTACCTGCCGATGGTGCCGGAGGCGGCGGTGGCGATGCTGGCCTGCGCGCGCATCGGCGCGATCCATTCGGTGGTGTTCGGCGGCTTCTCGCCCGACAGCCTGGCGAACCGGCTGCAGGACTGCGACTCCTCCCTGCTCATCACCGCCGACGAGGGCCGCCGCGGCGGGCGCAAGGTGCCGCTGAAGGCCAACGCCGACGAGGCGCTGAAATCGCTGCCCCGGCGTGAAGAACGTCGTCGTGGTGAAGGTCACCGGCGCCGACGTGCCGATGGCAGCCGGGCGCGACCACGACTACGCCGCGCTGATGCGCCGCCGCCGCGCCCGACTGCGCGCCCGAGCCGATGGGCGCCGAGGACCCGCTGTTCATCCTCTATACCTCCGGCAGCACCGGCAAGCCGAAGGGCGTGCTGCACACCACCGGCGGCTACCTGGTCTGGGCCAGCTTCACGCATGAGATCGTGTTCGACTACCGCCCGGGCGAGATCTACTGGTGCACCGCCGACGTCGGCTGGGTGACCGGGCACACCTACATCGTCTACGGCCCGCTCGCGAACGGCGCCACCACGCTGATGTTCGAGGGCGTGCCGAACTACCCCGACAGCTCCCGCTTCTGGCAGGTGGTGCGACAAGCACAAGGTCAACATCTTCTACACCGCGCCGACCGCGATCCGCGCCCTGATGCGCGACGGGCGAGGCGCCGGTGGAGAAGACCTCGCGCAAGTCGATCCGCATCCTCGGCACCGTGGGCGAGCCGATCAATCCGGAAGCCTGGCTCTGGTACCACCGGGTGGTGGGCGAGCATCGCTGCCCGATCGTCGATACCTGGTGGCAGACCGAGACCGGCGGCATCCTGATCTCGCCCGCTGCCCGGCGCGACCGCGCTGAAGCCCGGCTCGGCCACCCTGCCGCTGCCCGGCGTGCGGCCGATGATCGTCGACGGCGACGGGCACGAGCTGCACGGCGCCTGCGAGGGCAATCTGTGCATCGCCGATGTCCTGGCCCGGGCATGATGCGCACCGTGTTCGGCGACCACGAGCGCTTCGTGCAGACCTATTTCTCCACCTTCAAGGGCCTGTATTTCACCGGCGACGGCGCGCGGCGCGACGCCGACGGCTACTACTGGATCACCGGCCGGGTCGATGACGTGATCAACGTCTCCGGCCACCGCATGGGCACCGCCGAGGTCGAAAGCGCGCTGGTGTCGCATCCGAAGGTGGCCGAGGCCGCGGTGGTCGGCTTCCCGCACGACATCAAGGGCCAGGGCATCTACGCCTACGTGACGCTGAAGCTCGGCGAGGAGCCGACCGAGGCGCTGCGCAAGGAGCTGGTCGCCTGGGTGCGCAAGGAGATCGGGCCGATCGCCGCGCCCGACGCGATCCAGTGGGCGCCGGCGCTGCCCAAGACCCGCAGCGGCAAGATCATGCGGCGGATCCTGCGCAAGATCGCCGCGAACGAGACCGACAGCCTGGGCGACACCTCCACCCTGGCCGATCCGGCGGTGGTGACGGAGCTGGTGGACAATCGGGTAGGATAGGCGCGGCAAGAGGCGCAAGGGGGGCGAATGAGCGACGAAAAGCGCGGGGACACGCGCTCCTCGATGCTGAAGCGGGCCAAGATCACCTTCGGCAATCCGGACCAGACCCACTCGGTCATCGATTGCGTCGTGATGAACTCCTCGGCATCCGGGATCAAGGCGCGCACCACGGTCCCGGTCACCGTGCCCGAATGGGTCACCCTGGTGTTCCCCGATGGGGCTGCCGTCCGTGCCCGTCGCCGCTGGACACACGGGACCGAGATCGGATTCGAACTGGCGGCGCAGGACGACGCAAGCCTGCTCGACGCCATGATCGCCGGCCTGACGCCGGAGCAGCGCCGCACCCTGGTGGCACGGATCGAGGCGTCGCTGCTGCCGAAGGGCGACTGATACCAACTGGCGCAGACCTCGACTCTTGGGGACAAAAGCCAGAGGGCGCTGCCCCCCGGCCTTTGCCCTTAAGGGTCGAGGTCTGCGCCGATTGGTATGACAACGGGCAAGACGCCAGGGCGTGTCGTCATGTTGACGGCTTGTGGGACGGGGCGCGGATGCCGTTGGCCGCGGCCAACGCGCGGTGTTCGGCCCGGCGCGGGTGCGGCTGGCATCTTCCGCCAGGACCGGCTCTCGCGGCCAGCTCCGGTGTCCGCCGGATTTATCGCCGTCCCAGCAGGCCGCGGACAGCGTGAGAGTTCCGGCCGAGGTGCTCAAACACTTCCTGAGGACATTGTGTCCGGGCGCGTGAAACGAGGAACACTCAGAGCGCAGTCCGGAATTTTAACCGGGTATTAATGCTGATTAATCTATCGACGAGGGTTCACTGGGCTCGGGTTCAGAGTGGAACGGATGTTGGAACGGCGAAAGATTTGGATGCCGCCTCGGACCGCGCCACGCAGCGTCCCGAGTAGCCTGGCTCCCCGATCTCGACCGCACGCGGTCTTTCGCCTGGCCGCCGATCGGCGCGGCGCCGTCGCCCTGATGGTCGCGTTGGCCTCACCGATGCTCATCCTCGCGGCCGGCATGGCGATCGATGTGGAGTCCTGGTACGTGCAGGAGCATCGGCTCCAGCTTGCCGCCGACGCAGGGGCCGTGTCGGCGGCTCGCCTGCTCACGAATGCGCAAGCGACGACGGCAAACTACCAGGCCGCCGCCCAGGTGGACGCCCAGGGAGCGACCGGATCGGCATCGATCGGCACGCCGGTCTGGCCGCCGACGGTGACGGTCAACGGGACGAGCTCGATCACCGTCACCATCACCAGCACGGCCAATCTGTTCTTCACCCAGACCATCCCCGGCTTCACCGTTCCCCTCCGCGCGAGCGCTACGGCGGGGATCATACAGACCGCAGCGCCGTGCATCCTCGCGACCAGCCAATCGGCTGGCGACGCCCTGCTGGTCCATGACGGTGGCAAGATCGACGCCACGGGGTGCAGCGTCGTCTCGGACTCAAGTTCTTCGAGCGCGATCGACGTCTATGGCGGGGCACAGGTCAGCGCCGAGCTGGTCGGCGCCGTAGGCGGCTCGGAGTCCACGAACGGGGCGCATATCTCGCCCGCCCCGGTTTCGGTCCAGCCGGTCAGCGACCCCCTCAGCGGGCAGCCGACCCCGGAGACGGGCGCCAATCCCCAGCCCACCCCCGTGTGCGGCAACGGTGTCGAACCATGCACCTTCACACCCGGGGTCTATCCCAACGGCATCTCGCTCGGTAACGGCAACCAGGCCGTGTTCCAGCCCGGCACCTACTACATCACCGGACCGGCGCCGGGAACGCAGTACGACCTGACCTTGCAGGGCGGCACACAGATCCAGCCGCTCAACGGGGTGACGTTCGTGATCACCGACCCGTCGCCGGCGGTCAACATCGGCAACGGGGTCAAGCTGTTCGATCACGGCGCCCACCAGTGCGAGCACGGCGACCCCCTATCCCGGGCTTGCCCTCTACATCCCGGGTCAGAGCCAGGATGCTGCGTTCACGATCGACGGCGGCGGCCAGATCACCCTGAACGGGGCGATCTACATTCCCAACGCTGGGTTCGTGATGAATAACGGCACCCGAATTGCGCCCCCCACCGGGGGAAACGCCGAGCTGATCACCCAGACGGTCGCCGTCTATGGTGGCGCGGAGTTCGATGCGACCAATAATGGAGGGGCCGGCGCTCCGATGATTACCAAAGTCACCCTGCTGGACTGATCGGTGAAGTTGATCGTGCACCGCCGGGTTCCTGTCGCGGCACGCCGCCGTCGGCGCCGCATGCTGTCGGATCGGTCCGGTACGGTTGCGATCGAGGCTGCCCTGGCATTCGCCTTGTTCCTGGTGCCCTTGCTGCTCGCCATGTCGGACTATGCGATTGTCCTGCAGAACGAGGAAAACCTCGAGCGTGCGCTCCGCGGCCTCATTTTCTACGCCTATGAGGGCACCGCCAATGCCGCGGACAATAATGGGCTGCTGACCGCAGCGCAGGATGGCTTCGGTCCAGGGAGCACGTCGCTTACCATGGTCACGCCGCAGGTCAGCTACTACTGCATCACGCCGCCGGGCGGATCGATCCTGAATGGGTCGTCGGCGACGGCCTCGACCGAGTGTCCGGAGGGACAGCAGTTGGCGACTTATCTCACCGTCTCCCTCTCGACGACCGTGACGCTGCCGATCGCAATCCCGTCGCTGACGTCGCCGCTACCGCTGTCCAGAACGGCGACCATCCGGGTGAACTGATGGTGCAGCATGACGCAGGCACACGTCGAAGGGCGCCATGGACACGAACCGCGTCGTCCACCGCGCATGGGGTCGGATTTTTCGTGACGAGGTGCCTGCGCACCCTTGCCTGGTGCTTGTCGGCTCCCCCCGCCGGTCGCCCGATCCGGGGGCGGCCCGGCCGTGGTCCTGCGCAGACAAGCCGGGGCGTGAGGCAGCTTCGTTCCGACCGACGGGGCGTCGCCGCCATCGAGTTCGCAATCGTCGGCCCCGTGGCGTTCCTGATGATCTTCGCGATCGTGGAGGTGGGGCGCCTGGCGGCCTCCGAGGGCGCGCTCGAACACGCTGTGGAAATCGCCGGCCGCTGGGCCGCCATCAACAGCGCCGCCGACACGCAGCAAACGATCACCCAGCAGTTCAACGCCGCCTTCCAGAATTATGTTGGCGGCACGACCCCGTCGCCTACCGTGACGGTGGCCTTCTCGGGCGGCACACCGACGGTGAACGGCACCATTCAGGTGTCCGCCGCCTATGTCTGGACCCCCGTGTTCGGCATGGTTTTCATGGGAGGGGTGCCGCTCTCCGTCGAGACCACCCTTCCCATTATACATTGATGTTTTGGGCAAAACACCGGGTTCGCACCTGGGCCGGGCGGTGCGATCCGGTCTGAATTTCATGGCCCGTCCGCCCTGTCATCATCCCCGCAGATCGGGTGCGTTCGGCCGCCCGCGTGGCAGATCGCAACCGGCCGCAAAAGTACGTCCGGCGCGCCGGGATCATGCGTCCCGTGAGGTTCCGCGATCGGGGCGAGGGGGACTCGATCGGGGTGCCGTCAGACCGTGAACTGCTCCGCGATGATCCGCTCCGACAGGCCCTGGTCCGGGATCGAACAGCACGGTCGCGCTCACCGTGCGGTCCTCGCTCACCGCGACCGACACCACGTCGCGCACCTCGGTGAAATCCGCCACCGCCGCGACCGGCCGCTTGTCCGGCTCCAGCACCTCGAACAGCACCTCGGCCGTGGTCGGCAGCAGGCGCCGCGCCAGCGCCGCGGGCGGAACGCGCTGATCGGCGTCAGCGGCAGCAGGTTGGCCGACAGCGGCACGATCGGCCCGTGCGCGGACAGGTTGTAGGCGGTCGAGCCGGCCGGCGTGGACACCAGCACGCCGTCGCAGATCAGCTCGGCGCAGCCGCACCCGTGCCGTCGACCGTGATGCGGATCTTGGCGGTCTGGCGCAGCTGGCGCAGCAGCGACACCTCGTTGAACGCCAGCGCCTCCTCCACCGTGCCGGTGGCGGTGACCGCGTGCATGCGCAGCGGGTGCAGCACCGCTTCCTGCGCCGCGTCCAGCCGGCTCGAGCAGGTCGTCCTCGCTGAACGGGTTCATCAGGAAGCCGACCGAGCCGCAGTTCATGCCGTAGACCGGCGATGGTCGCGGCCCAGCACGCGGTGCAGCGTCTCCAGCATGAAGCCGTCGCCGCCCAGCGCGCACGACCACCTCCGCCTGGTCGAACGCGCAGTCGCCGTAGCGCGCGACCAGGCGGGCGCGCGCGTCCTGCGCCAGGTCGCGTGGCGGCGGCGGCGAACGCGATGCGGCCCGGCGTCACGGTGCGCCGGCACGACGCCGCGGCCGGCGGCGCCGGCACGGCCGGAGCGTCGTTCAAGCGAGCTTCCGATGCTCCAGCACCGGCATGTCGCGCCGCACCCGCGCGGTCAGCGTCGGGTCGATGCGCGCGGTCGCCCAGCCGATGCCGTCCGAGACCTGCGCGACCACCTGGCCCCACGGATCGCACACCAGGGAATGGCCGTAGGTGAAGCGCGCCTCGCCCTTGCCGTCCAGGTGCTTGCCCCAGGTGGCGGGGGCGGCGAACCAGCACTGCGTCTCGATCGCGCGGGCGCGGATCAGCACCTCCCAGTGGTCCTTGCCGGTCTGCAAGGTGAAGGCCGAGGGCAGGAAGATCAGCTCGGCGCCGGCTCGCGCAGCGTCCAGAACAGGTCGGGGAAGCGCAGGTCGTAGCAGATGGCGCAGCCGACCGTGACGCCGCCGGCCTCGATAGGTGACGACCTCGTCGCCGGCGCCGTAGGTGCTGCTTTCGCGATAGCCGGTGCCGTCGGGGGTGACGATGTCGAACAGGTGGATCTTGCGGTAGCGGGCGATCTCGCTGCCGTCCGGGTCGAACACCACGGTGGTGTTGAACAGCTTCTCGCCGCCGCTGTTCGATGCATCGAGCCGCCATGCACGTGGATCGCGCGCGCCGCGCGCGATCTCGCGCAGGAACTCGTAGGCCGGGCCGCCGGGCTCGTTGGAGCCCTTGGCGCGGCAGCATCTTCGGCCTGCGCGAACTTGCCGGCGCGGTCGCCGCCGAGGCAGGTCCAGACCTCCGGCAGGCTGACGATGTCGGGCCGGTCGGCGGCGATCGCCGCGTCCGAGCAGGCGGCGCGCCTGGGCGATGTTGTCGGCCTTGTCGGCGCCGGGGTTCATCTGCACCACGCTGACGCGCATCGCGCTGCTCCGGATCGGTGGGTCGGGGTCGCACAAGAGCGGATGCGGCGGGGGATCGCAAGACGTGCCGGGCAGCAGCATCGCAGCGGCATCATCGCGCGCATGGCGCGGTCACGTCGAACAGGGCGCCCCTGCCGGCGTCCGGCGTCCCTGCAACTCTGCAGCACAACGAGAATATCGATCGATGCGATCGGCACCGGAGGACAGCCGACATGGCATCCTTCTTCCGTCGGGCCGGCTTCCGCTTGTCACCCGGAAGCAGGAATGTCCGGTGGCGCCCGGCGACGGTCCGGCAGCGGTGCGTCGCGCTCCGGGTCGGGACTGCAGTCGGCCAGTGTGTAACCGTCCAGGCTCGCGTAGAATCCGGCCTCGGCAGACGCCAGCATGCCGCGCAGCCGACAGCCCGGAAGAAGCGTGCAGGCGCAGCCCTCGGCGCGAAAGCATTCGACCATCGCCTGATCCGCCTCCAGGTGCCGCACCAGGCTTCCCAGGCGCACCTCGGCTGGCGCCCTGGCGAGCAGCATGCCGCCCCCCGCTCCCCGTACGGTGCGGGTGATACCGAGACTCGTCAGCTCCTGGACGATCTTGTGGAGATGATCGCGGGACAGGCCGCCGAGCTCCCGTGCCATCCAGCCCACGCTCACCGGGCGCCCGGGAGGCGCGCCGGCAAGCAGTATCAGGACACGCAGGGCGATGTCGGTGGAGGCAAGAAGGCGCATGGTTCGACCCCATAATTGGCATTGACAATACCACATTCATGGGCCGATATACTGGTATCGCCAATACCAATTCATGGCGATCGCCATCGCCCCGCCGCGTGACGCGGGCGCAACGCCCGCACCCGGGCGGGCCAGGAGAATGCCTCATGAGCGCGACCGCTTCCCAGGAAACCGCCTTCGCAGCCCGCAGCCTGGCGGACATCGCCGCCACGCTACCCGGTGCCACTGGCGTGTTTCGCCGCCGTAAACTGGACTTCTGCTGCGGCGGCAAGGTGTCACTGGCCGAGGCCGCCACGTCCAAAGGAGTTCCGCTGGCCGAGTTGGAGGCCGAGCTCGATGCCATTGCCGCGCTGGCGCTCCCCGTCGCGCCGCCCGAGCCGACCGACGCGCTGATCACGCTCATCGAGACACGCTACCATGCCGCCCACCGGCGCGAGTTTCCCGAACTCATCCGGCTCGCCCGCCGGGTCGAGGCCGTCCACAAGACCCATCCCGCGGCGCCGCACGGGCTCGCAACCGTGCTGGAAACCATGGCGACCGAGCTGGAGGCGCACATGCAGACGGAAGAACAGATCCTGTTCCCGCTGCTGCGCCGCGGCGGTCATCCCGCGATCGCGCAGCCGATCGCCGTTATGCGCGCGGAGCACGACGACCACGGCGCGCATCTGCGTGCCGTCGAGCGCCTGACCGCCGATTTCACCGCACCGGATGACGCCTGCACGACATGGCGCGCGCTTTACCTCGGCGCGCACAAGCTCGCCGACGACCTTGTCGAGCACATCCACACCGAGAACAACCTTCTGTTCCCACGCTTCACCGGCTGAAGCCGGCCCGCGCCGCCACGTCGCTGAGGGCGCCGGCCGATGCCCCCGGCCTGCCCGGCGCCCCATTCACCCGGATGGCGCAGTCGACGCTGCCAGCGCCGCGATCGCCGGATAGTCCGGCTTGCCGGTGCCGAGGCGCGGCAGCGCGGGCAGCACCAGGATCGTGCGCGGCACCAGGATCGCGGCGATGCCGCGGTCCCGCGCCGCGGCCAGCAGCCGGGCCGCATCGGCCTCCACGGCGGTGGTGGCGAGCACCAACCGCTCGCCCTTCCCCGCCGCGGCAAGCGCCACCACGGCGTGCTCCGCCTGCGGCCAGACCGCGGCGGCCAGCGCCTCACCCACCGAAAGCGGTACCATCTCGCCACCGATCTTGGCGAAGCGCCGGGCACGGTCGCGGATGAACAGGAAGCCGGCAGGATCGACCGCGACGATGTCCCCGGTGTCGTACCAGCCGTCCGGCGGCGGCAGGATCTCCCCGGGCCGGTCGGCGCGCAGGTAGCCGCGCATCACGTTCGGGCCGCGCACCCAGAGCCGGCCGGCGTCGGGGATGCCCTCCACCGACTCGACCCGCCAGGCGATGCCGGGCAGGATCCGCCCGACGCTGCCTTCGGCGTTGCGCAGCGGGGTGTTGATCGCCACCACCGGGGCGGTCTCGGTCGCGCCGTAGCCTTCGAGCAGGCGCACCCCGAACCTGTCGGCGTAGTCCCGCCGCGTGGTCTCGCGCAGCTTCTCGGCCCCGGCCAGCAGGTAGCGTACACTGCGGAAGTCGTACGGATGGGCGTAGCGCGCCCAGCCGGCCAGGAACGTGTCGGTGGCGAACACGATGGTGGCGTCGGTGGCGTAGATCAGCGCCGGGATCAGCCGGTAGTGCAACGGTGTCGGATAGAGGAACCCCGGCACCCCGACGAGCAGCGGCAGCAGGGTGCCGACCGTCAGCCCGAACGCATGGAACACCGGCATCGCGTTGAACACGGTGTCGGCCGAGGTGAAATCCAGCACCGACGCGGCCTGGCCGCAGTTGGCGAGGATGTTGCGGTGGCTGAGCACGACGCCTTTCGGCGTGCCCTCGGTGCCGCTGGTGAACAGCACCGCGGCGGGCGCATCCGGGCTGGCGCGGCAGCCGGGCAGGCGGTGCGCGCGCAGCACGTCGACGAGGCCGCGCAGCCGGGCCGCGGGGCCGATCTCCGCGCCCAGGTCCTCGAGCCACAGGACCGCGACCGCGCCTTCCAGCGCCGCCACTGCCCGCTCCAGCCGCGCCCGCGCGACGAAGCGGCGGGACGCGACGACCAGGCGGATCCCCGCGGTCGCGCAGGCGGCGCGCATCCCCTCGGCGCCGATGGTGACGTTGAGCGGCGCCGGCACGCGGCCATGGGCGTGCAGCCCCAGGAACGCGATCACGGTGGCGGCGGCATTCGGCAGCAGCAGGCCGACCATCTCATCGGGGCGGGTGCGCGCCGCCAGGGCGCGGCCCAGGACGCAGGCCGCCAGCACGAGCCGCCGGTAGCTGTAGTACGCGCGATCGGCATCGGTCAGGATGCGCAGACCGCCGCCGTGGCGCTGCCGTGCCGCCAGCAGGGCCGCGAACACCGTCCGCTCGATGTCCTGCCCGGCCCAGGCGGCCGCGGTCATCATATCCTGCAGCGCCGCCCCCGCCTCCTGGCGGCGGCGACGCCCGCGCAGCGCCGGGTCGAGCCCCAGCGCCCGCGGCGGCAGGACGGTCAGGGACACCGGAGGGAAGCAGCGCCGGCGCAGCTTGCCCCGCAGATAGGACAGTCGCGAGAATTGGGTGCCCTCGATGCGGACCGGCACGATCGCGGCGCCGGCCCGGTCGGCGATCAGCCCGGTGCCGTCCAGCACCTTCATCAGCCCTCCGGTCACGCTGATGCGGCCTTCCGGGAACACCACCAGCCGCGCGCCGGCGCGCACCGCGGCGATCATGCCGCGGACCGCGAAGGGCTGGCGCGGATCGATCCGGATCGTCCGCGCCGGCCACAGCAGCAGGCGCACCCACCAGCGCGCGGCGATCTCCGCATCGATGACGAAGGTCGGATCGCCGGGCAGGAAGGCCGCGAGCAGCGGGCCGTCGGCGAGGCTGAGGTGGTTCGCGATCACGAGCGCGGGCACGCCGGGCGGCGGATAGCGGTCGAGACCGGTGGGGACGACCCCGTGGACCAGGCGGAACCAGACCCGCAGCACCGCCCGCGCACCGCTCCGCACCCGGCGGCGCCAGGCGTCGTCGGGCGTGTCCCGCGACGCCGACCGGGCCGGATCCAAGGTCACGGGCGGAGCGGCGGCGCGCCGTCCTTCTCCCTCTCCCCCCGCGCTTGCGGGAGAGGAACGGCGCGCCCACCGTTTTCATCCCCGGGGCGCATCGGCCGCCCGCTTCAGGGCGTCTGCCCCGGCGGCGCCGTGGCGCCCGACAGGTCGGGGCCACCCATGCCGATGTCGCGCGCCTCCGGCCCGAAGCCGACCAGCAGCGCGATCAGCACCGCGACGGTGCCAGCCACGCCGGCCAGCGCCCAGCTATAGGTATGGTTCATATGCGCGCCGATCGCCGCCTGGATGGTGGCGTTGTAGGAGGCCAGGAAATTGCCAAGCTGATAGACGAAGCCCGGAAAGGTCGCGCGGATCTCCGGCGGCGACAGCTCGTTCAGATGCGCCGGCACCACGCCCCAGGCGCCTTGAACGCAGATCTGCATCAGAAACGCCCCCACCCCGAGCCAGAACGGGGTGCTGGAGAAAGCCCACAGCGGCAGGACCGGCAGCGCCAGCAGGCTGGCCAGGATGATCGCGAAGCGCCGCCCGATCCGTTCCGACAGCGCGCCGAAACCGATGCCGCCCAGGATCGCCCCCGCGTTGTAGACCAGCGCGATCGTGGTCACCGTCGCGTGCGAGAAATGGTGCTGCACCGACAGGAACGCGCTCGGATACAGATCCTGCGTGCCGTGGCTGAAGAAGTTGAACGCCGTCATCATCACCACGGCCCAGACCAGCAGGCCGAGGTGCCGGCGCAGCACGAGGCCGATGGCCGGACGCGGCGCGGCGGCGCGGGTCACCCAGTCCGGGCTTTCCGGCACGCTGGTGCGCAGATACACCACCAGCAGCGCCGGCAGGCCGCCGATCATGAACATGCCGCGCCAGCCCACCAGCGGATAGAACAGGCCGAACACGACCGCGGCCAGGAAATAGCCGCTGGGATAGCCCGCCTGCAGCAGCCCGGAGACCCAGCCGCGCCAGTGCACCGGGATCGTCTCCATCGCCAGGGAGGCGCCGATGCCCCACTCGCCGCCCATGGCGATGCCGAACAGGGTGCGCAGGATCATGAAACTCAGCAACGTCGGCGCAAAGCCGGTGAAGAATTCGAGCGCGGCAAAACACAGCACGTTGGCCATCAACACCGGACGGCGCCCGTAACGGTCGGCCAGCCGTCCAAAGACGAACGCGCCCACGGGCCGCATCGCCAGGGTGAAGGTGATGGCGAGGGTCATCGTGGTGAGACTGGTGCCGAACGTCTTCGCGACGTCGTTCAGCACGAAGATCAGCACGAAGAAATCGAACGCGTCGAGTGTCCAGCCCAGATAGGTGGCGGCAACGACGTGTCGCGCGCGCGACAGTTCGGACATGGCAGGACCCTTCTCGCCGGAATGGCTGCGAACGAAGCTTCGGTTCGCTTTCCTCCGTGCCCGGGGCCGGCGCCATGATCTGTGTCAACCGGCCGCACCTCTCCCCGCAGGGCAATCGGGGGAACCGTAAAAATCGGCGCGGCCGGTAGCTCCTTCACCTCTGCCGCGCCGCGGGAGAGGTGAAGGCGCGGAGGTTCGCCCGATCGCCCTGCCTCTCCCCGAGATGCCGGCCGGACGCACCGCCTGGGCAGTGGGGAGATCCTCGCTGCGACAAGGCCCCGGCCGGCAGGACGGGGCACGGCGGTGGCGAGCCACGTGTGAACTCGGCCCGGGTCATGCCCGGCCTCGGGTGGCGTTCGTCCCACCTCTCCCTCGCCCTGCCCTGCGGAGCGAAGCGGGGCGGTCGGGGGTGACTGAGCTGTCCGGCAGCGCTATAATTTATATTGTAAATGCCTATCCGGGCATTGCCCCGGTTGACAAGGCGCATGCGACCGGAGCGGGCCACCAATGCCCGGGCAAACATCGGGATGGCCGAATCGACAAAGGAGCATGGACAATGGAACGGACCGACGGGGCGCCTGCAACGGCGGGCGGAACGACCCGGATCGTCCTGCAGACCCCGGAGGTGCGCGTGGTGGAATACGTGCTGCGGCCTGGTGACAGCCTGTCCTGGCATCATCATTCCGAGGTCACCGACCGCTTCTATTGCCTGGAGGGCCTGATCGAGGTGGAGCTGCGCGACCCACCGCGGAAACAGCGCCTGCATCCGGGCGAGACCCTGTCGGTACCGCCCAGGGTCGTCCACCGCTCCGGCAATGCCGCCGACGGCGTCAGCCGCTATCTGCTGGTGCAGGGGGTCGGCCGCTACGATTTCGTCACGGCCACCTGAGCCGCCGGCGCAGGCGATCCGCGGCTCGCTGGACCAGGAGCGGCTTGCCGGTAGCTTGAAACTGGCCGCCACGCAGTTTGTCACCTTCGCCCGGACCGTCGGCTACCCGAAAGCATAGCGCCGCCGCGGCGCATGGCTGCCGGCCGCCGGGCCGCCGGGCTCAATCGAGCGACTTGTGGAACCGCAGCACGCTGAGGCCGAGCAACCCCGCCGCCAACAGCGCCAGCGCCAGCAGATCGGGCCACAGCACGCCGATCCCCACGCCCTTGAGGAACACCGCGCGGATCACCACCAGGAAGTAGCGCAGCGGGTTGATGAAGGTGAACCATTGCAGCCAGACCGGCATCGCCGCGATCGGGAAGGCGAAGCCCGACAGGATGAACAGCGGATTGACCAGGAAGAAATTGAGTGCAAACGCCTGCTGCTGGGTACGCGACAAGGTCGAGAGCAGCAGGCCGAGGCCAAGCGCCGCCAACAGGAACAGCGACGCACCGAGCAGCATCACCAGCGGGTTGCCGACGAACGGCACGCCGAACCACAGCACCCCGAAGGCGCTCACCAGCGTCACGTCGCCCAGCCCGATCAGGAAGAACGGCAGGGTCTTGCCGAGGATGAACTCCACCGGACGGATCGGGCTCACCATGATCTGTTCCAGGGTGCCGACCTCGCGTTCGCGCACGATCGCGAAGGCGGTCAGGCTGACCACCTGCAACAGGGTGATGGTGCCGATCACGCCGGGGATGAAGAACCACGTGTCTTCCAGCCCCTCATTGAACCACGGGCGCTCCTCGCAGCGACACTTGCACCGCCGGAACTGCGGAGGTGACGACGGCGGCGGGATAGGCCTGCGCCGTCTGCCCGGCCTGATAGAGCGCCACGATCTGATTGACATAGCCGAGCGCGATCAGCGCGGTGTTGGAATTGGTGCCGTCGACCGATCACCTGCAGCGGCGCGGTCTGCCCGTTGGCGAGGTCCTTGGCGAATCCGGCATGGATGACGATCGCGACCGTCGCCCGAGCCGCTGTCGATGTCGTGCGTGATCTGGCTCTGCCGGGTTCGCGACATCGACGATGTCGAACCGGCCGGTGGCGACGAAGTGCGAGATCAGGCCGCGGCTCGCCTGGCTGTGGTCGAGGTCGAGCACCGCGGTCGCCACGTGATGCACGGTGAAGGTCGCGGCATAGCCGAACACGAGCATCTGGATCAGCAGCGGCACGATCAGGCGGAACATCGCCCAGGGGTCGCGCCGGAGTTCCAGGAACTCCTTCATCAGCATGACCTGGAGCCGCTCGAACATCGCTCAGTCCAGCCGCTTGCGGAAGGCGCGGGCGGCGAGCCAGAGCACGACCGCCGCATACAGCACGAGACGCCAGCACCGGGCCGATCAGCTCGGCGAGGCTGCTGCCCTTGAGGAACACGGCGCGCAGGATGGTGACGAAGTAGCGCGGATAGACCAGCAACGAGAGCGCGCGGATCGGCGCCGGCATCTGATCGATCGGGAAGGTGTAGCCCGACAGCAGGGTGGTCGGCAGCATGGTCACCAGCAGCGCGACCTGGCTGGCGCCGAGCTGGCTGCGCACCCGCACCGAGATCAGATAGCCGATCGCCAGCACCACCACGAGTGAACAGCGCCGTCGTCAGCAGCAGAGTGCCGAGGCTGCCGCGGAACGGCACGCCGAACCAGAAGACCGCCGCCAGCAGGCAGAACGCCGCGTCGAACACCCCGATCAGGAAATACGGCAGCAGCTTGCCCGATCATCACCTCGAGCGGCGTCACCGGGGTGGAGACGAGCTGCTCCATCGTGCCGCGTTCCCACTCGCGCGAGACGGTGAGCGAGGTGAGCTGGGCGCCGACCAGGGCGAGGATCACCGCCACCACGCCGGGGATGATGAAATTGCGGCTGTCCAGCCCCTCGTTGAACCAGACCCGCGGCTCCAGATCGACCACGCCGACGTCCGACGGGCGGATGCCGTGCGCGGCGGTCCAGCGCGCATCGAGATCGGCGGTGGCCAGGGCGACCACGCCCTGCGCGTAGCCGATGGCGATGTTGGTCGTGTTGGCGTCGGTGGCGTCGAACACGATCTGCACCGGTCGCGGTGCCGGTGCTCGTCAGCACGCGCGAGAAATCGACCGGGATCACCGCGGCGCCGATGCAGGCATCGCGGTCCATCGCTCGGCGCACCGCCCGGTCGTCGTCGAGCGTGGCGCGCGATCGCGAACCAGCCGGAGGCGACGAAACGTTCGCACCAGCGCGCGGCTGACCTGGCTGTTCTCCTGGTCGATAGACGCAGAGCGGCACACGCGGATATCGAGGCTGACGCCGTAGCCGAGCATCACCATCTGCATCAGCGGCATCAGCAGCGCGATCGCGAGGCTGCGCGGATCGCGCCAGACCTGCAGCGTCTCCTTGAAGGCGATGGCGAACAGGATCGGCGCGGGTTCATGGCCTCATGCCCCGGCCGCCGCCGCGTGGCCGGCGACCAAGCTGGACGAACACGTCCTCCAGGCTCGGCGTCGATCGGCCGCGGCGGCGCCGGCGGTGATGCCGCTGCCGCGCCAGGAAGCCGCGGCAGATCGGCCGCGGCCGCCCGCCGGCGTCAACAGCACGTGCAGCTTGTCGCCGAAGATCGCCGCCTCGATCACGCCGGGCGCGTCGCGCAGCGCCGCGCAGCGCCGCGCCGAGCGCGGGTGCAGTCGAGCTCGTACCAGCGCGCCGCCGAGCTCGCGCCGGCGCAGCTCGCCGGGACTGCCGATCGCCACCAGCCGGCCGGCGTCGATCAGGGCGATGCGGTTGCAGTATTCCGCCTCGTCCATGTAGTGGGTCGAGACCAGGATGGTGACGCCGCTCCGACGCCAGGTGGTGGATCAGGTCCCAGAACAGCCGGCGCGCCTCCGGCTCGACGCCCGAGGTCGGCTCGTCGAGGAACAGCACCGGCGGGCGGTGCAGGATGGCGCAGCCGAGCGCGAGCCGCTGCTTCCAGCCGCCGGCCAGCGTGCGCACCAGCGCGTCCTCGCGCCCCTCCAGCCCGGCCATGCGCGACGGCGAACCGGCGTGCGCTCGTCGATGTCGCGCGCGCGGCACCCGGTAGAGGCCGCCGAAGAAGCGCAGATTCTCGCGCACGGTGAGGTCGCCGTAGAGCGAGAATTTCTGCGACATGTAGCCGATATGCGCGCGCACCGCCTCGGGCTCGCGGCCGACGTCGAAGCCGGCCACCGTGGCGCGTCCGGCGCTCGGCCGCAGCAGCCCGCACAGCATGCGGATGGTGGTCGATTTGCCGGCGCCGTTCGGGCCGATGAACCCCACGACCTCGCCCTTGGCGATGCTGAGATCGAGCCGGTCGACGGCGGTGAAGGCGCCGAATTTCTTGGTCAGGCCCTCGGCCAGCACGGCGGGTCGCGGCGTCCGTCATGCCGCGCGCTCCGGCGCCGAGCAGGGCGACGAACACGTCCTCGATGCCGGGCTCGATCCGCGTGATGTCGGCATCGGCGCATGCCGCCGGCCGCGGCGAGCCGGGCGCGCAACTCGGGCATGCGGCGCTCGGCGTCATCCACCCGGACATGACGCGGTCGCCCATCAGCAGCAGCGCCGAGCACGCCGGGCGCGTCCACCAGCGCATCGCGCAGCGCCGCGCGGATCGGCGCCGGCCACGGCGAGCAGCGCGCCCGGCATCGCCTGCTTCAGCCGCGCCGGGTGTATCGCAGCGGCGGATCTGCGCCGGCGTGCAGCAGCGCCAGCCGCGAGCAGCGCTCCGCCTCGTCCATGTAGGCGGTGGAGAGCAGGATGGTGACGCCGCTGCTCGCGCAGGCCGTACAGGATGCGCCCAGAAATCGCGGCGCGACACCGGATCGACGCCGGTGGTCGGCTCGTCGAGCAGCAGCACGCGCGGCGTATGGATCAGCGCGCAGACCAGGCCGAGCTTCTGCTTCATGCCGCCGGAGAGCTGCCCGGCGAGGCGGCGCGCGGAACGCGCCGAGCCCGGCCGCCGCCAGCAGTTCTGGCGCGCTGCGCGCCGCGACGTCGTTGCCGGGCACCGCGAACAGCGTGGCGTAGAAGAAGATGTTCTCCGCCACCGTCATGTCTTCATACAGGCCGAAGCGCTGCGGCATGTAGCTGAGGTGCGGCTTGGCGCGCTCCGGATCGGCGCACGACGTCGATGCCGTCGAGCGCGATCGCGCCCGCATCCGGGCGTCAGCACGCCGGCCAGCATGCGCATGATCGTGGTCTTGCCGGCGCCGTCCGGGCCGACCAGGCCGAAGATCTCGCCGCGCGTGACGGCGAAGCTGATCCCGCGCACCGCCGCGACCGGACCGAAGCGCCGGCTCAGCCCGTCGGCAACCACCGCGGCGGCGGCAGGCGGCGTCACCGGTGCCCGGCCGGCAGCAGGGCGATCCGCGCGTCGGCCGGCATCCCCGGCAGCAGTTCGTGCGTCGGATTGTCGATGTCGATGCGGATGCGATACACGAGCGTCACGCGTTCGGCGTGGGTCTCCACCGTCTTCGGCGTGAACTCCGCCTCCGGTGAGATGAAGCCGATGCGGCCGTGGTAGACGTGGCCCGGGTAGGTATCGGTCGTCACATCGACCGGCTCGCCGAGGCGGACCTTGCCGAGATCGGGCTCGTTGACATAGGCGCGCAGCCAGACGTGGTCGAGGTCGTCGAGGGTGAAGATCGCCACCCCCGGTCCTGCCAGTTCGCCGAGTTCCGCCTCCCGCACCGAAATCACGCCGCTGAACGGGGCGCGCAGCGTGGTGTAGGACAAGGTGACCTGATCGAGGCGGAGCTTTGCCTGGTCGGCGGCGAGGGTGGCGCGGGCCAGCACGATGTTGTCCCGCGCGACCGATACCATCGCCTGGTCATGCGCCAGGGTGGCAGCCGATTGCGCGGCGGCGGTGAAGGCGAGATCGCGGGTCTGGTGCGACACCACGTTGCCTTTCACCAACGCCTCGGCGCGGGCGTAATCGCGATCCTTTTCGGCCAGGTCGTAGCGGTCGCTGGCCACGCTGTGCTGCGCGGCAAGCAGCGTGTTCCCGGCCACGGTCACCTGCGCCGCCGCGACCGTCAGGTTGGCCTGGTCGATGCCGACCTGGCGCTGATAGAAGCGTGGATCGACCCGCGCCAGCACCGTGCCGGCGGCGACGCCCGCGCCGTCGTCGAACGGGAGCGTGACGATCGGCGCCGCGACCTGGGTGAAGCTCAGGACGCTCTGGTGCGCCTCGATATTGCCCGAGACCTCGATCGCGGTGGCGGGCGGTGCACCGAACAGGAAATGCCGCGCCGGCGGCCAGAACCAGACCGTGGCGCCGAGACCGAGCACGATCGCCCCGGCGGCGAGCAGCAGCAGGCGCCGGCGCCGGCTCACGGCGGTGGACCGAAGGGCCGGCCGGTCGGCGCCATGCGGCACCTGCGGCGCCTTTCATCGATGCCCCATCCAGGCCGGTTCATGCGTTCGTCCATGCGTCGTTCCGTGCCGACGATCCGTAGCGGCGCGGCGCGCGAACGACGTTGACGTGAATCAACGCAGCGCGGTTCCTCCGGTTGATCGAAGTCAATGCGCCGCCGGCCGCCCGCGTGCTTGCTCACCGCGCCCGACCCGCCACCACAAACTGCGCAGGAGGACCCGATGCCGCTCGACGCTGCCGCCATCATGACCCGCACCGTGGTAACGGTTGGCCCCGACGATACCGTCGCCCGGGTGGCCGAGGTGCTCACCAAACACGGCATCAGCGCGGTGCCGGTGGTCGCCCCGGACGGTACCCTGGCCGGCATGATCAGCGAGGGCGACCTGATGCGCCCGTTCGGCCAGGAGAACGCATTGCGTCGCGACTGGTGGCTCAACATGATCGCCGAGGGCACCGACCTCGCCAAGGAGTTCCTGGACTACATCCGGCTCGATCGCCACCGCGTGCGCGACCTCATGAGCCCGCGCGTCGTCACCGCGCCCCACACCGCGAGCCTGCCGGAACTCGCCGACCTGTTGTCGCGCCATCGCATCAAGCGGGTGCCGATCCTGCGCGACGGCAAGCTGGTCGGCATCGTCAGCCGCGCCGACATCGTCCGCGCCCTGGCGCAAGCGGACGCGGCGGCCGTCGGCCAGCCCTGAACCCACGCCCCGGCCGCATGCCATGTCGCCCCCGATTCCCTCCGGACGCATGATCGCAGTGCGCGGGCCGGTGCTCGACGTGCGCTTCGAGGCGCCGCCGTTGCCGGCCGTGAACGCGGCGCTGCGGATCGCCTGGGACCGGCCGGGCACGCTGATGGCCGAGGTGCAGAGCCATCTCGATCCCACCACCGTGCGCGCCGTCGCGCTGGCGGAAACCGCCGGCCTGCGGCGCGGTACCGCGGTGCAGGCGACCGGCGGCCCGCTCACCATCCCGGTCGGCGATCCGGTGCTGGGCCGCCTGCTCGACGTGCTGGGCGTGCCCGGCGACCGCGGCCCGGCGCTGCCGGCGGAGACCGAACGCTGGCCGATCCATCGCAGCCCGCCGCCGCTCGTCGCGCAGACCGGCGCCAGCACGGTGTTCGAAACCGGGATCAAGGTGATCGACCTGCTGGTCCCGCTCGCCCGCGGCGGCAAGGCGGCGATGTTCGGCGGCGCCGGGGTCGGCAAGACGGTGCTGGTGATGGAGCTGATCCACGCCATGGTGGAGCGCTACCATGGCATCTCCGTCTTCGCCGGCATCGGCGAGCGCTCGCGCGAGGGCCACGAGCTGCTCACCGACATGCAGCGCTCCGGCGTGCTCGCCCGCACCGTGCTGGTCTACGGGCAGATGAACGAGCCACCGGGCGCGCGCTTCCGGGTCGGCTTCGCCGCGCTCAGCATCGCCGAGTATTTCCGCGACCGGAAGCAGCAGGATGTGCTGTTGCTGATGGACAACGTGTTCCGCTTCGTCCAGGCCGGCAGCGAGGTCTCCGGCCTGCTCGGCCGGCTGCCGTCGCGGGTGGGCTACCAGCCGACGCTTGCCACCGAGGTGGCGGCGTTGCAGGAGCGCATCGCGTCGGTGGCCGGTGCGGCCATCACCGCGATCGAGGCGGTCTATGTCCCGGCCGACGATTTCACCGATCCGGCGGTCACCGCGATCTCCGGCCATATCGACAGCGCGCTGGTGCTCTCGCGCGACCTGGCGGCGGAGGGGATCTATCCGGCGGTCGATCCGCTGGCCTCGTTCTCGGTCCTGCTCGACCCGCTGGTGGTGGGCGCGGCGCACGCCGCGATCGCCGGGGAGGTGCGGGAGACCCTGGCGCACTGGCGCGCGTTGCAGGACGTGATCGCCCTGCTCGGCG